>JAOSJV010000017.1 GCA_027493935.1 Burkholderiales bacterium | reverse complement strand
CTGGTGGCGCTGGTCGGGCCGTCCGGCTGCGGCAAAGACGACGCTGCTCAAGATCCTCGCGGGGCTGCACGACTACGACGGGGGCACGGTGCGCATCGGCACCGCGGCGCACCCCTTCGACCCCTCGCGCGACATCGGCATGGGTGTTCCAGCAGCCGCTGCTGCTGCGCTGGCGCCGGATCGTCGACAACGTGTTGCTGCCGGCCGAGCTCCTCGGGCTGCCGGCCAAAGCGAGCCGCGAGCGCGCGATGCAGCTTCTCGCGATGGTGGGGCTCGCCGGGTTCGAGGACAAGCACCCGTATGAGCTCTCCGGCGGGATGCAGCAGCGCGCGGCGATCGCACGCGCCCTGGTGCACGACCCGAAGCTGGTGCTGATGGACGAGCCGTTCGGCGCGCTCGACGCGCTCACTCGCGAGAAGATGAACCTCGAGCTGCTGCGCATCTGGAAGGAGTCGGGCAAGACGATCGTGTTCGTGACGCACGGCATCTCCGAGGCGGTCTTCCTGGGCACGCGCGTGGTGGTGCTCACGGCCGGACCGGCGCGCATGGCCGACAACTTCGAGGTCGACCTGCCGCATCCGCGCGCGCTCGACATGAAGACGCACCAGCGCTTCGGCGAGTACACCCGGCGCATCTACCACCTGCTCGGCATGGAGTAGGAGGTCGGCTCGCGATGCCGGTGGCGTCGCGCACGGGGGACGGACGAGGGCTCAGGCGGCTTGCCGCGCGCCGCGCCCCTCGAACAGATCGCGCCCCTTGACGAGCGCGCGGATCTTGGCGTCCGCGATCGGGCGCTTGAGCATCCAGAACCCGCAGTCGGGGTGGACGTACTTCACGCGGCCGGGGCCGATCGCGCGCTCGGCGGCCTCGATCGCCCGCGCGATCGCGTCCGCCGTCTCGACCTCGGTGCGCTTGATGTCGACCACGCCGAGCCCCATTCCGATCTCGGGACGCAAGTCGCGGAACACGGCAAGCTCCTCGGCCGGGCGGTGCGCGCACTCCATCACCACGTGATCGACGCGCAAGGCGTTCAGATAGTCGATCAGCTTCGCCCAGGTGCCCTTCTGGATCGACTGCCCGCCGTAATTGCCGAAGCAGAGGTGCACCGCCCGCGTGCGCGGGAAGGCGTCGAGCACCTTGTTGATCGCGACGGCTGCCCACGGCCACTCGTCCGGGCTGCCCGGCAGGTTCGCCTCGTCGAGCTGCAGCACGTCCGCGTCGAGGTGCGGTACCTGCTCGGCGAGCGCCGCGGCGATCGCCTCGGCGAGCGCGGCGGTCGAGCCGTAGTGGCGGTCGACCAGCGTCTTCGCCAGCATGTGCGGCCCGGTCACGGTGAACTTGAAGGCGTGCGTCGCGAGCGCGCGGGCGCGCGCGCAGGCGTGCGGGAGATCGAGCGCGCCGGAGCGCACCGGCCCGTCCACCACCCCAGGCGGGCGGGTGCGAAAGCCCATGCCGCGCTGCGCGCGGTAGCGCGTGAGCTCGTCGAACGCAATGCGCGTGCGGATGCCGTCCATCGGCCGCACGAAGAACTCGATCATGCCGTTGGTCTCGGGGTGGTTCACGTCGAAGCGGTACAGCTCGCCGTCGCAGACGACGTCGATGCCGGCGCGCTCCTGGGTGTGGATGACGACGCGGGTGGCGTCGATCACAGCCTGCTCGGACGGCGCGGCGGCGAGCCAGTCCGGGACCGGATAGGAGCCGACCACGGTGGTCTTGATGCGCGGTGCAGCGGACATTGCAGCCTCTCTACGCGGTGTCGCCGCGAGAGTTTAAGCGCCCGGCGCCGCGCGTTGCAAACTTTTAACGAATCGGTTAATAATTGTCGCGGGGCGCCCGTCGCGCAACAGGGCGCCGTAGCGCGGCGACCGCAACGGCCCGCGTCAACCGGAGGAGAAACCCACATGACCCGCATCGCAACCCCGCGTATCGCCGCGGCCGCCGCGCTCGCCGCCGCCGCGCTCGTCGCCGCCGCGCCGGCCGCCGCGCAGTGGAAACCCGCGCGCCCGATCACCATCGTCGTACCGTGGGCCGCCGGCGGCGCCACCGACCAGGTGACGCGCGTCACCGCGGCCGAGCTCGAGGGCGCCCTCGGCGCGAAGATCGTGATCCAGAACCAGCCCGGCGCCTCGGGCTCGATCGGCAAGAAGAACGTGGCGGAGGCGCCGAAGGACGGCTACACCTGGACCGCGGGCGCGCCGAAGCAGCTCGGTACCTACAAGCTGCTCGGCCTGTACGACACCAACGTGAGAGACTGGCACCTCTTCCTGACGGTCGTGAACGTCCCGATCGTGAGCGTGAACCCGAGCACGCCGTACAAGAGCTTCTCCGACCTGCTCGCGGCGCTGAAGGCGAAGCCCGGCCAGGTGTCGGTGGCGACCGCCGGCGCGACCTCGTCCGGGCACCTCGCGATGGAGGCGATCGCGCAAGCAGCCGGCGTCACCTACAAGCACGTCACCTACGACGGCGGCAACCCGGCGGTGATCGCCACCGTCGGCGGCGAGACCGAGGTCACCACGCAGCTCGCGACCGAGCAGTCCGAGATGCTGCGCGGCAAGCGGCTGCGCCCGCTCGCGGTGGTCGGGCCGACCGGCATGGAGATCGGCGGGGTCGGCGCGATCGAATCGGTGCGCAAGTGGGTGCCGAACGTGGCTGACGTCTCCACCCACTTCGGCATCATCATTCCGAAGGGCGTGCCGCCGGAAGTGATCGCGACGCTGGAAAAGCTCTGGGCCGACAAGATCGCGGGCTCCGCGGCGCTCAAGAAGTACGCCGCCGACCGCGGTGCGCTCTTCGCGCCCTCCTCCGGCGAGGCGGCGCAGAAGGCGGTGTGGCCGACGATCCAGGCCGACGCGTGGATGCTGCACGCCGCCGGCAAGCTGAAGATGTCGCCGGCCGAAGTGGGCATCCCGAAGCCCTAGCGATCCCCGCGGAGAATCCGGGGCAGCCGGCGCATGCCGCAACAGGGCGAGGCCCCGGCCGCGACGATGGCCCGGGCCGATTTCTTCTCCGCGCTCGTGCTGGTCGCGCTCGGCGGCGGCGCGCTCCTCGAGGCGCTGCGCATGCCGCGCTTCGAGGCGATCGGCGCCAACCCGTACAGCGTGCCGGGGCTCGTGCCGGGGGTGCTCGGCGCGGTGATCGCGGTGCTCGGGCTCTTTCTGCTCGTGCGCTCGGTGCGCCAGGGCGGCCATCGCCGCGGCGCGGCCGCGGCCGGCGGCGACGCCGGCGGCGCGCGGCTCTGGCTCGCGCTCGTGCTCACGCTCGGCTACGCGGCCCTGCTCGTCGGGACCCTGCCGTTCGCGCTCGCCACGGGGCTCTTCGTCTTCGCGTTCATCGTGCTGTTCGAGCGGCCGGAGTCGGCGGGCCGGCGCGTGCGCCGGACGCTCAGCGCGGCGGTCGAGGCGCTGATCGTCGCCGCCGTGGTCACCCACGTGTTCGAGGAGTTCTTCTACGTGCGCTTGCCGTAACGCGGCGGTCGTGGGCCCTGGTGCGGTTGCCGTCGTGCGGACCGGACCCCGGTCGTACCGACGCGGGGATTCGCGGCCCGGCTGCCTGTCCCCCGGATCGGGCGAGGGGCTGGCCCCCTGGCTCTGCGGCGTCCGCGCGCACCCGGTGCGCTTCGATGCCGCGGGCGGCGGTTCGTGTTTGAGGGCGTTCAGCGCCTCGCCGAGGCGCTGCTCGGGTTCGCGACGCCGCTCGCGCTCGCGAACGTCCTCTGGGCGACGCTGCTCGGGATCGTCGTCGGCATGATGCCCGGCCTCACCGCGACGCTGGGCGTCGCGCTGCTCACCACGCTCACGCTGAAGATGGCTTCCTCGCAGGCGCTGCTGATCCTGGTGTGCATGTACATCGGCGCGATCTACGGCGGCAGCCGCAGCGCGATCCTGCTCAACATCCCCGGCACGCCGGCGAACGCGGCGACCACGCTCGACGGCTTTCCGCTCGCGCGTGCCGGGCGGGCGGGCGCGGCGATGGGCGTCGCCACCGCCGGATCGGTGGTCGGCAGCCTGATCGGCATCCTCATGCTCGCCACGATCTCGCCGCTGCTCGGCGAGTTCGCGCTCAAGTTCGGCGCGTTCGAGTTCTTCTGGCTGGCGGTGTTCGGCATCGTGATCTCGGGCAACCTCACCGCGCAGCAGGATCCGCTGAAGGGCTGGATCGCCGGGTTCCTCGGGCTGCTCGTCGCCACCGTCGGCCAGGAGGGCGTGCACGCCTACGCGCGCTTCGCGTACGGCAGCACCGACCTCGCCGGCGGCATCGGGCTCCTGCCGGCGCTGGTCGGCGCGTTCGGCTTCTCCGAGGTGCTGGTCGTGATGTGCCAGCCGAAGCCCGACGTGGTGCGCGAGATGCGCGGCTCGGTGGTGCCGCGCATCGCAGACCTCTGGCGCTACCGGCGCACCGCGGTGCGCTCGGGGCTGATCGGCACCACGATGGGCATCATCCCCGGGGTCGGCGAGGACATGGGCGCGTGGGTTTCGTACGCGGCCGCGCGCCGCACGAGCCGCGAGCGCGACCAATTCGGCAAGGGTTCCGTGGAGGGGCTGATGGCGGCCGAGACCGGCAACAACGCCGCGGTGCCCGGCGCCATCATTCCGGTGCTCACGCTGGCGGTGCCGGGGTCGGCGCCGGCCGCCGTGCTGCTCGCCGCGATGTTCATCCACGGCGTGCGGCCCGGGCCGCTGCTGATGATCGAGTCACCGGGGTTCCTGTGGGAGGTCGTCGCGATGTGCCTGCTCGCGACGCTGGCGATGTTCGTGCACGGGATGCTGCTCACGCGGCCGCTGCTGTACGTGCTGCGCGTGCCGCGCGAGCGCCTGATGCCGGTGATCTTCGTGCTCTGCACGGTCGGCGCGTTCGCGATCGCCGGCCGGGTGTTCGACATCTGGGTCATGCTGGCGTTCGGCGTGCTGGGCTATCTCCTGCGCAGCCTGCACTACCCGCTCGCCCCGCTGGTGCTCGGCCTGGTGCTCGGCGACATCCTCGACAAGAACCTGCGGCGCGCGCTGGTGCTCGCCGACGGCGATCTCGCGCCGTTCGTCACGCGCCCGATCAGCCTCGCGCTCGGCGCGGTGACCGTCGCCACGATCCTGTTGTCCTACCCGGCCGTGCGGGCGCTGTTGGCGGCGCCGTTGCGCCGCGCGTTCGGCGCGCCGGGCCGGTAATCGGCTACGATAGCCGCATGAAGATCGCCCTCTGCAACGAAGTGCTCCAGCCGATGCCGTTCGCGATGCAGTGCGACTTCGCGCGGCAGGTCGGCTACGACGGGCTCGAGCTCGCGCCGTTCACCTTCGCCGACGAGCCGCACCTGATGATCCCGGCCGAGCGCACGGCGATCCGCCGCGCTGCGCGCGCGGCGGGCATCGAGATCACCGGGCTCCACTGGCTGCTGCTCACGCCGCGCGGGCTCTCGATCACCTCTGCCGACGAGGCCGTGCGCAACCGCACGGTCGAGGTCCTGATGCGCCTGGTCGATCTGTGCCACGATCTCGGCGGCAGGGTCATGGTGCACGGCTCGCCGGCGCAGCGCTCGGTCCCGCCGGGCGACGCGCACGAGGCGGCGCTCGCGCGGGCGAAGGAGTGCTTCGCGCGCGTCGGCAACTACGCCGCGACCGCCGGCGTCACCTACTGCATCGAGCCGCTCGCCCGCGCCGAGACGCAGCTCGTCAATACCGTGGCCGAGGCGGTCGCGATCGTGGACGAGATCGGCAGCCCCGGCCTGCGCACGATGCTCGACACCAGCGCGGCCGGGCGCGCCGAGTCCGAGCCGATCGCGGCGGTGCTCGACCGCTGGCTGCCGACCGGTCGCATCGCGCACATCCAGGTGAACGACACCAATCGCCGCGGCCCGGGCGAAGGCGAACTGCGGTTCGCGCCGGTGTTCGCCGCGCTCAAGCGCAACGCATACGACGGCGTGGTGGCCGTGGAGCCGTTCAAGTACCTGCCCAACGGACAGGCGACCGCGGCGCGCGCGGTCGGCTACATCCGCGGCATCCTCGAGAGCCTGGATGCGGCCGGCTGAGGGCGCGGCGCCGGTCCCGCGCCGCGGCGCGCGCGAGCGTGCGGGGGCCGCGCGCGGCGGCAACGGCGCCGCGCGCCCGGAGTCGCGCGGCCGCGATCCCGCGCGCACCCGCGCGCGTATCCTCGACGCGGCGACCGGAGAATTCGCCCGCCACGGCCTCGCCGGGGCGCGCGTGGACCGCATCGCCGAGCGCGCCGGCGCGAACAAGCGCATGCTGTACTACTACTTCGGCGACAAGGACGCGCTGTTCGCCGCGGTGCTCGAGCACGCCTATCGCAGCATCCGCGCCGCCGAGCAGACGCTCAACCTGCTCGACGTCGAACCGATCGAGGGCGTCCGGCGGCTGGTTGCGTTCACCTGGTGCTACTACCTCGAGCACCCCGAATTCCTGGCGCTGCTCAACAGCGAGAACCTGCACCGCGGGCGCCACGTCAGGGGTTCGCGGCGCGTGCGCGCGGCCAACTCGCCGCTGGTGGCCACGCTCGGCGCGATCCTGCGGCGCGGCGAGCGGGCCGGCGCGGTCCGGCCGGGCGTCGATCCGGTGCAGCTCTACATCTCGATCGCCGGCCTGGCGTACTTCTTCCTCTCGAACAACTACACGCTCTCGGCCGTGTTCGGGCGCGATCTCGCCACCGCGCACGCGCGCCGCGCGCGCCTGGAGCACATGGTCGACGTCATCACCGGCTATCTCACCGCCAGCGGCGCCGACCGGCCGCCGCGCCGGCGGCGGCCCGCGTTTGACAAGCCCGGCGCCGCGCGCTAGCCTTGACGCTCAATTAACCGTACGGTTAAAAACATGGCGGCGAGCAGGCACCCGCGCCGCCGGCGCCGGGCGCGTCGCCCGGCGGCCGTCCGCGCGCATGCTGGCCACCTACCGCACCGACCGCAGCTACGACTGGAACTACCGCCACGGCCCGAGCTTTGCCGGCCGCGTGCCGGCGGTCCCGGCCACGCCGGCGAAGACGTTCCTCGGCTTGCCGGTGCGCGCGCGCATCGGCATCGCCGCGGGACTGCTGCTCAACTCGCGCTGGGTCGAGCTCTACGCGCGCCTCGGCTTCGACATCCTGACCTACAAGACCGTGCGCGCCGCGGCGCGCCGCTCGCACCCGTTGCCGAACTGGGTGTTTCTCGAGCGCGCGCGCGGGCGCCTTCCGCGCGGCGCGCGCGCGGCGGTGCGCACCGCGCCGCGCCGCGGCGCCGATGTGGCAGTGCTGTCGAGCACCGTGTCGTTCGGCATGCCGTCGAAGCCGCCCGCGGCCTGGATGCGCGACGTCGCACGCGCCCGGCGCGCGCTCGGCAAGGGCCAGGTGCTGAACGTGTCGGTGGTGGCCTCGCCCGCGCCGGGCGACCCGCCGGCGCGCATGATCGACGAGTTCGCGCGCCTCGCGGGGCTCGCCTGCGAGGCAGGCGCGCAGGTCGTCGAAGCGAACCTCTCCTGCCCGAACGTCTGCTCGGCCGAGGGAGACATCTACCACGACGCGGCGCTCTCCGGCCGCATCGCGCGCGCGATGAAGCGCGCGGCCGGCGCGACGCCGGTGCTGCTGAAGATCGGCTACCTGCCCGCGCGGCGCGGCCTCGGGCGCCTGCTCGAGTCGGTCGCCGGCGGTGCCGACGGCGTCGTCATGGTGAACGGGATCGCGGTGCGCATCCAGCGCCCGGACGGCGCGGCGGCGTTCGGCCGCGGGCGGGCGAGCGCCGGCGTGCTCGGACGGATGGTGCACGCGCCGAGCGTGGCGCAGGTGCGCAGCGCGGTCGAGCTCGTGCGCGAGCGCCGGCTGCCGCTCGCGGTGATCGGCGTCGGCGGCGTTGCGACGCCGGAGGACGCCGGCGACTTCTTCGCCGCCGGAGCGCAGGCGGTGATGCTCGGCAGCGCGCCGATGTACGACCCGTTCCTGGCGATCCGCATCAAGCGGTCGCACCCGCAATGGTGAGCCCCGCCCGAGCGCGCCGGGAGGCCGGATGAGCGCGGCGCCGCGCTTGCGCCTGCTCGAGGTCCAGCTGCTCGAGCGGCCGGTGCGCCTGCGCATGCCGTTCCGCTTCGGCGTGGTGACGCTCACCGAGGCGCCGCAGGTATTCGTGCGCGCGGCGATCCGCCTCGAGGACGGCCGCGAGGCGTGGGGCGCTGGGGCCGAGCTCCTCGCGCCGAAGTGGTTCGACAAGAATCTCGCGCTCACCAACGAGCAGAACTTCGACCAGCTGCGCACGGCGCTGCGGCTGGCGCGCGACGCCTATCTCGCCGACGCCGCGCCGCGCACCGCGTTCGGGCACTTCGCGGCGCACTACGCGGCGCAGATCGAGGCGTGCGCCGCCCGGGATCTGAATCCGCTCGTCGCCTGCTTCGGTCCGGCGCAGCTCGACCGCGCCATCCTCGACGCGCTCTGCCGCGCGCTCGCGGTGCCGTTCAGCACCGCCGTGCGCCGCAACCTCGCAGGCATCGCGCCGGCGGCCGTTGCCCCCGAGCTCGCCGGGTTCGACATGGACCGGTTCCTCGCGCGCCTCCAACCCGCCCGGTGGATCGCCGCGCGGCACACCGTCGGCCTGCTCGACGCGATCGCCGGACACCCGCGGCAGGCGGACGACGGCCTGCCCGAGTCGCTCGAGGAGGCGGTCGCGGCCTACGGCCACACCTGGTTCAAGCTCAAGGTCGGCGGCGACGTCGACGCCGACGTCGCGCGGCTCGCCGAGATCGCCGCGGTGCTGGACGCGGCCGGGCGCGACTACCGCGTGTCGCTCGACGGCAACGAGCAGTACGACGACCTCGCCGCGCTCGAGGCGCTCATCGCGCGCATGCGCGGCGAGCCGCGTCTGGCGCGCCTCGCCGCGTCGATCGCGTTCATCGAGCAGCCGATCAACCGCAAGCACGCGCTCGACACCGACGTCGGCCCGCTCGCCGCGGCCGCGCCGGTGATCGTCGACGAGTCCGACGCGACCCTGGAGAGCTTCCCGCAGGCGCGCGCGCTCGGCTACGCCGGGTGCTCCAGCAAGATGTGCAAGGGCCTGTACAAGTCGATCATCAACGCGGCGCGCTGCGCGCGCTGGAACGCCGAGGGCGGCCGCTACTTCATGACCGGCGAGGACCTCACCACGCAGGCCGGGCTCGCCGTGCAGCAGGACCTCGCGCTCGTCGCGCTGCTCGGCATGACGCACCTCGAGCGCAACGGCCACCACTACGTGAACGGCATGGCCGATCTGCCCGCGGCCGAGCAGGCCGTGTTCCTTGCCGCGCACCCGGACCTCTACGAGCGCCGCCACGGCGCCGTGCGGCTTGCGATCCGCGACGGCATGCTCGCGATCGGTTCGCTCGACTGCCCGGGCTTCGCGAGCGGCGCGATGCCCGAGTGGACCGCGATGGCGCAGAGCCCGCCGCCCGCCGGCGAATCGTGAACCGCGAAGACGCGCAGGAAAGGAGCCTGATCGATGGCTGACCGACGTCTCGGCATCATCATGAACGGGGTCACGGGACGCATGGGCATGAACCAGCATCTCGTGCGCTCGATCCTCGCGATCCGCGCCCAGGGCGGCGTCGCGCTCGCCGACGGCTCGCGCGTCGTGCCCGACCCGGTGCTCGTCGGCCGCAACGCCGACAAGGTGCGCCGCCTCGCCGAGGCGCACGGCGGGCTGCGCTGGACCAGCGACCTCGACGCGGCGCTCGCGGCGAAGGACGACGCCGTCTTCTTCGACGCCGCCTCGACCCAGCTGCGGCCGGGGCTGCTCGCGCGGGCGATCGCCGCGGGCAAGCACGTCTACTGCGAGAAACCGACCGCGACCTCGCTCGCCGAGGCGCTGGAGGCCTACCGTGCGGCCAAGCGCGCCGGCGTCAAGCACGGCGTGGTGCAGGACAAGCTGTGGCTGCCGGGGCTCATGAAGCTCAAGATGCTCGTCGACGCGGGCTTCTTCGGGCGCATCCTCTCGGTGCGCGGCGAGTTCGGCTACTGGGTGTTCGAGGGCGACTGGCAGGCGGCGCAGCGGCCCTCCTGGAACTACCGCAAGGAGGACGGCGGCGGCATCATCCTCGACATGCTATGCCACTGGCGCTACGTGCTCGACAACCTGTTCGGCGAGGTGAAGAGCGTGAGCTGCCTCGGCGTGACGCACATTCCGGAGCGTTGGGACGAGCGCGGTGCGCGCTACGCGGCGACCGCGGACGACGCCGCCTACGCCACGTTCCAGCTCGCGGGCGGGCCGATCGCGCACATCAACAGCTCGTGGTGCGTGCGGGTGCGGCGCGACGACCTGCTCACGCTGCAAGTCGACGGCACGCACGGCTCGGCGATGGCCGGGCTGCGCGAGTGCCGCACGCAGGCGCGCGTCAACACGCCGAAGCCGGTGTGGAACCCCGACATCCCGCAGCCGATCGATTTCTTCGCCGCCTGGGAGAACGTGCCCGACAACCAGGTCTGCGACAATGCGTTCAAGGCGCAGTGGGAGCTTTTCATCCGCCACGTGTGCGAGGACGCGCCGTTCCGCTGGGACCTGCTCGAGGGCGCCAAGGGTCTGCAGCTGGTCGACTGCGCGCTGCAGTCGTGGCGGGAGCGGCGGTGGGTGGATCTGCCGCGGCTCGAGGGATGACGCCGGCACCACCCGCCGCATCCCCTCCTTTTCAGGAGGGGTGCCGGCGAAGCCGGCGGGGTGGTTGCGGCGATGGCAGTCTGCACGAGCCCGCACCACCCCGGCCGCTCGCGCGGCCGCCCCTCCTCGGAGAGGAGGGGACAGAAACGCGCCGCGCGTCGCAGCACGCCAATCCCCTCCTTTTCAGGGAGGGGTGCCGGCGAAGCCGGCGGGGTGGTTGCGGCGATGGCAGTCTGCACGAGCCCGCACCACCCCGGCCGCTCGCGCGGCCGCCCCTTCTCGGAGAGGAGGGGACACAAACACGCAGCGCGTCGCAGCACGACCTTCCCTCCTTTCCAAGGAGGGGTGCCGGCGAAGCCGGCGGGGTGGTTGCGGCGATGGCAGTCTGCACGAGCCCGCACCACCCCGGCCGCTCGCGCGGCCGCCCCTCCTCGGAGAGGAGGGGGACAGAAACGCGCCGCGCGTCGCAGCACGCCAATCCCCTCCTTTTCAAGGAGGGGTGCCGGCGAAGCCGGCGGGGTGGTTGCGGCGATGGCAGTCTGCACGAGCCCGCACCACCCCGGCCGCTCGCGCGGCCGCCCCTCCTCGGAGAGGAGGGGACAGAAACGCGCCGCGCGTCGCAGCACGCCAATCCCCTCCTTTTCAGGAGGGGGTGCCGGCGAAGCCGGCGGGGTGGTTGCGGCGATGGCAGTCTGCACGAGCCCGCACCACCCCGGCCGCTCGCGCGGCCGCCCCTCCTCGGAGAGGAGGGGACAGGAACGCGCCGCGCGTCGCAGCACGCCAATCCCTCCTTTTCAAGGAGGGGTGCCGGCGAAGCCGGCGGGTGGTTGCGGCGATGGCAGTCTGCACGAGCCCGCACCACCCCGGCCGCTCGCGCGGCCGCCCCTCCTCGGAGAGGAGGGGACAGAAACGCGCCGCGCGTCGCAGCACGCCAATCCCTCCTTTTCAGGAGGGGTGCCGGCGAAGCCGGCGGGTGGTTGCGGCGATGGCAGTCTGCACGAGCCCGCACCACCCCGGCCGCTCGCGCGGCCGCCCCTCCTCGGAGAGGAGGGGACGAAACGCGTGGCCACCCCGCCTCGGCGCGGAGGGGACTGAAGCCGCGGCATGAACGGAGTATCGCGATGAACGCACCACAAGGGATTCCGCTCAAGATCAGACTGCCGACCGCAGAGCGCCGGCTCGAGGCCTACACGCTCTCGGCGCCGCGCGAGTTTCCGGCGCGCCGCGCCGGGGCGTTCAACCGGATCGCCTACTCGGCCGCGCACGTCGTCGGCGACGCGCTCGCGACGCGCGAGCCGTGGCTCGAATGCGCGATCGACTGGGACGCGACGATCGCCTACCGGCGCCACCTCTGGTCGCTCGGCATGGGCGTCGCCGAGGCGATGGACACGGCGCAGCGCGGCATGGGGATGGACTGGCCGACCTCGCTCGAGCTCATCCGGCGCTCGGTCGAGGCCGCGCGCGACTTTCCGGAGGCGCTGCTCGCGAGCGGCGCCGGCACCGACCATCTCGCACCCGGCCCGGGCGTCACGGTGGACGACGTGATCGCGGCCTACGAGGAGCAGTGCGCGGCGGTGGAGCGGGCGGGCAGCCGCATCGTGCTGATGGCGAGCCGTGCGCTCGCCGCGTGCGCGCGCTCGCCGGATGACTACGCCCGCGTCTATGCCCGCATCCTCGGCCAGGTGCGCGAGCCGGTGATCATCCACTGGCTGGGCGAGATGTTCGATCCGGCGCTCGCCGGCTACTGGGGCAGCGCGGACCACGCAAGCGCGATGGACACCGCGCTCGCGATCATCGCCGCGAACCCTGCCAAGGTGGATGGCGTCAAGATCTCGCTGCTCGACGAGCAGAAGGAGATCGACATGCGCGCGCGGCTGCCGGCGGGCGTGCGCATGTACACCGGCGACGATTTCAACTACGCCGAGCTGATCGAGGGCGACGGCGCCAGGCACTCCGACGCGCTGCTCGGGATCTTCGACGCGATCGCGCCGGCGGCCTCGGCGGCGCTCTCGGCGCTCGCCGCGCGCGACGCGCGCACCTTCCACGAGATCCTCGCGCCGACGGTGCCCTTCTCGCGGCACATCTTCGGCGCGCCGACCCGCTTCTACAAGACCGGCGTCGTGTTCCTCGCCTGGCTGAACGGGCACCAGGAGCACTTCGTCATGGTCGGCGGCCAGCAGAGCGCGCGCCACATCGTGCACCTTGCGGAGGCCTTCCGCCTCGCCGACCGCGCCGGCCTGCTGTGCGACCCGGAGCTCGCCTGCCGGCGCATGCGCAGCCTGCTCGCCGTGCACGGCCTCGGGGACTGAAGCCGCATGGCGCACAGCCCGCCCGATCCGGGGCTGCTCAGCCTCAATACCGCGACGGTGCGCGAGCAATGGAATCTCGCGCAGATGATCGAGGGCTGCGCGCGGCGCGGCATCCGCGGCATCTCGCCGTGGCGCGACAAGCTCGCCGAGCTCGGCGCGAAGGAAGCGGCGAAGCGCATCCGCGACCACGGCCTCACGGTGACGGGGCTCTGCCGCGGCGGCATGTTCCCGGCCGCGGACCGCAAGGGGC
This sequence comes from Burkholderiales bacterium, assembly GCA_027493935.1. Taxonomy (GTDB): domain Bacteria; phylum Pseudomonadota; class Gammaproteobacteria; order Burkholderiales; family SG8-39; genus JAABRB01. The sequence goes on along the minus strand of JAOSJV010000017.1, from coordinate 3,867 downwards.
GCGCGGCGGCCATCGCGGACAACCTGCGCGCGATCGACGACGCGGCGACGCTCGAGGCGCGCTGCCTGGTCCTGGTGGTGGGCGGGCTGCCGCCGGGCTCGAAGGATCTCGCCGGCGCGCGCGAGATGGTGCGCGACGGTATCGGCGAGGTGCTCGACCATGCCCGCCGCTGCGGCGTGCCGCTCGCAATCGAGCCGCTCCACCCGATGTACGCCGCCGACCGCGCGTGCGTGAACACGCTCGCGCAGGCGCTCGACCTCTGCGACGAGCTCGACCGCGGCGCGAGCGGCGCCCTCGGGGTCGCGGTGGACGTCTACCACACCTGGTGGGACCCCGCGCTCGAGCGCCAGATCGCGTGCGCGGGCGAGCGGCGCATCCTCGCCTTCCACATCTGCGACTGGCTGGTGCCCACGACCGACCTCCTGCTCGACCGCGGCATGATGGGCGACGGCGTGATCGACCTGCCGCTCGTCCGCTCGTGGGTCGAGGCCGCCGGCTATCGCGGCTTTCACGAGGTGGAGATCATGTCGGCGAGGAACTGGTGGCTGCGCGACCCGGACGAGGTGCTCGCCGTCTGCATCGAGCGCCACCAGCGGTTCTGCTGAAATGCAGGCACCGCCATCCCCGCCGCCCGGGTCCGCGGACCCGGAGCCGGCCGCGGCGGGCCTGACGCTTCCCCGGTGCGCGCGGTGCCCTTCGCGCGCCCGTTTCGCTGGCTCGCGCTGGGATGGCGCGATTTCCTGCGCGCGTTCGCGCCGAGCGTCGTGCACGGGCTCCTCGTCGCGGGCGGCGGCTGGGTGGTCCTCGTGCTCGCGGCGTTCTTCTGGCCGCTCGTTCCGGGCGCGTTCTCCGGGTTCGTGCTGGTGGGGCCGATCCTCGCCACCGGGCTGTACGAGCTCTCGCGCCGCTTGGCGGCCGGCGACCGGCCGCGGCTCGCGCACGCGCTCGCCGCGTGGCGCCGCGGGACGCGTCCGCTCGTGTGGCTCGGCCTGATCCTGATGGTCGCCGCCACGCTGTGGGTGCTCGTGTCGGCGGTGCTGATCGCGCTCTTCGTGAAGGCACCGATCACCGGTCCGGCCGATTTCGTGCGCTACGTGGTGCTCTCGGAAGGCTCCAACCTGTTTCCGGTCTGGGTCGCGCTCGGCGGCATCGGCGCGGCGCTGGTGTTTGCTGTAACCGTCGTGTCGCCGCGCCGCTCGCTGGCCGCTCGACCGCGACATCGATCTGTCGAGCGCGGTGGCCACCAGCGTCCGCGCCGTGAGCGAGAGCCCGCACGCGATGGCGCTGTGGGCGATCCTGATCGTGATCGCCACCGCGCTCTCGGTCGCGACGCTGATGATCGGGTTCGTCGTCGCCGTGCCCGTGATCGGGCACGCGACGTGGCACGCCTACCGCGACGTCGTGGAGGCCGACGCGCTGCCGGGCCGGCCCTGAGCCGCGCCGCCGATGTTCGGATTCAGCGAAGAGGAGATCGCCGAGTTCGCCCTGACGTGGGGGTTGGGCGCGTTCATCCTCTTCATGATGTATATCATCTGGGACCTCGCACGCGAGTCGCGCGCCGGCCGGTTCGGGACGTTCATTCTGTTCTTCGTGCTCGCCTTCGGCGTGCTCGGATTCATCGCGAAGACGATCATCCAGTGGCTGCTCGGGATGTAGCTGGCCCCGGTGGCCCCGGAATCAAGCGCCCTTCTGGTAAGTGCCGATGAGCTCCGTCTGCGCGAGCACGTGACCCTTCATCGCCGCCTCCAGCTGCGCCTTGCTCGGCTGGCCGAGGTCGCCGAGCGCGGCGTCGAGCGCGTACAGCTTGTGGCAGTAACGGTGGCGCCCGATCGGCGGGCACGGCCCGCCGTAGCCGGTGCGCTTCCAGTCGTTCACGCCTTCGCGCGTGCCCATCGGCAGGCGCCGCACGCCCTCGGCGAGCCCCGTCGCGGCCGGCGGAACGTCGTAGAGCACCCAGTGCACCCAGGTCGTCTTCGGCGCGGCGGGATCGGGCGCGTCCGGATCGTCCACGATCAGGACGAGGCTCTTCGCCGACGCCGGAACGCTGGCCCAGGCGAGCGGCGGCGAGACGTCCTGCCCCTCGCAGGTGTGCTTGCGGGGGATCTCTCCGCCGTGCGCGAAGGCGGGCGAGCTGAGCGCGAGCGTCATGGCGTTCTCCTCTGGGAGCCCGGTTGCCGCATTCTAGGCCGGCGGCGCGCCGCCGCGGCGCCCGCCACGTCTAGAATGCCCGGGTGCCCGACCCCGACGCCCGCTCCGCAGCGCTTGCCCACCGCTGGGACCTCACGCCGAAGGAGGCGGTCGCGCTGCAGCGCGCGCTCGCCGGGCGCGTCGAGCGCGCCGATCGCATCGGTGCCGTGCGCCACGTCTGCGGCATCGACGTCGGGTTCGAGGAGGAGGGCGCAATCACGCGCGCGGCGGTCGTGGTGCTCGCGTTCCCGACGCTCGAGCCCGTCGAGCACGCCCTCGCGCGGCGCCGGACCACCTTTCCCTACGTGCCGGGACTGCTGTCGTTCCGCGAGATCCCGGCGGTGCTCGAGGCGCTCGCGCGCCTGCGCACGCGGCCCGATCTGCTCCTCTGCGACGGCCACGGCATCGCGCATCCGCGCCGCTGCGGGCTCGCCTCGCACACCGGGCTCGCGGCCGGGCTGCCGTCGATCGGTGTCGCGAAAACGCTGCTCGTGGGCGAGCACCGCGCGCCGCGCAACCGGCGCGGCGCGTGGACGCCGCTGCGCGATGCCGGCGAGACGATCGGCGCCGCGCTGCGCACGCGCGCCGGGGTGAAACCGGTGTACGTCTCGATCGGCCACCGCGTGAGCCTCGCGACCGCGATGCGCTACGCGCTCGCTTGTTGCACGCGCTACCGACTGCCGGAAACGACGCGGTGGGCGCACCGCCTCGCCTCGGAGCGTGCCGCAGGCGTCCGCCGAGCGGCGCACGGCGTCGACGGCGCCGAGCGTGACCGCCCCCGCTTGACAGGTCAGGCGAGCTGCGGTCTCCTTGCCGCAGTCAGAGGGAGGAGACCATGCGACGCATGCTGAGCTATGCAGTGGTGGGTTGCGTTCGCGGCACTCGCGCTTGCGCCTGTCGCCGGCCGCGCACAGGACTACCCGGCCAAGCCCGTTCACCTGGTTGTGCCGTTCCCGCCCGGCGGCGGCACCGACGGGGTCGCGCGCGCGGTGAGCACGGGCCTCGCCGCCGCGCTCGGGCAGCCGGTGATCGTCGAGAACCGGCCCGGCGCCGGAGGGTTGGTCGCCTGGGGCCAGGTGGCCAAGGCCGCCCCCGACGGCTACACGCTGGTGATGATCGCGAACAACCTGCGCGTGTACAAGCTGATGAAGTCGAACCTCGCATTCGATCCGGACACCGATCTCGTCCCGGTGGCCACGGTCGCTTCGGTGCCGATCGTGCTGGTCGGCAGCGGCCGCTCGCCCGCGGACGATATTGGCGGCCTGGTCGCCGCGGGCAAGCGCGCGCCCGGAACGATCAACTACGGGATGCCGGGCATGGGCTCGCCGCATCATCTCGCCTACGGCAAGCTCGCCGCCGAGACCGGCGTGCGCTTCACGCTGGTGCCGTACAAGGGCACCGCGCCGCTGATGGGCGACTTGCTCGGCGAGCAGATCGAGGTGGCGTTCCTCGGGCTGAGCTCGGCGCTGCCGCATCTCAAGAGTGGCCGGCTGAAAGCCTACGGCGTGGCCGCGCCGCGCCGCTCGCCGCTCGCGCCCGAGGTCCAGACGCTCGCCGAGCGCGGCGGCCCGTCGTTCGACGGCAGCTACTGGTACGCGATCGCGGTGCCGAAGGGCACGCCGCAGCCGGTCATCGAGCGGCTCGGCAAGGCGATCGGCCAGGTGGTCGCCGAACCGGCGG
>JAOSJV010000016.1 GCA_027493935.1 Burkholderiales bacterium | reverse complement strand
ATTTCACGGTGTAGCTCACCGTCACGGTGTCGCCGAAGTAGACCGGCCCGACGAAGCGCACCTTGTCGTAGCCCTGCGAGACGCCGGTGAAGCCCTGGTAGTGCGGCAGGTGCGGCGTGTACATCAGGGTCGACGCGGTCGACATGAAGCCCAGGCCGAGCACGCCGTGCGCGATGCGGTGGCCGAACGCGCCCTGGCTCATGTACTCCTCGTTGCAGTGCACGTCGGAGAGGTCGCCGGTGATGCCGGCGAATAGGTAGACGTCGCTCTCGCTGACAGTCTTCGAGAAGCGGACGGAGTCGCCCACCTTGACGCGGAAATCGAGCGATTGCATGGCTGGCATGGTTGAGGGGTTGACTTCGGGACAGGCTGCGACTCTAATGCTGACCTGCATGTAAGTCAATTGAAGTTACTCATGAGTGTGTATTCCCACCCGAGCTTCGAAATCACCCCCGCCGCCGGAGCGCGCCGGCGAGGTCGACTACGTCAGCGGCCGCACCCGGCTGTTCGGGATCGTCGGCCACCCGATCGCGCAGGCGCGGTCGCCGCAGACCGTCACGCACGAGTTGCGGCGCCGCGGCGCCGAAGCGCTCCTGGTGCCGATCGAGATCGCGCCCGACGAGTTCGACGCGGTGTTCCCTCAGCTGCCTGAAGCTCGGTAACCTCGACGGCCTGGTGGTCACGGTGCCGCACAAGCCGCGGGTACTGCGCCACCTGGACCACGTCGGCCCGGCTGCGCAGCTGTGCGGCGCCGCGTCGGTGCTGGCGCGCGCGCGCCCCGGCGGCTGGATCGGCGAGATGTACGACGGCATCGGCTGTGTCGGGGCGATCGAGCGTCGCGGCGTGCGCGTCGCCGGTCTCGCGGTGCAGTTGATCGGTGCCGGCGGCGCCGGTGCCGCCATCGCTTTCGAGCTCGCGCGTCGCGGCGTGCGCGCGCTGCGCCTCGTTGACCCGCACATGGCCAAGGCCGACGCGCTCGCCTCGTCACTGGCAGCGTCGTTTCCGCAGCTCGCATTGAGCGTCGGCGCCTCGCAGCTCGACGACATCGCGCTGCTGATCAATGCCAGCCCGGTCGGCATGCTCGATGACGCCACCGCGCCAATCACCGACCGCCGCATCCCGCCGCAGGTGGTGGTGATGGACGCGGTGATGGATCCCGACCGCACGAAGCTGATCACGATCGCCGAAGACAGCGGCTGCGTGACGATTCGCGGCCGCGAGATGCTCGACTCGCAGATCGTGCGCGCAGTCGACTTCCTGCTCGCCGCCCGTAACGGCGCCGACGCCGCGATCGCCACCTGGCGGCAGTGAGCGCCGCGGCGCCGGGCCGGCGCCGCGCTGCTAAATCGCCACCGCCTGCTCGGTCTCGTGCGACAGCGCCGGCGCGTCGGCCAGGCGCTGCGCTTCGACGCCGTCGGAGATCGAGGTGCGGAACGCGCCGCCGATGCGCAGCACCTCGAGGAAGTGCGAGACCTCGAGGCGGTAGGCGTCGCGGTAGCCTGCAGGAAGTTGGGCTCGGGGTTGTCGGCATGGGTGCCGCGCGCGTCCGACTGCACCACCTCGCTCGGGCGGCGGTTGCCGCACTGGAGCATCCCGAGCAAACCGAGGACCTCCACGCGCTGGTCGTAGCCGTATGCCGCGCGCCGGCTGGCGTTGATCTGAGCCGAGCCGGCCGCGCCGCGTGCGGACAGTAACCACGCGACTGTCGACGTCGGGCACGCCGGCGATCTCGGAATCGACCAGCATCGAGCCGATGGTGTGCAGCGATTCCGCGGCATCGCCGTCGCCGCACAGCATCCAGCGGAAGACTTCGAAGTCGTGGATCAGCATGTCGCGAAAGATGCCGCCCGACCCTTTGAGGGTAGTGCGCCGGCGGCGCGCCGGGATCGCCGCTGGTGATGACCAGCATCTCGTCGGGCACGCCGACCTCGCCGCGCTCGAGCCGGTCCTTCGCTTCGGCGAAGGTGGGGTCGAAGCGGCGCTGGAAACCGAGCATGCAGACCACGCCGGCGCGGCGCACTGCGGTCTCGCAGGCCTGCGGGCGTGCCAGCGAGAGGTCGATCGGCTTCTCGCAGGAGATGAGAAGATGTGCTTGCCGGATTCCGCCGCGCGCACGATCAACGCGCTGGCGGTGTCGGTCGGCGATCACCACCGCGCCGGCATCCTGGCGCATGGCTTCCTCAGGCTGCGGCGAGTGCGGCCACGACAAGCTTCTGGCCTTCAGCTGCAAGCGCCGCGGTTCTGTCCGTCGTCCGGCGCGCTGCGCATGTCGCAGACCGCGGCGCACCTGGTGGACCACGTCATCCCGCACGTGCCGGTGCGGCGGTGGGTGCTGCCGCTGCCGATCCCGCTACGCGTGCTGCTGGCCGCGCAGCCGGGTTGGTCACGCCGATGCTGCAGGTGGTGCAGAGGTGATCACGCGCCACCTGCTGGACCGCGCCCAGCTCTCCGACGGCGAAGGCCACGGCGGCGCCGTCACGCTGATCCAGCGCATCGGATCCGCCGCCAACCTCAACATCCACCTGCACTGCCTGGTGCTGGACGGAGGTGTACCGGCGCGCCACCGATGGCGTGCCGGCATTCATCGAGGCGGGTGCGCCCACCGACGACGAGTTGCACGAACCGTCACGTACCCGCCGATTTCCCTCGGCTCTCATCGAAATCGCATCGCGCCCAGACCGGCATGGATACCTGAATGGAATCGTCATCTACGCGCCCTCGACTTCAGGCCGCCCTTGCCGGCTCCTGCTGCACCTGCTCGCGCAGCGCCGCGCGCTGGTCAGCTACCGCCTTGACGTGCCGCTCGCGCACGCTGCCGTAGCCGCGGACCTTCTCGGGCCAGTTCGCTAGCGCAGTCGCCGCGGTCGCATCTCGCGCGTAGTCGAGGATGTGGGCGACATCGGCCTCGTACTGCCCGAGCAGCCCGGCGGCGAGCTTGCGCTCCGGCGAGCCGCGGAAGGGATCGAGCGCGGTGCCACGCAGGCGCCGGCCGTGCTGCAGCACGCGCATCGCCTTAAGCACCCACGGGCCCAGTTCGCGCTTCTTCCAACTCGCCGGTGCGCAGATCGCGCTTGGCGAGCGGCCAGGCGCCGAGGTGGGAAGTGGAGCCTGTAGTCGCCGTCGAACTGCGCCTCGATCTGGTGGCGGAACTCGGGCGTGCTGAAGAGCCGCGCCACCTCGTACTCGTCCTTGTTCGCGAGCAGCTTGTAGTACGAGCGCGCGACCGCCCTCGCGAGGCTGCCGCCGGCGCCGAGCGCGTCGTCCTTGAGGCGAGCCTTCTCGACCAGCGCGCGGTAGCGCTCGGCATAGGCGGCGTCCTGGTAAGCGGTGAGACGGCGCACCCGGTCCGCAACGATGTCCTCGAGGCGATGCAGCTTCCTCGGCGCGAACTCGATCACCGTCGCGCCACCTTCCTGCGGGCCCGCGGCAGCGCTAAGCGCCGCCTCGGGCTCGACCGCCATGCGCCGGCCCCAGTCGAAGCTCGAACGGTTGAACGCGACGTCGACGCCGCTCTGCGCGATCGCCTTCTCAAGCGACGCGAGCGTCACCGGCACGCGGCCGTGCTGCCAAGCGAAGCCGAGCAGGAACATGTTGGTTGCGATCGAGTCGCCCTGCAGCGCGGTCGCGATTCGCTCCGCGTCCACCGCGTGGAGCGCACCGCCGGTGCGCGCCCGCAGCCGCTCGATCAGGCTCGCCGCGTCGGGGTCCCAGTCGGGCTGGCGGGTGAAGTCGCCGGTCGGGATCACCGCCGAGTTCACCACCGCGAAGGTGCGGCCCGGCGCCATCTTCGAAAGCGCTTCCTGGCCCGCGGCGACGATGAGGTCGCAGCCGATTACCGCGTCGGCCTCGCCCGCGGCGAGGCGCGACGACGGCAGCGTCGCACCTGCGGGGAGGAAACGCAGGTGCGACATCACCGCGCCGTACTTCTGCGCCATGCCGGTGAGGTCGAGCACGCTTGCGCGCAGGCCGTCGAGGTGCGCCGCCTGCGCGAGCATCGCGCCGACGGTGACGATGCCGGTGCCGCCGATGCCCGCGAGCACGACGTTCCATCCGCGCTCGACTGACGGCAGCGTCGGATCGGGCAGCGCGCTGCCGCCCTCGGCCGCCTGCCGAGCCTTGCGCCGGAGGCGCCCGCCGTGCACCGTGACGAAGCTCGGGCAGAAGCCCTGCACGCATGAGAAATCCTTGTTGCAGGTCGACTGGTTGATGCGGCGCTTCCTGCCGAGCTCGGTCTCGAGCGGCTCGACCGACATGCAGTTCGACTTCACGCCACAGTCGCCGCAGCCCTCGCACACCTCGGGATGTATCCAGGTGCGCTTGGGGATGTCGAGCGCCGGGTTCTTCTTGCGCTGGCGGCGCATCTCGGTAGCGCACGCCTGGTCGTAGATCAGCACCGAGACGCCATCGAACTCGCGCAGCTCGCGCTGCACGTCGTCGAGCTCGGTGCGCGGCCGCACCGGGATGCCGTCAGGCGGCGGCCGGTCGCGGTAGCGGCTCGGGTCGTCGGCGACGACGACGACCCTGCCGACGCCCTCGGCACGGGCGATGTCCACCACCTTCTGCACCGAGAGGTCGCCGTCGTGCGGCTGGCCGCCGGTCATCGATACGTAGCCGTTGAAGAGCACCTTGTAGGTGATGCGCGACTTCGCCGCGACCGCCTGGCGCAGCGCCAGGCTGCCCGAGTGGAAGAAGGTGCCGTCGCCGATGTTGACGAAGACGTGCTTCTCCGCGGTGAACGGCGACTGGCCGACCCAGAGCATGCCCTCGCCGCCCATGTGCGTGATCGTGCCCGTGCTCTCCGGCCGGATCCACATCGCCATGCCGTGGCAGCCGATCCCCGCCATCGCCCGGCTGCCCTCGGGCACGACGGTCGAGGTGTTGTGCGGGCAGCCCGAGCAGAAGTTCGGCATCCGCACCGGGCCTGCCGGCGCACCCTGCAGCGCGCTTCGCGGCAGTGAGCGGCATGCCGATCAGCGCAGCGATCGCCTTCGCCACCACCTGCGGCGACATCTCGCCGGCGAGCGGCAGGCCGCCGTCGCCAGGCTTCACGGTCTTGCCCGCGACGCGGACGGTGCCCGCGGCGGGCGAATCAAACAGAAGCGCCTTCACCTGCTCTTCGAGGAAAGGCATCTTTTCCTCGACGACGAGGATGCGCTCGAGCCCCTGCGCGAAGGTCGCGACGATCCCGGGATCGAGCGGCCGGGTCATGCCGATCTTGAGCAGGCGCACGCCCGCTGCGGCGGCGGCCTCGTCGTCGAGGCCGAGCATCGCGAGGGCACCGCGCACGTCACCCCAGCTCTTGCCCGCGCTGACGATGCCGACCCGCGGCCGCGCCGGCTCGAGCTCGATCCGGTTGATGCCGTTAGCGCGCACGTAGGCGAGCACGGCGGGCAGCTTGTGGTCGAAGAGCCGCGCCTCCATCTCCTGCGGCGACTCGTTCGGCCGGATGTGCAGGCCGCCCGGAGGCGCCTCAATCGCTGGCAGTACCGGCACGGGCCCGCTGCCTACCTGCACCTCGCTGCTCGTCTCGACCACGTCAGTGGCGAGCTTCAAGGCGATCCAGCAGCCGCTGAAGCGACTCATCGCGATGCCGTGCAGGCCGTAGTCGAGGATCTCCTGCACATTCGACGGATAGAGGATCGGGATGCCGCTCGACTTGAGCTGCAGCTCCGACTGTCCGGTGCGCGACGACGACTTCGCGGCGTGGTCGTCGCCGGCAAGCGCGAGCACGCCGCCGGTCGGCGAGGTGCCCGCGGTGTTGGCGTGGTGCAGCGCGTCGGCGCTGCGCTCGACGCCCGGCGTTTTGCCGTACCAGATGCCGAACACGCCGTCGACGGTCGCGCCGGGATAGAGGTTGACGTATTGCGTGCCCCAGACCGCGGTCGCGGCGAGGTCCTCGTTGATGCCGGGCTGGAACTTCACGTTCGCCGCCTTGAGCCGGTCCTTGATGCGCCAGAGCTCGAGGTCGTAGGTGCCTAGCGGCGAACCGCGGTAGCCGCAGATGAAGGCGCCCGTGTTCAAGCCGGCGCGCGGTCGCGCTGCCGCTGCTCGAGCGGCAGGCGGGCGAGCGCCTCCGTGCCGGAGAGCATCACGGGGCCTTTGGCGGTGTCGTACTTCTCGTCGGGAGAGCTCATGTCGACTTCTTGAATGCCGGTGACACGCCGCGCGCAGTGCCGACGCGGCGCGCGACGTCGCGAAGGGCGACGCCGGCGGCCTTGCGGTCCCAGCATTCGCCCGCGGTGGCGCGAAGCTCGGACTTCATTACCTTGTTGGTCGGCGTCCGCGGCAGGGCCGCGATCGCCTGGTAGTAGCGTGGCACCATGTAGTGCGGCAGGAGGCTCACGAGGTGCTCGAGCAGGTCTTCGGGCGCCCAGGCGTGGCCCGGCTGCAGCGCCACGAAGAGCTTGATATCGTCGTCGGATTCGTAGCCCGAGGGCACTCCGAGCGCGGCGCACTCGCGCACCGCCGGGTGCAGCGCGGCGGCCGACTCGATCTCGTAGGACGAGATGTTCTCGGCGCGGCGGCGGATCCGGTCGCCCAGGCGGTCAACGAAGTGGAACCAGCCGTCGCCGTCGACGTAGGCGGCGTCTCCGGGTGTGGAACCAGAGATTGCGCCAAGCACGGATCGTCTTCTCGGGCATGCCGATGTAGCCCTGCATCATCGTCCACGGACGCTTCGGCCGCACCACCAGCTCGCCGACCTGGCCGGCGGGCAGTTCGACGGTCGGTCTCAGGATCGACGATGCGCACGTCGGCCCAGTCGCGGTTCACCTTGCCGCAGGTGCCTGTGCGGAGCTCCTCGTCGAGCGGACACCAGCATGGGATTGTTGATCTCGGTCATGCCCCAGACCTCGACGCCGCGGACGCCGAATCGGCGCTCGAAGTCGGCAGCGATTCGGCGCGGGAACGGCGACGCCATCAGTCGCTCGAGCGGGTTGTCGGCGTCATCTGGCGCGGCGGGCAGCGCATGCACCATCTCCAGCATCGCACCGTGGGCGAGCGTCGCAGTCGCGCCGCTCTCGCGGATGCGAGCGAGCCAGCACTGGCGCGGAACTGCCGGTCGAGCACAACCCGCACGCCCGAGAGCAGCCCGGCGTAGAGCGAGATGAACTTGCCCGCGGTGTGGAACATCAGGTGAAAACCGTACAGCGTGTCGCGCCCGGTGAGGCGCAAGCCCCGCACCGTCTGCAGTGCGAGCGCGTAGGCCTGCGCATGCGGGATCATCACGCCCCTTGGCCGGACCGCTCGTTCCCGAGGTGTAGATGACCGAGGCGAGCGACGAGATGGCGGGCTCGTCGCGCAGCTCGGCGGGCGTCGATGGCAGCGAGGCCAGCGGCACGAGCTCGATGCGCGAGAAGCCCGCCGGTACGCGCCCTTCCTCCTCGCCGTCCGGCAGGCAGAACCAGACGATCCGTTTCAGGTACTCGAGGCGCGACTCGGCCTCGCGCAGCACGCCGAGAAAGCGCGCCTCGGCGAGCAGCACCCTGGCCTGCACCAGGTTGAGTGCGTGCTCAAGCGGGCTGCCGCGGTAGCCGGTGTTGATCATCACGTCGACTGCGCCGAGCAGGTTGGCACCCATCCAGGCGTGGATCGCGGTGCGGCAGTTCGGCGCCATCACGGCGACGAAGTCACCCCCACCGACGCCCGCGGCGCGTAGCGTGCCGGTCATCGCCAGCGCCGCGGCGCGGCATTCGGCGAAGCTCTGCGTGCCTTCGCCCTCGGTCGTGACGAACGGCCGGTCGGGCGTAGCGACCACGCGCGCGTCGAGCGCCCGCGGCAAGGTCCAGCGGTGCAGCTCGAGTTCGGGCAGCGCGGTCACGCGTTCAGCTGCTTCCTCAGGGCGTGCGTCGCAAGGAGGAAGAAGCCCTGGCCGAAGAGAGTGCTGCCGAACGGAACACCGGGACCGCCGGGCGGCACCGCAACGCCCGGAACCGCGCCGTCGTCGGTCACCGAGAGCGCGACCGCGCGCCAGGCCTTGGTCGCCGATTCGACGATCTTCTGGTCGACGATCCCGCGCTCGGCCGCCTTGGCGGCGGCGTATGCGAACATCACCGTCGACGACGCCTCGAACTTCGAGAACGGATCGTCGAGGATGTGGCGGAGGAAGCCGCTGCGGTCCTGCAACGACTGCATCGCCTCGAGCGCGGCCTTGCAGGTGTCGGCAAGGTACTTGGCGCGGGCATGGTCGGGCGCGATCTCGAGCAGGTCGACCGCGGCGCAGACGAGCCAGCCGTTGCCGCGCGCCCACAGGGTCGATTGCGGGAAGTGGTTCGGTGTCTCGCACCAGGCGTGGCGCGTCAGGCCGGTGAATGGGTCGATCAGGTGCCGGCCGTGCACCTCGTACTGGGCGAAAGCCTCGTCGATGTACTTGCTCTCTCCGACGATGCGTCCGTAGCGCGCGAGGAATGGGCCCATCAGGTAGATGAAATCGACCCAGAGCTCATTCGACTCGTGCCGGCACGAGATGCCGCCGTCGCGGGTGCGCGGCGCGCGCAGGACCGCTTCGGCCTGCCGCTTCGCCGCCTCGAGCCAGCGCGCGTCCTTCTCCTGCTCGTAGAGCTGGAGCATCGGCGCACCGATGCTCGCCGAGAGCGTGCCGGTCGGCGTGAAGGTGCGCACGTGGCCGTGCGGCAGGTCGATGCGCTCGCTGTAGCATAGGTAGCCGTCGCTGCCCTGCGTGTCGACGGCACGGTCGATCCAGCGCCTGATGCCGGCCACCGACTCGGCGTCGTTCCAGGCGAGCACGCCGGACATCGCCGGCGCCTTCTCCCACGGGTCGCGCTCGTCGGGATGGGGCGAGCGTCCAGTGCGTGACGCGGGCGACGAGTTCTTTCGGATCGAGCGACATGGAATCTGGGCTCCTGTGTGGAAAAGGAAAGCCGCAGGGGCTCAGCGGTGCTTGTACTGCGGGGGCGCTTCTCGATGAAGGCCATCGCGCCCTCGCGCTGGTCGGCGAAGGCGAACACCGACTGGGCGAGACGACGCTCGACGCGCACGCCTTCGGAGAGCGTCGTCTCGTAGGCACGGTTCACCGCCTCCTTGGTCATCATCACGAGCGGCTGCGAATGGCCGGCGATGATCTCCGCGGTGCGGATCGCCTCGTCGAGAAGCTCGCCGTCGGGCACGACGCGGCTGACGAGACCACAGCGCTCAGCCTCCTCCGCATCCATCATCCGGCCGGTCAGGCACATCTCCATCGTCTTCGATTTGCCGATGAAGCGCGCCAGCCGCTGCGTGCCTCCGGCACCGGGCATCACGCCGACCTTGATTTCGGGCTGGCCGAAGCGCGCCTTGTCGGAAGCGAGGATGAAGTCGCACATCATTGCCAACTCGCAGCCGCCGCCGAGAGCGAGGCCGTTCACCGCGGCGATCACGGGCTTTCGGGTGCGGGTGACGCGCTCCCAGTTGCGGGTGACGAAGTCCTCGCCGAACGCCTCGGGATACGTCTTGAACGCCATCTCCTTGATGTCGGCGCCGGCGGCGAACGACCGGCCGCTGCCGGTGAGCACCATGCAGCCGATGTCGGCGTCCGCCTCGGAGGCCATCGACAGCGTGCGTCAGCTCGTCCATTAGACGGTTGTTGAGCGCGTTCAGCGCCTCGGTGCGGATCAGCGTGACGATGCCGACTCGGCCGCGCCGATTGACCTTCAGCGTCTCGTAGTTCATGCCGTGTCCTTGCCCGCGTCATATGGAAGAAACTTGATCAGGTGATCGCCGGCGAGCACCTGCTTGCCGTCCTGGTTGGTCACCTTGAGCTCGGCATGGGTGCGCAGCTTCTCGCGGTCGATCTTCGAGATGCGGTACTCGACGCGGATCGTGTCGCCGAAGAACACCGGGCCGAGAAAGCGGATCCTGTCGTAGCCCGCGGCGACGCCGTCGATGCCGTACTTGATGCCGAACATCGCCGCCGCCGCGGAAGTGAAGCCGACGACGAGCGCACCCTGGGCGATGCGCGTCTTGTAGACCGAGCCCTTCATGTAGCGCTCGTTGACGTGGTTCGGCGAGAAGTCGGCGCAGATCCCGGCGAAGAGGTAGACGTCGGATTCGCTGATCGTCTTTTCGAGCACCACCGAATCGCCGATTCTGATGTCGTCGATCGTCGCGTGCCTGTCGCTCGGCTGGAGCATGGGAGGAACCTTTCAGTTGATAACCGCGGCCTCGCGCAGCCGGGCGATGCGTTCGGGGGCGACGCCGAGTTCGCGCAGCACCTCCTCGCTGTGCTGGCCGAGGGTTGGCGCGGGTCGGAGCGCGATCTTGTCGACTCCGGAGAAGTGGAGCGGGTTCCCGGTCGTGCGCACCGTGCCGTGCACGGGGTGCTCGAAACTCACGAGGATCTCGTTCGTCTCGACCTGCGGCTGCTTCAGTGCCTCGTCGAGCGTCATGACCGGCGCGCAGAGGATGTCGGCGCCGTCGAGGCGGGCGATGCACTCGGCGGTCGTGTAGCGGGCGAACGCGGCACCGAGTTCGCGCCAGAGCGGGGCGCGGTTCTCCATCTGCTTCGCCAGCGTCGCGTACTCCGGTCGCTGTGTGAGGTCGTCGATGCCGAGCGCCTCGCAAACGATCTGCAGCGGGTTCGGCCGGAACACCCCGACCAGCGTCACCGCGCCGTCCCGCGTGCGGAAGATGTCGATCAGGTTCTGCGTGATCCAGTTGACCGGCCTTCGCCGCAGCATCCACTGCGTCGCTTCCTGCTGCTGCATCGCGAGCAGGGTGTCGAGCAGACAGACGTGCAGGCACGCGCCCTGGCCGGTGCGCTCGCGCTGGTAGAGCGCGAGAAGCACCCCCTGCGCGAGGATCATGCCGGCGGTGAAGTCGCCGAGCGCGGTCGGGAAGAGCTGCGGCGCGCCGTTGGCGCCGGCATTGCGGTTCGCCAGGCCCGACATCGATTGCGCGAGCAGGTCCTGCCCGGCCTTGTGGACTAGCGGACCTTCGGGGCCGAAGCCCGAACCCGAGGCGTAGACGAGGCGCGGGTTGATCACCTGCAGGCTCGCGTAGTCGAGCCCGAGCCGGTCGACTACGCCGGGGCGGAAGTTGTGCACCAGCACGTCGACCTGGCGCGCGATGTCGAGCACGATCTCGCGACCCTCGGGCTTGGCCATGTCGACCGCGAGGCTGCGCTTGTTCCGATTGAGCGCCATGAAGTACGCGCTCTGCCCGCCCGGTTCGGTGATGAACGGGTCGGTCGAGCGGCTCAGGTCGCCCGCGCCGAGCCGCTCGACCTTCACGATCTCGGCGCCGAAGTCGCCGAGCGCCTGCGTCGCGCAGGGACCGAGCTGAACCTGCGTCAGGTCGAGGATGCGGACTCCCCGAGAGAGGGAGCCCGCCCGGCACGGTTGTCAGAGGTTCTTGAACTTGCCATCGCGGACGGTCACGAAGAACAGCGTCTCCGGTCCCCAGCTGTCGTGGTCGGTTGTCGTGAACCCGATCGGCCCGGCGGCGTAGCCCTTGATCGTGCCGATCTTCTCCATTGCATCGCGCACCTGCGCGCCGTTAGTCGCGCCGCTCTTCCAGCGCCTCGATCACCGAGGCCGCGGCGTTGGCACCGAGCACGGCACCGAATCCGTCGACGCCGCCGTTGTCCCTCATTAGAGCGAACAGGTCCTTCAGCGGGCCGGGCTCGTCGGGGTTGACCAGCGCCGGGGCGATCAGCATGTCGGCGGCACTGCCACCGCTGGTGATGATCTGCTTCTGGACGATGCCGGCCATGCCGTACACCGGAACGTTGAGGCCCACCTGCTGGAGCTTGCGCAGGAAGGCGCCGCCGGAGCCGGTCGAGGCCGTGACCAGCAGCACCGCGTCGGGCTTCGCATTCCTGATCTTGGTCGCCTGGGTGGTGAGGTCCGTCGCGGTCTTGGGTGCGGAGATGTTCTCCACGACCTCGACGCCGCCGTGCTTCTTGGCGAGCTCGACCGCCATCGCCGAACCCTGCTGGCCGTAGGCGTCTTCCTCGGAGAACACGGCCATGCGCTTCTTGCCGTCCTTCACCATGCGGTTGAAGGAGGCCGGCAGGTCGGTCGTGAGCGGCACCGACATACGGTAGACCCATCTCGAGTACGGCTTCTCCGGATCGGTGACCGAGGGCGTGCCCACCATCGGGAACACCGGCACCTGGGCGCGCATCGCCGCGTCGGCGAAGGCGAGCGTCTCGGAGCCGGTGGTCGCGCCGATGATCGCGATCACCTTGTCGTCGGCGATCACCTGGTTGGCGAGGCGCGCGGCCTCGGTCGGGTTGGTCTTGGTGTCGCGCACCACGAGCTCGACCTTACGGCCGCGGATGCCACCCTGCGCGTTGACCCGCGCGAACACCGCCTCGACCGCGCGGCGCTCTTCCCGCGCCGTAGGCCGCAGCCGGGCCCGAGAGGGCGATCAGCACGCCAACCTTGAGCGGCTCATTGCCTTGCGCCGAGGCCAACCTCCAGCGCGCCCAGGGCGGAGAGGCCCGCCGCCGCGGCCAGGGCCGCGCGTCTCGTCATCGTCATGGAAGTCTCCTTGTCGTCGTCTACTGAACGGGGTGGTCCTGCGCCGCTCTAGGAAGAGGCGGCCTATCCGGTCGCGGTCGGCCAGCTCGGTCTTGCCGCCGGTCAACACGAGGCGCCCGCCGACCATCACCGCAAACCGGTCCGCGGTGCGTTCGACGAGGCCGTAGTTCTGCTCCACCAGCAGCACCGGGAGGCGGCGCGCCTTGAGCTCGCCGATCACCTTGACGATCTCGTCGAGGATGACTGGCGCGAGGCCCTGCGAGGGCTCGTCGAGCAGCAGCGCCTTCGGGTCGCCCGCGAGGCACTTGGCGATCGCGAGCATCTGTTGCTGCCCGCCCGAGAGCGAGCCAGCGAGGCGTGGCGCCGCGCTCCTGTAGGAAAGGAAAGGTCGCCATCGCCCGCTGCACGACCTCCTCGCGGCGCGCGTGCTGCACGAACATCGAGCCGAGGCGGATGTTCTCGGCGACCGTGAGCGGCGCGAACAGCCCGCGGTTATCGGGCACAGTGGCCAAGCCGAGGCGGGGTGCGCTGGTAAATCGGCCGGCCGTCGAGGCGCGTCGCGCCGAGCGCGACCTCTCCCCTTCGACGCGACTGCGCCAGTGAGCGCGCCGATGAAACTGGTCTTGCCAGCACCGTTCGGACCGATCAGCGCGACCACCTCTCCCGGCTTCACCTCAACCGTGATGTCGCGGCAGACAACCAGCGAGCCGTAGCTCGCGCTCAGACCGCGCGCGGTCAGCTCTTGGGTGTCATGCCGCGACACGTTGCACTCCCAGGTAGGCGCCGACGACTTGCGGGTCGTTGACGACGTCGGCCGGCGTGCCCGGAGGCGACCACCTCGCCCTGCACCAGCGCGACCATGCGATGGGCTGAGCTCGGCGACGAAGCCGACGTTGTGCTCCACCAGCAGCACGCCGAGGCCGCGCGCGGCGGCACCGCGAATCGCCTGAGCGAGCAGGGCGCGGTCGACGTCGTCGATGCCCGCGGCCGGCTCGTCGAGCAACAGGTAGCGCGGCTCGCTGGCGAGCGCTCGTGCTACCTCCAGTAGGCGCAGGTGGCCGAGCGAGAGCTCGCCCGCGGAGGCTGTCGGGGTCATTCGTGAGCTGGAACTCGGCGATGAGCTGGCGCGCCTTCGCGGCAAGCTCGTCCTCAGTGCGCTGGGCCTGCGAGAACGGCAGGCAGGCGCCGAAGAGGCCCTGCGTCAGGCGCGGGTAGAAGCCGAGCATGACGGCGTCGGCGACGCTGCCGGCGAGGTCGAGCCGAGGCGTCTGGAAGGTGCGGCTAATGCCGCGGCGGACGCGGTGCTCGAGGCGCAGGTTCGAGATGTTCTCGCCATCGAACATCACCGTGCCCTGCTGGGGCGCCGCGACGCCGGTAAGGCAGTTGAAGAGAGTCGTCTTGCCGGCGCCGTTCGGGCCGACCAGCCCGACGATCTCGCCCGGCGAGACCGAGACGCCAACGTTGTTGAGGGCGACGAGGCCGCCGAAGCGGATCGAGACGGCGCTCGCTGAGAGGCTCATCGCGCCGCCTCCCCGGCCCGCGGCACGACCGGGGGTGCCGGCCCGGAGGCCTTCCGGCCCCTGCCCGCGAATACGCGGCGCATCCAGCGCATCGCCTGCGGCGAGAGAATGCCGTCGGGCGAGAGCATGAGGATCAGAACGAGGATCGTGCCGAAGAAGAGTCCGTGCGACTCCGCACCCGGTAGGAAGTCGTTGGCGAAAGTGAAGAAGGCCGCGCCGAGGATCGGCCCAAGCACCGCGCGCCGGCCGCCGAGCACGACCATGAACAGGATGCTGGCCGAGGTTTCGGGGCCGAG
This sequence comes from Burkholderiales bacterium, assembly GCA_027493935.1. Lineage (GTDB taxonomy): Bacteria > Pseudomonadota > Gammaproteobacteria > Burkholderiales > SG8-39 > JAABRB01. The sequence goes on along the minus strand of JAOSJV010000016.1, from coordinate 3,044 downwards.
CGAATCGGGTGCGATGTAGCCGATCGAGTGCACGTAGAACCAGCCAGCGAGCCCGGCGATGCCGGCGGCCGCGGCGAAGAGCGTCGCCAGGTCGAGCGGCACGTTCACGCCCATCGATTCGGCGAGGAGCCGGTCGACGCGGATCGCGTTGAGCGAGCGGCCGCGCAAGCTGCGCACGAAGTGGCTGTACATCACGACCACGACCAGCACCGCGGCCCAAAGCAGGATCGCCGTTCCGACCGGGTTCTTGCCGACGATCGGCAGCGGCGGAGCGCCGGAGAGGCCGACGAAGCTGCCGGTGAAGTCGCCGCCGCGCTGTAGGCCGACCGCGATGACGGTGCCGAGCGAGAGCGTCACCAACGCGAGCGAAAGCTCGGGCAGGCGCAGGATCGGCCGGGCGATCACGAACGCGAGCAGCGCCGGGAGTAGGATAGCTGGCACGATCGAGAGCGCGGGCGAGAGTCCGTAGCGCGTCGTCAGGATGGCCGAGGTGTAGGCGCCGAGCGCGGCGAATGAGCCCTGGGCCAGCGAGATCGTGCCGCCCTGGCCGTAGATCAGGCCGAGCGGCAGCGCGATCAGCGCGTACAGGCCGATCGTGAACATCGTCGTGTGCAGCGACGGCCGCACTAGGCCGAGCAGCATGACGAGGCAGAAGCCGACGACGACGACGGCCGGCGCCGTCCACAGGCGCGCCTTGACGTTCACGGACGCGCCCCGGTGAACGCGGTCGCGGGCATGCGGCCGCTGGCGAGCACGAGGATGATGAGCAGCGACGGCACACCCGCGGCCCAGCCGTTGGGCAAGTAGGCGTCGCTCACCGCGGTGACGATGCCGAGCAGCATCGCGCCCCAGAATGCCGGTAGCGGCCCGGCCTTGCCGAGCAGCACCGTGCCGCTGAAGGCGACCGTGGTGAAGATGAAGGTGCTGGCGTAGGTCATGCCGATCGCGAGCACCGCGAGCACGCCGGCGATGCCGGCGATGCCGGCGCAGAACACGAAGGTCAGGAACTGGGTGCGCCGGACCGCGACGCCGACCAGCATCGCTGCGCGGTCGGAGATCGCACTGGCGCGCATCTGCAGCCCGAGCGGCGAGAGTTTCAGTAGCGCCGCGAGCGCGATCATGACGACGATGCTGACGCCGAGGTTGAACAGCGACTGGTACGTGATCACTGCGCCCGAGACCTTGAGCGCGCCGGGCAATGGCTCGAGGAAGCGGTTGTCGGTGCCGAAGGTCGAGAGCACGCCCGACTCGATTGCCAGCATCAGCGCGAAGGTCGCTAGCACGATCAGCATCGCATCGCGCTGCTTGCGCAGCTTGTGGAAGCCGAGGAAGACGCCGCCGGCGAGCGCGCCGAGTGCGAGCGCAGCGAGAACGCCGACGATTGGACCGAACGGCATGCCGACGACGGCGGCGACCATCCCCGAGACGACAGCGTAGCCGCCGGTCGAGACGTCGATCACGTCGGTGGTGACCCAGACGACGCTCATCGGCACCGCGAGCAGAGCGTAGACCGCACCCAGGGCGATGCCATTGGCGAGGAACTCGAGGACGTGGACTACTGTCATGCGGAGTGAAGGACCCGCGTGATCACTCTTGTGGGAAGCACATGTCTCGTGCGGGCAGATCTAAAGAGAAGAAACCTACCGGTCGGTATGTTCTGTTGATAGAATGTAGCCCATTCACCTTACTCAAGAAGAATAGGGTTAACCCTTAATTCGCAACCAACGGATGCCCGCCCTCAAGCGCACGGCCGCGGCCTCCAAGGCAGCGCCGGTCACCCGCCGCAACTCACAGCGGAAAATGCCCGCGCGCACGCTGCGGGCAACCGCGCGGGCGACGAAGTCGGGCCTCTCGCCGCCGCAGCCGACCCTCCACGCGACCGACCGCATTCTCGAGGCGGCGGCCGAGTTCTTCGCCCTCCACGGCTACGCCAACAGCTCGCTCGACGACGTAGCGGCCCTTGCTGGCCTCACCAAAGGCGCGGTTTACTACTACTTCAAAGACAAGGAGAGTCTGCTTCTCGAGACACTGCACCAGATCGAGGACCGCTCGATCGACACCACTGCAGAGAAGGTCCGCGAAGGCGGCGGCTCCGCCACCGACCAACTGCAGCGCTTCGTCCGCTACCAGACGCGCTGGGCAGCGCAGCACCCGCGCGACCTGGCAATCCTGATGCTCGTTTCGGCCGAAACCGCGCAGGCCTCGGAGCGGGTCCGCACCCAAGTGCTCGGCATCTACCGCAAGCTGGCCCAGCTGCTTGAGGCACTGATCGAGGAAGGCAAGGCCTCGGGCGAATTCAGCCCTAACCAAGAGACGAAGGACACCGTGCTCTACCTACAGGCTGTGCACGACGGCAACATGATGATCTGGTACCGGAGTGGTACAGATGCTGAGGTCGGTCGCCGCCTTGCGCGGGCGACGCTCTCGGGTTTTCTGCGGACCGTGAAGGACTGAGACTTCCTCGACTTCGCTCACGTATCAGCAGGACAGAACACTAGCTGTCACGCCAGCACGGCCCACCGCAGCGCCAGCCCGAGGCCAAGCACCAGCACCAGCCAGCGCCCCCACACCCAGCTCGTGAACCGATAGCGCTCGTTGCGCGCCAGGGCACGGTGCAGCCGCCGTAGCGCCCACCTGCCAAGCATGGCGACACCGACGGCACCCACGATACCTGGACGCGCTTCGACGCGCCACAGAAACGTCAGCGAGACTGCCGGCCACAGCAGCGCATCCAGCGCGGCCAACCAACGGCGACCCGGCCACACCGTCGCAAGCGGCGCTTCCCCTCGCACAAGCACGACGATCACGCACACCCCCGCTGTCGTCAGGAACACACTTGGATCGCATTTCGCCTGCCGTGTTCGATCGACACGGTGAGCATTCGCAACCGCCTTGTCACGCCTGCCATTCGAGTGGACACCCCACACCCGCGGGGTGAGCGCCACCACGACCCATCCTCTGCGGCCTCCCTCCTTCGGGTGAATCCGAGCAGCGGGCAGCGATCGATCACCGCGTACGCCCGCCGCCCGTGATATCCACCGTGG
>JAOSJV010000015.1 GCA_027493935.1 Burkholderiales bacterium | reverse complement strand
GATCGCCGCGCGGCCCTCCGCGACCGGGCGCGGACGCTCCAGCAGCGACTCGTAGATCTCGATCAGCTCGCGGTTCATGCGCGCGGGGTCGAACAGCCGCTCGTAGGTCGCCCGCGCCGCCGCGCCCATCAGGGAGAGATCCGAGGCCTCCAGCACCCGGATCGCCCGGTCCATGAAACCGGGCCGGTCGATGTCGATCACGGCGCCGTTGACCCCGTCGATGATGTGCGGAAAGACGCCGCGATTGCTGCCCAATAGCGGCCGGCCGGAGCGCAGGATCTCGATCGCCCAGATCGACATGCCCTCCCAGCGCGACGGCATGATCACCGCGTCGAAGCCGGCGAGCAGCTCCGGGAGCGTGCTGCGCGCGACCCAGCCGAGATGGGTCATGCCCGGCGGGATCTCGAAATCGACCCCGTCCACGACCTTGCCGCCGACCAGCGTGAGGACGGCGCGTTCCGGGGCGATGCCCGTGAAGTCGCGCATCAGCAGGTCGGCGCCCTTCTGCGCATCGAACCGCCCGAGGAACAGGAGCCGCAGCGGCCGGCCCGGTGCGCGCGCCGCGAGCGCCGGGCGCCGCTCGGGCGGGATGTCGCGCACGCCCGTGACGACCAGCCTGATCTTGCGGGCCGGGAAGCCGGCCTCCAGCAGCAGCGGGTTCTCGTGCGGCGACAGGTTGACGATCGCGTCCGTGGCGCGGGCGAGCACGCGCTCGATCGCGGTCCAGAGCCGCGCCGCCGCGGTGTACGGCACGCGATCGAACGACCAGCAATGGGCGCAGTAGACGATGCGGGCGCGATGGCGCATGGCGCGCACGACCAGGCGCCCGATCGCGCCCGCGAAGCTGCTGTGGAGATGCACGATGTCGGGGTCGTGCCGCGTTACGGCGCGGCGGATCGCCGCCGCGAGCGCGAGCAGCGAGCGCGGGTCGCGGCCGGCGCGCCGATAGGTCTCGAACACGCAGCCGATGTCGGCGCGCACGTGGGCGCGATGATCCTCGGGCCCGAGCAGGATCACGTTCTCGCCGGAGAACCGCGCGACCTGGAACGGCAGCATCTCCTCGAAATAGGAGGCGGGGCCGCCGATGACGCTTTCGCAGACGTGGAGGATCTTCATGGCTCTTGGATGCTTCTGTCCTGGGTGGTGACGGAGGCACGGCAACCACCGGCTCCGGATCGCGAGATGCCATCGAGGCGAACGCGCGATGCGCGCGCGAAACGGCGATGCGGCGTGCCCCGGCGGCGGTGCGGCGGTCGCCGGCTCATCGGCTCCCTCCCGCAATCAGGACGTGGCGGTAGGCGATGCCGACGATGCAGGCGAGCATCATGGCCATCGCGGGACCGTACAGCGCATAGCGCGGCACCAGCAGGAGATTGGCGATGAGGGACACCGCGAACACCGCGATGCTGCTGGCGAGGATCCGGATATCCTCCCGGCGGCTGTACAGGTTCACCTCCTGCACCTCGTAGATCATGCGCAACACCGCGCCGAGCAGGATCAGCCACAGCACCGGCAGCCAGTCCGCGAGCAGGGGCCGTTGCAGGTAGGGAAGTCCGTAATGGGCCAGCCCCGCGGTCACGAGCCCGAAGAGCGCCGTGGTCAGCACGACCTCGAGCACGAAGCGCCGGAACAGTCCCGCATAGCTCCCGTCGCGCCGCCCGTAGGCACGGATGAGGTGCGGTTCGGACACCTGGATCATCCCGGTCCGCACCAGGTTCATCAGCGCGTTCCCGATCGACCAGAACAGGAAATACACGCCGGTGAGCTCGAGACCCATGAAGAGCCCGACCAGGTAGCGGTCCAGAAACTGCCCGACGATATTGGCCAGGTGGTTCACGTAGAGCGCCCGCGACTCGAGGAAACGGTCCCGGAACCAGCCGCGCGGGCGGCCGGCCGCGAGCGCGCTCGCCCACGGCCAGTCGCGCGTCGCGACTGTGAAGGCCACGACGGCGACGAGCGATCCCCCGATCCAGAAGGCGAGCAGGGCCGGCAGCGTCCGCAGCGACGGGAGGAGGAGCGCCAGCGCGACATAGACCGCGATCCACGCGGCGCTTCGCACGAACATGAGGACGTTGGAAAGGCGGGGCCGCCGGAGATGATTGAGGAGCGTGGAGATATCGTTGTTCAGGTGCTCGAGGAGCACCGTCACGACCACCAGCGTGGCGAGCAGCGCGCCGCTCCACAGCGTTCCGGCGAGCGCCGCCGCCGCGAGGACCAGCGCATGGACCACCGCCTGGATCTCCAGGTAGCGCCGCGCCTCGCCGATGGTCTCCGGCAGGGTCTGCGTCACGGCGTTGCGGCTGAGGCAGTTGAACAGGCCGAGTCCCGCGACCACCGGCAGGATCACGGTCAGGCCGGCGATCAGGCCGTAGAGGCCGAGCGTCTCGAGGTCGAGAAAGCGCGCGACGAACAGGGTCAGGCCGAACTTCGCGACCTGGGTCGCGCCGCGCATGGCCATGATCACCAGCGTGGTGAACGCACGGCCCCTGAAACCTGCCTCGCGGGACGAGTCCGTGTGCATCGCGGCCCGCCCCGCCTCAGCTCTCGCCCGGATGCGCGGCCGCCGGACGGCGGGGGCTCGCGCGATGGACCCGGGCCGCCGCGATCCGCGCCCGCCCCGGCGCGGCGTCCGGCGCCCGCTTCATTCCCCAGCCGCAATAGGCGATGCCGAGTCCGATCAGGGCGGCGACGCAGCGCCCGTCGTACAGGTAGCCGATGCGCAGGATCTCGAAGAGCGAGTACAGGATCAGCGGATAGAAGTACTGCAGGAACCCGCGCGAGCGCAGGAACGAGCGGAAGGCGAGGCCCGCGAGCACCCCGTGGGCCATGAGGAACAGCGTGCCGCCGATCGCACCCCAATCGTGGTGCGCGATCAGGACGCCGGTCGCATTGTTGAACTCCTGGTGCGCGTACTCGTCGAGAACCTTGACATAGATCTCGCCGGCCTCCAGGCCGATGGCCTGCGAGAGCAAGCTGCCGATCACGGGGAGCCGGTAGACCCAGTACAGTGTCCATTCGCCCGTGTACGTCCCCCAGGCGCTGTTCTCCAGGAGTCCCGCGATGTTGTTCAGGGCCGTGACGTAGTAGAGCCCCAGCCGCTCGAGCACGAACTGGCCGTAGCTGTCGTACTCGTATTGATAGTGGTTGATCCAGGATCTGTTGTACTCGAAGATCGCGAAGAAGATCGGGCTCGCCGCGAGGATCAGGAGCGGCAGCGTCTGCCGGAAGGCGCGCAACGGCAGCGCCCCGGTCAGCCGGTCGCTCTTGCACAGGATCACCAGCACCGGGAATACCAGCTCGATGACGGCGAGCCGTTCCTGGTACACGGCCGCGCGCAGCAAGGCCACGAGCATGATGAGGATCATGTAGGCATCGTAGCGGCGCCCGGGGCGTTCATCGAACGCGAACCGCTTGGTCGCGTAGATGCACGCATAGGCGATGCCGAACTGCGTCAGCGTGGTGATCCCGGAGACGTTGGGCGCCCGCTCGCGGATCTCCATGACGGCGCCTTCCTGCGCGGTGAGCGCGCCCAGCACCAGGTCGGGAGCCGACAGGATCAGGGGACCGAACCAGACCGCGTAGCCGAGCATGCAGGCCAGGAACAGCATGTCGAGTGCGCCGTCGCGAAAGCGGACGTCCGCCTCGTCGAGGGGCAGGCGGCGAGCCAGGACCGCGCCGAGCGCGACCGCCGCGATACCCGAGAGGAACAGCGTCACGTAGAAGGCGTTCAGGAACACCGTGGCGGAATAGCCGGCCCGGTTGGTCTCGATCAGGCCGGCGGCGGCCGCGCTGATCGCGATGCCGATCGGCAGGATGATGAACAGCACGAACCGCTCGGGGCGGAGCCACCACGGCATGTCGGGCGTCGGGTGGGGAGCGCGCATCCCGGGTCACTCCCGCTTGCAGGCCGAAGGAAGCGGGGATCCGCTCTCCACCGCATTGCCGGCGCAGCGCGCGAGGGTCGTGCGGCAAGTGGGCTCGACGACGGCAATGGCCCGCCCCTTCATGCCGCGGATCTCGTTGCCCGTGACCGTCACGTCGCAGACGCCGCCGAGAAGCCGGATGCCGTCCGTCAGGCCGTCGCGCAGCGCATTGCCGCTGATCAGCACCTGCCGGACCTGGAGGTCCGGCGTCGGCGTCACGTGCGCATTCACGTCGATGGTGGCCTGCCCGGTCGTCTCGGTCGGCGCCAGCGGCGGCAGGCGCGCGACCCCGGAGACGTCGTTGTCGGCCACGATCACGCGATCCACGCCGTAGGTGTTGAAGGACTGCTCGCGCGTCACGATGATGCCGGCGGCGCGCTCGGTTCCGGCCACCGCGTTGCGCCGGACCAGCACGTCGTAGGCACCGACCAGGGCGATGCCGCGCGCCCAGTGCACGTTCGACACGCGGTTGTCCTCGATCAGGATGCGTCCGGACCGGGCGCCCGAGAGGTACGACACGACCGAGATTCCGTCGTCCCCCGTGATGTCCGTGACGTTGCGCGCGACATAGCCGTTGCTGGCGCCATCGCTGCTGTGGATGCCGTCCGCCAGCGTCGCGGTGACCCGGTTGCCGACGATCGCGAAGTCCCGTGCGCCGTGGATCCAGATCCCGGCGGACGTCGCGCCCACGATGCGGTTGTCCAGGACCCGCGTGCCGCGGCCGTGCACGGTGACACGGGCGGTCTCGAGGCGGATCCCGCGGCGCACCGTGATCGCGCTGAGCTCGAGTCCCCTGAGCTCGGTCTCGTCGCCCTCGAGGCTGATGCACATGTCGGCGGGGTTGCTGGCATGCAGGCGAGCGCCCTCGCCCAGGATGCGCGTGCGCCGATGGCGCAGCACGAGGCGCCGCGAATGCACGTAGATGCCGCGGCCGAGCACCAGCGTGCCCCCGTCGGTGAGCGAATCGAGCGCGGCCTGGATCGCCCGTGTCGCATCGGTGCGGCCATCGCCGACGATGCCGCGCGCCTCGGCGCGCACGACCGGCAGCCGCTCCCAGACCGCATCGGTCGGCGCCGCAAGGGCGCGCAGCGGCGCGAGCTCGCGTGCGAGCTGGCGCGCCCAGGGCGGCCAGTCCGCGGGAGGCCGGAGCGCCTCCGCCCCGACCGGCCCGGATGCCAGGACGGCGGCGAGGACGATCGCGGCGGCCGGCATCGCCCGCCCGGGGCGCCGGCACCGGTCCGTCCCGATCTGCGGATAGCTCTCGCGCCCGGTTCCCCGACGGACACGCATGGCGTCACACCGCGGTCCCGGCCGACGGCGCCGTGATCTCGTCGACCATGCGCAGCACGGCCAGCGCGCTGCGGCGCCACGTGAAGCCCGCCGCCCGTTCGCGGCCGCGCCGGATCAGCTCCTGGCGCAGCGCCGCGTCGCTCGCCAGCCGATCGACCGCCGCCGCCCATTCGCCGATGACCGCGGGGTCGCAGAGCAGCGCGGCGTCTCCCAGGACCTCGGGCATGGACGTGGTGTTGGACGCCACCACCGGGCAGCCGAACTGCATCGCTTCCACGGGCGGCAGGCCGAAGCCCTCGTAGAGAGACGGGAACAGGAAGGCGGTCGCCCGCTCGTAGAGCAGCGCGAGATCGTCGTCGCTCACCCGTCCGAGCGCGATCACCTCGGACGAGCGCGACGCCGCCGGCCGGCCGAACACCTTGCTGTTGTCGCCGCCCGCCGTCACGACGCGGATGCCCTTCGCGGCCAAGTGGCCGGCCAGTTCGTGGGCGAGCGCGAAATTCTTGTTGAGCGAGCGGCTGCCGAGCGCGAGCACGTAACGCACCGGAAGCCGCGCCGGATCGAGCGAGGACCGGACCGACGACCAGCGCAGGGCGTGGTCGGCGCCGCAGGGCGTGATCGCCTCCGGCGGCCGGTCCGCGACGCCGAAGCCGTGGAGCTGCTCGCCGGAGAAGCGCGAGACCGTCATCCATCGGCGGCTGCGCCGCACCGAGAGCGGCAGGAGGAGTCGGTAGAGCAGGCGGAAGCCGAGCGAATAGTTGCGCGGCACGAGCCAGACATTGGCGTCGTGGAGGCAGGTCACGTTGCGGGGGCTGAGGACGGGTGCCGTGTTGCAGAAGTTGAGAATCGGGTCGCGCCCGCTCCAGTACGGAAGCGCGAGCTGCTCCCAGAGCCGCGACGACAGCGTCCACAGGCGCGGCGGCCAGAGCCCCACGCGCTCGACGCGGACCGCGTGCAGCGGCGCGTCGAACTCCGCGTCTCCCGGCACCGCCAGGCTGGAAGCGGAAGCGCACGGCGAGCGGATGCCCCTCGGCGATCAGCGTGTCGATCGCCCGGACGATCTCGATCGCGTAGCGCTCGACGCCGGTGACGCGCCGGCCGAGAAAACGCCCGTTGATCACCACGCGCTGCCGGGCCGCGTCCGCGCCGGACGCGACCGGGAGCCCGCGCGCGAGCGGAACGCGCTCATTCATGGGCCACCCTCCGCGGCAGGACGCGGTTCTCCCGCCGCCAGACGTAAGCGGCACCGGCTCCAAGGCCGAGCACGATCGCCAGCACCAGCAGGCTCAGGCGGAAGTCGGAGGGCCGCGTGGGCGCCAGGGCGACCGCGATGATCCGGGTATTGAGGGTGTCCACCTCTCCCTGCTCGTTCAGCTCCTTGGCCCGCACGAGAAAGGACTGGTAGATTTGCCGGTTCGACTCCGCGATGCGCTCGAGCTCGCGCAGCCGCACCATGGCCGCGTTGGAGCGGATCGCGGTCTGCTTGAGCTCGTCGAGCTCGGCCGCCAGCGTTTCCTCGCTCGCCTTCGCGCGGGCATGGTCGTTGCGCGCCGCTTCGGCGATCCGCTGGATCTCCTCCTTGATCAGCTGCTCGTAGCGCTGCCGTTCCGCGTTGAAGGCCGGCATGCTTGGATGACGCGGTCCCAGCAGCGCGGCCGCGCTGCCCTGCTGGCGGATGATCTCGGCGTGCTGCGTGCGCAGCACCGAGACCGTCTGCGACTGCACGGATTCGGCGATCGCCGCATAGTCGCTTCCGCTCTTCAGGAGCCGGTCGAGCTGGTCGACCCGCGAGCGCTGCTCCGCCGTCCGCGCGCGGGCCAGGATCAGTTGGCTGTTCAGCTCGCTGAGCTGCTGCTCGCTGACGAGACGACCGCCCGCGCCCACCAGGTTCTGCTGGACCTTGAAGCGCTCGACCTCGCGGTCGGACTCGTGCAGCCGGTCGGCGAGCTCCTTGAGTCGCGCCTCCATGTTCGCGCTCACGCGGCTGGCGACGGTCGACCGAGCGTGCACCTCGTGCTCGGAATAGACCTCGGCAACCGTGTTGGCGATGCGCGCGGCCTTGATCGGGTCCTCGCTGCGCGCCGTGATCACGATCACGTAGCTGCGCATGGCGCGGCGGGCATCGAGCGCTCTTTGCAGCTCGCGGAGGGCCGTGACGCTCGCGGGCTCCGCCGGACGCTGCTGGAGCCACCGGCGGACCCGCTCGGTCAACCGCTCGCGACCGAACTCCCTGTCGTCCTGGAGCTGGAGCCGGCCGACGACCGCGCGCAGCACCGCTTCCGAACGGACCACGCGGATCTGGCTCTCCACCAGCGATACCGCCGACTCGTTGCTCTCGGACCGCGGCGTGACGTCCTTCTCGACCACTTGCAGGCCGCGCGGGTCGAGCAGGACCTCGGTGCTCGCGTGATAGCGCGGCGGGACGACTGCAAGGTAGCCGATCGCTGCAATGGCCGGCACGATTCCGCAGACCGCGATGGTCGCGCTGCCCCGCGCGAACACCTCCTTGATGGTCCGCAGGTTCGGCGACTCCGGCGTCCAGGGTGCGGTTTCGGTCGACATGGTCGCCTCTCGTTTCGCTGTCTCGAATCGACCCGGTCGGTTCGCGACTCGGGGTCATCTCCGGGCTCGACCTGCTCCGCTGTCCCGGATCGGGGCAGAGCGGCGCTCGGGCCGTTTCGCTGGCATGAGGAGAGCAAGATCGGTGCCGCAGGCGCCGTAACATTAACCGGCCCCGGAGGCCGGGCGGACCGGTCGCGCCGCTCCGCCCCCTTCCCGCCACAAACGGACGCGCGTTCGAGGCTTTCCCGATCGCTGCCGCCATAGGAAGAGCTCGCCGCGTTCACTATGATGGGCCGTCCAGGATGGGCCGGTATCGGGCGTGTGGATGCGTCGCATGAATGTTCAAGCGGACCCCGGGCTGCGCGCCCCGCCGGCCGTTGTCACGCCGCCCGCGACCGCGCAGCGCCCGCCCGCCGGGCTCCTTCGCATCCTGCGCCGCCGGCGCTGGTGGATCGTCGGCACGACCATGGTGGCGCTCGCCGCAGCCGTCGCGCTGGCGGAACTCGTGCAGCCGCATTACACGGCGGCCACCCGCATCCTCTATGCGCCGCCGGCGCGCGCGGATGTCGCGCGGACCGAGAGGGAGGCCGCGGTCGAGAGCCAGGCGCTCGTGCTCGCCGCGCGCGGCCTGCTCGCCCGCGTCGTCGCCGAGGAGAAGCTCGCCGCCCATCCGGCGTTCGGCGCGCGGCGGGCCGACCTGCGCACGCGGCTGCTCGCGCGGCTGCGTCTCGCCCGCGAGCCCGCCGATCCGGCCGCCAAGGCGCTGCACATCCTCGAGCGCAGCGTGGCGACGCGGCGCATCGGGGACTCCCTGGTGTTCGAGGTTGCGGTCACGACTCCGGAGCCGGCGCTCTCGGCGCGCATCGCCGACGCGATCGCGCGCCTCTACGTGGCCGAGGAGGCCGGGCGGCAGGCCGGCGATGCCGGGACCGGCCGCGGCGACGCGCTGCGCGAACGGCTGCGCGAGGCCGAGGCGCGCATCGCGCAGATGAGAGCCGAGCACAACGCGACCGATCCTTTCGTGACCGAGCAGATGCTGCGCGAGGCGAGCGCGCGCCTGGTGGCGGCGCGCACGCGCGTCGCCGAGCTCGGCCAGCGCCTCGATCGCCTGCGCGCCCTCGAGCGCCGGCCGGACGCCGAGGACGTCCCCGACACGCTGCAGACCGGCACGCTGGCGCCGTTGCGCGCCGCGCTCGCCGCCGCGCGCGCGCAGGCGGGCGAGCTTTCGGCGCGGCTCGGTCCGCGCCATCCGGCCGTGGCCTCGGCCGAGACCGAGCAGCGCGAGGCGCTCGAACGTCTGCGCCGCGAGGTCGCCCGCCTGGCGCGAGCGGCCGCGAGCGAGCGCGACCGCGCCCGTGCCGACGAAGCCGCGATCGCGGCCGAGGTGGAACGGCTGCGGGCCGATGGCCTCGCGGCGAGCGAGGCGGCGGCGCGCCTGCGCGAGCTCGAGCGCGACGCCGCGGCCGCGCGCGCCGTGCACGATGCCTTCCTGACCCGGCTGCGGGAGCGCGAGACGACACCCGCACCGCCGACGCCGACCCGCGTGATCGCGCCCGCCGTGGCGCCGGCCGTTCCGAGCAGCCCGCCCCGGCTGCTCGTGATCGCGGCCGGCCTGCTTCTCGGATTGGGACTCGGCAGCGGCCTCGCGCTGCTGGCGGAGCGCCTCGACGACCGCTTGCGCGAGATCGACCGTTTCGCCGCGGTCGCCGGCGTGCCGGTGCTCGCTGTGCTGCCGGACGGCCGCCGCCTGTCGGCGCGCCGCTTCGGCACGCTCGCCCGGGCCGAGACGCGCGGCGGGCGCGCCGGCCGCAATCTCGGCATTGCCTATCCGAGCGCCGAGCGCCTCGACGCGCTCTATCGGCTGGCGAGCGCGCTGGGCATCGCCGAGATGGGGCCCGCGGCGAGAACCGTCGTGTTCACCTCGCCCGAGCCGACCGACGAGCGGCCGGCCTGCGCGATCGATCTCGGGCTCGCGGTCGCGGCGGGCGGCCGCGCCGTCGTCATCGTCGATGCCGACACGCGCGGCCGGCAGCTCTCGCGTCTCGTCGGCGCGCAGAATGCCGGCATCGTCGAGGTGATCGAGGGGCAGGCGACGCTCGCCGACGCGGCGCTGTCCGACCACCTTACCGGCCTTCAGGTCGTGCCGCTCGCACGCGCGAGCGCGCCGCGTTTCGCCCGTTTCGCGCCGGAGCGTATCCGCACCGCGCTCGCGGCCGCGGCCGACGAGCCCGCCGACCTGCTTCTCGACGTCTCCGACCCGCACGACCAGTCGATCGCGCCGAGCGTCCTCGCCCTCGCCGATGCCGTCGTCGTGGTGGTGCGCAACGGCGTCACGCACGCCGAGACGCTGCGCCGGGCCATGGCGGCCCTGCGCAACGCCGGCGCGCGCGTCACCGGACTGGTGGTCGTCGTCTGACCGCGGCCCGCTGCAGGCGCAAAGGGCACGCCGACGTCGGGCTTGCCCCACTGTGTCAAAGAACGATTCTCGGCGTCATCCCGGCCGAACGTTAGCGAGAGCCGGGATCCATAACCCCTGTCTTTCCGCATCTTGACCACTGGGGATATGGATCCCGATGCGCTTGCTGACACAGTAGGGCTTGCCCGACTTGTGCATGATGAATGTGCTCGCGCGGCCATTGCACCCTACGCACTCAGGCCACCGCCGGCAGCACCGCTTCGAGCTCGTCGCGGCGCGGCTCCAGGAAGCGCGGCAGCTTCAGCACCTGCCCGAGCGCGCTCGCGGGCTCGTCCACCGCGAAGCCCGGCACGTCGGTCGCGATCTCGAACAGCACGTGGCCGGGCTCGCGGAAATAGACCGAGCGGAAGTAGTTGCGGTCCTTCTGCTCCGTCGTGCGGATGCCGTGATTCTCGGCGAGCCGCCGCACCATCGCGGCCTGCGCCGCGTCGCCGGCGGCGCGGAACGCGATGTGGTGCACCGAGCCGCGCCCCTGGCGGCCGCGCGGGAAGCCCGGCACCGCCCGGATGTCGACCACGCCGCCGATCGGCGCCTGCGTCCGATAGCGCGTGAGCGCGCCCTCGCGCCCTTGCTCCGCGAAGCCGAGCACGTCGGTCAGGATCGCGCCGGTCGGTGCCGCATCCGCGAGCAGCAGCGTCACGCCGTGCAGCCCGCGGATCGCGTGCTCGGCCGGAACCTCGCTCCCGCTCCAGGCCGGCTCGCGCTCGATGCCGGGGCGAGCCACCAGCGCGAGCCGCATGCCGTCGGGATCCGCAAACGACAGCAGGGTTTCGCCGAAGCGCTTCTCGATCGGATCGTGGCGCACGCCCTTCTCGAGGAGCCGGTGGGTCCAGTAGCCGAGCGCCGCCGCGGGGATGCGCAGCAGCGTCTCCTGGGTCTCGCCCGGCCCGACCTGGCCCTGCGCCGCATGCTCCCAGGGAAAATGCGTGACGATCGAGCCCGGCTGCCCGGCCTCGTCGCCGTAATAGAAGTGATAGGTCTTCGGATCGTCGAAGTTGACGGTCTTCTTCACGAGCCTGAGCCCGAGCGTGCCCGTATAGAAATCGTGGTTGCGGCGGGCAGGGCCCGCGATCGCGGTCACGTGATGGATGCCATTGTGCATGATCGCCTCCGGTTGCCCCGAAGATAGGTCGCCGGGACGCCAGCGAAAGCGCACTGCCCTTGCATCCGCGCAAATGCCGAATGCGCCGCGAGGTTCACGAGCCCGCGTTAGGGCAGCCGCGTCCACCAGTCGCGCGGCAGGTCGATGAGCGTGGTCTCGACCCGGTCGGTGCCGACACGGCCCCAGTTGGTGGTGAACAGGACGCGGGTGAAGTCGCGGCTCACGGTAGCGTGCGGCTCGGCGAAGTAGAAGTGCTCGGCCTCGAAGTCGACGCGCGAATGGGTGTGGGCGAGGCGCACGACGCGGCCGCCGGGCTCGAGCTCGACGGCGAACACCTGATCGTCCATCCAGAGGATCGAGTCCGCGCTCGCGTCGTGGGTGGAGACCAGCGCCCAGCCGGGCGGGCCCTGGCCGGAGAAATGCAGGCCGAAGGCGTGGCGCGAGAAGTCGAGCGGCAGGAGCGCCGTGCGCTTGCCGCTGGCGAGATCGAGCATCGCGATCTCGTCCGTGTCGACGTCCTGGTAGACCGCGACCTCGCGGCCCGTCGCATCGAGGGCGAGGTCGTAGTGGCCCATGATGCGGGCGAGGCCGCGCCCGTGCGTCAGGTTGCGGTCGTAGACCATGAATCCGCAGGGGCGGGCGTCGCTGCCCGTCTCCCCACGCTCGCAGTACTTGCCGAAGGCCGCGACCAGGAAATTGCCCAGCGGGCTGATCGTCACGTTGTCGATGTCGTCCGCGATGCCGGGCACGCCGCGCAGGTCGCGCTTCGCGACGATGCGGTCGGCGGCAAGGTCGTAGACCAGGAACGCGGCCGGAATCCAGTTCTCGTCCTCGGCCATCAACCCCCAGGTGCGCCCGTCGCGCGACGGACTGCCCTCGTAGCGCGTCCACACCGCCGCAAGTCTCTGGCCCGGGAACTCCGCCGCGAAGTCGCGCACCACGCGCAGGTGCTCGCCGCGCACGTCGTGGGCGACGAGCCGGGTGCCGTCGATCACGTAGAGAGTTGCCGGATCGCGCGCGTCCCAGCGCGGATCGACCGTGCCCTCGAAGGGGAGCCGGCGCAGCGGCGCCAGCGTGCGGGCGTCGTAGAGATACCAGGAGGCGGCGGTGCCGCGGATCAGGATCAGGCTCGCATCGGCATTGAAGGCCTGGACGCGCGCATACTCGTTCTTCAGGCCGCCCGAGCTGTCGCCCGGCGCGAGGTCGGCCGTGCGGTCCGTGAGGCGCACCAGGCAGGTGCCGAAGGCGGGGTCGCGGAACGGCCGCCGCGCCGCCGGCTCGGCGAGCCGCGGCGGCTGGCGCACCTGTCGGTCGACGATGAGGGGAAGGTCCTTGTCGCCGCACAGCGTCGCCGCCGCGCCCGGAGCGATCATTGCTCCGAACGCGGCGAGCATCAGGACGATGCCGCGCACCAGCCCCCGTCAGTACGGGCCGGGCCGGCGCAGCGGGCGCGCCGGCGGGCGGATCGGCCGCACCGGCGGCCTGGCGATCGTCACGCAGCGGTCGCCGAGCCGCCGGGTGCCGGGCGGGCAGGTGATCACCCGGATCGGCACGCAGCGCGGACCGACGCGGCGCGTGCCGGGCGGACAGGGCGTGACCACCGGCACGCAGCGCGGACCCTTGCGGACCGTGCCGGGCGGGCAAGGCGTGACCAGCGGCACGCAGCGCGGGCCCTTGCGGACCGTGCCGGGCGGGCACGGGACGACCGTGACGTCGGGCACGCAACGGCCGCGCTGGAGATGCGTCCCGGGCGGGCAGGTGATGCCCACCGGCACGCAGCGACGGCCCTTGCGGATCGTGCCGGGCGGGCACGGCGGCTCGCCGCGCACGCAGCGCTGTCCGTCCCAGTACCTGCCGGGCGGGCAGCGGTCGACGACCGGCGGCGGCGTGACGACCGGCGGCAGGATGATCGGCGGCACCACCGTCGTGACCGGCACGCAGGTCCTGCGGCGCGGGTCGGGCCGCTGCCCGGCCGGGCAGCAGACGCCGTCCGCCACCTGGCTCGCGAGGCAGCATTGGCCGGTCGGCATCCGCACGTAGTTCGGCGGACAGGCGGGCGTCTCGCGCGCCGGGATCGGGATCGACCAGCACGCCTCCTGGCTGTTGCCGGCGGCGGCGTCGGGTGTGCCTGCGGGTGGCGGCGCGGTCGGCGGCGTCGGCCGGGCGCGCGTCGCCGCGATGCGGTCGAACAGGCTCTGCGGCGCCGTGGTCGCGGGACCGGGACCGGCCGCGGCATGCCAGGTGAGCTGGCCGCAGGCGGTGCGTTCGGTCGGCTGCGGCGGCGGCTCCTTCAGCTCGGGGGCGGCGAGCCCCTCGAGCCGCACCACCACCTGCTCGCCGGGCGCGAGCCCGCAGTCCTCGACGCTGCACGTGATCGTGTTGCCGCTCCGGCCGCAGGTCCACGCCGAGGGCGGACAGTAGCGGCCGCCCCTGGTCACGCGCGCCGTCATCTGCGAGGCCGGCGGCACCGTGATGCGCTGGGTGAGCGCGCCGCGGCCGAAGCGCTGCTTGCCCGTGATGGTGAACTCGTAGAACGAGCAGTTCGGCGGGATGCAGGGGCCGGTCCCGGTCGCGAGATAGTCGAGGAACCACTGCGGCGGTGCGACGATGCCGGGGCCGCACTGGCCCTGCGCGTTGGGCGCCGTGCCGTTCAGGCAGCAGCGGTTGAGCGGCACCGACCACTGCCCGGGCGGACAGAGGTTCTGGCAGGTGCCGTCGAGCGCGACCTGCTGCCAGGCGCCGCAGGTGAGCTGTGTCGCGGTGGGCCGGCAGGTGCGGTCGCTCCACCACCAGTTAGGAAGGACTGGGTTCGCGGCCGAGACCACGACCTCCTCGAAGCCGGCCGGGCACACCTTGAGCGGCGACTTCGGGCACTTCTTGCAATTGATGTTGTTGGGCGCGCAAACCGACACCGGCGCCGTGCCGTTCCAGCAGGTGCCCGGATTGGCGCCGCCCGGGCCGGGCGGCTGGAAGCCGCGCTCGCAGGCGAGCATGTCGGCGGGCGCAGTCGAGCCGTTGGCGCAGGGCGAACCGCAGTCGCCGAACGGGCCAGGGATCTGGTGCCACGGGCAGCAGCGCAGGCCGCGCTCGACATGAGTACCGGGCGGGCAGGCAGGCGGCGGCGGAGGCGGACCCCAGTCGGCCGGCCACCAGTCGGGCCCGAACCAGCCCGGGCCGTCGTCGCCGCCGGGCGGCGGCGGATAGGGCATGACCACGTCCTCCGGCGCACCGGGCGGGCCGGGTGGCGGTGCTTCGGCGACGCCGGGCGGCGGCGCGCCGAGGCCGCCGGGGGCGCAATCGCGGCGGATCGCGACGTCGCCCGCCTGGCCGCGCGCGTTCGCGTCCTCGAAGCGGTCGTCGAGATCGACGAACCAGCTCTGCAGCGGGGCGTTGGCCGGCAGCACCGCCTCGGCGGCGCTGCCCTGCAGGCCGTTGACGTTCGCAGGGCCGCCCTGCGGATCGGCCGACACGCGCAGCTGCTCGCCGCTCATCCAGACGAAGCCTGCGCAGGCGTTGCGGTCGAGCTGGCCGTTGGCATAGCCGTAGCCGAGCGCGACGCCGCCGTTGCCGCCGCGGTTGCCGGCGCCGAAGCCGACCGCGAACTCCTCCGCGGTCCAGCCCGTCGGCCCCCGCGTGTAGCGCAGCACGCGGCCACCCGCGGCCGTGAGCGCGGCGAAGTCGGCCGCGACCGAGGGCGGCGCGCGCTCGGCGAGCAGCATGCGGCCCGTATCGTCGAAGGCGATCTTGGCGATCTCGCTCGGCCCCTGGCCGGCCGCCACCGCGACCTCGACGCGCGCGTCGGTGCCGAAGCCGCCGTCCGGCGTGATCGACACGGACCATATCTGCAGGTTCTCGGCGACCGCGTAGTAGAGCCGGCCCTCGTGCACCGCGAGGCCGAACACGCGTCGCGACGGCGGCGTCAGGCCCCAGGTCGCCGGCGTCAACGGCTGGAACTGCGGGCTCGCGATGTTGCCGCGCAGCGAGGGATCGAACTGCACCTGCGGCAGGCCGCCGGCCTCGCGGCCCGTGAAGCCGTGGTCGTAGCGGCCGCGCTCGGCGCCGTTCGGGTCGAAGGCGTGGATCATGCCGGTCTCGCGGTCGGCGACATAGAGCGTGCGCGAGGCGGGATCGAAGGCGAGACCGCCGAGCGCGGCGCCGCCGTTCGGCGTGTTCTCGAATGCGATGGTGGCGAACAGGCGCGCCTCGCCGCTCTGGCCGTCGATGCGCCAGACCGCGCCCGCGCCGCCCTGGCCGAAGAGCCCCGGCATGAACTGCGCGCCCGGCGCGCCCTGCGCCAGTCGTTGGCCGTTCGCGCCGACGATCGGCAGGCCGTAGGCCGAGGTGGCGGCCGCATAGATGTTGGGCGGGTTGGCATTGTCGAGCGCGACCGCGAACACCTGGCCGATCTGCGCGGCGGTGATGCTGAGCCCCTTCGGCGCCTGCGCAACCTGGCCCTGCGGCGCGCCGCCCGGCGCCTGCAGCTGGATCACGCGCAAGGATGCGCCGGCGGGATCGATCACGGTCGCCTGCGCCGGGTCCTGGCCGGGCGCGATCAGCGGCGGCGGCAGCGCGCCCGAGAAGCCGGTGACGGCAGCATCGCCGTCGGCCAGCACGCCCTGCGCGGCCGCGGGCCGCAGCGTGAGGAGCGCGAGCAGGATCAGCGCCGCCAGCGCCGCGAGCGCGAGCAGCGTCCAGCGCATCCCCTTGCCGAGATCGTGGTGAGAATCGCCCGGCGCAGCCGCGCCCGTTCGCCGCGAACCCATGGTGCCGCTCCCGAATACTGTCGCCTGGGGCTCGAGGTCGCAGCGGGGGATGGGGCCTCGCCCAGCGTCAGACTGTCGCCCGGGAACCGGCGCGTCTGTGATCCAGATCAAGGCCGCCTTGTTTGCGCCGTCATCTTCCTTCGCGGGGAAGGGAGCGCGTCGGCGCGCGCCGCTTGCGCCCGGGATCCCTCACCCTTGCGCGAACGCGATGTCCTGGGCGCCTTCCCAGAGCGTCTTCCGGCCGAGCTCGGCGAGGTTCTCGAGGCCGCTCGTGAGGGTGAGGAAGTGGTTGCCGGCGAGCCCGCCGAGCTTGCTCGCGAAGTTGACCGCGCCGTAGGCGATCAGGATCTCGGTCTCGCTCAGGCCGCCCGGATAGAGGATCACTTGCCCGGGCGCCGGGTAGCGGGTGGCGTTCTCGTGCGCGACGCCGAAGTCGCGGTCGCCGAGCGGGATCCACACGGCTTCGCCGCTCCAGCGCACGTGGACGATCTTCGATCGGAACGGCAGGTGGCGCGCGAAGGCCGCGACCGTCTTCGGCGCGGCGTCCTCGAAGCGCGCCGCGAAGCGAAAGGGTCCGGCCGTGACGGTGAGGGTCATGGGAGCTCCCGCGTTGTCGAGACGCGGGATCATACATCTCCGCGTCGTCCCGGCCGAGTGCGAAGCACGCGAACCGGGATGACGCTCCGCCGCGCCGCTACAGGATCAGATCGCCCGCGTTGAAGACGCCCGCGAGCTGCACCGCGCAGCGGCATCGGTGCCGGATGGTTCCCGTCCCAGCCGAGCCCGTTGTATTCTCTGAGTCACCCCGGCCGAGCGACAGCGAGAGCCGGGGTCCATAACCCCGGCCTGTCCGCATGACGAAGACCGGGGATATGGATCCCGGCGCGCGGCCGCTTGGCCGGGATGACGCCCGCAGTGTCGATGGTCCGGGCAGCTACAGCGCGGCCTTGGCCGAGTGCTGCTTCACGAAGGCGTTCACGGCGAGGCGGGCGGGGCGGGTGGAGCCGTCGGGATAGTGGCGCTTGAAATAGAGCGTGGCCTTGTCGGCGAAGATCCGCCGGGCGTGGCGGCGCAGCAGGTGCGTGACCGCGAGCGAGTCGGCCGACCAGGCGTTGATCACTACGCAGTCGCCGGCCTGGCTGTCCGCGAAGCCGAGGCCGCGCCGGTCCTCGACCCAGGCCTCGGCCTTGTCGCGGTCGGTGAGCAGCCAGCCCATGAAGCCGCAGATGCGGTCCTCCGCGTCGGCCGCGAAGCAGTAGTGGCCGCGGTTGATCTGCCCGACCAGGATGCGCGACCAGTCGCCGAACTGCAGGCGCGCGAAGGCGGGCTTGCCCATGAGGTGGCTCACCGCCAGCCCGAGCGCGGTCGCCGGGTTGCTCGAGCGCACGATGCGCAGCGCGGGACGGGGCTCGCTCATGGTGATCCTGGGTCTCCCCGGATTCGGCTGCGGTTCAGTCCTAACGCGGCATCAACATATTCCAATCATTGTATTTCACATGGAAGTCACGGCTTTGCACGTCCCGCGGCGACGCGGGGGCCCCCGGCTTGCAATGCTGCTCACGCTGCTCGCGCTCGCACCCGCCTTGGTGCTGGCGCTGCCGCGCGACGGCGCCGTCGCCGTGATCGCGGCGCCCGGCACCGGGGCCGACGGCATGGCGCGCCTCGTCGCCGCGGCGGGCGGCGCGATCGTGCGCCTCGGCCCGGCCGCCAACGTGATCGTCGCGACCTCTGCGGAGCCCGGTTTCGTCGTCCGCCTCTATGGCGCCGGCGCCCTCTTGGTGCTCGACGCCGTCGCGGCGCAGGCCTGTTTCACCCTTGCGGGACCCCCCTCATGACCAACGATCTCACCGGCCTGCGCGCCAGGAGCGAGGCCGCCACCCGCGCCGCCGAGGCGGCGCTGGTCGACGCGCGCGCCGCCGGCGAGCGCGCCGAGGCCGAGCGGCAGGCGCAGAGCGCGCGGCGCGAGACGCTCGCGCGCGCCTCCTCGGCCTTCGAGCACGAGGCGGGCACGGCGCTCGCGGCCCTCGCGGGCTCCGGCAGCGAGCTTGCCCGCACGGCCGAGGCGATGCGGCAGGCGAGCGGCGAGGCCGCCGCCCGCGTCGGCGAGGCGCGCGAGACCTCGCACGGCGCGGCCGAGCTGGTCGGCGGCGTCGCCACGGCCGCGAGCGCCATGAAGGAGACCATCGGCGCCGCCGTCGGCCGGGTCGACCGCGCCGCCGAGATCGCCAGGGCCTCGCTCGCGCGCACCGAGGAGAGCGCGACCGTGGTCGGCGCGCTCGCCGACGACGCGCGCCAGATCGGCGAGGTGGTGGCGCTGATCCAGAGCATCGCGGCGCAGACCAACCTCTTGGCGCTCAACGCCACCATCGAGCCGTGGACGCGATCGGCGCCATCGAGGCGGTCGTGCGCGACCTCAACGCCATCACGGGCGAGCTCACGGCGTCGATGGAGGCGCAGCGCGCCGCCGCCGACGTCGCCCGCCTCGCCGCCAGCGTCTCGGCCCTGGTCGAGACCGCCGCGCGCCAGATCGCCGAGCTCGAGAGCCACGTCACCCGCTTCGCCGGCGACGCCCGCGCGGCGTGAGGCGTAGGGCGGGTTAGTCCTACTGTGTCACTATTCGCGTTTGTGCTGGATGGCCAGGGGTTTGTCGCCTGCGGGGTGGACTTGGGCCGTCTCTGAGGTGCCAAGGCCGTCGGCAACAGGGGCATCTCTCCAGGGTTGGCGCGAGTGCGAAGACCAGGTTGATACGCACGCTTGCGATCGAGTTCGCGACGTGTCGTTCAGGCCGCATGGGGAGACCCTCGCGGTCGGTAATCGTTGGGAAGGTCAGGCGCCTGGAAGTGCGCGGTGCAGGCAGGTCCTGAGGGGGGAATCGTCTCCCGCTCGGAGATCAAGAAAGCGTAGGCGGCGATGCAGAGCGTTGCGTGATGATGGAATCCGCGCCACCCACGACCCTCATAGTGCCCGAGGCCGATCTCCTGTTTGAGCTCGAGATAGTCCCGCTCGATGCGCCAGCGCAGCTTGGTGATGTCGACCAGATCCGCGAAGGCGATGTCCTGCGGCAACGTCGACAGCCAGTATTTGGTGGGTTCGGCTTCGTCTTTGGGCCACTCGATGAGCAGCCATTCCTCGTAGATTTGCTCGAGGAGCAGATAGCGATGTCCGGCACGCACCCGCACGCGCGCAAAGCGCGAGGAGAGCCAGTCGGCCGAACCTTCGCGCCATCGGATCCTGCGCCACGCCTTCTTCGGCAAGTTCAGTGCCAGCTGCTTGACCGACACGAGCTCGGGTTCGTCGCGGCGTCCGGTCGTGTTCAGCCTCCTGCCGCGTCGCCGCGGGCCGGTGCCGGGCGGCCACACCAGAATGTTCGATTGTACGCCAACCGCGTAACGCAGCCCCGTGGCGTTCACGTTGGTGCGGAACTGCGCGTCGGTGCCGTAGGCGGGGTCGGCCAGCACGGTGCCGCGCACCAGCCCTGCCTCCTGGGCCCAGCGCAGTTGATCCAGCGCGATCTCAATCTTCGTCTTGAAACGGATATCTTCCGGAACGCCAGCCTTGTCTCGCCGCGCCCTGTCTTCCGCCCAAGCCTGCGGAAGATACAGCCGATAGGCGATCGGCAGGCTGGCATGGTGATTGGCGATCGACAGCGACACGGCGACCTGGCAGTTCTCCTGTTTGCCAAGTTGTCCGCAATATTGACGCGCCACCCCGACCGAGTGCCGCCCCTTTTTGGGGAAAGACGTATCGTCGACGATCGCGGCCTCAATCGGTCCGTGACGCTCGATCGCAGGCAACGCCTCCTCTCGGGTCCCCTCCAACACCTCCTCGTCCGACCAGTCCGCCTCATTGACGAAGTGCAGCAAACGCTGATGCTCCGCAGCGGCATCCCTCGGCGCCAGCTTCGCTGCCATCGGCTCAACGCTCTTGCGTTCGCCAGGCAGCAGCAGGCCCATGCAGTACTCCTTCAGGCACCGAGCCCGAATCCGGTTGCCGATCGTGCTCGCAAGACCCCCCGCATACACCGCAAAGCGCTTGGCGCTCTCTTCCTCCCACAG
>JAOSJV010000014.1 GCA_027493935.1 Burkholderiales bacterium | reverse complement strand
GCGATCTCATAATCGCGCCCGCCGCGCGACAATCGAGGGCGGCCGCGGGGCTGCCTCTCCCTGCCTGGGCGGCGGCCGCGGCGGCCGCAGCAGCCGGGCGCGCGCTAGAATGCGCCATGTCCCTCTCCCCCGATGACCGCCGCGCTGAAGGCGCAGATCCTCGCCGAAGCGCTGCCGTACATCCGCCGCTTCCACGGCAAGACCGTGGTCGTCAAGTACGGCGGCAACGCGATGACCGACGAGCGCCTGAAGCACAGCTTCGCGCGCGACGTGGTTCTCTTGAAGCTGGTCGGCATCAACCCCGTCGTCGTGCAGGCGGCGGGCCTCAGATCGACGAGCTCCTGCGCAAGGTCGGCAAGCAGGGGCCAGTTCATTCAAGGCATGCGGGTCACCGACGCCGAGACGATGGATCTCGTCGAGATGGTCCTCGGGGGCCTGGTCAACAAGGAGATCGTGAACCTAGTCAACCAGGCGGGCGGGCGCGCGATCGGCCTTTCGGGCAAGGACGGCGCGTTCATCCGCGCGCGCAAGCTCCTGGTGCCCGACGCCGAGCGGCAGGGCGGTATGCTCGACATCGGACAGGTGGGTGAGGTGTCCTCGATCGATCCCGAGATCGTCGCGCTGATCGAGTCGCGCGAGTTCATCCCGGTGATCGCGCCGATCGGCGTCGGTCCGGCGGGCGAGTCCTACAACATCAACGCCGATCTGGTCGCCGGGAAGCTCGCGGAAGTGCTGAAGGCCGAGAAGCTGATCTTGCTCACCAACACGCCCGGGGTGCTCGATCGGGACGGCAAGCTCCTCACCGGCCTTACGCCGAAGCGGGTCGACGAACTCGTCGCCGAGGGGGTCCTCTCGGGCGGCATGCTGCCGAAGATCGCGGCCGCGCTCGACGCCGCGCGCTCCGGGGTGCGCAGCGTGCACGTCATCGACGGGCGCGTCGAGCACGCGCTGCTGCTCGAGATCTTCACCGACGAGGGTGTCGGCACACTCATCCGGAGCAAGTAATGCCCGCGCGGGCCGGGATCCAGCACGCCTTCGCAGAAGTTGCCTGGATTCCCGCATACGCGGGACCGGCGGCGACCTCGACTTTTTCCGCCCGGACGGGGATCCGGCGCCCCTCAGTCCACCATCCGGCCGTCGGTGTCGAACAATCCTTCCCGGTAGCCCATGCCGTCATCGTAGATCGTCAGCACCCGCCGGCGCGGCGCGCGGCTGAACGAGACGTGAACCCATCGTCCGAACTCGAGGATGCACTGGTCGAACGCGATCGACGAGCGCCGCAGCGCGGCGACGATCTCGAGCGGGGTGCCGAAAGCCGGGCATTCGAAGTCGGCGGCGAGCCCCTCGCAGTGCTGCGACGTGCGCGCGCCGCCGACGGCTGCATTGAGCGCCGGGCAGCGATAGCCGCTCGAGACGCGCAGCCGGTGGCCGAGCAGCTGGCGCACTTCGTCCAGGCCGCAGGCGAGCAGCCGCAGGTTCGGGACGATCTCCGGCGGCGGGCGATTGTCGATCCCATGGCGCCGCGCGGTCTCCGAGCGCGTGAGCCCGGCGAGCGAGAAATGGTGCGACAGGCGTGTCGGCAGCCCGGCCGAGGCGCGCGGCGACGGGTGTCGCGGGTCGCGAATTGAGCGCACAGCGCGATTCTAGAAGCTATCTCAGAATCGCGGCCGTGGTCCTGCGTCAACCGAGGTCGTACGAACAAGGGGCAAATTGCTCCTTGCATATCCCCCGAACGATCAAGGGGCGACCCCTTGTAAATCTCCCGTTCGCAGTTGCATTCTCATTCTGAGACGAGTTCCAGACAGTTCCCGGCGCGCAGCGGCGGGTCGGCGCCGCGTCGTGCCGCGTCTCCCGGGCGCCGCTTCGGCGGTGCGTGGATCTTCGATCTGGACAACACCCTGCACAACGCGACCCCGCATATCTTCCCCCACATCAACCGGAGCATGACCGCTTATCTGCAGGAGCACCTGCAGCTCGACGCCGAGGCCGCCTCGGCGCTGCGCCTGAAGTACTGGCACCGCTACGGCGCGACCCTGCTCGGGCTGATGCGGCATCACGGCACCGATCCCGACCACTTCCTGTGGCACACGCACCAGTTTCCCGAGCTCGCACGCATGGTCGTCGCCGAGCGCGCGGCGCTGCACACCGTCCGACGGCTCCCGGGCCGAAAGCTCCTTTTCTCCAATTCTCCGGCGCATTATGCGCACGCGGTGCTCGACGTTCTCGGCCTCGGCACTCTGTTCGACGGCGTCTATGCGATCGAGCAGGTGCGCTATCAGCCGAAGCCCCTGGGCGCGGGTTTCCGCCGGCTGATCGCGCAGGAGCGCCTGATCCCGCGGCGCACGGTCATGGTCGACGATTCGCTACCGAACCTGCGCGCCGCGCATCGCCTCGGCATGCGCACGGTATGGGTCAGCCGCGAGCCGCGCGTGCCGGACTACGTCACAGTCCGGGTCGGCTCGGTGCGCGCGTTGCCGCGGCTCCTGGACGATCTCGGGATGTCGTGCTAAGGGCGCTAGCGAGCGCTCACCCGGTCGCCCGCCTTCGGCTAGAATCGTCTTCCCCGCCGAGGCCACGGACGGGGCGGATCGCACTCCGGCGCGAGGATCAAGACGCGTTGCGCACCAGCGCGCGAGGCGCCGTGCGACCGGTCCGGAAAGGGGAGGGGGCAGCGATGGCGACCAGACCGGGCGAGCGCAAGCTGCAGATCCTGCAGGTGCTCGCCGAGATGCTGCAGGAGCCGAAAGGCGACCGGATCACCACCGCTGCGCTCGCCAAGCGGCTGGATGTCTCCGAAGCCGCGCTCTATCGGCATTTCGCCAGCAAGGCCCAGATGTTCGAGGGCCTGATCCAGTTCATCGAAGAGACTGTCTTCGGCCTCGCGAACAAGATCACCGCCGAGGAGTCCGACGGCGTCAAACAGGTGCACGCGCTCGTCGGCATGCTCCTCGGCTTCGCCGAGAAGAACCCCGGCATGACGCGCGTGCTGATCGGCGACGCGCTCGTGAACGAGGACGATCGGCTGCAGGCGCGCATCAACCAGCTGCAGGACCGGCTCGAATCGACCTTGAAGCAGAGCCTGCGCATTGCGGCAGCCGCCGATTCCCGCGGCCCGGCCGGCGCGGCCGAGGATCACGCGGCCAAGGCGAACGCGCTGCTCTGCTACGTGATCGGCCGCTGGCACCAGTTCGCCAAGAGCGGGTTCAAGCGCAAGCCGACCGACCAGTGGGAGCGGCAGTGCCGGATACTGCTCGAGACCGGGCAATGGACCGTGGGCAGTGGACAGTGACGCCGCGCTGCGCGACCCGACTTGCCCACCGTCAACTGCCCACTGCGCTCCCGCATACCTTGCAGCCCGGGTCCCTGCGCAAGCGGACCGACCGCCATTCCATCGCCAGCGCGTCGAGGATCAGCAGCCGTCCGACGAGCGGCTCGCCGATGCCGGCGAGCAGCTTCAGTGCCTCGGCCGCCTGCATGGTGCCGACGATGCCGGTCACCGGCGCGAACACGCCCATCACGGCGCAGCGCGCTTCCTCCGGCTCGGCGTCCTCCGGAAACAGGCAGGCGTAGCACGGGCTGTCGCTGCGGCGCAGGTCGTATACGCTGATCTGCCCGTCGAAGCGGACCGCGGCGCCGGAGACGAGCGGCTTGCGGTGTCGCACGCACGCGCGGTTCGCGGCATGGCGCGTGGCGAAATTGTCCGAGCAGTCGAGTACCAGATCGACCGCGGCGACCGCGGCGTCGAAACGCTCGCCCTCGAGCCGCGCCTGCAGCGCATGCACCCGGACCTCGGGATTCAGCGCCGCCAGGGTGTCGCGGCCCGAATCGACCTTCGGCCGCCCGATCGCGCGCGTGGCGTGCAGGATCTGGCGCTGGAGGTTGGTGAGGTCGACGACGTCCGGGTCGGCGAGCATGATGTCGCCGACGCCGGCCGAGGCGAGGTACAGCGCTGCGGGCGAGCCGAGCCCGCCGGCGCCGATGACGAGCACGTGCGCGCCGACCAGCCGCGCCTGGCCTTCGACACCGAGCTCGGGCAGCAGGATGTGGCGCGAATAGCGCAGCAGCTGGTCGTCGGTCACCGGGTGCTCGGGAGTGACGGCCCGCGGGCGGCGGGCCGATCAGCGGGCGCGCCGCCGCAGGGGCGCGCCGGCCGGCGCACCCGCTGCGGGGCGTTCATCACTTGGCGGCTTCGGCCCGCGCGGCCGCCGCTTTGGTGTCGGGCTGCTCGAGGCGCGCGATGACCGGCAGGCCCCTTCAGGTGGTTCAGCGCCTGTTTGAGCTGGAAGTCGTCCGGCCCGCCGAGCTCGATCGGCTTGCTCGGCGCGCCCTCGGGCGTCCCCGTCCGCTCCGCCGGCTTCGTGGCGGGCCGCCTCTCGTCGTCGCCGGCGAGGTGCTTGAGCAGATCGGCCTCGCGCACCCGGTCGCTCGGCGCGCCGGGCTCGTCCACCACGATATCCGGCGCGATGCCTTTCGCCTGGATCGAGCGGCCCTTCGGCGTGAAGTAGCGCGCCGTGGTCAGCTTGATCGCGGTGTTGTTGTTGAGCGGCATGATCGTCTGCACCGAGCCCTTGCCGAAGGTCTGCGTGCCGATGACGGTCGCGCGCCGGTAGTCCTGCAGCGCGCCGGCCACGATTTCGGAGGCCGACGCCGAGCCCGCGTTCACCAGCACCACCATCGGCACGCTCTTCGCCTCCGCGGGAACGCCCTTCAGGTAGTCCTCGCCGCGGCCGCGAACGTAGTCCTCGGGGCTGGCGTTGTACTTGCGGCGGGCGTCCTCGGTGCGGCCGTCGGTCGACACCACCAGCACGTCGCGCGGCAGGAACGCGGCGGACACGCCGACCGCGCCGTTCAGCAGCCCGCCGGGGTCGTTGCGCAGGTCGAGCACCAGGCCCTTCAGCGGCCCGTCTTTGTAGAGCCCGGCCAGGTGCTTGACCAGGTTCGCGCCGGTGTGCTCCTGGAACTGCGACACACGGACGTAGCCATAGCCCGGCTCGATGACCTTCGACTTAACGCTCTGCACGCGGATCACGTCGCGCACGATGGTGACCTCGAAGGGCTTCGCCTCGCCCTTGCGGACGATCGTCAGGCGGATCTCCGTCTTCGGCTTGCCGCGCATGCGCTTCACCGCGTCGGAGAGCGTCATGCCCTTCACCGGCGTGTCGTCCAGCTTGATGATCAGATCGCCCGGCTTGAGTCCGGCGCGAAACGCCGGGGTATCCTCGATCGGCGATACGACCTTGACGAAGCCGTCCTCCATGCCGACCTCGATGCCGAGGCCGCCGAACTCGCCCTGGGTGCCGACCTGCAGCTCCTTGAACGCCTCCTGGTCGAGGTAGGCCGAATGCGGGTCGAGGCCGGTCAGCATGCCGTTGATCGCCTCGTTGATCAGTTTCTTGTCCTCGACCGGCTCGACGTAGCCGGTCTTGATCGCGCCGAAGACCTCCGCGAAGGAGCGCAGCTCGTCGACCGGCAGCGGATAACGCCCGGCCTCGCGCTGCGCGACCGCGGAGAAATTGAGCGAGAGCAGAACTCCCGCCAGCACGCCGACCAGGACGAGGCTGATCTGCTTGAGTTTTGCGCCCATTTGCACTGTCTTCCCGCTGTGGTGAACGCCGTCCGCTATTTCAGGCTGACCCACGCCAACGGGTCGAACGGCTTACCCTGATACCGCATCTCGAAGTATAAACCCGAAGCCCGGGCACCGCCTGTCGCGCCGACCGTGGCGACCACGTCGCCGGCGTGAACTGCGTCACCCACTCGCCGCAATACGGACTCGTTGTTGCCGTAGATGCTGAGATAGCCATCGCCGTGGTCGAGGATGAGGAGGTTGCCAAACCCCCGCATCCAGTCTGCGAATACCACCCGCCCCGCTGCCACCGCACGGACCCCCGCGCCCTCCGGGGCAAGGATCAGCACACCCCTTCCATGCGAGGCCGCTGTCTTCCCTCGGAGCGCCGAACCGGCCTGCAAGTTCCCCGCGCACAGGCAGCAGCAGCTTGCCCTTCGCCTCGGCGAAGCTGCCCGCGCCGACGCGCGCCGCTCCCGGCGCCGCTTCGTTGCGCAGCCGCGGCGGCGGCGGAGCCTCGCGCAGCGCCCGCCCGAGCTGGTCGACCAGGCGCGCGAGCCGCTGCTCATCGCGGCCGAGCGTCGCGAGCTCGCCGCGCTGCTTCTCGATCTCGCCGGAGATGCGCGCGAGGATCCGCCGGCGCTCGCGCGCCTGGGCGAGGAGCGCGTCGCGCTCGGTCTGCGCCTCGCGCTCGAGCGCTGCCAGCGCGGCGCCGGTCTCGCGCGCGCGCGCCTCGAGCGCGGACAGGCGCGCGATGCGCACCTGCAGATCGTGCACCAGGGCCGCCTGGGCCTGCGAGACGTACTCGTAATAGGTGAGGTTGCGCGCGGTGCGGTTGGGGTCCTCGCCGGAGAGCAGGAGCCGCACGACGCCGTGCTCCCCGGCGATGTAGCGTGCGCGGAGCAGCGCGCCAAGCTGCGTCTCGCCCGCCTCGAGCGCGCCGCGTGCGGCGCGCACTTCCTTCGAGGCCGCGCAGCGCGGCCCGCGTCTCGCCGAGCCGGGCACCGAGCTCGCGCAGCCGACGGCTGGACTGCGAGATCGCACTCTCGCTCGCGCGCAGTTGATCGGCGGCCTCGGCATGCGCGCCCTCGGCGCCGGCGAGGTCGCGCTTCGCCCGCTCGATGCGCGCGCGCAGCTGCTCGAGCGCTTCCTTCTCACCGGCCGGGAGCGCATGCGACGGCGCGAGAACGGCGGCGAGCGCGAACAACGCCGCGGGCGGCAGGATCCGGCTCCGCCCGCGAGTGGCGGCCGCATGCGCGCGGCGGGGCGCGTTCGCGCTCAGGCCTGCGCCTTGCCCTGGTTGGCGACCGCCTGCGCGGCAGCCTGCGCCGCGGCCGCGTCGCCGAGGTAATAGTGACGCATCGGCTTGAGGTCGTCGTCGAGCTCGTAGACGAGCGGGATCCCGGTGGGGATGTTGAGCTCGACGATCGCCTCGTCGGAGACACCGTCGAGGTACTTGACCAGCGCGCGCAGGCTGTTGCCGTGCGCGGCGATCACGACGCGGCGACCGGCCCGCACCGCGGGCGCGATGGTCTCGGCCCAGTACGGCAGAAAGCGCGACACGGTGTCCTTCAGGCACTCGGTGAGCGGGATCTCGTCCGGGGCGAGCGCGCCGTAGCGCGGGTCGTGCGCCGGGCTGCGCGGATCGTCCGGCGCGAGCGCGGGCGGCGGCACTGCGTAGCTGCGGCGCCACGCGAGCACCTGTGCCTCGCCGAACCTGGCGGCGGTCTCCGCCTTGTTCAGTCCTTGCAGCGCACCGTAGTGGCGCTCGTTCAGCCGCCAGCTGTTGTGGACCGGGATCCACATGAGGTCCATCTCCTCCAACGCGAGCCACAGCGTCTTGATCGCCCGCTTGAGCACCGAGGTGTAGGCGACGTCGAACACGTAGCGCTCGCTGCGCAGCAGGCGCCCTGCGCGGCGCGCCTCCTCGCGGCCCTGGTCGGTGAGATCGACGTCGGTCCACCCGGTGAAGCGGTTCTCCCTGTTCCATACGCTCTCGCCGTGGCGCAGCAGGACGAGTCTCTTCATGGTCAATGTGCCGGTTCGGCGGCGCTGCCGCAGTTAGCGATGACACGATGCTATATGAACATTCTATAATATGCCGATTGCGCTGGTGACCCACGCGGATCGGCCCCGCCATGAAACGAGACATCATCGACCTCATCGGCAAGCAGGACCAGATCGACCTTGCCGCGCGCGCCATGAAGGCGATGGCGCACCCACTGCGGCTCAAGATCCTGTGCGTCCTCGGCGACGAGGAGGTGAGCGTTCAGGACATCGTCGACACGGTCGGCACCTCGCAGAGCAACATCTCGCAGCATCTCGCGATCCTGCGCGACAAGGGCGTTCTCAGAACGCGCAAGGACGCGAACCGCGTCTTCTACCGCATCGGGGACGGGCGGATCCTGCAGCTGATCGGCATGATGCGCGAAGTCTTCTGCGCTCCGCTTGCGCGGTAGCGCGCTCGTGGGGCAGGAATGATGGCCGCGGCGGGAGCGCCGCACGCCGGGAGAGGCGCACGCCCATGAAATTCGTGTTGGACAACATCTTCCTGATCATCGTGGCCGCAGTGAGCGGCGCGATGCTGTTGTGGCCGCTCGCGCGCCGCGGCGCCGGCGGCCCCTCGGTGACCCCGGTGCAGGCGGTCCAGCTGATCAACAAGGAGGACGCGGTGGTGCTCGACGTGCGCGACCCCGGCGAGTACTCGTCGGTGCACATCCTGAACGCCCGCAATATCCCGCTGAAGGACCTCGACGCGCGCACCAAGGAGCTCGAAAAGCTCAGGCAGAAGCCGGTGATCGTCGCATGCGACACGGGCAGCCGCTCCGGCGCGGCGCTTTCGGCGCTCAAGCGCCAGGGCTTCGCGAACGTCTACAACTTGCGGGGCGGCCTCGGTGCCTGGCAGCAGGCCGGGCTGCCGACCGAGCGCTAGCGCAGCGCACCGGCGCAGCGAATCGAGCGGACCCTGGCGAGTGGCGCGCGTGCTGATGTACCTGACCGAATACTGCGGCTACTGCCGCAGTGCGGAGCGCCTGCTGGCGGCGAAAGGTGTCGCTGACTTCGAGCGCGTCCGCGTCGACTTGCATCCGGAGCGTCAGCGAGAGATGATTGAGCGGTCCGGGCGGCGGACGGTGCCGCAGATCTGGATCGGGCAGCGCCACGTCGGCGGTTACGACGACATGGCGGCGCTCGATCGCACCGGCGAGCTCGACGTCCTGCTCGCGGCCCCGGACTGACGCGCGCGGCGCTTCGGCGGCGTGCTCCTCGCACCCGCATCCCAAGCCCAGCAGCGGAGAAGTGATGACCGATCAGCAGCAGACCGTCTTCAGCATCGAGAAGGTATACGTCAAGGATGCCTCGCTCGAGCTGCCGAACGCGCCCCGGGTGTTCCTCGAAGCGCAGACGCCGCAGGTCGAGATCCAGCTCTCCAGCAACGCCGAGAAGGTGAGCGACACGCTGTACGACGTAGTGGTGACGGTCACGGCGACGGCGAAGCAGGCCGACAAGACCTATTTCCTGGTCGAGGTGGCGCAGGCCGGGATCTTCCAGATCCACGGCGTGCCGGAGCCGGACCTGCAGCCCATCCTCGGCATCGCGTGCCCCAACATCCTGTTTCCCTACGCGCGCGAGGCGGTGGCCGATCTGGTCGGCCGCGCCGGCTTCCCCCCGATCCATCTCGCGCCGGTGAACTTCGAGGCGATCTACATGCAGCGCTTGCAGCAGGAGCAGGCGCAGCCCTCGCAGTTGCCGCTCCAGACGGCGAACTGATGCGATGAGCGACGCGGCCATGCGCAGGGGGCTCGCGGCCGCGCTTCGCGCCGCCGCGGCCGCCGCGCTCCTCGCCGGCGTCGCTGGCGCCGCCGCGAGCGATTTCCGCTCGGTCGCGGAGCCGGCGGTGCTCTACGACGCGCCTTCGCAGCGCGCGAACCGGTTGTTCGTGATCGGGCGTGGCGCACCGGTCGAGGTGATCGCGAGCGACGGCACCTGGGTCAAGGTGCGCGACCACACCGGAGACCTCGCATGGATCGAGAAGAAGGCGCTGTCGGAGCGTCGCACCGTCGTGGTCTCGGCGCAGGTCGCCGAGGTCAGGGAAGCGCCCAACGAGCAGGCGCCGATCGCGTTCCAGGCACAGCGCGGGGTGCTGCTCGATCTCGTGGCGGCCGATCGCGCCGGCTGGGCGCGGGTGCGCCACGCCGACGGCGCGACGGGGCACGTGCGCATCTCGCAGGTCTGGGGTCTCTGATCGGAGCGGCGCGGCGCGTTCGCCGATGAGGCTCGCGATCCTCGGCGCCGGGGCCTGGGGCACCGCCCTCGCGGTGGTGCTCGGCGAGGCGCACGACGTGCGCCTCTGGGACCGCGACGCCGCGCGCGCGGCCGAGATCGCAGCGCGACGGCGCTCGCGCTACCTACCCGACATCGTCCTGCCCGGCGCGGTGCGGCCGACCGGCGACTTCGCGGCCGCGCTGGACGCCGCCGAGCTCGCCATCGTCGCGACACCGACCGCGGGCGCGCGCGCCGTGCTCGAGCGCATGCGCGAAGCGGGTGCGCGCGTCCCGGTCGTGTTCGCGTGCAAGGGTTTCGAGCACGCGAGCGGCAAGCTCGCGCACGAGGTCGCCACGGAGGTACTCGGCGCCGGCGCGCTCGCCGGCGTGCTGTCCGGCCCGAGCTTCGCGCTCGAGGTCGCACGCGGACTGCCGGCCGCAGTCACGCTCGCCGCCGCGGACGTCGGCTTCGCGCGCACGGCGGCGCGCGCGCTGCACCGGCGCCGGCTGCGCATCTACTTCAGCGACGATGTCGTCGGCGTCGCGGTCGGCGGCGCGGTGAAGAACGTGATGGCGATCGCCACCGGCATTTCAGACGCGCTCGGACTCGGCTTGAACGCGCGCGCCGCGCTCGTGACGCGCGGGCTCGCCGAGGTGACGCGCCTCGGCGTGCGGCTCGGCGGGCGTGCCCAGACGTTCATGGGGCTCGCCGGGGCGGGCGACCTGATCTTGACGTGCACCGGAGACCTGTCGCGCAATCGGCGCGTGGGCCTCGCGCTCGGCCGCGGCGAGGCGCTCGCGGCGATCCTCGCCGGCCTAGGGCATGTGGCCGAGGGCGTCCATACCGCGCGCGAGGTCGAGGCGCGGGCCCTGGCCGCAGGCGTCGACATGCCGATCAATCGCGCGGTGTGCGAGGTGCTGTTCGAGGGCGTCGCGCCCCGCGACGCGGTCGAGGAGCTGCTCGCGCGCGACCCGAAGGGCGAGGGCGCGCAGGCCGATGACTGAAGGATCTCCGCGCACGTCATCGCTACGCAGGCGGGGTCCAGCAAGTGATCGGTCGCGCGCGACCGGGATTCCCACGCACGCCGGAAGGACAGTCTTACCCAGAGCTCGCCCACGCGCCGGGCCCGCCCGAGGGCCCGGCCGAGGGCGGAGCGCCGGCGAAGTCGAGCTGGCGCCACGCCTCGTACACGACCACTGCCACCGCGTTCGAGAGGTTCAGGCTGCGGTTGCCCGGCAGCATCGGCAGGCGCAGCCGGCGCTCCGGGGGAAAGTCGCGAGGAGTGGCTCCGGCAGCCCGCGACTCTCCGCGCCGAACACGAATCCGTCGCCCGGTGCGAAGCGCGGATCGACGTAGCGCCGCGTGCCGCGCGTGCTGAGCGCGAAGAGGCGCGCGCCGGCGAGCCGCCGCGCGCACTCTGCCCACCCGGCGTGGATCTCGACCGTCGCGAGGGCAGCGTAGTCGAGCCCCGCGCGGCGCAGCGCGCGCTCGTCGGTGGCGAATCCCAGCGGCCGGACGAGATGCAAACGCCCGCCGGTGTTCGCGGCGAGCCGGATGACGTTGCCGGCGTTCGGGGGAATCTCGGGCTCGACCAGGACGATCTCAAACATCGCGCGGCAGCGTGCGGCCGACCACCCAGTTCTCGACCCACGCCGCACCGGTGCGCTTCAGGCAGGCGGCGAGCTCGCCCAGGCTCGCGCCGGTCGTCATGACGTCGTCGATCACCGCCACGCGCCTGCCGCGGACGTCGCCGCGGCAGGCGAACGCGCCGCGCACGTTGCGGGCGCGTTCGCCGAGCGGAAGGTCCGCCTGGTTCGCGGTGTCGCGGATCCGCTCCACCGCGGTGGCGGCCGGCGTGAGGCGCCGCGCCGCCGCCGCCGCGCGTGCGATCTCGAGCGCCTGGTTGAAGCCTCGGTCGGCCAGGCGCCGGCGCGCGAGCGGCATCGGCACGATGGCATCCACTTCGCGCCTGGCCGTGCGCCGCGCGAGCGCCTCGCCGAACAGCCGCGCGACCGGCAGACGGCCCTGGTACTTGAGCGCGTGCACCAGCCGGTCGAGCGGGAACTCGTAGCGCCAGAGCGCGACCGTCGCGTCGTAGGCCGGCGGCGCGCGCAGGCACGCCCCGCACACCGCGGCATCCGGGTTCGGCAGCGCGCACACCGGGCAGCTGGCCGGCAGCGGCGGCAGATCGCCGGCGCATCCGGCGCACACGCGCTCCGGCGCGCCGGGCGCGCCGCACAGCAGGCAGTCGTGCGTGCGCACGTGCGCGATGGCCGCCCGGAACCGCGCTGCGAGCGAGAGGAGCATGGACTGATCTACGGGGCGTAAAATCGAAGCCGCTGAAGCGCACCGGGCGGCGCGCGGGCGCCACCCTCGGTCGCCTAGAACAGGAGCCTAGACTTGCCTTACACGACCGTCAAACCCGCGCGGCGTCCGCGCGCCCGCCGCGACACTCAGGCGCGCGCCGCGCGCATCGAGGCGCTGTTTGCGCTGCCATTCGCCGATCTCCTGCACCGGGCGCAGACGCTGCACCGCGAGCACTTCGATCCGAACGCAGTGCAGCTCTCGACGCTGCTGTCGGTGAAGACCGGCGGCTGTCCCGAGGACTGCGCCTATTGTCCGCAGTCGGCCCGGCACCCGGGCGGCGTGGTCGACGAGCCGGTGCTGGCGCTCGAGGCGGTCGTGACGGCGGCCCGCGCGGCGCGCGCCGCCGGGGCGACGCGCTTCTGCATGGGCGCGGCGTGGCGCGGCCCCAGGACCGCGACCTCGCGCCGGTGCTCGCAATGGTGCGCGCCGTCAAGGCGCTCGGACTGGAGACCTGCGCGACGCTCGGGTTGCTGCGCGACGGGCAGGCCGAGCAGCTCAAGACCGCCGGGCTCGACTACTACAACCACAACCTGGACACCGCGCCGGAGTATTACGGCGAGATCATCTCGACGCGGACCTTCTCCGACCGGCTTGCGACGCTCGAGCGGGTGCGGCAGGCCGGGCTGCGCGTATGCTGCGGCGGCATCGTCGGCATGGGCGAGAGCCGCGCCCAGCGTGCGGCGCTGATCGCCGCGCTCGCTGCGCTCGATCCGCCGCCCGAGTCGGTGCCGATCAACATGCTGGTGCGGGTGGGCGGCACGCCGCTGGCCGGCATGCCGCAGCTCGACTGGGCCGAGTTCGTACGCACCATCGCGGTGGCGCGCATCGCGCTGCCGACGAGCTTCGTGCGGCTCTCCGCCGGGCGCCAGGAGATGCCCGAGCCGGTCCAGGCGCTGTGCTTTCTCGCCGGCGCGAACTCGATCTTCTACGGCGAGAAGCTGCTCACCACGGGCAACCCGGGAGCCGCGGCCGATCGCGCGCTGCTCGACAAGCTCGGCATGCGCGCGCTGGGCGGCACCGAAGCCGCGCGTCCTGCTTGAGGCCGCAGTGCGGTCGTGGCGCGAGCGCCGGCCGCAGCATGGCGCCACGCCGCGGTGACCGCGCCCGCGCCCGGCTGGCTCGATGCGGCCGCGGCGCGGCGCGCGATGACGCGTGCGGCGCGCCGTGGCCATGCGCCGGACCCGTTCGCCGCGGAGATCGCCCGGCGCATGGCCGAGCGGTTGGAGCTCGTCCGGCTCGCTCCGCAGAGGGTGCTCGACGTGCGCTGCGGACCGACCGCCGGCGGCGACGAGGCCCTGCACGCGCGCTACCCGCGCGCGGAGCACGTGACGCTCGAACCAGTGCCGCCCGCGCCGCGGGCGCGGCCGGGCTGGGCGGCGCGACTCGCGCGGCCGTTCGCGTCCCGCACCGGGCGCATCGCGTGCGCTGATGCCGGCGGACTCCCGTTTCCGCCGTCGGCATTCGAGCTCGTGTGGTCCAACCTGGCGCTTGCCGCGTACGACGACCCGGCCGCGGTGCTGCGCGAGTGGCATCGCGTGCTCGCGGTCGACGGCCTGCTGATGTTCACCACGGTCGGCCCCGACACGCTGAAGGAGCTGCGCGCAGCCTTCGCGTTCGAGGCGCCACCGCACGTGCATCCGTTCGCCGACATGCACGACATAGGCGACATGCTGGTCGGCGCCGGCTTCGCCGACCCGGTGATCGACATGGAGATGGTGACGCTGACCTACGCCGCGTTCGACGACCTCCTGGGGGACCTGCGTCGCGCGGGCGCGACCAACGCGCACGCCGCGCGCCGCCGCGGGCTGACCGGCCGTGGCACGTGGAGTCGCGCGCGTCGCGCCTACGAGGCGCTGGCGCGCGACGGCGGAAACGCGCGGCGTCTGCCGGCGACGGTCGAGGTGGTGTACGGACACGCGTGGAAACCGGCGCCGCGCGTCGCCGCGGACGGCCGACAGATCATCAGGTTCGATGCGCGCGGCCCGCACCGCAGGCGGAACTGATCGGACGGCACGCAGCCGCGCTGTGACGTCGCGCGCGAGTAGCCGCGACGTTGCCCGGCGTCAATGCCGTATGTTAAATTCGCCTGCCGGAAGCACAGAAGGTGGCAAGACAAGCGAAATCCAGCGCGGTAGGCGCCGGCCTCGGGTCGAGAATCCGGCGCCCGCCCGCATCC
Organism: Burkholderiales bacterium; assembly: GCA_027493935.1. Taxonomy (GTDB): domain Bacteria; phylum Pseudomonadota; class Gammaproteobacteria; order Burkholderiales; family SG8-39; genus JAABRB01. Next base: position 14,008 of record JAOSJV010000014.1, on the reverse strand, counting down.
GGCAAGACACACCGATGACGGACGAATCGCGGTCCGGCGCGATTGCGTCGGGCGCGGCGGGATTACGGGTGAAGACCAGGCGCAAGTGCTCGATCTCGCCGCGCGGGTGCGCGCGCATGTCCGGTGCGATGGCGGCAACGTCGTTCGGCATCGGCGCCGGGTTCGCCGCGGGCGGCGCGTGGCCGATCCTGCCCTTCGCGGGACTGGAGGCGGCCGTGCTCGTCGCGGCGTTTTGCTGCGATGGCGCCGCGCGGGCGATTACGAAACGATCGAAGCCTGGGAGGGCGCGCTGAAGGTCGAGATCCGCGACGCCGGGACGGTGCGACGGCACGAGTTCAACCCGCAGTGCGCGCGACCGGCCGTCCTGAACGCCACTCCCGGCGCGCCTCGCGTCGGGCTGCGCGCGCACGGCAGCGCGCTCGAGATCAGCCGTCAACTGGCCGGTGCGGCGCGGCGCGCGCTCGCCGAGCGCCTGCAGCTTCAGTTATCCAGTCATCGGAAGGGGGGAGCATGTCCGGAAAGTCAACGAGAGCCGCGGCGGGCCTCGCCATGGCGGCCGCAAGCGCGGGGGCGCAGGCCGCCTTCCAGCTCAACTTCCAGGAGCCCGCCTCGCGCGTCGGCGAACGCGTGCACGACCTGCACGCCATCATTCTGATCATCTGCGTGGCGATCTTCGTGGGCGTGTTCGGCGCCCTCGGCTACTCGCTCTACGCCCACCGCAAGTCGACCGGCCGCACCGCGGCGCAGTTCCACGAGAACACGGCCGTGGAGGTCCTCTGGACCGTGATCCCGTTCCTCATCCTCGTGCTGATGGCTTGGCCGGCGACCAGCACCCTGCTCGCGATGCGCGACACATCGCAGCCCGATATCACGGTCAAGGTCACCGGCTACCAATGGAAATGGGGCTACGACTACCTGAAGGGGAGGGCGAGGGCATATCGTTCCTGTCGGGCCTCGCGACTCCCTACGGCCAGATCTACGAGAACTCGCCGAAGGGCGAGCACTACCTGCTCGAGGTCGACAATCCGCTCGTCGTGCCGGTCGGCAAGAAGATCCGCGTGCTTACCACGGCGAATGACGTGATCCACTCGTGGTATGTCCCGGCGCTCGCGGTCAAGCAGGACGCCAACCCGGGCTTCATCCGCGACGCATGGTTCCGCGCCGAACGGGAAGGAACCTATCGCGGCCAGTGCGCCGAGCTCTGCGGCAAGGAGCACGGCTTCATGCCGATCGTCGTCGAGGTGGTCTCGCCGGAGAAATACGCGGCCTGGGTCGGCGAGCAGAAGAAGAGGCTGGCGGTGCGTGCGGACCGGCCGCTCGACCTTGCCTCGCTCGCCGCCGAGGGAGCAGGGCGCCCGCCAGGCCCGCGGCCGCGCGCAAGTAGCGCGCCGTCACCGCATCGGATTCGCTTCCAGGAGAACCCAATGAGCGCAGTTGTCGGCACCCACGGCCACCACGACGAGCACGCGCATCATCCCGCCGGGATCATGCGCTGGGTGACTACGACCAACCACAAGGACATCGGCACGATGTACCTGTGGTTCAGCTTCACGATGTTCATCGTCGGCGGGATCATGGCGCTCGTGATCCGCACCGAGCTGTTCGCGCCGGGCATGCAGTTCGTCGATCCGGATCGTTTCAACGCGATGACGACCTACCACGGCCTGATCATGGTGTTCGGCGCGATCATGCCGGCGTTCGTCGGGTTCGCGAACTGGCTGATCCCGATGCAGATCGGCGCGCCGGACATGGCGTTCCCGCGCATGAACAACCTTTCGTTCTGGCTGCTGCCGCCGGCGGCGCTGCTCCTGATCGCGGCGCAGTTCGTGCCGGGCGGCGGCGCGGGCGTCGGCTGGACGATGTACGCGCCGCTCACGGTGCAGGCGCCGATGTCGATGGATCTCACGATCTTCGCGGTCCACATCCTCGGCATCTCGTCGATCATGGGCTCGATCAACATCATCACCACGATCTTCAACATGCGCGCGCCGGGCATGGGCCTGATGCGGATTCCGATGTTCTGCTGGACCTGGGTGATCACCGCGTTCCTGTTGATCGCGGTGATGCCGGTGCTCGCCGGTGCGGTCACGATGACCCTGACCGACCGCCACTTCGGCACGTCGTTCTTCAACGCGGCGGGCGGGGGCGACCCGGTGCTCTACCAGCACATCTTCTGGTTCTTCGGCCATCCCGAGGTATATATCATCGCGATCCCGGCCTTTGGCGTGATCTCGCAGATCATTCCGGCATTCTCGCGCAAGCCGCTGTTCGGCTACACCTCGATGGTGTACGCGACCGCCTCGATCGCGGTGCTCTCGTTCCTGGTCTGGGCGCACCACATGTACACGGTGGGCATGCCGGTCGAGGCGCAGCTGTACTTCATGTATGCAACCGTGCTGATCGCGGTGCCGACCGGCGTCAAGGTGTTCAACTGGGTCGCCACGATCTGGCGCGGCGCGCTCACGTTCGAGACGCCGATGCTTTTCGCGCTCGGCTTCCTGTTCCTGTTCACGATGGGCGGCTTCACCGGCCTGGTGCTCGCGATCGTGCCGATCGACGTGCAGCTGCACGACACCTACTACGTGGTGGCCCACTTCCATTACGTGATGGTCGCCGGAGCGCTGTTCTCGGCGTTCGGCGGCATCTACTTCTGGCTGCCGAAGTGGACCGGCAGGATGTACAACGAGACCCTGGGCAAGTGGCACTTCTGGCTCTCGTTCGTCTTCTTCAACGTCACCTTCTTCGTGCAGCACTTCTTGGGGCTGGCCGGCATGCCGCGGCGCATCCCCGACTACAGCCTGCAGTTCGCCGAGTTCAATTTCATCTCCTCGATCGGCGCCTGGGGCTTCGGGCTGGCGCAGCTTCTGTTCCTCTACGTCGTGGTGAGCACGATCCGCAGCGGCAAGCCGGCCGAGCAGCGCCAGTGGGACGGCGCCGACAGCCTCGAATGGACGCACCTGCCGTCGCCTGCGCCCTACCACAGCTTCGAGACGCCACCGGTGCTCAAGTGAACGATGCCCGGCGCGAGCGCCAGACGCGCAACAGCCGGCTGACCGCGGCCGTGCTGTGGGCGATCGTTGCGCTGTTCTTTCTCGGCATCGTGGCGAAGTACCTGTTCCTGGTGCGATGAGCGTCGCCGCCGCCAACCGCCGCATGCTCGTCAAACTCGTCGTGGTTGCGGTGGGCATGTTCGGCTTCGGCTTCGCGCTGGTGCCCTTCTACAAGGTGATCTGCGAGGTCACCGGCATCAACAACCTGGTGAAGCGCGAGGCGCCGGTCAACACGCAGGTCGACTACGGCCGCATCGTCGTGCTCGAGTTCGACGCGAACACGCACGGGCTCGCATGGCGGTTTGCGCCGGTGCAGCGCAGCGTGAGCGTTCATCCGGGCGAGATGGTCGTGGTCGAGTACGAGGTCGCCAACCGCTCGAACGCTGCGGTGGTCGGGCAGGCCATCCCGAGCTACGGTCCGCACGCCGCCGCGCAGTACGTGCGCAAGCTCGAGTGCTTCTGCTTCAACCAGCTGCGTCTCGAGCCGGGCGAAGTGCGGCGGATGCCGGTCCAGTTCGTGCTGGATGGCGGACTACCGGCGGAGTTGCACACGATCACCCTGTCGTATACTTTTTTCGAGGTGAACGCGGCGGCAAGCGCGCCGCGCGCCGTCGGCGCCGGCTGAGGCCGCGCACGGGCGATGGCCGGTGAGGATGACCGCACCCCGCGCGATGCCACGGCGCTCGAGGCCGCAAAGACCGTGTTGTGGGCGTTTTTCGGTGTGCGCCGCCGCGCCGATCACGCTGCGGTCCGGCTCTAGCCGGCGCACATCGTGGTCGCCGGCGTGCTGGGCGCCGCGCTGTTCGTGTTCGTGATCGTCACCGTCGTGCGGCTGGTGACCCGGTAAGCTCGGATACTCGAAGGTAAGCGAGGGAGAAGCGCATGAGCACAACCACCCACTCCGCCGGCCGCTACTACCTGCCGGCGCCTTCAAAGTGGCCGATCGTGGCCTCGATCGCGATGCTGCTCATCGCGTTCGGCGCGGCCTTTACGGTCAACGGCATGACGCTCGGCTACGTGCTGCTCGCGCTCGGCCTTGCGGTCTTCGTCTACATGCTCTTCGGCTGGTTCGGCACCGTCGCGCGCGAGTCCGAGAGCGGCGTGATGAACGAGCAAGTCGACGTCTCGTTCCGCTGGGGGATGAGCTGGTTCATCTTCTCGGAGGTGATGTTCTTCGCGGCTTTCTTCGGTGCGCTGTTCTACGTCAGGGTGTTCTCCGTGCCGTGGCTCGCCGATGTCGAGCAGCGGCTGCTGTGGCCCGACTTCGCCGGCGCCTGGCCGAACGCCGGTCCCGCATTCAAGGAGCAGTTCACGCCGATCGCGGCCTGGGGCCTGCCGGCCATCAACACGCTGCTGCTGCTCACCTCGGGTGTCACGATCACCTTCGCGCACTGGGCGCTGAAGGAAAACAAGCGCGGCGCGCTGGTCGGCTGGCTCGCCGCCACGATCGCGCTCGGCGTCACGTTCCTCTTCGTGCAAATCTACGAGTACGGCCACGCTTACGCGGACCTGAATCTCAAGCTCTCGACCGGAGTGTTCGGTTCGACCTTCTTCATGCTCACCGGTTTCCACGGCTTGCACGTGACGGTCGGGATCATCATGCTGTGCGCGATTCTCGGCCGTTCGATCGCCGGCCACTTCAAGCCGGAGGATCACTTCGGGTTCGAGGGCGTAGCCTGGTACTGGCACTTCGTCGACGTCGTCTGGCTGCTGCTCTTCATCCTGGTCTACTGGCTCTGAAGAACCGCCGGGAAGGGAACCCGCGCGGCCGGGCGCGCGGCGCGCCGCAGTTCGCGTGCGGCGCCTGCTTAGCGGCGCGGGCACGCCGACCGCTCAGAGCTTGCCCTTGATCAGTCCGAGGTAGTGGCCTGCCATGAGCACCAGGAAGACCAGGATCGAGAACGCGACGCGCAGCGTGAGCGCCTTGACCGTGCGCGTCGATCGGCCGCGGTCCTTGACCAGGTAGACCAGGGCCGATCCGAGCGACAGCACGATCAGGATCAACATCGCGATCACGAAGTAGCGCATGGCATCGGCCGCAGAGCATGTCGAGTGTAGCCCAACGCGTACGCCGGCGCGGAAGCGCCGCGGACATGAGCGCCAGCCGCTGGCGGTTCCGGCCGCGGCTGGCGACGACCGCGGCCGCGATCGCGTTCTGCGCGTTGGCCGTGTCGCTCGGCAACTGGCAGCTGCGCCGCGCCGAGGAGCGCGAGCGCGCGCAGCGCCAGCTCGAGGCACGCGCCGCCGGTGCGGCGGTTGCGCTGCCGGGCCGCTTGGTCGATCCTGCCGTGTGGGTCTGGCGCCGCGTGAGCGCGCGGGGAGCTTACGCCGAAGCGCACACCATCCTGCTCGACAACCGCGTGCTCGACGGGCGCGCTGGCTACCACGTTGTCACGCCGCTACGCCTCGCCGGCACCGAGCTGCACGTGCTCGTGGATCGCGGTTGGGCACCGCAGGGGCGCACGCGTGCCGACCTGCCCCGCATCCCGGTGACCGAGGGCACGCTCACCGTGGAGGGGATCGCCGTGGCCCCGCCCGAGCGCGTGTTCACGCTCGGAGAGGCCGCGCCGAGCGGTGTCGTATGGCAGCATCTCTCGCTCGCGCGCTACCGCGACCGAACCGGGCTCGCGGTGCAGCCGATCGTCGTTCAGCAGACCAGCGCCGCGGACGACCGTCTGGTCCGGCGCTGGGAGCGCCCGGACGCCGGTGCGGACAAGAACCGCGCTTATGCCCTGCAATGGTACGTATTCGCCGTGCTCGCGCTCGTTCTGTATGTCGCGCTCAACTTCGAACGTATCCGGGCCGAGTGAGGCACCGCACCGGCGCTCGCCGCACGGCCGCTGGATCCTCCCTAGTGATGTTCGCGGTCGCGCTCGCGCCGTTGGTTCTGTCTTACCTCGCGTACGAACACTGGCAGCCGCGCGGCCGCGTCAACTACGGCGAGCTGATCGAGCCGCGCGTACTCCCCGCAAGCCGCCCTCGGTCTGCTCGACGGCCGGCCGTTCCGGCTTGCGGATCTGAGAGGAAAGTGGGTGATGCTGCACGCCGGCGGCGGCGCCTGCGCCGAGGCGTGCCGCCGGCAGCTCTACCTCATGCGCCAGATCCGCCTGGCGCAGGGCAGAAATTTCGAGCGCATCGAGCGGGTCTGGCTGATCACCGACGACGCGCCGCCCGCTGCGGACCTCGCGCCGCTCATCGAGGGGGTGTGGACGGCGCGCGCCGGCGGCTCGCCGGTTCTGGCGGCGCTGCCTGCGGCCGCGGACGTGAGCCACCACGTGTACCTCATCGACCCGCTCGGGAACCTGATGCTGCGCTTCCCGCGCGAACCGGATCCGACCGGGATGATCAAGGACCTCCAGCGCCTGCTCAAGCTCTCGCGGATCGGATGAGCCGTACAGCGGGCGTGATAAGATCGAACCATTCCGTGCGGCAGAATCCGATGGTCACGACCGCGCTCAAGACCACCACCCACCGCCTGCGACGCCTCTACGAGCTCACCAAGCCGCGGGTGGTGTCGCTCATCGTTTTCTGCGCGGTGATCGGCATGTTCCTCGCCACGCCCGGCGACCGCCTACCGTCGCCGCCGCTGCTCGTCGCCGCCACGCTCGGCATTGCGCTCGTGGCCGGGGCGGCCGCCGCGGTGAACTGCCTGATCGAGCGCCGTATCGACGCGGTGATGAGCCGTACGCGCGCGCGCCCGCTGCCGCGCGGCGAGCTCACGGCGCAGCAGACGCTCGCCTTCGCTGGGGTGATCGGCGGTGTTGGGCTGTGGCTGCTGTACGGATTCGTGAACCCCCTGACGATGTGGTTGACGCTCGGCACGTTCGTCGGCTACGCGATTGTCTATACGGTCGTGCTCAAGCCCCTGACTCCGCAGAATATCGTCATCGGCGGGGCATCGGGCGCGATGCCGCCGGTGCTCGGCTGGGCCGCTGTGACCGGCGCGATCGGCACCGAGGCGCTGCTTCTCTTCCTGATCATCTTCGCGTGGACGCCGCCGCACTTTTGGTCGCTCGCGCTCTACCGGACACAGGACTACGCGAAGGCAGGCGTGCCGATGCTCCCGGTGACGCACGGCCGCAAGTACACGCAGCTCAACGTGCTGCTCTACACGCTGATTCTATTCGCCTGCAGTCTGCTGCCGTTCGCATACGGGATGAGCGGCTGGTTCTACCTCGTCGCGGCGGTCGCGCTCGGCGGTCTGTTCGTGGCCTATGCGGCGGTGCTGTATGCGCGCTATAGCGATGCGCTCGCGCGACGCACCTTCCGGTACTCGGTCGCGTACCTGGCGCTGCTGTTCGCGGCGCTGCTCGCGGACCACTACGGCCGCGCGCTCGGATGATGGGTCGAATCGCGGCAGGCCTGCTCGCGGCTGCTCTGGTGGTCTCGCTCGCGGGTTGCGGACCCGGCGCACCGCAGTTCAAGAACACCGATCTCACCGGCGCCGATTATGGCAAGGCGCTGCGGCTCACCGACCACACCGGCCGGATGCGCAGCCTCGAGGAGTTCAAGGGCAGCGCGGTCGTCGTGTTCTTCGGTTTCACGCAATGCCCGGACGTATGCCCGACCACGCTTGCGGGCATGAAGGCGGTGAAACAGCAGCTCGGCGAGGACGGCAAGCGCATGCAGGTGCTCTTCGTCAGCGTGGATCCGGAGCGCGACACCCAGGAGCTGCTCTCCCAGTACGTGACCGCGTTCGATGCGTCGTTCGTCGGCCTGCGCGGCGACGCGGAGGCCACCGCGCGGGTTGCCAAGGACTTCAAGGTCTTCTACCAGAAGGTGCCGGGCGCGACGCCCCACACCTACACGGTCGACCACTCGGCCGGCAGCTACGTCTTCGACCCCGCCGGGCGGTTGCGCCTGTACGTGCGCCACGGCCAGTCGCCCGACGCGATCGCGCACGACATCGAGCTGCTCCTCGCCGGCCAGTAGGTCCCGATATTCGGGCGCAAAGCACGCCCGCCGCATTCAACGCGGAGTATCGGCAATCTCGCCTTCGGGGGAGGGGGTGACGGGGAGCCGTAGCGTTCCCCCGGTTCGTTACCCTTGCCTGCTCGCTACCCCTCGCTCTGCGCGAGCACACCGCGCATTTTCTGCATCGCCTTGGATTCGATCTGGCGGATCCGCTCCGCAGAGACGTTGAACTCCTGGGCGAGATCGTGCAGGGTCGCCGGCTGCTTCTCGCGCAGCCAGCGGGCCTCGATGATGCGGCGGCTGCGTGCATCGAGGGTGGCGAGCGCGCTCTCGAGGCCTTCGGCGCGCAGGCGCGCGGTCTCGTTCGCCTCGATGACCTCCGAGGGCTCCGCGTCCGGGTCGGCGAGATAGGCGATCGGCGTGAAGCTGCGCTCGTCATCGTCCGCCGCGGGCTCGAGCGACATCTCGTGGCCGGCGAGCCGCGTCTCCATCTCGACCACTTCCTCCGGCTTGACGTTCAGGGCCTTGGCGACGCCGCGGATCTGGTCGCGCGACAGCGGATCGAGGCTCGGCTTCATGCTGCGCAGGTTGAAGAAGAGCTTGCGCTGGGCCTTCGTGGTCGCGATGCGCACGAGCCGCCAGTTGCGCAGCACGAATTCGTGGATCTCGGCCTTGATCCAGTGGATCGCGAACGACACGAGGCGCACGCCGCGCTCCGGGTCGAAGCGCTTCACGGCCTTCATAAGCCCGATGTTACCCTCCTGGATCAGGTCGGCGTGCGGCAGCCCGTAGCCGAGGTAATTGCGTGCGATCGCCACCACCACTCGCAGGTGCGACAGCACAAGCTCGCGCGCGGCGGCGAGGTCGTCGTCGCGGCGGTAGCGGCGCGCCAGCTCGACTTCACGCTCCGGGCTCAGCATCGGCACCCGGTTGACCGCCTGGATGTATTGATCCAGGCTTCCGGCGACCGACGGGACGGGTAAGCTCAGTGTGTTCGACATTGCGTAACTCACTCCCTTTTACGTATTTTAGCACTCTCGGGATTAGAGTGCTAACCGGGCGCGAGGTTCACCGACCGACCGTATCGGACTATCTTGGCCTGATCGCATGTAAGTACTTGCTTGCAGAAGCGTAGGCGCCTGACCAGCCGATAATTCCGGAAAAGGCGAGGATGGCTGCCCACTCGCTCGGAGGTAGACCGTGCAGCCGGAAACTCGTGCCGTAGGCCGCGGCGAGTCGGGCGAGTTCCCTCTCGAGCAAGAGCCATGCGCCGAGCACGATGGCCGCGGCGGCGATGCCGCCCAGCACCCCGATCGCTGCGCCCTGGTACAGAAACGGGCGGCGGACGAACGCGTCGGTGGCGCCGACGAGCTTGGCGAGCTCGATCTCGTCGCGCTGCGTGACGATCTGCAGCCGCACCGCATTGAAGGAGACGGTGACCAGGCCGATCGCGAGCAGACCTGCCAGCAGCGTCAGGGCGAGCCGACCGACCCGCAGCGCCGCGTCCAGGCGCCGCGCCCACTGGGCGTCGAACTGCACGCGCTCGACCTCGGGCAGCGCCTGGATCCGGGTGGCGAGGGCTTCGGCGGCAGCCGGATCTTCGGCGGCGAGGTCGATGACGAGGACGTCGGGCAGCGGGTTCGACTTCAGCGCAGCCAGGATTTCCGCCAGCCCCGCGTCCTGCTGCATCTTGCGCAGCGCCTCGTCGCGCCCGATGAAGCGCACCGCGCGCACGCCGGCCGCGGCCTCGAGCCCGGCGCGTACGCGGTCCACGTCGGGCGGGCCGGTGTCGCGGGCGAAGTAGACCGAGAGCTGGGGCTTTGCGCCGGCGCCTGCGGCGAGGCGCGCCAGGTTCTCGAGCGCGAGGTAACCACCGAGCGGCAGTGCGAGCGCGATGCCTACCGTGAGCACGTTGAATCCCACCGCGAGCGGTGCGCGGGCGAGTCGGCGCAGCGCGGCCGCGCAGCTCTGCACATGGTGGCGCGCCCAGCCGATCACGCCGCGAGCCGCCCGTGATCCAGGCGCAGTACGCGTGAGGCAAACCGTGCGACCAGGGACTGGTCGTGCGTGGCGATCAGCACGGTGACGCCGACCTGGTTGAAGGCGCCGAAGATCTCCAGGATCTCGACCGCGGACGCGGCGTCGAGGCTCGCCGTGGGCTCATCGGCGATAAGGATCGACGGCCGGTTGACCACCGCGCGTGCTACGCACAGCCGCTGCTGTTCGCCGCCCGAGAGCGTGATCGGGTTGGTCCGCTCGCGCGCGAGCAGACCGACCTTGTCGAGCGCGGCGCGGGCGCGCCGCGCCGCGTCGCGCGTCGCGTGACCCGTCACCAGCAGCGGCAGCATGACGTTCTCGAACACCGATCGGTCGTAGAGCAGCCGCTGCTCCTGGAAGACTAGTCCAAGGGTGCGTCGCAGAAAGGGCACCGCCCGCGCGCGAAGCGCGCCGACGTTCTGACCGTTGATCAGGACGGTGCCGGCGGTGGCGCGCTCGATCGCCGGCAACAGCTTGAGCAGGCTCGTCTTGCCGGCACCGGAGTGCCCGGTCAGGAACACCATTTCGCCCGGTTCGATGCCGAAGCTCACGTCGCGCAGCGCCTCGAAGCCGCCGGGATAGCGCTTGGTGACGCGGCTGCAGCTGATGATCGGCACGGCCGGCTGGGCGGTCAGTTTCCGAGCAGCGCCTGCGCGAAATCGCGCGCGGAAAACGGGCGCAGATCGTCGATGCCTTCGCCTACCCCGACGTGCACGACCGGAACCGGCCGGCTGCGGGCGATCGCTGCGATGACGCCGCCGCGCGCGGTGCCGTCGAGCTTGGTCATGATGACCCCGGTCAGACCGAGCGCGTCGTCGAATGCACGCACCTGACCGAGCGCGTTCTGCCCGGTGTTGGCGTCGAGCACGAGCCAGACCGCATGCGGCGCACTCGGGTCGGCCTTGCCCATGACGCGCTTGATCTTGCGCAGCTCCTCCATGAGGTGCAGCTGCGTCGGCAGACGCCCGGCGGTGTCGGCGATGAGGACGTCGACGCCGCGCGCCCGCGCCGCCTGGATCGCGTCGAAGATCACCGCGGCCGGATCGGCGCCTTCCTGCGAAATCACCTGCACCGCGTTGCGCTCACCCCATGCCGCGAGCTGCTCGCGCGCCGCCGCCCGGAAGGTGTCGCCCGCGGCGAGCAGCACCGACCGGCCCTCGTCGCGGAAGAGCTTGGCGAGCTTCCCGATCGACGTGGTCTTGCCGGCGCCGTTCACGCCGACCATCATGATCACGAAAGGCTTCGCCGCGTCGAAGTCGACCGTGCGCTCGAGCGGCGCGATCAGGCGCTCGATTTCGCTCGCGAGGGCCTGCCGCAGCGCTTCCGCCGACTCGATGCGGTCGCGCTTCACCCGCGTGCGCAGCGCCGCGAGCAGATGCGCGGTCGCCTCCACCCCGGCGTCGGCGCCGAGCAGCGCGTCCTCGAGGCCCTCGAACAGCGCCTCGTCGATCGTGCCGCCCTGTAGGAGCCCCGACAGCTGCGTGCCGGTCTTGGCGAGGCCGCGCCTGAGCCGTTGGAGCCAAGACGTGCGACCGGCGTCCGGTTCGGGTTTCCTGGTGTTGCTCAATGCACGGAGGCCGGCGGCGTTGCCGCCGCAAAGCGCGCAGAATCGTCAGAGGGGGACCGCCAAATTCTAGCAGATGGCCGACGAACTGCCGCGCGCGGTCAGGGCGCGACGCCGGCCCGTCGGCGGGTGTACATTCGCGCGCACCGCCGCCGCATGGTCCAGCACAGAGCGAACACCGTACGCATCATCGCCGGCGAGTGGCGCAGCCGGTTGATCTCGTTTCCGCATGCCGCGGGGTTGCGGCCGACGCCCGATCGCGTGCGCGAGACGCTGTTCAACTGGCTCGGCCAGGATCTCGCCGGCAAGCGCTGCCTGGACCTCTTCGCCGGGTCGGGCGCGCTCGGGTTCGAGGCGCTCTCGCGCGGCGCGCGCGAGGCGGTCCTGATCGAGGCGTCGAAGCCGGTCGCGCGCGCACTCGCCGCGAACGCCGCGCGCCTCGGCGCGCGCCGCGTGCGACTGGTGACCGGCGATGCGCTAGAATTCGCCGCGCGCGCGCGCGAGGCGTTTGACGTCGCGTTCGTCGATCCGCCCTACGGCCGCGGTCTCGCGCTACGGGCGCTGGCGCTGCTGCCGCGCCTGCTCGCACCGGGCGCGCGGGTGTACGTCGAGGACGACCGCCCGCTGGAGGCGCCGCCCGGCTGGCGCAAGACGCAGTCCGGGCGAGCGGGCGGCGTACATTACTGCCTGCTCGAGAGGGACCCGTCCGACCGCGCCGGCGATTGAAGGCGAGCGAGAGGGAGCACTGGGATGATCAGGGCAGCGTACCCCGGAACGTTCGATCCGCTCACGCGCGGGCACGAGGACCTCGTGCGTCGCGCCGCGGCGCTCTTCGACGAGGTCGTCGTCGGCGTCGCCGAGAGCCGCGGCAAGCAGCCGTTCTTCTCGGTCGACGAGCGGGTGGACATGGCGAGCCGCGTGCTCGCCGCCTATCCGAACGTCCGGGTGCGGGCGTTCGGCGGTCTCTTTGCGCGACTTCGTGCGCGAGCACGCCGCCCGCGTCATCCTGCGCGGCCTGCGGGCGGTCTCCGACTTCGAGTACGAGTTCCAGATGGCCGGAATGAACCGCAGCCTGATCCCCGAGGTCGAAACGGTGTTCCTCACGCCGGACGAGAAATACATGTTCATTTCGGCGACGATCGTGCGCGAGATCGCGCTGCTTGGCGGCGACGTGAGCTCGTTCGTGCCGCCCGAGGTGCTCGCGCGCCTGCAGTCGAAGACCCGCGCGGGCCGCGGCTGACCGCACTTCCCCGCCCGAGCGCCCGCCCGGAGCATCGCATGGCGCTGATGATCACCGACGCGTGCATCAACTGTGACGTCTGCGAGCCCGAGTGCCCAAACGGCGCCATCTCCCAGGGCGCGGAAATCTACGTCATTGACCCGGACAAGTGCACCGAGTGCATCGGCCACTTCGACGCGCCGCAGTGCGTCCAGGTCTGCCCGGTCGATTGCATTCCGGTGGACCCGCGGCGCGTCGAGTCGCGCGAGGCGCTGCGGGCGAAGTACGAGCGGCTCGCGCGAGCAGCGCTGCGCAGCTGAAGCGCGCCAGCTCCTCGCGCAGTGGCGCCGCTAAGCAGCTGCGGCGAGCGGCGTCGGATCGAGCTCGAGTGCGTGCTCGATCTCGAAGGCGACGCGGTGCACCGCTTCGAGCTGGCGCACCAGGTCGCGCTCGACGTCCTCCAGCTCGCCGATGCGGTCCTCGAGCGCGTCGGTGGCCTGGTGGATGCGCTTGATCGATTCCAGCCGGCGCCGCAGCTGGATCTGGTGCTCGCGCACCTGTGTCTCCATCGGCGACATCACGGCGCGCAGCCAGTGCTCGGTCTCGCGGTTCGCGTAGGTGTATACGCGCCGCACCTGGCTCGCGAGCGTCTCGAAGAACTTCTCGATCAGCACGAGCTTCTCGTGCGTCACCATGGTGTAGAACGTATCGAAGTGGGTGCGGAAGTTGCGCTCCAGCCGCTCGAACTCCTTCACGTACCGGTAGAGCGAGAAGTGCGGCGGGCTGCCGAGCCGCAGCCCGTGCTCTTCGCTGAACTTGCGGTACATCGCCTCCATCATCTGGTGGATCTCGGCGATCACTTCTCCGGCCCCCGCCAGCCGCGCGCGAACGCCGTCGAAGTAGCCCACCATCGCCGAGCGCAGCGACGGCGTCAGCTTGCTGCGCGACATCTCGCGCAGCGCGCGCCTCGACTCGTCCTTTCAGCGCGTCCATCCCGGAGATGGGTGAACAGCTCGTTCGTGCGCTGCGCGAACACCCGCGCAGCGCCTGGAAGCGCGCCAGACCGCGCCTCGAAATCCTCCTTCTCTCGCGGCGCACGCGGCTCATCATGTTCTCCACCACGCCCAGGTTCTTGCCGCGCAGCGCGCGCAGCTCCGAGAGCTGCTCCAGCACGCCCGCCAGCCGCGCCTCCAGGATTGCGCGCGTGTTGCCGACCAGATCCAT
>JAOSJV010000013.1 GCA_027493935.1 Burkholderiales bacterium | reverse complement strand
GTGGCGGTGCCACTGGCCCTCCCACGAGTTGTGCCACAGGAACTCGCCGTAGAAGGTGGCGGCGGCGCGGTTGAACTCCAGCCGCACCGGCGTCACCTGCACGATGCCCTCCAGCGCGTGCAGCTGCGGGCCGGTCATGAAGGCCTCGATGTCGCTGCAGTGCTCGGCGCGGGTGCGCGCCAGCTCGGCGTCGCGCAGCCCCGAGGCGTAGCCCATGCGCATCAGCAGGCCCTGCGCGCGCGGCATGCCCAGCGAGTCGATCAGCTCCTGCGCAACAACGCCTGCGCCTCGGCGTGCACCAGCAGCATGCGGTGCTCGTGCAGCCAGATCTGCCCGGTGTCGGGGCAGAAGTGCACGCGCGAACGGAGATCGTCGCTGACGCGGCGCGCCAGCTCGGGCAGGTTGGACAACTGGAGCGCCCTCGTCCTGAAGCGTTGCTTTTAGCTCGCTGCGCAGCACCCGGCATTGACCTAGCCAAGGTCTCGCCGCGGGTGTTCACCGAGGCCCGCCGCCGGCGGTGCGGGGCGCGGCGCTTGATCAAAAGATCAGATCGCCGCCACCCCTCGCCCCGATTGAATCAAATGATCAAGACCCGCCGGCACGGCGCCGCTGCACGCCGCGCCGCGCGAGCGTCCGGCGCAGCGCCGATGCAGGCGCCGCGAAGCCGCGCGCTCGCCTCGTGCGCGGGGCGTCGCGGCGCGCTTCGACTGCTCCGATGCAGCGATGTATCGCAGCGCACAAACGCCGCCCGGCACGACTCGTGCAAGTGAGAGCGCACCGACCGCCCGGTGCATCGGCCACCGGCGGCGCCGTCAACGACCGAGGAGACAAGCGCATGAAGTTTCCAGTTCCGCACGACGTCAAGGCCCAGACGATTCCCGGCACCGAAGGCTGGGAGCGCATGTACCCGTACCAGTACCAGTTCGTCACCGACGACCCGGCGCGCAACGCCTACGAGAAGGAGACCTTCTGGTTCTACGACGGCCTGCACTACCCCGAGCCGTTGTACCCGTTCGACACCATCTGGGACGAGGCGTGGTACCTCGCGCTGTCGCAGTTCAACAACCGCATCTTCATGGTGCCGCCGGTGCGCGGCGTCGACCACCGCATCATCAACGGCTACGTCTACATCTCGCCGGTGCCGGTGAAGGACCCCGAGGAGATCGGCAAGCGCGTGCCCAACTTCATGGAGCGCGCCGGCTACTACTACAAGAACTGGGATGCGCTCGAGGCGAAGTGGAAGGTCAAGATGGAGGCGACCATCCGCGAGCTCGAGGCGCTGAAGATCCCGCGCCTGGCCGAGATGGAAGACCTGTCGGTGGTCACCGACGCGGTCGGCGAGTCCAAGGGCTACCACCTGCTGAAGAACTACGACGACCTGATCAACCTCGGCATCAAGTGCTGGCAGTACCACTTCGAGTTCCTGAACCTGGGCTACGCGGCCTACGTGTTCTTCCTCGACTTCGTGCAGAAGCAGTTCCCGAGCATCCCGGCGCAGCGCGTGACGCAGATGATCTCGGGCATCGACGTCATCATGTACGAGCCCGACGAGCAGCTCAAGAAGCTGGCGCGCAAGGCGATCGAACTGGGCGTCGATTCGGCGGTCACCTTCAGCCCCGAGTGGACGGTGGTCGAAGACGCGCTGAAGAAGACGCCCAAGGGCGTCGAGTGGCTGACCTCGCTGAACCTGGCGCGCGAGCCGTGGTTCAACATCTCCACCGGCACCGGCTGGTTCCACCACGACCGCTCGTGGAACGACCAGATGAACGTGCCGCTGTCGGGCATCGCCACCTACATCGGCAAGCTCAAGCAGGGTGCGTCGATCGACCGGCCCACCGAGAAGGTGCGCGCCGAGCGTGACCGCATCACCAAGGAGTACCGCGACCTGATCCAGAAGGAGGAGGACCGCAAGCAGTTCGACGAGTTGCTCGGCTGCGCCAAGACGGTGTTCCCGTACGTCGAGAACCACCTGTTCTACGTCGAGCACTGGTTCCACTCGGTGTTCTGGAACAAGATGCGCGAAGTCGCCGCCATCATGAAGGAGCACGGCGTCATCGCCGACGTCGAGGACGTCTGGCTGCTCAAGCGCGACGAGATCAAGTCGGCGCTGTGGGACATCGTCACCGCGTGGGCCACCGGCGTCACCCCGCGCGGCGCGCAGACCTGGCCCAAGGAGATCTCCTGGCGCAAGGGCGTGATGCAGAAGTTCAAGGAGTGGAAGGCGCCGCCGGCGATCGGCACAGCCCCGGAGGTGATCCAGGAGCCGTTCACGATCGTGCTCTGGGGCGTCACCAACAAGTCGCTGCAAGACTGGGCCTCGGTGCAGGAGGTCAAGGACCCCGAGAAGATCACCGAGCTGAAGGGCTTCGCCGGCAGCCCCGGCATCATCGAAGGCAAGGCGCGCGTGTGCCGCACGGTCAGCGAGGTCGGCCAGTTGCAGGAGGGCGAGATCCTGGTGGCGCCGACCACCAGCCCCTCGTGGGCACCGGCGTTTGCCAAGATCGGCGCCTGCATCACCGACGTCGGCGGCGTGATGAGCCACGCCGCGATCGTCTGCCGCGAGTACGGCATGCCGGCGGTGGTCGGCACCGGGCACGCGACCAAGATCATCCGCACCGGCATGAAGCTGCGGGTCGACGGGTCGACGGGCACGGTGGCGATCGCGCGCTGGCGAGGTGGTCGTGCACACTGCCGTGCAAAGAGCCGAGCGGCGGGGCGCGCCCTTCGTGGCGCGCCCGCCGCTGGTGTCTGGTTCGACGAGTGCCTGAAGGAGTCGGTGCCGCTGGTGGGCGGCAAGAACGCCTCGCTCGGCGAGCTGATCAACGCCCAGGTGCGCGTGCCGCCGGGCTTCGCGCTCACCACCGAAGGCTACCGGCGCTTCATGGCCGAGGCCGGGCTCGAGCTCGAGGTCGCGGCACGCCTCGCGTGCGCCGACACCGAGGACCTCGAAGCGCTCGAGCGCATCAGCGCGTCGATCCGCTCGCTGATCGAAGATCACCCGTTCCCGCAGGAGATCGAGGACCTGGTGGCCGAGTGCTACCGCAAGCTCTCGCTGCGTTCGTGCCTGCCCGCGGTGCCGGTGGCGGTGCGATCGAGCGCCACCGCCGAGGACACCGCCGGCGCCAGCTTCGCCGGCCAGCAGGACACCTACCTGTGGATCCGCGGCGTCGACGAGGTGCTGCACCACGTGCGCCGCTGCATCTCGAGCCTCTACACCGCGCGCGCCATCGCCTACCGCGCGCGCCAGGGCTGGAGCGACGACACGCTGGCCATCAGCGTGGGCGTGCAGAAGATGGCCAACGCCTACACCGCCGGCGTGATGTTCACGCTCGACCCGGCCAACGGCGACCGCTCGGTGATCGTGATCGATTCCAACTTCGGCTTCGGCGAGTCGGTGGTGTCGGGCGAGGTGACGCCCGATCACTTCGTGGTCAACAAGGTGACGCTCGACATCATCGACCGCACGATCGCGCGCAAGGAGCTGTGCTACACGGTCGACGCCAAGAACCAGGTCTCGCGCGCCATCGAGGTGCCCTCCGAGCGCCAGAACGTGCAGTCGCTGATCGACGACGAGATCACCGAGCTGGCCTGGATCGGCAAGCAGATCGAGAAGCACTACGGCGCGCCGATGGACATCGAATGGGCGGTCGACAAGGACCTCCCCCTCGGGCGGCAACATCTTCATCCTCCAGGCACGGCCCGAGACCGTGTGGAGCCGGCCGCCGAGAGCGCCAGGCCGCCGGCGCCAGCTCGGCCATGGACTACATCAGTCGCGGCATGCTCACCGGCAAGCGCGTGAGCTGAGCCCGCAACCCAAGCACCCGTTCACCCCGACTCATCCGTTCCACCCAAGGAGACGAAATGGATACCCGCACCGAGGTCAAGCCGATCAACGACCTGCGCAGCTACATCGCCGCGCTCGAGGCGCACGGCCAACTGCACCGCGTGAAGGCCGAGGTCGACTGGAAGTACGAGCTGTGCCACGTCTCGAAGGTCAACGAGGAGAAGCAGGGCCCGGCGCTGCTGTACGAGAACGTCAAGGGCCACTCGATCCCGGTATTCACCAGCGCCTTCACGACGCCCGAGCGCCTCGCGATCGCGCTCGAGCAGGACCCCGGGCTGACGATGAGCCAGCTCGCGCGCAAGTGGATGGAGCTCACCACCAAGCAGATGGTCAAGCCGAGCTACGTCGACAAGCCGCCGGTGATGGAGAACGTGGTCGAGGGCGACGCGGTCGACCTCGAGAAGTTCCCGGTGCCGTGGTTCTACCCCGACGACGGCGGCCGCTTCTTCGTCACCGCCGGCTACCTCGTCACCAAGGACCCGGACACCGGCTGGACGAACCTCGGCACCTACCGCTCGCAGGTGCTCGGCAAGAACATCCTCGGCTCGCAGATCATCAAGGGCAAGCACGGCGACATGCACATGAAGAAGTACCAGGAGCGCGGCGAGCTGATGCCGGCGGCCGACGGTCGTCGGCTGCGACCCGGTGCTGTTCCTCGCCGGCTCGACGCTCGTGTCCGCGCAGACCGACGAGTACGACATCGCCGGCGCGCTGCGCGGCCGCCCGGTGCCGGTGTTCAAGTCCGACCTCACCGGACTCACCCTGCCGGCGAACGCCGAGATCATCGCCGAGGGCTGGATCGACCCCAACGAGCTGATGGACGAAGGCCCGTTCGGCGAGTACACCGGCTACTACTCGGGCAACAAGGGCAAGGACTATCCGAAGCCGGTGCTGCGCGTGAAGCGCATCCTGCACCGCAACAAGCCGGTCTTCTGGTCGACGACGGTCGGCAAGCCGATCAACGACATCCACATGATCCAGTCGCTCAACCGCACCGCGACGCTGTGGTATGACCTCGAGACGATGAAGGTGCCGGGCATCCAGAGCGTCTACATCCCGCCGGAGGCGTGCGGGCGGTTCTGGGTCGTGGTGTCGGTCAAGCAGATGTACCCGGGCCACTCCAACCACGTCGGCAACGCGGTGATCGCGAGCACCACCGGCCACTACGGCGTCAAGGGCGTCATCACCGTGGACCACGATATCGCCGCCGACGACTGGGACCGGGTCTGGTGGGCGCTCGCCACCCGCTTCGATCCGAAGCGCTCGGCGCAGATCATCGACCGCGGCCGCTCGACGCCGCTCGATCCGGGCCTGCCGATCGAGGCGCGCGAGATCACCAGCCGCATCCTGCTCGACGCCTGCACGCCGTTCGAGTGGAAGAACAAGCCGAGCGAGATCTTCATGGACCGCGCGGTGCTGCAGAAGGTGTCCGACCGCTGGAACGAGTACGGCTTCGAGGGCACGAGCCCGGTGGCCGACATGATCCCGCGCTGACCCGTCCCGAGGCGCCGAAGAAAGCCGGCGGCAAGGGCTAGCGACGGAGCCGCGCGCGATGGCACACAAGAAGGGCATCGTCGTGGTCTGCAACCTGGACACCCGCGGCGAGGACATCGTCTTCGTCAAGGACCTCATCGCGGGGCGCGGGCACGAGGCCATCCTGCTCGACTTCAGCATGGAGGAGCCGCCGCCCTTCCCCGGCGACATCCGCACCGAGGAGGTGGCCGCGCGCGGCGGGCTCCCGATCGAGGTGGTGCGCGAGAAGTACCGTTCCGACCGCGACACGGCGACCGCAGAACCAGATCAGGGGCGCCGCGGCGATCGTCGACGAGCTGGTGAGGGCGGGCCGCGTGCACGGCATCATCGGCATCGGCGGCGGCACGGCGACCCTGGTCGCCACCTCGATCATGCAGCGCCTGCCCTTCGGCATGCCGAAGCTGATGGCCTCGCCGATGGCGGCGCACCCGGCCTACATCGACAAGTACGTCGGCACGCGCGACATCACCATGCATCACACGGTGCTCGACATCGTGAAGATGAACCCGCTCCTCAAGGCGCAGATCACCAACGCGGTCGGCGCCATCTGCGGCATGGTGGAGATGACGCAGGGCACCGACATCCGATTCGACAAGCCGTGCGTCGCGGTGTCGTCGTTCGGCTTCGGCGAGATGGCGGTGCAGTCCGCGCTCGGGATGCTCGAGGAGGCCGGCTTCACGCCGATCGTCTGCCACGCGCAGGGCAAGGGCGACCGCGCGATGGAGGAGATGATCCGCGACGGCGCTTTTCACGGCGTGCTCGACCTCTGCATCGGCGGCGTGATGGAGCACCTGTTCAAGGGGAACCGCGACCCGGGCCCGCACCGGCTGATGGCAGCGGTGGAGGCGGGCATCCCGACGGTGCTCGCGCCCTGCGGCCTCGACATCCTGTCCTACGGCGGCCGGCCCGACATGATCGAGAGGACCAAGGACCGGCCGCAGTACGTGCAGGATTCCCTGCGGGTGCAGGTCCGCACCACGGCCGACGAGCTGCGCCAGGCCGCCGACGTGATCGCCGAGCGCCTGAACCGCGCCAAGGGGCCGTGGACGTTTTTCGTGCCGCTCAAGGGCTGGTCGTCGCTCGACCGCGAGGGGCGGCTGATCTACGACCCCGCCGCGGACGCGGCGTTCGTGGCGCGCCTCAAGGAGAAGCTCCGCGATCCCGCGCGTGTCCGCGAAGTGGACCTGCACCTCTACACGCCCGAGTTCGCCCGCGTCGCGGTCGACGAGTTCGTGCGTCTGTACCGGGGCGCCCGCGCGCCGGCGGCGGCGCTCGCCGGATGATCCGCCCGTGGCCGCTTGTGGCCTCCGAGCCGGTGCTCGATCTCGGGCTCTTCCGCGTCACGCGCGACCGGGCGCGCTCGCCGCGCACCGAACGGCCGCGCGACTTCTACGTCGTCCACATGCCGGACTGGCTGATGGTGGTGCCGCTGACGGCGGACGGGAAGCTGGTGCTGATCCGGCAGTACCGCCACGGGACGCGCGAGGCCGGTCTGGAGGTGCCGGGCGGGCTGCACGACCGGCCGGGTGAGCGCCCCGAGGAGGGCGCTGCGCGCGAGCTCGCCGAGGAGACCGGGCACGGCGGCGGGGAGCTCGCGCTGCTCGGCACGCTGCGCCCGCAGCCGGCGCTGCTCGCCAACCGGGCCTGGATCTATCTCGCGCGCGGGCTGAGCGCGCGCGTGGCGCCGTCGCCCGATGCGGGCGAGGATCTCGAGGTGGTGCCGGTCGATCCGCACGAGGTGCCCGCGCGCATCGCCGCCGGCGAGATCGCGAACGCGATGTCGGTCGCGGCGCTGGCGCTCGCCGGCTTCGTGCGCGGGCCGGACTGACGCAGCGGAGGGAGGAAGCACGATGATCGTGCGCAACTGGATGCAGGCCGGACCGGCCACCGTGACCGGCGACGTGCTCCTCGCCGAGGCCGAGCGCGTCCTCGCCGAGCGTAACCTGCACGCGGTGCCGGTCGTGGAAGAAGGCCGGCTGCGCGGATTGCTCACGCGCCACAGCTGCCTGCGCGCGGCCGACTTCGTCGCCCGCACCCAGAGCTCGGACGAGTTCGCATTCTTCGCGAACCGGCTGAAGGTGAGGGACGTGATGGTGCGCAACCCCCGAGACGGTGCGCGCGGCCGACACGATGGAGCACTGCCTGCTCAAGGGGCAGGCGCTCGGCGTCGGGCAGTTTCCGGTGCTCGAGGGCGATCGGGTGGTCGGCATGATCTCGGCCGCCGAGATCCTGCAGCTCGCCGCGCAGTTCCTCGGCGCCTGGGAGAAGTGGAGCGGGGTCACGCTCGCCCCGACCGAGCTCGGCCCCGGGGTGCTCGGGCGCATCGCCGCGGCGGTCGAGGCCGCGGGCGCGACCCTGCACGCGCTCTATCCGATCGGCCGCAACGATGTGCCGGACGCGACCGATCGACCGCGCAAGCGCGTGATCGTCCGCTGCGTCACGCGCGACATCGGCGCGGTGGCGCAGGCGCTGGAGGCCGCCGGCTTCGCCGTGCTCGAGACCTCGGCCGAGGTGCAATCGCCGCCGTGCGCGGCGCGGCCGCGCACGGCCGGGGGCGCGGGTGAGCCGGGATCGGACACTCATGGCGCGCGTGGCCTGAGGCGGGCGCGAAAGCCGCGCGAGCGATGGCGATCGTCCGCCGCGAGGCGCCGCGCGCGACAGGCGAGCGCGGCGCCCAGCCGCCGCCCGGCACGGTGATCTACGCGATCGGCGACGTCCACGGGCGCGCCGATCTGCTCGCGGAGCTGCACGAGGCGATCGCCGCCGACGCCGCGATGCGCGCGGCGACGCGCCGGCTGATGGTCTACCTCGGCGACTACGTCAGCCGCTTCCCGCGCGGCCGCGAGGTGCTCGACGCGCTGCTCCGGCCGGCGCCGCCCGGGTTCGAGCGCGTGCTCCTCAAGGGCAACCACGAAGACATCGTAGTGCGTTTCCTCGACGGCGAGTTGCGCGCGGGCCGCCACTGGCTGCGCTACGGAGGAGACGCGACGCTCGCCGAGTACGGCGTCGGAGTGCCGGAGGACGACGACACGGCGCTCGAAGCGGCGCGCCGCCGCTTCGCCCGCGCCCTGCCCCGCGCGCACGAGGCGCTTCTGCGCTCGCTCGCGCTCAGCCATCGCGAAGGCGGCTACGCGTTCGTGCACGCCGGGCTGCTTCCGGGCGTGCCGTTCGACCGCCAGGCCGCGCGCGACCTGCTGTGGATCCGCAGCCGATTCCTGCGCTCGCGCGAGGACTTCGGCTGGACGGTGGTGCACGGCCACTGCATCGTGCCCGCACCCGAGGTGCGCGCGAACCGCATCGGCCTCGATACCGGCGCGTACCGGAGCGGCGTGCTTACCTGCCTCGCGCTCGAGGGCGCAAGCCGCGTTTTCCTGCAGACCGCGCCGGCGCCCGATTGAGCGGCCGCGGCGCTCAGCCGCAGAGCTGCAGGTTGACGTAGTGCAGCAGAAGATCCGGGTGCCGGTAGCCGCCGGCGGCGACGCCAAGCGCGACGAGACCCAGCACCACCAGCGCAACTTGCAGGATGCGGCGCTGGCGTCGCGTCATGTCACCACCCCCTGTAGTCGCGCGACCGGGCGCTCCTTGATCGGCAGGTTGATTAGCGTCGCCATGACCGACAGGCCGATGCAGATCATCCACACGACGTCGTAGCTGCCGGTGCGATCGTAGAACGAGCCGCCGAGCCAGCCGCCGAGGAAGGCGCCCGCCTGGTGGAAGAAGAACACGACGCCGCCGATCATCGCCATGTTGCGCACCCCGAACACGGTGGCGACGACCCCGTTGGTGAGCGGCACGGTCGCCAGCCACAGGAACCCCATCGCTATGCCGAAAGTGTAGGCGCTCGCGGCCGTGACCGGAAGCCAGAAGGCGAATGCGGCGATCGCAACGCCGCGCGCGGCGTACACGATCGCGAGCAGCGCCGGCTTCGGGAAGCGGCCGCCGAGATAGCCGGCGAGGAACGAGCCCGCGATGTTGAACAGGCCGATCAGCGCGAGAACGGTCATGCCGGTAGTCGCGGGCAGAGCGCGGTCGACCAGGTAAGCGGGCAGATGCACGCCGATGAACACGACCTGGAAGCCGCACACGAAGTAGCCGAACCCGAGCAGCCAGAACCCGCGGTGACGGAACGCCTCGTCGAGCGCAGCCCGGACCGGGATGTCGGTGGGCTGGCGCTGGACGGCGTTCCTCTCGAGGAGCGCGGTCGCGAAAGGCACCATCAGGGCGCCGACCGCGCCGAGCGCGACGAGCGCCACCGCCCAGCCGAAGCCGGAGATCAGCGACATCGCGCCCGGCAGCATGACGAACTGCCCGAACGAACCGACTGCGCCCGCGATGCCCATGCCGAGGCTGCGCTTCGCCGGCGGCAGCGCGCGGCTGATCGCGCCGAAGACGATCGAGAACGTGGTGCCGGCGAGGCCGAAGCCGATCAGGAAGCCGGCGCTCAGCGCGAGCATGCCCGGCGTCGAGGACACCGCCATCAGCATCAGCCCGACCACGTACAGGACCGCGCCGACGAGGATCGTTCGCCCGGCGCCCGTAGCGGTCGGCGAGCATGCCGGTGAACGGCTGCGCCGCGCCCCACACGATGTTCTGGACCGCGATCGCGAACGAGAACACCTCGCGCCCCCAGCCGTTGTCCACGCTCATCGGCTGCAGGAAGAGGCCGAAGCCGTGGCGAATGCCGAGCGACAGCGCGAGGATCAGCGCGCCGCAGGCGAGCACCACGCCGGGCGAAACGTGCGACTTGTCGATCACGCCGGAATGCCTCGAGGACCGCGTTTCCCGCCGCGCGGCGCGCGGCGGGAGCGTCGCAAATTATACCGCCGCGGCGCGGCGTGCCGCGCGGGGCTCTCTCCAGCAGAGCGGTGGCGGCTGCTTGGCGCCGCGGTGCCGGCAGAGGCGGTCGCGCGTCTCGAGGACCGCGCCGCGCTCGACGCAGCGGCACAGCAGATTCACTTTCGGCGGGGCCGCGGAGCGCAGCTCGGCGCGTACTGTCCAGCGTCCGCTGGAGTCCCGAGACAGAAGTTCGTCGAACACGTTCATCGAGAGCAAGGCGCTCGACTCGGCACGGACGCGACCAGAGCCATGCGAAAAACCGCACGGTTCGTCGTCAGGCGAGGCGCGCGACGCCGCCAAGACCGGCCGTCTTGGCAAGGAGCGGAACGACGCCTGGCGGCGAACCGTGCGGTTTTTCGTCGACGGATCGCTGACTCGGGACTCTAGCTCCTTTGCAGCGTCCCGTTGTTGTCGAGCACGATGTCGAACCTCGCCGCGAGCGCGTCCGCGCCCGGCAACGTTTCGAAGCGCACCAGCAGCCGCTCGCGCGCCTTCGGATCGGCGATGCTGGAGAGCAGGAAATCGCCGTCGTTCTGCGGATGGCCGGCGACGTACATCTGCGTGGCGAGCTGCGCCGCGCCCCGCACGCCAATGCGGAAGTGGATGTGCGGCGTTCGTCCCGGGTAGGGCACCGGCTTGATCGTGCGAAAGCGGTAGCCGCCGTCCGCGCCCGTCGTCGCGACGCCGTAACCCTGGAAGTCAGGGTCGAGCGGCACGTTGCGTGAATCGCTCGGATGGTGGTAGCGGCCGAACGCATTGCACTGCCAGATCTCGACGCGCGCGCCGCTCACCGCCCGCCCTCGCGCGTCGAGCACACGGCCGGTGAGCAGCGTGATCTCGCCCTTGGCGATGCCGGTGCCGCCTGCGACGGTGACGAGATCGGCGTCGCGCTCGACCTCCGGCCCGTACGGATAGAAGGGCCCGAGCGTCTGGCGCGGGGTGGGCGTGACTGCGGGCGCCTGTGCCGGCGCCGCGCGCGGCAATGCCAGGGCGGCAGCGCCGACCACGCTGGCGGCAAGCGCGAGCGTCCGGCGTCGGCGGGCATCGATATCGGTCGGATCAATCATGGTGATGTCCTCCTCGAGCGCGCGTCGAGGGATGCGCGGCGCGAATCGTTTGAGCACGGATCAGGCGCGAAGTTCTTTCGGACGCGCAGGGGCTCACGGCAACGCGCGAGCGCCGGGCGGTCGGATATACTCACTGCGCCGAAAACGATCCACTTCAGGAGATTGACATGACAGTCCGCACCCTGGCCGCCGCCATCTGCGCGGCAGTGCTGCTCGGCACGGGCAGCGCGCCGGCGCACGCCGACGCGGCCAAACAGCGCGCCGAGATCGAGCGGGTCTCGCGCGACGCGCTGACCGAGCTGTACCGGAAGCGTCCGGAAGCCAAGGCGAAGGTCGAGAAGGCCGCCGGTTACGGCGTCTTCACCACCTACGGGCTGAGCTTCATCCTCGGCGGCTCCGGCGGCAAGGGCGTGGTGCACGACAACGCGGGCGGCAAGGACACCTACATGAACGTCGCGCAGGCAAGCGCCGGACCGCAGCTCGGCGTGCAGAAGCGCAAGGTGGTCATCGTGTTCAACGACCGCAAGGCGATGCAGCGCTTCATCGACTCGGGGTGGGAGGCCGGCGGCGGCGGACGCGTCGGTGCCGCGGTCGGCGGCAAAGGCGCGCAGGACTCCGAGGCGGAGATGCTGCGCAAGGGCATGGACTGGTACAACTTCACCGACACCGGCATCGAGGCGGGCGGCGCGATCTCGGGCATGAAATTCTGGAAGGACGCCGGCCTCAACTGATGCGCGGTGCGGCGCCGGGTCGGTCTCAGTACGCCGGCTTCTTGCGGAAGAAGTCGGCGCGGTCGATCGATTTGACGAGCAGGTCCTTGGTGCCGCCGTCCTGCAGCACCTTGAGGGGCACCTCCACGCCGGCCGGACCAAGCGCCCACACCGAGCGGTAGAGCTCGGCGTGCGTCTTCACCGGCGTCGCGCCGACGCCGAGGACCACGTCGCCCGCGCGCACGCCGGCGCGGGCGGCGGGACTGTCGGCCGAGACGCGGCTCACAACGAGCCGCCCACGCGTTTCCTCGGTCGCCATGCCCAGCCAGGGGCGCGGCGGGCCGGCGGCGCGGCCGCTCGCCTTCAGGTCGGCGAGGATCGGCTTCAGCAGATCGATCGGGACAAACATGTTGCCCGGCACCGGCTGCCCGGCGCGCTGCGAGTCGCGCACCAGCAGCGAGCCGATCCCGACGAGCTCATAGCCACGGTTGACGAGCGCCGCGCCCTGCCAGACGAGCGTCGGCGGCGAGACGAAGATCGCGCTGTCGAGCAGGTACTCCCACGACCCCGTGAACTCGCGCCGCGAGACGACGTAGGCCACGCTCGCCGCCGCCGGCGCGCCCCACGGCAGGATCATGACGGGCTCGCGCAGCGCGAGCGCGCCCGATTCGCCGAGCGCGATCGGCTGCGCGCCGAGCGGCGCGTGCGCCCGCAGCAGCCCGAAGCCGGTCGCGTGATCGTAGCCGACGAGCTCGGCCGGCACCGTCCTGCCGTCGACGGTCGTCACCTCGATCGCAGCCGACTCGATCACGAGATAGCCGATCGTGAGCACGTGGCCCGCATCGTCGATCACGACGCCGGTGCCCTCGCGCGCATCGCCGAGCGTCCTCCGCTCGAGCGCGCGTCCGGCAGCGCCTTCATCCGCACGCGCACGACCGCCGCGACGAGCGCCTGGGCGCGACGCTCGGCCGCCGCAGCGTTCGGTTCGCCCTTCTCGCGCTGCTGCGCGAGCACGGGCGCGGCCGCAACGAGCGCGCACGCGACGAGCACTGCCCGCATTCTCATTTGACCTGCTCCCCGCGATCTGGCCGCGGCCGATGCGCGATTGTGTTCCTCGCGCGCCGGGTTTTCCAGTCGGATGCGGGGCTGCTATGCTCGCCGCCATGCGGCCCTTCGGCTTGCCCAATCTCGACGCGCTCGCCGAGGAGCGCATCCAGGATGCGATGCGCCGCGGCGGTTTCGACAACCTGCCCGGGGCCGGCAAACCCCTCGAACTCGACCAGGATCCGCTCGTCCCGGCGGAGGTTCGTGCAGCCAACCGCATCCTTAAGAATGCCGGGCTGGTGCCGGTCGAAGTGCTCGAGCGCCGCGAGATGGCCGAGCTCGAGGCCAGCCTGCGCACGGTCACCGAGAGGAGCGAGCGCTCACGGGCGCTCGCCCGCCTGGCGTTGCTGCGGATGCGGCTCGGCGCGCACCGCGGCGCCCGGCTGAGCCGCAACGCCTACTACGAGCGCAGGATCGTCGAGAAACTCGCCGGCAGCTGAGGAACGAAGCTCGCCGCCCCCGCGAGAGCTGCCCCTCAGTCGGGTCATCGGAGGAGCCGAGACCTGACTGGAAGCCGATCGACGACTTGCCGCATCGCGGGGCACGCGGCGGTCGCGCACGCGACGGTCTCCCGGCGGTCGCGGCGCCGACACACGGCGGCAACGCGCGCGCCGGACAATGACGCCCGCATCACGCTCTCGAGGTGTCCCGATGGATCCGATTCCGCTGCCTGCCGATTTCGTCCGCGCGACGCTCGCCGCCCTTGATCTCCCGCCGCATCTCGCCCAGCGCTACACGGTGCTGCGGCCGGCGCAGCCGTCCGCGCCACACCACGACCGCCGTCCTACCGGCC
Organism: Burkholderiales bacterium; assembly: GCA_027493935.1. Taxonomy (GTDB): domain Bacteria; phylum Pseudomonadota; class Gammaproteobacteria; order Burkholderiales; family SG8-39; genus JAABRB01. The sequence continues at coordinate 84,048 of JAOSJV010000013.1, read as the reverse complement.
TCGTACCGCAGACGCCGGCGCGCGCAGCCGGCCCGGCGGTCTGGCCGTTCCCGGGCCCCTGAGCGCCGCGGCGGGCATGCTGCGCCGCCGGTATGATGCCGGCGCATGCCCGACCGGCGCCGCCTCGAGCTCTTCCTGAACGTCGGACACACGCTCGACCACCTGCTGCTCTTGATCTTCCCGACGGTGGTGCTCGCCATCGCGGCGGAGTGGCGGCGGCCTTACGCGGAGCTTCTGCCGCTCGCGACCGGCGCGTTTTTCGCGTTCGGCGCCGGCTCGCTGCCCGCGGGCTGGCTCGCCGACCGCTGGAGCCGCGCCGGGATGATCAGGCTCTTCTTCTTCGGCATCGGCAGCGCGACCGTGCTCACTGGGCTCGCCGCCGGGCCGGCGTCGCTCGCGATCGGGCTCACGCTGATCGGGGTGTTTGCGTCGATCTACCACCCGGTCGGCATCGCGATGCTCGTCTCGCAGAAGCCGAACGTCGGCCGCACGCTCGGCGTGAACGGCGTCTTCGGCAATGCCGGGCTCGCCTTCGCCGCACTTCTCGCCGGCGCGCTCGCCGACTTCATCCACTGGCGCGCAGCCTTCGTCGTCCCGGGCCTTGCGACCATCGCCGTCGGCATCGCCTTCGCCGGCAGCGTGCGCGAGGCGCCGCGCGCCGCGCCCGCCGCGCGCACGGACGGCGCACGCTTCCCGCGCGCGCTGCTCGCCCGCGTGTTCGCCGTGCTGTGCGTCGCGGTGATCGCGAACGGCATCGTCTTCAACGCGGCCACCGTGGCGATGCCGAAGCTGTTCGACGAGCGGTTGCGCGCCCTCACCAACACCACCTTCGGCATCGGACTGCTGGTGTGCGTCACCTACCTCGTCGCGGCGATGGCGCAGCTCGTGGTCGGCAACCTGATCGACCGCCGTCCGCTGAAGGGCGTGTTCGTCGCAGTCGTGCTCGCGCAAGTGCCGCTGCTCTTCGCCGCAGCGACGCTCGCGGGCTACGGCATGCTCGCGGTGGCGATCGCGATGATGTTCGCGGTGTTCGGCCAGATCCCGATCAACGACGCGATGGTCGCGCGCTACACCACCGAGGCGTGGCGCGCGCGCGCCTACGCGCTGCGCTACGTGGTGTCGTTCCTCGGCAGCGCCGCGGCGGTGCCGCTGGTCGCCTACGTCCACGGCCGCACCGGCGACTTCCAGGCGCTGTTCGTGCTGCTCGCCGCCCTCGCCGCCTGCACGCTCGCCGCGGCGCTCGCATTCCCGGGCGAGCGCGCGACCGCGGCGGTGGCACCAGCGGTGCGGTAGCACGCCAGTCCCCCCCTCCTCTGCGAGGAGGGGTGGCGGCGCAGCAGCCGGGGTGGCGCGAGCGCATGGCGCGCGGAACGGCCGTAACCACCCCCCGGCCTGCGGCCGGATCCTCCTTGAGCAGGAGGGGACCTACGCCGCGGGCGCGAGCCGCTTCATCGCCGGCTCGCGGATCGGGAGGTGGATCACGGTGGCGAGCGCAGCGAGCGCGATGTCGGCGTACCACATCCAGTCGTAGTGCCCGCTCGCCACGAAGGCGAGCCCGCCGAGCCACGCGCCGAGGAACCCGCCCACCTGGTGCGAGAGCAGCGTGATGCCGAAGAGCGTCGCGAGGTAGCGCGTGCCGAAGAGCTTGCCGACCAGTCCCGCGGTGGGCGGCACCGTGGCGAGGTAGGTGAGCCCCATCCACACCGAGAACGCGAGCACCACGAGCTCGGTCTTGGGTGCGACGAGGAACAGCGCGACGCCGATCCCGCGCGAGGCATAGATCCAGGACAACGTGATCTTCATGCGCAGCCGCTGGATCACGAGGCCGGCACCGACGCTGCCGATGATGTTGAAGAGCCCGATTACCGCCAGCGAGGTGCCGGCGAGCGCTGGCGGCAGGCCGCAGTACTCGATCACGCCGGGCATGTGCGTGATGAGGAACGCGATGTGGAAGCCGCACACGAAGAAGCCCACGTTCAGATACCAATAGCTGCGATCGCCGGCCGCTTCACGCAGCGCCGCGCGCATCCCCGGCGGCGCCGGCGCCCCCTGTGCCGGTGTAGCGGCGGGCGCGTGGCGCTTCTGCCGCAGCGGCCAGGCGAGCGGCAGCGTCGCGAGCGCGATCGCGGCGAGCGCGAGCATCGCGTTCGCCCAGCCGGCGGCGCCGATCAGCGCCGCCGCGACCGGCGCGATGGTGAGCTGCCCGATCGAGCCGCCCGCGTTGACGATGCCGGCGGCGACGCCGCGCCGCTCGGGCGGCAGGCGCTTGCCGATCGCGCCGAGCAGCGTGGACATGCTGCCCGCGGCCGCACCGGCGGCGACGCCGAAGCCGAGCGTGAGGACCAATCCCGGCGCCGAAGTCGCGAGCGGCACGAGCGCGAACATGCCCGCGAGCAGCACCCCGCCGAGCAGGATCACGCGATCGGGGCCGAACCGGTCGGCCATCGCACCGAACACCGGCTGCCAGGCGCCCCACATGAGATGGTTGACCGCCATCGCGAAACTGATGGTGGCGATGCCGAGGCCGGTCGCGGTGTTGAGCGGCGACACGAACAGGCCGAGCGAGGAGCGCGTGCCGAAGGTGATCGCGAGGATCGCCGCGGCCGCAGCGATGAGCGCCCATGTCTGCGCGCGGGTCGGCGCTCATCGTCAGTATCCCGCGCCCCGCGCCGCCACCCGCCACAGCGCTTCGACCTTGCCACCGCGCACCGCGACGATCCAGTCGTGCAGATTGACGGTCGGGTCGCAGTGGCCGGGAACCAGGCGCACCTTCTCGCCGAGGCGCGGCGCGTCGCCGCCCCGTGCGATCCGCAGCACGCCGTGCTCGTCGGAGGCGGCGACGTACTCGACGCCGCGCCGGCCAACGACCTGCGGCAGTCCGGAATCGACGCTCGAGGCCTTGAGACCGGCGTCGACCACCGCACGGTCGGCCGTCGGCACGCTCATGACCGTCGCCAGCACGAACAGGCTCTGCTCGAAGTCCGGGAAGCCCGACCAGTCGTTCGCGCCGTAGTCGGCGTCCATGAAGACGTAGGAGCCGGGCTGGATCTCGTTGTAGACCTCGCTCGCCGCCTCGAACAGGAAGGTTCCGGTGCCCGCACCGGTCACCGTCTCGACCGGTATCCCGTTCGACTCGAGCAGCGCTTTGGTCGCGCGTGCCTTGCGCGTGGCGAGCGCGATCGCGGCCCGCCGGTCGCTCACCTTGCGCAGGTGCTGGGCCGCGCCGTGATACGCATGGAGGCCGGCGAACCGCAGGTGCCCGGCGCCGGCCACCGCACGCGCGAGCGCGAGCGACGCCGCGCCCGGCTCGACACCGCAGCGGTCCGCCCCGACGTTGATCTCGACCAGCACGTGGAGCTCGACACCGGCCGCGCGCGCCGAACGCTCGAGCTCGGCGGCGTTCGCGGCGTCGTCCACGCAGACGCTCACTCTTGCACGCTGCGCGAGCCGCGCGAGCCGCGCGAGCTTGGCCGCGCCGACGACCTCGTTGCTGACGAAAACGTCGCGGATGCCGCCGTCCACCATCGCCTCGGCCTCGCTCGTCTTCTGGCAGCAGATGCCCACCGCTCCCGCCGCCACCTGGCGCAGCGCGATCTCCGGGCACTTGTGCGACTTCGCGTGCGGACGCAGGCGCACGCCGGCGCCGCGCACGGCGAACGCCATGCGCTGCATGTTCCGCTCGAACGCGTCGAGCTCGAGCACGAGCGCGGGCGTGTCGATCGCGTCGGCCGGGGCGCCGATGTCGGCGGGAGGGAGGGATTCAATTGGAAAGCAACCGTGGACAGTCGGCAGTCGGCAGTCGGCAGTCGGCAGTCGGCGGGAAAGGATAGCATCCCGAACCCGCGTGGCGGTCGCCGCGGGAGCGATACAATCGCCATGGCGCCGTGCGCCACTCGCGGGGATCCCGGCGGTCGCACGGCTTGGCGCACCGCACACTGTCCACTGGCTTCGTGTTCCAGCCCGATCTCCTCGCCGGCAAACGCATCCTCGTCACCGGCGGCGGCACCGGCCTCGGCCGCGAGATCGCCGCGCGCTACCTCGCGCTCGGCGCCCAGCTCCACCTGTGCGGGCGGCGCAAGGGCGTGCTGGACGAGTCCGCCGCCGCGCTGGTGACGGCGCACGGCGGAACGGTGAGAACGCACGCGTGCGACATCCGGGACGCTCGCGCGGTGGACGCGATGGTGCAGGCGATCTGGGACGACGGCGGGCCGCTCACCGGCCTGGTGAACAACGCCGCCGGCAACTTCATCAGCCGCACCGAGGACCTGTCGCCGCGCGGGTTCGACGCGATCGCCGGCATCGTGCTGCACGGCACCTTCTACGTCACGCAGGCGGTGGGCAAACGCTGGATCGCCGGCGGGCACAAGGGCAGCGTCGTCTCGATCCTCGTCACCTGGGTGTGGACCGGCTCGCCGTTCGTCGTACCCTCGGCGATGTCGAAAGCGGGCGTGCACGTGATGACGCAGTCGCTCGCCGTCGAGTGGGCGCGCCACGGCATCCGCCTAAACGCGATCGCGCCGGGACCCTTCCCCACCGAGGGCATGGGCGCGCGCCTGAATCCCGGCGAGACGGTCGAGGCGCGCGGCGCGGCGAAGAACCCGATGGGCCGCATCGGTCGCATGGCCGAGCTCGCGAACCTCGCCACGTTCTTGATGGCCGACGGCTGCGAGTGGCTCACCGGGCAGACGATCGCGCTCGACGGCGCCGCGCACCTCGTGACGCACGGCAACTTCTACGATCTCGCGGCGTGGGGCGACGAGGACTGGGCGCGCGCCCGCGCGGCGATCAGAGCGCAAGATGAAAAGGACAAGGCTAACCGATCATGAAACCCACCGTACTCGAGCTCAAGCGCAGGAAGGGCGCGCGCCTGGTGATGTTGACCGCGTACGACTACCCGACCGCATGGATCGCCGCGCAAGCCGGCGTCGACCTGCTGCTGGTCGGCGACTCGCTCGGCATGGTCGTGCTCGGCTACGACTCGACCGTGCCGGTAACGATGGACGACATGGTCCACCACACGAAGGCGGCGCGGCGCGGCGCGCCCGAGGCGTTCCTGGTCGCCGACCTGCCGTTCCTCTCGTTCACTTCGGCCGAGCAGGCGATCGCGAACGCCGGGCGACTGCTGAAGGAGGCAGGCGCCGACGCGGTGAAGCTCGAAGGTGGAACCGAGGTCGCGCCGATCGCGGCGGCGCTCGTGCGTGCGGGAGTCCCGGTGCTCGGTCACGTCGGCCTCACCCCGCAGACCGCCTCCTCGCTCGGCGGCTTCAAGTTGCAGGGCAAAGACGAGGAGACCGCGCGGCGCGCGCTCGAGGGCGCCGTCGCGATGGAGGCGGCGGGCTGCTGGGGCGTGGTGCTCGAGCTGGTGCCGGCCCCGCTCGCCGCGCTCATCACCGCACGCATCGCGATCCCCACCATCGGCATCGGCGCCGGTGCGCAGACCGACGGCCAGGTGCTCGTCTTCCACGACCTCGTCGGCCTCTTCGCCGGGTACACGCCGAGCTTCGTCAAACGCTACGCGGAGGCGGGCGAGCTGATCCGCGGCGCGATCGAGCGCTACGCCGCCGAGGTGCGCGCGGGCGCCTACCCCGACGCGACGCACAGCTTCCGCATGGATCCCGAGGTGCTCGGGCGCATCGCCGGCGGCTGAGCACGCCGCAAAAGCGTGATCTGGGCTAATCCCGCGCAGCACTGTATCCGGGAAAGTTCGCCCTGAAGCAATCACGGAGGCGCAAGCATGTCGAAGCTCTTCGAGCCGCTGCGGATGCAGGCGATGACGGTTCCCAACCGCATCATGGTCCCGGCGATGGTCACGCACCTCTGCGGCGAGGACGGCGTCGTTACCGAGGACGTGATCGCGCGCTACGAGCGCTACGCACGCGGCGGCGCCGGGCTGGTCGTGGTCGAGGCGATGGCGGTGCATCACGTCAAGTCGGGACCGCTGCTGCGCATCAGCGACGACCGCTTCGTGCCGGGCTTGCGCGAGCTCGCGCGGCGCGTCCACGACGCGGGCGAGGCGAAGGTCGTGCCGCAGATCATCCACTTCCTCAAGGTGGCGCGGTCGGGCTGGCGACAGACCGTCGACATGCTCGCGCCCGAGGAAATCGACCGCATCGTAGAGCAGTTCGGCGACGCGGCGGCGCGCGCCCGCGCGGCCGGGTTCGACGGCGCCGAGCTGCACTCGGCGCACGCCTACACGCTGTCCTCGTTCCTCTCGCGCACCAACCCGCGCACCGATACGCACGGCGGACAGACCCTCGAGGGGCGGTTGCGGCTGATCGGGCGCGTGATGGAGAACGCGCGGCGCAAGGCGGGCGACGATTTCCCGATCGGCGTGCGGTTCAACGGCGAGGAGTTCATCAAGAATGGGTACACGGTGCAGGAGTCGCGCCTGATCGCGCTGCGCCTCGCCGAGCTCGGCGCGGCCTACCTCTCGCTCTCGGCCGGCGGCAAGTTCGAGGACGCGGTGCACGAGCCCGGGCAGGTGCTGTTTCCCTACTCCGGCTATTCGGGCGACCGCGCCATGCCCGGCGACTGGCTTCCGCGCGGACTGCACGTGCCACTCGCCGCTGACATCAAGGCGTTTCTCGCCACGCACGGCCACGCCACGCCGGTCGCCATCGCCGGCAAGCTGTCCGACCCGGCCGATGCCGAGCGGGTGTTGGCCGAAGGCAAGGCCGACGTCGTGGCGATCGCGCGCGGGCTCCTCGCCGACCCCGACTGGCCCGCGAAAGTGCGGCGCGGCGAGCTCGACCGCATCGTGCAGTGCGACTACTGCAACGTGTGCAAGGCGCTCGACGGCGCCCATCGGCCGGTGATCTGCACGCTGTGGCCGCAAGGCGCGTTGCAGGCCCCCGCTGCGGACGACGCGCCGCTCTCGTGGGCCGGCGCGCTCGAGGCCACGGTGCAGGATGGGCGCGTGGCGCTGAAGTGGCCGAAGGCGCCCGAGGCCGGCTACTACGACGTCTACCGTGCGGACGACCACGGCAACGCCGGACTGATCGACGCGGTGAAGGTGAACCACTGGATCGACGCCACGGTGCTCGGCGGGCGTCGCTACCGCTACCACGTCCTTGCGCGCACTGCGGGGGGACGGGCGAGCCCGCCGTCGAACACCGTGTTCGTCGACGTTCCCGTGCCGAGCCGGCTGGCGCCGGCCTGACTTGCACGCGCCCTGTGCCGGCGCGGGCATCGCGCCGGCGCAGGGCGCGCACTGCCGCCCGCCTCGTGCGCCTGTGGCCGTGTGATAGGCTTCCGCGCGCCGGCAAGATCCCATGCTGCGGACCACGCCGTTTCACGCGCGCACCGCCGCGCTCTGCGCGAGCCACGCCTGGCGGCGCTGGGCGGGCTACGTCGTCGCGTCGAGCTACGAGCTCTCGCACAGCCGCGAGTATCACGCGATCCGCAGCGCCGCCGCGCTCCTCGACGTCTCGCCGCTCTGCAAGTATCTCGTCGCCGGCAGGGACGCGGCGTGCCTGCTCGACCGCATGGTGCCGCGCGACGTCTCGCGCGCGGGCATCGGTCAGGTGCTCTACACGCCGTGGTGCGACGCCGCCGGCAAGGTGCTCGACGACGGCACCATTGCGCGCCTCGACGACAACGTCTTTCGCGTGACCTCTGCCGAGCCGAGCCTGCGCTGGCTGGAGGCGAACGCCGCCGGCCTCGACGTCTCGATCGAGGACACGAGCGAGGCCACCGCGGCGCTCGCGCTGCAGGGGCCGAGCGCGCGCGACATCCTCGAGCAGGCGTGCGGCGCCGACCTCGCCGGACTCAAGTACTTCCGGCTGACCCCGGCGCGGATCGCCGGGCATCCGGTCACGATCTCGCGCACCGGCTACACCGGCGATCTCGGCTACGAGATCTGGCTCGACGCGGCGGACGCGCTGCCCGTGTGGGACGCGCTCGTCGCCGCGGGCACGCCGCACGGCATCACGCCCGCCGGAATGCTGGCGCTCGACGTCGCGCGCATCGAGGCCGGCTTGATGCTGCTCGACGTCGACTACGTGTCGGCGCGCAAGGCGCTCGTCGCGAGTCAGACCTCCTCGCCCTACGAGCTCGATCTCGGCTGGACGGTGAACCTCGGCAAGGACACGTTCGTCGGCCGCGACGCGCTCGCGGCCGAGGCCGCGCGCGGACCGGCGTGGCGCTTCGTCGGCATCGCGGTCGACTGGGATTCGTTCGAGCGGCTCTTCGCCGAGGCCGGCCTCGCGCCGCGCGTGCCGCTCGCCGCCTGGCGCACGAGCGTGCCGCTCTACGCCGGCGGCGGCCAGGTCGGCTACGCGACGAGCGGCGTCTGGTCGCCGCTCCTCAAGCAGTACATCGCCCTCGCGCACGTCCAGTCGCGCTGGGCCGCGCCCGGCACCACGCTCGAGATCGAGGTAACCGTCGAGCATCGGCGCCGGCGCGCCGCGGCGCGCGTCGTGAAGAAACCGTTCTTCGATCCGGAGCGCAAGCGTGCCTGAGCGCGCAGCGCGTGGCCGGCACGCCTCGCCCCTCCGCGCCGAGGAGGGGTGGGCGCGCAGCGGCCGGCGTGGCGGTGGACGTTCTGCGGCCGCTGCAACCACCCCCCGGCCTGCGGCCGGACCCCCCCTTGAAAAGGAGGGGAGCAGGTGGGCGCGCAGCGGCCGGACCCCTCCTCGGCAAGGAGGGGACGGATGAGGCCCTATGACGCGATCGTGATCGGCGGCGGCCACAACGGGCTGGTGTGCGCCGCGTACCTCGCGCGCGCCGGCCGGCGCGTGCTCGTGCTCGAGCGGCGCGAGCGCGTCGGCGGCGCGGCGATCAGCGATCAGTTGTTCCCCGGCTTCACGTTCACGGTCTACTCGTACGTGGTGAGCCTACTCAGGCCGGAGATCATCCGCGACCTCGAGCTTCCGCGCCACGGCCTGCACGTCCTGCCGCTCGAGAGCACGCTGACGCCGCTCGCGAACGGCGACCACCTCGCGCAGTGGAGCGACCACGACCAGAACCGCCGCGCGCTCGCCCGCCACTCGCCGCGCGACGCCGAGGCCTACGACGAGTTCGGCCGCACCTTGCACCAGATGGCGCGCGCGGTGAAGCCACTGCTCGGCACGGTCCCACCCGACCCGGCCTCGCTCGCGCCCGGCGACCTCGCCAGTCTCGCGCGCCTCGCGCGCCACTTCCGCGGCATCGGTCGCGGCGTCTTCCACGCGCTGCACAAGCTCCTCACGATGAGCGCGGCCGACTATCTCGACGAGTGGTTCGAGAGCGAGGCGCTGAAGGGCACCAAGTCCGCGAGCGGGATCATCGGGATGCTCCTCGGCCCGTGCTCGCCGGGCACCGCCTACGTGCTGCTGCATCACTACATGGGCGAGCTCGACGGCGTCTTCCGTGCGTGGGGCTTCGCCAAGGGCGGCAACGGCTCCGTGAGCGCGGCGATCGCCTCGGCGGCGCGCGCTCGGGGCGCGGAGATCCGCACCGGGGCGCCGGTCGCGCGCGTGCTGGTCAAGAACGGCCGCACGACCGGCGTCGCCCTCGAAAGCGGCGAGGAGATCCGCGCGGCGCGCGTCGTCTCGAGCGCCGATCCGCGCCGCACCTTCCTCGAGCTCGTCGGCGAGGCGCACCTGCCCGGCGAGCTCGTCGAAGCGGTGCGGCGCTTCCGGTTCCGGGGCGCCTCGGCCAAGGTGAACCTCGCGCTCGACGCCCTGCCCGAGTTCACCTGCCTGCCGGGGCGGGGCGCGCACCTGCGCGGCGCGATCTCGATCAGCCCGAGCGTCGAGTACCTCGAGCGGGCGTACGACCAGGCGAAGTACGGCGAGTTCTCGCGCCGGCCCTACATGGACATCGTGATCCCGTCGATGATCGACCCGTCGATGGCCCCGCCCGGCAAGCACGTCATGTCGATCTTCGCGCAGTACGCGCCCTACCACCTGAACGGCGGCTGGACCGACGCGCGGCGCGAGGCGCTCGGCGATGCGGTGATCGACACGCTCGCCGAGTACGCGCCGAACCTGAAGTCGATCATCCTGCACCGGCAGGTGGTGACGCCGGCCGACATCGAGCGCGACGTCGGACTCTCCGAGGGCAGCATCTTCCAGGGCGAGCTCTCGCTCCAGCAGCTCTTCAGCGTGCGGCCGGCGCCCGGGTGGTCCAAGTACCGCACGCCGGTCGAAGGCCTCTACATGTGCGGCTCGGGCACGCATCCCGGCGGCGGCGTGATGGGGGCGCCCGGACGGCTCGCGGCGCTCACCGTGCTCGGGGAGCGGCCGTGAGCGCCCGCACGGTGGTCATCGGCGCCGGCGCCGACGCGCTCGTCGCCGCCCACGCCCTCGCGCGCGCGGGGCGGCGCGTGCTGGTGATCGACGAGCGCGACAGCGCTGGCGCGCCCGCCTCGGAGCCGGGCTGGGTTCCGCCGCGCGTCGTGCGCGAGCTCGCGCTCGCGCGGGAAGGTCTCGTCGTCCACCGGCTCGACCCCTTGGGGCGTCGCGCCGCTCCCGGACGGCGGCCGGCTCGAGCTCTCGCGCGACCTGACGCGCTCGGTCGAGTCGATCGCGCGGGTGAGCCGGCGCGACGCCGAGCGCTGGCCGCAGTTCTGCGCGCGGATGGCGCGCCTCGCGCGCGCGCTCGAGCTCGTTTACGCCGGGCCGCCGCCCGACCCGCTCGCGCGCTCGCCGGGCGAGCTCGTGCGAATGGCGGGACTCGCGTGGCGCGTGCGCGGGCTCGGCCGCAAGGCGGTCGAGGACCTGCTGCGGGTGCTGCCGATGCCGGCAGCCGATCTTCTCGACGACTGGTTCGAGAGCGACGCGCTGAAGGGGCTGCTCGGCCTCGGCGGCGTCATGCATCTCGCGCGGGGACCGCGCTCGGGCGGCAGCGCGTTCGCGCTGCTGCACGGCCACACCGGCAGCCCGCCGGGCGTGTTCCGGCCGCCGCGGTCGAACGTCGCCGCGGTCCTCGCCCGGCTGCCCGGCATCGACGTCCGGCGCGGCGTGCGGGTCGCGCGGATCGCCGTGCGCGCGGGTGGCGTCGCCAGCATCGTGCTCGCCTCCGGCGAGGAGGTCGTTGCCGAGTGCGTCGTGTCGGGGATCGGCCCGCGGCGCACGCTGCTCGAGCTCGTCGACCCGGCCTGGCTCGACCCGGAGCTCGTGCGCGCGGTGCGCAACGTCCGCGCGCGCGGCGTCGTCGCCCGCGTCGACCTCCTGCTCGACCGCGATCCCGGCTTCGCGACGCTCACGCTGGCGCCGTCGCTCGACGCGCTCGAGCGCGCGTACGACGACGCGAAGTACGGGCGCGTATCGCAGCGGCCCGCGCTCGAGGCCTATGTCGATGGCCAGGCCGCGAACGCGGCGGGCCGGCATCGAATCGAGGTGCACGTGCAATACGCGCCGTACGCGCTTGCCGAAGGCGACTGGGATGCCGCCCGCCGCGCGGCGCTTGTCGACGGGGTGGTCCAAGCGCTCGCGGCCTACCTGCCGGGCGGCGCCGCGGCGGTGCTCGAGCGCACGGTGCGCACGCCGCGCGACCTCGAGTCGGACCTCGGCTGGCCGGAGGGCCAGATGCACCACGCCGAGCTCGCGCTCGACCAGGCGTTGTGGATGCGCCCGGTTGCCGCGCTCGCGCACTACCGGACGCCGATTCGCGGACTCCACCTCTGCGGGCCGGCGCTGCACCCGGGCGGTGGCGTCCCCGGCGCCTCGGGGCGTACGCGGCCCGCGAGGCGCTTCGCGGCGGCCGCAGCGGCTGACTGTAGCCGGGCGACGGCGGCGCCAACGATCGACGCCGTTCGGCTACACTGCGCGGCCGCGCGGGCGCTTTCGGCCCGCGCGGCCGCCAAGACGAGGCTCCCCCCTTGAGCACGACCTCCCCCGCCGACCGCGCACCGCGCCCGGTGCTCTCGACCACCGACGCGATCGCGATCATCGTCGGCATCGTGATCGGCGCGGGCATCTTCGCGGTGCCCTCGATCGTCGCCGGCAGCGTCGCGAGCGAAAGAATGATGATCCTCGTCTGGATCGCCGCCGGACTGGTCTCGCTCGCCGGCGCGCTCTGCTACGGCGAGCTCGCGACCGCGTTCCCCGACGCAGGCGGCGACTACCATTTCATCACGCGGGCTTACGGAAGCAGGCTCTCCTTCCTGTATGCCTGGGCGCGCGTCATTGTGATCACCACCGCGTCGATCGCCGCGCTCGCATTCGTGTTCGGCGATTACGTGGCGCGCTTCCTTCCGCTCGGCGGATTCGGCTCGGCAGTCTATGCCGCTCTGCTGGTCGTCGCGCTCACCGCGATCAACATCGCCGGTGTGCGCCGCGGCGCCGTGACGCAGAACCTGCTGACCGCGGCGCTGGTCGCGGGCCTGGTGATGGTGATCGTCGCGGGGCTCTTCGTCGCCGCGCCCGCTGAGGCGCCGGCCGCGGCCGCGGCCGCGGCCGACGGCGGCAAGCCCTGGCACGCCGGAATCGGGCTCGCCATGGTCCTGGTGCTGTTCACCTACGGCGGCTGGAACGAGGCGGCGTACATCTCGGCCGAGGTGAAGGACGCGCGCCGCAACATGGTCCGCGCGCTCGTGTTCGGCATCCTGGTGATCGTCGCGCTGTATCTCCTCACGAACCTCGCGTACCTGCGCGGGCTCGGCATGGCGGGCATGGCGGGCTCGCAGGCCGTGGCGGCGGATCTGCTCGCACGCACCTGGGGCGACATCGGCGCGGCGATCATCAGTCTGGTGGTCGTGGTCGCCGCCGCCACGTCCGCGAACGCGACCATCATCGCGGGTTCGCGCACGAACTACGCACTGGGTCGCGACTGGCCGCTGCTCGGCTTCCTGGGACGGTGGAACGAGCGCACCGGCACTCCGGTGAACGCCCTCGTCGCGCAGGGCGCGATCGCGCTCGCGCTCGTCGCATTCGGCGCCCTGACGACCGGCAACCGGGGCCTGCAGACGATGATCGAGGTCACCGCGCCGGTGTTCTGGTTCTTCTTCCTGCTCGCGGGTGCCTCGCTCGTCGTGCTGCGCGTCCGCGAGCCGCACGCCGAGCGGCCTTTCCGCGTGCCGCTGTATCCGCTGACGCCGGCCGTCTTCTGCCTGTCGAGCGCCTACCTGCTGTACTCCAGCCTCGCGTACACGGGGCGCGGCGCGTGGGTGGGCGTCGCCGTGCTGGCCGTCGGCGTGGCGGTGCTCGCGATCGGCCTGCGCTACCGCGGCAGCGCGCCCGCAAGGCAGTTGCCGTGAGCGCTGCGGCGCGTCGCGCGGCGGTTGGCGCCTGGCTGGCGGCGCTGGCGCTTGCCGCCACGCACGCACTCGCGCAGATCACGGTCGAGGAGGTGCCGCCGCAGCGCCAGCTCGACGTGCCCTACGTGCCGACCCGGCAGGCGGTGGTCGAGGAGATGCTGAAGCTCGCGGGCGTCAGCGCCAATGACGTGGTCTACGACCTCGGGTGCGGGGACGGGCGCATCGTCGTCACTGCCGCGCGGCAGCACGGCGCGCGCGGTGTCGGCATCGACATCGATCCCGAGCGGATCTCCGAGGCGAAGTACATCGCGAACCGGGTCGGCGTCGGCGATCGCGTCACGTTCCTGGTGGGCGATCTCTTCGAGGCCGACATCCGCGAGGCGACCGTGGTGACGCTCTATCTGTTGCCGGAGGTGAACCGGCGGCTCAAGCCGAAGCTCCTGCGCGAGCTCGCGCCGGGCACGCGCGTGGTCTCGCACGATTTCGCGATGGGTCGCGACTGGCCGCCGGAGAGGACCGTGCGGCTCGGGCGCGATACGATCTACCTCTGGACGATACCGCCGCAGCGCGCTGCGCGGCCGTCCGCCAACCACGAAGTGAGGACCAGATGAACCGCAGGACGCTGCTCAAGCTCGCCGGTGCGCTGCCGCTCGCCGGCGCCGTGCCTCATACACTCGCCCAGGCGGCGAGATCGCAGCTCCAGCTCGAGGTCGATTTCGTGCCGTCCGAACCGGAAGTCGTGGAGGCGATGCTCGCGCTCGCCGGCGTACGCGCCGGTGACATGGTTTACGACCTCGGCTGCGGCGACGGGCGCATCGTCATCACCGCGGCGCGCAGGTACGGCGCGCGCGGGGTCGGCATCGACATCGACCCGGCGCGCATCGCCGAGGCGACCGGAGAACGCGAAGAGGGCGCGCGTGGCCGACAGGGTGAGCTTCCGTCAGGGCGACGTCTTCGAGGCCGATTTCCACGACGCGACAGTGGTGACGCTCTTCCTGCGGACCGACTACAACCGCAAGCTGCGTCCGCGGCTGCTCGCGCAGCTGAAGCCGGGCACGCGGATCGTCTCGCACGAGCACGACTTCGCCGAGGACTGGCCGCCCGAGAAGACCGAGCGTGTCGCGGGCAAGCCGATACACCGCTGGACCGTCCCGCCGCGCAAGTGACGCCGCGCCAGCGGCGTCATCCCCGCGAAACCCGCTCCCGAGCGTCTTGATCGGTCGGGGGATCCAGCCCAGCGCCGGATTCCCGCTTTCGCGGGAATGACGACGCCGCGCGAGCTCGCAGAAATGCAGACTCCTCGGACGCGTGAACGGCGACTGCTCGGGAACTCCCGGGAATGTCGGCCTCTCGGGGACTCGCGGGAACGACCGCGCCTCGCCTGACGGCGAACCGTGCGGTTTTTCGCATGCCTCTGGTCGCGTCCGTGCCTAGTCGAGCGCCTTGCTCTCGATGAACGTGTTCGACGAACTTCTGACTCGGGACACTCTAGAACGCCCCTTCACCACGCCGGCGAAGCGGCTCCCGGGTGCGCGCCGGAACTCGGCGCGATAGTCCGGCCCGGCCGGATCGGAGAGTTGCGCCGCCGCGCCGGTGCGCCGGTCCCCGTTCGCGCGCCGGACGAAGTAAAGGGTGCACCGGTACGAGCGCAGCAGGCTCGCCGACCCGACGTCGAGGACCACGGGGACCCTGATTCGCCCGGCGAAGACGCCGTCGCGCACCGTGAACCGTTCCGAGCCGAAGCCGCCGTAGCCGAGATTGCTGGTGTGGCCGTCGATCTCGGTGAACACCGCGCACGTAACCGCGCCTTCGGACACGTTGGGCGGGAGTCCGCGTACTGCGACCGGTACCTCGATCGGCAGCGTCTCGGCCACGGCCGGCGCGGCTGCGGTGGCGAGGGCCGCGCCGAAAGCGACTCCGACGGCGTGCACGAGGCTTCTCATCGGTCACCGGCCACCGCCGGAGCGTGCACTCCGGTGAAGCTGAGTTCCTCGGTGACCACGCGCGGGCGCTGCGCCGGCGCAGCCCCCCGCGGCGCTGCGACCTTCTGTGCGGCCGCGGCGGGCGGCGGGACGGCGGCAGCCGGCTCCGCTCGGCGGACGGCAACCGCTTGGGCGTTGCACGCGGCGAGCTGCTCGTCCGCGAGCCGCTTGATCTCGCTCCGGTACGCCACGATGCGGCCGACCCGGCGCGCGAGCTCGGTGCACCCGCGCACGGTCACGTTGCCGCCGCGGCCCTGCGCGACGCAGTACCGGTCGCGGCACTGCCACGTCACGCCGCCCGCACGCACCTCGCTCCGCTTGGCGAGCTCGGCGAGATCCGCGCGGTAGGCGTAGCGCCTCGACTGGGCGTCGGCGCTGGTCGGCGCTGAGGCGAGAACGAGCGCCACCACGGCGGCGCTCAGGAGGTCGCGGATCGGTCGGCGCATCGCGGTCTGGCCTAGGCTGGGGTCGAATGGTACCCCGTGCGGGGCAGCCCACGGAGGCCGGCTGGGGGAGCTCTCTGGGCGCCATTGCGGCGAACGAGGCCGTGTGAAGATCGCCGAACGGCAGGCAAGTCCTCGTCCCCGCGAAGCTTGCCCCCGAGTGCGGTGCTCGGGGGAAAGCGTCGTGGGGTGACTCGCGCAGAGGTTCCCTCGCGCTCGAGCCGCGCGCCGAACTCCCCGTGTCCCTCTTCAGGACACTGCCCAGCCGGGCGTCTCGCGGTCGAGGTAGTAGAGGTCGTCGAATGCGTTGGCGACGCTCTCGCCGCACACGATCACCCCGTGATGCTGCAAGAAGAGTACGTCGGCGCCGTTCAGCCGCGCCGCGATGCGGTCGCCCTCGGCCTCCTCGAGCGCGGGGCCGTTGAACTCCTCGTCGTACGCGATACGGCCGTAGAAGCGCAGCGCGTTCTGGCTCGCGGGCTCGAGCCTTCCACTCTCGAGCAGCGTGAGCGTCGTCGCATACGGCATGTGGGTGTGCATCACGCACGCCGGGGCGCGCTTCGAGCGGTGCAGCCGGCTGTGGATGTAGCAGGCCGTCGGTTCGACCGTGTGCCGGCCCTCGACCACATCGCCGGCGGCATCGACGAGCAGAATGTCCGCCGGCGTGATCTCGGACCAGTGCAGGCCCCGCGGGTTGATCAGGAAGCGGTCCTTCGCGCCTGGTGCGACGAGACTGAAGTAATTGCAGACGCCTTCGCTTAGCCCGTAGCGGTGCGCCCACCGCAGCGCCACTGCCAGGTCGATGCACGCTTGGGCCAGGGCGTCCCTCATGACGGCGGCATTGTAGCGACGCACGGCACGCGTGCACGGCACAAACGTTACGAGATTGTCAACTCGCAGCCGGCCCATGCAAAAAGTCGCAGACGCGCCGAATCGACCATGGCGGCGGCGCGCGGTGCGTTCCTCGGGCAGCGCGGCCGCACGCGGGACGCCCTGCGCCATATGCAAGCGCTCACGGCGCTTACGCGCGGCAGCTGCGCGCACTCGACCGAGAGTGCATGGCGTCGCAGCCGATTGCGCGCGGGACTGCGCTCAGTCGAAGAAGCCGGCGACGAGATCGATGCAGCCGTCGAGCAGATCGGCGCCCGAGCGCGCGCCGCCGAAGCGTTCGAGCCACTCCGGACGCGTGCCCGCGTCCCGGTCCCGTCCGTTCATCGCGCGGAACGCCCGCGCCACCGCTTCCGGATCCGGCGCGGACTTGGCGGCCGCGTTCGAGTACATGCGCACCGCCTTCTCCACCGCCCCGGCGTCGAGCACCGCGACCGGCGCGCCGCAGTGGCCGCAGCGCGCGCCGCGCTCGAGGTCGATCGGCGCGCCGCAGCCCGAGCACTGCACCTGCCGGATCTCGGCCCGCACGCGTGCCACCTCGGCGGAGTTGAGCGAGCGCACGAACTGCTTCTCGCGCAGGAACTGGAAGAACGGCGTCAGCCGCCCGTGGCCGTTCGGGCAGCGGTAGTAGACGAAGGTGCCGCTCTTGGAGAAATCGTTCGTGTGCCGCAGCCGGGCGCGGCAGCGCGGGCAGCCGAGGCGCGCCTCGAGAGGCCGCCGCCCTGCGTCCCCGTGCCGGTGGATCGCCTGGAAGAGCTCGATGACGCCGCCCGGCGCGAGCTGCAGGCTCTCGGCCTGGTCGAACCAGATGGCGTGGCAGGGGAAGCAGAGGTCGACCGCGACCGCGCCAGACTGATGGCGGTCGAACCGATGGCGCTCCATCGGCTCCGCGCAGCTCGGGCAGTGGGTTGTTCCGTGCTTCATGTGCTCGTCGATCGTGCCGTCCGCAAGGCGCTTCGCGCCTACAGCACAGTGCCGTCGCGGATCGCGAGCCGCGCGAGCACGCGCTCGGCAGCCGCCACGCCACGATACTGCGCCTCCTCGAAAAGCGAAAACCCGGAGACGTCGGAATGCGCAAAATGCACGCGCCCGGCGTGGCGCAGGACACGCTCGCGCGCACCGCCCCACACGAACCCGGGGCGCGGTCGCACCATCGCGTGCCCGTTCGTGAACACGTCCACGCGCTCGGTGATGCGCGCGAGCTCCGGATGCGGCCGGCCCAGATCGGCCAGCACGCGCGCGGCCCACGCCTCGCGCGAGGTCGCGAGCAGGCGCTCGCGCGCCGCGGCGGTGGGTGTGCCGGTGAGCGGCTCGTAGTAGGTGATGACCGTCGGGCCGCGCCGCGACGCGAGGTCCTGGTGCGTCGCCACGACGTAGCCGAGGCCGGGACTCTCGTAGAGCACGTTGTCCCAGGCGAGCGGCGCGCCGTGCCGCTCCCACGGCGGCTCGGCGAGCGTGAGGTTCGCGACGACCCACGGCGCGTGGTCGAACTCGGCCAGCGCCGCGACGAGGCCGGCGTCGGCGCCGGCGAGCGCGCGCGCCGCGAAGCGGAGCTGCGCCGCCCAGACGACGTGCTCGGCGCGAATCTCGAGCGCGCGCCGCTCGCGCGCGAGATGCACGCCGAGCGCCACCTCGCGCCCGCCCTCGACGACACGGTGGACGAGCGCGCCGGCCGTGAGCGGCGGCGCGACGCGCGCGAGAAGCCCGCGCACGATCCAGCCGTTGCCCTCGGGCCAGGTGAGCACGGCATCCGGATCGGCTTCGCGCGCCTGCGCGTCGCGGCACGCGAAGTAGTGGATGCCCGCCCACGCCGAGACCTCGCGGTAGTCGCAGCCGAAGTCGTCGCGGCAGGCGTAGTTCGCGAGCCAGTGCACCGCCTCGGCGGCGTAGCCCTCGCCCGCGAGCCAGTCGCGCATCGACAGCCGGTCGAGCGCGAGGAAGCGCGGATCGCGCGAGGAGAGCGCCATCGGGATCGCGAACGCGCGCCGGCCGTCCCCCGCGCGCGGCCTTGAATGCGGCCATGCGATCGTGGAAGCGCCGCCACTCCTCGCGGTCGCGCGCGCTCGCGCCGGCGAGCGGCTCGAAGCCCTCGCGCCACAGCCCGTCGCGGTAGAGCCGCTCCTGCGGCGCGAAACAGAGCGCGCGCTCGTCGTAGGCGGGCGCCGGCGCGTCGGGGTCGCCGCGCAGCACGCCGAGCTCGGCGAGCAGCAGCCGCACCGCGCGCGACTCGCGCGTCGGCAGCGGCAGGTAGTGCGCCCCGAGCGGGTAGCGGCTGACCGGGTTCTCGCCCCAGCGCGCGTTGCCGCCCGCGGCGTCCTCGAGCTCGAGGATCTCGAAGTCGCCGAAGCCCGCGCGCCGCAGCCGCCAGGCCGCCGAGAGCCCGGCGATGCCACCGCCGACGATGACCACCGCGCGCTTGCGGACCTCGGTGGGCCCGGCGTCGATCGTGCCGTCGCGCAGCAGGTGGCCGACGCGGTGGGCCGTGCCGGAGAGCGTGCCCGGCGGCAGCGGCGCGGCCTTGCGCCCGCAGGCGACCGCGGCGCACGCTGCCGCGCCCGCCGCAAGGAACTCACGGCGCTTCATCGGACGACGCCAACCCCGCGTACGCGGGAACGGCACCCCTGCTACCCGCTCGCCGGGGCAGCTCCCGCCGGGATGACAAACCCGCTACTCGCTCGGCGCGCGCTTCCACTCGGCGTCGAAGTACTGTACCAGGATCTGGTTGGTGAGGCGGTTCACCTCGGCCGGCACGCGGGCCATGTCGCGCGGGAACGCGAACATCGCCGGCAGCTGCTCGGCCGACACGAAGCGCAAGCCCGGGTCGAGCCGCTCGGGCGGCCGGTACGGGTCACGCGACACGATCACGAATCCCCACTCGCCGAACGAGGGCACGTGCGCGTGGTACGGCGCGGCGGTGAGGCCGACGCTCTCGATCGTCTCGACCACGCACCAGAAGGACTTGCGCGCGTAGAGCGGCGAGGTGGCCTGCACCACCGCCAGGCCGCGCGCGGTGAGCCGCCGCTCGAGCAGCCGGTAGAAGGCGGTGGTGTAGAGCTTGCCGAGCGAGTGGTTGCTCGGGTCGGGGAAGTCGGCCACGACGAAGTCCCAGTGCTCCCCGGTCTGCTCGAGCCACTTGAACGCGTCGGCGTTCACGATGTGCACCTTGGGCGAGACGAGCGCGCCGGCGTTCAGCGCGCGCAGCATCGGCAGGGTGGCGAAGATGCGCGTCACCTCCGGGTCGAGGTCGACCAGCGTCACCGACTCGACCTGCGGGTGCTTCAGGATCTCGCGCACCGCCATGCCGTCGCCGCCGCCGAGCACCAGGGCGCGCTTCGCCCACGGCGTGGCGGCGAGCCCCGGGTGCACCAGCGACTCGTGGTAGCGGTACTCGTCGTGCGAGCTGAACTGCAGGTTGCCGTTGAGATAGAGCCGCAGGTCGTTGCGCCAGCGCGTCACGACGATGCGCTGGTGCCGGCTCGAGTGCGCGAACACGACCTGGTCGGAGTACATGTCCTCCTCGGCGAGCGAGGTGAGGCGGTCGGACTGGACGAGGCCGCCGGCGAGGAGGCCGATCACCACCGCGCACTGCAGCGTGCGCCAAGTCATCGCGCCGAGCTTGTCGCGGAAGAGCCAAAGTGCCCACGCGGCGACGAGCGCGTTCAGCAATCCGAACAGGAACGCGGAGCGGATCAGGCCGAGCTCGGGCACCAGCACGAGCGGGAAAGCGACCGACACGGCGAGCGCGCCGAGGTAGTCGAACGAAAGCACCTGCGCGACCAGATCGCGGAAGCCGAGCCGCTCCCGCAGGAGGCGCATCACGAGCGGGATCTCGAGCCCGACCAGCATGCCGACGAGCAGCACGATGCCGTAGAGCGCCGGCTGGAACGCCCCCGGCGCGTGCGCGAACACGAGGAACATGGCCGCGGCCGAGAAGCCGCCGAGGAGCGCGATCACGAGCTCGATCTCGACGAACCGCGCCGCGATCCCGGTCACCACCCAGCGCGAAAGGTAGGAGCCCACGCCCATCGCGAAGAGGTAGAGCCCGATCACCAGCGAGAACTGGGTGATCGAGTCGCCGAGTAGGTAGCTCGCGGCGGCGCCGGCGATGAGCTCGTAGACCAGCCCGCAGGCGGCGATCACGAACACCGAGGCGAGGAGCGCGTAGCTCATCGGCTACCGACTTTCAGTACGCGGCGAGCGCGCGGAAGGCCGTCGTTCCCGCGCAAGCGGGAATCCAGGCCGCCGGCAGAACGGACCCGGTGCGGAAGACGGCAGTGGAGCCGTCGCTAGCCATGGATCGCCGCTGCGACGACGAGTCGCGATCGCGAGCACCATCCCGGCCACCACGATCGCGAGTGACTGGTTCTTGTGCTCGATCAGCTCCTTCCACAGGTCGTAGGGCGTCAGCCGGTCGATCACGACGAAGGCGATCACCATGAACAGCACGCCGAGAAAGGAGTAGACGAGCGAGCCGATCAGCGCGGCCGGTTTCAGGTATTCGAGCATCGGTTGCCTCCGTTGTCGTTCGTTGCTTGCCGGGTGCCGCTCACTTGTGCCGCGAGATCGCGCTGCCCGGCCCGAGCCGACTACCGCGCGGCGCGGCCTGCGCATCGCTGCCGTAGACCGACCAGTGCTCGCGCTGCGCGTAGCCGAAAAGCGACAGGAGCAGCGCGCCGATCACCACGTAGGCTCTCATTGCCGACCCTCAGTCGCCGTCGTCATCGTCGTCTCCGGGCGCGTAGTCGCTCTCGGCCCACCGCCGCCGCTCGAAAGCGGCCGAGCGCCACAGCGCACGCACGGGGAAGAACGCCAGTACGCCGAACAGGATGAGGAGGTTGGTCCAGTCCGGCGGGTCGCGGAACACCTCCACCCGGCCGCGAATCGCGCGGCGGCTGCGCGCGTCGCCCTCCGGCTCGATCTCGAGGTAGTAGGTGCCGGGCGGCAGGCTCGCGACGCGCGCGCGGTCGTCCCGGCTACCCTCGGTCCACGACTCCCCGCCCGACGAGCCGTGGTAGTACGCGACCTCGCGCCCGAGCTGGTAGGTCGCACCGGTGTTCTTCTCGACGAGCGTCATGCCGAGAAAGACCCAGCTGTTGTCGACGTCGGCGACGGTACGCACGGCGAGCGGCGTGGGCTTCGTGCCGCGCACCTCGAACGGCGGCGTGACGATGGGCGTGGGCGGGCGCCCCGGCGCGAACTCGAACGGCTGGGCGAGCAGCACCCGGCTGTCGGCGCCGAACCAGAAGAACACCTGCAGCACGAGCGCGACGAGCGCGAGGATCGCGAACGCCTTCCAGTAGCCGAGCACCTTTCCGGTGTAGGGCGAAGGCTGGTTCGGCGCGATGCCGCTCCGACGCGGCGGGCGGGTCTTCAGCCCGAGCGTCTTCCACAGTGCCTTCGGCTCGACGTACTCGCCGATCGACCAGGTGGTCTCGTTCGTCGTGCGCTCGGCCGAAAGGATGTACGGCGGCGAGACGTAGTCGTCCACCTTCGCCGCATCGCCGATGCGCACGCGCCAGTAGAACTCGCCGAGCACGAAGATGACGCGCGCCCGGCTGTGCTGGAAGTGGCGGTAGGTGCGGTCGCGATAGTGCGCGACCGGCGGCTCGCCGTGCGCCACGCGCGGCACGCCGTCGCAGTCGCGCACGACGCTGAAGTGCCCCTCGTACTCGGTGATCCACCGGAAGCCGCGTTCGCGGTTGTGGAGCAGGTACTCTCCCCAGCTGTAGGCGACGCCCTCGACCACGATTTCGCGGCGCATGTAGCCCACCGCCTCGAACTCGGAGCCCTCGACCCGCCCGCGGGCGCCGAGCGGTATCGAGGGGGAGAACCGCTTCGCGTTCGCGGCCAGATGACTCAGGATCTCGACCGTGGGATGGGTCACGTCGAGCACCGAGCCGCAGCTCCGCAGCCGATCGCCTCGGTGACCTCGACGTGCTTCGCGAGCGGCGCACCGCAATCCGGGCAGTTGAACGCGACCGCGGTCGCGGTGGCCGGACCGGCGCCCGCGCGGTCCTCGCGCAGGTTCGCGAGGCGCAGCGCCTCGAACGGCACCCGCTCGCCGAGAAAGAAGAGCGGCGGGTCCTCGCTGTAATCGATGGTGGCGAACTCGCCCTGCTCACCGCGCAGGTCTACCACCGGGGCGACCCAGCCGGACCCCACCTCGACCGGCAGCTCACCCGCCCCGGCGACGACCTCGGCGTGCTCGATGTTGACGACCGCGAGCGCTTTGCCCTCGACCTTCAGCACCCGACCCGGCGCGAGCTCCTCGAGCTTCGGCAGGTTGGGCATCGGCCGCAGGAAGGTGAGGAGGTAGTTGCCCATCGCGTCGGACAGCCAGCCCGTGCGCCCATCGTTGTACAGGCAGTGCCACTCGTTCCATACGCCCGCGCCGTAGCGGTACTGGATGCGGCCGACGACCGAGAAGTGCTTGCCGCGGTAGACCCCCCTCGGTGCCGAGCTGGATCGGCGAAGCGTCCTCGAGGAGCTCGGCCATCTTGCCGATGTTCTCGAGATCGCCCCCCTTGCGCAGAAGCGTGCTCTTGCAGAATTCGCAGACGGCGACGATCGAGGTCGCGCCGCGGAACAGCACCGGCGCGCCGCACGAAGGGCAGTTTGCTCTTCTCATTTGGCCCCTGGAGCCGGAACGGTGGCGTCTTCCGCGCCGCCGCCCGCACAGCCGCGTGCGTCATCCCCGCGCAAGCGGGGATCCATCAGGCCCTCGATCGGCCTCCGGCGGGACGCCCGCTTTCGCGCGAATTACCGCACGGAACGATGTCATCCCGGCTTTCGCGGGGACGAGGAGATCCACGCTCACCCGAGCTTCTTCAGCAGCTCGGCCTTCTTGCCCTCGTACTCCTGCTCGGTCAGCACGCCCTTCGACTTGAGCTCGTGCAGCTTCTCGAGGAGCTGCATGACTTCTTGCGGCGACTGGCCGGTACCTGCGCTCGCGGCCACGCCGCCCGGCGCGCCGCCTTGCGACCCGCCCTGCGCTCCCGCCTGCGCCCCCGGTGCGCCGCCCTGCAGCGACTGCCCGAGCGCACCCGCCATCGCCTGCCCCATCGCGAGGCCCGCGCCGAGCCCGGCGCCCGCGCCGGCGAGGCCGCCCTCGTTCGCCGCTGCGGTCGGGATGCTGGAGGCCACCTGGAACTGCGTGTAGCGACCCATGTCGCCGACCATGTTCATGCCGATGCGCTGGTCGAGGATCTTCTGCAGCTCCTCGGGCAGCGAGACGTTCTGCACGACGAACCCGGCGAGCTCGAGGCCGAGCGTCTTGAACGTCTCGGTCATCTTCTCGCGCAGCTTCGCGCCGAGCTCGTCCTGGTTGGCGGCGAGGTCGAGGAACGGGATGCCCGACTCGCCGAAGAGGTCGGTCATCGAGCCTACGATCGTGCTCCGGAGCTGCCCGGAGAGGTCGTCCACCGTGTAGTGCTCGCGGGTGCCGCTGATGTTCAGGTAGAACGCCTTCGGGTCGACGATGCGATAGCTGTAGATGCCGAAGGCGCGCAGCCGCACCGCGCCGAACTCCTTGTCGCGGATGGTGATCGGATTCGGCGTGCCCCACTTCTGGTCGACCTGCAGGCGCGTGCTGAAGAAGTAGACGTCGCTCTTGAAGGGCGACTCGAACAGCTTGTCCCAGTTCTTGAGGTAGGTGAGGACCGGAATCGTCTGCGTGACGAGCTTGTAGCGGCCCGGGCCGAACACGTCGGCGACGCGTCCCTCGTCGACGAAGAGCGCCATCTGCGATTCGCGCACGGTGAGGCTCGCGCCGTACTGGATTTCCATGTCCTGCATCGGGAAGCGGTGGGCGAGCGTGCCTTCGCCCTCCTCCGTCCAGTGGATGATGTCGATGAACTGCTTCTTGACGAAGTCCCAGACCGCCATGGCGCCTCCCGAGGGTGCGAAGCGAAGGTGCGCTAGTGTAGCCCCGCTGCGCGTGCCGGCGGTAGCTTGCGACGCCCCGCGCTGGGCGCGCGCGTGAATTCCTGCCGCCGGACGGACCGGACGGTCAGGCCCGCTCGAGCCGCAGGTGGCCGGCGGTGCGTGCGTTGAAGCGCAGGAGATCGGCCACGAAACGGTCGAACGGCAGGTCGAACTCGCGCTTGAGCGCCTCGGCCGTCGCGTTCAGGCCGGCGATCGGCACCCGCGCGGGACCGCCGTTGAAGGCGAGGATGATGTTGTTCACCCGGTCGCCGGCAGGCAGCAGCAGCACCTGGTCGTCGAAGGCCTGCTCGATCCGGCCGAGACACGCGCCGAACTTGCGCTCGGACGCGATGAAGTTCACCACCAGGATTCCGCCCGACCGCAGCGCCTTGCGGCAGGCGTCGTAGAACGCCTGCGTCGCGAGCGACTTCACCGACACGCCGTCCTCGAAGGCGTCTAGCAGAAGCACGTCCGCCGACCCGGGGTGCGCTGGCACGTACGTCGCGCCGTCGGCGATCTCGATCCTGAGCCGCGCGTCCTCCTCGGGCAGCCCGAAGTGGCTGCGCGCGGCGGCGAGCACGCGCGCGTTGATCTCGACCACGGTCATGCGGGTCATCGGCAGGCGCGCGTGCGCGAAGCGCGCGATCGAGCCGCCGCCGAGCCCGATCATCAGGATCTCGCGCGGCGCTGGCTCGAACAGCATGAAGCTCATCATCGCGCGCGTGTAGTGCAGCTCGAGCGCGTCGGGCTGCGACAGCCGGATCGCGCTCTGGATCGCATCGCCGCCGAGGTGCAGCGCGCGGACGCCGCGCTTCTCGCTCACCTCGACGCTCGAGCGCCTGCCCGCGATCCAGCGCTTGAGCCCCTTCATACGCGCACGCCGCTAGAATCCGTCGTTGTTGGAAGCCGCCGCAAAGGGGCGCTCGACCCCGTTGCGATCCCCTTTCCGGGACGAAACCTCGCGCGAGCGAGGCCCCGGGTACGTTCGCGAGGCGCGATTATGCAGTGCTTCAAGCGTTGCGTGCTCACCCTGCTCGCGCTCGGCGCGCTCGCCGCCGCGGCCGCCGCCGTAGCAGCCTACAACGCCGCCGGCTGGCTGCGCGCGGACGACGCGCCGCAGCGCGCCGACGCGATCGTGGTGCTCGGCGACGAGCCCACGCGCGCGCTCACCGGCGCCGAGCTCTACGGTGCGCGCCACGCGCCACGCATACTGCTCTCCGAGCCGTACCGCTCGCCGCGGCGGCTGCTCGCCGAGCGCGAAGGCGTTGCACAGCCTTGGTTCGAGGAGGCGGCGCGCACGCTGCTCATGCGCAAAGGCGTGCCCGACAGCGCGATCGAGACCTTCGGCCGGGACATGAAGAGCACCGCCGCCGAAGGGCGCGCGCTGCGCGCGCGCTTCCCGGACGGCACGCCCACGCTGCTCGTGGTGACCTCGCCCTACCACGTGCGGCGCGCGCGCCTCATCCTCGCCGACGCGCTGCCCCACGCGCACGTTCTGGTCGTCGCGAGCCGGCACGAGACCTTCCCCGAGCGCTGGTGGGCCGACCGCGAGGCCGCGCCGCAGGTGGTGCTGGAGTGCGCGAAGCTCGCGTTCTACCTGCTGGGCGGCAGGTTCTGACCGCGGGCGCTGCGACACGCGCGGCCTCGCCCGCCCACGCGCGGGGCTCTCGCCCGCGAAGCGCGGCGCCGCAGGGGCGGACCCATCAGAGCGCGGCACGCAATTCGCGACAACCGGGCTGTCCGGATGATATTGTTCTCGTTCAGACCCGCCGCCTGGGTCGCGCGAGCCGGTGATCGCCATCACGGCAAAGACTGGTCGATCCAGAGTGGTCGCATCGATCTTGGAGGCGACCCTGGGAGAGGAATCGAACGATGAAGCGCTGGTCCTACCTTGCTCTCGCGGCAGCTCTGGCCCTGACTGCGCCCGCGGCGCGCGCACAAACCCCAGAGCAGTGGGTCGAGTGGGGCGACCGTGTGCACGGGGGGTTCGGGAGCCTCATTGCCCTTGGAATCCGCGTCGGCCTCGACGCGATGCAACGCATGGGCGCCGACCGGCGTCAGCTTTCGGTTCACTACGTTGACGGGCCGCAGACGCCATGCCCATGCGTACTGGACGGTATCGCGATCGCCGTGTCTGCGAGTGTCGGCCAGCGAACGCTGTCCCTTGACCCCGAACGTGCCGCCCCGGGAGTGCTCGCGCGAGTGACTTTCGTTCACCGGACGTCCGGTCGCAAGCTCACCTATGAGCTGCCTCACACCGTTCTTTCGGTGATGCAGACGATCAACCGGGACACGAAGGGCGTTGCCCGCTACGAGGCAGTCATGAAGCTCGACCCGACATCCCTGTTTCGAGTCGTTCAGTGACCGCGGGCGCGCTTCGCTTGCCGGCGGCGCCCTCCCCGCGACGCTCGTCGGCCGTCCGCGCACCGAGGCCACTTTCACGTCTCGGCAGTCGCGATCTCGGCTTCGTTCGGTGCGGACGAGAAGATCGCGACGTTCACTTGTGTCCGTGAAGTGAAGATCGTCGCGATGGCCGACCGATTCGTCGGGTGGCCTCGTGCGCAGGGAGGCGACGTTCGTGCGGGCTCGACCTAGCCGCAACGCCGGTTCCGGGCGAAACGCGCTCCGGGTGAAACGCGCCCGCCGCAGCGCACCGGTGGCGCAATGAAGACACGCGGCCTCGCCCGCGCGCCGGCCGGACCACCAGGTCAGGCCGGCTTGCCGTAGGTTTCGCGCAGCACGTTCTTCTGGATCTTGCCGAGCGCGGTGCGCGGCAGCGCCTCGACGAACGCCATGCGGCGCGGGATCTTGTAGCCGCCGATGTACTGGCGGCAGTGCGCGATGACCTCCTCGGGCTCGAGGGTGCGCCCCGGCTTGCAGACGATCACCGCGAACAGCGCCTCGCCGAGACGCTCGTCCGGAACGCGCACGACCGCGGCCTCGGCAATGTCGGGGTGCCGATAGAGGACCGCCTCGACCTCGGTCGAGTAGACGTTCTCGCCGCCCGTGATGATGACATCCTTGCTGCGGTCCACGAGCGTCAGGAACCCGTCCTGGTCCAGGCGCCCGACGTCGCCGGTGTGGAACCAGCCGCCGCGAAAGGCGCGCGCGGTCTCCTCCTCGCGGTTGAAGTAGCCGGGACTGACGTTTGGGCCGCGCACCACCACCTCCCCGATCTCGCCGGTCGGCAGCGGTCGGTCCTGACCGTCGAAGATGCGCATCTGCACGCCGGCGACCGGCGTGCCGACCGACGCGAGCCGCGCCACGTCGCCCGAGGCGAAGCAGCGCAGATGGGCCTCGTGATCCAGGACGGTGAGAATCGGCGCGGTCTCCGTCAGGCCATAGCCCTGCACCCACGCGACGCCCGGAAAGCGCTCGCGCGCGGCGCACAGCCATTCGTAGGGCATCGGGCTCGAGCCGTAGTAGATCAGTCGCAGCGACGAGAGGTCGAAGCGCTCGGCGTCCGGCGCCTCCGCGATCATCTTCACCATCGTCGGCACCAGGTTGGTGAGCGTGACGCGGTGGCGCTCGACCGCGGCGAAGAACGCGGCCGGCGTGAACTGCGGCAGGTAGGCGTGGCCGCCTCCGAGCAGAAAGCAGCAGGTGCCGTTCAGGTCGGCCGAATGGAACATCGGCGCGACGTGCAGGTAGCGGTCCGCGGGGCGGATCCCGAGCGCCATGCCGTTCTGCCAGGCATCGGCGACGATGTTCGCGTGCGTCAGCCGCACGCCCTTGCTGCGACCGGTGGTGCCACCGGTGTAGAGCAGGATGGCATCATCCCCGGCCGCTGAGGGGCGGACCGGCGCCGGCGCCGCCGAGGCGATCAACGCTTCGTACTGTCCGCGCGTCGCTCCGCCGGCCTCGACCGTCAGCAGCCTGTCACGCCAGCGCGAAAGCGCCGGCGAGTCGAACAGCGGGATGAATTCCTCCGTGACGGCGATGATCCGGGCATCGCAGTCCTCGAGGATCGGCGCGATTTCGCGCGGACTCAGCCGCCAATTGATCGGCACCGGAACGATGCCGCTCCAGTATCCCGCCCACAGCAGCTCCGCGTGCCGGAACGCGTTGCGCATGATGATCGCAAAATGATCCCCGGGGCCAGCCCGTAGCCCTGAAGCGCACCGGCCGCCCGTGCAATGCGGTCGGCGAACTGCGACCAGTCTTGAGCGCCCTCGTCATCGAAGATGGCCGTCTGCCTCGCCCTGAGCGTGGCGTTCTCGACGATGATCGAGGGCAGGTGCATCGGTTTCTCCGTGGCGCGGGCTCGACGGACCCACGCGCACCGCGTATTACGCTGCAGGCTGCGCGTTGCTGTCAACCGGGAGCGGGTGCAGCCCCGCGCGCACCTCCCCGCGGAGTCGGCGCGGCGCGGGAACCCGCGAGGAAGATGAATCCGACCACGTCCGGCGTGCGCTGGCGCAGCGCGTCGCCGAGACCGGCGGGACTGCGAACCTGCCCGAATGCGTGGCGCGCGACGCCCGCTTGAAGGAAGTCGGCCGCCGCGGATAGCGGCCGGCGGTGGACCGGACTTCTGCCCGGCGAGACTCGCCGCCGCGCCGAACGTCTTGCGGACCCGGCCGCATCGCTTCGCCATGCGGTGCTTGCACCGCATCGAAAGGCAGGTACACTTACTGGCAGAGCCGATCACGGCCGACGACAAAGATGTGCTGCGGCGCCCGCGCCGCCGGCATCGCCCGCAACGCACAATTCGGAGGGTGGCGCATGGACGGTTCCTCTCCAGCCGCAGCCCCAGAACACGACACCACCTCGCCCGCGAGCGCCGTCATCCAGCCGAGCAAGGCGCCCGGCCGCATGGGCGCATTCCTCGGCTGGCTCTGGGCAGCCGCTCTGATCTCGCTGCTCGCCTTCGACGTCTGGATGCAGACCCGGGCCGATCCCGCCAGCGCCGCTTTCCAGCTCTTGATCTGGGGCCTACTGCTCGCAGTGGCGGTCGGCGGGCCCTGGTTCCTCATCCGGAGCCCGGCGACGGGCCCCGCCCTGCGCGCCATGCCGGTGGCGGTGCTTTGCTATCTCGGCGCGAGCCTGCTCGTCACCGGCTGGCCGGCGGACACCCGCTACTTGATCCTGCTGCTCGTCGCGGCCGCACCTGCGGGCTGCGCCGGGATGATCATTGCGCTCGCCGACAGGAGCCGCCGCAGGCGGGGCTGATCCGGGTAGGGTGCGAAAGTGCGCTGCGTTGCCGGCACCGCGAAGCGCGGGTGCGTGGAGTGATCCACCGGGGTAGAAGCAGAGGGCCCGAGCGGCGGTCGCCGCGAGCCGACAGGAGTCGATGCCAGCCGGGACCGGGTCAAGGAAGGCGTCGCGCAGACGACCTCGCGGAGGACGCCCGACAGCGCGCCGAGCACCGTTCGTTTCAGGCGGGCCGCGCCGCCGGCTGCACGCGCGTTCCGCTCGGCGGCAGCGCGCGACTGAGCGCTGCGGCGGCGCCGAGCAGCACCACCGCGCCCATGATCGGCGCGGTGTAGCTCTGGCGCAGATCGTAGGTCGCGCCGGCGGCGAGCGGCCCGAGGAGGTAGCCGATGCCGGCGCCGGTGTAGAGCACGCCGACGATGCCCGAGATCGCCTTTGGCCCGAAGTAATCGGTGGCGAGCGGCGGGCAGGTGCCGACGAACCCGCCGTAGCTCACGCCGTACAGCAGCGCGAACGCCGCGAGCAGCCACGCGCTCTCCGACATCGCCCACACGACGAAGAGCGCGGCCATCGCCCCGTACACGCCGGTGAGCATTTCGCGGCGGCCGACACGGTCGCCGAAGCCGCCGAGCACGAAGCGCCCGAAGACGCTCCCGACGCCGACCAGACCGATCAGCAGCGCGCCGAACTCCTTGGCGTGGCCGTGATCGAGCGCGTAGGGCACGAGATGCGCGAACGGCATCGCCTGGCCGATGGTGCACAGCGTGAGCGAGCCGTAGAAGACCCAGAACGCGCGCGTGCGCAGCGTCTCGTGCAGCGTCAGACCCGACTTCGGCGGCGCACGTCCCGGCTCGCCGGCGGCGCCGTCCGGATGCAGCCCGTGGCGCGCCGGATCGTTGTCCAGCAGCGCCGCGGCGGCGACGCCGACCATGAGCACGAACGCGCCGAGCGCCGCCGAACGCGCCGCGCCAGCCGAGTGCATCGATCAGCTCGACCGCGACGTAGGGCGTGACCAGCGTGCCCATGCCGATGCCGGCCGAGGCGATGCCCGCGGCGAGCCCGAGCCGCTTGCGGAACCACGGCTGCACGGCGCCGATTGCCGGGACGTAGACGAAGCCCACGCCGAGCCCGCAGCCGAGACCGTAGGTGAGGTAGACCTGCCAAAGCGTCTGTGCGCGGGAGGCGGCGAAGAGCCCGAGCGCGAGGAGCAGCATGCCGGCGACCGCGACCGGCCGCGGACCCACGCGGTCGGCGAGTGTGCCGGTGACCGCGCCGAGGCTGAACCAGACGAACCCGGCGATGGCGAAGACGAGCGAGACGTCGGCGCGCAGCGCCGCGAACTCGCGCTCGAACGAGGCGAAGAACGAGGCGAAGGCATACGCGACGCCGAAGATCACCGTGAGCGCGGTGAACGACGCGCCGACGACGACCCAGCCGCGGAAGGGCCCCGTCACGTCGTCTCGGCGCCGGCGGCATCCGCGCGCCGCACTCGCAGGACGGCTCGGATCCCCGCCGCAGCGGGAATAAAGCTCATCCCGAGGCGCGCGCTACCGCCACCACGGATCCTTGCCGAAGAGCGGGCGATTGCGCCTCGCCTCGTCGGCGAGCGGCGTCTCGCTCGCGCAGCCACGCGCGAACGCGGTGAAGCCCATTTCCACCAGCGCGTTCTGACCGTCGAGCCAGAGCGTGTTCCTCCCGTCGCTGTACTTGCGCTGCGCCGCGCTCGGCACCTTGTTCAAGCGGTAGCTGCGGCCCTCGACGGTCAGCAGCGCGGTCTCGCCCGAAGGCGCGAGCTCGACCTGGAACGTGCGCCCGCCCTCGCACTTGTAGACGACCCTGTCCGGGAACCGCGTGTCGCGCGGCATGTCGGCCGCGCACGCGGCGAGCGCGAGCGCCGCCGCCGCGGCGAGCGCGGCGCGGGCCCTCAGGCCGCGCCACCACGGATCCCTCGTCGCCATCCCGCCTCCCCTGCGCCCGGCGCATTTCGCCGGTTCGTTCACGCCGCCAGCGCCTTCGCGACGAACTCGAGCCGGTCCTGGCCCCAGAACGGCTCGCCGTCGATCATGTAGGTGGGCGCACCGAACACGCCACGGTCGACGGCCTCCTGCGTGTACGCATCGAACTTCGCGCGCGCCGCCTTCCCCGGCGCTTCGGCGAGGAGCCTGTCCGGGTCGCGGCCTTGCTCGCGCGCGATCGCCCGCAACGTCTCGGCGTCGGCCACGTTGCGCTCCTCGACCCAGCAGGCGCGGTAGAGCGCGAGCGCCATGTCCATCGCGGCCGTCGTGCCGTGCGCGAGGTCGGTCGCGATGATCAGGCACGCGGCGCCGTCGGCCGGCACCGGAAAGTGCTTCGGCTCGAGGTTCATCTTCACTCCGAGGTGCTCGCGCCAGCGCCAGAGCTCGATCAGCCGGTACGCCTGCCGTTGCGGCGCGCGCTGCTTCAGCGGCATCCCGCCCGATGCCGGGAAAATCCGGCCGTAGTCCACCGGCTTCACGTTCACGGCCGCGCCGTGCTTCGCGGCGAGCGCGGCGAAGCGCTCGTGGCCGAGAAAGCTCCAGGGCGACACGGCGGTGAAGTAGTAGTCGGCGTTCTTGGCCAAGTCGGTCCTCCATGGGCTCGCGGCGCCACTGCCCGCACCCGGGGGCCGCAGCGGACGCCGGCAGCGCGGCCGATGATACCCGAGCGCGCTGCCCGCCCCAAACCGGCCACGCGCTGAATCTTGCCGGAACGGGCGGTCCCACGCCCGGCAGGTCCCCCCGCGCGCGGCGCGAACCCGGGCACCGCCATTCACCGCGCGCCCGTGCCCGGCACTGTGTTCCTCGCGCTCGCCGCCGTGCCAGCGGCCGCGCAGGTGCCGCCCGATGGGACACGGGGCCGCCTGCTCATCGAGCGGCGCAAGCGCCCATTTCGAGCAGCCGCTGCGCCAGTGGCAGCAGGCGCACGAGGTCGAGCGCGCGAGCCGCGGCGACCCGAACCTGCCGCGCGTGATGGTGATGCAGCGTCTCCAGCAGCGCCACCGGCAGGAGAACCTGGATGGCCGCCAGCTCCTGGCGTGCGACGCCGCCGGCAGCCGGCGTGCGGTGCACTCGGGCGGCGTGGGCGGCCCGCGGCCGCAGCCGAGGGACATCAAGCGCTTCGAGCGCGAGCGCGCGGCGCAGGCGCTGCGGCTCGGCGAAGGGCCCGCAGAAAGCGACGGAAAAGTGACGTAGTACCGCGTCCGGCGCGGCCTCCGGTGCGAGCATCCCGGGGCGGAGGGGCCGACATGACGGACGCACCTCGTCCGAAATGCGGGCACGGCAGATCGCGCCCTGTCCAGGCGCAGGGCGCGACGGCGCCGGGATGCCCCGCATGCGGGCACGATCAGCACGCCGAGACGCCGGTTGCCCCGCCGTGGGCGCCCGAATCCCCGGAAAGCAAGGCGCGTGAGCGCAAGCTGCTCGCCGCGACCGTGCTCGGGGGCATCATCGCCGTGGCGGCCGTCGTCCTGTTCCTGCGCTGAGCCGGCCGGCCCGCGTGTATGCTAATGGCATGGGCGGCAATCGATCCGCCGGCGCAGCCGGCGGGTGTGCGACACCGCCGGGCGCGCCGGCGCGGGGCACGGCGGCTGCGGCACTCCAACAACACGACTGGACATGGCTGAACGAAGCAGCACCTACGTCGCGTTCCACGCGAACCCGGCGCGCGAGCGGGTCGAGCCGGAAATCCACTACCACAACCTGCTCAAGCTCTGGCGGGTGCGCGAGGACAACGACTTCAGCTTCACCAACGCGCACGAGAAGGCGGCGGCGATCCGCGACGTGCGCCTGCGCAGCGGCACCGAGCGGCTGCTGCGCGCGCGGCTGCAGGGCGCGCGCAACATGATCCTGATCGTCGGCCAGACCACCCGCGAGGACACCGACTGGGTCCCGCTCGAGGTGCGCTACGCGGTTGACGATTGCGCCATCCCGATCATCGCCGCGTATCTCGGCTTCGAGCACATCCTCGACCCGGCCTCGCTCGAGCCGCTGTGGCCGGCCGCGCTCGCCAAGCGTATCCGAGAGTTGACCGCGCGGGTGATCCACATTCCGTTCCGCGCGGAGCCGCTGCGCGACGCGGTGAACCAGTTCGACCACGCCAAGCCGCCGCGCGGGCCGCTGAGCTTCTACAACCAGGAGACCTACGCCGAGTGGGGGCACGTGTAACGCACGCGCCGGCCACCGCGGCCGGGACGTGACTGCGCCGCCGGATTGCGGCATTCTGCCGATCATGGGCGATTTGCAGCTGCTGCTCTTTCCCGCCGCCTCGCTCGTCATCATCGCCGTTCCCGGGCAGGACATGGCGCTCGTCGTATCGCGCCCGACCCCCTCGAACCGGTGGAACGCGCTCCTCTCGTCCGCGTTCCTTCCGCGCTTGGTGCCGGGCGGGAGCGCGCGTCCCGCGGCGGCGCTCGCCGCGATCGGCGGGGCGGGGAACTAGCGCCGTGGCCGACTCAGCCGACGCGCCACTCGCGATCTCGGGCGTGATCGCCATCCCGCGGAGCGAGATCGAGCTCACCGCCGTGCGAGCGCAGGGTGCCGGCGGCCAGAACGTCAACAAGGTCTCCTCCGCCGTGCACCTGCGCTTCGACATCCGCACGTCGTCGCTGCCGGACGAGCTGAAGGCGCGCCTGCTCGCGCGCGCCGATCAGCGCATCACGCGCGCGGGTGTGGTGGTGATCAAGGCGCAGCAGTTCCGCACGCGCGAGAAGAACGTCGAGGACGCGCTCGCACGCCTGCGTGCGCTCGTGCGCAGCGCCGCGGCCGTGCCGAAGAAGCGCAGAGCCACCCGCCCGACGCGCGCCTCGCGCGAGCGCCGCCTGGAAGGCAAGGCGCGGCGCAGCCGCATCAAGGCGATGCGGGGCAAGGTGATCGGGAATGGCTGAGGGTGACGGGGTGATGCGGCGCGCTGTCGAGGTGCTGGGAATGCGGCCGCAGAGCCCCATGTACGCCGAGAGCGCGCGGCGCCCGGTCAACCCCCGTCCGGCGCTTCGCGCCCGCCTTAGGATCGACCGCAGCGCAGTCGGCCGGAACGGGGGCGCCTATTCAGACGGAGCGGAAATCCCTGGGGCGGATCGTGGCGCTCAGCGCCGTGATCCGGATTACGTACATCCTCGGCCGGTTCGCCGTCTGGGGTCCCGCGGACGCGGTGCGCTACCCGGCGCGCCCGAAGCCGCGGTCGCCTTGGTCGCGCGCGCTCGCCTGCCGGGCAGATCTCGTCGCGCAGGTGCTGACTTTCCGGGAGATCGTCGCAGTGTAGCGGGCGCCTCGCGCGCGCGATCCGCCAGCGAGCGCGGCGGGGAGCAGAGCGCGCAACGCCGCCCGCAAGCGCCGGCCGTACATCGCATTGGAAGCCTTCTACATCTCCACCGCAGTGGTCGCGCTGGCCGAGATGGGCGACAAGACCCAGCTCCTTTCGTTCGTACTCGCTGCTCGACTCAGGCGCAAGTGCACCATCGCGCTCGGCGTCCTTGCCGCGACGGCGGCCAACCACGCGCTGGCGGGCTACGTCGGCGTTTGGGTCGCGCACTTCCTCGACCCTCAGGCGCAGCGCTGGACGGTGTCGCTCGCGTTCTTCGCGTTCGCGGCGTGGGTGCTGCGCCCGGACGAGCTCGGCGAGCGCCCCGCCCTGCGCGGCACCGGCGTCTTTCTCACGACGCTGGTCGCGTTCTTCCTCGTCGAGATGGGCGACAAGACGCAGCTCGCCACCGTCGCGCTCGCGGTGCGCTACGAGGCCCTGCTCACGGTGGTGGCCGGAACGACCCTCGGTATGATGATCGCGAACGTCCCGGCGGTGTGGCTCGGCGAGGCGCTCGCGCATCGTCTCGACATGCGCCTCATGCGCTGCATCGCGGCGGGACTTTTCGCCCTGCTCGGCCTCCTGACGCTCGCCGCCGGCGAGAGATAGCGGCGATCCTCGCCGGCGCCGCGGCGCACTCATCTGCGCACCGCCTGCTCGATCGCCTGCTCGATCGCCTGCGCCATCAGCCGGCCGATGCACTGGTACCCGAAGTCGTTCAGGTGCAGCCCGTCGCGGACCAGGAATTCGGCATAAGCCATCTGCTCCCTGTCGAACCACTCCTTCATGATGCCGAACCGGTCGAACAGGCCGACTCCCCTCTCGCGCGCGACCGTCGCGATCGCGTCGAGATACTCTTCCTCGTTCGGCAAAGCGAGCACGGCTGGGGCGTACTGCGGCGTCATCAGTATCACCTCGATGCCGCGCGACCTCATCCGGTCGACACCCTCGGCCACCAGGCGCCGGAAGCTGTCGATGTTGTAGCGGCGCAGCGCCGCGTTCGTGCCGAGCTGCCAGATGACCAGGTCCGGCGTCTCGGGAAAGACGTCGCGATCGAGCCGCTCGAGCATCGCGTCCACCTGCTGTCCGCCGATGCCCTTGTTGAGCACGTTCACCCGCGCGCCGGGGAACAGCAGCGACAGCGCACGCAGCAGCTCGGCCGGGTAGGTGCGAAGCCGGGTCGAGGCACCGTAGCCCTCGGTCGACGACGAGCCGAGGGCGACGATATCGACCTCCTTCGTCAGCTCGATCGCGGCGCGTGTTTTCGGCAAGACTGTACCGAGATCGAGCAGCTCGGGGCGGGCGACGCACTCGGCCGCCTGGCCGAGACCCGGCGCGAGCAGCGCCACGGCAAGCGCCGCCGCTGCAATGCGCCCGGCTCGCGACGCGGCCGGACGCCATGACTCCGCGAGCTCGATCCCCTTCATGCCTCCCTCCGGTCAGGTCCGCTGCAGCTTCTTGTGCCACCCTGCGATGCCCGCGGTCGCCGCCAGCAGCGCTATGCCGATCGCACTCACCGCGACCTGCGCCGATACCGAGCCGCCGACTTCGCTAAGCACCACGTGCGCGGTGAAGGACAAAAACGTCCCGATGCAGAACACGAGCAGCGAATGCTCGCCGCACCGCCGCAGCGGGCGCACGATGCGCCAGCTTAGGAAGCGCGCGTCGGCCGGGACCGCGAGCTGCACCACGTAGGCGAGCGCGAGGAAGTGCGCCAGCCGCAGCGGATCGAGGGTGGTCTTGTCGATCGGATAGATGAGCCGGCCGAGCCAGTCCGGGACGACGAACGCGAGCGCGCGGAACTCCCACGAGAGCGCCACGAGCAGCGCGAACAGGAGGTAGGCGATCGCCGCCGGCGCGAGGAACTTCGCGCAGGGCCGTAGCCGCTCGCCCATGCGCCCGTCGACCGCGAACGCGGCGCCGATGTAGAAGACGAGCTGCCAGGTGAACGGGTCGAAGTACCAGTTCTTGCCCTCGGGGTAGCCCGGAAAATTCCAGCCGAGGCGCCGAGCGAGGTAGTACAGCAGCGCGGAGACGGCGAGCACGCGCCACGGCCAGCGCCGCACGAGCGGCAGTGCGGCCGCGAAGCTCGCCAGAACGACGATATAGAGCGGCAGCACGTCGAGGTTGACCGGCCGGAACTTGAGTAGCGCCGTCTCGATCAGCGTACGCGCAGGATCGTCGACCAGTCCGAGCAGGTTCATGCTCTCGAGGTAGGCCTGCCGGCCGGTGCGCAGCGACACCCACGCGATCTGCACGGTGAATGCGAGAAAGAGCAGCAGGTGGGCCACGTAGAGCTGCCACACCCGCCGCACCACGCGGGCCACTGCGACCACCGTGCCGCGCTCGGCGAGCACACCGCCGTAGGCGATCACCGCCGCGTACCCGGAGATGAAAACGAAAATCTCGGTCGCGTCGCTGAAGCCGTAGTTGCGGACAGTCAACCAGCTCACGACGTTGTCGGGCACGTGGTCGAGGAAGATGAACCAGAGCGCGAGCCCGCGAAAGAAGTCAAGGCGCAGGTCGCGCGGCCGCTTGCTTGCGGTCCGCATCGGCGTTGCGACCACGTCGGCCGCTACCTGTGCCGGGACCGTGGCGGGCTCCATCGTATTCAGACTTCCGTCGGCAGCGGCAGCGGGATCGCGGCTACCCGGAGCTTACCCGATGCCGTGCCGGCGGGCGCTACTCCGGCACGACCGCAAGAGTAGACTCCCGGTCGCCTTGCCGAACCCATCGCGCCCGGTCCCCTGCTGCCGCCGTCCCTGCGCGCCGCCGCAACTCTTCGCGCAGCGACGCTTGCAGGCCCGCCGCTGCTGATCGCGTTCGCAATCCCGCTCGACGTGCTCGGCGGCATCGCCGGCCGGCTCGCCGTGAGCGCGCCCGGCTGGGCGTTCGCGCTCGGCTTGATCGCGCGCGCCGAGGCGTCGCTACGGGCGCGCCTCGTCGCACGCCTCGCGCTCGTTACCGCGGGCGAGCTCTTCCCGTCGCTCGGATGGGGGCTCTACGACTACCGCATGGGAAATGTCCCGCCGTTCGTCCCGCCGGGCCACGTGCTCGTCATGTGGGTCGGGCTGCGGCGCGCCGCGCGCTCCCTACCGCGCCGGCTCAGGCCGCCGCGACCTCCACCAGGCAGTCGTAGAAGGTCGCCGAACCGCCGAGGTCGGCGAACGCCTGCGAGGTCACCTCGTTCGCGTTGCGCCCGTCGGGCGAGAGCTTCTTCCACCAGACCGAGGGCGCGTTGACTACCCCGGGGCGCGCACGGCCGTCGAAGCGCGCGATCGCGGTGAACTCGCCGCGATCGTTGAAGATCCGCACGCGCTGCCCGCCCCGGATGCCGCGCGGGAGGGCGTCGTCGGGATGCATCTCGAGCGACGGCGCGCGTGCCTCCTGGCGCGCGAAGTCCAGGTTGGCGAACGAGCTGTTCAGGAAGTGACGGCTCGGCGGCGAGATGAACGCGAGCGGGTAGCGCTTCGCGCGCTCCGGGCTGCTCGTCGGCCCCTCGTGCGGCGGCACGTAGGCCGGCAGCGGGTCGAGGCCCTGCTCCTCGGCGGACGCGCTGTAGAACTCGCACTTGCCCGAGGGCGTCGGGAAGCCGCCGTCCGCGAACGGCGCGTCCGGCACGGCGAGGCGCATCCAGCCGCGCCCCTTGAGGGCGTCCCAGGTGATGCCCGCGAGCGCCGGGTTGCGCGACTCGAGCGCCTGGCGGCAGAGGTCCTCGTCGGAATCGTCGAAGCAGGCGTCGGTGAAGCCCATGCGCTTGGCGAGGAGGCGAAAGACCTGCGCGTTCGGCTTCGCCTCGCCCACCGGCGGGATCGCGGGCTGGCTCGCGAGCACGTAGAGGTGGCCGTAGGACTGGTGGATGTCGTGGTGCTCGAGCTGCGACGTGGCCGGCAGCACGATGTCGGCGTAGTCGGCGGTGTCGGTGAGAAAGAGGTCGTGCACGACGCAGAAGAGGTCCTCGCGCGAGAAGCCGGCGACCACCTTGCGCGAGTCTGGGCACACCGCGACCGGGTTGTTGTTGTAGACGTAGATCGCCTTCACCGGCGGCCGCGCCGAGGTGAGTGCATCGCCCAGCGCCGCCTGGTTGAGCGTGCGTGGCTTGCCGCGCACGAGGTCGGGGCGCTCGAGCGCCCGGTGGTTCAGGCCGTAGAAGCCGGCGGTGGAGAGCAGCGCGCCGCCTGCGCGATGACGCCACGCGCCCACCAGCGCTGGCAGGCAGGTGATCGCGCGCACGGCGGCGCCGCCGCCGTGGCAGCGTTGCACGCCGTAGTTCAGGCGGACGAGCGCCGGCTTCGCCGCCGCGTACTCGCGCGCGAGCGCGACGACCTCGTGCGCCGTGACGCCGCAGACCGCGGCGGCGCGCTCCGGCGTCCACGCCTCCACGCGCTCGGCGAGCCGGTCGAAGCCGAGCGTGTGGCGCGCGACGTAGTCGCGGTCGTACAGCTCCTCACCGATGATCACGTGCATCATCGCCAGCGCGAGTGCGCCGTCGGTCCCGGGCAGGAGCGCGATGTGCTGGTGGCACTTCTCGGCGGTCTCGTTGCGGCGCGGATCGATGACCACGAGCTTTGCGCCGCGGCGCTTCGCCTCCTGGCAGCGGGTCCAGAAGTGCAGATTCGACACGATCGGGTTCGAGCCCCAGATCAGAATCAGCTTCGCTTCGACGGCGTGCTCCACGTTCGTCCCGACCGAGCTGCCGAGCGTGAACTTGACGCCGGCCTTGCCGGCCGAGGAGCACAGCGTGCGCTCGAGCAGGGTCGCCCCGAGCCGGTTGAAGAAGCGCCGGTCCATGCCGGCGAAGTTCACCAGCCCCATCGTGCCGGCGTAGCTCGTCGGCAGAATCTGCTGCGGGTCCTCGGCCGCGATCGCCTTGAACCTCCCCGCGATCGTGTCGAGCGCCTCGTCCCAGGAGATGCGCTCGAAGCGACCGGCGCCCTTGCGGCCCACGCGCTTGAGCGGGTGCAGCACGCGCTCGGACGAGTAGGTGCGTTCGAGATACTTCGCGACCTTGGTGCACAGCACGCCGTGGGTGAACGGCATGTCGCCGCCGCGGATCTCGACGGCGACGCCGTTCTGCACCGTCACCTCGAGCGCGCAGGTGTCCGGGCAGTCGTGCGGGCAGGCGAGCCGGGCGACCGTGCGGCCGGCGGGTGCAGGAGCGTTCATCACGGCGCCTCGCGAGGTCTCCTGGCCTGGATTCTACGCCGCCGGCCGGGAGCGCGGGCTACGGCCGCCCGGCGAGCAGGCGGGCGTAGAGCGGGCGCAGGAGCGCCGGCAGCATGTACATCGGGATCTGGCCGAGCGCAAAGAACATGATCGTGTCGAAATCGGCCTTGTCGGCGAGCGCGACCAGGATGATGCCCATGTTGCAATTGCCGCTCAGCAGGCCGACCGTCAGCGCGCGCCGCGCGCCGAGGCCCACAAATGCGAGCGTGCCGGCGAGCTGCAGCGCGAGGTTGGCGGCGAACGCGGCGGCCACCGTCCCGATCACATAGCCGGGGCGCGCGATCGCGGCCGCAGTGACGCCGTCCATGATCGCCACCGCGAAGACGAGCAGGCTGATCACCGCCGTCGCGTCGAGCGCGTGCGCATGCGGCGCGAGCCGATCCGGGCCGGCGAGACGGCGCACGGCCAGCGCGATGCCGAACGCGGTGCCGACCATCAGCACGAAGCGCAGGACGAATGCGCCGAGTTCGATGTCGAGTGCGAGGCCGAGCAGCGGCAGCGCGATCGCCGGCAGCGTGAACGGCATCAGCGCCGTTGCGCCGACGATCGCCACCACCGCGAGCGCGGTGTCGAGCCGCAGGATGAGGCTGATCGTGGCGCACATCGTGACCGGGGCGCTGGCGGCCATCAGGATGATCGCGTTGACGAGCGCCGGCGGGAGCGGCGTCTGCCGCAGCGCGAGTGACATGAGGAGCGGGGTTGCCACGAGCACCCAGGCGGTGACCGCGGCGATCAGCACCGGACGGCGCACCGCGTCGCCGAGCAGGCGCCAGTCCAGCCGCAGCAGCGCGATCGTGAGCGGGACGAGCAGCGCCGGCAGTAGCAGCGGGCGAATGGTCGCCGCAAGGCCCGGCAGCGCGAGCCCGAGCAGCACGCCGAACGCGAGAAACAGCGCACCGTGGCGGCCGATGTAAGTCAGCGCCTGGACGAGCACTGCCTGCTTCCTACCCGCGGAACGCCTGCCGCAGTCCGGTCGCCACGCGGTAGAGCGCGTGGTGGGCGGCGGCGATCACGCCGCCCATGGTGACGAACCCGTGGATCATGCCCTCGAAGCACTCGTAGGTGGCGGGGACGCCGGCTGCGCTCAGCCGGTCGGCGTAGGCCCGCCCCTCGTCGCGCAACGGGTCGAATCCGGCGGTGACGACGTAGGCCGGCGGCAGGCGCGAGAGGTCGCGCGCCCTGAGCGGCGAGGCGCGCCAGTCGGCGGCGTCCGCCGGATCGCGCAGATAGTTGCCGGTGAACCACATCACCGCCTCGCGCGTGAGCAGGTAGCCCTCGGCAAACTCGAAATGCGACGGCGCGTCGGCCGCGAGGTCGGTCGCCGGGTAGATCAGCACCTGCGCCGCGAGCGGCGGGTCGCCCGCGTCGCGCAGCGCGATCGCGACCACCGCGGCGAGATTTCCGCCGGCGCTGTCGCCGCCGACCGCGAGGCGCGTCGCGTCGATCGCGAGCGGGCCGGCCATGCGCGCCACCCAGCGCGTGGCGGCGAGCGCGTCCTCGACTGCGGCCGGAAACCGGTGCTCGGGCGCGAGGCGGTAGTCGACCGAGACGACCGCGCAGCGCGCGAGGTTCGCGAGCTCGCGGCATACGACGTCGTGCGTGTCGAGGTCGCCGATGGTCCAGCCGCCGCCGTGGAAGTAGACGAGCGCCGGTAGGCGCTCCTCCGGCGCGGCACCGAGCGCGCGATAGTGGCGCACCGGGATTGCGCCGGCCGCGCCGTCGGTCTGCAGGTCCTCGACGCGCTCCACCTCTGGCGGCGCCGACGCGAGTTTCGCGCGGGTCTCGCGGTAGAGTGCGCGCGCGGCCTCGGCGCCGAGCGCCGCGTACGGCGGGAGATTCGCGCGCGCCGCGCGCTCGAGCACCGCGGCGGCCTGCGCATCGAGCTTCTTCGCGCCCCCGGAACCGCCATCACGAGCCCCTCACCGGCGCGCACCGGCCGCCGCGCGCGGCCGCACTATGCGGCCGCCGGCACGCGCCGGCGGCGCAGCATCATCCAGGCGACTGCGATCCCGACGACCGCGACGAAGGGAAGCGCGAGGTAGTTCAGCATCTCCCAGCCGCGCGCCTCCAGCACGACGCCGGAGGCGAACGAGGACACCGCCATGATCAGGAAGATCGCGAGATCGTTCGCCCCCTGCGCCTTGGCGCGCTCCTCGGGCCGGTAGGTCTCGGTGATCAGCGTCGTCGCGCCGACGAAGAGGAAGTTCCAGCCGACGCCGAGCAGCACCAGCGCGAACCAGAAGTTCGCCACCTCCACGCCGGCGAGCGCGATCGCGACGCACGCGAAGTTGAGCGCGACGCCGGCCATCATGACGTTCAGCACGCCGAAGCGCCGGATCAGGTCGCCGGTGACGAACGACGGCGCGAACATCGCGACGACGTGCCACGAAATTACGGTGGCGGTCGCGCTGTAGGGATGCCCGCACACGCCCATCGCGAGGGGGCGTCGCGGTCATCAGCAGGTTCATGATGCCGTAGCCGAGGCCCGCGCCGATCACGGCAACGATGTAGGCCGGCTGCCGCACGATCTCGGCGAGCGGCCGCCCGCCCTCCTTCGCCTCGTCCGGGTGCGGCGGCGGGATGTGGAGCAGCCGCAGCACGAGGATGACGAGCACGAGCATCGCGATCAGCGCGAGGAACGCGCCGAGGAAGTCGGTCGGCAGCAGGCCGCGCGTCCACCGGCTCAGGGTCGGGCCGACCAGGCCGCCGACCAGCCCGCCGGCGATCACGAGCGAGATCGCCTTGCTGCGAAAGTCGACCGGCGCGGCGTCGGCCGCGGCGAACCGGTAGTACTGGCCGAAAGCGTTGTAGGCGCCGAAGACGACCGTGCCGAAGCAGAACAGCCAGAAGTCCCCGGCGTAGATCGCCCAGGAGCAGACGAGCGCGCCGACGATGCCGACCGACGCGCCGACGGTGAATCCCGCGCGCCGACCGATGCGCCGCATCAGCAGCGAGGCGAAGTAGGTGGTGAGCGCCGCGCCGACGACCCAGCCGGTGACCGGGAGTGTTGCGAGCCGCTTGTCGGCGGCGAGCGCGAAGCCGACCAGCCCGTTCAGGGCGATCAGCGTGGCGTTGTTGGTGAAGAGGAGCGCCTGGCAGGCGGCGAGAACGGCGACGTTCTTCTTGGCGACGATCACTGGAGCTCGGTGTGCGAGAGGCGCGCCCCGATGCGGCGCATCCGAAAAGCGGGATTATAAGAGATTGCGCGCCCGGGTCCTCCGGGCGATCGCGCGCCGATCAGCGCCGCAGGCGGTCGTACACGTACAGCAGCACGAACGCGCCGACGACCGCGCCGACGAAGCCGGCCGGCTCGCCCATTTGGTAGATGCCGAGGAACTGCCCGGCGAAGCCCGCGACCACCGCTCCACCGATGCCGAGCAGCGTCGTCATGATGATACCCATCACCTGGCGGCCGGGCATGATCGTGCGCGCGATCAGCCCGACGACGAATCCGACGACGATGGTCCACAAGAGCGCCATGACCGACCTCCGCGAGCGGGTAGCAGGCGGCAGTCTATTGCAAACGGCGGACGCGTGCGGCGCCCGCCGGGACCAGGTGCGGCCGGGTGCGCGGCAGGCGGCCTAACACCTGGCCGCGCACACCGGCGCGGCAAGTGCCTGCTCGTCACTGCCCGCCGCCCACTGTCCACTGTCCACCGCCTTTTCCGCCGCCAGCAGGCGGAAGTCCACGGCGTAGCGCCGCAGCCGGTCGGCGGCGTGATCGCGCTGCTCGCGCGTGGCGCTCGCGGCGATGTCGAGGACCAGGTCGGCGAGGCGCCGCTGCCATTCAGCCGATGAGCGAGCGTACGCCGCAGTGCGGCCGGATTCGTAGTCGAGGAAGAGCGCGCGCAGCCGATCACGCTGCCGCGCCGGAAGGGCGCGCTCGCCGAGCGTCCGGACGAACTCGCGCTGGCGCGCCTTGCGGTCCTCGAATCGCAGCGCGAGGTGCTGCGGCTGCGCCTGGACGTAGGCCGCGATCAGCCGCCGCTGCTCGGCGGAGACCTGCCCGAGCCATTCCTCGACGCGTCCGGCGATCGCGTCGGCGCGGGCCCGCTGGGCCGCGGCGGCGTCGGCCGAGAGGTACTCGGCGGCGTACTTGCGGTTGCCGGACGCGAGCTTGCGTTCGAGCGCGGAGAGATTGTCAGGCGTGAGCGCGGCGGCGAGCGGCAGCGACTCGTCGATCGCACGCGCGACGAGCGCACGGTAGCGCGCGCGCACGGTGTCGGTCGCCCAGACGATGTCCTCGGCGGTTACGCCGCGCGCGACGCGCTCGGCGGCGTCCTCGAGCGCGGCGGCGTAGCGCGGCAGCTCTTCGCGGCGGTGCCACGCGTGCAGCCGCGCGAGGCTCGCATCGAGCAGCCGGGCCTGTTCGGCCCGCAGGTCGAGGTAATCGTCCGCGACCATGCGCAGCGCGAAATCGCCGTTGTTGTAGGCGATGCGCACGACGCTGCCGCAGCCGGCGAGCGCGACGACTGCGACGACCGCGAACGCACGCGCGGCGAACGACGCCCGGCGCGCCGGCGTGCTCACCAGTAGTTCTCCAAGCTGATGTGGCCCGGCTCGCGGCGGCGGTGGCGGCGCATGCCGCGCGGGCGCAGCGCCTCGGTGATGTCGCCGATCGCCTTCGGGCTGCCGCAGATCATCACCTGCGACGTCTTGGGCGAGAGCTCAAGGCGCACCGCCTTCTCCAGGCGCCGGTCCTCGATCGTCTCGGCGATGCGCCCGGGCAGCGATCCCGCGGCCT
The DNA here is from genome assembly GCA_027493935.1 of Burkholderiales bacterium. GTDB lineage: Bacteria > Pseudomonadota > Gammaproteobacteria > Burkholderiales > SG8-39 > JAABRB01. The sequence goes on along the minus strand of JAOSJV010000013.1, from coordinate 39,198 downwards.
CCTCGCGGCTCGTGAGCGTGATCACCCGCAGCTGCGACGGGTAGCGACGGGCGATCGCCGCGATCGCGTCGCGATAGGCGAGTTCGTCGGCGTGGCGCACCGAGTGCACCAGCACCACCTGCCCGAACCGCCGCCACGGCGCGTCGGTCTTGAGCATGGAGAGGTACGGGCCGATGCCCGTCCCGGTGGCGAGCAGCCAGAGGATCTCGGCGTCGGGGATGCTCGACAGGACGAACAGGCCCGAGGGCGCCGGCGCCAGGAACACCACGTCCCGTGACTCGAGCCGCGCGAGCCGGGCGCTGAACGGGCCCTCGGGGACGACCACGTAGTGGAACTCGCACGGGCGCTCCTTCGGCGCATTCACGAAGGAATACGGCCGAGTCACCAGCTCGCCGTTGACCGGCAGCGCGAGCGTGGCGTGCTGACCCGCCTCGAACGCGCCGAGATCCGCCTCGACGCGGAGCGAGAACAGCCTGTCGGTCCACCGGATCTGGTCGACCACGGTACCCTCGACCCACTTTGTCGTCCCCATGAAGCCCGCTCTACCCGCCTAGGAGGTGTCTCAATATGGTGGCCGCGCTTCTTCCTGAACCGGGATCCTGCGGACAAGACGCCCGCGGGAAGGGGCGGGTCCCTTCCCCATTCCCACCCGGCCCTCGTGTATCCCGTCTGCCGCGGCCACATGCACAGCTTGAGAAAGGTCCTACTGCGCCAGGAACGGCGAGAGCTCGAGCGACTCGAGCTCCGCCCCGATGATCACGATCGTTCCGTCCCGGCGTCGCATGCCGTCGTCGCTGAACTCGAAGCGGTAGAACCGCCGCAGCACCAGCCGGCCTTCGCCGTTACGCGCCGGACGCACCTTCACGATCTGCACCGTCTCGTCCAGGAACTGCAACCCCTCGCGCTCGCACGCCTGCCGGCCCGCGTCGAGCGCGCGCTCGCGCGCGCGCATCGAGTCGTACCACAGCCAGCCGATCGTGGCGATCGCGAGCGCGGCGACCAGCTCGGACATGGCGACGCAGTATAGCGCGCCGATGCGGCGCGGTTTCGCGGCGCCGGGCGGGCTAGTTCTGACGCCGGTTGAGCCATTCGGCCACCAGCACCGGCCGCTCGGCGCCCTCGCACTCGACCTTGACGTCCCAGGTCATCTGCACGCCGTTCGGGATGTCCTCCAGCGCAGCGAGCCGGAAGCGCGCGCGGATGCGCGCGCCCGAGGGCACCGGCCCGGTGAAGCGCACGCGGTTGAAACCGTAGTTGATGCCGATCCGCAGACCGGTGACCGTGATGGTCTCCTGGTACAGGAGCGCCAGGAGCGAGAGCGTCAGGAAGCCGTGCGCCACGGTGCGCCCGTAGGGCGACTCGCGCGCGGCGCGCTCCGGGTCGACGTGGATCCACTGCCGGTCGCCGGTCGCATCGGCGAACTGGTCGATGCGCGCCTGCGTCACCTCGATCCACTCGCTCAGCGCGATCTCGCTGCCGACGCGCGAGCGCAACTGCTCGACCGAGACGATGGTGGTTGCGCTCATACGCGAAATTCTGCCACGTCGCGGCGCCGTCGGCCGCCGCCGGGGCGGGAAGAGCGCACACCGGCGGCCGGCCGCCGGTTGGCGCGACCGTCCCAACCCCGGCACAATGCGGGCGGGGAGACTTCTCGCCGCCAACGGAGCCGGGGCCACCCGACCATCATGAAGGTGCGCTTCCTGATCAGTGCCGACGCGTTCGAGCGCCTCGCGGCACCGGCCGCCGACCGCGGGTGGGTGAGCGATCCGGCCTACGCGCAGCGGCTCGCCGAGCGCTTCTTCGCGCTCAACCCGGACTTCGACTCGTCCAAGCCGTTCGCGCTGCAGGCGCCCACGCGCTACACGCTCGACTACTACGAGCTCATCCAGCTCGCCGCGCTGTGCGGCGAGTTCGAGACCGGCAGCATCGAGGACGTAGTGAAGACGCTGCGCCGCTTCTTCGGCGAGTGGCCGCGGCGCCTCGAGATCAACGACACCGAGTACGTGGTCGACCCGGAACTCGGCCGCTTCCAGCCTATCGTCGAGGACTGAGCAAGGCTTGCCGCGCAGACAAGGAGCTCACGGGGGCTTCTGCGCGTGCTCGGTGTCACTGCGACTGGTTCGACTCAATCCACGCAGATCATTCTGCGGGGCAGACTGCCATCGACGATCCAGTCAGGGCAGGCGACGATCGCCGTTTGCGCCTCGCCGGCCGCGCTCGCGTCAGCGCTGCGCGAGCAGCTTCGCGACCGATTCATAGCCGCGGGCGCGTGCCACGTCGCCCGGCGTCTTGCCGTCGGCGTTGCGCGCCCCGGCGCTCGCGCCGCGCGCGAGCAGCAGCTCCACCACCTCGCCGTAGCCGCCGTCCGCCGCGCCGTGCAGCGCAGTATTGCCGCGGCGGTCGCGCGCATTCGGGTCGGCTCCGCTGTCGAGCAGGCGGCGCGTGGTCTCGAGCACACCGGTCGCCGCTGCCCAGAAGAGCGGCGCCTCGCCGTCGCGGTTCGTGGCCTCGGGGGCCGCGCGACGCGCGATCAGCGCTTCGACGGTCGCGCTGTTGCCGGCCATCGCCGCCGCGTGCAGCGGCACCTCGCCGTTCGCGGTGCGCGCGTTCGGGTCCGCGCCGCGGCCGAGCAGCGCGCGCACCATCGCGGCATGGCCGCGCTCGGCGGCGACGTAGAGGCGGCGTCTCGGCTTGCGCGTTGCGCGCGTCGACCGCCGCGCCGCGCGCGAGCAGCAATGCCGCCATGTTCGCGTCGCCCGCCGCGGCGGCCTGGTGCAGCGGCGCGTCGCCCTTGCGCCCGCGGGCGTTCGCGTCGGCGTTGCGCTCGAGCAGGAGCTTCGCGACGTTCGCATGGCGACGGCCGGCGGCCACGTGCAACACGGTGTCGCCGTCCGGGGCGCGCGAGGCCGGGCTCGCGCCGGAGCGCAACAGCGCCTCGACGCGCGTGGCGTCGCCCGCCTCGGCGGCGCTGACGATGGCCGGGATCGACTGCGCGCGGACGGCGCACGCGGCCGCTAGCAGTGCCGCAATGAGCAGGAGGCGCCCGGAGCTGCGAGGTTTCATGTCGCACGTGCGGCCGGCGTGCGCCGGCGCGGTCGGTAAGCCGCGGTTTTACCACGAAGCGGACGCGGGCGGACCGGCGCGGCGGGGGCCGTTTACGCCATGTGCGGAACGCTGCGCTTTTGCCGCCGCGACGCGCTTGCTCCCGGCGCACGCGTCCACTACCCTACGTCGCAACCGCGCCGGCGCCGGCCTGGCGCCCGCCCGGGCGCCCGCCGCCGCGGAAGAAGACAAACGGGAGGAGATCATGGCAACCGATCCGTACGCAGCACCCAGGGCACCCGTCGCGGACGCGCCGGGCGCGCAGCTCGAGGGCGAGTTCGTCCCGGAGGGGCAGGCGCAGCCCGCCGGCAACGGGTGGAGTTGGATCACCGGCGGCTGGAGTCTCTTCAAGCAAAACCCCGGCATCTGGATCCTGATCGTCGTGATCTTCTTCGTGCTCGGCATCCTGATCCAGATCATCCCGGTCGTCGGTCCGATCGCCATGACGCTGCTCGGCCCGGTGTTCGTCGGCGGGCTGATGATCGGCTGCCGCGCGCTCGAGCAGAACGAGCCGCTCGAGGTCGGGCACCTGTTCGCCGGGTTCCGCGAGAACGCCGGCAAGCTCGTGCTGATCGGCGTGTTCAGCCTGGTGGCCTTCGTGATCGTGCTCGCGGTGATCTTCGTCATGGTGGGCGGCAGCGTGTTCGCGATCGCCGCCGCCGGGGGCGAGCCGGGCGGCGGGAGCGTACTGACGATGCTGCTCGCGGTGCTGATCGGCCTTGCGCTCGCGCTGCCGATCTACATGGCGATGTGGTTCGCGCCGGCGCTGGTCACGCTGCAGGAGATGGACGTCGTCGCCGCGCTGAAGGCGAGCTTCTTCGCCTGCCTGAAGAACATCGTGACGTTCATCGTGTACGGTGTCATCATGGTCGTGCTCGCCATCGTCGCCTCGATTCCGTTCGGTCTCGGCTGGCTGGTGCTCGCGCCGGTGCTGATCGGCTCGGTCTACGCCGCCTACCGCGACATTTTCTTTCTGAGGTAGGCGCTCGCCTCGCGCCGGCGCGCGCCGGCGCGCGTCGCTGCGCCGTCATCCGTTGCTCCGACACCGCGCGCCGCATCGCGACCCCCGAGGGCATCGAGCTCACGCTGCGCCTCGCCGGCCCGGTGCCGCGCGCGCTGGCGTGGCTGCTCGATTTCTTCATCCGCGCCGCGCTGCTCGTCGTCCTGATGATCGTGCTCGCGCCGCTCGGCCGCGTCGGCTGGGCCGGCGTCCTGCTCGCGTGGTTCTTCCTCGAGTGGCTGTTCCCGGCGTGGTGCGAGGCCTACTGGCACGGGCAGACGCCGGGCAAGCGCTCGCTCGGCATCGCGGTGCTGAACGACGACGGCACACCGGTGCGCTGGCCGGCAGCGCTCGCGCGCAACCTGCTGCGCGCGGTCGACTTCCTGCCGTTCGGCTACGGCTTCGGCCTCGCGGCGATGCTCGTAAACCGCGACTTCAAGCGGCTCGGCGACCTCGCCGCGAACACGCTGGTGGCCTATCGCGATGCGGCCCCGCGCGGTTTCATGATCCCGCCCGCCGCGCCGCTCGCGCCGGCACAGCCGCTCTCGGTACCGGAGCAGCGGGCGATCCTCGACTTCGCCGAGCGCGTGCCCGGCCTCACCGCGGCGCGCGCCGAGGAGCTCGCCGCGCTCACGCGGCCGCTCGTCGGCCCCGGCGCGGGCGCGGCCGAGCGCCTGGTCCGGATCGCCAACTTCCTGGTCGGGCGCCGATGAGGCAGGCGGCGTTCGAGGCGAGCTACTTCGAGGCCTGGTCGCGGTTCGAGCGCTGGCTCGACGACCGGCAAAAGCCGAAGCGCGCCGGTTCACGGCGCGTTGAGCCCGCGGCGCCCCCCGGGCTTGCCGACGCCGAGGTGCCGCGCGCCTACCGCCAACTCTGCCACCATCTCGCGCTCGCGCGCGATCGCGCGTACAGCCCCGACCTGGTGGACCGCCTGAACGAGCTCGCGCTGCGCGGACACCACGTGCTCTACGGCGCGCGCAGCCAGCGCCGCGGCCAGGTCGCGCAGTTCTTCCTCGCCGACTTTCCGCGCCGGGTGCGCGCCGAATGGCGCCTGGTCGCGATCGCGGCGGCCGCGTTTCTCGGGCCCGTGCTGGCGATCGCCGCGGCGCTGCAGCACCACCCCGATTTCGTCCACTACCTGCTCGCGCCGCGCGCCTCGCGCAAATCGAGGAGATGTACGACCCCGCCAATCCGCGGCTCGGCATGCGCGCGGCCGACACGAACGTGATGATGTTCGCGTTCTACATCTGGAACAACGTCAAGATCGGCTTCCAGTGCTTCGCGACCGGGCTCGCGTTCGGCCTCGGCACGCTGTTCTACCTGGTGTCGAACGGCGTGCAGATCGGGGCGGTCGCGGGACACCTCACGCACGCGGGGTTCGGCGCGCCCTTCTGGTCGTTCGTCTCCGGGCACAGCGCGCTCGAGCTGGTCGCGATCGTGCTCTGCGGCGCGGCCGGCCTCAAGCTCGGAGCCGCGCTGATCGGGCCGGGCAACCTCAGCCGGCGCGCGGCGCTCGTCGCCGCCGCGCGCGGCGCCATCCGCCTCGTCTACGGCGCCGCCGCGATGTTCCTCGGCGCCGCCTTCGTCGAGGCGTTCTGGTCGCCGCTCACCGCGTTTCCGCCCGCTTCGAAATACGCGGTCGGCGCGATCCTGTGGGCGCTCGTGCTGGGCTACTTCGCGCTCGCGGGGCGCCGCCGTGCAGCTTGAGCGCGTCGGGGTCGATCTGCGCCCGCGCCCGCCGTGGGAGGCGATCGATCTCGGCTTCCTGATGGCGCGCGAGTGGTCGGGCGCGCTCTACGCGGCGTTCCTCGCGATATTCGTGCCGGTCGTGGTGGCGCTTCACGCGGCGCTCGCCGACCGACTCTGGCTCGCCGCGCTCCTTGCGTGGTGGCTGAAGCCGCTCTTCGACCGCTTCGCCCTGCACGTCGTCTCGCGCGCGGTGTTCGGCGAGGTCCCGGGCGTGCGCGCGACGCTCGCGGTCTGGCGCGAGATCGCCTCGCCGGGCCTCGTCGCGGGCCTCACCCTGCACCGGTTCAACCTCGCGCGCTCGCTCGTCCTGCCGGTGTGGCAGCTCGAAAGAGCCGCGGCCGCGCGGCGCGCGAGCGGCGCGCGACGCTCGGCCGGCGCATGCGCAGCCATGCGGTCGGTCTGACCGTGGCCTGTCTCCACTTCGAGGCGGTGGTCGTGTTCTCGCTCGGCGCGCTGGTCGCCCTCGTGTCTCCGGGGGCGGGTGAAGTGGAGTTCGACGCGGCCCTCTGGTGGCGCGACGGCGCCGCGGCGTGGACCCTCGCCGACAGCGTCGCCTACATGAGCGCGATCGCGCTGATCGAGCCGTTCTACATCGCCGGCGGCTTCTCGCTCTACCTCAACCGCCGCGCGGTTCTCGAGGGCTGGGACGTCGAGGTTGCGCTGCGGCGCATGGCGACGCGCCTCGCGGGGGCGCGGCCGGCCGCGGCGTTCGCCGCCGTCGCGCTCGGCGGTGCACTCGCGCTCGGCGGCGGCGAGGCGCTCGCGCAACCCGCCGCCGGCAAGTCGGCGCGCGGGGAGATCGTCGAAGTGCTCAAGGCGCCGGAGTTCCAGGAGCACCGCGAGGTCATGCGCTGGCGCTATCGCGGTGGCGCCGAGCGCCCGGACGATCCGACGCGCGAGCGCGGCGCCGCGGGCTTTCTCGACGGCCTCGCGCGCTTTCTCGCCGTGCTGGCGGAGTTCGGCCTGTGGCTCGCGGTGGCGGCGCTCGTGGTCGCCGCGCTCCTCGCGGCACGGCGGTTCGTTCCATCGCTCGCCGAGGCGCGCGCCGAGCGCTATCGCCCGCCGGAGACGCTGTTCGGCCTCGCGCTCGCGCCGCAGTCGCTGCCGCCGGACCTGGCCGCCGCGGCGTGCGACCTCATCGCCGGCGGCAGGATGCGCGAGGCGCTCTCGCTGCTCTATCGCGGCGCGCTGTCGACGCTCGCGCACCGCGACGGCGTGCGTCTCGCCGCGGGCGACACCGAGGGCGACTGCACGCGCGCCGCGCGCCGGATGCTGCCGGAAGGCGCGGCGCGCTACTTCGAGCGGCTCGTCGGCACCTGGCAGGGCGCCGCCTACGCGGCGCGGCTCCCCGAACCCGGCGTCGCGCTCGAGCTCGCGCTCGAGTGGCCGGCGCACTTCGGCGCAGGCAACGGCGCCGCGCAGGAGCGGGCGTGAGCCGCGAGGGGATCTGGACCGTGCTGGTCGCCGCGCTCGTCGGGCTCGGCGCGGCGTGGTTCTTCCTCAACTTCGAGCAGGTCGCCGTGCGCGAGCGCGTCGGCATGTCCGGCGAGGCGCGCCGCAACCCCTACCTCGCGCTCGAGCGCTTGTCCGAACGCATGGGCCTGCCGGCGCGCGCGTGCGCTCGCCCGCGGAGCTCGCCGATCTGCCGCCGCGCGGCGTGCTGCTCCTGCCGCGCGCGCGCATCGAGCTCGCACGCCGCGAGCGCGACCGCCTTCTCGAGTGGGTGGCGCGCGGCGGCGCGATCGTCGTCGAAGCGGAGCCGCCGAGCGTGCCCGACCCGCTGCTCGACGCGCTCGGGGTGCAGCGCATCCGGCCCGGCAAGCTGCCGCCCGGCGCGGTGCGCCTGATCGCGCCGGATGCCGGTGCCGAGCGGCTGCGCGTCGCGATGCCGGTGGCGCAGCTCCTGCGCGCGCCGCGTGCTGAGTACGCGGCAGGCCTCGACGAGGGCGCGCTCCTGCTCCGCATCGCGTACGAGCACGGGCGCGTAACGGTGCTCGCGGACTCCGCGCCGCTCAGGAACGACGCCATCGGCGGCCATGATCACGCCGAGCTCGGTTGGCGGCTCGCGCGCGGCGCCGGCGACGCGACCGCGTTCCTGGTCTTCGACCGGCCGCAAAGACTGTCGCTCGCGCTCTGGCTGCGCGCGAACGCCGCGCACGCGCTCGCGGCCGCAGCGCTCTTCGTCGCGCTGTGGCTGTGGCGCATCGCCCCGCGGTTCGGGCCGATCGCGCCGGACCCGGAGCGCGCGCCGCAGCCTGCTCGACCATCTGCGCGCGAGCGGACGCTTCCTGTGGGCGGCCGGACAGGGCGCACGCCTCGCCGAAGCGGCGCGCGAGGGCGGCGCTGCGCCGCGTGCAGCGTGCGCAGCCAGATCTCGCGGCGCTCTCGGTGCCGGAGCGGCGCTCGCGGCTCGCCGGCGCGTTCGGCCTCGCCGGGGAGGATGCGCGGCGCGTGCTCGAGGCGCAGCCGGCGCGCATGACGGTTCAGGACTTCGTGCGCAGCGTGCGCGTGTACCAGGCGATCCACGAGCGGCTCGCGCGCTGACGCATAATCACGTACCACCCGGCCGCGACGTACGCGGTGAGCGCACCGAGGGAGATCCGATGGCACCGTCGAGCATTCCGCCCGAGAGCCGCGCGCAGGCCGTGCGCGCCCTGACCGCGATGCGCGCCGAGATCGCCAAGGCGGTCGTCGGCCAGACGGACGTCGTGGAGCAGACGCTCGCGGCGCTGCTCGCCGGCGGGCACGTGCTGATCGAGGGCGTGCCCGGCCTCGGCAAGACGTTGCTCGTGCGCGCGCTCGCGCGCACCTTCGACGGGCAGTACGGCCGCATTCAGTTCACGCCCGACCTGATGCCGGCGGACGTGACCGGCCACACGCTCTACGACCAGGGCACGCGGCAGTTCACCACCCGGCGTGGGCCGGTGTTCACCAACCTGCTGCTCGCCGACGAGATCAACCGCGCGCCCGCGAAGACGCAGGCCGCGCTGCTCGAGGTCATGCAGGAGGGCCAGGTCACGATCGAGGGCGTCGCGCATCCGCTCGCGCCGCCGTTCATGGTGCTCGCCACGCAGAACCCGATCGAGCAGGAAGGGACCTACGCGCTGCCCGAGGCGCAGCTCGACCGCTTCCTGCTCAAGATCCGCATCGACTACCCGCCGGCAGACGAGGAGGCGCGCATGGTCCGCCAGATCACCGCCGGGCACGTCGGCGAGCGCCTGAACGTAGACGCGGTCGCGCCGCTGCTCAAGCCCGCCGGCGTGATGACGCTGCAGAACATCGCCGCTGCGGTCGCGGTGGAGGACAAGGTGCTCGACTACGCGGTGCGCATCGTGCGCGCGACGCGCGCCTGGACCGGCGTGGCGATGGGCTGCGGGCCGCGCGGCGGCATCGCGCTCGTGCGGGCGGCGCGCGCAATCGCGCTGATCGCCGGGCGCGACTTCGTGACCCCGGACGACGTCAAGCGCATCGCGCTGCCGGGGCTTCGGCACCGCGTGCTGCCGGCGCCAGAGCTCGAGATCGAGGGCCACACTAGCGACTCGATCCTCAAGGCGCTGCTCGAGAAGGTCGAGGCGCCGCGAACGTGAGGAAGGCGTGAGGCGCACCGTCGCGTTGTCCCGTCCTATTGCAAAGGAGGGGATGGGGGCGGGCGGACGCCCGCCGAGCCGATGACGCGTCGACTCTTCGCACCGCTCGTTCCCACCGCACGCCTGCTGTGGCTCGCCGGGGCGCTCGCCGCCGGCGCAGTCGCGGTGGCGGTCGCACCGGTGCTTGCGAGCGGGTGGGTCATCGCCGCGGCGGCGCTCGGCGCCGTGGCCGCTGCGGACGCGCTCGCCGGGCTGCAGCGGCGAGCGCCGGCAGCGCTGCGGCGCGTGCCCGGATCGCTCCCGCTCGGCGTGCGCCACGAGGTCGTGCTGCGCTTCGCGAACGACATGGCGCACGCGCTCACGCTCGAGATCTACGACCATCACCCGCCGGGCATGGAGGCGCGCGGGCTGCCGCAGCGCCTGGTCGTCCCCGGCCGCGGCTGGAGCGAGCTCCGCTACGCCGTCAAGCCGGTCGCGCGCGGCGTGGCGCGGTTTGGCGCGATCGAGGCGCGCATCGCCTCGCCTTTCGGGCTGTGGGCGTGTACGCGCTGCCTCGGCGATGCGGCCACCGTGCGCGTGTATCCGAACTTCGCCGCGCTCACCGGGTTCGCACTGCTCGCGACCGACAATCGCCTCTCGCAGATCGGCGTGTTGCAGCGTCGCCGGCGCGGCGAGGGGCTCGAGTTCCACCAGCTGCGCGAGTACCGCGAGGGCGACGTCCAGCGCCAGATCGACTGGAAGGCGACCGCGCGCACCGCGAAGCTCGTCTCGCGCGAGTATCAGGACGAGCGCGACCAGCAGGTGCTGCTGGTGATCGACTGCGGCCGGCGAATGGCCGCAAGAGACGGCGAGCTCGCGCACTTTGACCACGTGCTGAACGCGGCGCTGCTGCTCGCCTACGTCTCGCTGCGCCAGGGCGACGCGGTGGGGATAATGACGCTGAGCGGCGAGCGGCGCTTCCTCGCGCCGCGCAAATCGCGCGCGACCGTGAACGCGATCCTGAACCGCGTGTTCGACCTCGCGCCCTCGCTCGAGACACCCGACTTCCACGCCGCGGCGGTCGAGATCATGAAGCGCTTCCGCAAGCGTACGCTGGTGGTGTTCCTGTCGAACCTGCGCGACGAGGACGACGACACGCTCGCGCCGGCGCTGCGCCTGCTGCAATCGCGCCACCTGGTGATGTTCGCCTCGCTGCGCGAGGAGATCCTCTCGCGCGCGCTGGCAACACGCGTCGACACCCTCGAGCGCGCGCTAACCCATGCCGCGGCGGCCGACTATCTGCGCGCCCGCGAGCGCAGCTTTCCGCGCGATGGAAGGCGCCGGCGCTGTGTGCCTCGACGTCGAGCCCGCGGAGCTGCCGATCGCGCTCGTGAATCGCTATCTCGACGTGAAGCGGTCCGGAAGGCTCTGAGCGGGGCGAAGATCACGACGAGCGGGTGAGCGAAGCGCCCACAAACCCATCCCCTCCTCGCCGAGGAGGGGGTGGCCGCGCGAGCGGCCGGGGTGGTGGCGCCGCAGGCGCAGGGCCCCTCCTCGGCGAGGAGGGGTGGCCGCTCGCGCGGCCACCCGTTGAGCAGGAGGGGGCGGAGGTCTCGTGCACGCCGTTGGCCCCGCCACGGGATGCGGGGACACGGGCAAAGGCGAGTCGCAGCGAATTGAGCGAGAATCGCCCGCACTGCTTCAACTACAGGATGAGCGAGGCGCCATGGCCGCCCACTACCCGTTCGTACACATCGACGACGTGCCGCCGCTCGAGATGGACTCGCGGCAGGGTTGGAGCATTTCCGACTTCCGCGTCGTCTTGGACGGGCGCATGGGGTGCTCGTCGACGATCTTCCGCGGGCTCTTCATGCCCGGCGCGATCCACAAGAAGCACCGCCACGACGATTGCGACGAGATGTACTACGTCGTGCGGGGTCACGGCCTCGCCGGCGCCGGCCCCGACCGCGTGGAACTCTTTGCCGGCCACTACCATTACGTCCCGCGCGGCGTCGAGCATTGGCTCGTCAATCTCAGCAAGACCGAGCCGATCGAGGTGTACGGGATCTACGACCGCGCGCCGAGCTTGGAGGCGACCGGCTACGTCTACACCGGGGACGTGACCGACGAGGACATTCGCGCGCCGCGCACGCCGAGCCGCAGCCGCAGGTACCACGTGGTGCACGACGACCTGGTGCCGATTTACAAGACTTCGCGCGACCAGGGCTGGACGCAGGACTACTTCAACCAGCCGTTGAGCCGCGTCCACGGCGCGACGACCACCTGGATGCAGGGCTACTTCGGCGCCGGCACCATCCACCAGAAGCACGCCCACGAGAACTGCGAGGAGGTCTGCTACATCCTCAAGGGGCACGGGCTCGCCGGCGTCGGCAAGCACCGCGTCGAGCTCCACGCCGGGCACTTCCACTACATCCGCCCCGGCGAGGAGCACTGGCTCGCCAATCTCAGCAAGACCGAGGTTCTCGTCGCGCCGGGCTGGTATATCGGTGCCGGCGATCTCGACGAGACCGGCTATCGCCACTTCGGGCCGGTGACGCCGCGGGACCTCGAGGAGCGGAGCGAATAGCCGCTTGCCGCACCGCAGCGCGTAAACCGCCCGGCGCGTCGTGTAAAGTTTGATCTACCCCAAGGGGCAGCCCGGGCGGCCCGTGCTAGAAGTGCCGCGAGGGCGGACCGTACCGGCGTGTCCCCGCCCGTAAAGGAGGAGGCGGCAGGCAGATGAGAGCCTTCACGCTCGTCGCGGCGGCGGACTCGGCGCACGCCGTGGCGCTGCTCGCGGAGCACGGCCCGGGGTCAAGGTCCTCGCCGGCGGGACCGACCTGCTGGTCGACCTCAAGAGCGCGCCCGAGACGCCGCCGGTGGTGCTCGACATCTCGCGCGCCGCCGACATGCGTGGCATCGCGGCGACCGCGGATGGCCTGCGCATCGGTGCGCTCGTCACCCACAGCGAGCTCGTGCGCTCGCCGCTCGTGCGCGAGTTTGCGCCTGTGCTCGCCGAGGCTGCGCGCACGATCGGAGCGGTGCAGACGCGCAACCTCGGCACGCTGGGCGGCAACCTCGCGACCGGCGTGCCTTCGATGGACAGCGGGCCCGCGCTGCTCGCGCTCGAGGCCCGGGTGACGGTCGCCGGCCCGCGCGGGACGCGCACGCTTGCCCTCGGCGACTTCTTCGTGGGTCCGCGCCGGACGGCGCTCGCGACCGACGAGCTGCTGGTGGACGTTGTCGTGCCGGCCGCGAGCCTCGGCAAGCCGGCGAGCTTTCTGAAGTTCGGTTTGCGCAAGGGGCAGGCACTCGCGCTCGTGAACGTCGCCGCGGCGGTCCGCGTCGATCCGGACCGGCGCGCATTCGTCGCCCCGCGCATCGCGCTCGGCGCGGTCGCGCCGACGGTGATTCGTGCGCCGCAGGCCGAGGCTTTCCTGGAGGGCCGCCCGCCCACCAGCGAGGCGATGGCCGAGGCCGGGCGCATCGCCGCGACCGAGGCGCGGCCGATCAGCGATTTCCGCGCCTCGGCGGACTACCGGCGCGAGCTCGTCAGCGTACTCGCGCGGCGCGCGCTGGCGGCCGCGTGCGCACGCGCGCAAGGCGCACAGTGAGCGCGCTGCGGATCACCGTCAACGGACGGGAGCACGTCCTGTCGGCGCCGCCGGAGACGACGCTCCTCGCGCTGCTGCGCGAGCACCTCGGCCTCACCGGCGCCAAGCTCGGCTGCGACGTCGGCGACTGCGGCGCGTGCACGGTGCTCGTCGACGGCCAGGCGGTGAACGCCTGCCTGATGCTCGCCGCGCAGGCCGACGGCCGCAGCGTGCTGACGATCGAAGGGCTCGCGACGCCCGACGGACTGCACCCGCTGCAGGAGGCGTTCGAGCGGCACGCCGCGCTGCAGTGCGGGTTCTGCGGACCGGGCGCGATCCTGTCGGCGAAGGCGCTGCTCGACGCGAACCCCGCGCCGACGGGCGCCGAGATCCGCGACGCGCTCGCCGGGAACCTCTGCCGCTGCACCGGCTACACCAAGATGATCACGGCGGTGCACGCCGCCGCGCAGGCGCTGCGCGGGGCGGGCGCTGAGATGCCGCCGCTTGGTCTCACCGCCTCCCCTTCGATCCCGCTTCCAGGGGGAGAGAAGGGCGGGGGCCTCAGCTGAGCAATGCGATGAGCGACCGGCGCACGGTCACCGAGGATCCCGCGCTGCGCGAGTCGCTGTCGGGGCTCGAGGCGTCCGCGCGCCTGCCCGCGACGCTCCCGCCCGCGCAGTTCCCGATCGAGACGCTCGTGCCCGAGGTCCGGCAGCAGACCCCCGCCGTCGGGCAGCGCGCGACCCGGCCCGACGCGCGGCTCCACGGGCTCGGTCAGACGAAGTACATCGACGATCTCGCGCTGCCGGGAATGCTGCACGCGAGAATCAAGCGCGCCGGAATCGCCGCGGCGCGGATCGTGCGCATCGACACCCGCGCCGCAGAGGCGATGCCCGGCGTGATGGCGGTCGTGACCGGCCGCGACGTCCCGGTGAACTCGTTCGGGCCCTCGCTCCAGGACCAGCCGGTGCTCGCCGACGAGCGCGTCTACCACGCCGGCGACGGCGTGGCGGCAGTGGCCGCCGCGACCGACGCGATCGCCGCCGAGGCGCTCGAGCGGATCGTAGTCGAGTACGCCCCGCTGCCAGCGGTGCTCGACCCCTTCGAGGCAATGCGCGAGGACGCGCCACGCGTGCACCCGCCGGCGAGCAACGTCTACGCGCACAAGATCATCCGCAAGGGCGACGTCGAGCGCGCGCTCGCCGAGGCGGACCGCGTGTTCGAGGGCCGCTGGACGACGCAGATGGTCGAGCACGTGCCGATCGAGCCGCACGCAGCGATTGCCGCCTGGGACGCGAACGGCCGCCTCACGGTGTACTCGACGCTCGGGCGCATCACGCTCGGCCGCGCCGACATCGCGCGCACGCTCGCGCTGCCGGTCAACCGCGTGCAGGTGATCGGCACGATCGTCGGCGGCAACTTCGGCGGCAAGAACGAGATCAGCCAGGAGCCGGTGCTCGCGCTGCTCGCGAAGAAGGCCGGCCGGCCGGTCAAGGGCGTGTTCACCCGCGGCGAGGAGTTCTACGCCTCGACCACGCGCCATCCCTTCTTCATGGACTATAAGACCGGGGTCGGCCGCGACGGGCGCATCCGCGCGCGCAAGGTGCGCCTGGTGCTCGACGGCGGCGCCTACTGCTCCTGGAGCGAGACGACACTCGGCAAGGCGTGCATCCTCGCCACCGGACCGTACAGGATCGAGCACGTGCAGGTGGAGGCGTTCGCGGTCTACACCAACAAGACCGTCGCCGGCGCGATGCGCGGCTTCGGCGCCCCGCAGGTCTGCTTCGCCTACGAGTCGCAGATGGACGAGATCGCCGCGGCGCTGGGGATCGACCCGCTCGAGATCCGCCTCGCGAACGCCTTCGACGAGGGCGCCGCCAGCCCGACCGGGCAGACCCTCGAGAGCGTCGTCGTCAAGGCCTCGCTCGAGCAGGCCGCGGCGCGCTTCGGCTGGCGGGAGCCGCGATCGTGAGGCGGCGCGGGCGCGGCATCGCATGCATGTGGTACCCGATCGGGTTCACCGTATCGGCGAACCCGAGCGCGGCCACGGTGAAGGTGAACGAGGACGGCACCGCGACGCTGCTCACCGGCACGGTCGAAACCGGGCAGGGCTCGCTCACGGTGCTCGGCCAGATCGCCGCCGAGGCGCTCGGCATCGCGACCGAGGACGTGCACGTCGTCTCGGCCGATACCGACGCGACGCCGATGGACACCGGCGCGATCGCGAGCCGCACGACCTACGTGACCGGCAACGCGGTCAAGCTCGCCGGCGAGAGAGCGCGCGCGATCCTGTTCGAGGCCGCCGCACCCATGCTCGGCGTGAAGCCCGAGCAGCTCGAGGCGCGCGACCGCAAGATCCAGGTCAGGGGCTTCCCCCAGCGCAGTGTCGCGATCGGCGAGGCGGCACGCCACGCGCTGGTCGGAAAGGGCGAGCCGCCGATCGGGACCGCCTCGTTCAACCCTCCGACCGTCGCCATGGATCCGGAGACCGGCCAGGGCAAGCCGTTCGCGACCTACGTGTACGCGACGCAGATCGCCGAGGTCGAGGTCGACGACGAGACCGGCGAGGTGGAGGTGCTGCGGATCGTCGCCGCGCACGACTGCGGCACGCCGATCAACCCGATGCTGGTCGAAGGCCAGGTCGAGGGCGGCATCGCGATGGGCATCGGCTTCGCGCTGCAGGAGGAGATCCTGTTCGACGACGACGGCCGGCAGATCAATCCGAACCTCACCAACTACATCATGCCGACCAGCCTCGACATGCCCGAGATCGAGGTCGACATCGTGCCGAGCCACGATCCGACCGGACCGTTCGGCGCGAAAGGCGTCGGCGAGCCGACCTCGGTGCCGACCGCCGCCGCGATCGCCAATGCGATCTACGACGCGGTCGGCGTGCGCCTGACCGCGCTGCCGATGACCGCCGAGCGCGTGCTCGCCGCGATCAAGGCGAAGCGCGCCGCGCAGCCGCAGCAGCTGCGCTGAAGCGCCGCCAGCGAGCCCGTCGCCGGGGTGATCGGGCGCGAGCGCGCCGATACGCTAAGATGCGGCGCGCGCCCGCTCGCGGCGAGCATTCCGAGGGAGACCGCACGCATGCTCTTCACCTGTCCCGGCGCCGCGGCTCGCGGCGGCCCGCGCCCGGCCGCGACGCGCGGCCGCCGCCACTTCTGCGTCGACATCCACTGCCACGTGATCAATCCGCAGGTGGACGAGATGGTGAAGCACGTCTTCTCGCCCGAGCGCGAGCCGGCGATGCGGTTCGCCAACCCGCTCACGCGCGACACCAACCGCAAGCAGAACGAGAGCATCTGGGCCTGCCTGACCACCGTCGAGCAGCGCCTGCGCGACATGGACAAGATGGGCGTCGACGTGCAGGCGATCTCGAGCTCGCCGGCGCAGTTCATGTATTGGCTCGAACCCGAGCTCGGCGCGAAGAGCGCGCGCGCAGTCAACGACAACCTGGCGTCGATCGTCGCGCGGCACCCCGATCGCTTCGTCGCGCTCGCCAACGTGCCGTTGCAGTCGGAGGACGCCGCGATCGCCGAGCTCGAGCGCTGCATCCGTACGCTCGGCTTCCGCGGCGTGGAGATCGGCACCAACATTGTCGGGCGCGAGGTGTCGCGCGGGCTGGACCGGTTCTGGGCGAAGGTGCAGGAGCTCGACGTCATGGTGTTCATGCACCCGAACGGCTTCACCGGCGCCGAGCGCTTGGCCGACCACTACTTCAACAACGTGATCGGCAACCCGCTCGACACCACGGTCGCCATCGCGCACCTCGTTTTCGACGGCGTGCTCGAGCGCTTCCCGAGGCTGAAGATCGTCGCCGCGCACGGCGGCGGCTACATCGGCCACTACCCGGGACGGTTCGACCACGTCTGGGGCGCACGGGCCGACGCCCGCACCGTGCTCGGGAGGAAACCGCGCCGGTCGCTCGCGAAGCTCTACTTCGACACCATCGTGTTCGACCGCGAGCAGCTGCGGCACCTCATCAACCTGTGGGGTGCCGACCACATCCTGGTCGGTACCGACTATCCGTACGACATGGGATGGTACGACCCGCGCGGCTTCGTCGACGGCTGCGCGTTCCTCAAGGACGCCGACAAGGCGGCGATCAAGGGCCTCAACGCCGCAAGACTGCTGAAGATCGCCGGCCGCCTGAAGTCGATGGGGATCGGTCCGGCGGCGAAGTCGCGCGCCGGCGCCAAGCGCGGCGCGAAGACCACCACGAGGACAAAGGCGGCAAAGCGATGAAGATCGGCATCGTAGGCACCGGCCACATAGGTGCGGCGACCGGCGGGCGGCTGATCGCCAAGCGGCGCGCGCGCTCGTCGTCTGGAACGGCGACCCGGCAAAGCAAACGCGCTCGAGGTCCGCGACCGCGCCTCGCAGAGAGGCTGGCCGAACCTCGCGGATTCGCCGCACGATTGCTCGAATCTCGGGCGGGCTGTATTCGTAGTGGCTCGAGCCGCCGTGCGGCGAGATGAGCCGTTAGCCCGGATTTCTCACGCCGCTTTCATCGAGTTCCCCACACCCCGCCCCCCTCGCGGCCACCGCTCCAAGGAACGCGGGGCCCGCCCGTGCGCGACGCTACGCGGCACCGCGCACCGCGCCCGGCAGCATCCGTGCGAGCCAAGCGGCAACCGCCGCGGCGACCGCGTGCTCGCGGCCGACATAGAAGTGGTCGCACTGCGGCACGATCTCGACCGAGCACGGGCCGCCCGCGCGGCGCTTGAACGCCTCGGCCGGATAGAGATCGGCGGGCTCCTGGTCGCCGCGCAGGTAGAGCGTGGGGCACGTAATCCGCGGCGCGAGCTCGAGCACGTCGGGGAGCTCGGTCAGCAGATCGAGGAAGCTCTCCGCGCTCGCCACGTACCACCAGCCCTGCAGCAGCATCAGCTCGCGTCCGCGGCCCTCGGCCACCATCGCGCGCGCCTGCGCCGTGACCTCGTCGAGGCGGTCGCGCGCGAGGAGTCCCGCCTTGCTCGCGCGCGGCACGAGGTGGCGGCCGCCGCAATGCGCCGAGAGCAGCACCAGCGCCGGCGTGCGCGGGTGATCGGCGACGTGGCGCACGGCGAGCATCCCGCCGTTCGAGTGGCCGATCACGACCGGCGTCGGGAAGCCGCGGCCGGCGAGCCACGCCGCAGCCGCTCGGTTGTCGGCGATCGCCTCGTGCGTGCGCTGCAACGCGCCACCCTCGGCGGCTCGGCCCGCGCGCGTGCCGAGGACGTCGTGCCCGCGGCGGTTGAACGCGAGGCACGCGAGCCCAAGCTCGGTCAGCACCGGCGGCAGGAACCGAGGCGCGCCGACGTAGAAGTTCATCATGTCGCCGTGGAACAGCAGCGCCGCGCCGGCCGCGGGACCACCCATCGGCTCGTAGAAGGCCCCGTCGAGGGGAACGTCCTCGCCGGGGATCGTTATGAGGTTCGTGCGCATTGCACCAGCGTCGAGGCGTCGTAGCTTCCGGTTCGCCGCCCCTCGATCGAGACGGGCCGTGCGGCAGCTCAGCGAACATAACGCGAGGCGCGCAGGATCGACAAGTGCCCGGAGCACGCGCGAAGTGCGAGATGGGCCAGGAATTCACATCGGCGTACCGGAACGGTCGTCGCCGGGCCGATGTCTCCGGCCGGATGCCGACGTGGCCGACCGTGACGTTCCTGCTGCAGGATACCTGCGGACGGTTGCGCAGCGCGTACCTAACTTCCGCGGCTGGACGCAAGCGACCGGCGAGACGATCGAGCCATCGCATTCGCGCTCTATTCGCCGTACTTGTAGATCAGCTGGTCGCCCTGCATGAACCCGGCGAACGCCGCATCGAACCGACGCAGTCGATACTCGCGATTCATGAAACGTATCCGCGAGGGATCCGTTACCTCCGCGATCTCCCCGCATGATGCCATCCCGAAAATCGCATAATCCGGCAACGTTCGCGCTCTGGCGTTTCAGGGCCACTTCCAGCCTCTGGGCATAGAAGCGCAGTGCCCTAATTTCGTCGAGACGCATGTTAGCCTCGCTCTGCAACTCAACAATCTTGCTCTCGAGCTCCTCGAGCCGCACGCGCAGTTGCTGCGTGGCGGCGCTCGACGCGAGGTTGGCGGATTCTCCGGAGAAGGCGTGGCCATGCTCATTTCCCTGACGCCGCGAAGCCTCTCCGCAACTCAACACGGTCTCCCCCATGACGCCCGCCTCTCCTCAGTTGCCAGTGAGTCTACGGGATCGGCCAAGCCATTGGGACGGCGCAATCGTCAATAATTGTTTCACCTGCCCGACCGTGTCGCCTCCGGGAAACGAGGCGACCGGCCTGCGGCCGCCCGGTCACCCCGCACCTACGACTGCCGCTCGTCACGGCGCGCGGGCGGGTTCGGCGAAGCGGACAGCTCATGCGTACCCAAGCTGCCGGCGGCGGCGATCGTCGCGCCGTGCGCTCCAGGTTCATCCACGTGGGCGAGCCGCGACAAGGCGCGCGCGTGCCCCCGGTAAGCCGCGGCTCGGTACCACACCAGTGCCGACGCCCAGTCCCGCTTCACGCCCTCGCCACGCTCGTACATCAGAGCCAGGTTGAACTGGGCCGATCGAATTCCGGCCTGCGCCGCGCCGCGGAAAAGCAAGAATGCAATAGACGCGTCTCTGGATCGTGACCGGCCACCTAGGTACTCGGTCGCAAGGACAAACGCTCTCGTCGGGTCGGCCCTTGCGCCGACGAGCAACGCCCTTATGGCTTCGCGCCGTTCCATCTTGTGGGCGAGTCCGTTAGCGGTGCTTGTCGCAACGGCGCTTGGGAGGTCGTCGCAGCCCCTGGCGGGGTTCGCCGCGGCTGTCCCGATGATGCGCCTCCTGGCGAGGCCGGGCCTGCGAACGGTCAGGGCGATCACGGCGAGCGACACGGGAATGGACCAGATGAATACGATGCTTCCTATCGGCCATGGAAGACGCCACCCGATTTCCGCGCCCACGATTGCCGCGACCGTTCCCGCCACCGGAACGTATGCGAGCAGCAGCGCGCACACGAGCGCGTCCGTGGACCCCAGCTGCACCAGCGCGGTCAGACCGGCGCTGATCGCGAGAACCTGCGGCGCGCAGAGAATCAAGTAGAGCAGAGATACACAGGCTCGCACGGCTTGTCCGCGGCGCCACCGGATCGCGGGCGCTCAATTGCTGCCGCCGCGCCCCGTGCGCGCACTCGACTCTGGTTCAATCCATGGGCAGATCAATCAATCGCGCGAGCTCCCTCAGGATCGCCTCCTCCTGCGCGTTACGAGGCGCATCGAGCCTGAAGAACCACGCCAGAAGTTCTACCGGAGACGCGTTCGCCAGCCGCTCGGCCGTCGGATACGACGCCCGAGCGGCCGTCGCCGATCGCGGCAGCTTCGATGGTTGGCTGTGCACGACGTCCACAGGCGTCACCGATAGAGCGGAAGCTCGTCTACCCGGCGCCGGATCTCAGCCATCAAGCGATTGTATGCAGGCGCCCCAACCGCGGTGAATCGTCGCCGGAATTCGGCTGCGGACAGAAACTCCGGGAGGTCGCCCGTTTCCGGCATGATGTCCGCGTCGCTCAGCCCGGAACTGATCCGCCGCTGAATACTGCGTGCCGAGGCCTCGGCTGAAGCCGCTTCCGAGCCGAATCGCGTTCCGGCCAGATCGGCCGAGATATCCTTGAACGAGAATCCGCTTCCTCCATGCGAATCCTCGAGCTCCTTGAAGACCCCGACCGCGTCTGAGAGTGCGGAACTTCCGCCTGCCGCGAGCGCGGCGGATGTGAGAAAGTGTTGCGCGAAGTCGTCGCGGCCCTGCAGCAGCGGCTGGCCGCCAGCCGGGCGCGGCCAGTCGCGCGCCGCCTCTCCCAGAACGCCGATATCCATTCCGTTGACGAAGAAGGCAAGCACCACGATTGCGGCACGATTCTCGTCGATCGCGCTATTGCCCTCAGCACGCTTCGCGGCCAGACCGAACTGCGATTGCATGATCTCGCGAAGCGGAGTGTCGCCGCGCGTGGCGCGGCTACCCGTGGTTTCGACGAGATGCAGGTGATGCGCCCTAAGTCGTTCGAGATCCGGCGCAGGAAGGATCGCCCGCCGAACGCGAGAAACCAAGTCGCTCTGCCAGGAATACGTAACCATCACCGAGCTATCGCGGAGCCTTACGCTGTGCACGGCAGAAAGGACCGCGGCGATTCCATCGTTGTCCTTCGCCCACTTGAGCCCCGTGACGAGCAGCCAGTTTGCGAACACCGGCGGGATTGACAGGCGACCGAGCCTCGCCTTGGCGACGCTCGGCATGCCTTCACCTCCAGTCAACTCCGCTTGCAGATTCAGAAACGCTCCCAGCGGGTTGTCCGGAAGTCTGAAACTTGCGCGCAACAGAAGACGATCGTTTCGCAATTCGACCTCGGATCTGCCTCGCCCGGTGCGACTGAGCAAGTAATCGAGGCCAGCGTCCAGATCCGCCTCAGCCAGGCGGACGACGCGGCGGCTTCCCGGCTTCAATTTTCGCGGATCGTGCTCGGCGATCCTTTGCTTGGCGCGCTCGATCTGGCCCGGCGTCAGAACGTCCGTCCGGATCACGGTTGGCGAATCTTCGACAGCGAGGTATATCCCGGCGCACACAGCCAGTGCGGCCGCAAGAAACGTGAAGATCAGCAGTCTGGCTACGGTTCGCATCGCTGCAACCCTATCGATCGACATCACGGCGGGTCCGGACGTCGACGGTAAACGGACGCGTAGCGCTTTCGTATCGCATGCCGCGAATTTCGGATGTCAAACGGGAAGAATTGTGCATTTCACATTTCTTGACAATTTGCAGCGGTTTTCTCCGGTATCGAGAAAGAACACGAGAAGAGTGCATCTGCTACCGGAGGACGCCAACCCATGTCACCGTCGATCGCGGAGATCTTGACGCATACCCCCGTCGTCGCCTTGGATGCCGCCATAGCCCGCGAGCTGGAAAGATCGCCTGCCGACGAAGTCAGGAAGGCGCTGGTGGAGGTGCTGAAGCGCACGCCAATGGAAGACTTCGGAATCGTTCGGGACATATACCTGAAGCGTTTCGGCGCCGGCGATCCGTAGGACGCGCCGCCGACGCCAGCCAGCGGTCCGCGCCGGCACGCCCGCGCGTCGACGAGGGCCGTTCCGGACTTCGGCGCTCCGGTGCGCTGGCGCGCGCAGCGATGGCTCGCCCCGTTCTGGTCGGGCCACGGCTTCCGGGCGTTCCGCTGGGAGCTCCGCGACTGCGGGCAGGTGGAACGGCCGCCACCGCGTGAGGCTCTTCGACAAGGGTACTTCCGTCCGTTGTCCCGCCAACCCTAGCTGCGCGGAAATGGGTGGAATTCGTGCCATGGCGAAGTCGGTTCCTGCCGTTGCCGTCCTAGTATCGAGCCGCGAGAGCGGAAAGTGCGCGCTACCGCGTTCCTGTACTTGACTTCAATGACGCGTCGAAGGCGGCCATGCGCTGCAGCCGACCGAAGCGAACGCTCGATCTCGCGGCGTGCGACCGGACGGAGCTAGACAGCACTGTCGGCCTACTCGGCCTGTCGAACGGTTCGGCACAACGAGCGCGGATGACGCGGTCGAACGAGGGGAGCCGTCGGCGCACGACACCGCAGGCGTGCCCACGGACCTCGAGATCCGCCTGATCATCCACGACTACGCCACCCACAACCGCGTCCACCTCCGGACCGGCGGGCGCATTGGTTTCGCCTCCTCTCCCGCCTGTGTGCCCGCTACACGCAGACCTACTTCTCCTGCCGCGGCCAGATCGGGCACCGGTTCGGACTGATCACGTGCTGGGCGATTCGCCGAGAACCGTTTGGCTCCGTCACCGCGCTGCGTCGACAAGTTGATCGCTTCGTGATCGCCCGGAATGAACGCCCCCCGCCGTTCGGACGGACCGCCACCGCCGCGTCCACCCTCGCCGAACTGGAACGACTGGGCAGGGCCGCCTGCGGGGCGCAACACCGCTTCGAAGTCCTTGTATTCCTGCCCGTAGAACATGAGCCCGTTTCGGTTTCGCTTCGCCGCGCGATTGGTTGGCGCGACACGGGTTCAGGCTAGCGGCAAGCCCGTGCGGGGACTGCAAAACTTCGTGACGCTACGGGAAAAGTTCACGATCGCCCCGGGTCCCCAGCGAGGCACGCGCTGCGTAAACTCGGAGGCGCGCGATATCGGGCCGGTGTCTCCATATTCCAGGAAAGAAGTCTCCAGAATTGTCAATACTTGACAGCGCCGTCCCGGGGTTCAGCCCGATCTTTGCTGACGGAGGGGGAACGACTGGCAACGAGAGCCCGACTGACGAACGGAGGCGGTCATGCGAGATCGCGCAGGTGGCGCCCGTGGTTGGTTCGATATTCGCGCGATGCGGGAGGCGATACGAGACGGTGCCGCAGGATTCGTGCTCTTCGCCCTGACGGTTCTCGCGGTCGATCACATTCCCCTCGACTCGAGGAGGCACTCCGCCGACGGGTGGATCGTGCTGGTCGACGTGCTCGTCGAGCCGCAACAGCGCGGAACCGGTCTCCCTCGGCAACCGGAGCCCGGCACGTCCCGCGACGAGGTGTTCGAGTCGATACAGTCGCAGGCAGCTTCACGCCCGCCTGGATCCGCCCTATCGGAACGGAAGGCGGGCGAGTAACACTACACCACTAACGCCATCGCACTCTCGAATCGAGGCACGGACAGATCATTTCGCGCTTCTTGCGTCACATTGCCGGTCGGTTCGATTCACCGGCGAAGCTGCGACTTGGGCTCGAGCTCGGCGTCCAGCTGATCCTGGGTCAACTCCTGCACGGTATACCCCTCCACCGACGGGGGATCGCTCGACGGGATGTAGCCACTGGAGGAAACCGGGGGTACATGCTCGTGCCGCGACTCCGACGATGGTTTCTGCTTCCTGGTCCACGCGAAACGAATCCATCTCATGGGCGAGACCCGCATTATGAGTACGCAGCGAGACTCCACCGCGCTCTTGCGAGGATACATGCGGCATCCGCCCGGATACCTGAGACAAGGGCTATGTCTTACAAAATTTTACAATTCCGGCGGCTCGCAGGGCAGGGATCAGGGACAGATCGCGAATCAACGCTTCAGATCGGTCTCGCGCCGTCCGGGTCTGCCGAAGCGCTTGACCACGCGCTCGTCGCGCGCGGCGTTCGCGGCGGTCGGTTTGCCGGTGTCGCGTCTTCGGCCATCAGGCCGGAGCCGACGCTCGACCTGCAGCTCTTCGACTTCGTAGAGCGGAACGGATTCGCCCTTCTTCATTTCAGCGACTCTCCGGCTAGGCCGCCAGCGGGAATTTCCCGCGTTGGATTCTCCGGTCAGGTCGCGAAATTATGTCACAGCAATACCGGAGCGCGAACAACTCCCTGCAAGTTCACAATGTTTGACCGTTCGTGGGATGCCATGCACTGGACGGCAGCAACGAGTCTGAGGCAAAGTCTGACCCGCGTTTGTTCGGACTTCTCTGGCGGGTCTCTACGATGCTATCGGTGCGCAACTTGCCAACCTTCGAAGACGGTGAACCTGAGGTAGTCGTCAGGGCCTACGGCGGAGTGCTCTTCGACGAGCGAGGTCACGTGCTCCTGCGACGGCCGACAGGCGGCCACGCGGGTTACGCGTGGACGTTTCCGAAGGGCCGACCGGAGGCCGGCGCCACGCCTGAGGACACTGCCCGACGGGAAGTCTGGGAAGAGACCGGCTATCGAGGACGAATCATTGCGGCGATTCCCGGTGTATTCGCGGGTACCCAAACGCTCACCGAATACTTCCTAATGACGCCCCACGGCCCGCCGGATCGCTTTGATCCGCACGAGACCGAAGAGATCCGGTGGGTATCGCCGAGGGACGCGATCGGGCTCATGAGGCAGACGCGAGTGCGCAAGGGCCGGGCGCGGGACATCCGGCTTCTCGCGGCCGCGCTCGCCGTCCGCGCCAACCTTGAGCGCCAGTGCGACTAGAGCGCAGATCGAGCGATGCTCCGCGCGAATCCCCGCAGAGACGGCAGCGCAGCTCTGTCAGCCGAGCGATTCGGTGAAATGGGCGACCTTCGCGCTTTGGCGGCGAACGACGCGCTCCGCTTTTTCGCGTCTGAACGATATCGCGAAATGAGTGCTGCGCTGCGCGATACCGGAGCTCTGTTTCGGGACGTTTCCTGGCTCGTCATGTCGAGCCTGCTCGCGCTTGCCGCCATCGATGTCGACGGCTGGGAAGCGCAGAAGCTGAAGCAGCAGCAGGAGTTGGCGTGGCACGTCGCGATCACGGTGAACGCGCTCAACAGCCGCGACATGCTGGTTGGTGGCAACATTTTCGTGAATTGTCGCGCGACGACTATCACGCAGAACGACCCGTTGCTGGAACCCGCGCGCTCGCAACTGCGCTGGGCGGCATCCGATTATGCGGTGCGCTATGTCGAACTCGACTGAGTCGTGTCGGCATGCCGGGTCTGCGTACCGCGTTGGCTCGCAACTGGCCGTGACGGGGAAATGCAGGTCTCACGGACAATGATCGGCGCAGCGGGCGACTGCACGATCGCCGGTTTCGTGGTGCAAACCAGCGACGGTCGTTATCGCAGCTCGGCCCGCGTCGCACGCCACGTCGTTAGCGCGGAGGGAACCTCGCCGGAGGCAGCGATGCAGGCCCTCGAGGAAGCTCTTGCCCGAGTACTCGGGCCACTCGACTGGGTGCGGTGGCGCCAGGTCGACGGCCGATGAGCACCGGACGACCGGAGACTGCGCGACGGCGTCGTGCGCGCGTCCTGGCTGCCGGAGCCCAATCGGGCGTCAGGCGGCGTACTCGCCCCGGGCGCATCCGGCGCACGGAGCACGGCACGGCCGTCACGGTGTCCGTATCGGGCCCTTCCCGGGTTCAGCCCGCCCCGAAGTTCCGGATCGCGCGAGCCGCAGCGCGGAGCGCGTCTCGCCCAAACAGCGCGCGCGAGGAAGTCCGCGTGTGGCGCCTTCGGATCGCGAGCTCTCGGGCGAGAGCGCCGTTTGCTAGGCGTACGCGAGAAAGGCAGCGATAATTACCGTCGTACAAATAGCCATCTCGAACACGGCCTGGACGAAGTAGCTCCTGGTGGTGTGCATAGGACCTCCGCACCAGCGACACCATGTCAGTGTCATACTCACGACGTCGGGCGGCAACACGGCACTGACGAGGGCAGTGACTTTGTGCGCATCATCCGGGAGCCGCGGCGGCTGGATCTAGGCCGTTCGGCTTAGCCGTCTGGTCAATGCAGCCGTGGTTGCGCTCCACAGCGCCGGTGCGAGCCCGGAAGCAGCGCGCCCGGGCGAGCCGGCAAACCCCGGATCGCCGATGATGCCCGTGGCGCGAAAGTCCAAGCTAACGTGCAGCGCGAGCTTCGTCGTACGAGCAAGGGAGGATCTCCACGTGCACGTCCCGTCTGCGCGCGGTCGGATTATCTCGCCAGTATGTTAGCCCGATGAGCGCGCCGCGCCCCCGGCGGCGCGACGACCCGGCGCCGCCGAAGGTGGAGGTGCGGATCGAAATCCCGCGCGGCAGCTTCCTCAAGCGGGGCTCGAACGGGCATGTCGACTTCGTTTCGCCACTGCCGTGCCCGTTCAACTACGGCTCGGTGCCCCAGTACCTCGGGCGGGACGGCGACCTTCTCGACGCGGTAGTGCTCGGCCCACGCCTGCCGCCCGGCGCACGCATCCGCGTGCCGGCCTGGGGCGCGGTGATCCTGACCGACCGCGGGATGTCCGACGACAAGCTGATATGCGGCGCGCAGCCGCTAACCGACGCGCAGCGGCGCCGCGTGCTGCTGTTCTTCGCCTTCTACGCCAGGTGCAAGGGGCTGCTGAATCTGTGGCGCCGCCGACCGGGACGCAACGCCTGCGACGGATGGTGCAGCGCGCGCGAGGCGATCGCCCGCGCCAGGCCGCGGAGCGACGCCTGGCGCGGACCGCCGGTGCCGTTCTGAGGCGGCGTCAGTTGGCGACGAAGCAGTAGAAGAGGCCCGCGCCGCCGGAGCTCTTCAGCGCGTCCTGGCTGCATCCGCGCGAGCCGTGCGAGGAGTTCCAGGATTTCATGTGGCGGGTGTCCTTCAGGCCGACGCGGTCGTGGTGGCCGACGATCGCCGAGCCCTCGCCGCTCTTGGTCCAGTTGCCGCAGGTCGTGTCGCCTCCGGCGGTCGAGTACATCCCGTTCGGATCCGATCCGGTCAGGATGTCGTGCATGTTCACCGGATCGCCGCGGCCGTTCACCGACCCGCCCTTCTCGGTGAGCGCGGTCTGCTTGGTGACGTTGGCCGACTCCGAGTGCAGATCGTCGACGCTCCTGGCGATCATGACCCCCTGGGCGTTGTGCCACGGGCCCTTGCCGATGCGGTCGCGCGCGTTCACGCCCGCCTCGCCGCCAGGTGCCGTCGTGCTGAGATAGGCGCGCCAGTTCGTGTGCGGCGAGCCGGCCGCCTTGGCGAGCGCAAGGCAGTGCGCGTCGGCGCCCGCCAGCCCGCCGAGGTCGGCGCCGTTGCCCTTGCCGACGCTGGTCACGAAGAACGTCATGGTCGGCTGCTGGGCGTGCACGGCGGTGATGGCGCCGATGCCGAGGACAATCGGGACGAGCATGCCTGCAAGAACTGCCTTGGAACGCCACATGCGACTCCTCCTTTGGTTAGACTGAAACGGGCCCGGTGCCCGGAGGTAAACGGCGCCCGGCGACCGAGTATTCCGGTGCTCGTCCGGGCGGCAGTCGAATCCGCGGCTGCCCGGCCGGGCCCCAAACTGTCTCCGCTGCGGCCGCGCAACGTGCCGGCGCCGGCGCCGCGTCCCGCGGCGATCGGGCCGACAGCGCCAGGAATATCCTATGGCGTCGATAGGAAATCGGTATCTCTGACGGCGGAAGCCCTCTGCTAAGGTCTTCGTTCGGGCGGCGGCCGAGTTGAGCGCCGCGTAAGCCGAATGCGGAGGGGAAGCAAAATGACGGACAAGTACGGCAAGTCGTATCCGTTCCAGCCGATGGACTGGATCGAGGGCGTGAACATGGACCGGCTGCGCACCGGCCGGCTGGCGCGCGCGAAACGCGAGCTCTTCGAGAAGCGCAACTTCGGCGGCCTGCTCTCGCTGAACGAGTGGAACACGCGCTACGTGACCAGCACCTACACGCCGCCTTGGACGACGCCGAGCTCCGGACTGCGCTACTCGCTGCTGCTGAAGGGCGACGAGCACCCGATCATCTTCGAGCAGGGCGACATCGGCTACCACACGCAGCGCAACTCGCCGTGGCTGCCGCCGGGGAACGTGCGCTACGCGATCACCGGAATGGGGTGGATCGCACGTTGCATGGGTGACTCCGCCCATCGCGCCGCGGTAGTGCGGTTCGTCGACCAAATCTACGCGGAGCTGAAGCGGGCCGGCGTGCACAAGGAAGTGCTGGCGATGGACTTCTCCGATCCGTACATCGCGTCGGCGTTCGAGGCGAAGGGGGTGCGCACGAGCGGCGAGGGCTTCGTGGCAATGCTCGACGCGCGCAAACACAAGCTCCCCGAGGAGGTCGAGTGCCTGCGCAACGCCTGTACGATCGGCGATGCGATGTTCCATGCGCTCGCGACCACCGCCCGGCCGGGCGTGAGCGAGCACGAGCTGCTCGGCGAGGCGTTCAAGGCCTGCTACGTGAACGGCGGCGAGGTCCATTCGGGCGTGTTCTGCACCTCGGGGCCGTACTCCTGGCCGAACCTGCGCCACTCGACCGGACGGCGTCTCGCCCACGGCGACGTCGTGTACATGGACGTCTACAACACCTCGTGGAACGGCTACAAGACCTGCTACTACCGCAGCTTCAGCGTCGGCGAACCATCGAAGGCGACAGTTGCGGCCTACAAGCGCGCCTACGAGTGGCTCTACGACGCCATCAGCGTCATCAAGCCCGGCGTGACCTCGAAGGAGATCGCCGAGCGCTGGCCGGCCGGACCGGACGTGTGGGGCGACATCGGCGTGGTGCACGAGGATCAGACCGCCGGCAACAACTGGGCGCACGGCATCGGGCTGACGCTGTACGAGCCGCCGCTCGTGTGGCGTGGCTGTTCGCTCGACCATCCGATGGAGATCGAGGAAGGCATGACTTTCGCCATCGAGACGCAGGAAGGCGACGGCGAGGGCCAGGGCGTGCGGCTGGAGGAGGTCATCCACGTCACCAAGACCGGCGTCGAGATCCTCTCAAGTGGCCGATCAAGGAGATCACGGTGATCCCGGTCTGAGCGCGCGCGGGGACCACACGGGGAGAACGGCAATGCGCATCTTCGACTTCCGTTGCGCCGGGTGCGGGCACGTGTTCGAGGCATTCGTGCGCGCCGAGGACGAGGCGCTTACCTGTCCATGCTGCGGGTCGGCCGGCGTCGCCCGCCAGCCCGCCGCGCAGCTCGCGGTCCGCACCAGCCACTCGCGGCGCGGTCGCACGATCGACCTGAGTTCGGGGTCGTGTCCGTGCGGCCACGCGGGCCCGCGGCGCTAGCGGGGCGAGCGCGGCTGGCGCTGGCGCACCTTGAGAACGCACAGCGGCCGGCCGGCCCCGCCCTCAGGCGACGGCGCCGCCGGCCGCCGCGGCCTGCTCGCGCAACGCTTCGATCAGCAGCCCGCCGGCGGCAGCAGTGGACTTCTGTGCGAGACGGATCAGGTACAGGTCCGCGTCCAGCCGCGGCTCGACCACGGGGTTGATGCAGAGCCGGTCCGAGCCGACGTCGCAGGCCACCGCAACGAACGGCAGCAGCGTCGCCCAGCGGGCGCCGTGCACGACGAAGTCGATCATGCCATGCACGGTGTCCATCTCCAGCCGCCGGCCGACGCGGATCTCCTTGGTCCAGATGCGCTGCTCGATCATGCGCCGCAGCGTGTGATTTGGCGAGGGAACGACCAGATCGACCGGCGGCAGCTCCGCAAGCCGCACCGGGACGCCCGCGGGGGAGCCCGAGGGCCGGATTGCTGATGAGCGCCATCGCGCAATCGGCGAACCTCACGATGTCGAGTCCCTCGTGCCGCGGCGGGCTGAGGACCACCGCGAAATCGACCTCGTCCGCGAGCACCCGCTCGGCGAGGGTGTCGCTGAACCCCTGGATCACCCGGATGTCGATCATCGGATAGGTCTCGATGAACCCGGGCAGGAACGCCGGCAGCAGCCCGCGCACGACCGAGGGAATGAGCCCGCACCGCACCAGCCCGCCGGTCTCTCCGCCCATCTCGGCGATCTCGAGGTTGGCGGTCTCGAGCGATCGCAGGATCGCGACCGCGTGGCGGTAGAAGCGCTGTCCGGCCGCGGTAGGCGCCACCCCGCTCGTTGCACGGTCGAAGAGCGGGCGTCGCAGGATCTGCTCGAGATTGCGGATCTGCGCGCTCAGGGCCGGCTGCGAGCAGTGCTCCCGCTCCGCGGCCTTCGAGAAGCTCGACTCCTCGAACACCGCCGCGAAGTAGCGCAGCTGGCGGATGGTGATCGGGTTCACTGCCGTCGATCCGGCCCGCGCCGCCGGACGCCCTTACAGCCCTGCGCGGTTCCTGCCTCGGACGGCCGGGTTGACGACATTCACTGGCCACTCGCCCGAAAGCACGCGGCGCACCTCGTTCGGCGCGCCTGACTGCAGGCCGACCATCGCCTGCTCGCTGTACCAGGCGGCGTGCGGCGCGAAGATCACGTTCTCGCGGCCGCGCAGCGGATGCGGGTCCGGCAGCGGCTCGGGGTCCACCGTGTCGAGCGCGGCACCCGCGATTCTCTTCGCGTCGAGCGCGCGCACCAGCGCCTCGGTGTCGACCACTGGCCCGCGCGCGCAGTTGATGAGAAATGCGGTGGGCTTCATCTTCGCCAACGCCGCGTCGTTCACGAGCTTGCGCGTCTCGGGCGTGAGCGGCGGATGCAGCGAGACGAAATCCCGCTTCGGCGAGGAGCCGGTCGAGCTCGACTTTCTCGCCCGGCGCGTCGAACTGGCCCTGCTTCACGAACGGGTCGGCGTAGAGCACCCGCATGCCGAACGCCGCGGCGCGCACCGCCACCTGCCGCGCGATGTTGCCGAACCCGACCAGCCCCAGCGTGCTGCCGGCGACGCGGAAGATCGGCTTGCCCGGCGACACCGCCCAGACGCCGGCGCGCACCTGGCGGTCGTAGAACGCAATCTTGCGGACGCAGGCGAGCAGCAGCGCCATCGCGTGCTCGGAGACTTCCTCGATGCAGTAGGTGGGATTGTTGGTGACGATGATGCCTGCCGCAGTTGCGGCTTCGAGGTCGATCGTGTCCACGCCGATCCCGTAGCGCGCGATGATCCTGCACTTCGGCATCTTCGCCATCGCCTCGGCGGTGATCGGTCCGGCGTAGGTGTTCAGCAGCGCGTCGCAGTCGGCCGCCTGCGGCAGGAACTCCTCGGGCTTCTTGGCCTGAACCGCACCGAGCTCGGCGAGGTGGCCGAGGATCCCCCGCTCGACGTCGAGCGAGTCCCACACGTAGTCGGTGACCAGCACCTTCGCTTTGGCAGTCATGTCAGTTCCGGTTCGCGTAGATCTCGGGGTTGTAGCAGTTCGGCGGTAGCTTGCCTTCCAGCACGGCCAGGATGTTATCGACGACGACGTTCGCCATCTGCTCGCGCAGCGCGCCGACCGCGCTGCCGACGTGCGGCGTGAAGACCGCATTCGGCAGCTTGCGCAGCTCGGCGTCGACCTGCGGCTCGTGCTCGAAGACATCGAGCCCGGCGCCGGCGATGCGACGCTCGGCGAGCGCGCGCGCGAGCGCGCGCTCCTCGACGATCGGGCCGCGCGACGCGTTGATCAGGTAGGCGGTGGACTTCATCAGGCCGAGCTCGCGCGCGCCGATCAGGTGGCGCGTCTCCGGGGCGAGATTCACGTGCAGCGACACGAAGTCAGACTCGGCGAGCAGGCGGTCGAGCGCGGTCCAGGTCGCGCCGAGGCGCTGCTCCTCGGCGGCCGGCAGGCGGCGCGGGTCGTGATAGAGCACCGGCATCGAGAAGCCGTGCGCGCGGCGCGCCACCGCGCGGCCGATGCCGCCCATGCCGACGATGCCGAGCGTCTTGCCCGAGACGCCACCGCCGAGAAGATAGGAGGACTGCGCGCCGGGGAAGATCCCGCGGCGCACGAGCTGGTCGCCTTCGACCACGCGCCGCGCCACGGCGAGCAGCAGCGCCCACGTCAGATCGGCGGTGGCGTCGTTCAGCAGCGCGCGCGGAACGACGCTGACCGGTATGCGGCGGCGCGTTGCCTCGGCGACATCGATGTCGGGCGGCGTGATCGTCATCGTTGCGATCATGCGCAGCTTCGGGTTCTCGGCGATCACGTCCCGGTCGAGGCGGTCGAGCAGCAGGCAGAACAGGATGTCGTGGCTGCGCGCCTCGGCGAGCAGCTCGGCCTTGGAGAGGGCGCGCGAGGCGTCCGGGTTGACGTCCACGTCGGCCACCGCGCGCAGCCGCTCGATCGCGCTCGCGGCCACCGGCTGGGTGACGAATACCCGCGGGCGCATCAGCCCATCCAGCGCACGATGCCGGCGACGCCGTCGACCGCGACCTGCACCCCGTCCGGAATGCGGTGCGTCGCGTCCTGCACGCCGAGCACCATCGGAATGCCGCGCTCGCGCGCGAGGGAGGCGAGGTGCGAGGTGCTGCCGCCGCGCTCGGCGACGACGCCGGCGACGCGCTGGAGCACCGGCGCGAGCGACGGTCCGGCGACGCGCGTGACGAGCACGTCGCCGGGCCCCACGCGCCCGAGCTCGCACTCGCAGTTCACCACGCACGCGCGGCCCGCGCCCCAGCCGACGCCGGCCGGGTGCCCGCTCAGGCGCGGATGCTGCAGCCAGATCTCGTCGGGCACCGGCGCCGGCGCCATGTGCAGCGGGCGCGCCTGCAGGAGCTTGACGCCGGCGTCGTCGAGCGCCCACTCGATCTCCACCGGCATGTCCATCAGCCCCCTCGGTCGCCAGGAGCAGCCGGCCGAGCTCGGCGACCTGCGCCTCGTCCAGGCACGGCGCCTCGGCGAGCGCCTTCGGCACCGCTTGCGCGGTCGGCTCGGGACGGTGCGCGCACCCGACGCTGTGGTCCTTGCGACCGATCGCGGTCTCGACGAGCCTGCCTGCACGGTCGAGCTCGTAGCGGTCGGGCGTCACCTCGCCTTGGGCGATCGCGGAGCCGAGCCCCCAGGTCGCGCTGATCCGCATGCCGCCCTCGGCGGTGCGGCTGAGCGCGCCGCCGGCGGCGCGCGCGGCGACGAGCGGCTGCACGAGCAGGCCCATCGCGGTGTCGGCCGGGTCGACGTCGTGCGTCGCCATGTAGCGCAGCGCGCGCGTCGACCACAGCGCAGCCCAGCACGAGCGCACGGCGACGACGAACTCCTCCTCGCCGCGCAGCCCGAGGTAGCTCTCGAACTGGCCGGCGAAGCTCGAGCCGTAGCGGTCCTCGACGAGGGCCGAGGAGCGCACCACGCCGGGCGCCCGGTTGCGGTGCATCAGGCTGCGCCAGGCAGCGAGCAGCGGCTCGCCCACCGCCGGCACGAGCGGCTGCTCGAGCAGCCCCAGCTTCATCGCGAGCGCGTGGCGGCGCGCCTGCATCGGGTCCTCGGCGGCGAACGCGCCGCGCGCAGCGGCCTCCAGGCCGAGCGCGGCCACCTGGGCGCGGTAGGCCGCGGCGTCGACGCAGAACCCGTCGGGAATCGGCATGCCGGCACGGCCGAGCGCCGCGAGATTCGCGGCCTTTGGCCCGACGCGGTTGGGGTCGGTCGCCTCGGGGACGGAGAGGGGAATCACGAACGAAGTCATGCGTCGCGCCGGTCGGTAACGATTGCTCTGATGCTGCAGCCCCATTCCAACCGCCCCGGAAAGGGGGCGGGTGAGGTCGCCCTCCACCCCGACCCGCTCCCTGGAAGGGGGAGGGTGAGGTCGCACCCCCACCCCGCCCCTCCCCTGGAAGGGGAGGGCGAGGAGGATCGGGGTGCGCGCCGCGCTACTTCACGTGCGCGCCGTAGCCTGGGATCGGATCGACCACCGTGATCTGCTGCACCGGGAAGTTCGAGATGATCTCGATGCGGTCCTGGTGCACGATCAGCATCTCCTCGATGCGCACGCCCCACTCGAAGCGCTTGCCGTGCTGCGTCTCGAGCGCGAACACCATGCCCGGCTTGATCTCGATCGGGTGGTCGAGCGACCAGATGCGCGAGATCACCGGCGGGTCGTACTGCGCGAGCCCGAGCCCATGGCCCCACAGGTTGGCCGCGGCCTGGTCCTCCTCCTCGTAGCCCCACGCATCCCTCGCCGAGGGCCACTTCGAGGCGATCTCGCGCGTCGTGGTGCCCGCCTTCACGGCGTCGATCGAGTCGTACAACCACTTGAGCGCGGTCGCGTAGATGTCCTTCTGCTCCTGCGTCGGCTCCTTGCCCACGCAATAGGTGCGGTAGTAGCAGGACTTGTAGCCGTTCCAGGTGAGCGCGGCGAGATCCATGAAGACGATGTCGCCCGGCTGGATGATCCGGTCTGAGAAGTTGCGCCAGTTCGGCCAGGTGTTCGGGCCGGACGAGACGATCACGTCCTCCACGTCCTCCATGCCCGGAATCGAATAGAGGTACTCCATGATGTGCGCGGTGACCTGGTTCTCGGTGATCCCGGGCCGCAGGAACTTCATCGTCTCCCAGTGCGCGCCGTCGCCGATCGCGCCGACGATGCGCAGGCACTCCTGCTCGTCCTCGTTCTTGACCGCGCGCGCCTCCATCATCGGGCTCATGCCGTCGGCCCAGTCGATCTTGGCGTCCTTGAAGGCCTGGATCATGTTGATGTCGATGAAGTCGACGCCGAGCTTCATGCCGGAGACGTTCGACTTCTTCATCTCCTGCAGGATCGCGTTGGTGAACTTCTTCACCTGCTGCGCCGAGGCCGGACCGGCCGCCCCCTTGATCCAGGCATACGACCAGCGCACGTTCTCCTTGGGGATCCACGGCGAGTGGCGCGCGATCTGGAAGCCGATGTCGCCCTGCTCGAACAGCACCGGCGGATCGTCGCCGCACAGCATCGCATAGCGCAGGCCAGGCTTGAGGCGGTTCCAGCCGGGAGTCAGAGTGCTCGTGACGTAGCGGCAGT
Source organism: Burkholderiales bacterium (assembly GCA_027493935.1). GTDB lineage: Bacteria > Pseudomonadota > Gammaproteobacteria > Burkholderiales > SG8-39 > JAABRB01. The sequence continues at coordinate 4,139 of JAOSJV010000013.1, read as the reverse complement.
TCTCGTCGTACATCAGGAGCAGCGCGCCCAGGCCGTGGGCCTTCATCCGCTCCCGCGCCCGGTCCAGACGGTACTTTCGCAGCCGATCCCAGTTGATCCGCTGCTGCCAGTCCAGACCCACCATGCCTACGTTTGCCATGCTCTCCTCCGGGGACGCGCTGTCTTCGCGACAGCCTGATGCTCAAGGAAAAGGTTGCGGGCGCCCCGACCGGCAGCGCCCGGCGCTACGACGTAAGCTTAACGGGTTCTCGGCGCGAGGGGAATATGCCGAGCAGGAGTCGCGCCGGACCGGCTCGCAATCCACGCGTGCTCACGCGACCCGTTCGACGACCCTGCGGCCGAACGCGGCCGGCACCGCGGCGATCACCGGAATCACGAGACCGGACAACCAACCGCGCTGGGCGATCTTCGGCACGCCGTTGCGCAGGCGCACGCGCGAGCGGAAGGCTTTCTCGCCGAAGCCCGCGACGTCCAGCGCGCGGCGCGCTCGCGACCGCGCCGGCCTCATCGTTCCGATCTTGCCCGATATACCTTCGCCGCACGCCGGGCCGCCGCCTCGATCGCGCACTCGCCCCGCAACGTGCGCAACACTTCGCGCTGCCCCGGCCTCGTGCTGCCTCCCCCAGGACGCGGCGATGGCCGAGATCACCGGCCGCCCGTATGCTCTCTTCGCATTATGCGGTCGGCGGCCAAGCCCGGCTTGCCCTTGCAGGCGCCCGGCCAGGGCGTCGCGACGAAGCATCGGGGAGGAGCTAGCCCCGCTCGCGCCCGAAGCGCTCGGCAGGCGAAGTATCGCATGACGAAGAACGCCCCACGAGCGAGCCCTCGCCGGCGGTCCACCGCTTCCGCGTGGGCCTCGGTGCGACTGGAAAGGGCCGCAGGAGGCCATCCGACACGTCACTCGCGCCATCCCTCACTGCTCGCAGCTCGCATGGCCCGCAATCATTGTCCGCGATGCGGTGCCGGGCTTAACATCGCTCGCGGCCCGCTTTTTGCGCGAGGTACTCATGATCGGCGCCATCACCCTCCTCCTCGTCTACCAGCTCCTCGGCGAGACCGTCGTCGTCGCGCTCGGGCTGCCGGTGCCGGGACCGGTGGTGGGGTTCGCAGCGCTCTTCGTGACCCTCGTCGCGCGGCGCGGCGTGAGCGAGAGTGTGCGCGAGACTGCGAACGGGATCCTCGCGCATCTCTCGCTCCTGTTCGTGCCGGCCGGTGTCGGCGTGATGGTCCACCTCGCAAGGCTGCGCGAGGAGTGGCTTCCGATCGCCGCGGCGCTCGTCGCGAGCACCGCCTTCACCATCGCGCTCACCGCGCTTGCGCTGCGCTGGTTCATGCGCCTCGCGCGCAGGGGACGGTGCGCAATGACGCCGAAGCTTGCCGACATCTGGGTCTACCTCTCGGCGAGCCCGCTGCTCGGACTCACGATCACGCTGGTCGTCTACCAGGGTGCATACTGGATCTACCGGCGCGCCGGCTTCCACCCGCTGCTCAATCCGGTCGCGCTCTCGGTCGCCACGCTGGTGGCGCTGCTCGAACTCACCGGCACGCCTTACGCCGCGTACTTCGACGGCGCGCAGTTCGTGCACTTCCTGCTCGGGCCGGCCACGGTCGCGCTGGCGATCCCGCTCTACGCGCAGCTCGACCGGCTGAAGGCGGCCTGGCTGCCGCTCGCGGGCGCGCTCGTCGTGGGCACGGTGGCCGCAATCGCATCCGCGGTCGGAATCGCCTGGGCGCTCGGCGCAAGCGCCACCACGCTCATCTCGATCGCGCCGAAGTCGGTCACCACGCCGATCGCGATGGGCATCACCGAGAAGCTCGGCGGGCTGCCCTCGCTCACCGCGGTGCTGGTGGTCTCCACCGGGATTCTCGGCGCGGTGATGGCGAAGTACGTGCTCGACGCGCTCGCGATCCGCGACCACGGCGTGCGCGGCTTCGCGATCGGCGTCGCGGCGCACGGCATCGGTACCGCACGCGCGTTCCAGCTGAGCGAGCAGGCGGGGGCGTTCGCGGGGCTCGGCATGGGTCTGAACGGCCTTGCGACCGCGGTGCTCTTCCCCCTCATCGTCTGGCTCGCCGGCTGGCGCTGAAGCGCCCCGCCGCGTGCCTTCGCCCCCGCGCAGGTGGATCCCGGCGGCGCATCGACGAGGCGAAGGGCGCGGGGATGACGGCGCTCGCGCGCCGTCACTCCTTCTTCTGCTCGAGGAGGTCGGCGCGCTTCTTGAGCAGGTCGTCGAGCGTGGACTTCGCGATGAGCAGGGTGTGCGCGGCGAGCGTCCTCTCGCGCGCGAGGCGCGCCTCGAGCTGCGCGATGCGCTCGGCGTGGCGCTTGTCGCGGTCTGCGGCTTCCTCGGGCTTTTCGCCCTTGGCCGGCGCGCGCGCCTTCACCAGGTCGCCCCCCGACCGCGACCTTGGCGTAGTAGCCGTCGCCCGCGCGCTCGCCAAGCCGTACGGTGTAGGTGAGCCCGTCGAACGTCTCGGCGACGATCGTTGCGCTCGGCTTCCCGAGGCCCGTCTTTTCCGCCGGCACTTCGGGTGGCGCGACGTCGGCCACCGCGAGGCGCCCCATCATGTAGGCGGCCGAATTCGGCTTGGTGACGTCGACCTTTTCGCCCGGTCGCGCGCCCTCGAGCCTCCCCCCGGCCGCTTCGCTCTCGCGCTCGACCTTCCAGCGCTCCCCGCCGGCGCTGCGATAGGCGATCGACTTGACGCGCTCCGCGGAGAAGCCGGTCGTGTCGATCCACGCGGAACTCTGCGCGCTCGCCTGGGTGAGCGGATCGGACACCACGTAGACCGTCTTCGGGTCGGCCGGCAGCATGACGAAGCGGCCGTCGCCGGCGGCGCGGTCGGGGTTCGCCGGCACCTGCTTGAAGTACTTGGCCCCGACCACGACGCTCGCGAGCGGCTTGCCGTCCGCCGCACGGAACTCGACCAAGGTGCCGCCACCGTCGCGCTTCACCTCGGCGCCCGTACCGCCGGGCGCAACGAGCTTCAGGCGCGCGCGGTCCTCGTCGCCGATCGGCTCGCTCTGCCCGATCCTGAGCGCGCCTGCCTTCAGCACGAACTCGCGCACTTTCGCGTAGTCGGCCGGGTAGCCGCCGCGCTCGGCGACCACCCAACGCTCGCCCTCGCGCGCGACCGTGAGTGCGCCGCCGCGCTCGGCGATACGGATCGCCGCGACCTCGGCCGCGCTCAGGCCCTTCAGCAGCGGCTGGCCGAGCACGTCGACGTTGGACGCCCGCTGCGCGCGTTCCTGCTGCTGGTAGAGTAGCGCCCCGCCGCCGAGCGCCAGCATCAGCACCACGAGAACCAGGGCGAAACGCATGCTCATCGGCGCACTCCCCCTCATGCCGCCGCGGCGCGACGCACGCGCGCGGGCGCGCGAGCGCCACGATCAGGCCGGCGAACGCCACCAGGATCGGCATTGCCGCGATGTTCGCCACCTTGGTCCAGAACACCAGGCTCTCGGCGTCCTGGCGCAGGTTCTTGCGCACGTCCTTCAGCTCGCGGCGCGTCTCGACGACTCTCTTGCGGAAGCTCTCGAGCTCGGCCTGCTGCTCGGGGCTCAGGATCTCGGCCGACTTCGCCGCCGCGCCGCTCGTCTTCTGCAGCGACTGGAGCTTCTCGTTGGTCTTGGCGATCTCGTCCTCGAGCGCCTTGATCTTGCCGAAGTACTGCTTCTGCGCCCTCGGCCTCGAGCTCGCGCACGACGGTGAGCGAGCCGCAGCGCCGCGGCGCGGCTCCGCAGCGAGAGCAGCGCCTGGCCGCCGGCCGCCTGCTCGACGAGGCCGACAGCGAACGCAAGGTTGCCGTTCGACGGCACGACGATCTTGCGGCCGAAGATTTCCTGGATGTCGACCGCCGCGCCGTCGTGCAGGAGATCGGCGTCGGCGACCAGGATCACCGAGTTGTCCCCCTTCGATTCCCCTGAGCCGGTCCGGGTCGGCCGCGGGTCGGGGCGCCGCCTCCTTCTTGTCGGCGGCGGAGGGCTGCGGTGCGCCGTCGCGAAACGCGGTCCTGAACGTCCCGGTGAGTCGGACTGCGAGCGGGTAGGTCTGGTCGCTCGGCTGGAAGCTCTTGGTGGCCGCATCGCCGGAGGTGTTGGCCTCGCTCGAGGGCACCAGCATCGAGTTGCGCGAGCT
>JAOSJV010000012.1 GCA_027493935.1 Burkholderiales bacterium | reverse complement strand
CCGCCCCTTTTTGGTTCGATGATGACCTGATGCCTTTCCTCGCCTTGCTGCCGTCGGAAAGGCTTCCTCAAAACGTTTCAATGAAATCGATGAGTGACCAGCAAAGGACATCAATTTGTCCGGAACGGTACCAGTTCGATCGCACGCGGATAAGTGTCTTTCATCCTGCGGCAAAAACGCAGTTCGAGACCTTTTCGGCGCGCGCAGAAGCCCGGAAAGAGGTCAGATCGTCGCCGGGATGCCCACCAGAGACCAGCCTGCCCCGACGGGCGCCTCACGGCGCACTTCTCCACCGCAGCTTGTCGCGGCACTTCAAACACAACATCCAGACCGGCATCGCTTTTCCATCGCTCCGGCTCAGCTGGGAATCCGTCCGGCCCAACCTTGCAAAATCTGATGGGCTTCATAGTTTCGAGCAGCCTCCAGCCGGTGCGGCAGGCGGTCGGTAGCAACCCACAAATCCGGGCTGGGAGCCGAGCGCCAGTTGGAGGATCAGCAGTCCGATCGTTCCGCATCCAAAAAGATCCCCACCCGAAGACCAGGTTGCATCTCCGCCAGACCAAGCCCAAGATGGCGGACCCCGGGAGCGGTTCCAGCATCGCACCTTCCACTGCCTCTGCCTCAAGGCTGGCAGTTCAATGATCTTAAGTTCGGCCAGTTGATCCATTCTCCCACAATGCGCCGTCCGTCCGATCATGACCCGCAAACTGCATTTTTTTCGCGAGAGGTGATGATTGGCTGTTCAACAAACCGGCATGCCCCACAAGGAATCGCTACAGATCAAAAGCTTCCCGTTTGCACTCAGTGGCTGGATCACTTCCCCAAACTATGTCAAGGAGATCAGGGGATGGAGTTAATTTTGCATCTCCGATCCGCACCTTCAAAACCAATGCAGATCAAGATCGACAGATGCTTATAGCCCCCCACCCGAATCAGCGCCCTCCTCATCCGGTTGAAGAACATCTCAGAATGGATCCGAAGATCTCCCGCAGCGTGGATCCGCAGCGTGCTCACAGGACTTCCTACCGAGGATCGCAGGTCGGATATATTCCCCCATCCAGTTTGATGGCATGGACTGGCCAGCCGTCAATCTCGGTAATCACTTCATTCTGCTTCGCCCACCGGAAATCGTATCCCCTCGGATTTCCGTGCCGCTAATAGATGGATTCCAGGCGTAAGCCTGCCCGGAGAGGATCAAATCCGTGCTGCCCGGTACAGCCTGAGTATTCCTGGCTCATACCCGGCAGCTCACTCCCTGCTGATGGGCATTTCCACTCGTCCGGAAACCCTGTCCTGCGTAGGCTTACCACGGAGTTTCCGAGGAGGAGAACGCCCCAACACAACCCCCGGTCGGTTTTCGCGGTATTCATAGGCCGCATCAATACAAGGCAACTGCCCGCGATTTGCATCGACCAGCTCGGGGGAAGCTTTGCCAAAATGGACAAAAGCCGGGTGATCGAACACAATTGCCCCTGCCCAGCCCGCATAAGGATAAACATCGCCACCGCTCCAATTGTACCCGGTCAGTGGCAATGGTTTATGGGGGAGAGAAAAAGCTGCTCATCGCTGGCTAATCAGGTTGACGATTGGCGCCTATTCTTTTCTGGGATCTATGAGCAAGCAGCGCCGCAATTTCAAATTCCGCCATCCCAGGTTTGAACGCCCGGATCGCAGCATCCATTGTCATCGCACAACCCTGCCTAACGCCCGAAAGCGTCCGCCTCTTCGGTGTGAGATCTCCGCCCCGCAGCCGGGCAATCTCAGCGAAAGGTTCTTTATAACCCGGAACTGCCCCGGTCCGTTCCAACCATTGCCGCACCCGTCAAAGGCTCTCATCCTAACCATTGGGATTTGATGAAACCAGGAGATGCCCGAATCCTCCCAGCCCTGTTTCGGATAATTTTTTTCTCCAATCTCCATCCTGGCAGCCTCGATGTTATTCGTCAGGATGGAAGCGGTTATTGGCAGTAATCAGGATCGAGAACTGCATCATTTGCTGCGGCGGGTGTTGACAAGAGTAGCGCTTCACCGTCACCCAGGCGGAAGCTGCTGATTTTTCCGCAGCAGGATCGCATCTACCTGGTGGGCTGCCATCCATTGCATTGATTTTCACTTACAGCCTATTCTCTTCACATTCGGACACGACTCGTCAATCCGGTGAACGACTCTGCGCATACTGATGAAATCGCTCGATGCGCTCAGACAATCGGATGGCGAGTGGTACATCGTTTTCGCGAACGTTCGCCCATTCTAACATAGCGGGCATTTTTACTCAGCTAACCAAAGTGCATTTCCCTGGCTGATCTTCCCTGCCTTTTGTCCGAAAGGAGTGAGGAATTTCTGATTTCAGAGTGCCGAATCAATCGCTGAATGTCTAGATGTGCGAATATAATAGTGAGTGAAGCAGCAATCGCTCGATAATTCACCCCACCACCGGAGGAGCACGTATGCAGGCCCTATTCTCCAAAAGGCGAATACAGGATTACCCCTTTGGTCTCTCTGGACGGTTTGTAATCCCCGGCATTGCCGACCAGATCCATCACCTCGGCGCGCGTCGCGTCGCGCACGAGCTCGTGCTTCGACGGGATGAGCTGGGCCGACAGCGCGTGCTCGAGATCGGGCAGCCGGCTGCGCGCGAGCAGCCGGCCGTCGTCGGTGATCTTGGCGACCAGGCCTTTCTGCGCCGACACCGCCACTATGCGCTCCGGCGCGACGCCGAGGATGGCGGCCACCGACCCGATCTGGCCGCCGATCTCGCCATCGATCTCCTCGTCGGTACGCAGTCCGTCCCACAGCGAGTCGATCTTGTTAAGCACCACGAAGCGCGCCTTGTCCTGCCCCGGCGTGCCGGCGAGGTGGTCGCGCCAAACGTCGACGTCGCTCTTGCTCACCCCGGTGTCGATCGAAAGTACGAACAGCAGGGCATGCGCGTTCGGCAGCAGGTTGAGCGTGAGTTCCGGTTCGTTGCCGATCGCGTTCAGCCCGGGCGTGTCCAGGATCACCAACCCCTGCTCGAGCAGCGGATGCGGGAAGTTGATGATCGCGTGGCGCCAGCAGGGGATCTCGACCATGCCGTCGGCCGGGAGCCCCGCGGCCCGCGCGGCGGCCCCGGTCGTGAAGAAGCCGTAGTGCTTGGCCTCTTCGATCGGTACGCGCCGGGTGACGCGCACCTGCTGGAACGCGTCGACCAGCCCCTGCGGATCGTTGACGTCGAGCGGAACGGCGCTCCACTCCTCGGGGAACCCCTTCAGTTCGGCGATCGTCACGTGTGCGGCGCGCGTCTCGATCGGCAGCAGCTGGATGCAGGGCGGAAACTGCGGATCCCAGGCGAGCTCGGTCGGGCACATCGTAGTACGACCGGTCGAGGAGGGCAGCAGCCGCCGGCCGTAATCGGCGAAGAAGATCGCGTTGATCAGCTCGGATTTGCCGCGCGAGAACTCGGCGACGAAGGCGATGGTGAGCTTGTCGTCACCGAGGCGTTCGAGCAGGCGGGTGAGACGTGCCTCGGTCTGCCCGTCGAGCAGCTCGTTGTCCTCGAGCCAGCGCCGGAACGCGCGTACGCGCAGCGTCACGCCGGCGCGCCACGAGCTGTAGTCTTGGAATCTCTCGACCAGGCTCCCCATTCCGGGTCCCGAAACGCCTCAGCGCCGACTGTAGCACGCTCGTGCGCGCCCGGCGAACCCGACGCGCACGAGGTGTCGACCGATTTGACGCCCGCTCGATCGCGACGCTCAGCGCTGGCAGTGTGGGCAGAAGTACGTCGAGCGCTGGCCCTGCACGATGCGCCGCACCGGGCGGCCGCAGGCGCGGCAAGGCGCGCCCGCGCGGTCGTAGACGAAGTAGCAGACCTGGAAGCGCCCGGCGGCTCCGTCCGCGTGCACGAAGTCGCGCAGCGTGCTGCCGCCGGCCGCGATCGCGTCCAGCAATGTCTCGCGCACCGCGGCCGCCAGGCGCGCGCACCGCGCACGCGACAGCCGGCCGGCCGGAGTCGCCGGGTGGATGCCGGCGCGGTACAGGCTCTCGGCCGCGTAGATGTTGCCGATGCCCGCTATCACGCGCGCGTCCATCAGCAGATGCTTGATCGCCGTCCGCCGCCCGCGCGCGGCGCGGTAGAGCGCGTCGCCGTCGAACGCCGCCGACAGCGGCTCGACGCCGAGCCTGGCGAGCAGCGGGTGTGCCTCCGGCGCGCCGCGCCACCACAGCACAGCGCCGAAGCGGCGCGGGTCGCGCAGCCGCAGCACTTTGCCGTTGAACCGAAGATCGAAGTGATCGTGCGGTCCAGGCGGCGCGTCGGCCGGCAGAACGCGCAGGCTGCCGGACATGCCGAGGTGCACGATGAGCGCGCCGCGTTCGCACTGGATCACCAGGTACTTGCCGCGTCGCGCGACGCCGCGTACGCGCTCACCGACGAGCACTCGCGCGAGGCCGTGCGGAACTGGCCAGCGCAGCCCGCGGTTGCGGACCGCGACGCCGGCGAGGATGCTCCCGGCGAGGTGCGGCGCGATGCCGCGGCGGGTGATTTCCACTTCCGGAAGCTCGGGCATGCGGCGTGGATTTCCTGCGGATGTGCGCTGTCCAACCGGCCGGATGACGACCGGACGAGGGGGGTTTCTTGTGAGGACGCGGAAATATACCTAATATGGCTGCCCGTTCATGCTTTAGCCTGCGCCAGATGATCTTCCTCGACTCGGACATCGGCCGCTCGGATGCCGCCGGGTGGCGCGCGCTTGCGGCAGCGCTTGCGCTCGTGCTGCTGAGCACCGGCTGCGCGCAGCAGCCGGTGTCGCCGGCGGGCGCCGAACCGGCGCCCGCTGCGGCGGCGGCCGCCCAGGCGCCGTCCGCGCCCGCACCGGACGGGCCCGAGTTGCCAATCCAGGATCTCACCGAGCAGACCCTGTACGAGTATCTGCTGGCCGAGATCGCGGCCCAGCGCGGCAACACTGCAGTCTCGGCGCAGGCCTACCTCGATCTCGCCCAGCGCACGCGCGATCCGCGCATCGCGCGTCGCGCGACCGAGGTGGCGATCTACGCGCGCATGCCAGAGTCCGCGCTCGCCGCGGCGCGCGTCTGGTACGAGACCGACCCGAAGTCGGCCGAGGCGCTGCGCACGGTCACGAGCCTGCTCGTGTCGCAGAATCGGCTGCAGGAAGCCGAGCCGTACCTACAGCGGGTGCTCGCGACGAGCGACGCCAGCCGCGCCGATACTTTCCTGCAGCTGAACCGCCTGCTCGGCGGCAGCCAGGACAAGCCGGCGACCCTGGCGCTCGTGAAGCGGCTCGCCGAACCGTATCCGGAGCTCGCGCAGACGCACTTCGCGGTCGCGCAAGCGGCGGCGGCTGCGGGAGAGGACGAGCTCGCGCTGAAGGAAGTCCGCGAGGCCGCGCGTATCGCGCCGGACTGGGAGCTCGCCGTGCTCTATGAGGCGCAGCTGCTGCAGAAGCGCTCCGGTGCCGAGGCGACGGCGCGACTCGCCGGGTTTCTCCAGCGCCACCCGGAAGTCGCGCGACGTGCGCCTGAACTACGCGCGCCTGCTGGTCAATCAGAAGAGCTATCCGGAGGCGCGTGGCGAGTTCCAGAAGCTCCTCGCCGAGTTCCCGGACAACAGCGACGTGCTGTTCGCCGTCGCGATGCTGTCGATGCAGCTCGAGGACTATGTCGCCGCCGAGGACCATCTGAAGCGGCTGCTCGCGCTCGACTACCGCGACCGCAACACGGTGCGCTACTACCTCGGGCAGCTCGCCGAGGAGCAGAAGCGCTATCCGGAGGCGCTCGGCTGGTACCGCGAGGTCACGCGCGGCGAGCACTACATGCCGGCGCAGATACGCCAAGCGCAGGTCATGAGCAAGAACGGCGATCTCGCCGGCGCGCGCGAGTTCCTGTGGACCGTGGAGGCGGCGAACAACCAGCAGCGTGTCCAGCTGATCCTCGCCGAGGCGCAGCTCCTGCGCGAGGCGAACCAGAGCGGCGAGGCCTTCAAGGTCGTCGAGCGCGGCCTGGACAAGCTGCCGGAGAACACGGATCTCCTGTACGACTACGCCATGCTCGCCGAGAAGCTCGACCGCCTCGACATCCTTGAGTCGTCGCTGCGCAAGGTAATCCGGATCAAGCCCGACCACGCGCACGCGTACAACGCGCTCGGCTACTCGCTCGCCGACCGCAGCCTGCGCCTGGCCGAGGCGCGCGAGTTCATCGAGACTGCGCTCAAGATCGCGCCGGACGACGCCTTCATCATCGACAGCATGGGCTGGGTGCTCTACCGGCAGGGCGCGACCGAGGATGCGCTGAAGTACCTGCGGCGCGCCTACGCGGGCCGCCCGGATCCGGAAATCGCCGCGCACCTGGGCGAAGTGCTGTGGATCGTGGGGGAGCGCGCCGAGGCCGAGAAGATCTGGAACGAGGCGCTCATGAAGGCGCCCGCAAACGACACGCTGCTCAAGACGATCAAGCGATTCAAGCCCTGAGTTCCGCCATCCGGCCCAATTTTCGGCGCCCTGGGTTCGGCGCGATGCTCGCCGCGACGACGGCCGCGGCGCTCGCAGCTGGATGCGCCGCGGTACCGCGCGTGCCGCCGCCGGCCGAAGGGTTCGAGATGAGCGGCCGCGTGGCGGTGCGCCACGGCGCGGAGAGCGCGTCTGCGCGCATGGCATGGCGGCACGCGCCCGCGTACGACGAGCTTCTGATCACCTCGCCGCTCGGTCAGGGCATCGCCGAGCTCACGCGCCGCGACGGCGTGTACTCGCTGCAGACCGCCGACGGCCGCCGCTTGAGTGCGCCCGATCCCGAGGCGCTCACCGAGCGCGCGCTAGGTTGGCGCCTCCCGCTCGCGGGTCTGCCGGACTGGGTGCGCGGCCGGCCGCAGGCGGGTCATGCCGCCGAAACGCGCTATGGCGACGATCGGCGTGCGACGCGAGTGCGCCAGCTCGGCTGGACGATCGAGTATCTCGCCTACGACGACGCGACCGGCCTGCCGAGCCGCCTGCGCCTCACGCGCGAGGACCTGGACATCCGGCTCGCGATCGACCGCTGGGTGAGGGCGCCATGACGCCGCCGTCGGGCGCGGCGCTGCGCCTGCCGGCGCCTGCCAAGCTCAATCTGTTCCTGCACGTCGTGGGGCGGCGCGCGGACGGCTATCATCTGCTGCAAAGTGCGTTCCGTCTGATCGACCTTTGCGACTGGATCACCCTTGTGCCGCGCGCGGACGGCGAGATCCGGCTCGCGCAGGACATCCCGGGCGTGCCGGCGGCCGAGAATCTCGTGGTGCGCGCCGCGTACGCGCTGCAAGCGGCGGCAGGCGTGCGCCGCGGCGCAACGCTCGCGATCGAGAAGCGCATACCACTCGGCGGCGGGCTCGGCGGCGGCAGTTCGGACGCTGCGACCGCGCTGGTCGGCTTGAACCGGCTGTGGGGCGCAGGGCTCCCGGCGGCGGAGCTCGCGCGGCTTGCGGTCGGCCTCGGCGCCGACGTACCGTTCTTCGTCTTCGGTCGCAACGCGTTCGCGGAGGGTATCGGCGAGCGCCTGACTCCGCTCGTGCTCGACCCGGCCTGGTACGTGGTTCTGGCGCCCCCAACCGGCGTCTCGACGGCCGCCGTCTTCGCCGCGCCCGAATTGACACGCGATGCGAAACCCATCAAAATTACGGCCTTTTTCAAGGGCTTCGGTCGTAACGACCTGGAGCCGGTGGTATGCGCGAGGTATGCGGCGGTCGCCGAGCACCTCGCTTGGCTGCGCGGCTTCGGCGATGCGCGGATGTCGGGCGCGGGATCGAGCGTGTTCGCCGAATTCGGGTCGGAGGCCGAGGCGCGAGCGGTCGTCGCACGGATTCCCGAGGGCATGCGCGGATGGGCGGTCAGGGGCCTCGACCGGAATCCGCTGTTCGAGCGGCGATGAAGGCCGCATACGCCGGATCAATGGTTCAAGTTGGGGGAGTCGCCAAGTTGGTTAAGGCATCGGATTTTGATTCCGACACGCGTGGGTTCGAATCCTACCTCCCCAGCCATCTACTGGACGCTTGAGCGTGGTGACACGGCCGGTTCGGCGATAGTTGGCAGAGTGCGGGCAAGACGACGGTCGTACCGGCAAGGGGAAGAGCCCACTTGCATATTCCCCCAGGCAAAGCCACGGGCGAGGCCGTTGACCCTCGCTTGGGCGACCGCGGGTTGTTCGGTATTCGTCTAGTCCCCGTAGGCTCGTTCGGAGGGCCGGCGGCAGCCGCAAGCGGGCTTGCGGCTTTTGTTTTTGAGCGGGCCGGAGATATGCGGGCCCGGAACGGGTCGCCCCTGGGGCGGCGGAGCGGAACCGGAGGCGCTGAGATGGCCTACGAGAGCCTGATGGTGTTCACGGGCAACGCGAACCCGCTGCTCGCGCACAACGTCTGCAAGCGCCTGAACATCCCGATCGGCCACGCCGTGATCGGCAAGTTCTCCGACGGCGAGATCATGGTCGAGATCCTCGAGAACGTGCGCGGCAAGGACTGTTTCGTGCTGCAGCCGACGTGCACGCCGACGAACGATAATCTGATGGAAGTGCTGCTGATGATCGACGCGCTGCGGCGCGCATCGGCCGGACGCATCACCGCGGCGATTCCGTACTTCGGCTACGCGCGTCAGGACCGGCGGCCGCGCTCCGCGCGCGTTGCGATCAGCGCGAAGGTCGTCGCAAACATGCTGGTCGCGGTCGGCGTCGACCGAGTGCTGACCATGGATCTGCACGCCGACCAGATCCAGGGATTCTTCGACGTGCCGGTAGACAACGTGTACGCGGCGCCGGTGCTGCTTGGCGACGTTTGGAAGCACAGCTACGACAATCTGCTGGTGGTGTCACCCGACGTCGGCGGCGTGGTGCGGGCGCGGGCGCTCGCCAAGCGGCTCGAGTCCGATCTTGCGATCATCGACAAGCGGCGTCCGCGGCCGAACGTGTCGGAGGTGATGAACATCATCGGCGACGTCGAGGGGCGCACCTGCATCATCATGGACGACATGGTCGACACGGCGAACACGCTGTGCAAGGCCGCCGAGGCGCTGAAGGACCAGGGCGCGGTGAGGGTGGCGGCCTACTGCACCCACGCCGTGCTGTCGGGCCCCGCGGTCGAGCGCATCGCCGAGTCGCAGCTCGACGAGGTGGTGGTGACCGACAGCATTCCATTGCGCGCGGAGGCGCAGGCGTGCAGGAAGATCAGGGTGCTGTCGGTGGCGGGCCTGCTCGCCGAGACTATACTGCGCATCAGCAACGAGGACTCGGTGTCCTCGCTGTTCATGGAGTGAAGAAAGAGGGCAGTGGAGGTTTCGCAACCGCGCGCGCCTGGTCGCGGGTGCGCGCAATCAACTAGGAGCAGTTTATGAAGATCGAAATCGGCGCTGCGAAGCGCGAGGCGCAAGGGACCGGAGCGAGCCGCCGGCTGCGCCGGGCCGGGCGCGTCCCGGGCATCGTCTACGGCGGCGGCGAGACGCCGGTCATGGTCGAGCTCGATCACAACGAGCTCTTCCAGGGTCTGCGCAAGGAGGCGTTCCACGCCTCGATCCTGACGCTGAACCTGGAAGGCCAGAAGCAGCAGGTCCTGCTGCGCGCCGTGAACATGCATCCGTACAAGGCGCAGGTCCAGCACATCGATTTCCAGCGCGTGCGCGCCGACGAGAAGATCCACATGAAGGTGCCGCTGCACTTCGTCGATGCCGAGGTGTCGCCGGCGGTGAAGCTGTCCGGCGCGCTGGTGAGCCACGTCATCAGCGAGCTCGACATTTCATGCCTGCCGGCGGACCTGCCCGAGTACATCGAAGTCGACCTGTCGAAGATCGAGCTCGGCGATACCATCCACGTGCGCGACCTGACGCTGCCAAAGGGCGTCGAGGCGGTGCTCTCGCGCGACGAGAACCCGGTCGTGGCGACCACGAGCATACCGAAGGAGATCACCGCCGAGGAGGAAGCTGCCGCGGCCGAGGCGGCGGTGCCGGCCTCCGCGGTGCCGGCCGGCAAGCAGCCCGAGGCGCCTGCCGAAGCGGTCCCGGCCGAGTCGAAGAAGGGCGAGAAGTAGCGCCCTTTCCACTGCGGCAGGCGGCGCGCTGTGCACGCCGCCTGCCGCGCCTCGCGGCTTCCCGCCGCGGGGGCGCCGCACACCATGCCGATCAGACTCATCGCCGGGCTCGGCAATCCCGGCCGCAAGTACGAGCGCGACCGCCACAACGCCGGCTTCTGGTTCGTCGGACGTCTGGCAGAGCACGGCCGCGTCGCGCTGATGCCCGTCGCGAAGTACCAGGCGGTGACTGGCAAGCTCGCCGCCGGCTACGGCGATGTCTGGCTTGCGATGCCGCAGACCTACATGAACGACTCGGGTCACAGCATCGGCCAGCTGGCGCGGTTCTACAAGATCGCGCCCGCCGAGATCCTCGTTGCGCACGACGAGCTCGATTTCGCGCCCGGCGTCGTGAAGCTCAAACTGGGCGGCGGCGTGGCCGGCCACAACGGCCTGCGCGATATCCAGGCGAGCCTCGGCACGCAGGGCTTCTGGCGCATGCGCATCGGCATCGGCCACCCGGGCGACCGCGACGCGGTCGCCGACTACGTCCTGCACCCGCCGCGGCCCGAGGAGCGCCGCGAGATCGACGCCGCGATCGCGCGCGGCCTGGAGGTGATGCCGCTCGTGCTCACCGACGACCTTGCCGGGGCGATGCACAGGCTGCATTCGCCGCCGAAGCCTGCTGCGGCCGCGGGTGAAGGCGCGAAGACGTGAAGCCGCGCCCCGCGCCCCGCGCATCGCTCTCGTCGCGCGCTGCAGGTGCGCGCGTCCCGTCCTCCAGCTCCCACGCATTCGCGCGTTCAACCATTCAGGGAGCTGAATGACGCTACGCTGCGGCATCGTCGGCCTGCCCAACGTCGGCAAGTCGACCCTCTTCAACGCGCTCACCAAGGCGGCGATCGCGGCCGAGAACTATCCGTTCTGCACCATCGACCCGAACATCGGGATCGTGGAAGTGCCCGATCCGCGCCTCGCCGAGCTCGCCGCGATCGCGAGGCCCGCGAAGGTGGTCGCGGCGTCGGTCGAGTTCGTCGATATCGCCGGCCTGGTCGCCGGCGCCTCGCGCGGCGAGGGCCTCGGCAACCAGTTCCTCGCCAACATTCGCGAGACCGACGCGATCGCGCACGTCGTGCGCTGCTTCGAGGATCCGAACGTCGTGCACGTCACCGGCAAGGTCGATCCGGTGGCCGACATCGAGACGATCAACACCGAGCTCGCGCTCGCCGATCTCGCCACGGTGGAGAAGCAGCTCGCGAAGCACTCGAAGACGGCGCGCGCCGGCGGCGACAAGGAGGCCCAGCGGCTGGTCGCGGTGCTCGACAAGGTCCTGCCGGCGCTGAACGACGCGCGGCCGGCGCGCACGGTCGCGCTCGCGAAGGAGGAGCTCGCGGTCCTGCGGCCGCTCTTCCTGCTCACGATGAAGCCGACCATGTACGTGGCGAACGTGAGCGAAGGCGGCTTCGCCGGCAACCCGCTGCTCGCGGCGGTCGAGGCGCACGCCGCGCGCGAGGGCGCGCCGGTCGTGCCGATCTGCGCCGCGATCGAGGCCCAGCTCGCAGATCTAGACGACGCCGAGAAGCAGGTATTCCTCGCCGACATGGGTCTCGCCGAGCCGGGCCTCGACCGCCTGATCCGCGCCGGCTACCTGCTGCTCGGCTTGCAGACCTACTTCACCGCCGGGCCGAAGGAGGTGCGCGCGTGGACCGTCCCGGTCGGCGCCACGGCGCCGCAGGCGGCCGGGGTCATCCATACCGACTTCGAGCGCGGCTTCATCCGCGCCGAGGTGATCCGGTTCGCCGACTACGTGGCGTGCAAGGGCGAGCAGGGCGCGAAGGAAGCCGGGAAGATGCGGGTCGAGGGGAAGGAGTACGTGGTGCAGGACGGGGACGTCATGCATTTTCGCTTCAACGTCTGATATTCCGTCGCCTGCGCGGTACGGCCTTGCCCAGCGGCACGGCATCGAGCGCGCAGGTGACGCAATATCTGCGCCCGTTGGAGTGTCGCTGCCGCGACGCTCAACGCGCGCGGCACCCGAGCGTGGGTTTTCTCCTGTTCCTTACGCTCCTGGGGCGTCCAGCGGGATGCCGAGCAGCTTCCGCTGCGCCTGGTCCGAGGGCACGCGGAAGGCGACCGCGCGCACTTCGTAGTCGCCGAGCGGCGGCGCCATCCAGACCTCGCCGAAGCCGGCGCGCCGCAGCGTCGCGGTGAGCGAGGCGGCGGTGAAGCCGGTCTTGTGCGCGAAGAAGTCGCGGCCGCTGCGCTCGATTTCCGCGCCGAAGCCGTAGATGATATCGAGCGCCGAGACCGGACCTGCCGGCGCCACGTACAACGCGTCCTCGAGGTCCACGCCGTCCTCGAGCACCTTGCGGAACACCGACGCCAGGTCCGGCACCCGGACCTCGGCGAAGCCGTCCGGCTTGAGCACGTGCAGGAAACCCGCGAGCACGCGCGGGACGTCGTGACGGAAATAATGCTCGAGGTTGTGCGAGCAGTAGACCGCGTCGAACCGGGCCGGCGGGAGCGTCTGCAGGCTGCGTGCATCGCAGACGATGTCCGCGCCGCGCGTTGCGTCGACGTCGAGCACCAGGTGGCGCCAGCCCTCGTAATGGGCCGGAATGGCGACCTTCTTGCTGCTGCCGCCGACGTTCAGCACGGCGGGCAGGCCTCCGCGTGGCTCCCCGGCCGCGGCGTCGCGCGCCGCAGCCTTCCCGCTTCCGAACAGCCGGCCGAGCATCGTCGCGATCGGCGCCGCGCGGCCGTTGCGCCCGCGCTCAGATTCCCATGCAGACGTACTTGATCTCGAGGAACTCCTCAATGCCGTACTTGGAGCCCTCGCGGCCGATGCCCGACTCCTTGACGCCGCCGAACGGCGCCACCTCGGTGGAGATGATGCCGGTGTTGGTGCCGATGATCCCATACTCGAGACCCTCGGAGACGCGCCACACGCGCCCGAGATCGCGGGCGTAGAAATATGCCGCGAGCCCGAACTCGGTAGCGTTCGCCATGCGGACCGCCTCGACCTCGTCCTTGAAGCGGAAGAGCGGCGCGACCGGCCCGAACGTCTCCTCGCGCGCGAC
The DNA here is from genome assembly GCA_027493935.1 of Burkholderiales bacterium. GTDB lineage: Bacteria > Pseudomonadota > Gammaproteobacteria > Burkholderiales > SG8-39 > JAABRB01. The sequence goes on along the minus strand of JAOSJV010000012.1, from coordinate 440,933 downwards.
CTTCATCTCCGGGGTGACGTTCGCGATGACCGTCGGCTCGAAGAACAGCCCGCCGAGCGCGTGGCGCTTGCCGCCGAGCACGACCTTGCCGCCCTTCGCGACCGCGTCGGCGATATGCTCCTCGACTTTCGCCACCGCGGCGGTGTCGATCAGCGGGCCGGTCGTGACGCCGGGCTCCATGCCGTTGCCGACCCTGAGCTGCTTCACGCGCTGGGCGAGCTTCTCGGCGAAGGCGTCGTAGACTTTGTCCTGCACCAGGATGCGGTTCGCGCAGACGCAGGTCTGGCCGTTGTTGCGGTACTTCGACGCGATCGCGCCGTCGGCCGCAGCGTCGAGGTCGGCGTCGTCGAACACGATGAACGGCGCGTTACCGCCGAGCTCCATCGAAGTCTTCTTCACGGTCTGCGCGCACTGCTCCATCAGCACCTTGCCGATCTGCGTCGACCCGGTGAAGGTGAGCTTGCGCACCAACGGGTTGCCGGTCATCTCGCCGCCGACCTCGGTGGCGGCTCCGGTCACCACGCTGAACACGCCTTTCGGCACACCGGCGCGCTCGGCGAGCTCGGCGATCGCGAGCGCGGAGAACGGCGTCTGCGACGCGGGCTTGAGCACCATCGTGCAGCCGGTGGCGAGCGCCGGCCCGGCCTTGCGCGTGATCATCGCATTCGGGAAGTTCCACGGCGTGATCGCGGCGCACACGCCGATCGGCTCCTTCAGCACGACGATGCGCTTGTCGGCCTGGTGGCCCGGAATCGTGTCGCCGTAGACGCGCTTCGCCTCCTCGGCGAACCACTCGATGAACGAGGCGCCGTAGGCGATCTCGCCCTTCGCCTCGGCGAGCGGCTTGCCCTGCTCGGCGGTGAGAATCATGGCGAGGTCGTCCTGGTTCGCCATCATCAGATCGAACCACTTGCGCAGGATATTCGCGCGCTCCTTGCCGGTCTTGGCGCGCCAGCCGGACCAGGCCGCGTTCGCCGCCTCGATCGCACGACGCGTCTCGGCCGCGCTCATGCTCGGCACGGTGCCGAGGACCTCGCCGGTTGCCGGGTTGCGGATCGAAAGCGTCTTGCCGCTCTGCGCGTTCACCCAGGCGCCGTCGAGGTAGCATTGCTGGCGGAACAGGGTCGCGTCCTTGAGCTTGAGGGTAGTGAGCGTGGTCGGTGCGTTCATGGGACCCTCGCGGGAGAAAGAGGTTGGAAACAGGTCGGTTGCACCGGGGTGCGGGACCGCAACTGCGGCCGAGCGGCGGGCGCCCCCGTCGAGCGCGAAATTCTAGCGCATTGCGCCGCGGCTTCAGCGCCTGCCCACGAGCGGACAGCGCGACGCCGACAGCGGCTGGAACGCCTCCGCGGCGGGAATGACCCGGCGCACGTGGTAGTAATCCCACGGCATCTTCGATTCGGCGGGCTTCTTCACCTGCAGCAGGTACATGTCGTGCAGCAGCCGGCCATCGGCGCGCACGCGCATGTTCTTGCCGAACATGTCGGTGTGGCGGTTCGCCCTGAGCCACTTCATCACCGTGTCGGCATCGTCGGTGCCGGTCGCCCCGACCGCGCGCAGGTACATCGTGACCGCCGAGTAGGTGCCGGCGTGCACCATCGAGGGCATGCGCTTCATGCGCTCGAAGAACCGACGCGCCCAGCCGCGGGTCGCGTCGTTCAGGTCCCAATACCAGGCTTCGGTCACGTACATGCCCTGCGTCGCCTCCAGGCCGAGCGCGTGGATGTCGCTGGTGAACACGAGCAGACCCGCGATCGACTGGCGCTGCCCGAGCCCCTGCGCGGCCGCCGTGCGGATCGCGTTGATCATGTCGCCGCCGGCGCTCGCGAGCCCGATGATCTGCGCGCCGGAGGCGCGCGCCGCGCTGAGCGGCGCACCGAAGTCCGCGGCGTTGAACCGGTGGCGCGCGGCGCCGAGCACCTTGCCGCCGGCGGCGAGCACCACCGTCCCCGTCTCGAGCTCGAGCGAGTGCCCGAACGGATAGTCGGCGGTGAGGAAGAACCAGGTCTTGCCGCCCTCCTTGACTACCGCCGCGCCGGTGCCGTGCGCGAGCGCGTAGGTGTCGTAAGTGTGATGGACGAAGTAGGGGCTGCAGTCCTCGTTGGTGAGCCGGGTCGAGGCGGCGCCAGTGTTGATCACGATGCGCCTGCGCTTCGCGGCGACGTGCGAGACGGCGATCGCGACCGCCGAGTTGAGCGAGTCGGTGATCATGTCTACGCCTTCGCGCTCGAGCCATGCGATCGCCCGGTGCGCGCCGACGTCGACTCGGTTCTGGTGGTCGGCTGCGACCACCTGGATCGGCCGTCCGAGCACGCTGGCGCCGAAATCCTCCACCGCCATGCGCGCGGCGACCACGGAGCCCCTCGCCGCCGATGTGGGCGTAGATGCCTGAGAGATCGGTGAGGACGCCAATCTTTACGGCATCGTGCGAGAGGTGCGCGCGGGGCTGCGCCGCGGCGTTGCCGCAGACGCCGAGCGCGGCGAGCACGAGGAGGGAGCCCGTCAAGCGCTTCACATGTGCTCCTAGCGCGGCGTGCATCTCGGGCCACGACGGCGCGAGACGGCGGTTGTGGGGCCGGTTGCAGATGCGGCGTGGCGCGCGCCTGTGCCTCTCGATCGCACGCACATGCCCCTGCGTTCCCGCGTGCCGTGGCGCGCGCCCGGCGATTCGCGCCGATTATACCGGAAGCGCCTGCGCGCAGGCGCGCGCGGGCGCGACTCAGCCGCTGCGCCGCGCGGCCGGCGGCGCGACCGAGGCGGCGGCGAGGTAGGCCTCCTCGGTGCTGCGGATGTGCGCGCGCAGCGCCGCGACCGCCTCGCGCTTGCGCGCGCCGCGAATGTGGTCGACGATGGTGTGATGCGTCCCGATGCACCCGTCCACCTTCTCGTCGTGGTGCGGCAGGCGCGCGCGCAGCGCGTGGATCTTGCAGGCGATCAGGCCGTAAGCGGACTGCAGGTACTGGTTGCCGCACGCATCCACGATCGCCTTGTGGAACGCCGCGTCGACGCGCTTGACGAGCTCGCGGTCGGCCGCGGGGCCCACCCGATCCATGCCCGCCAGGACCCGCTCGAGCGCCGCGAGCAGCGCCGGACGGTCGAGGCTCATCGCGAGGTCGAGCGCCGCGCACTCGGCCATCGCGCGGAACGCGCAGATCTCGTGCACCTCGCCCGGCGAGAGCGTGAACACGAACGTCCCGCGTTGCGGCTGGACGTCCACCAGGCGCTCGAGCTTCAGCCGCAGCAGCGCCTCGCGCACCGGCGTCTTGCTGATACCGAGCTTGACCGCCAGCACGGCCTCCGAGAGCTGCTCGCCGAATGCCAGTCGCCCGTTCACGATCGCGCCGCGGATCTCGTCGACGGCCAAGTCCGTAAGCGACTTCGGGCGGTCCAGCTTCGATTCGATGGCCACGAGAACCAATCCTTTGCAGGCCGCCGTCGCAGGCGGCGGGGCAGTCCGGAGTCTAGCACGCCGTTGCATTGATATCTAGCATCTGATATGTTAGATGGTACCGTAAACGGGCGGCCGGTCTGCGCGGCCGCGGGAGGAGGAGAGGCATGGCCGGGCCCGGTGGGCGCGGCGGCGCGCTCGGAGCGTCCGAGCGCGCCCTGATCGCCGTCAATCGCTGGCTGATCGTTGCCATGATGGCGGCGATGGTTGCGCTGGTGTTCGCGAACGTCGTGTCGCGCTACGTCTTCGGCTACTCGATCATCTGGGCCGAGGAGCTGTCGCAATACCTCATGGTGTCGATCGCGTTCGTGGGCGCCGGCCTCGCGCTGCGCCAGGGGCGGCACGTCGCCGTCGAGCTGCTGCAGGAGGTCGCGCCGCCGGCGGTACGTCGCGCGATCCGGATCGCGGTCGGCGCCGCGATGCTCGCGTTCATGGCCGCGGTGGCGGTGCTCGGCTTGCAGTTCGCGCGCTTCGCCTGGTCGCTCGAGACGCCGGTGATGCAGATCCCGCTCGGCATCCCATACGCCGCGGTGCCGGTCGGTGCGGCGCTGTTCATCGTCCATTTCGCATTCTTCTTCCGCGACTACGTCGCGCGCCGCTACGAGGAGCCGGAGCGCCTCGAGCCGGCCGAGGACGTCGCGCTCTAGGGCCCGGGGACGTGGGCGTCGCGCTGCTTCTCGCGTTCCTGGCCGGGCTGGCGATCGGGATGCCGCTCGCGCTCGTGATGGGCGCCGCGGGGCTGATCGCGCTGCTCGTCGAGGGCAAGCTGTCGCTGCTCTCGGTGCCGCAGCGGTTCTTCAACGGCATCGACTCCTTCCCGCTGATGGCGGTGCCGTTCTTCATCCTCGCTGCCGACTTGATGACCGCAAGCGGCATCACCACCGCCCTGCTGCGGTTCGCGAACGCGCTGGTCGGCCACATACGGGGCGGCCTGGGTCACGTCAACGTGCTCTCGAGCATGTTCTTCGCCGGCATCAGCGGCTCGGCGCTTGCCGACGCGGCGGGGCCGGGCTCGGTCGAGATGCGGATCATGAACCAGGCCGGCTACGACCGCGACTACTCCGCCGCGCTGACCGCGGCGACCGCAGTGATCGGCCCGATCATCCCGCCTTCGATCATCATGGTGGTCTACGCCCTCACCGACAGCCGCGTGACGGTCGCCGGGCTGTTTCTCGCCGGCGTGGTGCCCGGGGCGCTGCTCGGTCTGGCCCTCTTCGCGGCCAACCACTATCTGTGCCAGCGCTACCGCTACGGACCGCGGCGGCGCGGCGCGACCTGGGTGGAGCGCGCGATCGCGCTGTGGCATGCGGTTCCGGTGCTGGCGATGCCGGCGATCATCCTCGGCGGCATCCTCTCGGGCGCATTCACCGCGACCGAGGCCTCGGCGGTGGCCGTGGTGTACGCGCTCCTCGCCGGCCTGTTCTGGACCAAGACGCTGAACGCACGGGTCATCGCCAAGGTCTTCGTCCAGAGCGCGCTCGTGTCCTCGGCGGCGCTGCTCATCATCGCAATGGCCTCGCTGTTCGCGTGGCTGCTGACCCTGCTGCAGATCCCGCAGGCGCTCGCCGCGGCGATCGCCTCGGTGTCGACCGACCCGACGGTGGTCATGCTGACCGTCGCAGTGTTCGTCCTCGTTTGCGGCATGTTCATCGACATCCTGCCGGCGGTCATCATCCTCGTCCCGGTACTCGCGCCGCTTTCCGACCAGTTCGGCATCGACCCGCTGCATTTCGCGATGGCGATCGTGCTCAACCTCGCGATCGGGCTCATTACGCCGCCGGTGGGCGGCGTGCTCTTCGTGGTCGCCTCGGTCGGGCGCCTGCGGTTCGAGTCGCTCGCCCGCCGGGTGCTGCCGCTGCTCGCCGCCGAGTTCACGGTTTTGCTGCTGGTGGTGCTGGTTCCGGCGCTTTCGACCACCGTGCCGCGGTGGTTCGGCTACGCGCGCTAGCCCGCGGCAGCCCAGCGACGGTCCGATTCACCCAACGCCGCGCCTCCGGTCGCGGCACTGCAAAGGAAGGAGGAAGCACCATGACGCTCCGACTCGTCGCCACCGCACTCGCTGCCGCGCTCGCGCTCGCAGCGCCGGCCGCGCAGGCGCAGAAGACGCTCAAGTACGCGCACTTCCAGCCGGCGAAAGACGACCAGCCCAAGCACCGCGCCGCGCTCGCCTTCAAGGCGCACGTCGAGAAGACCACCAACGGCTCGATCAAGGTCGAGATCTACCCGGCCGGCCAGTTCGGGAACGACGCCGCCACGATGGAAGGGATCAAGCTCGGCACGCTCGAGATGGCGGTCGCGCACGACGGCGCGGTCGCGCGGATCTATAAGCCGATCATGGCGCTGAACATCCCGTACCTGTACGACAGCCACCAGCACGCGTGGCGGGTGTACGACTCGAAGTTCGGCGCCCAGATGGCCGAGGACATGGCAAAGCGCTCGGGCGTGCGCATGCTCGCGCTCGCCGACAATGGCGTGCGGCACTTCACGAACAGCCTGCGGCCGATCAAGTCGCCGGCCGACATGAAGGGCATGAAGATCCGCATCCAGCCGAGCCCGGTGTACCAGTCGCTCGTCGAGTCGCTCGGCGCCTCGGCCTCGGCGATTCCGTGGGCCGAGCTGCCGACCGCGCTGCAGTCGAGGGTGGTCGACGGCCAGGAGAACGGCGTCACCAACATCCTCGCCGCGAGCCTGCACCAGTACCAGAAGTACATCACGCTCGACGGCCACGTCTGGTCGGTGCACGCCTACCTGATCAACGAGCGCTTCTACCGTGGACTGAGCGACGTCCAGCGCAAGGCCGTCGTCGACGGGACCAAGATCGCCATGGACATTCATCGCCGGATGACGAGCGAGCAGGACTTGAAGGCGAAGGAGATCTTGTCGAAGCTCGGCATGGAGGTGACCGAGATCGGCCCGGCACAGGTCGCGGAGTTCCGCAAGCTCGCCCAGCCACCGGTGACCGATTTCGTCGCCAAGGACGTCGGCAAGGAATGGGTCGACCGGCTGTTCGCGGCGATCAAGGAAACCCGGAAGTAATGCCGCACGGGCCGATCGTAGCCGTCGTCGACGGCGGCTACGACAGCTACCAGACCGAGCGCGAGGTCCTTGCTCCGCTCGGCGCCGAGGTGGTGCTGCGCGAGTGCGCCGGCGATGCCGAGCGCGTCGCAGAGGCGTGCGCGGACGCGGCGGCGGTGCTCGTGCGCGAGTCGCCGGTGGATGCGCGCGCGATCGCGCGCATGCGCCGGTGCCGCGCGATCGTGCGCTACGGCATCGGCGTCGACAACATCGACCTCGCTGCCGCGCGCGCGCGCCGCATCTTCGTCGCGAACGTGCCGGACTACGGCGCCGAGGAGGTGAGCGACCAGGCGGTCGCGCTGCTCCTCGGCGTCGTCCGCCGCGTGGCTTCGCGCGACCGCGCTGTGCGCGGCGGCGCCTGGAACGTCTCGCGCCGCGAGAAGATGTACCGCGTCGCCGGGCGCGCTCTCGGCCTGGTCGGCTACGGGCGCATCGCGCGCGCCTTCGAGCGCAAGATGCGCGGCCTCGGCATCGCGCGCGTGCTGGTCTACGACCCGTACCTGGGCGCCGCCGACGGCGTCGAGCTCGCCGACCTCGACACGGTCTGCAGCGGCTCCGACTACCTGTCGCTGCACGCGCCGCTCAACGAGGGCACGCGTCATCTGCTCGGCCGGCGCGAGCTCGCGCTGATGAAGCCGACCGCGGTGCTGGTGAACACCGCCCGCGGGGCGCTGGTGGACGAGGCGGCGCTGGTGGAGGCGCTGCGCGCGGGCCGGATCCTCGGCGCCGGGCTGGACGTCTACGAGCACGAGCCGCCGCGACCCGGCCATCGGCTGTTCGAGCTCGACAATGTGGTGCTCTCGGACCACACCGGCTGGTACTCGGAGGAATCGGTGGCGGAGCTGCAGACCAAGGCGGCCGAGGAGGTGGCGCGCGTCTTGCGCGGCGAGGCGCCGCGACACTGGCTCAATCGGTGGGACGCATGAGCGCCGCGGACATCGCCGGCCGCCTGATCGCGCAGCGCGTCGTGCCGGTGCTGCGCCTGCCGAGCGCGGAGGAGGCCGGGCAGGCCGTGGATGCGCTGGCGGAGGCCGGATTCCGCGTGTTCGAGATCACGCTGACCGTGCCGGGCGCGCTGGCATTGATCGAAGCGCTGCGCCACCGCTTCGGCGCCGCGGCGACGATCGGCGCTGGCACCGTGCTCGACCTTGCGAGCGCACGCCGGTGCGTGGACGCCGGGGCCGAGTTCCTGGTGTCGCCCTGCCGGGTCGACGGTCTCGCCGAGCTCGCGCACGCGTGCGGGCGCGCGGCGCTCGCGGGCGGCTTCACACCGACCGAGGTGCTCGCCGCACACCGCTCCGGCGCGGACATCGTCAAGGTGTTTCCGGCCGCGAGCGGCGGTCCGGCCCATCTCGCCGCCCTGCACAGCGTCTTTCCGGACATCGTGCTGTGTCCCACGGGCGGCATCTCGGCCGACAACCTGACCGACTACTTCGCCGCCGGCGCCCGCCTGGTCGGCGTCGGCAACGACATCGTCGATCGCGACGCACTGCGCGTCGCACACCGCGCGCGGGTGGTTGCGCACGCGCGGCGATTTCTCGATTGGTGACATACGGGGGCAGAGATGGAACTGAATGAGCTGGTGCAAGGGTTCCGGGCGGTCGCCACCGCCTCGGTGGCCGACTCGGTCGACAAGATCTGCGGCCGGCGCGGCTACATGGACCACGCGCTGCGGCCGCGCATCAACGAGAAGCGGATCGTCGGCCCAGCGGTGACGGTCGCCGAGGGTCCGGCAGCGGAGTTCGTGCCGCCGACGCACGCGCTCGAGCTCATCGACTCGGCTGCGCCCGGCAGCGTGATGGTGGTTGCGATCGACGCCGAGGCGGACGTCGCCGTGTGGGGCGGATTGATGACCGCCGGCGCGTACGCCCGCGGGCTGGCGGGTGCAGTGCTCGACGGCGGCGTGCGCGACGTCGCCGAGATCCGCCGCGACTACGACTTTCCGGTGATCGCCCGCTCGGTCTCGCCCGGTACCACGCTCGGACGCTTCAAGACGCTCGGTGCGAACATCCCGGTGACCTGCGGCGGCATCGAGGTGCGCCCCGGCGACATCATCGTCGGCGACGTGGACGGCGTCGTCGTCGTGCCGCGCGCGCAGGCCGTCGAGGTGCTGATGATGTCGCGCGAGATCGACCAGCGCGAGCTCGAACAGGCGAAGCTGATCGTGCAGCTCAAGTCGCTGAAAGAGGGCTCGCCAAGTACGGCCGCATATGATCCGGCGGGCACGCGCGCCGCAAGGCGCCGGCCCGGAGCGGCCGTCCCGGGCGCGGCAGCCCGCCCGCCGGAAGGCGCAGACGCGTTTTTTTGCGCTATGTTCCGCTCTGGCGGAGTGATCCGGGACGAAGGACATGGCCGACTACGACGTGGTTTCCCTAGGCGAGCCGATGGTCGAGTTCAACCAGACCCGCCCGGGCGAACCGACCTACCTGCAGGGATTCGGCGGCGACACCTCCAACGCCGCGGTGGCTGCCGCGCGGCAGGGCGCCCACGTGGCGTACGTGACGCGGCTCGGTGCCGACCCGTTCGGCGAGATGCTGCGCCGGATGTGGCGCGACGAGGGCGTCGACGCGTCGGCCGTCGCGACCGATGCGGCGGCGCACACCGGCGTGTACTTCGTGACCCACGACGCATCCGGCCACGTGTTCAGCTACCTGCGCGCGGGGTCGGCGGCGAGCCGCATGCAGCCGGCCGAGGTGCCGCTCGCGATGATCCGCGCGGCACGTTACCTCCACACGTCCGGCATCAGCCAGGCGATCTCTGCCAGCGCGTGCGACGCTGCGCTGCACGCGATCGAGATCGCGCGGCAGGCCGGCGTCAAGGTCTCCTACGACCCCAACCTGCGGCCGAAGCTCTGGCCGATCGCGCGCGCGCGCGCGATCACGGCCGCGACCGCGGCGCTGGCCGACTACTTTCTGCCGAGCCTCGAGGATGCGCAGGCGCTGTGCGGCGCCACGACGCCCGAGGCGGTCGTGCGCTGGGCGCACGAGGTGCTCGGCGTCCCGGTCGTGTGCGTGAAGCTCGGCGCGAAGGGTGTGCTGGTGAGCGACGGCGACGAGCGCGAGCTCGTGCCGGGGTTCAAGGTCGAGACGGTCGACGCGACCGGTGCGGGCGACTGCTTCGACGGCGCGCTGCTCGCCCGCCTCGCCGCGGGCGACTCGATCTGGGAGGCGGCGCGCTACGCCAATGCCGCGGCGGCGCTGGCGACGACCGGCTTCGGCGCGATCGCGCCGCTGCCGCGCCCGCAGGCCGTGCGCGAGCTGCTCGCGACGATGCCGGACTGAGCCGCTGTTGAAGCGTCTCGACCAGCAGCTGCTCGACACGCTCGAGAGCGTGCTCCGGCTCGGGAGGTTCGACCGCGCCGCCGAGCTGGTGCGGCTGTCGCGGCCGATGGCGAACGTGGTGCTGGCGCGGCTGCGCCGGACCTTCGACGATGAGCTGCTCGTGCGCACCGCGAACGGCATGATCGAGCTCACCGCGCGCGCCCTGCAGCTGCCGGCCCCGATGCGCGCGCTGCTCGAGCGCATCGGCGAGATCTTCCGCGCCTCGACCGGCTTCGAGCCGGCGTTCTGCGACGACATTTTCGCGATCGCGGCGTCGGACTATGCGCTCGCCGTCCTCGCGCCGCCGCTCGCCGCGCGCATGGCCGAGCTCGCGCCGCGCGCCGCGCTCGCCTTCGCACCGTTGCCGGCGCGGCTGGAGCGGCGCGCGCTCGAGTCGGACGGCCTGGATCTCGCGCTCGGCGCCGCGGTGCCGCGCGCGCAGCGCGTCGCGTCGCAGCGGCTGCTGGACGAGCGCTTCTGCTGCGTCGTGCGCAAGCACCATCCGCGGGTCCAGCGCAGGCTCGGTGCGCGGCAGTACGCCGCCGAGGCGCATCTGGTCTACGGCGGGGGCGCGCGCGCGACGGACGCCGCCGCGGCCGATCCCGGCAGCCGGCGCCGCGTCGGCATGCGGGTGCCGAACTTCCTGCTCGTCCCCGAGATCGTGGCGCGCACCGACTTGGTCGCGACGCTCCCCGAGCGCTTTGCGCGCCTGCACGCCGGGCGGCTCGGGCTCGCGGTGCTGCCCGCGCCGGTGAAGCTCGCCGGGTTCAGCCTCTGGCAGGCTTGGCACGCCGCGCGGACCGACGACGCCGCGCACCAGTGGCTGCGCGGGCTTGTCTGCGAGGTGGCCGCGGAGCTGTAGACGCCGATCGAAACCCGCACTCGGGATCGGACCGCGGCGGATGCCCGGCCCTGCGCGCGGCGGCACCTTAGCGCACCTTGCGGCTGGTGCACGCGGGCGTTTCGCGCGCGGGCGGCGTCCGGACCGGCGCGAGGCTGGCGTTGGGTGCGGCCGGGCGCTATCCTTCGGGTGCCGCGCCCCGGCCGGACCGGCGCCGCAGCGCGCCGAGAATCCAAGAACAAGTCGTTCACACAGAGGAGGATCGTCATGCTGAAGCGTCGCTTCTGCCTGCTCGCCGGGTTCGCCGTCGCGTGTGGCGCGAGCGTCCCGGCGCTCGCGCAGGACAAGTTCGAGATCAAGATCGCCTCGTACGTCGGCCTGCAGCACTTCATGAACAAGTGGCTGGTGAAGTGGGGCGAGGGCCTGGAGAAGGCGTCGAACGGGCGCCTGGTCGTGAAGCACTTTCCCGGCGCGCAGATGGGGCCGGTGCCGGTGCACTACGATCTCGCGCGCGACGGCCGCGCCGAGCTGTCGTGGTTCCTGCACGGCGCGACGCCGGGCCGCTTTCCGCTCACCGAGCTGATCGCGCTGCCCTACCTCGTAGGCAGCGCCGAGATCGGCACCAAGGTCCTGAACGACCCGGCGCTGCGGAGCGCATACCTCGACGCCGAGCACCGCGGCGTGAGGGTGCTGCTGCTGTTCACCCACCAGCCGGGACAGATCCACACGGTGAAGAAGCCGGTGCGCAGCGCGGACGATCTCAAGGGGCTGCGCATCCGCCCCGCCTCGGCCACGATTCGCGAGTTCGTGCTTGGGCTCGGCGGCACCCCGGTCGGCATCCCGCCCAACGAGCAGGTCGAACAGATGCAGAAGGGTACGCTGGATGGCACCTTGATCGACTACGGCGGCGCCGGCATCGCATTCAAGATGGGCGGCATCATCAAGCACACGACCGAGATGTACGCCTACGTCGCGAGCTTCGGCCTCGCCATGAACCCGGCGTTCTACGGCAGGCTGCCGGCCGATCTCAAGAAGATGGTCGACGACTCGACCAAGGGGGTCGAGAAGGAGGTTGGCGAGGGCTGGGATGCGCTGGACGGCATCGGCAAGAAGCTCATCGTCGAGGGCGGCGCCGAGATCATCAAGCTCGCGCCGGCGGAGGACCGGCGGTTCCGGGCGGTCGGCGACCAGGTGACCGAGGCCAAGCTGAAGGAGCTCGAGGGCAAGGGCCTGCCCGCGCGCAAGGTCTATGCGACGCTGAAATCGCTTTCCGAAAAGCACGCGAAGACCTCGCGCAACTTCTGGACCAACTGAGCGCAGCCCGAGCGCCGGCCGCCCCAGCGCGGCGGCCGGCACCCGCGTCTTGGACCGCGTTCTGACGCTCGCAGCCAGGGCCTGCGGCTACGCCGCGGCCGCGTTCGCGCTCGCGATGATGCTGCTCACCGTGGTGGACGTCGTCGCGCGCTCGCTCTTCAATCGCCCGGTGCATGGCGTTTACGATCTGGTCGAGCTCTCGCTCGCCTGCACCATCTTCCTTGCGCTGCCGGCGGTGTTCCTGCGCGACGAGCACGTCGTCGTCGACCTCGCCGATCACCTGGCGCCGCGCGCGGTGCGGTGGCTGCGTATCGCCGCCGCGCTCGTCACCGTCACGCTTCTCGCGGTGATGGGCTGGCAGATGATCCAGCCTGCGCAGGACGCGCTCGCCTTCGGCGACGTCACCGCCGATCTCGCGCTGCCGCGCATCTGGTACTGGGTACCGGTAATCCTCGGCGTCGGCCTGTCGCTGCTCGCCGCGCTCGCGATGCTCGTCCGCGGGCTGCGCCGGTGAGCGGGCGCGCGACTGCGCCCGGCACGGGCACACCGGCCGCATGAGCGCGCAGGCGATCGGCCTGGCCGGGTTGGCGCTGCTCGTCGCGCTGGTGTTCGCGCGCATCCCGGTGGCGATCGCGCTGGCGCTCGCTGGCGTGCTCGGCTACGCGGCGATCGACGGCGCGCACACGGCGCTCACGGTGCTCGGCAAGGTGCCGTTCGAGCTCGCGCAGGCCTACTCGCTCTCGGTGCTGCCGCTGTTCATCATGATGGGCGTGGTGGCGGCGAAGGCCAACATGTCGAACGAGCTGTTCCGCGCCGCGAATGCGGTGTTCTCGGGGTTTCGCGGCGCGCTCGCCAGCGCGACGATCGGTGCCTGCGCCGCGTTCGGCTGCATCAGTGGCTCGTCGCTCGCCACCGCCGCGACGATGGCGCGCGTCGCGGTGCCGGAGATGGTGCGCCACGGCTACCACCTGCCGATCGCGGCGGGCGCGGTCGCCTCGGGCGGCACGCTCGGAATCCTCATCCCGCCGTCGGTGATTCTGGTGATCTACGCCTTGATCGCCGAGGAGTCGGTCGGGCGGCTGTTCGCGGCGGCGCTGATCCCCGGCATCCTGCTCGCCGCGCTGCACGTCCTCGTGATCGTGGCGCTCGGCCGCGCTCGCCCCGACTGGCTGCCGCAGGCGCCGGCGATGCCGCTCGGCGAGCGGCTGCGCGCCGGGATCGGCATGTGGAAGCTCGCGCTCCTGTTCTTCCTCGCCGTGTTCGGGATCTACCTCGGCTGGTTCAGCCCGACCGAGGCCGCGGCGGTCGCCTCGTTCGCGGCCATCGTGATCGCGCTCGCCACGCGGACGATCGGCGTCCGCCGCCTCGTCGACGCGCTGCTGGAGACCGTCTACACCAGCGCGATGCTGTTCTTCATCGTGATCGGGGCGTTCGTCTTCTCGCGCTTCATCGTGCTCACCCAGCTGCCGGCGGAGATCGCCGGGTGGGCGCAGGCCTCCGGGCTCGGCGCGATGCCCATCATGCTCGTGATCGTGGCGCTTTACGTCGTGCTGGGCATGTTCCTCGAATCGGTCTCGATGGTCCTGATCACTGTCCCGGTGCTGCTGCCGCTGATGCAGGCGCTCGGCTTCGACGCGGTGTGGTTCGGGATCTTCGTCACGGTGCTGGCCGAGGTCGGGCTGATCACGCCGCCGGTGGGGCTGAACGTGTTCGTGATCCGGTCGCAGATCTCCGAGGTCTCGCTCGGCGCGGTATTCCGCGGCGTGGTGCCGTTCCTCGCCGCCGACGCGGTACTGGTCGCCCTGCTCGTCGGCGCGCCGGCGATCGCGCTCTGGCTGCCGCGCGTTCTCGGCCTCTGAGGCGATCCGCCGCAGAGGCGCAGAGCACGCGGAGGCCTGGAAGCTTCTAGCGAGCTTCTGTTCTCCGCGACCTCTGCGCCTCTGTGGCTGGACTTCGTGTTAGTCCACCCGCGCCGGCAGGCGCCGGAAGCCGCGAAACCGCACCCGCCGGTCGCGCTCGGGAGGGGCGTCGGCCGCGATGTGCGGGAAGCGGGCGAGCAGCCGGCCGATCGCGATGCGCGCCTCGAGTCGCGCGACGTTCATTCCGGCGCACGCGTGCTCGCCGTGGCCGAACGACAGATGCCGGTTGGGCCGCCGCCCGAGGTCGAGGCGGTCGGGGTCGGGGAACTGCTCGGGGTCGCGGTTCGCGGCGCCGACGCCCAGCGTGATGAAGGTGCCTGCCGGGTATGTGCGCCCGCCGATCTCCATGTCCGCGGTCGCCAGCCGGTTGTTGAGCTGCAGCGGTGCCTCGAAGCGCAGCAGCTCCTCCACCGCGACCGCGATCAACCCGGGCTCGGCCGCCAGCCGCTCGCGCTCGCCGCGATGGGTGAGCAGCGCGTGCATGCCGTTGCCGATGAGGTTGGTGGTGGTCTCGTGCCCGGCGTTCAGCAGGAAGATGCACTGGTGCAGCAGTTCGCGCTCGGTGAGCCGCTCGCCGTCGGGCTCGCCCTCGATCAGGCGCGTCAGCACGTCGACTTCAGGATCGCCGGGCCGGCGCCGGCGCTCGGCGATCAGGCGCTCGAGGTAGGCGAGGAACTCGCGCACCGCCCGGTTGCCAGCCTCCAGCAGCGCGGCGTCCGGCGCGGGCTCGAGCGCCGAGAGGATCGTGAGCGACCAGCCGCGCAGCGGCCCGCGCTCGTCGCGCGGCACACCGAGCAGGTTGCCGATCACCTCGATCGGGATCTCGGCGGCGAAGTCGTCGATCAGGTCGACGCGGCCCTTCGCCGCCATGCACTCGAGCAGCCGGTCGACGAGCGCCGTCACGCCGGGCTCCATGCGCGCGATCGCACGCTGGTTCAGCGCGCCCATCAGCAGACGCCGCACGCGCGTGTGCAGCGGCGGATCGTTGAACACGAGGCTCGTGGTGTGGTGCTCGTAGAGCGGGCTGTCGCCGAACTTCGGCCCGAACTCCTTCTGCTTGTCGGAGCTCGCGCGCGGATCGCGATACACCGCCGTGACATCGGCGTAGCGGGTGAGGAAGATCGAGCCGGGCGCGAGCTCGTGCACCGGCGCGTGCCGGCGCAGCGCGGCGTAGTACGGGTAGGGGTCGTCGATAAAGCCGTCGGGGACGTCGGTCAGCCGGAATGCGCGAACGAACTCGCGCTCGGCCTGCGCTGACGCGAACGGCGAGGATGGGGCCATCGCCCCGGCACCGGTCGGCCTCACAGCGTGCCGGGATAGGCGCCGCCGCGCGTTGCGCGGGCCGCGGCACGCGGTCGCGATGCTCCCCTCTCCCGGCGCCAGCGGGGAGAGGGGCGGGGGTGAGGGTCGACGGCGGCGCGTCACGGCGGCTAAAGCGTGCCGGGATAGGCGCCGCCGCGCGTTGCGCGGGCCGCGGCACGCGGTCGCGATGCTCCCCTCTCCCGGCGCCAGCGGGGAGAGGGGCGGGGGTGAGGGTCGACGGCGGCGCGTCACGGCGGCTAAAGCGTGCCGGGATAGGCGCCGCCGTCGATCAGCAAGTTCTGACCCGTGATGAACCCCGCCTGGGCGCTGCAGACGTAGGCGCACAGATCACCGAACTCGCTCGGGACCCCCTGCCGGTGGGCCGGGATCGATCGCACGCGCTCGGCCTTCATCTCCTCGAGCGAGATGCCGCGCTGCTTGGCCAGGGCGGTCATGGTCGTCAGGTTGCGATCGGTCTCGAAGAAGCCGGGCAGGAGGTTGTTGATGGTGACGTTATGCGCGACCGTCTGGCGCGCGAGCCCGGCGACGAACCCGGTGAGGCCGGCGCGCGCGCCGTTCGACAGGCCGAGGTGCGGGATCGGGTGCTTGACCGCGCCCGAGGTGATGTTGACGATGCGGCCGAACCTGCGCGCGATCATCTGGTCGACGCTCGCCTTGATCAGCTCGATCGGCGCGAGCATGTTGGCGTCGAGCGCGCGGACCCAGTCCTCGCGCGACCAGTCGCGGAAGTCGCCGGGCGGCGGGCCGCCTGCGTTGTTGATCAGGATGTCCGGATCGGGGCAGGCGGCGAGCGCCGCGGCGCGGCCGTCGGGCGTGGCGACGTCGGCCGCGACCGTGCGCACCTCGACGCCGAAGCCGCGCAGCTCCGCCGCGGTCGCCTCCAGCGCCTCCCGGCCGCGCGCGAGGATCGTGACGTTCACGCCCTCGCGCGCGAGCGACACCGCGCAGGCCTTCCCGAGCCCCTTGCTGGCGGCGCACACCAGCGCCTTCCTGCCCCTGATGCCGAGATCCACGTCCGCTCCTCCCGAATGTCGCGCTCAGCGCGCGGGTCTGACGGTGACCAGCAGCACGCCCCCGATCACCAGCAGGGCGCCGGCGAGCTGCGCCGGGGTCATCGTCTCGCCGAGGATGATAAACCCGAGCGCGATGGTCGCGACAGGGCCTGCCGAGCCGAGGATCGCGACCAGGTTCGCGCCGACGCGCTTCAGCGCCTCGGCGGTCGCGAACACCGGCAGCGCCGTGCACGCGGTCGCGAGCAGCAGCACGAGCGCGTAGACTTCCGCCGGCAGCACGATCGCGGCGAGCGGGCGGGCCGCCAGGAAATGCCCGACGCAGACCGCCGTCGCGCCGCTCATCGCCCACGCGGTGAAGCGCATCGACCCGACGCGCGCGACGACGCGGCTGCCCCAGACGAGGTAGACCGAGTAGGCGATCGCACTGCCGAAGATGAGTGCGGCGCCGAGCGCAACGTCGCCCTGGCTCTCGGTCCAGGCACGCGAGAGCACGAGCGCGATGCCCGCGTAGCACACCGCGAGCGCCGTCGCGATGCGCGCCGTGACCGGGGTGCGCAGGAACGCGGCGGAGAGCACCACCACCACCGTCGGATACAGGAACAGCACCAGCCGGCCGAGCGCGGCCGACACGTACTGCAGTCCCATGAAGTCGAGCAGGCTCCCGGCGTAGTAGCCGAGCACGCCGAGTGCGCCGATCAGTGCGAGTTCGCGCGCGTGGAGCGGCGGCGCCGCAGCGCCGCGGCCGGCCCACCACGCGGCGCCGACGAAGACCGGCAGCGCGAAGGCCATGCGCAGCGCGAGCAGCGTCACCGGATCGACGCCGTGGCGGTAGATGAGCTTGACCACGATCGCCTTGAGCGAAAAGGCGAGCACGCCGACGAGCGCGAGCGCTACGCCTGCCGCGCCGTAGCTCAGCCGCCCGGTGCGCGGCCCGGCGCCGGACACCGCTCAGCGCTTGCTGCCGAGGATCGAGCCGAGCACGCCGCGCAGGATCGAGCGCCCGAGCTGCGAGCCGACCGAGCGCGCCGCGCTCTTCGCCGCCGCCTCGAGCACGCCCTCGCGCTTGCCGCCGCGCGGACCGGTGGAGCCGAACAGGATGTCACTGATGGTTCCGGAGCCTCCAGCCGGCGCGGGCTTGCCCGCAGCGCCCGTGCGGGCGGCGCCCGCCGGCGGCGCGCCCGCCTCCGCGGCGAGCTTGGCCGCGCGCTCGGCGAGCTTCTCGTAGGCCGATTCGCGGTCGATGGTCTTCTCGTAGTGCCCGGCGGTCGGCGATTTCGCGATGATCTGCCGGCGTGCCTCCGGGGTGATCGGCCCGATCTGCGACGCCGGCGGCATGATGAACGCGCGCTCGACGACGCCCGGCCGGCCCTTCTCGTCGAGCAGCGACACCAGGGCCTCGCCGACGCCGAGCTCAGTGATGGCCTTCTCGGTGTCGAGTTTCGGGTTCTGGCGCATCGTCTGCGCCGCGGTCCTGACCGCCTTCTGGTCGCGGGGCGTGAACGCCCGCAGCGCGTGCTGCACGCGGTTGCCGAGCTGACCGAGCACCGACTCCGGGATGTCGAGCGGGTTCTGGGTCACGAAGTAGACGCCGACGCCCTTCGATCGGATCAGCCGCACCACCTGCTCGATCTTGTCGAGCAGCGCCTTGGGCGCATCGTCGAAGAGCAGATGCGCCTCGTCGAAGAAGAACACGAGCTTCGGCTTCTCCGGATCGCCGACCTCGGGCAGCTGCTCGAAGAGCTCGGCGAGCAGCCACAGCAGGAACGTGGCGTAGAGCTTCGGCGAGTTGAACAGCCTGTCGGCGGCGAGGATGTTGACCACGCCCCTTGCCCGCCACGGTCTGCATGAGATCGGCGATGTCGAGCATCGGCTCGCCGAAGAACCGGTCGGCGCCCTGGGTTTCGAGGGCGAGCAGCCCGCGCTGGATCGCGCCGATCGAGGCGGCCGAGACGTTGCCGTAGCCGGTGCGCAGCTCCTTCGCGTGCTGGCCGACGAATTCCAGCATCGCGCGCAGATCCTTGAGGTCGAGCAGCAGCAGACCGTTGTCGTCGGCGACCTTGAAGACGAGCGTGAGCACCCCTTCCTGCGTGTCGTTCAGTCCGAGCATTCGGGCGAGGAGCAGCGGCCCCATGTCGGACACGGTGGTGCGCACCGGATGGCCCTGCTCGCCGTAGACGTCCCAGAACGCGACCGGGCAGGCGCTCCAGGCCGGCTCCGGGAAGCCGAGCGCGGCGAGACGCTTCTTCATCTTCTCGGACGCCGTCCCGGGCGCGGCGAGGCCGGACAGGTCGCCCTTCACGTCGGCCATGAACACCGGCACGCCGACCGACGAGAAGCGCTCCGCGAGCACCTGCAGCGTGACCGTCTTCCCGGTACCGGTGGCGCCGGCGATCAGGCCGTGCCGGTTCGCAAGGCCCGGAAGCATTGCGAGCTCGAGGGCTTGGTCCCCCGTTTGCGGGACCTTGGCAAGGGGCAGCGGCGCGCTCATGGCGGGGCTCCGGTGATCTCGTGGGTGCGGACGCGGCCGAGCCGGCGGATCGAGGCGGGGGTTGGGTCGCGGCGAAGTGTAAAATTATAGGCTTACCGAGACAAACCACGCCGCGCGCGCGAGCGAGCCATGGCCGGACACTCCCGCTGGGCCAACATCAAGCACAAGAAGGCGGCCGCCGACGCGAAGCGCGGCAAGGTCTTCACCCGCGCTATTCGCGAGGTCACCGTCGCCGCGAAGATGGGCGGCGCCGATGCGGCCTTCAATCCGCGGCTGCGGCTCGCGATCGACAAGGCCAAGGCCGATAACGTCCCGTCTGACAACATCGAGCGAGCGGTCAAGCGCGGCACCGGCGAGCTCGAGGGCATCGCCTACGACGAGATCCGTTACGAGGGCTACGGCGTCGGCGGCGCGGCGGTGATGGTGGACTGCCTGACCGACAACCGCACGCGCACCGTAGGCGAGGTGCGCCACGCGTTCGCCAAGCACGGCGGCAACCTCGGCACCGACGGCTCGGTCGCGTATCTCTTCAAGCACTGCGGGTTGTTCCTGTTCGCGCCCGGGACGAGCGAGGAGGCGGTGATGGAAGCCGCGCTCGACGCCGGCGCCGAGGACGTCGTCGCCAACGAGGACGGCTCGGTCGAGGTGATTTGCGCGCCGGGCGACTTCGCGCGCGTGAAGGAGGCGCTCGAGCGCGCCGGGCTCAAGCCCGAGATGGCCGAGGTCACGATGCGGCCGACGATCGAGAACGTGCTCGCCGGCGCAGACGGGGAGAAGATGCAGCGGCTGCTCGATGCGCTCGAGGGCCTGGACGACGTGCAGAACGTCTATACGACCGCGGCGATCGAGGCGTGAGGGGCGAGCAGTGCGCGGAGCGCGGAGCGCCCATCGTGCGGGCGACTTCCCTGCGTCGCGTGCGTGCCGCCGGCCACCGGGTCGCCACCTATAATGCCGGCGATGCCGGCTGCCGCCGCCACCATTCTCGGGATCGATCCTGGCCTGCGGGTCACCGGGTTCGGCGTGCTGCGCCAGGAGGGGGCGCGCCTCGCCTACGTGACGAGCGGTTGCATCCGGGCGCCCCAAGTGCTCGAGCTGCCGGCGCGCCTGAAGGCGATCCTCGACGGCCTCGCCGAGGTGATCGCGGCCCACCGGCCCGACCGTGTGGCCGTCGAGCGCGTGTTCGTCAACGTCAATCCGGAGTCCACGCTCGCGCTCGGACAGGCGCGCGGCGCGGCGATCGCTGCGGTGGTGCTCGCCGGGCTGCCGGTGGCGGAGTACAGCGCGCTGCAGGTCAAGCAGGCGGTCGTCGGCACCGGACACGCCCGCAAGGAGCAGGTGCAGGAGATGGTGCGGCGACTGCTGAAGCTCTCCGGCGCGCCGTCGCCGGACGCGGCCGACGCGCTCGCATGCGCGATCTGCCACGCGCATGCCGGGCGTGGCTGGGGCGGGGTCGCGGCCGGCCCCGGGCGCGCCCGGCAGCGCATCCACCGGGGCCGGCTCGTATGATCGGGCGCATCGCCGGGGTGCTGCTCGAGAAGAATCCGCCGCAGATCCTGGTCGACGCGAACGGCGTCGGCTACGAGGTCGAGGTGCCGATGAGCACGTTCTACAACCTGCCGGACACCGGCGCGCGCGTCACGCTGCTCACCCACCTCGTCGTGCGCGAGGACGCGCACCTCCTGTTCGGCTTCGCGAGCGAGGCCGAGCGGCGCGCGTTCCGCCAGCTGCTCAGGATCGCCGGCATCGGCGCACGCACCGCGCTGGCGGTGCTGTCCGGCATGAGCGTCGGCGAGCTCTCGCAGGCGGTCGCGTTGCAGGAAACCGGGCGCCTCACCAAGGTGCCGGGCATCGGCAAGAAGACCGCCGAGCGGCTGCTGCTCGAGCTGCGCGACAGGCTCGGCGCCGACCTCACGGCCGGGATCGCGGTGCACCGCGCCGCGCCGGCAGCGAGCGACGTGCTGCACGCGCTCCTCGCCCTCGGCTACAACGAGCGCGAGGCGCTCGGCGCGGTGAAGCAGCTGCCCGAGGGGCTCGCGGTGGCCGAAGGCATCAGGCAGGCGCTGAAGCTCCTGTCGAAGGCGTAGCGTAGGATTGCGTTCGTGGCGATCGAGACCGACCGGCTGATCTCCCCGCAGCCCGCCAGCGCGCAGGAGGAGGCGCTCGAGCGCGCGCTCAGGCCGCGCTCGCTCGACGAGTACGTCGGCCAGAGCCGCATCCGCGGCCAGCTCGAGATCTTCATCGAGGCCGCGCGCAACCGCAAGGAGGCGCTCGACCACGTGCTGCTGTTCGGGCCGCCCGGGCTCGGCAAGACCACGCTCGCGCACATCATCGCGCGCGAGATGGGCGTCAATCTGCGCCACACCTCCGGCCCGGTGCTCGAGCGGCCCGGCGACCTCGCGGCGCTGCTCACCAACCTCGAGCCGAACGACGTGCTCTTCATCGACGAGATCCACCGGCTCTCTCCGGTCGTCGAGGAGATCCTGTACCCGGCGCTCGAGGACTACCAGATCGACATCATGATCGGCGAAGGGCCGGCGGCGCGCTCGGTGAAGCTCGACCTGCCGCCGTTCACGCTGGTCGGCGCGACGACGCGCGCCGGCATGCTGACCAATCCGCTGCGCGACCGCTTCGGCATCGTGGCGCGGCTCGAGTTCTACACGCCGGAGGAGGTGCAGCGCATCGTCACGCGCTCCGCGCGGCTGCTCGAGGTCGAGATCTCCGACGACGGCTCGCTCGAGATCGCGCGCCGCTCGCGCGGCACGCCGCGGGTGGCGAACCGGCTGCTGCGGCGGGTGCGCGACTACGCGCAGGTGCGCGCCGGCGGGCGCATCTCGCGCGAGGTGGCCGACGCCGCGCTCGGCATGCTGGAGGTCGACCAGCTCGGGCTGGACGTGATGGACCGCAAGCTCCTGCTCGCGGTGATCGAGAAGTTCGCGGGCGGGCCGGTCGGGGTCGAGAACCTCGCGCACGCGATCGGCGAGGAGCGCGACACCATCGAGGACGTGCTCGAGCCCTTCCTGATCCAGCAGGGCTACCTGCAGCGCACTCCGCGCGGGCGCGTCGCGACCGTCGCCGCGTACCGACACTTCGGCCTGGCCGCACCGGTCCGCGAGCAGACCCCCGATCTCTGGCAGGGCGACGCGCGAGGTTGAGGGGCGCGCTGCGGCGGCATCCCCTGACCCCGAAGCGGGCCGAGCGGCGTTCATACCGCTCCGAACCCCGCCGCGCCCCGCGTCTGCCATGAATTGCCCGGTTTGCGCCCGAACGTCGGCCTCGGCCTCGGGCATGCTGTCCCGGGCGCCGGCGGCCGCGCGTCGAGACGGCCCTGCGTGCAGAGCGCCCGAAATGGCGCGACAATCGCGCGTTCGCCGGCGCAGGCGCGCCGGGACGGATGCGAAGAACGACAGCAGGATAGACGGTTGGCGCAACGACAGCGGCCCGCGCACGTCCAGACGTGGCCCGTGCGGGTCTACTACCACCACACCGACGCCGGTGGGGTGGTCTATCACGGCACCTATCTCGACTTCTTCGAGGCCGCGCGCATCGAGCTCCTGCGCGCGCTCGGCTTCGACCTCGCCGAGCTCGCGCAGCGGCGCGCGGCGATGTTCATCGTCTACGGCCTGCAGGTGAGCTACCGCAGGCCGGCGCGGCTGAACGACGCGCTCGAGGTGACCGCCGAGATCGCGCGGCTCGGGCGCGTGCGCGTCGAGTTCGCTCAGCACGTGCGGCGCGCCGGGGAGACGATCGTCTCGGCGCGGGTCGAGGCGGCGTGCGTGCATCCGCGCACCTTCCGCCCGGTGCCGCTGCCCGAGGAACTGCGCGAAGGATTGGAGCGCATCGCATGAACGTCACGCACGACATCTCCATCCTCTCGCTGATCGCGAATGCGAGCTTCGTCGTGCAGGCGATCATGGCGCTGCTGCTGGCCGTATCGGTAACCTCCTGGTACTACATCTTCCGCAAGCTGTTCACGGTGCGGCAGGCGCGGCGCGAGACCGAGGAGTTCGAGCGCGCGTTCTGGAGCCGCCCGGACCTGAACGCGCTCTACCAGAGCGCGGTGAATGCGCGCCACCGCACCGGCAGCCTCGAGCGCATCTTCGAGGCCGGATTCCGCGACTACGTCAAGCTGAAGGGCCAGCGCATCGCCGACCCGTCCGAGCTCGTCGATGGCGCGCGGCGCGCGATGCGCGCGACCTACCAGCGCGAGATGGACTACCTGGAGTCGCACCTCGCCTTCCTAGCGTCAGTCGGTTCGGTCAGCCCGTACGTGGGCCTGCTCGGCACGGTGTGGGGGATCATGCAGTCGTTCCGCGGACTGGCGAGCGTCGCCCAGGCGACACTCGCGGCGGTGGCGCCGGGAATCGCCGAGGCGCTGGTCGCCACGGCGATGGGCCTGTTCGCCGCGATCCCCGCAGTGGTGGCGTACAACCGCTACTCGCACGACATCGACCGCCTCGCGAACCGCTTCGAGAGCTTCATGGAGGAGTTCTCGAACATCCTGCAGCGCCAGGCGACGCGGTGAGCGCATGCGACAGCGCAGGCTCCTAAACCAGATCAACATCGTCCCCTACGTGGACGTGATGCTGGTGTTGCTCGTCATCTTCATGGTGACCGCGCCGCTGGTGAATCCGGGCCTGGTCGAGCTGCCGAGCGTCGCGAAGTCCTCGCCGCTGCCGCAGAAGGTCGCGCCGCTCGAGGTGTTGATCCGGCGCGACGCCGCCATGCTGCTGCGCGAGCGCTCGCCTGGCGCGCGCGAGGAGCGGCCGGTCACGATGTCCGAGCTGCTCGCGGTCGTGCGGGAGCGCCAGGCCGCCGACCCCGATCAGCCGGTGGTGATCTCGGCCGACAAGGAAGTGCGCTACGAGGCGGTCATGAAGGTCATGGACGAGCTGCAGAAGCAGAACGTCCGCCGGGTCGGGCTGATGGTCAAGCCCGCGCAGCGGTAGGCGGCGGTCCCGATGCGCCCGCTCGCCCGCGTCGAGCCGCGCAGCGCCGCCTCGTTCGCGCTCGCGGTCGGCGTGCACGTGCTGTTGATCGCGGTGCTCTTCTTCGCGATCAGCTGGAAGACACGGCCGCCGGCGCCGGTCGTGGCCGAGCTGTGGACGCAGCCGGAGGCGCCGCGCGAGGTCGCGCCGCCGCCCGAGCCGCCGAAGCCCCGCACCGCAACCGAAGCCCGAGCCGAAGGTCGAGCCCCCGCAAACGAAGGTGGACATCGCGCTCGAGCGCGAGAAGGAGATCAGGCGGCTCGAGGAGGTCGAGCGCAAGCGCCGCGAGGACGAGCACCGGCGAAAGGAGCTCGAGGAGAAGCAGCGCAAGGAGGAGGACGCGCGGCGTCTGGAGGCCGAGAAGAAGCGCAAGGAGGAGGCGCAGCGCCAGGAGGCGGAGAAGAAGCGCCGGGAGGACGAGGCGCGCGCGAAGGCCGCGCGCGATAAGCAGCGCGTCGCGGAGGAGCGGCGTCTCAAGGAAGACCTCGAGCGCGCGCGCGACCAGCGGCTCAAGGACCAGCTCGCGCGCGAGCTCGGCAGCACGACCTCCGCCGCGCGCACGGGCACGCCGGTGGCGGGCGATGCGGGTGCGACGGCGGGTTGGGTCGACAAGATCCGCGCGAAGATCCGCGGCAACGTCGTGCTGCCGCCGGATCTTCCTGGCAACCCGCAGGCGGTGTTTCTGGTGCAGCTGCTGCCGAGCGGCGACATCGTGAGCGTGCGGCTCGCGAGATCGAGCGGTAACAAGGCGGTCGACGAGGCGTGGGAGCGGGCGATCCTAAAGAGCTCGCCGTTGCCGCAGCCCGACAAGCGCGAGGTGTTCCAAGCGCGCCTGGAGCTGAGGTTTAGCCTGCGCGACGAACCTTGACGCGCGTGCTGTCGTCGAAGGACGACATACGCGAAACGCCATGGAACTCACGTATAATCGGCCATTCTTCAGCGCCTGCCGAACGGTGGAACGATTGTTCCGCATCCTTGCGATTTGCCTCGCGCTGCTTGCCACTGCGGCGCACGCACAGCTCACCATCGAGATTACCGGCGCGGGCGGGAACCAGATCCCGGTCGCGGTCGTTCCGTTCGCGGGCGAATCGGCCCTCACGCCCGCGATCTCCGATGTGATCGAAGCCGATCTCGCGCGCAGCGGACGCTTCCGCACGCTCTACACCGGCCCGCAGAACCTGAGCGACACCTCGACAGTCGACTTCGCGCCGTGGCGCGGCAAGAACGCCGACGCGCTGGTGGTGGGCGGCGTCTATCCGGTCGGCGGCGGCCGCTTCGAGGCGCGCTTCCGGCTCTACGACGTACCGAAGCAGGCGCAGCTCGGCGCGCTCGCGTTCACCTTGACCGTGCAGCAGGCGCGCGCCACCGCGCATCGCATCGCCGACTTCGTGTACGAGAAGCTGACCGGCGAGCGTGGCGTGTTCTCCACGCGCATCGCCTACGTCGTGAAGAACGGCGCGCGCTACCAGCTGCAGATCGCCGACGCCGACGGCGCGAATGCGCAGGCCGCGCTGTCCTCGCTCGAGCCGATCATATCGCCAGCGTGGTCGCCGGACGGCTCGCGGCTCGCTTACGTGTCGTTCGAGAACAAGAAGCCGGTCGTCTACGTGCACTCGCTCGCGAGCGGCAAGCGCCAGGCGGTCGCCAACTTCCGCGGCTCGAACTCGGCGCCGGCATGGTCGCCGGACGGGCGCAGCCTAGCGGTCGTGCTGTCGCGCGAGGGCGGTTCGCAACTGTTCCTGATGAACGCGGACGGCAGCGGCGCGCGCCGCCTGCTGTCCTCGAGCGCGATCGACACCGAGCCGTTCTATGCGCCGGACGGCCAGTCGATCTACTTCACCTCGGACCGCGGCGGGTCGCCGCAGATCTACCGCGTCGCGGCCGCGGGCGGCCCGGTCGAGCGGTTGACGTTCGACGGGTCGTACAACGTGACGCCGCGTCCGAGCCCGGACGGCAAGTACCTCGCCTTCGTGCGGCGCGACGGCGGCCGCTTCCAGGTGTCGGTGATGGATCTCGCCAGCCGGCAGGTCCGGGCGCTGACCGACACCGGGCGCGACGAATCGCCGAGCTTCGCGCCGAACGGAAGGATGATCCTGTACGCCACCCAGGTCAGCAGCCGCGGCGTACTCGCCGCCGTTTCGAGCGACGGCGGCGTGAAGCAGCGCCTTTCGGTGCCGGCCGGCGACGTGCGCGAGCCGGCGTGGGGTCCATTTCTGAATTGAGGAGACGACCAATGAGACGAGCACTGTTGGGACTGATGGCCGCCGCGCTGGTCGCGGGCTGCGCGAGCACCGGCACCGAGGAGGGCAGCGGCGTCGCGGTCGAGGACCGCAAGCCCGGCGCCGGCGGCGCCGCGGGCAGCGCGACGAGCGTTCCGATCGGCACGACGACGATCCCGGGCGACCCGCTCAAGGATCCGGCGAGCCCGCTCGCCAAGCGCAGCGTCTACTTCGACTTCGACCGCGACGACATCAAGCCGGAGTTCCGCCCGATGCTGGAAGCGCACGCAAGATACCTCTCGTCGACGCCGAACCAGAAGATGCTGATCCAGGGCAACGCCGACGAGCGCGGCAGCCGCGAGTACAACCTCGCCCTCGGCCAGCGCCGTGCCGATGCGGTGAAGCGCACCCTCGTGCTGATGGGCGCGCGCGAGGCGCAGATCGAGCCGGTGAGCCTCGGCGAGGAGAAGCCGCGCTGCACCGAGCAGACCGAGGACTGCTGGGCGCAGAACCGCCGCGGCGACCTCTTCTATTCGGGTGAGTTCTGATGCGCGCCGTGGCCGTGGTGCGCGGCGTCGTGGCGCTCGGCATCCTGCTCGCCGCCGCGGGCCGGGCGCACGCGATATTTCCCGACGAGGAGGCGCGTGCCGGCGTGAGGCGGCTCGAGGAGCGGGTCGGACGAATCGAGGCCGACGTCGGCCAGCGCGCCGACCGCAAAGCGCTGCTCGACCTGCTGAGCGAGCTGGAGACCGTGCGCCGCGAGATGGCGGCGCTGCGCGGCCAGTTCGAGGTGCTCGTCAACCGCATCGACGGCCTGGACAAGCGGCAGAAGGATCTCTACGTCGATCTCGACACGCGGCTGCGCAAGCTCGAGCAGGCGGGCGCCGAGAAGGAAACTGCCGCGCGCCAGTCGGCGGCCGAGACCCAGGCCTACGAGACGGCGCTCGCGCAGTTCAAGGCGAACAATTTCGGCTCGGCCATCCAGGGACTGCAGGAGTTCATGAAGACCTACCCGACGAGCCCGCTCGCGCCCTCGGCGCAGTACTGGATCGGCAATGCTTACTACGCGCTGCGCGACTACAAGAGCGCGATCGCCGAGCAGCAGAAGGTCGTCGCGACCTGGCCCGAGCATGCCAAGGCGCCCGACGCCATGCTTAACATCGCCAGCAGCCAGGCGGAACTCGGCGACGTGAACGGCGCGCGCAACACGCTCCGGCTGCTGGTCGGCAAGTACCCGAACAGCCCCGCCGCGGAGCAGGCCAAGCAGCGTCTGGCGCGCCGGTAGCCGGGGCGCCCGCGCCCGGGTCCGCGGCCGCGCTGCGATCCGGCTTCGGCCCGGCAGTCCAACGCAAGGCGAGTACCGATTCGCGGCTGCGCCATAGACGCGGGTTATCCGAGGGTGAGTGCTTTTGCTCGCCGTCAGCGCGTCGTTCGCTAGAATCCAGCGCCTCGGGAAGCGAAACGCGGGAGACGGCGATGAGCGGGGTCGATCCGGCAAGCCTGGTGCCTTACGTCGCGTGGGGCGGCTTCGTGCTCGCGTTCGTCTTCGGTTTCGTCGGCAACCGCACCAACTTCTGCACCATGGGCGCGGTGTCGGACGTCGTCAACATGGGCGACTGGAACCGCATGCGGATGTGGCTGCTCGCGATCGCGGTCGCGATCGCCGGCGCGCAGCTGCTCGAGCTCGGCGGCCTCGTCAAGCTGTCGAACTCGATCTATCCCGGGCCGAACTTCACCTGGCTCTCGTACATCGTCGGCGGGTTCCTGTTCGGCGTCGGCATGACGCTCGGTTCGGGCTGCGGCTCGAAGACGCTCATCCGCATCGGCGGCGGCAACTTGAAGTCGCTCGTCGTCGTCGTGTTCATGGCGGTGGCGGCGTACATGACTTTGCGCGGGCTGTTCGGCGCCTTCCGGGTCGGCGTGCTCGAGCAGGCGAGCGTGCAGCTCGCCTCGGGCCAGGACATCCCGACGCTCGCCGCGCGCGCGTTCGGCGCCGACCGGACGACGATGGCGTGGATCGCGATGATCGTCTTCGCCGGCGGTCTCGGCGCCTTCGCGCTCGCGAGGCGCGAGTTCTGGACCTTCGACAACCTGCTCGGCGGCACCGTCGTCGGGCTGGTCATCGTCGGCGGCTGGTACCTGAGCGGCCGCATCGGCTACGTGGCGGAGGACCCGAACACGCTGCAGGAGGCGTGGGTGGCGACCAACACCGGCCGCATGGAGTCGCTCTCGTTCGTCGCGCCGCAAGCCTTCGTGCTCGAGCTCCTGATGTTCTGGACCGACAAGTCCAAGCTCGTCACATTCGGCATCGCCTCGGCGCTCGGTGTGGTCGCCGGCTCCGCCGCCTACGCGCTCGCCACGCGCAGCTTCCGCTGGGAGGGTTCCGCGACGCCGCCGATACCGGCCGGCACGTCGTCGGCGGCATCCTGATGGGCTTCGGTGGCATCGCCGCGCTCGGCTGCACGATCGGCCAGGGGATTACGGGCTTTTCGACGCTCGCGGTGGGCTCGATCATCGCTTTCGCGTCGATCGTCGCCGGCGCCGTCGCGACCATGAGATTCGAGTACTGGCGAATGATGCGCGAGGGATGATCGGCGAACCGCGCCGCCCGCCGCGGGCATCGACGCCGGACTGGATCGTGGCGTCGACCCCGTCCGTTCGTTGACACCCCCTCGCCCCGCGGAAATACAATTCGCAGCTTTCCCCGGGCCGTTAGCTCAGTTGGTAGAGCAGCGGACTTTTAATCCGTTGGTCGTAGGTTCGAATCCTACACGGCCTACCAGAATCAAAGGCTTAGCCAGGGCTCGCGCAGATCCGCGCGGCTCGTGCGCGGTCGGTCGCGAATCGCCCCACGCGCGCGCGATCAGAGTTCGGCATTGTTCTTGCTAGCGGTCCGGTGTCCGCGGCAGACCGGGCCGGCGGTGCGCATGAATCCGCCACGCTGGCGCCCCCCGCTCGACACCATGCTGCCGTCTGCGACATCGTCGCGGGCGGTCAACGAGCGGGCGCCGGAGTGGTTAAGGAACTTCACGTACCGTCCCTGATTTCGTCGATGGCGCTCCGGAAGTCCGGCCCCGACGCGGCTATGAACGACGACGACTACGTCTCGCTGGGCAAGATGTCGAACGCGAAGGCTCTCGAGTCCGAGCGGGGCGAGGGGCTCTTCCGCATGGCGCAGGAGGACGAGCTCTTCGCGGGCGTGCTCGATGTGCCGTTCTCACTCAAGCACCTGCGCGACCTGCACGCGGTGATGCGCCACTCGGTCGCCGTGCTCGGCGAGCGCCACGAGGAGCTCGCGCACGACCGACTGTTCCACATCGCATTCTCCGGCGTTCACGCTCCGGATTCTCGCTCGGACTGGTCGAGGCGCACCGCAAGAAGCTGATGGGGCTGCGCCCGGGCGTCGCCGCGCTCACGCGCGGGACGCGCGCCGAGACGTGGGGCGTGGAGATCGCCACCTACTACATCGCCTACGTCGACCTCGAGGGCGTGTTCGGCAAGCGTGCCGACATCGACCTCTATGGCATCGGCGACGCGTGGCGCGAGGTGGCGAACGAGGAGCGCATCGACGCCGCCGACCGACTGGAGCACGTCGTGGCGGCCGGGCGCCGCTCAGCGCGCGAGTGGTTCGAGGAGGAGACGGCCGACGTGCCCCGGGCCTTCGTCGACGCGCTCGCCGCCTTCATTGGCACACCCTCGCCGTCGCGCGGCGGCTGAGGAACTTCTGCGAGAGCGGGCTACGGCCCCCGCTGCGAATCCCCATCCCGGGGAACAAGCCCGCGGCGGCGGGCTTGCTGAGAGCTTCGCGACGGCGGCTACGACAGGCCGTACCCGCGCCGCACCAGCACCCAGCGGCCGTCGGCGGTGCGCCGGTATTGCCGCTCGTCGAGCAGCCCGATGTACTGGATGCGCCAGTCGCGCCGCGGGTTGCCGCGCGCAAGCGCCTCGGCGTCGGCCACGCTCATGGCGCGCTCGAACTCGAACGGCTCGGCCTCGTACACCGGCTCGCCGTCGCGCGTGAGCGCCGCATAGCCCACCCCGACGCTGATGAGCGCCTGCGGATCGAGCACTTCCTCGCAGCGGCGTGCAGCAGCCTGCCTCGGGGTCTTGTCGGGCGCGACCATGGAAGCCTCCTGAAGAATTCGACCGGGGGGATGCGGATCGGAGCGCCGGCCGGGAACGGCGGATCCGCGCCGGGATATTCCCGCTCCTGCGTTACAGCCGTGCCGCGTATGACCCGCGCCGCTGGAACGCGGTTCCCCCGTTCGACGCTGCTCTGCAGCATCGCCCATGCCGACGGCATGCAGGCGCCCCCGGTGCCATGCCATTGTAATATGCGGCACCGCAGTGCCGGACCCGCTTAAGATGACGTGCGGGCACGAACACGAGAACCGAAATGACTCAGCTGCTGCTCGATCGCACCAACCGGCGGCTCTGTGACGCTACCCGAGGCGAGTTCGACCCGCGCGCCCGGGCGTGGCGCGAGGGCACGGTGTGCGGCGAGCGCATCGCGCCGCGCGACGCGGTGCGCTGGCTGCAGCGCGAGAGCGGCGCCCCGTGCCGGGCACCGGTCGCGGTGGCCGGGCCGCGGGACGCGCCTTCCGCCGCGCTGATTTTTGCCGAGCGACTGGGGCGCGGTCTCGCCGAGATGGGGCTCACCGTGCTCTGCGGCGGGTTGTCCGGCGTCACGGGTGCGGTCGCGAAGGGCGCGGCGGAGGCGGGCGGCGTGGTCGTGGGACTGCTTCCGCAGGGCGACTGGCGCGACGCCAATCCCTACGTCACGGTGCCAATCGCCACCGGAATCGGCGCGGCGCGCAACGCGATCATTGCGCGGGCGGGACTGTGCCTGGTGGCCGTGGGCGGCGGCTTCGGGACTCTGTCGGAGGTCGCGCTCGCGCGCCAGTTCGGCGTGCCGGTGATCGGCTGGCTCGAGACCTCGCCCGTGCCTGGCGTGCGCACGGTAAGCGAGCCGGGCGACGCGCTCGAGCACGTAGCGAGCGTGGTGCTCGCGCTGGCGCAGTAGCGGCGCCGCACATGCGGGGTTGCGCAGTGCGGAATCGTACCGATCGGAGGCTCGCCCGCGGCTCGGACGCAGCCGCGTTGGCATATACTTTGCGAACAAAAACAGCCGATTAGAAGACAAGACCCGCGATCGTGTTCCGACTCTGGCCGAGTCCCGCCTCCACCGAAGCCGCGGCATCCGCGGCGCGGTCAGCCGACGCGTCCGCGCGCCGCGCGGTCGCGCTCGGCGCGCAGATCGGGCGGCCGTTCCGCTATCTCGCGGTGGCGACGCTCGCAGTGGTGGTCGTGGGCGGATGGCTCTACCTGTACTTCCAGGCGCGCTCGGTGGATCTCGGCGCGGCGAACGAGGTGCTCGGCGCGTTGCGCGAGTTGAAGGAGATCGATCAGCGCTGGAACGATCGCCTGATCGGCGCGCGGCTCGCGCCCCAGGCCATGAGCGATGCGGAACTCGCGGCGACGCGCGCAGCGGCGAACCTGCCGGCGGTCGGTCGGCTGCAGGCGCAGCTCGCGCAGCGCTCGTTCGATATGGGTGGCTTGCTCGGTGCGCCGGGCCTCGCGGCGCTGCGCGCTGCCTTCGACGCCAAGGCCGGCGCGGTCGACGCGTTCCTCGATGCCAACCGCGCCTATCGCGCGTCGCTCGCGCGGTTCGTCCGGACGGGCGATGCGCTCGCCGCCGAGGCGAGCGAGCGCGCTGCGACCCGGACACCGCTGCCGGCGGCGCTCGAGCGCGCGCTCGAGCGCGCCACAGCGGCGACGCTCGCGTATGCCGCCCAGCCGGGCGCCGCGGTCGCGGCCGCGGCCGAGCGCGCGATCGCGCAGCTTGCGCTGCCGGAGGCGGGCGATCCGCTGCGCGAGTCGGTCGCCGAGTTCGCCGATGCGGCGCGGCGAACCTTCGCAGACCGCCGCACCGAGAGCATGCTCTTCGGCGACGCGCTGCTCGCCTCGACCGGGCCGCGCCTGGAGTCGCTCACCAAGGCGTTCGAGACCGAGTTCGGCAACGCGATCGTCGAGGCCGAGCGCTACCGGCTCTATCTCCTCGTCTATTCCGGCCTGCTGCTCGTGCTGGCCGCCTATCTCGGCTGGCGCCTCGCGCGCAGCTATGCGGTCATCAACCGGATCAACCAGCTGCTGCGCGAGGCGAACGAGGGTCTCGAGCGGCGCGTTGCGGAGCGCACGCGCGAGCTCTCCGATGCGCTCGCCCAGCTCAAGGAGCAGGAAGTGCTGCTGATCCAAAGCGAGAAGATGTCCTCGCTCGGCCAGATGGTTGCCGGCGTCGCGCACGAGGTGAACACGCCGCTCGCCTACGTGAAGGCGAGCCTCGACACCGTGAGCGGCCGCATGCCGCTGCTCGCCGAGCTCGCCGCCGGCGCCGAGCGGCTGCTCGAGCTCCTGCGCTCCGATGCGAGCTCGGAAGCCGACCTCTCGGCGCAATTTGCACGGGTGTCGGCGCTGGTGGAGCAGGCCAACCGGCACGGCAGGCTCGAGGAGCTGCGCACGCTCGTGACCGATGGCCTGCACGGTATCGGCCAGATCGCGGAGCTCGTGACCAACCTGAGGAACTTCGCGCGACTCGACCGCAGCAAGGTGGCAGAATTCGACCTGAACGAAGGCGTGCAGAGCGCGCTGAACATCGCCCGCAACCAGCTGAAGCAGAAGACCGTGAGAACGATGTTCGGGGCGCTGCCGAAGGTGAGCTGCTCGCCTTCGCAGATCAACCAGGTCTTCCTGAACCTGATCACCAACGCGGCGCAAGCGACGCCCGCCGAGGGCGGCGTGATCACGCTGCGCACGGCGCTCCACGGCGACCGGCAAGTGATGGTCGAGGTGAGCGACAATGGCCACGGCATTCCGCAGGACGTCCTGCCGCGGATCTTCGATCCGTTCTTCACCACCAAGGAGGTCGGCAAGGGCACCGGGCTCGGCCTGTCGATCTCGTACAAGATCATCGAGGACCACGGCGGGCGCATCGAGGTCGACTCGAAGCCCGGGGTGGGCACGCGCTTCCGCGTGATCCTGCCGAAGGTGCCCGCCGCCGGCGACGCGGCGGCGTCCGTACCGGACCGCCTGCCTGCCACCGCCGCCCGATGAGCGCCGTCGCCCGGATCGGCAAGTACGAGCTCGTGGGCGAGCTCGGCAAGGGTGCGATGGGCGTCGTGTACCGGGGCTACGACCCGGTGATCCAGCGCTACGTCGCCCTGAAGGTGATCCGCAAGGCCGACCTCGACGCGGCCGACAGCGCGGCGGTGCTGGAGCGCTTCAAGCGCGAGGCGCAGGCGGTCGGCAAGCTGCACCACCCCAACATCGTCGCGATCTACGAGTACGGCGAGGACGACGAGTGCGCGTTCATCGCGATGGAGCTGGTGAGCGGGCGCGCGCTGCGCGAGCACATCCGCTCCGGCTACCGGCCGGAGCTGAAGGAGTTTCCCGAGATCCTGATCCACCTGCTCGACGGGCTCGAATACTCGCACATGCAGGGTGTGGTCCATCGCGACATCAAGCCGGCGAACGTGCTGATCAGCGACATGGGCGTCGCCAAGATCAGCGACTTCGGCATTGCGCGGCTCGAGACATCGCACCTCACCAAGATGGGCGAGGTGCTCGGTACGCCGTTCTACATGGCGCCCGAGCAGTTCAGCGGCGTCGCTGACGAGCGGAGCGACATCTACTCCGCGGCGGTCATCGTCTACGAGGTGCTGACCGGGCGCCGGCCGTTCGACGGCCAGGGCGCGCCGCTCATGAAGAAGATCCTCGAGGACATGCCGCCGCCGCCCTCCAGCCTGGAGCCGCGGCTGCCGCGCGAGATCGACGCGGTCCTGATTCGCGCGCTCGCCAAGGAGCCGGCGCAGCGCTACCCCAACGCCAGGCAGTTCGCCGCGGCGCTGCTGCAGGCCTTCGAGAGCCGCGGGCGCGTCTCGCAGCAGCTCGCCGTGGAGCAGAACGGCGAGGACACGAACCCGCTCGACAGCAGCGTCGCCGACGGCGGCACGATCTCCGGCAAGGCGGCCGCGCTGCGTCGGGTGCTCGGTGCTCGGCTCGACGCGCAGGGCGGCGCCCCGGACGGCCAGGCGGAGGATGCAGGCACCGCCGCCGGGCCCGTGCCCACGGCGCCGGTCGTGGCGACCCGGCGTCCGGCGCTGCTCTTCGTCGACGACGAGGAGCGGGTGGTGAACGCGCTGCGCGCGCTCTTCAAGGACAACTACCGGGTCGTCACCGCGACCGGCGGCGAGCAGGCGCTCGGCATGGTACGCCGCGAGCGGTTCCACGTGGTGGTGAGCGATCAGCGCATGCCCGGGATGCTCGGCGTCGACCTGCTGCGCGAGGTCAAGGCGGTCGCGCCGAACACGGTCCGCATACTGCTCACCGGCTACTCGGACCTCGCGGCGATCGTGGGCTCGGTCAACGACGGCGAGGTCTACCGGTTCATCCACAAGCCGTGGAACCAGGAGGACCTGATGTCCACGGTGGGCGAAGCGGTGACGATCGCGATCGCGCTCGAGGCGAGTCCGCCGCCGCGCGCCACAGCGACGGGCGACGACGATCTGACCGTGGTGGTGCTCGACGATCCGGCGCTCGCGCGCGCCACGCGCGAGATGGCCGGCGATCTCGCCCGCGTCGAGCACGCGGTCGACATCGACGAGGCGCTGCGCATCTTCGCCGAGCGGGAGGTGGCGGTGCTCGTCGCCGACCTCGAGTCGCGGCGCGTGGACAACACGGTGCTCTTCAAGGTGCTCAAGCGCGAGCACCCCGGGACGCTGGTGATCGTGGCGACCAAGGCGTCGGACTCCGAGCTGATCATCAGCCTGATCAACGAGGCACGCATTTTCCGCTTCGTCAACAAGCCGGTGAATCTCACCCTGTTGCAGAGCCACATCGTGGCGGCGCTCGAGCGTTACCACAGCTTCAAGCAGGCGCCGGCGCTGATGCGCACCGAGCGGCCGAAGAAGACAGCCGAGGCGCAGTCCGGCGACGCGACGCTCATGCGTTCGATCACCGAAGCGCTGCGCGCGGTCGGCAGCCGCGTCGCTGCCGCTTTCAAGGGCTGAGCATTCAGCCCAACTTCAGCGCTGCGGCGCCCGCGGCCACCAGCGCGGCGCCGAGCAGCCGACGCCGGCCGAACGGCTCGCCGAGCAGCACCGTGCCGATCAGCGCGGCAAGGATGACCGAGGACTCGCGCAGCGCGGCGACGAGCGCGATCGGCGCCGCGGTCATCGCCCACAGCACGAGGCCGTAGGCCGCAGCGAGCATCGCGCCGCCGCCGGCGGCGAGGCCCCAGGCGCCGCGCAGGTGCGCCGCAACGACGCGTCCGTCGCGGGCGAGCGCGTAGGCGGTCATCGCCGCGCCGGTGCCGAGCAGCATCCAGAGCACGTAGGCGCCCGGCGAACCGGACAGTCGCGCGCCGAGGCCGTCGATGATGGTGTACAGCGCTATCAGGACCGCGGTGCCGAGCGCATAGGCGAGCGCGCGGGCGGTCGAGGCACCGCCCGGCGCAGCGCGCGGCCAGGCGAGCACCAGGACGCCCGCGCTCACCAGCGCGATGCCCGCCCAGCCCGCCAGCGCGAGCGTCTCCCCGACCACCGCCGCGCCGCCGATCCCGACGAGCACCGGCGCCAAGCCGCGCATCACCGGGTACACCAGGCCGAGATCGCCAGCGCGATAGGATGCGACGACGCCGGCGAAGTAGACGACGTGAATCGCCGCGGATCCGGCGAGGTAAGGCCAGCTCGCCGCCGCAGGCGCCGGCAGCGTCGGCAGAACGAGGAGCGCGATCGCGGCCGCCCCGGCCACAATCGCGACCGTGTCGAGCCGCTTGTCGCGCCCGCGTTTGACGAGCGCGTTCCAGCTCGCGTGCAGCAGGGCCGCGAGCAGGACAAGCGCAAACACGGTCCAGGACATCTCCACGCACGCCGCTCCCCGGCCGTGCCACCGGGCGCTACGGTAGCGCCGCCGCGGCCGAACCACAACTGGCGCGCAGCGGCGCCGCGGAGGAAATGTGACCGGTCGACGCCGCAACGGCCGCGCGCCGCGCGCGGCCGTTGCGTTAACATGGGCGGACAGCCGCCCATCGCACCGTCATGTTCGCCATCCGGAGGATCCGTGATTTCCGCCTATACGGGCTCGATCTCGTCACCGGCCGCGCCTGCCCGTACGGGATGCGCTACCTCTTCCGCCTGAGCGAGGACGGCGCCCAGCACGTGCGAAACTTCCTCGGCCTCAACATCGCCGCGCGCACGAGCGACACGCTGGTCGATCTCGCCAAGGCCGTCGAGCAGCAGCGCCTGGTCACGGTGATGCTCTCGCGCGAGACGCTGAAGTCGCTCGGCATCTTCGTGATGTTCGACGTCCACAACTGCGTCGCGGTCGTGATCACCCCGACCGGAGAGCTGCTTGGCTGCGAGACCGCGGTCGAGGTCGAGGAGGCGCGCAGCGCCTACCGCACGACCGAGCGGGAATGCGGCGTGCGCTGGCGCAAGGCCTCGCTCAAGGATCGCGGCGGCAGCGACCCCGGCGACGGCCTCGCGGCGGCCTGATCCGCCGCCGCCCGCGTCTGCGCACCGACCGGCTGGCACCGTGCGGCTGCTGCCGGTCGGCTGCTCGCCGGACCTTGCAGCCGGCGCCGCGCGCCGCGTTCGCGGGGCGCGGTGGCCAACCGAGAGCCATGTCGACGCGGGCGCCGGCCACGTCCTGAACTGCGACGAGGGCGGGTCGGGACGCGCCGATCCGGCCCGGCTCGCAGGCGAGCGCCCGGTCGCGTTCCTGCGCAGGCACATCGACCGACCCGGGCGCCGGGCGGTGGAATCCGCGCCGCACGCGTGCTAGCCTTCGCGGACCGTCCAGGCGGAGTTTGCGACACACATTATGCCGAGCAAATCGATCGAATCCCTCGTCCAGGACGCCGCCGAGGAGTGCGGCTGGGACGACGCCGCCGTCATCGAGGTGCTGCAGGACTTCATCGACGAGTACGCCGACATCGACGAGTTCGAGAGCTACCTGGAAGCCCGCGTGCGCGAGGACGCCGCCGCCGCCGAGGAGGACGAGGAGGCGGGCAAGGACGAGGAGGAAGAAGGCTAGACGCTATCGCAACGCGGCCGCGCTTCGTTCCGAACCCGGGTCGTACGGACAAGCGGTCCGAGGGAAGAGGTTGGATCCTTCCCTTCCGACCCGGCCCGTATACGTCCCTTCTTTCGCGGCCCCATGCGCAGTGGGAAATAGGTTCCAGTTCGCGAAGCGTTGCAGAAGTTCGCCATTCCCGCGCACGCGGCTGCGGGAGAGTTCGCCGAACGGCGTGCGAACCGTCGTCCCCACGACGGACAACTTCCTGGATCCCCGCTGGTGCGGCGACGACCAACGCCGGGGTCGGTTCGCTAACGGGCGCCGCCGCCAAGCCGAGCCAGCGGATCGACGCCGGCGAGGCACATCGTCCAGCGGTCGAACTCCCCGCGCGGCATCACGAAGTTGATGCCGCACCACAGGCGCTCCCAGTCGGCGGCGTGGATCGCGCGTAGCTCGCGCCGGCCGGCCGGCAGCACCGCATGGCGGCGCATCGGGTCGAATGCGATTACGTCGCCGGGCCGATCGGCGCGCGTGGTCTGGCCGCCCACCTGCAGCCCGAGTCCGTCCGAGCGCAGCATCCAGTAGGCGAACACTTCGCCTTCCCACGGCGCGTCGTCGTGGCGCCCGAGGCAGGAGGTGTAGACGAGCAGCGTCTCGGACACGAAGAGGTCGTCGGGCATGCCGAGCAGGCGCCGCACCTCCCAGTCGAGGCCCTCGGCGAGGAAGTCCGCCCCCCACCGCGCGCGGCTCGAAGCCCTCGCGATCCACCGGCGCGTACGCCCTCGAGCGCGGATTCCACGGCCCTTGCTCGAGGTAGGCAAGACACGCGTCCCGGATCCGCTCCGGCATCGGGACGTTGAGGAGCGTGCGCTTGCGCGCGAAGCGATCATGCGCCATGGCCTGCGCGAATTATCCGACAGGTGCGACCAGGCGCGGCGCCGGACCGGCGTGGGCGGTCGACGCCTGCGATAATTGCCGTTCGGGAACGACCATGGACCGACGACCGATCATCGCGATCACCATGGGCGACGCCGCCGGCGTCGGACCCGAGGTGGTGGTCAAGGCGCTCGCCCACGCGGACGTCTACGCGCGCTGCCGCCCGCTGGTCGTGGGCGATGCCGCGCGGCTCGAGCAGGCGATCGCGCTCTGCGGGGTGCCTTTGCGCGTCGCGGCGGTCGGTGGACCCGCCGACGGGGCCTACGCGTTCGGCGTCGTCGATTGCCTTGATCTCGGACTCGTTCCGCCCGGACTGCCGTACGGCGCGGTCTCGGCGGCGGCCGGCGAGGCCGCGTTCCGCTATATCGAACGGGCGGCGCGACTGGCAGCGGCCGGTGCGGTCGACGCCATCTGCACGGCGCCGATCAGCAAGGAGGCGCTCAACCTCGCCGGCCACCGCTTTCCGGGCCACACCGAGCTTCTCGCGCACCTGACCGGCACGCCGGAGGTGTCGCTGATGCTGGTCGCACCGAAGCTGCGCGTCATCCACGTGACGACGCATATGGGTCTCGTCGAGGCGATCGAGCGCATCGATCCGCCGCTCGTCCAGCGCACGATCGAGCGCGCCCGCATGGTGGCCGTGCGCGCCGGCATCGCCGAGCCGCGCATCGCCGTGTGCGGCATCAACCCGCACGCCGGCGAGGGCGGGCTGTTCGGCCGCGGGGAAGAGGCGGCCAAGATCGCGCCGGCGGTGGCTGCCTGCCGGGCGCGCGGCTGGAACGTCGAGGGTCCGCTGCCCGCCGACACGCTCTTCTACCGTGCCGGGCGCGGCGACTTCGACGTCGTCGTCGCGATGTACCACGACCAGGGGCACGGCCCGGTCAAGGTGATGGGCGTCGAGCACGGCGTCAACGTCACCGTCGGGCTGCCGGTGGTCCGCACTTCGGTCGACCACGGCACCGCGTTCGA
This sequence comes from Burkholderiales bacterium, assembly GCA_027493935.1. Classification (GTDB taxonomy): domain Bacteria; phylum Pseudomonadota; class Gammaproteobacteria; order Burkholderiales; family SG8-39; genus JAABRB01. The sequence goes on along the minus strand of JAOSJV010000012.1, from coordinate 402,010 downwards.
CATCGCGGGCAAGGGCGTCGCCGACGAGCGCAGCATGCTTGCCGCGCTGCGCGAGGCGATCGCGCTCGCGCCGCGCCGCGCCGAGTCCACGGCGTGAGCGCCGGCGCGTGAGGGCGGGCGCGTGGGCATCGACTGGTCGCGCGTCGTCTCGGTCGACGATCTGCGCCGGCTCGCGGCGCGCCGGCTGCCGCGCCCGATCTTCGGCTTCATCGACGGCGGCGCCGAGGACGAAGTCGCGCTCGCCGACAACCGCGCCGCGTTCGACCGCTGGAAGCTGCGCCACCGCGTGTTCGTCGACGTCGCGCAGGTCGACACGGCGACCGATCTCCTCGGCGCGCCGAGCCGGCTGCCGCTCGCGATCGCGCCCACCGGGCTCGCCGGCCTCGCTTGGCCGCGGGCCGAGGTGGCGCTCGCGCGCGCGGCGGCGGCGTGCGGCGTGCCGTTCACGCTTGCCACCCCTTCGACCTGCTCGATCGAGCGCGTCGCGCGCGAGGCGGGCGGGCGGCTGTGGTACCAGCTCTACGTCCTGCGCGACCGCGACTACACGATGAAGCTCGTCCGGCGCGCGCGCGACTCCGGCTTCGAGGCGCTCGTGGTCACCGGCGACCTCGCCGTCGGCGGCAAGCGCGAGCGCGATGCGCGGAGCGGGTTCACGGTGCCGGTGCGCCCGCGGCTCGTGAACTTCCTCGAGCTCGTCGGCCACCCGAAGTGGCTGTGGCAGGTCGCCACCCACGGGATCCCGGCGATCGAGAACCTGGCCGACTGGGGCGGCGGCAAGCAGGGCACGCAGACCCTCGCCGCGATGATCGCGACGCAGCTCGATCCCTCGGTCACCTGGGAAGACCTCGAGCGCCTGCGCGACGCCTGGCCGCGCAAGCTCGTGCTGAAGGGCATCGTCGCCGGGGGAGGACGCCGAGCGTGCGGTCGCCGTCGGCGCCGACGCCATCGTGGTCTCGAACCACGGCGGCCGCCAGCTCGACTGCACGGTGGCGCCGCTCGATGCACTGCCCGAGGCGGTGCGCGCGGTCGCCGGACGGCTCGCGGTGCTGATGGACGGCGGCGTGCGGCGCGGCTCGCACATCGCCAAGGCGTGTGCCCTCGGCGCGAGCGGCGTGCTCGTCGGCCGCGCGACGCTGTACGGGGTTGCGGCCGCCGGGGAGGCGGGCGCGCGGCACGCGATCGGGCTGCTCGCCGAGGAGCTCACGCGCACGATGGCGCTGCTCGGCTGCCGCACTGTGGCTGCGCTCGACGCACGCTGCATGCAGCGCGCCTGAGCGGTCGCGCGCGCGGCGCGCGGCCGCCGCCGTGCGATGATGCGCGCTACGGCCCGCGCATGCCCCACGCACCCCCTCCACGATCGCCCCGTCGCGCAGTTTTCCGCTCGGCGCGGCGATCCTCGCGCTCGTCGGCTTCGGTGCGGCCGCCGGCGTCTGGATGCTCGCCGCCGAGCTCGCGATCGGCTGGCGCCTGCTGCTCGCCCTGGTGATCGCCGGGCCGTTCATGCTTCTCGGCGACCTGCTGCGCGACAAGACTGCGGCACCGCCCGGCGCGCGGCCGCTGCCGCCCGACGAGGAGCGCAGCGCGCCGCGCCGCGGGTAGCGCTACGGGCAGAGCGCGACGACCGCCGCCGCGTCACTGCGGCGCGCGCGCCTCGGCGAGCTTCGCCGGGTCGCGGTTCCATGCGCTGAGCGCAGCGCCGCGCGCGAGCGGCCGCTGCATCATCGGCAGGCCCTTCCGCCACAATCCGGAAATTCCGAGCTTCATGCGGCCGTTCCCTGTGCGTCTCGGACGCGACGCGTGGCCGAACCGCCGCGGCGCGCCCGGCCGGTTGATATTTTAAGCCTAAACAGTTTGGGTGCTTAACGTTTCGGGGCGCTCGACGTTTCGGCTTGCGGGTACAATGCGCCGGAGCGGTCGCGGCGTGCGCGGGAACGGAAGCCGGTTCGGCCGCGCCGGGTCGTGAGCGAGGAGGACATGGCGATCCGCATCGAATATCCGCCCGAGCTCGTGGCGCGCTATCGCGCCGCCGGCTGGTGGACCGACGAGCTGCTGCGCGACTGGCTCGAGCGGGCGGCGCGCGCGGCCCCCGACCGGATCGCGGTGCGGCAGGGCGCTCGCTCGCTCGGCTATGCGGAACTGCGCGCGCGTGCGTATGCGTTCGCGCGCGGGCTCGAGCGGCTCGGCGTCGCCAAGGGCGACGTGGTCGCGGTGCAGCTGCCGAACCTGGTCGAGTTCGTGGTCGCGTACCTCGGCATCAGCGCGTGCGGCGCGGTCATGCAGACGGTGCATATGCCCTATCGCGAGGCCGAGCTCGGGACGCTGCTGCGGCACAGCGGCGCGGTCGCGATGGTGTGCATCGCGCAGGCCAAGGACTACGCCGCGGCCGCGCTCGCGCTGGAGTTGCGCGAGCGGCTGCCGCGCCTCGCGCACGTCATCGCGGTCGGCGGCGCGCCGGCCGGCGCGGTGGCGTTCGACGCCCTCGCCGGCGGCGGGGCGAGGCGCCGGCGGTGCCGGTGGCGGCGAGCGATCCGTTCGTGCTCCTCTACACCTCCGGGACTACCGCCGCGCCGAAGGGCGTGCCGCATCCGTACCAGACCTACCTCTCGAACTTCCGGCTCGCCGCGCGGGAGCTCGGCATCGGGCCGCACGACGTCCTGCTGTGCGCGGCGCCCTTCACGCATCTCTACGGCCTCTCGGCGCTCAGCGTGGCACTCTGCGCGGGTGCGACCGCGGTGCTCCTGCCGACGTACACGCCGCAGGAGTTCGCGGATCTGCTCGTGCACGAGCGGCCGAGCGTCGTGTATGCCGGTCCGGCGCACATCGCGAGCTGCCTGGGCAGCGCGCTGCTCGACGGCAAGGACTGCTCCTCGGTGCGCCTGGTGGTGCTGTCGGGTGCAGCCGTCCCGCCCGATCTCGCGCAGGCGCTCGAGGCGAAGCTCGGCGGCGGCAAGGTGCTGCAGCTCTGGGGCATGACCGAGCTGCAAGCCGGCGCCTACGGGCGCCCGGGCGATGCGCCGACCGAGCGCGTCGGCGCCGCCGGGCGGGCCGCCCCGGCAACGAGCTTCGGGTGGTGCGCGATGACGGCGAGCCTGCCGCCCCGGGCGTGGTGGGTGAGCTCGAGATGCGCGGCGCATCGCTCTTCGCCGGCTACCTCGACAATCCCCGGGCGACCGCGGCGGCGTTCACCGCCGACGGCTGGTTCCGCACCGGCGACCTCGCGGCGATCGACGCGGCCGGCAACCTGCGCCTTGCCGGACGGACGAAGGAGGTCATCAACCGCGGCGGCGTGAAGTTCAACCCGCTCGACGTGGAGAACCTGATCATCGCCCACCCGGCGGTCGAGATGTGCGCGATCGTGCCGATGCCCGACCCGGTGCTCGGCGAGCGGGCCTGCTGCTTCGTCACGCTGCGCGCAGGCGGGCGTTTCGAGTTCGACGAGATGCAGCAGTGGCTCGCCGGGCACGGCGTCGGCAAGGTGCGCTGGCCCGAGCGGCTCGAGGTGATCGATGCGATGCCGATGACACCGACCCGGAAAGTGATGAAAAGCGCGCTCGCGAACGAGCTCGCGCGCCGGATGCAGGCACGGCAAGAGCGGTAGCGAACCGCGAACGGATGCGGCAGGAGACCCACACATGAAGGTGAACGTGATCGGCGGCGGCCCGGCGGGTCTGTATTACGCCATCCTCCACAAGAAGAGCTTTCCGGACGCGGAAGTGACGGTCTACGAGCGCAACCGCGCCGACGACACCTTCGGCTTCGGCATCGTGCTCTCGGACGAGACGCTGGGCAACCTCAAGGCGGCCGACGAGCCGACCTACCGCGACATCGCCGCGAGCTTCGCCTATTGGGACGACATCTACGTCCATTATAAGGGCACGACGATCAAGTCCTCCGGGCACGGCTTCTCTGGACTGAAGCGACTCTCGCTGCTGGAGATCCTGCAGCGGCGCGCCGCCGGGCTCGGCATCGCGGTGCACTACCAGGCCGATGTCGCCGCCATCGACCCGTACCTGAACGCCGACCTGGTGGTGGCTGCCGACGGCATCAACAGCGTCATCCGCGAGAACTGGAAGGAGCATTTCCGCCCGACCGTCGAGTTACGACCGAACAAGTTCGTCTGGCTCGGTGCGCGCGCGACGCTGCCCGGCTTCACCTACGGCTTCCGCGAGAACGAGCACGGCATCTGGAACCTGCATGCCTACATGTTCACGCAGGGCGAATGCACAGTAATCGTCGAGACGACCAGCGAGGCGTTCGAGCGCGCGGGCCTCGGCGTGCAGGACGAGCGCGCCACGGTGGCCTACGCGCGCAAGCTCTTCGCCGATGAGTTTCGCGGCGCCGACTTCCAGACCAACCGCTCCTACTGGCGCAACTTCCCGGCGGTGCGCTGCGAGCGCTGGAGCCACGAGAACGTCGTGCTGCTCGGCGACGCCGCGCACTCGGCGCACTGGTCGATCGGCTCGGGCACCAAGCTCGCGCTCGAGGACGCGATCGCGCTGCACCACGCGGTCACGCGGCACCGTAAGAGCACCAAGGCCGCGCTGCGCGCCTACGAAGAGGAGCGTCACGCCGAGGCCGACCGGATCCAGCACTCGGCCAACACGAGCCTGGTGTTCTTCGAGAACGTGCACCGCTTCTGGCACATGGAGCCCGTGCAGTTCAACTTCGCGCTGATGTCGCGCGCGAAGGCGGTCACCTACGAGAACTTGCGCCTGCGCGACGCCTCGGTCGTCGCCGAGCTCGATCGCTGGTGGGCCGCCCACGTGGCGAAAGCCGAGGGCGTGCGGCTGCCGAAGGGGTTTGCCGCGCCGCCGATGTTCGCGCCGTTCCACCTGCGCGGCATGCGCCTCACGAACCGCGTCGTGGTCTCGCCGATGTGCCAGTACTGCGCGGTCGACGGCACGCCGACCGACTGGCACTTTGTGCACTACGGCGCGCGCGCAGTGGGCGGCGCGGGCCTTGTGTTCACCGAGATGACCTGCGTCGCGCCGGATGCGCGCATCACGCCCGGCTGCGCCGGCATGTACCGGACCGAGCACGCGGCGGCCTGGAAACGCATCGTCCAGTTCGTGCACACGCACACCGACGCGAAGATCGCGCTGCAGCTCGGCCACGCCGGGCGCAAGGGCTCGACCCAGCTGATGTGGGAGGAGATGGACAAGCCGCTGAAGCACGGCAACTGGCCGGTCATGGCCGCCTCGCCGCTGCCGTACTACGCGGGCGAGAGCCAGACTCCGCGCGCGATGTCGCGCGCCGACATGGACCGAGTGCGCGAGCAGTACGTCGCTGCGGCCCGCATGGGCATCGAGTGCGGCTTCGATATGCTCGAGCTGCACATGGCGCACGGCTATCTGCACGCCTCGTTCCTCTCTCCGGTCACCAACCGCCGCACCGACGCCTACGGAGGTTCGCTCGAGAACCGCCTGCGCTTCCCGCTCGAGGTGTTCGACGCTTGCCGGGCGGTGTGGCCGGCGGAGCAGCCGATGTCGGTGCGCATCTCTGCGACCGACTGGATCCCCGGCGGGAACACCGGCGAGGACGCGGTGGCGATCGCCCGGGCGTTCAACGCGCACGGCTGCGACCTCGTCGACGTTTCCACCGGGCAGACCGATCCCGCGTCGAAGCCGGTCTACGGCCGCATGTACCAGCTCGTGTTCGCCGAGCAGATCCGCAACGAGGCCGGCATCGCCACGATGGCGGTGGGCGCGATCACCACCGCGGACCAGGTGAACACGATTGTCGCCGCCGGGCGTGCGGACCTCGTCGCGCTCGCGCGGCCGCACCTCACCGACCCCTACTTCACGCTGCACGCCGCCGCCGAGTACGGCTACGAGGGCGCGTCGTGGCCGAAGCAATACCTGTCGGGCAAGCAGCAGCTCTACCTCCTCGCCGAGCGGGCGAAGGAGGAGGCGCGCCGGACGGAGGCGCTTGTCCGCGCCGCGCATCCGGTGTCCTCGCACGCGGCGTAGAATCAGGGCGTCCGGCCGCTGCGCGGCGGCCGGCGCCGGATGCTCCGCTCCCGACCGCCGCGTTTCCCGCCACTGGCCCGCCATCTTGACCGACGTTGATCCCCCGCGCAGCGCTCGCGCTGGTTCTGGCGCGCGGTCGCGTTCGCGATCCTCGCCGCCGGCGTGGGCGGCTTTGCCGCGCTGCAGGTGCTCAAGCCGCGGCCGGCGGTGCGCCAGCCGGCGAAGCAGCTGACGCTCGTGCGCGCGGCGCCGGTCGAATTCCGCGCGGGCGCGCTCGCCGTCACCGGCAACGGGCTGGTCGCGCCGCGCTTGGAAGTCGTGGTCGCGGCCGAGGTATCCGGGCGCGTGGCGTTCGTCAATCCGTCGCTCGTCACCGGAGGCGCGTTCGCGCGCGACGACGAGCTCGTGCGTCTGGACCCCGAACCGTTCCGCGCCGCGCTCGCGCAGGCCGACGCCGACCGGCGCTCGGCCGAGGCGAGCCTGCGGCTCGCCGAGCGGCTGCTCGAGCGCACCGAGGGACTGATCAAGCAAGGGTTCCTTTCGCGCCAGACGCTCGACGAGCGCGTGGCGAACCGCGACCAGGCGCGCGCGGCGCTCGCCCGCGCCGAGGCGCTCGAGCGGCAGCGGCGAATCGATCTCGAGCGAACGGTGATCCGAGCGCCGTTCCGCGGCAAGGTGCTCGCGAAGTCCGTCGCGGTGGGCGAGACGGTCCAGCCGGGCAAGACACTCGCGCGCATCTTCGCCGACGACGCGCTAGAGATCGCGGTTTCGCTGACCGACCGCGACGTGGCGCTGATCGCCGATCCGTGGCGCCGTGGGCCGGAGGGCGGCGGCGCGAAGGCGACGGTGAACGTCGAGCACGGCGCAGGCGCGTACAGCTGGCCGGCGCACGTCGATCGCGTCGAGGCGGCGGTGGACAGCGCGACGCGCACGTTCAACGTCGTGGTGCGGGTCGACGACCCGTCGGCGCGCGGCGTGCCTCGCTCCGCCGCCGCCGCCGCGGCAGCGGCCCCGCCGCTCCTGGTCGGCATGTACGCAACGGTCGAGATCGTCGGGCGCGACCAGGGCCGCTACGCGGTCGTTCCGCGGCGCGCGTTGCGCGGCGGCGACGTGGTCTGGCTGCTCGGCGAGCGCGACACGGTCTCGATCCGGCCGGTGCGGGTGATCTACGAGGGCAGGGACACCGTCGCGATGGCGGCGGACGGGCTGCCCGAGGGCGCGCGCGTCGTCGTGAGCGACCTCAAGGTCGTCACCGAGGGCATGGCGGTGCGCGTGGTGGGCGACGGCGCCGGGCGACCCCGGAGCGCAACGCGCCATGACCGGTCTCATCGCCTGGATGGCGCGCCACCCCCGTGGCCGCCAACCTGCTCGCGCTGTTCGTCGTGATCGCCGGCCTGACGAGCGCGCTCACCATGCGCCAGGAGGTCTTCCCGCAGGTCGAGCTCGACATCATCGAGGTGCGCGTCGTGTACCAGGGCGCCGCACCGGACGAGGTCGAGGAGGCGATCGTCCAGCGCATCGAGGACCAGATCGAGGGCATCGAGGGCATCGACCGGCTCACGGCGATTGCTGCCGAGGGGGTCGGCATCGTGCGCGCCGAACTCGCGCGCGGCGTGCACGTCGCCGGCAAGCTCGATGAGATCAAGTCGGCGGTGGACCGCATCACGAGCTTCCCGGCCGAGGCCGAGCGGCCCGAGGTGAAGGAGCTCACCACCCGCCAACGGGTGATCGAGCTCGTGGTCTACGGCGACGCCGGCGAGGCCGCCGTGCGCGAGCTCGCGTACCGCGTCAAGGACGAGCTCTCGGGCACGCCCGGGATCTCGCTCGTGCAGGTGGCGAAGGTGCGCGAGTACGAGGTGTCGATCGAGGTGCCGAGCGACGTGCTGCGCGCCTACGGGCTCACGCTTCAGGACATCGCGGAGACGGTCCGGCGCTCGAGCCTCGACTTGCCCGGGGGCGACATCAAGGCGCAGGGCGAGTCGATACTGCTGCGTGCCAAGGGGCGCAACTACGACCACGCCGACTTCGCCTCGATCGTGGTGGTGTCGGCCCGCACCGGCGCGAAGGTCCGGCTGGCCGACATCGCGCGCATCGACGACGGCTTCCGCGACGAGGATCTCATCGTGCGCTACCAGGGCAAGCCGGCCGCGTTCGTGCAGGTGTTCCGCGTCGGCGAGGAGAAGGTGCTCGACGTCGTGCGCCTGGTGAATCGGTACCTCGAGTCCAGCCTGCGGCCCGGGCTGCCGCCCGGCGTCGAGGTCGGGGTCTGGCGCGACGACTCGGACGAGTTCAGAAGCCGCATCCGGCTCCTGCTCAAGAACGGGCTGATCGGCCTCGCGCTGGTGCTCGGCGCGCTCACGCTGTTTCTCGACCTGCGGCTCGCGTTCTGGGTTTCCGCGGGGATCTTCGTCGCATTCGTCGGCGCCTTCAGCCTGATGCCGCTGCTCGGGCTCTCGATCAACATGACCTCGCTCTTCGGGTTCATCCTCGCGATCGGCATCGTCGTCGACGACGCCATCGTGACCGGCGAGAACATCTACGCGGAGAACGAGCGCGGTACGCCGCCGATGGAGGCGGCGGTCGCCGGCGCGCAGCGGGTGGCGATGCCGGTCGCGCTCGCCGTGTCGACCACGATTGCCGCGTTCATCCCGCTGCTGTTCGTGCCCGGCACGGTCGGCAAGTTCCTCTACCAGATCCCCGCCGTGGTCATCCTCGTACTCGCGGTCTCGGTGATCGAGGCGATGCTCGTTCTGCCGCACCATCTCGCGCACCTGCATATCCGCGGACACGTGCCGCGCACGCGCGTCGGGGCGCGGCTCGCGCGCCTGCGCCACGCGGTCGACGGGCAGCTGCGCCGGTTCGTCGACGGGCCGCTCGAGCGCCTCCTGCGCTTCGCGACCACGCACTACGGGGTGATGATCGCGAGCGGCGTCGCGGTCCTGGTCCTGACGCTCGGCGTCTTGAGCGGCGGCTACGTGCGGTTCAACTTCTTTCCGCAGGTGGAAGGGCGCTACGTGACCGCCTCGCTCGAGCTCGCGCCGGGCGCAACGGCCGAGGCGACGCTCGAGGCGGCGCTCGAGATCGAGCGCGCCGGTCACGAGGCGGCGCGCACGCTTCCGGACCCGAGCGGCGAGCCGCTGGTGAACGCGGTCTTCCTCACCGTCGGGGCACAGGACCGCACCGGTCCCGGCGCCGCCGGCGTGCTGAACGTGCTCGAGGGCAACAAGGCCTCGGTGGTCTTCGAGCTGCTCAACCCCGAGGTGCGCACGGTGTCGGCGCGCGAGTTCGCGAACCGCTGGCGCGCGTCGGTCGGCATCCTGCCCCAGGTGCAGAAGCTATCGTTCGCCTCGAACGTGATCAACCTCGGCTCGCCGGTGCAGGTCGAGCTTTCGGCGCGCACGCAGGAGGCGCTCGCGCAGGCAGTGCAGGCGCTCGAGGACGAGCTCGTGCGCATCGAGGGAGTGTACGACGTGCGCAACGACCGCGAGCCGGGCAAGCGGGAGGTGCAGTTCAGGCTCAAGCCGAACGCGCGTGCGCTGGGGCTCACGCTGGAGAACGTCGCGCAGCAGGTGCGCGCCGCTTTCTTCGGCGCCGAGGCACTGCGCGTGCAGCGCGGGCGCGACGAGGTGCGGGTCTACGTGCGGCTGCCGCGCGGCGAGCGCAACTCGCTCGCGGACCTCTCGCGCTACCGGATCCGCACGCCGGCCGGCGACTTCGTGCCGCTGCACGAGGTCGCCGAGCTATCGCTGGGCCACGGTCCGGCAACGATCGTGCGCCAGCGCGGCCGCCGCGTGACCACGGTACTCGCCGAGGTCGACGGCGTGACCGTCACCGGCCAGCAGGTGAACGCGCGGCTCGTCTCGGAGGTCATCCCGCGGCTCCAGGAGGAGATGCCGGGGCTCACCTACACCATGGCGGGCGAGCAGCGCGAGCAGGGCCAGACGCTGCCCGCCCTCGCGGGAAACTTCGTTCTTTCGGTGTTCGCGATGTACGCGCTGCTCGCGCTCGCGTTCCGGTCGTACGTGCAGCCGGTGATCGTGCTCGCGGCGATCCCGTTCGGCCTGGTCGGCGCGACCGTCGGGCACCTGCTGCTCGGGCTCAGCATCGGGCTGGTGAGCTTGTTCGGCATCGTCGGTCTCGCCGGCATCATCGTGAACGGCGCGCTGGTGCTGGTCGACTTCGTCAACGAGGAGCGCGGCCGCGGCAAGAGCGCGGAGCAGGCGATCATCGACGGCGCCAAGAGCCGCTTCCGCCCAATCCTGCTCACCGCGGTGACCACCTTCCTCGGGATCTTTCCACTGATCGTCGAGCGCAGCATCCAGGCCCAGTTCCTGATCCCGCTGGCGGTATCGATCGGCGTCGGCGTGCTGCTCGGCACGGTGCTGCTGATGGTGCTCACGCCGGCGCTCGCGATGGCGGTGGAGGATCTCCAGCGGCGCTGGCGCGGACACGCGCGCCGCGACGCGGCGGCGCCCGCGCGCTGAGCCGGCGCGCGTTGCGCGCCTCGCCGCGCCCACGGTGCTGGCGAAAGCGAAGGCGCTCTGCTGCGTCGAGAACCGCATCGGCTGCGGCCGGCCGCTACCGAAGCAGCTGCCGTGCGTGCGGCCACACCGCGACAGCCGCTTCGGCGTCGCGGATGGTGCCGTGCACCGTCGAGCGCTGCGTCGACCACGTCCGGCGCGAGGCGTTGTGCGGGGCAGGAGGCGCTCGACTGGCCGCAGGCCGATCCCCGCCGGCGGTCTGCTACTCTCGGCACGGGAATGGGGTGCGGCGCGCGCGCCCCTGGCACGAGTAGTGCTACCGCACGACGTGCGAGGTCCCGCATTGGAGCCGAACATGGACGTCCGCCCGGAAGGCGCCGACCGGCCCGCGACGCCCGCGCGGCAGGGGGCGATGCGCACCTTCTGGAACTGGCTGAAGAGCGGCGGCCAGCCGGACCGCGCCGCGCTGCGCGACCTCGGTGCCGGCGACCTGAGGCAGGTCCGCGCGACGCTGCGCGAGTGCCTGGCGGAGGCCGGCGGCGAGGCCTCGGCGCGTGACCGCGCGCGCCGGCTCGCCGGCACGTATCGCACCCTGAACGAGGGCGGACAGCAGCGGTTCCTGCGGCTGCTCGCCGACGAGTTCGGCCCCGACGAGCACGCGGTGCGCCGGGCGGTAGAGGACTACCAGCGCGCCCCGCCGGGGCCGGCGCGGCGGCACGCCGAGTCGCGCCTGCGGCTCGCGCTCGGCTCGCCGCGTATCCGGATCCTGAAGCAGTTCAATCTCCTCGCCGACGGCGTCAAGTTCCTGGTCGACCTGCGGGCGGATGTGCTCGGTCACGTCCGCGAGGTGCCCGAGCTCGAGGTGATCGACGAGGAGCTCTTCTCCCTGCTCGGCAGCTGGTTCGACGTCGGCAACCTCGAGCTCGCGCGCATCACCTGGAGCTCGCCGGCGGCGCTGCTCGAGAAGCTGATCGCCTACGAGGCCGTGCACGAGATCCGTGGGTGGGGCGACCTGCGCAAGCGGCTCGACTCGGACCGGCGCTGCTACGCGTTCTTCCATCCGCGGATGCCGGGCGAGCCGCTGATCTTCGTCGAGATCGCGCTCACGCGCGACATGGCCGCGAGCGTGCAGGCGCTGCTCGACGAGTCGGCGCCGGTGCTCGATCCGCGCTCGGCGCTCGCCGCGGTCTTCTACTCCATCTCGAACACCCAGCTCGGGCTGCGCGGGGTCTCGTTCGGCGGCTTCCTGATCAAGCGCGTGGTCGAGCAGCTGCTCGTCGAGTTCCCGCGGCTGAAGAACTTCGCGACGCTTTCGCCGATACCAGGCTTCCGGCGCTGGCTGGCTGCGGAGGCGAAGGCGCGGCGGGCGGGCCTCGTGGGCGCATCCGATGCCGACCGGCTGTGCCGCACCGCCAGCACGAGCGACCCGTACGAGGCGCTCGCCGAGCTCCTGACGCGCGACCTCGCCGCCGATGCGCCGGCGGCGACGGCGCTCGAGCCGCTGCTGACCCACCTCGCCGCCCGCTATCTCGCCGAGTCCGCTGAAGCCAGGGGGTGGGCGCGCGCAGGTGGTCGATCCGGTGGCGCGGTTCCACCTCGGCAACGGCGCGCGTCTCGAGCGCGTCAACTGGCTCGGCGACACCTCGCCGCGCGGCATGCGCCAGTCCTACGGGCTGATGGTGAACTACCTATATAAACTAGACGAGATCGAATCCAACCACGAGGCCTACGCGCGCGAGGGCAAGGTGGCGATGTCCGGCGCGGTGAGGCGGCTGCTGAAGCTTCGGTGAGCGGCGGGCCGGAAGCGCGTAGGCCTCTGACTCGGGGGATCTACAAGGGGGCATCGCCCCTTGTTGGTTCGGGCACGAGGCCTACGCGCGCGAGGGCAAGGTGGCGATGTCCGGCGCGGTGAGGCGGCTGCTGAAGCTTCGGTGAGCGGCGGGCCGCAAGCGCGTAGGCCTCTGACTCGGGGGATCTACAAGGGGGCATCGCCCCCTTGTTGGTTCGGGCACGAGGCCTACGCGCGCGAGGGCAAGGTGGCGATGTCCGGCGCGGTGAGGCGGCTGCTGAAGCCTCGGTGAGCGGCGCAACGCCCTCCGGGGTCTGACGGCGCACGGCACCGGCGCACGCCACCGGGCGACGTGGTCACGCTGCGTGCCGAATGCACACCTTCCCGAACTGAGTTCCGCTCGCGAGGTGGTCGAGCGCCGCGCGCAGCTCCTCGAACGCGAACACGCGGTCGACGATGGGTTGCAGGCGGTGCTGCTCGATCGCGCGGACCATCGCCTCGAAATCGTCGCGGCAGCCGACGCTGACGCCCTGCATGCGCACCGCGCGCGTCACCACCGGCCCGAGGCGCACGTCCATCTTGCCGCCGGAGAGCACGCCGATCAGGCTGAGCGTGCCGCCGACGCGCACCGCGCGCAGCGACTGCTTGAGGGTCTGCTCGCCGCCGACCTCGATCACGTGATCGACGCCGTCGCCGCCGGCAATCTCGCGCGCCGCCACGCCCCATTCGGGACGGGTGCGGTAGTTGATGCCGGCGTCGGCGCCGAGCGCGCGCGAGCGTGCGAGCTTGGCGTCGCTCGAGGAGGTGACGATCACGCGCGCGCCGAGCACCTTCGCGAACTGCAGCGCGAACAGCGACACGCCCCCGGTGCCCTGCACGAGGACGGTGTCGCCGGCCTTGACGCCACCCTCGGTCACGAGCGCGCGCCAGGCGGTGAGCGCTGCGCACGGGAGCGTTGCCGCCTCGGCGTCGGACAGGTGCGGTGGCACGCGCGCGACGCTCTCGGCACCGATCGCCATCAAGCCCACCATCGTGCCGTCCACTGGGCCGCCGAGGATCGCGCTCATGCGCGCGCGTCGTGGCTCGCCGCCGATCCAGTCGGGAAAGAACATCGGGCAGACGCGGTCGCCGACCGCGAGCCGCTCGACGCCCGTGCCGAGCGCGACGATCTCGCCGACGCCGTCGGAAACCGGCACGAGCGGCAGCGTCCCGGTCGCGGCGCCGTAGCCGCGGCGCAGCACGAAGAGGTCGCGGTAGTTGAGCGAAGCGGCGCTCATCCGGACAAGCACCTGGCCGGGACCGGGCGCGGGGTCGGGGCGCTCGACGAGGCGCAGGTGATCGATCGACCAGTCGTCCTGGAGCTGGAAGGCCTTCATCGATCGGCTCTCTGCGTCTGCGACCGGCCGATTCTACGCGGCCGGACGCGGCTTGTTTCCGTGGCGGGCGTGCGCCTCCCGGCATCCGGCTCCGCGGACCGCTGCGGCCGCGGGGCCCGCGACGCGCGCCGCCCCGGCTACTTCGCGGCGAGCTCGCGCAGCTTGAAGCGCTGCAGCTTGCCGGTCTCGGTGCGCGGCAACGACGCGACGAACTCGATCGCGCGCGGGTACTTGTAGGGCGCGATGCTCGACTTCACGTGATCCTGCAGCGCTTGCACCGTCGCGCCGTCGCCGCGGCGCCCCGGCTTGAGCACGACGTAAGCCTTGACGATCATGCCACGCTCCTCGTCGGGCGCGCCGATCACCCCGCACTCGGCGACTGCCTCGTGCGCGAGCAGCGCCGCCTCGACCTCCGGCCCGGCGATGTTGTAGCCGGCCGAGATGATCATGTCGTCGGTGCGCGCCTGGTAGAAGAAGTAGCCGTCGGCATCCCTCGAGTACGCGTCGCCGGTGACGTTCCACCCGTTCTGCACGTACACCGTCTGCCGCTCGTCGGCGAGGTACTTGCATCCGGTGGCCCCCTTCACCGCGAGCCGGCCGACGACGCCCGGCGGACAGGGCTTGCCGTCCTCGTCGAGCACCGTCGCCGTGTAGCCGGGGATCGCGTAGCCGGTCGCGCCGCGGCGCACGCGCTCGGGCGTGTGCGAGATGAAGATGTGGATCATCTCGGTGGAGCCGAGCCCGTCGATGATCTCGATCCCGGTGGCCGACTTGAAGAGCTGGCGCGTCGGGTCGGGCAGCGCCTCGCCCGCCGAAACGCACTTCTCGAGGCTGGCGAGGTCGTGGTTCTTGGCAAGCGGCGCCATCTGGCGGAAGAACGTCGGGGCGGTGAAGCAGATCGTCGCGCGGAAGTCCTGGATCGTCTGCAGCAGGAGCTCGGGGGTGAGCTTCTCCACCAGCACGGTCGAGGCGCCGACGCGCATCGGGAAGCACAGCATGCCACCCAGGCCGAACGTGAACGCGATCGGCGGCGTGCCGCAGAAGACGTCGTCCGCGGCGGGCTTCAGGCACGAGCGCGGAAAGAGGTCGCACATCGCGACCACGTCGCGGTGGTAGTGCATGCAGCCCTTCGGCTGGCCGGTCGTGCCCGAGGTGAACGCGATCAGGGCGATATCCTCGGCAGCGGTGTCGACGTTCTCGAACTCCAGGAGCTTGCGCTCGAGGCGCGCCTCGAGCGATCCCGGGCGGCCGTCGTTGAAGTAGAGCACCTGCCCGAGACTCGGGCACTGGGCCGCCGCGAGCCTCATCTCCTCGTCCAAGCGCACGTCGCACAGCGCCGCCGCGCACTGCGCCTTGTCGACGATCTGCGTGATCTCCTTCGCGCGCAAGAGCGGCATCGTCGCGACCGTGATGCAGCCCGCCTTCATCGCGCCGAACCAGCACGCCGCCATCATCGGGTTGTTCGGCCCGCGCAGCAGGACGCGGCTGCCGGGGACGAGCTTGAGGTCCTCGCGCAGCACGTGCGCGATCTGATTGGCGCGCACCTGGAGCTGCCGGTAGGTGCAGGAATACCTCTTTCCGTCGATCGGCGCATGAATCACGGGCCGGTCGCCGTGGCCGGCGGCGACCATCCGGTCGAGGAGCTCGGTCGCGCAGTTCATCCGCGCCGGATACTGCAGCTCCGGCAGATCCAGCAGTACCTCGGGCATCCGCTCCGCCGGCGGCAGGTTGTCCCGGGCGAACGTGTCGACGTGAGCCGTGTATCCGGTCATACATCCCTCCTCGTGGACTGCAGCGGCGCGCGCGCGACGACGCGCATCCGCGCCTCGGCGGCGCGTGTCGCCGCGGCGGCGGGCGGCCGGCCGGCCCGGGCGTCGAGCGTCTGCCCGAACGCACGGTGCCGCGGCGCGAGAAACGGCCGATCGAGGAAAGAGCGCTCGCCCATGCCGCGCGACATCCGCTCGCCGCCTATGCGGCCTCGCTGCGGGCCGATGCCGTCGCGCTCGCCTTCAGCTTCGCGAGCAGCGCGTGCAGCTGCCGGCACTCCGCGGCCGACAGCCCGGCGAACAGTCGCGCCACCCAGGCCGCTTGCGCCTCGGCCATGCGCAGTAACGCCTTGCGTCCCGTGGGAGTCAGCTTGACCACGCAAGCGCGCCGGTCGTCTGGCGGCGCCTCGCGCGTCACGAGCCCCTCCTTCACGAGCTGGTCCGTGATGCCGGTGACGTTGCCGCCGGTCACCATCATGCGGCGCGAGAGCTCGCCCATGCGCAGGCCCTCGGGGTGGCGCTCGAGCTTCGACATCAGGTCTAACCGCGGCAGGGTGCAATCGAAGTCCCGGCGCAGCGCCGAGCGCACCGACGTCTCGATCAGGGTGGTGCACGCGAGCAGCCGCAGCCACAGCCGCAGCGCCTCGTGATCGCCCTGCGCGACGCGCGATTCGCGGTCGAGGCGCGCAGCGGCGGGTGCGCCGCCGAGCGTCATGTCACCTCCCCGCCGGCGACGGCGATCGACTGGCCGGTGATCGCCTCGGCGCCCGGCAGGCAGAGCCACAGCACCGCGTTCGCCACCTCCTCGGGGCGCACCATGCGGCCCTGCGGATTGCGGCTGACGAGCGCGGCGCGCGCTTCGGCTTCGCTCTTGCCCGTCTTCTGGACGATGTTCGCCACGGCATCGGCCACGATGTCGGTCTCGGTGTATCCGGGGCAAACCGCGTTCACCGTCACGCCGCTCTTCGCGGTCTCGAGCGCAGCCGCGCGGGTGAGCCCGACGACGCCGTGCTTTGCGGCGCAGTAGGCCGCGACGTAGGGATAGCCGACCAGCCCGGCGGTGCTGGCGACGTTCACCACTCGGCCCCAGCCGCGCTTCGCCATCGCGGGAAGCGCCTCGCGCATGCACAGGAACGTGCCGGTGAGGTTCACCGCGAGCATGCGCTCCCATAGCGCGAGATCGGTCCGGGCGAACGGCGCGCTGCCGGCCTGGCCGGCGTTGTTGACGAGAATGTCGACGTGCGGATGGCGTGCGCGGATGTCGGCAAACGCCGCCCGGACCGAGGTCTCGTCGGCGACGTCGCACCGGGCCGTGCCGGCGACCGCCGTGCCGCCGAGCGCATCGGCCTGCGCGGCGAGGCGCGCCACGTCGCGGCCGAGGAGGGTCACCGTGGCGCCGGCGGCCACGAGCGCCTGCGCGATCGCGGCCCCGATGCCGCGCGCGCCGCCCGTCACGACGGCGTGGCGTTCGCTGAGAGTGCTTGCAGCCATGGCGGGATTTCCTTCGGGTGTCGATAGTCTAATCTCGAAGCGCCCACGCGGTGCGCCCCGCGCGGCCGATCAGCGGTGCTTGGCGAGGAAGTCCGCCAGCGCTGCGTTGAACGCCTCGGGCTGCTCGACGTTCGCGAGATGTGCCGCCGAGGGGATGATCACGAGTTCCGAGCCGGGATAGCTTTCGTGGATCTCGCGCGCCATCGCGACCGGGGTGCCCGTGTCCCGCTCGCCGACGATGACGAGCGCCGGCGCGTCGAGTTCGCGCAGCCGCGCCGAGACGTCGATCTTGGGGATAGCGTGCGAGCAGCCGGCGTAGCCCGCGACCGGCGTCGTGCGGATCATCTGCGCGATCCGCCGCACCTTATCCGGGTTCGCCGCGCGGAAGGGCTCGGTGAACCAGCGCTCGAGCGTCGGGGCCACCAGCGGCTCCATCCCCCGCGATTCGGCCACCTTGATGCGCTCGGCCCACACGCCCGCAGCCTCGGCCGGATAGCGGCTCGTCGTGTCGGCGAGCACCAGCGTGCGCAGCACGCCCGGGTACCTGAGCGCGAACACCTGGCCGATCATGCCGCCCATCGAGAGCCCGACGAAATGCGTACGCTTGATGTCGAGCGCGTCGAGCAGCCCCTTGAGGTCGTCGGCGAGCATCTCGAGCGAGTAGGGGCCGTCCGGCGCGTCGCTGGCACCGTGCCCCCGCGTGTCGAAGCGCAGCACCTTGAAGTGCCGCGCGAGCAGCGCCGCCTGCTCGTCCCACATGTGCAGGCTGCAGGCGAGCGAGTGCGACATCGTTATCCAGGGCCCGTCGCCCTCCATCTCGCAGTTGATCCGGACGCCGTTCGTGCCGACCTTCATCTTTCCTCCTCCTGGCTGTCGGCCATCGCGCCGCCGCTCGGGACGGCTGTGCTCAATCACGCTGCCGCGCGACCCGCGCCACTTCGGGCACCCGGCGCAGGCTGCGCATCACCTGCGCGAGATGCTGCCGGCGGGTCACCTGGATCGTGAACTGCATGGTGGTGTACATGCCGCGCTCCTCGTCCATGCTGACGTTGTCGATGTTGGAGCCGGCGTCGGCGATCGCCGCCGCGACCTTCGCGAGCACGCCGCGCTGGTTGGCGGCGGTGACCTTGACGCCGACGTCGAACATCCGCTCGGTCTCCGGGTCCCACTCGACGTCGATCCACTTCTCCGGATCCGAGCGCGACTTGGCCGCGGTCGGGCAGTCGTGCGTGTGCACGACCAGGCCCTGGCCTTTCTTGATGAAGCCCAAGATCGGGTCGCCGGGGATCGGGCGGCAGCACTTGGCGAACTGCACCGCCATCCCCTCGGAGCCGCGGATCACGATCGCGCCGCCCGGCCGCCCGTCCTCCGACTCGGCGGCGAGCGCCAGCAGCTCGCGCGCGACGATCGCCGGCAGGCGCTTGCCGAGCCCGATGTCGGCCAGGATCTCCTGGCGTGAGCGCGCGCTCGTCTCGCGCACCAGCTTGTCCCACCGCTCGGGCTCGATCGCGGCCGGCTCGGCGTCCAGGCCGCGCAGCGCCTGGTTGAGCAGGCGCTCGCCGAGCGCCGCCGACTCCTCGAACTGCATCGTCTTGAGGAAGTGGCGGATCTGCGAGCGCGCCTTGCCGGTCTTCACGTAGGAGAGCCACGCGGGGTTCGGGTTGGCGTGCGCAGCCGTTATCACCTCGACCTGGTCGCCGTTCTTGAGCTCGGTGCGCAGCGGCACGAGCTCGTAGTTCACCTTCGCCGCCACCGTGCGGTTGCCGACGTCGGTGTGCACGGCGTAGGCGAAGTCGACCGGGGTCGCGCCGCGCGGCAGCGACTTGATCTCACCGCGCGGGGTGAAGACGTAGACCTCCTCCGGAAACAGGTCGACCTTGATGTGCTCGAGGAACTCGGCCGGGTCGCCGCTCGCATTCTGGATCTCGACCAGCGACTGCAGCCAGCGGTGCGTGCGCTGCTGCACCTCGAACAGCGTCGCCTGGTCGTCCTTGTACACCCAGTGCGACGCGACGCCGGTCTCGGCGATGCGGTGCATGTCCCAGGTGCGGATCTGCACCTCGAGCGGCATGCCGAACGGGCCGATCACCGAGGTGTGCAGCGACTGGTAGCCGTTCACCTTCGGGATTGCGATGTAGTCCTTGAACTTGCCCGGTACCGGCTTGTACAGCGCGTGCAGCGCGCCGAGCGCGAGGTAGCACGACGGGACGTCGTTCACCACGACTCGGTAGCCGTAGATGTCCAGCACCTCGCTGAACGAGAGGTGCTTCTCGACCATCTTCTTGTAGATCGAGTAGATGTGCTTCTCGCGACCGGTGACGGTGGCCTCGATGTCGGAGGCCGCGAGCTTCTCGCGGATCGCCTCCATGATCTTGCCGACGACCTCGCGGCGGTTGCCGCGCGCGGCCTTAACCGCCTTGGCGAGCGTCGCGAAGCGCAGCGGATACAGGTACCTGAACGCGAGCTCCTGCATCTCGCGATAGAGCGTGTCCAGTCCGAGGCGGTTGGCGATCGGCGCGTAGATCTCGAGTGTCTCGCGCGCGACCCGCCGGCGCTGCGCCGGCGACACCGCGTCCAGCGTGCGCATGTTGTGCAGCCGGTCGGCCAGCTTGATCAGGATGACGCGCACGTCGCGCGCCATCGCGAGGAACATCTTGCGGAAGTTCTCGGCCTGGGCGTCCTGCGCCGACTGGAACTCGATGCGGTCGAGCTTCGATACGCCGTCGACCAGATCGGCGACCGGCTTGCCGAACCGCTTCGCGATGTCGTCCTTCGCGACCTCGGTGTCCTCGAGGACGTCGTGCAGGAGCGCCGCGACCAGCGTCTGCGCGTCGAGCTGCCACTGCGACAGGATCGCGGCTACGGCGACCGGGTGCTGGATGTAGGGCTCGCCGCTCTTGCGGAACTGGCCCTCGTGCGCCCGGTCGCTGAAGTGGTAGGCGTCCTCGAGGCGCGCGAGGTCGGTCGGCTTCAGGTAGCCCGAGACTGCGGATTTGAGCTCGGCGAGGCTGGCCGCGCGCGGCGCCGCCAGCGCGACCGGCGCACCCTCGGCGGCGCGCTTGCGCTCGGCGCCTCGGCGCGATCCGCCGAACAGCGCGACTGCGTGGCGCAGGCGCTGGATGCTTCCTTTGCCGGCCAAGGCCACGTCAGGCGTTCCCTTGGGTGCGTGCGCCGCGTCTCGCGCACGCGGGCTGCACGGTCAACTGACGTTCACGCGATTCAGCATCTCCACCCCGACTTTGCCGGCGGCAACCTCGCGCAGCGCGATCACGGTGGGCTTGTCGCGCGAGGTCTCGATCAGCGGCGAGCCGCCCTGCGCGAGCTGGCGCGCGCGGTACGTTGCGGCCAGAGTGAGCTGGAAGCGGTTCGGAATCCGCTTCAGGCAATCGTCGACGGTGATGCGTGCCATGTCGTTTCCTGTGTCGGTTGGTCTCTCGTCGCGACGAGTGTCTCACACGCGCGTTTCGAACACTTCCGGGTGTCGCGCGCACTGTTGCGCCAAGCGCAGCCGCGCGGCCCGCACGACGGCGCTGAAGTCCTTCAGCGCTTCGTCGAAGTCTTTGTTAATAATAACATAATCGAACTCGGCGACATGCCCCATCTCCTCTGTGGCCGCCTCCAGGCGCCGCTCGATGACCGTCGGCGAATCGAGTCCGCGCTTGACCAGGCGCGCCCGCAGCTCGGCGATCGACGGCGCGGCGACGAAGACGCTCACCGCATCGGGGAAGGCGCGGCGTACCTGCTGCGCGCCCTGCCAGTCGATCTCCAGCACCACGTCGCGGCCGGCGGCGCGGGCGCGCTCGATCTGCCGCTGCGAGGTGGCGTACAGATTGCCGTGCACCTCGGCGCTCTCGAGAAACTCGCCGGCCTCCAGCATGTGCATGAAGGCCGCACGGTCGAGGAAGTGGTACTCGCGGCCGTCCACCTCGCCCGGGCGGGGGGCGCGCGTCGTGTACGAGATCGAGAGCTCCAGGTTCGGGTCGGCGGCGATGCCCGCGTTCACCAGCGACGACTTGCCCGCGCCGGAGGGTGCCGAGACGATGAAAAGAAGGCCGTGCATGAACCGAACGTGGACAGTGGACAGTGCCGATTCGGTGCGCCGCTCAACCTGGCATCGCATCCACTCGCAAGCGAAGTGGACAGTGAGCAGTAAGCGGCAGGCAGCGCAACTTCACCATGCGTTCCATGACCCGCCGCCGGTCGTTCCGCGACCGGTCGGGCAATGCTAGACGTCCGGCGGGGATCCGGCGCGGAACTACTGCCCACAGCCGACGGTCCACTGACCGCTCCTCATTCCAGGTTCTGCACCTGCTCGCGCATCTGCTCGATCGCGAGCTTGAACTCGAGCGCCGCGGCGGAGAGCTCGCGCGACACCGATTTGGAGCCGAGCGTGTTCGCCTCGCGGTTCAACTCCTGCATCAGGAAGTCGAGCCGCTTGCCGACCGCGCCGCCGGCGGCGAGCGCGCGCTCGACCTCGTCCAGATGCGCGCCGAGCCGCGAAAGCTCCTCGGCGACGTCGATGCGCACGCCGAACACGGCGATCTCCTGCCGGATGCGCTCCTCGTCGGCGGCGGCGAGCGCCTCGCGCAGCTTCGCGGTGAGCTTCTCCTCGTAGGCAGCGATCGCCTGGGGCACCAGCGGCCCGATCTCGGAGAGCCGCACACGGATCAGCGCGACACGCTCGCGGATCATCGCGGCGAGCTTCGCGCCCTCGCGCTCGCGCGCTCCGGCGAGCTCGCCGAGTGCGTCCTGCATGGCGGCGAGCGCCGCGTCGCGCAGCGCGGTCGCGGCGTCACCGTCCTCGGCGAGCACACCTGGCCAGTGCAGCACCTCCGACACGCGCAGCGGCTGCGCATCCGCGATCGCCTTGCGCACCTCCGCGGCGAGCCGCGCCAGGCGCGCGAGCTGCGTCGCATCAACGCTTACGTCCTCGCGCGCGAGCGGCTTCGCGGCGAACGAGAGCCGGCAGTCCACCTTTCCGCGCGACACCCTCGCGGAGACGAGCTCGCGCAGCTGAGGCTCCGCGGCGCGCAACTCCTCGGTCATGCGGAACTGGATGTCGAGGTAGCGCCCGTTGACGCTCTTCAGCTCGAGCTGCAGCAGACCATGGGGCAGCTCCCGGGTCAGCGCTGCGTAGCCGGTCATGCTCCGGACCATGGGGGTGGAAGTGTTGTCGCAATGTGCTCGAAAACGGGGCGGCCGCGCTTTACTTTGGCGGTTCAAACCCAGACAATCCGCCGCGGAAGCCGTTATTCTAGCCTGTATGTCCCCCTTTCCATCCCGCGCGGCCGCCGGGCGCGCCAGGCCCGCGCACCGATCGCGTGCGCCGCTCGGTGCTGCCCGCCAGCGCGCGGGTCGGCCGGCAGGCCGGGCCAGGGGCCGTGCGCCGCACGCAGGCCGCGCGGCGGCCGCGATCTAGAACCCATCTCAAGATTGCGGCCGTGCATCTTCGAGCGGGAGGGATCGCAGCGACAAGGAGGGATGCCCCTGGAATACCCCCGGACGAACAAGGGCGTCCCCCTTGTGGAGCACCTCGTTCGCGACCGTATTTCCGTCTCGAGATAGGCTCTGGAGCGCGCGCCGATGCCGGCCCAGGCCAACGTTCCGCTGCCCGACGGGTACCAGCTGCAGAGCTACCGTATCACCAAGGTGCTCTCGTGCGGCGGATTCTCGATCGTGTATCTGGCGCACGACGAGGCCGATCAGCCGGTCGCGATCAAGGAATACCTGCCGAGCTCGCTCGCGCTGCGGCACGAGGGCGACGTGCTGCCGTCGATCTCCGAGGAGAACCTCGCCACGTTCCGCTACGGCATGAAGTGCTTCTTCGAGGAGGGCCGCGCGCTCGCGCGGCTGTCGCATCCGAATCTGGTGCGGGTGCTGAACTTCTTCCGGGCGAACGAGACCGTGTACCTGGTGATGCGCTACGAGCGCGGCCGGACGCTGCAGGAGCACATCCAGGCGCGCCGCGGCGCGATCAAGGAGAATTTCATCCGCCGCATATTCACGCTGCTCCTGAACGGGCTGCGCGAGGTGCATCTGAACAAGCTTCTGCACCTCGACATCAAGCCGGCCAACATCTACGTGCGCAACGACGGCACGCCGGTGCTGATCGACTTCGGTGCGGCGCGCCAGACCCTCACCGCCGAGGGCTTCAAGCTGAACCCCATGTACACGCCGGGCTTCGCCTCGCCCGAGCACTACAAGAACCGCGAGCTGCTCGGGCCGTGGACCGACATCTACTCGGTCGGCGCGAGCATCTTCGCCTGTATCGCCGGCGCCGCGCCGCAGGCGGCTGATCTGCGCGTCGACAAGGACCGTTACGTCTCGGCGACGAAGCTCTTCGGCGGCAGGTACTCCGACCAGCTGCTCGAGACGATCGACTGGTGCCTGAACCTCGACCACCTGAAGCGCCCGCAGAGCGTGCTCGCGCTGCAGAAGGTGCTGCTGCGCGAGCGCGACCCGGAGACGCCGCGCCGCAAGTCGTTCGTCTCCTCACTGCGCGGGACGCTGCTCAAGCTCGCGCGCAAGTCGGTCGCGTGAGCGTGGTGCTATGCGGAGCGTGAAGCGATGAGATTCTCGGTCTATCAGGAAAGCAGGCAGGGTCCGCGCAAGATGAACCAGGACCGCATTGCGCACGTGTACACGCGCGACGCGCTGGCGCTGATCGTGGCCGACGGCATGGGCGGGCACCTGCACGGCGAGGTCGCCGCGCAGATCGCCACGCACTTCATCGTCGAGGCGTTCCAGCGCGAGGCGCAGCCGCGCCTCGACGATCCGTTCCGCTTCCTGCTCGGCGCGATCACCAACGCACACCACTCGATCATCGACTACGCCAACCAGCGCAATCTGCTCGAGACGCCGCGCACGACCTGCGTCGCGTGCATCGTGCAGGACGGTATCGCGCACTGGGCGCACGTGGGCGATTCGCGCCTGTACCACATCCGCGAGGGCCGCGTCGAGAACCAGACCAAGGACCACTCTCGGGTCCAGATCCTGGTCGATACCGGGCGCATCCGCGAAGAGGCGGTCGCCGCCCACCCCGACCGCAACAAGATCTTCAACTGCCTGGGCCAGATGTCGGTGCCGAAGGTGGACCTCTCGCGCCGGGTTGGGCTCAACCACGGCGACACGCTGATCCTCTGCACCGACGGATTCTGGGGCGCGCTCAGCGCGAAGCTGATCTGCGAGGAGCTGCTGCGCAGCCCCGACATCGCGGCGGCGATGCCCAAGCTGATGGACATGGCCGAGGGACGGGCAGGTCGCGAGGGCGACAACCTCTCGGTGGTGGCGATGACCTGGGTAGACCAGATCGGGGAGGCCTCGCCGACCTCGATCTCCACCGTGACCATGACCGACCGGGAGTACAAGAGCACGGTGCAGCACTTCCAGAAGACCGCGCCGCCGGCGGCGCCCGGCTACCTCTCCGACGAGGAAATCGAGCGGGCGATCGAGGAGATCCGGCTCGCGATCAAGAAGAACTCGAAGTGAGCGGGACGTGAGCGGGCGTGGCGCGAGAAGCGGCGGCCGCAGTGCGGACGAGCTGCGTCCGGTGCGCATCCAGCGCGGCTACACGCGGCACGCGGAGGGCAGCGTGCTGATCGAGTTCGGCGATACGCGCGTCCTCTGCGCCGCGAGCGTCGACGAGAAAGTCCCGGCGTTCCTGAAGGACCGCAACCGGGGCTGGGTCACGGCGGAGTACGGCATGCTGCCGCGCGCCACCGGCACCCGTACCGAACGCGAGGCCGCGCGCGGCCGCCAGAGCGGCCGCACCCAGGAGATCCAGCGGCTGATCGGGCGCAGCCTGCGCGCGGTGACCGACCTCGAGCGCCTCGGCGCGCGCACGATCCAGATCGACTGCGACGTGATTCAGGCCGACGGCGGCACGCGCACCGCGAGCATCACCGGCGGTTTCGTGGCGCTGCATGACGCCGTCTCGCGGCTGCTGCTCGCCGGTGCGATCGCCGAATCCCCGATCCTCGACTACGTCGCCGCGGTCTCGGTAGGCATGCACGGCGGCGTGCCGGTGCTCGACCTCGACTACGCCGAGGACGCCGCCTGCGACACCGACATGAACGTGGTGATGACCGGCAGCGGCGCCTTCGTCGAGATCCAGGGGACCGCCGAGGGCCGACCCTTCACGCGCGGCGACATGAACGCGCTCGTCGATCTCGCCGAACATGGCATCCGCGAGCTGATCGGCCGCCAGCGCGCGGCGCTAGGGGCCGTCTGAGCGGACGTTGGCCGCCGAGGCGCGGAGAGCGCCGAGGGTGGCCGGCGGCAAGCGGGTCTGGGTCGAAGCGCCGGCCGAGCCCCTCGGTCGAGGCTTCGAGCGCCTTTGCGCCTTTGCGGCGAAAATCCGCGCGTGAAACGGCTGGTCCTCGCATCATCCAATCCGGGCAAGCTGCGCGAGTTCGAGGCGCTGCTCGCCCCGCTCGGCATCGAGGTCGTCCCGCAGTCGCGCCTCGGCGTGCCCGAGGCCGAAGAGCCGCATCTCACCTTCCTCGAGAACGCCCTTGCCAAGGCGCGCAATGCGAGCCGTCATGCGCGCCTGCCCGCGCTCGCCGACGATTCGGGCATCTGCGCCGCGGCGCTCGGCGGCGAGCCGGGCGTGCACTCCGCGCGCTTCGCGGGAGGTCCGCGCTCGGACGAGCGCAACAACGCCCGCCTGGTGGAGCTGCTGGCGGACAAGGCCGACCGCCGCGCGCACTACTACTGCGTGATCGTGCTCGTGCGCCACGCCGACGATCCCGAGCCGCTGATCGCCGAGGGTCGCTGGCACGGCGAGGTGGCGGACACGCCGCGGGGCAGCGGCGGCTTCGGCTATGACCCGTACTTCCAGGTGCCGGAGCTCGGGCTGCGCGCCGCCGAGCTCGACCCGCCGACCAAGAACGCGCTCAGTCATCGCGGCAAGGCGCTGCGCGGGCTGCTCGCGCTGCTGCGCGAAGAGGGATGAGCGGCGTGCATGCCGGCAGCGAAACGCGGATTGCGGCGGAGACCGGCGGGGGCCGCCTCGACGTGTTGCCGCCGCTCACGCTCTACGTCCACGTGCCGTGGTGCGTGCGAAAGTGCCCCTACTGCGACTTCAACTCGCACGAGCTCCGCGGCGGCCTCCCGGAAGAAGCGTACGTGGACGCGCTCGTCGCGGATCTCGAGCACGCGCGGCCGTCGGTCTGGGGCCGCAAGGTGCACGCGGTCTTCTTCGGCGGCGGCACGCCGAGCCTCCTCTCGGCCAGCGCGATCGAGTGCTTGCTCGCTGCGATCTGGGCGCGGCTGGAGATCGAGCCGGACGCGGAGGTGACGCTGGAGGCGAATCCGGGCGCGATCGAGGCGGCGAAGTTTCCCGGCTTCGCCGCCGCCGGCGTCAACCGCCTCTCGATCGGCGTGCAGAGCTTCGCTCCGCGCAGCCTGCGCGCCCTCGGCCGCATCCACAGCGCGCGCGAGGCGGTGCGCGCGATAGCGCTCGCGCGCACGCATTTCACGAACTTCAACCTGGATCTGATGTACGCGCTGCCGGGCCAGACGGTCGAGGCCGCGCGCGCCGACCTCGCCGCGGCGCTCGCCGCCGGGCGCCGCACCTCTCTTTTTATCATCTGACGATCGAGCCGAACACGCTGTTTCATCGGCATCCGCCCGCGCTGCCCGACGACGAGGTCCAGGCCGACGTCCACGAGCTCGTCCAGGGCACGCTCGCGACGGCGGGGTACCGCAACTACGAGACCTCCGCGTACGCCCTTCCCGGACACGAGTGCCGGCACAACCTGAACTACTGGCGGTTCGGGGACTATCTCGGCATCGGGGCGGGCGCGCACGCCAAGCTCTCGTTCGGCGACCGGATCGTGCGCCAAGTGCGCTTCAAGCATCCGCGCGAGTATTTCGCGCGCGTCGCCGCCGGCGCGCCGGTGCAGGAGGAGCGGACGCTCGGGCGCGGCGATCTCGTGTTCGAGTTCGCTCTGAACGCACTGCGCCTCGTCGAAGGTTTCGAGCTCCCGCTCTTCGTCGAGCGGACTGGACTCGCGCCGGCGGCGATCGAGGATCGGCTCGCGCGCGCCGAGGCGCGCGGGCTGGTCGCGCGTGAAGGTGAGCGTGTCAGGCCCACCGAGCGCGGCCGCCGCTTCCTGAACGATCTGCTGGAGCTCTTCCTGCCGGAGAAGCGCGCATGAAGCGCAAGCTGTCCCGCATCAAAGCGCTTGCGTTCGACGTCTTCGGCACGGTCGTCGACTGGCGCGGCTCGCTGATCGAGGAGGGCCGGCGGCTCGGCCGGCGGCGGCGGCTGCGGGTCGATTGGGCGGCGTTCGCCGACGCGTGGCGCGCGGGCTATCGCCCGGCGATGGACCGCGTGCGCCGCGGCGAGCTCGGCTGGACGAAGATCGACGATCTGCACCGCATGATCCTCGACGACCTGGTCGCGCAGTTCGGCATGCGCGGCCTCACGGAGACGGACCTGCAGGACTTCAACCGTGCGTGGCATCGCCTCGCGCCGTGGCGGGACGCGGTGTCCGGCCTGAAGCGCCTGAAGCGGCGCTACGTGCTCGCCACGATGTCGAACGGCAACGTCGCGCTGCTCGTGAACATGGCGAAGCACGGCGGGCTGCCGTGGGACGTCGTGCTCTCGGCCGAGATCGCGCGCCACTACAAGCCGGATCCGGAGGCCTACCTCAGCGTGCCTCGCCTGCTCGGCATCCAGCCCGACGAGGTGCTGATGGTCGCCGCACACAAGGACGACCTCGACGGCGCGGCGCGCGCCGGGCTGCGAAGCGCATTCGTTGCCCGTCCGCTGGAGTTCGGCGATCCGGCGAAGAAGGACGTCGCGTTCGAGCACCGCTTCGACCTGAACGCGAAGGACTTCTTGGACCTCGCGCGGCAGCTGGGCTGCTAGTCAGCCCAATCGCGCGGCTTGAGGAACTCGGTGTAGAGCCTCTCTTCCGGGCTTCCTGGCGCCGGGCGCCAGTCGTAGCGCCAGCGCACGACCGGCGGCAGCGACACCAGGATCGACTCGGTGCGCCCGCCCGACTGTAGGCCGAACACCGTGCCGCGGTCGTAGACCAGATTGAATTCCACGTAGCGGCCGCGGCGGTAGAACTGGAAGTCGCGCTCCCGCTCGCCGTAGTCGATCGCGCGCCGGCGCTCGACGATCGGCGCGTACGCGGGCAGGAAGTGGTCGCCGACGCTTCGCGTCAACCCGAAGCAGTGCTCGAACCCGCCGTCGTTCAGGTCGTCGAAGAAAATGCCGCCCACGCCGCGCGGCTCGCGCCGGTGGCGCAGATAGAAGTACTCGTCGCACCACTGCTTGAAGCGAGGATGATACTGCGCGCCGAACGGCGCGAGCGCTGCCTTGCAGGCGCGGTGGAAGTGGCGTGCGTCCTCTTCGAAGCCGTAGTACGGCGTGAGATCCATCCCTCCGCCGAACCACCAGATCGGCCCGGCGCCGGCCTTGGTGGCGACGAACCAGCGCACGTTCATGTGCACTGTGGGCACGTACGGGTTGCGCGGGTGCAGCACCAGCGACACGCCCATCGCCTCGAAGTCGCGCCCGGCGACTTCCGGACGTCCCGCGCTCGCGGACTGCGGCAGGCTGGCGCCCCTGACGTGCGAGAAGTTGACGCCGCCGCGCTCGAACAGCCCGCCTTCCTCGATGATCCGCGAGATCCCGCCGCCGCCCTCGGCGCGGGTCCAGGAGTCGACGCGGAACGGCGCACCATCGAGCCGCTCGAGCTCGGCGACGATCCGCTCCTGGAGCCCGCGCAGGTACTCGGCCACCGTCCGCGCGTCGATGCTCATCGACCCTCGCGCGCGCCGCGCCCGCCCGCGCCGCGCGGACGCGGCGCGAGGGCCCGGTGTCCGATGTCGTTACGGTACTGCATGCCGTCGAACCGGATCGCGTCCACCACTTGGTAGGCGCGCGTGCGCGCAATCCGGATCGAACCGCCGAGCGCGGTGACGCACAGCACCCGCCCGCCGGCGGTGACGACCCTGCCGTCGGCGAGCGCGGTGCCGGCGTGGAACACGCGCACATCCTCGGCCGGCGCGGCGAGCCCGCTGATCGGGTCGCCCTTGCGCGGCGCCTCCGGGTAGTTCGCCGCAGCGAGCACGACGCCGAGCGCGGCACGGCGGTCCCACTCGGCCTCCATCCGGTCGAGCCTGCCGTCCAGCGCCCCCTCGATCAGCCCGAGCAGATCCGAGCGCAGCCTGAGCAGGATCGGCTGCGCCTCTGGATCGCCCAGGCGGCAGTTGAATTCGAGCACCTTGGGATTCCCGGCGGCGTCGATCATCAGCCCCGCATACAGGAACCCGCAGTACGCGATGCCATCCGCGGCCATGCCGCGCACCGTGGGCAGGATGATCTCGCGCACGACGCGCGCGTGCAGCGCGGGCGTGATCACCGGCGCCGGCGAATAGGCGCCCATACCGCCGGTGTTGGGGCCCTGGTCGCCGTCGCGCAGCCGCTTGTGATCCTGGCTGGTGGCGAACGGCAGCACGTTGCGGCCGTCCGCGATCACGATGAAGCTCGCCTCCTCGCCGGCGAGGAACTCCTCGATCACCACGCGCGCCCCGGCGTCGCCCATGCGGTGCTCGACCAGCATCGCGTCGATCGCGGCGTGAGCCTCGGCCGCGGTCGCCGCGACCACGACGCCCTTTGCCGGCCGCGAGCCCGTCGGCCTTGACGACGATCGGCGCACCCTGCGCCTCGACGTACGCATGCGCCTCGGCGGGCGCGTCGAAGCACCCGTAGGCGGCGGTCGGGATGCGGTGCCTGACCAGGAACCGCTTGGCGAACTCCTTCGAGCTCTCGAGCTGCGCGGCCGCGCGCGTCGGCCCGAAGATGCGCAGCCCCCGCTCGCGGAAGAGGTCGACCGCGCCGGCGGCGAGCGGGGCCTCGGGGCCGACGACGGTGAGATGGACGTCCTCGCGCTGCGCGAAGCGCGCGAGCTCCTCCAGAGCGGTGAGCGCGACGTTCTGGACGCCTTCCTCGCGCGCGGTGCCCGCGTTGCCGGGGGCGACGAAAACCCTGTGCACTTTGGGGCTGCGCGCGAGTTTCCACGCGAGCGCGTGCTCTCTCCCACCGGATCCTATGACCAGAATCTTCATCAGAACGGACCAAGCGCAATCGGTGCCGGGTTGCGAGCCGCGTGCACGGCCCGCCCCGCGTCACCGGTTGCCCATCGCCGATTGCCCGGGTCAGTGACGGAAATGCCGCACGCCGGTGAAGACCATCGCGATGCCGAGCTCTTCGGCCGCCGCGATCACCTCGTCGTCGCGCACGCTGCCGCCGGGCTGGATGATCGCCTTCGCACCCGCCTGCGCCACGACGTCGACGCCGTCGCGGAACGGGAAGAACGCGTCGGAGGCGACGACCGAGCCGGCGAGCGACAGGCCGGCATTGCCGGCCTTGATCGCGGCGATGCGCGCCGAATCGACGCGGCTCATCTGCCCCGCGCCGATGCCGAGCGTGCGCCCGCCGCCGCAGAACACGATCGCGTTCGACTTGACGTACTTCGCCGCGCGCCAGGCGAACAGGAGGTCGGCGAGCTCCACGTCGGTCGGCGCGCGCCTGGTCACCACGCGCAGGTCCGCGCGCCCGACGTTGC
This sequence comes from Burkholderiales bacterium, assembly GCA_027493935.1. Lineage (GTDB taxonomy): Bacteria > Pseudomonadota > Gammaproteobacteria > Burkholderiales > SG8-39 > JAABRB01. Next base: position 371,552 of record JAOSJV010000012.1, on the reverse strand, counting down.
GCGCGTCGGGCATCTGCACCAGCAGGCCGCCGCCGACCCGCTTGAAGTCGTGGCGCTGCACCTCACGCCCCGCCGGCACCGCGAGCACCCGGATGTTCGCCTTCGCGGCGAACGCGGCGCGCGCATCGGCGCTGAGCTCCGGCGCGATGACCACCTCGACGAACTGCTTCGCCACCGCCTCGGCGGTGCGGCCGTCGACCGGCCGGTTGAAGGCGATGATGCCGCCGAAAGCGGAGGTCGGATCGGTCGCAAACGCGCGCTCGTACGCGGTCAGGCGATCGTCGGCCTCGGCCACGCCGCACGGATTGGCGTGCTTGACGATGACGCACGCGGCGCGCTCGAAGGTCTTGACGCACTCCCACGCCGCGTCGGCATCGGCGATGTTGTTGTACGAGAGCTCCTTGCCCTGGAGCTGCGTGTACTGGGCGAGGCTGCCTTCGGCCGGCACGGGGTCACGGTAGAACGCGGCCTGCTGGTGCGGATTTTCGCCATAGCGCATCTCCTGGACCTTCTCCCACTGCAGCGAGAGCCGATCGGGGAACGCACCGGGGCGGTTGTCGGCGTCGAGCGCGGTGAGGTAGTTCGCGATCGCGGCGTCGTACGCCGCAGTATGGGCGAATGCTTTCTTGGCGAGCGCGAAGCGCGTGGCGAGCGCGAGCGCGCCGTCGTTCGCGCGCAGTTCCTCGAGCAGACGGCCGTAGTCTCCCGGGTCGGTGACCACGGCCACGCCGGAGTAGTTCTTGGCGGCGGCGCGGACCATGGTCGGCCCGCCAATGTCGATATTCTCGACTGCCTCGTCGAGCGTGCAGCCCGGCCGCGCGACGGTCTGCGCGAACGGGTACAAGTTCACTACCACCAGGTCGATCGGCGCGATGCCGGCGGCGTCGATTGCGGCCATGTGCTCGGCAACTTCGCGGCGGGCGAGCACGCCGCCGTGGATCTTCGGGTGCAGCGTCTTGACGCGGCCGTCGAGCATCTCGGGGAAACCGGTGTAGTCGCCGACCTCGATGACCGGGATGCCCGTGCCGGCGAGCAGCTTCGCCGTTCCGCCGGTGGACAGGATCCGAACGCCCAGCGCGGCGAGCGCACGGGCGAACTCCGGTAGCCCCGACTTGTCGGACACGCTGAGCAGAGCTTGCTTGATCGGGATGCACATGCCGGTGACGGGTGATAGGTGAAGGTGGATGGATGATGGTCGCAGGGGCCCTGCTTCACCCTTGCGCTTGGCTGGCGATGGCTCGTGGCGTCGCGCGGGTGCGCGAGCGCGGCGGCCATCACCCGTCATTCATCAACCCTCAGAGCTTGATCTTGTGCTGCGCCATCTTCTTGCGCAGCGTGTTGCGGTTTATGCCGAGCATCTGCGCGGCGATCGTCTGGTTGCCCTCGGCGCGGTTGAGCACCGCCTCGAGCATCGGCTTCTCGACGTTCCTCAGCACCATGTCGTAGATCGCGCGCGGCTTGGCGCCATCGAGGTCGCTGAAGTAGCGGTCCAGCGACTTGCGCACGCAGTCCGCGATCTCGCTCGTCTGTTTCACCATTCGTACGGCTCCTCCTCGCTGTGCAGGCGTTCGCCGTTCTGCGCCAGGCGCTCGAAAAAGCGGTCGACGGCGGCGAGCTGCGCCGCGCAGTTCTCCTGGCGGTTGAGCTCGGCACGGAAGCCGGCGGCTCCTGCCAGGCCGTTCGTGTACCAATGTACGTGCTTGCGGGCGATCTTCACGCCGGCCCCGGCACCATGCACGCTGTAGATCTCGTGCAGGTGGTGCGCGAGCGTCTCATGCGCCTCGCGCACGAGCGGAGCGGGCAGCCGGCGCCCGGTAGCGAGGAAATGGGCCACCTCGCGGAAGATCCACGGGCGTCCGTAGGCCGCGCGCCCGATCATGATTCCGTCGGCGCCGGTATAGTCCAGCACTCGCCGCGCCTGCTCGGGCGTGCGGATGTCGCCGTTCGCCACCACCGGCACGCGCGTCGCGCGCTTCACTTCGCGGATCGAGTCATACTCGGCAGGGCCCGAGAAGCCGCACGCGCGCGTGCGGCCGTGCAGCGTGAGCATACGGATGCCGGCATCCTCGGCGATGCGGGCGATGCGCACGGCGTTGCGGCTACGCGGATCCCACCCGGTGCGGTACCTGAGCGTGACCGGGACGTCGACCGCCGCGACCACCGCCCGCAGGATGCGTCCAACGAGCGCCTCGTCGCGCAGCAGCGCGGAGCCGGCGGCCGCGTTGCACACCTTCTTGGCCGGGCAGCCCATGTTGATGTCGACGATGTCCGCGCCGCGCCCGGCGTGGTACCGCGCGGCCTCGGCCATCATCGCCGGATCGGCGCCGGCGATCTGCACCGCAATCGGTGCGGGCTCGCCCGCGTGATCGAGCCGCCGGCGCGTTTTCGTCGACTGCCACAGCCGCGGCTGCGAGGTCACCATCTCCGACACCGCGAGCCCGGCGCCGAATCCGCGGCACAACCGGCGAAACGCGCGATCGGTGACGCCCGCCATCGGCGCGACCAAGAGATTGTTCCGCAGAACGTGCGGGCCGATCCGCATTGTCGAGAGGGAGGTCGGGAGAAGGAAAGCGGGAGCGAATTTTACTCGCAATCGGCACGCGTTGGAAATGATCTCGCGCGCGCGCGGCGGCGAACTTTTCGCGCGCGTCGCCGCGCCGATTCAGGGCAGCGCGCGCAGGCCGAAGACGAAACGCCGCGCGAAAAATCTCCCGCGCGGGCGGCGTCAGGTCGAGCGCCGCGAGAGCGATGCCGCGCGCCGCGGCGGCGAGTGGATGATCGAGCTCGAACGCGCGCACCAAGCCGTCGGTAATTCCGATACTTGCGTAGCGATCCGCCCGTCGCTGCGCAGCACTACGGGACGGCGACCTCGCCGCGCTCGATCGCCAGCCTGCCCGCGCGCTCGAGATATGCAGCGAGCTCGAATGCGTCGCGCAATCCGAGGTTTAGGCCTTGCCCGGCGACCGGATGCAACGTTTGTGCCGCGTTCCCGATCGCGACCACGCGCGGCGCGACAACCGCCGCGCGCCGGAAGCGCAACGTCAGCGCAAAGCTTACGCGAGCGCCCACTTCGGTGAAGCGGCCGACGCGGCGGCCGAAGCACTCGCCGAGCGCGCCCAGAAACGCGGCATCGCACGCTGCGGTGAGCTCGCGTGCGCGTGCGGTGCGCATGCTCCACACCATCGCATAGCAGTCGGCGAACGGCAGAAGCGCAAGCGGGCCATCGGCCGTGAACCGCTCCACGCCACACCCGCCGCCGGACGCTCGGTGCGCACCGCTGCGACGACCGCGGTCTGGCCGTAGTCGCGCACCGAGAGATCGTCGCCGGCCGATCCGCCGCCGTCGGCGAGCACGAGCAGCCGCGCGCGCACCTGGCGTCCGTCGTCCAGCTCGACCAGCACCGCGCCGTCGCCCGCGCGTTCGCTTTCCCAGCGCCGCACGCGCGCCGCGACCTGCACGGCGCGGGCCGCGTCCTGTAGCGCCCCGGCGATGCGCGCGAGATCGCCGACCCAGCCGAGCGCCGGCACGCCGAGGTCGCCCGCCTCGATCAGGGTGCGGCCGAATCCGCTCGTCTGCGAGACGTGGATCGCGCGGATCGGCGTGAGCGCGATCCGATCGAGCCCCCGTCTGCGCGAGCTGGAGCACGCTCGCGTGCGAAAGTGCGATTGGACGGAACGGTGCGCGGACTGCGGCGTCCTGCCGGGGCTCCGCACACATGCCGGGTTCCGCGAGCGCCACGGCGAGGCCGCCGCCGAGGAGCGCCGCCGCGAGCGCCGCGCCAACCGGACCGCCGCCGGCGATCAGCACGTCGAAGTCGACGCGGCGGAAGCTCTGCGAGAGCGCGCCTCCGCGAGGCTCTGCCTGGGTCGGGGGGAGGCCAGGCGGGCAGCAGAGTCCCTTGGCAGGGTATCCCTAGCGGGCATCGCGCATCAGCGCCTCGATGTCGGCGACGCGCTTGGGTGCTGCCGCGCTGAACAGCTCGCAGCCGGTCTCGGTCACCAGCGCATCGTCCTCGATACGCACGCCGATGTGCCAGAAGCGCTCGGGCACGCCCTCGCCGGGGCGGATGTAGCAGCCCGGCTCGACGGTGAGCGTCATGCCGGCCACGAGCGGACGCCAGTCGCCGGCCTGCTTGTAGTCGCCGGCGTCGTGGACGTCGAGGCCCAGCCAGTGGCCGGTCCGGTGCATGTAGAAACGCTTGTAGTCGCCCGACTCGATCACCGCGTCGCGCGTGCCGGCACACAGGCCGAGATCGACGAGGCCCTGCGCGATCACCGCGACGGCGGCATCGTGCGGTGCTGTCCAGTGCGCGCCCGGCCTCACCTGTGCGGCCGCGGCGGCCTGGGCCGCAAGCACCATCTCGTAGACGTCGCGCTGCGGCCCGCTGAAGCGGCCGCTCACCGGAAAGGTGCGGGTCACGTCGGCGGCATAGCCGTCGATCTCGCAGCCGGCGTCGATCAGCAGCAGGTCGCCGTCGCGCATGCGGCGGTCGTTCGCGCGGTAGTGGAGCACGCACGCGTTCGGCCCGCTCGCGACGATCGGCCAGTAGGCCGGGAACTGCGCGCCGTGGCGGCGGAATTCGTGCAGCAGCTCGGCCTCGATCTCGTACTCCACCATGTCCGGACGCACCGCCCGCATCGCCCGGATGTGCGCGCCTGCGGTCACCGCTGCGGCGCGACGCATCGTGGCGATCTCGAGCGCGTCCTTCACCAGGCGCATCTCGTCCAGGATCGAACGCACGTCGCGGATGTCGGACGGGGCAACGACACCCGCGCGCGCCTGCGCGCGGACCTGGTTCAGCCAGCCCATCACGCGGGCGTCCCACGCCGCGTCCAGCCCGGGCGCGAAGAAGAGCGTCGGCTGGTCGGCGAGCAGCGCGGGCATCCTCTCGTCGAGCGCGGCGACCGGATGCGCTTCGTCGATCCCGAACGCCTCGCGCGCGGCCTCGACGCCGTAGCGGCGGCCGTCCCACAGCTCGCGCTCGGGGTTATTCTCGCGGCAGAAGAGGATCGACCGCGGCTCGGCGCCCGCCACGAGCACGAGCACCGCCTCCGGCTCCGGAAACCCGGTCAGGTAAAAGAAGTAGCTGTCGAACCGATAGACGTAGTCGGTGTCGCGGTTGCGTAGCCGCTCCGGCGCGGTCGGCACGATCGCGACGCCCGCGCCCATCGCGGCGAGCAGCCGCGCGCGCCTGGCCTTGTGCGGTTCGATCTCATGCATGTGGTCGACGCCTCGTTGATCACCGATTGTCGTCGGCTTCGCCGCGCCGATCAAGCAGCGCCGCCCACGCGTTCGCGCGCGGGCCGAGCTCGTCCATCGTCTGGACGCGCAGCGCGGCCACCGCGTCGCAGAACGCACCTCGGTCGGCGCCGCCGTCGAGCGCGCCCGCCGCGTCGGTGAGCTCGTCGAGCGCGTCGCTCAGCGCGATCGCCGTGGCGAGCGCGTTCTTGAGCCGCTCGCGCGGCTGCGGGATCCAGTCGCGGTCCGCCAGCGCGGCCCGCAGCCGCTCGCCGCTGTCGAGCGCCTGCTTGCGCAGGCGCGGCACGCCGCCGATGCGACGCCCCTTCAGGTCGCCGAACACGGCGAGCGCCATCATCGTGAGCCACGCCGCGCGCGCGCGCTCGGCCCACGCCGCGTCGAGCGCGAGCGCGCGGTCGATCTCGTCGCGGCCGGGCGCGCTCATCGCGCGCCGAGCGCGCGGTCGAGCGCGGCCAGCCGGTCCGGCGTGCCGACGTCGACCCACCGCCCGGCGAAATGCTCGCCGGTCACGCGTCCCGCGTCGGCTGCCGCGCGCAGGAGCGGCGCGAGCTCGGCACGCGCACCGCGCGGTACGGCGGCGAAGAGCGCGGGCGAATACACGCCGACGCCGGCGAAGGTGAGACGCCGGTCCGGCGCATTGCCCACGCGCGCGCCAGCGAGCGCGAAATCGCCCGCGGGATGATGCGCTGGATTGTCGACGAGCACGAGATGGGCAAGCGCCGGGCCGAGGGCGTGCGCGCGCAGGCGCGCGAAGTCGAGCTCGCAGTAGACGTCGGCGTTCGCGGCCGCGAACGGCGCCGCGCCGAGCAGCGGCAGCGCCTGCGCGATGCCGCCCGCGGTGCCGAGCGCCGCCGGCTCGGCCGAGTAGCGCAGCGCGACGCCGAGCGCGGCGCCATCGCCGAGCGCCGCGACGATCGCCGCCCCGAGATGCGCATGGTTCAGCACGATGTCGCGGAAGCCGCCGGCGCGCAGGCGCTCGATCAGCCACACGACCAGCGCCTTGCCGCCGACCTCGAGCAGGGGCTTCGGCCGCCGGTCCGTGAGCGGGCGCATGCGCTCGCCGCGGCCGGCGGCCAGGATCATCGCTTTCATCAGAACGTGTAGCGCACTTGCGGCGCGCGGCCCTCGAGCGCGTCCAGCAGCCGCAGGAGCGGCGCGAGCGCGCCGTAGCGCTCGCAGACCGTGCGGATGTAGCCGATGAAGCGCGGCGTGTCCTCGAGGTAGCCGCGCTTCGCGTCGCGGTAGGCGAGCCGCGCGAAGATGCCGGCCACCTTCAGGTGGCGCTGCAGCCCCATCCACTCGAGGTCGCGGTAGAAGGCGGCGAAATCCGGATCGACCGGCAGTCCCGCGCGGCGCGCCTTCTCCCAGTAGCGCACCGTCCAGTCGATGACGCGCGCCTCGGGCCAGCTCACGAACGCGTCGCGGAAGAGCGACGCGAGGTCGTAGGTGATCGGACCGTGGACCGCGTCCTGGAAATCGAGGATGCCCGGGTTCGGGTCGCTCACCATGAGGTTGCGCGGCATGTAGTCGCGGTGCACGTAGACGCGCGGCTGCGCGAGGTTGCTCGCCAGGACGAGCGCGAAGACCGACTCGAGCGACTGGCGCTGCCCCGCGTCGAGCGAGACCCCGAGGTGGCGCGCGACGTACCACTCGGGAAAGAGATCGAGCTCGCGGCGCAGCAGCGCTGCGTCGTACGGCGGCAGCTCGCCCGCGCGGCTCGCGAGCTGCCACTTGATGAGGGCGTCGAGCGCATCTGCGAACAGGCGATCGGCATTCGACTCCGTCCAGCGCGGCGAGATAGGTCCGCGTGCCGAGGTCGGTGAGCAGCAGGAAACCCTGCGCAAGGTCGGCGGCGAGCACGCGCGGCGCGTTGAGCCCGGCCTCGTTGAGCAGCCGCGCGACGTGCACGAACGTGCCGCAGTCCTCGCGCTCCGGTGGTGCGTCCATCGCGATCGCGGTCGGCATCGGTCCGGCGGCGAGGTGCACGCGGAAGTAGCGCCGGAAGCTCGCGTCCTCGGACGCGGGCGTCAGGCGGAAGCTGCCGGGCCGAAAGCGGGCTGCGAGCCAGGTCTCGAGCGCGGCGAGGCGATCCATGCGGGCGGGCGTCGTTGCCTGAGGGCGGGAATTGTGCGATTTTAGCAACTCAAAGAACGCCACCAACGAGAATCACGCGCAGCGCGCACGAGGATGGAGGAGGGGAGGGACTCGCAGGTGGGCGCGGTGGTTGCGCATTTGCCGGCCCGCGTCCGGCGTACGCGCGCGGCACGCGGGCCGCACGACGGACGATAAGTGTCGCGTCACTTCCACGCCGCCCTCGCGCTTCTCGCGCTGGCGCTGTGCGGTCCGGCCGCTGGTCAGGGCCAGGGGCTGCGCCTGCATCGCGCGCCGGCGCAGCAGGCAGGCGAATCGATTCCGGCGTTCGTCATCGCCGACCGCATCGAAGGCGTGGCCGGGGTCCAGGTCGAGGCGGTCGGAAACGCCGAGCTGCACCGCGGCGCGACCTCGCTGTTCGCCGACCGCATCCGCTACGTGAGCGAGTTCGACGAGGCCGAGGCGACCGGCAACGTGCGCCTGCGCATGGACGGCGACGAGATCGCCGGGCCGCGCCTGCGGCTGCGCGTGGGCGACAACGCCGGCGTGATGAACGAGCCGCGCTACACGCTGGTGCCGCGCGCGGGCGGCGTGACCGGGCGCGCGGCCGCGCCGACCGGGGCGCGTGGCACCGCCCAGGCGGCGCGCTTCGACGGCCGCGACAACGTCCGGATCACCGACGGAACGTTCACCACTTGCAAGCCGGGCCAGGACGACTGGCAGATCTCGGCCGAGCAGCTCGACCTCGATCTCGGCCGCGAAGTGGGCGTCGCCCGCGGCGCGCGCCTCACGTTCCTCGGCATGAAGACGCCCGCACTTCCGGAGGTCGGCTTCTCGCTCAACAACCGGCGCAAGAGCGGCTTCCTACCGCCGTCGGTCGGTATCAGCAACGCGCGCGGGTGGGAAGTCCTCGCGCCCTATTACTTGAATCTTGCGCCCAACTACGACGCCACTGTCGCGCCGCGCTACATGGAGCGCCGCGGACTGCAGCTGATCTCGCAGTTCCGCTATCTCCTGCCGAGCTCGCGCGGCGAGGCGCGCGTTGAGGTGTTGCCCGAGGACAAGGCGACGGGCGAGGCACGCTGGGGCGTGGCGCTGCGCGACACCTCGATCTTCGGTGCGAGCGGTTGGTCGAGCAGCGTCAACTACACCCGCGTTTCCGACGACCAGTACTTCCGCGACCTCTCCGGGCGCCTCGCCGTGGCGACGCAGGTCTTCCTGCCGCAGGAGGGGTCGGTCACCTACGGCGGCAGGTGGTGGTCTTCGACCCTGCGCCTGCAGCGCTTCCAGACCCTGCAGGATCCGGCGAATCTGGTGACGACGCCCTACGCCAGGCTGCCGCAGCTCACGCTCACCGCCCTGCGGCCGACGCGCCTCGGGCTCGACCTCGGCGCGAGCGCCGAGGCGGTCGCCTTCGATCACCCTTCCCTGGTGCAAGGCCGGCGCACCACCGCCTACCCGTACATCGCCTGGCCGTTCGTGAAGCCGTACGGCTTCTTCACGCCAAAGATCGGCGTGCATGCGACGCACTACAGCCTCACCGATGCCGGCCCCGGCACGCCGACCTCGCAGTCGCGCGTGCTGCCGATCGCCCTCCGTCGACTCGGGGCTCTTCTTCGAGCGCGACGCTCGCTGGTTCGGCACCGAGTTCCTGCAGACGCTCGAGCCGCGCGCCTACTACTTGCGGGTGCCGTTCCGCGAGCAGACCGACATTCCGCTGTTCGACACCGCGATCGCGGATCTGAGCTATGGGCAGCTCTTCTCGGAGAACTTCTACGTCGGCGGGGACCGGATCAGCGACGCGAACCAGCTCACCATCGCGGCGACGTCGCGGCTGCTGCGCCCGGCGACCGGGCAGGAGGCGGTGCGCGCGTTCGTCGGCCAGCGCTACTACTTCGAAGAGCAGCGCGTCGGCCTGACTGCCACGACGCCGCTGCGGACCGCGGATACCGCGCCGATCATCGCGGGTCTGGGCGGGCAGATCGCGCCCGACTGGCGGGCGGACGCCGCCGTGCAGTATTCGTGGAGCGGCGCCGAGCTCGAGCGGTTCAACTTCGGGGTGCGCTACTCGCCCCGGTTCGCGAACGTGGTGACCGCCGCGTACCGCTATGCGCGCGAGACCGCTGCGCAGCCCGAGATCCGCCAGATCGACGTCGCCGCGCAGTGGCCGCTTTGGCGCGGCCTGTACGGCCTCGCCCGCCTCAACTACGACGTGGCCGGCAGCCAGGTGGTCGAGAGCCTCGCCGGAATCGAATATAATGCCGACTGCTGGATCGTGCGCGCGGTGCTGCAGAGCTTCGTAAGCGCGACCGAGAAGCGCACCTACCAGTTCTTCGTCCAGCTCGAGCTGAACGGGCTGGCGCGGATCGGTATCGACCCGCTCGAGGCCCTGCAGCGGAACATTCCGGGATACACCCCGACGAATGCCCCGGCGCAGCGATCGACCGCCACCGACGTGTTCCCGGGGCGGAGCGGGGCCGGCGGAGCCTTCGACTACTGAGCGCGTGACGACCAACAGCCAGCCGATGGGCAGACTCAAGCACGCACGGTCCGCAAGGGGGGAGTACTGCTTCGGTCGCCCCCGCGATGGATCGTCACACCCGAGTACGTCTTGCAAGGACGGGAGCCGGACGGATCGTCGATGGCACTCGCGCCGGGTTCGCGCCGTTGCGGGAATGACGGCCATCCGCACGGCGTCGCTCGCCGCCGTAGCCCTCGTGGCCGCCGCCATGCTCGCTGCGCCGACTCCGGTGCTCGCCCAGTCGCCGCAGCGGCCGCGCATCGTGCTCGCCGACCGGATCGCCGCGGTGGTCAACAAGGAGGTGGTGACCATGAGCGAGCTCGAGCGGCGCACCGAGCGCGTCGCCGCGCAGCTGCGCCGCCAGGGCGCGCCGCTGCCGCCGCAGGAGGTGCTCCAGCGCCAGGTGCTCGAGCGCATGATCACCGATCTCGTGCAGGTGCAGTTCGCCCGCGAGACCGGAGTGAGCATCAGCGAGGTCGATCTCGATCGCACGCTGCAGCGCATCGCGCAGCAGAACGGCCTCGCGCCTCCCGAGTTCCGGCGCGCGCTCGAGCGCGAAGGCCTGTCGTGGGAGAAGTTCCGCGACGACGTCCGCGCCGAGATGCTGATCTCGCGGCTGCGCGAGCGCGAGGTCGACAGCAAGATCCAGATCTCCGACGCCGAGGTGGACGCGTTCCTCGAGGACGGCCAGGCGGGCGCCGGCGCACCGGCCGAGTACGAGCTCTCGCACATCCTGGTGCGCGTTCCGGGAGCAGGCGGGCCCCGAGCAGATCGAGGCGCGCCGCCGGCGGACCGAGGAAGCGCTTGCGCAGCTGCGCGCCGGGATCGACTTCCGGCAGGTCGCCGTGAGCTTCTCCGACGCACCCGACGCGCTGCAGGGCGGCGGCATGGGTTGGCGCCCGGCCGACCGGCTGCCGGAGCTCTTCGTGAGAGCGCTTTCCGCCATGAAGCCCGGCGAGGTCTCCGACATCCTGCGCAGCCCGGCCGGATTCCACATCGTGCGCATCAACGACCAGCGCGGCGGCAAGGCGGGCCCCGGCGTGGTCGCACAGACCCACGTGCGCCACATCCTGGTGCGCACGAACGAGCTCGTCTCCGAGAGCGACGCGCTGCGCAAGCTGAATATCCTGCGCGAGCGGATCAGGCAGGGCGCCGATTTCGCCGAGCTCGCACGGCTGAATTCGGACGACGCGTCGGCCGCGCGGGGCGGCGATCTCGGCTGGATCACTGGTGGCGACACCGTTCCGGACTTCGAGCGCGCGATGAACGCCCTCCGGATCAAGGAGGTGAGCGAGCCGGTCCGCTCGCCGTTCGGCTACCACCTGATCCAGGTGCTCGAGCGGCGCGCGGCGGACCTGCCCGAGGACCGCAAGCGGCTGCAGGCGCGCCGGGTGCTCGGCGCGCGCCGCGCCGACGAGGCCTACGAGGAGTGGGTGCGGCAGCTCCGCGATCGCGCCTACGTGGAGTACCGGCTGGACGACCGGTAGCGCGTGCCGATCCATCGTCCGCGCCGACGCTTCGGCCAGCACTTCCTGACCGACCGGAGCGTCGTGGAGCGGATCGTCGCGGCGATCGCGCCGCAGCCCGACGACGTCGTGGTCGAGATCGGTCCGGGACGTGGCGCGCTCACCGGGCCGCTCGCCGGGCGCGTCGGCCATCTCCACGTGATCGAGATCGACCGCGACCTCGCGCGCGCCCTCGCGGAGCGCTTCCCCGCGGAGCGTGTGACCGTGCACGCCGGCGACGCGCTCGCGTTCGAGTACGGCCACCTGCCGCAACCGCTGCGGCTCGTCGGCAACCTGCCGTACAACATTTCGACGCCGCTGCTCTTCGCGCTGACCCCGTATGCTGACCGCATCGTCGATGCGCACTTCATGCTGCAGCTCGAGGTGGTCGAGCGCATGGTGGCGCCGCCGTCCACGCCCGCGTATGGACGCCTGTCGGTCATGCTGCAGTACCGGTTCGCCATGGAGCGGGTGCTGCGAGTGCCGCCCGGCGCGTTCAGCCCGCCGCCCAAGGTCGAGTCGGCGCTGGTGCGGATGATCCCGCGGCCGGTTGGGGCGCTGGGCGCGCGCGATGCCGCTACGCTCGCCGCCGTCGTCACGGCTGCGTTCACGAAGCGACGCAAGACGCTGCGCAACGCGCTCGCCGGGCTCGCCGGCGCCGAGGAGCTCGCGCGGCTCGGGATCGACGCCGGGCTGCGTCCGGAGAACCTCGCGGTGGCGGACTACGTCGCGCTCGCGAACGCGGTGGCGGCGCGCGGCGCTCAGCCGCGCTCGACGAGCTCGATCTTGTAGCCGTCGGGGTCCTGCACGAACGCGATCACCGTCGTGCCGCCCTTGACCGGTCCCGCCTCGCGCGTCACGGTGCCGCCGCGCCGCTTGACCGCCTCGCACGCCTTGGCGGCGTCCGGCACCGCGATCGCGATGTGTCCGTAGGCGGTGCCCATCTCGTACTTGTCGACCCCGTGGTTGTACGTGAGCTCGAGGACGGCGGCCTCGTCCTCGTCGTCGTAGCCGACGAACGCGAGCGAGTACCTCTCGCTCGGGCGCTCGGTGGTGCGCAAGAGGCGCATGCCGAGCACCTCGGTGTAGAACTTGACCGAGCGGTCGAGATCGCCGACGCGCAGCATCGTGTGGAGCAGGCGCATGTTTCGGGGGCTCCCTCAGAGTTCGGGCAAAGCGTGGGAGAACCCGCGCAGCTCGTGGCGCGCCGCACGGTAGCCGGGACAGGCCGTCGCGACGACGCGCCAGAAGCGCGCCGAGTGGTTCATGTAGCGCAGGTGTGCGAGCTCATGGACGATTACGTAGTCGACGAGCGCCGGCCGCAGGTGGATCAGCCGCCACGACAGGCGCACCCGCCCGTCGGCCGAGCAGGAGCCCCACTGCGTGCGCGCGTTAGACAGCGACACGCGCGCAGGCGCGACGCCGAGCCGCGGCGCCAGGCTCGCGGCGCGGCCGTGGAAGTGCGCCAGCGCCATGCCGCGCAGCCAGCCGAGGGCCGCATCGCGCAGCGCCTGCGGGCAGCCGTGGTCGGCGACCGCGAGCGCGAGGCGCGCGCCGTCGAGCCCGGCCGCGGCGCCGGGCGGCGCCGCGCAGACCTCGAGCTCGCCGCCGAGGTACGGGATGCGCACGCCGTCGCGCCAGGCGATGGCGGGGCGGGGCGTCGCACGCGCCTCGGCGAGCTTGCGCAGCACCCAGCGCTCCTTCTCGCGGATGAACGCTTCGACCTCGGCGAGCGTCGCCCGGCGCGGGGCGGCGGCGTGCAGACCGTGCTCGTCGATCGCGATGCCGATCGTGCGGCGGCGGGCGCGGCGGAAACGGTAGGGCACCACGCTCCCGCCGAGGCGGACGTGGCGGACGCGCGTGCCGGTGCGGGCCGGCGGCTCACCCAGGAACGGCAGTTCGAGCTGCATTCGACTCGCGCGCGACCCCGGCGGGACGAGGCGCGCCACCTGGTCCTCGATCCAGTCCTCCACCCGGCGCATCACCTCCTCTGCGGACAGGCCGTCGGTCGGGATCGGTGCGCCGATCACGACGCTGACCTTGCCCGGATACTTCAGGAAGGAGTTGCGCGGCCAGACGAGCCCCGCGTTGTGCGCCACGGGCACCACCGGCACGCGGTTCTGCACCGCCAGGACCGCGCCGCCGAGCTTGTACTTGCCACGGCGGCCTACCGGGATCCGCGTGCCTTCCGGATACATCATGATCGAGAAGCCCTGCGCGAGCCGCACGCCGCCCATCTCGACCACCCGCCGCATCGCCCGCTTGCCGTGCGAGCGGTTGATCGCGATCGGACTCATCAGCGCGAGCCCCCAGCCGAGGAAAGGGAGCCAGAGGAGCTCGCGCTTCAGCACGTACACGTGCGGCGGGAAGATCGACGTGTAGGCGATGGTCTCCCCACGCCGACTGGTGCTTGGACAGGATCACCGCCGGTGCCGGCGGAATGTGCTCACGCCCGTGCACCTCGTAGGCGATGCCGAGCAGACGCTCGGCGAGCCACAGGGCGAAGCGCGGCCAGCCGGCAATCACCTGCCAGCGCACCTGCGGCGGCAGCGGGAACGTCGCGAGCACGAGCGCGCTGTACGGGATCACCACGACCAGCAGGACGATCTGGTACAGGGCGGAGCGCGCGGCGATCATCAGGCGAGCTCCTGCGCCACCGCAGCGAGGTCCTCGTACACGCGCGTGCGCCCGGGCAGCCCGCCGGCCGCGCGGGTGGCCGCGCCCTTGCCGGTGAGGACCAGGATCGGCGCGGCGCCGACCGCGTCGGCCGCCTGCAGATCGCGCAGGCTGTCGCCCACCGCCGGCACGTTCGCGAGCGAGGTGTTGAATCGCTCGCCGATCTCGACCAGCATGCCCGGCGCGGGCTTGCGGAACGGCGAGTCCGCCTCCGCGGTGTCGGGGCAGTAGAAGATCGCCTCGACGCGTCCGCCCGCCTGGTTTGCCGCCTTGATCATCTTGTTGTTGATCGCGTTCAGCGCGGCCATGTCGAACAACCCGCGGCCGATTCCGGACTGGTTGGTGGCGACGACCACGCGGTAGCCCGCATGGGTCAGCCGCGCGATCGCCTCGAGCGAGCCGGGGATCGGCCGCCACTCGTCCGGGCTCTTGACGAACTGCGCGCTGTCCTGGTTGATGACGCCGTCGCGGTCGAGAATGATGAGCTTCACTGCACGTATCCTACGCCGGCGCGAGCCTGGAGATGTCGGCCACCTCGTTCATCGCCCCGTCCAGGCGCGCGAGCAGCAGCAGCCGGTTGGTGCGCAGCGCCGCCTCCGGCGCGTTCACCAGGACCTGGTCGAAGAACGTGTCCACCGGCGACTTCAGCGCAGCGAGCGCCCGCAGCGCCTCGGCATACTCGCCGCGCTCGCGGTGCTCGCGCGCCACCGCCTCAACCTCGAGCGAAGCCTCGTGCAGCGCGCGCTCGGCAGTCTCGCACAGCAGCCCTTCGTCGAACTTGTCGCCCGCGGGCGGCGGCGACTTTGCAGGATGTTGCGGATGCGTTTGTTCGCGGCGGCCAGGCTCTCGGCTTCGGGCAGGCGGCGGAACGCGCGCACCGCCTCGAGCCGCGGGATGACGAGGTCGAGGCGGGCCGGGCGCTGGCCGACCACCGATTCGATCTCGTCGGAGGCGAAGTCGCGCTCGCGCAGGTAGGAGCGCAGGCGCTCCAGGACGAACTCGTGCAGGCCGGACACGGTGTCCTCGGCGAGCCGCGTCGCGCCGTAGCCCCGCGCGCGAGCCTGAGAAGCGCGACGCAATCGAGCGGCAGGGCGTGCTCGACGAGGATCCGCACCACGCCGAGCGCGGCGCGCCGCAGCGCGAACGGGTCCTTGTCCCCGGTGGGGCGCAGGCCGATGCCCCAGATGCCCGCCAGCGTGTCGAGCTTGTCGGCGAGCGCCACGGCGCCGCCGACCGCGTCGGCCGGAAGCGCGTCGCCGGCGAAGCGCGGCCGGTAGTGCGCCTCGATGGCGCGGGCCACCACCTCGGGCTCGCCATCGTGGCGCGCGTAGTGCATGCCCATCACGCCCTGCAACTCCGGGAACTCGCCGACCATGCCCGTCAGGAGGTCGGCCTTCGCGAGGCGGCCGGCCCGGCTCGCCGGCCCGGCCGCGGCGCCGAGCTCGAGCGCGATCGCCCCGGCCAGCCGCTCGAGCCGCTCGGCGCGCGCGAGCTGGCTGCCGAGCTTGTGGTGGTAGACGACCGCCTCCAGCGCGGGCACCCGGTCGGCGAGCGGGATCCGGCGATCCTGGTCGTAGAAGAACTTCGCGTCCGCCAGGCGTGCGCGCAGCACGCGCTCGTTGCCGTGGATGATGTCGCGCGGGTGGGGCGTCTCCATGTTCGCCACCAGCAGGAAGCGGTTGAGCAGCCGCCCCTGGCCGTCGACCAGCGGGAAGTACTTCTGGTTCTGCCGCATGGTGAGGGTCAGGCACTCCTGCGGCACTTCGAGGAAGGCTTTCTCGAAGTGGCCGTCGTACACGGCCGGCCACTCGACGAGCGCGGTCACCTCGTCGAGGAGCGCGTCGTCCGCGGCGATGTCCGCCCCGCCGGCGTGGGCGCGCAGCAGCTCGCGGATGCGCACGCGGCGGCGGTCGAAGCGCGCGATCACGCGGCCCTTGTCCGCGAGGTCGCGCTCGTAATCCTCGGCATGGCGCAGAGCGATGTCGCCTGCGCAGAGGAACCGGTGCCCGCGCGTCGTGCGCCCGCTCGCGAGGCCGAGCACCTCCCCGGGCACGACGCGGTCGCCGTGCAGCATCACCAGGCCGTGCGCCGGGCGCACGAACTCGGCCTCACCCGCGCCCCAACGCATGACCTTCGGTACCGGCAGGCGGCGCAGCGCATCGCAGACGTGCAGGTCGAGCGTCCGGTCGAGCGCGCCGCCGGGGACCACGGCCTCGTAAGCGAACTGCTCGCCCTTGGCGCCCTGCGCGCGCACCAGCGCGTCGACGCCGACGCCCTGCTTCTTCGCGAACCCGAGCAGGGCCGGCGTCGGTCTTCCTTCCCTGTCGAGGCCCGCGCCGACCGCGGGGCCGAGCACGGTCTGCGCCTTGTCCGGCGCCTGCGCCGCGACCCCCTCGATCAACACCGCGAGCCGGCGCGGCGTGCCGAACGCGGTGAACCGCCCATCGGCCGGCACGAAGCCGTCCTCCCGGAGCAGCGCGCAGAGCGTCTCGGCGAAGGTCCGACTCAGGCGCTCGAGCGCCTTCGGCGGCAGCTCCTCGGTGAGGAGCTCGACCAGCAGCGGAGCGACGTTCATCTCGACATCGGAAAGCCGAGCGCCTCGCGCGACGCGTAGTAGGCCTGGGCGACCTGGCGCGCGAGCGTGCGCACCCGGGCGATGTAGGCTGCGCGCTCGGTGGTGGAGATCGCGCCGCGCGCATCCAGCAGGTTGAACGTGTGCGAGCACTTCATGACCATCTCGTAGCCTGGGAGCGCGAGGTCGGCCGCGAGCAGCCGCTTGGCCTCCGACTCGAACTCGCCGAACAGCTCGAGGAGCCACGGCGCGTTCGAGTGCTCGAAGTTGTATTTCGACTGCTCGACCTCGTTCTGGTGGTAGACGTCGCCGTAGGTCACCCCGGGCGTCCACACGAGGTCGTAGACGTTCTCGACGCCCTGGAGGTACATCGCCAGGCGCTCGAGTCCGTAGGTGATCTCGCCGAGCACCGGCCGGCACGCAAGGCTGCCGACCTCCTGGAAGTAGGTGAACTGCGTGACTTCCATGCCGTCCAGCCAAACCTCCCACCCGAGGCCCCAGGCGCCGAGGGTCGGCGACTCCCAGTCGTCCTCGACGAAGCGGATGTCGTGCGCCGCGGTGTCGATGCCGAGCGCGCGCAGCGAGTCGAGGTACTGATCCTGGATGTCGGCGGGCGAGGGCTTCAGCACCACCTGGTACTGGTAGTAGTGCTGCAGCCGGTTCGGGTTGTCGCCGTAGCGCCCGTCCTTCGGCCGGCGCGACGGTTGCACGTAGGCCGCGCTCCACGGCTCGGGGCCGATCGCGCGCAGGAACGTCGCGGTGTGGAACGTGCCGGCGCCGACCTCCATGTCGTACGGCTGCAGCAGCGCGCAGCCGCGCGCGCTCCAGTACGCCTGGAGCCGGAGGATGATGTCCTGGAAGGTCTGCATGCCGGGTGCCGGGAACGAAGCGCGGCGCAATCGGGCGCGCCGCAAAGCCGCGATTCTACCGCGGCGCCGATCCGCCCCTGGGGAACCGCTGCGTTCGTCATCCCCGCGAAAGGGGATCCAGGAAGTCGCCGCTAGCGCGCGCGCCGCGCCGACCACGCGGCGATCGCCGCGCATGCCAGCGACAGCAGAACGGCGGGCGTGTCCCCGCGCGCGCGTAGGGCGTCGCGCCGGTGCGCCCCTGCGCGCGGCCCTCGAGCCGCCCCTCGGTGAACGCCGGCAGCCGCGCCGTCACGCGGCCGCGCTCGTCGATGATCGCCGTCACCCCCGTGTTGGTCGCGCGCAGCATCACGCGGCCGGTCTCGAGCGCCCGCGTGCGCGAGATGCGCAGGTGCTGCGCCGGCGCGAGCGAGTCGCCGAACCACGCGACGTTGCTCACGTTCGCGAGCAGTGTCGCCTCGGGGAGCTGGCGGATGATCTCGGCACCGAACGCGTCCTCGTAGCAGATGTTCATCGCGACGTGCTGCCCGGCCACCGCGAGCGGGCGCTGTTTCGCCCCGCCGCGCGAGAAGTCCGAGAGCGGAATCTGCAGGATCGACGGCACCCAGCCGAAGCCGGGCGGGATGAACTCGCCGAACGGCACCAGGTGCGACTTCGCATAGGTCTGCCGCGGCGAGACCCCGACGCTCACCACCGCGTTGTAGTAGCGGTCCGGCCCTTCGCGCAGCGGCACGCCGACGAGGAAGTCGCCGTCACGGCGCGCCGCCGCCGCGTGCAGCCGCTCGAGGTAGGCCGGCGCGACGAGCTCGAGGAACCGGGGGATCGCGGTCTCCGGCATCACGACGAGCCGCGCCGAGCTCGCCTCGGCGAGCGCGGCATAGGTGGCGAGCGTCGTTTCGTAGCGTCCGGGGACGAACTTGAGCGACTGCGGGACGTTTCCCTGCAGCAG
Organism: Burkholderiales bacterium; assembly: GCA_027493935.1. GTDB lineage: Bacteria > Pseudomonadota > Gammaproteobacteria > Burkholderiales > SG8-39 > JAABRB01. Next base: position 353,113 of record JAOSJV010000012.1, on the reverse strand, counting down.
GGCGACCGTCACCGGCGCTCCGACCGGCTCGGTCCAGCGCGCGCGCTCGAGCCCGAAGCCGGCCGCGAAGAGGACGGCGACGAGCGCGAGCGCACTGCCGCGGGGCCCGGCGCGCAGCGCGAGGAGCGCGACCGCGCCCGCGGTGGACGCCGCGGCGAGCGACATGCCGAAGATCCCGAGCACCGGCGCGAAGCCCGCGAGCGGCGCGTCGAGCTGCGAGTAGCCGAGCGTGAGCCAAGGAAAGCCGGTGAGGAACCACGCGCGGACCCATTCGGCGAGCGCCCACAGGCCGGGCACCAGCAAGAGCGCGCGCGCACCGGGCCGGGCGCCGATGCGCGCCTGCGCGTAGCCCACCGCGGCCGGGTAGAGCGCGAGGTAGGCGCAGAAGAGCACCGTCGCGAGCGCCGCGAGCGGCGCCGGCATCATCCCGTAATCGTGCAGGCTGACGTACACCCAGCTCACGCCGGTGAGAAAGAGTCCGGCGCCGTACGCGAACCCGAGCCAGGCGGCCTCGCGCGCGGACCCGGCGCGCAGCCACAGCGCGACGAGGAGCGCGAGCGCCGCGATCGGCACGTAGAAGAGCGGCCAGTCGCCGAAGCCGGCGACCGAGGCGAGCGCCGCCGGCCTGCCGCGGCGAGCGCCCGCGCGCGCGCGTGCCGTCAAGCGGCGGCCGCCGGCTCGGACACGCGCTCGATCCTGAGCGCGTAGAGCCGGCGCGAGTCCGCGCGCAGCACCTGGAACCGCAGGCCCTCGGCGACCACCGACTCGCCGCGCTTGGGCAGCCGACCGAACTTGCTGATCACCAGCCCGCCGATGGTGTCGTGCTCGTCCTCGGAGAACGCGGTGCCGAAGTGCGCGTTGAAGTCGGCGAGCTCGGTCTGCGCCTTCACGCGCCAGCGCCCGCTCTTCTCGCGCACGATGCCGTCCTCGACCTCGTCGAAGTCGTACTCGTCCTCGATCTCGCCGACGATCTGCTCGAGCACGTCCTCGATCGTGACCAAGCCGCCGACGCCGCCGTACTCGTCGACCACGATCGCGATGTGGTTGCGGTTGGCGCGGAAGTCGCGCAGGAGCGCGTTAAGCGGCTTCGACTCCGGGACGAACACCGCCGGGCGCAGCATCTCGCGCACGTTGAACTCCTCCTCGCCGGCGTAGTAGCGCAGGAGGTCCTTGGCGAGCAGGACGCCGATCACGTGGTCGCGGTCGCGGTCGATCACCGGAAAGCGCGAGTGCGCGGTGGCGATCACGTGCGGCACGAAGCGGTCCGGGGTGTCGTTGATGTCGATAACGTCCATCTGCGCGCGCGGCACCATCACGTCGCGCACCTTGAGCTCCGAGACCGCGAGCGCGCCCTCGATCATGGAGAGCGCGTCGGCGTCGAGCAGGTTGCGCTCGTAGGCGGAATGCATGAGCCGGATCAACTGCTCGCGGTCCTCGGGCGCGCGCACCAGCAGCGCGCTCAGCCGCTCGAGCCAACCCGGCTTCTGGCTGTGGCTGTTGTTGTCGTCCATCTATCGGTAAGGATCCGCGAACCCGAGCCGTCGCAGGATCCCGGTCTCCAGCGCCTCCATCTCGCGCGCCTGCCTCGTCCGGGCATGGTCGTAGCCGGCGAGGTGCAGCATGCCGTGCACCACGAGGTGCGCGTAGTGCGCGCGCAGCGCCTTGCCCTGCTCGCGCGCTTCGCGCGCGACCACCGGCGCGCAGAGCGCGATATCGCCGACGAGGCCGCCGCCGCCGGCGCCCGGATAGGAGAAGGTGAGCACGTTCGTCGCGTGGTCCCGTCCGCGATAGGCGCGGTTCAGCGCGCGCCCCTCCGCCGCACCGACGAACCGCACGGTGACGCGCGTGCGCCCGCTCGCGGCGGCGTTCGCCCAGCGCTCGAGGCTCGCGCGGGCCGGCAGCCCGGCGCGGGGCACGGCGTACTGGAGCGTCAATCGTACTCCTCCTCTGCGCGCCATGCCGGGGCAGCGCCGCGTCCACCGATCGTCAGCCGCCGCGCTCGTGCCGCTCGTAGGCGTCCACGATGCGCGCCACCAGCGGATGGCGCACCACGTCGCTCGACTGGAACTGGGTGAAGGCGATGCCGCGCACGCCTGCGAGGATCGTTCTCGCCTCGACCAGCCCGCTCTTCTGGCCGCGCGCGAGATCGATCTGGGTGACGTCGCCGGTGACCACCGCCTTGGTGCCGAACCCGATGCGCGTCAGGAACATCTTCATCTGCTCGGGCGTGGTGTTCTGCGCCTCGTCGAGGATGATGAAGGAATGGTTCAGCGTGCGCCCGCGCATGTAGGCGAGCGGCGCGAGCTCGATCGCGCCGCGCTCGAACATGCGTCCGACCTTGTCGAAGCCCATCAGGTCGTAGAGCGCGTCGTAGAGCGGTCGCAGGTACGGGTCGACCTTCTGCGCGAGGTCCCCCGGCAGGAAGCCGAGCCGCTCGCCGGCCTCGACCGCCGGGCGCACCAGCACGATCCGCTTCACCGCGTCGCGCTCGAGCGCGTCGACCGCGCACGCCACCGCGAGATAGGTCTTGCCGGTGCCGGCCGGACCGATCGCGAACGTGACGTCGTTCTCGAGAATGTGCCGCAGGTACTCGCGCTGGCGCGGCGTGCGGCCGTGCAGGTCGGCGCGCCGGGTGAGCAGCGCCGGGGCATCGCCGTCGTCGCGCGCGGCGGGCTGCTGCGCCTCGACCAGGCCGAGCTGGATGTCGTCCACCGTGAGCTCGCGTTTCGCGTCGGCGTAGAACTTGTGCAGTACCTCGGCGGCGCGCGCGGTCTGCGCCGGCTCGCCGCGCAGGGTGAAGCGCTCGCCGCGGCGGGCGATCGACACGTCGAACGCGGTCTCGATCTGCCGGATGTTCTCGTCCAGCACGCCGCACAGGTTGGCGAGGCGCTGGTTGTCGGCCGGCGCGAGCAGGACTTCGACGGGCTTCACTTTCAACGGTCGGGTCGGACGTCGCGCGGCGGCGCGAGCCGCCCGCGCAGGCTGTGCGGCAGCGCCGCCTCGATGCGGACCTCGGCGAAGCGGCCGACGAGCGCAGCCTCGCCCGGGAAGTTGACGACGCGGTTGTTGCCGGTGCGGCCGGCGAGCTCGGCTGCGCTCCTGCGCGATGCGCCCTCGACCAGCACGCGCTGGGTCGAGCCCACCATCGCCTCGCCGATCCGCCGCGCCTGCGCCTCGAGGAGCCGCTGCAGGCGCTGCAGGCGGGCGAGCTTGGCCGCGCGCGGCGTTTCGTCGGCGAGCTCCGCGGCGGGCGTGCCCGGCCGCGGGCTGTACACGAAGCTGAAGGACGCGTCGAACCCGATCTCTTCCACCAGCGCGAGGGTGCGCCCGAAGTCCGCCTCGGTCTCGCCGGGAAAGCCGACGATGAAATCCGAGGAGATCGAGATGTCGGGGCGCGCCGCGCGCAGCCGGCGCACGATCGACTTGTACTCGAGCACGGTATAGCCGCGCTTCATCGCGGCGAGCACCCGGTCCGAGCCCGCCTGCACCGGCAGATGCACGTGCGAGACGAGCTTGTCGGTCGCGCCGTAGGCGTCGATCAGCCGCTGCGTGAACTCCTTCGGGTGCGAGGTCGTGAAGCGGATGCGCTCGATACCGGGCACCTCGGCGACGTACTCGAGCAGGGTTGCGAGGTCGGCGACCTCGCCGCCGGCGCCCGCGATCGTCCCGCGGTACGCGTTCACGTTCTGGCCGAGGAGCGTCACCTCGCGCGCGCCGTCTTCGGCGAGCTCTGCGATCTCGGCGATCACGTCCTCGAAGGGGCGCGAGACCTCCTCGCCGCGCGTGTACGGCACGACGCAGAAGCTGCAGTACTTGCTGCAGCCCTCCATGATCGACACGAACGCCGCGGCGCCCGCGGCGCGCGGGCGCGGCAGATTGTCGAACTTCTCGATCTCGGGGAACGAGACGTCGACCTGCGGCTTGCCGGCGCTGCGGCGCGCGCGGATCAGCGCGGGCAGGCGATGCAGCGTCTGCGGGCCGAACACGATGTCCACGAACGGCGCCCGCGCGACGATCGCGGCGCCTTCCTGGCTCGCGACGCAGCCGCCGACGCCGATCAGCAGGTCGGGCTTGGCGCGCTTGAGGTGCCGGAGGGCGCCGAGGTCGGAGAACACCTTCTCCTGCGCCTTCTCGCGCACCGAGCAGGTGTTGAAGAGGATCAGGTCGGCATCCTCGGGCCGTCCGGTGGGCTCGATCCCGTCGGCGGCCGCGAGCACGTCGACCATCTTGGCCGAGTCGTACTCGTTCATCTGGCAGCCGAAGGTCTTGACGTAGACCCGCCGCGGGCCGCGCTTGGGGGGCGCCGCGGTCATTTCCGCTTGGGGTTGGCCGGCGCCGCGGACGGCGGCAGCACCTGCTCGATCGGGGTGCCGGCCGGCTGGCCATCGATCCACGTGCTGGTCGAGTTCCGATTCGGCCGCGCGGCCTCGGTGGGGCTCAGGATCCAGACCCGGTCGAGCTGCCGGTCGCGGTTCACGGTGTACTCGACCAGCGTCCCGCGCGGCACCTGAGCGGGCACCACGATCGTGTTCGTCTGCGAGCGGATCTGCGCACCGGGCGCGAGCTGCATCGTCCGGCCGTCGATCGAGACGATGCTCTCGGCCACATGGGTCAGCTTGCCGCGCAGCGCCTCGGGCGGGATGGTCCGGAACTGCGCCCACGCGGCGGCGGCCGCAGCCGCAGCCAGCGCGGCGAGCAGCACGGTTACTGCCTGTTTCATCGCGGCTTTTGACTCGTTTGGCGGGCGGCTCGCTATTCTAGGAGATTTTCGCCGCTCCGCACGCCGGCGTCGTGCACACGATGCGCGTGGAAGACGCCGGCGGGTGCGGGAAACTGGTGGCGAGTCAGGGATTTGAACCCCGGACCAACGGATTATGATTCCGCTGCTCTAACCGCTGAGCTAACTCGCCATGCGGGGCGCGCATTATTCCTTCGGCGCCCCTCGACCGTCAAGCCGCGGGCACCTCGGGTCGGTTGACTCGCATCAATGTTGCGACGCACCAAGCCATTGTAAAGTAAGTTCGTTCAATCGCGTTACGGGCCGGCGCGGCGCAACGCGCCGCGACCCCGCAGCGGCAGCGCGGGGCAACGGCCTCGCGGCAGGCGATCGGGGCGGGAGTCGAGCATGAAGGTGTGTGTCATCGGTGCGGGCTCGATCGGCGGCTTCGTCGGCGTGAAGCTCGCCGCGGCCGGCGAGGACGTCACGCTGATCGCACGCGGCGCCAACCTCGAGGCGATCCGCCAGCGCGGCATGCGTGTGGTGATGCGCGACGGCGGCGAGTTGGCGGCACCGGCCGTGCGCGCGACGCAGCGCTACGAGGAGGCCGGACCGCAGGACGTCGTGATCCTCGGCATGAAGGCCCACCAGGTCGAGGCGGTCGTCGGCGAGCTTCCGAAGCTCATGCACCCGGGCACCGTGATCGTGCCGATGCAGAACGGCATCCCGTGGTGGTATTTCCAGCGCCACGGCGGCGAGCACGAGGGGCGCCGCGTGGAGAGCGTCGATCCGGACGGCGTGCTCGCGGCCTCGATCGATCCACACCGCATCATCGGTTGCGTAGTCTACCCGGCGTGCGCGCTTGTCGCGCCCGGCGTGGTGCGCCACATCGAGGGCGACCGGTTCCCGCTCGGCGAGCTGGACGGCGCCGCGACCGGGCGCGTCCAGCGCCTCGCCGACGCGTTCGTCAAGGCGGGACTCAAGGCGCCCGTGCTCGACAACATCCGCGCCGAGATCTGGCTGAAGCTCTGGGGCAACCTGACGTTCAACCCGGTGAGTGCGCTCACGCACTCGACGCTCGCCGACATCTGCGAGTATCCGCTGACGCGCGCGCTCGCGGCCGACATGATGCGCGAGGCCGAGACGGTGGCGAACCGGCTCGGCATCACGTTTCGCGTCTCGCTCGAGAAGCGCATCGCCGGCGCGGCGAAGGTCGGCAAGCACAAGACATCAATGCTGCAGGACATCGAGGCCGGCCGCGATCCCGAGGTGGACGCGCTGGTCGGCGCGGTGATCGAGCTCGGCCGCGTCACCGGCACGCCGACCCCGCACATCGACACCGTGTTTGCGCTGATGAAGCTGCTCGCGCGCACCATTCGCGAGGAGAAAGTGTTCGTGCGCGCGCAACCGTTTTCCGGCTGAAGGCCGGACGCCGCACCACCCCGGCCGCTTCGCGCCCGCCCCTCCTCGGCGAGGAGGGGACAGAAACGCGCCGCGCGTCGCAGCACGACCATCCCCTCCTTTCAAGGAGGGGACAGAAACGCGCCGCGCGTCGCAGCGCGCCTCCGTCCGTGAGGGGCGTAACGCGCAGCGTGGCGTCCTGACCGTACAATCGGCGCGATGGGGCAGACGGAGGTCGATGTCGTCGTCGTCGGCGCGGGGCTCGTGGGGGCGAGCTTCGCGCGTGCGCTCGACGGCGCCGCGCTGCGCCTCGCGCTGGTCGAGCCCGCGCCGCCGCCTGCGGCGCCGGCGGGCTGGGAAAGCCGGATCTACGCCGTGAGCCCCGCGAGCGCGGCATTCCTGCGCGCCGTGGGCGCCTGGGGCGCGCTCGATGCCTCGCGCGTGCAGCCGGTGGCGCGGATGGAAGTCCATGGCGACGCGCCCGACGCGGCGATCACCTTCAGCGCCTACGAGGCAGGCGTCGCCGAGCTCGCCCACATCGTCGAATCCGGACGCCTGCAGCGCGCGCTGTGGGAGGGTCTCGCGGCGCAGCCGAATCTCGCGCTGCACTGCCCGGCGCGCGGCGCGGCGCTCGAGATCGGCGCGGACGCCGCCACGCTCGCGCTCTCGGACGGCCGCTGCCTCCGCGCGCGGCTCGTGGTCGGCGCCGACGGCGCGGCGTCGTGGGTGCGCGGCGCGGCCCGCATCGACGTCGCGGTGCGGGGCTACGGCGAGCGCGGCGTGGTGGCGAACTTCGCGTGCGAGCGTCCTCATCGCGGCACCGCGTTCCAGTTCTTCCGGCCCGATGGCGTGCTCGCCTACCTTCCGCTGCCCGGCGAGCGCGTGTCGATGGTCTGGTCCACGCCTGACGCGCACGCTGCGGAGCTCGTCGCGCTCGCCCCCGACGCGCTGTGCGCGCGGGTCGCCGAGGCCGGCCGGCACGCCCTCGGCGCGCTCGACCTGCTGACGCCGCCCGCCGCGTTCCCGTTGCAGCTGCTCGCCGCCGCGCGCACGACGGCGCCCCGCCTCGCGCTCGTCGGCGATGCCGCGCACGTCGTGCATCCGCTCGCCGGCCAGGGGGTGAACCTCGGCTTCGGCGACGCGCGCGCGCTCGCCGACACCCTGGCGGCACGAGAGCCCTTCCGGGACTGCGGCGATCCGGCCGTGCTGCGCCGCTACGCCCGGTCGCGCGCCGAGGCGGTGGCTGCCATGCGGACCGTCACGCACGGCCTGCATCACCTGTTCGGCGCCAAGAGCGCGATTATTTCCGCCGTCCGGAACGCGGGATTGAACTTAACCGACCGCGCACCGGTCTTGAAGACGTTGCTCGTGCGCCAGGCGCTCGGCTGACCCCGGAAAGGGACGACTCATGCTTCGGAAGACCCTCCTATCGGCCGCCCTGGCCCTCGCCGCCGCGCTCACCGCCCTGCCGCCTGCGGACGCCCTCGCCGACCAGGCCAAGATCCGGCGCGTCGTCGAGTCGAAGCTGAACGGCGCGAAGGTCGGACCGATCACGAAGTTGCCGAACGCCGATCTGTACGAGGTGGCGTTCGAGACGCGCGGCGGGTGGCAGCTCGTCTACACCGACCGCGACGCGAACTACATCGTGTTCGGGCAGGAGCTCGGGTTGCTCGACACCCGGAGCGACCGCGACCTCGCCGAGGAGCGGATCAACAAGCTGACGATGGTGCCGTTCGCCGACCTGCCGTTCGACCAGGCGTTCAAGATCGTGCGCGGCAAGGGCACGCGCCAGATGGCCTACTTCGGCGACCCCAACTGCCGCTACTGCAAGGAGCTCGACCAGCACATCGCGAAGCTCGACGACGTGACCGTGCATCTCTTCCTCTATCCGGTCCTGGGCCCGAACTCGGTCGAGAAGTCGAGAGCGGTCTGGTGCTCGCAGGACCGTGCGAAGGCGTGGATGGACATGATGCTGCGCAACGTGATGCCGACGGCGAATGGCGACTGCGCGACGCCGGTCGAGAAGAACGTCGCGCTCGGTCAGCGGCTGCGCATCAACGGCACGCCGACGATGTTCTTCGAGAACGGGCAGCGCGTCAGCGGATACCGGCCCGCCGAGCAGCTCACGAAGCTCCTCGACCAGACCAAATCAAAGTGACGCCGCGTCAGCGGCGTCATCCCCGCACGGCCTGTCGTCGCGCCCGTGAAAACGGGAGCCCAGAACCGGTTCCTCGTGCCCTCGCAGTCTGGCTGGATCCCCGCTTTCGCGGGGAGGACGGTTTGCCTGCCGTTCGCGGAGGTCGCGCACGGCCTCTCGCGCGGGCATGACGCGGTGCTTTGGGGCTTGCCTGCTACCGCGCGCCGTCCGCGGGCAGCGGAAACCCGAGCGGCAGCAGCACCCACATCCTGCCGGTCTGCCGCATGCGCCCAGCGAGCCGGCCCGCATCGCGGCCGGTGCCCCAGAAGAAGTCCGCCCGCACCGGCCCGCGGATCGCGCCACCGGTGTCCTGCGCCATCACGAGCCGCGCGAGCGGCACGTCCGAGTTCGGCTGCGTCGTCGCGAGGTACACCGGCGCGCCGAGCGGGATGAAGCGCCGGTCCACCGCGATGGAGCGCCCCGCGGTGAGCGGCACGCCGAGCGCGCCCGGCGGTCCGCGCTCCGCGGTCAGCGCGTTCAAGCCGTCGGCCGGATCGCCCGGCGGCAGCTCGCGGAAGAACACGTAGCTCGGGTTCTGGTTCAGAAGCTCGGCGACGCGCGCCGGGTTCGCGCGCGCCCAGGCCTGGATACCCTGCATCGACGCCTGCTCGAGCGCGAGCTCGCCCTGGTCGACGAGATAGCGTCCGATCGACGCGTACGGGTGTCCGTTCTGGTCGGCGTACCCGATGCGCAGCAGCTCGCCCGAAGGCAGCCGCACGCGCCCGGAGCCCTGGATCTGCAGGAAGAACGCCTCGATCGGGTCGTCCACCCACACGATCTCCTTGCCGACGACCGGCGCCTGGCCGCGCTCGATCTCGGCGCGCGTGTAGTAGGGCACCACGCGCCGGCCTTCGACGCGGCCGCGCAGCCGCAGGTGCCGCGTCTCGGGCGCGACGCCCGCGAGATCGATGACGAGCAGATCGTCCGGCGGCGCGTAGAGCGGGTGCACGAACGGCGGGCGCCGCTCGCGACTGCCGGCGAGGAGCGGCTCGTAGTAGCCGGTGACGCGCCCCTCGGTCGTGCCGTCGGGGTTGGTCGCGCGGTAGGGCGCGAAGTTCGCCTCCAGGTGCGCCCGGATTGCGGCGCTCGTCGGCCGCTCCGCGAGCTCCGCCGCCTTGCCGCAGGCCGCGACCCACGCGTCGCGCATGCGCAGCGCCCGGCAGCTGCGCAGGAACGCGTCCCACACCTCGGTGAGATCGTCGTCCGCCCAACCGGGCAGCTCCGCGAAGGAGGCGGGCGCGAGCGGCGGCGCGGGCGGCGGCTCCGGCCGGGTGACCGGGCACACCGGGCAGGCGGGGCACGGCGCCGGCGCCGGGCATGCGAGCGCGCGCGGCGCCGGCTTCGGCGCGCTCGCGCATCCGCCGAGCGCCGCGGTGCCGAGCAGCGCGGCGGCGAGCCACGCGGCCGCGCGGGTGCGCGCATCGCGTATCATCGTCCATCGATTGCGCATAGGTCGCGCAGTATAAGGGCGCGCGATGTGGATCCTTCTTCTCGAGGCCGGGGTCGCGCTCGCGATCGCGATCTTCATCGTCTGGTGGGTGTGGCCGAAGAAGGACGCCGGCCGCGACGAGCGCCCGCGGTAGCGGCGCGCGTCGAGCGCGCTCGCGCAGCGCGTCGCGCCGCGCGGGGCGCCCGGCGGCAGCCGGGTCAATGGAGCACGCGCGGGATGGAGAGCGTGAACTCGGGGATCGGCGCGTCGAACTTGGTGCCGTCCTCGGCGATCATCTGGTAGGCGCCGCGCATGGTGCCGACCGGCGTCGCGAGCGCCGTGCCGCTCGTGTACTCGAACGCCTCGCCGGGCCTGAGGCGCGGCTGCTCGCCGACCACGCCGAGGCCGCGCACCTCCTGCACCTGGTTGCGAGCGTCGGTGATGACCCAGTGCCGGCTGATCAGCTGCGCGGCCACGCGGCCCGTGTTGCGGATCGTGATGGTGTAGGCGAAGACGAAGCGCCCCGCCGCCTCGTCGGACTGGTCGTCGAGGTACTGCGTCTGCGCCGAAACGCTGATCGCGTACTTGTCGGGCGGATCCATGAGCATCAGTCCCTTTCAATTGCACAGCAAAACTTCCGATGGCACAAGCGCGGCCGCGCCGCGGGAATTCCGATTAACATCGCCGTGCGGCGGCCCGCCGCGGCCGCTCCCGACCCGGGCAACCCGCCATGGCAGATCGAGCATACCGCATCGCCCCGAGCATCCTCTCGGCGGACTTCGCGCGCCTCGGCGAGGAGGTGCGCGCCGTGGTCGCTGCCGGCGCCGACTTCGTTCACTTCGACGTGATGGACAACCATTACGTTCCCAACCTGACGGTTGGTCCCCTGGTGTGCGAGGCGATCCGGCCGCTGACGCAGGCGACGATCGACGTGCACCTGATGGTGAAGCCGGTCGACCGCATCGTGCCGGATTTCGCCAAGGCCGGCGCGAACATCATCAGCTTCCATCCGGAGGCGAGCGAGCACGTGGACCGCACGATCGGCCTCATCCGCGAGAGCGGCTGCCGGCCGGGGCTGGTGTTCAACCCGGCGACGCCGCTCGACTGGCTGCCCCACACGCTGCACGCGATCGACCTGGTGCTGGTCATGTCGGTGAACCCGGGCTTCGGCGGGCAGAAGTTCATCCCGCACGCGCTCGAGAAGCTGCACGCGGCGCGCAGGCTGATCGACACGCACCGCGAGAAGACCGGCCGCGAGGTGCTGCTCGAGATCGACGGCGGCGTGAAGGTCGACAACATCGCAGCCATCGCGCGCGCCGGCGCCGACACGTTCGTGGCCGGCTCGGCGATCTTCGGCTCGAAGGACTACAAGGCCACGATCGACGCGCTGCGCGCCGAGCTCGCGCGCGCGGGCTGACGGCGGACGCGAACCCGATGCTTGCGGTGCGCGCGGTCCTGGTGGACCTCGACGGCACGCTGCTCGACAGCGCGGCCGACCTCGCCGCGGCGGCGAACCGCATGCTGGCCGAGCTCGGCCTGCCGGCGCGCGATCCGGTGCTCGTCGCCACGTTCCTCGGCAAGGGCATCCCGATGCTCGTGCGCCGGACGCTCTCCGGCACGCTCGCGGGAACGGGCGACGACGCGCTCGCCGCGCGCGCGCTGCCGATCTTCGAGCGCTGTTACGCCGAGGAGTCCGGGCGCCGGACACGGCCGTATCCGGGCGCCGCGGAGGGCATCGCCCGCATGCGCGCGCTCGGCCTCGCGCTCGGGTGCGTGACGAACAAGGCCGAGCGCTTCACGTTCGATCTGCTGCGCGCGACCGGCTTCGGCGAAGCGTTCGAGGTCGCGGTGTGCGGCGACACCGTGGCGGCGAAGAAGCCGGACCCGCTGCCGCTCCTCTTCGCCTGCGCGCGCCTGGCGGTGCCGCCCGGCGCCGCGCTCGTCATCGGCGACTCGGCGAACGACGTCGAGGCGGCACGCGCGGCCGGGTGCCCGGTGTGGTGCGTCCCGTACGGCTACAACGAGGGCCGCCCGGTCGAGGCGCTCGGCAGCGACCGCGTGGTCGCCTCGCTCGCGCAGGCCGCTGAGCTTCTTGCGCGCGGGTGACAGCCGACCGGTGCGGCCGGATGCTATAGTCGTCCCCGACACGTCACTTCCGCATCCGCAGTCGAACGGATCTTCTCTCGCATGCGCTCCGTGCACCCCGGGATTGCGCACCGCATCGGATGGCCGGGCTGGCGCCGCTGGCGCGCCTGAGCCCGTCCGCGCGCGGCCCCTCGCCGCGCGCCGTTCCGAGCAGTCCCCGACAGTGCACCGAGGAGCAGTTCATGACCGAAGCCGAGTTCAAGCGGCTGGCCGAGCAGGGCTACAACCGGGTTCCGCTGGTGCTCGAGACCTTCGCCGATCTCGACACGCCGCTCTCGATCTATCTCAAGCTCGCCAACCGCACCAACACTTACCTGCTCGAGTCGGTGGTCGGCGGCGAGCGCTTCGGGCGCTACTCGTTCGTCGGCCTTGCCGCCCCAGTGCGGCTGCGCGTGCGCGACCGCGTCGTGAGCGTGCTGCATGGCGGCGCGGAGGCCGAGCGCACCGAGACCGACAATCCGCTTGCGTTCGTTCGGGAGTATCTCAAGCGCTTCCGCGCCTACTCCCGGCCCGGCCTGCCGCGCTTCTGCGGCGGCCTCGTCGGCTACTTCGGCTACGAGACGGCGCGCTGGCTGGAGCCCCGGCTCGGCGCGCGCGCACACAAGCCGGATCCGGTCGGATGCCCGGACGCGCTCTTCCTGCTGTCCGAGGAGATCGCGGTGGTGGACAACCTGTCGGGCAAGCTCTACCTCGTGGTGTTCGCCGATCCGGCGCAGGCCGGCGCCTACCAGGACGCCCAGGCGCGGCTGCGCGAGCTGCTCGGCGCGCTTCGGCTGCCCCTGCCGCTCAAGCCCCAGGAGCCGGCGCCGCCGGGGGCGGCCGATTCCAACGTCGGCGCGCAGGCGTTCTGCGCCGCGGTCGAGCGCGCCAAGCGCCACATCTACGACGGCGACATCATGCAGGTGGTGCTCTCGCAGCGCATGACGCAGCGCTTCGACGCGCCGCCGCTCGCGCTGTACCGGTCGCTGCGCGCGCTGAACCCGTCGCCCTACATGTTCTACTTCGACTTCGGCGACTTCCACGTGATCGGCGCCTCGCCCGAGATCCTGGTCCGGCTCGAGGGCGACACGGTCACGCTGCGCCCGATCGCCGGCACGCGCCGGCGCGGCGGCGACGCGGACGAGGACGCGCGCCTCGCCGCGGAGCTCCTCGCCGACCCGAAGGAGCGCGCCGAGCACGTGATGCTGGTCGACCTCGGCCGCAACGACGTCGGGCGCGTGGCCGCGACCGGCTCGGTCAAGGTCACCGAGACGATGACGATCGAGCGCTATTCGCACGTCATGCACATCGTGTCGAACGTCGAGGGGCGGCTGAAGCCCGGGCTGGATGCGCTCGACGTGCTCGCGGCGACGTTCCCGGCCGGCACCGTGAGCGGCGCGCCGAAGCTCCGCGCGATGGAGATCATCGACGCGCTCGAGCCGGACGCGCGCGGCGTGTACGCGGGCGCGGTCGGCTACCTCGGCTTCAACGGCGACATGGATCTCGCGATCGCGATCCGCACCGCGGTGCTGAAGGACCGGCTGCTCCACGTCCAGGCGGGCGCCGGCATCGTGGCCGACTCGGTGCCCGAGTCCGAATGGCAGGAGACCTGCAACAAGGCGCGCGCGCTCGAGCGCGCGGCCGAGATCGCCGCGGCCGGTCTGGACACCCGCCTGGAGGCCTGAGCACTCCGCCGCCATGAACGACAGCCCGTTCGCCGATCGCCTGCAGGAGCTCGAGCGCCAGTCGCTCCTGCGCCGCCACCGCGTCGTCGCCGGGCCGACCGGGGCGCGCGTGCGCCTCGGCGACGCGGAGCTCCTCGCGTTTGCGAGCAACGACTACCTCGGGCTCGCGAACCATCCGGAGATCGTCGAGGCCGCAGTGGCGGGTTTGCGGCGCTACGGCGTCGGCGCCGGCTCCTCGGCGCTGGTCACGGGGCACATGGAGGTGCACGAGGCGCTCACCGAGCGGCTCGCACGCTTCGTCGACCTGCCGCGCGCGCTCTTCTTCTCGTCGGGGTATCTCGCCAACATCGGCGCCGTCACCGCGCTCGCAGGCCCGGGCGACGCGATCTTCTCCGACGCCCTGAACCACGCCTCGCTGATCGACGGCTGCCGCCTCTCGCGCGCGGCGGTGCGCCGCTACCCGCACTGCGACCTCGCGGCGCTCGAGCAGCAGCTCGCCGGCACCAAGGCGGCGACCCGGTTCGTCGTCACCGACCTCGTCTTCAGCATGGACGGCGACATCGCGCCGCTGCCCGGGCTCGTGGCGCTGTGCGAGCGCCACGGCGCCTGGCTCCTCGTCGACGATGCGCACGGCTTCGGCGTGCTGGGGCGCGGGGGCCGCGGCACGCTTGCGCACTTCGGCGTCGCCTCGCCGCGGCTGGTCTACGTCGGCACGCTCGGCAAGGCGGCCGGCGTGGCCGGCGCCTTCGTTGCCGGCCCGCCCGATGCGGTCGAGATCGTCCTGCAGAGCGCGCGCACGCACATCTTCAGCACCGCGTTCCCGCCCGCGCTCGCGCACGCGCTGCTCACGAGTCTGGAGGTGATCGCGCACGACGAGTGGCGGCGCACGCAGCTCGCCGCGCTCGTCGCGCGCCTGCGCGCCGGTGCGAAAGGGCTGCCGTGGCGGCTCCTGCCCTCGGAGACGCCCATCCAGCCGCTCGTCGTCGGCGAGAACGCCGCCGCGCTCGCGCTCGCCGAGGCGCTGCGCGCGCGCGGCGTGCTGGTGCCGGCGATCCGGCCGCCGACGGTGCCGCCGGGCACGGCGCGCCTGCGCATCTCGCTCTCGGCCGCGCACACGCTCGAAGACGTGGACACGCTGCTTGCCGCGCTGCGGGACGCGGCCGCGCAGCCGCGCGGGGCATGACGCCGCGCGCCGACCTCTTCGTCACCGGGACCGACACCGGCGTCGGCAAGACGCTCGTCGCCGCGGCGCTCGTCGCGGCGCTCGCCGCCTCCGGGCGCCGCGTCGTCGGCATGAAGCCGGTCGCCGCGGGACTGGTCGCGCGCGGCGACGCGTGGGTGAGCGAGGACGCCGAGACGCTGATGCAGGCGGCCTCGGTCCGCGCCCCGCGCGCGCTCGTCAACCCGTTCGCGCTGCGCGCGGCGGTTGCGCCGGCCATCGCCGCGCGCAGCGAAGGAGTGCGCATCGCGCTCGCGCCGATCGCGCGCGCGTTCGCGGAGCTCCGCGCGACGAGCGACGCCGTCGTCGTCGAAGGCGCCGGCGGATTCCGCGTTCCGCTCTGCGACGATCGGGACGCTGCCGTGGACGGCGCCGATCTCGCGCAGACGCTGCGGTTGCCCGTCGTGCTCGTCGTGGGCATGCGCCTGGGCTGCGTCAATCACGCGCTGCTCAGCGCCGAGGCGATCGCCGCGCGCGGGCTCGCGCTCGCCGGCTGGGTCGCGAACCGGATCGATCCGGCGATGGCGTGCTTCGAAGAGAACGTCGCAACGCTGAAGTCGCGGCTCGAGGTGCCTCTGCTCGGCACCATACCGCATCTCGGGCGTCTCCACGCAAGGTCGTCATTCCCGCGAAAGCCGGAATCCAGGCCGAGCCCGCTCGAGGGCACGCCGGATGCGGATGACATGATCAGCAATGCATCGGCGCATCCGGGCCACGACGCAGTGGCGCGCCTGCTGGACCTCACGACGCTGCTCGAGGTGGTGACCCGGGCATGAGCAACGACGCGCTACGTTCGCGCAGTCTGCGCGCCGTGTGGCACCCCTGCACTCAGATGCGGCTGCAGGAGCGCCTGCCGCTCGTCCCGGTCGCGCGCGGCGAGGGGCCGTGGCTCGTCGACCACGACGGCCGGCGCATCTTCGACGGCATCAGCTCGTGGTGGACGAACCTCTTCGGCCACTGCCACCCGCGCATCGGCGCCGCGGTCGCCGATCAGCTCGGCCGCCTCGAGCACGTGATGCTCGCCGGCTGCACGCACGCACCGGCGGTCGAGCTCGCCGAGCGGCTCGCCGCGCTCGTTCCCGGAAGCCTCGGCCACTGCTTCTACGCGAGCGACGGCTCCGCGGCGGTCGAGATCGCGCTCAAGATGAGCTTCCACTTCTGGCGCAACGGCGGGCGGGACGGGAAGACCGGGTTCGTCGCGCTCGAGGGCAGCTACCACGGCGAGACGCTGGGCGCCCTCTCGGTGACCGGTGTCGCGCTCTACCGCGACACCTACGATCCGCTGCTGATGCGCTGCCGCACGGTGGCGAGCCCGGACGCGCGCGCCGCCGCGCCGGGCGAGACGGCGGCAGACGTCGGCCGGCGGGCGGCGCAGGCGCTCGAGGCGCACCTCGCCGAGCACCACGCCAGCACCGCCGCGCTGATTGTGGAGCCGCTGGTGCAGGGCGCCGCGGGCATGGTCATGCACGACCCGGAGTACCTGCGGATCGCGCGCGCGCTCTGCGACCGCTACGACGTGCTGCTCATCGCCGACGAGATCATGACCGGCTTCGGCCGCACCGGGACGCTTTTCGCGTGCGAGCAGGCGGGCGTCGCGCCGGACATCGTCTGCCTCTCGAAAGGGCTCACCGGCGGCTACCTGCCGCTCTCCGCGGTGCTCGCGACCGACCGCGTGTACGGCGCCTTCCTCGACGAGGAGGTCGCGCGCGGCTTCCTGCACTCGCACTCGTACACCGGCAACCCGCTCGCCTGCCGCGCGGCGCTCGCGGTGCTCGACCTCTTCGCCGAGGAGGACGTGCTCGCGTCGAACGCGGCCAAGGCCGCGCGGTTCACCGCGGCGCTCGCGCCGGTCGCCGCGCACCCGCGCGCACGCCACTTCCGCCACCGCGGCATGATCTGGGCGTTCGACGTCGCCGACGCGCCGCCCGATTTCCCGCGCCGCGCGTTCGAAGCCGCGCTCGCGCGGGGTCTGCTGCTGCGACCGCTCGGCGCGACGGTCTATCTCATGCCGCCCTACGTCATCGAGCCCGACGACTTCGAGTGGATTGTCGGAGTGGTCGAGGAGGTGCTCGGCTCCTGAGCCTGCGCCTCGTCGCTGGCAAGGCTCCGATGCGAGCGGGGCCGCGGCCGGGTGGATCTTGATCACTAGTCACGCTTGACGTGAA
The DNA here is from genome assembly GCA_027493935.1 of Burkholderiales bacterium. GTDB lineage: Bacteria > Pseudomonadota > Gammaproteobacteria > Burkholderiales > SG8-39 > JAABRB01. The sequence goes on along the minus strand of JAOSJV010000012.1, from coordinate 336,176 downwards.
TCACGCGCCGCGTTACTACCGCGATCGGTGATCCAGACGTTCAAGTGCGCCGACACCCGGGCCCGCGCGCGAGGCGAGCGAGTCCGGCGGTTCGAGGGCATTGCGAGCGTGGCGCGACGCAAGCGACGGCAGCTGGAGATCGCAGTCCGTCTGGACGATCTGCGTGTCCCGCCCGGGAACCGGCTGGAGGCCCTGCGGGGCGATCGCGCCGGCCAGGACAGCATCCGCGTGAACGACCAGTTCCGCGTGTGCTTCCGCTGGACCGATACCGGGACGGAGGGCGTCGAGATCGTGGACTATCACTGACGGAGTGTGAGGATGCGCAAGCTCAAACCCGTAACGCCTGGCGAGCTCCTGCGGGAGGAGTTCCTGAAGCCAATGGGGCTCAGCCAGTACCGGCTGGCGAAGGAGATCGGCGTGCCGGCGCAACGCATCGGCGAGATCGTGGCCGGCAAGCGCGCGATCTCCGCCGACACCGACCTGCGCCTGTGCCGGTTCTTCGGCCTGTCGAACGGCTACTGGCTGCGCGCCCAGGCCGCGCACGACACCGAGGTCGCGGCACGCGTGCTGGGCAAGAAGCTCGACAAGATCAAGCCGTGGAAGGTCGACGAGTTCCGCAGAGGTGATTCGCTATCTCGCACCTGATGCGCGGTGACGCAGCTCTTCGCTGGGCTGCGACTCGGCCGAAGTAGCAGCGCGGTCCAGCCGGGCGCCGAGCGCGAGCGCGCTCACCCACGCGAAGACCAGCCCCTCGGTGTGATCGAGCAGGAAGGCGTTGAAGACGCAGCCGAGCGCCATCGCGATCACCATCGCCTGGCCGACCTCACGCTCGAGGCTGCGTTTCGGCAGGCGGCCGCAGGCGCGCCACAGCGCGCCGAGCAGCAGCACGAAGAGCAGCGGCCCGCCGAGGCCCACGTGGCTCGCGAGCAGCAGGTACTCGTTGTGCGGATTGCGCGTCGGCTCCATCGCGGTGCCGCGCACCCGCTCGGCGTATGCCTCAGCGAATCCGCCGGTGCCTACCCCGAGGAACGGGTGGTCGCGGACGATCTCGGCGCTCGTGCGGTAGAACTGGAGCCGGAGCCCGACCGAGGTCGGCGCCGCCGGATCGTCGCGGGCTGCCTCCGCTTCGTGCCAGGTCTGGACGACGCGATCGTGGAACGCGTTCGAGCCATAGAACGCGGCGAGGCCGAGGGCCCCGACGAGCCCCGCGCCCGCGATCACGCCCTTCCAGCCGAGCCGCGCCGCGAACGCATAGGTCACCAGGCCGGCGAGCACGACGTAACCCGTGCGCCCCTGCACCAGCAGCACGACGTTCAGCACGCACGCGAGCGCGAGCAGGCTGAGCACGGCCCTCTGCCACGGCGGCCGGGCGCGCAGCGCCGCCGCCGCGAGCACGAAGGCCCCGAACACCGCGAGGAAGTTGTGGGTGATGCGCAGCTTGAAGACGTACGGGTCCGCCGGCCCGCCCTTGAACACGCCGCCGCCCGGCGCGAGCCCGAAGTGCAGCAGGTAGCTGATCAGTACCGACACGATCACCGCGGCGCAGAGCGCAACCAGGCCCTGGCGCCGCACCCGGGGATCGGCGAAGAGCGGCAGCAGGATGACGATGAGCGCAAGCTCCCGGTACTTCCACAGCGTGGCGAGGCGCTCGCCGGCCGGCACCTCCGCCCAGAGCGCGCCGAGACCGAGCAGCGCAAGCAGTCCGAGCGCGAGCTGTGCCGCCCGGCTTGCCCGCAGCGCCTCCCAGCTCCGGCGCGGCCCGCCGGCGAGCGCCCACAGCCCGAGCAGCAGCCCGAGCAGCGCGTTGTCGCTCGCGACCGAGACCGGGATCGACGCGCCCATCGCCGCGGCGATCCAGCCCGCCGCGATCGACGCGCGCGCGGTGAAGGCGGCGCTCATTTCCGTGCGAACGCGATCAGCGACTTGCGCAGGCTCGGTACAGCGTCGCGCAGCGCCGTGAGCGGGCTCAGCGCGCGATGCGCGCCCGTGCGGTGGCGCCGCGACTTGAGGAACGCCACCTCGACGTCGCGGAAGCCGGCCTCCTCGAGCAGGAGGCGCAGCTCGTCGCGCGTGAACTCGCGGTTGTGACGGTCCGGGTAGAAGGACATGCCCTTGTACAGGATCGGCTGCGCGTGCAGGTAGTGCTCGCGGTAGTCGAACGTGATGTGCTTGCCGCGCAGCATCCGGCTGCGGTTGCGGAAGCTCGCCGCGTTCGGCACGTCGACCTCGAAGATCCCGCCCGGCCGCAGCACGCGCCGCACCTCGCGCACGAGCGGCAGATGCGAATGGGTGAAGTGCTCCAGGACCTGGCAGCAGACCACGGCGTCGAAGCACTCGTCGGGGAAGGGTAGCGGATCGACCTCGACGTTGCACACCTGGAACGCGATCGGCCGCGCGCGGTAGACCTCCGGATAGCACGCGGTCTGGTCGACGAAATCGAGCGCCGTGCATTCGTGCCCGAGCGCGTCGAGCAGCGCGGCGAGGATGCCGTGGCCGGCGCCGACGTCGAGCACCCGGCGGCAGTCCCGCAGGCGGTGCGCGATGTCGCAGAAGCGGTCGATGCTCCCGGCGAAGACGTCCTCGAGCTCGGGGTCGCCCCGCCGGAAGAGCTTGCCTGCGTCGCGCAGGGCGAGCGCCTCGCGGTGGATTTCTCGCTTCGTCAATACCGTCCTCATGCGGTGCTCGAGCGCCCATCTTGCCTGTCATGGGTGCGGCGGACGTCGCGCACATGGGGGTGTGGCACGGCCGGCCGACGTCTCGCGCGCAGCCGGCGCCATGTTAACCCGGCGCATGCCGGGCGGCGACGGTCTCGCATATCGCTTGACGATAGTACCGCAAAGCGGTAGCATTTGCCGGTGATCAGGACGTTCCGGGACAAGGTCACCGCCGCGGTGTTCGAGGGCTACGAGGTCCACGGGTTCCCGAGAACGATCCAGGCGGCCGCCCGTAGGAAGCTCAAGCTGATCGATGCGGCTGCCCGCTTGGACAGCCTGCGCGCGCCTCCGGGCAACCGGCTCGAAGCGCTGAAGGGGGGGCCGCAAGGGGCAATGGAGCATCCGCATCAACGACCAGTGGCGGATCTGCTTCGACTGGACGGACGGCCACGCGTGGAACGTGGAGATCGTCGACTATCACTGATGGCGAGAGGATTGACCGATGGCGATCAGGCGTGACTCAATGAAGGCTGCGGACTTCCGGGGAATTCGCGACCGGCCGCCGGCTCGCGCCGGTACATCCGGGCGGCGTGCTGCTGCACGACTTCATCGAGCCCATGGGATTGTCGCGCTACCGGGTGGCGAAGGCGATGGGCGTTCCGCAGCGCCGCGTCGACGAGATCTGCGCCGGCATGCGATCGATCACTGCGGACACGGCATTGCGGCTAGCTCGCGTATTCGGCACCGACGCGCAAACGTGGCTCAACCTTCAGGCGCAGTACGACCTCGAGGTCGCGCAGCGCGAGCATGGCAGGGCAATCGAACGCGAGGCGACCCCGCTCGACGCGGTGGCCTGAACGCCGCGCCGCCGGCGCGGCCCCGGCGCTGCCGCGGGGCGGGCTTGCCGGCCCGGCCGAATCCCGCAATAATCGGTGGCGTGTATCCGGCATCTCCGCTCTTCGGTCTTCGCTTCTCCCCCTGGCGCTGGCGCAAGCCTGCCGCCTGAGTCCACACGCGCCCCGCCGAGCCGCGATCGGCGAACCGAGCCCCGCAGGCGCGCCTGCCTCCGGAGCGATCGACTCCAACAGATGACCGGCGCACCCGCGCGCCGCCGCGACGACACCGTCGCACCGGCCGCGCAGCGCCGCAGGAGCGACGCGGCGATGCTGCCGATGATCGACAACTACGACTCGTTCACCTACAACCGGGTCGAGTCACCGGATCCGCTGGCAGAGGATGCGAAGGTCCTGCGCGATGTCGCATGAGGGGTCGGAGCTCCCTCGAACACGTCTTCCAGCGCGCGGAGGTCCCGCCGGAAGCGCTTTCCGCCAGACCCGACGCTTGGCAAGCGTGGTCCCCTCGTGCGGCGGCCGATGGGGCGTGGTCCTCGGGGCCGATTATTCCCTTGCCGCCCCGCTCGGCCAGCCCCGCGGGGCTGGACGATGTACCGATCGACGGACGCGTTCGCGATCGCGCCGCCGCAGGGCGACACGCGAAGCTCGGCAGACCGCAGGTCACTCGGTTCGGGCCGCTCAGCGCGCGGCGTGCGACGCCTGAAAGGCGCGCGAGGCGCACGTTCCCGGGCGCTCGAAGGGTCGTAGGAGGTTGTCGCGTGGGTGCGAGCCCGGCGTCGGGCGCTCCCGATCAGCGAGTCGTGTGCTCGACGGCTTTCGGCATTCGGCGCTCGACAGGCCGCCGACAGTCCGGGTCCGGTAAGATCGCGCGTCCAAAGTCTTGGATGTTCGGATGCGAAGCCCGATCGGAACTGCCGTGCAGCACCTTCAAGCGGGCCGACTGCTCGAGGCCCAGACGATGTGTCGGCAGATCCTGGCGACGAATCCGACCGATCCGGAGGTCCTGCATCTGCTCGGCACGATCGAGAGCGAGCTCGGCCAGCCCGAGATGGCGGCCGGCCTGCTGGAGCGGGCTTCGCGCCTTCAACCGAGAAACGCAATCCTCCTGAATACGCTCGGAAGCGCGTACGGAATGCTCGGGCGGAACGCGGAGGCGGAAAAATGCTTTCGCAGGGCAGTCTCGCTCAAGCCCGATCTTGCCGAGGCCCACAGCAATCTCGGCAACGCGCTCAGCGGGCTCGACCGGTTGAAGGACGCCGAGCGAAGCCTTCGCCGGGCGCTGGCGCTCGACCCCGGGCACCTCAATGCGCGAATCAACCTCGGCGCGGTCCTGCGGAAGCTCCGTAGATCGGAAGAGGCCGAACAGTGCTACCGAGAGGCCATATCCCTCGACCCGAAGCGCGCGGTGGCCCACTTGAACCTTGGCAACGTACTGCGCGATCTCGGGCGGCCGGACGACGCGCGTCAAAGCTTCGAGCGCGCGCTCGCGCTGGACCCCGACTACGCCGAGGCGCGGCTCGGGCTCGGGAAAATCCTTCTGGAAACGGGCCAGTTGGCGGATGCCGAACGTTCCTGCCGCAGAGTGCTCGCGCTTGAGCCGGATTTCGCGCGGGCACGGCTGCATCTCGGGAACGTGCTGCTGCGAACGGGCAAGGCCGAGGCCGCCGAGCAATGCTACCGTGAAGCACTCGCCCTGAAGGCGGACCTGCACGACGCTCACTCGGCCCTGCTCTTCGCCCTCAACCACATCGCCGGCCGACGACCCGCCGACATCTGCGCCGAGCACCGGGCATTCTCACGCCGGTTCTACCGGCCTGCCAAACCGGAGCCGCACCGCAACGCTCCGGACCCGAACCGCAAGCTCAGAATCGGCTATGTCTCGGCCGATTTCCGCGATCATCCGGTCGGTCGGTTCATAGCGCCCGTGCTCGCGAGCCATGACCACGACCGCTTCGAGTTGACCTGCTACCACAGCAACTACGACGCGGACGGCGTGACAGCGCGCCTGAAGGGGCTATGCCGATCGCTGGCGGGAATGCGCCGCGTTGTCGGATGAAGCGTTGAGCGATTTGGTCCGTCGTACCAGATCGACATACTGGTGGACCTGAGCGGGCATACTGCCGGCAGCCGTTTGGGCGCGTTCGCGCGAAAGCCCGCGCCGGTGCAGGTAACTTGGCTCGGTTACGTGAATACCACTGGCATACCGGAAATGGACTACCGCATCACCGACCCCCGCGCCAGTCCGGATGGAATGCTGGAGGCTTTTCACAGTGAACGACTGGTGCGGCTACCGCACAGCCAATGGTGCTACGAGGCGCCGGCAGATTCCCCGCCGGTCGAGGAGCCCCCAAGCAAGAGGACGGGCCACGTCACTTTCGCAGCGTTCTCCAGCCTCGCCAAGATCGGACCGCCGGTGATCGAGCTATGGAGTCGCCTGCTCGTACCGGATACCGGAGTCTCGACTGCTCATCGCCTGGCGCGGACTCGACTCCATCCGCGACGAGTTCCGTGCGCGCTTCGCTCAGCACGGCGTGGCGCCCGAGCGAATCGAGCTGCACGACCGGCAGCCGTTCCTGGATTACCTGAGGCTGCATGGTGCGGCGGACGTCGTCCTGGATCCGTTTCCCTACACGGGCGGGACGACGACTTGCCATGCGCTGTGGATGGGCGTGCCCGTGGTGACGCTCGCCGGCGAAACTGCCTCTTCGCGCGGCGGGGCGAGCCTGCTGCACGCGATCGGTCTCGGCGCGCTCGTCGCCGAGACCCCGGACGAGTACGTCGACATCGCCGCGGCACTGGCTCGAGACGCGTTCCGGCTCGCTGAGCTACGGGCCGGAATGCGTAACCGGATGGCGGCCTCGCCGGTCATGGATGCCGGCCGCTTCGCGCGCAACTTGGAGGACGCCTACCGCACCATGTGGGTGACGTGGTGCAAGGGCGGGACGCGTCCGCGCCCCGGCTGAGCTCCCTGCGGACCGAAACGGCCCCGAATTCGACCGACCGGACGGCGGGGGAGTGGCCAGCCGTGTCCGGCGGTGTAATAATCGCGGCGTGAATCGCCGGAACGGCCATTTCCCCTCTTTCGCGGCCTCCCACGCGCCTTGGCGCTGGCGGATGCCCGCCGCCTGACTCTTTCATTCGACCGCGAGCGCCCGCGAGCAAGAGGCGCGCATAGCCAATCCCCTCGGGGGACTCCTCGCGTGAGCAGGTCGCTGCGCGGGCGCGGGGATCGTCACGAGGCGGCAAGCCGGGCTCAGCCAATAGGGTCATTGAATTAGAGACTTATACGAAGCCATGTTACTGATGATCGACAACTACGACTCGTTCACCTACAACCTCGTCCAGTACCTGGGCGAGCTCGGCGAGGACGTGAGCGTCGTGCGCAACGATGCCGTCACGCTGGAAGAGATCGAAGCGATCCGGCCCGACCGTATCGTCATCTCGCCCGGGCCTGGCACGCCGGACGAGGCGGGTATCTCGCTGCGGCTCGTGCAGGCGTTCGCCGGCCGCGTCCCGATCCTCGGCGTGTGTCTCGGCCACCAGTCGATCGGGCAGGCGTTCGGCGGGCGCATCGTGCATGCGCGCCATCTCATGCACGGCAAGACCTCGCCCGTGCATCACCGCGGCGCGGGCGTGTTCCGCGGTCTGCCCGCGGGCTTCTCGGCGACGCGCTACCACTCGCTCGCGATCGAGCGCGCGAGCCTGCCCGGCTGCCTCGAGATCACCGCCGAGACCGAGGACGGCGAGATCATGGGCGTGCGCCACCGCTCGCTCGCGGTCGAGGGCGTCCAGTTCCATCCCGAGTCCGTGCTGACCGAGCACGGGCACGACCTCTTGAACAACTTCCTGCACGGCTGACCCGGGAGCGAAAGGAGACTGCCATGAGCATCACTACCCAGGAGGCGCTCACGCGCTGCATCGAGCACCGCGAGATCTTCCACGACGAGATGCTCGACCTCATGCGCCAGATCATGAGCGGCGAGATGTCGCCGGTGTTGATCGCCGCGATCACCATGGGCCTGCGCGTGAAGAAGGAGACGATCGGCGAGATCACCGCCGCCGCGCAGGTGATGCGCGAGCTCGCGACCAGGGTCGTGGTGAAGGATCCGGACAACCTGGTCGACATCGTCGGCACCGGCGGCGACAGCGCGCACACGTTCAACATCTCCACCGCGGCGAGCTTCGTGTGCGCCGCGGCCGGGGCGCGCGTGGCGAAGCACATGGGCCGCGCGGTGTCGAGCAAGTCGGGCGCCGCCGACGTGCTCGAGTCGCTCGGCGCGAACATCAACGTCACCCCCGAGCAGGTCGCGCGCTCGATCGACGAGGTCGGGGTCGGCTTCATGTTCGCCCCGGCGCACCACGCGGCGATGAAGCACGCCGCGCCGGTGCGCCGCGAGCTCGGCGTGCGCACGATCTTCAACATCCTCGGGCCGCTCACCAACCCGGCGGGCGCCCTGACGCAGCTGATGGGCGTGTTCCACCCCGACCTCGTCGGCATCCAGATCCGCGTCCTGCAGCGCCTCGGCGCGCGCCACGCGATGACCGTGTGGGGGAAGGAGAACCTGGACGAGATCTCGATCTCGGGCCAGACGATGGTCGGCGAGTTCAAGGACGGGAAGATCCGCGAGTACGAGATCCATCCCGAGGATTTCGGCCTGCCGGTGCACGATCCGCGCACGCTGCGCGTGGCGACCGTCGAGGAGTCGCGCGACAGGGTGCTGAAGTCGCTCGAGAACAAGGCGAGCTCGGCGCGCGACATCGTCGCGCTGAACGCGGGCGCGGCGATCTACGTCGCGGGCAAGGCGACGACCATGGCCGACGGCGTCGCGCGGGCGCAGGAAGTGATCGCGAGCGGCGCGGCGCGCGCGAAGCTCGACGCGTTCGTGAAGCTCAGCCAGCAGTTCGCGAAGGCATGAGCCCGGGAGGTGCCTTCACGCGGGAACCTGCTCGTAGGAGAATTCCGGGATGCCGGCTCGCTCCGAGGCGTGCTCCACGGTGATCGCGCAGATGTTCCCCCCGCGTCCAGGTCGAGCAGCGTGTTCTCGTCCAGGTCGCGGGTCTCGGCGACTGGACCCTCCCGGAACTCGATGTAGAGGGTGTCGGTGTCGGCGAAGTACTTGACCTTCATGGCGCGAACTCCCGGTCGAAGAACGCATTATGGACCGTCTCGCCGTCCTCGAGCAGAATCACCCGCAGGTAGCGGCCGTCCATTTCAGGCACTTGCGTCCAACGGCGGATGCGGCCGTCGGCCTGCACGACTTCTCGCAGTGGGGAACGAACGGCTCTTTCGATCCAGTCGTCTCGAATGATCGCCCGGTCCGGGCGCGATCGCATCGCACGGAAGTAGCGAGTGCATTTCACGCAGACAATGTACCAGAGGCCGCCCACCCGCTATCGGCGGAGGACGTCGTGTGCGCGCGACAACGGCGCGAGACGCGGGGCCCACCGGATCGAGTAACCAAGAAGGAGCCGAAGCTGAGAACCATGGCGAAGATTTTCTCGCGGGTGAACCCGAGCCCCCGCTATCAGCGGCTGCTGCACCAGTACCAGGTCATGCATCGAGAGGGCGAGACGCACCTCGGCATCCCGCCCGACCGGACGTTTCCGGGCAAGAGCCTGCCGCCGCAGGCCGGCCGGGTGAAGCACCTGATCGATCTCACCGGCGCCAGGACGGTCCTGGACTACGGCAGCGGCAAGGGGCAGCAGTACATGCCGATGCCCTTCACCGACGAGTCGGGGGCCACCTACGCCGACATCGCCTCCTGGTGGGCAGTGAAGGTGACCTGCTACGACCCGGCGTACCCGCCGCACGCGGATCTCCCGGAAGGCAAGTTCGACGGCGTGATCTGCACGGATGTGCTCGAGCACTGCCCCGAGGAGGACATGGAGTGGATCGTCGGCGAGCTCTTCGGCTACGCGCGCATGTTCGTGTTCGCCAACGTGGCCTGCTTCCCCGCCAACAAGCGGTTGCCGAGCGGTCAGAACGCGCACTGCACGGTACGGCCGGCGAAGTGGTGGCGCGCGCTCGTCGAGCGGGTGGCCCGCCACCATCCGCACGTCCTGTACGACTTCCGGGTCGTCCACGACGAGCCGACGAGCGCCGGGGTCCGGCGCACCGAGACCGCGCTCAGCAACGAGGCGGCGCGGGGCGAAGCCGCGCGCGCCTGAGCCGCGACCGGCCATCTCGTGATGCCCGCCAGGAAGGCGCTGGTCCAGTCATCCCCGCGCAAGCGGGATCCAGGCATTCCTTGAGTGCGCCGACGCTGGATTCCCGCCTCGGCGGGAATGACAACCGCCTTCGGCGCTTCCCTGGCATCCGGCTCAGGTAGACCCGTGGCGAGCGTCGCTCCTCAGCACTACTCCGCGCTCATCCGCGAGGCCGAGACTGCGCTGGCGGACGGGCGCCTCGACCAGGCCGAGCGCGCCCTCGCCGAGATCGTGCGGCTGAACCCGCGCGAGCACTTCGCCTGGAGCATGCTCGCGTCGCTCGCCCTGCAGCGCGGCGAGGCCGACCTGGCGCTCGTGCACGCCCAGCGCGCGCACGTGCTCGACCGGCGGAACGCGGCCTACCTCAACCTGCTCGCGGTCGTGCAGGCCGAAGCCGGGCAGCTCGATCGCGCGGAGGCGACCGCGCGGCGCGCGCTGAGAGAGCAGCCGTCGTACGCCGAGGCGCACTACAACCTCGGCAAGGTGCTCGAGAAGCGCGGCGACCTCGCCGCCGCAAGGCGGGCCTACGAGCGGGCGGTTGCGCTCGACCCACGCTACCCCGGCGCGCGCGGGAACTATGCGTTGCTCTTGCAGCGTTTGGGCGAGCTCGAGCAGGCGGTGGACGTGCTCCAGGCTGCGGTCGCCGACGATCCGACCGACACGCACGACCTCGTGCTCCTCGGCAAGGCGCTGATGGGCGCCCGCGGGCACGACGCCGCGATCGCGCTCTACGCGGCCGCTGCGCAGCGCATGCCCGAGAGCGCGATGCTGCGGCGCGCGCTGGCGCACGCGCAGCTGGCGGCCGGCGACTGGCGATGCGGCTGGCAGGCGTATCTCGGGCGCGACGCGCTGGGGCCGCGCGTGCGGACCGAGCTCCCCGCGCCGCTGCCCGAGCGGCTCGACGGTGTGCGCATCATGCTGCTCGCCGAGCAGGGCCTCGGCGACGCGCTCTTCTTCCTGCGCTTTGCGCCGGAGCTCGTGCGCCGCGGCGCGCGGCTCGCTATGAGGGCTCCGGCCAAGCTCACGGGGCTCCTGCGCGCCGCGGGCGACTTCGACGAGGTGATCGCCGAATCGGGAACAAACGCGGATCGAAGTGCCGGTCCGATCCCGGCCGGGCTCGTTCTGCACCTGGGCGACCTGCCGTACCTCCTCGGGAGCGACCGGCCCGAGCCGGCGTTCCCTCTGAAGGTGCGCGTCGAGCCCGCGGCGGCGTGGCGCGATCGGCTCGGCAAGCTCGGTCCCGGCCCGTACGTCGGGGTCACATGGCGTGCCGGCGCGGATTTCCGCCGCGGCCCGGAGTTCGGGCGGAACATGCAAGCCCTGTCGAAGGAGATCGAGCTTCCCGCGCTCGGGCCGGCGCTCGCCCGCGCGCCGGGCACGCTCGTCTCGTTGCAGCGGCAGCCCGGCGCGGACGAGACCCGGGCGCTCGCAGCGCTCGCGGGCCGGCCGGTGCACGATCTCTCGGAAGCGAACGAAGATCTCGAGGCGGCCCTCGCGCTCGTCGCGGTGCTGGATGACTACGTCGCCGTGAGTAACACCAACGTTCACCTGCGCGCCGGCGCCGGCCAGACGAGCAAGGTGCTGGTCCCCTTCCCGCCGGAGTGGCGCTGGATGGCGCGGGGCGAGGAATCGCCGTGGTTTCCGGGGAACCGGGTGTACCGGCAGTCGGCCCGCCGTGACTGGACGCAGGCCCTCGGGGCGCTCGCTGCGGACCTCGTAGAGCAGTCGCCGTAGCTGGGCGGACGTTGTCCGAGGCGGAGTCGATGGCGGACATTCTCGAGCGGATCCTTGCGGTCAAGCGCGCGGAAGTTGACGAGGCGCGGCGCGCGCGGCCGCTTTCCGCCGTGCAGGCGTCGGCCCGGAGTGCGGCCCCCCGCGGGATTTCGTCGGCGCTTTGCGCGCGAAGATCGGGGCGGGCAAGCCCGCGGTGATCGCGGAGATCAAGAAGGCGAGCCCGAGCCGGGGCGTACTGCGCGAGGACTTCGATCCCGCTGCCATTGCGCGGTCCTACGCGGCGCACGGCGCGGCGTGCCTCTCGGTCCTGACCGATGCGCAGTTCTTCCAGGGGGCTCGCGAGCACCTCGCGATCGCGCGCGAGGCCTCGGGCCTCCCGGTGCTGCGCAAGGACTTCGTGATCGACGAGTACCAGCTCCACGAATCGCGCGCGATGGGTGCGGACTGCGTGCTTCTCATCGTCGCCGCGCTCGACCTGCCGCGCATGCAGGCGCTCGAGGCCGCCGCCGTCGGCCTCGGCATGGCGGTGCTGGTCGAAATCCACGATGACGCCGAGCTCCAGTCGGCACTGCGGCTGCGCACCCCCCTCATCGGGATCAACAACCGCAACTTGCGAACCTTCGAGACCCGGCTCGAGACCACGCGCGACCTCCTCGCTTCGATGCCGCCGGACCGTCTCGTCGTGACGGAGAGCGGCATCCTCGGTCCGGGGGACGTCGCGCGGATGCGCGCCGCCGGCGTTCAAAGCTTCTTGGTCGGAGAAGCGTTCATGCGCGCAGCCGATCCTGGGAAGGCGCTCGAGGCTCTTTTCCTAACTGATTAATTCTTTGCGTCTTCTAGCCGTCACCCCAGTTGTTGCGTTCGCGCAACAAAATCGGGGGAAAGAGATCATTTGCACGGCATTTTCTTGCGAGCGACTCCTTGCGCTAGGCACAATCGAACCAGCTTCCCGCAGTGCTCGGAGGAGCGAACGGCGTTGGGCCACCCGGCGCCTGAATCATCAAACTCTAAGAGGAGAAGTCTTTGATGAACAAGAAACTGATGGCAGTCGCCGTCGCCGGGGTGCTCACCGCGCCGGCTGCGTTCGCGCAGTCGAGCAACGTGCAGCTGTACGGCCGGGCGAACCTCGGTATCGACCAGTACAAGGCGACGGGCTCGAGCGTCGTCGGCGCCGACCGCAGTAGCCGCGTCCGGGTCTTCGACAACAGCTCGCGCGTCGGCCTGCGCGGCACCGAAGAGCTCGGCGGCGGGTTGAAGGCGATCTTCCAGATCGAGAGCGGCGTCAACATCGACAACGGCTCGAACATCGGCCAGGGCGGACAGGCCAACGTGTCCTCCGGCTTCTGGGCGGGGCGCGACTCATACGCCGGGCTACAGGGGAACTGGGGCCGCGTGACCTTCGGCCGCCAGTCGATCTTCTGGGCGAACGGCCTGAACGGCCAGCACGCGGCGAACTACGTCAACACCGAAATTCCGTGGGCGAACGGTACCGGTCTCGGCCGGATGGGTTCGACCATCGCGCGCGTGTCGAACACGGTCGCCTACACCTCGCCGACGTTCGCCGGCATCAACGGTACCCTGAGCTACTCGCCGAACTTCCAGGAATCGGTGCAGAGCATCGGTGCGAGCGTCGACTCCGACGGTCAGATCTGGGGCATCACCCTGCGCGGGACCTGGGGTCAGTTCTACGGCCAGTACGACTACGGCAGCGCCGAAGGCAACACGAGCCTGGTCGGCGCGACGAGCCTGCAGCGCAAGGTCACGGGCCACAAACTCGGCGCGAGCTGGGGTTACATGCCCGGTGCCCGCGTGGGCGGCACCTACGTCATGATTCGCGACGACCTGAACCCGACGGTGAGCACCACCGTCAACCAGAAGGCGAAGCAGAACGGCTGGTACCTGTTCTGGGAGCACACCTTCGGCCAGTTCCAGGTGATGGCGGAGTACGGCCAGACCGACGACTTGGACGACTGCGGCGTGGCGCCGATACTGTCGTGCGCCAGCTCGGCCTCCAAGGGCTACATGGTCGGCGGCCGCTACTTCTTGTCGAAGCGCACGTGGGTGTACCTGACCTACAACCAGATCTCGAACGAGGCGAACCAGTTCTCCGACTACTTCGGTGCCGCGATCACCTCCACGAGCGGTGCGCCGACCCCTTACGGCGCGGATCCCAAGATCTTCGCGCTGGGCCTGTTCCACACGTTCTGATCGAACGACGCGAAAGGTCGCTTGACGACGGGCGCTTCGGCGCCCGTTTTTTTGCTGCGCCCGGCAGGGCGCGCCCACTTGGAGGTGCAAGTCCTCTACACACCCGGCAAGGGGAAGTGTTAGCCGAACGGCAAGGGTTTCCGGGGCGACCGGGAATCCGGGGAAGCTGTAGACGAAGCGCTGGCGCGAGGCACACGAAGCGGATGAGCGTGTGCTTGACACGCGGCGACACGGCGCACCATCCTCGCCGCATGCCTTCGTCCGACGAGATGTTCGACGCGGCGGTCCGGTACCACCGGGGCGGCCGTCTCGACGTGGCCGAACGGCTCTACCGCAAGCTCCTGAAGGCGCACCCGGGACATGACGGCGTTCTGCATCTGCTCGGCCTGGTCGAAGCCGAGCGCGGCCGGCTCGGTCGCGCGCGCGAGCTGATCTCGCAGGCGGTGCGACGCAATCCGGCGCATGCTCCCTACCGCATCGATCTCGGCCTCACGCTAAAGCGTCTCGGCAGGCGCGAGGAGGCGGAGGCCGCGCTGCAGGCCGCGATCGCCCGGGAGCCGTCGGCGCCGGAGGGGCACACCGCGCTCGGCAACCTGCTGCTCGAACAGGGCCGGTACGTGGAGGCGCTGGCGGCCTTCGAGCAGGCGCTCGCGTCGGCGCCCGAGCACGTTCCGGCGCTCGGCGGTGCCGGCATCGCGCTCCAGGCGATGAGGCGCGGCGACGAAGCGCTCGTGCGCTTCCGGCGCGCCGTGCGTGTCGCCCCCGGCGATGTCGACGCGCAGTGCAACCTGGCGCTTGCGCTGCAGCTCGCAGGCGAGCTCGAGGGCGCGGTCGCGCACTTCCGCGAGGCGCTCGCGATCGACCCGCAGCGGGCGCGCGTGCACAACGGGCTCGGGCTCACGCTCGCCGCCCTGGGTCGGCTGGAGGAGGCGCGCGCCGCGCTCGAGACCGCGCTCCAGCGCGCACCCGACTTTCCCGAGGCGCTCGACAACCTCGCCAGCGTGCTTTTGCGGCAGGGCGATCCGGCGGGCGCGGTCGAGCGCTACCGGACGGCGCTCGCGCTCGACCCCGACCGCGCCGGCACGCTCGCCAATCTCGGCAGTGCGCTGCTCGCGCTCGAACGGGTAGCCGAGGCGCGCGCGGCGCTGGAGCGTTCGCTCGCGCTCGCACCGGACCAGCCGCATGCGCTGAACAATCTCGCCACGGTGCTGCGCGCGGCGGGCGACGTCGCCGGTGCCGCGGAACGTTTTCGCCGCGCCGTGGCGGCCGCGCCCGATTATGTCGCCGCACACAGCAATTACCTATCGTGCCTCAATTACCTGCCGGCGTACGATCCGGCGCAGATCCTCGCCGAGCACCGCCGGTTCGCCGAGCGCTTCGAGGCGCCGTTGCGCGGGACGTGGCCGCAGCCGCGGAACACGCCCGACCCGGACAGGCGCCTGCGCATCGGCTACGTCTCGGGCGATTTCTGCGCTCATCCGATGGCGCATTCGGTCGAGCCGGTCCTCGCGCATCACGACCGCCGCTGCATCGAGGTGTTCTGCTTCTCGAACAATGCGCGCAGCGACGCCGTTACCGAGCGCCTGCGGCGCCATGCCGACCACTGGTACGACATCGCGGGCATGACCGACGCTGTGGTCGCCGAACTCGTTCGCGCGCACGTGATCGACATTCTGGTCGACCTGTCCGGGCACACTGCGCTCGGCCGGTTGATGGTGTTCGCGCGCAAGCCGGCACCGGTGCAGACCGCCTGGCTCGGGTACGTGACGACGAGCGGGCTCGCGGCGATCGACTACCGGCTGACCGACACCTGGGCGGATCCGCCGGGGATATCGGAGACACACTACACGGAGAAACTCGCGCGCATGCCGCACGTGATGGCGTTCCAGCCGGACGCGGAGAGCCCGCCGGTGGGCCCGTTGCCCGCTGCCGGCGGCGCGGCCTTCACCTTCGCCTCGCTCAACCACCTCGCCAAGGTGACGCCGGAGGTCGTGCGGCTGTGGGCGCGCGTGCTCGCGCAGGTGCCGGAGTCGCGGCTGCTGCTCGGCGCCGCCGGCGACGAAGCGGTTCGTGCGCGTTACGCCGCGCTCTTCGCGGACCAGGGCATCGGCGCGTCGCGCCTTGCGTTCCAGCCGCGACTCCCCATGGCCGAGTATCTCGCTTCACACGGTGCGATCGACCTCGCGCTCGATCCGTTCCCGTACAACGGTGGCGCGACGAGCTGCCATGCGCTGTGGATGGGCGTGCCTTTCGTGACGCTCGCCGGCGACCGATACATGGCACGCATGGGCGAGAGCCTGCTGCAGGCGGCGGGGTTGCCGGAGTTTGTCGCCCGGACCGAGGACCAGTACGTCGCGCTCGCCGCCTCGCTCGCGCGCGACGTCGCGCGCCTCGCCGTGCTCCGTCGGACGTTGCGGGAGCGCGTCGTCGCCTCGCCGCTCTTCGACGCACCAGCGTTCGCCCGCGGCCTCGAGGCGGCCTATCGCGAGATGTGGCGTGCGTGGTGCGCCGTGCGTTAGCGGCTTTGCCGGCGCCGCCTGGGGCGGCTATGCTGATGCCCTGGTAATGGAGCGAACGGGGATGCTTTCCGCGCTGGACCGGCTGATCGTCGAAGCCGACAAGGGGCTGCGCACCGTGTTCGGCGTGTACGACGCCGCGCGGCCCGTACCCGGGCGGGAGCTTCCCCAGCCGGCTCTGGACGAGGCAGAGCGCCGCCACGCCGCCGGCCTGATGCGCGTCAACCACTGCGGCGAGGTGTGCGCGCAGGCGCTCTACCAGGGCCAGGCGCTCGCCTCCGACAATGCCGAGCTGAAGCGGCGGCTGGCCGCCGCGGCGCGCGAGGAGGAGGACCACCTCGCCTGGACCGAGGCGCGCATCCGCGAGCTCGGCGGCGCGACGAGCCTGCTCAATCCGCTGTGGTACCTGGGCTCGCTCGCGATCGGCTACGCCGCAGGCAGGGCCGGCGACGCGTGGAACCTCGGCTTCCTCAAGGAAACCGAGCGACAGGTCGAGGCGCATCTCGAAGGGCATCTCGCGCGGCTCGATCCGGCCGACGCGAAGACGCGCGCGATCGTCGAGCAGATGAAGGCGGACGAGGCGGGGCACGCCGACATGGCCGCCCGGCTCGGCGCGCGCGAGCTGCCGTTCCCGGTCAAGCGGGCGATGGCCGCGGTGGCGAAGGTGATGACGACCCTTTCCTATCGCGTCTGAGCCGTCGTCGCGGGGAGTCCGCGCTCGCGCTCGCCGGCGGCCGGAATCTCCGGGACGGGCACGTTCGCCGTCTTGAGCGGCGGGTTCCCTGCGCGATGCTCAGGCGATCGGGTTCTCCCAGCGCAACCCGTCGAAGCGGGCGAAGCCCCCGTCGCTGGAACACAGCGCGAGCCCGTGCTCGATCGCGAGCGCGGCGAGATGAGCGTCCGGCACGAGGTTTCCCTGGATGCCCGGCGCCGCGAGGAGACGACCGAGGACCTCGCGATGGCGCTCCGTCGGCGCGGGGACCCATGCGCAGTCGCAGTCGAGCCAGTCGCCCACTTGCCGCCAGGCGCCGGCTGTGGGCTCGGGTCGCTCGAACATGCGTGGATTCGTGACCAGGCGCACGAAGGCGAGCAGGCTCGGCCACGGCAGCCCGACCGGCGCCGGTCCGCCGAGTCTTGCGTCCAGCCACGCGTGCGCGCGCTCGTGCTGCTCGAACGAGCTGACGTGCGCGTAGACGAGCAGGTTCGCGTCGAGGAGGATCACGCGGACGCGTCAGCGGAACGACTCGCCTTCGGCGACTGCGAGCGCCTCGGCCACGTTGTCGACGCCGCCGAGGCGGCACCGGCCGAGCGACACCGCGCGCGTCCGGAAGGGCGTCGTCCGGCGCCGCGCCGCGTCCTTCATGTCCTTCAGCCCCCGGCGGAGCGCCTCGTTCACCAGCGCCTTGAAGCTTTCGTCGCGCGTCTTGCGCAACTGCTCCAGTGCGGCAGCCACGTCCTCATCTAGAGACAGCGTCGTTCGCATGCCTGCGCATCCGCGTTGCGATGCCGTGATGATACGTTGGCGACATCAAGACATCAAGAGGCGCTCGGCGCAGCGCGAGCACGGGGTTGCGCCCGTGTCCCGGCGCGGCGCCGCGAAATAAAAGGGCGCGGCTCGCGCCGCGCCCTTCCTGCCCCCCTGATCGCCGGGGTGTCCGGCGCCAGCCTTGACTCGATGGCGGGCAAAACGCCCCGCTGCGGCGGATTGCCCAGGATGCTGGCGCGCGAGGGGAGACGGCCCCTCGCGCCCAAACAGCGCCTTAGAACCTGAAGCCGACCTGCGCCGCGAGGATGTCGACGCTCGCCTTGTAGGTGCCGCGCAGCGCACCGCGCGCGACTTCGGTCGCGGGTGCGCCGGTCGGCGGCAGGCTGCTCGACGCGTCGCTCACGAAGATGTGCGTGTAGCCGAAGTCGAGCCACCAGTTGGAGGTCGGGGTCGGCACGAAGCGCGCGCCCACCGAGAGCCACCAGCGGTCGTCGTCCGGCAGCCGCGGCGTGCGGAAGGCGTCCTGCACCGGCGTGGTGTCGTAGGCCACTCCGGCGCGCAGCAGCCACGGCTGGTTCAGCTGGTGCTCGACGCCGAAGCCCGCGCGCCAGCTGTTGTCGAAATTGAGCGAGGTCTGGGTAGCGAGCTGTCCGGTGAGCGGGCCGCTCGTGCGCCGGATGTCGAGGCTCTGGATCGAATCCCAGCCGGTCCACGTCCAGTCGGCCAGGACGCGGGTCTGCGGGGGTGAACTGGTGCGACACGCTGATCCCGAACACCTGCGGCAGCTTCACGTCGGCCTCGACCGAGGATTGCAGGGCTGCGAGCGCCGGGCTGTTGAAGGTGAGGTCGCCCTCGACCGTGTATTTGATCGACGAGCGGTAGGTGAGGCCGATGCGCGTCGCCGGCGTGACGGCGATGAGTGCGCCGATGTTCCAGCCCCAAGCCCAGTCGTCGCCGTCCACCTTTCCGACGATGGTGCCCGCTGCGTTTGCGGCGTTGGTCAACTCGGCCTCCAGGCGCTGATAGCTCAACCCAGCGCCGAGCGACAGCATGTTGTTGACCTTGAACGAGACCGTCGGGTTGATGTTGAGCGTCGTGATCTCGGACCGGATCGCGTGGAGGTGCCCGACCCAGGGTTGATCCCACTCGGTTGCGAGCCCGAACGGAGCGTTCACGGCCAACCCGACCGACCACTGCGGGTTGATCATCCACGTGCCGTAAACTGCGGGGACCAGCGCGCTCTCGCCGCCGTTGCCGCCGTTGCCGAGACCGAGCGGGGTGAGCAGGGAGCCGCTATCGCTGAACTTCGTGTCCGGAATGATGTAGTGCAGCGCCGCCACGCCCTGCTTGCCGGGCAGGAGCGACATGCCGGCGGGGTTCCAGAACACGGTGCTCGCGTCGTGTACCGCGGCCGCCTGGCCCGAGTAGGCGACGCCGAGGCCGCTCGCGCCCTGCTCCTGGATCTGAAAGCCGCTGGCAAGCGCGGTGGCACCGGTCGAGGCGAACAGGGCGCCGACTGCGGCCGCGGCGAGCCTCCTTTGGATCGTCTTTGTTCTCACCTGGGTCTCTCCGTCTTGGGATTCCGAGCGGCCGGGCTAAGCGCCCCCACGCGTCTCGGCACCCGATGAGTATAGGGAGCGCTCTCATTTCTTTACAACGACGATACAAGGAGTTAAGGGGCGTCCGTTGCAAGAAAGCAACAGTCAGTCGAAAAACCTTGACCGAAGCTAAAACAAGTGGGGCGCGAGCGTCAGGATGGCCGAACAGGCGGCCTCAGTCCTCGGCGATCTCGTAGTCGAGGGTCATCTCGGCAGTCTTGCCGAGCATGGCCGAGGCGGAGCAGTACTTCTCGTGGGAGAGTTTGGTGGCGCGGGCGACCGCTTCGGGCTTGAGGCCGCGGCCCCGCACGACGAAGTGCATGTGGATCCGGGTGAACACCTTCGGATCGGTCGCCGCGCGGTCCGCGCTGACGCGCACCTCGCAGCCGCGCACGTCCTGTCGGCTCCTCTTGAGGATCAGCACGACGTCGTACGCGGTGCACGCGCCGGTGCCCGCGAGCACCGTTTCCATCGGCCGCGGCCCGAGATTGCGCCCGCCGCCTTCCGGCGCGCCGTCCATGACGAACGCGTGTCCGCTGCCGGTTTCGGCGACGAAGCTCATGCCGCCATCGGGGCCGCTCCATCGAACAGTGCAATCCATGGCTGAACTCCCTCGGTCCGGGGTGGGGTGCATTCTAGCGCGTGGCGTGCCTAGCGCCCGTTGTGCCGTGCAATAGGCACCCACTGCAGAGCCATGATTGCGGTTGCGACCGAGCCTGCAGCCGGCTTCCGCCGATCACATTTCCCTCAACCAATTAGGGACATGAGGCCCATTAAGGACATTTATGCATAGATGGATCGAAGGATACTGCATCGCACCAAAATCGCTTGCACCGCAGTATGCTGACGCGCATACTGCGCCTGTAGCCCGCGCAAGCCGGAAAGAGCAGGCGCACCGCAGCACAGCGATCAAGGTTCAGTCTCCTCCACCCTCCTCCTTTGGTGGATTCAGCGCAGCCGCACAGGCTGCGTTTTTTTTGGGTGCGCCGGCCGTGCGCACGTGATCACAAGCGCCTGATTTGACAGGGGCTCGCGCGCGCGAATACAATCCCACGCTTTCTCTTGGCCGCGTGCGGCGCACGCGGCTCGAACCCGGACCGTACTCGAACCGAAGCTCAGAATGAAGACGTTCTCCGCCAAGCCGAGCGAGACGCGCCACGACTGGTACGTCGTCGACGCCGCCGACAAGGTGCTCGGTCGCCTCGCCTCGCAGATCGCGCTCAGGCTGCGCGGCAAGCACAAGCCCGTGTTCACGCCGCACGTCGACACCGGCGACTACATCGTGGTCGTCAACGCGGCGAGGCTGCGCGTGACCGGCGCCAAGCCGACGCAGAAGATCTATTACCGCCATCTCGGCAAGCCCGGCGAGCTGCGGTCGACGCAGTACGCGAAGCTGCACGCGCGCCATCCCGGCCGCGTGCTCGAGATCGCCGTGAAGGGCATGCTGCCCAAGGGGCCGCTCGGCTCGGCGATGTTCCGCAAGCTCAAGGTGTATGCGGGCGACGCGCACCCGCATGCCGCGCAGCAGCCCAAGGCTCTGGAGATTAGGTAGATGATCGGCGACTACTACTACGGCACCGGCCGCCGCAAGAGCGCGGTGGCGCGGGTGTTCATCAAGCCCGGCCGCGGCGCTTTCACCGTCAACGACAAGCCGGTCGACGAGTACTTCGGCCGCGAGACCGGGCGCATGATCGTGCGCCAGCCGCTCGCGCTGACGAACAACCTGACCGCGTTCGACATCAAGGTCAACGTGGACGGCGGCGGCGAATCGGGGCAGGCGGGCGCGGTGCGTCACGGCATCACCCGCGCGCTCATCGAGTACGACGCGGCGCTCAAGCCCGCGCTGTCGAAGGCGGGGCTCGTCACGCGCGACGCGCGCGAGGTGGAGCGAAAGAAGGTGGGTCTGCACAAGGCGCGCCGGCGGCCGCAATTCTCGAAGCGATGACGACGCAGCGATGACGCGCACGACAGGCCGCCCGCGAGGCGGCCTTGTTGTCTGGGGCGGGGTTGTCGCCGCGCGGCGACAGCGCCGGAACGACGGGAGCGATGGAAGGCGCGATGAAGCGCGCGAAGATCAAGGTCGGCATCGTGGGCGGGACGGGCTACACCGGCGTCGAGCTGCTGCGCCTGCTGGCGCAGCACCCCGACGCGGAGCTCGCGGCGATCACCTCGCGCAAGGAGGCGGGCGTGCCGGTCGCCGACCTCTTCCCGAGCCTGCGCGGCGCGGTCGGTCTCGCCTACAGCGATCCGGCCGCGGCGCCGCTCGAGGCGTGCGACGTGGTGTTCTTCGCCACGCCGAACGGCGTGGCGATGGGCGAGGCGCGCGCGCTCGTCGAGCGCGGCGTGCGCATCGTCGACCTCGCGGCCGACTTCCGCCTGCGCGACGTCGCGCAGTGGGAGAAGTGGTACAAGCAGGAGCACGCGGCGCCCGAGCTCGTCGCCGAGGCGGTGTACGGGCTGCCCGAGATGAACCGCGCCGCGATCCGCGCGGCGCGCGTGGTCGCGAACCCCGGCTGCTATCCCACCAGCGTGCAGCTGGGGTTCCTGCCGCTCGTCGAGCACGGGGTCGTCGACCTCGACCATCTGATCGCAGACGCGAAGTCGGGCGTGAGCGGAGCGGGCCGCAAGGCCGAGACCCACATCCTGTTCTCCGAGGCCTCCGACAACTTCGCCGCCTACGGCGTGCCGGGGCACCGGCACTGGCCCGAGATCTGCCAGGGGCTCGCACAGGCCGCCGGACGCGCGGTCGGCGTGACGTTCGTGCCGCATCTCACGCCGATGATCCGGGGCATCCACGCGACGCTCTACGCCCGCATCACGCGCGAGGCCGACTTCCAGGCGCTGTACGAGGCGCGCTTCCGCGACGAGCCGTTCGTCGACGTGCTGCCGCCCGGGCGCCATCCCGACACGCGCTCGGTGCGCGCGGCGAACCTGTGCCGGATCGCGGTGCACCGGCCGCACGGCGGCGACACGCTGGTGATCCTCTCGGTGATCGACAACCTGGTGAAGGGCGCGGCGGGACAGGCCGTGCAGAACATGAACATCATGTTCGGCATCGACGAGCGGACCGGCCTCGCGCAGCTGCCGGTGCTGCCTTGACGGGGCCGGATGCGCAAGGCGCTGCGACGGCTCAGGAACCGCTTCGGCATCGCCGCGCCGCGGCTCGCCGTCAATCCCCACGTGCCGTGGTACTGGCGGGCGCTGCGCATCGTCGCGGCGCTGTCGATCTCGGCGGTGCTCGCGTTCTTCATGTACGACGCCGGCCGGCGCTTTGCCGGGTTCGACGCGCGCACGCTCCAGAGCGAGCTCGGCACGCTGCGCAAGCGTGTGGCGGAGCTCGAGTCCGAGGTTCCCAAGCTGCGCGCCGTCGCCGATTCGAGCGATGCGCGCCTGAAGATCGAGCAGGCGGCGCAGCGCGATCTCGCGCGCCAACTGAAGCAGCTCGAGGCCGACAACGCGCGGCTGAAGGAGGACATCGCGTTCTTCGGAGAACCTGTCGGCGAGCGCGCAGGCGGACGAGCGCGTCCGGGTCGCCCGGTTCAAGGTCGAGAGCGGCGTGCTGCCGGGCGAGTACCGCTACCGCGTGCTCGTCATGCAGGGCGGCGCGCGGCCGCGCGCGTTCGACGGCCGGCTGCAGTTCATCGTCAATCTGCGGCGCGCAGGCAAGGATGCTATTCTGGTCGTTCCGGACGAAGCGGCCGAGCAGGGGTCGGCGCACCAGATCAGCTTCACGCGGTTCCACCGGGCCGAAGGCGTGTTCCGCGTCGATCCGGCCGACAAGGTCCGGTCGGTCCAGGTGCGGTTGCTCGAGAAGGGCTCCGAGCAGCCGCGCGCGACGCAGAGCTTCAACCTGTCGTAGGCGCGACGCCCGCGCCCCATGGCATTCGTCGCCAGCACATTGGGAGGTCCCCATGTTCGGAAGCAAGCCCTCCAAGCCGCAGAGCCGGATCGACAGCCTGATCGGCGCCGGCACCCGGATCGAAGGCAACGTGATCTTCGGCGGCGGTCTGCGCATCGACGGGGAGGTCAAGGGCAACGTCGTCGCCGCGGCCGGGCAGCCGAGCACGGTGGTGGTGAGCGAGCAAGCGCGTGTCGAGGGAGAAGTGCGCGTCACGCACATGGTCGTGAACGGCACGATCGAGGGACCGGTGCACGTGAGCGAGTTCCTCGAGCTTCAGCCGCGCTCGCGGATCAAGGGCGATATCCACTACACCAGCCTGGAAATTCACCTCGGCGCGGTGGTCGAGGGCCGCCTGGTGCACGGCGACGCGGCCGCGGAGGGCAAGGCCGTCGAACTGAAGCTCGCCAAGGGGGAACTGAGCGCCGATTTTCGCGGCGGGACGGGCGTCCGACATTGACCGGGCGGCCGCGCGCGGCAAGAATAGCGGGTGAACGTCGGCCGCGCTCCGCGGTCACATCGATCAATGCATGAAGCCAGCGACGCGGCTCAGGAGCCATGAAATGAACGCAGTGACCGAGATGCCCTCCCCGATCGTCTTCACCGACAGCGCCGCGACCAAGGTGAAGCAGCTGATCGACGAGGAGGGCAACGCCGAGCTGAAGCTGCGCGTGTTCGTGACCGGCGGCGGCTGCTCCGGTTTCCAGTACGGGTTCACGTTCGACGAGGTGACGAACGAGGACGACACCGTGATGGAGAAGGGCGGCGTGACGCTGCTGGTCGACCCGATGAGCTACCAGTACCTGGTCGGCGCCGAGATCGACTACCAGGAGAGCATCGAGGGCGCGCAGTTCGTGATCAAGAACCCCAATGCGACGAGCACCTGCGGGTGCGGGTCGTCGTTCACGGCGTAAGCTGCTCGTCGCCTGACTCGGGGGATCTAGAAGGGTTGGTGTCCCCTCCTTCCCAAGGAGGGGTGCCGGGCGAAGCCCGGCGGGGTGGTCGCGGTGCGCGGCTCAGGCCGGATAGATCGCGCCGAGCACGCGCGGGCCGCGCGCGCCGGTGACCGCTGGGACGTTCCCCGGCCGCCCGGCGAGCGCCTCGCGGGCGAGCCACGCAAACGCCGATGCCTCGACCCACTGCGGCGCGAGCCCGGCGGTGCCGGTGTCGGCGACCGTCCGGCCCGCGAGCCGTGCCCCGAGGCGCCGCACGAGATCCACGTTGTGCGCGCCGCCGCCGCACAGCAGCACCTCGCCGGCGCCGGCGCAATGGCGCTCGATCGCCGCTGCGACGCTCGCCGCGGTAAGCTCGGCGAGCGTGGCCTGCACGTCGGCCGGCGCGAAGCGCTCGGGCGCGTGCCGCGCGAGCCAGGCGGCGTTGAAGCGCTCGCGCCCGGTGCTCTTCGGCGGCGGCGCCGAGAAGTACGGCTCGGCGAGCATCTGCGCGAGGAGCGGTTCGACGACGCGTCCGCCCGCCGCCCAGGCGCCGTCGCGATCGAACGGCGCGCCGAGATGCGTTTCCGCCCACACGTCGAGCAGCACGTTCGCCGGCCCGGTGTCGAAGCCGCGCACGGCTCCCGCGCGCGGCAGATCGGTGAGGTTGGCGATCCCGCCGAGGTTCACGACGACGCGGTGCGCGCCGGCCGCGCCGAAGCACGCGGCGTGAAACGCGGGCACGAGCGGCGCGCCCTGTCCGCCGGCGGCGACGTCGCGGCTGCGAAAGTCGCACACCACCTGGATCCCGGTGCGCTCGGCGAGTGCTGCGCCGTTCGCGAGCTGGAGGGTGTATCCCAGATCCGGGCGATGCCTGACCGTCTGGCCGTGGCAACCGATCGCGCTCACCGACGCCGCGTCGACGCGCGCCGCGGCGAGCAGCGCATGCACGGCCTGGGCGCAGTGCTCGGAGTGTGCGTTGGCGAAGCGCGCGGCGCGGTCGAGCTCGTTTGCGCCGGCCGCGTTGAGGGCGAGCGCCTCGGCACGCAGCGCCGGCGAATAGGCGGCCGAGTGCGTCGCGAGCGGTCGCCAGGGCGCCTGCCGGAAGTCGATCAGGACCGCGTCGACGCCGTCCAGGCTCGTGCCCGACATGAGCCCCGCGTACAGCTCAGGCACGGCGGGCAGCCGCTCCGGAGACTACTCGAGCAGCGCGACCGCGGTGCCCTGGAGCCGGTCGAGCTGCGCGACGAGCGGCTCGGTCGCCGCGCGGAACGCAGCCATCCGCGCCGCCGGCACCGGATCGGCCGAGGGAAACACGATCGTGAGCGGATTGCGATGCTGGTTGCCGACGCGGAACTCGTAGTGGAGGTGGGGGCCGGTCGCCCAGCCGGTCGCGCCCACGTATCCGATCACGTCGCCCTGTCCCACGCGTGCGCCCCTGCGGATCCCGTCGCCGATGCGCGAGAGATGCGCGTAGAGCGTCGTGATGCCGCCGCCGTGGCGCAGCGTGACGACGTTGCCGTAGCCGTTGATCCACCCGGCCGATTCCACGACCGCGTCGCCGGTCGCGCGCACGCGGGTGCCGGTCGGCGCGCCATAGTCCACGCCCTTGTGCGCGCGCCACGTCTTCAGCAGCGGATGGAAGCGCATCTTGAAGCCGGAGGTCACGCGCGAGAACTCGAGCGGCGAGCGCAGGAAGGCCTTGCGCAGGCTCTTGCCGTCCGGCGCGTAGTAGCTGCCGGAGCCCGCGTCCTCGCCGAACCAGATCGCGCGCAACGCGCGGCCGTCGTTCACGAACTCGGCGGCGAGGATGCGCCCCGATCTGAGCGGCCGACCCTGGTGGTGGAGCGTCTCGTAGATCACCGTGAAGCGGTCGCCCTTGCGCAGGTCGCGGTGGAAGTCGATGTCGCCGCCGAAGATGTCGGCGAGCTGCACCGCCACCCCGTCCGGAAGGCCGATCTCGTCCGCGGTCGCAAAGAGCGACGAGCGGATCTCGCCCGACTTCACGTGGACCGAGCGCGAGAAGTCCGCCGGCTCCTCGACCGTGGTGAAGCCGTCGGCGGCCCGGTCGAACCCGGAGCACCGTGTCCTGTCCGGCCATGAACCGCAGGCTGAGCAGATCGCCGTGGTCGGCGGTGAGCGCGCGCACGGTCATGCCCGGGCGCAGCATCCGGAACGGCTTCTCGCCGCCGTTCTCGCGCACCAGGCGGGCGGCGACCGCGGGATCGACGCCGAGCCGTCCGAGCAGGGCGGCGAGCGTGTCGCCGCGCGCGAGCCGGTCTTCGTGCCAGAAAACGTGCGCCTGGTCGGCGGGCAGCTGAAGGGGCGCGACGACGAGCGGCTCGACGACCAGGGCGCGCTCGACCGTTGCGGTCGCGGACTCCGGAGCGGTGCCGAAGGCGGCCACCATGCCGAACAGCGAGAAGCCGGCGAGCAGAATCGCGGCCCGGCGCCGGCGCCGTGCGCGCCGCGCCGGGTTGTGCGCTAGAATCAACGCCTTGTTTTTCTGCATGTTTTTGCTGCAGCTGCGACCAGTGTAGCAAAGCTTTCGCCGCAATCCAAGAAGAAATTCACATTCGAATGAGCGACTTGGCGCATCAACTTGAAGTAATTAAGCGCGGCTGTGACGAGCTGCTCGTCGAGTCCGAGCTCGTCGCGAAGCTCCTCCGCGGGACGCCGCTTCGCGTCAAGGCGGGATTCGATCCGACCGCGCCCGACCTGCACCTCGGGCACACGGTGCTCATCAACAAGATGCGCCAGTTCCAGGACCTGGGACACCACGTCATGTTCCTGATCGGCGACTTCACCGGCATGATCGGCGACCCGACCGGGCGCAACGCCACCCGGCCGCCGCTCTCGCCGGAGCGAATCGCCGCCAACGCCGAAACCTACAAAACGCAGGTATTCAAGATCCTCGATCCGCACAAGACCGAGATCCTGTTCAACTCGACCTGGGGCAACGCGCTGGGCGCGGCCGGATGATCCGGCTCGCCGCCAAGTACACCGTCGCGCGGATGCTCGAGCGCGACGACTTCGCCAAACGCTTCAAGTCGAACCAGCCGATCGCGATCCACGAGTTCCTGTACCCGCTCGCGCAAGGCTACGACTCGGTCATGATGCGTGCCGACGTCGAGCTCGGCGGCACCGACCAGAAGTTCAACCTGCTCGTCGGCCGCGAGCTGCAGCGCGAGCACGGCCAGGAGCCGCAAGTCGTCCTGACGATGCCGCTGCTCGAGGGCACCGCCGGCGTGGAGAAGATGTCGAAGTCGCTCGGCAACTACGTCGGCATCACCGAGCCGCCGAACGAGATCTTCGGCAAGCTGATGTCGATCTCCGATCCGCTGATGTGGCGCTACGTCGAGCTGCTGTCCTTCCGGTCGCTCGACGCGGTGCGTGCCTGGCGCGCCGAGGTCGATGCCGGGCGCAACCCGCGCGAGGTCAAGGTGCTGTTCGCGAAGGAGATCGTCGAGCGGTTCCACGGCCGTGCGGCGGCCGAGGCGGCGCACGCCGAGTTCGAGGCGCGCTTCCGGCGGCACGAGCTGCCGGCCGACCTCCCGGAAGTGCGCGTGGCGGGCGGCGGCGAGCCGCAGCTCCTCACCCAGGTGCTCAAGGCGGCCGGGCTCACCGCGAGCACCTCCGAGGCGCTGCGGATGATCGAGCAGGGCGGCGTGAAGCTCGACGGCGCGCGCGTGAGCGACCGCAACCTGCGGCTGCCTGCCGGCACGACCGCGGTGCTGCAGGTGGGCAAGCGCAAGGCGGCGCGCGTCACGGTCGGATGAGCGAGCCGGCGTTGCCGCGGAGGCGCAGAGTACGCAGAGGAATACGGCGCTACGGCGTGCTCGTGTGCCCGCAGACGGAGAAGCGAGTGCGCGAGCAATCACGCGAATCTCCGCGCCCTCTGCGTCTTTGCGGCTAGCGCTGTCGTCTGTCGCGGATGAGCCCACCCGGAACCGGACTCCGAACGGTCGTCGAGCTCGACCGCGTCACCCGCACCTACCCGAACGGCACGCGCGCGCTCGATGCGGTCAGCCTCGCGGTGGCCGAGGGCGAGTTCGTCACGCTGCTCGGCCCCTCCGGCTGCGGCAAGAGCACGCTGCTCGGCATCGCCGCCGCGCTCCAGCCGCCCTCGCGCGGCGCGGTGCGCTGGTGGGGCGAAGGCGCGGAGCGGATCGGCGCTGCCGGCCACCGCCTCGCGATGGTCTTCCAGAGCGCGACGCTCATGCCCTGGCTGCGCGTCGCCTCCAACGTGCGCCTGCCGCTCGACCTTGCCGGCGTCGGGCGCGGCGCGGCCGAGCGGGCGGCGCGCGATACGCTCATGCGCGTCGGCCTGGCCGGGTGCGAGGCGAGCTACCCGCGCGTGCTCTCCGGCGGCATGCAGATGCGCGCCTCGCTCGCGCGCGCCCTGGTGACCGAGCCGGACCTGCTGCTGATGGACGAGCCCTTCGGCGCGCTCGACGAGATCACCCGCGCACGGCTCGATGCCGATCTGCTCGGCCTGTGGGCGCAGCGCGGCGCCGGCCGGCGGCTGACCGTCGTGTTCGTCACCCACAGCATCTACGAGGCGGTGTACCTGTCGCAGCGCGTGGTGGTGATGTCGGCGCGGCCGGGCCGCATCGCGGGCGAGGTCGCGATCGACGAGCCCTACCCGCGCACCGACGATTTCCGCGTCTCGCAGCGGTTCGCATCGCATGCGCGCGCGCTGCAGCGGCTGCTGGCCGCGGCGACCGGGGCCGAGGCCGGATGAGCGCCGCGCGCAGGAGCGGACGCATCCTGCGGGTGGCCGCGCCGCTTGGCGTGGCGCTCCTGGTGCTGGCGGCGTGGCACGCGCTCGTCGTCGTCTACGACCTGCCGCGCTACATCGTGCCCTCGCCGCTCGTCGTCGCGCAGACGCTCGCGGCCGACTGGGAGCTCCTCGCGCGCTCGCTCCTCGTGACGATGAAGATCACCCTCGCCGCGTTCGCGCTCGCGGTGATCGCCGGGACGCTCGTCGCGTTCCTGTTCGCGCAGAGCCGCTGGATCGAGATGAGCCTCTTCCCGTACGCGGTGATCCTGCAGGTGACGCCGATCGTTGCAGTGGCGCCGCTCATCATCATCTGGGTGCGCGACACCCAGCTCGCGCT
This sequence comes from Burkholderiales bacterium, assembly GCA_027493935.1. Classification (GTDB taxonomy): domain Bacteria; phylum Pseudomonadota; class Gammaproteobacteria; order Burkholderiales; family SG8-39; genus JAABRB01. The sequence goes on along the minus strand of JAOSJV010000012.1, from coordinate 306,969 downwards.
CGTGCTGTGCGCGCTGATCGTCGCGGTCTTCCCGGTGATCTCGAACACCGCGCTCGGGCTGCGCAGCGTCGACCCGGGGCTGCTCAGCCTGATGCGCATGTACAAGGCGAGCCGGTGGCAGGTGCTTTGGCGGCTGCGCGTGCCGAGCGCGGCGCCGTACTTCTTCGCCGGGCTGCGCATCTCGAGCGGGCTCGCGCTGATCGGCGCGGTGGTCGCCGAGTTCGTCGCCGGCACCGGCGCCGCCGGCGCCGGGCTCGCGTACCAGATCCTGCAGGCCGGGCTGCAGCTCAACGTCCGCGCCTCTTTGCCGCGCTCGCCGTGCTCACGCTCGCCGGCGTGGCGCTGTTCGCGGCGATGGTGTGGCTCTCGAACGCCGTGCTGCGCAACTGGCACGAGGCATGGTCAGCGCGCGGGGCGAGGAGTAGCAAGAGTGAGGGGTGAGGGAGCGAGGAGTGAGGCGATGAACGTTTCTGGCGAGCCTCGGCGCATGCCGTCCCCGCGGAACCTGTCCCCGAACGGGGTAATCGGGGAGCGGGGACCCGGCAACCCATCGATCGCGCATGCCGCGGATTCCCGCTTCCGCGGCAATGACGATCTTCCGCAGAGCTTTCCTAGACCGCGACGCGCCGCTCGCCTGGCGCGCGCGCTGATCGCTGCGATGCTCGCGATGACAGGCGCCGGCAGCGCCGCGGCGCAGCCGCCCGACAAGCTCGTCTTCACCACCAACTGGTACGCGCAGGCCGAGCACGGCGGGTTCTACCAGGCGCTCGCGCGAGGCATCTACCGCGCGCACGGCCTCGACGTCGAGATCCGCATGGGCGGGCCGCAGGTGAACGGGCTGCAACTGCTCGTCGCCGGCGCGACCGATCTCTTCATGGGCTACGACATCCAGACCGTGCAGGCGGTGCGGCAGGGCCTGCCGGTGGTCACCCTGGCGGCGACGTTCCAGAAGGACCCGGCAGTGATCATCGCGCATCCGGACGTGCGCACGCTCGCCGACCTCAAGGGCCGGCCGATCTACATCAGCCCGGCGAGCCACACGACCTTCTGGCCGTGGCTCAAGGCGCGCTACGGCTTCACCGACGCGCAGCTGCGCCCCTATTCGTTCAGCGTGCAGCCGTTTCTCGCCGACCGGCACGCCGCGCAGCAGGGCTACGTGACCTCGGAGCCCTACTCGGTCGAGAAGGGCGGGGTCAAGCCCGCGCTCTTCCTGCTCGCCGATCTCGGCTACCCGCCGTATGCGCAGACGATCGTGGCCACGCGAAGCACGCTCGCCGCGCGGAGCGACGCCGTGCGCCGTTTCATCCGGGCAAGCGCCGAAGGCTGGAAGAGCTACCTCGCCGAACCGGCGCCGGGCAACGCGCTCGTCAAGCGCGACAACCCGCAGATGGAGGACGCGCTGATCGCCTTCGGCATCGCGAAGATGAAGGCGTATGGCATCGTCACCGGCGGCGACGCGGCGCGCCTGGGCATCCTGGCGATGACCGACGAGCGCTGGCGGCGCACGTTCGAGTTCATGCGCGATGCCGTCCTGGTCGAGCCGGGGTTCGATGTGCGGCGCGCCTACACGCTCGAGCTCGTCGCGGGCGTGCGCGTGCTGCCCTGACCCGTGTGGTCGAATCCGGTTGATCCGGGGCGGCTTCGCGGCGCGCCTCTCGCCGAAAGAGGCCCCGCGCGGAGGACCGTCGTTCCCGCGCACGCGGGAATCGCACCAAGCGGGCAGAGGCCCGCGGGGTCCCCGCTCCCGATGAAGACGCGCGGCGGTGAGGACCTGTCGCGGGGATGACCGTTCAGAGCGCGATCAATGCAACCGCTTGCGGTTCGACGGCGCCGCGCTCGGCTGCACCTGGGTCGCCGAGCTCGGCCGCACGGCGGTGCCCTGCTCGGCCCAGGTGCGCTGGAAGAGCTGGTTCACGAGCGCCACGACCTCGCCGATCTCGGAGTCGCCGAAATGGCGCGTGAGCAGGTGCGCGACGTCGTCCACCATGCGCTGGCGCTGCGCCTCGCGGATCGCCTCGGGCGTAGGGCCGACGAACACGATCCCGTACTCGTCGGTGCCGTCGTCATGGTAGTAGGTGACCTCGATCTCGGCGGCGCGCTCGGTGTAGGCGTTCAGGCCCTGCAGCGCCTCCTCGACGATCTCGCGGAAGTTGCGCCCAACATCGCCGGTCCAGCACACCTCGAGCAGCCGCCGCGCGGGGTCGTACACGACGCCCGGCTCGTCCTCGTAGACGCTGTGCACGTCGGCGAGCGACTCCTCGTCGACGTAGGCGAGCCACGGCCGCAGGCCGGCCTCGATCTGCGCGATGGAGACGCCGGGTCGCAGGGGGATGTTGCCGTGTACGTGGACTTCGATCCGCATGGCGATACTCCGTCGGCCGGAGCCCCGATTCTACCGCGCGCCGCGCCCGGCGACCTGCTGGCGCCGCAGCGCGCGGACCGCCGCGCGAGCGCGTGGAATTGCTAGCGCCCGCCGCGCGCGCGCGCCGATCGGCGCCGCTTGCTGCCGCCCTGCGGCCGGCGCGATGCGGGCTGCTGCTGCTGGCCGCCCGGCGTGCTCCACGTCCCCGAGCGCATCGGCCCGTGGCCGAAACCTGGCCCGGCTTCGCCCTGCGGCCGGCCGCCGCCGCGGCCGCCGCCGCCGCCCGTACCGCCGCCGGTGCCGCCACCGCCGCTGCGGCCGCCGCGCATCGCGGCGTGCACCTGCTCGACGAGCGGCATCACTTCGCGCCGCGAGATCTCGAGGCCGCCGTGATCGCCCTCCGGGCCATCATGGATGATCTTGTAGATCATGACTTCCTGGTCGCGTCCGCCAACGCCGCGCCGCTGCACCTGCTTCTTCGCGTCGAGGTACGCGCGCACCAGTGCTTCGGCATTCGCTTCCAGGTCGAAGCGGTTCTCGCCGGCGAGCTCGAGGCGCTCCGCGGCGGCATCGTCGAACTGCGCGAGACCCGCGCGCGAGCTCGCCTCGTCCGCGCAATCCGGGTTGAACCCGCTTGCGACGCGGGCGATCGCGATGACGTGCGCGGCTTCGCGCTGCGCCAGCCCGAAGAGCGCGGAGGCCGCGACGAGCGCCTCGATCGCGTGCTCCTGGACGTCCTCCGAGGCATCGCCCCACTGGCGGCCGAGGCCCGCGGCGCGTCCTCGGTGTGCTCGATCGGATCGTTGAAGTGCGACTCGGGCGCGATCGCCCCCGGGGCTTGCCCTTGTGCGCGTAGAAACGTGAGAAATCGGGCATGGCGGATCGCGCCTCAGCCGCGCTCAGCGCTGGGATGCACCGGTGCGCGCCGCGGGCGCGAAACGCTCCGCAGCGCCGCCCGGTGCGGTTCGGACGACGTGTCGTGCATGTTGTGCCGCCTTTCAGCCGCGCTGCGCTCCGCGATGCGCGCGGTGCCTGAGCATCTGTCGGGAAAAAGCGTCCGCCGGCCTGCGGCGGCAGCGGCTCGTGCCCGCTCGACCGGTGTTGCGCGGCCTCGTGGGCCGATCGGGAGCGGGCGCCGCTTTCGTACTTGCGCCGCTATTCTAGATGGGTTGCCGCCTCGATGCAAAGCTTCGTGTGGCCGGCCCCCGGGTACCCCGCCGGCCCGAGGATCGGCCCGCACCGGGCGGTTGACCTGGATCAAACCCGCGCCGGCACGGGCTCGCGATGATCGGGCCATGGCAAGCCCCGGCCGCAGATCGCAGCGCCGAGCGAGCGAATGACCCGATCGTTCGCCGTGCCCTCCATGGCGCTGGCGCTCGCGCTCGGGTGCTGGTCGGCGCCTGCCGCCGCGGGCGATCCGGACCGCGGCCGCGTGCTGTACGAGACGCGCTGCGTCGAGTGCCACGACACGAGCGTGCACCGGCGCGAGACGCGCAAGGCGCAGACGTTCGCCGGCGTCCTCGCCCAGGTGAGCCGCTGGAACGCGAACCTCGGCGGTGCCTGGACCGCCGCGGAGATCGAGGACGTCGCGGTCTATCTCAACTGGCGCTACTACCGGCATCCGTGCCCGGAGCCGGTCTGTGGGTCGCGGCGGGCGTCGCTGCCGCGCGCGCTGGCGGTGCGCTGACCCCACGCCAGGTCAGTCTCGGTCGTCCAGCTCCAGCTCGAGCAGCGCATAGGAGAGCGTCTTGCCGTGCGCGTCGAGCGCGAGCGACGCGGTGACGCCGCCCGCGAGCGCCTGCTCGCACACGAACTGCAGCGCGTGCAGCTCCGGCAGCTCGTAACGTCGCACTTCGCCTTTGACGATTCCGGCGAGATGGGCGCGCACGCGCGCTGGCGTCACCTGCGCGGCGAGGCGCGGATAGTCCTCGGCGCGCAAAGCGCAGAGCGACAGCGTGAGCGTGTCGCCCTTGTCGCCTGCGCGGCAGTGCGCGAGCTCAGCGAGCTTTTGCGGCATAGCGGCTCTGGAGCAGCGTGACCTCCGCGGCGACCTTCGCGCGCGGCAGGAGCGTCGAGACGATCCCGATGCGCTCGGCGACCGATCTTCGCACGCCGCCGCCGCCGGCGGGACCGTTGGTGAGCAGCGCCTCCACCTCCCAGCCGATGCGCTCGGCGATCGCGCGCCGGTCGGCGCTTCCGGCAACGCGCAGGCGCACCTCGTAGGGGTCGTACGCATGGCCGAAGCTCGAGCGGTGCGCCGAATCGACGCCGATGTGGTCGATCCTGAGCTCGAGCTCCGGCACCGCCTCGTGCAACCGCTCGCGCAGCACCGCGGCCGCGAGCGCGGCGCGCGCGCGCGCGTTCGCGCCGGCGTAGGTGATCTCGCCTTCGCCGCGCCAGCCGGCGAGATAGCCGACGCTCGCCTTGAGCGTCTCGGTGCGCGCGCGCCCGGTCGCGCCGCCGACGGCCACGCGGTCGGGTCCCACCTCGGCGAGCCGCACGCCGCGGAAGTCGGCCGTCACGTCCGGCGTGACGTAGCCGGTCGGGTCGGTCACCTCGTAGAGCAGCTGCTCCTTCACCGTGCGCAGCGTCACCGCGCCGCCGGTGCCCGGCACCTTGCTGATGGTGCCGAAGCCCTCGGTATCGACGTCGGCGAATGGAAACCCGAGGTGCGCGAGATCGGGCACGTCCTTTGCGCCGGGATCGGCGAAGTAGCCGCCGGTGACCTGGCCCGCGCACTCGAGCAGGTGTCCGACGACCGTGCCGCGCGCGAGGTGGTCCCAGTCGTCGAGCGCCCAGCCGAACTCGTGCACGAGCGGCGCGACGAAGAGCGACGGATCGGCCACGCGGCCGGTGATCACGACGTTCGCGCCGCTCGCGAGCGCCGGCAGCAGCGCCTCGGCGCCGAGGTAGGCGTTCGCACAGACGAGCTTGCCGTGCTCGCGCAGCGGCCGGCCGGTCTCGAGCGCCGTCATGCCCGGCTTGACCAGGCGCAGCACGTCGTCCCCGGTCACCGCGGCCACCTTCACGCGCAGCCCGAGCCGCCGCGCGACCGCGATCGTCACCTTGGCCGCGCCGAGCGGGTCCGCCGCGCCCATGTTGGTCACGATGCGCAGGCCGCTCCGCGCGACGAACGGCAGCAGCGCCTCCATGCGCGCCTCGAGCAGGGGATCGAATCCGGTGCCGGGCTCGTGCAGCCTGCGCAACTGGGCCGCCGCGATCGTGCGCTCCGCGAGACACTCGAGCACCATGTAGTCGAGACCGCCCTGCGACGCGAGCACGACCGCCGGATCGATGCGATCGCCCTGGAAGCCCGCGCCGGCGCCGATGCGCAGCGTCTTCGCTTCAATCGTCGCCATGCCGTGCGCCGCAACCGCTGATGCGCGCCCAGGATAGCGGCGTGGCGCGCTGCGGCCCCGGGCCGTCCGGGAGGCTCGCCATCGCTGCGAACGTGCTCGCGCTTCCTGCCAAAGATCTCGCCGTCCGCGCACGTGAGCTCGTCGTTCCCGCGCGAGCGGGGACCCGGGTTCGAGCACGAGCGGCGTCCGGCGGATGCCCGCCTGCGCGGGGACGATCCAAGCCTCCATCAACTAGCGCAGCGGCTCGCTGCGTGGCCCGAGCCCGAGGCGCATCATGGTGCGCACCGAGCGCGGGCGTTTGCGCTGCGCCGCCTCGCGCGCCGCCGCCCGCGCGTGGCGGCGCCGGAAATCGAACACCGCCGCCTCGAGCCCGACGAGCACGGCGAGCGCGAGACACACACCGGAAAGGTAAAGTATCGGGCCGTCGAGCCCCGGCCGGGCGGCGCCGGCGAGCGCGGCCACCGCCACCACGAAAACCGCACCGCCGAGCATGGCGACGCCCATCCGCGTCGCACCGAGCACCCGCTGGTGGGTGCTGCCGAGTCCACGCCGCGGCGCGACGCTGATCGCGGCGAGCGAGGCGTGCCGATGCAATACCCAGACGAGCGCCGCGATGCAGCCGAACAGCCCCGGATCCACCAGCGGTCCCGCCTCCTTTCGCGTGTTCTCCGCGCTACCACAATATCTTGCGGTCTGCGACCGGCAAGTCCCCGCATTTTGGGTCCTGGCTGCGCCGACGTGGTGCGGGCGCGCGCGCCGGGCGTGCGCTTTTCCACATCGCGGGGCGGCGCCGGCCGGAACGCGCGTCCGGGGCAGCCGGCGTGGCGCGCGCGCCGGGCGCCTCAGGCCGGGGCGGTCAGTTCCGGGCGCCGGGCACGTCGCCTGCGCTGGCGAGTCACCCAGAGCGACAGCCCCCGTCACGAGCAGGCCGATCAGGGCGAGCGAGGTGACGAGGTCCATCGCGGCCGACCACGCGCCGGCGAAGTTGCCTTCGTGCCAGAGCCGTGGCCAGTTGTGCGCCAGCGCGGTCGTGCCCTCGGCCGTCACGGCGTACAGCCGGTACTCGCCTGCCTCGGCGATGCGGCGCCGCCATGCGATCGCCGAGCGGGCGCATCCACACGAGCGCGGAAAGATCGTGATTTTGGCAGCGGTTTCTCTCGGAGAGTCGAGATGAGGGCGGGGCGCCCGTCAGCGCCCGCGCCCGGTCTCCGGGCGGGGCCAAGCCCGCACGCGCGGCTGCGCGCTCAGCGCCGTTCCTTGATGCTGGCCGTGAGTGCGCGTTCGCCGTCCGCGCGATGCATGTCGAGGACACCACGCTCCACCCGCCAAGTGAGCGCGGACTCGAGCGCGGCCAGGAATGCGCGCTCCTGGGTCATCAGCGCCTCCGCGCACGCCTTGCGCGTCGTTGCAGCGGGCCCGAATCGGATGCTGCTCCCGTCGGTGCGATACGACGCCCGAAACGCGTTGCAACCGGTGTCGCCCGAGACCGTTCCCTCGGCGAACGAGAGCGTGATCCTGCTTCCCGCTGCCGGACTCACGACGGCGTGCCGCGCATTGTTGAAGCCGGTCACCTCCCAGACGGCGCCCTCGAGCCGGGGCGGCGGCTCCGGCGTGAACTTGAGCATGGCGCCGGAATCGCCAGTCAGCGTGAGCTCTTCGCCGCGAACCGAATATCGGACCGTGCCCGCGAGCGCGGCGTGAAACGCGCGCTCGAGCGCCATCGCCGGATCGGGGCAGGCCATCATCGTCCCGGCGAGCCGGCCGAGCGTCAGGCGATCGCCCGCCACCGTGTAGGAGCCCGTGAAGTTGTTGCAGCCCGAGAACCCCGAAACCCGCCCCTCCTGGAACCGCACGAACGCGGCGGGCGACGAACCGGAGAAGGCATCCGCGTCGGGTCCGGCGAGACCCGCAAGGCGCCACGAGGTGCCCTCGATCGGCGTCGCCGCCGCCGCGGGGCCAGCCGCCGATGGAACCCGGCAGCACCCGACGAGAAACCTTCCATCGGGGAGCGACACGCGCGCGATCACCGGATGCGTCACGTCGGACATGTTGTCGCTGCACGCGGCATCGCGCAGGAAAAGCACCAGGACGCTGCCCGCATCGGACGTGCCGCGCCACATCTCTTCCCGCAGCGGTTCGTTGCGGACTCCGGCACCGCGGTACGACGTCGCTTCCTCGCCGAGGAACGAGACGCGCGCGGTGTCCGGCGGCGAACGGTCGACGCGCCAGGAGGGCTCGTTGCCGAAGCAGATGAGAGGCGCCTCGCTGGCTGCTGCTACGGGCGAAACGGCCAGGGCCCACATGATCGCGCAGCCGATTCGCGCCGTCGATGGCCCGCGCCCGGCAGGTCGAGGACCCGATCGCATCTGGTCTACCGTGTTCCCGGGTCGGGGCAGCCCTTGCACTCGCGCACGTTGGCGCCCCGAAACGCCGTCTTCTCCAGCTGCGCTCCGCGCAGATCGGCGCCCGAAAGATTCGCTTTCTCGAAGCGCGCGCCGCGCAGGTCCGCGCCGCTCAGATCCGCGTTACGCAGATCGGCGCCCACCAGGTCCGCGCGTTCGAGACTGGCGCCGCGCAGGCTGGCCGACGACATGCGCGCATAGCGCAGGCTGGTCCCATTAAGGTTCGCGCCACCGAGCTCGGCGTCACCGAGATTGGCGCCTTGCAGGTCGGCGGCGCTGATGCTCGCGCCCGCGAGCGTCGCGCCGCTCAGGTTGGCGCCGCGCAGGTTCGCGCGGTCGAGCGTCGCTTTCGCAAGGTTGGCGCGCTGGAAGTTCGCCCGCTGCAGCCGTGCGCGATAGAGCCGCGCCTCGGCGAGCTCGGCGCCGCTCAGGTCGGAGCGCGAGAGGTCCGCGCGCGACAGGTCGGCCTTGGGCAAATTGGCGCCGCGCAGGCTGGCGGCGACGCACACCGCGCCGGGCTGGATTCGGCAGTTCCCGGCGACCTGCGCGTCGGCGAACGGCACCGCGCAGAGGGCGAGAATGCACGAGAGCACGATTCGCATGGAGGACCTCGTTCCCGTTCTTGTGTCCGCCGCGCCGGCGGCGTGCCGCAGTTGTCGAATGAAAGGCGCGGCAGGATACCACGGTGCCGGCACGGCGCGACGTCGCGAGCGCTCGAAGCGACGCCACGGCGTGCGACGCCCACGCGCCATCGAAGGAAACGTACCGCGGAGCGTGCGCCCCCCTTGTACGATCCCCCGAAGTCGGGCGCCCGCCCCTACGCGGCTTCCTTCACCGAGGGCAGCCCGGCGAGCGCCATCGAGGGAAACGAACAAGGGGAGCTTGCGCCCCCCTTGCACGATCCCCCCGAAGTCGGGCGCTCGCCCCTATGCGGCTTCCTTCACCGAGGGCAGCCCGGCGAGCGCCATCGAGGGAAACGAACAAGGGAGCTTGCGCCCCCCTTGTACGATCCCCCGAAGTCGGGCGCTCGCCCCTATGCGGCTTCCTTCACCGAGGGCAGCCCGGCGAGCGCCATCGAGGGAAACGAACAAGGGGAGCTTGCGCCCCCCCTTGTACGATCCCCCGAAGTCGGGCGCTCGCCCCTATGCGGCTTCCTTCACCGAGGGCAGCCCGGCGAGCGCCATTGCGAGTTCCTTCTCGTCGTACTCCTGGTCGGTCAGCTTGCCGGCGAAGTAGTCCATGTACGCCTGCATGTCGAAGTGGCCGTGGCCGCACAGGTTGAACAGGATCACGCGCGACTTGCCTTCCTCGCGGCACTTGACCGCCTCGTCGATCGCGCCCTTCACCGCGTGGTTCGCCTCTGGCGCGGGCAGGATGCCCTCGGCGCGCGCGAACATCACGCCGGCATCGAAGCACTTGATCTGATGGTAGGCGACCGCCTCGATCAGGCCGAGCTCCTTGATGTGGCTGATGAGCGGCGCCATGCCGTGGTAGCGCAGCCCGCCCGCGTGGAACCCCGGCGGCGTGAAGGTCGAGCCGAGCGTGTGCATCTTGACGAGCGGGGTGAGGTGCCCGGTGTCGCCGAAGTCGTAGGCGTACTTGCCGCGCGTGAGGCTCGGGCAGGCGGCCGGCTCGACCGCGACGACGCGCACCTTCTTGCCGCCGCGCAGCTGCGCGCCGAGGAACGGGAAGACGAGCCCGGCGAAGTTCGAGCCGCCGCCGGTGCAGCCGACCAGCACGTCCGGGTAGTCGCCTGCCATCTCCATCTGCGCGATCGCTTCCTGTCCGACGATCGTCTGGTGCAGGAGCACGTGGCTCAGTACCGAGCCGAGCGCGTACTTCGTGTCGTCGCGCTGCGCCGCCACCTCGACCGCCTCCGAGATCGCGATCCCGAGCGAGCCGGGGTGATCCGCGCGCTGCGCCAGAATCGCCTTGCCCGACTGGGTCTCGTTCGACGGCGAGGGGATGCACTTCGCGCCATAGGTCTCCATCAGCGCGCGCCGGTAGGGCTTCTGGTCGTACGAAACGCGTACCATGAAGACCTGCACCTCGAGCCCGAAGAGCGTGCCCGCGAACGCGAGGGAGGAGCCCCACTGGCCGGCGCCGGTCTCGGTGGTGAGGCGCTTCACGCCCGCCTCCTTGTTGAAGAACGCCTGCGGCACGGCGGTGTTCGGCTTGTGGCTGCCCGAAGGGCTCACGCCCTCGTACTTGTAGTAGATCTTCGCCGGTGTCTGCAGCGCCTTTTCGAGCCGCCGGGCGCGGTAGAGCGGCGAGGGACGCCACTGGCGGTACACGTCGCGCACGGGCTCCGGGATCTCGATCTCGCGCTCGGCGGTCACCTCCTGCATGATCAGCGCCATCGGGAAGAGCGGCGCGAGATCGTCCGGGCCGATCGGCTTTCCGGTGCCCGGATGCAGCACCGGCGGCAACGGTTTCGGCAGATCGGCCTGCAGGTTGTACCAGGTCTTGGGGATGCGGGACTCGTCGAGAATGTACTTCACCGGCTCGGACATGGCTCTCCTCCGTTTTGTCGCCGCGGCGCCCGCCTGTGTGCGGCCGCGCGCGCTCGCGACAGTGTAGCGCACCCGCGCGCCGGCCAAGAGGCCGGCGCGGCGGACCCTCCCGCACGCTAAGTCATTCGGCGCGCGCGCGGACGTCCGGCGCAGAAATTCGTGATCTGCATTACGCGCGCGGCGGCGCCGTCGCGCCGGGCTGCGCCGACGTGCGCACGCCGGCCCGTGCCGCGCGCCGCGGGGGTCGCGCGCTACCGCGCTCGTCGCGGCGAGGGCGGGCGCGGGGCCGCTATTCCAGCATGCTTCGCAGCATCCACGCGGTCTTCTCGTGCACCTGCATGCGCTGGGTCAGCAGGTCGGCGGTGGACTCGTCGGACGCCTTTTCGGCGGCGGGGAACACCGAGCGCGCGGTCTTCGCAACGGTCTCGTTGCCCTTGACGAGTTCGGCGATCATCTCCTCGGCCGAGGGCACGTCATCGGCTTCCACGATCGAGGAGAGCTTCGCATAGGCCTTGTACGACCCGGGCGCCGGATGGCCGAGGGCGCGGATGCGCTCGGCGATCGCGTCCACCGCGAGCGCGAGCTCGTTGTACTGCTGCTCGAACATCAGGTGCAGCGTGTTGAACATCGGCCCGGTGACGTTCCAGTGGAAGTTGTGCGTCTTGAGGTAGAGCGTGTAGGTATCGGCGAGCACGCGGGACAGCCCCGCGGCGATCTTCGTGCGATCCTTCTCGCCGATGCCGATGTCGATGGCGGGTACGGCAACCGCCGATTGCGCCGACTTCTTGGCCATTCGAGCCTCCGTTTCTTGGCTGGTACGCATGACGGCACAAGGATAAGCGCGCACCGCCTATCGGTCCAGCGCATTGTTGCGCTCGGAACGATCGCAAAAATCGATTATGCCCGCGCTCATGCGCCGTGCCGGAACCGCCCCGGGTCGAGCGCCGCGACGAGGCGCGCCGACAGCGGTGCGGGCTCCTCCTCGAGGCGTGCGGCGAGCACCTCAGCGCACAGCGGCGGGCCGATGAGGCCGCGCGAGCCGTGCGCGGTGTTCACGTGCAGCCCGCCCTCGCCCGGCACCGGCCCGACGACGCACAGCCGGTCGGGGCTCGTGCAGCGCACCGCCGCCCGGCCGGCGAGCGTTTCGGGGTCGAGGGCGTCGGCGCAAAGCGCTTGCGCGAGCGCCGGCGCCATCGCGCCGAGGTCGGCGAGGTTCGACCGGTGCTCTGCGGCGCGCACCGCGAGGTCGTGGAACTCGTGGACGAAGGTCGCGCCGAGCGTGTGCGCGCCGCCGCGCGCGGGCGTGATCGAAGCCTCGCCGCACACGATGGTGGCCAGCGCACGGCTCGCCTCGGTTGCCGGCACAAGCGTGAGCTGGCCGCGCACCGCGTGCAGCGGCAGCGCCCGCGTCTGCGCGAACCGTGCGACCTCGACCGCGGCGGCGAGCACCACGACCGGCGCGCGCGCGGCGACCGCGCGGTCGGCCAGCACGCGCCACTCGCCGTCCGGCGCGCGTTCGAGCGCGCGCGCCTCGACGCCCGTGCGCACTTCGATTCGCGGGTGCGCGGCGAGCGCGCGCACGAGCGCCGGCGGGTGCACCCAGCCCGCGCCGGGAAAGAAGAGCCCGCCGGCGGGCAGCGGCACGCCGGCGAGGGCGCTCGCCTCGGCGCGGTCGACGCGGCGCGCCACCGCGGCGGGCAGCCCGGTCGCGATCACGGCGTCCTGCCGCGCGGCGGTCTTCGCGTCGAGCGCGAGCTGCAGCACGCCGCACGCGCGCCACGTTTCCTCGCCCTGCGGCAGGATCGCGTTCAGGACGCGGATGCTGTGCTGGTAGCCCGAGAGCACCAGCTCGCCGAGCGCGGACGGCCGCGCGGCAAGGCGGGCGTAGAGCACGCCCTGCGGATTGCCCGAGGCCTCCTCCGCGAGCGCGGCGTGCCGCTCGAGCAGCGTGACCTGCCAGCCGCGCTGGGCGAGGCTCCACGCGCTCGCGGCGCCGGCGAGCCCGCCGCCGATGACGACCGCGCTGCGGCCGCCGGTGCGCTGCGCGCGCGCCGGCGCCGGCCGCGCGAGCGCGCCGGCGAGCATCTCGCGCTTGTGCCCGAAACCGGCGCGCTTCTCCGCGCTGAAGCCGGCGGCTTCGAGTCCGCGGCGCACCGCCCCGGCGGCGGTGTAGGTCGCGAACGTCGCGCCCGCGAACGAGTGCGCGGCGACCGCCTCGAGCACCGCCTCACTCCACATGTCGGGGTTGCGCGCCGGCGCGAAGCCGTCGAGAAACCACGCGTCGCAGCGCCCGGCGAGCTCGCCGAGCCGCTCCGCGGCGCCGCCCACGCCGAGGGTCAGCAGCACGCGGGCGTCGGCGAAGCCGAAGCGATGCCAGCCGGACGCGAGCGCGCCGTACTGCGCGAGGAGCGCACCGGACTGCGCGGCGAGCTCCGGCCAGGCGCCGAGCGCGCGCGCGAGGTCCGTGCGCGCGAGCGGGTAGGCCTCGACGCTGACGTAATGCAGGATCGCGTCGCGCGGCGCGGCGGTTGCCCACAGCGCCCACGCCGCGCAGAAATTGAGCCCGGTGCCGAACCCCGTTTCGCCGATCGCGAAGCGCGCGCCCAGCGCGAGCCGCGCCCAGCGCTCGGCAAGACCGTTTCCCGCGAGAAAGACGTGGCGCGTCTCGCCGAGCCCCCGCGCCGCGCGCGAAGTACACGTCGCCGAAGCGGCGCGAATACGGCGTCGCGTCGTGCCAATCGAGCGCCTCGCCGCCCATGTCGCTGTCACTGACCGAAGCCACCGCGCAGCACCCAAAGCCCGAAACCGCCGAGCAGGACGCCCGAGACGCGGTTGGCCCAGCCGAGCGCGGCGCGCGGCGTGCGCTGGCGCAGCGCGCTCACAGCGCCCGACAGCAGGATCCACCACAGCATCGACCCGGCGAAGACACCGAGCACGAGCAGCGCTGCGGCGGCGGCGCCGCCGCTGGCGTCGGCGAGGCCGAGGCCGGCGAAGACCGCGGCGAACGAGAGGATCGTGGCCGGATTCGCGAGCGTCAGCAGGAACGTCGCCGCGAACATCGCGGCGTAGCCGTCGCGCGCGCCGCCTGCGGGCGCAACGGCCGCGCGCTCAGGCGCGCGCGAGAAGAGCGCGCGCGCGCCGAGCCAGACGAGCGTGCCGCCGCCCACCAGGGCGAACGCGCGCTGGTGGCCGAGCAGGGCGGCCGAGACGGCGGTGACGCCGAACGCGGCCACCGCGGCGTACGCGGCATCGGCGGCCGCGGTGCCGAGCCCGCCGGCGACCGCCGGCCAGAACCCGCGCTCGAGCGCGCGGCGGAAGCACAGCACGCCGATCGGGCCGACCGGCGCAGCGATCGAGAAGCCGAGCACGAGGCCCTTGGCGAGAAACGGCAGCGTGTCGCCCATGTCGGGGTGCAAGCCGGAGGGCGCAGAGTGTACGCCGTAACCAGGCTGCGCCTGCCGTCCCCGCGGCGGTGCGCAGCAAGGTGGTCGCGCCCGCGCAACCTGCCCTCGAACGGGTTGACGCGGTCGCGCGGAACGAGACCGCTCGCGTTCGCGAAGGCCCGCTGGATCCCGCTTTCGCGCAGATGGCGGCAACAGGACGACGACCTTCCGCCGCATTGCCTCAGGGCAGCGCGCGCGCCGCGGCGCGCCGGTCGGCGGCGCGCCAGACGGCCTTCAGCGCCTCGCGCGCGAAGAGCACCGGGCTCGCCGCCGCGCTGCACAGCAGCCAGTCGGTCGCCGTCAGCCGCACCGCGCCGAAGGCCTTCTGCAAGAGCGGAACCTCCACTGCGAGCACCTGCAGGGCGAGCGCGAGCGCGACCGCGAGCCAGAGCCAGCGGTTCGCGAACAGTCCGTGGACCAGGCTGCGCTCGTCGGAGCGGATGCAGTGCACCTCGAAGAGCTGGGACAGCACGAGGGTGGTGAACACGAGCGTGCGCGCGTAGGCGACTTCGCCGTCGCCCTCGATCAGCCCGCCTGGCAAGGCGGCGTCGAGCACGCCGAGCGCGCCCGCGGTGATCGCGGCGGCCGCCACCGAGACGCCGATCCACATGCGTCGCGTGATGACGCGCTTGCCCGGGTCGCGCGGCGGACGCCGCATCACGTCCGGATCGGCGGGGTCGACGCCGAGCGCGAGCGCCGGCGCCCCGTCGGTGAGCAGGTTGATCCAGAGGATCATCGCCGGCAGCAGCGGCAGCACGAGCGCTGCGCCGCCGTCGGCGACCAGGCCGAGCGCGGCCGCGAGCACCACGGCGAGGAAGAGGACCAGCACCTCGGCGAGGTTCGTCGAGAGCATGTAGCGCAGGAACTTCTGGATGTTGGCGTAGATCGAGCGGCCCTCCTCGATCGCCGCGACGATCGAGGCGAAGTTGTCGTCGGTCAGGATCATGTCGGAGGCCTCGCGCGCGACGTCGGTCCCGCCGAGCCCCATCGCGACGCCGATGTCGGCCGCGCGCAGCGCCGGCGCGTCGTTCACGCCGTCGCCGGTCATCGCGACCACCTCGCCCTGGGCGCGCAGCGCGTTCACGATGCGCAGTTTGTGCTCCGGGCTCACCCGCGCGTACACCGTGCACGTGCGCACGCGCTCGGCGAGCTCGGCGTCGCTCATGCGCCCGACCTCCGCGCCGGTGATCGCGCGCTCGCCGCGGCGCGCGATGCCGAGCTCGCGCGCGATCGCGGCGCCGGTGGTCGGGTGATCCCCGGTGATCATCCCGACCCGTATGCCGGCGCCGTGCGCCGCCTGCACTGCGCTCCTCGCCTCCGGGCGCGGCGCGTCGATCATTCCGGCGACGCCGATCCACTCGAGGTCGCGCTCGGCCGACTCGTCGAGCCGCATTGCCGCTTCGGGCGCGATCGTGCGGAAGGCGACACCGATCGTGCGCAGCGCCTCGTCCGCGAGGCCCTCCACCGTCTCGAGGATTGCGGAGCGCCGGGCGTCGTCCAGCGCGCGCCGTTCGTCGCCCGCGCGCTCGTGCGTGCAGCGCGCGAGCAGCACGTCCGGTGCGCCCTTGACGAGCAGCAGCGTGCGGGGCCGATCGGCGTCGCTGTGCGCCGTGCTCATGAGCTTGCGCTCGGCCGAGAACGGCACCTCGCCGCGGCGCTCGAAGCGCGCCTCCAGCGCCGCGGCCGAGAGCCCCGCCTTGAGCGCCGCCACCTTGAGCGCGCCCTCGGTGGGATCGCCGCGTACCGAGCGGGCGGTGTCGCCTTCCCCGACGAGCTCGGCGTTGTTCGCCAGGAACCCCGCCGCCAGCGCCCACTCGACCTCGCGTCGCAGCGACCCGTCGGCGAGCGGCGCGCCGTCGGAGAGCAGCTCGCCCTCGGGCGCGTAGCCGCTGCCGGTCAGCTCGGCGCGGCCGCTCGCGGTCGCCACCGCCCGCACCGTCATCTCGTTCCTGGTGAGCGTGCCGGTCTTGTCCGAGAGGATGACGGTCGCCGAGCCGAGCGTCTCGACCGCCGCCAGACGGCGCACGATGACGTTGCGACGGGCCATGCGCTGCATGCCGAGCGAGAGCGCCACCGTGGTCACCGCCGGGAGCCCCTCGGGCACCGCCGCGACCGCGAGCGAGATGGCGAACAGGAGCACGGTCGCCACGACCGCGGCCGTGACCTGCGGCTGCAGCGCGAGGATCGTCGCCCCGACGACGATCGCGATCGCGATCACCGCCGCGCCGAGCAGCCGCCCGACGTAGGCGAGCTCGGCCTGCAGCGGCGTGCGCTCGTCGTGCGTCGCCGCCAGGAGACCGGCGATCTTTCCGATCTCGGCGCGCATGCCGGTGGCCGTGACGACCGCGCGGCCGTGCCCGTAGCTGGCGGCCGTGCCGGCGAAGAGCATGTTGACCCGGTCGCCCAGGTGCGCCTCCGCGCTCACCGGCTCGGTGAGCTTCGCGAGCGGCGTCGACTCGCCGGTGAGCGCGGCCTCCACGGTCTGCAGCGACACCGACTCGATCAGACGCGCATCGGCCGGGATGCTGGCGCCTTCGTCGACCACGATGACGTCGCCTGGTACGACTTCCTCGGCCGCGATCGAGCGCGGCTCGCCGTCGCGCACCACCACCGCCTGGGGCGCGGCCATGCTGCGCAGCGCCGCGATCGCCGCCTCCGCGCGCGCCTCCTGCACGTAGCCGAGCAGGGCGTTCGCGAGCACGATCGCGAGGATCATGATCGACTCGTGCGGCGTGCCCGCGGCGCCTTCCAGGAACCACACCGCGAGCGAGATCGCCACCGCGGCGACGAGCAGCAGCACGAGCGGGCTCTCGAACTGGGCGAGCAGGCGCCGCCATGCTGGCACCGGCGCGGCCGGCGCGAGCGCGTTCGGCCCGATCGCCGCGAGCCGCCGCGCGGCCTCGGCCGCGGCGAGCCCGCGCTCCGGGTCGGTGCCGAGCGCCCCGCACACCTCCGCGGCGCTGCGCGCGTGCGCGTCCGCGTTCGCGGCCTCCGCCGGCTCGTCATTCCCGCGCAGGCGCGAATCCAGGGAAGCGCGCCCGTGGGCATCCCGGATTCCCGCCCGCGCGGGGACGACTGGATCGCCGGTTTCTTGCGGGCGTGCTCGGTCACGGCGCGAGTCTACGGGTCCGGCTGCATCCCGCCGCGCCCGCCGGTCAGGCGATCGTGATGCCCTCGAAGCGTACGTGCCAGCCTTCGGCACGGTGCGCGGCGAAGCTCACCACGCCGGAGTGGCGCGACTGGAGCATGCACAGCGCCGGCTTGAAGAAGTAGCGTCCGCCGACCTGTGGCGCGACGCGCGTCGCGCGCACCAGGCCCTCGTACGCGATGATGTGGTAGCCGCCGATCTCGACGGCGTGCGCGTCGCGGGCGGCGATCGGTCCCACGATGCACCACACGAGCGCCCCCGAGAGGGCATCCGGGTCGTCCATCAGGCGCCCGACGTGAGTGACCGGGCAGCCGACCCCCGCCGGACGCCCGAGGAGGACGTCGCCGCGCTTCAACCGCAGCCGCTCGGCGAGCGCGGGGTTGAACGGCACGATGTTCTCGCGCGGGCCGGGATCCTCGGGGAAGGGCTCGAGCACCATCTCGTACTCGCGGCCGAGGATGTCGTGCCACGCCTCGGGCGCGGCCGCGCCCGGCTGGAGCGCGGCCGCCGCGCCCGGGCCGAGGTGCACGCAGCGCCGCCGCGCGTCCGGCGCGCGCAGGATGAGCTCGGCGAGGCCCGCGCAGGTCCTGAAGCCGCACTGCCCGCAGTCCTTGCCGGGCAGCGTCGCGGCGACCTCCGCGATCGTCTTGTCCATCGACGCCGCTCCGTCACTGGCCCCGGTAGAAGAGATCGGAGTCGAGCGCGCGCACGACGCCGTAGTGGTGCTCCCACCCGATCTCTTTCTTGCCGGCGCAGATCGTGCACACCGACATCGGCGGGCTGCCGCGCAGCCGCGAGGGTTCCACGAGCTCCGGCGTGGCCTCGATCCGGCGCACCACCGGCTCGAGGTTGATGCCGTGCAGCGCGTCGGTCTCGATCACCGGGATGTCGGCCGCATCGAGCAGGTTCGCGCGGAACACCTCCTTCTCGGCCTGCGAGACGAGGTCGATCTTGGTCACCACCGCGAGGTCGGCGAGCGTGAGCATCGCTCCGATCTTGCGCGGCAGATTCATCCCGCTCGTCGCCTCGAGCACGATCACGCCCAGCCCGCCTTCGATGTAGGGCGCGCAGCGCAGGCACAGGCCCGCGGTCTCGACCAGCAGGAACTCGGCCGATTCGCGCGCGGCCCAGGCGAGCGCGTCGCCGAGCACCAGCACGCTGCAGTGGTCGGGGCAGAGGTCGCCCGAGTAGACCTTGCGCGCCGGGATGCCGAGCTCGCGGGCGAACAGCTCGTCTTCGTCGCAGTACTGCACGTCGATCTTGAGGTAGGCGAGCCGCCGGCCGCGCTCGGCGAGCTTGCGCGCCGCGTGCCGCAGAACGGTGGTCTTGCCGCTCGTCGGCGGGCCGGCACAGATGACGGCTCTCATCGCACGGCCTCGGCGGAGGGCGCCGCGAGCACCTGCTCGAGCTCGCCGATGAGATCGCGCTCGGCGAGCCGCTCGCCCGCGCGCAGCCGGTTGCGCACGTCCACCATGATCCCGTCGAGCAGCCCGATGCGGCCGGCGACCCGGCGTTCTTCCTCGGCGCGCGCGACGATCGCCTGCATCGCGCCCCCGAGCAGCACGACCCGATAGTCCGACAGCAGCGTGATCCGCAGGTCGTGCGTGACGAAGATGAAGATCTTGCGGTAGCGCTTGAGCAGCTCGAGCGCGCGCAGCCGGTCGATGCCGGCGTTCTCGATCTCGTCGAGCAGGATGATCGGCGAGTTGCCGATCACCACCGCGTCGGCGACCAGCAGCGCGCGGGTCTGGCCGCCGGAGAGCTCGGTCATCGCCGAGCGCTCGATGATCGGCTCGCCGGTGAGCTCGTTCGCGAACGCGAGCGTCTCCTCCACCACCGATTCCTGCCGCGCGGCGCGCCGGATCTTCGCGTGGATGCGCAGGAACTCGCGCACCGGCAGGTCGGAGAGGAACGTCGTGTGCTGCGTGATCAGCGCGATCGGGTTGTGCGAGGGATCCTCCTGGAAGATCGCCGGCGGCGGCGCGCCGTTCACCAGCACGCGCCGGCGCGACGGCGTGTTCGCGTCGGCGAAGAGCGCGATGTCGTTGATCAGCATGGTCTTGCCCGAGCCGGTCGGACCGACGATGCTCACCACGTCGCCCATGCGCATGTCGAGCCGCGCGACCGGCTCGCGCCCGCCCGCCTTGCCGAAGCCTCCGATCAGGCTGATCTCGCGGATGTCCATGGACCGATGCCCTCGCGCCGCTCTCGTGGCCACCATGCCAGCCCGGGCGCGGGCCGCGTTTGACCAGGGTCAAAATGGGTTCCGATGGGGGCGACGCGTCCCGTCCGGCGCGCGTGCGGTAAGCTTCCGTCCGCGCTGGGAGGGAGGGTCGTGGCGCGCTGCTTGATCGCTGCGTTCGTGCTGTTGCTCGCCGGCTGCGCCGTGCGCGCGCCGGAGCGGCCCGACGCGTCGCTCGAGCTGCCCCAGGTCGGCGCCTTCTCGACCGCGCGGCCGGGCGCGGCGCTTCCCACCGGCTGGCGCGCGTGGCAGGTGGCCGGGTTCAAGCGGCCGACCGAGTACCGGCTCGTCGATCACGGCGGCCGCGCCGTCGTCAGCGCCTATGCGCAGGGTTCCGCGTCGGGGCTCGTGTACCCGGTGAACGTGGACCTGCGCGAATACCCCTTCCTGCACTGGCGCTGGATGGTGCCGGCGCTGATTCCCTCGGCCGACAACACGCGCCGGCAGACCGAGGACTCGCCGGTGCGCGTGATCGTCGCCTTCGATGGCGACAAGTCGCGGCTCTCGTTCGAGGACCGGATCCTCTTCGACCAGTTCCGCATGATCACGCGCCAGGAGCTGCCCTTCGCGACGCTCGTGTACATCTGGGAGAACCGGCTGCCGAAGGGGACCGTCATCGCGAGCGCGCACACCGCGCGCATCCAGATGATCGTCGTCGAGAGCGGCGGCGCGAACCTCGGGCGCTGGCCCGAGTACGTGCGCAACGTCGGCGAGGACTATCGCCGTGCCTTCGGCGAGGAGCCCGGGCCGGTGCGCTCGGTCGGAATCATGACCGACGCCGACAATACCGGCGAGGAGGCGAGCGGCTACTACGGCGACATCCGCTTCCTGCGCCGCCGGCCGCGCGGCTCGACGCCGTACGTCGGCGGGCCGTAGCCGAGACCGTCAACGCCGTAGCGCCGGCGAAGCGCCGGGGATCGCGCCCGGAACGGTCATGCCGCCCGGGACGCCCGCCGGCGCGACCGGCTGCGCCCCGCGCATGCCTCCACCGACGGTGGGATCAGGGCGGGGCGGCAGGCCACCGCCGCCGAGGCTCGGCGCGCCGACCGGCGATTGGACTGCCGGAAGGCTCGAGCCTGCCATGCCGCCGTGCGGACTCGGCACCTCCGGTTGCGGGTTTAGCGCGGGATTCAGTGCCCCACCGAAAGCGCGCGCGCTCGGGACCTCGGGTTGCGGGTTGAGCGCCGGATTCGCCATGCCGCCGCCGGCTTTCGCGCTCGGCACCTCGGGTTGCGGGTTGAGCGCCGGATTCGCCATGCCGCCGCCGGCTTTGGCGCTCGGCACTTCGGGCTGCGGATTGAGCGCCGGGTTGACCACGGAGCGGGACCGGTGAGCACGGCCGCCGGCGCCCCGGTTTTCCAGCGCCCCGGCCTGCGGCGTCGTGATCGGACCCGGCTGGGCGGCCGCCGACGCGCAGACTGTGGCGAGCCCGACCAACGCTGCGAGCGGTATCGAGCGCATGAGCATCGGCTTCTCCTAAGATCGGACGGGGCTGCGCATCATCGGCCCGCAACGGGCGGAGCGGCAAGCGCAGATATCACGGTTCCTTCACGCCCGCAGCCGCGCGCGATCGAGCAGATAGCCGCAGTCGATGCGCGCCGGGAGCGTGCCGAAACAGGCGCCCCAGTCGCCCTCCAGCCGCGTCGCGATGAACGCGTCGGCCGCGACAGGGGGCGGCGTGGCGCGCCATCAGCGCGGCCTGCATGGCGACCGCCATTTCCTCGACGACGCGGCGCGCCCGGGCCTCGAGGGTCCCGCCCTCGGCGAGCTCCGCCTTGAGCGCGTCGGCAAGTCGCGCGAGGCGCGGCTCGGCGGCGGCGGCCTCCGCGAGCTCGTCGAAGAATGCATCCAAGCACGCAGGCTCCTTTTCGATCGAGCGCAGCACGTCGAGCGAGATCACGTTGCCGCTGCCCTCCCAGATGCCGTTCACCGGCGCCTCGCGGTACAGCCGCGCGAGCGCGCTCTCCTCGACGTAGCCGCTGCCGCCGAGACACTCCATCGCCTCGACCGCGAACGCGTTGATGCGCTTGCAGGCCCAGTACTTGGCGACGGGCGTGACGATGCGCGCGAGCAGCCGCTCGCGCTCGTCGGCCTGGCGGTCGAACGCGCGCGCGAGGCGGAAGGCGAGCAGCGTCGCCGCCTCCCACTCGAGGGCGAGGTCGGCGAGCACGTTCCGCATCAGTGGCTGCTCGGCGAGCCGTCGGCCGAACGCGCTGCGATGCGCGCAGTGGTGCAGCGCCTGGGCGAGCGCGGCGCGCATCATGCCGGCGTTCGCGACGACGATGTCGAAGCGCGTGAGGTGCGCCATCTCGATGATCGTCGCGATGCCGCGCCCCTCCTCGCCGACGCGGCGCGCCCAGGTGCCGTCGTACTCGATCTCGGCCGAGGCGTTCGAGCGGTTGCCGAGCTTGTCCTTCAGGCGCTGGATGAGGAGCGGGTTGCGCGTGCCGTCGTCGAGCGAGCGCGGCACGAGCAGGCACGAGAGCCCGCCCTCGGTGCGCGCGAGGGTGAGAAAGCCGTCCGACATCGGCGCCGAGCAGAACCACTTGTGCCCGGTCAGCAGGTACGCACCGCCGCCTGCGCTCTCCGCACGCGTCGCGTTCGCGCGCAGGTCCGACCCGCCCTGCTTCTCGGTCATCGCCATGCCGACGGTGGCCGCGCGCTTCTCGACGACCGGCAGCGGCCGCGGGTCGTATGCCTCGGCGAGGAGCCGCGCCTCCCACGCCTGCGCGAGCGCGGGCTCCTTGCGCAGCACGTGCACCGCGGCGAAGGTCATGGTGACCGGGCAGGCGGTGCCGTTCTCGCCCTGGTTCCAGAGGTAGTTCAGCGCGGCGCGCGCGACGAACGCGCCTTCGCGCGCCGCGGTCCACGCGAGCGAGTGCAGCCCGGCGCCGAGCGCGAGCCCCATCAACTCGTGGTAGGCCGGGTGGTACTCGACGGCGTCGATCCGGCGGCCGGAGGGATCGTGCGTGCGAAGCTCGGGCGCGTACCGGTTTGCCTGCGCGGCGAGCCTCTGCATGCGCTCGTCGGCGACGAGCTCGCCGAGCGCGTGCGCGCGCGGCTCGATCCAACCGCCGCCCTCGCGTGCCACCGCGGCCCGCAGGACCGCGTCGCTCGCCCACGCGTTGCCGCCGGTGCACGGCGGCGGCTGGTTGGCGACCTCGTGCGTGATCCGCGGCTGCAATGTCGGCGCATCCATGACGCGGCCCCTCGTGAGCGGAATCGACGGCGCATCTTACAATGCGGGGTCTCGATGGCGGGCATGGCAAGGCGGGGAGGATGGCGCGGGCGCAGCACATGATCCGGCGGTGCGGTCCCGGGGACTTCGACGCGGTGTGGACGATCATCGACGACGCGGCGCAGGCCTACCGCGGGGTGATTCCGGCCGACCGCTGGCACGAGCCCTACATGAGCCGCGAGGCGCTCGCCGCGGAGATCGGCGACGGCGTCGAGTTCTGGGGGGCTCGAGCAGGACGGCGCGCTCGCGGGGGTGATGGGCATCCAGGACCGCGGCGCGGTCGCCCTGATCCGCCACGCCTACGTTCGCACCGCCAGGCGCCGCGCGGGCATCGGCGGCGAGCTGCTCGCGCACCTTGAGCGCGCGACCGCCAAGCCGATCCTGATCGGCACCTGGGCGGCGGCATCCTGGGCGGTGTGCTTCTACGAGAAGCACGGCTACCGGCTGCTGGCGCCGGACGAGAAGGACCGCCTGCTCGCCACCTACTGGCGCATCCCGGCGCGGCAGGTCGAGACCTCGGTCGTGCTCGCGAGCCCACGCTGGTTCGAACCGAGCAAGGCAGAAGGGTGACGCCGTGGCCGAGTACCGCCTCTACTGCTTCGCGCAATCCGGCAACGCCTACAAGAGCGCGCTGATGCTCGCGCTGTGCGGCGCCGACTGGGCGCCGCGGTTCGTCGACTTCTTCGGCGGCGAGACGCGCACGCCGGAGTACCGGGCGGTGAACGAGATGGGCGAGGTGCCGGTGCTCGAGCACGGCGGCCGCCGGCTCGCGCAGTCCGGCGCGATCCTGCACTACCTCGCCGCACGCTTGGGCCGCTTCGGCGGCGGGAGCGAGGGCGAGCGCCTCGAGATCCTGCGCTGGATCCTGTTCGACAACCACAAGCTCACCTCGTACATCGCGACGCTGCGCTTCATGCTGCAGTTCGCAAAGACCGGCGAGACGCCGGTGACCGAGTTCCTGCGCGGTCGCATGAAGGGCGCGCTCGGCGTGCTGGACGCCCACCTCGCGAAGAGCCGCTTCGCCGTGGGCGAGCGGCCCACGATCGCCGACATCTCGCTCGTCGGCTATCTCTACTGGCCAGACGAGTTCGGGGTGAGCTGGACGGAATATCCGAACATCGGCCGCTGGACCGGCGAGATCAGCGCGCTGCCGGGGTGGGTGCATCCGTACGAGCTGATGCCGGGCCATCCGCTGCCGGCGACGAGGTAGCGCTCGAGCGCGGCGTGATGAGCGCACCCGAGGTCCAGCAGATCCGCTTCTGCGCCGCAGCGGACGGCGCGCGGATCGCCTACGCGACGGTGGGGACGGGGCCGCCGCTCGTGCGCGCCGCGCACTGGATGAGCCATCTCGAGTTCGACTGGGACAGCCCCGTCTGGCGGCCGTGGCTCGCCGAGCTCGCGCGCGATCGCACGCTCGTTCGCTACGACGAGCGCGCGTGCGGGCTCTCCGACCGGGAAGTGCCGGAGCTCTCGTTCGACGCCTGGGTCGCGGACCTCGAGGCGGTGGCATCGGCGGCAGGCCTCGCCCGGTTCGCGCTCTTCGGGATGTCGCAGGGCGCCGCGATCGCGATCGCCTACGCGGTGCGCCATCCCGAACGGGTGAGCCGGCTTGTCATCTGCGGCGGCTTCGCGCGCGGGCGCGCGCGCCGCGGGCCCGAGCAGGCCGAGGAAGCGCGGCTCGAGAGGGAGCTCGTGCGCATGGGCTGGGGCCGCGAGAACCCCGCGTTCCGGCGGCATTTCACCAGCCAGTTCCTGCCGGACGGCACGCTCGAGCAGATCCGGTGGTTCGACGACCTGCAGCGCGTCTCGGCCTCGCCCGAGAACGCGGCGCGCATTATCGGGCTCACGAGCGGCATCGACGTGGTGGAGCTGCTGCCGCGCGTGACGGTGCCCACGCTCGTCCTGCATTCGCGCGAGGACGCGCGCATCCCGTTCGACGAGGGGCGCCTGATCGCGAGCACGATCCCCGGCGCGCGCTTCGTCCCGCTCGACGGCAAGAACCACGTCCTGCTCGAGAGCGAGCCTGCGTGGGCGCGTTTCTGGCAGGAGGTGCACGCGTTCCTCGGTGCGGACCGGGCGCCGGTCGAGAACCGGTCCTCGCCGCCGTTCGCCGAACTCACCGTGCGCGAGCGCCAGGTGCTCGAGCTCCTCGCGCGCGGCCTCGCGAACGACGAGATCGCCGTGCGGCTCGGCATCAGCGCCAAGACGGTGCGCAACCAGGTGAGCGCGGTGTTCGACAAGCTCGGCGTCTCGAGCCGCGCGCAGGCGATCGTCAGGGCGCGCGAGGCCGGCCTCGGGGCCGGCGGGTAGGCGGGCCCGGGACGCGGGTCCCACGGCCGGGCGCCGGGAGGCCGCAACGGGTCGGCCGGAACCGGGACCGCCGCCTCATGCGCCCCGGGACGCGCGGGCGCTGAAATCCGCCTCGTCGGCAATCAGACGGCGAGGCACCGATGGAAATCGCAGTCCGCAACGTCAGGCTCACGATCGAGCCCATCTACGCCGCGCTCGCGCTCACTGCGCTCCTCTGGTCGAGCAATTTCGTGATCGGCCGCGCCGTGCGCGACGACGTCGCGCCGGTGACCCTCAACACCCTGCGCTGGGCGATCGCGCTCGCGGTGCTGCTCCCGTTCGCCGCGCACGATCTGCTCGCGTGCCGCGCGGTGCTCGCGCGCCACTGGAAGCTCGTCGCGCTCCTCGGCCTGACCGGCATCGCGGCGTTCCAGACCCTCTGCTACGTGGCGGTCACCATGACCACCGCGCTCAACGCGATCCTGCTCCTGTCGCTCGCGCCGCTCGCGATCGTGGTCGTCGCGTGGGCGGGACTCGGCGAGCGCGTGACGCGCCGCCAGTGCGCCGGCCTCGCCACCTCGCTCGCGGGAGCGACCGTGCTCGTCCTGCACGGCGAGCTCGCGCCGCTGCTCGAGCTGCGCTTCAACGCGGGCGACCTGTTGATGCTCCTGGGCGTCACCCTGTGGGCGGTGTACTCGGTGCTCCTCCGGCGCCGTCCGCCGGAAGTGCCGCCGCTCGCGCTGCACGCCGCGTCGGTGGCGGCCGGTACGCTCTGGATGCTGCCCGCGTTCGCCTGGCAGGCGGGGCAGGGCGCCGCGCTGCCCGCCGGAACCGGCGCCTGGCTGGCGGTGGGATTCATCGCCGTGTTCTCGTCCGCGCTCGCCCACGCGCTGTGGGTACGCGGCGTCGCGGCGATCGGCGCGAGCCGCGCCGGCGTCTTCATCCACCTGATGCCGCTCTTCGGCGCGGTGCTGGCGGTCACCTTTCTCGGCGAGACGCTCGGCGCTTTCCACGTGATCGGCGCGGCGCTCGTGCTGTGCGGCGTGGCGCTCTCGAGCCGCGTGCCGGCGGCGGGCCCCGCGGCTGCCGGTGCGGCGGGCGCGGCCTTCGCGCCTTCCGATAGAATCGGCCCGGGCAGGACACGCTAGAGATTTCCTTGGCGCGCCGACGCAGAGCGTTATCACCGAAAGCGGGATCATCCGAGCCGGCGCGCCCGCCCGCAGCGCCCGCACGTCGAACACGGAAGGTCGCCTGGCTCGCGTTGACCGCGGGCGCGCTGCTCGTGGTCGGTGCGCTGATCGCCGTTCTCCGGGAGCCGCCGCGGACCGCAACGGCCACCGCGCCGCGCGAGGCCGAGTTCATCGGCAGCGCCGAGTGCAAGTCGTGCCATGCGGAAGCGTATCGGGCCTGGCACGGCTCGCAGCACGAGCGTGCGATGCAGCACGCCACCGAAGCCACGATGCTCGGCGATTTCGATCGCGCCGGGTTCCGCTACGCCGGTGTCGAGTCGACGTTCTTCCGGCGCGACGGCAGATTTCTCGTGCGCACCGACGGACCCGACGGGAAGCTGGCCGACTTCGAGATCAAGTACACATACGGCGTCCATCCACTGCAGCAGTACCTGATCGAGTTTCCCGACGGACGCATCCAGGCGCTCTCGATCGCGTGGGACGCCCGGCCGAAGGATGCGGGCGGGCAGCGCTGGTTCCACCTCTACCCGGACGAGCGGGTGGACCATCGCGACGAGCTGCACTGGACGAAGCGGTCGCAGAACTGGAATTTCATGTGCGCGGACTGCCACTCGACCAACGTGCGCAAGAACTACGACTCGGCGACCGATTCGTTCGAGACGGCTTGGTCGGAGCTCAGCGTCGGGTGCGAGGCGTGCCACGGGCCGGGCTCGCGCCATCGCGAGTGGGCGAAGGAGAAAGGGGGTCGATCCGCGCGCGGCCTGACCGTGACGTTCGGCGAGCGGCGCGGCGTCGCGTGGCGGATCGATCCCGCGACGGGCAACGCGGTGCGCAGCACCCGAAGCGCACCGACCGCGAGATCGAGGTGTGCGCGCAATGCCACGCACGTCGGGCACAGATCGCCGAGGGCTACCACGCCGGCAAGCCGTTTCTCGACCATTATCGGCCCACGCTCCTCGCGCCCGGTCTCTATCATCCGGACGGCCAGCAGCGCGACGAGGTGTACATCTGGGGCTCGTTCCTGCAGAGCAAGATGCACCGGGCGGGCGTCACCTGCAGCGACTGCCACGAGCCGCACGGCCAGAAGCCTCGGGCCGAAGGCAATGCGGTCTGCGCGCAGTGCCACCTGGCGGCGAAGTACGACGCGCCGGCGCACCACTTTCACGGGTCCGCAGCGCGCTGCGTCGACTGCCACATGCCGCCGGCGACCTTCATGGTGGTCGACCCGCGGCGCGACCACAGCCTGCGCATCCCGCGCCCGGATCTCTCGGCGGCGCTCGGAGTGCCGAACGCGTGCACCGGATGCCATGCCGATAAGCCCGCGCAGTGGGCGGACGAAGCCGTGCGCAAGTGGTACGGCCGCCGCCCGGAAGGCTTTCAGCGCTTTGCCGCGACGTTCGCCGCCGCCGCGCGCGGCGCGGCGGCGGCCGGCGCCGACCTCGCTGCGCTGTCGGGAGACATCTCTCGCCCGGCGATTGCCCGTGCCACGGCGCTCGAGGCGCTCGAGCGGTTCCCCTCGCAAGCGGCGCTCGCCGCCGCGCGGCGCGGCCTGACCGACGCCGACCCGCTCGTGCGCCGCGCCAGCGTCTCCGCGCTCGCAGTGCTGCCGCCGGAGCAGCGGGTTCCGCTCGTCGCGCCGCTGCTCGACGACCCGCTGCGGACCGTGCGAATCGAGGCCGCGGCCTCGCTGGCGGGCGCCCCCGATGCGGCGTTCGATCCGGCGCAGCGCGCGAGCTTCGCGCGCGCGGCGGCCGAGTTCGAGCAGGTCCAGCGGCACAACGCCGACCGGCCCGAGGCGAGGACCGCGCTGGCCGGGTTCCATGCGCAGCGCGGTCAGACCGAGGCTGCCGAAAAGGCGTACCGCGAGGCGCTCGCGATGGCGCCGCGTCACGTGCCCGCGTACGCAAACCTCGCCGACCTGTTCCGATCGCAAGGCCGCGACGCCGAGGCGGAAGCGGTGCTGCGCGAAGGGCTCGGCCACGTGCCGGAGAGCGCCGCGCTGCATCACGCCCGGGGGCTCGCTCTCGTTCGACTGAAGCGCACGCCCGAGGCGCTCGACGCGCTCGCGCGCGCGGCGCGGCTCGCCCCGGACGACGCGCGCTTCGCGTACGTGTACGCAGTGGCGCTCAACTCCACCGGCAAGGCGCGCGCGGCGCTCGCGGAGGTGGACCGCGCGCTGGCGCACCATCCGGACAACCGCGAGCTGCTGAGCGCGGGCGCGGCGCTCGCCCGCGACGCTGGCGACCGGGCGGCGATGGCGCGCTACACAGCGCGGCTTGCGACGCTCGGCCCGGACCGCTGAGCGCCCGCAGTCGCGGCCGCGGCGCCGGCTGTTCTTGCGGCCGCCGTCCGGCGGGCGGACGAGATCTTCTCCCGCCGACCGGGCTCCAGGCAACCACAGACAGACGTCGCGGCGGCCGCAGCGCGGCGAATACGGTTCGCGCTAGAATCGGCCGCCGACCGCGCGCCTCGAAGCAATGCCAGGATACAGCAAGTGCTCCGGCACGCAGAAGAAGAAGGAACGAATGGAACCGATGCTGTGCACCGCGCGCCTGTGCGTGCTCTTGATCGCATTGGTGTCCCCCGTCGCCGGAGTCGCGGCCGATCCGTTCGCGCGTTGCGCCGCGATCGACCACGACGTCGAGCGCCTCGCGTGCTACGACGCGATGAGCGGCCGGAGGGCGCCGGCGCAATCCCGCCCGCCGGATACCGATGCGCGTGAGGCGCCGGCCGCTGCTGCGG
Organism: Burkholderiales bacterium; assembly: GCA_027493935.1. Classification (GTDB taxonomy): domain Bacteria; phylum Pseudomonadota; class Gammaproteobacteria; order Burkholderiales; family SG8-39; genus JAABRB01. Next base: position 278,041 of record JAOSJV010000012.1, on the reverse strand, counting down.
CGGAGCGGCGCGAAGTGCCGCGCGACGAGCGGTCGTCGCTTCTCGGTGCCGCGTGGATGCTCGACCCCGCGCCGGGCGAGCGCGAGCTCGACATCCGCTATCATCGGCCGAACTACCTCCCTGTTCGCGCGCTACACCAACGACGTGAACAACAAGCCGTTCTCGCCGGTGTTCGCAGCGGGGGGGATCGCCGACCAGCAGCTCGACAGCACCGAGGCAAAGTTCCAGCTGAGCTTCAAGGCGCGGCTGTGGCGCACCGGGGATCGGCGCTGGACGCTGTGGCTGGCGTACACGCAGCAGAACCAGTGGCAGGTCTACAACGACAAGATCTCGCGGCCGTTCCGCGAGACGAATTACCAGCCGGAGCTGTTCGCGACCTTCGATCCGCGGCTCGAATGGGGCGGCTTCCGCTGGCGCGTGCTGAACGTCGGCTACAACCATCAGTCGAACGGGCGCGCCGATCCGCTCTCCCGGAGCTGGGACCGGATCGTCGCCGAGGCCGCGGTCGAGCGCGGCAACTTCGTGCTGCTGGGGCGCCTCTGGTACCGCATCCCGGAGAGCGCGGACAAGGACGACAATGCCGACATTTCCGACTATCTGGGCTATGGCGATCTCACCGCGGTCTACCGCTGGCGGGGGCACACGTTCAAGGGCATGCTGCGCGGCAACGCCGGCACCGGCAAGGGCGCCGGCGAGCTCACGTGGTCGAGCCCGCCGCTCTTGGGCCCGCTGCGGCTCTACGCGCAGCTCTTCTCGGGCTACGGCGAGAGCATGATCGACTACAACTGGCGGCAGACCACGATCGGCGCGGGCATCGCGCTGAACGACCTGCCCTAGCGGCACGACCGGCGGACCGGAGCGAGGCGACATGCGACGGCTCTTGAGGCTCGTGAAGTGGACCGCGGCGGGGCTCGCGCTCGCGCTCGTCGCGCTGCTCGCGATCCGCGTCTGGCAGATCGAGCGCGGTCCGCCGCTCGCGCTTTGGCACACGTTCGTTCCGGAAGAGCTCCGGGCGAAGGAGATCGCGAAGCTCGACTGGAAAGGTTACGTCAAGGCCGAGGCGGCGCTGTTCGACCAGGTGCGCCGCAACGTCACCGACAAGCTCGAGCCGCAGGAACGGATTCCCGCCAACCGGTACTTCGACGGCAGCCCGCTCTACCCGGGCCGCTTCGGCGTCGACTGGAACCGCTCGTACATCCTCGCGCCCGACGGCGAGCCCGCGGGCGCGGTGGTGCTGCTGCACGGGCTGACCGACACGCCGTACAGCCTGCGGCACATCGCCCGGCGCTACCAGGCGCGCGGCTTCGTCGCGATCGGCATCCGGCTGCCCGCGCACGGCACGGTGCCCGCGGCGCTGACCGACGTCGAATGGGAGGACTGGTCGCAGGCGACCCGGCTGGCGGTGCGAGAGGCGCGCCGGCGCGCGGGCGGCGCGCGGCCGTTGCACCTGGTGGGGTTCTCCAACGGCGGGGCGCTCGCGATGAAGTACGCGCTCGACGCGCTCGAGGACGCGCGGCTCGCGCGGCCCGATCGCATCGTTCTCATCTCGCCGATGATCGGCATCACCGAGTTCGCCCGCTTCGCCGGCGTATTCGGCTGGCCCGCGGTCCTGCCGCGCTTCGCCAAGGCCGCATGGCTGAGCGTGGTGCCGGAATTCAACCCGTTCAAGTACAACTCCTTCCCGATCAACGGCGCGCGGCAGGCCTCCTCCTGACGCGCGTGCTGCAGCAGCAGATCGACCAGAACGCGCGCGCCGGCCGGCTCGGCGCGCTCGCGCCGGTCCTCACGTTCCACTCGCTGGTCGACTTTACCGTCAGCACGCCGGCGGTGGTCTCCGCGCTGTACGCCAACTTGCCCGCCAACGGCAGCGAGCTGGTGCTCTTCGATCTCAACCGGAACGCGCGGCTCGGCCCGATGCTGCGTCCGGCCTTCAGCGGGAAGATCGAGCGGTTGTTGCCCGCTCCGCCGCGGCGTTTCCGGGTCACGGTCATCGCCAACGCGGGCCCGGACACGCGCGAAGTCGTCGAGCGCGTGGTCGAGGCCGGTGCAGTCGAGGAGCGCTCTCGCCCGCTCGGCCTCGACTACCCGCCGGAGGTGTACTCGCTCTCGCACGTCGCCGTTCCGTTTCCGGTGACCGACGCGCTGTACGGGATGTACCCGGGCCCCGAGGAGAACTACGGCGTCAATTTCGGCGCGATGGCCGCGCGCGGCGAGATCGGTGCGCTGATCGTGACCCTGGATTCGCTCATCCGGGTGTCGTCGAACCCGTTCTATCCCTACATGATCGAGCGGCTCGAGGCGCCGCGGCCCGCCGCGAGCGCTGCGAAGTGACGGCTGTGCCCGGGCGAACTGTTCCGCGAATACCCCTTCGGCCCGTGCCGGCGGCAGGTCAGTCCGCCCCGCCGCGCACCTCGACCGACATGGCTCCGAGCCGGTCGTAGAGCCGGGCCTCGGCGAGGATCGGCCACCAGTCGTAGAGAAAGATCTCGAGCGGCCGCCACAGCGCGACCCAGCCGCCGATCACGAAGCTCTCGCGCACCACCGAGGCGGCGCGCTCGCCGGCGACCAGGCCGGCGAGAAGGTCGGCGAGGAGCAGCGCGGCGCCGAGGAACAGCCCGCCGACGAGGAGGCTCGTGCGCCCGGTACGCAGGAGCTGCCGGAGCCGGCGGCGCTCGGCCGCGGCGCGCTGCGTGAAGTACGCGCGCACCGCCTCGGGAACGACGGTCGCAGCGTCGGCTTGCGCGCGCGCCAAGCGCACCGTGAGGCCGAGCGGCTCGCCGGCGCGGCGCTCGCGAGCCCACTCGACGATGTACCGCTCCGCGTTCGGGTCGAGATCCCGCTCGTTGAACGGCGCCGGGTCCATCGTGTTGAAGAGCTGCTTGATCTCGCCAAGCTGCAGTGCAAGTGTCGGCGCATCCGCGGTAGGCGCCGATCCCGGTCGCGTCACGTCTGCCTGCCTGATCGGTCGCCGGCGCCCGCTTACGCGGCCACCTCGAGCGCGATCCGGTACATGATGTGGCCACCGAGCAGGACGGTCGCCAGGCCGACGGCCGTGGAGATGCCGCCGTAGACCCGGGTCAGGCGCGCCGAGGTGATCCGCAGCGGCACCGCGATCGCGAGCGAGAGCGCGGCCATGCCCAGGATCGAGCCCAGGCCGAACAGCGCGATGTAGCCGAGCCCCAAGGGTACCGACTCCGCCGCTTCCAGGCTGAGCAGGATGAGCGCCGCGGATCCGGCCATCCCGTGCACCATGCCGACGAGGAGGGCGCGCGCGGGGAGGTCCCCCAGGTGCCGGTGCCGATGCCGGGCCGGATCGTGCGGCGAGCGCTCGTCGCGGTGCGAGTGCGCGTGGACGTGGGCGAGGCCGCCGGCGTGTCGATGCCAGTGGAAGTGGATCCGGTCGCGCCACAGCCGGTAGAGAACGTCCGCGCCCAGCAGGACGAGCATGACGCCCACCGCGAACTCGAGGGCCTGCGCCGCCTGCAGCGGCAGGGCGAGCCCGAGCAGAAGCACGGCACCGCCGAAGAGCATCAACGTCAGCGTGTGGCCCGTGCCCCAAGCCACGCCGAGCCCCATGGTCTGCGCGACCGAGCGGCTGCGCGTCGCGAGCGTGGCGACCGCTGCGAGGTGGTCGGCGTCGAGCGCATGGCGCATCCCCAGCAGGAAGCCGAGCATCAGGATCGAGGAATGCGTCATCGCGTCGCTCCCGCCGCCGTGCAGCGCGTCACTCGAACTTCTGGCCCGGCATCAGGAAGAGCCACGTGACCAGCACGAACGCGGCGGTCAACGTCGGGATGCCGAACGGCGTCATGGCGGCGATCATCGCCCCCTGGGCGATGACCGACAGCACCGTGGCGAGCAGCGCGTAGGCGGCGACCCGCGCGCTCGGCCGGTAGAACACCGCGCCGAGCGCGATCGCGGTCAGCACCGGGTTGAAGCCGAGCAGGCCCGCGGTGACGAGCTGGCTTTCGGCGCCGAGGAGATGCGCGGCGATCACGGCCACCACCGCACCCACGACCGCGAAGACCGCGGCGGCGGTCGAGCTCACCGCGAGACCCGCGAGCAGCAGCACTGCGGCCGGACCGTGACCCTTCAGGAACACCTGCGTGATGCTCGTGAGGACGCCACCGACGAAGTCTCCGAATCGCAACGGGTCGGTGGCGGATGGGTCGATCGGCACGATCTCGCCCGCCGGCGGCAGCGCGCCGCCCTCGAGCCCGGAGAACGCGTTGGTGGCGAGCAGGAGCAGCCACGAGACGAGCACGAAGGGCGCGGTGAGCGCCGGCACGCCCCACGTCTTGAGGACATTCGTGAGGCCGAGCATGACCACGACCGAAACGGCCGCGCCCAGCACGACGTAGACCCAGAGTGCGGGCGAGACCGCCACGAACGTCGGCAGCGCGAGGCCGACCAGGTACCCGTTGAAGCCGTGGAGACCGGCGTTCAGCGCGGCAGTGTCCACGCGCAGCCACTGCGCCATGAGCGTCGCCGCGAGGACGCCGACGAGCCCGCCCCAGCCCACCTGCGGCATCCCCGAGGCGTACGAGCCCCAGCCGATGGCGACGAGGAAGAGGAGCCCGCTCAGGGGATTGTCCTGGAACATCACCTGCCCGACGCCGCGCAGATTGACGTCGACGAACCGCAAGATCCGCGACGACGCGCAGAGCCGTTCCCACCGCGCGAGCATTCCCTTCATCCGTGCCTCCCCGATCAGCGCCAAAAGAACGGCGGGGAACGGGCGTGCCGGTGATCACTTCGCGCGCGATCCCCCAGAACTCGCGCAGCTTGGCCTTGACCTGAGCGGTCTCCCGTCCGAGCACCTTGAACACCAGGCCGGCATTGTTCGGCAGCCGGCACGCGCCGCAGGCGACACCCTGGGCGGGATCCACCTCGGCGTCGATGCGCGCGTGGATGCGGTCCGCGTGGCGCGCCGGCGTCAGCAGCACGACGTTCCCGAGCACGTCGAACGCGTCCATCACGCCCGTCTGCCGCACCGGCCGGCGCGCCGGCTCGATTACGAGCCGCTCGGCGAAGAGCGTCCGCCCGTCGGGGCGCGCCGCCTCGACCGCGAGCGCGAGCAGCGTGGCGCCGAAGGCTTCGTCCGGGTGATGGTGCTTGCGCCCCGGCTGGACGATCTCCCCGTAGAGCAGCGTCGCCTCGGCGGCGATCGCGATCCGCGTGTCGCTCAGGAAGCGTGCCCGCCGGTGCGGGATCAGCGGCTCGGGCAGGAACTCGAGGTAGGCGCCGTCGGCGAGCGCGATGCGCTGCGTCTGCACCGCGTGGTTGGCGTCCATCGAGTGGACCTTGGTCGCCGACTGCGTCGTGACGTGCGCCCGCGCGCCCGGACCGAGCCCCACCTCCAGCGCGAGGCGGTCGCCTTGCAGCACGCAGCCGGAAGTCGTGATCATGAAGAGCCACGCCTGGTCCGGCATCCCCGGGTCCGGATAGAGCGCGCGCTGCGCCATGTACGGCGCGCGCCGGTCGAGCTCGGCGAGGATGGTCCGGTCGCCGCGCACCTCGAACCCGAGCCGCAGGAACCCGGTCTTGCCAACCGCGCCGCTCGCCATCTGCGGCGGCTCGTCCTGGAACGCCGCGAGTTCCGTCGCCGCCAGGCCGAGCGCCTCGGCGTCGGCCCAGGGGGCGAGCGTCGGCGCGCCTTCGGCGATGCGCATCACGCGCGCTGCCGCGCCGGCAGCTTCAGGTCGAAGAGGAGATCCTTGCGGATCCGGTCGACCAGTGCCGGGATGCCTTCGCCGGTCTTGCAGTTGGTGAAGACGAACGGCTTGTCGCCGCGCATCACGCGCGAGTCGTGCTCCATGACCGCCAGGCTCGCCCCGACGTGCGGCGCGAGATCGGTCTTGTTGATGACCAGGATGTCCGACTGCGTGATTCCGGGGCCGTTCTTGCGCGGGATCTTGTCGCCGGCGGCCACGTCGATGACGTAGATGAAGAAGTCGACCAGCGCCGGCGAGAACGTCAGCGTCAGGTTGTCGCCGCCGCTCTCGATCAGTACCACGTCGCCGTCGGGAAAGCGCGCCTCCATGTCCTCGACCGCGGCGAGGTTCATGCTCGGATCCTCGCGCACTGCGGTGTGCGGGCAGGCGCCGGTCTCCACGCCGAGGATGCGCTCCTCGAGCAGGATGCCCTTGAGCGTGCGCTGGACGTGCTTCGCGTCCTCGGTCGTCACCACGTCGTTGGTGATGATGAGGACCTTGATGCCCATCTCGAGCAGGCGCGGCGTGATCGCCTCCACGATCGCCGTCTTGCCCGAGCCGACCGGGCCGCCGACCCCGATGCGCGTGATCTTCTTCGCCACTCTTCGATTCCTCAGTTCATGAACAGGCGCACGTGCGCCTTGACGTGTGCCGCGGCGAGAATCTCCGTGAGCGGCGCGAAGCCCGCCATGTCGGCGAGGCGCGCTCGGGCCGCAGCCTCGTACGCTGCGTCCGCGTCCGCGTTGAGCCGGTAGAGCATCCGCTGCGTGTCGACGTGGCCGATCTTCATCGAGCCGCAGCGCCGCGCCGAGGATCATCGTTGCGACGCCGTACTGGTGCGTCACGAAGGCATCGCGCGCCGACAGGTTCTGCACGGCGAAGTTCACCGCGAGCGCCACGGGGTAGCAGCCGGGCGTGGCGCCCGAGTCGATGCGCTCCCGCCATGTCTGGAGGAGCGGTGCGCCGGTCACCTCGGCGCCCATCGCGGCGAACTTCTTGCCCATGCGCACCGACATCGCGCGCGTCTCGCTCGAGAGCTTGCGGGCGAAGACCCGCGCGTCGATACGCGCGAGTTCCTCGACATCGCCCGCCGCCGCCGCGCGATGCGCGAAGACGAGGGCGATGCCGTCGCCGGAGGCGGCCTGCTCGACCGCGGTGCGCGCGAATGCCTCGAGCGTCCGCGCGTCGGTCACCACGCGCTTCTGCACGGCCGACTCGAGCCCGCCGGAGAACGCGAAGCCGCCGATCGGGAACATCGAGTCCCCGAACTGGAGCATGCGGGCGAGGCGGGCCGCGCCGTCCCGCGCGGCGGCGCCGCCGTCGGCGGCTGCGGTCATTCGTGCGGCTCGGCGTCGGTCCGTGCGTGCGGGTGCGGATGCGGGTGCGCGCGCATCGGCGGGCGCGCGTACGCCTGTCCCGTCGCCGCGTCGACCGCCACGTACTGCTCGTGCGCGTGCGTATGCACCGGGCCCTCGGCGCCGCCGAAGAGCCGCCGCGACTCGTGCGGGGCGAGGTAGGGCACGATCTCGCCGCCCGGCACGAACTCGTAGCGGATACCCTCGAAGCGGTGCGTGTTCATGACCGAGCTCATCACCTTGCGGTCCACGGTGAGCGGGACGTACACGCGGTTCTCCTTCACCAGGGCGGGCCAGTGCTGGTTGCCGAGCGCATGGCCGAGCTCGACGCAGGTGCGGCGGGCAACCTCCGGGGCCGCCTGCTCCAGGGCGTCGAGGTGGATGATCATCACGTCGCGCAGGCTGATCCGGGCGACCACCGCCCGCGCGACCTGCGCGTCCCAGACGAGCACGTCGCCGTCGCGCATGAACGTGCCGCGGTCGAGCGAGACCGCGATCTCGACGCCGCCCGCGGTCTTCTTGCGTAGGCGGTTCTTCTGCGCCTCCCAGTGGTCGAGCTCGAGCGCGTCCACCGCCGCCGTGGACAGGCGCACGGCCCACTCCGGGTCGGCCGCGTTCCCGAGCACGGCTTCGACGAGGGTCATGCCGCGCGGGTCAGCTGAAGAAGTATTTCTGGTTGAGCGACACCGTCTTGAGCGGCTTCACCGTCGCGTGCTTGCCGTCGACGGTCACCGCGAAAGTCTCCGGGTTCACCTCGATGTTCGGGGTGCCGGAGTTCCGGACCATGTCGCGCTTGCCGACCCTGCGGGTGTTCTTCACCGCGATTACTTGGCGCTCGAGGCCGAGCTTGCGCTTGATCCCCGCCGCGTGCGCCGCGCCCGACACGAACGTGATGCAGGTGTCGGGCAGCGCCTTGCCGAACGCGCCGAACATCGGGCGGTAGTAGACCGGCTGCGGCGTGGGCAGCGAGGCGTTCGGGTCTCCCATCACCGACCAGCTGATCACCCCGCCCTTCAGCACGAGCTTCGGCTTCGCGCCGAAGAACCCCGGCTCCCACAGCACCAGGTCGGCGATCTTGCCGACCTCGACCGATCCGATGACGTGGGACAGGCCGTGCGTGATTGCGGGGTTGATGGTGATCTTGGCGACGTAGCGCAGCACGCGGAAGTTGTCGTTGCCCTTCGCGTCCTCCGGCAGCTTGCCCCTCCCGGTCTTCATCGCGTCGGCGGTCTGGACGGTGCGCAGCCAGCACTCGCCGATGCGGCCCATCGCCTGGGAGTCGCTCGACATCATCGAGATCACGCCGATGTCGTGCAGCACGTTCTCGGCGGCGATGGTCTCGGCGCGGATGCGGCTCTCGGTGAACGCCACGTCCGACGGGATGTCGGGGGAGAGGTGGTGGCACACCATGATCATGTCGTAGAGCTCCGCCTGCGAGTTGATCCCGTAGGGGAGCGTGGGATTGGTCGAGGAGGGCAGCACGTTGGGCAGCGCCGAGATGCGGATGATGTCCGGCGCGTGGCCGCCGCCCGACCCTTCGGTGTGGAACGAGTGCACCGCGCGGCCCTCGAAGGCTTCGATCGTGTCCTCGACGAAACCGGACTCGTTCAGCGTGTCGGTGTGGATGCACACCTGCACGTCCATGTCGTCGGCGACGCTGAGCGCGGAGCGCAGCACCGCCGGCGTGGTGCCCCAGTCCTCGTGGCACTTGAAGCCGACCGCGCCGGCCTTGACCTGCTCGACGAGCGCCGCCTTCCCGTGCCCGTGCCCCTTGCCGAGGATGCCGACGTTGATCGGCCAGCCCTCGAAGGCGCGCAACATGGTCCGGATGTTCCCCGGCCCCGAGGTGACGGTCGTCGCGTTCGATCCGTCCGAAGGGCCGGTCCCGCCGCCGATCAGCGTGGTCGTGCCGTTGGAGAGCGCCGCGTACGCCTGCTGCGGCGAGATGTAGTGAATGTGGGTGTCGATGCCGCCCGCGGTCAGGATCAGGTGCGAGCCGGAGATCGCGTCGGTGGCGAGGCCGCACTCCAGACCCTTGGTGACGCCGCTCATCGTCTGCGGATTGCCCGCCTTGCCGATCCCGCAGATGCGGCCGTCCTTGACGCCGACGTCGGCCTTCACCACGCCGAGCACCGCGTCGATGATCGTCACGTTGGTGATGACGAGGTCGGGCGCGCCGCCCGCACGCGTGACCTGGTTGTCCATGCCCATGCCCTCGCGCAGGCTCTTGCCGCCGCCGAACACGATCTCGTCGCCCGAGGGCCCGCGCAGATCGCGCTCGACCTCGACGAAGAGGTTGGTGTCCCCGAGCCGGATGCGGTCGCCGGTCGTGGGTCCGAACAGGCCGACGTACTCGTTGCGTGAGATCGTTGCCATGGAGGTCCTCGGGTGGAGAGGGGCGGCGCGGGCCGTTGCCGGCTCAGCGCTTCTTCGCGGACGAGCGGAAGCCGCGCTTCGCGGCGAGCGCCACGGCCTTGGTCTTGCGCGCGACGGCGGGCTTGCCGCCGGTGGGGCCGTCGACCAGGTTGTTGAAGCCGTACACCCCGCGCTTGCCGGCGTAGGGGACGAGCTCCACCTTGCGCTCGTCGCCCGGCTCGAATCGCAGTGCCGTGGAGGCCGGGATGTCGAGATGCAGCCCGAAGGCCGCGGCGCGGTCGAACTCGAGAGCGCGGTTGACCTCGAAGAAATGGAAGTGCGAGCCGACCTGCACCGGACGGTCGCCCGTATTGCGCACCGTGACCGCGGTCACCGGCCGCTTCTCGTTGAACGCGACCGGCTCCTTGCGGCACACGTAGCCGCCCAGCGCCACGTCGATGGTGGCCGGATCGACGTCGGCGGCAAGGCTGGGGTACTGCTTGGTGCTCGGCATCGCGACGCTCCTCTGGCGCTCACTGGATGGGGGTGTGCACGGTCACCAGGCGGCTGCCGTCGGTGAACACCGCCTCGATCTGCACCATCGGAATCAGGTCGGCGACGCCGTCCATGACATCCGCCTTGGTGAGCGCGGCGCGCGCCTCCTTGGTCACCTCCTCGATCGTCTTGCCGGCGCGCGCGCCGTCGAGCGCGGCCGCCGAGATCACGGCGACGGCTTCGGGATAGTTGAGCTTCAGCCCCTTCGCCTTGCGCTTGAGCGCGACCTCCGCGAGCATGTAGACGAGGAGCTTGTCGAATTCCCGCGGGGTGAGTTGCATTCTGATCCTCCGGCTCGGGCGCGTCGCGGGGGCGTTGGTATGCTGGACGCGCGGCGATCGTAGACGCTATCCTGCGCTCGGTCAACTTCAGCCCTGTCGTTGCGGAGGGATGACTAGCGCGTGCCGACGATGACGCGGCGGCGGCGCGTTTCACCATTGAAACGGATCATTCCGGCGGCATCCTCGATCCGAAGGCGGGCGGCAATGAGCAGACCGAAGGCGCGCGCGAGCGACACAACGGGCAATCCCGCGCCGAGGGAGATTTCCGACCGCCTGATCCTCGGCGTCGTCGCGCTGTACGCCGCGGCATTCGTCGGGTTCGGATTCCTCGTCGACACGCCGTCGGCGGTCGCGCGCGGGCTCGTCGCCATCCTGACCTCGCGCGACACCCTCCTCACCGACTACTTCGGCATCGGCGGCATCGGCGCCGGCTGCGTGAACGCCGGGCTGCTCACGCTCTGCGCCTGCCTCGTGTACTACAAGGCGCGCGCGAAGATGGCCGGCGCCGCGGTCGCGTGCCTCTTCCTGGTGCTCGGGTTCGGGCTGTTCGGCAAGAACCTGCTCAACGTCTGGTCGATCGTCCTCGGCGTCTGGCTGTACGCGAGGTTCAGGCGCGAGCCGTTCGCGACGCACGTCAACGTCGCGTTCTTCGGGGCCGCGCTCGCCCCGATCTTCTCGGAGATCCTGTTCAGCACGAGCCTTTCGCTCGCCGTCAGCCTGCCGCTCGCGGTCGTCACGGGCCTCGTCATGGGGTTCATCCTGGCGCCCGCGGCGGCGCAGCTCTTCAAGGCGCACGCGGGCTTCAGCCTCTACAACATGGGGTTCACGGCCGGTCTCGTGGGCGTCCTGGTCGTGGCGCTCTACAAGTCGTACGGCTTCGTCCCCGACCCGGTGTTCATCTGGACGACCGGCAACAACGTCCTGCTCGGGGGTTCCTCGCCGTGCTCTTCCTGTCGATGGTCTGCGCCGGGTTCTACTGGGACCGGGCCGTGCCCGCGCGGGCGCGGCAGATCATGCGCGAGTCGGGTCAGGCGCCCACCGACTTCATCGCGCTCGCCGGCTTCGGCCCGACGCTCGCCAACATGGGCGCGAGCGGCGCGATCGCGATGGCCTACATCCTGCTCGTCGGCGGCCACCTGAACGGTCCGGTGATCGGCGCGATCTTCACGATCGTCGGCTTCGCGGCGTTCGGCAAGCACCCGCGCAACATCGTGCCGATCATGGCCGGCGTGTTCCTCGGCTCACTGGCGAAACCGTGGAGCGCCGACGATCCGTCGATCCTGCTCGCCGCGCTGTTCGGCACCACGCTCGCGCCGATCGCGGGGCGCTTCGGTTGGCACTGGGGGCATCGTCGCCGGGTTCGTGCATTCGTCGGCGGCGCTCACCGTCGGGCCGGTACATGCCGGCCTCAACCTCTACAACAACGGCTTTGCCGCCGGCATCGTCGCCTCGGTCCTGGTTCCGGTCATCATCGCCATCCGGGCGGTGACAAGGGCGGGCGACGCAACGGAGGCCGGCGCGACGGCGAGGGACAAGTAGGCTCGCGCGCGGTGCGCGACCGCACGCAGAGCGGTCATTGACCTTGTGCGGTTCAGCATGTACTTTCCGGGCGCCGCGCCGATGGCATCCGGCGCTTGCCACGCGGTGAACGCTCGAGAGGAGGTCAAGTGCAGCGGGTGTACGGAGCGAAACGCGCGGCGCTGGTGCGCGGCGCGGGCTACCTCGCGCTCTGGATCGTACTGATCGGCCTCGACCCGCTCGATCTCGCCGTCGGCGTCGTCGCGTCGGCGGCGGCCACGTGGGCGAGCCTGCGGCTGCTCGCGCCGGGCACGCATGCGGTGCGGCTCGGCGCGCTCCCCGGTTTCGCGCTCCGCTTCCTGCGCCAGTCGGTGGTCGCCGGCGTGGACGTCGCGCACCGCGCGTTCTCCCCGCGCATGCCGCTGCGCCCGGGCTTCGTCACGCATCCCACCGGCTATCCGCGCGGCGCAGGCCGCAACGCGTTCGCGTCGCTGTCGAGCCTGCTGCCGGGGACGGTGCCGGTGCGCGACGACGCGCAGGGCCTGCTCTATCACTGCCTCGACGTCGAGCAGCCGGTCCTGGCCGCGCTCGCCGAGGACGAGGCGGCGGTGGCTCGCGTGCTGCCGCGGACCGACCGCGCATGAGCGCGTTCCTCCTCGCCGCCGCGGGATGCGTGCTGGCGACGGTGGCGCTCGGTCTGGTGCGCATCCTGCGCGGCCCGGGCGACGCCGAGCGCATGATGGCGGCGCAGTTGCTCGGCAGCGGCGGCGTCGCGACGCTGCTCCTTCTCGGCGCGGCGAGCGGCGCGAGCGGAGTCGAGGACGTGGCATTGACGCTCGCGCTCCTCGCGGCATTCGCGAGCGTCGCCTTCTTCAAGCGCGCACCCGGCGCCGCCGCGGACGACGCCGATCGCGGATGAGCGCCGCCCTGGACCTCTTCACCATCGTCGCCGTGTCGGCCGGCGTGGTGTTCTTCCTCGCCGGCACGGTGGGGTTGCTGCGCTTCCCCGACGCGCTCACGCGGCTGCATGCGCTCACCAAAGCCGACAACCTGGGGCTCGGGCTCATCGTGCTCGGGCTGCTGCCGCGCGTCGACGGCGTGCAGGCGGGGCTCAAGCTGGTGGCGGTATGGCTGCTGGCGCTGCTCGCGAGCGCGGTGGCCTCCCAACTGATCGCGCGCGTCGCACGCCGCGCGGGGCAGAGCACATGACCGACGCGATCAACTGCGGACTCGCCATTTTGATCCTTGCGCTCGCGGCCTGGACGATCGTCGCCCGCGACACTTTCTCCGCGGTGGTCGGTTTCGTTGCCTACGGGCTGCTGCTCGCGCTGGTGTGGGTCCAGCTGCACGGCGTCGATGTCGCGCTCACCGAGGCGGCGCTCGGCAGCGGGCTGACCGGTGCACTGCTGCTCTACGCGGCAGCGCGACTGCGCGCGACCGAGCGCGAGGCGCGTGCGGAGCGGCCGGGTCTGCCGACGCGCGTGGCCGCTGCGCTCGTGGCGGCCTGCGTGACGGTCGCGCTCGGCATCGCTGTCCTCGCGCTGCCCGATCCGGCGCCCACGCTCGCGCCGCAGACCGCCGCAAGCATCGCCACGACCGGGGTCGGCAATCCGCTCACCGCGGTGCTGGTCGCGTTCCGGGCGATGGACACCCTGCTGGAGGCGATCGTGGTGCTGTTCGCGCTGATCGGGGTGTGGTCGCTCGCGCCCGACCGGTTCTGGGGCGGGCGCCCGGGCACGCTGCACCACAGCGATCCGGACGGCGTCCTCGCGTACTTCGCGCGCGTGCTGCCGCCGATCGGCGTCGTTGTCGGCGTCTACATCTTCTGGGTCGGAGCGGACTTCCCCGGCGGCAAGTTCCAGGGCGCCACGCTGCTCGCGGCGATGTGGCTCCTCGCGGTGATCGCAGGTCTTGCGGACACGCCGCCGATCGGGCGGACGTGGCTGCGCGCCGCGCTGGTGGCCGGGCCGGTCGTGTTCCTCGCGGTCGGCGCCGCCGGCGTCGCGTTCGCCGGCGCGTTTCTCGGGTACCCGGACGGCTACGCCAAGCCGCTCATCAAGGTCATCGAGTGGGCGCTCTTTCCTTCGCTCGCGCTCACGCTCGCCCTGATCGTCGCCGGGGCCCCGCAGCGGAGCGCGCCGTGATCGATGCCGCGACGCTCTACGGGCTGTGCGCGGCGTTGCTCGTCGGGGGCGGCGTCTATGCGCTCATCGTGAACCCGCAGCCGCTGCGCAAGATCGTCGCATTCAACGTGATCGGCAACGGCGTGTTCGTGCTGTTCGGCGCGATCGCGCACCGCGGCGCCGGGTTCGGGTGGGGCGGCGACCCGGTGCCGCAGGCGCTGCTCATCACTGGCCTGGTGGTGGCGTTCTGCGCCACCGCGCTCGCGGTCGCGTTGCTGCTGCGGCTGTTCGACGAGGCAGGCTCCGCCACGCTCGCACCGGATGCTCGGCCGCCCGCCGCGCCCGAGGCCGGCGCGGGCGAGCGCTAGACCCCAGCGCATGTCGCGGCCCCGGTGGAGCCGATGACGACGCCCGGCGGGCTGCTGCTCGCGCTGGCGGTGATCGTGCCCTTCGTGGGCGTGCTCGCCGGATTCACGCTCGGCGGACGCAACGCGCAGCGGGTGGCGATGGTTACGATCGTCGCGGGGCTCGGCATTGCGATCGCCGTCGCGGCGGCGATGCAACGGACCGGCGGCGGGCTCGTCTATCTGCTCGGCGGCTGGGCGCCGCCGCTCGGCATCGCCCTGCGCGCCGACGGGCCGGCGCTCGTCATGATGCTCGCCGTCGCGGTCGTGATCGTCGGCATCGGGGTGTACGCGTGCGCCGATTTCGGCACGCCCGCCGGGGTGCGCGAGGCCCGCGCGCCGCTCGTGTTCTGGACGCTCCTGCTTGCGATCTGGGGCGCGCTCAACCTGGTGCTGGTGAGCGGCGACCTCTTCACCCTGTACGTCGCGCTTGAGCTCCTCACGTTCGCCGCGGTGCCGCTGGTCTCGCTCGACGGCAAGGCCGAGACGCTGCAGTCCGCACTGCGCTACCTGCTGTACGCGCTGCTCGGCTCGGTCTTCTACCTGCTCGGTGCGGTGCTGCTCTACGGCGCCTATGGCACGCTCGATATCGCGCTGCTCGCGGCACGCATCCGGCCCGGGCCCGCGACGCTGGCGGCGGCGGCGCTGATGACCGGCGGACTGCTCGCCAAGACCGCGCTCGTCCCGCTGCACCTCTGGCTGCCGCCGGCGCATGCCGGGGCACCCGCTGCGGCGAGCGCCGTGCTGTCGGGCCTGGTGATCAAGGGCTCGTGGTTTCTCGTGGTGCGGCTGTGGTTCGACGTGCTGCCGGGCGTGCTGACGGGGCCCTCGGCCCAGCTGCTCGGCGCGCTCGGCGCCGCGGCGATCCTCCTCGGCAACGTCGTTGCGCTGCGCCAGGCGCGGCTAAAGCTGCTGGTCGCATACTCGACGGTTGCGCAGATCGGCTATCTCTTCCTGATGTTCCCGCTCGCCTTCGGCGGGGCGGCGCTCGCGCGCGAGAGCGCCCTGGCCGGAGGCATGCTGCAGGCGATCTCGCACGCCACGGCGAAGGCTGCGATGTTCATGGCGGCCGGGCTCATCTACAAGGCGCTCGGTCACGATCGCATCGCGGGACTGGCCGGGGTCGGACGGGCGTTGCCGTTGTGCGTCCTCACCTTCGTGCTCGCCGGGGTGGCGCTCATGGGCTTGCCGCCGAGCGGCGCGTACGTCGCGAAGAAGCTGCTGCTGGGTGCGGCCGCCGAGACCGGGCAATGGTGGTGGGATGCCGTGATGCAGGCAGGCGGGCTCCTCACCGCGAGCTACGTGGTGCTGGTGCTCGCGCACGCGCTCGTGCCGGGGGCCGCGGCGGTGAAGCCGCGTGCGCTGGTCTCGCGCCTGGCAGAAGCGGCGGCGCTGGCGCTCGCGCTGTGTTCGCTTGCGCTCGGGCTGGCCGCGGGCAGTGCGGGGGTGCCCGACGTCTTGTCGGGCGCGCTGTCCCCCGCCGCGCTCGGCGGCGCGCTCGTGCTGATCGTGGGCGGCGCGCTCGTCGCGAGCGCGCTCGCCGATCGGCTGCCACCGCTGCCGGCGGGCGGCTTCGCCGCCTTCGGGCGCCCGGTGCGCCGGACCACGCTCGTCGTCGCGGCCGCGCTCGCCCGGACCGACGGGGTGCTGCGGCTTTGGCCCGTCGCGGGGTTGTCGCTGGTCGCTCTCGTCGTGGCGTTCGGCGCGGCGCTGATGGCGCGCGGCTGATCGGTCGCCGGGTCGGCCGTTCTACGGCGCGCGCCTCGGCAGTTGCAATCCCGGCGGGTAGATCTCCCAGTCCGGCCCGGCGAGCGCGGCCCGGTAGCCGATCTGGTAGAGCTCGCGCATCTTCTCCGGATCGAACACCTCGGCGCCGACCAGATCCACGGAGTCGGCGATCGTGATCCAGTGGAAGCCCGCCCGCTCGTGCAGCGTCAGGGCGTAGATGCGAAACAGGTCGCCGACTACCGCCGACCGGCTCGCCGCATCGAGCACCCGGGTCGCGATGCCGCGCAACGTGCGGGTCGTCGGGCTCGGCTGGGCGCGCAGCTTGCCGTTGTGGATCACGAAGACGTTCTCGCGTCCCGGGTCCTGCCCGATGCCGCTGCGCACGTGCGCGAATCTGAACACGCCGCCGGTCAGGAACACTTTCGCCGCCACCGCGCCGTCGACGTGCATCTCGTCGTGGCGCTGGCCGCCGGCCTCGACCTGGAAGAACACGGGCGGGAAGGCGATCGGGATCGACGCGGAGGCGAGCATCACCCTCCGGAACAGCTCCAGCGCCTCCCCTGCCACCGCTCGCTGCGATCAAGCCCATGTTCCACACCACGAAGCGCTGGGCATCGAGGTCGACCGTCCCCAGGTACAGCCGCCGGCCGTGCGCGTGCGCTTCGGCGATCCGACCGAGCAGGTCGCCGTCGACGTGCCGTGCGATCAGCGCGGCGAGCGGAGTCGTGTCGGCGAGCGACTCGCCCTGAATCAGCCGCATCAGGATCGAGCCGAGCACGAAGACGTCGCGCGTCGAGGTGGTCGTGTAGAACTCCCGCAGCGCGCCGTCGTACTCGCTGCCGAGAAAGGCGAACGGCGCGATCAGCGCGCCGGTCGACACGCCGGTGACGATCTTGAAGACCGGGCGGCTTCCGGTCTCCGACCAGCCGCTCAGGAATCCCGCGCCGAACGCGCCGTTCGCACCGCCGCCGGACACCGCGAGGTGCGCATAGCGGATGACGCCCTCGGCGTCCACCGGAAAATCCGTCCTGGATTCCTGCTCGAACGACCGGGCGAGATCGCCTTCCATCGCCGGGCTCGGCCGCCCGGCCCGGGCGCGGACCTCCGGCATGCCGGGGATCGTCGCCTGCGACGAAAGCTCGGGCGGCACCGGGTCACGCAGCAGCGCGCCGCAGCCTGTGAGCGACGAGGCGACGGCGACGAGCGCGAGCGCGCGCCCTGCGCCGCGCGCAGCCTTCGGCGCGCGACTTCGCGCGCCGTGGGCCGTCAGTGGAAAGGCCGCGCCTTCGGCGCGCGAAGATGGCGCCGGAGTCGTGCCGCAGTCAGTCGGCGCACAGCAGGCGGACACGGCGCTCCGCGCGGTCGAAGTCCTCGTCGGACGTCGCGGCGAGAAGCTGGTTCTTGGCCGCGATGCACGCGTCGGCCGCGCGCACGTCCTCGGCGGCGGGCGCGCGCGCAGGCGGCGCGCCGGCGGCCGTCTGCCGCGGCGGATCGCAGCGCGAATCGTCGACCAGGCGAAGATTGTTGAACGCGCCGCGCTCGACCGCCACACAGTCGCCTACGCGCAGGCCGGCCTCGTCGGTGACCATCGTGACGGTCGATCTGCCGTCGATCAGGATCGTGTACTCGAAGGCCTGCCCCCGGCTCGCGACCCGCCCGACCTGCTGGCCGACCGCCGCGCCGCCGATGCCGCGCAGGGCGCGGTTGCTGCGCGACTGGCCCGAGCCGGAGATGAGGCCGAGCGCGCCGCCGACGATCGCGCCGCCGGCCTGGGCGCCGCCGCTCGTCTCGGTCACCAGGTTGACCGAAGTGATCCGGCCGTAGTTGACGCTCGTCTGCGCCGATGCCGCGCCCGCGCCGCATGCCAGCGCGAACGCGGCGACGAGTCGGGTCCCCTTTGCCACGTTCAGCATTTGCAGTTCTCCATCAGTGCGTCGATCGGCACGCCGCGGATCGCGCGCGGCGCATCCTACCAGAAGGGCCTGAAGACCGCGGCACGCCGGCTCGGCCTGCGCGCTCACTGCGACCGCGCGATCCCGGGCGGCGGCGTAAGGCCCATCGAGACGTAGACAGCCGTCAGCCGATCCACCCCGATGTTCGCCGGCCGGATCCACTCCGCGGGCACGTACAGCAGCGCGCCGCCGAACGGCACCGGCGCGGTCGGCACGAGCACGGCGCGATAGCGTCGCCCTTCGATGTCCACCACGTCCGCGCTCGGGGCGAGTGCGAGCACCGCGGCGCCGTCGCCGCCGAAGAAGCACCAGACCGGACTCATCGCGCCGATGTCCGCCCCCTGCCGCTGGTTCAGCAGACCGACGAAGCGGTCGGCGAGGCCGTAGAGGTCGCCGACCAGCGGGATGCGCCGCAGCGTCCGCTCGGTGAGCCAGCTCAGCGGGCGCTTGAGCCCCAGGCGCACCAGCACGCCGAGGAGGTAGATGCCGGCGGCGAGCGCGAGCGCACCGATCAGGTACGCGAGACCGGGATGGCTCGCGAACGGGTAACCGAGGGCGGCGAAGAAGCGGCCGACGACGGTTCCGGGACCCACGAACCGGTAGATCAGCGTGAAGAGCCAGTAGATCACCGCGAACGTGAGCGCCACCGGCAGCAGGACGAGCAATCCCGCGAGCCAGGTCGTGGCGATCGACTGCAGCCCGCGCTTGAGCACCTCGCCGTCCCTAGAACGACCCGAAGACCGAGCCCAGGACGATCACCGTCGCCAGCGCGATCAGCGCGCCGACGATCGCGACCATGACGATGTCGAGGTAGCTCTGCTTGTGCGTCGCGCCGCAGACGGCGAGCAGCGTGACGACGGCGCCGTTGTGCGGGAGGCTGTCGAGCGTGCCCGCGCCGATCACCGCGACCCGGTGCATCAGCGCCGGATCGATGCCGAGCTCGGCGCCGAGCTGGACGTAGGCGCTGCCGAGCGCGTCGAGCGCGATCGTCAGCCCGCCGGAGGCCGACCCGGTCAGGGCGGCGAGGATGTTGGTCGACACGGCGAGCGAGACGAGCGGGCCGCCGCCGATCGAGAGCACCCAGTCGCGCACCAGCGCGAACGCAGGCATCGCCGCCACGACCGCGCCGAAGCCGACGAGGCTCGCCACGCTGAGCACCGGCAGGGCCGAGGCGCTCGCGCCTGCGTCGACGCTCGCACGCAACGCCGGCAGCCGGCCGCGGTTCAGCGCGACGAGCACGACGATCGCGGACGCGAGCGCAACGATCACCGACCACACCCCGCTTACCGAGGAGAGCGCAATGCCGCCCCAGCGCTCCTCGGCGAGGAAGCTCGTGTCGAGCCGCGGCAGGACGAGCATCGACATCGCGAGATTCACCAGGACGACGACGAAGAGCGGTGCGACCGCCACGGCGATTCCCGGTGCGTCGGAGCTCGGCCGCCCGCGATGGACTTCCGGCGGATCGAACGTGCCCGCGACCGACGCACGCTCGCGCACCAGGGGGTCTTCGGCGGCCTGGTCGGCCGCCACCGCCAGTGCGCCGAATCCTTCGCCTCGGCGGCGCGCGGCGGCCTCGGCGCGCGCGAGCCACCATAGCCCGAACGCGAGCATCACCGCGGCCGCGATGATTCCCAGCCCGGGCGCGGCGAACGGCGTGGTGCCGAAAAAGGGCATCGGGATCGCGTTCTGGATCGCCGGCGTTCCGGGCAGCGCGGTCATCGTGAAAGTCGAGGTGCCGAGCGCGATCGCGGCCGGCATCAGTCGGCCGGGAATGTCCGCGGCGCGGAAGAGGGCCTGCGCCATCGGCCCGATGACGAAGAATGCGACGAACAGGCTCACGCCGCCGTAGGTCACCAGCGCGCCGGCCAGCACGACTGCGAGGATGGCCCGCTTCGCGCCGAGCTTCTCGGTCATGAACGTGGCGATCGCCGCGACCGAGCCGCTGTCCTCCATCAGCTTGCCGAAGACGGCGCCGAGCAGGAAGAGCGGGAAGAACTGCGCGAGGAAGCCGGCCGCCGCCCCCATGTAGGTCTGGGTCCAGTGGGCGAGCAGCGGCTCCCCGGCGGCCATCGCCGCGATCAGTCCGGCGGCCGGCGCGAGGACCAGCACGCTC
The DNA here is from genome assembly GCA_027493935.1 of Burkholderiales bacterium. Lineage (GTDB taxonomy): Bacteria > Pseudomonadota > Gammaproteobacteria > Burkholderiales > SG8-39 > JAABRB01. The sequence continues at coordinate 257,943 of JAOSJV010000012.1, read as the reverse complement.
CAGCCGCGGAACGACAGCCACATGAGGGCCGCGAGGCCGAGCAGGATGCCGGCGAGGCCCATGCGGGGCTACACGCCTTCCAGCAGGGCGTCGAGGTCGAGGGTCGAGCGCACGCCGAGGTCCGCGCCGTGCGACTCGAGGAACGCCCCTGCCGCGCGGCGACCCTCGTCGCGGAGCATGCAGAAGAACGCCCATTCGGCGATCAGCTTGGAGGAATACCCGAGATCCAGCATGAGGTCGCTCGCGATCCGATGGATGCGCATCTCCGCCCAGAGCCTGCCCTCGCCGGTGCCCGGGTCGGCGACCCGCCGCAGCAGCGCGCCGGCACGCAGCTCCTTGATCAGCGTCGCGTTGAACGCCACCTCGTTCAGCCGGTTGTGGATCTCGCGCGCGGTGCGCGGCGTCCCGGGGCGCTCGATCGGGTTGATCTGCACCAGGATGGTGTCGTGCGAGTCGCACTCGCGCACGAGCGGCGCCATCGACGGGTTGCCGGAATAGCCGCCGTCCCAGTACGGCTCGCCGTCGATCTCGACTGCCTGGAACAGCGTCGGCAGGCAGGCCGAGGCGAGCAGGACCTCGGGCGAGACGTCGGCGTTGCGGAAGACGCGACCGCGGCCGGTGCGCACGTTGGTCGCGGTGACGAAGAGCTTGATCGGCGCCTTGGCGAGCCGCTCGAAGTCGACGCACTGGGCGAGGATGTCGCGCAGCGGATTGGAGCCGAGCGGGTTGACGTCGTAGGGCGAGAGCACCCGTGATGCCACGTCGAGGGCGGCAAACAGCGGCGAGTAGTCGAGCGTCCAGCGCCCGGTCAGGATCTCGAGCGGGCCGCGCCGCAGAGGACTGAGCGCTGCGGCGTCCGAGACGCGCTTCCAGAAATTCTCGAGCGCGGCGCGCGCCTGCTCCGGGCCGCCGTGCGCGAACCCGTCGGCCATCACCGCGGCGTTCATCGCGCCGGCCGAGGTGCCGGAGATGCCGTCGAACTCCAGCCAGCGCTCCTCGAGCAGCCGATCGAGCACGCCCCAGGTGAAGGCGCCGTGGGCGCCTCCGCCCTGCAGGCCGAGGTCGACGAGCAGCGGATCGCGGTCGGCGCTCATCGGCGCGCGCACGCCTCGCCGATCACGCGAGCGCCTTCGCCTTCAGCCGCGCGAACTCGTCCTGGTCGATCGTCCCGGCGTCGAGCAGCACCTTCGCGTCGGCGATCTGCTCGGCGGGCGACTTTGCGGCCACCGAGCGGATGTAGGCATCTGTGTCCGACTTCGCGCGCTCTGCCGCGGCGCGGGCCCGGCCCGCCATGCCGCGGCCACGGGCGACGACGTACAGGAGCGCCGTCAGGAACGGCAGGAAGATGAGGCCGATGATCCACAGCGCTTTGAAGCCGCCGCCGAGCTCCTGGTCGCGGAAGAGGTCCACGATGATCTGGAACAGCACCAGGAGGTAGGCGACGAAGACGAAGGTGGACAGGATCAGCCAGACCATGTCCCAGAAGTTGCTCATTTCCGACTCCCCTTGTGTCCGAGGGGCGCCAAGACTACAACATTTCCCTTACCATGATCACCTCGCGTGCCGGTCGACTCGTACGGGGCCGGCTCCGTATCGCTGTATCAATGGTGAAACGGACTTCCGCGTAACGGCCGTCGAGGAGGTGGTCACGATGAAGCTTGTCGCCCTTGTCGCCCTTGTCGCCCTCGCCGGCCCGGGGGTCGCGGCATCCGGCGCGCTCCCGGGCGGCGCCGCGACGCCGGTGCGCGTCGCGCAGTCGCAAGGCGAGACCCGCCCCCGAGTCGAATGGAGCGCCTGCGCGAGGCCGATGCCGAGCTGCGCGCCGCCAACGCCGCGCTGGCGCAGGCGCGGAAGCGGCTCGAGCTCGGCAAGGAGCCGCTGCCGGGCGAGCGGACCGGGACGGTTGGTGGGATGAGCCGCCTCAACGACGCGTACTGGGCCCGTCAGGCCGAGAACGAGGCGGCGGTGAAGGAGGCCAAGGCGCGGCGCGACGCAGCCGTCGCCGCGCGCAACGCCGCGCGGTTCTGAGCGTCAATGCGCGCCTGCGGTGCGGGCGTCGGCGCGCAGCGGATCGATGCACACGTCCGCGCCGTCGCGCGGCAGCGGGCCATGGATCAGCGTCTCGAGCGGCAGCGTGATCACCGACGCGATCAGGCGCGCGAAAGCCTCGGCGAAATCGCCGCGGGTCGGTGCGATCCGGAAGTCGGTCATGGTGCCGCTGACGCTGAGCGGCGTCTGCAGGCTGAAGAAGGCCGCCCCTCGCGCGCGGGCGGAAACGGAACGCGATTTCCTCGGTGCGCAGATCGGCGCGGCCGCTGCCGAGCGCCCGTACGCGGGTGGTGTCGATCACGAGCGCGTCGTGGGTGAGCACGCCGCCGTCCAGATCGAGGCGCCCGACGAGGCAGTTCACCTTCGACCCGCTTCCCGGATCGAGAAAGGGCAGCAGCGCGAGAAACAGGTTCACGGCCCACCGGTCGAGGACGCCGCCGCGCAGATCGCGCGGCCACACCGCGAAATCGATGTGGCCGTCGGCGCGGGCGAAGATCGCGTCGAGCGAAGGTGCCCGGCTGCGGATCTCCATGTCGAGGCTCAGCAGCCCCTGGATGTCGGCATCGGGCCGGTTGCGGCGCGCGAGCACACCGTAGTCGAAGCGCTCGATGCGCGCGCCGGCGACGAGGTCGACCTCGCGTCCGCGCGTGTCGTAGGAGGCGTAAAGTCGCGCCCCGCCCCCGGGCAGGTTGACCATGAGCGGCTCGACGGCGAGCAGTCCGTCGACGAGTTCGAGGCCGAGCTGGCCGCCGCCGAGGCGATCGGCGCCCGAGAGCACCTGCCCGACTTCCACGACGAGCGAGGCGTCGAAGCGGCGCAGGAACGCCCGGCTGAGCAGGGCTTCGGTCTGCCTGGCGGTATCCCGCACGGTCGCGCGGAGCTGCTCGGTGCGGCTCGCCCCCGGCGCCCTTTCCCGGGGTGCATCGAATGGGAAATCGTCGAGCTGCACGTGCGGCGCGCGGATGTGCGCAGACAGGCTGGGCCGCGCGCCGGCGAGGTCGAGCCGGCCGGTGCCGTACAGCCGGCTCTCGCCGACCTGCACGGTGAGCTGCGGGACAGCGTAGCCGGTGGACGACATGGCGATCGGACCGCCGATCGACCACGGCCCCCACGGCGGCAGCTCGGCGCGCACGAGGCTGGCGAGCGAGTCGAGACGCTCGCCGCCGAGCGCGAGCACGAGCTTGCCGCCGCGTCCGAGCGGCAGCGTCACCTCGCCATCGAGGGCGAGGCGTGCGCCGGCCGCCCGCGCCTCGAGCGCGAACGGCAGGTGCGCCGACGCGCGTGCGAGATCGGCGAGCGTCCCGGCGGCGACGGTGATCGTCGCCGGCGTTGCGTCCAGCGTGCCGTCGAGACGCACCGTGAGCGGCGCGCCGGGCGACGCGCCGATCGCCACCTCGTCGAGCTGGATGCTCGCGAGCGTCTTGTCGGCCGGTCCGCGCACGGTCAGATCGCCGCCGGTGAGGCGCCGCCTTCAGCGTGGCGCCGTCGAGAAGCTCGCGCAGCCCGCGACCGCGGCTCGCGAGCTCCGCCTCGAGCGTGGCGGCGCGCTCGTCGACGACCTCGGCGATGCTCAGGGTGCGGAGCAGGGCGCCGACGTCGACGTCGCGCGCCGACATCGACAGCGCGAGCTCGGGCGCATCGCCGCGCATGTCCAGCGCGGCGCGCCCCTCGAACGCCACTCCCGCGAACCGCGCCGCCCATGGCGAAGACGCGATGCGGCCGTCGCGAATGCGAGCGTCGGCGCCGACCGCGACGAACTCGTTGCGGCCGAGCACGACGCGCGCGAGGTCGAAACGGACGTCGGCGTCGGGCAGGCGCAGGCGCTGCGGCAGGATCGGCGCGTCTCCCGAGGTCGCGCTCCCGCCCGCCGGCCGTTTGAAGAGCGCCGCCAGCTCGGTCGCATCGATCAGCGGGCTGCGCACCGAGGCGACGACGACGGACTGGCCGTCGACGGTCGCGCTGCGGGCGTCGACCGAGAACTCGCTTCGGCCGATTCTGACGATCGCCTCGGCGAGCTGCCAGCGCTCGCGCCCGATGCGCAGGCGGCCGTGCAGCGCGAGCGGAACGGGGAGGCCCCGCTTCGGGGTCGACGCCCGCGCGGCGGGCGAGGTCGCCCGCGCGCGGCGCGGCGAGGCGGAACGCGAGGTCGAGATCGCGCGCCGCATCGGGCCGGGCGAGCGTGCCTGAAACGCGCGCCGTGGCTTCCCTCGCGGCGAGCTCGAGCGCGACCGGCGTCGCCTGCTCACGCAGGATCTGCGCCACCGTGCCGCCACGGAGCTTCAGCCGCACCGGCTCGCCGAGGAGCGCACCGCGCGCCGTGCCGCGGAGCGGCTGACCGCGCGGCGCGGCGAGCTCGAGCGCATCGAGCCTCATCTCGAACGGCCGCCCGCCCGCGCGCGGGCGGGCGCGCAGCCGCGCCGACGCGACCTCCAGGCGAAGGTCGAGATCGCGCGCCAGCGCGCCGAGCGTGTCGCCGCGGGAAACGAGGCGCAGCGCGAGGCGTCCGAGCCTGCCTTCGACGCCGGCCGCGCCGTCGAAGGACCGCGCCAGGGTCGCGAGCGGAACGTCATTGGCCTCGACCTCGAGCGACACCTCGGGCGCCGCCGCCGCGACCGCCAGCTCGATGCGCCCAGCGAGCGGAACGCCCCCGACCGTGGCCGCGATCGGCGCGCGCACGCCCCGCGCGTCGGCCTCGAGGTCGAGTCGCGCATCCTGGACGCCGAGGCCGACGAGGTGCCGCGCCCGCAGCACGAGCTCGGCGTCGACCGCAGGCGCGTCGCGCAGAGGAAGCGCTTGGCGCGCCAGCGCTTCGTCGTCCAGCAGCGTCCCGTCTCGAGGCGTCGCGCCGGCAAGCAGATGCTGCAAGTCGAGCGCGTCGGCCGTGAGCTCTCCGGTCAGCCGCGCTCGCGCCCCACCGAGATGGAGCGCGAGCGCGCCGGTCACCACCGCGTCGCCGACGCGCCCCCTGAGTTCGGCGAGCTCGATCACATCGGCCGTGGCGACCAGCTCGCCGGCGAGCGCGGCGGCGGCGAGCTTCGGCAGCGCGCGGCCGAGCGCGGACTCGATGTCCTCGAGGCTCTCCACGCCCGCGCCGAAGCTCGCGCGGACGGCGCGCCTGCCGCGCTCGAGCCGGCCGCTCGCGTGCAGCCGCGTGCGCGGACAGCCGAGCTCGAGCGTGAACGGCCACGGGCGATCGGCGGCGCGGAGCACGTGGCTGGCCGCGCCCTCTACCGCGATCGAGCAGGTCGGCGACCCGCGCGCGCGCGCGCGCGCCGCGGCCTTCAGCGCACCGCCGCGCTCCTCGCTCGCGACGAGCTGCTCGAGCTCGATCAGCGGACGCGCGTCGCCGCGCGCGTCGGCGCGCTCGACGACCAGACGCCGGATCGTCAGGTGCTCGAGATGCGGCGCAGCCGGCGCGGTCGTTTGCGTCTCTTCGGCCGGCGGCCGGGCCCCGGGGAGGCGCGCGCCGCCATCGTCAGTGCGCTCGAGGCGCACGCGCACCGCGGCGATGTCGAGCGCGCGCAAGCGCAGCCGGCCGCGCAACGCGGCGGGCAGATCGATGCGCACGCGCACACCGTCGAGCGTCGCGAGGTCCGATGCGGCGTGCCCTGGGGCGTGCCCGATCCCGAGGGCCCCGATGCCGAGCTCCGCCTCGCGACCGAGCCTGAGCTCGAGCGGACCGTCGACGCGCACCGGCCGCCCGAGCGCCGCGCCGGCCCGCTCGGCGAGCGCGGTGCGCCAGCGCGAGACGTCGATCGAGGCGTCGAGCAACGCCACCGCCGCGATCGCGATCGCCGCCGCGACGACCGGCAGACCGAGCAGCGCGACGAGCGCCACGGCGACCCGGCGACGCGTCACCGACACGGCAGCCCCGTGCGGCGAATCGATGGTCGACGCGAGGCGAGCACCGCGAGAGCGCGCCTACTCGGTCCGGGCGCGCTGCGGCGGGGCGCGCCGCCGCAGCGCAAGCGTCTGGACGATCGCGCCGGCCGCCGCGAGCGCTGCCGCGAGGATTGCGGCGATCATCTCACGCCAGGACGATCGCTACTCCGGCAGACGCGCCAGAACGCACTGCAGCCCGGGGTCGGTCCGCCTGCCGCTGATGAACGCCAGGACCCGCGTGGTCCATTGCTCGGGCGTGATCATCCCGGCATGGAGCCGCGACGTCTCGTTCAGGAAGTGATTGCCCTCGCGGGAACCGGTCCTGCCGAGCAGGCCGCCGACCGTGTTGACGCCGATGCGCTCGCGATAGCACGCCTGGCGCACTTCGCCGATCCACGCCTCGAACTCCGGGTTCCTGCGAAACGAGTCCGGGGCGCATCCGGCGAGCAGCGCCAGCGCGACCGCCGCCATCGTGCCGGCGCGACCGAGTCCCGCCGGGCCGCCGCTGCGCGGCCCGCGGGCGGTCCGGACGGCGCGGGACCGACGCGGATCAGGTTGCCTCGTGGGGAGCATGCCCGGTAAGGTATCACCATCTGGACGATCCCGACGGCGGACACGTGAGCGCGAAGCGCGCTGGACATCGATGGTGGCTTGCATGCCTCGCGGCGCTTCCGATGCTCGCCGCCTGGCAGCTCGGCGTCGCCCAGGGCGCGATCGATCTGGAGCGCCATCCGCTCGATCCTCCGGATATCTCGTCGCCGCGGGCGGCGCTCGGCACCTTCATCGCCGAGACCGCCGCCGCGATCGACGCGTACACCGCAGGCGACCAGGAGCAGATGTGGGCGCGGGCGGATCGCGCGTTCCGTGCGCTCGCCATCGAGCAGCCGCGCAGCGACGCAGGTTCGCTGCAGGCGATCGAGGCCGCGTTGCACCTGCTCGAGATCCTGATCCGCATCGAGCTGCCGCCGGCCGAGGCGATTCCCGGCGTCGCGGCCAAGGACGAAGCGTCGCCCGCGTCCTGGACGATCCCGAAGACCGAGATCCGCCTGGTGCGCGCAGGCGGCGAAGCCGGCGCGCCGGACGGCTATCTGTTCTCGGCCGATACCGTCGCCCGGCTGCCGGAATTCCTGCAGCTCGTGCACCACCTGCCGGCCAGACCGGGTTTCGCCCGCTACGACGGCGTCGTCGAGCGGTTCCGGCTGCGGCCCGGATTCGCCGCACCGGACGCGTTCGTGCGCGCGGTGCAGCGCCTTCCGCCGGCGTGGTTCGCCACGTTCGGCGGCGAGCCCTGGTGGAAGTGGACGACGCTGGCGCTCGCAGCGCTGGCGGCGCTCGCAGCGTTTGCCGTCGCGCTGCGTCTCGCGGCCGCTGTCGGCGCGGCGCCGGCCGCGGCGCTCGCGCGGGCTCTCCCGAACGCTGCTGGCGGTCGCCGCGATCCTGCTGGTCGCTTGTCTGCGCTACGTCGCGATCGACGTGATTCGATTGACCGGAACGCAGCGCGAGGTGGTCGTTGGCGTGCTCGCCGTACTCGCGCACGCGGCGCTCATCTGGCTGATCTTCCTTCTCGCCGCGCGCTCCGCCGATGCCGTGATCCGGATGCGCGACATGGGCGCCTACGCCCTGGATGCGCAGCTCGTGCGCCTGGTCTCCAAGCTGGTTGCCGCGCTGCTGACGATCTACGCGCTCGTCAACCTCGCCGAAAGCCTCGGCGTGTCGGTGGCGCCGATGCTCGCGGGCCTGGGCGTCGGCGGCCTCGCGGTGGCGCTCGCCGTACGGCCAACGCTCGAGAACATCGTCGCGGGTTTCGTCTTGTTCGCGGACGCACCGGTGCGGGTCGGCGAGTTCTGCCAGTTCGGCGACAAGATGGGCACGGTCGAGGCGATCGGGCTGCGCTCGGTGCGGGTGCGCGGCCTCGATCGCACCGTGATCACGGTTCCCAACGCCGAGTTCTGCCAGCTGCAGCTGGTGAACTTCACCCGCCGCGACGCCATCCTGCTGCACGCCAGGCTACAGCTGCGCTACGAGACGACGCCCGACCAGCTGCGGCTCGTGCTGGCACGGCTGCGCGAGCTGCTGATCCGGCATCCGCGGGTATCGCCGGATCCGGCGCGCGTGCGGTTCGTGGGCTACGGCGCCTCGTCGCTCGACCTCGAGATCTTCGCGTTCGTCGAGACGCGCGACTTCAGCGAATTCCTGGCGATCCAGGAGGACCTCAACCTGCGCATCAAGGACATCGTCGCGGCGTGCGGCGCGGAGTTCGCGTTTCCGTCGCAGACGCTGTACCTGGAGCGGTCGCACGGCCTGGATGCGGCGCTCACGAAGGCGGCGGAGACCGAGGTCGCCCGCTGGCGCAGTGAGAACAGGCTGCCGTTCCCGGACTACGACGAGGCCACGCGACGCGAGCTGTCGAACAACCTCGATTACCCGCCCGAGGGGTCGCCGGGGCGCCCGGCGTCGCGATGACCCCCGCCGCGACTGCTGTTCGCCAGACAAGCCGTGCGGCGCGCATCGCCATCGTCTTGGCGAGCGCCGCCGCGCTCGCGCTGGTCGCCGCGCTCGCACCGCCGCTCGCGCAGCCGGAGGCGTACCACGCCTTCGCGGACCGGCGCGCCTTCCTGGGCGTCGCCAACGCGCTCGACGTCGCGTCCAACCTCGCCTTTCTCGTGGTGGGCGCCCTGGGTTTGCGCTTCGTGCTCGCCGGTGCGCGGCCCGACGGCGTCCGCGCGTTCCAGGATCCGGCCGAGCGCTGGGCGTGGGGCGTGGCGTTCGCTGCCGCGGCGCTGACGTTCCTCGGCTCGGCCTACTACCATCTCGCGCCCGACAGCCCGCGCCTGGCGTGGGACCGGCTGCCGATCGCGATCACGCTGATGGGCATCGTCGCTGCCGTCGTCAGCGAGCGCGTCGGCGCACAGGCGGGCGCGCGGCTGCTCGCGCCGTTGTGCCTGCTGGGCGCCGCCAGCGTGTGGTACTGGCGCTGGAGCGCCGGGGGCGGGGCGGAGAATCTCAATCCGTACGCCGCGGTGCAGTTCGGCGGGCTGCTGCTCGTGCTCCTCCTCTGCGCCCTGTTTCCCTCTCGCTACACGCGGGGCGGGGACATCGTCGGAGCCGCGATCCTCTACGCCGCGGCCAAGGTCGCCGAGCACCTCGACGGGGCGATCTTCGCGGCGACGGGCGGCATCGTGAGCGGCCACACCTTGAAGCACCTGCTTGCCGCGGCGGCCATGCTCTGGCTGTTGCGCATGCTGCGCATGCGGCGGCCGGCCGGCGCCCCGGTGCCGTAGACCGCGGCCGCAGAGCCGGCCGTTCAGCGCGGCGGCGCCGCGGCGACGCCGCGCGGCTGCGGCGCGACCTCGCTCGCCATGTCGACCCATCCGCCGCCCATGGCCCGGTAGACGTCCACCAGCTGCGTGTAGCGCTCCGCGCGCACGCGGACCGCCGCGAGCTCGGCGGCGAAGAGGTCGTTCTCGGCGATCAGCACTTCGAGGTAGCTCGCCACGCCGCCGTCGAACTTGAGGCGCGAAAGCCGCGCGAACTCGCGCAGGGCGGTCACGCGCCTGTCCTGCGCCGCGGACTCCCGCACCTTGGTCTGCGCGCCGACGAGCGCGTCATTCGTCTCGCGGAACGCGTTGAGGATCGTCTGCTGGTACAGGGCGAGCGCGGCGCGCTCGCCGGCCTCGGCGCTCGCGACCTGGCCCTCGACAGCGCCGAACGTGAAGATCGGCCCGGTCAGGCCGGCGGCGACCGACCAGGCCGTCGCCGGCCCGGAGAGGAAATCGCCGAACGCCGTGCTCACCGAGCCGAGCAGCCCGGTGAGCGAGATGGTCGGGTAGTAGAGCGCGCGCGCCGCGCCGATGCTGGCGTTCGCGGCGACCAGATTCTGCTCGGCCTGCAGGATGTCCGGGCCGGCGTTGCAGGAGCGTCGAAGGCAGGTCGGCGGGGATCAGCGGCGGCACGAGCTCGTCGATCGTCTTGCCGCGTGGGATCGGCCCTGGGTTCACCCCCGAGCAGGAGGGGGAGGAGGTTCTCCTGGGCGGCGATCTGCTGCTCGATGGCCGGAATGGAGGCGAGCGCCTGCTGGTACTGCGATTCGATCTGCGCGACCTCGGTCTGCGACACCACGCCCGCCGCGAAGCGCAGCCGGAACAGCCGCGCCGTGTCGGCGAAGTTGCCCGCCGTCGCATGGGCGATCTCGAGCTGGCGGTCGAATGCCCGCAAGGTGATGTAGGTAGCGGCGACGCTTGCCACGACCGAGAGAACGACGCCGCGCCGCGCCTGCTCGCCCGCGTAGACCTGGGCCTGGGCCGCCTCGCTCAGGCGCCGCACGCGGCCGAAGAGGTCGAGCTGCCACGCGGCGCTGAGCGAGGCCTGGTAGAGCGAGAAGTACGGATCGCCGCCGGGCGGGACGGGCGGCTGGCCGACGCGGCTCGCCCGGTTGCGGCTCGCCTCGGCGCCGTAGCCGATCTGAGGATAGAGCTGCGAGCGCGTCGATTGCAGGGCACCGAGAAACTGGTCGACGCGCGCTGCGGCCACGCGCACGTCGCGGTTCTCGCGCAGCGCCCGGTCGATGAGGCCGGCCAGTACCGGGTCGGAGAACTGCTCCCACCACTTCGTGTTGGCGACCTCGGCGGCCTTCGGATAGTCGACCCGCCAGGCGTCTGGCGTTTCCACGGTCGGGCGCACGTAGTCGGGTCCGAGGGCGCACCCGGCGGCGGCCGCTGCGATGAGCACCACGATCGTTCGTGTCTTCATCTGGTATTCACGTCCTCTCAGTTCAATGTTGCGCCGCCGGCGCCGACGCGGGTCGATCTGACGGCCCTGCGCCGGGCCTGCCGCCGAACACGGTCACGTAGAGCGTCGGCACGACGACCAGCGTGAGGAGCGTCGCGACCATCAGGCCGCCCATGATGGCGAACGCCATCGGACCCCAGAACACCGTGGGCGCGATCGGAATGAGCCCCAGCACGGTGGAGAGCGCGGCGAGCGTCAGCGGACGCATGCGCGAACTCGCCGCGGCCACCACGGCGTCCCAGACGCTCTTGCCTTCGGCCCGGTCGTTCTCGATCTGGACGATGAGGATGACCGCGTTCTTCGCGACCATGCCGATGAGCGCCAGAATGCCGAGGATCGCGACGAAGCCGAGCGGCCGGTTGAACACGAGCAGCGCCAGCACCACGCCGATCAGGGCGAGCGGCAGCACCGCCACGATGATCCCGACGCGGCGGAAGCTCTGCAGCTGGAACATGAGCACGGTGAGCATGATCGCCAGCATCAGCGGCACGACCGCGAACACCGACGCCTGCGAAGCGGCGCTCTCCTCGGCGATGCCGCCGAGCTCGATGCGGTAGGGCTTGGGAAGCTGGCTCCGGAGCGCTTCGATCCTCGGCTCGAGCTGGACGACCACGGTATCGGGCAGCACGCCGGGCGCGACGTCGGCGCGCACGGTGAGCGTCGGCTCGCGGTTGCGGCGCCAGACGAGCGGGTACTCCTGCTCGTATGCGAAGGTGGCGAACTGCCCGAGCGGCACCATGCGCCCGCTGGGCGTGGGCACGCTCAGCGCACGCAGCGTGTCGATCTCGCCGCGCTCCTCGCCGACCGCGCGCGCGACCACGTTGACGAGGTAGATGTCGTCGCGGATCTGCGTGATCGTCGTCCCGGTGATCGATGCGTTCAGCACGCCGGCGATCGCCGCGGAGGAGACGCCGAGGCGACGAGCCTGGTCCTGGTCCACCTTCGCGCTGAGCTGCCGCGCCGGCTCCATCCAGTCGAAGTTGATGCGCCGCGTGTCCGGCGTCGAGGCCATGGTCTGCGCCACCTGCTGCGCGATTCGCGCGACCTCGTCCTTGTCGGGGCCGATCACGCGGTACTGCAGGGGCCAACCCACCGGCGGCCCGAGCTCGAGCGGCCAGATCGCCGAGACGACCTCCGGAAACTCTTCGGCGAGCAGCTTCTCGAGCTTCGCCTCCAGCCGCAGGCGCGCCTCGAAGCTCTTCGCCACCACGACCGACTGGGCGAAGAAGTCGTTGGCGAGCTGCACGTTGAGCGGCAGGTAGAAGCGGATCGCGCCGCGGCCGACGTAGGTGCTCCAGCTCTCCACGTCGGGGTCCTCGGCGATCGCCGCGTCGAACCGCTTCGCCACGGCCTCGGTGGCGAAAATGGACGCGTTCTGGCGCAGGGTGAAGTCCACGACCAGCTCGGGGCGGTCCGAGGTGGGGAAGAACTGGCGCGGCACGAAGCGCGCCCCGTACACCGCGGCCACGAACACCGCGAGCGAGAGCGCGATGGTCAGCCACTTCGCGCGCATGGCGAGATGCAGGAAGCTCGTGTATGCGCTGACCAGCTTGCTCGGCTTCTCCTCCACCGCGCCCGCCTTGGGGGGCTTGAGGATGGCCAGGCCGATGACCGGCGCGAAAATCACCGCCACCAGCCAGGACGTGATCAGCGCGATCGCGACCACGGCGAAGATCGAGAAGGTGTACTCGCCCGCGCTGCTGCGCGCGAAACCGATCGGCACGAAGCTCGCAATCGTGATCAGCGTACCGGCGAGCATCGGCGCCGCGAGGGTCTTGTACGCGAACATGCCGGCCTGCTCCTTTGTGTCGCCGGCGGCGAGCCGGCGCAGGATCGCGTCCACCGTGGTCATCGCGTCGTCCACGAGCAGCGCGAGCGCGATGATGAGCGCGCCCAGCGAGATGCGGTGCAGGTCGATCTGGACGACCTGCATCACCGCGAAGACGACGGCGAGCGTGAGCGGAATGGCCGTCGCGACCACCATGCCGGGCCGCAGACCGAGCATGACGAAGCTCGCGCCGAGGATGATGACGATGGCCTGCCACAGCGAGGTCATGAAATCGCTGATGGCGAGATCCACGGTGACCGCCTGGTCGGTGACCAGGTGAGGCTCGAGGCCGAGGGGCAGGTTGGCGCGGATGTTCGCCATCTCGGCCTTGAGGTTCTTGCCGAGCTCGAGAATGTCGCCGCCCTCGCGCATCGAAATCGCGAGCCCGATCGCCGGCTGGCCGTTCACCAGGAACATCGGCTGCGGCGGGTCGGCGTAACCGCGGCGCACGGTCGCGATGTCCGACAGCGGCAAGAGCCGGTCGCCGACTCGGAAATTGACCTTATTCAGGTCCTCTTCGGTCTCGAAGGCGCCCGTCACGCGCAGGAAGATGCGCTCCTCGCCGGTCTGCACCACGCCGCTGGGCCGCACCAGGTTCTGCGCCTGGAGCTGCTGCACCAGCGAGGCGTACGAAAGCCCGAGCCCGGCCAGCCGCGCGGTGGAGAACTCCAGGAACACGCGCTCGTCCTGCGCGCCCAGCAGCTCGATCTTGGACACGTCGGCCACGGTGAGGAGCCGCGAGCGCGCCTGCTCCACGTAGTCGCGCAGCTCGCGCTGCGTGAAGCCGTCGGCGGTGAAGCCGTAGATGATGCCGAAGGTGTCGCCGAAGTCGTCGTTCATGCCCGGGCCGAGCACGCCCTGCGGCAGCGTGCCGCGGATGTCGCCCATGTTGTTGCGGACCTGCTGCCAGATGGGCGGGATGTCGGGCGCGCGCGTGGACTGGACGAGATCCACGAAGATGATGGTGGTGCCGGCGGTGGTGTAGCTGCGAATGCGGTCGAGGTTGCGCGTCTCCTGGAGCTTGCGCTCGAGGCGCTCGGTGACCTGCGAGAGCGTGTCCTCGAGCGACGCGCCGGGCCACGCGGCCGACACGACCATGGTGCGGATGGTGATGGGCGGATCCTCGCCGCGGCCGAGCCCCTTGAACGCGAGCATCCCCGCGACCACCGCGATCAGCATGAAGAAGACGACCAGCGACCGGCGGCCGAGCGCCCATTCCGACAGGTTCGGGCCGATCACTTCGCGGCCCCGAGGAGGCGCACCTTCTGTCCGGCGCGCAGCGCCTGGACACCTGCCGTGACGACGATGTCGCCGGGCTGCAGGCCCGTGGCGACGACGACGCGCCCCTGTTCGTAGCGCGCCACTTCGACGATGCGCGGCGAGACCGTCTGGGCCTTGGGATCGACGATCCAGACCGCGGAGCGGCCCTCCGAGCGCGCGAGGGCTGAAGACGGAACTTCGATGTTCGGACCGCGCTCGAGCTGCGCCCGCCCGATGACGCTGCTGCCCAGCCGCAGCGCGGCGGGCGGAGCGACCAGGCCGACCCTCACCCTGAATGTCCCTGTCACGGGATCCGCGCGAGGCGAGACTTCGCGCACACGGCCCTGCGCCGTGACCTTCGGGTCCGTCGTCAGCGCGACCGTGATCTGCGCCGTGCCGGGCACCCGGTCCTTCACCTGCGCCGGCACGTCGAAGACCGCGTCGCGTCCGCCCTGCCGGGCGACTTGGACGATCATGCGGCCCGCGGCCACGATCTCGCCCGGCTCGGCACCCTGCGCCGTGACGGTGCCTGCGGACGGTCGAGACGAGCTGCGTGTAGCGCAGCCGGTTCTCCGAGAGCGCGACCTGCGCCTGTGCGGACTCCACCTGCGACTCGGCGCTGCGGAAGTTGGCCTCGGCCTGCTCGAACGCCGAGCGGGAGATCGCGTTCTCCGCAACCAGGTTCTTGAGGCGTTCGTACTGGTTGCGGGCCTCGACCAGCCGGGCCCGCGCCCCCACGAGCTGCGCCCTCGCCGACTGCAGCGCGCTCTCCTCGTTCTCGGGGTCGAGGCGGGCGACCGCGAGCCCCGGCTTCACTTCCTCGCCGATGTCGACCAGCCGCTCGACCAGCCGCCCGTCGATGCGGAACGCGAGGTTCACCTCGGTCTGCGCCTGGATGCTCCCGGTGAGGGCGATCGTCTCTCCGGCGGCGCGCTTGTCGATTGTCAGGACGCGCACCGGCCGGATCTCGGGCGGCGCGGGCGCTTCGGTGCGCGAGCACGCCGCGAGCAGCGCGGCGGCGGACAGCGCGACGAGCGAGACGACGCCGCGCGAGAGCGAACCGACGATGGGGGAGGAGGCGAGAGGCATGGACCTTCCGGGTGAAGGTTGCAGAGCGCGCGCATTCTATCCTCAATTCGCATTCGCAACGGTATGGGAACGGAACCCAGCAATGCGCTCAAATGCGGGCAGGTCTCCGGGCGAACGCCGCCAGCGCGATCTGCTCGCCCCACTCCGGCACGAAGTGACCTGCCTCGGCGTGCACGCAGGGCTCCGGGCAGCCGCGGATCAGCTTGCGCAGGCCGGCCATCACCGGCGGCCCGAGCACCGGGTCCTTCGCGGCGATCGCCATGAACGTCGGGCCGATCCACTCAATCCGCAGCCAGTCGCCTTCGGCGCCGCGAGAGCGCGGCGCCGTGCGCGTCCGGACGGTCCGGCACCGGAGCCGGGAAACGCCGCACGCCGGCCGTGTAGTGGGCGTCGGGGAACGGCGCGGTGCACGCGGCGGCCTCGTCGTCGGCGAGTTGCGGGCACGAGCGCTTCATCAGCCGCGCCACGTCCATGTCCGGGTTCCGCTTCGCCCAGGCGCGCCAGCCGAGAAAGCCCTGGCCGAGCGGGATGTCGCCGGTGCCGAGCGCGGTGCTCAAGATCGCGAACCGCTCCTCGGGCGTGCGCAGGACGTCCACGCCATCTCCGCTCGAGTATTCCCGCGACTCTGCCCGATGCGGCGGAGCGCCGCGCTCACGCGCCCGCGAGCGCGACGAACATGACCGCGATCGCGGCCGGCGCGAGGTAGCGGACGGCGAGCAGCCACAGCCGCGCGAGCGCGCCCGAGCGCAGGCCGCTCGCCTCGACCGCCGCCGCGCGCGGGACGAACCAGCCGACGAACACGACGACGGCGACGCCGCCGAGCGGCAGCAGCAGGCAGCCGGTGACGTAGTCCATGACCTCGAGGATCCCGCGCCCGAGGAGCGCCACCTCGCGCCACACGCCGCTCCCGAGCGCCGCCGGCACGCCGGCGGCGAAGGCGGCGAGCCCGGCGAGCGACGCCGCCGTGCGGCGCGCGAGCCCCAGGCGCCGCATGCCGAACGCGGCCACCACCTCGAGGAGCGAGACCGCCGAGGTGAGCGCCGCTGCCGAGAGCAGGAAGAAGAACGCGGCGGCGAACCAGCCGCCGCCCGGCATCAGCGCGAACACCTGCGGAAGCGTGACGAACGCGAGCGCCGGCCCCTGCGCCGGATCGAGCCCGAAAGCGAAGACCGCGGGGAAGATCGCGACGCCCGCGACGACCGCGAACAGCGTGTCGCCCGCGGCGATCATGCCCGCGGCGCGCGCCATGCGCTCGTCCTCGCGCACGTAGCTCGCGTAGGTGATGAGGACGCCCATGCCGACGCCGAGCGAGAAGAACGCCTGGCCGAGCGCGGCGAGATAGATCTGCGGGCGCGCGAGCGCCGACCAGTCCGGCGCGAACAGGAACGCGAGGCCGCGTCCCGCGCCGGGCAGCGTCATCGCGTAGCCCGCGAGCAGCAGGACGATCGCTCCGAGAAGCGGCACCAGGATGCGGCTCGTGCGCTCGATGCCGCGCGCGACGCCGAGCGCCACGACCGCCACGGTCGTCGCCATGAAGGCGAAGTGCCACGCCGTCGGCTCGAAGGGCTCGCGCAGGAAGGCCGCGAAGCGCGCGGCCGCCTCGCCGGGCGGCAGCCCGCGCAGCTCGCCGGTCGCGTAGCCGGCGAAGTACTTGTAGGCCCACCCGGCGACCACCGAGTAGTAGGCGAGGATCAGGAACGCCGCGATCACCGCGCCGGCGCCGGCGAGGCGCCAGGCGCGCGGCGCGCGGCCGGTCGAGAATGCGCCGACCACGTCCAGGCGCGCGCGGCCGCCGAGCGCGCACTCGGCGAGCATCGCCGGCAGCCCGATCGCCGCGACGCACGCGACGTAGGCGACGAGGAACGCCGCGCCGCCGTTCTCGCCCGCGACGTACGAGAAGCGCCAGACGTTGCCGAGGCCGACCGCGCAGCCGAGCGTGGCGAGCACGAAGCCCGCGCGGCTCGCCCACTGCTCGCGCGCGGGCGCGTGCACGGCTCAGAGCGCGTTCATCACGCGCTGCAGCCGTTCGCGCACCTGCGCTGCCACCGCGTCGATCTCCTTGCGCCGGACGAGCTCGAGCACCGCGTGCGGATCCATGAAGTCGACGCGCGTCCCGCCGCCGGCGTCCACCCGGACCACCACGTTGCACGGCAGCAGCGTGCCGATCTCAGGCTCGGCCGCGAGCGCCTGGTGCGCGAAGTGCGGGTTGCACGCGCCGAGGATCTTGTACGGCGGAACGTCCTTGTCGAGCTTGTTCTTGAGCGTCGCGGCGACGTCGATCTCGGTGAGCACGCCGAAGCCCTCCTTGCCGAGCGCCTCGGTCACGCGCGCGCACGCCTGGTCGAAGGTCAGGTCGACGGTCTTGCCGAATGCGTACTTGCTCATTGCTCGTAACCTTTCGGGAAGTGAAACATGAAATATGGAACGCGCGAGGTGGGACGCGGGGCCTGGAGGGTGCCGCGCCGTGCTCATCCCCGGGCGCCGAAGTACTCCTCGAAGCGCAGCAGGAAGCCCGGCAGCTCGTGCTCGGGCAGGTCGTCGACGCCGGCCGCCTCCTGGCGTCCGCCGCCGGTCGGGTATTCGCGCGCGAGGCCGTCCGCGCTTCGCGCCGAGCCCTGCGGTGCACGCACGCTCACGATGTATCCGCCGCGCGAGTTGGGCGCGAGCACGGCGTGCGCCCGCGCCGGGTGCGTCACCGCGAGGTGGTTCGCGAAGGCGCCGGTCACGCGGCGGCTCCACGGCTCGTCCGGCAGCTCGTACACGGCGCCGGCGTCGGACTCGACCTGCGGCGCGACCGCGAGCGCGCGATTCATGTCCTCGCGCCAGCCGTTGAAGAGCTCCTCGAACACCGCTTCCCTGGCGAGGAAGCCGAACGGGTCCGCATAGGGGCGCATCAGGCGGTAGAGCTCGGCCGGCGCCACGCGCAGATCGGCGATCGTCTCGCCGTAGGCGTTGTAGTTGATCGCCTCGCCGAGCTCGCCGAGCGCCTCGAGCTGGTCCTCGCGCAGCCGGAGCGGCGCCGCCAGCCGGCGCCCGAGCGCGCCGAGGTTGTCGCCGAAGGCGGCTGTGACCGCCCAGGCGCGGAAGCGCCCGGCGAGGAGGGCGTCCACCAGGACCGCGGTGCACGTGCCGCCGCGCGTCTCGATATGGGCCTCGAGCCCGGCGTGCCGCGGGATCTCGCCCGCGTGGTGATGATCGAAGTAGCGCACGCGGACGCCGGCGGCAAGCAGGTGCTCGACCGCCGCGCGGTTGCGCTCGAGCGAGACGTCGAGCACGGTCACGAGGTCGCCCGGCGCTGCGCGCACGCGCTCGACGAGCGCGATGTCGCGCTTGACGCCGGTGACGAGCTCGGCGTCGGCCGGCTCGGCGAGCCGCAGCTGGTGCAGCGCGCACAGGCCGTCGGCGTCGCCGTTCGCCACGTCGATGTATCTCATGCGCTTCCTTGCGCGCCGATGCGCCGCGCGACGTCGGCGATCGCCGCCTCGGCGGCCTGCGGCCCCGCGGCGGCGTCGAGCACGATGGTATCGCGCAGCTCCTCGTCGTCGAGCGGTTCCCGGACCTCGAGCTGGCGCGCGAGCACCGCGAGATCGGCCTCGGAGGCGTCGCCGCCGCTCCGCGCGCGCGCGGCGATGCGCTCGCGCAGCACCGCCTCCGGCGCCGTGCAGGAGAGGATCGCGCACGGCGCGCCGACGTCGCGCGCGAGCGCGCGGAACGTCTCGCGCTCGGAGCGCCGCAGGAACGTCGCATCCACGACCGCCGGCCAGCGCGCGCGCGCCGCCGCGGCGGCGGCCTCGGCGAGGCGCGCGTAGGTGCGCCGCGTCGCCTCAGCGCCGTAGATGCCGCCGCCGACCGCGCTTTGCGTGCGCGCCTGCGCCGCGAGCCCGTGCAGGCGCTTGCGCTCGACGTCCGAGCGGATGCGCACCGCGCCGATCCGCTCGAGCAGCGCCTGCGCGACGGTCGTCTTGCCGGAGCCCGACAGGCCGTGCATCAGCACGAGCGCCGGCCGGCCGGGCCTGGAGAGGCGCTCGGCGAGATCGAAGTAGCCCCGGTACTCGCGCTCGCTCTCGCCGCGCGCGGCACCGGAGACGCCGGGCTGGTGTGCGCGGATGCAGGCGACCTTCGCACGGACCATCGCGCGGTAGACGAGGTAGTAGCGCAGCACGCCGAGCCCGCCGTAGTCGCCGGTCGCCTCGAGGTAGGCATTCAGGCAGCCGTGCGCCGCCCCATCGAGCCTGTGGTCGAAGAGGTCCATCACCAGGAACGCGACCTCGTTCATCACGTCGATCCAGCGCAGCTCGGCATCGAACTCGATGCAGTCGAACGGCGTCGGCGCACCGTCGACGAGCGCGATGTTGCCGAGGTGCAGGTCACCGTGGCACTCGCGCACGAATCCGTCGCGCTTGCGCGCGGCGAACGCCGGCGCGAGGCGCTCGCCCTCGCGCCGGGTCCATTTGCGCAGCTGCGCGAGCAGCGCCAGATCCGGCGACTCGCCGACCAGGCGCGCGACGTGCTCGAAGTTGGCGAGCGCGGGGGCGGTGACGTGGTCGGGCCGGCCGAACGGGCTGTCGGTGCCCGCGACCGCGACCTGCGCGTGGAATCCAGCGATGCCGTGCGCTATGGCCTCCACGAGCGCAGGCGTGAGCTCGCCGCGCTTCGCCACGCGGTCGAGCAGGCCCGCCTGGTCGAAGCGGCGCATCTTCACCGCGTATTCGATCGCGGGCGCGTCGCCGCCGAGCGTCGGATCGGCGGCCGCGCCGGTGATCGGCACGACCTCGAGGTAGAGGCCGGGCGCGGTGCGCCGGTTGAGTCGCAGCTCCTCCTCGCAGCAGCGCCTGCGCGCTTCCAGCGTGCTGAAATCGAGGAAGCCGAGGTTCACCGGCTTCTTGATCTTGTAGGCGTACTCCCCGGCGAGCAGCACCCACGAGATGTGCGTCTCGAGCCGCTCGACCCGCGCGACCGCGTGCGGGTAGCGCGCCGGCTCGGCGAGGGCGGCGATCAGACGGGCCGGATCGGAGGCGCGCATGAGGTGCGGGCGCGGCGGGGCCGCGCTCACGCGTCGGGCCGGCAGTCGAGCGACCGGTGCCGGCGCAGCGTGCCGACGATGTTGAGATCGCACTCCGGCGCGGCGTAGAGACGGGTCGCGTGCGGCGAGAAGTAGTCCGCGAGCATGAAGAAGCGCGCCGGGAACTCGCCCGCGCGCGACCCGGTGTACCAGCCGTACACGCTGCGCTCGTCGGCGAAATAGAAGAGCGCACACATCAGCCCGGCCCCGCGCCGGGCGAATGCGACGTAGGATCTCGGCTCGATCATTGGCGCATCCGCCGCCCTCGTGCACCCGGATGGTGCCACGATAGATCCGGGGGAGTCCTGCCTGGCTTGAGCCAGATCAAGAGTGCGGCCGCCGCGCAATCGGCCGCTGGAAACGTCGGGGCATTGGGTTAACATCCTGCCTCGGTCCCGCCGCACCGCGCCCTTGCCATGCTGCCAGGCACCCCCTACTCGCTCGAGGTCAATCCGAAGATCCCGCGCCGCCTCGCGCGGCTCGAGGAGCTCGCGAACGACCTCTGGTACAGCTGGGACCGCGCGACGCGCGAGCTGTTCGCGCGGCTGCATCCGCAGCTGTGGGACGCGGTCGGGCACAGCCCGAAGGCGTTCCTGCGGCGTGCCGACGAGGACAAGCTGGTCGAGGCGGCGAGCGACCCGGTATTCCTGAACAACTTCAACCGGGTCGTCACCGCCTACGACACCTACCACGCCGAGCCGCAGCGCGCGAACGGCGCGCGCCGGCTGCACGAGACCGACCTCGTCGCCTACTTCTGCTTCGAATTCGGCTTCCACGAGAGCCTGCCGATCTACTCCGGCGGGCTCCGGCATCCTCGCCGGCGACCACTGCAAGGCGGCGAGCGACATGCGCCTGCCGTTCGTCGCGGTGGGACTCCTGTACCGGCAGGGTTATTTTCTGCAGACGATCGACTCGGACGGCACGCAGCACGTCTCGTATACCGACTCGGTCTTCGAGAACCTGCCGATCGAGCCGGTCACCGACGTCAAGAGCGCGGAGCTGCGCGTGCAGGTGGAGCTGCCGGGGCGCACCGTGTCGGTGCGGGTGTGGCGCGCGCGCGCCGGGCACGTGACGCTGTACCTGCTCGACACCGATCTCGACGAGAACACCGACGCCGATCGCGCGATCTGCCACCGGCTCTACGGCGGCGACCGCACCACGCGCATCGAGCAGGAGATCGTGCTCGGCACGGGCGGGCCGCGCGCGCTCGCCGCCATGGGGCTCAGGCCCACCGTCTGGCACATCAACGAGGGTCATGCCGCGTTCCTCGTGCTCGAGCGGGTGCGCAACGTGATGCGCCAGGGGCTCGATTTCGCCGCTGCGCTCGAGGCGGTCGCGGTCAACACCGTGTTCACCACGCACACGCCGGTCGCGGCCGGGCACGACCAGTTCGCCGACGAGATGATCCGGCATTACTTCGACGCCTATTGCCGCGAGCTCCAGATCGAACCCGAGCGCCTGCTCGCGCTCGGCCAGACGCCGATGGGCAACGAATTCAACATGACGGCGCTCGCCGTGCGCGGCTCGCGGTTCCACAACGGCGTGTCGCGCATTCACGGCAGCGTGTCGGCGCGGCTGCTGCAAGGGCTGTGGCCGCAGGTTCTGGCCGAGGAGAACCCGGTCACCTTCGTGACGAACGGGGTGCACGTGCCGACGTTCCTGTCGCCGGAGTGGGCCGACATGTTCGACCGCTTTCTCGGCCTCGGCTGGAGCCAGCATCTCGAGGACCGCACGATCTGGGACAAGATCAGCGAGTTCCCGGACCACATCTTCTGGAGCGTCCACCAGTATCTGAAATCGCGCATGCTGCACCTGGTGCGCTTCCGGATGGCGCAGGCGCACTTCCGCAACCAGGGCAGCGAGGCGCACCTCGACCGCCTGTTCCGGCTCGCCGATCCGGCGAACCCGAACGTGCTCACGATCGGCTTCGGCCGGCGCTTCGCGACCTACAAGCGCGCGACGCTGCTGTTCGAGGACCTCGAGTGGCTGCGCCAGATCGTCAACGTGCCCGACCGGCCGGTGCTGTTCATCTTCGCCGGCAAGGCGCACCCGGCCGACAAGCCGGGGCAGGACCTGATCCGGCAGGTCGCGCAGGTGTCGAAGATGCCCGAGTTCGAGAGCCGGATCCTGCTCGTCGAGGGCTACGACCTGCGCCTCGCGCGCCGGCTGGTCTCGGGCGTGGACGTGTGGCTGAACAACCCCGTGTACCCGCTCGAGGCCTCCGGCACCTCCGGCATGAAGGCCGCGATGAACGGCGTCATCAACCTATCGGTGCTCGACGGCTGGTGGGGCGAGGGCTACGAGGGCGACAACGGCTGGGCGATCAAGCCCGCCACCGACTCGGGCGACGACTACCGCCGCAACCGTGAGGAGAGCCGCACGCTCTACGAGATCCTCCAGGACCAGGTGATCCCGCTCTACTACGCGCGCGGGGACGTCGGCTACTCGCGCGAGTGGATCCGGATGGCCAAGCGCTCGATCGCCTCGATCCTGCCTCGCTTCAACGCGACACGCATGCTGAACGAGTACGTCGCGAACTCCTACGTGCCGGCCGCGGACCAGGGCCGGCGCTACGCGCAGGAGCGCTTCGAGGATGCGCGCACGGTCGCCGCCTGGAAGGCGCGCGTGCGCCACGCCTGGCATGGCGTCGGGCTGCGGCGGCTCGACGTCCCGCGCCGGCGCATGCAGTTCGGCGAGTCGCTCAAGGTCGAGGTCGCCGCCAGGCTGAACGGCCTCGGTCCCGACGACGTCGTGGTCGAGCTACTGATGAAGCGCGCGCGGCAGCACGTGCGCTACGAGCTCGCGCCGGCGGGCACGGTGCCGCAGACCGGCGAGCACCGCTTCGCGCTCGAGCTCACGCCCGACCTCTGCGGCCAGCTCGAGTACCGCATCCGCGCCTACCCCTGCCACGCCCAGCTCACCCATCCGCTCGAGCTGGGGTTGATGATCTGGGGTTGACAGAAAGTTGGCAGTGGACAGTGAACAGCAGTCGGAGCGAGAAGAACGTCTTGTCTGCGCTGCGTTGCCGTTGTTCACGGCCCGCTGTGCGCTATCTCTTCCCGTCCACCGGGCTGAATCTGAACGGCTGCGCCAGCGCCGCGAGCACGCGGTCGTCGCGCCCGTAGAGGTCGCGGCGGAACTGCACGTCGCCGTCACCGAACGGCGCGGCAGTGAAGTAGAGCAGCAGCACCGCGACCCGGCGCTTGACCGGCACCGCGCGCGTCTCGCCGGTCGCGATCGCGGCCGCGAGCGCCACGACGCTCCAGCGCTCCGCATCGTCGAGCAGCAGCGCGGCGAGCTCGAGCGGCCGCTCGACGCGGATGCAGCCCGAGCTGAAGGCGCGCTCGGTCTTCTCGAAGAGCCCCCGCGACGGCGTGTCGTGCAGGTAGACGCTGTGCCGGTTCGGGAACATGAACTTCACCTGCCCGAGCGGGTTGGCGCCGCCCGCGGCCTGCTCGATCTGGTACGCAAAGCCACCGCCGCGGGCCGCCTGCCAGTCGATCGCCGCGGCGTCGACGGGCCGGCCGGCGTTGTCCACCACGCGCATGCCGTTCGCCGCGAGGTAGCCGAGGTCGCGCGCGAGCTTCGGCAGCACGTCCTCGCGCAGGATGGTCGGCGGCACGATCCAAGCGGGATTGAGCACCAGGTGGTCCATCGTCGCGCGAAACGCCGGCGTGCGCCGGAAAGGCCGGCCGACCACCACGCGCGCCTGCCACGCTGGCGCGCCGTCCAGATAGAGCACCGCCGCGAAGCCGGCGATGTCGACGACGATGAAGTCGCCGGCGACGTCCTGCGCCACCCAGCGCAGGCGCTCGAGGTTCACACGGATCTCGTCGATGCGACGCGCGACGCCGACGTCGAGCGCCGCGATCGTTTGGCGCCCGACGCGGCCGTCCTCCTCGAGGGCGTGCCGCCGCTGGAAGCGGCGCACCGCGGCCTCGAGCGCGGCGTCGTAGCGCTCGGGCTCCTCCGCCGGCGACGCCCCGAGATCGCCGCTTGCCTCGAGCCGCGCGCGCAGCGCCGCGACGCGCGCGTCGCGCATCCCCGGGTCGAGCGTGGCGCCGCGCCCGACCTGCGGCCAGCCGCCGGCCGTCGCGATCGCGCGATGGCGCGCGAGCGCGCCGCCCAGCTCGCGGTAGATCGCAAGCTGCGGCCCGAAGCGCTCCACCGCCGCGCGCAGGTCCGCGCTCGCGACGAGCCCCTCGAGCGCCGCCACCGGCGCGATCCCGTCGAGCGTGCGCGAGTAGTTCCAGTCCGGATAGAGCTCGCGCGGGTTCACCTTGCCGAAGCGCAGGTGGTAGGCGAGGCGCACGAGCGCGTCGGTGAAGACGATCTCGCGATCGACGGTCGCGTCGAGCGCCGCGCCCGCCGCGGCGCGGCGCACCAGCGCACCGTGGTAGTCGGCCGGATCGAGGCCGTGCGTCAGGCTCGCCTCGACGAGCTCAGCGAGCGCGCGTGCGCGCGCCGGCGCGGCCCAGGCCGGGCGGAAGCCGCGCCGTTCGTAGAACTGCGCGATCAGCCGGCGCGCCGCGATTCGCTCGCCCGCGACGCGCACGTCCGCGCCCGCGCGGAGCTCGGCGATGCGCGCGCGCAGCGCCCTCGCTCGCGACGCCGTCGGCCTGCGCGGCGCCCGCGGCGGCAGCGAGCGCCGCAGCGGCGATCAGCACGCCGATGCGGCGATGTGCACGAAACGATGAGATCGGGAGCACGTCGAGGTGTTGCGAGACCGGCGCCCTGTTATACCATGCCGGATGGGGGTGCTCGTGCCGCTGCCGCGCAACCGGCTGCGGGAGAGCGCCGCACGCGGACAGGAGGCCGTCATTCCCGCGAACGCGGGAATCCGGCCAGCGGTTGCAGAGCGCGATAGGTCGGCCTCTGGGCGGCCGCTTGCGCGGGTGCGACGAGCGGATTCTCGGACGATTGCGACAGCGCGAATGCAGGCCGACAGCCACTACGGAGAACGTACGATGTCCGCCGACCCTGCCGCCGCGCGTCGCAGGCTGCTCGTCAAGGGCCTCGCCGCCGCGCCGCTCGCGCTCGCGTGGGCGCGACCCGCCGCCGCGACCGCGGCGCCGCGCGCGCTCTCCTTCGCGCACACCCACACCGGCGAACGGCTGCACGCCGTGTACTACGCCGACGGCGCCTACCAGCCCGGGCGCTGGCCGAGGTGCAGCGCCTGCTGCGCGACTTCCGCACCGGCGAGGCGCATGCGATCGACGTCGCGCTGCTCGACACGCTGCACGCGCTGTGCGCGGCGTGCGGCGGGCGCACCTTCGAGATCATCTCGGGCTACCGCTCGCCCACGACCAACGCGATGCTACGCCGGACCAGCGTCGGCGGCGTGGCCAAGCGCAGCCTGCACATGGACGGCCGCGCGATCGACGTCCGGCTCGTCGGCGTCGACACGGCGCGCCTGCGCGACGCGGCGAAAGCCCTCGGCCGCGGCGGCGTCGGCTACTACCGCGAGTCGGACTTCGTCCACCTCGACACGGGGCGGGCGCGGAGTTGGTGAAGAAAGCAAGTTGGCAGTTCAGCGAAGTCCAGACGGTCGCATCGCTCCGTCTACTGCCCACTGCCCACCTTCGTCTAGTGCCGGCTTGAGGCGTGCGGCGCGCTCTCGCTCAGGAGCCGGCGGGCTTGCGCAGCATCCGGGCGGGCACGACGCCGCGCTTGCCGTTGTCCAGGCGCACGTCGTAGGCGAGCGCCGCGCCGCTGCGCCGGATCGCGGCGACGCGCCCGCGCACCCAGTCGCGCCCCGTACTTGGCCTCTACGATCTCGCCGACCGCGAACTGCGCGCCCGGTGGCGGCGCCGGCGGCGAAGCCCGCGGTGCGGTCGACGCGCGCTGCGGCATGGCGGATGCCTTCGCCGAGGCGGGGCACAGCACCTCCCACTGCTGCGCGATCGCAAGGCCGTTGCTGGCGCTGTCCTGCCCGACGATCTTCCCGCGCGCGTCGCGCCACATCGTGCGGCCCTTGCCGACGTCGCTCGTCCACTTGCCGGCGAGCGTGTAGGTGTTGCCGTCGATCGCCGTGATGCGGCCCTTGGTGCAGTCGGCGCTCGCACGGAAGGTCTTCGCCGCGTCGGGCGAGGCGAGCTCGCGGCGCACGCAGCCCGCCTTGTCGCCGGGCGACCAGTTCGCGCACCATTCCTCGACGTCCTGTCGCGAGATCCGCGCCTCGGCGACCGCGTTGGCGGTGCCGAGGCCCGAGCGCGAGGTGATCGACGGGCTCAGGCACTTGCCGCACACCGACAGCCAGTCCATCGCCGCGGCCGGCGCCGCCGCCGCGAGCGCGGCAGCCGCCGCGAGGGCGCTCATCCGTCCGTTCATCGCCGCCACCTTCCGCGAGGTCGCCCGCCTCCGATATTACCCCGGCGCCGCGCCGGCATCCCGGTTGAGCTCGATGACAACCCCTCGCGCCGGTCGGCGACTGCGCTGCGCTTCGCTGCCGACGGGCATCGCCAGGCGCCGTTCACGGACGAGAAACCGCGTTCGGGGCGCGAATCCGCCGGCCATGTCGCCGGACGGTCCGGTCAAGGATCTCCCCCGACCGCTCAACGCCCCAGCTTCCGGTGTCGGGCGGCGCGACATGGGAGCGGCACCCACGCTGCGAGGCCTCCACGCAAAACGTCACCGGCGGCCAGGGTAAGCATGAATTGCTCTTGCTCGTCGAACGCGCCCAGGCCGTCGGGCTCAAAGCCGCTCGCCTTCGGCGAGCCGGGCGAAGGACGCCGGCGAGCCCTTCGGCGACCTGCGCCATGCGCGCGTAGTCGAGCTTCTCCGGGGTGTCCGAGGCGGTGTGATAGTACGGGTAGCGGTGGAAGGCGGTGTCGGTGACCATGATCGCCGGGTAGCCGGCGCGCCAGAACGAGAGCTGGTCGCTCCAGCCGACGCCGGGGATCCACGCCGGCAGCGCGGCCGACTCGCACGGGAAGCCGCTGCTCGCGCGGAACGCCGCCACTGCGGCCTTGAGCGCGCGGCGCGAGCGCAGGTTCGAGACGAAGGCGACGAAGTTGCCGCGGTCCGGGTAGAAGTGCCTGAGCAGCGGCGGGTAGCGCTGGCTGCCGGGCGCGTCGCTGTAGCAGCCGAGCATCTCGAGCGAGCACATGAGGCGGATGTCGTCGCCGCGCGCGCGGGCGGCCTTGGCGTAGACCCCGCTCCCCATCTGGCCCCAGAAGAAGAACGGCGGCTCCTCGTTCACGAACGCGACGAGCTTCACGGTGCGCGCGAGCGGCCGCGCCGCGAGCATGCGCGCGAGCTCGAGCAGCACCGCGACCGCGCTCGCGTTGTCGTCGGCGCCCGGGCTGCCGTCCACGCTGTCGTAGTGCGCGCCGACCACGACGATCTCGCCGGGCCGCGCGGCGCCGCGCAGCGCGAGCTCGACGTTCGCGCAGTCGACGCCGCGGGCCGTGTAGCGCTGCAGGCCGACCGCGTGCCCGCGCGCGCGCCAGGCGCCCGCGATGTAGTCCTCGGCCGCGGCGAGCGCCTGCGGGCGAAAGACGTTGCGCTCGCCGATCGTGCCGGCGAGCGCGTGCACGTGCTGGCGCAGGGCGTCGGCGAGCGGCGCCGCGGCGGCGCGCGGTGCGCTCATCGAGCGCTCATGGCGCTGGGACGGCGGACGGGGGCATCGCGCGACATTATCGCCGCACGGCGGCGCGTCCGGTCCGGCGGCGGGGCCTCGCCAGCCGGGCGCGATTGGGTCTATGCTGTGCGGTGTCACACCGACCACAGCGGAGGCGCGAGATGACCGATCCGACGGCGGGGGACGCGGGTCCGTCCCCGCAGAGCGAAGAGCAGGCGATCCGCGAGCGGGTGCGCGAGCTCACCGCGCAGATGCTCTCGGGCGGGCGGCTCGACACCGAGGGCGTGAAGGAGGTGGTGCGCGCGATGGGCGGCGGCGCGGCGTTCCAGCCCGCGATGGACAGCCCGGAGGCGCGCCAGGCCTTCGCCGATGCGGTGCGCGGGCTCGATCAGGCGCTGCAGCAGTCCGCGCAGGCGACGCACGCGGCGCTGCAGGCGCTCGCCGCACGCGGCAAGGACTTCACCGACAACGACCTCAAGCAGGCCTTCGCGAGCCTGCAGAAACTGCAGGAGGACTACGTCGCCACCGCGAACCGCATCGCCGACGCGACCACCGGCAACATGCGCCGCGAGCTGGTTGATCTCGCGCTGCACGCGCAGCGCGTCGGCGCCGACGCGAGCGTGCGCGTCGCGCAGGTGATGAGCGAGTTCGCGAGCCGCATGAGCGGCTCGTACCGCGAGAAGGCGGCGAGCGGCATGGAGCAGGCGCGCGAGGCGGGCGTGCGCATGACGCTGCTCACCAGCGGCCTGCTCGCCGGCTTCGCAGACGCCCTGCGCCAGCAATCCGAGGCGAAGAAGCAGAAGTAGAAGTAGAGCGCCATGCCGGCCTCGGCGGTGAGCGCGGTGCGGGATCTCCCGCGCCTGCACGAGATCAGCCTGGTCTTCATCCGGCACGGGCTCGGCGATCTCGTGCGCCGCATCGGCGTCGCCGGCGTGCTCGAGCGCGCCGGGCAGATCCTGCAGTGGGGCGCGGCGGCGAAGGGCGCGCAGCTCGAGCCGCAGCAGCGCCTGCGCAAGGCGCTCGAGGAACTCGGGCCCACCTTCATCAAGCTCGGGCAGATGCTCTCGACGCGCGAGGACCTGCTGCCGCCCAAGTGGACCGCCGAGCTCGCGCGCCTGCACAGCCACGTCGCGCCGGTGCCGTTCGACGAGCTTCTGCCCGCCGTCAAGCGCGCGATCGGCGCCGTACCCTCCGACGTCTTCCTCGACCTCGAGCGCGAGCCGTTCGGCGCGGCCTCGATCGCGCAGGTGCACCGCGCGACGCTGCTCGACGGCACGCCGGTGGTGCTGAAGATCCGCCGGCCGGGCATCGAGGCCAAGGTCGAGGCGGACCTGCGCATCCTCGGCCACCTCGCGCAACTCGTCGAGAACGAGCTGCCCGAGGCGCGGCGCTACCAGCCAACCCGCGTGGTGGCCGAGTTCCGCCGCTCGCTCGCGCGCGAGCTCGATCTGGCCGCCGAGGCGCGCAACATCGAGCGCTTCGCGCGCAACTTCCGGGACGATCCGTACATCCTGATCCCGCGCGTCTTCCCCGAGTGGACGAGCAGCGCGATGAACGTGCAGGAGCGCATCGAGGGCGTCCCCGGCGAGGACGCGGTGGCGATCGAGCGCGCCGGTCTCGACCCGAAGCTCCTCGCCCGGCGCGGCGCCGACTCGGTGCTCAAGATGATTCTGGTCGACGGCTTCTTCCACGCCGACCCGCACCCCGGGAACGTGATCTACCTGCCCGGCAACCGCATCGCGATGATCGACTTCGGCATGGCCGGGCGGCTGTCGCCCGGGCGCCGCAACCAGATCGTGGATCTGCTCGCCGGGCTCGCGCGCCACGACGACGAGGCGATGCTCGAGGTGCTGCTCGACTGGGCGGGCGAGGACGCGGTGGACGAGGAGCGGCTCGCCGCCGACGTCGGCGAGCTCGCGTTCGATTACGCGGACGTGCCCCTCAAGGACATCCGCGTCGCGCAGCTCCTGCAGCGCGTGACCGCGGTCGTGCGCGAGCACGGCATCGTGCTGCCGGCCGATCTCACGCTGATGTTCAAGGCGCTGATCACGCTCGAGGGGCTCGGGCGCAGGTACGATCCGGACTTCCGGCTGACCGACCGGCTGAAGCCGTTCCTCGATCGCGCGATCGCCGCGCGCTACGCGCCGGCCGCGGTGGCGCGCCGTACCGGCTCGAGCCTCACGCACTTCCTCGGCCTGGTCGGCTCGGTGCCGCGCGACCTCGGGCGCCTCCTGAAGGACGCGCGGCGCGGACGCATGCGCATGGATCTCGACCTGAAGCGGCTCGACAGCTTCGGGCGCAAGCTCGACAGCACCATCGACCGCATCACGATCGGCATCATGACCGCCTCGCTCGTGATCGGCTCCTCGATCGTGATGACCGTGACCTCCGGCCCGAAGCTCGCCGGCATCCCGTTCTTCACCGTGCTCGGCCTGGCCGGCTACCTGATGGCGTTCGTCAACAGCGTCTGGATCATCATTTCGATCTGGCGCTCGCGGCGCGACTGAGTCCACCTGGCAAGGCGAGCGCCGTCTCTCCGCTCCTCGCCGGGGAGGGGTGGCCGCGCAGCGGCCGGGGTGGTGCGAACCTCTGCGTCCAGCAAACTCCGCAACCACCCCGCCGCGCTTCGCGCGGCACCCCTCCTTGAGAAGGAGGGGACCGATACCTGGCAACGCGTTATCCTCTGCTCACCATGGCAGCGAGAAACATCGTGGTCGCGCCGGCGGCGTGCATCCCGGTGGAGGCGCGCGCGACCGAGCTCTGCGAGCACAAGGGCGTCGGCCATCCGGACACGATCACCGACGCGGTGTGCGAGGCCGCGTCGCGCGCGCTTTCGCAGGCCTACCTCGCGGCTTACGGCCGGGTCCTGCATCACAACCTCGACAAGGGCCTGCTGGTGGCCGGCCGGAGCGCGCCGCGCTTCGGCGGCGGCGCGCTGCTCGCGCCGGTGCGCATCACGATCGCCGGACGCGCCGCGCGCGTGGGCGCGCAGGTGGAGCCCGCGCGCGTCGCCACCGAGGCGGCGCGGCGCCATCTCGCCGCGACCCTGCGCGTGCCGCCCGGCACATTCGAGATCGCGACCGAGATCCGCGAGGGCGCGGCGAACCTGCAGGAGATCTTCGCCCGCGGCGGCGAAGTCCCGCTCGCGAACGACACGTCGTTCGGCGCCGGCTTCGCGCCGTTCTCGTTGCTCGAGCGCACAGTGCTCGAGGCCGGGCGCCTGCTCGCCTCGGCCGAGCTGCATGCGGTGTTCCCGTGCGCCGGCGACGACTTCAAGGTGATGGGCCTGCGCGTCGGGCACGATCTGCGCCTGACGGTGGCGCTCGCGTTCGTGGACCGGCATGTAGGCGGGGTGCGCGAGTACTTCGCGCTGAAGCAGGGGATCTGCGAATATCTCGGTGCGCGCCTCGGCGGTGACGTATCGATCCGGCTCAACACGCTCGACGATCCGGCCGCGCGGGACGAGCGCGCGATCTACCTGACGGTCTGCGGCCTGTCGGCCGAGATGGGCGACGACGGCCAGGTGGGGCGCGGCAACCGCGCGAGCGGGCTGATCACGCCCGGCCGGCCGATGTCGCTCGAGGCGACCGCCGGCAAGAATCCGGTGTCGCACGTGGGCAAGCTCTACAACGTCGCGTCGATGCGGATCGCCGAGGCGATCCACCGCGAGGTGCCGGGCGCCGCTGCGGTGACGGTCGAGCTCCTGTCGGCGATCGGCGCGCCGATCGACCAGCCGCAGATCGCGACCGTCGAGATCGCGCCGGCCGAAGCGCTGACCGAGGCGATGCGCACGCAGGCACGCGCGATCGCCGACGCGCACCTGGCGCAGATCGGCGAGCTCACCGAGGCGATCCTCGCCGGACGCGAGCGGCTCTTTTGAGCGCGGTTCGTCGCTCGTCATTCTCGCGCAGGCGGAGAGCCATGGAAGGAGAAACATGGTTCTCGCCAAAGCGGGATCCATGCAAGCGTCCAGGCGCCGCGGCGATCCTTCCTGGATTCCCGCTTGCGCGGGAATGACACCCGTACTCCTGGATTCGCGCTTGCGCGGCGATGACGTCACGGCGCCGCTTCCGGTCGCTTCGCGAATCACCGCTTGCGCGGCAACGACGACGCACTGCCGCTACCCCACCCGCGCGGCGACGTAGCCGACGATCGCCTCGAGCGTCGAGAGCTTGCGGTAGTCGGCTTCGGGGATGTCGATGCCGAACGCTTGCGAGAGCCCGACCAGGAAGTTGAGCGCGTCCATCGAGTCGATGTCGAGCTCGTCGCGCAGGTTCGCCCCCGGCGCGAGCTCGCCGGGCTCGAGCTCGGGCGCCACCGCGGCGAGCGCGGCCAGCACTTTGGTCTTGATCTCGTCGTTCGTCATAGGCTCTCCGGTTCCTGCAGCAGGCGGTCGAGGGCGTCGAGGAAGAGCGCGCCGCGATGGCCGTCGCTCGCGCGATGATCGGCCGAGAGCGTGGCGGTGACGACCTCGCGCGGCGCGACCCTGCCGTCGGCGACCCACGGGCGCGTCACGACCTTGCCGAAGCCGACCAGCGCGAGCTGCGGCGGGTAGATCACGCCGTACACCGCCTCGACGCCGCGCTCGCCGAGGCTCGTCACCGTGACGGTCGCGTCGGTCATCTCGGAGCTTCGCAGGCTGCCCGCCCGCGCGCGCGTCACCAGATCCTGCAGGCGGCGCATCAGCTCGGGCAGCGCGAGCTTGTCGGCGTCGTGCAGCGCCGGCGCGACGAGCCCGCCGCCGCGCAGCGAGATCGCGACGCCGAGATGCACCGCGTCGGCGAGCTCGGCGCGGCCCTCGCGCCAGAAACCGTTCAGCTCGGGGTGCTCGCGCAGCGCCGCCGCGACCGCCTTGAGGAGCAGCACGCCGTAGAGCATGCGCTCGGCGACCGGGCGCTCGGCGTTGTACGCCGCGAGCCACGCGAGCGCGCGGGTGAGGTCGATCGTGGTGCCGAGGTAGTAGTGCGGGATCTCGCGCTTGGCGCGCGCCATCGCGGCGGCGATCGCCGCGCGCACGCGGGCGCGCTTCTCCTGCGCCTGCTCGGCGGCGGTGAGCGGCGCGGCCGGCGCGGGCCGCTCGGGTTGCCGCTCTTCGACGGCCGCGCGCGCGGCCGCCTCGACGTCCGCGAGCACGATGCGGCCGTGCGGCCCGGTGCCGGGCAGCGCCGCGAGGTCCACGCCGAGCTCGGCGGCGCGCCGGCGCGCGACGGGCGAGACGCGCAGGCGCGCGCCCTCGGCGATCGGCGGCGCCGGCGGGGTAAGCGCGCGTGACGCAGGAGCATTCGTCGGCGACGGCGCGGCCGTCGCGGGCGGCAGCTTCGGCGGCGCCTCTGTCGCGCGCGCACGCCCTTGCGCTGCGGGTGCGGCTTCGGGCCGGGGCGCCGGCTGCTCGGCCGCCCTCGGCGCCGCCGCCGTGCCCGCGGCGGCGCCGATCACCGCGAGCGGCGTGCCGACCGGCAGCCACTCGTCGCCCGGCTCCACCAGCACCCGCTCGAGGGTGCCCGACGCGAACGCCTCGACCTCGACGTTCGCCTTGTCGGTCTCGATCACCGCGATCACCTCGCCGCGCGCGATGCGTTCGCCGGGCTTCTTCACCCACTCGACGAGGCGCCCGCGCGACATGTCGGCGCCGAGCTTGGGCAGCAGGAACTCGGCCATGCGGTCAGGGCGAGCCGTCGCGACGGCGCGAGCACGGGTCCGAGGTGCGAAGCAGCATCCGATCTCCCCTCTGCGTTCTCTGCGCCTCTGCGGCGAGGTTCAAAACAGTGCGCGTGCCGCCGCGGCGATTCCCTCGGCGCTCGGCAGCGCCGCGTCCTCGAGCGGCTTCGCATAGGGCATCGGCACCTCCGCGCTCGCCACCCGCGCGACCGGCGCATCGAGCTGGTCGAACGCCTGCTCCATGAGGATCGCCGCGATCTCGCCGGCGAAGCTGCCGGTGCGCCACATCTCGTCGATCACCACCGCGCGGTGGGTCTTCGCGACGCTCGCCACGAGCGCCCCGACGTCGAGCGGCCGCAGCGTGCGCAGATCGAGCACCTCGGCGTCGATCTGCTCGGCCGCGAGCGCGTCGGCCGCGGCAAGCGCCTTGTGCACCGAGGCGCCGTAGGCGGCGAGCGTCACGTCCTCGCCCGCGCGGCGCACCGCGGCGCGGCCGAGCGCCATCGGCGCGTCGTCGGCGTCCTCGCCCTCGAGCGGGTAGGAGCGTCGCGTGCTCGAAGACGAGCACCGGATCGGGATCGGCGAGCGCGGCGAGCAGCAGCCCCTTCGCGTCGGCGACGGTGGCCGGCGTCGCGACCTTGATACCCGGCACGTGCGCGTACCACCCCTCGAGGCTGTGCGAGTGCTGTGCGGCGAGCCCGCGCCCGCCGCCGGAGGCCATGCGCACCACGAGCGGGACGCTGAGCTGTCCGCCGGACATGTGCCGGAGCGCCGCCGCGGTGTTCACGATCTGGTCGAGCGCGAGGAGCGAGAAATTGATCGTCATCACCTCCACGATCGGCCGCATGCCGCCGACCGCTGCGCCGATGCCGGCGCCGACGAAGGTCGATTCCATGAGCGGCGTGTCGCGCACGCGCTCGGGGCCGAACTCCTCCAGGAGACCCATGCTGACGGCGAACGCGCCGCCGTGGCGGCCGACGTCCTCGCCCATCAGGAAGACGCGCGAGTCGGCGGCCATCGCCTCGCGCATCGCCGCGCGCACCGCCTCCCGGTAGGTGAGCTTAGCCATCGGCCGGGCTGTAGACGTCCTTCGCGAGGTCCTCGACCGGCTCCCCACGGACCGCGCTCGGCCTCCTCGACCGCCCAGGCGACCTCTTCACCGACGTCGCGCTCGATCGCGGCGAGGGTCGCATCGTCGAGCAGCCCGTCGCGCCGCAGCCGGTCGACGAACTGCACGATCGGCCCGCGCTTCTCCCAATCGGCGATCTCCTCCTTCGCGCGGTAGCGCTGCGGGTCGCCCATCGAGTGGCCGCGGAAGCGGTAGGTGCGAAGCTCGAGGAAGTACGGCCCGTCGCCGCGTCGCACCGCGGCGGCCGCGCGCGCGATCGCCGTCTCGACCGCGTACACGTCCATGCCGTCGACCGCCTCGGACGGAATGCGGTAAGCGTGCGCCTTGAGGTACAGCTCGCGCTCGGACTGCTGGACGGGCAGCGGCGTGCTGATCGCGTACAGGTTGTTCTCGCACAGGAAGAGCACCGGCAGGCGCCACAGCGCCGCGAGGTTCATCGACTCGTGGAACTCGCCCTCGGCCATCGCGCCCTCGCCGAAGAAGCACGCGGTGACGCGGCGCCGGTCCTGCAGCTTGTCGGCGAGCGCGAGCCCGACCGCGAACGGGATGCCGCCGGCCACGATCGCGTGGCCGCCGTAGAAGCGCCGGCTGGCGTCGAACATGTGCATCGAGCCGCCGCGGCCGCGCGAGCAGCCGTTCGCCTTCCCGTACATCTCGGCCATCACCGCGCCGGCCGGCGACCGCCGCGCGCGAGCGCGTGGCCGTGCTCGCGGTAGGTGGCGACGATCGCGTCCTCCGCCGTGAGCGACTGCATCGCGCCCACCGCGACCGCCTCCTCGCCGATGTAGAGGTGCAGGAAGCCGCGGATCTTGCCCTCCGCGTAGAGCGCCTCGGTGCGCTCCTCGAAGCGGCGGATCAGCAGCATCTGCCGCAATAGCTCGCGGGCATGCTCGCCCTCGAGCGCCGGCGCGTGCGGCGGGCGATGCTCGATCGACATCAGCCGTGTTCCAGCGTGGAGGTGTCGCCCTCGGGCAGCCCGAGCTCGCGCGCCTTCAGCAGCCGGCGCATGATCTTGCCGCTGCGCGTCTTCGGCAGGCTCGGCGAGAACGCGATCTCCTTCGGCGCCACCACCGCGCCGAGGCGCCTGCGCGCGTGCGCCATGATCTCGCGCGCGAGCGCCTCCGAGGGGTCGTGGCCGGCGCGCAACGACACGAACGCCTTCACCACTTCCATCGCGACCGGGTCGGGCTTGCCGATCACGCCGGCCTCGGCCACCGCCGGATGCTCCATCAGCACGCTCTCGACCTCGAACGGCCCGATCAGGTGCCCCGAGGTCTTGATCACGTCGTCCTTGCGCCCGACGAACCACAGATAGCCGTCGGCGTCGCGCTTCGCGAGGTCGCCGGTGAGATACCACTCGCCGGCGAAGCACTTGGCGTAGCGCTCGGGCTGGCCGAGGTAGCCGCGGAACATCGACGGCCAGCCGCGCCTGAGCGCGAGCTCGCCCTCGGTGTCGGGATCCTCGACCACGGCGACCGAGCCGTCCTCGCCCTGGCGCACGACCGCCGCCTCGATGCCGGGCAGCGGCCGGCCCATCGAGCCCGGCCGGATCTCCAGCGCGGCGAAGTTCGCGACCATGATTCCGCCGGTCTCGGTCTGCCACCAGTTGTCGTGGAAGGGGAGCCCGAAAGCCGCCACGCCCCAGCGCACGGCCTCCGGGTTGAGCGGCTCGCCGACGCTCGCGAGGAAGCGCAGGCGGGGCAGCGGGCGGCTGCGCGCGAGGTCGGTGCCCGACTTCATCATCATGCGGATCGCGGTCGGCGCGGTGTACCAGACGCTCACCTGCTCGCGCGCGAGGATCTCGTACCAGCGCTCGGCGTCGAAGTCCGCCTCGTCGAC
The DNA here is from genome assembly GCA_027493935.1 of Burkholderiales bacterium. Classification (GTDB taxonomy): domain Bacteria; phylum Pseudomonadota; class Gammaproteobacteria; order Burkholderiales; family SG8-39; genus JAABRB01. The sequence goes on along the minus strand of JAOSJV010000012.1, from coordinate 221,777 downwards.
GATCGAGGTCACGCCGAGCGAGAGCGGCGCGATGATGCCGTACGAGGTGCCGGTGACCCACCCGGGGTCGGCGGTGCACCAGAAGACGTCGTCCGGGTGCAGGTCGAGCGCGAGCTTCCCGGTGACGTGGTGGGCGAGCACCGCCTGGTGGACGTGCACCGCGCCCTTCGGGGTGCCGGTGGTGCCGCTGGTGAAGTGCAGCAGCGCCATGTCCTCGGGGTCGGTCGGCGGGATCTCGTACGCGTCGCTCTGCCCGGCGAGCAGCGCGTCGAGATCGAGCGTGCCCTCGGGCAGCTCGCCGCCCTCGCGCACCACCAGCACGTGGCGCAGCATCGGCAGCGCGGCGCGGATCTGCGCGACTTTGCGGCGGTAGAGCGTCTCGGTGGTGACGAGCACCGCCGCCTCGCCGAGCGCCATGCGCATCCGGATCGGCTCGGGCCCGAATGCCGAGAAGAGCGTGCAGAACACGCTGCGGCGCTTCCACGCGCCGAGCGCTGCGAAGTAGAGCTGCGGGATGCGCCCGGTGAGCGCGAACACGCGGTCGCCGGCGCCCACGCCGAGGCCGCCAAGCGCGTTGGCGAAGCGGCTCGACTCGGCGGCGAGCCGCGCGAACGTGTAGTCCCGCGCGGTGTCCCGCTTGCCGAGCCAGCGGATCGCGACCTTCTGCGCGAGCGCGCCGCGCGCGTGCCGGTCGACCGCCTCGTGGGCGATATTGAGTCCGCGCCCGCCCGGCAGGCCTTCGAGCCCGGCGCGCGCGGCGTCCCAGCTGAACGTGGCGCGCGCGGTCGCGTAGTCGGCGAGGTTCGGCACCACGCGCAGCGCTTCCGGCGGCTTGGGGATCGGCTGCATGTGCCTTCTCCTTCTGCACGGCTACGTTAGCCGCCCGGCGCCGGCCGGGGTTGAGTTAAGTCAAAGAGCAGCCCGTCGGGGGCGCGCCGCGGCCGGCTCAGAGGCGCAGGCGCACCCGCACCACGCCGGCCTCGGCCCCGGGCTCGCGCGCGAAGCCGAGCGCGGCGCAGAGCTTGAGCATGGTCGTGTTCTCGCGCAGCACGTCGCCCCAGATCTCCCGGATGCCGCGGGACTTGGCGTAGTCGATGATCCTGCGCATCAGGAACACGCCGAGGCCCATTCCGGTCATGTCCCGGTGCACGATGATCGCGTACTCGGCCTGTTCGTTGTCCGGGTCGGCCATCAGGCGGACAACGCCGTAGAGCGGCGTGCGGCCGGGCACGCCGTGCTCGGTGAGGATGAGCGCCATCTCGCGGTCGTAGTCGAGCTGCGTGAAGCGCGCCGCCATCACGTGGCCGAGCGTCTTCAGCGGCGCGTGGAAGCGCTGGCGCACCTCGTCTTCGGTCAGGGTCGCGAAGCCGGCGTGGAACGCCGGCTCGTCCTCCGGCACCACCGGCCGCAGCAGGAGCACGCGGCCGTCGCCGAGCGGCACGTCCTCCTCGAGCGCCTTCGGATAGGGCCGCAGGGCGAGGCGGTCGATCGGCGAGCCGGCCGCGGGCGCGACGCGGATCCGCGCATCGAGCGCAAGGACGCCCTTGTCGCTCGCGAGCAGCGGATTGACGTCGAGCTCCACGATCTCGCCGAAGTCGATGACGAGCTGAGCGGCCTTGATCAGGGTCATCGCGATCGCGTCGAGGTCGGCCGGCGGCACATCGCGGTACCCGCCGAGGAGCTTCGCGACGCGCGTGCGCGAGATGAGCTCGCGGGCAAGATGCATGTTGAGCGGGGGCAGGCCGAGCGCGGTGTCCGCGGTGAGCTCGACGGCGGTGCCGCCATGGCCGAACAGGATGACCGGCCCGAACTGCGGGTCCACCGTGGCGCCGACGATGAGCTCGAACGCGCTTCCGCGCGGGACCATCGGCTGGACGCTGAACCCGTCGACCTTGGCGTCGGGCCGCGAGCTCGCCACCCGCTCGAGCATCGCCTGCGCCTGCTCGCGCACCGCGTCGGCGCCCTCGAGCGCGAGCATCACGCCGCCGACGTCCGACTTGTGCGTGATCTCGGCGGAGCGGATCTTGAGCGCCACCGGGCCTGCGCCCCGGCCGCCGCGCGCGCCGCTTCGTCCGGAGTGCCGGCGAGCCGCGTTTCCACCGCCGGGATGGCGTAGGCGGCGAGCACTTCGTCCACCTCCTGCGGCGCGAGCCACTGGCGTCCCGCGGCGAGCGCCGCGGCGATCGCCTTGCGCGCACCGTCGGTGCGCGGCGTGAACGCCTCCGGGATGGACGGCGGCGTCTGCGTGAGGAGCCGCTGATTGCGGCGGTAGTCGACGAGATACATGAAGCCGCGCACCGCCTCCTCGGGCGTCTCGTAGGCCGCGACCCGGTGCTCGGCGAACAGCCGGCTCGCCTCGCGGGCATCGCCGGTCCAGCTCGCGAGCACGGTCGGCCCGGGCGTGCGGCCGATCACCTCGCATACCGCGCTCGCGGCTTCGACGCTCGAGGCGACCGCGGTCGGGCAGTTGACGACGAGGATCGCGTCCACGTTCGGATCGGCGCGCAGCGCCTCGAGCGCCTCGCGATACCGGCTGGGCGGGGCATCGCCGATGATGTCCACCGGGTTTGCCCGCGGCCACGTCGGCGGCAGCGCTCGATCGAGCGCGGCGAGCGTCTCCGGCGCGAGCTCGGCGAGGCGTCCGCCCGCCTCGACGAGCGCGTCCACGGCGAGCACGCCCATGCCGCCGCCGTTGGTGAGGATCGCGAGCCGGTCGCCCTCGGGCGCGGCGAGGTTGGCGACGATCTCGACCGCGTCGAAGAGCTCGCGCAGGCTGAGCACGCGCAACATGCCGGCGCGCCGGAACGCGGCGTCGAACACGCCGTCCGCGCCAGCGAGCGCACCGGTGTGCGAGGCCGCCGCGCGCGCGCCCTCGGGCCGGCGGCCGGCCTTGACGACGATCACCGGCTTCGAGCGCGCCGCGGCGCGCGCCGCGGACATGAACTTGCGCGTATGCGTCACCGCTTCCATGTAGAGCAGGATCGCGCGCGTGCGCGGATCGCTCGCGAGGTAGTCGAGCATATCGCCGAAGTCGACGTCGGCCATGTCGCCGAGCGAGACGACGTGCGAGAAGCCGATACCGCGCGCGTGCGCCCAGCCGAGCACCGCGGTCGCGATCGCGCCGGACTGCGTCACGAAGGCGATGCTCCCGGGCCGCGGCTGCAGGTGCGCGAAGCTCGCGTTGACGCCCAGGCCGGGCACGAGCACGCCGAGGCAGTTGGGGCCGACCACGCGCAGCAGATGCGGGCGCGCGGCCTGCAGCATGCGCTCGCGCTGCCCGCGGCCCGCGTCGCTGGCGCTCTCGCCGAAGCCGGCCGTGATGACGATCGCCGCGCGCGTGCCGCGCCGCGCGAGCGCTTCGACGATTCCCGGCACGGTACGCGGCGGCGTGGCGATCACCGCCAGGTCCGGCGTCTCGGGCAGGTCGTCGACGTCCGCATAGGCCCGCACGCTCTCGATCACGGCGTGCTTGGGGTTCACCGGCATGACCGGACCGTCGAAGCCGCCGCGCAGGAGGTTGCGCGCCAGCACGGCGCCCACCGAGCCCGGCCGGGTGCTCGCGCCGACGACCGCGATCGACTTCGGCTTGAAGAGGTAGTCGAGGTTACGGATGCTCATGCGCCATTCCGGAGCGGACCGAACGGCGGCAGGATAGCTGCCGCGGTGCCGGTCTGTCGACCGCACGCCGGCCGACCGCGGCTATACTCTCGCCGGCAGCGTCGCGTGAGCCGCAATCGAAGGAGCGTGCCGTGAGTGACGAGGACCTGAGGTCGATCATCGTCGATACGCTGCTGCAGGTGGCGCCCGAGGCCCGCCCCGCGACCATCGATCCGTCCGCGAACTTGCGCGACCAGATCGACTTCGATTCGCTCGACTACCTGAACTTCGCGCTCGCGCTGGAGAAGCGCCTCGGCATCCGGATACCGGAGCTCGAGTATCCTCGACTCTCGAGCCTCGACGGGTGCCTCGCGTACCTGCGCTCGCGCGCGGTCGGCGTGCCCGCGCAGGGCCGCGGCGGTGGGCGGGCGGGAGGATGAGCATCGACCTCCTGCGCGAGCCGCTGCGCAACCGCGGGACGGCGTTCACGACGGAGGAGCGCGAGCGCCTCGGCGTCGCCGGGCTTCTGCCGCCGCGCGTCGAGACGATCGACGAGCAGGTCGCGCGCGTGCTCGCCAACCTGCGCGGCAAGGCCTCGCCGCTGGAGAAGTATGTCTATCTCTCCGGCATCCAGGACGCGAACGAGACCCTGTACTACCGCACGCTGATCGATCACCTCGAGGAGACGGTGCCGACGGTGTACACGCCGACCGTCGGCGAGGCGTGCCTGCGGTGGAGCTGCATCTACCAGCGACCGCGCGGCCTCTACGTCTCGGCGCGCGAGCGCGGCCGCATCGGCGCGGTGCTCGCGAACTGGCCGCGCGACGAGGTGGCGATCATCGTCGTGACCGACGGCGGACGCATTCTGGACCTCGGCGACCTCGGCGCGAACGGTATGGGCATCCCGATCGGCAAGCTCGCGCTGTACGTCGCCTGCGCCGGGATCGACCCGGCGCGCTGCCTCCCGGTCCTGCTCGACGCGGGCACCGACAACGCGGCGGTACGCGGCGATCCGCTCTATCTCGGCCTGCGTGCAGCGCGGCTCGCCGGCGCGGAGTACGACGCCTTCGTCGAGGAGTTCGTCGCGGCCACGCAGGCGCGCTTCCCGGGCGTGTTGGTGCAGTTCGAGGACTTCGCGAACGCGAACGCGTTCCGGCTCCTCGCGCGCTACCGCGAGCGGCTGCGCTGCTTCAACGACGACATCCAGGGGACCGGGGCGATGGGGCTCGCCGGTCTGTACGCCGCGCTTCGGATCACCGGCGGGCGCCTCGCGGAGCAGCGTCTGCTCTTCTTCGGCGCGGGCGAGGCGAACATCGGCATCGGCACGCTCGTCGCCGCCGCGCTCGGGCGCGAAGGCTTGACCCTGGCGCAGGCGCGCGAGCGCTGCTGGTTCTTCGACTCGCAGGGGCTCGTCACGCGCGATCGGCACGCGCTCGCCGAGCACAAGCGGACGTTCGCCCAGGATCATGCGCCGGTCGCCGGGCTGCTCGAGGCGGTCGAGGCCGTCCGGCCCACCGCGCTCATCGGCGCGAGCGGACAGCCCGGCGCCTTCAGCGCGCCGGTGCTCGCGGCGATGGCGCGGCTCAACGCGCGGCCGATCGTGTTCGCGCTCTCGAACCCGACCGCGAAGGCCGAATGCACCGCGGCCGAAGCGTACCGCGCAGCCGGTGGTCGCGCCATCTTCGCCTCGGGCAGCCCGTTTCCCCCGGTCGAGCTCGACGGGCGCAGCCATCACACCGGGCAGGGCAACAACGCGTTCGTGTTCCCCGGCATCGGGCTCGGCGTGCTGGCGACCGGATGCACTCGCGTGACCGACGAAATGTACTTCGCCGCTGCGGACGCGCTCGCAGCCCAGGTCGGCGCGCAGGACCTCGCGTGCGGCCGGATCTTCCCGCCCGCTGCGCGGTTGCGCGAGGTCGCGCTCGCGGTCGCGACGGCGGTCGCCGAGGCGGGCTATGCGAAGGGCATCGCGGCCGTTCCGCGCCCGCCCGACCTCGCCGCACACATCCGGCAGGGCATGTACGCCGCGGCCTACTGACCGCGGCCGCCGGCTCGGCCGGACGGTCTAGCTCGAACGGCCGGCCGCCGCTGCGGGCGAAGGCGCGCGGCGCGGGCGCGGCGCATAGCCCCAATTGCGTCCGGCGAGCTCGGCGAGCCGCCGCGATTCGAACGGACCGATGTACTCGGCCGACTCGTCGTAGCGGGGCCCGTCGTCACTGCCGCGCGGCCACGCGACCAGGTAGTGGCCTGGCTCGAGCGGGGAACGCGTGCGGTAGTCGCGCTGGTACGACTCGGAATCGACGAGCGAATGCGCGTCGAGCACGCAGACGACCTCGCAGGTGGGTGCGCCCATCTGTCTGCTCCTTGTGCATGTGTCACCGCCGCGGACTGCGAATCTCGAAACCGCTTCGCGGCACGCGCGACCGTCTTGTTTTGTGTGCGGGCCCGGTCTCCCGGGCCCGTTCAGATCGACCGCGCCAGGCGCACGCGGCTTCCCACGCGCGTCGGCGGGATCAGCGCACCGTGAGCTTCTTCGTCTCGGCGCCGGGCTTCTTCGGCAGGGCCAGCACGAGCACGCCGTCCTCGTACTTCGCCTCGGCCTTGTTCATGTCGACGTCCTGGCCGAGCGTGAAGCTGCGCGAGACCGAACCGTAGTAGCGCTCGCGCCGCACCACCTTCTTGCCCTCCTTTTCTTCTTTCTCGTGCTTGGTCTCGGCGCTGATCGACACCAGGTTGCCGTCGATCGAGACGTTGATGTCCTCCCTTTCTGACGCCCGGGATCTCCGCCTTGACAGTGAAGCCCTTGTCGTCTTCGGACACGTCCATCTTGATCTGCGGCTCCACCTCGAGCCCGCGCCACGCCGGGCGCATGCCGAAGTCCTTGAAGAAATCCTCGACGTCGGTGAACGGATCGAACCGCGCCAGCTCGCGGAACGGATTCCAGCGGGTGATATTCGCCATGATGCCCTCCATTCTGATTTGCCGTTCGAATCGGCGGACGTGACAGCCCAGCCGATCCAATCTACGCCAATAGCTTTGCGGCAAATTGACGGAAGTCAAGACTCGGCCTGCCCGGAGAAATGCGTGCCCCCGCCGCGATCCGCGGGGCGAGCGCGGACATGCGCCGGAGCGCCGCCGCGACAGGGACGGGATCGCCGGAGGCACCGCGCCGCGAGTGTCCCGAGTCAGAAGTTCGTCGACGGATCTCCAACTCGGGACACTCAGGCGCAGCACCCCACGTCGCCGAACGTCTTGCTCCGCAGGCAGGTGCGCAGCGACGCGCGCGCGCGGTGCAGCAGGACACCCGAGTTCGAGGCGGTGATGCCGAGCTCGGCGCCGATCTCGTCGGTCTTCATGCCGAGCACCTCGCGCATGTGGAAGGCGCGCGCGGCCCTGGGCGGAAGGCGCGACATGCAACCTTCGAGGGCATGGAAGAAGCGCCCCTGCGAGAGCGCCGTCTCCGGATCGCCGCGGTCCGCAGGCAGAGCCGGGCCCGCGGCCGCGCCGTGCTCCGCGTAGCGGGCCTCGACGTCCTCCGGATCGAGCTCGTCGAGCGGCACGTGGCGGCGCTGGCGGCGGAAGTGCTCGAGGATCTTGTGCTTGAGGATGCCGGTGAGCCAAGTGCCGACCTCGGCATCGCCGCGGAAGCGCCCGGCGGCCTGCAGCGCCGCGAGCAGGGTCTCCTGCACGAGGTCCTCGGCCTGGGCCGCATCGCGCAGCCGCCGCATCGCGAACTTCACGAGCCGCGGCCGGTGCCTCTCCAGCCCCAGTGCGTCGATGCCGGTACCGCCGGCGCGGGCGGGCCGATGCGCTTCCGCGACGGAGCGCCTGCGCTCCGGTTGCCCTGGATTCTGGTCTTGTGTCATGGATCGGGTCTCCTGATTCCAGCCGGCCGAACTCTATTCGAGACCAATTGCGCCGTAAACCGGAACGGAATAAATTGATCATTTCGGAACACAGAATAATCGAGTGGACCAGCTGTTCTGCATGCGGGTATTCACGCGGGTGGTCGACCACGGCTCGTTCGCGCGCGCGGCCGATGCGCTGGCCGTGTCGCGGCCGACCGTCACCGGGGCCGTGTCCGCGCTCGAGAAGCGGCTCGGCGTACGGCTGCTGCACCGCACGACGCGCCGGCTGAGCCTGACCGACGAGGGCCGCGCGTACTACGCGACCTGCGTGCGGCTCCTGGACGATCTCGCCGAGGCCGAGGACGCGCTCTCGAGCGCCGGCGGCGCCCCGCGCGGGCGGTTGCGCGCGTCGCTGCCGCAGTCGTTCGCGCATCCGTCGTTTTTCACCGCGCTCTCCGGCTTCACGGTGCGCCACCCGGAGCTGGTGCTCGAGCTGCTGTTCAGCGACCGGGTGGTCAACCTGGTCGAGGAAGGCGTCGATTGCGCGGTGCGCGGCGCGGCGATCCCCGAGGACTCCACGCTGGTCGCGCGCCGCGTCGGGAAGGCGTGCCGCGTGACCTGCGCGGCGCCTGCGTACCTCGCAGCGCACGGCGCACCGGGCAGCGTGGCCGAGCTCGCGCAGCTCAACTGCGTGCGCTTCCTCTCGCCCTCGGACGGGCGCACGCTCGACTGGGAGTTCGAGGAGAACGGCACCCGCACGACGTTCACGCCGCGGGGCAGTCTCGGCGTCAATTCGGCCGAGGCAGCGGCCGCGGCGGCGGTCGCCGGCATCGGGATCGCGCAGGTGCCCGACTCGCTCGTCTTCCACCTCGTGCGCTCGGCCCAGGTGCAGCCCGTCCTGCTCGAGCACGTGACCCCGGCCCCACCGCTCTCGGTGGTCTACCCCGGCAACCGCTACCTGACGGCGAAGGTCCGCGCGTTCGCCGACTTCATCGCCGAGATCTATCCGGCCGAGGGCTGGTGCCCGCAGATCGCGGCATGCGCCTGCGGCGCTTCGCCGATCGCGGCCGCGGCGGCGCCGGCGGAAGCTGCGCAATAGCGCCCGGCATCCGGCCGGCGCGAGCACTTCCCCGGGCGTCTGTCCCGAACGGCTCGGCGCTCGCGCCGCGGCCGTACCCGGCCGCATCGCGGATCCCGGCTTCTTGTGCGGCGGCGCCGGACCGGAGGACCTGGCGCGGGTGGGCGAGGCCTTCTGCACGGCGAACTCCCGACGCACGCGGGTCGGACGACGGCGCGCGCGCGAAGTGCCCGAATCTGCAAAGTCACGCGACGGGTCTCGATTCTAGACGCGATGCCGGCTCTCGCCGCGCGCCACTCCACCCGCGATCAAGTGGGCCGTGCGCAGCGGCTCGGGCACGAACGAGCTCGTAGCGTGCGCCGCGAGCGCGCGCGCCGCCTCGGCGAGCGAGAGGCCGGCGCGCTGGACGAACACCCGTCCGCAGGGGCTCGACCGGCCCGGCCCGCTCGATCAATCGCCATTTGCGCTCGCCGCCCGGCACATGCTCGAGCAGCGCGCGACGCACGCGCGCGAGGTTCGGCGGCCGGCGCACGACGACGAGCACCGGGATGCCGAGCGCACGGTGCAGGCCGGCGAGGTCGACCACGTTGAAGCCGGCGAGCGCGATGCCCTGCAACAGCACGAGCTTGACGTGCGCACGGAAGCGCGAGCGGCGCACCAGCGACGCGAGCACGCGCGTCGCGTTCGCGCCGTCGCGGCGGACTTTGCCCGCGAGCACGCCCTCGAGCCGCTGGCCGGCGTAGACCGCGCCGATCAGCGGCACGTCGCCGCGGTGCGCGCGGTCGAAGGGCGCGTCGTCGAAGCCGATGACGTGAGCGAACCGGCGCACGGCCGCGGACCGACCCTCAGCGCGGCACGAGCGAGCGGTACAAGGCCGCGTACTGCTGCGCGGCGCCGCCCCAGCCGAAGTCGCGCGCCATGCCGTTTCGCTGCAGCGCGCGCCAGGTCGCCGGCGCGCGGTAGGCCTCGACCGCGCGGTCGACCGCATCGAGGAGCCCGATCGCGCTCGGCGCGGCGAACGTGAACCCGGTGGCGGTGCCGTCGGCGAGCGTCGCGGGCGAGCAGTCCACCACCGAATCGACGAGCCCGCCGGTCGCGTGCACGACCGGCGGCGTGCCGTAGCGCTGGCTGTACATCTGGTTCAGCCCGCACGGCTCGAAGCGCGAGGGCATCAGGAAGAAGTCCGCGCCGGCCTCGACGAGGTGGGCGAGCGGCTCGTCGAACCCGATGTACGCAGCGGCGCGGCCCGGATGCTCGCGCGCGAGCGCGCGCACCGCGTCTTCCTGCTCGCGCGCGCCGGTGCCGACGAGCGCGAGCTGCGCCGGCAGGCGCAGGATCCAGCGCGCGGCCTCGATCACGAGGTCGATGCCCTTCTGGTCGGTGAACCGGCTCACCATGCCCGCGAGCGGCACCGCGGGCTCGACCGCGAGCCCCAGCCGCTCCTGCAGCGCACGCTTGTTGGCGCCCTTGCGCTCGAGCGTGTCCGGTCCGTAGGTGGCGGGGATGCTCGCGTCGCGCGCCGGATCCCAGAGCTCGGTGTCGATGCCGTTCAGGATGCCGGCGAGCGTGTCGGCGCGCGCAGCGAGCAGCCCCTGCAGGCCGAATCCGAGCGGCTCGGACTGGATCTCGCGCGCATAGGTCGGGCTCACCGTGGTGATCGCGTCGGCGTGGGCGAGCGCCGCTTTCAGGAACGAGATGCTGCCGTGGTACTCGAGTCCGGCGATCGTGAAGCTCTCGGCGGGCAGCGCGAGCGGGCCGATCAGCGCCGCCGGCGCGATGCCCTGGAAAGCGAGGTTGTGGATCGTGATCACGCTCGACGCGCGCGTCGGCGGCGTAGCGCAGGTAGGCCGGCGCGAGCCCGGTCTGCCAGTCGTTGCAATGGATCACGTCCGGCTGCCAATCGAGCGGCGAGCTCGCGCAGCCGGCGAGCGCGGCCGCACGCGAGAGCAGGCCGAAGCGCACAGCGTTGTCGTGCCAGTCGGCGCCGAGCGCATCCTGGTACGGACCGCCGTCGCGGTCGAAGAGCGCGGGGCAGTCGAGCAGATAGCACGGCACACCGCGCGGCCCCTTCGCTTCGAGGATGCGCGCGGCCGGAAGGCGCGCGAGCGCGGGAACCGCCGCGCGCTCGCGCGCCTGCGCGAGCGCCGTGCGCACCTGCCGGTAGCAGGGCAGCAGCAGGCGCACATCGATCCCGCGCGCGCGCAGCGCCGCGGGCAAGGCGCCCGCGACGTCGCCGAGCCCGCCGGTCTTGACGAGCGGCGCCGCCTCGCTGGTGGCGAACAGGACGCGCATACGATGCGAATGACTTGCGCAGGAAGCGCGGTAGGATACCCGGATCACGCCGCCTCCGACCGACGCACGAGGAACGATGTCATCCGCTCCGGCTCCGACCGACGGCGCGCGCGCAGCTCAGGACCGGCCCACGGTGCTGCTCGGGCTGCTGCGCGAGCTCGTCGCCGAGACGCGGCAGGGCGAACGCGTCGAGGTCTCGCTCGACAGCCGCCTCGACCGCGACCTCGGCCTCGACAGCCTGGCGCGCGTCGAGATCGGCCTGCGCATCGAGCGCGCGTTCGGCGCGCGCGTGCCCGATGCGGCGCTGGCCGGGGCCGAGACGCCGCGCGATCTGCTCGCCGCGCTCGACGGCGGCGAGGCGGCGCGCGCGGCGCGGCACGCGCCGCCGGCCGCGGCGGCGCGGCTGGAGGAGGTCGCCGGCGCGCCCGATGCGGCGCGCACGCTGCTCGAGATGCTCGACTGGCACGTCGAGCGGCATCCGGACCGGCTACACGTCACTTTCCTGGCGGGCGACGACGAGACGCAGACGCTGACCTACGGCGCGCTCGCCACGCGCGCGCGCCGCGTGGCCGCGGGCCTGGCCGCGGGCGGCCTCGCGCCGGGCGCGGTGTGCGCGATCATGCTGCCGACCTCGCTCGAGTTCTTCGCCGTCTATTACGGCATCCTGATGGCCGGCGGCGTGCCGGTGCCGATCTATCCGCCGTTCCGCATGTCGCAGATCGAGGACCATCTGCGCCGCCAGGCGGGCATCCTCGCCAACTGCGAGGCGCGCGTGCTGGTCACCGTGCCCGAGGCGAAGCTCGTGGCGCGGCTGCTCGGCGGCGAGGTGCCCACGCTCGAGCGCGTGGCGACGCCCGAGGAGCTCGAGACGCGCGATGGCCGATTCCGCGCGCGGCCGGTCTCGCCCGACGACATCGCCTTCATCCAGTACACCTCGGGCTCGACCGGCCGGCCGAAGGGCGTCGTGCTGACGCACGCCAACCTGCTCGCCAACATCCGCGCGATGGGCCGTGCAGCACAGGCGGGCTCGCGCGACGTGTTCGTCTCGTGGCTGCCGCTGTACCACGACATGGGGCTGATCGGCGCGTGGCTCGCGACCAGCTACTTCTCGGTGCACCTCGTGCTCATGTCGCCGGTGGCGTTCCTCGCGCGGCCGTCGCGCTGGCTGCGGGCAATCCATCGCCACCGCGCGACGATCACCGCGGGGCCGAACTTCGCCTACGAGATCGTCGCGAGCCGGCTCGCCGAGCGCGAGATCGAGGGGTCGAGCTCTCCAGCCTGCGCTGGCTGTTCAACGGCGCCGAGGCGGTGAACGCCGACACGATGGAGCGCTTCGCCGCGCGCCTCGCGCGGCACGGGCTCGATCCGCGCGCGCTCGCGCCGGTGTACGGGCTGGCCGAGGTGGCGCTCGACATCACCTTCCCGGCGCCGCTGCGCGGCGTGCTGGTCGACCACGTCGACCGCGAGACGCTGATGCACGTGCGTCGCGCGGCGCCCGCGCCGCCGGGACGTCCGGGCACGCAGAAGATCGTGGCGTGCGGCCGCGTGCTGCCCGGCTACGCGCTGCGCATCGCCGATGCGCGCGGCCGCGCGCTGCCCGAGCGCACGGAGGGGCGCATCGAGCTCCGCGGTCCGTCGGCCACGCGCGGCTACTACCGCAACCCTGAGGCGACCGCCGAGCTCTTCGACGGCGACTGGCTGGTCACCGGTGATCTCGGCTATCTCGCCGACGGCGAGCTCTACGTCACCGGCCGCGCCAAGGACATGATCATCCGCGGCGGCCACAACATCTTTCCGCACGAGCTCGAGGAGGCGGTCGGCGCGCTTGCCGGCATTCCGCCGCGGCTGCGTCGCGGTGTTCGGGGCGCGCGCCGACGGCGAGGCCGGGGAACGGCTGGTCGTGCTCGCCGAGACGCGCGAGCCGGACCGCGCGCGCCGCGACGCGCTGCGCGCCGAGATCAACCGGCTCGCGGTGGAGCTGGTCGGCGGACCGGCCGACGAGATCGTACTCGCGCCGCCGCACAGCGTACTCAAGACCTCGAGCGGCAAGCTGCGCCGCGCCGCCACGCGCGAGCGCTACGAGCGCGGGTTGGTCGGCGCACGCGGCCGCGCGGTGTGGTGGCAGATCGTGCGGCTCGCGGTCCGCGGTCTGTGGGCGCGGGCGCGTCACGCTGCGCGCCGGACTGCGGGAGTCCTCTACGGCGCGTGGTCGTGGCTCGTGTTCGGCGCCGCCGCGCTCGCCGGATTCGCCGGCACGTTCGTGATTCCGGGCCTCGCCGCGCGCCAGGCCGCCGCGCGCACGCTCGCGCGGCTCGTCGCGGCGGGCACCGGGCTGCGCATCGCGGTCGAGGGCCTCGCGCACCTGCCGCAAGGGCGCGCCTACGTACTGGTCTCGAACCACGCGAGCTACGTCGACGCGATCGTCCTGATGGCGGCGCTGCCCGCGCGCGTCGCGTTCGTCGCCAAGTCGGAGCTGCGCGCGAGCCGGTTCTTGCGCCGGGTGCTCGAGGCGGTCGGGACGCATTTCGTCGAGCGCTTCGACGCGGCGCGCGGCATCGAGGACTCGCGCGCACTCGCCGACGCCGCGCGCGCGGGCGCATCGCTCGCGTTCTTTCCCGAGGGCACGTTCGTGCGCGAGCCGGGGCTGCTCGCATTCCGCATGGGCGCCTTCGTGCTCGCCGCGCAGCAGCGGCTGCCGGTGGTGCCGGTCGCGCTCGCGGGCACGCGCAAGGCGCTGCCGGCCGACGCATGGTCTCCGCGCCGCGCCGAGGTGCGCGTGACGGTGGGCGCGCCGGTCGAGCCGACCGGCTCCGACTGGAGCGCGGCGGTGCGCTTGCGCGACGCCGCGCGCGCGCACATCCTCGCCCACTGTGGCGAGCGCGACGCGGCCGACCGGCCGCTGCCGCACGTGCAGCGGCCCGCGGGTTGACGCTTGCGGGCGCGTTACGGCCGCGCGTGCGACGAGATTCGATCGGCCGAGCACGGTGCGGATCGACGCACCGCATCAGAGGCGCCGGTAGCGCGCATCGTCGGCCGTTCTGCGCATCGTTCCCGGATCTTCGATGGGCAATCGAGCATCTCGTCGCCCGGCGTCCTCTCGATCATCGGGTCGGACACCGTCGCGGCCGGGCCGGTGGGGCACGGAACCGGCGCGCCGCAGCCCGGCGGTGTGCGGATCGAAACGGCTCGCCCTCTACCGCCGAACGGTGCTGCCGGGGTGGCCGCTCGAGCCGCGCGCCGACGGCGACGACCGGCGCGCGCGCTTCGCTTCGGCGCCCGCCGATACGCCATGCGTCACGGCGCGATCGGGACGAGCCCTCGCGCCAGCGGGTACTCGCGCAGCGGCCGGCGCGCGATAGTCTGCGCGACCGGGCCGAGGTCCACCTTGCCGTCGGGCGCTGGCTGGCGCGCCCCGAGCCGCGAAATCGAGCGCGCGGGCGACCCTCGACGCAAGGGCGGCGCCTACGACGGCGGGATGCCCGCCGCCCGGAAGGCTTGCGCCAGCGCCGCAGGCGTGTACCTGCGAATCTCCGTCAGCGAATGCAGCTGCTCCTTCTCGCAGCTCGGACACCGGTACACCGGCATCGTGAGCTCGACACGGAACGGGGCGAGCTTCGCGAGCGCGACATCCACCGTGAAGGTGTGCCGGTGCAGTGGTAGTGCTTGCGCAGCAGGCCCTTTTCCTCGCCGGCCGGCAGCTTCGCCTCGTCCTCGTCCAGCAGGTGCTCGACGAGCTGGCGCGGAAATTCGGCGTGCACGAACTGGCGATGGCCGCGTGCGCACGCGGCAACGGGCATCTCCTTCAGCGCGATGGCGAGGGTCTCCGCTTCGCCAGCGGCGGCGTCGATCGCGGTGACCTCGGTCTCAGAGCGGCACTGGATGCAGCGTCTCAGCGTCATCTTTCGCCTCCTTCCTCGTTGCGCGCGTTGTGCGCTGCACGATCGCCATCGCCGCGCACCCCAACAGGATTGGACCGCTCGCGCCGCGAGGGTTCACGGTTCCGGCCGACGAGCGCTCACGCGCCCGTGGGGATCGCCGGATCGCAGTAGCATCGGGATTCGCGCCGCGGCGGCCATCCGATCCGGCGGTGCGACGGAGGCTGCCAGTGATTCTTGCCGGAGACGTCGGCGGCACCAAGACGCTGCTCGCGCTCTACGCGCGGGCGAGCGGGCTCCGGTCGCCGCAGTTCGAGCAGCGCTATGCATCGGTCGAGTTTGCCGACTTCGCTCGCCTGCTCGCGCGCTTTTTCGACGACGCGGCGGCTGCGCTCGGCGTGCGCGCGCGTGTCGCGCGCGCGTGCTTCGGCATCGCGGGGCCCGTGCTTGGCGATCGCGTCCGCGTCACCAACCTGCCGTGGGAGGTCGATGCGCGCGCGCTCGCCGATGCCTTCGGCATCGAGCGGGTGCGGCTCCTGAACGACTTCGCGGCGGCCGCGCAGGGCGTGGAGGCACTCGGCGACGAGGATCTCGTCACGCTCCAGCCGGGCGAGCCGCTCGCCGAGGCCGCGCGCGTCGTGCTCGGCGCGGGCACCGGTCTCGGCGTCGCGTACCTGGTCGCCGAGCGCGCAGGCTACCGGGTGGTTCCCGGCGAAGGCGGGCATGCGGGCTTCGCGCCGGCCGACGCGGAGCAGGCCGCGCTCTGGCGGTATCTGCACGCGGACGGCGAGCGCGTCGAGCAGGAGCACGTCCTCTCGGGCGCGGGGCTTGCTCGCGTCTACGAATTCCTGCGCGCGAGCGGCCGCCACGCGGAATCTGCGCGCGTCGCACGCGAGATCGCCGAGGGCGACGCCGCCGCTGCGATCTCCCGCGGCGCGCTCGAGCTCGGCGACCCGCTCGCGAGCGCTGCGCTCGACCTCTTCGTCCGCTGCTACGGTACCGCGGCGGGCGACCATGCGCTTGCCGTGGTCGCGCGCGGCGGCGTCTACGTCACCGGCGGCATCGCGCCGAAGATCCTGCCGCGGCTCGCCGCCGGCGGCTTCGTCGCCGCCTTCAACGCCAAGGGCGACTTCGCAGGGCTCATGCGGCGCATACCGGTGCGCGTCGTGACCAACGAAAAGCTCGGACTGATCGGCGCGGCGTTCTGCGCCGCGCGCGCGTGAGCGCTGCGGGCGTCAGCCGAGGGCCTGGCGCACGATCGCCTGCGCCTCGGCGACGATGGCGGCGAGATGCGCCTCGCTCTCGAAGCTCTCGGCGTAGAGCTTGTAGATGTCCTCGGTGCCCGACGGCCGCGCCGCGAACCAGCCCGCCTCGGTCACGACCTTGAGCCCGCCGATCTCGGCGCCGTTCGCCGGCGCGCGCGTCATGCGCGCGACGATCGGCTGGCCGGCGAGACGCTCGGCCCGCACGTCCTGCGGCGCGAGCTGCTTCAGCCGGCGCTTCTGCTCCGGCGTCGCCGGCGCGTCGATGCGCGTGTAGAAGGGCGCGCCGTGGCGCGCCGCGAGCGCGCGGTAGTACTCGCCCGGGTCTTGCCCGGCCACCGCGGTGATCTCGGCGGCGAGCAGCCCGAGGACGAGGCCGTCCTTGTCGGTGACCCAGGGCGTGCCGTCGCGGCGCAGGCAACTCGCGCCCGCGCTCTCCTCGCCGGCGAAGCAGACGCTCGCATCGGCGAGGCCCGGCGCGAACCACTTGAAGCCCACCGGCATCTCGGCGAGGCGGAAGCCGCGCGCCGCGACCACGCGGTCGATCAGGCTCGACGAGACGAGCGTCTTGCCGACCGCGGCCGCGCGCGGCCAATCCGGGCGGTGCGCGAGCAGGTAGTCGATCGCGACGGCGAGATAGTGGTTCGGGTTGAGCAGCCCGGCCGAGCGCGTCACGATGCCGTGGCGGTCGGCGTCCGCGTCGTTGCCCCACGCGACTGCGAAACGGTCCTTGAGCGCGACCAGCCCCGCCATCGCGTAAGGGCTCGAGCAGTCCATCCGGATCTTGCCGTCGTGGTCGAGCGTCATGAAGCCGAAGGTCGGGTCGACCGCCGGATTCACCACTTCGAGGTCGAGTCCGTACCGCTCGGCGATCGGGCGCCAGTAGGCGACCGCCGAGCCACCGAGCGGATCGACGCCGAGCTTGAGGCCGGCGCGCGCGACCGCCGCCATGTCGATCACCGTCTCGAGGTCGGCGACGTACGGGCCGATGAAGTCGTAATGCTCGACGGTGGGCGCGGCGAGCGCCCGAGCGTGCGGCAGACGCCGCACGTCGCGGTTGCCGTCGGCGAGCAGCTCGTTCGCGCGCCGCTCGATCCAGCCAGTCGCGTCGGTGTCGGCCGGGCCGCCGTGCGGCGCGTTGTACTTGATGCCGCCGTCGGACGGCGGGTTGTGCGAGGGCGTCACGACGAGCCCGTCGGCATGCCCGCGCCTGCGGCCGCGGTTCGCTGTCACGATCGCGTGCGACACCACCGGAGTCGGCGTGAATCCGTCGTCGCGCTGCAGGCGTACGCGCACGCCGTGCGCGGCGAGCACCTCCAGCGCCGCCCGCTCGGCCGGGCGCGACAGGGCGTGGGTGTCCTTGCCGAGGAAGAGCGGACCGTCGATGCCTTGCGCCAGCCGGTGCTCGCACACTGCCTGGGCGATCGCGTGGATGTGCGCCTCGTTGAAGCTCGCCGCGAGCGCGCTGCCGCGATGCCCGCTGGTGCCGAACGCGACGCGCTCCCCGGACACGGCCGGATCGGGGCGCCGCTCGTGGAACGCGCGCTCGAGCGCGGCGACGTCGATCAGTGACTCCGGCGGCGCGGGCTTGCCGGCGAGGCGATGAACGCGCATTGATATAGACTAACCGCATCCGGCGCGCTCGTCACCGCGCGTAGAAATCCTGCACCGCTGCGCGAACCCGCGCGCGCAGGCGCTGTCCATGGGCCGGGGGCGCGTTCTCCCCGCGTCGGCGCGAAACGCCATCCGGGCCGCGCGGCCCGACCGCGGCCGCGTCACCGGGAGAGGACACGATGACTGACGCTTCCAGCACCGCACTGCACAACCCGTTCCGCGAGCTCGCCGCGTACGGCCAGTCGATCTGGCTCGACGACATCCGGCGCGACCTGATCACGCGCGGCGAGCTCGCGCGGCTCGTCGCCGAAGGGCTCGGCGGGCTCACCTCGAACCCGGCGATCTTCGAGAAGGCGATCGCCGGCGGAGCCGAGTACGACGCCCTGCTCGAGGCGCTCTCGCGCGAGGGCCGGGCGCCGCAGGCGATCTACGAAGCGCTCGCGATACGCGACATCCGCGACGCCGCCGACGTGTTCGCCGGCCGCTACGCCGAGAGCGGCGGGCGCGACGGCTACGTGAGCCTGGAAGTCTCGCCGCGCCTCGCCCGCGACACGCAAGGCACGATCGCCGAGGCGCGTCGCCTGTGGCGCGCGATCGACCGCCCGAATCTCATGATCAAGGTGCCCGCGACGCCCGAGGGGCTGCCGGCGATCGAGGCGCTGCTTGCCGAGGGGATCAACGTGAACGTCACGCTGCTGTTCGCATGCGAGGTGTACGCCCGCGTCGCCGACGCGCACGCCGCGGCGCTCGAGGCGCGCGCCGCACGCGCCGCGGATCTCTCGCGCGTGGCGAGCGTGGCGAGCTTCTTCGTGAGCCGCATCGACTCGGCGGTGGACGGGCTGATCGGCAAGCGCGCCGCCTCGAGCGCGCGGCTCGACGAGCAGCCAGCGCTCGCCGCGCTGCTCGGCCGCGCCGCGATCGCGAGCGCCCGGCTCGCCTATCGGCACTATCTCGCGCACGTGGGCACCGCGCGCTGGCAGGCGCTCGCCGCGCGCGGCGCGCAGCCGCAGCGGCTGCTGTGGGCGAGCACCAGCACCAAGAACCCGGACTATCGCGACGTGCTGTACGTCGAGGAGCTGATCGGTCCCTACACCGTCAACACGGTGCCGCCGGCGACCCTCGCCGCATTCCGCGACCACGGGGGCACGCGCGCGAGCCTCACCGAGGGTCCGGCGGCAGCGGCCGAAGTGTTGGTCTCGCTTGCGGGGCTCGGCATCGACATGCGCAGCGTCACGGACGGGCTGCTCGACGACGGCGTGCGGCTTTTCGTCGAGGCGTTCGACAAGCTGTTGGCCGCGATTGCCGAGAAGGCGCGGCGTGCGGCCTGAGCCGCGGGTTGACCTCGATCAAGGCGGGCCGCGTCGGAGAGACTACCTTCTGAACGGTCGCGGCCCGAACCGGTAGCATGGAGGGCGCTGCGACGCGCACCGCGGGGAGAAGGCGTCATGTCGTCCGAGCAGGAGTGCATCCACCTCGGTTATTGTCCCTACAAGCACGAGCCGGGCGGTGCGCCGGCAGGCCAGCTGGTGCGGCAGACGGTGGCGTACGTCCTCGCCGGCGGGCGCGGCACGCGCCTGGGCGAGCTCACCGACTGGCGCTCGAAGCCGGCGGTGCCGTTCGGGGGCAAGTTCCGCATCATCGACTTCACGCTCTCGAACTGCGTGAACTCGGGCATTCGCCGCGTCGCGATCGCGACGCAGTACAAGGCGCAGAGCCTGATCCGCCACGTGCAGCGCGGCTGGTCGTTCCTCGACGGCCGCTTCAACGAGTTCATCGAGCTCCTGCCGGCGCAGCAGCGCATTACGGCCGATTGGTACAAGGGCACCGCGGATGCGGTGTTCCAGAACCTCGACTTCCTGCGCCGCCAGAACCCGCGCTTCGTGCTCGTGCTCGCCGGCGACCACGTCTACAAGATGGACTACGGCAAGATGCTCGCCGAGCACGCGCTGCGCAAGGCCGACATGACGGTGGGCTGCGTCGAGGCGCCGGTGTCGGAGGCCGCGCGTCAGCTCGGCGTGATGGCGGTCGACGAGGACTTCCGCGTCGTCGGGTTCCAGGAGAAGCCGGCCGCGCCGCGCCCGATCCCGGGCCGCCCGGACACCGCGCTCGGCAGCATGGGCATCTACGTGTTCAACGCCTCGTTCCTGTACGAACAGCTGATCCGCGACGCCGACGACCGCAAGTCCAGCCACGATTTCGGCCACGACCTGATCCCGTATCTGATCGAGCGCGGCTACCGCGTCTACGCGCACCGCCTCGCCGACAGCTGCGTGCAGGAGGCCGAGGGACGTCCCTACTGGCGCGACGTCGGCACCGTGGACGCGTACTGGGAGGCGAACCTCGAGCTGACGCGCGTCTCCCCGGCGCTCGACCTCTACGACGAGAGCTGGCCGATCTGGACCTACCAGGAGCAGCTGCCGCCGGCGAAGTTCATCTTCGACGACGACGACCGGCGCGGCGCGGCGATCGACTCGATGGTCTCGGGCGGGTGCATCATCTCCGGCTCGACGATCAAGCGCGCACTGCTCTTCTCGAGCGTGCGCGTCAACAGCTACTGCACCGTCGAGGACACCGTGATCCTGCCGCAGGTCGACGTCGGACGCCACTCGGTGCTCAAGCGCGTGGTGGTCGACAAGTACTGCAAGATCCCGCCCGGCCTCAAGGCCGGCGTCGACCCGGTCGAGGACCGCAAGCGCTTCCACGTCACCGACAAAGGCGTCACGCTGATCACCCCGGAGATGCTCGGACAGGTGGTGCACCACCTGCGCTAGCAGTCCCCTCCTTTTCAAGGAGGGGACCGAGACGCGCGGCGCGTCGCAGCACGCCAACCCCTCCTTTTCAAGGAGGGGTGCCGGCGAAGCCGGCGGGGTGGTTGCGGCGTTCGCAGTGTTGCATGCGCCTGCACCACCCCGGCCGCTCTCGCGGCCACCCCTCCTCGGAGAGGAGGGGACAGAAACGCGCGGCGGGGTGGTTGCGGCAACGGCAGTTTGCTCGGGCCCGCACCACCCCGGCCGCTTCGTGCGGCCGCCCCTAACGAAGGAGGGAGCGGGCTGGCGGCATAATGCGCTGCCGACGCCATGACCGCCAAACTCCCGCCCCTCGACCTCGTGCTGGTGTGGCACTTCCACCAGCCCGATTACCGCGATCTCGCGACCGGCGAGTTCCGGCTGCCGTGGACCTACCTGCACGCGCTGAAGGACTACTCGGACATGGCGTGGCACCTCGAGCGGCATCCGCAGGCGCGCGCGGTGGTCAACTTCGTGCCGGTGCTGGTCGACCAGCTAGAGGACTATGCGCGGCAGTTCGCATCGGGCGAGCTGCGCGATCCCCTGCTGCGGCTGCTCGTGCGCGCCTCGGCGACGCCGCTCAACGCGGTCGAGCGTGCCACGATCCTCGAGCGCTGCTTCCACGCGAACCACCATCACATGATCCGGCCATTCGCGGCCTACCGCGGCCTGCAGGAGCTCTTCGAGCTCGCGTCCAACCACGGCGCCGAGTCGCTCGACTACCTCTCGGATCAGTTCCTGTACGACCTGGTCACCTGGTACCACCTGGCATGGACCGGCGAGACGGTGCGCCGCGAATCCGAGCTCGTCACGCGGCTGATGTCGGCCGGCCGGCGTTTCAGCGACGACGACCGGCGCGCGCTCGGTGCGCTCATCGGCGAGGTGGTGCGCGGGATCGTGCCGCGCTACCGGCGCCTCGCCGAGCGCGGACAGATCGAGCTCTCGGCGACGCCGCATCACCATCCGCTCGCGCCGCTGCTCATCGACTTCGCGTCGGCGCGCGACGCCGAACCGCACGCGCCGCTGCCGCGCGCGCCCGCCTACGCTGGCGGCGCCGAGCGCGTCGCCTTTCACATCGACTCCGCGATCGCCGCGCACGCGCAGCGCTTCGGCGCGCGGCCGTGCGGCATGTGGCCGGCCGAGGGCGCGGTGTCCGCGCCGCTGCTGCGGCTTTGCGGCGAGCGCGGGCTCGCCTGGATCGCGAGCGGCGAGCGCGTGCTCGCGCGCAGCGTCGCGCGCGCCCGCGGCGCGGCGCCGCCGCGCGAGGAGTATCTCTATCGCCCCTGGCGCGTGCCGGAGGTCGCGCCGGAGCTCGCCTGCTTCTTCCGCGACGACCGGCTGTCGGACCTGATCGGCTTCGAGTACAAGCGCTGGGACGGACGCGACGCGGCGGCGAACTTCGTCGCCGAGCTCGAACGCATCGCGACGCAGGTCCGGCCGAGGGACGGCGCGTGTCCGGTCGTGAGCGTGATCCTCGACGGCGAGAATGCCTGGGAGTGGTACGCGTACAACGGCTACTACTTCCTCGATGCCCTCTACTCGGCGCTCGCCGGCCACAAGGCGATCCGCACCACCACGTACCGCGCGTGGCTGGAGGCCCACCCGCCCCGCGGCGCTTCGCGCGCACCGGTCGGGGATCTGCCGGCGATCGCCGCCGGCAGCTGGGTGCACGGCAGCTTCTCGACGTGGATCGGCTCGCACGACAAGAACCACGCGTGGGATCTCCTCGCCGCGGCCAAGCAGTGCTTCGATCTGGTGATCGCGAGCGGGCGGCTCGACGCCGAGCGCAGCCGCGCGGCGCACGCGCAGCTCGCCGCGTGCGAGGCTTCGGACTGGTTCTGGTGGTTCGGCGACTACAATCCGCCGGAAGCCGTCGCGAGCTTCGACCGGCTCTACCGAGAGAACCTGGGGCGGCTCTACGCGCTGCTCAACCTGCCGGCGCCGGAGGAGCTCTCGAAGCCGATCAGCCGCGGCGGCGGGCATCCGGAGTCGGGCGGAGCGATGCGCCGCGCTTCCTGATCCCGGCAGCGTGGCCGGAGCGTGATCGAGTGCGCACCGGACGGCATGCTTGAGCGAGATCAAACCGGGCCGTCTGCCCGTGACGCATCCTGGACGGGAGGTGCATCGCGGACGGCAACGTGAACAGCGAGAGTTCGGTGGCGCCGCTGCACGAGGCGCTGCGCGCCCGCGGCGGGAGGGGCGCGCGAGGCGCGCCGCCGGGGCGCGGATGCAGCGCGGCGCGCACTGCCGGAGCGGCGGCGGGCGGCGGCGCATGACGGCGCGCTGGGAGCACTTCGTGCACGGCGCCGACGTCGGCGTGCGCGGCTTCGGTGCGACCCGGGCCGAGGCGTTCGAGCAGGCGGCGCTCGCGCTGACCGCGGCGATCGCGGAGCTCGGGACGGTAACGCCGCGCGAGTCGGTCGCGATCGAGTGCGACGCGCCGGACGACGAGCTGCTGCTCGCGGAGTGGCTGAACGCGCTGATCTATGAGATGTCTACCCGCAGGATGCTCTTCAGCGGCTTCACCGTCCGGCTGGAAGGCACGCACCTCGCGGCCGAGGCGCGCGGCGAGGCGCTCGACGTGGCACGCCATCGCCCGGCGGTCGAGGCGAAGGGTGCGACCTACACGGCACTGCGGGTCGCGCGGGAAGGCGACGAGTGGGTCGCGCAGACGGTGGTGGATGTTTGAATCATGGATCTCGAGCTCCTGAAACGCCGCTCCGACACCGAGTGGGAGATCGCGCAGCACGGAGCGATGCGCGTGCCGGCGGTGATCTACGCGACCGAGCAGCTCGTGCGCGAAATGGACCACAAGGTCTACGAGCAGGCGGTGAACGTCGCGACCCTGCCCGGCATCGTCAAGGCCTCCTATGCCATGCCCGACGCGCACTGGGGCTACGGCTTCCCGATCGGCGGCGTGGCCGCGTTCGATCCGGACCAGGGCGGCGTCGTCTCGGCCGGCGGCGTCGGCTTCGACATCTCGTGCGGGGTGCGCTGCCTGCACACCGGCCTTGCCCGCGCCGACATCGTGGCAGTGCAGGAGGATCTCGCCGAGATGCTCTACTTCCGGGTCCCGGCGGGCGTCGGCAGCACCGGCGCGATCCACCTGAACGACGCCGAGATGGACGCGATGCTCGACGGCGGCGCGCAGTGGGCGGTGGAGCGCGGCTGGGGCCTGCACGAGGACCTCGAGCGCATCGAGGAGCATGGCCGGATGAAGGACGCGCGGCCGCAGAACGTGTCGCAGCAGGCGAAGAAGCGCCAGCGCGACGAGATGGGCACGCTCGGCAGCGGCAACCACTACCTCGAGGTGCAGGAGGTCACCGCGGTCTACGATCAGGCGATCGCGGACGTCTTCGGGCTGAAGCCCGGCGACATCGTCGTCATGATCCACTGCGGCTCGCGCGGGCTCGGGCACCAGATCGGGACCGAATACCTGAAGCGCATGGCGATCGCGGCGAGCCGATACGGCATCGAGCTGCCCGACCGCGAGCTCGCCTGCGCACCGATCAGATCGGAGGTCGGCGAGGACTACCTCGGCGCGATGCGCGCGGCGATCAACTGCGCACTCGCGAACCGGCAGATCCTCACAGCGCTGGTCCGCCGGGTGTTCGCCGACATCCTGCCGCAGGCGCGCCTGGCGCTGCTCTACGACGTGTCGCACAACACCTGCAAGATCGAGGAGCACCGCGCCGACGGCGCCACGCGCAGGCTGTACGTGCACCGCAAGGGCGCGACGCGCGCCTTCGGCCCGGGCCATCCCGACGTGCCGGCGCCGCTGCGCGCCGCCGGCCAGCCGGTCCTGATCGGCGGCTCGATGGGCACCGGCTCCTACGTCCTCGCCGGCACCAAGGCCTCCGAGGCGCTCGCGTTCAGCTCGGCCTGCCACGGCGCGGGGCGGGCGATGAGCCGGCACGAGGCGCTGCGCAAGTGGAAGGGGCGCAAGGTCGTGGACGATCTCGCCGCGCGCGGCATCCTCGTCAAGAGCCCGTCGATGCGCGGCATCGCCGAAGAGGCGCCCGGCGCGTACAAGGACGTCGCGGCGGTGGTCGATGCGGCCGATGCGGCCGGCCTCGCGCGCAAGGTCGCGCGCGTCGAGCCGCTCGTCTGCATCAAGGGGTAGCGCGGGGGCGTCCCGCGCGCCGCGTCAGGGAAACGGCGGGACCGTCGGCTCGGTCCCCTCGGGCTGCGCCTCTGGGTGGTGTTTCTTGATCCGCCCGCTGATCTCGCCCACGCGCTCGAGCGGAACATCCACCATCATCAGCAGCTCGCCCCGCTCGATCGCGCCCTCGAACGCCCTCAAGCGCGTGTTGCCGACGTTCATGCCGACCATGCCGCCCAGCCAAGCCCCGACGCCGGCGCCGGCGAGCGCGCTCACCAGAAGCACCGCGCCACCGGCGACCACGATGCCCGGCTCGAGCGCGAGCGCGACCAGCCCGGCGAGCGTGCCGGTCGCCCCTCCGAGCGGGATCGCACGCTCGACGGCAGGCAGGAAATCACTCTTCTGCAGGAACGACGCCTCGGGCAGGTCCCCGAGCGGCGTACCTCGCTTGGCGAGCACGTGAATGTGGCGCTCCTCCACGCGCGCGAGCAGCAGCTCGTCGACGACCTTGCCGGCGACCTCCACGTTCGGAACCAGGAAGTAGAGTCTTCGTCGCATGGATTTTCCCTTTTACTGCGTCACGCCACCGGCAAGGGCGCATCCATCCAGGTTACCCGACCAGTCCGGAGCGGAATTGACGCGCATCAACCTTTGCTCACCTGCGCCGGCGTTACGAGTCCCGCGCGGCGGCGAGCGCCTCCGCGAGCGAGTGCTTGTCGGTGAGCCGCAACTCGACCCCCGCATCGCGCAGGACGTACACTGGCCCCTTGCCGCGCAGATCCTCGCGGGTCAGGACGACGTCCACCTTCTGGCGGACGAGCCATTCGGCGACACGGATGCCCTTGGCGCGCTGCACGGTCGCATGCGGGTTTGCGACGACGCGGCTCTCAGCCCACGCGCCGTCCTCGCGTCCCACTGCGACGAGGGCGAAGTAAGGCGCTTCGCCGAAGTGCGCGCTCACGGCGCCCGCGGGGTCGGCGAGCGGCGCCGCGTAGCGCACGTGCGGCGACGCCGGCGCCTCGATGTGCGCCAGGACGCGCTCGACGTGCGGAACGGCCTTGCGCACTTCGGCCTCGATCCGGTGCACGAGCTTCGCGGCCTTGTCTAGCTCCGCGATCCGCAGCGCCACGCCGGCTTCGACGAAGCGAAAGCGTCCGGCGTTGCGTCCGGTGACCCACTTGACCTCGGCCACCGCAGGCTCAGCCCCGATCACCGCGCGGATCCGAAGCAGCGTCTCCGACGGGAGAGACGCATCGAGCAGTACGCGCATGGCGTCCGCGAGCAGGTCCCAGCCGGTCTTCACGACCGCAAGGACGATGAGCAGCGCCGCGACGCGGTCGAGTGGCAGCGCGAACCGCTCCGAGGCGAGCGCGGCGAGCGCGAGCCCCGTCGTCAGCACGTGGACCCGGTACTCCCTGGCGTCGGCGACGAGCACCGGCGAATTCGCGGCGCGCCCGGCGCGCAGCTCGAAGTGGCTGAACGCGAGCGGAATGGCCGCGGTGGCGATCAACAGCGCGAGCATCCAGGGATCCGAGCGTACCGGAGCGGACGGCGCGAAGAGCGCGTTGCTTGCGATCTCGTAGGCGGTGAGAAAGATCAGACCCGCGATGGCGGCGGCCGCGAGGTTCTCGGCTTTGTAGAGTCCGTAGGGGAACGCCTTCGTTCTGCGGACCGCGAGCTTGAGGCCCGTCAGCACGGTGGCCGCGCCCATGAGGTCCACGAGGTTGTGGACGAGCTCCGCGGTCACGGCGAGGCTGCCCGACGCGAGGGCGATCAGCCCGTGCAGCGCTGCGAGGAGCGCGCTCACGCCGACCGAGTACCAACCCCAGCGCTCGAGCTTCACGGCGCCGCCCCGCCAACCTGTCCGACGGTCAGGCGTGCGAGCAGCCAGTACACCGGCACGCTGAGCGCGCCGCCCGCGACGAACAGCGGAAACCAGCCGTAGCGCCGCGCCATTGGCAGCAGCTCGTGGACCGAGACGAACAGCATCGCCCCGGCGGCGAAAGCGAGGAAGAACGCGTTGAGCGCTGGCGCGATGCCGACCGCGACCAAGCCGATGGCCGCGCCCAGCGGTTCGGCCAGCGCCGACAGCAGCGCCGCGCCGTACAGCGAAGACCTGCTCTTGAGCATCACCAGCGGCACCGCCATCGCGAACTCCTCCGGCACGTTGTGCAGCGCGATGGCGAGCGACACGAGCAGACCCAGCGCGGGCGCGGCCACGTAGGCATTGGCCATCGCGAAGCCCTCGGGCACGTCGTGCAGGATCAGACCGAAGGTCACCAGGTACGCCGACCGGATGAGCATCGTGTCCGCGACGCCGGTCTCCTTGACGAGGTGAGTGTGTGGGACGACCAGATGGGCGGCCCAGACCAGGGCCGCGCCCGCGCCCGCGGCGCCCAGCGTGGCGCCGAGTCCCATGGCCGAGATCGCTTCGGGGACGAGCTCCCGGGCCGAGATCAGGACCATGATGCCTGCCGAGAATCCGATGCCCACCGCGAGCGCGCGCGCATCCTCGCGCAGCCGGATGGCGAGCATGACGCCGAACCACGTCGTGAGGCCCGACAGGAGCGACAACAGCATGACTGCCGCGGTCGCGCTCATCGGTTCTCCGACGCTCGGGTGGTCGCCGCAGGGCCGCGCCTTCCGGAATGCCGGCGCGTGGCGCGCGTCGCAGAGGTCACTTCGACAGCACGATGAGCACCGCCACGAGGACGCCCGCCGCGAGCGCGCACAGGCTGTACTTGCGCTGCTCCCGCTCGGCCTGCGGCAGCAGATGCGTGGCGCCGACGTAGATCAGCGCACCCGCCGAGACCGCGAGCAGGCTGCCGAGCAGCGGCGCGTCGATCCGGCTGATGTAGGGGTAGGAAACCAGCATGCCGAGCGGCGTGGTGAGCGAGGCGGCGAGCACGGCGAGCACGAGCGACGCCCTTGCGCTGAAACCACTGCGCACGAGCAGCAGATAGGTGACGATGCCTTCCGGGAACTCGTGCAGCACCATCCCGATCGCGGCCAGCGCGCCGGTGAACAGGCTGACGGTGAAGGTGATCGAGTAGATGAAGCCGTCGACGAACGAGTGAAAGCCGATGCCGAGGGTCGGGACAAGTCCGATGCCGTACGAGGCGTCCGGCGCGCGCTCGCATACGAAAGCGGTGATGAAGCGGTTGAACAGGTGCAGCGCGACGAACCCGACCAGGAGATAGGCCGGGGCGTGCGGGTTCATCTCGAAGGACTTCGGCACGATGTGCAGGAACGACACCGAGATCAGCACGCCCGCGGCGAAGCACACGAAGTAGATGCCGTTCTTGCGGCCCCAGGCCTCGAAGCGGCGGATCGTGTAGATGCCGACCGCGGTCACCAGCGCCGCGAGCAGGCTTGCTCCCAGCGCGGTACAGAAGGTGTTGTCCATGTCATCCGTTCCGCGGCCGGCGCGCCCTCACCACGACGAAGGAGCCCAGGCCGCGGCCGTCGCGCAGCGGCTCGATCTCGCGCAGCTTTCGCAGCGGCGTGCACAGCGTCTGCGCCCACACGGGGTCGGCGAAGCGCGTCGCACCGAGCAAGCGCGCCACCTCTTCCGCGGAGTAGAACTTCGCATCGCGATAGAACACGTTCTCCTCCTTGTGGGCGAGGTAGTGGCGGCCGAGCGCGCTCTCGCGGTCGATGAAGCCGATCACCAGCGCGCCGTCCGGCCTCAGGACCCGGTGTGCCTCGGCCATCATGGCGGCGGCGTCCTCGACGAAACAGATGGTCGTGACGACGAGCGCGTAGTCGAACACCGCGGGCGCGAAAGGCAGCGCCTCGGCCACGGCGCAAGCGACCCGCACGCCGCGCGCGCGGGCGTACCCCAGCATCTGCACCGACGGATCGATGCCGAACTCGACGCCGAGCGGCGCAGCGAAGCGCGCGCTCCCGACTCCGATCTCGAGGCCTTGCCCGCGCCAGGGCAGCAGCGCGCGCACCGCCAGGAGCTCCGAGCGGTAGGCCGCGCGATGGCGCTCGAACCAGGACTCGTAGCGCTGGTGATGGTGGACGAAGGGCGCCACCCGCGGGCGCGCCGCCACGGAGTCGGCTTGCGTCACGGCACGAGCACCACCGGCACCGGGGAGCGCCGCGCCATACCGTCGGCAACGCTGCCTAGAAGCAGGCGCTCCAGGCTGCCGCGGCCCCGCGTGCCGAGCACTACGACGTCAGCCGGCCAGGCGGCCGCCTCCTCGAGCAGCACGCCGGCGGGCCGCTGCGTCGGGGTCGCGGTCTCGACGAGCCGCGCTTCCGCGGTGACGCCGTCGGCGCGCGCGCGCTCGCGCGCGGCGGCGAGCAGCTTCTCGCCTTCGGCGCGCCGCGCCTTCGCGAGCCACTCGACGTCGAGCGCCAGTTCGGGCGCCAGGGGCAGCACACCCATGTCCACCACGTGGACAATGCGCAGCGCGGCGCCGAATGCGCGCGCGAGTCCGGCCGCGTGCCTCAGGGCATGCTCGCCTTGCGCGCTGCCGTCGACTGCCGCGAGGATGCGTGTGTACGTCGAGGCCCCCGAATCGCGTTCGGTCCGGCGCGCAAGCACCGCGTGCTGCTTGGTGGGGCCCGTTTCGTCGGCGCAGCTGCCCGCGCCCAGCCCCTCGAGCGCGAGCAGGACCCGTCGCAGCAGATCGCCGTCGCCGCCCGGCATGCCTTCCTCCGTGGCGACCTCCGCTTCGGCGGCATCGTACTCCCACAGCCTCAGGATCTCGATCTTCTGCTCGCGCGTCAGGCCCGGGTGTGCGGCGACGTCCTCGGGCGTCGCGAACACCGCGGCCGGATCGCGCAAGGCTTGTTCGAGGTCAACCGGCGTCGCGGTCATGGATCGCTTTCCTTCGCTCGTCGCAGTCCCGCTGCGCCGGGCCGGGCGCGCGGCTCACAGCAGCTCCCGCAGCACCGCGACGAAGCGCGTATTGTCTTCCGGCAGCGCGGTCGTGACGCGCATGTAGCCCGGCCCGAGGCGCGCGTCCCCGAGCGGCTTCAAGAGGATGCCGCGCTCGCCGAGCGCGCGCGCGAGCGCCGCGGCGTCGTGCGGCGCGAAGTCGGCGAGGAAGAAGTAGGTCTCGGTCGGATGAGTGCGCACGCCGAGCCGGCGCAACTGCGCCGCGAGCTCATCGGTAGAGACGCGCAGCGTCGCCGCGCGTGCGCGGATCTCGTCCTCGCGCTGCAGGGTGGCGATCGCGGCTGCCTCGCTCGGCCGTGCGAGCGGGTAGGCGTCGTTGTGGCTGTTCAGGTCGTCGGCGACCGCCTGCGGCAGCACCGCGTAGCCGACGCGAAAGCCGGCCAGGCTGTGTGCCTTGGAGAGGGTGCGTGTGACGAGCAGGTTGGCGTGCTCTGCGACGAGTTGCACGACCGACTCGCCGGCAAGCCCGATGAACGCCTCGTCCACCAGGAACCGCGTGTGCGGGTGCCGGCGCAGCAGCTGCGGCAGCGGTGCCATGTCGAAGGTGCCGCCGTTCGGGTTGTTCGGATTCACGATCACGGCGAGCGTGGTGCCCGCGGGTATCGCGAGCTCCGCGAGATCGAACGCGAAGTCGCAGGCGGGGTCGAGCCGCGTCTCGGTGTAGCAGCGGGCGATCTCCGGGAAGAGGGAATACGTCGGCGTCAGCAGGTGCACCTGCTGCCCGAAACGGTCGAAGAGCTGGCGCAGGATGAGCTCGGAGCCCGCGTTGATGTGAATCAGCCGCTCGGGCACCCCGAGCTGCCGGACGATCAGGCGCTTGAGCGGCGCGGAGTACGCCTCGGTGTAGTAGTTCGCGCGCGGCGCCTCGGCCTGCGCCGCCGCGACCGCCGCATCGATCGGCGGCAGCGGGTTCTCGCACAGGAGCAGCTTGATGCCGGCGAAGCTGCCTCCGCCCTTCTCGAGCAACGACGTCATCGGATCGGTCTCTTCCCGGGCGCGCCGGGAGGAGGCCGGCGTTCGTTCGATTCTCGCCGCCCGCGGGTGCCCCTGGGTTGACCGAGATCAAGCGCGAAGCCGCGGGTCGCGCCCATGCGCGGCGCTTCGTGGGGCTGCTTGCGCAGATCGCCGCCGCCGACCGCGTGCACCGCGGCGCTGCGGCCGGCGGGCGGCGGGCGGCGGGCGGCGGGCGGTGACCTACTTCTGCGCCAGGTCGAAGCGGTCCAGGTTCATCACCTTGTCCCACGCCGCCACGAAGTCACGCGCGAATTTCTCCTTCGCGTCGTCCTGCGCATAGACCTCGGCCAGCGCCCGCAGCTGCGAGTTGGAGCCGAAGACGAGATCGACGCGCGTGCCGGTCCACTTGACCTTGCCCGACTTGCGGTCGCGCCCTTCGAACACCTCGCTCGCCGCCGAGGCCGGCTTCCACTCCGTACCCATGTCGAGCAGGTTGACGAAGAAGTCGTTGGAGAGCGTCTCGGGCTTCTTGGTGAAGACGCCGTGCTTTGTGCCGCCCACGTTCGTCCCCAGCATGCGCATTCCGCCGACCAGCACCGTCATCTCGGGCGCCGTGAGCGTCAGGAGCTGCGCCCGGTCGACGAGCAGCTGCTCGGCGGCGACCGGGAACTTGCCGCCCAGGTAATTGCGGAAGCCGTCGGCCAGCGGCTCGAGCACCTCGAAGGACTCGACGTCGGTCTGGTCCTGCCTCGCGTCCATGCGCCCGGGCTTGAAGGGCACCTTGACGTTGACGCCGGCCTTGCTTGCGGCCTGCTCGACGCCCGCGCAGCCCGCGAGCACGATCAGGTCGGCGAGCGACACTTTCTTGCCGCCCTTCGCTTTCCGGTTGAAGTCGGCCTGGATGCCCTCGAGGCTTTTCAGCACCTTGGCGAGCTGCGCCGGCTGATTGACCGCCCAGCCCTTCTGCGGGGCGAGCCGGATACGCGCGCCGTTCGCGCCGCCGCGCTTGTCGGAGCCGCGGAACGTGGAGGCCGACGCCCAGGCCGTGGACACCAGCTGCGCTACCGAGAGCTTCGAGGCGAGGATCTTCTTCTTCAAATCGGCGATCTCCCTCTCGCCGATCAGCTTGTGGTCGAGCGCGGGGATCGGGTCTTGCCAGAGCAGCTCTTCCTTCGGCACTTCCGGCCCCAGGTAGCGGGAGCGCGGGCCCATGTCGCGGTGCGTCAGCTTGAACCAGGCGCGCGCGAAGGCGTCGGCGAAGGCCTGCGGGTCCTCGTAGAACCGGCGCGAGATCTTGCCGAACTCCGGATCGAAGCGCAGCGTCAGATCCGTGGTCAGCATGGTCGGCTTGTTGAACTTGCCCGGGATGTGCGCGTCGGGAATGATCGCCGGCGCGTTCTTCGCCACCCACTGCTTGGCGCCGGCGGGCGACTTGACCTGCTCCCATTCGTACTTGAACAGGTTCTCGAAGAAGTTGTTGCTCCACAGCGCCGGCGTCTTGGTCCAGGTCACCTCGAGGCCGCTCGAGATCGTGTCGGCGCCGCGCCCCGACCTGTAGTCGCTCGTCCAGCCCAGGCCCTGCGCTTCGAGCGGCGCGCCTTCCGGATCCGGTCCCTTGTGCGATTCCGGGGCGGCGCCGTGGCACTTGCCGAAGGTATGGCCGCCGGCGATGAGCGCAACGGTTTCCTCGTCGTTCATCGCCATGCGGCCGAAGGTGGCGCGGATGTCTTTGGCGGCTGCCATGTAGTCGCCGCTCGCGTTCGGGCCCTCGGGGTTCACGTAGATGAGTCCCATGTGGGTGGCGCCGAACGGCCCCAGGTCCCGGTCGCCGCCGAAGCGCTTGTCGGCGCCGAGCCACGCGATCTCCTCGCCCCAGTTCACGTCCTCGTCCGGCTCCCAGACGTCGGCGCGGCCGCCGCCGAAGCCGAAGGTCCTGAAGCCCATGGACTCCAGCGCCACGTTGCCGGCGAGGATGATCAGGTCGGCCCACGAGATCTTCTTGCCGTATTTCTGCTTGATCGGCCACAGCAGGCGCCGCGCCTTGTCGAGGTTGACGTTGTCGGGCCAGCTGTCCAGGGGCGCGAAGCGCTGCTGGCCGCGGCCGCCGCCGCCGCGGCCGTCGGTGACGCGGTACGTTCCGGCGGCGTGCCACGACATGCGGATGAAGAGCGGGCCGTAGTGGCCGAAGTCCGCCGGCCACCAGTCCTGCGAGTCGGTCATCAGCCTGACCAGGTCCTTCTTCAGCGCCTTGTAGTCGAGGCGCTTGAATTCTTTCGCATAATCGAAGCCCTCGCTCATCGGGTCGGACTTCGAGGAATGCTGGTGCAACAGCTCCAGCCGCAGCTGGGTGGGCCACCAGTCGCGGTTGGTCCGGCCGACGCCGGCGATGTGGGTGTACGGGCACTTGCCCGCGCTCTTGTCAGCAACCTTCGTGTCCATACTCGCCTCCGATGGAGTTGTGCAACGGCGTTTGCAGCGTCAGTGAGCCGAGCCGCTATTGGACGGCAGGCGGCACCGCCTGTGAAATCGTTTGATCGAATCCAGATGATAGGGGTTCGCTATCGCTTTTCCACGGCCGGGATGCACGAGTCTCCGATGCGCGGTCGTCGTCCAGTGCGCAAGTTAGTCCGCGCGCGGCTCCCCGTCTTGATCCCGGTCAACGTCCGTCCCCGGACGCGCCGGCCGGGTTGCTCGGACAGCACGATAGCCACGGCGACCAGAACGCCTGCGGCCAGCATGCCGGTGAAGATGCTGACCGTGAAGGCGATCGAATGGACGATGCCGTCGACGAACGAGTGAAAGCCGATGCCGAGGATCGGCACGAGCCTGAAGGGGTAGGCGGCGTGCGGCGCGCGCTCGCATACGATAGCGGTGGTGAAGCGGTTGTAACAGGTGCAGCGCGACGACGCCGACCAGGAGATAGGCCGGGGCGTGCGGGTTCGTCCGTAGAAGCTATCTCAGAATCGCGGCCGTGCTTCTGCGTCTACTGAGGTCGTACGAACAAGGGGCGACCCCTTGTAAATCCCCTCTTTCGCGGTCGCGTTGTGATATTGAGATAGGTTCTAGGGACTTCGGCACGATGTGCAGGAACGACGCCGAGATCCGCACGCCTGCGGCGAAGCACAAGTAGTAGATGCCGTACTTGCGGCCCAGGCCTCGAAGCGGCGGATCGCGTGGATGCCGAGCGCGGTCACCAGCGCCGCGCGCAGGCTCGCTCCCAGCGCGCTCCAGAAGGCGCTCTGCAGATCATGCGCCCCACGCCGGCGGCGCGTTCCGCGGGCGCGTCGGGGACCGACCGGCAAAGGTCGCATCGTCGCCGCACGCGGGCAACCGCGGTTGACCGAAATCCAACCGCAACCCGCGCTACCATTGGGCCATGCACCGGCACGGCCGCACCTACCTCGTCCAGCTCGCGATCCGCGTCTTCGGCGACGAGGCGCAGGCGACGGCCTGGCTCGATCGCCCGAGCGTGCAGCTCGGCGGCCGCTCGCCGCGCGAGATCCTCGCCAAGCGCGGCGGCGCGCGGCGCGTCGAGGAGCTGCTGGCGCAGATCGCCGACGACGACCGCCTGCACCGCGGCGCTGCGCCCGGCGGGCGTTGAACGGCCGGCCCGCACGCGCATGGCTGTGCGTCCGCGCCACCGGCATGACGCGACGCCGCTTCCTTGCAACGCTCGGTCGCGCAGTGCTGGGCGGTGCCGCTGCAGCGACGCTCGCGGCGGCGGGCGGCTTGCCGGCTGCGCCGCGGCGGACGACTGCGATGGCGCCGATTGAGCAGGTCGGTGCCGCGTCGGTCACGCTGTTTCTCTGCGGCGACGTGATGACGGGCCGCGGCGTTGACCAGATCCTGCCGCACCCAAGCGCGCCGCACCTCTACGAGCCCTACGCGCGCTCGGCGCTCGACTACGTCGCGCTCGCGGAGCGGGCGAACGGGCCGGTCGCGCGGCCGGTGCAGGTCGCATACGTCTGGGGGATGCGCTCGCCGAGCTCGAGCGGGTGCGGCCCGATGCGCGCATCGTGAATCTCGAGACGTCGGTGACGGCCGCCGAGGACGCCTGGCCGGGCAAGGGCATCCACTACCGGATGCATCCGTCGAATGTCGCGTGCCTGACCGCCGCGAAGCTCGACTGCTGCGTGTTCGCGAACAACCACGTGCTCGACTGGGGTCACCGCGGACTTGCCGACACGCTCGAGACGCTGCACGCGGCGGGCATGCGCACCGCAGGCGCCGGCCGCGACGCGGTCGAGGCCGCCGCGCCCGCGACGATCGCGCTGCCGGGCGGACGGCGCGTGCTCGTGTTCGCCTACGGCACGGAGAGCTCCGGCGTCGGCGCCGAATGGGCCGCGGGCGCAGCCCGCGCGGGCGTGAGCCTGCTGCCGGATCTCTCGGCGCGCAGCGTGGATGCAGTCGCCGAGCGCGTGCGCGGCGCGAAAGGCCGGCACGACGTCGTGGTGGTCTCGATCCACTGGGGCGGCAACTGGGGCTACGAGATCGGACATGCCGAGCGCGCGTTCGCACGCGGCCTCGTCGACGCCGGCGGCGCGGACATCGTGCACGGGCACTCGTCGCACCACCCGAAGGGGATCGAGGTTCACCGCGAGCGGCTGATCCTGTACGGCTGCGGCGACTTCCTGAACGACTACGAAGGTATCGGCGGCTACGAGTCGTTCCGCGCAGAGCTCGCGCTGATGTACTTTGCGACGGTCGAGGCCGCGAGCGGGCGGCTTCTCGCGCTCGCGCTCGTGCCGATGCGGATCCGCCGCTTTCGGCTGGAGCGCGCGAGCGACGAGGAGACGGGCTGGCTCGCGACGACGCTCGGCCGCGAAGGCGCAAAGCTCGGCACGCGCGTCGAGCGCACGAGTGGAGGCCGGCTCGCGCTGCGGTGGGACTGAGGCCGGGCCGCCGGTTTGACTTGCGTCAATGCGCGCCCGGGCCGCTGGCGGACGATAGCAGCGAAAGGAGCCGGCGCCATGGGAGTGGTCATCAAAGCCCCGGAAGGTTTCCGCCGCATTCGCCGCAGCAACCGATTGCTCCAGGAGCGCGTGCACGACACCTACAAGTCACGCGCCAAGCTGCCCGAGCCGGCCCGCTGCCCCGACTGCGGCGCGGTGTTCCGCGCCGGACGCTGGCGCTGGGGGCCCGCCGAGGCCGGCGCGCACGAACAGCGCTGCCCGGCCTGTCATCGCGTGCTCGACCGGTTTCCCGCCGGCTACGTCGCGATCGGCGGCGAGTTCCTCGAGGGGCACCGCGATGAGATCATCCACCTGGTCCGCAACGTCGAGGCGCGGGAGAAGGCCGAGCACCCGCTCGAACGCCTGATGGCGATCGAGGACGGCGCCGACGGACTGCTCGTGACGACGGCCGCGCCGCACCTCGCGCGCGCGATCGGCGACGCGCTCGAGCACGCGTTCCGCGGCAAGCTCGAGTACCACTACAACAAGGAGGACCGGCTGCTGCGCGTGCACTGGACGCGCTAGCCGCCGGACTTCCGGGCCCGGCCGTGCGGTGATCGAGATCGACGGCGCGCACGGCGAGGGCGGCGGCCAGCTCGTGCGTACCGCCGTGGCGCTGGCCGCGGTGACCGGCACGCCGATCCGGCTCTTCAACGTTCGGGCGGGCCGCGAGAAGCCCGGGCTCGCGCCCCAGCACCTCGCGGCGGTGCGCGCGGTCGCCGCGCTCTGCGATGCGCGGGTCGAGGGTCTCGCGCTGCGTGCCACGAGCTTCACCTTCGCGCCCGGCGCGCCGCGCGGCGGCGCGTTCCGCTTCGAAGTCGGCACCGCCGGCAGCGCTACGCTCGTGCTGCAGGCGGCGCTTCCGGTGCTGCTCGCGGCGCCGGTCGCCTCGCGCGTGACGGTGGTCGGGGGCACCGACGTGCGCCAGGCGCCGCCCGCCGACTACCTCATCGAGGTGCTGCTGCCGCACCTCGCGCGCATGGGCGCGCGCGTGGCCGGGCGCGTCCTGCGGCGCGGCTATTTTCCGCGCGGCGGCGGCGAGATCGCGCTCGACGTGACGCCCGCCCGGCTGCGCGCCGTCGCGCTCGACGCGCCGGGCGCACTCGTCGAGCTCCGCGGGTCGGCGCACGTCGCGCATCTCCCGGCGCACATCGCCGAGCGGATGCGCGCCGGGGCGCTCCAGGCGCTTGGCCCTGACGCGGCGAACGCGCGCATCGCGACCGCGGTCCTCGGCGGCGCCGACGCGATCGCGCAAGGCGGGGCGATCGTCGTCTGGGCGCGCGCCGAGGCGAGCGTGCTCGGCGCCGGCCGCGCCGCCGAGCGCGGCGTGCGTGCCGAGGCGCTCGGCGACGCGGTCGGGCGCGCGCTCGCCGCGGACCTCGCGAGCGGCGCAGCGCTCGACCGCCACGCCGCGGACCAGCTCCTCGTCTATCTCGCGCTCGCCGGCGGCGCCTCGGCGTTCACGACGCGCGAGCTCTCGGACCATGCGCGTACTGCGATGTGGCTGATCGAGCAGTTCCTGCCGGTGCGCTTCGGTCACGCGCAGGACGGCGAGCGGGTGCGGGTCACGATCACCCCGACAGCGGACGGCGCTGCATGAAGAAAATGCCGATCCACGAGCTGCCGGCACGGATCCGCTGGGAACCGGCGTTCGGCCGCGCGAGGTTCGTGATCGGCTACTGGCATCCGGTGGCGGGCGCCGAGGCAGACGCTGCGCTGGCGCGCATCGGCTTCGCGCCCGGCGCGCATTTCGCCATCGAGGCGGTGGAGGCGGACGGGTCGGTGCACACCGTCCCGCACCACCGCGTGCGCAGGCTCTGGCGCGTCGGCGAGCTGATCTGGCACCGCACGGCGCCGCCCAGGTGCGGCGCCCGCGGCGCTCAGTCCTGACTGGCTGCGCGCTCGATCCCGCGCCGGAACGCCCCCAGGGTCCACTCGCCGGTCTGGGCGTCGTGGCGCAGAATATAGGTGTCGCCGTCGCTCGCGGCGACCTTGAAGTAGCGGTGCTCCGGCGCGAGCCAGCGGTCCTGGATCGCCGCGACTTCCAGCCGCCGCTCGCCGAGCGTGAACGCCCGCGGCTCCTGCTCGCCGCGGTAGCCGGCGTAGCACTCGACGGTGACAGGAAAAACGGACAGGGCAGCCGGCAGTGAAAGGGGTTGCGGAGAGTTTACCCTCTCCGGTCTCGCGTGACCGCCCGCCGGCCGCTGTCCACTGCCCGCTGCCCACCGAAGTTCCCGTGCGCCTGATCTTCTCCCCCGAGCTCGTGAACGGCCCGTTCGGCGACCCCGGGCTGTTGCTCGATTTCAAGTTCGAGCGCCGCGCGCTGCTCCTCGACCTCGGCGATGTCACGGCGCTGCCGCCGAAGAAGCTGCTGCGCGTGTCGGACGTGTTCGTCTCGCACACGCACATGGACCACTTCTACGGCTTCGACCGGCTGCTGCGCGTATGCGTCGGCCGCGAGACGGGCGTGCGGCTCTACGGGCCGCCCGGGTTCCTCGAGCAGGTCGAGCACAAGCTCGCCGCGTACACGTGGAATCTCGTCGAGAATTACCCGGTCGACTTCGCCATCGCCGTGCACGAGGTCGCCCCCGACTGGTCGATGCGCGCCGCGCGCTTCGGCTGTCATCGGCGGTTTCGGCGCGAGCCGGCCGCGGCGCCGCGCCTGCCGCCGGGCGTGCTCCTGGACGATCCGGCGTTCAGCGTGCGCGCCGAGTTCCTCGATCACAAGACCGCATGCCTCGCCTTCGCGGTGGAGGAGAAGATGCATGTCAACGTGTGGAAGAACCGCCTGGCGGAGCTCGGCCTGCCGACCGGTCCCTGGCTCAAGGCGCTGAAGGACGCGGTGTTCGCCGGCGCCCCGAAGGCACGCCGATCCGGGCATGGTGGCGCGACCGCGACGGTCCGCACGAGCGCACGCTCCCGCTCGGGGAGCTCAAGACAAAGGTGCTCGGGCTCGTGCCCGGCGAGAAGATCGCCTACGTCACCGACGTCGTCTACCACGAGGAGAACGCGCGCCGCATCGCCGCGCTCGCCGCCGACGCGGACCAGCTCTTCATCGAGTCGGTGTTCCTAAACGCCGACGCCGACCACGCGGCGCGCAAGTTCCATCTCACTGCGCGGCAGGCCGGCACGATCGCGCGCCTGGCGCGCGCCCGGCGGGTGGTCCCCTTCCACTTCTCGCCGCGCTACACCGAGCGCGAGGCCGAGCTGCGCGACGAGCTTTCCGCGGCGCACTGCGGGGATTGATCGAGGTCAAAGCCCGCCGCGCGGGGCGGGCTGGATTGGAACCGATGCCGGCGCTCCGCCGGCG
The DNA here is from genome assembly GCA_027493935.1 of Burkholderiales bacterium. Lineage (GTDB taxonomy): Bacteria > Pseudomonadota > Gammaproteobacteria > Burkholderiales > SG8-39 > JAABRB01. The sequence continues at coordinate 183,195 of JAOSJV010000012.1, read as the reverse complement.
ATTGCCAGGGGATAGAGGTCACGATGCAACTCCCGCTGCAAGTCACGTTTCGCGGCATCCGGCAGTCCGAGCCGCTCGAGGCGGCGATTCACGCGAGCGCCGCGAAGCTCGAGGCGACGCGCGCGAACATCACCAGCTGCCGCGTCGTCGTCGAGGAGCGGTCGCGTCACCAGTCGAACGGGCGCGAGTTCAGTGTGCGCGTCGACCTGCGCGTGCCCGGCCGCGAGATCGTCGTCAACCGCGCGCACGACGAGGACGCTTATGCCGCCGTGCGCGAGGCGTTCGACGACGCGCGCCGCCAGCTCGAAGAGCTGCTGCGCATCCAGCGCGGCGAGGTGAAGTCGCGCGGCGCGTAGCAGGGCCCGGCAGGGGTTCGTCGCTCCCGCGAACGCGGCGGTGCGAAAACTGCGCGGGCGGCAGGCAAGCCGTCGTGCCTCGCAAGCGTGGATTCGGCAAGCGGCCGAAGGGGCGGGGGATCGCATTCCGAGCTCGCGCCCTCCGATGACCGCGTTCGGGCACAGGCTCCGCGGGGGCGACCGAAGCGGAGCCCGCCCGACGCGCGCCGCGTCAGCCCGGCGCGGCGGCGAGCAGCCGCACCACCTCGTCGTCCTCGACCTGATCGAACCTGCGGTAGAACTGGCCGACCGCGAAGAACCGCTGGGGAGCCTCGAGGCAGACCACTTCGTCGGCGTAGGGGGCGCACGGCGTCCACGCTCTCCGGCGCCGCGACCGGGACCGCGCAGACGAGCCGCGCGGGGCGCGCGCGCGCGAACCGCGTGCAGGGCCGCGATCATCGTCGCGCCCGTCGCGAGCCCGTCGTCGACGACGATCGCAACGCGTCCGGCGGGGTCGATCGGCGCCCGCGCGGGCGTGTATTCGCCGCGCCGCCGGCGCAGGGCGGTGAGCTGCGCCTGCTTCTCGCGCTCCAGGTAGGCCGCGTCGGCGCCCGCGCTCGCCGCATGCGCGGCGATGTACGCCCAGCCGGTCTCGTCGATCGCACCGACGGCGAACTCGGGTGCGCCAGGCGCCCGCAGCTTGCGCACCAGCACGACGTCGAGCTCGCCGCCGAGCGCGTCCGCGATCGTGCGCCCCATCGCGACCGCGCCGCGCGGGATCGCGAGCACCAGCGCATTCCTGCCGCGGTAATGCGCGAGCGCTTCGGCGAGGCGCCGGGCGGCGTCGGCGCGGTCCTCGAACATCACCGGGTCGGCTGCAGCAGCTCGATCCCGAGCTCGGGCTCGTAGGGCGGCACGTGGCACTCGATGATATCGCCGGGCGCGACGTCCAGCCGCACGCCCGAGATGTCGGTGCGCACCGGCAGCCGCGCCACGTCGCGGTCGACCAGCACCACCGTGCGCATCTCGGCCGGCTGCCTGTCGGCGAGGTAGTCCACCGCGCGCAGCATCGAGTGCCCCTGGTACATCACGTCGTCCACGATGACGACCGTCTTGCCGCGCAGATCGAGCCCGGCGTGCGACGGATCCTCGACGAGCTGCGTTTCCGGGTAGAGCAGCGTGAGATCGTCCGCGTAGCGCTTGATGGCGAGCTCGACGAGCGGCAGGCGCGGAAAGCCGAACCCCGCGGCGAGCCGCGCGCGCAGCATCTCGGCAAGCGGCACGCCGCGGCGGCGGATCCCGACCAGCACGACCTCGTGGCGCGCGGTGAGCAGGCCCGCGGCCTGGCGCGCCATGTCGTCGAGCTTGGTCTCGAGCTGCCGACGGTCGTAGAGGCAGGTGCGGCGGCCGGGCGGGCGCTCTCCGGTCATGGCGTGCGGCTCCGTGCAACGGCCACGCGGGTCATTCGCTCACCTGCCGGACGCGGCGCGGCGAGCCCTCGGCCGCGGACTCGAGCTTGGTGAGTTCGAGCTCGCGCTGCTGGGCGAGCGACTGCGCGACCGCCTCGGCGGGCTCGCCGGCGGCCTCGAGCACGCGGGCGGCGAGCTGCAGGCTCGCCTCGACCGTCTCCGGCACGACCTCGGAGGCACCGCATTCGAGCAGGCGGCGGGCATGCGCCGCGTCGCGCGCGCGCGCGACCACCAGCAGGTGCGGCCAGCGGCTACGCACCGCGCGCACCGTGTGCTGGGCGGCGAGCGGACTGTCGGTCGTCACCACCACGGCGCGCGCGCGCTCGGCGTGCATCCGCCGCAGGATCTCGACCCGGCTCGCGTCGCCGTAGAAGACCGGGAGCCCGTTGGCGCGGTGCTGCGCGACGTTCGCCGCGTCCACGTCGAGCGCCACGTAGGCCTGATTGCAGGCATCGAACACACGAGCGAGCAACTGCCCGACACGGCCGAATCCGGCGATGATCACGTGGTCGGCGATCCCGCGCGGCGGCAGGAAATCGCGCTGCGCCGTGCGGCCGGCGTGGCGTCGCTCGAGCGCGAGCCCCGCCCGGCGCGCGAAGCCGGCGACCACCGGCGTTGCGATCATGCCGAGCGCGGTCACGATCAGCATGAATTGTGCGGTGTCGCGTGCGAGCAGACCGCTCGCCGAGGCGAGCACGAAGACGACGAACGCGAACTCGCCCCCTTGCCCGAGCAGCAGACCGGCCTCGACCGCGACGTGGCGCGGCAGCCCGAATGCCCGGGCGAGCCCGGCGATAATGGGCGCCTTCACCGCAAGGAGCCCGAACACCGCGGCGAACAGCCAGACCGGCTCCTGTGCCACCACGCGCAGGTCGGTGCCCATGCCCACCGACATGAAGAAAAGCCCGAGCAGGAGCCCCTTGAACGGCTCGATATCGACCTCGACCTCGTGCCGGTACTCGGTCTCGGCAAGGAGCAGCCCGGCCAGGAACGCGCCGAGTGCCATCGACAGGCCCGCCCGTTCGGTGATCGCGGCGGCGCCGAGCACCGTGAGCAGCGTCACCGCCATGAACAGCTCCGGGCTGCGCGTCGCGCTGGCGAGCCTGAGCAGTGGCCGCAGCAGCAGGCGGCCGACGACGACGAGGCCGGCGATGGCCGCGAGCGCGGTGACGAACGCGAGCCCGAGGGCGATCGGGAGGTCGTCGGCGGCGCGGGCGGCGAGCAGTCCGATCAGCACCAGGATCGGCACCACCGCGAGGTCCTGCAGGAGCAGGATGGCGAAGCTCGTGCGACCGAGCGGGGTCGCAACCGCCCGGCGCTCCGCGAGCAGCTGCATGACGACCGCGGTCGACGAGAGCGCGAAGCCGAGCCCGAGAATCAGGGCCGAGGCGGGCGGATTGCCGAAGGTCCAGGCGATCAGGCCGACGACGGCCGCGGTGATGGCGACTTGCAGCGTGCCCAGCCCGAAGACCAGGCGCCGCAGCGCCCACAGCCGGTCGGGCGACAGTTCGAGCCCGATCATGAACAGCAGGAAGACGATCCCGAGCTCGGCAAGTGGCCGGACGCCGGCGAGATCGTCGATCACCGCATAGCGCAGGAAACCGATCTCGTCGGCGAACAGGCCCAGCCCGTAGGGCCCGATCAGCGCGCCGAGCACGAGAAACCCGAGCACCGGGCTCACGCGCAGCCGCGAGACCAACGGCACGATGACGCCCGCAGCGGCGAGGAACACGATCACCTCGCGCAGGTGGGGAACGGTCTGGTGGGCCTGCATCGGCTGCGGATCGTAGCCTTAACCGTGCGCCGGCGCGCATGCCGGCCGGCTCCGAACGTACCCGGCGGACGCCACCGCGGCGTTGCGCCAGATCAAGTGCTCGCTCGCCGCGGCGCGCTCGGGCGATAATTCGGCCGGTACGATTCGCACCGCGACCATCGAGGATACCCATGAAGCCGAGGAACGCCTTCTATGCGCAATCCGGCGGCGTGACCGCCGTGATCAACGCCAGCGCCGCCGGCGTGATCGGGACCGCGCGCAAGCACAAGTCCAAGATCGGCAAGGTCTTCGCCGGGCGCAACGGGATCATCGGCGCGCTCGCCGAGGACCTGGTCGACACCGGGCGAGAGAGCGCGCGCGCGATCGCCGCGCTCAAGCATACCCCGGGCGGCGCCTTCGGCTCGGCCCGCTACAAGCTGAAGCCCTTCGAGAAGGACCCCGCGCAGTACGAACGGCTGCTCGAGGTGTTCCGCGCGCACGACATCGGCTACTTCTTCTACAACGGCGGCGGCGATTCGGCGGACACGTGCCTGAAGGTGTCGCAGCTCGCCGGGAAGCTCGGCTACCCGCTGCAGGCGATCCACGTGCCGAAGACGGTGGACAACGATCTCCCGATCACCGACAACTGTCCCGGGTTCGGCTCGGTGGCGAAGTACGTCGCCGTGTCGACGCGCGAGGCGACGCTGGATGTCGCCTCGATGGCGCTCACCTCGACCAAGGTGTTCATCGTCGAGGTCATGGGGCGCCATGCGGGGTGGATCGCGGCGGCGGGCGGCATGGCCTCGACGAAAGAGCTCGAGCTCCCGATCCTGATCCTGTTCCCGGAGGTGGTGTTCGACCAGGCGAAGTTCCTGGCGCGGATCGACGACGCGGTGAAGAAGCACGGCTTCTGCTCGGTCGTCGTGTCCGAGGGCGTGAAGGGGCCGGACGGCAAGTTCCTGTCCGACCAGGGGCTGCGCGACGCCTTCGGCCACGCCCAGCTCGGCGGCGTCGCCCCGGTGGTCGCGAGCATGGTGAAGAGCGGGCTGGACCTGAAGTACCACTGGGCGGTCGCCGATTACCTGCAGCGCGCGGCGCGTCACATCGCCTCGAGGACCGACGTCGCGCAGTCCTACGCGATGGGGAAGGCGGCGGTCGAGCTCGCCCTGAAGGGGCACAACGCGGTGATGCCGACCATCGTGCGCGTTTCGAACAAGCCGTACAAGTGGAAGGTCGGCACCGCCCCGCTCGACAAGGTGGCGAACGTCGAGAAGCTGATGCCGGCGGACTTCATCGCCGCCGACGGGTTCGGCATCACCGAAAAGTGCCGCCAGTACCTCGCGCCGTTGATCCTCGGCGAGGACTACCCGCCGTACCGCAACGGCTTGCCGGATTACGTGCGCCTGAAGAACGTGGCGGTGCCGAAGAAGCTCGCCGCCGGCTTCAAGGTGTGAGCGGGCGGGAGGGCGCAATGGACCCGCTGGCGCAGCGGCTGCTCGACGCCTGGGCCGCGCATCGGCCGCTCGCACCGCTCACCCAGACCGAGCCGGGCTTCGACGTCGCGCGCGCCTACGGCGTCACCGAGGCGCTGCACCGCGCACGCGTCGCGCAGGGCGCGCGCCCGGTCGGCCGCAAGATCGGGTTCACCAACCGGACGATCTGGGCCGAGTACGGGGTGTACGAGCCGATCTGGGGCTTCGTCTACGATACGACGGTGCGATACGCCGACGCCGCACGGGCGTCGCAAGCGGTCGCGCAGTTCCCCGAGCCGCGCATCGAGCCCGAGATCGTGCTGCATTTCAAGGCACCGCCGCCGACGACACGCGACGAGGCTGCGATCCTCGCCTCGCTCGACTGGATCGCGCTCGGCTTCGAGATCGTGCAGAGCCCGTTCCCGCAGTGGAAGTTCAAGGTCGCCGACACGGTCGCGGTGAACGGGCTGCACGGCGCGCTCGTCGTCGGACCGAAGATTCCGGTGGCGGAGATCGCGGACTGCGCGCGCAAGCTGCGCGAGTTCACGATCGCGCTCGCGCGCGGCGGCGTCGTGCGCGCCGAGGGCGGCGGCGCGAACGTCCTCGACAGCCCGCTCCTCGCGCTGGCGCACCTGGTCGAGGCGCTGCGCGGGCTGCCGCAGTTTCCCCCGGTCGCCGCGGGCGAGATCGTCACCACCGGTACGCTCACTGCCGCGCTGCCGGTCGCGCCGGGCGAGACGTGGTCCACGACGCTTTTCGGGATCGAGTTGCCGGGGCTGACGCTCTCGCTCGAGTGAGCAGTGAGCGGTGAGCGGTGAAGTCTGATCTCGTTGGCTGCGGTAGGCCTTGTCCCCTCCTCTCCGAGGGGTGGCCGCGCAGCGGCCGGGGTGGTGTCGAACCGCGAAAGCTCGTCAACCACCCCGCCGGCTTCGCCGGCATCCATCCTTGAGCAGGAGCGAAAGGGGGCGTGCTCGCTGCAATGGCTGCTTCTGCGGATATGCGCCGCTCAATCGATCGCGCCGGCCGCGCGCAGCGCGGCGATCTCCGCCTCCGACAAGCCCCAGCCCGCGAGCGCGGCGTCGGTGTCCGCTCCGGGCAGCGGCGGCGCGTGGCGCACGTCGCCCGGCGTGCGCGAGAAGCGCGGACCGGGCGCGGGCTGCGTCACGCCCTCGATTTCGACGAAGCTATTGCGAGCGCGGTTGTGCGGGTGGCGCGGCGCCTCGTCGAGGTCGAGCACCGGCGCGAAGCACGCGTCGGTGCCCTCGAGGAGCGCGCACCACTCGTCGCGCGTCCTGCCGCGGATCACCTCCGCGACGCGGCGCCTGCGCGCCGGCCATTTCGCCTCGTCGAACTGGTCGGCGAAGAGAGGATCGCCCGCGAGCCCGAGCTTCTCGAGCAGGAGCGCGTAGAACGGCGGCTCGATCGCGCCGAGCGTGATCCAGCGGCCGTCGGCGCACCGGTAGGCGTCGTAGAAGGGCGCGCCCGAGTCGAGCAGGTTGGTGCCGGGCGTGTTCGACCACCGCCCGGCGGCCTTGAACGTGTAGAGGCCGTGCATCAGAAGCGCCGCGCCGTCGATCATCGCCGCGTCGATCACCTGGCCCTGACCCGAGCGGCGCGTCTCGAGGATGCCGCAGACGACGCCAAAGGCGAGGAACATGCCGCCGCCGCCGAAATCGGCGACGAGCGTCGGCGGCGCCCAGGGCGTGCCGCCCTCGCGCGCGCCGCAGTGGAGCGCGCCGGTGAGCGCCGCGTAGTTGACGTCGTGCCCCGCCGCCGGCGCGAGCGGGCCGGTCTGGCCCCAGCCGGTCATGCGCGCGTAGACGAGCTTCGGGTTGCGCGCGTGGCAGGTCTCCGGCGCGAGGCCGAGCCGTTCCATCACGCCGGGGCGATAGCCCTCGAGCAGCGCGTCGGCCTGCGCGACGAGCCGCAGTGCGGCCTCACGCCCATCGGGCTTGCGCAGATCGAGCGCGATCGAGCGCTTGCCGCGCATCGCGATCGCCGCGCGGCCCGAGGCGAAATGCGGCACCGCGGGCTGCCCGTCGTGCCGCCGCTTGCGGTCGATCACGAGCACGTCGGCGCCCATGTCGGCGAGCAGCATCCTGCCGAACGGTGCCGGCCCGATGCCGGCGAACTCGACGATCCGGATTCCCTGCAGTGGACCCACGCGATTTCTCCTTGCGCTCCGGTTGACGCGCCGATGCTAGCAGCTTGTCGAAGGAATCCGCCCTTGCGCCGGAGGTGACGTACCCGAGCGGGGCGACAAGGCAAGGGTCCTGCCCGGCGTGGGGGGCCGCGCCAAGCTGTGGTAGCTTGGCCACCCTGCGGTCCACCGGAGGAGCAGTCGACGATGACCCCGAAGCGCGGCCTTACCATCCACTTCAACGACGGCAGTTCCGTCACGATCGAGTTTCCGGTCCAGGCGCCGAACGTGCACGCCCGCAGGCTCGTCGAGGAGGAGATCCTCAAGCGGCGTTTCCTCGCCGTCGAGGCTGACGGCGCGCTGCTCTATATCCCGTTCGAGAACGTCAAGTACTTCACGCTGTTCCCGGCGGGCGACGAGCTGCCGAAGACGACGATCCGCGGCGCCACGATCGTCGCCTGACACCGCAACCGCATCCTGAGGAGGAACCGGCATGAAACTCGCGAACTACGTCAGCGGCCGCTGGGCGGAGGGCGGCGACCCGGGCGCAGCGCTCGTCGACCCGGTCACCGGCGAGGAGCTCGCACGGGCCTCGACCGAGCGCATCGACTTCGCCGCCGCGCTCGCGCACGCGCGCGCCGCCGGCGGGCCGGCGCTGCGCGCGCTGGGCTACGCCGAGCGCGCCGCGGCACTCGCCAAAGTCGCCGACGTGCTTTCGGCGCACCGCAAGGACTACTTCGAGATCGCGCTCAGGAACTCGGGTTCGCCCGAGGCCGACGCCGCGGTCGACATCGACGGCGCAATCTTCACCATCAAGTTCTACGCGCGCGCGGCCGGCGCGCTCGGCGCGGCGCGCTATCTCAAGGACGGCGAGCTCGCGCGCCTCGGCAAGGACGAGGGCTTCCAGGGCCTGCACGTCGCGCTGCCGCTGCGCGGCGTCGCCGTGCTGATCAACGCGTTCAACTTCCCGGCGTGGGGACTGTGGGAGAAGGCTGCGCCGGCGCTGCTGTCCGGCGTGCCGGTGCTCGCCAAGCCGGCGACGGCGACCGCGTGGCTCGCGCAGCGCATGGTCGAGGACGTGGTCAAGGCGGGCGTGCTGCCCGAGGGCGCGCTCTCGATCGTGTGCGGGTCGGCCGGCGACATGCTCGACCACGTCACCGGCGCGGACGCGGTCTCGTTCACGGGCTCGGCCGACACGGCACTGCGCATCCGCGGCCATGCTGCGATCCTGCGCAACTCGACGCGCGTCAACGTCGAGGCCGACAGCCTGAACGTCGCGCTGCTCGGCCCGGACGCCGGACCCGGCGCGCCGGAGTTCGACCTCTTGGTGCGCGAGGTGGTACGCGAAATGACGCAGAAGGCGGGGCAGAAGTGCACCGCGATACGACGCGTGCTGGTACCGGCCGCGGCGCGCGGCGCGGTCGAGGAGGCCATCGTCGCGAAGCTTGGCAAGACCAGCGTCGGGAACCCGCGCAACAAGGACGTTCGCATGGGACCGCTCGTCAGCCGGACCCAGCAGCGCGCCGCGCTCGAGGGTATCGCCGCGCTCAAGCGCGAGGCGAAAGTCGTGTTCGACGGCGGCGCGCAGTTCAAGCCGATCGACGCGGACCCGGCCAAGGCCGCGTTCGTGCCGCCCACGCTGCTCGCCTGCGCCGACCCGCTCGCCGCGCGCGCGGTGCACGACGTCGAGGTGTTCGGCCCGGCGGCGACCGTCGTTCCGTACGCGGACGCCGCGCAGGCGTTCGCCATCGCGCGCATGGGGCAGGGGTCGCTGGTGGCTTCGGTGTTCAGCGGCGATGCGACGTTCCTGGCGGACGCCGCGGCCGAGCTCGCCGACTGCCACGGCCGCATCCTGGCGGTGAACGCCGCGGTCGGGCAGAGCCACACCGGGCACGGCAACGTGATGCCGATGTGCCTGCACGGCGGACCGGGGCGCGCCGGCGGCGGCGAGGAGCTCGGCGGGCTGCGGGCGCTCGCGTTCTACCACCGCCGCGCCGCGGTCCAGGGCCACGTCGAGGTGCTCGCCGCGATCGCCGCCGGCGCGGCCGACTTCAAGTACTGAAGCTCAGGCGGCGGCGCCGAAGACGGCGCTCAGCATGCTGACCGAGCCGATCTCGATGCCGTCGACCGCGACGCGCGCGGGCTCGCCGTCCGCCAGTGCGCCGAGACAGTAGAGCAGCGGCAGGTAGTGCTCGGGCGTCGGATTAGACCGGCGCGCGTCCTCGCCGGCCGCCTCCCAGTCGACGAGCGCGCGGTGATCGCCGCGCGCGAGCGCGTCGCGCACGAAGTCGTTGAACCGCACCGCCCAGTCGTAGGGCGGCGCACCCGCCTCGCGGCGCATAAGCCGCAGGTTGTGCACGACGTCGCCGCTGCCCGCGACGAGCACGCCCTCGTCGCGCAGCGGCGCGAGCCGGCGTCCGAGCGCGTAGTGGAACGCGGCCGGCTGCGTGGCGTCGATCGAGAGCTGCAGCACCGGCAGGTCGGCCTGCGGATACGCGAACCGCAGCACCGCCCAGGTGCCGTGGTCGAGTCCCCACGACTGGTCGAGCGCGACCGGAGTCGGCGCGAGCAGGTCCTTGACCCGCGCCGCGAGCGCCGGATCGCCCGGCGCCGGGTATTGCAGCTCGTAGAGCTCGCGCGGAAAGCCGTAGAAGTCGTGGATCGTCTTCGGCGAGGCCATCGCGGTCACCGCGGTGCCGCGCGTGTACCAGTGCGCCGAGACGCACAGGACCGCGCGCGGCCGCGGAGCCGCGCGGCCGATCTCGCCCCACGCCCGCGTGTAGCGGTTGTCCTCGAGGCAGTTCATCGGGCTGCCGTGCCCGAAGAACACGACCGGCATCCTGCTCACGGCGCGCTAGACACTATGGTCGTGTTGAGGTGAGGCGGCCGGTCTCCGGCGACGTAGGTTGCGCGGCAGGCCGCGCCGAGCTACATGCTGAGAACGAGTCGTCAGCAACCACAATGGAGACCGGCCATGGAACAAGGTATCAAAGTTTTCGTTGGACTGGACGTGCATAAGGACTCGATCGCGGTGGCCGTGGCGGAGGTAGGGCGGGCGCCGGCGCGCCTCGTAGGCACGATCGCGCACGACGTCGGCAAGCTTCGGAAGCTGTTTGCGCGTTTCGGCGATGCGGCGCAGGTTCATGTGGTCTATGAGGCTGGTCCGACCGGTTATGGACTGCAGCGCGAGCTGGCCCGGCGTGGTTATCGCTGCGAAGTGATCGCCCCGTCGCTGATCCCGCGTCGCCCAGGCGAGCGCGTCAAGACCGATCGGCGCGACGGCATCCGCTTGGCCGAGCTCTCGCGTGCCGGTGAGTTGCGCGCGGTATGGATTCCCGACCCGGCCGATGAGGCGATTCGTGACTTGGCGCGTGCCCGCGAGGACGCGGTCAACGCCCGCACCCAAGCGCGCCACCAGCTCAAGAGCTTCCTGCTCCGCCACGAGGTGCGTTACCCGCATCGCACGTCGTGGAGCAAGACGTTCTATCGTTGGCTGGCGACGTTGAGCTTTGCCCAGTCCGGCGCGCAGACCGCCTTCACTGAGTACTGGCAAGCCGTCAGCACAGCAGATGAGCGCGTGGCGCGGCTCACCGCCGCGCTGGGCAGCTCGATCGAAGGCTGGCGCTTCGCCTCGATCGTGCAGGCACTGCAGGCGCTGCGCGGCATCGACATGATCAGCGCCATTGGCTTGGTGGCCGAGATCGGCGACATCGCGCGCTTCGCCCACCCGCGCCAACTGATGAGCTATCTTGGCTTGGTGCCGAGCGAGCACTCGAGCGGCGAGCGGGTGGTGCGTGGCAGCATCACCAAGACGGGCAATGCGCACGCGCGTCGGCTGCTCACCGAGGCGGCATGGAATTACCGCTTTCCTCCGCGTATCGGCTATCAGGCACAGCGCCGGGCGGAAGACTTGCCGCAGGCGATTCGCGACGTGGCCTGGAAGGCGCAGCTGCGACTGAGCGCACGCTTCGCGGTACTCAAGGCCAGAGGCGTGCACCTGAACAAGGTCTGCGTGGCCGTGGCGCGCGAGCTGACGGGCTTTGTGTGGGCCATCGCTTCGACCCAAACCAGGCCTGAGCGCGCTTGAACCAACGTCGATACCACCAGATCGATCCGGTGATGCGGTACGGGCAACGATAGGGAAAACCCTCGAGGACACTACCCCGGCATCCCGCAAGGATTGATCCATGACGCTAGAGCGAGGCAGTTCCCGCGACGAATCGGTGAAAGGTGGTAACCAACCCACGGATATGAGTCTGATTCATCGTCGCTGCAGCGCTCGTGCCGCGTCACCGGATCGATTTGGAATTCGACGAAAAAACGCACTGTTGACAACCTTGCGACCATATGAGTGTCCCGAGTCAGAAGTTCGTCGACGGATCTCTGACTCGAGACGCTAGCCCCGGGGAATCGCACAACGGGGGCTCGCCCCCTCGTGCCGATTGGGGGATAGACAAGGGACTGCTCCCCTTGTTCGTACGACCGCCCTTTCTCGCGGCGAACCCGATGCGTCCGGCCATGGCGCGAGCTCTTCCCGATCAAATGCGCTCGAAGATCGTGGCGATGCCCATGCCGCCGCCGATGCAGAGCGTGGCGAGGCCGTAGCGCAGCCTGCGGCGCTCGAGCTCGTCGAGCAGCGTGCCGGCGAGGATCGCGCCGGTGGCGCCGAGCGGATGGCCGAGCGCGATCGCGCCGCCGTTCACGTTCACCTTCTCGTGCGGGATGGCGAGCTCGCGCATTACGTAGAGCGGCACGACGGCGAACGCCTCGTTGATCTCGAAGAGGTCGATGTCCTCGATGCGCAGCCCGGCCTTCGTCAGCGCCTTGCGCGTCGCCGGCACCGGACCGGTCAGCATGAGGACCGGCTCGGCGCCGGAGAGGGCGGTCGCGACCACGCGGGCGCGCGGGGTGAGCACGTGCTCCTTCGCCGCCCGTTCGCTGCCGACGAGCGCGAGCGCGGCGCCGTCGACGATGCCCGAGGAGTTGCCGGCGGTGTGCACGTGGTCGACGCGCTCGACCTGCGGATAGCGCCCGCGCGCGATGCGGTCGTAGCCCGTCTCGCCGATCGCCGCGAAGGCCGGCTTCAGCGCGCCGAGCGCCTGCGCGGTAGTGCCCTCGCGGATGTGCTCGTCGCGATCGAGCGCGACCTTGCCCGAAGCGTCGCGGATCGGGACGATCGAGCGCGCGAAGCGCCCCTCACGCCGCGCCGCCGCGGCGCGCGCCTGCGATTCGGCCGCGTAGCGGTCGACCTCCTCGCGCGAGAAGCCGTGCAGCGTCGCAATCACATCGGCGCTGATCCCTTGCGGGACGTAGTCGCCCTCGGCGCCGGGCGGGGCGTGCCATTCGCCGCCGTCGCTGCCCATCGGCACGCGCGACATCGACTCCACGCCGCCGGCGACGACCAGGTCTTCCCAGCCCGAGCGCACCTTCTGCGCGGCGAGGTTCAGGGCCTCCAGGCCGGAGCCGCAGAAGCGATGGATCTGCTGGCCGGGCGCCTCGAAGCTCCAGCCGGCCTCCAGCGCCGCCTTCTTGGCGATGCACGCACCCTGCTCGCCGACGGGCGTGACACAGCCGAGCACCACGTCGTCGACGCGCGCGGTGTCGAACCCGTGGCGCCCCTGCAGCGCGTGCATGAGCTGGACCACGAGCGAGACGGGCTTCACCTCGTGCAGCGCGCCGCCCTCCTTGCCGCGCCCGCGCGGCGTGCGGATGGAATCGAACACGTAGGCTTCGTTCATGCGGGATGCCCCGTCGCGGTGGTTCGGCGGCGCGCTAGCGGAGCAGCGTGCCCGACGAGGCCCGCTCGCAGAGCGGCGGATCGCACGGGAACCGGTAGAAGCGCTCGTTCAGGTAGACCGCGACGTGGTCGACCTCCTCGGCGGTCCACCCGGTCTTCAGCTGCGCCGAAAAGTTCGCCACGCGGGCGCGCACCTCGTTCAGGCTGCGCGCCCTGCGCGAAGTGTCGTTGTGCACGCTCTGGTTGTGGCAGCCGCCGCAGCGAGCCTCGTACAGCGCGCGCCCGGGCGCCGCGTCGGCGGCGAGCGCCGGCGGCGGGACGAGCAGGGCGCCGAGCACTGCGGCGGCGGCGATTGCGCCCGGCGCCCGGGCGAGAAGGGAATCGTACATTGTCGATCAGCGATTGATCTTGATCCCGGAACCTCGGATTATGCGGCACTCGGACGGTTGTGCGCCTGCCGTCGCAATGTGCCAGATGGCGCCGAACCGCCCGAGCACAAGGATCCCGTGCCCCCGACCGCCAGCCGCTCGACGCCGCCGCCTTCGCGCTCGTCACCGTGCTCTGCATCGCGTGGGGGCTGCAGCAGGTCACCATCAAGCTCGCCGCCGCGGACGTCTCGCTCGTGATGCAGGCGGCGATCCGGTCGATCGTCGCCACCGCGCTTCTGCTCGTCTGGGCGCGCGTGCGCGGGATCGCCCTGTTCGGCGCCGACGGCACGCTGCGCGCGGGCCTCGCGGCGGGCGCGCTGTTCGCCGCGGAGTTCGTGTTGATCTACGGCGGTCTCGCCTTCACCACCGCCTCGCGCATGATCGTGTTCGTCTACACGACGCCCTGCTTCACCGCGCTGATGCTGCCCTGGTTCGTCAGGAGCGAGCGGCTCTCGGGGCGGCAGTGGACCGGGGTCTTCCTCGCGTTCGCCGGGATCTTCGCCGCCTTCGGCGAGGGCTTCCTGTCGGCCGACGGCGGGACGCTCGTCGGCGATCTCTGCGGGGTTCTCGCCGCGTTCCTGTGGGCGACCACCATCGTGCTGATCCGGGCGACGCGGCTCGCGCACGCGAGCGCGACGAAGACGCTCTTCTACCAGCTCGCGGTGTCGGCCGCGGTGCTGCCGGCGGTGTCGATCGCGCTGGGCGAGCCCGGCATCGTGCGCCTCACGCCGCTCACGGTGTCGCTGCTCGCCTACCAGGGGGCGCTCGTCGCGTTCGCGAGCTACCTCGCCTGGTTCTGGCTGCTCACGCGCTACCTGGCCGCGCGCCTCTCGGTGTTCACCTCGCTCACGCCGCTGTTCGGCGTACTGTTCGGAGTGGCGCTCCTCGACGAGCGCATCACGTGGGTGTTCGCGGCGGCGGCGCTGCTCGTCGCCGGCGGCATCGCGCTGGTGAACTGGTCCGGCCGCCGGCGCTGAGGCGTGCCGGCAAGTCCGATGCGCGCCGGTGACGCTAGGTGTCGTCGCCGCCGAACCAGCCGCGGATGGTTCGGCCGGCGCGCTGGAACCACTCGCCGGTTCGGCGCAACGCGGTCCGGAGCCCTGACTCGGTCTTCTGCGCCGCTTTCTCGGCGGCCTCGCCGGTCTTGGTCGCGGCCTGCTCCACCGCCGCGCCGGTCTTCTTCGCCGCGCGGTCGAGCGCCGCGCCGGTCTTCTCGCCGGCGCGCTTGAGGGCCGCGCCGGTGCGCTCGGCCGCGCGCTCGACCGCGCCCGGCGGCCGCCGGCGGGCGCTTCCTGTCCGGCTTCGTCCGCGGCGAGCGCGGGCGCGATCGCGAGCACGCCCGCGAACAGGACCGGGGCGAGCGCTCGGCGGGGCGCGGCAAAGCTCATCCGCAGCTCCCCACCGCGCCGCATGCGGTGCAGAAGTCGCACCCGTCCTTCTTGATCACCGCGTAGTTGCCGCACTCGCTGCAGAGCGCGCCCTGCATGAGCTTCGGCTCGTTCGCCTCGCGCGGGGCCTCCAGGATGCCCATCTCGCGCGTCGGGTAACCGTGCTCGTCGAGCACGCCGAGCATCGCGTAGCGGTGGATGATCACCTGCGCCATGTAGGCCACGATCGAGGGATAGGTCCGCTGGCGGCGCTGACCCGGCACGAAGGCCATGAAGTCGCCGAGCGGCTCGGAGTAGTTCAGCAGCTTCCTCAGCTTCATGCCGATCCACGCCGGATCCATCACCCGCATGTCGAGCGAGAGGATGCGCGAGAGCCCGTCGAGCGCGCGCGGATAGTGGCCGGAGAGCCACATCGAGTACGGCCGCGTAACGCCGTCGGGCAGCGTGATCTCCTTCAGGCCGAGCACGAAATCGTCGCCCGAGCCCGGGTTCTGGATGTCGACCGTCCAGGAGAGCGTGCCGTCGGTGCCCGTCTTGGGCTCCTGCACGCTGAACATCGCGTCGAGCACCGGCGTCGGACCGTCGGCATCGAACGCGCCGAGCTGCTCGCAGCGGAAGCGCACGACCTGCGCCACCGCCGCGACGATGCCGGGCACCTTCCTCAGCTCGCCGTGCGGCGGAAACGGCAGGTCGAACGGGTCGCCGAAAGTCTTCGACATCACGTCGAGCTTCAGCTTGAGCCAGGCGCGGTCGTTCGCGCGCATGTCCATCGAGAGCGTCTTCGCGACCGCGCCGAGTCCGCGCGGCTGCTCGGCGCCGTTCACCCAGACCTCGAACGGGTAGGGCCTGCCGTTCTCGACCTGGCCGACGAAGAGCGCGAACTCGCCGTGCGGGTAGCGGATCATGTAGGTCCAGGCGAGGTTGCCGCCCGGCAGGCTTGGGCGCCCGGGCCAGCGCAGCGACGAGAGCACCGGTGCCGGCAGCGACTTGATCGACAGGCGACGATTGCGCTCGTCGTCGAGACGCACGTCCTGCGGCTCCTTCTTCGACTCGACCGAGAGCACCGCGCCGAGCACCGCGTTCGGCCGGTAGGTGGCGAGCCCCTTCAGACCGGACTTCCACGCGGTGAGGTAGAGATCCTCGAACTCGCCGTACGGATAGTCCTCCGGCACGTTCACCGTCTTCGAGATGCTCGAGTCGATGTACGGCGCCACGGCCGCCACCATGTTCTTGTGCGCCTGGGCCGAGAGCTCGAGCGCAGTGACGAAGCAGTCGGGCAGATTGCCGAGGTCGCCGCCGACATGCCGGTAGAGCCGCCAGGCGTAGTCCTCGACCTGGTACTCCTTGAAGGTGCCGTCGGCGGTGCGCTTCTTGCGGGTGTAGGTCCACGAGAACGGCGGCTCGATGCCGTTCGACGCGTTGTCGGCGAACGCGAGGCTGATGGTGCCGGTCGGCGCGATCGAGAGCAGGTGCGAATTGCGGATGCCGTGCGCGCGGATCTTCTGCTTCACCTCGGCCGGCAGGCGCGAGGCGAAGTTGCCGCCGGAGAGGTACAGATCGGCGTTGAAGAGCGGGAAGGCGCCGCGCTCGCGTGCGAGCTCGACCGAGACGAGGTAAGCGCGGTCGCGCATGAACTCGGCGATGCGGCCCGCAGTGGCGAGCGCTTCCGGCGCGTCGTAGCGCTGCCCGAGCATGATCAGCGCGTCGCCGAGCCCGGTGATGCCGAGGCCGATGCGGCGCTTGGCGTGCGCCTCGGCCTTCTGCTGCGCGAGCGGCCAGTTGGTGGCGTCGAGCACGTTGTCGAGCATGCGCACCGCGACGTCCACCGTCTTGCCGAAGCCCGCGTAGTCGAACTCGGCGCGCTCGGTGAACGGTCGCTTGACGTAGCGTGCGAGGTCGATCGAGCCGAGACAGCAGCAGCCGTACGCCGGCAACGGCTGCTCGGCGCACGGGTTGGTGGCCTCGATCGTCTCGCAGTAGTAGAGGTTGTTGTCCTTGTTGATGCGGTCGAGGAACAGGATCCCGGGCTCGGCGTGGTCGTAGGTCGAGCGCATGATCTGGTCCCACAGCTCGCGCGCGCGCACCTTGCGGTACACCCATAACCCGTCCTCGCGCTGGTAGGCGCCGGCCGCCTTCTCGTCGGCGGCCGGCTCGGCCCTGTGCACGAGCTCGGCGTCGCCGTCGGCCTCCACCGCGCGCATGAACTCGTCGGTCACGCCGACCGAGATGTTGAAGTTGGTGAGCTCGCCGCTGTCCTTGGCGTGGACGAACTCCTCGACGTCGGGATGGTCGCAGCGCAGCACCCCCATCTGCGCGCCGCGGCGCGATCCGGCCGACTCGACCGTCTCGCACGAGCGGTCGAAGACGCGCATGTAGGACACCGGACCGCTCGCGCGCGACTGGGTGCCGCGCACGAGCGCGCCCTTCGGCCGGATCGACGAGAAGTCGTAGCCGACGCCGCCGCCGCGGCGCATGGTCTCGGCCGCTTCCGACAGCGCGGTGTAGATGCCGGGCTTGCCGTCGACCACCTCGGTGATCGAGTCTCCGACCGGCTGGACGAAGCAGTTGATCAGCGTGGCGGCGAGCGTCGTGCCGGCGGCAGAGTTGATGCGCCCGGCCGGGACGAAGCCGCGTTCCTGCGCCTCGAAGAACTTTGCTTCCCAGTGTGCGCGCTTGTCCTCGGGCTCGACGGCGGCGAGCGCGCGCGCGACGCGCCGGCGCACTTCTTCGACCGTACGTTCGCCGCCCTTGGCGTACTTCTCGACCAGCACTTCGGCACAGATCTCCTGCGCGGGCAGCGGGGCGAGCTCGACTTGAGAGTCTTGTTTAGCTTGCAGCTCTTTCATCTTTGTTTCCTTTGAAGTCTCGTCTTGTGGTTTTCGGCCAGGATACCCCCATGCGGAAGGCTTGGCCAGTTTGAGAGGACGTATTCTGTACCGGAACCGGGCATGTGGTGTGAGCCAAATCACGCCCGCCACCGGTCACAAGATCTTGTGTGTGAGATTCTTTGCATTACTACATCTTGTTGCTGCGTCGCAACAGACCGTGTGCGGCGCCAGATCCGGCCGGCCGGGGCGGCGCCCGTCCCGGCGACCCGCGCCCTTCCGGGGGCGAGCCGAACGTATAAGCTTCTGATTCAAAAAAGCAGACCACCCCCGAGCGCCGCGCGGCGGCCGACCTGGAGGCCCTCGACGATGACCCATCCCGGTATCGCGCCCGATGCCGTCCCGCCCGGCAAGGCGGTCGCCACGCTCGCCGGCGGCTGCTTCTGGTGTCTGGAAGCGGTCTATGACGAGCTGCGCGGGGTCGAAGCGGTCGAGTCCGGCTACATGGGCGGAGCGCAGCCCGCGCCGAGCTACGACGCGGTCTGCTCCGGCCGGACCGGGCATGCCGAGGTGGTGCGCATCACGTTCGATCCGCAGGCGGTCTCCTTCCGCGAGCTGCTCGAAGTGTTCTTCGTGATCCACGACCCGACCACGCTCAACCGCCAAGGCAACGACGTCGGCACGCAGTACCGCTCGGCCGTCTTCTACCACTCCGACGAGCAGAAGCGCATCGCGCGGGAGGCGATCGCCGAGCTCGCCGGCCGCGGCGTCTACGACGCTCCGATCGTGACCGAGCTCGCACCCGCGGACACGTTCTGGATGGCCGAGAGCTATCATCAGGAATACTTCGCGCGCAATCCCGCCCAGCCCTATTGCATGTGGGTGGTCGCCGAGAAGGTCGGCAAGTTCCGCAGGCACTTCCTGGCCAAGCTCAAGCGTTGAGCGTACGGCGCTTGACGCGCCGTGCATGCGCTCCAATAATCGACGCCGCGGAGCGGCGTTGACACCTGCATGATGACCGGAGCGTCGCGTGCCGCGCCGTCCCACGACAACCAAGGAGCAGGCATGGCCGCGAGAAAGAAAGCGAGACGGACCACCCACCGCAGCAGCAGCGGCAAGAAGCTCTACGCGGTGCGCGACCGCAAGGGGCGCTTCAAGGATATCCAGCAATACTCGCGCGCGCACCGCATGGACCTGCAGCGCACGAGCAAGAGCGAGGCCGCCGCCGCCGGCAAGAAGAAGCCGAAGAAGACGGCGAAGCGGGTGGCGAAGAAGGCCACCGCGGCGCGCAAGAGCGTGCGGCGCAGCGCCCGCAAGACGGTGCGCGCGGTGCGCAAGTCGATCCGCAAGGTGGTGCGCAGGGCGCGCAAGGCCGTTCGCAAGTAGCGCCCGCCCGGCGGCGGGTGCGGCGATCGAGGCCGGCCTCGGCCGCGCCTCGCTCGCGCGAGACTCGGCCCGGAGACGGGGTCGCGAACCGGGCGGCGGGCTCCGTTCGCCGGGAGTCGCTAGTCGCCGCCGCGCAAGCGCCGTGCGATTTCCTTTGCCTTCTCCTGCGCGGTGAGGTCCCCCTGGCGGCCGGCGCGCGCGTACCAGTCGAGCGCCCGGCGCAGGTCCTGCGCCACCCCGGTGCCGCGCTCGTACAGGCTCGCAGTGATGTACTGGGCGGCCGCATCGCCCGTCTCCGCAGCGGCCTCGTACCATCGAGCCGCCTGCGCGTAGTCGCGCGGCGTGCCGCGGCCCAGGAAGTACTGCGTCGCCACGGCGAGCTGCGCGTCCGCGTGCCCCTGCTCGGCGGCGCGCCGGAACCATGCCGTCGCTTGGCGCTGCGAGCGCTCGACGTGCGAGCCGCGCTCGTACAGCAGCCCGAGGTTGTACTGCGCCTGGGGAAGCCGGCGTCGGCCGATCGTCTCAGCCAGGCGAGCGCCTGCGCCGGATCGGCCGCCACGCCCTCGCCGCGGAAGAGCATCATCGCGAGATTGAACTGCGCGAGCCGGTTGCCTTCCGTGGCCGCGCGGCGAAAGGCCATCAGCGCCTCCACATAGGCCTCCCGCTCGTAGGCGTCCACCCCGGGTTCGGCCGCGCGCGCCGCCACGTGCGCACCGAGCACGGCCGCGACGAAGCCGGTCCACGCCGCGCGTGCGAGCTTCATGCGCCGCGTGCGGCCGCCCGCGCGACGATCTCGTCGGCGAGCGCGGTGAGCGTCAGCGGCGCGCAGCCCTCGGCCTTGTTGTTCGCGACGACGAATGCCGGCCGACCGGCCGCGAGCGCCTGCGCGCAGAGGCGGGCGAGCGCGCAGCGCGTGCCGAGGTCCTCGTCGACCAGGCGGTCGAACGGCGCGTAGCGCGCGCGGGCGCGTTCGTAGGCGAGGCCGCCGTGCAGGTTCCAGCGCACGACGAGCGGGCCCGGATCGGCCATGAGTGCGGCCTGCGCGTCGAGATCGGGCAGGCGCGGGTGGACGCCGAAGCAGTAGCGGGCGCCCGCCGCGCCGAGCGCCGCAGCGAGCCCGTCGCCGAGGAGCTCCCGGTCGCGCAGCTCGACCGCGTACGTGGGCCCGGCGGGCAGCGCGGCGAGAAAGCCGTGCAGCCGCGCGGTGAAGCGCGCCGGGTCGCGCGCCCATGCGCGGCCGAGCGGCGGAAACTGGAACACGAGCGGGCCGGCCTTGGCGCCGAGGCCCTCGAGGAAGGGCGCGACGCAATGCGCGGCGGCGAAGTGCGCGTCGAGGAAGCGCGGATTATCGCCGGCCGGCTTGCCGCGCGCTGCGCGGATGAACGGGTCGGTGACGAGCGCCGGGCCTTTGACGACGAAGCGGAACGCGGCGGGCACCTGGCTGGCATAGCGCGCGAAGTCCGCGGCGGCGAGCGTCGCATAGAAGGTGCGGTCGATGCCGACGCAGCGCAGGAGCGGATGCGCCGCGTAGGCGCGCAGGCCCTCGCGCGCAAGCTCGCCCTCGGGGCGGCGCGCGCGTACACGATCCCGGCCCACCCCGCAAACGCCCACGACGAGGTGCCGAGGTGGAGCTGGGCCGGGAGCGCGCGGCCGAGCGCGGCAACACGCGCCCCGGGCGCCATCGGCGCGATCGCCGGACGCGCAGACGCGCCGAGTGCCGCGGACCGCGCCGGGCGTGCGGAATCGGCGCCGAACAGATCGAACTGCGTGGTCATGCGCGCGCCGCGGCGAAGCCTCCGCGCCGCGCGCTCAGCCGGGTGCCTTGCCCCACAGCGCTTCGAGGCGGGCGTCGCGCTCGCAGCCTGTGCGGTAGAACTTGTAGCGGAGCGGGTTCTTCCGGTAGTAGTCCTGATGGTATTCCTCGGCCGGGTAGAAAGTCGTCGCATCGACGATCTCGACGACGATTGGCGCGGCGAACGGCTTTGCCTTGGCCAGCGCGGCCTTGGACGCTTCGGCCGCGCGCCGCTGCGTGGCGTCGTGGACGAAGATGCCCGGGCGATACTGCGGGCCGCGGTCGCAGAACTGGCCGAAGGCGTCGGTCGGGTCGACGTTCACCCAGTAGACCTCGAGCAGTTTCCCGTAGCTCACCTTGCGCGGGTCATAGACCACCTGGACCGCCTCGGTGTGTCCGGTGGTCCCGCCCGTCACTTCGCGGTAGGTGGGGTTCGCCTTGTGACCGCCGACGTAACCCGAGGTGGTGGAGACCACGCCGTCGAGCTTGTCGTAAGGCGGCTCCATGCACCAGAAGCACCCGCCCGCGAAAGTCGCCTTGGCGAGCTCGGGCTTCGCCGCGGGGGGTTGTGCGCCCGCCGGCAGCGCCGCGAAGCAGAGGGTCGCAAATGCGAGCGCTGCGAGTTTTCTGTCCATGGAGCACCTCGTTCAGTGGAGCGTCAAGAAGGAAAGTCTGCCACGCTTATGCGGGCGCCGCAGGCGCCCGCTGGCGTGGGGTCTGTTGGTGCCGCGGCGGCCTTCACGCTACGCTGTGCGCCGCACGGGGGATTCTCGCTTTCTTGCGCCCGGGCGCGTGGCGCGCGGCGAGCGCCCATCACCGGGGAGCACGCATGAACGGTAAGCAGAGTGTCGGTGTCGTCGGCGCCGGCCAGATGGGCATGGGGGTGGTGCTGCGCCTGCGCGAGCGCGGTCTCGCGGTGCGCGTGCGCGACGTCCGGCGCGAGGCGGAGGAGGAGGCGCGCGCCGCCGGCGCGCAGGTTTGCGACTCGCCGGCGGCGCTGGCCGCGGCGTGCGCGGTCGTCATCACGCTCGTGGTGGACGAAGCGCAGACCGAGGAGGTCGTGTTCGGGCCATCCGGGGCGGCCGAGACCCTCGGCGTCGACGCCGTGCTGGTGATGTCGAGCACGGTCGCGCCCGCCTACGCGGAGTCCTCGCCGCGCGCCTCGCCCGGCGCGGCCTGCACATGGTGGATGCGCCGGTGTCGGGCGGGCCGGCGAAAGCGCGCGCCGGCACGATGAGCATGATGCTCGCCGGCGCCGACGCGGCGCTCGCGCGCGCGCGGCCGGTGCTCGAGACGATCTCGGGCGCGCGCCTGCGGGTGAGCGCGCGCGTCGGCGACGGCTCCCGCGCGAAGATCGTGAACAACATGCTCGCCGGCGTGAACCTCGCTGCCGCGTGCGAGGCGATGGCGCTCGGCATCCGGCTCGGGCTCGCGCCGCAGACGATCTGCGACGTCGTCGGCGCGAGCTCCGGCGCGAGCTGGATCTTCGCCGACCGCATGCCGCGCGTGCTCGCCGGCGACTACGCGCCGAGGGCGGCCCTCGACGTGCTCGCCAAGGACCTTTCGATCCTGCTCGAGGTGGCGCGCGGGGCGCGCTTCCCGGTGCCGGTCGCCGCCGTCGCGCATCAGGTCTACGTGGCGGCGCAGGCGGCCGGTCTCGGGCGCGCCGACGACGCCGCGCTCGTCAGGCTGTACCGGGCGCTGACGGGCATCCCTCTCCCGGGCGACGAGTGAGCCGCCGGCCTGCTGCCCACTGCCCACTTTCCGTTCTAGATCCTGCGCGCCTTCCCCCGCCCAGTACGGCTCGCGCATCTCGCGCTTCAGCGTCTTGCCGGCGGCGCTGCGTGGAAAGTCCGCCACGATCACCACCTCGCTCACGCGCTGGTAGCGCGCGGCGACGCGCCCGTTGATCCAGTCGCGCAGCGCCGCGGCCGAGGTCGGTGCTCCCTCGCGCAGGATCACCGCGGCGAGCGGCGTCTCGCCCCACTTCTCGTGCGGCACGCCGAACACCGCGACCTCGCGCACGTCCGGGTGCTGGGCCGCGATCTCCTCGATGTCCTTCGGGTAGACCTTCACGCCGCCGGAGTCGATCATGTCCTTCTTGCGGTCGACGAGGTAGAGGTAGCCCTCCTCGTCCACGTAGCCCATGTCGCCCGAGTAGAGCCAGCCATCGCGGATCGCCTGCGCGGTGAGGTCGGGGCGGTTGTGATAGCCGGCCATCAGGATCGGGCTGCGGCCGACGATCTCGCCGATCGCGCGCGGCGGGCAATCCTTGCCGTCCTCGCCCACGATCCGCATCTCGGCGAACTGCGGCGGGCGGCCGACCGAGCCCGCCTTGCGGACCGCGTCGGTGCGGTCGAGCACCGTGACGAAGCCCTCGGTGAGCCCGTAGAGCTCGTAGAAGCGGTCGGGCAGCTCGCGGTTCAGCCGCTCCTTGTACTCGTTCAAGAGCGGCGCGCCGAGCGACAGGATCATCTCGAGCGAGGCGAGCCGCGCCGGGTCGTACCCGCGCGCGTTGAAGAGCGCGATGATCTGCGAGGGCACCACCATGATGTGCGTGATGCGCTCGCGCTCGATCGCCGCGATCATGCCCTCGGCGTCGAACTGCCGCGCGAGCACGAACGTGCCGCCGAGATAGAACGAGGCCATCATGGTGATGAAAGCGCCGTTGAACACCAGCGCGCCGGTGTGCAGCGCGCGCGACTCGGGGGTCATGCGCCATGCCGCGCCGAGCCACAGCGCGTACATCGCGCGCGTGAAGTGGCTGTGCATGATGCCCTTCGGCAGGCCGGTGGTGCCGCTCGTGTACATGATGTTGAACAGCTGGTCGGCGGCGACGCGCGCCGGCTCGAACGTCTCGGCGGACTGCGCCGCGAGCGCCGCGTAGTCGCCGTAGCCGGGCTCGGCGCCGTCGACGAGCAGGATCCGCTCGCCGAGCTCGTCGCGCATGGCCTGCAGCACCGGAACGAGCGGGCGCTGGCTGACTATGCACTTCACGCCGGCGTCGCGCGCGAGGCCGACGAGCCCGGCCGGCATCAGGAGCGGCGAGAGGGGCACGAGCACTGACCCGATCGACGGCACGGCCCAGTAGACCTCCAGCAGCTCGCGGCAGTTGGTCATCACGGTGGCGACCTTGTCGCCCGCGCCGATGCCGAGCCCGCGCAGGACGTTCGCGACGCGCGCGACGCGGGCGTGGAACTGCCGCCAGGTCAGCCGATCGTTCTCGAAGACGACCGCCGGGTTGTCCGGCCGGAAGCGCGTGTGATGCGCGACCAGATGTGCGAGCTCGAGCATTTGCCGTTCCTCCTCCCGGGAGAGAAGGATAGCGCAGCCGGATCACGCAGCCTGACGGCAGCCTCGAGCGGGCGCCCGCCGGCGCGCGCCGCCGGGGCGCGTCAGGCGGCGCTGCGTTGCGGCTCGTGCACCGCGCCGCCGAGCGTCCCGGCTTCGGCCACCGGCTTGAGCCCGGCGGGCTGCGTCGTCGGGCGCGCGGCCACGGCGACCGCCGCACGCGCCGAGATCGCCGCGGAGGCGAGCGAGGCGAAATAGGGCAGCGCCTGCGCAGCCAGGACCGCGAGCCACAGCATCGCCTCCGGGTGGCCCGCGCTGTAGCGCCACAGTATGCCCGCCGCCCCGAGCGCCAGCGCGCCGAACATCAGCGCCTCCTCGCGCACGACGTTGAGCGCGCCGAGGCGCCCGCGCGGCTGCCACCCCTTCGTGGTCGTGATGAACTTGCCTTCCTTGCGCGCGAGCCCTCGAAGATCCCGCGCGCGATCGCATGCGAGAGCCCCATGCTCGCGACAGACGCGCCGATCACGTCGGGCCACCCGCACGGCACGCGCGCGCGGTAGAGCGCCGGCCCGAAGAACGCTTTCGCGGCGAGGAACCCGAGCACCGGCAGCACGAACAGATCGAGCGGCAGGCTGAACAGATGCGGCGCAGCGATCATGCCGGCGGTCCACGCCAGCGCAAGGAAGCTGAACACGAGGTGCAGCGCATCGGCGAACCACCAGAACCAGCCGGTGAGGAAGTGGTAGCGCTGGCCCGCGGTGAGCGGCCCGGGCCGGTTGAGCCAGCCCCAGCGGCGCTTGAGGATCTGCATGGCGCCGAACGCCCAGCGGAAGCGCTGCGCCTTGAACGCCCGGAAGTCGGCCGGCGTGAGGCCGCGGCCGAGCACCGCGTCGACGTACTTGATCTCGTAGCCGGCGTGCATCAGGCGTAGCCCGAGCTCGGCGTCCTCGCAGATGCACCACTCGGACCACCTGCCCGTGCGCTCGAGCGCCGCGCGCCGCACCAGCGTCATCGTGCCGTGCTGGATGATCGCGTTGCGCTCGTTGCGGTGGTGCATGCCGATGCGGAAGAAGCCGTCGAACTCCCAGTTGCACATGCGCCGGAACGCGTTCGCCTCGAAGTCGCGGTGCGCCTGCGGCGCCTGGACCACCGCCACCTGCGGCGCATCGAAATGGCCCACCAGGCTCGCAAGCCAGTTGCCGCTCACCGCGTAGTCGGCGTCGACCACGCCGACGATCTCGGTGCGCGGGTCGATCTCGCCGAGCGCGAAGTTGAGCGCGCCCGCCTTGAACCCGGGCCATGACGGCAGGTGGAAGAAGCGGAACCGCGGTCCGAGCGTCGCGACGAACGCCTCGACCGGCTTCCACTTGGCCTCGTCCTGCGTGTTGTTGTCGATCACCAGCACCTCGAAGTTGCGGTAGTCGAGGTGCGCGAGGCTCGCCAGCGTGAGCATCACCATCTCGGGCGGCTCGTTGCAGCACGGCAGGTGGATCGATACGAACGGCTCGCGCGCCGGCGGCTCGGCGTGCGGCGCGAAAGCGCGCAGCCAGCCCCGGTTCCACAGCGTCTCGACGAACTCGAAGCCGTTCACCAGCAGCACGGATATCATCGCGACGAGCGCCGGCGCGAGCGCGGCGAGCATCGCCCAGTCGAGGGGATCGAGGTAGAAGGCGAACGGCACCGACGCCGTCCACACGAGCGCCGCGGCCGAGGCCTGAACGAGCAGCGCGAAGAAGGCGATACCCTGCCAGCGCAGGCGGCGGAACCGGCTGGCGAACAGGACGATCGGGACGAACGCGAGCAGCGAGGCGGCGAGCGCCTTCGCGCGCCAATGGCGATCGCCGGCGATCGGGCCGCTCCAGTCGAACTTCGGCGCGCGGTACGCGTCGAACATGCCCCAGTACGGGCCGGCACGGCCCTCCGCCGCGCGCTTCCACGGCTGGTCGAAACCCTCCATCACGTAGTACTCGATGCGCCGGTCCTGCACCACCTCGAGGAACTCGCGCAGGAACTGTGCCTGCGCGGCGGGCGAGGCCACCGCGCCGTCGCGCCGGTCGCCTTGGCTCGGCCAGCCCACCTCGCCGATGACGATGCGCTTCTTCGGGTACTTGCGCTTGAGCTCCTCGTAGCGCATGAACACGTAGTCCACCGCCTCGTGCACCGGCACGCCTTCCCAGTACGGCAGCAGGTGCACGGTGATGAAATCGACGCGCCGCGCGAGTTCCGGATGCTTGAGCCACACGTGCCACGGCTCGGCGGTCGACACCGGCAGGCGCGTGCGCCGCTTCGCTTCGACCATGTAGCGCAGGAGCTCGGGCACCGAGAGGTCGCCGCGCAGGATCGCCTCGTTGCCGACGATCACGCTGTCCACGTTGCGGTTCGACTGCACGATCCAGCCGAGGGCGTCGAGCTCGTTGCGATTATTGCCCGCGCGCCGGTCGAGCCACGCGCCCGCCGCGACGCGCAGTCCGTGCTTGTCGGCGAGCCGCGCGACGGCGCTGTTCTCGATCGCCGTGTAGGTCCGGATGCGGCCGGTGACGCCGGCGAGCAGGGCGAGGTCGCGGTCGAGCTCCGCCTCGGTCGGAAAGCGCCGCCGGGTCGGATCCTGGTCGCGCTGGAAGCCGCTGTAGGCGACGCCCTTCACCTTGCCGGACCACTCCGGCGCCTCGACCGGCCGGTTGAAGAATGTCCAGAGGCCGTAGTTCGCCGCCGCCGCGGCGGCGGCGATCAGCACGCCTAGCAGGCCTGCGAGCGTGATGCGTGCGGCGCGGCCGGCGCGCGGACGCGCCGGCGGGCGAAGCGCGGCGACAGTTTCGCGCAGCGTCTGCGGGGACATGCCGATGAGATGCGAGTGAAGTGTTCGGCCGATCGGTGCGGTAGGGCTCGACGCCGGCGAAGCGCGCACGGCGTAGGTCGCGGATTCTGCCTCAAGCGCGGCATTTACTCCAGAGCCTTCCGGCGGTTCCCGGCCACCGCTCGTTGCTCTGTTTACAATGTTTGCAGTGTTTCGGGGCGCCCGGGTGCGCCCGGCGTCGGGAGCGGCCGACGGCGCGCCGGTGAGCGGCCCAGAACTGTCGGCCTCGGACGACTTCCAGCTGCCGCAGATAACGCAACGCAGAGGCAACGGATGACACGCAGCCGCTGGGCGCCGTACGCACTCGTCGCTGCAGTGGTGGTGGCGGGGGCCGCGGCCTACGGGCTGCGGCTTGGGCTGATCGAGCCGGAGGCTTTCGGACACCTGTGCGCGGGGGGCGGACCGTGGTGGTGCGCGCCGCGCGGCGCGCTCATCGACCTGCTGCACACGGGAGTACTCGGGATCGGCGCCGCGGCGCTCGGCGCGGTCGCGACGCTCGCCCGGCGCGCCGGCGCCGCGCTCGCCGCCGCGATGCTGGGCGCCGCGGCGCTCGCGCTCTACGACGCCGAACTCGGCGCGGTCGGGTTTCTTCTAGGCGTGCTCGTGCTCGCGCGTTCGGCGGCCGGCGGGCGTCGGCCAGAGCGCCGCCCCGCCGAGCAGTAGGCAAAGCCCGCACCACGCGAGCGCGTGCGCGTTCGCCAGCGTCTCCTGCACTGCGACCATCGGTACCGCAGCCACGGTGACCATGGCGAGCAACCGCTCCTCGACACCCGCCGGGCGCTGCGCGTGCGGCGTCAGGGCGAGCAGCGCGAAACCCGCGGCCGGAACCGCGAACAGCGCCAGCGGGAAGTCGCGATAGCGCGCGTCGAACACGAGCATCAGGCACTGTGCCGCCGCGGCGAACAGGAATAGGAGGCGCGCGAGCGCGAGCCACGCGCCGGGGTCTCCCGGCACGGCCCGCGCGCGGACGATGGCGGCCGCTGGCCGCAGCACGCCGGTCGCATCCGCGCCCGGAGCCGGCGCGCCGATCGCGCGCGCTATTGCGCCGCCGAGCAGGACCGCCGCTGCGCCGGCGCTGACGGTCAGCAGGCCGCCCACCGCCCACTCGAGCGCGGTGCGCGAGCTCTCCGCGAGAAACCCGAGCTGCGCCCAGAGGACGCCGCCCGAGGCCGCGCCGGCGAGGCCGGCCGCCGCGATCGGGACCGCACCCGGCCGGCGGCGCACGAACGGCAGCACGCCCGCGCGGGCGGCGAGCGCCATCAGGCCGCCCAGCACGGCCCCGGCGATCCAGGCGCGATGCCAAGTTGGCTCCTCGGCGAGCGCGCCACGCAGCGGGAACTTCGCCGCGCCCGCGGCGTCGAGCAGACCCCAGTGGCCGCCGACCGTCCCCTCGAGACGGCGCTTCCACGGTTGATCGAACGCTTCAATCAGGTTGTAGTCGATGCCGCCCGCGCGGGCGGCGGCGAGAACTCGCGGATGAACCGCGCCTGGTTGACGCGCCCGGGCACTGCGCCCGCGCGGTTGCGACCCGCGCTCGGCCACCCGGTCTCGCCGAGGAGGACGGCTTTACCGGGAAAGGCCTGCCGCACCTCGCCGTAGACATGCTTCAGGTGCCCGACCGCCCGCTCGACCGGCACCGGATCGTCCTCCCAGTACGGCAGGATGTGCACGGTTACGAAGGACACCGACTGCGCGAGTTCGCGGTGGCGCAGCCAGAACTCCCACACGTCGGCGTAGGTGACCGGCTGCGGGACGGCCGTGCGCACGCGCTCGATCATGGCGCGCAGCCGCTCCGGCGGCTGCTCGCGCCGCAGCAGCACCTCGTTGCCCACGATCACCGCCCGCACTGCCTCGGGGGCGCGGTTGGCGACGTCGATCGCGAGCGCGAGCTCGCGCTCGTTCGCCCGTTCGTCGCGGCCGATCCAGACGCCGAGCAGCACCTCGAGGCCGAGCGCGCGCGCGATGCGCGGCACTTCGGCGAGCCCCTGGCTCACCGAGTAGGTGCGCACGCAACGCACGCGCTTCGCGAGCAGCTCGAGGTCGGCGCGGATCTGCGCGGCCGGGATGCGGATGCCGGGTACGAACGGTGACTGGCCCGGCAGCCGGTAGGGCGCATAGGACGCGCAAGCGACGCGCTCGACCGGCGCATCGACCGGCCGCACCGGTTGGCCGCGCAACCACCACCCCGCGAGGCTCGCCACGGCACAGGCGGCAAGGGCCGCGAGGACGAGCGCGCGGCGCACCATTCGCGCGCGCCTCCGCTACGGCGCCAGGCGCTCGATGCGCCAGCGTCCGGCGTCGCGCCGGTAGCGGATGCGGTCGTGCAGCCGGCTCGGGCGACCCTGCCAGAACTCGAATGCGTCGGGCGCGAGCCGGTAGCCGCCCCAGTGCGGCGGCCGCGACGGGTTGAGGCCGTGCCGCAACCCCATCTCGGCGGCGCGCGCCATCAGCGTCGCCTTGCCTTCGATCACATCGCTCTGTGGCGAGGCCCACGCGCCGATGCGTGCGCCGAGCGGACGGCTGCGGTAGTACTCGTCGGACTCGGCCGCGTCGACCCGCGCGACGCCGCCCTCGATCCTGACCTGGCGCTCGAGCTCGGGCCAGAAGAACACCAGACTCGCGTGCGGATTGACGGCGAGCTCGCGGCCCTTGCGGCTCTCGTAGTTGGTGAAGAAGACCAATCCGCGCGTATCGAAGCCCTTCAGCAGCACCATGCGCGCCGAGGGCGCGCCACGCCGTCGGCGCCGGCCGCGGCGGTGGCGAGCGTCATCGCAGTCGGCTCGGGCAGGTCCGACCTGAGTGCCTCGTCGAACCAGGTGCGGAACTGCTCGATCGGGTCGGGCGCGACGCTCGATTCGTCCAGGCTTTCGCGCGAGTACTCGCGCCGCAGGTCGGCGATGCTCGTGGTCATCCGGGTGCCTTCGCAGGCCGCGAGTTTAGAACGTATCCCAAAGTCGCGGCCGTGCTCATTCCGGAATCGGGGTCGTACGGGCCCGAGGCGAGTTGCCCCTAGACCATCCCCGAACGCTAGGGGCCCGGGGGAATGGTCGGGACCCTTCCCTTCCCAACCGGCCTTTGTAGATCCGCTGTTCCGCGGCCGCATCGGTATTGGGAGGTCCGAGCAGCCGATCGCGGAATCGCGGTGCCGCGCCGGCGCGACCCGTGGCACTATCGGCCGCGCCATGACCGCGATCATCGATCACCTGCACGGGATCAGCACCGTCGACACGGTCTACGACCGGCCGCTGCAGACTTCCGCCCACATCATCGTCGAGCGCGGCCGGGCCGCGATCGTCGACACCGGGGCCAACCGCGCCGTGCCGCGGATCCTGGCTGCGCTCGCCGCGAAGGGCATACCGCCAGAGCGCGTGGATTACGTCGTGCTCACCCACATCCATCTCGACCACGCCGGCGCCGCCGGGCTTCTGATGTCCAAGCTGCCGAACGCGCGGCTCACCGTGCACCCACGCGGGGCGCGGCACATGTCCGATCCGGGCCGGCTGGTCGCCGCGACGATCGCGATTTACGGCGCCGAGACCATGCAGCGGACCTACGGCGAGATCCTGCCGGTGCCGGCCGAGCGGATCGTCGAGACGCCACACGGCTCGACGGTGAGCCTCGCCGGCCGCGAGCTCCGCTTCCTCGACGCCCCGGGCCACGCGCGGCATCACGTCGTCGTGGTGGACGGCCGCTCCGGCCACATCTTCGCCGGCGACACCTTCGGCCTGTCGTACCGCGAAACCGACCGTGACGGCCTGCAGTTCGTGATGCCGAGCACGAGCCCGGTGCAGTGGGAGCCCGAGCCGCACCACGCATCGGTCGACATGATGCTCGCGCTTGCGCCCGAGGCGATCTACGTCACCCACTTCGGCCAGGTGCGCGACGTGCCGCGCCTCGGCGCCGACCTGCACCGGCTGATCGACGCGCACCGCGATCTCGCGCTCGCGTGCCGCGACGCCGGGCCCGAGCGCGCGGCGCGCCTCGAGGCGGGGGTGCGTGAGATCGTGCTCGCCGAGGCCGCGCGCCAGCGCTGGCCGCTCGCGCGCGCGGCATTGCTCGATCTCTTCGCGCTCGATATCACGCTCAACGCGCAGGGCCTTGCCGCCTGGCTCGACGCGCACGGATAGCCCCTACCCCGCTCTGAGGCGCGCTCCCGGCGAAGCCGGGGTGTCGTCGCGCGTGCCGCGGAGGATCACCGGCTGCGTCCGCCCGGCGCCTGCAGCCGCACTCCCCTCCTCGCTGAGGAGGGGTGCCGGCGAAGCCGGCGGGTGGTGTCGTCGCGCGTGCCGCGGAGGATCACCCGCTGCGTCCGTCCGGCGCCTGCAGCCGCGATGAGTTCGCCATCGCACCCCGCGGAGCTCAGCGCGCCGCCTGATGCGCGGCGCGGCGCGCCTCGTACACCTGCAGGTGGCAGTAGGCCGCGGCGAGCAGACGCGTGTCGAGGCCGGCGGCCCGCGCGCGCTTGAGCATATCGCCCACGATATGGTCGGCCTCGGTCGGGCCTGCGCGCTCGATGTCGCGCAGCATCGAGGCGGCGAACGCCGAGCCGCGCGCGAAGAGCAGCCGCTCGCTCTCCTGCGCCGCCTCCGGGCGCGGCCGCCAGCCGGCGTCGGCCGCAGCGCCGGTGCAGATGCCGAGCATCTCGCGCATGATCGCCTCGCCGTCGGCGGTTGCGAGAATGTCCCCCCACGGCGCCGCGCATCAGGCAGGTCGTGGCGGCGAGGCTGGCGAGCAGGACGAACTTCTCCCACATGACGTGCAGTATTCCCGACTCCTCGCCCGCGTCCACCGGGGTTGCGGCGAACGCCTCGGCGAGGGCCGCGAGCTGCGGCCGCTCGCGGCCGGCACGGTCGCCGAAGCGGATCTTGTGAAAGCCGGCGAGCTGCCGCACCACGCCTTCGGGCGTGAGCGTCGCCGCGATCCAGCACGTGCCGCCGAGCACGCGCTCGGCGCCGAACCGCGCCTCGAGCCGATCGAGGTGCGCAAGCCCGTTCAGCAGCGGAAGCACGAGCGTCTGCCGGCCGACTGCCGGTGCGATCGCGTCGATCGCGGCGGCGAGGTCGTAGGCCTTGGCCGCGACGACCACGAGGTCCGCGGGCGCAGCGATCGCATGCCGCTGCACGTGCCTCGCCGCCACGCGGAACTCGCCGTCGGGCGTCTGGACCACGAGGCCGTCGGCCGCTAGTTGCTGCGCGCGCCGTTCGCGCACGAGGAAGGTCACATCGGCGCCGGCCTGCACCAGCCGTGCGCCGAAATAGCCGCCGACGCCGCCGGCGCCGAGCACAAGGATCTTCATCACCAGTCCATCCTTCCGGGCTACGCTGCAAGGATACCCCGGGCGCGTTCCCGCCGCGCCGCGCGTCGCGGCGGTATGATCGTGTCCGGTTGTGGAAGGGGCGAAGGTTGAAGGGCGGACGATGTACGTTGCCAAGCACA
Source organism: Burkholderiales bacterium (assembly GCA_027493935.1). GTDB lineage: Bacteria > Pseudomonadota > Gammaproteobacteria > Burkholderiales > SG8-39 > JAABRB01. Next base: position 150,889 of record JAOSJV010000012.1, on the reverse strand, counting down.
TGACCGCGCCGGTCGTGACCGTGCGCGCCGACGCGGACTACCGGTCGGCGTTCGATCTCATGCGCAACGCGGGCGTGCACCACCTGCCGGTCGTGGACGCGCAAGGCCGGCTCGTCGGGCTCGTCGCCCAGCGCGACTTGCTGCTCGCGGCGACCCGCTACCAGAACGCGCCGGTGGAGATCGTCGAGGTGATGCACCGGCCGGTGATCAGCGCGAAGGCCGACCTGCTGGTGGTCGAGGCGGCGCGCCTGATGATGAGCCACAAGATCGGCTGCCTGCCGGTGGTCGATGCAGACCTCAACCTGCAGGGCATCATCACCGAGAGCGATCTCTTCTCGGTGTTCGTGAGGCTGCTCTCCGGGCGCGGGGCCGCCGCGGCGCGGCCGCCGGCGGCGGGCATGCGGGCGCCCGGCAAGGCGCCGGCGCGGAAACGTGCGGCACGCAAGGCGCCGGCGCGGAAGCGCGCAGCACGCAAGCGCTAGGTCGTCGTGCCCGCCAAGCCCGTCCCGGCTGGGGTGATCCGGGAGCGGGAATCCAGCGCGAACGCATTCGACGACCTCCCGGATCTGCGCTCTCGCCGGGATGACGGTTTGGCTGCCGTTCGGCGGGTCCTCACACGACCTCGTTCGCGGGGATCGTTTGCCCGCAGGTTCGCGCCTCGCGGCCGGGCGCGCCAGCGCCGCCGCTCAGGCGAGTGCGTCGGCGACGAACGGGTTGGTCCGCCGCTCCTCGCCGATCGTCGAGAGCGGCCCGTGGCCGGGCACGAAGGTGACGTCGTCGCCCAGCGTGAAGAGCTGCTCCCGGATCGAGCGCAGGAGCGTCGCTTGGTCGCCGCGCGGAAAGTCGGTGCGCCCGATCGAGCCGCGAAACAGGACGTCGCCGACGATCGCCAGGCGCGAGGGCGCATGGAAGAAGATCACGTGTCCGGGCGTGTGGCCCGGACAGTGTCGCACCTCGAGCGCGAGTCCGCCGACCGCGACCGTGTCGCCCTGCGCGAGCCAGCGGTCGGGCGTGAAGGCGGCCGCTGGCGGAAAGCCCCACTCGCGCGCCTGGCCCGGCAAGAGATCGATCCAGAACTGCTCGTCGCGATGCGGCCCCTCGATCGGCACGCCGAGCTCGCGCGCGAGCTCGGCGGCGCCGCCGGCGTGGTCGATGTGGCCGTGCGTGAGCAGGATCTTCTCGACCGCGAGTGCGTGCTCGGCGGCGGCGCGCTTGATCTCGCCGAGGTCGCCGCCGGGATCGACCACCGCGGCGCCGCGCGTCGCGTCGTCCCAGACGATGGAGCAGTTCTGCTGGAACGGCGTGACTGGCAGGATTGCGCACTTGAGCGGCATGGCGCGCGATTATACGGGCGTGCGCCCGTGCGGCCGGCTCCCCGGCGACATCGCGCCTCCCGGTCAGGGGTACGGCACCCGGGTGCGCTCGCCGCACGCGGGCGCACCGATCCGGGCGGTCGATACGCGCGCAACACGCGCCGCGCCGGGCGCGTCCGCGGTGTGGACCGGCGCCGGCGCGCTCCCCGACGGCCCCGCGACGCGACCGTTCCGCCCGCGGCACGCGCGCCCTGCTGGCGCGCCGCTCGTGTGGCCCCCGCGGGTGGCAGCGCACTCGGCCGCGCGCGAGGTCGACGCGGTGAACACGCCGCCGAAAGCCGACCGCCCGCGCCACCGCGGTGCCGGGCAGGCCCTGCTCGAGACGCGCCGCAATGACGCGGAATCCGGCCGGTCGGAGACCGACTCGCTCCGGGCCTGCGCGCGACCGCAGGCCGACGAGCTTCCTTCGTCAGTCGCGCTGTTCGACCAGCGCTCGCCGGCCCGCACCAACGTGCCGGGGGGCGAAAGCCGTCGACGAGGCCGGGCCGATCGGCGCACCGCCCGCACCCGTGCACGCGGTGATCGAGGCGCTGCGGCCGATCGGCGTCGAGCACGTCGATATGCCGGTGAAGCGCGACAAGGCGTGACCGCTGCTGCGGCGCACATCGGGCTGAGCCTGACTGTCTGTAGGCGGCGGCGCGCATCCCGTCACGTCGCGCGTCGCCGCGCTCGCCTTGCCCCCTCCGCGCAGCAGTCGGGCGCGGCGCTCGGGTCAGTGCACCGAGGGCCGTTCGCGCACCATCGCCGTGCGCGGCCGGCAGCTGCAAGGCGCGAGTGACGGTCTCCACGCCATGGTTAGTGACGCGACTGGCAGACACGATGAGACTTCGGTCACGCGACGAGCGCCGCGCCGACCGCTTATTTGCATGCTAGCGCAAATTAGGCGGTTTATCGCGCACAAGGAAAGCGCTACAGTGTGCGCCAGTCGTAAACAGAAACCACCGTCGAGACGTTAGCAGCAGAGGGTTCGCGGAGCGGGCAGGGGGGTGCTGGATCGCGAAATGCCTGATCAGGACAGGAACCTGAGCGTGGCACGCCGGGTCTATATGGGATTTCGGCGGGGGATTTCGCCCGCCATGTGGAGGTGAGCAATGGTTGACATCGTCCAGAGCTTCCGGTCGTACTACACCAGTACGAACCACGAGGAGATGTCGCTCCAGGAATATCTCGACCTCGGGCGCTTCGATCCGCTGGCCTACGCGACGCCCGCCGAGCGCATGCTCAAGGCGATCGGCGAGCCCGAGCTCATCGACACGCGCAACGACCCGCGCCTGTCGCGCATCTTCGGCAACCGGATGATCCGCCGCTATCCGGCCTTCGACGAGTTCTATGGCATGGAAGAGGTGATCGACCAGATCGTCTCGTTTTTCAAGCACGCGGCGCAGGGCCTGGAGGAGAAGAAGCAGGTGCTCTACCTGCTCGGCCCGGTCGGCGGCGGCAAGTCCTCGATCGCCGAGCGGCTCAAGCAGCTGATGGAGGCCTACCCGATCTACGCGCTGAAGGGCTCGCCGGTGAACGAGTCTCCGCTCGGGCTCTTCAACCCGCTGCAGTTCGGCGAGCAGCTCGAGAAGGAATACGGCGTCCCGAAGCGCTACCTCTCCGGGATCATGTCGCCGTGGGCGGTGAAGCGGCTGAAGGAGTTCGACGGCGACGTCGCCAAGTTCCGCGTGGTGCGGCTCAAGCCCTCGATCCTGAAGCAGATCGCGGTGACCAAGACCGAGCCGGGCGACGAGAACAACCAGGACATCTCCTCGCTCGTGGGCAAGGTCGACATCCGCAAGCTCGATCGCTACGCGCAGGACGACCCCGACGCCTACAGCTACTCCGGCGGGCTGTGCCTCGCCAACCAGGGTCTGCTCGAGTTCGTCGAGATGTTCAAGGCACCGATCAAGATGTTGCATCCCCTGCTCACCGCCACGCAGGAGGGCAACTACAAGGGCACCGAGGGCTTCGGCGCGATCCCGTTCTCGGGCATCATCCTCGCGCACTCGAACGAGACCGAGTGGCAGACCTTCCGCAACAACAAGCACAACGAGGCGTTCCTCGACCGCATCTACATCGTCAAGGTGCCGTATTGCCTGCGGGTCTCGGAGGAGTACAAGATATACAAGAAGTTGCTGAACAACTCGAGCCTGGCCGATGCGTCGTGCGCCCCCGGCACGCTCGACATGATGGCGCAGTTCGCCGTGCTGACGCGCCTGAAGGAGCCGGAGAACTCGAGCCTGTACTCGAAGATGCGGGTCTACGACGGCGAGAGCCTGAAGGACGTCGACCCGAAGGCCAAGTCCTACCAGGAGTACCGCGACTACGCCGGCCACGACGAGGGTATGACCGGCATCTCGACGCGCTTCTCGTACAAGGTGCTTTCCGCGGTGTTCAATTACGACCAGACCGAGGTCGCGGCGAACCCGGTGCATCTCATGTACGTGCTCGAGCAGCGGCTGCAGAAGGAGGATCTGCCGGACGAGCTGGAAGCGGCGCTATCTCGAGTTCATCAAGGGCTATCTCGCGCCGCGCTACGCCGAGTTCATCGGCAAGGAGATCCAGACCGCCTATCTCGAGTCGTACACCGAGTACGGCCAGAACATCTTCGACCGCTACGTGACCTATGCCGACTGCTGGCTGCAGGACGAGGAGTACCGCGATCCGGAGACCGGCGAGATCTTTGACCGCCAGCATCTCAACTCGGAACTGGAGAAGATCGAGAAGCCGGCCGGCATCGCCAATCCGAAGGACTTCAGGAACGAGATCGTGAACTTCGTGCTGCGCGCGCGCGCGTCGCACGGCGGCAAGAACCCGGACTGGAGGAGCTACGAGAAGCTGCGCGAGGTGATCGAGAAGAAGATGTTCGCCACCACCGAGGATCTGCTGCCGGTGATCTCGTTCTCGACCAAGGCGTCGACCGACGACGAGCAGAAGCACAAGGACTTCGTGGCGCGGATGGTCGACAAGGGCTACACCGAGAAACAGGTCCGGCTCCTGTGCGAGTGGTATCTGCGGGTGCGCAAGTCCCAATAGGGGCACATGGACCACCTCATCGACCGTAGGCTCGCGGGTGGCAACAAGAGCGCGGTCAACCGCGAGCGCTTCTTGCGCCGCTACAAGGAGCAGATCCGCCGCTCGGTGAAGGGGACGGTCGCCGAGCGTTCGATCACCGACATCGACAAGGGCGGCAACGTCAACATCCCGGCGCGCGACATCCGCGAGCCGGTGTTCCGGCACGGGCCCGGCGGCGAGCGCGAGATCGTCCACACCGGCAACAAGGAGTTCAGCGCCGGCGACACCATTCCGCGGCCGGAGGGCGGCGGCGAGGGCCAGGGCCGCGGCAACCAGGGCGGTGAGGGGGAGACGGTCGACGATTTCGTGTTCACGCTTTCGCGCGAGGAATTCCTCGATCTCTTCTTCGAGGACATGGAGCTCCCGGACATGGTGCGCAACTTCCTCGGCGAGGTGCCGGAGCGCAAGTGGGTGCGCGCCGGCTTCCGGCGCGAGGGCTCGCCGAACAACCTGGCGGTGGTGCGCACGCTGAAGCAGTCGCTCGGCCGGCGCATCGCCCTTTCATCGGCGATCCGCGACGAGCTCGAGGCGGCGCGGCGCGAGCTCGAGGAGGCCGAGCGGCGCTCGGTGTCGGTGCTGCAGGTTTCGATGCTGCGCGAGCGCGTCGAGGAGCTCGAGAAAAAGCTCGCGCGCGTTCCGTTCCTCGACGACCTCGACCTGCGCTACCGCAACCGCGTGGCGGTGCCGGCGCCGGTGGCACGCGCGGTGATGTTCTGCCTGATGGACGTCTCGGCGTCGATGGACGAGCGCAAGAAGGAGCTCGCCAAGCGCTTCTACGCGCTGCTCTACCTGTTCCTCACCCGCAAGTACGAGCACGTCGAGCTGGTGTTCATCCGCCATACCGACAACGCCGAGGAGTGCGACGAGGACGCGTTCTTCCACGATCCGCGCACCGGCGGCACGGTGGTGTGCTCGGCCCTCGAGCTGATGCACAAGATCGTCGACGAGCGCTTCGAGCCGGCCGGCTGGAACATCTACGCCGCCCAGGCCTCCGACGGCGACGCGTTCGGCAGCGACCCGGCGAAGAGCATGCGCTACCTGCGCGAGTTCCTGCTGCCGCTCGCCCGCTACTTCGCCTACGTCGAGATCCCGGACGAGAACGACAACCGCACCAGCACGCTGTGGGCCGCTTACGAGGAGCTCGCCGGCGCTGAGCCGAACTTCGCGATGCGGCGCGTGCACGGCCGCGCCGAGATCTACCCGGTGTTCCGCGACCTGTTCAAGAAGGAGACCGCGTGGGGAGCGGCGTGAACGGCGGCGCGACGCTGCGCGCGGCCGAGCCGATCTCGCGCGGTCCGGAGTGGACCTTCGAGCTGATCCGGCGCTACGACGAGGCGATCGGCGAGTGCGCGCGCGAGTTCGGGCTGGACACCTTCCCGAACCAGATCGAGGTGATCACTTCCGAGCAGATGCTCGACGCCTACGCGTCCACCGGCCTGCCGATCACCTACCCGCACTGGACCCACGGCAAGGAGTTCATCCGCAACGAGGCGCTCTACCGCAAGGGCTACCAGGGGCTCGCCTACGAGATCGTGATCAATTCCGATCCGTGCATTGCCTACCTGATGGAGGAGAACACGATCACCATGCAGGCGCTGGTGATCGCGCACGCCTGCTACGGCCACAACTCGTTCTTCAAGGGCAACTACCTCTTCCGGCAGTGGACCTACGCCGACGCGATCCTCGACTACCTGGTGTTCGCGCGCAACTACGTGCTGAAGTGCGAGGAGCGCTTCGGCGTCGGCGCGGTCGAGGAGGTGCTCGACTCGTGCCACGCGCTCGCGCCGCACGGGGTCGACAAGTACAAGCGGCCCGGCGCGAAGTCGCTCAAGGACGAGGAGCGGCGCCAGGCCGGGCGCGAGGAGAACGCGCGCCGGCTGTTTAACGACCTGTGGCGCACGCTGCCGCGCGCCGAGGCGAAGGAGCCGCGCGCCGCGGGCCGTCACCCGTTTCCGGCGGAGTCCGAGGAGAACATTCTCTACTTCGTCGAGAAGTACTCGCCGAAGCTCGAGCCGTGGCAGAAGGAAATCGTGCGCATCGTGCGCAAGATCGCGCAGTACTTCTACCCGCAGTCGCAGACCAAGGTGATGAACGAGGGCTGGGCCTGCTTCTGGCACTACACCCTCACCAACCGCCTCTACGACAAGGGTCTGATCGACGACGCGTTCATGCTCGAGTTCCTGCAGTCGCACACCAACGTCATCGCGCAGCGCGGGTTCGACCAGCAGGGCTACGGCGGGCTGAACCCCTACGCGCTCGGCTTCGCCATGTACCAGGACCTCAAGCGCATCTGCGAGGCGCCGACCACCGAGGACCGCCAGTGGTTCCCGGAGATCGCCGGCGGCGACTGGCGCCAGGTGCTCGATTTCGCGATGCGCAACTTCAAGGATGAGTCGTTCATCGCCCAGTACCTGTCGCCGAAGCTGATCCGCGACTTCCGCTTCTTCGCGATCGCCGACTACGAGGACGAGCCGGAGCTCATCGTCGACTCGATCCACGACGAGGCCGGCTACCAGCGCATCCGCACGCTGCTCTCGCGCCAGTACAACCGCGAATACGTCGTGCCGGACATCCAGGTCGCGAATTTCGAGCGCGACGGCGACCGCTCGCTGACGCTGCGCCACCAGGCCGCGCGCAACCGGCCGCTGCGCGAGGACGAGGCCGAGGAGACGCTGAAGCACCTCGCGCGCCTGTGGGGCTTCGACGTGCGCCTAGAATCGGTTGGCGAGGACGGCTCGGTCAGCAAGACCATCGAGTGCCCGGGCTGAGCCCGGGCGAGGGCGCCGCTATACTGGTCGCATGCAGGCGACCGCCCCGCCTCACATCGTCATCATCGGCTGCGGCTTCGGCGGCCTCGCCGCGGCGCGCGGGCTCGCCCGCGCGGACGTGCGCATCACACTGCTCGACCGCGCGAACCACCATCTGTTCCAGCCGCTGCTCTACCAGGTGGCGACCGCCGGGCTGTCGGCCGCCGAGGTCGCCGCGCCGATCCGGCACATCCTGCGGCGCCAGCGCAATCTGACCGTGCTGATGGCAGAGGTGGCCGGCATCGACCCGTCGCGGCGCGCGGTCGCGCTGGACGACGGCGCGCGGATCGCGTACGACTACCTGGTCGTCGCCTCCGGCGCGACGCACAGCTACTTCGGCAACGACGCGTGGTCGCGCTTCGCGCCGGGGCTGAAGACGCTCGAGGACGCGTTCGACATCCGCCGCCGCGTGCTCACCGCGTTCGAGCGCGCCGAGCGCGAGAGCGATGCGGCGGCGCGCGCGGCCTGGCTCACGTTCGTCGTGGTCGGTGCCGGCGCGACCGGCGTCGAGCTCGCAGGCACGCTCGCCGAGATCGCGCGCCACACGCCGCCTGGCGAGTTCCGCCGCATCGACACGCGCGGCGCGCGCGTCATCCTGCTCGAGGGGGCCGACCGCGTGCTGCCGCCGTATCCGCCCGAGCTCCGCTGAAGGCGCGCCGGCAGCTCGAGCGGCTCGGCGTCGAGGTGCGCACCGGCTGTCTTGCCACCGGCATCGATGCCGCGGGAGTGTCGATCGGCGCAGAGCGCATTGCCGCCCGCACCGTCGTCTGGGCCGCGGGGGTCGCGGCCTCGCCGCTCGGCCGCACGCTCGGCGCGCCGCTCGACCGGGCGGGGCGCGTGCGGGTGGGGCCGGACCTGTCGGTTCCGGGGCATCCGGAGATCTTCGTGATCGGCGACCTCGCCGCGATCGAATCGGAGGGCAGGCCGGTGCCCGGCATCGCACCGGCGGCGAAGCAGATGGGCGCGCACGCCGCGCGGGCGGTGCGTTCGCGCATCGCCGGCCGCGCGGCGCTGCCCGCGTTCCGCTACCGCGACTACGGCCTGCTCGCCACGATCGGGCGCCGCGCGGCGGTGGCGCTGATCGGCGGCGTGCGGCTCTCGGGCTACCCGGCGTGGCTCGCGTGGCTGTTCGCGCACATCTATTTCCTGATCGGATTCCGCAACCGCGTGGTCGTGCTGCTGGAATGGGCCTGGTCGTACTGGACCTTCGAGCGGCACGCGCGCATCGTGATCGGCGGCGGCGGGCCGGCCGGCTGACGGCGAGCCGCGTCCGGCCACCGCTCGACGGCCACCCAGCAGGAGGACCGGCCATGGCAGACACCCGCACCGAGCGCGATACTTTCGGCCCGATCGAGGTGCCCGCGGCGCGCCTGTGGGGCGCGCAGACCCAGCGCTCGCTCGAGTACTTCCGCATATCGACCGAGCGGATGCCGGCCGAGCTCATCCGCGCGCTCGCGCAGGTGAAGCGCGCGGCCGCGCGCGTCAACCGCACGCTCGGCGAGCTCGATCCGGGGATCGCCGATGCGATCGTCGCCGCGGCCGACGAGGTGCTCGAGGGCATACACGACGACGAGTTCCCGCTCGCGGTGTGGCAGACCGGCTCCGGAACGCAGACCAACATGAACATGAACGAGGTCCTCGCAAACCGCGCGAGCGAGATGCTCGGCAGCGCGCGCGGCGAGGGTCGGCTCGTTCACCCGAACGATCACGTGAACCGCGGCCAGTCGTCGAACGACGTGTTCCCGACCGCGATGCACGTGGCGGCCTACGCCGCGCTCGCGCGGAACGTAAGACCGGCCCTTGGCGCGCTCGCCGCGACGCTCGCGGCGAAGAGCGCGGCGTTCGCCGGCATCGTCAAGATCGGCCGCACGCACCTGCAGGATGCGACGCCGGTCACGCTCGGGCAGGAGTTCTCGGCGTACGCCGCCCAGCTCGAGCAGGCAGCCGCGCACATCGAGGCCGCCCTGCCGCGGCTCGCGCAGCTCGCCATCGGCGGCACCGCGGTCGGCACCGGCCTCAACGCGCCGCCGGGCTTCGGCGCGCAGGTCGCCGCCGAGCTCGCCGCCCGGACCGGGCTGCCGTTTGCCTCGGCGCCGAACAAGTTCGAGACGCTCGCCGCGCACGATGCGCTGGTGCACGCCCACGGCGCGCTGAGGACCGCCGCCGTCGCGCTCGCGAAGATCGCGAACGACGTGCGCTGGCTCGCGAGCGGGCCGCGCTGCGGCATCGGCGAGATCACGATCCCCGAGAACGAGCCGGGCAGCTCGATCATGCCGGGCAAGGTCAACCCGACCCAGTCGGAGGCGGTCCTGATGCTCGCCGCGCAGGTGCTCGGCAACGACGTCGCCGTCGGTATCGCCGGCGCGTCCGGCAGCTTCGAGCTGAACGTCGCGAAGCCGGTGATCATCCACGCCTTCCTGCAGAGCTGCCGGCTGCTCGCCGACGGCGCGCGCTCGTTCGACCGCCATTGCGCCGCGGGGATCGAACCCGACCGCGCGCGCATCGCCGAGCTCGTCGGCCGCTCGCTGATGCTCGTCACCGCGCTCGCGCCGCGTATCGGCTACGACAAGGCGGCGAAGATCGCGCGCAAGGCGCACGCGGAGGGGACGACGCTGCGCGAAGCCGCGCTCGCGCTCGGGGAGGTCACCGGCGCGGAGTTCGACGCCTGGGTGCGCCCGGACGAGATGGTGTAGCGACGCGCGATCGCGGCAAGCGGCGTCGCCGCGAGCAGGAACGGCGGCCCGCCCGGGCCTACCGCCGGATGTAGTCGGCCGTGCCGAGCGGGACGGTCACCGGGCCCAGGCCGCCGGTGCCCTTGGCGAGCTTGTCGTGGTACGCGATGTACGCGTAGGCGCCGAACGCGGCGGCGGCGACCACGAGTACGCCCAACCCTGCGGCGAGTGCCGTTCTCAAGCGGCGTCGGCCGGGGCCGGAGAAGCGGTTACGGAACAGCGGTAACCTCGTCATGGCCAAGCGCGAAATGCGCAATCCCAATGATGTTCGACCGGGGCCTCGAACGGAAGTTTCGCTGGGCACTCGCCGCGCCCGGCGCGTGTCGTCCCGCCCCGACGCCGGTGCCCTGCAGGGCGGAGCGCGCCGCGCATGCGTCCGAGCCCGGGGCACGGCCGTCGCGAGCCGCGACAGCCGCCGCTCCGCGACGCGCATTCATACGCCGTCACACGAACGCGCCTAGCACGAGCGGCTCGACGTTCCGCTGCACCGCACCGCCGCGGCATGGTGGTAATCTCGCGCGATCGCCACTCGATCCCGCCCGCGCGCGGTGCCCGCCATGGCCGTTACCGCCCGCAGCTTCTCCCCGCGTGATCCGGCTGACCGCAGGGTGCGCGTCACCGAGGTGGGCACCCGCGACGGGTTCCAGGCCGAGCCGAAGCCGATCCCGACCGAAGCGAAGGTCGAGATCCTCGACGCGCTCGCCGCGGCCGGCGTGTCGAGCTTCGAGGCGACCTCGTTCGTCTCGCCGCGCGCGGTGCCGCAGATGGCCGATGCCGCCGAGGTCATGGCGCGGGTCGCGCGCCGGCCGGGCGTGCGGTTGCAGGCGCTGGTGCCGAACGCGAAGGGGGCCGAGGCGGCCGCCGCCGCGCGCGTCGACATGATGGTGTGCTTCGTGTCGGCGAGCGAGAGCCACAACGAGGCCAACCTGAACAAGCCGGTCGCGGGCTCCCTCGCGAACGTGGCCGAGGTCGCCGCGATCGCGCGCGCGGCCGGCATCCCGCTGCGCGGCGCGGTGGCGACCGCGTTCGGCTGCCCGTTCGAGGGCGACGTGCCGGTGGACGCGGTGCTGCACATCGTCGAGGCCTACGCCAGCGAGGGCGTGCGCCACGTCTCGCTCGGGGACACCACCGGCATGGCGACCCCGCCGCTGGTCGAGCGCGCGGTCGAGGCGATCCGCGGCCGCTTCCCCGCGGTCGAGATCGCGCTGCACTTCCACAACACGCGCGGCATCGGGCTCGCGAACGTGCTCGCCGGGCTCGAGCTCGGCATCCGCGAGTTCGAGAGCTCGATCGGCGGCATCGGCGGCTGCCCGTTCGCGCCCGGCGCGACCGGCAACATCTGCACCGAGGACCTCGTCTACCTCCTGCACGAGTGCGGATTCGAGACCGGGATCGATCTCGAGCGCCTGATCGCGGTGGCGCGGCGCGTCGAGGAGGTGGTTGGGCACCCGTTGCCCGGCCAGGTCATGAAGGCCGGGCCGCGGCTGCGGCTGCATCCGATCGCGAGCGTGCGGCGCGCGCTCGGGTGAGGGCGGTCGCGAAACGTAGAACGCTGAGCAGCGAAGGGCCGCTTGCGCGGCCCTTCGTCACGGTGCGCTGGCGGTCAGTGGCGGCCGTGTTCCATGGGCGGTTTTGGGGCTGCGGCTGCGCCGAGCTCGCGCACCTCGGCCTCGACCTCGACGGTCTGCACCGTCCCGTCCTTGCCGCGGATGCTGAGCGTGATCGGGATGACGTCGCCCTTCTTGAACTGGCGCTCGATGCCCATCAGCATCACGTGGTAGCCGCCGGGCTTGAGTTCGACCTCCTTGCCGGCCGGGAGCGCGAGCTCCTTGATCGGGCGCATGCGCATCACGTTGTTCACCATCGCCATCTCGTGGATCTCGACCTGCTTCGCGGCGGGCGAGGCCGCGCCGACGAGCGCGGCGTCGGAAGGCGACACGATCTTCATGAACGCGCCGGTGGACCTCTGCGGCGCGACGGTGCCGCGCACCCACGGCGCGGACACATTCACCTGGGCGACCGCGAGCGGGGCGGTGCCGAGGATGACGGCCGCGAGCGCGAGCGCGGCGAGGGCGCGTGCACGGATCCGGCGGGCAGGTTGCGCTGCCATCAACTGCTGCATCTTGCACTCTCCTGAATTCTGCTTGCAGCGCCGGCGGGCCGGCGCAGGGCCGCACGACAGCATGCCGCACGGCGCGAGGATTTCCTAGCCGGCGAGGCCGTGCGGGGGATCGCGCGCCGATGGCCGAGGTACGTCGATGCCGGGCGCCGGCGCGACCGCGCGGGGGCGCCGGTACTGAGCGACCGGTGCTACGGCCCGAGCCTGTGCGTCCGATTGCGGCATCGCCTCGCCGCCGGCGAAGCAGAGCAGGCAATGCCCGGCGGTCGAAGTCTCCTGCTGCGCTGGTACGGGCTCTCCGCCAGGGGCGACGCGCTTGAGCCCCGTCGCGGTGCAGACCGCGAGGGAGACCGGAGGCGCGTGCGCTGCCACCACCGCGGCGGCGAGCGGTTGCGCCGCCTGCGCGCAGAACACCGCGATCGCCAGCCGGGCGAAGGCGCGGAGGAGGCGCGGACGAAAGAGGCGGCGGCGGATCAAGGTGGAGCGCATCGTGTCGGCCCAGAATATACCCGCGCCGGTCGTCGGACTCCGAGATGCATCAAGAAACGCGGCGCGCGGCCGACCCGGCTCGCGGTCAGCGCTTCGCGCCACCCTGCGCCCAGGTGTCGCGCAGCGTCACCGCGCGGTTGAACACCGGCGCGCCCGGATGGCTGTCGCGCAGATCGGCGACGAAGTAGCCGTGCCGCTCGAACTGGAAGCGCTCCTCGGGGACGGCCTGTGCCGCGGCCGGCTCGAGATACGCGCAAATCACGCGCTTCGATTCCGGGTTGAGGTCGGCGCGGAAGTCGCGCTCGCCCGCGCCGGGATGCTCGACCGTGAACAGGCGATCGTAGAGGCGTACCTCCGCGCGATGCGCATGGCGCGCCGAGACCCAGTGGATGTTGCCTTTCACCTTCTTCCGGTCGGCGCCGGGCGTCCCGCTCTTCGTGTCCGGGTCGTAGCGGCAGCGGATCGCGACGACGTTGCCTTCGCGGTCCTTCTCGACGCCCAGGCAGTTCACGACGTAGGCATAGCGCAGGCGCACCTCGGCGCCGGGCGAGAGGCGGAAGTAGCCCTTCGGCGGCTGTTCCACGAAATCCTCGCGCTCGATCCACAGCTCGCGCGCGAACGGCACCGTACGCCTGCCGAGCGCTGGCTGCTGCGGGTGGTTCGGCACCTCACACAGCTCCTCGCGATCCTCCGAGTAGTTCTCGATCACGAGCTTGACCGGATCGAGCACCGCCATGCGACGCTCGGCGCGTGCGTTCAGGTCCTCGCGCATGCAGTCCTCGAGCACCGCGTAACCGATCCACGAGTCGGCCTTCGCGACGCCGATGCGCTCGGCGAACAGGCGGAAGCCCTCGGGCGTGTAGCCGCGGCGGCGCGCGCCGAGGAGCGTCGGCATGCGCGGATCGTCCCAGCCGTCGACGTGCAGCTCGTCGACGAGCTGGATCAGCTTGCGCTTCGAGAGCACGACGTAGGTGAGATTGAGGCGGGCGAACTCGATCTGCTGCGGCAGCGGCGCGTTCAGCAAGCCGCCCTCGGCCAGGCGCTCGTTGAACCAGTTGTAGAGCGGCCGGTGGTCCTCGAACTCGAGCGTGCAGATCGAGTGCGTGATGTTCTCGAGCGCGTCCGACGTGCCGTGCGCCCAGTCGTAGGTCGGATAGATGCACCACGCTCCGCCGGTGCGGTGATGGTCGGCGTGGCGGATGCGGTACATCGCGGGGTCGCGCAGGTTGATGTTGGGCGACGCCATGTCGATCTTCGCGCGCAGCACGTGCGCGCCGTCGGCGAATTCGCCGGCGCGCATGCGGCGCAGGAGGTCGAGGTTCTCGGCGACCGGGCGGTCGCGGTACGGGCTCGCCTTCCCGGCCTCGGTCAGGGTGCCGCGGCGCGCGCGCATCTCGTCGGCGCTCTGCGAATCCACGTAGGCGAGCCCGCGCTCCACCAGGTGCTCGGCGAACGCGTAGAGCCGCTCGAAATAGTCCGAAGCGTAGTAGAGGTGCTCGCCCCAGTCGAAGCCGAGCCACTTCACCGCGTCGAGGATCGAATCGACGTACTCCTGCTCCTCCTTGGTCGGGTTCGTGTCGTCGAAGCGCAGGTGGCAGAGCCCGCCGTACTCGCGCGCGAGGCCGAAGTTGAGGCAGATCGACTTCGCGTGGCCGATGTGCAGGTAGCCGTTCGGCTCGGGCGGAAAGCGCGTGCGGATGCGCGCCGGATCTGGCGCGCCCTGCGCGTGCTCGGCCGCGGTGCCCGGCCGTCCGCCCCACTTGCGGCCGGCGTACTTGCCAGTGCGCAGATCCTCGTCGACGATCTGGCGGATGAAGTTCGAGGTGGACGGCGGCTGCGGTTCCGGATTGGACATCTCGGCGCGGGAATATCGGCGGCGCGGCGACGCGCCGCTCGCGCGGGATTCTACCGCAGCGTCCGCCGGGCGCCGGCCGGCTGCCGGCCCTGCGACGGGCGGGCGACCCGGCGACGTGTCGCGCGCGCGCGCGTCCACTACAATTGCCGTGCCATGGAGCTTCGATCGCTGCGCTACGCCCTCGCCGTCGCCAGGGCGCGCAGCTTCACCCGGGCGGCGGGCCGTCTGCACATCTCCCAGTCGGCGGTGAGCGAGCAGGTCGCGAAGCTCGAGGCCGAGATCGGGTTCGCGCTCTTCGACCGCGTCGGCCACGGCGTCGAGGTGACCGACGGCGGACGGGCCTCTCTCGCCGAGGCTGAGTGCTTGCCGGCGGCCTGCTTCAGCCGGGCCCGCGCCGCGCTAGCGCTCGACCGGCGTTGGCGTCGGCAGCGCGCGCCTGCGGGCGGCGAGCGCGGCGCGTAGCCGGTCGGGGTAGTCGGTGATGATGCCGTCGACACCGAGGTCGAGCAGGCGCTCGAGCTCGGCTGGCGCGTTCGCGGTCCACGGGATCACCGCCAGGCCGAGCCGATGTGCCTCAAGTACGAGCGCCGGCGTGACCTCGGCGTGGGCGGGCGACCAGATGGCGCCGCCGGCTGCCTTCACCATCGCCGGTACCGAGGCGTAATCGCGCGGCCGCAGACCGGCGGTCCACGGCGAGGCCCGGTCGCCGGAGCCGATCGTGTCCGCGGCGCTCAGGTACACGGTGGCGATCTCGGGCGCCTCGGCCTGCACCACGCGCAGCGTGCGCCAGTCGAACGACTGGATCGTCGTGCGCCGCGCCATGCCGCCCGCGCGCACCTCGCGCACCAGCGCGCGCGCGAATTCGTCCGGAGCGAGCGTCTCCTCCGGCCGGGTCGGATCGATCTTGGTCTCGATGTTGAACCGCACCGTCGCGTTTCGCGCCCGCGCGACGAGCGCGAACACGTCGGCGAGCCGCGGGATGCGCGTGCCGTCGACCGGGGTTTGATCCGGGAACCGTTTCGCATACTCGGACCCGGGGCGGATGCGGCCGACGTCATAGCGCGCGAGCTCGGCGTAGTCGAGCGCATGGATCATCGGTCCGGGACCGTCCAGCCACGCGCCTCCCGGCCCGCGGGTGATGTCGGGGTTCAGCCGTCGATCGTGCGAGACCACCAGCGCGCCGTCGCGCGTCACGCCGCAGTCGAGCTCGAGCGTCGTCACGCCGATCGCGAGCGCGCGCGCGAACGCCGGCAGCGTGTTCTCCGGCGCGAGACCGCGCGCGCCGCGGTGGCCCTGCAGGTCGAATGCCGCGGCCTCGCTCATCGCGAGTGCGGCGGCGGCGAGCTGGATCGAGCGGCGAAGGCGGGCGGACGGCATGCGCTAGAATCCACGGACCGGCGCCGCGCGAGCGCGCCGGGGGCGCCGCGGGGCGCAGGTCCGGATTCTCACGCTGCATCGTTGCCGCACGATGGACACCCCATGCTGAAGGTCTATTCGATCGACGGGATCACGCCGGTAGTGGATCCTACCGCGTTCGTGCATCCCTCGGCAGTGCTGATCGGCGACGTGATCGTCGGCCCCGGCGCCTACGTCGGTCCCTCGGCCAGCCTGCGCGGCGATTTCGGCCGGCTCGTGATCGGGCGCGGCGCGAACGTCCAGGACTGCTGCATCGTGCACGGCTTCCCGGACAGGGACACCGTGATCGAGGAGGACGGGCACATCGGGCACGGCGCGGTCATTCACGGTGCGACGGTCGCGCGTAACGCGATGGTCGGCATCAATGCGGTGGTAAACGACAATGCAGTGATCGGCGACTCGGCGATCGTCGCCGCGCTTGCGTTCGTGAAGGCCGAGACGGTCGTGCCGCCGCGCACGCTGGTGGCGGGCATCCCGGCGCGGGTGAAGCGCGAGCTGACCGAGGCCGAGCTCGTGTGGAAGCGCAACGCCACGCGCCTGTACCAGGAGCTCACCGAGCGTTGTCGCGCCGGCATGCGCGAGGCCGTCGCGCTCAGCGCGGTCGAGGCGGACCGCCGGCGGCTGCCGTCGCAGAACGTCATGCCGCTCTCCGAATACAAGTCCGCGCTCGCGCGCGAGACGGGCGGCGCATGACGACGGACTTCGCGACCCGTCTGCGCCGCGGCGAGACCCTGCTCGGCACGGTCGTCACGCTGCCCGCACTCGAGGTGCCCGAGCTCCTGTCGGCCGCGGGCTTCGACTGGCTGTTCGTGGATTGCGAGCACGCGCCGCTCGACTTCCTCGCCGCGCAGTCGCTGCTGCAGGCCGCCCGCGTGCCGTGCGTGGTGCGCGTGCCCGACGGCCACGAGGCGACGCTCAAGAAGGCGCTCGACATCGGCGCGGCCGGGGTCGTGGTGCCGATGGTGACGAGCGCGCAGCAGGCGCGCGCGGTCGTCTCGTTCTGCAAGTATCCGCCGCAGGGCACGCGCGGGGTCGGGATCGTGCGCGCGCAAGGCTACGGCGCGGCGTTCCAGGCGTACGTCGCGCGCGCGAACGAGACCACCACGGTGATCGTTCAGGTCGAGCACATCAGCGCGATCGAGAACATCGACGCGATCGTCGCGGTGCCGGGCGTCGACGCGGTCTTCGTCGGGCCGTACGACCTGTCGGGCAGCATGGATCGGATGGGCGAGGTGGAGCACATCGACGTACTGGCGGCGATCGAGGGCGTGCGCCTCGCGTGCGAGCGCGCGCGGATGCCGCTCGGCATCTACGTCGGCAGCGCGGCGGCGGCGAAGCAGTACCTGCAGAAGGGGTTCACGCTGGTCGCGGTGGGTATCGACGCGCTGCTGCTCGCGCAGGCGGGGCGGCAGATCGTCCAGTCGCTGCGCTAGCGCGGCGGCCGGCCGCTGCGAGTTGACAGTGGACAGTGGGCGGCAGGATCGCGATCGCGCAGCACCGACTGCTGCCGACGGCCGACTGCCGGCTGACGACTTCCCGGGGGGAAACATGGCATACGAGAACATCAGCGTCGAGATGCGCGGCCGGGTCGGCCTGATCACGCTGAACCGGCCGAAGGCGCTGAACGCGCTAAACGACGCGCTGATGGACGAGCTCGGGGCGGCGCTCTTGGCGTTCGATGCCGACGACGGCGTCGGCGCGATCGTGATCACCGGCAGCGACAAGGCCTTCGCCGCCGGCGCCGACATCGGCGCGATGAAGGACTGGGGCTACATGGAGGTCTACAAGACCGAGTACATCACGCGCAACTGGGAGGCCGTGCGCAAGGTGCGCAAACCGGTGATCGCGGCGGTGGCGGGCTACGCCCTCGGCGGCGGCTGCGAGCTCGCGATGGCGTGCGACATCCTGATCGCCGCGGACACGGCGAAGTTCGGCCAGCCCGAGATCAGGCTCGGCGTCATCCCCGGCGCCGGCGGCACCCAGCGCCTGCCGCGCGCGGTGGGCAAGGCGAAGGCGATGGACCTCTGTCTCACGGCCCGCATGATGGACGCGGCGGAGGGCGAGCGCGCCGGGCTCGTCTCGCGCGTCGTCGCCGCCGACAAGCTGCTCGACGAGGCGCTCGCATGCGCGGCGACGATCGGCGAGATGTCGCTGCCCTCGGTGATGGCCGCCAAGGAGGCCATCAACCGCGCCTACGAGGCGCCGCTCGCCGAGGGCGTGTTGTTCGAGCGGCGAATGTTCCACTCGCTCTTCGCCACCGAGGACCAGAAGGAGGGGATGCGCGCGTTCGTGGAGAAGCGCAAGCCGGCGTGGAAGCACCGCTGAGCGGCAGTGGCGGAGCCGGTCACAGGCGATGATCGCGGCGTCCGGCGGTGAAGGGCCGTCTCCTCGGCGCGCGAACATGCGCCCGGCGAGGGTCTTCCGGCCATCACCCAGCATCGTCCACCGATCTCCCGTGACCAGCCACGCGCCTCGATGAGCGTCGGTCATCCGCCCGCGCGGCGGGTCATCGCATGGATGTGCGTCGCCCACGTGGTGAGCCTCGCCGGTTTCTCGACGTATCCGGCGCTGCTCCCGGACCTTCAGGCCGAGTGGGGCATGAGCGGGGCGGAGGCGGGGCTACTCTCGGGGCTGTTCTTCGCCGGCTACATGGTCGCGGTGCCGGTGCTGACCACCCTCACCGACCGCATCGACGCGCGGCGCATCTACTTCGCCTCGACGCTGGCGGCGGCGGCCGGCTCGGCCGGCTTCGGCCTGTTCGCGCAGGGCGCGGCGAGCGGCGGGGCGTTCCAGCTGCTCGTCGGCGCCGGGGTCGCCGGCACGTACATGCCGGGCTTGCGCGCGCTCACCGACAACACCGCTGGCCGCGCGCAGAGCCGCGGCATCGCCTTCTACACGGCGATCTTCGGCGTCGGCATGGCGGGCTCGGTGCTGCTCGCGGGTGAGGTGGCGGCGCGCGCCGGCTGGCGCGCCGCGTTCCTCGCCGCCGCGCTCGGACCGCCCCTCGCGGGGGCCATCGTCGCGCGGCTGCTGCCGCCGCGCCGGCCCGCGCGCGGGGTGGCGAGCGCGAGGCTGCTCGACTTCCGGCCGGTCCTGCGCAACCGCGCGGCGATGGTTTTCGCGCTCGGCTACGCGGTGCACTGCTGGGAGCTCTTCGGGACGCGCTCGTGGGTGGTGGCGTTCCTGACGAGCGCCGAGCGCTCGAGCGGCGGCGGGTGGCTGCTAGGGCCGATCGCGATCACGGCGGTGGCGAACGCGATCTCGCCCGCGGCGAGCATCCTCGGCAACGAGCTCGCCATGCGCTCGGGCCGCGAGCGCGTCATCCGCGTGGCGATGAGCGCCTCGGGTGCGCTTACCTGCGTGCTCGGGTTCCTGCTCGGGCTGCCGTGGTACGCGCTGGCCATGCTCGTCGCGCTGCACATGATCCTCGTCATGAGCGACTCGTCCGCGCTCACCGCCGGGCTCGTCGAGGCGGCCGATCCGGCACACCGCGGCGCCGCCATGGCGCTGCACTCGACGCTCGGGTTCGGCGCCGGGTTCATCGCGCCGCTCGCGTTCGGCGCCGTGTACGATGCGGCCGCCGGCGGCGCGCCCGCGGCTGCCTGGGGCGCTGCCTACATCAGCCTCGGCATCGGCGGCCTGCTCGCGCCGCTCGTGCTGCGCTGGCGCGCACGTGCGTGAGCGAAGCCGCAGCGCCGGGCGCACGCGCCCGCGCGGGCCTGCGCCGCGCCGCCGTCGCGCTGGCGCGCACGATCCCCCACGCCGCGGACGCCGCGGGTAGTTGAGGCGTGCCGTCCGCTCAGGCAAACTCCGGCGCATGGAGCGCGGCGCGCCGCTTGCCACCGCGATCGGGCCTCCCGCGCTCGGGGCGCTGCTGCTCGGCCTCGCGCTCGCGTGCGCCGCGCCGGCGTCGGAGGCCGCCACCGGCGCGACGGTGAGCGTCACCGTCCGCCACGACGGCATGAAGCGCACGGCACTCGTGCACTATCCGCCGCAGGTCGCCGAGCGCCGGCCGCTGCCGGTGGTGCTCAACTTCCACGGCGGCGGCGGCAATGCGCTCGCCCAGCAGCGCTACGCCGGAATGGACGCGCTCGCCGACCGTGCGGGTTTCATCGTCGCCTACCCGAACGGCACCGGCGTGCTGCGCGACAGCCTGCTCACGTGGAATGCCGGCGCCTGCTGCGGCGCCGCCGCCGAGCAGGGCACCGACGACGTGGGCTTCGTGCGCGCGCTGCTGGACGAGCTGGCGGCGCGCTATCCGGTGGACGCCTCGCGCGTGTACGCGACCGGCCTCTCGAACGGCGCGATGATGAGCTACCGCCTGGCGGCCGAGCTTTCCGATCGGATCGCGGCCATCGCGCCGGTCGCCGGCGCGAGCGCGATGCCGACATTCCGAGCCGCGCGCCCGATGCCGATCCTGCACATCCACAGCGTGGACGACCCGCGGGCGCTCTACGACGGCGGCCTCGGGCCGCCGTTCCCTTTCACGAACGTGCGCATCCCCCACCGGCCGGTCGAGGCGTCGCTGGCGGAATGGGCGGCGTACGCCGGGTGCCACGCGCCGCCCGCGGTCAGCGACCGGCGCCAGGGCGCCGCGGACCGCGCCTCGCACACCGCCACGCTCCTCGTCTACCGGGGATGCCGCGACGAGGTGGAAATCGCACTCTGGAAGCTCTCCGGCGCCGGGCACGTCTGGCCCGGCGGCGAGCGCAACTACCTGCCGCGGCTGCTCGGCCCGGGAACCGACGTGATCGACGCCAACGCCGAGATCTGGCGCTTCTTCCAACGGTACCGCCTACCCGCGGCGCGCCGCTAGGCCGTCGCACCGACGCGGGTAGAATCGGCTTGCGGCGCGAGGGCGGCGCCGCTTACTCAAGGAGGATGCGGCAATGGAGCGAGTCTGGCTGAAGAGCTATCCGAAGGGCGTGCCCGCCGACATCCGCGCGGACAGCTACCGGTCGGTCGCCCAGGTCTTCGAAGAGAGCGTGCGCAAGTACGCCGGCAAGCCCGCCTATCACAACATGGGCCACACGATTACCTTCGGCGAGCTCGACAAGTACGCGCGCGATTTCGGCGCCTGGCTTCAGGCGCAGGGGACTCGCGCGCGGCGCACGCGTCGCGATCATGATGCCGAACGTGCTGCAGTATCCGATCTGCATCTTCGGCGCGCTGCGCGCCGGCTACACCGTCGTGAACGTCAACCCGCTCTACACGCCGCGCGAGCTGGAGCACCAGCTCAGGGACTCGGGCGCCGAGGCGATCGTCATCCTCGAGAACTTCGCCGCCACGCTCGAGCAGGTGCTGGCGAGCACGCCGGTCAGGCACGTCGTGCTGGCCGCGCTCGGCGACATGCTCGGCTTGAAGGGCGCCATCGTCAATTTCGTGGTGCGGCACGTGAAGAAGATGGTGCCCGCGTATTCGCTTCCCTCCGCGATCCGATTCAACGTGGCGCTCGGGCAGGGCGCGCAGCACGAGCTGAAGCCGGCGGAGATCGGGCCGGACGATATCGCGTTCCTGCAGTACACCGGAGGCACGACCGGGGTCGCGAAGGGCGCGATGCTGCTGCACCGGAACATCATCGCCAACCTGGAGCAGGTGTCGGCCTGGTTCAAGCCTTATCTGGGCGAGGAGAGCATCGTCGTCATCGCGCCGCTGCCGCTCTATCACATCTTCGCGCTGACCGCGAACTGCCTGACCTTCATGAAGCTCGGCGGCTGCAACGTGCTGATCACCAATCCGCGCGACATCCCCGGCTTCGTAAAGGAGCTCGCCAAGCACAAGTTCAACGCCATCACCGGAGTCAACACGCTCTTCAACGGCCTGCTCAACAACCCGGACTTCGCCAAACTCGATTTCTCGCACCTGCGGTTCGCCATCGGCGGCGGCATGGCGGTGCAGCAGGCGGTCGCCGAGCGCTGGAAGAAGGTCACCGGCAAGGTGCTGGTCGAGGGCTACGGTCTCACCGAGACCTCACCGGTCGCGACCGCCAACCCGCTCGATCTGCCCGAGTGGAACGGCTCGATCGGACTGCCGGTGCCCTCGACCGAGATCGCAATCAAGGGCGACGACGGCAGCCTGCGGCCGCTCGGCGAGGTGGGCGAGATCTGCATCCGCGGGCCGCAGGTGATGAAAGGCTACTGGCAGCGCCCCGAGGACACCGCGAAGTCGATCGACGCCGAGGGCTTCTTCGCCACCGGCGACATCGGCTACATGGACGAGAAGGGGTACGTGCGCATCGTGGACCGCAAGAAGGACATGGTGCTCGTGTCCGGCTTCAACGTCTATCCGAACGAGGTCGAGAACGTGGTCGCCATGCATCCGCGCGTGCTCGAGTGCGCGGTGATCGGCGTGCCAGACGAGAAGTCCGGCGAAGTGGTCAAGCTCTTCGTCGTCAAGAAGGACCCGGCGCTCACCGAAGCCGACGTGCGCAAGCACTGCGAGCAGCACCTGACCGGCTACAAGCGGCCGCGCTTCATCGAGTTCCGCGACGAGTTGCCGAAGACCAACGTCGGCAAGATCCTGCGCCGCGCGCTGCGCGAAGAAGAGATCGCGAAGGGCAAGCGCGCGGCGTGACCGATGATGGGTGGAGGGCATGAAGGGCGAATGGTGAAGGGTGAGTGGTGACGAGCGGTGCGTGACTCGCGCGGCGCTGGCGGCGCCCGTCACCGGTCCCCCGTGACCCATCGCCCATGAGCCCAGACCGCGCGCTCCGCGGCACGGCCCTGCTCGGCGTCTCGGTGTTGGTGTGGGGCGCGACGTTCCCGATCGCCAAGGACGCGGTGACGCTGGTCGATCCGTACTGGCTCACCGCGCTGCGCTACGCGGCGGTTGCCCCCTGCTTCGTGGCGATCCTGTGGGCGGTCGAGGGCGCCGCGCCCTCGCCTATGACGGCCGCCTCGCCCTTGCCGCGACGCTCGGCTGCTTCGGGTTCGCGGGCTACAACCTGTTCACGTTCGCCGGCATGCAGTACACGGCGCCCGAGCACGCGGCGATCATCACCGCGCTGCAGGCGCCGCTCACCGCGCTCGCCCACTGGGCGTGGCGCGGCGCGCGGCCGGCGCGCTTCACCCTCGGCTGCGTCGCGCTCGCTTTCGCCGGCGTCGTGCTGGTGGTCACGAAGGGCGATCCTGCCGCCGCGCTCGCCGCCGGCTCGCTCTGGGGCGACGCGCTGGTGCTGCTCGGCTCGGCGAGCTGGGTGGTCTACGTGCTCGGCGTGGTCAAGTTCGCCGGTTGGAGCCCGCTGCGCTACACCGCGCTCACCTGCCTGCCGGCGAGCTTCGCCATCGCGCTCGTCGCGATCGCGGCGACCGGGCTCGGCGTCGTCGGCGTACCGCGCGCCGCGACGCTGGCGGCGGTGGGCTGGCAGATCGCGTTCCTTACCTTCCTCAGCGCGCTCGTCGGCGTGCTGTGCTGGAACGCCGGGATTCGCGCGCTCGGGCCGCTCAACGCAGTGCTGCTCGGCAATCTGATTCCGGTCGTCACGTTCGCGATCCGCATCGCGCAGGGCCACCGGTTCGACGGAACCGAGATCGCCGGGGCGGCGCTGGTGATCGGCGCGCTGGCGGCGAACAACCTCTACGTGCGTCGCGCGCTGCGCGCGCAGCATCCGCCGGCGAAACCTGATATAAGTTAACCATAAGGTTAAAAGCCGCAGCGGGAGGGACGAATGCTGTACGAGCTGCACGAGCTGCAGCACGCGATGCTCGCACCGTGGCACGCGCTCGCGCACCTGAACCGCGAGCTGTTCACCCATCCGTTCAGCCCACTTTCCTACCTGCCGGCCTCCGAGCGCCTAGCGGCCTCGGCCGACCTGGTGCAGCGCCTCACGCGCCGCTACGAGAAGCCGCAATTCGGACTGCACCGCACGGCGGTCGAGGGCGTCGAGGTGGCGGTGACCGAGCGCGTCGCGATCGGCAAGCCGTTCTGCCGGTTGCTGCACTTCGAGCGCGCCGCACAGCGCCGCGATCCCAAGGTGCTGGTGGTGGCGCCACTTTCGGGCCACTTCGCGACGCTGTTGCGCGACACCGTGCGCGCGCTGCTGCCCGAGCACGACGTTTACGTCACCGACTGGGTCGACGCCAAGATGGTGCCGCTCGCGGAGGGTGCGTTCCATCTCGACGACTACGTCGACTACGTGCGCGAGTTCATGCGCTACCTCGGCCCCGACATGCACGTCATCGCGGTCTGTCAGCCGACCGTGCCGGTGCTCGGGGCAGTCGCGCTGATGGCCGCCGCGGGCGAAGCGGCGGCGCCGCGGACCATGACGATGATGGGCGGACCGATCGACGCGCGTCGTAGCCCGACCGCGGTGAACGGCCTGGCCGCCAAGAAGCCGCTCGCGTGGTTCGAGCGCGCGCTGATCCAGCGGGTGCCAGTGAAGTACCCGGGCTTCATGCGCCGGGTCTATCCGGGCTTCCTGCAATGGCTCGGCTTCGTCGCGATGAACGCGACGCGCCACGCCGACGCCCACTGGGACTACTACAACCACCTGATCGAGGGCGACGGCGACAGCGCCGCGGCGCACCGCCGGTTCTACGACGAGTACAACGCGGTGCTCGACATGCCGGCCGAGTACTACCTGGACACGATCGCCACGGTGTTCCAGCGCTTCGACGTTCCGGAGGGGCGCTGGCGGGTGCGCGGCGAGCCGGTGCGGCCGGCGGCGATCTCGCGCACGGCGCTGCTCACCGTCGAGGGCGAGCTCGACGATATCTCGGGTGCCGGGCAGACCGAGGCGGCGCACGCGCTGTGCACCGGCATCCCGGCGCACCGCAGCGCGCATTACCTCGCGCCCGGCGTCGGGCACTACGGCATCTTCAGCGGCCGCAAGTGGCGCGAGCTGATCGCGCCGCGCGTGCGCAACTTCATCCGCGAGTACGCCTGAGCGGCGCGCCGGGCGCGATTCCGCGCACGGTCATTGCCGCGCAAGCGGGTACCCGGTCCCCCGCAAGCTCGGACGTGCTGGGTCGCCCCCGGTGAGCGTGCTCGGGGGCGGCAATCCTTCGCCAAGACCGCTCGCGCCGGGGTTTCCTACAGCGGCCGCTTGATCGAGATCGCGCCGCGGATCTGGCCGGGTGCGTAGCCGGTCGCGCGGTCGTTCGGATACTCGGCGGCGAGCTTGTCCTTCACGCCCGGCGCGATCTTGTCCGGCGTACCGTGGCAGTTCAGGCAGAGCGACTGCACCGGCAGCGCCTTTGCGTAGCGGAAGTAGCGTCCCTGCGGCTCCTCGACGATCTCGGCGCGCTCGAGCGCCTCGGGCTTCGCCCCCGCTGCCGCCTGCCGGTCGAACTCGATCAGCGCCTGCTGTTCCCACGCGTCGGCCGGACCGAGCACCGGGTTGCGCGGCTTCAGGCTCACGCGGCTCACCTTCCAGGCGTGCTGGTGCGAGATGTCCGCCGCGATGCGCGGCGCAAGCCCCTTGCAGACGCCGATGGCGCTGGCCGGCCCGCCGCTCGCGATCTCCTTCTTCAGCTCCCCGGCGAGCGCGGCCATCATGCTGCCCGCGGCGGCGCGTGCCTCCGCGGTGTAGGCCTCGACGACGTTGCCCTGCGCGACCGCGGCGCAAGCGAATCCGGCGAGCACCGTGAAAGTGACGAACGAGCGCATGACCTCACTCCTGCTGCGTGACGGTGGAGCTGCAATGCTAGCCGCATCGCCCGGCCGCGACGCTCGAGAAAACTGATCGCGCCATTCGCGCCGGCGATGCGTCCGCCGGGAATTTAGCGCACATCAAATCCGCGGCCCGCGTCAGTCGAAGGAGTAGCGGTAGAAGACGTCCATCCCGCTGCGGGTGCCGGTCTCGGCGCGCAATGCGAACCGCCGCGTGAGCGCAAACTCGAGACGCAGCACCGCGAGCGCCGCGTCGACGGACTGCTCGTAGGTGACGTACAGCCGTTCGCTCAGCCGCTTGCCGAGCGTGACCGCCTGGCTGCCCGACGTGCCGTCGGCGCGGAAACCGATCTCGTCCAGTCCGACCGCCTGGGCCACGGAGCGTTGCGGCGCGCTCCCCCGCGCGCCGAGCAGAGCGGCAGCCGCGACCTGCAGCGCCGCGTAGTCGGTCTGCGCGCCCGACTCGGCCGGCCGGCCGAGCACCAGCCAGGCGAGCTGCTCGCTCTCGGGCACCGGCGGATTCGAGACCACCCGGACGAGCGGTGTGCGCAGCGGACCCTTGACCTCGACGCCGGCTTCGACGGCCTGGTTGCGCCGCCACGCTGCGACGTCGAGGCCGGGGTTCTCGACCGGCCCGTCGAACAGCAGCCGGCCGCGCTCGATGTCGAGCTTCTGCCCGTACGCGTGGAAGACGCCGCGACGGGTCTGCACCGTGCCGTGCGCGACGATCTGCCCGGTGGGCAGGCTCGTGACGCTTAGCGCACCCTCGAGCTGCGCATCGAGTCCGGCACCGCGCACAAAGAGGTCCTTACCGAGATCGAGGTCGAAGTCGACCACCAGCGGCAGCCGGTGCGCGCCGGCGCGCTGCGCGCTCTTCTCCTTGCGGTCGAGAACGACGACGTCCTCGCCGAGCGCGGCCGTGGTGCGCGGATCGATCTCGAAGTGTCCGGAATCGGCGCGCAGCGCGCCGCGCAGCGTGAGCCGCCCGGCGTCCAGCCCGACCGTTCCGTCGCCCGACACGGTCAGGTTGCGATCCGGGCGATTGAGCGCGGCAAACCGCTCGGCCCGCCACCTCACGCGGCCGGCGGTCGCCTCACCGGACTGCTCCAGGACGCCGTCGGCCGTGAAGCGTCCGCCGCCGGCGTGGAGCGCGAGCTCGGTCACGCGCACCGCGCGCCCGGCAAGCTCCACGCGCAGCCGCCCTTCCTGCCAGTCGATGCCGTACGGCGGCGACTGGATGACGACGTCACGCGCCTCGAGGGTGCCGCGCCACGTTGGCGCGCCGATCGTGCCGGTCGCGGCGACGTCGGCCTGTACCCAGCCCGCGAGGCTCGCCGGGAGCGCGAACAACGCCGCGAACGGTTTCAGCGACGGCGCTTCGAGCCGGGCCTCGAGCGCGAGCGGCGAATCGCGCCCGAGCCCCGCGTCGGCGCCGTCTCCGATCGGCGTCGCCCGGGCCTCGGCGCGCAGCTCGAGGCCGGTGCCGCGCGCGACGAGCGTGCCGGTCGCGCGTTCCTCGACGAGCTCCGCGTCGAGCCGCAGCGCGCCGAGGCCGAGCGGCACCGCAGGATCGGTGCGGAACAGGAGATCGCCGGCGTCGCGCGCAAGCCGGATGCGTCCGTTCAGCCGCGGCGTCGCGGCGAGCTGCCAGCCGCCGCTCAGCGTGAGCGTCGCGCTCACGGCATCGTCGAGGCCGGCGAAGGCGAGGATCGGCGACACCGGCAGGCCGCTGAACTCGCCGCTCGTCGTGAGATTCCCGGGAACCCAGCGCGTCTCTCCGGCCGCGAGCCGTCCGCCGCCGACGCGCGCCGCGAACGCGCCCACGCGCACGCGCGCGGGGCCGAGCTCGAGCGGGACGGATCCGTCGAGCGCGATGCGCCCGGCGCCGCCGTTCCCGAAGCCCGACTCGAAGCGCGCGATGCTGCCCGACCACCCGCGCTCCGCGCGCCAGCCGCCCACCACCCGCAGCGCGAGATCGAGCTGCACGCCCGCCGCCCGGAGGTCGACGGCGTGCTGCTCGCGGGTGCCGCGCGCGTGGAGCTCGAGGCGCTCCGCCTCGATTGCGCCGGCGGCGGCATTCGCCGCGGTCGCATCGATCTCGAGCGGCGCGCCGGAGGACCAGCCGAGCTCGCCCGAGGCGCCGAGCGCGCCGAGCGCGATGCGCCGCCCGATCCCGAGGTCCACTGCGCTCGCGGTGAACGCGACGCGCGGCGCTTCCCAGCCGCCCATGATGCGCGCCTGGGCGTCGACGCGTCCGCGCAGCCGCGCATCGAGCTCGGCCGCGCGCGGCGCGGCGAGCGCGAGCCGGAGCTCGTCGCCGGGTGCGCCGAACGCGCCCCGCGCGCTCGCGCGATTGGCGCCGAGGACGAGCTCGGCTTGCGCCGAGGCGATGCGCGGCGCCGCGCCGTGCGCGGCGGCCTCGATCGCGCCGCGTCCCGAGAGCGGGACGCCGCGCAAGCTGCTGTCCGCGAGCGTGAACCGCAGCGTGCCCGTCCGCGCGGCGAGCTCGGCTTGCACCTCGAGGTCGCCGTTCAGCGTCGCAACCGGATAGTCGCCCCACTCGGCCGGATCGAACCGCGCGAAGCGCGCCTCCGCGACGAGCGGCATCGCGCCGCCGAGCCGCAGCCGGCCGCTCGCGCGCAGCTCGCCGCGCTTCGCCGCGGCCCGCACGTCGGTGAAGCGGAGCTCGTCGCCGGTGCGGCGCACGTCGGCCGCGATGGTGATCGGCGCCTGGGCGAGCCTCGCGCGGAGCGACTGCCCGTCCGGACCGAGCGTGGCCTCGATGCGCCCGGCGAGCGCGGTCTCGATCAGCGTCGACTGGAGCGCGCGCAGGCTGAGCGCCTGCGCGTCGAGCGCGAGCCGCACGCTGCCGGCGGCGAGCTCGCCGCTGCCTGCGAGGCGCCCGCCGCCGGCGAGCGCGATGGTGAGCGGGGCGAGCCGTGCGGTGCGCAGGTCGATCGTGACCCCGGCAGCGAGCGACTGCACCGGGACGACACCGCGATCGAGCGGCCCCGCTGCGGCGTTCGTGGCCTCGACCGTGCCCGCGAGCCTCCGTTCCGTATCGCTTCGCAGCGCGAGGCGGGCGTCGACGGCGGTGCGCGGGGCGCCGCTCGCGAGCCCCGCGAGGTTCACCGCCCACGCACGCGCGTCAAGCGCCTCGAGCCAGCGCGGCGCGAAGGGCTGCACGACGGCCGTCGCCGTGAGGGGCACGCCGTCGATCGTCGCCGTCGCGTCGAGCGTGGTGCGCTCGAGCGTGCCGGCGAGCTTCGCGCGCGCGCCGCGCGCCGGCGGCTGCGCGAGCTCGAGCGCGGCCGCGAGCGGATACGGGCGGCGCGCACCGACCTCGGCATCGGCGCGCAGGCTGCCGCGCACGGTGCCCACCTCGAACTCGAGCGCGAGGCCACCGACGCGGTGCGCGCGCGCATCGCCGTCGTAGTCGAACCGGACGCCGTGCAGCACGATGCGCATCTCCCCCGGATGCGCGCCGCCGTCCGCGCCCGTCGCGAGCTCGATCGTGCCGAGGCGCGCGCGGCGCAGGCGCAGCGCGACCGGCGGCGTGAGATCGGCGGGCAGCGCCGAGGGCGCTCCGGGCGCCCCGGCGTCGCCTTGGGCGGCGAGCCGCACCGCGACGTGCCCGGCCTCGAGCCGGTCGAGCGCGAGGCGCTCGCGCAGCAGGTGGATCGGCGACCACTCGAGCCGCACCGCGCGCGCCTCGATCCGGACCGACGGATCGGCGTAGACAATGCGTTCCGCGGTGATCGGGGTGAGCAGCGTCCCGCGCACGCCCTCGACGGAGAGCCGGCCGCCGCTCGCGGCGACGGTCCGCTCGATCGCCCAGGCGAGCGCGGCCTCGCTCGATGCGATCCAGGCGGCGGTGCCGGCGAGCACGGCCGCGAGCGCGACGCAGGCCGCCGCCACGAGTGCGAGCCGGCGCCGCCACGATCGGTGCTTGCGCGCCTCGGTCATCAGAAGCTGAATCCAACGGAGAAGTGCAGGCGGAACTCGTTCGTCGCTTCGCCGTAGGCGACGTCGACGCGGAACGGACCGATCGGGCTGCGGATGCGCAGTCCCGCGCCGTAGCCCGCCTTCAGATCGAACGCGTCGCGCGTGTCGAACGCGTCGCCGATATCGTAGAACACCGCGCCGCCGAGAAGTTCGCCGAACCAGTGCGTGTACTCGATGCCGGCGAGCGCGAGCGAGCGCGCCGAGGCGATCGCGCCGTCGACCGGCACGCCGATGCTCTCGAACGCGTAGCCGCGCAGCGTCTGGTCGCCGCCGGTGCGGAACAGGAATTCGGTCGGAATCCCGGCGCGCGAGCTCGCGCGCACGTGTCCGCCCTCGATGCGTACCGCGAGGTCGCCGTTGCGGCCCACCGGCACGAAACCGTACAGCTTGGCGGTGGCGCGCAGGAAGCCGCGGCTCGACACACCCGCCGGGGCGCCGCCGAGGTTGATCGTGCCCTGGACGCCGCGGCGCGGCGACGCGATATCGTCGGCATGACGGAAGGTGTGACGGTAGTTGAAGAAGGTCGCCCAGGCGATGTCCTCGGGAAGGACGCCGATCCGCTGGCGCTCGTTGTGCAGGGACACGGAGAGCGCGGACGGCAGGCGCTCGAGGCCCCAGTTCCGCGCGAATCCGATCGCGGCCGCCTGGGTGAACTGGCCCTCGACGTCCTTGCGCTCCAAGCGCCCGAGCAGGGTGTTCCAGGAGCCGCCGGCGAGCGGCTGCGAGTCGACGCTCGCCCGCAGGGTCTGGATGCGCTGCTCGAGGCTGAGCTCGGAGCGCAGACGCCAGGCTCGGTCCTGGAAATCCGCGTCGGAGTAATTGAGCCGGAACCGGGCGCCGGTGTCGGTCGTGAAGCCGACGCTCGCGTCGATGCGCTTCGCGCGGCCCTCGATCACCGCGACGCGCACCGCCGCCGCCGCCGCCCGCGCCGGATCCCGATCGATCGCCACCTCGACGGTCGCGAAATGGCCGAGGTCCAGCAGCTGGCGGCGGAAGAGCGCGACCTCCTGCGCCGAGTACTCCTTGCCGGGCGCGAGCGGATTGAGCCGCTCGATGACCTTCTCCGGGTAGCGGCTCGCGCCGCGCACCTCGAGCTTTCCGTAACGGAACACCGGCCCGCTCGCGAGCTCGACCGTGAGCGCGGCCTGCCGCCGCTCCGGATCGATGCGCGCCTCGCTCGTCGCGATGTGCGCCGAGGCGTACTTGTGCGCCGCGAGCCGCTGCACCGCCGCCGCCTTCGCGCGCGCCCAGTCCTCCTGCCGGAACGGCGCGCCCGGCGGCAGCGTCCACTCGGCGCGGATCTCGCGCATGCGCTCGGCGGCGCGCGCATCGTCGAGCAGCGCGCCGCTGAAACGCAGGTCGACCAGGGCGATCCGCGTGCGCTCGCCGGGCTCGACCCCGATGCGCACGACCCACTTGCCGGTTTGCGCTTCCTCGACCGTCGCGGTCACGCGCGCCGAGAAGTATCCCTCGGTATCGGCGGCCGCCTTCGCCTGGAGGCGCGCTTCCTCGGCGAGCTGGCGCAGCAGCTCGCCATCCATGCCGGGATAGCCGGTCCAGCGCGGCAGTTCCACGCCGCGCTTGACGGCGGACGCGAGCTCCGCCGGCACGTCGAACTCGACGCGATAGGTGAAGGTCTCCGGGGCACACGGCGCGGTGCCCGCTGCGAGCAGTAGGAGACAACCGAGCGCGCGCGCCGCGCGCCTGCCCGGACGCGCACATCGCACAGTGGGCGCTGCGCCCCGGACTCCATGCATCCGCGGATTCTACTTTGGGCACGGCCGCGCGCTCGCGCGGCAGGGCACGCCGGTGGCGACGAGCGCGCGCGCGGCGCGGCAGCCGGTCGGACGCGCGCGGCCGGGGCGCTCGGGGATCCTCTCCGGCGTGCACCGCGGTGCGGCGTCGCTGAGGGGCCGGGCGCCGCGAACTGGCGCTCCCGGCTCGACATGCCTGAGGCGCCAAGGCTCGCGCCGGATCGTTCAGGCGGCGTCCATGCGCCGGGCCATCTCGGCGCGCCACTCGGCACGCGGCTTGAAGCCCGGCAGCTTGCGGGCCATCGCCTCGACCGTCGCCAGGATCTCGGCCTCGGGCAGCGTCAGATCGATCGGCTCGCGCAGCGGCTGGGTCACGTACCACGGCGTGTCGACGAAGAGCTCGATCCGGTTGCCCTCGGGATCGCGGAAGTACACCGAGACCGCGTTGCCGTGCGTGACGGGCGAGATCTCCGACACCGGCTCGGTTGCGAGCTGCCGGTACAGGCTGCACAGCTCGCCGAGGCTGCCGACGCGGAACGAGAGCTGGTTGATCACGTTGAACGGCAGCTCCGGTGGCCGGCCGCTGCAGAGCACGAGCTGATGGTGCTCGCCCGGGTCGCGCGACAGGAACACCAGATCGACCGCGCCGCGCGGCGTCGCGAGCCGCCCCCGGTCGGTGACCGTGAATCCGAAGAGACGCGTGTAGAACGCCTCCATGCGCGCCGGATCGATCACGAAGATGCCGACATGGCTGAAGCTGATCTGCGGCGGCTTGGTCATCCCCGGAGGGGCAGAGATCGGACAGCGCCACATTCTGTCGATCGGATCCGCCGAAGTCAACGTCGTGCAACGTGATCCAGAGCGTCGACGCGTCGTTTCATGACCGGCCGCTGAGCGTGCGGCGACGTCGACCTGGTGTCGGGCGAGTGCGGCGCGATCTACCCGCGACGCGCGACCGGCAGGTTCATCCGCTGCGCGGCGGCGAACGATTCGCCGCGCTGCGCGATCGGTCCGCCCAGCGCGTTCTTCCCCGCCGCGGCGAGCGCGGTAGACTGCGCTCGGACCATGAAATCTCCACCTAGAAGTGTAGCGGCTGCGAACCTGGCGCGCGCGCCGCGGCGGGGCAAGCGGGCGGCGTTCGCGTGCATTGCGGCGATCGCCGCCGGCACTGCGCTGGCGCCGCGCGCTCAGCCGACCAGCGAACCGCCGCTCGCGCTCGTGCGCTCCTGGACGCTGATCGGCGCCGACCTCGCTGGCGCCGCCGGCGGCGCGCCGACGCACCGGATGCGGCTCGAGATGGCTCTGCTCGCCGGCAGCGGGTGGGATCCCGACGCCATCCTCGCGGCGACGCGCGCGGCGACCGGCATCCTGGCGCAATGCGGCATCCGCACCGATCGCGCGGAGCTCTACGAGTTCGACGGCCCGGTGCGCTACCGCTGGCTCGACGTTCCGGCGTCGCGCGAGCTCGCTCGGCGCACGCGGCTCGTCCGGCCGGCGGTGTACTTCGTCGCCGGCACGCGCCACGCCCCGGCCTTCGACGCAGAGGCGTTCGGGCGCACCAACAGCGCGCACCGGCGCGAGCTTGCGCACTCGGTCTGGATCGTCGCCGGCGCGCGCGATCTGCCGGTGGTGCTGGCGCACGAGCTCGTCCACGTGCTCACCGACTCGGGCGAACACTCCGATGCGCCCGGGAACCTGATGCGCGACGAGACCGCGCCCGGCGCAGTCGCGCTGACCGCCGCCCAGTGCCGGCGCGCGCGCGAAGCCGGGGAGCGGAACGGGTTGCTCGAGCGGCTCGAGCGCTAGCCGGTGTCGGAAGCGCCGCCGCGGCGGGCCGCTGTCGATCCTCTGGAACCGCCACCGAGGCGGAACGCGGCGAAGAGCGCGGCTGCGCTCACGGCGACGCCGGCGGACATCGGCAGGGTGGTCCCGTCGTGCAGGAGCCCGACGAGGACCCCGGCCACCGCGCCCGTCGTCATCTGTATGAACCCGACCAGCGCGGAGGCGGTGCCGGCGATGCGGGCGAACGGCCCGACCGCGGCGGCGGTCGAGCTGGGCAAGGCGAAGCCGAGACCGAAGAGCACCACCGCCATCGGTCCGAGCACGGCCGGCAGCGTCTGCACGCGCGCGAGCGCCAGAGCGACCATCGCGAGGCCGCCGGCCGCCGCGATGGCGGTGCCGAACCGCAGCAGGCGGTCGACGCCCGCCGTGGTGATCAGCTTTCCGATCAGTATGTTCGCGGCGATGTAGCTCACGACGGTGCCGCCGAACAGGAAACCGAAACGGCTCGCCGGCACCTCGAGCACCTCGATCAGCACGAACGAGGCGCCGGAGACGAAGCAGAAGATCGCGGCGTAGCTGAAGGCGACGCACAGCGCATAGCCGAGGAAGCGCCGGTGCGCGACGACCGTGCGGTAGTTGGCCGCGAGCTGGCGCAGCCCGGTAGCCTGCGGATCGCGCTGCGCATTGGTCTCGGGCAGGCGCAGCGCGATCGCGCCGAACAGCGCGGCGCTCGCGGCCGCGAGCAGGGCGAAGTTCGCGCGCCAGCCGAACGCGACGGTGAGCACGCTGCCGATCATCGGTCCGAACACCGGGGCGAGCGCGGTGCCGGCGGTGATGAAGCCGAGCATGCGCGCCGATCCGGCCGCGCCGTAGGCGTCGCGGATGATCGCGCGGCCGATCACCGCGCCCGAGCAGGCGCCGAGCGCCTGGAAGAAGCGTGCGGCGATCAGCCACTCGATCGACTGGGCGCTCGCGCACGCGATGGTCGCCGCGAAGTAGATTCCGATCCCTGCGAGCAGCACCGGGCGGCGACCGTACCGGTCCGAGAGCGGCCCATACGCGAGCTGCGAGAACGCGAACGCGCCGATGAACACCGACAGCGTGAGCTGAGCCTCGGCGACGCCCACCTCGAAGTGGCGCCGGATGCCCGGCAATCCGGCGAGGAACAGATCGGTCGAGAGCGGGAGCAGCGCGAAGCCGAGCCCGATCATCACCGCGACCCCGAGGTGAGTCGGCGCGAGGCGCATGCGGGGCCGGGCGTGCGGGGCGATCTGCGCGGACGCGGCGGGCCGGGGGCGCGGGCCGCTAGCGCGGCGTCGTGTAACGCACGACCTGCTGATCGATCGCGCCGAAGATCGAGCGGCCCTCGGCGTCGAGCATCTCGATGCGCACCCGATCGCCGAACTTAAGGAACGGCGTCCTCGCTTCGCCACACTCGATCGTCTCGAGCATGCGGCGCTCGGCGATGCACGCCGAGCCGCTGCTCGCGCCGCGGTTCGAGACCGTGCCCGAGCCGATGATCGTGCCGGCGCCGAGCGCGCGCGTCCGCGCGGCGTGCGCGATGAGCTTCGGGAACTCGAAGGTCATGTCGAGGCCGGCGCTCGGCCGGCCGAACGGCGCGCCGTTGACGTGCACCACGAGCGGCAGGCTGACCTTGCCGCCGTCCCACGCCGCGCCGAGCTCGTCGGGCGTCACCGCGACCGGCGCGAACGCGCTCGCGGGCTTGGACTGGAAGAAGCCGAAGCCCTTGGCGAGCTCGGCCGGGATGAGGTTGCGCAGGCTGACGTCGTTCGCGAGCATCAGCAGGCGGATGTGCGCGCCGGCCTTCTTCGCCGCCACGCCCATCGGGACATCGTCCACGATCACCGCGACCTCGCCCTCGAGATCGATGCCCCACTCCTCGGACTCGACCGGGATGTCGTCAAGCGGGCCGAGGAACGCGTCCGAGCCGCCTTGGTACATGAGCGGATCGGTCCAGAACGACCTCGGCATCTCGGCGCCGCGCGCCTTGCGCACGAGCTCGACGTGGTTGACGTAGGCCGAGCCGTCGGCCCACTGGTAGGCGCGCGGCAGCGGCGAGTTGAAACGCGCGAAATCGACCTCGAACGCGCGCGCCGACGGGCGCGTGTTCAACTGGTCGTACAGCTCGGCGAGCTGCGGCGCGCAATAGCCCCAGTCGTCGAGCGCCGCCTGCAGCGTAGGCGCGACGCCCTGCGCGATCTCGGCGAGTTTCAGGTCGCGCGACACGACGCAGAGCGCGCCGTCCCGGGTGTCGTTCTTGAGCGTGGCGAGCTTCATCGGCGGCCGCTCCGGCGAAAAGGCCGCATTCTACCCTCGTGATCCGCCGATCGCGGTGCGCGACGCGCGCTCGCCGCGGGCGCGCGGCGGCGGCGCCGCGTTCCTACGATGCGCGAATCACGACGTGCGATTCACGGTCGCGACGGATCGAAGTGCTTCTTCAGCCCCTGCCAGCACTCGAAATAGTCGGCCTGCAACTCGGCGCACTCGAGCGCGTAGCGCGTCGGCCGCAGCGCGAGGCGCGTCTCGAACATGAAGGCCATGGTGTCGCCTATGACGTCGGGACGGGAGAGATCGGCGCGCGCGGCACGCTCGAAGGTCTCCGCGTCGGGCCCGTGGCCGGTCATGCAG
Source organism: Burkholderiales bacterium (assembly GCA_027493935.1). Classification (GTDB taxonomy): domain Bacteria; phylum Pseudomonadota; class Gammaproteobacteria; order Burkholderiales; family SG8-39; genus JAABRB01. The sequence goes on along the minus strand of JAOSJV010000012.1, from coordinate 115,242 downwards.
TTGTGCAGGCTCGCGCCGCCCGGCAGGAAGCCCGCCGACTTGGCGTCGTACACGCCGTGAACGAGCCCCATGAACTCGGCGGCGACGTTGCGGTGGTACCACGGCGGTCGGAACGTGTGCTGCATCACCAGCCAGCGCGGCGGGAAGATGACGAAGTCGATGTTGTCGACGCCCGGGGTGTCGCTCACCGACTGCAGCACCAGGAAGATCGACGGGTCGGGATGGTCGTAGCTGATCGAGCCGATGGTGTTGAACAGCTGCAGGTCGTACTTGTACGGCGCGTGGTTGCCGTGCCAGGCGACCACGTCGAGCGGCGAGTGATCCATCTCGGCCGCCCACAGGCCGCCCATGAACTTCGCCACGAGCTCGCAGCGTCCCTCCTTGTCCTCGTACGCGGCGACCGGCGTCAGGAAGTCGCGCGGGTTGGCCAGGCCGTTCGCGCCGATCGGCCCGAGATCGGGCAGCCGGAAGGGGCTGCCGAAGTTCTCGCAGACGTAGCCGCGCGCCGCGCCGTCGGGCAGCTCGACACGGAAGCGCACGCCGCGCGGCACCACGGCGATCTCCTGCGGCGCGACCTCCAGCACGCCGAGCTCGGTGGCGATGCGCAGGTGTCCCTGCTGCGGCACGATCAGGAGCTCGCCGTCGGCGTCGTAGAAGTAGCGGTCGGTCATCGCGCGGTTGGCGGCGTACATGTGGATGCCGCAGCCAGCCTGCGCGTCGGGGCCGCCGTTGCCCGCCATCGTGGTCAGGCCGTCGACGAAGTCGGCCGGCGCCGACGGGGCAGGGAACGGGTGCCAGCGCAGCGGGTTCGGCGTCGCGGCGACTTCGCCAAACTCGTTCGACAAGCGCCGCGCATCGACGCGGCGGAACGGCCGGTGCACCGCGCCGGGGCGGATGCGGTACAGCCACGTGCGGCGGTTCGCCGCGCGCGGCGCGGTGAACGCCGTCCCGGAGAGCTGTTCGGCGTACAGCCCGTATGGGCAGCGCTGCGGCGAGTTCTGGCCGGCGGGCAGCGCGCCCGGCAGCGCCTCGGTCGCGAAATGATTGCCGAACCCGGGCAGGTAGGCGAGCGTGGGGCGGTGCGCGCCGCGCGGGCTCGCGGCCTTGTCAGCGCTCTTCGTGGTCATGCGGCGGTCTCCTTGTGCGCCGGCTAAACCGGCGAGGTGTTGTAAATGAAAGAGTTACACGGTGAAGGTGTAGCGACCCACACCGGCCCCGAGTCATGCGGAGTCGCCCGCAAGGGCGGCGTCGAAGCGTTGACAGGGGGACGTGCGGGCCGGGTATTCAGCCGCGAAAGAAGCTTCCTCCGGGGTGCCGACGCTGTAAGGAGAAGCGGAAGGCCACATCCGGCGCATCGATCTCGCAAGATGCGTCGGGACCCTGCGCGGTCACAGACCCCGTGCACGTACGGAAACACCTTGCGCGGGAGCCGGGAGATCCCTTGTTCGCCCAGAACAGCGGGCCGTGTCGGGAAGTCGATCGACGTACGCCGATGATGAACGGACAAGGGAAGTCGGACAGATCCGCAGTACCGACGAAGTCCCCGAACAAGGCCGGGCGACCGGCCGCGGAGGGATGGAGGGAAGGGGTCTGGCCAAAGGGAACCTGCCAGAGCAAAACACGCTCCGGATGCAAAGCCGGGAAGGCGTGCGCAGTGCACTCGAGCGGGTACGTCAAGCGGCAAAGAAGGACAGGACGATGCGGTTCACCGCGCTCCTGCACCATGTCTACAGCCTCGACACGCTGCGCACGGCCTACTTCGGCTTGAAGAAGGAAGCCGCCCCGGGTGTGGACGGCGAGACCTGGCGTCACTACGGCGAGGCACTGGAGGAGCATCTTCAGGACCTCTCGGAGCGGCTCCAGCGGGGCGCGTACCGGGCAAGGCCGGTGCGTCGGGTGTACATCGCCAAAGACGGCGGCGGGCAACGCCCGCTTGGGGTGACGGCGCTGGAGGACAAGCTCGTCCAGCGGGCCGCCGTCGAGGTGCTGAACGCCATCTACGAGACGGACTTCCTCGGCTTCTCGTACGGGTTTCGCCCCGGGCGCAGCCAGCACAATTGCCTGGATGCGTTGTACGTGGGCCTGCTCACGAGGCCGGTGAACTGGGTACTCGATGTGGACATCCGTGGCTTCTTCGATTCGATCGATCACGGGTGGCTGGTGAAGTTCATCGAGCACCGCATCGCGGATCGGCGCGTCGTGCGGCTCATCCAGAAGTGGCTGAACGCCGGCGTGCTGGAGGATGGCAAGCGCATGCGTACGGAGGTGGGTACGCCCCAGGGGGCAGTGCATCGCCGCTCCTGGCCAACATCTACCTCCACTACGCGTTCGACCTGTGGGTGCGGGCGTGGCGCCGAACGCATGCGCGCGGCGAGATGATCGTCGTGCGATACGCCGACGACATTGCGCTCGGCTTCCAGGTGAAGTCCGATGCCGAGCGGTTCCGCGGGGCACTGGCCGAGCGGTTGGCCAAGTTCGCGCTTGAGCTGCATCCGGAGAAGACCCGGCTGCTGGAGTTCGGCCCGTATGCGGCCGAGCGCCGTGCACGCAAGGGGCTTGGGAAGCCCGAGACGTTCAACTTCCTTGGCTTCACGCATATCTGCGCGACCAAACGAAGCAATGGACGCTTCACGGTGCTGCGGCAGACGATGCGCAAGCGCCTGCAGGCGAAGCTGCGCGAGGTGAAAGCCGAGTTGCGGCGACGCATGCATGCGCCCATCCCTGCGCAGGGTCAATGGTTGAGCGCGGTCGTCGATGGGCACTTCCGCTATTACGGGGTTCCCATGAACAGCCCGGCGCTGCATCTGTTCCGGTTCCACGTCGGTCGACTCTGGCATCGCGCGCTGTGCCGGCGCAGCCAGCGCGGCCGGGTGCGCTGGGAGCGCATGCGGCGCCTGCTCCGGCGTTGGCTGCCCGTTGCGCGCGTGTGCCATCCCTATCCTCTACGTCGCTTTGGCGTCATCACCTGAGGCAAGAGCCGGATGCGGGAAAGCCGCTCGTCCGGATCCGTGGAGGCGGTGATCAGCAATGGTCATTCCTACTCCGACTCGTGCCGTCGGCAGCGCGGTCGGGGCAGCGCCGCTGCGCGCGACCGCGATCGCCTGGCGTAACACCTCGGCATTGCCGATATGGTTCGCGAGCAGCAGGATCAGGCGTGCGTTCAGCAGCGCGGACTGCTCGTCCGCGAGGTCGCGGTGCGCCTCCAGTAGCGCCGCGTAGGTGTCGTCCGGCGCGTCGAGATTCGGGTCGGTGTTCAACCGCATGCGCGCACTCCTCGGCTCAGTCGTTGCAGGTCGCGAGCGCCACCGCTTCACGCACCAGCGGCACCGCGAGCGCCCGCCAGCGCGCGGCGACGTGCTGGTCCGGACGGATCAGATAGAACGTCCCGGGGCGGCCGTCGTAGCGCTTGGCGAGGAGCTCGGCGCGGTCCTCGATCACCGGGCAGCCGTCGGGAACCGTCGGGCGCGCCTCCGCGGGCCGCGCGACGACGATGACGCGCACCGGGATCGCATCGGCCGCCAGGCGTCGCAGCGCCTCGAACTCCTCTGGCGAAGTGGTCCGATGTGCGAAGTAGAGCCCGGTGAACCCGTCGCCGAGGTGCTCCAGCAGCCACGACGCGCCCTTGTCGGCGGCGACCGGCGCGTCGCTCGCCGGCGCGCCGGGGACCAGATCGCCGTCGAACGGATCGGAGTCGGGTGTGCTGAGGCCGGACTCGGCGTACACGGCGGGCAAGGAGAGCCGCCCGCTGTTCACGATGCGCCGCGCGAAGGCGTACTGCTCGGCGAGCTGAAGCGTCGCGTCGCGGAACGTGCGGCTCATGCCGGAGCCTGGCGTGATGAACTCGATCGCGCGCATCGAGGCGCGGATGTTCTCGTCGGCCGCGAACACGCGCTCCTCGGGGGGGGGGCCAATCAGACCCTCCGGCGCGCGGGAGGGGGGCCAGCGACCGCTCCGGCGCGCGGCCGGGCGAGCACGAGGGCGAGCTTCCAGGCGAGGTTGTCGGCGTCCTGGATGCCGGAGTTCGCGCCGCGCGCGCCGAACGGGGCGACCCGGTGGGCGGCGTCGCCGGCGAAGAGTATCCGGCCGTGGCGGAACGAATCCATGCGGCCGCAGCCGAAGGCGTACACCTCGACCGATTCGAGCTCGAACTCGCGCTCGTCGCCGAGCATCGCCTTCACGCGCGCGATGACGCTCTCGGGCTTCCGCTCCTCGTCGGCGTCGGCTTCCGGTCCGAGCTGGAACTCGATGCGCCACACGTCGTCGGCCTGCCGATGCAGCAGGACCGAGCGGTTCGGATGGAACGGCGGGTCGAACCAGAACCAGCGCTCGGAGGGGAACTCGGCCTTCATCACCACGTCGGCGGTCAGGAAGCGGTCGCCCGGCGCGCTCGTCTGCAGCGGCAGATCGAGCGCCGAGCGCACGGTGGAGCGCGCGCCGTCGGCCGCGACCAGCCAATCGCAGCTCATCTGGTAGGGTCCGTCCGGGGTCTCGACCGTGAGTGTCGCGCGGTCGTCGGCCGCCTCTACGCCTCGCACGCAGTGCTGCCAGCGCAGGTCGACGAGCTTCAGTTCGCGCGCCCGCGCGATCAGGATCTCCTCCAGGTGGTACTGCTGCAGGTTGACGAACGGCGGACGGCGATGGCCCTCGTCGGTGGTGAGGTTGAAGCTGAAGATCTGCCGCTCGCGCAGAAAGACCCGGCCGTGGCTCCACGCGACGCCGCGCCGGACGACCGCGTCGCCGCAGCCCAGGCGGTCGAGGATCTCCAGCGTGCGCTTCGCGTAGCTCACCGCGCGCGAGCCGGCACTCACTCGCGAGTCCTGGTCGAGCACCACGGGCCTCACGCCGCGGACCGCAAGATCGATCGCCGCGGCGAGGCCGACCGGGCCGGCACCCACGATGATCACCGGGTGATGCGCTGGCGCGGCGGCCGATTGGTCGGGCGAGGCCGCGTACTCGAGCTCGGCAGGCTTGTGGGTCTTCAGCATCGGATGGTGCGCGCCCGCCGCGCGGGGAGCACGAAGCCTAGGGGCGCGCGGAAGCCGTTGTCAAGGTGGCGACTCAGGGCGCGGCGGCGCTGCGCGCGCCGTGACGGGCGGCGCGGCGCGCGGCCCGCCGCTCGAGCGCGAGCCCGATGCTCTCGTTCACCGCCAGTGCGGCGATCACGAGCGCGCCGCCGGCGAGCGCGAGGACGCTCGGCGCCTCGCCGCGCGAGAGCCATACCCACAGCGGCCCGAAGATCACCTCGAGCAGCGACAGCAGCCCGACCTCCGCCGCCGCGAGCCGCGGCACGGCGATCGACACGTACAGGATGCCCGGGACGCCCAGCTGGAGCACGCCGAGCGTGGCGAACAGCGCGAGGTCCGTGCCGCGCGCGCTGAACGGATAGGCGAGCGGCAACGTGACGAGCATCGAGAGCAGTCCGCCGAGCGCGAGCGCCGCGATGAAGTCGACGCGCCCGCGCCCGCGCTTCACCGCGACATAGTTGGCCGCCGCGGCGACCGGCACCGCGGCCGCGATCAGGCTGCCCGCGAGATTGCCGGTGCCGAGGGCGTCGCCGAACATCACGCCGATGCCAAGCGCAGCGACTGCCATCGCGAGCCACGTGCGCGGCGGCACCCGCTCGCGCAGGAACAGCCAGCCCGCAGCCGCGGTACAGAACGGCAGGATACCCATGATGAAGAGCGTGTTGGCGACCGTGGTGCGCGTGAGCGCGAGCATGAAGCAGGTGAACATCACGGCCCACGCGACGCCCGACACGAGCCCGGGCCAGCCCATCGCGGCCACGCGCCGGAGCGCGCCCGCGCGGTGGCGCACGACGAGCACCGCGATGATGAATGCGGCGAGGAACGCCGAGCGCCAGAACGTCGACTCCCAGCCGTTGGCGACCGACGACTCGCGCGTGAGCAGTCCTGCGATGCTCCACAGGAGCGTGCACAGGACCATCGTCGCGATGCCGACCCTGTGCTGTGCCGGCGTCGGTTTGGGCGGGATCATGGCGCGGCGCGAAAGCCGCGATGATACGGCACGCGGGTCCGCGCGTGCTCGAGCGCGCGCAATTCGACGCGCGCCAGGCTGATTTGCCTTCGACGGGGTGTTCGTCGCCCTTGCTGCTGATGATCTCGAAGAAGACCGTGCCGGTCCGGCCAAGACCGGTCGCGCGCTGTTCGCCTGTCCGGGCGTGACGTGCGGGGAGCACGGCGCGCTGCCGAACCATGCCCGTGCCGCCGCGCTCGGGGCTGGCCGGAAGTGATGGCCGGCGACGCGCTGCGCGGCGGACCGCCCGCTGCGCGGGCCGGGGGCCCATCGCGGGCACGACTCCCGGTAGGTGATGGATGCGCTGCCGGTGCAGTCGCGCGTGCCGCCGCTACGGCCGCAGGTCGGCGCGCTGGGCGCGGGGCTCTGCCTCGCCGAGCGCGCGCTGCATGGCAGCGTCCACCCGCAGCAGGTTCGGATCGCGGATGCCGTGCGCGGCGAGGCCGTCGACGGTCTGGCGCAGGTAGTCGAGGCCGCTACCGATGCGGCCGTGCGCGCGGCGCAGGATTGCGACGATGCGCTCGTTGGGCAGCCGCCCGGCATAGCCGAAGCGCGCGCGGTTCACGACGAAGGCGAGCGCGCGCAGCGCCCGGTCTGCGTGCGTCGCGTGGACCCATCGCGGCGTGTAGGAGCCGAGCAGCATCTCGCGCCGCCAGAGCAGGCGCAGCTCGCGCTCGGCGAGGGCCCCGGGGATCCGGTAGGCGACCCCGGTGCAGCGGCCGCCGCGGTCCAGCCCGAGCACCAGCCCCGGCTGCTCGGGCGTGCCGCGGTTCACGCGCGACCACAGGCAGAAGCTGCGGTGATAGCCGTGCACCGTGACGACGCACCGCTCCTCGTAGTCGAGCACCGGGTTCCAGACGAGCGACCCGTAGGCGAACAGCCACACATCCGCCTGCCGGTGCGGCGAGGCGAGCGCGGCCTGCAGCGACGCCTCGAGCGCCTCGGCCGACAGCACCTGCGCGGCGAGCGGGCCGGCGCGCAGCGCCTCGCGCAGGATATCGTTCTCGAGATCGAGCCGCGTCAGCTGCGACGGCGGTACCGACTCCCGCACGGGTCCGGCGGCCCGGCTTGCGCGCGGCGGGGTCTTCACTCGTCGCCGCGCAGGACCTGAATGGTGCCGCTCGCGCGCGTCATCCGCCCGCTGCCGCGCTCGACGAAGCACTCGGCGAACGCGGCGCGCTTGCCGGGCCGCATTGCGCCGAGCCGCGGCTCGATCCAGTCGCCGGTGCCGCCGTTGCCGGGGAAGTCGACCGGTCGGATGACCGCGACGACTTTGTGCAGTGCGCCGGCGGCAAGGCTCGCGGCCCGGCTCGTCGCGAAGTCGGTCAGCGTGCAGATCACGCCGCCGTGCGCGGCGCCGCGGCGGTTCTCGTGGTTCTCGGCAAGCACGAGCGCGATCGCGTAGCGTGCGTCGTCGCGCTTCTCGTAGAGCGGCCCTGCGAGCGCGTGACACGGGCGCGTCGCCGCGCGCAGCTCGAGGCCGGCCGGGATCGCGCCCACGCCCCGGCCCGCTTCAGGCGGCCGCCCGCTTCGGCGCCGCGGCCGCGGGCGCCTCGAGCTGCGCGAGGAGCTCGGTCTCCTTCGCCTTCGCCCGCTCGAGGTGCCGCGCCTTGACCGGCCCAAAGCCGCGGATCTCCTCGGGAATGTTCGCGATAGCGACCGCGGTCGCGTGCGTGTCCCGGTTGAGGCGCGCGAGCAGGGTCTCGACGGCGCGTTCGTAGTCGGCGATGAGCTCGCGCTCGCGCCGGCGCTCGACGCTGTAGCCGAACACGTCGAACGCGGTACCGCGCAGACCCTTGAGCCGCGCCAGCGCCTTGAACACCCCCCATCACCCAAGGCCCGTACGCGCGCTTGCGCGGCTCGCCGGTCACCGGGTCGGGTCGGGCGAGGAGCGGCGGCGCGAGGTGGAAGCGCAGCCGGAAGTCGCCCTCGAAGGCCGCTTCCAGGCGCTGCCGGAACTCGGGACGGGTGAAGAGGCGCGCCACCTCGTACTCGTCCTTGTAGGCGAGCAGCTTGAAGTAGCAGCGCGCGACCGTCTCGGCGAGCTTGGTTGCGCCGATGCGGTCGGCCTCGGCCCGGCGGACGCGCTCGACGAGCCTGCGGTAGCGCTCGGCGTACGCAGCGTCCTGGTAGTCGGTCAGGAACTCGGCGCGGCGCGCGATCACCTCGTCGAGCCCGCGCGCGAGCCGCTGCGACAGCGGCACGACCTCCGCCGGCGTCGCCACCTTGGCGACGGCCGCTGGATCGTTGGCCGCGCGCCGGCCCCACAGGAACGCCTTGCGGTTGGCCTCCACCGCCACGCCGTTCAGCTCGATCGCGCGCTCGATCGCGGCGGCCGACACCGGCACCAGCCCTTGTTGCCAGGCGTAGCCGAGCATGAAGAGGTTGGTCGCGATGGCATCGCCCATCAGCGCGGTCGCGAGGCGCGTCGCGTCCACGAATTCCGCGGCGCCGGCGCCCGCCGCGGCGCAGAGCTCGGCCTGCATGTCTCCGCCCGGGAACGTCCAGTCCGGATTGCGCGTGAAGTCCGCGGTCGGCACTGCGGCGCTGTTGATGACGAGCCGCGTGCGCCCGGCCTGCATCTTCGCCAGCGCCTCCGGCGAGGCGGCCACGACCATGTCGCAGCCGAGCACGAGGTCGGCCTCGCCGGCGGCGATGCGCACGGCGTGGATGTCCTCCGGGCGGTTGCCGAAGCGGATGTGCGACATGACCGCGCCGTTCTTCTGCGCAAGCCCCGTCATGTCGAGCACGGTCACGCCCTTGCCCTCGAGGTGCGCGGCCATGCCGAGCAGCGCCCCGATCGTGACCACGCCGGTGCCGCCTACTCCGGTTACGAGCACGCCGTACGGGCGGTCGGTCCCCGGCAGCCGCGGTTCGGGCAGCGCCGGCCACTCGTCGACGCCGCCCGCGAGTGCCTTTGCCGCGCCGCGGCTGGGCGCCCTCGACGGTCACGAACGACGGGCAGAAGCCCTGTACGCAGGAAAAGTCCTTGTTGCAGGCCGACTGGTTGATGACGCGCTTGCGCCCGAACTCGGTCTCGAGCGGCTCGACGGCGACGCAGTTCGACTTCACGCCGCAGTCGCCGCAGCCTTCGCACACGAGCTCGTTGATGAACGCGCGCACGGCCGGGTCGGGAAACGTGCCGCGCTTGCGGCGCCGGCGTTTCTCGGCCGCGCAGGTCTGGTCGTACACGAGCACCGAGACTCCGGGGAACTTGCGCAGCTCGCGCTGGACGCCGTCGAGCTCGTCGCGGTGGTGCACGGGCACGGCGGGCGCGAGCGCGACACCGCGGTACTTCTCCGGCTGGTCGGTCACGACCACGATCCGCTCGACGCCCTCGGCGGCCACCTGCCGCACGATATCCGGCACCGAGAGCGGGCCATCGACCTTCTGTCCGCCGGTCATCGCCACCGCGTCGTTATAGAGGATCTTGTAGGTGATCGGCGCCTTGGCCGCGACCGCCGCGCGGATCGCGAGGACGCCGGAGTGGTAGTAGGTGCCGTCGCCGAGGTTGGCGAAGATATGGCGCGTCTCGGTGAACGGCGCCTGGCCGATCCATGCCACACCCTCGCCGCCCATATGGCTGAAGGTCGCGGTGTTGCGGTCCATCCACACTGCCATGAAGTGGCAGCCGATGCCTGCGGTGGCGCGGCTGCCCTCGGGCACGCGCGTCGAGGTGTTGTGCGGGCATCCCGAGCAGAAGTACGGGATGCGCTGCGTCGTCACGCGCGGCTTGGCGAGCGCCTTCTCCTTCGCTTCGAGGAAGGCGAGCCGCGCCCGGATGCGGTCGGAGGTATAGAAGCGCGCGATGCGCGTGGCGATCGCGCGCGCGATCACCGCGGGCGAGAGCTCCGAGGCGGCCGGCAGAAGCCACTCGCCGTGCGGCAGCGCCCACTCGCCCTTCTCGTCGAACTTGCCGATGACGCGCGGGCGCACGTCCTCGCGGAAGTTGTACAGCTCCTCCTTGAGTTGGTACTCGAGGAACTGGCGCTTCTCCTCGACCACCAGGATCTCCTCGAGCCCCTGCGCGAAGCGGCGCACGCCCTCGCTCTCGAGCGGCCAGATCATCCCGCACTTGTAGAGCCGGATGCCGATCTCGGCGGCGAGCCGCTCGTCGATGCCGAGATCGTCGAGCGCCTGGCGCACGTCCATGTAGGCTTTGCCCGAGGTGATGATTCCGAGCCGCGGCCGCGGGGTGTCGATGACCACACGGTTCAGACCGTTCGCGCGGCAGTAGGCGAGCGCTGCGTAGAGCTTGTGGTGCAGCAGGCGCTCCTCCTGCACCAAGAACGGATCCGGCCAGCGGATGTTCAGCCCGTCGGGCGGCAGCGCGATGTCGGTCGGGACCCTCACCTGCACCCGGTCCGGATCGACGTACACCGAGGCAGAGCTCTCTACCACGTCGGTGACGCACTTGAAGCCGACCCAGCATCCGGAGTAGCGCGACATGGCGAATCCGTGCACGCCGAGATCGAGGTAGTCCTGCACCGAGGCCGGGTAGAGGAGCGGCATCATCACCGCCTTGAACACGTGGTCGGTCTGGTGCGGCAACGTCGAGGACTTCGCGGCGTGGTCGTCGCCGGCGAGCGCGAGCACGCCGCCGTGCTTCGAGGTGCCGGCAGCGTTCGCGTGGCGGAACACGTCGCCGCAGCGGTCGACGCCGGGGCCCTTGCCGTACCACATGCCGAAGACGCCGTCGTATTTCGCGCCCTCGAAGAGGTTGACCTGCTGCGTGCCCCAGATCGCGGTCGCGGCGAGGTCCTCGTTCACGCCCGGACGGAAGACGACGTGGCGCCGCTCGAGATGGCCGCGGGCGGCGGCGAGCGCCTGGTCGAGCCCGCCGAGCGGCGAGCCGCGGTAGCCCGACACGAAGCCGGCGGTGTTCAGGCCGGCGCGCGCGTCGCGTTCACGCTGCAGCATCGCGAGGCGAACGAGCGCCTGGATGCCGGTCAGGTAGACGCGGCCGCGCTCGAGCTGGTACTTGTCGTCGAGCGTGACGTCCGCGCGCGCCGCGCGCGCGCGGTCGGTGTCGGCAACGGCTGACATGCTGTCTCCTCGATCTCGTGGATCCGATTTCCCCGCCGCCTCTTATGGAGGTGACGGAACCGTGCGCCGCGCGCGGATCGTGTCCCGCCGCGGCGGCTGTGTGGAAGCGCAAGCGGCACCATTTTACCCGTGCGCCCTCCGGGCCGCGGGTGCAAGGAGGCACGGCGCCCGCCGAATGCCTCACTCCGGACCGGGGTTTTTCACGCCGCGCTTCGCGAAGTACTGCTGGTGCTCGTCGGCTGCGGGAAAGAACTCGCCCGCCTGCACGATCTCGGTCATCACCGGGCGGGCCACGCGCCCGGACTTGGCGAGCACCCGGCGCGCGCGCTCGGCGGCCGCTTTCTGCTCGGCCGAGTGGGCGAAGATCGACGAGCGGTACTGCGAGCCGACGTGCGCGCCTTGCCGGTTGAGCTGCGTCGGGTCGTGGCACGCCCAGAACGCCTCGAGCAGTGTCTCGTAGCTCACCGCATCCGGGTCGAAGGTGACCTCGACCGCCTCGGCGTGGCCGGTGGTGTCGGTCAGCACCTCCGCGTGGGTCGGATTGCGGGTGTGCCCGCCGGTGTAGCCGACGCGCGTCGACACCACTCCGGGAACCTGCCTGAGCGCGTGCTCGGCGGCGTGGAAGTCGCCGGCGCCGAAAGTCGCCTGTTGCAGTGCCATCGCTCAGCTCCTGGCTGACGCTTCTCTGCGGGTCTCAAAATTCTAGACCCGCGGCGCGGCTGCGGGTTCGCAGCGTCGGCGCCGCACCGCGCTCGCGGCTTGGCACCGGGTCGCCCTGGCGGGCGACGCGTGGCTGCGCGCGGTACGCGGAGACGCCGAGCCGCCGGACTGTACGTTGACGGGACCGCACCAGACTCGGGCGCGGCTGGCACGGGAGCGCCCGTGCGCGGGCGATCGGGCTTCCGGCCCGAGCAGGTGTGGCCGGGACGCCGACCGGCCGGTGGCCGGGCGGGTCCGGAGCGGTCGGGGCGGCGTTGGTGCCTGCGCGGCGCCGGCCGGTGCGGACGGGTGGTCGGCCGCAGGAGAGGAAGCGAGCTCCGTCCGCGGGCAGCGGCCCGGATGGTGCGTTGCCGCATCCACGGTCGCCGGCTGACGGCAGTTTGACAGTCGTCTGAAAACCCAGCACAATTTCGCGTTTCGCTGGGAGGGGTTCCCGAGCGGTCAAAGGGAGCAGACTGTAAATCTGCCGGCACTGCCTTCGAAGGTTCGAATCCTTCCCCCTCCACCACAGATCCTCGGCGGCGGCCGAGAAGGCGGGGGCGGCGGAGCGGAACGGGAAGATTTCGGGCACGCGCAAGCACGGGCGGCGCGGGTGTAGCTCAATGGTAGAGCAGAAGCCTTCCAAGCTTATGACGAGGGTTCGATTCCCTTCACCCGCTCCAGGATCGCGGACGACGGATCATCCGCCGATGTAGCTCAGTGGTAGAGCACTCCCTTGGTAAGGGAGAGGTCGAGCGTTCAATCCGCTCCATCGGCACCACGGCATCTAGAGGCGTGAGCAACACAGGGGTCGACACACCATGGCGAAAGCAAAGTTCGAGCGCACGAAGCCGCACGTGAACGTGGGGACGATTGGTCACGTGGATCATGGGAAGACGACGCTGACGGCGGCGATGACCCACATTCTGGCGAAGAAGTACGGTGGCGAGGCGAAGAACTACGAGCAGATCGACGCGGCGCCTGAGGAGAAGGCGCGCGGGATCACGATCAACACGGCGCACGTGGAGTACCAGACCGAGAAGCGCCACTACGCGCACGTGGACTGTCCGGGTCACGCCGACTACATCAAGAACATGATCACTGGTGCGGCGCAGATGGACGGTGCGATTCTGGTGGTGAGCGCGGCCGACGGTCCGATGCCGCAGACGCGCGAACATATTCTTCTGGCGCGGCAGGTGGGGGTGCCCTATATCGTGGTGTACCTGAACAAGGCCGACATGGTCGATGACAGGGAGCTGCTCGAGCTGGTGGAGATGGAGGTTCGCGAGCTTCTGACCAAGTACGAGTTTCCGGGGGACAAGACCCCGATCGTGATCGGTTCGGCGTTGAAGGCGCTGGAGGGCGACAAGGGGGACATGGGCGAGGGCTCGATCCTGAAGCTGGCCGAGGCGCTGGACAGCTACATTCCGCAGCCCAAGCGTGCGGTGGACGGACCGTTTCTGATGCCGGTGGAGGACGTGTTCTCGATTTCGGGCCGTGGCACGGTGGTGACCGGGCGGGTGGAGCGCGGGGTGGTGAAGGTGGGCGAGGAGATCGAGATTGTGGGGTTGAAGGCCACGGCGAAGACCGTGTGCACGGGCGTGGAGATGTTCAGGAAGCTGTTGGATGAGGGTCAGGCGGGCGACAACATCGGGGTGCTGCTGCGCGGGACCAAGCGCGAGGAGGTGGAGCGCGGGCAGGTGCTTGCCAAGCCCGGCTCGATCACGCCGCACACGAAGTTCGAGGCCGAGGTGTACGTGCTCTCGAAGGAGGAGGGCGGGCGGCACACGCCGTTTTTCAACGGTTACCGGCCGCAGTTTTATTTCCGCACGACCGACGTGACCGGCTCGGTGGAGCTGCCCAAGGGCATCGAGATGGTGATGCCGGGGGACAACGTGCGCATCTCGGTGGCGCTGATCGCGCCGATCGCGATGGAAGAGGGCCTGCGCTTTGCGATCCGCGAGGGCGGGCGCACGGTGGGTGCGGGCGTGGTGTCGAAGGTCATCGAGTAACGGCGGAGGCGGCGGGAGATTGGTGACGCAGGGCGGCCGGCGGCGAGGAGTTTGAGCACGGGCAGGGTTGGGGATTCGGGAGTAAAATGGCGCTCGCCTGCGGGGATTGCTTGCCCGCAAGCCGGTCGCCTGACCTCTGGAACTAGGCCAATAGCTCAACTGGCAGAGCGTCGGTCTCCAAAACCGAAGGTTGGGGGTTCGATTCCCTCTTGGCCTGCCACTCGCTCCCGTAAGGCTCCGAGCTGTCCGGACGCGCCGCGGCGTCGGCCGGCGCAGCGGTCTTGACGTTGTGGGCCAGGCATTGAAGCACGCGACCAACCCCTCAGTCATCCACGCGCGAGTGATTCACCAGTGACAGCAGGATCCCAGGCAGGCGCAATGGCGGACAAGGTCAAGATCACCCTCGCGGGGCTGATGCTGCTTGCTGGCATCGCGGGGTTCTACTACTTCGCGACGCTGCCCATGGTGGTGCGCGTCGCAATGGTGCTGGCGGGGTTCGCGCTGGGCGCGGCGGTCGGCATGTATTCGGCGCCCGGTCGACAGCTCGCCGGATTTGCGCGCGAGGCGATAGACGAGACGAAGAAAGTGGTTTGGCCGACCCGCAAGGGAGTCGTTCCAGACCACCGGCGCTGTCTTCGCGTTCGTCGTCGCCATGGCGCTCTTCCTGTGGCTGGTGGACAAGGGCCTCGAGGTCGGTCTCTACGACATGGTGCTCGGGTGGAGGCAGCCATGACCGACGCGACCACGACCAAGCGGTGGTACGTCGTGCACGCCTACTCCGGCTTCGAGAAGTCGGTGCAGCGCGCGCTCGAGGAGCGCATCCGCCGCGAGGGCATGCAGGAGCACTTCGGTCGCATCATGGTGCCGACCGAGGAGGTGGTCGAGATGCGCGGCGGGCAGAAGAACATCTCCGAGCGCAAGTTCTTCCCCGGCTACGTGCTGGTCGAGATGGACATGGCCGATGAGGCCTGGCACCTGGTGAAGAACACGCCGAAGGTGACCGGGTTCGTCGGCGGCGCGCACGGCCGCAAGCCGCCGCCGATCAGCGAGAAGGAGGTGCAGGAGATCCTGCACCAGATGCAGGAGGGCGTCGAGAAGCCCAAGCCCAAGGTGCTGTTCGAGGTGGGCGAGGCGGTTCGCGTCAAGGAAGGCCCCTTTACTGACTTTCACGGGATGGTGGAGGACGTCAACTATGACAAGAACAAGCTTCGCGTCTCGGTCACGATCTTTGGCCGCGCGACGCCGGTGGAACTGGAATTCAGTCAGGTCGAGAAGGCCTGACGAATCGCTGGAGCTGGATTTCTCGGCGCCGGTGACGGCGATGCGCGAGCGGCGCATCGTGTATCGGGGAGGCGGGCTCGCCGACCGGTTCGACGGTCAAGCGAGATTCGCCGCTTGAACCCAACTACAGGAGTCTGACAGTGGCGAAGAAGATCGTCGGTTTCGTGAAGCTGCAGGTGCCGGCGGGCAAGGCGAATCCGAGCCCGCCGATCGGCCCGGCGCTCGGCCAGCGCGGGCTGAACATCATGGAGTTCTGCAAGGCGTTCAACGCCCAGACCCAGAAGGTCGAGCCGGGCCTGATGCTGCCGGTCGTGATCACGGCCTATCAGGACAAGAGCTTCACCTTCGTCATCAAGACGCCGCCGGCGACGGTCCTGATCAAGAAGGCCGCCAAGCTCGAGAAGGGCAGCCCGCGGCCGCACACCGACAAGGTCGGCCGGATCACGCGGGCGCAGGCCGAGGAGATCGCGAAGACCAAGATGCCCGACCTCACCGCCGCCGACATGGACGCGGCCGTGCGCACCATCGCGGGCAGCGCGCGCAGCATGGGCGTCACCGTGGAGGGCGTCTAGATGGCCAGGCTCACCAAGCGGCAGAAGTCGCTCGCGGGCGCGGTCGATCGCGCCCGCAGCTACCCGGTCGGCGAGGCGCTGGAGGCGGTCAAGAAGACGGCGGTGGCGAAGTTCGACGAGTCGATCGACGTCGCGGTCAACCTCGGCGTCGACGCGAAGAAATCCGACCAGGCCGTGCGCGGGTCGGTGGTCCTGCCCGCCGGCACCGGCAAGAAGGTGCGGGTGGCGGTGTTCGCCCAGGGCGAGCGCGCCGAGGCGGCGCGTGCCGCCGGTGCGGACGTCGTCGGCATGGAAGACCTGGCGGAGAAGGTGAAGGCGGGGCAGATCGACTTCGACGTCGCGATCGCGAGTCCGGACGCGATGCGCGTGGTGGGTCAGCTCGGTCAGATTCTCGGCCCACGCGGGCTGATGCCCAACCCCAAGGTGGGCACGGTCACGCAGGACGTCGCGACCGCGGTGAAGAACGCGCGCGCCGGCCAGGTGCAGTACCGCACCGACAAGGCAGGTATCGTGCACTGCTCGATCGGCCGCGCCTCCTTCACGGTCGACCAGCTGCGCGACAACCTCGCCGCGCTGGTCGACGCGCTGAACAAGGCGAAGCCCTCGGGCACCAAGGGCATCTACCTGCGCAAGCTGGCGGTATCGAGCACGATGGGGCCGGGCGTGCGCGTGGACATCGCCAGCCTGCAGCAGCAGAGCGCGTGACACGCGCGCGACAGGAGGGCGTTTGAGAGTTTTCGTCCCCGCGGTTGCGCGGGGCAGGGCTTTGGGCCCGGCCGATCGACCGACCCGGCGCGCGCCGGGCATTCGAGCGTCGTTCCGACTGGCGGAGCGCGCGGCGCGTGGCGGTGCGGTGGAGCGGACGGGGTTGTCAAAGACCGTTGGGGCGGTCGAGCGAGAAGCGAGGAGTCAGGAGCGAGGAGCGCGAGCTCCGGGCAACGATCCTCGCGGATCGCGGGACAGGCTTAAATGAACGGCGGTGCGGACCATGGGGCGCAGTCGAGGCAGGCGGGAGGTTTTCTTGCTTGCTCCTCACCCCTCACTCCTCGCTCCCGAGCGCCCAACGCAGGCAGCGCACCCAATCGAAGGATTCTTGTGCAGTCAGGTTCGGGCCAAGACTTCCGGAGTGAAAGGGCGCTGGAACTTTGCCGGAGGTAGACCTTGGGTCTCAATCTCGAAGAGAAGAAGGCGGCAGTGGCCGACATCTCTGCGCGCATCGCGCAGGCGCAGTCGGTCGTCGTCGCCGAGTACCGTGGTCTGGAAGTGGAAGGCATGACCGAGCTGCGCCGTAGGGCGCGCGCCTCGGGGGTGTACCTGCGCGTGCTGAAGAACACGCTCGCGCGCCGCGCGGTGAAGGACACGCCGTTCGAGAAGCTCGCCGACCAGATGATCGGCCCGCTGATCTACGGCATCTCGTCCGATCCGGTGGCGCCCGCCAAGCTGCTGAACGACTTCGCCAAGACGAGCGAGAAGATCGTGCTGAAGGCGGGCGCGATGCCGGGCTCGCTGCTCTCGGCGGCCGAGGTGAAGAGCCTCGCGTCCCTGCCGGGACGCGAGGAGCTCATCGCGCAGCTGCTCGGCACCATGCAGGCGCCGATCGCGAAGTTCGTGCGAACGCTGAACGAGGTGCCGGCACGCTTCGTGCGGACCCTCGCGGCCGCGCGCGACGAACGCGAGAAGCAAGGCGCCTGAGCGCGCATGCCGGAAGCTCACGAACCGAACGCTGCAACCCATACCGTCAGGAGTTGAAGAAATGGCACTCGCAAAAGCAGAGATCCTGGACGCCATCGCGAACATGAGCGTCCTGGAGCTGTCCCAGCTGATCAAGGAAATGGAAGAGAAGTTCGGCGTCTCCGCCGCTGCCGCGGCCGTCGCGGTTCCGGCTGCGGCCGCCGGCGGCGGCGCTGCCGCGGCCGCCGCGGGAGGAGAAGACCGAGTTCACCGTGATGCTCACCGCGGCCGGCGAGAATAAGGTCAACGTGATCAAGGTGGTCCGCGCGGTGACCGGCCTCGGCCTGAAGGAGGCCAAGGACCTGGTGGACGGGGCGCCGAAGCCCGTCAAAGAAGCGATTCCAAAGAAGGACGCCGAGGACATCGTCAAGCAGATCACCGAGGCCGGTGGCAAGGCGGAGATCAAGTAGCACGGCGGACGCGGCCGGGCTGGCGGCCCTTCGGGGCGGCCGGCCTGTTTGCGTCCGTTCGCGTCCGGCGCCGCAGGCGTCAGACCGCGGCCGCCGGGCGCGCGACGGCCGCGGTCTGGTCCCTGCGACCGAACCGGGCCCCGGAGCCCGTACCGAACCCTGTTTCGACAGTGGAGCATAAATGACCACCGCGACCTATTCCCTCACCGAGAAGAAGCGCATCCGCAAGAGCTTCGCCAAGCGGGCGGGCGTGCTGAACGTGCCGTATCTGCTGGCGACGCAGCTCGAGAGCTATACCGCGTTCCTGCAGGCCGACGTCCAGCCGGAGCGGCGCAAGACCGAGGGCCTGCAGGCCGCGTTCAGCTCGATCTTTCCGATCTCCAGCCACTCGGGCAACGCGCGGCTCGAGTTCGTCTCCTACGCGCTCGGCGAGCCGCCGTTCGACGTCAAGGAGTGCCAGCAGCGCGGGCTCACCTACGCGGCGCCGCTGCGTGCCAGGGTGCGGCTGACCATCATGGACCGAGAGGCGGCCAAGCCGACCGTCAAGGAAGTGAAGGAGCAGGAGGTGTACATGGGCGAGATCCCGCTCATGACGACCACCGGCTCCTTCATCATCAACGGCACCGAGCGGGTGATCGTGTCGCAGCTGCACCGCTCGCCGGGCGTGTTCTTCGAGCACGACAAGGGCAAGACGCACTCGAGCGGCAAGCTCCTTTTCTCGGCGCGCATCATCCCCTACCGCGGCTCGTGGCTCGATTTCGAGTTCGATCCGAAGGATTTCGTCTACTTCCGCGTCGACCGCCGGCGCAAGATGCCGGTCACGATCCTGCTCAAGGCGATCGGCATGACGCCGGAGCAGATCCTCGCGCACTTCTACGATTTCGACACTTTCCATCTCGGCGCCGAGGGCAGCCAGTTCGAGCTGGTGCCCGAGCGGCTGCGCGGCGAGATGGCGCGTTTCGACTTCGTCGACCGCGATGGCAAGGTGATCGTCGCCAAGGACAAGCGCATCACCGTGAAGCACATCCGCGACATGGAAGCCGCGGGTATGAAGCGCATCACGGTGCCCGACGATTTCCTGCTCGGGCGCACGCTCGCGCACAACTGCGTCGACCGCGAGACCGGCGAGATCCTCGCTAGCGCAAACGAGGAGATCAGCGAGACGACGCTCGCGAAGCTGCGGCTCGCCGGCATCGAGACGATCAGCACGATCTACACCAACGACCTCGACCAGGGCGCCTACATCTCGCAGACGCTGCGCACCGACGAGACCGCCGACCAGTGGGCGGCGAAGGTGGCGATCTACCGGATGATGCGCCCGGGCGAGCCGCCGACCGAGGACGCGGTGGAGACGCTGTTTCACGGGCTGTTCTACTCCGCGGAGCGCTATGACCTGTCGATGGTCGGCCGGATGAAGTTCAACCGCCGCGCCTACCCCGACAAAGTCGAGGACAAGGCGCCCGGCTGGCTGCGGCGCTTCTACGAGCGCGTCGGTCCGAAGGGCACCGACGGCTCGGCCACCCTCTCGAACGACGACATCCTCGCGGTGGTCGGCATCATGGTCGAGCTGCGCAACGGTCGCGGCGAGATCGACGACATCGACCACCTCGGCAACCGCCGGGTGCGCTCGGTCGGCGAGCTCGCCGAGAACCAGTTCCGCGCCGGCCTGGTGCGCGTCGAGCGCGCGGTCAAGGAGCGCCTCTCGCAGGCCGAGAGCGAGAACCTGATGCCGCACGACCTGATCAACGCGAAGCCGATCTCGGCCGCGATCAAGGAGTTCTTCGGGTCGAGCCAGCTGTCGCAGTTCATGGACCAGACCAACCCGCTCTCGGAGATCACGCACAAGCGCCGCGTCTCGGCGCTCGGGCCGGGGGGCCTCACGCGCGAGCGCGCCGGCTTCGAGGTGCGCGACGTGCACCCGACGCACTACGGCCGCGTCTGCCCGATCGAGACGCCGGAAGGCCCGAACATCGGCCTGATCAACTCGCTTGCGATCTACGCGCGCACCAACCGCTACGGGTTCATGGAGACGCCCTACCGCAAGGTCGTCGACGGCAAGGTGACCTACGAGATCGAGTTCCTGTCGGCGATCGAGGAGGGCAACTTCGTGATCGCGCAGGCGAACGCGACGCTCGACGCCGCGGGCCGGCTGGTGGACGAGCTGGTCTCGTGCCGCTTCAAGAACGAGTTCATGCTCTCGACGCCCGACCGCGTGCAGTACATGGACGTCGCGCCCTCGCAGGTGGTGTCGGTGGCGGCGTCGCTGATCCCGTTCCTCGAGCACGACGACGCCAACCGCGCGCTGATGGGCTCGAACATGCAGCGCCAGGCGGTGCCCTGCCTGCGGCCGGAGAAACCGCTGGTCGGCACCGGGATCGAACGCACCGTGGCGGCCGACTCCGGTACCGCGGTGCTCGCGCTGCGGGGCGGCATCGTCGACTATGTCGACGCGACGCGCATCGTCGTGCGCGTGAACGACGAGGAGACGGTGGCTGGCGAGGTCGGGGTCGACATCTACAACCTGACCAAGTACCAGCGCTCTAACCAGAACACCAACATCAACCAGCGGCCGATCGTCAAGGTCGGCGAGACGATCGCCAAGGGCGACGTGATCGCCGACGGCGCCTCGACCGACCTCGGCGAGCTCGCGCTCGGGCAGAACATGCTGGTCGCGTTCATGCCGTGGAACGGCTTTAACTTCGAGGACTCGATTCTCATCTCGGAGCGCGTGGTCGCCGACGACCGCTATACCTCGATTCACATCGAGGAGCTGACGGTGGTCGCGCGCGATACGAAGCTTGGGCCGGAGGAGATCACGCGCGACATCTCGAACCTGTCCGAGGCGCAGCTCTCGCGCCTGGACGAGTCGGGCATCGTGTACATCGGCGCCGAGGTCGAGGCGGGCGATGTGCTGGTGGGCAAGGTGACGCCGAAGGGCGAGACCCAGCTCACCCCGGAAGAGAAGCTGCTGCGCGCGATCTTCGGCGAGAAGGCCTCCGACGTGAAGGACACCTCGCTGCGCGTGCCCTCGGGCATCTCAGGCACGGTGATCGACGTGCAGGTGTTCACGCGCGAGGGCATCGAGCGCGACAAGCGCGCGCAGAGCATCATCGACGAGGAGCTGAAGCGCTACAAGAAGGACCTCGCCGACCAGATGCGCATCGTCGAGACCGACACCTTCGGCCGGATCGAGCGGCTGCTGCTGAACAAGGTTGCCAACAAGGGCCCGAAGAAGCTCGCCCGCGGCACCCGCATCACCAAGGCCTATCTCGACGAGGTCGAGCGCCACTCGTGGTTCGAGATCAGCCTCGCCGACGAGGAGCCGCAGGCCCAGCTCGAGGCGATCAAGGACTCGCTCGCCAACATCCGCGAGGAGTTCGACGCCATGTTCGAGGCGAAGAAGAAGAAGCTCACTCAGGGCGACGAGCTTCCGCCCGGCGTGCAGAAGATGGTCAAGGTCTACCTCGCGGTGAAGCGCCGCGTGCAGCCCGGCGACAAGATGGCCGGCCGTCACGGCAACAAGGGCGTTATCTCGAAGATTGTCCCGATCGAGGACATGCCGCACATGGCCGACGGCACGCCGGTCGACATCGTGCTGAACCCGCTCGGCGTGCCCTCGCGGATGAACGTCGGCCAGATCCTCGAGACCCATCTCGGCTGGGCGGCAAAGGGCATCGGGCGCAAGATCGGCGCGATGCTCGACGTCGGGCGCAACGGCGCCGAGCTGCGCGAGCTCGTCACGCGGGTGTACAACGGCAGCGGCCGCGCCGAGCGGCTCGAGGAGCTGTCGGACGCGGAGGTCCTCGCCATGGCGGACAACCTGCGCCAGGGTGTACCGTTCGCGACGCCGGTCTTCGACGGCGCGACCGAGGCCGAGATCAAGGCGATGCTCGACCTCGCCTACTCGGATGTCGATCCCGACACGCGGCTGCTCGGCATGACGCCGAGCAAGACCCAGGTCACGTTGTACGACGGGCGCACCGGAGAGGCGTTCGACCGGCCGGTCACGGTGGGCTACATGCACATGCTGAAGCTGCACCACTTGGTCGACGACAAGATGCACGCGCGCTCGACCGGGCCGTACAGCCTAGTCACCCAGCAGCCGCTCGGAGGCAAGGCGCAGTTCGGCGGCCAGCGTTTCGGCGAGATGGAGGTCTGGGCGCTCGAGGCGTACGGCGCTGCCTACACCCTGCAGGAGATGCTCACCGTCAAGTCGGACGACATCCAGGGCCGGACCAAGGTGTACGAGAACATCGTCAAGGGCGACCACAAGATCGACGCCGGGATGCCCGAGTCGTTCAACGTGCTGGTAAAGGAGATCCGGTCGCTCGGGATCGACATCGACCTGGAGCGCTACTGAGAGAGCAAGTACGGGGCCGCGGCTCGCCGCGACTCCGGTGAAGGGTTACTCCGAAGGAGTTCGACGTGAAAGCACTGCTCGATTTGTTCAAGCAGGTCACGCAGGAAGAGGAGTTCGACGCGATCAAGATCGGGCTCGCCTCGCCCGAGAAGATCCGCTCGTGGTCGTTCGGCGAGGTGAAGAAGCCCGAGACGATCAACTACCGCACGTTCAAGCCGGAGCGCGACGGCCTGTTCTGCGCCAAGATCTTCGGTCCGATCAAGGACTACGAGTGCCTGTGCGGCAAGTACAAGCGCCTCAAGCATCGCGGCGTGATCTGCGAGAAGTGCGGCGTCGAGGTGACGCTCGCCAAGGTGCGCCGCGAGCGCATGGGTCATATCGAGCTCGCGAGCCCGGTCGCCCACATCTGGTTCCTGAAGTCGCTGCCCTCGCGCCTCGGGCTGGTGCTCGACATGAGCCTGCGCGACATCGAGCGCGTGCTCTACTTCGAGGCCTACGTCGTGGTCGATCCCGGCATGACGCCTCTCAAGCGCGCGCAGCTTCTGACCGAGGACGACTACCTCGCCAAGGTAGAGGAGTTCGGCGACGACTTCAGCGCGAGCATGGGCGCCGAGGGCGTGCGCGAGCTCCTGCGCACGCTCGACATGCAGCACGAGATCGACACGCTGCGCAAGGACCTCGAGGCGACCGGCTCGGATGCCAAGATCAAGAAGCTCGCCAAGCGGCTGAAGGTGCTCGAGGGCTTCCAGAAGTCGGGCATCAAGCCCGACTGGATGATCATGGAGGTGCTGCCGGTGCTGCCGCCGGAGCTGCGGCCGCTCGTGCCGCTCGACGGTGGCCGCTTCGCGACCTCCGACCTGAACGACCTCTACCGCCGGGTGATCAACCGCAACAACCGGCTCAAGCGGCTGCTCGAGCTCAAGGCGCCCGAGATCATCGTGCGCAACGAGAAGCGCATGCTGCAGGAGGCGGTCGACTCGCTGCTCGACAACGGCCGCCGCGGCAAGGCGATGACCGGCGCCAACAAGCGTCCGCTGAAGTCGCTCGCCGACATGATCAAGGGCAAGGGCGGGCGTTTCCGCCAGAACCTGCTCGGCAAGCGCGTCGACTACTCCGGCCGCTCGGTGATCGTGGTGGGCCCGCAGCTGAAGCTGCACCAGTGCGGACTGCCGAAGCTGATGGCGCTCGAGCTGTTCAAGCCGTTCATCTTCCAGAAGCTCGAGCTGATGGGGCTCGCCACCACGATCAAGCAGGCGAAGCGCATGGTCGAGGCGCAGGAGCCGGTGGTGTGGGACATCCTCGAGGACGTGATCCGCGAGCACCCGGTGATGCTGAACCGTGCGCCGACGCTGCACCGCCTGGGCATCCAGGCGTTCGAGCCGCAGCTGGTCGAGGGCAAGGCGATCCAGCTGCACCCGCTCGTGTGCGCAGCGTTCAACGCCGACTTCGACGGCGACCAGATGGCGGTGCACGTGCCGCTTTCGCTCGAGGCGCAGATGGAGGCGAGGGCGCTGATGCTCTCCTCGAACAACGTGCTGTCGCCCGCGAACGGCGACCCGATCATCGTGCCTTCGCAGGACATCGTGCTCGGCCTGTACTACGCCACGCGCGACAAGATCAACGCGCGCGGCGAGGGCATGGCGTTCACCGACGTCGCCGAGGCGATCCGCGCTTACGAGGCGCGCGAGATCGAGCTGCACTCGCGCATCACAGTGCGCATCCGCGAGACTGAGGTCGGGCCCGACGGCGAGCGCGTGCCGAGGGTCACCCGTTACCAGACCACCGTCGGCCGGGCGATCCTGTCGGAGATCCTGCCGGCGGGACTGCCGTTCGAGCTCGTCAACAAACCGCTCAAGAAGAAGGAGATCTCGCGACTGGTCAACGCCGCCTTCCGCCGCTGCGGCCTGCGCGAGGCGGTGATCTTCGCCGACAAGCTGATGAACGCCGGCTTCACGATCGCCACGCGTGCCGGGCTCTCGATCTCGGTCGACGACATGCTGGTGCCGCGCGAGAAGCAGGGCCTGATCGAGCAGGCCGAGAGCGAGGTGAAGGAGATCGAGCAGCAGTACACCTCGGGACTCGTCACCGCCGGCGAGCGTTACAACAAGGTGGTGGACATCTGGGGCCGCGCCGGCGACCAGGTCGGCAAGGCGATGATGGACCAGCTCTCCGCCGACGATGTCGTAGACCGCGCCGGGAAGAGCATCAAGCAGGAATCGTTCAACTCGATCTACATGATGGCCGACTCCGGCGCGCGCGGCTCGGCGGCGCAGATCCGGCAGCTCGCGGGGATGCGCGGGCTGATGGCGAAGCCCGACGGGTCGATCATCGAGACGCCGATCACAGCGAACTTCCGCGAGGGACTGAACGTCCTGCAGTACTTCATCTCGACGCACGGCGCTCGCAAGGGCCTCGCCGATACCGCGCTCAAGACCGCCAACTCCGGCTATCTGACGCGGCGGCTGGTCGACGTGACGCAGGACCTGGTGGTGACCGAGGACGACTGCCAGACGTCGAACGGCGTCGCGATGCGCGCGCTGGTCGAGGGCGGCGAGGTGGTGGAGCCGTTGCGCGAGCGCATCCTCGGGCGCGTGACGGCGGCCGAGCTGCCGCATCCGGAGACGCAAGAGGTGCTGATCGAATCGGGCATGCTGCTGAACGAGGAAGAGGTCGACGCGATCGAGTCGCTCGGCATCGACGAGGTCAAGGTGCGCACGCCGCTCACCTGCGCGACGCGCTGGGGCCTGTGCAGCAAGTGCTACGGCCGCGACCTCGCGCGCGGCACGCTGGTGAACGTCGGCGAGGCAGTCGGCGTGATCGCCGCTCAGTCGATCGGCGAGCCGGGCACGCAGCTCACGATGCGCACGTTCCACATCGGCGGTGCCGCGTCGCGCGCGGCGGTGGCGAGCCAGGTCGAGGCGAAGTCGAACGGCGTCGTGCGGTTCTCGCCCACGATGCGCTACGTCACCAACGCCAAGGGCGAGAAGGTGGTCATCTCGCGCACCGCCGAGCTCGTCGTCACCGACGAGAGCGGCCGCGAGCGCGAGCGCCACAAGGTGCCCTACGGCGCGACGATGACCGCCGACGACGGGAAGCAGATCAAGGCCGGCACGCTGCTCGCCGCCTGGGATCCGCACACCCGGCCGATCATCACCGAGTACGCCGGCACGGTGAAGTTCGAGAACGTCGAGGAAGGCGCGACCGTCGCGAAGCAGATCGACGAGGTCACCGGCCTCTCCACCCTGGTCGTGATCGACGCCAAGCGCCGCGGCGCCACGTCGAAAGGGCAGCGCCCGCAGGTGCGGCTGCTGAACGACAAGGGCGAAGAGGTGAGGATCGCCGGCACCGACCACGCCGTGGCGATCACCTTCCAGGTGGGCTCGCTGATCACGGTCAAGGACGGCCAGCAGGTCTCGGTCGGCGACGTGCTCGCGCGCATCCCGCAGGAAGCCGCGAAGGCGCGTGACATCACCGGCGGCCTGCCGCGGGTGGCCGAGCTCTTCGAGGCGCGCTCGCCGAAGGACGCCGGCATGCTCGCCGAGGTCACCGGCACGGTCTCGTTCGGCAAGGACACGAAAGGCAAGCAGCGCCTGGTCATCACCGACCTCGACGGCACCCAGCACGAGTTCCTGATCCCCAAGGACAAGCACGTGACGGTGCACGACGGCCAGGTGGTGAACAAGGGCGAGCTGATCGTCGACGGGCCGGTCGAGCCGCACGACATCCTGCGGCTGCAGGGCGTCGAGGCGCTGGCGCGCTACATCACCGACGAGGTGCAGGACGTGTACCGCCTGCAGGGCGTGCGCATCAACGACAAGCACATCGAGGTGATCGTGCGCCAGATGCTGCGCCGCGTGCAGATCGAGGACGCCGGCGACACCCGCTTCATCCATGGCGAGGAGGTCGAGCGCGCCGAGGTGCTGACCGAGAACGAGCGCGTCGAGGCCGAGGGCAAGAAGCCCGCGGCATTCAGCTACAAGCTGCTCGGCATCACGAAGGCGTCGCTCTCGACCGACTCGTTCATCTCGGCCGCCTCGTTCCAGGAGACCACGCGCGTGCTCACCGAGGCCGCGATCATGGGCAAGAAGGACGACCTGCGCGGCCTGAAGGAGAATGTCATCGTCGGGCGTCTCATCCCGGCCGGCACCGGCCTTGCGTACCACAACGCGCGCAAGACCGCGCCCTCGGCCGAGGCGCTGATGGAGCAGGAGCTCGCCGAGACGGCGACCGCCGAGCAGGCCGAGGAGACGCAGCAGCAGCAGGAGGCCTGATTCGCGCGACGCGCGCGCGTCGCGAGGTTCAGAGGGCGGTTGCGGCCGCCCTTTTTCCTTGCCGAAGGCGCCGGGCGGGCGCAGCCGCCGGCTCGCCTCGCCCTCCAAGTCGCAGCCACGGCCTCTCGCTACCGCTACCGCTGCCCGATCCCCGTCCCGGCGAAGCTCTGCGCGACCTCGCGCGGCACGGCGCGCCAGTACTGCTTCGGCGCGGTGACGGTGCCGCCGAGCGTGGCGGCGGCGTGCCGGCCCCAGCGGGGGTCGTAGAGCATCCCGCGCGCGAGCGCGACCATGTCCGCGCTTGCGGAGGCGACGATCTCCTCGGCGTGGCGCGGGTCGGTGATGCGCCCGGTGGCGATGGCCGGAATCTTCGCATCGCGGCGGATCCGCTCGGCGGAGGGCACCTGGTAGCCGGGCTTGAGCGGGATTTTCTGCTGCGGCGAGACGCCGCCGCTCGATCGCGTCGAAGCCGAGGCGGCCGGCGCGGCGCGCCGCGCTGGTGAACGCCTCGACGACACGGCGCGGTTCGTCGCGGGCGAGCGCGCGCGGCGGCGGCTCGTCCGATGCCTGAGGCACCGCCGACGGGGCCACCGGCTGCCAGCCTCGCTGCTGCGGCAGGACCAGTGTGCCGCCGTTCCAGGGTTCGCGGCTGGAGGCCTTGCGGCCGGCGTGCCCGAGCTGGATACCGAGCGCCGCGCTCGAGTAGCGGCGCACTGCGCCGGCGACGCGCTCGAGCGTGCGCTCGTTCGCGTCCGAGTAGAGGCCGAGGCACGGCGGCGCGATCCGGCCGACCGGATCGACCGCAGTCGCCTCGACCAGAACCAGCCCAGTGCCGCTCAGCGCAAGCGTGTTCACGCGGACAAGTGACACTCGGTCGCCGACCCGCCGAACGTCGAATACTGGCACGTCGGCGACACGGCGATGCGGTTCGCAAGCTCGAGCGAGCGCAGGCGGATGGGCTGGAAAAGGGCTGGCGGCATCGTCTCTTGCTGCTCCGAAGGTGGTGCCGCTTGCGTTGCGGCGGTGCCCGAAGGATGCGACGGCGCCCGAAGCATAAGTCACGCTCGGCGCCGCGCGAGCGACAGCGCTCGAGCAACGCCGCCTGCGCGCAGACCGGGTTTTTTGCGTCGCAGCATGGTTGACCCTATCTGAAAAACCCCTTTATAATCCCGAGTCTTTGGACCCGGGCTGGCCACTCGCCAGCCCGGTCTCGCCTGGAACACCAGAAACCCGGTCCGTACGGAAGGCCCATGCCCACAATCAGTCAGCTCGTCGCCAAGGGGGCGCGAGCGCGCGCCGAAGAAGAGCAAGGTGCCCGCGCTCGCCGGCTCGCCGCAGAAGCGCGGCGTATGCACGCGTGTGTACACCACCACGCCGAAGAAGCCGAACTCGGCGCTGCGCAAGGTCGCGAAGGTGCGCCTCACCAACGGCTTCGAGGTGATCAGCTACATCGGCGGCGAGGGCCACAACCTGCAGGAGCACTCGGTGGTGCTGATCCGCGGCGGTCGCGTGAAGGACCTTCCGGGCGTGCGCTATCACATCGTCCGCGGCAGCCTCGACACCCAGGGCGTCAAGGACCGCAAGCAGTCCCGCTCGAAGTACGGCGCCAAGCGCCCGAAGTAGCGCTCCCCAGGAAGAGCACCCCATGCCCCGCCGCCGAGAAGTCCCCAAGCGAGAGATCCTGCCCGATCCGAAGTTCGCGAGCGCCGATGTCGCCAAGTTCGTGAACGTCCTCATGACGCGCGGCAAGAAGTCGGTCGCCGAGCGCATCGTGTACGGCGCGTTCGACACCATCAAGACGAAGTCGGGCAAGGATCCGCTCGAGGTCTTCGGCCAGGCGGTGCAGAACGCGCGGCCGATGGTCGAGGTGAAGAGCCGGCGCGTCGGCGGCGCGAACTACCAGGTTCCGGTCGAGGTACGCCCGGTGCGCCGGGCGGCGCTCGCCATGCGCTGGCTGCGCGAGGCGGCGCAGAAGCGCGGCGAGAAATCCATGCAGGCGCGGCTCGCGAGCGAGTTGATGGAGGCCGCGGAAGGGCGCGGCGGCGCGGTGAAGAAGAGGGAAGAAGTGCACCGCATGGCCGAGGCGAACAAGGCCTTCTCGCACTACAGATTCTGACGAAAGGACTCCCCGGGGCGGGCAGAGCCCGCCCCGTCTGGCTTCATGGCACGCAAGACTCCAATCGAGCGCTACCGCAACATCGGCATCAGTGCCCACATTGATGCCGGCAAGACCACGACCACCGAGCGCATCCTGTTCTACACCGGGGTGTCGCACAAGATGGGCGAGGTGCACGACGGCGCCGCGGTGATGGATTGGATGGAGCAGGAGCGCGAGCGGGGCATCACGATCACCTCGGCGGCGACCACCTGCTTCTGGAAGGGTATGGACGGCGGCTTCCCGGAGCACCGCATCAACATCATCGACACGCCGGGTCACGTCGACTTCACGATCGAGGTCGAGCGCTCGCTTCGCGTGCTCGACGGCGCGTGCATGGTCTACGACGCCGTCGCCGGCGTGCAGCCGCAGTCCGAGACGGTGTGGCGCCAGGCGAACAAGTACCGCGTTCCGCGGCTCGCGTTCATCAACAAGATGGACCGCACCGGCGCGGACTTCTTCAAGTCCTACCGCCACATCCGCGAAAAGCTGAACGGCAACCCAGTCCCGATCCAGCTGCCGATCGGCGCCGAGGACAAGTTCGAGGGCGTTGTCGACCTGGTGCGCATGAAGGCGATCTACTGGGACGACGCGACCCAGGGCATGAAGTTCGAGCTGCGCGACATTCCGTCGGCCCTGATGGACCAGGCGCAGGAGTGGCGCGAGAAGATGCTCGAGGCGGCGGCCGAGGCGAACGAGGACCTGATGACCAGGTATCTCGAGTCGGGCGACCTGCCGATCGAGGACCTGAAGAAGGGGCTGCGCCTGCGCACGATCGCGAACGAAATCGTGCCGATGCTGTGCGGCACGGCGTTCAAGAACAAGGGCGTGCAGGCGATGCTCGATGCCGTGATCGAGTACCTGCCCTCGCCGGTCGAGGTGCCGCCGGTCAAGGGCACGACCGAGAAGGACGAGGAGGCCGAGCGCAGGCCCGACGACAACGAGCCGTTCGCGGCGCTCGCCTTCAAGATCATGACCGACCCCTACGTCGGCCAGCTAACCTTCATCCGCGTGTACTCCGGCGTGCTGAACTCCGGCGACACGGTCTACAACCCGGTGAAGGGGCGCAAGGAGCGCATCGGCCGCATCCTGCAGATGCACGCCAACCAGCGCGAGGAGATCAAGGAGCTGCGCGCCGGCGACATCGCGGCCGCGGTCGGCCTGAAGGATGTCACCACCGGCGAGACGCTGTGCGACCCGGCGAAGGCGATCATTCTCGAGCGCATGGAGTTCCCGGATCCGGTGATCCACGTCGCGGTCGAGCCGAAGACCAAGGCCGACCAGGAGAAGATGTCGCTCGCGCTCGGACGGCTCGCGCAGGAGGATCCGTCGTTCCGCGTGCGCACCGACGAGGAGTCCGGCCAGACCATCATCTCCGGCATGGGCGAGCTGCACCTCGAGATCCTAGTGGACCGGATGAAGCGCGAGTTCGGCGTCGAGGCGAACGTCGGCGCACCGCAGGTCGCGTATCGCGAGACCATCAAGCGCAGTTGCGACGAGGTCGAAGGCAAGTTCGTCAAGCAGACCGGCGGCCGCGGCCAGTACGGCCACGTGTGGCTGCGCGTGCAGCCGAACGAGACCGGCAAGGGCTTCGAGTTCGTCGACGCGATCAAGGGCGGCTCGGTGCCGCGCGAGTACATCCCGGCGGTCGAGAAGGGGTTGAACGAGGCGCTGCCGAACGGCGTTCTCGCCGGCTTTCCGGTGGTCGACGTGAAGGTGACGCTGTTCGACGGCTCCTACCACGAGGTCGACTCGAACGAGAACGCATTCCGCATGGCCGCCTCGATCGCGTTCAAGGAAGGCCTGCGCATGGCCCAGCCGACCCTGCTCGAGCCGATGATGTCGGTCGAGGTCGAGACGCCCGAGGAGAAAATGGGCGACGTGATGGGCGACCTCTCGTCGCGGCGCGGCATGATCCAGGGCATGGAGGACATTCCCGGCGGCTCGAAGACGATCCGCGCCGAGGTGCCGCTCGCCGAGATGTTCGGCTACGCGACGACGCTGCGCTCGCTCACCCAGGGGCGCGCGACGTACTCGATGGAGTTCAAGCACTACGCCGAGGCGCCGAAGCAGGTCGCCGAGGCGATCATCAACAAGGGCAAGATCGGGAAGTGAGCGCGCGGAGCGCGCGCGACAAGACAAGGTAGCGAGCCATGGCGAAAGCAAAGTTCGAGCGCACGAAGCCGCACGTGAACGTGGGGACGATTGGTCACGTGGATCATGGGAAGACGACGCTGACGGCGGCGATGACCCACATTCTGGCGAAGAAGTACGGTGGCGAGGCGAAGAACTACGAGCAGATCGACGCGGCGCCTGAGGAGAAGGCGCGCGGGATCACGATCAACACGGCGCACGTGGAGTACCAGACCGAGAAGCGCCACTACGCGCACGTGGACTGTCCGGGTCACGCCGACTACATCAAGAACATGATCACTGGTGCGGCGCAGATGGACGGTGCGATTCTGGTGGTGAGCGCGGCCGACGGTCCGATGCCGCAGACGCGCGAACATATTCTTCTGGCGCGGCAGGTGGGGGTGCCCTATATCGTGGTGTACCTGAACAAGGCCGACATGGTCGATGACAGGGAGCTGCTCGAGCTGGTGGAGATGGAGGTTCGCGAGCTTCTGACCAAGTACGAGTTTCCGGGGACAAGACCCCGATCGTGATCGGTTCGGCGTTGAAGGCGCTGGAGGGCGACAAGGGGGACATGGGCGAGGGCTCGATCCTGAAGCTGGCCGAGGCGCTGGACAGCTACATTCCGCAGCCCAAGCGTGCGGTGGACGGACCGTTTCTGATGCCGGTGGAGGACGTGTTCTCGATTTCGGGCCGTGGCACGGTGGTGACCGGGCGGGTGGAGCGCGGGGTGGTGAAGGTGGGCGAGGAGATCGAGATTGTGGGGTTGAAGGCCACGGCGAAGACCGTGTGCACGGGCGTGGAGATGTTCAGGAAGCTGTTGGATGAGGGTCAGGCGGGCGACAACATCGGGGTGCTGCTGCGCGGGACCAAGCGCGAGGAGGTGGAGCGCGGGCAGGTGCTTGCCAAGCCCGGCTCGATCACGCCGCACACGAAGTTCGAGGCCGAGGTGTACGTGCTCTCGAAGGAGGAGGGCGGGCGGCACACGCCGTTTTCAACGGTTACCGGCCGCAGTTTTATTTCCGCACGACCGACGTGACCGGCTCGGTGGAGCTGCCCAAGGGCATCGAGATGGTGATGCCGGGGGACAACGTGCGCATCTCGGTGGCGCTGATCGCGCCGATCGCGATGGAAGAGGGCCTGCGCTTTGCGATCCGCGAGGGCGGGCGCACGGTGGGTGCGGGCGTGGTGTCGAAGGTCATCGAGTAGGAGTTGGCAGCGGACAGTGGGCAGTGGACAGCGGGCGGTGCGACCGGGCTCTGCGCGGCAACCGCTGACAACTGAAGACTGACGGCTGGCTACTAGACCGACGGCTGACTACTAGAAACTGGGAGCCCAGGCAATGGCGGTACAGAGCCAGAAGATCCGGATCCGGTTGAAGGCGTTCGACTACAAGCTGATCGACCAGTCGGCGCTCGAGATCGTGGACACCGCGAAGCGCACTGGCGCGGTGGTGAAGGGGCCGGTGCCGCTGCCGACGCGCATCCAGCGCTTCGACGTGCTGCGCAGCCCGCACGTCAACAAGAGCTCGCGCGACCAGATGGAGATGCGCACGCACCAGCGGCTGATGGACATCATCGACCCGACCGACAAGACGGTCGATGCGCTGATGAAGCTCGAGCTGCCCGCGGGCGTCGATGTGGAGATAAAGCTATAGCTCGAGTACGGGACCGCCCGAAGGGCGGTCCCGATGGATTCTTTGTGCAACGCTGATCAATTGCAATCAGCGCCCGGGCCGCAAGCCCTGGGTCGACTAGAAGAGGAAGTGTCATGAGCTTGGGACTCGTCGGCCGCAAGGTCGGCATGACCCGCGTGTTCACCGACGACGGCGACGCCGTGCCGGTGACCGTGCTGGACGTCGCCGACAACCGCGTCGCACAGATCAAGACTCCCGGAACCGACGGCTACAGCGCCGTCCAGGTCGCCTACGGCAAGCGCCGTGCAACCCGGATCACCAAGCCGATGGCCGGCCACTTCGCCAAGGCGGGCGTCGAGGGCGGCTCGATCCTGAAGGAGTTCCGCGTCGCCGAGGCCGATCTCGCGAGCCTGCAGGTCGGCGGCAGGATCGGCGTCGACCTGTTCCAGGTCGGGCAGCTGGTCGATGTCGCCGGGACCACCAAGGGCCGCGGATTCGCCGGCGTGATTCGCCGCCATCATTTCTCGTCCAACCGCGCGAGCCACGGCAACTCGATCTCGCACAACCGGCCCGGCTCGACCGGCCAGAACCAGGATCCGTCGCGCGTCTTCCCGGGCAAGCGCATGCCGGGCCACCTCGGCGACGTCGCGCGCACGACGCAGAACCTGGTCGTGGTCAAGGTCGACGCGGAGCGCCAGCTCCTGCTCGTGCGCGGCGCGGTGCCGGGCGCGAACGGCGGCCATATCGTCGTGCGCCCCGCCGCCAAGGCCGTAACGGCCGGCAAGCCGGCGGCGAAGAAGTGAGGACCTGGCGATGGATCTGAAGCTCATCGACGCGCAGGGCAAGCCGGCCGCCACGATGGCTGCGTCCGATGCGCTGTTCGGCCGCGAGTTCAACGAGGCGCTGGTGCACCAGGTCGTGGTGGCCTATCAGGCGAACGCGCGGCTCGCGACGCGCAAGCAGAAGGCGCGCGGGGAGGTGAACCGTTCGCACCGCAAGCCTTGGCGCCAGAAGGGCACCGGACGCGCGCGCCGGCTTCAGCGGCAGTCCGCTGTGGCGCGGAGGCGGCAGGATCTTCCCGAACCTGCCGGAGGAGAACTACAGCCAGAAGGTCAACCGCAAGATGTACCGCGCGGGCATGGCCTCCATCCTCTCGCAGCTCGCGCGCGAGGGCCGCCTGTCGGTGATCGAGGAGTTCAAGGTCGATACGCCGAAGACCAAGGCGTTCGCCGCCAAGGTCAAGAGCCTCGGGCTCGATCGCGTGCTGCTGATCACCGACGGCGTCGACCAGAACTTGTTCCTGTCGTCGCGCAACCTGCCCGACGTGCAGGTGCTCGACGTACGCCACGCCGACCCGGTGTCGCTGGTGCGCTTCGACAACGTCGTGCTCACCCGGCAGGCGGTGGCCAAGTTCGAGGAGATCCTGGGATGAGCGCCTTCAACGAAGAGCGGCTGCTGAAGGTGCTGCTCGGCCCGGTCGTCTCGGAGAAGACCACCTTCGTCGGCGAGAGGAACAACCAGTACGCCTTCCGCGTGGCGCGTGACGCCACCAAGCCGGAAGTGAAGGCGGCGGTCGAGCTCCTGTTCAGCACCAAGGACAAGAAGATCCGGGTGCAGTCGGTGCAGATCGCCAACGTCAAGGGCAAGCGCAAGCGCACCGGCCGCTTCACCGGCCGGCGCTCGAACTGGAAGAAGGCCTATGTGCGTCTCGCGCAAGGCCAGGACATCGACTTCCAAGCCGCGGGGTAGACCATGCCGCTCGTCAAGATGAAAGCAACCTCCGCCGGCCGGCGCGGCGTCGTGCGCGCCACGACCCCGGGCCTGCACAAGGGCCGGCCGCTCGGGGCGCTGGTGGCGCCCAAGCCGAAGCGCGCGGGCCGCAACAACGCTGGGCGCATCACGACGCGGCACAAGGGCGGCGGCCACAAGCAGCTCTACCGCGTGGTCGATTTCCGGCGTCGCGACAAGGACGGCATCCCGGCCGCGGTCGAGCGCATCGAGTACGACCCGAACCGCAGCGCGAATCTCGCGCTCGTCTGCTACGCCGACGGCGAGCGCCGCTACCTGATCGCCAGCAAGGGCCTCGCGGTCGGCGCGCAGGTGATGAGCGGGCCGGACGCGCCGATCAAGGTAGGAAACGCGAAGTCGCTGCGCAACATCCCGGTCGGCACCACCGTGCACTGCGTCGAGCTGCAGCCGGGCAAGGGGGCGCAACTCGCGCGCGCGGCGGGCGCCTCGGTGCAGCTGCTCGCGCGCGAGGGCGACTACGCGCAGCTGCGCCTGCGCTCGGGCGAGATCCGCAAGGTGCACGTCGAGTGCCGCGCGACCATCGGCGAGGTCGGCAACGAGGAACACAACCTCGAGCAGATCGGCAAGGCCGGCGCGAAGCGCTGGCGCGGGGTGCGGCCGACGGTGCGCGGCGTGGCGATGAACCCGATCGACCACCCGCACGGCGGCGGCGAGGGCCGCACCGGCACCAAGCGCGACCCGGTGAGCCCGTGGGGCGGGCTGACCAAGGGCTACCGCACCCGCGGCAACAAGCGCACGAACACGATGATTGTCCAGAGCCGCCACAAGAAGAAGTAAGGCGCGTACAGGCTAAGAGCAGGAGCCGTTCATGGCACGTTCGATCAAGAAGGGTCCGTTCGTGGACCACCACCTGGTGAAGAAGGTCGAGGCGGCGCGCGCGACCAACGACAAGCGCCCGATCAAGACCTGGTCGCGGCGCTCGACCGTGCTACCGGACTTCGTCGGCCTCACGATCGCGATCCACAACGGCAAGCAGCACGTCCCGGTGTACGTGACCGAGAACATGGTCGGCCACAAGCTCGGCGAGTTCGCGCTCACGCGCACCTTCAAGGGTCACACCGGCGACAAGAAGGTCGCCGCGCCGGCGGCGCCGGCGAAGCGCTAGGGAGGCGGCATGGAGACCCAGGCCAAGCTGTACGGCGTGCGGATGTCGGCGCAGAAGGGCCGGCTCGTCGCGGACATGATCCGCGGCAAGCCGGTCGAGCAGGCGCTGAACATCCTCGCCTTCACGCCGAAGAAGGGCGCCCAGCTCATCAAGAAGGTGCTCGAGTCGGCGATCGCGAATGCCGAGCACAACGACGGCGCCGACGTCGACGAACTGCGCGTGACCGGCATCGCCGTGGAGCGCGGAGTCGTGCTGAAGCGCTTCCAGGCGCGCGCGAAGGGCCGCGGCAACCGCATCATGAAGCCGACCTGCCACATCTTCGTCACGGTGGGCGATGCCCCGCGCAAGCCGCGCAGAGCGCCCGCGGCAAGGCGGGCCGCCGGCAGGCGCGCCGGCGCCGCGAAGGCGAAATAGAGAGGACGCGATGGGACACAAGATCAATCCGACCGGTTTCCGGCTCGCCTTCAACCGCGGCTGGGGCTCGCGCTGGTTCGCGCAGGGCACGGGCTTCTCCGCGATGCTGAACGAGGACCTCAAGGTCCGCGACTACCTGAAGCGCAAGCTCGGGCACGCGATGGTGAGCAAGGTGCTGATCGAGCGTCCGGCCAAGGACGCGCGTATCACGATCCACAGTGCCCGGCCGGGCGTGGTGATCGGCAAGAAGGGCGAGGACATCGAGATTTTGAAGGCGGACCTGCGCAGGCTGCTCGGCGTGAACGCCGTGCACGTCAACATCGAGGAGGTTCGCAAGCCCGAGGTCGACGCCCAGCTGATCGCCGACTCGATCGCGCAGCAGCTCGAGAAGCGCATCATGTTCCGGCGCGCGATGAAGCGCGCGATGCAGAACGCGATGCGCCTCGGCGCCCAGGGCGTCAAGATCATGAGCGCCGGCCGCCTGAACGGCGCCGAGATCGCCCGCACCGAATGGTACCGCGAAGGCCGCGTTCCGCTGCATACCCTGCGGGCCGACATCGACTACGGCACCGCCGAGGCGAAGACGACCTACGGCGTGATCGGCATCAAGGTGTGGATCTACAAGGGCGAGGTGCTCGCGCGCGGCGAGGAGGCGACGCCGACCATCCCGCCGATGACGCCGGCCGAGGAGCCGCCGGCGCCGAAGAAGGTGCGCCGGGCGCCGCCCAAGCCGGGCGCGCGCGCCGGCGACGGCCGGCCGGCGCGCACCGAGGCCGCCCCCGAGGGCGGCGGCGAGGCGCGGCCCAGGGCCCCGGGGCGTCGCTCTTCGGCCGCGCGGAAGCCGGCCACGGGCGCGGACGTGAAGCCCGCCGGCGAGGCGAAGCCGAAACCCGCGGTCAAGCGGGTGGTGAAGAAGTCGACCAAAGAGGGTTGAGCGATGCTGCAACCGGCAAGAACCAAGTATCGCAAGCAGCAGAAGGGGCGCAACACCGGCATCGCCACGCGCGGGACCAAGGTCTCGTTCGGCGAGTTCGGCCTGAAGGCCACCACGCGCGGGCGACTGACGGCACGCCAGATCGAGGCGGGGCGGCGCGCGATGACGCGCCACGTCAAGCGCGGCGGGCGCATTTTCATCCGCGTGTTCCCGGACAAACCGGTAAGTCAGAAGCCGGCCGAGGTGCGCATGGGCAACGGCAAGGGCAACCCGGAGTTCTTCGTCGCCGAGATCCAGCCTGGCAAAGTGCTCTACGAGATGGACGGCGTCGCCGAGCCGCTCGCGCGCGAGGCGTTCCGGCTGGCGGCGGCGAAGCTGCCGCTGCGCACCGTGTTCGTTTCGCGCCACCTCGGATGAGCGGCGCGGGCGGAGGATGCCATGAAGACCAGTGAACTGCGCGCCATGGACAAGGCGCAACTCGACAAGGAACTCGGCAGCCTGCTCAAGGCGCAGTTCTCGCTGCGCATGCAGAAGGCGACGCAGCAGCTGACCAACACCAGCCAGATCATGAAGGTCCGGCGCGACATCGCGCGGGTCAAGACGGTGCTGGCGGAGAAGGCGAAGGACCTGAAATGACCGACCAGGCAAACGTGAGGCAGGGCGCGCAGGCGCCCGCGCGGCCGAAGAACACCCGGACGCTGACCGGGCGGGTGGTGAGCGACAAGATGGACAAGACCGTGACCGTGCTGGTCGAGCGCCGGGTCACGCACCCGCTGTACGGCAAGATCATCACGCGGTCGAAGAAGTACCACGCGCACGACGAGGCGAACGAGTGCAAGGAAGGCGACCTGGTCACGATCGAGGAGTGCCGCCCGATCTCGCGCAGCAAGAGCTGGCGCGTGGCGCGGCTCCTGGAGCGCGCCAGGGTCGTCTAGGCAGGTTGCCGCACCGGGCGCAGGGCGTATATAATCGTGCGTTTTTGCGCCCCGGCCACGCCGGGACGCACTCCCGGACGGGATCCAAGACTGACCGCCATATTCCGACCCGCGTGGCGCGGCAGCGCCAGACGGGACGCGGCGGGAGAAGTTGGAGAGAGCGACAAGATGATCCAGATGCAGACGGTATTGGACGTCGCCGACAACACCGGCGCGCGCGCCGTGATGTGCATCAAGGTGCTCGGCGGCTCGAAGCGGCGCTACGCCGACATCGGCGACGTGATCAAGGTCAGCGTCAAGGACGCGGCGCCGCGCGGCCGGGTGAAGAAGGGCGAGATCTACCACGCGGTGGTCGTGCGCACCGCGAAGGGTGTGCGGCGCCCCGACGGCTCGCTGATCAAGTTCGACTCAAACGCGGCGGTGCTGCTGACCAACAAGTTCGAGCCGATCGGCACCCGCATCTTCGGACCGGTGACGCGCGAGCTCCGCTCGGAGCGCTTCATGAAGATCGTGTCCCTGGCGCCCGAAGTGCTGTAGGAGACGAGCCATGCACAAGATCCGCAAGGGCGACGACGTGATCGTGATCGCCGGCCGCGACAAGGGCAAGCGCGGCACTGTGCTGCGCCGCGTCGACAAGAACCACGTCGTGGTGGAGGGCGTGAACCGGGTCAAGAAGCACCAGCGGCCGAACCCGATGAAGGGTCTGACTGGCGGGATCGTCGACAAGGACATGCCGATCCACGTCTCCAACGTGGCGCTGTTCAACCCGCAGACCAAGAAGGCCGACCGGGTCGGGGTGAAGGCCATGCCCGACGGGCGGCAAGTCCGCGTGTTCAAGTCGAACCGAGAGCAGGTCGACGCGTAGCGCGGCGCGACCGGACGCGAAGGAGCAGAGCGATGGCAACGAAGGGGCCGAAGGACGCCAAGGGCTCCAGAAGCCGGAGTCCAAGGGATCCGCGAAGGACTCGGCGAAGCAGGCGAAGCAGCAGGCCGCTGCGGCGAGGGCCGCGCCCGCCAAGGTCGAGGCCGACGCTGCGCCCGCGGCGGCGGCCGGTCCGGCCAGGCTGCAGGTGCACTACCGCGAGACGATCGTGCCGGACCTGATGAAGAAATTCGGCTACAAGTCGGTCATGCAGGTGCCGCGCATCGAGAAGATCACCGTGAACATGGGCGTCGGCGAGGCGACCCAGGACAAGAAGATCCTGGACAACGCGGTCGCCGACCTGACCAAGATCACCGGCCAGAAGCCGGTCGTCACCAAGGCGCGCAAGTCGATCGCGACATTCAAGATCCGCAAGGGATTCCCGATCGGCTGCATGGTCACGCTGCGCGGGGCGCGGATGTACGAGTTCCTCGACCGGTTCGTCTCGGTCGCGATCCCGCGCGTGCGCGACTTCCGCGGCGTCTCGAACCGCGCCTTCGACGGTCGCGGCAACTACTCGGTCGGCGTGAAGGAGCAGATCATCTTCCCCGAGATCGACTACGACAAGATCGACGCGCTGCGGGGCATGAACATCAGCATCACGACCACGGCGAAGACCGACGACGAGGCGCGCGCGCTGCTCGCCGGGTTCAGCTTCCCGTTCAAGACATCCTGAGGTTAGGAAATGGCCAAGCTCGCACTCATCAATCGCGAAGCGAAGCGGCGCAAGACGGTGGCCAAGTTCGCCGCCAGACGCAAGGCGCTGCTCGAGGTGATCAACAGCTCGCAGTCCTCCGAGGATGCGAAGGCCGACGCGCGCGCCGCGCTGCAGCAGCTGCCGCGCGACGCGAGCCCGGTGCGGCTGCGCAACCGCTGCGCGTTGACCGGGCGGCCGCGTGGCTACTTCCGCAAGTTCGGGCTCGCGCGCAACAAGCTGCGCGAGATCGCCATGCGCGGCGAGATTCCGGGCCTCACCAAGGCGAGCTGGTAAGGAGCCTGCCGATGATGACCGATCCGATCTCCGACATGCTCACCCGCATCCGCAACGCGCAGGCGAGCGGCAAGCTCGCCGTGAGCCTGCCCGCCTCGAAGGTGAAGGCGGCGATCGCGCAGGTGCTGAAGGACGAGGGGTACATCGAAGGCTTCGCGGTGCGCGAGAACGGGGCGCATCGCGAGATCGACATCAACCTCAAGTACTACGCCGGCCAGCCGGTGATCGAGCGGATCGAGCGCGTGAGCCGGCCGGGGCTGCGCATCTACAAGGGCGTGCAGGACATTCCGAAGGTCATGAACGGGCTCGGCGTCGCGATCGTCTCCACCTCGCGTGGCGTGATGACCGACCGCAAGGCGCGCGCGCAGGGCGTTGGCGGCGAAGTCCTGTGCATAGTGGTGTAGGAGAGCGTGCGATGTCCCGCGTCGGAAAGAATCCGATCACGCTGCCGAAGGGCGTCGAGGTGACGCTCGCCGGCGGCGTGCTGTCGGTCAAGGGGCCGCTCGGAACGCTGTCGCAGGCGCTCTCGCGGCACGTCGAGGTCAGGCAGGAGAACGGCCAGCTCCTGTTCGAGCCGGCGGCCGGCTCGGACGAGGGCAACGCCATGTCGGGCACGCTGCGCGCGATCACGGCGAACATGGTCGCCGGCGTGACCAAGGGGTTCGAGCGCAAGCTGAACCTCGTCGGCGTAGGCTACCGCGCCCAGGCGCAGGGCGACAAGCTCAATCTGTCGCTCGGGTTCTCTCACCCGGTCGTGCACCAGATGCCGACGGGCGTGAAGGTCGAAACGCCGACCCAGACCGAGATCGTGATCAAGGGTCTCGACAAGCAGCAGGTCGGGCAGGTCGCCGCCGAGGTGCGGGCGTACCGGCCGCCGGAGCCGTACAAGGGCAAGGGCGTCCGCTACTCCGACGAGGTGGTGACGCTCAAAGAGACCAAGAAGAAGTAGCGGGGACAGCGATGATCGACAAGAGAGCATCCCGCCGGCGCCGCGCCGCGCAGACCCGCCGCAAGCTCGAGGAGCTGCGGACGACGCGTCTCGCGGTGCACCGCACGAACCAGCACATCTACGCGCAGGTGATCGCGCCCGGCAGCACGAAGGTGCTGGCGAGCGCCTCCACGCTCGAGAAGGAGGTGCGCGCGCAGCTGCCGAAAGGCGGCAACAAGGCGGCCGCCGCGGCGGTCGGCAAGCGCATCGCCGAGAAGGCGAAGCGCCTCGGCATCGACGAGGTCGCGTTCGACCGGTCCGGCTTCCGCTACCACGGGCGCGTCAAGGCGCTCGCCGAGGCCGCGCGCGAGGCCGGCCTCAAATTCTGAGCGAGGGCAGCGACACATGGCACGCATGCAACCCAGGATGCAGACCGAGGACCGCGGCGACGGTCTGCGCGAGAAGATGGTCTCGGTCAACCGCGTCACCAAGGTGGTGAAGGGCGGCCGGATCCTCGGTTTCGCCGCGCTCACCGTGGTCGGCGACGGCGACGGCGGCGTCGGGATGGGCAAGGGCAAGGCGCGCGAGGTGCCGGTGGCGGTACAGAAGGCGCTCGAGGAGGCGCGGCGTAGGATGTTCCGCGTCAGCCTGCGCAACGGCACCCTGCAGCATGCCGTCATCGGGCGCCACGGCGCCTCGAAGGTGATCATGCAGCCCGCCTCCGAGGGCACCGGCATCATTGCCGGCGGGGCCATGCGGGCGGTGTTCGAGGTGCTCGGCGTCACCGACATCCTCGCCAAGAGCGTCGGGTCGACCAACCCTTACAACGTGGTGCGCGCGACGATCGACGGTCTGCGCCGCATGCGCACCCCGTCCGAGATCGCGGCGAAGCGCGGCCTCTCGGTCGAAGAGATCTCGAGCTGAGGAGCGCCCGACGATGGCCGCGAAGAAGACGGTGAAGGTGACGCTGGTGAAGAGCCTCGCCGGATGCAAGGCGTCGCATCGGGCGACGGTGCGCGGGCTCGGCTTGCGCCGGCTCAACCATACGGTCGAGCTCGAGGACACGCCCGCGGTGCGCGGAATGATCGATCGCGTGAACTATCTGGTTCGCTGCGGCGGCTAATACGTTGGGGATGACGACATGCGGCTAAACACGCTCAAGCCCGCCCGCGGCGCCAAGAAGGCGCGCCGCCGCGTCGGCCGCGGGATCGGCTCCGGCTTCGGCAAGACCGCCGGGCGGGGCCACAAGGGGCAGAAGGCGCGCTCGGGCGGCTTCCACAAGGTCGGCTTCGAGGGCGGCCAGATGCCGCTCCAGCGCCGGCTGCCGAAGCGCGGGTTCACCTCGCCCACGCGCGACGACGTTGCCGAGGTGCGGCTCTCGGACCTGCAGAAGATGAAGGCCGACCGCATCGACCTCGCTACGCTGAAGGCCGAGGGCGTCGTCCCGCGCCTCGCCTCCGCGGCCAAGATCATCCTTTCGGGCGCGCTCGAGCGCAAGCTTGCGGTGGAGGGTGTCGGCGTCACCAAGGGTGCACGAGCCGCCATCGAAGCCGCCGGCGGCACGATCGCCGCGCCGAGCGTGCCGGCCGAGCAGCCGGCGGCGCGGTAGCCGGCGCCCGCAGCGCAGATCCGCCCTCGACGATTCGCGCATGGCCACCCTTTCCCCCCAGCTCGGCAAGACCGGCAAGTACGGCGACCTGAAGCGACGCCTGCTGTTCCTGCTGGGCGCGCTCGTCGTGTTCCGCATCGGCGCGCACATCCCGGTGCCGGGCATCGACCCGAACGTGCTAGCCGACCTGTTCCGCAGCCAGCAGGGCGGCATCCTGGGGCTGTTCAACATGTTCTCGGGCGGCGCGCTGTCGCGCTTCACCATCTTCGCGCTCGGGATCATGCCGTACATCTCCGCGTCGATCATCATGCAGCTGATGACCGCGGTGTCGCCGACGCTCGAGCAGCTGCGCAAGGAAGGCGCCGCCGGCCAGCGCAAGATCACCCAGTACACGCGCTATGGCACGGTCGCGCTGGCGCTCTTTCAGGCGACCGGCATCTCGATCGCGCTGGAGGCGCAGCCGGGCCTTGTGCTCGATCCGGGCCTCATGTTCCGGTTCACGACGGTGATCACGCTGGTGACCGGCACGATGTTCCTGATGTGGCTCGGCGAGCAGATCACCGAGCGGGGGCTGGGCAACGGAATCTCGCTCATCATCTTCGCCGGCATCGCGGCCGGCCTGCCGAGCGCGATCGGCGGCCTGTTCGAGCTGGTGCGCACCGGGGCGATGCACCCGCTCACCGCGCTGCTGATCTGCGTGGCGGTGGTGGTGGTCACCTGGTTCGTCTGCTTCGTCGAGCGGGGCCAGCGCAAGATCCTGGTGAACTATGCGAAGCGCCAGGTCGGGAACAAGATCTACGGCGGCCAGAGCTCGCACCTGCCGTTCAAGCTCAACATGTCCGGGGTGATCCCGCCGATCTTCGCCTCGTCGATCATCCTGTTCCCGGCGACGCTCGCCGGCTGGTTCGGCACCTCGGAGGGCACGGTGTGGCTGCGCGACATCTCGGCGATGCTCTCGCCCGGGCAG
Source organism: Burkholderiales bacterium (assembly GCA_027493935.1). GTDB lineage: Bacteria > Pseudomonadota > Gammaproteobacteria > Burkholderiales > SG8-39 > JAABRB01. The sequence goes on along the minus strand of JAOSJV010000012.1, from coordinate 72,289 downwards.
CCGATCTACGTGCTGCTCTATGCGGCCGCGATCATCTTCTTCTGCTTCTTCTATACGGCGCTGCAGTACAACCCGAAGGAGACCGCGGACAACCTCAAGAAGAGCGGTGCCTTCGTGCCGGGCATCCGCCCGGGCGAACAGACCGCACGCTATCTCGAGCGCATCCTGCTGCGCCTGACGCTGGTCGGCGCGATCTACGTCACGCTCATCTGCCTGCTGCCGGAGTTCCTGATCCTGAAGTGGAACGTGCCGTTCTACTTCGGCGGCACCTCGCTCCTGATCATCGTCGTGGTCACGATGGACTTCATGAGCCAGGTGCAGGCGTACATCATGACGCACCAGTACGAGAGTCTGCTTAAGAAGGCGAACTTCAGGGGAGCAGGGTTCCCGACGCGCTAGACGATGTATGGCCAAGGAGGACGTCATCCAGATGCAGGGCGAGGTGCTCGAGAACCTGCCGAACGCGACCTTCAAGGTAAAGCTGGAGAACGGACATGTGGTGCTGGGGCACATCTCCGGGAAGATGCGGATGCACTACATCCGGATCCTGCCAGGCGACAAGGTGACGGTGGAGCTGACACCGTACGACCTGACCCGCGGGCGCATCGTCTTCAGGGTGAAGTGAACGGAAGTTGATCGGAGAAGGCAGCCATGAAAGTGCTGACATCGGTGAAGAAGCTCTGCCGCAATTGCAAGATCATCCGCCGCAAGGGCGTGGTCCGGGTGATCTGCACCGACCCGCGCCATAAGCAGCGGCAGGGCTGAGGCCGCGACCCTGGAACAAGACTTAAGTCCGCGTTATAATTAACGGTTTTTCCGGCTCCAAGGCAACCAGACCGAGGAATTCAGATGGCCCGCATCGCAGGCGTCAACATTCCGAACCAGCAGCACGCCGAGATCGCGCTGACCGCGATCTACGGCATCGGCCGCACGCGCGCGCAGCAGATCTGCGCGGCCGCCAACGTGATCCGCACGGCGAAGATCAAGGATCTCACCGACACCGAGCTCGATCGCCTCCGCGAACAGGTCGGCAAGGTGGCCGTCGAGGGTGATCTACGCCGCGAGGTCTCGATGAACATCAAGCGCCTGATGGACCTCGGCTGCTACCGCGGCGCGCGGCACCGCAAGGGGCTGCCGGTGCGCGGCCAGCGCACGCGCACCAATGCGCGCACCCGCAAGGGCCCGCGAAAGGCGGCGATCAAGCTGCAGGCGGCGCCGAGCAAGACCTGACCGATCCGCAGTACCGACACTAGGAACCGCACGACATGGCCAGACCTCCCCGCCCAGCCGAGCGCAGCCGCACGGGTACGCAAGAAGGCGAAGAAGAACGTCGCCGAGGGCGTGGCGCACATCCACGCCTCGTTCAACAACACGATCATCACGATCACCGACCGGCAGGGCAACGCGCTCTCCTGGGCGAGCTCCGGCGGCGCGGGCTTCAAGGGCTCGCGCAAGAGCACGCCGTTTGCCGCCCAGGTCGCCGCCGAGGCGGCCGGCCGCGCGGCGCAGGAGTGCGGCGTCAAGAACCTCGAGGTGCGCATCCAGGGGCCCGGCCCCGGCCGCGAGTCGGCGGTGCGCTCGCTGAACGCGCTCGGCCTCAAGATCACCAGCATCGCCGACGTGACGCCGATCCCGCACAATGGTTGCCGCCCGCCGAAGCGGCGCCGTATCTAGATCCAAGGCTTTCTCCGAATGGACGCCGTGCTGCTTCGTGCAAGAGGAATCGTACGAGCAAGGGGGCCGAGGGGTAAGGCAAGGGGCCCCTCACGCCGTCCTGCCCCTTGCACATCCCCGAACGAACAAGGGGCGAGCCCCTTGTGGATCCCCTCGTTCGCGAACGCAGCGTTCTTGCGTAGGTAGTACTAGGAGACTATTACCAGTGGCCCGCAGCCTCGATCCGAAATGCCGCCAGTGCCGCCGCGAGGGAGAGAAGCTCTTCCTCAAGGGGGAGAAGTGCTTCACCGACAAGTGCGCCATCGAGCGGCGCAGCTACGCGCCCGGCCAGCACGGGCAGAAGTCGCTGCGCCGCTCCGACTACGGCAAGCAGCTGCGCGAGAAGCAGAAGATCCGGCGCGTGTACGGCGTGCTCGAGCGCCAGTTCCGCAAGGTGTACGCCGAGGCGGTACGCCGCCGCGGTCCGACCGGCGAGAACATGCTGCAGATCCTCGAGTCGCGGCTGGACAGCGTCGCCTACCGCATGGGCTTCGGCGCCTCGCGCACCGAGGCGCGCCAGATCGTGCGCCACAACGGAATTCGGGTGAACGGCCGACGCGTGAACATCCCGTCGTACCTTCTCAAGCCGGGTGACGTGGTCGAGGTTGCCGAGGGCGCGAAGCAGCACTTGCGCGTGAAGGCGGCAGCGGAGGCGGCCGAGTCGCGCGGCTTCCCGGAGTGGATCGAGGCCGACGCCAAGGCGCTCAAGGGCACGTTCAAGGCTCTGCCGCAGCGCGGCGAGCTGCCCTCGACGATCAACGAGAGCCTGGTGGTGGAGCTCTACTCGAGGTAATCGCGCCCGCCGTCCGCGGGCCGGACAGTACACGACTATCGGCACCCGGCGCAGGCCGGGCACGACCAGCGACCGAGGAACACGCATGCAGGCAACCGCCTTCCTGAAGCCACGCATCATCGATGTCCAGGCCGTCGCGCCGTACCACGCGAAGGTCACGATGGAGCCGTTCGAGCGCGGCTACGGCCATACGCTCGGCAACGCGCTCCGGCGCGTGCTGCTCTCGTCGATGCCCGGCTACGCACCGACCGAGGTGCAGATCTCGGGCGTGCTGCACGAGTACTCGACGCTCGAGGGTGTGCAGGAGGACGTCGTCGACATCCTCCTCAACCTCAAGGGTGTCGTATTCCGCCTGCATAGCGCCGGCGAGGTCACGCTGAAGCTCGCCAAGCGCGGCGAGGGTGCGGTCACCGCCGCCGACATCGAGCTCACGCACGACGTCGAGGTCGTGAACCCCGAACACGTGATCGCGCACCTCGCCCCGGGCGGCAAGCTCGAGATGGTGGTCAAGGTCGAGCGCGGCCGCGGCTATCAACCGGGCAACCTGCGCATCGTGCCCGAGGAGTCGAAGGGCATCGGCAAGATCGTGCTGGACGCCTCGTTCAGCCCGGTGAAGCGCGTGAGCTACCAGGTCGAGGCCGCGCGCGTGGAGCAGCGCACCGACCTCGACAAGCTGATCATGGACATCGAGACTAACGGCGCGATCGAGCCGGAGGAGGCGATCCGCTACGCCGCGCGCGTGCTGGTCGACCAGCTCTCCGTGTTCGCGGCGCTCGAGGGCACCGCCCCGGCGGTCGAGGAGAAGAAGATCCCGCAGGTCGACCCGATCCTGCTGCGCCCGGTCGACGATCTCGAGCTCACGGTCCGGTCGGCCAACTGCCTGAAGGCCGAGAACATCTACTACATCGGCGATCTCATCCAGCGCACCGAGACCGAGCTGCTGAAGACCCCGAATCTCGGCCGAAAGTCGCTGAACGAGATCAAGGAAGTGCTCGCCTCGCGCGGGCTCACGCTCGGCATGAAGCTCGAGAACTGGCCGCCGGCCGGGCTCGAGCATCACCGCGCGGCCTGACGCGCGTTGCGACGGGGAAGGAAGACCCATGCGCCACCGCAACGGCCTGAGGAAGCTCAACCGCACCAGCAGCCATCGCCTGGCGATGCTGCGCAACATGACCAACTCGCTGCTGCGGCACGAGAGCATCAAGACGACGCTGCCTAAGGCGAAAGAGCTGCGCCGCGTCGTCGAGCCGATGATCACCCTCGGCAAGGCGCCCTCGCTCGCCAACCGGCGGCTTGCCTTCAACCGGCTGCGCGACCGCGAGATGGTCACCAAGCTCTTCGGCGAGCTCGGGCCGCGCTACGCGAAGCGCAACGGCGGGTACCTGCGCATCCTGAGGTTCGGGTTCCGCCGCGGCGACAACGCGCCGATGGCGCTCGTCGAGCTGCTCGACCGTCCGGCGGCCGAGGCTGGCGAAGACACGGCGGGCGCCGCGAAGAGGTAGCGGCGCGGTCGTCGCGTGCGCTGCCGGCCCTGAAGTCATCCGCACCGCGGGCCGGCGATCGCCGGCGCGCGCCCCCGCGAGGGGGCGACCGGGGAACCGCGGGTTTCCCCGCTTCGTTTCTCCCGGGGCGAGACTCGCGCGCGCGCCGGATTCGGCGCCGGGGCGAAGCAATCCATTCGGTCCTTTGCTGCTAATTTTTCTTCCGGTCGAGCGTACTCACCGACATCAGCGCCGCGCGCGATCCGCGCCGCTGAACGAGAAACCGACCAACCTGACTGGGTGACCGGTCGCGCGCTGCACGGCCCGTCCCGCCCAATGGCGATCGCCCTATTCACCGACTTCGGCGCGAACGACCTGTACACCGGCCAGGTCGATGCGGTGCTCGCGCGCGAGGCGCCCGGCGTGCGGGTCATTCACCTTCTGCACGCGGCGCCGATGTTCGGCCCGCGCGCGAGCGCGCCCTGCTCGCAGCGCTCGTCTCGCATATGTCCCCAGGGTGCATCTATCTGTGCGTGGTGGACCCAGGCGTCGGCAGCGCGCGCGGCGCGGTGGTCATGGAAGCGGACGGTAGTTGGTTCGTCGGGCCGGACAACGGGCTGCTGTCGGTGGTCGCCGCGCGCGCGTCCGCGCGCAGGCTGTGGCGGGTGGTGCGGTCGCCGGCCGGCGCCGCGGTCTCGTTCCACGGGCGCGACCTCTTCGCGCCGCTCGCCGCGGCGGTGGCGATCGGCCGGTTTCCCGATGCGCGCGTCGAGGCCGCCGCCGCGCTCGACGTCGATCTGGGCGCCGAAGATCTCTCAGAGATCGTGTACGTCGATCACTACGGCAACGCGTTCACCGGCCTGCGCGCGGCTGGCCTGCCGACCGAGCGGGTGCTCCTCGCGCGCGGCCGCGCGATCGCGCACGCGCGCGTGTTCGCCGCGGTGCCGCGCGGCACGCCGTTCTGGTACGAGAACAGTTCGGGTCTGGTCGAGATCGCAGCGAACGGGACGAGCGCGGCGCGGGCGCTCGGTCTCGCGATCGGCGACCCGGTCGGTTGGATCTGAAGCGCAGGCGGCGCATGGCTGAGGCGCTCTACACCATCGGGCACGGCGCGCGCACGCTCGACGAGCTCGCCGCGGCGCTCGCGGCGGCGCGCGTCGAGGCGCTTGTGGACGTGCGGGCCTTCCCGCGCTCGCGGCGCCACCCGCAATTCAACCGCGCGGCGCTGGCGTCGGGTCTGGGCGTCCGCGGCATCCGGTACGAGTGGGCCGGCGGGGACTTCGGCGGGCGCCGGCCACCGCACCCGGACTCGCGTCACACCGCGCTCGCGCTGCAGGTGCGCGGATTCGCCGACTACATGGCGACTGGCGCCTTCCGCGCAGCGCTCGAACGGCTCCTCGCGCGCACCGCGCACGAGCGGGTCGCGATCATGTGTGCCGAGCGCGAGCCGCTCGAATGTCATCGCGCACTCATTGCCGATGCCGCCCTCGCGCGGGGCACCCGCGTGGTCCATCTCGGCGTTGCCGGGCGCGAGCGCCCTGCGCGCCTCGATCCGGCCGCGCGCGTGGTGGACGGCGTGCTGCTTTACGACGGGGGACAAGTGCGGCTACCAGGCGGTGATGGAGCTTCATCCTCGGGATGAGCGCGCACTACCCTGGTGCAGATCTCGATCCGTAGCACCGAAATGGTGCCAGACAGTGCACCGAAAACGGGCAGTTCTTCAATGTAATCAATTGATTCATGAGCTTGTGCAATCGGCCCGGCGCTTGCTTTGGACTCCTCGGTTGCCCCACGGAGGAGAAGAACGATGGAAGCGGTCAAGTCCGGCGCCGACGTGCTGTTCATCCTGATGGGCGCGGTCATGGTGCTCGCGATGCACTCTGGCTTCGCCTTTCTCGAGGTCGGCACGGTGCGCGCGAAGAACCAGGTCAACGCCCTCGTCAAGATCATCTGCGACTTCGCCATCTCCACCGTCGCCTACTTCTTCGTCGGGTTCGCGGTGGCCTACGGCGTCTCGTTCTTCAGCGGCGCCGAGACGCTCGCACAGAAGAACGGCTACGATCTCGTGAAGTTCTTCTTCCTGCTCACCTTCGCCGCCGCGGTGCCGGCGATCGTGTCGGGCGGTATCGCCGAGCGGGCGCGCTTCTATCCCCAGCTCATTGCCTCCGCGGCGATCGTCGCGCTGGTGTACCCGTTCTTCGAGGGCATCACCTGGAACGGCAACTACGGCGTGCAGGCATGGCTGAAGGGCGCCTTCGGCGCCGAGTTCCACGACTTCGCCGGCTCGATCGTGGTGCATGCGGTCGGCGGCTGGATCGGCCTCGCCGCGGTGCTGCTGCTCGGCGCGCGCAGCGGTCGCTACACCAAGGACGGCCGGCCGATGACCGCGCACCCGCCCTCCAGCATCCCGTTCCTCGCGCTCGGCGCCTGGGTGCTCTCGGTGGGCTGGTTCGGGTTCAACGTGATGTCGGCGCAGACCATCGACAAGGTGAGCGGGCTCGTAGCGCTCAACTCGCTGATGGCGATGGTGGGCGGGATCCTCGCCGCCCTGGTGGCCGGGCGCAACGACCCGGGCTTCGTCCATAACGGGCCGCTCGCCGGGCTGGTAGCCGTGTGCGCCGGCTCGGACGTCATGCACCCGATCGGCTCGCTCGTCGTCGGCGCGGTCGCCGGCGTGCTGTTCGTGGTGACCTTCACCGCCGCGCAGAACCGCTGGCGCATCGACGATGTCCTCGGCGTGTGGCCGCTGCACGGCCTGTGCGGCGCGTGGGGCGGCATCGCCGCGGGCATCTTCGGCTCCCAGGCGCTCGGCGGCATGGGCGGCGTGAGCTTCGCATCGCAGCTCGCAGGCACGGCGCTCGGCATCGCGGTCGCGCTGGTGGGCGGCGGGATCGTCTACGGCGCGATCAAGGCGCTCGCCGGCATCCGGCTCGATCAGGAGCAGGAGTTCCGCGGCGCGGATCTCTCGATCCACCGGATCTCCTCCTCGTCGGAGCGCGAGCCGGCGGCGACCTGACCATCATTCATGGAGAAGTGCGGTGCGGCCAGCGCGGAGGCCGGCCGCACGGCCACCCCGGCGCGTTGCCGAAAGCTCTGCTGAGGCGCAGGAAGGGGATACGACAAGGGGCGCCGGCCCTTGTTCGTGCGACCGGGGTGCGCGTTGGCATTCCTCGATGGCCTAACCGATGCTCATCATCGAGAGCGCGCGGCGGAAAAGGGGGCTCGCCGGATCGGCGAGCTTCTCGACGATGCTGAAGTGGTTGTCGCCGGGCATCGCGACGTCGCCGGCGAGCACGTTCTTCCACGCCTTGCCCATCTGCGCGTTCTGTTCGATGAAGCCCTGCGGCTCGTCGCCGCCGGCACAGGTCCACAGTCGCGCGTCGGTCGCCGGCGGCAGCAGAATCGGCGAGCAGCGGCGCGCCACCGCCAGGTCGAAGTTCACTTCGGGCTTGAGGAAGGCCGCGCCCGCGAGCGGCCGCAGGTCGAACACGCCGCTCATCGCCAGCCCGCCCTGGAAGACCTTCTTCGGCAGGTCGGGCGCGAGCACCGGCCAGAGGGCCGCGAGCAGCATCGCAGTGAGGTGTCCGCCGGCCGAATGCCCCGCGACGTAGAGCCGCCGCGGATCGCCGCCGAAGTTACTCGCGTTGCGGAAGAGCCACGCGCCGGCCTGCAGGACGTGGCGCACGAGCTCCTCGAGCGTGACCGCCGGGCACAGACCGTAGTTGACGTTCGCGAAAGTGACGCCCGCGCGGGTGAGCTCCGGAGCGAGGAAGCTGAACGGGCGCTTGTCGAGCGCACGCCAGAAGCCGCCGTGGATGAACATCAGCACGGCCCTGCTCGCACCGCGCGCGCGGAAGATGTCCATCGTCTGTTTCGCGTGCGGGCCGTAGGGGACGTCGAGATAGCCCGCGACGGCGCCGAGCGCCTCGCGCGAGCGCGCCTCGTAGCGCTCGAAGTATTCCTCGAAGTTGGTCGTGCGGATGCGCGGGTTGTATGCGCGCGCGAGCGCGTCGGCGTCCATGGCGGCGGTCCTGCTCAATCGGGCAGGACGGCGGTCACTTCGATCTCGAGCTTCGCACCGTCGTCCACGAAGCCGCCGACCTCGATCGCGGTCATGACCGGATAGTGCCGGCCGATCACCTCGCGGTAGGCTGCGCCGACCGCCTTGACCGACGAGAGGTACTCGCGCCGGTCGCCGACGTACCACGTCATGCGGGCAATGTGCTCGGGCTTCGCGCCGGCCTCGGCCAGGACCGCGACGATGTTCTCGAGCGCCTGGCGCGCCTGAGCGGCGAAGTCCTCGCTTTCGAACTTCTCCAGGGCCGGGTTCCAGCCGGTCTGCCCGGCGACGAACACGATGCGACCGCGCGCGACGATGCCGTTCGAGTAGCCCTTGGGCTTGGCCCAGCCCGGCGGCTGAAGGATCTGCATGGATCGACCTCTTCGGCTGTGGTTGGAACCGCGGATTATCTCCCGCGCGCTCGGGGCGCGCAGGCCGCGGCCGCGGGCGACCCCAACCCTTCCGCGGCGGGGTGTGCCGCCGGCGGTCGCGTCGAATCCCGACGGCTCAGAGCTCGTCCGCCGCGGCCTGCACCAGTCGCGCCATCGCGGCGGCGCTGTCGTCGCCCCGGCGGCTGAGGTCCTCGACCACGCCCGCGCGGTCGCGCGCCGGACGGTTCTGGCTCGCCTTCCACTTGCCGGTGAGCTCCGTGACGACGAGCTCCAGGCCGACGATCGCGCGCAGCAGCTGATCGACGTAGTCGGGCGGCGCGTCAGTGACCTGCCATGGCGCGCTGCGATCCGACTCGTGGCGGGCGGTAAGCCGCTCGACCAGGCCGCGCAGCCAGGCCGGGTCGCCTATCGCGCGCAGCGTGCAGCGCGCATGGACGACCGCGTAGTTCCAGGTCGGCACAACCCTGCCGGTCTCGCGCTTGGTCGCGTACGCCGACGGCGAGACGTAGGCTTGCGGTCCCTGGAAGATCGCGAGCACGGGGGTCGCCGGCAGGCGCTCGCGCCACATCGGATTGGCGCGCGCGACGTGCCCGCGCAGCGTGCCGTAGGGCGCCGGCGCCGGATCGATCTCGAGCGGGACGTGGTCGGCGGCGGGGCCGGCCGCAGTGGTCGTGACGACCGCCGCGAGCGGGTACGCCCGCATGAGGTCGTGCATGACCGGGACGCGGCTCTCGGTGAAATGGCTCGGCAGGTACATGCTCGCGTGCTCCTTCGCAGCGCCGCCGTTCCCCGGCAACGCACGCAACGATCGGAGTATGACCGAGACTGCGGCCGGCGCGTGCACGCGCAGGGCGACTCAGGCGCTCGCGGTCGCCAGCTGGCGGGCCGCCGGTGCGGCGCCGGTCGGGCTGCCGAGCAGCTTGTCGAAGGCCGCGGTCGGCGTCGGCTTGCCGAGGAGGAATTCCTGGCAATCATCGCAATCGTGGCGCTGTAGCAGCCCGCGCTGCGACTTCGCTTCGACGCCCTCGGTCGCACATCGCGAGCCCGAGCCGGGCGGCATAGGGGACTTCCGCGCGAGCCTCGGCGCAACTCCTCAGGCGAGCAGCGCGGCGAGCGCCTGCGCGTAGTCGCGCGCGGCACCGTCCGCGAGCGGATGACGGCCCTCGCGTACCGCCCAGCGCCCGCCCACCATCACGTCGCGCACGAGGCCCGTGGCGCCGGAGAAGACGAGCGCGTTCGCGATCGCGTCGCCGCCGCGCGCGGCGAGGTCGGGATGCCCGGCGTCGAGCACGACGAGATCGGCACGCATGCCGGAGGCGATCGCGCCCATCGGCCGTGCGAGCGCCAGCGCGCCGCCCGCCGCGGCCTCGCGCCAGAGCGTCGTGCCGACGGCGGGCAACGCTTCATCCGCGGTGAGATTGCGCCGGCGCCGCGCGAGGCGCTGTACGTACTCGAGCAGACGCAACTCCTCGGCCGGGCTGCGCGAGACGTGGCTGTCGCCGCCGATGCCGTAGCGGCCGCCCGCCGCTCGGTAGTCGACGAGCGGAAAGATGCCGTCGCCTAGATTGCCCTCGGTCGTCGGGCACAGCCCGGCCACCGCGCCGCTGCGCGCGAGCGCCGCGATCTCGTCGGCGACCATGTGCGTGGCGTGCACGATGCACCAGCGCGCGTCGACCGCGCAGTTCGCGAGCAGCCACTCGACCGGGCGCATGCCGCTCCACGCGAGGCAGTCGTCGACCTCCTTGGTCTGCTCGGCGACGTGGATGTGGATCGGCGCGTCCGGATCGATCGTCTCGAGGCCGGCGACGAGCTCGGCGAGCGAGGCCGGATCGGCCGCCCGCAGCGAGTGCGGCGCGGCGCCGACGTGCACGTCGGGATCGCCGCCGGCGGCCGCGTGCGCGCGCTCGACCATCGCCAGGATCGCGGCGGCGTCGGTGGCGAAGCGCCGCTGGCGCGGCGCGAGCGGCTTCTCGCCGAAGTTCGCCCAGCGGTAGAGCGAGGGGGGCAGCGTCACGCCGATGCCCGCCTCGCGCGCGGCGGCCAGATGCCGCAGCAGGAGTTCCGCGCGGTCGGCGTACGGCGCGCCATCCGCGTCGTTGTGCACGTAGTGGAACTCGGCCACCGCGGTGTAGCCCTCGCGCAGCATCTCGACGTACAGATGCCGCGCGATCGCCTGCGCCTGCTCGGGCGTGATGCGCGCGACGAACCGGTACATCAGCTCGCGCCACGTCCAGAAATCGTCGTCCGGCGCACCGCGTACCTCGGCGAGCCCGGCCATCGCGCGCTGGAAGGCGTGCGAGTGCAGGTTGGCCATGCCGGGTAGCGCCAGGCCCCTGAGGCGCTCGGCGCCGACGGGGTCTGCGTCGGTGCGCACCGAGGCGAAGTCGCCGTGATCGTCGATCGAGATCGCGACGCGGCGCGCCCAGCCCTCGGGGAGCAGCGCGTCCTCGGCGTACCAGACCTTCACGCGATCTCCGCGAAGCGCTCGAGCATCGCGCGCAGGCAAGGGCGCAGGCCGGAGGCGAGGTCGTCGCGCCAGCGGTAGGGCGGGCGCTCCTCCATGTAGGTCGCCTCGGAAAGCTCGAGCTGGACGGCGTGCACGCCTTCTGCCGGGTGTCCGTAGCGGCGCGTGATGTAGCCGCCCTTGAACCGGCCGTTCAGCACCGCGCGGTGGGTACCCGCGCGCCCGGCGACCTCGAGCAGCGCCTCGCCGACGCCGCGCCCGCACGAGCGGCCGTCGGCGGTGCCCAGGTTGAAGTCGGGCAGCGTGCCCGCGAAGAAGCGCGGCACCACCGAGAGGATCGAGTGCGCGTCCCAGAGCAGCGCGCGGCCATGCCGCGCCCGCAGCCGCTCAAGCTCCTCGCCGAGCTTCGCGTGATAAGGCTGCCAGTACACCGCGACGCGCTCGGCGATCTCCGCCTCGTCCGGCGCCTGGCCCGGCGCGTAGATCGGCGCGCGATGGAAGGTGTCCAACGGCACCAGACCCGTGCTGTCCTGGCCGGGATAGAGGTTCGCGTTGTCGGGCGGCCGGTTCAGGTCGACGACGTAGCGCGAATGGGTCGCGACCAGCACCGAGGCACCGAGCGCGTCAAGGGAAATCGTACAACCGCGCGAGATGCCAGTCGGTATCGGGCAGGGCAAGCGCCGCAGGCGTCATGCGCCGCGCGAGCGCCTCGGGAACGTGCGTGCCGGTGTGTGGCATCGACACGAGGAGCGGGGCGTGCCCGGCGCGGAACTCGAAAGGGTTCATCATGCTCGCCGGGGCGATGATAACGCCGGCGGCGCGCGCGGCACTCGCGCGTCCGGCGGCGGCGCGGCGCCGCGCTACCGCCGCCAGGGATACTCCTCGACCTGTGCCGCCTCGATGCGGTAGCCGGCGGAGGCCATGGCCGTCGCGGATTGGACGGCGCGCATCGTCCCGGTCACCCACACCGGGTACGAAGCGAGCTTCTCCGGCACCCGCTTCGCCGGCAGAACGTGCACCACCTGGTTGGACGGCGGAGGCGGGACGTGGATGCAAGCGCCGAAGTAGGGCACCAGCAGGAACTCGGACACACCCTTTGCGTCGCCTTCGAGCATCACGACGAAGCCGGGCAGGCGTACCTTGACGCCGTCGAGCGCCTTCACCACCGGTGCGCGGTCCCAATCGGCGCGGATCTTCTCGAGCATCAGCGTGGCGCGCGGATCGCCGTCCTCCAGCCGGTCGAGGCCGAGCTTGTCGATCGCGGCGCGTGGGTTCCAGTCCTTCGGAACCATGTCGTCCCAGTCGAGGTCGCGCACCCCGGCCGGCGGTGGCTTGAGCTTGGGCGCCTCCTTGCGCTCGGGCGCGATCGGCTCGCCAACCGCGTAGCCGGCCGTGCCGCCGGTCTGGGCCGCTGCGGGCACGGCCATCGCCAGCAGCAGCGCCATCGCGCTGAACGTTCTTGCCGTCATGTTCAAGTCCTCATCGTCAGGCCGTCCGCGAGGGACAGGCGATAGGCCCGCCAGCCGGGCACCAGGCTCGCGAGGAGCCCGGCGCCGACCACCGCCGCGAGCAGCAGCCCCTCGCGCGCGCCGGGCGGCGCGAGCGACAGCGCAAGCCCCCACTGTGACTCCAACCAGGGCGAAAGCGTTCCGATGGCCGCGTAGAGCAGCAGGAGCCCGAGCGCGCAGCCGGCGAGCGTGAGCGCGAGCGCCTCGGCTGCGAGCAAGGCGAACACCTCGCGCGGACTCGCCCCGAGCGCGCGCAGGATCGCGAGCTCGCGGCGCCGCTCGCCGAGGCTTGCGACCATGACCGCGACGAGGCCGCCGAGCCCGACTGCCACGACCAGCGCCGAAACCGCGAGCAGCGCCCGCTCGGCGATGCCGACGAGGCCCCAGAGCTCCTGCAACGTTGCGCCGGGCAGGATGGCGAGCAGCGGCTCCGCGCGGTACTCGTTGACGAAGCGCTGCATCCGGAACGCCGCCGCGCGCGACTCGAGCCCCACCAGGGCCGCGGTCACCTGCCGCGGGCGCAGATCGAACTCGCGCACTTCCTCGGGCTTGATCGCGAGGCCCGGCACCGGGGTGCCGCCCTTCCAGTCGAGATGGATCGCCTCGATCGCCTCGAGGCTCACGTGCACGGTGCGATCTACCGGCGTGCCCGTGCGCTCCAGCACGCCGACCACGGAGAAGGGTTTGTCCTCGTGCTCGGCGAAGCTCACCGCGCCGGCGCCGTGCGCGACGACGATCCGGCTGCCGACCGCGTAGCCGAGCGCCGCGGCCACTTCGGCGCCGATCACCGCCTCGAACACACCGTCGAGCGTGCCGCTGAACGCGCGGCCGGCGGCGAACGCGAGCGCGCGGCCGCGGCCGTAGCGGTAGTGCGCGAAGTAACCGGTGTCGGTGCCGAGCACCCGGAACCCGCGGTGCGAGTCGCCGAGGGAAAGCGGCACCACCCACTTGACCGCCGGGTGCTCGCGCAGCGCCTCGATGCTCTGCCAGCCGATGTTGTTGGTCGGATTGCCGATGCGGAAGACGGCGTAGAGCAGCAGCTGCACCGGCCCGCTGCGCGCGCCGACCACGAGGTCGGTGCCGGCGATCGTGCTGGCGAAGCTTGCGCGGGCGTCGTGGCGCAATCGCTCGACGCCGACGAGCAACGCGACGCTGAGCGCGATCGAGACCAGGGTCAGCGCCGCGGTCAGACGGCGGTTGCCGATGCTGTGCAGCGTGAGGTGCAGGACAGGGGGTCATGCGAAGGGCACGCCTTCGCGGGCGGCGTTGATCTCGCCGAGCGCCACCGCACGGTCGAAGGCGCCGGCGAGCCGCACGTCGTGACTGACGAAGAGCACCGCCGCGCCGGCCGCGGCCGACTCGCCGAGCAGCAGATCGAGGAAGCCGCGCTGGCGATCGGCGTCGAGCGCCGAGGTCGGCTCGTCGGCGATCACGAGCTCGGGCCGGCCGATCAGCGCGCGCGCTGCGGCGACGCGCTGCTGCTGCCCGACCGAGAGCTCGGCCGCCGGCCGGTCGAGCAGCGTCGGCGCGAGGTCGAGCCGCCCGGCGAGCCGGGCGGCCTCGGCCTGCGGCGTCGCGCCGCCGCCGGCGATCTTCGCCCGCCGGCGCGGGGAGAACCGGCACGGCAGCAGGATGTTGTCGCGCGCGGAGAGATACGGAATCAGGTTGAACATCTGGAAGACGAACCCGAGATGCTCGGCCCGGTGCCGATCGCGCGCCGCGGGGAGAGCGTCGCGAGGTCGGCGCCCTGCACCGTGATGCGCCCGCGCTCGGGCGCGACGACGCCGCCAATCAGCGCGAGCAGCGTGCTCTTGCCGCTGCCGCTCGGCCCGTGCAGGAGCACGCGCTCGCCCGGCGCGATGCCGAACGCGTCGATCGCGAGGCAGAGCGGCGCGTCGCGACGCCAGCGGAAGCACACCGCCTCGAGCGCGACGACTGGCGCGTCCAACTGCGATCCCTTAGAGCGCGAGGCGCCGGCGGCTTGGCGTGAGGGTCACGGCCGCCTGCCCGCGCGGCGTCGCGGTCTGCGCCCGGATGCGCTTCACGCCTGGGAAGGCATCGAACACCAGCACCTCGAGCTCGCGCAGTGCCTGCGGGCTCGTACAAACGAAGGTCCACGTCGCGTGCGCCCCGGCGTGTTGCTCGTCCTTGCCGTGTCCGTGCTTGCCGTTCTTGTGGCCGTCCGCGCCGTGCGCGTGCGCGGTTCTCGCCGCCGCGCCGCCCGCGTACGGATGCTCCACCTTCGCCTCGCCCGCCGTGCAGCCGGCGGCGGCGGTCGGCCTGAACATCCGATCGCCGGCGCGCAGCGATGCCTCCATCTTTCTCAGCGCGGCGCGCTGCTTCTCTTCGCGCGGCGCATGCTCGAAACCGACCAGAGTGTCGAGCGGGCTTTCCAAAGCGATCGTGATTGTGCCGCCGTCGACGGCGACCTCGAGCGTCGCGGCGCCGTGCTCGTGCACCTGCGCCGCCGCCGCGGGCAGGGCAAGGCAGCAGGCCAGACAGACCGTTCGGTTCATGTTCCCCCTCCGTGATGCTTGTCGGCGCCGCCCGGCGAGGGCGCGCGGCGGATCAGGCGTGGACGAAGCGGGCAGCGGGCGGGGCGCGGATGGGTGCCGCCACGCGCAGCGCCGGTCGCAACCAAGGGGCGCGGATCACCGCGGTGCCGCGATGGGCTGCGAAATCGGGCTGCGCGAGGGCGTCCGGCGGCGGCGACGCAGCGCCACCGGCGTAGCCGATGCAGAGCGCGCACGGTTCCGCGTGCGTGCCGGGATCAGGTTTGGAGTCCGGCGCGTCCGCCGCGCCGCCTGCCGCCGCGCGCGCCGCCTCGTCGAGCGCGTGCCCGACGTGGTGCAGCAGCCCGCTTTGCTGGCCGAGGACGACGAGCAGGCAGAGCAGCCACGCCAAGGCCGTCGGGCGAGTGAACGGGCGGAGAAAGCGGCGGAACAGGCTCACGCAGCGCACACGGTGTCGCCCGTTTATACCATGCGGCCGCGACGCGCAATGCGAATCCGGCCGACCGCCGCGCGGCTGGCGTTGCTCGGTGGCGCCGAGCACCGCCGCCTCAGGCGTTTGACGGCGTCAGTCCGCCCACGAGCCCGTGTGCCCACCCGGACGCGACGAGCTCGCGCGCGGCGGCGATGTCGGGCGCGAACAGGCGGTCGCGGTCGTAGAAGCGCACGCGCTTGCGGAGCTCCGCGTGCGCCTGTGCGAGCGTGGGCGACGTGGCGAGCGGCGCGCGCAGGTCCACGCCCTGCGCGGCGGCGAGCCACTCGATGCCGACGATCGCGGCCGCGTTCGCGGCCATGTCGCCGAGGCGGCGCGCGGCGTGCGTTGCCATCGACACGAAGTCCTCCTGGTTGGCCGAGGTGGGGATGCTGTCGACGCTCGCCGGGTGCGCGAGCTGCTTGTTCTCGCTCGCGAGCGCCGCGGCGGTCACCTGCGCGAGCATAAACCCCGAGTTGAGCCCTGACTCGGCGACCAGGAACGCCGGCAGGCGCGAGATGCTCGCATCGATCAGGAGCGCGGTGCGCCGCTCGGACATCGCCCCGATCTCGGCGACCGCCACCGCGAGCTGGTCGGCAACGAGCGCGACCGGCTCGGCGTGGAAGTTGCCGCCCGAAAGGAGTTCGCCGGCATCGGCGAAGACGAGCGGATTGTCCGACACGCCGTTCGCCTCGGCGGCGAGCACGCCGGCCGCATGCCGAATCTGCGCGAGGCAGGCGCCCATCACCTGCGGCTGGCAGCGCAGGCAGTACGGGTCCTGCACGCGGTCGTCGCCGACGCGGTGCGATTCACGGATGCGGCTGCCGGCGAGCAGGCCGCGATAGTGCGCGGCGACCTCGGCCTGCTCGGCATGGCCGCGCACCGCGTGCACACGCACGTCGAACGGCGTGTCGCTGCCGGCCGCGGCGTCGACCGAGAGCGCCCCGGCGACCACCGCGGCGGCGAACACGTCCTCGATCGCGAACAGCCCGCGCAGCGCAAGCGCGGTCGAGATCTGGGTGCCGTTGATGAGCGCGATGCCTTCCTTCGGCCCGAGCACGAGCGGCTCAAGGCCGATCGTGGCGAGCGCGTCGGCGGCGGCCATGCGCCGGCCGCCGAGCGTCGCCTCGCCCTCGCCGATCAGCGCGGCGGCGAGGTGCGCGAGCGGCGCGAGATCGCCCGAGGCGCCGACCGAGCCCTTGGCGGGGATGCAGGGCAGCAAGCCCCGGTTGTGGCACTCGATCAAGGTCTCGACGACGCCTGCGCGCACGCCCGAGAAACCCTGCGCGAAGCTCGCCGCCTTCAGCGCGAGCGTCAGGCGCACCGTCGCCGCGTCGAGCAGCGGCCCGACCCCGGCAGCGTGCGAGAGCACGATGTTGCGCTGCAGGTGCGCGAGCTCGCCCGGCGCGATGCGCTTGAGCGCGAGCTTGCCGATGCCGGTGTTGACCCCGTACACGGCGTCGGCGCCGGCGGCGATGCGCTCCACGAGCCGCGCCGAGGCGTCGATGCGCGAACGCGCCTGCGGGTCGAGCGCGAGTTCGACGCCGCCCCGCGCGATCGCGCGCAGCGCACCGAGCGAGAGCGAAGGGCCGCCGACCGCGAAGCGCTGCGCGCTCATGCTACTTCAGCATCGGCAGGTCGAGCCGCTGCTCGCGCGCGCAGGCGATCGCTTCTTCGTAGCCGGCGTCGGCGTGGCGCATCACGCCGGTGCCGGGGTCGTTCCAGAGCACCCGCGCAATGCGCTTGGCGGCCGCCTCGGTGCCGTCGCAGACGATCACCATGCCGGCGTGCTGCGAGTAGCCCATGCCGACGCCGCCGCCGTGGTGGAACGACACCCACGTCGCGCCGGCCGCGCAGTTGACCATCAGGTTGAGGAGCGCCCAGTCGGAGACCGCGTCGGAGCCGTCGCGCATCGACTCGGTCTCGCGGTTCGGGCTCGCGACCGAGCCCGAATCGAGGTGATCGCGGCCGATCACGATCGGCGCCTTGAGCTCGCCCGTGCGCACCATCTCGTTGAACGCGAGCCCGGCCTTGTGGCGCTCGCCGAGACCGAGCCAGCAGATGCGCGCGGGCAGGCCCTGGAACTGGATCCGCTTGCCCGCCATGTCGAGCCAGAGATTCAGATGCCTGTCGTGCGGAAAGAGCTGGCGGAGCTTCGCGTCGGTCCGGTAGATGTCCTCCGGGTCGCCCGAGAGCGCGACCCAGCGGAACGGGCCTTTGCCGAGACAGAACATCGGCCGGATGTACGCCGGCACGAATCCCGGATAGTCGAAGGCGCGCGCCTCGCCGACGTTCTTCGCCTCCTGGCGGATGTTGTTGCCGTAGTCGACGCACGGGATCTGCATCGCGTTGAAGCCGAGGATCGTGTGCACGTGCTTCGCGATCGACTCGCGCGCCGAGATCGCGACCTCCTCCGGATCGCGCTTGCGCAGGTCCCACCACTTCTCGAGCGTCCAGTGCTCGGGCAGGTAGCCGTTCGCCGGATCGTGCGCCGAGGTCTGGTCGGTCACGAGCGCGGGCCTGAGCTCGCTCGAGCGGGCGCGCGCGAGGATCTTCGGCAGCAGCTCGCAGGCGTTGCCGAGCAGCCCCACCGACACCGCGCGCCTCTCTGGGAGCGCGCGCTCGAGGATCGCGAACGCCTCGTCGAGCGTCGCCGCACGCGCGTCGAGGTAGCCGGTCTTGAGCCGCATGTCGATGCGCGACGGGTCGCACTCGATCGCGAGCATAGACGCGCCGGCCATGGTCGCGGCGAGCGGCTGCGCGCCTCCCATGCCGCCGAGGCCGGCGGTCAGGATCCACTTGCCGCCCCAGTCGCCGCCGTAGTGCCGGCGGCCGGCCTCGGCGAAGGTCTCGTAGGTGCCCTGCACGATACCCTGGCTGCCGATGTAGATCCACGACCCCGCGGTCATCTGGCCGTACATCATCAGGCCCTTGCGGTCGAGCTCGTTGAAGTGCTCCCAGCTCGCCCAGTGCGGCACGAGATTCGAGTTGGCGATCAGCACGCGCGGCGCGTCCGGGTGCGTCTTGAAGACCCCGACCGGCTTGCCGGACTGCACGAGCAGGCTCTCGTCGGTGTCGAGCCGCTCGAGCGTGGCGACGATCGCCTCGAAGCAGGCCCAGTTGCGCGCGGCCTTGCCGATGCCGCCGTAGACGACGAGGTCCTCGGGCCGCTCGGCGACCTCCGGGTCGAGGTTGTTCATCAGCATGCGCAGCGGCGCCTCGGTGAGCCAGCTCTTTGCGCTCAACTCGGTACCGCGCGGCGCGCGGATCGTCCGGGTGGCACTCGTCTCAGCCATGGTCTAGCCTCATGCGCGGTAGACGGTCGGGAACGTCGGCGGCGCTCACATCCCGGCTCCGCGAACGGCTCCGATCAGGTTCACGACGAGCCGCACGATCGCGAGCGCGGTGATGCCGTTCACGTCGAGCGACGGGTGGTGCTCGGCGAAGTTGATGCCCAGGATGCGTCCGCGGCGCGCGAGCCCGGCGACGAGATCGACCGCCTCCTCGAACGACAGCCCGCCCGGCACCGGCGCGCTGGTACCCGGCATCACGGCCGGGTCCAGGCCGTCGCAGTCGAACGCGACGTAGCAGCGCGCCCCCGGCGGGAACTCCGCGAGCACGCGCTCGACGCCGGCGCGGCGCAGCTCGCGCGCGGTGACGATCGCGTTGCCGCGTGCGAGCGTGTCGCGCACGTCGTCGGGCCGTGCGCTGCCGACGCCGCGTGCGCCGCAGTGCACGATGCGCTCCACCCACGGCATCTCGGCGGCGCGGCGCATCGGGCTCGAGTATCCGTCGCGTACGCCCTCGACCTCGTCCCGGTAGTCGATGTGCGCATCGATCTGCAGCACGTGCAGCGGGCCGTGGCCGTCGAACGCGGCGAGCGCGAGCGCGGTGGTAGAGTCGTCGCCGCCCAGCACGATCGGCACCGCGCCGGCCGCGAGGATGCGGCGCACCGCGGCGGTCGCGCGAGCGGCGCCGGCGGCGACGTCGTGCGGATCGGCCGGCACGTCGCCGCAGTCGGCGAGGCCGAGCGCGCCGGCGTCGCCGAGCGCGCCGCCGAGATCGAAGTCGTGATGCGCGAGCATGCCGCCGAAGCGGGCCGCGCGCTGGCGGATCGCACGCGGCGCAGCGGCCGCGCCCGGTCCCGCGCCGCGTGCCGGATAGGGCACGCCTTGCGGGATGCCGAGCACCGCGAAACGCGCGACGAGCCGCGCGATGTCCGCGTGGGGCGCGCCGAGGAACGAGGGCCCGTCGGGGGGAATCGCGAGCGCCGGGCTCATCGCGCGGCGCGCGGCGCGCCGAGCGCGCTCGAGGCGAGGCGCGCCTCGCGCACGACGAGCGCGCCGAACCGCTCGACATCGGGGTCGCCGATGCGGAACGTGGGTCCGGTGATGCTGAACGCGGCGACGATCTCGCCGTCCGGCCCGTAGACCGGCGCCGCGATCGCGGTGACGTCGCGCTCGAGCGTGTTGCGCCGCGCGACGAACCCGTGGCTGTTGACGCGCCCGAGCAGCGCGTGGCCGATCGCGGTCTTGTCGAGCGGCAGCGTGTGTCCGAGCCACGAGACGTGCTGCACGGCGTGCGGGCTGACGTGATGGCGCAGATAGATCGCGTGCTCTGCGTCGGCGCGCGCCGCGAGGTTCGCCGTCTCGCCGGTGGCGTCGGACAGGCGCCGCAGGTGCTGCTCCGAGAGATCGTAGATGGTGAAGCTGCGCACGGCGTTGAGGCCGATGTGGAGCAGGCGGCCGCCGGGCACGTAGCCGCCGGTCGTCGCGCGCTGCACGAACCCGCTCTGCTCCAACGTCGCCAGCAGCCGCGCGGACGGTGCTCACCGGCAGCGCGGCGCCGCGGGCGAGATCCGAGAGCGTCGGCGGCCTGCGGTCCTGGCCGAGCAGGCCGAGCAGGTCGAACGCACGCCGCACCGCGCGGACCGGCAGCTGCTCCGCGCGGTCGCCGCCGGCGCGCCGGGGCCGGCCGCGCCGGCGCGGCGGAGCGCTCCCGGCCTTGCGGCCCGGCGCGCCTGGGGCCGAGGCGGCCGCCGCTGCTTGCTTCTTTGCCATATGGTGGAATACTATGCCGCGTCATGGCAAAGCGCAACGCGGACGTCGTGATCGTGCACGCCGCCGAGCTCGTCACCTGCGCAGGGCCGCCGGAAGGCGTGCGCGGCGCCGCGCTGCAGCGCCTCGAGACCATTGCCGACGGGGCGCTCGCGATTCGCGACGGCCGCATCCTCGCGGTCGGACCCACCGCCGCGGTGTCGCGCCGCTACGTGGCACCGGTCACGATCGATGCGTCTGGCCGCCTGGTGAGCCCGGGACTGGTCGATCCGCACTCACACCTGCTGTACGGCGGCTCGCGCCACGAGGAGTACGAAGCGAAGGTCACGCAGCGCGCACCCGCGCGGCGCATGGACGGCGGCATCCGCTACACCGTGCGCAAGACCGCGGCGGCATCCGACGCCGAGCTTCTCGAGCAAGCGTACGCGGATCTCGACACGATGCTCCTGCACGGTACGACGACGCTCGAGGCGAAGACCGGCTACGGGCTCGAGCGCGACGCGGAGCTGCGCCTGCTGCGGCTGACCGCCGGGCTGCGCCACGCGGTCGACGTCGTGCCGACGTTGCTGGCGCTGCACGTGCTGCCCGACGCGTACGCCGACCGCCGCGCGGACTATCTGGCCGCAGCGGTCGGCGCGCTCGAAGAGGCGTCCGGGCTCGCCACGTACTGCGACGTCTCCTGCGACCCGCTCTGCTTCACGTTCGACGAGTGCATGCAGGTCGGCGCGGCCGCGCGCGCCGCAGGCATGAAGATCCGCGTGCACGCCGACCAGTTCGGCGACGCGGGCGGCGCGCTCGCGGCTGCACGCCTGCATGCCTCGGCCGCCGACCATCTCGACTACGCGAGCGACGCGGGGCTACGGGCGATGGCCGCGGCCGGCACCGTCGCCACCTTCCTGCCCGGCGTCACGCTGCACATGTGCGAGATGACGCCGCGCTTTGCCGACGGCGCCCTGGCCGACGCCGAGAAGCCTTTCATGCCGCTCGTCGTGCGCCGCGCGATCGAGGCCGGCGTCACGGTTGCGCTCTCGACCGACTACAACCCGGGCAGCTGCCCGACGCCCTCGATGCAGATCGTGATGGCGCTCGCCGCGCGGCTGTTCCGCCTCGGCTACGCCGAGATCTGGAACATGTGCACGCTGAACGGCGCGCGCGCGCTCGACCTCGCCGCGGACCGCGGCAGCCTCGAGGCGGGCAAGCGCGCCGACATCGTTGTCTGGAACGTGCCGGGCCACGGCATGGCGATCAACCGCTTCGGGGTGAACCTGGCGGATACGGTCATCGCGAACGGCGCGGTCGTGGTAGAAGGTGGGCGGTTGAAGCGGGGCCGCGCGCGGCACCGCACCTCTGCGCCCGCCCGCAGGTCGCGCGCGGCGCTGGCAAGGATGTGAGGACTCTCGCGCCCTCCCTCCTCACCCGCCCCTTCCAGGGGGAGGGCAGGGGTGGGGGCGAGGGGACGGACCGGCATGACAAGGAGGAGGTGACCATGGCAATCCATCGGGCAGTGAAATCGGCGAGCACCACGCTCGCCGCCGCGGCGCTCGGTATCGCGCTCGCCGCGCCGGCGTCGGGTCAGAGCATCCGGATCGGCTTCCATGCGCCGCTCACGGGATTCGCGGCGGCGGACGGCAAGTCCGCGCTGAACGGCGCCGAGCTGGCGGTCGCGCAGGTCAACGCCGCCGGTGGGGTGAACGGCCGCAAGATCGAGCTCGTGGTGCAGGACGACCAGGCGAAAGCCGACCAGGCGGTGCCGCTTGCGAACAAGTACATCGGCGAGGGGCTGAAGATCGTCGTGTCGGGCAGCTACTCCGGCCCGACCCGGGCCGCGGCCGGGGTCTTCCAGAAGGCGCAGGTCCCGTACATCTCGGCCTACGCGATCCATCCCGACATCACCCGTGCCGGCGACTACGTGTTCCGCACCTCCTTCATGGGCGAGGTGCAGGGCCGCGCGGCGGCGAAGTTCGTCGGCGAAATGATGAAGAAGCGCAAGGTGACGCTCGTCACGCTGAACAACGACTTCGGCCAGTCGCTCTCCGCGGGCTTCAAGGAGGTGGCAGGCAAGTTCGGGATCCAGATCGCGAGCGAGTACAGCTACGCCATGGGGGACCGCCAGTTCGGCTCGATCGTGGCGAGCGTGAAGCGCGACGACCCGGAGATGCTGTACGTGTCGGGCTACTTCTTCAACGGTGGCCCGCTCGTCGCGCAGCTGCGCGCCGGCGGCGTCACCGCACCGATCCTCGGCACCGAGGGCTTCGATACGCACAACTTCATCAAGATCGCCGGCCAGGCCGCCGACGGCGTGATGATCACGACCTCGCTCGACCGGGACAGCAAATCGCCCGAGACGAGGAAGTTCATCGACGACTACGAGAAGAAGTTCGGCACGCCCGTCGACATGGTCGCGGCGAGCACGCACACCGCGATCAAGGTCGCCGCCGCCGCGCTCGCCAAGGCCGGCGGCGAGGATCCGGCGAAGATCCGCGGCGCGATCGCTGCGACCAGGGGCTTCCAGGTCGCCACCGGGCGGATCAGCTTCAACGCGCTGGGCGAGGTCTACAAGGCCGCCCAGATCCAGGTGATCCGGGACGGACGGTTCCGCCACCAGGCGACCATCGACGACCCGCAGCTGCTCGCGCCGCCGACGAAGTAGCGCCTCGACCGCCTACGCATCCAGTCATCCGCTCCTCCCCGAGGAGGGTTGGCCGGGAAGCGGCCGGGTGATGCGGGCCTGCGCAGCATGGGCGCGCCGGAACCGCCCCGGCGGCTGCGCCGGCGCTCCGCCTCGTGAAGGAGGGGAACGGAAACCACGACGCTACGACGCACGCGGGCATGTACTACGTCGAGCTCCTCCTCGTCGGCCTGATCTGGGGCTGCACCTACGCGATGATGGCGCTCGGCCTCACGCTGGTGTACGGCCTCCTGCGCGTCCTGCACGTCGCCCAGGCCACGGTGTTCACGCTCGGCGCGTACATCGGGCTGCTGGCGGCGAACCACACCGGCAGCCTCATCGCCGCATTCGTCACCGGCGCGCTCGCCGCCGGCGCGCTCGGGCCCCTGATCTACCGGTTCGTGTATCAGCCGATCCTCGACCGCCCGCCGTTCGTCGCACTGGTCGCCTCGATCGGCGTGCTGGTGGCAATGGAGGACGGCTTCCGGCTCCTGTTCGGCCCGTACGGACTCTCGTTCGAGGACAACGTCTGGTTCACCACCACCTACGCGGTCGCCGGCATGACGGTCAACCTGGTGCAGATCTGGATGGTGGTCGCCGCGGTGCTTCTGCTCTCGGCGTTCGCCGTATTCGCCACGCGCACGCGCGCCGGGGTCGCTTGGCGCGCGACCGTCTCCGACCCGCCGATGGCCGAGAGCTTCGGTGTCAGCGTGGTGGGCGTGCGCTACACGAGCTTCCTGATCGCCTCGGTGCTCGCCGGCGTCGCCGGCGTGCTGGTCGGCTTGCTCAACAACCTGGTCGAGCCGGGCATGGGCGGGGTGATCGCCTACAAAGGGCTGGCGATCATCGTGCTCGGCGGGCTCGGCAGCGTGCCGGGCACGCTCGCCGCGAGCCTCGTCCTGGGGGTGGTCGAGAGCTACGGCACCGTATTCCTCGACAAGCTGCTCGACCGCGACGCAATCGCGTTCCTGTTCCTGATCGTCGTGCTGATGGTGCGCCCGCAGGGCCTGCTCGGCGGGCGTTGAGCGAGGGCAACCGATGGACTACTACCCTCTCGGTCGCCACCTTCGCCGCGCTCAACGTGATCCTCGCGATCGGGCTCAACCTGATCAGCGGCTTTTGCGGACAGGTGAGCCTCGGCCACGCCGCGTTTTACGGGCTCGGCGCATATGCCGCGGCGCTCGCCTCGGTGGCGGGCGTGCCGTTTCCGCTCGCGATCCTCGGCGGTGTGCTCGTCGCTGGGGCGTTCGGCATCGTCGTGGGCTTCGCCGCGCTGCGGGTGCGCGAGGACTTCCTCGCCATCGTCACGATGGGCGTCGGCTTTCTCTTCCTCGGCGTGGTGCGCAAGCAGCCGTGGCTCGGCGCCGAGATGGGCATCGCGAAGATTCCCTCGCCGCTCGACAAGTGGGGCTACGCGGCGCTCGCGATCGGCGCAGCGGCCGCGCTCGTGCTGCTCAGCCTGCACGTGCGCAGGAGCTGGATGGGCCGTGCATTCGGCGCGGTGGCGCAGGACGAGGACGCCGCGCGCGCCATCGGCATCGACGTGGCCGGCTACAAGATCGCCGCCTTCTTCATCGGCACCGCCGCGGCCGGCCTCGCCGGCGGCATCTACGCCCACATGACGCAGCTGATCATCCCGGACACGTTCAACTTCATCCAGTCGATCACGATCCTGGCGATGGTGGTGATCGGCGGCATCGGCTCGACCTACGGCGTCGTGGTTGGCGCGATCCTGCTCACGCTCATGCCCGAGCTCTTCCGGTTCATCAACGACTACAAGCTGCTCGTCTACGGCGCCCTGCTGCTCGCGGTGATGCGCTTCAGTCCCGGCGGTCTCGCCGGCCTCGTCCAGCGCGCGTTCGGCGTGAGGCTCGCATGAGCCGACCGGGCCGCCCCGAGGTCGCATGTCACGCTCACCTCCTCGCGCGCAGCGCGAGGTTGGTCCGATGATGCTGCTCGTGGGCGAGCGCCTGTCGATCGCCTTCGGCGGCGTGCATGCGCTCGAGGACGTCTCGCTCGCCGTCGCCGCGGGCGAGCTCGTCGGGCTGATCGGGCCGAACGGCGCCGGCAAGACGACGCTGCTCCGGCTTCTCACCGGCATCCTCGCGCCCGACGCAGGGCGGGTCCTGTTCGAGGGGCGCGACGTCACCCGCATGCCGATCCACCGCCGCGCGCAGCGCGGCTTCGCGCTCACGCACCAGATCGTGCGGCCGTTCCGCGACATGACGCTCGCCGAGAACGTGATGATGGCGGCGGCGGGCGAGGTGACCCGGCGGCCGTGGCGGGCGCTCGCGGCGGTGGATGCGCGCCGCGCGCGCGAGCGGGCGATGGCGCTACTCGCGCGGCTCGGCATCGCCGACGCCGCCGACAAGCCTGCGCGCCATGTCCCGCTCGGCTACCTGAAACGCATGCAGGCCGCGCGCGCGCTCGCGCTCGAGCCGCGGCTGCTGCTGCTCGACGAGCCGCTCGCCGGCCTGAACGCCGCCGAGGCGGCGCGCTTCGCGGACCTGATCGTCGAGCTGAACGCGGGCGGCATCACCATCCTGCTTGTCGAGCACAACCTCGGCGAGGTGACGCGCATCGCGCGCCGGCTGCTGGTGCTGCACAACGGGTCGCTCCTCGCCGAGGGCGAGCCGCGCGCCGTGATGGCACGCGGCGACGTGCGCGGTGCCTATCTCGGCGCCGAAGCGGATACGGGGACCGCGGCGCATGCTTGAGCTCGAGCGCTTCGGCTGCGGCTACGGGCTCGTGCAGGCGGTCGAGGGCGTGGACCTCACCGTGCGCGACGGCGAGATCACCGCGCTCCTCGGCCCGAACGGCGCCGGTAAGACCTCGACCATCATGGCGGTCGCCGGTCACGTCCAGGCGCAGGCTGGCCGGATCGGATTTCTGGGCGAGGACATCACGCGCCTCGCGCCGGCCGAGCGCACGCGGCGCGGCATCGCGCTCGCGCCCGAGGGGCGGCGCGTCTTTCCCGACCTTACGGTCGCCGAGAACCTGCTCGTCGGCGGCTACACGCACGGCGCGGCGGAGGCCGCGCGCGCCGAGGAATCGGTGCTCACGCTGTTCCCGCGCCTCGCCGAGCGGCTGCGCCAGCGCGCGGGCTCGCTCTCCGGCGGCGAGCAGCAGATGCTCGCGATCGGCCGTGCGCTGATGGCGCGCCCGAAGCTCCTCCTGGTGGACGAGCTCTCGCTCGGCCTGATGCCGGCCATGGTCGATCTCTGCTTCAGGGCGCTGCTCGAGCTCAAACGCCAGGGCATCGGGGTGCTGCTGGTCGAGCAGAACACCAAGCGCGCGCTCGCCGCAGCGGACCGGGTCGTGGTGCTCGTCTCCGGGCGCGTGGCCTACGCGGCCGACGGCGAGCAGGCGCGCCGCGACCCGGACATGGTGGAGTCGTTTCTTGGACTGAAGGAGATGACATGAGTGCCGGCGCGAGAAGAGTCACCGCGCAGCGCGGCGCGCGGCTGCGCTGCAAGGGCTGGCGCCAGGAGGCGATCCTGCGCCTGCTCGAGAACAACCTGGAGAACGCCGAGAATCCGGATGACCTGGTCGTCTACATGTCGGTCGCCAAGGCCGCGCGCGACTGGCAGAGCTACGATCGCATCGTCGCGGCGCTCGCGCGGCTCGAGAACGGTCAGACGCTCGTCATGCAGTCGGGCAGGCCGATCGGCGTGTTCGCGACGCGCGCCGAGGGGCCGCTCGTGGTGATGGCGAACGGCAACCTGGTGCCGGCCTGGTCGAGCGACGACCAGGTCGAGGCGTTCGTGCGCCAGGGGCTCACGATCGTGCCGGGGTTCACCGCCGCGGCGTGGCAGTACATCGGCAGCCAGGGCATCGTGCAGGGGACCTACGAGACGTTCATGGCGTGCGCGCGCCAGCACTTCGGCGGCACGCTCGCGGGCCGCTGGCTCGTCACCGGCGGCTGCGGCGGCATGGGCGGCGCGCAGCCGCTCGCGGGAGTCATGGCCGGCGCGGCGACGCTGGTCGTGGAGGCCGACCCGGCGAAGATCCAGCGCCGCATCGATACCGGCTACTGCCAGCACATGGCGACGCACCTCGACGGCGCGCTGAAGATCGTCGAGTCCGCGCGCGCCGCCGGCGAGCCGGTGTCGGTCGGGCTGGTCGGCAACTGCGCCGACGTGCTGCCCGAGCTCCTCGCGCGCGGCCTGGTGCCGGACGTCGTCACCGACCAGACCTCGACCGAGCTGGTCGGCGGCTACGTCCCGGCTTCGCTGCCGCTCGAGGAGGTCAAGCGGCTCTGGGCCGCCGAGCCCGACAGCGTCAAGCCGCTCGCCTACGAGTCGATGCGCGTGCACGTCGAGGCGATGGCCGAGCTGCAGCGCCGCGGCGCAGTGGTGTTCGAGTACGGCAACAACCTGCGCAACCGCGCGACACAGGGCGGCTCCAAGCGCGCCTTCGAGGTGCCGTCGTTCGTCGACCTCTTCATCCGGCCGTACTTCTGCGAGGGCATCGGGCCGTTCCGCTGGATCGCGGTGTCGGGCGAGCCCGGCGACATCCACGCGATCGACGCGCTCGTCCTGCGCGAGTTCGCATCGGACGAGCGGATCCGCACGTGGATCGAGAAGGCGCGCAGCCACGTGAAGTTCCAGGGTCTGCCGGCGCGCATCGGCTGGCTCGGCCACGGCGAGCGCACGCGCCTCGCGCTGCTCGTCAACGACCTGGTGGCGCGCGGCGCGCTCGCCGGCCCGGTCGCCTTCACGCGCGATCACCTCGACGCGGCCTCCGCGGCGATGCCCTACCGCGAGACCGAGAACATGAAGGACGGCAGCGACGCGGTCTCCGATTGGCCGATCCTGAACGCGCTCCTGAACGGCGCCGCCGGCGCCGACCTCGTCACCGTGCACCAGCTCGGCGACTACGGTCAGAGCGCCGGCGTCACGCTGGTGGCCGACGGCACGCCCGAGTCGCGCCGGCGGCTCGAGCGCGTGCTGGACTGCGACACCGGCCTCGGCGTGCTGCGCCACGCCGACGCCGGCTACGAGACTGCGCTCGCCGCGGCCGCGCGCCACGGGCTCGGGCTTGGCGGTGAGCAAGCGTGACCGCGCGCGTGGTTGTCCACGGCCGGGGAACGCCTTAGGCCAGAAGCTATCTCAGAATTGCGGCCGTCCTTGTTCGTCAACTGAGGTCGTACGAACAAGGGGCAAGGTGCCCTTGTCTATCCCCGAACGAGCAAGGGGCGACCTCCTGTAAATCGCCTCTTTCGCGGTTGCGTTCTCATTTTGAGATAGGATCATGAATGTCCCGAGTCAGAAGTTCGTCGACGGATCTCTGACTCGGGACACTATGGACACGTCCGGATTGCGTTGCCGGAGGAGCGTACATGGCCAGGACCATCGACGTCCCGCGGGTGGATCACATCGGCATCCGGGTCAGGGATCTGGACCGCGCGATGAGGTTCTACGCAATCTTCGGGTTCGAGCTGCACGCCAGGGCCGCCAACGACGCGGTCGCGATCGTCAAGAACGGGTATGACGTCGAGCTGAACCTGATCTACAACGCGAACGCCGACGCGGGCGGCAGGAACATCCTGATGGACGTCGGCGAGAAGTACCCCGGCTACACGCACGTCGCGCTGCGCGTTGCCTCGATCCGCAGTACGATCGCCGCGCTGCGCGAGCACGACATCCGCATCACCCAAGGTCCGGTCGCGTTCGGCCGCGACGGCCACGTCTCGGTGTTCGTGCGCGATCCCGACATGAACGTGATCGAGCTGCGCGGCCGCGCGGAGGATCTTTCCTCGATCGGCGGCGTCGCAGAGTACGTGCCGGTGAGCTGAACGCACCGCGGGGGCGCGCCCCGGGAGAATTCACGACGGGAGAACCACGATGGCCAGAGCAAAGCGCAACAACATAGTCTCGGACAGGCTCTACTCGCGTGTGGTCGACGGCCGCGCGCTCTTCCCGCACGCGGTGTCGGTGGAGGGCAAGCGCCTGATCATGCTCTCGGGACAGCTCGCCTGGGACAAGGCGGGCGAGCTCGTCGGCGCGGGCGACATGCGCGCGCAGTTCCGCCAGGTGTGCGAGAACCTCAAGGAGGCACTCGCCGCGGCCGGCGCCGGCCTCGAGGACATCGTCAAGAGCAACACCTACGTGACGAGCATGGAGGACTTCTTCAAGTGCGTCGACATCCGCCATGAGTACTTCGGTCCGGGCTGGCCGACCAGCACCACCGTCGAGGTGAGCCGGCTCGCGGTGGCCGGCGCGACGGTCGAGATCGAGGTGATGGCGGTGGTCGACTGACACCGCGGCGCGTGCCGGTATGCTGAGGAAGCTCTGCATGAGATCGTCATTCCGGCGGAAGCCGATGGGATCCAGCGCGTGCGCGAGCGAGGGTTAGCTGGATCGCCGCTCCCCGATTGCACCCACGGGAAAGGTTTCGCCGGAACGTCGACGGCGAAGGTTCCGCACGACTGCGCAGGGCGCGACGCCGCGCCCGCGTGCGAACTCGGCGCGCGGCGGTCTGCTACGATCCGCGCTGACGGCCCGTTCACGATCTAGCGTTGCACGATGTCGAAGTTCTCCCTCGGCCAATCGGTCACCCGTTTCGAGGACCTGACCCTGGTCCGCGGCGCCGGCCGCTACGCCGACGACGTCCCCCTCGCGGGCGCGCTGCACGCCTACGCGCTGCGCTCGCCGCACGCGCACGCGCGAATTGCGCGCATCGATGCCGCCGCGGCGCGCAAGGCGCCCGGCGTCGCCGCCGTGCTGACCGGCACCGAGGTCGCGGCCGACGGGCTCGGCGACATCCCCTGCTTGATCCCGGTCACGAACGCCGACGGCACGCCGCGCGGCGAGACGCCGCGGCCGATTCTCGCGAAGGACCGCGTGCGCCACGTGGGCGACCCGGTGGCGCTCGTCGTCGCCGACACGGTCGCGCAGGCGAAGGACGCCGCCGAGCTCGTCGAGGTGGATTACGATCCGCTGCCGGCCGCGGGCGACGCGTACGCGGCCGCGCAGCCGGGCGCGCCGCAGGTCTGGCCGGAGGTCAGGAACAACGTCTGCTTCGACGTCGTGAGCGGCGACGCGCAGGCGGTCGACGCCGCGTTCGAGCGCGCGCATCGCGTCGTGAAGCTCGCGCTCGTGAACAACCGCGTCGTGGCGAACCCGCTCGAGCCGCGCGCGGCGCTCGCCGACTACGACGCGGCGAGCGACCGCTCGACACTCTACACGCCCACACAGGGCCCGCACGTTATCCTCGGGCAGCTCCTCGACCCGATCCTGAAGCTCGACCGCAAGCGCCTGCGCGTCGTGTCCGGCAACGTCGGCGGGGCGTTCGGCATGAAGATCTTCCTGCACCCGGAGCAGGCGCTCGTGGTGTGGGCTTCGCGGCGGCTCCGGCGCCCCGTGCGCTGGACCGCCGAGCGGAGCGAGGCGTTCGTCTCCGACGTCCAGGGGCGCGACAACTACTCGATCGCGGAGCTCGCACTCGACGCAGACGCGCGCTTCCTCGCGCTGCGCGCGACGACCTACGCGAACATGGGTGCGTACCTATCGAACTACGGGCCATTCATCCCGCAGCTCGCCTTCTACGTGCTGACGAGCGTGTACCGCATCCCGGCGATCAGTCTCAACGTGAAGGGCGTGCTGACCAACACCGTCCCGGTCGACGCCTACCGCGGCGCTGGCCGCCCGGAGGGCATCTATCTCACCGAGCGGCTGGTCGACTTCGCCGCGCGCGAGCTCGGGATGGCGCCGTACGAGCTGCGGCGGCGCAATTTCATCGACTCTTTCCCTTACCCGACGGCGTGCGGCACGGAGTACGACAGCGGCGACTTCCCGGCGGCGATGAAGCTCGCGATGGAGCGCGCGGACTGGGCGGGGTTCGCGGCGCGCCGCGCGGCGGCCGCAAAGCGCGGCAAGCTCGGCGGTATCGGGCTCGCGATGTACATCGAGCGCTGCGGCGGGGGCAGCGGCGACACGATCACGGTGCGCATCGGCGGCGAGGGCAAGGTGACGCTCATCTCGGGAATGCAGGACAACGGCCAGGGGCACGTGACGAGCTTCAAGCAGGTGCTCTCGGACGCGCTCGGCATCGACGCCGAGACGATCGAGGTGGTGCAGGGCGACACCGATCTCGTGCCGAGCGGACTCACCGGCGGTAGTCGCTTCCTCGCGGTCGGCGGCGTCGCGGCGATGGCGGCCGCCGGCGCGGCGGTGGACAAGGGCAAGGACGCGGCTGCGGCGATGCTGGAGGCGGCGGTAGCCGACGTCGAGTACCGCGACGGCAAGTACTGGATCGCAGGCACCGACCGGGGCGTGTCGCTCTTCGACGTGGCGAAGAAGGCGAACGGCCTCGAGGCGACGCACACGCGCGCGCCTGAGAAGTACACCTTCCCCAACGGCTGCCACGTGGTCGAGGTCGAGGTCGACGCCGAAACGGGCGCGACGACGATCGTACGCTACACGATCGTCGACGACTTCGGCCGCACGATCAACCCGCTGCTCGCGCAGGGGCAGATCCACGGCGGCACGGTGCAGGGCGCCGGTCAGGCGCTGCTCGAGCACGGCATCTACGACCCCGAGAGCGCCCAGCTCGTCACCGGCTCGTTCATGGACTATGCGATGCCGCGCGCCGACGACATGCCGTCTTTCGACTGCACGTTCAACAACGTGCCCGCGACCGGCAACCCGCTCGGCGTGAAGGGCGCGGGCGAGGCCGGCGCGGTCGGCGCGCCGGCCGCGGTGGTGAACGCGGTGGTCGACGCGCTCGAGCCGCGCACCGGCCTCAGGCACATCGACATGCCGGCCACGCGCGAGAAGGTGTGGCGCGCGCTGCAGGCGCGCTGAGGTTGCCGCGCCAGCGGCGCAAGGAGATCGCATGTCGGCCCGCATGCTGACGCCGTTCGAGCTCCGCATTCCCGACGAGACGCTCGCCGACCTGCGCGAGCGCCTCGCGCGCACCCGCTTTCCGGACGAGCCGCCGCTCGCGCCGTGGTCGACCGGCGCCAGCGTGACATACGTGCGGGCGCTCGCGGAATACTGGCACGAGCGATTCGACTGGCGCGCGCAGGAAGCGCGGCTGAACGCCTTGCGCCAGTTCACCGTTCCGGTCGCCGGCACCGACCTGCATTTCATCTACGAGGAGGGCAGCGGACCGTACCCGATGCCGCTCCTGCTCTTGCACGGCTGGCCCGGCTCGGTCGTGGAGTTCCTCGAGCTGATCCCGATGCTCACCGATCCGGCGCGGTTCGGTGCCGATCCGGCCGACTCTTTCACGGTGATCGCGCCGTCGCTGCCCGGCTACACGCTCTCGTTCCGGCCCGGGCAGGCGCGCTTCGGCGTGGAGCAAATCACCGGGATTCTGGCCGAGCTGATGACGGAGATTCTCGGCTACGAGCGCTTCGCGGCGCAGGGCGGCGACTGGGGCGCGTTCGTCGCCTCGCGGCTCGGCTACGAGTTTGCCGCACGCACGATCGGCATCCACCTCAACCTGCTCGCGGTGCGGCGCGACCGGCAGATGATCGCCAACCCCACCGCGGAGGAACAGCGCTTCCTCGACGAGCTCGAGCACTGGCTGAAGGAGGAGACCGGCTACCAGTGGATCCAGGGCACGCGGCCGACGACGCTCGCGTTCGGCCTGACCGACTCGCCGGCCGGGCTCGCCGCATGGATCGTCGAGAAATTCCGCGCCTGGAGCGACTGCGACGGCGTGCCGGAGAACGCGATCGCGCGCGACGCGATGCTCGCGAACGTGACGCTCTACTGGGCTACCGGCGCGATCGGCTCCTCCTTCTGGCCCTACTACGCGCGCATGCACGGGCCGTGGCCGATTCCGCCCGGCGCGACGGTGGACGTGCCGACGGGCTACGCCGAGTTCCCGAAGGAGATCCTGCGCCCGCCGCGCTCGCTCGCCAGCCGCACCTACACCGACATCCGGCGCTGGACCGTCATGGAGAGGGGGCGGGCACTTCGCCGCGCTCGAGCAGCCGCAGGCGCTCGCGCGCGAGATCCGCGAGTTCTTCCGGCCGCTGCGCTGAGCGCGTCCGCACAAAGCTCAATCGGAGTCGGCCACCGCCCCGACCAGCGCCGCGCCGTAGCGCTCGAGCTTCTTCGCACCGATTCCGGCGATGGCGGCGAGCGACGCGAGATCGCCCGGCCGCCGGCGCGCGATTTGCGCGAGCGTCGCGTCGTGCAGGATCACGTAAGCCGGCACGCCTTGGGCGCGCGACTCGGCGAGCCGCCACGCCTTCAGGCGCGCGAACAGAGCCGCGTCGGGCGGCGGCAGTTCGACCGTGGCGGCCGCGGCGCGCGCACCACCGCGCGCCGGCCGGGTGCGCGTGACCGCCGGACGCATCTCGACGCGCATCTCGCCGCGCAGCACCGGACGGCTCGCCTCGGTGAGCCTCAGCGCACCGTGTGCGGCGTGATCGACGCGCGCGTAGCCGAGCGCGACGAGCTGGCGGAACACGCCGCGCCACGCGACCTCGTCGAGCTCCTGGCCGGCGCCGAACACCGGCAGCCGGTCGTGACCGAGGCGGTGCGTGCGCTCACCCGGCTTGCCGAGCAGCACGTCGATCACATGCACGGCGCCGAAGCGCTGGCCGGTGCGGTAGATCGCCGAGAGCGCCTTCTGCGCCGCGACCGTCGCGTCCCAGGTGTGCGGCGGGTCGAGGCAGTTGTCGCAGTTGCCGCATGGCCCGCTCGCCTCCCCGAAGTAGGCGAGCAAGCGCACGCGCCGGCAGCCGGCGGTCTCGCACAGGCCGAGGAGCGCGTCGAGCTTTGCTGCCGAGACGCGCTTGTGATTCTCGCTCGCTTCCGAGAGCTCGATCAGCCGCCGCTGCTGCACGACGTCGGCCAGGCCGTAGGCCATCCATGCGTCGGCCGGCAGCCCGTCGCGTCCGGCGCGGCCGGTCTCCTGGTAGTAGCCCTCGATGCTCTTCGGCAGGTCGAGGTGCGCGACGAATCGCACGTCGGGCTTGTCGATGCCCATCCCGAACGCGATCGTCGCGACGATCACGATGCCGTCCTCGCGCTGGAACCGGTCCTGGTGTTCGGCGCGCGTCGCGGCGTCCATCCCGGCGTGGTACGGCAGAGCGTCGACGCCTTGCGCTGCGAGCCACGCGGCGGTCTCGTCGACCTTGCGGCGCGAGAGGCAGTACACGATGCCGGCCCGGTCCGGATGCGCATCGCGCAGGAATCCGAGCAGCTGCGCGCGCGCATCGCTCTTGTCGACGATGGTGTAGCGGATGTTCGGCCGGTCGAAGCTCGACACGAACGTGCGGGCGTCGCGCAGCGCGAGCCGGTCGACGATCTCGCGGCGCGTGTACGGGTCGGCGGTCGCGGTGAGCGCGATGCGCGGGATGCCGGGGAACCGCTCGGCAAGGACCGCGAGTGCGAGGTACTCCGGCCGGAAGTCGTGGCCCCACTGCGAGACGCAGTGCGCCTCGTCGATGGCGAACAGCGCGAGCCGCGCGCGGCCGAGGAGGTCTAGGCAGCGCGGGGGTGAGCAGGCGCTCCGGCGCCACGTAGAACAGGTCGAGCTCACCGGCGGCGAGCGCCTGCTCGACGGCGGCCGCCGCGCACGCGTCCAGCGTCGAGTTCAGGAAGGCCGCGCGGATCCCGTACTGCTTCAGCGCCGTCACCTGGTCCTGCATCAAAGCGATCAGCGGCGAGACCACGACGCCGGTGCCCTCGCGCAACAGGGCGGGCAGCTGGTAGCAGAGCGACTTGCCGCCGCCGGTCGGCATCAGCACCAACGCATCGCCGCCCGCGGCGACGCGCGTCACGATCTCCGCCTGCGCGCCGCGGAAGCTGGCGTGGCCGAACACCTCGCGCAGCTTGGCGAGCGCGGCGGCCGGACCCGCGGGGGCGGCGGGGCGAGTTGAGGCGGGCGGATTCATCGCGCGACTTGGGCGCGTCGCGGGGTGCGAAGCGCGGCCGCCCCAATGGTCGCAGAATTCGCGCCGCGGAGCGGCGGCGCCGCGCGAGAGTTGCATTCGGCGGCGATTTCCACCACCCTTTCGCTCTGAACCCGCATCGAGGTCCCGCTTGCTCGACGTCATTGCCACCGGGTTGGTTGCCGTCGGCGCAGTGCTGCTGATGATGGCGCTCGTGCCGGCCGGGCAGATCATCGGCGAGCTCCCGGGCGGCACAGTGCGGCGGCACTGGCAGGTGCTCGCGGCGTTCATGTACCTCTTCGTGGCCGCGTTCGTCTGGTATCTGGTCTCCGACCGCCCCGAGGCGGGCTCGGTCGCCGACCTGCTGGTGCCCGGGGCCTTTTTCCTCGGCGGCTACTTCGTGCTCTTGGTGACGCTGGTCTCGCTGCAGACCGCGCGCGACGTGAAGCGGATCGCGGCGCTCGAGGAGCAGAGCATCACCGATCCCCTGACCGGGCTCTACAACCGCCGCCACCTCGACCGGCGCCTGGAGGAGGAGGTCGGCAAGTCGGTGCGCTACGGTATCCCGCTCTCGGTGCTGCTGCTCGACGTCGACCATTTCAAGAGCGTGAACGACCGTCTCGGCCACGCCGTCGGCGACCGCGTGTTGATCGCGCTCGCGCGCCTGATGCTTCAGGCTGCACGCAAGTCCGACTTCGTCACGCGCTACGGCGGCGAGGAGATCCTGCTTCTCGCGCCGCACACTGCGCTCGCTGATGCCTGCCTGCTCGCCGATCGGCTGCGCCGTAGCGTCGAGTCGCTCCCGATCGCGCCCGCCGACGCGCCCGCCGCCGGTGCGCCGATCAAGGTTACGGTGAGCATCGGCGTGGCCGCGCTCGGCCCGGAAGTCCCCGACGGACCAGCGCTGCTCAAAATGGCGGACGACGCGCTGTACCGCGCCAAGCACGGCGGACGCAATCGCGTCGAGGTGGCGAAGCCCGCCGCGCCGGTGCGCGAGCACGCCGCCGCGGCACGGTAGGTGCGGGCCGACCCGGCTCCGCCTCGAGCGCAGCGAGCTCGACCAGCCGTGCGTTTGCGTGTGATCCGCGGATGCACAAACGCGCGAGCGAGATCGGCAGCCTGAAGCGGCGCAGGCCGGCGCTGCTCGGGTTCACGTAGAGCACGCCGTCGCGCGAAGCGATCCGCGGCCAGTGGGAGCGGCCGGCGACAACGACCCGCCCGCCGGCGGCGGCCGGATCGAAGTCGAGCGCCGCGAGGACTTCGAAGCTGCCGATGTCGCCGGCGTGCACGATACGGTCGCTGCCGCGCAATGCCGCCACCGCCTCGGGACGCAGGAGCTCGTGGGTGTCGGAGATCAGGCCGACGTCGAGCGTCGCGCCGGGCTGCGTTCGGTTGCGCATCGCGTGCCGGCCGCGCATGATGTCAGGGGATCGGGGAGCGGGCGGGATGAACGGCCTTCGGGGAAAGCGCGCGGTCGTCGTCGGAGCGAGCCGCGGGCTCGGTGCGGCGCTCGCGCGCCGCCTCGCGGCCGAAGGGGCGGCGGTCGCGCTGGTCGCGCGATCGCGCGAACGCGCGGCCGAGGTCGCGCGGTCGATCGGGGCAACCGGCGCTCGGGCGATCGCCGTCGGCGGCGACGCGGCCCGCTATGCGGACATGCAGCGTGCGATGGCCGAGTGCGGTGCGCGGCTCGGCCGTGCGGACATCCTGGTCAACAACGCAGCGGTGATCGAACCGATCGCACGTTTCGTCGAGACCGATCCCGCGGCATGGGCCGAGAACATCGGCGTGACGCTCCTCGGCGCCTATCACGCCGCGCGCGCTTTCCTCGCCGACGGAGCGGCGGCCGGCCGCGTCATCGTCAACGTGAGCTCGGGCGCCGCGCATCAACCGCTCGAGGGGTGGTCGGCCTACTGCGCGGCCAAGGCCGGGCTGCACATGCTCACCCTCGCTCTCGCCGCGGAACTCGGCGAGCAAGGGCTGCGGGTGTACGGCTACGCGCCCGGGCTGGTGGACACCGCGATGCAGGAGACCATCCGCGCCTCGGGCATCAACCCGATCAGCCGCAAGCGGCGCGACGAGCTCGCGCCGGCGGATGAGCCGGCGCGGATCATCGCGTATCTGTGCACCGGGGAGGCGTCGGATCTCGCCGGCCGGGAGCTCGATTTCCGCGACGCGAGTCTTCGGCGGCGCGCCGGGGCGCCCGCGCTGGAGTGAAGCGGCGCGCCGCGCGGATCAGTTCGGCTGCGGCTGCACGCTTGCCGTTACCGCGCCTGCCGGCGTTTGCGGCTGCGTCGCGACGGTGCCTTGGTCGCCGTCGTCGATGGCGACGATCGCTGCCGTCGTGGCGCCGAAGACCACCGTGATCACCAGTGCGATGCCGACGGCGAAGAAGCGGCCCTGCCTGTGGATGCTCTTCATCTGCGTGATCTCCCGTGCACGTGCGCCGGGCGTGCGTGGTCGCCGTCCTGCGACATCGGCGACGTGCGCGGCGGGGCCGCTCCGGGCGCCGCGCGAGTATTCCGGGCGAAGGTAACCCGGCGACGTCGGCCCCCGGCCGACTTGGTTTCGATTGTTTCGACGGCTGAAACCGGACCGATACAAAGCGCGCCGCGCGAACTCGCGCGCGGGCGCTCGCCCTTACCGGAGCCGCGGCGCGGTCAGGCCTGCTCGCGCCACAGGTCGAGCGCGACCTGCACCGGACGGTCCGAGAAGCTGAAGAGCACGCACTCCTGATCGGCGTGCAGCGAGTAACCCGTCCAGCTCGGCATCACGAAGACGTCCTGCGGCGCGAAGTGGAGCGTCTCGTCGCCGAAGCAAGCGCGGCCCTTGCCCTCGACTACCGCGAACACGGTCGAGTCGGTCGAGCGGTAGCTCTTGCCCGAGAAGCCCTGCGGCAAGAGCTGCATGAAGGTCGCGATCGTCGGCATCGCGAAGCCGCCGGTGGCCGGATTCACGTACTGCAGCTTGTGGCCGTGCGCGGGGTGCGGCTCCTCCGCCTTGGCGAGCGTCGCGAGCGCCGCGCGCGAGCGCTCGTAGGGATACCAGAAGAGCGGCGACGTCCGGCTGGCCGGCTTGAAGTTCACCGGCAGCATGTTCGCGCCGAAGCGCGCGAGCGATTCGCCCTCGGTATGCGAGGTGCGCTGCGACTTGGCCTCCATGCGCTCCATGAACTGGGCGTCGAACAGCTCGACGATCGGCACGTCGAGGCCGTCGAGCCAGATCACCGGCTCCCCGCCCGGATTGCCGTGGTCGTGCCACGTCCACGACGGCGTGATGATGAAGTCGCCCGGGTGCATCGTGACGCGCTCGCCCTCGACCGCCGTGTACGCGCCGCTGCCCGACATGACGAAGCGCAGCGCCGACTGCGAGTGCCGGTGCGCGCGCGCGACCTCGCCCGGCAGGATCAGCTGCAGGCCGGCGTACAGGCTGTGGGTGATGCGCGACTGGCCGCGCAGCCCCGGGTTCTCGAGCACGAGCACGCGCCGTTCGGCCTCCTGCGCGGTGATCAGGCTGCCCGATTCGAGCACGTAGGGATGGAGCTCCTGCCACTTGTATATCGCGGGCGCGCACGGCGACTTCGGCGCGTGCGTGATGAGATCGTGCAGCACCTCCCAGAGCGGAGCGACGCTCGCCTTGTCGATCTTCCGGTAGAACGCCTGGCGCTCGTTCGCGGGGGACGGCTTCGGGACGGATGACATGGTGGATCCTCGATCTGCTGCGGCGCGCTGAGCCGCGATACGACCGTATGATAGACGGCTTGGGCCAAGTAGGTCCCGCCGAGCGGCGTACGGAGGCGCCGGCGGCTGCGCCCGCCCGGCGCCAGCGACCGCGTTCCCCTCCTCTCCGGGCGGGGAGGGATGCCGGCGTAGCCGGCGGGGTGGTGCGTGCGTCACGCGACGGCGTTGCCGAACCGTGCACGGGTGGTCGAGAGAATCCTCGCCGGGCCGGGCACGTCAGCGCGCCGATTCACCCCGCCTTCGAATTCGACCGAGCCCGTCCTTCGCCCGCGGCTCACACCGCCGCACGCGAACCGAGATAGGCCGTGATCACGCGCGCGTCGCGCAGCACGTCCTCGGGCGCGCCCTCTGCGAGCGGCACGCCGTAGTCGAGCACGTAGATGCGATCTGCGAGGTCGGCCACCATCTGCATGTCGTGCTCGACCCAGACGATCGCGATGCCGAGCGCGTGCTTGATGCGCAGGATGTGACGCGCCAGATCCTCGCGTTCCTCGCGGTTCAACCCGGCGGAGGGCTCATCGAGGAGCAGGACTCTCGGCTCCATCGCCAGCGCGCGCGCGAAGCCGACGATCTTCTGCGTGCCGAAGGGCAGCGCGTCGACGTGCTCGTGCCGGTAGCGCTCGAGTTCGACGAATTCCAGCACCTCTTCGACAGCGCGACGGTGCGCGGTCTCGGTGGCACGCACGCGCGGCAGGAACAGGCCCTCGCCGAAGATGCCGGTGCCGATGTGCGCGTGCCGCGCGACGAGCAGGTTCTCGATCACCGTCATGTGCGGAAAGAGCTCGCCGTGCTGGAAAGTGCGCGCGATGCCCAGGCGCGCGATGCGGTGCGGCTTCTCGTGCGTGACGTCGGTCGCGCCGAACACGATGCGGCCGCCGGTCGGCCGGTAAATTCCGCTCACGCAGTTCAGCACCGAGGTCTTGCCGGCGCCGTTCGGCCCGATCAGGGCGAGGAGCTCGCCGGGCCGCGTCGCGAGCGAGACGCCGTCGAGCACCTGCAGCCCGCCGAAGGCGAGCGACACGGCTTCCAGCCGCAGGACGCCGCCCTCAGCCATACCAGCGCCGGCTGCGGCGGTACTGCTTGACCTCGCGGTAGCTTCGCCGGCGCTCGCCGCCGCCG
Organism: Burkholderiales bacterium; assembly: GCA_027493935.1. Classification (GTDB taxonomy): domain Bacteria; phylum Pseudomonadota; class Gammaproteobacteria; order Burkholderiales; family SG8-39; genus JAABRB01. The sequence continues at coordinate 32,458 of JAOSJV010000012.1, read as the reverse complement.
GCCCCGAGGTAGAACTCCTGGATGTCGGCGTGCGCGCGCAGCCGCTCGGGCGTGCCGTCCAGGACCAGACGCCCGTTCTCCATCACGTAGCCGTAGTCGGCCACTTCCAGCGCGACGTACGCGTTCTGCTCGACCAGCAGGATCGTGGTGCCGAGCTCCGCGCGCACGCGCTGCAGCCGACCGACCAGCTCCTCCACGATCACCGGCGCGAGCCCTTGCGAGAGCTCGTCCACCAGCAAGAGGTCGGGGGCGCACGCGAGCGCCGAGCCGATCGCGAGCATCTGGCGCTCGCCGCCGGAGAGGTAGCCCGCCTCGCGCGCGCGCAGCCGCGCGAGCGCCGGGAAGAGCTCGTAGATCGACTCGGCGAGGCGCCGGCGCTCGGCGCCCGCGCGCGGCACCACGGCCTCGAGATTCTCCGCTACCGACAGGTTCTCGAACACCTTGCTTCGCTCCGGCACCAGCGCAATGCCGAGCGCGGTGATCCGGTGCGGCGCGCGGTTCTCGATGCGCTCGCCGCGGTACACGATCGCGCCCTCGGTGATCCGCGCGTCGTCGAGACCGATGAAGCCGGAGATCGCGCGCAGCGTGGTGGTCTTGCCGGCGCCGTTCGTTCCGAGCAGCGCGACGATGCCACGCTGCGGCACCTCGAGGGACACGCCCTGCACGGCGGTGATCACCCGGTGGTAGACCACTTCGAGCCGCTCGAGCCGGAGCAGGACCTCGCTCACTTCGCCCCCGCCAGCGGCTTCTGCTTGAACGGCCACATCAGGAACCAGGCCTGCACGCGGCCCCAGACGCCCACAAGGCCCTGCGGCTCGAAGACGAGGAACAGCAGCATCACCAGTCCGAACGCCGCGTAGTTGACCGCGAACACCACGGACGAGAGGTTCTCGGCGAGGCCGGCCGCTTCCATGAGCCACTCGATGAAGTACGGGAAGAGGATCACGAACACGGTGCCGAGCAGCGCGCCCAGGATCGAGCCCATGCCGCCGATGATCACCATCGCGACGTACTGGATGGTGAGGAAGAGCGAGAACGCCTCTACCGAGACGAAGCCGCGGAAATAGGCGAACAGGCACCCGGCGACGGCGGTGAGCATCGACGACACGACGAACGCCGAGAGCTTTGCGCGGTGCACGCTGATGCCGAGCGCACCGGCCACCGCCTCGCGGCCGTGGATCGCGCGCCATGCGCGACCGGTCCGCGAGCGCAGCAGGTTCAGGCCGAAGAGCGCCGTCGCGACGGCCGCGGCGAGCAGCACGAAATACCACGCGCGGGCGTCGTAGAGCTGCCAGCCGCCGACCGACGGTGGGTCGACGAGGATGCCGGTCGAGAAGCCGCGCTTGGTCTCGTACCGAGCCGAGGTGGATCACGATGAAGTGCAGCGCGAGCGTCGAGACGGCGAGGTAGAGCCCGCGCAGGCGCAGGCTCGGCAGACCGAAGATGAGCCCGAGCGCGGCGCCGACCAGGGCGGAGGCGGGCAGCGTGACCCAGAACGGCGCGCCGAACTCCTTGAACAGGATCCCGGTCGTGAACGCACCCGCCGCGAGGAGGCCCGCGTGGCCGAGCGAGATCTGCCCGGCGTAGCCGGTCAGCAGCATCAGCGCCACCGCGCCGACGGCGGCGAGCAGCACCTGGTTCGCGAGGTCGAGCGCGAGCGGGCCGGCGAGGAACGGGTAGGTGACGAGCGCGACGGCGAGGACGAGCGCCCACACCTTGCGCGTGCGGGTACCGAGCAGCGCGAAGTCGTCCGCGTAGCGGGTGCGGAAGTAGCCGCTCGCGCGCGGCGCGCTCATACCCGGTCGAGCTCCTCGCGCGACCCGAAGAGCCCCCAGGGCCGCACGACCAGCATCGCGAGCAGGATGAAGAACGGCACGACGTCCGCGAGCAGCGCATCGACGTAATGCACCATCAGCACCTCGGCGGTCGCGATGACCGCGGCGCCGAGGAGCGCACCGGCGAGGCTGTCCAGCCCGCCGACGAGCGCGGCGGGGAACGCCTTCAGGCCGATCACGACCATGGTGCTCTCGAGCCCCGCATCCGATGCGATCAGCATGCCCGCGAGGCCGCCGGTGAAGGTCGCGAGCCCCCAGGCTAGCGCGTAGACGCCGTGCAGGCCGATGCCGCGTTGCGCGGCGAGCAGCGGATTCTGCCCGGCCGCACGCATCCGGATGCCCCAGCGGGTGAACCGCAGGAAGGCGAAGAGCAGGCCGTAGACGGCGGCGGTCGCCAGCACCAGCGCGAGCCCGATGCCCGAGACGAACGCGTCCCCGCCGATCGGGACCGACGCGTTGGTCCACCCGAGCCCGTCCAGCGGATGGCGCGTCTGCGTGCCGAACAAGAGGATCATCAGGCCGCGCAGCAGGATGCCGAGCGCGATCGTCGCCAGCACCGCGGCGAGCACCGACTCGCCGGTCATGCGCCACATCAGGGCGAAGTAGACCAGCACGCCGACCGCCAGCGCGAGCGCGCCCGCCGCTGCGACCGCGACGAGCGGGTGGCCGGAGAAAAGCGACGCTGTCGCGTAGAGCCCGTAGGCGCCGAGCATCATCAGCTCGCCGTGCGCGAGCGACAGCACGCGGGTCGCGCGGTAGATCAGCACGTAGCCGCAGCTGATCAGCGCGTAGATGGCGGCGAGGACGGCGATGTTGATGGCAAGCTGCATGGCACGAGGGAGGCGGGCGCCGCGCCCGCGGAGCGGGGCGGCGCTCTGGCCCAGATCGCGGGGCGGGCGGGCCTAGAGCGCCCCGCGGGTGATGCCCCGAAGCCGGGTCAGCGTCCGGCCCGGATCGCCTTCCAGTCCTGAACGCGCACGATCCGGTTCTGCGCCGGATCCCAGCGCCACACGCGGTAGTACTGCGCGGTGCGGAAGTGGTTGCCCTTCGTCCACTCGAGGGGGCCACCGCGCAATCCCCGCAGGTCGACCTTCAGGCTGCTCATCGCGGCGGTGACCTTCTGCGGCGTCGGCGGCCAGGCGACCTTCTTCAGCGCTGCCTCGAGCACCATGCCGGCCACGTAGCCCTCGGTCAGGTAGGAGATCGGGTACTTGAGCCCGGTGCGGTGCGCGACCGCGCGCATCTCGGCGTGCACCGGCAGGTTGTCCTCGAGGAACGCGTTGGTGCCGATCACGTAGAACCGGCCGTCCTTGATGCGAGCGAGCTCCTCCTCGGCGTTCAGGTGCGCCCAGGCGACATACGGTCCGTCCCAGCCCAGGCGCCGCAGCGCCTCGAACGTGCGTACCTGCGAGACCCAGGGCGACCACGAGAACACCCAGTTGGGGTCGGCATCCTTGATCTTCGTCGCGAACGGCGTGTAGTCGGGCGCGGGCGGCGGCGAGAACTGCGTGCCGACCGTCTTCATGCCGAGCGACACCGCGACCTTCTCGGCGTGCTCGATACCGGTGCGCACGAGCGGGATCGCCATGCCGGCGAAGGCGATGCGCACCGGCGACGAGGACGAGGCCTTGATGAAATCGAGCGCCGCCTCGGAGTCGAGGTTGGCGCTGTAGGCGGTCGAGCAGAATTGCAGCGGGTCGGCCGGCGGGTAGGTGGCCGGCGGGCACACGCCGCCGGCGAAGAAGAGCGGGACGCCCGCGCGCTTCGATTCGGCGACCATCGGCGCGTAGGTCGACGAGAGGCTCGTGTTGACGAGCAGGATCACGCGGTCCTGCGCGACCAGCTTCTTCGCGTTGGTGGCGGCACGCGAGGGCTGCGCCTGGTCGTCCTGCACGACGAGCCGCACCGGCTTGCCGTTGACGCCGCCCTGCGCGTTGATGTGGTCGAGGTAGGCCTTCATCGACTCCACGATCGGCGCGTAGCCGCCGGCGACCGGGCCGGTCATGGCGCCCGAGACGCCGACGAGATAGGCATCCTGCGCCTGCGCCAGCGCCGGCGCGGCGCCGAGCGCGGCCGCGGTCGCAATGCCCGCCGCAATCCGTGTCAGTTGCTTGAACATGTGCACCTCCTCCTCGATGGAACCTGCATTGGATTCTACTCCGGGCCGAGCACGTCGCCCGCGCCCGCTGCGAGCAGCTGCTCCTCGCGGTGGTCGTACATCGCCTCGACGAGCTCGCGGTAGCGCTCGATCATGAGCGCGCGCTTCACCTTGCGCGTCGGCGTGACCGGCTCGCCCTCCTCCTCGGGATCGAGCGCCTTTGGCAGGATGCGGAAGCGCTTCACCTGCTCGACGCGGGCGAGCGCGCCGTTCGCGCGCCCGATCTCCTGCTCGATCAGGCCGTGCACCTCCGCGTTCTGGGCGAGGTTGGTGAACCCCGTGTAGGCGATGTTGCGGGCGCGCGCCCAGTCCGACACGGTGTCGAAGTCGATCTCCACCAGGGCGGTGAGGTACTTGCGGCCGTGGCCGATCACCATGACCTCGGCGACATACGGGCTCGCGCGCAGAAGGTTTTCGATGTAGGACGGCGACAGCGTCTTGCCGCCCGAGGTGACGATGAAATCGCGCACGCGGTCGACGAGCCGCAGCTCGCGCCGCGGCATATCCCCTCCTCCCCGAGGAGGTGGCGGCGAAGCCGCCGGGGTGGTGGTCCCCTCCTTGAGAGCAGTGGGGATCCACTCGCCGACGTCGCCGGTGCGCAGCCAGCCGTCCGCGCTCTTGGTCTCGCGCGTCGCCTCGGGGTTGCCCCCAGTAGCCTTCGAACAGATCGGGGCTGCGCACCAGGATCTCGCCGCGGTTTGCCTCGCCCCTCGGCGAGCTTCACTTCCCAGCCGGGCGGCGCGTCGCCGACGCTGCCCGGCCGCGGGAAGCGCCCGCGCTGCCCGGTGATGATGCCGCCGGCCGTCTCGGTCTGGCCGTAGAGCTCCATCGCGTTCACGCCCCAGATCTGCCAGAGCGCCATCGTGTCGGGCGGCAGCGGCGCTCCCCCGCGACCAGGAGCTCGAGCTGGTCGAGGCCGAGCTTGTTGAGCAGCGGCCGGAATACCGCGAGCCGCGCGAGCACGTAGGCAGGATCGGGGCCCGCACGCCCGTCCCACAGCGCCCGGACGCGGCGGCGGCCGACGCTCACCGCGAGCTCGTACGCAGCGCGCTTCAGGGGGCGAGGTGCCGGCGATCCCCACCAGCACGTGGGATGCGAACTTCTGCAGGTAGCGCGGCACCGTGAAGAGCACCGTCGGCGCCACCTCGAAGAGCGTCTGCGGCAGATCCTCCAGGCTCTCGCCGAAGTGCGTCACCATGCGCGACAGGAGCGGTAGGGTCACCGCGATGTCGCGCCCGAAAATGTGGCACAGCGGAAGGTAGGCGACCGTGCGGTGCGCTCGCTCGGCGAGCGTCGGGTAGTGCAGCACCATGTTCGCCGCCGCGGCGAGATGCGCGCCGTGCGCGATCAGCGCGCCCTTCGGGTTGCCGGAGGTCCCCGAGGTGTACACGATGAACGCGCCCGCCGCCGGGTCCACCGCGCGCGCGAGCCGCTCGAGTTCGTCGATGCCGGGCTCGCCGCCGAGCTCGTAGAGCTCGGCGAAGGTCCTGAGCTTGCGATGGTCGTAGGCGTACATCGCCGAGTCGTCGATCACCACGATCCAGCGGAGCTGCGGCAGCGCATCCGCGTAGGGCAGGATCTTGTCGATGTACTCCTGGTTCTCGGCGACGAAGATCGCGGCGCCGCCGTCGCGCATCTGATACTCGACCTCGGCCGCCGACGCGGTCGGGTAGATGCCGTAGGTGATCGCGCCGAGCGCCTGCGCGCCGAGATCGCAAAGGATCCACTCCTCGCACGCGTCGCCCATGATCGCGATGCGCTCGCCGGGCGCGAGCCCGAGCGCCGCGAGGCCGCGCGCGCTGCGCGCGACGAGCCCGGCGTACTCGCGCCAGGTGCGGCTGCGGTACAGGCCGAGATGCTTCGCGCGGTAGGCCACCGCGTCCGGCTCGCGCCGCGCGCGTTCGACGACGAGAAGCGGCGCGTTCTTCCCGCGCAGCTCCGTGTACCACGCCGCCGCGTCACGCTGCACTCGCGCTTCCTCCCGCTGATATCCGTCCCTGCCCGCGATTCTCTATCTATAGTGCTATAGAATCAACCTCGGCGGCGCGCGCCGCTGCGCGCGCTGGTGCGCCGCATCATCGGCGTGCGCACACCCTCGAGCAGCAGCGCGGCGAAGACGCCGGCGATGCGCTCGAGCGTCGCGCCCGGCTCGACGCCGTACCACGCGGAGGCGGCGTTGCACATGCCGATCGCGCCGAGCGTCGCGATGCGGCAGTCGAGGTCGCGACGGAACTCGCCCGCGGCGACCCCGGCCTCGAGCACCTGCTGGAAGATCCGCTCGTAGCGGCGTGCGTAGCGGCCGACCCGGTGGCGGCTCGCGTCGGGCAGGTTATGCCGCTCGCGCAGGAACACGCGCGTGAAGTCCGCCCGGTCGCGCCACGGCGCGATGTGGTGGCGGACCAGTTGCGCGAGCTTGTCGGCCGCGCTGCCGGGCCCGCGCATGATCGCCGCGGCGCGCGCGACGTAGGCGCCGACCCCGTCGAGGCACACCTCCTCGAGCGCTGCCTCCTTCGAGCGGAAGTAATAGTAGAGGCTCGCCTGGCGGATGCCGAGCACGTCGGCGATGTCCTGCGTCGTCGCGCCATGGTAGCCGCGCTCGGCGAACACGCGCGCCGCCGCCGCGGTGGTCTCGGCGGCGCGGCGCTTGCGGGCGGGGCGGGCGCGGCGCGGCATGACGCTCCATTCTATACCGCGATAGAATCCGCAAGACCCACGATCGAGGAGGCAGAGACGATGACGATCCAGCCCGACGGCCGTCCGCCGTTCCGCGCCGACCACATCGGCAGCCTGCTCAGGCCGGCGAAGCTGCGCCAGGCGTTTCGCCAGCACGCGGCGGGCGAGATCGACGACGCCGCGTTCGGCGCGATCCAGGACGAGGCGATTCGCGACGTAGTGCGGCTGCAGGAGGAATGCGGCCTCGATGTCGTCACCGACGGCGAGTTCCGGCGCGTTTCCTACTGGGCGCGCTTCGTGTTCCTGACCGAGGGCCTCACCGTGCGCGAGGCGCTCTTCAAGTTCCATGACGATCACGGCCACGAGGCCGACTTCACCACGCCGCATGTGAGCGGCCGCGTGCGGCGCAGCGCGCCGATCACGCTCGACGAGTACCGGTTCGTCGCCGGCGTCACGCGCGCGACGCCCAAGGTCACGATGCCCTCGCCCTCGACGATGCACTTCTGGCGCGGCAAGCACTATGCCGACCCCGGCGCGTATCGCGATCCGGCCGAGTTCTTCGCCGATCTCGGCAAGGTGTTCCAGGCCGAGATCAGGGATCTTGCGGCGGCCGGCGCACGCTACGTGCAGCTCGACGAGGTCGCGCTGGCCGCGCTCTGCGACCCCGCCGCGCGCGCGCGGGTGAAGGCCGACGGCGAGGATCCGGACCGGCTCGCCGACCTCTACGTCGAGGCGATCAACCAGGCCGTGCAGGGCATCCCGCCGGAGATGGTGGTCGGCGTGCACATGTGCCGCGGCAACTACAAGGGCAAGTACCTCGCCGAGGGCGGCTACGAATCGGTGGCGGAAAAGCTCTTCCAGCGCGCGCGCGTCAACCATTTCCTGCTCGAGTTCGACACACCGCGCGCGGGCGACTTCGCGCCGCTGCGGCTCGTCCCCAAGGGGAAGGGCGTGGTGCTCGGCCTGGTGAGCTCCAAGGTCCCGCAGCTCGAGCCGCTCGAGACGCTCGAGCGCCGTGCCGACGAGGCGGCGAGGTTCATCGATCCCGCGCGCCTCGCGATCAGCCCGCAGTGCGGCTTCGCGAGCACCATGGGCGGCAACCCGGTCAGCGAAGCAGACGAGCGCGCGAAGCTGAGGCTCTGCGTCGAGGCTGCGCGCGCGATCTGGGGGTAGGTGCGTCATCCCCGCGCAGCCTGCTCCCCAAGCGGGGTGATCGGCGACGGGCGCCGCAGAGTGTGGTCCCGCGCGCACTTCCGCGGGAATGACGCCGCGGCGGGCGCCGTGGGGCCGGGCGCGCGCTACGACGCAGTCCAGCCGCTGCGGCAGCCTGGGTAGCGCGGCGCCCGGCCCAGGCGGTGGCGCATGCGCGCGGTCGACGCGCGGAACCTCGCGAGGCCGGGCGCCCCGCCGGGCGCCGGCGGCGGCGCGCCATGCAGGCGCGGGAGACGGGTGAAGAGCTCGGCGTAGGTCACCGGCGCATCGTCGACGACGTTGAGCGTCTCGCGTGCGAGGCGCGACTCCGTAGCGAGAACGACCGCCGCGGCCCTGTCTTCGACGTGCACGAGCGACGCATAGTCGCCGCCCGGTGGCCGGTGCCGGGGCCGTGGAAGAGTCCCCCGCGCAGGATCACCCGGTCGGGCGGTGCGGCGCGCACCGGCGTCTCCATGTCGGCCGCCGAGGCGAGGTTCGGCGCCCGCGCGAGTGGCGCATTTTCTTCGGCGCGGTCCGCCGGCTCGAGAATGTCCCCGCGCACCGCGCGAATGCGTCCGTCGCGCGCCTGCACCCGGCCCGGATCGCGCGCGATCGCAACGACCCCGTACCCGCGCGCGGCGAGCGCCGGCAGCACGCGTCGCCCCAGCACGCCGGTTGCGCCGATGACGGCGACGCGCATGCGCTCACGCGCCCGCCGGCGCGGCGACGTAGGGCAGCATCCGTTCGCGCAGGTCGTCCGGAATCGGGATGGCGCGGTAGCTCTCGAGCGACATCATCGCGCGCACGTTGCGCGCCCGGATGCGCTCCTCGCCGTCGATCTTGCCCGAGAGCGTGAGCTCGAACGAGGCGCGCCCGAGCCGGGCCACCGAGAGCTCGAGCACCAGCCGCTCGCCGATGCGGCACGGCTTGTAGAACTCGCACTGCGTGTCCACGATCGGCACGCCTACGCGCTTGCCCATGTGCATGGCGTCGAACTGGATGCCGAGCGCCTCGCCGAACCAGTCCTCGGCGGCGGCGTTGATCATGTCGAAGAAACGCGGGAAGTGCACGATGCCGCCGGGGTCGCAGTGCGAGAAGCGGATCGGGTACTCGGTCGGGAACACCGTGGCCGACCGGGTCGGGGCGGGCGCCGGCAGCCGGGCGAGCGGAGCGTCCGCGCCGCCGGCGACGTAGGGCGCCATGCGCGCGCGCAGCTCCTCGGGGATCGGAATCGCGCGCAGCGTGTCAAGCGAGACTAGCGCGATGAGGTGCCGGGCGCGCAGGCGCTCCTCGTCGCCGGAGCGTCCCGACAGCACGAACTCGACCGAGCTGCGGCCGAGCCGCGCGATCGAGAGATGCATCGACAGGCGGTCGCCGACCCGGCTCGGCCGGTAGAACGCGCACTGCGTGTTGACGGTCGGAAAGCCGATCTGGCGGCTGCGCAGACGCGACTCGAATTCCGGCTCGATCGCGCGGTCGAACCAGTCCTCGACCGTCACGTAGATCATCTCGAAGAAATGCGGGAAGTAGACGATCCCGCCGGGATCGCAGTGCGAGAAGCGGATCGCGTGCTCGAGGGAGAAGGGCTTCATTCCTCGCCCATCAGCTCGGCCTTCTTCGGCCTCAGCCAGCCACCACCGGCTTGGCCTCCCCGATCTCCTTCGCGAGCGCCTTACCCTCCGGATCGGCGAGCGCCGCGAGGCGCGCCTTGCGGATCGCGGCGGCGCGGTCGCCAGGCGAAGGCGCGGGCTCGCCCTCGGCCAGGGTCGCGAGGATGCGCTCGAAGTTGCCCCAGCCGCGGCGGTGGGTGTCGCCGTAGCCCTTGACGAGGCGCGCGCACTCGGCGATCTCCAGGGCGAGTGCGCCGTCTGCTTCGGCAGCCTTGACCACCGCCGCGAGCCAGCGCTCGATGCGCGCCTGCTCCTCGCCGTAGCGCGAGGTCATGCGTCTGAGCGGCCGCAGCCACGCGAGCGAGCGCAGCAGCAGGTAGCCGGAAACGGTCGTGGTCTTGAGGTGCATGCCGAAGTTGAGCGGGCGGCCGGTGCGCTCGGCCCAGGCGAGCACGGGGCGCGCGAGCGCGCGCGGCAGGATCGAGCAGATCTCCTCGACGCCGGGCTTGAGGTACTCGACGATGACGATCGGCTCCTCGGGCTTTGCCCCGACCTCGCTGCGCACCCGCTCGAAGCGCGCGCGCCGCGTCTTGAGGTCGGCGACGCGGATGATGTCCTCGTAGCTCATCCAGAGCGCGAGGAAGCGCGCGGTCTCGCTCGTGAGCTTGTATCCGCCGGCCGCGCCGTCCGCGCGCTGGTCGGCGGCGAGCACCGGCGCGAGGCGCTGCACGTACAGGTCGGCGTAGGCGCGGTCCTGGAAGTCGCGCACGCGCGCGACGCCTTCCTCGATCAGGCGATGCGTCTGCGGCGGGAAGGACGCGCGCACGCGCTCGACCGCCTGGCCGCGCCAGCGCTTCCGTCGGGCGCCGGCGCGGGCGGCGCGGTGCCGGCAGCGTGCGCGTAGCCGGCGGCGAAGCCGCGCAGGCTCGCTTCCGTGCCCTTGCCCTGCTTGCGGATCGCGCTCTCGCACGCCTCGCGCGCGAGCGGCAGCACGCCGGAGCCCGCCATGGCGCCGAACATCACTGCGTTGATCACGGTGTCCGACTGGCGCGCGAGATCTGCCATGTCGAGCAGGATGGCGCGGCGCGCGAGCGTCTCGGCCGCCTTGCGCAGGCGCTCGGTGTCGTAGCGGCCGTCGCCCATGGCCGCCTTCTCGGCGACGGTGTACACGCGGTGCGTCGAGGCGACGAGAGTAGTTCGCTCCGGACTGACATAGCCCGCCTGCATCGCGCGGCCGGCCTCGACGAACTCCGAGGCGACCATCAGATCGACGTTGCCCGGCGAGGGCGTCAGCGCGAGCACCGGCGTGCGGCCGCCGAGCCGGTCGGCGGTCGCCGGATAGATCTCGACGTAGTAGGTCGTCGCGCCGGTGCGCTGCGCGACGCCCGGGATCGACGTGCTCTGCACCGGGAAGCCGCTCGCGGTCGCGGCATCCACCAGCCACTCGGCGAGCACGCCGCCGCCCTCGCCGCCGAGCGCGGCGACCAGAATCGTGAGCGGCCGCGCGGGCAACCCCTCCTGGCCCTGCTGGGCAACGCGTTTCGCTTCGGTCATCGTGTTCATGATGGCACCTCGAGAAGACCTAGCCGCAGAGGCGCGGGGGGCGCAGAGATCGGTTCTCCGCGTGCCCTGCGTCTCCGCGGCATATGTTCGTTCATGCCGGCTGCAGCCAGCCGATCACCGCGCTTCGCACTCGGTGCGCGAAGCGATCCCACCCGCGCGGGTTCTGCACGATCTCGGCGCGGAAGAACGACGGGCACAGCACCGCCGCGTGCGCCACCTCGCCGCACAGCCCGCAGCCCACGCATCCGCTGTTGACGTAGGCCACCGGATCGACCTTCAGCGGGTCGGCGGCCGGCTTCACCGTGAGCGAGGGGCAGCCGGACAGGCGCACGCACGAGTGATCGCCGGTGCACACGTCCTCGTCCACGCCGAAGCGCTCGCGCACCACGCGCTCGCCGCGCTTGAGCCGCTCTGCCACCTGCGGGCGCAGCCGCCGCTGGCGCTCGAGCTGGCACTCGCCCTCGGCGACGATGACCTTGAGGCCCCGGTAGGTCGTGGTGAGCGCCTCGCGCAGCGTCTTCGCGACGTCGCTCACGCGGTAGTTGTTCACCCGCCGCAGCCAGCGCACACCCATACCCTCGAGCGTCTTCTCGATCGTGACGTCGCCGTGCGCGGCGCTCTTGCCGGCGAGCGTGCGCCGCAGGTCCTCCGGCGGCGTGGAGAGCAGCTCCTGCGTGCCGGTCGCCGAGGAATACCCGTTCTTCATCACGACGAGCACGCCGTCGCCCTTGTTCAGCAGCGCCGAAGTCACGCCCGAGAGCAGTCCGTTGTGCCAGAAGCCCCCGTCGCCCATGATCGCGACCGGCCGGCGCGACATGAGGTTCTTGACGCCGGCGGCGCTCGCGAGGCTCATGCCGTAGCCGAGGATCGAGGTTGCCGAGCGAGAAGGGGCGCGAAGGTGGCGAACGCATGGCAGCCGATGTCGCCCGCGACGTGCACTCTTCCGGTCTCGCGCTCGGCGAGCTTCAGCGCCGCGAACACCGGACGCTCGGGGCAGCCGATGCAGAACGAGGGCGGCCGCGGCGGCAGCGGCTCGCCGAGCTCGGCGTCCGCCGCGCTGCGCAACGCCGCGACCTTGTCGAGCCACGCCCGCCCGCCGGCGAGGTCGGCCGCGCCGTCCGGGTGGCGTTCCAGCAGGCCGACCAGCCCGCGCAGGATCGTCTCCACCGCGTACTCGCCGGTCGGCGCGAGCAGGTCCTTGCCGTGCAGCTTCACCTGCAGGTCGGCGCGGCGCAGGATGGTGGCGATCGCCTGCTCGATGAACTCGGGCTGCCCTTCCTCGATCACGAGCACCGCGCCCTTGCCCGCGCAGAACCGCGAGATCTCCTCCGCGACGAGCGGATGAACGACGTTCAGCACGAGCGTCGGGATCGCGAGCGCGCCGAACGCGTCGGCGAGGCCGAGCGGCTGCAGCGCCCGCACCAAGTTGTTGTGCAGGCCGCCCTGGACGATCAGCCCGACCTCGCCCTGCACCGGCCCGAAGACCTCGTTCAGGGCGTGCTCGACGATGAAGCGCCGCGCGGCCGGCAGCCGCACCTCGGCCTTGAGCTTCTCCTGCCGGAAAGTGGCCGGCGGGTGCGCGAGCCGGTCGTAATCGAACTCGGGCGGGCCCGCGAGGCGCGCGCGGGTGGAGATCGGGGAGGCGCGGTTCGCCTTGGCGACGAACTCGCCGCGCACGTGGCAGGCGCGGATCCTGAGCTCCATCATCGCCGGCGTGTTCGACGCCTCGGAGAGCTCGAAGCCCTTCTCGACCATGCGCACGATGTGCGGCAGGCTCGGCCGCGGATCGAGGAGCAGCATCGACGACTTGAGCGCGTAGGCGTGGCTGCGCTCCTGGATCACGCTCGCGCCCTCGCCGTAGTCCTCGCCGAGCACGATGAGCGCGCCGCCGACCACGCCGGCCGAGGCGAGGTTCGAGAGCGCGTCGGCGGCGACGTTGGTCCCGACGATCGACTTCCAGGTGACCGCGCCGCGCACCGGGTAGTTGATCGAGGCGGCGAGCATCGCGGCCGCCGAAGCCTCGTTCGAGCACGATTCCACGTGCACGCCGAGCTCGTCCATGAGCTCGCGCGCCTGCACCATCACGTCGAGCAGGTGCGACACCGGCGCGCCCTGGTAGCCGCCGACGTACGACACGCCCGACTGGAGCAGCGCCTTGGTGACCGCGAGAATGCCCTCGCCGCGGAAGGTCTCGCCCTCGCCGAGCCGCAGCGACTTGATCTCCTCGTGGAATGACACTTCCATCAGCGAACCTCGAAACGACTCAGCCGCGGCGGCGCGGGGGGCGCAGAGATCGGTTCTCCGCGTGCCCTGCGTCTCCGCGGCATATGTTCGTTCATGCCGGCTGCAGCCAGCCGATCACCGCGCTTCGCACTCGGTGCGCGAAGCGATCCCACCCGCGCGGGTTCTGCACGATCTCGGCGCGGAAGAACGACGGGCACAGCACCGCCGCGTGCGCCACCTCGCCGCACAGCCCGCAGCCCACGCATCCGCTGTTGACGTAGGCCACCGGATCGACCTTCAGCGGGTCGGCGGCCGGCTTCACCGTGAGCGAGGGGCAGCCGGACAGGCGCACGCACGAGTGATCGCCGGTGCACACGTCCTCGTCCACGCCGAAGCGCTCGCGCACCACGCGCTCGCCGCGCTTGAGCCGCTCTGCCACCTGCGGGCGCAGCCGCCGCTGGCGCTCGAGCTGGCACTCGGCGTCGGCGACGATGACCTTGAGCCCGGCGTAGCGCGTCGTCATGGCCTCCTTCAGCGCGCGCTGCATGTCGGCGACGCGGTAGGTGTAGATGTTCTTCACCCAGCCGATGCCGAGACTCTTGAGCGCGCGCTCGATCGACATGTCGCGCGCCTTGTGCGCGCTCTGGTGCGGCGAGGAGGGGATGTTCTGCGTTCCGGTCGCCGACGAGTATCCGTTCTTCATGATGACGAGGATGCCGTCGTCGCGGTTGAACGCCGCGCTCGCCACGCCGGAGGTGAGGCCGTTGTGCCAGAAGCCGCCGTCGCCCATGATCGTCACCGTGCGCCGGCCGAACATGGAGTTCACCGCCGCGTTCGACGCGAGTCCCAGGCCGTAGCCGAGCACGGTGTTGCCGATGTTGAACGGCGGCAGCGTCGAGAACGTGTGACAGCCGATGTCGGCCGACACGTGGAACTTTCCGGTCTCGCGCTCGAGCAGCTTCATCGCCGAGAACACCGGCCGCTCGGGGCAGCCGACGCAGAACCCCGGCGCGCGCGGCGGCACCGGCGCGCCCAGCGCTTCGGCCGCCCGGCGCTTCGGCGCGGTGAGCGCCTCGAGCGTGCGCTCGACCGCGGCGGCGTCGACGCCGCGCGGCGCGACCTTTGCCGAGCCAGCGCGCGAGGCCGCCGAGCACGACTTCGCCGGTGTACTCGCCGGCCATCGGCAGGCAGTCCTTGCCGTGTACCTCGGTCTTCAGGTCGCGCTTGCGCAGGATCGCGTGCAGCGCATCCTCGAGGTAGGCGGGCTGCCCCTCCTCGACCATCAGCACCGCGCGCTTGCCGGCGCAGAAGCGCGTCACCTCTTCGGGCACGAGCGGGTAGGTGACGTTCAGGCAGTAGATCGGGACCGCGGCGACGCCGAAAGCGTCGGCGAGGCCGAGGCACTGCAGCGCGCGCACCACCGCGTTGTAAAGGCCGCCCTGGCAGATGATGCCGACCTCGTCGGCGCGGCCGTCGAAGAACTCGTTCAGCGCGTTCGCGGCGATGAAGCTCACCGCCGCCGGCCAGCGCACCTCGACCTTGTGCTTCTCCTGCATGTAGGTCGCCGGCGGCAGGCAGATGCGGCCGTAGTCGAAATCGGGCTCCTCGAGCACGCGCCGGCGCGAGAAGGGCGGCGCGACGTTCGCTCTGGTCGGAAACTCGCCGTGCACGTGGCAGGCGCGGATCCTGAGCTCGAGCAGCACCGGGGTGCTCGACGCCTCGGAAAGCTCGAAGCCCTTCGCCACCATGCGGGTGATGATCGGCAGGTTCGGCCGCGGGTCGAGCAGCCACATCTGCGACTTCATCGCGAACGCGTGGCTGCGCTCCTGGATGATCGAGGCGCCCTCGCCGTAGTCCTCGCCGAGGATCACCAGCGCGCCGCCGCGCACGCCGGCCGAGGCGAGGTTCGACAGCGCGTCGGAGGCGACGTTCGTGCCGACCGTCGACTTGAAGGTCACCGCGCCGCGCAGCGGATAGTTGATCGAGGCGCCGAGCATCGCCGCCGCGCCGGCCTCGGAGGCGTTCGTCTCGACGTGGATGCCGAGCTCGTCCAGAATGTCGCGCGCATCGTTCAGCACGTCCATCATGTGCGAGACCGGCGCGCCCTGGTAGCCGCCGACGTAGGCCACGCCCGACTGCAGCAGCGCCTTGGTCACCGCGAGGATGCCCTCGCCGCGGAAGGTCTGGCCGTCGCCGAGCTTGAGCAGCTCGACTTCCTTCGCGAAGCTTCGTTCCATCGCTACGTCCCTTGTCCGAGGCGCCGTGTCATCTGCCGATCAGCACGTCGGGAAGCCAGGTCGCGAGCCCCGGGAAGAGGAGCACGATCACCAGCATCGCCAGTCCGAGCACGAGGTAGGGTGTCACGGCGTGATAGACCTGGCTCATCGAGATCTGCGGTGGCGCGACGCTCTTCATCGTGAAGAGCAGCATGCCGAACGGCGGCGTCAGCAGGCCGAGCTGCATGCAGATGAGGAACAGCACGCCGAACCAGACCGGGTCGAACCCGTACAGGGCGACAAGCGGCATGAAGAACGGCAGCGCGATCAGCATCATGCTCACCTGGTCCACGAAGCACCCGAGCACCAGCAGGATGACCATCATCAGCCCGAGCACCGTCGCCGGGGCGAGCTCCGCCCCGCGAATCGCGTTCACCAGCCCGTTGGTCGCCCCGGAGAAGGTGAGTATCTGCGCGAAGGTGGTCGCGCCGACGATGATGAACAGGATCACGCCCGAGATCGCCGCGGTGCCCATCAGCGCGCGCATCAGGTTGGACCAGGTGAGCGAGCGATAGATCCACGCCACCAGCACAGTCGCCACCGCGCCGAGCGCGGCCGCCTCGGTCGGCGTCGCCCAGCCCGCCGCCATCGCCGCCACCACGACCACGAAGATCATCACCAGCGGCACGACGTAGACGATCAGCGGCTTCCAGCGCTCCCACGGCCGGAGCTCCTGGTGCGCGAACGCCGGCGCGAGCGCAGGGCGCATGACCGCGCGGACCACGATCCAGCCGACGAAGAGCGCCGCGAGCAGCGCACCCGGGATGATGCCCGCGATCAGCAGCCGCGAGATCGAGATGTCGGCCAGGCTGCCGAGCAGCACCGCGAGCGCCGAAGGCGGGATCAGCATGTCGACGCCGCCGATCGCCATGATCGGGCCCATCGCCATTTTCGGATGGTAGCCGCGCCGCAGCATCTCGGGCAGGAGCAGGCTGCCGAGGAGCGCCGTGGTCGCGATCGTCGAGCCGGAGATCGCGGAGAACACCGTGCCCGACACCACCGCCACCACCGAGAGCCGTCCCGGCACCCGCCAGATGAGCCGGTCGATCGCATCGATCGCCTTGAGCGCGACGCCGGTGTGGAACAGCACCTCGCCCATCAGAACGAAGAACGGGATCGGCGTGAGCGTGAACGAGGAGATCGCCGCGACACCATTGCGCACGAGCTGGATGAGCCCGGCATCCCCGCCGAGCCACAACCAGGCGCCGACGATGTTGATGCCGAGGAACGCGAACGCCGCCGGCAGCGCGGCGACGAACAGCGCCGACAGGCAGCCGAACAGGACGAGCGCCGCGAGCCACCATGTCATCGCGGCCGCGGCTCAGACGTGCGGACCGGCGCCGAGCGCCGCGTCGGCGCGACCGGCCAGCCGGCGCACGAACTCGATCGCGAGCAGCCCGAAGCACGCCGCGACCGGGGCGAACAACCACCACTCCGGGAAGACGACGCTCTTTAGGACCATCGAGCCCTGGCGCGCCGAGTCGAGCGCCGCGCGTACGCCGTAGACCACGAGCACCAGGCAGATCGCGAGCCCGACCAGATTGGCGGCCAAGTCGAGCGCGCGCGCGCGGCGCGCCGGGAGAGCGCGCAGCAGCACGTCGAGCCGCACGTGCTCGTTGCGCATGAGCAGCCACGGCGCCGCGAGGAACGTCGCGAGGGCAGGCAGTACTCGAGACTTCCAGCACCCAGGGCAGAGTGCCGAGCCCGACGTTGCGCGCGAGCACGTCCGCGGTGACCGCGACCGCCATGGCGCCGAGGACGAGCGCAGCCACGGCGGCGGCGCCCGCGAGCGTGCGCCGGTAGACGCGGTCCATGCGGCGTTACTTGCTGAGCAGCTTCTTCAGCTGCGGCCCGGTGTCGGGCGCGACCTTGATGATTCCCGCCCAGCCCACCTCGTAGGCCTTGTCGTAGTAGCGCTTGGACGTGGTCGCGTCGAACTTGATGGTCTTGATCCCCGCCTTCGCCTGGCGCGCGGTCTCCTCGGCGTTGTAGCGATTCCAGTGGTCGTTCAGCGACTCGAGCGCGAGCCCCTGCTGGTCGAGGAACTCGCGCTGCTTGCCGGAGAGCTTGTTGTAGGCGTCGAGGTTCACGATGATCGACACCTCGGCGTTGTAGAAGCCGGGGTCGACCCGGTACTTCGTCCGCTCGTGCCACTTGAGGTCGAAGATGCCGTGGATCGGCCAGCCATAGCCGTCGACCGTGCCGCGCTCGAGCGCCGTGTACACCTCTCCCGGCGGCGTCTGCACCATGCTCGCGTTCATCGACTGGAAGAAGTCGCGGTAGACCGGCGTGATGCGGATCTTGAGCCCGGTGAGATCGGGTTTCGAGACGGGTTTTGTCAGATACAGGTGGAAGGGCGTGTGCTCGACCATGCGCGCGAGATAGACGAGCTTCGCCTTCTCGCGCCACACCTTGTTGATGTAGGCGTAGGCGCCGTTCTGGCGCTGCTCGGCGGCGGTCACCTGCGCGAGCTTGAGCGCATCGGCTTCTGGCATCAGGTTGGTGTAGAACGCGCCGGTGTTCATCGCCATCGGCACCACGCCGTTCGACACCGCCTTGCCGACCTCGAAGGTCGGGATCGCCTTCGGCCCGCCGATGAACTCGATCTGGAGCAGGCCCTTGCCGGCGGAGTTCACGTTGCCGATCCAGGCCTCCAGGCGCCGGACGTAATTGCTGTTTTCCGGAAAGGCGCTCACGAGCTTCAGCGTGACCTCCTGCGCCTGCGCGGCGGACGGGGCGAGCGGAGCGAGCGCGACGAGCGCCGTCGCGAGCGTGTTACGGACACCGATCATGGCCGTTCCTCCTCGTTGATGGGGAAGCGTGGTACTGCTTCGGGCGAACCTGGGAGGCTAGGCCGGGGGTGCGCATTTGTCAAATTGATGTCCCGCATGGTAAGAATTCACCATCGAAATGTCGGGTGAAGCGCTCCCGCCGCCCGCCGCGCACCCGCCGTGAACCTCAACAATCTCGATCTCAACCTGCTGCGCGTCTTCGACGCGGTGCTGCGCGACCGCAGCGTCACGCTCGCCGGCGAGCGCATCGGGCTCTCGCAGCCCGCCATGTCGAACGCGCTTGCGCGGCTGCGCAAGCTCTTCGGCGACCCGCTGTTCGTGCGCTCCCCGCGCGGCATGCATCCGACGCCGTACGCGCAGCGCCTCGCCGACCCGGTGCGCCAGGCGCTCGACCTGCTCGAGCGCACGCTGCGCGCGCGCACCGTGTTCGACCCGGCGCGCGCCGACCGCACCTTCCGGCTGCACATGTCCGACATCGGCGAGACGGTGTTCCTGCCGCCGCTGCTCGAGCGGCTGAAGGACGACGCGCCTCACGCTCGCGTCGAGGTGGTGCAGCATCCGCTCGCCGGGATCCGCGACGCGCTCGCCGCGGGCGAGCTCGACCTCGCGGTCGGGTTCATGCCCGAGCTCGGCGGCGGCATCGCGCAGCGGCGGCTGTTCCGCGACCGCTACGTGTGCATCGTGCGCGCCGGCCATCCGCGCATCGGCAAGTCGCTCTCGGCCGCGCAGTTCCGCGCGGCCCAGCACGTGCTGATCGCCTCGTCGGGCACCGGGCACCAGGTGGTCGAGCAGATGCTCGCCGAGAACGGGCTGCTCGACGCCGTCGCGCTGCGCGTGCCGCACTTCATGGTCGTGCCGATGATCCTCGAGCGCACCGACCTCGTCTGCACCGTGCCGTGGCAGCTCGCCCACGCATGCGCCCGGTTGCGGCGCTTGCGCACGCTCGAGCTGCCGCTGCCGATGCCGGCGTTCGACGTCAAGCTGCTGTGGCACGACCGGCACGAGCAGGACCCGGGCAACCGCTGGCTGCGCGAGCTCATGATCGAGCTCCACGGCGAGAAGTGAAGCGCGCCGGGCGCGGCGCGGGCGCGTGGCCCGGTGATCGGCGGCGGCCCGCCGGGCCGCGGTGTGCACACGCCGACGCGCGGATGTGCGAAGCTCCGCCCGGACCCTGGCCTCGATTTCGATCTTCCTGCGGAAACCCTCGAGGGAACTCAAGCCATGACCAAGCGACTGAAGGGCGTGCTCGCGCCCGTCGTCACCCCGTTCACCGAGGACCTCGCGCCCGACGCGACGCGGTTCGTGCGCCACTGCAAGTGGCTGCTCGCGCACGGCTGCAGCGGGCTCGCGGTCTTCGGCACCAACAGCGAGGCGAACTCGCTCTCGGCCGAGGAGCGCATGATGCTGCTCGAGGAGCTCGTCCAGGCCGGCGTGCCCGCGGACAGGCTGATGCCCGGCACCGGCTGCTGTGCGCTCACCGACTCGGTCCGGCTCACCGCGCACGCGGTGAAGCTCGGCTGCGCGGGCGTGCTGATGCTGCCGCCCTTCTACTACAAGGGCGTTCCGGACGAGGGGCTCTTCAGGAGCTTCGCCGAGGTGATCGAGCGCGTCGCCGACGAGCGGCTGCAACTCTACCTCTACCACATCCCGCCGGTCGCCCAGGTGCCGATCACGCTCGCGCTGATCGAGCGGCTGGTCGCGCGCTATCCGCGGATCGTCGCCGGCATCAAGGACTCCTCGGGCGACTGGCACAACACGCAGTCCGTGCTTGGCGCCTTTGCGAAGCAGGGCTTCGACGTCTTCGCCGGCAGCGAGGTGTTCCTGTTGCGCAACATGCGCGCGGGCGGCGCCGGTTGCATCACCGCCGGCGCGAACGTCAATCCGCACGGCATCGACAAGGCCTACCGCGGATGGCAGACGCCGGAAGCGGAAGCGCTGCAGGCCGCGATCGACGCGGTGCGCCAGATCCTGCAGTCCCAAGTGTCGATGATCCCCGCGCTCAAGGCGGCCATCGCACACTACGCCGGCGACGCCGGCTGGCGCACCGTGCGCCCGCCGCTCGTCGAGCTCACGGCCGAGCAGCAGGCGGCGTTGGTCGGGACGCTGCAGGCGCTCGGGTTCGAGATGCCCGGGCTCCGGGCGTGAAGCTCACGCCTCGCGCTTGAGGATCGCGAGCGCGTCGAGCAGCGCCCGCTCGTAGCGCGCGCGCTCGGCGGCGACGCGCTCGGGCGGCCACTCGTAGAAGCCTTCGCCGCTCTTCACGCCGAGCTTGCCGGCCGCGACCCGCTCGCGCAGGCACCGGGCGGGCTCGGCACTGTTGTTCAGCGTCGGAAAGGTCGTTGCCGAGGCAGCGCAGTGGACGTCGAGCCCGGCGAGGTCGCGCTGCAGGATCGGCCCGGCGGCGACGAAGCGGAAGCCGAAACCGTAGCGCACCGCCTTGTCGACGTCCTCCGCGCTCGCGATGCCCTCGTCGACGAGCCAGAACGCCTCGCGCGCGAGCGCGTGCTGGATGCGGTTCGCGAGAAACCCGGGGATGTCCTTGCGCACGAGCACCGGCACCTTGCCGAGCGATTGCATGGTCGCGGCGAGCCGCTCGCACACCGCCGGATCGGTCGCCTCCCCTGGACCACCTCGACCAGCGGCACGATGTGCGCCGGCATGAAGAAGTGCAGCCCGCACGCGCGCGCGCGCGTCGCGAGGCCGCGCGCGATGGCGCTGATCGGGAAGCTCGAGGCGTTGCTCGCGAGCGTCGCGTCGGGACGCGCGAGACGCTCGAGCTCGGCGAAGACGCGCTGCTTCAGCGCCAGATCCTCGGGCGCGCACTCGATCGCGAGATCGATCTCCGCCCACGGCGCGGCCGCCGCGGCGTCGTGGACGGCAAGCCGTTCCGCGGCGAACGGCGCGCCGAGCTGCCCGCAGGACTTCGCCACGCGCGGGCCGAGCGACGCGCGTCCTGCCGGGCTCGGCTCGACGACGTGCGCCATCCAGCCGCCCGCGACCAGGATCGCCGCGATGTCGGCGCCCATCGTGCCGCCGCCGATCACTGCCGCATGCCGCATCGCCGCCTCCGTGTCGTCCGTTCAGCGCCGCATCGCCGCGATCCGGCGGTCGAGCTCGCCGAGGGTATCGGCGTCCAGCCCGGTGTCCGGGTCGCACCAGACCAGGCGGTGGCGCTCCTCGCGCGGCCAGCCGCGGTCGTCGTCGTCGAGCGCCACCCACTCGCCATCGTACCGCGCCGTCTCGAGCCAGCGCCGGATCGAGGCGTAGCGCGTCGGTCCGGCGTCGCCGGTCGCCGCGATCACGCGCTCGCCGAGCGGCGCGATCCGTTGCTTGAGCTCGTCGAGCGGATACGCGATCTGCCACGAGGAGCTGATAACGATGCGCACCTCGGCGTGGGGCACGAGGGCGAGCGCGAGCGCGGGTACGTGCGCGAAGCGCGTCAGCGCGGTCCGGCTCGGCCCCGCGCCGTACCATGCGTGCGCGTCGAACGCATCGAGCGGGTGCAGCACGCCGTCGAAGTCGAGCATCAGGAGCATGTTCGGGTGGTGAGCGCCCGGCAGCGGCGCGGCGACGCGATCATCCACGCGTCGCGCGCGGAGCGACGAGCGCCCCCGCGGCCGCCGCCCGCGCCGCGAGATCGCGGCTGCGCGCGACCGGACCGCGCGCCGCGCTGATGAGCCGCATCGTGCGCCCGCTCATCGCGTCGGCCGCCTCGGTCCGGGGCCGCGGCGCGCCCTCCGGGGATCGCACATGGACCTCTACCGCGGCGCCCCACGCCCGCGCCGTCCTACCAGTAGCGCATCGCGCCGCGGAAGAGCTCGGCGAGCTCCTCCTTGCCCGCCGGGCGCGGCGAGTTGTCCATCAGGCGCTTTTGCGGAAACGCGCCCTCGGCGAGCGCTTCGGCGTCCGACGCGCGATAGCCCACCGCCCGAGCCCATGCGGGAAGCCGGTCGCCTGCATCATCGCGATAATGCGCTTGGCGACGATCTCGCCGGCGTCGGCGGGCGTCGCGCCGCGCACTTCGGCGCCGAGATCGGCCGCGCCGTCGAGGTGACGCTCGGGGCACGCGGCTGCGGTGAAGCGGTAGACCGACGGCGCATTCAGGATCACCGCCATGCCGTGCGGCACCATCGGGTGGGCCTGCGGGTAGTCCGCGGCGCGGTAGTCGCGCACCTGACCCGCGACCGCGTAGGACATGCCGTGCGGCAGGTGGCAGCCGCCGTTGCCGAAGGCCATGCCTGCGAGCGAGCCGGCGTACATCATCTGGCCGCGCGCCTCGGCGTCGGTGCGGTCCCCCACCGCGCGCACGAGATACTTCCCGATCAGGCGCAGCGCCTCGCGCGCCGGCAGGTCGCTCCACGGGTTGGCGCCGTTGTACAGCGGCCGGGCGCTCGCGCGCGCGGCCTTCGGCCGCATCGTGTGCGGGCGGCAGGTGTAGCACTCGAGCGCGTGCGAGAGCGCGTCGAAGCCGGTCGCGGCAAGCACCGTGCCGGGCAGCGTCATGGCGGTGTCCGGATCCACCAGCGCCATCGTCGGGATCATGTGCTTGCTCGCGATGCCGGTCTTCAGCTTCTTCGCGACGAAGTCGAATACCGCCACGCCGGTGGTCTCGGAGCCGGTGCCGCTCGTCGTCGGACAGGCGATGTGCGGCCTGAGCGGTGCGGGCACCGGCCGCCCCTCGCCGATCGGTGCGTTGACGTAGGCAGTGAAGTCGGCCGGATGCGTCGCGAAGAGGTTGGCGGCCTTGCAGGTGTCGATCACCGAGCCGCCGCCGACCGAGACGAAGCCGTCGAAGCGGCCCTCCTGCGCGAAGCGAGCCGCGGCCTGGAACGATGCGTCGGTCGGCTCGACCTCGACGTCGGCGTACACGGCGTAGTCCACCCCGGCGTCGCGCAGCGAGCGCTGTGCGGTCTCGACGAACGGCAGCGCGGCGAGGCGCTTGTCGGTGAAGAGCGCGACGCGTTTCAGCCCGAGCTCGCGCGCCCGGTCGCCCGCCTCGCCGAGCGCGCCCGGCCCGAAGGTGAGCTGGCTCACGTTGATCGTGAAGGCCGCGTCGCCCCCCTCCTGCAGCATGTAGTAGTGGCAGCAGGCCATCGGTCGTCCTCATCGCGTCTCGGCGGCCATGATAGCGCGGCGCCCGGCGCCGGTTGCGGAGCGATGCGGGCCGCGGCGGGCGCGTGGTGCTGCAAAGCCTGTCGTCGCCGTAGGATGGTCGGTGGTCCGCCGGCACTGGTCGCTGCCACGCCCTTCTCTACGCGGGTCTAACCACACCCGTGCACAGTTCGGCGCAGCCGCTGGCGCCTCCGCGCGACGCACTCGCACCCACCCCCGCCGGCTACGCCGGCACCCTCCTCGGCGAGGAGGGAAGAGCGCCCTGAGGTGCCGACTGGGCGCAGCCGCTGACGCCTGCGGGACATCGACGGCGCGCCTTGCGGCACCGGACCGGCGCGCGGGCTCGTTCTTCGGATTCCTACCGCACCTCGATCTTGCGCGGACGAAGCTCGGCGCGCCGCGGCACGCGCAGCGTGAGCACGCCGTCCTGGAGGTTCGCCTCGATCTTCTCGGGCTCGAGCTCGCTCGAGAGTGCGAAGCTGCGCCGGAAGCTCGTCGAGCGCACCTCCGCGTAGAGCGCTTCCATGCCTTGCGGCATGTCGATCGCGCCCCGCCCCTCGATCACGAGCGCGTTCCGGTCGGCCTGGATGTCGAGCCGGTCCCGCGAGACGCCGGGCATGTCGAGCTGCAGGGTGATGCCCTCGGCGTCCTCGTAGATGTCCACTGGCGGGCGCAGGACGAGCTCCGGCTCGCTACGCTCCGCCGCGGGGATCTCTTTCGCTGCCACTTGCTTGTCCGTCATGGCTTGCCTCCGCGTGTTCGGTTCACTGGACCTGGATCTGCCGCGGCTTCGCGGACTCGCGCCGCCGCACCGTCACCTGCAGCACGCCGTCACGGTACTTCGCGTCGACGCGGTCCGGATCGACGTCCTCGGGCAGCGCGATCACGCGCCGGAACGCGCCGCCGAAGCGCTCGCGCCGGTAGTAGGCGGCGTTCTCCTTCACCGGGATCTGTCGCTCGCCGGTCACGGTGAGCAGGTTCTGCTGGATCGACAGGTCGACGGTCTTGGGGTCGAGGCCGGCGGCGAACAGGTAGACGTGCACTTCGTCGGGCGTGCCGCCGACGTTGATCGGCGGGAACGTGCCGCGCGCCACGGACCGGATGCCAGACGGCGGGGTCCACCGGCCGAGCGCCTCGTCCAGCTCCTGTTCGATGCGCCGGAACTCCTCGAACAGGCTCTCGAAGTTGGTCAGACGGTCGAACATCTCGGATCTCCTTTTCGGTAGGCCCTGGGGCGGCGGGGCCGCTGCCCCGGGTACAAGCCGGAAAATTGGGATCGCCCCGGAAAAATCAACCGGCGGGGTCAAACGCGGAGCGCTCCGCCGGCCGCGACCGTCGATTTCGCGACGCAGCACGCGCGTGCCCTTTGCCTTCGGCCGGGCCCCGCGTTATAGTTTGGGGGCCAAACAAACTGGCGCCGGCGGCCCGCCGGCCGGAGGGGTTCCATGAGTGCATCCACGAACGCGACCGAGCGCGCGCAGGCGCGCGATCCTGCGGCCGCGCGGCGCAACGTCTGCCTGCGTCTGCGCGTGAACGGCGAGGAGCTCGAAGCCTACGTCGCGCCGTACAAGACGCTGCTCGAGGTGCTGCGCGAGGACCTCGGCCTCACCGGCACCAAGCACGGCTGCGAGCTCGGCGAGTGCGGCGCCTGCGCGGTGCTCATCGACGGCGCGCCGGTGCTCTCCTGCCTCGAGCTCGCGGTGCAGTGCGAAGAGCGCGACATCCAGACCATCGAAGGCCTCGCCCGGGGCACCGAGCTGCACCCGTTGCAGGCGGCGTTCGCCGATCTCGGCGGCTCGCAGTGCGGCTACTGCACCTCCGGCATGGTGATGACCGCCAAGGCGCTGCTCGATGCGGACCCGGCGCCGAGCCGCGAGCGGATCAAGGAGGCGCTGTCCGGGAACATCTGCCGCTGCACCGGCTACCAGCAGATCTGGGAGTCGGTGGAGGAGGCCGCGCGCGTGCTGCGGGCGGAGAAGTCGGAGGCGAAGCCGTGAACGCGCCCGAAAAGCCCCTCAAGACGCGCTTCGACACCGTCGGCAAGCCGCGCCGCCGGGTCGACGGCCGCGCCAAGACGATCGGCCAGCAGCGCTTCGCCGACGATCTCGCGCTGCCGCGCATGCTGCACGCGAAACTCGCGCGCTCGCCGCATGCGCATGCGGCGATCGAATCGGTCGACGTGTCGCGCGCGCAGGCGCACCGCGGCGTGCACCTCGTGCTCACCGGCGCCGACTTTCCGATCCCGTACGGCATCATGCCGGTGTCGCAGGACGAGTACCCGCTCGCGCGCGAGCGGGTGCGTTTCGTCGGCGATCCGGTCGCCGCCGTGATCGCCGTGGACGAACAGACCGCGGCCGAGGCGCTCGATCTCATCGAGGTGAAGTACCGGCCGCTGCCGACGATCGCCTCGCCCGAGGAGGGGCTCGCGAAGCCGGAGCCGCGCATCCACGACTACGGCGAGCAGGGCAACATCCACCGCAACCAGGCCTACGAGTTCGGCGATGTCGAGGAGGCGCTGGCGCGCTCGGACCACGTCTTCGAGGATCTGTTCTTCTACGAGGGCAACACGCACCTGCCGCTCGAGCAGCAGGCCTCGCTCGCGTCGATCGAGGGCGACGGCAAGCTGCTGCTGCAGACGAGCACGCAGAACCCGCACTACCTGCACCGCCAGCTCGGGCGGGTGCTGCAGATGCCCACCGCGCACATCCGCGTGATGGCGATCGCGAACGGCGGCGGCTTCGGCGGCAAGTGCGACCCGGGCAACCACGAGTTCGTCGTGTCGAAGGCCGCGCTCGTGCTCGGCCGGCCGGTGAAGATCTGCCTCACGCGCGAGGAGGTCTTCTACCAGCACCGCGGCCGCCATCCGGTGCTGATGAAGTTCCGCACCGGTGTCACGAAGGACGGCCGGCTCACCGCGATGCACCTGCAGACGCTGCTCGACGGCGGCGCCTACGGCTCGCACGGGCCGGCGAGCACCTTCTATACCGGGGTGCTTACGCCGGTCAGCTACGAGCTGCCGCGCTTCAAGTTCGAGGCCTGCCGGGTGTTCACCAACAAGCCCGCGTGCGGGCCCAAGCGCGGCCACGGCACGCCGCAGCCGCGCTTCGGCCAGGAGGTGCAGCTCGACAAGATCGCCCATGCGCTCGGCCTCGATCCGGCCGAGATGCGCCTGAAGATGCTGACCAAGCCCGACTCGCTCACGGCCAGTTGGCTGCGCATCGGCTCGACCGGGCTAGGCGAGTGCATCGAGAAGGCGGTCGAGATGTCGGGCTGGAAGGCGCGGCGCGGCAAGCTCGGACCGGGGCGCGGCCTCGGCCTCGCCTGCTCGGCCTACATGTGCGGCGCTGGCGTGTCGATCTACTGGAACAAGCTGCCGCACTCCGCGGTGCAGCTCCTGCTCGACCGCAGCGGCCAGGTGACGGTGTACTGCGGCGCGACCGAGATCGGGCAGGGCTCGGACGACGTGCTCGCGGGGCTGACCGCGGAGGCGCTCGGCATCGACCCGGTCAGCGTGCGCGTGGTCACCGGCGACACCGGCATCACGCCGATCGATCTCGGTTCGTACTCGAGCCGCGTCACCATCATGATGGGCAACGCCGCGCTGCAGGCCGCCGCGCGCGTGCGCGATCTCCTCGCCAATGCCGCGGCCGAGGCGCTCGACACGCTGCCCGACCGGATCGCGTTCTCGCAGGAGCGCGTGTTCGCAGTCGAGGACGCCGCGAAGTCGATGAGCTTCGTCGAGGCGGTCGCGGCCGCGGAGGCGAAGTTCGGCACGATCGCTTCGGTCGGCTCGTACGCGCCGCCGAAGCCGCCGGGCAAGTTCAAGGGCGCGGGCGTCGGACCCTCGCCCGCCTACAGCTTCACCGCGTGCGTGCTCGAGACCGAGGTCGATCCGGCGACCGGCTGGGTCACGGTGCCCAAGATCTGGATCGCGCACGACATCGGGCGGGCGTTGAACCCGGTGCTTGCGCGCGGGCAGGTGATCGGCAGCGTGTACATGGGCCTCGGCGAGGCGCTGATGGAGGAGCAGGCGTTCCGGCGGCTGCCGCCGAAGCTCTCGAGCGCGCTCGTGCACCGCAATCCGTCGATGCTCGACTACAAGAGCCTCACGCACATGGACATGCCGGAGGTCGAGGTCGCGCTCATCGAGGACCCCGATCCGAACTGCCCGTACGGCGCGAAGGAGGCCGGGCAGGGGCCGCTGCTGCCGGTGATGCCGGCGCTCGCCAACGCGATCCACGACGCGGTCGGCGTGAGGATCGACGAAGTGCCGATCACCCCGGACAAGGTGCTCGCCGCGCTCGCGAAGAAGGCGAAGGGCGAAGTGCCGCGCGTCGGCCCGGAGCGCTTCCCCGCGGTGCCCTACCCGGAGCCGACCTTCGTGCTGCCGCCGTGGGAAGGCGGCGACGGCAACGAGCTCAAAGGGAGGAAAGCCGCATGATGCGCATGCCGTGGTTCCGCTGGCACGCGCCGAAGAGCGTGGCCGAGGCGGCGACGATCCTCGCCGACGAAGGCCCGCAAGCGATGCTGATCGCCGGCGGCACCGACCTCGTGCCCAACATGAAGCGCCGGCACCAGGAGCCGGCGGCGCTCGTCGCGCTGCGCGGCCTGGGCGAGCTCAAGCGCATCGCCAACGGAGCAGGCCTCACCCTGGGCGCCGGGCTCACGCTCGCCGAAGTGGTCGAGTCGCGGTCGGTGCGGGAGAACTACCGCGCGCTCTACCACGCCGCCGCGCAGGTCGCCACCCCGCAGCTGCGCAACATGGGCACGCTCGGCGGCAACGTCTGCCTCGACACGCGCTGCACCTACTACAACCAGAGCTACGAGTGGCGGAAAGCGATCGACTTCTGCATGAAGAAGGACGGCGAGACCTGCTGGGTCGCCACCGCGAGCAAGCGCTGCGTCGCGGTGAGCTCGACCGACACCGCGCCGGCGCTCATCGCGCTCGGGGCGAAAGTCCGGCTGGTCTCGGCGGAGGGCACGCGCGAGCTCGACCTCGCCGACCTCTACGCGAACGACGGCATGGAATATCTCACCCGCCGCCCGGACGAGATCCTCACCGAGATCGCGCTGCCGGCGGCTTCCGGCTGGAAGAGCGCCTACTGGAAGCTGCGCCGCCGCGGCTCGTTCGACTTCCCGGTGCTCGGCGTGGCGGCGGCGGTGCGCGCGGC
Source organism: Burkholderiales bacterium (assembly GCA_027493935.1). Lineage (GTDB taxonomy): Bacteria > Pseudomonadota > Gammaproteobacteria > Burkholderiales > SG8-39 > JAABRB01. Next base: position 3,854 of record JAOSJV010000012.1, on the reverse strand, counting down.
GCCGGACGGCACGGTGGAGGACGCGCGCATCGTGCTCGGCGCGGTCGCCTCGCGCCCGATCCTCACCAAGGCGGGCGAGCTGCTGGCCGGCAAGCGACTCACCGACGAAGTGATCGAGGAGGTCGCGGCGAAGGTCGCCTCGCGCGCGAAGCCGATGGACAACACCGACCTCGAGATCTACTGGCGCAAGGAAGTCGTGCCGGCGTTCGTCGGCTACGCGCTGCGCGAGGCGCGCGGCGACGACATGCGCGCGACGCGCATGCGCATTGCGCGGCAGGCGCTCTAGAGGCGAACTCACGATCGCGGACGTGCTGGTATCTTGCCAGAGGTGGAGCGAACAAGGGCCAGATTGCCGCACGATTCCGTCGTCCGCGACTGCATTCGCATTCTGAGGTAGCCGCTGATCGGCGAGACGGCCGGCGCCGCTGCGGTCGTGCCGCCCGGCGCGTTCGCCCTTTCGCGTATCCTCCCGTCCCTGCGGCGGCGGCGCGGCCGTGCCGTGATCCCGCCATTGTTCCATGACCGAGCTGACTCTCTATCACAACGACATGTCGGTGTGCTCCGCGAAGGTGCGGATGACGCTCGCCGAGAAAGCGCTCGAGTGGGAGAGCGTGCATCTCGATCTGCGTGCGGGCGACGCGCAGGCGCCCGAGTACGTCGCGCTCAATCCGAACCAGGTCGTGCCGACGCTCCTCCACGGCGGGCGGCTGGTGCCCGAGTCGACGGTGATCTGCGAATACCTCGACGACGTCCGCCCGGACCCGCCGCTGCGCGGCGCCGATCCGCACGCGCGGGCGCAGATGCGGCTATGGACGAAACGGCTCGACGAGGGTGCGCACGCCGCCGCCGGCATGCTGAGCCTGTGCGTGGCCTTCCGCGAGCAGCATCTCGACCGCGACCCGGATGCGCTCAGGCGCTACCTCGCGGCGATGGTCGACGCGGCGCGCCGCGAGCGCATCGCGCAGGCGCTCGAGTTCGCGATGGACGCGCCGGGCTTCGCGCCGGCGCTCGCGCGCTGGCAGGCGATCGTGGCCGACATGGACGCGGCGCTTGCGCGCGGGCGATGGCTCGCCGGCGAGGCCTGCACGCTCGCCGACATCGCCTACGCGCCCTACCTCGCGCGGCTCGAGCACCTCGGTCTGGACGACATGGTGCGGGCGCGTCCGCGGGTGGCCGAGTGGTGGTTGCGCCTGGCCGCGCGGCCCGCGTTCCAGGAAGGCGTCACGCGCTGGTTCAACCCCGCCTACCTCGCGCTCTTCGAACGGCAGCGCGAGAGGGCGCGTGCACACGCACGGCGCGTCCTGGGCGGCGACAGATGAACTTTCGGTCCCGCCGGCCGTCCATTGCGCAGTGGCGCCCGATCGTCGCTGCACCCCTTGTAACCGCGCGCCGCTGCCCTTACTCTACGGCGCCGACAAGCCACGCCATCGGCAGAGCGACGCGATGATACAAATAGAGAATCTCGTCAAGGCCTTCGGCCCGAAGCGCGCCGTCGACGGCGTCAGCTTCACGGTCGGGCGCGGCGAGGTGCTCGGCTTCCTGGGGCCGAACGGCGCCGGCAAGTCGACCACCATGCGCATGGTCACCGGCTTCATCCCGCCCACCTCGGGCCGGGTCATGGTCGGCGGCCACGACGTCGTCGAGGCGCCGCTCGCCGCCAAGCGCCTGATCGGCTACCTTCCCGAGGCGGCGCCGTCGTACCCCGACATGACGGTGCACGGCTTCCTGTCGTTCGCGGCCGACATGCGCGGGCTCGCCGGCGAGGCGAAGAAGAATGCGATCGCCCGCGTGATCGATCTATGCTTCCTCTCCTCGGTGCTGCACCAGGGCATCGACACGCTGTCGAAGGGCTACAAGCACCGCACCTGCCTTGCTCAGGCGCTGATCCACGATCCGGACGTGCTCGTGCTCGACGAGCCGACCGATGGCCTCGATCCGAACCAGAAGCACGAGGTGCGCAACCTCATCCGCAGCCTCGGCCGCACGAAGGCGGTGGTGTTCTCGACCCACATCCTCGAGGAGGTGGACGCCGCGTGCACGCGTGCGATCATCATCGACCGCGGGCGCGTCGTCGCCAACGGTACGCCCGCGGAGCTGCGCGGCATGTCCGAGCTCGCCGGCGCGGTCACGGTGCACGCGACCGGCGCGGACGCCGCGGCGATGCAGGCGAGGCTCGCGGCGATCCCGGAGGTGGCGCGCGTGGAGCAGGCGGACGGCGGCGTGCGCGCGTTCCCGCGCGAGAAGCGCGCGGCCGGCGAGCTCGCGCGCGCGGTCGCCGAGCTCGCCACGCGCGAGGGCTGGCGGCTCGATGCGCTGCGCACCGAGGAGGGCCAGCTCGAGGAGGTGTTCCGGCGCATCACGCTGCCCGACACCGCGAAGCGAGACGCCGCGGCCGGAGTGCGCGCATGAGGGGCGCATGGAAGACGGTCAGCACGATCGCCCGGCGCGAGCTCTCGAGCTATTTCACCTCGCCGGTGGCGTACGTGTTCCTCGTCATCTTCCTCCTGCTCACCGGCTTTTTCACCTTCACCGCCGGCGCGTTCTTCGAGCGCGGCGAGGCGGCCCTCGCATCGTTCTTCATCTGGCATCCGTGGCTGTACCTCATTCTGGTGCCGGCGGTGGGCATGCGCCTGTGGTCGGAGGAGCGGCGCGCCGGCACGCTCGAGCTGCTGCTCACGCTTCCGGTCGCGCCCTGGCAGGCGATTCTCGGCAAGTTCCTCGCCTCGTGGCTGTTCCTGGCGATCGCGCTCGTGCTCACCTTCCTGGTCGTGGTCACGGTGAACGTGCTCGGGGAGCCGGACAACGGCGGTCATCGCCGCAGGCTACCCTCGGCAGCCTGCTGCTCGCCGGCGCCTACCTCGCGATCACCTCGATGACCTCCGCGATGACGCGCAATCAGGTCGTGGCGTTCATCGTGGCGGTGGTGGTGTGCCTGTTCCTGATTCTTGCCGGGTTCAACCCGGTCACCGATCTGCTCGCGCGCTGGGCGAGCCCGGCGTTCGTCGACGCGGTCGCGGCCTTCTCGGTGATGACCCACTTCGACGGCTTCCAGAAGGGCGTCATCGACAGCCGCGATGTGGTGTTCTTTCTGTCGGTGATCGTATTCGCCCTCTTCGCGACGGCCGTGATCATCCGCGGGCACCGGGCGGGCTAGCGCCTATCCGGAGAATGATCGCTCGCGCGAAGAAGGGGATCCACGAGGGGCTCGCCCCTCGTTCGTTCGAACATGTACAAGGGGCAATTCGCCCCTCGTTCGTACGGCCCTTCTCGCTCGCGGAAGGAGCACGACGATTTCGGGATAGATTCTAGCCAGATGAAGAAGCAGCACGAAACCCTGATCTACTCGGCGGCGGGCCTCGCCGCGCTGTTCGTGATCCTCGTCGCGGCGAACCACCTCGTGTCAGCGGCGCGCGTGCGCGCCGATCTGACCGAGGGCAGGCTCTACACGCTCTCTGAGGGCACCCGCGAGATCCTGCGCGGCCTCGATTCGCCGGTGAAGCTGCGGCTCTACGTTGCGCCGGGCGACAGCATGCCGGTGCCGCTGCGTGCGTTCGCCGGCCGCGTCGCCGACATGGTGAAGGAGTTCGAGGCGGTGGCGGGGCCCAACCTGGTGGTCGAGACCTACCGGCCGCGGCCCGACTCCGGACGAGGAGGATGCCGCGCAGCTCGACGGCATCGAGCCGCAACAGCTCGTCACCGGCGGCGGGTTCTACCTCGGCGTCGCGGTGAGCCGGCTCGATCGCCGGCAGGCGATCCCGGCGATCTCGCCGCAGCGCGAGCGGCTGCTCGAGTACGACCTCGCGCGGGCGGTGGCGCGCGTCGCCGCCGCCGAGCGTACCAAGGTCGGACTGATG
>JAOSJV010000011.1:466588-921977 GCA_027493935.1 Burkholderiales bacterium | reverse complement strand
GCACTTTGATTCATGACGACTGACCCGACGCCCAACGCTCGCGCTGAGCCGCCGCCGAGGAGCGAAGCGACGAGGGCACCGCCAGCCGGCGAAGCCCGCTGGCGGCGGTCGGCTCGAGCGCATGGTTGGGCCTCAATGGTAGCCGCTCTCTCACCGGCACCTATGGGGTCGGGATGACGAGGCGTGCCAAGACCGGTCGCTTTGATGTGGAGTGATAGACGCCACAGAACAAGTATCCGTCTTGGCTCATTCGGATCAGTTCTTCGTTCTGCTCCATCATTCCGACCCACCGTTCACCCTTGTCAAGGACGTGCGGAACCTTTCCGGGTGAAGGATCGAGTACCGCAATGCTCGTCGTTGGTTTACGTCGGAAGAGTCGCTTTAGCCAGGAGTCGTAGTAGAAGCCTACGAGATGGGTAATGGTTGTCTTTCCGTCTCCGACGTTGCAGGCTTCGACCAGGACGCAGGGTTTGTTACCGAGGATTAGTTCAGCTGCACCGTAGCCTGTCATGTTCGGGGCCGCCGTCACAGCGATACGGGGGCCGGTCTTGCTCCATTTGATGATGTCCCATAGGAGCGCAAGCGACCCTGTTGCGGCACCGACCCAAGCTGCGATCTCGGATGCGCTCATATTGAGGCCCAACGCCGCGCTTCAGCGGCGGGCCGGAGCGCGAAGCGCGAGGACCGTCCGCTGGAAGCGCTGGTTGGGCGACTTCACTAGAGCGCTTTCGAAAAGGCGGAAGCGAGAACCTGCTTCCGTTCCTCAAAGATGGGCATCACCTCGTATTTCATTCGAGGATCGCCCTTGATGCGGTGAACGAATATCGATGCAGTAGACAACAGCAGGTCGTTGTTCTCGGCGTATGCGGCCAACGCAATTCGCGCGACGTGGCCGAGCCGAATGTTTCCATAGACCTTTCGCATTTCTTCCGGCAGGTCGTTGTCGGACTGGTCATCAAACGTTTTTGAAGTAAGCGGATTCCGCTGACATCACGCACTGTCGCTGTTTATCGCCAGCCACCTTGGACCGAATCACGTCCCTGACGATACTGCCCATCAGGAAGGACGTTTCGCAGGTAAGCACACTTCCAGGGACCGCCGTCTTCCTGAACGTCGACGCCATGTCCCAGCAGCGGTCGGGATCAGTGGCGGCAACCATAAGGTTCCAGCAAAGCGCGTCGAGCTGGTGGGTCTTCTTCCGCCAGGAGAAAAGATTCACGTCAACCGTCCTAAGTCGCCCAACGCCCGCGCTCACCGGCGGGCCGAGCGAAGCGAGGCCCGTCCGAGTGGAACGCGTTGTTGGGCGGCCATTGCTAGAGCTGGCCTGCTTGATGGGCTGCGCACAGGCCTTGAACACTCTTTGGAAGTGTCTCTAGGTATGACTTCTGAAATATGCGCACGTAGGAGATTGCAGCGAGGTCGCCTGGTAGACTCGCAGCAACTGGCTTGACCGGTCCGGGCGTTCCATTTGCATGGGTCGACCGCAGAATGCGCAAGAACAGTTCTGGAGCAGATTGCGCGGAATAGGAGATCACGCGATTCGTGAAGAACTGCTCCGGCAGGGAGAACGGTACATAGCGTCGAATGAGTAAGTCGGTAATGTGCATCGCTTCCTTAACGGAAGAGAAGTATGGATCCTGTGCGTCGCCCTCTTCTGTTTCCTCATCCTCGTCTTCGATGTCGCGCATTCTCAACTGTTCTTGCATGAGCCAATAGTGGATGTACGCGGCCGCCTCGAATGCCACGGCATCGTATGGAATCGTTGCGGGAGATGCGCCGGCGGCCTTCGAGGTTTCCCGCGCTATGTCCGAATAGCCTGCAACGAACTTGTTCGTTAGGTAGAGGACCATCGACGAGATTGCCGAGGGCAAGCGCAAGTTCTCGTTCTTGACCGAGTGATAGGTGGCTTGGGCGTCCTGAAGAGTGAGTTTGGCTAAGAAATCCTGAAGCGCCGTACGCGCTGGCTCCTTACCAAACAGCCGACGAAATGGATTCATGTCTATGGCGCCCAACGCGGTGCTAACCGGCGCGCCGCCCGTCGACCTGCGAGACGGCACGGCGACCGAAGAACGACGGAAACAAACGAAGCTCGCTGGCGGCGCGTCCGGTTGAGCGCAGGGTTGGGCCCCGGACAAAGCGAAAACGGAAACGCCTGATGTAGCGAAGACCGACGCAGAACCAAAGGCTGTGCGTCCATGGACGTTTCGCTCAGCACCGTGACGGCACCCCCGACAGCCTTGGCCGAAGCTGCGCGCAGCGCGCCGACACCGAACGAAGGCTCGGCGCCTGAAGTCCCCTGCCCTCGCCGAAGGCGCCGGCAGTGTGAGACGGCACGAGCTTCGAGGAGGCAAAGCGAACGCGGGTCGAGATGGCACCGACGCCGCGATAACCGCGCGCTGCGCCCTCAGCGCCACACGAGCGCTCGGGAGGGCACGGCCTGACGGCACTTTGCTTCATGACGACTGACCCGACGCCCAACGCAGTGCTAACCGGCGCGCCGCCCGTCGACCCGCGAGACGGCACGGCGACCGAAGAACGACGGAAACAAACGAAGTCCGCTGGCGGCGCGTCCGGTTGAGCTCAGGGTTGGGCCGCGGACTACGCGAAAACGGAAACGCCTGACGTAGCGAAGACCGACGCAGGACTAAAAGCTGTGCCTCCATGAACGACTCGCCCAGCACCGTGACGGCGACCACCGACAGCCTTGGCCGAAGCTGCGCGCAGCGCGCCGACACTGAACGAAGGCTCGGCACCTGAAATCCCCTGCCCTCGCCGAAGACGCCAGCATTGTGAGGCGGCACGAGCTTCGAGGAGGCAAGGTGAACGCGGGTCGAGACGGCACCGGCGCCGCGATAACCGCGCGCTGCGCCCTCAGCGCTACACGAGCGCTCGGGAGGGCACTGCCTCACGGCACTTTGATTCATGACGACTGACCCGACGCCCAACGATCAGGATCTTATCTGCCGTGCGGCAGCATGGCGGATAAGATCGGTTGAACTGAGCCGCTGTATTCAGAACTGGGCGGCTTGGGGATTTGAAGGCTTCGCTTTCGGCTGCGCGGGCAGCGGCGAGGCGCCGTAGGCGGTCCAGAGGTGCGCGAGGCACTCGGCATGGGCGGTGGTGCGTGGCCGATAGGTGGTGCAGACTATCGCAGAGGGTGGTCTGAGGGTCAATGCACAATGCCCGTTCGCGCGGCGGCCTCGCGCGGGGCGATGGGTGTGCGATCGAGCAGCCGTATGCGCCGAGGTCGGGCTCATGGTGGACGGGCGCGATGTGCGAGGGCTGCGGGGAAGCTGGCGCTCAGGCGCAGTTGGCCGATGCGGCAGACGCGACAGCGGCCGATGTCGATGCCGAGCACGCGCTGGCAGAAGGCCTGGACCGACTCGGGCGGTGGGGGCGGTTGGGGTGGTGGGGGAGCGCGAGCGCGCGGCGGGCTTGAGCGAGCAGTGCATGCTTGTGGCGGTTGGCGAGCAGCCCGTAGTGCCGGATGCGCATGAAGCTACGCGGCAGCACGTGCAGCAGGAAGCGCGCGAGGAACTGCTCGGCGGGCAGACACATCGTCTTGCGGCGGTTACCGCGGGCGCGGTCGCGCCAGGCGAAGCGCACTTGACCCTGCGCGAGGCCGAGCAGGCGCTCGTTGGAGAGGGCCACGCGCTGCACGTAGCGGCCCAGGTAGTCGAGCACCGGCTCGGGTCCGGCCAGAGTGGCCTTGGCGTAGACCACCCAGGGCTTGGCGCGAAGCTGCGCGAGCCAGGCGCCTTGCGCGGCTGGCTCGGCGAGCGAGGCGCTGGCCGCGGCGAGCCTGAGCTGCCAGGCGCCGAGGGCTCGGTGCAGGCCCTCGAGGAACTTCGCCCGGAACACCTTCGAGAGCGCCTGCACCGGGAAGAGAAAGCCGCGGCGCGGATGGATCCAGCGCGCCTCGGGGCTGAGCGCTCCGGCGGCCACCAGCGCGTGGATGTGCAGGTGCTGGGTGAGCGTCTGGCTCCAGGTGTGCAGCACCAGCGTGGCGGCGATCTCGCCGCCGAGCCAGCGCGGGTTGCGGCCGAACTCGATCAGCGTGGCCGAGGCGGCGGCGAAGAGCAGGCCGTAGATCCGGCGCGCATTGCCCTGAGCCAGGGCGTTGAGCTCGTGCGGCAGGGTGAACACGAGATGGAAGTAGGGCACGGGCAGCAGCTCGGCGCGGCGCGCGGCGAGCCAACGCTCCCGGGCCAGGCTCTGGCACTTCGGGCAGTGGCGATTGCGACAGGAGTGGTAGACGTAGTGGGTCGCGCCGCAGCGATCGCAGCGGTGGATCTCCCCGCCCAGGGCGGCGGTACGGCAGTGCGCGATCGCGGCGAGCGCGCGCCGCTGTACGCCGGCGAGCCGAGCATGGGCGAGCAGCGCCGGGGCGTGCGCGCGCACGATCTGGGCGAGCTCGAGGCGCGCGGTCCCGGGCGCGCCGTGCGCGCTCGGGTGCACGGGCTACAGGCGTTCGATGTCGGTGCGCCCGAGCAGCTCCAGGGGCGAGGGGGTGGCGGCGAGGTGGCGCTCGGCGAGGTGGAAGTAGCGCAGCGTCGAGCCGATGTGGCCGTGGCCCATGAGGCGCTGGATTCTGGGCACGTCGACACCGGCCTCCAGCAGGTGGGTGGCGAAGGCGTGGCGTAGCGCGTGGATGCCGCCGTGCTTGGTGATGCCCGCGCGCGCCTTGGCCGAGCGGTAGATGCGCTGGGCGCTGATCACTGCGATCGGCCGTTCTTCGGCGCCATGGCGCTCGCCGACGAACAGCCAGTGCTTGGGCCGATAGCCGAGCCAGTAGCGGCGAAGCTCGGCGAGCAGCCGCTCGGGCAGCAGCGTATAGCGGTCCTTGGCGCCCTTGCCCTGTTCGATGCGGATCATCATGCGCGAGGAATCGATATCGCCCAGCTTGAGATGGCACAGCTCCGAGACGCGCAGCCCCGCCCCGTAAGCGGTCATGAGCATCACCCGGTGCTTGGGGTTCTCGGTGGCCTCGAAGAGCCGCGCGATCTCCTCGCGCGCGAGGATCTGCGGCAGCTTCTGCGGTTGCTTGGGCCGCGGCAACGCGAACTCGACCGCGCTGCGCTTGAGCGTCACGCGGTAGAAGAACTGAAAGGCGCTCGCCGCCACGTTGCAGCTGCTCGGCGCGAGCTTGCGCTCGGTGAGCAGATGCAGCAGGTAGCGCTGAACCTCTTCCGCACCGATCCGATCGGGCGACCGACCGTAGTGCCTCGCCAGCGCTGCCACCGCGCCGACGTACGCCTCGCGCGTGCGCTCGGACATGCCGCGGACCGCCAGATCGGCTTCCAGCTGTTTGCGCAACGGGCTCATCGCGTGTCTCCTCAGGTGAGTGCGGGAACATCCCCGCGCCCCACGCTGGCACAGACCCGCCCCGCACGCAGCCTTGCCGTACTCGAGACTCAACTGACTTCGGAGAACTTCAGCCGGAAACGCTGAAGTGGCGAACTTCCACCGCGAAGCGGTTTAGTTCAACAAGAAGTAGGGGACCTAAAAGACGCTTTACAAAGCGTCTGAGGGCCGGATACCCGGTGTGGGTAGGAAGCGAATGGCACTGTGATCATGGGCTTGGCCGGATTTAGTGGGACCCAAATTCTGAGAGCAAACCCGTCCGCGAGGATGCCGCCATGGCGCCGCCCCTCCCTCGATGGCTGTGCCCGCCCAAGGCATGACGCTCGCCTCGAATTAGATCGCCGTTGCCGCCTGCCGGCAACCCGGCGCGCGGGGTCGGCGCGCGCACTACGCCACGGTCCGCGGCCGTCCGTCGCGGGTGATCCGGTCCGCCCGGCTTTGCCCCGCATCGCGCCGGCCTGCGCCGGGCGCCCGCCCCTGCATCCTTTCCGGGCGAGGCCGGGCCCGCCTCCGGGTGCGCAGAGGCGCTCGGCTAGAATGCGGCATTGCGCAACGCCGACCGGCCCGCCCATGCCCGCGATCAAGACCGCCCTCAACGCCCGCTCCGAGGAGTTCCGCGCCAACCATGCGGCGATGGGGGCGCTGGTGGCCGACCTGCGCGAGCGCGTGGCCGAGGTGTCCGGCGGCGGCGGCGAGGAGGCGCGCGCGCGGCACGTGGCGCGCGGCAAGCTCCTGCCGCGCGAGCGGGTGCGCACGCTCCTCGATCCGGGCTCGCCGTTCCTCGAGCTCTCGCAGCTCGCCGCCTACAACATGTACGACAACGACGCGCCGTGCGGCGGGGTGATCACCGGCATCGGCCGCGTGTCGGGGCGCGAGTGCGTCGTGGTGGCGAACGACGCCACCGTGAAGGGCGGCACCTACTTCCCGATGACGGTGAAGAAGCACGTGCGCGCGCAGGAGATCGCCGCGCAGAACCGGCTGCCGTGCATCTATCTCGTCGACTCCGGCGGTGCCAACCTGCCGACCTGGGACGAGGTGTTCCCGGACCGCGAGCACTTCGGCCGCATCTTCTACAACCAGGCGAACATGTCGGCGGCGGGCATCCCGCAGATCGCGGTGGTGATGGGCTCGTGCACCGCCGGCGGCGCCTACGTGCCGGCGATGTCCGACGAGGCGGTGATCGTGAAGGGCCAGGGCACGATCTTCCTCGGCGGTCCACCGCTCGTGAAGGCCGCCACCGGCGAGGTGGTGAGCCCGGAGGACCTCGGCGGCGCCGACGTGCACACGCGCCTCTCGGGCGTGGCCGACCACTTCGCGGTGAACGACGCGCACGCGCTCGCGATCGCGCGGCGCATCGTCTCGCACCTCAACCGCCCGAAGCAGGTCGGCCTCGAGCTCGCGCCGCCGCGCGAGCCGATCTACGCGCCCGACGAGCTCGGCGGCGTGATCCCGACCGACGGACGCAAGCCGTACGAGGTGCGCGAGGTGATCGCGCGCATCGTCGACGCGAGCGAGCTCGACGAGTTCAAGGAGCGCTACGGCACCACCATCGTGACCGGCTTCGCGCGCATCTACGGCTACCCGGTCGGCATCGTCGCGAACAACGGCATCCTCTTCTCCGAGTCGGCGCTCAAGGCGGCGCACTTCATCGAGCTCTGCGGCCAGCGCGGCATCCCGCTCCTCTTCCTGCAGAACATCACCGGCTTCATGGTCGGCAGGAAGTACGAGAACACGGGCATCGCGCGCGACGGCGCGAAGATGGTCACCGCGGTGGCGTGCGCGCGCGTGCCGAAGTTCACCGTGATCATCGGCGGCTCGTACGGCGCCGGCAACTACGCGATGTGCGGCCGCGCGTACAGCCCGCGCTTCCTGTGGATGTGGCCCAACGCGCGCGTGTCGGTGATGGGCGGCCAGCAGGCGGCGTCGGTGCTCGCCACGGTGAAGCGCGACGCGATCGAGGCGAAGGGCGGCACCTGGCCGAAGGACGAGGAGGAGGCGTTCAAGCAGCCGATCCTCGAGCAGTACGACCGCCAGGGGCACCCCTACTACGCCACCGCGCGGCTGTGGGACGACGGCGTGATCGCGCCCGAGGACACCCGGCGCGTGCTCGGGCTCGCGATCTCGGCGGCGCTCAACGCGCCGGTCGAGGAGACGCGCTTCGGCGTGTTCCGGATGTAAGGCGCGCCGATGCGGCACACCACGATCGCGCTCGCCGCCGCCCTCGCCCTCCTCGCCGCGGCCGGCGCGGCACGCGCGCAAGGCGGCGCGAAGGCGCCGGCGGCGCCGCTCGCGAACCCGGTGACGAACCGCGGCGCGACGTGGCCGTTCGCGGGCTTCCTGGTGAGCGTGCCCGACCTGCCCGGCCTCTACAGCACGCACGTGCGCCCCAACGGCGCGCTCCTCGGCCGGCTCGCCGCCAATCCGCTGCGCACCTGGTCGTTCACGGTGCTCACCCGTAAACCGGAGCGGCGGTTCGAGAGCGCCCGCGCGCTCGCTCAACACATGCGCGCGCGGCGCGAGACCGGCGACCCTCAGCGCGTGACCAAGCGCTCGCACCGCGAGACCGCGCACCAGCACGCCGGCCAGCCGTGCACGCGCTACGCGATCGACGCCTACGACCGCGGCGAAAGGACGGACGACGCGTCGAACGTCTTCGCGCGGGGGATGACCTGCGTCCACCCCGAGAAGCCCGATCTCCTGGTGGAGCTCGGATTCGCCGAGCGCGGCGCGGTCGACGCGCTTTCGCCCGAGCTCGAGCAGCCGGGTGGCGCTTTCCTCGCGAGCCTGCGCTTCATGCCGTTCGCCCCGCCCGCCGAGCTGGGCGCCGCGCAGGCGCGCATGCGCGCGAACGACGTCGCGGGCGCGGTCGAGATCCTGAATCGGCTCGCCGCGGCCGGCGACTCCGGCGCCGCGGCGCTCGCGGGCGCGATCCTCGTGCACGGGCGGGGCATGCCCGCCGACCTCGACGAAGGCCGCAGACTCCTCGAGCTCGCGGCCAAGGACGGCCGCGTCGACGCGCTCTTCAGCCTCGGCGCGGTGTTCGACAAGGGGCTCGGCGTGCCGCGCGACCCCGAGGTCGCGGCGAAGTGGTTCTCGCTCGCCGCCGACCAGCGCGATCCGCAGGCGCAGCTGAACCTCGGCATCTTCGAATGGAACGGCGAGAACGCGCAGCGCGACCCGCGCAAGGCGTGCGACTGGTGGCGCATGGCCGCGGGCAACGGCAGCACGCGCGCGGGGCTCCTCTTCCGCGACAATGGCTGCAAGCAGTTGGAGCCGGCAGCGAAGCAGTGAGGCCGCGGACCGTCGCAATCCAACGCATGGCCGCCGAGTCCGTCTACATCACCCCCGAGCACGAGGCGCTGCGCGAGCAGGTCGCGCGCTTCCTCGCGCGCGAGGTCGAGCCGGTCGCCGCGGCGTGGGAAGAACAGGGCTGTGTCCCGCGCGAAGTGCTGCGAAAGATGGGCGCGGCGGGCTTCCTCGGCGTCACCGCGCCGCCGGAGTACGGCGGCGCCGGCGCCGACGCGCTCACCAACGTCGTGTTCGCCGAGGCGCTGTCGCAGTCGACCTTCGGCGGCTTCATCGTCACCGTGCTGGTGCACACCGACATGGCCGGGCCGCACCTCGTGCACGCGGGCTCCAAGGCGCAGCTCGACCGCTACCTGCGCAGGTGCATCGCGGGCGAGCTCGTCACCGCGATCGCGGTGACCGAGCCCGACGCCGGCTCGGACGTCGCGGCGATGCGCACCCGCGCGCGGCGCGCGGGCGGCCACTGGGTGCTCGACGGCACCAAGATGTTCATCACCAACGGCGTGCACGGCGACCTCTACTTCGTCGCCGCGCGCACCCAGCCCCAGGCGAAGGGGTCGCGCGGCATCTCGATGTTCATCGTCGAGAAGGGGACGCCCGGCCTTCGCGTCGGGCGCGCGTTGAAGAAGCAGGGTTGGCTCTCGTCCGACACCGCCGAGCTCGTGTTCGAGGACTGCCGCGTTCCGGCGGAGAACCTGCTCGGCGAGGAGAACGGCGGCTTCTACGCGATCATGCGCAACTTCCAGAACGAGCGCGTGGTGCTCGGCGCGATGGCGGTCGGCCACGCGACGCAGGCGATCCGCCTCGCGCTCGAGCACGTGACGAGTCGCAAGGCGTTCGGCGGCACGCTCTTCGACAAGCAGGCGATCCGCCAGCGCCTGGCGATGCTCGAGGCGAAGACGCTCGCCGCACGCCAGCTCCTCTACCACTGCGGCTGGCTGATGAGCCAGGGCCGCGACTGCGTGCGCGAGGTCTCGATGCTGAAGGCCTTCGCGGGCGAGCTCGCGAACGAGGTGATTTATACCTGCCAGCAGTTCCACGGCGGCATGGGCTACATGCGCGAGACCGCGATCGAGCGCCTCGCGCGCGACGCCCGGATCCTCTCGATCGGCGGCGGCGCCACCGAAGTCATGCTGGACGAGGTGGCGAAGCGCTTCGGCCCCTGAGGCCGGCCAAAAGGCGCCCCGTGCCGCCCGCCGCGGGCGGGGCGTGAACGGCGCCACGGTCGGGCGCCTGCCGCCGCACGGTCCGCCGCGCGGCGGCGCTATCGTGGCGGTGTGCGCGGGCATCCGGCCCGCCGGGAGCGTTCCCATGAAGCATACCCTTGCCCTCCTCGCCGCCGTCCTGCTCGCCGGCTGCGGCGTCGAGACCGCCAGCACCGCGGCGACCGCCGGCGCCCTCAAGAAGCAGGAAATCGAGCAGGGCCGCAAGACGATGGACCAGATGCAGGGCCGCATCGCCGGGTCGATGGACCAGGCGCAGGAGAGGCTCAAGCGGGCCGATCGGTAGGCTGCCGCCCAGGCGTCATTCCGAGTAGTCGATGTCGACGCCCTGCCTTGCGAGCTCCTCGCGGCGCATGGCGTTGTACCGCGAGACGCTCCCGTAGCGCTTGTAGTGGCCGCCGCTCACGTAGCGCAGCGACTCCTTGAAGTGGAAGTGGTACAGGCGCCCGTCCATGCGGAAGCGCTCGCGCCCCTCGTCGTAGAGCACCATCGCCGGGCGGTAGGTGAGGCCGAGCGCGCGCGCCCACTGCGCCGCGGTCGTCGCGTTGCCCTCGAGGTCGACGATCTTGCGGTCCGAGTCCGTGTCGAGCCGCACGAAGAGGAACTGCCGCATCTCGGCGAGCACGTCGGGGTGGTTCAGCGTCTTCTCGTGGAAGCGCGCGCACTCGGCGCACGAGGGGTCCTCGAAGAGGATCGCGAGCGGCTTCCGGTAGCCCTTGAAGTAGGTCACGTTCGAGAACTGCGGGTGGTCGCGCAGCGCGTAGAGCGCCGGCGTCTCGCGCGCGGCGAGGTAGGCGGCGAGCGGCTGGCTGCGATAGCTCCGGCTCTGCACGTAGTCGAGCGCGAGCCGCAGCGCGCGCGGATCGCGGTAGCCGTTGAGCTGCAGCACCTTGTTCCCGTCGAGGTCGAGGAAGACGAGGGTCGGCGTGGCGACCGTGCCGAGCTTGCGCGCGAGCGCGCGCTCGGTATAGGCGGCGCCGTCGATCCAGGTCACCTCCACGGCGCCGCGGACGTTGACGCCGATCACGTCGAAGTGCTCGCGCATGAAGTCGCTGCTCTCGCCGCCGGCGAAGCTCTCCCGCAGCATGCGCTCGCAGTAGGGGCACTCGTCGAGGTGCAAGAACACCATGACGTGCCGGCCCCGCGTGCGCGCCTCGGCGACGTCGCTCTTGAAGTCGAGGAAGCTCTGCTTGAACCACTCGGGCAGGGAGTACTCGACGCCGCCGGTCAGCCTTCCGGGCGCGGCGTCTGCGGCCGCCGCGCCGGGCGCCGCCAGCATCAGCGCGGCGAGAACGAGGACGATCGATCGCATTGCTGCCCCACCCGGTGACGAGGATGCGCGATCATAAGCGGCCGGCGCCGCGCCGCAAAGGCGTCTGGTCTTGGGCCACCCTTGCGCAGGGAGGGGCGCGCGAATGAAAACCGTTTCCGGACCGCAGCGCGTGGTCGCGTATCTGCTCGCTGCCGACGCGGCCATCCCGAACCATCCGCGCTGGCCGCTGCTCGTCTACCCCGGCGCGGTTGCGATCGCCGGCGCCGACCGGGCCGCGGCGTTCGAGGCGCTCTTCGTGCACTGGAGCGCGTGACCGCGCGCCTTTCCACTATCATTCGGGCTTTCGACGCGAGGGCCGCGCGGCGGGCACCGCCGCGGCATCCATGAACCATCCGACGCTCGAGCTCGACGTGCACGACGGCGTCGCGCATCTCTGGCTCAACCGGCCCGACGTGCGCAACGCGTTCAACGAGACCGTCATCGCGGAGCTCATCGGCGCGTGCCGCGCGCTGGCGGCCGACGCCGCAGTGCGGGTGGTGGTGCTCGGCGGGCGCGGCACGGCCTTCTGCGCCGGCGCCGATCTCAACTGGATGAAGCGGATGGCGGGATTCTCGCGCGAGGAGAATTACGCCGACGCGCTCGAGCTCGCGGCGATGCTGCACGCGCTGGCGACGCTGCCCAAGCCGACCGTCGCGCGAGTGCACGGCGCCGCGTTCGCCGGCGGCCTCGGGCTCGTGTCGGCGTGCGACATCGCGGTCGCCGCGCACGAGGCCGTCTTCTGCGTGTCGGAAGTCAAGCTCGGCCTCGTCCCGGCGACGATCGGACCGCACCTCGCCGCTGCGATGGGCGCCCGCGCGGCGCGGCGCTACTGGCTCACCGCCGAGCGCTTCTCCGCGGCGGAGGCGCACCGCCTCGGGCTCGTGCACGAGGTCGTTCCCGCATCCGAGATCGACACGGCCGTCGCGCGCGTCTGCGCGGAGCTCCTCGCCGGCGGCCCGGCCGCGCAGGCCGGGACCAAGGACCTGATCCGCACCGTGTCCGAGAACCCGCTCTCGCGCGAGCTGCTCGAGGAGACGGCGCGGCGCATCGCGGAGGCGCGCGCCTCCGACGAGGGCAAGGAGGGCGTCCGCGCGTTCCTCGAAAGCGCAGGCCGGCGTGGCTGCCGGCCCCCAAGAAGAACTGAATGTTCGCGAAAATCCTGATCGCCAATCGGGGCGAGATCGCCTGCCGCGTGATCCGCACCGCGCGGCGCATGGGCATCGCGACCGTGGCGGTGTACTCGGAGGCCGACGCGCGGGCGGCACACGTCGCCGCGGCCGACGAGGCGTACCGCATCGGCCCGGCCGCGGCGCGCGAGAGCTACCTGCGCGGCGATGCGATCCTCGCGGCCGCGCGGCAGTCCGGCGCGCAGGCGATCCATCCCGGCTACGGCTTTCTCTCCGAGAACGCCGAGTTCGCCGAGGCCTGCGCGCAGGCGCGCGTCGTCTTCATCGGCCCACCGGCGGCGGCGATCCGCGCGATGGGCCTCGAAGAGCGCGGCGAAGGCGCTCATGGACAAGGCCGGCGTCCCGCTCGTGCCCGGCTATCACGGTGACAAGCAGGACGCGAAGTTCCTGCAGAAGGAGGCCGACCGCATCGGCTACCCGCTGCTCATCAAGGCCTCGGCCGGCGGCGGCGGCAAGGGCATGCGCATCGTCGAGGCGGGCGGCGCGTTCGCCGAGGCCCTCGCCTCGTGCAAGCGCGAGGCGGCCTCCTCGTTCGGCGACGACCGGGTGCTCCTCGAGCGCTACCTGCGCCGCCCGCGGCACGTCGAGATCCAGGTGTTCGCCGACGCGCACGGCGACTGCGTGCACCTCTTCGAGCGCGACTGCTCGGTGCAGCGCCGCCACCAGAAGGTGCTCGAGGAGGCGCCCGCGCCCGGCATGACGCGCGAGCGCCGCGAGGCGATGGGCATGGCCGCGGTGGCCGCGGCGCAGGCGATCGGCTACGTCGGCGCGGGCACGGTCGAGTTCATCGCCGACCAGGCCGGCACGTTCCACTTCATGGAGATGAACACGCGCCTGCAGGTCGAGCACCCGGTCACCGAGATGATCACCGGGCAGGACCTCGTCGAGTGGCAGCTCCGGGTGGCCGCGGGCGAGCCGCTGCCGCTCCGGCAGTCGGCGCTCGCGATCCGCGGGCACGCGCTCGAGGCGCGCATCTACGCCGAGGACCCGGAGCGCGACTTCCTGCCCGCTACCGGGACGATCGCGCACCTCGCGACGCCCGCCGAGTCGGCCGAGGTGCGCATCGACACCGGCGTGCGCGCGGGCGACGCGATCACGCCGCACTACGATCCGATGATCGCTAAGCTCGTCGTGCACGGCCCGGACCGCGCGGCCGCGCTTGCGCGCATGCGCGCGGCGCTCGCGGAGTTCGAGGTGGTCGGACTGACGACCAACGTGGCGTTCCTCGCCCGGCTGGTCGGCTCGAGCGCGTTCGCGCAGGCCGATCTCGACACCGGGCTGATCGAGCGGCTCCGCGCCGAGCTCTTCCCGCCGGCGCGGCCTGCCTCCGACGAGGTGCTCGCGCTCGCGACGCTCGCCGAGCTCGCGCGGCTCGAGGCCGAGGCGCGCGCGCACGCCGGCGCGTCGGGCGACCCCCCCTCGCCCTGGGGCGAGTGCGACGGCTGGCGGCTGAACGAGGACAACCACCACGTCTTCGTGTTCCGCGAGGGCGAGCGCCAGGCCGCGGTCACGGTGCACTACCGCCGCGGCGGCTACGAGATCGAGCTGCCGCACGGGCGGCGCCGGCTCTCCGGCGAGCAGTCCGGCAACCGGATGCGCGCGTGGCTGGACGACCGCTCGATCGCCGCGCGCGTGGTGCGCACCGGGCGCACGCTCGATCTCTTCCTCGAGGGCGAACGGCACACGCTCGGGCTGCACGATCCGGCGCTGCACGAGCTCGACGCCGGCGCGGCCGGCGGCGGGCTCGCGGCGCCCATGCCGGGCAAGATCATCGCGGTGCTGGTCGAGGCGGGCGTCGAGGTCGAGAAGGGCACGCCGCTCCTGATCCTCGAGGCGATGAAGATGGAGCACACGATCAAGGCGCCGGCCGCCGGCACGGTGCGGGAGATCCTGTATCGCGAGGGCGAGCAGGTGGCCGAGGGCGCGGAGCTGCTCGCGTTCGAGCGCAGCTAGGCGACGCCGGCGGGGTGGTTGGCGCGAAGCGCCTCCCCCTCCTTTCCAAGGAGGGGTGCCGCGCAAGCAGGAATTCCTTGGCGTACCCTCGGAGTTCATGCGGATCCCCGCTTGCATGGGGATCACCGAAGCAGAAGGTGGTCGAGATGCCCCAATTGCCAACGGCCGTGAAGCTCGTCGAGGTCGGCCCGCGCGACGGGCTGCAGAACGAGCCGCGCTCGGTACCGGCGGCCGTGAAGATCGCGCTGATCGACCGGCTGGCGGCAGCCGGGCTGCGCGCCGTCGAGGCGACCGCGTTCGTCTCGCCGAAGTGGGTGCCGCAGATGGCGGACGGCGCCGAGGTGATGGCCGGCATCCGGAAGCGGCCCGGCATGAGCTACCCGGTGCTGGTGCCGAACATGAAGGGGTTCGAGGCGGCCGCGGCGGCCGGCGCCGAGGAGATCGCCGTCTTCGGCGCGGCCTCGGAGACCTTCAGCCGCAAGAACATCAACTGCTCGATCGCCGAGAGCCTTGCGCGTTTCGTGGTGGTGGCCGAGGCGGCGCGCGCGCGCGGGATCAAGGTGCGCGGGTACATCTCGTGCGTCGCCGGCTGCCCGTACGAGGGCGAGGTCGCGCCCGCGGCGGTGGCGGCCGTCGCGCGCGAGCTCCACGCGATGGGGTGCTACGAGGTGTCGCTCGGCGACACGATCGGCACCGGCACGCCGGGCAAGGTCAAGCGCATGATCGACGCCGCGGCGCGCGAGGTGCCGCGCGAGCGGCTCGCGGCGCACTTCCACGACACCTACGGCCAGGCGCTCGCCAACATCTACGCCGCGCTCGAGGAGGGCGTGCAGGTCGTCGACAGCTCGGTCGCCGGGCTGGGCGGCTGTCCGTACGCGAGGGGCGCCTCGGGCAACGTCGCCACCGAGGACGTGCTCTACATGCTCGACGGCCTCGGCATCGAGACCGGGGTCGACCTCGAGCAGGTGTTCGAGGCCGGGCACTTCATTCTCGCCGAGCTCGGCCGCCCGGCGGCGTCGAAGACGCACCTCGCGATGGCGGCGAAAAGGAAAGCGGCCAGTTGACAGCGGACAGCGGGCAGTGCGAGGCGGCGATGCCGCGGATTTCACAAGATTGGACCCCGAATTACCATAGCGGGTCGCGACAGCCGCTTCACATCCCACGTTTCGCGATCCTCGAACATGTTCGACACGCCGGTCGCCTCGCCCTGCATCGACATCTGCCGGATGGATCCCGCCAGCGGGCTGTGCGAGGGCTGCCTGCGCACGCTCGACGAGATCGCGTGCTGGGCCGGGATGAGCAACGACGACAAGCGCGCGGTGCTCGAGTCGCTCGCCGTGCGCAGGGCACGACTTGCTTCCTGACGGCGTCCGCGTCCTCGAGCGCGGCTGGCTCTCCTCCAACAACATCCTGCTGACCGGGCGCGGCGGGGCGGCGCTCGTCGACAGCGGCTACGTCTCGCAGGCGCAGCAGACGCTCGCGCTCGTCGCGCACGCGCTCGGCGGCGCCCGGCTCGACCGGCTGGTCAACACGCACTGCCACTCCGACCACATGGGCGGAAACGCGGCGCTTCAGCGGGCGCACCGCTGCCGGACGAGCATTCCCGCCGGCGAGGCGCCGCTCATCGAGCGCTGGGACGAGGACGCGCTGCTGCTCAGCTATGCCGATCAGCGCGCCGAGCGGTTCGACTTCGACGACACGTTCGCGGCCGGCGACGTGCTGCGCCTGGGCGATCTCGACTGGCAGGTGATCGGCGCCCCGGGCACGATCCGCATGCAACGATGCTCTACGCGCCCGACGAGCGCGTGCTGATCTCGGGCGACGCGCTGTGGGAGAACGGCTTCGGCATCATCTTCGGCGCGCTGGCGGGCGACGCGACGGCCTTCGCGGACACGCGCGCGACGCTCGAGGCGATCGCGCGGCTCGACGTGCGCACGGTGATCCCGGGCCACGGGCGCGTCTTCACGGACGCCGGCGCGGCGCTCGAGCGCGCCTTCGCCCGGCTCGCGGGCTACGAGCAGGACGTCGGGCGCGTCGCGCGGCACTGCGCGAAGGTGATGCTATCCTTCGCGCTGCTCGAGCGCCGCGCGATGCCAGTCGCGGAAGTGGAGGGTTACGTTGCGCGCGTGCCCATCCTGCGCGACATCAACGCGCGACATCTCGGCATGACCCCGCGGGCGTTCGCGCAGTGGCTCGTCGGCGACCTCGAGCGCGCGGGCGCCCTCGCGCAGCGCGAGGGCGATCTGGTGTCGCGCGGCGCCTGAGCACCGTAGAGCATCGTCGCGCCAGCGGTGAGCGAGCGATTGTCGGAGCGCGTCCGGGCCGGCCTCCCGCGTTCGCGGCAATGACGCCGGCTCGGCGCGGCAACAGACACCCGTTTTCGCGGGAGCAACTTCCGGGCGACGCTACGACGCCGCGGTCCGGGCGCGACCTCGCCCGGCGGCACGGCGCTCGCTTCGGCTCGCCGAGTGGGTGCCCTCGCCCGCAGCGTGCGCGGCGATCAGCTCCTCGCCGAGCAGCCTGAACTCGTGCTCGCGCTGCGTGCCGCGCCGCCAGGCGAGCGCGATCGTGCGCGCCTCGGCCGGCTCGGTGAGCGGACGGGTCACGAGCGACGTCCCGCGCAGGATCCCGCCGCGCAACGCGAGCTCGGGCAACAGCGTCACGCCGAGCCCGCCCTCGACCATCTGTACCAGCGTGTGCAGGCTGGTCGCCTCGAGCACCGCTGCGCCGCCGCGCTCGCGCAGTTGGCAGGCCGAGAGCGCATGCCCGCGCAGGCAATGACCCTCCTCGAGCAGGAGCAGCGGTTCGCCTGCGAGCTCGCGCGGACGCACGGCCGCAGCCTTCGCCAGCCGGTGACCCTTGCGGCTCACGAGCGCGAAGCAGTCCTCGAACAGCGCCATGGTCTCGAATCCGCCGGTGCCGTAGGGGAGCGCGATCAGCGCGACGTCGAGCTCGCCGCCCGCGAGCCGTGCGAGCAGCCGCTCGGTGAGCTCCTCGCGCAGGAAGAGCCGCAGGCGCGGGAACCGTCGCCGCAGCCGCGCGAGCGCCGCCGGCAGGAAGAACGGTCCGATGGTGGGGATGACGCCGAGCCGCAGCGGACCGGCGAGCGGTCCAGCCGCCGATTTCGCGAGCTGCACGAGCTCCTCGGCCTCGTTCAGCAGCCGCCGCGCGCGCTCGACCGTGGCGAGTCCGAGCGGCGTGAACGTCACGCGGCGGCTGGTGCGGTCGACCAGCGCCAGCCCGAGCAGGGTCTCGAGCTCCTTGATGCTCGCCGAGAGCGTCGACTGCGTCACGTGCGCGGCCTGCGCGGCGCGGCCGAAGTGGCCGGTCTCGTGCAGCGCGACGAGGTGACGGAGCTGGCGGAGGGTGGGGAGGTGGATCATCGCTTTTATCGATCGATTCTACCAGAACAATTTGTTTGGGCAATGCTTCGAGCACCCGTATCCTGAGCACTGGAAGCACACAAGATCCAGAGGTGAACGATGCGCATCCACACGCCGAACCCACTCGTCAAGACCGTCACGTTCGCGATCGTCCACTTCACCGTGGCGTTCGCCGTGGGCTACGCGCTCACCGGCAGCGTGGTCGTAGGCGGCGCCATCGCGCTGGTCGAGCCGATGGCGAACACGGTGGCGTTCTATCTGCACGAGAAGGTCTGGGCCCGGATCGCCGAGCCGCGCGCGCGGACGGCGTCCGGCGTGCCGATCGCGCAGGCGGCGGGCTAACCGCCCCCCGCCCGGAACCACCCCGCCGGCTGCGCCGGCACCCCGCCTTGAAAGGCGGGGATAAACCGAAAACCCGGGTGGGTTTCCTCCTGTTCGCCCCCCGTCCACCCCGCGGAAGGAGGGTTACGGGAGGAAACCCGGGTGGGTTTCCTCCTGTTCGCCCCCCGTCCACCCCGCGGAAGGAGGGTTCCGGGAGGAAACCCGGGCGGGTTTCCTCCTGTTCGCCCCCCGTCCACCCCGCGGAAGGAGGGTTACGGGAGGAAACCCGGGTGGGTTTCCTCCTGTTCGCCCCCGTCCACCCCGCGGAAGGAGGGTTACGGGAGGAAACCCGGGTGGGTTTCCTCCTGTTCGCCCCCGTCCACCCCGCGGAAGGAGGGTTACGGGAGGAAACCCGGGTGGGTTTCCTCCTGTTCGCCCCCCGTCCACCCCGCGGAAGGAGGGTTACGGGAGGAAACCCGGGTGGGTTTCCTCCTGTTCGCCCCCCCGTCCACCCCGCGGAAGGAGGGTTACGGGAGGAAACCCGGGTGGGTTTCCTCCTGTTCGCCCCCCGTCCACCCCGCGGAAGGAGGGTTACGGAGGAAACCCAGGTGGGTTTCCTCCTGTTCGCCCCCGTCCACCCCGCGGAAGGAGGGTTACGGGAGGAAACCCGGGTGGGTTTCCTCCTGTTCGCCCCCCGTCCACCCCGCGGAAGGAGGGTTACGGGAGGAAACCCGGGTGGGTTTCCTCCTGTTCCCTAGATCTCGCTGAAATCGCCATGCCTTCCCTTGCCGGCCGCGAAGCGCCCGGCCCCGGCGGCGCCCTCGGCGACAAACGCGGGAATGCCGTTGTACCACTCCTTGCGCATCGCTTCGCGCACCGTGAGGCCCTGCTGCGTGTAGACCGAGCGGCGGTCGGCGCGCACGCACGCCTGCGGGAAACGCGCGATCTCGTGCGCCATCGCCTCGCCGTACTCCCGCGACTTCCCGTCGCCGACCACCTGCTCGCACGCGCCGATGCGCAGCGCCTCCGCCGCCGGCACCTTGCGTCCGGTGAGGATGATCTCCATCGCCCGCCCCACGCCCACGATGCGCGGCAGCCGCACCGTGCCGCCGTCGATCAGCGGCACGCCCCAGCGCCGGCAGTAGACGCCGAAGTACGCCGATTCCTCCATGACGCGCACGTCGCACCAGAGCGCGAGCTCGAAGCCACCGGCCACCGCCGGCCCGGCCACCGCCGCGATGACCGGTTTGTCGAGCTCGAGGCGCGTCGGTCCGAGTGGTCCGCGCGGGAGCTGACCGTTCTCGCGCACCCGATCGTCGAGCGGGTAGGCGATCGCCTCGAGCGGGCGCGGATCGTCGAGCAGCGAAGCGCCGTACTTTAGGTCCCATCCGGCGCAGAACGCGCCGCCCTCGCCCCAGAGGACCGCCACGGCGGCCTCCGGATCGCGGTTGAACGCGACGAAGGCGTCAACCAGCGCGTCGGCGCTCTCCGGGTCCATGGCGTTGCGCGCCTCCGGCCGGCTGTGGATCACCGTCCAGACCTTACCGCTTCGCTCGATCCGTACCGTCATGCTTTCCTCCGTTGCGTCGTCTTGCGTCGCCGCGTCGCCGGCCGTACCGCACGCTTCGCGGCGGCGCCCTCGGGAATCGGGCGCCCACTGTCGCGCCACGCGACCGCGTCGTGAAAGCCGTGCGTCTCGGCACGGCGCTTGAACCAGAGGCCCTCGGGCGAGTGGCGCGTGATCCCCGTCGAACAGCGTCGCGATCATCTGCGTGTTCGCGAGCCCCATGTTCTCGTAGGCCTGGTTGATCATCAGCTTCTGCATCATGAGCTGATTCTTCGGCACGCCCGCCATGCGCGCAGC
Organism: Burkholderiales bacterium; assembly: GCA_027493935.1. Lineage (GTDB taxonomy): Bacteria > Pseudomonadota > Gammaproteobacteria > Burkholderiales > SG8-39 > JAABRB01. The sequence goes on along the minus strand of JAOSJV010000011.1, from coordinate 902,064 downwards.
GAGCGCCTCGACCGCCCGATCGAGCTCGCCTGCGGGGACCGCGTCGTACACCAGGCCCCAGGCCTTGGCGGTGCGCCCGTCGATGGTGTCGCCGGTGAGCAGCATGCGCTTGGCACGCTCGGCGCCGAGGCGGTATACCCACATCGCGGTCGTCGGGCAGCCCCACACGCGGGCAGGCATGTAGCCGATGCGCGCATCCTCCGCCATCAAGACGAGGTCTGCGCACAGCGCGATGTCCGAGCCGCCGGCGACCGCATAGCCGTGCACCTTGCAGACGACCGGCTTGTAGCTGCGCCAGATCGAGAAGAAGTCCTCGGTCCAGCCCTTCATGGTGCGGTAGTCGCGCATCGGATCCCAGGGCATGTCCTGGGTGACCGGATTCGCGCCGCCTTTCCTGCGCCCCCGCTTCCGCGAACGCCTTGAGGTCGTAGCCGGCGCAGAAGGCGCGCCCGGCGCCGGCGAGCACGATCACGTGCACGCGCTCGTCGGCGTTCGCCGCCTCGATCGCGCGGCGGATCTCGCCCGGCATCGCGGCGTTGATCGCGTTGAGCCGCCGCGGGCGGTTCCAGCGTGACGCGGCAGACGCGTCCGTCCACCGCGTACTCGAGGGTCGTGGCCTTCACTCGCTTCTCCCGGGGATGAGCATCGCTGCGGCGGCGCGGACAGCGAGAACGGGTGGGCTCGCGGGACCGGGGCGCGTCACCGCAGCGCCGGGAACGGGCTCGCGCGCGGGCGCACGGCGCGGAACTGGGTGGGCGGCGCGCCGCCGCGCGAGACTGTGCCGACGATGCGGTCGCGGTGCACCCTGCCCGCGAGCTGCAGGCGATTTCGCCCCTCGCAGGCGCGCAGCGCGAGCTGGTCGCCGGAGAGCGTCGCCGCCTCGATCGGGCACTCGACCTGGCGGTAGCGCACCTTGCCGCCGACGCGCTGGAACCGCTGCTCGAGATCGAGCTCGAGCTCGCCGCCCGCGCCGAGCCGCGCGCGCCAGTTGCCGGCGACCTGCGCCGGCACGCGCCACAGGTAGATGGTGCTCGTCTGGGTGCCGCCGAGCGTCTTCTCCGGCGCAGGCACCGTGATCTTCTCGTCGGGCTCCCAGTCGCCCATGTCCCAGTCGTGCGACACGACGCGCGCGCCGGGGCGCAGCTGCTCGAGGATGCGCGGGCGTAGCGCACGGTTGTACTCGGGCAGCAGGTAGAGCGCGAGCACGGTCGCCTGCGAGAGGTCGGTCTCGAAGAAGTCCTGCTTGCGGAAGCTCGCGCGCTCCGAGACGCCGGCACGGGCCGCCGCCTCGGTCGCCTCGCGCACCAGGCTCGCGTCGTAGTCGATGCCGAGCCCCTCGGCGCCGAACTGGCGCACCGCGGTGATCACGATGCGCCCGTCGCCCGAGCCGAGGTCGATGACGAAGTCCCCGGGCCGCACCTCGGCGAGCTTGAGCATCGCCTCCACCACGTTCTGCGGCGTCGGCACGAACGGGACTTCCTCGCCGGGCGCCTGTGTCGGCTGCTGCACGGGCGCCTGCGCAGCCGCGCTGCCGGCCGCGCACAGCGCCAGGACGAGCAGCCCGACCCGCCTCACCCGCGCAACAGCCCGTAGCCCGGAGCGCCGTCGAAGCATGCCTCGAAGCCGCACTGCAAGAGCGCGGAGACCGCGTGCGCGAGGGCCACCAGCACGAACAGCCAGCCGGCCGCCTGGGCGGCGCCGCTCGGCCGGGTGTCGCGCACGCCCTCGACGAACTGGCCCTCGATGAAGAGCATCACCCCGGCGAGCACGATCGCCGCGAAGAAGCCGACGAGCGTCCAGGTGTAAAAGTGCCACTCGAACACCTGCGGGCCGACCGCGCCGCCATTCGCTGCAGCATAGACGAGCATCTGGCGCGCTGCGATCGCAAGTCCTAGCGCGGCGCTCACGATCACGACGCCGAAGTGCGACTCGGATGCGCCGAAGCGCACGTTGAGCAGGAAGCCGAACCCGACGCCGACCAGCGCGATGCGCTGCATCAGCGCGAGCGACCCGGGAACCTCGCCGCCGACGAGCTGCCAGTACAGGACGAACAGCAGGACCGCGCAGGTCGCGAACAACGCGAGGAAGCTGATGACGCGGGCGATCGCGGCCACGGGGCTAGAGCGTCAGGCTGGCGAAATCGCCCACGCGCAGGCTGAGCATGTAGAGAAGTCCAGCCATCGCGAGGAACCACGCGCCGACCGAGACGCGGCGCAGACCGAGCGTCGCGAGCAGCGCGGCCACGATCAGCAGCACGAACGGCAAGACCATCATGGCACGAGCTCCCCCGGCGCGCGATGAACTCTCAACTCTCAATCGTACTTGCGCGCGTCCTCGATCACCTTGCCGTCGTTCGGCAGGGTGCCGGGCGCGAAGAATGCAACCTCGCCGCGCAGCTTGGTGACGTCGCGGATCGTCTCGACGATCGCCCGGGCGAGCGCGTCGCCACCGCTCGCCACCTCGCAGCGCAGCGTCATGCGGTCCTGGCCGCCCGCGTTGTCGACCACGAGCCGCGCTCTTGCCACCTCGCCGTGGCGCCGGAGCACCTCGGCGACCTGGGAGGGCTGCACGAACATGCCCTTCACCTTGGTGGCCTGGTCCGCGCGCCCCATCCAGCCCTTGATCCGCACGTTGGTGCGGCCGCACGGGCTGTACCCGGGCAGCACGGCCGAAAGATCGCCGGTGCCGAAGCGGATCAGCGGATAGTCAGGATTGAAGGTCGTGACCACCACCTCGCCGACCTCGCCCTCGGGCACCGGGTCGCCGGTCCCTGGCCGCACGATCTCGAGGATGATCGACTCGTCAGCGATCAGGCCGGGGTTGACGGCGCCGTCGGGCGTGATCGACTCGTAGGCGATCAGGCCGAGGTCGGCGGTGGCGTACATCTGCGCGACATGCATGCCGCGCGCGCGCATCGCCTCGCGCAGCGCCGGCGGCAGGTACTCGGCGCCGACCATGGCCTTTCTCATGCGGGAGATGTCGGCCCCGATCTCGTCGGCCTTGTCGACGATGACCTTCAGGAACGAAGGCGTGCCCATGTAGCCGTTGACACCGAGGTCGGCGAGCGTCGCCACCTGCATCTCGGTCTGGCCGACGCCGGTCGGCACCACGGTGCAGCCGAGCGCGAGCGCGCCGGTCTCGAGCATCGAGCCGGCCGGCGTGAAATGGTAGGCGAAGGTGTCGACGACCAGATCGCCGGCGCGGAATCCAGCGGCGAAGAGCCCGCGGGCGAGTCGCCACCAGTCCTTCGCGTGCCCCTCCGGCTCGTAGATCGGTCCCGGCGAGACGAAGAGCTTCGCGAGCTTCGGCACCGGAGTGGCGTTCAGGCCGCCGAGCGGCGGATCGGCGCGCTGCAGCTCCTTCAGGTCCGCCTTGCGCGTGACCGGCAGATGCGCGAGCGCAGCGCGACTCGCGACCTCGCGCGGATCGACGCCGGCGAGGATGCGCGCGAAACCGGGCGCGTTGCCGATCGCGTGCTCGAGCTGCGCCGGCAACGCCGCAAAAAAGCGCGTGCTCGCGTGCCTCCGGATCGCGCGTCTCGAGCGGGTCGAAGTGTTCCATGTGAAGATGCGAAGGCGTGAGGAAGTGTGGTCGGCTCGTCTCGGGTCACGCATTCACGCATTCACGCGCTCACGCACTCACCTTCACGAAAGCCAGCGCTTGCGCCGCCGGTAGAACTTGGTGTCGCGGAAGCTCTTGCGCCCGCCCGCCGAGAGCCCGAGGTAGAACTCCTTCACGTCCTCGTTCTGCGCGAGACTCGCGGCAGCGCCGTCCATCACCACGCGCCCGTTCTCGAGGATGTAGCCGTAGTCGGCGAAGCGCAGCGCGATGTTGGTGTTCTGCTCGGCGAGCAGGATCGAGACACCCTCCTTCTCGTTCAGACTCTTCACGATGCCGAAGATCTCCTCGACCAGCTGCGGCGCGAGGCCCATCGAAGGCTCGTCGAGCAGGATCATCTTCGGGCGGGCCATCAGCGCGCGGCCGATCGCGGTCATCTGCTGCTCGCCGCCGGAGGTGTAGCCGGCGAGCGACCCGCGCCGCTCCTTCAGCCGCGGGAAGTAGTCGTAGACGAGCTCGAGATCCCGCCGCAGCTCGGCGCGGCCGACGCTGCGGGTGAACGCGCCGGTGAGCAGGTTCTCCTCGACGGTCAGGTGCTGAAAGCAGTGGCGCCCCTCCATCACCTGGCACACGCCCATGCGCACCAGCTCGTTCGGGGTGAGCTGGTCGACGCGCCGGCCGTCGAACTCGATCGAGCCCTTGGTCACCTCGCCGCGCTCGGCGCGCAGCAGGTTGGAGATGGCCTTCAGCGTGGTGGTCTTGCCGGCGCCGTTCGCGCCGAGCAGCGCCACGATCTGGCCCTTCTGGACCTGGAGCGAGACGCCCTTCAGAACCAGGATCACGTGGTCGTAGATCACCTCGACGTTGTTGACCGTCAGGTACGTCTGGGCCGCTGGCTGGGGGTTGATCACTGCCGACATGGGCGGGTGCGCGAAAGTGAAATGGGCGGTGGGTGGCGCGTATCGCGGGCTGGCGCCGCGGCGCGCACAGCGCCCGCGGCGGCGAGAGCGGCCGCGCAGGCCGGCTCGCTCGAGCCGGCCTGCACAGGACTCTCGCGGCGCCGGGTGCGCCGAACGCACCCGGCGGCCGCGCTTCAGGCTACTTGCAGTCGCGCGGGGTGATGCCCTTTTCCTTGGCGTACTTCGCCGCGGATTCCTCGATCATCGGCCGGACGATCGACTGGTCGGAAGCGATCCAGTCGGTGATGACGTTCCACTTGGCGCCGTCCCACTGCAGGAACTTCACCGCGCCGCCGCCCTCGTGGTCCATGCACGTGACCTTGAGCGGCTGCATCAGCCCGACCGCGCCGAGCTCCTTCAGCCGCTTCTCGTCGATGTTGAGGTTCTCGATACCCCAGCGCATCTGCTCGCCGGTGATCGGCTTGCCCTTGCCGTACTTCTCCTGCGCCGTGCGGATCGCCTCGGCGGTGACGATGCCGGCGACAAGCCCGCGGGTGTAGTAGATCGAGCCGATGCGCGAGCGGTCCTCCATTTCGCCTTTGCCCTTGCCGTACACGTTCTTCATGATCGCCTGCACCACCGGGAAGCTCGTGCCGGGCAGGTTGAAGCCGGCGGCGATGTAGCCCTTGGCGGCGTCGCCGGCCGGGATGACGTCCTCCTCGGCGCCGGACCACCACACGCCGAGCATCTTGTTGCGCGGGAAACCGACCCGCTGCGCCGCCTTGATCGCGGTCGGGTTCATCACGCCCCAGCCGCGCAGGATCACCCAGTCGGGCCGGATCTGGCGGATCTGCAGCCACTGCGACTGCTGCTCGTTGCCCGGGTGCGGTACCGGGATGTGGGTCACCGTGAAGCCGTACTTCTTCGCCTGCGCGTCGAGGACCGGGATGGTCTCCTTGCCGTAGGCCGAGTCGTGATAGAGGTTCACGATCTTCTTGCCCTTCAGCTTGTCCATCCCGCCTTCGCGCATCCCGATGAACTTGATCTTGGCGGTGTTCTGCGACCAGTAGGTGGTGATCAGCGGGAAGACGTACGGGAAGACGCGCCCGTCCGCGGCGTCGGTGCGGCCGTAGCCCATCGAGATGAGCGGGATCTTGTCGGCCGGCGCCTTCTCGAGCAGCGAGTAGGTGATGCCGGTCGAGAGCGGGTGGATGACCGTGGCTCCGGTCGAACCCTTGGCCTTCAGGCGCTCGTAGCACTCGACCCCGCGCGCGTTGTTGTACTCGGTCTCGCACTTCTCCCAGGTGAGTTTCACCCCGTTGATGCCGCCGTCGCGCTCGTTCAGAAGCTGGAAGTAGTCGAGCATGCCGCCGAAGAAGCCCGATCCGCCCGGCGCGTACGGTCCGACCCAGTAGCCGTTGGCCGGAATGAACTGCTCCTTCGCCTGGGCGAGCGCACCGCCGGCCAGCACGGCGGCGGCAAGCGCCACGCCGGCAGCTAGGTACTTGCTTGGTTTCATGATTTCTCTCCTCGTGGTGGCCATTCCCTGGAAACGCCAGAAATGTGAACGGGTCATGTTAGACGAATTCCGTAAGATGTCCAATCCGGCCGACCCCACCGCGCCTAGTGCGGGAAGGGCCAGAGGCGCAGCTTCTCCTTGCCGATCTGCCACAGCCGGGCGAGGCCGTGCGGCTCCACGATCAGGAAGAAGATGATCAGGCCGCCGAAGACCATCAGCTCCAGGTTGGAGATGATTGCGTGCGAGATCTCGATGCCGGTTGCCTCCGAGATCGGCGGAACCACGTAGTTCAGCACGATCGGCAGCAGCACGATGAACGCCGCGCCCAGGAACGAGCCGAGCACCGAGCCGACCCCGCCGATGATGATCATGAACAGGATGCGGAACGAGAGGTCGAGGTTGAACGCCTCGGGCTCCACCGTGCCGAGGTAGGTGTAGGCGTACAGCGCGCCCGCCACCCCGCAGTAGAACGAGCTGATCGCGAACGCGAGCAGCTTCGTCCTCATCAGCGGGATGCCGATCACCGAGGCCGCCACGTCCATGTCGCGCACCGCCATGAACGCACGTCCGGTCTCGCTTCGCGCCAGGTTCTTCGCCAGCAGCGCGAGCACCGTCACGATCGAGAGTGTGAGCACGTACTTTGAAACCGGCGTTTCGATCGGGATGCCGAGGATCGAGTAGTTCTGCGCGGTGATCACGCCCGACGCGCTGTAGTTGGTGATCCAACCGATGCGCTGGATCGCCCACAGCACGAAGAACTGCGCGGCGAGGGTCGCCACCGCGAGGTAGAACCCCTTGATCCGCAAGCTCGGCAGGCCGAACGCGATGCCCACCAGCGCGGCGCAGATCCCGGCGAGCGCGAACGCCGCCAGGATCGGGATGCCCGGCACGCGCAGCACGAAGTTGTAGGTGGCGAAGGCGCCGACCGCCATGAACGCGGCGGTGCCGAGCGAGAGCTGACCGGCGTAGCCGGTGAGGATGTTCAGCCCCAGCGCGGCGAGCGCGAAGATCAGGAACGGCGTGAGGATCGCGCTCAGCCAGTACTGGTTGCCCGCGAGCGGGATGACGACGAAGGCGAGGACGAGGACGGCGGCGATGCCGATCCGGTCCTGCCGGAGCGGGAAGATCTGCTGGTCCTCGGCGTAGGTGGCGCGGAACTGGCCGGCTTCGCGGTAGAGCATGGCTTCCTTTGCGGCGCCTGTCGGGTCACTTCATCTAGACACGGTCGATGTGCTTCTCGCCGAACAGTCCTTCCGGCCGGATCAGCAGGAATGCGAGAGCGAGCACGTACGGGAACCACGACTCGATGCCGCCGCCCACGTACGGACCGAGATAGACCTCGGCGAGCTTCTCGCTCGCGCCGATGATCAGGCCGCCGACGATCGCGCCCGCGATCGACTCGAAGCCGCCGAGGATCAGCACCGGCAGCGCCTTGAGCGCGACGAAGGTGAGGGCGAACTGGACGCCGGTGCGGGCGCCCCACAGCAGTCCGGCCACCAGCGCGACGAAGCCGGCGACTGCCCACACGATGGCCCAGATCTGCTTGAGCGGGATGCCGACCGCGAGCGCGGCCTGGTGGTCGTCCGCGACCGCCCGCAGCGCGCGCCCGATGCGCGTGCGCTGGAAGAAGAGCGCGAGCACGGTCACCAGCACCGCGGCGATCGCCGCGGCGAACAGGTCGAACTGGCTCAGGAACATTCCGGTACGTTCTGCAAGCCACTCCATCGGCTCGTCGCGGATGCCGATGTCCAAGCCGTGCGGCTGCGAGCCCCAGATCCCCTGCGAGAGGCCCTCGAGGAAGAACGCGAGCCCGATCGTAGCCATGAAGAGCGTGATCTGCGGCTGGTTGATGAGCGGGCGCAGCACCACGCGCTCGGTGAGGACGCCGAGCACGATCATCACCGCGAGCGTGATCGCCATGGCGAGCCAGAAGTTCACCCCGCGCTCGACCAGCGACACGAAGGTGAGCGCGGCGAAGAACACCATCGCGCCCTGCGCGAAGTTGAACACGCCGGAGGCCTTGTAGATCAGCACGAACCCGAGCGCGACCAGCGAGTACATCACCCCGGCGAGCAGGCCGCTGAACAGGACCTCGAAGAAGAAGCTGACCGGGCCTCCCATCGCGCGCTCTCCGTCGTCGTGCTCCGCCTCAGTGGGCGACGCCGAGGTAGGCGTCGATCACGGCCTGGTTCGCGCGCACCTCCTCGGGCGTGCCGTCGGCGATCTTTCGGCCGTAGTCGAGCACCACCACGCGGTCCGAGATGTCCATCACCACGCCCATGTCGTGCTCGATCAGCACGATCGTGGTGCCAAACTGCTCGTTCACGTCGAGGACGAAGCGGCACATGTCCTGCTTCTCCTCGAGGTTCATGCCCGCCATCGGCTCGTCGAGCAGGAGCAGCTCGGGCTCCATCGCGAGCGCGCGGGCGAGCTCGACGCGCTTCTGCAGCCCGTAGGGCAGCCGCCCGACCGGCGTCTTGCGGATGTGCTGGATCTCGAGGAAATCGATGATCTCCTCGACCTTGCGCCGGTGCGCGAGCTCCTCGCGCCTGGCGCGCCCGAGCCAGACCGCCTGCTCGAGGAAGGTCGAGCGGATCTTCAGGTTGCGCCCGGTCATGATGTTGTCGAGCACCGTCATGCCGCGGAAGAGCGCGATGTTCTGGAACGTGCGGCCGATGCCCTGCGCGGCCGCCTCGTGCACGACCATGCCACGGCGCGACACTCCCCTGAACGTGATCGTGCCCTCCTGGGGGTGGTACACGCCGTTGATCACGTTCAGCATCGAGCTCTTGCCGGCGCCGTTCGGACCGATGATCGCGCGGATCTCGTGCTCGCGCACGTCGAACGAGACACCCTGCAGCGCCTTCACCCCGCCGAAGGCGAGCGACACGCCCTCGACGACGAGGATCGGCAGGCCGACCGTGCGGGCCGTCGCGCTCATCGCGGGCGCCTCGCCGCCGGCAGCGCTTCGCGTCCCTGGATCGACGCGCATCGCGCGGGGCGCTTCATGCGGCCCGCTTCGCGGCCGCCGGCGAGAAGATCTTCGCGTCGGCGATGCGCAGCGTGGCGCTGATCGATCCGGTGCGACCGTCCTCGAAGCGCACCCGGGTCTCGATGAACTGCTCCTTGCGTCCTGAGTAGAGCGCGTCGATGAGCGCCCCGTACTTCTCGGCGATGAAGCCGCGGCGCACCTTGCGCGTGCGGGTGAGCTCCTCGTCGTCCGCGTCGAGCTCCTTGTGCAGGATCAGGAAGCGGTGGATCTGCGAGGTGGCGAGCTTCGGGTCCGCGGCGAGGTCGGCGTTCACCTGCTCGACGCAGCCGCGTACGAGCTCGTACGTCTCGGGCCGCGAAGCGAGATCGGTGTAGCCCGAGTAGGCGAGGTTGCGCCGCTCGGCCCAGTTGCCCACCGCCTCGAAATCGATGTTGAGCAGGCAGCAGACCTTGTCGCGGCCGTTACCGATCGCAACCGCCTCCTTGATGTACGGGAAGAACTTGAGCTTGTTCTCGAGATACTTCGGCGCGAAGAGCGTGCCGTCTGCGAGCTTGCCGACGTCCTTGGCGCGGTCGAGGATCTTCAGATGCCCGTCCTGGTCGAAGTAGCCCGCATCGCCGGTGCGGAACCAGCCGTCGGCGGTTTTCGCCTCGGCAGTCGCTTCCGCGTTCTTGTAATACTCGCGGAAGAGGCCGGGGCTGCGGATCAGGATCTCGCCCGAGTCGGTCAGCTTGACCTCCACCCCGGGGGCGGGCGGCCCGACGGTGTCGGGCTTGATCTGGCCGTTCGGCTGGATGCACACGAAGACCGAAGTCTCGGTCGAGCCGTACAGCTGCTTCATGTTGATGCCGATCGAGCGGTAGAACGCGAACAGGTCCGGCCCGATCGCCTCGCCGGCGGTGTAGGCGACGCGCACGCGGCTCATGCCGAGCACGTTGCGCAGCGGCCCGTAGACGAGCAGATCGCCGAGCCCGTAGAGGAGGCGTTCGCCCAGGCCCACCGGCTGGCCGTCGAGGATGCGCCCGCCCACCCGCCGCGCGACCCCCATGAAGTAGTCGTACATCCAGCGCTTGACGCGGGCGGCGTCCTCCATGCGGATCGTGACCTGGGTGAGCAGCGCCTCGAGCACCCGCGGCGGGGCGAAGTAGTAGGTCGGCGCAATCTCGCGCAGGTCGGTCATCACCGTCTCGGGCGACTCCGGGCAGTTCACGCAGAACCCGGTCGCCAGCCACTGCGTGTAGGAGAAGATGTTCTGCCCGATCCAGGCGAGCGGCAGATAGGCGAGCACGTCCTCGCGGTCGGTGAGCCCCTCCATTTCGGCCGCGCTGCGCCCGCTCTCGATCAGGTTGCGATAGCTCAGCACCACGCCCTTCGGGTGCGCGGTGGTGCCCGAGGTGTAGTGCATCGCCGCGGTGTCTTCGGCGGCGCCTCTGGCGAGCTCGGCCTCGAAGAACCCCGGATGCGCGGCGTCATGGGCGCGCCCGCGCTCGAGCAAGCGCTCGTAGCTCGCGATCTGCGGCTGGGCATAGCCGCGCAGGCCGCGCGGATCGTCGTAGTAGATGTGCGCGAGCTGCGGGCACTCGGGCAGGATCTCGAGCAGCTTGTCGACCTGCTCCTGGTCCTCGGCGATCACGTGCGTGACTTCGGCGTCGCGCAGCACGTAGACCATCTCCTGCGCGACCGCGTCCTGGTAGAGCGGCACCGGGATCGCCCCGAGCGACTGCGCGGCGACCATCGCGAAGTAGAGACGCGGCCGGTTCTCGCCGACGAGCGCGAGGTGCTGGCCGCGGACGAGCCCCCTCGGCGGCGAGACCGCAGGCGATGAGCCGCACCTCCTCGGCGATCTCGCGCCAGGTCCACGTCTGCCAGATGCCGAGCGCCTTCTCGCGCATCGCCGGCCGGTTCGGACGCGCCTTGGCATGGTGCATCAGCAGGCGCGGAAACGTGTCGAGCGCCTCTGCCATACGCCCTCCAATTCCTGTGGATCCCCGACGAAACCGGCGGGACGCCCCGCCGGGGCTAAGGTCCTGCGCTCCGCCGCCTCTCGCGGGCGGCTGGGAGCGGAATTGTGCCCGAGGATGCGCCGCTTTGCCTAGAAACCGCCGCCGCCCCCACCGGCGCGCGTCGCCGCCGCGCGGGCGAGCAGTACGCGCCGGCCCCCGCCGGCGGGCCGGCCGGTCGTCAACCGTAGGTGAAAAACCCGCGCCCGGTCTTGCGCCCGAGGCGGCCCGCCTCGACCATCTCGACCAGGAGCGGCGCCGGGCGGTACTTCGGGTCCTTAAATCCCTCGTAGAGCACGTTCATCACCGCGAGCTCGACGTCCAGGCCGATCAGGTCGCAGAGTGCGAGCGGCCCGATCGGATGGTTCGCGCCGAGCTTCATGGCGTGGTCGATCTCCTCGGCGGTCGCGAGCCCCTCGGCGAGCGCCAACACGGCCTCGTTGATCATCGGGCAGAGCATCCGGTTCACGACGAAGCCGGGGCTGTTCCGCACCCGCACAGGTGCCTTGCCGAGCGCCTTCGACGCCGCCTCGACCTGGGCATAGGTCTCGTCGGAGGTCTGCAGCCCGCGGATGAGCTCCACCAGCTGCATCACCGGCACCGGGTTGAAGAAGTGCATGCCGATCACCCGGTCGGACCGCTTGGTCGCCGCCGCGAGGCGCGTGATCGAGATCGAGGAGGTGTTGCTCGCGATGATCGTGCCGGGCGGGACGCCGCGATCGAGCTCGGCGAAAAGACCGAGCTTGAGCTCGAGGTTCTCGGTCGCCGCCTCGATGACGAGGTCGGCGTCCGCGAGGTCGGCGAGCCGCATCGAGGTCTTGATGCGGGCGAGCGTCGCGGCCTTGTCGTTCGCCGCGAGCTTGTCCTTCTTTACCAAGCGCTCGAGGCTCGCCTCGATCGTCGCCAGCCCGCGCGCGAGCGCGGCCTCGGCGACGTCGGTCATCGTCACCGCAAAGCCCTTCCCCGCGAACGCCTGTGCGATGCCGTTGCCCATGGTTCCGGCGCCGACGACGCCGATGTGCTGGATGGTCATGTCGAGCTCCCGTCGTCCAGGCCGCCATTCTCGCGCACCGCGGCGGCGCGTGCACCGGCCGGCCGCACTTGCTCCCGGCCGCAGGCGGCGGCCATAATCCCGGCAGGGCGACGGCAGCCTCCGCCGCGCCTCGAGCTTCCCGATGAGCCATCCCGAGCGCCTGGGCAAGTACCGGATCACCGAAACGCTCGGCAAGGGCGCGATGGGGATCGTGTACAAAGCGTTCGACCCGGACATCCAGCGCACGGTCGCGATCAAGACGATCCGCAAGGAGCTGATCGACGACGACGAGCGCGCCGGCATGATGATGGCGCGCTTCAAGAACGAAGCGCGCGCCGCCGGCCGGCTCGCGCATCCCGGCATCGTGGCGGTGTACGACTACGGCGAGGCCGACGAGCTCGCCTACATCGCCATGGAGTTCGTGCAGGGCGCGAGCCTGCGCGCGTACTTCACCCGCGAGGCGCGCATGGAGGAGCGCGACATCGTCAGCCTGATGGTGCAGCTCCTCGACGCGCTGCAGCACGCGCACGAGGCCGGCGTCTGGCACCGCGACATCAAGCCGGCGAACATCATCATCATGACCAACGGCCGCCTCAAGGTCGCCGATTTCGGCATCGCGCGCATCGACACCTCGGCGCTCACGCACACCGGGGCGGTGATGGGCTCGCCGGGGTACATGGCGCCCGAGCAGTACAAGGGCGAGGCGGTCGACTGGCGGGCGGACATCTTCGCGGCCGGCGTCGTGCTCTACCAGCTGCTCACCGGCGTGCGGCCGTTCACCGGCAGCCCCGAGCAGCTCATGTACCGCGTGTGCTACGACGACCCGCCGCCGCCCTCGGCGGCCGCGCCCGGACGCGACTGGGAGCGCTACGACCCCGTGGTCGCGCGCGCGATCGCCAAGCGGCCCGAGGACCGCCACCCGAGCGCGGCCGCATTCAAGGACGCGATCCTGCACGCGTACGCCGAGCCGGTGAGCCCGACCATCTCGGAGGAGACCATCATCCTCGAGCCGGCGCGCGCCGGCGTCTACGATCCGAGCCAGCCTTCCTGGCAGACCGACCGCACCGGCAGCGGGGCGACGCCTCTGCCGCAGAGCGTGCCCGGGGCGCCGGCCGCCGCGAGCCGCTCCAGCCCACCGAGCCGGCCGCCGACCACGCCGCCGGGCGACGCCGCGACCGATCCCGATCGCACCACAAGCCGCTCCGGAACGCGCGCGCCGACCCTCGGCGGACTCGCCGCGACGCTGCCGCCGGAGACGCGCAGCGGCCTGAAGTGGGCCTTCGGCGGCGCTGCTGTCGTGCTGGTGCTGATCGCCGCCGCGATCGTCGGCTGGCTTGCGCGGGGCGGCGGCTCCGACGCCGCCCCGCAGCCCGCGGCGATCGCGGCGCCGCCGACGGCCGATCCGGCCGCGCAGCAGCGCGCGGCAGCGCAGGCGCGCGAGGCCGAGCGGGCGGCCGCTGCGGCCCGCGCGCACGCCGAGCGCGAGGCACAGGAAGCGAAGCGCGCGGCCGAGGCGAGCGCGCGTGCCGAGCGTGAGGCCCGGGAGGCGAAGCGTGCCGCAGAGGCGAGCGCGCGCGCCGAGCGCGACGCGGCCGAGGCGCGGCGCGCGGCCGAGGCGCGGGCGCAAGCCAAGGCCGCGGCGGCAAGGGCGACCGAAGAGCGGCGCGCGCGGGAGGAGGCACAGCGCGCCGCCGCGGCGCGCGCGCCGGCCGAGAGCGAGCGCAGCCGCGCGGCGTCCGCCGCGGCGACGAGCCCGCCCGCGCCTGCACGCGCGCCGAACTTCTTCCGCGACGAAGCGACCACGATGAAGGTCGCGACCAAGCTGCAGTTCAGCCGCGCCCTGATGCGCGAGCAGATCGACGTGCGCACGGTCGGCGGGGTGGTCACGCTCTCCGGTTCCGTCGCCTCGCACGAGAACCGCGCGCTCGCCGAGCGGATCGCCTCGGGCGTGTCGGGCGTCGTGCGCGTGCAAAACGCCCTCAGGGTCGCGGGCGAGTAGCGCCGTCAGCGGGCGACGAGCAGCACGTTCGCGAAGGGCGTGCACGCGCTCATCGGTGCGCTGCGCACGTCGCCAAAGCCGAGCTCGGTAAGGAGCGCGATCCACGCCGGCAGTGCCCGCGAGTACAGCCGCGGCGGGCCGCCGCGCGCGACGGTCGCGATCCGATCGGCAAGCGAGGTGAGCCGGAAGCGCATGCCGGCACCGGCGTCGGCGACCCGCAACAGCAGGACGCCGCCATCGGAGAGCGCCCGGCGGCTCCGCGCGAGCACCGCGCGCTGCGCCTCCGGCGGCACGTAGTGGAGCACGTCGAGCAGGACGATCGCGTCGCTCGGCGGGATCGCCGCGGTGCGCAGGTCGCCGATTTCGAGCGCGGCCCGTGCGCCGAGCGCGAGGCGCCCGGCGCGCACCCGCCGCGGATCGAGATCGACGCCCCAGACCGACGCGAGCTGCGCCGGCGCCGGCCAAGCGGACGGCCACACACCGCGCGCGTGGCAGTCGCGCGCGGCGAACAGGAGCGCGCCGAGAAGCCCCTGGCCGCAGCCAAGGTCGGCCAGGCGCGCCCCCGTCGGGAATCAGGCCCCGCGCGAGGATCGCCGCGAAGACCGGGTCGTGCGCGAGTTTGCCGCGCGCGTATCCCGCGGCGTAACGGCCGGCGGGGCGGTAGTCGCGCGCCGCCGCAGCGACGATCGCGTGCCAGGCGGCGTGCTCTGCTGCGTCGGCTCGCACGCGTCCCCGCGCGGCCCCGAACCCGGCCGACGCCGCCGCGCTCAGGCGCTGCGTGCGTCGGCGCACGCCGCGCGCAGCGTCACCGGCCGCAGCCCTTCGGCGGCGATGCGCTCGAGGACCGCGGGCAGCACGGCGAGCGCATGCGGGCTTCCCGCGCGCGCGCCGGGGGCATCGTGCAGCAACAGCACGTCGCCCGCTTCGAGGCGGCGCGTCAGCCGCGCCAGCACCGCCGCGGCATCGCGCCCGACCGTGTCGTAGCCGCGCCGCGTCCAGGCGACGTGGCGCAAGCCGCATGCGGCGAGCGCAGGCTCGAGCAGGGGGCTGCGGATGCCGAACGGCGCACGGAAGTACGCCGGCGCGACGCCGGCCGCATCGGCGATCGCGGCCTGGGCGGCGGCGATCTCGCGCCGCATGCGCGCGACGCCGCCGCAGGCGAAGCACGGCGAGTGCCGATGACTGTGGTTCTCCACCGCGTGACCGCGTGCGACGATCTCGCGCGCGAGCCGTGCGTGCCGGCGCGCGCGCTCGCCCACCAGAAAGAAGCTCGCCTTCGCCGCCACGCGATCGAGCAGGTCGAGCACGCGCGGCGTGAACTCCGGGTGCGGCCCGTCGTCGAACGTGAGCGCGATCTCGCGGCGCGCGGCTGCGGCAGCGGGCAGCCGGACCAGGTTCGGCCCGAGCAGCCGGCTCCTCGGCGCGAACGCCGCTGCGGCCAGGGCCGCGTGGTTGAGCACGAGCGCGCCGGCAACCCACGGCCAAGCGTGCGGCGAGTGCGCGAGCGCGATCACGCCGCCGGCGTGCGCGAGCGCCGTGATGCCGAGCGCCGGCGTCGGCCACCAGACGCGCAGCGCCGGATGCGCGCGCGCGGCGATGCTGGGCTCGGTGAGGGCCATCGCGCAGGATTTCGAGGTCGATCGGTTGCGCCGGATTCTACTTCCAGCCGGCGGCGACGCGCACCGCGGCCGCGCGCGAGCGACGGCGAGCGAGCGGGTGGACTTGCGTGCTCGGGCACGTCGCGGGAGGAGCGCAGTGCGGTGCATCCGGAGCATGGCGATCGCCGCGGCTGCGATCGGCGCGGCGTGCCTCGCCGCGAGCGGCGCGGTGGCGGCCGAGCGCCCGCTCTGGGAGCTCGGTGCGGGAGCAGCCGCGCTGCGCCTGCCCGACTATCGCGGGTCGGATCAGTCGCGCGGCTATCTCTATCCGCTGCCCTACGTACGCTACCGCGGCGAGCTCTTGCGGGTGGACGACCGGCGCGGGCTCGCCGCGCTGCTGCTCCTGCAGCGCGGCCGCGCCGAGCTCGACGTGTCGCTGAACGCTTCGCAGCCGGCGCCGAGCAGCCGCAACGAAGCGCGCCAGGGCATGCCGGACCTCGACCCGACCCTCGAGCTGGGCCCGGTGCTGAAGCTTACGCTGTGGCAAGACGACGCACGCTCGCGCGAGCTCTCGCTCCAGTTGCCGCTGCGCGCGGCGTACGCGATCGACTTCCCCAGCGCCCGCTACACCGGCGTCGTGTTCAACCCGGTGCTCGACTGGTTTGCGCGCGACACCGGCCCGGGCGGCGGCTGGCGGCTCGGGCTGCAGGCCGGACCGGTGTTCGCCGACGCGCGCTACCACCGCTACTACTACCAGGTGGATCCGGCGTTCGCGACGGCGACGCGGCCGGCGTACGCCGCCGAGGGCGGCTACGGCGGCGTGCAGTTCACGGTCAGCCTGAGCAAGCGGTTCGCGTCGGTGTGGGTCGGCGGCTTCGTGCGCGCGCACGCGCTGAACGGCGCAACCTTCGAGGCGAGTCCGCTCGTGCGCCGGCGCGGCGCGCTGCTCGCGGGCATCGGCGTCGCCTACGTGTTCGCCGAGTCGAAGACGCGCGTCGAAAGCGAGGATTGAGGCGCCCAGTGATGCCGATCGCGGCCTGCGCCGCACCGCTATGCTAGGCTTGCAGGCTCGATCGCTGCGTGCATGACATGACCCGCGAGCCGCCGTCCGACATCGTTCATGCGCCGCACCCCCGCTCGTGCGCTATTTCGCGAGCGAGGCCGAGCGCCGTCCGTGGGTGCGCGCCCTCTTCGACCGCACCGCCGGCGACTACACGCGCGTGGAGCGCTGCATGGCGTTCGGCACCGGTGCGTACTACCGGCGCGCAGCGCTCGTGCGCGCCGGGCTCGTCCCGGGCATGCGCGTCGTCGACGTCGGCGCGGGCACCGGGCTCGTCGCGCGCGAGGCGGCGGCGCTCGTCGGCGCGCCCGCAGCAGTCGTCGCCGTCGACCCGAGCTCCGCGATGCTCGCGAACGCGGTGCTGCCCGCCGGCGTGCGCCGGCTCGAGGGCAGCGCCGAGCGCATCCCGCTGCCCGACGCCTCCGCCGATTTCCTGAGCATGGGCTACGCGCTGCGGCACGTGACGGATCTCGCGGCGGCCTCGGGCGAGTTCCTGCGCGTGCTGCGGCCGGGCGGTATCGTGCTGATCCTGGAGATCACGCCGCCGCGCGGGCGGATCGGCCGCGCGCTGCTCAAAGGCTACCTGCGCGGCGTCGTTCCGCTGCTCGCGCGGCTGGTGGCGCGCTCGCCGGACATGCCGATGCTGATGCGCTACTACTGGGACACGATCGAGGCGTGCGTGCCCCCGGAGCGCGTGCTCGGCACGCTCGAGCACGCCGGCTTCGGCGACGTCCGCCGGTCGGCCGAGCTCGGCTTTCTCTCCGAGTACCGCGCGGTCAAGCCGGGCGCCGGCTGAGGCGCAGGTACGCGCAGCGGCCGGCCGGATGCACACCTCGGCGACCCACCTCGTCCTCATCCCGAGCTACAACACCGGCGCGAAGCTCGTCGAGACGGTGCGCGCCGCGCGCGCGCGGTGGTCCCCCGTGTGGGTCGTGATCGACGGCAGCACCGACGGCAGCGACGCGCCGGTCGCGGCGCTCGCCGCGGACGATCCGGGCCTGCGCGTGCTGCGCCTCGAGCGCAACGGCGGCAAGGGTGCGGCGGTGCTGCACGGGCTGCGGGCCGCGGCCGCGGCCGGGTTCACGCACGCGCTCACCATGGACGCCGACGGCCAGCACCCGGCCGAGCGCATCGCGGACCTGATGGCCGCCTCGCGCGCCGCGCCGGATGCGATGATCCTCGGCCAGCCGGTCTTCGACGCCAGCGCGCCGAGGGCGCGCGTGCACGGCCGCCGCATCTCGAATTTCTTCGCCGATCTGGCGACGCTCTGGGCCGGCATCGGCGACTCGCTGTTCGGCTTCCGGCTCTATCCGATCGTCCCGCTTCTGCGCGTGATGGAGCGCGGCCGGTGGATGCGCGGCTTCGATTTCGATCCCGAGGCGGCGGTGCGGCTCGCGTGGACCGGGGTGAGGCCGGTGCGGATCGCGACCGCCGTGCGCTACTTCCGGCCCGAGGAGGGCGGCGTGTCGCACTTCGACTACCTGCGCGACAACGCGCTGCTGGTCTGGATGCACAGCCGGCTCCTCGTGGGCGCGCTCGCGCGGCTGCCGCAGCTCGCGGCCCGGCGGTTGCGCGCCCGGCCGCGGCTATAATTGCGCACCGAGACGCAGCGCGATGACCGGCCCCGCGAACTCCGCACGCGCCTACGACGTGATCGTGATCGGCGGCGGTCCCGCTGGCACGACGACGGGCGTGCTGCTTGCCGAGAAAGGGTGGCGGGTGGCGTTGCTCGACAAGGACCGCCACCCGCGCTTCCACATCGGCGAGTCGCTGCTGCCGCGCAACAATCCGCTGTTCGCGCGCCTCGGCGTGCTCGACGAGGTCCGTGCGATCGGCGTAGTGAAGGCCGGCGCCGAGTTCCACTCGCGCGAGCACGGCACCGCGCAGACGTTCTACTTCGCCGGCGCGCTCGACGCCGCCGAGCCGACGGCCTTCCAGGTGCACCGCGCCGAGCTCGACCAAGTCCTTCTCCGCAACGCCGAGCGCAGAGGCGTTGCAGTATTCGAGGAGACGCGCGCCGTGCAGGTCGACCTGCCGAGCGCGCCCGGCGGCACGGTCACCGTGCACAGCACGGGGCCGGAAGGGGACCTCGCATGGCGCGCCCGGTTCCTGGTGGACGCCACCGGCCGCGACGCGCTGCTCGCGACCCGGCTCGGCATGCGCGAGGCCAACCGCCGCCACGCGAGCGCTGCGATCTTCGGCCACTACGAGAACGCCGACCGCACCGCCGGCCGCGACGCCGGCAACATCGCGATCTACTGGTTCGAGCATGGCTGGTTCTGGTTCATTCCGCTCAGCCGCGGCATCACCAGCGTCGGCGCGGTCTGCTGGCCGGCCTACCTGAAGACCCGGCGCGACTCGCTCGACGCGTTTCTCGACGCGACGATCGCGCTGTGCCCGCCGCTCGCCGCGCGCCTCGCGCAGGCGCGCCGGATCGCCCCGGCCACCGCGACGGGCAACTACAGCTACCAGACGCGGCGCGCCCACGGACCGGGCTACCTGATGGTCGGCGACGCGTTCGCATTCGTCGATCCGGTGTTCTCGTCGGGCGTCTATCTCGCCATGACGGGCGCGTTCGAGGCGGCACGGACGGTGGACCGCAGCCTGCGCGCTCCGGCAGCGGCGGCGCGCTTTGCCCGCGCCTACGAGCGCCGCATGCGCCGCGGCCTGCGCATGTTCACCTGGTTCATCTACCGCATGAGCGCGCCGGCGATGCGCGACCTCCTGATGCACCCGCGCAACGTGCTGCGGGTGGTCGACGGCATCGTCTCGTTCCTCGCCGGTGACATTTACCGCGCGAACGGCGTTCGCTGGCGCATCCGCCTGTTCCAGCTGATCTACTATGCGAAGAGCCTGAGCGAGCCACGGCGCAGCGCGCGCGCGGCGCTCAGGCGGCGCGAGAACGTGCACCCCACCGCCTAGTGACGCAGCGCCGCTCGCTGCCGCGCAGCACCGCGGATACACTAATATCCCGACCTGCGCCGCGAGACCGAACGATACACGCATGACCACGCAGCAGACGACGTTCGAAGCCGAGCTCTCCGCGCTGATGGTCGAGGTGCTGAACCTCGACGTCGCAGCCGGGAACGTCGACCCCGAGTCGCCGCTCTACGGCGAGGGGCTCGGGCTCGATTCGATCGACATGCTCGAGATCTCGCTCGCGATCGCGAAGCGCTACGGCGTCGAGCTGCGCGCCGACGACGAGGCGAACGTGCGCGTCTTCGCGTCGCTGCGCAGCCTCGCCGCGCACGTGGAGCGCCAGCGCGCCCGATGAGCGCGCGCGCGCCCGGGACGCGCCGGTCATGAAGCTGCCGCTCGCCGCGGTGCTCGGGGCGGGTCCGCTCGTGCTGCACCTCGCGATCGTCTGGGAGAGCTGGGCGCTGCTCGCGGGGTTCGCAGCGATCGCGGCAGCCGCCGCCGCGCTCGACGGCGGCGCGCACCGGTTTCCGCCCGGCGCGCTCGCGCTCGCCGCGCTCGGCATCGCGGGGCTCGCCCTGCTCGACGCGCGCGCGGTCGTGCCGCTCGCGTTCGTCTGGCCGGCCGCAGCCTATCTCGCGGTCGCATGGGTGTTCGGCCGCACCCTGCGCCGCGGGCGCGTGCCGCTCGTCGAGCGCATGGCGCGCATGATCGATCACGGCGAACACTTGCCGCACGAGCTCGTGCGCTACACCCGCGTGCTCACCTGGGTCTGGACGCTGCTGCCGCTCGCCATGGCCGTAGCGTCGGTGCTGCTCGCGCGCTTCGCCTCGACGGTCGCCTGGTCGTTCTTCAGCAACGTGCTGAGCTACGCGGTGCTGGCCGCATTGTTCTTCGCGGAGTACCCTTATCGGGTGCGCCGCTTCCCGCAGTACGCGCACACCCATCCGCTCGCAGTCGCGGCCTGCCTCGCGCGGCGCGCCCCCGAGCTCTTTCGCTGAACCACGCCATGGCGACCGTGCAGACGCTTCCCCTGGTCGGGCACGACGCGCTGGGCCGGCCGGTCGCCTGGCGCGACGGCGCACCGGTGAGCGTCGCGCGGTTCCTCGCAGAGGTCGAGCACTTGGCGGCGGCGCTGCCGGCCGGCGCGCACGTGATGAACCTCTGCGAGGACCGCTACCGGTTCGCGGTGGTGCTCGCCGCGACGCTCCTCGCGGGAAAGACGACCCTGCTGCCGCCGAACCGCACCGAGCGGGCGCTGGTGCAGGTCGGCGCCGCGTACGCAGGGTGCGGCGCGGTCACCGACGCCCCGCTCCCGCCGCTCGACGCGCCGGTCGTGGATTATCCGGACGTCCCGCCGCATGCACGCGGCCCCGCGCACGTCCCGGCCATCGCCGCAGATCACCCGGCGGCGGTCGTGTTCACCTCGGGCAGCACGGGCGAGCCGCGGCCGAACCTCAAGCGCTGGGGCAAGCTCGCCGCCGGCGCGCGCGCCGAGGGCGAGGCGCTCGGGCTCGCGCCGAGCGCGTTCAACCTCCTCGGCACCGTGCCTCCGCAGCACATGTACGGCCTCGAGTCCACCGTGCTGCTGCCGCTGCTGCTCGGCGGCGCCATGCATCCGGCCCGGCCGCTGCTCGCCGCCGACGTGCGCGCGGGGCTCGCGGCGCTGCCCGCGCCGCGCGTGCTGGTGACGACGCCGATCCACGTGCGCGCCTGCGTCGAGGGCGAGACCGCGCTGCCCGCGCTTTGCGTTGATCGTGTCGGCCGCGGCACCGCTCGCGCCGGCGCTTGCGGCCGCGGCCGAGCGCCGCTTCGCGACCCGCGTGATCGAGATCTACGGCTGCAGCGAGGCTGGAATGGTCGCCACCCGCCGCACCACGGCGACGCCGACGTGGCGCACGATGTCGGGCATCCGCCTCGCGCCCGACGGGCACGGCTGGGCGTTCACCGGCGGCCACGTGCACGGCCGCGTCCGCACCTCCGACCTGCTGCATCCGGCGAACGACACGGAGTTCCTGCTCGAGGGCGCGCGCGCGACATGCTGAACATCGCCGGCAAGCGCGCCTCGCTCGGCGACCTCAACCACAAGCTGCTCGAGATCCCCGGCGTGCAGGATGGCGTGTTCCACGTGCCGCAGGGCGCCTCTGACGGCCAGGTCGCGCGGCTGATGGCGTTCGTGGTCGCACCGGCCCTGACCGAGGGCGAGATCATCGATGCGCTGCGCCGGGCGATCGACCCGGCGTTCCTGCCGCGCCCGCTCGTGAAGGTCGCCGCGCTGCCGCGCGCCTCGACCGGCAAGCTGCCGCTCGAGGCGCTGCGCCTGCTCGAGGCCGAGGCGGCGCGCTGAGGGCGCGCGATGGCGGCACACGACAGGGAGCCGACGATGCGCGCGGACCGCATCACGTTCTCGATCGCACCCGACCATCCAGCGCTGCCCGGCCATTTCCCCGGGGATCCGGTGGTGCCCGGCGTGCTCGTCCTCGCCCACGTCCAGGCGGCGCTCGCGGCGCGCCGCGGCCCGTTGCGGCTGACGGGCGTGCCCCAGGCGAAGTTTCTCGCGCCGCTCGTCCCCGGCGAGCCGTGCACGATCGTTTTCGCGCATACGAGTGCCGGCGAGACGCGCTTCGAGTGCACGAGCGGCGCGCGGTCCGTCGCGCGCGGCGTGCTTCGCTTCGCGGCCGATGACCACCACCGGGATTGAGCCCGCCAGCCGGCCGCAGTGGCTTGCGGCGCGCGAGCGCGGCAGCCCGGCGCTCATCCGTCTCATCGTGTGGATCACGCGACGGCTCGGCCGCGGCGCCGGTCGGGCGCTGCTGCCGGCCATCGTCGCCTACTTCGTCGCCTTCTCGGTCGCGCCGCGGCGCGCCTCGCGCGCCTACCTCGCGCGCGTGCTCGGCCGGCGCGCAGGCTTCGCCGACGTCTACCGCCATTACTCCACGTTTGCCGCGACCCTGCTCGACCGCGTCTATTTCCTCGGTGGCCGCTATGGGCACTTCGATGTGCGGCTGCACGGCGCGGAGGCGGTGGAGCGCGCGATGGCGGGTGGCGCCGGATGCCTGCTCATCGGCGCGCACCTGGGAAGCTTCGAGGTGCTGCGCGCGGCGGCGCTCGCGGGTCCGCGCTGGCCGGTCGCGATGCTGATGGACAACGCCAACGCGCGGAAGATGACGCAGGTGTTCGCCGCGGTCAATCCGGCGCTCGCCGCCGACGTCATCAACCTCGGCGAGCCCGAGTCGCTGCTGCGCGCGAAGGCGCGCCTCGACGGCGGCGCGCTCGTCGGATTGCTCGCCGACCGGCTGCGCCCGGGCGACCGGCCGATCGCGTGTCCGTTCCTCGGCGGCACGATGTGGCTGCCCGAAGGCCCGTTCGCGCTCGTGGCGGTGCTCGGCGCGCCGGTCGTGCTCGGCTTCGGGCTCTACCGCGGTGGACGCCGCTACGACATCCACTTCGAGCTGTTTCGCGCGCCGGGCGCGCTGCCGCGTGCCGGACGCGACGCGGCGATCGCTGCGCTCGCCCGCGCATATGCCGCGCGCCTGGAGCACTACGCGCGGCTCGCGCCGTACAACTGGTTCAACTTCTTCGACGTATGGGCGGCGCCCGAGGCCGGCGGGCGCCGCTGAGCGGCGGCGCGGCGGCCGCGCTCTGCCTCGCCCTCCTCGCCGCGCCCGGCGCGCCGCGCGCGGCGGCCGCGTTCGACCTCGAGCGGCTGATGCGCGAGCTTGCGGCGCGCGAGGCGGCGACGGTCCGCTTCGAGGAGACGCGCCATTCGGACGCGCTGCGCGAGCCGCTCGTCGCGACCGGCGAGCTGCGCTACCGGCGTCCGGCGCGCCTCGAGCGGCGCATGCTGACACCGCGCGCCGAGCGCTACACGATCGACGGCGGCGCGGTGACCATCGAGCGCGACGGCAACGAGCGCACGTTCGCGCTCGATGGTCTGCCGGTGCTGCGCGTGTTCGTCGAGAGCATCCGCGCGACGCTCGCCGGCGACCTGGCGGCATTGCGGCGGCACTACCAGGTGCTCTTCGCGGGCCAACGCGAGGCTTGGACGATCGCGCTCCTGCCCGCCGATGCGGCGCTGGCGGAGTACGTCACGAGCGTGCGCATCTCGGGCAGCGGCGACCGGATCGAGCGCATGGAGACGCTGGAGACGAGCGGGGACCGGGTCGTGACCCGCTTCGTTCCCGTTTCGCCGCCCGCACCTGGGCCTGCTCCCGCATCCGCGACCGGGAGGTCCGGCTGATGCACCCGCGGGCGGCTCGCGTGGCGCCGCTCGCAATCTGGCTCGCGGCGGTGGCGGCCTGCCTGTGGATCCTGCTCGCCCGCACGAGCGTCACCGCCGATCTCACGGCCTTCCTGCCGCGCGCGGCGACGCCCGCCCAGGAGCTGCTGATGGGACAGCTGCGCGACGGCGTCGCCTCGCGCCTGGTGCTGATCGCGCTGGAGGGAGCGGATGCGCCGGCGCTGGCGGCCTCCAGCCGCACGCTCGCCCGGCGCCTGCGCGACTCGGGCGCGTTCGGCTACGTCGCGAACGGCGAGAGCACCGCCGCGCGCAAGGACCGCGACGTGCTCTTCGCGCATCGCTACGTCCTCAGCCCGGCGGTGACGCCGGAGCGCTTCACCGAGCAGGGGCTGCGCGCCGCGCTCGAGCGCACGCTGGAACGCCTCGCCTCGCCGCTCGGCCCGCTGGCGCGCTCGACGCTCGCTGCCGATCCCACCGGCGAGACGACCGCCGCGCTCGCGCGCCATCTCGAGCGTCACCCGCCCCGGCTGCGCGAGGGCGTGTGGTTCGACGCCGCCGGGGGCCGCGCGCTCCTCGCCGCCGAGACCCGTACGCCAGGCTACGATCTGGACGCGCAGGCGGCGGCGCTCGCGGCGATCGAGTCGGCGTTCACGGCAGCGCGCGCCGGACCGCAGGTGCGCATCGTCACGTCCGGGCCGCCGGTGTTCGCGGTTGCCGCGCGCGCCGCGATCGAGGCCGACGCCTGGCGCCTCGCGGCGCTCGCCGGCGGCGGCGTCGCCCTGATCCTGCTCCTCGCCTACCGGCGCGTGGCGCTGGTCGGCTTCGGGGTGCTGCCGGTCGCGACCGGCATGCTCGCAGGCATCAGCGCGGTGAGCCTGGGCTTCGACATCGTGCACGGCATCACGCTCGGGTTCGGCGCGACGCTGATCGGCGAGGCGGCCGACTACTCGACCTATCTGCTCGCGAGCCGTGCGAGGAGCGAGACGCTGGCGGCAACCGCGCAGCGCGTCTGGCCGACGCTGCGGCTGGCCGTGCTCACCACCGTGTTCGGCTCCCTCGCCATGCTCGCCTCGAGCTTCGCGGGCCTCGCGCAACTCGGGCTGCTGCTGTTCGTCGGCGCGCTCGCCGCGGGGCTCGTCACGCGCCACGTGCTCCCGGCGCTCGCGCCGCAGCGCTGGGCGGCCGACGCGCCGCCGGGGTGCCTTTCGCCGGCGCGCTCGCCGCCGCCGCGCACCTCGCCCGACGCGCAGCGCCGCTCGTGCCGCTCGCGCTCGCCGCTGCCCTCGCGTTCATCGGCCTGCGGCACGCGGCGCTCTGGGAGGACGACATCGCCGCCCTGAGCCCGGTGCCGGAGGCGGCGAAGGCGCGCGACCAGGCGCTGCGCGATGCGCTCGGCGCGCCGGACGTGCGCCACCTCGTGGTGGTGCGGGCACCGACGCGCGACGCTGTGCTTGCGCGCTTCGAGGCGCTCGAGGCCCCGCTCGCCGCCCTTGCCGCGCGGGGCGTCATCCGCGGCTTCGATACTCCGGCACGGTATCTGCCAAGCGAAGCGACGCAGCGCGCGCGCCGCGCGGCGCTGCCCGACCCGGAAACCCTCGCCGCACGGCTTGGGCGCGCGTCCGCCGGACTGCCGTTCCGCGACGGGCTGTTCGCGCCATTCCTCGCCGACGCCGCAGCGGCGCGCACCGCGCCACCCGTCACCCCGGACGATCTCGCCGGCACCGCGTGGGGTGCGGCGCTGCGCGCCCTCCTGCGCGAGCAAAGCGGCCGCTGGGTCGGGCTCGCGCCGCTCTCCGGCGTGTCCGATCCGCACGCGCTGGGGCGAGCGATTTCCGCGCTCGACGATCGGGCGGTGGAGGCGGTCGATCTCAAGCACGAGTCCGAGCGCATGATCGGTGGCTTCCGCGACCAGGCGCTCGCGCTCGCCGCGGCCGGCGTCGCGGTGATCGGCGCCGTGCTCTGGCTCGGGCTCGGCGGCATCCGCGCCGCCGCGAATGTGATGCTCCCGGTGCTCGCGGCGACCGCGGCGACCGCGGCGCTGCTGCTCGCGGCCGGCACGAGACTCTCGCTGCTGCACCTGGTGTCGTTCCTGCTCGTGATCGGAATCGGAACGAACTACGCGCTGTTCTTCAACCGCCTCTTCGACGCTCCTCCGACGACCGGCGTCCGCGGCCGCAGCGCAGAAGAGCTGCGCAGCACCTTCGCCGTGCTCGTCGCCGCGGCGACCACGCTGACGGCGTTCGGTGCGCTCGCGCTCTCCGACACGGCGATCCTGCAGGCGATCGGGCGCACTGTCGCGCTCGGCGCAGCGCTCTCCGCTCGCGTTCGCCGCGGCCTGGGCGCGGCCGCCGCGGTAGCGCGCCGCCAGCGGCGCGCGGGTGCGAGGCGCGCTGCTATACTGGCAGCGAGCATTCCGCATCGCACCGTGCAGCCGCTCTTCGTCAATGCGTACACCGCAGTGAGCGCCGTCGGCGCCGGGCGGGCAGACACTTGCGACGCCCTGCGCGAGATGCGCCCGGGGCTCGCGCCGAACGATTTTGCGCACGCGCCGAGCGGCGGCTTCATCGGCCGCGTCGCCGGCCTCGAGGCGGTGCGGCTGCCGGCCGATCTCGCCGAGTACGATTGCCGCAACCACCGGCTCGCGTGGCTCGCGCTCGGGCAGGACGGCTTCGCCGACGCGGTCGCGGCAGCGCGGACGCGGCACGGCGCCGCGCGCGTCGCGACGATCGTCGGCACCAGCACCTCGGGCATCCTCGAGACCGAGCTCGCCTACCGCGCGCGCGATCCCGCGACCGGTGCGCTGCCCGCCACAGTGCGCTATGCGACGGCGCACAACTTCGCGGCGCTCGCCGGGTTCGTGCGTCAGGCGTGCGCGCTGCGCGGGCCGATGCTCGCGATCTCGACCGCATGCTCGTCGAGCGCGAAGGTGTTCGCGACCGCCGCGCGCTGGCTCGCCGCCGGACTGTGCGACGCCGCGGTGGTCGCCGGCGTGGACAGCCTCTGTGGCACGACGCTGCACGGGTTCGGTGCGCTGCAGCTCGTCTCGAGCGCGCCGTGCCGCCCTTTCGACGCCGCGCGCGACGGCCTCTCGCTCGGCGAGGCTGCGGGTCTTGCGCTGCTCGAGCGCACGCCGGGCCGCGCGCACCGCGTCGCGCTCGTCGGCTACGGCGAGAGCGTCGATGCGTACCACATGTCGGCGCCGCACCCCGAGGGTCGCGGCGCCGCGCTCGCGATGGCCGCCGCGCTCGGACGCTGCGGACGGCGCGGAAGCGACATCGACTGCGTGCAGGCCCACGGCACGGCGACCCGCAACAACGACGCGGTCGAGGCGCGTGCGATCGCGCGGGTGATCGGGGCGGACGTGCCGGTGACCTCGATCAAGGGCCACCTCGGCCACACCCTGGGCGCCGCGGGCATCCTCGGTGCCGTCGCCGCGGCGCTCTCGATCGAGCACGGCTTCGTCCCGGGCACCGCCAACACGACAAGCGTCGATCCCGCGTGCGGACGCGCCGTCCAGCTCGCGACCCGCGAGCGTCCGGTCGCGGCAGTGCTGGTGAACGCGCTCGGTTTCGGCGGTAACAACGCGAGCCTCGTGTTCGCGCGCATGCCGTGATCGGCGTTCACCTCTGCGGCATCGGCGTCGCCGCCCCGGGGCTCGCGGGCTGGGACGCGCTGCGCGCGCTGCTCGCCGGCGGCGTGCGCTACAACCCGAGACCGCTCGAGCATGCCATGCCCGACGCCCTGCCGCCCGCCGAGCGGCGGCGCGCCGGCCAGGTCGTGCGCCTCGCGATCGCGGTCGCGCAGGAGGCCGCCGCGCACGCCGGCGTCGACGCCGGCGCGCTCGCGAGCGTCTTCGCCTCGGCCGACGGCGACGGCGAGAACTTGCACCACATCTGCTCTTCGCTCGCCGGCGCTGCGCCCGAGGTCTCGCCCACCCGGTTCCACAACTCGGTGCAGAACGCGACCGGCGGCTACTGGAGCATCGCGGTGCGGAGCCAAGCGCCGAGCAACGCGGTGATCGGGCTGGACGGCGCGTTCGCGGCCGGGTTGCTGGAGGCGGCGACGCAGGCGGCGATCGAGCAGCGCGACATGCTGCTCGTCGCCTACGACCTGCCGATGCCCGCGCCGCTGTACGCGCTGCACCCGATCGACTGCGGTGCCGGCCTCGCGCTCGTGCTGCGCCCGCAGCCCCGCGGCGCTTCGCTCGCCCGGCTCACGCTCGGGCTCGCGCCCGGCGCCGACGAGACCACCGCAGTCACCGCCATGCGCGCGCCGGAGCTCGAGGCGCTGAGGTGCGCGAACCCGACGCTGCGCGCGCTCGCGCTGCTCGCGCCGATCGCGCGGCGCGAGGACGCGACGGTACTGCTACCCCTCGACGGCGGGGACGCGCTGCGGGTGCGGGTCGATGCCGCCCGCTGATCCGGCGCTCGCGCGCCTGCTGCCGCACCGTGGCACGATGTGCCTGCTCGATACGATCGAGTCTGCGAGTCCCGAGAGGATCGCGTGCCGCGCGTCGAGCCACCGCGCGGCGGACCACCCGCTGCGCGTGAACGGCCGGCTGCCGGCGCTCGTCGCGATCGAGTACGCGGCGCAGGCGATGGCGGCGCACGGCGGGCTGGCGGCCGCGCGCGACGGCGCGGACGCTGCGCCGGGCTTTCTGGTCGCCGTGCGCGACGTGCGGCTGCACGTCGACACCCTCGACGCGCTCGGGGACGATCTGCTCGTGCGCGCCACGCGCCTCGCCGCGGGCGCCGGCGGCCTCGTCTACGCGTTCGAGGTCAGCGCCGGAACCCGCAAGGTGGCCGAGGGGCGGGCGACGGTCGCGCTGCGGGCGGCCGACAAGCCGCAAGCCGGCGGCTGAAGAGGCATCCGCGGCCGGCCGTCCTTCGGCGCGCTGCGACGCGCCGCGTGTTCCGGTCCCCTCCTCTCCGAGGAGGGTGGCCGCGAAGCGGCCGGGGTGGTGCGGGGGTCGGGCAATACTGCAAGCGCAGCAACCACCCCGCCGCGCGTCCTGCGCGGCACCCCTCCTTGGAAAGGAGGGGATAGGCGACGCAGACGCCGTTACGGCACCACCGCGAGCGTTGCCATCGGGAAGTGGCTGACGCCGCCTGCAAACGGCGGAAAGCGCTTGTAGTCGGCCCGCATCTCGTGGCGCACCGGCGAGGCGAGCGCGGCGGCGAGCGCGGCGGCGGCGTCGAACACCACCTTGTTCCGGAGCATGTCGTTCGCGCGCGGCCATGGCAGGAAGCCGCACCAGTCGATGCGGGTCAGGATCTCGATCTCGCGGATGCCGGGCAGCTTCGCCATCGGCACCGGGTGATGGGTGACGTAGAACGCGAGCCACTCGTTCAGGTCCGCGGCCGGTCCGGGATAGGCGACGAGGTAGCTGCACGGGAGCCTGCCGGGCGCGGTGCGAAAGACCGGGTCGGGCACCGCGAACGTGCGCGTGAGCATCGCCTGCTGCACGACCTCGGCGCCCGCGAGGCTCGGCAGCGCGCCGGGCGCCGCGAGCGCCTGCAGGTGGCCGTCGCGCGCGAGCGCCGCCTCCAGATCGGCGACGTCGCCGAAGTAGAGCTGCGCCGCGAGCGGCGGCGGAAGGCCATCGTTCAGGTAAGGGTCGGCCGCTGAGTCGGGCGTGTAGACGAGCGCCTTGGCGAGCCCCGGCGTCGCGCGCAGGATCCCGGCGAAGCGCTCCCGGTCGGCATCGCTCGCGACCAGGTCGAGGCGCGCGCCGCGCTGATAGACGATGAAGTACGAGATGAGCATGCGTGGTCGTCCGCTTGACCTCCTGCCCGGCCTCCTGTTCGGCCGCCGCGGGCTGCCCCTCGCGCCCGCGGCCGGGAGGCGCGATAATAGCGCCCTCGTCGCCGCGCGTGCGCGCCCGAGCGCCGCCGCGCCGAAGCGCCCGCGCGCCGGTGCGTGCTGCCCACCGCTCACCGCCCACTACCCACTTTGCTTCATGGCCCAATACGTCTACACCATGCGCCGCGTCGGGAAGATCGTCCCGCCGCAACGCGTCATCCTGAAGAACATCTCGCTCTCGTTCTTCCCCGGCGCCAAGATCGGCGTGCTCGGGCTGAACGGCTCGGGCAAGTCGAGCCTGCTGAGGATCATGGCGGGCGAGGACACGAACTTCGAGGGCGAGGCGATCCCGATGCCGAATCTGCGCATCGGCTTCCTGCACCAGGAGCCGCACCTCGATCCGGCCAAGGACGTGCGCGGCAACGTCGAGGAGGGGCTCGCAGCAACGGTCGCGCTCGTGCACCGCTTCAACGCGATAGCCGAACGGTTCGCCGAGCCGATGGACGACGACGAGATGGCGAGGCTGCTCGAGGAGCAGGGTGAGCTGCAGGCGAAGATCGACGCCGCCGGCGGCTGGGAGGTGGAGCGCAAGCTCGAGGTCGCCGCCGACGCGCTGCGGCTGCCGCCGTGGGACGCGGACGTCACCAAGCTTTCCGGCGGCGAGCAGCGCCGCGTCGCGCTCTGCCGGCTGCTGCTGTCCGAGCCGGACATGCTGCTCCTCGACGAGCCGACCAACCACCTCGACGCGCTCTCGGTGCAGTGGCTCGAGCGCTATCTCGAGCGCTTCCCGGGGACGGTCATCGCGGTGACCCACGACCGCTACTTCCTCGACAACGTGGCGGGGTGGATCCTCGAGCTCGACCGCGGCTACGGCATCCCGTGGGAGGGCAACTACTCCTCCTGGCTCGAGCAGAAGGAGAAGCGCCTCGAGGTCGAGGCGAAGCAGGAGGCCGCGCGCATCAAGACGATGAAGGCCGAGCTGGAATGGGTGCGGCAGAACCCGAAGGCGCGCCAGGCGAAGAGCAAGGCGCGCCTCGCGCGCTTCGACGAGCTCGCCTCGCAGGAGTACCAGGCGCGCAACGAGACGAACGAGATCTACATCCCGCCCGGCCCGCGCCTCGGCGACCTCGTGATCGAGGCCGAGAGCCTGCGCAAGGTCTACGGCGAGCGGCTGCTCTTCGACGGCCTCTCGTTCCGCCTCCCGCCCGGCGGCATCGTCGGCGTGATCGGCGCGAACGGCGCCGGCAAGACGACACTCTTCCGCATCCTGGTCGGGCAGGAGGAGCCCGACGCCGGGACGATCCGCGTGGGCGACACGGTCAAGCTCGCCTACGTCGACCAGAGCCGCGACACGCTCGATCCGAAGAAGACCGTGTGGGAGGAGATCTCCGACGGGCAGGACATCATCCGCGTCGGCGCCTACGAGACGCAGAGCCGCGGCTACGTCGCGCGCTTCAACTTCAAGGGCCCGGACCAGCAGAAGCGCGTAGGCGAGCTCTCCGGCGGCGAGCGCAACCGCGTGCACCTCGCGAAGCTCCTGCGGAGCGGGGGCAACGTGCTGCTGCTCGACGAGCCGACCAACGACCTCGACGTCGAGACGCTGCGCGCGCTCGAGCAGGCGCTGCTCGACTTCCCCGGCTGCGCGGTGGTGATCTCGCACGACCGCTGGTTCCTCGACCGCATTGCGACGCACATCCTCTCGTTCGAGGGCGACAGCCAGGCCGTGTGGTTCGAGGGCAACTTCGCCGACTACCTCGCCGACCGGCGCAAGCGGCTCGGCGAGGAGGCCGACAACCCGCACCGGATCAGGTACAACCCGCTGGTCGCGTAGCGACACGGCGGCGACGACCGCGACAGGGAACGCGGTGCCGGTCTGCGGGCGCAGAAGGTGGCAGTAGGCGCGCACGCCCTGTCCGACGAAGAACGCGATCGCGTCGCACGCGCTCTCGCAGACGCGCAGGGCATCGGCGGCGAGCGAAGCGTGCACCGCCACGTCCGCGCCGGCGCAGCAGTGCGCGAGGGCGTCCATCGCGCCGGGATCGACCGGGCCAGCGGGAACCTCTCGGGGAGGGCGCGGACGGGAATGGCGTGGTACCAACGCCACGACTGCAGCGGCCGCGCGAACGCGGCAAACTTGCGCAGTGACGGCAACACTACGGAGGATGGCCATGCCGACGAGGGACGGACGCCCCGACAGCGCGCGCCTCGACCGCATCGTCGCCGAGGCGCGCCGCGCGCGCGAGGCGCGCGCGAAGGGCTACCGCGAGCAGGCGCTCAAGCTCTTTCCGTGGGTGTGCGGGCGCTGCGGCCGCGAGTTCACGCACGCGAACCTGCAGCTCCTCGAGGTCCACCACAAGGACCAAAACCACGACAACAACCCGCCCGACGGCAGCAACTGGGAGCTGCTCTGCACCTACTGCCACGAGAACGAGCACCAGCGCTTCCTCACCGAGCACGGCCGCGACCCCGAGGCGCCGGAGACGCGCCCGACGCCGGCCACGCACCAGCCCTTTGCGGATCTCAAGGCGCGGCTCGGGCGCCGCAAGTGACCGGATCCGCTCGCCGCGCCGGGGCACAATGCGCCGCGCGACGTCACCCCGCCGCCCGGGTTGGCGCCCGGTGTGCAGACTTTCCTCGGCCGCAGGGCGCGCCGATGGCACGATGCGCCATCATGGCTGAAGCGAACGCCCTGCCCGCTTCCGTGGTCTTCCTCCGGCTCGCGGACTTCGGCGCGAAGCCGGTCGCCGAGCAGGCGAGACTGAAGGAGGGCCTCGAGGACGCGCTCGAAGCCGCGATTGCGCCGCTGGACGCGGCCCGCCGCATCGTGCTCGACGCGCCGGAAGGCGCAGCGGTCGTGGTCCTCGACGGCGCCGAGACGGCGCTCGCGCTCGGCGAGCGGCTGGGCGCGACGGCTACCGGCCTGCCGCTCGCGGTCGGCATCAACCACGGCCCGGTGAGGCTCGCCGCGCCTGGTGCGCACGGCCCCGCCCTGGTGGGCGACGCGCTCGCAGCGAGCGCCGCGGTGGCCGAGTTCGCGCAGCCCGGCGCGATGCTCGTGTCGCGCAGCTTCCGCGATGCGCTCGCCGAGAGCGCCCCGGAACGCGCCGAGGCGCTGCGTCCCTCGGGCACCTACACCGATGCCACCGTGCGCGCGCACGAGCTCTTTGCACCCGGCGGCGCGCAAGCGGGGTCGCGCCGCCGCCGCGCGTTCGTGCTCGGCACGCTTGGCGTCTTCGGCATCCTCGCGGCGGGCGTCGCCGTGCGCCGCACGCGCCACGCGCGGGCCGAACGGTCCCGGCAACCTGCCCTGCTCGCCCTCGCGGTCCGTCCGTGGGGCGACGTGTACGTCGACCGAGAGCGGCGCGGCCGCACGCCGCCGCTCGAGCAACTCGAAGTGCCTGCGGGACGCCACACGATCGAGGTGCGTAACGGCGACAACGCGCCGCTGACGCTGCAGGTGGACCTGCAGCCGGGCCAGAGCATGACGGTGCGGCACGCGTTCCGCCGCCGCCTTCGCCCGTGGCGACGCCGGAACCCGAGCCGCCGGCGCCGGTCGCAACGCCGTCACCGAAAGCGCCGCCCGCCCGCAACGCCACGGCGAAGGGCCAGACCGCGAAGGCGCCGCCGCGGCACGCGCCGGCGCAGGACGGCTCGAGCGTCGACGGCTTCAAGCGCGACGTGCGCCAGGCTGCGCGCGGCGTGCGCGACTTCTTCCGCGGGCTGAAGCCGTGAGCGAGAACGCCGCCGCCGCGCAGGGAGCGCATCGGGCGCTACCGTATTCTCGGCGAGCTCGGCCGCGGCGCCATGGGCATCGTCTACGAGGCGGTCGACGACGTGCTCGACCGGCCGGTCGCGATCAAGACCATCAACATGTCGGGCGACCTCGCCGAGCGCGCCGACCACGAGGCGCGCTTCATGCAGGAGGCGCGCGCGGCCGGCGGCCTGAGCCACCCGAACGTCATCACCGTCTACGACGTCGGCCGCGAGCAGAACGTCCTGTACATGGCGATGGAGCTGCTCGACGGCGAGGAGCTGCGCGATCTCCTCGGACGCGGGCGCCTGCCGCTCGCCACGGCGGTCGAGATCGCCGCGCAAATCGCCGAGGGGCTCGCCTTCGCCCACGAGCGCGGCATCGTGCACCGCGACGTCAAGCCGTCGAACATCATGGTGATGCGCGGCAACCGCGCGAAGATCACGGACTTCGGCATCGCCCGCGTGCGCACCTCCGAGGTCAAGACGCAGACCGGCCTGCGGCTCGGCTCGCCGCGCTACATGTCGCCCGAGCAGGTGCTCGGCCAGCCGGTCGACGCGCGCGCAGACATCTTCGCGCTCGGGGTCGTGCTCTACGAGATGCTCGCCGGCGTACCGCCGTTTGGCGGCGACGACGTGCAGGCGATCATGTACCGGGTGACGACGTTCGAGCCGCCGGCGCCGAGCCGCCTGAATCCCGCGGTGCCGACGATGCTCGACCTCGTCGTAGCACGCGCGCTGGCGAAGGATCCGGCGCGCCGCTACCCGGGCGCCGAGGAGCTCGCCGCGGATGTGCGCGCGTCGCTGAGCGCCGCCGTGAAGCCGGCGGGCGCAGCGGCGCCCACGCCCGCACCCGTACCCGCCGCAGGCGTGGACCGGTCCGCGTTCACCCAAACCATGCCGCTGCCCGCCGCGACGCCGGTGCGGAAACTGGCCCGCGCCTGGCGCTTGCGCGGCGGTTCGACTCGCATGCGGCGCTGCGCGCGCTCGCCGAGGCGACCGGGACGGGGAGCGCAGTCGCCGGGCAAGTGTGCGCGGGCACGCGAGCCGCGGACGTGCGACAACGCGCTCGGCGCAGGACACGCGCGCGGTTGCTGCCGATCGCCCTCGCGCTCGCGACCGTCACCGCGGTCGCGATCGCGCTCGGCTGACGCAGCCGGCGCGCCGCGTCGGCCCCGCGCAAGCGTGGATCCTGTCGCGCTGCGGTTGCCCGTCGATAGACTCCCGCCCGCACGTTAATGACGTCGCTGCCCGCGCGCGACCAGGCGCGAGAGCCTGAGCTCGCGCAGCGCGCGCGAGCGCCACGCGAGCGCGCCGGTCGCCACGGCCGCGGCAAGGCTCGCGACGACGGTGACCGCAGGCGCGCCGATAAGATCGACACCGATGCCAACCGCTACCGAGCCGAGCGAGATCAGTGCGGGATTGAACTGCAGCAGGCTGAGCACGCGCCCGCGGCTCGCGTCGGGTGCGGCCACCTGAAGCAGCGACTGGCCGAGCGTGACGCTCACCATCTCGCCGATGCCGGCAAGCATCACGAACGGCACCGCGATCAGGATCGACGGCGACGCCGCGACGCCGAGAAGCGCGGCACAGAACACCAGGCTCGCGCCCACCAGCAGCCAGCCCGAGCGCTCCACGCGGCCGAGCGCGGTCGAGGCGACGCCGCCGAGCAGCGCGCCGACGCCGACCGCCGTCATCAGCCAGCCGAGCCCCTCGGGGCCGGCATGAAGCACGTCCTTCGCGTACACCGGCAGCAGCGTACCCCAGGTCGGAATCAGAAAGAGGTATGGCACCGCGGTCGCCAGCAACACCGCGCGGGCTGCCGCATCGCCGGCGGCGAAGCGAAAGCCCTCGGTGAGGGCCGTGCCACAGCGTGCCCGCGGCAGGGGAGCGCGGCCGTTCGCGCGTGGGCAGCCGCAGCAGCGTACCGATCGCCAGCAGGTAGAGCCCCGCCTGCACGAAGAAGTTCGCCGCCGCGGAGAGCCACGCGATCAGGTAGCCCGCCACTGCCGGCGATAGCACGCGCGTGAAGCCGAACGCGACATTGTTCAGCGCCACGGCGTTGAACGCGACCTCGCGCGGCACCAGATCGAGGATCGCCGACTGGCGCGAGGTGCGGTCGAAGACGTGTGCGGTACCCTGAACGAAGGTGAACGCGAAGAGATGCCAGACACGCACCGATCCGCTCGCGATCAGCAGCGCGAGGGCCGCTGTGGCGGCACAGAACAGCGCTTGGCTGGCGATCAGCAAGGTGCGCCGGTGCACGCGATCGGCGGCGACGCCCGCTAAGGGCGCAAGCAGGACGATCGGTACGGCACGCGCCCCGAGCACCGCGCCGAGCACGGTGCCCGAGCCGGTGAGCTCGTAGGCGAGCCACCCGAGCGCAACCTGGTTGATCCACTGCGCCGAGTACGAGAAAAGCCCGCCGCTCCAGAGCCAGCGGTAGTCGCGGTAGGCGAGGGCGCCGGCGGCGCGGGCCATCATCGGCACGCTGACGCTCGTATCAGCGTGAGGAGAAGGGGCCTGCGGCCGAACCCGAGGCGGCTGGCTGCCCGGATTCGTCGCGCTCGCGCCGCGCGCACTCCACGTGCACGCGCTCGCGGATGATCTCGGCGAGGTGCACGGTGTCGCGGCCCGGATAGTCGCGATCGGTGTACACCATGTACAGTTGCTCGAAGCGCTCGCCGCCCTCGCGCAGCGGCAGCGGCTTCAACCGGCCGGCGGCCAGCTCCTCGCGAATGCCGTCCTCCGGATACCACGCAAACCCGAGCCCCATGCAGGCGGCGCGGATCGAGGTCGCCTTGCTCGTGACGGTCCAGCGCTGCTCGGCGCCGAGCCACGCGACCTCGCGCGCCCGGCTCACGCCGCTGTCGCGCACCACGAGCTGCCGGTGGCGGCGCAGGTCGCGCTGCGTGAGCGTGCGGCCCAACCGGTGGAGCGGATGGTCAGGATGCGCGGCCGGCACCACCCGCAGCCGGATCAGCGGGTCGCCGAGAAGACCGGCCGGCACGTGCGAGGTGATGGCAAGATCCATCGCCCCGCCGGCGAGCGCCTCGTCGGTGCCTCCGAGCACCGTCTCGTGGAGCTGGATGCGCGTCTGCGGCCGCGTCTCGGCGAAGCGCGCGAAGCACTCGAGCAGGAGCCAGGTCGGGAAGATCACCTCGACGGCGAGCCGGATCTCGGGCGACCAGTCGGCCGCCATGCCTGCCGCGCCGCGCTCGAGCGCCTCGGCATCCTCGATCAGCGTCTTCGCGCGCCGGTAGAGCACCTGCCCGGCTTCGGTCAGCGCCGCGCGGCGGCCGCGAAGCTCGAACACCTTCAGGCCGAGCAGGCGCTCGATCTTCTGCACCGCGTAGGTCACGCTCGACTGGCTGCGATGCAGCCGAGCGGCCGCTTGCGCATAGCCGCCCGCCTCGACGACGGCCACCAAGGCGCGCCACTGGTCGAGCGAGATCCGCGGGGCTACCATGAGCCAAATCTATCGATTTCCTTGATGATTCTACCCTATATTTTGCACTTTTCTATCGATTTCGTTGACCTGATCATCGGGGCAGTGGCGAACCAACGAGGAGTCCCGACATGAGCACCCTCCTGCAACTGAACGCGAGCATCTTCTCGGCGGACGGCCAGTCGAGCCGGCTCGCCGGCAAACTGGTCACCGCGTGGCGCGAGGCCAACCCCGGCGGCACGGTCATCGTGCGCGATCTGGCGCAAGCACCCGTACCGCACCTGGACGCCGCGCGCTTCGGCGCATTCCTCGCCGAACCCGCCGAGCGCACCCCCGAGCAGGCGGCGGTGGTGGCCTGCTCCGACGCCCTGATCGACGAGCTGCGCCGCGCCGATGTCGTCGTGCTCGGCTTGCCGATGTACAACTTCGGCGTGCCCTCGGCGCTCAAGGCCTACTTCGACCACGTCGCGCGCGCGGGCGTCACCTTCCGCTACACTGAGAAGGGCCCGGTAGGGTTGCTCACCGGCAAGCAGGCGTACGTGATCGCCACACGCGGCGGCCGCTATGCACAGACCGCGGGCGATCATCAGAGCGCGTTCGTGCGGCAGTTCCTCGGCTTTCTCGGCATCGACGAGGTGACGTTCGTGTACGCCGAAGGCCTCGCGATCGACGCTGCCGCGAAGGCGGCCGGCCTCGCGCAGGCGGAGCGGGCGATACGGCAGCTCGTCGCGCCCGACCGGCTCGCCGCATAATCCCTTCCGCGGGCACCAGGAGAACCGACATGACCACACGCACGGTGGAGCGCATCGTCCAGGCGGTCTCGACCTCCGACGGCGCGGGCGTGAAGCTGCGCCGCAGCCTCGGGCAGAGCGAGGCGGCCCGGCTCGATCCCTTCCTCATGCTCGACGAGTTCTGGTCGGACGATCCGAACGATTACCTCGCCGGCTTCCCGAACCATCCGCACCGCGGGTTCGAGACGGTGACCTACATGCTCGACGGCCACATGCTGCACGAGGACCATCTCGGCAACCGCGGCGACCTCACGCCGGGCAGCGTGCAGTGGATGAGCGCGGGCCGGGGATCATCCATTCGGAAATGCCGCAGCAGACGCAAGGGCGCATGCGCGGCTTCCAGCTCTGGATCAACCTGCCGGCGCGCGAGAAGATGAAGGATCCGGAGTACCGCGACATCGCACCGGGCGAGATCCCGGCGGTGGCGCTCGCCGGCGGCGGGCGCGCCAAGGTGATCGCCGGCGTGCTGCAGACGGGCGGCAAGGCGACGCCGGGGCCGATCCAGGGGCTGACGACCGAACCGCTCTACGTCGACCTCGAGCTGCCGCCCGGCGCGGCGTTCGCCCATGCGCTGCGCGCGCACGACAACGCATTCCTCTACGCCACCGAGGGCACGGCACGCGTGGCCGGGCGCGAGGTGCCGACCCACGCCGCAGGCGTGCTCGCGCGCGACGGCGACCGGGTCGAGCTCGTCGCCGGCGCCGACGGCGCGCGCGTGCTGCTGCTCGCCGGGCGGCCGCTCGGCGAGCCGATCGTGCAGCACGGACCGTTCGTGATGAACACGCGCGACGAGATCATCCAGGCGATCCGCGACTACCAGAGCGGCGCGCTGACGCGCGCGGCCTGATCGTGCGCCGGGCGCCCGCCGGGATCCGATGGCGCGCGTCTGGGTCGGCACCTCGGGCTGGGACTACGCAGACTGGCGTGGCAGGTTCTACCCGGCAGGTCTCGCGCGCGCGCGCGAGCTGGCGTACGCCAGCCGCTGCTTCAACTCGCTCGAGCTGAACGGCACCTTCTATTCGCTGAGGCGGCCGGACGACTTCCGCGCGTGGCGGGCGGCCGCGCCGCCCGACTTTCGCTTCGCGGTCAAGGGCAGCCGGTTCATCACCCACGTCAAGCGCCTGCGGGACGTGGAGACGCCGCTCGCCAACTTCTTCGCCTCCGGAGTGCTGCTGCTCGGCGACAGGCTCGGCCCGCTCGTCTGGCAGCTCCCGGCGAGCGCGCGGTTCGACGCCGCGCGCATCGAGCGCTTTCTCGCGCTGCTGCCGCGCGACACGCGCGAGGCGGCGCGGCTCGCGCGTCGCCACGACGCACGCGTCGCGGGCCGCAGCTGGACTCGCATCGATCGCACGCGCCGCCTGCGGCACGCGCTGGAGGTGCGCGACGAGAGCTTCCTCGATCCTGCGTTCGTGGACCTCGCCGGCCGCTTCGGCATCGCGATCGTCGTCTCCGACAGCGCAGACTGGCCGCGCGTCGAAGAGCTCACCGCGGGCTTCGTGTATCTGCGCCTGCACGGCCACCAAAGCACCTATGGCAGCGGCTACGGCGAGCGCGCGCTGCGCGGCTGGGCCGACCGCATCGGCCGCTGGCGCGCCGGCGGAGAGCCCGGCGACGCGCGGCGCATCACCGGCCGCACGCCACCCTCGCCGCGCGCAGCGCGACGTCTACGTGTATTTCGACAACGACCGGGATGCCCACGCGCCGGCGAACGCGCTCCGGCTCGCCCGGCTCCTTGGGGCCGGGCCGCCTGCAGCGTGCACGCCGCCCCGGTGAGACGTCGCGCGGCGTATCGTTCGGTCTCGCCGGTCGGTGCGGTTTGCAGCGTCCGAAGGAACGACCTGCCGGCGGCGCGGGGTGTCTGGTACGCGGCTTGCTCGAAGAATGGGCGTAAGGCGGCGGAAGCGCGGCCGACCGATGTGCAGGATGGCACAGGAGCGTACCCTGACATGACCGCAGACACCTCGGGCTACGACCGGCTCGCCGACGGCGAGGAGGCCGAGATCGAGATCACGGTCCTCGCCGTGACCGAGGCCGCAGGCGGCATTCCGGTTGTGCTCGCGAAGGTCGACCGCATCCAGGTCGAACTCTGGCCCGCGACGCTGCGGGCGCTGCAGGCGGTGCGCGGCGCGACGCGCGGCACCCACGGCGCCGCGCAGATCACGAAGTGCGCCGAAGTGATCAGCGACCGCAGCTACGGCGGCCTGCGCAAGCAGCCGGCCGCGCGCATCCGTTTCGCCCGCCTGCTCGAGCTCCGGCCCGCGTAGCGCGCGGCCGGTCCGCCGGCGACGGCCGCATCAGAGCCGGACGCCGATTCCCTCCAGCGCACACTGCATCCCGGCCGCCCAGCCGCGATTCGCGCTCGGGTTCGCCGGGCTCCGGGTGCGGCGCCCGACCGAGCGTGAGGTCCAGCCCCGCCAGCGCGTCGGCCGCGCGCGCCGCAGCGAACGCGCCGACCCCGACCACGTAGCGCGGCGCGAGCGCGGCCACGCTCGCGCGCAACGCGCGGTCGCACGCGGCGAAGAGCGGTGCGCGCTCTTCGCGCGGCAGCTTGTCGGGGGTGCGGTTGCGTCCGCTCGCCTCCATGAACACGAGCGGGCAGTAGTTCAGAACGAAGAAGCGCGCGAAGAAGCGCTCGGGCGTGCCGAACGTCGCGCGTGCCCAGCCCCACAAGCGCTGGCCGCTCACCTCGCCGCGTAGGCACCCGAAGCCGGCGATGCGCCGCTTCGGATGCTCGCGTGCCGGGCGGCCGACCGGCCCCTCGATGCGCAGCCAGTCGCGCACCACGCCGACGTCGCCGAACGGCACGCCGGTCTGCGCCATTCCGAACGGCCCCGGGTTCATCCCGACCAGGACCACTTCGGGCCGGCCGGCGCCGTAACG
The DNA here is from genome assembly GCA_027493935.1 of Burkholderiales bacterium. Lineage (GTDB taxonomy): Bacteria > Pseudomonadota > Gammaproteobacteria > Burkholderiales > SG8-39 > JAABRB01. The sequence continues at coordinate 861,579 of JAOSJV010000011.1, read as the reverse complement.
CTCGAGATAGGCGCGATGCGGCGCCCACGCGTAGTCGAGCGGGTTGTAGACGTAGGCGACCGGCGGCGCGAACGCCAGCGCATCGACCTCGCGGCCGAGCGCGCGCGCGATCTCCACGAGCTTCATCGGGCCTCGCTGGCAGACGCAGGCCGGCAGGGTAAGTCCGACGCCGGCCGCATGGCAACCGCCGCGGCCGCACGCCGGCGAGTTTGGCGGGCATCTCTTGATCTCGTGCGCCACGGCGGCATACTGACGGTCAAGCGGTCCGGGGCTCCGGGGCGCCCCGGCGAGGAGGTCCGGCATGACGAGCAAGAGCGAGTATCTCGAGACGCTCGGCGCGCGGCTCGCGCTGTGGAACGCCGAGCTCGCGGAGCTCGCGTCGCGAGCGCGTGCACGCGCCGACCTCGAGCAGGCGCTCGCGGAGCTGCGCCGCTTGCGCGACGATGCCGCCGCGCAAACACGCGCCATCGAGCGCGCCGGCGAGTCCGAGTGGGAAACGCTCGCGGGCACCGCCGAAAAGGAGTTCGAGGCGCTCGGCGCCGCATTCCAGCGCGCACGATCCCGCTTCGGCGAGTGAGGGCGGCCGATCAGAGCAGGAACAGCGTCGCCAGGCCGAGGAACACGAAGAAGCCGAAGGCGTCGGTGAGCGCAACCAGCACCACACCGCCGGCGAGCGCAGGATCGATGCGCAGGCGCGCGAGCGCCATCGGCACGAGCGTGCCCGTGGCGACGCCCCAGACGAGATTGAGCACCAGCGCGACGCCGAACACCAGGCTCAACCCCGGCTGCCCGAACCACAGCGCGGCGACGAACGCGACCGTGAGCGCCCACAGGCCGCCGTTCAGAAGCCCGACCGCGAGCTCCCGGTTGAACAGGCGCAGGCGGTTGCCCTCCTTCACCTGCTCCAGCGCGATGCCTCGGATCACCACCGCGAGGCTCTGCGTGCCCGCCACCCCGCCCATGCTCGCCACCACAGGCATCAGCACCGCGAGGGCTACCAGCTCGTCGATCGAGCGCTCGAAGAGGCCGATCACCCACGCGGACGCGAACACGCCGGCCAGGTGAAGGCCGAGCCAGGCTGCGCGGCGCCAGGCGCTGGCGAGCGCCGGCGCGAAGGTGTCGGCCGTCGCGTCAGGCCGGCACCTGCCAGCACCGCGTTCTCCGCCTGCTCGCGGATCACGTCCATCACGTCATCGACCGTGATGCGCCCGATCAGCCGGCCGCGACCGTCGACGACCGCCGCGGACACGAGGTCCTCGTCCTCGAAGCGCCGCGCCACCCGCGCCGCCGGCGTGTCCGCGGCGATCGCCTCGGTATCGCGGTCCATGACCTCGTGCACGCGCCTTTCCAGATCGAGCGACACCAGATCGGTGACGGCGAGCCGGCCGAGATAGTCGCCGGCGAGATCGGTCACCATCACGGCGTCAGTGTGCGCCGGCAGCCGGCCGTGCTCGGCGCGGTAGCGCGCGAGATAGCTCAGCACCATGCGCAGCGTGACGTCCGGACGCGCCGCCAGCGCGTCGACGTCCATCAGGCCGCCGGCGGTGTCCGGCGGATAGGTTCGCACCAGCGTGAACCGCTCGCGGCGCTGCGCGTCCATCGCGGCGAGCACCGCTTCCACGACGCCGGGCGGCAGCTCGTCGTAGATGTCCGAAAGCGCGTCGAGGTCGAGCCGCTGCACGGGGGCCACCAGCTCGTCCGGGGTGCTCTCGTCGATCAGCTGCCGGCGCACCTCGCCGTGCGTCTCGATCAGGATGTCGCCCTTGACCTGCGGGTCCGCCAGCCGCCACAGCGCGGCGCGCTCCTCGGGCGGACAGGACTCGAGCAGGTCGGCGATCTCGGAGGCATGAAGCTCGTTCAGCTCGGCCGCCGCGCGTGCGTCGGCGCCGGAAGCGATCGCCTCGCGCAGCCGCTCGAGCAGGTCGGCGCGCTCTCCCCCGGTTCGGTTGTTCATGCGCTCACTCCTCGACGGCGGACGCGCGCCCGGATGGCGCGCCTATGCCGAGGATAACCTCGCGGCGCGCGCAGGGAGCCTCGCAGCGCTTGCGCGGCATCGGCGCTCGGTGTCAGTCCGCGGCGAGATGCGCGATCGAGTTCGCGTAATAGGCGAGCAGCCGCGCCCTCCTCGCGCCGCGCGGTGTAGAGCCCGTCGCGCGCCTCGACGACGCGACGCAGCGTGAGCATGCGCAGTCCCGCGCCGACCGCGTAGTCCCAATCGCGGCGCGGGACGTAGATGCGGGCGCCGGCACGCTCGAGCCGCACCACGAGCTCGGCGACGCGGCCCTTGAGCTCGAGCTCGCTCAGCGGCTCGCCGACGCGCTCGAGCAGCGCCGTCGCGACCAGCGGCACCGGCAGGACGGGCACCAGGCTGCCGACCTCGTCCATCAACCGCCGGCCGAGAGCGGCGACCTCGCGCTGCCGCTCGTCACGCTCGAGCCGCGCAAACTCGACGCCGCGCGCGGCGGCGTACTCGCGCACCGAGATCGGCGTCCCGAAGTTGACGCACGCGTAGCCGAAACGGTACCAGCGGCTGCGCAGCGCGAGGCCGAGCTGGCGCGCCACGAACCGCAGCGTGGTGAGCGCCGCAGCGAGGCGGCCCGCGGGCGGCGCGTCGGGATCGGCGCCGCGCAGGAGCGTGCGGTCCTCGAGCGTGCGGTCGTAGTTGAGCGCGATCGGCACGAACACGACATCGCGCTCGCCGTCGGCGCGGAAGCCGCGCAGCATGTAGTCGATCACGCCGAATCTGGGCTCGCGCAGCCGCCCGTCGCGCGAGAGTCCGCCCTCGGGGAACACCGCCTGCGTCACGCCGGCCTCGGTCGCCATCGCGATGTAGCGTTCGAGCACCCGCCGGTAGAGCGCGTCGCGCGAGTCGCGCCGCACGAAGTACGCGCCCATCGCGCGGATGATCTGCTGCACCGGCCAGATCCGCGCCCACTCGCCGACCGCGTAGGAGAGCGCCGCCTGGTCGGCCGCGAGGTACGCGGTGAGCACGTAGTCCATGTTGCTGCGATGGTTCATCACGAACACCACCGTCGCGTTCTCCGGCACGCGCGCGAGGCCGGCCTCGTCCGCGTAGCCGATGCGCACGCGGTAGAGCGCGCGCGATAGCGTCTTGCCGGCCCAGTAGCCGACGCGGAAGTAGAGGTAGGCGTTGAACGCGGGCACGATCTCGCGCGCATAGCGCCGCACCTGGTCGAGCGCCACCTCGCGCGGCATGCCGTGCGCCTCCGCGTGCGCCTTCGCCGCCTGCTGCACGCGGTCGTCGAACACCAGCCGGTCGATCAGCGTGCGGCGGCTCGACTGCTGGAACGGCCGGATCTGGATGCGCAGGCGCTTGCCGACGTCCTCCAGGACGCGGTTCGCGCGCGCGCGGATCAGCCACCGCACGCTCGGCATCAGGAGGCGATCGAGTGCCGCCCACGCCGCGAGCGCACCGGCGATCGCCGCGAGCCACAGTGGAATCTCGACGCTCGCGGACAGTGGCCCCTCCCCAATCGGCCAGACGACCGGGGCACTGTAGCAGGTGCCCGGCCGCGCCCTACGGCACGCGGCGGTCAGCCGCGCTTGTAGATGATCTTCTTGGTGCCGCCGTCGCAGCTGCCGACGATCTCGCCGCCGGAGGCCTCGGCGTTCGGCACGATCGTCAGCGTGAACACCTGCACGCCGTTCGCCTTGATCTTCGCCTCGATCTCGGCCTTGAGCTCCTCGCAGTCCATGCGCCCCAGCGCCGGCGATGCCGCCAGCGAGAACGCGATCAACGCGATAAAGGCCCGCATGTGCATCCCCCTTGCTCCGGTTGCGCGTGTGGTTGCGGCGTGCCTCCCGCAGTCTTGCGGCCTCCTTGCCGCTCCCGTGCGCAAGCATAGCGCGGCGGGGGCGCAGGCGCGCTAGACTCCCCGGCACGATTCGAGGCGGACCGAAGCGGAGGCATCGATGTCCGAAGTGATCAGTTTCCCGCCCGGCGGGTACCGGTACATCAAGGGCCCGTTCCAGTACTCGGCCGGCGTCGCCGCCGAACCGGGCTTCGAGATCGAGCGCGTCCGGTTCCTGCGGCCGCCGCCGCTCGCCGAGGGCTTCGCCGCGGTCGAGGCGCACCTGGCGTCGATCGGCCGGCCGCCGACCGCGTTCTGCGCCTGCGAGCTGCGCTCGCCGGCGCCGTTCACCGAGGAGGGGTTTCGTCGCGTTCAATCGCGAGTACGTCGAGACGCTCGAGCGCTGGGGCATCTACCGCGACGGCGCAGAACCCGGTCGCGCGCACGAACGTGTGCCCGCAGATCGAGCCGCCCGCCGCGCCCGCGCTGTTCGCGTTCTCGTACACGGTGCCGGCGGGCGCCGCGGCCGCTGCCACCTGCGTGGTCGCCGGCGGCGGCGAGGCCCCCGAGTTCAAGCCGAACTACCGCGACCACATCGTACGTCGCGGCGATCGCTCGCCCGAGGGCATGCGCGAGAAGGTCCGCTTCGTGATGGGCCTGATGGGGGGCGGCTCGCCGCGCTCGGCCGCGCCTGGCGCGACACCGCCTTCACCCAGGCCTACACGGTGTACGACTTCCGGCGCGCTCGTTGCCGACGAAATCGTCCGGCACGGGGCTGCGGCGGGCGGCCTGACGTGGCACCTGTGCCGGCCGCCGGTCGAGGGCCTCGACTACGAGATGGACGTGCGCCGGACGGCGCGCGAGATGCTGCGGTAGCGCCAGGCTGCGCTGCTAGAATCGGCCCCATGACGACCGTCGCCGCGCTCGCCACGCAGCTCGCGGCCGGCCGCACCACCAGCCGCGCTCTGGTCGAGGACGCGCTCGCCCGCATCGCCGATCCGGCCGGCGAGGGCGCGCGCGCCTTCCTCAAGGTCTACGGGGACACGGCGCGCGCCGAGGCCGACCTCGCCGATCGCCTGCGCGCCGCCGGCGTCGTGCGCTCGCCGGTGGACGGACTGCCGGTGTCGGTGAAGGACCTGTTCGACGTCGGCGGCGACGTGACCCGCGCCGGCTCGCGCGTGCTTGCCGACGCGCCCCCCGCCGCGGCAGACGCGCCGGCCGTCGCGCGGCTGCGCGCGGCCGGCGCGATCATCGTCGGCCGCACCAACATGGTCGAGTTCGCGTTCGGCGGCGTCGGGCTCAATCCGCACTACGGCACGCCGCGCAATCCCTGGGACCGCGCGGCCGGACGCATCCCGGGCGGATCTTCGTGCGGCGCCGCGGTCGCGCAAGCCGACGGCATGTGCGTGATGGGGCTCGGCAGCGACACGCGCGGCTCGGTGCGCATTCCGGCCGCGCTGTGCGGCATCACCGGCTTCAAGCCCACCGCGCGGCGGGTGCCGCGCGAGGGCGCGTTCCCGCTCTCCTACACGCTGGATTCGATCGGCCCGATCGCGTCGAGCGTCGCGTGCTGCGCCGCGTACGACGCCGTGCTCGCCGCAGCGCCCGATGCCGGGCTCGCCGAGCTGCCGCCGCGCGGCCTGCGGCTGCTCCTGCCGCGCTCGAGCGCGCTCGACGAGCTCGACGGGCACGTCGGCCGCGCGTTCGCCATGGCGCTCTCGGCGCTCTCGGGCGCGGGCGCGGTCGTGAGCGAGCTCGCTGTGCCCGCATTCGACCGCCAGGACGAGTACTTCCGCTACGGCGGCCTCGCCGGCGTCGAGGCCGCCGAGATCCACCGGCCGTTGCTCGGCCGCATCGCCGAGTACGATCCGCGCGTCGGCCAGCGCATCCGCGCGGGCGATCGGATGACCGCGCCCGAGCTCGTGGCGCTGGGCAGGCTGCGCACGGCGTTCGTCGCCGAGCTCGTCGCCCTGGCTGCGCCCTTCGACGCGATCGTCATGCCCACCGTGCCGTGCGTCGCGCCGACCATCGCCGCGGCCGACGCGAGCGACGACGACTACTTCCGCTGGAACCTACGGCTGCTGCGCAACCCGGGCCTCGTCAATTTCCTCGACGGCTGCGCGGCGACGCTGCCGTGCCACGCGCACGGAGATCCCCGGTCGGGCTGATGGTGTGCGGCCTCGGCGGCACCGACCGTCGCACGCTCGCGGTGGCCGCGGCGCTCGAGAAGGTGCTCGCGCGCGAGGTGCGGGCGGGCTGAGGGGGCCTTCGACCCCTCCGTCCGAGCAAGGCCCCGCGGAAAGCCCGCGCTAGCTTTCGCGCGCGCCCCGCATCTCCCGCAGCACGGCTTCCACCTGTCGCCATGTCCTCGCTTGCGCGCTGTCGCCCGCTTTCTCGAAGGACGACGCCTCTTGCGCGGCCTGCGCCAGGGCCTTCGGCCCGTGCGTCTCGAACAGGTGGCGCGCGAGCGCCGAGACGTCTGCTGCGGTCATCGTGGGCACCTCCTGAAACGCTTCGGCAACGGCGCCGCGGTCGGGTTCCTGCCGGCCGCTGCGCCTCGACCACCGGGCCCGTCAGCCGAGCGCGCGCTTCTGTCGCGCGCGCCGCGCGGCGTGCTCGTAGGCGAGCGCCGCGCCGAGGATGCCGGCGTCGTTGCGCAGCTTCGCCGGCACGATGCGCGCGGACAGCGTGAGACGCGGCAGGAACTTCGCGTGCTTCTTGCTGACGCCGCCGCCCACGATGAAGAGGTCGGGCCAGAAGTAGCGGTGCAGCTCCAGCAGGTAGGCGTCGAGCCGCTTCGCCCATTTCTTCCACGAGAGGTCGCGCGCCTTGCGCACGCATTCGGCGGCCCACTTCTCGGCCTCGTGACCTCGCACCTCGAGGTGCCCGAGCTCGGTGTTCGGAACGAGGTGGCCGTTGATGAAGAGCGCGGTGCCGATGCCGGTGCCGAGCGTCACGAGGATCACCAGCCCCGTCTGCCCGCGGCCCGCGCCGAAGTGCATCTCGGCGTAGCCGGCGGCGTCGGCGTCGTTCAGCACCGCCACCCGCCGACCGGTGGCCTCGCCGAGGAGCGCGGCCGCGTCCACGCCGAGCCATTGTTCGGAGATGTTCGCCGCGGTACGCAGCGTCCCGTTCTGCACGACCGCCGGCACCGCGCATCCGACCGGCCCGCGCCAGCCGAAGCGCTGCACGATCTTCGCGACGGTGCGCGCGACCGCCGCCGGCGTCGCCGGCCGCGGCGTCGCGATGCGGCAACGCTCGTCGAGCAGCGCCCCGCGACGCGTGTCGACCGGCGCGCCCTTGATCCCGCTGCCGCCGACGTCGATGCCGAGGATCTCGATCGCAGCCTCGCTTGGCCTCCCGCCGGACGCGTTCTCAGCCGCGCCCGACGAACGGCATCTTGGTGGCCATGATGGTCATGAACTGCACGTTCGCGTCGAGCGGCAGGCCCGCCATGTACAGCACCGCCGAGGCGACGTGCGCGAGGTCCATGCGCGGCTCGGGCCGCATCGAGCCGTCGGCCTGCGGCACGCCGTCCGCCATGCGAGCGGTCATCTCGCTCGCCGCGTTGCCGATGTCGATCTGCCCGCAGGCGATGTCGTGCTTGCGCCCATCGAGCGATGCGCACTTGGTGAGCCCGGTGACCGCATGCTTGGTCGCGGTGTAGGGCGCCGAATTCGGCCGCGGGGCGTGGGCCGAGATCGAGCCATTGTTGATGATCCGCCCGCCGCGCGGCGACTGGCGCTTCATGATCCTGAAGGCCTCCTGGATGCACAGGAACATGCCGGTCAGGTTCACGTCCACGACCGCCTGCCACTGCTCGACGGTCAGGTCCTCGAGCGGGACCGGCGGCGCGCCGGCGCCAGCGTTGTTGAAGAGGACGTCCAGGCGCCCGAATGTCTCTTCGGTGCGCGCGAACAGTGCGCGCACCTCGGACGCCTTGCCGACGTCGGTCGGCACCACGATCGCGCGGCTCGCGGCGGTGCCCGCCTCGCGCACCGCCGCCTCGAGGGGGGCCTTGCGTCGCCCGGCGAGGGCGACGCGATACCCGTCCTGCAGGAACGCGAGGGCAGCCGCCTTCCCGATTCCGGTGCCGGCCCCGGTGACGATGGCGACCTTGTCGTGCGTGCTCATTGCCTGCCCTCCGCAACCCGCGCCGGATGCGCGAACACCGATGGTAGCGCAGCGACGCGCGCGCGGCACCCGCGCCGCGCCAGCCCGCCGTCCGCTGTGCCAGAATCCGCGCCGTGCGCCGCGACTCGCTCCTCCCCCGCCTCGCGCTCCTTGGCGCGCTCGCGCTCCTCGCCGGCTGCGATGCCTTCGGCTCCTTCGAATCGCAGTGCGAGCGTCGCCTTGGCTCGACCATGGTGCGCGTCGTCACCACGCCGGTGAGCTACACGGCCGACTTCAGCCGCTCGATCGACGAGCTGACCGCGCGCGGCGCGCACGCGGCCGGAACGATCGTCCTCGGCCTGGTCGAGACCGAGATGCGCAGCGAGGCGCGGCTCGACTTGAACGGCATCAAGCAGAGCTTCCACGACCGCTACTGCATGCGGCCGTCGGTCGAGGTGCGGCTCGCTTTCGAGCCGATGCGCCTGTACATCGCGCGCGAGCACGCCGAGGGCTCGTGCGCGTTCCGCGCGACCATGGACCACGAGCTGAAGCACATCGCCGTGTATCAGGACTACCTGGAGGAGTTCGCGATCCAGGTGCAGGCCGACCTCGCGCGTGAGCTCGGCGAAAACATCCTCTATTTCGGCTCGGCAACCGAGGCCGACGCGCACATCGATTCGGTGATCAAGCAGACCCTCACGCCGTACCTCGAGGCGGTGCGCGACGAGATCAAGGCGCGCCAGCGACGCGTCGACTCGCCCGCGGAGTACGCGCGGCTCGGCGCGATGCAGAACTGGTGCGCGCAGCGCTGACGACGAAGGGCTGCCATCCCCGCGAGCGCGGGGATCCGGCAAGTCACTGCGGATCGCGGGAACCGCGTTCCGGGCTCCGGCGCTCGCCGTGGCCGCGGCCCGGTTTCTTCCACGGCCTCCTTCCGGGCGGAGCGCTCAGCGCGTGAACGTCACGATCACCAGGCCGAGCGTGAGCAGCGCGACGCCGGCGATCTCGAGTGCGCTCATGCGCTCGCGGAAGAAGCGCCGCGACACGACGGCGCTGAACAGCAGCTCGATCAGCCCGAGCGTGCGCACGTGCGCCACCGGCTCGATCGCCATCGCGGTGAGCCAGCCGGCCGAGGCGGCGGCGCCCATGAGCCCGGCGAAGACCGAGGCGCGCCACGCGCGGAGCACGCGCCACACCACCGCGGCATCGCGCACGAGCAGCCAGCCGCCGAGCAGCGCCGTCTGCAGCGCCTGCGCGACGAGCAGCGTGCCGGCAGCGGCCATCAAGAACGGGGCCTCGAGCGCGAGCGTGGCGCCGCGGTAGCCGACCCCCGATAGCGCGAAGCACGCGCCGGAGGCGAGCCCGAGCAGTGCCGGGCGCGCCGTCCAGCCGCGCACCAGCGTGCGCCAGGGACGCGCGCGATCGGCCGGCGAGAGCAGCAGCACACCGAGCGTGCCGCACGCGATGGCAAGCGCCGCCACCCCGGTCACCGGGTCGCCGAGGAACGCGACCCCGAACAACGCCACCTGGACGATCTCGGTCTTCGAGTAGGCGACGCCGAGCGCGAAGTTGCGCTCGGCCATGACGCGCAGGAGCAGCGCCGTGGCGACGATCTGTGCGGTTGCGCCCACCACCCCCACGCCACAAAGCCGGCGTTCGGGGCCGGCAGCGCCAACCCGCCGAAGGCCTGCACGGCGGCGAGCCAGGCCGCTGCGAAGGGCAGCCCGTACAGAAAACGCACGAGCGTGGCACCGAGCGTGCCGAGCGTGTCGGTCAGGTGCCGCTGCGCGGCGTTGCGCAGCGTCTGCGCAAACGCGGCCCAGACGGTTACCGGGATCCACAACCACTCGGCAGGCGTCATCGGGCGCACGCCGACGCATCGCGCGCGGCGACCTCGCGCCTCACGCTCGTCGTGTCCGGATCACCGGCGCGGGAGGTCCGCGGCGCGCCTCGCCTCAGTCGTCGCAACCGGCGGTGAATGTGAACCCCGCCCGCTCGAAGTAGGCCCGCGCGCCGGGGCTGATCGCCTCGAGCTGCCCGGCGATCCGGCGCGCGAAGTCGATGTCCTGCATGTCGTGCACGCCGCCGGTGATGATCACCTGCAGGATGCCCGCGGCGTCGCCGACGTTGCGGAACGCCCGGCACACGCCCGGCGGCACCGAGATCGTGTCGAGCTCGCCGAGCTCGAGGCGCTCGGCGCCGTCGTCGTTCCAGCGCACCTCGAAGCGTCCGCGCAGGACCGTGAAGGTCTCGAAGGTCCGCCGATGCGCGTGCAGCTCCGGCCCCTGCCCCGGCGGGCACACCGCGAGCGTCATGGTCATGCCCGCGGCGCCCTTGATCGGCGCGTCGGACGAGATCGGCGTCGCCGCGTCCTCGAGACCGATCACCGAGAGGAGCTTGCGCGCGTACATCAGGTCCCTGGCCGCGAGCGGCACCGCGGCGTCGGTCTGCGTCGCGAGCGGCGCGAGCTCGGTGTAGCGCGCGACGCGCCTGCGCATGTCCTGCTGCGACAGGTGGATGGTCTTCATGCGGGCTCCCCGTGCTCGCGCAGGTAGATCGGCAGGTCGGTGAGCGGCGGCACCGCCGGCACCTGGTAGAAGAGATCGGCGACGAAACCGCGGTGATAGCTCGTGTGGTTCACCAGGTGGAAGACGATGTCGCGCACCGCCATCTCGCCGGTGTTGCCCGACAGCAGCGCGAAGCGCACGCGCCGGTCGAGGTCCGCGTCGCCGAGCCGGTCGCTCCAGTCGATGTACCACTGGTCGATCTCGCGCTGCGCCCGGTCGAGCGGCGCGAGCTCCGGGTGCACCACGTGGTTCAGCGCCGGGACGTGGTGCGGCCGGCCCTCGATGTGCGCCTGCCAGATCAGGTCGACGACGTAGAGATGATTGAGCGTCCTCACCATCGACTTGAACAGGCTCGGCCGTTCCTTGGTCGCTTCCCCAGGAGGCAGGGCGGCGACGCCGTCGAAGATCGTGCGGTTCGCCCACGCGTTGTAGCGCATGAGCATGCGGGCGGTGCGGGTGCGCATCATCGTCGGTGCGTCGGGGGCGCGGCGATCCTGCCGCGGGTGCGCGGCCGGATCGGGCCGGGCCCATTGTATGCCGCATGGCCGTCCGGCCTCGGCCGGATCGCGGCGCGGCACGCCGCCACGCGGTCCGGGACGGGCGCGGGATCGCGTGCGTCTCCCAGGGTGCATCCCCGCGCCGCCCCGTCACCGGCACCGGTTGCTGCAACGCAAAAACATTGGCGCCGGATTGCTCGCGAGCCGGTGCTGCGGCGTGCGGTGCGCCGGCCGGCAATCCTTTATCGCAGATCAATAAAGCCGTCCGATCGGGGTATTAGAGTTGCGCTGCGCGGGCACGAGGAGCGCTGGGTGATGGGCGCGGTCGTCGACGACGGGTCCCGTTTCGAGGTGGTGAGCCGAGAGGATTTCTCGGAGGTCACTTATCTGCTCGAAATCCGCCATCCCATGATGGCGCGCGCCGCGCGGCCCGGCCAGTTCGTCATCGTCATGGCGCACGCGCGCGGTGAGCGCATCCCGCTCACGCTCGCCGACTTCGACCGCGCGAAGGGCACCGTCACGCTGGTGGTGCAGGCGGTGGGCAAGACCACCCGCCAGATGCAGCAGCACTGCCACGTCGGCACCGAGCTCTACGGCCTGGTCGGCCCGCTCGGCGTGCCGAGCGCGATCGGCAGCGCGAAGAAGGTGGTGTGCGTCGGCGGCGGCCTCGGCGTCGCCCCGATCTTCCCGCAGGCGCGCGCGCACCGCGCGAGCGGCGCCTACGTGATCGGCGTGGTCGGCTTCCGCTCGCGCAGCCTGATGTTCTGGGAGGAGCGCTTCCGCGCCTGCTGCAACGAGCTCATCGTCTGCACCGACGACGGCTCGGCCGGCATCAAGGGCTTCGTCACCGACGGCATCCGGCACGCGCTCGAGCGGCACGCCGACGTCGACGAAGTGGTGGCGATCGGCCCGCCGGTCATGATGCGCGCGTGCGCCGAGGCGACGCGCCCGCGCGGGATCAAGACCGTGGTGAGCCTCAATCCGGTCATGGTCGACGGCACCGGGATGTGCGGCGGCTGCCGCGTCAAGATCGGCGGCGAGGTGCGCTTCGCCTGCGTCGACGGGCCCGACTTCGATGCCCACCGGGTCGATTTCGACGACCTCATGGCGCGGCTGCGGCGCCACGCGGTGGCGGAGCGCGCCGCGGCCGAGCGCTGGTCCGAGACCTGCCGCATGCAACGCCCGCCGGAGCCCCCGGCCGAGGAGCCGCTGCCCCTGCCCGATCCGTTCGAGGAAGTGCGCGGCGGGTGAGGCGATGGCGCGCAAGAAGACCATCCGCACCATCCCGCAGGCGCGCACGCCGATGCGCGAGCAGCCGGGCGCCGAGCGCGCGCGCAACTTCGCCGAGGTCGCCTGCGGCTACAGCGTCGCCGAGGCGCTGCGCGAAGCCGACCGCTGCCTGCTCTGCCCCGATGAGCCGTGCATCCGCGGCTGCCCGGTCGGCATCGACATCCCCGCCTTCATCGCGCGCATCGGCGCCAAGGACTACCGCGGCGCCTACGACGTCATCGCCGAGACCAATTTCCTGCCGGCGATCTGCGGCCGCGTCTGTCCGCAGGAGACCCAGTGCGAAGCGGTATGCACGGTCGGCGAATCGCTCGAGCCGGTCGCCATCGGCCGGCTCGAGCGATTCGTCGGCGACGCCGCGCTCGCCGAGGGCTGGCTGAACGCGCCGCGCGTGGCGCCGAACGGCTTTCGCATCGGCATCGTCGGCTCCGGGCCGGCCGGGATGGCCTGCGCGGCGGACATGGCGAAGGCGGGCTGCGAGGTCACGGTGTTCGAGGCGTTCCACCTACCGGGCGGGGTGCTGCGCTACGGCATTCCGGACTTCCGCCTGCCGAACGAGGTGATCGACGCCGAGATCGACAACCTGCGCCGGCTCGGCGTGCGCTTCGAGTGCAACACGCTGGTCGGGCGGCTGTTCACGATTCCGCAGATGATCGACGAGATGGGCTTCCACGCGGTGTTCATCGGCACCGGTGCGGGCACTCCGTCGCTGCTCGGCATTCCCGGCGACTCGCTGAACGGCGTGCTCTCGGCGAACGAGCTCCTCACGCGTTGCAACCTGATGCGCGCGAAGGACTTTCCCGAGTACGACACGCCGATGCCGCTCGGCCGCCGGGTGGCGGTGATCGGCGCCGGAAACACCGCCATGGACGCGATGCGAGTGTGCCTGCGCCTCGGCGCCGAGAAGGTGTACTGCGTCTACCGGCGCTCGCGCGCCGAATGCCCGGCGCGCGCCGAGGAGGTGCATCACGCCGAGGGGGAAGGAGTCGAGTTCCATTGGCTCACTGCGCCGGTGGCGATCCTCGACGACGGCAAGGGCGGCGTGCGCGGCATGCGCTGCACGCGCATGGCGCTCGGCGAGCCGGACGACTCGGGGCGGCGCCGCCCGGCCGCGGTGGAAGGCAGCGAGTTCGACTTCGAGGCCGATCTGATCGTCTACGCAATCGGCACCAACGCCAACCCGATCATCGGCCAGACCTCGAAGCTGCGGCTCGATAAGCGCGGCTACATCGAGACCGACGCCGGGCTCGCCACCTCGATGGCGGGCGTGTTCGCCGGCGGCGACATCGTCACCGGCGCGGCCACCGTGATCGAGGCGATGGGCGCCGGGCGCAAGGCCGCGCGCAGCATGAAGGCCTGGCTCGGCCTCCGCGACGAGACCGCCCTCGCCGGCGAGCCCGCCGGCACCCTGTTCGGCATCGACGCGCGCGAGCGCAACTTCGCGCGCATCCGCCTCGCCTGAGCACGCCGTGGAGACCGCGCAGAAGACCGTCACCACCCTCGACGAGCACATCGTCGAGGTGCTGAGCTGACTCGGGCGAGGGCGCGCAGCGCTGCGGCCAGGCGTTCGGCGCGATCGCCGCGCGGATGGGCAACGGTGTCTGGACGGTGGAGATCATCCCGGCCGAGATCCGGCCGCCCGCGCGCAGCGTCGCCGGGGCGAGCGGCAACCGCATCCGCATCGGCGCGCGCCGGGTCGACAACGGCGGCGACGAGGCCGACCTGGTGGTGGGGTTCAACGAGCAGGTGCTGCTCGGGCGGCTGCGCTCGAACGAGCTCAAGCCCGGCTGCACCATCCTGCTCGAGGGACTGTGGCGCAGGCATCCGGACCCGAAGATCGCCGAGGCCTACCGCGAGACCGTGGTGCGGCTCGCCGCGGCGGGCTACCGCGTGATCGAGATCCCGATGGAGCGCGAGTGCCGTGCCGTGGCCGCCGAGGCGCGGCGCGGCAAGAACATGTTCGTCCTCGGTATGCTGTGCAATCTGTACAGCCTCGAGCTCGCGCTCGCGCGCGACCAGATCGCCTTCATCTTCGGCAAGAAGGACGCGGCGGTGGTGGCGCAGAACGTGCGGCTGCTCGAGGCGGGGCACGCGTGGGCCGAGGCGCATCTCGACTTCAAGTACCGCATCCCGGCGGTGCGCGCGACCGCACCGCAGGTGGTGGTCAACGGCAACACCGCGCTCGCGCTCGGCATCCTCGCCTCCGGGATGGAAATCTGCGCGATGTATCCCATCACGCCGGCGACCTCGGCATCGCACTACCTGTCCGATGTCTTCGCCAAGGTCGGCGGGGTGGTGCACCAGGCCGAGGACGAGATCGCGGCGTGCGCCTTCGCGATCGGCGCCTCCTACGCCGGCAAGTGCGCGGTCACCATCACCTCGGGACCCGGCTACTCGCTCAAGCAGGAGGCGATCGGGCTCGCGGTGATGGGCGAGATCCCGCTGGTGGTGGTCAACGTGCAGCGCGGCGGCCCGAGCACCGGGCAGCCGACCAAGGTCGAGCAGGGTGACCTCCTGACCGCGGTCTTCGGCAGCCACGGCGACGCGCCGAAGGTGGTGATGGCGCCGTGCACGATCGAGGACTGCTTCTACTCGGTCATCACCGCGCGCAAGATCGCCGAGACCTTCAACATGGTGGTGGTGGTGCTCTCGGACGCGAGCCTCGCCACCTCGCAGCAGCCGTTCCCGCGGCCGCAGTTCAGCGAGGCGTGGCTCGCGCCGCCGGTGGACCAGAGTGCGGTGCCCGAGGGCATGAAGCCCTACGACTGGGACCTTGCCTCCGGGCTCGCCCGCCGGTTCGTACCCGGCCAGCCGCGCGGCATGCACACGCTCACCGGCCTCGCACACGACCGCGAGGGGCGCGTCGCCTACGACCCGGACCTGAACGAGGAGGGGATCCACTACCGCAGCTTGAAGCTCGCCGCGCTGCAAAGGACGCTCAAGCCGCCGCCGGTGTTCGGCGACCCGGAGGGCGACCTGCTGGTGGTCGGCTGGGGCAGCACCAAGGGCGCGATCGAGGAAGCGGTCGGCGCGCTGCGCGCCGAGGGCCACAGAGTGTCCTCGATGCACCTGCGCTTCCTGCAGCCGCTGCCCGGCGGTATCAAGGAGATCATGCAGCGCTTCGGCAGGGTGATGACCGTCGAGGGCAATTGGAGCGACCGCGCCGAGGACGCGCTCGTCGACGAGTCGAACCGGCGCTACGCGGCGCTCGCGCTGCTGCTGCGCGCGCGCTACCTCGTCGACGTCGATTGCTGGAGCGAGGTGCGCGGCCAGCCGATCAAGCCCGGCGCGGTGCGCCGTGCGCTCGCCGCGCGGCTCGCCGGCCGGGCCGGGGAGCGACGGAAATGACACTGAGCGCGACCGAATGCCTGCTGCAGCTCGCCGAGGAGCGCCACGCGCTCGAGGAGTACCAGAGCGGCGTGCCGCGCTGGTGCACCGGCTGCGGCGACCATGCGATCCTCGCCGCGGTGCAGCGGCTGTGCCGCGACGAGGGCCTGCGCCCGGAGAAGACGGTGTTCGTCTCCGGGATCGGCTGCTCGAGCCGCTTCCCGCACTACATGCGCACCTACGGCTTCCACGGCATCCACGGCCGCGCGCTGCCGATCGCCGAGGGCGTGCGCATGGCGCGGCCCGACCTCACCGTATTCGTGAACACCGGCGACGGCGATTGCTGCAGCATCGGCGCCGCGCACTGGATCCACGCCGTGCGCTACAACATGGACATCACCGTGTTCCTGCACGACAACCAGATCTACGGCCTCACCAAGATGCAGGCCTCGCCCACCTCGCCGCGCGGGCTGAAGAGCAACACCACCCCGCGCGGCGCCTACCTCGAGGCATTGCAGCCGCTCACCGTGACGCTCGGCGTGCAAAACGTGTCGTTCGTCGCGCAGGCCGCCGACTGGATCCCGGAGTCGCTCTACGAGATCGTCAAGGCCGCCTACCGCCATCGCGGCTTTTCGTTCGTGCGCATCGTGCAGCGCTGCCCGGAGTGGCTGCCCAAGCAGTGGGACCCGTGGCTGCACGACCCGAAGCGCATCCTGCTGCTTGCGCACGCGCAGGGTCTGCGGCCCGGCCCGGAGCTCGCCCGCGCCTATCCGAACCAGATCGAGCACGATCCGTCCAACCTCGACCGCGCGCGCGAGATCGCGTCGGACGCCGACCTCATACCGGTCGGCATCCTGTACTGCAACCCCGACGTGCCTTGCTACGAGGATCTGCAGCTGGGCACGCGCCTGCGCACCGTCGATTACGTGCGCGCCGGGCTCGAGGCCGAGCTCGACAAGTTCACGGTGTGGCCGCAATAGGCGGCGCCCAGCGACGATGCACGCCGAAGTCCGCTCGCACATCGCCTTCTACCTGACCGAGAAGCAGGCCCTCGCGGAGGCAGCGGACGCACCACCGCTCGGGCTGCGCCCGGCGCTGCTCGCGCGCTACCGCGACCTCGCCCGGCTGCGCTACGACTACCCGGTGGCGCTGCTGCGCGAAGCCGCCGCGCCGGCCGCCTTCGCGCCGCTCGGCGCACTCGTCGCGCGCGCGGTGGAGCGTGCCGCGGCGGCGGCGGACGATCCGGCGCGCTACGCAGCGCCCGCCCTCGCGCTCGAGCTCGAGCTGCGCACGCTCGCCGCTCGCGGCACGCCGGCGCCGCTCGCGACGCTCGCCGACGCGGCGGCCGGGCGGCTCGCGCGCGGCGCGGACGCACCGACCGCCGAGATGCTCGATCGGCTGCGGCGCGCGCTCGCGATCGACGCGGAGCTCGTCGAGTGCGACGCCGCGCTGCCGGCGCGGCTCGTCACCCACCTGTGGCAATCGGTCCAGCAACGCAAGGCGGCCGCCTTTCGCGACGTGATCGACCGGCTCGTGCTCAAGCTCGGCGAGATCCTGCAGGCCGATCGTGCGCGCTCGGCGGCCGCGCGCACACCCGAGGCCCTGCGCGCCGCGATGGGCACTGTGGACCGCGATGCGTTCGACTTCGAGGCGATGGCGCAACTGCTCGCGCGCCTGCCCGAACGGGGCGCGCTGTCGTCGAGCCGGCGCCAGCGGATCGAGGCGACGCTCGCCGTGCTGGCGGCGCAGCGCTTCTTCCCGGCGAGCGGTGTCGAGCCGTACGCCTTCCGCTTCGCTGACTGCGCCGACGCGCTCGCCGCGTTCCGCGAGCGCCTGCCGGAGATGGCGAAGCTCGCGCGCGCCGTCGCAGTGGCGCGGCTCGAGATCGAGGGCGAGTACAGCGAGCCGCGGCACGACGCGCTTTTCGAGCGGATCCTCGGCGCCGCGCCCGACCTGCGTGCCCTCGAGCTCTTTCCACACTACTTGGTGTGCGTCGACGCGCGCGCGCTACGCGCACGCGGCCACGACGCGCTGATGGAACTCCTCGCCGGCGCGCTGCCGGTGAAGGTCCTGGTGCAGTCCGACGACATCCTGGAGGAGACGCTCGCCGGCACCGGCCAGGTCGCGTTCGGCGCGCACGCGCGCCAGCTCACCAGCATGGCGATGGGCATGAACGAGGTCTTCGTGCTGCAGGCGGCGGCCTCGCACCTCGTGCGTGCCGGCGAGCGTCTGCAGCTGGCGATGGAGTACTCGGGCCCGGCGCTGGTGAGCGTGTTCTCGGGCGCCTGTGCGCACGCCGACGGCGTGCCGCCGTACCTCTACGCCGCCGCGGCGATGGAATCGCGCGCGTTTCCGGCATTCGCCTTCGAGCCGGTGGCGGGACCGGATCGTGCGGCGCAGTTCTCGCTCGCCGGCAACCCGCAGGAGGCGCGCGATTGGCCGGTCCACCGCCTCGACTACGAGGACGCCGAACACCAGGGCGTGAGCGAGGAGGTGGCCTTCACGCTGGCCGACTTCGTCGCCTGCGACCGGCGCTACGCGAACCACTTTGAGCGCGTGCCGCGCGCGCACTGGGGCGCGCCGCTCGCGCCGCTCGCGCAATGCCTCGACCGGCAGGCGAAGGACCTGCCGGAGAAGCTGCCCTGCCTGCTGATGGTCGACGACGCGAACCGCCTGCACAAGGTGATGGTCGACGAGCGGCTGGTGCGCGAAACGCGCCGCTGCCGCGACTTCTGGCGCAGCCTGCGGGCGCTCGGCGCGCGGCGCGAGCGCGACGCCGCTCGGGCCGGCGTGCGCGACGCGCAGCCGCCGGCTGCGGCGCAGGCACCGAGCGCGATGGAGGCGCCGCCCGCCGCGCCCGAAACCGCTGCGCCCGCGACGGAGCGCCCGGCCGGGGATCCCTACATCGAGACGGCGCGCTGCTCGAGCTGCGACGAGTGCATCCAGGTCAACAACCGGATGTTTGCCTACGACGAGAACAAGCAAGCGCGGATCGTCGATCCGAACGCGGGCACGTATCGCCAGCTGGTCGAGGCTGCCGAGAGCTGCCAGGTCGCGATCATCCATCCCGGCAAGCCGAGGAACCCCGGCGAGCCTGGCCTGGAGGGGCTTCTCCGGCGCGCCGAGCCGTTCCAGTAGCGCGGCGCGCGCGGTGTCCAGATGCCCGCCGATGCAACGCGGCGTCCAGCGCGCGCCAGGGCTGCGGCGCCGCGCCACGGCGCCCACGGCATCACCCCGGAAGATCGCCCGGGCGGCGACGATCGGCGCGTCGGCGGCGCCCCGTCTCCGGCATGCAGCGCACGCTGCTCGTGCCCGCAGCCGACGCGCACTGGGCTACACTACGACCGTTGCTCTTCGCGCGAGCGACGATGCGTCTGCGTGCCGGCAGCACTAACTAGAACGTATCTCAAGATGAGAATGCAACCGCGATAGAGGGGATTTACGAGGAATCGCCCCTTGTTGGTACGACCTCGGTTGACGAAGAAGCACGGCCGCGATTCTGAGATGGCTTCTAGACATCACGCCACCGGGTGGCGCCAACCCCCGTCATGAAGAGGAGCAACCATGAAGCGTTGGATGCAGTTCGTCGTCGCAATCCTGGCGGCGCACTCGGTACAGGCGCTGGCGCAGGCCTATCCGACCAAGCCCGTGCAGATGATCGTCGCGTTTACCGCCGGCAGCGCGACCGACATCGTCGCTCGCGCGACGGCCGCCAAGCTGACCGAATTCTGGGGCCAGCAGGTCGTCGTCGAGAACCGGGGGGCGCCGGCGGCTCGATCGGGAGCGCAGCGGTGGCGCGCGCGGCGCCGGACGGCTACACGCTGCTCGTCAACTCCAACGCGCACGCCATCAACCCGGCGACGTACGCCAAGCTGCCGTACGACACCGACAAGGACTTCGCCGACGTCGCGCCGCTCTCGAGCGCGCCGAACGTGTTCGTCGTGCCGACGGACTCGCCCTACAAGACGCTCGGCGAGTTCCTCGCCGCGGCGAGAGCCAAGCCCGACAGCATCAACTTCGCCCACGCCGGCATCGGCAGCGGGACGCACCTCAACACCGAGAAGTTCATCACGGCGACCGGCATCCGGGTCGTGCAGATCCCCTACAAGGGCACGCCTGAAGTGCTGAAGGACCTCATCGCCGGCCGCAGCGATTGCTACTTTTCGCCGATCGGGCCGACACTGTCCACCCTGCGCGGCGGCCGGCTGCGGGCGCTCGCGGTGTCGAGCAGCAAGCGCTCGAGCCAGCTGCCCGACGTTCCGACGGTGTCCGAGGCCGGCGTCACGGGAGCGGACTTCGCGCTCTGGTTCGGCGTATGGGCCCCGGCCGGAACGCCCGCCCCGATCGTGGAGAAGATCAACGCCGACATAAACCGTGCGCTCGCCTCGCCGGACGTGAAAGCGCAGCTCGCGAAGCTCGGCTACGACACGATGCACATGACGCCCGCCGACTTCCGGAAGTTCGTCCGCGACGAGATCGCGGACATGCACAAGGTCATCAAGGCGGCCGGAATCAGGCCGCAGTAACGCTCGCGCGAGGGGCGGGCCGGTCCGCCCCTCGCGCTGCGTCCGGTCCGCCGCGCGTCCGCTTCCGGGCTCCGCCCCGTCACGACGACGGGGCGTCGGTGCGCACGGTGCGGTTGCGGCCGAGCGCCTTGGCGCGATACAGCGCGCGGTCCGCGCGGACGATCCACTCGCCGGTGTCCGACAGCGCCACGTCGGCCTCGGCGATCCCGATGCTCACGGTGCCGCGGATGTTGCCCTCGCGCGCGAGTGGCGTGTCCGCGACCCGCTCGCGGATGCGCTCGGCGATCACGAAGGCGCCCTCCGCGTCGGTGTCCGGCAGTACGATGCCGAATTCCCCGCCGCCGTAGCGGCCGACGGTGTCCGGGCTGCGCAGCGTCTCGCGCAGCAGCGCCGCGACGTTGCGGATCACCTGGTCGCCGGCCGGATTGCCGTGGCGGTCGTTGATCTGCCTGAAATGATCGATGTCGATCATCAGCAGCGAGACCGGGTGGCCCGTACGGCAGAACCGCTGGAACTCATTCGCGACGACATCCTCCCAGTGGCCGCGGGTCAGCACCCCCGACAGGCCGTCGATACGGCTGCGCTCGGCGAGGGCGCGGTTCTGGTCGCGGATGCTGCGCGACAGGCGATAGGTGGCCGCGCCCACTGCAAGCGGGTAGGCGAAGAGCAGCGGCAGGCACGCGACGATGGTGAGCATCGTGGCGGCCGGCCGGAACGCGAAGCCGGTAAACGCCGCCGCGACCAGGCACGACGCGCCGAGCACCGCCGTCCCGCGGGCGAGCAGCCGCACGCCGCCGACGCTCAGTTTGTCCATCGAGAGCATCGCCGCGAGCAGCGCGCTCGGCAGCAGGTTGAAGCCCGTCAGCGCGATCCAGATTCCACCCATCGCGGAATCCACCAGCATGTTGCGGACCTCCGCGCGGTACGGTTGCGCGCTGCGCGCCGCGAGCGCGTAAGCCGCATGCGGCCAGACGAACGCGTTCGCGACAAGGGCCGCCCAGACGAGCGGGTGTGCACCGTCCTGAAACAGCACCGCGCCGACTGCGAGGAACCCGAACGCGAGACCCAAGATGCGCGTCGCGCGTGCCCGCTTTGCAAAGCCGAGCCCGGCCCGGCGCCGCGTGGACTGCGCGGCCGGCGTCGCGCCGATCGGCGGCCCGCTCGCCGCGCCGGCGTCGCGTCCGGCGGGCGCCTGCGTCTTCGCAGGCGCCGAAACAACTTCGCGTTCCTCGCTCGAGCTCATGTGGTCGGCGATCGTGACGGGCTTGTGGATCGCGCCGCCCGCCCCGCGGGCGGCGCCGGAGCGTCGCAAGGCGCAAGCTTGCGCCAAAAATTCGCGGCTGGCGAGAGTGCATGCCACGCACGCCGCGCCGACCCTTGCGGCGCCCCCCAGAACCCCGCGCACGCCGCCTCGGCGCCGGAGTCGCCGCCGTCGCCCGCGCGTGATCTGGATTGCCAGGGGCGGCGCCGGATCCGGCTAGAATCGGTGGACTCGGGACCAGGTCGCGCCCGGGTTTCCCGTTCCCGGCCGTCCGATTTCCACGAGGAGAGATCATGTCGCTGCCGAAGGCCCCGCTGCGCGAAGTCGTCACGATCGACGGGACTAACGTCGAGCTCGCGGTGAACGCCAATCCGGTGGAGAACCTGGGGGTGCTGAAGGCGAAGGAGCTGTTTCACTACCTGAGCATCTTCGACCCGAAGTTCCAGCCGTCGAACTACAACAAGGCGGACGGCTCGCCGCTGCGGCTGTTCGACTCGGCGCCGATCAAGATCGACGTCTCCAAGCGCTCGAAGGAGGACATGGGGTTCTGGCACCGCAACGTCGACTACCACGAGGTCATCATTTGCGTGCGCGGTGCGCTGCGGTGGGAGACCGAAATGGGCACGGTGGTCCTGCGGGAGGGTGAGATGATCGTCATCCCGAAGGGGATCACGCACCGGTCGATGCTGTGCGAGGAGTCCGCAGAGGAGAACGTCCTGATCGAGCTCAAGTGCCGCGACAAGCTGAATTACGTCGGGGACAACAAGTGAGCAGCCGCGGCCGGCCCGCGCGGGGCGGACGATGAGCAGCGTCGCGCGCCAGGCCGACCTCCTGTTGCATGGCATCGACTGGCTGATCACCGTCGATGCGAAGCGCCGCGTCATCCGCGACGCCGCGATTGCGGTGAAGGACGGGAAGTTCGCCGCCGTCGGCAAGTCGGACGAGCTGGGGCGCACCTGGCGCGCCGACCGGACGCTGGACGGCAGCGGCATGGTGGCGACGCCGGGGCTGGTCGACAACCACCTGCACTCCTCGTTCCAGATGTCGCGCGGGCTGGCCGACGAGGCGAACGCCCAGTCGTTCCTGTTCGACCACATGTATCCCTACGAAGGCGCGATGACCGGCGAGGACGTCTACGTCAGCGCCTCGCTCGCCGCGATCGAGCTGCTGCGCCACGGCGTCACCTGCTTCACCGATCCGGGTAACTATCACCCCGACGCGACCGTGAAGGCGATCGCCGCGAGCGGCATGCGCATGGTGATCGCGCGCTCGAGCTTCGACAAGACCAAGTCGGTCATGGGCCTGCTGCCGGAGAGCATGATCGAGACCACCGCGCACTGCCTGGAGCGCACCGAGGAGCTCTTCGCGCGCTACCACGGCGCGCACGGCGGGCGGCTCGCGGCCAGCGCCTCGTTCCGCGGCCTGAACAACGCCTCCGACGAGCTCATCTTCGGCCTGAAGCGCATCGCGGAGAAACACGGCGCCACGCTGCAGACGCACGCGTGCTTCTCCTACAGCACCCACGACTCGAGCGTCGCGCAGCACGGCAAGCCGGAGATCGAGCGCCTCGAGTCGCTCGGCGTCCTCGACGAGCGCATGCTGCTGGTCCATTCCGGCTGGCTCGAGCCGCACGAGGTCGCGCTGCTCGCCAGGCGCAGGCCGACGCTCGTGTGCGCGCCCTCGTCCTCGCTGCACAACGGCTACGGCAACATCGCCGTCGGCATGCTGCCCGAGCTGATGGCGCTCGGCGTCAACGTCAGCCTCGGCTCCGATCACGCCTGCTCCGGCTCGGTCGACATGGTCCAGGAGATGCGCTACTGCGCGTGCGGCTACAAGGAGGTCCGCATCAACCCGCGCGTGATGCCGCCCGAGCACGCGCTCGAAATGGCGACCGTCAACGGCGCCCGCGGCGCCGGGCTCGCGGACCGGATCGGGTCGGTCGAGACCGGCAAGGAAGCCGATCTCGTGCTGTTCGACGCGAACGTGCCCGAATGGCAGCCGCTCTACAACCCGGTCTCGAACCTCGTCTACAGCGCCACCGGCAACACGGTGAAGCACGTGTTCGTCGCCGGCGAGCAGGTGGTGCGCGACGGACGCCCGACCCGGATCGACCAGGACGAGATCCTGCGCGAGGTGCGCGCGGCCGCGCTGCGCATCGCCGGACGGCTCGACATGAAACGGATCGTCAAGCTGCGCTGGCCGGTCGAGTGAGCGCCTAGCGCAGCTCCGACCAGGTCATCCCCGCGAAAGCGGGGATCCAGCGAGTCGTCGATCGCGCTCGTCCTGGATTCCGCGGGAATGACTATCTTCTGCAAAGCTTTCCTAGAGTGTCCGGAGTCAGAAGTCCGTCGAACACGTTCATCGAGAGCAAGGCGCTCGACTAGGCGCGGACGCGACCAGAGGCATGCGAAAAACCGCACGGTTCGTCGTCAGGCGAGGCGCGCGACGCCGCCAGGACTGGCCGTCTTGGCAAGGAGCGGAACGACGCCTGGCGGCGAACCGTGCGGTTTCTCGTCGACGGATCTCTGACTCGGGGCACTCTAGCGCGTCCGCTTCAGCTCGACGCAGCCGAGGTCCTGGTCGCCGGTCGTCGTCACGATCGCCAGAAACGCCTCGTAGCCTGCCTTGCCGATCGCGACCCGGTACTTGCGGTCCGGCGCCATCCCCCGCACCCAGAAGTCGCCGAACGCGTCCGAGCGCACGGTGACCGACGCGTCGTCGACGAGATCGAGCGCGGTGATCGCAGCGTCGGCGAGCACCTCGTCACTCGCTGCGTCGATCACGGTGCCCGCGATCCATGGCCGCGGCAGCCCTTCCACAGCACCCTCGGCTCGGCGCGGTACTCGGGACAGTAGACCTCGAGCGCATCGGCGCGCCTGGCTTCGCGCACGACCTCGTCCGCATCGTCGGCGAACACGATCGCCTCGTGCGGGCAGATATCCACGCACCGCGGCAGGGAGCCCTCGTCGACGAGGTGCGCGCAGCCCGTGCACTTCTGCGCGACGCCGAGCTCGGCGTTCATGTAGACGACGCCGTAGGGACACGCCTCGCGGCAGAGCCCGCAGCCGGTGCAGACCGCGGAATCGATCCACACCAGAGCGTCGTCGCGCCGCTTGATCGCCTGCTCGGGACAGGCCTTGACGCAAGCAGCGTTCGCGCAGTGCTGGCACATGACCGGCAGGTGCGTCATCCGCACCCGCGGAATCCGGCCGCGCTCGATTCCGCGGACGTCGATCCAGAAGTGCCCGGTGTCGGGCTGCGGCCCGGTCCAGGGCGCATGACCGGCGCCGACGTGCTCGTCCTTGCACGCGACGACGCACAGGCTGCACCCAGTGCACCGCCCGGCGTCGACGAGGAAGGTCTTGCGGCTCATCTTGCCGCCGGCTCGGTCGCTTTCTCGCGCCGGGCCGGGGCCTCGGCCGGAGCCGCCGTACCGCGCGGCACCCCGGCGCCGGCGACGATCTCCGACACGTCGACCCCGACCGCCTCCACCAGATAGCCGCTCACGTTCATCTCCGGCACCTTGATCTCCCCCGCCGGCCGCGTATTTCTCCTGCGGCGAGGGCGCGATCAGGTTGATGCATCCGCCCCGGTCGACGACGCGTCCATGCAGCGTCGCGAGATCGATGACGGCACCGTGCTCGATGCTGAGCGCGCCGGGGATGATCCGCTCGGTCACCACGGCGCCGACGAGCACCGCGCCGCGCTCGTTGTGCACCACGACGACGTCGCCGTTTGCGATGCCACGGCTCGCGGCGTCGTGGGGGTGGATCCAGCATGGCTCGTACAGGTAGCCGTCCGGCCCGCGAACCTTGCTGATCTCGCGGATCCAGTCGATGTCGTCGCCCTGCACGTGGAACCGGTACTTCGGATGATTCGACATCACCGTCAGGGGATACGCCTGCGACTTCGGCGAGCCCGCCAGCTCGCCGTGCGTCATCCACGTCGCGAGCGGCGGCCGTTCGGCATTGTCGGCGTCGAGCGCCGCGATACGGGAAGACACGAACTCGATCTTCCCCGAAGGCGTCTCCAGGCCGCCGCCCTGCGTCCAGAACCAGTGCAGCCCGCCATCGTGCGGCCCGTAACCGTGCGCGCGCTTGATCTCCACCCATTCGTCCCACGTCGGGCAGTCGTAGACGACCGACTTGCGCTCCTTGAATTGCGCCCACGTGATGCCGAGCTTGGTCGACGCCAGCGTCTGCTCGTACGCCTTGCGCAGCCACTCGTCGGCGGGCGGGAACACGTCGTCCAACCCGAGCCGCCGCCCGATCATGCGGTGGATCTCGTAGTCGCTCTTCGACTCGCCGACCGGCTCGATCGCGCGCTCCTGGTAGAACATCGCCAGGATTTCACTCCGCTGCACCGCGATCAGGTCCTCGTGCTCGTAGTGCGTCTGCGCGGGCAGGATCAGGTCCGAGAACGGGATATCGTTTTCGAACCACGGATGGATCCCGACGACGAACTCGATCCGCGGACTGCGCAGCGCCTCCAGCCACCGCAGGCCGTGGCCCCAGCTGCCCGGCTGGCTGCCGTTTTCGTTCCACACCACCCGGATGCCGGGGTGACCGTCGGTCGGCGGGAAGCGATAGCGATTGAACTGGTCCTCGGTCTTCGCCAGCGCGGCGGACGTCCCGCGCCATTCGATCGCGCGCCCCAGGAGCGCCTCGGTCGCGAGAGTCCGTGGGATGAACAGCGGCGACTTCGGTCCCTTGCCGATCGCGTACTCGATCATGGGATTCATGGCGATGCCGCGCCTGTCCACGTCGGGATGGCGCGGCACCTGCGCGAGCGAGCGCTTGTAGAAGGACGGCGCGCCGGTGCGCAGGAACTGCCGTCCGGGGCGGCCGATGCCCTGCATCGCGAGCGCGTAGGCTTCCAGCCGCCCGGTGAGATGCGCGAGGGTGCCGCGGATCTTCGCCCCGCCGAAGTAGACTGACAGGCTCGTCCGCTTGCCCGCCCACTCGCGGGCGAGCGCCCGAATCGTGGAGGCAGGCACGCCGGTGACGGACTGCGCCCACGCCGGCGTCTTCGCAAGCCCGTCGTCCTCGCCCAGCACGTGGCGCCGGAACTCCTCGAAGCCGACCGTGTGGGTAGCGACATACTCCTTGTCGTAGCGCCCCTCTACGATCCACGTGTGCGCGAGCGCGAGGTACAGCGCCGAATCGGTGTTGGGGCGGATCGGAATCCACTTGTCCGCGTGCACCGCAGCGGCGTAGGTGAGGTTCGGCGAGATCGCTACGATCTTGATGCCCGCCCGCTTCAGCCACTTCGGCATCTCGACCGCGATCGAGCCCGACATGCCGAGGCCGGTCGCCTCGGGGTCGTTGCCCGAGAAAACGACCATCTCGGCGTGCTCGAGCACGTCGTCCCACACCGCGTCCTGCGGCGGCTCGCCGAGGGTCTCGTCGAAGCCCCAGACGTGCTTGGCGCCCCAGTAATAGCCTTCCCAGCTGTCCGGGTTGCGCACCTGCTGGGTCCACCAGCCCCAGCCGAGGCGCTCGTGGATCATGTCGAAGAGATAGTGCCCCCAGAAATGCATCGACTGGAGGTATCCGCTCTGCCCGTGGCCGTCGGCCTGCACCAGCACCGGCTCCATCGAGCCGTACTGCTCGCGGACCCGGCGCAGCTCGCCGACGACGATGTCGAGCGCGCGCTCCCAGCTGATGCGCGAGTAGCCGCTGCTGCCGCGCGTCGCCGGGTTCGGATTGCCGGGGCGCCAATCGTTGCGCAGCAGGGGATAGTCGATCCTCGCTCCGGAGTGGATGCGCCGCTTCCAGGCGTAGGCGAGCGGCATCTGCACTTCCTTGCGGGGCCGCGTGAAGACCCCGCGCGAGGTCTTGATCTCGTAGAGCGCGACGTCTTCGGGAACGCGGAACGGCAGCGAGCGGACGATCCGTCCACCGGCTACGTGGCACACTATCGGAAAGTTGGACCGTGCAAGGCCGCTTGCAGGATGTGAAACGTAGACAACCCTGTGGTCTCGATTGTCGGCCATGGATCGCGTCTTGCAAGGAGGGTGAGCCCGATCGCCGGGAGGAGAGTCGAGTATTCGGGCAAGCCGGCGGAGCTGTCAAGCGCGGCGGCCGATTCGCGTGCGCGGCAGCGACGCTTCAGTGCACCTGCGGCTTCTTCAGGAAATCGTTGCGGTCGGCCGAGCGCACGCGCGCGCCACGAGCGAGCCCTCGCGCGCGAGGGTGAGCGGGACTTCGACGCCGGCCTCGCCGAGGCGCCACACGCTGCGGAAAAGGTCGGCGAGCTGGTTGACGCGCCGGCCGCCAACTTCGAGCACCATGTCGCCGACCCGCACGCCGGCGCGCGCCGCCGGGCCGCCCTTCGCGATGCCGCCGACGACGAGC
Organism: Burkholderiales bacterium; assembly: GCA_027493935.1. Lineage (GTDB taxonomy): Bacteria > Pseudomonadota > Gammaproteobacteria > Burkholderiales > SG8-39 > JAABRB01. Next base: position 833,833 of record JAOSJV010000011.1, on the reverse strand, counting down.
TTGCCCCGGTCGTCGGTGGTGTACATGCCGAGCCATGGCCGCGGCGCGCCGGCCGGCCGTCCGAGCGCGAGCATGTCGGCGAGGATCGGCTCGAGCAGGTCGATCGGCACGAACATATTGCCCTGGACCGTCTCGCCGCCGACCGACTCCTGCACGAAGAGCGAGCCGATGCCGATCAGCTTGCCGTCGGCGCCGACCAAGCCGGCGCCGCCCCACTGCGGGTGCGGCGGCGCGGTGAAGAACGCCTCGTCGAGCACGTACTCCCAGTAGCCGGCGAACTCCCGCTTCGCGATCACCGTGGCCTTGAGCGAGTGCGCGCGCCCGCCGTGTCCGATGACAAGCACCTCGTCGCCGACCGCGCGCAACGCGCACGAGCCGCGCACGAGCGCGGGCACGCCGAGCCGACCGAGCGGCTGCACCAGGCCGAATCCGGTGGTCTGGTCGTAGGCGAGCGGATGTCCGGCGACGACCGAGCCGCTGTTGGTCGTCAGCCAGATCGTCGCCGCCTCGGTGATCAGGTAGCCGATCGTCAGCACCAGCCCGTCCTCGCGGATGACGACCCCGTTGCCGGCACGCTCGGTGCCGAGGATCGACGCGGTGAATGCGTCCTCCGGCACCTCGACGTGCAGCATCACCGCGGCGTCGAGTACGCGGTCGAGATCGAACTTGAAGTCCTCGGGCTTGGGCTGCACCCGCTCGGGAAACGCCCATTCGGTCGATTCGGCCATGGCAGCGAAGGATCGAAGGATGAACGGGCCGGGACAGTCACGTTGCGGCGCGCGCGATTCCCCGCCGCACCGCCCATCGTACCCCTTTTTGCGCGGCCGGCGGTGCGAAGGTGCTCTGGGCCGCCGAGAAGAGCGACCCGGCGAGACGGCCCGGACGCGGCGTATCGCGCCGCGTCAGCACCGGTCGCGCGCCGGCGCCGCGGGGGCGAGAAAGTACGGCAGGTAGCCGTGCAGCCACACGGCGAAGGCGACGCTCCAAGCGAGCGCGGCGAGGAGGTAGTGACTCCCCGTTGCGCTCGCCAGACCGAACAACCCAGGCACGACGCGCGCCGCGGCGGCGAGCATCACAAGCGCGAGCGCCGCGCGCGCCTGCCAGGGCAGCACGAGCGTGCGCCCGGTGTGGCGCAACCCGGCGATGCTGAACACGCTCAGCACCGCGAGGCCGAGCGCGCCGACGGTGAGCACGTGCATGCCGGCGGCGAGTCCGATCGGCGCGCCGAGCCCGGCGAGACCGATCGCGGCGAAGCCGGCCGCGGCGAGCGCATTGGCCGCCGCAAGCGCGAGGACGTGCGCCGCGAGCGCCGCGCGGCCGACGAACCACTCCGCGAGACGATCGAGAAACGCGGCCGCCGCGGCGAGCGCCAGCCACGCCGCTACCGCGGACTGCGGTGCGAACGTCGCCGCGACGATGTAGAGCGCCACCATGCCCGCGGCGAGGTTCTGCCGGCCGGGATGCGGACGATACGGCGTCGTCTCGCCCGAGGGGTCGAGCGCGAGGTTGAGCACCGCCACGTTGATGCGGCCGAGCGCGAGCGCGAAGAGCACCACGAACGCGCACACGGCGGCATGGAGCGCGCGCGCGGCGATCGCCCAGTCGCCCGCGAGCCACCCGATGCGCACCGCGATCTCGCAGGCGAGCAGCACTGCGAGCCAGGCGGGCAGCGAGACGTGGCGCGCGGAGCGCTTGGCGATCATCGGCTCCGCCGCATACCACAGCAGCAGGCCGAGGAACGCTGCGTCGGTCAGCAATGCCGGCACGACGAGCGCGTCGGCGCCGAGGAGGCCGATCAGGCGGCCGGGCAGCCACAGCGCCGCGAGCAGGCCGAGCGCGCGGCCGCGCCGCCGCGCGGTGTCGGTCCACTCGGGCACCGCCGAGGTGAGGAATCCCGCGAGCACGGCGCAGAGCACGCCGAACACCATCTCGTGCGCGTGCCACTGGGTGGCGGGAATCGCGCGCGCGAGCGGTAGCTCAAAGCGGTAGACCGCGACCCAGACGAGCGGCATCAGCATCGCGTAGAGCGCGCCGAGCGGGAAGAACAGGCGCAAGCCTTCGACCGTCAGCGCGCGCAGCGCGCCGTGGACCGCGCCGGCGCGCCCGAGCGCCGCCTGGCTCACGCGCGCTCCTCGACGCCGAAGACGTGCGCGAAGAGCGGATCGCCGGTGCGCCATGCCTCGGCGGTCTGCCAGATCGTGCGCTCGTCGCGCCAGCCGGGAGCGTCGGCGACGGTGCGCATCCCGGCGAGCCGGCCGCCCCGGTGCGCCATCACGATCACGCGATGCGCGACGCGCACCGCCTCGAGCAGGTCGTGGGTGACGAAGAGCGCGGCGTAGCCGCGCTCGCGCGCGCTGCCGATCACGAGGTCCTGGAGCGCGCGGCGCAGGCCGACATCGAGCGCGGTGAACGGCTCGTCGAAGAACACGACCTCCGGATCGATCGCGAGCGCGCGAGCGAACGCCACGCGCTGGCGCATCCCGCCGGAGAGCTCCACCGGAAACTTGTCCAGGTCCTCGGGCGCGAGCGCGACCGCCTCGGCCAGGCGCTCGGCGATCGCGTGCCGCGCGCGCCGGCGCACGCCGCGCACCTCCAGGCCGTAGCCGATGTTCTCGCGTGCGGTGCGCCACGGCAGCAGGCGCGGTTCCTGGAAGACCGCGGCGTGGCGCGCGTAGGCGCGACGCACGCCTCCGCTCAGCGGGTCGAACAGCCCGGCGGCGATCGCGAGCAGCGTGGTCTTGCCGCAGCCGGACGGGCCGACGATCGCCACCGTCTCGTGCGCGTCGAGCGCGAGCGAGACGTCGTCGAGCACGGTGCGGCCCAGAAAGGCATGGCCGACGCGCTCGAGCGCAAGCCTCATCGCTTGACGCCCCACGGCACGCCGGCGGCGCGCCAGCGCTCGAGCTCCTCGCGCACCGGGTGCAGCACGCCGTACTCGAAGGCGAGCAGCAGCCCGACGACGAGCACCACCCAGGCCATCGCGTCGGCAACGTCGAGATTCGCTCGCGCGACGGCGAGCGCGCCGCCGATGCCGCCCGCGTTCGACAGGAGCTCGGCCATCACCGCCACCTTGAACGACGTGCCGAGCGTCGTCGTCCAAGCCGGAAACAGATGCGACACGAGGTGCGGCAGCACGACCGAGCGGAACCGGCGCAGCGGCCCGGCGCCGAACGCGCGCGCCATCGCGTCGAGCGCGCGGTCGCGCGTCGCCACGCCCTCGGCCGCGCCGGCGAACGCGATCGGCAGCGCCGCGATCAGCACCGTCGCAATGGCAGTGCCGCCGCCCGAGCCGAACCAGATCAGCGCGAGCACGATCCAGGCGATCGGCGGCACGCCGAGGACGACCGTGAGGATCGGCTTCACCGCGCGGATCGCGGCGTGGGAGTAGCCGGCGAGCACCCCGATCAGGCTGCCGCCGACCGCGGCGAGCGTGAAGCCCGCGAGCGCGCGCCCGGTGGTCTCGGTCGCGGTCCGCAGGAACTCGGGCGAGGCGGCGAGCGCGGCGAGCGCGCGCGCGGTGTCGAGCGGCGCCGGCAGGATGAAGCTGCCGTACGCCTCGTGGCCGGCCTGCCAAGCTGCCGCGATGCAGCACAGGCCCGTGAGGCCGGCCCAGCCGGACCAGGCGTAGCGGCCGAGCCGGCCCAGGGCGCGCACGATCACAGCGCGTAGAGCCCGGCATCCGGAAGCTTGCCGCCGACGATCGCGGGGCTGCGCTCCGCGAGCATCCCGAAGAACGCGTCTAGCGCAGGCTTGCGCTCGGTGGCGGCGGTGACGCGCAGATTGCTGAACGGGATCGAGCGCTCGAGCACCGGCGCCGGGAGATCAAGATATGCCACCGCCACGCGCGCCGCGCTCGCGGGGTTGGCGTTCACCCACACGGCCGCGTCCACGAGCGCCGCGTGCAATACGGCGAGACGCTCGCCCGCCGCGCTCGCGAAGCCCTGCGAGACCGCGAGTCCCGCCTGCGGGATCGCGGCCGGGCCGCCGAAGGCCTCCGCCCACGCCTTCTGCACGTCGATCGCGCGATGCACCTTCTTGCCCGCCCGCATGCCGCGGACCACCGCCGCCGTTGCGGCCGGTTCGGGCACGAGCGCGGCGTCGCCCCGCCCGGCGAGCAGGAGCTGGATCGCCTCGACCGGCGTGCCGGCGTACTCCACGGCGATGTCGCCACCGAGCGTCAACCCGCCGGCCGCGGCGAGCTTGTGCAGCACGTGGTCGGGCATGTCGTTCTTGAACGGCAGCACGAGCGCGCGGCCGCGCAGCGCGGCGAGCGAGGTGAGGGCGGGATTGGTGGCGATCACGTAGAGCAGCCCTTCGGTCATCACGTTCACCAGGCGCACGGCCAGGCCGCGGTTGTACAGGTTGGCGGCCGCGTAGGTGGGCACGATCGATGCCGCCCACTTCCCGGAGGCGAAGCCGGCGCGCATCTCGTCGGGCGTCTTCCAGACGCGGAACGATACGCGCTCCGCGACCGCGGCGAGCGCGCCGCTCTCGACCGCTTGCGCGGCGATGATCGACGGGCCGGCGGGCGGCCCGTGCAGCACGAGCTCCGGAAGCGGCGCGGGGGCGGCGGCGGCAGGGCGCGCGCGGCCGAGCAGCGCCGCGGCGGCGGCGGCGGCAAGAAACTCGCGGCGTGTAGTCATGGCGATCTCCGAGGATTCAGAAGTTGGCGACGATGCGGATCCAGGCGAAGCGGCCCGGTCCGTTGGCGAGCAGCCGTGCGGTCTCGTCGGTCGTGGTGAATGCGTTGAAGTCCGCGTAGGTGCGGTCGAGGACGTTGTCGAGCCCGACGCTCACCGCCACGCGGTCCGAGAGCTGGAGGGCGGCGTACAGGTCGAGGAGGGCATATCCGTCGACGTCGACGGGGTCGTAGCCGCTGCCGAGCGCCGGGTTGTCGTCGGCGCGCGACTTGCGCGCGACCCCGCGCAGCTTGGCGCCCGCATTCCACGTGCCGACCGTTCCGAGCCGGTCGTGCCAGTCGGCGACGAGCGCCCCTTCGAGCGGCGCGATGCCGTAGAGCGGCCGGTCCTCGGTCGTGTTCTCGCCCCAGCGCCACCAGACGCCGGCCCGCAGCGAGAAGTGGCGCGTGAGGTTCCACTGCAACTCCGCCTCGGCGCCGGCGAGCAGCGCATCGACGTTGCGCCAGACGGTCGCGTTGTCGGCGCGCAGCACGCCCGCCTGAGCGCGCGCGCGGTCGCGCGAGGCGAAATCGTCCACGCGGTCCACGTACGCGGTGAACGACGCGCGCCACGCGCGCGCGGCGAACCGCTCGGCCGCGCTGCCGCGCACGCGGCGCCAGTCGACCCAGTCTGCACCGGCGGCGACGACGCCGGCTTCCAGGCGGTGATGCATTTCGGTCTCGAGCCCGGGGTTGCCCACCTGGCGGCTCGACGTACCCGCCGGGACGTTCGTCGGCGGCGACGATGGCAGCGCGAAGTAGAGCTCGAAGAACTCCGGGAACCGGGCCTGGCGCGCGACCGAGACGTGCGCTTCGGTCCCCGGGCCGATCGCCTGCTTCAGCTCGAGCTTGGCGCTCGGGGCGCTGTGGCGCGGCGCGAGATCCAGCCCGGCGCCGTAGTAGCTCGCGTAGAGCGTGCGCGGCGTGCCCGCAAATCCGGGCAGGGCGAACGTCTGGTCGGCGCGTTCGATGCGCGCGCGCCGGGTTTCCCAGCGCAGCGCGCCGGCGAGCGTCGCGCCCGCCCACGGCGCCGTCGCGACCTCGCCGAACACGCCGAAGCGCGTCGACTCGAACCCGGGCGACTGAAAGCCGGTGATCTGCGCGAGGTTGTTGACGTTGGGGCCGCCGCGGCGCACGCCGTCGCGGCGGTCGGCGAGCGCGTCGGCGCCGAGCCGGAACGCACCCCAGCCGCGCGCGAAGTCCGCCCAGCCGGCCGCATCCCACACGTCCGCGCTCATCCGGTTCTGCACGCGGTTCGCCGGCGGCGCGGGACGCAGCGTGAAGTTGTCCGCGCGGCGGTCGAGCGCAACCGCGCCGCCGCGAAGATGCACGCGCGCGGTGCCGGCGATGCCGGTGGTGTCGTCGTAGCCGAACCGCGCCGCGATGCGGCGCGTCATCAGCGGATCGGCGCCGGAGCCCACGATGAGCGGCACGCCGTTGCGGACGGTCGGGGTGGCGAGCGGCAGCGCGAGATCGGCGATGTCGTCGTAGAGCGCGTTCGCGCGCAGCGTCCGCCCGGCGGCGGGGAACCAGGCGAGCCCGAGCTGCGCGGTGTCGCGGTCGTACCCGAAGCGCGTCGTGCGCCCGTCGCCGTCGCGATAGTCGTCGATCGCGCGCCGCGCGACGGCGGCCCGCAGCATGCCGGCATCGAGCGCGAGCGTACCGAGCCCGACCGCCTCCCATGCATCGCCCGCCCCGCCGTACCCGCCGCCGACCTTGAACGCACGCTGCGACTCGGCGACGCTGGCGGCCGCGCCGGTGTCGCGCAGGACGCGGTCCTGCCGGTGCGGATTGAAGACTGGTGCCTCCCCCTCGGCGAACGGTCGCGGGATGGGGTACGGCAGCGGACGGGCGTGTGCGGTGATGTCGCCGAGCAGCGGCCGCTCCGGCAGCGCCCCGCCCTCCTCCGCAGCGACGAGGGGGTGTCCCACCAGCGCGGCAACGAGCCCGGCGATTGCCGGCAGCCGCAGTTTATTGAATGAGTTCATTTTTTTTCATCGGCTTCACGAATGAGAACACTTCTCATTCTGTATAGTGGCAGCCGGCGCGGCTTTGATTCACATCACGGTTTCCCCGTACCTGTGGGATGTGCTCCAATCCGCGCTGTCCGGTGTTCGCACCGGGGTGGCGTCCGGGTGCGACCGCGAGGCGCGATACGCATGGCGAAGTACATCCTCACTTTCATCGTCGGCGGCCTGTTGGGCGCCGCAGCAGGGTTTGCCGTCGGCTTGTTCGTCTACCCGCATATCTTTCTCGCCGACATCGTCGGCACCGACACGGTGGAGAACCCGGCCGGGCGCAAGGTGGTGGCCAAAGGGGCGTTCGTCCACGCGAACCCGTCTGACCCGATCCACTACGGCAAAGGCGGCGTGACGGTGTACGCAGACCTGCTGCACCTCGAGGCCGACTTCGAGGTCGGGCCCGGACCGAAGTACCACGTGTACCTCGTGCCCGAGGCGAAGGTCACGCCCTCGACCGACGTCGCGCGCACGATGTTCGTCGACCTCGGCCGGCTGCGTGCGTTCAAGGGCAGCCAGAACTACCCGGTCCCGGCCGGTGTCGATCTCGCGCGCTACCCGAGCGTCGTCATCTGGTGCGAGCAGTTCGGCGTGCTGATCTCGCCCGCGGCGCTCGCGCGCGAGTAGAGGAGTGGGACGGGCGCGCCGCTACGCGCGCTGCGGTCCGGGGCGGCCGTCCTCGATGGCGAAGGTCGCGAGCGTGCTGCAGGCGGCCGCGCGCTCGCGCACGGTCTCCATCGCACGCAGCTCCGCCCGCAGCAGTCCCGGCGCGACCTCGACGCGTACGTAGCCGCGGTGGCGGCTGTCGACGAACTTGATGTGCGGATTGTCGGGCAGGAACTCGAGCAGGCGCTCCTGCGGACGCGCCTGCGACGTGATCGACGTGCACACGAGCTCGCTTGCGACCACCGGTGCGGCCGGATCGTCGAAGTCCGCCTTCAGGTCGGCGGCGCCGAACATGTGCACGTCGCCGCCGAGCGCGAGCGGGTTGGCGACGCGATGCGCGGCGAACTCGTCGAGCAGCCGCCGGCGCGCCCCCGGGTAGCCGTCCCACCCGTCGGTCCACGCGCGCCGCCCGGGGCCGGGCTTCTGGTCGAGCTGCGCGATCGGCGTCTGCTGCGCGAGCACGTTCCAGCGCGCCTGCGAATGCGCGAGCGCGGCGGCGAGCCGCAGCTCCTGCGCCGCGCCGAGCATCGAGCGGCGCGCGTCGAGGAGCTCGCGGCACAGGGTCACGTCGAGCGTGTTGCCGCCCCCGCTGCGGCCGCGCCGCGGGCAGGCCTGGGGCGAGCGGTACTGGCGGCCGTCGAGCACGTAGAAGCGCGCGAGCGCGCCCCAATCGAGCGTCGTGTAGATGCGCATCGACGGGCCGTCCGGGCGCATGCGCGCGGGCAGCGGCATGTGCTCGTAGTAGGCGCGGTACGCCGCCGCGCGCCGCGCGAGGAACGCCGCGCGCGGCATCCCGTCCTCTGGCCGATCGTTTGCGTAGTCGTTGTCGACCTCGTGATCATCCCAGGTGACGATCCAGGGGCAGGCGGCATGCCCGGCCTGCAGATCGGCGTCGCTCTTGTAGAGGCCGTAGCGCACGCGGTAATCGGCGAGCGTATAGGGCTCGCCGGCGCCGTGCGCACGCACGTGGTCGCGCCCCCACGAGCTCTCGTAGATGTAGTCGCCGAGGAAGGCGACGAGGTCGGGCGCGTCCGCGGCGACGTGCCGCCAGGCGCCGTAATACCCCTGCTCGTACTGCTGGCACGACGCGAAGGCGAATCGCAGCGGCGCGGCCGCAGCGCCGGCCGCGGGCGCCGTGCGCGTGCGGCCGACCGGGCTCTCGGCGTCGCCGGCAGCGAAGCGGTACCAGTACCACCGCGCGGGCTCGAGGCCGCGCACCTCGACGTGAACCGAATGCGCCCATTCGGGCGTCGCCTCGACGGTGCCGGAGGCGACGATCTCGCGCAGCGCCTCGTCGCGCGCCACCGTCCAGCGCACCGGCACGCGCACCGGATCGAGCCCGCCGTGCGGCGCGAGCGGATCGGCGGCGAGCCGGCTCCAGAGCACCACCCCGTCCGGCGTGGGATAGCCGGACGCGACGCCGAGCCGGAACGGATCGCTCGCGAAGTGCATGCGCGGCGCGGGCCCGGCACAGGCGCCGAGCGCGCCGCCGGCGCCGAGCGCAGCGAGCGCACGCAAGAATTCCCGGCGATCGGCCATCCATCCATGATAGCGTCTGTCCGTGTCGGCCCCGTTTCACCGGCGGGGCGCCGAGGCGCTCTGCCGTCGCGGGGCGCGGGGTTTAGCACGGATCAATTGCGGCCCGGAGCGATGTGCCGAAAATGCGCCAGTCGCGACGTACGCCAGGGACAGGAGTGGGGCCTATGAAGATCGCCGAGGTGAGCGAGCTCGTCGAGTACTCGGACGAGAAGCGCGTGCGCAAGCAGCTCTTCCTCTCGAACGAGATCGTGTCTGAGCTCGTGTGCTACGAACCCGGCCAGGACACCGTGACGCACCAGCATCCGCGGCAGGACGAGATCTTCTACGTGGTCGAGGGCGCGGGCACGATCGTGGTCGCCGACGCGGAGATCGCCGCCCGCACGGGCACCAGCGTGTTCGTGCCCGCGGGCGCACGGCACTCGATCCGGGCCGACCGCGGCGCGCGCCTGGTGCTGCTCTTCTTCAAAGGTCCCGGAATTCCCGGCCGCACCGCCGCCGCGGCGGGCTGACCGGTGGCCGAGCCGTTCACCGCGGCAGTGGTGCAGGCGGCACCGGTCGCATTCGAGCGCGAGCGCACGCTCGCCAAGCTCGCCGATCTCGCCGCCGACGCCGCGCGCCGCGGCGCGCGGCTTGCGGTCTTTCCCGAGGCGTTCGTGTCCGCCTACCCGAAGGGCCTCGACTTCGGCGCGCGGGTCGGCATGCGCACGCGCGAAGGCCGCGAGGACTTCCGCCGCTACTTCGATTCCGCGGTGGACGTCCCCGGTCCGGCGGTCGATTTCCTCGCGCGCGCCGCGCGCGAGAACCGGCTCCATCTCGTGGTCGGCGTGATCGAGCGCGAGATCGGCACGCTCTACTGCACCGTGCTCTTCTTCGCCCCGGACGGGCGCTACCTCGGCAAGCACCGCAAGCTGATGCCGACCGCCATGGAGCGGCTGGTGTGGGGTTTCGGCGACGGCTCCACCCTGCCGGTGTTCGACACGCCGCTCGGGCGGCTCGGCGCGGTGATCTGCTGGGAGAACTACATGCCGCTGCTGCGCAGCGGCGATGTACGCCAAGGGTATCCAGCTCTGGTGCGCGCCCACGGCCGATGGCCGCAAGACCTGGGTCCCGACCATGCAGCACGTCGCGCTGGAGGGCCGCTGCTTCGTGTTCTCTTGCAACCAGTTCACCCGCCGCCGCGACTTCCCGTCCGACTACCGCGCGGTGCACGGCGACGACCCGGACACGGTGATCTCGGAGGGCGGCAGCTGCATCGTGAGCCCGCTCGGCGCGCTCCTCGCCGGACCGCACTACGACGGCGAGACGATCCTCACTGCCGACATCGACCCCGCCGAGATCGCGCGCGGCAAGTACGACTTCGACGTCGTCGGGCACTATGCGCGGCCCGACGTGTTCCGGCTGACCGTCAACGAGCGGCCGCAGCCGCCCGTGGTCGTCGAGCGCGACCTCTGAGCGCCGCCGCGCGCAACTTTCGTCCCCAGCGCGCGCGTAAGCGCCTGGCGAAGCTGAGCCAGCACGCCGAGCACGATCAGGAGCAGCAGCGTGAGCGCCTGCCAGCCGACGCGCTGGAACATCAGCCGGTGGCTGTCGCGCCGGTCCTCGGTGCCGCCGTGGGCCATCGAGGCGATGCCGCGGGCGAACGCGAAGATGGTGAGCCCCCGCGCCGACCAACACGAGAAAGACCAGCGGATCCATGGGCACCTCCCGCAATGCGGTTGAAGCCACGCTTCATTCAGGCACCCGCGGCGCGCCGCGTCAACCTCGGTCGCGCGGCGCGTTTGATCTGTGCTAAAGCAGGCGCGTTACCGCGCATGCTGCAACGCGTCAGCGCGGCCGGCCGCGCGTACCGAGGAATCGATGCACCGCGAGCGCGGCGAGCGACGCCGCGGGCCGCTCGCCACGACGCCGGACCAGCCGGCAACCGCCCAGGCCGTGCTCGCGATCAACGCGCCGGTCGCGTTGCCGCCCCAGACGTGCACCGCGAACACCGTGTTGGAGCGGCTGCGCGCCTCGGGGTCGGTGCCCGTGATCAGCGCCTGGTTCGCCACCATCGCGGCGCGCAGGCCGCAGTCCTGCAGCGCGGCGCCGATCGCCACCGCGGCGACGAAGAGCCCGGCGAGGCCAAATACGACGTACGCCGCCATGACGAGGAGGATGCCGATGGTCACCACTGGCCCGACGCCACGGCGGTCCGTCCACCGGCCTGCCGCGCGCGCGACGAGCACTCCCGCCGCGCCCGGGACACCGACCAGCCCGACGGCCGCCGGCCCGACGCCGTGCAGTGTCGTCATCATCGGAGCGAGGGTCGCCCAGAACCCGCCGTAGCAGATCCCGAGCAGGAACTGGACCGCGGAGGCCTGCTGCAGGTCCGCGCGCGTGCGCAGCATGCGCACGAGCGAGCCCATGAGCGCAGCGTAGGGGAGCTGCGTCCGCGCCGGCGCGTGCGGCATTCGCGTGGCGAGCGGCGCCGCTGCCGCGACGAGCATCGCAGCCGAGATCACGTACATCCAGCGCCAGCCGAGCTCGGCGGCGACGAAGCCGCCGACGAGCCGCGCGAACAGAATCCCGACGAACAGGCCCGAGAGCAGCGTGCCGATCGCCGCGCCGCGCTCGCCCGGCGCGGCGAGCTCGGCGGTGAGCGCGATGGCGTCCTGCGATATGCTCGCGCACAGGCCGGCGACAAAGCTCGCGGCGGCGAGCGCCGCGAGCGTCGGCGCGGCCGCCATCGCGGCCATCGCGCAGACCAGCCCGGTGAGCTTGGCGAAGACGATCGTGCGCTTGTCGAAGCGATCGCCGAGCGGCACCAGGAACAGGCTGCCGGCGAGGAATCCGCCGAAGGAGAGCGCCGGCACCCACGCCACGGCTACCGGCTCGGCCGCGAACACGCGCCCGAACTCGGCGAGCATCGGCGTCTGGAAATGGATCGTGCCGGCGGTGGCGAAGACGAGCACGGTGAGCAGGATCATCAGCGCGCGCCCGAGGCCCGCGCCGCCTCCACCCTGCGTCACCGCGCCGGCCACGCGGTTCTCGTCGTCGTGCTCGCGCATCGTGCGCCCGGCGCAGCCGAAAGGGGCAGAGTGTACTTGCTCCACCCGCGCGGCGGCTGCCCGTTCGCGCCCGGTCGAGTAGCATTGCGCTCTGGCTCGCGCGCTCCCGCGCGCGGTGCGCGCGACACGCGAGGAGGAACCGTCGATGCTTCCGCACGAGCGACTGCCGTACTCTCCGATCGAAGGCCGGGCGCCGCTCAAGCTCCCCGGCGATGCCCGGGTGGTCGTCTGGCCGGTGCTCGCGCTCGAGGAGTGGGACCTTGCGCGCCCGATGGCGCGGATGGTGATCTCGCCGCCGCAGGGCCAGCCGATGATCCCCGACCTGCCGAACTGGACCTGGCACGAGTACGGCAACCGCGTCGGCTTCTGGCGGCTGCGGCGCATGTACGAGCGCCTCGGCATCCGGCCGACGGTGACGCTGAACGCGAAGACCTGCGAGGCCTATCCGCGCCTCGTCGAGGCGTGCCTCGAGAGCGGCTGGGAGCTGAACGCGCACAGCTACGAGCAGATTCCGATGCACAAGCTCGAGAACCAGCGCGAGGTGATCGGGCGCTCGGTCGAGATCATCGCGAAGTTCTCCGGCCAGCGCCCGCGCGGCTGGTTCGGGCCCGGGCTCACGCAGACGTTCGACACGATCGACTACCTGGCCGAGGCCGGCATCGAGTACATCGGCGACTGGGTGCTCGACGACGAGCCGGTGCGGCTGAAGACGACCTCGAAGCCGGTGGTCGCGCTGCCGTACAACTTCGAGCTGCACGACATCGTGCTGATGGCGCTGCAGCACCACACCTCGGATATCTTCCACGCGCGCACGATGGACCACTTCGAGTGCCTGTACGAGGAGAGCGCCGCGCGGCCCAAGATCATGGCGATCGCATGCCATCCGTATCTCTCGGGCGTGCCGCACCGCTTCCGCCACGTCGAGCGCACGTTCGCCGAGCTGCGCGGCCGCCCCGGAGTCGTGTTCTGGGACGGCGTACAGATCCTCGACTGGTTCAACGGACGGTGAATGTGGACGCTGGACAGGGGGCAGCGGGCCGAGGAGTGCGCGACGAGCGCGCCCCGGGACGACGCGGTTGACCACGACCTGGCGACTGTTCAAGCTCACTGCCCGCTGACCACCGCACGCTTTTCGTGTCGGTCGAATCCACCTACGCCTGGACCCGTCTCGCCGCTTCGCTCGTGCTGAGCACGATCGGCGGCGTCGGCATGTGGTCGGTGGTCGTTGTGCTGCCGGCGGTGCAGGCCGAGTTCGGCGTGGCGCGCGCCGGCGCATCGCTGCCCTACACGCTGACGATGGTCGGGTTCGGCCTGGGCGGCATCCTGATGGGGCGGCTTTCGGACCGCTTCGGCGTGATCGTCCCGGTGATCGTCGGCTCGATCGCGCTCGGGGTCGGCTTCATCGCGGCCTGGGCGGCAGCCAACCTCGCGCTCTTCGCGCTCGCCCAGGGCCTGCTGATCGGCGTCGGCAGCTCGGCCACTTTCGCGCCGCTCGTCGCCGACACCTCGTTCTGGTTCGGCCGCCGGCGCGGCATCGCGGTCGCCATCTGCGCGAGCGGCAACTACTTCGCCGGCACCGTGTGGCCGCCAGTCGTGCAGCACTTCATCGAGGCCGGCGGCTGGCGCGCGACCTACCTCGGCATCGGGTTCTTCTGCATCGCGACGATGCTGCCGCTCGCCCTGGTGCTCAGGCGCCGCCCGCCGGTCCTGGAGGTCGCGGTCGGTGCGACGCGCGCCGCGGCGCCCTCGCCGCACTCGCTCGGCCTCACGCCCGGACAGCTGCAGACGCTGCTCGTCATCGCCGGCGTGGCGTGCTGCGTAGCGATGTCGATGCCGCAGGTGCACATCGTCGCGTACTGCGGCGACCTCGGTTACGGCGCGGCGCGCGGCGCCGAGATGCTCTCGCTCATGCTCGGCCTCGGCATCGTCAGCCGGCTCATCTCGGGTTGGATCTGCGACCGGATCGGCGGCGTGCGCACGCTGCTGCTCGGCTCGGTGCTGCAGGGCATCGCGCTCACGCTGTTCCTGCCGTTCGACGGGCTGATCTCGCTCTACGTGATCGCCGGGCTGTTCGGCCTGTCGCAGGGCGGCATCGTGCCCTCCTACGCGATCATCGTGCGCGAGTACTTCCCGCCGCGCGAGGCCGGGCGCCGTGTCGGCACGGTGATCATGGCAACGCTGTTCGGCATGGCGCTCGGCGGCTGGATGTCGGGCGCGATCTTCGATCTCACCGGCTCGTACCAGGCGGCGTTCGTGAACGGCATCGCCTGGAACCTGCTCAACGTGTCGATCGCGGTCTGGCTGCTGCGGCGCGCGGTGCTTCGCCTCGCCACCGCATAGCCGGGCAGCCGGAGTCAAGGAGGTCAGTGATGGCTCGCGAACCGAATCGATGGTTCTTCCCGCACGCGCAGCGGTATCCCGATCGCCGGTGTGGTCGCGCTGCTGCCGCTGTGGATCACCTGGGTGGTGTTCAACTTCCTGCTGACCCAGCTCTCCCAGCTCGGCCGGCCGTGGGTGATCGCGCTCGCGCCGGTGCTCGATCGCGTGTGGCCGGGCGCCTACGAGATGCTGCTCGACCCGTGGTTCGAATGGTCCCTTGCGATCGTCAGCATGCTGCTGGCGCTTTATGTCCTCGGCTGGGCCACCACGCGCGTGCTCGGGCGCAAGCTGCTCGAGTCGCTCGAGGGCCTGCTCGACCGCATCCCGCTCGTCAAGGCGATCTACGGCGCGACCAAGAAGCTGGTCGGCGCGTTCCACGCCAAGCCCGACGGCGCGCAGCGCGTGGTGCTGATCGGGTTCCCCTGCAAGGAGATGCTCGCCGTGGCGCTCGTGATGCGCACGGTGGCCGATCCGGCCACCGGCCGCGAGCTCGCGGTCGTGTACGTGCCCACCTCGCCCAACCCGACCTCGGGCTACACCGAGATCGTCCCGGTCGAGGACGTGGTGCCCACCGACTGGACCCTCGAGGAGGCGATGCGGTTCATCGTCTCGGGCGGCTCCACCGCGCCCGAGCACGTGCCGTTCCGGCGCGTGCCGGCGTAGCGGCTACGCGGCCCGGCGCTCGGCTTCGGCCGCCGCCTGGATGCGCGCGCGCTCGGCGCGCGACTCGTGCATCGCGTGCTCGAGCGCCTCGTCGGAGACCTGCGTGAGCCAGGCCGCGTCGCTCTTGAGCTCGGCGTGCTCGACCGCGCGCGAGACGACTTCCGCGTTCGTCATGCCGCCCTTGGGTCCGAGGAACGGCTTCGAGAGCAGGCGCAGCACGTCGCCCGCCGGCATGTGGCGGAAGAACCGGTACAGCAGCTTGAACGCCTGGACCGGGTAGCGCGCGAGCTTGTATACGATCAGCTTGCGCAGCCCCTCCTGCCGGATGCGGTGGATCGTCTCGCCCGGCAGCACGGTCGGGTCGATCGACGAGCACTTGAAGTACTTGTACCAGTCGGCTGCGTCGTCCACCAGGCCGCGGCGCACGTACTCCTGCCAGAGCGGCGTGCCGCGGTAGACGCACAGGCGGTTGAAACCGAACGTGTCGATACGCAGGCGCGAGGCGAAGCGGAACGTCTCGCGCATGTCCGCCTCGGTCTCGTCCGGGCAGCCGACCACGAAGAACCCGTGCACGATCTGGATGCCCGAGTCCTTCGCCTTGGTGACCGCGCGCTCCGCCTCCTCCAGGGTCTGCTCCTTGTTGAGGCGGTCGAGCACCCGCTGGCTGCCGCTCTCCAGCCCGAACATGAGCGTACGGCAGTGCGCCTTCGCCATCGCCGGGAAGAGCTCCATGCAGGTCGAGTCGACGCGGCCCTCGCAGCCCCACTGGATGCGGATGTCGTTGTCGCCGATGCCCTTGCAGATCGCCTGGATGCGCTTGGGCTGGAGCAGGAAGTGATCGTCGACGAAGTACACGGCGCCGTAGCCGTCGGCCTGCAGCTGCCTCATCTCTGCGATCACGTGCTCGGGGCTGCGCGAGCGCCACTTGCCCTCGTTGAACACCGGGATGTCGCAGAACACGCACGGCCACGGGCAGCCGCGCGAGGTCTGCATCGTCGTGAAGCGCTCGAGCGAGAGCACCGCCGGCACGTCGAGCGGCATCGACTCGACGAAGTCGAGCGCGAGGCTTTCGCGGTCCGGAAACGGCCACTGGTCGAGGTCGCGGTCGAGCGGCCGGTTCACGTTGTGACGCAGCCGGCCGCCCCTTTCCTGCCAGGTCACGCCGGCGACCGCGGCCGGATCGTCCAGGCGCTCGACGAGGTCGAGGATGAGCTGCTCGCCGTCGCCGCGGCACACGAAGTCGACTTCGGGCACCTGCAGCTTGACGAGCTGCGCGTTGAGCGACGCGAAGACCCCGCCGAAAGCGAGCTTGACGTTCGCATCGGCGGCCCGGATCTGGCGCGCGAGCAGCTTCGCGTACGGATAGCTGGTGGTCGAGAGGAAGCTCAGACCGACGAGCGCCGGCCGCTGGCGCCGGATCTCCTCGATGATGATCTCGTTCGGCGTCTCCGGGTTCGCCTGGTCGAACATCACCACCTCGTGCCCGGCGCGCTTGAGCACCGACGAGAGCGACATGATGCCGATCGGCGGAAACCCCATCACGCGCAGGCGGCCGTTCTTGGCGCGCCTCGCATCCGGGATGGCGTAGAACTGGGGTCCCGCACGTGCACCAGAAAAACTCGCATCGGGGCTCCCCTCGTTCCGGACCGAGGCGCGAGTCTAACAGGGTGCGGGAAACGCGTCGGCCGCGTCCGCACGGCGCCCGCGCAGCGGGGCGGCAGGCCGCGGGCGCGGGAAATCCAACCCAGATCAAAGTCCGGAGCCAGCGGGTGCGCATAGATTGACGGCTCGGGCGGCCGCGCGCGTGCCGTCGGTTGCCACGCGCCCGCAAAGCCGCCGCCTTCCCCGTCGTCCCGCAGGACTCTTGGAGGATATTGCACGATGTCCACGTTCACACTGAAGCATTTCACGCGCGCCGCGCTCGCCGCGAGCCTCGCCTTCGGCGCCGCCGCCGCGATGGCCCAGGCGCCCATCAAGATCGGCGCGTTCCTGTCAGTCACCGGCCCGGCGGCCTTCCTCGGCGACCCCGAGCAGAAGACCCTCGAGCTCTACGTCGAGCGCATCAACGCCGCGGGCGGCGTGCTCGGGCGCAAGCTCCAGCTCGTCTCCTACGACTCCGGCGGCGACGCCGAGAAGGCGCGCACCTTCGCCAAGCGCCTGATCGAGCAGGATGCGGTCGACGCGATCGTCGGCGGCAGCACCACCGGCGAGACCATGGCGGTGGTGCCGCTGGTCGAGCAGGCCGGCGTGCCGTTCGTCTCACTCGCCGGTGCGGTGGTGATCATCGAGCCGGTGAAGAAGTGGGTGTTCAAGACGCCGCACACCGACCGCATGGCGTGCGAGAAGATCTTCGTCGACATGCAGGCGCGAAAGATCTCGAAAATCGCGCTGATCTCGGGCTCGGGCGGCTTCGACAAGTCGATGCGCGGCCAGTGCCTGAAGGTGGCGCCGAACTACAAGATCGAGGTCCTCGCCGACGAGACCTACGGCGGCGGCGACACCGACATGACCGCCCAGCTCACCAAGATCAAGAACACCGCCGGCGTGCAGGCGGTGCTGAACGCCGGCTTCGGCCAGGGTCCGGCGATCGTCACCAAGAACTTCCGCCAGATCGGCCTCACCGTGCCGCTGTACCAGTCGCACGGCGTCGCCTCGAAGGAGTTCATCAAGCTTGCCGGTCCGGCGGCCGAGGGCGTGCGGCTGCCCGCGGCGGCGCTGCTCGTCGCCGAGACCCTGCCCGACGCCGACCCGCAGAAGAAGGTGGTGGTCGGATACAAGCGCGCCTACGAGGAGCGCTTCAAGCAGGATGTGTCGACCTTCGGCGGCCACGCCTACGACGGCCTGATGCTGGTGGTCGAGGCGATGAAGCGCGCCGGCACGACCGACAAGGCCAAGGTGCGCGACGCGCTCGAGGGCATCAAGGGCTTCATGGGCACCGCCGGCGTCGTGAACATGTCGCCGGCCGACCACATGGGCCTCGACCTCACCGCCTTCCGCATGCTCGAGGTCAAGAACGGCGACTGGGCGCTCGTCAAGTAGCCGCGCGCCGCATCCCCACCCCCACCAGAGGCGCGCGGCCCCCGTCCGGGCCGCGCGCCCCGCTCCGATGGGCGCGCAGCTCACCCAGTACCTGCTCACTGGCGTGACGATCGGCGCGATCTACGCGCTGGTCGCGCTCGGCTTCTCGATCATCTACAACGCGAGCCACGTCATCAACTTCGCCCAGGGCGAGTTCGTGATGATCGGCGGCATGACCACGGTCTCGCTGGTCGACGGCGGCGTGCCGCTGCCGCTCGCGATCGCGCTCGCCGTGCTCGTCGCCGCGGCGGTCGGGCTCGCGCTCGAGAAGCTCGCGATCGAGCGCGCGCGCGGCGCCTCGGTGGTCACGCTGATCATCATCACCATCGGCGCCTCGATCTTCCTGCGCGGGCTGGCGCAGCTCGTCTGGGACAAGAACTTCCACGCGCTCAGCCGTTCACCGGCGATGCACCGATCGCGGTGCTCGGCGCGACGATCCTGCCGCAGAGCCTGTGGGTGATCGGCGTGACGATCGCGATCGTCACCGCGCTCGGCTGGTTCTTCGGCCGCACGCTCGCCGGCAAGGCGATGCTCGCCGCCTCGCACAACCGGCTCGCCGCCGAGCTCGTCGGCATCCGGGTGCGTCACGTGCTGCTGCTCGCCTTCGGGCTCTCGGCCGCGGTCGGGGCGATGGCGGGGATCCTCACCGCCCCGATCACGCTCACCTCCTACGACGTCGGCCTGATGCTCGCGCTGAAGGGCTTCGCCGCGGCGATCCTCGGCGGACTGGGCAGCGGCGCCGGCGCGGTCGTGGGCGGCCTCGCCCTCGGCATCCTCGAGAGCCTCGGCGCAGGCTTCATCTCGTCGGCCTACAAGGACGTGTTCGCGTTCGTGATCATGCTCGCGGTGCTCTTCGTCCGGCCGAGC
This sequence comes from Burkholderiales bacterium, assembly GCA_027493935.1. Taxonomy (GTDB): domain Bacteria; phylum Pseudomonadota; class Gammaproteobacteria; order Burkholderiales; family SG8-39; genus JAABRB01. Next base: position 814,898 of record JAOSJV010000011.1, on the reverse strand, counting down.
GGCCTGTTCGCGGCGCGCTCGGCCGAGCGGGTGTGACGATGCTCGCACGGCTCGCGCGGGCGCGCACCGGCGGTCTCGCCGCGCTGGTGGCCGTGGTCGCGCTCCTGCCGCTCGCGCTCACCAACAACTACCACTACGAAGTCGCGATCGTGGTCGGGCTGAACGCCATCGTCTGCGTCGGCCTCAACCTGCTGATCGGCTATGCCGGCCAGATCAGCCTCGGCCACGCCGGGTTCTACGGGCTCGGCGCGTACGGCTCGGCGATCCTCACCGTGCGCTACGGCTGGCCGCCCGCTGCGGCGCTCGTCGCATCGACCGCCGGCGCGGCGGCGCTCGCGTACCTCGTCGGCCGGCCGATCCTGAAGCTGCGCGGGCATTACCTCGCGATGGCGACGCTCGGCATGGGCATCATCATCTCGATCGTCATCGCCACCGAGGACCGCGTCACCGGCGGACCCGACGGCATGGCGGTGGCGCCATTCGCGGTCCTCGGCTTCACGCTCGCCGGCGAACGCGTGTGGTACTGGGTGATCGGCGCCGCGCTCGCGCTCGCGGTATGGCTCTCGCTCAACCTGATCGATTCGCCCGCGGGCCGGGCACTGCGCGCGCTGCACGGCTCGGAGGTCGCGGCGCAGGTCGCCGGCGTCGATCCCGCCCGCTACAAGGTGCTCGCGTTCGTCATCTCGGCGGTCTTCGCCGCCGTCGCCGGCAGCCTCACCGCGTACTACGCGGGCTTCATCACCCCCGCCAAGGCCTCCTTCCTCCACTCGATCGAACTGGTCACCATGGTCGTACTCGGCGGCTTGGCATCGACCTTCGGCGCGGTGATCGGGGCCGCGGTCCTCACCACGCTGCCGCAGGTCCTGACGCTGCTCAAGGACTACGAGATGATGGTGTTCGGCGCGGTGCTCATGCTGTGCATGATCTACCTGCCGCGCGGCCTGGTACCGACCATCGCCGACGCGCTCGCACGGAGGCGCCGGTGAGCCTGCTCGCGGTGCAGGGGGCTGGCGAAGGACTTCGGCGGCCTGAAGGCGGTCGACGACGTGAGCTTCGACGTGCGTCCGGGCAGCGTGCACTCGATCATCGGGCCGAACGGCGCCGGCAAGACGACACTGCTCAACCTGCTGAACGGCATCTATGCACCGAGCGCCGGGCGCATCGTCTACGACGGGCGCGACCTCACCGGCACCGCGCCGCACCGGTTCGCCGCGGCGGGCATCGCGCGCACGTTCCAGAACCTGCAGATCTTCTTCAACATGAGCGCGCTCGAGAACGTGCTGGTCGGCGGGCACCTGCACGCGCGCTGCGGGCTCGCCGCGGCGCTGCTGCGGCTGCCCGGGCGCACTGCCGCCGAGGACGCCTACCGCGCGCAGGCGCTCGAGCTGATGCGCTTCGTCGGCGTCGAGGAGTACGCCGCTGCGCCGGCCGACGCGCTGCCCTACGGCGCGCTGAAACGCCTCGAGATCGCCCGCGCGCTCGCCGCGCGCCCGAAGCTCGTGCTGCTCGACGAGCCGGCCGCGGGGCTCAACCCGACCGAGACCGCGGCGATCGACGAGCTCATCAAGCGCCTCGCCACCGCCGGCGTCACCGTAATCCTGGTCGAACACAACATGCGCCTGGTGATGGGCGTGTCCGACCACATCGTCGTGCTCGACTACGGGAAGAAGCTCACCGAGGGCACCGCCGAGGAGGTGCGCAACGACCCGCGCGTCATCGAGGCCTACCTCGGCGCCGCCGCGGCGGAGACCTGAAGGTGCTCGAGGTCCGCGAGCTCACCAGCCACTACGGGCGCATCCCGGCGCTGAAGGGTATCGACGTCGAGGTGCGCGAGGGCGAGCTCGTCGCGCTCGTCGGCGCGAACGGTGCCGGCAAGACCACGCTGCTCAGGGTGCTCTCGGGCGTGCAACCGGCCACCGGCGGCGCGGTGCACTTCGACGGCGCCGACATCACCCGCGCCGCGCCCGACCGGCGCGTCGCGCTCGGCATCGTGCAGGTGCCCGAGGGCCGCCAGGTGTTCGCGCCGCTCACCGTCGAGGACAACCTGCGCCTCGGCGCCTACCGGCGCGGCGGCGAAGCGGCGGCGGCCACCCTCGAGCGCGTCTACGCGATGTTCCCGCGCCTGCGCGAGCGGCACGCAAGCCTCGCCGGCACGCTCTCGGGCGGCGAGCAGCAGATGCTCGCGATGGGCCGCGCGATGATGGCGCAGCCGCGGTTGCTCCTGCTCGACGAGCCGAGCATGGGCCTCGCGCCGCGGCTGGTCGAGGAGGTGTTCGCCTACGTGCGCCGGCTGAAGGAGGACGGGCGCACGATCTTCCTCGTCGACCAGAACGCCCGCGCCGCGCTGGCGGTCGCCGACCGCGCGTACGTGCTCGAGACCGGACAGGTGGTGCTCGCCGGCACCGGAGCCGGCCTCGCCGCGGACCCGCAGGTGCAGCAGGCCTACCTCGGCCTCTGACGGACGCGCGCCGGCCGCGGAGAAACTCGGGCCGGACCGCGCTGTCTCATTCATTCATGCTCGCCGCGATCCGGGACTTCTTCGAGAAGCATATCGAGGCGCCGGAACAGGCCGGGGCGCGCCACACGATCGAGCTCGCCACCGCGGCGCTGCTCTTGGAGGTGGTGCGCCTCGACCGTGGCGTCGCCGAGGCGGCGCGCGCGGTGGTGCTGCGCGCGGTGCGCGAGAAGTTCGGCCTCTCGGACGCCGAGGCCGCGACGCTGGTCGCGCTCGCCGAGCAGGAAGCCGCCCAGGCCACCGACTACTACCAGTTCACCTCGCTCGTCAACGCGCGCTTCTCGCAGGCGCAGAAGGAGCGCATCGTCGAGCTCATGTGGCGCGTGGCCTACGCCGACGCCGAGCTCTCGGCCTACGAGCAGCACACGATCCGCAAGCTCGCGGGCCTCCTGCACGTGCCGCCGAGCGCCTACATCGCGGCGAAGCTCCGCGCGCGCGACGCCGGGTCCGGCTGATACCGGGACGGCCACGGCCGGTCGCTGCGGCTGCCGATCGCGACCCGGCGGCGGCTCCGCTAGACCGCGGTCGCGCGCGCCCCGTTTACTTCGCGCCGGGCCGAGAGGATGATCTTGCCGGGGCGCGTCGCCCTGCGCGCACACGGAGGACACGATGACGAAGCTGCACAACCCGTCCAGGATCGCGCCGCCGATCGGCACGTACTCGCACGGCGCCGAGGTCCCGCCGAACGCGCGCTGGCTCTACGTCGCCGGACAGATCGGCCTGGCGAAGGACGGCTCGGTGCCCGCGACGATCGAGGGCCAGACCGAGGTCGCCTGGCAGAACGTCGCGGCGGTCCTCGCCGCGGCGAGCATGCGCGTCGCGGACATCGTGAAGGTCAACCAGTACCTCACGCGGCTCGACCACTTTCCCGGATACGCCGCGGCGCGCGCAAGGCACCTGGGCGATCACCGCCCGGCCTCCACGCTGGTCGTGGTGAGCGCGCTGGTGAAGCCGGAGTACCTGGTCGAGGTGGAGGTGGTCGCCGCACGCGCGGCGCCGGCCGCGGCGGCAAGAGTCCGCGAACGCGCGGCGCCTCCCGCCAAGCGCACGGCGGCGCGCAAGCCCGCCAAGCGCGCGCGGCGGCGCTGAAGTGGTCCTCGAGGACGCGCCCGCGGGCGCGCGGGTCACTGCGGGTGATGGGCGTCGGCGCCGCGGGCCGGACGCGGCCGACGCGATGCCGCGCGTGTCGACGGGGCTTCCCGGCACCACCGGGACGCAGTTCTGGGTCTCGCCCGAGATCACCAAGTAGGCGCCGGGAAACCTCGCCCGCACGGCGTCGACGATCGAGCCGGACAGGTCGACCGGGGTGGCCGTGTCGCGATAGATGATCCGGTCCTGCTTGTCGAACACCGTGTAGCAGGCCGCCGCCGCTTGCAGCGACAGCAGGCCGAACAGCAGAGCGATACCGATGCGGCTCATCTCCCCTCCCGGGCTCGGTCCATACGCCCATCATGGTGCCCCGAAAGCCGGGACGGCTTCAAGCCCCGTGGCGTGAGAAACGTGCGCTCGTTCGCGCGCTGCAGGACGGCCCCGGCGCGCGCGGAGCACGAATCCGGTTTTCCTCCGACGCCGACGGCCAACGGCCGGTAGCCCCGTCGTCCGAACCGCGCGAGCGGCGCGCGGGAGTGCTGTATGCTGGCCTGGGGCTATGACGCGACCGAGCGACGCCGAGAGCGGGCGATGTGGCTGAGGTGGTTTCCCTGGCGGCAGCTGGTGAGCCGGGTCGCCCGGTCGCGCGGGCTGGTCGATCCGGTCGAGCTGCTCGCGCGGCTCGAAAGCTTCGCCCAGCCGGTCGAGGTGAAGGAGCCGCTCGAGCTCCTGCGCGCCGGCATCGCGTTCCACGCCCGCGGGCTCATGAACAGCGCCGCGATCCAGCACAACCTCGATTGGGTGTGGCCCTATTGGGTCGAGCGCCAGTACGACCCGCACGACCTCTCGTTCGTCCCGCGCGCCTTCTCGCTCACCCACATCAATCTCACGCACCGCAACTGGACGGCCATCGGCCTTCCTGACCGGGACGAGATCCCGATCGTGGATCCGCGCGGCCTGCTCACGCCGTTCTGGGATGGCTGGTCGCTCGACGTCTGGCTGGTCGGCGCGGACGGTGCACGGCTGCTGCCGTCGCGCCACGATCGCGTCGCCCAGCGGCTCGACCTCGTCGGCGGTGCCGCAGTGCTCACCGAGTGCACCGGCGCGGGCATGCAGATCAGCGCGCGCGCCGAGGTGCAGTTGCTCGACGCCGCGCCGGTCTGCATGCTCGCGATCACGGCCCGCAGCGAGCACGGCGCCACGCTCGCCGTCGCGCTGCGGCCGTACAACCCCGAGGGCGTGAGCTTCGTGCGCCGCGTCGCGTGCGACGACGCCGGACAAGGCTGGCGCGTGGACGAGCGCCATACCGTGCGCTTCGACACGGCGCCGGCGCGCCACGTCTTCTCCGACTATCACGCCGGCGACGTCCTGCACCGGCTGGGCGAGCCCGACGAGCGGCGCGAGGTCGCCTGCCGCGTGGGGCTCGCCACGGCGGCGGCGCTGTTCGAGGTGCGGGCCGCGGAGACTCGCGAGGTGCGCGTCGAGGTCCCGCTCGCCGGACCCCCGGCCAAGGGGCGGCGCGCACGGCTGGAGGCGCACGACTGGCACGCCGCGCTCGCCGGCCATTGCAAACTCGCGGTGCCCGACGCGCGCTTCGTCCACCTGTACGACGCGGCGGTGCGCAGCGTGGTGCTGCATTCGCAGCCCGAGGATGTCTATCCCGGCCCGTACACCTACAAGCGCTTCTGGTTCCGCGACTGCGCGTTCATCCTGCACGCGGCGCTCTGCCTCGGCCTCGAGGCGCGCGTCGAGCGCGTGCTCGACACCTATCCCGACCGCCAGCGCCGCGACGGGTTTTTCTTCTCGCAGGAGACCGAATGGGACTCGAACGGCGAAGCGCTGTGGATCATGTGGCGCTTCGCACAGCTCGCCGGCCGCAAGCCCAAGCGCGCCTGGCGCAAGGCGATCCGCCGCGGCGCCGAGTGGATCGTCGCGAAGAGGCGGCCGGCCGACGGCGACGCTCCGCACGCCGGGCTGCTGCCGGCGGGCTTCAGCGCCGAGCACCTCGGCCCGAGCGACTATTACTACTGGGACGATTTCTGGGCGGTCGCCGGGCTGCGCGCCGCCGCCGGGATGCTCGCCGCTGCGGGGCAGCCGCGGCATGCCGCCCAATTCACGAATGCCGCGCTCGATCTCTTGCGCGCGATCGACCGCAGCCTCGAGCGCGCGGCGCGCCGCATCGGACGGCCGGCGATGCCCGCCTCGCCCTACCGGCGCATGGACGCAGGTGCGATCGGCTCGCTCGCCGCCGGCTATCCGCTCGCGCTGCACGACCCGGACGACGAACGCCTGCGCGACACCGTCGAGTTCCTGCTCGAGCACTGCTTCGTAGGCGGGTGCTTCTTCCAGGACATGATCCACTCGGGCCTCAACCCGTATCTCACGCTGCACGTGGCGCAGGTGCTGCTGCGCGCCGGCGACGAGCGCGCGCGCGCGCTCGTGCGCGCGGTCGCGGCCCGCGCCTCGCCCACCGGCCAGTGGCCGGAGGCGATCCACCCGCACACCGGCGGCGGGTGCATGGGCGACGGGCACCACGTCTGGGCCTCGGCCGAGTGGCTGCTCATGGCGCGCGCCCTCTTCGTGCGCGAGGAAGCCGGCGCCCTGGTGCTCGGAGCGGGGGTCTTCCCGGAGTGGCTCGCGCAGAGTGCGCCGCTCGCGTTCGGGCCGACGCCGACGCCGCACGGGCCCGTGACGGTGCGCATCGCCGCCGCCGGCCATCGTCCCGGCGCGCCCGGCCCGGCGCGCGTCGAGGTGAGCTGGGACGCGAGGTGGCGCGGCGAGGCTCCGCGCATCGAGGTGCGGCTGCCGGGATGGAAGCCGGCGCGCGCGCCCGCCGACGCAAGCGCGCTCGCGCTCGAGCGCGCGGAGGCGAAATGAACATCCTGATGTTCACCAACACGTTCACGCCGCACGTCGGCGGCGTGGCGCGCAGCGTGGCCGCGTTCACGGCCGCGTTCCGCGCGCTCGGTCACCGCGTCGTGGTCGCCGCACCGCGCTTCGAGGGCACGCCCGAGGAGGAGACCGACGTGGTGCGCTTCCCCGCGGTGCAGAACTTCAACGGCAGCGACTTCTCCGTGCCGGTACCGGTGCCGGGCATCCTCGCCGCAACGGTCGAGGAGCTGCGGCCCGACATCGTCCATTCGCACCACCCGTTCCTGCTCGGCGACACCGCGCTGCGAGTGGCCGCCACGCGCGACGTGCCGGTGGTGTTCACTCATCACACGATGTACGAGAGCTACACGCACTACGTTCCGGGCGACTCGCCGCAGATGCGGCGGTTCGCGATCGATCTCGCCACCGGCTACTGCAACCTGTGCGACGCGGTGATCGCCCCGAGCGAGACGGTTGCCGGGATTCTGCGCGAGCGCGGCGTCAGGACGCGCGTCGAGGTCGTCCCGACCGGCGTGGACCTCCAGGCACTCCGGCGCGGCGACCGCGCGAGCCGGCCGGCGGCGCGCCGGGATTGCCGCCGACCGCTTCGTGGTCGGGCACGTCGGCCGCCTCGCGCCGGAGAAGAACCTCGAGTTCCTCGCCAGTGCGCTCGCGCGCTTCGCGGCGCGCGACGATCGCGCGCACGTGCTGATCGCCGGGGCAGGGCCGTCGCGCGACGCGATCGCGCGCGCGTTCGAGGCCGAGGGCGCGGGCGACCGGCTCACGCTCGTCGGCGTGCTCGACCGGCCGGCGCTCGCCGACGCGTACCGCGCGCTCGACGTGTTCGCGTTCGCGTCGCTCACCGAGACGCAGGGTCTGGTGGTGGCCGAGGCGATGGCGGCCGGCGTGCCGGTCGTCGCGCTCGACGCCGCCGGCGTGCGCGAGGTGGTGCGCGACGGCGTCAACGGCCGGCTGCTCGCGCGCGCGGACACCGAGGAGTACGTCGCCGCGCTCGCCTGGGTGCGCGACCTCGGCCGGGGCGCGCGCGACCGGCTGCTTGCGCGCGTGGCGCGCACCGCCGAGCGCTTCTCGATCGACACCACCGCGGGGCGGACGCTCGCGCTCTACGCCGACGCGATAAGCGCCGGGCGCACCGAGCGCCATCCCGGCGACGACCTCTGGCACACGGCGCAGCGCCGTCTCGGCGAAGAGTGGAAGATCGTGCGCAACATCGCCGCCGCGGTCGGCGACGCGTGGCTGAGCCTGGGGCGCGAGCGCGAGCAAAGATGAGTCCCCGCCGGGCGCGCGACTGCTCGGCTGGTTGTTGGCCACGGCGCTGCGCCTGCAGGCGCTCACGTGGCGCAAGCGCACTGCTGGGCTCGAGCGCATCGACGCGCTGCTGGCGGCGCGGCGCGGCTTCATCGCGGTGTTCTGGCACGGGAAGTACCTGCCGCTCTTCGCGCTCTTGCGCGGGCGCGTGCCGGGAGCGCGCATCTTCACCAGCCGCTCGTTTCGCGGCGCCGTCATCGCCGAGGTCTCGCGCCGCTTCGGCTACCGCGCGGTGGCGATTCCCGCCCGGGGCGGCACCGCCTCGCTCGCGCTGATGCGCGAGGCGCTTGCCGGCGCGCCTGCGGGCGCCATCGCCGTCGACGGCCCGCTCGGGCCGTACCACGCGGTGAAACGCGGCGCGATCGAGCTGGCCTCGGAGCTCGGACTCGCGCTGCTGCCGGTCGCGGTAGCCGCGCGACGCAAGCGCATCGCCACCGCGCGCTGGGACCGCATGGAATTCCCGCGCCTGTTCAGTCGCGTGCATCTCGCGGCCGGCGAGCCGATTGCCGTACCGCCCGGCCTCGACGAGGCGGGCGTCGAGCGATGGTCGGCACGCGTGCACGACGCGCTCGAGGCACTCGACGCGCGGCTCGCGGCGGCAACCGACGCTTGACCCCCTCGGATGGGCCTGCACCGCCGCAGGCACCGCGCTCGGGGCGTTGGCTGCGCCGCAGGACCCGACGCCGTTGCGGCCCGGTTGCCCCGCAACGGGTTCGGCGGCACACTGGAACCGGCCTTCAACGCAGAGGAGCGAGACGATGAACGCACCGCCCGCAGCCGCCGACGGCTACGACCACACGTTCAAGGCGATCTACGACCGCGACGTGCCCTGGACCGAAGGCCTCGCAAACGAGCTCCTGGCCCTGCCGCAGGGCCTGCAGGTCAAGGTGCTCGCGCACGATGCGGCGATGAAGCGTGTGGACATGAAGGTGAGGTTCCCGCCCGGTTACGTCGAGCCCGAGCACAGCCACAAGAGCTGGCACTCGATCGTGGTGCTCGCAGGGCGCATGTGCGTCGCCGGCAAGGACCTGCGCCCCGGGGATTACGTGTTCGGCTGGGACGAGCCGCACGGGCCGTACGAGTATCCGGATGGCTGCGAGGTGTTCGTGGTCTTCATGGGCGAGGGCACGCAGCACGCGTGGGACGCGGCGAAGCACGCCGCGCACGAGCGCGCCTGGGAGCCCGGAGACCGCGGCCGGCACGGCCGCGGCGAAGTGAGCGGCGGCGGGCGGAGGCGCGGAGCGTCTCAAGTCCGATCCGGCCGCCTTGCGCGGACGACGCGCCTCGGCGCCGGAGCCCGGCCAGCCGCCACCCGCGGCCTGGCCGGTATACTCCCGCGGTCGTCGCGGATCGAGGGAGGGCAACGATGCTCGACAAGCTCCTTGCGCGCGCGCTGAACATCCTGTTCCAGCCGCGCGGGGAATGGCCGGTGATCGCGGGCGAACGGACCGCGCCGGTCGCCCTGTACCTGAACTACGTCGCGATCCTGGCGCTGATTCCGGCGGTGGCGACGTTCATCAACCTCGCGTTCATCGGCACGCTGCACGCTGGCCGCTTCGGCGCGGGCGTCGCGTTCGCGTCCGCCGTGGCAGGCTACGTCCTCAGCCTGGTGATGGTGTTCGTCGTCGCGCTGATCGCCGACGCGCTCGCGCCGAGCTTCGGCGGCCGCAAGGACCTCGACCAGGCGTTGAAGCTGACCGTCTATTCGATGACCGCGTCCTGGGTCGCCGGCGCGCTCACCTTTCTGCCGGTGATCGGCGCGCTGATCGCGCTGCTCGGCGGCGTCTACGCGCTCTACCTCTTCTACCTCGGCAGCCCGGTGCTGATGAAGGTGCCGGAAAGCAAGGCGGTCGGGTACACCGCGGTGATCGTCGCCATCGCGATCGTAGTGGGCTTCGTGATCGGCATGCTGAACGCGGCGATGTTCGGCACCGGGGTCGGCGGGATGATGGGTCGGGTGTAGACGGCTCGCGCCGACGCACCGCCACGCGCGCCATGCTGCTCCCGCCCGGCGTCAAGGTGAGGTCGTGACTGGAGACCGCCGATGAAGGCCGTCGGACTGTACCGGTATCTGCCGATCGATCATCCGGAGTCGCTGCTCGACCTGGATCTCCCGGCCCCCGCCGCGGCGGGACGCGATCTGCTGGTCGAGGTCAGGGCGGTTTCGGTGAACCCGGTCGATACCAAGCAGCGCGCGCCGCGGGATGAGGTCGAGACCTCACCGAAGGTGCTCGGTTGGGACGTCGCCGGGGTGGTCAAGGCGGCCGGTCCCGAGGCGACGCTCTTCCGCGCCGGCGACGAGGTCTGGTATGCCGGAAGCATCGTGCGCCCGGGCGGCAACAGCGAACTGCACCTCGTCGACGAGCGCATCGTCGGCCGCAAGCCGCGCAATCTCGGCTTCGCCGAGGCGGCGGCGCTCCCGCTCACCACGATCACCGCCTGGGAGGCGATGTTCGAGCGCATGTGCATCTCGAAGACCGGGGCGCACGCGGGGCGGCGGCTGCTCGTCATCGGCGGGGCCGGCGGCGTCGGGTCGATCGCGATCCAGCTCGCGAAGCGGCTCGCGCGGCTCGAGGTCGTCGCGACCGCATCGCGGCCCGAGTCGAGCGCCTGGGCGCTCAAGCTCGGCGCCGATGTGGTCGCCGACCACACGCTACCGCTCGCCGATGCCCTGAAGGCGGCCGGCGCGCCCGAGGTCGACTACGTCCTCTGCTGCAACGACACCGACCGCTACGTGCCGCAGCTCGGCGCGGTGATCCGGCCGCAGGGCCGCGCCTGCACGATCGTGCGCACGCAGAGGCCGCTCGACCTTTCCGGCCTGATGGCGAAGAGCGCGAGCCTCGCGTGGGAGCTGATGTTCACGCGCTCGACGTTCCAGACCCCGGACATGATCGAGCAGCACCGCCTTCTCGACGAGACCGCCACGCTGGTCGAGGCCGGCGCGCTGCGCACGACGCTCGGGCAGAACCTCGGCGCGATCAACGCCGCCAATCTCAAGCGCGCGCACCAGCTCCTCGAGGACGGCCACGTCGTCGGCAAGCTCGTGCTGGGAGGGTTCTAGAACCTGCCCCGACGGGCGAATACGGTGCCGATGCAGGAGACTGACAGGGGACTCGCCGCTCGTTCGCTCGCGCACCTCGACCCGCACCGGCCGATTTCCGGGTGCCGGCAAAAACGCTTTCCCCGCGCGCGATTCGGCGCGATGATCGGACCGGCGCGATTGCTGATCGCGCGCTCAATGGCGGACCGGCGGCAAGACCGGCGAGGAGGAGGCGATGCGCCAGGAGATCGAGTTCCGGAGCAGCGGCGAGACCTGCCGCGGCTGGCTCTACACCCCCGCAGGCGCGAGCGGCCCGCTGCCGCTCGTGATCATGGCCGGCGGCTGGTGTTACGTACGCGAGCTCGTGATGCCGCACTACGCGGAGCGCTTCGTGCAGGCGGGCCTCGCCGCGCTCCTGTTCGACTACCGCCGGCTCGGCGCGAGCGGCGGCGAGCCGCGGCAGCATCTCGATCCGAACGACCAGATCGAGGATTATCGCAGCGCGATCAGCTTCGCCGAGACGCTGCCCGCGATCGACCCGTCACGCATCGGCGTCTGGGGCATCTCTTACAGCGGCGGCCACGCGCTCATTCTCGCCGCGACCGACCCGCGGGTGAGGTGCGCGGTGTCGACCATTCCGGTCGTCGACGGCTACCGGAACATGCGCCGCGTGCACGGCACGATGGGCTTCCGCCGGCTGATCGGGGCGGTGGTCGCCGACCGCCGCGCGCGGTTCCGCGATCCCGCCGCGCGCGGCTTCATCCCGCACGCCGCGGCCGACCCCGACCGCACGCTCTCCGCGTGGCCGTTTCCCGAGACCTACGAGACCTTCGCCGAGCTCAAGCGCACCGAGGCGCCGCTGTACCAGAACTCGAGCACGATCGAGTCGGTCGAGCTCCTGATGAGCTACAGCGTCTACCCGTTCCTCCCGCGCATCCTCGACGTGCCGACGCTGGTGCTGGTCGCCGAGGGCGACGATCTCACGCTGTGGGACCTGGAGATCGACGCCTACAACCGCATCCCGACTGGCAAGAAGAAGCTCTTCGTGATCCCCAAGACGACCCACATGACGCTCTACAGCGACCGGTCCAAGCTCGCGATTGCGGCCGAGCAGGCGACCGCGTGGCTCGCCGAGCACTTGCGCGCGGGAGGCGCCCGCTAGCGGCACGCCCGGACGCGGCGATGATGCGCCGCAAGATCGTGTGTCGCGGGATAGATGTGCTTAAATGTCCGAACGGCCGTGGCACCAGGGAACCCGCGGGACGCCTCGCGCGGTGAAAGCGGCTCTACAAGCACGTGGAGGAGGAACCAGATGAAATCTTCCCGGATGATGTTGTCGGTACTCGTACCACTCGTGTCGGGCGGCCTCGCGGCCGCGGCGGTGTCGGCGCAGGCGGCCGACTTGGTCGCCGACCGCGCCGTCGAGCTCGCGCGCGCCTACATGAAGGCGAAGAAGATCGACAAGCTCGAGCAGAACATGCTGCTCAACTCGCTGTACCGCAACGCGATCGGCGATTTCACCGACCGGTGGGAGAAGCTCACCAACATCAAGGTCGTGAGCTCGCCGCTCGGTTACACCGACATTCCGTCGAAGATCATGGCCGAGGCGGTCGCGAAGACCGGCTCGTTCGACATCTTCAACGACTTTCCGTACACGATGCCCGACGCGGTCGGCGCCGGCGTGGTGGTGCCGCTCGACGATTGGGCGAAGAAGGGCCAGCCCGACTTCTCGGGAGTCGCGCCCGGGCTCAAGTTCCAGCAGTACTACCAGGGCAAGCTCTACAACGTCGTGCTCGACGGCGACCATCTGATGCTCGTACTGCGCAAGGACATCGTCGAGAACCCCGAGGCGATCAAGGAATACCAGGCGAAGTTCGGCAAGCGGCCCGGCTGCCCGGAGACAATCGACGAGTGGGAGAGCATGGCCGCCTACTTCCACACCAAGGCGGGCGAGACGCGCTGGGGCATGAAGTTCGACAAGCCGCTCTACGGCGCGATGGGGTACCGGTCGGTCAACTTCTCGTACCGCCACTTCCCGGCCTACTTCGGCGGGCTGCTGTTCGACCGCGACATGAAGCCGCAGATCGCGACCAAGGCGGGCATCGAGGCAATCACCAAGTTCACCTCGATCGTGAAGTACATGCCGGAGGACGTCCAGGGCTGGGGCACGCCGCAGATCTACCCGTTCTGGGGCAGCGGCCAGGCGTTCTCGGTGATGTCGTTTCCGTCGATCGTCGGCTACGGCAACTCGAACGAGAAGAGCGTGGTGAAGGGCAAGCAGCTCTCCTGCCTGATCCCGTACACGACCTGGAAGGGCAAGCGGGTGCGCCGCGCCCCGCAGGCGGCCGGCACCGGCTATATGGTGAACAGGTACAGCAAGCACCCCGAGCTCGCGTACTACTTCATCCAGTGGTTCACCAGCCCTCGGTCGGCGACGAGGCGATCGCGCACCCGAAGGGCTTCTGGGATCCGTTCCGCAAGGCCAACCTCGCGAACCAGGCGATCCTGAAGCGCTTCGGCGAGGACTTCGTCAAGACGACGATGGAGAATTCCAACTATGCCGTCTCGCTGCTCCTGATCGAGGGCAACTACGAGTACTTCAAGATCCTGGACAACAACCTCGCTGACGTCATGAACGGCAACATCAAGCCCGCGGAGGCGGCGAAGCGGATCGAGGCCGGCTGGAACCGCGTCACCGAGGACATCGGCCGCAAGCGCCAGATCGAGTCCTGGCGCAAGGGTGTCGAGACCGGCATGTACGGCGCGACCTTCAAGGACATGTAGCCGTCCCGGCGGCGCGGGCGCCGGCCAGGCCGGCGCCCGCGCCGCGCCGCCCGCTTCAACCGGCCGCAGGCTCACTCGTGAGCGAAGCGCAAGTCAGTCAGGCGCCCCGCACCGCGCCGGGCGCGCGGTCCGGCTCGTTCGGACGCGGGCTCGGTGCCTGGCTCGCTCAGGAGCGGGTGTTCCGGCTGATCCCGTTCGTCGCGGTCGAGGTGATCTTCGTCCTCGTCATCATCATCCCGTTCCTGCTCACGATCTACATCAGCTTCCTCAAATGGCGCGCGAACCGACCGTTCGAGCAGGCCTACCTGTCGGGGTTCGGGAACTACCAGGCGGTGCTCACCGATCCCGGCTTCTGGTCGGCGCTCGGCCGCACCTTCTACTTCGCCGGCGCCGCGGTGACGCTGGAGCTAGCGCTCGGCTTCGTGCTGGCGATGCTGGTCGCGCGCACGGTGCGCGGCAAGGCCGCGTACATCACCATCCTGCTCGTCCCGATGATGATCGTGCCGGTGGTGGTCGGATACAACTTCACGATGCTGTACATCGACTCCGGGCCGATCAACCAGCTGCTCGCGCCGTTCACCCAGGCGATGGGCCTCGATCCGCGCATCCGCTGGCTGTCCGACCCGGTCGCCGCCCAGTGGGCGGTGATTCTCGCCGACGTGTGGCAGTGGACCTCGCTCACGTTCCTGATCTTCCTGTCGGGCTTCTCGGCGTTGCCGAGGCAGCTCGTCAACGCGGCGCGCGTGATGGGCGCGAGCGCGTGGCAGATCTTCTGGCGCGTCGAGCTTCCGCTGCTCAGGCCGGCGATCGTGATCGCGGTGGTGATCCGCGCGATGGAGGCACTCAAGATCTTCGACCCGGTGGTGCTGCTCACCGCCGGCGGGCCGGGCACCTCGAGCCAGTCGATCGCATTCTACCTGTGGGAGCAGGTCTGGGTGTTCAACAAGTTCAGCTTCGGCGCCGCCGCCTCGATCATCCTGCTCGTCATCTTCGCGGTGCTGATCTTTTTCGGCATCTGGCTGCTGGTGCGCAGCAGCGCCGCGGTCGGCCGGGAGCGCGCCGCGTGAGCGCCGTCGCCGGCATGGGCCGCGCCGAGGCCGAGCGCGCCGGCGCGCGCAACGTGCGTCGGCGGCGCTGGCGCGTGGTGCTGCGTCATGCCGCCCTGCTCGCGTGGGTGGCGGTCATCATGTTCCCGATCTACTGGATGATCGCGACCTCGTTCAAGGAGAAGCACGAGTGGGTCGCGTGGCCGCCGCACTGGCTTCCGCACGACCCGACGATCAAGAACTACTCGCAGATCTTCGTCTTCGACGTCCAGCGGAGCGGCGTCGCGCGCGAGGCGACCGAGCAGCCGTTCAACGTCTGGGGGCCGCTCGCCGACTCGCTGCTGATCTGCACGCTCTCGGCGCTCGTCGCGCTGCTGCTCGGCACCTTCCTCGCCTACTCGATCTCGCGCTTCAACGTCGGCGGCCGCCACTTCAGACACGCGATCCTGATGATCCGCATGGTGCCGCCGATCGTGATCGCTATCCCGCTCCTGATGTACTACGCGATCATGATCCCGCTTGCGACCGAGGCCGTACTCGGCACGCGCATCCTGCTGTTCGACACCCGGGTGGGCGTCAGCGCGATCTACATCGCGACCACGCTGCCGTTCGTGATCTGGATGATGCTCACCTTCATCGAGGAGGTGCCCTACACGCTCGAGCACGCGGCACGGATGATGGGCGCCGGGCGCATGTACACGCTGCGCCGCGTGGTGCTGCCGTTGGTCGCCTCCGGCATGGTGGTGACGTTCCTGTTCGTCTTCATCCTGAACTGGGCCGAGTTCCTGCTCGCGCTGACGCTAACGCATCCGGACGTTGTGACCCTGCCGGTGCTGCTGAACAAGTTCCAGAGCGCGTCCGAGGGCCGCCTGTTCGGCCCGCAGGCGGCGATCGGCACGCTCATCACCATCCCGGTGGTGATCCTCGGCGTGCTGATCCAGAAGCACCTGATCAAGGGCTTCAGTTTCGGCACGATCAGAAAATAGCGCCGGAGCGACGGCATTGCTTCCGTATGCAGCAAGCGGCGTACGAACAAGGGCCCGGAGGAAGGGTTGGGACCCTTCCCTTTCCACCCGATCCCCGTGGATCCCATCGGCATTTTCATGCGCCGGCGATGATTTCGAGTAAGTAACGGGAGCGCGGAGGTGGCGCAGATCGATCTCAAGGACGTCGTCAAGCGGTTCGGCCCGCACCTGGCGGTGAAGGGCGTGAACCTGCAGGTGCGCGACGGCGAGTTCCTGATCATGGTCGGGCCCTCAGGCTGCGGCAAGACGACCACGCTCAACATGATCTCGGGCTTGGAGCGGCCGACCTCCGGCGAGATCGCGATCGGCGGCCGGGTCGTGAACGAACTCGAGCCGGGCGAGCGCGGGCTCGGCATGGTGTTCCAGGATCTCGCGCTCTTCCCGCACCTGACGGTGTACGAGAACATCGCGTTCGGGCTGCGGGTCAAGAAGGTGCCGCAAGCGGAGCTCGATCAGCGCGTGCGCGCCGCGGCCGAGGCGATGCACATCGCGTCGCTGCTCGCGAAGCGTCCGGCGCAATGCTCGGGCGGCGAGTCGCAGCGCGTCGCGCTCGCGCGCACCATCGTCACCAATCCGTCGGTGTTCCTGATGGACGAGCCGCTCTCGAGCCTCGACGCCAAGCTGCGCGTCGACATGCGCACCGAGCTCAAGCGCCTGCACGAGCGCCTGAAGTCGACCTTCGTCTACGTCACGCACGACCAGGCCGAGGCGATGACCATGGCCGACCGGATCGTGGTGATGAGCAAGGGCGTGATCGAGCAGGTCGGCGGCCCGCTCGATATCTACCGCAAGCCCGCGTCCCAGTTCGTCGCCGGGTTCTTCGGCACGCCGACGATGAACTTCCTCGCCGGTGAGATCGACGCGCGCGACGGCACCCTCGCCTTCGCGAGCCGGAGCCTGCGCGAGCCGCTCGGCGACGCGCTGCCGCCGAGTCTCGCGGGCCGCAGCATCGTGCTCGGCGTACGCTCTGAACACGTCGAGGTGGGCCGCGGCGAGACCCCCGGCCGCGTGCAGCTGATCGAACCGCTCGGCAACGAGTCGCTGGTCTTCTTCGAGTTCGGCGGCGACGCGCCGCTCGTCGCGAAGGTCGACGCCGAGACCAGGCTGCGCCCCGGCGACAACCTCACCTTCGGCTTCAACCCCGCGGGCTACCACGTCTTCGACGCGGCATCCGGCGCGCGGCTGAACTAACCCGGCGCCGCGATGGCTACGACGGCGAAGCCGCTTCGCACCGCGGTGGTCGGGCTCGGCTGGTGGGGCAAATACATCACCCAGCGCCTCGCCGACAGCCCGCGCTTCGAGGTTACGCACGGCGTCGACACGGCCGAGGGCGTCGCCGAGTTCGCCCGCCGCCATCACCTCGCCCTCGAGCGCTCGCTCGAGGCGGTTCTCGCGAGCGACGACGTCGACGCGGTGGTGATCGCCACGCCGCACAGCGCCCACGAAGCGCAGGTCGTCGCCGCCGCGGCCGCCGGCAAGCAGGTGTTCTGCGAGAAGCCGCTTGCGCTCACCGCGGCCGGCGCCGAACGCATCCTGGCCGCGTGCGACGCTGCCGGCATCGTGCTCGGCATCGGTCACGAGCGGCGCTTCGAGCCGGCGATGGAGGAGCTCGCGCGCTCGATCGCCGCCGGCTCGCTCGGCCGCATCCTGCACCTGGAGGCGAACTTCAGCCACGACCTGTTCGCGCGCATGGAGGCAGGAAACTGGCGCGTGAGCGCGCAGGACGCGCCGGCCGGGGCGATGACCGCGCTCGGCGTCCACCTGACCGACCTCTTCATCTCGTTCGCCGGCCGCCCGCGCGCGGTGTGCGCGCGCACCGCGCGCGTGCGGCCGGAGGCGACGGGCGTCGATCACGTCTCGCTCTGGCTCGACTTCGCCTCCGGCGCGACCGGCGCGGTCACCTGCCTTTCGGCGACGCCGTTCCACGGTCGCCTCGCGGTCTTCGGTACCGACGGCTGGATCGAGGTCAGGGAGAACGCGAACGTCGACAAGCGACAGCCGAGCGATCTCGTGCAGTGCGACGCGGCGGGCGCGCGCAAGGCACTATCGTTCGCCGCGATCGACACGGTGCGCCTCAACCTCGAGTCCTGGGCGAGAGCGGTCGCCGGCGAGGCGCCCTATCGCTACACGCGCGAGCAGCTCCTCGACAACGTGCGCGTGCTGGACGCGGTCGTGCGCTCGGCCGCCGAGGGCGGGCGGCTCGTCGGGCTCTGACGCACCGGCGCACTACAGTTCCCCGCCTCGCCGAAGGACGGCTGGCCGCGTAGCGGCCGGGGTGGTGTGAGCCATCGCGTGGTGCGACCGCCGCAACCACCCCGCCGCGCTCGCGCGCGGCACCCCCTCCTTGAAAAGGAGGGGACGGGATTCTGCGGCGCGGCGCACGTTTCTGTCCCCTCCTCTCCGAGGAGGGGTGGCCGCGGAGCGGCCGGGGTGGTGTGAGCCATCGCGTGGTGCGACCGCCGCAACCACCCCGCCGCGCTCGCGCGCGGCACCCCTCCTTGAAAAGGAGGGGACGGGGTTCTGCGGCGCGGCGCGCTCAGGTGTCCTTCGCGGCCGCGAGGAACTCCTCGAAGATCACCGCGGCGTCCTGCTGCGGACGGCCCTTCGCGTACGCGGCGTTATAGCGCGCCGCCGCGGCGGCGAAGAGCGGCATGTCGGCGCCGACCTCGGCGGCCGCCTCGGCGATGATCCTGGCATCCTTCGCCAGGATCGCCAGGCGCCGCCGGCCGGCTCGTAGCGCCGCGCGACCATCAGCGCGCCGCGGTGCTTCAGCATCGCGGAGGTCGCCGCCGGGCTCGCGCTCATCACCCGGTGCGCGGTCGCGAGGTCGAGGCCGAGGCGCTGCGCCAGCGCGAGCGCCTCGGCCGCGGCGGCCGTGTGGGTGGCGACGAGCGTGTTGGCGACGAGCTTCATGCGCATGCCGTTGCCGAACCGGCCGACGTAGTCTGCGCGCTCGGTAAACGCCTCGATGACCGGCAGCGCACGCTCGTAGTCGCCGCGCTCGCCGCTGCCGAAGAGCGCGAGGTTCTTCGCCGCAGCCTGCGCGGCTGTGCCGCTCAGCGGGCAGTCGAGCAGCACGATGCCGCGCGCGGCGAGCGCTGCGCGCGCGTGCTCCTTGTCCGCGATCGGGAACGTACCGCATTCGAGGACCAGCGCGCCCGCGCGCGCGTGCGGCGATCTCCTGCACGACGTCGTCCATGACCTTCGGCGTCGGCAGGAGCAGGAGGCTGATGTCGGCCTCGGCGACTGCCGCGCCGACCGAGGCGGCGAGCTTGCCTCCGAGCGCGGTCAGCACGGCCTGGCGCTGCGGATCGGGGTCGTAGCCGACGACCCGGTGCCCCGCCTGGGCGATGTGCCCGGCGATCGGCCCGCCCATCGCGCCGACCCCGACGATGCCGACGGTCATGGTCATGGCGCCTACCTGTCGATCGTGCCCATCATCCAGGCGCCGTACCGGTCGCCCCGCACCGCGCCGATCGGAGCGGCGGCCTCGAGCTGCGCGACCTCCGCCGCGGACAGCGCAACCTCGGCCGCCTCGAGGTTCTCGACCAGGCGCGCCTCGCGCCGCGTGCCGGGGATCGGCACGACGTCCTGCCCCTTCGCGAGCACCCACGCGAGCGCGAGCTGCGCCGGCGTCGCGCCTTTTGCGCGCGCGAGCTCGCCGATCCGCCGCGCGAGCTCGACGTTGTGGCCGAGGTTTCCGGCGTCGAACCGCGGCATCGTGCGCCGCACGTCCTGCGGCTCGAAGGCGTCGGACGCGGTGACCGTACCGGTGAGGAACCCGCGGCCGAGCGGGCTGTAGGCGACGTAGCCGACGCCGAGCTCGCGGCACGCCGGCAGGACATCGGTCTCGTCGTCGCGGCTCCACAGCGAGAGCTCCGACTGCACGGCCGTGATCGGGTGCACCCCGTGGGCGCGACGCAGCGTCGCCGGCCCCACCTCGGACAGCCCGAGATGGCGCACCTTGCCGGCCGTCACCAGCGCAGCCATCGCGCCGACCGTGTCCTCGATCGGCACCGTCTTGTCGACCCGGTGCTGGTAATAGAGGTCGATCACGTCGACGCCGAGCCGCCTGAGCGAGGCGTCGCACGCCACGCGGACGTACTCGGGCGTGCCGCAGATCGTGCGCGAGCCGTCGGGCTCTCGCACCTGGCCGAACTTGGTCGCGAGCACCACCTTGTCGCGGATGCCCTTCAACGCCCTGCCGACGAGCTCCTCGTTGTGGAACGGGCCGTAGGCATCGGCGGTGTCGAGCATCGTGACGCCGAGCTCGACCGCCTTGCGGATGACCGCGATCGACTGCGCGTCGTCCGCGGCGCCGTAGACGCCGCTCAGCCCGAAGCAGCCGTAGCCGATCTCGGCGACGGCCAGCCGGCCGCCCAGCGTGCGCCGCTTCATTCGGCGTCCCTCCCTACCCGAGGTGCTTCGCCAGGAAGTCGAGCGAGCGCTGCCACGCGAGCTTCGTCGCGGCGGCATCATAGTATTGTCCGGTTTCGTTGCCGAACGCGTGGTTCGCGTCGTAGCGATGGAACTCGTGCGTCACGTCGCCCTGCTTGAGCTTCGCCTCGAGCGCGTCCACCGTGGCGGGAGTGAAGAACGCATCCTTGAGCGCGAAGTGGCCCTGCACCGGGATGCGGATCTTCGTCGGATCGCCGGCCTCGGGCGGCGGCACACCGTACCAGGACGATGCGGCGTCGACCTCCGGCACGTGCATCGCCGCGAGCACCGTCAGCGCGCCGCCCATGCAGAAGCCAATCGCGCCCACCTTCTGGCTCGCCTTCTTCAAGTACTGCGCCGCGCCGCGCACGTCCTGCGTCGCCGCATCCTTGAAATCGAGCCCGGTCATCAGGTGGTTCGCCTCGGCCGCATCGAGCGTGACCTTGCCGCGGTAGAGATCGGGTACGAGCGCGCGATAGCCCGCGGCGGCGAGCCGCTCGGCGACGCCCTTGATCTGGTCGTTGAGCCCCCACCACTCCTGGATGACGACGATGGCCGGCGCCTTGGCGCCGGCCGCCGGCGCCACGTAGTACCCCGTGCAATTCTTGCCGTCCGGCCGCGTGAAAGTGACCTTCTCGCCCATGTGCTTTCCTCCTTCGGTTCGGTCCGCGTAGGGTAAACGATTCGATCGCTTCACGCGATCATCGGCCAGTCTCAGCCGAGAAACTGCAACGCCGCCGGCACCTGACGGCGCAGGAGCGCGTTGCGCGCCGCCCACTCGGCGTCGCGCGCAAGCCCCTCGAGGAACCGCGCCTCGCCGCCTGCAAGCAGCGCGATCGGCACGCCGTCGCGGTACAGCACGCGGTTGCCGGTGAGCGCGGGCAGACGCGCGCCGGGCGTGACGATGCCGACCAGGTTGAGCGGGTCGGCGCCGGAGAGCGACACGAGCGCGCCGGAGCGCTCGGCGCGGCGCACCTCGCGCAGCGCGCCCACCGCCTCGGGCAGGGCAAACTGCTCGCCGGCGACGCCGGCGACGAACCGGCCGCCGCGGATCTCGCCGCGCGCCTCGAGGCGGCGATAGCAGCGCAGGAGCTCGCGCCACGGCGGCAGCCACCCGGCCTCGCGCTCGAGCAGCCGCCAGAACACGACGCCGTAGCGCGTGAGCAGCGTGCGCGCGACATGCTCGACGGTCCGGGCGGCCTCGGCGCGCCCTGGCGCGGAGGCCGGCGGGCGCGCTCGCCGCACGAGCGCCCAGCGACCGGCGTCCTCGATGCCGTAGAGCGCGCTGCGCCGGCGCCGGCGCGGCGTGGCACGCGACGGACGACGGTCGCTCGGCACCAGGAGCGCACGCAGGCCGGCGAAGCTGTCGCAGCTCACCATGCCGAGCGCGACAAGCTCGCCGAGCGCCTCCTCGACCTGCGTGCGCAGGAGGCCGGTGCCCGCGACGATCTCCTCGAAGAACGATGCGCCGTGCGTGGCGATGAATCCCGCCACTGCGGCGGCTCGCGGCGCCGGCACCATGCCTTCGTCCGATGGCGTGAGCGCCCCCCACCGGGCGAAATGGCGTCGACCGAAGAGCGCGATCGGCGTCGTGCGCACCGGGCTCGGCCGGCGCTCGCCCGCGAGGCGCGGCGCGGCCGGGCGCGCCCACACGACGCGGCCGGCGAGCGAGAGCTCGTCGAGCCATGCCGGGTCGTACTCGTTCACGCGCGCAGGCAGGACCTCGGTCTCCCACGCCGCCGCCGGCGCCTCGAAGCCCTCGAGCTGCGACACGACTGCCGCGAGCGAGTCGGCTCCCTCGACGCGCGTGTCCGGCGCGACGCGCTGCCAGCGGAAGAGAAAGCGCATGAAGTCGCGCGCGTCCACCGGCGCGATCTCCGCGCGCAGCCGGTTGACGGTGTAGCGGTGGATCCGCGCGAGCAGGCGGCGGTCGCACCATTCGGTCGCGGTCGCCTTCGGCGTGAAGCGCCCGCGCATCGCCGTGCCCTCGGCCTCCAGCCGGGCGAGCGCGGCGTCTATCTCGGTGCCGGCGAGCGCGAGCGGCGCGCCGAGCCCGGCAGCGCTCGTCGGCCCGAGCCCCTGCAGGCGGTCGCGCACGATCTCGACCAGCGCCGCCTCGCGCGACCACGCCTTGCGGCAGTCGGGCGGCGCCTCGATCTCCGGCTCGCAGCTTGAAGCAGGAAGCACCGCGGCGAGTTCCGGCAGCCGCTCGGCCACTACCCAGACCCCGCCGGCGCATGCGAGGCGCGTCACGCGCCGCGCGCCAGCGAGCACCTCGACGTGGCGCCGCCAGTCCGGCCCGGCCGCGATCTCCGCATCGGTCAGGAACGCGAGGTCGGCGAGCGCGTCGGCGAGCTCGTCGGCGCTGCGCGCCTCCGGCCAGATCTCCTCGCGCACCCGGCGGATCGCTTCGACGTCGAGCTCGCCAAGGTCGGCGGCGGTCGCGGTATCGATCCACCGGCGTGCCATGACCGCCTGCGTGCGGCGCTCCTCGAGCGGCGCGTCGTCGAGGAATGCGTAAGGGCGCGCGGAAAGTACTTCGAGCGCAAGCGGCGAGGGCTCGGTCAGATCGCACGCGCGCACGGCGATCGCGCCGCGCTCGATGCCGGCGAGCAGCCGCTCGAGCCCCGCGACGTCCATCGCGTCGTGCAGACAGTCGGCGATCGTCTGTTCGACCAGCGGATGGTCGGGAATCGCGCGATCGCCGACGATGTTCTCGCCGCACGCGACCTGGTCGGGGAACACGGTCGCCAGCAGGTCCTCGGCTTCCATGCGCTGGCGCTGCGGCGCCACCTGGCACCGCCGCGAAAGCGCGGAAGCGCGAGCGCCACCGCCGCGTTCCAGCGCCAGCGCACGGTGAACATCGGCGCATCGAGCAACGCCTGCACCAGCAGCGGGCGCACGGTCCGCGCCGACAGGTAGCGCGCCACCTCCTCCAGCGCAAAGCTGTGCGCGGTCGAGAGCGAGAGCACGATCGCGTCCTCGGTCGCCGCCGCCTGCAGCTCGAAGTTGAACTTGCGGCAGAAGCGCTTGCGCAGCGCGAGACCCCACGCGCGGTTCACCCGGCTGCCGAACGGCGCGTGAACGACGAGCTGCATGCCGCCCGATTCATCGAAGAAGCGCTCGAGCACCACCGTGTCGAGCGTCGGCAGCGCGCCGAGCGCCGCGCGCGCGCTTGCGTAGTACTCGACGATCTGCTCCGCGGCCGCGCGCTCGAGCCCGATCTCGCGCTCGAGCCAGGCGACGGCCGACGCAGTACCCTCGCTGCTCGCCTCGCGCTGGAAGGGGGAGGGACCGGTTGCAGCCCCGTCCCGGCCCTCGGGACAGGGGAAGGCGCGCCTCGATCTCCCTGCGCAGCCGCGCGAGCGACTGCGAGGCTCGAGGCTGCGCGCCGGCGCCTCGCCGAACCAGAACGGGATCCCGGGCGGCGCGCCGTTCGCGTCCTCGACCCGCACCGTGCCGCGCTCGACGCGCAGGATCCGATACGACGTGTTGCCGAGCTGGAACACGTCGCCCGCCATACTCTCGACCGCGAAATCCTCGTTCACCGATCCGACGATCTGCGCCTGCGGCTCGAGCACCACGGCGTAGTCGGCGGTGTCGGGAATCGTTCCGCCGGAGGTCACGGCGGTGAGCGCCGCGCCGCGTCGAGCGCGCAGCACGCCGTTCACCGCGTCGCGGTGCACGAGCGCGGCACGCCTGCCGCGGCGCGTGTTGAACCCCTCGGCGAGCATGCGTACGACCGCGCCGAACTCCTCGCGGTGGAGGGCGCGGAATGGATGCGCGCGCCGGAAGAGGGCGAAGAGCGCCACTTCCCCCCACTCCTGGTGCGCGACCTCGGCGACGATCTGCTGCGCGAGCACGTCGAGGCGGCTTGTCGCGCACCGCGACGCGGTCTAGCTCGCCCCGCCGCGTGGCGTCGAGCAGCGCCGCCGCTTCGCACAGGTCGTCGCGCGAGAGCGGGAAGAGCCGGCCTCGCGGCAGACCGCCGACCGCATGGCCCGAGCGCCCCACCCGCTGCAGGAACGCGGCGATCGTGCGCGTCGCGCCGAGCTGGCAGACGAGGTCGACCTCGCCGATGTCGATGCCGAGCTCGAGCGAGGCGGTGGCGACGAGCACCTTGAGCTCGCCGCGTTTCAGGCGCTGCTCGGCGTCCAGCCTGAGCTCGCGCGACAGGCTGCCGTGGTGCGCAGCCACGCGTTCGGCGCCGAGGCGCTCGGAGAGATGGCGCGCCGCGCGCTCGGCGAGACGCCGGGTATTGACGAACACGAGCGTCGTTCGGTGCGCGGCCGCGAGCGCGGCGAGCCGGTCGTACACCTCGCGCCATGCGTCGCCCGACATCACCGCCTCGAGCGGCGCCTCGGGCAGCTCGAGCGCGAGGTCGCGTGCGCGCGCGTGGCCAGTGTCGACGATCGCGCAGGCGGCGTCGGCGCGGTCGCCGACCAGGAAGCGGGCGATCTCGTCGATCGGCTTCTGCGTCGCCGACAGGCCGACGCGCACGAGGCCGGGACCGGCGAGCGCCGCGAGCCGCTCGAGCGAGAGCGCGAGGTGCGCGCCGCGCTTGTTCGGCGCGAGCGCGTGGATCTCGTCCACGATCACGGTGCGCGCGGTGGCGAGCATCTTTCGCCCGGACGCGCTGGTGAGCAGAATATAGAGCGACTCGGGCGTGGTGACCACGATGTGCGGCGCGCGCTTGCGCATCAGCGCGCGCTCGGCCTGCGGCGTGTCGCCGGTGCGCACCAGCGTGCGGATCTCGACCTCGGGCAGGCCGCGCGCGGCGAGCTCCGCGCGGATCCCGGCGAGCGGTCCCACGAGGTTGCGCTGGATGTCGTTCGACAGCGCCTTGAGCGGGGACACGTACACCACGCGCGTCTCGTCCGCGAGCCCGCGCGCGACGCCCTCGCGCACCAGTGCGTCGATCGCGGCGAGGAACGCCGCGAGCGTCTTGCCCGAGCCGGTCGGCGCCGCCACGAGTGCGTGGCGGCCCGACTTGATCGCCGGCCACGCCGCGATCTGCGGCGCCGTCGGCGCGGGGAAACGCGGCGCCGAACCACGCGCGGACGGCGGGATGGAAGAGCTCGAGTACGTCGGTCATCTCAGGGGGCGCACGCGTCTCGATCGTCCCCGACGGGGAACCCCGCAAGCGGGAGCGCGCGCGGTCAACTCTACCACCGCCACGCCGGCGCCGATGCGCCGCCGCCGCGGATCGCCGCACGAGATGGATGCATGCGTCCGCCTATAATCGGGCGCATGTGCGGCAGATACGTGCATCCGGACGCCGCGGCGATCGAACGCGAGTGGCACGTCGGACGCGACGACGGCAACCCGTTCGCGCGCCGGTTCAACGTGTCGCCGACCGCGACGGTGCCGGTGCTGCGCGCGGATTCGCGCACCGGAGCGCTCGGGCTCGCCGGGGCGCGCTGGGGGCTCGTCCCGCACTGGTGGAAGCAGGCGACGCCGCCGAAGCTCGCGTTCAATGCGCGCGCAGAGGAGGCGGCCGCCAAGCCGATGTGGCGCCAGGCCTACCGCGGCGCGCGGTGCCTCGTCCCCGCCGAAGGGTGGTACGAGTGGCGCGTGACGGAGCACGTCGATCGCGCCACCGGCGAGGTGCGGCGCTTCAAGCAGCCGTTCTACATCCATCGTGCCGACGCGCGGCCGTTCTGCTTCGCCGGGCTGATGTCGTTATGGCGCGCCCCCGGCGTAGACGAGGGCGCGTTGAGCTGCGCGCTGCTGACGCGCCGTGCCGCCGGACCGGCAGCCGAGGTGCACGATCGCATGCCCGTGGTGCTACCCACGGACGCGTTCGCGGCCTGGACCGACCCGCACCTCACTGACGCGGCGCGCGTCGCGGCGCTCATCGCCGAGCACGCCCGGACGGACTTCGCGTTCTACCCGGTCAGCACGCGCGTGAACAACGCGCGGAACGAAGGCCCCGAGCTCGTCGCGCCGGTTTAGGCCGTGCGCGCGGGCGGGTTCGCACCCGCGCGCGGTCCCCGGGTGAGCCGGGTCCACCGCTCGCGCGCGCGCCGGGGGCGGCGCGCCGTGCGCCCGCCGCGGCGGGTCGGCCGGCCGCTACGGCAAGCCGCGCGGCGTATGATCCGCACGCCGGGCTGACCGGCCCGGGCGGAGCGAACTTCGCCCTCGGGCAGCGGTCTCTCGGGGTGCCCCGTGGAATCGCGCATGCGCCGCCTGCTGTATCCCGTTGCAACGCTCGCCGCCTTTGCGGCAGCGGGCTGCAGCCTCGTGCTCGATCCGATCGAGCAGCGCCTGCTCTACCGCCCTTGGTCGTCCGACCCGGCGCACCTCGCGTCGCTCGCCGCGAACGGAAACGGCCTCGAGGAGGTAAGGCTCGGGACCGCGGACGGCGTCACGCTGCACGGGTGGCTGAAGCACCCGCCGAGCGCCCGGCGCGGCGAGCGGTTCCCGCTCGTCATCGTGTTTGGCGGGGTGCGCCGCGAGACGTCGTGGATGATCGACCGGGCGCGCCGGCCGCAGGGCTGGGGTTGGCTGTTCGTCAACTACCGCGGCTACGGGCTCTCGGAGGGCGAGCCGTCCGAGCCGGTCGTCGTCGACGACGCACGGCGCGTGTACGACTACGCGGCGTCGCGGCCCGACGTGGACCCCGCGAACATCGTCCTGCTAGGCCGCAGCCTCGGGTCTTACGTCGCGGTCAAGGTGGCCGCGACGCGCCCGGCGCGCGCGGCGATCCTCGCCACGCCGTTCGACAGCCTTGCCGCGATCGGTGCCAAGCGCTACCCGTATCTGCCGCTCGGACTGCTGCTCGGCGAGCGCTACGACTCGGCGGCGCTGGCGCCGTCGATCAAGGCGCCGGCGCTGTTCGTCTTCGCCGAGAACGACAACGTCACGCCGGTGGAGAACGGCGCCGCGCTGGCGAGCGCATGGGGCGGTCCGTACCGCACCCTGACCCTGGTGGGCGCACGCCACTACGGCATCGAGCGCCGCGACGAATTCTGGCGCGCGGTCGGCGAGTTCCTGCAGGAGCTGGTGCGCCCGGGCCAGCGCGGCGCGGGCGCGCCCGCGCTATGACCATGGAATATGGGGGCACCGGCGCGTGTTGACGGACTGCAGCGTGCATCGGCGCTGCGCGACGGTTCTGAAGGAGAAGAGCAGATGCACGGCCGTACGCCGAAGGCCATCGCGCTGGCCAGGGTTGCTTTGGTTCTCGTGCTCGCCGGCTGCGGTGCGCTGCCGCAGCAGAACGCGGTCGAGATCGTGGCCTGGCAGCAGGCGGAGCGCGACCGCCTCGAGGCACAGGGTTTCGTCCAGTACACCTGGCACTGATCGACCGCGGTAAGCCGCGCGCTCGGGCCGGATGCGACCGACCGGTCAGCGCGCAAAGCGGTCCAGCACGTGTCCGGGGCCGGGGCCGGCGTCGTAGTGCTCGCCGTCGAACACCCGCACGCCGTTCACCCACACGCCGTGCACGCCGCGCGGCCGGCGTATCATGCGCGTGCCGCCGCCGGGCAGGTCGCTCACGCGCTCGAGCGTCGAGACGCCGACCGAGGCGGGGTCGAACAGCAGCAGGTCGGCCCACGCGCCCGGAACGATGCGGCCACGGTGGGGGAATGCGGTACTTGCGGGCAGGATCGCCCGTCAGGCGCCGCACGCCCTCGGCGAGGCTGAACGCGCGCCGCTCGCGCACCCAGTGGCCGAGGAAGTGCAGGCCGAAGCCCGCGTCGCAGAGGAACTTAAGGTGCGCGCCGGCGTTCGAGAACGCCACCACTCCGGCCGGATGCTGCAGCAGCGGCGCGACGCCGTCGTCGTCGCCGTTGAAGAGCCTGCCGACGAACACCGTGTCGAGCCCGTGCTCGAGCGCGGTGTCGAACAGCACGTCCACCGGGTCACGGCCCGACTCGCGCGCAAGCTGCGCGATGGTGCGGCCCTCGAGCGCGCGCGCGCCGGCGCCCGTCGCGCGGCCGACCTCGATCTTGCGCCAGTCGCCGGCGAAGAGGATCCTGGCTTCCGACCGCGCGAGATCCGCGCGGAAGGCCGCGCGGAACGCCGTGTCGCGGTACAGGGCCGGTAGCGCCGCGCGCGGCGCCTGCTGCACGCGCGCGAACGCGTCGTGGCTGTGGAAGACGTAGGGTCGCGCAGCGTGAAATCGAACGACAGCGGCTGGCAGCTCGCGTGGATGTACACCTCGTGGCCGCGTGCGAGCGCCGCGCGGCAGCTCTCGTACATGCCGAGCGCACGCTCGGGTGCGGCATCGTCGTGCATGGCGAGGACGGTGGCGATGAACGCGGGCCGGCCGGAGACGGCCGCAAGGTCCTCCATGTACTCGGGCGTGGCGCGCGGTCCGCTGGCCGACACGATCACGCCGCGCGCCTCCTCGCCGAGCACGCCGACGAGCGCTGCGAGCTCCGCGTCGGTCGCCAGCGTCGAGGGCATCGGACGCGCGCCCCAGCCGCGCTGGTTCGGCGAGAAGGACGAGGCGAGGCCGATCGCGCCGGCACGCAGCGCGCCGCGAACGATGTCGCGCATCCGCCTGAGCTCATCGGGCGTGGGCACCACACGCTCGCAGGCCGCCTCGCCCATCACCGCGGTGCGGATGGTCGAGTGCTGCGCGAGCACGGCGACGTTCGCGAACGGCCGTCGTCGCCCGAGGGAGCTCATGTACTCCCCGAAGCTCTCGAAGTCCCACTGCGCGCCGGCGAGCAGCGCCTCGAGGTCCACGCCCCCGACGACCGAGAGGTCGCGCAGCAGGCGCTCGCGGTGCGCGGGCAGGCACGGCGCGATGCCGAAGCCGCAGTTGCCGATGACGGCGGTCGTCACGCCGAGCGAGGGCGAGGGCGAGAGCGTCGCATCCCAGGTGATCTGCGCGTCGTAGTGCGTGTGCACGTCGACGATGCCGGGCGCGAGCGCGAGGCCGCCCGCATCCACCGTCGCGCGCACCGGCGCGCCCAGCGCGCCCACCGCCACGATGCGCCCGCCGCGCACGCCGACGTCGGCGCGCAGCGCGCGCCCGCCCGAGCCGTCGTAGACGGTGGCACCGCGGATTGCGAGGTCGAGCATCGCCGGGCAGGTTCGCGCTAGCTGGAGCGGTGCGAAGTGTAGTACACCGGACCGCACCAGGGCCCCGGAACTGGGAGGCCCTGGTCATGCAGCCAGCACCCGTCCGAACGTCCACCTACGATTCGGGCGCCGCCGTGCGCCCGGCGTTGCACCTGGCCAGGCGCATCGGAAGGCGTTGGACATCGCGCGGTTCGACTGCGTGAAGGTCGAGGCGATTCGCGCTGTCTCGCCGGCGACATCATGGCATGGCGCGCGCGGGAACCCACGCCCCGCCCTTCCGGGCGTCGGCCGAAGGCTCCCCCGCGCGCGAGCACGGGTCGAATCAGGCGCCCAGGTTCAGCACGACCCCCGAGAGGTGGCTCGCCCGCTCGGAGGCGAGATAGACCACCGTGTCGGCGACCTGCTCCGGCTCGATGATTCGGCCGAAGCTGCCGTCCTTGACCACTTCGTCGACGCGCGACTCGTCGCCGTACTTCTGCCGCGCGACGTTGCGCATCAGCGCGACGATCCGGTCGGTGCGCGTCGCCGGCGGGTGCACCGCGAGGCAGCGCACGCCGAACTGCGTCGACTTCTGCCCGACACCCTTGGTGAAGGCGGCGAGCCCCGCGTTCGCGGTCGCGCCGCACACGTACTCGAACGAGGGCTTCTCGCCGGCCATGCCGATCACGTTCACAATCGCGCCGCGGCCGCGCTCTTTCATGTGCCCGAGCATCTCGCGCGTCATGTTGACGTAGCCGAGCACCTTCAGGTCCCAGGCGTGGCGCCAGGCCGCCTCGTCGATGTCGAGCACCGACCCGCCGGGGATGTCGCCGGCGTTGTTCACCAGGATGTCGGCGTCGCGGCACGCCGCCGCAACGCGCTTCACCGCCGCCCCGTCGCGCAGGTCGGCCGCGTGCGGCCAGACCTCGACCGGGTGTGTCGCGCGGATGCGCTCGCGCGCCGCATCCAGTCGGCCCTGGTCGCGCGCAACGAGGTGCACGTTGCAGCCCTCGGCCGCGAATCCGATCGCGCAAGCGAGCCCGATGCCCTTCGAGCCGCCGGTGACGACGACTGTCTTGCCCTCGAGGCAAAGATCCATGACTGCTTTCTCCGTTCCGGAGCGCCGAGCGTACCGCGAAGGTCCGCGGCCGGGGCGGCGGCGCAGGATCACCCTGCGCGCGCGGCTGCCCCAGGGCGACGCGCCCCGAACCGCGCGGGCTAGCGGCCGAGACCGAACGCCGGTCGCAGCCGCGTCCCCAGCCAGGTGCCCGGCAGCGCGGCGAAGATCCAGAGCCAGCCATGCAGGCTGGTCGAGGCGACGCCGGAGAAGAAGGCGCCGATGTTGCAGCCGAATGCGATGCGCGCGCCGTAGCCCATCAGCACCCCGCCGATGATGGCGCCCGCGAGCGGGCGCGCCGGCACGCGCAGGCTGGGCGCAAACCGCCCAGCGAGGCCGGCGGCGAGAAAAGCGCCGAGCAGGATGCCGATATTCATGACGGAGGTCACGTCTCGGGTCACGGGCGCCGCAAGCGCCGCGCGCTGGAACGCCCCGCTCCAGAACCCCTCATCGCCCGGCGACCAGCCGAAGAACCGGGCGGCCTTCGCGCCCCACAGCGTGAACCCCCAGGTGATCGACCACGGGTGCCCCGCGAAAAGAAGCGTGGCGAGGTTGAGCGCGGCGAGCAACAGCGCACCCGCGAGAAGCGGCCAGGGGCCGGCGAAGACGCGGTGCCAGCCCGCCGTCGGCGCCGCATCGCGGGCGGTTGGTCGTTCCCACTTGCGGACCGCGACGTACAGCATGGCCAGCACGACGAGTTGAATCAGCACCGCGGCCGGCCAACCGAGCATCGTGCCGAGGACGACCTCGCCCGCGCCAGGAAGGCGCTGCCACCAATCCATGTGAAAGCTCGCCCAGAACCCGCCGGCGCAGAAGGCCGCGAGCGTGGCGAGCATCTTCACGTTTCCCCCGCCCGCCGCGTAGAGCGTGCCCGAGCCGCACCCCCGCCGAGCTGCATGCCCACCCCGAAGGCGAACGCGCCGATCGCGACCTGCAGCCCGACCGGTGCATAGGCGCCGGTCGCCGTCGCGCCGAACGCGCCGCCGGCGGCGAGCACCGGCGCGAACAGCAGTGTCGCGGCCGCAAGCATGAGGAGCTGCGCGCGGACGCCGGCGCCTTCGCGGTCGAGGAGCAAGCGGCGATACGCCGTGGTGAATCCGAATGCGGCGTGGTAGAGCGTGACGCCGCACGCGACCCCGACCGCAAAGAGCGCGGCCATTCGCGCATCCGCTGCGGCGAGGTGCGTGGCGAGCGCTACGCCGGCGGCGAGGGCGGGGGCAGCCGGCACGACCCGGCGCGCAACAATTGCGCCGGCCGGTCTGCGCAGCGCCGCCACCGGCCCCTTGGACGCCGAGCCCGACGCATTCGGCATCGGGAAGGCACGCCGGCTACGGCGCGACGGCGTCGCGCACGATCTTTTCGAAGACCGGATCGAGCTCGCGCGCCATCGCATCGAGCGCCGCGCTGCCGTACGGCGCGAAGACCGCGCTCGGCCGGCGATAGGTCACGCTTGCCCGACCATCGGGGCCCTCGGTGACATACAGCCGTAGCGGCGCCTCGATGCCGGCCGGGACGCTCGCTGCGAGCATGCGCACGGCGTAGTCGTTCCGGAACACCATCAGCACCGCGTTGCCGCGGATCTTCACGCCGCGCGCCGCGGCCCCGCGGCTCGCGCTCGCCTGCGCGACGAGACCCATCTTGTTTGCCTCGATCGACCGCTCGACGCGCGCGACGAGCGCGTCAAACGCGTGCGGTGAAGCGACGACGACCGGATCGGGTGCCCCGCCGCCCTGGGCATCGGCGGCGGCCGCGAGCGCGAGTGCCGCGGCAGCGAGGGCCGCCGCGCGAGTCAAAGCCATGGGCGTCCGCACGGCCTCACCCCTTCACCACCAGCTTGTAGTCGGGCGTGGGGTTGAGCGGGCACGAGTAGACGTAGCTGCCCGGCTTGAGCTCGATCTCGTAGTCCTGCGTCTTGCCGGTCGTCAGGCCGCCGCCCGAGACGCTGGGCAGCGTCACCCGTCCGGCCAGGCCGTCGCCGCGCAGCCAGAAGCCGAGCTCGTAGGGCACGTTGCGGTTCGTCACGCGGAATACGTACTTGCCGGGCTCGAGCTCGATCGTCTTCGCGCTCGCCGATCGCTCGGCGCCGGTCTTCGCGTTGATCGCCTCGCAGTCGGCCTTCGCGGCGCTCTTGAAATTGTGATTCGCGCCGTTCTCGCTCTCGATGAACTGGCACGGCACCTGGGTGAGCTCGATCACCTTGGCCTGCTGCGCCGGCGCGTCGCCCGCGGCGACGAGGGCGAACGCATTGAATGCGAGCAGCGGGATGAGGGCTTGTTTCATTCGTGGTCTCCTGGATCGGGGATGATGATTGCAGCGGGCGCACGCATCCCCGGCGACGGCGCCTCCTCGCGAACCGCGGCGAGCGCACGGAACTGCTCCTCGAGCGTGACGGCGAGGGCGCTCGTCACCTCGAGCGCGCGGTCCTCGAACACGTCGACGCCGGGGTGCGCGGCGGCCCAGCCGGCGACCGAAGCGTCCCGCGCGTGAAGCAGCACCTCGATCTGCGGGCGGAAGAACCGCAGCATGGCGCTGATCCAGCGGTTGACCGGCCACGACGGGTAGGCGTGCTCGATCGCGAAGCGATCGAGCATCCGGATCACGTCCGACGCCGGGTACCACGCGTCGGCGGTCACCCACCGGTTCACCGTGAAGAGCCCCACCGGCCGTCCGTACGGGTCCATCGAGATGCCGACGAGGTGCGCGAGCGCCTCCTCGCCCCGCGGCCAGGCTTCGGCGTGCGCGTACGGAACCGGCGCAACGCCCTCCGGCATCCCAGCAGCGCGAACAAACGTGTGGAAGTGTCCGTGTTCGCCCGCGAGGCCGCGGTGCGCGTGGTAATAGTACTGTGCGTGCGTTTCGTGGTCGTAGACGTCCTGCGGCGGATAGTGCTCGTGCTCGTAGAACGTGCCGTGCCCGCGCAGCACCTCGCCGACCAGATTCAGCTCGGCCTTCTCGAGGACGTGCATGCATTCGGTGATCTCCCGCCCCGCTGCGGCCATGTCATCCAGCCGCGCGCGGGAAAGACCGTCGCGCGCCAGCGCGGCGGGCGCCCCTGCCGCCCGCTCGGAGGTCAGATGCTGCTCGGTGGACGGACGCGTCCGCCGCTCGGCGCCAAGGCCCATGCGCGTCACTCGCGATGCGTCGACGAAAGGCAGGCCAAACCGGCTGCCCGCGCGCGCGCGGGCAGCCGCCGCATGCACTCTACCTCTTCTTCGCAGCGCAGGGATTCGCGGCGCAGGGGTTCTTCTTCGCGGCGCAGGGATTGGCCGCGGCGCAGGGGTTCTTCTTCGCGGCGCAGGGATTGGCCGCGGCGCACGGATTCTTCTTCGCCGCGGCGCACGGGTTCCTCTTCCTCGCCGCGCAGGGGTTGCATGCGGCGATGACCGGGCCCGCGAGTCCAAGGGCCATGGCGCCGGCGACGGCAGCTTGCAAGGGTTTGATTCGTTTCACGAGTCTCCTCCTGGTCGGATGTGATGGACCATGCCTCGTCGCCGGCGACGACCGCCCGATCGTCGTGCGCGACGACTCGCACCATTACGGTCGCCGTCGTCCTTCGGATGCAGGTGTCGGGGGTGCGGCCAGGCGGGCGGATCAGTCGCCCGCACAGCGGAATCCGACCATGTCCAGACCGATGTCGGGTGGATTGCCGTGCCGGTAGGCCGCGCGCAAACCGTATGCGTCGTTTCCCCACCCGCCGCCGCGCAGGGCAATATCGCCGCTTGCGGCCCGGTACGGACTGGCGGTCCACTCCCAGACGTTACCCGCCAGGTCGAGCACGCCAAAGGGCGACGCGCCCTCTGGGTAGGTTCCCACCGGTGCGGTCCGGGCATATCCGTCCGACGCATCCGGCGCGCAACAGCGATCAGCGCCGAAATTAGCGCGCGGAACGCCGCGCTGGACGGGCCGATCGTCGCCCCACGGATAGCGCCGCCCGCTGGGGCCGCGCGCGGCGAACTCCCATTCATGCTCCGCGGGCAGCCGCAGGCCGCGCCACGCGCAGTACGCCGCGGCGTCGCGCGCGCTCACCTGAACCACCGGGTGGTCATCCAAGCCCGAGATCGAGCTCTCCGGTCCGGCGGGGCGGCGCCACTCGGCCCCGCGCACCTCGCGCCACGTGTCCGTCCAGACGAACCCCGCACCGCGGCGCTCCGGATCGGTGATATATCCCGTCGCCGCAATGAACTCGGCGAAGTCGCGGTTGGTCACTTCGCGCCGCATCAAGCGAAAGGGAGCCACGCGCGCTTCACGCGGCGCCTCGTCGGGTTCGCCAGCGATATCGCCCATCTCGAACGCCCCGCCCGGAATCGAAACCAGATCGGAGAGGGCAGACGGTCCGGGCGTCGCGGCGCGCAGCTCTGCCGTACAAGGAACGCGCCCGGCGCGCCAGCGACGCCACGCACGGAGGTCATTCCCGAAGCGGCAGCCGCTGAGCACGGTCAACGCGCCGATCAGGTCGCCGGCTAGCCACGGCGGATCCCCCGGTTGCGCGAGCCGCGCAAGCACGGCGTCGATCGTCGCACCGTCGCGCTGACCGATCTCGCCGAGCGCCCAGGCGACGCCGACGACCGCTTCGACGTACTTTTCGCTGCGATGCGCGCGGGCGCTCCACGGTCTTCCCAGCGCATCGACCGGAACGCGGCCGCGCCCGATCTGCGCAATGGCGCGAAGAAGCAGCCAATCCACCTTGCCCCTCGAGCACACGGCGCGCCCGGCGAACCGCGAAGTCGCCGCGGTCGCAGGGACCGACCCGATGCGCGCCGCGAGGGCCTCCGCGGCCTGCGCCGACCCGAGCGCGACGATCGGGTCGAGCAGCGCCACGAGCCTGCCGCCGCGCGCCTCGAAGGCGGGCACGTCGTCGAGCGCGCGGTCGAGCGCCGCGAGCAAACGCGGAAGAGGGGTGGCGTCGCTGCCGGCTTTCGGCGCCGCCAGCCGCTTCAGCGGGAGGGCAGGCTCGGGCGACGCTGGCGCCGCCGGCCCGTAAAGCGCGCCGCGCCCCGAGGCGCCGGTCGCGCCGACGTAAACGTGTCGGCCATGGACCGCCACATCGACCGGGATGTCGCCGTCGAACCGCTGCAGCTGCTCCCATGCGACGCCGTCGCGGCTGCGCCACAGCGCGCCGCCGCGGTCCGTCGCGCTCACCGCCCAAAGCGCGTCGCTGCCAGACGCGAGCGCTTGCGTCCGCACTGCTGCGAGCGCGGCGACGGGCTCGGACCGCACGCCGTCGCTCCGCCACATGCGCGGTCCGTCCGACCCTGAATGCAAGGCGTAGAGCCAGTCACCGAACGGGGTCAGTGCGTCCGCGCTCTCGCCGTTCGGCCACCCCGAAACGGGCACGAGCGTCCCGCCGCGCAGGCGAAGCAGCTTGACACCCGGCTCATCGGGTGAATAGAGGCCCGCGTAAAGCGCGTTCCCCAGCGTGCCCAGACTCAGCAGGCGGCTGAGCACACCGGCGGGACTGCGGTGCGTGTAGACGATGCGCCAGCTCCGCCCGCCGTCGTCGGAGCGCTGCAGCCCGGCGGCGAACCCGCCGGTCGCGGCGAAAAGCGCTTCGGCACGGCCGAGCATCGCATGCACGTGCAGCACCGCCTCGCCGGCGAGCTCACGCCATTGCCAGTCGCGGCCGTTCGTCGCCATGTACTCGCCGCGGCCGGCCGAGAAGCGGGGATCCTCGAACGGCCAGTAGAGGATCCCCCGGCCACGGTGGGCCGGCCTGCGTCCTGGCTGAAAAGGTGCCGCTCGTAGCGGACAGCCCCGGACCGGGGGTCGTAGCTGTAGACGTCCGCGGAGTTGTGATCGGACGCACGGACGCTGTTGACGAGCCAGAGCCGGTCGCCGTAGCCGATCAAACCGGATACGGTCGGCCACGGCCCGATCTCGGCAAGGCGCACCACGCTGCTCGCTTGCGGCGCGCGGCCCGCGGCGAAGCATACGATGCCCAGCACAGCGGCGGCGCAGACCCGCAACGAGCGCCTCCGCCTCGAGCCGAAGGCGTTCGGGGAGACCGCGCCCGACTCAGGCTGCCGCCGCGTCCGACGGGTCCGGCGGCGCGGCATGCGATCCGTCGCCATGCTCGTCCCACACGAGGCGCCGGTAATCGAACCCGTGCTCGAGGACCGGCTTCACCACGGCGAAGTACGGCGAGATGTCGAAGTCGCGCGGTGCGAACAGGCTGTGGTGGCGGATGTGCAGCACCTCGTCGTAGCAGGTGTTGCAGTCCGCATCGCCCGAATGCCGGCGCTCCACCCGCGGGAGGATCGGATACCGGACGCCCTGGAAGAGCTGCGCGATGAACGTCGAGCAGATCGCCTTGGTGGGCTCGCCGCTGCCGAGCGCGAGCAGGCGGCGGCGCCAGCGCACCGGAACCGGCGGCGTTGGCAGGAGATAGCGCGCGAGGTCGAAGACGTTCTTGAGATCGTAGCGGTGTCCGAGCCGTTCGAGCGCGGCCGCGACGATGGCGCGCTGGTGCTCGGGAAGCAGCCCAACCGGCCGGCAGGCGCGCGTGTGCAGCTCCGCGTACGCGGCAAGCGGCACGAGCCGAATTCCCTCGACCAGGTCGGCCTCGATCAGCACCGGCTCGCCGGCGAAGCGGCCGGCGAACGGGCCGACGCCGAGGTACAGCGCCGCGTGCGACCAAGTCGACTGCGTGAGGAACTTGATCGCGGTGCTGATCCGCGTATTGCCTTCGACGAGAAGCACGTCGCACGGCTCGAGCACCGCGCGCAGGAGCTCCGCCGGCGCGGTCGCGAGCGGTGCGTAGCGCGGGTCCGGCCGGCTCAGGTAGCGCGCGACCGCCCGGCCCGCGAATCCGAACAGTGCAGCCATCGGGGGCTCCGATCGTTCGACGACGGGCTCGGCGGACCCGACCAGGGGACCTCCGCAAGACCTCGCCATGGCGCAGTCGCGCGCGGCATGCGGGAATTCTCAGCGGGGGACACAACTTCTCTCGCCGGATTTCCCTCGCGCACCGCGCGGCCCGATCCCGCTCCTACGCCTGCGCCTCGCCAGCAGATTCAGGCCTCCGGCGCGGATGCTTGCGCGCGGCGGTTTTGGACTATATAGTACGAAATTCAGGAATCTGCCGCTGGATGCGATGGGCCGCCCGCGCGAATTCGATTTCGATACCGCACTCGAGCGCGCAATGCAGCTCTTCTGGGCGAAGGGCTACGAGTCCACGTCGCTCGAGGAGCTGTGCGAGGCCACCGGGCTCGCCCGCTCCAGCCTGTATGGCGCGTTCGGCGACAAGCATCGGCTGTTCGTTCAGGCGCTCGCGCGCTACGAGGACGCCGGCGCCGCGCGGCTCGACGAGGTGCTCGCGCGGCCGCTGCCGATCAAGGCGGCGATCGGCGCGTTGCTCGCCGGCGTGATCGACAACATCGTCGCGGGCCCGGGACGCCGCGGCTGCCTGATCGGCAATTCAGCCGCCGAGCTCGCGCGCAACGACCGCGAGGTGAGCGCGCGCGTGCGGCACAGCCTCGAGCGCGTCGAGGCGACGTTCCGCGCGGCGCTGGCGCGAGCGCAGGCGCGCGGCGAGATTGCGGCCGACGCGGACGTCGACGCGCTCGCGCGCTTCTTCACCGCGAGCATGCAGGGTCTGCGCCTCGTCGGCAAGGCGCGCCCGGAGCGCGCGGTGCTGGACGATATCGCGCGCGTGATGCTGCGCGCGCTCGATCGATGACGGTTTTTTTCGCCTGATTTGGACTGATTGGTCCGGAAGAAGGGAATTCCCCGATGCACCTCAAGCCCCGCCAGCCCGTGCCCGCGCTCGACCTCGAAACCGTCGGTGGCGGCCGCTGGTCGCTCGCGGCCGAGCAGGCCGAGCGCTTCACGATGATCGTGTTCTATCGCGGGCTGCACTGCCCGGTGTGCCGCAGGTACACGAGCGAGCTGAACGGCATGATCGACGAATTCACCAAGCGCGGCGTCGCGGTCGTGCTCGCGAGCACCGACGGCAGGGAGCGCGCCGAGCAGGCCAAGACGCAGTGGGGATTGCCCGCCCTGACGGTCGCATACGGCCTGTCGATCGACGCCGCCCGCCAATGGGGGCTCTACGTCTCCACCGGTCGGGGCATGACCTCGGCCGGCGTGGAGGAACCGCCGCTCTTTGCCGAGCCTGGGCTGATCATCGTGAAGCCCGATCGCACGCTCTACTGGTCGTGGATCTCGACGATGCCGTTCGCGCGGCCGCATTTCAACGAGATCGCGCAGGCGATCGATCTCGTGGTCAGCAAGGATTACCCGGCGCGGGGCGAGGCCTGAGCGCCCGCCGCCGCGATCGTCACCGCCCGTACGACCGACCGAGGAGACTCGAATGGACCAACGCGTAAAGCCGGCGCCGCGGCTTTGCGCCGCTGCCGCCCGATCGAAGCCTGAGCGACGTGTTCGCCGCCTACGAGAAGTCGCTCGGATTCGTTCCGAACAGCGCGCTCGTCATGCAGCGCAAGCCAGCCATCCTGCGCGCGTTCGCGCAGCTCTCGGCGGCCATCAACGCCGATCCCGGCGCCGAGGTCGACCGCGGCTTCAAGCGCTTGCTCGCGCACCTCGCGAGCCGCACCGCCGGCTGCCAGTACTGCATGGCACACACGGTCGAGGGCGCGGCGCACCAGGGCGTCGCGGAGGCCAAGCTCTCTGCGATCTGGGAGTACCGCACCAGCCCGCTCTACTCCGCGGCCGAACGGGTCGCGCTGGACTTCGCGCTGGCGGCGGCGGCGGTGCCGAACGACGTCACCGACGCGATGTTCGCCGAGCTGAAGCGCCACTGGACCGAAAGCCAGATCGTCGAGATCGTCGCGGTCATCGCCCTGTTCGGGTTCCTCAACCGGTGGAACGACACCTTTGCGACGCCGTTGGAAGAGGAGGCGATCGCGGCGGGCGAGAAGTATCTGGCGCGCGGCGGCTGGCAGCCGGGCAAGCATCTTGCCGGATGAGCTCCGGCGGAGTCGGGCGTTCGAAACGGGGAGGACGGGCATGACGACGTACCGCCCGAGCGGTATCCACGCCTGCGTCTTCGACGCCTATGGCACGCTGTTCGACTACGCTTCGGCGGCGGCGCGGTGCCGCGACGCGCTCGGGGAGAAGCTCGAACCGCTCACCGCCCTGTGGCGCGAGAAGCAGCTGCAGTACACGTGGCTGCGCGCATTGCAGGGCGCACACGTCGATTTCTGGCGGGTGACGGGCGATGCGCTCGACTTCGCGCTGGAGACCCTCGCCATCGGAGACCGCGCGCTGCGCGATCGGCTGATGAATCTCTACCTGACGCTCGCGACGTTCCCGGAAGTGCCCGAGACGCTCCGCCGGCTGCGGTCCGCGGGTATCAGGACCGCGATCCTCTCGAACGGATCCCCGGCCATGCTGCAGGCGGTGGTGGCAGCCACGAAGCTCGACGCGCATCTGGATGCCGTGCTGTCGGTGGAGGAGGTCGGCGTCTACAAGCCGCACCCGAAGGTCTACCAGCTCGCGGTGGACCGTCTGGGCGTCGACGCCGGTGCGATCTCGTTCCAGTCCTCGAATGCCTGGGACGCGTATGCCGCTTCTGCGTTCGGCATGCGCGTCGTCTGGTGCAACCGCTACGGCCAGCGCCCGGAACGGCTTCCCGGCCAACCCGATCACGAGGTCCGGACGCTCGCCGAGCTCCCCGCGATCGTCGGCGCGTAGCGCGGCGCGATAACCCCGTGCGCCGCGTTGAGACCGCTCCGCTACCTCGCCACCCTCGACCTCGGGCGCCGCATCCTCTGGTGCTATCTCGTCTGGTACCTGGTGCTGGTCGGCCTGTACTTCGATCCGAGCCCGTCGCTGTGGCTGTCCGCGCTCGGCGTGAGCGTGCTGATCGGATTCGCGTTCCTGCTCGGGCTCGATACCTCGCCGCGTCGCTGGGCACAGCTCGATCGCTGGATGGTCGCGCGCCTCTTCCTCATCCCTTTCTGCGTCGCCAGCTTCTCCGCGCTCGTGAAGGGCCGCGGGTTCATCGTCGTCTTCTCGCCGGCGCTCGCGGAGAACGCGCTCGCGCTCGCCGGATGCTTCGCCTTCCTCGCCGTCTGCAGGATCGCGCGCCGCATCGTCGGGCGCCAAGCGGCGCCGATCTAGCCTACCCGCAGCCTTGGCTCGCGCGTTCGCACGGCGCTCGACCCCAAGCATCGGACAAGGATCGCCCCATGGATCTACCGACCGAACCCATCGGCAGCATTCCGCGGCCAACCGAGCTGATGGACGCCTTGCAGGCGCTCGGCGCAGGCCGCATCACCGAGCCCGAGTTCAGCGCGGTGGCGGCGCGGGCGGTGGCCGATACGGTGCGGCGCTTCGAGGCCACCGGCTCCCCTGTGATCACCGACGGCGAGCAGACCAAGCCCAGTTTCGCAACCTATCCGATCCACGGTCTCACCGCGCTCGCGCATCGGCGTGCACACCTGCCCGGGCGGCGACCACGACTCCACCCACAGTGCGGACGTGGACTACGCTGAGCTCCTGCCCGAGCTCTTCCAGCTCAAGGCCTCGCGCTTCTACGTCGCGCTCGCGTGCGAGCCCGACCGTCGGCGCGTGCTCGATATCATCCGGCGCGAATCCGCCGTCGACCAACGAATCTTCGTCGGGGTGACCAACCCGATCGATCCGCAGGTGGAAAGCGCCGACGAGGTCTGCGACCGCGTGCTGGAGGCCGCCGAGTACATCCCCGCAGTGCGGCTCGGCACCACCGATGACTGCGGCTTCTCGCCGTTCGGCGACGACCGCGAGACCGCGCGCGAGACCGCGTTCGAGAAGATCCGCGCGCGCGTCGAGGGCACGCGGCTCGCGGCCGCGAAGCTCGGAGCATGATGTGCGGGCGCTTCGCCGTGAATCGCTTCGAGAGAAGTCGCGCGTGACGTGCGCCAGCGTCGAGCCGGAGTCGCGCGCCGAGCGCATCGTCGGCGGGTTCGCGTCCGCGATGAACGTGCTCGCCGCCGTCTGGCTGCTCGGCGTCGCCCTGATCATCCTGCGCGACGTCGCGGGCCGCGAGCTGTTCGGCGCCCCGCTCCACGGGACCAACGAAATCGTCTCGAACTCGGTGCTGTCGATCCTGCTCCTGCAGCTGCCGCTGTCGATCTTGAACCGTACCTCCTTGCGTACGACGATTTGGTACAGCGCGCTAGGCGCCCGCGCCAAGGGCTGCGTCGACGCTGCGTCCTACCTGCTCGGGGCGCTGCTCTTCGCGGTGATCGCCGTGGGCAGCTGGCCGAACATGGTCGAAGCTTGGCTCATCCTCGAGCGCGAGGGCTCGGGAGTAATTTCGATTCCGGTGTATCCGGTCCGCACGCTGGTCGTCGCCGTGAGCGCGGTCGGCATCGCGGTTTGCGGGCTGTGCGTCTACCGCGCGCTCGCGCGCCCCGGCGAGCACGAGACCTTGTAGCGGCATCGTCGCGCGCCGGGCGCCGGAGCAGAGGAGGAGGCAGGCGGTTTGGCACTAGACCAGACTACCGTGATCCTGGCCATGCTCGGCCTGATGCTGATCGCGATCGCGGCGGGCGTGCACATCGCGTTCGCCTTCGGCGCCACCGCGTTCCTCGGCAACGTGCTGCTCTACGGCGGCGCACAGGGCGATTTCGCCGGCGGGGTGGACATCGCCCTGCGGGGCGCCGGCAGCGTTGCCTACGAGTACCTGCGCAGCGAGCAATTCGCGACCATTCCGCTCTTCATCCTGCTGGGGGATTTCGTGCAGCGCTCCGGCGCCGCGCGGGACCTGTACAACCTCATCAACCGCGGGCTCGCCGCGATTCCGGGTCGGCTCGCGGTCGCCACTGTCGCCGGGAACGCGGTGTTCGCGGCCGTAACGGGCGTGAGCATCGCTGCCGCGGCGGCGTTCAGCCGGGTTGCCTACCCCCAGATGCGCCGGTGCGGATACCAGCGCAGCTTCGCGCTCGGCTCGGTCGCCGGCAGCGCGTGCCTCGGGATGCTGATTCCGCCGAGTATCCTGCTGATCGTCTGGGGCATCATCACCGAGAAGTCGATCTCGAAGCTCTTCATCGCGGGGCGGTACCCGGGCTGCTGCTGGCCGGACTCTTCATCGTGTACACGATCGTGCGCGCCTTGATGCGCCCGGACGTCGCACCCAAGCTGCCGCCGCACACGAAGGAAACCGTGCTCGGGCGCGCGGAGGCCGCGAGCGCGCTGGGCATCGCTGTGCTCATCGTGCTGGTGCTGGGCGGGATCTGGGGCGGACTGTTCACGCCGAACGAGGCCGCCGGCGTCGGCGCGGCGTGCGCCATGCTGATCGGCGCGCTCAAGGGAATGCGCGCGCGGCAGCTCTTCGCCGCAGTGGTCGGCGCGGGCGCGACAGCGGCGCCGATCATGTTCCTGCTCCTCACCGCGGCGATGTACGCCAAGTTCCTCGCCGCCGCCGGCATCGCTGACCTGCTCCAGCGCGCCTTCGCCGGCCTCGACCTCGGATCGGCGGGAATCATCCTGGCGATGGTCCTCGTCTGGCTGCTGCTCGGCATGATCATCGACTCGATCTCGATAATCCTGCTGACGGTGCCGATCTTCGCGCCGGTCGCCGAGGTGATGGGGTTCGATCCGATCGCCTTCGGCATCTTCGGCATCCTGGCCGTCGAGGCCGGACTGCTGACGCCGCCCTTCGGACTTCTCGTCTACACGGTCAAGGGCTCGATCGAGGACGCGAGCGCCACGCTCGCGGAGATCTTCAAGGGCTCGGTGCCGTACTGGCTGCTGATGCTGGTCGTGATGATGCTCATCTGGGCGTTTCCGGGGATCGCGACTTGGCTGCCGTCGGTCGCGCACTGATCGCCCGAAGACTTGGGGCCGGGGCCGCGTCGCCCGGCGAATTGCGGTAGGAACCAACGACACAGGAGGAAAGATGAAGATCAAACGGGCAGACATTCGTCGCGGCATGCTCGGCCTCTCGATCGTCGCCGCGCTCGGCTTCAGCGGGTTCGCGAGCGGCTATTCGGTCGACGGCAACGAGATCACTCTGCGCATGG
The DNA here is from genome assembly GCA_027493935.1 of Burkholderiales bacterium. Lineage (GTDB taxonomy): Bacteria > Pseudomonadota > Gammaproteobacteria > Burkholderiales > SG8-39 > JAABRB01. Next base: position 771,668 of record JAOSJV010000011.1, on the reverse strand, counting down.
GTTCCGGCCACCCGCCGGTCATCAAGTACGTCGAGGAGCTGTCCAAGTACTTCGCGCCCAATGTGCAAAAGCGGGTCGCGGCGGAGACCAAGTACAAGATCAAGTTCCAGGAGCACTACGCGGGAACGGTCGTCAACGTGTTCGACACGCTGGAAGGCGTCCAGGACGGGCGCCTGGACATCGGCGGCTGGTGCGTCTGCTTCGACGACGACAAGGCGATGGCGATGAACCTGCCCTACTACACACCCTTCTCGCCTCCGGACGGCAACGTCGCGATCAAGGTCTTCCGCAAGCTGGTCGACACGCACCCGGAGCTCTACCAGGACTACGAGAAGCGGTACAACCAGAAGCTGATCGCACTGTCCGGGTTCAGCAATTACGGCATGATGACCAAGTTCGACTGGAGCAGGTTCGAGGACCTGAAGGGGCGCAAGATCCTTGCCGCCGGGCCGAATCTGCCGTGGGTGAAGGGCGCCATCCCCGTGCGCACGACCATCCCGACCATCGCCCAGCAGATGCAGACCGGCGTGGGCGAGGGCATCGTCCTCTTCCCGGACACGCTGTTCAAGCTCAAGATCCACGAGTCGGCGAAGTACTACACCACCGTCGACTTCGGCGCGGTCGTGCAGATCTCGCTCACCATGAACTCGGGCACGCGCGCGAAGCTGCCGCCCGAGGTCGTGAAGATCATCGACGAGGAGGCGCGCAAGTACGAGACCCACTCGATGGCCGCGTCGATGGCCGACTACGACTGGGGCATCGCGCAGCTGGAGAAGGCCGGCGTCACGATCAAGTCGATCGATCGCGCAACCGCCAAGGCGTGGGCGCTCGCCCTGAAGGACTGGCCGAACGAGCGCGCCCAGAACGTGAAGCAGAAGAAGGGCATCGACATGCCCGGCATCATGCGCGACTACATCCGTCTGATCGAGGAAACCGGGTACCGATTCCCGGTCAGCTACGAGATCCGGTAGGCCCGGGTGACCGTGGCGCCGCGGTGGCGGCGGCACCGGCGCGCGCATCCGCTGTGGCGTTCGCGGCGTAGTTTGTTCCGGCGGCTGAGAGCCGCAGGCGGCCTGCATGCGTGCGGCCGGCGGCGGGCGTATCACGAACGAAGGGGGTAATGGATGAGAGTTCTCGCATGGATCGCCGCGGCGCTGCTCGCGGGCGCCGCGCAGGCCGCGCCGAAGGGCGCTTGCACGGTGACGAGCCCGCAGCACACGGTCGCGCTGGTCGAGCTATTCACCTCGGAGGGCTGCCCGTATTGCCCCGCCGCCGACCGCTGGATGCGCGAGCTGCCGGCCGCCGGGCTGGGCCGTGAACGCGTCGTGCCGCTCGCGCTGCACGTCGATTACTGGAACGACAAGGGCTGGACCGACCGGTTCGCACAGGCGCGGTTCACCGATCGCCAGCGGGAATACAAGGCGCTGCACGGCGCGCGCGCCCTCTACACGCCGCAGGTGATGCTGGCCGGCGAGGACACCCGGCGCTGGCGCGAGCCGGAGCAGTTCGCCGCGGACGTGCAAGCGATCAACGCACGTCCCTCACGGGCGGCGATCACGCTCGCGATCGAGCCGGCGGAAGCGGGCGCGCTCAGGGTGCGCGCGCAAGCGCGAACGTCGTCCCCGGAGACGCGGCCGGTGCCGTGCTGCAAGTTGCGGCCTACGAGAACGGCCTTTCGAGCACCGTGAGCGCCGGCAACAACCGTGGAATGGTGCTCGAGCACGACTATGTGGTGCGCCAGTGGTTCGATCCGTTGCCGCTAGACGATTCCGGCAGTGCCGCGACCGTGTACGGCGAAGTGGATCGCACCGGCGCCGGTCGCGGCGGGGTCGCGGCGTTCGTTCAGGTTTCGCGCACCGGCGAAGTCCTGCAGGCGCTCGCCCTGCCCTACTGCGATCCGGCGCGCTGACCATGGCCGGGGAAGCAGCGGCCACGCGATCGGGGCAGGTCGACGCCGCCCTGCGCGCGCCGCTTCCCGGGCAGGCGGTCCTGGTACTGCAGGGCGGCGGCGCCCTGGGCGCCTACCAGGCGGGGGTCTACGAGGCGCTGCACGAAGCGGGCATCGAGCCGGACTGGGTCATCGGCACGTCGATCGGCGCGATCAACGGCGCGATCATCGCAGGCAACCCCCGCATGCCCGCGTCGATTCGCTGCAACGGTTCTGGCGCCGTGTAGAGACACAGCTGCCGCCGGCTCCCTGGCGCGCATGGGGCCTGCCGGACAACACGTTCGCCAATCTCCAGGTCGTGGCCCAGGGCGTTCCGGGATTGTTCGCGCCCAACCCGGCCGCGCTCTGGGGCGCGTATGCCGAGGTCGGGCTCGATCGCGCTTCCTACTATTCGACAGAACGGTTGCGCGACACGCTCGCCGAGCTGGTGGACTTCGGCCGCCTCGACGCGGGCGCGACACGGCTCACCGTGGGCGCGGTGGCGGTGCGCGGCGGCGAGATGCGCTACTTCGACAGCCGCCGCGAAGCGCTGCGGATCGAGCACATCATGGCCTCGGGCGCACTACCGCCGGCGTTCCCGGCGGTGCGCATCGAGGGCGAGCCCTACTGGGACGGCGGCGTGTATTCGAACACCCCCATCGAGCGGGTGTTCGACGAGAACCCGCGCCGCGACGCGGTGGTGTTCGCGGTCCAGCTCTGGAGTCCCGGGCACGACGAGCCGGCGTCGATCTGGCAGGTGCTGGCGCGCCACAAGGACATCCAGTACGCGAGCCGCGCCGCGCACCACATTGCGCGCCAGCAGGACCTGCACCGGTTGCGGCACGTCATTCAGGCGCTCGGCAACCGGATCCCGCCGCAAGCCCGGCAGGACGCGGAAGTGCGGCGGCTGCTCGGCTACGGCTGCGCGACGACGATGCACGTCGTACGCCTGCTGGCGCCACGGCGCGCGGGCGAGGACCACACCAAGGACATCGATTTCTCGTCCGCAGGGATACGCGCCCGGCGCGACGCCGGCCGGGCCGATGCGCGCCGTGCGTTGCAGAGCGCGCCCTGGCGGCGCGAAACCGATCTGCTCGAGGGCGTCGTCGTTCACGACTTCTCGTCGGCGTAGAACCGGTAGAACAGGTATCCGTCGACGAACTCTTGCGCGTCGAGCACGTGGTGAAGGAGACTCAAGTCAACGAGGCGCTGCCCGAGACGCGTCGCCTCCTCGGGCGATCGACCGCAGATGCGCATCATCCACCGTGCGGCCTCTTCGCCCACGAAGCACGCCGCACAGTTCCTGCCGCAGTTGACGCGGTCGCGCATGTCGACAGCACCCGGAGCGCACAACCGCCGGCACAGCGCGTCGATGCCGCGGCGCTCGATCTCGGCGTGCGCCGTGCTGCCACTCCCGCCAGCGAGAGCGCGCTCGCTATCGAGCACGCGCGGGAACGCGCGCAGTCTCGGAGTATCGGGCGGGGCGTACCCGAGCGCGGCGAGCCGTCCCGCGGGAGGTGCGCAACCGCGACGCCGGGGAATAGGTCGAGCGCGCCCTGCGCCCACATCCAGCGCTGTTCCGTCTCGGCGACCTCGGTGCGCGCCGAGCTTGGTGATGAGCCGCGCGCGCACCCTGCGCGGCGGCAGCGCTTGTGCGAGCCGCGAGAGCGGTAACCGCTCCGGGACGAGCCACGCGAGATCGACCGGCAGGAAATCGCCCAGGGCGCCCTCGCCCGCGAAGAACGCGCCGACGGACATCTCGCGTGGCAGCAGCGAGATATCGAGCCCTTGCGAGGCCGGCGCCGCAGCGCTTCCGGCTGCGCCGCTGCCTGCACTACCGTCACGGTGGTTGCCGACCGGTCTCTCGCGATCGTCCGCCCGGCGAGGCGGTGTTGCCTCAGCGACGGCGCGAGCGCCGCCTGGTGTACGCGCTGCGGTCAACGCCCGGCGCTCACCCGCTCGGCCGGGAAATTGCGCCACGGCGAGAACCCACGCGCGCCGTCGCGGGCGTACTGATCCTCGGTCTCCTGTATCCAGCGCTGGCCTTGCGACAGCTCGACGGTCGCGGCGGCACAGCCGCCGAGCAGCGCCAACGCCGTCGGCACGACCGCAAGCCGAGCGATCGATCGCGGGTCGGGAAGAGTCATGAGCCGATCCTCCCGCGGGCGCGCGGCAATGCCGCAAGCCCGCGCTCCGGGGCGGCGTCCGCGCAGGTGCCCAGTGCGACGGCGCGCGCCGCCCGATGCACGGAGATACCCGCGACCGCGGCGTGCGGATGCGGCACGAGTGGAAACAGCCTGTTGACGGAACGAGGGTCAGCTGCCAGCGGTACCGTCCACCACTCGGCGCTGGGACGCTACTCGGCGATCAACCCGCACTGACACCCGCTGCTGTCGACGAGCTCGAACGTGGGCCCGTACCACCTCGCCTTATCGCGTGCGGCGAGGGTGCCGGCCACGACGACGGGGTCATGGCCGCGGTCGCGCTGGGAACGATCGGCCGGGCGCAACCAGGCACGCAACAGCGCTGGGGCATCGCGCACTGGGTCTCGCGCACGTGCCGGCGGGCTCATCGGTGACGACGAGCCCGTCGCTCGGCAAATTCCAACAGGGGCTGCCGGATCGGGTTTTTGCGCGGAATCCGGGGTCCGGATGGACCCCGGTGAGGCCGAAAACGTCGCGACCTAACGGCGTGGCGCGCACGGGTTCTTCGCGGCGCACGGATTGCCGCGAGCCGCGCACGGATTGCGCGCGGCGCAAGGGTTCCTGGCTGCACAGGGGTTCTTGGCCGCGCAGGGGTTCCGCGCGGCACACGGGTTCTTCGCCGCGCACGGATTGCCGCCGGCCGCCGCGGTCTTCATGAAATTCTTCTGCACCACCCCGGTGTAAGCGGTCAGCGCGGCGAGCTCCCGCGACTGCCAGCCGAGCGGCTTGGCGGCCATCGGCACGACCATGCAGAGCTGCACCATCTCGTCCATGGCGACACTTCGCATGCCGGCGCGCGCTGTGGCCATCTCGACCGCGTGCGGGTACGGCTTCGCAAAACTCGGCTGGAACGCCGCGCCGCCCTGGTGACACGTGTTGCACGAAAGCCCGTTGGTGCTGAGCTTGGGGTCCTTCCACAGCCGCTCGCCTTCCGCGACGAGCGCGGCGGTCGGCGCACCCGAATAGAGCTTGGTGCCCTTGGGCCGGGTGACGAGCTTCGGATCGAGCTTGTCGGCCGCGGCCGCGCAGGGATTCTTTGCGCCACAGGGGTTCTTCGCCGCACAGGGGTTCTTCGCCGCACAGGGGTTCTTCGCCGCACAGGGGTTCCTCGGTGCGCACGGATTCCTGGCGGCGCAGGGATTTCGCGCGCCGCACGGATTCTTGCTGCTCGCCGCAGCGCGGCGCGCACCACACGGGCTGCACGGGCCGGCGGCCAGTGCGGGAGCGCTGCCGGCGCCGAGGGCGGCGGCGATCAGGTAGGGAATCGGGCGCAAGGTGAGGTTCGGTCGCATGGGGTCTCCTCGGTGTGGTGGCAGTGCGGTACGCGCGCGGACAGTCCGGGCGCGCCAGTTGGGCCGTTACGTAAGCGGCGTGATGCCGGATGCAGCTTCACCGCAGGATCGGGCCGCCGCGCCGGCCCGCTCGCGTCTCTCGCCCCTTCGGCTCATCGGCTGCCGGGAACACCCGGCCGATTCAACAGGTCGCGGACGTGCTCGACCGGAACGCCGATGTTGGAGCCGCCGAAACGCGGGATGACCGCCATGTTCACCGCGATCACTTCACCCGCCAGGTTGAGCACCGGCCCTCCGCTCCCGCCGGAGGTGGTTTCCGCGTCGTAGACCACTGCTTCCCCGGTGACCTGGCCGACAATGCCGCGCGTGGCGAGCGGGCGGATCAGCCCCGAGCGGGCGAGCGCCTGCGCCACGCCCCAGAAGTCGGCGTCGGGGCGCTCGCCCAGCGCTTTGACGAAACGCTCCCCGGCGCGTGCGAGCAGCGCACGGATGCCGGTGGGATAGCCCAGCACGACGACCTCGTCGCCGGGTCTGGGCGCGGCGCTCGCGAGCTTGAGCGGCGTTCGGAGGCGAGCGACATCCTGGCAGCTCAACAGTGCGAGATCGGCGGCGTCGCTCGCGCCCACGAGGCCGAGCTCGAACGGCTCGCCGGCATCGGCGAGATATCCGACCAGGCGCCGCATGACCGGCCGCAGCCCGAGCGCCTTGACCAACTCGACCGACGGGTCGTGCTCCCACGGCATCGCGACGTGCCGGTTGGTGACGAGCAGTCCGTCCGTGCTCACCACGAACGCCGTTCCGGTGAAGTTGACCTCGACCACCGGCCCGTCACCGTTCAACGTGACCGCCGGTCCGCCGCCGGGAATCTCGATCGGGAGTCCATCCGGCCCGAGCACCATGCGGAGCGGCCTTCCGCTCGCCGGGTCCTCGAACCCGAATCCGCCCTGGATGAAGACGACCGACGGCGAGACCGCGGCGATGATGTTGCCGAGCGCCACCGAGCGCGCCTCCAGCGCCGACAATCGCCGCTCGGTGTCCGCTGCGGCGGTCGGCGGGCGCCCGCGCGCAAGACCCTCCGTGCCCGAGCGGCCGAGCAGCTCGCCGAGCGCCTGGATGCGGCCCTGCTCGCGCGCGAGGCGTTGCTCCAGGTCGCGCGCATGTTGGAACTGGTAGACCGTCGCCGCCGCCAGGGCGGCAATCGCTGCGAGCACGCCGAGTCGAAACCAGCGCGAGGTCTGCGTGGCGAGGTCCCGGACCACGTCGCGCACGAGACCCGGCGCCTTGACCCACAGCGCGCGCCCATCGCGCCGCGCGCAGTCGACGCAGTCGGTGAAGACGTCGCCGAGCGACTTCGCCGCCTCCGCGCCGGGTGGATAGAGGCGAAAGCGGAAGACCGGCCCGTTCTCGATCTCCACCACCTCGCCGCCACGCAGCAGATGGGCTCGGACCGCGACGCCGTCGACCCAGACGCGGCGCTTGCTGCGGGCGTCGAGGCGGCACCCGCCACGCACGCGCTGCAGGGTCGCGACGCCGGCGTCGCCACCGGACGCAGTGGCCGAGGCGATGGTGAACGCGCCGCTCGCGGCAGCTTCGATCCGCACTGCGGCGTCGCCCAGCCGCTCGGTGCGCCCGCGGCGCTCGCCCGAAAGCCACGCCACTGTCGCCGTCGCGCCGTCGGACAGCTGGTTCGAAGCAGCGTCCTCACCGTATGCGCTCATCGCTCCGACTCCTCGGGCTGGGCTGCGGCCGTCGCCGCCGATCCCCCAACCGCGGCACGGGGCCCCTTCGCGTCACCGGATGCGGCGACATCTGCGGCAAATCAACGCATGAGGCGAACCGCGGACAGGGGCGCCTCCTGCCCGCGCGCCTACGTCACGACGACCAGAGAGCCGTCACGGGTTGTAGCGCCAGAACTGCTCCAGCGCGCGCATGCCCTCGGTGACCTCCTCGAAGGTGCAGTAGCCCTTCGCGCCCGCGATCTGGTCGAACATCTTGCCCATCGCCGCAAGATACTCCTCCCGTTCGATGCGGCCATTCTTGTTCGTGTCCATCGTGCGAACGTCCTGCTGCTGGATGCGCGGCAGATCCGCCACGGCCGGAGCCGCCGCGAGCACGCCGCCGAGCGCGAGCGCGACGGCGGCCATCGATGCCCTTCGTTTCACGTTCATCATCTGCAAGGTCCTCCTAAGTGCGTTGAGATCGAAAGGAGCGTGCATGCGCTCGCGTCGGTCGGTCGATGCGTCGACGTTGTCCGCCGCGCTCGCCGGGATGCGTCGCGAGCGATACGCACGCGCACTGTTACGCGCCGTTCGCGGGTGTGGATGCAGCTTGATTTCGCACGCGCGCTGCGCGTTCCGGCGCCATCGACGAGCAGCACCCTGAGCGCGCGCCGGGCGCGGCTCAGACGCGTCATCGTCGCCGCCTCGGTGAGCCGGAGCGTGCGCGCGATCTCGCCGCAACTGAAGCCGCCCAGGACCTGCAGCATCAGCGGCTCCCGGTATTGCGGCGGCAGCCGCTCGAAGAGCTCGAGCAGCTCGCGCAGCCCGTGCGCCCCGTCGGACGCGGGGATCTCGATCGAATCGATGTCCTGCGTGGCGCGCCAGGGCGAGGCGCGCGTGTAGCGCCGCAAGTTCTCGTTGCGCAGGATCGCGAGCAGCCAGAACCGCACCGAGGCGCCCGCGCGGAGCGAGCGCCACGACTTCCACGCACGCATCAGCGTGTCCTGCACGAGATCCTCCGCGCAGTGCCGGTCGCCGCACAGACGCTTCGCGGTCCGGTGCAGCTGTGCCGCGTAGCGCTGGACGGCGTCGGTGAACTCCGCGCACTGCCGTTCGGGCGGCAAGCCTCCTCCTCGTTCTCGTCCGGTTCAGCCGCGCTCTCCTCGCGTCGCTGTGCGACGAGTTACGTGCGAGGCGGGGCGCGGGATTCGCGCCTGCGCCCCGGATTCGGTTGCGGGAACGTGAACGCAATGTTTCCGAAATTGAAGTAACCAATCGGTCAGGAACGCGGGGTCCGGCGGGTCTCTGTCTCAGGGAGCCGGGCTGCACACGCGCCGGCGCTCCGCGCTGCATGCGCGAAGCAGAGACACCAACGGTAACGAGGAGGGAAGGCAATGTCCGCTGATCCGGTTGCAAGCAGTGCCATCGCCGGCGAGGCGTCCGGTGCACGCATCTCGGCGGGTCGATCGCCAACTGCCCCGAGACGCCTGCGGTCGCTGCATCGGAGTGCGCTCTTCGTGGCGGTCGCGGCGCTGTTCGCGGGAACCGCGCCCGCGGCGCAGGCGCAGTCGGTCCAGGAGCTGAAGACCCAGATCGAGGCGCTGCAGCGCAAGCTCGAGGACCTCGAGCGCAAGCAGCAGGCGGCCGAGGCCGAGAACAAGCGCAAGATGGCCGAGCTCGAGCAAAAGGCGCCGGCGCAGGCGGTCACCGGCGGCGACATCCCCGGCTCGTTCAAGCTGCCGGGCACCGACACATCGATTCGGATCGGCGGCTACGTCAAGCTCGACGGCCTCTACAGCAGCAAGGGCGTCGGCGGTGTCGGCGACCAGCTGTTCGCGCCCGCCACGATTCCGGTCGGACCGGCGAGCGGTGCGGCCGAGGAGCACTTCGAGTTCCACGCCCGCCAGACCCGCCTCAACATTTTCACGCACACGCCGACCAGCGTCGGCGCGGTCACCGCGCTGCTGGAGGGCGACTTCTTCGGCGCGAACGGGAACCAGGTCGTGAGCAACTCGCACGGCTTCCGGCTGCGGCATGCCTTCGGCACCATCGGCAAGTTCGGTGCCGGGCAGTTCTGGTCGAACTTCATGGACCTGAATGCGATTCCCGACACGCTCGACTTCGGCGGCCCGGGATCGCAGATCTTCGACCGGCAGGCGCAGGTGCGCTGGACCGAGAAGTTCTCGGGCGGCGAGTGGATCGTCTCGCTCGAGAACCCCGAGTCGGTCATCGGATCGACCACCGCCACGTCGGTGGCGAAGCCCGACACCGACCAGGTCCCCGACATCGTCGGCCGGGTGCAGTGGGACGTCGGCAAGGCGAAGCTGTCGCTCGCGGGCATGCTGCGCAACGTGCGGATCGAGACCGCGACGGTCGACGACGACAAGTGGGGCGGCCAGGTCTCCTTCGCCGGGCGGGTTCCGGTGCTCGGGCAGGACGATCTGCGCTTCCAGGTCCATGCGGGCAACGCTGCCGGCCGCTACCAGAACGGGTTCTACGTCGACGGCGTGCTCGGGCCGACCGGGCAGCTCCTCTCGCTGCCGAAGGTGTTCTCGGCGTTCGCCGCCTACCGGCACCTCTGGACGCAGAACCTGCGCTCGAACCTCGTGCTGTCCGGCTCGCGCGCCGATCTACCGGACGGCGCCTTCGGAGGATTGAACAAGAGCGTCCGAAGCGCGCACGTCAACCTGATCTGGAGCCCGGCGAAGAAGACCGATGTCGGCGTGGAGTACATCTACGGCCGGCGCGAGACCGAGAACGGCCAGTCCGGCTCGCTCAACCGGGTGCAGTTCTCGACGCAGGTCAGTTTCTGAGGCCGATGCGAGGCCGGCCGCGATGGGCGGGGAGCCGTTCCCCGCCCCGCGGCGCCCCTGCGCGAGCGCACGCGTGCGCTCGCGCGCTTCCCGGCCACGGTCCGCCGCCGGACGCCCCGCGCGGTCGCGTGTAAGCGACCCGCGGTTCGCGCGACCAAGCTTCGACTCCGATGCTCGTCCCCGGCTGCCGATCCGCGTCCATCCGCTGGGCCGGGGCGCGGCAGCCCGGGTCGCGAAGCGACCGGCCCGGTCATCCTGCGGACTTCGAGGGTCTCACACAGCGATGGAAAGCGACGGCTTCGCGTGCTCGATCGACCTAACGACGGGAGCTCGATGAGCGCGGCGGGACGCTACTGCCCGTCGGACTACCGCTACCCCGCCGCTGATTTCCGGCGAAGCCCGGAAGTTTCGACGCACGCGCTCTACGTCGTGGGTGGCCTGTATGGCAACCGGTTCGCACTCGACACGGTCGAGGCCATGGCGGCCGCGGAGCCCGGCGACGCGACGGTGGTGTTCAACGGCGATTTCCACTGGTTCGACGCCGATCCGCGCCGCTTCGCGGAGATCGACCGGCGCGTGCTCGCGCACCGCGCCACGCGCGGCAACGTCGAGACCGAGCTCGCGCGCGCAAGCGACGTCGGGGCCGGGTGCGGCTGCGCGTATCCGGACGCGGTGGACGCGGGCACGGTGGAGCGTTCGAACCGGATCCTGGATCGCCTGCGGCGGCACTGCGTGGACGCGCTGCCGGGGACGCGCGAGCGGCTCGCCGCGCTGCCGATGACGATGATCGCCGAGGTCGGCCGTCTGCGCGTGGGCATCGTGCACGGCGACGCCGAGTCGCTCGCCGGGTGGCGCTTCGCGCACGACGCGCTCGACGCGCCGGAGGCGACTGCGTGGCTCGAGGTGATCCGCATCGCGTCGCACGTGGACGTCTACGCCTGCAGCCACACGTGTCTGCCGGCCGCGCGCGACTTCCGGCTCGCCCCGGGCCGCCTCACGGTCATCAACAACGGCGCGGCCGGCATGCCCAATTTCCGCGGAACGACCTACGGCGTTCTCACCCGCATTGCGACACGTCCGTCGCCGCACCCGGTCCTGTGCCGGATCGGGCGGGACGGCACGTACATCGAGGCGCTGCCCGTCGCCTACGATCATTCGCGGTGGCTGCGCGAGTTCACCGGGATCTGGCCGGCCGGGTCGCCCGCGCACGAGTCGTACCTCGATCGCGTCGTAAGCGGCCCACACTTCACGCCGCGCGCGGCCTATCCGGACGCGTCGCAAAGCGCGCCCCCTCGCCTGTCGGACTCCGCCTCGGTCGTGTCCTAGCTCCCGAGGACGAGCGGCCCGACGTCCCCCGCTGGCCGCGGTGCGCGTCGCCAAGTTCGCGTCGGACATGCGCCGAGTGTCCCGAGTCGGAAGTTCGTCGACGGATCTCGGACTCGGGACACGCATAGCCCGCCACCGCCTGCGGCCCCGCGCGTGCGGCTCACGCAGGCGCCGAGGAAGTGGGCGCAGGCCGCGCGGCGCAGGCGTCCTTGCTCGGCGCCGGCAGCGCGCGCAGCCAGTCGTCCCAGTACGGGTCGGGCGCGTACTTCCCGGCGAGGAAGTCGACGAATGCCTTGACCTTCGCAGAGAGGTGCTTGCGGCTCGGGTAGACTGCGTAGATGCTGTGCTCCTGCACCCGGTAGTCGGTCAGCACGGGCTGCAGCCGGCCCGCTTCGAGGTCGCGGCCTGCGACGAACGTCGGCAGCAGGATGAGGCCGACACCCGCCACGGCGGCGGCACCGAGTAGCTCGATACTGTTGCTGAGAAGCGGCCCGTGCACCGCGACCACGTGGCGGCAGCCCTCCGGGCAGGCGAATACCCAGGTGTGCTCGCGGCGCGACAGCGCCGAATCGAGGCAGGGATGCCGCGCGAGATCATCGGGATACTGCGGCGCACCGTGGCACCGGAGGAACTCCGGCGCGCCGCACACCACGAAGCGGCACGGCGCCAGCCGACGCGCCACCAGGGACGACTCCGGCAGCGCGTCGGTCATGCGTATCGCGACGTCAAAACCCTCCTCGATCAGCGACACGACGCGATCGGTGAGCGCGAGCTCGAGCTCGACCTCCGGATAGCGCTCGCGGAACTCGGTCAGATGCGGCGCGATATGCGCCACGGCAAAGTGGTGCGGTGCGGTGATGCGCAGCGTGCCGCGCGGGATGACCGTCGCCTGCTGCGCCTCCTGCTCGGCAACCTCCACCTCGGCGAGGACCTGCACACAGCGCTCGTAATAGCGACCGCCGACCTCCGTGACCGACACCTTGCGCGTGCTGCGTTCGAGCAAGCGTACGCCGAGACGATCCTCCAGGCCGGCGACGTGCTTGGTCACCACCGCACGCGACACCGTGAGGCGTCGGGCCGCCCCCGCGAAGCTGGCCGCCTCGACGACCGCGCAATAGACCCTCATGCTGGTGAGCGCATCCATCGTTTGCCTCTGGGAACGGCCGGCCGTCGCCCGCTGCGGCGACGCCCATCCATACGCGTCACCCATCCCTACGGATGTCCCGACGGTTCGCCTGGCGGTGCGATGAACTCCGGCGCCGTGTCCTGCGGGTGCGTTGCGCGTGCAACAAGGAAGGACCGCCGGTCGTCGGAATCTATCCGCCGAACGAGGCGACGCTCGAGGACCACCGGCGCTGGCGCGCCGCGGGCGAGCCCGCGGAGTGAACGGCGCTCAGATGATCCGCCGCGCGCGCAGGCCTGCGCGGTCCGCGGCGGAGTAGCCGAGCGACTCGAGGATCTCGTCGGTGTGTTCGCCGAGCTCCGGCGTCGCGCGCACGATTGCTGCCGGGGAGCGCGAGAGCTTGACCACCTGGTCGACGACGCGGATCTCCCCGAGCCGCGGATGCGCGATCGGCGCGGCGGCGCCGAGATGCCGCACCTGCGGATCGGCGAACACCTCGTCCATGCGGTAGATCGGTCCCGAGGGCACGCCCGCCTCGTTCAGCCGCGCGTTCCACTCGGCGGTGGTGCGGGTCGCGAGCACAGCGTTGATCTCGGCGTTGAGCTGCGCGCGGTTCTGCGCGCGCGCCTTCTCGTCGGCGAATTCGGGCCGCTCCGCCCACGCCTCCTGCCCGAGCGCCTTGCAGAAGCGCCGGAAGATGATCTGGCCGGACGCGCCGACGTTGAGGTGCCCGTCGGCCGTGCGGTATGCCGAGGTCGGCATCGAGTGCGGGTGGTCGTTGCCGACCTGCTGCGGGACCTCGCCGGTCATGAGATAGCGCGCGGCCTGGAAGTCCATGAGCCCGATCTGCGCCTGCAGCAGGTTCGACTGCACCCACTGCCCTTCGCCCGAGCGCTCGCGCTCGAGAAGTGCGGTGAGCACGCCGCAGGCGGCGTAGAGCCCCGCGGCGATGTCGGCGACCGCGGTGCCCGCGCGCATCGGCCCGCGGCCCGGCTCGCCAGTGACCATCATGAGGCCGCCCATGCCCTGCGCGATCTGGTCGAAGCCGGGCCGGTCGCGGTACGGCCCGTCCTGGCCGAAGCCAGAGATCGAGGCGAGCACGATGCGCGGGTTGGCCGCGCGCAGCGCCGAGTAGTCGATGCCGAGCCTCGTCTTGACGTCGGGCCGGAAGTTCTCGACCACCACGTCGGCGCGCTCGACCATCCGCATGAAGATCTCGCGGCCCTCCGGCGCCTTGATGTCGAGCGTCACCGAGCGCTTGTTGCGATGCAGGTTCTGCATGTCGAAGCCGTGCCGCGGCCCGCTCATCGTGTCCTCGCCGACCGACGGCGGCAGCTCGATCTTGATCACGTCGGCGCCGAAGTCGGCGAGTTGCTTGACGCAGGTCGGACCGGCGCGCACGCGCGTGAGATCGAGGACGACGAAGCGCGCGAGCGCGGTGGACGCGGGGGCGTGCGGCATGATCGGGCGGTCGCGATCGAACGAGGCCGTCAGATTACTCCAGCTCGGCGCCCACGACGCGCGGCAGCAGCTCGCCGATCGGCGCGCGCAGCACCGCGTCGGCGATGCCGTCGTACGGGGTCGGCTGGGCGTTGACGATCACGACGCGCGCGCCCGCTTCCTTGGCGAGCGGCACCATGCCCGCGACCGGGTAGACCTGCAGGCTCGTGCCGACGGCGAGCAGCAGATCGGCCTCCTCGGCCGAGCGCATCGCGCGGGCGATCACCTCGGGGTCGAGCGCCTGGCCGAACGAGATCGTGGCGCTCTTCAGGATCCCGCCGCAGCGCTCGCAGGACGGGTCGGCCTCGCCGGCGCGCACGCGCTCGAGCGTCGGCTGCATCGGGCCGCGCCAACCGCAGCCCCAGCAGGTCACCTCGTGCAGCGTGCCGTGCACCTCGACCACGCGCTCCGGCGAGCTGCCGGCGCGCTGATGCAGTCCGTCGATGTTCTGCGTGACGAGCGCGCGCAGCTTGCCGCGTCGCTCCAGCGCGACGAGCGCGCGGTGGCCCGCATTCGGCCGCGCGGTCCACGCCGGGCTCGCGAGCCGCCCCTGCCACGCGGCCTTGCGTACGTCCGGTTCGGCGAGGTAGTGCTGGAGCGTGGAGAGCCGCTCGGCGGCCGGATTCCGCGTCCAAACCCCTTGCGGGCCGCGGAAGTCCGGAATGCCGGAATCGGTGGAGATGCCCGCGCCGGTGAGGGCGACGACGCGCGCGGCGGCGTCGATCCAGTCGCGCACGCGCGCGGCAACGTCCGCATCGTTCACGCCCGCTCCGCCCAGATCGGCAAATCCGCCGCCCGCTCGCTGCCGGCTTCGGCGCCACAGTGTAGCGCACCCGCGGCGCCGGCGGACGGCGGGCGACGCGGCGTCAGGAGCGATCGCGCCCCTGCCGTCGCTTCGTTCCCGCGGCCTGGTTTGGGTTCAGCTCGCGCACCGTGTAGCCGTCGAGCGACGGCCGGTCGGGCAGCGCTTCGTCGTCGCCCGGCTGGGTGATCGGAAAGTCCTGTAGCCGCGATGTCGGCGCCGGCGGTCGTGCCTTTGCGCGCTTGCGACGAAACCAGCGCATGACCTCTGCTTCGCTCCTCTTCGTGCCGCCGACTCGGGCCTCGCGAACGATATTCGGTTGCGCCGGAGGTGTCCAGCGGCCGCGTGCGACTTGCCGCGCGCCGTTGCACGGCGCTGCGTGCGACCGTCGGGTTATCCCGACAATGCGTCGCAGCGGAGGCTGCGGCGGAGTGCACGGCGGCCGGGACACCGCAATGCGCACCGCTCAGACGAGGTGCTTCCCGAAGAACGCGACCGTCCGCTCCCAGGCGAGCTTCGCCGCCACCGCATCGTAGCGCGGCGTGGAGTTGTTGTGGAAGCCGTGCTGCGTTCCGGGGTACACGTGCGCCTCGTAGGCAACGCCGGCAGCCGTCAGCGCCGCCTCGAACGCCGGCCACATCGAATTGATGCGCGGGTCGTTCTCGGCGTAGTGGATCAGCAGCGGCGCCTTGATCTGCGGCACGCTCGCCGTCTCGGCTGCCGCGCCGTAGAACGGTACGGCCGCGTGCAAGCCGGTCCCGAGCGCGACCGCCAGGTAGTTCGTCGTTCCGCCGCCCCAGCAGAAGCCGGTCGCGCCGAGCCTGCCGGTGGACTGCTCGTGCGACTTCACGAACCGCGCGCTGTTCAGCATGTCGGTGCGGAGCTTCGCTTGGTCGAGCCCCGCCTGGAGTTTGCGCCCGTCGTCGTCGTTGCCGGGATAGCCGCCCACCGGCGCGAGGCCGTCGGGCGCGAGTGCGAGGAAGCCTTCGACCGCCGCCCGCCGCGCGACGTCCTCGATGTACGGATTGAGCCCGCGGTTCTCGTGGATCACGACCACCGCCGGAAACGGGCCCCGTCCCGTCGGCTGCACGAGGTAGCCGCGCATCGTGCCCGAGTTGCCGCCCGGCGATGAATAGCTGACGTACTGCGCCCTGATCCGCGGATCGGCGACCGAGATCGTCTGCGCGCGCGCGTAGCGCGGCAGCAGCGCCTGCGCCATCACGAGCCCGGCCGCGCCGAGCGCCGCCGCGCGGGCGAGGAACTCGCGCCGGTCGATCGCGCCATGGCAGTACTCGTCGTAGAGGTCGAACACCCGCTGGTCGATCTCCGATTGCGTGACCGCGCCCGGCGCGGCTGCGGGACGTTGCGCTGCGGTGGACTGCATGCCGATCTCTCCTTCGCGTCAGGTACCGTGGGACTGACCGCCGAACGAGGCGCGAGTTCGCGCCAGCGGCGGGGCGGATCAGCGCTGCACGTAGCGCAGTACGATGTCGGTGACCAGCGCGCGCCGTTGCGCGACGTCGCCCGCCGCGCCCAGCGCGCGCCCGAAGATGATGCCGAAGGTGTGCTGGTTCGCGACGTTGAAGAAGCCGAGCGCGCTGATCGCCATGTGGACGTCGAGCGCGTCCGCTTCCGCGCGGAAGCTGCCCTCGCCCCGGCCGCGCGCGATGACGCGCGCGAGCGTGTCGATGATCGACACGTTCAGCGCGCGCATCGAGCGCAGCTTCCTCATGTGGCGGCCCTTGGCCTGGTTCTCGGCGACTACCAGGCTGACGAACGACGGGTGCGCGAGGTAGTAGTCGAACGTGAACTCGACGATCCGCCGCATCGCATCGACCGGGGAAAGGTGCTCGAGCTCCAGCCTGGCCTCGGCTTCCCGGATGCCGCGATAGACGTGCTCGAGCGCCGCGAGGTAGAGCCGTTCCTTGGTGCCGAAGTAGTAGTTGATCATGGCGCGCGTTGTGCGCGTGCGCGCCGCGATTGCGTCCATGCGCGCGCCCTTGATGCCGCGCCCGGCGAACTCTTCGATCGCCGCCTGGACGATGCGCGCGCGGTTCTGCTCCGGCTGCTTCGGCTTGCGCATGGCAGCCGTGCGCGCCGGCGCACTCATGCCGCGGCTGTGCCGCCCGGCGGCGCGAGCGCGCGGCGCAGGCCGGACAAGTCCGACTCCATGCGGTCGGCGAGCGCCGCGTGGCCGAAGAAGCGCAGGTAGAGCGGCACCTGCTGGATCAGCATCTCGTAGCCGGGATGCGCACGCAGCCCGCGGCGGCGCGCGAGCTCTACGAGCCGCGTCGGGCGCGGGGTCATGATGATGTCGACCAGCGCCGTGTCGGGCGCGAGCGCCTCTACCGCCACCGGCAGCGGATCGTCCGGCTTCAGACCCATCGGCGTCGCGTTCACTACCAGCGTGCATCCCGCCGGATCAGGCGAGGCCACAGCGCGGCAGGATGCGGCCGTGCCCGCGCCGATGCGCGCGGCCGCGGCGGCCGCCTTGCCGGGCGCGCTGTCGTAGAAATCGATCGCGCGCGCACCGGCGAGCGCGAGCGCGGCGCCGATCGCGCACGCGGCGCCGCCCGCGCCGAGGAGAAGCGCGCGGCCCGCGTCCGGCGCGATCGCGAAGTGGCGCAGCGCCCGCACGAACCCCTCGCCGTCGAGGAGGTCCACCTCGATCGCGCCGTCGGCGGCGCGGCGCGCGGCGTTCGCCGCGCCGGCACGCCGCGCGGCCGGGGTGGCACGGTCGGCGAGCGCAAGCAGCGGCGCCTTGTGCGGGATCGAGACGAAGAACCCCTGCACCGTGGGCGATGCGAATGTCGCCCGCACGAACGCCTCGAGGTGCTGCGGCGCGACGAGCGCGGGCACCACGACCGCGTCGACGCCGCCATCGGCGAACGCCCGGTTGAAGACCTCCGGCGCGCGCACCTGCGCGACCGGGTGGCCGATGGTGAAGTACAGCACGGTTCTGCCGGTGATCTGCATCGCGCGCGGCGCCTTGCCAGGAATTAACGGCTCTGTTAATTTAACAGACCGGCCGCGCGCCATCAAACGGCCGCCTAGAGGAGGAGAACCCACCATGCGAACTCGCGCATACGCAGCGAGCCTCGTGCTCGCGCTCGCGGCGGCGCCGGCCGCGGCGCAGCAGACCGTGAAGCTCTTCAGCATCGTCGAGCTCTCCGGCCCGGGCACCACCGCCGGCACGAACTTCAAGAACGGCGTCGAGCTGGCGGTGAAGGAGGTGAACGCCGCCGGCGGCATCCTCGGCCGCAGGATCGCGACCGAGACCTACGACACGCAGACCAACCCGCAGACCGCCAAGGCGCTCGCGCAGAAGGCGGTCGACAGCGAAGCCTTCGCCGTGATGGGGCCGGTGTTCTCCGGCTCGATCATGGTCTCGATGGCCGAGACGCGCCGCGCCGGGGTGCCGAACTTCACCGGCGGCGAGGCGGCGGGGATCACGCTGCAGGGCAACCCGTACGTCTTTCGCACCTCGTTCTCGCAGGCCACCGGGATGCCCAAGCTCGCGAACTATCTCGCGAGCGGGCTCAAGGTGAAGTCGGTCGCGATCGTGTGGGTGAACAACGACTTCGGCAAGGGCGGGCGCGACCAGATGACGAAGGAGCTCGCCGCGCGCAACATCAAGGTTGCCGCGGACGTCTCGACCGATCAGGGGCAGGTGGACTTCGCGGCCGCGGTGCTGCGCGCCAAGCAGGCGAACGCCGACGCCCTCTTCGTCTACCTGAACGAGGACGAGTCGGCGCGCATCCTGCGCGAGCTGCGCAAGCAGGGCTACGACAGGCCGATCGTCGGCGAGACCACCATCATGGGACAGAAGGTGATCGACCTCGCCGGCGAGGCCGCGAACGGCGTGCGCGGCCATGTCGGCCTCACGATCGACGCGCCCAATCCGGCGATCCGCGCATTCGGCGCGAAGTTCGAGAAGGAGTACAACTACAAGTCCGACCACAACGGAATCAAGGGCTACTTCGCCGTCTTCGCGCTCAAGGCGGCCACAGAGAAGGCCGGCAAGCTCGACCGCAAGGCGGTCGCGCAGGCGCTGAAGAACGCGTGCTACAAGACAGCCGAGCACCCCGGCCTGCTGATGGACGTGTGCTTCGACGACAAGGGCGACATCGACCGCGAGAGCTTCCTGGTCGAGGTCAAGGGCGGCAAGCAGGTCGTCGTCGAGACGCTGCCGCCGCTGTCGAAGAGATAGGCCCGACGGCGCCGCGGCCCCGGGGCGGCCGCGGCGTCGGCTAGAACCCGTAAGAAATGCGAATGCGGTCGCGAAGCAGGGAATTTGCCAAGGCCAGTCGCGAAGGGAAGCATCCCAACCCTCCCCGCGGGCGCCTTGGTCGTACGACCCCGATTCCGGAATGAGCACGGCCGCGATTCTGGGATAGGTTCCAGACTCGGGCCGGCGGCAACCGCCCCCCATGGCCGATCTCGTCCAGCTCCTGGTCTCCGGCTGCGCGACCGGCGCGGTCTACGCGCTCGCCGCGATGGGCTTCGTGCTGCTGTGGCAGACCTCCGGGACGATCAACTTCGCGCAGGGCGAGTTCGTCATGCTGCCGGCGTTCGCAATGCTCGCCGGGCTCGCGCTCGGGCTGCCGCTGCCGCTCGCTTTCCTCGCCAGCCTCGTCGTCGCGGCGCTCGTGCTCGGCGCGGCGTTCAAGCGCGTGGTGGTGGATCCGCTCGTGCGCGCCGGCGTGCTGCCGCTGGTGGTCGCGACGCTCGGCCTCTCGCTCGCGGCCAAGCACGCCGTGCGCGTCGGGTTCTCGGCCGAGGCGCAGCCCTTCCCGCAGATCTTTCCCGAGGGGGTGTGGAACGTGCTCGGCGTGCGGGTCTCGGCCGCCGACGTCGGCACGCTGCTCGTGGCCGGCGCGCTGCTCGCCGCGCTGCACCTGTTCATCACGCGCACGCTCTTCGGCCGGTCGATGCAGGCGTGCGCGCAGAATCCGGACGCGGCGCGCGTGCTCGGCATCGACGTGGCGGGCATGATCCTCGCGACCTTCGTGATCAACGCGCTGCTCGCCGCGTGCGCCGCGCTGCTGGTGACGCCGGTGTGGTTCGCGCGCTTCGACATGGGCGAGGCGATCGGGCTGAAGGCGTTCTTCGCCGCCATCATCGGCGGCTTCAACCAGATGCGCGGCGCGCTGCTCGGCGGCATCCTGCTCGGCGTGCTCGAGAACCTCGCCGCGGCCTACCTCTCGGCGCAGTACAAGGACGGCGTCGCGCTGGCACTCTTCGTGCTGGTGATCCTGTTCCGGCCCGAAGGCCTGCTCGGCCGCGCCGAGGAGCGCAAGGTATGAGCCTCGGCCTCACGCGCGCGCAGTGGCTCGCGGTCCTCGCCGTGCTCGTCGCGCTCGCGCTCCTGCCGCTCGGCCTGAAGCGCTTCGGGATCTACATGCTCTCGCTGTGGTGCGTGTTCGTGGTGGCCGGCCACGGGCTCAACCTGACGATGGGCTACGCGGGCCAGATTTCGCTCGGGCACGCCGCCTTCTTCGGCATCGGCGCCTACGCCTCGGCGCTGCTGGTGCAGGCAGGCTGGTCGTTCTGGCTCGCCCTGCCCGCGGCCGGCGCGATCTGCGTCGCGGCGGGGCTCGTCGTCGGGTTCCCGGCGCTGCGCGTGCAGCACCACTACCTCGCGTTCGCGACGCTCGGGTTCAACGTGCTCGCGTGGCTCTTCTTCCGCAACGAGGAGTGGCTGACCGGCGGCAACTTCGGCGTGCGCAACATCACGCGCCCGGCGCTCTTCGGGCGCTCGCTCGACGGCGACCTCGCCTTCTTCTACGCCTGCCTCGCGCTGATGGCGGCGGCGAGCTACGCCACCGCCTGGCTGCTCGCCACGCCCTGGGGCCGCGCATTCGCGGCGCTGCGCGACAACCCGATCCGCGCCGAGTCGCTCGGCATCGACATCCGCGCCTACACGCTCGCCGCGTTCGCGCTCGGCGCGCTGTACGCGGGCGTCGCCGGCGCCTTCTTCGCGCCGCTCGTCGGCTACATCGATCCGAGCCCGTTTCACCTCACCCACTCCCTCGCCTTCATGATGGCGATCATCGTCGGCGGCGCCGGGCGCTTCTTCGGCCCGTTCCTCGGCATCGCGGTGCTCATCCTGCTGCCCGAGTGGCTGCGCGGTATCTCGGGCGGCGCGCTCACGCGCATCGCGCAGGAGTGGTACCTCGTCGGCTTCGGCGTGCTGGTCATGGCGATGGTGGTGTGGTGCCCGGGCGGCCTGCTCGGGCTCGCCGGACGCCTGCGGAGGCGCGCATGACGCAGCCGCTGCTCGCGGTCGACCGCCTGAGCAAGAGCTACGGCGCGATCCGCGCCGTGCACGACGTGAGCTTCGCCGTCGCACCGGGCGAGATCGTGGGCGTGATCGGCCCCAACGGCAGCGGCAAGACGACGCTCTTCAACTGCATCCTCGGCCAAACCGTGCCGAGCGCGGGTGCCGTCCGCTTCCGCGGCACGCCGCTCACCGGGGCCGCGCCGCTCGCGGTGAGCCGGCGCGGCATCGGCCGCACGTTCCAGTCGCTGCAGGTGTTCGGCTCGCTCACCGTGCGCGACAACCTGATCGCCGCTGCGCAGGAGTTCCAGGGTTCGATGGCCGCGCGCCTGCTGGCGCCGTCCGACGCCGGACTGGGCGCGCGCGCCGACGCGATGATCGAGCGTTTCCGCCTGGGGCGCGTGGCGCGGCATCCTGCAGGGAGCCTCTCGTACGGGCAGCAGAAGCTGGTCGACATCGCGATGGCGTTCATGCCCGATCCGGCGCTCGTGCTGCTCGACGAGCCGGCCGCCGGCATCAACCCGTCGCTGGTCGAGGAGCTGCGCGCCCTCCTCGAGGGCCTGAACCGCGAGCGCGGCGCGACGTTCGTCGTGATCGAGCACAACATGGACTTCGTGATGCGGCTCGCGCAGCGCGTGTTGGTGCTCGCCGAAGGGCGGCTGCTCGCCGAGGGCGCGCCCGAGACGGTGCGCGCGCACCCGGAAGTGATGGAGGCATACCTCGGTGCCTGAGCCCGTGCTCGAGTTCACCGATGTGGTGGCGGGCTACGGCGCGCTCACGATCCTGAACGGGTTCAGCGCCGAGATCGCCGCCGGCCGCGTGACGACGCTGATCGGCGCCAACGGCGCGGGCAAGTCGACCGTCTTCAAGACCCTGTTCGGGCTCGCCGAGATGCGCGCCGGCGAGATCCGCCTCGACGGCGAGCCGGTCGGCGGGCTCGCGCCGCGCGCGCTGCTCGCGCGCGGCGTCGCCTACGTGCCGCAGGGCCGCAACCTCTTCCCGACGCTGTCGGTCGAGGAGAACCTGGAGCTCGGCGGCGTGACGCTCGCCGCCGCGGTGCGGCGCGCGCGGATGGCGCGCGTGCTGGAGCGCTTTCCGCGGCTCGCCGAGCGGCGCGCGCAGCAGGCCTCGACGCTCTCGGGCGGCGAGCAGAAGACGCTCGAGATCGGGCGCGCGCTGCTCGGCGAGCCGCGCGTGCTGCTGGTCGACGAACCCTCGATCGGACTGTCGCCGAAGCTCGCCCGGGAGGTGTTCGCCACGCTGCGCGGCCTCGCCGACGCGGGCGGGGTCACCGTGCTGATGGTCGAGCAGAACGTCAAGAGCGGGCTCGCGGCTTCGCACCGTGCGATCGCGCTCGAGGGCGGCCGCGCGGTGCTCGAGGCGCCCGCCGACGCGATCCTCGCGCACCCGCGCATCCGCAGCGTGTTCCTCGGCGGGCACGTCGCGCAGACCGTTTCCGGCCGCGCCGCGGGCGGTGCCTGAGCCGCGCCGCGCCGAGGAGCGCGCGACCTCGTCCTGCGGCACTTCGCGCGGCGACCGCCGCGCGTCCGGCCGCGCGCGGCCGTCAGGTTATCGCGCGCCGGACCCGCGCAGAGACCCACTCGCTCGCGACCACGGTGCCGAAGATCAAGAGCAGGATGAGACTCACCTGGTTCCAGGCGAGCACGTTCAGCGAGGCCTCGAGCTGCAGGCCGATGCCGCCGGCACCGACCAGCCCGAGGATCGTCGATTCGCGGATGTTGATGTCCCAGCGGAAGATGCTGATGCCGGCGAAGGCCGGCATCACCTGCGGCACGATGCCGTAGGCGAGCACCTGCGCGCCGCCGGCGCCGGTGGCGGCCACCGCCTCGACCTGGTGCTCGTCGATCTCCTCCATCGCCTCGTAGAGCAGCTTGGCGATGAACCCGATCGAGCGCAGCGCGATCGCGATGATGCCGGCGAGCAGACCCGGTCCGAGGATCGAGACGAGCAGCAGCGCCCAGATGAGCGAGTTGATCGAGCGCGAGGCGACGATCACGAACAGCGCGACCGGCCGCGCGAGCGCGAGCGAGGGCGTCGTGTTGCGCGCGGCGAGGAAAGCGACCGGCACGGCGAACACGATCGCGAGCAGCGTCCCCAGCGTGGCGATGTTGATCGTGTCCCACAGCGGGTGCCACAGCCGCGCCGCGTACTCCCAGCGCGGCGGCACCATGCGCGCGCCGATGTCGCGCGCCTGGCGCGGCGCGTCGGCGACGAACGACCAGATCGTGTCCTGGGTCATCACCTGCCAGCTCCACGCCGTCAGCGCTGCGAGCGCGAGCCAGCCGAACCAGAGCGCGAGGCGCGCGCGCGGCGCACGCTTGCGCCAGACGTGCCGGTCGTACTCGAGCGCGAGCGGCATCACTGCACCCACTTGCGCAGGCGCGACGAGGAGTACTCGGCCACCATCACGATCGCGATGACGATGAGCAGGATCGCCGCGGCGACGTCGAACTCGTAGCGGTCGATCGCGGTGTTCAGCGTCGCGCCGATGCCGCCGGCGCCGACGATGCCGACCACCGCCGACTCGCGGAAGTTGATGTCGAGCCGGTACAGGCACAGCCCGATCAGCCGCGGCATCACCTGGGGCTGCACGCCGTAGACGATCCACTGCCACCAGCCGCAGCCGGTCGCGCGCACCGCCTCGAGCTGCCCCGGGTCGGCGTCCTCGATGTCCTCGGCGAGCAGCTTCGACAGGAACCCGATCGTGGCGACCGAGATCGTCAGGAAGCCGGCGAACGGGCCGAAGCCGACCATCGCGACGAACAGGATCGCGATGATCACCTCCTGGAAGCTGCGCGAGACCGCGATCAACGCGCGGCAGGCGAGGTACACCGCCGGATGCGCGATGTTGCGCGCCGCGCCGAGGCCGATCGGCACAGAGAGCGTGACGCCGGCGACGGTGGCAGTCACCGTCATGGTGAGGCTCTCGCGCATGCCGTCCACGATCTCCGGCCAGCGCGCCGCGAAGTCCGGCCGCAGGAACGCGCCGACGAACGCCCAGCCGCGCTCCAGGCCGGCGACGACGCGCGCCCAGTTCACCTCGATCGAGCCGAGGGCGAGGACGAGATAGAGGACGACCGCGCCGTAGGCACCCCACCGCAGCCACGGGTTCGCGATCAGCGGCGGCGGCGACCAGGCGCGCGCGGCGGGCATCGCTGCGCTACACCTGCCCTTCGACGCGATCGCGATCGAGGCGCACCGGGCGCAGCGCCGCGGCGTGCGCCGCCGCGGCGGCCTCACCCAAGGTCTCGCCCTCGTCCGGGCGGATCGTCTTCGACCAGTCCTCTTCGCCGTAAATATCGGTCAGCGTCCGCGCCGTCAGTCCCTCGGGCGGCCCGTCGTACACGACGCGGCCCGCGCGCAGGCCGACGACGCGACCCGCGAACATCTGCGCGAGCTGCACGTCGTGGATGTTGATCACCGCGGCGAGCCGGCGCTCGACGCAGAGCTCGACCAGCAGCCGCATGATCTGGCGCGAGGTCTTCGGATCGAGGCTCGCGGTCGGCTCGTCGACCAGCAGGATGTCGGGGTTCTGCGCGAGCGCGCGCGCGATGCCGACGCGCTGGCGCTGGCCGCCGGAGAGCGCATCGGCGCGCTTGTCGACCATCGCCTCGAGCCCGACCCGCCCGAGGAGCGCGAGCGCGTGCTCGACATCGGCCTGCGGAAAGCGGCGCAGCCAGCTCCGCCAGAAGCCGACGTAGCCGAGGCGCCCGGAGAGCACGTTCTCCATCACCGTCAGGCGTTCGACCAGCGCGTACTCCTGGAAGATCATGCCCATGCGCCGCCGGGCGCGGCGCAGCTCGCGCTTGCCGAGCGCGGTGACCTCGGCCTCGCCGAGGAAGACGCGCCCCGCGGTCGGCTCGACGAGGCGGTTGACGCAGCGGATCAGCGTCGACTTGCCGGCGCCCGACGGGCCGATCAGCGCGAGCACCTGCCCGGCCGGAATGTCGAGGTCGACCCCGTCGAGCGCGAGGTCACCGGTCGGGTAGCGCTTCGCCAGCCGCTCGAGCCGCAGCACACCGTTCCCCGCCTCCACCGCCTCGCCCTTCGGGTTACGTCACTTGCAGGCGTAGCTCACGTTCATCGCGGCGTCGACCTTGCGCACCGTCTCCCAGTCCTTCTTGAACGTGATCGGGACGAACTTGGAGACCCCCTGCTTGACGAACTCCTTCTCGAGCTCCGATCCCTTCCACGGGAAGCTGAAGAAGGCCTCCCGCACCTTCGCGGCGAGCTCGGGCTTCAGGTTGTGGACCAGGCCGTAGCCGGTGGTCGGGAAAGTGCCCGACTTGTAGATCGTGACGATCTGCTCGCGCTTCACCACGCCGCGATCCATCATGCGGTGCATGACCTCGTTCGCGATCGCGGCGGCGTCGTAGTCCTTGTTGGCCACGCCGAGCACCGAGTTGTCGTGCTTGCCGGAGAAGACCGCGGTGAAGTCCTTGCCCGCCACCAGATTGAACTCGCTCCTCAGGAGCGCCGAGGGCGCCTTGAAGCCCGAGTTCGAGGTCTCCGAGGTGAACGCGAGCTTGCGGCCCTTGAGATCCTGCAGCTTGGCGATGCCGCTCCCGGGATAGGTGATGATCTCCATCTCGTAGCCGAACAGGCCCTTGTCGTCGCCCATGATCGCGAACGGCACGAACCCGGCGCAGCTCACCGCCACCGGCACCGATCCGGTGTTGAAGCCGGCGACGTGCAGCCGCCCGGCGCGCATCGCCTCGATCTGCGCGGCGTTCGACTGCACCGGAAAGAACTGCACGCGCTTGCCGGTCACCTTCTCCATGTGGCGCAAGAAGCCGTCCCACACGCGCCCGTAGAGCGCCGGATCCTCGACCGGCGTGTAGGCGAACACGAGCGTCGGCGGGTCGATCGTCTGCGCCGGCGTATCGGCGACCAGATCGCCGTCCTTGTCGACGTACCGCGCGTCGAGTGCGAGCGCCGGCGCCGCGGCAAGCGCGGACGCGAGGCACGCAAACTTCACGAAGCTGCGCTTCTTCATGGGAACTCCTCTCTGTGCCGTTCGGGTGGTCGATGTCCTGCGGGCGAAGGCCGGGAATTCCGCCGCTCGTCCGCCCACGGGTCGCGCGCATTCCTCCGCGCCCCGCGCACGCCGAGCGTAGGTCGGCCGCATTGCAAGGGTGCTCGCGCCCCCTCACGCCGGCTGCGATGGTACTCCGGCTGTCACGAAAATGTAATCTTAGGGCCGGGTCGCGCCCCGCGGCAGACCTGCGCCGGCGAGCCGCTTGCGCGCCTCGGCGAGCTTCGCCTTGAGGCGCGCGGCGTTCTCGTTGCCGACGCGCAGCAGGATCTTGTGCCCGGCCGAGCGCGCCTCGAGCGCCGGGTCGGCGAACTCGTACATGATCCACGGTCGCTCGACCTTGATCGACGGATCGTACTTCGGCAGCACGAGCTCGACCGCGTCGTCGGCATCCGGCGCCGCGAGCAGGTGGTCGATCACCTCGACCAGACGGTCGTTGAACTGCCGCCCGGGATAGCCGAGCTCCTCGTAGGCCGCCTGGAAGAGCGGGTAGAAGCGCACGTAGAGCGCGACCGCCTTGCCGGTGTCGACCGAGGTCAGGAGCTTCACGAACGGCGCGTAGCGCGCGAAGTTCTCCGCGGCAAGATACGAGCGAGCGCCCTTGCGCTCCGCGACGAAGCGCCCCGGGGTCGGCGTCACCGGCCAAGACCGCACCGGCGCACGCTTGCGCGGCAGGTTGTCGACGGTGGCGACGAAGCGGCGGACGTGATCGCCTACGTTGAAGAAGTCGAGGACCGCCTCCTTGCCGACCAGGCCGAGCAGCGCTTCCTGCACCGCCCGGTCGCTCTCGCCGAGCGACGGCAGCGGTTGCGGTGCGGCCGACGCGACCTCGGGCTCCGCCGGAGGCGCCGCGGCCTCTACGGGCTGCCTGGCTTCGGGCGCGGGGGGCGCGGGGGCCGCGGGCGCCTGCGCCGCACTCGGCCCCGACTGCGCCTGCGCAGGCGGCGCGGCAGGCGAAGGCGTCGGCGCCTCCTCGCGCGGCTGCGCAAGCCAGAGGTACAGCACCGCCGCCACGATCAGCGCGGCGAGCGGGACCAGCCATCGCAAGGTCTTGTTCATCGGGCGACAGGTCTCGAGCTTCGCGCAGGCCCGGTCGGCGCCCGCGCGGTCGCGCATAGGATAACCCAGCGCGGCCGTCCGTCCGCCCCCGCGCCGACGCGCGCAACGCGGTATGGTTGCGGCTTCATCCGCCAACGCCGAAGAGCAACGCATGTCGATCGAGCTGGAGGCCGTCGAGCGCGGGGAGCTCGAGGCACTGCACGCGGCGGCGCCGGAGGCGCTGCACGCCGCGTTGGGTCTCGCCTGCGAGACGACCGGGACCGCGCTCGTCTCGGTCGCCGGCGCGCTGCCGCCGAGCGCGATCGTGGTGAACCGCACCATCGGGCTCGGCGTGGCGGCGCCCGCACGGCCCGACACCGCGGACGCGATCGTCGAGCGCTACCGGCGCGCCGGCGTGCGGCGCTACTTCGTGCACGTCCACCCCGCCTGCGCGCCGCCCGAGCTGCGCGCGTGGCTCCTCGCCCGCGGGCTCGAGCCGGTGCGCGGCTGGATGAAGTTCACCCGCGGGCGGGAGGCGCCGCCCGCCGTCACGAGCACCGTCGCGACGCGACGCGCCCGTGCCGAGGAGATGGCCGCATTCGCCCGCATCGCGGCCGCGGCGTTCGACCTCGGCGAGGCGTCAGTGCCGTGGCTCGCGTGTCTCGATCGCGCGCGCGACTGGCACGCCTACGTCGCGGTGAGCGACGACGAGGTCGTCGGCACGGGCGGGCTGTTCGTGCGCGACGGGATCGGCTGGCTCGACTTCGGCGCGACGGCGCCCGCGCACCGCGGCCGCGGCGCGCAGAGCGCGATCCTGCGCCAGCGCATTCTCGACGCACTCGACCTCGGCTGCCGCGTCATCGCCACCGCGACGGGCGAAGCGGTGCCGGGCGATCCGCAGCACTCCTACAACAACATCCGCAAGATGGGCTTCCGCGAGGCCTACCTGCGGGAGAACTTCGCGCCGCCGAAGACGGGCTGAGCCGCGCGCCAGGCTACGCGAGCTCCCGCCGCACGATCGCGGCGGCCTCGCACATCGCCTTCAGCTTGCCGGAACGCCAGCTCGCGCGAGAGGTACTTCATGCCGCAGTCGGGCGCCGGGATCAGCCGCTCGGCATCCACGTAGGCGAGCCCGGCGCGGATGCGCTCGGCGATCGTGCCGGCCGGCTCGATCCGCGGGTCGCCGAGATCGATCACGCCGAGCACGATCTTCTTGCGCGCGAAGTCCTTCAGCACGCCGAGGTCGAGCCGCGGCTGCGCCGCCTCGATCGAGATCTGCCCGGCGATCGTGTCGGCAAGCTGCGGCAGGAACGAGTAGCCGCTCGGCTTCTCGCGCACGACCGCCGCGTAACCGAAGCACAGGTGCACCACCGTCGGCACCGCGAGGCCGGCGAGCGCGCGGTCGATCGCCTTCAGTGCGTAGCGTGTCGCCGCCGCCGGATCGTTGCGCAACCACGGCTCGTCGAGCTGGATGACGTCGGCGCCGGCGGCCTGCAGATCGAGCGCCTCCGCGTTCACCGCCGCGGCGAATGCGAGCGCCATCTCCTCGTCGTCGGCGTAGTACTCGTTCTTCGCTTGCTGCGCCAGCGTGAACGGACCGGGCAGCGTGATCTTCGCCACGCGGTCGGTGTTCGCCCGCAGGAACTTCGCGTCGCGCAGCTCGACCGGGTGCAGCCGGCGGATCGGGCCGACCACCCGCGGCACGGCAAGCGTGCGCCCCGCCCGGTTGGTGATCATCGCCGGGCGCTCGACGTCGACGCCCTCGAGCGCGGTCGCAAAGCGGTTCGAGTAGCTCTCGCGGCGCATCTCGCCGTCGGTGATGACGTCGACGCCGGCGCGCTCCATATCGCGGATCGCGAGCAGCGTCGCGTCGTCCTGCGCCTGCCCGAGGAACGCGTCGGCCACGCGCCAGAGCTCGCGCACGCGCACCCGCGGCACGATCTTCGACAGCATGGCGCGGTCGACCAGCCAGTCGGGCTGCGGATAGCTGCCGACGACGGTGGTGGGCAACAGCTTGCCGGGCATGGATCGCACTCCTTCGCCTGCCGCGAGGATCCATTGTGCCCGCGGCGGGCCGGTTGCGCGCTGCGGTTGCGCCGGCCGGATCAGTCGCCGGTGATCACCCGCCTCTGCTCGCTCTCGACGATGACCGGCGCGCCGAAGTCGTGGCGCGTCATCGGCGCGGTCTCCCACCGCCGGCTGGCGGCGCCGTCCCACTCGCTGTCGAAGAACCGGTCGGCGTCGGCTCGGGACGCCCACAGGTAGATCTCGAGCACGCTCCTGCAGTCCGGCGCGATGCCGTAGTACTTGCGGATCAGGCCGGGAACCCGCAGGTAGTCCTGCGCGTCGGCGACGGAGGCATCGACCAGATCCTGGCGGCTCTTGCCCTCCATCACGTCGTACTTCCACGTCACGATGTGCATGACTCCACGCTCCTTCGCGAATTTCACGTCGCCCGAACGTAGCGCCTGCCCGCGGCGCAACGATTGCGCTAGATCAAGCCCGCGATCCGACGCGGCCTTTAACCCCATTGCCCGGCCGAGCGCGTTCGAAGTCGGCAAGCGGACGCGCGCCGCATCCCCGGCCGCGGCCCATCGCCCGATCGATACCGGCAACGACGAGAAAGGAGCCATGATGATCAAGGGGATAGCGATGGCGATCGCCGCAGCGGCGATCACGGCGGCACTTCCGGCGGCGGGCGCCGCGCAATCGACGGCGCCGCACAAGACGCTCACCGCATTCGCGAGCGAGGCCGAGCTTGCCGCGCTCCTCGGCGCGTGGATCGAGGAGGCGAAGCGACGGCGCGACGCGCACGGCCGGCGCGTGGAAGCGCAAGCGGGCTTTCCCGGCCCGGCGGCGCCGGCAGCCGTGGCGAAGGAGGCCGAGGCGCGCATGGCCGATGCGCTCACCAACGTCCAGCACACCGGCGTCGACGAGGGCGGCATCGTCAAGGCGCACGGCGACCACCTGGTCGTGCTGCGCCGCGGGCGACTCTTCACGGTCGCCGTCGGCGGCGGCCGCCTTGCCCCGGTCGACGCGATCGACGCGTTCGGCCCCGGCGTCGATCCGCGCGGCGCGTGGTACGACGAGATGCTGATCGCGGGCGACACCGTCGTGGTCATCGGTTTCAGCTACGCGCGCGGCGGCACCGAGATCGGCCTGTTCCGGATCGCGCGCGACGGCATTCTCGCCTACAAGGGCACCTACCACCTGCGCTCGAACGACTACTACTCGTCGCGCAACTACGCGAGCCGGCTGGTCGGCACCAAGCTCGTCTTCTACTCGCCGCTCCACCTCAACCCGTACGCGGCGGACCCGTACGCCTCGTTCCCGGCACTGCGCAAGTGGCACGCGGGCGCGAGCGCCGCGGAGTTCAGGCGCATCGCGCCGGCGACGCGCATCTACCGCACCGACGAGCCGCTCGATCCGATGGCAGGCGTCGCGCTGCACAGCGTGTCGGTGTGCGAGCTCGATGCGCCCGAGCTCGAGTGCGAGAGCACGGCGGTGCTCGCGCCGGCCGGCCGCGTGTTCTACGTGTCGCCCGGCTCGGTCTTCGTGTGGACGACGCAGTGGCGCCGCAGGCCGGAGCATGCCGCGCCCGTCTCGGCGGTCTTCCGCATCCCGCTCGACGGCTCGGCGCCGAGCGCGCTGAAGGTGTCCGGCAGCCCGATCGATCAATTCTCGTTTCTCGAAGGCGCCGACGGCATGCTGAACGTGCTGCTGCGCGCGAGCGGCCGCGGCGAGGGGATGTGGGCCGCCGAGGCGAGCCCTGGCGACCTCGCGCTGCTGCGCGTGCCGCTCGCGAGCTTCTCCGACGGGCGCGATGCCGCGCCCGCGGACGCCTATCGCGCGCTGCCGCGCCCGCACGGCCACGCGCTGCAGAGCCGCTATGTCGGCGATTTCCTCCTGTACGGCGCGGGCACCGGCTGGCATCGGCCGCAGCGCACGCGCGAATCGGAGGTGTTCGCGGTCGACTTCGCGCGCGGCGCGACCGCGCACACGCTGCCGCTGCCGCACGCGGTCGACCG
The DNA here is from genome assembly GCA_027493935.1 of Burkholderiales bacterium. Lineage (GTDB taxonomy): Bacteria > Pseudomonadota > Gammaproteobacteria > Burkholderiales > SG8-39 > JAABRB01. The sequence continues at coordinate 740,561 of JAOSJV010000011.1, read as the reverse complement.
TATCGAGGCGCTCGGCCGCGACGCGGTGGTGATCGGGTCCGACGGCCGCAACCTGCACTTCACCACCGTGCGGCTCGCGCGGCTGCCGGTCGCAGCATATCGCTACACGCGCCCGGACGTTGCGCAGGGCGAGACCCGCAGCCACGGCTTTTTCTACCAGGCCGAAGGCAGCGCGGACGGCCTGATCGGCCTGCCGGTCATCGGCGGCCGGGCGCGGGGTTCGCGCCAGCTTCACGAGACCTCGGCCGCGGTGCTCTACCTGCGCAACCAGGGGCTCGCGCTCACGGCGCTCGGCACGCTCGACGCGCGTCCGGCGCAGGCGCGAGACGGCTGCCGCGCCTCCTGCGTCGACTGGTACGGCAACGCGCGCCCGCTCTTCTTGCGCGGCCGGCTGTTCGCGCTGCTGGGCTACGAGATCGTCGAGGGCGCGCTCGCCGCCGGGGGCGGCGGCGAGCGCATCGTCGAGACGCGCCGCGTGAACTTCGCCCCCGCCGCGCCCGCCGTCGCGCAGTGATGTGCACGCCGCGCGCCCGCGGCCGGCGCCACTTGACGCCGGCCCTTCCCCACCCTACCTTGGGGCCCCTCCCCGTGAGTCCAGCGGATGGCCCTGCGCCGCCTCATCCTCGCCTTCGGCATCGTCGCGGCGCTCATCATCGCCGGCGGGGCGGCGCTCTTCCTCTGGGCCGCGCGCGACAAGGCACTCGAGGACAACGAGGCGCGGCTCTCCGAACTCGCGGCGGTGCTCGCCGAGCAGACCGCGCGATCGATCGGCCAGATCGACAGCATCCTGCTCGGCCTCGTGCCGGAGGTCGCACGCCTGGCGGCGCTGCCACGCGCGGCCGCCGAGCCGGCCCTGCATCAGACCCTGGCGGCCCGCGCCCGGGTGCCGCAGCTGCAGTCGGTCGTCGTGTTCGACCGCGGTGGGCGCAGCTTCGCCTCGAGCGAGGAGCTGCCGATCCGGCTGGTCGACGTCTCGGATCGCGCCTACTTCGACGCGCACCGCGCCCGGCCCGGCGCCGGGCTGGAGCTCGAGACCCTGCAGCGGAGCCGTGTCACCGGCCTGCCGAGCATCACGCTCTCCCGCTCGGCCGCCGACCCGCGCGGCGAGCTCGCCGGGCTCGCTACCGCGTTCGTCGACGTCGAGTATTTCCGCGACCTGTACCGCGCGTTCGACCTCGGGCCGGAGGGTGGTGTCGCCCTGTACCGCAGCGACGGCACGCTGGTCCTCGGCGCGGGAACCGAGGACGAGCTGCCGCTGCTCGCGGCGCAGGCGCGGCCGCCGGCGACCGGCGGGATCCGCATAACACGGCTCGGCGCGCCCGAGCCCGAGCGGGTCGTCGCCGCCGCCGCGCTGCCCGACCTGCCGCTCACCATCGCGGTCAAGTCGACGCCCGCCTTCGCACTGCGCAAGTGGCGCAACGACGCGTTGGCGGCGGGCACGTTCGGCGCTCTGGCGGCTGGTTTCGTGCTCGCGCTCGCCGTCGCGATCAACCTGCGGCTGCAGAGCGACGCGCGCCTGCGCGCGCGCGTGCAGGAGAGCGCCGACCGGCTCGACGCGGTGGTGCAGTCGGCGATGGATGCGATCATCACCGTCGACACCGACCGGCGGATCGTGCTGTTCAACGCCGCGGCCGAGCGGATCTTCGGCTGCCCGGCCGCGGCGGCGCTCGGCGACACGCTCGACCGCTTCATCCCGGAGCGTTTCCGCGCCGCGCATCGCGCGCACGTCGAGCGCTTCGCCGCCACCGGTGACACGGCGCGGCGCATGAGCATGCAGACCATGCTGTGGGCGCTGCGCGCCGACGGCACCGAGTTCCCGATCGAGGCTTCGATCTCGCAGGCATCCGCCGGCGGGCGGGAGCTCCTGACCGTGATCCTGCGCGACATCAGCCGGCGGGTGAAGGCCGAGGCCGACGCGCGCGAGGCGCACGAGCAGCTGCGCGAGCTCTCGGTCGCCATGGCGGAGGTGCGCGAGGCCGAGCGCACGCGCATCGCACGCGAGCTGCACGACGAGCTCGGCCAGGCGCTGACCGGGCTCACGATGGACGTCGAGCTGCTGAAACGCCTGTTGCCGGTCGGGCGCGCCGATCTTCTGGAGCGCACTGCCGCGATGCAGGCGCTCCTGAGCGACACCATCGCCACCACCCGTAGGATTTCGGCCGATCTGCGCCCGCTCGTGCTCGACGATCTCGGCCTCGCGGCCGCGGCCGAGTGGCTGGTCGAGAGCGTGGGCGAGCGCGCCGGGCTCGTCTGCGACCTCGAGATCGACCCCGCGTGCGCCGGGCTCGGCGAGCCGCACGCCTCGGCGCTCTTTCGAATCATGCAGGAGTCGCTCACGAACATCGTCCGACACGCGGCCGCGCGCGAGGTGGAGATCCGCCTCGCGCGGCTCGGGGAGGAGGCGGTGCTCAGCGTCCGCGACGACGGCGTCGGGATGGGCGAGGAGGCGCGCGCCAAGCCCCGTTCGTTCGGATTACGCGGCATCAGCGAGCGCGTGATCCTGCTCGGCGGCAGCGTGGAGATCACGAGCGCGCCCGGTGCGGGCACCGTGCTCGTCGCGCGCATCCCGCTCGCCGCGGCGTCGCGGAAGGCGGCATGACGATCCGCGTGCTCATTGCCGACGATCACGCCATCGTGCGTGACGGGCTGCGGCGCATCCTCGCCGGCGACGCCGGATTCGCGGTGGCGGGCGAGTCCAAGGACGGACACGAGGTGCTCGCGGCGGTTCGCGCCGGCGGGTTCGACGTGTTGCTGCTCGACCTGTCCATGCCGGGGCGCAGCGGCATCGACCTCGTGCGGCAGGTGAAGGCCGAGCGGCCCGAGGTGCGGGTGCTCGTCCTGTCGATGCACGACGAGACGCAGTACGCGGTGCGCGCGATCCGCGCCGGTGCTTCCGGCTATCTCACCAAGGACGCGGCGAGCGCGCAGCTCCTGCAAGCGCTGAAAAAGATCGCGGCCGGCGGGCTCTTCATCACGCCGGGCACCGCCGAGAGTCTCGCTCTCGGGCTGCAGGAGGGCACCGACGAGCTCCCGCACAAACGGCTGTCGGACCGTGAGCTCGAGGTCTTCCTGCTGCTCGCCGCCGGCGAGTCGGTATCGGGCATCGCAGCGCGGCTGCATCTCAGCGTGAAGACCGTGAGCACGCACAAGACGCACGTACTCGAGAAGATGGGCCTCGGCTCGATCGCCGAGCTCGTGCGCTACGCCATCACCCACAGGCTCATCGACAGCCCCGACCTGCCGCGGTAGGCAGCCCCGCCAGAGCGCGCCGCGGGGACTCTCTGCTCTGGTCATCGCCACGAAAGCGGGATCCAGCAAGTCGCCGGTTGCCTTCGCGCCGGACTCCCGCTCTCCGATTACACGCTCGGGGACCCGATCGGCGGGAACGACGGCCTGCCAGCCTTGCTCGGACTATTCCTAGGCCGGGCGGAAATCATCCCGGTCACGAATCAGCCCCCGCCGATGGCGGCGGCGCGGCCGCGTCCGGATACTGGCACCGGTCGGATGAAGCGAGCGCCGGTGAACATTCTCGTAGTCGAGGACGCCCCCGCGGTGCGCGAGCGCCTCATCGCCCTGCTCGGCGCAGTCGACGGCGCCAAGGTCGTCGGCGAGGCGGAGACGGTGCGCGGTGCGGTGCGCGGCCTGCTCGATCACGCGGTCGACGTCGTCCTGCTCGATCTGCAGCTCGCCGACGGCAACGGGCTCGACGTGCTCGCCGCGGTGAAGCCGCAGCGCCCGCATACCCGCTTCATCGTGCTCAGCAACCTGGCGACGCCGCAGCACCGGGCCGCGTCCCTGGCTGCCGGCGCCGACGTGTTCCTCGACAAATCGCACGAGTTCGGGCGTGTGCCCGAGATCTTGCGCGGATGGTCGGCAGCGCCGGGCCGCTAGACCGAGACACCTTCGATAGACAGCCGCTGGAAAGGAATCGACGATGGGCCACAGGGACTTCCACCCCTTCTTCTCGTGCGAGCACCCCGCCGCAGCCGATCGGGCCTCGATGCGGCTCGCGGACCTCGCGCCGTTTTTCGGCATCATGCTCGATGATCCGCGACTCGGCGATGTCGCTTTTCCGGTACGCCGGGTCAAGGCGGGCGAATCCCTGGTGCGCGCGGGCGATCCGTTCGACGCGATCTACTTCGTCCGCTGCGGGTTCTTCAAGACCGTGCGCGTGGACGAGGCCGGCAACGAGGTCGTGCTGGGGCTGCCGATGACCGGCGAGGTGATCGGGCTCGACGGCCTCGACCCGGGACGTTACACCGCGGACATCGTCGCGCTCGACACCAGCCTCGTCGCGGTGGTGCCGTTCGCGCAGCTCGCGCAGCTCGGCCGCGAGCACGCGTCGATCGAGCGCGCCCTGTACCGCACGTTCAGCCGCGCGCTCGGCCGCGAGCACAGCATGATCTGGCTGCTCGGCACGCTGAGCGCCGAGGCGCGCGTGGCGTGCTTCCTGCTCGACCTCTCCGACCGCTTCGGGCGGCTCGGCTACTCGCGCACCGCTTTCGCGCTGCGCATGACGCGCCAGGAGATCGGCAGCTACCTCGGACTCAGCTGGAGACGGTGAGCCGCACGTTCTCGGCGCTCGCCGCGAGCGGCGTGATCAGCGTCGATCGCAAGACGGTGGCGATCAACGACCTCGCGGCGCTGCGGGCCATCGCACAACCGAAGAGCGAGGAGCAGGACACGCGGACGCCGCCCGCACCAGACCGGCCCCAGCGCGCGCACCGCCCCCTGCCGCCTGCGGCGCGGGCGGTGCGCGGGCGCGCGCTGGCGTTCGCCTAGTACGCGTCCTGACGCGCGGCTGCACCGCGCTTGCGGGCCGCTGCCGCACGCGCCACCGCGGAACGAGCGCGATGACGTTCACGGCCGACCAGCTGCACGACCTCGAGCGGCTGATCGAGGAGGAGCATCGCCGGTTCTCGCGCGCCCTCGCCGAGGGCGTCGGGACGGAGCATGCCGCCCGTCAGCTGCGGGCGCTCGATGCCGCGCGGGTGCGCATCGCCGACGGGACGTTCGGCCGCTGTCGCGCATGCGGGCGCGACATCGAGCTCGACCGCCTGATCGCGCATCCGGCCGCGGTGCGCTGCCTCGCCTGCCAGGAGGGAATCGATCGGCGCGCCGCCGACCCGGAGCCCTGAGGGCGCGTCCATGGCGCCGGAACCAAACACGAGCGGCCCTCCCGCCGCGGGCGGCTGCTTCGGCGGCGGCGCGGGCTGGGACTCGGCGCAGAACGCCCCGCGCTCGCGGCCCGCGCCGGCGTCGAAGAGGTCACGGGCACGCTCCGCGGCGCCGCGCGCACCGGCCGTGGAATGCGTCACACCACGCGCACCGGCGCACGCGACCCGCTTCGAGACGTGAATTAAGCACGCCCGGCGCAGTGAAGGTCGCGGACAATTGTCCGGGCCGATATTTCCCAACCCGGCGTCCCGTCTGTCGACGGGCGGCGAGCCGTGCACACGATCCTGATCATCAATTCGAAAGGCGGTTGCGGCAAGACGACCGTCGCGACGAACATCGCGAGCTACTACGCTGCGCGCACGAGCGTGGCGATCAGCGACTATGACCCGCAGGGCTCCAGCATGCAGTGGCTGAAGCTGCGCTCGCCGCAGCTGCCGCGCATCCACGGCGCGAGCGGTGCGCCCGAGAAAGGCCACCTGCTGCGCACCCTGCAGACGTGGATCCCGGGCGATACCGAGATCCGGCTGATCGACGCGCCCGGGGGCGTCAAGGGACTGCTACTGCAGGAGGTCGTGGCCAAGGCCGACTCGGTCCTGATCCCGGTCGGACCGTCGGCGATCGACGTCCACGCGACCGCCGACTTCCTCAAGAACCTGCTGCTGCTCGGTCGCGTGCGCACGCGCAACATCAAGGTTGGCGTGGTCGCCAACCGGGTGCGCAGCTCCATGCCGGTGTACGAGCCGCTCGAGCGGTTCCTGCGCTCGCTCAGCCTGCCGTTCCTCACCCGCATCCACGACTCGGACAACTACATCCGCGCCGCCGAGCACGGCATGGGCGTGTTCGAGATGGACGCGCACGCCACCGCCGCCGAACGCGAGCAGTTCCTGCCGGTGGTGCGCTGGATAGACGGTCACGCCGCGGGCGGCGCGGCCAGCCAGCGCGTCGTGCACATCGCCGAGGCGCGCCGACAGGTCGCGCGCAGCTAGCCGGCCCGGCAAGCTTCGCAGACGGACGTCATTGCCGCGAATGCGGCAATCGGCCGCGCTCCCGGGCAACGGCTTGCTGGATCGCCGCCCCCGGCAGGAACATCCGCGGCGGCGCGCAGTTGCGCGGATGACTTGCGCAGCGGCGGCGCAGCGTCCGCAACGACGTCACCACGGTCACGCCCGACCGACGCGCGGCAACAGCCGCGCGAGATCCGCGCCGTGCATCACGCGGATGTTCTTCTCGGCGGCGAACGCGCGCGCCGGTGCGCTGATCTCGCCCACGGCGACGTAGATGCACTCGTGCGCGTCGTGGGCGCGCCTCGCCGCATAGAGCTCGCGCAGCGGCTCCACGCCGAGACGCGCCACCTTCCAGCGCTTGCAGCCGACGATCGCGCGGCGTCCGCTCCTGTAGAGCTCGAAGTCGGCCGGTGCGCCCTCGAGCCTGCTCACCCGGTAGCCGTCGCGTCGGAAGGCGTCCTCGAGCGCGTGGGAGAAGTCGCCCCACGACATCTGGCGCACCGCCTCGACCGTGCGCTCGATCCGCTTGGCGCTCGGCGCCCGCAGCTGCCGCCAGCCGGCGACCGCGCCGATCACGACGAACGGCGCGCCGGCAAACGCAGCGTACTGCATGGGCAGAAACAGCGACGCGATCAACGTCACGCCGAGCGCGATCGCGATGCTGATCCACCACTGCGAGCGCAGCAGGATCGCGAACAGCGATTTCTCGTGCATCGGGAGCTTCATCGGCGTCCTCACCCCGGCGGCGGATCGGGGTAGTCTAGCGCGGGCGGACCGGCGGCCGTGCGGATCGGCTATCCTGCGGTCGATGCGGATTCTCAAGCACCTCGCGCTCTTCGCAGCGTACGGGCTCGCCGGCGCCGTGCTGGCGTTGGTCATCGCGTACGTCGCCTATCTCCAGAGCCGGCCAGACCTCAAGCCGTGGCACACCGTGCGGCTCGCGGCCGAGTTCCGCGCAGCCGACCGCGACCGCGTGCGCACGCTCGCCGAGTACCAGGCGATCGAGGAGCGCGTGTTCGCGGATCTGCGCGGCACGGTCTATCCGCGCACTGCCCCCGCGGACCGGCGCCGGCTGAACCGCTACTTCGCCGGCAGCCTCGCCGATCCGGCCGGGTACCGCCGCGACTGGAACCGCACGCTAGAGCTCGCCGCGCCGAACCCGCGCGGCGCAGTTCTGCTGCTGCACGGACTGTCGGACTCGCCCTACTCGATGCGTCCGCTGGCGGAGCGGCTGCATGCGGAGGGCTACCGGACACTCGCACTGCGCCTTCCCGGCCACGGAACCGCACCGTCGGGGCTGGTTCACGCGCAATGGCAGGACTGGGCGGCGGCAGCGCGGCTCGGCGCGCGGCACCTGCGCGGCCGCATCGGTGCCGATCTTCCGCTGTACGTCGTGGGGTACTCGACCGGCGGCGCACTCGCGGTCGAGTATGCGCTCGCGCGACGGGCGGGCGAGGATCTGCCGCGCGTCGACGGTTTGATCCTTGTCTCCGCGGCGATCGGCGTGAGCCCGGTCGCGGCGCTCGCCGCGTGGCAGGCGCGGCTCGCCGCACTGCCGGGGTTCGAGAAGCTCGCCTGGAGCTCGATCGGCCCCGAGTTCGACCCGTTCAAGTACGTCTCGTTCGCGGTCAATGCCGGAGTGCAGATCCACGCGCTGACGACCGAGATCGACGCGCGCATCGCCGCGCTCGACAAGGGCGGGGGTGTGGAGGGTATGCCGCGCGTGCTCGCCTTCCAGTCGGCCGCCGATGCGACCGTCGACGCCGGCGCGCTGGTGCGCGTGCTGCTCGGCCGGCTCGCGCCCGCGGGACACGAGCTGGTGGCGTTCGACGTGAACCGCCACGCGGAAGCCGCGCCGCTCCTGGCACCGGGCACCGGCGAAGACGTCCGGCGTCTGCTCGTGGCCGGACCGCTGCCGTTCGCGCTCAGCGTGATCACCAACCGCGACCCGCACAGCGCCGAGACCGTGGCGCAGTACCGCCCGGCGGGGACAGCGACGACGGGTGCAGACCCCGTCGGCATCGCTTGGCCGCCGGGCGTGTTCTCGCTCTCGCACGTCTCCCTGCCCTTCCCGCCGTCGGACCCGCTGTACGGCGCGGCACGCCCGGCCGTGATCGAGGGCGTCTACCTCGGGCGGCCGGAGCTGCTCGGGGAGCGGGGGCTGCTCGCGGTCCCGGAGAGCGAGCTCGTGCGGCTGCGCTTCAATCCGTTCTTCTCGTATCTGGAGCGGCGCGTACTCGAGTTCGTCCGCCTCCGCTAGGACGTGTCATCCCCGCGCACGCGCGTCACCCGCGAGCGCCCTTGACGGGGAACGGAGGTTCAGCGAGTCACCGATTCGCGCTCGAGGTGGACTCCCGCGTCCCGATCAGTTCCTCGGGTGGAGGATGCGCGGGAATGGCGATCCTTCCGCCGACGTCAGCGCGCGGCGCCCGCCTGCTGCAGCTCCGCCATGACGTAGCCCATCGCCTCGGCCACCACCGGCGCCGCGGAGAGCACCTGCGCATCGCCGCGCGCGAGCAGCTGTTCGAGCGCGTCGGGATCGAGCGCGAGCGAGCGCGCGCTGTCCGGATTGACGAACACGTGCATCCCTTGAGCGGGCTCACCCAGGACAGGCGCGCGCGCAGAGTGTCCCCCTTCGGGCTGCGTGAACTCCACCCACGTGCCCTTCTCGAGACGGGCTTGCGTCCCGCGCCCCTTGCGACCCGGGCGCGGCGCGACCGCGATGGTATCGACCACGACGTCCTCGGCGGTGAGCGTTTCGGATTGCAGTTCCGGCGGTGCCTCGGGCTCCGCGCGCGCCGCATCGGCTTGCGGTTCGTCCGGCTGCTCGGATGCCGCAGGCGCCGCGCCCGTCTCGCTCGAAGAGGCGGCTCTCGCCGCCGGCGCGCGGACGGCCGCCGCGTGATGCGGCGCCAGGATATCGAGTGCCGCCGTGCGCTCGCCGTCGTCGAAACCCGCGACGCGCATGCCCTCTTCGAACGCTTTGATCAAACCGGGCAGCGTCTTCACCAGCCGCGCGCGCTCCTCCGCGCCGCTCTTCGGCTGCACGCTCCAGAGCAGGTTGTCCAGCGCCTCGAGCGCCGAAGTCCAGGCCGCGGACTCCGCACCGCCACCCTCGTGCGCCGAGCTGAGCACTGCACGGTAGATCCGCTCCGCGAGATGGCGCACCGGCTCGGGCACGGGCGTCTCGCGCAGCCGCTGGCGCACGGTGTCGCGCGCGGCCTCCTGCGCCGCCTCGATGCGCTCGCGCCGGGTCACGACGTCTATCGCGCGCTGCGCGACCGCCTCCGCGCGCGCCTCCTCGAGGCTCGCGATCTCGTCGACTTCCGCGGTGAGGGGCTCGAGCGCGGCGAGATCGTCTTCGAACCCCGCGACCGCGCTCGTCACGATGCGCTGCACACCGCTGTAGAGCGGATCCGACGCGTCCGCCGCGCCGCGCCACCCTATCGCGGCGCTGCCGAGGCGGTCGAGCATCCGCCGCGCCGGATGCGCTTCGTCCGAGAAGAAGTTGCGATCGAGCATCGCCGCCTTCAGCGTCGGAACCTGCAACTGCGCGATCAGCGGCTTGATGGCCTCCGGGATGCGCGGATCGCTGAAGACGTGATCGAACATCAGCGCGACGAGATCGCACGTCGTCGCATCGGCTGGGTCGAGGCGCTGGCCGGCCTCCGACCGGCGCAGCGCGTGCAGCACGTTCATCGATTCGGCGCTCGCGGACACGGCGATGCCGGCGGCGGCCGCGCCGCCCCGCTGCACGGCGGTGAGCCAGTCGACGGTCGCGGGCGTCGCCATCGTCGCGCCGCCGCTGGCGCCGGACGCACCCGCCTCGCCAGACGCGGCGGGAGCGGCCCCGCTCCCGCCGTTCATCGCGCGCTGCTGCGCGAGCAGCATCTGCATCTGGGCGAACACGTCGCCGGTCGGCAGCGGCAGCGGCTCGACGCCGCGCCCGCGCGTCGATGCGGCGCCCGTGTCCCTGCTCTTCACGATCCGGCTCCGCGCCGCGCGGGCCACGCCGCGACCCGCGAGGAGCCGGTTGAGATCGCGATACAGCCCCTCGAGCTCGCCGACGAGGCGGTCGGCGATGAGGCTCGCGAGCGGTCGCATCACCCGTTCGTCCACCTCGAGCGCGTCGAGCCCGCCGTAGACGCCGCAGGCGAGTGGCGACGGACCGACCGGATTGTCGGCGTCCAGCAGGTCGGGATCGCCCACGATGGTGCTGACGCGCCGCGTGAACTGCGAGAGCTCGTCGCCCGCCTCGTCCCTCAGCCGGGTCGTGAGGTTGCCGATCGCGATCTCGTGCTCGAGGGCGGCAGTCTGCACCAGGGTGAGGGAGCTCGCGTCGTACGCGCTCGCAGCCGCCGCGGGTGGTATGCCCTCGCCCGAGAGTAGGGCGACGCGCTGGCCGTAAGCTTCCGCTACGCCGGCGCGGAACTTCCCCGCCCTGCGTGCGTGCCTGATCGACGGCGTGCAGGTAGTGCTTGCGCGCCTCGGGGCTGGTAATCCGGGTTGCGATGTCGGGTAGCTCGTCGGCGGCGCCCGCCAGGGCGGCGGACAGAACCTCTTGCAGGCGCTCGAGCGCGTGATCGCGGCACGCGGACAGCAGCGCATGCTCGGAAACGTTGGCGGTGCGTGGAGGCTTGCGCGGCCCGTCGGGCGTCATGGCAATATCCGCGGTTCGCGATGATCTTACGCTCGTCCGCGGCACGGCGGGCGGAACGGATCGACGCGCGAGCGCGCGGTGCGCGTCGGCACCGTCGGGGGACAGCAGGCCGTGCGCCGGTCCGGCCGGAACCGCACGGGACCACCCCGGCGGTTGCATGATCTAGTGTGTATCCAACTTAATATGCCTAACTCCTGGTATCCTGCGCTCCGGAAGGAGGTGCGGGATGGCCAAGACCTTGCAATTGCGCCGGCTGCGCCGTGGCGAGCAGCGGGTGCTGGCAGCCAAACTGAAGGACCTGTCGCTCTCGGCCCGGGTGCACCAGCGGTATCGAGTCATCGAGGAGGTGCGCAGGGGCCACAGCGTCGTGGCGGCGGCCGATCGGGTGGGCTGCCACTTCACTGTGGCGTACGACTGGGTGCACCGGTTCAACGAGAGCGGCTTTGCCACCTTCGAGCAAGTGCCCAACCCGAAGGGCCGTCCGCCGATTCTCAGGGGCGAGCAGCTCCGGGAACTCGTCGAGGTGGCCCTCTCCAGTCCCCTGGAGCGAGGGCTGCCGTTCTCAAACTGGTCCGTGCCGAAGCTGGCCGAGTACTGCCGCGCCAAGCGGCTGCTGCCGCCGGTGACCGACGAGTGGGTGCGCCGGCTGTTGCGCCGCGAGGGCCTGAGCGCCCAGCGCATCCGCACCTGGAAGCGCTCGCATGATCCGCACTTCGATCGTAAAAAAACTGATCCGCAGGCTCTACCGGCGCTGCCCGCCGCGCGCCGCAGTCGTGTGCTTCGACGAATGGGGTCCGCTGGAGATCCGGCCAATCGGTGGAGTGGCCTGGGCGCCGCGCAACAAGCCCCAGCGTATGCGCGCTACCTACCGCCGGCTCAAGGGCACGGAACTCTTCTTCGGTTTCTACGATGTCCACGCCGACTGCCTCGATGGGGTGTTTCACAGACGCAAGCGCCTGCCCGAACTGTTCGAGGCGTTCCAGCGGCTGCGCCGCTGCTATCCCGGGAAGAAGCTCTACGTCGTCATGGATAACCTGCATCAGACCCACGACCACCCGCGCTTCCTCGCGCTGCTCAAGCGGCTTCGCATCCACCCGGTGTGGACCCCCACTGAGGCCTCCTGGCTGAACCTCATCGAGGCCCATTTCGGTGCGCTCAAGCGCTTCACACTGGCCAATACCGATGATCCCAGCCACGCGGTCCGACGCCGTCGCGTCTACCGCTATCTGCGCTATCGGCACCGCAAGGTCGGGACCCAAGAGCATCGGTTGGCTGGAATCCGTAGTATTAGCATTAATAAGTTGGAAGCGCACTAGTGCGGCCTGCGAGCCCGGAACGCGGCCTCAAAACCTCACGGTAACATTGACGCCGGCGAAGGGCGCCAGGTCGAACTCGTCCTCGCGTAAGAGGTTGCCGCGCGGATCCTCGACGCGGAGCGCGCCGGCCGCCACCGCGCCCGCGTAGAGATTCAGCGTATAGATCCCGACAAACTCGCGCGATGCGCGCAGGAACACTGGCGCGCCGGAGATCTCGCCGACGCCGTTCGGCACCGGGCCGCCTTCGCTGAGGCGGTACCGGATCCGGCGCCAGGCCGCGCCCACGCCGACCGTCCACCCGTTGTCGAAGAGATAGTCGAGCTGGAGCCCTGCCGGGCCGGTCGGGCCTGCGGCGAGCGGGTTGATGAGGCGCGAGCTGCGGCCGAAGCGCCAGTCGACGACGAGAAACGGGGCGACGCTCGTCTCCTCGATGCGGTTGAAGGCCGCCAGCCCCAGGCCGACGACGTTGCCGTCGGCAAAGCGCTTGACCGCCGCGAAAGTCCCACCCCAGGCGAGCGCGTCGCTCGACTTCGCGCCGCGCTCCTCGAACCGGTCGAACGAGGGCGTGATGCCGAGTCGCCAGCCGTCGCGCAGCGCGAAGGTGCTTGGCAGGGAAATGCCGTAACGCTGCAGCTTGTCCCACGGCGCGACGCCGCCGAAGGCGGCCGGGTTGCCGAACGAGTAGTCGAAGTAGTCGTAGTTCAGCGTCACGCCTGCGCGGTGATCCGCGCCGAATCCGCGCGAAGCACCTGCGCGCAGGATCGCGCCGCCGACGCTGAAGTCTCCGCCGCGGTCGAGGTCGGCCTCTTCGAACACCGGGGAGACGGACACGAATGAGCGCCACCCCGGATCGGGCGCCTGGGCCTGTGCCGCGCCGGTCACACCGGCCGCGGTCAGCACCGCGACCATCGCGCGCCGGGCGCGCCCCCGGATCGCCATCGTATCAAGCTCCCCGCGTTGGCTCGTGGGGCGGGCCCCAAGCGGATCAGAACCGCCTGTTCAGATCCGCCGCGAGGAAAAGTATACGCAATTCGTCGAAAGCGTCGCTCGTCGTCCCGCGGCTACCCCAACGCGAGGCACGAGCCAACGTGAAGTTCGAGATACCCGTTGTCCGGCGCTCCGGTCGGATCAGCCCGGACGCGGCGGGACAGCGCCAGGCGGCAGCCCTTCGCAGGATTTCCAGTGCGAGCGGGAAAGCCTATACTGACTGCCGCCGGCCGCAGCAGGATGCCACGCCACAACAGTGCGCACCTGTTTGCCCAAGCGGCGGCGGGATCGGGCCAGTCGAAGCCGACCCGCCGAGATGCGCCCACCAGGAACGCACAGGGAGAGCGGAATCGAACGCGTTCGACTCGAGGAACGGGGGCGTCATGGAAAGGGCAGGCAAGGACTCGCGCGCGGGCCGGGCGATTCGCGGGCGGTGGGCGGCGACGCTGGCAACAGCCGCGCTCGTCGCGTTCCCGGCGTTCGAGGCATTGGCGCAGGCGCGGACGAAGCCCGAAGGGATGGTGGTCTCGATCCGCGACGGCACGCTCGAGCGGTTCCGGCACGAGCGGTGGACCCCGTTGAGAGTGGGGCAGGCCGTTTCTCGCGGGGACCGTGTCAGAACCGACCGCACCGCGGTCGCGACCGTGACGCTCGACGGAATCGGGCGCCTCGTGATCGGGCCCTCGTCCGACATCGAGCTCGGCAAGGATCGCCAGAACTTCAGGATGAGGCTGCAGCGCGGATTCGCGTGGTTCCAGTCGAAGCTGCGCCGCGGAAGCAACGCTTACATCACGACGAGCCTCGCGACGGCAGGGGTGCGCGGAACGAGTTTTTCGGTCTGCTACGACGGCACGAACTTCTGCGCCTGCACGTGCGCCGGGGAGGTCAACGTCGCCGTGCCGGACGGGCCGGCGATCGACGTGGGCGCGGGGCAATACGTCGCGTTCGCGGCGGCGGCGCCCCTGCCCGCGAGTACCTCGCCGGGGGCCACGCTGCTGGAGAAGACCGGCGCCGGCTTCGACTTCTGCTTCAACTGCCACGTCGTCGGCGGGAAAGGCGGGTTGAAGCAAGACAGGAAGTGAAGAATCCCGCGCTCATCGCGGTCCTCGCGTCCCTCGCCGTCTTTCTCGACCCGGGCAGTCATCTCGACGCCTTCGAGCGGAAGACGCTCGACGCGAGGTATCGGTTCTTCGCGCGCCCCAGTCCGCACACCGCGGACATCATCATTTTGCACATCTCCGAGGAGGCGATCAGGACCCTCGAGCCCTTCTACGGACGCTGGCCCTGGCCCCGCGCGGTGCACGCCGACGCCATCGACTATCTGGAAGCCGACGGCGCGCGGGCGATCGGCTTCGACATTCTCTTTTCCGAGCGGGCGCTCCGGCAGGAGGTGGACGCGGCAACGATCGGCGAGCTGAAGGCGCTGGCGAAGAATGCCGACCTTCCGGAAGTCCGGGCCGAGCTCCAGCGCCGGCTGGAGGCGGTCGACCCGGCGCTGAGCGACGCGTGGTTCGTAGAGCGGGTCGCCGATTCGAGGAACGTGTTCCAGGCCGCGGTCTTGTACGTCGCCGAGGACGATCTCGCGCTCGACCCCGGCCTCGCGGCCGACGACGAGACCGCCGCGCGGATCCGCTCGACGCTCGCCGGCTCGGCGGTGCCAGCGACGCTGCGGCACCGCGAGGCGGCCTTCTTCAATGCGACGGTCCCGTTCGAGGCGCTGGCCCACGCCTCGCGCGGCGTCGGCCACATCAACTACCTGCCCGACAGCGACGGCGTGTGCAGGCGATTCACGCCGCTCGCGTGGCTCGGAGCAGGCGATGTCGCGTATCCGTCGCTGGCCCTGATCATGGCGGCGGCGGTGAAGGGGGTCCCGCCGGAGAGGATCGGCACGGCGCGCGACCGCGTGATCGTCGGGGAAGCGGAGATTCCCCTCCTGCCGGACGGCAGTGCGCTCATCAACTACCGGGGCGGGCGCGTCACGCACGACGCCGCGGGGACCACCAAGTTCGAGTCCTTCTACCGCTACGTCTCCTACGAGGCCGTGCTCGCATCCGCCGATTTTGTCCGGGCGGGCAAGCCGCCGCCCCTGCCGAAGGGCACGTTCGCGAACAAGGTGATCCTCGTCACCGCATCCGCGGCGGGGCTCTCGGATCTCCGTGCGACGCCGTTCAGCCCGGTGACCCCGGGCGTGGAGATCCATGCGAACATCCTCGACAACGTGCTGTCCGGCGGATTTCTGCGCCGGCCCGACGGCCTGGCCGAGAAGGGATACATCCTCGCGCTCGCGCTGCTCGTGGGTGCAGTCGGCGCACGCACGCGGCCGCGGGTCGGCGCGGTGTCGGTCGCGATCCTCGCGGCGCTCTTGATCGGGCTCCACTGGACGCTCTTTGGCCAGGGCTGGGTGCTGCCGATCGTCAGCGTCGCGGTCGCGCTCGCGGTCACCTACCTCGGTGTGGTGCTGCTGAAATACTCGGCCGAGGAAAAGGAAAAGACGCGCATCCGCGCCGCCTTCGGTCACTACCTCGCGCCACAGGTCCTCGAGGAGGTGCTGCGATCGCCCGAGCGGCTCAGCCTGGGCGGCGAGCGCAGGCGAATCACGGTCCTTTTTCCGACATCGAGGGTTTCTCCTCGCTCTCGGAGCGGCTGGCGGCCGAGGAGGTGGGCGCGATCCTCAACGAGTACCTGGGCCGGATGCTCGAGTGCATCAAGCAGACCGGCGGAACGCTCGACAAGTTCATCGGCGACGCCGTCATGGCCGAGTGGAATGCGCCGCTCGACCAGCCCGATCACGCCGCCCGGGCGTGCGAGACGGCGCTTCGAATGCAGGACGAGGTGGCGAGGCTCGCGGAGAAATGGCGCGCGCAGGGCAAGCCGCCGCTCGCCGTGCGCATCGGTATCAATACCGGCGAGATGATCGTCGGGAACCTGGGCTCGAGCGAGATCTTCGACTACACGGTGATCGGCGACGAGGTCAACATCGCCGCGCGGCTGGAGCCGCTCAACAAAGGATTTCGCGACCCGCGTGGCGGTCTCCGGAAGCACCCGCGCCGAGGCCGAGGCGCAACGCGCGGACGGGTTCGTGTTCCGCCGGCTCGCGCGGGTGGCGCTGAAGGGGAAGAGCGCGCCGCTAGACGTGCACGAGCTGGTCGGCTCGCGCGAGGCCGTGCCGGCGGAGCGACTCGAAGCAATCCGCCTCTTCGAGCAGGGGCTTGACCTTTTTCTCGAGCGGCGCTTTGCGGAGGCAGGGGGGCTCCTCGAGCAGGCGCTCGAGCGATCGCCGCACGACGGCCCGTCGCAGCGCTACCTGCGCCAGTGCGCCGCCTACGAGGCCGCCCCGCCCCCGAACGACTGGCAGGGCGTGTACGTCCAGGAATCGAAGTGACCGGCGTCGGCCGGCGCATCAGTCCCGCGAACGAGCGTGCCGAGCCGCAGCAGGGAGGCTCTCGCGGCGCCACGACGACACGACGCCGAATCGGGTGACCCTTCCGTCTACTTCGCCGCGCACCTCCCCACCAGCCGCGCCGAGTACTCCGTCACCATGACCTCGTCGTCGCCTTCCATCTTCAGCTTGAGCATGCCCTTGTAGCTGCCCTGGCCCATGGTGATCTCGCCGTCGCCTTTCATCTTTTCCTTGCCAGTGCACTCGACTTTCCAGGTCGTGCGATTACCGACCGTCTTCACGTCGTAGGTCCTGCAGTCAGGCTCCGCCGGCGGCACGTTGTCGGCGCCCTGCTTCTTGCACACTTTGTGCGGCATGGCCGGCATCGTCATCCCGCCCATCTTCATCTGGGCGGTGATCTCCCAGAGCTCGTCCGGCCCCTGGGCGATCGCCAACGAGAACGGACACGCGAGCAGCACGGCCAGCACGACGCGACGGAGCATGGTGTTTTCGCCTCCCTGTTTGACGTGGATCGGGCCGGCACTACCTGCCGCCGGCGGCGAACCGCCATTCGATCGTGACTTTCACCGGCACCGGCTCGCCAGAATTGCCCCGGAGCAGCTCCGTGGTCACGACGTGCTTGCCGCCGATCTGCGGGCTGCGCGCGGAGCCCAGCGGCCCCTCGAGCGTGAGGATCTGCGCGAAATCCTTCGCGCCCTTCGCCGGCGCCTCGCCGATCAGCCGGACGTGCCGCGTGTTCTTGCTCGGGCCTTGGTCGCCGCCCTTGCTGTCGGCGCAGCGCTCGGGGAGACGCGCGCCGAACGCGTCCGCCGGCAGGCGGATTTCGTACCGCGAGCGCTTGGCGTCCACGAGCAGGCTTGCGCCGACCTTGCTCTCGGGGGAGCCCGCCGCGATGTTCGTATCCCCGTTCCAGCGGCACCTGACGTCCACCTTGCCGCCGCCGCCCGTATCGACGACGCCGTACGCGGTCTCGTGCAGATCGATCTGCAGGCTGCCGCTCGCCGGGGAGGGATCGGAAGCATCGGACGTCCAGACCTGCATGGCCTGCCCGGTCTCGACCGCGCGCGCAGCAGCCGCGACGGCCGGCGCGGCGCCCTGCATCTTCTGCATGATGCGCCGGTACTGCGGGTCGGCCATCATCTGCGCCATCACGCGGCTCTCGCAAGCCTGGTCGCCGTTACAGGCGTCGGTCTTGTCTTCCCACTTGTCGAGAATCTCCTGGTCCTTCTCGGTGATCGACTGGCTGAACGCGTCGCGCGCGGCGCTCGCCGGATACTGGTTCTCGGCGGAGGCGTCGCCGGTGGGATCCATGGCGCGCAGGCGAATGCTGATCTGAGCGGTGTTGTTGACCTTCCATTCCCGGGCGTCGAGTCCCGCGCGCGGCGGCGCCTTGTGCTTTGCACGGCCTTCGGCACGGACTTTGAGCGTCAGCGTGCCAACGGTTCCCGGGGGCGCAAAGTCGGCAGACGAGCAGACGAGAGGAACCCACGCTATTGCCGTCGACAGCACGAGTCTGAGCATGGCTTGCAGGCCTCTCGATCCCCTGTGCTCGACATGGTAATGCAGACCGGCGCCTCGTAGTCAAGCTTTCCGTTCGCCACGGTAGGAAGCGGCAAAGGGCTGCAAGTGATTTCCGGTGCAAGCGAAGAGGAGACTCTCGCGCGAAGCCGAAAAGGACACCGGAGCCGCGCTTCCTCCTGCCCCGATGCGCGGGCAGAAGCGCAACGCCAGGTTGCACCACGGTGGTTTGTGGCGGCGGCTAGCCCAGCATCGCATTCCACGTGTCGCGGCCCCAATCCATGGCGCCCTTGCTCGATGCGGCGTTCGCGGCCGGATCGACCTCGTAGCTGACCTTGGGCGGATCGCCGACAACGACACTGGAAGTCACGTTGATCATGATGGCGAGCGAGGTGGAAACCTTGCCCCAGCAGATCGCCCCGGGCAGGGTGACCTCGTCGCCCAAGTCGGCCGCCTTGTGCTTGCCGGCAATGGTGGCGAGGATCTGCTCGCCGACCTGCTGGCCGGCGCCGAACGCGATGTGTCCGCTCTTCGGCAGTGGTGCGCCCTGCGAATCCCCGACGACGAAGATGCTCTTGTCGGCCCGGCTCCGGAAGCTCGGCAGCTCGACGCCGGCAAAGCGCTCGCCCAGGCCGGCCTTGCGGATCAGCCCGGGCGCGCGCATCGGCAGAATGATGTTGGCGTGCTGGAAGGGGATATCGCCCTTGCTGGTGGCCAGCGACTTCTTGCCGGGATCGATGGACTTCGGATCGACTTCGTTGATGTATTCGATCTGCGCCCCGTACATCTCGCGCATGGCCGTCAGCATCGGCTTGGCGAGCGGCGGCGGCATCGGGCCCTTGTTGGCGTCGACGACGATGACCTTGCCCTTGGTGCCCTTCTCCTTCATGCGCTGCGCGATCAGGCAGGCGCGCTCGTAGGGCGCGGGCGGGCAGCGATAGGGCGGTTTCGGTACGGTGATCAGGTAGTGGCCGCCCTGATCCAGGAAGGTGGCGACCTGGCGCCGCACCGCGGACTGCTCGAAGGCACGGAAGCCGACGGGGAACTGGTCCCGGGCCCCCGCATACCCGGGCAGCGCCTCCTCCATGTATTCGAGGCCAGTCGCCAGCACGAGGAAGTCGTAGGGAATGCTTCGTGTGGCCGTCTTGATCATGCGCCCGGCGCGATCGATGTCGACGACACGATCCTTCACCCGGCGCACGCCGAGCGAGTCGATGACGTCATAGCCGCGCTGGAAGTCGCTGGCCGGGGCATAGCCCGCGATGTACAGAATGCTGAGCGGACACGACATGAACCCGTCGTTGGGTTCGATGAGCGTCGCGTCGACCTTGCCACCCGGGACGAGCGCGCGCACGGCCCCGAGGCCGCCCCAGCCGCCGCCCACGACGACCACGCGCGGGCGGGCACTCGTCGCGACAGCGGCACACCCGGTCACGGACGCCGCGGCAGCGGCGGCGAAAAATCCTCTTAGAACCAAGCGACGCTTTACGGAGCCCATCCCGTCGATCTCCCTTTCGGTTGCGTTGTTCCCATGCTAGCAACATGGGGACGGCGCCCAAATGGTTTTTCCTATGAGGGTATTCACAAGACCGGTCGCGGTTTCGCAGGGCTTGACGGGTTTCCCAAGCACATGCCCTGCGCGCGCAGCGCCATCGTGCGGGCGGAGGCTCGCGGCCACACTCGCCCTGCACAACCGGTGCATGAACCACGGGTGCTGCGCAATAATTGCGCGCACCGAGTCGAACGGGTCGCACTTCGGGCCCGCCATTTCCGTCGCACGTGGTCCGCAGCATGTTCGAAGCGAGTGCGTCGATCCCAAGCCGTCCGGGCCCCGATCGCCCTTGGTTAGAATAGCCGTGATCGGCGCCGCAGGGCTGGCCGCGGGCCTTCTGGGCCGTCGATGACGTGCGGAGGAACGCGCCACATGATGCTGCACCCGGAGACCGGAGTCCCTCGACCGGGACGAAATGAAATCCCTCCAGGCGCGCAAGCTCGCCGTCCTCGGCGAGCGCCTGGCCGCATCGTCCGACTGGCGCGACCACTTCGCCAAGGCCGGGATGCACCCGCGCGATCTCGCGGCGGCCGACGGCCTCGCCCACGCACCGACGCTCGAGAAGGCCGATCTGCGCGCGCGCTATCCCCTCCCCTTCCTGACGGCCGAGCCCGCGCGCGTCGTGCGCTTCTTCGCCACCTCGGGCACCACGGGGCTGCCGGTGATGTTCGGTTTCACCGAGGGAGATCTGAAGCGCCTCGCGCAGCAGGTGGCGCGCTACCTGCATTGCATCGGCGTGCGTCCGGGCGACCGGGTCTATCAGGGCTTCGGATATGGTCTGTGGATCGGCGGGTCGGCGCACGAGCTGGGTCTTCACGCGCTGGGCGCGACCTGCATCCCGGTGGGTCCGGGCCGCAGCGAGCTGGTGGTCGAGTGGCTGCGCGACCTCGCGGTCGACGCGGCAACGGCATCGCCGCTGTTCCTCGCGCATCTCGTGCGCGTGGCGCGCGAACGCGGCATCGAGCCGAAAAAGGACTGGCGGCTGCGCGCGGCGATCGTCGGCGGCCAGGCGGTGTCGCGCCCGTTCCGCGAGCAGCTCGAAGCCGAGATGCCGGAGGGTTTCCGCGCGTACAACAACTACGGCACGACCGAGGCCGGCGGGTCGCACCTCGCCAACGCCTGCCCGCATTCGCACGAATGCGACGAAATGCATCTCATCAACGAAGACGCGGTGCTCACCGAGATCCTCGACCCGCAGACGCTCGCACCGGTCGCGCCCGGCGAGGTCGGCGAGATCGTGGTCACGACGCTGGACAAGGAAGCCTCGCCCGTGGTGCGCTGGCGCACGCGAGACCTGGTGCGCCTCGCGGACAAGCCCTACGACTGCAAGTGCGGCCGCAGCGGCATGCCGAGGATCGGGCGGATCATCGGGCGCTCGGACGACGCGCTCAAGGTGCGCGGGACCCTGGTGTTCCCCTCCCAGGTCGAGGATGTCATCGCCGCCACTCCAGGCACGGTCAAGGAGGCCTGGCAGATCTACGTGGACGCGCTGGACGGCTCGCCGAAGACCATCACCGTCGCGATCGAATGCGAAGCGGGTCTGGACGGCAGCGCGGCGCGGCTGGCCGAAGCCGTGGCGCACAGCCTGCAGAGCCGCCTCGGCCTCAAGGTCCCGGTCGAATGCCATCCCCAAGGCACCCTGCCGCGCTACGAAGCGAAGGCGCGGCGCGTTCTGGTCAAGGACAAGCCATGAAATACGCCACCGATTACGGGTACGAGATCAAACCGGTCTACGGGCCGGCGGACGTCCAGGAGCTGGATTACGCACGCGATCTGGGCGACCCCGGGCAGTTTCCGTACACGCGTGGGTACCATGCGAACGGCTACCGCAGCCGCCTGTGGACGCGCAGGATGACCGCCGGCCTCGGCTCCTCGCGCGACGCCAACAGGGTCCTGAAGAAGTACCGCGAGATGGGCCAGACCGGCGGCCTGTGCGTCATCCACGACCGGCCTTCGTCCTCGTGCATCGACGCCGACCATCCGATCGCCCGGCGCGAGAACGGCGTGCTCGGCTGGCCGGGCAGCTCGCTGCACGAGTTCGAGGAACTGATGGAGGACATCCCGCTCACCGGTCAGTCGATCACGCTGCTCGGCTGCTGCGCGCCCTCGGCGCTGCGCCTCGCCTACGTGGTGGCGCTCGCCGAGAAGCGCGGCATCGACATCCACGCGGTCCACGGCAGCGTCACCGAATCGCCGTTCAGCAATCCGTTTGGCCAGACCGACCTGCAGCCCTTCGACCTGGACATGAAGCTTTTCCTCGACAGCTCCGAGTACATCCTGCGCAACCGCATCCGCATGCGCACGGGGCTGGTCGGCCAGCACTTCCAGGAATCCGGCGGCAACAACGCGCAGGTGCTGGCGATCGAGCTCTCCATGCTGAAGGAGGTCGTCTCGCGCCTGGTGAACGAGCGCGGCATCGAGTTCGACGACGTGATGCGCCTTCCGTACCAGCTGGTCAGCATCGGCACCCGGTTCTTCGAGGAGATCGCCAAGGTGCGCGCGCTGCGCCGCATGTGGGCGCGCATGGCGAAGGAGCGGTTCGGCGCGAAGAGCGAAAAGTCCTGCCAGCTGCTGATCGCCGTGCACACTTCCGGGCGCACGATGACCTATCAGCAGCCGCTCAACAACATCGTGCGCTGCGCGATCCAGACGCTCGCCGGCGCCGCTGCCGGGTGCACGGCGATCGACAACGCCACGCTCGACAACGCGCACGCCGAGCCGTCGCCCCTGGCGGCGCTCATGTCGCTCAACACCCAGCACATCGTGGCCGTGGAGACCGGCGTCGCAGACGTGACCGATCCCCTGGCCGGCTCCTACTTCGTCGAGCGGCTCACCAACGAGGTGGAGGCGGCGGGCTATCGCATCCTGGCGGAGATCGACGCGCGCGGAGGCCTCGTCGCCGCGATCGCGAGCGGGTATGTCGAGGCCATGCTCAAGGAGGAGGCGAACCGCAAATTCCGGGAGCTCGAAGCCAAGGAGCGGCTGGTCGTCGGCGTGAACCACCTCGCCATTGCACCGGAAGAGGAGCCGTTCAGGATTCCGGTGCAGGAGGTCGAGGCGAGCGACGCCGAGGCGATCGCCGAGCGCGTGGCGGCGTGGAAGAAGACCCGGGACCTGGCGCGGGTCGAGGCGAGCCTGCGACGGCTCCACGCCGACGCCGGAAGGGGCGACCGGTTCAACCTGATGCCGGCCATCATCGACGCGGTCAAGGGTTACGCCACCGCCGGCGAGGTCATCGGTGTGATCCGCCTCGCGCGCGGACTCAAGTACGACCCGTTCGACATGATTCGCTGCCCGTTCCGGTTGAATTGAACGGCCACACGTCTTCACGCACGGAAACCACGCCATGACCCAAGGACGCGGCGTCAAGGTGCTCGTCTCGATGATCGGCCTCGACAGCCATACCACCGGTGCGCAGGTGGTCGCGACGCTCCTGCGCGACGCCGGCTTCGAGGTGGTCTATCTCGGGGTCAACCAGACCCCGGAGATGATCGTCAACGCCGCCCTCCAGGAGGACGTGGACGTGATCGGCATCAGCTCGCACGCCTCCAACTTCTCGCTCATCGAGGAGCTGATGCGTCGGGTGAGGCAGAACGGCCTCGCCGACGTCCCGGTCGTCTGCGGGGGCAACATCCCGCCGAACCAGCTCGACAGGCTGAAGGCTCTGGGGATCGCGCGGTTCTTTCCGCCCGGCAGCCCGGGGAGCGCGATCATCGAGTACCTGGCCGCGCAGGGGCGCGGGACAGACGCGTGAGCGAATCGATGCGGTTCCGCGGGCGCGCGCGGCGATCGTCGCGCGCGTTCGTGCGCCCCTCCCGCCCGCAACCGCGCGGCGGCGAGCTCGAGACAGTTTCTAGAACAGAAGCTCCGGCAGGAAGAGCGACATCTGCGGCACGTAGGTGACGATCACCAGGAAGGCCACCAGCACCATCAGCCAGGGCAGCGCGGCCCACATCACCTGCATGATGGACATCCTGGTGATCCCGGCGGTGACGAAGAGGTTCAGCCCGATCGGCGGGGTCACCATGCCGATCTCGAGGTTCACCACCATGATGATGCCGAGGTGCACCGGATCGATGCCGAGCTCGGTGGCGATGGGAAACAGGATCGGCGCCAGGATCAGGATGATGCCGGTCGGCTCCATGAACATCCCGGCGACCAGCAGCAGAATATTCACCACGATCAGGAACTGCCACGCGGGCATGCCCCAGGCGATGATCTGCTCGGCGATCGCCTGCGGAATGCGCTCGGTGGTGAGCACGTGGGCGAAGAGGAGCGCGTTCGCCACGATGAACATGAGCATCACGGTGACCTTGCCCGCATCCACCAGCACCTTGGGCGTTTCGCGGAGCCCGATGTCCCTGTAGACGAAGACCGCGATGAAAAAGGCGTACACCGCCGCGACCGCCGCCGCCTCGGTCGGCGTGAAGATGCCGCCATAGATCCCGCCGAGGATTATGACGATGAGGAGCAGCCCCCACAGCGACTCACGGCCTGACACCAGCAACTCGCGCACGCTCGCGCGCGGCTGGCGCGGCAGGTCGATGATCCGCGCACGGACGTAGATCGCCGCCATGAGCATCAGACCGAGCACGATCCCCGGGATGACCCCGGCCATGAAGAGCTTGCCGACCGAGGTCTCCGTCGCGGCACCGTAGACCACCATCACGATCGACGGCGGGATGAGAATGCCGAGCGTGCCCGCGTTGCAGATCACGCCGGCGGCGAACGGCTGCGGATAGCCCGCCTTCACCATGCCGGCGATCACGATCGAGCCGACCGCGACCACGGTCGCCGGCGACGAGCCCGAGACCGCCGCGAAAAGCATGCACGCCAGCACCGAGGCCATGGCGAGGCCGCCGCGCAGGTGGCCGAGGGCGGCGATGGCGAAGCGGATCATCCGCCGCGCGACGCCGCCGGTGGTCATGAACGCGCCGCCGAGGATGAAGAAAGGGATCGCGAGCAGCGTGAAGTGCTCGGAGGTCTCGAACATCTTCAGCGCGAGCGACGCGAGCGAGTCCCGCCCGAAGAAGAGGATGGTGAGCACCGACGAGAGGCCGAGCGAGACCGCCACCGGCACTCCGATCAGCATCAGGACGAAGAGCGAGACGAACAGAAAGGCGATGGTCATCGCGCGCCTTCGCCCGCCTCGGGCTCTACCGCCGCCTTGAGCTTGAGCGCCTCCTCGGTCTCGTCGCCCAGGATGCGCACCTCCTTCCCGCTGATCGCGTCCCAGAAGATCTGCAAGAAGCGGAACACCAGCAGGCCGAAGCCGATCGGCAGGATGAGCCGCGGTACCCACTGCGGGATCGGCATGTCCTGCATCAGGATCCCGACCTGGTACATCTTGGCGACGTAGACGTAACCGCCGTAGAAGAAGATGCCGGCGTAGATCGCACCGAGCAGGGCGGCGACCCCGGCGAGCACGCGAGCCGCCTTCGAGGGCAGCAACCGCACTACGGCGTCCACGCCGATGTGGGCGTGCACCCGCACGCCGTAGGACATGCCGAGGAAGATGAGCCAGGCGAACAGGACGGTGACGAGCTCGAGCGCCCAGACAAAGCTGTAGTTGAAAACGTAGCGGGCGATCACCTGCGCGAACGAGATGATCGTCATGACCGCGAGGAGGAAGGCGATCACGCCCTCCTCCAGGCGGCCGAGCCACCCGAGCTTCACGGCGCCCCCTACGCCGTCGTCGGCGCTACTGGTTCGCCTTCTGCGCGGCCTTGATCAGGTTGGCGCCGATGCCGGGCTCGAACTTCTTCCAGACCGGCTCCATCGCCTTCTGCCACTGCGCGAGGTCCTCCTTCGAGAGCTTCTGGATCCCCGCCTTGCCCGCGTCGGCGATCTTCTTGCGATCGGCCTCGTTCAGGTCGAACGCGAGCTTGTTCGCATAGGCGGTCGCCTCGGCCATCGCCTCCTCGAGGCCCTTGCGCACGTCGGCTGGGAGCTTGTCCCACCACCCCGCGTTGGTGATCACCATGTACTCGATCAAGCCGTGGTTGGTCTCGGCGATCGTCTTCTGCACCTCGTGGAACTTCTGCGAGTAGATGTTCGACCAGGTGTTCTCCTGGCCGTCCACCACGCCGGTCTGCAGCGCCTGGTAGACCTCGCTGAAGGCCATCTTCTGCGGGTTCGCGTTGAGCGCCCGGAACTGCGCCTCGAGGACGTCGGACGCCTGGATGCGGAACTTGAGCCCCTTCGCATCGGCCGGGACCCGCAGCTGCTCGCGGTTGGTCGAGAGCTGCTTCATGCCGTTGTGCCAGTAGGCGAGGCCCTTGATGCCCTTCGACCGCATCTCGTCGAGAAGCGCCTTGCCTTCCGCGCCCGCCTGGAAGCGGTCGACCGCGGCGATGTCCTGGAACAGGAACGGCAGGTCGAAGACCTGCAGCTTCTTCGTGTAGCGGTCGAACTTCGAGAGCGACGGGGCGATCAGCTGCACGTCGCCGAGGAGCAGCGCCTCCATCTCCTTGGCGTCGCCGAACAGCTGCGAGCTCGGAAACACCTGCACTTGCACCTTGCCGGGCAGCTTCTTCTCGGCCAGCTCCTTGAACTTGAGCGCACCCTGGCCCTTCGGCGTCTTCTCCGCCACGACGTGGCTGAACTTGATGACGACCGGCTGCGCGAAGGCCGTGCCGGCGGTACCGAGGGCGAAGGCGGCAACTGCCGCGGCAAGCGCGAGACGCTTCATCTTCCTTTCTCCTCCAAAGGCGACAGGACCCGACGGAACCCGCGGTCCACCCCGCAACCGCGCGGATGCGCGATACCGCTGCGGACCGTTTGCGCCGTCAAATATACGCACTCCCGCGTCGGGCCGTCAAAGGTCGCAACACAACCGGGGGCATACGCGTGCGCGACTCCACCGGCCGCGGCGGTCTCGCGGTGCGCCGCGCGGGTCGAACTGAGCCAATCGCCGGCCGGCGCGTCGCTCATCGAGCGACGTGGCGGGGCCGGGTCGATGAGCCTAGCACGGGCCGGTCCGAAGCGCCAGGAATCGGGACGGCGAAAGCACGCCCGACAGGCCGAGACAGGAAGGCGGCGGCTCCCTCGCACCTGGAGACGGGCGGGCATCGCCGGACCTCCGCGACCCGTTCTGGTGCGGGTACCGGGCAACCGACACGCAGATCGACAGTTGCGCGTGCCGCGGGTATGTTGCCCGGCCATGCGGATCGCGATCCGGCCCTTCGATGGCGCGACACGGCCGCCCGGCCCGGTGGCACGTCCAGCCTCCCCCGGTCGCCCCCGGTCACGAGATACGTCCTCGCGAGCGAGCGGCGCGTGGGCATGCGCGAGCGCGACCAGGACCGTTGCGTCCACCACGTCGCCCACGAGGCGATGCTGCTCGCGGTCGCCGACGGCATGGGCGGATACTTCGGTGGCGAGCTGGCCGCCGAGATTGCCGTCGGAAGCCTCCTGCACAGCTTCCTCGAGGCCGCGAAGCCGAAGGTCGCCGACCCGGGCGCGTTTCTCGACCGCGCCATTTCGCACGCGCACGTCGCCATCGGCGCCTACGCGCGCGTGCGCGCACTGCCCGAAGTGCCCCGCACCGTGCTCGTCGCCTGCGTGGTGCAGGACGGCCATGCCTGGTGGAGCCACGTCGGCGACTCGCGCCTTTACCTCTTGCGCGATGGCCGCATCGCGGCCCGCACCAGGGACCACACGATCGTGCAGGATCTGGTGGACGCCGGCCGCATCGCGGAGGAGACGGCGGCGAGACACCCGCAGAGCAAGCGCGTGCTGCAGTCGCTCGGCGGACCGGTCACGCCGGTACCGGGCCCCGGGGCAAACGCGCGGCTGCAAAGGGACGACATCCTCTTGCTCTGCTCGGACGGCTTCTGGGGGCCGCTCAAACCGGATCAACTGCTGCAAGGCATGTCCGGCCGGCCGCTCGCCCAGTCGATCACGGAGCTTTGCGAGCTCGCCGTGCGCCGAGCGGGCGCGCACGCCGACAATCTCACCGTACTCGCGCTGCAATGGCGCGAGGACCCCGTGGCGCCGGCGTTGCCGGACACGATCCGGTAGCGCCGCTTGCTCACGGGCGCCTCGGGCAACCGTGTCGAGAGAGATCGCCCGCTGCGCGGACCCACGAGCGGAACCTCGAGGCCGCGCGCGGCCGGGGCGAGTTCGCTCGCCTGCGGACCGACCGCCCGCCTCCGGTTGCTCCCACCCCGCCGCACCACGACGCGTGGCGGCGCAGTTTTGGTGTTGTCGTAGATCGAGACGAGCGCCTGCAACGTGGTGCGGATGTCGCTGAAGGCGATCTCCTGCGCGTGCAAGGAGCGCCCGCTCGTCTGCGAGTGGAACTTCAGCTTCTGGCTGCGCTCGTTCGCCCCGTAGCGCTGCTTCATCGCCACCGCCCAGATGCGCCGCGCCACGCGCCCCAGCACCGAGTACTCCGGGTCCATACCGACGCGGAGCATTCCCTACGACTTCCTCGTGCTGGCGACTGGCCTCGAATACATGGAGGAGGCGCTGCCCGGGTATGCGGGGGCCCGGGACCAGTTCCCCGTCGGCTTCCGTGCCTTCGAGCAGTCCGCGGTGCGGCGCCAGGTCGCCACCTTCCTGGATCAGGGCGGCCACTACCTGATCACCGTACCGAAACCGCCCTATCGCTGCCCGCCCGCGCCCTACGAGCGCGCCTGCCTGATCGCGCAGCGCATGAAGGAGAAGGGCACCAAGGGCAAGGTCATCGTCGTCGACGCCAACAAGGGCCCGATGCCGCCGCCGCTCGCCAAGCCGATGCTGACGGCCATGCGCGAGATGTACGGGGCGCAGATCGAATACATCAACGAAGTCGATCCGAAGTCCATCGATCCCGGCAAGAAGTCGCTGGCCACCAGCAAGGGCGATATCCCCTTCCAGCACGCCAACATCATTCTGCCGATGCGCGCGCCCGGGCTGATCCGCAAGGCCGGCCTGGGCGAGCGCTTTGCCGGCGTCGAGCTGCCGAGCTTCCGGAGCCGGGCCGACAAGAGCATCTTCGTCGTCGGGGATTCGCAGGGCGCACCACTGCCGAAGAGCGGACACATCGCGTTCGGCGCCGGCCAGCAGGTCGGCGAGCAGATCCTCGCCACCATTGCCGGCAAGCACAAGGCGGCCGACTTGGGCGACGAGGTCACCCTGCCCGGGGCGATCTGCTGGGGCAAGGTTTCCACCTCGCTCGCCATCATGATCAACGTGACTTCCAGTGTCGTTGTCGGCGATCCGCCCAAGGTCAGCTACGAGGTCGATCCGGCCGCGAACGCCGCATCGAGCAAGGGCGCCATGGATTGGGGCCGCGACATGTGGAATGCGATGCTGGGCTAGGGAATGCGATGCTGGGCTAGCCGCCGCCACAAACCACCGTGGTGCAACCTGGCGTTGCGCTTCTGCCCGCGCATCGGGGCAGGAGGAAGCGCGGCTCGCCGTCTCGACACGGCCTGTTCCGGCGGATCGGCAGATCGAACGCGCGCCACCGGGCTGGTCGCGCGGACCCGCCCCCGGGTGATTGCGCAAGCCCCGATGGCGCGGCACACTTTCGCCGACGACCGACGGAGGCGGCCATGACGGCTCGGTGGCAACGTGGGCTCACTGCGGCGGCGCTGCTGGCCGCCGCCACTGCGCAAGCCCAGGCGCCGCTCCCGGTGCAGCCGCTGCGCGGAAAGTACTGCGTGGCGCAGGCGCCGAAAGGCTGGGCGATCACCGGCGAGAACGCCGCCGGCAGCAGCTTCGGCGCCGACTTCGTCGGCGCCGACGGCGGCGCGCTTGCGAGCTACTGGATCATCGGCGTGGCGCCGGAGATGCGCAGCAGCCCATGGTACGGCCGCTGGTACGCGACGCCGCAGTCGACGGTCATGGCCACGCTGAGCCGCATGGGCAGCGCGCCCATCCAGTGCGGCGCGCCGTCAACACCGGCGCCGGGGCTGGCGATGATGGAATGCCGCAACCCGCAAGCCGTCGGGCTCGCGCTCTATCAGGTGCATCCGATGAACAACGGCGGTTTCGTGATCGTGATGCGCACCGCCGGCACGGCGCCGGCCCGCTGGGCCCGGGACGGCGCGATCGCGAGCGCCGTGGCTCGCTCGATCCGGTGCAACGTGCCGCTGAAACCCTCGACGGCCGATTTCACGAGTGGCTTGTCCGGTGCCGGCAAGGCGCGGCGCAAGGCGCAGGGCGACTCGGGCTACAGCCGCTGGCTGGGCATGGAGCACTACCACGACGGGCGCACCGGCGAGAACTACTGGGTGAGTCCGAGCCAGGACTGGCGGGAGAGCGGCCCCCAGGGTCCCGGCTACTACGTCAGCGCCGGCGGCGAACTGCGCAAGCTCGAGCCGGGACGTTCGAACTGAGCACCGCGCGGACGCCCGCCCGGCAAGGCCGCGGGACCGGGCATGCGGCCTGCGGCAGCCGCGGGGCCGCCGTCCGACCCGCTGCGCGGAGGGGCGATGCGCCGCCGGTCACTTCGATTCCTGGACGTACACGCCCAGCCAGTCGGGCGCGGGGGGCGCCTCCGCGCAGGCGACGCACTGCGTCAGGTAGCGCCGCCGTGCCGGCCCGTCGTGCGGCGAGCGCTCGAGCGCCTGCTCGAAAGCCCCCGCGCCTCCGCGAAGCGCCGCTCGCGAAAGCGGTCGAGCCCTTGCTCGAAGAGCCGGATCGCTTCGATCTGCTCCGCCGGCACGCCGTCCGGCGGCCCGACCAGCTCGTGCACGTCGAGCGGGCGTATGCCCGCGCTCATCCACTGCACGCTGCCCGGCGTGAGGTCGCCGCGGTTGCCGAGATGGTCCTCGTGCAGCATGTGGCCGGCGAGCATGTAGGTCACCGTCTCGAACCCGCGGTGCGGATGGTTCGGGAAGCCGGCGAGGTAATCGTTCGGATCGTCCGACCAGAACTCGTCGAGCACGAGGAAGGAATCGAGCCGGGCCGCCTCCTGCTCTGCCCGAGGCTGCGGCGCAGCTTCACGCCCGCGCCGTCGGAGGTCGAGCGTATAGGAAATTCAACCCACCTTTTCCTGATGCGCGACGGTAACGCCGTGCCGAGAAGAAGTGCAGGAGCAGTCCAGCGCGGTCCATCGTGAGCTGTTTGGCGAAGTTTCCCCGCTGTCGATGACGATTCGACTGCTGAATCGACTCGAATTGCCTCATTTCGACGCACGCCGATTCGCGGCACACAAGGGCGCGGGGGGCGCGCGTCGGGGCGCGCGCAGGCAAGCCCAGGTGGGTGAGGATCTTCACGATCACGGCCGGCTCCTCGATGGCGGCGATGATCCTGAACGCCCCGCCGCACTGCGGGCAGTGCTCGAGGTCGATGTCGAACACGCGCTCGAGAAACCGCGCCCAGCCCATGCGAGCCGGCGCGCCGTGCGCGTGCTGGTCTGAAGGGCCGCTGGTGTTTCGTGCCGGGCCCGGCACGAGCGCCGCACGCAGCGTTGCGTTGGGCGCGAGCACCCCATGAAAGCGGGTGAGGTGCAGGCGCGGTCGCGGCACCCGCGCCGCCAGGCGCTGCATGAATTCCAGCGGCGACATCCTCAGCTGCGTGGTGCCGTCGCACCAGGGGCTTTTGAGTTGCAGCGCGACGTTGCCCGCGCCATCTTGCTCGGAGCCGTTCGTTGGCGATCGCCGGACGCGTGATGTGCCGGCACAGCCGTTCGAGTCGCTTTCGCTGATGCGCACCGCAGCGCACTCCGGCATGCAGGCTGAAGCGCCATCAGCGCCGCGCTGTCGGTCACCGCGGCCGAGTTGTTGTACGCGGCGTCGAGCGCCGTCCGGTCCATTCCACGGTAGACGCCGCTCTCCGCGCCGGGCTTCATGGGACGCTAGCGTAGCGCAGGCGCGGAGATCGGGCCCGGAGCCGGTACCATTGCGCCGGAGGAGGAGGAATGACGCTCGATGTGAGGGTTCGCGCGGGCATGCTCGCCGCCGCGCTGGGTGCCGCCGGTGCCGCGGCCCAGGAGCGCCCGCAGGCGCCCGCGGTCACCCTCGACCCGGTGGTGGTCACCGTGACGCGGGTCGAGGAACGCGGCCTCGACCGGTGATCGTGAACCAGGCGGCACATCGCCTCTTCGAGCCCTCCCCCGATCCGGAACTATCTCGTCGGCGCGACGGCCTCCTACGCGTTCCGCTGACGCCGAAGTTGCCCTGCGCGCGCGGTTTGGGCACCATCCCGCGCGTGGACACCGACGTCCTGGTCGTCGGCGCCGGCCCGACCGGGCTGATGCTCGCCAACCAGCTCGCACGCCGCGACGTGCGGGCGCTGATCGTGGACCGGCATTCCGGCCCGGCGCAGCAGACGCGGGCGATCGCCGTGCATGCCCGCACGCTCGAGATCTATCGGCACCTGGGTCTCGCGGAGCGCGCGATCGCGCTCGGCAAGCGCGGCACCGGCGCCAACCTGTGGGCCGAAGGCGAGCGCAAGGCGCGCATCCCGGTGGGCGACATCGGGAAGAGCCTGAGCCCGTATCCGTTCGTGCTGATGCTGGGCCAGGACGACAACGAGCAGATCCTCGGCGATTCGCTCCGCGCTCGGGGCATGGACGTGCGGTGGAACACCGAGCTCGTCGCCCTCGACCAGCACACCGACCGCGTTGCGGCGACGCTCAGGCTGCCGGACGGCGCGACCCGAACGATCACGGCCGCGTACGTGGCCGGTTGCGACGGCGCGCACAGCGCGGTCCGCGAGCTGAACGGCATCGCGTTCCCGGGTGCGCCCTACGAGCACGTGTTCTTCGTCGCCGACACGCGCGCCACCGGGAGCATGATCCCCGACGAGGTGAACGTCTACCTGTGGCGCGACGGGTTTCACCTCTTCTTTCCGATGCGCGGAACCGATCACTGGCGGGTGATCGGCATCCTGCCCGCGGCGCTGGCGGAACGCGACGATCTGGCGTTCGAGGACGTGATTCCGTCGCTGCGCCGCGAGGCGGGCACCGCGCTCGCCTTCCAGGGCTGCAGCTGGTTCTCGACCTACCGCATCCACCACCGCTGCGCCGTGCGCTTTCGCGATCGGCGCTGCTTCCTGCTCGGTGATGCGGCGCACATCCACAGCCCGGCGGGCGGGCAAGGCATGAACACCGGCCTGCAGGACGCCTACAACCTGGCCTGGAAGCTCGCGCTCGTCGCGGCGGGCCGTGCCGACGCGCGTCTCCTCGATACCTACGCGGCCGAGCGCCTCCCGGTGGCGAAGCGCTTGCTCGAAACCACCGACCGCGCGTTCACACTGGTGGTCTCGGACAGCTGGCTGGCGAGGCTCCTCCGCACGCGCGTCATCGCCCGCATCGCGGCATTCGCGATGACTCGCGAGCGCATGCGAAGGTTCGCATTCCGCACCGTTTCCCAGATCGGCATCCGCTACCCGGAGAGCCCGCTGTCGACGACGCTGCCCGGATCGCCCACGCGCGGCCCCCGCGCCGGCGACCGCTTTCCCTGGCTGCGGCTCAGGTTCCGTCGCGATGGCCCGGCCGAGGACCTGTTCGAGCGGCTCGACGACACGCGCTTCAACCTGATCGCGATCGGGCAGCCGCGACCGGTCGAGGAAGCGCCCGGTCTCGGCGACCTCCTCCGCGCGCACACGGTGCCCGACGATCCGGCGAACACGGCAGAGCTCGCGCGCGCGGGGATCCGCGGTCCGGCCTGCTATCTCCTGCGCCCCGACGGGCACGTCGGGCTCGCCGGGCGAGCCTCGCAGCGGCCGCCGTGGCGCGCTACCTCGCCGCGCACGGCATCGCGGTCAACTCCGAAGGGCGCCCTACCGCGCCGGCTCGACGCTGATCGCGGCCGCTTCCGTGATCGTCACCTGCACTTCGTCGCCGCGCTTGAGGCCGCGGAGAAACTCGCGCGCCTTGGGATCCAGCACCTTCATGCGCCGGTTGTAGCCCCGCGGACCCGTGACCTCGACCCAGTTCTGGATCGGATCGACGTCCCAGACCTTGACGGTCATGCGCACCTGCTCCGCCGCTCCCGCGAACGGCCGGTCGCCCGGCGCCGCACGCGCCGCGACCGACGAGGACTCGATCCCGCTCACGCCGGTCCCGGGCTTCATGAGCTCGGCGGCGATGGCCTCCCGGTACCGCACCACGACGCGGTCGCCCGCCTTCACCTGATCGAGATTGCGGACCTGCGGCCCGGCCTGGACGACCACGGGGCCCCGCCGGCCCCTGAGCGTGACGATGCGCTTCGCGTGGTCGATCGACTCCACGTTGAAGGTCGCTTCGATCGTCTCCGCGACCTCGACTTGCTTCGGCGGCTGGGCGCAGCCCCCCGCGAGCACCACGGCGCAGAGCGTGGCAGCCGTCGCACAAAAGACTCGAGATGGTTTCATGCGGGACTTCCTCCGGGCTGTGAGCACGAGCACCGTTGCTCGCGCGCTCGAACGGAACGAGCGAAGCCGATGGTCCTCCGCCCGCACGGCGCAGCCAATCGGCACATGGTGCGGCGGCCGATCGCACGTTGGTGCAACGGCGCCTCGGGCGCGACGCCTTACTGGAACGCGGTAAGACCTACCCGCTCCACTCCGGCGGCGCGATGGGCGTCCAGGGTCGCGCGAGCTTGAGGTCGGCGACGATCGCATTGGCCGCGTTGTAGCCCGGTCCGCCGTTCGCGCCGCCGCCGTGGCACGACGAACCGCAGAGGTACAGCCCCTCGAGCGGCGTGCGGTTCTTCGCGAGCAGCGGGTGCGGCCGGTTGATGCCGAGCTGCGACGAAACGTAGGCGCCGAGCCGCACCGCCCCGCGCCGCATCGCGGCGTTGCCACGCTCGACGTCGAGCGGGGCGAGGAGGAACGTGGCGAGCACGTTGTCAGGCGTCAGGTTCGACGCGTAGCCGCGCCAGACTGCCAGCAGGCGCGCGGTGATCTCCGGCTTGCGGCGATCCCATTCCTCGGGCCCGCCC
Source organism: Burkholderiales bacterium (assembly GCA_027493935.1). Classification (GTDB taxonomy): domain Bacteria; phylum Pseudomonadota; class Gammaproteobacteria; order Burkholderiales; family SG8-39; genus JAABRB01. The sequence continues at coordinate 706,085 of JAOSJV010000011.1, read as the reverse complement.
GGCAGCGCGTAGGGCGCGAACGGCCACCAGAAGGCGGCGTGCTTGCCCTGCGGCGCGTAAGTCGGGTCGAACAGCGTGTTGCACGCGCCGTTGCCCATCGGGAAGTCGGGGAACTCGCTCGCCTTGCACCGCTCGAAGGAGCGCACGACCTGGTCCGTGTCGTCGAAGCCGAAGAAGATGTTGAAGGCGCGGTCGATGTCCGGGTCGAACTTCGCCGCCGCATACGCCGGCGGCTGGTTCAGCGCAAGGTGGATCGTGACCAGGCTGTGGTCGCCCCAGTGCCAGTTCGCGAGCTTCGCGCGCACCGCCTCCGGGAAATGCTCCGTACCCGCGAGCTGCAGCGTCCCCGGTGCGTCGATCCCGCTCGCGACGAACCGCGCCGCGTCGATGCGCGTGCCGTCCGCCAGCCGGACGCCGGTGGCCCAGTTCGACTCGACGACGATCTCGCGCACCGGTGCGCCGGCCCGCACGCTCCCGCCACCGGCCTCGATCACCCGCGCGAGCGCGCGCAGAGGGAGGCCAACCCGGCGACCGGGAGCGCGAGGTGCGTGATCGAGGCGAGGATCATCAGGAAGATGAGCCCGGTGCCCGGCACGTTCTCCCCGGTCGTCACGTGCATGAGCAGCTTGAAGAGCGTGCGGATCCGCTGGTCCTCGAAGTGGCGGTCGATCACCTGGAAGAGGTCGAGCGGGGCGTGCGCGAGGGACTCGCGCCCTTCCGGCCCGGTGAGCCGCGCGCGGATCTCGTCGGGCGCGAGCGGCGGGTTGTAGAGGCGCGCGGTGAAGAACGGCCGCATCTTCACCGCGTAGGTCTCGTTCAGGTAGCGGAACGACTCGGCGTCGCGGCGCGAGAAGCGCGCGATCGAGGCGCAGGTCCGGTCGATGTCCTTGTGGATGGTGAGCGCGGTGCCGTCGCGCATCGCCACGCCGTTCTGCACCGGCGGTTCGATGTAGGCGAAGCCGTGGCGGGCGAGCTCGAGATCGCGCATCAGCGGACTGCCGCTGAACGCAATGTAGATATTCGAGTGGAGGTTTTAGCGGAAGCCCGGGAGCGTCGCGTCCGCGGTCGAGCAGCCGCCGCCGATCTCGCCCGCGGCCTCGAGCACGCAGACCCTGAGCCGCGCGCGCGCCATGTACGCGCCGAGGGTGGGGCCGTTGTGGCCCGCCCCAACGATCACGCCGTCGAATGTGGCCATTTCCCCTCCTGAGCGATCGCTCTAGCGGGCAACGCGGTCGGCGAACTCCTCCAGCAGGGCATTGAACCGCTCCGGCTCGTCCACGAAGAGCGCGTGCCCGGCGCGCTCGAACACGACCGTCTCGGTCTGCGGCCGGTTGCGCTTAAGATTCTGCGCCTGCTCCGCGAACTGCGGCGTCACCACGTACAGGAGCGGAGCCTGCACCGCGTGCGCCGCGGCGCGCCAGTGCTCGCGCGGATACGGGTAGGAGAGTAGCGCAAGGCTCGCCGCGAGTGGAAGCCTCAAGGCGTCCGCCGTGAGCTGCGCGATCTCGGCCTCCGACCGCGGAGTGCGAAACATCGCGCGCACGAACTCGTCGAGCGCGCGGGCCCGGTCACGCTCGAGCGCGCCGCGGAAGTCGCTCGCGGGCGGTGCGGGCGGCTCTCCCACCGAGCTGTCGACGAGGACGAGGCCGGCGAGCTTCGTGTCGCCGTGGGCACGGATGTAGTGCAGCCCTTCCAGGGCGCCAAGCGACCAGCCCACGAGCACGACCCTCGGATAGCGCGCGACGAACTCCGCGATGTCCTCGGTGCGGCGATCCGCCGTGTACCCCGAAGGCGCCACCTGCGAGCGCCCCTGCCCGCGCGGATCGAGGGCTGCGTATAGGAAATTCAACCCACCTTTTCCTGATGCGCGACGGTAACGCCGAGCCGAGAAGAAGTGCAGAAGCAGTCCAGCGCGGTCCATCGTGAGCTGTTTGGCGAAGATTCCCCGCTGTCGATGACGATTCGACTGCCGAATCGACTCGAATTGCCTCATTTCGACGCACGCTGATTCGCGGCACACAAGCGCGTGCCGCGCGAGATTGTCAGCAGCCGTTGCAGAGCCGTTCTTGCCTTCGGGAGATCACGCTGCCTGGAAAAAGCGCCAGCGCCCGCGCGGGGGCGCGCGGCGGGCGCGCGCAGGCAAGCCCAGGTGGGTGAGGATCTTCACGATCACGGCCGGCTCCGCGATGGCGGCGATGATCCTGAACGCCCCGCCGCACTGCGGGCAGTGCTCGAGGTCGATGTCGAACACGCGCTCGAGAAACCGCGCCCAGCCCATGCGAGCCGGCGCGCTATGCGCGTGCTGGTCTGAAGGGCCGCTGGTGTTTCGTGCCGGGCCCGGCACGAGCGCCGCACGCAGCGTTGCGTTGGGCGCGAGCACCCCATGAAAGCGGGTGAGGTGCAGGCGCGGTCGGACTCGAGGAGTTCCGCGAGGCCCCCGCTTGCGCGGGGACAGGCGGGCCTCGCCACTCCGGGTTGGCGGCCCCAAAAAACCGGTTCGGTTATGCTGAAAAGGTGACACCACTCGCGGCTGAGGATGATCGTCTTCGCGCCGCTGGCGCGGTCGATCATCGTTCCCATCGACCGCTTCTCGACTAGCCCGAAGTTCCGACATGCGCCTTGCGAGTTTGCCTGGTGCGTCAAGGACTTGGGTTGATTTCGGGGTTGCGGGTTCTGTTCACGGCCGAATCTGCTCGATCAGCGCCAGCGCGCGGCGCTGCGGGGCGCTGGGCGTTGTGACCAGATCGAAGGTGGGCGCGTCGGGCCCGGCGCCGGGGGTTCGGCCAGCTTCGTATGCGGCGCCACCTCGCGGGCCGCCACCATGGCCAACACCAAGTCGCGCTCCCGGCACGGCTTGGCAGCGATCACCGAAGCTAAACCCAGGCGCTGCATGGCTACACCGACGCCCTGCACCGCGCCGTGCGCTCGCTAGCCGCTCACCTCGAAGGCTTCCCCCACGGGCACGAACTGCTCGCCCTGAAGGGCGCGGCGTCGATGCACTGCAGCTGCCCCTCGACTTCGAGGTATTCATATTCCCGTGATCGCGAGGTCAATGGCTGCGACGATCGTCGGTCGCTCTGCCGCGAGGTTTGCCACCCGCTCGCCTAGAACCCGGCGCGACACGCCGGCGAGCTCGGGTGTGAGCATATGCACCTTCCGGCCCTCGATCACCAACGCGGGATTGAGTCGATCGGCCGGCTTGCCGCCGAGCACTTCGGGCTTGCACAGCGGCACGACGATGCGGGTCGCGAGCGGCTCGAGCAGGTCCGACTGCACGTCGAGCAGGTACGGAATGCGCGCTCGGCTCGCTGGATTGGGGTTGCGGTAGACGTCGAACTGCGCCATCAGAACGAGCGCAGGTCGTCGCTGAACACGCCGTGCTTGTCGAGGTGCTCGTTGTAGGCGTCGAGCGCGGCGCGGTTCCGCCGTAGCCATTGCTCGCGCTCATGCCGGCGGACGGCCTCGGCGAGACCCGTTTCGAGCACCTGCGAGAGGTTCAGGCCGAGTTGCCGGGCGCGCGCGAGCAGCGCCTCGTCGACGCTCAGATTGGCGGACCGCTTGCGCCGGCGGCCCGTAGCGGTCCGCGCGGTCATGCATGCGACGTGCGCATTTTCATGCGCATAGTATATGCGCAGCAGCTTGCGCGATCAAGCCGCTGCACCGCGTGATCTCGAGCCTGCACCGAGGCACCCGGGGCGGCCGCCCTCCCCCGGGCGAAGCGTTGGCCGTCGTGATCGACGTCTTCCGCGGATCGCTCGCGGCGCTGGGACAAGTCATCAACCTGCGCGCGTCGCCGGCCGCGGGGGGGGGCACGCATCCTTCGTGCCCGCGGCGCTTGCGGGCATGGCAGTGCGCGGCCCTTCGACGCGCTCACATCAAGCGATGGTACCGGCGAGCCCCCACCGTCTGGACGAGATCCCCGATTGCGCGAGGATGGGCGGGCCCCGCCGCTCTACATCGAGCGGCGGTACTGGGCGTATAGGAAATTCAACCCCACCTTTTCCTGATGCGCGACGGTATCGTCGTGCCGAGAAGAAGTGCAGAAGCAGTCCAGCGCGGTCCATCGTGAGCTGTTTGGCGAAGATTCCCCGCCAAGTTGGCCGCCGAGCCGAATCGCTGGATCAGGGTGACCGCGCCGGTGTCGGCGGCGGCGCGTCTCAGGCCTGCCTGCCTGAGCAGAAACCTCGCGATGACGCGGTGGACGATGCGCACAGCACCGGGGTGAGCAGCTCGGGCTGTGCGGCAAACAGGATGCGAAGCCCGATCGGAAACGACAGCACCCATTGGCGCACCGGCACACACGGGATGACCTCGTCGACCAGGTGCGCGGCGCTCTCGACCATGCGCCGCGCGCCGCACGAGGGGCAGAATCCCCGTCGCTTGCACGAGAACGCGACAAACTTCTCGTGTGCGCACTCGTCCTTGATGAACCCGGGCAGGCCCGTGCCCGTTCTCGCTTCGACTTGAGCGAGAAACGTCGCGAGATGTTCCCGCACCAGGCCATGCAGAATCGTGTGCTCCGGGCGCCGCCGCTCGTAGCGCATCGGATGCGCCGGCGCGGCGCGCAATGCGGCTTTGCGCTCCAGTCCCATCCGGAGGCAAACGCGCGAACCGCCAACGCGCGGTACTGCGGCATCGCACGCGCCGAACAATGCGAACCCGGGTCAACGGCCGGCACAGCAAGGGCGTTGAGCAAGATCGCCTGAGTCTCGGCGCTGCTTGCGTGTGCTAACAGAACACGGCCGCCGCGCGCGATTCCGCGCCCGCCGTGAACACCTCACGGGGCGGGGGGTGCGGGGGCGAGGGACTCCCTCCCCAGCGTCACACTACATGCTGCGCCGGTACTGCCCGCCCACCTCGAACAGCGCGCTTGGGTGATCTGCCCGAGCGAGCACACGCGCACCGCCTCCATCAGCACCGCGAAGACGTTCTCGTTGCGGATCACCGCGTCCTGCAGGCGCGCGAGCATCGCCGGCGCCCGCCTGGCGTGCCGCCGCTGGAAATCCCGCAGCCGCTCGAGCTGCGAGCGCTTCTCCTCCTCGGTCGAGCGAATGAGCTCGAGTGTCTCCGGGATCGGGTCGCCGTGCGGGTTGCGGAAAGTGTTCACGCCGACGATCGGATAGGAGCCGTCGTGCTTCCTCGCCTCGTAGTGGAGCGACTCCTCCTGGATCTTGCCGCGCTGGTAGCCCGTTTCCATGGCGCCGAGCACCCCGCCGCGCTCGGCGATCGCCTCGAACTCGCGTAGCACCGCCTCCTCGACGAGCTCGGTGAGCTCCTCGATGACGAAGCTCCCCTGGTTGGGGTTCTCGTTCTTGGCGAGCCCCCACTCGCGGTTGATGATGAGCTGGATCGCCATCGCCCGGCGCACGCTCTCCTCGGTGGGCGTGGTGATCGCCTCGTCGTAGGCGTTGGTGTGCAGCGAATTGGTGTTGTCGTAGATCGAGACGAGCGCCTGCAACGTGGTGCGGATGTCGTTGAAGGCGATCTCCTGCGCGTGCAAGGAGCGCCCGCTCGTCTGCGAGTGGAACTTCAGCTTCTGGCTGCGCTCGTTCGCCCCGTAGCGCTGCTTCATCGCCACCGCCCAGATGCGCCGCGCCACGCGCCCCAGCACCGAGTACTCCGGGTCCATACCGTAGCTGAAGAAGAACGACAGGTTCGGCGCGAAATCGTCGACGTGCATGCCGCGCGCGAGATAGGTTTCCACGTAGGTGAAGCCGTTGGCGAGCGTGAAGGCGAGCTGGCTGATCGGGTTTGCGCCGGCTTCGGCAATGTGGTAGCCCGAGATCGACACCGAGTAGTAGTTCTTGACTCCGTGGTGGATGAAGTACTCCTGGATGTCGCCCATCACCTTGAGGCTGAACTCGGTGGAGAAGATGCAGGTGTTCTGGCCCTGGTCCTCCTTCAGGATGTCGGCCTGCACGGTGCCGCGCACGGTCGCCACCGTCCAGGCGCGGATCTTCTCCAGCTCGTCCTCGGTCGGGTCGCGGCCGTTGTCGGACCGGAACCTGTCCACCTGCTGGTCGACCGCCGCGTTGAAGAACATCGCGAGCATCGTCGGCGCCGGGCCGTTGATCGTCATCGACACGCTGGTGTTCGGCGCGCACAGGTCGAACCCTTCGAGGACCGACTTCATGTCGTCGAGCGTAGCGATCGACACGCCGGAATTGCCGACCTTGCCGTAGATGTCGGGGCGCTCGTCGGGATCGAAGCCATACAGCGACACCGAGTCGAACGCGATCGAGAGCCGCTTCGCCGGCATGTCCTTCGAGAGCAGGTGGAAGCGCCGATTGGTGCGTAACGGGTCGCCCTCGCCGGCGAACATCCGGGTCGGATCCTCGTTCTCGCGCTTGAAGGCGAACACGCCGGCAGTGAAGGGAAACGAGCCCGGAACGTTCTCCAGCATCAGCCACTTGAGAAGCTCGCCGTCGTCCTCGTAGCGCGGCAGCACCACCTTGCGGATCTTGGTGCCCGCGAGCGTCTCGTGCACGAGCTTCAGCGCACTTCGCGGCCGCGGATCTTCACGACGTAATCGTCGCCCGCGTAGGCCTTCCGCATGTCGGGCCACATCGCGAGCAGCTTCTTCGAGCGGTCGTCGAGTTGCGCCTCGCGGGCGGCGATCAGGGAGTCGAGCGCGGTCGAGACCCCCGCCGGCGTCGCCGGCACCCTCCTCTCGCGAGCGGCAGAAGCCTCGACGAGCAGGCGATTCGCGGTCGCGAGCGCCTGGCGCTCGCGGGCGATGCCGGCTTGCTCGGCGGCGTGCCGCTTGTAGCCGCGCACGGCCTCGGCGATCTCGGCGAGGTAGCGCACGCGGCCCGGCGGGACGATCGACTGCTTGCTGGTGGACGCCTTGTGCGGCACCTTCGGCAGCTTGCCGGGCACGAGCTCGAGGCCGTGCTCGGCGAGCTTGGGCGCGAGCGCCTGGTAGAGTGCGGTGACGCCGTCGTCGTTGAATCGGCTCGCCTGGGTGCCGTACACCGGCATGTCCTCGGGCTTCGCCGAGAACAGCTGGCGGTTCCTCTGGTACTGCTTGCGCACGTCGCGCAGCGCGTCCTCGGCGCCCTTGCGATCGAACTTGTTGATCGCGACGAAGTCGGCGAAGTCGAGCATGTCGATCTTCTCGAGCTGGCTCGCGGCGCCGAACTCGGGCGTCATCACGTAGAGCGAAACGTCGACGTGCGGCACGATCGCGGCGTCGCCCTGGCCGATGCCCGAGGTCTCGACGACGATCACGTCGAAGCCGGCCACCTTGCACGCGGCGATCGCCTCGGGCAGGGGCCTTGGAGATCTCGCCCGAAGCCTCGCGCGTCGCCATCGAGCGCATGAAGATCTCCGGCGCGCGCTCGCCGCGCGCGCCCTTCCCTTCCCCAGAGGGCTCGACGGGGGACCCCTTCCCTTCCCCAGAGGGCTCGACGGGGGACCCCTTCCCTTCCCCCGTGTAGATCGCGTTCATCCGGATGCGGTCGCCGAGCAGCGCGCCGCCGGTCTTCTTGCGCGACGGGTCGATCGAGATGACCGCGATTCTCATCCGGTCGTCCTGGTCGAGCCGGAAGCGGCGCACGAGCTCGTCGGTGAGCGAGCTCTTGCCGGCGCCGCCGGTGCCGGTGATGCCGAGCACCGGGATCCGCGCGCTATCGGCCTCGCGCGCAAGCGCCTCGACGAGCTTCCTGCCTGCGGCGCCCGCCTCGAGCGCGGTGATCAGGCGCGCGAGCGCGCGGCGGTCGCCGGCCTTGACGGCCGCCACATCCTTCGGCGCATGGGCCGCGAGATCCTCGTCGCAGCGCCGGACCATGTCGTTGATCATGCCCTGCAGGCCGAGCCGGTGGCCGTCCTCGGGCGAGTAGATGCGCGCGACGCCGTAGTCCTCGAGCTCCTTCACCTCCGCCGGGACGATCACGCCGCCGCCGCCGCCGAACACCTTGATGTTCTCGCCGCCGCGCTCGCGCAGGCAATCGAGCATGTACTTGAAGTACTCGACGTGGCCGCCCTGGTAGGAGGAGACCGCGATCCCCTGCGCGTCCTCGTGCAGCGCCGCGACCACCACCTCCTCGACCGAGCGGTTGTGGCCGAGGTGGATCACCTCGCAGCCGGACGCCTGCAGGATGCGCCGCATGATGTTGATCGAGGCGTCGTGCCCGTCAAACAGCGACGCCGCGGTCACGAAGCGGACCTTGTGCCTCGCCTTGTAGGCGGTGAGCTCGCGGCTGACGGAGAGGTCGGTCATCGTGCGTCCCCCTGGGCGCGCCGGGCGGGGCGGCGCTCAGGACCGGTAAGTGTACTGCGAGCAGGGCATCGGGCGGGAGGGGCGCGCCGCGAGCACGCAGGACCCTGCCCGTGCGGCGGGGGTCGAGTAATCTCGGGTCTGGACCGCGTCGATGCCATCGCCGGCTTCGGCGTTACGGTTCCGAACCTGCCCCGTGGACGCCCTCAACCAGATCCTGCTCGCCGGCGCGCTGATCCTGCTCGCGGCGCTTCTGCTCGGCGCGCTATCGGCGCGCATGGGCCTGCCCCTGTTGCTCGTCTTCCTGCTCGTCGGCATGCTCGCCGGGGAGGACGGGCTCGGCGGCATCGCCTTCGATGATCACGGGCTATCGTTCCTCGTCGGCAACCTCGCGCTCGCCGTGATCCTGCTTGACGGCGGAATGCGTACCCAATACGCGATCTTCCGCGTCGCGCTGCGCCCGGCGCTCGTGCTCGCGAGCGCCGGCGTAGCGATGACCGCGGCGCTGGTCGGGGCATGCGCCGCGTGGACCTTCGGTCTCGACTGGCGGGTGGCGGTGCTGCTCGGCGCCATTGTCGGGTCGACCGACGCGGCGGCGGTTTTTGCGATGCTCAAGTCCGCGGGCGTGCGGGTGAGCGACCGCGTCGCGGCGACCCTCGAGGCCGAGTCGGGCATCAACGATCCGATGGCGGTTTTCCTCACCGTCGCGCTGATCGAAGTTGCGCTCGCGCCCGGCGGACTACCGCTGGCGCGGCTCGGGGCGGATCTCGTCCAGCAGTTCGGCATCGGCACGGCGGCCGGATTGGGCTTCGGCTGGACGGCAAGCCGCGCGCTGCCGCGCCTGCGGATCGGCGCGGGGCTCGACGCGCTGCTTCTCACCGCGAGCGGCGTATCGGTCTTCGCGCTCACCAACGCCGCAGGCGGCAGCGGCTTCCTCGCGGTGTACCTCGTCGGCGTGCTGGTCGGCAACGCGCGCAGGCCGGTTAGCGACGACGTGATGCGCGCCATGGACGGCATGGCCTGGCTCGCCCAGTCGGCGATGTTCCTGCTGCTCGGTCTGCTCGTGACGCCGCACGAGCTCGTGCGGGTCATCGCTCCGGCACTCGGCGTTGCCGCGTTCCTGATGTTCGTCGCACGTCCGGTCGCCGTCTGGGCATGCCTCGCGCCGTTCCGCTTCCGCGCCCGAGAGACGTGGTACGTGGCGTGGGTGGGCTTGCGCGGCGCGGTGCCGATCGTGCTGGCGATGTTCCCGCTCTTCTCCGGCGTGCCGGAGGCGAAGCTCCTGTTCGACGTGGCGTTCGTCGTGGTGCTCGCCTCGCTGCTTGCACAGGGCACTACCGTCGGCGTTGCCGCGCGCGCCCTCGGCGTGACACTCCCGCTGCGCGCCGACCCCAAAGCGCGCGTGCAGCTCACCGGCGGCGCCGGCGGGTACGAGCTCGTCGAGTTCGCGATCGAGACGGGCTCGGCGCTCGTGGGCACGCCGCTCTCCGAGGTCGCGCTGCCGGCGCGCGCGCGGGCCGTATCGGTGATGCGCGACGGCGAGCCGCTCGCACCGGCCGAGACCGGTGCGCTCGCTGTCGGCGACATCGTGGCGATCATCGCGCCGGCGGCCGCGGTGCCTCAGCTCGACGATCTCTTTCTCGCCGACGCCGAGGCCGCGACGGTCGCACGGCATCGCACCTTCGGCGAGTTCCTGTTCGACGCGGATGCCCCAGCCGCTGAAGTGCTCGCGCACTATGGCGCGTCCCTGCCAGCCGGCGTGCCTGCCGGCGCGACGCTCGGCGACCTTCTGCGCACCCTGCCGCCGCGCCGGCCGGTCGAGGGCGACGCGGTCGCCTGCGCGGGGCTCATGTTGACCGTCGCGGCGATGGAGGGGCCGGAAGTGCGCCGCATCGGGCTGCGGCTGCCGCACAAGGCGTGAAAGCGCTCCGCGCGAGCCGCGCCCGAGTTCTGCCTGCGCTTTGGAACCCCCCCGGCTGCTTCGCAGCCACCCCGGGTGCTGCCTGCGCTCTGGAACACCACCCCGGCTGCTTCGCAGCCACCCCGGGTGCTGCCTGCGCTCTGAACACCACCCCGGCTGCTTCGCAGCCACCCCTCCTCGGAGAGGAGGGGTAGAGAAGGGCTACTTGATGCCGGCCTGCATGAACGACTGGACGAACTGGCGCTGGAACAGCAGGAATGCGACGAGCAGCGGGGCAACCGCCATGAGGGTCCCGGCGGAGATCACCGCCCAGTCGACGCCGGACTCGGGGGCGCCGAAGATCGCGAGCCCGACGGTGAGCGGACGCGTCTCGACCGAGCTCGTGACCACGAGCGGCCAGAGGAAGTTGTTCCAGTGGTAGCTCACCGATACGAGGCCGTAGGCGAGGTACGTCGGCCGGGCGAGCGGGACGTACACGCGCCACAGCACGCCGAGCATCCCGCATCCCTCGACGCGCGCAGCCTCGTCGAGCTCCCGCGGCACGGTCTTGAAGGTCTGACGCAGGAGGAAGATGCCGAATGCGCTCGCGAAGTACGGCATGCCGATCCCGCTGATGGAGTCGACCAGGTCGAGGCGCGCCATGGTGCGGTAATTCTCGACGATCAGCACCTCGGGCATGACCATGAGCTGCACCAGCACGAGCGCGAACGCGACACTGCTGCCGGCGAAAGCGAAGCGCGCGAAGGCGAACCCCGCCAGCGTGCACAGCACGAACTGCGCTGCAAGGATCAGCGTCACCAGCATGAAGGTGTTGAGGAAGTAGCGCGCGAACGGCGCGACGCTCCAGGCGCGGGTGAAGTTCGCGAGCGTGAGCGGCGCGAACGGATCGAAGCGGGTGGCGAACTGCGGCGGATGAAACGCCGCCCAGAACGCGTAGAGCAGCGGAGCCAGCCACAGCGCCGCGAGCAGCCAGGCCGCCGTGATCTCGGAGCCCGCGCCCCAGCTGGCGGATCTCGGTCGCGCTCATCGGTAGTGGATCCGCCGATCGAGCAGGAAGAACTGGCTCACCGCGAGCGCGGCGAGGAAAGCGAGCAGCACCGTCGTGAGCGTCGCGGCGTACGCGGTGTCTAGGAAGCTGAACGCCGCCTCGTAGATGTAGTAGAGCAGCAGGTTGCTCGCATTGTCCGGCCCGCCCTTGGTCAGAATGAACAGGTGGTCGACGAGCTTGAAGGCGTTGATCAGCGCATTGATCAGCACGAAGAGCGTCGTCGGCATCAGCAGCGGGAAGACGATGCGCCGGAAGTAATACCAGCGCGACGCGCCCTCGACGGTCGCCGCCTCCCGCAGCTCAGGCGAGATCGACTGCAGCGCCGCGAGATAGAAGATCATGAAGAAGCCGGCCTCCTTCCAGATCGTCATGACGATGACGCAGGCGAGCACGGTCGACGGGTCGCCAAGCCAGTTGTGGCTGCCGCCACCGAGAACGCCGACGATCTTGTCCAGCAGACCGATCTCGGGCGTGTAGAAGAAGAGCCAGATGTTCGCTACCGCGATCATCGGCAGCACTGTCGGCGTGAAGTAGGCCATGCGCGCGAGCGCGCGCCCGGGAAGGCGACCGTTCACCCACAGCGCCATCACGATCGCGAGCGCGATGCTCGCCGGGACCGTCCCCGCGGCGAACCAGAAGTTGTTCTGCACCACCTGCCAGAAGATCGGATCCCCGGCGAGCGTGCGATAGTTCTCCAGGCCGACGAACGCCGAGGGCCGCAGCCGCGTGCCGGTGCTGAACAGGCTGTGCCAGACGGTGGCGACGGTCGGGTAGTGCGTGAACGCGACGAGCAGCACCGCCGCCGGCAGCAGCAACAGCCAGCCGTAGACGTGCGCTAGGCTGCGCTCGTGCATGCGATCGATCGAAAGCCGGGCGGCGTGCGCCCGCTGCCGCGGGCGCACGCTTGCCCGCCGGTCAACGGTAGGGCTTGAGCAGCCGCTCGGACTGCGCTTGCGCCTCGGAGAGCGCGGCGTTGGGCGTCTTGCTCCCGGTGAGCGCCGCCTGGATCGCGTCATCCAGGAGCTTGCGCACCCGGCCGGTCTGGTAGGTCGAGAGCTCGGCGGTGGCGAACTTGAGCTGGTCGCGCGCAACCGCCGCGGGCGGGAATGTCGTCACGTACTCCTTGAGGAGCTTCGTCTCGTAGGCGTCCGGACGCGTGCCGATGTAGCCGGTCGCGATGCTCCACTTGGCGGTGCGCTCGGGATCGGTCATCCACTTGACGAAGGTGAGTGCAGCCTTGCGCTCCTCGGGAGTCGACTTCTTGAAGATGTAGAAGTTGCCGCCCCCGGTTGGCGTGCCGCGCCGCTTCGCCGCCGGCAGCATCGCCACCCCGAAATCGAATTTCGCACCGTCCTTCACCGCGGTGAGGTTGCCGGTCGTGTGCCACATCATCGCCGTCTTGCCCTGGAGGAAGCTCTCGCGCAGCGTGCCCCACTCGACCGTGCCCGCGGGCATCACCTTGTGCTTGCGGCTCAGGTCGACCCAGTACTCGAGCGCCCCGACCACCGCGGGGTTCGCGAAGTGCGTCAGATTGCCGTCCGGATTCATCAGCACCTGGCCGTTCTGCATCGTGAGCGCGCCGAACATCCAGTACGGGTAGCCGGTCGACGGGATCATCACGCCCCAGCGGCTGACGTTGCCGCTCGCGTCCCTCTTCACGAGCTTCTTGCCCATGTCGACCATCTCCTGCCAGGTTGCCGGCGGCTTGTTCGGGTCGAGCCCGGCCTCCTTGAACGCGTCCTTGTTGTAGTACATCACGATGGTCGAGCGCTGGAACGGAATGCCGTACACCTTGCCCCTGTAGACGCCGTTCTCCATCAGCGACGGGTAGAACGCCTTCAGCCACGCCTTGTCCTCGGGCGTCGTGACGATGTCGTCGAACGCATAGATCAGGTCCTGCTCGATCAGCTCGTAGATGTCGATCGAGAACAGCACCGAGAGCTGCGCAGGCTGTCCGGCCTTGTGCGCGGCGAGCGCCTTGATGCGCGCGTCGTTGTAGTTGCCCGCGTACACCGCGTTCACCTTGATGTCCGGGTGCGCCTTCTGGAAGTCGGCGACCAGGCCGTCGATCACCTTGGTGAGCGGCCCACCGACCGCGATTGGGTAGTACATCGTGAGCTCGGTCGCGGCCGCGGCGGTCGCCGCGGCGAGCGGGCCGAGTGCGGCCGCGAGTGCGATCGCGAGGAATTGCCGTCTCAGCGTTCCGGTCATGCTTTCCTCCATGGGTTGACTGCTCGATCCGGCGCAGCGCCGCCGCCCCCGGTTTTCATGCGGGCGGCGCGAACGTCCGGTACTCCTCGCGCCGGGTGCCGGTCGCGGCGTCGAACACGTGCGCTGCGTCGGCATCCCAGCCGATGCGGATCGGGCCGTGCTGCCCGACGGGGAAGTGGCCGGACACGCGCAGCATCAGCGGCTCGTCACCGACGCGCGTGGTGACGACCGTGTCGGGGCCGTGGTAGTCGACTGATACGACCTCCGCCGACAACCCGCCTCGCTCGACGATGCGGATCGCCTCGGGCCGTACGCCGAGCAGCAACCCAGCGCCCGGCCCCTCGACGAGGCGCCCGTTCGCGACGCCGCGGATCCCCGCACCGCCGTCGACGGCCGCGAGACGCAGGAGGTTCATCGGCGGCGTGCCGATGAAGCGCGCGGCGAAGGCGCTCGCCGGCCGGGCGTAGAGCGCCGCGGGCTCGCCCCGCCTGCTCGACGCGCGCCTCGCGCATCAGGATGATGCGATCGGCCATGCTCATGGCCTCGATCTGGTCGTGCGTCACGTACACGACGGTCATGCCGAGCCGCTGTTGCAGCGCGCGGATCTCGACGCGCATCTCGTGGCGCAGCTGCGCGTCGAGATTCGACAACGGCTCGTCCATCAGGCATACCGGGTTCTCGGCGATGATCGCGCGCGCGAGCGCGACGCGCTGGCGCTGCCCGCCGGAGAGCTGGGCCGGCCGGCGCTCGAGCAGCCCGCCGAGCCCGACGAGCTCGGCCACTCGGCGCAGGCGACGCGCCCGCTCGTCGCCCGCGACGCGGCGCACCTTCAGGCCGAACACGATGTTCTCGGCCACGTCGAGATGCGGGAACAGCGCATAGGACTGGAATACCATCGAAACGTTACGCCGCGATGGCGGGTCGCGCGTGACGTCGCGGCCGCCGATCAGCACGTGCCCGGCGGTCGGCTCCTCGAGCCCGGCGATCAGGCGCAACGTGGTCGATTTACCACAGCCGGAGGGCCCGAGCAGCACCAGAAAGGAGCCAGCCGCGGCCACGAAGCTGACGTCGTCGACCGCGCGCGCGGCGCCGTAGTGTTTCGAGACCCCTCCAGGGCGATGTCGGACATGGGCGCAGCACGAAACTCGAGGCAGCCGCGATTCTAGAACTTATCTCAAGATCGCGGCCGTGCTCACTGCGGAATCGGGATCGTACGAACAAGGGGCCCGAGGGCAGGCTCGGGACCCTTCCCTCCCCAAAGGGCCCTTGCGAATCCCCTGTTTCGCGACCGCTCTTGTATCTTGAGCCAGGGTCGAGCCGCGCGCGGTGCGCGCGACGGGGTCGTGCATTCGACGAGGCGGGGACTGGTGGCGCAGAGAGGCCGTCAGCCCGCCTGCGCAGCGCACCGCACGGGTGTGGGTGCGCGTCCGAGCTGATACACGACGGTGCGCGCGCGGCCGGGCAGATACGACTCGCCGACCACCGGGCAGTGCGGGTTGCGGTAGCCGCCTGGCTCGAGGGTTTCGTCGCATGCGACGTCCTTCCACAGCCCGCACCACACCGGACGGAACTGCCAGCAGACGTAGCCCGCGCGCGCGGCCACGTCGAGCAGCTCCTCGGCGTCGGGCACCTCGCTCACCACCACCGGCTCGCCTTCGATGTCGTGCGGCGACACGCCGAAGGCGGTCATGCACTCGATGCGCTCCTGATGTGCGGCCGCGGGGCGCGCGTACGGCCGCGCCTCGACCCGCGCGAGATTCCACGCGCCGAGCTCCCACGCCGCCTCGAGCGCGTCGTTCTCGAGATCCTGGAAGCGCTCCCACAGCGAGCTCACCTGCAGCGCCGAGCTCGGCACCGGCTGGTGCGCGACGACGGTGCTCTCCGGCGCGAGCTTCACCTCCACGAACGCGTGCCAGTGCAGGTTCACGACGACCGGCGTGTTGGCGTACGGCGTGGCGGCGATCGTGACGCCCGCGAGCGGCAGCCGGTTCGCGACGAGCTGGTCCTCGATGATCTCCAGGAACGACTTCATCAGGCCCTCCGTGTCGTGCAGACGGCGAAATTTCTAGCACAGCGTCCCGGCGCGATGTTGTTAGCCGCCCGGCGCGGCGAGTGCCAGCAACGCAAGCGCGGCGTTCGCCGCCGCGGCCCCGCGCCACGCAGGGATGCAAACATCGCGCCTGCCCCCGCCGGCGCAGCGCCGGTGCGTGACAAACGCCCCGCCGCGCACGCGGCGCACGTCCGCGCCTCCGCAATGCGCTATGCTCCGCGCCGCCCGCCCCCCGCCATGGCCCCGCCCCGCAGCCCGCCCGGCCGCACCCGCCGCCGCACCGCCCGGCAATGACCGTCACCATCGTCGCGATCTTCGCGATCGTCTATCTCGGGATGATCGCGGGGGCGCTGCCGTATCTGCAGCTCGACCGCACCGGCATTGCACTTCTCGGCGCGATCGCGCTGGTCGCTCTCGGCGCGCTCACGCCCGACGAGGCGGCTCGGTCGGTGCACCTCCCGACGCTCGTCCTCCTCTTCTCGTTCATGGTGATCTCGGCGCAGATGCGCCTCGGCGGCTTCTACACTTGGGTCACGCTGCAGATCGCGGCGCTGCCGGTCGGGCCGCCGCTGCTCCTCGCCGCGGTGGTCGCGGCGGTCGCGGCACTCGCGGCGGTGTTCAGCAACGACGTGATCTGCCTCGCCATCGCGCCGGTGCTGGCCGACGCTTGCCTGCGCCGCGGCCTCGACCCGGTGCCGTTCCTGCTCGCGCTCGCGTGCGCCGCGAACATCGGCTCGGCGGCGACGCTGATCGGCAACCCGCAGAACATGCTGGTGGGCGAGGTGCTACGGCTCTCGTTTCGCGGCTATGCGCTCGAGGCGATCGTGCCGGTCGCGCTCGGCCTCGCGGCGCTGTGGGCGCTCGTCGCCTGGCAGATGCGCGGAAAGTGGGCGGCGCGCGAAGGGCATGCCGCGATCGCCGCGCCGGCGCGCCGGTCGACCGATCTCGCCCCCTTCGACCGCTGGCAGAGCGCAAAGGGTCTCGCCGTGGCCGGCGCGCTCGTCGTGGTGTTCCTCTTCACCGACTGGCCGCGCGATGTGGCGGCGCTCACCGGCGCGGGGCTGCTGCTCATGAGCCGCCGCCTGCACTCGACGCACATGCTCGGGTTGGTCGACTGGGAGCTGCTGGTGCTCTTCATCGGGCTTTTCGCCGTGAACCACGCGCTCGCCCACACCGGGCTCACGGCGCAAGCCGTCAGACCCTCGCCGACGCCGGCTTTGCGCTCACCGAGCCCGCGCCGCTCTTCGCGACCGCGGCCGCGCTCTCCAACGTGGTGTCGAACGTGCCCGCGATCATGCTGCTGCTGCCGGCCGCGACCGCGCCCTTCTCCGGGCCGATGCTCGCGCTCGTCGGCACCTTCGCCGGAAACCTCCTGATCGTTGGCTCGATCGCGAACATCATCGTGGTCGACGCCGCACGCCGGCGCGGCATCGCGATCGACTGGCGCCGCCATGCCCGCACCGGCGTTCCGGTGACGCTGGCGACGCTCGCGGTGGCCGCGGCGTGGTTCGCCTGGCGCGTGCCGGCGATGCAGCCTTGAGCGGCTATCGTCCGGCCTTTCCCGCGCCGCGACGTCGATGAGTCGACCGAGCCTCCCGGACGACGCGCACGCCGGCGGGCGCCGCCCGCTCGGCGAGGTGTTGCGCGCGTTCCTGCGCCTCGGCCTCACGTCGTTCGGCGGGCCGATCGCGCATCTCGGCTACTACCGCGACGAGTTCGTCGTGCGGCGCAAGTGGCTCGACGAGCGGGCCTACGCCGATCTGGTCGCGCTCTGCCAGTTCCTGCCGGGGCCGGCCAGCAGCCAGGTGGGCATCGGCATCGGCCTGATGAAGGCCGGATTGCCGGGTGCGTGCGCGGCGTGGGTCGGCTTCACGCTCCCCTCGGCGCTCGCGCTGACGCTGTTCGGGCTCGGCGTCGTGGCGTACGGCGAGGTGCTCGACGCCGGCCTCCTGCACGGCCTCAAGGTGGTCGCCGTCGCCGTGGTCGCGCAGGCGGTGTGGGGCATGGCGCGCACGCTCTCCCCCGACGCGCCAAGGGCGACGCTCGCCGCGCTCGCGGCGATCGGCGTGCTGGCCTGGCCGACCGCGTTCGCGCAGATCGGCGTGATCGTCGCCGGCGGACTCGCCGGACTCGCCCTGCCGCGCGCCGAGACCGACGCGCGCCACGCCGCGTTCGACGTCCCGGTCGGCCGCGGTCTCGCGCTCGTCGCGCTCGCGCTCTTCTTCGTGCTCCTGTTCGCGCTGCCCGCGCTCGCCGGTGCGTTCCCCGCGCACGCGCTCGCGCTCGCCGACGCCTTCTACCGGGCCGGGGCGCTCGTGTTCGGCGGCGGGCACGTCGTGCTGCCGCTCCTGCAGGCCGAAGTCGTGCCGCCGGGCTGGGTGACGCAGGACGCATTCCTCGCCGGCTACGGTGCCGCGCAGGCGGTGCCCGGCCCGCTCTTCACGTTCGCGGCGTATCTCGGCGCGGTGGCGGGTCCGGCGCCGAACGGCTGGCTCGGCGCCACCCTGTGCCTCGTCGCGATCTTCGCCCCGGGATTTCTGCTCGTGGTCGGCGCCTTGCCGTTCTGGGACACGCTGCGCCGCTACGCGCGCATGCAGGGTGCGCTGCGCGGCGTCAACGCGGCGGTCGTGGGGCTGCTCCTCGCCGCGCTCTACGACCCCGTGTGGACGAGCGCGATCCGCGGCGGCGCCGACTTCGGGCTCGCGCTCGCGGCGTTCGTACTGCTCGCGCTCTGGAAGGTTCCGCCGTGGCTGGTCGTGATCGCCTGCGCGTTCGGTGGCTGGCTCTTGGCGCTGGGCGGTTGACGGGCCGCGCCCATCACTCCAGGAAGTAGTCCCGGTCCTCGTGGCCGCGCGGCGCCGGCGCGCCTGATCCGCCGCCGGACTGCCGCTCGAACGACCGGCACAGCGCGAGCGTGCGCTCGCTCGCCGCGGTGAAGCCCTCGAGCGCGAAGTGCACGTGGTAGGTGCGGTGCTCGGTGCCGAGCTTGAAGCGCACCGCGCGCCCGCGCCGCAGATCGGAAACGAAGTCGCCCTCGCCGAGGATCCTGCCGACCTGGGCGACGATCAGCGAGCCGCCCTCGCGCACGATTGCGTCGAAACGCAGCGGCCGGATCGGCAACAGGTCGACGCGCGCGTAACCGACGTCGTCCATCACCGCCAGCGACCGCCCGGCAGGCGCCGGCAGCGTGATCAGGAGCGACACGTAGAGGCGGTCGCAGCCGCCCGGATAGCGATCGAGCGCGAGCGCCACCATCGCGCCCTCCTGCGGCTCCACGGTCATCGCGCGCAAGCGGAAGTCGTTGCGGTCGCGGAAGGCGAACGAGCTCCAGCGCACGTGGTCCTGCTCGAGCAAGAGCTCCGCGGCCCATGGCGCGCGCGGCACGAGTGCGCCGGAGAGCACGGCCGCCAGCGCGAGCGCTGCGACCGCGGCGCCCGCCCGACGCGCGGGCGGTGATGCCTGCATTGGCTGCCTCCGCTCGCGATTCGACGCAGGCCATGTTATCAGGGCGCGCCTCTTGCGCCACCGGTCACGGCCCCAGGGCGCGTGCGTGCCCGGGAGGGCAGGCGCGTGCGGGACTAGGCCGCCTGCGGGCGCCGCACGCGTCCCGCCGCCGACTTGCGCGGCGCGGGCGTGCGGCGCGGCGGGTCGCTCTTGAGACCGGCGATGTAGACGTCGACCAGCTTCGGCGCAACGGCGCCGAGGTCGAACCGGCCCGGCGTCTCCACCCAGCTGCGCATCAAGCCGGTGACAAGCGCGTAGAGGCCCTGCGCGGCGACGCGGGCGTCGGTGCCGGCGGGCAGCTCTCCCTTGGCGATCGCCCGCTCGAACGCCGCCTCGCACCGCCGCAAGCAGTCCTTGCGGTCACCGAGCTGACGCGCGCGCACCGGCGCGAGCTCCTCGGTGTACTCGCAGCGCAGGAACACGACGTCGAACACCGCCTGAGTGCGCCGGTCGGCGGCGAGCCCCTGCAACGCGTGCACCGCGAGGCGCCGCACCGCTCCCAGCGGATCGGCCGCCGACGCCCGGCTCATCTCCTCGAGCGCCGCGTTGATCGGCATCTCCACGCGCCGGACGAGCGCCTGGAAGAGGTCGGCCTTGTCCTTGAAGTGCCAGTAGATCGCGCCGCGGGTGACGCCTGCGGCGTCCGCCACCTCGGCGAGCGAAGTGTGGCCGACGCCGCGCCGGCGGAACACCCGCTCGGCGGCGTCCAGCAGCCGCGCGCGCGTAGCGAGCGCGTCTTCATGTCGTTTACGGGCCATCGCCTTCGGCCACGCGCGAGCTGCGCGCGGAAACAATCCGGAAACAAAAAGCCATTTTACAAACATACACGAATGTATGTAAACTGCCGCGCTGCAAAAAGTGCACGGCGCCCGCCGCCTCCTGCCCTCCCGGCGGGCGGACCGATCGAGCGGCCCCAACGAAGACGAACGCCATGACAGAGCATCGCGCCTTCGCGCGCGCCCAACGGCGCGCATCCCCGTCTCCTCGCCCGGCGTCGCGCGGCACCCGCCGCGTGGGCACCGCGGCCGCGGCACTCGCGCTCGCTGGCGCCGTGCTCGCCGCGTGCGGGCAGCAGGGACAGCAGGGCGGCTTCCACGGCTTCCCACCGGCGCCGGTCACGCTTGCCGAGGTGAAGCCGACGAGCGTGCCGCTCACCTTCGAGTACGTCGGGCAGGCTGCCGGCTCGAAGGAGGCCGAGGTGCGCGCGCGCGTCACCGGCATCCTCGAGCGCCGCGTGTACGAGGAAGGCGAGCGCGTCAAGGCAGGGCAGACGATGTTCGTCATCGACCCGAGGCCCTATGCGGCGGCGGTCCAGGCAGCCGAGGCGGAGCTCGCGCGTGCGCACGCCGTACTGGCGCAGTCGCGACGCGACCGAGCGCGGCTGGAGCCGCTCATCGGCGGCGACGTCGAGGGCGCCGTCAGCCGGCGCGAGTACGACGACGCGGTGTCCGCGGTCGAGACGGCCGAGGCAAACGTCAAGCTCGCCGGGGCCAATCTGACCACCGCGCGGCTCAATCTCTCGTACACGACCGTCACGGCGCCGGTGAGCGGGTTCGCGAGCCGCGCGCAGAAGTCCGAGGGCAGCCTCGTCTCGCCCGGCGCCGACAGCCTGCTCGCCACCGTGTCGCAGGTCGATCCGATCCACGTGAACTTCAGCATCTCGGAGAACGAGCGCCTGCGGCTCGACCGGCTGCGGCGCGAGGGCAAGCTCGTGCTGACCGACGCGAAGCAGAAGGGCTACGAGGTGAGCGCGCGCCTCGCCGACGGCACGATGTACCCGCGCAAGGGCACGGTTGCGTTCATCGACGCGCGCATCAACCCGGGCACCGGCTCGTACGACGCCCGCGCGGTGTTCGCGAACCCCGACGTGGGCCTGCGGCCCGGCCAGTTCGTGCGCGTAATCCTCGCGGGCGCGAGGCGGCCCGACGCGATCGTGGTGCCGCAGGTCGCGGTGATGGACGGTCCGCAGGGCAAGTTCGTGTACGTCGCCGGAAGATCGGCCGACGGCAAGGACGTCGCCCTGCCGCGGCCGGTGACGGTCGGCGACTGGGTCGAGGCGGGCGGCGCCAACCAGTGGATCGTCGAGACCGGATTGAAGCCGGGCGACCGGGTGGTGGTGGACGGCATGGCGAAGCTCATGCCGATCCCGACCGGCGCGCCGATCGTGCTCGGGCCGCCGCCTGGAGCGGGGCGAGAGGGCGGCACCGGCGCGCAGCAGCCTGCCGGCAAGAGCGCGGCATCGAAACAGTAACGGCAAGCCGCACCGAGACCGAACGAGCCTCAGATGTTCTCCCGCTTCTTCATCGACCGCCCGATCTTCGCAGCGGTGCTATCGATCTTCATCGTGCTCGCAGGGCTCGCCGCGATGCGCACCCTGCCGATCGCGCAGTACCCCGAGATCGCGCCGCCGGTGGTACAGGTGAACGCCTTCTACCCCGGCGCCTCCGCGCGCGTGGTCGAGCAGACCGTCGCCGCGCCGCTCGAGAACGCGATCAACGGCGTCGAGGGCATGATCTACATGAGCTCGAACTCGGCGTCGAACGGGCAGCTGCAGATCCTGGTGACCTTCGACATCGGCACCGACGTCGACCAGGCGGCGCTCAACGTCAACAATCGCGTCAAGCAGGCCGAGGCGCGGCTGCCGGAGGAGGTGCGGCGCCAGGGCGTCACCGTCGAGAAGGGCTCGTCCTCGTTTCTGCAGGTGCTCGCGTTCTACTCGCCCGACGGGCGCTTCGACGACCTCTACACCTCGAACTACGTGACGCTGAACGTGCTCGACCGGCTGAAGCGCGTTCCGGGCACGACCAACGTGCAGATCTTCGGCGCGAAGGACTATGCGATGCGGATCTGGCTGCGGCCCGATCGTCTCGCTCAGCTGCGTCTCTCGACGAGCGATCTCGCCGCCGCGATCCGCGAGCAGAACGCGCAGTTCGCCGCCGGCAAGGTCGGCCAGGCGCCTTACGGCGGCGACCAGGAGCTCGTGTACACGATCACCACCCTCGGCCGGCTCGCGGACGTGGAGCAGTTCGAGAACATCATCGTGCGCGCGAACCCGGACGGCTCGACCATCCGGCTGCGCGACGTTGCGCGCGTCGAACTCGGAAGCCGTGATTACGAGTTCATCGGCCGTTACAACGGCAAGAGCGCGACGCTGGTCGGCATCTTCCTGCAGCCCGGCGCGAACGCGCTCGCGGTCGCCGACGAGGTCAAGCGCACGGTCGCCGAGCTCGCCGGGCGCTTCCCGCAGGGGTTGTCATACGCGATCCCGTACGACACCACGCGCTTCGTCGAGGTGTCGATCCGCGAGGTGCTGAAGACGCTCGGCGAGGCGATGCTGCTGGTGTTCCTCGTCGTGTACCTCTTCCTGCAGAACTGGCGTGCGACGCTGATCCCGATCATCGCGGTGCCGGTGTCTCTGATGGGCGCGTTCGCGGGCCTGTTCGTCCTCGGGTACTCGATCAACACGCTGACGCTGTTCGGCATGGTGCTCTCGATCGGCATCGTGGTCGACGACGCGATCGTCGTGCTGGAGAACGTCGAGCGCATCATGCACGAGGAGAAGATGCACGCGCGAGAGGCCGCGATCCAGGCGATGCGCGAGGTCTCCGGTCCGGTGATTGCGATCGTCCTGGTGCTGACCGCAGTGTTCGTCCCGATCGCGTTCCTCGGTGGCCTGACCGGCGAGCTCTACCGCCAGTTCGCTGTGACGATCTCGATCGCGGTGGTGTTCTCGGGGCTGGTCGCGCTCACGCTCACCCCCGGCGCTGTGCGTCATGATCTTGCGGCACGAGCACCGGCGGCCGGGCCGCTTCTTCTTTTGGTTCAACGACTGGTTCCGGCGCGTCACCGGGCGCTACATCGACGGCGTCACCTGGATGATCCGGCGCGGGGCGATCGCGCTTCTGCTCTTCGGCGGCATGGTGGCGATCGCCGCCGGCCTGTGGCGCTACACGCCGGGCTCGCTCGTGCCCGACGAGGACCAGGGCTTCTTCATCTCGGCGGTGATCCTCCCCGACGGCGCCACGCTGCAGCGCACCGACCGGGTCGTGAACCAGGTTGTCGAGATCCTCAAATCGAATCCGGTCAACGAGGACGTGGTCGCGTTCACCGGTTTCGATTTCATCGGCGGCGGGTTCCGCAACAACGCGGCGACGATCTTCGTCACTCAGAAGCACTGGGACGAGCGCGCGGTCGCCACGCCACAGCTGGTCGGCGAGTTCTTCATGAAGACCGCGCACATCAAGGAGGCGCTGGTGCTCGCGTTCGGCCCGCCGGCGATCTTCGGGCTGGGCACCGCCGGCGGCTACGAGTTCTATCTGCAGAGCCGCGGCAACGGCAGCGCCGACCGGCTCGCGCAGGCCACCCAGCAGCTCCTCGGGCGGCTCAACGCCGACCCGATGCTCGGCGGCGCGCAGACCCTGTGGCGCGCGAACGTGCCGCAGCTCGCGGTGGAAGTGGATCGTGAGAAGGCGAAGTCGCTCGGCGTGCCGGTCGACACGGTGTTCAATACGCTCTCGGCGACGCTCGGCACCTTCTACGTGAACGACTTCAACAAGTTCGGCCGCACCTGGCAGGTGCTGATGAGTGCCGAGCCTGCCTACCGCAACCGGCCCGAGGACGTCGGTGCGGTGTGGGTGCGCTCCGCGCGCGGCGAGATGATCCCGCTTTCCTCGCTCGCGCGCGTCATCTACACGTCGGGCGCGGACTCGCTCGACCGCTTCAACAACCTGCCGGCGGTGAAGATCATCGGCCAGGCGGCGCCCGGCGTGAGCTCGGGGCAGGCGATCGAGCGCGTCGAGTCGATCGCGCGCGAGGTGCTGCCGCAGGAGTTCACGTTCGACTGGGGCGGCGCGTCCTACCAGGAGAAGAAGTCGGGCGGCACCTCGGTGCTCGCCCTAGGCATGGCGGTGGTCATGGTGTTCCTGATCCTCGCCGCGTTGTACGAGCGCTGGTCGCTGCCCTTCTCCGTGCTGCTCGCGCTGCCGTTCGGCACCTTCGGCGCGCTCGCCGCGGTTTGGCTCCGCGGCCTGACGAACGACGTGTACTTCCAGATCGGCCTGGTCACGCTGCTCGGCCTCGCGGCGAAGAACGCGATCCTGATCGTCGAGTACGCGCTGCTGAAGACCCGCGAAGGGTACTCGCCGCCTGCGGCCGCAATCGAGGCCGCGCGGCTGCGGTTCCGGCCGATCATCATGACCTCGCTCGCGTTCATCCTCGGCGTCGTCCCGCTCGCGTTCTCCACCGGCGCCGGCGCCGGCGCGCGGATCTCGGCCGGCACCGGCGTGATGGGTGGCATGCTGGCGGCGACCTTTCTCGCGATCTTCTTCATCCCGTTCTTCTTCCGTCTGCTCACCGAGCGGCGCGTGCGCGAGCCGCGCACCGCGGAGGAGTTGCATGCGGAGGTCGCCGAGGGCGAGCGGCGCAGCGCCGAGCTGCACGCCGCGGCGATCGCCGCGGTCGAAGGCAAAGGAGCGCCGCATGGCTGACCGACTCTCGCGCGCCGCGCTCGTCGCGGCGCTCGCCGCCGTCGCGGCCGCCGGGTGCGCGAGCATGGCCGAGCATTCGCGTCCCGAGCTCGAACTGCCGGAGGCCGGGGCCGGGGCGCCGGCCACGCTGGACCGGTGGTGGACGCTGTTCGGCGACGCCGAGCTCACCGCGCTCGTCGCGGAAGCGCTCGCGGGGAATCTCGACCTGCGCGCGGCGGTGGCGCGCATCGACGAGGCGCGCGCGAACCTGCGCATCGCGCGCTCGAACCTCTATCCCAACGTCGATCTCACTTTCGATTCGAGCCGCCGGCGGAACAGCGAGACGACCGCGTTCCGCCAGGGACCGCCGTTCACGTCGACCACGCATACGGCCGGACTGGCGGCCGCCTACGAGCTCGACCTGTGGGGGCCGCCTCGCCTCGGACCGCGACGCCGCCGATCGCACGCTCGCCGCGACCCGCTACGACGCCGAGACGGTGCGCATCTCGCTCGCCGCCGAGGTCGCGACCGGCTACTTCACGCTGCGCCTCGCCGACGCCGAGCTCGCGCTCTCGCGCGCGACGCTCGCCACGCGCGAGGACAACGTGCGGCTGCAGCGGGCGCGCCACGACGCCGGGCTGGTGAGCACGTTCGAGCTGCGCCAGGCCGAGGCCGAGCGCGCGTCGGTGGCCGCGACCATCCCGCCGCTCGAGCAGGCGGTCGCGCTCGCGCAATCGGCGCTCGCCGTGCTGGCGGGGCGTACGCCGCGCGCGGTGTTCGCCCCGACGGTCGCGCGTGGTCCCGACCTCGAGGTCTTTGCCGGCGCGCCCGAGGTGCCGCCAGGGCTGCCTTCGGATCTCCTCGCGCGGCGGCCCGACATCGAGCGCGCCGAGGCCGCCCTCGCCGCGGCGGAGTTCCGCATCGCCGAGGCGCGGGCGCAGTACTTCCCCCGGGTCGTGCTGACCGGCTCGCTCGGCTCCGAGAGCGCGCGGCTCGCCGATCTGTTCACCGGCCCGGCGGCGATCTGGGCGATCGCAGGCTCGCTCGTGCAGCCGATCGTGGCGGCCGGGCGGATCACGGCACAGGTCGATGCGGCCAAGTCGCGACGCGAGCAGGCCGAGATCGCGTACGTGCAGGCGGTGCAAGGCGCGTTCCGAGACGTGCACGACGCGCTCGTCGCGCATCGCAGTGCACGCGAGGCGTTCGCGGCGCAGGAGAACCGCCGCGCGCGGGTCGCCGAGACGCTGAAGCTCGCCGAGCGCCGCTATCGCGGCGGCTACTCGAGCTATCTCGAGGTGCTCGACGCGCAGCGGAACCTCTTCTCTGCCGAGCGCGAGCGGCTGGTCGCGCTGCGCAACCGCCAGACCGCGCTGGTCAGCGTGTACCGCGCGCTCGGCGGCGGCTGGGAACCGCAGGCGCTCGCAAGCACGCAGTAGCCTTCCCCCCTTCCAAGGGGTGCCGGCGAAGCCAGCGGGGGTGGTTGCTGCGCCTCCGCTCTTCGACGCCCCGCACCGTCCCGGCCGCTCGCGCGGCCACCCCTCGGAGAGGAGGGGCGAAAGCGCGGGTGCTATGTTCGGGTCCGGCGTCGCGCCGCACGTGGAGTCCCCGGCCATGGAACTGCTCGTCCTCCTCGTCCTCGTCCTCGCGAATGGCTTGTTCGCGATGTCGGAGATCGCCGTCGTCTCGAGCCGCAGCACGCGGCTGCAGCATCTCGCCGAGCACGGCAGCCCCGGCGCCGCGGCCGCGGTGGCGCTCGCGGCGAACCCCCGGGCAGTTCCTCTCCACCGTCCAGGTCGGGATCACGCTGATCGGCATCTTCATGGGCGCATTCGGCGAGGCGACGCTCTCCGCGCGGGTCGCCGCGTGGCTGCGGGGATTCCCGACGCTCCTGCCCTACGCCGACACGATCGCGATCGCCCTCGTGGTGGTGGGCATCACCTACTTTTCGCTGATCCTCGGCGAGCTGGTGCCCAAGCGTCTCGCGCTGCACGCGCCCGAGGCGATCGCGACGCGCATCGCGCTGCCGATGCGCTGGCTCTGCCGCGCGGCGCTTCCGTTCGTCAGGCTGCTCACGCTGTCCACCTCCGGGCTGCTGCGGTTGATAGGCGTGCGCGAGCAAGTGAAGCAGACGGTCACCGAGGCGGAGATCGAGAGCCTGATGCGGATCGGCGCGGAGGCGGGCGTGTTCGAGCGCGCCGAGAGCGAAGTCGTGTCGCGCGTGCTGCGCCTGGATTCGCAGGCGGTCGGCGCGATCATGACGCCGCGCGTCGACATCGTCGCACTGGACGTCGAGGCCTCGCTCGAGAAGAACCTCGAAACGATCCGCGGCGCCGGCTTCACCCGCCTGCCGGTGTGCCGCGGCGGGCTCGCCGACGTGCTCGGCGTGCTCGACACGCTGGACCTGCTCCATCCCGCGCTCAAGGGCGAGTCGATCGACATCAGGAGGCACCTGCAAACGCCGCTCTACGTTCCCGAGAGCATCCACATCATCCGCCTGCTCGAGCTCCTCAAGCAGCACAAGGCGCATCTCGCGCTGGTGGTCGACGAGTACGGGGAGGTGCAGGGCCTGGTGACCATGACCGACGTGCTCGAGGCGATCGTCGGCGAGGTGCCCGAGCTCGGCGACGAGGAAGAGCCCGACATCGTCCGGCGCTCGGACGGATCGCTGCTGGTGGACGGCGGCGCCGCCATCGAGCAGCTGCGCGAAGCGGTCGCGGGGCGGCTCGAGCTGCCCGAGGCGGAGGCCGGGAGCTACAACACCGTCGGCGGGCTCGTCATGGCCCGGCTCGGACGGGTGCCACGCTCCGGCGACGCGTTCGCGCTCGGCGCGCTGCGCTTCGAGGTGATGGACATGGACCGCCACCGCGTGGACAAGGTGCTGGTCGCATCGCGCCCGGAGAGCGAGGGCGAAGATCCGGCCGGCCCCGACCGCAACCCGCGCGAGTGAGCCGCGGAGCGGCGGATGCCAACCCCGCGGCGCGCCGTTAGGCCTGTCAGAAGAAGATGCGGAAGCCGATGTCAACGCTATTCACCGGGAACGGCGCCGGATAGGGGTGGTGAACCACCGGCGGCGGGACGTACACCGGCCGCTCGACGATGCGCGTCACCTCGCGCGCGCGATGAACCACCCGGGGCGGGCCGTAGTGCCCGTAGCCAGGCTTGTGCCAGTGCTTGTGGCCGTGCTTCCACCCGTGCCCGTGATGGTAGCCGTGGCGATGGTCATCGCCGCGCCCATGACGGCGATAGCCATCGTCGTGCGCAAAGGCAGCGAGCGGCAACGCGGCGAGCATGGTGCCGGCGGCGACAGCTGCAATAAGGCGTTTCATCATGTGCTCCTTCCGAGGTTGCGACGCTTCGGATCGCGTCGCCTGCACGCTAGCGCCGGGCTGTAAAGCAAGTGTTGCGGCGCCGGCGCAAGATGTAAGTGTCTGTTTCGCCGACGAGGAAGTGTCGGGCCCGGGTGACGCCTCAGAGCCCGCCACCCCCGCTTCGTGCGAGGAGATCACGCCCGGCCGCCGCGTTGCGCCGAGTGCCGCCGCACACCCAGGAAATCCCAGACGCTCGCCGCGACGCAGACCGCCAGCCCCGCGGCCACGAGCACCGGCGCGATCCACAGGCTCACGAACGCGATGACTCCGCCGGCGAGGCTCGCGACCTGCCGTACCAGTTCCTTCACGCGGACCTCCTCGTCCGATCGATCTCGCTGCGCGGCGCGCAGTCCGCGGCGCTCACCCCGCGCAGCAGGAGAGCTTCGACACGTCGCGGCTGAACGTCTGCGCGCAGAGCTTCAACCCCTCGACCATGGTGAGATACGGGAAGAGCCCGCCCGCCAGCATCTCGATCGTCATGCCGGCGCGGATCGCAAGCGCGGCGGACTGGACGACCTCGCCCGCCTCGGCCGCGACCACCTGCGCGCCGAGGAGCCTCCCCGAGCCGCGCTCGGCGACGAGCTTGACGAAGCCGTGCGTGTCGCAGTTGGCGAGCGCACGCGGCACGTGCTCGAGCGCGAGCGTGCGGCTCTCGACCGCGAGTTCCCGTCCGTGCGCCGCCGCCTCGCTCAGCCCGACGGTGCCGACCTGCGGATCGGTGAAGACGACCGCCGGCATCGCCGAGAGGTCGAGCGCCGCCGCCCCGCCGGTCATGTTGATCGCCGCGCGGGTGCCCGCCGCCGCGGCAACGTAGACGAACTGGGGCTGGGTCGTGCAGTCGCCCGCGGCGTACACGTGCTCGGCCGAGGTGCGCATGTGATCGTCGACCATGATCGCGCCGTGCGCGTCGGTCGCAACGCCGGCCGCGTCGAGATCCAGGCCGGACGTGTTGGCGGTGCGACCGGTTGCGACCAGCAGCCGGTCGCCTTCGATCGCTTCGCCGCTGACGGTCATGCGGAAGCGCGCGCGGTCGTGGTCGATGCGTTCGACCCGGGCATTGCGCACGATGCGCATGCCCTCGGCCTCGAGCGCCCGGCCGAGCGCCTCGTCCACCGCCGGATCCTCGCGCGAAAGAAGCCGCGAGCGCGCGACGAGCGTCACCCGGCTGCCGAGGCGCACGAACGCCTGGCCGAGCTCGAGCGCGGTGGCCGAGCCGCCCCACACGACGAGATGTCGCGGGATCTCCTCGGCGACCAGCGCCCCGGTCGAGGTCCAGTAGGGCGTGCCCCCGAGCCCCGGAACGTCGGGGATCGCCGGCGACGCCCCGGTGGCGACGAGGACGCGGTCCGGCGCGACGTCGACCACCCGGCCGTCGGCGCGCGTGATGCGCAGGGTGCGCGCGCCGGTGAAGCGCGCCCGACCGCGCACGAGGTCGATCCCGGAAAAGTCTCCAGAATGCGCTCGTACTTCGCGTGGCGCAGCTCAGCGACGCGCGCCTGCTGCTGCGCGACGAGCGCGGCGCGGTCGATGACCGGTCGCTGCGGCGCGATGCCGAGAAACGGCGGGCGCGCCTGCGCGCTTGCGTAGTGCGCGGCGCGGATCATGATCTTGGAGGGCACGCAGCCGACGTTGACGCAGGTGCCGCCGAGCGTGCCGCCCTCGACCAGCGTGACCCGCGCCCCCTCCTCGGCGGCGCGGATGGCCGCCGCGAACGCTGCGCTGCCGCCGCCGATCAGCACGACGTGCAGCCCGGATCCGCCGCCCTTGCGCGGCGCGGGCGCACCGCGGCCGTGCGGCGACACCCCGTAGCCCTGCGCGCCCACCGCCGCCACGAGCACGTCGGGCGCGACCTTGCCCGACGTCTCGA
This sequence comes from Burkholderiales bacterium, assembly GCA_027493935.1. GTDB lineage: Bacteria > Pseudomonadota > Gammaproteobacteria > Burkholderiales > SG8-39 > JAABRB01. The sequence continues at coordinate 676,433 of JAOSJV010000011.1, read as the reverse complement.
CGCATGCGCTGCCCGCGGGATAGGAGACTTCGGCGCGCCGCACGCCGGGCACGCGGGCCAGCGCGCGCTCGACGGCGCGGGCGCAGCGCGCGCAGGTCATCCCGGTGATCGCGAGCGCGGTCTCGCCGGTCTCGCGCCCAGGTCCGCGGTGGTCGGGAGTGCAATCCTCTCGGGTCATCGGAGGCGGTCCTTCTCACCCGTGGGCGAACCGGGGTACCGTACGTGCGGAGCAGGGTACGGGAGCAAGCGCCCCGCGCCGAGGTGGCCCGCGGGGATGCGGGTTCTTCCGCCGGCGCTCGGTCGGAAAGGTCTGACGAGGTGTGCTATGGGCGAAGTGCGACGGACGATCGGTGGGCTCGCGCGAGCGGTCGGCGTGAGCGTCGAGACGGTGCGCTATTACCAGCGGATCGGGCTGCTGCCGGCCCCGCCGCGCGCGCACGGCACGATCCGCCGCTATCCGCCGGAGACGCTCGCGCGGCTGCGCTTCATCCGCCGCGCGCAGGGGCTCGGCTTCACGCTCGAGGAGGTAGGCGCCCTGCTCGCGCTCTCGGTGGGCGAGCACTGCGCCGAGACGCGCGCTCTCGGCGAGCGCAAGCTCGCGCTCGTGCAGCGCAAGATCGACCAGCTCGCCGCGATCCGCGCCGCGCTCGGCGAACTGGTCGCGCGGTGCGCGCAGGGTGGCCGCAGCCGGGGTTGCCCGCTCATCGAGGCGCTCAGCCGCGACGCGGAGTGAGCTCGCGCGCCGGCGCTCCAGCCGGCGGCGCGGCGAAGTACAATCGGCGCGTGTCGCATCCGCTCGATCCGGGGTTGCCCCGTCCCGCTCGCGGCGCCGGCGGTCTCGCGCTGTGGAACCTCGGCTTCCGACCGTTCTACCTGCTCGCGAGCGCCTTCGCCGCGCTCTCGATCGGCCTGTGGCTCGCGCAATACGCCGGGCTGATGCCCTTCGCTTACCTGCCGGGCACTGCTTGGCACGGCCACGAGATGCTCTTCGGGTACACGCTCGCGGTCATCGTCGGGTTCCTGTTCACCGCGGTGCGCAACTGGACCGGCCAGCCCACCCCGTCGGGTGCGCTCCTGATGGCGCTCGCCCTGCTGTGGCTCGCCGGGCGCGTGCTGGTGCTCTCCCCTACGGCATCGCCGCCGCGATCGTGAGCGCCGCGTTCCCCCGTCGCGGCGGCGATCGCGATCGCCGTGCCGCTTGCGAGAAGCGCCAACCGGCGCAACTACTTCTTCGTCGCGCTGCTCACGCTGATGGGTGTGGCCGATCTCGTGCTGTCGCTCACCCTGCAAGGCGTGCTCGCGTGGCCGGCCCGGCTGGGGCTGCAAGCGGGCATGGACGTGGTGCTCTTCGTGATGGCGGTGATGGGCGGGCGCGTGATCCCGATGTTCACCAACAACGGCGTGCCGGGCGCGAACGCGCGTCGCCACCCGGCGCTGGAGAAGCTCGCGCTCGGCGCCACGCTCGCGCTGCTCGCGTGCGACCTGCTGCCGGTGCCCGGCACGCTGGTCGCGCTCGTCGCCCTCGCCTGCGCCCTCGCGCACGGCGCGCGGCTCGCGCTCTGGGACACGCGCCACCGCTCGGCACGCCGATCGTGTGGATCCTGCACGCCGGCTACGCGTGGATCGTGGTGCACCTCCTCTTGCGCGCGGCGGCCGGGTTCGGCTGGATCGCCGAGCCGCTCGCGATCCACGCGCTCACCATCGGCGCGATCGGCGGCCTCACGATCGGCATGATGACCCGCACCGCGCGCGGCCATAGCGGGCGGCCGCTCGTCGCCGACCGCTGGGAAGTCGCCTGCTACGTTCTGGTGCAGCTCGCCGCCGTCGCCCGCGTGCTCGTGCCGCTCGCGCACGCCGATGCGTACCTCGCGAGCGTCGTCGTCTCCGGCGTGCTCTGGTCGGCCGCGTTCGCACTGTACTTCGTGCGCTACTGGCCGATCCTCACCCGTCCGCGCCTCGACGGCCGGCCGGGCTGAGTCCGCCGGTACGCCGCTACGCGCCGTCGCCGGGCGCGCGGGCGGAGCGCGCGGCGAGCGCCCGCGCAAGCGTCCATGCGAGGCCGAAGAAGGCGAGGCCCCAGGCGAGCAGCGCCGCGTAGACGACGTAGCGCGGGATCACTTCGAGGAACTCCAGCCCCAGCGCGTGCGCCATCTCGAAGGTGCAGGCAGCGTACATGCCGAGCGGGAACACCGCGCCCCAGTAGAGCGGGTCGTAGCGCAGCGGGAAGCGCCGGTAGCCGTGGCGCCACACGCCGAGCACGAGCAGCATCGGGATCCACCAGGTGCCGGTCGCCCAGTAGAACACGGTGAAACCCTTGAGGAACGGCGCAAGGGAGGCGAGAAACGGCGCGTCCGGCGAATTGGCCACCAGGAGCGAGCCCGCCAGCGTGGAGATCGCCATCGCGCCCATGCTGATCCAGTAGGGCGGCGAGAGATCGCCGGGCGAGAAGCGGAAGAAGGTGTAGCGGTAGAAGATGAGCGAGATCATCCAGATGTAGAGCATGCCGCCCCACAGCCACATCGACAGCGCGAGAAAGTTCAGCTCGAGCCGGAAGGGCGGCGACGCGTGCGCGGCGAGGTGCGCGCTCAGCACCGCGATCGACTGGGCGGCCACCACCGCGAGCAGCCATGCGCCCGAGATGCCCTCCTCGAGCGGCGGCTTGTGCCGCTTGACGGTGAGCGCGGTGAACACCGTGTAGGTCAGGCCGACCCACAACACCAGCGCGACGAGCCACAGGAGATGCGCGACCGCGTAGTCGCTCGCGATCACGACGAACTGGCTGCCGAGCACCCCGGAGGCGGCGACGCTGGTGAAGAACGCCGGGCCCCGCTGGTGGTCGGTCATGTCGCGCCACAGCTCGCGCGGGAACCACGCCGCGCGCAGCGCGGTGAGGAGCCAGATCGCGCAATAGACGGCGACGTTCAGCCCGAAGAGCGCGTCCGCGATGCGCGTCATGCCGAGCTGGTGCGTCGCGAGCGACACGATGCCGGTGGCCATCGCCATCGCGAAGTACGCGGGCGACAGCCCCCTGCGCCATGCGCCGCGGAAGGGCAGCGAGGCCGCCCCGCGCCGCCCGAGCCTCTGCTGCTTCTTCGCGGCCGGCGCTCACCGGCGCGGCGCCCCGCGGCGCTGCGAGCGCGTTCGGCGCGGGCGCACGGGCGGGCGCTACTGCACCAGTGGCGTCGCCGCGGCGGCGAGATCGGCGCCGCGGATCTCGGCCTGACCGGCGAGGAGCGTCACGTACTGCGCGAGCGCGGTCTGCTGGGTACGCCCGCGCATGCGCTCGGCGATGCGGCCGCGCACCGCCTCGAACGGCACGCGCCGCCCCGGCGCGCGCCGGTCCACCGCCAGGATGTGAAAGCCGAAGCGCGTCTTCACGAGCTGCGGGTAGACTCCGGTGTACGCGCCGTTGAAGAGCGGCTGCTCGAACTCCGGCACGGTGTCGCCGCGCCCGAGCTGGCCGAGGTTGCCGCCGTGCTGCCCCGAGGGGCAGTTCGAGAGCTCGCGCGCGAGCGCCTCGAACCGCGACGGATCCTGCGCGAGCTCGGCGAGCACCGACTCGGCCCGCGCGCGCAGCGCGGGCACCGGCGTGCCCGGCGTCACCTGGAACAGGATGTGGCGCGCGAACGCGAGCTCGCCGCTGGCGAACTCCTCGGGATGCGCATCGTAGTAGCGCCGGCACTCCGCCTCGCCCGGCTCGGGCACCGCGACCTCGCGCTCGAGCAGCCGCTCGATCGCCCGCTCGGCCTCTTCACGGCGCCCGCCCTCGGCCGCGAGCCCGAGCGCGACCGCGCGCTGGCGCAGCAGCTCGTGCGCGGCCGCCGCCTCGGCGCTTGGAAAGCCGCCGGTATCGACGGCAACACCGTTGACCGTCACGCCCATGCGCGCATCAGGCGAGCTTGCGCCGCGTACGCACGAGCTGGTAGGGGCGGAAGAGGTAACCCACCGCCGCGAACCCGCTCCAGATGTGCACGAGGCGCGTGAACGGGAACACGAGGAAGATCGTGAGCCCGAGGAAGATGTGGGTCTTGAACGCCCAGGGCGCATCGACCAGCAGCTCGGCGGCGCCCGGACGGAAGGTGACGATACGCTGCGCCCACCCGGCCAGGCGCTCCATCATCGCGCCGTCGAGGTGCTGCGCCGAGTAGAAGATCGTGACCAGGCCCAGCGCGAGCTGGATCCAGAACAGCACCAGGATCGCGATGTCCCAGTTGCGCGTGTTCGACCAGATGCGCGGGTCGGCGACGCGCCGGCGGATCAGGATCGTGAGGCCGGCGATCCCGAGCACGCCGGCGATCCCGCCGGACACTATCGCGAGCAGCTGCTTCGAGCCGGGGCTGATGAGCCAGGCGTAGGCCCAGTGCGGCGTGAGCAGGCCGATCAGGTGGCCGAAGAAGATGAACAGCACCCCGATGTGGAAGAGATTGGAGCCCCAGCGCAGCTGGCGCGCGCGCAGCAGCTGCGAGCTGTCGCTCTTCCAGGTGTACTGCTCACGGTCGAAGCGCACCAGGCTGCCGACCAGGAACACGACCAGGCAGACGTACGGGTACGCGCCGAACACGAGCTGGTGCAGGTAGGTCTTCATCTCCATCACTTCGCTCCTCGTAGCTAGCCCTGCTTGCGCGGCGCGAACCGGACCGGCGCGACCGCCGGCGTGCCACGCTCGGAGCCGGGACCGAACGCCGGCGCATCCATCCACTCCTCGTCCGGATGCGGCTCCGGCACGGGCGCCGCCGACCAGTCGAGCCCGGGCTCGCCCGCGACCGCGAGCAGCGCCTCGAACACCGCCGCATAGCGGCTGCCGCGCGCGGCGAGCGCCTCGCCCACCGCGCGCAGGATGTGCGCGCAGTCGCCGAGCATGTCGCGCGCCTCGCCGGCCGGGCGGCAGCTCAAATACTCGAGCACCGCCGGCAGGTAGTCGGGCAGCTCGTTCGCCGCCAGGACGAACCCGGCGCGCTCGTAGACCTGCGCGAGATCGACCATCGCTCGCCCGCGTTCGCGCGAGTCGCCATGCACGTGCTCGAAGAGGTGCAGCGATCGCGCACGGCCGCGCTCGAAGAGCGCGACGTAGCGCTCCTCGAGCTCGAGCGGATTGCTGGCGCCGAGCTCGCCGACGAGCTCGGCGAGGCGCGCCTTGTGGTCACGGCCGAGACATTCCGCGCCGGCGATCGCCGCGCCGATCTCCTCGAGCGCGGCGAGCAGCTCCGGCCGCGGATAGGTGAGCAGCGCGCCGAGCGCACGCAGGGCGATCATTTCGAAACCCCTAGTAGTCCATGTGCTTCCTCGGACTCCTGGCGGTGGGTGACCGTCTTGAGCGGAATCACCTTGCGCGCACCCATCCGGCCGCCGAACAGACTCTGCCGCGACTCGCCCTCGGCGCAGGCGTTGCCGAACGAGAAGCCGCACTCGCCGCGCAGCCGGTAGGCGTTCTCGGCGTACTCGCGATGGGTGGTCGGGATGACGAACCGGTCCTCGTAGTTGGCGATCGCGAGGTAGCGGTGCATGGCCTCGACCTCGTGCACCGAGAGGCCCACCTGGGCGAGCAGCGCGAGGTCGTCGCGGCCCTCGAGCTGGCGCTGGCGGTAAAAGGCGCGCATCGCGAGCATGCGCTCGAGCGCCCGCACCACGGGCTCATCGTCGCCGGCGGTGAGGAGGTTCGCCAGGTAGCGCACCGGGATGCGCAGGCTGCGCACGTCGGGGATCGCGCCGGCCGCGCCGATCGCCCCGGCGTTGGCGTGCGACTGGATCGGCGAGAGCGGCGGCACGTACCACACCATCGGCAGCGTGCGGTACTCCGGATGCAGCGGAAAGGCGATCTTCCACTCCATCGCGAGCTTCCACGCCGGCGAGGCTTTGGCCGCCTCGAGCCACGCCTCGGGCACGCCGTCGCGGCGCGCCTGCGCCTGCACCTCGGCCGCGTTCGGATCGAGGAAGATCGCGAGCTGGGACTTGTACAGATCCTTCGGGCTCTCGACCGCCGCCGCCTCGGCGATGCGGTCGGCGTCGTAGAGCAGCACGCCGAGGTAGCGGATGCGCCCGACGCAGGTCTCCGAGCACACCGTCGGCTGGCCGGCCTCGATGCGCGGGTAGCAGAAGATGCACTTCTCGGCCTTGCCGGTCGACCAGTTGTAGTAGATCTTCTTGTACGGGCAGCCGGACACGCACATGCGCCAGCCGCGACACTTGTCCTGGTCGACCAGGACGATGCCGTCCTCCTCGCGCTTGTAGATCGAGCCCGACGGGCAGGACGCGACGCAGCTCGGGTTGAGGCAGTGCTCGCACAGCCGCGGCAAGTACATCATGAAGGTGTTCTCGAACTGGCCGTAGATGTCCTTCTCCACCTCGGCGAAGTTGTAGTCCTGAGAGCGCTTGGCGAACTCGCCGCCGAGGATCTCCTCCCAGTTCGGCCCCCACTCCACTTTGTCCATGCGGCGCCCGGTGACCACCGAGATCGGCCGCGCGACCGGCGCGGTCGGCATCTCGGGCGCGGTCTGCAGATGCTCGTAGTCGAAGGTGAACGGCTCGTAGTAGTCGTCGATCTGCGGCAGGTGCGGGTTGGCGAAGATCTTCATCAGCAGCGCCAGGCGCCCGCCCTGCTTCGGGGCGAGACCGCCGTTGCGCCTGCGCGCCCAGCCGCCGCGCCAGCGCTCCTGGTTCTCCCAGTCCTTCGGATAGCCGATGCCGGGCTTGGTCTCGACGTTGTTGAACCAGGCGTACTCCATCCCGAGGCGCCAGGTCCAGACGTTCTTGCAGGTGACCGAGCAGGTGTGACAGCCGATGCACTTGTCGAGATTGAGCACCATCGCGATCTGGGCGCGGACCTTCATCATCGCCTCCTAGCGCGCCGCGGCCGGCCGTACGGCCGGCTCGTCCATCCAGTCGACCTTCGCCATCTTGCGTACGATGACGAACTCGTCGCGGTTCGAACCCACGGTGCCGTAGTAGTTGAAACCGTAGGCGAGCTGCGCGTAGCCGCCGACCATGTGGGTGGGCTTCACCACCGCGCGCGTGACCGAGTTGTGGATGCCGCCGCGGGCGCCGGTGATCTCGGAGCCCGGCACGTTCACGATCTTCTCCTGCGCGTGGTACATCAGGCACATGCCCTCGTTCACCCGCTGGCTCACCACCGCGCGCGCGGTGATCGCGCCGTTCACGTTGAAGAGCTCGATCCAGTCGTTGTCGACGATGCCCGCCTTGCGCGCGTCGACCTCGGAGATCCACACGATCGGCCCGCCGCGCGAGAGCGTGAGCATCAGCAGGTTGTCGGTGTAGGTCGAGTGGATGCCCCACTTCTGGTGCGGCGTGATGAAGTTGAGCACCACCTCCGGATTGCCGTTGCCGCGCTGGCCGAGCAGCGGCGCGACGGTGCGGGTGTCCACCGGCGGGCGGTAGACGCACAGCGCCTCGCCGAAGTCGCGCATCCACGGGTGGTCCTGGTAGAACTGCTGGCGTCCGGTGAGCGTGCGCCAGGGAATGAGCTCGTGCACGTTGGTGTAGCCGGCGTTGTAGCTCACCGACTCGCTCTCGATGCCCGACCAGGTCGGCGAGCTGATGATCTTGCGCGGCTGCGCCTGCACGTCACGGAAGCGGATCTTCTCGTCCTCGCGCGTCTCGGCGAGATGCCGGTGCTCGCGCCCGGTCGCCTTCGACAGGGCCTCCCACGCCTTGACCGCGACCTCGCCGTTGGTCTCGGGCGCGAGCTGCAGGATCACCTCGGCGGCGTCGATGTCGGTCTCGATGCGCGGCAGCCCCTTGGTCGGCCCGTCCTCGGTCACGACGTAGTTCAGCCGGCCGAGCCCCTCGACCTCGTGCTCGGTGTTCCAGCTGATGCCCTTGCCGCCGTTGCCGAGCTTCTTCATCAGGGGACCGAGGGCGGTGAACCGCTTGTACACGTTCGGATAGTCGCGCTCGACGGTCACCACCTGCGGCGCGGTCTTGCCCGGGACGAGATCGCACTCGCCCTTCTTCCAGTCGCGCACCTCGAGGGGCTGGCCGAGCTCGCCCGGCGTGTCGTGCAGGAGCGGCACCAGCACCACGTCCTGCTCGACGCCGAGGTGGCCGGCCGCGAGCGCCGAGAACTTGCGCGCGATCGCCTTGTAGATCTCCCAGTCGCTCTTCGTCTCCCACAGCGCGTCGACCGCCGCCGACAGCGGGTGGATGAACGGGTGCATGTCGGAGGTGTTGAGGTCGTTCTTCTCGTACCAGGTCGCCGTCGGCAGCACGATGTCCGAGTACAGGCAGGTCGTCGACATGCGGAAATCGAGCGTGGTCAGCAGATCGAGCTTGCCCTCGGGCGCCGGGTCGCGCCAGGCCACTTCCTCGGGCTTCGCGCCGCCCGCCGCGCCCAGGTCGCCGCCTTGCAGGCCGTGCTGCGCGCCCAGCAGGTGGCGCAGGAAATACTCGTGGCCCTTGCCCGAGGAGCCGAGCAGGTTCGAGCGCCAGACGAAGAGGTTGCGCGGGAAGTTCGCCGGATCGTCCGGATCCTCGCAGGCGAGCTTGAGCGCGCCGGCCTTGAGGCGTTTCGCGACGTAGTCCTTCGCCTCCGCCCCCGCCGCCGCCGCGGCCTTCGCCACCTCGAGCGGGTTCGCGGCGAGCTGCGGCGCGCTCGGCAGCCAGCCCATGCGCTCGGCGCGCACGTTGAAATCGATGAAGCTGCCGCTGTAGGCCCGCGGATCGGCGAGCGGCGACAGGATCTCGCCCACGCGCAGCCTCTCGTAGCGCCACTGGTCGGTGTGCGCGTAGAAGAACGAGGTCGAGTTCATCTGCCGCGGCGGGCGCGCCCAGTCGAGCGCAAACGCGAGCGCGGTCCAGCCGGTCTGCGGCCGGAGCTTCTCCTGCCCGACGTAGTGCGCCCAGCCGCCGCCGGAGACGCCGACGCAGCCGCACAGAAGCAGCATGTTGATGGCGGCGCGGTAGTTCATGTCCTGGTGGTACCAGTGGTTCATCGCCGCGCCGATGATCACCATCGAGCGTCCGCGGGTCTTGGCCGCGTTCTCGGCGAACTCGCGCGCCACCGCGATCGCCTGCGCCGCGGGGACGCCGGTGATCGCCTCCTGCCATTTCGGCGTGTAGGGCACGTCGTCCTCGTAGGACTTCGCGCACGCGCCGCCGAGCCCGCGGTCGAGGCCGTAGTTCGCGCAAGCGAGATCGAAGACGGTGGCGACCAGCATCTCGCCCTCGGCGCCCGCCAGCCGGCGCACCGGGACGTTGCGCACCACCACGTCGCCGCCCTGATCGCTCGCGTGAAAGCGCTCGTGCGCAATGCCGCCGAAGTAGGGGAACGCGACCGGCACGGCCGCGTCGTGCCGGCCGAGCAGCGTGAGCGCGAGCTTCACCTCGGCGCCGGAGGCGCCGTCCTTCTGCTCGAGATTCCACTTGCCGAGGTCGCCGCCCACCTGCTGGCCCCAGCGGTAGCCGATCGACCCCTGCGGGCACACCGTCCGGCCGCTCGCGTCATCGACGCCGACGGTCTTCCACTCCGGGTTGTTCGCCTGGCCGAGCCGGTCGGCGAAGTCCGCGGCGCGCACGAAACGCTCGGCGACGTAGCGGTCCCCGCGCTTGGCGAGCCGCACGAGCAGCGGCAGGTCGGTGTAGCGCCGGCAGTAGTCGTCGAACCATTCGACCCGGCGGTCGAGGTGGAACTCGCGCAGGATCACGTGGCCCATCGCCATGCCGAGCGCCGCGTCGGTGCCCTGCTTCGGATGCAGCCAGAGGTCGGAGAGCTTCGCGACCTCCGAATAGTCGGGCGTGACCGCGACCGTCTTGGTGCCGTTGTAGCGCGCCTCGACGAAGAAATGCGCGTCGGGGGTGCGCGTCTGCGGCACGTTCGAGCCCCAGGCGATGATGTAGGTCGCGTTGTACCAGTCGGCCGACTCGGGCACGTCGGTCTGCTCGCCCCACACCTGCGGGCTGGAGGGCGGCAGGTCGCAGTACCAGTCGTAGAAGCTCATGCACACGCCGCCGATCAGCGACAGGTAACGCGAGCCGGCGGCGTACGACACCATCGACATCGCCGGGATCGGCGAGAAACCCATGATGCGGTCGGGGCCGTACTTCCTGATCGTGTACACGTTCGCCGCGGCGATGATGTCGGTCACCTCGTCCCAGCTCGCGCGCACGAATCCGCCGCGCCCGCGGATCGACTTGTACGAGCGCGCCTTCTCGGAGTCCTCGACGATCGACGCCCATGCTTCGACCGGCGCGAGCGACCTGCGCGCCTCGCGCCACAGGCGCACCAGACGCGCGCGCACCATCGGGTACTTGAGGCGGTTCGCGCTGTACAGGTACCAGCTGTAGGACGCGCCGCGCGAGCAGCCGCGCGGCTCGTGGTTCGGCATGTCGGGGCGCGTGCGCGGGTAGTCGGTCTGCTGCGTCTCCCAGGTGACCACCCCGCCCTTGACGTAGATCTTCCAGCTGCACGAGCCGGTGCAGTTCACGCCGTGCGTCGAGCGCACGATCTTGTCGTGCTGCCAGCGCAGCCGGTAGCCCTCTTCCCAGACGCGGTCCTCGCCGCGCACCTCGCCGTGGCCGCCGGAAAACGGCTCGCGGGTCCGGGTGAAGAAGGTGAGGCGGTCGAGGAAGTGGCTCATCGCGGACTCCAGGCGGGGTGCGCGCAGGCGCGACGCCGGCGCGCACCGTGCGTATTGTGCCGCGCGCGAAGCGATCGCATCAAGTGCGCGCCGGGCGCCGCGCCGCGGCGGCGGCGCGATCGGCCTCGGCGGCGTCCATCATCTCCGGCAGGTCGGTCTCGGTGCCGATCTGCGGGAAGTGGCGCCGCTCCATGCGGCGGATCGCGAAGTGCATCCACAGCAGGTTGGTGCCGCCGATGGCGAACAGCAGCATGAAGCAGCCGGTCCACACGCCGATCAGGTCGTTCATCAAGCCGAAGGCGATCGGCAGGAAGAACCCGCCGAGACCGCCGATCATCCCCACCACGCCGCCGACGCTGCCGACGTGGTTCGGGTAGTAGGTGGGAATGTGGCTTGAACACCGCGGCCATGCCGAGCGCCATCACGAAGCCGAGGACGAAGAGGACCGCCATGCGCTGGCCGACGCCCGGCGCGATAGTGAACTCGATCGGCCCGCGAATCCCACGCACGACGTAGTGGGTATCGGGATAGGAGAGCAGAAACAGGCACGCAAGCGAAACCGAGAACGCGACGTACATCATCGTGCGGGCGCCGTAGCGGTCGGCGAGCACGCCGCCGAGCGCGCGGAACACCGCAGCCGGGAAAGCGAAGCTCGCCGTCAGCATCCCCGCGCTGCGGATATCCAGGTCGTGCGCGCCGACGTAATAGCGCGGCAGCCACGAGGTGAGCGCGATGAAGCCGCCGAATACCAGGAAGTAGTAGAGCGAGAAGCGCCACACTTGCAGGTTGCGCAGCGGCGCGAGCCGCTCGGCGATCGACGGCACCGGCGCGCCGGCGGTGCGCCGGGCGAGGGTCACCGGGTCCTCCTGCGAGGCGAACCAGAAAACGAGCGCCATGGCGAGCATCCCCGCGCCGTAGACCGTCGCCGCCTGCCGCCAGTCCATCACGGCGAGCAGCAGCGGGGCGCCGAAGCTCGTGAGCGATGCGCCTGCATTGCCCATCCCGAACAGGCCGAGCGCGGTGCCGTGGCGCTCCCTCGGATACCAGCAGGTGACATAGACCACGCCGACGGCGAACGAGCCGCCGGCGAGCCCCAGACCGAGCCCGATCGCGAGCAGCATCGGGTAGGAGTTTGCATGCGGCAGCACGAATGCGCAGGCGGCGACCACCAGCATCAGCACGGTGTAGACGCGCCGCGCGCCGTAGAGCTCGGACCAGATCCCGAGCAGGATCCGGCTCACCGAGCCGGTCAGGATCGGCGTGGCCACCAGCAGACCGAACGCGGTCTGCGAGAAGCCGAGCTCGCGCTGCAGCTCGACGCCGATGATCGAGAAGATGACCCAGACCGCGAAGCACACGGCCATGGCCACGGTGCTCAGCCACAGCGCGCGTGCGCGCTGCCCCGAAGTGATGTCGTACGCCTCGGTCATGATGCTCCCGCGATGAGGAATCTCGACTCGCCGGGCCGGACGCCCGGGCGTGTCGCGATGCGCAACCGTCGTGGTGTCCATCGTACCCTCTCTCCGCGCGTCCCATGATCGCGCGCGGACCGCGAAGCGCCGGGATCCTCGCATCCGCTCTGCGCGCGGTGCGCTTCGACCAGCATCCGCGCCAGCGGGCAAGATCGTCCCGGGATCAGCCTGCAAGCAACGGTCGCACGGCCCCGTTCGACCGGCACGTTGTTGGCGTCCACCAACGGCGTGACGCGGAGCAGCACACCGAAGACGAGGTTGCCGGCGATCAGCCCCGACACGAACAGCCACACCCCGGCGATCGCCGCGTACGCGAGCGCGAGGCTCGCGAACGGGTCGAGGCCGCGGATCAGCTTGTCCGCCTTGCCCGGCCCCTCGAGCGGCGCGCCGCTCGCCACGGACCAGCCCAGCCGAGCGCAAGCGCGACCGTGAAGGCCATCGCCATGTTGCCGACGATGGCGACGAACTGGCTGCGCATCACGTCGACCGCGAGATCCTCGATCCGGCCGAGCGCGCGCTGTCCGCCTTCCTTGCGCTCGATCGTGGCGGCGATGGTCTGCGCGGTCATCGCCGGCTGCTTTGTCGCGATAGTGAAGCGGAGCATGTGCACCGGCACGAAGCCGACGCCGTAGTTGAGGCACACCGCGGCGGTTTCGACGAGCGGCGGCAGGAGGAGGTCGGCCTCGTTCGCGCTGTACTTCGCGCGCCACTGGCCGATCCTCACCCGCCCGCGCCTCGACGACCGGCCGGGATGAGCAGACCGCGCGCCCGGTGCCGCGGGAGCCCCCGCGCAAGACTCGGGTGCCGCCACCGCAGCCGACGCGCACTGGCGGCCGGTCATCGCGTCGCGCAGGTAGGCCGCGATGTCGTTCGCTGGGACGCCGAAGCCGACGCGCGGCGACACGTAGCGAGGCGCGCTCACGTCGCCCAGCGCAAAGCCGGCCACCTTGCCGATCAGCCGACCGTGCCGGTCGACGATGGGCCCGCCGGAATGTCCGGGCTCGATCTCCATCGCGAGCGCGATCGCGTTGTCGAAGCCGTATGGCGAATAGGCGATGCGCTTCTCCATCCGCGGCACGCGGATCGCCCCGACGCTTACCACGCCGGGCCGGTTGCCCGGGGCGCCGATCGCGAGCGCGGGCTCGCCCGGCCGCAGGCGGGCGCTGTCGGCAAAGCGGGCGGGCCGCATGCCGGGGAACGGCGTCATCCGGAGCAGTGCGAGCTCGCGCTCGGGGTCGACCCGCAGGATCCGCGCCGGGCGGCGGCGTCCGTCGGCGGTGACGACCTCGGCGCGCAGTCCGGTCGACATCGCGATGTGCGCGGCGGTGATCACGTGGCCGTCCGCATCGACGATGACGCCGCTGGCGGCGTTGACGATGTCCTCGCGCGTCCCACCCTCCTGGCTCGCCGAGAACCGCTCGTCCGCACCCGAGATCCCCACCCGGACGTAGCTCGCCGCGGCGCGCTCGGCCACCGCGCGGAAGTCGGGAAATGAAACCCCTCCCCGATCCCGTAGGGGTAGGTCAGCGTGAACGACTCGGGCGGCGCAACGGCGAGGTCCGCGCCGCCCGCGCAGCTGGCGAGGGCCGCACAGAGCGCGGAAACGGCGATGAGATGCCGCATGGCACGCTTTGTAGCACAGCGCTCGGCAGCCGGCGCCCGGACGAACCGGCGCAAGCACTGCGTTCGCCCCGAAGGCGTGCGACCGGCAGCCTACCGGGCGCAAGACGGCGTCGCGCCGGGGTCGGACTTGACCGTGGACCCCACTCCAGGGTTTACAGTGTGCCGTACGCCGCTACGGAGGCTCCCATGAACGTGACGATCGGCAAGCTCGCCGCCGCCGCGGCGGTGAGCGTGGACGCGGTGCGCTTTACCAGCGCGAGGGGTTGCTGCAGCCGGCGCGCAAGACCCGCGCCGGCTACCGGCTGTACGACGCGGAGGCCGCGCGGCGCATCCGCTTCATCCGCCAGGCGCAGCAGTGCGGGTTCGCGCTCGCCGAGATCCGCGCGCTGCTCGAGCTGCGCGCGCGTGCCGGCGCCTGCTGTGAGGACGTCCGCGGCGTCGCGGTCGAGAAGAAGCTCGCGATCGAGCGCAAGATCCTCGCCCTGAAGGCGATGTCGGAGGCGCTCACCGCGCTCGTCGAGCGCTGCAACGCGGGCGACGCGCCGCTGGAGGCCTGCCCGATCCTCGCCGCGTTCGATGCGAGCGCCGCGCTCCCGGCGCAGCGCACCGCTGCGCCGCCCGGCCTCCGCGCCGCCGGACGACCGGCATGAGCGGGCTCACGGCGAGCATGCTCCTGCCGATCGGCCTGGGGCTATTCGGCTTCATCGAACCGTGCTCGATCGGCTCGACGCTCATCTTCATCAAGGCGATGGAGGGCCGCTCGGCGGCCGGGAAGCTCGCGCAGGTGACGGTGTTCACGCTCGCGCGCGGGCTCTTCATCGGGCTCCTCGGCATCGCAGCGGTGGCGCTCGGGCGCGCCTTCCTCGGCGTGCAGAAGGGCGCGTGGCTCGCGCTCGGGCTCGTCTACGTCGCGATCGGCCTCCTCTATCTCGCCGGGCGCGCCGACGTGCTCATGCGCTCGATCGGCCCGCGGCTCGCCGCGGTGCCGGCGCTGCGCGGCTCGGCCGCGCTCGGCGTCGTCTTCGGGCTCAACCTGCCGGCGTGCGCCGCGCCGCTCCTCGCCGCGCTGCTCGGCGCTGCGGCCGCGGCGGGCGCCGGCGGAGCGGCCTACGCCATGGGCTTTGCGACGCTCGGGCTCTTCGGGCTCGCGCTCTCCGCCCCGCTCGTCGTCGCGGTGCTCTTCGCGCCGGCGCGGCGCGCGCTCGACCGCCTCGCCGGGCTCTCCGGCCGCATGCCCGCGCTGACCGGCGTCGTCTTCATCGCGCTCGGGCTGTGGTCCGCGTGGTTCGGGCTGTTTGTCACCGTGCCGATCGAAACCTGAAGATGAACGCCGAGCACCTGCAGCTTAAGGTCGGCGGGATGGCCTGCTCGTTCTGCGTCGCGAGCATCGAGAAGGCGCTCGGACGCATGCGCGGCGTGAGCAGCGTGAACGTCAACCTCGCGCACGAGGAGACGCTCGTCGCGTTCGACCCGGACAGCGTTTCGGCGGACGCCATCCGGCGCACCCTGCGCGAGCTCGGCTACACGATCCGCGACCCGGACCGGGTGCGCGCCTTCGAGGAGCAGGCCGCCGAGCTCGCGCTCGCGCGCGAGAACCTGCTCTTCGCCGCCCTGCTCTCCGCGGTCTCGCTCGGCGCGATGGCGCTGATGTGGCTCGAGGCGCTGCCGCCGCGCGGCATGGCGGCGATGTACTGGCTCGCACCGAGCCTCGCGCTCGCGACGGTGTTCGGGCCCGGCTGGCACATCCTGACGATGGCCTGGGCGAGCCTGCGCCGCGGGATCCTCAACCAGCACGTGCTGCTCGAGCTCGGCGCGCTTTCCGGGATCGCCGGCGGCTTCCTCGGCTACGTCTACGCCGAGTTCCCGGCGCCGGACTTCTTCGGCGTGGCGGCGTTCGTCACCACCTACCACCTCCTGTCGAGCTGGGTGTCGCTCCTGGTGCGAACGCGCGCCTCGGAGGCGGTGCGCAAGCTCCTCGCGCTCGCGCCCGCGACCGCCCGCGTGGTGCGCGGCGCTCGCGAGGCGGAGGTCCCCGTCGCCGAGGTGGCGGTCGGCGAGCACGTGCGCGCGCGGCCCGGCGAGTCGATTCCGGTCGACGGCGTGGTGGTCGAGGGCGTCTCGGCGGTGGACGAGCGCCTCGTCACCGGGGAGTCGATCCCCGCCGAGAAGGCGCCCGGCGATGCGGTCATCGGCGGGGCGATCAACCAGTACGGGACGCTGCTCGTGCGCGTCACCAAGGTCGGCAAGGAGAGCTTCCTCAGCCAGATCGCGCGCCAGGTCGAGGAGGCGCGCGCGCTCAAGCCCGGGCTCCTCGCGCTCGTCGATCGCGTTCTGCAGGTCTACGTGCCGGCGGTGATCGGGTTCGCCGCCGCCGCGCTCCTCGTCTGGACCGTCGGCGCGTGGTGGATGACCGGGACGCCCGACTGGACGCGCGCGATCTTCGCCGCGCTCGCGGTGTTCGTGATGGGCTACCCCTGCGCGCTCGGGATGGCCACCCCGCTCGCGATGATCCGCGGCGGCGGCATGGCCGCCGAGCGCGGCATCCTGATGCGCTCGGGCGAGGCGTTCCAGGTCCTGAAGGACGTGCGCCGGATCCTGTTCGACAAGACCGGAACGCTCACCGCCGGCCACCCGGAGGTGGTCGAGGTGGTGCCGCTCGGCGCGGACGGCGAGGACCAGGCGTTGCGACTCGCGGCGGCGGCCGAGCACGCCTCGGAGCACCCGCTCGCGCGCGCGATCGTCGCCGTCGCCGAGGCGCGCGGGCTTGCGCTGCCCGCGGCGAGCGGCTTTGGCGCGACGCCCGGCCGCGGCGTCGCCGCCGCGGTCGAAGGGCGCCGCGTGGTCGTCGGCAGCCCCGCCTTCGTCGCGGCCGAAGGCGCCGATCTCGCGCGCGCGCGAGAGGCGATCGAGCTCTTGCAGTCGGAAGGCCGCACGGTGGTCGCGGTCGCGGTCGATGCGCGGCCCGCGGCGCTCGTCGCCATCGCCGACCCGGTGAAGCCCGACGCCCGCGACGCGCTGCGGCGGCTCGCGGGCGCCGGCATCGTGCCGGTGATGCTCACCGGCGACAACCGCCGCACCGCGGCCGCGGTGGCGCACGCGCTCGGCATCGCGGACTTCCGCGCCGAGGTGCTGCCGCAGGACAAGGCGCGCGCCGTGCGCGAGTTGCAGCGCGACGGGCACCGCGTCGCGATGGTGGGCGACGGCATCAACGACGCGCCGGCGCTCATGCAGGCCGACGTCGGCATCGCGATCGGCGCCGGCACCGACATCGCGATCGAGTCGGCCGACATCGTGCTCGTCGGCCAGCGGCTCGGCACGGTGGCCGACGCGATCGCGATCGGGCGCGCCTCCTACCGCAAGACGGTGCAGAACCTCGCGCTCGCGCTTGCGTTCAACGGCGTCGGCGTGCCGCTCGCCGCCACCGGCCTCGTCCACCCGGTGTGGGCGATGATCGCCATGGCGGCGAGCGTGACCACGGTGCTCGCGAACTCGTTCGGCGGGAAGCTCATCCCGGCGCGGCGCAGCCGCGCTCCGGCACGCGCGGCGGTCACCTACACCGTCGCCAACATGCACTGCGAGCACTGCGTGCGCTCGATCGCCGAGGCGGTGCGCGCGCTCGACGGGGTGGAGGAGGTCGCCGGCGCACCGGAGGAGAAGCGGGTCACCATTCGTTACCGGCCGCAGCGCGCCGACCCGGACGGCATCCGCGAGGCGATCGTCGCGCGCGGGTTCGAGGTCGCCGCGGAGCGGCTCGAGGAGGCGAAGCGATGATGGGATTCGTACCGGAGGCAACCGCGATGAAGGGTAATCTGCTCAGGAACCTCCTCGTCACCACGCTCGTCGCGGCGGCAATCGGGGCGTTCGTGCTCGCCGCGCGCGAGCAGGCGGGCTTCGTCGTGCCGCCGGTCGACGGCTTCCTCGACGGCGCGCGCATCCGCTTCATCCACACCGAGGCCTCCGACCCGGAGGTGGCGAAACTGCTCACCACCATGAAGGGGTCGCCGGTGCTCGTGGTCCCGGCGCTCGCCAAGGCGCCGCCCGAGCTGCTCGCGAACGTCTACGTCTTCACCAACGGCGTCGCGGGCGGCGGCCCGTTCAAGTTCCAGCCCGACGTGTTCGACCAACCGCCCGGCTCCGCGGGTACCGCCCGCTGCGCACGGTCCGGCTCGTGTCGTGGATGAAGCCCGGCGGCGCGCGAGAGCTCAAGAGCGCCGCCGAGGTGGCCGAGGCGCTCGCGCGCGGCGAGATCGAGATCAAGCAGCCCGGCGTGGTGGTGAACATGCCGTTCATCACCTGGCCGCCGGACGGACATCGGTAGCCGCGCAATGACGATCGCGGTCGAGATCTTCTCCGCGCCCGGATGCACCCGGTGCGCGCGGGCGCGCGGACCGCTCAAGACGGTGGTCGAGGCCCTAGGCGCAAACCGCGCGACCTGGCGCGAGGTCGACGTGCTGGCCGAGACCGATTACGCAGTCGCGCTCGGCGTGGTCGCGACGCCGGCGATCGCCATCGACGGCCGGCTCGCGTTCGCGGCGCTGCCGAGCCCGCAGCGGCTGCGCGCGGAGCTCGTGCGCCGGCTCGCGCGCGATTCGCGGGGCGGCTGACTTGGAGCTCGACGCGCTGCAGGCGGCGCTCGGGCAGGCGGGGCCCGCCGCGCTCGCGCTCGGCTTCGCCTGCGTGTAGGCGGCTCTACCCGCCGGCCTGCGCGAGCGCCTGGTCGACGTCGGCGATGAGGTCGGCGGGCGCCTCGAGGCCGACCGCGATGCGCACCAGCGCAGGCGAGATGCCCGCCTGCGCGATCTCCGCGGGCGTGAGCGAGCCCTCCCACATCGATGCGGCGTGCGCCGCGAGGGTCTCGACGCCGCCCAGGCTCACCGCCTGCGCGGCGAGGCGCAGCGCGGCAACGAAGCGCTGGGCGGCGGCGTAGCCGCCGGCGAGCTCGACACCGATGAGCCCGCCGAAGCCCTGCATCTGGCGCGCGGCGAGCGCGTGCTGCGGATGGCTCGCGAGCCCCGGGTAGTGCACGCGCGCCACCGCCGGGTGCGACGCGAGATGGCGCGCGAGCGCGAGCGCCGTGGCGTTGCTGCGTGCGACGCGCAGCGGCAGCGTGCGCAGCCCGCGCAAGAGGAGCCACGCGTTGAACGGGCTCGCGCACGCGCCGAGCACGATCGCGGTCTCCCAGACGCGCTCGACGAGCGGCCGCGGGCCGGCGAGGGCGCCGGCGACGAGATCGCTGTGGCCGCCGAGATATTTCGTCGCCGAGTGCACCACCAGATCGATGCCGAGCTCGCGCGGGCGCTGGTTGACCGGCGAGGCGAAGGTGTTGTCGGCAAGCGTGAGGATGCCCTGCGCGCGCGCGAGCGCGGCGACCGCCGCAAGGTCGGTCAACGCGAGGGTCGGATTCGAGGGCGTCTCGACGATTACCAGCCGCGTCTCGGGGCGCAATGCGCCGGCGAATGCGGCGGTATCGGTCTGATCGACTAGCGTCGCGCCGATGCCCCACTTGGGCAGGAGCGCGGTCAGCAGCCGCGTGGTGCTCATGTAGTGGCTGGTCTGCGCCACCACGTGGTCGCCCTGGGCGAGCAGTGCGAGGACGGTGGTCGAGATGGCGCCCATCCCCGAGGCGAACAGGAGCGCCGACTCTGCGCGCTCGAGGCCGGCGAGCAGCCGCTCGCAGCGCGCGAGCGTCGGGTTGCCGTAGCGCGCGTAGTAGTGCTGCGGCCGCACCGCGGTCGCCTCGGCGGCGAACGCTTGCGCGCTCGCGGCGCGGTAGGTCGAGCTGAGGTGGAGCACGGGCGCGATCGACGGGTCGTCGTCGCCGTCCGCATCGCCGTGAATGACCAGCGACTCGAGGTCCATCGTCGTGTTCCCTCCGTCCAGACGCGGACCCGACATCTTACCCGCCGGCGCCGGACGCGGCGCCCGCGGCGCGCCGCCGGCGACCCGCTACCGATCACGCATCGCGCGCCGCCGCCCGCCAGCGCGCGGCCATCCAGCGCGCACGCAGCGCCGGCGCGATCTGGATCGCGACGATCAGGTAGTCGCCGATCCAGTACGCGGCCAACAGTGCGAGCAGCGTCGGGTCGATCCGCGCGCCGGTATCCTCGGACTCGGCGCCGGTGAAGAGCACGATGCCGGCGAGCAGCCAGGGAGCAGCCAAAGCATCTGCCCCTGAAGCAGGGCGGGCGACGGCTTCGGATAGCTGCCCTCGCTTTCGGCGCCCGTCGCATCGAGCGGGAACGTCATGAACCAGATCGGCACACCGAACGCGATGACGAGCAGCGCCCGCTGGCTCGGCGCCTCGCCCGCGGGCACGCGCCGCGGCCGCAGGCGCGCAGCCGCGGCGAGCGTGAGCACGAGCGCCCAGACCAAGCCCAGAGTGAAGCCGAACAGCGCGAGCATGCCGAACGCCGGGAAGTGCGCGAAGGCGCGCGGCAGCGACACCAGCACCGTCCACGCCGGAGCCGGTCGCGCGATCAGTCGGGCGTGATAGCCGTGCAGAAGGACGCCGGCTGCGACCGCTCCGGCGAGCGCGAACGGCAGGTCGCGCCGCAATCGCCCGGCCAAGCGCGAGAGGTCGCGGTCGCCGAAGCCGTCGAGCCACCCGGTGCCGGCATACACGCAGAGCATTCCGAGCAGCGCACCGGCCGCGGCAAGCGCGGCGGCGATCGCGTAGTCCCCGAATGTGGACCGGTGCACGCGGGAATTGTAGAGGGTCGGCGCCAGCCGGCGCCGTGACCGATCTCCTCGAGTTGCGGCGGGTTCAGGCGCCAGCGGCGCGCCGCCGCGGCACGAAGAACTCGAGCGGGCTGCGGAAGAACCGCCGCCACAGCCGCCCGAACAGCCCCGCGTCGCGCAGCCGGGTGCCGCGCGCGCGCAGCGCCATGTTGATCGCGAGGGCAAAGCTCACCAGCAGATTCACGACGCCGATCAGGTACAGCCCGGCGAGCAAGAGCGCGAACGCGGACGCCGACAGCGTCTGCTCCGCGTCCGCCAGACCGAAGGCGAGATGGGCGGTCGAGAACGCGACGTGACGGATGTCGAGCGGCAGTCCGACGAGGAATCCCACGAACGGCGTGACGCCGAGCAGCACGCCGAAGAAGAAGTTGCCGGCGATCGCACCGAGGTGCTCCTCGACGTAGGCGGCGAAGCTCGCCGCGCGCGCCTCGCCGAGCGCACGGCGCAGCCAGCGCAGCGCGCGCAGCCGCTCGGGGATCCGGCGGTAGGCGCAGAGGTTGTCGAAGTAGCCGGCGATCAGGCCGGACACGAACAGCCAGACGCCGGCGATCGCCGCATGCAGCAACGCGAGGCTTGTTACGGGGCTCAGATCGTCGAGCAGGTGGCGCGCCTTCGCCGGACCCGCGACCGCCGCCTCGGTTGCCGCGAACCACGCCCAGGCGAGCGCGAGCGCGACCGGAAACGCCATCGCCATGTTGCCGACGATCGCCACGAACTGGCTGCGCATCACGTCGACCGACAGGTCCTCGAGCGGTCCGAGCGCCTGCCGGCCGCCCGCCTTGCGGTCGATGGTGGCGGCGATCGTCTGCGCGGTCATCGCCGGCTGCTTGGTCGCGACCGTGAAGCCGAGCATGTGCACGAGCACGAAGCCGACACCGTAGTTGAGACACACCGCGGCGGTCTCGACGAGCGGCGCCAGGCGAAGGTCGAGCAGCAGGATCTTGATCATCGCCATGACGGCGATGACGGCGCCGGCGCCGAGCGCCGAGCCGAGCATGCGGAAGTAGCCGCCGGAGTCGGTGGTGACGTAGTGCTCGCCGGCGCGCCCGCCGCGCTCGGTGACCTGCAGCGCGAGGAGCTCCACATTGCGCGCGACGTAGTCGCGCAGGCTGTTGCGCGTGTTCTCGGCGGCGATCACCTGCTGCAGGAGCGCCGCCGCCCGGCGGCGCTTGGTCTCATCCTCCCCGGGCTCGAGCAGGGCGAGCAGCATGCGCGTGCGCTCGATCATCTGCTCGAGCCGCACCAGATGGTAGGTGAGGCTGACGCTCGCGCCCTCGCGCTGCGCGCGCCGGCGCACCCGCTCGATGATCTCCTCGCACTGCCCGAACAGGACATCGATGTGCTTGTCGTCCTCGGGCGGCGCGCCGCCGGCAAGCCACGCACGGTAGAGCGCGATCCAGCGCATCGTCTCCTGGTTCTGGGTGAGGAACGGCGACTCGAACTCCTCGATCGACGGATCGAGGCGCACCAGCTCCGGCTCGAGCCCGGTGGCGGCGATGCGGTAGGACAGGATCTGCAGTGCCTCGAGGAGTTCGCCCTGGATCGTGTGCAGCGCCGCGGCGTCGTACTCGCCCTCGCCGGTGATCGCACGATGCAGGGCGAGCCAGGTGTCCTCCGGCACGCGCCGCACCCAGATGTGGTCGCCGCGCTTCCAGAACGCCGCGCCGATCAGGTCGCGCAGGTACTTGTCGTTCACCGCCCGCGGCAGGATCGCGTTGCCGAGGCGCCGGCGCAGCCCGGCACCGAAGCTCTCGTTGGCGAAGATGCCGCTGTCGGCGTACAGGTGCACCTGGCGCCGCGCGGCGACGAGCCGCAGCAGGCGGCTGCGCAGCGTCGCGCGCAGCTCCGGGCGCTCCTCGAGCAGAAGCACGAGTTCCTGGATCCGTGCGACCGCCTGCGCCGAGCGCTCGGGACGCTCCGGCCGCAGGAAATCGACCAGCGCCGCGAGCGCCGCGGCATCGCCTTCGGGCGGCGCGTCGCTCAGCCGCACCACCAGCGATTCCAGCGTCGATGCGGTATCGGCCATGTGCGGCGGCGTCCGTCGAAGAGGGCGCAAGCATACGGGAAGCGGGAGACCGGCGGCATCGATCCGGACGCCGCGACAGGGGAATCCGCGCACCGTGCGGGGGCGGGACGCGCCGCATGGTACCGTCCGCGGGGCGATCGTAGCCCATGCGCCGCTGGCAGGCATCGGCAGCCTTCCGGGGTCGGGGAATGTCGGCCGTTCCTGCCGTCGGGGGCGGCAGACTACGTCGCCGATGCCGCGCGGCCCTGCGCGGCGTGGCGTCGCGGGCACGCCCGCCGCGCCATCCTCATCGAGGCCGGTCGACCGCCAGCACGACGCTGCCGCCCCAGCGCTCCATGCGCAATTGCCGCGCGAAAGGCTCGCGCTCCGCGGCGAACTTCTCCGCGAGCGCCGCATCGGCGCGGTACGCGTCGAACGCGGCGCCCGACTCGATGCCGTAGATCATCGCGTACGCCGCCCAGCCGCGTTCGTCGCGTTCACCGAGGTCGAGCTGCCGGCACCAGAGAAAGCCGGGCTGGCCGACGACCTCCGCGACGTGCCCGCCTTCGAGCCAGCCCATGACAGCGCCCCGCGCCTGCGGCGCGACCCAGAACCTGACGACGTACATGAATCCCGCTTCCTTCATGGTGCCCTCCTTGGCGGCGTGCCGCACCGCCCCGCGCGCAATTATCCCCGCGGGACGCGACCATCCGGACCGCCTTCCGGCATCCGGCTGCAAAATGAGATTCGTTCCGCCCAGCCGACTCCGCGAACCCACGTTCTGCGGACCGGAGTAAATTAGCCGCTCGCAACGCCAACAATGGAGAGAGGAGCCCGACCATGGACATCAAGTCGCTGCACCACGTGGCGTACCGCTGCAAGGACGCCCAGCAGACCGTCGATTTCTACACCGGCGTGCTGGGTTTGGAGTACACGATGGCCGTCGCCGAGGACCGCGTGCCGAGCACGGGCGAGGACTCGCCTTACATGCACATCTTCTTCCGCATGGACGACGGCAGCTTCATCGCGTTCTTCGAGCTGCCCAACTCGCCGCCGATGGGCCGCGACGAGAACACGCCGAAGTGGACGCAGCACCTCGCGCTGCGGGTGCCCGACGAGAAGACGATGCTGGCTTACAAGGCGAAGCTCGAGGCGAAGGGCGTCGACGTGCTCGGGCCGATCGATCACACCATCTGCAAGTCGATCTACTTCTTCGACCCGAACGGGCACCGGCTGGAGCTCGCCGTCGACACCACGACGCCCGAGATGATCAAGCGGCTCGTCGAGGTGCGCGACGCGATGCAGGCCGAATGGAACCGCACCAAGCGCGCACCGAAGCATGCCGCCTGGG
This sequence comes from Burkholderiales bacterium, assembly GCA_027493935.1. Classification (GTDB taxonomy): domain Bacteria; phylum Pseudomonadota; class Gammaproteobacteria; order Burkholderiales; family SG8-39; genus JAABRB01. The sequence continues at coordinate 652,655 of JAOSJV010000011.1, read as the reverse complement.
TGCACACGGGCGCGATGGCGAGCCTTAAGTGACCGAGTTCGAGGTCGCGCCCGAATGGGTCCACCTGCAGTTCCCGGAGCGCGCCCAGTTCACCGAGGTCTACGGCTTCGCGGGCTCCCAGGGCATGGTGAACCTGGAAGGGCTGCGATTCGTCCCGAGGGCAAACCGTCGAAGACGCTCGTCGTGTACATGCACCCCGCGACCACGCTGCAGCTCATGCCGGTGCCGCGGGCGATGGCGCGGGCCGGGGTGCACGTGCTCTGCGCCGGCAGCCGCTTCATGAAGAACGATGCGCCGCTCATCATGGAGAAGGTGGCGGCCGATCTCGGCGCGTACATCCGGCACGCGAAGGAGATCTGGGGCTACGAGAAGGTCGTGCTCTGCGGCTGGTCGGGGAGGCGGGTCGCTCGCGCTCTTCTACCAGTCGCAGGCGCGCGCCCCCACCGTCACGCACACGCCCGCCGGCGATCCGTTCGACCTGAAGGCGGCCGACCTGGTACCGGCCGACGCGATGATTTTTCCAGGCGGCGCACCTGTCGCGCGCGCTGCTGCTCGCCGAGTGGATCGACCCGTCGGTCGTCGACGAGTCCGATCCGGACCGGCGCGAGCTCGAGCTCGACATCTACGACCCCCGCTGCCCCAACCGGCCGCCGTATGCGGAAGAGTTCATCGCCCGCTACCGCGCCGCGCAGCTCGCGCGCGTGCGGCGGCGCACCGCGTGGGTCAAGGAAACACTCGACCGGCTGCGGCACAAGGGCGGCGGCGAAATGGAGCGCGGCTTCGTCACCCATCGCACCATGGCCGACCTGCGCTTCATGGATCCGGCCATCGATCCCAACGACCGGAAGCCGGGCTGGTGCTACCTCGGGCCGCCGGAGACCGCGAACACCGGGCCGGTCGGTGTCGCGCGCTTCTGCACGCTGCGGGCATGGTTGTCGCAGTGGTCGCCCGAGGACACGAATGCGCACGGGCCGCGCTGCGCCGCGTCGATCTCGGTGCCGCTGCTCGTGATCGAGAACTCCGCCGACGACGCCGTGCCGCAGCCGCACGCGCGCATCATCTACGACAGCGCCGCCAGCAGCGACAAGGAGATGCACGTCGTGAAAAGCGCGACGCATTACTACCAGGGACAGCCCGAGCTGCTCGGGCAGGCAGTTGGACTGTGCCTCGACTGGATGGGCAGGCAGGGGCTCTTGAACTGACACTTCGCGAGGAGGAGGACGGAGTCATGGGTCGGTTCGGTCATTTCGCAGGCGCCTTGGCGCTCGCCGGTTGCTTCGCCACCGGCGCGTTCGCGCAGGAGACGGTCAAGATCGGCGTCATTACCGACAGGGTCGGCGTAGCCAAGCCGTACGCGGAGCCGATCACCGAAGGGGTGGTGTTCGGCGCCGAGGAGCTCAACCGCAAGGGCGGCGTGCTCGGCAAGAAGGTCGAACTGCTGGTCGAGGACGACCAAGGACGCCCGGACATCTCGGCGGCGATGGCGCGCAAGCTCGTCGACGCGGGGGCGGTGTTCATCCTGTCCCTGACGGTCACGCCGGCCACCCAGCAGCAGCAAACCGTGACGATGGAGACGAAGACGCCGCAGATGACGCCGTCGAACTCGGGCGACACGCTGACCACGAAGCTCGACAACCCCCATTTCTGGCAGACCGGGCCGCTCGGCTCGATCCAGATCGCGACGCTGCTTTCGCATGCGCGCGCCAAGAAGCTGAAGCGGGTCGCGCTGATCAGCGACAACTCCGACCTCGGCCAGCTGCTCGCGAAGTTCTTCCGCGCGGGTCTCGAGAAGTCCGGCATCGAGGTGGCGGTCGAGGAAGTGATGCCGCGCGGCTCGACCACGGCCGAGCCGCAGATGCAGAAGATCCGGCAGGCCAAACCGGATGCGATGTTCATGGCGGGGGTGCTGACGCCGGAGAACGTGCTGATCCTCAAGGCCTATCACCAGCTCGGCGTGCGATTCCCGATCCACTCCTCGTACAACCTGTCGGTACCGCAGTACATGACGGTCGCCAAGGGCCTGCTCGACGGCATCACGTTCGTCGACGCGTACGACCCGGACAAGCCGGAGGTGAAGCAATTCGTCGCCGCCTACACGAAGGCGAAGGGCAAGCCGCCGTTCAACCTGCACGGCTACGGGTACGACGGCATCATGCTGGTGGCCGATGCCATCGGCCGCGCCGGTTCACTCGACAAGGAGAAGATCCGCGCCGCGATGCAGGCGACGAGCGGCTTTGCCGGCGTCATGGGCGCGAAGGGCATGAAGTACGCGTTCGCGCCGGGCAAGCGCACCGGCTTCGACCCGAACGGCATGGTGGTGCGGATATACGAGGGCGACCGGCAGGGACGCGTGGTGCACACCGGCACCCGCTAGCGCCGCCCGCGCGCGATGCGAGATTTCCTCGAGCTCGCCGTGAGCGCGGGCGCCTCGGGCTGCGTCTACGCGCTGCTCGCGCTCTCCTACCTCCTGATGATCCGGCCCACCGGCATCATCAACTTTGCCGTCGGCGAGTGGGCGATGGTGGGCGCGTTCGGCGCCATGCTGCTGATCTCGCGCATCGAGCTTCCGTACGCCCTCGGCATGGCCGCGGTGCTCGGCTTCATGCTGCTTCTGGGCTGGGCGACCGAGCGCGTGGCCGTGCGGCCGCTGGTCGAGGCGGGTGTGCCGGTCCTCGCGCCGATCCTGGCGCTGCTCGGGATGCTGGTGGTGGTGCGCGAAACGGTCTCGCTCGTGTTCGGGCCGGATCCGTACGCGGTGCCGTATCCGTTCGGCTTCGGGCGGCTTGAGCTCGGGCCGCTCGCCGGCTCCTACCAGAGCTTCTTCATCATCGCGACGACGGTCGCGGTGTTCGCGCTGGCGTGGCACTTCTTCGAGCGCACGGTCGCCGGCAAGTGCTTCGAGGCGGTGGCGATCCACCGCCGCGCCGCAGCGCTGGTGGGAATCAACCTGCGGCGCGTCGCGGCGCTGTCGTTCGCCGCCGGAGCGGGCATCGCGGGGCTCGCTGGGCTGCTCGTCGGCCCGAACATCTCGGCGCACTTCCTGATGGGGGTGCCGCTCGCCATCCAGGGGTTCACCGCGCTGGTGATCGGCGGCGTCGGCCGCGTCGAGGGGGCGCTGCTCGGCGGACTGCTGCTCGCGTTCGCCGAGCAGCTCACGGTGCGTTACGCGCCGCTGCCGTCGGGCTACGCGCAGGGGGTGCCGCTCGCGCTGCTGATGGTATTCCTGCTCGTGCGCCCGACCGGCCTGCTGCGCGCCAGGGAGGCGCGCGCGTGAGTTCGCTCGCGCGCTGGCTGGCGGCGGCGATCCTGCTGTCGGGCGCGGCTTTCTTCCTCACCAGCTACTACAACGACGTATACCGCAAGCTGCTGCTGTGGATCACCCTCGCGCTCGGGTACAACTTCCTATTCGGGATCTCGGGGCAGATCGCGTTCTCGCACTTCGCGTTCTACGGCATCGGTGCCTATTCGATCGTCATTCTGACCTTCCAGGCCGGACTGCCGCTGCCGCTCGCTGCGCTGGCGGGGGTCGTTCTGTGCGTCGCGCTCGCGCTCGCGGTGGCGATTCCGTCGACGCGGCTGGAGGGCTTCTACCTTGCGCTCGCCACGCTCGCCTTCGCGCAGCTCTTCGTCGTGGCGCTGAACGAGGGCGGCGCGATGACGGGCGGGACCGGCGGGCTGAGCAACTACCGGCTGCCGGAGATCCTGGGAGCGCGCATCAGCGGCGCATGGTACACCGCGGTGATCGTGCTGCTGATGCTGGGCACCATGGCGCTGCTCGCGCGTCTGGATCGATCCTGGTTCGGCCGCGCCTGCCGCGCGGTGCGCGACAACCCCGAGGCCGCCGCCGCCATGGGCGTGAACGTGGCGCGCACCAAGATGATCGTCTTCACGCTGACCAGCGCGCTCGCCGCGCTCGCCGGGATGGTGTACGCCTTCGTCGACAACACCGTCAACCCGCCGATCTTCGGGCTGGAAAACGCGTTTCTGCTGCTGTTCATGATCATCATCGGCGGGGCCGGTCGTCAGGCGGGCGCCGTCGTCGGGGCGGTGCTGCTCTACCTGCTTCCGTTCGTGCTTTCGCCCCTGATCGGACATCATCACGCGCTGGTGTTCGGCTTGCTGGTGCTGGGCGTGATCCTGCTGCAACCGCGCGGCCTGATCGGAATGTACGATGCGCTGCGCCGACGCATTGCTTGAGGTGCGCGGCCTGACCAAGCGCTTCGGCGGCCTCACCGCCGTCGCCGGGCTGGACTTCGCGCTGCACGAGGGCGAGATCCTCGGCCTCATCGGTCCCAACGGCGCGGGCAAGAGCACGACCTTCGACCTGGTCGCGGGCAGCCGCCGCGCGGACGCGGGCGAGATCCGACTCGCGGGGGAGCCGATCGGCGGCCTTGCGCCGCACGAAATCGCGCGGCGCGGCGTGATGCGCACGTTCCAGCACAACCGGCCGTTTCCCGGCATGACCGTCGTCGACAACGTCATGGTCGGCGCGCACGCCAGATTCCGCTGCGGCCTGTGGTCAATCGTCGGCGGCCTGCCGCACGCGCGCGACGAAGAGCGCGCCATGCGGCGCCGCGCGGAGGAGATCGTCGAATTCGTGGGGCTCGGCGACCGGCGCGCGGCCGACGTCGCGACGCTCTCCTTCGGACAGGGACGGCTGCTCGAGATTGCGCGCGCGCTGGCGGGCGAACCGCGCCTGGTCATGCTCGACGAACCGGCCGCGGGGCTCGCGCCGGCGGAGCTGGAGCGGCTGGCCGCGATCCTGGTCCGCATCGCGGCACGCGGCATCGCGGTGCTGCTGATCGAGCACGACATGCATTTCCTGCTGCCGCTCGCCGAGCGCGTGGTCGTGCTCAACTTCGGCGCCAAGATCGCCGAGGGCACGGCCGACGAGATCCGCGGCCACCCGGCGGTGATCGACGCCTATCTCGGCGACCCGACCGCGCTGGTCGAACGGGCGCATTGAACGGATCGCGCGCATGCTGCGGCTGAGGGACGTAAGCGCGGGCTACGGCGCCGCCCCGATGGTGCAGGAGATCGACCTCGCGGTCGAGACCGGGGAATGCGTCGCGCTGCTCGGCCCGAACGGAGCCGGCAAGTCCACCCTGATGGCGGCGATCACCGGCACGATTGCGTGCCGCGCGGGCGAGTTCGTCTTCGACGGCAGCGATCTCGGACGGCTGCGCAGCCACGAGATCGTCCGGTGCGGCGTCGCGCTCGTGCCGGAGGGACGCCTGGTGTTCGCGCCGTTCAGCATCGAGGACAACCTGCGCCTCGGCGCGGTCCGGCTGCGCGGCGGACACGGCGCGCTCGCCGAGCGATTCGAGTTCGTCTACCGGCTGTTTCCGCGCCTCGCCGAGCGCCGCACCCAGGCCGCGGGCACGCTCTCCGGCGGCGAGCAGCAGATGCTCGCAATCGGCCGCGCGCTGATGAGCGCGCCGCGGCTGCTGCTGCTCGACGAGCCCTTCCTCGGGCTCGCGCCGCTGGTGGCGGCCGAGATCCGGCGCGCGCTCGAGCGGCTGCGCGAAGCGGGTGTGACGCTGCTCATCGTGGAGCAGAAGCTCGACGTCGCGCTGCCGATGGCAAGCCGCGCGTATGTGCTCATCAAGGGACGTATCGCGCTGCACGACTCGACCGCGCGCATCGCGCGGCGCGAGGACCTGGCACACCTGTACTTCGCCCTCGCGGCCGGACAGGCATGAGACGCCCCCCCGGAGGCTTCGACGATGACATCCCCGATCGGCGCGCGTCTCCCGGTCAATCTGCGGTCGATCGACCTCAATCTCCTGCTGGCGTTTGCGGCGATCTACAAGCACGGCAACGTGACGGTGGCGGGCCAGGAGATCGGCCTGAGCCAGTCCGCGATGAGCGGGGCGCTGCAGCGGTTGCGCCGGGTTTTCCAGGATCCGCTCTTCGTCCGGCTTTCCCACGGCGTGGCGCCGACCAGCCGGGCCGAGGAATTGGAGCCGGTGATTCGAGACGTGCTGCTGCAGCTCCACCATGCGGTGAGCCTGGGCGCGCGCTTCGATGCTGCGACCTCCGGTCGCACGTTCAGGATCTTCATGAACGATCTCGGAGAAGCGGCGCTTCTGCCGCAGATGCTGGGGAGGTCCGGCGACGGGCGCCGCACGTCTCGCTGGTGGTGCCCGAGCTGCGCCTGGAGGAGCTGCCGCAGGCGCTGGCGCACGGGCAGATCGACCTCGCGGTCGGCGTCCTGCCGAATCTCGAGACGGGATTTCGCCACGAGCCGCTCCTGGAGGAGACGTACGTCTGCATCGTTCGCGATACCCATCCCGTGCTGCGCCGGAAGCTGACCCGCGAAGCGTTTGCCAAACTTCGCCATGCCTCGTTCACCTCGATGAACAACGCCCATCGCGCGATCGTCGAGACGCTCGAACGGGCCGGCATCCGGCGGCACGTCGCCGCGGAGGTGCCGCACTTCGTCGTCATCCCGATCCTGATCGCCAACTCGGATCTGGTGGTCATCCTGCCCCGGACGATCGCGGAGTGGTTTTCACGCTTCCTCGACCTGCGCGTGCTCGACCTGCCTTTTCCGCTTCCCTCGTTCGAGGTCAGGAGCCACTGGCACGAGCGCCGGGAGACCGACGCCGGTCTTCGCTGGCTCCGGGGCCTGGTGAGGGACGCGGTGGCGGCGCTCCGCCGGCGCGGCGCAAAGCCCGATATCGGTCGCGGCGATCGCCTCGATCGCGAAATGCGATGAGAGCTGCGGCCTGGCTCGCATAGTCTTGTTCGCGTACGGAGAAGCGACGCACGTGCGTTTCGCTGCGTAACGCGCAAAAGGGGGGTTCATGGGCAAGGTCCTGGGCACGATCGACGAGCTGCCGGCCGACTACCGCGACGAGCTGGCAAGGCACAACGCAACGCCGCTCTGGCCGAGCATCCGCGGGATCATTCCCTTCGGCATGCCGGAACGGCGCGCGCGGCCGCACATCTGGCGCTACCGGGAGATGCGGCCGCTGATGCTGCGCGCCGGCGAGCTGACGCCGATCGAGAAGGCCGAGCGCCGCGTGCTGATGCTCGGCAACCCGGGGCTCGCCCCCGAGCCGTTCGCCACCGCCTCGATCTTCTTCGGCCTGCAGCTCGTGCTGCCCGGAGAGACCGCACCCAACCATCGCCACAGCCCGAGCGCGGTGCGCATCGTGGTCGAGGGCGAGGGCGGCTTCACGATCGTCCAGGGCGAGCGCTGCCCGATGGCGCGTGGCGACCTGATCCTGACGCCGGCGCAGCACTGGCACCAGCACGAGCACCACGGCAGCAAGCCGATGGTCTGGGTGGACGCGCTCGACGCGCCCACCGTGATGCGGCTGGACGCGGCGTATTGCGTTCCGGGTCGGGAGCAGAGCACGAGCGACCGGCCCGACGCATCGCAATGGCGCTACCGCGGCGCGGGCCTGCTGCCATACGAGCGGCTGCAGCGCACCGGGAACGCCTATCCGCAGCTGCGCTATCCCTGGGCCGCGGTGCGCGCGGCGCTCGCCGATTTCGCCGCCCAGGCCGGGCGCGACGAGCCGGTCCACATCGCGTACGTCAACCCGGAGACCGGGGAACCCTGCATGCCGGTGCTCGGCTTCTCGGCGCTGATGCTGCGCCCGGGCGAGACCCTGGCACCGCCGCGGCGCTCGACGAGCGCGGGGTTCGTGGTGATCGAAGGCGAGGGCGAGAGCGAGATCGACGGGCAGACCGTCGCCTGGAGCGAGAATGACCTGGTGGCGATTCCCAACCACGCCAAGGTGCGCCACCGCAACGGCTCGGGCACGCGGCCGGCGTGCCTGATCCAGGTCGACGACGCCCCCTTGCAGCGCAAGATCGGGATCTTCGAGGAGTTCGACGCCGCGCGCGCCTGAGGGATCACGGCGGCGCCGGCGCGGGATGCCCCCGCGCCGCCATTCTCCCGCCCGGCACGCTGTGCTCACGAAGAGCAGCGCTCCGCCGCACGCACCGACAGATCGCGGCTCGCGGGCGGGGCGTGCTCCTTGGCGGGCACGAACGGTCGCCGACTCGACTGCGTCGACCGGCAGATGCGCGGGCGGCTACGCGCGACCGAACGCGCAGAACGCGTGTCCGCGCTACTATCGAGAGCGATCCGTCATGCAGTACGCGCTAGCGGGCATGAGCGATCAGGGAATCCGCGCACGGCACGTCGGCTGGCGCCTCGCCGCGGGCGCGGCCGTGCTCGGCGGACTGATCGCGGGGTACTGGGCGCTGTCCGAGACGGGTGCCCTGGCACTCCTCGCCGATCCTGCCGGACTGCGCGAACGCGTGCGCGCGCTCGGCGCGATCGGGCCGCTCGCGGTTGTCGGCCTGATGGCGACGGCGATTGTCGTCAACCCGATTCCGAGCGCGCCGATCGCGCTCGCTGCGGGGGCCGTGTACGGACATACGTGGGGCACGCTGTACGTGCTCGCCGGCGCGGAAGCCGGCGCGCTTGCCGCCTTCGGCATCGCGCGCTTCTTCGGCGTCGCGCTGCTGCCGCGGGCGCTGGCGTACGGCCAGACGCTGCCGCTGCTGGGCTCGCAGAACGCGCTGATGGTCATCGTCTTCGTGTCGCGACTGCTGCCGTTCCTCTCGTTCGACGTGGTGAGCTACGCGGCGGGGCTCACGCCACTCGCTGCGTGGCGCTTCGCCCTTGCGACGCTGGCCGGAGTCCTGCCGGCGAGCTTCCTGCTTGCGCACCTCGGCACCGAGCTCGCGGCCGACGAAGCCGATCGCGTTGTGCTCACGGTGCTGGCGCTCGGGCTGCTCACCGCGATTCCGATCGCCGTCCACGTCGTCCGCTCGCGACTGCGCCGGCGCGACGCCGATGTTCAGTCGAAATAGCCCCCTCCAGAGGCGCGAGACGCATGCCGACGAGCTTCTACGCGCGCTGGATCCTGCCACCGCTGATCGACCTCGCAATGCGCAACCGCGAGGCGACGCGCTTCCGCGCCGAGCTCGTGCCGCAGGCGCGCGGGCAGGTGCTCGAGATCGGCATCGGCTCGGGGCTCAACCTGCCCCACTACGGGCCGGCGGTCGAGCGGCTCTACGGACTCGATCCCTCGGCACGGCTGCTCGCGCTGGCGCGCAAACGCTCGCGTGCGGGGGAGTTCCCGGTCGAGTTCCTCGAGCGGTCGGCCGAGGCAATCCCGCTCGCCGATCGGTCGGTCGACACCGTGGTGTGCACCTTCACGCTCTGTTCGGTGCCAGATCCAGGGGCGGCGCTCAATGAGATGCGCCGCGTGCTGCGCGCAGACGGCACCCTGCTCTACGCCGAGCACGGACTCGCGCCCGAGCCGGCGGTGCAGCGCTGGCAGCGCCGGCTGAACCGGTACTGGCGGCCGCTCTCCGGCGGCTGCAACATGGACCGCAAGATGGACGCGCTCATCGCCGCTGCGGGTTTCCGGATGAGCGAAGCGTCGGCCGGTTACGTCAAGGGTCCGCGTGTGCTCGCCTACGTGTTCGCGGGGCGAGCGGAGCGGGGGTGATTCCCTGGCGCGAGGCACCTCGACCGACAGCGGGCACGCCTCTCGAGAGCGGCGAGCTGGACATACCGCGGGAGCGCAGATCGCGCGCCGGCGAGCGAGATTCCCGGTCGCGGGTCAGAACACCAGCACTTTGTCGGCCCACACCGTCCACTCGGCGAGGCCTTCCATGGTGCCACGGCGCGCGCCGTCGACCAGGCGCTCGTCGGCCATGCCGCGCGCGTCCATGCAGGTGCCGCACACGCCCACTTCGCCGCCGCGGCGCATGACTGCGCCGAGCATGTCGGCGAGGTTGTAGTAGCCCTGCGGTACTTTCTGGCCGGCCGCAGCGCAGGCCGCTGCGTCGCCCATCAGGAACACGCGCACCTCGCCCGCGCCATTGACGAGCAGCGTGCGCGCAAGCCGCAGCGCGTTGTACGCGCGCTCGGTGCCGTAGGGCGGATCGTTGAGGATCAGCAGCGTCTTCATCACGGTACTCCTGTCGTTTCGGTGCGCGGCGCGGCCGCGGCGAGCGGTCGAGCGGAGAACGGTTTCACCGGCGTGCGGCCCTGCACGCCCCACATGCCGCGGCCCAGCCACCGCACGAAGCGCGCCGGCTCAGCGGGCCTCCCCTCGCCGGTCGATCGCGTAGCCGCCGGGCGAGTCGTCGCGCAACGGCTGCACGAGCAGCTGGTCGAGCCGCAGGTCGGAGGGCGCGCGGAACGCCTCCAGGCCGATCGTCATCGCCGCGTGCCCGGCGGCGGGCTGCGCACGGTAGGTGCCGAACAGGCGATCCCACCACGGCAGGTTGAAGCCGAAGTTGCTGTTCGTCTCGTCGCGGCGCACCGAGTGGTGCACGCGGTGCATGTCCGGCGTCACCACCAGCCAGCGCAACCACCGGTCCGCGGCGAGCGGCAGGCGCGCGTTCGCGTGGTTGAACATCGCCGTCGCGTTCAGGGTCACCTCGAAGAGGAGCACGGCGAGCGCGGGCGCCCCGATCGCGGCGACCGCCGCGGACTTGATCGCCATCGAGACGAGGATTTCCACCGGGTGGAAGCGCGTGCCGGTGGTGACGTCGAAGTCGAGGTCGGCGTGGTGCACGCGGTGCAGGCGCCACAGCGCGGGCACCGCGTGGAAGACGACGTGCTGGAAGTAGACCGCGAGGTCGAGCAGCGCCACGGCGAGCGCGATGGCGGCCCACGGCGGCAGCGTCACGGCGTTCAGCAGGCCGAATCCCTGGGCCTCGGCGGCAAGCGCGACCGCGATCGCCACACCCGGCGCGACGACGCGCAGCACCGCGGCGTCGACGAGAAGCAGCCCGAGGTTGTGGGGCCAGCGCGCGCGGCGCGCGAACGCGCGGTCGCGGCGCGGCGCGGCCGCCTCCCACAGGGCGACGGCGGCGAAGACGCCGAGGAATGCGCCGAAGCGGACGAGCGGTTCGGCGCCGAGCAGGGTGTCGGCGGGCATGGCGTGCGGTCTCCGGTCTGCTAGACTTCAACGGTCAACGAGTCTATTATTCAAGCGTTTACTTGAATGCTATCTTACCCACGGGCCGGCTGTCAAGGTCGCCGGGACGAGAACGGACACATGTCGCATCCCAGCCCGAAGCACGAAATCTTCGCCCGGCTCGCCCGCATCGGAGCGGCGCTCTCGAGCACCGCGCGCCTGGAGTTCCTCGAACTCCTTGCCCAGGGCGAGCGCACGGTCGAGAGCCTCGCCGCGCACACCGGCCACTCGATCGCGAACACCTCGCAGCACCTGCAGAAGCTGCGCCAGGCCGGCCTCATCGAGGGCGCCGCGAAGGCCAATACGTGTACTACCGGCTTGCCGGCGACGAGGTCGTGGCGCTGCTCGCCGCCCTCGGCGAGGTGGGCGAAACCTACGACGCCGAGGTCGAGCGCGTGGTGCGACTCTACCTCGCGGCCAAGGACGAGCTCGAGCCGGTGCCGGCGAGCGAGCTGCTGGAGCGCGCGCGCAGGGGCCTCGTGACGGTGCTCGACGTGCGCCCGCCCGAGGAGTACGCCGCCGGGCACCTGCCCGGCGCAGTGAACATTCCGGTGCAACAGCTCGAGAAGCGCCTGGGCGAGCTGCCCAGGCGCAAGGAAGTCGTCGCCTACTGCCGCGGGCCGTACTGCCTTATGGCCTACGACGCGGTCCAGATGCTGCGCAAGAGAGGCCTCAAAGCCCGCCGCCTCGAGGCCGGGCTGCCCGAGTGGCGCGCCGCCGGGAGGCCGGTGACGCGCGAGTGAGGCGACGCCGTATCCGCGCTGGCGCCGGATGCGGGGGTAGGCGATTTGATCCGGATCACGTTTCGCCCGCGGAGGGCGTCTGACGCGCTTGACATGCGACCCGATGTTTCTAAGATAACAATCGTTCAATTGATCGCTTGAACAGGCGGCGAGAGGCGCCGTTGGAGGAAGGAGGAGTCATGGCTCGTATCGCGGTCCCCGTGTTGACGTCGCTCGCCCTCGGCGCGGCGCTCGCGCTTCCGCTCGGCGCGCACGCTGATGCGCCCGGACCAACGGTGGTCAACGGTCACAAGGTACTCACCCTGGTCAGTCGCGACCCGCCCGGCGTGCGCTGCAACAACAACATCCAGGTCGCGGCCGAGATCGCGAACATCTACAAGATCCCGGTCCAGGTGATCCCGGTGTCGCTCGCCGGACCCGGCGCGAAGGCGCCCGCGGTGTACTACGGCACCGAGCTCATCGCAGTCGACGGCGGTGCGTTCAACGGCATGGTGAGCTATGCGATGGTCGAGGGCGTGCTGGAGGTCGAGGACGTGCCCAAGCAAGCGACCAAGGGCCGGCTGATGGACGTGAAGGCCGACCACGACCGGCTCAAGAACGCGATCAAGTCGCCGTAAGCACGCCGCCCGAAGCGAAGGAGGACCCGTCATGCGCAGAACCGCTCTGCTCGCTGCGGCGCTCGCCGCCGCAGCGCTCGTCGCCGGCCCGGCGGCGGCGCAGGCGCCGGCGCCGATCAAGGGCCGGATCGTCGGGCTCAAGTGCGCCCAGAAGGGCAAGATCGGCGAGTGCTACCTCAAGTGGGCCGAGCCGATGGTGCTGGTGAACGAGGACGGCGACTTCTACACGATTGCGCTCGGCACCGCGAGCGGCCTGCGGCCCGAGCAGCTCGACGTGGCGTTCGGGCAGGAGGTCGAGGTCAAGGGACGGATCGTCGGCGAGACGATCGAGCTCTACGCGCTGAGCGTCCTGCGGCCGGTGGCGGGCAAGGAATTCTTCAAGGGGTGACTGTGACCTCGCCCCCGGCGGGGGCACACCCCAAGCGACCTGCAGACGATCGAGGAGGGATCGGCAATGCGGAGCACACGATCGATCGCGTTCGCGGCGGCGCTCGTCGCGTTCTCGGGCGCGGCGGCGGCGCAGGGCTATGCGCGCCCCGAGCTCCTGATCGAGACCGAAGCGCTCGCCAAGCTCCTGGCGCAGCCGAACGTGCGCCTCGTCGACGCCGCCGACCCGGTGAGCTACCAGCGCGCGCACATCGCGGGCGCGGTGAACCTCTTCTACCTCGACCTCGCCAGGCTCGAGTCGCGCAAGAAGAACGGCTATCCGCTCGCCGAAGTCGACGCCGAGCGCATCTTCGGCGAGGCGGGTATCGACGCCGGCACGCAGGTCGTGGTCTACGACGGCGGCGAGGGGCCGTCGGCCTCGGGCGTGTGGTTCGTGCTCGACTTCTTCGGCCACAAGGACGTGAAGGTGCTGAACGGCGGCTTCCGCAAGTGGCTGAAGGAGGGCCGCCCGGTGGTGCAGGACGCGCTGCAGGTGGAGAAGAAGAAGTTCGCCGCCAAGCCGCAGCCGCAGAAGGTGGTCACGCGCGACTGGCTGGAGAAGAACCTGCGCGGCAAGGACGTGGTGATCGTCGACACGCGCTCGTTCAACGAGTTCATCGGCAAGGACGTGCGCCCGGGCGCCTCGCGCGGCGGCCACATCCCCGGGGCGGTGCACCTCGAGTGGACGAAGTTCTCCGACAAGCTGGACACCTTCAAGCCGGCGGCGGCGCTCGAAAAGGCGCTCAGCCAGCGCGGCATCACCAAGGATACCAAGGTCGTGACCTATTGCCACACCGGCATCGGGCGCTCCACCGACATGGCGCTCGCGATGCGGCTGATCGGCTACGACAACGTCGTCGAGTACACCGGCTCGTGGGAGGAGTGGTCGTCCGACCCGCGGCTGCCGATCGAGAAGTGACCGAAGGAGGAGGAGCGACATGGGCGCCGTGCTGGGCGGACTGCTGACCGGGCTCGCGTTCGGGTTCATCCTGCATCGCGGCGGGCTCACGCGCTACTCGCGCATCATGGGCACGCTGCTCCTGCGCGACCTCAAGCCGATGAAGTTCATGTTCACCGCGGTCGCGGTCGCCGCGCTCGGCATGGGGCTCGCGGAGCTCGCCGGCTGGAGCGCGCTCGCGCCGCGCGTCAACGCCTACTTCGGACCGGCGCACTTCGCCGGCGGCGCGCTGTTCGGCGTCGGCATGGCGCTCGGCGGCTTCTGACCGGGCACCTGCGCGGCCCGTGCGGCCGCGGGAAGATGGCTCCTGGGGCTGGGCGTGCTCGGCATGGTGCTCGGCGTGCTCGCCTTCGACGCGGTGTTCGCGCAGCTTCCCGAGTGGGGCGTGCGCACCTACCCGCAGAGCATGACGCTGCCGATCCTGTGGAACGTCTCTTACGGCGCGCTCGCCGTCGCGCTCGGCGTCCTCGTGCTCCTCGGCGTGGCGCTCGCCGACCGCCTGATCCCGCCAAGCGCCGCACCGCCGCGCCGGCGGCGTCGTGGCTCGGGCGCGAGTGGGGCTTCGCCGCGACCGGGGTGCTCGCCGGGCTCGTGATCCTCGCCGCCACCGCGCAAGGCCAGTACCTCGGGATCTCGGGCGGCTTCGCCGCGCTCGTCGCGCACGCCGCGGCGCTCTTCGGCGGGTCGCTTGCGAGCGTGCCCGCGCTCGACGAGACGACCGCGTGGCGCGCGGCGATGGTGCTCGGCCTCTTTCCGGGGGCGGCGGCGAGCGCTGCGCTGTCGGGGAGCTTTCGCAACGTGCCGGTGACCCCGCTCTGGGCGGCCGCGTTCCGTTCGGGGCTCGCCGGCCGCGCCGTAGCGGTACTCGTCGCGGGGTTTCTCATCATGATCGGCGCGCTCGTCGGCGGCGGGTGCACGACCGGCGCCTTCATGGCCGGCTTTCCCACGCTCTCGGTCGGCAGCATCGCGATGGGGATGACCTTCTTCGGCGTCGGCATGGCCACCGCGTTCGCGCTCTACTGGGGCCGGTGGGGCGCGTGAGCGAGGTGCAGCCGCGGCTGGATCTCGCCACCGATTGAGCGAGGCGTTCCGCACATGAGCGTTCGCTGGCATCTCTTCTACCTCGCGATCATCGCGGCGCTGCTCGCGGCGCTCCTCTGGCAGGGCGCGCGGCTCGAGCGCGCTGCGAGCGCGGCGCAGGCGATCGCCGCCGAGCGGCTGTACCGGGAGCTGCGCGCCGCGCCCGAGCGCTACCAAATCGTCGACCTGCGCGCCGCGGACGAGTACGAGGACGGCCACCTCCCGCAGGCGATCCGCCTGGAGCGCTCGGCGCTCGCGCAAGCGGCAATCGACCGCTACCGCCGCACGGTCGTCGTCACCGAGGACGGCGACCCCGTGGCGTTCGCGCACGCCGCGCAGGCGCTGCGCCGGCCGGTGAACCTCGAAGGCGGCATGATGCAATGGCGCATGAGCCGGCTGCCGGAGGTGTCCGGCCTCACCGACACCGGCGCGATCCGGCGCGGCAAGCCGGGATGACTGAGCGCGGCCCTCCCGGCGGGAGGGCGCAGCGGAACGACAGCGGAAGCGATAGCGATGAGACCGTCCGCATTCCTTCGCGCGGCACTCTTTGCGGCGGCGCTCGGCGCCGCGGCCCCGGTTGCGGCCGCGGGCGAGCTCAAGCCGCTGCGCGCGCCGCTCACCGCGGGCGACTTCGCCGCGCGCGACCTCGACGGCGCAGCCGTGCGGTTCGCCGCGTTCGGCGGCAAAGTCGTGCTGCTCAACTTCTGGGCGACCTGGTGCCCGCCGTGCCGCAAGGAGATGCCGGCGATGGAGGCGCTGCACCGCGCGTACAAAGACCGCGGGCTGGTGGTGCTCGCCGTATCGCAGGACCGGGTATCGAGCCGCGAGGTGCGCGCCTACGTCGAGGGCTCGCGCTCACGTTCCCGGTGTGGCACGACCGCGACGGGATCGTCGGGCGCCAGTACAGCATTCCCGGCGTGCCGACCTCCTTCCTGATCGGCGCCGACGGGCGATCGCCTACCGCGTACTCGGCGAGTACGACTGGGCGGGCGCCGAGGCGCGCCGCGCGGTCGCGGCGCTGCTCGCCGCGCGCGGCGGCCCGCGATCCTGAGCGCGGAGCGCATCGCGATGGTGTCCCGACGCGACTTCCTCAAGGCGGGCGGCGGCTGCGCGCTCGGCCTCGGGCTCACCGACGGCGCCGGCGCGCGCATCGTCGACGTGGATGACCCGCTGCAGGCCTATCCCGACCGCGCGTGGGAGGACCTCTACCGCGGCGAGCTCGCGGCGAGCCGCGGGAACGCGCAAGGCTACGCCTTCCACTGCGCGAACTGCCAGGGCAACTGCGCCTTCCGCGTCTTCGCGCGCGACGGCGCGGTGACGCGCGAGGAGCAGCTCGCCGAGTACCCGCAGATCCACCCCCGAGATCCCCGACGCCAACCCGCGCGGTTGCAACAAGGGCACGATCCACTCGCAGGCGATGTACGAGAAGGACCGGCTGCGCTACCGCTCAAGCGCACCGGCCGGCGCGGCGCCGGCCGCTGGCAGCGCATCGGCTGGGACCAGGCGCTCGCCGAGATCGGCGAGAAGACGGTCGACGTCATCGCCAAGCACGGGCCGGGGGCGTCATGGTGCACACCGGCACGGGCGTCCTCTCGCAGGGCGCCGCGCCGGGCCGCTGCGGCTCGGCTCGCTCCTCGGCGCGATCCGGCTCTACCCCTCGAGCGCGGTGGGCGACATGTTCACCGGCGCGAGCCTCGCCTACGGGATCCCGAACGTCGGCACCTCGCTCGACGCCTGGTTCGAGATGGACTACATCGTGCTGTGGGGCTTCAACCCCAACGTGACGCGCATCCCCGACGCGCACTACCTGTGGGAGGCGAAGTGGCGCGGCGCGAAGGTCGTCGTCATCGCGCCCGACTACAACCCGACCGCGATCCACGCCGACCTGTGGATCCCGATCCGGCCCGGCACCGACAGCTTCCTCGCGCTGTCGCTCGTGCACGTCGTGCTGGAAGAGAATCTCTACCAGGAAGAGTTCATCCGCGAGCAGACCGACCTGCCGTTTCTCGTGCGCGAGGACGACGGGCGGCTGCTGCGGCTCGCCGATCTGCGCAAGGGGAGCCGCGACGACGTCTTCTTCTGCTGGGACGAAGCGAGCGGGAAGCACGCCGCGCTGCCGGGCAGCCAGGGGCACTTCCGCAAGACGCTGCGGCTCGGGACGCTGCGCCCTGCGCTCACCGGGCGCTGGCAGGTAACCGGACACGACGGCCGCGCGATCCCGGTCACCACCGCGTTCGAGCGCGTGCGCGCCGAAGCGGCGAAGTTCGCCCCGGAGCGCACGCAGGCGCACACCGGCATCCACCCGGAGGTGGTCCGCCGGCTCGCGCGCGAGTACGCCGCGGCGCACGATCCCGGCCTCACCATCGGCTTCTCGCTGCACAAGTACGCCTGGGGCATCCTCGCGTGCTGGGGGCAGGCGCTCTTCTGCGCGCTCACCGGCCACGACGTCGTCGACACCGAGCACCAGTGGAGCCTGGGCGGCATCGGGCCGCTCTCCTCGCCCAAGCCGGCCCGCTTCGGCTCCGGCTTCCTCGGCGAGTGGTTCGCAGGGAAGATGTGGGAGACCTTTCTGCGCCACTACGCGGGCAAAGCGTTCGCCGAGCGCAGCGGGATCGCGCCCGAAGAGCTCGTCCGCCTCGCCGAGCACGCGCGCGAGGAGAAGTGGTTCGCGCATCACGGCGAGCCGAAGGTGCGGCTCCTCTTCGCCGACAACACCTTCCGGCGCAACAAGTCCTCGGTGCACTACCGCAAGGCGGTGCTCGACGCGACCGAGCTCCTGGTGAACGCAAACGTGCGCATGGACTCCTCGGCCGAGCTCGCCGACTACGTGCTGCCGGCCGCGAGCCACTACGAGACCTGGGACATCCGCGGCGAGGTCGGCTACCACCGATTCGCGAACCTCGCGGTGCCGGCGCCGGGGCTCGCGCCGGTGGGCGAGGCGAAGACCGAATGGGAGATCTGCCGCCTGCTCGCCGAGCACATCGCCGCGGCGGCGAAGCGCCGCGGCATCGACCGCGTCGCCGATCCGGAGTTCACGGTCACGCGCGGCGAGGCGAAGGAGCCGGTGACGCGCGACCTCGACACGCTCGCCGACGACTTCACGCTGCAGGGCAAGCTCGCGACCGACAAGGACGTGGTGCAGTGGCTGCTCGACAACGTGCCGGCGTTCCGGCCGTGGAAGCTCACGGATGCCGCCGAGCGCGGCTTCATCGTGCTCGGCAGCGAGGCCGGGCTCACCTCGCCGCTCTACGCCGACCGGCCGTACCGCTCGTTCGAGGAGCAGTTCTACCTCAAGCGCCCCTACCCGACGCTCTCCGGCCGCCAGCAGTTCTACGTCGACCACGCGCTCTACCTGCGGCTCGGCTGCGCCTGCCCCACCGCGCGCGCGCCGCTGCACCCGCCCAAGTTCCCGCTCGCGTTCTACTCGCCGCACACGCGCTGGGGGATCCACTCGACCTGGCGCACGAGCAAGCTCATGCTGCGCATGCAGCGCGGCGTGCCGCACGTCAATCTGAGCCGGGCGGACGCCGCGCGGCGCGGCATCCGCGACGGCGACCGCGTGCGCGTGTTCAACGACGTCGGCGCGTTTTACGCGCGCGCCAAGATCCTGCCGGCGCTGCAGCCCGGAACGCTGATGATGGACCACGCGTGGGAGCCGCACCAGTTCGCCGGGCGCGCGGGCATGGACACGCCGGTCGCCGGGCTGCTCTCGCCGCTCGAGCTCGCCGGCGGCTGGGGGCACCTCAGGTTCGGCGCCGAGTGGGACGGCAACCAGCTCGCCAACGAGTCGGCGGTCGACGTGGAAAGGGCGTAAGGGAAACCGCTCATGTCGAAGCGCCAGCTCGCGATGGTCATGGACCTCAACAAGTGCATCGGGTGCCAGACCTGCACCATGGCGTGCAAGACCCAGTGGACCAACCGCAACGGCCGCGACTACATGTACTGGAACAACGTCGAGACCCAGCCGGGGCGCGGCTACCCGCGCGACTGGCGGCGCGCCGGCGGCGGGTTCGACGACGCGGGCGCGCTCACGCGCGGCCGCGTGCCGGATCTCGCACGCGACTACGGCGCGCCCTTCGACCTCGACTACGAGCGCGCGCTGAACGCCGATGCCGGGCACGCGCCGCCGGCCTTCGCCGCGCCGCCGCCGCTCGCGCCGACCGCACCGCCCGCCTACGGGCCGAACTGGGACGAGGACCAGGGCGCGGGCGACTACCCGAACGCCTACTACTTCTACCTGCCGCGGATCTGCAACCACTGCAGCAACCCGGCCTGCCTCGCCGCCTGCCCGCGCAAGGCGATCTACAAGCGCGAGGAGGACGGCATCGTGCTGGTCGACCAGTCGCGCTGCCGCGGCTATCAGCACTGCATCGAGGCCTGCCCCTACAAGAAGGTCTACTTCAACCCGCAATTCAACCGCTCGGAGAAGTGCATCTTCTGCTATCCGCGCGTCGAGCAGGGACGCGCGCCGGCCTGCGCGCATCAGTGCGTCGGGCGCATCCGCTTCGTCGGCTTCCTCGACGACGAGGACGGGCCGGTGTTCAAGCTGGTGACGAAGTGGCAGGCGGCGCTGCCGCTGCACGCGGAGTTCGGCACGCGGCCGAACGTCTACTACGTGCCGCCGCTCTCGCCGCCGCGGCTCGACGCCGAGGGACGCCCGACCGGCGAGCGGCGCATCCCGGACGCCGTGCTCGTCGAGCGCTTCGGGCCGCGCGTGCCCGAGGTGCTCGCGCTGCTCGAGGCCGAGCGCGAGCGCAAGCGCCGCGGCGAGCGCTCCGAGCTGATGGACACGCTGATCGCCTACCGGCACGCGGAGATGTTCAAGCTCGACGCCGCCTACTACGGCGCAGCGAAGCCGAAGGCCGCGCGGCGCGTCATCCCCATCGTGGCCGAGCGCGCCCGACCCGACGGTGCGCCGGAGACCGAGGCATGAGGGCGGCGCTGCGCGCTCGCGCGGGCGCAGCGTTCCTCGCCGCGCTCGCCTTTCCCGGCGCGCTTTCCGGCGCGGAGCCGCTGCCGACGATCGCGGCGACGCGCGTGGCGGGACCGCTGCCGGGCGGCCCGCGCGACCCCGGCTGGGGAAAGCTCGCGTCGGTCGAGGTGACGCTCTATCCGCAGGCGGCGGTGGCGCCGGCGGCGCGCGCGCGGCCGCTCGCGCTCGCGCTGCGCGCCGCGCACGACGGCAGGACGCTCGCCCTTCAACTCGCGTGGCGCGACGCGACGCGCTCGCGCACGCGCGGTATCGGTGCGTTCGCCGACGCGCTCGCGGTGCAGTGGGCGCTCGGCGGCGAGAGCGAGCTGCCGTACGTCGGCATGGGCCATCGGGGGCATCCGGTCGCGCTGTGGTTCTGGCGCGCAGACGGCACGGTGGAGACGCTCGCGGCGGAGGGCTTCGGCACGCTCTCGGCGCAGCGCGCCGACGGCGTGCAGGCGGAGGGCGCATGGCACGACGGCCACTGGCAGGTCGTGCTGCGCCGCGCCCTCGACTCCGCGGCGAGCCCGCTGCATGCGCGCCTCGCGCCCGACGCCGCGGTACCGGTAGCGGTTGCAATCTGGGACGGCGGCGCGCAGGAGCGCGACGGCACGAAGCGCCTGTCCGGCTGGCACGCGCTCGCGCTGGACCCGGCGCACGCCGCGCGTGCGGCTGCATCGCGCGTCGCCGGCAACGCGGCGAACGGCAAGCGCCTGATGACCGTGAAGGGCTGCGTCGCGTGCCACGCGTTTCCCGGCAACCCGGCGCGCCCGACGCTCGGGCCGGATCTCTCCTTCGCCGGCGGCATCCACGCGCCGGGGTACCTGCGCGAGGCGCTCAGCGCGCCCGACAAGATCATCCTGCCCGGCAAGGGCTACGCCACCGCGGAGGGTGGCACGCGGCGCTCGATCATGCCGCCGCTCGAGGCGAGCGCCGCGGAGCGCGAGGACCTCGTCGCGTTCCTGCTCACCTTGAAGTAGCTTCGCCGCGCCGCGGTCCCGCTACCCGCACCGTGCTCAGGCCGCTTGCCCGAACGGCCTGCCGGCCCGTCCCCCGTGACGCTCGCGCAGGATCTTCGCCGCTTCGACAATCCGCTTCATCTTCGCCGCGGCCGTCGCGGGGTCGGAGGTGCTGCATCCCGAAAACGTGCCGAAGCCGCAGTCCGGGTTGAGGAAGATCGCCTCCGGCGCGTAGAAGGCGAGCGCCTTCTCGACCTTGGCGACGATGTCCTGCACGGGCTCGATGTCGTCGGTCCTCGGGTTGGCGACCCCCAGGCCGATCTCGCGGCCGCTGAGCGTCCGGCCGACGACGCCCAGGTCGCCCGCCCTGGGCGTCGCGAACTCCAGCACCAGCTGCCGGACGTTCATCTTCGCGAACGCGGAGACCAGCGGCGCGTAATCGCCCGAAAGATGCACGGAGTCCTTCTTGCTCCAGTTGCCGCGGCAGACGTGGACGCCGATCCGGATGCCGTCGATGCCGTCGACGATGCGGTTGATCATTCCCGCTGCGAACTCGAGCTCGGAACCCGCGTCACGGCGGGTCGCGAGGGCTCCCTCACATGAATGTCCGGCTGAACGACTCGCCCTCCTGTTCCTTGCCCGAGTGGACGACCTCGGTGAGGACGGGCTCGTCGAATTGGACGAAGGCGCAGCCCGCATCGCGCAGCTCGATGAGCTCGTCGCGCAGGACCCGGACGACGTCGTCGGCCATGTCGGTCGGCTTCGGATAGAACCCGCGCGAGAACTTCCGGACCCCACATGGTGCGCACCAGCAGGTACGGCCCGGGCAGCGCGACCTTCACCGGTAGATCGGTCAGGCTGCGGACGTAGCGCAGCTCGTCCACCGCGAGCGGATCGCGGCGCGACAGCTTGCCCACGCACACCGGATTCCTGATCGAACCGGGCCGCACGTCTGCCGCCTCGAGCACCGCGGCGAACGCCTGCGGATCGTCGGCGGTCTCCTCGAGGGACATCAGCTTGGTGCCGGCGACCTTCTCGGTGACGAACGAGACGAAGCTGTCGCGGCGCTGCTCGCCGTCGACGACGATGTCCACCCCGGCCTCGATCTGGGTCTCGACGCAGCGCCGCACCTCATCGTCGGCGATGCGATCGAACGCGGCGCGCGCGAGCGTCCCGTTCCGGCGCTCCTCGAGCGCGCGCAGCAGGCGCTCCGAGCGCGGCCAGCTTCCCACCTGTGTCACGCTGAACATGATTGCCTCCTCTCAGCTCGCGCCGATTCCGTTGCGGCGGCTGCGCCGACCGGAATGCACGCGCTCCGGAGCGGCGAATCCATTGGACACGGCGGCGCCGCGCGTGTCAAGGCGCGTTGCGGCGATCGCAGCCGGGCTGCCTTGCAAGGAACCCGTTCTCATTCGCGGGCGCGCCTGCGCAACCGGTAGTCGGCATAGACTGCCGCGGCGAGCAGCGCAAAGGCGACGAGCTCGAGCAGGCGGTCGTATCGGCCGAACATCACGTAGGCGAGGAGCGCGAGCCCCGCCAATGCCGGCAGCAGCGGCGCAAACGACCGGTTGCGGCGCGCACCCAAGCCGACGAAGAGCGCCGCGAGCAGCGCGAAGAACACAATCGTGCCCGCCCAGGCGCCGGGGTTCACGGCGACGGTGACGCCGAGCATGGCGAGCGCGGCGACCGCGGCCAGCGTCCCGTAGCAGGCGGCGAGCGAGAGACCGAGCACCACGATTGCGCCGACACCGCGACGCGCTCCGGCGCTAGGCGCGAGCGCACGCGCGCTCGACGACGGCGGATGGGTCATGCCTTTCTCCTGCGGAAGGTCGGCCAGCGGCGCGGGCGGCAGCTTCGCGCCCGCGCCGCGACCGTGCGCTCAGAACGAGAACGCCTGGCGGTCCTGCGCGGCGGCGAGCACCGCGGCGGCGCCGAGCCACTCGGCGTTCGCGAGCATGTTCTCGTCGGTCACGCCGTGGGTCTTGCCACAGGGCGGGCAGACGCCGATCCGGCCGCCGTTCTCGGCGAACGTCTTGAGCAGATCGGCGACCGGCGGAAAGCTCTTCGGCACGACCTTGTCGGCCGCGCCGCGCTTGCCGAGCTCCACGCCGTCGACGGTCAGCCAGACGAGCACGTCGGCGCCGGCGGCGAGCGCGTTGTTGGCGAGCACGAACGGCGTCGCCACGCGGTCGCCGTCGCCGTCGTAGTGGGTCACGGTGAAGAGGTACTTCGGCGGGTTCTGTGCCATGGAATGTCTCCTGTGAGTGCGAGATTGTGAACGCGCCGGCGCGTGGTCTTGCGCCGCTTCGCCGGCGCGCGTCTGCTACGCCTTGAGGGCGAGAATCGAGACGCTCTTGACGCCGTACTTGCGCGTCGCGCCCTGAGCATTCGCCGAGATGAACCGGTACGGGTTGTCCTTCACCTGCGTCACGCGCAGCCCGGCCGATGCGATCGCCGCCAGGTAGTCGTCGACCTGCATCGCGCCGCCGATGCACGCCGCCCACAGCGTCGCGTCGCAGGTGATGCCCTGCGGCAGCTGCGCCTCGGTCACGATGTCGGCGAGGGCGAGGCGGCCGCCCGGCTTCAGGATGCGCGCGGCTTCACGGAACACCTTGTCCTTCTCGGGTGCGAGGTTGATCACGCCGTTGCTGATGACCGCGTCGCAGGTGGCGGCGAGCAGCCCGGTGGACTCGATGTAGCCCTTGACGTACGTGACGTTCTCGAAGCCCGCCGCAGCGCGCAGCCGCTCGGCCTTCGCAAGCTGCGCGTCGGTCATGTCGACGCCGAAGACGGCCCCGGACGGACCGACCTTGAGCGCGGCGACGAAGCTGTCGGTGCCCGAGCCGCTGCCGAAATCGACCACCGTCTCGCCGGGCCGGAGCCCCGCAAGATCGAAGTAGTAGCCGACGCCGGCGAACGAGTCGATCGCCTCGGCCGGGATGGCGTCGAGTTCGGCCGGCGCGTAGCCGAGCCGCTCGGCGAGCGCGCGGCCCATCTCGAAGTGGAACTCGCCGCGCGGGTCGAGCGCGACGTCGCGGTACATCGCCTTCACTTTCTGCTCGAGCGCGACGACGTCGACGCGCTTCACGAAATCTGCGGTGATGGTCATGGCTGGTTGCTCCTCGGTGTTGGTCGGTGCGGCGCCTGCGATCGGTCCGCCGTGCGCGCTCGTCCCGATGGACGCACGGCGCCGCGAGACGGTTCCGGCGTCCTACGCGCTCAGCGGGCGAGGTTCGCCGGCTCGAGACCTGGCGAGAGGCGCTCGGCGTCGCGCACGGGCCAGACGATATTGACCTCGCTGACCTCCAGTGCCGAGATGACGACCGGGCCCGAGCGCTCGGCTACGAACCGTTCGCCGGCGCCGATGATCGTGTCCTCGCGGTGATGGACGATCCACAATGCGCCCGAGCGAGCGTGCACGGCCAGCCCGCGCTCGGCGGCGAGCACGATCGGGCGCTGGTCGACGAGCGAGAGGCGTCCGCCGATCTGCGCCTTGGTGAGCAGGCGCCCCGAGGTACGGGCCGCGGTGTGGGTGCGCGATGCGTGGCGGCGAAGCGGCCCGGCGCCGGCAACGCGATCGACTGCGAGAGCGATGGTCATGACAAACTCCTCCTGGTCTGGTGAGCGGCGCATCGTTCGAGCGCGCCTGCGCTGCCCGGGACGCGCGCGCCGCCGGATCGGTTCCAGCGATTCCAGTGCTGGTAGCGGCACTGCGACGAGATTCCCGGCCCGCGGGGGCGAGCACGCTCGCGCGCAAGGAAGCCTGGAACCGAACGACGGGCGGGTACGTCTGTGCGAGAAGGGGGGCGCATGTCGGTTTCGAGAGAAACCTTTGAATCTCAAGTGCTTGGTCTCCTCGGACGCCTGCAGGGGGTGGCCCGGCGCCTCACCCGCAACGATACCGACGCCGAGGATCTCGTCGCCGAGACGGTCGCGCGGGCCTGGCGGGCGCTCGACACCCTCGAGCACGAGGCGGCGTTCCGCGGCTGGATCTTCCGCATCCTCAACAACACGTTCCTCGACGAGTGCCGCCGCCGCGGCGCGCGCCCGCGATTCGAGCCGCTCGACTGCGAGGCGCCCGAGGGCGACGAGGAGCAGCAGTTCTCGATCTTCGAGCAGATGCACCAGCCGTTCCTGCTCTGGTTCAGCACCCCGGAGCAGGAGTTTCTCGACAAGCTGCTGCGCGAGGATCTCGAGCGCGCGCTCGCCACGCTGCCGGAGTGCTACCGCATCGTCGTGATCCTGTCCGACCTCGAGGAGTTCAGCTACGCCGAAATCGCCGCTGCGCTCGGCGTGCCGGTGGGCACGGTGCGCTCGCGGCTCGCGCGCGCGCGAAGCGCACTGCAGAAGATTCTCTGGCAGCAAGCGAAAGACATCGGACTTGCGGCCGAGGCACCGGCCGAGAACGAGTGCAGCGAAACCGCAAGCGCGCCCCGCGCCACGGCGGGGCGCCGCAAGAAGGGTGAAGTCACATGACGAAGCACGAGATCGATTGCGAGCAAGCGCTCGATCAGCTCATCGAGTTCGTCGATCACGAGCTGCCCGAGGGCAAGCATAGTGCAATGCAGCATCACATGCGCGCCTGCAAGAGCTGCTTCTCGCGCTTCGAGTTCGAGCGGCGGCTGAAGGAAAAGCTGGGCACGCTGCGCGACACCGAGGTATCCTCGGACGCGAGCGAACGCATCAAGCGGCTGCTCAAGAGCTTTTAGCGCAACGATCCCCCGCTCTCCCGAGCGGTGTGGAGGCCGAATCGAGCGCGCCGCGCGTTGCCGTAGCTTCTTGTGCGAAGGGGGCGCAGTCCTCCGGCACACCGACGCCCAAGCGGGCGGCGAACACCAGGAGGACACGCCATGGTCGCGATCTTCAGCGACAAGAAGGAGTTCATCTTCAAGGCGGTGGCCGACATGTACACCGACGTCGCCACCCATCCCGAGAAGATCTTTCACTTTCCCACCGGGCGCCTCGCCTGCCTCTTCGTCGGCTACCCGGCCGCGCAGCTCGACCTGCTCCCAGCTGCGGCGGTGGAGTCGTTCGCCGGGGTCGGGTACCCGTTCGCGGCCGCAGCGATCGGCGCGGGCGACACGGTGCTCGACATCGGGTCCGGCTCCGGAACCGACACCCTGCTCGCGAGCACGCTCGCCGGTCCAGAAGGCAAGGTCTATGGGCTCGACATGACCGAGGCGATGCTCGCGAAGCTCGAGCGCAACGCTGCGGCGATGGGGGCAAGGAACGTCGTGCCGCTGCGCGGCAACGCCGAGGAGATCCCGCTGCCGGACCGCTCGGTCGACGTGGTCACCAGCAACGGCGTGCTGAACCTCGTGCCCGACAAGCCGCGCGCGTTCGCCGAGATCGCGCGCGTGCTCAAGACCGGCGGCCGGCTGCAGGTCTCCGACATCGCGCTCGCCAAGCCGGTGTCCGAGAAGTCGCGCGCGGACCCGAAGCTGTGGGCCGAATGCGTGGTCGGGGCGGTGGTCGAGGACGACTACCTCACCCGGCTGCGCGCGTCGGGCCTCGCCGTCGAGGTGCTCAGCCGCCTCGACTACTTCGCCGGCAGCGTGAGCCCGGACACGCGGCGGGTCGCGCACGGCCTCGGTGCCCATACGGTGGTGATGCGCGGGACGAAAGTCGCGGCCGGCTGAGACTGACGGCGCCGAGGGTCCCGAGTCAGAAGTTCGTCGACGGATCCCTGACTCGGGACACTCTAGGCCGGACCCATCAGCAGGAGGAAGAGCGGCAGCGGCGCCATCAGCGCGAGCGGCACCCCCGGCGAGCGCGAGCGTAACGACCGCGCAGGCGGCACGGCGGCGCGCGGTTGACATGGGGCGCGGGTCGGCGCTCATCGCTTGCGCCCAGGACACCGGCATGCAACGGCTCAAGCGGTGGCTGCTGCGGCCACGGCCGCACGCCGATGGGCCGCACGCGCATAGAGCATCGCCACAAGCGCGAGCGCGGTGCAGCCGGCGACCGCCCCGAACATCGGATACGGCGTGCCATCCTGGGCGAAGCCCATCGTCTGCACCACGACCGCGCCGATCAGCATCTGCATCGCAGACATGAGCCCGGAAGCCGAGCCCGCGTGGCGCGGCTGCGCCGCCACCGCCTCGGCCTGGACCGGTGCGATGGCCAAAGCGCCGGCGAAGTACAAGACGATGCCCGGAACGAAGAGCAGCACCGGGCGCAACGTGAGCATGCCGGCCGCGGCGAGACCGCCGAGCGCCGCGGCGAGGCAGCCGGCGCCGGACAGGAAGATCAACTTGACCGGGCCGATGCGCTTGCCCCACCGGCCGCTGACGTAGTTTCCGGCCACGTAGAACGCGCATAGGACGGCAAACCACGTCCCGTACTCGGTCGCCGATCCGCCCAGCACCTCGACCAGGAGGTAGGGAATCGCCGCCTGGGTCGCGAAGATCGCAGCCATCACGCAGCCGAAGAAGAGCGCCGGTCCCACGTAGGCCGGATCGCGCAGAAGCGCGCCGAAAGTCCCGGCAACTTGCCGCAGTCCGAGACCGGAACGGCGCTCGCGGCTCGTCTCCGAAAGGCGCAGCGCGAGCAGCGAGAGCGCGATCAGTCCGAAGACCAGACAGACCCCGAAGAGGGGCCCGCCAGCCGACGTGATCGAGCAGGATGCCGCCCCCGATCGGCGAGAGCATCGGCACGAAGATCATCGCGGTGGTGAGATAGGCGAGCGCCTGCCCGCTCGCCTCGCGGCCGTAGACGTCGTGGATGATGGTGCGCGTCAGGGTCAGGCCGGCCGCGCTGCCGGCCGCCTGCAGCAAGCGCCCGAGCACCACAAGCCCGGCGGTCGGCGCGAGCCCCGCCAGGGCGCTGCCGAAGCAGAAGAGCGCGGTGCCCGCCAGGATCACCGGCCGGCGGCCGAACCGGTCAGAGAGCGGTCCATACACGAGCGTCATGGCGGCGATGGTCAGGAACGAGAGACTGATCAGCGTCTGCGCCGCGGCCATCGGGATGTCGAGATCGCGATGCACGAACGGCACCGCGGGCGTGAGGATCTGCGTCGCCATCGGGCCGAGCCCGTAGGCGACCACCAGCGCGACCAGCACGATCAGGTGAGGGCGTGTCATTGCATTCTCTGCGCGCGTCACGCTTGTCCGGTTCGTGCGCCCCGCTCCGAGGCGCCCCCGGCCAGGACGCAGTGCGCGGGCAAACGGTTCCCGGCCGCGCGGCGAAGTGCCGCGACGGATGCCTCCGGAAACTGGATCGGTGCACCTGCGTCTCTGCGTGCGCGGGCGTGACGCGCATCCCGCGTGCGCACCGGCGCGCGGTTCGACGGGTGTTTCGCGCGCGGGACGCGAGCGGCTTAGCGCACCACCTCGGCCACCGCGAGCAGGAACGCACCGGCGAGAAACGACGCGGGCAGCGCCGCCTCGAGCCACCGCGCCACGCGGCCGCCGGCGGGCAGGAATACGGCGCCGGCAAGTCGCACATCGCGGAGCGGCAGCCGCGCGAGCTGCGCGCGGATCTCTGCGGGCGTGTGCCAGTGCGCGCCGCGGTACGCTCCTTTTCCGCCGCCGCGGCCTTTCTCCAGGTAGAGAAGGCTGCGACGGTTGAGCAGTCCGAGCGCAACGCGCTTGCGCGTCACCCGCACCAGCTCGCGCAGCGCGGCGTCCTGGTCGCGCACGAAGCAGAGCGAGGTCACGGCGATCGCGTGGTCGAAGGCGCCGTCTTCGAACGGCAGTCGCTCGGCGCGACCGGCGACGAAGGCCGCGTCGGCGTGCGCGCGTGCGTAGCGCAGCCACGCGAGGTCCGTATCGAGCCCGACGATGCGCACGCCGGCGCGCTCGGCGAGAAGGCGCGTGAAGTATCCGGTGCCGCAGCCGACATCGAGCACGCTCTCGCCGCGCCGCGCGCCGAGCAGGCCGGCGAGCAGCCGGTACTCGGTCTCGCCGATCCAGCGCCCGCGCGGCGAGCGGTACCAGGCGTCGTAGCGCTCGGCTCCTTGAGCGTCGCCGGGACCGCTCAAGCCGCCGACCGTTTCTCCGGGTGCGCGAGCCGCTGCCATGCCTCGACCAGCGCGCGCGCCGCGCGTTCGACCTCCGCGTCAACCGTGTAGGCGCCAACCGACAGCCGCACCGCGCCCGTTGCGCGCGCGAGATCCGCGCCGAGCGCCGCGAGCACGCCGCTCGGCGCGTGGCTCCCCGCGTGACAGGCCGAGCCGACCGACGCGGCGACGTCCGCGCTCGCCGCGGCGAGCAGTGTCTCGCCCGCGACGCGCGGGAAGGAGACGTTCAGCGTGTTCGGCAGGCGCTCGACGCGATGGCCGTTCAGGCGCAGCCCCGGCACGCCGGCCTCGAGCGCCGCATGGAGCCGGTCGCGCAGTCGCTGCATGCGCCGCGCGGCCGCGTCGAGCCGCTCTGCCGCGAGCCGCGCCGCCTCTCCCAGCCCGACGATCGCCGGCACGTTCTCGGTGCCGGGGCGCAGGCCCCGCTCCTGGCCCGCACCGAAGGCGACCGGCGCGAGCGGCGTGCCGCGGCGCACGTAGAGCGCGCCGACGCCCTTCGTCGCGTAGAACTTGTGCCCCGCGAGAGTGAGCAGATCCGCGCCGAGCGCGTCGACCCGCACCGGGATCTTGCCCGGCGACTGCGCCGCATCGGTGTGCACCAGCACCCCGCGCGAGCGCACGCGGCGCGCGATCTCGGCGATCGGCTGGATCGTCCCGATCTCGTTGTTCGCGTGCATGATCGACACGAGCGCGGTGTCCGCGCGCACCGCCGCGGCGACCGCCGCGGGATCCACCTGCCCGGCCGCGTCGACCGCCACGATCGACACTGCCCACCCCGCCTCGCGCAGGTGCATCGCAGGCGCCTGCACCGCCGGATGCTCCACGGCGCTGATCACCAGGTGGCGCTTGCCGGTCGGAGCGAGCGCGCGTGCAACGCCGCAGAGGGCGAGATTGTTCGCCTCGGTGGCGCAGCCGGTGAAGACGATCTCGTCGTCGGTCGCGCCGACGAGCGCGGCCACCTGTGCGCGCGCCGCGTCGACCGCCGCGGCCGCGCGTCGCCCGTACGGATGCGCCGACGAGGGGTTGCCGAAGTGCTCGCGCAGAAAGGGCCCGATCGCGTCGGCGACTTCCGGCGCCACCGGCGTGGTGGCGTTGTAGTCGAGGTATACGGGCGCCGGCATCGACGATCCCCTCAGTTGAGATCCAGCGCGTGGGCCTTGAGCGCATCGAGATCGACATACTCGAGCGCGCGGGCATTGGTCGACTGCAGCAGCACCTGGGGCGCGCAGCCCGCCTCCCAGGCCTCGCGCCAGCGCAGCACGTGCAGGCACCACTTGTCGCCGGGCTTGAGTCCGCGGAAGCGCAATTCCGGGCGCGGCGTGACGAGATCGTTGCCGCGCGCGACGCTGAAGTCCAGAAACGCCTTCGTCACGCGCACGCACACGAGATGTGCGACGCCGTGCTCGCCGCGCGTGGCGCAGCAGCCGTCACGGAAGTAGCCGGTGAGCGGCGCGTAGCTGCACGCGAGTAACGGGCCGCCGAGGACGTTCCTTTCGGTCTGCGGCGCGGCGCTCATGGGGCGATGTGATCGGACGCAAGCTTCCGGGCCCGGACGCCCGGGCCGGGGCGCGCGATCATCAGTCACGCCGGCGCTTCGCGCACGTCGCCTCGTCCAGGCTCCGCAGGTCACCGCGACGCCGCCGCCATCGCCCACCATCCGGTCCCCGCGTCCACGCCGGGAATCACCGGCGGATTATGACGCCGGGCGGGACGCCGCGGGGCGTGGATCGCACGGCTTGACTCTCCAGCTTACTATAAGGTTTAGACTTCCTCCCGGAGGCTGCGATGCAGAACGTGACGATCGGCAAGCTCGCCCGGGACGCCGGCATCGGCGCGGGCACGCTGCGCTACTACGAGCGGCTGGGATTGCTGCCGCCGGCAAACCGCACCGCCTCCGGGTACCGGATGTACGGCGCGGCGGCCGCGCAGCGGCTGCGCTTCATCCGGCGCGCGCAGGCGCTCGGCTTCTCGCTCGTGGAGATCGCCGAGCTCCTCGCGCTTTCCGACAACCCGCGCACCCGGGCGCGCGACGTCAAGCGGGCGACGCAGGCGAAGATCGCGGACATCGCGCGGCGCATCGAGGCGTTGGAACGCATGAGGCGGGGGCTCGCCGAGCTCGAGGCGCGCTGCAGCGGGCACGGCGGCACCGGCGAGTGCCCGATCCTCGCCGCGCTGAACCAGCCCGATGGGTGAGGTGACGAACAGGAGGGAACCCACCCGGGTTCCCTCCCGTTACCCTCCCTCCGCGGGGAACAAGGAACGAACAGGCGGGAGCCCACCCGGGTTCCCTCCCGTTACCCTCCCTCCGCGGGGAACAAGGAACGAACAGGAGGGAGCCCACCCGGGTTCCCTCCCGTTACCCTCCCTCCGCGGGGAACAAGGAACGAACAGGCGGGAGCCCACCCGGGTTCCCTCCCGTTACCCTCCCTCCGCGGGGAACAAGGAACGAACAGGAGGGAGCCCACCCGGGTTCCCTCCCGTTACCCTCCTCCGCGGGGAACAAGGAACGAACAGGCGGGAGCCCACCCGGGTTCCCTCCCGTTACCCTCCCTCCGCGGGGAACAAGGAACGAACAGGAGGGAGCCCACCCGGGTTCCCTCCCGTTACCCTCCCTCCGCGGGGAACAAGGAACGAACAGGCGGGAGCCCACCGGGTTCCCTCCCGTTACCCCTCCCTCCGCGGGGAACAAGGAACGAACAGGCGGGAGCCCACCCGGGTTCCCTCCCGTTACCCTCCCTCCGCGGGGAACAAGGAACAGGAGCGCGATGTGCAGACGCTGGAAATCGGCATTCGGGGCATGACCTGCGCCAACTGCAGCGCGCGCGTGGAGCGGGCGCTCGCCAGGACGCCGGGCGTCGCCGAGGCCACGGTGAACCTCGCGACCGAGCGCGCCACCGTGCGGCTAGAGGAGGCGCGGCAGCGGCCGCAGCCGTTGTCGACGCGGTGACGGACGCCGGCTACACGCCGGTCACCGCCGAGCTCGAGTTGGGCGTCGGCGGAATGACTTGCGCCAACTGCTCCAACCGCGTCGAGCGTGCGCTGCGGAGGACGCCGGGCGTGCTCGAAGCGGCGGTGAACCTCGCGACCGAGCGCGCCACCGTGCGCTATCTGCCCGCGACCGTGACGCCCGAGGAGCTCGCGCGCGCCATCGAGGATGCGGGCTACGCTTCACGGCCGCTCGCCGCGCCGGAGAGCGCCGACGCCGAAGGCCGCGCACGCGAGGCCGATCTGCGCGCGCGCCTCCGCGACACCGTGATCGCCGCAGCGCTTTCCGTCCCGATCGTCGTGCTGGCGATGGGTCCGATGATGCTGCCGGGGCTCGGCGACGCCCTCATGCGGGTCGCCCCCGACCGCACGGTTCTGGGACTGGGTGCAGCTCGCGCTCGGCACCGCGGTGGTCTTCGGCCCGGGCCGGCGCTTCTTCACCACCGGTTGGGCGGCATTCCGCCACCGATCGCCCGACATGAACAGCCTGGTGATGACCGGCGTCGGCGCTGCATACCTCTACAGCACGGTCGTGGTCGTCGCGCCCTGGCTGCTGCCGGCGCAGGCGCGCCACGTCTACTTCGAGTCGGCCGCGGTCGTGGTCACGCTGATCCTGATGGGCAAGTATCTCGAGGCGCTCGCGAAGGGGCGCACGGGCGCCGCGATCAGAAAGCTCGTCGGCCTGCAGGCGAAGACCGCACGCGTCGTGCGCGAAGGGGGAGGAGCGCGACGTGCCGATCGCAGCGGTCGCGCGCGGCGACCTCGTGATCGTTCGTCCCGGCGAGCGCGTACCGGTGGACGGCGAGGTGCGCGAAGGCTCGAGCTACGTCGACGAGTCGATGCTCACCGGCGAGCCGATGCCGGCCGCAAAGGGTCCCGGCGACCGCGTCGTCGGCGGCACGGTCAACCAGCACGGGAGCCTGCGCATCGAGGCGCGGCAGGTCGGCACGCAGACGATGCTTGCGCAGATTATCCGCATGGTCGAGCAGGCGCAGGGCTCGAAGCTGCCGATCCAGCGGCTCGCCGACCGCGTGGTGGGCGTCTTCACGCCGATCGTGCTCGCGGTCGCCGCGGCGACGTTCGCGGTCTGGCTCGCGCTCGGCCCCGCGCCCGCGATCACGCTCGCGCTGGTGAGCACGGTGGCGGTGCTTGTCGTCGCGTGCCCGTGCGCAATGGGGCTCGCCACGCC
This sequence comes from Burkholderiales bacterium, assembly GCA_027493935.1. Lineage (GTDB taxonomy): Bacteria > Pseudomonadota > Gammaproteobacteria > Burkholderiales > SG8-39 > JAABRB01. The sequence goes on along the minus strand of JAOSJV010000011.1, from coordinate 619,742 downwards.
CGCCGCGATCATGGTCGGCAGCGGTCGCGCAGCCGAGCTCGGCGTGCTCTTCCGCAAGGGCGAGGCGCTGGAGGCGCTCTCACACGTCGACACGGTGGTGTTGGACAAGACCGGCACGCTGACCCTCGGCCGGCCCGAGCTCACGGACGTCGAGCCCGTGGCCGGCCGCGATGCGGCGGCGCTGCTGCGGATGGCGGCGGGCGCCGACGCCGGCAGCGAGCATCCACTCGCGGCCGCGATCACTGCGGCCGCACGCACGCGCGGCGTCGACGATCCGCACGCCAGCAGCTTCGAGGCCATTCCGGGCTACGGCGTCAAGGCGACCGTGGACGGACACGCGGTGCTGCTCGGCGCCGAGCGGCTGCTCGCCCGCGAGGGCGTCGCCGCCCACGCGCTTGTGGAGCGCGCTGCCGCGCTTGCCGCGCGCGCGCGCACGCCCATCTACCTCGCGGTCGACGGCGAAGCCTGGGGCGTGCTCGGCGTCGCCGACCCCCTCAAGCCCGAAGCGGCCGCGGTGGTCGCCGCACTGAAGGCGCGGGGGCTCCGGATCGGCATGATCACCGGCGACAGCGCGCGCACCGCGCAGGCGATCGCACGCCAGACGGGCGTCGACGACGTCGCGGCCGAGGTGCTGCCCTCCGGCAAGGCCGACGCGGTGCGGCGCATGCAGGCCGAAGGCCGCAAAATCGCGTTCGTCGGCGACGGCATCAACGACGCGCCGGCGCTCGCGCAGGCCGAGGTCGGCATCGCGGTCGCCACCGGCACCGACATCGCGATCGAGGCCGCCGACGTGACGCTCACACGCGGCGATCTCGCGGGCCTGCTGAACGCGTTCGAGGTCGCGCGCCGCACGATGCGCACGATCCGCGGCAATCTCTTCTGGGCGTTCGTCTATAACATCGCGCTCATCCCGCTCGCCGCCGGCGTGTTCTACCCCGCGTGGGGGCTCACGCTGAACCCGATGCTGGCCGGCCTCGCGATGGGGCTGTCGAGCGTGTTCGTCGTGACAAACAGCCTGCGGCTGCGGCGCGTGCGCGCGCACGACGGTCCCCGGCCACCGGGCGGGGGCCGGAACGCGCGGCCGTCACTCGGCGCGACCCCGGTTCCCGCGACACGCTGACACCGGAAGATTCCCCAACCTCGACGAGGAGCTCGACGATGAAGGCCACCACCCTCCAGGTCACCGGCATGACGTGCAACCACTGCGTGATGAGCGTAACGAAGGCGCTCAAGGCGGTGCCGGGCGTGGAGACCGCTGACGTCAGCCTGGAAAAGGCACAGGCGTTCGTGAAGGGCAGCGCCGATCCGCAGGCCCTGATCAAGGCGGTCGAGCAGGAAGGCTACGAGGCCGTGCTCGCGGCCTGAGCGGCGGCGCGCACCGCGCCCGCGAGCGCCGGCCGCCTTCCTCCCGGAGCCGGGTGCGAACGCCGCCGGCCGGGGTCGGGCACGCGTCGGCTCCTCTCTCCCGCACCGCATCAGCGAGGGCGGGCGGTTAGCGATTGCCGTGCCGGCTGAGCACAGCCGCCCGCGTGAGTCGCGGCGGCACTCCTAGTCGATTCCCCCTTCCGACTCAGCGTCTTGGCGCTCCCTGCCGGCCCGGTGTCGCCCGGCGGCCACGCCGACGTGACCGGTGGGCCCGTCGCGAGACGGCGACCCTGGGTGTTGCCAGGATCACAGCGGCATCTGATATGTGCGTGATATGTGTGCGGGGTGGCGGGGGGCGGCGCCATGCTTCGGTGCGTCTGCCCATTGATCCGCCCGAAAAATGGAGGAGTCAGCAATGCACAAGCTCGCGCACGTCCTCGCGGCCGCAGCGGCCGCGTCGCTCGCCATCGCCGGACCGGCGGCGGCCGAAACCTGGAAGATGCAGTCGCTGTGGCAGGCGGGATCGGTGAACCAGAAGGTGTTCGAGCGCTTCGCCGAGAACGTCGCAAAGGCAAGCAGCGGCCGGCTGAAGATCGAACCGCTGCCGGTGAAGGCAGTGGTCGCGCACAACGAGACGCTCGAGGCCGTGGGCTCCGGCGTGCTCGACGGCCAGCAGTCGGCGCCGGTGTACTTCGCCGGGCGCGACCCCTCGTTCGGGCTGATCGGCGATCTCAACGCCGCCTACGAGAACCCGTACCAGATGCACATGTGGTTCGAGTACAAGGGCGGCAACGCCCTCGCGCGCGAGCTGTACCGAAAGCACAACATGTACTTCATCGGCGGCCTGTGGTGGGGCGTCGAGTCGATGCCGCTCAAGAAGCCGGTCCGCACGCTGGCAGACTTCAAGGGCATCAAGCTGCGCATGCCGGAAGGGCCGGCATCGGACATCTTCCGCCGCATCGGCGCCGCGCCGGTAAACATCCCCGGTTCCGAGGTCTACACCTCGCTCGAGCGCGGCGTGATCGACGGCACCGACTGGGGCACGCTCGGCATGAACGAGGACCTCGGCTACCACAAGATCGCCAAGTTCCCCATCTACCCCGGGATCCACTCGATGCCGACCGGCGACGTGGCGGTCAACCTCGACAAGTGGAACAAGCTGCCCGAGGACCTCAAAGTGCTGCTCGCGATTGCGGTACGGGACTTCGCGCGCGACATGATCCAGTCGATGGCAGTGCAGGACGCCTCCGCGGAGCAGAAGGCGCGGAAGGCGAACGTCGAGCTCGTCGACTGGAGCGCCGAGGAGCGCAAGAAGCTGCGCGCGGTCGCCGCTTCGGTCTGGAAGGACTACGGCGCGAAGAACGAGCTCGCCGGGAGGATCTACGCCTCGCAGGTGGCCTGGCTGAAGGAGCTCGGGCTGCTCGACTGAGAGGCCCGGCCACGCGCTGCACCGTCGACCGGGGGCGGCGGGCGTTCCCGTCGTCCCGGGCGGTGTCGTGCCGCCCGCCGCCATGACCGCGCCCGGCGCCCCGAAGAGCGACTTCGTCGATCGGCTGACCCTGCTGATCGGCGACAAGACCGCGTACGTCTACCTCGTCTCGGTAGCGGTGATCGCCTACGAGGTGGTCGCCCGCTACCTGTTCGGCGCTCCCACCATCTGGGCGCACGAGAGCACCATCACGCTCACGGCCATCGGGTTCGTGGTCGGCGGCGCCTACGCGCTGCAGCGAGACGAGCATATCCGCATCACCGTCGTCTACGATCTGCTGCCCGAGCGCGTGCGCCGGGTGCTGGATCTGCTGAACGCGCTGCTGGTCGTCGGCTACGCCGCGCTGCTTCTGTACGCGGCGGCGATCGTCGCGCTGCGCGCGTGGTCGGTGATGGAAACCTCGGCCTCGGCGTGGAACCAGCCCGTGCCGGTGGTCCTGAAGACTGCGCTCGCCTTCGGCGCTGCGCTATTGCTCCTGCAGGGCGCGGCGCAGCTCGTTCGGCGCGCGCGGCGCGGCAGGCCAACGCGCGCCCGAAGCGGCTGACGTGGACATTCAGACCACTACCCTGCTGATCGCGGCAGGGATGGTGCTCCTGCTCGCGGCCGGCCTGCCGCTCGCCTTCGTCACCGGCGTGGTGGCGATGGTGGTCGCGCTCGTCCAGTTCGGACCGGCCAGCCTGACGCTGATTGCGAGCCGCACCTACACGCTGATGAGCGAGTTCGTGCTGGTCGCAGTGCCCATGTTCCTGCTGATGGCCTCGATCCTGGAGCGCTCCGGCGTGGCGCGCGACCTCTTTCGCGCGATGCACATCTGGGCCGGGGAGCCTGCGCGGCGGGCTCGCCGTGCAGACCATGGTGGTCGCGGTGCTGATGGCGGCGATGACCGGCATCATCGGCGGCGAGATCGTACTGCTCGGCCTGATCGCGCTGCCGCAGATGCTGCGCGCGAAGTACGACCGCAGCCTCGCCATCGGCACCATCTGCGCCGGCGGATCCTCGGCACGATGATCCCGCCGAGCATCGTTCTGATCGTCTACGGCCTCACCGCGAACGTATCGATCGGCGACCTGTTCGTTGCCACGGTCGTCCCCGGCTTGCTGCTCGCCGCACTTTACATCGCCTACATCGTCGGGCTCTGCCATCTGCGACCGGAAGCCGGACCACTGGCGCCGGCCGAGGACCGCGCGATCCCGCTGCGCGAGAAGATCGCGCTGCTGAGGAATCTTGTGTTGCCGATCGCGGTCGCGGCGTGGGTGCTCGGCAGCATCTATGCCGGTATCGCCTCGGTGAGCGAGGCGGCGGGGATGGGCGTGGTCGGCGCCCTCGGCACCGCGGCGGTCCGCCGCGAGCTCAAGTGGGCGATGCTCGCGGCGGCCCTGCGCCAGACCATGGGCACCTGCGGCATGCTGCTGTGGCTCACCTTCGGCGCGAACGCGCTGATCGGCGTTTACAATCTCATGGGCGGTACGCGCTTCCTCCAGGGCATGATCACCGGTCTGCCCTTATCGCCGCTCATGATCGTGGTCGTGATGATGCTCGTGCTGGTGGTGCTGGGCATGTTCATGGATTGGATCGGGATTACGCTGCTCGCGATGCCGATCTTCGTGCCCGCGGTCGTCGAGCTCGGCTTCGATCCGATCTGGTTCGGGATCCTGTTCTGCATGAACATGCAGATTTCCTACCTCACCCCGCCCTTCGGCCCGGCCGCGTTCTACTTGAAGGGGGTTGCACCGACCGAGATCACGCTCAACCAGATCTTCGCCGCTCTATGGCCGTTCATCGCGCTGCAGGTCGTCGGCCTGGCGCTGGTGCTCGCCTTCCCGGCGCTCGCGCTGTGGCTGCCGGCGAAGGTGTTCGGTTGAGGCCGCGGCGTCGAAGACCGCGGCGTAGGACCCCGACAGCCCCGACCCAGGAGGACTCGATGACGAACAGGATTCTGTCACCCGCGGCGGCGGAGCAGTATCGGCGCGACGGCTACTACTTCCCGGCGCGCGTGATGACCCGCGAGGATGCTGCCGGCTATCGCAGGGCGCTGGAGGACTTCGAGCGCGCCCGCGGGGGCCCCATCCAGAGCAACTGGCGGCACAAGGTGCATCTGCTCTTCACGTGGGCGAACGAGATCGTGCGCCACCCGCGCATCCTCGACGCAGTCGAGGATCTGATCGGCCCGGATATCATCTGTTGGACGACGAACTTCTTCATCAAGGAGCCCGGAGATCCAGGCTTCGTGTCCTGGCACCAGGATTCGACCTATTGGGGACTCGAGCCGCCCGACGTGGTGACCGCGTGGCTCGCGCTGTCCGACGCGCCGGTCGCAAGCGGCGCGATGAAGTTCCTGCCCGGCAGCCACTTGCTCGACCAGGTGCCGCACCGCGACACGTTCCACCAGCACAATCTGCTCACCCGCGGACAGGAGATTGCAGTCGAGGTCGACGAGGCGCAGGCGGTCGACGTGCCGCTCGCGGCGGGCGAGATCTCGCTGCACCACGTGCGCCTGGTCCATGGCTCGAAGCCCAACACCACGGCCGACCGACGTATCGGACTGGCTATCCGCTACGTCCCGACCTACGTGCGCCAGGTCAAGGTGCGCGACTCGGCGATGCTTGTTCGCGGCGTCGACCGGCACGGCCATTTCGATCCGGAGCCGTCGCCCGCCGCCGATCTCGACGAGGCCGCGCTCGCGGCGCACGCGGATGCAGTGGGGCGCCAGGTGAAGGCGCTCTACGCGGGCACCGGCCACGACAGCATGCGCGCCTGAGCCGGGAGTGACGCGCCCGCCTGCGGCACGTCAGCCGGAGGCGCTTGCGTTCACGCCACGGCGGGTTCAACGCCTCGATGTCGGCATCGATGCCGAACCCGAGCCTCGTCGCGAACGAGACGTCCCGCCCGCGGGTGGTGACGTTGTCGTCGTGCACGGCAGGCGGAGGCGACGCCGTTGGCGCGGCCGTCCTCGAACGCCTTGTCGTCGGCGTTCGCGGGGTTCGGCGGGCGGGTGATCACGACGGTACGCGTGCCATTCCTCCGCGCGCCGGTGCCGCCGTTGTCGGCGGCCGCGCCGGCGGCCTCGGTGCTGCTCGGCGCGGGAAGCAACGGCGGCCACCCACCGCGGCGGCGCCCTTCAATGCCGCACGACGGCGATGCCGCGGAGCGGACCGGGCCGTGCCGGGTCGGACGGCCGCGGCCAGCGCGCAGGGTCGATGCGGTGGAGCAGCTCGGCCTCCCGGGCGCGCGCGAGCGCGACGTTGCCGATCTTGACGTGTCCGAAGCCGCGCATCGACAGCGGCAGCGCGGCGATCTCGACTGCGGCCGGCAGCGTGTCGTCCGCGAGCCGCGGCAGCAGCTCGACCACGCGCGCCTCGAACTGCTCGATCAGCGCGCGCTCCATGCGCCGCTCGCCGGTGCGGCCGAAGAGATCCCAGCGTGTGCCGCGCAGCCGCTTGCCGCGCGCCAGCCAGCGCATCGCCGGCATCATCCAGGGGCCGAGCCGGACCTTGCGCGGCCGCGCGCCGTCCTTCGCGCGCGACAACAGCGGCGGCGCCATGTGGAACTCGAGCCGCAGCGCCCCGTCGAACTGCACGCGCAGATCCCGCTCGAAGCGCCCGTCGGTGTACAGGCGCGCGACCTCGTACTCGTCCTTGTAGGTCATCAGCTTGAGCAGGCTGCGCGCGACAGCGCGCGTGAAGGGCAGTGTGGCGTCCAGCCCGAGCGCGGACTCGACGGCGCGCGCGCGCTCGACGACGGCGGCGAAGCGTGCCGCCCAGGCCGCGTCCTGCCACGCGGTCAGCTCCGCGCGCGCGCGCTCCAGCAGCGCCTCGAGCGGCTCGTCGGCCGGCGCAGACTGCGGCGCGGCGCTGTCGCCGCGCAGCGCGGCGATCGCCTGCGGATCGCCGACGGCCAGCCGCCCGAGCGCGAACGCGAGCTGATTGGCCTTGACCGCGACGCCGTTGAGGTCGATCGCGCGCCCGATTGCCTCCAGGCCCAACGGCACCAGGCCGAGCTGCCACGCGTAGCCGAGCGCCAGCACGTTGGCGGCGATCGTGTCGCCGAGGAACTCCTCCGCCAGCGACTGCGCGTCGAAGGTCTGCAGCGCCTGCGGGTGCTCTTCGGCGCCGACGGCGAAGCGCAGCTTGGCGAGCAGCGCCGGCACCTTGAGGCTGGCGTCGGGGTTGCTCAGCGCCTCGGCCAGCGGCACCTCGTGCACGTTGGCCAGGATGCGCGTGCGGCCGCGGCGCACCGTGCCCAGCGCCTCGACGCTCGCGCCGACGACGAGGTCGCAGGCGAGCACGGCGTCCGCCTGCTGGGTGTCGATGCGCACCTGGTTCAGCCGCTCGGGCCGGTCGGCCCAGCGCACGAAGGACAGCACCGCGCCGCCCTTCTGCGCGAAGCCCGTGAAGTCGAGCACGCTGGCGGCCTTTCCCTCGAGGTGCGCGGCCATCGCGATCAGCGCGCCGACCGTGACGACGCCGGTGCCGCCGACGCCGGCGACGAGCAGGTCGTAGGGTCCGGTCCAGACGTGCTCGGCCGGCCGCGGCAGCGCCGCCACGTGCTGCAGGAAGGCCGCCTCGCCGCTGCCGAGCACGCCGGGCGTGCGGCGCGGCGTGCCGCCGGAGACGCCGACGAAGCTCGGGCAGAAGCCCTCGAGGCAGCTGTAGTCCTTGTTGCACGCGCTCTGGTCGATGCGGCGCTTGCGCCCGGCTGCGGTCTCGTGCGGCAGCACCGCCACGCAGTTGCTCTGCACGCCGCAGTCGCCGCAGCCCTCGCAGACATGCTCGTTGATGAACAGCCGCAGCGGCGGGTCGTCGAGCTCGCCCTTCTTGCGCCGGCGACGCTTCTCGGCGGCGCAGGTCTGCTCGTAGATCAGCACCGTGACGCCGGGCAGCTCGCGCAGCCGGCGCTGCACGGCGTCGAGCGCGTCGCGGTGGTGGAACGTGGTGCCGGCAGGAAAGCGCGACCGGATGGCATCGTACCTGCCGATGTCGTCGGTCACGACGGCGACCTCGCGCACGCCCTCGCTCTCGACCTGGCGCGCGATGGCGTCGACGCTGAGCGGGCCGTCGACGCGCTGGCCGCCGGTCATCGCCACCGCGTCGTTGAACAGGATCTTGTACGTGATCGTCGCCCCGGCAGCCACCGCCTGCCGGATCGCGAGGTAGCCCGAATGGTAGTAGGTGCCGTCGCCCAGGTTCTGGAAGAAGTGCCGGCGCCGCGTGAACATCGCGTGGCTGACCCAGTCGACCCCTTCGCCGCCCATCTGGATCAGCCCAGCAGTGTTGCGGTCCATCCAGGTCGCCATCACGTGGCAGCCGATGCCGGCGCCGGCTTCCGAGCCCTCGGGCACGCGGGTGCCAGTGTTGTGCGGGCAGCCGGCGCAGAAGTAGGGCACACGCCTGACGCTGTCGGCATCGTTGGCGAGCAGCTCGGGCGGCGTGAAGTCGCGCACATGCCGCAGGTGGTCGCCGAGCGTCGCGTTGTTCGGGAAGTGCTGCGCGATCCAGTGCGCGACGAGCTCGATCAGGCGCGACGGACGCAGCTCGCCGACGTCGCTGACCAGCGGCCGGCCGTCGCGGTCGCGCTTGCCGACGATGACCGGCCGCGCCGACGCCGGCGCGTTGTACAACAGCTCGCGCAGCTGCGTCTCGACCACCGGGCCCTTTTCCTCGATGACCAGGATTTCCCGCAACCCCGCGGCGAACGCCCGCGCGCGCGTGACCTCGAGCGGGTAGCTCATCCCGATCTTGTACAGGCGAACGCCGGCCTCGGCGAGCATCGCCGGCGCGATCTCGAGGCGGCGCAGCACCTCCATCAGGTCGTGGTGCGCCTTGCCGACGGTGACGATGCCGAAGCGCGCATGCGAAGACTCGATCACATGGCGGTCGATCGTGTTGATCCTCGCGAACGCCGCCACCGCGGCGAGCTTGTCCTTGAGCCGGGTCTCGATGCGCAGGCTGGGCAGGTCGGGCCAGCGATAGTGCAGGCCGTCGGCCCGGCAGCTCGTAGCCGGTCGCGGCGCGCACGGTGCCGGCGTCCGCCCAGGCGGCCATGCGCGCGTGGATGCGGTCGAGCTCGACGGTGCAGCCGCTCTCGACGATCTCGGACGGCGCTGGAAGCGCGACCCAGTTGCCCGAGTAGCGCGACAGCGCCCAGCCGTACAGCCCGAACTCGAGGACCTCGCCGACGTCGGCCGGCGCCAGCACGGGCATGTGGAAGGCCTGGAAGAGCTGATCACTCTGGTGCGGCATCGACGAGCTCACGCAGCCGTGGTCGTCTCCGGCGACGACCAGCACGCCGCCGGTGGGCGAGGCGCCGTAGGCGTTGCCGTGCTTGATCGCGTCGCCGGCGCGGTCGACGCCTGGTCCCTTGCCGTACCAGAGCGCGAACACGCCCTCGACGGTGCGATCGGGGTCCGCCTCGACGCGCTGCGTGCCCAGCACCTGGGTGGCGGCCAGCTCCTCGTTGACTGCGGGGACGAAGCGGATGCCCGCCGCGCCGAACCGGGGTCCGGCGCGCCAGATCGCCTGGTCCAGCCCGCCGAGCGGGCTGCCCCGGTAGCCGCTGACGAAGCCGGCGGTGGTGAGGCCGCGCGCTCGGTCGAGCGCGCGTTGCATCAGCGGCAGCCGCACCAGTGCCTGCGTGCCGGTGAGGAAGACGCCGCCATGCTCGGCCCAGAGGTTGTCCGTGAGGCGGTAGTCGGGGCGCTGGATCGTGCTCGTCATCGGTGCGGCTCCCGGGGCTGCGGCGCAATCGACTGGAATCGACAGCGTAGGGTGGCGACACCGAAAAATCGTCCTCTTCGATCGCCAAAAGCGGCAAGATTGGACAATCTCATTCTCTGAAACGGCCATGGAAGAGAAGATCGTCCTCGATCGCGTGAGCCGGCGCATCCTCGCCGAGCTGCAGCGCGACGCCCGCCAGACGGTGCAGCAGCTCGCCGAGGCGGCGGGGCTTTCGCCGACGCCGTGCTGGAAACGCATCAAGGCAATGGAGGCCGCCGGCGTGATCCGCGGCTACACCGCACTCGTCGACCGGCACAAGGTCGGTCTCCGGATTGCGCGTCGTCGTCGAGGTCAACCTGCAGCAGCACGGCGAGGAAGAGGTGCAGCGCTTCGAGCAGGCGGTGGCCGCGAGCCCGCAGATCGTGCAGTGCCTGAGCACGACCGGCCAGGCCGACTACATCCTCACCGTGCTCGTGCCCGATATCCGCGCCTACGAGCGCTTCCTGCACGACACGCTGTTCCGGCTGCCGGGCGTGACGCACGTGCGCTCGAGCATCGTGCTGCGCGAGGTGAAGTCGGAGCTGCGGCTTCCCCTGTGACGCTGCAGCCGAGCAGCGCGTTCCCCGGCCTACGCGGCAACTCGAGAATCAGACGCCGATGCCCTGGTTCACCTCGCTGCACGCAGCGTGCCACAGTTCGGCCATGTCGGCCTTCTCGTAGCCCTTGAAGCAGGGCGTGCCGAGCGTGTAGTGCAACAGCTTGGCCTCGTAATTGTCCGGGTACTCGGTGGTGAGCCAGTTCCATTCGCGCGGCAGCTCGCCGATCAGCTCGTCGGGCAGCCAGGCGAAGCGATGCAGGTGCGAGCCCGGGTGCTGCATCACGTACCGGGGGTCGAGGCGCCGGTTCAGAGGATGGGCGGCGTTCCACAGTGTCACGCTCGACCAGTTCTTGCGCGGGTAGTCCTGGTTCTTGTTGCCGAGGTACTTGTCCGTTGCCTTGGTACGGTAGTCGTGCTTGACCACCATGACCGCCTTGGCGTCGTCGCGCAACGCCCACAGCTCGGCGATGTCGGCGAGGCAGATCATGTCGCCGTCGGCGAAGATCGCCCAACCCTGGTAATCGCACAGAAAGGGCGTGAGGAAGCGCGAGTAGATGAACGCGTTCGAGCCGTCGGTGTGCGTCTCTTGGTAGCCCGCGAGCGTGTTGAGCGCGAGCGGCGTGAAGCTGACCGGCGCGCTCGCGCGCGCGATGACGCTCTGGCAGAACGTGTGATAGGCGATCGCTTCGCGCTGGTCGAAGCCCACGAACAGTCGGATCATCTCGGTCTCCTCGTACGATACGACGCGTCGCGGCGATTATCGCTCGTTGCCCGGGCGCGCGCGAGGCCGTCGCGTACGCGCACGACACCGCCCGGCGCAGTTCCGGAGGGCAAGGACGGCCGCGTCGGGCGCCGGGCCGCGCGCGGCGATCACCTGCCCGGGTTTCTGCCGTCGGGCACGTGCCGGATCGACGGACACTCGCGCGCGGCGCCCGGTCCCGCCGAAGTGTCGGTGCATCGGCTGCCGGCCGCGCCGCGCGAAGAGCGGGTCTCATGCCGGCAGACGCAGGCGCGCCGCGGTTTCGCTAAGCTTCGTCCGGTGCATCCGATCATCTCGATCTCGAAGCTCTCCAAGACCTACGCCACCGGCCAGCAGGCGCTCAGGAACGTCGACCTCGAGATCCGCCGCGGCGAGATCTTCGGCCTGCTCGGACCGAACGGCGCCGGCAAGACGACGCTGATCGGCGCGGTATGCGGCATCGTCCGGCCGAGCGCCGGCTCGGTGAGCGTCGGCGGGCACGACATCGTGCGCGAGTGGCGCGCCGCGCGCACGCTGATCGGGCTCGTGCCGCAGGAGCTGACGAACAACGCCTTCGACTCGGTGCTCGGCACGGTGCGTTTCAGCCGCGGGCTGTTCGGCAAGCCGCCCGACCCGGCGCGCCTGCAGCAGGTGCTCGAGGAGCTCTCGCTCTGGGAGCGGCGCGACAGCAGGGTGATGACGCTCTCGGGCGGCATGAAGCGGCGCATGCTGATCGCGAAGGCGCTCGCGCACGACCCGCAGGTGCTGTTCCTCGACGAGCCGACCGCGGGCGTCGACGTCGAGCTGCGCCAGGGCATGTGGCAGGCGGTGCGCAGGCTGCGCGAGGCGGGCGTGACGATCATCCTCACCACGCACTACATCGAGGAGGCCGAGCTGGTGGCCGATCGCATCGGCGTGATCAACCACGGCGAGATCGTGGTGGTCGACGACAAGGCGGCGCTGATGCAGCGCCTCGGCAGAAAGCAGCTCACCCTCGAGCTGCAGGCGCCGCTCGACGCCCTGCCGCCGGCGCTCGCCGCGCGCGGCCTCGCGCTCGCCGCGGGCGGGCGCGAGCTGGTCTACAGCTACGACGCCCAGGCCGAGGCGAGCGGCATCGCCGACCTGCTCGGCGAGCTGGAGCAGACCGGCGTCGGTTTTCGCGACCTTCGCACCACGCAGAGCTCGCTCGAGGACATCTTCGTCGACCTGGTGAGGCAGCGGCGTTGAACCTGCACGCGATTCGTGCGATCTACCTCTACGAGATGGCGCGCACCGGGCGGACGCTCCTGCAGAGCGTCGTCGCCCCGGTGGTCACGACCTCGCTCTACTTCATCGTCTTCGGCGCGGCGATCGGCACGCGCATCGCCGAGATCGAGGGCGTGGTCTACGGCGCGTTCATCGTGCCGGGCCTGATCATGCTGATGCTGCTCACGCAGAGCGTGTCGAACGCCTCGTTCGGCATCTTCATGCCGCGCTTCACCGGGACGTTCTACGAGATCCTTTCGGCGCCGGTGTCCGCCTTCGAGATCGTGGTCGGCTACGTCGGCGCGGCGGCGACCAAATCGGTGATCCTCGGCCTCATCATCCTGGCGACCGCCGGTCTGTTCGTGCCGCTGAGGATCGCGCACCCGGGCTGGATGCTCGGCTTGCTCGTGCTCACCGCGGTGACCTTCAGCTTGCTCGGGTTCATCATCGGCATCTGGGCCGAGGGCTTCGAGCAGCTGCAGTTCGTGCCGCTGCTGGTGATCACGCCGCTCACCTTCCTCGGCGGCACCTTTTACTCGATCGACGTGCTGCCGCCGGCCTGGCAGACAGTGACGCTGTTCAATCCGGTCGTCTACCTGGTGAGCGCATTCCGCTGGAGCTTCTACGGGATCGCCGACGTTCAGGTCGGCGCGAGCCTCGCGGTGACGCTCGCCTTCCTCGCCGCCGGTCTCGCCGCGGCGTGGTGGATCTTCCGCACGGGCTACCGCCTCAAGGCCTAGGGTGCGCATCCTCCTGCCGTGCAGGCGGCGGAAGACGAGACCATCGCAGGTGGATCCGCAAGAGCGCCGGGGTGGTCGCGGAGCCTGGCTTCGACGCCCGCATCGACGGCCCGCGCCGGGAATCCCTTCGAGGGCTGAGCGCGGCGTGTGGCGCGCGCGTCGGCCCGGGGACTCGGCGCCTCCGTCTCGCCGCGCGCGTCCTTGCCGCACGATGAGCCTGAGGGAGATCGATTCTCCCTTTGCCCGAGGTTCACCAGCTGAGCTTCATCGGCGCACATGCCGCCGCTCGCGCTGCGCGCGCTGGATCTCGGGCGGCCAGCGCGACTTGATGTAGGCGAGCACCGCCCAGATCTCCGCATCGGTGAGCGTGCCGGCGAAGGCCGGCATGTCGCTCTGGTAGCCGCGCGGCGCGTACTTGCCCGGCACGAGCCCGTCCTTGGTCATTCCGAACAGCAGCTCGTCGGGATGATGCCACGTATGCCCGGAGGCGTCGTGCGGCGGCGCCGGCATGCGCCCGTTCGGCAGGCGCGATTGCCAGCGCGGCTGGCCCTCCAGATTCGCTCCATGGCAGGACGCGCAGTGCCTGTCGTAGACCGGCTTCCCGCGCGCGACCTGCGGCGCGTCGTCCGGGTCGGCACGCTCTGCGCCCGACTGCCGCGCGAGCGACCACGCCACCGCCGCGCCGGCGGCGAGGATCAGCGCGACGAACAGCCAGCCGAGATTCGGTCGCCGCCGCACCGGAGCGCGATGCTGCTTGTGCGAGTCCTTCATGCGCGGCACCCTACTTCGCGGCGCCCGGCGGGGCGAGCGAGCGGATCAGCTTCTCCACCTCCGGCGCCGCCCAGTCGGCGCCGCCCAGGGCGCGCGCGACCTCGCGCCCCTCGGCGTCGAGGACGAGCGTCGTCGGCAGGCCCGGCGACCCGAGCGCAGTGAGCACGTTGCCCTCGCCCTCGACGTAGATCGCGAGCCGCGTGATCGCGAGCGAGTCGTAGAACTCGCGCACCGCCTTCACGCCCCCGACGTCGGTGGAGAGCGCCACGACCTCGAAGCCCGGACCGCCGAGGCGCGCCTGCAACCGCTCGAGCGTGGGCATCTCGACGCGGCACGGCCCGCACCAGGTCGCCCAGATGTTGAGCAGCACCACCTTGCCGCGGAAGCTTTCCAGCGGAACCGGACCGCCCGCGGCATCGCGCATGTCGATCGGCGGCAGCGGCCGCGGCTCGGCGAGCGTCGTCAAGCGCGGTGGGCGCAGGCGCGTCGCATCGCGCGTGCGCGTCGCCTGCTGCATCGCCGCCATCACCGCCGCCACGAGGACGAGCGCGCCGATGGTGCCCAGCCAGGCGCGCGCCTTGCGCGAGAGCGGCGCGCCGCTCGCGGCCTCCGGTGCGGGCTCGGGCGGCAGGCTCATTGCCCCGACGCGGGTACGGGCGGGACGCGCAGGCGACTGCGCCTCAGCGCAGGTTCCCGGTGTGCCCGAGCGAGTAGCGTCCGGGCTGCGGCCACACGGCGAGCCCGTGCGGCTCGGTGCCGACGCGGATCTTCGTCACGCTCCCGGTCGCGGTGTCGATCGCGTACACCATGTCGTCGAAGCGGCCGGAAAGCCACAGGGTCTTGCCGTCCGCGCTCACGTTGCCCATGTCGGGGCTGCCGCCGCCGGGGATCGGCCAAGTGGTCTCGACCTTGCGCGTCGCGAAGTCGATCACCGAGACGCTACCCTTGCCGCCGGGCGCCGCGTACACGTGGCCCGAGCCGCGGTTCGCGACGTACAGCTTCTTCGCATCGCGACTGGGATAGAGCCCGTGCGCACCGACCCCGGTCGGAATGAAGCCCACCTCGGCGAGCCTCTCGCCGTCCACCACGAACACGCCGCCCGCGCGCATGTCGGCCACGTAGAATACCGCCCCGTCCGGCGAAATGCGCACGTCCTGCGGCATGCCGCCGCGCGAGAGACGCAGGGCACCGAGCACCTTGCGCTCGACCATGTCGACCTTCGCGAGGCGGCCGGCGAATTCGCAGGTGAAGATCGCGTACCGGCCGTCGATCGAGAAGTCGGCGTGGTTGATGCCCTTGCACTCCGGCACCGTCAGCGAACCCTCGAGCGCCATCGTTCGCGGATCGCGGAAGTCGAGCCGCATGAACGCCTCGGCGACCACCACGGCGTAGCGCCCGTCGGGCGTGAAGTACATGTTGTACGGGTCGTCTACCGCGACCGATGCGCCCGGCTTGCCGGTGCGCGGGTTGATCGGCGTCAGCGTACCGTCGGTGCGTCCCTCGGCATTGTTCGTCACCCAGAGCGTGCGCAGGTCCCACGACGGGACGACGTGTTGGGGGTGGACGCCGACCTCGAAGCGATCGACCACCCGCATCGTCGCCGGATCGATCACCGAGACGTCGTTCGAACGACGGTTCGGCACGTAGATCCGCGGCGGATCGGCCGCGACCTCCGGCAGCACCTTGCCAGCCGCGGTCTCGCTGTAGAGGTTGGCCGGATCGAGCACCGGCGGCATGCCCGGTGCGGTCTCGACGCTGCTCGCAGGCTGCGCCGCGACCGCGCCGGCAACGAGCACGGCGCAGAGCAGGACCACCGAAACAGGCATCCCCACCGCGCGATCCCTCACTTGCGGCTCATCCGCTCGATCCAGGCCTTGAAGCCCACCAGCAGATCGGTCAGGAACTTCTTCGTCGTCTCATCGGTGAGGCGGAGCTCGGCGTCGAACTTCGACGCCGCGTTACCGACGAAGACCTCCGGCCGCGGCAGCACGTGACCCCAGATCTGGCCGAGGATTCTGCGCAGATCGTACTGCACTCTCGCGCCGCCCACCGGTCCCGCGGTGCACGAGAAGATCGCGATCGGCTTGTCCTGCCACACCTGGTCGGGCGGCCGCGAGGCCCAGTCGATCGCGTTCTTGAGCGCCGGGGTGACCGAGAAGTTGTACTCTGGGCTCGCGATCAGCACGCCGTCGGCCTGCGCGACCTCGGTGCGAAGGCGCTTGACCGGCTCGGGCATCCCGGCGTCGAGCACGTCCTGGTTGTACAGCGGCAGCTCGCCGATGCTCGCGATCTGAAACAGCCGCATGCCGGCCGGCATCAGCTCGCCTGCGGCGCGCAGGCCGGCCATGTTGAAGGACTTGTTGCGCAGGCTGCCGCAGATGCCGAGGATCTTGAGTTCCTTGTCGCTCATCGCTTCTCCATGCGTTCGGACCACGCGGAATGCCAAGGATACCAACCGGAATCGCCTTTGGCTGCAAACCAGTCAGGCCGCCTGGTGCGGGGCGCACCCACCCGCGGACGCCTGACTGGGCGTGACCCGGCCGAGCAGCCGCGCGTTGACCGCGACAATCACCGTGCTCGCCGACATCAGCACGGCGCCCAAGGCCGGCGTTAGCACGACCCCCCAGGCGGCGGCGACGCCCGCGGCGAGCGGGATCGCGAACGCGTTATAGCCGGTGGCCCAGGCGAGATTCTGCACCATCTTGCCGTAGGTCTTGCGCGCGAGCCCGAGGATCGCGGCGACGTCGCGCGGGTCGCTTCGCACGAGCACGATGTCGGCCGACTCGATCGCGACGTCGGTGCCGGCGCCGATCGCGATGCCGAGGTCGGACTGCGTGAGCGCCGGCGCGTCGTTCACCCCATCGCCCACCATCGCGACGGTGAGGCCGCGTCTCTGCACCTCCTTGATCTTCGCCGCCTTCGCCTCGGGCAGCACCTCGGCGAAGAAGTCGTCCAGGCCGAGCTCGCCGGCGACCGTCTTCGCCACCGCCTGCGAATCGCCGCTGAGCATCATGCACTGGATGCCCATGTCCTTGAGCCGGGCGACCGCCGCGCGCGATTCGGGCCGCACGACGTCGGCGAGCGCGATCGCCGCCTCGACCTTGCCGTCGACCACGAGGTACACGACGGTCTTGCCCGTGCCGGCGAGCTTCGCGATCCGCTCGTCCTCCGCGGCAAGCCCCTTCTCGCGCACGTAGCCCGGACTCATCACGAGCACTTCGCGGCCGTCGACGCGCGCCTGCGCGCCGCGTCCGGTAAGGTTCTTGAACTCGGACACCGGCGGGAGCCTCAGCTTGCGCTCCTCCGCGGCACGCGCGACGCCCTTCGCGATCGGGTGCTCGGACTGGCTCTCGAGCGCGGCGGCGAGCCGCAGGCACTCGTCCTCCGCGAGCTCGCCGAGGGGCACGACGTCGGACACGCCGAAGCGCCCCTCGGTGAGGGTGCCGGTCTTGTCGAACACCACCGCCTGAAGATTCCTCGCGCGCTCGAAGGCCGCACGGTCGCGGATCAACAGGCCGTGGCTCGCCGCGAGGCTCGTGCTCACCGCGACGACGAGCGGCACGGCGAGTCCGAGTGCGTGCGGGCAGGCGATCACCATCACGGTGACCGCACGCGCGATCGCGTACTCGAAGTCTCCTGCGATTGCGAGCCACGCAACGAAGGTCGCGGCGCCGGCGCAGAGCGCGATCGCGGTGAGCCACACCGCCGCGCGATTGGCAAGGTCCCTGGCTGCGCGAGCGCGACTCCTGCGCGCGACGCACCATGTCCATCACCTGCGCGAGGTAGGTTTCGGCGCGGGTCTTGCGGATTTCGAGCGTGATCGCGCCCTCGCCGTTCACCGAGCCGGCGATAACCTCCGCGCCCTCGCTCTTCTCGACCGGCTTCGACTCGCCGGTGAGCATCGACTCGTCGAGGCTCGTCGTGCCGGACACGATCACGCCGTCGGTCGCCACGCGCTCGCCGGGCTTGACCAGCACCGTGTCACCGGCCTTGAGCTCGTCGATGGTCACCTCCTCAATGGAGCCGTCCGGCTTCAGGCGGTGCGCTTCCGAGGGCAGCAGGCGCACCAGCGCCTCGAGCGCCCCGGAGGCGCCCATCACGGAGCGCATCTCGATCCAGTGGCCGAGGAGCATCACGTCGATTAGCGTCGCCAGCTCCCAGTAGAAGCCGGTGCCCGCAAGCCCGAACGTGACCGCCGCGGAGTAGAAGAACGCCGCGCTGATCGCGACCGCGATCAGCAGCATCATCCCGGGCTGGCGCCCGCCGATCTCCTCGCCCGCACCCGCAAGAAACGGCCAGCCGCCGTAGAAGTACACGACGACGGCGCAGGCGAAGAGAAGGTAGCGCGCGCCCGGGAAGGCCACCGGCGCCGAAAGCCCGACGAGCGCCCAGAAGTGCTCGGAGATCGCGAGGATCGGGACGGTCAGGGCGAGCGAGACCCAGAAGCGCCGGCGGAAGTCGGCCACCATATGGGCATGATGCGAATGTCCCGCGTGGCCGGCGTGCTTTGGCGCGCCGGCCGCGCCCTGCCCGTGCGAGGCGCGTTCGTGTCTCATGATGTCCGCCTCCGGAGGAGGGCTCTACGCTCCTTCTGCCGTTCGGCTCGAGCAGCCTGCCGGGCGCGATCTCGAGGTAGTAGCGGCCGTATGCGCGCGCAGGTATCGTCGGTCGCGAGCCCCGGCGGCCATTGCGCCGCGTGTCGGAAGTCCCCGTCTCATGCGACCTCCTTCGGCGGGCCGACGCGCCGCCCGCAGCCGCGAGACCGCCGCGAGCGCAAAGAACGGCAGCCCGACCGGACGGACGGGCGGCGATAGACGCGCAGTCGTCGCGATCCGGTCAGTGCGTGCTCGCGGCACGACTAGCCCTCAGGTCGCGCTTCCTCTGCTCGAACTCTTCCTTGCCGATCTCGCCCCTGGCGTAGCGCTCGCCGAGGATCTCGAGTGCGGTCTTGCCGCGACCCAGCGCCGCGATGCCCGCCGACGATCCGGCGAAGAGCCAGCGCGCAAGCATCACTATGCCTGCGATCACGAGCGCCCAGAAGAGCAGCATGCCGAGGCCGCCGAATCCCATTCCGCCGCCGAATCCGAATCCTTCCATTCCACCCATCATCTGCTTCTCCTTTCGGTTTTCACGAACACGCGGGGATCGACGCGCCCACCTTCCTCAAGATCAGCCGCACGCCGTCGACACCGACCACCTCGACGCGGTCGCCGAGGGCCGGTCGCTCGTCGCCGAAGTCGGCCGACCAAAGCTCGCTCGCCGCTCGGACCGAGCCTTCGCGACCGTAGTCCGCGCGCACCGTCGCGAGCGCGTTGAGCAGCGTCTCGCGGCCGATCTGCAGCGGCGCGCGCATGGCCTTGACCGCGGACCAGTACACCGCGACGGTAAGGACGAGTACGGTCGCGTACACCGTCACGCTCTCGCCGAGCGGCAGCAGCCACAGCACCGGCAGCGCGATCGCCGGCATGAGGAGGATCAGGTGACAAGTGTCGTCCGGTCCCTCGAAATCGCCGCGCGCTGCACGGTGCCGTCATTTGATCATTCAGCGGAAGCTTCGTGGCGCGCTCTCGCCCGGGCGCGCGATGAGCAGTTCGACCGCCTCCGGCATGGGCGTGATCGGCGCGAAGCGCAGCACGCCCTTGCGATGGTGTCCGCCGGGCGGATCACCTTCCCAGCCGGTCGGCGCGAGCGTCGCGCCGCCGGCCTCGAGCATCGTCGTGCGTACCAGGTCGTCGGCGAGGTCCTGGCTGTGCGTGTCGAGCACGACCTCGAACGCCCAGGACTTCGCGCCCGGCGAGAGGTCGACCGGTTTCACCTGCACGGTGACGCCGCGGTCGCGGCTCGTCTGCTGTGCGAGCTCGCGCGCGGAGGCGGGGCCGGACTGTGCCGCAAGCAGCACGGCCGCCCCGACCGCGACGATGCACTTCAGGCTGGAACGGTGCATCGCGCGTGCTCCTTGGCCGCGGCGGCGACCTTCCTGCCGATGTAGGCGACGCCGGCGGCATTGAACGCGAGCCCGACCCAGAAGAGCTCCACCTGGTACTGCGTCGGGAGCGTCACCAGGCCCGCAGCGCCGACGATCGGCAGGGCGTTCGCGAGATAGTGGGTGCAGCACGACATCATCGCCGCGGTGGATGCCGTCCCGGACACCGCGACCACCTTGCCGTGCGCCTTGGCGCTGCTCAGGAGACGACGCAGGTAGACGAAGAGCCCGACCTGCACGCCGAAGCCGGCCGCGAGCGCGACGATGTACGGCCAGAAGAGCGCGAACTGCTCGCGGGTGAACGCCCCGCCCGACACGAGCGTGAGCAGGCCGAAGTACACGCCGAGCAGCGCGGCGGCCGCGAGAAGGCCCGTCTGCGCGGCCCTGAATACGTTGTCGTTCATGATCCCGAATCTCCCCGGCCGGCACTGCCGGCCGATGCGTCGCAGGCGGTCAGCCTGCATGCCGTTGCCGAAGTGGCTTCCGCGCCGCCGCGCGGGTGCCGCCGCGCGGGTGCCGCCGCGGCGGGTGCGATGCGGCGCGCGCGGCGCGAGAGCCCCGCCGGCCGCACGCGGGGATCAGAGTCGGAAGTTGCGGAACTGTAGCCGGAGTGGGGGTCCGGCACGCGCGAGGGCGTAGGACGTAGGTGGCACGGCCGCGGCGGCCGATGCGTTCCACACGGCGAGCACCGGCGCAGCCATGTCCGTTGCAAGACGCTTCGGTTCGGACGCCGGCGCCTGATCCGCGGGGACGAGATCGCTCGCGCAGTAAGCGTCGAGCGCATGTTGGACGTCGGCGACCGCCACCGCGCCTTGGTGCTCGAGGAAGGTCGGCGGACACCGATCGGCGGCGGCCGCGACCTGCGCGAGGACGACGAGCGCTGCCACGGTGCGCCACAGCGTCCGCCACGCGGGGCCAGGAATCCTGCGCATACCTTGGTCGATCCGCATGAACAAGAGTCTAGGCGATGCGAAGCTGCAAGCCTTGATCGACGTCAAGGTCGCCGACGGAACTTGCCGTGGCGAACGCTGCCGACGTTATTGCTCACCGCCCATCATCCACCACGGCCCCCAGCGGCGCAGCTGCTCGCGCTGCTCCTGCGTGAGCACGCCCTCGAGCTTCTCGCGCGCATCGAGCGCGTTCTCGATGCGCTGCAGCCTGAGCTCGCCGATGCGCTTGTACGCGCCGAGGATCGCGGCGCGATCGCGCTTGCCGGTCGCGTAGGCGTCGCGCAGCTTCGCCTGTTCGTCCTGCATCTTGCCCAGCACGTCCCAGTTCTTGCGGCGCACTTCGTCGTGGATCTTGCTGATCTGCGCGCGCTGGGCGTCGGAGAGATCGAGCGACCACAGCGGACCCATCATGCCGGAGCCCGTCATTCCCGGGCCCATCATGCCGCCCATCATGCCCGGACCCATGCCGTAGCCCGGACCGTAGCCACCCATCATCCCGTAACCCGTCACTCCGGGGCCCATCATCCCGCCCATCATGCCCGGACCCATGCCGCCGGAGCCCGGGCCGTAGCCGCCCATCATCCCGGGACCCATGCCGCAGTCCGGACTGTAGCCACGTCCGCCTCCGGGCCCATATCCCTGCATCATGCCGGGTCCCATGCCTTGCCCCATCATTCCCGGCCCGGGACCGGGGCCTGGTTGCGGTGCCTGGGCGATCGCGGCGACACCGAGCGCGAGCGCCGCAGCGACGGCGCCGGAGAGCGCGAGAAGCTTCGTCGAAGATTTCATGTCGCTTTCCTCCTGACGTTCCGCCTCACCAGCGGTAAGGCGGCCGATGCGATTCGTACACGCGCGCGCGACCGCGCTCATCGAAGAGCTGCGTGCTGAAGGGCTCCGGATTCGGTCCCTCCATGCCGGGCGAGCCGATCGGCATGCCGGGAACGCTCACGCCGACTGTAGTGGGCCGCTCCTTGAGCAACCGCTTCACGGCCGATGCGGGCACGTGCCCTTCCACGACGTAGCCGCCGACGAGCGCAGTGTGGCACGAAGCGAGGTGACCGGGAACGCCGAAGCGCTGCTTGATCGGCGTGACGTCGTTCTCCTCGACGACCTTCACCTTGAATCCGCTCGCCTTCATGTGGTCGACCCAGCTCCCGCAGCAGCCGCAAGTCGGGCTCTTGTAGACGAGAACCTCCTGCAGCGCGGCCGCGTGGGCCGTGACCGCCGCCGCGGCTAGCAGCAGCCCGGCCGTCCAGCGCACGATGTTCCGCATCCTCGCGATCTCCATCATCGGATCACCGTTTATGATCCCGCGGGCCGCCGGCCGTCGTGTTGACGAAGGTCAACTCCGCGGCGAGCGTCGGTGCGTGCCTCATCTGGGCGACGCCTCGAACCTGACGACCACGTACGCCCCGCCGATCTTGTCGGCGACGAACTTCACCTTGTCGCCCGCCTTGACCTGGTCGAGCAGCGCCGGATCCTCGACCTTGAACACCATCGTCATCGCGGGCATGTCGAGGTTCGCGATCGGACCGTGCCTGATCGTGATCTTGCTTGCGTCCCTGTCCACTTTCCGGATCTCGCCGTCGGCGAGCGCGTCGGATGCGGCTGCCGCCTGCAGCGTCCCCGCGTGGTGCTTCTCTTCGCCGGCCGCCAAGCCCGCGAACGCGCCGAGCGCGACTCCCAAGACGAGGGACTTCAACTTACGGTTCATGTGTCTTTCCTTTCTCCTGGTCCGATCATCGCGCGCCGTTCAGCCGGACGCGGCGTCACCGCACCGTCACCTTCCCGATCATGCCGGCCTCGAAATGGCCCGGGATCAGGCACCCGTAGTAGAACTCGCCAGCGTTGGTGAACTGCCAGACGATCTCGCCCTGCCTGCCGGGATCGACGTGCGCCTGGTGCGGCTCGTCATGCTCCATGCTGGGAAACTTCTTCATCAGCTCGTAATGCTCGTTCAGGTGGTCCATCGTGCCGAGCACCATCTCGTGCAGCGCCTTGCCCGAGTTCCGGACGACGAACTTCACGGTCTCGCCGCGCCTGACGGTGATCGCGTCGGGCACGAAGCGCATCCGGTCGGACATCTCGACCCGGACGGTGCGCGTAACCTGCGTCGGATCGCCGGCCTGTCCGAACGGCGTCGCCTCGACCGGCCCGGCGGGCTTCGCGGTCGCCTTCTTGTTCGCGTGGCCGTCGCCGTGCGCGAACGCGTAGAGCGGCGCAGCCGCGAGGACGAGCGAGAGGAACACTTCACGTTTCATTCATGTCTCTCCGCTAGGGTTGCTCTCAATGGCCGGAATGGCCGCCGCGACGGCGGACCGTCAGCGTCCTCGGATCACGGTCGACCGCCTCGGCGCGGGCGAGTTTCGGCAGCGCGCCGGTCCACTCGTAGGCGACCGTGCCCGGCGGGTGCTTGTACCAGCCCGGATCGGCGTAGTCGTCGCGCGCGAGCCCGTCGCGCACCTTCACCACGGTGAACATGCCGCCCATCTCGATCGGGCCGAAGGGGCCGGTTCCGGTCATCATCGGCAGCGTGTTGTCCGGCAGCGGCATCTCCATCTCGCCCATGTCGGCCATGCCGCGCTCGCCCATCACCATGTAATCGGGGATCACGTTCATCACCTTGCGCGCGATGCCGCGGTGGTCGACGCCGATCATTGTCGGCACGCCGTGGCCCATCGCGTTCATGGTGTGGTGCGACTTGTGGCAGTGGAACGCCCAGTCGCCCGGCGCGTCGGCGACGAACTCGATCGCACGCATCTGCCCCACCGCGATGTCCACCGTGACCTCGGGCGACTGCGCCTCCGGCCGCACCCACCCGCCGTCGGTGCCCGAGACGACGAACTCATAGCCGTGCAGGTGGATCGGATGATTGGTCATGGTGAGGTTGCCGATCCGGACGCGCACGCGGTCGCCCTTGCGCACGACGAGCGGGTCGATGCCCGGAAAGACGCGCGAGTTCCAGCACCAAAGATTGAACTCGAGCATCGTCGCCACCTTCGGCGTGCGCGCGCCGGGCTCGATGTCCAAGGCGTTCAGCAGGAACACGAAGTCGCGGTCGACGCGACGGAAGCCCGGGTTCCGCGGATGGACGACGAGAAAGCCGTGCATGCCCATCGCCATCTGTACCATCTCGTCGGCATGCGGGTGGTACATGAACGTACCTGACTTCCTCATCGTAAACTCGTACACGAAGGTCTTGCCGGACGGGATCTGCGGCTGCGTGAGCCCGCCCACGCCGTCCATCCCGTTCGGCAGGAGGATCCCGTGCCAGTGGATCGTGGTGTGCTCGGGCAGGCGATTGGTGACGAAGATCCTCACCTTGTCGCCCTCGACGCACTCGATCGTCGGGCCCGGCGACTGGCCGTTGTAGCCCCACAGGTTCGCCTTCATGCCGGGCGCGATCTCGCGCACCACGGGCTCGGCGACCAGGTGAAACTCCTTCCAGCCGTCCCTCATGCGCCACGGCAGCGTCCAGCCGTTCAGCGTCGCCACGGGCTGGTAGGGCCGGCCGTTCGGCGGCGCGAGCGGCGGCCGCATCGTGGCCTTGTCCATGGTCGGCGCCTCGGGCAGCGATGCCGCGCCGACGCGCGAGACCAGCCCCGCGCCGAGCGCGGCGGCCGCGGCCCCGCCGAGAAACCTGCGTCGCGTGTTCATGCCGTGTCTCCAGCGTTCATCGTCAGTGTGGCTTCGGTCCACCGACCGCCATCGCGGGCGCAGCGCGCTTCGCCTTGCGCATGCCCGCCGCCGCACCGTTTTGCGCGGCCTGCAGGTCCGCCTCGGCGAGCCAGAAATCGCGGGTCGCCTCGATCGCGGCGTTGACGGCGGCGACGCTCTCGCGCACGTCGACGAGCAGCTCGAACACGCCGATCAGCATGCCGTTGTAGCGCAGCAGGTTCTCCTCCGAGATCCGCTTGCGCAGCGGGACGATCTCGTCGCGGTAGTGCCGCGCGAGATCGTACGTGGTGCGGTACGCCGCGTACGCTTCGCGGACTTCGGAGCGCGCGTTGATCGCGGTCTCGGCGGTGCGGTTCGCCGCCTGCATGTAGAGCGCCTCGGCGCGCGCGACGCGCGCCTGGCCCCAGTCGAAGAGCGGGATCTCCAGGCGCAGCTCGAAGCCGTTCAGCACCGCGTGCGTCTCGCGCACCTGCGCCGGCCCCGCGTCGAGGGCGTTGACGAAGCGCGTGGCCTTGGTGAGGCCGAGCGACTCGGCGAGCGTGCCGAGGTCGCGCCGCGAGACCTGGACGTCCAAGCGGGTGCGCATCGCCGTCTGCTCGGCGTCGCGCAGCTCGGTCGGCGCCTTCGGCAGCCCGGGCAGCCGATCGGGAAGCTTGAACGCGATGTCCTCGCGCCACAGCCCCATGAGCCGGGTGAGCCGCTCGCGCTCGGCCTTCGCGGTCTGCCGCGCGCGGGCGAGCTGCGCCACCGCGTCGGCGTAGAACGCCTGCTCGCGCGCGCGCTGCAGCGCGCTGAAATTGCCCGCGCCGAACATCCGCCGGGCGAGCTCGGCACCCGCCTCGGCGGACTCCTTGACCTGGTCGAAGTAACGGATCGCTTCCTGCGCCGCGACCGCACTGTAGTACGCGCGGCGCGTCTCGGCGGCCACGCCCAGCATCTCGGCCGCGACCGCGAGCTTCGCCTGCTCGAAGCGCTGCCGGGTGATCTTCGTCGCGACCGGCATCGTCGCGATCTGGAAGACGCTGAACACGAGCGCGCGCTCGATCTCGACCTCGCCGTCGCCGCGCGCACGCGCATGTAGCCGAATGACGGGTTGGCGATGCGTCCGGCCTGTACGAGGTCGGCCTCGGCGACGCCGAGCTCCGCGTAGGCGGCCTGCAGGCCGCGGTTGCTGAGCAGCGCGATCTGCACGGCATCGTCCGCCATGAGCGGTTTCGCGAGCAGCGCCTGCACCTGCGCGCGTGCGGCGTCCTCGTCGGCGTCGTTGCGCAGCCACCTCGCCTCGGCGCCGAGGCGCGCCTGCGCGATGCCCTGCACCTCGCTGAAGCCGCCGTCTTCGCTGAAGGTCGCGCAGCCCGCCAGCACGAGCGTCGCGGCCGTGACGAGCCCGACGCGTCCCCCCGCCGCGTCGAAGCTCCCGACGGCGCGCACCCATCGCTGAACGGTTCATTCGGAGGCTCCCGGTCATTTCGTGTGCGTGTCCGCGTGCATGTCGCGCGGCAACACGGGAGCGGGTGCGGCCGCCGGGGCCGTCACCGTGGCCGGCTGGGCATCGCCGCCCTGCTCCGCGCGCAGCACGCCGACGTGGCCGCCGATGCGGCCGACTTCGTCGTTCACTTCCCGCCACGATGCAAGCGGCACGTCGTCGAACGTACGGTAGCCCGCGAAGGGCGAGGCGTAGGACAGCGGCGCGGTCGGCGCCCTCGGGAGGTCAGGCTTCGGCCGGCTCTGCGCATAGGCCCCACCGGCAACGAGCGCAATGGCCGCGGCGGCCAGCGCGAGTCTTCTGGTCATGTCGATCCTCGTCTGCGATTCGGCGCGCGGACTCCGCGCGCGATGCGGCGCCGGGCGGGTGGGCTACGAGGCGATGCCCCGCCGCCCGCCGACGCCGATCAGACGAGGGCGCCTAGCGGCGGGCGCTTGTCGGGCTCGGGAAAGAAGTCGTACGCGGGCGCCAGCGGGCGCGGGTCGATGCCGGCGTCGATGAGCACCGCGCCCGGCTGCGGCAGTGCCGTTGCCGCCCCGAAGAAGTGGTGGCAGCAGGAGTGCGCGTTCGAAATCGAGGTACCGGAGTCGCCGCCGGCGGCATCGCCGGCGCCCGCGGCGTGATGCCCGTGGCCGCCCGAGGTCGCCGCGTGCTCGTGCGCTACCGCGGCGTGCCCCTCGCACTTGAAGGCGAGCCATGGGGTCGCGGAGGCCTGAATCGGCAGCCACACCAGCAGCATCAGGAGCACGAATCTGCGCATCTGTCGGGTCGGGGGTTCCGAGGAGCGGCACGGGGTATAAACCGTCCTGGTTGACCGCCTGGCCGCCCTAGAGTTCCCACCCGGGTGTTTCTTCCGCCCCGGGCAAACTGGAGCAGTGCTCGCCGGCCGGGAACCATCGACCGGGCCTGCCGGTCTGACCCGCGGTCCCGAAAGGTGAGTAGCTCTCCAGCCGGGTGGCCGTCAATACGGGTGCGGCAGCAGCCGCGCCCGGTCGCCCGGGCGAGCCAGGCTCGCGAGCAAGTCCGTGCCCCGGCGTCCCGCCGGGCGGGCCGAACCTTCGACAGGAGATTCGACCATGGCTGCATGGCTTGCCGTCGGCGCGCTCTGGCGCGCGCTTGCCCATCTCGTCAGTCCGCCCGCCGCGGCGCCCGCACGTGCGTTCGCGCGCCCCGCCCGCCTGCCGGCGCGCCGGCGCACAATCTACCGCTGAGGCGCCGATGGAGACGATCGGCACGCGCTGGATGTGGGTGGGTTTCTTCGGGTTCGTCGTCGCCGCGACCATCGTCGACCTCAAAGTCCTCAACAGGCAGGACGCGACGCGCGTCAGCGCGAGGGAGGCGCTCGCTTGGTCCGCGGTCTGGGTCGCGCTCGCGCTCGCGTTCGCCGGCTGGCTCTGGTGGCACCTCGCGGGCACCGCCGGTCCGTCGGTCGCGCGCCAGAAGACGCTCGAGTACCTGACCGGATACCTGATCGAGAAGTCGCTCTCGGTGGACAACATCTTCGTGTTCCTGATGCTGTTCACCTACTTCCCCCGTGCCCGCCGAGCTACAGCGTCGGGCCCTGATGCTCGGCGTCCTGGGCGCGATCGTGCTGCGGATGGTCATGATCCTCATCGGCGCCTGGTTGGTGGCGAAGTTCCACTGGATCCTCTACGTGTTCGGCGCCTTCCTGCTCGCAACGGGCGTAAAGATGCTCGTCTTCGCGGACAAGACGCCCGACTTCGAGGCGAACCCGATCGTGCGCTGGCTGCGCGGGCACCTCGCGCTCACGACCGGGCTGCACGGCGAGCGCCTG
The DNA here is from genome assembly GCA_027493935.1 of Burkholderiales bacterium. Classification (GTDB taxonomy): domain Bacteria; phylum Pseudomonadota; class Gammaproteobacteria; order Burkholderiales; family SG8-39; genus JAABRB01. The sequence continues at coordinate 592,190 of JAOSJV010000011.1, read as the reverse complement.
TGGATCGTCCGCGACAGCGCGCGCGTCTTCACGCCGCTCTTCCTTGTGCTGGTCATGATCGGCTTCACCGACTTCGTCTTCGCGGTCGACAGCATTCCGGCGATCCTCGCGATCACCGCCGACCCGTTTATCGTCCTGACCTCGAACATCTTCGCGATCCTCGGACTGCGGGCGCTCTACTTCCTGCTCGCCGACATGGCCGCGCGCTTCCACCTGCTCTCCTACGGACTCGCGGTTGTGCTGATGTTCGTCGGCACGAAGATGCTCGTCGTCGACTTCTTCAAGATCCCGGTGCTCGTCGCGCTCGGGGTCGTGGCCGCGGTCCTCGCCGCGAGCATCGCCGCGAGCCTGCTCTGGCCGCTCCGTGCGGCCGAGGCCGCGCGATGAGGGCAGCATCGAGCGGGACGGCCGCGTGCGGACGAGCGCGGCTGGCGGCTTGGATCGAGGCGCCGCGCGTGCAGCGCGCGCTGATCGGGCTGATCCTCGTCAACGCCGCCATCCTCGGCCTGGAGACCGTGCCCCCCGTCATGGCGCGCTGGAGCGACTGGCTCACGCTCGTCGACCGGCTGATCCTTGCGGTGTTCGTCGTCGAGATCGCGCTGCGCATCGCGGCCCACGGACTGCGCTTCTTTCGCGATCCCTGGAGCGTCTTCGATTTCGCGGTCGTCGCGATCGCGCTCGCGCCCGCTGCGGGACCGTTCGCCGCGCTGCGCGCGCTGCGGGTGCTGCGCGTGATGCGCCTGATCACGCTCGTGCCGAGCATGCGCCGGGTGGCCGGCGGGCTGCTGGCGGCGATTCCGGGGCTCGGTTCGGTGATCGGCATCATCGGCGTGATCGTTTACGTCTCCGCGGTGATCGCCACCAAGCTCTTCGGCGAGCGCTTCCCCGACTGGTTCGGCTCGCTCGGGGCGAGCGCCTACTCACTCTTTCAGATCATGACGCTCGAGAGCTGGTCCATGGGCATCGTGCGCCCGGTGATGGAGGTCTATCCGTACGCGTGGGTCTTCTTCGTGATCTACATTCTCGTCTCGACCTTCACGATGCTGAACCTCTTCATCGCGGTGGTCGTGAACGCCATGCAGGCCGAGCACGCCGCCGACGAGGAGCGTGCCGGCCTCGATCGCGCCGAGGAGAGCCGGGCACTCGCCGAGGAGATCGCCGCGCTACGCGACGAGCTACGCGCGCTCGGCGAGCGGCTGGGGACAAATCCAGGCGAAGGCGGCAGGATCACCACGCGCGGCGGCGCGAAGGCCGACCACTGACCGCTCGCACGTTGGCCCCTCTCGCCGCGCGCCCGGGTGCAGTATCCTTCGTCCGGCCCGTCGGCGTCCGCTACCTGATGCTGCGCCGACGTATCTGCCGATGCCGCTCAAGCGCCTGATGCTTCTCGCCATTGCCGTGCTGTTCTTCGCCCCGCTCGCGGCGAGCATGGCCATGCACCCGCCCGCAGACGTGCCGTGGTACGCCGCCTCGCGCGCGCCGACCGGCCTCGCGCCCGACCCGACGCTCGTGCGCGAGCCGGTGGTCCAGGTCTACGCCGCGCGCGCGTTCGGCTGGCGCGGCGGGTTTGCGGTCCATACCTGGATCATCGTCAAGCGTGCGGACGCCGACGCCTTCACGCGCTACGACGTCGTCGGCTGGTCCGGTCCGCCCCACGTACGCGTGAACTACGCCGCACCCGACGCCGAGTGGTACAGCAGCCGCCCGGAGCTCCTCATCGACCGGCGCGGCGAGGGCGTCGAGGCGCTGATCGACGCGGTCGAAGCGGCCATCGAGCGCTACCCCTTCGCCGGCACGTACCGGACTTGGCCGGGGCCGAACAGCAACACCTTCGTCGCGCACATCGGTCGCAGCGTTCCGGCGCTGGGGCTCGACCTACCGGCGAGCGCGATCGGCAAGGACTACGCGCCGCTTTCCGCGGCGATCGGACGCGCCCCGAGCGGGACGGGCATTCAGGTGTCGATGCTTGGTGCGCTCGGCCTGATCGTCGCGCCCGAGGAGGGACTCGAGATCAACGTCCTGGGCCTCTCGCTCGGCGTCGATCTCGCCCATCCGGCGCTGCGGCTCCCGGGCGTGGGCCGGCTCGGCGCGGCCGAGCCGCCGCGCTAGACGCGATGCTCCGGCGCGAGCTCGCACGCCACGCCGGAGTCGCCCATCTCGATCTGCACGGTGGCATGCTGGATGCCGAAGCTGTCGTGCAGCGTGCGACACACCTCGTTCAGGAACGCGTCGCCGGGATGGCCGGCGGGCATCACGATGTGCGCGGTAAGCGCGGTCTCGGTGGTGCTCATCGCCCAGATGTGCAGGTCGTGCACTTCGCGGACGCCCGGCAGCCTGCCGAGGTAGTCGCGCACCGCCGGCAGCTCCACGCCCCCGGCACGGCGTGCAGGCTGAGCCTCAGCGAATCGCGCAGCAGCCCCCAGGTCGCGACAACGATCACTGCGACGACCGCCAGACTCACCACCGGATCGATCCACGCGAGCCCCGTCACGAGGATCGCCGCGCCGGCGAGGGCGACGCCGAGCGACACGGCCGCATCAGCGACCATGTGCAGATAGGCGCCGCGCACGTTCAGGTCGCGATGGCGATCACGCTGGAAAAGCGCGGCGGTCGCGCCGTTGACCGCCACCCCGGCGAGGGCCACCCAGATCATCAGCGTGCCGCTCGGCGGCGCGGCGTGCGCGAAGCGGCCGACCGCCTCCCAGGCGATCGCGCCGCACGCGAGCATGAGCAGCGCGGCGTTCGCGAGCGCCGCCATGATGGTCGAGCCGCGCAGACCGTAGGTGAATCGCTCGCTCGGCGCGCGGCGGGCGAGCGAGGCTGCGCCCCAGGCGAGCAGCAGGCCGAGCACGTCGCTCAGGTTGTGCGCGGCGTCGGCGAGGAGCGCCAGCGAGTCCGCCAGCAGCCCGAACACCACCTCCACGGCCACGAACGCGGTGTTGAGCGCGACGCCGATCGCGAACGCCTTGCCGCCCGCGATACGCGGGCCGCGTGCATGGCCGGCGCGGTCGTGGTGGGCGTGGACCATCGCTTCCGCGTGGTTGCCGCTAGAACCCGAAGATCTCCCGCGCGTTCGCGCCACGCACGCGCGCGCGCACGTCGCCGGGCAGCGCGTCGACCCGCGCGAGGCAGCCGGCCATGTCGCCGATGTTGTGCGGATAGTCCGAGCCGTAGAGCACGTTGTCGGGACCGAACACGCCCACCGCCATCTCGAGCGCATCCTGGCGGAACACGACCGAGTCGGCGTAGATGCGCCGGGCGTAGTTGGACGGGCGCTCCGCAATCTTCGCGCGCGCGGCTGGAATGTGCTCCCAGCAGGTATCGAGCCGCCCGATCAGGAACGGCAGCGCGCCGCCGCCGTGCGAGGCGATCAGCTTGAGGCGTGGATAGCGATCGAGGAAACCATCGTGGATGCACCGTGCGATCGCAAGCGAGGTGTCGAACGTGAACCCGATCGAAGTGGTGAGCTGGAATTCCTGCATCGCCATCTCGCCGATGCCGGGCGGCGCGGTCGGATGCACGAGCACCGGCAGCGCGGCCTCGTCGATCGCGCGCCAGACGGACTGGAACGCCGCGTCGGTGAGCGGCCGGCCGGCGATGTTGGCGAGCACCATCACGCCCGACGCGCCGGCGGCGAGCGAGCGCGCGAGCTCGACCAGCGCGGGCTCGGCGTGCTGCCAGGGCAGCGAGCAGAACCAGCGGATGCGATCGGGGTAGGCGCGCTTCGCCGCGGCCATGTCGTCGTTCATGAGGCGCGCGGCCGCGAGGCTCACCTCGGCGTCGCCCCAGTAGACGTTCGGGCAGGTGAGCGACACGACCGCCAGGTCGACGCGCGCCCTGCTCATGTTCTTCACTCTGAGGTCGTAGTCGAACATGGCCGGCACCGGCGTCATGAACGGAGCGCCGTCGAGGTGAATGGCGCGGCGGCCGCCGGCGACCTCCCGCAGCGTGTAACGCGGTCCGCCGTGCTGCTCGAGCAGCGCAAGCCACTCCCGGTTGAGCATGTGGGTGTGGACGTCGATCACCGGACTGCGCATGTCTCCTCCGAATGGCAGATGGCGGTACGCGGGCGCGCGCCGGCCCGGACGCATCTTGCCGCAACGCGGCTGCGAGCGCAGCAGGGCGCGCGGATCCGGCGGCGGGCCGCGGGGCGGCCGACGCGCTACTTGCGCACTTCGGCCAGGAGTTGCGGCAGGTCGACGGTGCGGGCGCGGGCCTCGATCTCGCCGGCGTAGCGCGCCTGCAGGCCCTTGGCCTCGCCGAGCACGCCCCGGAAGGCGTCCTTGAGCGCCGCCGCGCTCAGCGTGCGGCCGCCGCCGTAGTAGCGCTTGGCGACGTGACCCAGCGCGTAGGTGGTCGCGAACGAGAAGCCCGAGCTCACCGCCTGCCGCCCGATACCGCGCGCGAGCTTTCCGCCGACTTTCCCGAGCAGCCCCCGATCAGCTTGGCGCCCACCTGCTCGAGGTACTGCGACGTCAGGCCGACGCCGGCGGTCGCGAGGAAATCCTTGATGTGCCCGCGGTCGAGCTCGAAGCCGTGGGCCCGGCCGATGCGGTACACCATCTTCATCTGCAGCGGGATGATCGCGACCGTGGCGAGCGACTCGGGCAGAAGCTCGAGCGCGCCGTTGAGGATGGCGTAGTTGAGGACCATCTGATCCAGTTCGGCCGGCGCCACGGCGCTCGCGTGCCGGGGCTCGGCCGCGCTCGGCGCGGTGAGCGGTGCGGACGCGACGGCATCGGCGTCGCGCACGAAGGACTCGGCGCGGACGTGCTCGAGGCCAAGCGCGCGCTCCAGTTCGGCGAGAAACGCGCGCTCGGCCGCGCTCGGCGCGCCGTCGGCCTCGCACACCACGACCGCCATCTCGTAGGCGAGTTGCCGGTGCTCCGGCGCAACCAGCGGCCGCACGGCCTCGGGCAGCTTGACACGCCTGAGCAGCACGTCCTGCAGCAGGGCCGGTGGCACCGCCGCGCCGAACGATTCGGCGATGCGCTTCACCGCATCGCGCTCCGCCGCGCTCTTGCCGCCGTCTGCGAACGCGGTCATCAGCGCGACGGTGAGGACGGCCTGCTGCTCCTGATCGGACATGCTCGCTGCGTTTCGGCGACAGACCCGTAAGAAGCGATGCGGGCGCGAAAGTTCCCGCCGCTTCGTGCACGCGAGAGCCGCTGGTACACTCCGCCCGGCATCGCTCTCGCCCATGGCCGAGCTCACCATCACCCCCCCGGACGGTGCGACCCGCGGGCTCGCGCTGGCCGGAAGGCTCGACGCGCATTCGCTCGGGCCGGTCTGGGCCGACGCGAAGCGCGCGCTCGCAGGAAGCCCCGACCGGCCCTTCGTCGTCGACTGCAGCCGCGTCGAGTACTGTGACGGCGCCGGGATCGCGATGCTGGTGGATCTGCTGGGCACCGAGCGCCGGCCCGGCGCGGAGGTGCGGATCGAGGGGCTGCGCGAGGGTTTCGGCCGTCTGCTCGAGCAGTTCGATCCAGCCGAGTTCCGCGCACCGCCTCCGCCGCGCGAGGCGCCCGGCTCGGTCGTCGAGCGGCTCGGCCGCGCAGGTCGCGGGGTCTGGGTCGGGCTCTACGCGCTCGTCGCGTTCGTCGGCGAGGCGCTCACCGCGCTCGCGGGCGCCCTGCGCCGCCCGTCGTCGGTGCGTTGGCGCGATGTGCTGCTCGTCGCCGAGGAGGCGGGCGTCAATGCGCTGCCGATCGTCGCGCTGATCGGCTTCCTGATGGGCGTCATCCTCGCGTTCCAGTCGGCGATCTCGATGCGCCAGTTCGGCGCCGAGATCTTCGTCGCGGACCTGGTCGGCCTGGCGATGACGCGCGAGCTCGGCCCGCTCATGACCGCGATTCTGCTCGCCGGCCGCTCGGGCGCCGCGTTTGCCGCGGAGATCGGCACCATGAAGGTGAACGACGAGGTGAACGCGCTCGAGACGATGGGTCTGGACCCGGTGCGCTTTCTCGTCGTGCCACGCATGCTCGCGGCAGTGGCGATGATGCCGCTCCTGAGCGCCTTCGCGGTGCTGATCGGCCTGCTCGGCGGCGCCATGGTGATGCAACTCTTCGAGATCCCGCTCTACACTTACTATCTGCAGGTGGTGAACCGCGTGCAGCTGAACGACCTGTTCGGCGGCCTGTTCAAGTCGGTGGTGTTCGGCGTGCTGGTTGCCGGGGTCGGCTGCCTGCGCGGCCTGCAGACGCGCACCGGCGCCTCGGCGGTCGGGCTCTCGGCGACCAGCGCGGTCGTGAGCGGCATCGTGCTGATCGTCGCCGTGGACGGGATCTTCGCCGTGGTGTTCTACTACCTGGACATCTGAGTCCGCCGTCGCGCCCATGAGCAACGCAAACCGGTCCGGCGCGCACGACGAGGAGGTGGTGATCCGCGTCGAGGGCCTGAAGGCCGCGTTCGACGACCGCACCATCCTCGAGAACGTGACCTTCGACGTCTTCCAGGGCGAGGTGTTCGGCATTCTCGGCGGGTCGGGCAGCGGCAAGACCGTGCTCGTGCGGCACATCATAGGGCTCTACGAGCCGGCGGCCGGGCGCGTGCTGATCGAGGGGCGCGACGTCGCGACGGCCCAGGGCGAGGAGCGACTTGCGATCCTGCGGCGAATCGGCGTCATGTACCAGCTCGGCGCGCTGTTCGGGTCGATGACGCTGCTCGAGAACGTGAGCCTGCCCCTCGAGGAGTACACCGCGCTGCCACCCGACGCGATCGAGCTCATCGCGCGGCTCAAGCTCAAGCTCGTCGGGCTCGAGGGCTTCGAGCACCACATGCCCTCCGAGCTCTCCGGCGGCATGCAGAAGCGCGCGGCGATCGCCCGCGCGATGGCGCTCGATCCGGCGATCCTGTTCCTGGACGAGCCGTCCTCGGGGCTGGACCCGGTCACCGCGGCCGCATTCGACCAGACGGTGCTGCGCCTCGCGCGCGTGCTCGGCATCACCGTGGTGGTGGTGACCCATGACCTCGCGAGCACGTTCACCATCTGCGACCGGGTGATCATGCTCCACAAGGAGGCTCGCGGCATCATCGCCGAGGGCGATCCACACGAGCTGCGCGAGAAAAGCGACAATCCGCACGTGCGGCATTTCTTCAACCGGGAGGCCGAGGAGGAGCGCGCCACCGAGCCCGCGGGCGCGTGACCGATGAGCGCTAAGCCAAACTATTTCAAGCTCGGGCTGTTCGTCCTTGCGGGCCTCGCCGTCGCGGTGGCGATGGTGCTCGCGCTGGGCGCGGGCAAGCTCTTCGAGCGCACGATCACGATGGAGACCTACGTCGACGACTCGGTGCAGGGCCTCGATCTCGGCTCCAAGGTCCGCTATCGGGGCGTGCTGCTCGGCGAGGTCAAGCGGCTGGGGTTCACCGCCGAGCGCTACGAGCAGGACAAGCCGCTCGGCCAGCGCAAGCCCTACGTGCTGATCGAGGCAACGCTGAACGTCGACCAGCTCGGCCCGCTCGGAAGGGCGGACGCCGATCTGCTGAAGCAGTACATCGAGCAGGGCCTGCGCGTGCGCGTCGCGCCGCAGGGGATCACCGGCATCAACTACCTCGAGCTCGATTTCGTCGAGCCCACCCTGAACCCGCCGCTACCGATCAACTGGCAGCCGCGCAAGCGTCTACATTCCCTCGGCCCGCGCGAAGCTCGTGCAGTTTACCAATCAGATCGAGCGGGTGCTGCGCATGCTGGAGGACGTCGATCTGCGGCGGATCGCGGCCGAGATCTACGCGCTGCTGCATAGCGCCGGCCGGAAGGTCGATGCACTGCCGGTCGAGAAGCTCGGCGCAGAAGGCGCCGCGCTCCTCGCCGAGCTGCGCGAGACGAACCGCAGACTCTCCGCGCTGCTCGGCGGCAGCGACGCGCAGGCGACGTTCCGCGAGGCCGCCGCCGCAGCGACACGGCTGCGCGAGATCCTCGCCAATCCCGCACTCGACACGCTGCCGGACGACGTGGTCGCGGCGGCCGAGGCGGTCCGCGCGACCGCGAGCAGCGAGCGGCTGCTGGCGGCGATCGCCGCGCTCGACCGCGTCACCCGGCGGCTCGACCACGCACTCGCGGCGAGCGAGCAGGACATCGCGGCGACGCTCGCGAACCTGCGCCAGACCACGGAAAACCTGCGCGACCTGAGCGAGGCGGCACGGCGCTATCCCGCCGGCACGCTCTTCGGCGAACCGCCTGCGCCGGTCCGGCGGGGGCAGCAATGAGGCGCGCACTGGCGACCCTTGCGGCTGCAACGGCAGTCGCGCTCGCACTCGGCGCCTGCGCGATCTCGCGGCCTGCGCTCGAGCATCAAGCCTTCGTACTCGAAGCGACCCGGACCGGTCCGCCCGCGGCGGTGCGCAAGCCGGTCTCCGTGAAGGTCGGGCTGATCAGCGTCGCCGCGCCCTACGCCGGCCGCGCGCTCGTCTACCGCATCGGTGACCTGCGGTACGAGGCCGACCCCTATGCCGGGTTCTTCGCTGCGCCGCGCGATCTCGTCGCCCGCGAAGTGGCCGAGTGGCTGGACCGCGCCGGGTTGTTCGCGGCGGTGCGCGAGCCGGCAAGCCCCGCCGGTGCGCCGTACGTCCTCGACGGGCTCGTGACCGAGCTCTACGCGGATGCGCGCGACGAGCGGCACACTACCGCGGTCGTCACGATCCGGTTTTTTTCTGCACCCCGATCGGGATCGCGCCGATCCGCTGTTCGAGCGCCGCTACAGCGAACGCGTGATCGTCGGCGACGGCACGGCGGCGGCGCTGGCGCTCGGCTACAGCACTGCGCTCGGGCGCGTCCTGGCCGCGCTCGAAGCCGACCTCGCGGCGATGCGTTTTCGCTGACGCGCGGTCGCTTGCTCAGCACATCAGAGACGACGCGTAACAGACGCCCGCCGAGCGCCCGCCGCGCTATGCGCGCTGCGGGCGGACTGATCGGTGTCTCGACGATAACTCGCGCACCAAACGGCGTCCGCATGGTCGGAGCAGGCAGCCCCGGGCTGCGCCTTAGGGTCTCGCTGCTCCGGGTTCTCGAGCCGCGCCAAAGATGGAACGCGAAGGCTCCGTCACGCTTGGATCGAACGGATGAGCGAACGCGCGAACCACGCCGAGGACCAGCCGCACATAGTTGCGCGTCTCGGCGTACGGCGGTACGCCGCGGTGCCGATCGACCGCGTTCTCGCCCGCGTTGTAGGCGGCGAGGACGAGCGGAAGCCGTCCTTGGTAATAGGCAAGCAACCATCGAAGATAAGCCAGGCCGCCGCGCACGTTCGCTGTGGAGTCGAATGCGTCACGCACCTCGAACCGCTTTGCCGTTGCAGGCATGAGCTGCATCAAGCCGCGCGCCCCTTGGGTGACAGCGCGCGCGGCTGGAATCGCGACTCGACCGCGACGATTGCCAGCGCGAGCACCGGATCGATCTCGTACTCAGGCGCGAGCTCCCGGACGAGATCGGCAAACGGCTTCAGACGCGGCGGCAGCTCGGCAAACGGATCCGCTGTCTCTTGCGCAGAGGCGGGCCGAGTCACCGGCAAACGCATGCACTCGGGCAACCGATCGGCGGCCGATGTGAAATAGCCCAGCAGCCGCTGGGCGTGGACGTGGCCCTGCGCGGCTGCGAGCACGAAGAGCGTTGCGGCGATCCGATCGTCGCGCGCTACGCCGCGACCGTTTGCGTACATCCAGCCGAGGCCGAAGTGAGCCTCGGCATCGCCATTGCGCGCGGCCTCGCAGTAAAGCTGCGCGGCAAGAGCGGAGTTCTTCGGCACTCCCTCACCATGCTCGTACGCGATCGCGCGGGCGACGAGTTCCGTGAAGCGCCGCGTTCCGGCAGATGCCGCATCCGTCTCGGCGCCGACCGCTGGAGCCGCACAGCTGGCGGTCAGCGCCACGCACGCGAGCGACCTGCGGATCCTCGACATGCGCTTACGCCATGTTACGCGAGGCGATTGGCACCGAGTTGCGGCTTGCTGCGAATCGCTCGATGTACCAGGGCACCGCCTCCCGCAACCCCTGCTCGAGAGTGTGCGACGGCGCGTACCCGAGCAGCCGCGCGGCACTTGCGATATCCGCCTGCGAATGCCGCACGTCGCCGTCACGGAACGGACCGTACTGAGGGCACGCCGCACGCGTGTGCCCGTGCTTCTCGGCGAGCAGCGAGCTCAGCAATCGGTAGAGCTCGTTCAGGCTGGTTCGCCCGCCCACCGCCACGTTGTAGACCCGAGTCAGTGCTTCACGCGAGGTCGTCGTCCCGGCGAGCAAGGCCGCCTGGACGGCGTTCGCCACGTAGCAGAAGTCGCGCGTCGTTTCGCCGTCCCCGTTGATGATCACGGGTTCGCCATTGAGGATTGCCCGCGCCCAGCGTGGAATCACCGCGGCATATGCGCCCTTCGGGTCCTGACGTGTACCGAACACGTTGAAGAACCGCAGGCCGATCGACTCGAGACCATAGGATCGCGTGAACACCTCTGCATAGAGTTCGTTCGCGCACTTGGTTACGGCGTACGGCGAGAGCGGACGGCCGACCCTACTCTCGACCTTGGGGAGCGCTGCATCATCGCCGTAGACCGAGCTCGACGATGCGTAGACTACGCGGCGGACCCCGGCATTCTTCGCCGCGTAGAGCACGTTCAGGAATCCCGTGACGTTTGTCTCGTGCGAGCCGATCGGGTCGCCGAGGGACCGCGGCACGGATCCGAGTGCGGCGAGATGCACGACCACGTCGACGTCGCGGCAGGCAATCTGGCAAGCCAGCGGGTCGCGAATGTCCCCCTCGATGAAGCGGTGTCGTCGCCAGGCAACCTGACCGACCGTCGCACGGACCTCGTCCAGGTTCGAACGATGGCCGGTGGCGAAGTTGTCGAGGCTAACCACGCTCTGCTCGAGCCGCAGCAAGTTCTCGAGGACGTGCGAGCCGATGAAGCCCGCGCTGCCGGTGATCAGCCAGCGCATTCGAATGCCGGCGAGACGGCTGCGCACTGCACCCAGGAGCTCTGGGACAGCCATGGCTACAACCGCCATACGGCGAACCCACGGGCGGCAAGCGCGGCGGCGTCCGCCTGGCCCTTCACGTCCACGAACAGCCCGCCCGGCACGATCTTTGCGACGAGATCGTCCACCGTTCTCTCGGTGAACTGTCGATGGGCGACCGCGGCGACAACCGCGGTGGCTGCAGGCAGATCCGCCCACGCGACGAGCTTCACCCCGTACTCGTGCATCGCCTCGGCGGGATCGGCCACCGGATCGTGGACGCGAACGACCGCACCATAGGACTCAAGTTCGCGCACGACGTCGATCACTTTCGAGTTACGAAGGTCCGGGCAGTTCTCCTTGAAGGTGAGCCCGAGCACGTTTACCGCTGCGCCCTTGACCGGGAACCCCTTCTGGATAATGCGCTTCACCGTCTGCTCGGCGACGTACTTGCCCATGCCGTCGTTGATACGGCGGCCGGCCAAGATCACCTGCGGGTGGTACCCGAGCATTTCCGCCTTATGGGTAAGGTAGTACGGGTCTACGCCAATGCAGTGGCCGCCAACCAAGCCCGGCCGGAAGCTCAGGAAGTTCCACTTGGTGCCGGCCGCCTCCAGCACCTCCAGGGTGTCGATGTCCATGCGGTGAAAGATCAACGCCAGTTCGTTCATCAGCGCGATATTGAGATCGCGCTGCGTGTTCTCGATGACCTTTGCAGCCTCGGCGACCTTGATGCTGCTCGCCCGGTGCACGCCGGCCGGCACCACGCTCGCATACATGCTCGCGACTCGCTCGAGAGTCTCAGGCGAATCACCGGCGACGACCTTGACGATCTTGGTGAGAGTCCGCTGCTTGTCGCCCGGGTTTATGCGTTCGGGCGAGTATCCAACGTGGAAGTCCTCCTTCCACCGCAACCCTGATGAGCGCTCCATCGCAGGTACGCAGATTTCTTCGGTCGCCCCCGGATAAACGGTGGATTCGAAGACGATGGTTGCACCACGCTTGAGGTTTCGCCCGACCGTCTCAGCCGCACCGAGCAACGGCTCGAAATCCGGCTGGTGCGCGGCATCGACCGGCGTCGGAACCGCGACCACGAGGAAGTCCGCGCTGGCGAGCGCTCCAGGGTCAGTGGTGCAGGTCAGCCCGCCTGCCGCACGAAATGCCTCGCTCGAGACCTCGCCGGTCGGATCGACGCACTCGCGATACGCCGCAATCTTTCGGCGCGAGAGGTCGAAGCCGATAGTCGGGTATCTCCTGCCGAATTCGACGGCCAGTGGCAGCCCCACATAGCCGAGGCCCACGACTGCAATAGTGGTCATCTGACGCATTCTCTCCACGGATCGTTTGCGACTCACCGCCGAAGCGGAGACTCTCTTGAATCGAGGTGCGGGACGAAGCCGCCTACTGGGCTCCCTCTCTCAGGATTACCACCCGGATCGTCTCGAGCAGTATCCACAGGTCAAGCGCAAGGGAGTTGTTCTTGACGTAGTAGAGGTCGTACTGCAACTTGCGCCGCGCATCGTCGACGGAGGAGCCGTAGTGGAACCGCACCTGAGCCCAGCCGGTGACGCCGGGTTTCATGCTATGACGCAGCGCGTAGAACGGAATCTCCGCCGTCAAGGCCTCCACGAACTTTGGGCGCTCCGGGCGCGGGCCGACGAGACTCATATCACCGGTCAGCACGTTGAAGAGCTGTGGGATTTCGTCGATACGACACCGGCGGATCAGGCGGCCGACGCGCGTGACGCGGTCATCGTTCTTCGCCGCCCAACGCGCACCATCCCTTTCGGCGTCCTGACGCATGCTGCGAAACTTGATCACCGTAAAAGCACGCCCGCCGCGCCCCACTCGCTCCTGACGGTAGAGTATCGGCCGCCCGGATTCGATCAGGATGGCGAGCGCGGTTATGGCCATCACCGGTGCTGCGAGCGTAAGCAGGATGACGGAGGCCAAGATATCGGTCAGGCGCTTTGCGAAGGCACGCGCCCGGCCTTGCTTGAAACCGTCACCGTAGATCAGCCAACTCGCCTTGAGGGTCTCGATGGGCACTTCGCCACGAAGGCGCTCGAAGAAACCGGAAAGGTTGGTCACGCGCAGTCCGTGCGCCTTGCATTCGAGCAGTTGCCGCAGCGGAAGCACGCCACCGCGCTGGTTGGCAACAGCAACAACGATCTCGCTCACACCGAGGCGTCGTGCAGCCAGGTCAATCGGTTCTTCGGCGACGATCTGCTCCTTCGGGATCAGCGGTTCGGCGCCATCGTTAGCCGCGTAGAAGCCTGCCACCTTGAACCCCTTCGACTGGACCTCGGAAAGGGCGCTTGCCACCATCACCGCCTGGGCCCCAGTGCCGACGATCAACACCCGGTGACTCGCGGACCGCTGGCGTATCACGATCCTCATCAACTGGCGGATTGCGATGATCCCGAGCAGGGCGACGACCATCGCGACGGCAAGGGCGTCCTGCAAGCGCCGCCCCTGCGGCATCAGATATGAGGCCGCATATACGGCGCCCGCTCCCACGAGCAGCATGAACGCGGTCAGCGCGATTGCTCTTGCCGTTGGCCGGTTGGGCTTAGCAGTGTAAAGGCCAAATGCGGCGCTCAGCGGGATCACAACCGCCGTGAAGAAGATCGCAAGTGCGATCGTCTCCCGGCTGATCGGACCGTCGTGGTTCGGGTTGAGCTTGATCGCGAGGATCACGACCGCGGAAAGAAGCAGCGCTTCCATGACGACCTGCACCAGGATCGCCACCGGGACGTACTGACGCGAGAAGCTGATCACGGATTGCGCATCCCCGACTCACCGGTCGTCGATCCGAGATGCAGGAATCGAAGCCGTGGACAACGCAGCCGCACCTGAACTACTCGAGATTCGCGCGGCGCCGCGGCGAATCGGTCGCGCGTCCTCCGCCCGACCGCAGCGAACTGACTTTCCGATCTTCTCGAGCGCGGAAGCAATCGGCTCCGCATCATTCTTCTCTCTCCGCAATGTGGTTTGTGAACTCAGCTCGACGCCGACCGCAGTAACGAGCCTCGGCTCGCGCGACGCCCGATCTGGTTTCGCGATGCGTTGCGGACATAGCAGCGACGTTAGCTGCGGCCATCGTGCCACCAGATTCGTGGCTCGATCACATCGCAAATGCAAAACATTGCAAAAAGAAGAAGCGCGTGAAGAACTGCACTGTCTCGAATCGGCGGGCGCGCGCTTCGACGCGCGCCGTTGTAGCGTTCGACCGCGTGTCGATCCATAGCGAGCAACGCAACGCCGTCGACAGCGTCCGCTTGCGCGGATGCTCGCTGGCGCGGTGAATTGCAAAATCCGTGAACTCGTATCGGTCGACGCTAGGTGCCGGTGTGCAGCGAGTCTGTTGGTCGAGCGCTTCGTTGAGGGCGCTCGTCTGCCGATCGGCGACGCAGATTGCGGCCTACTGCGTCGCGCCGCGTCTGGAGGGGCAGCGGGCGGTTGGGATAGCGGCAATTGCAAATTTTGGTCACATCCTTTAGATCGCGTGCACGGCTTCACGTAACGGTAGACCGGCCCATGAGAAAGTCGAGCGCTTGATCACGCGAGAGACCGAGGTGTATTCGCCTCGCTCTGAATCGAGGACGAAATGAAGCGGCTGCGGCCTTTCTCGACGCTGCCTCGCGCGCTCTATCCGCGGATGGGCGCGTGCTTCGTTGTGGCGAATGACTGAATCGACGCCCAATCGGGAAGCGCCGGCGCGCGGTCGAGCGGCTGGAGGCGCCGAGTTCTTCGGAGGTATGGAGTCGCGGGGCTACGCGCTCGCGCGTCTTCGTCGCGCGCACCGCGCACTCATGGCAGCAGCGTTCCGCGGATGACTAACTTTGGACAGCGAATCGCGGTTGGCGCCGCATGGATGCTTCTCGCCAGATTCGTCGAGCGTGGGCTCGGGTTCCTCAGCACGCTGATCCTCGCTCGCTTGCTCCTGCCCGAGGATTTCGGCCTGGTCGCAATGGCGATCTCGATCTCGGCGCTGCTCGATGTCTTCGCGGATTTCAGTTTCGATCTGGCGCTTATCCGCGACCAGCGCGCGACCCGCGAGCATTACGACACGGCATGGACTCTCGAGCTGCTGATTCTGATGCTCTACGGGTTATGTCTGCTCTTGATCGCTTTTCCGGCGGCGTGGTTTTTCAACGAGCCACGGCTTGTGCCGCTGATGGCGATGCTGGCGCTGGTAGCGGTGATCGGCGGATTCAACAATATCGGCGTCGTTGCGTTTCGAAAGGAACTCGATTTCCGCAAGGAGTTTCTCTACCTCGGCGGGAGAAAGCTTGCGATGTTCATGACGACCATCCCTCTTGCGTTCTTGCTGGGCAACTATTGGGCGCTGATGCTCGGCATTCTGGCCGGTGTCGCGGTGGGTGTTGCGCTCAGCTACTTGGCGCATCCGTACCGACCGCGGTTCTGCTTGAAGCACTGGCGCGAGCTCTTCGGCTTTTCACGTTGGGTAGTGGTCACCAATCTGGCGGACTTCATCCCGCTCCACTTCGCGACGTTCGTCCTCGGGCGCATCGCTGGCGTAGCGAACGTTGGCGTTTACTCGGTCGGCGCGGAGCTCGCTCGGCTCCCGACCACAGAACTGGTTGCGCCCATCGACCGGGCGGTCTATCCAGGGTATGCGAAGCTCTCCCATGACAAGGACGCATTGCGCAGGCACTACCTGGCGGCCCTCGGCCTCATTGCGGCGCTCGGCCTTCCCGCCGCGCTGGGAATCGCAGCAGTCGCTCCGTTTGCGGTACCCGTGTTACTGGGGAGCGGTGGCTCGAGGCGATCGTCGTCGTACAAGCGCTCGCTGTGGCGGGAGCTGCGCACGTGCTGCTTTCGAACTCTTCGGCGGTGTTTCTGGCGATCAACAAGCCGTGGATTGATGCTGCCGCAACGTCGGTTCAGGGAGCCGTCCTCGTAGTGCTCTTGCCGTTACTTGCGATGTGGAACGGGCTGCAGGGCGCGCTCGTCGCAATCCTGGTGTCCTGGGCGATTTTTCTTCCGCTCAGCTTCTGGCTGGTGATGCGGGAGCTGCAGATCCGGCTGTACGAGCTCTTTGCGGGTGTTATGGCGCCCGTTGGCCGCGGCGCTTGGAATGGCGCTGCTGGTGCATTGGTACGTGGTCGCCCCGGGCGCTCCCGCCGCGAACCTGCCCGGACTCGTATCGGCGGTGGCGCTCGGTGTGCTCTGCTACCTCGGCCTCGCGACGATGTTGTGGCTGGTCGTCGGGCGACCGCACGGCGCGGAGGCCACCGTGTTCTCGAGCGTCAATCGTTGGATGGAGACTCGCCGTGCATGATATGTCCCTCGACCGTTCGCTAGCCGATGGCACGCGTCATCCGTTGCCGGGAGAGTCCGCAGGCGCGCCAACCGCCCGGACCCCCGACTGGCGGATGCGGACACCGGCCGACGCAGAGCAAGCCAGAACCCTGGCTGACCGGGCGCGCACGGGACTGCCGATTGCCTACATCGAACATGACGTGGAGTGGGCGGCGCTCAAGCGCGACGTGCCGGGAGAGGAGCTTCTGGTCCTTAGCGACGAAGAGGCCGATCGCATAGTCGGGATCGCCCCGTTCCAGGTATACCCGACGCACCTCGAGTATGGATTCGGACCGATCCGTATCCTTCGCAAGCGCGTTCGCTGTATCCACTTGGAACTGGAACCGATCGTCGCGCGTCCGAACAGCCGTGACGCGATGGTCAACTGTTTCGAAGCGCTCTGCCAGCTGATCCCGGGCGATTCTGCCGTCTACTGCGAGTGCGTGCCTGAGCACTCTATCCTCTACGAGCTCTTGGAGGATCGCGGCAGTGCGCTGCATCGATTCTTTCATGTGCTGCCCTGGGGTCCAGTCAGTCCGCGCTACAAGATCGCGTGGGACGGCACCTTCGAGCGATACCTGACCTCGATAGGCCATACGAGCCGCAAGGATCTTCGCCGCACGCTCAAGAAGTTCGAGCAGCGTCATGGCAATGCCTTCGAATTGCGCCGCTATCAAGCGGAAGACGAGGTGAGCGCTTTCCTTCAGGACGCAATCCCGATTTCCGACCTGACGTATCAGAAGCAGAAGCTCGGGATTGGTCTGTCCGACGACGATCGGCTGGAGATCAAGCCTCAAGGCCGCGGCGCGCAAGGGCTACTTCCTGGGGCACAATCTCTATGTCGATGGCAAGGCCGTCGCATTTCACTATGGTTTCAATTATGCATCGACGTTTTTCATGATCGACGGGGGATACGATCCTGTTTGGAGCAAGAGCCAGATTGGCGTCGTGATCTTCTGCGAGATGCTCAAGGACATCGAGAAGTGCGGTGATCGGATCGCTTTGATGGACTACATGAACGGGCGCAATGCACTCAAAGAAAGGACCTCGAACGTCGTCAGCGCCGAGCGCAACTACTATCTTTTCAGAAGGACCGTCGTGGGGTCCATCTACTACAGCTCACTGAAATCCATGAATCGCGCGTCCGACTCGATTACGCGGTTTCTCGGACGTCTGAATCTGGCAGACCGAACCAAGACGCTCGTCCGGAATTGGACCGGGCGCGGCCACATCTGACATCCGAGGAGCAGCCCCGTGGCAACGCGCCCCGCTAATGAAGCCGCTCTTTTCGGCCCCGGCGCTTCTTCGCCGCGACCGACGATCGAGGCTTGCCAGCCCGAGCGCACTGGACAGTCAGTGTCCGATTGGCACGCCTACGATGCGACCGATCCGGTCGCGCGCCAAGCGCTCGCAGCCGAGCTCGAGCAGGCTCTTCCCGTCAGGAAAATGGCGCATGACGTCGACTGGCTTGGCGTAGTGAGCGCGACGCCGGGTCACCGCCTCGTCACGCTGATCGATCGCGACGGAGAAGGTATTGTGGGGATCGCCCCCTTCCACGTTCACGAGTGCGGTCTCTCGTTCTGGATCGGCGAAATCAGCGTGTATAGCAAGGCGGTCGAGCGGTTCGCGATGGACGAGGGCCCGCTGACCCGCCGCCAGCAGACGCGCGCGGCCACCGACGAGTGCCTCGCTGCCCTTGCGGGACTTCTCAAGCGCCGGAATGTCGTGTTCATCGGCGGAGTTCCACGCGACTCCGAGCTTCAGTCGCTGATCGACGACGAAACCAGTTTGCTGCGCCAGCGGTTCTACGTGGTGCCGCATGGCACTGAGTATCTGCGTTGCAGAGTCGCCTGGAATGGCCGCTTTGAGGATTACCTCGGCAGCCTGTCCGCGCGCGAGCGAAGCAAGCTGAGGCGGGCTCTCAAGCGGTTTGCGGATCTGCCGGATACACGCTCGCGCGTCCGTCGGTTCCAGACGCCTGCCGAGATTGACCGGTTCTTGGCGGACGCGATCCCCGTGTCTGCGAGAACCTACCAGAGTCGCCTGCTTGACCTGGGACTCGAGAGCGGCGGCGCGGCCGAGCGCGAGATCCGAGCCAGCGCCGCGCGCGGTTACTTTCTCGGACACGTTCTGTACATCAACGAAGCGCCGGCCGCGTTCCACTACGGCCACGTGTTCAAAGGCTGCTTCTTCATGGCCGCGGCTGGATACGACCCGCGCTACGCAACGCATGAGATCGGGATCGTGCTCTTTCTTGAGGTACTCAAGGACATAGAAAAAGCGAGGCGATCCGATCGACCTCATGGACAATCTCTATGGCGGCGGCTCTTACAAGGAGCGCACGTCGAACATCAAGTCCCCGGAGCGTCATTACTACCTGATTCCGAAGACTGCTTCCGGCGCGATTCTCGCAAACTCGTTGAGATGGACGGACTCTCTTTCCCGCGGCCTCGGGAACTGGCTCGCGAAGCACGGACTCAAGGATCGCATCAAGAAACTGATCCGACGGGGAAATTGACGGCTCGGACTCTGCTTCACGCAACCCGCCTGGATCCGCGGTCCTTGACGGCTCTCCGCTAGGGGCGGCACGGCACGGGGAACAAGCATGAATGACGCGCACATCCGCTCATCGAGGGCAATGCATCCAATGGCAATGGAGAACGCTCAGGAGCCACGTACCGCTGCGGCGGCGCAAGCTGCACTCAAGAGCAAGCAGCCGAGGGGTGAAGAACGCCCGTACCCGCTGCGCACCCTTCGTTTGCGCTTGAGACGAGTAGCGCCGCTTGCCGCCGCGCTAGCGATAGTTGCCGCTGGTGCCGGTCCGGCCAGTGCGGCCGAGGCTTTCTTCCAGATCGAGACCAGCCCGGAGGGCTCTTCTCGCTCGGCGACGGAGAGTGAATCATGGCCGCGGTTCGCGCAGCTCGCTGCCGCGACCAGTGATAGCGACTACGGCATCGCGGAACGCGGCACCGACGACCGCGAGACGTCCGCCGACTCCGATGACGACCGGAGCGATGACTCGGCAGGGGCGCCCTCCCAGAACATCGCCGGGTCGAGCTCGGACGACGATGAAGATGAAGAGGGTGTCTCGGGTCTTGGCTCGCTCGTCGATACTGACCGGGAGGACACAGAAGGCCCCGGCTCGGCTGGTGACGACGACGACGATGAGGATATCGCCGGCCACAGTTCGGGCGACGATGACGAAGGCAGGGACACCGCGGGCTACAGCTCGACCGACGATGGCGACGACGAGGAGGGGATGGGCTCCGACTACGACGATGAGGGCGATGACGACAGCGACGGCTCAGGAAATCGAGGACGGTGTCGACGGATAGCCAGCGCCGCTTGGCTGCGACGCGCAGCACCGTTCCGCCGGCGTCTTGCGGCAGTCAGCCTCGACGCACGAGCTTCTTCAGGCCCGCCTTGAGACCCAGCCGCTCAAGAATAGCGACTGCCTTCTCGGAAAGGCGCTCGAGGCCCATGTGCAGTCCGAGCCAGAACCGGACGCCGGTCGTGGCGGGAAAGAAGCAGATGTCCGCGCAGAGCGTCTCGTGCGTCCCGAAAAAGTCGCTTGTGCGCGCCGTCTCCTTCGGTAAAGTCAAAGGCGCGGGAATTTTCCCTCGGCGAACAACGATTGGAACGCGAGGTACTGCAGCACCGTACCCGGCGAGAGATCGGCGTGCTTTGGATCGTAGCCGAGATAATCGTAGAGAAGCACGCCGTTGACGATTGGGCAGCATAGATACGCGATCGCTTCGTCGTTCTGGAACAGCAGGTACGCACGCACGGCGTCGGCTCGCGCGAGCCGGACAAGCTCGTCGAGATACGCTGGCTCGTCCGGAAGGCCGGCGTCCAACAGGCGTTCCTGGTAGGTGAGCGCCGAGACCGACCGCGCACGCCGGTAGAAATCCGCCAACTCCTCCGGTCGCCTGTACTCGCGCATGTAGCTGCCGCTGCCGCGATCGAGAAACTTGCGCACCTTGCGCTTGAGGGTGTTGCGGGTTTTCGCGGCAAATTTCGACAGGTAGCCATCAAACGATCCCGTCAGGTCGGCATGATGCCGGCTGTACTGGGCAACGACAAAGCGTAGCGCGCCGTCGACCAGCGCGAGACGGGGAAGGGGTTCACGAATGGGTTGAGACCGCGCGACCAGGGCCTCGACCTTCTCGCCGAGTCGGCTCAGCGGGGGCCGTAACTGGTCAGGATCCGCCGGCATGTCCAGATAATGCCCCTGCAGTTGTAGCACCTTGAAGCGACGCGCGAAGATCCGCACCGAACCGGCGCGGTAGACCAGCTCGAACCGAGCCTCCCGCCAGGCGTCGATCGCCAAGGGCGCATCATCCGCTGCCGTGCCCGGGATCTCTCGAGCGCGGTCAGGCTCCATGCAGGTATCCGATCGCATCATCGACTCGCCCCCGTACAGGTAAAGTGCTCCACCGGAATCAGGGCCTCTTTGGGCGGTTGTAGATGGCCATGGCGGGCGGCGCCGCACGCCGCCCGCAGCGCGGCGCGCAGTTCGGCTACCCGCCCGGCGCCGCCGGTCTCGGCGAGCGCCGCCAAGAAGGCGAGCCAGTCGGCCGAGGCCCCGTTTGCCTCATCTCGGCTCTCCACGGATCGAATTCGGTGGATGCGGTTGAGTGTGACGCTCGGAGTGAAGTCGGGATGGACGCCTTTCACGCGTATCGGCTCGCCCGCGGTGACCACGAAATTGCCGAGAATCTCGATTTGACGCGGGAACGCGTTGTGCGGCAGCACTGTTTATCCCGGGTCCGGCGGGATTCAAGAGCAGGTTACTGCGCAAGGTGATGTTTCCCTCCCCCTGGAAGAGCGCCTCGCCAGGATTCGCAAAGAATACATTCCCAGAGATCAAGTAACGGTCGTCCGCGTCCTTGCCGGATAGCGGCAGATGCCCGATCAGCACATTCGGGCGCGCAGCCGGCCCAGTGCTGCCCCCGACCGCCTTGGAAAAGAAGTTGCTGCGGATGATCGTCTCACGACGGCCCGCAGCAGTCCCGCTCGATTCTCGTCGTGAAACCTGGTGCTTGATCTGAAGAGAGTAGCCGCGCGTGTTCAGAATGGCGTTTCTCTCGACGATCCCGCCAACGAACGGCGCACCGCCGTCCGAATCGCCGAGGTACACGCCTGTCCCCACCCCCATTATGAGATTGTCGCGAATGTGCCAGGACGTGGCCGGCGCTTTGGTGGATATGCCGACACTTTGCTGATCCGCGCCGCGCCCGATAATGGTCAGGTTCTCGAGGACAATGTGTCGCAGTTCGATGCGTGAGCGCTCCGCCTTCACGGCGTCTGCGGACGTGTCGCCGAGGTCGATGAACAGGTTCCGAATCACGATGTGGCTGGATGAGCGCAGGCTCACAACGTTGCGGTTGCTTCGGGCAGGAAACCGCGCGTAACCGTCTGCCGGCCCTTCGATCACTATCGGGGAGCGCGCGGTCCCCCGCAGTCCGTCCAGCGTCAGGCCCTCCGTGTAGACCCCCGGCGCGAGCAGGATCCGGTCCCCGGGCTTCAAGTCGCGGAGAATCCCGTGGTAGTCGCTGGGATTGGCTGCCTTCACGTGGGCGAACGCGTGCGGCAGGCATAGCGCGAGCGAGATCAGCGCCGTTCCGGTCGCGCGGATCGATAGCGATCCACTGCCCGGCGGGCATCGTACGGCTGTGGGCCGGCGCGCGCCATCGTCACGGCTCGGCTCGCGCGCGCGTAGGCCGCGCATCCCGAGCGCGGTCTGCGCAGCATCCGAATCGCGACAGCGTTGCCTGCGCTCCCGGGCGCTCGGCAGAATGAGCCAGAGCATGCGCGGTCTACAGCGATACCTCGTGCGCCTGGATCCACATCTCCAGCATCATCAGCAGCCAGACCATGGTCCCGTAGTATGCGGGGTGCGCAGCCAGGTGCTCGTCCAGAAGACGATCGATGAACGCGGACCGCACGAGCTGCCGCTTGCGCAGCGTCGCCAGCGCGTCTCCCGCAAGCGACCTCAACGGTGGATGACTTACGAGCCACGTGCCGATTGGCAGTCCGAATCCATGCTTCTGCTTCCGAATGATCTCGTCTGGCAGAAAACCTCGAAGCGCTTCCTTGAAGAAATGGCGCAATCGTGTTCCCTTGAGCTTGAGGCGCGGCGGCACGCGAGCGGATAGCTCGACCACGTCCTCGTACAGCAGCGGGAAGAACACGTCGACTCCCGCCAGCTCGCACATGCGCGTGACCTTGCGCAGATCGTTGTCCGCAAGCGTGAGCTTCAGATCGATGGCGAGAAGTCGGTTGATGAGGCTTTGCGCATTGCTCACACCGAGCGGCTCTTCCAGCCGCGCAAGCGGCCGCCGCCGATCGATCTCTGGCAGGAACTCCGCGCTGAAAACTTCCTCCGGACCCAGCCGTTCCTAGCAGATTGTAGGCCTCGTACCGCTCGGCTAGCGGCTTTGCCGCCTGCTCGACATAGCTGCGCATCTTTCGCATCGGCGCCGGCAGAGAATCCGCACGGAAACTCAAGGCAAGCGGCTCGATTACTGCCTGTCTCAGCAAGCGCGGCAAGACGCCGTACATTGCGAGCAGTTGCTGCGTCGCATAGCGGGCGTTGCCCGCGAAGAGCTCGTCACCACCGTCGCCGGCAAGCATGCGAGTGACGCCACTGGCCGCGGCAAGCCGCGCGCAGTGGTACGTTGGAACTGCGGAAGCGTTTCCGAACGGTTGATCGTATGCGGCGGCGATTCGGGGGATGGTCGCGACCACGTCCTCCGGGGTCACGTAGTATTCGCGGTGATCCGTCCTGAAGTGGCGCACGGCGACTCGCGCGTATTCGGTTTCGTCGTAGCCGCTCGCGGCGAATCCAATGGAGAACGTGCGTGCCGGCCGGCCAGTGATATCGCCCAGCAGTCCCGAGACGGTGGAGCTGTCGGTTCCGCCGCTCAGGAATGCGCCGCACTCGACGTTGTCGGCTCCCGCGCGTACGCCTTTGCGCAGCGACTCGAGGAGCTGATCTCTCAGGGTCCCGAAACCGTCGCGACCGGATTCGAGGAACTGCATCCGCCAGTATGCATTTGCCTCGACCTTGCCGTTGGCGAATCTCGCGTACCCGCCGGGAGGCACGCGCTCCACGCCTGCGTAGATCGTCGCCGGACCGGGCACCATGTGGAAGAACGCGTAGTCGTATATCCCTTGCAGGTGGACGCGGCGGCTGGAACTCGGGTGCTCGGCGATTACACCGTAGGTGACACCGAAGATCACGCCCTCACCAGTCCGTTGGTAGAGGAGATCCCTGATCGCCATGCGGTCGACGGCGAGCAACAGCTCGCCGCGGGCAGCGTCCACGACGGCGACAGCAAAGTCGCCGCGTAGGTCCGTCAGGCAGTCCGGGCCGCGTCGGCGGTACGCGCCGGCAAGCGCACGCGCGACCTCCTCGATCGAAGATAGAACCGCGGAACCGCGCTCCCACCGCGGGTGGCCGTGGATCGCGACGGCGATATCGTTCTCGCCGACCAGCGCCGCAACGCGTTCCTCGCCAGCCGCGACGAGTCCAAATCCGCGCCCGTGGACCGACCGCGCCTGGCTGCCGTCCAGGGCGCCGAGCCGGCGTCCCATTGCGGCGCGGGTTGAGGTCGCGTCCGGCACACTGAGTTCATACCAACCACCGATTCCCGCCAAGCAACAACTCCTATCTTGGTATCCGCTCAACCGGAAGCAAGAACAAGTTCATCCAGGCCGATTTCATACCCGCGCCCGAACGGATTGCGACGCGGCGCTGCGGCACATATCCGACGCCCGACGCGTCCGGGCCATAGACAAGCCGGCGGACCGGGCGAGCCTCTGCTTACTTCGCGGAGGACGGGGTAGCCCGCTCGATCACGTTGGGCTCGCGCCACTTGCCGGCTTGCGCGAGCCGGTTCCGCAAGCCGGGCAGCGAGAATCCAAGTCGATACGCCTCGTGGGCATGG
The DNA here is from genome assembly GCA_027493935.1 of Burkholderiales bacterium. Classification (GTDB taxonomy): domain Bacteria; phylum Pseudomonadota; class Gammaproteobacteria; order Burkholderiales; family SG8-39; genus JAABRB01. The sequence goes on along the minus strand of JAOSJV010000011.1, from coordinate 567,969 downwards.
TGGAGCGCTTTGTCATACTCCTTGAGATCCGCGTAGACGAGTCCGAGGTTGTAGTGCACGTTCGCATTCTCACCAATGAGTTCATATGCCCGCTCCAGTTTCTTGATAGCCTGGTCCGGACGGCTCGCGCGAGCGAGAAAGTATCCGTACACCATTTGCACCTGGCCGTCGTCGGGCGCAAACTGGGCAGCCCGATCGAGCCAGCACTTGACGGTGTAGCGCGCACCTTCCGGCGGGTCGCGTTTCTCTCGTTCAGCGAGGCGAACCATCGCGAGCAGTGCGCGCGGATGATTCGGAAAAGCGCGCAGCGTGTAGTCAATATCGCCGCCGATGAAGGTAGTCGTCCCCTGGCTGAGGCTTTCGACAGAAGGCGTGAAATGGTACGACTCGACCACCTGCAGGTTTTCCGGTGCAGCCTTGCGATAATCGAACGGACCGAAATCGTCGTTGGCAAGGCTGCCGCACGATTGCGCCCCCGCGCTCGAAAGGAGCCCGGTTGCAAGGATGCATGCGAAGACGAGCTGCACACAACGTACGCGCGGTGCACGAATCTTCGATAGGAGCCTGGCTTGCGATCGCGTGTGCATGGAAAATGACCTCCGCTGCTCGTTGAGAATTCGGCGTGGGACAGGTGCCGCATTGGAGCGTGCGGCAAGCCGAGAAGTGCCTGGAAAACCCGCCGTCGGTGGGACAGCAGGCGCGCGGCCGGCCGCGCAACACGCCGACCATAACAACTCCGGTACGCCCGTATCCGAGGACGTGTACGCGGCGCCCGCGGTCGAGCGAAGCCGCAAGATCGGCCGCGACGGACTCATGCATCCTCCTGGTCTGGTTTCGCAAGCACGGGCGGGTTCTTGTGGCGCGTAATCCCGTCGCGAACAGCGCGCAGGCACGGCTTCAAGCAGCGCCGCCAGAGCGCAAGCCAATGGCCGCGCATCGTGCGCCCGTAGATCCGCTGGTCGTCCAACAGCTCCGCTTGGTCCGTCCAGCGCAGCTTGTACTCGTTCTCGCCTGGACCCAGGAAGTAACGCCGAAGTCCTTGACCGAACAGCCTTTCCAGCAGCTGGCGGCTGAGATAGGAGCCGGGCGAAATCGTGTCGCAGGCCGCATCGAAGTCGCCGCGCAACGCATAGACGTTGCCGTCCGCAACGAGCTGATATTCCATTGCGACCGGCCTGCCGTTGAGGCGCACCGTCCACACGGATAGCCAGCCCTGGTCGTTCGCGCGCTCCGAGAGGCGACGGATGAACGCCTGTGGTCCCGGCTTGTCGAGACCGGTCGCGATGTTGCCCTTCCAGCTGCGCGCGGAGATGTCGATCACCGTCGCTATTGTCCGATCCAGATCGGACGGTGGCGTTCGTGCACCCGGCGCGAGCCACTCGACGGACACTTCGCCGGCCTTCTGCAGGCGGTTCACGGCGAGATTGTTTGCCTTCTTGAGGCTTCGGCTTCGGTTCTTGTAATAGTCTTCCCAGCCGCCGCCCAACGGGATGTAGAGGTTCCGGTCCGGTTCCAGTGCGTCCGTGACGAACCCGCGTTGGCGAAATGCGTCCACGAGCGCCGCGGCCGCGCCGCCACGAGGTACTCCGCGGACGCGAAACACGTCCCAGGCACGCCTATGCTCGACGAGCGCGTCGACAAAGGCGCTCGCGGCAGCGCTCTCGTCGCCGGCGCGGGTAATCACGTCACAAAGCTGTGAATCGGGGGCCATCAGAAACTCGAGCGATCGGACCGCACCGCTCCGCAAGCCATCGGCCCGTATCGCGAGAGGCAGCACGGCCGCGAGTGCGCCGTCCCGCAGCCAGAGCAGGACGAAGGGTGAGGAGTCGCATTTTTGCCACTGCCACACCGCTTCAAACCACTCGTGGCGCAGGAACACCGAGGGTCGTCTGCTGTTCCCGACTAGCTCGTTCCACTCGGACCCAAGCGCTAGAAACTCGGATTCGGCTGTGACCACGCGGACGTCGGAGCGCACGCTCACTCGCGCGATAGCCGGTCTGCCCGAGCGCGCCACTGTCGTGCTCTCGCTCGCGCGCGTCGAGCCTCGCAGCGCGAAGGTCATGCGCGCTGATCTCCCGCGCCGATTGGAACAAGGTCGCGGTCGCTGCGCCTTTCGCCATGCATCGCCTTCTCCACTTTCCAACTCACCGCGTTTCTCGTACGATCTCTCATGCAATGCTCCCGTGCGCCGCATCTGCATTCGCGTCATTCGACCGGTCGAGCAGTCGAGCGGAGGCTACCGGCGGCGTACCTCGCTCGGGCAGTCGGGCGTCGTGCCGGTGAACCGTCGGACCGAAGCCACGAACCGCGCCGGCCCTAGCGGACCCGGACGGTCTTTCGAGGACCAGTGGAGACGGCGATTCCAGGCGTTTGCAGAGCAGCGCGACGACGACGCCGGCATCGCGGGGTGGAGTGCATCCGGTCTGGATGCGCGGTTGCGGCGGTTCGCTCGCCTGCTCGGTCCGCAGCAACCCGCTGAGCGGTGGCTCGATGCAGGCTGCGGTGCCGGCACCTATACCCGGCTTCTGCTCGAGAAAGGGCTTTGTGTAACGGGAATCGATTACTCCGTTCCGAGCCTTGTAAAGGCACGAGCTCGAAGCCCGGTCGACGTAAGTTACGCCGCGGCCGATGTGCGGCGGCTTCCCTTCAGGCCCGAAACTTTCGACGGAGTCGTCTGTTTCGGTGTCATGCAGGCGCTCGCGGATGCCACCCCTGCATTGCGCGAGCTCGGCGGCCTCGTCCGGCCAGGTGGTGAGATCTGGGTAGACGCCCTCAATCGCACCTGCGTGGTAAACGCATACGAGATCCTGCGCCGCAGGTTCAGCGGCAGGCCGCAGCACCTGCGCTACGAGTCTGCCGCGAAGCTGAAGGCAGAGCTCTCCGCGGCTGGGTTCGTGCGAATTGTCCGCCACTGGATGCCAATCGTTCCGGCGCGGTGGCCCAAGCTCCAGCGACTCGCCGAAACGCCGCTTGTCGGCTGGGCGCTCAGGCGCGTGCCGCTGCTCGGGGCCCTCAGTTGCCACGGATTCATTCTTCACGGCGAGCGACCAGGCCCTGGCTGACGCGCTGAAGCGTCGAACGCTCTCGAGCCGAGAACCGCTGTCCATGGTGTTCGTTCGTACCATGATCGTCAGACGACGCGCGAGGCAATCTGCTCGATGAATCGCCACGCCGTCCGATGCAGCGCAGAAGTCGGCCGTTGATAGCACTGGCGGCCCGAGCCTCGGCGCGGCAAGAGGCCGCCGAACGTACGGGTTCGGAACTCGTCGGGATGGCGAGCGAGGAACTCGCACAGCGCCCTGAAGCGCGACACGAGCACCCGGGCGGGCGCCGCCTGTCGCGCGTGGGGGCGGCGCCGGATCAGCTCGCCGCTGTGCAGAACGATCACGAACGCGTCCCACCCGCGAGCGCGGGCGCCGCGAAGGGCGCTCTGCATCTCGGCCGCCGAGCACGCGCACAGGTTTGCCGGACGAAGATGTCCAGGGTAGTCTTGAAACACCGATACCGGCATCTCGAGGCATCCCTCCATGACCGCTGGTTGAGTCACTGCCACTTTGTCGGCTAGGTCCGGGAACGAGCCCGGCTCGCAGGCGTTCAAGCTCGTGTCGTAGCGCAGGCCGACGGCCTTCAAGGCTCGCAGCGTCGCGACGCCGGCCCCGTAGCTTCCGGCGCGGAATGCCGTCGGTCGCGGAGCGCCGGCGGCGACCAGGCGCTCGAGCGCGAGCCCAAGAATCGCTTGCTGTACGGGTACGGAATACTCGTGCAAGTGCTCGCGCAAGCCGGGCGTCACACCCGGCACCGACGCTTCGCGCAGCCACTCCGTGTGTGCGTGAAGCCCGACCTCGTGCCCCGATGCAACGATCATCCCCGTCCATTCCGCCAGAGCCGCCGTTCCCAGCACGAGGCTGCAGAGCGATTCGACGAAGTATGTCGCGACCAGGCCGTGCTCCCGAAGGAGCTTCAGCTGGAAACCCAAACCAAGCTCGCCTTGCGGAGTCTCGCCGTAGATGTACTGCGCGATCTCGGCCGCGAAGTCCTTCTTCGAGCCTCCGAATGGCCGCTCCGGCCAACCCGGCGCGAACGGCCAAAGCTCCGTGTCCACCGTGATGAACACATCGAGCGGCGCACGCGGGTCCGCTTCCCGTCGGCTCGCGCGACCACGATCTCGCAGTTCCCTCAAGCTTGACTCCGTGGTCCGCTCCGCATAGAGGGCAGGAACCCAGGTGACAAAGGCGCGAGTACCTTGGCAGGAGCAGCGCGGACTTCTTTCGAGACTACGACAGACGTGAGCACCAGCAGAGCCACCAGCACATATGGGAAATTCCAGTACGCGAGACCCAAGAACGAACCACCGACCCAGAACCCCACCAGGCTCGCCAGGGCGAGGCGGGCGAGATCCGCGGCCCACTGCAGGTCGTTGCGTCTCGCCGCGAGTCGCCTGATCTGTCGTGCTGTTCGCCAGCTTAGCCCCCAGATCAGGGCATACAACCCCAAGCCGATGTAGCCATGCTCCGCCACAACCTGGAACCAGATGCTGTGGGCGTCGAACATTTCTGACGGAAGGCGACCCGCGTAACGGTAATAAGCCTCGGGCTGGAATGTGCGGAACCCCCGCCCACCACGGGATGCGCCGCTGACACGTCCATCGCGAAATTCCAAGCGTTGATCCGGCCCTGCGCTGACGCGTCCTGCTCGTACGAATTTATGGTGCGCATGCGGCTGAACCAGTCGGCGGGCATCACCGCGAGTAGCGTCGGCACGATCAGCGCAAGCGAGAAGGCGAACCAGATCTTGCGGCGGGTCTGCAAAGCGAGGTATACCGCCATCGCACCCAGCGCAAGCAGCCCCCCTCTCGAGTACGACCCCAGGATCGCCAGGGCGGTTAACAGTATCCCGGCAGCGAGCGCGTGGCGGATCCAGCGATTCTCGGTTTGGAGCCTGAGCCAGAACATGAGCGGGACCGTCATGGTGAGCGCGAGCGCGATCTCGGTATTACCCTCGATGTAGCTCGCGGGCGGGCCGACCACCATCCCTCCGCCACCCTGGGCCAGCGTGTAGAGCCCTCCCTTCACGCCGTAAAAGCCGAGCGCCAGCGTCACCACCCATACAACCGCCTTGATGCGCTCGCGCGTTTGTGCAACGACCAGAATGCAGAGTACTAGGAACTGCGTCTTGACCGTCTCACGCCAAGCGTCCCATGCGTCACTTGGGAAAGTGCTGAAGACCGACGTTACCGTGGTCCAAAGAACGAACAGCAGCAGTACGATGACCGGCGCCGCCAGCGGAAGCCGCTTCGGCTCGCGCGAAAAGGTGATGGCGATCACGGCGGCTACAGCGGCGACCATGGCCCACGGCAGATCGGCTGCGAAACCCCCATGTCAGGCGATGTGGGCTTGCCAGGGCTATCCATGCCCAGAGCAGCACGCCCACCATCGGACGCGCAAGTGCAAAAGGAAGCACGCCCAGCACGATCAAGGTGAATATGATGTCTCTCATTTGCAGGTCGCCTTTGCCCCGAGCTGCACGCGGCCGTGGCGCTTCGGCGTCGAGCGTGCGCTCGGATCCACACGGCTCGCGACGTACCGGAACTTCCCCGAGCGTTCGGGTGCGATCGACTGCACCGGCTCGACCGCCACGTTCACCGTTGGCCCGAGTCGTGCCCTGAAGCCACTCTCAATCATGTGCACAATCCTTCTATCGAGCGCACCCTCGGCAATGAGCTCAACCCGCACGGAATCGAGCGTTTCCTGCACGATCTTGAACTGACGTATCCCCGGCAAGTCCCGCAGTACGTAGATCAGGGCCAGCCCGTGCAGCACTGTGCCGTCCTGCGCGACGACAAAATCCGTGCTTCGACCGTGGACTTCCTTGAGTAGCGGCAGGCCGCGTCCGCACGGACACGCCGTCGCCTCGATCGATCCAACGTCTCCAGTGCGGTACCGCACGAACGGAAAATCTCGCGTCGCGAGATGGGTGACGGCGATCTCGCCAGCCTCCCCGGGTGCGACGACGCGTCCGTCCGGGTCGACGATCTCGACGATGACGTCCTCTGCCATTACATGCAGGCCACCGCTGGGGCACTCGTGCGCGATGAATCCGGCGTCACGGCCGCCATATCCGTTCGCCACCCGACACCCGAAGGACCGTTCGATCTGCAGCCGCTGGTGATCGTACAGGCGCTCCGAAGTGACGAATGCGACCTTGATGCCAAGCGACGAAAGCGACTCGCCCCGACGCTCGGCGTGCGCCGCAATGTGCGCGAGCGCCGACGGGTACCCGAACAGCATCCGTGGGCGCGAGCGTCGGATCTGCGCGACAAAACGATCGAGGTTTCGTTCTGACATCTCGAAGGCTGGTAGCAGTCGCGTGCGCAGGATGCGATCACGCACGTATCTGGCCCGGTCCTGGGCGCCGATTTCGATCGGCGATCCCCAGACCACGATCTCCGGATCGCCTATGTCCACACCCCACCAGCGCGTCGCGCGCCACTTGGCCGCCACATCGTGGCTGACACGCTCTGTGCCGACGTAGAAAATCAGGGGTTCGCCGCTCGAGCCCCCGGTGTTGAATCTCAGCAGCTTTTCCGCTCGCGATGACTTGAGCGCGTCGAGATTCGCCCGGACGAGATCCTTGGTCAGGAAGGGCAGTCGCTCTATGTCGCCCGTCTTCTGCAATTTCGCCGGGTCGAAGCCGGCGGTAGCAAACAACCGTCGATAGTACGGCACATGTTGGCCGGCATGCGTGAGCAGCCGTCGCAGCCCGAGCACGCGATGACTCTCCAAGCGGTCAACTGGCCACCACTGGCTGGCCTCGAGCGCTTTTCGCCGCTGCACGGTATCGTGCCCCTTCAGCCGCTCATGGAAAGGAAACAGGCACTTCGCGACTAGCCGGGTGTAGATGTCATGCATGCTGGTCTTTCCCCTCGTGCGCAAGGCGTCGTGCGATACGGTCGGCGGCAGCCGCTTCTGTCCGGTGGCCGCAATCGGCAAGCGCGCGAGCGTAGGCGCCGAAGAGCTCGGGCTTGACGCGCGGCCATGCATACGCTCGCGCGCGCTCGAGACCCGCAGCCACGAGCGACCTGGCGAGCGCAGGATCCGAAATGACGCGGATCGCCGCGGCGGCCATCGCGTCCGGGTCTCGTGCAGGCACCAACAGCGCAGTCTCGCCGTTGCGCACGAGGTCGGGAATACCGCCCACGTCGGTGCTGACGACCGGGACGCCGCTCGCCATCGCTTCGAGCAGCGATATCGGCATGTTGTCCACGGTCGAGGGATTGAGCATCAGATCCGCGGATCGGTACAGCGCCGGAATCGCTTCGTTTTCGACCCTGCCGGCAAAGCTCACCGCATCCGCCACCCCTAGCCGAGCGCACAGATTCTCGAGTGCGGTGCGGCAGGGCCCGGTCCCCGCGATGGTCAGCCGCGCCGCCGGCGACACGGCGCGAACGCGGGTGAAAGCTCGGATCGCCGTCGGCAGGTCGTAGATCTCCTCGAGGTTACGCGTTACGACAAGGTGCGGGCTCCGGTTACCGCGAGGCTCTGGAAAGAATCGAGTCAGGTCGACGATGTTCGGTACGATCTCTGCGCATATCCCGTGCCCGGCGAATATCCGCCGGAGAAAACCCGAAGGTACGATTAGCTTCGACGCCCGGGACATGGTCGGTAGGACGTACTTCGCTGAACGCTGCAGGAATGCCTGCGCCTCGCCTCCTCGGTAATTAACCACCACCGGGGTGCGAAGCAGCGCGCCGGCCCAAATCGCCGGCGCGGCGAACAGGTGCCACGACCAGCCGGAATTCGCCATAACGTGCAGCAGGTCGGCCCTTCCCGCGGCCCGCCACACTCGGAACAGGTACGGCACGAGACGAAACACCGCCCGCAAACCGGGAACACGCCCCACGCACGCGGGTCGGTATGGACCATTCACCTGGACGAGTTCCACCCGGCAGCCCGCCTCGGCAAGCAGTCGGGCGAGCTGCCGCGTCTGGTTGGCCATTCCCCGAAGGGGGCGGAAGCGGGCCGACCAGCGCGATTGCAAGCGTTCTAGACGAGCGCATAGTCGACGACGCGGGTGTTGCGGGCAAGCCGCAGATTGAAGCGGAACTCCGAGCGGTCCCATGGTGTGAATCGAGGAATCTGGTGTGGGTCGCACCCCGGCACCGCCGCACCGCAGGCGGTCGTTACTGCCGCGTCGAAGCCGAGTTCCCGCACCATATCGACGTGCCGCCGGGTGAAGTCGCGCCCGGGCTCGCCGTTCGGGTACGCGAACAGGCCTACCGGATCGCGCAACAATTCCTCGAGCGCGCGCTTGCTCTCGACGATCTGACGGCGCGCGGCGGCGTCGCTCAAGCATGCGAGGATCGGATGATCGACGGTGTGCGCGCCGATGGACATACCGGCGTCCCGAATCTCGCAGACCTGCGCAGAGTTCAGCATCAGGTCGTCGGGCAGGTTCGCACCGACTCGATCCGCGATCGCATCCGCGTGTGCACTGCGCTGCGAAGGTGGCTTGTACTTGAGCTTTCCGATCACGTCCTCGATCGCCGCCACGCGGCCGGCCATGAAGGTGATGTCGTATGTACCCAGCCCGAGATCGGACAAGTCCAGTCGATCCGGCTCGGCGCGTCGGATCGCCTCGATCACGGTGTCGTTCCACATGCGGCCGCCGTCGAGGAATCCGGTAGCGACGAAGAACGTCGAGTGCAGCTGCAAGCGCTGCAGAATGGGAACCGCTATCGAGCGGTTATCCGCATAACCGTCGTCGAAGGTTATGCAGAGCGACCGCGCAGGCAGGTTGCCCTCGCGCAAGGCAGCCACTGCAACGTCGAGCGGCAGGACATTGAACGACGCCTTCACCCAGCGCATCTGCGATTCGAACGCCGCCGCGTCGGGCTCGTCCGGCTGGAGCGGATCGGCGACGGACAGCACCCGGTGAAATATCAGCACCGAGAGGCGCCCGCGCCGGCCTGCGGGCGCAGCGAGGCCGAGCAGTGTGCGGGTTATCATCGCCTAACGTCCATCATGCCTACGCGCAGCCGCGCGCCGGTTGTGGAGGAGTGAGATCCGCGTACACTGCAGCGTACCGCGCGACGCTGTGAGCCCAGGTGCGCTCGGACTCGACGAAGCGTCGCGCTTGAGCGCGGATCCGCTCCCAATCGCCGCGCCGCTCCAACACGCCTGCGAGCGCGCGCGCCAGCGCTGCCGCGTCACCCGCCGGAAACAGGAATCCTGTTTCGCCGTCGCGCACCAGCTCCTTATGCCCGCCGACATCGGACGCGACGAACATGCGTCCCTGCGCCATCGCCTCGAGCGGCTTAAGCGGCGTTACGAGCTCGGTCAGCCGCATGCTGCGCCTGGGGTATGCGAGCACGTCGATCAGATCGTAATAGCGCGAGACTTCCGCGTGCGGCACCCGGCCCGTGAAAACCACCCGGTCGGCCATGCCGCGCGATTTCACGAGCGCCCGCAACACCGAGTCTTGCGGGCCGCCTCCGACCAGCAGCACGCGCAGAGCAGGTTCCCGGTCGGCCAGCATGGCCGCCGCATCGATCAGGAGATCGAGACCCTCGTAAGCGTAGAAAGAGCCGACAAAACCGGCGACCAACGCGCCGTGCAGCCCGAGCGAATGGCGCAGTTCGGCATCAGGCCGTGCAGTTGCCGTGAACGCCGTGGGATCCACCGCATTCGGGATGACAGTGATCCTGTCGTGACCGATACCGCGTCCGGCGATCTCCTGGCGCAGTCCCTCGCAGATAGTCGTCACTCTGGCAGCGCGCCGGAGTGCGAAGCTTTCGAGAACGCGCGAGAGGCGGTAGCGGAAGCTGCCTTCGGTGGTGCTCTCGTGGTCTACCGCGGCGTCCTCCCACAGCGCCCGCACCTCGTAGACGACGGGAACGCCCAGACGTGATCCCACCCAGAGCGCCGGCAACGCATTCAGGACCGGCGAATGCGCGTGAATCACGTCCGGCCTGCGCTCGAGCACCAATGCGGCGATTCTTCCAGCCGTTGCACGCATTTCGTCGACATAGCGTCCACCAGGCAGAGTCGACAGCGGCCCCCGGCGGAATGGGGTGCGATGGAACAGCCAGCCGCCCGCTTCCTCGTGTTCGTCCCGAGTTTGTCCATGCCGCGGAGTGGTGAGCTGGATCGTCTCCCAGCCGAGCGCGCGCTGCTCATGCAAGATGGCAGCCGTCCGAAACGCGTAGCCGCTGTGCAGCGGCAGGGAGTGGTCGAGCACGTGAAGAATCCGCATTGCAATCGCTATGCGCTACGCTCATGCGCGTACAGGGACGGGCTCTCGAAGCTCGCGCGAAGAAAGCTCTCGAACATCAATAGAGTCCAGATCGGAGCGCTGTAGTCGCGCAGCCCGGATTCGTGACTCTCGACCAGATGCCGTACGTAGCGCAGGTTGAACAGTCCTGTGTCCGCCAGGCGGTCGCCCAGCAGACTCTCGCGTACACGGTTCCGCAAGGGGCCCCGGAACCATCGTGCGAGCGGGACGGCGAACCCCATCTTCGGCCGGTAGAGGATGTCGTGCGGGAGATACGGCTCCATAGCCTTCTTGAGCAGATACTTGCCCTCGCCGGCGCGCACCTTCAGATCCGAAGGCAGGCTGGCGAGCCACTCTACGAGACAGTGGTCCATGAGGGGCTCCCGCACCTCGAGGGAATGGGCCATGCTCGCGCGGTCGACCTTCGTGTTGATATCGCCGACCAGGTACGTGTGCAGATCGAGATACTGAACGAGGCCGAGGCGATCGCTCGTCTCCGCCTTTTTGCGCGTACCGGCGAAATACCTCGACTGCGTTGTAGCCTCCGAGCTTCGCCTTGAGCGCATTGCTGAACAGCTGTCCCCGCATGTCGTCCCGGAGGATAGAAACGCCATGGAAGTAGGCAGCTACCGTTTCCCGTGCGAGCGCCTGGAACGTGCTGCGCGCCCGGAAAACGCGCGGTGCCCAGTCGGCCTTCGGATAGACCCGCCCGAGAAGACCGAAGACCGGTCGACGGAGGGCGAGCGGCAGCGCGTGCCGCATTCTTTCCTCCGCGACGTGGAGTCGGTATCGCCGATAGCCCGCGAAGCTTTCGTCACCACCGTCGCCCGACAGGGCAACCGTCACGCGCTTGCGCGCGAGCTGGCATACGCGGTATGTCGGAATCGCCGAGCTGTCCGCGTACGGCTCGTCGTAGATGCGCGCCAGCTCTTCGAGCAGACCGAAGTCGTCGCTGTCCACCTGCTCGACGTGGTGCACGGTCGCGTACCGCTCCGCCACCGTCGCGGCGTGTCGAGACTCGTCGAACAGCGGGTCGGTAAAGGAGATCGAGCAGGTGCGCACCGGCTCCTTCGAGAGACCGGCCATCGTCGCAACAACTGCACTCGAGTCGACTCCGCCCGAAAGGAATGCGCCGAGCGGAACCTCCGACACCATCCTCAGCCGAACGGACTCGCGCAGCCGCTCGATTAGCTCGGCCTGGGCATCGCTATCGGAGATGCGGTTATCCAGCGTGAAGCGGACATCCCAGTACTCGACCGGCGCGGGAACCGGGGCGCCTCGCCTGATCGCCAGGGTGTGAGCCGGCGGCAGCTTGCGCGCAGCGGCGAAGATCGTGCGCGGCTCCGGCACGTAGCCAAGCGCGAAGTACTCCTCGATCGCGAGAGCGTCGAGGTCGCGGCGCAATGCGCCGTGGGCGAGGAGCGCCTTCAGCTCCGAACCGAAGACGATAGTCCCGTCAGGAAGCGCGGCGTAGTAGAGCGGCTTGACTCCGAGGCGGTCGCGGGCGAGGAACAGCGTCTCGCGACCGCGGTCCCAGAGGGCGAATGCAAACATTCCACGGAATCGCGTTACGCATGCTTCGCCCCATGCCTCCCACGCGTGCACGATCACCTCGGTGTCGCTTCTCGTGCGGAATCGGTGTCCGAGCGCCGTCAGCTCCGGGATGAGCGCCTGGTAATTGTAGATCTCGCCGTTGAAGACGACGACCACGCTGCGGTCTTCGTTGTAGAGTGGTTGCTGTCCAGTCGACAGATCGATGATCGATAGCCTACGGTGGGCGAGGGCGACTCCGCGCTCGACATGCAGGCCGCCCTCGTCCGGCCCGCGGTGATACTGGCTGTCGTTCATCCGCTCGAGCGCGGCGCGGGAGATCTCACGCTGCCCACGGCTGTCCAGAATGCCAGCGATGCCACACACGCCCGCTTCTCCCGTATCGATGTCCGATCAGCTACTCTGCGCTACCGCCTGGCGACGAGTCCCTGACTCGAGCAGGCTCTCGTAGAATGCCGAATAGCGTTCGACCATTCGGTCGAGGCTGAAGAGGTGCTCGACGCGCCGTCGTCCAGCCGCGCCATGACGTCTGGCAAGCTCGGGCGCTTTTGCGTAGCGCAGAATCGCGCGGGCAAGCGAGTCGCTGTCGGCCGCCGGAACAAGGACGCCCGAAGTCCCGTCGTCGACGAGCTCGGCATTTCCGCCGACCCGCGTCGCGATGACCGGCAACGCGGTCGCCATGGCTTCCAGGATCGTGTTCGAGATTCCCTCGGCCAGCGACGGAAGCACGAAGCAGTCGATTCCGCGAAGCACCGCCGGGATGTCGCTACGCTCGCCGGGCAACCAACTCTGCGCACCGGCATTCGCCCCGTGGAGAAGCCCGAGCGCCTTTTCCCGCAGCGGCCCGTCGCCCACGATGACGAGCCGCAGCCGTTCGCGTGCGGCTGGCTCGATCTCGAGCGCTCGCACGAAAGCCCGGACCAGGTTCGTCTGGTCCTTGACCGCTTGCATCCGCCCGACGGTGCCGACGACGAACAGACCGGCGCCGCGCAACGGCGAGCCGTCGATCGGCTCCCGCCCGTCGATGGCCGGGTGGAACCGGGTGGTGTCGACGCCGTTGTAGATCTGCAGAATCCGATCGGCGCGGATTCCGATCCGGTCGCGGAGATACCCCTCGAGGTCCCTCGACAGCGCGATGTATCGCGTTGCGAACGGGCTGAACATCCGACGCACCAGACGGTACCGGCGGCTCGAGCCGTCGAGATCCAGCACATCGCGCCCATGCTCGCCGTGGACGCGCACCTTGACCCCCGCCGCCCAGGCGGGGAGCGTCGCCTCCAGCGCGGCCAGGTTCCGCGTATGCACGATGGACGGGCGCAGCGCGCGGAACAGCCGGTAGAGCCTCGGGTAGATCGCGATGCTGTGGCCGGGCCCCTTGTGCAACGCCTCGAAGATCACGTTGTTCTGCTCGATCCTGCGGCAGAATTCGGCGGATACATCCGTCAGCGCAACGACCGCATGCCGCCAGCGATCGGACGGCAGCCGGTTGATGAGGTTGCACACGCCGTTCTCCAGGCCGCCGACCGCGAAGCTGTGCACGACGTGCGCGATGAGGCGGGGAGCGGATTGACCGGTAACCACTCGGCTTAGCTCCCCCGCAGACTCTCTGCGGCGGCCGGGACGCCGTCCCTGGTGTCGCTCTGCCGGTGCGAGGCGGATGCGTGCGGCCGGAATTGGCCCCTTAGCAGGGCTTCGAGGCGTGAGAGATTCGCTTCCCAACTGTAGTCCGCGAGCACCCGCGAGCGTGCGGCGGGCCCGAGCTGCTCCTGGCGAGAGTCCCGGAAGTAACCGCACGGTCGTGGCGGCAAACTCCTCGGCGCACCCGGCCACCTCCAACTCGACGCCGGGAACCGCGGATAGCGCGCCGGCGCAGGCGCGCGATGCGACGACGGGTCGTCCCATCGCCATCGCCTCGAGCACCTTGTTCTGGATCCCGCGTGCGACCCGAAGCGGCGCCACCACCACCCGTGCGTGCTGAAGGAAGGGCCGGACGTCCGCCACTCTTCCGGTGACGACAACCGAGCCCGCACGCGCGAGTGCGCGTACCGCCGGGGCCGGATTCATTCCGACGACATAGAACCTCGCGGCGGGCCGCGCAGCCGCGATCCGAGGAAGCACCTCGGCAGCGAACCAGGCAGCAGCGTCGACGTTTGGCCAGTAGTCCATCGCTCCGGTGAAGACAATGGCCTCCTCGTCGGACGGGAACGGCGAGCGGCGCTGCGGCTCGGGCGTGAAGTATCCGGCGTCCACGCCATTGCCTATCGCGACGATCCGCTCCCGATCCACGTCCGGAGCGAGAGAAGCGAACAACTTCGCCTCTTCCGGCGTGACAAACACGCTGTGCGCCGAGACTCGCGCCACGGACCGCTCGAATCGAAGCAGGGTCCTCGCCTCCCGCGCGTACAGCATCGAAACCGGCCACGGGTGACGCGATGCGTATTGGCGCCACTTGTCGGAATCGACGTCGACGAAGTCGACGACGGCGCGAATATCGTCGATACCCTCGACGTACTGGGCCATCACGGACGAAAACACCAGCGCCTTGCGGATCCGGTGCCGTACGACTGTGTCCGCAACCCAGCGAGCGAGCCCGCGATCGCGGTAGCAACGGACCGAAAGCGGTGCGCCGGTCACCAGACCCTGGAGACCGCGCAGTCGCGCAAGCGGCGGGCGCATGCGGACGGCGCACACTCCCGCGCAAAGCCCCTTCACGGCGTCCACATGCGCGGTGTCGGCGGGATCGTCGATGAAGGTGCCCAAGAAGACGCGAAACCGCTGCGCAAGGAAGGCGAGGAGATGGTACGAGCGCACCTTGTCGCCCTTGTTGGGCGGATAGGGAATGCGATGCGACAGGAAGAGAAGCGGCTCCATGTCCGGGGTCAACCGAGGTTGCGCACGATGAACGGCCCCAGCGCATTGGCGATCCCGATCGGCAGCCGTCGCCACGCCGCTATCAACGCTCGATACCTCGGGTTCGACGGATTGTTCTGCGGGATCGTCTCACCCTTGAGCAGGCAGTACTCGTAGGCAAGCGGGGCCGGCTCGAAGCCCCAGTTCTTCTTGAAGTCGTACGATCCGGTTCCGCGCTTGCTGCGCCCGTAGTCGAATACGCTAGCGCCGCGCTCGGCGGCCCTGCGCATCAGTTCCCAGTACTTGAAGTCATTGGCGGCCAGGTCGCGGGCACGCTCGTGATCGCCCGCATAGTAGGGGAGCACTTCGTCGCGGAAATAGAAGGACAGAACGCTCGAGACTGGCCGTCGCTCGGAGTCGACGACCACCAGCACCTCGCATTGCTCGCCGAAGGTCTTGCGCAGCGCGTCGAAATAACCTTTCGGAAGTGCAGGCGTGCCATGCCGATGCACGTTGTCCGCGTAGAGCCTGAAGAACCTCTCGGTCGACTCGTCAATCTCGGCGGACAGGCCGTTCCTCATGCCTTTGCGCACCATTGCGCGCTGCTTGCGCGGAATGGCGAGCATGTTCGCCTCGGCGTCGTTCAGGATCGGTTTCCTGAAGGTCACGTAGAGGTCCTGTCGCGGCCATTCGGGCTCCCGCACCTCGCGGTTGCGCAACTCGAGATGGGCCACGCCCCGTCGCACCGCTAGTGCGCGCGCCGCCGAGTGCAGTGCTCGCGTCGCGGCGGGATCTGTCGCGGCGACGCCGCCGTACACGCAGAAAGGCAACGAGCTCATCGAGTGACCGAAGATTCGGCTTCTTACTTCCGCAAGCGGGAGCACTCCTACGATTTCGCGGTCACGCTCGGCGTACAGGTAGTGCGTTCGGTGGTCGAAGATCGAGCGGAGGATGGTGCGCCAACCAGCGCGGTGGAAGAAGGTCGCCTCTGGACAGCTCTCGACGAAAGCGTCCCAGCGCCTTTCATCGGCATCGCCCAGGCTCTTCACCGCGATCTGACCTACGCGGTGCCCAGTCTCCGTGAATTCGGTCTGGTCGCGCGTCACATACCCTCGATGGGGAACGTACGATCGAATCGGTCCCATGCGAAATCGGTCAGCAGACGCGCGAGCCGGCGCTCGGTCCGACTCAGATTCAGGTAGTGTCTCAGCCGCGTCTTGGCTGCAGCTCCGCGCACCCGCGGCTGCCCTGGGTCGAGCTCCCACGGATGGAAATAGAAGACTGCCGGCTGCCCGTCACACCGGTTCACCCTGTCGATGAACCACCGCGAACATGCGTACGGGAGCAATCGGAAATAGCCTCCGCCACCTGCGGGAAAGTTGGTGCGCAGCAGACGCGCAGTCGTGATCGGCACCTCGAGCAATCCGGTGCGCGGCTCGAAGGCGAAACGCGGTGCACCCGGCATGCCGTAGTGGTCGTGTCGAACCGGATAGATGCTCGAGCTGTAGCGGTATCCGGCGGCGGCGATGCAATCGAAGGCCCACAGATTTCCGGCGCCGATCGAGAAGCTTGGCGCACGGTAGCCCTTGACGGGGGTGCCCGTCACTTCCTCCAGAACCGCCTTGGCACTTTCGAGGTCGGCGGAAAAGGCTCTTCTGTCAAGCGTGCTCGCTCGCTCGTGCGCGAAGCCGTGACTTGCGACCTCGTGGCCCGCCGCGGCGATACGCCGCACCATCTGCGGATAGCGCCGGGCGATCCATCCGAGCGTAAAGAACGTCGCCCGCACCTCTGCCTGCGAAAACAGCTCGAGAATCCGGTCGACGTTGCGCTCGACGCGGCAGGGGAGGCGGTCCCAATGCTCCCGCGCGAAGTGCATCTCGAACGCGGAGACCTGGAAATAGTCCTCCACGTCGACCGACAGCGCGTTCTTGACCCGCCCGTTGAGCGTCGGTGCCATTCGCCTAGCTCACGATCCGCGAACAGGCGCCCGGACAGCGAGCCACTCAGAAAGATGGCGTGCTATGCGCTTCGCCGCAAGACCGTCCCAGAGCTCCGGAATTCGACCGCGCTTGCCGCCCGTCGAGAGGATCTCGTCGACGGCGTCGAGGGTAGCGGCCCGATCGCGACCGACCAGGGAGTTGGTACCCTCAGTCACGGTGACCGGGCGCTCGGTATTCTCGCGCAGCGTGAGGCAGGGAACGCCCAGGGCAGTGGTCTCTTCCTGTACGCCGCCGGAATCGGTAAGAACCAGCGTGGCCGACGACATCAACCCGAGCATCTCCAGGTAGCCTTGGGGCGGCAGAGCGACCACCCGCTTGCCGGCAACGAGGCGCCCGAGGCCAAACCGCTCTATGTTCGCGCTGGTTCGAGGGTGCAGCGGGCAGATGAGCGGAACGCGGTCGCTCACCTCGGCAAGCGTCCCGAGCAGTGCGGCCAGGGTATCGAGGTCGTCGACGTTCGAGGGCCGGTGGAGCGTTACGACTCCGAACCCCCGCGGGCTCGCGGCGAACATTGCGGGCTGCCCGGCGCGGCGTAACGTCTCCTCCGGCGGCACCGCACGGCCTCGATGATGATTCATCGTGTCGATCATGACGTTGCCGACGAAATGAATGCGGTCGCGAGGGATTCCCTCTCGTGCGAGGTTTTCCTGCGCTGAACGCTCGGTCGTATAGAGGCAGTCCGATATCTGGTCGGTGAGCAGCCGATTGATTTCCTCGGGCATGCTTCGGTCAAAGCTTCTCAGGCCAGCCTCGACGTGGGCCACCGGAATGCCCTTTTTCGCGGCAACCAGGCTGCATGCAAGCGTCGAGTTGACGTCGCCGACGACGACGACGCACGCGGGCCGGAACGCATCGAACACGGGCTCGATCCGCCGCATGATCTCCGCAGTTTGCACCGCGTGCGTGCCCGATCCGACCTCGAGGTTCACGTCCGGTGCAGGCAACTCCAGCGCCTCGAAAAGCTGGGTGCTCATCGCCTCGTCGTAGTGCTGCCCGGTATGGATCAGCAGCGTCTGTGGAAGCCCCGGCTCCGCGCTCAGGGCCCGCAGAATCGCGCCCATCTTCATGAAGTTCGGGCGTGCGCCTACGACACACGCAATCGGGTTGGCTGGAACATGCGGTTCACCCACGAGCGCCCTCTACTTCCCGACCGGACTGAGCTCCATGGCCTTCTCCCGCTTTCGCAGGATCTCGAGCGCGGCGGACATCGTTCGTTCGATCCGATCAAGCCTCCCGCTGATCTCCGCAAGTCGCAATGCATGGCCGGTAGCCGCTTCGGCCGCGCGCGCCTTCCCCTCGTCGGCCGGTGTCGATGCGGCCGCGCTCTGGTCGTCACCCAGTTCCTCGATTAGCTCTGTGCTGACCGCCTCGACGTCGGCAGAGCCCAATGAGTGCTTGTTCGCAAGGAAACCGGCGAGGAGCAGCCGATCGCAGAGAAGATTTATCTTCCTCGGTATCCCGCCGGTGATACCATGAATCGCCGCAAGCGCCGCCGCGTCGAGATCCGGATCCTTGTTCCAGCCGACGTGCGTGAGCCGATGCGTGATGTACGCATTGGTCTCGCCCGGATCCAGCGGGCCCAGATGGTATGACGCGAGCACCCGCTGGCGCAGCTGTTCCAGTTCCGGCCGTTGCATGATCGCGCGAAGCTGCGGTTGACCGACAAGAAAGCTCTGCAGCAGGGGCCTCGTCCCGAGCTGGAAATTCGATAGCATCCGAAGCTCTTCGATTGCCCGCGGCGACAGGTTCTGCGCCTCGTCGACGACCAGTAGAGCTCGCCGGTTATCGATTGACAGCGCCGTGAGAAACGCCTCGATCGAGCCCAGCAGCTGCGCCTTCTCACGCACCTTGCACCGGATACCGTAGGCGATCGCAACCGCCCGCAGCAAGTCGCCCGCTGCAAGCTGCGTACTCACCAGCTGCGCCGCCACGAACTGGCGCGGGTCAAGACCCTCGATCAGACTGCGCACGAGCGTGGTCTTGCCGGCACCGATCTCGCCGGTGATGACGATGAATCCCTCGTTCTGATTGACGCCGTATTGCAGGTACGCGAGTGCGCGCTTGTGACCGCGGCTGCCGAAGAAGAACGCGGGATCCGGATTGAGTTGGAACGGTCTGCCCCTCAGCTTGTAGAACTGCTCGTACATGAGTTCTCGCTAGAAGAAATAGGTTATCCCGGCCATGATTGCTCGCTCGGCGGTGGGTGGATCTTCCGACGGATCGTCGGCGAAGCGCTGGTAACGTGCGCCGACGAATGCGGTGGTCCTGGGCCCGAATCGCCTCGACAGCGTGACCAGCACGGTGTCCTCTGTCGCCGTATTCGTCGGCACGTCGGCAACGAATCCGCGAACATAGGAGCGACCATAGACAGCGGACAGCGCCGTCAGCGGGGAAATCCGGTGCGTGAACGAGACCGCCCCACCGGTCTCGGTCTCCTTGCTGAAGTTGATGAACGCGTCGTCGGGCACACCGACCACCAACGTACCGATGGGCCGCCGGTCCCGCCTGAAGGCCGCAATCGTTGCAATGTTTCTTACACCGATAATCGCGAAAGCGCCCTCGATCTGATTCTGCAACATGACCGCCTGCGTGAAGAAACTCGACGTGTTGGCCTGGATCGGCGGAAGACCGGACAGGGCGATGAGCTGATTGACCGCCGTACGCCGCTCGGCCGGATCGGCGATCTGCGCCGTTAGGGCCGCGTCCAGCAGCGACCGGGTTCCACCACCCGGTGCAGAGAAAGCCGTCTCGCTGTATGTCGCGATATCCCTGCTCGCGTTCAGGGCAAACGCCGCGCGACGGTGACGGTGATTGAACACGAGCTCATACCCCGTCCCGAAGAATCGCTTCATGACGTTTGCAGCGGCCAGCGTGCGCTGGAAGGGGCGCCAGCGAATGCCGCCCCCGTAGTTCGTGTACCACTGATCGACGAGTGAGAAGTTGTTGTACTCCCGACCCGCGCTCGCCGACAGGGTCAAGAGAGGATCAACTTGGTAATAGAGAGTCCCCAGATACTGCTGGTACTTCTGGTCGACCGGCTGATTCTCCCATTCGGTTACCGAGTTCAGGTAGTCGATGCTCCACGCGAGCTTCCTACCGAGCGGTCCTGCAATCTGCCCGATCCACTCCGTGGTCCGGGGGTCGGGAGGGTCGGGTCCTGCTCCTCTTCGAAGGTGGTCGCTGCCCAGTTGTAGCGCAGCGTATAAGCGATATCCGGCCCGCGGATCAGACCCTCGATGAACGGGCTCACCGCGATCGACCGTTCCTCGACCCTGTTTGCGGGCTCACCCTCCGGATTCAGCGGTCGGGGAGCGAGCGCCGAGATATAGTTCTGGGACACCTCGGCGGAAGCATCGATGAACAAGAAGTTCTCGATCGCAGTGATTCGAGTGACTGCAGCGAGGCTGTTCAAGTACTCGGTCGACGCCGTACCCCGCGCGGCGTAGCTGACCTGCCCGGTGTAGTCCAGATCGAGCTCGACGCGCGGCGATCGGCCGCTGATCGTGATGCTCGGAAACAGCTCAAGAAAAACGTCCGACTCTGCGTCGGCAGGCGGATCGAACCCGGCGTTGTCGGTCGCAGTCGCCATGGCCGATACCGAAGGTTCGACCGTCCATCTCTGCAGCGCTCCCGATGCAGGCAAGCGAAGTCCGATCGGCGCGCGCGCCGGCAGGTGGATCCGTCCCGCTGCGGAGGCGTCCAAGGACCGCTGAGGCGCAGACGGGGGCGCCGGCACCGCGGCGCCGCTGCCCCCCGTGGGCGGCGGGTCTGCCGGCTGCGCCCGCACAGGCTGGCCGCCGCCGATCGCTACAGCTACGCCAAGTCCACACGCGAGACACGCGAGGCGCAGCTGCGACGGAGCCGCTTTCATTTCGCGGAAGCGCATCGCTTCCTCAATCAGGCCTGCGTCGCCCTCGCTGGCCGCCCACCGTATTCTTCACGCGCGTATGCCTGACTGGACCCGGTCACCTTGTTGAGCATGGTCATGACTGTGGGGCGGCTCTCCAGCGTCTCCAACGCGTGCCGGAGCGCGCTGTTGCTAGTCGAGCCGGCTGCAACGACCACGACAATCTGGCCTACGTGCATCGCAAGCGCGCGCGCCTCGGCACTCGAAAGAATCGGCGGCGTATCGAAGATAATGATTCGATCGGAGTACCGGCTCGACAGCTCTCGCGCCAACACGGTCATGCTCTGGCTCGAGAGCAACTCGGCCGCGCGCGCATGATGCGATCCCACCGGGAGCACGGACAGCCTGGGCAAACTGGTGCGCAGCAGCACATCGCCGAGGCGAACTCCGGGATCGACGAGCACGTCGATCAGTCCGCGCGACGCGGGTAAACCGAGCGTGCTCAAGACGGAGGGACGTCGCGCGTCGGCCTCGACGAGGAGCACTCTGTAGTCCATCTCCATCGCGATACTCAACGCAAGATTGACGGCCACGAATGTCTTACCCTCGCCGGCGAGCGCGCTCGTGATCATGATGAGATTGGCGCGCTGTTCGGGCGATCTGGAGCTCGCACGCACGTTATCCAGCAAGGGGCGCTTGATGAGGCGGAACTCGTCGGCGATCTGCGACTGCAGATCATCCGGCGTGATCATGCCGGCGCCCGCGAGCCGCGCGAAATCGATCACGACTTCCGGGCTCGCTCCGTCACGGGTTGAGTGCCGTGCGTCAGCGGCAGGATCGGATATCGTAGCGCAGTCATCTTTCTCCGATGCCGATCCTCCGACTGCGCTCGCCTCGAAGGACGGAACCTCGACGCCGGCGCGGCGAAGTTGGGCGAGCCGTTCGGCAGCTTTCTCGATCGTAGTTTCCACGCGCGGCCTCTTAGATCTTTGGTACTGCGACGGTCATAACGTAAAGCAGGACGAAGAAGATCGCGATCAACCCGCCCAGGCCGCCTAGGAACGCTGCGCCGTGGCGAAACTCCCTCGATGCTTGCGTCTTGCTGGATGCCATTGACACAGCGCCCAATACCGGGCGCTGCGCAACTTCCCGCAGCGCACGGGTGTCGTGCACTACGGGGGCGACTAGGCTCGCTGCCAGCGACGCGGCAAGTCCCGCTGCAAGCGCGGCGGCAAGCGCACCGACCAGCATTACGAGCCGGGTCGGCATCACCGGTTCGCGCGACGCGCGCGCCGGCTCGATCACGCGGAATCTGGCGTCGACGCCGGCAGCCCCCACTCGACCGGACATACCGGCGGCTTCGCGCCGCGCGATCAGTTCCTGATAGTTCTTGTGCTGAACGTCGTAGTCTCTATTCAGCTGCGCAAGCTCCGCTTCGATCTGCGGCATACGCTCTGCTTCCGCACGCATCGTCGCGTAGCGGGAGTTCAGCTCCGCGACACGCGCCTGGAGCGACGCCACGTTCGCCTCGGCCGTGGAGAGCGAAACCCGGAGCTGTTGAATCACGGGGTTGTCGGACAGGCTGCCACCACTTGACGCTGCAGCCTGATGGCGTGCCTGAATGATCTGCTTGCGCTCCGTCTCCAGCTGCGCGATCAAGCGCTTCGTCGCCACCACGTCGGGGTGGGCGTCGGTATACCGGCGCTTGAGCTCGTCAAGCTGCTTGCGCTGCGCGTCCAACCGTCCGTCGATCTCGGGAACCGCCATGCGCGTCATGTTTTCCGGCTGCGCCAGCACTATCGGCTGCTCGCCTGCGAGTTCCCGCCTCAGTGCGTCGCGGGAGTTCTCGGCAGCACGCAGCTCGAGCCGCGCCTTGCCGAGTTCCTCCTGCGCGACGCTCATGCGCGTGAGATAGTCACGTCCCTCGCCCGTAAGCTGCAAGTTGCGCAGTTTGAAGCCCTTCAAGCGGCTTTCCGCCTCGTCGAGCCGATGCTCGTACAGCTTGATCTGCTCGTCGAGGAACTTCTGGGCCTGATCGGCATCCTGGCGCTTCAATCCGGCAGTCGACTCCATCAGCACGGTGACCATACCGCCGGCGACTCGCTCGGCCATCTCAGGATCCGGATGACGCACCGAAAGCGTGAAAACCTCCAACTCCTCGCCCTCGCTGATCACCTTGATACGTTGCAGGAGGTCCGAGACCAGCTCGTCCACTTCCGCCGGATCCGTGTTGCTCTTGTCGATTCCGATAGCTTGGACGAGTCGCTGTACGTTCGGGCGGCTCACTAGAGTCCTGCTCAGCATCGCGACCTGTACATGGGGCTCCGGCAGCTCAGCCTCGGCAGCGAGGCCTGACAGAAGCGGCCGAAGAATCGACTGGGTATCGATCTTGAAGCGCGCAGTTGCCTCGTACTGCTCGGGAGTCTTGAGAGCGACGATCGCAGCGATGATGCCGACGATCCAGGCGGCTGTCAGGCCGACCCACCGGCGACGCCACATCCCATGCAGAGAGGTCATTACTTGTCTAAGCTGATCGTCCATGCTTCATCGGTCCGTTAGGTTGGGTTGCTCGGCGTCCACCTCAGAGGAAAGAGCGGACGGGCCGCGGCCAAGAAGTCAGAACCAACTTTGTGGAATTACTAGGACGTCGCCAGGCTTCATTTCGACGTTCGCCGAAATGTCGCCTCGCTTGACGAGGTCCGTCAAGCGCACGCTATACAGCTTGTCGCCCTCGGACGTCCTCAGGATGGTCGCCGCATTCCCGTTCGCAAAGTCGGTGAGCCCGCCCACGGCGATCATTACGTCCAGGACCGTCATTTTCTGCCGGTACGCGAGTATCTGCGGGCGCGCAGCCTCACCGATGACCCGGATCTGCTCGCTATACGGCCCGGCGAAGCTGGTTACGATGACGGTGACGACCGGGTCGCGAACGTACCGCGAGAGAGACTTCTCGATGTCGCGCGCCAGCGTCGTCGGATCCTTGCCGAGCGCCGGAAGATCCTCAACCAGTGGCGTAGTGATCTTCCCGTCGGGGCGGACGGGAACGCTGAGCGAGAGCTCTGGGTTCCGCCACACGATTATGTTCACCGTGTCTAACGGCCCGATCAGGTACTTGTACTCTGGTGCCGCGGCATCGCGCGGCGCCGGCGGGTGGTCGCTTGTTGCACAGGCTCCCAGCAGGGCGAGCGCAGCGACGACCGCTGCTTTGCGCATCCACGCGTTGAAGGTTCTGGATTCGACTGACCGCATCATGATTTCCCCCTGCTTAATGATCAATCACCCTTCGCGGCAAGAGCGGCAGAAGGCAAAGATCCCGCCATTGCACAGATCGATATGCCGAAATCATAGTCGAGTTGCTGACCGTGGATTCTATCCGCAGAGCGCGCCGTGTGACGGCCCGTACGAGCGGAAATTTTGAAATGTACCGGGCACAAATCCCATCAGTTCACAAAGTTTCACGATTTTTTTGCGCTCGAGCCGACCAGAGCCATCCGGCGCGGAAGATCCATCCATCATACGCTGGCGAATGGCGGCGGGCTCGTGCGCGAGGCACCTGGCCCCGCGCAAGCGCCTGGCCGCTAGTTGGCGCTTGGTATGGCCTCAACCGACGTGGCTGTCAGGGCCGCACCCGCGAATAGCGAAGCCACACCCGGCTTGACCGTACTGCGCCCTCTGGTGCGCTGGGACCTCGAGGCGCGCATCACGCGGCAAACGGTGGAGTTGCTGCACCGAGGCCACCGCATGGCAAGCCACGAGCGCGGCGGCTATGCGACCTGACCCGAGCACGTGCGCGCAGTGAAGGCGAAGCCCTGTCGATGCGCGGTCCGTGCGTACACGGCGAGCCCGCAGATCAACCATTCCTGCGACTAGTAAATCCCCTTGCGATGAAGCCAGAAAACGGACCGTGATAGCCACCCCGTCGGCAGGCGCGCGTCGTTTCCTTCTGGGTGAACCTCGCCGATGCGAAGATTCGGCGAGAGCCATGTCACCGGCTGGCCGAATCGCTGAGACAGTGTCTCGACTAGATCGAGGAACAATGGTAGATGCTCTGCGACGCAATAGTCCGGCGAGTAGGCAAGATATGTGTCCGGCGGAATGGCACTGCCGAGACGCTCCAGGAATACCTCCACCCGACCTCTTGTGCCCGACGGGTCCTGAAGGATCGAGGCAAAGCAATCCCAGCAAACGGACAGCCGATCTCCGTGAGGAACACCGCGCCAGTCCGACAGAAGCGACTCCTCGAAGGAAAACGGCACTTCTGCACTCCTGCGGATCGCGCGCCACAGCCGATCAGGCACCGCTCTGATGTCGCTTTCGTAACGGACGATCCCCCAGTCGTACATTCGGCCGCCGGGAATATCGTGAACCCACTGCACGCGTTCGATACGCCGCTCGAGCACCGCATGCGCCAGGTAGTTGCCGACATCGACCTCTTCGAGTCCGCCCGCCACCGCATACGCGCGACGCCTGCGCCGATCGACCACGAGTCCACGCAGATCGTCGTGGAAATCCACGTGTGTCAACGAAATCTGGCGTGCCTCCTGCTGGCGCCAGATCTGAAGCACCGCATCGTGGTGCTCACATACGTAGATCAATCAACGCCCCGCACTCGGATCGTGCTCCGAATGCTCCCGAGTCCGCTAAACCGATGGGAAACTCCATTCGAGCAGGCCACGACTTGGGAAGCGTTCCTACTTGCCCGAAAAGCGCGAAGTTGCCTGCGCAGCATCCTGCACGGCCTTCCTAGTCCAGGCATCTTATGGTGCGATCTTCCGCCAGCGCTCTCGCGCTCGCGATTCGCAATCCGCCGAAGTTCCACAGAACTACTTCGTGAAGTGCGACTCCCCGCGGCACCCCAAGTCGCTCAAAATTGCGCAGCGCGTCTTCGGCCGCGCGCTTGGACATGAAATAGGCTACGACGAATCTTCGCCCTCTAGCTCTGGCAAGCTGGCGCTCTGCCACGAACAACAGACGCCTGAGTCCACGGCCACGGTGCGCCACCGGAGTGTAGGACTCGTCGCCGTAGCACGCATCCTCGCTCAGTCGATATCGAAGCTCTGGAACTTGCTCTATGACGAACTGCTCACCGAAGTCTTGCCAACTATAGGAAACGATCTCGCCCCGCTCCTCGGCGATGAGAAGGTGACGCCCTCTCGCAAGCCAGTCCCGGTAGACGTCGATGTCGCGCCATGTTTCCATACCCTCCATGCGGGTCAGGTCGGCCTGCGACCCCGGCCTGATTGTGATGTCTGACTGCGCAAGAGTCTGCTCCATGGGGATCGGAACCAGCGTGTCGAACTTGTAGATACTGAACGACTTGCGCGGGCGGGGAGATCGGCGCCTTCGTCAGCACGCTCCTCATCGTACGCACGACGGACGTCGACCTGCGAAGTTCCGTTATGGCGTTGGCGTAGTAGGGATCCAGTCGAATCTGCATATGCGTAGAGAACTCTCCCTATTTGCGCTGAGGTCGGTTATCGCTCCGCCGACGCACTCGCCTAGACGTGCGCGCCTCGGGTTCGCGGCGACGACATTGCGCCTGCAGCGCCTATCGATGTGAACTCCGCGGGTGCCGGCGTGCTCCGGGCTCGATTAGGTTACGCAATGCTAAGTCTAGCTCCCGTGCGCCACGTCCCGCTGCGACGGTGCCACAAAAGGTGACGTGATCGAGGGAAGTTGACACTTGTTGTAAGTCTGGATGCACGAATTCGGTCATTCCCGCAGAACTGGACGGCTGGCGCAACCGTCCTTCGCGCTGGAACCCGCGAGTCGCCCTAGCGAGGTAGCCTCGTGAACTAACGGCGCGGGGTAGCCCTGGACTTCGGGAGGGAGCACGCCCGTTTCCATGCCTCGCCCGGGTGTCTCACAGGGCCTCCCCTGATGATCGCGGCAAGTGGTGCTCGAACGGGGAGCCTGATGATCTCTTGGGTCGAGGGCGCTTCATGCGCCGCGCTGGTCGAGCGCTGGCGCGCGCCGACCGTTACGGGCGCCGCGCGATCATCTCGATTCCCTGCGAGGATCCCGGGTTAGAACCTATCTCGAAATGCCAATACGCTCGCCAGGAGGGGGTCTACACGGGTCGTGCGTCGCGCTCGTCCGCTTCTGCGCGCGCATGTGCAAATCTCGGGGCGGTTTTTAGCGGCGAAGTAGGGCGCGCAGCAGCTGCGTGAATCCGGAGACCTCGGCTTCGAACTCGATGGCGCTCACGTCCTCCCCGTCCAAGAATCGCTTCAACGCGAACCGCGGTGTGCTCGCGTCGTTGAAGCCGGGATCGCACGTCACCGCGCTGCGCACGCCGGTCGCCTCGAGCGTCGTCCAATGCTGCTCACGCCATACGCCGCTCGGATAGCAGAAGTGAGTCGGTGAATAGGCGAGACTCGGTTCGAGTGCACTGCGGTTATCCAGGATCTCTCGCGCGCACGCGACGGGGTCATCCGGAGGAAATCGATGGCGGTGCGTATGTAGTTGGATATCCAGGCCACGCGTGACGGCGCGGGCAAGCTCGTCCTGGCTCATTAGAGTGAATACGCGTCGATGCTTGAGCTCCTCGTAATCGACTGCGAGTTTCTCGCCGAGTCGGCAGAGCAGCGCTTCGCGCTCGGCCTCGGTCGCCAGCGCCTCGCCATGTGCGACTACCCGCATCGCGACCGCGTTTCGCTTGGCGGGCTCGAGCGCGATCTTCCCGCTGTCGTCGAGCCATCGCCAATCGGTGCAGTCCAGCGTGGCCGTCCTCGTCCTCCAGAACATGTACTGGACGACGAGGCGGAAGACCGGCGTCTGCTTCAGGACATGGTACGAGGTCACGTAGACAGTGGCGGGAATCCCTCTCTGCTCGAGGACAGGCAGTGCGCGATCGTATACGCCATGGAAACCGTCGTCGATCGTGACGACTACGGCATTCGGCGGAAGCGTACCCGCGGAAAGGCGTCGGAGCGCCTCCTCGAGCTCAAGTATCGGCGAGCCGCTTGTCTTGAGTACGTCCATGCGGCCCGCGAACGTCTCTGCCGCCATGAACAGCTTCGGCCGGAATCTCGCTTCGTCACCGGCGCAGAATCCGTGGTAGCAGAGAATCAGCAATCGGCGCGCGACAAGCCGGCGAGTCAGTCGGAATAGCCCCAGGGTGCGGCAGAGGATCAGGAACCGTCGCTTGAAGGACCTAGCCATGGCACTCGCGCGGTCGCGGACTCGATACGCTCAGCGTGCGGCGCACTTTGCGCCTTCGCGGCGCCTCGCCGCGGACTTGCGACGCTGTCGGCCGTCAGCGCATGCATCGGGGGCGGATTTTTTCTCGCGAGCGCCGCCGCAGCGGCTCGAACTCAGGCTTGGGTAATTGCGTGCGCACTGCCTGCCGCTGGAAGTTCCTGAACCCGGTTGGACTAGAGCGGAGCGTGGCCGGGCGCCTTATCGGCCCCGGTGTGCGGCTCCCGCTACTCCACGGTCACCGACTTGGCGAGGTTCCGCGGCTTGTCCACGTCGGTTCCGCGCTCGATGGCGGTGTGATAGGCGAGCAGCTGCAATGGCACAACGTGCAGGATTGGCGACAGGGCTCCGGCGTAATCCGTGAGACGAATGACATTGGCTCCGTCCTCGATTTGCGCATCGCGATCTGCGAAGACGAAGAGCTCGCCGCCTCGGGCGCGAACCTCCTGCAGATTCGACTTGAGCTTCTCCAGCAGAGCATCGCTTGGCGCTACAGCAACAACGGGCATATCGCTGTCCACAAGGGCGAGCGGTCCGTGCTTGAGCTCCCCGGCTGCATAAGCCTCGGCGTGAATATAGGAAATCTCCTTCAGCTTAAGCGCGCCTTCTGATGCGATCGGATAATGGATTCCGCGACCCAAGAACAGCGCGTGATGCTTCGAAGCAAAGCGCCGGGCCCACCCGATAACCTCGGATTCGCATCCCAACACAGCCTGCAGCGCAGATGGGAGATGCCGCAACGCCGTGAGGTGCTGGCCCTGCTCGGAGTCGCCGAGCCTCCCACGGAGCCGGGCGAGCACCAGCGTGAGCAGGAATAGCGCCGCGAGCTGCGTCGTGAACGCCTTGGTCGACGCGACGCCAATCTCCGGACCAGCACGGGTGAGAAACCGCAACTTGGACTGCCTAACCAGCGCGCTCTCTGGCACATTGCAGATCGTGAGCGTGCGCTCCTGACCGAGCGATACTGCGTGCCTGAGCGCGGCAATCGTGTCTGCGGTCTCTCCGGATTGCGAAATGGTCACGATGAGCTGACGCGGATTCGGCACGGTGCGGCGGTAGCGGTACTCGCTTGCGATCTCGACTGCACAGGGTATGGCCGCGATCGACTCGATCCAGTAACGAGCGACTGCCCCGGCGTGAAAGCTCGTTCCGCACGCGAGCACAAGCACTGCATCGACGTCGCGAAGAAGACTTTCCGCCTCGGCACCGAAGAGCTGCGGGGCTACGGATTTCACGTTTGCCACCAGCTCGAGCGTATTCGCCACTGCGCCGGGTTGCTCGAATATCTCCTTCTGCATGAAGTGGCGGTAGGGGCCAAGCTCGACAGAGGCGGACGTCAAGTTGCTCTCGTGCACGGGCCGCTCGACCGGTTTTCCGGCGTCGTCGACGATGCGGTGCCCGTCGACACGCAGCTCGGCGACATCGCCTTCCTCGAGGTAGACGACCCGTTGGGTGACTTGCAGGAGCGCAGACACGTCCGACGCCGCGAATCTCTCGCCTTCACCAACGCCAAGCACGAGCGGGGCGCCCTTGCGGGCAACGATTATGTGGTCCGGTTCGCTCTGCGCGATGACCGCGATCGCATAGGCGCCATCCAGCTCGGCGATCGCCGCCGCGACTGCGGCCAACAAGTCGCGCGACGAGCTCAGGTGCCGGTGAATGAGGTGCGCAATGACTTCCGTGTCCGTATCGGAGTCGAACCGATAGCCCACGTCCTCGAGCCGCCTGCGCATGCCTGCGTGATTCTCGATGATGCCATTGTGCACCACGGCGAGACCGCTGGACACGTGAGGGTGGGCGTTGCGCTCCGAAGGAACGCCGTGCGTGGCCCACCGGGTATGTGCGATTCCAGTCGCGCCGGAAGCGAGCTCGCGCTCGGCGAGGCCAGCGAGCTCGGCGACGCGGCCGGAAGTCCGCCAGCGCTGCAGGCCACCATTCAGGACAGCGATTCCAGCCGAATCGTAGCCTCGATACTCAAGCCGCTTGAGGCCCTCCAACAATACCGGAACTATGTTACGCCGCGCGACGGCGCCGACGATGCCGCACATGTCTCCACCTTAATCGGGCACGCTTGAAATGACCGCCATTGTCCGCGAATGCTGCTACGCATGACCGCGATATTTGCCCGATCTGTGACAGTGTTTTGCAGTCTTGGCGCGAGCAAGAGACGGTCCGCTCAGCGCAAATGGCGCCTCGCGCGCGGCGCGCTCGGGGTGCCGGAGATCAGGGCTTCTTTCGAGGGCGTCGCCATCCCGGCACGCTAACCTGCCGTGCCCGTGACAACGTGAGCTGATCTGCGGGCGCATCCTTCACGAGCGTCGTGCCCGCTCCGAGCGTGGCTCCGCGTCCAATGTGTACGGGCGCGACGAGCTGCGTGTCAGAGCCGATGAACACGTCGTCCTCGATCACCGTCCGGTGCTTGCTCGCGCCGTCGTAGTTGCACGTAATGGTCCCCGCACCCACGTTGACGTTGCGGCCGATCGAGCTGTCGCCGACGTAAGCGAGGTGATTCGCCTTGGAGCCAGCGCCGATCTCGCTTGCCTTCACCTCGACGAAGTTGCCGATGTGGACGGCCTCGGCGAGCCGCGTATCCGGCCGGATGCGCGCGTAGGGTCCGATGCGGCAGTTGGCGCCGATCTCGGCGTCGTCGATGTGGCAGAAGGGTTCCACGCGGGTGCCCGCCGCGACGCGCACATCGCGCAGCACGCAGTTTGCGCCGATGCTCACCCCGTCACCCAGCGTCACGCTGCCCTCGAACACGCAGTTGACGTCAATCGCGACGTCGCATCCGCAGGCGAGCATGCCGCGCACGTCGATCCGCAGCGGATCGGCGAGCGTCACGCCGGCCGCGAGCAGATCCTCGGCGACGTTGCGCTGGTAGATGCGCTCGAGCGCCGCAAGCTGCACCTTGCTGTTCACCCCGAGGGTCTCCCATGCCGCGGCGGGCTGCGCCGCGCGCACCGGCACGCCGTCGGCGACCGCGGCGGCGATCACATCGGTCAGGTAGTACTCGCGCTGCGCGTTGTCGTTGCCGAGCCGCGCAAGCCAGCGCTCGAGCCGGGCGGTCGGCAGGACCATGAGACCGGTGTTCACTTCGCGGATCGCGCGCTCCTCAACTGAGGCGTCGTTTTGCTCGACGATGCGCACGACCCGCTCGCCGGAGCGCACGATGCGGCCGTAGCCGGTCGGGTCGTCGATCGCGACTGTGAGCACCGAAACGCCTTCGGCCGCGGCGTCGCGCAGCCCCTCCAGCGTCGCTCGCCGCGTGAGCGGCACGTCCCCATAGAGCACCAGCGTCGGTTGCGATCGATCGAGCTCCGGCAACGCCTGAGCGAGCGCGTGCCCGGTGCCGAGCTGGGGCGACTGGCGTACCCAGCGGATGTCGTCGCCGGCGGTCGCGCCGGGCACCTGCTCGCCGCCGTGACCGTAGACGACGACGATGCGGTGTGGCGCCATGGTGCGTGCCGTTGCGAGCACGTGCGCGAGCAGGGTGCGCCCGGCGAGCCGGTGCAGCACCTTCGGCAGGCTGGAGTGCATGCGCTTGCCCTGGCCTGCCGCCAGAATGACGATGTTCACGCCGAAACCACCGGAAAACCCAAGCAAAATCGTATGTTAACACGCGGCCTCATGCTCTCCCGCGAACTTTTCGGCAGTTCGACCCTTCTCGGCACGCGGCTCCCCGACCGAGGATTGCGCTCGCCACGCGGCCTGGGGCAAGGCGTCGCGGACCGCGTCCGCCCACGGGTGGGCGGCGTAGAATGGGGCATGACCGCCTTGCAGCGACGGGTGGGTTGCTTTCCGGTCGCGCTCGCGTTGGCGCTTCCGGGGGCAGGCGTCGCCGCCGAAATGTATCGCTGGGTCGACGCGAACGGCGTCGTGAACTATTCCAACGTCCCGCCGCCCGCGCACGTGAAGGCGACGCGAATCGCCGACACCGAGCCGACGGTGAGCGTGATCCCACCGCCCGAGCGAGCACCCGAGGCACGCAGTGCGGACCGCGTGGCGGCGCTCGAGCGCAGGATCGGGCAGCTCGAGGACGAGCTCGCGCAACTACGCCGCCACGCGACGCAGACGCCGGGCCACGCCGCCAACCCCGCGCCGGTCAGCTTCGCCGACCCCGGAGTGACGTTCGTCTATCCCGTGCCGGTGAGGCCGGCGCGGGTGCGGGCGCATTGGCCGCGCTCGCGCATCTTTCACGCGCGGCACGAGCATGTCGGGGCGGGTTCCAAGCCGCACCATCCGGCCGCGGTACCGCACGGTGTGCGAGGTGTCTTCGACGTGAGCAGCGGTCGATGAGTCCGCGTCGAGCGGCAATCGCGCTGGTGGCGGGATCGCTCTTGCTGGCGGCGCCGGCGCTGGCGCAGGAATCGAGGATCTACAAGTGGCGTGACGCCAACGGCGTGGTGCACTACTCGAATACCCCGCCGCCCAAGGGCACCGACGCCACCGTCCTCGACCAGAGCAAGTCGAAGGTGAGCGTCGTGCCGGCCATCCAGGCGCCACCCGACGCCGCCGGCAACGAGCGCCAGATCCAGAACCGCGTGCAGCGGCTCGAGCGCGAGCTGGAAGACGAGCGGCGCAGCCAAGCAGCGGCCTCGCAGACGAAGAACGATGCATACCAGCGCTGGCGCGAGGAGTGCCTCAAGCAGCGGCGGCTCGACTGCGACGATCCGGCCGCGGTCCCGGTCGAGGTCTACGGGTATCCGGCGCCCCCGTCGTCAGGCCGCCGATCGCGCGGCCGCCCAAGCCGCCGGCGAGTACCGCGCCGCCGGGTTACATCGTGGGCCCCGGCCCGGCAGGCATAGGCGGCCAGTACGTTCCGGCGCCGCCGCGGCCGCAGCAGCCGCCCGCACTGCCGGAACAGCCGCGGCCGCGATGATGAGGGTCGGCCCGGCGTAGCCGGCTCAGCGCGGCAGCTCCGAACACCCGACCAGGAACTCGTCTACCGCACGTGCGCATTGGCGGCCCTCGCGGATCGCCCAGACCACGAGCGACTGCCCGCGGCGCACGTCGCCGGCGGCGAAGACCTTGGGCACGCTGGTCGCGTAGCCGCCGGGACCGTCGGTCGCGGCTTTCGCGTTGCCGCGCGTGTCGCGCTCGACGTCGAACTCCTCGAGCAGCGACTGCACCGGCGACACGAAACCCATCGCAAGGAGCACCAGGTCGGCCGGAAGCTCGAACGCGCTGCCTGGCACCTCGACCATCTTGCCCCCCTGCCATTCGACGCGGACGGCGCGCAGGCTGGTAAGGCGGCCGTTCTCGCCGATGAACGCCTTGGTCGCCACGGCCCAGTCCCGCGCGCAGCCTTCCTCGTGCGAGCTCGAGGTGCGCAGCTTCACCGGCCAGTAGGGCCAGGTCATCTCCTTGTTCTCGTGCGCGGGCGGCTGCGGCAGCAATTCGAACTGCGTCACCGATTTCGCGCCTTGGCGGTTCGACGTTCCGACGCAGTCCGAGCCGGTGTCGCCGCCGCCGATCACCACGACGCGCTTGCCGGTGGCGGTGATCTGCCCCTCGACACGATCGCCGGCGACGACCCTGTTCTGCTGCGGCAGGAACTCCATCGCGAAATGCACGCCTTCGAGCGCACGGCCGGGAAGCGCGAGGTCGCGAGGCTGCTCGGCGCCACCGGCAAGCACTACGGCGTCGTACTCGGCGAGCAGCGCCGCGGGCGAAGCGACCTGGTGCGAGTAGTCGTTGACGCCCTTGCCGGGACGAGCGCTGCCCACCCGCACGCCGGTGCGGAACTCGACCCCTTCGGCCACCATCTGCGCCACGCGGCGGTCGATGTGATGCTTCTCCATCTTGAAATCCGGGATGCCGTAGCGCAGGAGACCGCCGATGCGGTCGTTCTTCTCGAGGACCACCACGTCGTGCCCCGCCCGCGCGAGCTGCTGCGCGCAGGCGAGCCCGGCCGGCCCCGAGCCCACGACCGCGACGCGCCTGCCGGTCTTGCGCGCCGGCGGCTGCGCCGCCACCCAGCCTTCCTCCCACGCCTTGTCGATGATCGCATGCTCGATCGACTTGATGCCGACCGGGTCGTTGTTGATGTTCAGCGTGCACGCCGCCTCGCACGGCGCCGGGCAGACGCGCCCGGTGAACTCGGGGAAGTTGTTGGTCGAATGCAGAACGTCGATCGCCTGGCGCCAGTTCTGCTTGTAGACGAGGTCGTTCCAGTCGGGAATGATGTTGTTGACCGGGCAGCCTGTCATGCAGAACGGCGTGCCGCAGTCCATGCAGCGCGCGCCCTGGATGCCGGCGTCCTTGTCGCTCAGGCGTTCGACGAACTCGCGGTAGTGCTTCAGGCGCTCGCGCCGGTCTTCGGCGGCTTCGGCCAGTCGCGCGTACTCTAGAAATCCGGTGATCTTGCCCATCGCCCTTCTTCAGCTAGTAACTACGGCCGCGATCGCGGCTTCGCTCCAGAAAGGGAGCGCGCAGGGCAAACCGCGGTCGCACGAACGAGAGGGAGACCCCCTCGTATATCCCCTCCGGCGCATGGGCGGAGCCGCTCGCTCTCGACACGTTGCTACGCCGCGAGCTTCTTGGCCCTCGCCGCGAGCTCGCCGAGCGCGCGCCGGTACTCGTTCGGAAACACCTTGACGAACTTCGGGCGGAACTCGGCCCAGCGATCGAGGACGCGCTTCGCCTGCGCGCTGCCCGTGTGGTGCAGATGCTTCTCGAGCAGCTCGCGCAGGATCGCCTCGTCCGAGCGGCCGCGGTGCCAGAGGTCGGGCGCGAGCCTGGCTTCCTGCTCCGCCTCGGCGAGCACCGGTTCGAGCGCGACCATCGCCGGGTTGCAGTAGTCGCGGAAGCTGCCCTGCTCGTCGAGCACGTACGCGACGCCGCCGGACATCCCGGCCGCGAAGTTGCGCCCGGTCGGGCCGATCACCACGACCGCGCCGCCGGTCATGTACTCGCAGCCGTGGTCGCCGACGCCCTCGACCACCGCATCGGCGCCGGAGTTTCGCACGCAGAAGCGCTCGCCGGCGACGCCGCGGAAGAACGCCTCGCCCATGATCGCGCCGTAGAGCACCACGTTCCCGGTGATGATGTTCTCGAGCGGCTCGCCGCGGAACTTCGGCGAGGGCTGGACGACGATGCGCCCGCCGGACAGGCCCTTGCCGCAGTAGTCGTTCGTCTCGCCGATCAGATCGAGCGTGACGCCGCGCGCGAGGAAGGCGCCGAAGCTCTGCCCGGCCGAGCCTGCAAAGCGCACCCGGATCGTGTCGTCCGGCAGCCCTTCGAGGCCGTAGCGCTTTGCCACATGCCACGAAAGCATCGTGCCCACCGTCCGGTTGATGTTGCGCACCGGCATCTCGATGGTCACTTTCTCGCCGCGCGCGAGTGCCGGTTCCGCGAGCTCGACCAGCCGGTTGTCGAGCGCCTTGTCGAGGCCGTGATCCTGGAACTCGCAGTTGTGGCGCGCGACCGCAGCCGGCATCGCCGGGACGCAGAAGATGCGCGAGAAGTCGAGGCCGCACGCCTTCCAGTGCTCGATGCCGCGGCGCTTGTCGAGCAGATCGGTGCGCCCGATCAGCTCGTCGAACCGGCGCACGCCGAGGCGCGCCATCAGTTCACGCACCTCCTCGGCGACGAAGAAGAAGTAGTTGACGACGTGCTCGGGCCTGCCCTGGAACTTGCGGCGCAGCACCGGATCCTGCGTGGCAACGCCGACCGGACAGGTGTTCAGGTGGCACTTGCGCATCATGATGCAGCCGCTCGCCACCAGCGGAGCGGTCGCAAAGCCAAACTCGTCGGCCCCGAGCATCGCACCGATGACCACGTCGCGCCCGGTCTTCATCTGACCGTCCACCTGCACCGCGATGCGGCCGCGCAGGCGGTTCAGCACCAGCGTCTGCTGCGTCTCGGCGAGGCCGAGCTCCCACGGCGTGCCGGCGTGCTTGATCGAGGACCACGGGCTCGCGCCGGTACCACCGTCGTGGCCGGCGATCGTCACGTGGTCGGCCTTCGCCTTCGAGACGCCGGCCGCGATGGTGCCCACGCCGCCCTCGGACACGAGCTTCACGCTGATCGACGCCTCGGGATTCGCGTTCTTCAGGTCGTGGATCAGCTGCGCCAGGTCCTCGATCGAGTAGATGTCGTGGTGCGGCGGCGGGCTGATGAGCTCGACGCCCGGAGTCGAGAAGCGCAGCTCCGCGATGTACTCGGAGACCTTACGGCCCGGGAGCTGGCCGCCCTCGCCGGGCTTAGCGCCCTGCGCGATCTTGATCTGGATCTGCTCCGCGCTCGCGAGATATTCGCCGGTGACGCCGAAGCGCCCGGAGGCGACCTGCTTGATCTTAGACTTGAGCGAGTCGCCCTCGCGCAGCTCGATCTCGCGCTCGACGCGGTCGGTGCCCAGGCGCGACTTGAGCGTCTCGCCGGCCGACACCGGCGCGTAGCGGCGGCGGTCTTCCCCACCCTCGCCGGTGTTCGACTTGCCGCCGATCCGGTTCATCGCGATGGCGAGGTTGGTGTGCGTCTCGGTCGAGATCGAGCCGAGCGACATGGCGCCGGTCGAGAAGCGCCTCACGATTTCCTTGGCGGGTTCGACCTCCTCGATCGGCACCGGGGTGCACTGGTCGAGCCGGAACTCGAACAGCCCGCGCAGCGTCATGTGGCGCTTTGACTGGTCGTTGATGATGCGCGCGTACTCCCTGTAGGTCTCGTAGGCGTTCGCGCGCGTCGAATGCTGCAGCTTGGCGATCGCGTCGGGCGTCCACATGTGCTCTTCGCCGCGCACGCGGAAGGCGTACTCGCCGCCGGCGTCGAGCGCGCGCTCGAGCAGCGGGTCGTCGCCGAACGCCGCGCGGTGCACGCGAATCGCCTCCTCGGCCAGCTCGAATACGCCGATACCCTCGACGACCGAGGCAGTCCCGGGGAAGTACTTGTCGACCAGGGCACGCGACAGGCCGACCGCCTCGAAGATCTGCGCGCCGGTGTAGGACATGTAGGTCGAGATGCCCATCTTGGACATCACCTTGCGCAGTCCCTTGCCGATCGCCTTCACGAAGTTCTTGCACGCCTTGGCGGCGTCGACTTCGCCCAACCGCCCCCTGCCCCGCGAGCTCGATCAGCGTCTCGAACGCGAGGTAAGGATGCACGGCCTCGGCGCCGTAGCCGCCGAGCAGCGCGAAGTGGTGGACCTCGCGCGCCGAGCCGGTTTCGACCACCAGCCCGGTGCTGGTGCGCAGCCCCTTGTCCACCAGGTGCTGGTGGATCGCCGAGAGCGCAAGCAGGGCTGGGATGGCGACCAGCTCGCGCGAGATCCTGCGGTCGGAGATGACGAGGATCGTGTAGCCGGTGCGCACCGCATCCTCGGCCTGCGCGCACAGGCTGGCGAGCCGCGCCTCGATCGCCTCCTTACCCCAGGCCATCGGGTAGGTGACGTCGAGCTCGCAGGAGCGGAACTTGCCGTCGGTGTAGCGCTCGATGTGGCGGATGCTCTCCATCTGCGCGAAATCGAGTACCGGCTGGCTCACCTCCAGGCGCAGGGGCGGGTTCATCTCGTCGATTCCGAGCAGATTCGGCCTCGGGCCGATGAACGAGACGAGGCTCGTGACGAGCTCCTCGCGGATAGGGTCGATCGCGGGGTTCGTGACCTGCGCGAACATCTGCTTGAAGTAGCTGTAGAGCGGCTTGCTCCTGTTCGAGAGCACCGCAAGCGGCGAGTCGTTGCCCATCGAGCCGACCGGCTCCTCGCCGTTGCTCGCCATAGGCGCGAGGATGAACTTGAGGTCCTCCTGCGTGTAGGCGAAGGCCTGCTGTCGGTCGAGCACGGTGTCGGGCGAGTGCGCCCTGAGCTCCTTCGGCTCAGGCAGGTCGTCGAGCTTGATGCGGATGCGGTCGACCCAGTCGCGGTACGGCCGCGCCGCGGCAAGCGAGTCCTTGAGCTCCTTGTCGTCGATGATGCGGCCGGCCTCGAGATCGACCAGGAACATCTTGCCTGGCTGCAGCCGCCACTTTTTGACGATGCGCTCCTCGGCGATCGGCAGCACGCCGGTCTCGGAGGCCATGACGACGAGGCCGTCGTCGGTGACGAGGTAGCGCGCCGGCCGCAAGCCGTTGCGGTCGAGCGTCGCGCCGATCTGGCGGCCGTCGGTGAACGCGATCGCCGCCGGGCCGTCCCACGGCTCCATCATCGCAGCGTGATACTCGTAGAAGGCGCGCCGCCGTTCGTCCATCAGCGCGTGGCCCTCCCACGCCTCGGGAATCAGCATCATCATCGCGTGGGCGAGCGAGTAGCCGGCCATCACGAGCAGCTCGAGCGCGTTGTCGAATGACGCCGAGTCGGACTGTCCCGGATAGATCAGCGGCCAGACCTTGTCGAGGTCCTTGCCGAGCACCGGCGAGGAGATCGCGCCCTGGCGCGCGCGGATCCAGTTCACGTTGCCGCGCAGCGTGTTGATCTCTCCGTTGTGCGCAATCAGCCGGAACGGGTGCGCGAGCTCCCAGGTGGGGAACGTGTTGGTCGAGAAGCGCTGGTGGACGAGGGCGAGCGCCGAGGTGACGCGCGCGTCCCTGAGGTCGAGGAAGTAGTCCGACATGTCGTGCGCCATCAGCATGCCCTTGTAGACGAGGGTGCGCGCCGACATCGAGGGGACGTAGTACTCCTTGCCGTGCTTGAGTTTGAGCGCCTGGATGGCCTGTCCGGCCGCCCGGCGGATGATGTAGAGCTTGCGCTCGAGCGCATCGGTGACGCGCACGCCGCCGCCACGGCCGATGAACACCTGGCGGATGACCGGCTCGATCGCCTTGACCGACTCGCCGAGCACGGTGGGGTCGCGCGGCACGTCGCGCCAGCCAAGCAGCACCTGGCCCTCGTCCTTGATCGCGCGCTCGATCTCGTACTCGCATGCGATTCGGGATGCGGGCTCCTGCGGCAGGAATACCATGCCGACGCCGTATTGCCCGGCCGGCGGAAGTGCGACGCCCTGCTTGGCCATCTCCTCGCGCAGGAGCCGGTCCGGGATCTGGATCAGGATGCCCGCACCGTCGCTCGCGCGCGGATCGGCCCCGACCGCGCCCCGGTGCGTGAGGTTCTTGAGGATCTGCAACCCCTGCTCGACGATCGCATGGCTCTTCCGGCCCTTGATGTGCGCGATGAAGCCGACGCCGCAGGCGTCGTGCTCGTAGGCGGGGTCGTAGAGACCCTGGGCTTGCATCCGGTCGGCCGGTCGCTCCATGCGGCACCTCGCTCGGGCGGCGCTCTTGCACCGCACAAAAGCCATGCATTTTTCACCGCGGAACCGAGTACTATACCGGCCGACCGCTTTGCCCTCAAGCAATTAGCGGGCGCCCCGGGATCCGCTCCAGGGCACCCCGCGATCTCGTGGGCGTCGCCCGGATGGCCCGGGTTGTGCGCTGCGCTTCGAAGCCGTCAGCCGGAAACGGCGGCAAGCGTCGCCTGGAGCGCGTCCGGCGGCGTGTCCTCGGCGATGTACGCGGCGCCCAAGCGCTCGAGCAGGATCAGGCGCGGGCGCCCCGACCGGACCTTCTTGTCCACACTCATCAGATCCAGGAACCGCGCGGCGCCGATGCCGGGCGGCGGCGCGGTCGGAAGGCCCGCCCGCCCGACGAGCGTGCGCAGCCGCTCGCATGCGGCCGCGTCGATGCCCCCGGTCCGACGCGAAAGCTCCGCGGCCATCACCATGCCGGCGGCCACCGCCTCGCCGTGCAGCCAGTCGCCGTAGCCGAGGCCCGTCTCGATCGCGTGACCGAACGTGTGGCCAAAGTTGAGCAGCGCGCGCGGCCCGCTCTCGCGCTCGTCGATCGCGACGATCTCCGCCTTGATCTCCACCGAGCGGCGCACCGCGTGCGCCAGCGCAGCGGGTTCGCGCCTGAGCAGCCGCCCGAGGTCCGTCTCCAGCCATTCGAAGAACGCCGCGTCGCGGATAACGCCGTGCTTGATCACCTCGGCGAGACCGGCGCGCAGCTCGCGCTCCGGCAGGGTGCGCAGGACGTCCATATCGGCGAGCACCACGCCCGGCTGATGGAATGCCCCGATCATGTTCTTGCCGCGCGGATGGTTGATCCCGGTCTTGCCGCCCACCGAGGAGTCGACCTGCGCGAGCAGCGTCGTCGGCACCTGGACGAAGTGGACGCCGCGCTGGTAGGTCGCCGCGGCGAATCCGGCGATGTCACCGACCACGCCGCCGCCGAGGGCGACGATCGTCGTGCCCCGGTCGCAGCGGTTCGCGAGCAGCGCGTCGTAGACGAGATTCAGGGTTTCCCAGTTCTTGTGCTGCTCGCCGTCGGGGGAGGACGACCGGCACCACCGCGACGCCAGCGGCGGCGAGCGCCGCGGTGAGCGCGTCGAGAAACAGCGGGCCGACGGTCGCATTGGTCACCACCGCGACGCGCGGCTGCGGCAGGACCCGCGCGATCAGCTCGGCGCGCGCGAGCAGACCGGGGCCGATGTGGATGTCGTAGCTGCGCTCGCCGAGCGCTATGCGGACAGTTTGCATTCGGCGGGGAGCTCGGCCAGCACCTGGGCGACGAGCGGTACCGGGCCCTGGCGCGCGGTGTCGACGATCAGGTCGGCGACCGCGCGGTAGAGCGGATCGCGCTCGCGGAAAAGCTCCTCCAGGCGCGCGAGCGGGTCGGCGGTCTGCAGCAGCGGCCGGCTGCGGTCCTGGCGCATGCGGCTCCACAGATCGCGCGGCTGGGCGCGCAGGTAGATCACGAAGCCGCGCGCGGCGAGATGCTCGCGGTTGCGCGCATCGAGCACCACCCCTCCACCGGTTGCGAGCACGACGTTGTCGAGCGCGGTGAGCTCCTCGATCTGCGCGCTTCGCGCGCACGGAACCCCGCCTCGCCTTCGATCTCGAAGATGGTCGCGACGCGCACACCGGTGCGGGCCTCGACCTCGAGGTCGCTGTCGTGGAAGCGCTTGCCGAGCCGGCGTGCGAGCTGCCGGCCGACGGTGGTCTTGCCGGCGCCCATCAGGCCGACCAGGAATACATTGTGGCTCGGGCGCACGCGGCCATTCTATGTGAATGCGCGAAGGCGCGGCGAAGCGCAGTCGGGGCAGGCGCGGCTCCGGGCCGCACGCCTTCACGCATTCATGTCTTCGCCAACGAAAGGCCGGCCCGCGGGCCGGCTCTCGGAACGGCGTCGCGCTCAGCGCACGGTCAGGCGGTCCTCGACGATGCGCGGCGTGAGGAACACCAGGAGCTCCGTCTTGTTGTCGATGCGCTGCGTGTCGCGGAAGAGCGGCCCCACCGCGGGCAGGTCGCCGAGCAGCGGCACCTTGTTCACGTTGTTGCGCTGCTCCTGCGTGTAGATGCCGCCGATCACCACCGTGCCGCCATTTTCGATCAGCACTTGCGTCTTTACGTGCTTGGTGTCGATCGCGAAACCGGCCGGGGTCTGGATGCCGACCGCGTCCTTATTGACGTCCACGTCCAGCACGACGTTCCCGTCCGGTGTGATCTGCGGGCGCACCTTGAGCGCGAGCGTCGCCTTGCGGAACGAGATGCTGGTCGCGCCGCTCGAGGTCGCCTGCTGGAACGGCAGCTCGGTGCCTTGCTCGATGAGCGCCTCGACCTGGTTCGCGGTGACCACGCGCGGGCTGGAGATGATCTTTCCTCGCCCGTCGCTCTCGAGCGCGGTCAGTTCCAGGTTCACGAACCGCGTCTGCGCCCGATTGAACAGCACCAGCGAGAACTGGCCGGGCGTGATGCCGGACTGCTGCGACGAGAGCTGCGCGGGCAGGTTCACCATGTTCACCTGGTTCGGGAAGATCGGCGCCGCCACGCCCTGACCCGAGTGGAAAGCCGTGTCCTGGAGCCCGCCGCCGAAGATCATCCGGTTCGGGTTGCTGAAGATCGGCGAGGAGCCCGAGGGATCGGTGACGTGATAGCCGAGGCGAGCGCCGAGCGTCCGGGTGAACTGGTCGGTTGCCTCGACGATGCGCGCCTCGATCATCACCTGGCGCACCGGAATGTCGGTCTGCGCGATGAGCTTGCGCACCTCCTCGAGCCGCGACGGGATGTCCTGCACGAAGAGCTGGTTCGTGCGCGCGTCCCAGCTCGAGCTGCCGCGCTTGGAGAGGATGCGCTGTTCCTGACTGCCACCGCCGCCCGCGCCCTGGCCGGAAAGCAGCTTCGCGATCGTCTCGGCCTTGGCGAAGTTGAGCTGGAACGTCTCGGTGCGCAATGGCTCCAGCTCGGCGATCTGCTGCTTCGCCTCGAGCTCGAGCTTCTCCTTGGTGGCGAGCTCGTCGCGCGGGGCGATCCAGACCACGTTGCCGCTCTTGCGCATGTCGAGGCCACGCGTCTGCAGAATGATGTCGAGCGCCTGGTCCCACGGCACGTCCTTCAACCGCAGCGTGAGGTTGCCCTGCACCGTGTCGCTGGTGATGATGTTGAGGTCGGTGAAGTCGGCGATCACGTTGAGGACGCTGCGCACCTCCACGTTCTGGAAGTTTAGCGAGAGCTTCTCGCCACGATAGCCGCCGCGCGTGCCCTGGACGAGCTTGTTCGGGTCGTACTGCACCGGAGCGACCTCGACAACGAACTGGGTGTCGCTCTGGTAGGCGTTGTGCTCCCACAGCCCCCGGGGCTCGATCACCATGCGGACGTTGTCGCCCTGCTGGAACGTGCTCACTACGGCGACCGGAGTGGCAAAGTCGGTGACGTCGAGGCGCTTGCGCAGGTTGTCAGGCAGGGCGGTCTTGAGGAAATCCACCACCAGGGTCTGGCCCTGCTGCCGGATATCGATGCCGGTGTTGGTGTCCGAGAGCTCGACGACCACGCGCCCTCGCCGTTCCTGCCGCGCCGGAAGTCGATGTCACGCAGGCTGTGCTTGGCGTCGGCGGTGCCCTCGGCGAAGCGCGTCGTGCGGTCACCGCCGGCCCGCGCCGCGGCGCTCGGCAGCGTGGCAAGCGCGATCGTCAGCGTGTTGGCGTCCGTCTGCGCCTCGTAGGTCACCATCGTGCGCAGGTTCAGGACCAGCCGCGTGCGGTCGCCGACCTGGACCACGGTCACGCTGCGCAGCTCGCCCTCGTTCACCTCCTGGCTGGATCGCGCGAGCGCGTTGACCGTGTTCGGGAAGTCGAAGGCGATACGCGCGGGATTCGCCACGGTGAAGCTCGCGGGGGCTGCCTTCAGGGGCTCCTTCATGGTGATGCGCAGCAGGGTCCGGCCGCCCTGGCTCGTCACGTTGAGCGCGTCGATTGCATTTGGCGCGGCCTGCGCGTGCACGGCAGCTGGCGCAAGGAATGCCAGCGCGGCGACCAGAAGGTACGGTATGAGTTCTTTCAGCTTGCCCATCATCTCGCCTCCGTAGTCGCGCCTGCCTCCTGAAGCAGCAGCGCGCTTTCGCGCTCAGCCCAGTCTCCGGCGGAGTCCTGGATCAGCTCGCGCAGGGTGATCTCGCTGTCGGTGATCCTAGTGATCACCCCGAAGTTCTGTCCCAAATAGTTGCCGACGCGCACGCGGTAGAGCCCGGTGTCGGCCTTGACGAGCGCGTAGCTCTGCTTCTGCCGCGTCAACGTGCCGACCATCGTCAGCGTCTCGAGCGGGTAGGCCTCGAGCGGCTCCTTCGGTCGGTTCAGGTCGGGCGCCAGCGCGCCGCCGCCGCCCGAGGCAGCCGACTTCGTCGCCAGCTCGATCTTGGCCGGGCCGAACGGGTCGGCGACATCGAACGCCTCGTAGGGCACCGGCTGGTACGGCTTGACCTGAGGCAGCGGATCGACCCGGCGCGGCAGGTCGCGCGTCAGCCGGTCGAGCTCCGCGCGCAGGTCCGAGTGCTCTCCACCCTCGCAGGCCGCGAGCAGAAGGGCGGCGGCCGTCGCCGCCAGCAGGATTCGCGCCTTCATTTCCTGGCCTTGGCCGCCTTGGCCGCCTTGCGCTGCGCCGCGATCTCTTCCTCGTCGAGATAGCGAAACGTCTTGGCGGTCGTGTTCATCGAGAGATTGCCGTCCTTGCCGACCGCGAGCGCAAGGTCGTTCAGCGTGACGATGCGCGGCAGCTGCCCGATGTCGCTCGCGAACGCGCCCATGTCGTGGTAGTTGCCGGTCACGCGCACGGTGATCGGCAGCTCGGCATAGAAGTCCTTCACGGTCTCCTGCGGCGCCGGCCGGAACAGCTCGAACTGCAGGCCGCGGCCCAGACCACTCTGG
This sequence comes from Burkholderiales bacterium, assembly GCA_027493935.1. Classification (GTDB taxonomy): domain Bacteria; phylum Pseudomonadota; class Gammaproteobacteria; order Burkholderiales; family SG8-39; genus JAABRB01. The sequence continues at coordinate 524,129 of JAOSJV010000011.1, read as the reverse complement.
TTGATGTCCACCAGCAGCGCCTCCATCTGCGATTTGTTCGGCAGCTGCTTCAGCAGCGCGCCGAAGGAGCTCTCGATCTCCTGCAGCTGCTGGCGGTGCAGATCCAGGTTCACGGCCTGGCGCTTCTTGTCGATGTACGCCTGCTTGAGCTTCGCCTCTTCTTGCCGGCCGGCCTCGAGCTCCTCGAGCTGCGTCTGCCAGTCGAGGAAGTAGGCCGCCACCAGGATGCCCGCCAGCAGGGCGAGCAGCAGCGCGAGCTTCGGCAGCGGCGGCCAGCTGCCCGGGTCGCGGGTGTTCAGGTTGCGGAACTGGGCGAGAAGGTCGTTCATCTTCGGTCAGCCCTTCTTCGCCGGGGCGGTCGGCCGCGGCTTCTGGTCGTCCACCAACGGCGTCGGCGGCTTCATGCTGAAGTCGAGATCGAATTCCGACAGGCGTTTACCGTTCACGGTTGTCGCCTTGATCTCGATCAGCTGCGGCGAGGTGGCCGAGTTTTCGAGCACCTCGGCGCCCTGCAAATTGCGCATGAAGGCCGACACGCGGGCGTTCGACTGTGCGTAGCCGGTGACCTTCACGCGCAGCCCGTTCTGCTTGAGCGACTTCAGGTAGACGCCATCCGGCGTCTGGCGCACCAGCGTATCGAGCAGGTTCACCGCGCGGGCGCGGTCGTTCTGCAGCGTCTCGATGATCTGCTTGCGGGCGAGCAGCGCGGCAATCTCGTCCTTCAGTTTCTTGATCTCCGCGATCTCCTTGTCGAGCTTCGCGTTCTCGCGCTTGAGGAACTCGTTGCGGTCGTTCTGCACCGCGACGTAGCCGGCGATCACGCCGTGAACCAGCGCGGCGGCCGCAATTCCGGCCACGGCCACCATGACGGCCATCAGCACGAGCTGGCGGCGGCTCGCCTTGCGCCGCGCCTCGCGGTGCGGCAGTAGGTTGATGCGAATCATTCGTCGAATCTCCGCATCGCGAGGCCGCACGCGATCATGAGCGCCGGCGCATCCGAGATCAGCCGCTTGAGCTGGATGCGCGGACTGATCGACATGTTCGCGAACGGGTTGGCGACCATCGCGTTGATGCGTGCGCGGGTGCTCACTACGTCCTCTAGCCCCGGCAGCGTCGAGGTGCCGCCGGTGAGCAGGATGTGATCAACCGAGTTGTACTGGGTCGAGGTGAAGAAGAACTGCATTGCACGCTGAATCTCGAGGGCGGCGTTCTCCATGAACGGCCGCAGCACCTCGGCTTCGAAGCTGTCGGGCAACCCGCCGGAGCGCTTGGCGTTCTCCGCCTCCTCCTGCGACAGACCGTAGTGGCGGGCGATGTCCTGGGTCAGCTGGTTCCCGCCGAACGCCTGCTCGCGCGTGTATACCGCCTGGTCGTTGCGCAGCACGGTGATGTTCATGATCGCTGCGCCGATATCGACGACCGCGACGTTCTGGTCGCGGCCCTCGCTCGGCAGCTGCTGGCGCACCAGCTCGAAGGCCGTCTGCATCGCGTAGGACTCGACGTCCATCACCAGCGCCTTGAGCCCGGCGGCCTCGGCCACGGCCACGCGGTCCTCGACCTTCTCCTTGCGCGAGGCGGCGATCAGGACCTCGACCTCCTCGGCGCTCGAGGGCGCCGGCCCGACCACCTGGAAGTCGAGGTTGACCTCGTCGAGCGCGAACGGGATGTACTGATTCGCCTCGCCCTCGACCTGGAACTCGAGCTCTTCCTCGCGCAGGCCGGCGGCCACGATGATCTTCTTCGTGATCACCGCGGCGGTCGGCAGCGCCATCGCGACGTTCTTGGTGCGCGTGGCGAGCTTCTTCCAGCACCGGCGCACCGTCTCGGCCACCGACTCGAGGTTTGCGATGTTGCCGTCGATCACTGAGTCCTTCGCGAGCGGCTCGATCGCGTAGCGCTCCACGCGATAGCCGCCCTTGCCGGCATCGGCGAGCTCCACCATCTTGACGGCAGAGGAGCTGATGTCCATCCCAAAGAGCGGCGGCGCTTTGGGCTTGAAAATATCAAGATGCAAGGGAAAACCCCTTTGGTGACGGTCGCTTAGGCGCAGTTCGAATAGTTTGCATCAAATCCTAGCAACAACTATCCGGTACAGCAAGCAAATTTTTCACATTTAATCCGGGGTTGCCGTAGCGCCGGAGCCCCCGAAGGCCGTCATTGGGCGCCGGGGCGCCCTGCCAGTGGGAGTCGAGAATGGAAGCGACCCCGTCGCGTTCCCGCCGGCCTGCCGGGCAGTGGCGCGGCGCGCGCGCGATGCCGTCGCGCACCTTACACTCTCGTATCTGCCGCAACCAGGAACCTTGCCCGTGAATTGGCTCCGTTGGGCCGCCTTTCCGCTCGTGCTGCTCGCCGGCCTCGCCGTCGTGGGGCGGCGCTCGCCGGCTTCGTGGTGCTACTCGCCTACCCAAACCTGCCTTCGATCGAGGTCCTGAACCAGTACCAGCCGAAAATTCCCCTGCGCGTGTACACCTCCGATGGGGCGCTCATCGGCGAGTTCGGCGAGGAGCGCCGGGCGGTCGCCCGCATCGACGAGGTGCCCGACGTCATGACGCAGGCGATCCTCGCCGCCGAGGACGAGCGCTTCTATCAGCACCAGGGCGTCGATTATGTCGGCGTCATGAGGGCAGCCTACTCCAACCTGATCGCCGGCGGCAAGCAGCAAGGCGCGAGCACCATCACCATGCAGGTGGCGCGCAACTTTTTCCTCTCGAGCGAGAAGACGATCACTCGCAAGCTCTACGAGGCGCTGCTCGCGTACAAGATCGAGGCCGGACTCTCCAAGAACCAGATCCTCGAGATCTACATCAACCAGATCTACCTCGGCCAGCGCGCCTACGGCTTTGCCGCCGCCGCCCAGATCTACTTCGGCCGCGCGCTGCAGGACGTGAGCCTGGCCGAGGCAGCGATGCTGGCCGGGCTGCCCAAGGCACCCTCGTCCTTCAATCCCGTGGTCAACCCGCGGCGGGCGAAGCAGCGCCAGCTCTACGTGCTGCGCCGCATGCGCGAGCTCGGCTATATCACCGCCGAGCAGCTCGCGGAGGCGCAGAAGCAGCCGCTCGTGGTGCGCCGCGACATCGACCACTTCGCGGTGCGCGGCGAATACGTCGCCGAGATGGTCCGGCAGGTCCTGTACGAGCGCTATCCGGACGAGGTGTACACGAGCGGGCTGCGGGTCTACACGACCATCCGCAAACGCGACCAGGAAGCGGCGTACCGGAGCCTGCGCGAAGGCGTCATGGACTACGAGCGCCGCCACGGCTACCGCGGGCCGGAGGCCTTCGTCGAGATCGCGCCGAACGCGAGCGAAGATATGCTCGAGGACGGGCTCGCCGAGTTCGGCAACAGCGACGGCATTCTCGCGGCGCTGGTCCTCGACGCGGATACGCGCGCGGTGCGGGCGTACCTGCGCGGCGGCGAAACGATCGAGGTGAAAGGCGACGGCCTGCGCTTCGCGGCGAGCGCGCTCGCCGCCAACGCCCCGCCAAGCGTAAGCTCAGGCGCGGCGCGGTGATCCGCGTGCAGAAGGACGCCAAGGACCGCTGGCAGATCGTGCAGCTGCCCGAGGTGGAGGCGGCGTTCCTCGCCCTCGATCCACACACCGGCGCGGTGCGCGCGCTCGTCGGCGGCTTCGATTTCGGCCGCAACAAGTACAACCACGTGACCCAGGCGTGGCGGCAGCCCGGCTCGAGCTTCAAGCCGTTCATCTACTCGGCTGCACTCGAGAAGGGTTTTACGCCGGCGACCATCATCAACGACGCACCGGTCGTGGTGGACGCGGCTCTCACCGGCGGTCAGGTCTGGGAGCCGAAGAACTATGACGATAGCTACGAGGGCCCGATGCGGCTGCGCACCGCGCTCGCCAAGTCCAAGAACATGGTCTCGATCCGGGTCATGCAGACGATCGGCCCGCAGTACGCACAGGACTACGTCACCCGCTTCGGATTCGAAGCCGATCGTCACCCGCCGTACCTCACCATGGCGCTCGGTGCGGGCTCGGTGACGCCATGGCAGATGGCGCGCGCCTATGCCGTGTTCGCCAACGGCGGCTTCCGGATGGAGCCGTACCTGATCGAGCGCATCGTGGACGACCGCGGCAACCTGCTCGCGCAGGCGCAGCCGGCGCGCGCAGGTGACGAGGCGCTGCGGGTCATCGATCTGCGCAACGCCTTCATTATGAACGACTTGATGCACGACGTCGTGCGCTACGGCACCGGGGCGCGCGCGGGCGCGCTCAAGCGGTTCGACCTCGCCGGCAAGACCGGCACGACCAACGACAACGTCGACGCGTGGTTCGCGGGGTTCCACCCCACCGTGGTTGCGGTCGCCTGGATCGGCTTCGACCAGCCGAAGAAGCTAGGCAAGAACGAAACCGGTGCGCGCGCCGCGCTGCCGATCTGGATGGAATACATGGCGCAGGTCCTGAAGGGTGCACCGCAGATGACGCTCGAGCCGCCGCCGGGCGTGGTCGCGGTCCGGGTCGACCCTGCGACGGGGCTGCGGGCCGGCGAGGAAGGCCAGCTGGAATACTTCTATCGCGAGAACCCGCCGCCGGACGAGGTCGCCGCGGAGACGAACGCCGAGCCGAGCGGCAGGCGGCTCCTCGACACGGTCCGCAGCCAGCTGTTCTAGGGACAGCGTGAAGGACGGCCGGCCCGGCAGGCCGCGGCGTGATGGCGTGCGCCACCTCGTGTACGATCGGTGCGCATCATGCGCCGCGTCCTGCTCATCGTCCTTCTCGTCTTGACCTTGCAGGCATGCGGCACGCGCGGTCCGCTTTACCTGCCGGCACCGGCGCCGCCGGAGGGCGACGACGCGCCGAGGCAGCGGCGCTGAAGACACCACCGATGGGCGGACCGATCCGATGAGCGCGTTCGAGTATCGCGACGGTATCCTCCACGCGGAGTCCGTGCCGCTCGGCGACATCGCCGCCCAGGTCGGCACGCCGTGCTACGTCTACTCGCGCACCGCGCTCGAGAGCGCCTACCGGGCATTCGAGGCGGCGCTCGCCGGCCGCGAGCACCTGATCTGTTACGCGATGAAGGCGAACGCCAACCTCGCGGTGCTCGATCTCTTCGCGCGGCTCGGCGCCGGCTTTGACATCGTATCCGGCGGCGAGCTCGCGCGCGCGCGCGCGGCGGGCGGCCGGGCGGAGCGCATCGTCTTCTCCGGTGTCGGCAAGAGCGAGACCGAGATCCGGACCGCGCTCGCGTCGGGCATCCTGTGCTTCAACGTGGAGTCGGCGGCCGAGCTTGCGCGGATCGGGCGCATCGCGGCGGCGATGGGCCGGCGCGCCCCGATCTCGCTGCGGGTGAACCCGGATGTCGACCCGCATACCCATCCGTACATCTCCACGGGGCTCAAGGAGAACAAGTTCGGCGTCCCCTACGGCGAGGCGCTCGCACTTTGCCGCCAGGCCGCCGCCTCAGCCTCGCTGCAGGTCGCCGGGCTCGGGTTTCACATCGGATCCCAGCTCGTCGAGGTCGCGCCGTTCGCGGATGCGCTCGACCGGCTGCTCGCGCTGGCCGATACGCTCGACCGGGAGGGGATCGGCCTGCGCCACGTGGACATCGGCGGCGGACTCGGCATCCGCTATCGCGAGGAGCGTCCGCCTGCGATCGCCGACTACCTTGCGGCGATGCTGGCGCGCTTGGACGGACGGCCGTACCGGCTGCTGCTCGAGCCCGGTCGCGCGCTGGTCGGCAACGCCGGGCTGCTGCTGACGCGAATCGAGTACCTCAAGCCGGGCACGCCGCACAGCTTCGCGATCGTCGACGCGGCGATGAACGATCTCATGCGGCCATCGCTGTACGATGCCTGGCACGACATTCTTCCGGTCGCGCACCGCCCCGCGCCGGCGCGCCGGTACGAGATCGTCGGCCCGGTCTGCGAGACCGGCGATTTTCTCGGGCACGACCGCGAGCTCGCGGTCGCCCAGGGCGACCTGCTGGCGGTCATGTCGGCAGGGGCCTACGCGATGAGCATGAGCTCCAACTACAACAGCCGGCCGCGCGCGGCCGAAGTCATGGTGGACGGTGCGAACGCCCACATCGTGCGCGCCCGCGAATCGGTCGAGTCGCTGTTCGCGCTCGAGCGGCGGCTCCCGGTCGGCTGAGGCGGCGCACCGCGCGCCCGCGCAGTGTCGCCTGCGTTGCCGCGACCTCAGCGGCGATGCCGAAGTGGCCGGCCGTGCGTATAGAATGAATGCTTCCGTTTTCTGGCCACCGCCCTCGCCTCCCGCCCGATGCACGTGAGCGCCGTCCGCGGCTTTGGTCGGCTGCTGATCACGGCCGTGCTCGCCACCGCCCTGGCCGCGGCCGCGCTCGTGGCGTACTACCGAGCGGGCGCCAATGCGCAGGGCGGCGCGCCCGGGGCGGCGGCGAAAAGCACCGTCGGCAGCGGCGCGGGCAAGGCCGGCAAGGCGGCGCCGGGCGGCGCCGGGCAGGCGCCGGTGCCCGTGACGGTCGCTGCAGTCACGCAGCAGGCGGTGCCCTACCGGATCCAGGCGGTCGGGCTGGCCGAAGCCTACGCGACCGTGGCGATCCGGGCGCGCGTCGACGGCCAGATCGTCGAGGTGCGCTTCCGCGAGGGCCAGGAGGTGAGCGCCGGAAGCGTGCTCTTCAACCTCGATCCGCGGCCGTTCGAGGCCGCCCTGCGGCAGGCCGAGGCCAACCATCAGCGCGATCTAGCGCAGCTCGCGCAGGCCGAGCGCCAGGAGGCGCGCTACCAGGAGCTCCTGGCCAAGAACTTCGTCTCCAAGGAGGCCTACGCCCAGTTCAAGACCGGCGCCGAAACCGCGGCTGCCGCGGTGCTCGCCGGCAAGGCCGCGCTCGAGAACGCCCGCCTGCAGCTCGAGTACACGACGATCCGCGCGCCGATCGACGGCTACACCGGGCGCATCCAGCTGCAGAAGGGCAACCTGGTCAAGGCCAACGACACCTTGCCGCTCGTCGTGCTGAACCAGGTGCACCCGATCTACGTCTCCTTCGCCGTGCCCGAGCGGGAACTGCCGTCGGTGCGCAAATACCTCGCGGCCGGTCCGCTCTCGGTCGAGGCGCGCCCGCCGAACGCCGACCAGCCGGAAATCGGAAAGCTCGTCTTCATCGACAACACGGTCGACTCGACCACCGGCACCATCAGGCTCAAGGCGCTGTTCGAGAACCGCGCGAACACGCTGTGGCCCGGCCAGTTCGTCACCACATCGCTCAGGCTCTACCAACAGGAGGACGCGCTGACGGTACCGTCGCGCGCGGTCCAGACGGGGCCATACGGGCAGTACGTCTTCGTCGTCAAGCCCGACATGAGCGTCGAGGTGCGGCCGGTGGGCGTGCAGCGCTCGGAGGGCGATCTCGCGGTCATCGGCACCGGGCTTGCCCGCGCCGAGCAGGTGGTGACGCAGGGGCAGCTGCGGCTCGGCCCCGGCACCAGGGTCCTCGTCAAGCGCGACAGCGGGGCATCTTGACCGGCGCCGGCCCGCCATGCGCCCACGCCGCACTGCGGCATCTGAACGAGATCCCCGCGGCCGCGTCGCGCCGCCGCCAGACCAGAACTTATCTCAAGATCGTGGCCGTGCTCATTCGGGAGTTGGGGTCGTACAAACCACGGGCCCGAGGGAAGGGTTGGCACCCTTCCCTTCCCAGCCAGCCGTTGTAAGTCCCCGGTTCCGCGACCGCTTTTATGTCTTGCGCTAGGTTCTAAAGAGCGCCTTGAATCTCTCCGAAATCTTCGTGCGCCGGCCGGTCATGACCCTGCTCGTCATGATCGGCATCCTGGTGTTCGGCGTGGCGAGCTACCGGCTGCTGCCGGTGAGCTCGTTGCCGAACGTCGATTTCCCCACGATCGAGGTGCGCGCGTCGCTCGCCGGCGCGAGCCCCGAGACCATGGCCTCCGCCGTGGCGACTCCGATCGAGAAACAGCTCTCGACAATCGCGGGCATCGAGTCGATGAGCTCGATCAACGGCCAGGGCATCACCCGGATCACGATCCAGTTCGCGCTCGATCGCGACATCGACGCCGCCGCACAGGACGTCCAGGCGGCGATCGCGGCGGCGCTGCCGCAGCTGCCGCCGACGATGTCGACGCCGCCCTCGTACCGCAAGGTGAACCCGGCCGACTTCCCGATCTACTACCTCGCGCTCTCGTCGGACACGCTGCCGCTCTACATGGTGAACGAGTACGCCGAGACCGTGCTCGCCCAGCGCATATCGACGATCACCGGCGTCGCGCAGGTTCAGGTGTTCGGACAGCAGAAGTACGCGGTGCGCGTGCAGGTGGACCCGAACGCGCTCGCGGCGCGCGGCATCGGCTTGAACGAAATCGAGCAGGCGATCGGCCAGGCGAACGTCAACCTGCCGACCGGCACCCTGTCCGGCCGCGACCGCGACTTCGCGGTGCAAGCCACCGGCCAGCTCCACAACGCCGCGGCGTTCCGGCCGGTCATCGTCGCCTACCGCAACGGCTCGCCGGTCCGCCTGCAGGAACTCGGCCGCGTCGTCGACAGCGTGCAGAACGACAAGGTGGCCGCGTGGTTCAACGGCAAGCGCTCGATCATCCTCGCCGTGCAGCGTCAGCCGGGCGTGAACACGATCGAGACGGTGGACCGGATCAAGGCGCTGCTGCCCGTGTTCCGCGCGCAGGTTCCGCAGGGCATCGACATCCGCGTCTTCTACGACCGATCGGGGCCGATCCGCGAGTCGGTGGAGGAGGTCCAGTTCACCCTGTTCCTGGCGCTGGTCCTGGTCGTGCTGGTGATCTTCCTCTTCCTGCGCAACCTGGCCGCGACCGCGGTCCCGAGCGCCGCGCTGCCGATGTCGATCATCGGTACGTTCGCGGTGATGTACCTGCTCGGCTACAGCATCGACAACATCTCACTCCTCGCGCTGGTGCTGTGCGTCGGCTTCGTCGTCGACGACGCGATCGTGATGCTGGAGAACATCGCGCGCCACCTGGAAATGGGCAAGTCGCCGCTGCAGGCGGCTCTCGACGGCTCGCGCGAGATCTCGTTCACGATCGTCTCGATGACGCTGTCGCTCGCCGCGGTGTTCATCCCGGTGCTGTTCATGGGCGGGATCCTCGGCCGCCTGCTGCACGAGTTCGCGGTGGTGATCATGGCAGCCGTGCTGATCTCCGGCTTCGTTTCGCTCACGCTCTCGCCGCTGATGTGCAGCCGCATCCTGCGACCGGAGCACACGCGGCGCCACGGGCGCGTGTACCGCGCGGTGGAGCGTGGGTTCGAGGCTGCGAAGCACGCCTACGACGTGAGCCTGCGCTGGGTGATGGCGCGGCCGCGTATGGCGATGACGGCGTTCCTCGCGATCGTCGTGGCGACCGGGGTGATGTTCGCAAAGATGCCGAAGGGCTTCCTGCCGTCGGAGGACGTCGGCCAGGTGTTCGGCTTCGTCGAGGCGGCGCAGGACATCTCGTTCGAGGCCATGTCGGACTTGACGCGGCAGGTCGCCGACATCGTCCGCGGGGATCCGAACGTCGCGTCGGTCAACGCGTTCATCGGCGCCACGGCGTTCAGCCCGTCGCTGAACGTCGGGCGTATGGTGATCAACCTGAAGCCGCGCACCGAGCGCCAGGGGGTGGAGGAAGTGATCCGGGGATTGCGGCCGAAGGTGGGCGTCATCCCGGGAACGCGCGTCTTCCTGCAGAACCTGCCGGCGATCCGGATCGGCGGGCGCGTGACCAAGAGCGAGTACCAGTACGTGCTGCAGGGGGTCGACACCGAGGAGCTCTACCACTGGGTACCGATCATCGAGGCGCGGCTGCGCACGCTGCCGGGGCTGATCGACGTCACGACCGATCTGCAGATCTCGCGGCCCGAGGTCCGCGTCGAGATCGACCGCGAGAAGGCGTCCGCGCTCGGCGTGAGCCCGCAACAGATCGAGACGACGCTGGCGAACGCCTACGGATCGCGCCAGGTCTCGACCATCTACGGATCGACCGACCAGTACTGGGTGATCCTCGAGCTCGAGCCGCGCTTCCAGGCCGACCCGGCCGCGCTGTCGGCCCTGCATGTGCGCGCCTCGAGCGGGGCGCTGGTCCCGCTCATCGCGCTCGCGAACCTGACCTACGGCGTCGGCCCGCTGAACGTGAACCACATGGGCCAGCTGCCGGCGGTCACGTTCTCGTTCGATCTCCGGGCCGGCACCTCGCTCGGCGAGGCGCTCGGCGCGATCGAGCGGGCGATCGCCGATCTGCAGGTTCCCGCGACGCTCTCCGGCTCCTTCCAGGGCGCAGCGCAGGCGTTCCAGGACTCCCTGCGCGGGATGGGCATCCTGATCGTGCTCTCGATCTTCTTCATCTACCTCGTGCTCGGGATCCTGTACGAGAGCTTCATCCACCCGCTCACCATCCTTTCCGGGCTTCCGGTCGCCGGGTTGGGCGCGCTCGTCACGCTCGCCGCCTTCGGGGTCGACCTGAACATGTACGCCTTCGTGGGCATCATCATGCTGATCGGGATCGTGAAGAAGAACGCGATCATGATGATCGATTTCGCGATCGAGCGGCAGCGCTCCGCCGGCATGCCGCCGGCCGAGGCGATCTACCAGGCCTGCCTGATCCGGTTCCGCCCGATCACGATGACCACGATGGCGGCGCTCGCCGGCAGCCTGCCGATCGCGCTCGCATTCGGCGCCGGCGGCGAGGCGCGGCGGCCGCTCGGGCTCGCGGTGGTCGGCGGGCTCGCGCTGTCGCAGTTCCTGACGCTGTACATCACCCCGGTGATCTATCTCTACTTCGACAGGCTGCAGGACCGGCTGCGCGCGCAGCGCACGCGCCGGCCAGCGCCGGCGACCGGGCCCGAGCTGCCGACCCCGCAGCGCAAGCTTGACCGCGCCTACGGCGCGCGCGGACCGCCTGTCGAAGAACGCCCTGCGAGGCGTGAGCGGCGGCACACGCGCGCCGGCAGGGTCGTGCTGCACCCGTCGGGCGTCGGCCATCCGCGAGCCGATTCGTGTCAGCGCGGCGAGCCGGCGGCCGGCGCGCGCGCGCTCGCCGCCGCCCGCCCGCCGCGCGCATCGCGCCAGGCGTGGACGACGCGATGGCCGAGCAGCGCCGCGAGCAGTAGCGCGTAGATCGCCGGTTCGGTGACGTCGCGCTTCACCATCCACCAGAAGTGCAGCACGCCGAGGATCGCGATCGGGTAGACGAGCCGATGCAGCGCGCGCCAGCTGCGCGCGCCGAGGCGGCGCACCATGGCGTTCGTCGACGTCGCCGCAAGCGGCAGAAGCAGCAGGAACGCGGTGAAGCCGACCGTGACGAACGGCCGCTTGAGGACGTCCTTCAGGATCTCGACCAGGTCGAACACGTGGTCGAACGCGATGTAGCTCGCGAGGTGCACGGACGCGTAGAAGAACGCGAACAGTCCCAGCATCCGGCGCAGGCGCAGCAGCCAGTTCCAGCCGGTGAACCGCCGCAGCGGCGTGACCGCGAGCGTGACGAGCAGGAAGCGCAGGCACCAGTCGCCGAGCGAGCGGGTGATGTACTCCGCGGGGTTCGCGCCGAGCAGCTCGGGGAACCAGACCGCCGCGGCGGCAAGCCGGCCGAACGGAGAGAGCGCCGCAAGGAACACGAGCGCCTTCAGGGCGCCGATCCGACCCGGGGTCAGATACATCCGATCGCGGTCCGCTGCCGGCCCGTCAGAAGAATTTCTTCAGGTCCATACCGGCGTAGAGCTGCGCGACCTGGCCGCCGTAGCCGTTGAAGATGACCGTCTCGCGGCGCGCGAAGAACTCCGGGATGCGCCGCTCGCGCTTCTGGCTCCAGCGCGGATGGTCGACGTCGGGATTCACGTTCGAGTAGAAGCCGTACTCGTGGGGGGCGGCCTTTTCCCACGCTGTCAGCGGCTGCTTCTCGACCAGCCTCATGCGCACGATCGACTTGCCGCTCTTGAAGCCGTACTTCCATGGCACGACCAGCCGCACCGGCGCGCCGTTCTGGTTCGGCAGCGCCTCGCCGTACAGCCCGACGGCGAGGATGGTGAGCGGATGCATCGCCTCGTCGATGCGCAGCCCCTCGACGTAGGGCCAGTCGAGCACCGGCAGGCGCACGCCCGGCATCGTGTCCGGCTGCAGCGCGGTCGTGAACTCGACGAACTTGGCGTTGCCGTTGGGCTCGACCTGCTTCAGCAGCGCGTTGAGCTCGAAGCCGACCCACGGAACGACCATCGACCAGGCCTCGACGCAGCGCAGCCGGTAAACCCGTTCCTCGAGCGGCAGCTTGAGGAGCTCCTCGATTCCGAACGTGCGCGGCTTGGCGCACTCGCCGTCGACCACCACCGTCCACGGCCGCGTCTTCAGCCGCCCCGCGTACTGGTACGGATCGGTCTTGTCGGTGCCGAACTCGTAGAAGTTGTTGTAGCGCGTGACGTGCTTGTACTCGGTAGGCTTCTCCGGCGAGCTGAATCTCGAGCGTGCGGTGCTCGGGAGCTTGGGCAGCCCGCCGCTCGCGGCGTGCGCCGCCCCGGCCGCGCCGAGGATCGCGCCGGCAGCGGCCGCGCGCAAGAGCTCCCGGCGTCGGCGGTAGAGCGGCTCGGGGGTGAGCTCCGAGGGCAGGTAGTCATGTGGGCGCTTGACGAGCACGTGATTTCCCCTTGTCGGTGTCAGATTCGACGCGATACGTCTCGTCGGCGCCGCCGGATTCCGTGCGCGAGGGCCGGTTGCCGAGCGGCGCAATCCGCACGGGCCTGACCCGGGCCTCACGGATTCGACTGCTTGTAGACGGCCGTCGCGACCTCGAGCAGGGACGCCCTGGGCAGCTCGGCCGAGAGCGCGTAGCCGAGCGAGGCGTCGACCCAGTAGAACACGCTCACGCCGTCTTCGCGGCTGTAGCGGAAGGCCGTGTCGTGCTGCCCGGCCGGGGCACGCGTGACGTACAGCGTGAGCCGCCGGCCGCGCGCGTCCTGGTACATGAACTGCGCGACCGCCCCGCGATCGCCCGGCAGCAGCCTTCCCCCGACCAGCTCGTACCCGTGGGCAGAGAGCACCGGCGGGCGCAGATCGGCGCCAAGCCGCTTGGACAGCCAGCGGACGAGGTGCTCCTGTTGCTCTGCGCCGACCTCGACCGGGTGGCGCACCTCCGGGGTGTAGACCGCGTGCGCCACCGCCGCGCGCCGAGCTAGGCCCGCCGTGCCGGCCTGCTGCTGCCCGGTGAACAGACTTGCACCCCAGCCCAGCACGACGCCGATCGCGACCCAGGCCATCGCGGCCGCGACGCGCGCGAGGCGCCGACGCGGAGCGTGCTGCGTGAGCCGCTGTGGGACCGGCTCGTCGAGCACCGGGTTGAAGCACGAGCGCAGCTCCGCGCCCTGCGCTCGGTAAGCGGCGACGCGCGCGGCGTCCTCGGGCGACTGTGCGAGGTACGCCTCGACCGCTTGCCGGCGCTCCGGCGAAAGCTGGTCGTCCACGTAGGCGTGGAGGTCGTCCTCGGTGGGTCTCATCTCACGAGCTTGAGGTTCGAAGGCTGCGACGCTCCGTCCAGGTGAGCACGCAGCCGTTCGCGGGCGCGAAACAAGCGCGACATGACGGTACCGACCGGGATCCCGAGCGCGGTGCCCGCCTGCGCGTAGCTCATCTGCTCCAGCGCGACGAGCAGCACTACCTCGCGCTGCTCGGCAGGCAGCGCGGCGAGCGCGGTCTGGACGTCGCGGATCTCCAGACGGTCCACCTCGCCTCGGGCCTGCGGCAATGCGTCGCCATCCTCGAGGGAGGTCTCCCGGCGCGCGGCGCGACTACGCAACTGGTTCACGTACACGTTATGCATGATCGCGAACAGCCAAGCACGCAGGTCGCTTCCCGGACGCCAGAGGTGGTACTTGTTGATCGCGCGCTCGAGCGTGTCCTGCACCAGGTCGTCGGCGGCGTAGCGGTCGCCGACGAGCGCGCGCGCGTAACGGCGCAGGCGCGGAATGTGCGGGGGTGAGCGCTGCCTGGTCCATCGTTGTCCCGGGATGCGCGCGGGCGGCCCGCGCTACGGTCGCGCCGCCCGCCAGAGGTTGTCGACCCCGTCGCCCGTCCTGTCCCCGGGCGCGGCGTCACCGCGCCAGCGATACAGCGGCCTGCCCTTGTACGCCCACTGTCGCGTTCCATCCTCCCGCACGAAAGTCGTGAAGTCCCCGGGCGCCGATGCGTCGGCGTCCGCTGCGAACGGCGGCCAGCGCGTCGCACATTCGGCGACGCAGGCGCTGGCGATGCCGGCGCGCGCGTCGGCGCGCGCGTCCCGGTCGAACGTATAGAGCGTCCAGCCGTCGTTCGTCACCAGCACGCCTCCCTCGACGCGCGCGGGCCCGATGCCGAGCAGTGGCGACCATCCGCACGCGCCGATGGCGACCGTCAACACCGCCACCAGCGCGAGCCGCCGCCGTGCGCGGCCCGAGCGCTCCACGCCGGTCAGAACAACTCGCGGCCCGCGCTTATTCCGCATGGCGCGGGAAGACTCGCTCGGAAAGTCCCCATTTTGCCGCCAGCGTTTCCGTCGCGTTCTGGATCTCCTCGGCAAACGACGGGTGGTTGTAGCAAATCGCCGCCAGCGCAGCGAGCGCATCGGCCCGGTCGGCGCACGCGCCGACCGCGTGGATCCACTCGCCGGCATGGCTGCCGGCACCCTCTGCGCCGAGCAGCGCACCGGTGTCGGCATCGGCCACGAGACGGACGAAGCCGCGCGCGTCGCCGGAGGCGAGTGCGGCCGGGCTCGCCAGGAAACCGGCAAAGCCGGTGGCGGTGTCGTGGCCGGCCGCCTCCGCCTCGTCTTCGTTCAGCCCGAGCCGCGCCAGCTCGAGCGCGGAGTAGACGACCGTCGGCACGCGCTCCGGGTGCGATCGCGCGCTTCCCGGCGCGACGATATCGGCGATCGCAACCGTCGCCTCGGCGAGGGCATGGTTGGAGGTCATGGCGCGGTTCGCGCAGTCGCCGATCGCGTACACACCCGGCACCGTGGTGCGCTGGCGCTCGTCGACGCGCACGAATCCGTCCCCGTCCAGCGCGACGCCCGCGTCTTCCAGGCCGAGATCGGCGGTGCGCGGCCGTCGACCGGCGGCGACCAGCACCCAGTCGACCTCCGCCGCGGCGCCGTCCGGCAACTCGAGCGTCACATGTGTCGGCGCAATGCTGCACGCGACGGGCCGGCTCGCGGTGCGCGCGACGATCCCATGATCGGCGAGCGCCGCGCGCAGCGCGGCGAGCGCCGGCGCGCTGAAGCGGCTCTTCGCGAGCGGCTGCGCGCGCGTCAACCACACAACCTCGCGACCGAGCATCGCGAGAATGAACGCCATCTCGGTGCCGATCACGCCGCTCCCGACCACCGCGACGCGCCTGCCCTCGGGTGGCGGCGCATCGAACAGCGCGTCGGTGGTGATCACGCGGCCGGCGTGAAGCGGAAGTGCATCGGGCACGTAGGGCGTGGACCCGCACGCGATGACGACATGCTTGGCCCCGACCGTGCGGTGGCCGTTGACCGAGATCTCGCCCGGTGCCTGCAGCCGCGCCCGCCCGGTGACGACGGCGACGCCGAGCCGCCTCAGGTAGTCGACATAACTCTCGCGAACGGCCTCGACGATCCGTCGCTGCTCGCGCCAGGCGGCGCCGAAATCGGGCTCCAGGGTGCCGCGCACGCCGCGCTCGGCGAGCCGATCGCCGAGGGCGAGCAGCCGGGCCGTGTGATACCAGGCCTTCTTCGGCACGCAGCCGCGGTTGAGGCAGGTGCCGCCCCAGGCGCCAGCCTCCACGATGGCGGACTTGAGGCCGCGAAGCGCCGCCAATACCGCGGCGCGATAGCCGCCGGGGCCGGAGCCGATGATGGCGACGTCGAATTCCACGCGCGCTCCCGACGCGGGGTGCTGCAGGAAGTAAGCGGGCGACGGTAGGCCGCCCGCCCCGGTTTCGTGCCGCGCAGCGCCGGTCAGCGCAGCCCGGCGATATAGTCCGAAACGGCCTTGATCTCGGCGTCGGTCATCTTCGCCGCGATCATGCGCATCATCTTGTTGGGATCGTTTGCGCGCGCACCGGTGCGCCACGCCTGCATCTGCGCCACCGTGTACTGGGTATGCTGGCCCGCGAGACGCGGATATTGCATAGGCAGGCCGAGGCCGGTCACGCCGTGGCATCCGGAACATGCAGGCACGCCTTTCTCGACGATACCCGCGCGATAGATCCGCTGACCGAGCTCCACGGTCGCGGTGTCCGTCGCGAACCCCGGCTTGGCGCGCTGAGCGCCGTAATAGGCGCCGAGATTGCGCATGTCCTCCGGCGACAGCGCAGCAACCATCCCGGCCATGATCGCGTTCTCGCGCTCGGCCTTCTTGCCCTCGGGCGACTTGAAGTTCATCAACTGCTTCGTCATGTACTCCGGAATCTGGCCGGCAAGATTCGGGTTTTCGGGCGTCGGGCTGTTGCCGTCGACGCCGTGACACGCGGCGCACACCTCGGACGCGGTCTGTTGCGCCTTCGCGGGAACGGCTGCGGGCGGCGACTCGGCGCCGATCGCGGCGGCGCTTGCGAACGTCGCGGCGGCGAGCGCCAGGCGAAGCTTCATTCGATTTCCCTTTCCGGACGGGGTGTTGAACAAAGCTGTTATTCTAACGCAGCGCCGCGCACGAACGCTGGCCGGGCACAGGGCACGCAGCGGCCGCGGCGCAGGCGCGGCGCACCAACAAATCGCACGCCCGGCCCCCTGCGAAGGATCCCGATGACCTTCCTCGAGAGCGCCCGCTTCTTGCGCTCGGCGCACGACCTCGGCGACCTCCCGCCGGCCGGACCGCCCGAAGTTGCCTTCGCCGGCCGCTCGAACGCTGGCAAGTCGAGCGCGCTCAACGCGCTCGCCCGCCAGCCTGGACTCGCGCATGTGAGCAAGACGCCTGGCCGGACACAACTCATCAACTTCTTCCGCCTGGCCGCGGGCGGACTGCTCGTCGACCTGCCTGGATACGGGTTCGCACGCGTTCCGGAGGCGCTGCGACGCCATTGGGCGAGGGTGCTAAGCGAGTACTTACAGACCCGAGAATCTTTATGTGGCCTGGTTCTCGTCATGGATATCCGGCATCCGCTGACCGCACTCGACCAAGCCATGCTGAGATGGTTCCGTCCCGCCGGCAGCCCGATCCTCGTCCTGCTCGCCAAGGCGGACAAGCTCTCGCGCAGCGCGGCGCAGCGGACGCTGCACGAGGTGCGTGGTCGACTGGCCGAGATTGCGCCGATGGCCTCCGTGCAGCTCTTCTCGGCCCTGAAACGGATCGGGGTCGAGGACGCCGACCGGACGATTTCGGCGTGGCTCGGGGCGGTTCCCGCGGCACCGGCGGGGCCGGACACAGATGTCGCAATGCACGCGTCCGGCGAGCTCCCGAGCAAGGATCGACGAGGCTCGGGGCGCAAAAACAAAAAAGCCCCGAGCCAAAGGGGAAAGCTCGGGGCCAAACGCCTTAAATAGATTAAGGCACCCGCTCAGGGAGGAGAAGCGGGAGACGATCAAGATCGTCTAGGGCTGAGAGTCGCGCCGGCGGAAAAAGGTTCCCGGCGGGTTGCGCGATTCGGGTCATGCGCGCAACATATTGTATTCAAAACGAAAGAGGGTTCGGATGGTGAGCCATGGCAGTTACCCCGCGGTGCGCATGCGCCGCATGCGGCGCGACGATTTCACCCGCCGGATGATGCGGGAGCGGCGCCTGACCACCGACGATTTCATTTACCCCGTATTCATCGTGGAGGGCAGGAACGCGGTGCAGGCCGTGCCCTCCATGCCTGGTGTCTCGCGCTACTCCGTGGATAAGCTGATGGGGGTCGCCGAGCAGACGCTCCGGCTGGGCGTGCCCACCATGGCGCTCTTCCCCCTGGTCGAGCCGGCGCTCAAGACCGCCGACGGTAAGGAGGCGACCAATCCGGAGGGCCTCATCCCGCGTGCGGTGGCCGCGCTGAAGAAGAGCTTCCCCGAGCTCGGCGTGATGACCGATGTGGCGCTCGACCCGTACACGACCCACGGCCAGGACGGCGTGATCGACGAGACCGGCTACATCCTCAACGACGAGACGATCGAGGTGCTGCGCGCGCAGGCCCTCGTGCAAGCGGCCGCGGGCGTCGACATCGTCGCGCCGTCGGACATGATGGACGGTCGCATCGGCGCAATCCGGCAGGCGCTCGACGCGCAGCGCTTCATCTACACGCGGATCATGGCGTACTCCGCGAAGTACGCGTCGAGCTTCTACGGTCCGTTCCGCGACGCGGTCGGCTCGGCGCCGGCGCTCGGCAAGGGCGACAAGCTCACCTATCAGATGGACCCGGCGAACACCGACGAGGCGCTGCGCGAGGTCGCGCTCGACCTCGCCGAAGGCGCCGACATGGTGATGGTGAAGCCGGGCCTGCCGTACCTCGACATCGTCCGCCGCGTCAAGGACGAGTTCAAGGCGCCGACCTTCGCATACCAGGTGAGCGGAGAGTACGCGATGCTCAAGGCCGCGTTCCAGAACGGCTGGCTCGACGAGGAGAAATGCGTCGTCGAGGCGTTGCTCGCATTCAAGCGCGCGGGCGCGGACGGCGTGCTGACCTACTTCGCGCTCGACGCCGCCCGCTATCTCGCCAAGACCTGAGCCCCCGCCGCTGCGGCAGCCGGATCGCGCCGGGGCGCAGTCTCGATCCGTGCCTCACGGATGATCTGCTCGAGCGGGCTGCCGAGCGGACCCGCCGCGACGATGCGCGCGGGCAACAGGCTGCGATCGAGATCGAGCCAGGCGTCGAGCGTCTTGCCGTCCTGATCCAGCCGCCGCACGTGCAACGTGCGCAGGATCCCGATCGGGGTCTCGATCAGCCGCTCGCCGAGAAGCTCGTACACGAAGTGCCCGAGCTTGCGGCCGGTTGCGATGCCGACCGGCCCGGCCCCGCCCGCCGGCCGCACGAAATACGCCTGGTGCAGGATCGACAGCGCATCCTGCGTGCCGTCCGGCAAGCGCTCCTCGCGCCGTTCGTTCTTGAAAGTGAAGGTGACGCGACCGGCGCGCCAGTCGAACCTCGCCTGCTCGCGGCGCGCCGCGCTCCCGCGCTCGAGCATGTATTGCGCCGGGACCAGTCCGTCGGGACCGATCGTGCCGACCGAGCGTTGCACGAAGCGCCCGTCGAAGAAGAGCCTCACGAGCCCGGTGCCCTGCGCGGTCGATTCGGCCTCGTACGTGCGGCCATCGGACGACCAGGCGTGGGTGACGACGCCCGCCGGACCCCCGCCGAAGTTCAGATCGTAGACGAGCCACGCATGCCGCACCGGATACTCGACCTCACCCGCAGCGGACGAAGCGTCGGCCGCGATGCCATGGACTTCCCCCGCGGCGGCGGCGACCGCCGCGGCGAAGCCGCCGTCAGGCGGCGGCGGGTCAGGAATGATCGCCGCTCGTTCGCTCGTCGTGCGCGGCTCCCCGCGCATCTTTGCCGCCCCTGAGGCCGACCGCTGCGTCCTGGACTTCGGCGCGGCCGACTGCGGCGACGCGCGTTTCGGCGGCGCGACCGCGGGCGGCGGCGGGGCGACGAGCCGCGCCTCGAGCGGAGGCGGATCTTCCGGGTCGGCGATCGGAAATGCGATCGGCGGCGTTGCAACGAGCACCGCAACGTGCAGCGCGACGGAAGCGAGCAACGCGGTTGTCGAGACGCGGTCCGTGCGCGACATGCCGCCACCCTCCGGGCCCGGCTATCCGAACACGAGCGCCACGCCATGGCCGCGGTCCGCGCCCACCGCCACCGAGCCGTCCGGCAGCACGGTCGGCGCCAAGCCGCCCGCCGCCAGTGCCTCGGCGGCCACCTCGCGATCGGCGACGCGGATGAACAGCGCAGCGGCCCAGGGTGCCGGGCGCGCGATCAGCCGTACCCCGCGCAGGCGGTGGGCGAGCGATTCGGCCGTGGCGATCGCGAGCGGCGCGGTGCCGGTCTCGATCAGCAGACCTTCGGCAATCGCGCGCACCGGCGCGTCGAAGAGCCGCGCATAGGGCCGCGCGGCGGCGGCGACGTCGCCTGCAACGAGCGCCACGGCGGCGATCCCGACCGCGCCGTTTCGGTGCGTGCCGGTTTCGGGCTCCCCAGACCGCCGCGCGCGTGAGATGCTCGCATGCGAACACGCGCGCGCCCGGCGTCTTCCCGGGGGCGAGCTGGACGATGCGGAAGCGGGCCTCGCGCGCTGCCCCAGGCGCTCCTGCGGGTGGCGACACCGGGCGGGAGAAATCCACCGGGTCCGAGGGCTCGAAGCCCGCCCACAAGAGCTCCGTGTAGGCCTCGCGCGCGCCGTCGGTCTTGAGCGCGAGCGCTGCGAGTCCCTCTCCGTCCGCCAGGAACTCGGTGAACGGCCGGGTCCAGGGACTCGGCACCGGCGGCACCGAGAGCAGCTCCAGGTAGTCGTCGCCGAACATCACGCAGTGATTCCGCGAACCGAGCGTGTGGTGCCCGCGCGGCGTGACGACGAATCCCATGCGTGCGAAGGTATCGCGCGCCGCATCGAGATCGTTCACCGCGATGACGACGTGGTCGAATCCGTGAATGTGGCGGCGCATGGTTCGCGTGAATGGGCGGTGCGGCGGATCGGGCGGTCGGATCGGGGACGGTCGAAGCGGCAAACGCCTGCCGAAGTGCGGCCGGACGATTATATAATCGCGCCCTTGCGGCGCACTGACACTCGCTCGAACGCGTCGGCGCGGTGGTCCGTTGACCGCGGCTCACTGCGGTCGGCCGGCTGTGGGTCGATCGCGCGAGCTCCGCCAGCACGGCGCGCGCCATCCTGGTCCGGCTGGTGGTCACGCCGCGCCTCGCCGGAGCGTTCCTCGCAACCGGACTGACGGCGGTCGCCGGGACGCTGCTCGTGCTGGCGCTCGCGGCGCCTACGCTCGGGCTGCCCGCGCTGCGGAGCGAGGCCCATCCCGCCGCGCGACACCTGCGCATCGGCGAGCGCCGTCCCGGGCTCTGCGCCGCGCCGGAATGTTGCGATTACCATAGCGGCTCCGCGGCGAAGCGAGATCGAAAGGCAGTCCATGAGATTCATCGATCACGGAAAAGGCGGGCCCGCCGAGGTGCTGCGGATCGCCGAGGGCGACAAGCCCACGCTCAAGCCGGGCGAGGTGCTGATCGAGGTGCGCTACGCCGGCGTCAACCGCCCTGATGTGCTGCAGCGCTCAGGCAAGTATCCGCCGCCCGCGGGCGCCTCGCCGATCATCGGACTGGAGGTGGCCGGCACCATCGCCGAGGCCGCGTCCGACGTCACCCGATGGCAACCCGGGGACGTGGTGTGCGCGCTCACGCCCGGCGGCGGCTACGCGGAATACTGCGCGGCGCCAGCGGCGCACTGCCTGCCGGTCCCCAAGGGGCTCACGCTCGCGGAGGCCGCGTCGCTGCCGGAGAACTGGTTCACGGTATGGACCAACATCGTCGAGCGCGGCCGCCTCGCGGCCGGCGAGTCGTTTCTCGTGCACGGCGGCTCGAGCGGGATCGGGCTCGCGGCGATCCAGCTTGCGAAAGCGCGCGGCGCGACGGTGTACGCGACCGTCGGCAACGAGGAGAAGGCGGCCTTCTGCCGCAAGTTCGGCGCCGACGTCGTCTACAACTACAAGACGCAAGACTGGGCCGCTGAGCTCTGGCAGGCGACCGGGAAGCGCGGCGTCGACGTGATTCTCGACATGGTTGGGGGCGAGTACATCGAGCGCAACCTCCGCTCGCTCGCACTCGAGGGACGGCTGGTGCAGATCGCCTTCCTCCAGCCGAGCAAGGTGACGCTCGACTGCATGCCGATCCTGATCCGGCGGCTCACCTTTACCGGCTCGACGCTGCGCCCGCGCGCGAACGAGGAGAAGGCCGCGATCGCGCGTTCACTCGCCGCGCACGTGTGGCCGCTCTTCGAGTCCGGCCACGCACGCACGAATATCTATGCCACGTTCGCGCTCGCCGACGCGGCCAAGGCGCACGCGCTGATGGAGTCCTCGGCGCATATCGGCAAGATCGTGCTCGAGGTGCGGAGCGCATAGCGGCGCGGCGCAAGCGGCATTCGCGCGCGCTGCGCGGCCGGACTACGCGCCCGCCGCCCGGGCGAGCGACTCGAGGAAGCGGTCCGCCGGCTGGTAGCCGATCACGCGCAGGCCGTCGATCTCGCGCCCCGCCCGGTCGAAGAAGATGATGCCCGGCGGGCCGAACAGGCTAAAGCGCTTGAGCAGCGCTTGTCGTCGTCGCTGTTCTCGGTGACGTCGACCTGGAGCAGCACCATGCCGGTCATCCTCTCGCGCACGCGCGGGTCGGAGAAGGTGAACCGCTCCATCTCCTTGCACGACACGCACCAGTCGGCGTAGAAATCGAGCAGCACCGGCCGGCTGACCTTCGTCAGGCGTGCTTCGAGCTCGGCGAGCGAGCGCACCCGCTCGAAGCGCACTTCAACGCCCGCCGGCGCGCCCGGTCCGACCGCGGCGCGGAATCCCGAGAGGGGTTGCAGGATATCGCGGTGGCCCGAGAAGGCGCCCAGGCCGAGCGACACCCCGGCAAGCAGTGCGATTACGCCCACGCCTTTCCAGAATCGGGTGAAATCCGAGGCGTCGTGCGGCAGCGGATCGAGCGCGTGGAGGTACATCGCGCCGACGACGAGCAGCGCCGCCCAGAGCAGCATCTGGGCGACTACCGGGATCACCGGCGCCAGGATCCAGATCGCGACGCCGAGCATCAGAAAGCCGAAGAACTTCTTCACCGATTTCATCCAGTGGCCGGAGCGCGGCAGGAGCGCGCCGCCGGTCACGCCGACCGCGATGAGCGGGACGCCCATGCCGAGCGACATGGCAAATAGCGCTGTGGCGCCCAGCGTGACGTCGCGGCTCTGGCTGATGTACACCAGCGCCCCGGCGAGCGGCGCCGCGACGCATGGGCTCACGATCGCCGCCGACAGCACGCCCATCAGGGCGACCGCGCCTAGATGTCCGCCGCTCAGCTTGTGGCTCGCATGCGTGGCCCTGCCCTGGAGGAATGCAGGAAGCGAGATGTCGTACAAGCCGAACATGGACAAGGCGAGCACGACGAAGATCGCGGCGAGCGCGCCGAGTACCCACGGGTTCTGCAACGCGCCGCCGAACATCGATCCGGCGAGCCCGGCAGCAACCCCGAGCGCCGTGTAGGTCACCGCCATCCCGGCGACGTACGCGGCGGACAGCGCGAACGCGCGGCCCTTGTGCGAAGCCTCGCGGCCCTCGCCGACGATGATGCCCGAGAGGATCGGAATCATCGGCAGCACGCACTGGCGTGAACGTGAGCAGCACACCGGCCGCAAAGAAGAACGCGACGACCGCCCACAGGCTGCCACCGGTGAGTATCCCGGTCGCCTTCGACTCGTCGTTGATCACGCTCGGCTGCCCGCTCACCGGTCGCCCTACGAAGCGATCCGCCGGTTCGGGCGCGCCGCCGAGCGGAGCAGGGCTCGATGCGCCGCGGCGCGACATTCCGCCGGGCGCGACGCCGCTACCCGCGGCCGCCGCCAGCACGACCTGCGCGTCCTGGGTCATCGGCGGATAGCAGATGCCCACGTCGGCGCAGCCCTGCGAGGTCGCGGACAGCTTCAACTCGCCCGCGCCGGTCTCGACCGGAATCCGGATCGCGACGGCCTTGCGATAGGTCTCGACCCGCCCGAAGAACTCGTCCTGCTTCACCTCGCCCGCGGGAAACTGCGGCGTGCCCAGCCGGGCGCCGGCCGGCGCGACCGCGAACTGGAACTTCTCGCGGTACATGTAGTAGCCGTCCTCGATGCGGTACCGGACCTCGATCGTCCGGTCGTCGAGGGCGCGTGCCGAGAACCTGAAAGCCTTCTCGGGTTCCAGGATGTCCTGCGCGAGCGCGGCGGCCGCGGCCAGAAGGCCGCATGCGAGGGTGATCGAACCGCGTCCGAGGAGCGTTGGCATGACCCCGATTCTATGCCGCCGGCCGTGTTTCCGCGGTGACCCAATCGAGGTAGGCTGGAAGGCCGGCGTCTACTCGGACCGCGATGATCTCCGGAAGTTCGTAGGGATGCAATTCGCGGATGATGCGTGCCAGGTCATCGAAACGGTCCGACGCTGTCTTGGCGAACACCGGGTGCTCCTCGGCGCGCTCGAGGGCCCCGCGCCAGCGGTAGACCGAGCGGCACGGCGACATCACGGTCACACACGCGGCGACCCGCCGATCGACCAGGGCGGCGGCGAGGGCCTCGGCGCTCGCCCGGTCAGGCAAGTTGGTCATGACGAGCAGGATGGCGTTCGACATCGGCTCAGCTCCTCTTGGGCGAGGGCGCGGCGGCTAGCGCAACGGCCAACGGCACGCCTTCGCGCACGCTCGGGTACCGCAGCACGACGGCGAGTTCCTCTTTCATCCGGCGGTTGGCGATGCGGCGCGACTCGGTCATGAAAGACAGCGCGACCGGCGATAGCTGGCGGGCAGCCTCGGCGCGCGCAACGCGCGGCGGCCGCGCCAGACCCGCACGCTCGGCGACCAGATCGAAGTACTCGCCCATCTTCATGGCGCTGTCGTCGACCACGTTATAGACCCGCCCCGGCGCGCCCCGCTCGAGCGCGGCCACGCAGGCTCGGGCGAGGTCGTCCGCATGAATGTGGTTGGTGTACACGTCGTCCTCCGGTCGCAGCGCCGGTGTTCCGCGCGCGAGCCGCTCTACCGGCAGCCGGTCGGCCGCGTAGATGCCGGGCGCGCGCAGGATCGAGACGCTCGCGCCGGTGCGCTCTCCCAGTTCGATCAGCGCGCGCTCTGCGTCGACCCGGCGCCGGGCGCGGTCGGTCTGCGGATTCACCGGACGCGTCTCGTCGATCCATGCGCCGCCGCAGTCGCCGTAGACGCCGGTCGTGCTGACGTACACCAGCCGCTGCAAGTCGATTGCGTGCCGGCGCTGTGGTAACATGCCGCGCGCCGTGAGCGCATCTGCCAGCGCGCGCGTGCGTTCGTCGCGGGTTCCGGTCGGCCCAGGCGGCGCGAGGTGCAGGATGCGGTCCGCCAGACCCGCGAGCGCGGCGAGCGAATCCGGCCGGTCGAGGTCGGCAACGACCGCTACCGCGTCACGCGCGGCGGCAGCGCGCGCGGCTTCGGCGCTGCGCACCAGTGCGTACACCGGCCAGTAGCGCGCGAGCAGTGCAGGCAGGGCGCGCTTGGCGACGTCGCCAAACCCCACGATCAGTAGTGCGGGCATTTGCGGGGATTCTAGCCGGCTTGCGGTCGAATCGAGGGTAGAGCGTATGCCATACCAGGTGACGATACGGCCGAGCGGCCACGTCTTCAGCGTCCCGGACGGGCAGACCATCCTTCAAGCGGCGCTCGACCAGGGCTTTCCCCTTCCGTACGGATGCCGCGACGGCGCTTGCGGCTCGTGCAAGGGCAAGGTGCTCGAGGGCGAGGTCGACCGCGGCAAGTACCACCCGAGCGCGCTGTCGGACGACGAGCGCGCCGCCGGGTACGCGCTTTTCTGCCAGGCCAGGCCGCGCTCGGACGTGGTGATCGAGGCGCGCGCGATCGGCGCGGTCAAGGACATCGTCGTCAAGAAACTGCCCTGCCGGGTGCAGCGCATCGAGCACCCGACCGACGACGTCGCGATCCTCCACCTCAAGCTGCCGGCGAGCGAGCGGCTGCAGTTCCTCGCCGGCCAGTACATCGACTTTCTGCTGAAGGACGGCGTGCGGCGCAGCTTCTCGATGGCGAACGCGCCGCACGACGACGAGTATCTGCAGCTGCACGTGCGCCGCGTCGCCGGCGGCGGCTTCACCGAGCACGTGTTCACGCGGATGAAGGAGCGCGACATCCTGCGCTTCGAGGGTCCGCTCGGCTCGTTCTTCCTGCGCGATGCCAACAAGCCGGTGATCTTCGTCGCGAGCGGCACCGGATTCGCCCCGATCAAGGCGATCCTCGAGGACGCGTTCCACAAGGGCAGCCTGCGCAGCATGGTGCTCTACTGGGGCGGGCGCCGGCCGAAGGACCTCTACATGGCCGAGCTCGCCCAGGATTGGGCGAGAACGCACGCGACCTTCAAGTTCGTGCCGGTGATCTCCGAGGCGCTGCGCGAGGACGGCTGGGCCGGCCGCACCGGCTTCGTGCACCGCGCGGTCATGGAGGACTACGCAGATCTCTCCGGCCACCAGGTGTATGCGTGCGGAGTGCCGGTGATGGTGGAGGCCGCGCGCGCCGACTTCACCCATGCACGCGGTCTGCCGATCGACGAGTTCTTCGCCGATTCGTTCACGACGGCGGCCGACCTCGCGCAGCCCAGGCACGCCGGCTGACCCGCCGCGTACGCAGCGCGGACACTGCCGCGCCGCACGGCTGCGCCTTGGCGATCGACGCACCGTATCCGCCGGTGCGGATTCCGCGCGACCCGGCGGGTACGGCTATGCGCGGTCCCGCTCGATCGCCGGTTCGGCGGCGACGATCTCGCCGAGATAGGCCTCGCGCACTTTCGGGTCGGCAAGCAGCTCGGCGGCCGGTCCGGCGAGCGTGATGGTGCCGCTCTCCATCACGTAGCCGCGCACCGCGATCTCGAGTGCGAGACGCGCGTTCTGCTCGATCAGCAGGATCGTCACTCCCTCGCGCGAGATCTCCTGCACGGTTTGGAAAATCCGCTGCACCAGCAGCGGCGCGAGCCCCATGCTGGGCTCGTCGAGCAGCAGGAGCTTCGGCCGGCTCATCATCGCACGGCCGATCGCAAGCATCTGCTGCTCGCCGCCCGACAGCGTTCCGCCGGACTGCGTGCGCCGCTCCGCGAGCCGCGGGAAGAGCTCGAAGACCTGCTCGAGGTCGCGCCGCACGCCCTGACGATCGCCGCGGACGAAGGCTCCCATCGCGAGATTCTCCTCGACGGTGAGCTGCCGGAAGATGCCGCGCCCCTCAGGCACCATCGCCAAGCCGCGGGCGACCGGACGGTGGGACGGCGTGCCGGTGATATCGTCGCCGTCATAGTACACGCGCCCGGCACGCGGGTAGACTAGGCCGCACACCGCCTTGAGAGTGGTGGTCTTCCCCGCGCCGTTGGCACCGATCAGGCAGACGAGTTCGCCGCGCGCGACCGCCAGGTCGATGCCCTTGACCGCCTTGATCCCGCCGTAGGCCACCTCGAGGCCGATGAGCTCGAGCAGCATCACGCGGCCTCGCTCGCAGCGAGCGGCCCGCCGAGATAGGCCTCGATCACTTTCGGATCGCGCTGCACGTCGGCCGGCGCTCCCTCGGCGATGCGGCGGCCGTAGTCGAGCACGAGCACCCGGTCGCACAGTCCCATGACGAGTCTCACGTCGTGCTCGATCAGGAGCAGCGTCACGCCGTCGGCGCGCATGCGCTCGAGCAGGGCGCGCAGGGCGTGCGTCTCGGTCGGATTCATTCCCGCCGCCGGCTCGTCGAGCGCGAGCAGCTTGGGCTCCGTCGCGAGCGCGCGCGCGATCTCGAGCCGGCGCTGATCGCCGTAGGAAAGGTGCTTGGCGAGGGCGTTGGCGTGCCGCTGGATTCCCACGTACTCGAGCAGATCGGCGGCGTGGCGCTCGATTGCCGCCTCCTCGGCGCGCGTGCGCCGGTCGCGCAGGATCGCGCCGATGACGCCGGCGGAGGTGCGCACGTGACGGCCGATCATCACGTTCTCCAGCGCCGACAGGTTCGCGAACAGGCGGATGTTCTGGAACGTGCGCGCTATGCCGCGCCCGGCGACCTCGTCCGGCCGCAGGCGGCTGAGCGGGGCGTCCTCGAAGAGGAAACCGCCCCCCTCGGCCGCATAGAGGCCGGTGAGGCAGTTGAACAGCGTCGTCTTGCCGGCGCCGTTCGGTCCGATCAGCCCGTAGATCTCGCGTCGCTCGATCGAGAAGCTGACCGCGGCGAGCGCCTGCAACCCGCCGAACCGCTTGCTCACGTCGTGCGCCTCAAGCAGCGGCATGTCAGTCGGAGCGCATCGCCAGCTCGCGCTTGCGCACGTCCGAAGGCAGCAGACCGGCTGGCCGAAAGAGCATGATCAGCACCATCGCCAGCCCGAAGATCAGCAGCCGCGCCGCCTCCGCGTCGATCAGCTCGCGCCCGAACACCGCGTTCTGCAGCGGCGACATATAGCGCAGCGCCTCGGGAAACACCGAGAGCAGCACCGCGCCGAGGATCACGCCCGGGATGTTGCCCATGCCGCCGAGCACGACCATGGTGAGCACGATGATCGATTCGAACAGGCCGAAGCTCTCCGGGCTGATGAAGCCCTGGATCGCCGAGAACATGCCGCCGGCGACGCCGCCGAAGCTTGCGCCCATCGCGAACGCGAGCAGCTTGATGTTGCGCAGGTTGATGCCCATCGCCTGCGCGGCGATCTCGTCCTCGCGGATCGCCTCCCAGGCGCGCCCGATGCGCGAGTCCTGCAGCCGCACGTTGATCACGATGATGACCAGCACCAGGACGAGCAGCAGGTAGTAGTACTTCACCGGCCCGGTGAACGTGAGCCCCGCAAACCGCTCGGTCGTCGCCAGCGAGAGGCTGCCGAGCCGCACCGGATCGATCAGCGTGATGCCCTGCGGGCCGTTGGTGATGTTGACCGGCGCGTTCAGGTTGTTGAGGAAGATTCGGATGATCTCACCGAAGCCGAGCGTCACGATCGCGAGATAGTCGCCGCGCAGCCGCAGCACCGGCGCCCCGAGCAGCACGCCGAACACGCACGCCACCAGGAAGCCGACCGGCAGGATGATCCAGAACGGCAGATGCAAGCCGAAGTGCGGGCTGGCGAGCAGCGCGTAGGAGTAGGCGCCGACCGCGTAGAACGCGATGTAGCCGAGGTCCAGCAGCCCGGCGAAGCCGACGACGATGTTCAGCCCGAGGGCGAGCATGACGTACAGCAGCGCAAGGTTGGCGATGCGCACCCAGGTCTGGCCGCCTAGGCCGACGACGAACGGCAGCGCGGCGAGCGCCGCGCCGACCAGCGCGAATCCGAGCCACATCGCCGCCGGGTGGCGTTTGAGCTGGTCGAGATAGTCCGCGGTGTCGCGCATGCCGCTAGGCCCGGTCGCCGACGCGCTCGCCAAGGAGGCCTGAGGGCCGGAAGATCAGCACCAAGATCAGCACGAAGAACGCGAAGACGTCCTGGTAGTGGCTGCCCAGGAAGCCGAACGTCAGGTCGCCGATGTAGCCGGCGCCGAGCGCCTCGACCACGCCGAGCAGCAGGCCGCCGAGCATCGCGCCGCCGAGGTTGCCGATGCCGCCGAGCACCGCCGCGGTGAACGCCTTCAGCCCGAGCATGAATCCCATGTGGTAGTGGGCCACCTGGTAGTAGCTCATGACCATCAGCCCGGCAACCGCCGCCAACGCCGCACCGACCACAAACGCGATCGAGATCGCGGTGTTGATGTTGATGCCCATCAGCCCGGCGACCTCGGGGTTCTGCGCGGTTGCACGCATCGCGGTGCCGAGCTTGGTCTTGTGCACCATGAGCAGCAGCAGGGCCATGAAGCCCAGCGCGACCAGCACGATCACGATCTGGATGCCGGTGATCGACGCGCCGGCGACGACGAAGCGGCGCGTCTCCCACAGCTCCGGGAAGCGCAGATAATTGCGGCCCCAGATCATCATCGCCGTGTTCTGCAGCACGATCGACATGCCGATCGCGGTGATCAGCGGCGCAAGCCGCGCCGCGCGGCGCAACGGCCGATAGGCGACCCGTTCGATGCTGAACGCGAGCGTGGTGCAGACCAGCACCGCCGCGGCGAGCCCGATCCCCATCACCACCGCCACAGGCATGCCGCTGCCGGCAGCGAGCAGGCCGGTGATCACGGAGAACGCGGTAAGCGCGCCCACCATCACCACGTCGCCGTGCGCGAAGTTGATCAGCCCGATGATGCCGTACACCATCGTATAGCCGGAGCGCGACCAGCGCGTAAATGCTGCCGAGCGTGACGCCGTTGACGATCTGCTGCAGGAAGATGTCCACGCGGCGACTTTATACCGGGATTATCGGCGCCGCGGAACCGGCGGCGTGTGCGCGGGCGCAGCAACGAAAGCGGCGCCCGCAGGCGCCGCCCCGGGTCGCGTTCCCGGCAGCTAGCCGCCGACGGTGGTGAGGACGCCGAGCTTGCCGCCCTTCGCCTCGTAGATCGTGATCGCGCCGCTCTTCAGATCGCCCTTCTCGTCGAACGCGATCTTGCCTGTCACGCCGTCGTAGTCGGTCTTCGAGAGCTCCGGCAGGAACTTGGCCGGATCGGCGGAGTTCGCCCGCTTCATCGCCTCGATCAGCACCATCGTCGCGTCGTAGGAGTTCGGCGAGTAGATCTGCACCTCGGTGCCGAACTTCTCCTTGTAGCGCTTCTTGAAGTCCTCGCCCTTGGCGAGCTTGTCGACCGGCGTGCCGGGGATCGAGCAGATGAAGCCCTCGGCCGCGTCGCCGGCGAGCTTGAGGAACTCGGGCGAACACCCGCCATCGGCCATGACGAACTTCGCGGTGATGCCGAGGTCGCGCGCCTGCTTCGCCATCGGGCCGCCGGTCGCGTCCATGCCGCCGTAGAAGATGACGTCGGGGTTCTTGCCCTTGATCTTGGTCAGAATCGCCTTGAAGTCGGTCGACTTGTCGGTCGTGAACTCGCGTGCCACGACCTGCGCACCGCCCGCCTTGGCAGCCTTCTCCACCTCGTCGGCGACGCCCTGGCCGTAGGCGGTGCGATCGTCGACGATCGCCACGGTTTTCGCCTTCAGGTTGTCGGCGATGTACTTGCCGACCGCACCGCCCTGCTGGATGTCGTTCGCGACGACGCGGAAGGCGGTCTTGAAGCCCTGCTCGGTGTACTTCGGGTTCGTCGCCGACGGCGAGATCTGCGGGATACCGGCGTCGCTGTAGATCTTGGACGCCGGGATGGTCGTGCCGGAGTTCAGATGGCCGATGACCGCGACGACCTTCTCGTCGACGAGCTTCTGCGCGACCGTGGTGCCCTGTTTCCGGGTCGGCCTGGTCGTCCTCGGCCGCGAGCTGGAGCTTGAGCACCTTGCCGTCGATCATGACCTTCTGCGCGTTGACGTCCTCGACGGCGAGTCGCACGCCGTTCTCGTTGTCCTTGCCAAGATGCGCGATCGGCCCGGTGGTCGGCGCGACGCTACCGATCTTCACGACGAGCTCGGCGGGTGCGGGCGGCGTCGCCGGCGCGGCCGCCTTGGGCGCGGGCGTCGGCGCCGGCTTGGGCTCGTCCTTGCCGCAGCCTGCGACGGCGAGCGCGACCGCGGCAAGCAGCGCGAATGACTTCAGCACGGATTGCATGATTGCCTCCTCAAGCAGCTAACGAACTTCCGCACGCGCCCGCTCTGACGGACTCGTGCGAACGAGCAGAACTTTGCCGGAACGGGATGTGTCCCAATCTCGCGGAACCGGGGGGTTCCGAAAAGGCGGCGCGATTATCGGGATGCCCGGATCCCCTGTCAAACGGATTTGGCCGGGTTTGCCGTGACGAGCCCGCTCCGCGCGATCCGTCACGCGCACATTATGGGCGAATTCTCCGTGCGGCGCGCGCTGCCGTGTTCACGGTCGTCGGACGGCGCAGCGGGCGGCCAGAACGAAAAAAAAGCCGGCACGGCGGCCGGCTCTTGCCGGAGACGAAACCCGCTACTTGAGCGCGAGGACGTACTTGACCATTTCGGCGATCGCGTCGTCGGGCACCGACGGGTTCGGCGGCATCGGGACCTGGCCCCAGTTCCCCTTGCCGCCCTTCTTTGACCTTCTCGGCCAGCATCTTCGCGGCGTTCGCCTGGCCGGCGTATTTCTTGGCGACGTCCTTGTAGGCCGGGCCGACCAACTTCTTGTCCACTGCGTGGCAGGCAGTGCAATTGTGCTTCTTCAGCAGCGCTTCGTTGGCGCTTGCCGGGCTGGCCACGAACAGGGCACCGGCAGCGAGTGCGACGGCGACGAACGGCTTCATCGATACTCCTCTAGCAGGTTGAATCATCACGGGAATTCAGGATTCTGCGGCATCCTAAGCGCGGGTGCGAGACAATAACATGTCTCGCATCAAATTTATGTCAGAAACCGGTTCTAAGCATGTAACGCCTTGACAAATATAGCCGTTGACAGCGCCGCGGACCGGCTTGTCGAGCACTTCGGGCAGCCCGCGGACGTCCTCCGGCACCGCGACGATCAAGACCTCCGGCAGGTATTCGCGTGCAAGCGCGCGCGCCCACGGCGCCAGCGCGGCACGCGCGCCGCGCAGCACCGCGACACGCGGCGGGACCACCACTTCCGACAGCCCGCTCAGCATGCTCGCGAAACCGGCAGGATGCCGCGCGAGGCCCGACCACGATGCCCGGATCGTGCGCTCGGCGGCGCGCAAGTAACGCACGTCGCCGGTGAGATGCCCCAGCCGGTTCAGCGCCCAGGCGGCGACACCGTTGCCCGACGGCGTCGCGTTGTCGAAGCCAGGCTTGGGCCGATGGATCAATGCCTCGTGGTCGTGGCTGGTGAAGAAAAAACCCCGTTCGCGGAATCCTCGAACCGGACGAGCAGCACGTCGGCGAGCCTGGTGGCGAATCTCAGATCCTCCGGCCGGAAATCCGCTTGCGCGAGCTCGAGCAAGGCCGCGATCAGGAACGCGTAGTCATCCACGTAGGCGTTCAGGTGCGCGTGCCCGTCCTTGTACGTCGCGAGCAGCCGCTCGCCGTTCCACAGCTTCGCACGCACGAAATCGAGCGCGCGACGGGCGCTCGCCAGCCATTCCTCGCGGCCGAAGACCGCGGCGGCACGCGCCATTGCCTGGATCGCGAGCGCGTTCCAGCTCGTGAGGAGCTTCTCGTCGCGCCCTGGCCGCACGCGCTCGCCGCGCGCCGCGAGCAGCTTGCGGCGTGCCGAGGCGAGCAGACGCTCGCACTCCTCGACGGAGCGACCGAGGCGCTGCGCCGCCGCGCCGATGCCACACGCGACGACAAGATTCCAGCGCTCGCCTTCGAAGTTCGGCGGGCCGTCGAGGCCGTAGTACGGCGCCGCGACAGCGAACTCGTCGGCCCCGAGGAGCCGCTTCACCTCGCGCGGCGTCCAGACATAGAACTTGCCTTCGTGGCCCTCCGAGTCGGCATCGAGCGACGAGTAGAAGCCGCCCTCGGGCGACTGCAACTCGCGCATGAGCCAGCCGGCCGTCTCCTCGACCACCGCGGCAAAGCGCACCTCGCGCGTGACCGTCCAGGCATTCGCGTAGAGCCGC
The DNA here is from genome assembly GCA_027493935.1 of Burkholderiales bacterium. Classification (GTDB taxonomy): domain Bacteria; phylum Pseudomonadota; class Gammaproteobacteria; order Burkholderiales; family SG8-39; genus JAABRB01. Next base: position 491,005 of record JAOSJV010000011.1, on the reverse strand, counting down.
AGCAGCGGCCCGTTGTCGTAGAGCATCTTCTCGAAGTGCGGAATCGCCCACTTCGCATCGACGCTGTAGCGGCAGAACCCGCCGCCGAGATGGTCGTAGATGCCGCCCTCGGCCATGCGCTCGAGCGTGAAGACGGCCGCGTGCCGCACCGCGTCCTCGCCGGTGCGCGCCCACTCGCGCAGCAGCAGCTCGAGGTCGGTCGGGTGCGGGAACTTCGGTGCCGCGCCGAACCCCCCGTCGCGCGCATCGAAGCTCGCAAGCAGCGCGCGGACCGCCTCGGCGAGCGGGGCGGCCGAGACCGCACCGTCGCCGGGCGACGGCGACGGCTCCATGCGCGCAAACGCGCTGCGCACCGCCTTGCCCTGCTCCTCGAGCTCGCCGCGGTGCTCGCGATAGACCGCCGCGACGCGTCCGAGCACCTCGACGAAGCCCGGCAAGTGATAGCGCGCCTCCTTGGGGAAATAAGTGCCGACGAAGAACGGCGTCTGGTCGGGGGTCAGGAACGCGGTGAGCGGCCAGCCGCCGCCGCGCTGGTTGAAAAGCTGGTGGGCGGTCTGGTAAATCTGGTCGATGTCGGGACGCTCCTCCCGGTCGACCTTGATGTTCACGAAGTGCTCGTTCATCACGCGCGCGACGTCGGGGTCCTCGAACGACTCGTGCGCCATGACGTGACACCAGTGGCACGCCGAGTAGCCGATCGACAGCAGGATCGGCTTGTCCTGATCGCGCGCGAGCGCGAGCGCCGCCTCGCCCCAGGGATGCCAGTCGACCGGGTTATCGGCGTGCTGCTGCAGGTACGGGCTCGTCTCGTGCGCCAGCCGGTTCCGGCCGGCCCCCTCGGGCGGAGCGTTGGGATGTTGTGCCATGCGTTCAGGTCCTCGCCGGCGAGCGGCGGTCGCTTGCGTGAACGTGTGACCGCCCGTCGCGGCGGCCGTTCGGCCGCGCCGCGTGGACCGCGATTGCCGCGCAATCGGGCGCGTGCGAATCCCGCGCGGCGTGCACGGCTTAAGGCGTCGGTGCGATGCAGATCCGGCGATCGGTGCGCGCACCCTCCCGCGACCGATGCTCAGTCCGGAATCCGCAGCACCTGACCCGGGTAGATCTTGTCCGGGTCCTTCAGCATCGGCTTGTTCGCTTCGAAGATGCGCATGTACTTGTTGGCATCGCCGTAGTGCTGCTTGGCGATCCTCGAAAGCGTGTCCCCCTTGACGACGGTGTAGAACTTCGCTTGCGGCTCGGGCTTGGCCACGGCGAGGTTGTCGTGCACTTTCGCGATGCCCTCGGTATTCCCGACCGCGAGGATCGCTTTCTCGCGCTCCGCCTGCGACGCGGCGGTGCCCATGACGTACGCGGTGCCGCCGCTGAACGTGATGTCCAGGTCCTTGATCGACAGGCCGAGCCCGCCGACCTTCGCCATCAGCGCCTTCGCGATCTCCTCGTCGGACGGCTTGGCCGCATTCGCGGGCTTCACCACCGCCTGCGCCGCACCACTGCCGAACAGCTTCTCGCCGATGTCCTTCACGAAATCGAACATGCCCATGCGCGCCTCCTTGTAAGCGTTGCGGGGAAAGTCGAGCGGGATTGCGAAGACGAGCGCATAGCGGCCGATCTGCGCCTCGCGCGCATGTCGCATCGCGGTCGGATTATACGCCGGCCGCGGCCGGCGAACGGCCGGCCCGCGGCTCAGAGCTCGGCGTCGGTCAGCGCCCCCTTACTCGCGGTGGACACGAGCGCGGCGTACTTGGCGAGCAGGCCACGCACGTAGCGCGGCCTCGGCTGCTTCCACTTCTTGCGCCGCGCGGCAAGCTCCCCTCGCCGGCACGTTGAGCTGGATCAGGCGCTTCTTGGCGTCGATCGTGATCGAATCGCCCTCCTGCACGAGCGCGATCGGGCCGCCGACGAACGCCTCCGGCGCCACGTGCCCGACTACCATGCCCCAGGTGCCGCCCGAGAAACGGCCATCGGTGAGCAGGCCCACCGATTCGCCCAGGCCCTGACCGATCAGCGCGGAGGTCGGTGCGAGCATCTCCTGCATGCCGGGACCGCCCTTCGGGCCCTCGTATCGGATCACGACGACGTCGCCCGCGCGGATCTTGCGCGCCATGATCGCCTTCATGCACTCGGGCTCGGAGTCGAACACGCGCGCCGGACCAGTGATGGACGGATTCTTGAGGCCGGTGATCTTCGCCACGCAGCCCTCGGGCGCGAGATTCCCTTTCAGGATTGCGAGGTGACCCTGCGCGTACAGCGGGTTCGACCACGGCCGGATCACGTCCTGATCGGGGCGCGGCTCGGCGGGTACGGTGGCGAGCTCCTCGGCGATCGTGCGGCCGGTGACGGTCAGGCACTCGCCGTGGAGCAGGCCGTGCTCGAGCAGCATCTTCAGCACCTGCGGCACGCCGCCCGCGCGGTGGAAATCAGTGGCGGCGTACCGCCCGGAGGGCTTGAGGTCGCACAGGACCGGCACCTTGCGCCGGACGCGATCGAAGTCGTCGATCGTCCACTTCACCCCCGCCGCCGCCGCGATGGCGAGGTAGTGCAGCACGGCATTGGTCGAGCCGCCGGTCGCCATCACCAGCGCGATCGCGTTCTCGATCGACTTGCGCGTAATGATGTTGCGCGGCCGCAGGTTGTCGCGGATCGCGCGCAGGAGCACGCGCGCCGACTCGGCCGCGGAGTCCGCCTTCTCCGGATCGGGACAGGCCATCTGCGACGAGCCGAGCAGGCTCATCCCGAGCGCCTCGAACGACGAGCTCATGGTGTTGGCGGTGAACATGCCGCCGCAGGCCCCGGTCGTCGGGCAGGCGTGCCGCTCGATGCCGTCGAGATCCTCCTGGCTCATCTTGCCGGCGGCAAACGCGCCGACCGCCTCGAACGCCGAGACGATGGTGAGATCCTGCCCCTTCCACTTGCCCGGCTTGATCGTTCCGGCGTAGACGTAGATTCCCGGCACATTGATGCGCGCCATGGCCATCATGCAGCCGGGCATGTTCTTGTCGCACCCGCCGACCGCCAGCACGCCGTCCATCAGCTGCCCGTTCACCGACGTCTCGACCGCGTCGGCGATCACCTCACGCGAGACGAGCGAGTATTTCATCGCCTCGGTGCCCATGCCGATGCCGTCGGTGACGGTCGGGAAGCCGAACACCTGCGGCATACCCCCCGCCTCCTTGATCGCGGCGATCGCCCGGTCGACGAGCGGCTGGATTCCGGCATTGCAGGGATTGAGGGTCGAGTGGCCGTTTGCGACGCCGACGATCGGCTTCTCGAAATCGCCGTTGCCGAAGCCCACCGCGCGCAGCATCGCGCGGTTCGGCGAGCGGGCGATTCCCTGCGTGATCGTGCGGCTGCGCCGGTTGGGCGAAGCAGCGGCTGCGGCCTTCGGCGTGGTTGCCATGGTTCCTCCTGTTGGCGATTCGTGGAGTGCGCGGGACGGCGCAGATTCTAGCCCGCCCGGCGCGGCGCGAGCGCGTGCCTGCAGCCGCGCCGGCGCCACCGCTACTTGCTAGACTCCGCGCTCCTCCCGCGGCGAAACGGCGACATGCGCGCGAGCGCGCGGGGCACGAGGACCACCGCAAGGGAGCATCGGACCCGCATGGGCGACGTCGAACCTTTCGTGCGATGGACCGGACCCGATCGGCACCTGCATCGACTCGCGTTCGGCGCGGCCGCGCGTCGGTGCAATCCGGCTGTCCGCGCCGACGATCGTCATAGGCGGCGCGCGACGGCGCCCCGAGCCTCGGCGCCCGATCGACTTCGCTCACCCGGCCGCAGCCGGCGGATCACGGGATTGGCGTACCAGGCGAGCGCGCCCTCCCGTCGCACCCCCGAAAGAATGCTCGTCCACCCCAACTTCGACCGCTCGATCATACGAGGGGCTCCGCCCCCTCGTAGCGCCCCCGAAAGAATGCTCGTCCACCCCAACTTCGACCGCTCGATCATACGAGGGGGCTCCGCCCCCTCGTAGCGCCCCCGAAAGAATGCTCGTCCACCCCAACTTCGACCCTATTGCTTTCCAGATCGGCCCGCTCGCGGTCCGCTGGTACGGGCTCATGTATCTCGTCGGGTTCGCGATCGCCTACGCGCTCGGCCGCTGGCGAATCGCCCACGGCCGCACCGGACGCGTCACGGTGGCCGTCCTCGACGATCTGCTCTTCTACGTCGTGCTCGGCGTGGTGCTCGGCGGCAGGCTCGGCTACGCGCTGTTCTACAAGCCGGGCTACTACCTGCAGCATCCGCTGGAGATTCTCGCCGTCTGGCAGGGCGGCATGGCGTTTCACGGCGGATTCCTCGGCGTGCTCGTCGCGATGTGGTTCGTCGCGCGCAAGCACCGCCTCGCCTGGCTCGAGACCGCGGATTTCGTCGCGCCGCTGATCCCGCTCGGGCTGGCGGCCGGACGCCTCGGCAACTTCATCAACGGCGAGCTCTACGGCCGCGTCACCGACGTGCCGTGGGGGATGGTGTTTGCGGCCTCTGGCGCGGGGCCGCTTCCACGCCATCCTTCGCAGCTCTACCAGTTCGCCCTCGAGGGGGTGGCGCTGTTTGCCCTGCTGTGGCTGTTCGCGGCCCGCCCGCGGCCGGTGGGGGGCCGCCTCGGGGGTGTTCCTGGCCGGCTACGGGGTGTTGCGGTTCGCGGCCGAGTTCTTTCGTGAACCCGATGATTTTCTTGGCTTCCTCGCGCTTGGGCTGACCATGGGCCAGTGGCTCTCCCTGCCCATGCTGGCCGCCGGTGCAATTCTTATCACCTGGGCCTACCGGCGGCGCTTAGAATAATCACGGTGATCGGGGAAAGGCTGAGTCCGCAGAAGGGGACGATCCGTGGGTGCCGACGAAGGAATCCCCTACGACAGTGAAGAGCGGCCGCTCGCGCGGCCGCTTTCGTTTCCGCGCCTGCACAGGACGCCGAGCCCTGCCGCCGATCGACAACCGGGTGCAGCTGACGGAGGAGGACGTGCCATGCAGCAACATGCCGTTGAGCGCAATCAGCTCGAGCAGCGCATCGTGCAGCTGAGCGTCGAGCACCGGGATCTCGACGATGTGATCAAGCGTCTCGGCGACCAGCGCAACTACGATCAAGTGCAACTCCAGCGCCTGAAGCGGCGCAAGCTGCTGCTCAAGGATCAGATCAGCTGGCTCGAGCGGCAGCTCGACCCCGACGAGCCCGCCTAGCCGCAGCGCACCGCGGGACCGCGGTCCGGATCGGCCGTCCCCGCGGCCGGCGCGGGATGATCTGCTCAGCGGAGCGCCCGCACGAGCAGCGATAAGCCGCTCGCGAGCAGCGTAAGCGCGACCGCGCGCGCGAGTGCGGTGCGCGAGATGCGCGGGGAGACGCGCGAGGCGAGGGTGAGTCCAAGCAGCGCGCCCGGAACGGCGGCCGCGATCGCGTACCACAGCCCGTCCTGCGCGAGCAGCCCCGCGACCAGGTAGGCGAGAAGCCGCGTCCCGATGCTCACGATCGAGACCGCGGCGAGCGTCGCGCGGAACGCGGTGTGGTCGAGACCGCGGCTCGCGAGGTAGATGGCGTAGGGCGGCCCGCCAGCGCCGAACAGCGATCCCGACAGTCCCCCGGCGAGCCCGGCGGCGTACGACCAGCCGCGTGCGACCCTGCCGGGCGGACCGCGCCGCATCAGGCTGTAGACGGAATAGAGCACGACGAACCCGCCGAGGGCGAGCGTGCCTGCCGTGCGCGGCAGGTTGAGGAGCAGCGTCGAGCCGAGCGCAATTCCGAGGACGATCATCGGCGCCATGCGCAGCCATTCCGGCCACACGACCTCCTGCGGCCGCTGCAATCCGAGCCGCACGACGCTGGTGAGATCCGCCACCGCGAAAACCGCCAGCACGAAGGGCAGCGGGAGAAAGTGGGACGCGAGCGGTACCGTGACCAGCGCCGAACCGAATCCGGTCAGTCCGAGCACGAGCGCGCCGGCGAGCGCGATGGGTGCGAGCACGATGAGTACGCCGTAGTCGCCGGGCACGATTGGCCGTTGCCGTGTGCTTCGCGCCGGCGCCGCTCAGGCGAGCGCCCGCTCGAGCACGCGCGCAACATGCTGCGCTTCGCGCGCGCTGAAGTCCCGAATCTGGTGCCGGCAGCTCGTGCCATCGGCGACGACAAGCGTGTCCGGCGCGACGGCACGCACGGCAGGTAGCAGGCTCGCCTCGGCCATGCGCAGCGACACGTCGTAGTGCGACGCGTCGTAACCGAACGCGCCCGCCATGCCGCAGCAGCTCGGCTCCACGACCTCGACCTCGAGCACGCGCACGGCGGCACGCGCGTTCTCGGGCTCGAACGCATTGGTGAACGTGTCCACCAGCAGCACGACGTCGCGCTCCCCGGCCGCGCCGCGGTCGCGCGCGCGGTATCCGTGCCGGCCGTGGTAGTGGTGAAGGAACTCGACCTTCATGCGCGCCATGTCGACGCCGGTCGGACACTCGCGCTTGCAGCCCTTGCAGCCGACACACAGATCCATCGCCGCGTACAGCTCCCCGGACACGAGCGCGCCCGGGCCGAGCTGGCCGGACAGCGCGAGGCGCAGCGTGTTCGCACGGCCGCGCGTGAGGTGCCGCTCGTCGCCGGTGGCGCGGAACGACGGGCACATCGTGCCGGCGTCGAACTTGCGGCAGTGCCCGTTGTTGTTGCACATCTCGACTGCGGCCGCGAAGCCGGCTCCGCCCTCGTTCGGCCCCCACTCCGACCAGTCGAGGGCGGGGTTGACGCGCTGCGTGGCGTAGCCGGGCTTGAAGCGCAAGAGCGCGGCATCGTCCATGCGCGTCGGCCGAACGATCTTTCCGGGATTCATGAGTCCCTTCGGGTCGAGCACGGCCTTGATGTCCTCCAGCGCGCGCACGATCCGCGGCCCGAGGATCGGCTCGATCCACTCCGAGCGCACCAGCCCGTCGCCGTGCTCGCCCGAGAAGGCGGCGCCCTTGAACTCGCGCACCATCGCGCAGGCTTCCTCGGCGATCGCGCGCATCTTGCGGGCGCCGTCCGCCTTCATGTTCAGGACCGGCCGGACGTGCAGCGTGCCCACCGACGCGTGCGCGTACCACGTGCCGCGCGTGCTGTGCTTCTCGAAGACCTTCGTCAGTCGGTCGGTGTACTCGACGAGGTGCTCGAGCGGCACCGCGCGGCGCAGCACGGTCGGCCAGCGCGCGCGGATCTCGGCCGCCTCACGACGCACGATCGCGTCGATGCGCGCGGCGAGAGCGCGGCCGGGATCCGCGCCACCGGCGCTGCCGACCGGCCCGAACGCAAGGACCTCGCCGGTCGCGAGCCACGCCTCGATGCCGAGGACGTTGTGCACCATGTTGCCGTAGCGGATCGAGCGCGCGCCGCACGAGTTGTTGCCGGCCATGCCGCCGAGCGTCGCTTGCGCCGGGGTCGAGACGTCGACCGGGAACCACAGGCTGTGCGGCCGCAGGCGCGCGCTGAGCTGATCGAGGACCAGGCCAGGCTGGACCACCGCCTCGCGCCGCCCGACATCGAGCTCGAGCACCTTGTCGAGATGCTTCGAGTTGTCGATCACCAGCGCCGCGCCGACCGTCTGGCCGCACTGCGACGTGCCGGCGCCGCGCGGTAGGATTGGTACGCCCGCCTCGGCGGCGAGCGCGACGCGCGCCGCGTCCTCGGTCCGAGGAATGACCACCCCGACCGGTTCGATCTGATAGATCGACGCATCGGTCGCGTAGCGTCCGCGGCTCGCGGCGTCGAACAACACCTCGCCCTCGACCTCGCGGCGCAGCCGCGCTGGCGAAGCTCATGATGCGGGGCGCGGCACCCGTCCGCGGGCGCGCGGTTCGGCCCTTCCGGCGCGGGGCACGGTGCTCAGCTGGACTCCGCCGCCGCACGCTCGGCCTGCAGCATCGCCTGCAGCAGGATCTCCGGCTCGTGCGCGCCGGACACGGCATACTGGCGGTTGAAGATGAAGAACGGCACGCCCTGGACACCGAGCTCGCGCGCCCGCGCATCCTCGGCCGCCATGAGCGCGCGCGCTTCCGGGATTCGCGAGACACGCTTCCACCGCCGTCGCCGGCAGCCCGGAACCGAGCGCCACCTCGGTCAGCACCGCCGCGGCCGTCAGATCGCGCCCTTCCAGGAAGTAGGCGCGGAACAGCGCCTCGACGATCTCCTCCTGGCGTCCGTGCTCGGCGGCGAGCGCGATCAGCGCGTGCGCGAGCAGCGTGTTCGGCTGGCGTGCGATGCGTTCGAACGCGAAGTCGATCCCGACGGACCTCCCCACCTGGGCGACACGCGCATAGACTTCGGCGCCGCTGCGCCCGAATTTGCGTTGCACGTACTCCGCGCGTGGCATCCCGGCTTCGTCCAGCTGCGGGTTGAGCTGGAACGGGCGCCACGTCACCTGCGGGAGGGGCGCCTCGGGCCGCTCCTGCGCGTACAGCTCGAGCGCAGCCGCGAGACGGCGCTTGCCGATGAAGCACCATGGGCAGACCACGTCCGAGACGACGTCGATCGAAAGCGGCATCCGCACTCGCCCGCGCCCCGGCGGCGCGCGCATCCCTGTCTCCAGCCGAACCGGAGACCATGATACAAAACCCCTTCGCTGCCCGCCAAACCTTTCGCGGGAAGCCTACGCGCGGCCGTCGGATCCTGCGCGCCGCACTGCTTTGCAGTAGGTGCGGGGCGAGAAACCATTTGCCAGCCGTACGGCGGCACCTCTAGCATGGCGGACTGAACGGCACGATGGTCCATCGTCGGCATGGCCCACAGGAGCGGACGTCACTTTCTCCAGATCCCGGGTCCGACCAACGTGCCGGACCGGGTCCTGCGCGCGATCGACATGCCGACGATGGACCATCGCGGCCCGGAGTTCGGCCGCATGGCGCACGAGATTCTCGCCGGCCTGAAGCAGGTGTTCAAGACCGTCGAGCCGATCGTGATCTACCCGGCCTCGGGCACCGGCGCGTGGGAGGCGGCGCTCGTCAATACGCTCTCGCCCGGCGACCGGGTCGTGATGTTCGAGACGGGCCATTTCGCCACGCTGTGGCAGCGCATGTCCGCGCGCCTCGGCCTCGCAACGGAGTTCATCCCGACCGACTGGCGCCGCGGCGCCGACGCGGCCGCGCTCGAGGCTCGGCTCGCGACGGACAGGGCACGCGCGATCAAGGCGGTGTGCGTCGTTCACAACGAGACCTCGACCGGCGTCACGAGCCGCATCCGGCTCGTGCGCCAGGCCATGGACGCCGTCGGTCATCCGGCGCTGCTCCTCGTCGACACCATCTCCTCGCTCGCGTCGATCGACTACCGGCACGACGAGTGGGGCGTCGATGTGACCGTGGCGGGTTCGCAGAAGGGGCTGATGCTCCCGCCGGGCCTCTCGTTCAACGCCGTCAGCGAGAAGGCGCGCAACGCCGCCGCGAGCGCGAAGCTCCCGAAGTCCTACTGGGGCTGGGAGGAAATGCTCGCCGCCAACGCGGCCGGCTACTTCCCTATACGCCTGCCACGAACCTGCTGTACGGGTTGCGCGAAGCGCTCCGCATGCTGGCGGAGGAGGGACTGGAGAACGTCTTCGCGCGCCACGACCGCCACGCCGAGGCGACGCGGCGCGCGGTGCGCGCGTGGGGGCTGGAGGTCCTGTGCGCCGTGCCCGAGGAGTATTCGAGCGCATTGACCGCGGTCATGCTGCCGGCGGGCCACGACGCGGATCATCTGCGCAAAGCGATCCTGGACGCGTACGACATGTCGCTCGGCACCGGCCTCGGCAAGCTCGCGGGCAAGGTGTTCCGGATCGGTCACCTCGGCGATTTCAACGACCTCGCGCTAGCGGGCACGCTCGCCGGAGTGGAGATGGGGCTCGCGCTCGCCGGCATCCCGCATCGGCAGGGCGGCGTGCAGGCCGCGCTCGCATACCTCGCGGATCGCGCCGGAGGGGGCGCGAAACGCGAGCCGGCATGACGGCTCCCCGAGTGGTCCCGGTGCGGAACGGGCCCGCAATACCGGGGCGCCCACGCGCCGGGTCCGACCCCGGCGGCGACCGGCAAGTCGGGCGTGCCGGAGATGCCCAAGCGCGGTGTGCCCGCAACGCTCGCGACCGGATCGGCTCGCGGGCTGCTTCCTGCCGCCGGTCGCCATCATCCCTCTGGTGATGCCGATGCTGACGCCGGTGCCGGAGGCGAACGACTTCGAGCCGATCATGTTCCTGTCGATCGCCATCCTCGCCGCCTTTGCCGACATCGCGCCGTGGCGGCCGAATCGCATGCTGGGGCGGGGTTAGCGCGCCCCGCGCCGCCTGTGCCATCATTTGCCGGATGAATGCGTACACGTGCTTCGCGGGCGCGTTCGCGGTCCGCCGCAGCGAGATCTTTCTCGAGGACGAGCGCGGCACCGTGTGGACCTATGCCGAGCTCGATCGCGAGACCGCCCGCGTCGCCTCCTTCCTGACGGGCCTCGGGCTCGGCCGCGGCGACCGAGTCGCGGCGCAGATCGAGAAGTCGCCCCAGGGCCTGTTCTTGTACCTGGGCGCGCTGCGCGCCGGGTTCGCTTATCTGCCGCTGAACACGGCCTACCAGAAAGGCGAGATCGCGTACTTTCTCGAAGACGCCGAACCGGCCGTGTTCGTGTGCGATCCCGCCCGCGCCGAGGGCTACGCCGGGCTCGCCCGGAGGGCAGGCGTCCTGCACCTGCTCACGCTCGGCGGCGACGGCGGCGGCACCCTGACGGACGGCGTGCGCGAAGCGGCGGAGGAGTTCCGGGACGCGCCGATGTCCGCGGACGGGCTCGCGGTGATCATCTATACGTCGGGCACGACCGGACGCTCCAAGGGGGCGATGGTCACCCACGGCAACCTGACATCCAACGCCGCGGCGCTGAAGGACTACTGGCGGTTCACCGAGCGAGACGTGCTGATCCACGCGCTGCCGGTGTTCCACGTGCACGGCCTCTTCGTCGCCGTGCACCCGGTCCTGCTCGCGGGCGCACGGCTACTCTTCCAGCGCAGGTTCGATCCGAAAGCGGTGCTCGGCGCGATGCCGCGCGCCACCGCGCTGATGGGCGTGCCGACGTTCTACGTGCGCCTGCTCGCCGAGCCGGGGCTTTCGCGCGAAGCGGCGCAAGGCATGCGCCTGTTCGTGTCGGGCTCGGCGCCGCTGCTGCTCGACACGTTCGCCGAGTGGCAATCGCGCACCGCCCACACGATCCTCGAGCGCTACGGCATGTCAGAGGCCGGGATGATCACGTCGAACCCCTACGAGGGCGAGCGCCGCGGCGGCACGGTCGGCTTCCCGCTGCCCGGGGTCTCGGTGCGCGTGGTCGGCGCTTACGACCGCCCGCTCGGCGCGGGCGAGCCCGGCGCGGTCCAGATCCGCGGGCCGAACGTGTTCGCCGGCTACTGGCGCATGCCGGAAAAGACGCGCGAGGAGTTCACCGCCGACGCCTGGTTCAAGACCGGCGACGTCGGCCAGTGGAGCGAGGACGGGTATCTCTCGATCGTGGGCCGCGCCAAGGATTTGATCATCTCGGGCGGCTACAATGTCTACCCGAAAGAGATCGAGCTCGTCATCGACGCGATTCCCGGCGTGGTCGAGTCGGCGGTGGTCGGGATCCCGCATCCCGACTTCGGCGAGGCCGTCACCGCGGCCGTCGTCAGGCAAGACGAGGCGGCGCTCACCGAGGCCGACGTGATCGCGCGCGTGAAGGCAGAGATCGCCGGATACAAGGTGCCCAAGCTGGTGCGTTTCGTGGACGAGCTGCCGCGCAATGCCATGGGCAAGGTTCAGAAAGGCCTGCTGCGCGAGCAGCTCGCGCGGGAGCGCATGCTTTGAGCAGACGCACTGCGCACAACCCTTTCGGTGAGCTGCTCGGCCTCACCGGCGCGCGCAGCGCGGCGGGCCGGAGCCGATGCCATTTCGCCGTGCGGCCCGAGCTGCTGAACCCGCATCGCGTCCTGCACGGCGGGGTGATGTTCTCGGTGATGGACACCAACATGGGCGATGCCCTGTACACGCTGCTCGACAAGGGCGAGTCCTGCGCCACGATCGAGATCAAGATCAACTATCTGAAGCCGGTCGCCGACGGCCGGCTCGTCTGCACGACGCGCGTGGTGCAGCGTGGGCGCCGGGTCGCGGTCATCGAGTCCGAGCTCCGCCGCGGGCGCACGCTCGTCGCGAAGGCGCTCGGCACCTTCGCCATCTTTTCGCGCCTGCCCGCGCCGGACCGGCCGGGCAATCCGGAAGCCTAGGCGGATCGCCCTGCGGCTGCCGCATCAGCCCGCAGCAGGCGGGTGTGACCGACGCCCGGGCAGGGTACGACGCGCTTCGGCAGGCGTGGGTCCGACAGAGCGAACGCGGGCTGCGGTCACTGCGCGATCTGCGCTTCCTTCACCAGCGCGCCGACGAGCTCGGTCGTCGCGCGCTCCAGCTCGCGTGCCGCGAGCATGTTGCGCAGCGCGGCCCGCGCTTGCTCGAAAGTCGGCACTACCGTAGGGCGGCGTTCCTCGAGCCGCACGATCAGCCACTGGTCGTTGAGCGGCAGGACCTCGCTCACGTCGCCCTGCCTCATCTTCTCCACCGCCTGCGCAACGACGAGCGGCAGTCCGTTCGTCCGGCCTTCGGTCGCGGGCGAGCGGAACGACACCCAGTCGAGCTCGCCACCGCGGCGCGCCGAGGGCGCGACGGAGTACTGCTGCGCGAGCGCGGCGAACGAGCGCCCCAGCCGCGCCCCCGCCAGCGCTTCGTCGGCACGCGCGCGGTCGCGCGACACGATCAGGCGCAGCTTGTACTCCTCGGGACCGAGCGTCGCCTTGATCCGCTCGTACTGGGCGCGCACGTCCTCCTCGGTGACCGGCTTCGGTCTGATCGCCTCGTTGAGGTAGCGCGCCACCATCGCGTTGATGCGCGCTTCTTCGACCGCGGCCGCGACCGCCGGATCACGATCGAGCTGGCGCTTCTTCGCCTCCTGCGCGAAGAGCTCGCGCGCGATCAGCTGGCTCTTCACCGCCGCACGCAGCGCCGGCGTGTCCACCCCGCCCTGGTTCAACGCGCGCGCGAGCGCCTGGTCGAACGCGGCCTGCGAGACCGGCCTGCCGTTTACCGTCGCGACAGGCTTCGCAGTGTCCTGCGCATGGGCGGCGGACAGCGCGGCGGCCAGCAGCACGAGGCCGGGAATAAGTCGATGGATCGAAGTCACCATAGTTGCAGCGCAACCCGGAAGCTGAACGCCTGCGTCGGCAGATCGTTGCGGAGGAAAGGATAGGCCAGCGTGACATCGAAGGACAGCGGCCGGCGCGCGAAGCGCAGCCCTGCGCCCGCCCCGGCGAGCGCGCGGTCGAAGCGGCCGGTCCGCAGGAACACCTGGCCGCCGTCGAGGAACACGTAGGGCTGCACGGTGCGCGACCAGTCGGCACCGGCGAGCTCGAGCGCACCCTGGCGGAGGATCAGAACGAGCTCGTTGCGCGTGAACCATCCGCTGTCGCCGAATGCGATCGCCTCGGCGAAGCCGCGCACGGAGTTCGCCCCGCCCAACACGATCTGCTCGGAGCCGTACAGCGGGTCGAGCGAATACTGCCCCCGGATCGAAGCACGCAGCGTGGCTGATTCGAGCCGGCCGAGCCACGTCGCTCCGGCCTCAAACTTGGCGAACTGCGCCACCGGCGCATCGGGCGGCAGCGGCTCCGGGTCGCGTGTCGCGCCCAGCGCAGTCAGGCCCGCCGAGAGCGCACCGTCGAGGAAAAGGAGCCCCTGCGCGTACCGCACCTGGGCACGCGGCCCGAGCCGCGCCACCGTGAGATCCTGCGGGATCAGCTCGACGTCGTTCACGTACCGGCGCGACCACTTGCGATCCAGGAGGAATGCGACGCTCGCCTTCGCAGTCGCCGTGCGCGCAAGCAGCCGCTCGACCAGGACGCCGGCCACGGTGTTGCGTGCGAAAAGCTCGACGTCCGCCGTCAGCCTGTCGAGAGACTCGGAGTACGATGCCAAGACGCCGACGGTCCAGTTGCCGAGGCCGACGCTGCCGGTCCCGGCGACTGCGTTCGTGTCCAGGCTGCCTGCGTACACGATGGCCCAGGTATCGTTGAGCGCTAGCACGTTGTCGGCCTCGATACCTAGATTGAAGCGCTGCCGGCCGGTACGCCTTTGTCCGTAGTTGTCGTAGCCAAGGAAACCGCGGAAGCGGTCCTCGGACCGGTCTTCGACCGCGACGACGGTGCCGCCAGGTGCCGTGCCCGGCTGCAGCCGGACAGTGGCACGCGCGGATGGCACGCGATTCAGCTGTTCCAATCCCTGCTCGAGATCCTGCAGCCGCAGCGGGTCGCCGGGTCCGGACGGGAACGCGGCCCAGGCCCGTCGGCGATCGGCGTCGGCGTCCTGGTTCATGTACAGCCGCTCGATGCGGCCTTCGATGACCAGCAGCTTCAGCACGCGCGACGAAAGATTCTGCGGCGGAATATAGACTCGCGTCGTGACGAAGCCGCGCTCGACGTAGGCTCCCGTGAGCGCCGCGAGCAGAGCGTTGATCTCAGCGCGTCCGAGGCACTTGCCGGTGTAGCGTGCCAGGAGGGCGTCGCGCGCATCGGCGTCGACGAGCGTCGCGCCCTCGAGCTCGATGCGATCGATGTCGAAGCAGACAGCGTCCTCGGGCGCAGGCGCGGGACGCGCCTCCGGCTTGAGCTCGATCGTGCCGGGCGGACGCCGCTCCTCGCGCTCGAGCTGGCGCTGCTGCAGCTCCTCGAGCAGGCGCTGGCCGGGATCGACCTGGCCCGCCGAGGGCGCAGCCGCGACGGCGAGGAACGTCATCACGACCGCGCGTCGCATGGCTCGCGGGCTCAGAAGAGCAAGGATCGCGCGAGGCCGATGTGGCGTATGTCGCCGAGCGGTTCCGCGGCCGGTCGCGCCACGATGTCCTGCCCCGCAGGAGTTTCGACGCCCGCACCGCCCTGCAGCACGCCGCGATCGATGTGTACCGGGGAAGCGGTGTCGAGCGTCAGCCGACCCAGGCTCGCGATGAAGGCGCCCCCCGGTCGAAGCCGCGCAGCCGACCCTGATCCATGCCGAGGAGCGAGTTGAAACCGGACGGCCGCTCGAGGTATCGGTAGAGTGTCACGCCGGTCGTTTCCACCGTGGGCGCAACGACCGTGAGATCGCCGAGGGCGAAAAACCGACCCGCAGCGTTGAATACGCCGCCGCTCGCCTCGATCAGCATGTTCGCCGCGGCGGCGAAGCTGCCGCCGTTGAGGGTCAGGGTCGAGTACCCCCGGTCGCGGCAGAACCACGCGCAAGTCCGTTCGAACTGCGCCCGGCCGGTCACGAGTGCCTGGTTCTCGAGCCGTCCGGTCCGGACGACGATATCGCCGCGATTGGCGTCGACCTCGCCGCCGCGGTTCGTGACGCCCGCCGCGTCGATCGTGACGCTGCCGTCGGCCACGACGTACGCGAGCTGCCCGGAGATCAGCAGCTCCCCGTACTCGATGGAGTAGCCGCTCGTCCGCTCGCGGCGGAACAGCTGCCAGCCGCCGCGCGACGAGTGCTCGATGCGCTGGCCGGCGTGCGCGGGCTGCGTCTGGGCGATCACGTTGTCGAACCGACCGCCCGCGACGAGCGTGACGTCACCGTTGGCAATCAGCCGCCCGGTATCGTTCACGAGGTCACCGCCCGCGTTCGCGTACAGCGCATCCTGCTGCGAGAACACAATCGCGAGCGGGCTCGCGGCGAGTGAGCGATTGACGATGCTGCCGGCCGCCTGCAGCGTCACACCGCCGAGCGAGCCCGGATCGGCGGGGTCGCGCGCGGCGCCTTGCAGCAGACTGGACTCGTTGACGATGTCGCCGGCGAGCGCCGAGACTACCAGCGCTCCGGTGGCGGCGGTGACCCGGCTGCCGTGCAGCCCCTCACCTGCGCTCGCGGCGCCGAACGCGACTTCGGCGCTCTCGATCGAAAGGTGGCGCTGGGCAAGCACGTCGGCACCGGCGATGCGGATCGCCCCACTCGCGAAGAGCGCTGCATCGCCGGCGTCTGCGATCACCGCAGCCGGCGCGAGTGTCACGCCGCTTCCGGCGGCGGCCGCCTCGATCGCGTCGGCATCGATCAATACGCCGGCGTTGCCCTGCACCGCGGCACCGGTGATCCGCGCGGCACCGGTGAACACGCCGTCGACACGGCCCGCGGCGAGACTCGTGGACTGCCGCGTGCCGTTCGCGGCGAGCGGGCTCTCGAGGGCGAAGTCGCGCGCAAAGAGCCGGGCACGCTGGTCCGCGCTTATCGTCGCGCCGGCGACGAGCACGTCCTGGTCAGCGCCGAACACGCCGAACCCGCCACCGCGCGCGGTGACCGTGAGGCGCTCGTAGCCGTCCGCGGCCTCGCGCCCGGTGAGGACGAAGGGCGCGACCGCGGTGAAGCCTTCGATACCGATCGATACGTCGCCGCCCACTGCTGCGGTGCCGGCCGAGATCGCACCGCCGCGGAGCGTCGCACCGCCGACGCCGAGGTCGACGTGACGATGCGCGGTGATCGCGTACGCCGCACCGCTCGCGCCCGGGCCGGCTTCGAGCTGCCGTGCGCTCACGATCGCGTCCCGCGCAGCGTGGACGCGCCCGCCTTGGATCGCGATCGTGCCATCCGCGGCGAGGGTGAAGTCGCCCGCGGCCGCCGCAATGCGGCCGGCGTGGCGCACGCCGGCCCCGGCGTCGGTCACGGCAATCCGGATCGCGCCGGCATTGACGTTGGCGAGCGGCGTGATATCGATCAGGACGGCGTCAGGGCTTGCGCCCGGCTCGGGCGCGATCGCGGACCACTGCCCGAGCGTATTGGCGGGAAACACCGAAGAGTCGAACTCCGCACGGCTCGCGCCCGCGCTCAGGCGAACTTCGGGGACGAGCGCCGGGCTCGTCGTGCTCACGGGGCCGTCGACGCGGATCGATCTTGCGATCAGCTCGAGATGACTGAACGCACCCGTGAGACCCCGCCCTCGATGCGGATCTCGCCCTGGCTGGTGGTGAGGACGACGTTGCGCTGGGTGGTGATCGGCGTAAGCATTCGGTCGACGAACGAAACGATGCCAGTCGCGAGCGCGACGCGCCCGGAACTGATGAAGGAGCCCCCGTCAACCGTCACCCCGTTCGGGTTCGCCAAGATCACGTGCGCCGGCGCGCCAATCACCGCGAGCGGGCCCTCGACCCGGCTCGGATCGACGCCGGTGACCTGGTTGACAATGGTGCGCGCGCCGATGCCGACGTTGCTGAGATCGACACCGGGCCGGCCGACGCTGAACTGCGTGTAGGTGTTGTGGCTGACGCCGTCGCGCACGGCCGGCGCGATCTTGACGGTGACCTTGCCGCTCGCCGCGGTCGTTACCGACGTGACCGTGCCGCCGTCGGGCACGATCTGGGCGAACGCCGGCGAGGCGCAGAGCACCGCGGCTGCGGCGGCCAAGCGAAGCCAGGGCGCCATCCGTAGCCCTCCCCAGATCGCGGGTCTCGTTGCTTGCTCGGTGGAGGCTCGCGCAGCAGGGTGTGGTTGTTGTTGCCGGTCACCGCGACATGGCGGTGCCGTCGGGGCTCCGGCGCCCCATCGACCGATCCGCCGGAGCGACTCACACGCTAGCAGAGGTCAGTGCCCGCGAAAGTAAAAGATTGTCAAATCGCGGCGGGTGGAAACCGCGTCGCGACTGCCTCCACCAGAGCTTGAGCAGTATCCGCGTAGCTCTGCCATTATTCCACCGGGCGTCCTCGGGGTCGGGGCGTTGCGCCCTCGTCAGGCCTCGCGCGCGGCCAGCACGAACTCGGCGAGCTCGACGAACCCGGCACCGCTCGACGCCCGCGTGACGAAGGCGGGCGCGTGCTCGAGGCGTCCGGCGCACGCGCGCACGTTGGCCACCCCGACTGCGTTCGGGAAGAAGGCGAACATCGGCGCGTCGTTCGGCGAGTCGCCGACGAACACGAACCGGTCGCGCTCGGATTCGAGCGCGATTCCGAGATGCTCCCGCGCGAGGATTCGGGTCATCGCGAGCTTGTCGTATGTGCCGAACCAGCCGTTGACGTGGATCGAACTGACCTTGACGGTCATCCCAGCGGTGCGCATGATCGAGACTACGCGATCGACCTCGCGCTCGGGCAGTCGTGGCACGTCCTCGCAATAGTCGATCGCGAGGTCGGTCTCGCGATACTGCTGGTCGGATGCGAGGGCGGCCCCCGGAACCTCCGCCAGGACGCGCTCACGTACGGCGGCGAGCCGCATGCGCTGCGCCGCCCGGGTCGTCGTGTCGTCACGGAAGCGCTTGACCAGCTTGTGCGCTACGCGGTCGTAGGCGAAGTAGAAGGCCCCGTTCTCGCCCACCACCGCGTCGACCGGCCACATGCGACCGATGTGGTCGCACCAGCCGGCCGGCCGGCCCGTGATGGGCACCACGACCAGGCCCGCGTCGTGCAGCCGCTCGAGGGCGGCAAACGCGGGTGCGGTCAGCACGCCCTCGGTCGTCAGCGTGTCGTCAATATCGAAGAGCACGCCGCGCAGCGCGCGAGCGACGGCATGCGCCATCTCGGCGAGCGGCCTCACGGGTGCGCCCGCTGCCAGGCGAACGCGTCCTCGAGCCGGTCGTTGCCCCAAAAGAGCTCCTGGCCGACGGCGAAGCTCGGCGCGCCGAAGATCCCGAGGCCGGCTGCGCGCTCGGTCTGGCGCCGCAGCAGCGGCTTGTTCTCCGACGCTTGCGCGCGCTCGAGCCATTCCGCGGCGCCCTGCCCGGCGCGCTCGAGGCACGCCGCGATCGTATCCGGGCGGGCGATATCCGCGCCCTCGGCGAAGTTCGCCGTGTAGACCGCGCGGACGTAGGCGGGCAACCATGCTTCCCCTTTGCAACGCAGGCGACGCGCGCGGCGAGCAGCGAGTTCTGCGGAAAGACCGCCGGGCGCCGAAAGTCGAGGCCGTCGCGCGTGCAGAGCCGCTCGACATCGCGCCACATGTACCGCCCCTTGGCCGGGTAGATGTTGAACGGCGAATCCTTCCAGCCCTGCTCGGCAAAAATCGGCCCGAGTAGAAATGGTTCCCAGACGATCGTCACGCCGGCCGCGCGTGCCAGGCGCTCGATGCGCATCGCCGCGGGGTAGGAATAGGTGCTCGCGAACTCGAACCAGAACTGCAATGGAGCGGTGCTCATGCCTGCATCCCCATGAAATCGGCCAGCGCCGCCTGCCCGGCGGCACTCGTGCGCAGTCCGAACTTGGTGCGACGCCAGAGCACGTCCTCGGCGGCGACGGCCCACTCGCGATCAACCAGGTGCCGCACCTCGCGCTCGTAGAGCCCGCCGCCGAAGTGCCGGCCGAGATCGGCCTCGGTGCGCGCATCGCCGAGGATCGCGGCGCCGATCGTCCCGTGCCGGCGGAGCAGGCCCTCCAGCCAAGTTGGCTGCAGACGAGGATAACGGGTCTGGTACGCTGCCGTCAGCTCTTCGAAGCTCGCGCCGTCGAAATCCCCGCCTGGGAGCGGCTCGTTCGCGGTCCATGACGGCCGCTCCCCGAGTGCCGGCGCGAGCCGGTCGAGCACTGCCTCGGCGAGCTTCCGGTACGTCGTGATCTTGCCGCCGAATACCGAGACCAGCGGCGCTCCCGCGGCGTCGACGTGCAGGACGTAGTCGCGCGTGACCGAGGAAACGTTGCCACGGCCGTCGTCGAAGAGCGGGCGCACGCCGCTCCAGGTGGCGACGACGTCGCCCGGCGCAACCGGCCGGACGGCATAGCGATTGACCGCCGCGCACAGATACTCGGTCTCGGCCCGCGTGCACGTCGCTCCCTCTTCGGGATCGTCCATCGGCACCTCGGTCGTTCCAATCGCCGTAAAGTCGCGCTCGAACGGCAGCAGGAACACGACGCGCCGGTCGGGATTCTGCAGGATATACGCGTGATCGCCGGCGTACATCCGCGGCACGACGATGTGGCTGCCGCGGACCAGACGGACACCGTAGGGGGCAGGCATTGCAATCTCGCGGTCGAGCACGCTCTTCACCCAGGGGCCGGCCGCGTTCACCAGCGCGCGCGCTTCGACGATCCGCTCGCGCCCGCTGCGTGTGTCGCGCAGCGTCACGCGCCAGTGCCCGCCGCTGCGCAGGGCACCGGAGCAGCGCATGCGCGGCAGGACCGTCGCACCCTTGTCGGCCGCGGCGCGCGCGTTCAGGACGACCAGCCGCGCGTCGTCGACCCAGGCATCGAAGTAGGCGAAGCCGCGCTCGAAGCCCGGCTTGAGGCCGGCGCCGTAGCACTTGGGGGTGAGGCGGACCGAGCGCGACTTCGGCAGCGTCGAGCGGTGACCGTGCGCAAAGGGCCGCCACGCCAGATTGTCGTACAGGAAGAGGCCGAGTCGGATCATCCAGGCGGGCCGCAGGTGCCGCTCGTGGGGGAGCACGAACTCGAGCGGCCAGACGACGTGGGGGGCGATCGCAAGCAGCGTCTCGCGTTCGGCCAGCGCCTCGGCCACCAGTCGGAACTCGTAGTACTCAAGGTACCGCAGCCCGCCGTGTACGAGCTTGCTCGACGCCGAGGACGTCGCCGAACCGAGATCCGCCTGTTCGCAGAGCAGCGTCGACAGCCCGCGGCCGGCGGCGTCGCGGGCGATGCCCGCGCCGTTGATGCCCCCGCCGATCACGACGAGGTCGTAGCGAGGCGCCGCGCTCATGCGAGCGGCGCCAGCAAGCGCTCGCGGTACCGATCCCGCTCGGTCGCCACGCACGTCAGGCCGGAATGGCCGGTCTCCACCGGCCGGCGGGCCCGCCGGTCGAAGGTGTGGCGCTCGCGGGCGGTCGTCAGCACGCGAGGCGTTCCCGACCGATCGAGCGGCCAGACGGCGCGTCGGGCTGGAGGCACTTCCCGTACGAGAGGCGGCTCATGGCGGGCGGCAGTGCGCGTGGCCGCTCGATTATAAGCACGCGGCCGGCGGATCAAACGACGAGGACGGCCTCCGGCCGTCCCTGCCGGCGGGCGCGGATACGGACTACTTGCGGCTGCGCAGCTTGCGGATCGCGGCGAGCTGGGCGGCGGCCTCCGCGAGCTCGGCGGCCGCCTTCGCGTACTCCATCTGCGAAGTGCGGTTCTGCATCGCCTCCTGCGCGCGCTGCTGCGCCTCGAGCGCCTTTGCCTCGTCGAGATCGTGGCCGCGGATCGCGGTGTCGGCGAGCACCGTCACCCGCGAGGGCTGCACTTCGAGGATGCCGCCGGCGACGAACACCAGCTCCTCCTCGTCGCGGCCCGGCACCTTGATCCGCACGGCGCCGGGCCGAATGCGCGTCATGAGCGGCGTATGGCGCGGATAGATACCGAGCTCCCCAACTTCGCCGGGCAGGACGACGAACTCCGCTTCACCGGAAAAGATGGCGTGCTCGGCGCTGACGACGTCGACCTGGATGGTGTTCGCCATGTTACTGGAGCGTCTTGGCTTTCTCGACCGCTTCCTCGATGCCGCCGACCATGTAGAACGCCTGCTCGGGCAGGTGGTCGTACTCGCCGTCGACGATCGCCTTGAACCCCTTGATGTTCTCCTTCAGCGGCACATACTTGCCCTTCTGGCCGGTGAAGTTCTCGGCCACCGAGAACGGCTGCGACAGAAAGCGCTGGATCTTGCGTGCGCGCGCCACGGCGAGCTTGTCCTCGGGCGAGAGCTCGTCCATGCCGAGGATCGCGATGATGTCGCGCAGCTCCTTGTAGCGCTGCAGCGTCGACTGCACCGCGCGGGCGACCGTGTAGTGCTCCTCGCCCACCGTCAGCGGATCGAGCTGCCGGCTGGTCGAGTCGAGCGGGTCCACGGCGGGATAGATGCCGAGCGCGGCGATGTCGCGCGAGAGCACCACCGTTGCGTCCAGGTGGCCGAACGTGGTGGCCGGCGAGGGGTCGGTGAGGTCGTCCGCCGGCACGTATACCGCCTGGATCGAGGTGATCGAGCCGACCTTGGTCGAGGTGATGCGCTCCTGCAGGCGGCCCATCTCCTCCGCGAGCGTCGGCTGGTAGCCGACTGCCGAGGGCATCCGCCCGAGCAGCGCCGATACTTCGGTGCCCGCCAGCGTGAAGCGGTAGATGTTGTCGATGAACAGCAGCACGTCGCGCCCCTCGTCGCGGAAGCGCTCGGCCATCGCCAGGCCGGTGAGACCCACGCGCAGGCGGTTGCCGGGCGGCTCGTTCATCTGCCCGAACACCATCGCGACCTTGTCGAGGACGTTCGAATCCTTCATCTCGTGGTAGAAGTCGTTGCCCTCGCGGGTGCGCTCGCCCACGCCGGCGAACACCGACAAGCCCGAGTGCGCCTTGGCGATGTTGTTGATGAGCTCCATCATCGTCACGGTCTTGCCCACGCCTGCGCCGCCGAACAGCCCGATCTTGCCGCCCTTCGCGAACGGGCAGATGAGATCGATCACCTTGATGCCGGTCTCGAGCAGCTCGACCGCCGGAGAAAGATCGGCGAACTGCGGCGCCTTCTGGTGGATCACGCGGCGCTCGTCGGACTTGATCGGGCCCGCCTCGTCGATCGGGCGGCCGAGCACGTCCATGATGCGGCCGACCGTTCCGGGTCCCACCGGCACCGAGATCGGCGCGCCGGTGCCGGCGACCTTCATGCCGCGCCGCAGGCCGTCCGACGAGCCGAGCGCGATGCAGCGCACGACGCCGTCGCCGAGCTGCTGTTCGACCTCGAGCGTGAGCCCGCTCTCGGCGAGCGAGGACCCGGTATCGGCGAGGACCAGCGCGTCGTAGACCTTCGGCATCGCCTCGCGCGGAAACTCGACGTCGATCACCGCGCCGATGCATTGAACGATGGTGCCCTGTGCCTGTGCCATCTGTCTTCCTAGCTCTCGTGATGTTGCTCGATCGGGTGTGCGCTCAGACCGCGGCGGCGCCGCCCACGATCTCGGCGAGCTCCTTCGTGATCCCGGCCTGGCGGCTCTTGTTGTAGATCAGCGTCAGCTCGTCGATCACGTTCGCGGCGTTGTCGGAGGCCGCCTTCATCGCCACCATGCGGGCCGACTGCTCGGAGGCCATGTTCTCCACGACGATCTGGTAGATCATCGACTCGATGTAGCGCAGGAGCGCCGCGTCGAGCAGCTCGCGCGCGTCGGGCTCGTAGATGTAGTCCCACATGCCCTCGGCGGCGGCGGCCTTCACTTCCTCGCCGGTCTCGTCGTAGTAGTGCTCCGGGATCGGCACGATCGTGCCGTGCCGCGGATCCTGCTTCATGGTGTTGATGAAGCGGGTGAAGAACCCGTGGATCTCGTCGACGCGCCCCTCGGAATAGGCGTCGAGCATCACCTTGACCGCGCCGATCAGCCGCTCCATGTGCGGCTGGTCGCCAAGCCCGGTCACCTGGGCGACTACGTTCGCGCCGAGCCGCTGCATGAACCCGAGGCCCTTGTTGCCGATGCAGCACACTTCCATCTCGACGCCGGCGCGCTCCCACTCGCGCATCCGCGTGAAGGCCATGCGCAGCACGTTGGTGTTCAGCGCGCCGCACAGGCCCTTGTCGGTGGTGACGACGATCAGGCCGACGCGCTTGACCTTCTCGCGCTTCACCAGGAACGGGTGCTTGTACTCCGCGTTGGCGTGCGAGAGGTTCATCATGATGTTCAGGAGCCGGCTCGTGTAGGGCCGCGACGCGCGCATGCGCTCCTGGGCCTTCCTCATCTTGGAGGCAGCCACCATCTCCATCGCCTTGGTGATCTTGCGCGTGTTCTGGACGCTCTTGATCTTGTTGCGGATCTCTCGCGTGCCGGGCATGGGTCGGGGTTCCGAGGTTGACGCTACAGACGCGGCGGGCTCAGTAGGAGCCGTTCTTCTTCCAGTCCTTGACCGCCTCGTGCAGCTTGTCCTCGTCCTCCTTGGAAAGGTCTTTCGTGCTTTCGATGCGGTCGCACAGCTCGCCGTACTTGCCCTTGACGTACTTCGCGCAGCGAGCGCTCGGCCGCGAGCGCCTTCTTCACGTCGACGTCGTCGAGGTAGCCGTTGTTCACCGCGAACAGCGTGAGCGCCATCTCCCAAACCTGGAGCGGCTGATACTGCGGTTGCTTCATCAGCTCGGTGACCAGGCGGCCGCGCTCGAGCTGCTTGCGGGTGGCCTCGTCGAGGTCGGAGGCGAACTGCGCGAACGCTGCGAGCTCGCGGTACTGCGCCAGCGCGAGACGCACGCCGCCGCCGAGCTTCTTGATGACCTTGGTCTGGGCCGCGCCGCCGACGCGCGACACCGAGATGCCGGCGTTGATCGCGGGCCGGATGCCGGCGTTGAACAGGTCGGTCTCGAGGAAGATCTGTCCGTCGGTGATCGATATGACGTTGGTCGGCACGAAGGCGGTGACGTCGCCGGCCTGCGTCTCGATCACCGGCAGCGCGGTGAGCGATCCGGTCTTGCCCTTGACTTCGCCCTTGGTGAGCTTGTCGACGTACTCTTCGTTCACGCGCGCCGCCCGCTCGAGCAGGCGACTGTGCAGATAGAAGACGTCGCCCGATACGC
>JAOSJV010000011.1:0-465075 GCA_027493935.1 Burkholderiales bacterium | reverse complement strand
CGCGTGGCCTGCTGCTCGACCTCGGCCTTGGCGCCGGCGATCAGCCGCTCGCCCTCGGCCTTCGCCGCATTCTTCGCCTCCTCGACGATCTCAGCGGCGCGCTTCTCGGCATGCGAGATGATCTCGGCCGCGCGGCTGCGCGCTTCGGCGAGCGACTCCTGCGCGCGCTTGTCGGCGGTCTCGAGCTCCTGGCGCCCGCGCTCGGCGGCGGCGAGGCCGTCGGCGATGTTCTTCTGGCGCTCGGCGATGATGCGCTGGAAGTACGGCCAGACCAGCTTCATCACGAACCAAATGAAGAAGGCGAACCAGATGACCTGGCCGATAAGCGTTGCGTTGATGTTCACTGCGGCCTCCCGCGAGGCGATTCGAGAAGATGGGCGATCAGCCGCCTGCGATCCGCCCGATCAGCGGGTTGGCGTACAGCAGCAGCACGGCAATCGCGGTCGCGATCGCGGTGAACGCGTCGAGCAGGCCGGCGACGATGAACATCTTCACCTGCAGCGTCGGGATCATCTCCGGCTGGCGCGCGGCGCCTTCCAGGAACCGGCCGCCGAGCAGGCCGAAACCGATCGCGGTGCCCAGGGCGCCCATTCCGATCAGCAGCGCGGCCGCGATCTGAGTGTTGCCCAGGAAGATTGCCATTTCCATCGTTTTTCTCCTTACCATGAGAGCGTGTGGACCGATTCAGTGCGATTCGCTGGCCATCGAGAGATACACGATGGTCAGCATCATGAAGATGAAGGCCTGCAGAGTGATGATCAGGATGTGGAAGATCCCCCAGCCGAGCGAGAGGACCACGTGCCCGAACATCGACAGGCTGCTCGTGAAGAGCGCGTCCCAAGTCCACGCCCCGGCGAGCAGCACCATCAGGATGAACAGCACCTCACCGGCGAACATGTTCCCGAAGAGACGCAGGGCAAGCGAGATCGGCTTCGCGAGCTCCTCGACGATCCGCAGTGCGAGATTCACCGGCGCGAGCCAGATGCCGAACGGCGCGGTGAGCACTTCGTGGATGAAGCCGCCCACGCCCTTGTACTTGAAGTTGAACCAGAAGATCAGTGCGAAGACCGAGAGCGACATCGCGAACGTCGCGTTCGGGTCGGTGGTCGGCACGGCCTTGAAGTAGTGCACGCCGAACAGCTCGAGGAACCTCGGGATGAAGTCGACCGGGATCAGGTCGACCGCGTTCATGCAGAAGATCCAGATGAAGACCGTGATGGCGAGCGGCGTGACGAGCCCGCTCTTGGCATGGAAGGTGTCGCGGACCTGCTTGTCCACCATCTCGACCACGATCTCGACGAATGCCTGGAACTTGCCGGGCACGAGCGTCGCGCCGCGGCCGGCCATCCACATCAGGCCGAAGACCACCAGGCCGATCAGCCCCGACATGATCAGCGTGTCGAGGTGCAGGGTCCAGAACCCCTCGCCGACGGTGAGGTTGATGAGATGGTGGGAGATGTACTCGTTGGCGGTGGGACCTGCGGTGCCGGCGGCCATGATGTCGAGCCCGATTCAATCCCGTTCCGTTGCGAGGACGCGCCTCGCCTACTTCATCAGCAGCGCCGCCCAGAACGCGAACAGGGTGGCGATGAACGTCAACAGCAGCGGGAGGGCTGCGACGTCCTTCCACAGCACGAGCACTCCCGCGAACAACAGCACCGTCAAACCGAGTTTGAGGAACTCGGCCCGCCAGTGTGCGCGCATCAGGACCTTCGGGTCACTCCCGGGGGAGCGGACATCGCCCAGGCGTAGACCAGGCTCGTCGAGAACCCGATCGCGCCGCCGACGAACGCCGACAGGCCGACAGTTGCCCCGTACAACGCGAGGAGCGGCAGGGAGATCACGACGCTGATGAGCACCTGCAGCCCGATGATCCGGCGGATCTTGTCGCCCACGCGCGGACCCCCGCTGCGCAAAACCACGAGATTCTAATTGCTCGTGGCGCAGTGCGTCAAACTTATGGCTGGCCCGGTCACGCGGCGTTGAGGCGGATCCAGTACGGAGCGGATCGGCCGTCCGAGTCCGCGGCGCCCCCTGCTCAGTGCGCCTCGTCGTCGAGTACCACGCGCATTTCGAGCCGTCCAATACGCTCGATCTCGGCCGTGATGCGGTCCCCGGCTGCACGGGGCCGACGCCGGCGGGCGTCCCCGTCATGATGATGTCGCCGGGGTAGAGCGTGTAGAACGCCGAGGCGTACTCGATCAGCCGCTGGCAGTCGTAGACGAGCTGGCGCGTGTTGGAATGCTGGCGGATCTGGCCGTTCACCGCGAGCCGCAGACCGAGGCCGTTCGGGTCCTGGATCTCGTCAGCCGTCACCAGCCAGGGTCCGAGCACGCTGTAGGTGTCGATCGATTTGCGAAAGCTCGGCAGCTCGGAACCGCGCACGGTCATGTCGAGGCCGATCGCGTAGCCGCACACGTGCTCGAGCGCGCGCGCCCGAGGGATGCGCGTGCCGCGCTTTCCGATCACGAGCGCGAGCTCGACTTCGTGATCGTTGCGCCGCTCGGGGAAACGCAGCCGGATCGGCTCGTCCGGGCCGATCAGCGAACTCGCCGCCTTCAAGAACAGCCCCCAGTCGCCGATCGTCTTGATGTCGCGGCCATGGGCGATGCCCGGGTCGGCCTTCGACTCCTCGATGTGCGCCTGGTAGTTGATCGGCGCGCCGATGATCTTGGTGGGGTTTGCAACGGGCGAGCGCAGGCGCACCCGCGCGAGCGGCTTGCTCGCTGCAGCAGCCTCGAGCGAGCGCACGCGCGCCATCACCGCGTCCAGATGCAGGATCAGCGGATCACCGGGCGGATGCGGCCAGCGGCTTGTCGGGAGCGCGTCCAGGGCCGCGGTGACGTCGCGCACTTCGTCTCCGCGAACCAGGCCGAGGCGATCTTCGTCGAATCGGGCGAGGATCATTCGGACAATTCTCCGAAAGCACCATTGTGCACCGACTCCCCGCCGCCCGCGGGACTCGCGGGGGTGAGGCGTACTGCGCGCTTGAACGTTCCCGCTGAAGGGGGACGATGGCGACCGACGGCAACTCACCGGCGGAACCGGGGTGGCGAGCGACGACGTAGTGGTCTACGTGGGTGAGGCACTGGCCCGCTACGGGTTTCCCGCGGGACATCCGCTCGGGGTAGACCGGCAAGCGGCGTTCTGGGCCGAAGCCGAGCGCCAGGGGTTGCATCGACGGGTCGCGGTGCAGGCGCCGCGGCTGGCGTCACGCGAGGAGCTCACCCGATTCCACACCGATGCGCACGTTGCCTGGGTAGAGCTGCGCTCGAGCGTGGGCGACGGCTATCTCGACTACGGCGATACCCCCGGCCTTCCCGGGGGTGTTCGAAGCAGGCGCCGCCGTCGCCGGAACGGCGATCGATGCGCTCGAGCGAGTTATGGCCGGTGCCGCGTCAAAGACCTTTCAACCGATTGGCGGGCTGCACCATGCCCGCCGGGGCAACGCCGCTGGATTCTGCGTCTTCAACGATCTGGGCGTGGTGATCGATACCCTGCGGTCGCGATTCGGCATCGAGCGGATCGCGTATGTCGATATCGACGTGCACCACGGCGACGGAGTGTTCTACGCGTATGAGGCCGACCCTTCGGTGATTCTCGTCGATATTCACGAGAGCGGGCGCTTCCTGTACCCGGGCACCGGCGACGCTCGGGAGTCTGGCAAAGGGGCTGGGGCCGGCGCGAAGCTCAATCTTCCGCTCGAACCCGGCGCCGGCGACCGCGAATTCCATGCGGCGTGGGAGCAGGGACTGGCGCACCTGGAGCGCAGCGCCCCGCAGATCGTCATCTTGCAGTGCGGCGCGGACAGCCTTGCCGGCGACCCGCTTGCCGATCTTCGGTTGACGCCCGCCGCCCACGGCCGCGTGGCGAGAGACCTCGCGCGACTGGCCAATGACGTCGCCGAGGGCCGGATGATGATCTTCGGCGGCGGCGGCTACGACCTTGGCAATCTCGCGGCGGCGTGGACCCGGGTGCTCGCCGAGATCCTGCGAAGTTCGTGAACGGATTCAGGTCCCGGCATCAGAAACGGATGGCATACCCGCCATACAGGATGGCTTGCCACCGGTTCGTGTAGAGCGCCCCGTCGGCCGGCGCGCCGCCCAGTCGCAAGCCGCTGGCGCCGACCATGATGGCGCTCGACTTGGTCACCTGATAATAGCTGTCCAGACCGAATCCAACGTTGGTCGCGGCACCGGACGAGTACAGCGGCCGCGCCTCCGACCGGCTGACGCCAGCGCTCGCCTGCCTCGGAAATCGTCCGGTCGCCACGCCCGCTCTGCCAGCGCGCGCCAACGAATGCCAGCATCCGGAAACCCTGTTCCGAGATGATCGGGCGGCTGAAACTCAGCTGCACGCTCTCGGCGCGCGAGATGCCCGTCGGATCGACTCCGTAGCTCGCGATCAGGGTCCCGGCCGCCGATCGCCACCGCAGGCTCGGGCCGACGTCCACAGGCGCATCGGTCGAAAGGTGTGGCCCGCGTGCCGCAAGCCCAGGCGCGGCATCAATCCGATACCGAAATCGAGGCTCCGCTGCGCGCCAGCCAAGCTCCACCACTCACGAGGGCTCGGGATCAGGGGCGCCGGGACATGGGTGCCGTCGGGCGATGGTTGCTTCGCCGCGCGCAGGCTCAGGCCGGCGCCGAGTGCGGCAGCAGGCTCGCCCTGCGCCAGCACCGGAGCGCTGGTTCCGAGCGCGACGATGAGGACGCCCAGCGCATTCTCACGCACGTTCATACCCGCCCCCCGGCAACACGGCACTGGCCACCCGCTGCGAACCGATGTCCGAGCCGCTGAGATCATTCTCGACCATTCTGCGGCCGGGTCGAGCCCCAGCCGGGCTCGGAGCGGGCACAGTACACGCCACCTCTCGATCTTATTATGACGCCGACAGCGAGTCAGGGTTCCTCGGCGCGTTGCACCGCAGCGTGGAGTGTTCGGATCAGCGCGTGAGCTTCGCAAGCAGCTCGTCCAGGTGCGCATGATTCATGTAGCCGATCACCAATTTGCCGGTCCCCTTCCTCCCCGCCCGGATCGCGACCGAGGTGCCGAGCCGCTCGGCGATCTCCTCCTGCAGCCGCTCGGTGTCGCGGCTTGCGCGCACACGTGCCGCGCGGCCTCTGGGCGCGGGATGCAAGACGCTCTGTACGAGTGCCTCGGTCTCGCGCACCGACAGCCCCCGGTCCGCGACGCGGCGTGCGACCTCGGTTTGCTGCGGGCCCTCGATCGCAAGCAGCGCGCGTGCGTGTCCCATCTCGATGCGCGAGTCCATGAGCAGCTGCTGCACCGACCGCTGGAGATTCAACAGGCGCAGCAGGTTCGTGGTGCCTGCACGCGACCGACCGACCGCGTCCGCCGCCTCCTGGTGCGTGAGCTTGAATTCGTCGATCAGCCGCTGAATTCCTGTCGCCTCTTCGAGCGGATTGAGGTTCTCGCGCTGGATATTCTCGATGAGGGCCATCGCGAGTGCCGCCTGATCGGGGACATCGCGCACGACGACGGGCACCTCAGCGAGCCCGGCGATGCGCGCGGCGCGCCATCGGCGCTCCCCGGCGATGATTTCGTAGCGTTCCGGACCGACGCTGCGGACCAGGATCGGTTGCATCAGGCCCTGGCGCCGGATCGATTCGGCGAGCTCGTTCAGGGACGCCTCGTCCATACGCGTGCGCGGCTGGTACCGGCCCGGCCGGAGGTTCTCCACTGGCGCAGTCGCGAGCGAT
This sequence comes from Burkholderiales bacterium, assembly GCA_027493935.1. Taxonomy (GTDB): domain Bacteria; phylum Pseudomonadota; class Gammaproteobacteria; order Burkholderiales; family SG8-39; genus JAABRB01. The sequence goes on along the minus strand of JAOSJV010000011.1, from coordinate 459,355 downwards.
TCGCGCGCCGCAACGCCCTCGTCGTTCTTGAGCAGGGCGTCGAGCCCTCGACCCAGCCCCTTCGCCTTGATCATCGCGCGTCCCCCTTTCATGCCGCGGCGTGCGTCGCGGCCTCCCGGCAGAGCAGCTCCTCGGCCAGCGCGAGATACGCCTGCGATCCCTTGCAGGCCGGGTCGAACTCGATCGACGGCTTGCCGTAGCTCGGTGCCTCCGCGAGGCGGATGTTGCGCGGGATGATCGTCTCGTACACTTTGTCGCCGAAGTGCTGCTGCAGGTCCGCGGACACTTGTTGCGCGAGCGTGTTGCGCGGATCGAACATGGTGCGCAGCAATCCATCGATCTGGATGCGCGGATTCAGATGGGCGCGCACCTTCTTGATCGTGTTGATCAGGTCGGTGAGCCCCTCGAGCGCGTAGTACTCGCACTGCATCGGGATGATCACCGACTCGGCGGCCACAAGGCCGTTCACCGTGAGCAGATTCAGCGCCGGCGGACAGTCGAGCAGGATGAGATCGTACTCGGCGGCGACCGGTGCCAGCGCGCTCTTCAGCCGCGTCTCGCGGTTCTCGAGGTCGACCATCTCGACCTCGGCGCCCGCCAGATCCCGGTTCGCGGGCAGCACGTCGTAAGTCCCGCCGTCCGCGCGCATGCGCACGTTCTGCACCGCGCTCAGGCCGAGCAGCACGTGATAGACGGTGAATCTGAGCGCGCGCTTGTCGATGCCGCTGCCCATGGTCGCGTTGCCTTGCGGATCGAGATCGGCAAGCAGAACACGGCGTCCGGACCGCGCGAGTCCGGCGGCGAGATTCACGGCGGTGGTGGTCTTCCCGACACCGCCCTTCTGGTTTGCGATTGCGATAATGCGTGTCATGGCGCCAGCCGCTCCACGAGTACGAGATGCCGCGCAGCGTCGAGCCCGGGCACCGCGAGTTGCCGCACGCGGCGCGTGCGGAATCCGTCGGGCAGCCGCGCGAGCTCGGCCTGGGGATAGGTCCCCTTCATGGCAGCAAGAAGCCCCCCGGGGGCGAGAAGGCGGCCGGCTGCGGCGACGAACGTCGCAAGATCGGCGAATGCGCGGGAAACGATTACGTCGAAACGAGACGCGGTGTGCCAGGTTTCGATCCGCTCACGGCACACACGTGCATTGGCGAGGCCGAGCTCGGCGACGGCTTGCTGCAGGAACGCCGCCTTCTTCTGATTGCACTCGAGCAACGCCACGGAACGCTCAGGCCCTGCAATCGCGATCGGGATGCCGGGCAGACCCGCACCGCTGCCGACGTCGAGCAGCGTGGCGCCCGCAAGGTGCGGGACGACCGCCAGTGAATCGAGCAGGTGCTGGGTAATCATGTGCTGGCGGTCACGCACCGCCGTGAGGTTGTACACCCGGTTCCACTTGGCGAGCAGATCTAAGTATGTAAGCAATCGCTCTCGCTGTATGCCGTGCAGATTCAGGCATAGTGTCTCGAGTCCTGCGTCGAGGACCACTGCGGGGCTCAGGCTGTGGAGCGCTGCTGGGATGACGGCACCCTCCCCTTCGCGCGCTTCAAGTGAACGAGCAGGAGCGAGATCGCTGCGGGCGTGACCCCGGAAATTCGGGAAGCCTGACCGATCGTTTCCGGCCTCGATTGCTGCAGCTTTTGCTGCACTTCGATGGAGAGCCCCCGCACCCGTCCGTAATCAAGATCCGCGGGCAGGCTCACGTCCTCCAGGCCTTCATGACGTGCGACCTCATCGCGTTGCCGAGCGATATACCCTTGATATTTCGCCTGAATTTCCACCTGCTCGGTTACGGCTGGATCGTCGACGCGCGAGCCTACCGCGGGCAGCGACGCAAGCAACGGGTACGCAACGTCCGGGCGCCGAAGCAGATCAAGCGCCGAGTACTCCCGCTCCAGGGGTTGACCGAAGACCCGTCGCGCTGCGTCCTCGGCCACGGTTCTCGGACCCAGCGAGAGCGACCGCAAGCGCTCCTGCTCACGCGCGATCGCATCGCGCTTGCGATTGAATGCGTCCCAGCGCGCATCATCCACGACCCCGAGTCGACGTCCGATCTCAGTGAGACGCAGATCCGCGTTGTCCTCGCGCAGCATCAGACGGTATTCGGCGCGGCTGGTGAACATCCGGTACGGCTCGCTGACCCCGCGTGTGATGAGGTCGTCGACCAGCACGCCGAGATAGGCCTCGTCACGCCGGGGGCACCAGACCTCGAGGTTCTTGACTGCCCGTGCGGCGTTGATCCCGGCAAGCAATCCCTGCGCGGCGGCTTCCTCGTAGCCTGTCGTCCCGTTGATCTGGCCCGCAAGAAACAGCCCGGCGATCGCTTTCGTTTCCAGTGACCCCCTCAATCCTCGGGGATCAAAGTAGTCGTACTCGATCGCATAGCCCGGGCGCAGAAGATGCGCGTTTTCTAACCCCTTGATCGAACGGACCAGATCAAGCTGGACATCGAACGGCAGGCTGGTCGAGATGCCGTTGGGGTAGTACTCGAGCGTCGTCAGCCCTTCCGGTTCGAGAAAGATCTGATGGCTGGGTTTACCCGCGAAGCGGTGGATCTTGTCCTCGATCGACGGGCAATATCGGGGTCCTACCCCTTCGATCCGCCCAGTGAACATCGGCGATCGATCCAGGCCGCGCCGGATGATCTCGTGCGTGCGTTCATTGGTGTGGGTAATCCAGCACGGTCTCTGCGCCGGATGCATCTCCCGTCGGCCGATGAACGAAAACACCGGCTCAGGCGTGTCGCCAGGCTGCTCCGTCATCACCGAAAAATCGATCGTGCGCCCGTCGATTCGCGGCGGGGTCCCCGTCTTGAGCCTACCGACCGGCAGCTTGAGCTCGCGCAAGCGCGCCGCGAGGTGGATCGAGGGCGGATCGCCGGCCCGACCGGCGTGGTAACGGTCCAGACCGACGTGAATCAACCCCCCAGGAACGTACCCGTCGTGAGTACGACCGCGCGCCCGGAGAAGCGGATCCCGAGCTGGGTTACAACGCCCGTCACCCGGTCTCCTGCCAGTTCGAGATCGTCGACGGCTTGCTGAAAGACGGTCAGATGAGCCTGCTGTTCGATCCGGCTCCGGATTGCTTGCCTGTAGAGCACCCGATCGGCCTGGGCGCGCGTCGCCCGCACGGCGTGCCCTCGCGAGGCGTTCAGCGTCCGGAACTGGATGCCCGCGTCGTCGGTTGCAAGCGCCATCGCACCGCCCAGCGCGTCCACCTCCTTGACCAGATGCCCTTTGCCGATGCCACCGATCGAGGGATTGCACGACATCTGTCCCAGCGTTTCGATGCTATGAGTCAAGAGCAGGGTCTCGCAGCCGCACCGAGCGGCCGCAAGCGCAGCCTCGGTGCCGGCATGCCCGCCACCGACGACGATCACGTCAAAGGGATTCGGAAACCGCATCGTCACTGATCTGACAACGCGGCAATGATACGCGGTTTGCGTATCCGTGTTCCACGTGGAACGTCGCCCGGAGGTTCCACGTGGAACAATCCTGCGCCCGAATTAACTATAACACACTGTTTTCAATGACTTTCAAGTAGGCGCTGTGCGTAGCCGCTGCCCCTGAACCACCCAGATGCCGGCGACCGCAATGACCGCCGGCAGGTATATCCAGTGGGCGGACGGTCGATCCGCGGGCACCTTGACCGCCACCACCCGCCAACCCTGCTCGAAACCCGTCTTTCTCGCCCGGCTGCCGAACCGGACCTGCCCCACTTGCACCTCATCCCCTAGCGTGACCAGCACCAGTCCAGCCTCGGCGAGACGCGCGCGTCCCTCGCCCGGCGCGCCCAGACGCACGCCGACGGTCTTGCGTACATCCTCGCCTTCGATGTTCGTCCCCTCGATCACGACCACGAACCGCTCGTTCGGCGGCACTTCCTTCGCCAGCGCGAATGCTTGCGCGGCACGGACGTCCCGGTACGGTGGATACAGCCGGTCCCAGAAGAAATCGGGCCGGAACAGCGCGAACGTCACGAGCAGCAGTGCGAGGACCTCCCATGCGCGGCACCGGACGCGAAAGTACGCCATCGTCGCGGCCGCGAATGCGAGCGACGCCACGATCGCGCTGCAGGCCACCAAGAGCACCTCGCCCCAACCACGCACGTCGATCAGCAACAGCAGCGGATTGAAGACGAACACGAACGGCAGCACCACGGTGCGCACGGCGTACAGGCTGCCTTGCACGCCCGTCCGGATGGGGTCCTCGCCGGAGATGGCGGCCGCAGCGAACGTGGCGAGTCCGACCGGCGGCGTGATGTCGCCCATGATCCCGAAGTAGAAAACAAACAGATGCACCGCGATGAGCGGGATGACCAGCCCGCTCTGGGCGCCGAGTTCCACGATCACCGGCGCCATCAGCGTGGCGACCAGGATGTAGTTGGCCGTGGTCGGCACGCCGAGACCCAGCACGAGACAGACGAACGCCGTGAAGAACAGCATTGCGGCCACGTTGCCTTGCGAGACCACCTCGACGAAGTCGGTCATGCGCAGACCGAGTCCTGTCAGCGTGATGCCGCCCACGATGATTCCCGCGGTCGCGGTCGCGATCCCGATCCCGATCATGTTGCGCGCACCGTCGTTCAATCCGCCGATGACGTCGCGCGCGCCGGCCCGCAACGCGGTGCGAAGCGCGCCCGTCCCGCGAAACGCCGCGATGAGCGGCCGCTGGGTCAGCATCAGCGCGATCAGCGTCGCCGTCGCCCAGAACGCCGACAGCGCCGGCGACAGCTCCTCGATCATCAGGCACCACACCAGCATCCCGATCGGGATCAGAAAGTGCAATCCCGCTCGCACGGTGGGCCAAGTCTCGGGCAGCAGAGGGTCCTCGACGTCGATGTCCTCGGGCAGATCGGGGCATCGGCTTGCGACGCGTACGGTCCACACATAGAGTGCCGCGACCGCGGCGCCGAGCAGCCAGGGCGCGTTCGCGCCCAGCAGCAGCTTCACGCCGGCTGCGAACCAGTACACCGCCGCCAGGACGACGATCGTACCGCTCACGCCGAGGCCCCAGGAGACGGCCCGCCGTCCGAACGAGCGATCGCGCGCGCGCGCCATCGGTTGCAGCCCCAGCTTGAGCGCCTCGAGATGAACGATGTAGAAGAGCGCGATATACGAGATGGTCGCCGGGAGGAACGCGTGCTTCACGACCTCCGAGTACGGAATGCCCACGTACTCAACCATCAGGAAGGCGGCGGCGCCCATCACCGGTGGCATAATCTGCCCGTTCACCGACGACGCGGTTTCGATTGCCCCGGCCTTGACCCCGCCGTAGCCGGCGCGCTTCATGAGCGGGATGGTGAAGATTCCGCCCGACACGACGTTCGACACCGACGAGCCCGCGATCAAGCCGTTCAGCCCCGAGGACACGACGGCGACCTTCGCCGGGCCGCCGCGCAGGTGTCCGAGCAGCGCGAACGACACCTGCATCATGTAGTTGCCTGCGCCCGCGCGATCGAGCAGCGTCCCGAAGACCACGAAGATGAAGATGTATCCTACGGAAACGCCGAGGGCGACGCCGAAGACGCCCTCGGTGGTGAGCCACATGTGCGACAAGGCCCGCTGCAGCGAAGCGCCTTTGTGCGAGACGACCTCGGGCAGGTGAGGCCCGAGGAAGACGTAGGCGAGGAACACGCACGCGAGGACAGCCATCGGCCAGCCCACCGCACGTCGCGTCGCCTCGAGCAGCAGCACGATGCCGATCGTCGCGGTGACGAGGTCGATCGTGATCGGGATTCCCGGTCGCTCGGCAAGCTCGCGATAGAAGAGCAGCAAGTACGCACCGGCGAACGCGCCGAGCGCGGCGAGCACCCAGTCGATCCACCGAATCGCCGTGCGCGAAGCGGCGCGCGACGGCGCGAACGCCAGGAATGCGAGAAAGAGCGCAATGCCGAGATGCAGCGCGCGCGCCTCGGTGTCGTTCAGGATCCCGACGCCCAGCGCGAACGGCAGCGGCGACGCGTACCAGAGCTGGAACAGCGACCACAGCAGCGCGACGCCGAAAACGACCCGCCCTGCCCACCCGTGAATTGACCGGCCGCCCGTGTCCGCATCCGCAACGAGCTGCTTCAAGTCGTCGAGCGGAGCCTCACCCGGCGCTGCTCCCCGATCGTCGCCCATGCGTCCCCCGCCCGGCGCGCGGGCGCGCGCCCGCCCGTCCGCTGATCAGCGCTGCAGGCGACGGCGCGCGGCTGCCGCCGACCACACGCGCTACTTGATCCAGCCTTTCTCGCGGTAGTAGCGCGCGGCGCCGGGGTGCAACGGCGCGGAGAGCCCGTCCCTCACCATGTTGTCCGCCTTGAGACTCGCCAGCGCCGGATGCAGCTTCCGGAAATCGTCGAAGTTCTCGAACACGGCCCGGACCACCGTATTCACGACCGCATCGGGAACCTTGGCCGAAGTGACGAAGGTCGCGAGCACCCCATACGTCGGGTGGTCTGGGGATTGTTCGGATACAGCCCCGCCGGAATCGTCGCCTTCGCGTAATACGGCCTGCCGGCGACGAGCTTGTCCACCGCCGGTCCGGTCAGCGGGATCAGCTGTGCCGCACAGGTCGTCGTCGGATCCTGGATGTTGGCGGAGGGATGGCCGACGGCATAGAAAAATCCGTCGATCTTGCCGTCGCAGAGCGCCGGACCGTGCTCGTCCGCCTTGAGCTCGGAGGCGAGCGAGAAGGCCGACATCGTCCAGCCCATCGCCGCGAGCAACTCCTCCATCGAAGCGCGCGTCCCGGATCCCGGGTTGCCGACGTTGAACCGCTTGCCCTTGAAGTCGGCGAAGCTCTTGATTCCGACCTCCTTGCGGGCAACGACGGTGAACGGCTCCGGATGCAGCGACATCACCGCGCGAAGGTCGCCAAACGGTCCAGCGTCCTTGAACTGCGCGAGGCCCCTCGTCGCATTGTAGTGGACGTCGGACTGCGCGACGCCCATGTCGAGCTCGCCGGCCTTGATCGTGTTGATGTTGAAGACCGACCCCCCGTCGACTCCACAGAGCAGCGTAATCCGTGCTTTGCCCGATCCTTGTTCACCAAACGGCAGATCGCGCCGCCGGCCGCGTAGTACACCCCGGTGACGCCCCCGGTGCCGATCGTGATGAACTTCTGTTGCGCAACCGCCGGGCCGGCGGCGAGCCCGCCGGATACTGCAGCCAGAAGAAACGCTACCAGTTTCATCTCTCTCCTCCGCTAGTGTGCGGTCACGGCCCGCCGCGCGCGGCCTCAGGCGAACGCATCCGCGCTCGGGAGCGCTTCCTCCAGAGCTGCGGATAGCTTGTCGGTGATTTCGTCGAGGTGCGCCTCGTCGATGATGAAGGGCGGCGCGAGCAGCACGTGATCGCCGCGTTGGCCGTCGACCGTGCCGCCCATAGGGTAGCACACGAGTCCGTGCGCGAGCGCGCGCGCCTTCACTTGGGCATGCACGCGCAGCGCGGGATCGAACGGCGCCTTCCGCGCCCGGTCACGCACCAGCTCGACGCCCCAGAAGAGACCGCGGCCGCGGATGTCGCCGACGTGCGGGTGCCCCCCGAACCGCTCGCGCAGCTTGCCCTCGAGGAGCGCCCCCATGCGCCGCACGTTGGCGAGCAGGTCGCGCTCCCGGATCACGTGCTGCACGGCGAGCGCTCCGGCGCACGCGGCTGCGTGGCCGAGGTAAGTATGACCGTGCTGGAAAAAGCCGCTGCCGCCGCGCAGGGCCTCGACGATGCGCGACGACGCGAGCGCTGCACCGATCGGCTGATAGCCTGCGCCCAGGCCCTTGGCGATGCAAACGATATCCGGGGAGACCTCTTCCTGCGCGCACGCGAACAGCGCGCCGGTCCGTCCCATGCCGCACATCACCTCGTCGAGAATCAGCAGTACGCGGTGCCGGTCGCAGACTTCGCGAATGCGGCGGAAGTATCCCGGCACCGGCGGCACCGCACCGAGCGTCGCACCAGCCACGGTTTCGGCGCAGAAGGCGATCACGCTCTCCGGACCCAGCGCGCCAATCGCCGCGTCGAGCTCGTCGGCCAGGCGCGCCGCGTATTCGTCCTCGGTCTCGTCCGCTTCGCGCTCGCGGTATGCGTAGCAGGGTGAGACGTGCGTCGCCGCAAACAGCAACGGCTCGTACTGCCTCCGCCGCCAGAGGTTCCCGCCGGCCGCCAGCGCTCCGAGGGTATTGCCGTGGTAGCTCTGCCGCCGCGCGATGATATGGCGCCGCCGCGGCTGCCCGATCTCGAGGAAGTACTGGCGCGCGAGCTTGAGGGCGGCCTCCATCGCCTCGGAACCGCCGGATACGAAGTACACGTGACTGAGCCCGGCGGGCGCCTGCGCGACGAGGACGTCGGCGAGACGTTCCATCGGCTCATTGGTGAAGAACGAGGTATGCGCGAAGGCGAGCCGATCGAGCTGCCCCTTGATCGCGTCGACCACGGTTCGATCCGAGTGCCCGAGGCACGAGACTGCCGCACCGCCGGAGGCATCGAGGTAGCGCTTGCCATCCGCGTCGATCAGGTAAACGCCCTCGCCGAGCACGGCGACCGGGTAGGACTGCCGCAGATCGCGATGGAAGACGTGCGTCATCGGTACGTTGCCACACCGTCCAGGACGCGAATCCCCCGGCGCGGGAGCCCATCTGCCGCGGCGCTCGAACGCGCCGCAGCGTTCTCGCGGCCCGCCGCCGCCTTCTCAGGCCTTTAGATCGAGATGGAGCATCTCGCGCCGGAGCTGCAGCTGCCGCGGCAGACGGTCCTTCAGCTTCTCGAGAAGCTCGTCATGCGAGGCGAGCTCCGCCTCCCACTCGTCGTGCTTGATGGAAGTCGCCGCCCGGTACTGATCGCGCGAGAAGCGGTCGAGTCCCGCCCACTCGAGGTCATCGAAATCGGGCACCCAGCCCAGCGGCGTCTCGGTCGCTTTTGCTGCGCCGTGGACGCGCTCGACGACCCACTTCAACACGCGCATGTTCTCGCCGAAGCCCGGCCAGATGAACCGCCCCTCCGCGTCGGTGCGAAACCAGTTCACTTGGAAGATTTGCGGCCGCTGCGCCGCGCTCCAGCCGAGCTTCAGCCAGTGGCCGAAATAGTCGGCCATGTTGTAGCCGCAGAACGGAATCATCGCGAACGGATCACGGCGGACCACACCGACCTTGCCCGTGGCCGCGGCGGTCGTTTCCGAGCCCATCGTCGCAGCCAAGTACACCCCGTCGGTCCAGTTGAAGGCCTGCACGACGAGCGGCACCGTGTTCGAGCGGCGGCCGCCGAAAAGGAACGCCGAGATCGGCACGCCATCGGGATTCTCCCAGTCCGGATCGATGGACGGCAGCTGCGCGGCCGGCACGGTGAAGCGGGCGTTCGGATGGGCCGCCAGCCGGCCTGATTCGGGCGTCCAGTGCTCGCCGCGCCAGTCGATCAGCTCGCGCGGCGGTTCCTTCGTCATCCCCTCCCACCAGACGTCCGCGTCGGGGGTGAGCGCGACATTCGTGAAGATCACGTTTTCGCGCAGCGTCGCCATGCAGTTCGGATTGGTCCGCTCGGAGGTTCCCGGCGCCACGCCGAACAGCCCCGCCTCGGGGTTGATGGCGTAGAGCCTTCCGTCCCTCCCCGGCTTGATCCAGGCGATGTCCTCCCCGATGGTGGTCACCTTCCAGCCCTCGAAGGCGGGCGGCGGCACCAGCATCGCGAAGTTGGTCTTGCCGCACGCGCTCGGAAACGCGCCAGTCACATAGGTCTTGCGGCCCGACGGATCGGTGACGCCCAGGATCAGCATGTGCTCGGCGAGCCACCCCTGGTCGCGGCCCATGACCGACGCGATCCGCAGCGCGAGGCATTTCTTGCCGAGCAGCGCGTTCCCGCCGTAGCCGGATCCGAACGACCAGATCTCGCGCGATTCCGGGAAATGGACGATGTACTTGTGGTCCTTGCTGCACGGCCATGGCACGTCGGCCGCACCCGGCACGAGCGGCGCGCCCACCGAATGCACGCAGGGCACGAAGACGCCGTCGTGGCCGAGCAGCTCCCAGACTCGGTTCGACACGCGCGTCATGATGTGCATGTTCACGACGACGTAGGGCGAATCCGAGAGCTCGATGCCGATGTGCGCGATGTGCGAGCCGAGCGGTCCCATCGAGAACGGCACGACGTACATCGTGCGCCCGCGCATGCAGCCGTCGAAGAGCCCGGCGAGCTTCGCCCGCATCTCGCGCGGCGCGACCCAGTTGTTGGTCGGGCCCGCATCCTCGCGGCGCTCGCAACAGATGAACGTGCGGTCCTCCATGCGGGCGACGTCGGTTGGGTCGGAGCGGGCAAGAAAGCTGTTCGGACGCTTGGCGGGGTTGAGGCGATGGAGCATACCGGCCCGCACCATCTCCTCGCAGAGCCTGTCGTACTCGGCCTTCGATCCGTCGCACCAGACGATCCGGTCGGGCTTGGCGAGCGCCGCCACCTCGGCCACCCACTCGATGGCGCGACGGTTGCGCACGTGGGCCGGAACGTCGATGCGCGGGGTGTAGGGTTGGTTCATCTGGATAGCCTCGTGCTCGATCGGGATGGAAGCCTCTTGCGGCAGGTCCCGGGAGCACGGGACCCGGCGCACGGGCATCGAGAATCGGGGGCAAGACTCTAACATGATTCAGCCCCGAAACCGGGCCTAGCCCGCCGGAGCCGCTCATGCGCGCCAGCGACCGAAGCCCGTCGCCGGCTCACTTGCCGATGCAGAATCGGGAGAAGATCTCGCCGAGCAGATCGTCAGGGGTGAACTCGCCGGTGATCGCGGTGAGCTCGGCGTGCGCGAGCCGCAGCTCCTCGGCAAGCAGCTCGGCCTGACCGAACACCCCAGCCGCGGCGGCAAGCCGCTCGCCGGCACGTCGCAGCGCAACGAGATGCCGATCGCGCGCCATGAACACGCTCTCCTCGGCGTCGTGCGACCATCCGCACCGCGCAAGCAGCGTGCAGCCGAGCAGATCGATGCCCGCGCCGGTCCTCGCGGAGGCGTACACATGGGTGTCGTCCGCGCGCTCCTCGACCCGCGGCGTATCGGCGGTGAGGTCGATCTTGTTGTGCACGATGACGCGCTTCAGCCGGGCCGGCAGCCGGGCCACGACCGCCTCGTCGCCCGAGGTAACGCCGTCGCGCGCATCGACCACGAGGAGCAGCAGGTCGGCGCGCTCGATCTCACTCCAGGTCCGCGCGATGCCGAGCCGCTCGACCTCGTCCTTGGCCTCGCGCAGGCCTGCGGTGTCCACGACGTTGAGTGGCACGCCGTCGACATCGATCGCCTGTCGCACGGTGTCGCGCGTCGTCCCGGGGATCGCGGTCACGATCGCGAGGTCCTCGCCGGCGAGGCGGTTCAACAGGCTGGACTTGCCGACATTCGGTCGTCCTGCCAGCACGACGTGAATGCCGGCCCGCAGCAGGCTGCCTTGCCGCGCGCGCTCGAGCGCACGGTCGAGCACGGCGCGCACTGCGTCGAGGCGCCGCCGCGCGTCGGCATGATCGGGCGCGTCGACCTCCTCCTCAGGAAAGTCGAGCGTCGCTTCGACCAGCAGGCGCAGCTCGACGAGCTGCCCGGCAAGCGCGTCGATCGCGTCGGAGAACTCGCCGCGCAGCGAGCGCATCGCGCACCGTGCCGCCGCCGCGGTCGCCGACTCGATGAGGTCGGCGACCGCCTCGGCCTGCGCCAGGTCGAGCTTGTCGTTCAGGTACGCGCGACGCGTGAACTCGCCCGGCTCGGCGATACGCGCGCCGAGCGCGAGACAGCGCGCGAGCAGCATGCGCAGCACGACCGGCCCGCCGTGGCCCTGCAGCTCGAGCACGTCTTCGCCGGTGTACGACCGGGGCGCCGGGAAGTAGAGCGCGATCCCGTCGTCGATCGCGGCGCCGTCCGCGTCCAGGAACGTCGCGCGCGTCGCGCGGCGCGGCGCTGGCAAGCGCCCGAGCAGCGCGCGCGCGAGGGATTCGACCCCGGCCCGAAACCCGCACGACGCCGATGCCCGCGCGTCCTGGGCGGTGGCAATGGCGGCGATGGTATCGAGCGCTGCGGCGCGCATGACGGGCGCCACCCCGGGATCAGCGCTCGCAGCGCAGGCGACCGTACTGGATGCTCACGGTGCGACCGACTTCGCGCCCCGCCTCACTGCTTCGCCTCCGCCGGCCGCTTCTTCTCGCCGCTGTCGAGCATGCGGGTGATCTGCCACTGCTGCGCGATCGACAGGATGTTGTTCACGAGCCAGTACAGCACCAAGCCGGCCGGAAAGAAGAAGAACATCACGCCGAAGGCGAACGGCATGATCATCATGATCTTCGCCTGCACCGGATCGGGCGGCGTCGGATTCATCTTGGTCTGCACGATCATCGACGCCATCGCGAGCGCCGGGAGCACGTACCACGGATCCGGTGCCGAAAGGTCCTCGATCCATCCGGAAGAACGGTGCATGCCGCAGTTCGACGCTGCCGAGCAGCACCCAGTAGAGCGCGATGAACACTGGAATCTGCACCACGATCGGGAGGCAGCCGCCGAGCGGATTGATCTTCTCCTCCTTGTACAGCTCCATCATCGCCTGATTGAGCTTGGTCCGGTCGTTTGCGTACTGCTCGCGCAGCTTCATCAGCCGCGGCGTGACCTTCTTCATCCGCGCCATCGACTTGTAGCTCGCCGCCGAGAGCGGGTAGAAGACCGCCTTGATCAGGACGGTGAGCAGTATGATCGCGACGCCCCAGTTGCCTGCCAGCTGGTGGATCCACTGCAGCAGCCAGAAGATCGGGGCGGCGAGGATCGTGAGCCAGCCGTAGTCGACGACCAACTCGAGCCCGGGCGCGAGCTTTTCGAGTTGTGCAACGTCCTGCGGGCCGGCGTAGAGCGGCACCGAGACCCTGCCGGTGCCGCCGGCGGCGATCGGGGCCAGCGGGACGATGACGCCCGCGCTGTAGAGGCCCTCGGCGAGCCGCCGAGTGTAGTACTCGCGCGCGGTGCCGGGCGGCGGGATGATCGCCGACACGAAATAATGCTGGATCATGGCGAGCCAGCCGTTGTCGGCATTCTTGGTGAACGGGGTCTTGCCCTTCTCGACGTCGGAGAAGCTCACCTTCACGTACTTGTCCTGCTCGCTATACACCGCGAATCCGGTGTAGGTCTGCAGCAGGTACGTGTCGCCTGGCAACGACTTGTCGTTGCGCGTCAGCTGGAAGTACGCGTGAGCCTCGAGCGGCGTGCTGCCCTTGTTGGTCAGCTCCTTGGTGACGTCGATCACGTAGCTGCCACGTCTGAACGTGAGGATCTTCGCGACCTGCACCCCTTCCGGCGTAGTCGCCTCGAGCCGGACCTCGATCGAGTCGCGATCTCCTAGCTCGTACCGATCTGCCGCGGCGGTGAAGCGCGTCTTGTGATTGGGCAGATTGCCGCCGATCAGACCGCTTTGCGCAGCGTAGCGAAACTCCGGCGACAAGAGGACCAGGTTCCGGCGCTTGTCGGCAGTGTCCTTATGGTCGCGCAGCTCGAGCCGGACGATGTCGCCTCCGATCGTGCTGATGTCGGCGATGATCACGTCCGTCTCCACCCGGACCGTCGTCCCCTGTCCGGCCGAAGCACCGTCGGGGGCCGGTGTGCTCGGCACGGCGCCGGGCGCTGGCGAGGCGGCAGGCGCCGTCGCGGCCGGCGGCGCACTGGGCGCCGGCAGGTCGACCGCCTCGTCGGTGGACCCCATTGGCGCACCAGGCTGCGTGGCCGCCGGCGGCGGCTGGTTCTCGCGCTGCCAAGCCTCCCACAGCATAAGCAGCGAGAACGAAAAGATGATGAGAAGAATCAGCCGTTGCGTGTCCATCGCATCGCTCGGGAGTCCATCGGGCTTTCAGGGCAGCGGGTCGAACCCGCCGGGATGCCAGGGATGGCACCGCAGCAGTCGCCGCAGCGCCAGCCAGCCGCCGCGCCAAGCACCGTAACGCTGCAACGCTTCGATCGCGTACTCCGAGCAGGACGGATGAAACCGGCAGCTAGGTCCCAGGAACGGGCTCACGGCATATCGATAGGCACGCACGAGCAAGATCGCCGCCGCGGTAAACCCTGCACCGAACGGCCTGGACGACCAATTCCTGAAGCCCGCGAAGACCTCGCCGTTACGAGACTCGACCTGGAATGGGGAGGTCGCAGAACGAGCCTTGAGCTCCGCTTGAAAAGTACGCTTAACCATTACAGTGGGACTCGATGATCGCGTCGATCTCCCGGAATGTCACCGGATCCGGTGTCGCCGGACGGGTCAGCCGGATGACCAGATCGCGTCCCCCGAGCTCGTGCTGTCGGAGGCGAAACGCCTCCCGGGCGAGCCGTCGAATGCGATTGCGCGAGACTGCCCGCGCAACCAACCGCTTGGACACCACGAGCGCAAGCCTCGGGTAGCCGAGGTCGTTCGGCAGGCTGAGCAAGACGAAGCGCTGCGCGCGCGTTCCGCGGCCTTCCTTCAACACCTTCGCGACCGCCTGTGACCGCAGCCGCTGACCAGGGCGCAGGGTCGCGCGCGCCGTCAAACCGCTAGGCGCTTGCGACCTTTTGCCCGGCGGGCCCGAATCACCGCCCGTCCACCGCGGGTGCGCATCCGGACCAGGAAACCGTGGGTTCGCTTGCGGCGGATGACAGACGGTTGAAACGTGCGTTGCATGGCTTTTTCCCGTGCGCGGACTGAAAACCCGCTATTAGAGCAAGCCTTACGGAAGCCTGTCAACGAAGGGCTCCAACCTGTGGATAACTCGGGTCAATCAGCGTATCATCGTCAGTCCGCTCCGGCCGTCCGATCCACCTCCGCGAAGTGTCGCAACACGATGGAAAGTCTCTGGGAAGCCTGTACCGCGCGATTGCAAAAAGAGCTTCCCGCGCAGCAATTTAATACCTGGATCCGCCCACTCCGCGCAGGATCGATTGCAGCCGAAAGCGAGCTCGCCCTCGTCGCGCCGAACCGGTTCGTACTGCAGTGGATCAAAGACCGCTTCGTACCGAAGATCGAGGCGCTCGCGACCGAGCTCGCCGGCCGCCCGGTACGGCTCGCACTGACGCTGCCCGAGGCACCAGCCGACGCCGAGGCACCGCTCGAACTCCCGGCCAGCGTCGGCGCCGCCACCGCGCTCGCTCCGGCCCCCCGGCCAAGAGCGTGCCGGCGCGACCCAAAGCCGAGCGCTCGAACCTCATCGCGGAGTTCACCTTCGAGAGCTTCGTCCCGGGCAAGGCCAACCAGCTAGCCCGTGCAGCCGCGGTGCAGGTCGCGGAGAACCCAGGAACCTCCTACAACCCGCTCTTCGTCTACGGCGGCGTCGGCCTCGGCAAGACCCACCTGATCCACGCGGTCGGCAACCATCTGCTGCAGCGCCAGCCCGGCGCGCGAGTGCGCTATCTGCACGCGGCGCAGTACGTCTCGGACGTCGTACGGGCCTATCAGCAGCGCTCGTTCGACGCGTTCAAGCGGTACTACCACTCGCTCGATCTGCTACTGATCGACGATATCCAGTTCTTCACCGGCAAGGACCGCACGCAGGAGGAATTCTTCTACGCGTTCAACGCGCTGATCGAGGCCCACAAGCAGATCATCATCACCTGCGACACCTATCCGCGCGACATCACCGGCATCGACGACCGGCTGAAGACCCGGTTCTCGTGGGGACTCACGGTAGCGATCGAACCGCCCGAGCAGGAGATGCGGGTGGCGATCGTGTTGAAGAAAGCCGAGACCGTGGGCGTAAGTCTCTCCGAGGATGTCGCGTTTTTTATCGCGAAGCACATCCGCTCGAACGTGCGCGAGCTCGAGGGTGCGCTCAAGAACGTGATCGCCTTCGCGCGATTCAACGGCCGTGAGATCACGATCGACGCCGCGAAGGACGCGCTGCGCGACCTCCTCTCGGTGCATAACCGCCAGATCTCGATCGAAAACATCCAGAAGACCGTCGCGGAGTTCTACAAGATCCGCGTCGCCGACCTGCACTCCAAGAAGCGCACCCGAAACATCGCGCGCCCGCGACAGATGGCAATGGCGCTCGCGAAGGAGCTCACGCAGATGAGTCTGCCCGAGATCGGCGATGCCTTCGGCAACCGCGACCACACGACGGTACTGCACGCCTGCCGCACGATCGCGACCCTGCGCGCCAAGGACAACGAGATCAACCGTGATTTCCACGTACTCGAGCAGACGCTGAAGGGGTGACTTCCTTTGGATAACCTGTTGTCCGCTGTGGTCAACTTCGGGCCCGACGCCCCGCTGCGACTTCGTATTGCGGCGCGATTCCCGGTCCGTCCACAGTATTTCCCACACCCTACTCACAGGCTAGTGCGTTGACGCGCATCGGAGACAGGCGGTTATACCGTCGGACGCGGCGCTTCATCATTCTTCTTTAGGAAAAATAAATGACACTAGTAAGAACTTCTCGCGAGGTGCTCCTCAAGCCGCTGCAGGCCGTATCCGGAATCATCGAGCGTCGCCACACCCTGCCCATCCTCTCCAACGTCCTGCTGCAGCGCGACGACGGGCGGCTGACCTTCGTCGCCACTGACATCGAGATCGAGATCACTGCGGGCGCTGTGCTCGACGAAGGCAGCGGGCCGGACGGCGTCACGGTGGGCGCGCGCAAGCTGCTCGAGATCCTGCGGGCGCTGCCAGAGGGCGCCGAGGTGGCGCTGACCGCCGCCGACAAGCGTTTGCAGGTCAAGAGCGGCAAGAGCCGCTTCAACCTGCAGACCTTGCCGCGCGAGGACTTTCCGCGGCTCGCACCGCCGGAGGGCGATAGCCTGCGGATCGAATTGCCGCAGAAGCTGCTGAAGGCGTTGTTTGCCCTGGTGCAGTACGCGATGGCGCAGCAGGATATCCGCTACTACCTGAACGGGCTGCTGATGCTGATCGACGCCGGCGAGCTCCGCGTTGTCGCGACCGATGGCCACCGGCTCGCCTTCGCTACGCGCGCGGTCGCGGCGGAGGAGATGGGGCGTCAGGAGGTGATCCTGCCGCGCAAGACCATCCTCGAGCTGACCAAGCTCCTTGCCGACAGCGACGATCCGGTCGCGATCGAGCTCTCGGCGAGCCAGGCGAAGTTTACCTTCGGCGACGTCGTGCTCGTCTCCAAGCTGGTCGACGGCAAATTTCCTGATTACCAGCGCGTGATCCCGGCCCAGCATCCCAAGCGGCTGCGCATCGGTCGCGCCCAGCTGCAGCACGCGCTGCAACGCGCCTCGATTCTCACCAGCGACAAGTTTCGTGGGGTGCGCTGGGTGTTGACGCCCGGCAGCCTGAAGATCAGCTGCACCAATACCGAGCAGGAAGAGGCGCAGGAGGAACTCGACGTGGCCTACAGCGGCGATGCACTGGATATCGGGTTCAACGTCGGCTACCTGCTCGACGTATTGAATAACCTGGACAGCGAGGAGATCGATTGCGCGCTCGGCGACGCGAACTCGAGCGCGCTCTTCACGCTTCCGGAGCGCGACGACTTCAAGTATGTCGTCATGCCGATGAGGATCTGAGGTGGCGGCGGAGATGAACGAGCATCAAGCGGACGAAAGTGCCGCGGCTGGGCAGCCAGCGGTCGAACTGGAGGCGCACGCCGTCGCGGCGGACGGC
Source organism: Burkholderiales bacterium (assembly GCA_027493935.1). GTDB lineage: Bacteria > Pseudomonadota > Gammaproteobacteria > Burkholderiales > SG8-39 > JAABRB01. Next base: position 441,799 of record JAOSJV010000011.1, on the reverse strand, counting down.
AGCGAGTACGGCTCCTCGAGCATCAAGGTGCTGAAGGGCCTGGACGCCGTGCGCAAGCGCCCGGGGATGTACATCGGCGACACCTCCGACGGCACCGGATTGCATCACATGGTGTTCGAGGTGGTCGACAACGCGGTCGACGAGGCGCTCGCGGGATTCTGCGACGAGATCATCGTCACCATCCATACCGACAACTCGATCAGCGTTCTGGACAACGGTCGTGGCATTCCGACCGAAGTGCATCCGGACGACGAGCAGCGCCGCTCGACCGCCGAGATCGTGATGACCGAATTGCATGCGGGCGGCAAGTTCGACAACAACGCCTACAAAGTCGCCGGCGGCCTGCACGGTGTCGGCATTTCGGTGGTGAACGCCTTGTCCGACTGGCTCCGGCTGACGGTGCGCCGCGACGGCAAGGTGCACATGCTCGAGTTCCGGCGCGGCGTACCGGTGGAGCCGCTCAAGGTGACCGGGCCGACCGAGAAGCGCGGGACCGAGGTGCACTTCCTCGCCGCGGCCGAGACGTTCGGCAAGGTCGAGTGTCACTACGAGATCCTCGCCAAGCGGCTGCGCGAGCTTTTCGTTCCTGAACAACGGCGTGCGGATCAAGCTGGTCGATCAGCGCGATGGCCGCGAGGAGGACTTCGCGTTCGCCGGCGGAGTGCGCGGCTTCGTCGAGTACCTGAACCGCACCAAGTCGGTCCTGCATCCGAGCATCTTCAGCGCGGTGGCCACCAAGGACGGGATCACGGTGGAGGTGGCGATGCAGTGGAACGACTCCTACCAGGAGTCGGTGCTCTGCTTCACCAACAACATCCCGCAGCGCGACGGCGGCACCCACCTCACCGGACTGCGCGCGGCGATGACGCGCACGCTGAACCAGTACATCGAGCAGCACGAGATCGCCAAGAAGGCGAAGGTCGAGACCACCGGCGACGACATGCGCGAGGGGGCTTGCATGCGTGCTCTCGGTCAAGGTACCGGAGCCGAAGTTCTCCTCCCAGACCAAGGACAAGCTCGTCTCCTCGGAGGTGCAGCCGGTGGTGAGCGAGATCGTCAGCCAGAAGCTTGCGGAGTTCCTGCTCGAGCGGCCGACCGACGCACGCACCATCACAGGGAAGATCGTGGATGCGGCGCGCGCGCGCGAGGCGGCGCGCAAGGCGCGCGAGCTGACGCGCCGCAAGGGAGTGCTGGATTCGTTCGGCCTGTCGGCGAAGCTTGCCGACTGCCAGGAGAAGGATCCGCGTAGCTCGGAGCTCTACCTCGTCGAGGGCGATTCGGCGGGCGGGTCCGCCAAGCAGGGCCGCGACCGCCGCTTCCAGGCGATCCTCCCGCTTAAGGGCAAGATCCTGAACGTCGAGCGGGCGCGCTTCGACAAGCTGCTCTCGTCCGCGGAGATCGCGACGCTCATCCAGACGCTCGGCACCGGCATCGGCAAGGACGAGTTCAACATCGAGAAGCTGCGGTACCACCGGATCATCATCATGACCGACGCTGACGTGGACGGCGCGCACATCCGTACGCTGCTGCTCACGTTCTTCTATCGCCAGATGCCGGAGCTCGTCGAGCGGGGCTATGTCTACATCGCCCAGCCGCCGCTCTACAAGGTCAAGCTCGGCAAGGAGGAGCGCTACCTGAAGGATGATCACGAGAAGGAGCAGTTCATGCTGTCGCAGGCGCTCGTGGGCGCGGCGCTGCAACCGCACGCCGATGCGGCACCGATCCAGGGCGAGCCGCTCGAGCGCATCGCGCGCTCCTACCTGCTCGCCGAGGCGGTCGTCAAGCGCCTGTCGCGAACCATCGATGAACACGCGCTGAACGCGATGCTGCGGGGCCTGGAGCTCGACATGTCCGACGGCGCGCGCGCGCGGACGAGCGCGGATGCGCTGCGCGTGGCGCTCGGCAACGGCGAGACCCGCGTGCAGGCCCGCTACCTCGGGAAGCACGAGCGCTGGCAGCTCGTGGTGGAGCGCGTGCGCCACGGCAACGTGCGGACGAGCGTCATCGACGACGACTTCTTGAAGTCGGGCGACCGCGAGCAGATCCGGGAGACCGCGCGCATTCTGGAGGGCTTGGTTGGCGACGGGGCAAGCGTTGTGCGTGGCGACCGGCAGCAGCCGGTCGCCACCTTCGCCGAGGCGATGCGCTGGCTGCTGCACGAGGTCGAGGAGAAGGCCGTCGTCCAGCGCTACAAGGGCCTCGGCGAGATGAATCCGGAGCAGCTCTGGGAGACGACCATGGACCCGGCGTCGCGCCGGTTGCTGAAGGTGCAGATCGAGGATGGGATCGCCGCCGACGAGATCTTCACACGGCTCATGGGCGACGAGGTCGAGCCGCGCCGGGAATTCATCGAGCGCAACGCGCTGGTCGCCCAGCTCGACGTCTAGCAGGGCTGCGCCGGAAACTCTCGGCGCCTCGTCGCGCAAACGGGTGCTCCGGCCGCGCGCGTGAAAGCCGTACCGCGCCGATCGGTCGGTCGTGAGTGCAGGGGCGCTCGCGTCAGCGGGCGGGAGCCGCAGGAAAACGGCAAGCCGCCCGGTGCGCTCGCTTTCAGCCGGCCAGGAACGCGAAGTAGTACGCCAGGGCGTAGAACGCTACTGCCTCGAGCAGGTTGCGCGGGCCGTGATTGCGGACGAACGTGCTCCAATCGAAAGAGGCGATCCGCCCCTGAGCGTACCGGGCGAGGCGCGGCACGAAGCGCGGCACCGCCGCGCAGTAGCGCGCGTAGCCCTCGCCGAACGTGGGCGCGAGCAGGGCCTCCTCGCGCCGCACTCGGTTCACCATGTAGAGGTAATAGAGTACCGTGAACACCGCGATCAGCCAGCCGTTCCCGAGCAGGAGCAGCATGCCGGCGAGCAGGAAGTAGCGTCCGAGGTACATCGGGTTGCGCACCAGCGCATACGGTCCGTTCGCTGCGAGCACCTGGTTCTTTTGCAGGCTCGCGAAACACCAGAGCTGGATCGCTTCGCCGAACGCCGACACGCCGAGCCCCGCGAAGTACCACTCCGGGCGCGCGTGCCAGGCGATCAGCGTGCCAGCCGCGACAAATAGCGGGATTCTCAGGCGCACGAGCAGGCGCCGGAGCGCGGAATTGTTGAACAGGCGGTGAACTCCTCCGGACATCGTCGGGCTCGATCAGTCGCCCGGGGGGCGAGGCTTCTTCGCGTGACGCGGCTTCCAGCCGAGGTATCCCTTGAACACCCACAGCCTGCGCAGGCGGGTCGCGCGCGCGAGAAAGGCGGCGCGCTCCGGGCCGAGCGTATCGGGGTGCCGATGCGACCAGTGCTTGTAGAGCCCGGACAGGTCAGCGCCGATCAGGAGCCGCCGCAGCCAGGCGGGCAATCCCGCGAGCCTCACGTGTGACTGGAAATCGAGCACTACCGGCTCCGTGCGATCGGTCACCAGGATGTTGCCGCCGTAGCGCAGATCGAGATGCGCGATGCCGCGCGCGTGGATCGCCCGCACGGTGCGCTCGAGCGCCTCGAAGTATTCCGCTGTCGCTCCGCTGGCGCCCACCCGCGCAATCTGCTGACCGGCGACGAAGCGATAGGCGAGCGCGAAGGCGTCCAGGCGGAACGCGTCGGCGGGTACGCCCGGGACGCCGCGCAGTTGCGCGAGCGCAGAGAGTTCGCGGTGCACCATCCAGCGGCCGAGGGTATGGCGATACGCGAACGGGCAGGGCCCGAAATCCTTGATGACCCACTGCTCGCCGCAGTGCTCGAACAGCAGGACTGTCGCGTTCGCCCAGCGTCCCTGGTTGAGCACGCGTGGGACCGCCGCGGCGAGGTCGGCCCGGCTGAAGGGCGGCCCCCGTCGGATGGCATTCGGGTCCGCGCGCATCTGGGGCGAGCGGCGCGCGGTCAGCGGCGCGTGGTCGCGCGCTTCGCGGCGGGCTTGTCGGCGGGTTTGCGCGCGCGCTTGCGGACCGCGCCGGTCGAGGCCGCCTTGCGCACCGGCGGCGCCTTGTCCCCCGACGGCGGCGCGGGCCTGGTCGCGCGTCTCGCGGTGTTGCCGGCGTCAGGCGTGTCGGCGGCTGCGGCCACCGGCGCCTTCCCGGCGGCTTTCTCGGCCGACGGGACCGCGGCTTTGCGTTCGCGTGGCGCAAACTCGAATCCGATCCGGCCGTCGGGCTGCCGAGCGAGAAACGCGGAGAACGGCCGCCCCTTCTTCGAGATGAACCGGTGCAGCAGATCGGTCTTGCCGGTGCCAAGAAGCTTCTTCACCTGCTCGACCTCGATCGACCGCTGCAGGATGATCTTGCCAGTGCGGAAATCGCAGGTCCGGCCCGGTCCCACTGACCGCTCGCAGACATAGGCGAGCTCGTGCTCGTACACTGCGGCACCGCATTTCGGGCACTTGCCGAGCGGCGGCTTGCCCGAGAAATCGACCGGCGCGGCGTCGCGCTCGCCGTCGCCGCCTTGGCCGAAGTCGAGCTCGGTGGTGAAGTCCTCCTTCAGCTTCAGCATTGCCGCGAACCGGCGGCCCATGCGGCTGCGGAACCCCCTGCAGCGGGCCGATCGAGCGCGTCGCGATCAGCGCCTCGGCCTCCTCGGCCTCGATGCGACGTCCGGCGATCACCTTCCACATCGCGAAGTCGCACTTGGTGCAGGCGAACTTCTTGTAGTTCTCGACGATCTTCGCGCCGCACTTCGGGCACTTTGCCTGCAGCGTCGAGATCGGCTCGTCGAGCCGTCCGGCGCGCTTGATACGTGCGACCAGATCGCGGGTGGTCTCCTCGATGTGGTCCATGAAGGCCTTGCGCTTGAGCCGGCCCTGCTCCATCTGCTTCAGCTTGAACTCCCAGTCGCCGGTCAGCTCGGGCGAGGAGATCTCCTCGATGCCGAACTTGTTCAGCGCGAACAGGAGATCGAACGCCTTCGCGGTGGGGTGCAGGTCGCGGCCCTCGCGCACGACGTACTCTTCCTGGATCAGGCCCTCGATGATCGCCGAGCGCGTCGCCGGCGTGCCGAGCCCCTTCTCGCGCATCGCCTCGCGCAGCTCCTCGTCCTCGACGAGCTTGCCCGCGCCTTCCATCGCCGAGAGCAGCGTCGCCTCGGTGTAGCGCGCCGGAGGTTTGGTCTGGTTGGCGTTCACGTCGATCGCGACCGTGCTCACCTTGCCGTCGGGCACCGGGGCGAGTGTCGGGCTGTCGCTCGACTCGGCCTCGCGGCCGTACACCGCGAGCCAGCCGGCGTTCACCATCACGCGGCCTTCGCTCTTGAACGGCTCGTCGGCGACGCGCGTGATGCGCGTCGTCACGAGATACTCCGCCGGCGGGAAGAACACCGCGAGAAAGCGCTTCGTGACCATGTCGTAGAGTTTCGCTTCGGGCTCGGTCAGGTGCTTCGGCGCCTGCAGCGTCGGAATGATCGCGAAGTGGTCGGACACCTTCTCGTTGTTGAAGATGCGCTTGTTGGGCCGCACCCACCCCTCGCGCAGCACGCGCGCGGCGAAGGGCGCGTAGCCTGCCAGGAGCCGCGAGTCCAAGGGCTCGCCGGCGCGCTTGGCCTGGTCTTTCTTCGTGCCCCCGCCCAGCATCTGGAGCGTGGACTTCACGGTCGGGATGTAGTCTTCGGGCAGGGCGCGCGAGTCGGTCCGCGGGTAGGTGAGCACCTTGTGCCGCTCGTAGAGCGCCTGGGCGAGCGAGAGCGTCATCTTCGCCGAGAAGCCGAAGCGCGAATTCGCCTCGCGCTGCAGGCTGGTGAGGTCGTAGAGCAACGGGGGCGTCTGGGTGGTGGGCTTGGACTCCTCGGTGACGATTCCCGGCTTGCCCAGGCACTTGTCGCGGATGGCGTTGGCGCGCGCTTCGGTCCAGATGCGCTCGGGCCGCAGGTCGGGATCGTCCGCCTTCCTGGTCCGGTCGAACGACTCGTCGAACCAGCGCCCGCGGTACTCGCCGCCCGTGCCAGCGAACGCGCCTTCGACCTCCCAGTAGTCGCGCGCGACGAAGTCCTTGATGCGCTGCTCGCGCTCGACCAGGATCGCCAGCGTCGGCGTCTGCACGCGACCGACGGTCGTCTTGTAAAAGCCCCCGTCCTTCGAGTTGAACGCGGTCATCGCCCGCGTGCCGTTGATGCCAATCAGCCAGTCGGATTCGGAACGGCTCTTGGCGGCATCAGCGAGCGGGCGCATCGCCGTGTCCGGGCGCAGGATCTCGAAACCCTCGCGGATCGCGTTTGGCGTCATCGACTGCAGCCAGAGCCGCTCGATCGGCTTTTTCATGCCCGCGTGCTCGACGATATAGCGGAAGATGAGCTCGCCCTCGCGCCCCGCATCACAGGCGTTCACCAGGCTCACGACGTCTTTGCGCTTGATCAGGCGGGTGAGGAGCTTGAGCCGGTCTTCGGTGCGCTCGATCGGGCGCAGCTCGAAGTGCGGCGGGATCACCGGCAGGTTCGCGAGGGACCACTTGCCGCGCTTCACCTCGTACTTCTCGGGCGCGGCGATCTCGACGAGGTGACCGATCGCCGACGAGAGCACCCACTTCGCGCTCTCGAAGTAGTCGCCGTGGCGCGTGAAGCCGCCGAGCGCGCGCGCGATGTCGTTCGCGACCGAGGGCTTCTCCGCGATGATGAGTTTCTTGTCCATGGCTATCAGGACGCCCCGCTCGAGCGCATCGGCGCGGCGACGCGCGGCGGTGTCCGCAGTGCGGTGCGCCGCACCGGTGCGCGGACGCGCCGCGGCGCGTGCCTGACCGCTGCGTTCTGCGCGTGCTTGCGACTGCATCTATTTACTTTGCCGTTGGCAGGTCGATGGACGCGATGGCTCCGCCGTCCTGCATCCGGCGGGCACGGCGGGGTTCGGACGCTCGAGAATGCGGCGCCGGTTCCGGCGGCGGGCACCCGTTCGGGCCCGGGCGCGAAAGGCGGCAATGATAAGGAGTCGCGGCAGCCGAGGCAAGGCGAACGCCTTCCCCGGCCCGGTGGCCGCGCTCGGCAGGCTGCGTCAGTGGATGTGTTGGGGCTCGCCGCCCGGAAGCAGCTCTTCGAGCATCAGCGTGTCGACGTCGCCGCGGCAGGTCCACAGCACGATCAGGACGACGACCTTGAGCTTTTCGAGCTCGACCACGTCGTCCTCGACGGCCATCGCGCGATCGAGGATGACCTCGCGCAGACCGGCCGACAACACGCCGGCGCTCTCCAGGAAGATCAGGAAGCCGCGGCTCTCCGGTGAGAGCTTGGCGAGCTCGGCGGACGTGTACGCACGGAAGGACCCGTGCGTGTCGAGTTCCTCGGCCCGCGTGACTTCGGTCGGCCGCACCAGCCCGGTCAGCCAGTCGAGCGCTTCGGTGATGTCCTCGTTCTCGAAACCCGCCGCGGTCAGCTTGCGGGCCAGGGTGTCGTGGTCGGGGTAGCGCTCCGACTGGTAATAGTTCTCGAACAGGTAGACGAGGACCTCGAACATCGCGTGGCGTGGCTCCTTCAGGACACGCGCTGGAACCTCCCGCCGGGCAGGCCCGTGACCCGACCGGCGAGCTCCAGCTGCAACAGGATCGCTGATACCTTGTCGGCAGTCAAGCCGCTGCGCTCGCACAGGATGTCAACATTGCACGGGTCGTAGCCCATGTGTTCGAGCAGTGCGTCATCGGTCACGGGCGTGGGCGATGGCGTCGGCGTGGCCGCCTGCAGCTCGCCGAGCACGTCCTGCGCGGTCTCGACGAGCTTCGCGCCCTCCTTGATCAGCGCATGACAACCCCTGGACAACGGGGGAATGGATCGAGCCGGGGACGGCGAAAACGTCGCGGCCCTGCTCGGCCGCCGCGCGCGCGGTGATCAGCGATCCGCTCTGCATCGCTGCCTCGACGACGAGCACGCCGCGCGCGAGGCCGCTGATGATGCGATTGCGCAGCGGAAAATTGTGCCTGGCTGGCGGCGTGCCGAGCGGAAACTCGGACACCAGCGCGCCGCGTGCGGCGATCTGTGCGCCGAGCTCGGCATTGCGCCTTGGGTAGATCAGATCTATTCCGGTGCCGAGCACGGCGATCGTCGAGCCCGTGCCCGCGAGTCCGCCGCGATGCGCGGCGGCGTCGATGCCGAGCGCGAGGCCGCTCACGATCGTCACCCCGGCGGCACTGAAGCTGCGCGCAAAGCCCTCCGCGTTGGCGATACCTTGCGCCGTGGCGTTGCGGCTGCCGACGATGGCGAGGCAGTGCCGCCCGAGCACTCGGACGTCGCCGCGCACGTAGAGCAGGGCAGGGGGATCGGGAATCTCGAGGAGCTGAGCCGGATATGCCGCATCGGCGAGCGTGACGATCGCGTTGCCTGGGCCGGCAGCCCACGCCAGCGCGCGCTCCGCCATCGACGCCTCGGCGTCGGCGAGAATCCGCACCGCGAGCGCATCGCCGACGCTGCGGCTGAGCGCCGCGCGTCCGGCGGCGAGGACTCGCTCGGGCAGGCCGAACTCGGCGAGCAGGCGGCGCAGCGCTCCACCGCCGAGGCCGGGGACGAGGCTCAGGCGGACCCAGGCGGCCAGCCCGGCATCGGGCGCCATCGCCGCCCGCGCGCGCCGATCGCTCAGGGCGTGCGCGCGACGTCGCGCGGCGTGACCGGCTCCGAGGCCTGCACTACGAGCGCGAACGAGACGTTCTCGAAGGTGCGGAAAACGAACACGAGCCCGTAGCGCTGCTCAGGCAGCGTCACGTCGGGCTTGCGCGGCTCACCCATGTAGAACGACCCGACGCTGCGATCGTTGCGCACCACGAAGCTGCGGTAGAGCGCGAGCACGTGGCCGAGCTCGAGGCCGTCCTTGGCGCCCTTGTTCAGCACGACGACCTGCAGCGGCCCGGCCTCGCGGCGGAAGCTGCCCACGCTCCGGTCGTCCTCGAGCAGCGACGATTGCTGGTCGCCGTAGATGTCGGCGCGCGTGTCGGTCTCGCCGTCGGAGATCATCACCACGCGGGCGTCGATGCTCGCATTCGGCTTGCGCGGAACGTAATTGTAGACGCGGGCGGGCCCCACCGCGACCAGCCGGTCGCCCTGGCTCACCTCGCGCGTCGACTTGAGGATCTCGAGCGTGCTCGGGTGCCCGCGCTTGGCAACGCGCGCGGTGCCGAGATTGATCGCCTCGAAGCCGAGTGTTCGCCGCGTTTCGGGATCGATGATTGGGCGCCCCTGCCGGTACATGTACCAGACGGGCTCGGCGCTCTCGGCGATGCCTTCGACGTAGATCCGGTTGCCCTGGCCCACGTTGTAGCGGCCGAGCTCGGTGGCGACGATCTCCGGCGCGTTCTTCAACCCGTCGCGCTCGATCACGAGCGGCTGGGTGAGGAAAGGCTCGATGACGCGCGGCGGGATGCTCGGGATCGCCTCGCCGGCGAGCCGCTCCTCGCGCACGCGCGGCTGCACGCGCTCGATCGACAGCCGCCCGCTGGCGCGATCGAACACGATGACGTCGCCGGGGTAGATGAGGTGCGGATTGCGGATCTCGGGGCTGTTCAGGCGCCAGATCTCCGGCCACCGCCACGGCTCCTTCAAGAACCGCGACGAAATCCCCCACAGCGTATCGCCTTTCCGCACCGTGTAGCGCTCGGGCGCATCCGGCCGGATCTGCACAACGTTCCCGTCGCGGCGCGGATCGGGCTGCTGCGCGACCACCGGCACGGCGAGGGCGAAGGCGAGCAAGAACGCTATGCTAGACTTTTTGAACATAGGCACCTCGACCCCATCTAACCCCGTTGGCAAGGCATTGAATTCATTATCGGGCCCGCGCCAGTCTCAGGGAATCGTTGAGATTTTGCACGTAATTAATTCACGCAGCAAGTATTTGTGGCAACACTAGCTATCCTTCGCTACCCGGACGAACGCTTGCACACCCTGGCGGCACCGGTCCGGGAGGTGGACGACGAAGTACGCCAACTCGTCCGGGATATGGCCGAAACGATGTACGCGGCGCCTGGAATCGGACTGGCGGCGACCCAGGTGAACGTCCATCGCCGGGTTATCGTAATCGACATCTCGGAGACGCGCGACGAGCTGCTCGTACTCATCAATCCCGAGATCGTCGCGGCCGAAGGCCTCCAGGAGTGCGAGGAGGGCTGCCTGTCGGTGCCTGGAGTGTATGAAAAGGTCGATCGCGCCGCGAAGGTCAAAGTACGCGCGCTCGGCGCAGAGGGTAAGCCGTTCGAACTCGATGCCGAGGGCCTTCTCGCCGTGTGCATCCAGCACGAGATCGATCACCTCGAAGGCAAGGTCTTCGTCGAGTACCTCTCGCGGCTGAAACAGACCCGCATCCGCGCCCGGATGCAGAAGCAAAGCCGACGCGCGGCCGCGGCGGCCTGAGGCACCCCTGCGCAGTCCATGCGCGTCCTGTTCGCAGGCACGCCCGAGTTTGCGGTGACGGCGCTGCGAGCTGTTCGCGCCGCGGGACACCATATCATGTTAGTACTTACTCAGCCTGATCGGCCTGCCGGCCGCGGCTTGAGCCAAACGGTCAGTCCCGTCAAGCGAGCGGCGCAGGAGCTCGGGCTATCGGTGTTCCAGCCGGCGACGCTCAGAGACGCCGCCGTGCTGGCGCGCCTGCGGGCCGTAGCGCCGGAGGTGATGGTCGTGGCTGCCTACGGCCTGATTCTTCCGCAGGCGGTGCTCGAGATCCCGCGGCTGGGCGCGATCAATATCCACGCATCGCTGCTGCCGCGTTGGCGCGGTGCCGCGCCGATCCAGCGCGCCCTCCTCGCCGGCGATGCGCGGACCGGCATCTCGATCCTGCAGATGGACGCGGGACTGGACACCGGCCCCGTTCTCCTCGCCGCCGAGACGCCGATCGGTGCAGACGACACCGCTGGCACGCTGCACGATCGGCTCGCTGCCCTCGGCGCGCGCCTGGTCGTCGAGGCGCTCGAACTGCTCGCTGCCGGCACCGCCAAGCCGGAGCCGCAGCGCGCCGCCGGCGCCACCTACGCCGCGAAGCTCGACAAGGCCGAGACCCGCATCGACTGGCGCCGACCGGCGGTCGAGATCGCGCGCCAGGTGCGGGCGTTCGATCCGGTGCCCGGCGCCATCGCACGCCTACGCGGCACCGAGCTCAAGATCTGGCGCGCCAGGCCGGCGCGCACGGGGAACGACGCCACGGGTGTGTCGCCGGGCACCGTCGTCGCAGTCGGCGACGACGGACTCGTGGTCGCGTGCGGCCACGGTGCGCTGGTGCTCGCCGAACTGCAGCGCGCAGGCGGGAAGCGTCTTTCCGTGGCGGAACTCCGGCGCGGATTCGCGGTCGCTGCGGGCGACCGATTCGAGGTCGCAACGACTTGAATCCTTGATAGAAATCCCAATCTAACGGACGTCGCAATCGGGCGATTTCCTGGACGGAGCAAAGCATGATCGGCAACTGGCTCAAGACCACCATCCTGATGGCCGGGATTCTGGCGCTGTTCGGCGCCGTGGGCGGTGCCTTGGGCGGCACGCAGGGCATGGTGGTCGCGCTCGCAATCGGCGGCGCGATGAATTTCTTCGCCTACTGGTTTTCCGACAAGATGGTGCTGCGGATGTACCGCGCGCAGGAAGTGGACGAAACCACCGCGCCGCAGCTCTATGACATGGTGAGGGAACTCGCCGGGCGCGCAGGGCTCCCCATGCCGCGGGTGTATCTCATCGACGAGGCGCAGCCCAACGCCTTCGCCACCGGCCGCAATCCGCAGAACGCCGCGGTCGCCGCAACGACCGGCATCCTGCGGCTGCTCTCCCCGCGCGAGCTGCGCGGCGTGATGGCGCACGAGCTCGCACACGTGAAACATCGCGACATCCTCATCTCCACGCTGTCGGCGACCATCGCGGGCGCGATCGCGACGCTCGCGCAGTTCGGTCTGTTCTTCGGCGGCAACAACCGTGAAGGCGGAAATCCGCTGCTTGCGATTCTGGTGATGCTGTTCGCGCCGATCGCCGCGATGCTGATCCAGTTCGCGATCTCGCGCACGCGCGAGTTCGGAGCCGACCGCGGCGGCGCCGAGATCTCGGGCGACCCGCATGCGCTGGCCGACGCGCTGGTGAAGATCGACCACTACGCGCGCGGCATCACGCTCGAAGCGGCCGAAGCCCATCCGGCGACGGCGCAGATGATGATCGTCAATCCGTTGTCGGGCGGCGGACTCAAGGGGCTCTTCAGCACCCACCCGGCCACCGAGGAGCGCGTCGCGCGCCTGCGCGCCCTCGCCTGAGCGCACGCTGGCGGCGAGGCGCGCGACTATAATTGCGCGCCTCGCCGTGCCCCGCCACTCCTACAGCCTCGCGGAAGATCTCGCCGACGCGAGCCGCCTGGTCGCCCGGGTGGCCGCCGGGCAGAGCCTCGCGGCGCTGCGGGCGGCGGCGCCGCTGCGGCCCGCGGTGCTCGAGCTCGTGTACGGAACGCTGCGCGACTACGGCGTCGGCGACGCGCTTGTCGCCGGCCTCGTGCATCGCATGCCGTCCGATCCGCAAGTGCGCGCGTTGCTCGTCACCGCTTTGCGCGCGTTGCGCGCCGGGCGACCGCAGCACGCCGTTGTGAGCCAGGCTGTCGACGCCGTCGCGCGGCTGCGCATCGCCTCCGCCAAGGGGCTCGTGAACGCGGTGCTGCGCGGCTACCTGCGCGATCGCGCCGCGCTCGAGTCGCGCGCCGCCGCGACCGACGAGGGCCGCTACCGCCATCCGCAGTGGTGGATCGATCGGGTGCGCACGCAGTACCCCGACGCCTGGGAACGGCTGCTCGCGGCCGGCAACACGCACCCGCCGATGACGCTGCGCGTGAACGTCCGCCGCGCCCGTGTCGAGGAGTATCTCGCGCGGCTTGCGGCCGAGGGGATCGAGGCGCGGCGGGTCGGGCCCCACGCGGTGCGTCTCGCGACTCCGCGCCCGGTCGAGGCGGTGCCCGGATTCGACGCCGGGCTCGTCTCGGTCCAGGACGCCGGCGCGCAGCTCGCCGCGCCGCTCCTCGACCTCGCGCCGGGCCAGCGGGTGCTCGATGCCTGTGCCGCGCCCGGCGGCAAGGCGGCGCATCTCGCCGAGCTCGCGCCAGTGGAGCTCACCGCGCTCGACGTCGACGAGGCGCGTCTGCAGCGTCTGCACGCGGCGCTCGAGCGGCTCGGGCTGGCGGCCCGCGTGCTCGCGGGCGACGCGCTGGCGCCCGAAGCATGGTGGGACGGACGACCGTTCCAGCGCATTCTGCTCGATGCGCCCTGCACCGCTTCCGGCGTGGTGCGCCGGTATCCGGACGTCAAGTGGCTGCGCCGCGCCGCGGACGTCGACCGGTTCGCGACGCAGCAGACCAGGCTGCTCGCGGCATTGTGGCGGCTCCTCGGGGCGGGTGGTAAATTGCTCTACGCAACCTGCTCGGTGTTCGACACGGAGAACGGCGCCGTCGTGAACGAGTTTCTGGCGCGGCACGCCGATGCGACCCGCCTCGCGGCACCCGCCCTCGACGGCGCTCAGCTGCTGCCCGACGCGGATCACGACGGCTTCTACTACGCCTTGCTGCAGAAAACGTCCTGATCACGATGCTCCGGGCGCCGATACGCCGCCAGGCGGCCATCGCAATGGTCGCTGCATTGCCGCTGCTCGCGTCGTCGCTCGCGCTGCCGCCGGCGGCGCTTGCCGACGAGGTCGCGGTGCGCGGCGCACGTCTCGAGCCGATCGAGGAGGGCTACGCGCTGGACGCCGACTTCGATCTCGACCTGACCGCGCGGCTCGAAGACGCGCTGCACAAGGGGGTGGCGCTCTACTTCGTGATCGAGTTCGAGTGCACGCGGCCGCGCTGGTACTGGCTCGACGAGCGCGTCGCCACCGCCGCGCGCTCCTTGCGGCTCTCGTACCACGCGCTCACGCGCACCTATCGACTGAGCTCAGGCAGCCTGCACCGGACCTATCCGGCGCTCGGAGAGGCGCTGCGTGTGCTGGGCACCGTGCGCGGATGGATCGTGATCGAGCGCGGGCAGCTCGCGCCGGACACGACCCATGTCGCTGCAACGCGGGTGCGGCTCGACCTCACCCAGCTGCCGAAGCCGTTCCAGGTGAGCGCACTCGCCAACCGCGACTGGACCCTCGCTTCGCCGTGGCACCGCTGGGCGTTCGAGTCGTCGCCGGCTCCGGGCGAGGATGCCGCCGCGGGCGCGGGCGACGACGGCACGGACCGGGACGGCCGATGACTTACCTGCTCGTCGTCTGCGCGGCGCTTTCTGGCATCCTGGTGTTCCTGCTCGCGGCCGGGTCGAGCGCCACCACGACGCTGCTCGCACGCCACTACCCGCTGCTCCTCGTTCTGAACGGCGTGCTTGCCGCCGGGCTCTTCGTCCTGGTCGCCTACCAGCTGCTTATGCTGCGGCGCGCGCTGAGGGCGCGGGTGTTCGGCTCGCGCCTCACGCTTCGGTTTCTCGCGATCTTCGTCGTGATGGCGATCGTGCCGGGTGTCCTGGTATACACGGTCTCGGTGCAGTTCCTCACTCGCAGCATCGAGTCGTGGTTCAACGTGCGCGTGGATACCGCGCTCGAGAAGGGGCTCGATCTCGGCCGCAGCGTGCTCGACAACATGCTGGCGGATCTGCGGCGCAAGTCGCGCACCATGGCGCTCGACCTCTCCGAGCTGTCGCCGGCGGTGCAGTCGGTGGCGCTGAACCGGCTGCGGGAGCAGGCCGGGGCCGACGACGTGGCGCTCGTCGCAGGCAGCGGTTCGGTGCTCGCGAGCGCATCGCGCGAGCTGATGCAGCTCGTGGCGGACCCGCCGCCCGCGCACGCGCTGCGCGCTGCACGCTCGGCGCGCGAGTACGCGGCGATCGAGGGCGTCGGCGAGCGTGGGCTACTCATGCGCGTGATCGTCCCGCTCTCGGCCGCTGCGCTGTCGGAGGAGACGCGCTGGCTGCAGGTGGTGCAGCGCGTGCCCGCGGCGCTCGCCGAGAGCGCGGAGACGGTGCAATCGGTCTACGGCGATTACCGCGAGCTCGCGCTGCTGCGCGCGGGTCTGAAGCGGATCTATCTCATCACGCTTACGCTTACCTTGCTGCTCTCGCTGTTCCTGTCGATCGCGCTTGCCTTCGTGCTGTCGCGGCGCCTGTCGGAGCCGCTCGCCGTGCTCGCCGAGGCGACCCAGGCCGTCGCCCGGGGCGATTTCAGCCGGCGCGCCCGGGTCACCACCGCCGACGAACTCGGGGTCCTCACGCGGTCGTTCAACGCGATGACAGAGCAGCTTGGACAGGCGCGCGCGGTCGCAGAGGCGACGCGCGAGCAGGTCGAGAGCGCCAGGGCCTACCTCGAGAACATCCTCGCGAACCTGTCGGCCGGGGTGCTCACGTTCGACGAGTCGTTCCGCTTGCAGATCGCGAATGCAGGAGCAGGCGCCATCCTCGGCGAGGATCCCGGGCGCTGCGCTGGCGGGGCCGCTCGCCGGCACGGCGATATTCGACGCGCTCGGCGCGGAAATCCGCAGCGGATTCAGCGCGTCGGGCGCGGGCTCCTGGCAGCGCCAGATCGAGCTCGCTGGCGGCCAGATCATCCTGGCGCGCGGCTCGCGGCTGCCCGAGCCGGCGGGCGCGGGCTACGTCGTCGTGTTCGACGATATCACCCAGCTCATCGCAGCGCAGCGCGCAACCGCGTGGGGCGAGGTCGCGCGGCGGCTCGCGCACGAGATCAAGAACCCGCTCACCCCGATCCAGCTCTCGGCGGAGCGGCTCCAGGCCCGGCTCGGCGGCCGGCTGCCGGTCGAGCATGCGCAGGCGCTCGAGCGCGCTACGAGCACGATCGTCACGCAGGTCGCGGCGCTGAAGAGCATGGTCGACGAGTTCCGGGAGTACGCGCGGCTGCCCGCGCCGATGCTGCGTCCGCTCGACCTGAACGCGCTGGTGACGGACGTCTACGCCCTGTACGAGCATTCAGCCGTGCCGGTGCATCTGCGGCTGGGAAGCGGTCTGCCGCCGGTGCGCGCCGACCCCGCTCAGTTGAGGCAGGTCATACACAACCTCCTGCAGAACGCCCAGGATGCGCTGGCTGGGCGGCAGGATCCGCGCATAGAAGTGCGCACCGATCGGGCCGGCGAGCGCGTGCGGCTGTGCGTCGCCGACAACGGGGGCGGGTTCAGCGAGAGCGTCCTCAAGCGCGCATTCGAGCCGTACGTGACCACCAAGCCCAAGGGTACCGGGCTCGGACTGGCGATCGTGAAGAAGATCGTCGACGAGCACCACGGCACGGTGTCGATCGAGAATCGACCGCAGGAGGGCGCGGCAGTGACCGTCGCGCTTCCCCCTCGCGGCGTAGCGGGCGGCAACGCGCGGCGGAACCGAACGAGGCGACGGAAGAGGCGGCGAAAGAGGCGGCGCAATGGCATCGATTCTGGTGGTCGACGACGAGGTGGGGATCCGGGAGCTCTTGTCGGAGATCCTGTCCGAGGAGGGGCACACGGTGCGCCTGGCCGAGAACGCGACCGCGGCGCGCGAGGAGCGCGCGCGCGATCGGCCGGACCTCGTGCTGCTCGATATCTGGATGCCGGACACCGACGGCATCTCGCTCCTGAAGGAGTGGGCCGCCGGCGGAGCGCTGAACATGCCGGTGGTCATGATGTCGGGCCACGCGACGATCGACACGGCAGTGGAGGCGACGCGCATCGGCGCGATGGACTTCCTGGAGAAGCCGATCGCGCTGCAGAAGCTGCTCGGCACCGTGAAACGCGCGCTGCGCAGCGCAGAGCCGCGGACCGAATCGCGGCTGACGCTCGCGCGGCTCGGGCGCTCTCCGGTCATCGCGGAGATGCGCAAGCGCCTGGCGCAGCTCGCCGCCGTGGGCGCGCCGCTGCTCCTGCGCGGGGAGCCCGGAACGCAGCCGGAAGTCTATGCACGCGAGCTGCAGCGGCCGAACACGCCGTTCGTGCCCGCGGCTCAGGGCCTCGGCGAGGCGCCGCAGGACCTGCTGGCGCGCGCCGGCGGCGGCATCCTGTTCGTCGAGGACGTCGCGGCGCTCTCGAAGGCGCAACAGCGCAGCCTGGCTTTCGTCGCCGCGCGCGCCGACCGCAGCCAGGTGCGCATCGTGTCGTTCTGCTCCGGGGATCCGCGCAAGCTCGTCGACGAGCGCGGGTTCGAGCCGGACCTCGTACCGCGCCTGTCGGAGCTCGTGCTGCATTTGCCCGCGCTGCGCGAGTTCGCAGACGCGATCCCCGAGATCGCGCCGGTGCTGCTCGCGCACCTGGTCGAGTCGCGCTTCTGCCCGCCGCGGACCTTCTCCACCGCCGCGCTCAACCTGCTGCGCGGCTTCGACTGGCCGCGCAACCTGGACGAGCTGCAGCAGGTGGTCAAGAGCGCCGCGCTTGCGGCGCTCGAGGACGAGATCGGCGCCGCCGACGTCGAGCGCGTGCTGCTGCGGCCGGCGCCGGCAGGGGTCGGCGTGTCGCTCGATCTCCCGTTGCGCGAGGCGCGCGAGGCCTTCGAGCGCGCGTACTTCGAGCACCATCTCGCGCGCGACGGGTCGATCAGCCGGCTGGCCGAGCGCTCGGGCCTCGAGCGGACCCACCTCTACCGCAAGCTGAAGGCGCTGGGGATCAATGCCGGCCGCAGGGAAGACTGACCGGCGGTCGGGAGCGCCGGTGCGGACGATACGGTCTACAATCCGCGCGCTGAAGAACGGCGGAGCCGCGCAGTGAAGATCATCATCCTCGGTGCCGGACAGGTCGGCTCGACGCTCGCCGAGAACCTGGTTTCCGAGCAAAACGACATCACGGTCATCGACCTCGACGCGTCGAAGTTGAAGGACCTGCAGGACCGCTTCGACCTGCGCGCGGTCGCCGGCAGCGCCGCCGATCCGCGGATCCTCGCCGAGGCCGGCATCGAGGACGCCGACATGCTGATCGCTGTGACGCAGAGCGACGAGACCAATCTCGTCGCCTGCAAGATCGCCTCCAAGCTCTTCAACACGCCGACCAAGATCGCGCGCGTGCGCGCGGCCGGCTTCATGCGGCGGCCGGAGATCCTGTCCGAGGACGGCTTCGACGTCGATTTCGCGATCTGCCCGGAGCAGATCGTGACCGAGTACATCTCCAAGCTGATCGAGTTTCCCGAGGCATTGCAGGTGCTCGACTTCGCCAACGGCCGGGTCACGATGGTCGCGGTGCGCGCGTTCGAGGGTGGGCCGCTGGTGGGCCATCCGCTGAAAGACCTGCGGCGGCACATCCCTTCGGTCGATTCGCGCATCGTGGCGATCTACCGCGGCGACCAGGCCATTATCCCGGATGGCGACACCTTGGTCGAGGCGGGCGACGAGGTGTTCTGCCTCGCCGACGCCGACCAGGTGCGCAAGGTGATGCACGAGCTGCGCAGGATGGACAAGCCGGTCAAGCGCGTGATGATCGCTGGCGGAGGCAACATCGGCATGCGGCTCGCCAAGACGCTCGAGGCGCGCTACCAGGTCAAGCTGATCGAGTTCAACAAGCGCCGGGCGTCCGAGGTCGCGGCGCAGCTCTCGAACGCACTGGTGCTGCACGGCGACGCGACCGACGAGGAGCTGCTGGAGACGGAGAACGTCGCCGAGATGGATCTCTTTCTCGCGCTCACCAACGACGACGAGAACAACATCATGGCCTGCCTGCTCGCCAAGCGCATGGGCGCGCGCCGCGTGGTCGCCCTGATCAACCGCCGCTCGTATGCCGAGCTGATGCAGGGCGGCGAGATCGATATCGCGATCTCTCCCGCGCAGGCCACCATCGGCAAGCTGCTGACGCGCATCCGGCGCGGGGACGTCGTGGCGGTGCACAGCCTGCGCCGCGGCGCCGCCGAGGCGCTGGAGCTCATCGCGCACGGCGACGAGAAGACCTGCAAGGTGATCGGCAAGCGCGTCGAGGACATCCAGCTGCCGCGCGGGGCGGCGATCGGCGCGATCGTCCGCCGGCTCGAGCGGCCGCAGGCCGAGCGCGTCGAGGGCGCCGCGACGACGACGCGCGACAGCCAGGTCCTGATGGGCCATCACGACATCGTGATCAAGCCGGACGACCACGTCATCATGTTCGTCGCGAACAAGCGGATGATCCCGCGGGTCGAGAAGCTCTTCCAGGTCGGCTACGCCTTCATCTGATCCGGACGCGCCCCCAGGCCGTGAGGTTTGCCCTTCCCGCCCGCCTGGCCCGGCACCGACCCGGCGCGGGCCGCGCGAAATGAACCGCATCTTCCCGGTACTGAACGTCCTTGCACGCGTCATCCTGCTGTTCGCGGTCACGCTGGTGCCCCCGATCGCGGTCTCTCTGCTGATCGCCGATGGCGCGCACGGGGCCTACGACGAGGCGTTGGCGATCTGCTTGGTCGTCGGCGGGGCTGCACTCGCAGCGACGCGTCGTTCGCGCCGCGAACTCTCGGCGCGCGACGGCTTCTTGCTCGTGCTCCTGGTGTGGGTGACGCTGCCCGCAGTGGCGTCGCTACCGCTGCTGATCGCGGTTCCGGGCCTGTCGTTCACCGATGCTTATTTCGAGGCGACAAGCGGGTTGACGGCCACCGGTGCGACGGTCCTCTCGGGGCTGGATGCGCTGCCGCGCTCGCTGAATCTCTGGCGCACCGAGCTCCACTGGATCGGCGGTCTCGGCATCATCGTGCTCGCGGTCGCGATCCTGCCGCTGCTCGGTGTGGGCGGGCGCCAGCTCTATCGTGCCGAGATGCCCGGGCCGATGAAGGAAACCAAGCTCACGCCGCGCATCGCCGAGACCGCCAAGGGCTTCTGGCTGATCTACGTCGGATTCACGGCGGCATGCATCGTCGCTTATCGCGTGGCAGGCATGGACTGGCTGGACGCGGTGATCCACGCGTTTTCGACGCTCGCGCTCGGCGGCTTCTCGTCGTACGACGCGAGCCTCGGTCACTTCGACTCGGTAGGGGTGGAATTGGTGGCGGTCTTCTTCATGGTCGTCGCGGGACTGAGCTACGCGACGCACTTTATCGCGGTGACCCGGCGCACGCTGCGCCCGTACGCGTTCGACTCGGAGGCGAGAGCCTTCGTCGCCGTGCTCGGCGTGAGCTGCATCGGTATATCCCTGTATCTATGGGTCACCGGCGTCTACCCGGACCTCGGGACCGCGCTGCGCTACGGCGTTTTCAACACGGCGTCGATCGCCACCACGCTCGGCTTCTCGAACACCGACTATGGCCAGTGGCCCGTGTTCGCGCCCCTCTGGATGCTGTTCCTGTGCGCTTTCGCGACCTGCTCGGCCTCGACCGGTGGTGGCATCAAGCTGGTGCGGGCTCGCCTGCTCGTCAAGCAGATGTTCCGCGAGACCTCGCTCCTCGTGCATCCGCGTGCCGAGCTTCCGGTGCGGCTCGGCCAGCAGGTGGTGCCAGCGCGTGTGGTGTTCGGGGTGCTCGCCTTCATGTCGTTCTACGGCATGAGCCTGCTCGTGGTGGTGTTCCTGCTCACCGTGAGCGGCCTCGATCTGCTCACCGCGCTTTCGGCGGCCGTCGCGTGCCTGAACAACACGGGGCCGGGGCTCGGCGGCGTCGGCCCGGCCACCACCTACGCCGTGCTGAACGACTTCCAGACGTGGGTGTGCAGCTCCGCCATGCTGCTCGGCCGGCTCGAGCTCTTCACGCTGGTCGTGGTCCTGAACCCGCGATTCTGGCGGCCGTAGGCGGAGCGCGGGTCTCAGCGCGTAGTCAGGCGGAACGACTCGAGGAACATGGCGATGTCGGTTTCCGCGCCGCGCCCGACGAACGCCACCTAGCCGGCCGCGCCGCCGTTGTGCGCGCCGCCTACTTGTGAGCCAGGTAGCGCTCATCGGAAAAGCTATGGATCCAACCCGGCCGGTACACGGCCATCAGCGTGGCGAGCATGCCGGTGAGCGTCGCCTCGCCGAAGGCGAGCATCAGCAGCACCGGGACCAGCGTGTCGCGCGGCAGCACAGCTTCAGGAACGAGCATGGAGAGCAGGATCGCAGTCGCGGCGCCGGCAGAGAGCATCGCGACGGCGCCGCCGAAGAACGCGCCGCCGAACACGTAGACGAAGAAGTTCGCCGGCAGCCAGCGCTCGCAGATGCGCAGCACCGTGTGGCTCGCCAGCACCGGCGCCACGCCACCGAGCAGGGCGCGCGGCGCGACGAGCAGCCACTCGCCCGGAGCGAAGACCGTCGCAAAGCGACGCGACGGCGGCCATCGCGACCAGCGCGAGCGGCAGCCCGAACATGAGGTAGAGCAGCGTAGCGCCGAGCAGGTGCAAGCGCGGCAGCGGTCCGATCGCCGCGTCGATGCTCCATAGCACCGCGACGGCGACGATCGCGCCGAGGAACACGTGGTTCTGCTCGTCCCCGCGCAGCCGCGACCACGGGGCGCACCAGGCCGCCCCTGCGATCCCGGCCAGGGCGCAGGCCCACGCGATCGCGCTTGCACCGGTGGCTGCAGCCGTAGCGGAAAAATCCACGCACGCCCGATTACGATCGGCCCGCCGCCGCGTCGGCCGCATCGCCAAACGCGATCGAGTCCGTCTCCAGCAAACGCGGCCGCGCGCGCAGCCCGATCCGGTCGCCGCGCCCGCCTCCCCGAAATCGGTCGCGCAATCCGCGCCGCCGGGAGGCTACGGCGCCGGTCACTTGGCAGCGACGCAAGCGACCTCCACCAGCATGCGCGGATCGGCGAGCTTCGCTTCGACCGTCGCCCGCGCCGGCAGGTTCCTCGGGTCGACCCAGGCCGTCCAGACGGCGTTCATCCCGTCGCGATTGCGAATGTCGGTGACCCACACGTTCGCCCAGAGGATCTTGGATTTGTCGGATCCGGCCCTTGCGAGCAGCGCATCGATGCGCGCCAGCACTTGGCGCGTCTGGCCGGCGATGTCCTGGGCGAGATCGTCGGCGACCTGGCCGGCGACGAAGACGAAACCGTTCGCCTCGACGGCGCCGGAGAAGAGCTTGCCTGGCTCATGACGCGTGATTTGCATCGGGGTTCTCCTGGAGCGTGCGGCAGGCGGCGCCCGCCGCGGGGTGTGGAACAGGTTCCGGCAGCGGATTGCGCGCGCGCACGCGGAAGTGCACGGGGCGTGCCTCAGTAGGCGAGGACCGGCGCGAGCCACCGTTCGGCGCGCGCAAGCTCCATCCGTTTGCGCCGCGCGTAGTCTTCCACCTGGTCGCGGTCGATCTTGCCGACGGCGAAGTAGTGCGACTGCGGGTGCGAAAAGTACAGCCCGGAAACGCTCGCGGCCGGCACCATCGCGTAGCTCTCGGTAAGTTCGATGCCGAGCTCGCGCGCGCCGAGCAGCTCGAAGAGTGCGCCCTTCTCGGTGTGATCGGGGCACGCCGGGTACCCGGGCGCTGGGCGGATGCCCCGATAGCGCTCGCCGACGAGCTCCTGGTTCGTCAGGTGCTCGTTGGCCGCGTAGCCCCAGAAGTCGCGCCGCACCCGCTCGTGCAGGAGCTCGGCGAACGCCTCGGCGAGCCGGTCAGCGAGCGCCTTCAGCATGATCGCGTTGTAGTCGTCGTGCTGCGCCTCGAAAGCCGCGACTCGCGCCTCGCAGCCGATCCCCGCGGTCACCGCGAACGCCCCGAGGTAGTCGCGCAGGCCGGTCGACTTGGGCGCCACGAAGTCCGCCAGGCACAAGTTGGAGCGGTCCTCGGCTTTGCGCGTCTGCTGCCGAAGATGGTGGAACACCATGTGCGGCGTGGCGCGCGACTCGTCGGCGTAGATTTCGACGTCGTCGCCCACCGAATTGGCCGGCGCCAGCGCGAAGACGCCGTTGGCGGTGAGCCACTTCTCGCGAATGATCCGCTCCAGCATCGCCTGCGCGTCGCGAAACACGTTGGTCGCAGTCTCGCCGACGACCGGGTCGTGGAGGATCTTCGGGTAGCTGCCGGCGAGATCCCAGACCTGAAAGAAGGGCGACCAGTCGATGTAGCGCGCGATCTCGGCGAGGTCGTAGCCGCAGAAGGCCTTGCGGCCGAGCAGGCGCGGGATCGGCGGCCGGTAGGCCGCCCAGTCGATCGTGGGCGCGTTTGCGCGCGCCGCGGCGAGCGGGATGAGCGACGCCTGGCCGCGCTTGGCGGCGTGCTGCACGCGCACCTTCTCGTAGTCGGCGCGCACGCCTGCCGCATAGGCCTCGCGTCCTTCGGCGGACAGCAGCCCGGAGCACACGCTGACGCTGCGCGAGGCGTCCGGCACGTACACCGTGGCGCCCGAATACTTCGGCGCGATCTTCACTGCGGTGTGTACCCGCGAGGTCGTCGCGCCACCGATCAGCAGCGGCACGCGCAAGCCCTCGCGCTCCATCTCCTGCGCCACGTGCGCCATCTCCTCGAGCGACGGCGTGATCAGCCCGGACAGACCGACGATATCGGCGTTCTCGTCGCGCGCGACCTGCAGGATCCTCTGCGCCGGCACCATCACCCCGAGGTTGATCACCTCGTAGTTGTTGCACTGGAGCACCACCGCCACGATATTCTTGCCGATGTCGTGCACGTCGCCCTTGACCGTCGCGAGCACGATCTTGCCCTTTGGCCTCGCGTCGCCGAGCGCGGCCTTCTCCGCCTCGATGAACGGCACCAGATGTGCCACCGCCTGCTTCATGACGCGTGCCGACTTCACCACCTGCGGCAGGAACATCTTGCCGGCGCCGAACAGGTCGCCGACGATGTTCATGCCGTCCATCAGCGGCCCCTCGATCACCTGGATCGGCCGCGCGCACTTGCGACGCGCCTCCTCGGTGTCCTCGACCACGTAGCTCGAGATGCCCTGCACGAGCGCGTGCGCGAGGCGTTCCTCGACCGGCCCCTTGCGCCACGAGAGATCCTCCTCGGCGCGCCTGCCGGTGCTCTTCACCGTCTCGGCGAAGGCGACCAGCCGCTCGGTGGCATCGGCGCGCCGGTTGAGGATCACGTCCTCCACGCGCTCGAGCAACTCGTGCGGAATCTCCTCGTACACGCCGAGCTGGCCGGCGTTGACGATGCCCATCGTCAGGCCGGCCCTGATCGCGTGGTAGAGGAACGCCGTGTGCATCGCCTCGCGCACTACGTCGTTGCCGCGGAACGAGAAAGATAGGTTCGACACCCCGGCGCTCACGCGCACGTGAGGCAGGTTCTGTCGAATCCAGCGCGTCGCCTCGATGAAATCGACGCCGTAGGTTGCGTGCTCCTCCAGCCCGGTCGCGACCGCGAAGACGTTCGGGTCGAAGATGATGTCCTCCGGCGCGTAGTCGGCCTCGCCGATCAGGATGTCGTAGCAGCGCTTGAGGACCCGCTTGCGCCGCTCGAGCGTGTCGGCCTGACCCTGCTCGTCGAAGGCCATCACCACCACCGCCGCGCCGTAGCGGCGCGCGAGCCTGGCGTGATGGACGAACTCCGCCTCGCCCTCCTTAAGCGAGATCGAGTTGACCACCGGTCGTCCCTGGACGCACTTCAGGGCCGCCTCGATCACCGACCACTTCGACGAGTCGATCATGACCGGAACGCGCGAGATGTCGGGCTCGGCCGCGATCAGATTGAGAAACGTCGTCATGGCCGCCTGCGAGTCGAGCATCGCCTCGTCCATGTTGACGTCGATCACCTGTGCGCCGTTCTCCACCTGCTGGCGCGCGACCGACAGCGCGTTCGCGTAGTCGCCGGCGAGGATGAGGCGCGCGAACGCCTTCGAGCCGGTGACGTTGGTGCGTTCGCCTACATTGACGAAGAGCGAGCGCTCGTCGATGTTCAGTGGCTCGAGTCCGGCCAGCCGCGTCTTGGGCAGCAGCCGCGGCACCCGGCGCGGCGGCACCGCGCGCACCGCCTCGGCGATCGCCCGGATGTGATCCGGTGTCGTCCCGCAGCAGCCGCCGACGATGTTCAAAAAACCGGCCGCGGCGAACTCGTGCAGCTGGCCTGCGGTGTAGTCGGGCGTCTCGTCGTAGCCGGTCTCCGAGAGCGGGTTCGGCAACCCCGCGTTCGGGTAGCAGCAGA
The DNA here is from genome assembly GCA_027493935.1 of Burkholderiales bacterium. GTDB lineage: Bacteria > Pseudomonadota > Gammaproteobacteria > Burkholderiales > SG8-39 > JAABRB01. The sequence continues at coordinate 416,977 of JAOSJV010000011.1, read as the reverse complement.
GGAAGGCATCGGCGCAGCCCGACAGCTCCTCGATGTAGGGGCGCATCATCTTCGCCCCGAGCGCGCAGTTGAGCCCGATCGTGAGCGGCCGCGCGTGGCGCACCGAGTTCCAGAACGCCTCGGGGGTCTGGCCGGTCAGCGTCCGTCCGGACTGGTCGGTGATCGTGCCGGAGATCATCAGCGGCAACCGCTGGCCGCGCCGCTCGAACTCGGTCTCGACGGCGAAGATCGCAGCCTTCGCATTCAGCGTGTCGAAGATCGTCTCGAGCAGGATAAGATCGACGCCGCCGTCGATCAGGCCGCGCACCGAGTCGGTGTACGCGGCGGCAAGCGCGTCGAACGTGATGTTGCGAAAGCCCGGGTCGTTGACGTCCGGCGAGATCGAGGCGGTCTTGCTCGTCGGGCCGAGCACGCCGGCCACGAACCGGGGCCGCGCGGGGGTGCGCGCCGGGTGCGCGTCGGCCGCGGCGCGCGCGAGCCGCGCGGCCGCGAGATTGAGCTCGCCGGCGAGCGTCTCCATGCCGTAGTCGGCGAGCGAGGGCGCGTTGGAGTTGAACGTGTTGGTCTCGATGATGTCGGCACCGGCCTCGAGGTAGGCCTGGTGGATCGCCGAGATGACCTGCGGCTGCGTGAGCGAGAGCAGATCGTTGTTGCCGCGCAGGTCGCGCGACCAGTCCGCGAAGCGCGCGCCGCGAAAGTCAGCCTCCGAGAGCCGGTGGCTCTGGATCATGGTGCCCATGGCACCGTCCAACACCAGGATGCGGCGCTCGAGGAGGGCGCGAAGCTCGGCGGTTCGGTCCGGTTGCATCGGGAAACAAAAACCCGGTCAGCCAAGCGCGGACCGGGTCGTTCCGCTTTAGCCGAATTTCTTAAGCGCCCGCAAGCTGGCAATCAAATCGGCGCTGGAAGCAAGGCTACTTTGCGTCCCGTCCTTTGTCAACCAACGCGCCCTGCGCTGCCGCGGCCGGCGGGCCGACCGAGGCGTCCGCGTGCGGCGCTATACTGCGCTCCCGGATATGTTGCGCCATGGTCGATTGCGATGAAGCATCTCACGCCCCGCGAGGCTTACGAGTTCCTGCAACGCGAGCCGCAGGCGCTGCTCATCGACTGCCGCAGCGAGATGGAGTACCTCTTCGTCGGGCACCCGGCCGGCGCGCTGCACGTGTCCTGGAACGACGGCCCCGACTGGGAGGTGAATCCGCATTTCGTCGGTCAAGTGAAGAAGCTCGCCGGCACCAACCACGCCAGCCGCCCGATCGTGCTGATCTGCCGCAGCGGCAACCGCTCGACCGAAGCGGGCGAGGCGCTCGAGCGCGCTGGCTTCGGCAGCGTACACAACGTGCTTCACGGGTTCGAGGGCGACCTCGACGAGATGCACCATCGCGGCACGAAAACGGCTGGCGCTTCGAGGGCCTGCCGTGGGAGCAATGCTAGCGCGCCCCGGCGAAGCCTCGCTCTGGCGGGATCATGCCCGGGATGCAGGCGTTGCGGAGGGGCCGTGGGCTCCTGTTGCGGGATGTTCCTGCTCTGCCGGTCGAGCCGTTGACCCCCTGGCCGATCGCTGCCCCGGCCGTCGGTCGTTGCGTTGTCCGCCGCCGGGGCGCTGATCGCCCTCGCGCGCGTCCACACCGTGTCGCCGGCGTCGACACGCGCCGTGATCTGCGCGCTGTGCGCCGCCGCATGACAGCAAGCGCCGTACGGCGCGGGATCCGCCTGGGCCGCCAGAGCAATGCGTAGCTACGATCTCGCACGGCTTCTCGCGCTCGCGGCGATGTGGTCGCTGCAGTACCTGTTCATGCGGGTTGCCGTGCCTGCGCTCGGCGCCGGGCTCGTGGCCGAGATGCGCGCGCTCGCCGCGGCGTTTTTCCTGCTCCCGGCGGTGATGATGATGGGATACCGGGTCGGCCTGCTCGCCCACCCGCGCGCTTTCTTTCGCGTCAGCCTCGTCAACAACGTATTGCCGTTCGCGTGCTTCGCTTACGCGGCGGCGTCGCTGCCGGCGGGATACCTCTCGCTCATCAACGGCACCGTACCGCTGTGGACCGCGCTGTTTGCGGCATGGCTGCTGCACGAGCCGCTCGGCGGGCGGCGCATTGTCGGGTTCGCGCTCGGGGTCGGCGGAGTCGCGCTGATCGTCAACCTCGGGCCGGTGGCGCTCGATGCGCGAGTAGTCGTCGCGGTCCTGGTGGGCCTGCTCGGCGCCGCGTTCTGGGGCTGGGGCGGGGTGATGATCAAGCAGCACACCGGCGAGTTGCCGGCGCTGGTGCTGGCCGCCGGATCGATCACGTACTCGGCGTTGCTGCTCTCGCCCGCCTGGTCGCAGGCCGGCGCGGCGTCCTGGACGGCAGTAGCGACCAGCGCCGCGATCGCGCTCGGCGTCGTGTGCAGCGGCATCGCCTACCTGGCGTTCTTCACCCTGGTGCGCGACATCGGGCCGTCGCGCACGCTCGCGGTGACGTTCCTGATCCCGGTGCTGGGCGTCCTGTGGGGCTGGCTGCTCCTCGACGAGACGGTCACCGCGTCGATGCTCGTCGGGGGCCTGATGATCGTTGCGGCGCTCGCTCTGGTGCTGCGGCGGTGACTGGTCGCGTGCCGGTCGGCCGCTAGAATATCGCGGCGAGCCCCTGCCATGCAGTCCGCGACCCAGCCGCGCGCGCCCGGATTGCCGCCGCTCTGGCTCGCCCTCGCCGTGTGGAGCTTCGGCGCGGCGCTGTACCTGATCGGATTCTTCCAGCGCGTCGCGCCGGCGGTCATCACCCAGGAGCTGATGACCGAGTTCGCGATGGGCGCCGCTGCGCTCGGCAATCTCTCGGCCTTCTACTACTACAGCTACGTCGCGATGCAGATCCCGACCGGGATGCTCGCCGACCACTGGGGACCACGGCGCCTGCTCACCGCCGGTGCGGGGGTGGCCGCCGCCGGCGGCGCGCTCTTCGCGCTGTCGCCGGGGTATATGCTGGTCGGCGCCGGCCGGCTGCTGATCGGCGCAGCGGTCGGCGTCGCCTTCGTGAGCATGCTGAAGCTTGCGAGCCACTGGTTCCACGCTCGTCATTTCGCGATGATGTCGGGCATCGCGCTGATGTGCGGCGTGATCGGCGCCGTCTCGGCGGGTCTGCCGCTACGCGTGCTGGTCGACGCGTTCGGGTGGCGCCCGGTGATGCTCGGCGTGGCGGGGCTGACCGCGGCGCTGTGCGCGGCGACGTGGCTTGCAGTGCGCGACGATCCGGCCGAGCGCGGCTTTCGCAGCCATTTCGCGGGCGGTCATTCAGCGGCGCGAAGACACTCGATGCTCGGCGGCCTGCGCGCCGTGGTGCGGGTCGCGAACGTGTGGTTGATCTTCTTCGCCGCCGGTGGCATCTCCGGCCCCACGCTGACGTTCGCCGGCCTGTGGGGCGTACCCTTCCTCACGACGCACTATGGGCTCACCACCCGCGAGTCAGCGCTGCTTGCCTCCGTGGTGCTCGTCGCGTGGGCGCTCGCCGGGCCGGTGATGGGCGCCGCATCGGACCGCGTGCGTGCGCGCAAGCCGCTCTTCATCCTTGGCGCCGGTGTGGCGGCGATAGGATGGATCGTCGTCTTGCAGTTCGGCGGGCTGCCGTTGCCGGTGCTGGTCGGCGTCCTCGCCCTGACCGGGGTCGCGTCCGGGGCGGTGATGGTGAGCTTCGCGTTCGCCAAGGAGTCGGTGCCCGCGCACCTTGCCGGCACCGTCTCCGGCGTGATCAACATGGGCAACATGCTCGGCGGGCTCATCATGCAGCCGGCGGTGGGTTGGATCCTCGATCGCCACTGGGACGGCGCGCTGGTGAATGGCGCCCGCGTCTACAGCTTCGACGCGTTCCGATCCGGGTTCTCGCTGATGCTCGTGTGGATCTTCCTCAGCGTGGTCGCGGCGCTCGCCACGCGCGAGACGCACTGCCGCCAGTCGCGCTAGCCGCGGCCGCGGGTTGCCGCGCGCCAAGCGTTTCGGCTAGCATGGGCGGCGAGCTGTTGGGTGTCGCAACAATCGGCGCCGGAAACAGTTCTCCTCACCGCCTGGTCCTCGCCACCGCTCACATGCCCGGACGCAACAAGACGGCCCGCCCCCGGCCGCGGGCGCTCGACCACGGACTGCTGCCGGCGCTGCTCGGCTACCAGCTGCGGCTGGCGCAGCTCGCGGTGTTCCGGGACTTCGCCGCGGCGTCGCGCGCGTTCGGCGTCTCGCCGGGGCGCTTCGGCATGCTGGTCCTGGTCGAGGCGAACCCGGGTGTCACGCAAACGCGGCTCGCCGAGGCGGTCGGGCTCGACCGCTCGACGCTGGTTGCCGTGCTGGACGAGCTCGAGGACCGCGGATTGCTCGAGCGGCGGCGAGGCGAGGATCGGCGGACCAATGGACTGTGGCTCACCCGGCGCGGCAAGACCTTGCTTGGCCGGATGAAGGCGCGCGTGCTCGCTCACGAAGCACATGTCGCCGCGCGGCTGAGCGCCGCCGAGCGCCGCACCCTGCTCGCGCTGCTGGGTCGGCTGACCGGCAGCGAGCTGCTCGATCTGCCGGCCTGATCTGGGACGTGCGCGGTCAGCGCGGCGCGGTCATCCCCGGGCTGACCGGCGCAGTCATGCCCGGACCCGTCACCGGCGCGGTCATCGTGGGGCTCGTCGTCGCCGGTGCGGTCATCGTGGGACTCGTCGTCGCCGGCGCGGTCAGGTCGGGCTCGCCGTGCCCGGGCCGAGTGCCGGGGAGGGGGCCGTCGGGTTGGTGAGGCTCGGGCTCAGCGTGGGCGAAGTCGCGTCCGGCGCCGCGAGTGCCGGAGCAAGCGTCGGGGAGGTTGGCGGGGTCAACGTCGGTGAGGACGCGGGGCCGTGCAGCGTGCGCGGGTCCACCGTCGGTGCGCTGAGTGCGCCTGGCGCGCGCATCGGCTGCTCGCTGCGCTGCTGCCGGGGCTGCGGCTGCTGCGGTGGGGTCGGCGTCGGCGGCACGCCGCGCATGAATGTCGGCATCTGCGGCAGGAGGCGCGGAACCGCTGCCGCTTGTAACGCAACCGCGACCTGCTGCGGGAGAACGTCCAGTGATCCCCCTGCGTCTGGAGGAAGGCGGTTCCCTGGTTGACCTTGAGATAGGTCCCGGGTTCGCCTGGCAGGGTCTCGCCGCTCGGCACTGGCGGCGAGATGTGGAAGACCTCGAAGTCGGTGCCGCGCACGCCGATCGTCGCGTTCGTGGTGACGACGGTGTAGCCGCCGCGGTTCAGGCGGGCGATCGCGCCGGTGATTGCGCGCAGGCCCCCGCGCACGAGTTGCAGCACCGAGCTCGCCGCCGTATCGCGCTCGCCTTGGTAGGCGTACGCGTCGATGCTCAGCTCGGAGTTCGCGCGCAGCGAGACCAGGCCGCCATCGCTGAAACGCAGCTGGGCGAGGCCGTTCGCACCGACTGCGACGCGCTCGCCGGTAGCGAGCGCGTCGCCGCGCTCGCCCGCGCGCGACTGGCCGGCCGCGTCGAGAATCCGGACCTCGCCGATCGCCGCGAGCAACGTGGCCGCGGCTTGCGCGGCAGCGATGCCCGGAAGCAGCGCAGCACGCCTACGGCGGCAAGTGCGAGTGCGGCGAGGCTGCGGCGGAGAGACATGAACGATGCCCTAACAAGCGTCCACGGCCTTCGGGCCCGGACGCGCCGCATTCACCATAGCACCGCCCGCGGGCGCCCGGCAGGCGCGCGGCGTGCGGCAGTGGCAGCCTGTCACAGTCCGGTACCGCCGGGCACGCCGCCGTCCGGTTCCCGCGCCGGCCGGACGGCCGGCGGCTCAGCGTCGACCGGCCAGAAAGTTCCGCACGCGCGTCTGCGTCTCGCTGTTTGCGAGCAGCCTGGCCGTGTGCTCGATCTCGAGCGCGTACCCCTCGTCCGACGGATCCGCAGCTGCGGCGATGCACTGCTTGCATGCCGCGAGCGCGGCGGCCGGCAGCGCGGCGATGCGCTCGGCGAGCGCGTGGACGTGCGCGTCGAGCGCTGCCGCCGGTACCGCCCACTGCGCGAGCCCGAGCGCCGCTGCTTCCGCGCCGCCGACGACCTCGGCGCCGAGAATCAGCCGCTTCGCAACCGCCTCGCCGCACAGCCGCGTCAAGCGCTGGGTGCCACCGGCGCCGGGAAGCAGACCGAGACCCGCCTCGGGCAGCCCGAGGCGCGACTCATGGGCGACCACGCGCAGATCGCAGGCGAGCGCGAGCTCGAGCCCGCCGCCGAGCGCCGCACCGCCGATCGCCGCGATCGATACGAAGCTCGCGCGCTCGAGGCGCGCGTACACGCGCTGGATCTCCTGCACGAAGGCGATCATGCGCGCCCGCCCGTCCTCGGTTCCGAACCGCGAGCGCATCAGCTCCAGGTCCGCGCCGGCGCAGAACGCGCGTCCCGCGCCCCGCAGCACGAGCACCGCGGCGCCGTGCCCCTCGACCTGGCCGATAATCGCGTCCAGCCGCTCGAGCCATGCTTCGTCGATGGCGTTGACCGGCGGCCGGTCGAGCGTCGTCACCGCGACGGCGCCTGCGAACGCGAGCGCCATGGGCGGCGCGCTACTCGCCGCTGCCGGCTTCGTCGACGGGGAGGCGCTGCCTTGGATGAATGAGTATTCATTCACGCAAGTCTAGATTGCGGGTGGCGCGGGGGATTTAGCCTGGATCACACTTCGCCGACCACGTGCCGCGGCAGGCGGCCGCCGGGCCGGTTCCGGGCCGCCGCGGAGGCGCGCTGTGGTGGCGCTGCGCCGCGGACCGGAGGCATCGGCCGGGCTTGACAAGGCCCCGGCCGGCGCGCCGGCCTACTCGGTGCGCCGGCGCCGGCGACGCAAGCGTGCGATCGCGGCGCGGCCCTTTTCGGTCAGGAACGGCTCGATGAGCAGCTTGATCCCCTCCTCGACGTAATCGTCGAGCGTGTAGCGCTCGCGCAGCGCCCACGCCTTGAGCGCCCACGCGTGCGAGAAGAGCACGAGCTGGTAGACGAGCAGGAAACCGTTCACCGGCCGCAGGTGGCCGCTCGAGACGCACGCGCGCAGGCAGGTCTCGAGCAGGCGGTTCGTGCGCTCCTCGCCCTCCTTGATGAAGGTGCGGCGGTCGGCGCGCAGCGACTTGGTCGAGCGGTAGGTGAGCACGGTCGCGTCGCGTAGCCGGTCGACGACGCGGCAATACGCGCCGAGCGCGACGCACAGCCGCTCGAGCGGGTGCTCGACGCCCGCCAGCGCACCGGGGATCTCGTTCTCGTAGGTCTCGAGGACGTGCTTGAGCGTCAGGAACAGCACGTCGTCCTTGTCGCGGAAGTACTGGTAGATCAGACCGACGCTGATGCCGGCCTCGCGCGCGATGTGCTGGATCGTCGTGCCGTAGTACCCCTGCTCCGAGAAGAGCTTGGTGGCGGCGCGGATGATCTGCTGCCGGCGCTCGCCGACCAGACGCGGATCGGTCACCGCGCTCTCAACGACGCCCGGCGAGCTCATGCGTCTGCACCGTCGGGCGGGACGTCGGCGCTCATTGCGCAGCGCCCATGACCGCGTTCGCGATCACCAGGCGCTGGATCTCGCTCGTGCCTTCGTAGATGCGCAGCGCGCGGATCTCGCGGTACAGCGCCTCGACGGTGACGCCGGCGACCACGCCGGTGCCGCCGAAGAGCTGCACCGCCATGTCGATGACCCGCTGCGCCGCCTCGGTGGCGTAGAGCTTCGCCATCGACGCCTCGCGCGTCACGCGCCGGCCGGTCGTGTCCTTGGTCCAGGCGGCGCGGTAGACGAGCAGCGCCGCGGCATCGATCGCGAGCGCCATGTCGGCGATCTTGGCCTGCGTGAGCTGGTAGTCGCCGAGCGGCCGGCCGAACACCTCGCGCTCGCGGCAACGCCGCAGCGCCTCGTCCAGCGCGCGCCGCGCAAAGCCGAGCGCCGCGGCGCCGACCGTCGTGCGAAAGACGTCGAGCGTCCCCATGGCGATGCGGAAACCGTCGCCTTCGGCGCCGATCAGGGCGCTCGCGGGCACGCGGCAGTCACGGAACGCGAGCGTCGCGAGAGGGTGCGGCGCGATCAGCGGGATGCGCGCGGCGACCTCGAGACCGGCCGTGACCGCGTCGACCACGAACGCGGACAGGCCGCGCGTGCCGTCCTTGCCGCCGGGCGCGCCGGCAGTGCGCGCGAAGACGACGTAGTGATCGGCGATGCCGCCGTTCGAGATCCAGGTCTTGGTGCCGTTCAGCACGTAGCCGTCGCCGTCGCGCGAGGCCACCGTGGCGATCGCCCCGACGTCGCTGCCGGCCTGCGGCTCGGACAGCGCGAATGCGGCGATGTGCTCGCCGCGCATGACCGGCGGCAGGTAGGCCGTGCGCTGCGCGGCATCGCCCGCGATCGAGATTGCGCCCGTGCCGAGCCCCTGCATCGCGAACGCGAAGTCGGCGAGCCCGGCGTGCCGCGCGAGCACCTCGCGGGTGATGCAGAGGCTGCGCACGTCGAGCCGCGCGCCGGCCGCGGGGGCGCACGCGTGCTCGAGCAGGCCCGCGCGGCCGAGCCGCCGGACGATGTCGCGGCAGGCCGCGTCGACCGCCGCATCGTCGTGCGCATGGATGTCGATCGCGCCGAGCTCGCGCGCGGCGAAGGCCTCGACATCGCGCGCGAGACGGCGATGGCGCTCCTCGAGGAACGGCCACTCGAGGAAGCTCGCGTCGGCCATGGCAGGGGCGCGAGTCAGTCGCCCGCGAACTGCGGCTTTTCCTTCTTGACGAACGCGTTGTACGCGCGCTCGAAATCCCGCGTCTGCATGCAGATCGCCTGCGCCTCGGCCTCGGTCTCGAGCGCCTGCTCGATCGTCATGCTCCACTCCTGGTGCAGGCACTTCTTGGTCATGGCGTGGGCGAAGGCGGGACCGTTGGCGAGCGAGAGCGCCGTCTCGTGCGCGCGCGCGAGCAGCCTGTCCTTCGGCACGAGCTCGTTGAAGTATCCCCACGCGTGAGCCTCCTCGGCGCTCATCGCGCGTCCGGTATAGAGCAGCTCGGCCGCGCGACCCTGGCCGATGATGCGCGGCAGGATCGCGCAGGCGCCCATGTCGCAGCCGGCCAGGCCGACACGCACGAACAGGAACGCAGTCTTGCACTCGGGGGTGCCGTAGCGCAGGTCGCTGGCCATCGGGATGATCGCGCCGGCGCCGGCGCTGATGCCGTCCACCGCGGCGATGATCGGCTGCGGGCAGTTGCGCATCTCCTTCACCAGGTTGCCGGTCATGCGCGTGAAGTACAGCAGGTCGCCCATGTCCATCTTGACCAGCGGCCCGATGATGTCGTGCACGTCGCCGCCGGAGCAGAAGTTGCCGCCCTCGCCGGTGAAGACGACGACGCGCACGTCGTCGGCGTACTGCAGCTTGTGGAACGTGTCGCGCAGCTCGGCGTAGCTGTCGAACGTGAGCGGGTTCTTGCGCTCGGGCCGGTTCATGGTCACGGTCGCGACGCGGTCCTTCACCTCCCACTTGAAGTGCTGCGGGCGCCACTCGGCGGCTTTCAGTCGGTACATGGATTTCCTCCGGGAACGGGATTGTCTGGTTGCGGGCGTCAGCCCGCCATCGTGAGACCGCCGCTCACGCTCAGCACCTGTCCGGTGACGAAGCTCGACATGTCGCTCGCGAAGAACAGCACCGCATCGGCGATCTCGGCAGGCTGCGCGAGCCGCTGCATCGGAGTCACGCGGATGAACGCCTCCTTGATCTTGTCCGGCACCACGGCGAGCAGCGGCGTGTCGGTCGGCCCAGGGCACACGCAGTTCACGTTGACGTTGAAACGCGCCGCCTCGCGCGCGAGCCCCTTGGCGAACGCGATCGCGCCGCCCTTCGCACCCGAGTAGACCGACTCGCCGAGGCTGCCGACGCGACCGGCGTCGCTCGCCACGATGACGATCTTGCCGTACTTGCGCTCCAGCATCGGCTCGAGGAACGCGCGCGTGACCGCGATCGGACCCATCAGGTTCAGGTCGACGACCTTGCGCCAGAAATCGGGCGTGTTCTTGACGAACGGCTCGGTCTTGCCCCACCCGGCGATATTCGCGACGATGTCCACCTGCGGGGCGCGCTCCGCCGCCGCCCGGCGGAAGGACTCGATCGACGCCGCATCGGTGACGTCCAGGCCGATGAAGTCGGCGCGGCGGCCCTCCCCGCGCAACCGCGCCGCGGCCGCCTCGCCGCCCTTCTCGTCGATGTCCCCGAGCAGCACGTGCGCGCCGGCGGCGGCGAACTTCTCGGCGGTTGCCCGGCCGATTCCGGACGCGGCGCCGGTGACGACCGCGGTTTTTCCGTCCAGGAGCATGGTTCCTCCTCGCAGGCCCTGTTGAGACTTACACGAAGGTGACTCGAACACGGTGATTCGATGAATGATCGCTCATTCAGTGATCGCCGTCAAGCCGGCGCGACGAGCGCCGCGGATTGCAGCTTCGGCCGCGCGCAGGCAACATCGGCCGACCCGACGCAGGAGAACCCCATGCTGTCCGATGCCGACCGCCACAAGGCCGCCGAATCCCTCATCAGCGCGGAGAAGCTGCGCAAGCCCGTCGTGCAGCTCTCGACGACTTGGCCCGGTATCACCGTCGAAGACGCGTACGCGATCCAGAGCTTGGTGAACGAAATGAAGGTGGCGGCGGGTTCCAGGATCATCGGCAACAAGATCGGCCTCACCTCGAAAGCGATGCAGCAGTCCTCGCAGATCGACGAGCCGGACTACGGCGTGCTGCACGACTACATGGTGATCGAGGACGGCGCGCGGGTGGCGTTCGAGCGCTTCATCGTTCCGCGCGTCGAGCCGGAACTCGTATTCGTGCTCGGCAGGCCGCTCGAGGGCCCGGGTGTCGGGCTGCTCGACGTGCTGCGCGCCACCGAGTACGTGGTGCCCGCGATCGAGATCATCGACGCCCGGGTGCAGAACCCGCGCAAGATCTTCGACACCGTCGCCGACAACGGGGCGGCGGCAGGGCTCGTCATCGGCGGCCGCCCGGTCGGGCCGATGGAGGTCGACCTGCGCTGGGTGAGCGCGCTCCTTTACCGCAACGCCGACATCGAAGAGACCGGCGTCGCCGCCGGCGTCCTCGGCCATCCCGCCGTTGCCATCGCTTGGCTCGCGAACAAGGTCGGCCGCTTCGGCACCGTGCTGGAGCCCGGACGGGTCATGCTCTCGGGCTCGTTCACCCGCCCGGTCTGGGCGCAGCGGGGCGACACGCTGCGCGCCGACTTCGGGCCGCTCGGCAGCCTGTCGGTGCAGTTCGTCTGAGGCTGCGTCCGGCGCGCGCCGGCTCAGACGGTCAGCATCGCGAGCGGGAACTCGAAGCGGATCGCGTCGCGCGCGCATTCCTGGCGGCACGCGCCGCAGTGCCAGCACTCGTCGGGATAGCGCACCACGGCGACCTTGCCTTCCATGTGGATGACGTCGACCGGACAGTAGAGGTCGCAAAGCTCGCAGCCGTTGCACTTCGCGGGATCGATCACGGCGGGCATGGCTTCTCCGGACGCCCTCAGGCGGCGTACTCGAGGCGCTCGAGCCGCGTCGTCACTCCGCCGCCGGGCTGCTGCTGGATCACCATCAGGCCGCAATAGTTCGCGTCGTCGGTGTGCGGGTAGTCGGCGCGGTAGTGATAGGGATGGAAGCGCGACTCCCGGCGCGCGAGCGCCGCGCGCGCCGAGATCTTCGACACCGCGTGGATGTTCATGGCCTCGTGCGCGCGCATGAGCTCGTGCATGTTGTCGGCCCGCAGCTCGTCGCGCGCGGCATCGAGCCGGTCGAGCTTGGCGAGCGCTCCGGTGAGGCTGAGCTCGGTCTTCACCGGGCCGAAGTGGTCGGTGCAGATCACCCGCACGATATTCTCGAACTCGCGGTAGGTCACGCCGTGCTTGCGCTCCAGCGGCCGGAAGACGCGAGCCTCCTCGGCCGCCATCGCCGCGGGCTCGAGCGGGCGCAGGTGCACGATCTTCTGCGCGTATGCCGCCGCGTGCCTGCCCGCCGCGTAGCCGCCGGCCATCGCCATGTGAAGGCAGCCCATCTGGTCGGAGGCGTCGCCCGCCGCGAAGATCCCGGGAACGTTCGAGGCGCAGGTCCGGTCGATGCGGATACCGCTGCCGCAGAGCTCCGAGGGCCGCGCCTGCATTGGCTCGGAGACGGTCATCTCGATCAGGCAGCCTTCCTTGGCGTAGCCCTTGGCGAGCAGGAATTCGGGCAACGTGTCCTTGTCGATGCCGAGCGTGAAGAACAGATGCTCGAGCTCTTTCGGCTTGAGGTGCCGGCAGTCCATGTAGATCGGCCCGCGACCTTCCTTGAGCTCCTGCAGGGCGCCCCACACCATGTAGTTGCGCGGCGCCTTGTTCCCCATCTCGTGGTACTTCGTCATGAAGGGCTCGAGAAGCGAGTTCACGAGCTGCGCCCCCATGCCGAAGAAGGCATTGAAGCCGGGCGCGCTGAACCCCTTCGGCACGATGGTCATGCGCACGTACTCCATGTTCGCGAGGGCCACGCCCGCGTCGAACGCGGCACGATGCAGGTCCCCGGTGTTCGCCGGGCAGTACCAGAGATTGAACGGATTGCCGATCTGGGCGTTGAACATCCGGTTCGTGTTGCCGGTCGCGATCACGACCGCCTTGGCCCGGATACGGTAGAAATCGCCGCTGCGGATGTCGAAGCCGGTGAAGCCGGCGAGCTCGCCGTCGTGCAGGTACAGATTGGTCACCTGCACCCGGTTCAGCACCTCGCACTTGCGCCGTTTCACCTCGATCGCCATCTTCGGCTTGAGCTTCTTGCCGTCGAAGTTGATGAAATAGGGCCCCGGCTGGCCCATCGCTTGCGTGCGGAAGATCGTTCCGTCGGGTTGCCGGAGCGAAACGCCGATCCGCTCGGTCCGGGCGAGCGCCGCCTTGAGCTCGTCACAGAACACCGCGTCGTGAACCGCGAGGTCCGCGGCGCCCCTCGCCACCCCTGCCGACGTAGGCGAGATAGGCCTCGCGCGTGTCCCACTGCGCGCCGCTCTCCATGTACGCCATGAAATGATCGATGCCGCCGGCGATCGCCCCGCTGCGCACGATGTTCGCCTTGTCGACGATCAGCACGCGCACCCCCGCCTCGGCCGCCGCCATGGCGCTGTTCAGCCCCGCCGTACCGCCGCCGATAATCGCGACGTCGGTTTCGATGTCGTGGGTCCGGCGTTCGCCCATGCGCGTGGCTCCTCTGTAGATCCTGGCAGTCTGCCGCGGCGCTCCCGCCGGCGCTTTAGCATTTGCAAAATCCGCCGCGCCGCGAAGCGGCGGCAGACGGCCGGCCTTGCCCGCATGCGGCGGTCGCGCGCGCTCGTGCGAGCGCTTCAGCCGCGCGCCGCGGTCGGGCCGCCGCTTGAGAGCCCGAGGAGCCGCCGGGCGTTCTCCTCGATGATCGCCCGCTTCGCCGCCGTGTCCAGGCGCGGGTGCGCAGTGACGACTTCCACCGGCCGCTCGTAGGCGATCGGGAAGCAGTAGTCGCTGCCCATCAGCACGCGGTCGGCTCCGATCACGCGCACCAGGTACTCGAGCACGTCCTGCGCGTAGCCGATCGTGTCGTAGTAGAAGCTACGCAGGTACTCGATCGGCGCGCGCGCGATGTGCTTGAGGTCCGGGCGCTTCTCCCAGCCGCGGTTCAGCCGTCCCACCAGCCACGGAAACGCCCCGCCCGCGTGCGGCAGCACGAAGACGAGCTGCGGAAACCGGTCGAGCACGCCGCCGAACACCAGATGCGCCGCAGCGATCGCCGACTCGAATGGGTTGCCGAGCAGGTTGGTCAGATAGAACTTCTGCAGCCGCTCGGGCGCGAGGACGAAAACCGGATGCAGGAAGATCGGCAGCCCGAGCGCCGCGATGCGCTCGTACACCGGGAAGAACGCCTCGTCCGAGAGCTCGCGCTCGTTCACGCGCGTCGCCAGATAGAATCCGTGCACCCCGGGGAGCCGCGCTGCGCGGTCCACCTCCTTCACCGCGAGATCGGGCGCGTGCATCGGCAGCGTGGCAAGCCCGATCAGCCGCGCCGGCGCGCGCTCGTGCGCCTGCGCGATCGCTTCGTTGTACGTGGCCGCGAGCCGCTCGCCGAGGCTGCGTCCGGCCCAGTAGACCATCGGCTGCGACAGGGAGAGCGCGTGCACCGCGACGCCCTGCTCGTCCATTGCCGCGAGCCGGGCGTCGAGATCCACGAACCGCGCGCCGGCCGGCCCGGTGGTCAGGTGACCGACCCTGAACTGCGGCCCCTTGCCCTCGACTTCGCGCCATTCGAGACCGTGCGCCGGACCCTCCCGGGCGAGCAGATCGAGAAAGGCCTGCGGGTACCAGTGCGCGTGGACGTCGATCGGGCCGCTGCGGGTGCCCGGGGTTGTGGTCATGGCGTAGCGGACCAGTCGAAAAGAAACCTCAGCGCGCCGCCCGGCGCGGGAACCGAGTCTGCGGGCATCGTGTAGTACGATAGCACCGATTGCCGAGGCATTGCGCCCCGGTCGTCGCCGCCAGACGACCCGCCGCGCGTGCGCCCAGCGCATGGAGCCGCGCGCGCGCCGGCGCGGAAGCCGCGGAAGCGCTGGCGCCGCAGATGCGATGAGGTGAAACGATGAGCAGACCCGCCAGCAAGCTTTCGCCCGCAGCGCAGACGCAGATCCTGAACTTCATCGGCGGCGAATTCGTCGCATCGAAGTCCGGCAAGACCTTCGAGAACCGTTCGCCGGTCGACGGGACGCTGGTCGGTCAGGTGGCCGAGGCGGGCGAGCCGGAGGTCGACGCAGCGGTGCAGGCGGCGCGCGCGGCGCTCGCCGGCCCGTGGGGCCAGATGGACATCGCCAAGCGCAGCGAGACGCTGTACGCGGTGGCCGACGAGATCAACCGCCGCTTCGACGACTTCCTGCAGGCCGAGGTTGCCGACACCGGCAAGCCCGCGAGTCTCGCGAGTCATCTGGACATCCCGCGCGGCGCGGCGAACTTCAAGATCTTCGCCGACGTGGTGAAGAACGTGCCTACCGAGGCGTTCCACATGGCCACCCCCGACGGGCGCGGCGCGCTCAACTACGCGGTGCGCGTGCCGAAGGGCGTGATCGGAGTGATCTGCCCGTGGAATCTGCCGCTGCTGCTGATGACCTGGAAAGTCGGGCCGGCGCTCGCGTGCGGCAACGCGGTGGTGGTCAAGCCGTCAGAGGAGACGCCGTCGACCGCGACGCTGCTCGGCGAGGTGATGAACAAGGTCGGCGTGCCGAAGGGCGTCTACAACGTCGTGCACGGCTTCGGTCCGGGCTCCGCGGGCGAGCGCCTCACGCGCCACCGCGGCGTCGACGCGATCACGTTCACCGGCGAGACGCGCACCGGCAGCGCGATCATGAAGGCCGCCGCCGAGGGCGTGCGCGCGGTCTCGTTCGAGCTCGGCGGCAAGAACGCCGCGGTGGTGTTCGCCGACTGCGATTTCGACGCCGCGATCGAGGGCGTCGGCCGCGCGGTGTTCGCGAACTGCGGCCAGGTCTGCCTCGGCACCGAGCGCGTGTACGTCGAGCGGCCGATCTTCGGGAAGTTCGTGCAGGCCCTCAAGGCGAGGGCGGAGGGGTTCAAGCTCGGCCGACCCGAGGACGATGAAACGACGATGGGGCCGCTGATCAGCCAGGAGCACCGCCGCAAGGTGCTCGCGTACTACAGGAAAGCGGTCGAGGACGGGGCGCAGGTCGTCACCGGCGGCGGCGTGCCCGACATGCCCGGGGCACTCGCGCACGGCGCTTGGGTGCAGCCGACGATCTGGACCGGGCTGCCGGAGACTTCGGCGGTGATCCGCGAGGAGATCTTCGGGCCCTGCTGCCACATCGCGCCGTTCGACGCCGAGGACGAGGCGATCCGGCTCGCGAACGACACGCCGTACGGGCT
Source organism: Burkholderiales bacterium (assembly GCA_027493935.1). Lineage (GTDB taxonomy): Bacteria > Pseudomonadota > Gammaproteobacteria > Burkholderiales > SG8-39 > JAABRB01. Next base: position 401,116 of record JAOSJV010000011.1, on the reverse strand, counting down.
CGCGACCACGATCTGGACGACGAACCTCGCGCGCGCGCATCGCGTTGCCGCGCACATCGAGGTCGGCATCACCTGGGTGAACAGCTGGTTCCTGCGCGACTTGCGCACGCCGTTCGGCGGCGCGAAGGAGTCGGGCATCGGCCGCGAGGGCGGCGTGCACTCGCTCGAGTTCTACACCGAGCTGCGCAACGTGTGCATCAAGCTTTGACCGGGCGTGCCGCACCGCATCAGGAGCAGTGTATGACAGGCGTGCTGGCAGCAATGGTGGTGGCGCATGTGCCGACGCTCGGGCGCAAGGAGATCACGCCCGATTTCCAGCAGACGCTGGTGCAGGGAGAGCGTGCGCTCGGCGAGGCCGTGCGTCGCACGCTGAGGCCGGATCTCTGGGTGCTCGTTTCCGCGCACTGGGTCGCGACGTTCGACTGGCTGGCGACGGCCCAGCCGGTCCACCACGGCGTGTGCGTCGCCGACGAGGCGCCGAACCTCATCCCGGGTATCCCGTACAAGTACCGCGGCGACCCCGCGTTCGCGGCCGCGCTCGTCGATGCGCTGAAGGCCGCCGAGGCCCCGGCCGCCGTCAACGACTCGCCGCACTACAACTGGGACTATGGAACGTTCGTGCCCCTGTCGCACCTCGATCCCGGCGCCGAGGTGCCGGTGGTCGGCCTGCCGTCGGTCCTGATGGCCGATCACGCCGAGTGCCTGCGCGCCGGCGCGGTGGTGCATGCGACGGCGAAGCGTCTCGGACGCCGCGCCGTTTTCATCGCGAGCACCGCGTTCGCGCACGCGCTCGTCCGCGGCCGCCACAACTGGCCGGCGCCCGAGCGCATGGAGGCGGACAGGCGATTCATCGAGCAGCTCGAGCGCGGTGCGATCGACGAGGCGATCGCGGGCTTTGGCGCCTACTGCCGCACGAGCGTCGTCGAGATGGGCGGACGGCCGCTCGCGACGCTGCTCGGCGTCGCCAAGGCCCTGCAGGAGGAGGGCAAGACCCTCGCCGGGCGGCGGTACGGCGCGTACGCGCAGTCCTCGGCGAGCGGGAACGCGAACGTCTTGCTCGCCGAGCCGGCGACGCTCGCCACGCTGCAGTAGCGCGGCGCTACAGCGCGCTGCAGCCCGCGCGCGCCGACCAGTACTCCCAGGCGCGGTCCAAGGCGAGCGCGCTGAGCTGCAGCTCGACGCACCGCTCGATCTCGCCGGACGACAGGAACTGCGGGTCGCCGAGCTGCATCGCCTGCTGCTGCAGCATCGCGTTCACCCGCAGGTAGATCGCGGTGTTTACCGCCGCGCGCACGGTGCCTCCGGCGACGACGCAGCCGTGGCCGCGCATCAGCGCCACTCGCCCGCCACCGAGCGTCGCTGCGAGATCGCGTCCCTGCGCCATGGTGACGACGAGCAAGTTCGTGTCGCCGAACTTGTCGCGGATATCCCACACCGGGACGGTCGCGCCGATCACCGCGCTCACGTGGGTGATCGCGCGCAGCGTGGCCGCGCCGGAGACGCTGAACGGCACCACCTCGTAGGCGTGGTTGTGGACGACCGCGTTGACGTCCGGACGCATCTCGTAGACCGCGCCGTGGATCGGGCGTTCGGCGTACGGGCGGCGGCCGCGCGCGTCCACCGCCTCGCCCTCGAGCGTGAACTCCATGATGTCCGCGGCCGTCACGATCGCCGGACTGCGCGAGCACGCCAAGAGATAGCGCTGCGGGTCGTGCGGATGGCGCACGCTCACGTGGCCGAAGGCATCCACCACGCCTTCGTGCGCGAGTATCCGGTTGGCGTGTACGAGCTCGCGAATCGTAGCGGCGAGATCTGCAGTTGTGCTCATGCGCGGGGCTCCTCGATGGTCCGGTTGCGCTACCGGCAGGTTGGTGTCGCAGTGCAGAATGCCGCCATTGCCCGAGTTTGCGCAAGGTATTACCATCACTCTTGGATCGGAGATCGCGGCGGACCGCGGCGCGAGATCTGGGCGGCGCCCGAGGGAAGACATCCGATCGCGCCGCGCCGGCCACAACAACCGTGGAGGAGGAAACCATGAGGACGCTATTCGTCGCCGCATTCAGGGTCGCGCTGACTGCGCTTGCGGCAATGCTCGCCGGCGGCGTCGTCGCGGCGCCGCCGTACAACCTGACCCTCTCCGGCGCGAGTCCGGGCGGGCTGTGGTCCACCGTCGGCGCCGCGTTCAATGCCTCTGTCGCCGCGGCCTATCCGGGCTCCACCATCACCTACCAGACCTCCGGCGGCGGCCTCGCGAACGCGCAGCTGCTCGCCGACAAGAAGGTGCCGATCGGGATCATCAACGACTTCGAGCTGCTCGTGGCGGTGCGGGGGAGGAGCCGTTCAAGGCGCCGATCAAGGATCTGCGCATCGTGGTGCGCGGCTACCCGGCGTCGGCGCGGTTCCAGATGCTGCACCTGCTGGTCACCAAGTCGTTCGCCGAGCAGCACGGCATCAAGGCGCTCGAAGACCTGAAGGCGAAGAAGGCGCCGCTGCGCATGGCGGTCAATCGGCGCGGCAACCTCGACTTCAGGCTGAGCGAGTACGCGATGCAGGAGCTCGGCATCGGCCTCAAGGACATCGAGAGCTGGGGCGGGCAGATCATCCACGCGGCCTCGGGAGAGCAGGCCAAGCTGATGGCCAACCGCCGCATCGATATGATCAACATCGCGCTCTCGGTGCGCCACCGGGCGATCCAGGAGGCGGCGAACGCGGTCGAGCTGGTCGCGTTCGGTCTCACCGAGGCGCACGCGAAGGCCGTCGCCGAGAAGGTCGGCGGGCAGGTGTGCCCGATCACCAAGAAGGACTACGAGTACCTCGTCGCCGACGCGCTCTCGGTGTGCCAGGGCGGCCTGATCGCCGCCCACGCGTCGCTGCCCGACGAGATCGCCTACGATCTCGCGAAGGCGGTGCACACGCAGATCGACAAGTACAAGGCGGCGCACCGCGTGTTCCAGCAGTCGATCACGCCCGAGAAGCTCGTGGAATCGGCCGCCGCGCCGTACCATCCCGGCGCGCTGAAGTACTACCGCGAAGCCGGCCTGGTCAAGTAAGGCCGCGCGATCGGCCGGGGCGCACCGCCCCGGCCGCGCTTTGCACGTCACGTCGACCCACGTCTCGAGGTCCCGCGTGTTGGCCCTCCCGCGCCTTCTCCGCCTGCGGACGTGGTTCTCGGTCGGCATCCGGCGCAAGCCCGAGGGCTGGCTGAGGTGGTTCATCACGGCCTGGGCGACCGGCATCGGCGCGTACGCGGTGTGGGCGGCCACGATCGCGATCATCGATCCGTGGGAGCTCACCTCGATCTTTCTCACCGCCTCGTTCGTGCTGTTGTTCCTCGCCATCGGGCCATTCCCGACCTCCGACGAGCGGCGCCCGAATCCGCTCGACTGGGCGATGGCCGCGCTGGGCGTCGCGCTGCTCGCCTACTGCGTCGCGCACGGGGCCGAGATCGCCAAGCGCATCGCGCTGCTCGATCCGCTGACGCCTTGGGACCTCGCGGTCGGCACCGGAATCTTCGCGCTCACGCTCGAAGCGACGCGGCGCACCACCGGGCTCGGACTCACCGCGGTCGTGCTCGGTTTCGTGCTCTACAACTTCCTCGGCCATCTGCTGCCCGGCGTCCTCGGCCACGGCTACATCGGCTACGCGCACTTCCTCGACATCATGGTCTTCACGACCGACGGGATCATGGGCCTGCCGCTGCGCGTCGCGGCGACCTATGCGTTCCTGTTTGTGATGTTCGGGACCGTGCTGTCCTACTGTGGCGGCGCGGAATTCTTCTTCAACCTCGCGGCGCTGCTCTCCGGGCGGCGACCCGGCGGGCCGGCCAAGATCGCGGTCGTGTCCTCGGGCATGTACGGCATGATCTCCGGCAGTCCGACGGCGGACGTCGTCACCACCGGCTCGATCACGATCCCGATGATGAAGCGGCTCGGCTACAAGCCGGCGCTCGCCGCGGCGGTCGAGGTGTCGGCATCGACCGGCGGCAGCATCATGCCGCCGGTGATGGGTTCGGCCGCCTTCATCATGGCCGAGTACACCGGCATCGAGTACCGCGAGATCGCGATCGCGGCGCTGCTGCCTGCGCTGCTCTACTACCTCGGGGTGTACTCGCAGGTGCACTTCCGCTCGATGAAGATGGGCCTGCAGTCGCTCGACGCCACCGCGGTCCCCACGCTCGCGGCCACGCTGCGCGAGGGGTGGCTGTTCATCGTGCCGCTGGTGGTGCTCACCTGGGCGCTGCTGGAGGGCTACGATCCCAGCATGGTGGCGCTCTACGGCACGATCTCGGTGATCGTCACGGCCGCATTCCGCAGGAAGAACCGCATCGGCCCGATCGGCATCCTGCGCGCGCTCGCGGAGACCACCCAGCGCGCGATTCCCGTGATCGGCGCCTGCGCCGCGGCCGGCCTGGTGATCGCCGGAATCTCGATGACCGGACTCGCGCCGAAGTTCAGCCATCTGGTCAACCTGATCACCGAGGGGCAGCTCTTCTTCACCCTGCTCGTTGCCGCGCTGCTAACCATCGTGCTCGGTTGCGGGATGCCGACCCCGAGCGCGTACATCCTCGCCGCCGTGCTGATCGGTCCGATCCTCGCCGCGTTCAAGATCCCGCCGATGGCGGCGCACATGTTCCTGCTGTACTTCGCGGTGCTGTCCGCGCTCACGCCGCCGGTCGCGGTTGCGGCGTTCGCAGCCGCCACGATCGCGGACGCGAATCCGCTGCACATCGCGGCGGTCGCGACGCGCCTCGCGCTCGCGGCGTTCATCGTGCCTTTCGCCTTCGTCTTCGGCCCGGAGCTCTTGCTGATCGGGGCGTGGCACAAGACGCTCGTCGCCGGATGCACCGCCGCGGCGGGCGTGCTGCTCGTCGCAGCGGCGGTCGAGGGCTACGTGCGCGCGCCGATGCCCTGGTGGAGCCGCGTGCTCGCCGCCGTCGGCGGCCTGTGCCTGATCGCTCCCAACGTCACGGTCTCCGCGGTCGGCGCCGCGCTCGGGGCGGCGGCGTTCGCGCACTCGTGGTTGGCACGCGCGGCCGGCGCGTCGCGCTCGGTCAACTGAGCCAGCCGTCGGACCGCCGCATGGCCGCCCTCGATCCGGACAGCGCGCAGCGACTCGTGCGGCGCGCGGCGCGCGCGCTCGCGCGCGCCGGGCTGGTGAACGCCTACGGTCACTGCAGCGTGCGGCTCGACGCGCATCGGTTCGTGGTCTGCGCCGCGCGCCCGATGGGCCTGATTGCGGCCGGCGAGCCCGGCGCGCTCGTTCCGGTTTCCGGCCCGCTGCCCGAGGGCGTGCTCGGGGAAGTGCGCATCCACCAGGCGATCTACCGCCGGCGCGCGGAGGTTGGCGGCATCGTGCGCTGCCTGCCGCCCAAGGTGCTCTCGCTCTCGACGCTGCGGCGCACGCCGCAGGCGCGCCACGGCTTCGGCGCCTACTTCGCGCCCTGCCCGCCGTTGTGGGACGACCCGCAGCTCGTCCGCACGGATGCGCAAGCCGAGGGCGTGGCCGCAGCGCTCGGCGACGCGCGCGCGGTGGTGATGCGCGGCAACGGCGCGGTGACCGCCGGCGCCACGCTCGAGCAGGCGGTCGTGCACGCGTGGTACCTGGAAGACGCGGCGCGCGTCGAGCTCGACGTGCTCGCGGCGGGCAGGTCGGAAGACGCAGCCGTGCTCGCGCCCGAGGAGGCGTGCGCGCGCGCGATCGGCACCGGGCGCATCTACGAGCGCATGTGGGAGTACCTGACGCACGGCGACCCGGAGTAGCCGCGGCGCGTGCGCCGCCCCTTTCCGCCCGGGGCGGGAAGGGGCGGGCGCGGGACAAGCCCGTATCCCGGACTAGGCCTTGAGCGCGCTGCTCAGCCCCCAGACGATGGCGCTCTCCATCTGCGCCTCGAACCCGGCAGGGTTGACGACGAGCCCGGCGTCGGCTGCGGCCCAGTAGTTGTGCACGCGGATGCGGCCGGAGCGCCGATCGACCGAGATCTCCGCGACCGCGGCGACGAGCGAGCCGACCTTGGGCGCGAACAGCCCGTATTCGGCGAACGCGAGCCCGAGCGCCGTCCCCGAGCTGCGCCGCTTGCCCCAGCCCGACATCACCGCGACCTTCTCGAGCACCCGGCGCGCGCGCGGGTGATCGGTGAGCGAGAGCCGGTACGCGAGCGGGTCCGCCTTCTGCGCGTGCGCGATCTCGTCGATCACCGATTCGATCGCGAACTTGGTGTAGCCCGAGCCGATCCCGCGCCACGCCGCGACGCGCGTGCGCTCGGGTTCGCGCACGTGCTCGGTCTGGACGTTCGCCACCTTCTCGTAGTACGGGAGCATCGCCCCGCTCATGAAGATGATGTCGCGATTCTTCGACTTCTCGACGTAGCCTGGCCGGTACACGAAGTCGCCGACGAGCTCGCCGACGACGCGCTGACGCCAGCCGACGATCCTGCCGTTCGCGTCGAGCCCCGCCTCGATGCGCTGCGAGGTCATCGGCCGGAACGTTCCCGCAGCGAGGTCGTCTTCGCGGCTGAGCACGAGCTTCACCGGCTTGCCGACCGCCTTCGAAATCAGCGCCGCGTCCACCGACGCCTCGACGGTGGCGCGCCGCCCGAAGCCGCCGCCGAGGAAATGCTGATGCACTCGCACCTTGTCGGCGCCGATGCCGAGCGCGCCCGCAACGTCGAGCGTCGTGCGCGTGGGCGCCTGCGTGCCGACCCAGATGTCGACACCGTCCGGTCGCACGCTGGCGGTGCTGTTCATCGGCTCCATCTGCGCGTGATAGACGTGATCGTTCAGGTACTCGCCGACCATCACTTTCGCCGCGCCCTTGAGTGCGCCGGCCGCGTCGCCCGCCGAGTGGAAGACCACGCCGATGTGCTTCATGTCGCGGCCGTCGGCCAGATACCGATCGAGGTCGCGATCGGTGTCGATCGCGTCGCCCGGAAAGCCCTTGTTCCACTCCACTTTCAGCTGGTGGCGCGCCGTCAGCGCTGCGGCGAAGGTGTGCGCGACGACCGCCACGCCGTGTCCCAGCATCACGACGTCGACCACCCCGGGCAGCTTGCGCACCGCGTCCGCATTCGCCGACAGCGGCCGAACGAGGACGGTAGCGCAACCGGTGTGCAATTGCACGGTACAGCGCAGCGTGTCGGTGGCATCTCCGGGCGGTGGGATTCCGCCCAAGGCCCTGCCGGGCGCGCCCGCTCGAGGGCTGCGCTATGCTCGGCCGGCATGCCCGTGGCTGCAAGGGCGCGGATGGGTGTGCGAAACGCGGCATGAAGAACGGAGGCGCAATGGGGGCTCTAGCAGGAACGGTGGCCGTGGTCACCGGCGGCGCGCACAGTCTCGGGCGGGCGTTCTGCGAGGCGCTTGCCGGCGAGGGCGCCGACATCGCCGTTGCGGACATCCGCGACGGCCGCGAGGCCGCGGCGGAGCTCGCCCGCAGGTTTCGGGTCCGGGCGCGCAGCTGGCAGTTCGACGTGAGCGACGAGGCTGCGGTGGCGGCGTTTGCCGCGGAGGTCGCCCAGGCGCTCGGACCGGTCGGCATCCTGGTCAACAACGCGGCGCTCTTCGCCGAGTTGCCGTCGGTGCCGTTCCACGCGTTTCCGGCCGAGCTCTGGGACCGCGTGATGGCGGTGAACGTGAAGGGCGCGTTCCTGATGGCGAAGCACGTGGCGCCGATGATGATCGACCGCGGTCGCGGCAAGATCATCAACATCGGCTCGGGCACCGCCTACAAGGGCATGACCGAGATGGTCGCCTACGTCACGTCGAAGGCGGCCATCCTCGGGCTCACGCGCTGTCTCGCGCGCGAGCTCGGCCGCCATGGCGTCAACGTCAACACGCTCGCGCCCGGGCTGATCGAGAGCCCGTCGGTGCTGGAGCATCCGCACAACCTGGCGCCGAGCGAGGCGGTGATCCGCAGCCGCGCCCTCCAGCGGCGCGGCGTGCCGAGCGATCTGCTCGGCGCGCTCGTCTTCCTCGCCTCGCCGGCGAGCGACTTCGTGACCGGACAGACGCTCGCCGTGGACGGCGGCTCGGTCACGCTGTAGCACCCGTAGGTAGCGACGATGCGCAGCGCACCGTCGCGCGCGAGGAGGCTGGTGCGGGGTGACCGATCCCGGCCGGAAGCGCAGCCAGGCGCGGCCGGCCAGGATGCGTGCGCTCCGCGAGACAATACCGCGTGATCCGCCCACGCACGCCGGCGCCCCGGGGCTGGACGCCGGCCTGGGCCTGCGACTCCGGTGGCGTGCGGTTGACCCGCGTCGCGGGCGTCGGATATGGTCGTGCCTGTCCGGCCTCTGGGAGGTTCGATTGGCCAGCGCGCAGTTCAAGGAGTTCGACGAGGGCAACTTCGACGCCCGCGTGCTGCGGCGCCCGGGGGTCACGGTGGTCGATTTCTGGGCCGAGTGGTGCGTGCCGTGCAGGCAGATGACCCGCATCCTCGGCGACCTGGCGGGGAGCTTCCTCCGCAGGTCGTGATCGGCAAGGTGGACGCGGACCGCAATCCCGCGCTGGTCGAGCGCTATGGCGTGCGCGGCATCCCGACGCTGCTGATCTTCAAGGACGGGACGCTGGTCGACGCGCGCACCGGCGTCGACCGCAAGCAGGTGCTGAGGAAGGCGATCGAGACGCACGTTTGAGGAGTCCGGACATGCCGAACATCACGATGCTCGACATCGACGAGCTGAAGAAGACGAAACTCGGGCCGTACATCGAGAAATGCCTCGCGCACCGCGCGCCGGACCCGGGGTTCCACGCGATGATGGGCCACAACATCGACCTCGCCGAGGCGATGTTCGTGGCCTGGGACACGGTATTCAACACCGGCCGCGTCAGCCACACCCTGAAGGAGATCATCCGCGTGCTGCTCTCGCGGATGGCCTCGTGCAGCTATTGAGGGAACGTCCGATCCGCTTCGGCGAAGCGGCAGGGCCTGACCGAGGAGCGCCTGGACGAGGGCATCAACAATTACAAAACGAGCCCGCGCTTCAGCCCGGCCGAGAAGGTCGCGATCCGCTACGCGGACCTGATGGCGACCGATCCGGACGCGATCGACGCGGCGTTCTACGCCGAGCTGCGCGAGCACTACGACGAGGAAGAGATCGTCGAGCTCGGCGCATTCATCGGCTTCAACATCGGCTACCACACGTTCTTCGGAACACTGAAGTTCTACCCCATGTTCGCCCCCGACGGGCGGCTGGTGAGCCAGGAGGAGTCCGAGCACCTCTACGGCGCGGCGCCGGCGTCTCTGGCGGCCGTGGGCGCATGAGCGCGAGCACGCACGTCGCGCCGCTCGCGCTCGACGAGATCGATGATCCGGAGCTGCGCGCGCTCGTCGAGCGCTGCGCCGGGCTCGGCGTGCCGGACGCGCTGTTCCCGCGCATCCTCGCGCGCGTGCCGAACTACGCCAAGGCGCTCCTGCGGGCGATGCTGCACTCGCACTACGAGGGCAACGTCGATCACAGGCTGAAGGAGGTCATGCGCGTCCAGCTCGCGCGTTTCGCCGGCGATCCCTACTTCGCCGCTCTGCGCTCGCAGCGGGCGCTCGACGCCGGTCTGGACGAGGCGACGATCGCGGCGGGCTCCGGTGACTACGACGACGACCCGCGCTTCAGCGAGGCCGAGCGGATCGCGCTGCGCTATTCCGACCAGATGTACCTCGACCCCAGCAAGGTCGACCGGGCGTTCTACGAGGAGATGAAGCGCCACTTCAGCGAGGCCGAGATCATGGAACTCGGCGCCTTCATTGCGCTGCACTACGGCATGCAGGTCTTCATGCGTACGCTGGGGCGCGCGGCGGGCGGCTGACCCGGCGATGCGATGGCGCGGCGCCGGGCGGCGTGCGCGCCGGGGTTGTGCCGATCGGCTGTTGCGGTTAGATTTGCGAGGGCGAATGGCGGCTGCCGCCCCGCACCGGGAGCAAGGAATGGCAGAGAAGCTCAATGCAGGAGACGCGTTCCCGCGCTTGACGATCGATCTCGTCGACGGTGGAAAGCTCGACCTCCCGGACGGGATCGACGCGAAGTACCGCGTGGTGCTCTTCTATCGCGGCCACTGGTGACCGTACTGTCGCCGGCAGTTGGCCGGCTTCGAGTTCTGGAAGGCGCAGATCGCGCGCGCCGGTGCAAAGGTGGTCGCGGTGAGCGTTGACCCGATCGACAAGGCGAAGGCGGTCGCGGCCGGCGTAAGCTACCCGGTCGGGTTCGGCGCGACCCGCGAGATGGCCGATGCGATCGGCGCGTGGTGGGAAGGCAAGCGCAACTTCATGCAGCCAGCCGAGTTTCTGATCAACGCGCAGGGCGAAGTGATGGGCTCGAGCTACAGCGCGGGGCCGCTCGGGCGGATCGAGCCGATGGACGTGGTGCGGTTGATCGACTTCTACGAGGCCCTGCCGAAGAAGTAGGTCCAAGCGCACGCGCGCGGGACCGCGAACGCCGGGGCGGGTCTCCGGCGCTCGCGTCGGGTGTGGCGGAAAAGAGTGGGAGTCGAACCCACCAGGGACGTCTGACGCCCCTCACCGGATTTGAAGTCCGTGCGCCCCACCGGGGTGCGATTCTCTTCCGTTCTGCGACGCCGATTCTACCGGGCGCCGGGCTCGCCTTCGGCAAAGGCTTCGGCGGCCGCTTTCAGCACGATACGCGCATCGCCGATGCGGCGCGTGAAGCGCACGCGGTCGAAGTAGTCGAGCATCTCGATCGACAGGTTGCGGCCGAGGCCGCTCGCATCGCGGAACTGCGCCGCGGTGACGCGTCGCTCCGCGTTCGATTCGGCGAGACGTTGCGCCAGCTCGGCGAGCCGCGCGACCGTGCGCGGCGGGAAAAAGCGCGTGTCCGAGATGCGCACCGCCAAGCCGCGGCGCGCGGCGCGGTCGAGTACGGCGAGAACCGCCTTCGGCGCCGCGCCGAGCTGCCCGGCGATCTCGGCCACGGTCGCCGGCCGCTGCGCCTGCGCGCCGAGCACGGCGCTGATGCGCTGCCACAGCGCCTCGTCGGCGGGCGTGAAGGTCGAGCGGTGTGCGGGCAGCCGCAGCGTGGCGCCGCTGCGCGCGAGCGCACCGTCGCGCACCAGCTCCGCGGCCACGGAGCCCACGACTTCCGGCGGCAGGCGGCCGCCCTCCAGGATGCGCGCCTCCGGCGGACCGGGCGAATCGGGGAGGCGTCGGTGCCAAGCGGCGACCGTCTCCAGCGCGCGCGCGCGCAGCGCGCGCCAGTGCTCGGCCAAGAAGCCGAACTCGCTTGCACCGGCCGCGACGCGGTGCATCGGCGCGTGCGCGTAGAGCGCGGCCACCTCGTCGCCGGTCAGGTTGCGACACGCCGCGAACTGCCTGAGGTCGAGCCCATTCGCACGCGCGTCCGCCAGCACCGCGAGGCGCGCCTTCAGCGCCTCGGCCGGGTCGGCGGCCTCCATCGCGCGCAATGCCGCCAGCCGCTCGGGTCTCGCGCGCCCACGCGGCGGCGCATACACGTCGATGACGTGCCCGCCGCCGAGCGTGCGGCGCGCCGACTGGTCGCGCAGGATCAGCCGGTCGCCGTGCACCGCGCCGATCGGGCGGTCGAGGACGAGCTGCGCGAGCGCGCACGCTCCGGGCTCGATCGCGTCCGCCTCGAGCGTGGCGACGCGGGCGGTGGTCGCGGCGGCGCCTAGATGCACGTGCACCGGCGTCCAGTGCCGGAGCGGCTGCGCTTCGCCCACCATGACGCGGATACGCGCGTCGATCTTGCGCACCGGCGGCGGCAGCGCGCCGCGCACGAGCCAGTCGCCGCGCGCGATCTGGACGTCCTTCAGCGCGGCGCCGGCGAGGTTCAACGCGCAGCGCGCGCCCGCGCGCCCGCGCTCCGCTTGCGCGCTCTGGGCGTGGATGTTGCGCACGCGGGCGTCGACGCCGGCGACGAGCGCGCGCACGGCGTCGCCGGTCGCGATCGCGCCGGAGAAGACGGTGCCGGTGACGACCAGACCGGCGCCGGCGACGCTGAAGGCGCGGTCCACGGCGAGACGGAAATTGCCGGCGGCAGCGCGGCGCGGCAGCGCGGCCGCGAGCCGGTGCAGCTCGGCGCCGAGCGCGCCGATGCCCTCGCCGGTGACCGCCGAGACCGGGAACACCCGCGCGGCCGCGAGCGTCGTGGGCGCGAGCAGGCGCACGATCGCATCGCGCACCTCGGCCGCGCGCGCCGCGGGCACGCGGTCGATCTTCGTCAGCGCAACCAAGCCGTGGCGTACGCCGAGCAGATCCAGGATGGCGAGGTGCTCGAGCGTCTGCGGCATTGGCCCATCGTCCGCCGCCACGACGAAAAGCGCCGCGTCGATGCCGGCCACGCCGCACAGCATGTTGTGCACGAAGCGCTCGTGGCCGGGCACGTCGATGAAGCCGATCGTGCCGGCCGCCGCGTCCGGCAGGTAGGCGAAGCCGAGGTCGATGGTGAGGCCGCGGCGCTTCTCGTCCGGCAGCCGATCGGTGTCGACGCCGGTGAGCGCCTTGACCAGCAGCGTCTTGCCGTGGTCGATGTGGCCGGCGGTGGCGACGATCATGCGTTGCGCGCGACGGCGAGGTCGAGGCGCTCGAGCTGCGCGATGAGCGCCTGCGCCGCGGCGTCCTCGAGGCAGCGGCAGTCGAGCAGATAGGCGTCCGCGCGCACCCGCCCGATGACCGGCAGTGGCAGCGCCCGGAACGCGGCGGCGATGCGCGCGAGCGCGGCGCCGCGGCCCTTGGCGGCGAGGGGCGTCACGGCGACCGCAACGCTCGGGGAGGTGCTGCGCGGGCGCGGCACCGGAGCCGATCTCGCTTTCGCAGTCGACCACGCCGACCGCGGCGAGACCGTGCAGACGGGACGCGAGCGCCGCGCGCACGCGCTCGGCCGTGCGGCGGATCTCGTCGGTCCGCCGCGTCAGCGCGCGCAGCGTGGGCAGGCGCTCGCGCAACCGGTCGGGATCGGCGGCGAGCGCGAGCACCGCGGCCAACGCGGCGATGCGCAGCTTGTCCATGCGCAACGCCCGCTTGAGCGGGTTGCGGTTGATGCGTGCGACGAGATCGCCGCGGCCGACGATGATGCCGGCCTGCGGCCCGCCGAGCAGCTTGTCGCCGCTGAACGTGACCAGATCCGCGCCGCGCGCGATCGCCTCCCGTGCCGTGGGTTCGTGCGGCAGGCCGTACGCACGCAGGTCGACCAGCGTTCCGCTGCCGAGATCCACGACGAAGGGCAAGTTGCGCTCGTGGCACAGCCGGGCGAGGTCGGCTTCCGGCACCGAGGCCGCAAAGCCCTCGATCACGTAATTGCTGGTGTGCACCTTCATGACCAGGCCGGTGCGCGGCCCGATCGCCGCCGCGAAGTCGGCGAGATGTGTGCGGTTGGTCGTACCGACCTCGCGCAGGCGGCAGCCCGCGCGAGCCATGATGTCGGGCAGGCGGAACGCGCCGCCGATCTCGATCAGCTCGCCGCGGGAGGTCGGCACCTCCTTGCGCTGGGCAAGGGTGTTGAGGACAAGCAGCAGCGCGGCGGCGTTGTTGTTCACCACCGTTGCCGCCTCGGCACCGGTCAGGCGGCACAGCGCGCGCACCACGTGCGCGTCGCGCTCGCCCCGCCGGCCGGTGTCGAGGTCGAACTCGAGGTTGGTTGCCTCGCCGGCGGCAAGCGTCACCGCGTCGATCGCCTCCTGCGGCAGGAGCGCACGGCCGAGGTTCGTGTGCAGCACCGTGCCGGTGAGATTGAGCACCCGCTTGAGCGACGGCGCCGCCTGCTCGGCGAGCCGTCCCGCAACCTGCGTGATCAGCCCGGGAAGCTCCGGCGCGGCGGCCGCGGCGCCGGAGCGCAGCGTGACGCGCTGCGCGTCGAGCGTCAGGCGAATCGCCTCGACGACCGGCGCGCGACCGAAACGCTCGATGAGCGCGGCGCACGCCGGCTCGCGGAGCACGCGATCGACCGATGGCAGCGCGAAGCGCGGGCGTGCGGACGGCGCGTTCATGGCCCGGCTGCGCGGTCGGCTCAGCTGCCCGCCACCCAGCCGCCGTCGACGAACAGGGTGTGTCCGGTCACGAAATCCGACGCCGGGCTCGCGAGGAAGATCGTCGCGCCGACCAGATCGTCCGGCACCGCGACCCGCCCGAGCGGGATGCGCGCGACGATGCGCTCGAGGCTCGCCCCGGACAGCAGCTCGGCCCGGCTCGGCGTCGCCACGGCGGTCGGCGCGAGCGCGTTCACGCGAATGCCGTCGGCCGCCCACTCCAGGGCGAGCGCCTCCGTCAGATGCGAGATGCCGGCCTTGATCCCGCCGTAGACCGCGCGGCCCTTGATGATGCTGCGGCTGAACGTCGAGCTCAGGTTGATGATCTTGCCGTAGCCGCGCGCGCGCATCAGTCCGCCGATGATCTGGCACGAGAAGAACAGACCCCTTGAAGCCGACGTCGAGCATCCGATCCCACTCCTCTTCCTGCATGTCCCAGGCGGGCTTGGTGACCGTGAACCCGGCGGCGTTCACCAGGATGTCGGCGCCGCCGCAGCGATCGACGACGAGCTCCTTCAGCCGATGAATGTCGTCGACCCGGCTGATGTCGAGAGCGCACACCTCGGCGCGGCGCCCGGTACGGGCGATCTCCGCGCGCAGCGCCTCCAGCGCCGCCTCGCGCCGGGCGGTCGCCACGACGTCGGCGCCCGCCTGCGCGAGCCCGAGCGCCAAGCCGCGGCCGATGCCTTCGCTGGCGCCGGTGACGACGGCAACCCTGCCTTGCAAGTCGAACTGCGCGAGCGGATCGTTCATGCGCGGTGCCTCCTCGAGCGGGTTCCCCGGGCCGGCTTCCCGGAACGCGCGCGCGATACGCCGGGACGGGCGTGCGTGACGCGATGGGTCGAGTTTACCGACGGACCGGGATCGTGCCCCGCGGCGGCGCGGAAACCTTCCGCATCCGGCCCGGTCCACCTTCCCTGTGAGGGAGCGCTCGACGATCCGACGCTTGTTCGGGCTCCTGCTTGTCGCAGTCTCGGCGGCCGCGCCCGCTGCGGTCGCCTCTGCCGCGACGCCCGGGTCTGGGCTGGGCGTCGGCGACGTTGCCGCCGATTTCACGCTGACCGATCAGGACGGGCGCCGCCACACCGTGTCGGCGAAGCGCGGCAAGCGTGCGGTTGTCCTCGTCTTCTATCGTGGCCACTGGTGACCGTACTGCGGTCGGCAGTTGGCCGACCTGCGGACGCTGCTCCGGCCCGACGAGCCGGCGCGGCATTGGGCGATCAGCGCCGATTCGGTCGTCGAGAGTGAGGCTTCCGCGGCCGGGATCGCGCCCGACGGCTGCGGCGGCGTCGCGTTCTCCCTCGCGTCCGACCCCGACCACTGCGTTATCGACGCCTACGGTCCGCAAGGCCCGCGCGATGCGAGTCTCCACCACGGCGGGATCCCGTCCCGGCGACATTCGTCGTCGCCCGGGACGGGCGCATTACCTGGGCGAGAAGCGACAAAAACTACACCCGGCGCCCACCGGCCCGCGGGTGCGCGCTGCGCTCGACGCCCTGACTCGGCAACGCTTGTCGGGACAGCGGCACTTGCTGCGGTGCAGCGTCGCTGGGCCTCCGGCGGTGGCCGGCGTGGCACGCGATTGTTTGGCCGGCCAACTGTCGCTGGTTGACAAGCATGCACGGAGGTCTCTAGAGTCCACGAGAGCGTCGGTCAGGCATGGCTTCGCGAGCGTCCCATCATCACAAGAGACGCCGGCGCGGGCAGAATCTTGCAGGGCGCACCACCGAGGAGGATCCATCGTGCGGGCGTCACCGCCCGGGCGGCCGGGCAGCACGCCCGCCGGGCGTCCGTGTATCCCGGGAATTCGAACCGGCCGTCTCGGCCCATCCGCCCTGGGGTCGGGGGCAACGTACAAGGAGGCAACCGTGTATCGCAGAACAGCTCTGAAACTCGCGGCGGCCGCGGCGCTCGCGGGCGCGCTGCCGCTCGGCTTCGTGCACGCCGCCGATCCGATCAAGATCGGCGCGGTGGCGCCGAAGACCGGCCCGCTCGCCGGTGGCGCGGCCATCACGCACTGGCCGAACGTCCAGCTCTGGGTGCACCAGGTGAACGAGCGCGGCGGCCTCAGGATGAAGGACGGCGGCCGGCGCAAGGTCGAGCTGATCGAGTACGACGACCGGACCAACCCGGGCGAGACCATCAAGGCGGTCGAGCGGCTCGCCACCCAGGACAAGGTTGACTTCATCGTCGCGCCTTACGGGACCGGACTCAACCTCGCTGCGGCGCCGGTGTTCGCCAAGTACGGCTATCCGCAGATCGCCTGCACGTCGGTCACCGACAAGGTTCCCGAGCTGACGAAGCGCTATCCGAGCATCTTCTTCACGCTAGGAACGACCACCGCGTTCGCGAACTCGGTCGCGGAGGTCCTCAACAAGCTGCGCGCCGAGGGCAAGATCGGGAACCGGGTCGCGATGGTCAACGTGGCCGACGCATTCGGCATCGAGCTCGCCGAAGCGGCGCGGCCGATCTTCAAGACCGCTGGCCTCGAGATCGTCTACGATCGGTCCTACCCGCTCGGCACCCAGGACCTGTCGCCGATCGTCAAGGGGGCGAAGGCCGCCAACCCGGATGCCTTCGTCGCCTGGTCGTACCCGCCCGACACCTTCGCGATCACCGAGCAGTCGAAGATCGAGGGTATGAACGTGAAGGCCTACTACACGGCCGTCGCGACCGCGTTCCCCGCCTACCGCGGCAAGTTCGGCAAGTCGATCGAGGGTCACCTTGGCGCCGGCGGCGTCAACCTCGACACGTCCGAGATGAAGGCCTATCTCGCCGCGCACAAGAAGGTGACCGGCAAGGACGCAGACTATTGGGCGAGTCCGGTGACCTACGCCGGCCTACAGGTGCTCGAGCAGGCGATCGAGGCGGTAGGCACCGACCGGAAGGCGGTGACCGAGTACATTAAGAAGGCCACGTTCAAGACGGTCATGGGCCCCTGGAAGTTCGTCAACCAGTCGATCCATGACTTCTGGACCGTCGGCCAGTGGCAGAAGGGCCTGTTCCACGGCGTGTCGTCGACCGGCCTGCCCGGCGCGAAGCCGGTGATCGCCAAGCCCGGCTGGTAAGGCGCGCGCCGGCCGCACTGCAGTCTCCGAAGGCGCCCCGGTGTGAAGTGCACGCACCGGGGTGTTTTTTCCTCCTGACGCGGCGATGGACATCCTGATCACAGGCATCCTGCTCGGGGCGACCTACTCGCTGATCGCGATGGGACTCACGCTGCAGTACGGCGTGGCCCGCATCATGAACCTCGCCAACGGCGAGATGCTGGTCGCCGGCGCATTCGGCGCGTTCTGGGTGTTCACCGCCCAGCAGGCGAGCCCGTTCGCCGCCGCGCTCGTCGTGGTGCCCGGAGCGTTTGCGCTGAACTGGCTCATCTACCGCTACCTGCTGCGGCCGCTCGTCCGGCGCGCGAAGAACCGCGGCATGCTCGAGGTCGACAGCATCCTCGCCACCTTCGGCATGAGCTTCGTCCTGGTCGGGATCATGCTGATGGTGTTCGGCGGGGGATACTTCACCTATTCGTATCTCGCCGAACCGTTCGAGATCTTGGGCAGCCCGTTCGCGTTGAACCGCGTGGTCGCGTGCCTGGTCGCCGTGGCGATCTCCGGGCTGCTCTATTGGGGTCTGAACGGCACGCGCACCGGCATGGCGCTGCGCGCGCTCGCGGTCGACCCGGCCGCCGCGGGGTTGGTCGCGATCGACGTGCCGCGGATGTCCGCGTTCTCCTTCGCGCTCGGCGGCGCGGTGACCGCGGCGGGCGGCATCGTGCTCAGCACCTTCCTCACGATGGACGCCTCGATCGGCGTCGTTTTCACCATGAAGGCACTGATCATCGTGATCATGGGCGGCGTCGGCGACGTGCGCGGCGCGATCGTCGCCGCTGTGATTCTCGGGCTCGCCGAGACCGCCGTCGCGAGCCTGATCGACCCGGGGCTCACGCTTGCCGCGGCCTACCTGCTTTTTGTCCTGGTCCTGCTGCTCCGGCCCGAAGGGCTCTTCGGGAGGCGCCAGTCGTGAGCCGCGCCGAGATCAGGAGTCTCACCCTCGCCGCCGCGGCGTTCGCGCTGCTCGCGTTCCTGCCGTTCCTAAAGGACAGCGGCTACCTCCTATCGGTGTCCGTCTCGATCGCCATGTACACGGTGCTTGCCACGTCGTGGGCGCTGTTCTCGGGCCCCACGCACTACATCTCGCTCGCGACGGCCGCGTTCTACGGGCTCGGCGCGTACGTCGTGGCGGCGGGCATCGGCGCGATCTCCTATCCGCTGCTGCTCGCGCTGGCGGGCACAGCCGGCGCGGTGCTGGCGCTCGCCGTCGGGGTCACGACGCTGCGGCTGACGGGCGTGTACTTCGTGATCTTCACGCTTGGCCTCGCGGAGCTGATCCGCCAGGTGGTGACGTGGGTGCAGAACAACCTGACCGGCAGCCGCGGGATGTACGTCTTCACCGAGATCACCGAGCGGATCATCTACTGGGAGCTGCTCGGCCTGGCGGCGCTGGTGTACCTGGTCGGTTGGCTCGTCGCGCGCTCGCGGCTCGGCTTCGCGCTGCACATCATCGGCAACGACGAGCTGGTAGCCGCCCATGTCGGCATCAACTCGGCCGCAGCGAAGCTGATCCTGTTCGTGATCTCGGGTGTGTTCGCGGCGGTGGTCGGCGCGGTGATGGCGCCGCGCTACACCTACATCGAGCCGAGCATCGTCTACTCGCCGGAACTGTCGTTTCAGGTGGTGATCATGGCGTTGCTCGGGGGCGCGCACCGCCTGTGGGGCCCGCTGGTCGGCGTGATCCCGTTCGCGCTGCTCTGGGAGCTGATCGCGGCACGCTTTCCGACGCAGACCGTTCTCCTGCTCGGCGTTGCGTTCCTGCTGATCGTGTACTTGATTCCGCACGGCGTGGTCGGCCGGATCGAGTTCGCGCTCGAGCGACTGCGGTGGGGGACCCGCCGTGGCTGAGCGGACCGTGCTCGACGTCCAGAGCGTCGTCAAGCGCTTCGGCGGCCTGCTCGCGGTGGACCAGCTGAGCTTCGCGGTGCGCCAGAACGAGGTGCTCGGGCTGATCGGTCCAAACGGGTCCGGAAAGACGACGGTGCTCAACCTGATCTCCGGGGTGTTCAAGCCCACTACCGGCGACATCTATCTGGACGACCGGCTGATCTCCGACCGGCCGGCGCGCCACATTGCGCGCGCCGGCGTCGGGCGCACCTTCCAGCTCGTGCGCATCCTGCCCTCGCTGACCGTGCTCGAGAACGTAATGGCCGGCGCGGTGTTCGGCCACAAACGGCTGTGGGGGCGCGAAGCGCGCAAGTACGCCGAGCGCCAGCTCGAGCGGGTCGGCATGGCGCACGCGATGGGCATGGCGACCGCGGCGCTCACCTACATCGACGAGAAGCGGGTCGAGCTCGCGCGCGCGCTCGCCTCCGACCCGCGCGTCCTGCTGCTCGACGAATGGCTGGCCGGGCTCAACCCGACCGAGCTGCAGACCGGTATCGCGCTGATTCGGAGCCTGCGCGAGGAGGGCCGCAGTATCGTGCTCGTCGAGCACGTCATGGACGCGATCCGCAGCCTGTGCGACCGGTGCGTGGTCATGAGCGGCGGGGTCAAGATCGCCGAGGGCGCGCCGGCCGAGACGCTCGCCGACCGCGAGGTGATCCGCGCTTATCTCGGAGACGAAGATGCTTGAGTGCCGCGACCTAACGGTCGCCTACGGGCAGCATCGTGCGCTCGATGGCGTCTCGCTCGGCATCGCGCCCGGCGAGATCGTCGTGATCCTCGGTGCCAACGGCGCCGGCAAGAGCACGCTCCTGCGCGCGATCGCCGGGCTCGTGCCGCCGGCCGCAGCGAGCAGGATCACGATCGGCGGCGATCGGATCGCCGCCCTGCCGCCGCACGAGATCGTCGAGGCGGGCCTCGCGTTGGTGCCGGAGGGGCGCCAGCTCTTCGGCGATCTCAGCGTCGAGGAGAACCTCCTCCTCGGTGCCTATGCGCGGCGCGCGCGCGCGGCCGAGCGGGAGAACCTCGAGCGCGTCCTCGCGCTCTTCCCGAAGCTCGCCGAGCGCCGCGCACAAGTCGCGCGCACGATGAGCGGCGGCGAGCAGCAGATGGTCGCGATCGGGCGCGCGCTGATGTCGGCGCCGTCGATCCTGATGCTGGACGAGCCTTCTCTCGGTCTGTCGCCGAAGCTGTGCACCGCGCTCTTCAGGACGCTCGCCGAGGTGCGCCGGACCGGCGTCGGTATCCTGCTCGTGGAGCAGAACGCGCGTCAGGGTCTCGCGATCGGCGACCGCGGCTACCTTCTCGAGAACGGCCGCGTCGTCGGGGAAGGCCCGGCAGCGGCCTTGGCGCAGGATCCGGCGGTGCAGAAGGCGTACCTCGGCGGCGCCACGGCGACGGCGACCGGACCGGAGCACGACATCGAGTGCTCGAGCGCGCAGGTGGTCGCGCCCGCGGTCTCGGCGCCGCTGGCGGCGGCGCCGAGATCCGTGCCGACACCGCGGACCGACGCGTTGATTCCGCAGTCGATCGACGAGCTCGCGCGCCGCGCGGGCGCGATCCAGGCCGAGCACGTCCGCGCGATGCGCGGCGCGCGCGCCACCGCCGCGCCGATCGGCGCGGCGCACAGCGTCGGCACCGACACGCTGAGCGAGGCGCTCGCCCGGATCGAGGCCGCCGCGGCGAGCGCGCGCATCCGCGAACCCGAGCCGAGGCCGCGGCCGGCTTCCGACCGGGGCGGCGCGCCGCACGCGGACAGAGGAGCGTGACATGGCACGAGTGTTCGAGGGCTTGTTCATCGGGGGCGCAATATCGCCACCGCGCGCACTTTCTCCGACCTGAATCCGGCCGACGGTTCGGTCTGGGCCGAGATCCCGGATGGCGGCCGCGAGGACGCGCGGGCGGCGATCGCGGCGGCGCACGCGGCGTTCGGGGGCTGGTCGGCGCTGCCGTTCACCCGGCGCGCCCACTACATGCTCGAGATCGCCGACGTGTTCGAGCGCCGCAAGATGGAGATCGTCGAGGCGCTGCAGGCCGAGGGCGGCGGCTGGTTCGGCAAGGGCATGTTCGAGACCGGTTACGTCCCCGAGATCTTCCATTCCGCTGCGGCCGCCAACTACGCGCCGATCGGCGAGGTCATCCCTTCCGAGTACGGCAAGCTCTCGCTCGCCGTGCGCCAGCCGATGGGCGTCGTGTCGGTGATCAGCCCTTGGAACTTCCCGGTGCTGCTCACCGCGCGCGGGCTTGCGTTCGCGCTCGCGGCCGGCAACACGATCGTCCTCAAGCCCTCGGAGGAGACGCCGTACTGCGGCGGGCTCCTGTTCGCCGAAGTCTTCGCCGAGGCGGGGATCCCGGAGGGCGTGCTTAACGTCGTTACCTGCTCGCGCGCCAACGTGCAGCCGGTCGGCGACGAGTTGATCGAGAACCCGCGAGTGAAGGGCGTCTCCTTCACCGGATCGACGCCGGTAGGGCGGCAGGTCGCCGCGCGGGCCGGCGCACACCTGAAGAAGTGCTGCGTGGAGCTCGGCGGAAAGGACGCGCTCATCGTGTGCGACGACGCCGATCTCGAGCGGGCGAGCGCTGCGGCGAGCTTCGGCAGCTTCATGCACCAGGGACAGATCTGCATGTCGGTCGAGAAGGTGCTGGTGCACGAGCGCGTCTTCGAACCTTTCCTGCAGAAGTTCGTCGAGCGCGCGGCGCGGCTGAAGGTCGGCGATCCGACCAAGGACAGCGGGCACATCATCGGCCCGCTGATCAACGACCGGCAGGCGGCCAAGGTGAAGGAGCAGATCGACGATGCGCTCGCAAAGGGCGCGAAAGTGGTCCTCGGCGGGCGGGTGGACGGGCGGTTCGTCGCGCCCACCATCATGCTCGGCGTCACGCCGGACATGAAGCTCTACCAGGAGGAGACTTTCGGACCGGTGGTCCCGGTGATCCCGTTCCGCACCGACGAGGAGGCGATCGCGATCGCGAACGACACCGAGTACGGCCTCTCTTCCGGGGTCATGACCCGGGACGAGAACCGTGGGCTCGCGATCGCGCAGCGCCTGGAGACCGGCATGTGCCATATCAACTGCTCGTCGGTCAACGACGAGCCGCACGCGCCGTTCGGCGGCGCCAAGGCCTCCGGTATGGGGCGGCACGGCGGGCGCTGGGCGACCGAGACGTTCACCGATACGCGCTGGATCACGCTCGAGCGGGGCGGCCGCGCCTTCCCGCCGATGTTCTGAGCGCGGGCAACCGCTCCAGCCGATTCCAGCGCCGCGGTTCAACTAATCGAGGAAGCGCTATGACCAACATCGTCGCGTGGGCAGTCGTGATTGTCGTCGTCCTGGCCATCGTCGTGGCGTTGCTCGCACGGTTCTACGAGCGCGCGACCCGCGAGACGAGCCTGGTCCGGACCGGCATCGGCGGGCGCAAGGTCGTCATGGACGGCGGCACGATCGCGATCCCGCACTTCCACGAGGTCGGGCGCGTGAACATGCAAACGCTGCGCCTCGAGGTGCGGCGCGACGGCGAGGCGGCGCTGATCACCAAGGATCTTCTGCGGGCGGACGTAGGCGTCGAGTTCTACGTGTCGGTCGTGCCGACCGTCGACGGCGTCGCCCGCGCGGCCCAGACGCTCGGCAGCCGGACGTTCCACCCGGACAAGCTGCGCGAGCTGATCGAGGAAGCTCGTCGACGCGATGCGAGCCGTGGCGGCGCGCATGACGATGGAAGAGCTGCACGAAAACCGCGGCGCCTTCGTGGCGGAGATCGGCCAAGCCCTCGGCGAGTCGCTCGCGCGAAACGGACTCGAGCTCGACTCGGTTTCGCTGACCGCGCTCGACCAGACGCCGTTCAAGACGCTCGACGAGAACAACGCGTTCAACGCGGTCGGCATGCGCAGGCTCGCCGAGGTGATTGCGCGTTCGAAGAAGGAGCGGGCGGAAATCGACGCCGACGCCGAGGTCTTCGTGCGCCAGGCCGCGATGCAGGCGACCAAGCGCAAGCTCCAGATCGAGCTCGAGCAGCAGCAGGCCGAGATCTCCCAGGTCCAGAGCATCGAGACGCTCAAGGCGGCCCAACTCGCCGAGGTGGTCAAGCGCAAGGCCGACAGCGAGCGCGAGGCGGCGCGCGCCCGCATCGAGATGGAGCAGGCGATCCGCGCCGCGGACATCGCCCGCGAGCGCGCCCTCCGCGAGGCCGAGATCCAGGAGAGCAAGGCGCGCGCCGCGGCCGACGCGGCACGGGCCGAGGCGGTCAAGGCGGCCGAGGCGGTGACCACCGCGAGGATGGTCGCCGAGGCGGAGCGGGAGCGCGAGATCGCGGCGCTTGCTGCGCGGCGTAAGGTCGAGGAGGCGAAGGCCGAGGTCGAGGCGGCGGAGGCGCGCGCCGCGGCGCGCAAGAAGGAGCTGCTGGCCGAGGCCGAAGGTCAGCGCGCGATCATCGAGGCCGAGAACAGGCTCGAGGAGCGCGTCGTGGCAATGAAGATCGCCCTCGCGAAGCTCGAGACGCTGCCCAAAGTCGTCGCCGAGATGGTGAAACCGGCCGAGAGGATCGAGTCGATCCGCGTTCATCAGATCTCGGGGCTGGGCGCGAGCCAGCCCTACGGGGCGGCGGCCGGCAAGCCCGCCATCAACCAGGCGCTCGACTCGATCATGGACATGGCCGTCCAGCTGCCCGCGCTCAGGAAGCTCGGCGAGGAGCTCGGCATGAGCCTGGACAGCGGACTCGCCGGCCTTACCGAGCGAACACTCTCCGGCGCGCAGAAGAGCGCCGGAGCCGTGGCGGGGGTCGCGGCGGACGCGAAGAAGAGCTGACGGCGTTCCGCAGGCGGCGCCTTGCCTTACTCGTGCCGCAGTGCGTCTATCGGGTTGAGCTGCGCGGCCTTGCGTGCCGGGAAGTAGCCGAAGAGGACGCCGACCGCACCCGAGAAGAGGAACGCGACCAGCACGATCCACGGGTTCAACACGAACGGCACGTTGAGCGCCGCCGCGCCGGCCAGGGCCGTACCGAGCCCGAGCAGGATTCCCGCGACGCCGCCGAGAAGCGACAGCGTCACCGCTTCCACCAGGAACTGAAGCAGGACTTCGCGCTCCATCGCCCCGATTGCGAGCCGGATGCCGATCTCGCGCGTGCGCTCGGTCACCGACACGAGCATGATGTTCATGATGCCGATGCCGCCGACGAGCAGGCTCACCGCCGCGACGGCGCCGAGGAGCGCCGTCATGGTCTGGGTGGTGCCGCTCACCGCGCTCACGATCTGCTGCATGTCCAAGACGTGGAAATCGGCTTCCTCGCCGGGTGCCAGCCGCCGCCGCTCGCGCAGCAGCCGCACGATGTCGCTCTGCGCCTTGGCCGTGGAGACGCCATCGCGCACCGACACCAGGATCGCATCGACGTACTGGTTGCCGGCGACGCGGCGCTGGAACGCCCGCAGCGGAACGGCGACGACGTCGTCCTGGTCCATCCCGAAGGTCGCCTGTCCCTTGGCGGCGAGCAAGCCGACGACCCGGCACGCGAGCCCGCCGAGCCGGATCGAGGCGTCGAGGGGATCCTGGGCGCCGAACAGCTTCTGGCGCACGGTGGCGCCGACGATGCAGACCATGCTGCCCGCGCGCTCCTCGCCTGCGGTGAACAGCCGCCCCGACGCGAGCGGCCAGTCGCGCACGGCGAAGTAGGCGTTATCGGTGCCGATGACCGAGGTCGACCAGTTGGCGTCCGCGTTGATTGCGAGCATCACTCTGGAGGCGGTCGGCGCCACCGCAGCCAGCCCCGAGATCTCGCGCGCGATCGCCTCGGCATCGGCGGCTTCGAACGGCTCCGCGCTCTGGCGCGCGCCGCCCGGGCCGCGCGGCTGCTGTCCCGGCCGGACGTTGAGCAGATTGCTGCCGAGGCTCTTGATCTGGTTCGACACGTGCACGGTTGCACCGCCGCCGAGCGTCACCATCGTGATGACCGCCGCGACGCCGATCACGATGCCGAGGATGGTGAGCGAGGAGCGCAGGACGTTGCGTCGGATCTCGCGCAGCGCGAGGGACACGGTCTCCCGGAACACTAGCGCACTCCCGTGCTGGCGTGGTCCGCCGCGACCAGCCCGTCCAGGAACCGCACGATGCGTCGCGCGTAGGCGGCCATGTCGGCCTCGTGCGTCACCATGACGATCGTGATGCCGCGCGCGCGGTTGAGCTCGACCAGGAGCTCCATGATCTCGCGGCTCTTGGCGGTGTCGAGATTGCCGGTCGGCTCGTCGGCGAGGATCACGGTCGGCTCGGTGACGATCGCGCGCGCCACCGCGACCCGCTGCTGCTGGCCCCGGAGAGCTCGCCCGGGGTATGGTGCGCCCACGCCGCCAGGCCGACGGCGGCGAGGGCGCCGAGCGCGCGCGCGCGCCGCGCGCTCGGCGCGAGGCCGCGGTAGACGAGCGGCAGCTCGACGTTCTCCAGCGCCGAGGTGCGGTTGAGAAGGTTGTAGCCCTGGAACACGAACCCGAGATAGTGACGGCGCAAGAGCGCGCGCTGCTCGCGCGAGAGCGCGCCGACGTCCACGCCCTCGAAGAAGTAGGCGCCGCTGGTGGGAACGTCGAGGCAGCCGATGATGTTCATGCACGTCGACTTGCCCGAGCCGCTCGGGCCCATGACCGCGACGAACTCGCCCGCCGCGATCCGCAGGTCCACGCCGCGCAGCGCCTGCACCGCGGCAGCGCCTGCGCCGTAAGTCTTGGTCACCAGGCGCAGCTCGATCACCGGGGGCGTCGTCGCGTGCGCGGCGGCGGCTTGCGGCTGCGCGATGGCCGTGGTCATGATCCGGCCGGCAGCGTGTCCACGAGCACTTCGAACCCCGGCCGCACCGTGCCCGAGACGATCTCGGTCGCGAGGCCGTCGGTCGCGCCGACGGTCACCGGGACGGCGACCGGCTTGCCGTCGACGAGCGTCCACACGCGCTGGTGTCGCCGCTCGGCGCTCACCGTGCCGACGTCCGGGCTGCGGCGCGGCGGCATCGGCAGCAGCCGGCTGACCAAGCTGCGCTTCTCTGCGATGGCGGGGGCGGGCGGCGTGAAGCGCAGCGCTGCGTTCGGCACGAGCAGAATGCCACGCAGCTCGCTCACCGTGATGGCCGCCGTCCCGGTCATGCCGGGCCGCAGCAGCAGCTCGACGTTGTCGACGGCGAGCACGGTCTGGTAGGTGACGACGCCGCTTACCGTCTTGGCCGCGTTGCGCACCTCGGCGACGGTCGACGGGAATTCCCGGTCCGGGTACGCGGCCACGGTGAACTTTGCGGCCTGTCCCGGCTTGACCTCGCCGATGTCCGCCTCGTCGACGTCGACGTGCAGCTCCATCTTGGTGAGATCCTCGGCCAGCGTGAACAGCACCGGCGCCTGCAGCGTCGCGGCGACCGTCTGCCCCGGCTCCACCTTGCGGGCGAGCACGGTGCCGTCGATCGGCGAGCGGATGACCGACTTGGCGAGATTGGTGCGATCGACCTCGAGCAGGGCCTGCGCCTGATCCACTTGGCTGCGCGCGCTCCGCACGCTGGCGGCGGCGCGCTCGGCCGCGGCCTGCGCGGCGATCAGGGCCTCCTCGGACACGAACTTCTGGTCGAAGAGCTCGCGCGCGCGCGCGAGCTTGCGTCGCAGCTCGTTTTCGTTCGCCTCGGCCTCGCTCACCCGGGCCTGGGCCGCGCGCAGCGCCGCTGCGGACTGCAGGATCTGCGCCTCGAGCTTCGTGGTGTCGAGCCGCGCGAGCACCTGGCCGACCTGGACGCTGTCGTTGTAGTCGACCTCGACGCGCTTGACGATGCCGGAGAGCTCGCTGCCCACGTCAACCTGGTTGGTGGGCTGCAGCGTCCCGGTCGCGGTCACGGTGACGGTCAGGTCGCCGCGCACGAGCTTCGCGGTCCGGTAGCGCACCTTGCCGTCGTCGCCGCGCAGGAACGTCGCCGCGAGCGCGATGACGGCGGCAAGCGCTGCCGCCGCCAGTAGCCAGCGCCGGAGGCGGCGGCGCCTTGCGGCGGGCGCCGTGAGTTCCAGCGTGCGCGCGACGTCGGGGGAGGAGGCTCGCGTGTCTCGTTCAAGGTCAGGTGTCGATCAGGCGGGCACGGCGGCGCGGCGCTTCCGGGTCGTCGTCCCAACGGGGCGGCACCGTCCGAGCATCGCCGACTGTACGCGAGTCAAGCTAATCCATGCCGCCGGAAAGCGGTTGACCCAAGTCAACCGCGGCTCAGGCGGCAGCGCCCGGCCCGGTCGCTGATCGGGGTATGGATCGCCGCTCGATGCCGTGCTCGAATCGAAGGCGTAATGCGGCAAGCGGACGTTCCGGCGGAAGAGAAGCGGCGCAAGAGAAGCGGCGGAAAACACCGGCTCGAAGTCCGGACGCGCGTCGGAGGCGAGGGTTACCGCGATCCCTCCGGACGCGGCGTCGGTCGGCTACTTGAAGAGCAGGCTGAGCTCGGGCACCGCCACCAGCAGCGTCACCACCAGGATCATGATGACCACGAACGGCGCCGCGCCGGCGAAGATCTGATTGAGCGTGATGCGGCTGTCGTCCAGGGTCGACTTGACCACATAGCACGAGATCCCGAACGGCGGCGTCAGCAGCCCGATCTCCACCGCCACCACGGCGACGACACCGAACCAGATGAGGTCGCCGCCCAGGTGCTGCACCACCGGCAGGGCGAAGGGCAGCGTGATCACCATGATCGACACCGAGTCGAGGATCGTACCGAGGAGCACGATCAGCAAGATGTAGACCGCTAGAAACCCGTGCAGCCCGAGATCGGCGCCAACCGCGAGCGCGCTCATCTGCTGGGGCAGATTCGACATCGCCAGCATCTGGCCGAAGATCCGTGCGCCGAGCAGCAGGAACAGGATCGACACGGTGACGTAGCCGGTCTCGACCATCGTCGCCCACAGGTTGCGCCAGGTGAGCTTGCGGCGCGCGATCGCGATCACGAGCGCACCGAACGCGCCGGCTGCGCCCGCCTCGGTCGGCGTGAACACGCCGCCGTAGATGCCGCCGAGAACCAGCGCCACGAGCAGGGCGATGGGCGCGAGTTTGAGCGCCGCGCTTCGGACGCTCTCCGCGGACGCCGCGTCCTCCTCGATCTTTGTGCCGCCGACGAAGCTGGGCCAGAGCGTCGCCATCAGCACGATCGCGAGGCTCATCGCCGCGGCGAGGATGATGCCCGGCACGATGGCGGCGAGGAACAGGTGGCCCACGGATTCCTCGGCGAGGAAGCCGTAGACGATCAGAAGCAAGCTCGGTGGGATCAGCATTCCGAGCACTGAGGAGCCGGCCACGACGCCGACCGAGAAGCGCGGCGTGTAGCCATGGCGCAGCATTTCCGGCGTCGCGATCTTGGTGAACACCGCAGCCGAGGCGATTGACGAGCCGGTGATGGAAGCGAAGATCGCGTTTGCCGCCACGGTGGCGATTCCGAGTCCGCCACGGATGCGCCGCAGCAGCCAGCGCGCGACGTCGAACGTGTCGCGCCCTACGTCGGATACGTTGACTAGCAGCCCCATCAGCACGAAGAGTGGGACGACGCCGAAGAAATAGCTTCGCAGATACTCGGTTGAGCTGCGCGACAGCACGCGGACACCGAGGTCCGCGTCGCCGCGGATGAGCCAGATGCCGGCGAAGCCGACCGCGATCATCGCGACGCCGATCGGCATGCCGGCGTAGATCAGCACGAGCAGGCAGACGATCGTGAACAGGCCGACCTGAATGTTGGTGAGGCCGGCCGCGACCACCAGCGCGGCCGCACCGAGAACCGCCGCGAAGCCCGTGAGCACCGGCCATCCCGGCCGATGCCCGGGTTCCGGCCGTCGCAGCGCGCCGACGATCCGTATCGCGCAGCGGATGAACTGGGTCGCGAACTCGACTGCCGTCGCCGCCGCGCCGAGCACGATCACGGCTAGGAACGGCCAGATGACGAAGGTGAAATCGCCCGGCGTCCCGGTGATCTCGCTCGTCCGCCAGGCGTGCACGAACTTGGGGGAGGTGCCCCACGCGATCATCGTGAACACGGCCGCGCCGAGCAGGTTGAAGATGCCGTCGACCGTGAACGCGCCCGCGGGCCGGGTTTGCTCGAGCCGCAGGATCAGGAGGTCGGCGCGGGTGAAACGGCCGACGTGCAGCGTGTTCGCGAGCTGCAGGAACACCGCGGTGACGATCGAGTAGCCGACCATCTCCGCGGCGCCGCGGATGGGCGCATCGAGAAGGTAGCGGCCGACGACGTCGGCGCAGACGAGAAACGTGAGGCAAAAGATCCAGAAGGTGCCGACGCTGTTCATGCCGAGCGTCAGTGCGGCGAAGCCGCGCGCAAGGCGAGCGCCGAGCGCCGCCGCCCCCTGCAGTTGGCGCAGTGGCGCTACCGACGTTCATACAGGCGTGTGGGCACCGAGGATCCGCCGGGCACGGCTTGCGGGAACTCTACCGTCGGCCCGGACTTCGCGCGCCAGAGGGAACACAATCCGACCTCGCGCGGCCGGCGGCGGCTCGAGATCGCACACGCCGCGCCCCGTGCGCGGAGTCGCTGCCCGGCGGATCAGCGCGCGCGCGTTACAGACCCTTGTCCCAGTCCCGCAGCGGCTTGGCGCCGTTCTTGCGCGCAGACTCCATGAACACTTTGAGCACTTCGCGGCCCGGCTCGCCATTGCGCTTGACCCACTCGGCCCCGATGTCGGGCAGCGCGTTCGCCCATTTCATGCGCTCCTCGCGTGGGAGCTCCGAGATCTTGACGTTGGGCATCTTGCCGAGCGCAGCCCAGGTCGCCGCCTCGCGTTGCTCGACGAGATCCGCGCACATCGCGGCGTACTCGCGCCCCAGCATCTTGAATAGCACCTTCATGTGCGGCGGCAGCTTGTCCCAGGTGTCCTTGTTCATCGCCAGGGCCCCGGAGAACACTGCGCCGAGATCGACTTTGGTGATGTAGGGCGCCACCTCGTGCAGCTTGAACGGCAGCACGCCGGTGACCAGGATCACCGCACCGTCTGCGACGCCGGTCTGCAGCATGTTGTAGAAGACGGGCAGTCCGGCTTCGACCGCGATCGCGCCAGTTCCCTGCAGCCGGCTCGCGATCGCCCCGGGCGCGAGCAGCTTGCGACCCTTGATGTCCTCGAACTTGGTGACCGGGAACTTGGTCACGAGATGGTAGGTGTCGGCGACCTGCGCGCCGAGGAACACGGTGTTGTGCTTGGTCCACTCGTTTGCGAACGCCGGCACCTGCGTGATTAGCTGGTTTTGGACGTCGACCAGCGCCCGTGCATCGCCGGTCACGAACGGCAGATAGTAGGCAGCGTTCTGCAGCGGCTGCTTGGCCGGCTCCCACAGCGACCCCACCCAGCCGATGTCCGCGAGGCCGTCGCCGATGCCCTCGAGCGTGTTGTTGAAGTCGAACAGCGCTCCGGCGAAGGCCTCGGTCCACACGATCCGATCGGGAAGCCCCGCCTGCTGCAGGACCTTGTTGGAATCTGGGACGATCAGCGTCTTCAGCGGGGTCGTCCACGGCAGCACTGGGGGTGGCTCGAGCCGATGGTCATCTTGAAATCGGCGGCCGCCGCCGGAGCCATCGCCGTGGCCGCCATCGTCGCAGCGCAGGCCACTCCGCACAACAAACGGGTTGTTCTGGACATGTGTGCCTCCTCCTTGGTGAACTGACTTCTCGCGCCGCGGTGTCGCCGCTCAGCGGTCCTCGACCATCGAGTAGCGGTCGTCGGCGGCGGGGCAGACGGCCTGCGGCAGGCCGAGCTCGCGCCGCACGATGTTCGTGCCCTCGACGATCGAGACCATCTTGTGGAACGCGTGGCGGCGGCTCATTCCCTCGCGCCCCATGCCGCAGTCGGTCGAGACGACCAGCCGCTCGGCTGGCGCGTGCTTGAGCGCACGGCGAATGATGTCGGCGACCTGCGCCGGCGTCTCGACCTGCAGGATGTGGTGGTCGACCACCCCGATCGCGATCTTCTTCTGGTGCGAGATTCCGCGGCAGATGGCCTCGAGCTCCGCGCCGCCGGTGCTGCAGGTCTCGAAGGTGATTACGTCGGCGTCGACGCGGTTGAGGTGCGCGATCGCTGGCAGGTAGCTCGGCTGGAAGTCGAAGATCCGCTGTCCCGCCGGATTGCCCCAGCAGGTGTGGCACCAGATCTCGGTCTTGCCGCGCAGGCCGCGGACCGTGTTGTTGAAGACGTCCACCATGAACTCGGGATTGAGCACCTTGTCCGAGAGGCCCTTGGCCGCGAGCAGGTGTATCTGGGTCTCCTCCAGCTGGATCACCGGACAGCCGGCGTCGGCGAGCTCGGTGAGCTCCTCGT
Source organism: Burkholderiales bacterium (assembly GCA_027493935.1). GTDB lineage: Bacteria > Pseudomonadota > Gammaproteobacteria > Burkholderiales > SG8-39 > JAABRB01. The sequence continues at coordinate 369,851 of JAOSJV010000011.1, read as the reverse complement.
TCAGCGCGTCGCTCACCGCCATGATGGCCTTGCGGACGTCCTTGTAGTGGAGATCGCGCACCGCCATCGCGATGAGCTCGGGCGTGATGGTGCCGAACTTCACCGGCCGGGGCGTGAGGCGCTGAGCGGCCTTCCAGACCGCGGTGTAGCGCAGCGTGCCGCGCCCGACGGGCCCGACCAGATCGGGCATCACCCGCGCCTCGAGGATGTCGTGCAGGATGTGGCCCCGCTTGTGGGTTATCCCCGCGCGCCCGCCCTGGGTCCGGTAGGCGTAGGCGCCGGCGAACCCGTCCATCCGCAGGGCCGGATAGGAGAACCAGTTGTGGCCGCCGACGTCGGCGTCGAACCGGCAGTCGCCGTCGGTGACGATGTCGATTCCGGCGGTCTCCTGATCGCGCAGGAAAGCCGAACACGCGTCGAGGTACTGCTCGCGGAAGAACCGGTCGACCATCGCCTCGCGGAAATCGCGCCGGCCGAGATTCTCGGTGTACCAGGACGGCCGCGGCAGAGAGCCGATGATGGTCGTTGGGAGCACGATGCCCGCGGTGGCGGTGTACATGCGTGAAAGCCCTCCTCACTCCGGGCGGATCAGCCTGAGTGTCCCGAGTCGGAGATCCGCCGACGAACTTCCGACTCGGGACACTCATCGTTCAGACGGGCCTTGCAAACGATTGCACGCCGGCGCGCGCGTGGGTCAATGCCCACTTCCGACTCTTGGGGCTTGTCCCAAGCGCGTTGCGCTAGATGCGCAGCAGGCGCGCCGCGTTGCGGTGCAGAACCTTCGCCTTGTCCTCCGCCGAGAGCATGATCCGCTCCATCCATTGCGTGCCGAGCTTGCTCGACTCGACGAACGGCCAGTCGACCGCGAACAGGATACGGTCGATGCCGAGCTCCTGGATGCAGCACAGCATCGCCGGGTCGGAGAAGAACCCGCTCGTGGTCACGTGGAAGTGGCGGCTGAAGGTGTCGCGGAAGGCGACCGGCGCATTGCCGGGGCGCGAGAGCGCATGGTCGATCCGCCAGAGCAGGTATGGCAGCGTCTCGCCGAGATGCCCGAGGATGATCTTGAGGTTCGGATACCGCTCGAACACGCCCGATAGCACCATCCTGATCCCCGCGGTCGCGGTCTCGATCGTGAAGCCCCAGCCGGCGTTCAGCAGGCCCGGGAACTTCTCGTGGTAGGGCTTCAGGTAGGTGTCGATGACCGCCGGGTGCGGGATTGCAGGGTGCAGGTAGAGCGGCACGTCGAGCTGCTGCGCGCGCTCGAAGATCGGCCAGAAGCGCGCATCGTCGATGAACTGCTCGCCGCCGGTGAGGCCGTGGATCATCGCGCCCTTGAATCCGAGCTCGTTCACCGCGCGCGCGAGCTCGTCGGCGGCGCTCTTCGGGTCGGCCGTCGGCAGCACGGCGAACGCCGCGAACCGGTCGGGCCGCGCCTTGCATGTCTGGTGCAGCCGGTCGTTCACCGCCCGCGCGACGCGCACCGCAGTCGCGCCGTCGAGCTTCTGCGTCGCCGGCGCGCCGTGTGACAGGACCTGCACGTCCACGCCCGCTTCGTCCATCTCCTTCAGTCGGAGCTCGCCGAGGTCCTCGAGCTTCTCGCGCAGCCTGGCGCCGGTCTTGCCGTCCAGTCCGGTGAAGAGCGCCGCGAGCTCCTTGTCGTAGTAGTGCTCCTCGATCGCGATGACGCGATGCTTGTCCTTGGTGATCGCCATGCCCTGCCCCCTCCCGATATTGTGTGTCCGCAGCGTCGCACTCTAGCAGCACCCGCGCTGTCGCGCGACGTCCGGCGCTAGCGCCGCCGGCTCTCGCGGCTCACGCTGTAGTAGGTGCCCGCGAAGATCACCGCCGCGCCCACCATTGTCGCGAGCTCGATCGGCTCGCCGTAGAACAGGAAGCCGACCAGCGCGATCAACGGCAGGCGCAGGAAATCGAGTGGCACCACGAGCGCCGCATCGGCGAGCCGGAAAGCACGCGTCATGCAGTAGTGCGCGCTGAAGCCGGCGGCGCCGACGCCGACGATCCAGGGCAGGTCGGCGATGGTCGGCGCGACCCACTGCGGCAGCGCCGGCGCGAGGCCGAGCGGCAGCTGGATCACCGACATGTAGAACAGCACGACCAGCGGCGAATCGGTGCTGGAGAGACGCTTGGTCGCGATCATGGTCGCGGCGTAGGCGAACGAGCCGGCGAGCATCACGAGCGCCGCCGGATGCACGAAGCCGAGACCCGGGCGCAGGATGATCAGGATGCCGGCCAGGCCCAGTACCAGCATCACGAGCCGCGTGCGGTTGAGCCGCTCGCCGAGGAGCAGCGCGGCGAGCACCGCCGTCCACACCGGCATCGTGAACTCGATCGCGAAGACGGTCGCGAGCGAAAGCATGCCGATCGCGTAGACCCAGCAGAACTGGCCGCCGAAATGCAGCACGTTGCGCACGAGGTGGACGCCGAAGCGATCGGTGCGCAGCGCGCCGATACCGTAGCGCGGCAGCACCGCCGCCACCATCAGGAGCGCGACCAGGCTGCGCAGGAAGAGCACCTGGAACGTCCCCATCGTCTCGAGCAGCTCGCGCACCGCGATCGCCATGATCGAGAACGACAGCAGCGTCCCGACCATCCAGGCGACCGCCCGCAGCGCTGCTGGCACGTCACGCGCGCCGTTCGCGGTCAGTTCCTCGGCCAACTTTCCTCCCATGCCGAAATCCGTACCATCGCGCGCGTGCGTCACGGAGGCGATGGCAGTCTATCAGGCGGGCAAGGATGCGCCCCGGCGGGCGGCATGCCGCGGTCCGCGCGCCGCCTGCTTCTATCGGGCGGGCGTCTTCTGCGCGTTTCCGTAGGTCGCGAGATCGAACCTGTCGGCGGCCGCCACGCCCTCGCGCGGCGGCGTGGGGACGTACTCGGGCGGCGGCGGCTCGCCGCGCGCCCTGCGCGCGCGCGCGCGCGCCGGCGTTTCCATGCGCTTTGCCATCGCGACCGCCGCCTTGCGGTCGACCGGCTGCGGCCCGACGTCGTTCGGCACCGGCATCATGGACGCGGGGTAGTAGGCCATCGGCTTTTTCTCCGGGTCGATGCGGTGGTCGAGATCGAGGTCGCGCTCGCTCACGCCCTTGACCGGCTTGACGCACACCCCGTTCACGATCTCGAGATCGAGCCACCACTTCTTCGCCGGGTTGCGCCTGCCGTGGCCGAGAAAGTCGTCCAGCCGGACCGCGATCGGCACCAAGAGCGGCTTCAGCCAGAACGCGTGTATGCCGCACCAGCTCGCGATGCGCTGCAGCAGCGGCCCGTCGGCGGTCACCACCTTGTTCAGCGGACAGGTCTTCATGCAGCGTCCGCACGCCGAGCCCTTGGCATTGGTGAGCCGGTAGCGCGCGCAGCGCTCCACGTCCGGCTTCCACGTCTCGTAGCCGTTGAACACGATCTTGTCGCCCCACGGGATCGCGTCGCAGGGGCACTCGCGCGCGCACTTCCAGCAGTGGCTGCAGAAGTACTGCAGGCCGAAGTCGATCGGGCGGTCGGGCGCGAGCGGCAGGTCGGTGGTGAGCACCACCGACTTGAAGCGCGGCCCGACGAACGGATTCAGCACCAGCTCGCCGATGCGGCTGAGCTCGCCCAGGCCGGCGAGCAGCAGGAGCGGGATGTGCAGCACGTCGCTGTCGACGTTGGTCTGCGCGCGCGCCGCGAAGCCGACGCTGCGGATGAGCTCCGCCATCACGCCGGCGATCTCGGCGCCGCGCAGGTAGCCGCGCATCGACTGCGCGCCCGAGATCCAGTCATCGCCGCTCGCGCCCTCCATGGTGTCGTACTCCTGGTCGATCAGCATGACCACGGCGTACTTGTGCTTCGGCGCGATCGGCGTGCCGTCCTGACCGTGCGAGTACCACGCGTAGCGCGGCACCTCGCAGATGCCGGTGAGGTCCGCGCCGAGGAAGTACGCGAGCGACTTGATCGCGCGCGCGTTCGCCGCCGGATCGCCGTAGCGCGACCGGTCGACGTCGGCCGCCACCGCGCCGTCCTGCAGCGGCACCATGGCGCGCATCATCGCCATCATGCCGGCGGTGTGCGGCTGCTTGAAGGCGAACCGGTTGCGCTCGGCCTGCGCCTTGTCGCCGAGATCGCCGCGCAGCGCGCGGTCGAAGAACGCGGCACGCTTCGGCACGCGCGGCACCTCGTCGTCGAGGATGAGCGTGGTCGGGCGGTCGACGCGCCGCACCTGCTCCATCGGGTAGCGGCTGAGATGCGTCGCGCGCCCGGCGCGGCGGTTGCGCTCCCGGCCCGACATCGCGCCGTTGATCCCAAGCCAGTAGCGCAGGCCGCGCGCGCCCGCGCGCGCCCCGGCCGCGAGCGGCTGGTCCGTCGCGAGCCCGTAGGGCGTCGTGACCACCGCCAGCGCGAAGCGCTCGCCCGCGTAGGGATTGTGCAGCCGGTCGCCCGCGCGAACCGCGACGCCCGCGAGTACCGCGAGGCGCTCGGCGTCGACCAAGCCGTCGCCCGCGACGTGCGCGCGCGCCGGGAAGCCCATCGCCCGGATGTGGCCGGCGACTGCCACCGCGATCTCGGCCGCGCGCATGTCGACGACCTCGTCGACCGCCGGCGCGACCCATGCGTGCGCCGGGTTGTCGGGTTCGGGAATCCGCTCCGGCTCGACGAGCACCACCACCGCGTGATCGTGCGCGAGCGGCTCCGCGCCACGCAGCCATGCGCTCGCCGGCACGCGGCAGACGCCGACCTGGGTCGCGTTCATGAAGTAGGCGTAGCCCTTGATGTCGATCGCGCGGAGCGCGCGATCGTCCGGCACCGGAGCCTGCTTCGGCGCCGGATCGGCTACGGCGTGCTTGGCGAACAACTCGCGGTAAATGCGCGCCGCGCGACCGAGCGGTCCCTGCGGCGCGGGGCGCGGCGGCAGCGGTTCGGCGGGCGAGCGCGCCGCCTCGACGTCCGCGACGCGCGGGTCCCGCGGCCGCGACTCGAGCGGGAAGGGACCGAGGTGGTAAGGCCGGCCGTCGGCTGCGGTGCGAAAGAGCATGGCATGATCTCCCCGGACGCTCGCGCAGTGCGGCGCAGGCGCGGCAGCGTCCGGCGTGCGACAGGATGCACCATTGCCGGGGGGACCGGCAATGCGCTCGTCGCCGGTTCGTCGTCGCGGAGGAGCGGAGCGCCGGCGCGGATGCCGCATCGCATCAAGCGCCGCGCGGGGTGAAATCGCGTAACATGCGCCGCCGCGCGGCGCATGCGCGCGCTTCCGGCGGCTCTGCGGGGAGCCCGCCCGAATGCGCGGTAGCAGAGGGATACAGATTGGCAAAGCTGGTCGCGGCTTTCGGCACGTCGCACAGCCCGGCGCTCGGAAGTCCCGCCGCGGACTTCGCCGAGCATGCCCGGCGCGACGAGACCTACGAGCGTCATCTGGACCTCGACGGAGAGCCAGCGACCTACGCCGATCTGGTGCGGCGCGCCGACCCGTCGATCGCCGCCCAGATCACGCCGGAACGGATCGCGGCGCGGGTCGCCGAATGCGCGAATGCGATCGCGCGCCTTGCCGCGGCGATCGTGGCGGCGCGGCTCGACGCCCTCGTCATCGTGGGCGACGACCAGCGCGAGCAGTACCGTGACGAGAACCTGCCTGCGTTCCTGGTGTACTGGGGCGAGCGCATCACGAACACGGTCTCCGACCTCCCGGATTCGGCGCCCGCGTACTGGAAGCGCGCCCGTGCCCAGTATCACGAGCCGGACGGGCCGCGCGACTATCCGGTCGCTGCAGACCTCGGCCGCCACCTGATCGAATGCCTGACCGATCAGGAGTTCGACCTCGCCCATGGGCGCAAGCTGCCGCGCGACCGCGGCGAGGGGCACGCCTTCGGATTCGTGCACCGGCGGCTGATCGCCGGGCACGTGATCCCGGTGCTGCCGATCGCGGTCAACACCTATTACCCCCCGAACCAGCCGCGGCCGGGCCGGTGCTATCGCCTGGGACAGGCGATCCGGGCCGCGATCGAGCGGTGGCCGCAGGACCGGCGCGTCGGGATCATCGCGTCCGGCGGGCTCAGCCATTTCACCGTCAACGAGGCGCTCGATCGGACCGTGCTCGGCGCGTGCCGCGCGGGCGACGGCAAGCGGCTCGGCGCCCTGCCGCTGGCGCAGCTCAATTCCGGAAACTCCGAGATCCGCAACTGGATCGTAGCCGCGGGCGCTGCCGAAGCCTTGAGTACACGGTGGCAGGAATACGTTCCGTTCTACCGCACGCCCGCCGGCACGGGGTGCGCGATGGCGTTCGCCGAATGGGGATGACCTGCGGCCGGCGGCGGCGGCGCGCTGCGTCGAGCGCTCGCGTAGCGACCGGAAGCCGTCGCGGCGGTTCCGATGGCCCGACCGCGTTGCGGTACTCTATCGGACCGCGCAGGGCGCCATGTGCGATCTGGCGGTGCACAACACGGTCGTCGGACGCATCCGGACCGCAGGAGGATTCACGATGGATCGCATCTCGCCAAACGAAGGAGGACCTGGTATGAAGCTCACCGTCATGCTCGGCGCCGCGGCGTTGACCCTCGGCATCGTCGGCGCGGCAAGCGCGCAGCAGACATCGATCGGAACGTCCGCGCCGGGATCGATCTACCACTCGTCGGGGACGGTGATCGCAAAGCTCCTGACGGAGAAGGCCGGCATCAAGGCGACCATCCAGCCGTTCGCCAGCCCCAACGTCTACATCCCGGCGGTCAACACGGGCGAGATCATGCTCGGTACCGCCAACATCGCCGAGCTCCAATGGGCGCTGAAAGGGCAGGAGCACTTCTCCGGCCGCCCGCATCCGGAGCTTCGCGGCATCGCTGTCATGTATCCGCTGCGCTCTGCGATCTTCGTGCGCAAGGGCTCGGACATCAAGACGCTTCAGGACCTCAAGGGGCGCGCGGCGGTCGACGGCTTCACCAGCCAGAAGATCATCCTGCCCCTGCTCGACGCGATGTACGCAACCGTCGGCATGACCCGCAGGACATGCGCCCGGTGCAGGTCCCGAGCGTGGTCGCGGGCGCCGACGCGTTCGCCTCCGGCAAGTCGGACATGTTCTTCTTCGCGATCGGCGCCGCGAAGCCGCGCGAGACCGACGCGGCGGTGGGCGGCATCCGCATGCTCACGCTGCCCAATTCGCCCGGAGGCGCTCGCGAAGGTCCGCGAACACTTCCCGCCGGGGTACCTGCGGCTGGAGAACCCGAGCCCGGCGAACGTCGGCGTGCTCGAACCGGGCTATTCCCTGGCCTACGACGCGCTCGTCTTCGGCAGCACCAAGACGCCGGACGAGGTGGCGTACCAGACTGCAAAGGTGATGTACGAAAATGCGAAGGCGATGGGGGAGCAGTTTCCGCCGTTCCGGCTGTTCGATCCCAAGAACATGGGCAAGCTGCAGGCGCCGCTCGAGCACCACCCGGGCGCGATCAAGTTCTACAAGGAGATCGGCATTTGGTCGGGCAAGTGACCGCTGCGACGGGGCATCGCCCGCGTCCGCCACGCGCCGCCTGAAGTAGATGCCGGAACCTTCTCCGCGCGAGCGCCGGCTCGAGCCGGCGCTCGCGCGCTGGGCGGCCGGCTGCCTTGCCATCGTCCTCACTCTAGGCGGGATCGGCTGGGCGGTCGGGATCCACCAGACGCTTGCGCTGCCCGTCTACGCCGAGCAGTTCGCCGCGGCGATGCTGACCGGGACGCTTGCGCTCGCCTACCTCCAGCTCCCCGCGCGGCGCGATCAGCGCCGCGGTCGCGTGCCGTGGTACGACTGGTTGGCGGCCGCAGTGGCGCTCGCCGCGGGCACCTATCTCGCCGTGCGTTTCCCGCAGATGGTGGACCTGATCCTTCTGCGGCCGCCCGACGCGGTGCTGGTGAGCACCGTCCTCATCGTATTGCTGCTCGAGGCGCTGCGGCGCGCGACCGGGAGCGGGCTGCCGATCATCGTCATGGTCTTCATCGCGTATGCGCTCTTCGCCGGCGTCGTCCCTGGCCAGCTCCAGGGACGCTCGACCGACTGGCAGCGGCTGTTCGGCTACCTTGCGATCGACGTGAACAGCATGCTCGGCGTGCCGATCAAGATCGCCACCACGATCGTGCTGGCGTTCATCCTGTTCGGCGCGCTGCTCACCATCACCGGGGGCTCGCGCTTCTTCACCGAGCTCGCGCTGACCGCAATGGGCCGGTTCCGGGGCGGGTCGGCGAAGATCGCGATCTTGGCGTCGGCGCTCTTCGGGTCGATCTCGGGCAGCGCCGTCGCCAACGTCGTGGCCACCGGGGTCGTCACCATCCCGATGATCAAGCGCAGCGGATACGCGCCGCATCAGGCGGGCGCCATCGAGGCGGTCGCCTCGACCGGCGGGCAGCTGATGCCCCCGGTCATGGGAGCTTCGGCGTTCCTGATGGCCGAGTTCCTGCAAGTCCCGTACAGCGCGGTGGTGCTCGCCGCGCTGGTGCCCGCGCTGCTGTATTACTTCGCGCTCTTCGTCCAGGCCGACCTCGAAGCGGCCCGCGCCGGGATCACGCGCGTGGACGATGCCGACATCCCGCGCGTGCGCGAGGTGATCAAGGGCATGCACTTCGTGCTGCCCTTCGTCGTGCTGATCGTCATGCTCTTCACCTACAACGAGCAGCCGGAGACGGCCGCGCTCTGGGCCGCGCTGACGCTCACGGTCCTGTCCGTCGCCCTCGGGTATCGCGGCGAGCGACCGCGCCTGAGTGCGCTCCTCGACACGCTGCGCACGACCGGTATCGCGATCATCGAGATCGTGCTCATCACGGCGGCGGCCGGTCTGGTCATCGGCGTGCTCGCGATCTCTGGCCTCGGCTTCAACCTGACGCTCGCGCTCGTCCAGGTCGGCGGCGGCAGCCTCGTTCTGCTCCTGCTGCTGGCAGCGGGAATCTGCATTCTCCTCGGCATGGGGCTGCCGACCGTCGGAGTCTACGTGCTGCTCGCCGCCCTGGTCGCGCCGGCGCTGGTCGAGGTCGGCGTCAAGCCGATCGCGGCGCACATTTACGTGATGTACTTCGGCATGATGTCGATGATCACGCCGCCGGTCGCACTCGCTGCCTATGCCGGCGCGGCGCTCGCCGGCGCGGACCCGATGCGCACCGGCTGGGAAGCGGTGCGGTTCGGCTGGTCGGCCTTCGTCGTGCCGTTCCTGTTCGTCCTCTCGCCGACGCTGCTGCTGATCGGTCCGGCCGACGCGGTGGCGCTTGCGGTGGTGACTGCGGCGCTTGGGATCTGGCTCGTGTCGATCGCGGTGATCGGGTACTTCATGCGGCCGGTCGGCCTCGCATCGCGCGCGTCGTTCGCGATCGCCGGCCTGCTCGCGCTCGTTCCCGCGGGGGCATTCGAAGGCGCGGTGATCACCGACGTCGTCGGCGCGGTGGCCGGCGCGATCCTGATCGGGCGCGAGGTCTGGCTCGCACGCAGGCCACGCCACTCGGCGGTCTTGTAGGCGCTGCGGCGCGCCACCGGGAACGCATGGAACGGCGACGTGCGCACGGGCTCGCGGCGCGTCGCCGGGGGCGGACTGCGCGGCATGGCCGAGCCGGCGACCACGGCGGCCCGGTGAGCGCACCCCGGTCGCGGCGAGCGGATGCCCGATCGCGATCGCGCTGCCGTCGACGTTCAGCCGGTCGCGCGAGCAGCTGCCGGATCGCCGGCACCCGGCCGATTCCCATCACGTCGGGCGGCACGCCGACCGCCACGCCTCCGAGCACGCGCGCCAGCGCCCGCCTGCCGGCCGCACGCACATATCCGCCGGAGGCCACCAGCGCGGCCGCGGCGCCGCCGTCCACGATCGCCGAGCTGTTGCCGCCAGTCTGCACGCCGCCGAACGCCGGGCGGATCTGCCCGAGCGCCTCGATGGAAGACTGCCGCACGAGGGTATCGGCGTCGAGCGGCGCGGATCTCGACGGGATGCGAATACCGCGCGGCCGGTATCCAGCGAGCTCGAACGTCTCGGTCGCGAGCGGTGCAATCTCGCCGGCGAGGAAGCCGTCCGCCTGCGCAGCGGCCGCGCGCGCGAAGCTCTCGGCGGCGAAGCGGTCGACCTCGTCCCGCGTGATCCGGTACCGCTTCGCGAGGTTCTCCGCGGTGTCGCCCATCGTCGCCGCGGGCGCCGGGTCGAGCAGCGCCTGCCATGGGAATTCCTTGAACCCGACCTGCCCGAGCGGCCCGTTGTAATCGACGAACGGCGTGCGCGCGCCGTCGACGAGCCAGACGTCGTCGTATCGCGCGAACACCCCGGCGTGCTCCGCCACCCGCTCACCTCGCCTGGGTGGGACGGAACACGCGCGGCGAGGACGCCTTGCCGTAGAGCTCTTCCACCAGCGCTGCGCGGCACGTTAGCACTGCGCGCTGATTGATCGAGCCCTTGTCGGTCATCTCCGCGCGATCGATCGACGGCGGCTCGGCGAGCAGCATCGCGCGCGCGACGCGGCTCGCGCTGCCGGTAGCCTCGGCGGCGAGCGCATCAAGCAACGCCTGGAACCAGCGCTTCACGCCGGCGTGCCGCACGATGTCGGCCTGGCTCGCCGTCGGCGCCAGGTCGGGTGCGAGCCTGCGGCACGAATCGACGTGCGGGAACACCATCAGCCCGACGTCGCGGCGGTCGAGCCCGGTGATCACGACGTCCTGCACGTACGGCGCTCCGGCAGCGAGCACGCGCGCGCGGAGCGGCCCGACGCTCACCCACGTGCCGCTGTCGAGCTTGAAGTCCTCGGCGATGCGCCCGTCGAACAGGAGACCCTTGTCCGGGTCGGCGGCATCGGCGAAGCGCACCGCGTCACCGCTGCGGTAGAAGCCGTCCTCGTCGAACGCGGTCCGGGTCAGCTCGTCCTGCCGCCAGAACCCGGGCGTGACGTTCGGTCCGCGATAGCGCGCCTCGAGCTTCTCCTCGACCGGAGCGAGCTTGAGCTCCAGGCCCGGCGCGGGAATCCCGACGAGGCCCGAGCGCCCGGCTTCCCAGTTCGCGCACAGCGCGAAGGGCGCGGTCTCGGTCATGCCCAGTCCGGTGATCATCAGGATCCGTTCGCCGCACGTCTCCACGGCGATGCGGTGCAGCGCGTCCCACACGGGCTGCGACAGCCCGGCGGCGGCGTAGAACAGCATCTTGACCCGGCTGAAGAACCGCTCGGCGAGCGCGCGATCGGCATCGAGCGCGGCGGCGAGCTCCTCGAATCCGCGCGGCACATTGAAGTACACGGTCGGCGCGATCTCGCGCAGGTTGCGCAGCGTCTCGCCGACGAGCTGCGGGGTCGGCTTGCCCTCGTCGATGTAGAGCGTGCCCCCGTTGTAGAGCGTCAGCCTGAAGTTGTGGCTGCCGCCGAAGGTATGGTTCCACGGCAGCCAGTCGACGAGGACCGGCGGCTCCTCGGCCAGGAACGGCATGCAGTCGACGAGCTGCTGCTGGTTGCTGCACAGCATGCGATGGGTGTGGATCACGGCCTTGGGCAAGCCGGTCGAGCCCGAGGTGAACAGGAACTTGGCGAGCGAATCGGGACCGAGCGTCGCGTAGGCGGCGTCGACGGCGCCGGTGTCCTGCGTCGCCGCGAGCGCCGCGAAGCTGGTCACCGCGCGGCCCTCGGGCGGGTTTTGCGTGACGACGAGCTCGGCGGCCTCCGGCAGCACCGCGCGCAGTGCGCGCTCGTAGCGCACGCCGTCGGCCGCGAACACCAGGCCGGGCGTCATCAGCGCGACGATGCGCCGGAGCTTGCCGTAGTCCTGCGAGACGAGCGAGTAGGCGGGCGAGACCGGGGCAAACGGCACGCCCACGTGCAGCGCGCCGAGCGCGAGCATCGCGTGCTCGAGATCGTTCTCGGAGAGGATCAGGAGCGGGCGCTCGGCGCTCAGCCCGCGGTCGAGCAGGGCCTGCCCGATCCGGCGCGCGAATCCGAGCGCCTCGCGGTAGGTGATCCGGCGCCATGCGCCCGCGGGCTCGCGCTTGGCGAACAGGGTCCGGTCCGGCGCGGCGTGCGCCCACTTCAGCAGACGCTCCGTCACCCGGGCGGGATACGGGCCGATCGGCGCGGCCGAGCGCAGGATCTGCCTGCCGCTCGCGTCGCGCGCGACCTCGACCCGCGCCCGGCCGAGCGCCACCGTTCGGAAAGCCGGCGCGCCGGTCATCGTGAGCTCCTCGCCGCCATGCAGAAAGTCTACTCCGCGAGCTGGCGCAACAGCCGCAGGAGCGTGCGTCGCTGCGTCTCCGTCAGCGTGCCCCCGAGCTGCCCGTCGTGTGCGCGGACCGTGCGCTTGAGGTCGGCGAGCAGGGACTCGCCGCGCAGCGTCAGGAAGAGGCCCCACGAGCGCCGGTCCTCCGGATGCGGGCGCCGCTCCGCGAGCTTGCGCCGGACGAGCCAGTCGGTGAGAAGCATCGCGCCCGAGCGCGCGATGCCCAGCACGCGTCCGAGCACGGTCTGGCTGAGGCCCGGGTTCGCGCCGACGATCACGAGCGCGGTGAAGCGCGGCGGGGTGATCCCGTGGCCGGCGGTGGCGCGGTAGAACGCGTCGAAAGCCGCGATCTGTGCGCGCCGGAGCGCGTAGCCGAGCAGCGTGTCGAGCACGTCGTAATCGATCCCGGGAACGCGCGCGACGCTGGTCGGGCGCGGCCCGCGTGCGGAGCCGGGCGGTCTCATGGTTGACCGGCGGATTGTAATGCTATACAACAATCAAGGGGCCGCCGGGTGAGCATGCCGGTGGCGAGCATCGGTTCCGGAGGCGTGGTCGCCGCAGCGCACAAGAAGCGCCCGCCAGCCGGCACCCCCACCGTCCACGCATCGAGGAGGAGCCATGAGCAACCAGAGAAGTGTGAACCGCCGCCGGTTCAACCAGGCGCTTGCCGCGGCCGGCGCGAGCGCCGCGCTCGCGCCGTTCGGCATCGTGCGTGCCCAGGCGTCGAGGCTGAAGGTGGGGCTGCTGCTGCCGCGCTCGGGCGTGCAGGCGCTGATCGGGCAGTCCTGCCAGCGGGCCGCCGACATCGCGCCGGGACTGATCCGCGAAATGCTCGGCGTGAGCGTCGAGATCATATCCGGGGACACCGAGAGCAACGTCGACGTTGCGCGCACGCGCGCCGAGCGCCTGATCCAGGAGGGCGCGCACATCCTCGTCGGCGCGTTCGACTCCGGGCAGACCGCGGCGATCGCGCAGGTCGCCGAGCAGCGCGGCATCCCGCTCGTCGTCAACATCGCCGCCGCGCCACAGATCACGAACCAGGGCTACAAGTTCGTCTCCCGGGTCTTCATCACGGCGCCGGAGATCGTGACGCAGGGGCTCTCGCTCATGGGCGATCTCTTCCAGGCAACCAACACGGCGCCGCGGACGACCGTCTTCATGCACGTGAACGACACCTTTGGCCAGGCCGTGGCCAAGGGGGTCGGCGCGATCCTGCCGCGCCTGACGCATCTGCCGTTCCGGATCGTGGAGACGATCCCTTACGACGTGGCGGCGCGTGACCTCGCCGTGGAGGTGGCACGAGCCAAGGCCTCGAAGCCCGACTTCCTGATGCTCGTCTGCCGGCTGAACGATGCGATCATCCTGCGTCGCGAGATGGTGCGGCAGCGCTGGTATCCGATGGGCGTCATCGGCCCGGGGTCGCCCGGCATGTACGAGGAGCAGTTCGCCAAGTCGCTCGGCAAGGTGGCCGACTACTGCATCACCAACAATCCCTGGTACAACCCGAGAGCCGAGCTCGCGAAGACCATCGAGCGGGCATTCCTCAAACGCTACCCGAAGGACCGCTTCGTCTATCACGGGTTGAACGTGGGCTACACGTTCGAGGGAATTCTGGTGGCGGCCGACGCGTTCCGGCGTGCGAAGAGCACCGAGCCAGCGACGCTCGCGCAGGCGGTGCGTCAGACCGACATCAAGAACCGCGTGATGCTGGGCGGGCCGCTCAAGTTCAACCAGAAGGGACAGGTCGAGGGGAACCTGATGGCCGGCGTCCAGATCCGCGACGGAATCCCGCGCGTGATCCTGCCGGCGAACGCCGCGGAGGCGAAGCCGGTGTTCCCGGCGCCCGACTACAAGCCTGCCTAGTTTCCCGCCGCTCCGGCGCGCCCAGCATGGTCGCGCCGGAGCATGATTTCCGCCCGCGGGTCAGCCCCACACCTCGCGCGCGGTGTCGATCACGAGCCTGAGCTTCGCGGCCTGCGACTCGCGCATGATCTCGTTGCCGTGCACGGTGCTCGAGAAGCCGCACTGCGGCGAGAGCGCGAGCTGCTCGAGCGGCACGAACTTCGCCGCCTCGTCGATGCGGCGCTTGAGCATGTCCTTCGACTCAAGCTCGCCGACCTTGGTCGAGACTAGGCCCAGAACGACGATCTTGTCCTTCGGCACGAACCGGAGCGGAGAGAAGTCGCCCGAGCGCGCGTCGTCGTACTCGAGGAAGTACCCGTCGACGTTCATGCTGCCGAACAGCGCCTCGGCGACCGGCTCGTAGCCGCCTTCGGCCGCCCAGGCGCTGCGGAAGTTGCCGCGGCAGAGGTGGATGCACACCGTCATGTCGCGCGGCCGGCCGGCGATCGAGGCGTTGATCAGGCCGGCGTAGCGGTGCGGCAGCCAGTCGGGGTCGTCGCCACGCTGCTTGGCGCCCTCGCGCATCTGCGGGTCGCACAGGTAGGCGAGGTTGGTGTCGTCGAGCTGCACATACCGGCAGCCGGCTTCGGCGAGCTGCCTGAGCTCCTCGCGGTAGCAGGCCGTGATATCGGCGTAGAACCCCTCGAGGTCCGGATAGGCCTCCTTGCTGATCGCCTGGCGCCCGCCGCGGAAGTGCAGCATGGTCGGCGACGGGATCGTCACCTTCGGCATCCTCTTGGTGACCGACTTCAGGAACCTGAAGTCCTCGAGCTGGATCGGCTTCGCATGCCGCAGCTTGCCCACCACGTGCATGACCGGCGGGGCGAAGTCCACCTCGCCCGCCGCGCCGTGGAACTTGCCCATGGCGCCTCGGCGCACCTCGACGCCCTCGAGCTGCTCGAGGAAGTCGACGTGAAAATAGGTGCGGCGGAATTCGCCGTCGGTGATCGCCTCGAGCCCGAGATCCTCCTGGAACTTCACCACGTCGCGGATGGCGCGGTCCTCGACCTCGCGCAGCGCCTTGCGGTCGGTCTCGCCTTTGGCATTTCGCTCGCGCGCGTCGAGCAGTGCCTTCGGCCGCAGGAAGCTGCCGACGTGATCGGCGCGGAACGGCGGGGTGTCGCGATGTGTCATGAAGCCTTTCCTCCTGTCTGGGGATCTTCGAGGGCGAAGCCGCCGCCCGCCTCGTCGAGGCCGGAAGCGCCCGTTGGCGACACTGTCGATCCACTGCGCGGTCTGGGCAAATCCGCCGAACGGGAAGAGGTGCAGCCCGGCGATGCCGAGGCCTGTCTCGCCCTCGGCGAGCCGCCGCACGAGCCGCTCGGGGCCGTGACGGGCGACGATGCGCGTGAGCGAGAGCGCCTGCGCGCCGATCGCGCGCAGCGAGTTGCCGATGCCGCAGCGCGCGCCGTAGGCGAGCAGCGTGCGCACCGTCGCCGGTCCGGCCACGCCGACTCGCACCGGCAGCCGCACGCCGCGCGCGCGCAGCGCGGCGAGCCAGTCGAGCACCGTCTGGCCGTCGAAGCAGAACTGCGAGACGATGAAGAGCTCGAGGCCGTTCGCCGCCGCATACTCGATCTTGCGGTCGAGCGCGCGGCGCAGCGTTTCTGCGGCGAGCGTGCGGTGGCCTTCGGGGTAGCCCGCGACGCCCACGCTGCGGATGCCGTGCGCCTGCAGCAGACCTGACTCGAGCAGCTCGACGCTCGAGGCGAACGGCCCTGCGGCGGTAGGGCTGTCGCCCGCGAGAACGAGAGCCCGCGTGACGCCCGCCTCGCCGACGAGGCGGGCGAGGAAATCGTCGGCGGCGGAGCGATCGGGCAGCCGCCGCGCCGCGATGTGCGGCACCGGATTCATCCCGGCCGCGCGCAAATGGCGTGCGATGCTCACCAGATGATGATAGGGCGTGCCGGGAATCCACGCGGCATAGACGTCCGAGCCGACCGGACGCAGCGACGGGTAGCCGTCGATCTCGACCACGTTCCTGGCCGACGTCTCGATCGTCGACGAGCGCGCCACCAGCGCGCGGATCGCTTCGTGCAAGTCGCCGCGCCGGGCCACCGCGGCGTCCATCTCCCGGACTTCGGCCATCGTCGCTCTCCCAGTCAGTCGCGGCGCCGCGAGATGACGTACGACTCGTCCCAGAACCACAAGCCGTTGTGCTTGTGGAGCACCTCGCCCGTGACCTCCAGGTAGCGGCGGCCGGTCAGCACGCCCTCCAGGCGCGCGTCCTCGATCTGCCCGACGTATACCGCGGCGTTCCAGGCGGCGAACAGCGTCGAGGTGCCGATCGACTCGGAGATCTCGCTCGGCAGGGTGTGCATGTGATAGCGGAACAGCGATCGCGCATCGGCGTACGCGTTGAAGTTCATGTGGCGCGCCGTGGCGCCGAGCGACTCCTTGACCGCCTTCAGGATCTGGTGGCGGTCGTGGCGGAACGGGCTCTCGCCCGGCCAGACGCCCTGCAGGATCTCGAGGCCGGGGTCGTTGCCGTGCGAGTGGATGCCGAGCAGGCGTCCGCCGGGCCCGAGGCTGCGTGCGAGCGGGGAGATGACCTTCTCGGCCTTGAACTCGAGCGGGGCGCGCAGCCGGTAGGGCTGCGACGCGATCACCAGATCGTAATCCGCGGCCGCGCCGCCGCGGCGCGGAATGATCGGATCGAGCAGGAAGCGGTGATCTTCGCGGTAGATCACCAGCACCGACGGCCGCTCGTAGACGGGGTTGCCGCTGGTCGGGCTGAGCTGCGCACGCCAGTGCTCGGCGAGGAACGGCCCGAGCGCGGTGATCTGCTCCTCGAACTCGTGCGCGGTCGTCCCGGTGAGCGCGAGCTCGTGCCACACGAGGCCGGTCGCCGCGGCCACCGACGAGGGCACGAGCCACGGCGCCTCGCGGTAGTACAGGTTGGTCATGACCAGTACGGTCGCCGGGTGTTCGAAGTAGCGGTCGGGCATCTTCTCCAGCGCGAGCCGCACGTCCTCGAGGCTGATCTCCTTGCCCACGATATAGAACGGCATGGTCGGGAAGCGGTCGTGCATTGCGCGCATCACGCGCGTGAGCACGGTTCCGTCGCCGACACCGGCATCGAACATCCGCACCGCCGGCGGCCGCGGATGGATGTTCGCGAGCTCCATCGCGACGCGCTGCGCGACGACCTGCTTCTCCGAGCAGGTGTTCACGAAGAGCAGGTACTTCTGCCGGTTGTCGAAGAAGCGGAAGTTGCGGTCCTTCGGGCCGGCGACCGCAGCGGGCGCGCCGGCGGCCGCACGGTCCGCCCCGATCGCGGCGCGCACGGACGCGCTCGGCGCATCTGCGGCGCCGGAAGCGAACGCCGTCGCGGCGCGTCTGTCGCCGCCATCGCCTGCGATGAACGAGCGCACGCGCTCATAGGTCGTGGTCGTGATCTTGCCGCCGTCGCGCAGCCGGTTCACGAACTTCCCGTCGTTCACCACCAGCCGGCCGAACGTGGACTCGGCCACGCCGGTGCGCCGGCAGTAGTCGGTGATGTCGCGCAGCAGCGCTTCGGCTTGCATGGTGGCCGCCCCTCCCAGCGCCCCCGCGGGCGCCGCGATCCCTTGCGATGCCGTCACATTGCAAGCCTTTTTCGGACCCGATGTCAACCTCTTACGATCCCACACGAATAGTGGGATATGTAATGGGACAATTCCCATTCATTGTTTTATCGAAGTTCTTACAATACCTAGACAGGAATTTCAGGTACCTCCCACGGTGAGCGTACGGTGAGGTTGTCTATCCCACACCTGGAAGTGGGACGAGCAGCGCGATGCCGGCCGGCGCCAGCGCGGGGTGCAAACGGGGCGAGCGCGACGGCGCGCGCCGCCCGCATCTGCATCAGATGTACTTCGTGAAACCGCCGCAGACTTCGACTGTGGTGCCGGTCATGTACGCATTCTGCCGCGAGACCAGGAACGCGGCGACCGCACCGATCTCCGCGGGCTCGGCCCAGCGGCCGAGCAGCGTCTGCGCGGCGATACCCTTGCGCACCTCGTCGGCGGTCACGTTACGCACCTTGGCCATCGCCTCGGCGCGCGGGCCCCATCCCTCGGTGTTGGTGAACCCCGGGCAGATGTTGTTGACGGTGATGCCGTCGGGCCCGAGCGCCGCGGCCATCTGCTTGGTGAAGC
Source organism: Burkholderiales bacterium (assembly GCA_027493935.1). Lineage (GTDB taxonomy): Bacteria > Pseudomonadota > Gammaproteobacteria > Burkholderiales > SG8-39 > JAABRB01. The sequence continues at coordinate 351,644 of JAOSJV010000011.1, read as the reverse complement.
CGATGATCGCGGTGTTCGAGATCGTCGTCGTCAGCGCGCCCGGCAGGAGCTGGGTGCCGGTGACCCCCGAGACGTTCAGGATGCGTCCCGCCGGCGACTTCTTCAGGTGCGGGACGGCGTACTTCGTCGTCCACAGATACGACATCAGGCTCGTGTCTAGGAACCCGCGCCACTGCTCGTCGCTGATGCCGTCGAGCGTTCCGGGCAGCATTCCGCCGACGTTGTTCACCAGGATGTCGAGGCCGCCGAGGCCGGCGACCGCCTCGTCGACGAACTTCCTGCAGCCGGCGCTGGTCGCGAGGTCGCACTCGATCCCCGCCGCCTTCACACCCGTCGCCTGCGCGTCGGCGACCGCCTTGCCGAGCCGGTCCTTGCCACGCGCGGAGAACGCGATGTTGCAGCCCTCGGCCGCAAGCGCCATTGCGATCGCGTAGCCGATGCCCTGGCTCGAGCCGGTGACCGCCGCGTTCCTGCCCTTCAATCCGAGATCCATCGTCTGCTCCTCCGTTTGTCTGCTGACCGCGGTCCGGCGTCAGCCGACCCGCTTGTTGAACGCGCGCACCTCGACCGTCTGCCAGATGCCGGCGTTGTAGAACGGGTCGGCGCGCTGGAACGCCTCGACCTCGGCCCGGCTCGCGGCCTCGACCAGGAAGAGGCTGCCGATCGCCTTGGCGCCATCGTCGGTCGTGAGCGGTCCGGACATGACGACCTTGATCGGTCTGGTGGCGAGATAGTCGACGTGCGCCTGGATCGTCTGCTTGCGTTTCTCCTCGGTCCCGGAGCGATCGATGCAGAAGATGACGAACAGCATGTGCGAGCCCTCCTCGCTTCCCCGGGCGCATCGCGGCACCCGAACTTCGGGCGCTCTGCTTCGGGGCCCGCATCGTACCATCGACCGCGATCGGCCCGTCCGATCCGCGGTCTTCGCCGGCGGGCGGAAGAGAAAAAAGGGCGCGGCTCGAAGCACCGCGCCCCCAAGATCCGGGCACTCGCGGGGGCCTCGCCCCCGCTTGCCTAAGTGTGGTAGGCCATCTCGCCGTGCTGCGTCGAGTCCAGCCCTTCGCGCTCCTCTTCTTCGGCGACGCGCAGGCCGACGGTGGCGTCGACGATCTTGAAGAGCACGTAGCTCACGATACCGCTCCACGCGATGGTCGTGACGACCCCGACGATCTGCGCCCAGAGCTGGCCGCCCATCGTCACGCCCTCGGGGAAGCCGACCCCGCCAAGACCCCTCGACATCAATACGCCGGTGCCGATCGCACCGATGATGCCGCCGATGCCGTGCACGCCGAAGACGTCGAGCGAGTCGTCGTAACCGAACGCGCGCTTGAGGCTGGTCACCGCCCAGAAGCAGGCGATGCCCGAGAGTGCGCCGAGGAAAATGGACCCCATCGGCCCGACGAAGCCGCACGCCGGCGTGATCGCGACCAGTCCGGCGACCGCGCCGGAGGCCGCGCCGAGCATGGTCGGCTTGCCGCGCGCGATCCACTCGGCGAACATCCAGCCGAGCACGGCGGCGGCGGTGGCGAGCTGCGTATTGGCGAGCACCAGGCCGGCGACGCCGTCGGCGGCGAGCTCGCTGCCGACGTTGAACCCGAACCAGCCCACCCACAGCAGCGACGCGCCCACCATCGTCAGCGAGAGGTTGTGCGGCGGCATCGCCTCCTTGCCGTAGCCGATGCGCTTGCCGAGCACGTAGCAGCCCACGAGCGCCGCGATGCCGGCGTTGACGTGCACCACCGTGCCGCCCGCGAAATCCTTGGCGCCCAGCGTAGCGAGCCAGCCGCCGCCCCACACCATATGGGCGATGGGCACGTAGACGAACGTCAGCCAGAGCGCCATGAACCACAGCACCGCCGAGAACTTGATGCGCTCGGCGAACCCGCCGACGATCAGCGCCGGCGTGATGGCCGCGAAGGTGAGCTGGAACACGAGGAAGACGTACTCGGGAATCACGCCGCTCAGCGAGTCGGGCGTGATGCCGGCGAGGAAGGCCTTGCCGAAGCCGCCGTAGACCGCGTTCCACGAACCCTCGGTGAAGGCGAGGCTGTAGCCGTACAGCGCCCACAGCACCGAGACCAGGCAGACGGTCACGAAGACGTGCATCAGCACCGACAGCATGTTCTTCGCGCGCACCAGGCCGCCGTAGAAGAGCGCGAGGCCCGGGATCGTCATCATGATGACGAGCACGCTGGCGGTGATCATCCACGCGGTGCTGCCGCTGTCGAGCTTCGGCTCGGGTTTCACCGCCGTCGCGGCGGCCGGCGCCGCCGCTGGCGCCGCGGCAGCCGGCGCCTCGGACGGCTTCTCCTGCGCGAGCGCGGGCGTCGCGAGCCCGACGACGCCGAGCAGCGCGATCAGTGCGAACAGTTTTCCGATCACGGTTCGTTCTCCCTTACAGCGCGTCCGCGCCGGTCTCGCCGGTGCGGATGCGGATGACCTGCTCGAGGTCGGACACGAAGATCTTGCCGTCGCCGATCTTGCCGGTGTTGGCGGACTTCTCGATGGCCTCGACGACCTGGTCGAGCAGGTCGGACTTGATGGCGACCTCGATCTTCACCTTGGGCAGGAAGTCGACGACGTACTCCGCGCCCCGGTAGAGCTCGGTGTGGCCCTTCTGGCGCCCGAACCCCTTGACCTCGGTGACCGTGATGCCCTGCACGCCGATGGCGGACAGCGCCTCGCGCACCTCGTCGAGCTTGAACGGCTTGATGATGGCGGTGACGAATTTCATGGGACTCTCCCCGAAAGATCCGACGCGACACTGCGGTCCGCGGGCGACCTCAGAACGTCTTCTTCACGTAGACGACGAACGTCCCCTTCGCCAGGTCCTTGCCCTGCGGGTTCGTGTACACGGCGCGGTCGATGCTGGTGGTGTCGGAGTAGTACGCGCCGAGCTCGGTGCCCTTGAAGACGGTGCTCTGCACGGTGTACGAGCCGCCGATGTTCCAGTCGTGGTAGCTCGGGTCCAGGCCCGGTGCGTACGTGCCTTCGGCCTCGGTGATGCCGTAGTGGCCGAAAACGGAGAACCCGGTGTTGGGGACGTCGTACTTGGCCTTGAGGTCGAGGTACCACGTGCCGTCGGTCTTGCTGTTGTTGAGGTCCCGCAAGCCGAAGTAGTCGCTCAGCGCATAGCTGTACTTCACCGAGAACCACTTCCAGGATAGCGCGCCATAGAGCTCGGTCGTGTTCGGCGAGACGGCGCCCGCGACCTTGTCGCCCGTGTAGTAGTAGTAGATGATGCCGGCGTCCCAGCCGAAGTCGCTCTGGCCGAACTTCCCGTTGACGCCGCCGTAGAAGTCGAGCTCGAGGCTCGAGCCGGTGTACAGGCCGGCATCCTCGAGCCAGCTCACGTTCGAGCCCCAGGTGCCGGCGTAGATGTTGACGGGCCCGGCGGCGTATGCGTAGTCGAAACCGCCCTGGAGCGCGGGGTCCGCGGCGGTTTGGGAGACGCCGCGGAAGAGGTAGTTGCTGAACAGGCCGACGTTGGCGGTCCACGAATGCGGCGAGCTCTGCCCGAGCGCAGGCGTTGCAGCCGCAAGCGATAGCGATACCGCAGCGGCCGATGCGAGTAGAAGCTTCCTCATGATTACCCCTTTGCGAAGTTGCGGAGCGATGACACAGACTGGTTTCAGCACGGCCCGTGCCAGAAATTTCTGCGCATGATTTCAAGGGATTGCACGACAGTCGGGGATAATCGGCGCACCGCACGCACTGCGACGGTGCGCCTGCTGCGCTCGCAGCACCGTGGCAGTGCATGACGGTCTCCGTCTCGGGACGAGCTCACGTACCGTGCTAGACTTCCTCGCGTCTCGGCCGTGAAGCGCAAGCAGTGGCGTTGCCAAATCCCATCGACGAGATCACCGCGCGCCTCGGCGAGCTGTTCGCGGCGAGCCCGGCGCAGGACATCGAGCGCAGTGTTCGCGCCCTGGTGGCCTCCGGGCTCGAGCGGCTCGATCTCGCGACGCGCGAGGAGTTCGAGATCCAGGCGAAGGTGCTCGCGCGCACGCGCGAGAAGCTCGCCGCGCTCGAAGCGCGGGTCGCCGAGCTCGAGCAACGCCTCGCGCCCGCCGGCGACGACGCCGATCCGGCCGGGCGCTGACGCTGCCGGACGCCGCCGGGCCGGCGTTCGGTCATCCGCGCGGATGACATCGGCGTTCACTGCTTAACCCCGTTCACGCCGCCGCCGCCGTGGGCCTCGCCGTCGTCTATAGTCGTGCCCTCGCCGGGCTCGATGCGCCGCTCGTCACCGTCGAGGTTCACCTCGCAAACGGCCTGCCGAGCTTCACCATCGTGGGGCTGGCCGAGACCGAGGTGAAGGAGAGCCGCGAGCGCGTGCGCGCCGCGCTCGCGAACTGCCGCTTTGCGTTCCCGTCGCGCCGGATCACGGTCAGCCTCGCGCCGGCCGAGCTCCCCAAGGAGAGCGGGCGCTTCGATCTGCCGATCGCGCTCGGGATCCTGGCCGCGTCCGGGCAGATACCGGACACGCCGCTCGCGCGCTACGAGTTCGCCGGCGAGCTCTCGCTCGCGGGCGAGCTGCGCGCGGTGCGTGGCGCGCTCGCGATGACGCTGCGCGCGGCCGGCGAAGGCCGCGCGTTCGTGCTGCCCGCGGCGAGCGCGCGCGAAGCGGCGCTGGTCGACGGCGCGGTGGTCCATCCCGCGGCGTCGCTGCTCGCGGTCTGCGCGCACCTCGCCGGCGAGTCGCCGCTCGCGCGCCAACCGCCGACGGCGGTCGACGCGACGCCGCGCTATCCGGATCTCGCCGACGTCAGGGGCCAGGCGCACGCCAAGCGCGCGCTGGAGATCGCGGCCGCGGGCGGCCACAGCCTGCTGATGGCCGGGCCGCCGGGAACCGGCAAGTCGATGCTGGCCGCGCGCCTGCCGGGGCTGCTGCCCGAGATGACCGACGCGGAGGCGCTCGAATCGGCAGCGGTGCGCTCGCTCGCCTGCGTCGGGTTCCGGATCGAGGACTGGCGCGCGCGGCCGTTCCGCGCACCGCACCACTCGGCCTCGAGCGCCGCGCTGGTCGGCGGCGGCGGCGATCCGCGGCCCGGCGAGATCTCGCTCGCGCACCGCGGGGTGCTGTTCCTCGACGAGCTGCCCGAGTTCGACCGCCGGGTGCTGGAGGTGCTGCGCGAGCCGCTCGAGAGCGGCCGCGTCACGATCTCGCGCGCGGCGCGGCAGGTGGACTTTCCTGCACGGTTCCAGCTCGTCGCGGCGATGAACCCGTGTCCGTGCGGGTATCTCGGACACTACGGCGGCCGGTGCCGCTGCACGCCGGACCAGGTCGCGCGCTATCGCGGCCGGATCTCGGGGCCGCTCCTCGACCGCATCGACATTCACGTCGAGGTCCCGGCCGTGCCTGCGGAGGAGATCATGCGCCACGCGTCGACGGAGAGCACGGCGGCGGTGCGCGAGCGGGTGACGCGGGCGCGCGCCGGGCAGCTCGCGCGCCAGGGTAGGCCGAACTGCGAGCTCGCGGCGCGCGAGCTCGAGCCGCACTGCCGCGCCGACGCCGCCGCACAGGCGCTGCTCAAGCACGCGATCGCGCGGCTCGCCCTTTCGGCGCGCGCCTATCACCGGGTGCTCAAGCTCGCGCGAACGATCGCCGATCTCGCCGGCGCCGAGTCGGTCGCGGCGGCGCACGTCGCCGAGGCAGTCGGCTACCGGAGGGGTCCCGGGACCGCGGGCTGATATCCTTGCCCGGCATGGCGACCTACGCGATCGGCGACGTGCAGGGCTGCTTCGACGCGCTCGCCGCACTGCTGCGCCGGTGCCGGTTCGACGCCGCGCGCGACCGGTTGTGGTTCGTCGGCGATCTCGTGAACCGCGGCACACAGTCGCTCGAGGTGCTGCGCTTCGTGCGCGCGCTCGGGCGCCGCGCGACCGTCGTGCTAGGCAACCACGATCTTCACCTCGTCGCCTACGCCGAGGGGTTCGGCCGCCGCCGCAAGAGCGACACGTTCGACGACGTGCTCGCCGCGTCCGACTGCGACGAGCTCATTGCGTGGCTGCGCGCGCGTGCGCTGATGCACGTCGCTTCGGGGCACGTGCTCGTGCATGCCGGGCTGCTGCCCGCGTGGTCGGTACGGGCGGCGCGGGCGCTCGCCGCGGAGGTCGAGGCGGCGCTGCGCGGCCCGCGCTACCGCTGGTTCCTGGCGCATCTCTACGGCGCCGAGCCCGCGCGCTGGCGCGACGGCCTGCGCGGCTACGACCGCCTGCGCGTCATCGTGAACGCAATGACCCGGATGCGGTTCGTCACGCCGGAGGGGCGCATGGAGTTCAACGTCGTCGGTCCGCCGCAGAAGGCGCCGCGCGGCTACCTGCCGTGGTTCGACGTGCCGGCGCGCCGGCGCGGTCGCGTGCCGATCGTCTGCGGGCACTGGTCGGCGCTCGGCCTCGTGATGCGTCCGGACCTGATCGCGCTCGACACCGGCTGCGTCTGGGGCAGCAAGCTCACGGCGGTGCGGTTGGAGGATCGGGCGCTCTTCCAGGTGCCCTGTGCGGCGCCGGGAGCCCGAGCGCGGCGGCGATAGCCGTCTCGGCGCGGTGCGCGAGCTCGCGCCGGTGCGTGCCGGCGGCGGCGATGGGCGCGGCGAAGCGCAGCTCCGCGACGAGCTCCTGCGTCGAGACGAGCCGCCACAGCGAGTCGCAGAGGCTCATGTCGTCGATGTAGACCGGCGCGCCGCTCCAGGCGCCGTCGGGACCGGTGTAGCGGATCGCGACCGGCTGCAGCGTCGCCGCGGCGTCGATCGCCGGCTGGAACAGCGCCCGGTGGAACGGCCGCATGGTGCGCCCGTCGGTCGTCGTTCCCTCCGGGTACACCGCGAAGACGCGGCCCGCGGCGAGCGTCGCGGCGACCTGGCCGTTGACGTGCACGGCGTGGCGACCGCTGCCGCGCTCGATGAACAGCGTGCCCGCGCGCTCGCACAGCGCGCCGACGAGCGGCCAGCGGCGCACGTCGCTCTTCGCTACGAACACCGCCGGCTGGACCGCGAACACCACGAACACGTCGAGCCACGAGACGTGGTTCGACACCAGCACGCAGCGCGGCGGCAGCGCGACCGGTCCCTGCGCAAGGTGCACGCGCACGTTGAGGATGTCGAGCAGCGCGCGCGACCAGCGCCGGATCTCGCGCTCGCGCGCCGCAGGATCGAGCCGCGGGAAGCGCGCCCACGTGATCCACGATGCGGCGAGCAGGTGGCCGGCCACGCGCAGCAGGCGCAGGAAGCGAACGTGGATCGGCGTGAAGTGAGCGCGCATGGGCGGTTCGGCGGTGCGGCGACCCGCGGAGACTAGCGCGCCGATGTGACGCGAACGCGCGGCGCGCGCGACGCGGCCACGAAAACGCAGCCGCGGGTCAACGGGTTGCCCTGCGCCGGTCCCGTGCTCCGGTGGACAAGGGACGCTCTGCGCAGGGCGCCTGCGGCCCCCATTGCAATCCCCCTGCCGGGCGGAACCTCGCAAAAGCGAGGTTCTGCGGAGTTTGCCTAGTCCCACAGCGGCGCGCCGAACGCCTGGCGGTACCGGGCGTCGAGCGCTTCGCGCGTCGGACGGTGGTTCTGTCCGCCGCGCGACGCGACCTTGATCGAGCCCATCAGCGAGGCGAGCCTTCCGGTCTTCGGCCACTCCCAGGCCGCACCGATGCCGTAGAGCAGCCCGGCGCGGTAGGCGTCGCCGCAGCCGGTCGGGTCGACGACCTGCTCCGCCTCGACGGCGGGGATCTCGTAACGTCGGCCGCCGGCCAGGATGACGGAGCCGGCGGCGCCGCGGGTGACGACGAGCGCCTGCACCATCCCGGCGAGGGACGCGAGATCGCGGCCGGTCTTCTCCTCGATGAGCTTGCCCTCGTAGTCGTTCACCGCGAGGTAGGACGCGCGGCCGATCATCTCGAGCAGCTCGGCGCCCGAGAACATCGGCAGGCCCTGGCCGGGGTCGAACACGAACGGGATGCCGGCCGCGGCGAGCTCGCGCACGTGCTGCACCATTCCTTCGCGCCCGTCGGGGGCGACGATCGCGAGGCCGGAGTCGAGCTCTGGCGCGACGTGGTTCAGGTGCGAGTGGTTCATCGCGCCGGGGTGAAACGCGGTGATCTGGTTGTCGTCGAGGTCGGTGGTGATGAACGCTTGCGCGGTGAGCGTCCCGGGCACGGTGCGCACGTGGTCGCGGGCGAGTCCGAACGCGTCGAGGCGCTCGAGATACGGGCCCGCGTCCTCGCCGACCGCAGCCATCACGAGCGGCTCGCCGCCGAGGAGCTTCAAGTTATAGCCGATGTTGCCGGCGCAGCCGCCGAACTCGCGCCGCAGGTCCGGCACCAGGAACGCGACGTTCAGGATATGGATCTGCTCGGGCAGGATGTGCTCCTTGAACCGGCCCTGGAAGACCATGATGTTGTCGAAGGCGATCGAACCGCAGATCAGGGTGCGCTTGGTCATGGGTGAGCGGGCGTCAGGGATAGAAGACCAGGAGGCGATAGCCGCGCGCGGGCAGCGTGTCCACGTCGAGCAGCAGGCGCAGCGACCGCTCGGCGCCCGCGGGGAAGGCGGTCTCGGGCTCGGCGCGCGGCCCGAGGTAGTCGCGCGGCGCGAGCACGCGCCGCGCGACGGCGCGGTCCTGCGCGTCGGTGAGGGTCAGCTCGAGCCAGGGCTGGCGCTGCGCGGACGTGGCGCGGTTGCGCAGGATGGCGGAGAGCTGGAGCACACCCTGCGCATCGGCGTGAGGCTGCATTTCGGAAGCCTCGATGGTGATCATGCTCGAGCGCGCCGGCAGCGGGACGTCGCAGCCGAGGGTCTCGCACGCCCGATCGAACCAGCCGCGCAGTTCGGGAACGCGCGCCGCGAGGTCGCCGCGGAACTGGTAGGTCGCCTGCAGCGCGAGCACCACCGCGAGCACGAGCGTGGCCGCGCCCCAGAGGATCGCGGCGGTTCGCGCCCGCCGCCGGCGCTGCGGACCGAAGCCATACTCGTCCTCGTTCTCGTCCGCCGTCTCCGCGCCCCCGGTGGCCGGTGGCAGCGTCGCCGCGCCGCGCACTGCGCGCCAGCCCTCGTCGGCGGGCGGTTGGCCGAGCGGGGCCGAAGGCGGTCCTTCCGGGCGCGTGCCGGGAACCGAGCGCGGCGATGCCAGCGAAGCTGCGTCGCGCGCCTCATCGGGCGTGCCGGTGGGTGTTGTCGGCTCGAGCGGCGCGATCGGCTCGTCCAGCGCCTCCCGGACGTCTTCGGCCGGCGGTTCGGCGGCCGTGCGCCTCCGCGGCGCGGGTGCCTCGGGCGCTTCCGGGGTCTCCGCAACCAGCGCCTCGCGCGCGTCGAACACGACCGCGCAGCGTCCGCAGCGCACGCGGCCGTCGCGCGCGGCGAGCTGATGCTGGTGCACGCGGAATGCGGTTTCGCACGCCGGGCAGCGGGTGATCAGGGCCATCGGCGCACCCCTTCCAGCACCGTCCACCCATCGAGCGCGTCGAACGTCCGCACGTCGAACCACTGCGCGTAGGCGTCTGCGACGTCGCCGGCCTGCGAATCGAGCAGCCCGGCGAGCGCGAGCCGGCCGCCGTGACGCGTGTGGCGGGCGACGAGCGGCGCGAGCACCTTGAGCGGATTGGCGAGGATGTTGGCGACCACGAGATCGGCGTCCATGTCGAGCGGCGCGGCCGCGTCCTGGAAGCGGACGGCGGCGCCGTTCGCCGCGGCGTTCGCGCGCGCCGCGCCGATCGCGGCCGCATCGATGTCCACGCCCACCACCAGGCCTGCGCCGAGCTTCGCCGCGGCGATGGCCAATATACCGGAACCGCAGCCGTAGTCGAGGACGCGCGCTCCGGCGTGCACGCGGCGCGCAAGCCAGCGCAGGCACAGCCGGGTCGTGGGATGGCTGCCGGTGCCGAACGCAAGCCCGGGATCCAGCACGAGGTTGACGGCCGCCGAGTCGGGCGGCGCGCACCACGTAGGTACGATCCACAGCCGCTCTTCGACCTGCAACGGCTGGAACTGCGCGCGCGAGGTCTGCACCCAATCCGCATCGGCGACCGGCTCGGCGCGGAACGCGGGCGACGCCGCGAGGCCGGCGTGCGCGGCGGCTTCCCGCACCAGCGCGGCGGCGTCCTCGGCGGGTCCGCAGAGCGCACGCAGCCGCACGCGGCGCCAGCCCGCGCCCGGCGCGCCGGGCTCGTCGAAGAGCGGCCGCTCGCCGGGCGTGCCCGCCTGCGCGTCCTCGGCGTCCACCGCGAGCGCGCCGAGCGCGAGCAGCGCGTCGGCGAGCGCGTCGGCAGCGTCCGCCGGGACTTCGAGCACGAGCGACACCCAGGCCACGGCGCTCGGCTTAGCCGCCGGCGTTGCGCTTGGCGAGCTGCGCGAGCTTTTGCTCGAGGTAGTGGATGCTCGTGCCGCCGCGCAGGAAGCGCGTGTCGTTCAGCAGGTCCTGGTGCAGGACGATGTTGGTGTGGATGCCCTGTACCACCATTTCCGGACAACGCGACGCGCATGCGCCTGATCGCCTGATCGCGGGTCGCGCCGTAGGCGATTACCTTGGCGACCATCGAATCGTAGTGCGGCGGCACGGTGTAGCCCTGATAGACGTGCGAATCGACCCGGATGCCCGGGCCGCCGGGCGGGTGGTAGGAGGTGATCCGGCCCGGCGACGGCGTGAACCGGAACGGGTCCTCGGCGTTGATCCGACACTCGATCGCATGGCCGCGCAGCTCGACGTCGCGCTGGCGCAGCGCCAGCTTCTCGCCGGCCGCGATGCGGATCTGCTGCTGCACGATATCGACGCCGGTCACCAGCTCGGTCACCGGATGCTCGACCTGGATGCGGGTGTTCATCTCGATGAAGTAGAACTCGTCGTCCTCGAACAGGAACTCGAACGTGCCGGCCCCGCGGTAGTTGATCTTGCGGCACGCCTCGACGCAGCGCTCGCCGATCTTCGCACGCTGGCGCGCGGTGATGTCCGGCGCGGGCGCCTCCTCGATCACCTTCTGGTGGCGGCGCTGCATGGAGCAGTCGCGCTCGCCGAGGTAGATCGCGTTGCGGTGCGCGTCCGCGAGCACCTGGACCTCGATGTGGCGCGGATGCTCCAGGTACTTCTCCATGTAGAGCATCGGATTGCCGAACGCGGTCTGCGCCTCCGACCGGGTCAGGGCGACCGCCGGCAGCAGCGCCGCCTCGGTGTGCACGACCCGCATGCCGCGCCCGCCGCCGCCACCGGCGGCCTTGATAATGATCGGGTACTTGATCGCGCGCGCGATGCGCAGCACCTCGTCGGAGTCCTCCGGCAGGGCGCCGTCCGACCCCGGCACGACCGGGATGCCGGTCTTGCGCATCGCGTCCTTGGCGCTCACCTTGTCGCCCATCAGCCGGATGTTCTCCGGACGCGGGCCGATGAAGACGAAGCCGCTCTTCTCGACCTTGTCGGCGAAGTCGGCGTTCTCCGACAGGAAACCGTAGCCCGGGTGGATCGCCTCGGCGTCGGTCACTTCGGCCGCGGAGATGATCGAGGGAATGTTCAGGTAGGACTGGGTCGAGGGCGGCGGGCCGATGCACACCGACTCGTCGGCGAGCTTGACGTACTTCGCCTCGCGGTCGGCCTCGGAGTGCACCACGACCGTCTTGATGCCGAGCTCGCGGCAGGCGCGCTGGATGCGCAACGCGATCTCCCCGCGGTTGGCGATCAGGATCTTCTCGAACATCTATGGCTGTCTCGGGATCGCAGCCGTGCCTCTTCCCGAACTGGGGTCGTACGACCAACGGGCGAAAGGGACTGGGCGCTTGCGCTCCCACCGGAACCTTGCATATCCGGCTTCGCGCCGCCGACTTTGCATCGTGACGCGGCCGCTACTCGATGACGAAGAGCGGCTCGCCGTACTCGACCGGCTGGCCGTTCTCGACCAGGATCGCCTTGACCACGCCGTCCTGGTCGCACTCGATCTCGTTCATGAGCTTCATCGCCTCGATGATGCACACGGTCTGCCCGGCCTTGACCGCGTCGCCCACCGCGACGAACGGCTTCGCCTCGGGCGACGTCGCGCGGTAGAACGTGCCGACCATCGGCGACTTGACGAGGTGGCCCGCGGGCGCTTCCGGCGGCTCGGCCGCGGCAGGCGCCGCCGGGGCCGCCGATGGCGGCGCCGGCGCGGCCGCCGGTGCGGGCACCGGGCCGAGCACCTCGGCGCCGCCGCCGCGTCGGATCCGCACCTTCTCCTCGCCTTCGGTGATCTCGAGTTCCGCGATGCCCGATTCCTGCACGAGATCGATCAGCTTCTTTAGCTTTCTCAGGTCCATGTCGGTTCTCCCGCGGCGGCCGTCCGGCGCGCCGGACCGGGTCAGGTGCGCAGCGCGTAATCGAGCGCGAGGTCGTAGCCGCGGCTGCCCAGGCCGCAGATCGTCCCGACTGCCAGGTCGGAGAAATAGGAGCGGCGGCGGAAATGCTCGCGGGCGTGGATGTTCGACAGGTGGATCTCGACAAACGGGATCGCCACGCCGGCGAGTGCGTCCCGCAGCGCGACGCTGGTGTGCGTCAGTCCCCCGGATTGATCAGGATGAACCCGACCCCTTCGGCCGGCGCCGCTTGCACCCGGTCGATCAGATCGCCTTCGTGATTGCTCTGGAAGAAGGCGATTGCGGCCCCACCCCGCCCGCGCCGCCCGCTCGAGGCGCCGGTTGATCTCGGCGAGTGTCTCGCGGCCGTAGATGTCGGGCTCCCGGGTTCCGAGCAGGTTGAGATTCGGGCCGTGCACGACCAGAACGCGACGCGCGCGTCCACCACGCCGGCTCTGCCGCTCGGTTTTCCGTCCTCCCATGCGCGGCGAGTTTGCCGCAGTTCGCGGCAGATGTCCAACTTTCGGGGAAAAATTCGCCACGCTTTACCGTGGTTTGGCACTTTCAGCCGCCTCGCGCGCGGGGTCAGCCGAGCAGCGGAGCGAGAAGGGCTTCGAGTTCGGCCTCGGTGAGCAGACCGAGATGGGTCTTGACGAGCCCTCCGTTCCGGTCGAGCACCACCGTAAAGGGCAGCGCGCCGGACTTGTTGCCGAGCTGCCGCGCGATCTCCAGTGCGTCGAAACCCGCGATGAGGATCGGGTACGCGATCTTCATCTCAGCCGCATAGGTCCGCACTTTATCGGCCCGATCGATGGCGATTCCGATCACTTCGACGCCGTTCGCAGCGTGTCTCTGCTGAATCGCGATCAATCCTGGAATCTCTTGGCGGCATGGGGGACACCACGTGGCCCAGAAATTCACAATGCGAATCTTTCCCTGCCACGCTCGAATCGCCTGCTCTCGCCCCTGCAAATCCGAAAACCTGGCAAGAGTAAGCGCTGACACTGCAGTCGCGTCTGGTGCGTCGGGCCGCGTTCGCTCAAGCGCCATGAACACGCCTGTAGCCAGCGCGGCTGCGGCGATGAGAGACACGAGGGCGAGATGGGCGGCCTTCCCCGTGGCGTGCCTTCGCAGCCCGGGCGCGCGCCTCGACCCCTCACTCATCGCCCGCGACCAGGGCCGACACGGCGTTGATCCCGGCGCGCGCGATCGGCCGGCCGCCCGGCGAGGCCTTGAGCGCGCTGCGCTCGTCCTTGGCGGCGTGTACCGCGAGGCTGAGCGGAACGCCGTCCCACTCGACCCGCAGCACCTGGACCTCGCGCGGCTCGTCGCCGCAGTACCGGCGCTGCTCGCTCGTCTCGTAGGGCACGTTGCGGTTGAGCAGGAAGAGCTCCAGCCCCTTGCGGTCGTCGGTGAAGAGCTGCAGGTCGATGTCGGCGTAGCGGCTCGCCGTGCCTTTCAGCACCGGGCCGGTCAGATACGGATTGAACGGCGCCAGGCCGCGCATCGCCCCGAGGGCGATCGCGCGCAGCGCCTGCAGCCGTGAGCGGCTCTCCTCGCCCTGGTAGAGCGCGAGATAGGCGAGCAGCTCCGATTCCACTTCCTCGTTCGTCGGCAGCGACTGCGTGTCCAGCGCCCCGAGCTGACGCGCCGCCTTGCGCTTCGCGGTTGCGAAGTCCTCGACCCCGTCCTCGGCCATGATGCGTGCGGCGGCGGCCGCGATCCGCGCCCGCATGTGCGAGTGCCTCTGCTTGGCGTCGCGTGGGATCCTGGCGGGACGAGACATGCGCGTGACGATCGGGCGGGCGGGATCGGCGCGCGGCAGCGCGGCTGCGCGCGCGGGCAAGCGCGATGTTACCCCAGCACGGCGGGCGTCGGCGCGGTGGGCGCGGCAGCTACAATCGGCGCGATGCACCTGCACATTCTCGGCATCTGCGGCACGTTCATGGCCGGCGTCGCCGTGCTCGCCCGCGCCGCGGGCCACCGCGTGACCGGCTGCGACGCCAACGTCTACCCGCCGATGAGCGACCAGCTGCGCGCCGCCGGCATCGAGCTCGTGGAGGGCTACGGCGCCGATCAGATCGCGCTCGTCCCCGACCTGTGGGTCGTCGGCAACGTAGTGACCCGCGGCAACCCGCTGATGGAGGCGGTACTCGAGCGCGGGGCGCCCTACGTCTCGGGGCCGCAGTGGCTCGCCGAGCACGTGCTCGCCGGCCGCTGGGTGCTCGCGGTCGCGGGGACTCACGGCAAGACCAGCACGGCGGCGATGCTCGCCTGGATCCTCGAGCACGCCGGGCGGCGACCCGGGTTCCTGGTCGGCGGCATCCCGCAGAACTTCGGCGTGTCGGCGCGGCTCGCGCAGGCGCCGTTCTTCGTGATCGAGGCCGACGAGTACGACACGGCCTTCTTCGACAAGCGCTCGAAGTTCGTCCATTACCGGCCGCGCACCGTGGTGCTGAACAATCTGGAGTACGACCACGCCGACATCTTCCCGGACCTGGCAGCGATCGAGACGCAGTTCCACCATCTGGTACGGACGATTCCGGGCAACGGACTCATCGCGGTCAACGCGGCCGACGCCGCGCTCGCGCGCGTGCTCGCGCGCGGCTGCTGGACCCCGATCGAGCGCTTCGGGCCGGGCGGCGAATGGAGCGCGCACGCGCGCGACGGCGGACGCTTCGAGATCTCGCGCGGCGGGCAACCGGCGGCCACGATCGAGTGGGCGCTCGCGGGCGAGTTCAACCGCGCGAACGCCCTGGCGGCGATCGTCGCCGCGCATCACGCCGGGGTCTCGCCCGCGGCGGCCGCCGCTGCGCTCGCCGCGTTCGAGAACGTCAAGCGGCGCATGGAGCTGCGCGGCACCGTCCGCGGGGTGACCGTCTACGATGACTTTGCCCACCATCCCACGGCGTTCGCGGCGACCATTGCCGCGCTACGCGACACGGCGGACGGCGGGCGCGTCCTGGCGGCGTTCGAGCCGCGCTCGAACACGATGAAGCTCGGCGTCATGGCCGAGCGCCTCGCGCCGAGCCTCGCCGGTGCCGACCGCATTTTCTGCTACTCGGGCGGGCTCGGCTGGGACCCCGCGCCGGCGCTCGCGCCGCTCGGCGCGCGCGCGAGTTGCCATGACGGGCTCGACGCGCTGGTCGAGGCGATCGCCGCCGAGGCGCGCGCCGGCGACGCCGTGCTCGTCATGAGCAACGGCGGGTTCGGCGGCGTCCATGCGAAGCTCCTCGCCCGCCTCGCGGCGGCCGATCGTCGATGATCGTCTACCTGCACGGCTTCAACAGCTCACCGCAGTCGCACAAAGCGCAGGTGCTCGCCCGCGCGCTCGCCGCGCGGGGGCTCGCCGGTCGGTTCTTCTGTCCGCAGCTGCCCGACCGTCCGCGCGCGGCGGTCGCGCTCGTCGGGCGCGAGATCGCACGCCACCCGCCTGGCGAGGTGACGGTGGTGGGCAGCTCGCTTGGCGGTTTCTACGCGACCTGGCTCGCCGAGCGTCACGGCGCGCGCGCCGTGCTGCTCAACCCGGCGGTGACGCCGCAAGCCGATCTCGAGAGCTACCTCGGCGTGCAGCGCAATCTGTACACGGGCGCCGAGTACGAGCTCACCCGCGCGCACCTCGACGAGTGGCGCGAGCTCGTCGTGACGGCGATCCACCCGGAGCGCTATCTGCTCATCGTCGAGACCGGCGACGAGCTGCTGGACTACCGGATCGCCGTGGCGAAGTACCGCGGCGCGCGCCAGATCATCGTCGAGGGGGGCGATCACACGCTCGCGAGCTTCGCTGACCACCTTCCGGCGATCCTCGCGTTCGCCGGGCTGGACGCGCCCGCGCCGCCATGAACGTGCTCTACGAGGAGGAGGGCGCGTTCAAGGTGGGTGCGGTGCGCACCGAGACCGAGGCCTCGGTGCACGTCGAATCGGTCTCGGGCAAGCGCTCAAAGGTGAAGCGCGCCAACGTGCTGCTCGCGCTCGGCGACGCGCCGCTCGCCGATTTCCTCGAGCGCGCGCACGCGATCGCCGAGGAGATCGACGTCGACTTCCTGTGGCAGGTGTGTGGCCCGGACGAGTTCGGGTTCGGCGCACTCGCTGCCGAGTACTTCGGCCGCGCGCCGGCGCCGGCCGAGGCGGCCGGGGTGCTGCTGCGGCTGCATTCGGCGCCGGTCTACTTTCACCGCAAGGGCCGCGGCCGATTCCGCGCCGCGCCGGAGGAGACGCTCCGGGCCGCGCTCGCAGGGCTGGAGAAGAAGCGGCGGCAGGCCGAAACGATCACGGGCTGGGTGGAGCAACTCAAGCGGTTCGAGCTGCCCGAGCCCGTCGCGCCGCTCGTGCGCGAGCTGCTCTACCGGCCCGACCGCAACCGCATCGAGACAAAGGCGCTCGAGCAGGCGTGCGAGGAAACCGGCCTTTCCGCGCCCAAGCTGCTCGCGCTCTGCGGCGCGTTGCCGTCGAGCCACGACTACCATCTCGGCCGGTTCCTGTTCGAGCATTTCCCGCGCGGCGCGGCGTTCCCCGAGCTCACCGTGCCGGCACCGCCCGCCGACCTGCCGCGCGCGGACGCGCGGGCGTTCAGCCTCGACGATGCGACCACCACCGAGATCGACGACGCGTTCTCGGTCGCATGGATCGACGGGCGCGTGGCGCGCGTCGGCATCCACATCGCGGCGCCGGCGCTCGGCTTCGCGCCCGGCTCGGAGATCGACGCCGTCGCGCGCGAGCGGCTGTCCACCGCCTACATGCCGGGAACCAAGATCACGATGCTGCCGCCGACGGTGGTCGAGCGCTACACGCTCGCCGAGGGGCGCGAGAGCGCCGCGGTCTCGCTCTACGTCGACGTCGATCGCGCGACTGCCGCGGTGCTCGGCCTCGAAACGCGCATCGAGCGGGTGCCGATCGCCGCCAACCTGCGCCATCACGAGATCGAGTCGCTGAACGACCGGTTCGCCGCCGGCGCGCCCGGTGACGCCGGCCAATTCGTGCCCGAGCTCTGGCTGCTCTACCGCGTCGCGCTCGCACTCGAAGCGGCGCGCGGCAAGGAGCCGCCGGCCGGCGGCGAGCGTATCGAGTACACGTTTCACGTCGAGGACGGGCGCGTGACGATCGCCGAGCGCAAGCGCGGCGCGCCGCTCGACAAGCTCGTCGCCGAACTCATGATCCTCGCGAACAGCTCCTGGGGGCGGTTGCTCGCCGAGCGCGGGGTGCCGGCGATCTACCGGGCGCAGGGGCCGGCTGCGCGCGTGCGAATGACCACCGCGGCGGCTGAGCATCAGGGGCTGGGCGTGAGCCACTATGCGTGGGCGACTTCGCCGCTGCGACGGTACGTGGATCTAGTGAACCAGTGGCAGCTCGTGGCCGCGCTGCGCGGTGCCGCGCCGCCGTTTGCGGTCGGATCCGAGCGCCTCCTGGCGGCGATGCGCGACTTCGAGCTCACCTACGCGGCCTACGACGCGTTCCAGCGCCACATGGAGCACTATTGGTGCCTGCGCTGGCTGCTCCAGGAGAAAGTGCACTTGGCGGAGGCCACGGTCGTGCGGGAGAATCTGGTGAAGCTGGCCGGACTGCCGCTCTACGTTCGGGTGCCGTCGCTGCCGGAGTTCGCCCCGAGCACCGAGGTCATCGTCGAGGTCGCGGACGTGGATCTGATTGACACCCAGGTGCGATGCGTCTATAAGCGTCCAGAATCAGCATGAAGAGACGGCTAGATCTTTCTGATTAGAAAGAGTTTCTAGAATAGAGTGCAGGTCTTACTGGACTATCCGCAAGCCCCTCAGCCGCCGGCCCACCCGCTCGTCGCCGCGGCGGTGGTCTCGATCGCGGTGCACGCGCTCGCGCTGTCGCTCAACTTCAAGCCGCCCGACGGTGCGCGGCTCAGCCGCCGCCGCAAACGCTCGACGTCGTGCTCGTCAACAGCAAGACGAAGTCCGCGCCCGACAAGGCCCAGGTGCTCGCCCAGGCGAACCTCGACGGCGGCGGCAACGTCGAGGCCGATCGCACCCCAAGACGACGATGCCGGTGCTGCGCGAGGAGCGGCAGGGCAACGACCTCATGCAGGCACGAAAGCGGGTGCAGGATCTCGAGAAGAAGAACCGCCAGTTGATGAGCAAGCTCCAGCCGACGCCGAAGCCGGTGGCCGCCGAGCCTGCGAAGCCGGAGCCCGCGCCGGTGGTCGAGCCGCCGCAGCCCTCCGGCATCGACCTCGCCAACACCGCGCTGGCGCTCGCCCGCATGGAGGCGCAGGTCGCGCGCCAAAACGAGGAATACGCCAAGCGCCCGCGCAAGCAGTTCGTCGGCGCCCGGGCGGCCGAGACGCGCTTCGCGATGTACGTGGAGGCCTGGCGGCAGAAGGTCGAGCGCATCGGCAACCTCAACTATCCCGAGGCCGCGCGCGGGCGCATCTATGGCAGCCTGCGACTGACCGTGTCCATCAAGGCCGACGGCTCGGTGGATACGATCCAGGTCGACCGGCCGTCGGGACACGACGTCCTCGACCGTGCCGCCGAGAAGATCGTCCACCTCGCGAGCCCGTTCGCGGCGTTTCCACCCAACATCCGGCGCGACACCGACATCCTGGTGATCACGCGCACCTGGACCTTCGCGCGCGGCGACCGGCTGTACGGGGAATGACGCGGGCCGCTGTGCGCGCCCGGCCGGGCGGCCCATGACCGACCGCTACGCCGTGGTCGGCAACCCGGTCGCGCACTCGCGCTCCCCGGCGATCCACGCCGCGTTCGCGCGCCAGACCGGCGAGGACATCCTGTACTCGCGCCTGCTCGCGCCGCTCGATAACTTCGCGCGGACCGTCGCCGGGTTCTTCGACGCCGGCGGCAAGGGCGTGAACGTGACGCTGCCTTTCAAGGGTGAGGCGGCCCGGCTCGCGACGAAGCTGTCCGAGCGCGCGCGCCGCGCCGAGGCGGCGAACACGTTGCGCTTCGATGTCGACGGCATCTACGGCGATAACACCGACGGACCGGGGTTGGTGCGCGATCTCACCGTGAATCTCGGCGCTGCACTCGCCGGCCGGCGCGTGCTGCTGATCGGCGCGGGCGGCGCGGCGAGCGGTGTGGTCGGCGCCCTGCTCGGCACTGGCGTGGCGCGGCTGGTGATCGCCAACCGCACGCGCGAGCGCGCAGAGGCGCTCGCGCGGCGCCACGGGGCGCCGGTCGCGGCCTGCGGACTGGAGGATCTCGGCGGCGAGCCGTTCGACGTGCTGATCAACGCGACCTCGGCCGGGCTCGCGGGCGCGGCGCTGCCGCTGCCCGCCGGCGCGGTCGCCCCCGGCGCGTTCGCCTACGACATGGCGTACGGGCCGCTCGCCGAACCGTTTCTCGCCGCGGCCGGGCTCGCGGGCGCGGCGCGGCTCGCCGACGGACTCGGCATGCTGGTCGAGCAGGCGGCCGAGTCGTTCCTCGTCTGGCGCGGAATTCGCCCCGATTCCGCGCCGGTGCTGGCGGAGCTCCGCGCCGCGCGGTGAAGCGCGTGCGCTCGATCTGGCGGTTCCTCGGCTGGGGGCTCGCGGGGCTCTTGCTCGCGTTCGTGGTCGTGCAGCTCTGGTACCTGCTGCACATCGCCTACTGGACGCGGTTCGATCCTCAGCGCACGAGTTTCATGGACGCCCGCCTGGCGAGTCTGCGCGCGCGCGATCCGAAGTCCGAGCTCACGCAGCGATGGATCGACTACGGACGCATCTCGGTGCACCTCAAGCGCGCGGTGATTGCGGCCGAGGACGCGAAGTTCATCGATCACGAGGGGTTCGACTGGGAAGGGATCCAGCGTGCGCTCGAGCGCAACCAGCGCCGCGGCAAGGTGGTCGCGGGTGGCTCGACGATCAGCCAGCAACTTGCGAAGAACCTGTTCTTGTCAGGCGAGCGCTCGGTGCTGCGCAAGGGCCAGGAGGCGCTGATCACGATCATGCTCGAGGCGGTCATGGGCAAGCGGCGCATCCTCGAGATCTACCTGAACGTCGCCGAATGGGGCGAGGGCGTCTTCGGCGCCGAGGCCGCCGCCCGCCACCATTTCGGCACGAACGCCGCCGCGCTCACGCCGTGGCAGGCGGCGCGGCTTGCGGCGATGCTGCCGCGGCCGCGCTACTACGACCGCAATCGCAGCACGCGCTACCTCGAGCAGTACACCGAGCGCATCCTGGCCCGCATGCCCTCGGCGCAGGTGCCGTAGCGAGCCCGGCTCATGCCTCGTGGACCGGGCCGCGGATGATGTAGCCCCCGGACTTCTCGTCGCGCTCGAGTTGCAGCAGCTTTCTCTTTTGCGCCTCCTCGAGCAGCTTCGAGAACGAGCGGTAGCCGAAGTAGGACTCGCTGAAGCCGGGCATCTGGCGCTTGATCGCCTGCTTCACCGCCGAGCCCCAGAGCTTCTCTTCTTCGCCGCGCTCGGCGAGCAGCGCCTCGACCGTCTTCGCGACGAGCGCGAGCGCGTCCTCGGGCTTGCCGCCCTCCTCCTTGGTCTCGGGCCTGCGCTCGCTCTCGCCTGCGGCCGGCTCCTTGCGCCGCGCGCGCTTCTGCGCTTTCTCGCCGCGCACCAGGTCGTCGTAGTAGATGAACTCGTCGCAGTTCGCGATCAGCAGGTCGGAAGTCGATTTCTTCACGCCGATGCCGATCACTTCCTTGTTGTTCTCGCGCAGCTTCGAGACGAGCGGCGAGAAGTCGGAGTCGCCGCTGATGATCACGAAGGTGTCCACGTGCGGTTTGGTGTAGCAGAGGTCGAGGGCGTCGACCACCATCCGGATGTCGGCCGAATTCTTGCCCGACTGGCGTACGTGCGGCACCTCGACCAGCTCGAACGCCGCTTGGTGCATCGCGCTCTTGAACTCCTTGTAGCGCTCCCAGTCGCAGTAGGCGCGCTTCACCACGATGCTGCCCTTCAAGAGCAGCCGCTCGAGAACCTTGCCGATGTCGAACTTGTCGTACTTCGCCTCGCGCACGCCGAGCGCGATGTTCTCGAAGTCGCAGAAGAGGGCCATGTTGTTGTCGTCGGGCGGGGTCGGCATGCGCGCTCCTGCCGCGCGGCGGGCGGGCCGGGCCGCGCGGGCGATGTCTTGTCGTTGAGTCGCGATTATCCGCGCATTCCCCGGCGGGTGCTGCGGGTTGGCCGACCGTGCGCCGGGTTGCGCTATTCCTGCGCCAGCGCCGTGCGACGTCCGCGCGTCACGTCGATGCCCGCGAGCAGCGCAAGCCCGGCGATGAAGAAGGCTCCGGTCACCAGGATCGCGAGCCGGTGGTTGCCGACCGACAGCCAGGTCACCAGCCCGTAGCTCATCGGTCCGAGGATCGACGAGAGCTTCACCGCGAATCCCCACAGGCCGAAGAACTCGGCGCGCCGCGTCGCCGGGCTGAGGTAGCCTACCAGCGCGCGCGCCGCCGACTGCGAGGCGCCGAGGCCGAGCCCGGCGAGGTTCGCCGCCACCCAGAAGAGCGCACGGCCCTCGGCCAGCCAGGCCGCGGCGATGGTCGCGATCCAGACCAGCAGCGTGACCGCGAGCGTGGGAACGTGGCCGAGGCGGTCCTGCACCTGGCCGAAACCGAGCGCCCCGACCGCAGCGGTCACGTTGACCACCAGGATCATGGTGATCGTCTCGCGCGTGTCGAAGCCGAGCGCTTCCTGGGCGTAGACGGCGGCCAGGGCCACGACGGTCTGGATGCCGGACTGGTAGACCACCACGCAGCCGAGGAAGCGCGCGAGGTCGCGAAAGCGCGCGGCGTGGCGCAGCGTGTGGCGCAGCCGTGCGAACGCGTCGCGCACGAGCGGGCGCCCGGATGCGCCCGGCTGCGGCGCGGCGCGCTCGCGCAGGAGCAGGAACGTCGGCACGCTCGCCAGCGCGAAAAGTGCCGCCGTGATCAACATCGTCACGGGCACGAACTGCGTGGCTGCGTACCCCTGCGACTGCGCCCAGCCCACGTAGCCGAGCGCGAGCCCGAGCGCGAGCAGCCCGCCGAGGTAGCCGAGGCCCCAGCCCCAGCCCGAGACGATGCCGAGCGCCTCGCTCTCGGCGAGCTCGGGCAGGAACGCGGCGATCAGGTTCTCGCCGGTGCCGAAGAAGAACGCCGACGCGGCGACCAGCGCGATCGCGAGCGCAAGGTTGCCCGGGCCTGTCAGCGCCAGCGCGGCCGTGAACGCAACGCAGCCCGCCGTAGAGAGCGCGAGCAGCCGCTTCTTGCGCGCGCGGAGGTCGGCGTAGGCGCCGATGACCGGCGCGGTCAGCACGATCAGCGCGTTGGCGAGCGCCAGCGCGCCGGTCCAAGCGAGCGTCGCCCACGGTGCGCTGCCTGCCACGACGCCGACGAAGTACGCGTTGTACACCGCGGTGATCACGACCGTGGTGTAGCCGGAGTTGGCAAAGTCGTACATCGCCCACGCGACCACCTCGCGCGGCCTCACGCCGGGCGCGAGCCGCCGCGGGCGCTGGGAAGGGGGGCGCGTCATCTCGGCGTGACAGGCGATCGTCGGCGGTCCGGCGCAATCATAGCCGCTGCAGGACGCGCGCCGCGGTCGCGCCGTCGGGCGGCACGCTGTTACGATAGCCGCATGCCCGAGGCGGTCGAACGCAAGGAGCTCGAGGACCTGCAGGAGGACCTGCGCGAGGTCCAGGCGTTGCTGCGCCGGCAGAAGCTGGTCGAGGGGCTGGTCGAGCGCCAGGAGAGGATGGCGAATCGCGAGCTGGTCGAGCAGCTCGTGCACAAGCAGCATCTTGCCGAGCTCGGCCGCAAGCTCGAGGGCATGCACCCGGCCGATATCGCCTACATCCTCGAGGCGCTGCCGCTCGACGACCGGCTGGCGGTGTGGGAGCTTGTCAAGGCCGAGCGCGACGGCGAGATCCTGCTCGAAGTGTCCGACGCGGTGCGCGAGACGCTCATCCGCGACATGGACTCGCACGAGCTTCTCGCGGCCGCCGAGCACCTCGACGCCGACGAGATCGCCGATCTCGCGCCGGACTTGCCCGAGGATGTGCTGCAGGGCGTGTTCCGCTCGCTGCCGGTCGAGGAGCGCGAGGAGCTGCGCGCTGCAATGTCCTACCCGGAGGACTCGGTCGGCGCGCTGATGGACTTCGAGGAGATCAGCGTGCGCGAGGACGTGACGCTCGAGGTCGTCACGCGCTACCTGCGCCGCTTCGAGGAGCTGCCCGACCACACCGACCAGGTGTTCGTGGTCGACCGCGACGAGCAGCTGAAGGGCGTGCTGCCGATCTCCAAGCTGGTGGTCACCGATCTCGACGCCCTGGTGCGCGACGCGATGCTGACCGAGTACGTCGCGCTCTACCCGGACGACAAGGCGCAGGACGCCGCGCAGGCGTTCGAGCGCTACGACCTCGTCTCGGCGGCGGTGATCTCGCCCAGGGGCAAGCTGCTCGGCCGCGTCACGGTGAACGCGGTGGTCGACTTCATCCGCGCGCGCAGCGAGGCGCAGCAGCTCGCGAAGGGTGGGCTGCGCGAGACCGAGGACGTGTTCGCGCCGGTGTGGCAGTCGGTCAAGAACCGCTGGACTTGGCTCGGCATCAACATGATCACCGCCTTCATCGCCTCGCGCGTGATCGGGCTCTTCGAGGGCTCGATCGAGAAGCTGGTGGCGCTCGCGGCGCTTATGCCGATCGTGGCCGGCATCGGCGGCAACGCCGGCAACCAGACGATCACGATGATCGTGCGCGCCCTTGCGCTCGGCCAGGTCAGCGACGAGCAGTCCCGCCAGCTCCTGCGCAAGGAGCTCAGCGTCGCCGTGGTGAACGGCCTGATTTGGGGCGGCGTGCTCGGCCTGGCGGCCTATTGGCTGTACGGCAGCGCGCCGCTCGGGATGGTCATGACCGCGGCGATGATGCTCAACCTGCTGCTCGCGGCGCTCGCCGGCGTGCTGATCCCGGTGGTAAGGATGCGGCTCGGATTCGATCCGGCGCTCGGCTCGGCGGTGATGATCACCGCGTTCACCGACTCGGGCGGGTTCCTCATCTTCCTCGGCCTCGCCACGATCTTCCTGCTCTGACGCCCGTGCGCGGCCGCGCTAAACTGCGCCTCGCCGCCGCTTCGCGCGCGGCCACGAGACCTGCAAGAGGGGAAAGTCCTATGTCGATGCTGCAGGAGTTCAAGGAATTCGCGATGAAGGGTAGCGTCGTCGACCTCGCGGTCGGCGTGGTGATCGGCGCGGCGTTCGGCAAGATCGTCGACTCGCTGGTGAAGGACGTGATCATGCCGCCGATCGGGCTGCTGCTCGGCGGGGTGGACTTTTCGGACCTGTTCTTCGTCCTCAAGCAGGGCGCGCAGGTCGGGCCCTACGCGACGGTCGATGCTGCGACCAAGGCGGGCGCGGTGACGCTCAACGTCGGCCTGTTCATCAACACCGTGATCTCGTTCCTGATCGTCGCGTGGGCGATCTTCGTTGTGATCAAGGCCATGAACCGCCTGAAGCGCCAGCAGACGGCGCCGGCCCCGGCCCCTGCCGAGCCGCCCGAGGAGGTCAAGCTGCTGCGCGAGATTCGCGACGCGTTGAGAAAGTGACCGGCCCCGCGGCGCCGCCGGCGCCGCATCGGCCGGTCATCCCCGCGCACGCGGGGATCCAGAGTGCCTTCGCCGCGCGCCGGCCTGGATTCGCGCTTGCGCCGGAATGACGGAGACGGCGGTCGTTCCCGCGCGGGCGGGGAACCATCGAGGCGTCGATCCGCTGCGAGGGTGGATTCCCTCTTTCGCGTCGGTGAGCGCGCTCAGCGCCACCGGCCGAAGATGTCCTGCGCGATGCGAATCGTCTCCGCGATCTCCGCCTCGGTGTGAGCCGCCGACACGAAGCCCGCCTCGAACGCCGACGGCGCGAAGTACGCTCCGCGCGCGAGCGCGGCGTGGAAGAAGCGATTGAACGCCTCCTTGTCGCTCGCCATGACTTCGGCGAACGACGTCGGTGCCGCGGCGCGGAAGAAGATGCCGAACATCCCGCCCACCGACTTCACCGCGAACGGCACCCCGTAGCGATGCGCCGCCCCGGCGAGGCCTTCCACGAGCGCGCGCGTTCGCTCGGCGAGCGTTGCGTAGAAGCCCGGCGCCCCCACCAGCCGCACCGTGGCGAGGCCGGCGGCCACCGCGACCGGGTTGCCGGAGAGCGTGCCCGCCTGGTAGACCGGGCCGAGCGGCGCGATGCATTGCATGATGTCGCGCCGGCCGCCGAACGCGGCAAGCGGCATGCCGCCGCCGATCACCTTGCCGAGCGTCGTCAAGTCGGGCCGGATGCCGTAGCGTCCCTGGGCGCACTCGATCCCGACGCGAAAGCCGGTCATCACCTCATCGAAGATCAGCACCGCACCGTGGCGTGTGCAGAGCTCGCGCATCAAGCCGAGGAACTCCGGCGTGCCCTCGACCAGGTTCATATTGCCGGCGATCGGCTCGACGATCACGCCGGCGATCGCGTCGCCGGCGGTGCGGAACGCCTGCGCGAGCTGCGCGCAGTCGTTGAACGATAGCACCACCGTGTGGCCGGCGATCTCCGGCGGCACGCCGGCCGAGCTCGGATTGCCGAAGGTCAGCGCGCCCGAGCCCGCCTTCACCAGCAGGCTGTCCGCGTGGCCGTGATAGCACCCCTCGAACTTGACGATCTTCGGGCGACCGGTGAAACCGCGCGCGAGGCGCAGCGCGGTCATCGTCGCCTCGGTCCCCGAGCTGACCAGCCGCACGAGCTCCATGCTCGGCAGCAGGCGGCACAGGAGTTCGGCGAGCTCGATCTCCGCTTCGGTCGGTGCCCCGTACGAGAGCCCGCGGGCGGCTGCGGCCTGCACCGCCGCGACGACCTCGGGATGGGCGTGGCCCGCTACCGCAGTGCCCCAGGAACCCATGTAGTCGATGTAGCGCCTGCCGTCGGCGTCCCAGAAGTACGGTCCCTCGGCACGCTCGAAGAAGCGGGGCGTGCCTCCGACCGCGCGGAACGCGCGGACCGGGGAGTTGACGCCGGCCGGGATGCGCGCTTGCGCACGCTCGAAAAGCGCCTCGTTTTGCGAGCTCATGTCACCTGCCGTTCGAACAATCGTTTGAATGCGCGCGCCCGCGCGGTGACGTCGGGCGCGTCGAAGAGCGCGCGGATGACGGCGACCGCATCTGCGCCCGCATCGATCACCGCGGCCGCGTTCTCGACCGTGATGCCGCCGATCGCGACCAGCGGGCAGCCGAGCACCTGCCGGGCCGCGGCGAACAACGCGTGCGGCGCCCGCACCGCGCCGGGCTTGGTCGCCGATGGAAAGACGCTCCCGAAGGCTACGTAATCGGCGCCCTGCGCCACCGCTGCGCGCGCGCGCGCGACGGAATCGTAGCAGGATACGCCGAGCAGCCGCGCCGGGCCGAGGCGCGCGCGCGCGGCCGCAATGTCGCCGTCGGTCGCACCGAGGTGCAGTCCGTCGGCGCCCGCGGCGAGCGCGAGCTCGACGTCGTCGTTGACGACGAGCGGCACGCCACGCCCGCGGCAGAGCGCGACCAACCCATCGGCGTGCGCGCGCCGTAGCGCGGCCGGCGCGGATTTGTTGCGATACTGCACGGCCGCCGCGCCGCCGACGAGCGCGGCCCGCACCAGCGCGACCAGGCGCTCGGCGCCGGATTCCTCGGGCGTGATTGCGTAGAGACCGCGCGGGAGCCTCGTCGGCATCAGGCGGCGTCGTCCTCGCCCGCGGCGCGCGCCCAGAAGAAGCGGTCGGGGACGAGCTGTCCCATCCCCGGCCGGAAGGCGGCGCGCAGCGTCTGCCAGGTGTACTCCTGGGCCTCGCGCACGGCCTGGGGCACGTCGAGCCCATTGGCGAGCAGCGCCGCAATGGCCGAGGCGAGCGTGCACCCGGAACCGTGATAGGCGCCCGGCAGCCGCTCCCAGCGGTCTTCGCGCACGACACAGTCGGCAGCGTAGAGCGTGTTCACGACCTGCGGCGTGCGCTCGTGCGTGCCGGTCACGAGCACGTACGCGGCACCGTCGCTGAGCAGGCGCTCGGCGCACGCGGCGAGCGGTGCATCATGCTCGT
This sequence comes from Burkholderiales bacterium, assembly GCA_027493935.1. Lineage (GTDB taxonomy): Bacteria > Pseudomonadota > Gammaproteobacteria > Burkholderiales > SG8-39 > JAABRB01. The sequence continues at coordinate 324,365 of JAOSJV010000011.1, read as the reverse complement.
CCGCGGCGAGGGCGAGCCGCCGCACCTCGACGCTGTTGGGCGTCACGACCGTCGATTGCGGGACCAGCAGCTCGCGCAGCGCGGCAGGCGTGCCTTCGTCCGCGAGCCTGTCGCCGCGGCCGGAGGCAAGCACCGGGTCGAGCACGAGCGGCACGTCCGGGTGCTCGGCGACGACCTCGGCCACGGCGGCGGCGTTCTCGACGCTGCCGAGGAGCCCGATCTTGATCGCAGAGACTGCCATGTCCGCGAGCAGCCGTCGGGCCTGATCCATCACCCAGTCGGGGCCGAGCGGCATGACCCGCTCGACGCCGGCGGTGTCCTGCACGGTGAGCGCGGTGACGACCGTGAGGCCGTGGCAGCCGAGCGAACCGAGCGTGAGCAGGTCCGCCTGGAGCCCCGCCCCCGCGGTCGGGTCGGAGCCGGCGAAGACCAGGACGAGCGGCGGAGCGGGGACGAGCATCAAGTGGCCTTCGCGGCTGGACGGCGCGCCCGGCAGCGCGGAGTCCGGCCGGCGCGTGCCGCACGCAATACGCACTGCCGGCGAGTCCGACCGGACCGGACGCGGGCTGCGACCGCAAGGTAAGATTGCGAGCCGATTCTAGCCCAGGCCCACCGATCTCATGGCGGAAACCGCTCAAAAGTACAAGACTTGGATGTGCCTGATCTGCGGGTTCATCTACGAAGAAGAAAAGGGTCTTCCGGAGGAAGGCATCGCACCCGGGACGCGCTGGGAGGACGTCCCGATCAACTGGACCTGCCCGGAGTGCGGTGCCCGCAAGGACGACTTCGAGATGGTCGCGCTCTAAGCCGCGGCGAGTCTCGGCCCCGCGGCGCCCCCGCCCCCTCAGCCCTTCGCATCGCCACGCCGGCGTCGACCCCCGTCGGGCGGCGCACACTCGCCGCCCGGGCGCGTGGGGCTCGGGTCACACTTCAGAAATCGCGTTAAAAAGTTGGCCGAAGCCGTGATTCCCGAATAGCCCTTTGAATGGGGGCTACTCTAGAATTGCGCGACGCGCCAGCTGCGGGCGAGGGCCGGACATCCCCCGACGCAGGTGGACGAGGAGACGCGCGTGAGCGAGAAGGCAAATCTCTCGGAAATCAAGGTGATGGTGATCGACGACTCGAACACCATCCGACGCAGCGCCGAGATCTTTCTCATGCAGGCGGGCTGCAAGGTGATCCTCGCCGAGGACGGCTTCGACGCGCTGGCCAAGATCAGCGACCACCAGCCCGACCTCGTGTTCTGCGACATCATGATGCCGCGCCTCGACGGCTATCAGACCTGCGCGCTCATCAAGAAGAACCCACGCTTCGCGCAGACCCCGGTGATCATGCTGTCGTCCAAGGACGGGCTCTTCGACCGGGCGCGCGGCCGGATGGTCGGCTCCGACGAATACCTGACCAAGCCGTTCACGAAGGACAGCTTGCTCAAGACGGTCGGCGCGCATGCGCCGAGCCGGGTTTGACTTCCGAACGATACCGCGTGACCGAAAGAGGGGCCAAGATGGCCGTGCAGAAGATTCTGGTGGTCGACGACTCGCCGACCGAGCGGCAGTTCATGGTCGAGATGCTCGCGAAGAAGGGGTATCAGGTGGTGATCGCCGACAGCGGCGAGGACGCCATCGTCAAGGCGAAGAGCGAGAAGCCCGACCTGATCCTCATGGATGTGGTGATGCCCGGCATCAACGGCTACCAGGCGACGCGCGCCATCACGCGCGACGATGCGACCAAGCACATCCCGGTCATCATGTGCACGAGCAAGGGCGCCGACACCGACAAAATCTGGGGCATGCGGCAAGGCGCGCTCGACTACGTCGTGAAGCCGGTCGATCCCCAGCAGCTGCTCGCCAAGATCGCCACCCTAAACCAGCGGCGCCGCACCGCCCACCGAGTCGAGAGGCCGCGAGCGCGACAATGGCAAAGCGCATCAGCCTGCGCGAGTTCCAGCAGAACCTCGTGCGCCGCCTCGGCGAAGCGGCCGCGTCGACCGAGGCGCCGTCCGCGCGCCTCGGCGTGCAGGTGGGTGCCGAAAACTGGCTGCTCAGGCTGGAAGAGGCGGGCGAGGTGATGCCAGTCCCGCCGATCGCGCCGGTGCCGCTCACGCGCCCCTGGTACCGCGGGCTCACGAACATCCGCGGCAATCTGTACGGCGTGGTCGACCTCGCGGCCTTCCAAGGCGGTGCCGAGACCGCAGTGACGCCGGACAGCCGCCTGGTCCTGGTGGCCGAGCGGTTCAACATGGCCTCGGCGCTGCTCGTGAGCCGGATGCTCGGGCTGCGCAACATCCAGGCGCTCGAGCGCGAGGAAGCGCAGACCGCGTGCGCCTGGGAGCGCGGGCGCTACCGCGACGGCGAGGGACGGGTCTGGCACGAGCTCGGCATGACCGAGCTCGTCTTTCACGACGGTTTTCTGCAGGCGGGCCTGTAGCCGGACGGCTGGCCGCCATTGATCGATCGATATCGAGAATAGGAACGCACCAGGCTCGGCCCGCCGGCGTCCGCGTGGGCGACGGCGCAAGAGTCGCGCCGGCCGTGCAGTCTAGGGGGTACCATGGCAGTGAAGTTGTCCGCACTCAGCTTGCCGTTCGGCAAGGGGAAGCAAGAGGCCAAGCCGGTGGCTGCGAAGGCGCCCGCGAAGCGGGTGGCAAAGGCGCCCCCCCGCGTGGGCGACGCGCTGGGGCGCGGTGGTGGCGCGGGGCCGCGCCTCATCGGGGGGCTGCCCATGCAGCGTCAGGCTCAGGCGCTCTTGGTGGCCTTCGTCGTCTTCCTGGCGATCGCCGGGGCCCTGGTGTTCCTGCAGCTGCGCGGGGCAGCCCAGCACACCGCGCAGATCGCCGCCACCGGCCAGATGCAGGTGCTCTCCCAGCGCCTCGCGAGCGAGTCGCAGCAGGGCCTGCAGGGCAACGCCGCGGCGTTCGCGCGTCTGCGTGACGCCCGCGGGCAGTTCGCCACGCTGATGAACGCGCTCTCGGACGGTGGCGAGTCCGGCGGCGTGTGGGTCGATGCTGCGGGCGACCGACAGCGCGGCGCGGTCGGGAACGTCAAGAAGCTGTGGGATACGACCGAGCGCAACGCGAACCTCGTCATCGGCCAGGAGAAGAACCTGGTCAGCCTCGGTGCGGCGGTCAAGACGATCAACGCGGACAATCCGGCGTTGCTCGACCTCGCCGAGCAGGTCGCGGCGCTCAAGCTGCAGACCCAGGCCTCGTCGCGCGAGATCTCGATCGCCGGGCAGCTCGTCATGCTGACGCAGCGCATGGCGAAGAACGCGAACACCCTGCTCGCCTCGGACGTGGTCGACCCGGAGGTCACGTTCCTGCTCGGCAAGGATTCGAACACGTTCCGCGACCTGTTGCAGGGCCTGCTCAAGGGCAGCGACACCCTGCGCGTGCCGGCGACGCGCGACCCGGAAACGCTCGACAAGCTGAAGGAGCTCGACGCGGCATACGCCAAGTTCCGCGAGGCGGTGAACGCCATCCTCGGCAACCTGCAGCCGCTGGTGAACGCCAAGCGCGCCGGCAACGAGATCGTGAAAGACTCGCCGGCGCTGCTGCAGGCGGTGAACGACCTGCAGACGAGCTACCAGGATCAGCGTCCCGACCAGACCCTCTTCCTCGCCGGAATCGCGCTCGCCTTGCTGCTCGCGCTGGGCGCGCTCGCGCTGATCGCGAAGGCCTATCTCGACGAAAACCGCCGCCGCCGCGACGAGAGCGAACGGCTGCGCGAGGAGGCGGAGCGGCTGAACAAGACCAACCAGGAGGCGATTCTGCGCCTGATGAACGAGATGGGCAGCCTCGCCGACGGCGATCTCACGGTGCAGGCGACGGTGACCGAGGATATCACCGGCGCGATCGCCGACTCGGTGAACTACACCATCGAGGAGCTGAAGGGTCTGGTCGGCCGCATCAACAGCGCGGCGGCGCAGGTGACCAACGCCACCGAATTCGCGCAACAGACTTCGGTCAAGCTGCTCCAGGCCGCCGAAAAGCAGTCGCGCGAGATCCAGGAGGCGAGCGCCTCGGTGCTGAAGATGGCGCGCGCGATTAACGAGGTGAGCGCGAGCGCGTCGAAGTCGGTGAGCGTCGCGCGCCAGTCGCTCGGCGCCGCGCAAAAGGGCCAGGAGGCGGTGCAGAACTCGATCGCCGGCATGAACGACATCCGCGAGCAGATCCAGGACACCGCGAAGCGCATCAAGCGCCTCGGCGAATCCTCGCAGCAGATCGGCGAGATCGTCGAGCTGATCTCCGACATTACCGAGCAGACCAACGTGCTCGCGCTGAACGCTGCGATCCAGGCGGCGTCCGCGGGCGAGGCGGGACGCGGCTTCACCGTGGTTGCGGAGGAGGTGCAGCGGCTTGCGGAGCGCTCGGGGAGGCGACCAAGCAGATCGGCGCGATCGTGAAGACGATTCAGACCGATACCGGCGATGCGGTGGCCGCCATGGAGAAATCGACCCAGGGCGTGGTCGACGGAGCGCGCCTGTCGGACAACGCCGGCCAGGCGCTCTCCGAGATCGGCGAGGTGTCGCGTCGGCTCGCGCAGCTGATCGAGGAGATCTCGGTCACCGCGCAGGCGCAGGCGCAGGCCGCCGGTGTCGTCGCGACCTCGATGCAGGACATCCTGAACATCACCCGCCAGACCACCGAGGGCACCAAGCAGACCGCGGTGTCCATCGGCCAGCTGGCGAAGCTCGCGCAGGAGCTGAAGGGTTCGGTGGCGAACTTCAAGCTGCAATGACGAGGGAATCACGAGGAATTCCCCGGGGCTTTCACCGCCCCGTCTTTGAAGATCGCGGGGAGTGGCGTAGGCGTGGCTGGTGACTTCGACATCGGGCCCCTGACCTGGGTCAAGGGCGAGATCGACCAGGCGCTCGAGAGATCGCTCGAGGCGCTGCGCGGCTACGTCGCGAATCCCGCCGAATCGGCGCAGCTCAAGTTCTGCCGCACGCACCTCCACCAGGCCCACGGCGCGCTGCAGATCGTCGGGCTGGACGGCGTGACGCGCGTGTCCGAGGAACTCGAGGGGCTGCTCGGCGATTTCGACGCGGCGCCCGAGCGGCCGAAGCCGGGGGCGATTTCGACCGCCGAGCGGGCCTACGAGGCGATATCGGCCTATCTCGGCGGGTTGCTCGCCGGCGAGGCGAACCATCCGGTGCTGCTGTTTCCGGTGTACCGCGACCTCGCCGCCGCGCGCGGCAAGGAGGCGCCCGACCCGGTCGATCTCTACTACCCGGACCTGACGCGCCGCCCGCCGCGGCGCGAGCGCCCGCCCACGCCGCTCGTCGGCAAGGCGCTTGTGCAGCACTACCGCGACGCGCGTGCGCGCTACCAGCGCGGACTGCTCAAGCTGCTCAAGAAGGACCCGACCGGCTCAGAGGACATGCGCGCGGCGGTCGCCACGGTCGAGGCCGCCCAGTCGGTGCCGGCGCAGCGCGCCTTCTGGTGGGTAGCGCTCGGATTCTTCGACGCGCTGGTGGCGCGCGCCGTTCCCGACTCGCCGATGCTGATGCGGCTGTGCAATCGTATCGAGCACCAGCTCAAGCGGATGGTCGAGGGCTCGGCGAACGTCGCCGAGCGTCTGATGCGCGAGGCGCTCTTCGCGGTCGCACGCGCGCGGCCGGCGACCGAGCACTTGCGCGAAGTGCAGGAGGTTTTCGATCTCGCCGGCTCGCTGCCGCCGGCGTTCGAAACGCGGCAGGAGGCAGCGCCGCAGACGCCCGGGCTGCGCATGATGCGCGAGCTGGTTGGCCAGGCGAAGACCACCTGGAACAAGGTCGCCTCGGGGCATCAGCCGAGCGTCGCGGCGTTCCGCGAGCAGGCGGCGAGCCTCGTATCGCGCGCGGGGGAGACCGGCAACGACCAGTTGAAGACGCTCGCTACCGACGTCGCGTTGACCGCGCAGTGGCTCGGCGACAGCGCCGGCAACGTGAACGACGCGGTGGCGATGGAGGTCGCCACCGCGCTGCTGCTGATCGAGAGCGCGATCCGAGAACTTCGGCCGGCTCGGCGACGAGTTCGCGCAGCAGGTCGCGCTGATGCGCTCGCGTCTGCAGGGCTGCATGCAGGGCAAGATTCCCGAGGGCGCCGCGCCGATGCTGGACGAGATATCGCGCCGGGCCCAGGAGCGGCTGCTGATGACGCAGGTCGTGGGCGAGATCCAGGCCTCGCTGCGCGCGGTCGAGCAGGCGCTCGACGCGTTCTTTCGCGACTCGTCCACGCACGGCGAGCTCGCGGCGCTCGACAAGCCGATGCGCCAGGTGCTGGGTGCGCTCACCATGCTGAACGAGGATCGCGCCGCTGCCGCGCTCGCGACCTGCGCGGCCGAGATCCAGCGCTTCGCCTCGAGCGACTACGAGCCCGCGCAGACGGACTTCGAGCGCGTCGCCGGAACGCTGTCCGGGATCGGCTTCTACGTCGATGCCTTGCAGCACGGCAAGGCGGACTTCGACGCGATCATGGCGCCGATCGGAACGCGCAAGGCGGCGCCGGTCGAGGAAGCCGAGACGCCGCAGACCGCGGGCACGATCGAGGCGGGGCTCGCGAAGGGCCGGCGCGCCGCGCAGGAGCTGTTCGAGCGGTGGAAGCAGCGCCCGCACGACGCGGCGCTCAAGCGCGAGCTGAAGGCCAACCTGGAGTCGATCCAGAAGGACGCGAGCCTGGTCGCCGACGCCGCGCTCGAGCGCCAGGCGGCCGAGATGCTCGCGATGCTCGCCAAGAGCGACGCAACGCCGTCCGATCCGCGCATCAGCCAGACCCTGTCACAGATCACGCCGCCGGTCGCGCCGGAAGCCGCGCCCTCGCCGAAGACGCAGGAGCTGGTCGCCGCCAGCGCCGAGAAGGTCGATGCGGAGCTCCTTTCGGTCTACCTCGAGGAGGCGGGCGAGGTGCTGGCGGGCATCGCCGAGCGCGTCGAGACAGCGCGCGCCGAGCCGCACGCGGTCGAGGACCTGCGGACCATCCGCCGCGGCTTCCACACGCTGAAGGGCAGCGGCCGCATGGTCGGTCTCACGCGCCTCGGCGAGGCCGCGTGGGCCGTCGAGCAGGTGATGAACAAGTGGCTCGAGGAGGAGCGCCCGGCGACGCCCGATTTGCTTCAGCTCGTCACCGAGGCCGAGCGCTTCTTTGGCGCTGCGGTCGCCACGCTCAAGGAGGGTGAGGCGAACCCGGACGAATCGGCGATCATTGCCCTGGCGCAGAAGGTCAAGGCGGGCGAACCGCTCGGCGCGGCGGAAGCACCGGCGCAGGCTGCCGCCACGGCGCCGCTTGCCGTGCAGCCGGCCGCGGCGGCGGCGCCGGCGATCGAGCTCGCAGCCGAGCCGCCCGCCGCCGCGCCGGACGCGGGCACCGCGGCGGAACCGACCCTGCCGGTGATCGAGCCGTTCGAACAGGCGCCGGTGGCCGCGGACGCCGAAGTTCTCACCGTGCCGCCGGAAGCAGCGCCCACGCTCGATCTGCCTTCGCTGGGTGTCGAACAGCCGGAGGCGGCACCGTTGGTGGCCGAGCCGGTCGCGCCTGCGCCGGTCTCGCCGTCCGCGCCCGCGCGCGAGCCGGCGGACGGGCCGATCTCGCTCGATTTCTCGCTGCCGATGGCGACCCTCGGCGCAGCGCCTCGCACCGAAGCGCCGCAGCCGGCCGCGGCTGCGCCGACAGACCCGCCCTCGGACACGCTGCTCGACTTCGCCGATCTCGCGCCTGCCGCGGCAGTCGAGACGGCGCCTGCAACGCCGGTCGAAGCAGGCGACACGGTGCGCATCGGCGACATCGAGCTTTCGCGCACCCTCTACGACATTTTCCTCGTCGAGTCGCAGGAGCATCTGGCCGCGATGCGCGACGCGCTCGGCCGCGCCGACGCGGGCGAGGTGGTTACGATCGACCTGCGGCGGGCGGCGCATACGCTGGCGGGCATCGCGGGGACCGTGAAGCTCGACGCAATGTGGACGCTCGGCCATTCGTTGGAGAACATGCTGCACCGGGCGCAGGATCGACTGCTGGCCGAGGGCGAGCGCACGCTCGCGCACGCGGCGCTCGACGCACTCGACGCGATGTCGGCGGCGGCCGCGGCATGCACCGCACCCCAGGCGGTTCCGGACCTCGTTGCGCGCCTCGAGGCCTCCGAGGAAGACGCGGCGGCTGCGTTGGCGTCCGAGCATGCCCTGGCCGCACCGGCCGACGCGCCGCTCGACATCGCGGCTGCAGACGAGGCTGGCGCGGGCAAGGCCGCGACGCTCGATTTCACCGCGCCGGCCGACCCGGCGCCCGCGGTGGCCGCGCCGGCGCCGCATACGCCCGTCGCGGAGCCGCGCCCGACGAACGTCGTCACGTTCCCGCTGGCGCCGGGCGAGCCCGAGCGGGCCGAGCTCGCAGTGACCGTCGAGGAGATTTCGGTCGAGCGCCGCCAGCGCCGTCTGGACGACGACATCGACCGCGAGCTCTTGCCGATCTTCCTCGAGGAGGCGCACGACCTCGTTCCCGCGATCGGACAGGGTCTGCGCGACTGGCGCGATCGACCCGACAACCACGCGGCGGGCAACGAGCTGCAGCGGCATTTGCACACGCTGAAGGGCTCGGCACGAATGTGCGGCGCGATGGCGCTCGGCGAGCTCACGCACGCCATGGAGAGCAAGGTCGAGAACGCGCTCTCGCTGAAGCTGCTGCCGCAGACGCTCTTCGACGAGCTCGAGACCTCGTTCGATCGCATGGGGCTCCTGTTCGACCGCCTGCAGCGGCCCGACGCCGTGCTGCCGCCGGCGCCGGAGACGCCGGCTGGCGCGCCGGCCGCGGTGGACGAGGCCGGAGCGGTGCCGCCGGCCACGCCGACTGCTGCGCCGGCGCTGGCGCATCCGCACGCGCGGCCCGCCGCGAGGGAGGCCGAGGTCGCGGCGCAAGGGCGCGCGATGCTGCGCGTGCGCGCCGATGTGATCGACCGCTTGGTCAACGAGGCGGGCGAGGTGTCGATCGCGCGCAGCCGCATCGAGGGGGAGCTGCGCGCACTCAAGGCGGCGCTCTCCGAGCTCACCGAAAACGTCAACCGCCTGCGCACGCAGCTGCGCGAGATCGAGATCCAGGCCGAGACGCAGATGCAGTCGCGGCTCTCGATCGCGCAGGAGAAGGAACAGGCCTTCGACCCGCTCGAGTTCGACCGCTTCACCCGCTTCCAGGAGATCACGCGGATGATGGCCGAGAGCGTGAACGACGTGGCGACGGTGCAGCACAACATCCTGCGCGCGGTCGGTGACGCCGATGGCGCGCTGTCGGCGCAGTCGCGACTGACGCGCAACCTGCAGCAGGACCTGATGCGCATCCGCATGGTGCCGTTCGCGAGCGTCGCCGAGCGCCTCTACCGCGTCGTGCGGCAGGCGGCGAAGGAGACCGACAAGCGCGCGGTGCTCGACATCCGCGGCGGCCAGGCCGAGCTCGACCGGTCGGTGCTCGAGCGCATCACCGCGCCGTTCGAGCACATGCTGCGCAACTCCGTGGTGCACGGCATCGAGCCGACCGCCGTGCGCATCGAGCGCGGCAAGCCCGAGCTCGGCGAGATCAAGATCGAGGTGCGCCAGGAGGGCAACGAGGTCATGCTCGCGGTGAGCGACGATGGCAGCGGCATCGACTTGCCGCGCGTGCTGGAGAAGGTGCGCGGCCTGGGTCTCGTGTCCGAGGGCCAGCAGCTCACCGACAGCGAGATCGCCTCGTTCATCTTCCATCCTGGCTTCTCGACTGCCGCGGAGGTGAGCCAGCTCGCCGGCCGCGGCGTCGGCATGGACGTGGTGAAGAGCGAGGTCGCCGCGCTCGGCGGGCGCATCGAAACCGATACCGAGGCCGGTAAGGGCACGCGGTTCCTGATCTACCTGCCACTCACGCTCGCGGTCACGCAGGCGGTGCTGGTACGTGCCGGCCAGACCAAGTACGCGATCCCGGCCGTGATGATCGAGCAGGTGCGCCAGGTGAAGCTGCCCGAGCTCGCCGCGTGCAACGAGTCGGGCACCGCGACCTGGCAGGACCGCAGCTATCCGTTCCGCTACCTGCCGCGCCTGCTCGGCGACTTCGATAGCCAGACCGAGAACAAGCGCTTCCATTCGATCATGTTCGTGCGCAGCGGCGCGCAGGTCGCGGCGATCCACGTCGACGAAGTGGTCGGCAACCAGGAAATCGTGGTCAAGAACACCGGGCCGCTGCTGTCGCGCATCGCCGGCATCACCGGCGCCACGGTGCTCGGCTCGGGCGAGATCGTGCTGATCCTGAACCCGGTCGTCCTGGCCGGGCGCGAGCCGATCGCGGCGCCGCACGGCGCGGCGACGGCCGCGGCCGAGGAATTCTCGGTCACCGTGCCGAGCGTCATGATCGTCGACGACTCGCTCACGGTGCGCAAGATCACCGGACGCCTGCTCGCACGCGAGGGCTACCACGTCCTCACCGCCCGCGACGGCGTGGACGCGGTCGAGCAGCTCCAGGACGTCGTACCCGACGTCATGCTGGTCGACATCGAGATGCCGCGGATGGACGGGTTCGACCTCACCCGCGCCGTGCGCGGCGATCCACGCCTGCGTCACGTCCCGATCATCATGATCACCTCACGCACCGCGGAGAAGCACCGCGCCTACGCGAAAGAGCTCGGCGTGAACGTCTACGTGGGCAAGCCGTTCCAGGAGGACGAGCTGCTCGGGCACATCGCCGGCTTCGTCGGCAAGCCGGGGCTCGTGCCCGAGGCTGGATAGACTCCGCGGACGGCGCCCGGGGGAAGTGCAACGGGCGCCGCGGCGCCCGTTCGCGCAGTCCTTTCCGGGAGTCGAAGGGGGAGATCGCCCCCTTCGTCCCGGCGTTCCCTACTTCCGGCCGCGACGGTCGCGACGCTCGGCACGCAGCTGCTCGAGCTTCGCGCGCTGCTCGGGCGTGAGGACCGCCAGCGCTTTCTGCTCGGTCTCGACCCGCATGACGGTGAGATCGGCTTGGAGCTTCGCGCCCTCGTCGGCGAGCGTGCGGATGCGCGCCGCATCGTAGTCGTTGGCGGTCGCGGCCTCGCGCAGCGCGGAGCGGTTCGCGCGTAGCGCGTTCATTTTCTCGCGCATCGCCGGGCGCGCAGCGTGGCGGATCTCGAACATGCGATCGCGCTGCGCGTCGCTCAGGTCGAGCTCGCGCAGGAACCGGCCGCCGTGGTCCGCGCGGTGTCCGCCGCGTCCCTCGGCCCAGGGAGCGTCACCGCCGTGTGGGCGTGCAAGGGCCGGTGCGGCCACGGCGAGGCCGGCGAGGCTCGCGGCGAGCGCCGCGGCGAGGATGGATTTTCTGCTCAGCATTGCAAGTCTCCTTCTGGCTGAAGAGGCCCGCCGGGAACCCGATCTCGGCACCGGCCATGCCACGCAGTGTGACCCAACGGCGCGCAAAGTTGGGTCGCCGGGCGGTAAAGGAACGTAAAGGCCGGTCAAGCGCCGCGCCGCGGGCGCGGCACAATGCGAACATGGCCGCAGGCGAGTCACGCAGAGCCTTCCCCGGACCGATGCCGCGCATTCTTCTGGTCGACGACGACGCCGAGCTGTTGGCGATGCTCGGCGAGTACCTCGCGCCCGAAGGCTTCGCGGTGGAGACCGCCGCCGAGGGCGAGGCGGGCGTCGAGCGCGCCCTGCGCGGCGACATCGATCTCGTGGTGCTCGACGTCATGCTGCCCCGGCTCTCGGGGCTGGAGGCGCTGGCGCGGCTGCGGCGCGCGAGCGCCGTGCCGGTGCTGATGCTGACGGCGAAGGGCGACGACGTCGATCGCATCGTGGGGCTCGAGCTCGGCGCGGACGACTATCTGGCCAAGCCCTTCAATCCGCGCGAGCTGGTCGCGCGGCTGCGGGCGCTCCTGCGGCGCAGCCGCGCGCCGGCTGCGGGCGCCGCGGAGCTGCGCGCCGGCGAGGCGATCGTGCGGCCCGCCGAGCGCACCGCCACCTGGCGCGGCGCGCTGCTCGAGCTCACCAGCACCGAGTACAACCTGCTCGAGGCGCTGGTGCGCAACGCCGGGCGCGTGCTCAGCAAGGCGGAGCTCTCCGAGCAGGTGCTCGGCCGCGCGTTGACCCGCTACGACCGCGGGATCGACATGCACGTCAGCAATCTGCGCCGCAAGCTTGGCACGCTCGCCGACGGCCGCTCGCCGATCCAGACGGTGCGCGGCACGGGCTACCAGTTCGTGTCCGGGTGAGCGCGATGGGGCGCCTGTTCTGGAAGATCTTCTTCGGCTTCTGGCTCACCCTGGTGGTGACCGGCGCTGGCGTCGGCGCGCTGGTCTACGCCTACAACCAGGCACGCCTCGCGGAGGCGAACGAGATCGCGGCCGGACCGCGCTCGGAGCTGCTCGTCTCCGCCGTGGCGAACGCGGCCGCGCTCGGCGGCGCCCGTGCCGTCGAGTCGCTGATCGCCGACTGGGGCTGCGGCGCCCTGCAGTGCTGGTCGTGGACGAGTCGGGGCGAGACGTGCTCGGCCGGACGGTCCCGCCGGGAGCGCTCGCGAGCGCGCGCGAGCAGCTCGGCAACGGATCGCGCGCGTCCGGCGTGCGCAAGGTCGCGGCACCCGACGGGCGGGTGCTCGTGGTGTTCGCGCCCGCGCCGGAGCGCGTGGCGCGGCCGGCGCACGCGCGACCACGGGCCCTCCGGCCGCTGCCGGACGATCGCCTCGCGCTCCAGCTCGGTATTGCACTCGTCGCGAGCCTCGCCTTCAGCGCCGGGCTCGCCTGGTACCTCGCACGGCCGGTGCGCCACTTGCGCCGCGCGAGCCGGCGCCTCGCCGACGGGGCGTTCGACACGCGCGTCGCCCCGGTGCTCGGGCGCCGGCGCGACGAGATCGCCGATCTCGGCCGCGACTTCGATCACATGGCGGCCCGGCTCCAGGCACTGGTCGAGGCGCAGAAGCGCCTGCTGCACGACGTGTCGCACGAGCTGCGCTCGCCGCTCGCGCGCCTTCAGGTCGCGGTCGGACTCGCCCGTCAGCAGCCCGAGCGCCTCGAGAGCGCGCTCGAGCGCATCGAGCGCGAGACCGCCCGGCTCGACGCGCTCGTCGGCGAGCTGCTCACGCTCTCCCGCCTCGAAGCCGGCGTGACGGGTGCGCCTGCCGGTGTGCTCGACGCCGGCGAACTGCTCGAGGAGATCGTCGCGGACGCACGGTTCGAGGCAGAAGCCGCCGGCTGCCGGGTCGAGCTCCAGCTGCGGGGTGCGCTCGCAGTGCACGGCCGCGACGAGCTGCTGCGCCGGGCGCTCGAGAACGTGATCCGCAATGCGGTGAGGTACACGGCGCGCGATACGGTCGTCGAGGTGTCGGCGGCACGCGATGCGGTGGAGCTCGCCATCACGGTCTGCGATCGCGGCCCGGGCGTGCCCGAGGCGGAGCTCGATCGGCTCTTCGAGCCGTTTTTTTCGTGCCGAGCGCGGCGCGCAGCGGGCCGGTTACGGCCTCGGGCTCGCGATCGCCCGGCGCGCCGTGGAGGCGCACAGCGGCCGCATTCGCGCATCGAACCGGCCGGGCGGCGGGCTATGCGTCGAGATCCGGCTGCCCGTCGGCGCGGACGCTGCGGCGTCGCCGGCGGACGGGTAGGCTTTCGGTGTTCGCAGCCCGGCCGAGGAACATCCGTATGGCGTATCAGACATAGGTTCTAGCCTACCAGGTGCGAGCCGGTTCGCGCGGGGCGCGCGATGCGCTCGAGCGAGCGCGACTCGCCGTGCTCGAGCAGCCAGAAGACTTCGGGCGAGAGGCCGCGCGCGGCGAGCGCCGCCCGCAGGCGTACGGGCGGCTCGTAGAGCGACTCGTCGGTCAGGTCGTCGAACGTGCCCCAGTGGATGCCGATCGAGCGTCGCGCGGCGAGATCGACGTGGATCTGTACCGCCTCGTCGGCGTCCACGTGCATCGCCTGCATGAACCAGCGCGGCGCGTAGCCGCCGATCGGGATCGCCGCCAGGTCGATCGGTCCCGCGCGGGCGGCGATGTCGCGGAAGTCGCGCGAGTAGCCGGTATCGCCGGCGAAGAAGAAGCGCAGATCCGGATGCGCGACGACGAAGCCGCCCCACAGCGTCCGGTTGCGGTCCCAGGGCGTGCGCGCACTCCAGTGCTGCACCGGCACGAACCGGATCTCGGCGTCGCGCAGGCGGCGCGTCTCCCACCAGTCGAGCTCTTCGACCGATTCGATGCCGAGCGCTGCGAACCACGGCTTCAGCCCGAGTCCGGCGAAGAAGACCGGCGCGCCGCCCGGCTGCGCCGCGAGCGCGCGCACCGACGCGGCGTCGAGGTGGTCGTAGTGGCTGTGCGAGACGAGAACGGCGTCAATGTGCGGAAGGTCCTCGAGCGCGATGGCCGGAGGCACCACGCGCCGCGGGCCGGCGAACGCGAGCGGCGAGGCGCGCTCGGAGAACTGCGGGTCGGTGAGCAAGTTGAGCCCGCCGATGCGCACCAGCAGCGTCGCGTGGCCGATCCACGTCACGCTCGGGTTCGGCGGCTCGCCGCGCTGCGCCACGACCTCGAAGCGGTAGCCCTCCGCGGGCTTGTGCGGCCGGCCCTCGCGCCAGCGCTCCCGCTGCCACTTCCAGTAGCCCTGCGGCCCGGCGTGCGGATAGTTGTTGCGGAAGCCCTCGGGCGTGTGGTGCGGCTTCGCGGGGTCGTAGTAGGGGTTCGGCATGGCGCAGGCCGCGCCGAGTGCCGCGAGTGCGAGCGACAGGATGCGGCGCATCGGGCGGGGGAGAAGGGCGCAGTGGCGGTGGCCGGGCGGAAACGCCCTCGAGTCTACGCCCGGTGCGTCTGGCGCACGCGCGCGTAGCGCTCGAGCGTGATCTGGCGCGCCGCGGCGTGATCGACGACCGGCGGCGGATAGTCGCGTCCGATCGTGACGCCGCAGGCCGCCTGGTCGGCGGGCGTCATCCGCCACGGCGCGTGAATGAACCGCTCCGGCACGCGCGCGAGCTCCGGCACGTAGCGGCGGATGAAGCAGCCCTGCGGGTCGAACCTCTCGGACTGCGTGACCGGATTGAAGATGCGGAAGTAGGGCTGCGCGTCGCAGCCGGTCGAGGCGGCCCACTGCCAGCCGCCATTGTTCGCCGCGAGGTCGAAATCGTTCAGCCGCTCGGCGAAGTAGCGCTCGCCCCAGCGCCACTCGACGTGCAGGTCTTTCACCAGGAACGAGGCGGCGATCATGCGCAGGCGGTTGTGCATGTAACCGGTCCGGTTGATCTGGCGCATCGCCGCGTCGACGAGCGGATAGCCGGTGCGTCCCTCGCACCACGCCGCGAACAGCGCCGGGTCGTTGTCCCACGCGAGCGCGTCGAATTCCGGCTTGAACGCGTGGTCGACGACCTGCGGGTGATGGTCGAGGATCATGAAGTAGAAGTCGCGCCAGACGAGCTCCGAGAGCCAGGTCTCCGCGCCGCGCCCGCCGTGCGCATGCGCGCGGCCGGCGAGCTCGCGGATCGAGATCGTGCCGAAGCGCAGGTGCACCGACAGATAGGACGGCCCCTTGAGGGCGGGGTAGTCGCGGCGCCGGTGGTAGTCGTCGATCCGCCGGAGGAAGTCTTCGAACAGTCGCCGCGCGCCCGACATGCCGGTCGGGATGCCGAGCGCGACGAGGTCGGTGGGACGGAAGCCGAGGTCGGCGAGCGCGAGGGCGCACCGCTCGCCCGGCGGCGCGAGCCGGTCCGCGTACTCCGCGACCGGGTGGGGCGCGAGGTCGCCCGGGTCGAGCCGCCGCAGCCAGGCGTTCTTGTAGGGCGTGAACACCGAGAACGGGGCGCCGGCCGCGGTCCGCACCTCGTCGCGCGCGAAGACCACCTGGTCCTTGAAGGTGTGAAAGGCGATGCCCGCTTGGGCGAGCGAGCGCTCGACCTCGGCGTCGCGCGCCTTGGCGGCCGGCTCGTAGTCGTGGTTCGCGTAGACGGCGCTCACGCCGAGCCGCGCCGCGAGGCGCGGGATCTCCTCGCGCGCGCGCCCGTGCGCGACGATCAGCCCGCCGCCGCGCTCGGCCAGCGCGGCGTCGAGCTCGCAGGCCGCATGCCAGATGAACTCGACCCGGCGGTCGGTGCGCGTGGGCAACGCGTCCAGGATCTCGGTGTCGAAGCAGAACGCGCAGTAGACCGCGCGGCTCGCCTGCAGCGCCCGCGACAGCGCCGCGTGATCGCCGAAGCGCAGATCGCGGCGGAACCAGACCAGGGCGGCGTCGTGCGTCACGGCAGGGCGGGCGATTCGGGTGGGCGGGCCGGGTCGGAAGCCTGCCCGGGATCACGGCACGGATCCGCCGCCTCTTGCGTGGCTTCCGGGCCGCTCCTGCCCGGGGGCGCACCGAACCCGGGCGCGGCTTTGACCGTAGAATAGCAGGGGCGTGCAGAGCGTGGACCTCACCCACCACTTCCTCATCGCCATGCCGAGCATGGCCGACCCTTATTTTGCGCGCACGCTCACCTACATCTGCGAGCACAACGAGAACGGTGCGCTCGGGGTGGTGATCAACCGTCCGATCGAGCTCACTGTCGCCGGGCTGTTCGAGCGGCTGGACTTGAAGCTCGAGGGGAGACGCTGCGCGAGGAGCCGGTGCTCTTCGGCGGACCGGTGCAGACCGACCGCGGGTTCGTGCTGCACGCCCCGGTGGGCGAGTGGGGCTCGACGTTGCCGGTGCGCGGCGGCATCGGGCTCACCACCTCGCGCGACATCCTCGAGGCGGTCAGCACCGGGGTCGGACCGCACAAGCTCATCATCACGCTCGGCTACGCCGGCTGGTCGGCCGGCCAGCTCGAGCACGAGCTCCAGCAGAACGCATGGCTCACGGTCGAGGCGCAGGCGCGCGTGATCTTCGACCTGCCGGCAGAGGAGCGCCTGCCCGCGGCGATGGATCTTCTCGGCGTGTCGTTCGCCAGCCTGTCGGACGGGGCCGGGCATGCCTGACCCGCTCAGGGACGATGAGCCATGGGTGGCGGGTAGATACCGGATCGACGAAGCGCGGGCGCGCGTGATTCATCACCCATCACTCATCGGCCGTCACCCGCAAAGCGAGACCATTCTCGCGTTCGACTACGGCGAGCGCTTCGTCGGCGTCGCGGTCGGCGACACCGGAATCGGCGTCGCGCATCCGCTCAAGGCGATCGAGGCGGCCGGAGCCGAGCGCCGGTTCGCCGCCATCGCGGCGCTCGTGCACGAATGGCGGCCCGCGCGACTGGTGGTCGGGCTACCGCTCTCGCTCGACGGCGAGGAGCGGGAGGTCGCGCGGCGCGCGCGTCGCTTTGCGCGCCGGCTCGAGGGCCGCTTCGGGCTGCCGGTCGCCCTGCAGGACGAGCGCCTGTCCTCCACCGAAGCCGCGTCGCGGCTGCGCGCGATCGGGCGCGGCGGGCGCCGCAACCGCGCGCTGACCCACCCGGTGGCGGCACAGGTCGTGCTCCAGGCCTACCTGGACGAGAACACGCCGTGAGCCTCGCGCTGCCCGATGCCGAGCGTCTCTACGACGCGCTCGTGCGCCATCTCTCGCCGCTCGTCAACGCCCAGACCGGCATGGTCGGTATCCAGACCGGCGGGGCGTGGGTGGCCGAGCGCCTGCACCGCGACCTCGGCCTCGTCGTGCCGCTCGGCACGCTGAACATCTCGTTCTACCGCGACGACTACACGAGCTCCGGCCTGCACGCGAACGTGCGGCCGAGCCGGATCCCGTTCGACGTGAACGGCCGGTCCCTGCTGCTCGTCGACGACGTGCTCTTCACCGGCCGCACGGTGCGCGGCGCGATGAACGAGCTCTTCGACTACGGCCGGCCGGAGTCGATCGGCCTGGTGGTGCTGGTCGACCGCGGCGGGCGACAGCTGCCGATCTGTGCCCAGATCGTCGGCGCGACGCTCGCGGTGCCGCCCGGCGCGAAGCTCGACCTGCAGCGCGACGCCGCCGGGCGGCTCTCGCTGCATCTCGAGGAGGGCGCCTGAGCGTGTCGCGCAATCCGCAGCTGAACGAGAAGGGCGAGCTGCAGCACCTGCTCACGATCGAGGGTTGCCGCGCGAGATCATCGTGCGCATCCTCGACACGGCGACGTCGTTCGTCGGCGTGACCGAGCGCGAGGTGAAGAAGGTGCCCCCTTCTGCGCGGCAAGAGCGTGTTCAACCTGTTCTTCGAGCCCTCGACGCGCACGCGCACCACCTTCGAGATCGCGGCGAAGCGGCTGTCGGCCGACGTCATCAACCTCAACATCAGCACCTCGTCGCAGAGCAAGGGCGAGACGCTGCTCGACACGATCGACAATCTGGCGGCGATGCACGCCGACATGTTCGTCGTACGCCACGCGGCGAGCGGCGCGGCGCACCTGATCGCGCGCCACGTCGCGCCGCACCGCCACGTCATCAACGCCGGCGACGGCCGCCATGCGCACCCGACGCAAGGCTTGCTCGACGCCTACACCATCCGGCACTACAAGCGGGATTTCACGCGGCTCGCGGTGGCGGTGGTGGGCGACATCCTGCACTCGCGCGTAGCGCGCTCGCTGATCCACGCGCTCACCACGCTCGGCACGCCCGACGTGCGCGCGATCGGGCCGCAGACGCTGCTGCCGACCGGCGTCGAGAGCCTCGGCGTGCGCGTGTTCCACGACATGCGCGAAGGGCTGCGCGACGCCGACGTGATCGTGATGCTGCGGTTGCAGAACGAGCGCATGAAGGGGCCGCTGCTGCCCTCGGCGCAGGAGTACTTCAAGTGCTACGGCCTCACGGCCGAAAAGCTCGTGGTCGCCAAGCCCGACGCGATCGTGATGCACCCGGGCCCGATGAACCGCGGCGTCGAGATCGACTCGATGGTCGCCGACGGCCGTCAGGCGGTGATCCTGCCGCAGGTCACGTTCGGCATCGCGGTGCGCATGGCGGTGATGTCGCTCCTTGGCGGCGGCGGCGCGATATGAGGATCCACATCCGCGGCGGGCGGCTGGTCGACCCGAAGCACCGCATCGACGGCGTGCGCGATATCTTCGTCGCCGAGGGTCGCATTGTCGGTGCTGGCGCCGGCGTCGCGCCGGCGGGGTTCCGCGCCGATCGGGTGATCGATGCGACGGGTCTCGTGGTCGCGCCGGGACTGGTCGATCTCGCGGCGCGGCTGCGCGAGCCGGGTCTCGAGTACAAAGCCACGCTCGACTCGGAGCTCTATGCCGCGGTTGCGGGCGGTGTCACGACTCTCGCCTGCCCGCCGGACACCGATCCGCCGCTCGACGAGCCGGGGCTCGTCGAGATGCTCAAGCGGCGCGCTCTCTCGCGCAATCTCGCCCACGTGCACCCGGTCGGGGCGCTCACCGCCAAGCTCGAGGGCGCGCGGCTCGCCGAGATGGCGACGCTGCGCGACGCCGGCTGCGTCGCGTTCTCGCAGGCCGACGCGCCGATCGCGGACACCGCTGTGCTGTGGCGCGCGCTGCAGTACGCGGCGACGCTCGGACTCCCGGTCTGGCTGCGGCCGCAGGACCCGATGCTCGCGCGCGACGGCGTCGCGCACGACGGCGAGGTCGCGACGCGCCTCGGGCTGCCAGGGATTCCGGCGTTCGCGGAGACGATCGCGGTCGGCACGATTCTCGAGCTCGTGCGCGCGACCGGCACGCGCATGCACCTGTGCCGCCTGTCCACCGCGGCGGGCGTGGCGATGGTGCGCGCGGCGAAGGGGGACGGCCTTCCGGTCACCGCCGACGTCGACGCGCATCACGTGCATTTGTCGGAGATCGATCTGACCGCCTACGACGCGCACTGCCACCTGGTGCCGCCGCTGCGCAGCCTGCGCGACCGCGACGCCCTGCGCGCGGGTCTCGCCGACGGCACGATCGATGCGATCTGCTCCGATCACACGCCGGTCGACGAGGACGCGAAGCAGATGCCGTTCGGGGAGTCGGTACCCGGCGCGACCGGACTGGAGCTGCTGCTGCCGCTCACGCTGAAGTGGGCGGCCGAGCGCAAGCTCGCGCTCGCCGACGCGCTCGCGCGCGTCACCTGCGAGCCCGCGCGCATCCTGGGCGTCGAGGCCGGGCATCTCGGCGCGGGCGCGCCGGCCGACGTGTGCGTCTTCGACCCGGAGGCGTACGTCAGGATCACCCCGGTCGTGCTGAAGAGCCAGGGCAAGAACACGCCGTTCCTCGGCTACGAGTTGCCCGGGCGCGTGCGCTGCACGCTCGTGGCCGGGACCGTCAGGTACGAGGCCGGCGCGTGAAGCGGGAACCGCGAATCGCGGAGCGCGCAGCGTAAGAAGCGCGCAGGCCCGCTCACGGCGCACCCGGCAGCAGCCGGCGCGGATCGCACTCCGGCACGTCGACCACGATCAGCTTGTCGCGCGAGCGCTCGCCCGCGGTGACGCGGACCCGGGCGCGCGCGACGCCCAGCAGCTCTGCGACGAGCGCAGCAGCGGCGGCGTTCGCGCGGCCCCCCGATAGGCGGCGCCGCGATCCGCAGCTTGAGGCGCTCGCCGTGCAGCCCGCTCACCGCGCTGCGCTTCGCGCCGGGCTGTACGTGCACCGCGATCGTCCAGCCGGTGGCCGAGCGCCCCAGCCAAGCCGGAGCGGGCGCGGCGTGCTCGACGCCTTTCGTCCCGCCGCGCGCGCCGCGGCGCATCAGCGCATCGAGGTCAGCAGCAGCCGTGGCGTGTTGTCCAGCGCGATGAGCAGGATCTGCAGCACGAGCACCACGAACAGCGGCGAGAGATCGATATTGCCGATCGGCGGGATGAGGCGGCGGAACACGCCGTAGAGCGGCCGCGTCAGCGCGTCGAACACCGGCGCGAGCGGCGCATAAGGGCTCACCCAGCTGATGATGACCTGAACGATCACCACGAACATGCCGAGGTGCAGGCACGCGCGCGCGAGCTCGAGCAGCGAACCGAGCAGGAGTAGCGAACCGCCGGTGGCGAGCCCGCCGCCGGCGAGCGAGAAGAGCACCGTAAGCTGCACGAAGCTCGCGAGCCAGGCGAGCACGAGGCTCGGCAGATCGTAGCCGCGGAAGGTCGGCACCACGCGCCTGAGCGGCATCACCGCCCAATCGGTGAGCGCCATCACGAACTGCCCGACGGGATTGCGGAACGGCGCGCGGAACGCCTGCATGAAGAAGCGCGCGAGCGCGACGTAGATGATCAACCCGAATGCGGTCCGGACCAGCAGCTCGCCAATCTGCCCGAACATCAGTCGTCCTTCCCGAACTCGTCGCCGAGCTCGCGCGCGCGGCGGTTCGCCGCGTGCAGCGCGCGCACGATCGCTTCCTTGACGCCGTCGCTGTGCATCGAGGCGAGCGCGCGCTCGGTCGTGCCGCCCTTCGAGGTCACGCGGCCGCGAAGCGTCGCGGCGGGCTCGCTCGAGCGCGCCGCGAGCTCGGCCGCGCCGCGGAATGTCTCGATCGCCAGCGCGGCGCCGGCGTCGGCCGGCAGCCCCATCTCGTCGGCCGCCTGCTCGAGCGCCTCGATGAAATAGAACACGTAGGCCGGGCCGCTCGCCGAGACTGCCGTGACCGGGTCGAGCAGCGCCTCCTCGGCCACCCACACCACCTTGCCCACGGCCTCGAGGATCGACTGGATCTGCCCGCGCGCCGCGGCATCCACTTCGGCACGCGCGAACACGCCGCTGATGCCGGCGCCGATCAGCGCCGGGGTGTTCGGCATGCAGCGCGCGATCCGGCTGGTGCCGCCCACCCAGCGCGAAATGTCCTCGATCCGGATGCCCGCCGCGACCGACAGCACCGCGCGGTCGCCGACGTGCGGACGCAGGGCGCGGCAGGCCTCGCGCGCCTGCTGCGGCTTCACCGCGAGCACGACGAGGTCGCCGAGCGGATCGGCCTGCGCGGCTGACTCGAAGCAGGCGACGCCGTAGCGCTCCGAGAGCCGCGCGCGCGCCTCGTGCAGCGGCTCCACGACGCCGATCGACGCCGCGGGTGTGCCGCGGGCGAGCAGGCCGCCGACGAGGGCCGTCGCCATGTTGCCGCCGCCGATGAAAGTGATGCTCAGAGGCCCTCCGTGTTCGTCGGCGAAGTGCGGGACCGGCATTCTAGCAGCCACACTCGGTATGATGCATCCTGCAACATCAGCATTGGAGTTGCCGGCGTACGCCCGATGGCTTGCCGAGATCCATCCCGCGCTCCCGGTCGTCGTAATCACCCGCCACGGCACCCCGAGCCGCGCACCCGCGCTCTCGACCAGGGTGCCGGCGCGTACCTGCGCAAGCCGCTCGACGACGAGGCGCTGCTCGCAGCGATCGACGTCGCCCTCGGCGCAGGTAGAACAACGAAGGAGACGCCAAGATGACGAAAGCGAAGAACACCGGCCGCATCGCGGTCGCCATTGCGCTCGGGCTCGGCCTCGCCGGCAACGTCGGCGCGCAGGGCGCGGGGCTCGACCGCGCGGTGCTTCCCATCCCGGCGCCCACGCACCCGCCGATCGAGACGCTCGACGTGCGCAACGCCAAGGCGCCGCCGCGCTTCGAGGTCAAGGCGCCCAAGGACGCGCCCAACGTCGTCATCGTGCTGATCGACGATATGGGCTTCGCGCATCCGAGCACCTTCGGCGGCGCGATCGCCATGCCGACGCTCGACCGTCTGGCGCGCACCGGGGTGCGCTACTCGAATTTCCACGTGACGGCGCTCTGCTCGCCCACGCGCGCGGCGCTGCTCACCGGCCGCAACCACCACACCAGCAACACCGGTGCGGTCCAGGACGTCGCGACCGCCTTTCCCGGGAACACCGGCGTGCGGCCCGCGAGCGTCGCGCCGCTCGCCGAGATGCTGCGGTTGAACGGGTACAACACCGCGGCCTTCGGCAAGTGGCACCTCACGCCGCTGTGGGAGACGAGCATCTCGGGGCCCTACACCACCTGGCCGACCGGCTCGGGCTTCGAGAAGTTCTACGGCTTCCTCGGCGGCGAGACGAACCAGTGGGCGCCGCTCCTGTACGACGGCGTGGCGCGGGTCGAGCTGCCGGGCGATCCGAACTACCATTTCATGACCGACATGACGAACCAGGCGATCGCCTGGGTGCGCTTTCAGCAGACGATGACGCCGGACCGCCCGTTCTTCATGTACTTCGCGCCGGGCTCGACCCACGCGCCGCACCACGTGCCGAGGGAATGGGCCGACAAGTACAAGGGCAAGTTCGACGAGGGCTGGGACAAGTACCGCGAGCAGGCGCTCGCGCGGCAGATCAAGCTCGGCGTCGTGCCGCCCGGCACCAAGCTCGCGCCCAAGCCCGCCGGGATCAAGGACTGGGACACGCTCACGGCCGACGAGAAGCGGCTCTTCGCCCGGCAGATGGAGGTGTTCGCCGGCTTCGCCGAGCAGACCGATTACGAGATCGGCCGGCTCGTCAAGACGCTCGAGGACCTCGGCGTCATGGGCAACACGCTGTTCGTCTACATCGCCGGCGACAACGGCGCGAGCGCCGAGGGCGGCTTCACCGGCACCGTGAACGAGATGACCTATTTCAACGGCGTCCAGGACACCGTGGCGAACCAGCTGAAGTCTCTCGACAAGTGGGGCGGACCCGAAACCTATCCGCACTTCGCCGCGGGATGGGCGGTCGCCGGCAATGCGCCGTTCGCCTGGACGAAGCAGGTCGGCAGCGACTACGGCGGCAGCACGAACGGCTTGGTCGTGCACTGGCCCAAGCGCATCAAGGCGAAGGGCGAGGTCCGCGCGCAGTTCACCCACGTGACCGACATCGCGCCCACGGTGCTGGAAGCGGCGAAGCTGCCGTTTCCCGCGTCCGTCAACGGCACGGCGCAGAAACCCTTCGCCGGCGTCAGCCTCGCCTTCACGTTCGACGACGCGGCCGCGAAGGAGCGGCACACCACGCAGTACTTCGAGATCGCGGGTAACCGCGGGATCTACCACCAGGGATGGTTCGCCCGCACGATTCACCGCGCGCCGTGGGAGCAGAGGCCGCGCGCGCCGCTCGACCGGGGATACCTGGGAGCTCTTCGACACGCGCAGCGACTACAGCCTCGCGACCGACCTGGCGGCGAAGCATCCGGCGAAGCTGAAGGAGCTGCAGGCGCTCTTCATGAAGGAGGCGGTGAAGTACGACGTCCTGCCGATCGACGATCGCAGCATCGAGCGGATGGATCCGGGCCTCGCCGGGCGCCCGGACCTGATGGGCGCGCGCACCACGCTCACGCTCTATCCGGGCATGACCGGCATGATGGAGAACACGTTCCTCAACCTGAAGGGGCGCTCCAAGACCATCACCGCGGAAATCGAGGTCCCGCCGGGCGGGGCCAGCGGCGTCATCCTCGCGCAAGGCGGACGCTTCGGCGGCTGGAGCCTCTACATGAAGGACGGCAAGCCCGCCTACGCGTACAACTGGGTCGGCCTCGAGCGCTACACGGTGGCCGGCGCCGAGCCGGTCCCGGCCGGCAAGGCGACCATCAAGCTCGATTTCGCCTACGACGGCGGTGAGCGCGGCAAGGGCGGCACCGCCACGCTCTCGGTCAACGGGAAGCCGGTCGCCGAAGGCCGCATCGACAAGACTGCCGCGTTCGTGTTCTCCCTGGACGAAGGCGCGGACGTCGGCGAGGACGACGATACGCCGGTGACCGAGGCGTACGTCGCGGGCGTCAAGAGCCGCTTCACCGGGAAGATCCACCAGGTCACCGTCGAAGCGAAGTAGCGGGTTGCGGCCCGGCGCTCGGCGTGAGTTTCCGCTTCCAACACGGGCCTGCGGTTCGCGGCCGCCCGAGCGGCCGCCGTGCCCAAACTCAGGCCTGCACGGCGCGCGCGCCGAAGATCGCCGTGCCGATGCGCACCATCGTGCTGCCCGCGGCGATCGCCGCCTCGAAGTCGTCCGACATGCCCATCGACAGCGTGTCGAGCGCGAGGCCGTCGCGGTTGAGCGTGTCCTTGAGCTCGCGCAGCCGCTCGAAGCGACGGCGCTGCAGCGCGGTGTCCGGGGGTGGGCTCGGGGATCGCCATCAGCCCGCGCAGCCGCAGGTTCGGCAGCCGCGCCACCGCCGCGGCGAGCGCCGGCGCCGCCTCCGGCACGACGCCCGCCTTGGTCGCCTCGCCGCTCACGTTGACCTCGATACAGACCTGGAGCGGCGCCCGGCCCGCCGGTCGCTGCACCGAGAGCCGCTCGGCGATCTTCGCGCGGTCGATCGCGTGGACCCAGTCGAAGGACTCCGCGATCGGCCGCGTCTTGTTGCTCTGGATCGGCCCGATGAAGTGCCACACGATCGCGAGCCCGGCGAGCGCGGGCAGCTTGCCGAGCGCCTCCTGGGCGTAGCTCTCGCCGAAGTCCCGCTGCCCGGCGTCGTATGCGGCGCGGATCGCCTCCGGCCCGAAGGTCTTGGTCACCGCCACGAGAACTATGTCACGAGGGTCGCGGCCGGCCGCGCGCGCGCACCGCTCGATGCGGGACTTTACGCCTTGTAGGTTCGCGGCGATTGTGCTCATAATTCTCAAGTCCGCGCGGGAACAGACTGAATTACAGGGACATTTCCGCCACTGACCACGCCGGTTCCGACGCCCGCGGCGGGATTGCGCGGTTCGCGCACAACCTGGAACGGATTATATGGACATCACCGAGCTGCTCGCCTTCGTCGTCAAGAACAAGGCGTCCGACCTGCACCTGTCCGCGGGCCTTCCGCCGATGATCCGCGTGCACGGAGACGTGCGGCGCATCAACCTGCCGCCGATGGAGCACAAGGACGTGCACGCGATGGTGTACGACATCATGAACGACGCGCAGCGCAAGGCCTACGAAGAGAACCTCGAGTGCGACTTCTCCTTCGCGGTGCCGGGCCTCGCGCGCTTCCGCGTCAACGCGTTCAACCAGAACCGCGGTGCGGCGGCGGTGATGCGGACCATTCCGTCGAAGGTGCTCACGCTCGAAGAGCTGAACGCCCCGAAGATCTTCGCCGACATCGCGAACCAGCCGCGCGGGATCGTGCTGGTGACCGGACCGACCGGCTCGGGCAAGTCGACCACGCTCGCCGCGATGGTGAACCACATCAACGAGAACGAGCACGGGCACGTCCTCACCATCGAGGACCCGATCGAGTTCGTGCACGAGAGCAAGAAGTGCCTGATCAACCAGCGCGAGGTCGGCCCGCACACGCTCTCCTTCGCGAACGCGCTCCGGAGCGCGCTGCGCGAGGACCCGGACGTGATTCTGGTCGGCGAGATGCGCGACCTCGAGACGATCCGCCTCGCGCTGACCGGCGCCGAGACCGGCCACCTCGTGTTCGGCACGCTGCACACGAGCTCGGCGGCCAAGACGATCGACCGCATCGTCGACGTGTTTCCCGCGGCCGAGAAGGAGATGGTGCGCGCGATGCTCTCGGAGAGCCTGCGTGCGGTGATCTCGCAGACGCTGCTCAAGACGAAGGACGGCTCGGGCCGGGTTGCCGCGCACGAGATCATGATCGGCACGCCGGCGATCCGCAATCTGATTCGCGAGAACAAGATCGCGCAGATGTACTCCGCGATCCAGACCGGGCAGTCGTTCGGCATGCAGACGCTCGATCAGAACCTGCAGGAGCTGGTGAAGCGCGGCGTGGTGGGGGTAGCCGAGGCGCGCAACCGAGCGCAGAACAAGGACAACTTCGTCGGGTAAGTGCACCGCAGTGCCGGAGCGCGGACGCGCCCCGCTGCCCGGTGGTGGCAGGGGGGTACCAAGCAGACCGGCGAGGCGCATAATGGGCGCGTTGCTCGCCCTGGGAACGAGGTAGACAATGGAACGAGACCAGGCATCCAAATTCATCAACGACCTGCTGCGCCTGATGGTCAGCAAGAAGGCCTCCGACCTCTTCATCACGGTCGGCTTCCCGCCCGCGATCAAGGTCGACGGCAAGGTGACGCCGGTGTCGCAGCAGCCGCTCACGCCGCAGCACACCCAGGACCTCGTGCGCTCGGTCATGAACGACCGCCAGGCGGCCGAGTTCGAGTCGACCAAGGAGTGCAACTTCGCGATCAGTCCGGCGGGCATCGGCCGCTTCCGCGTGAACGCGTTCGTGCAGATGGGCTCGATCGGCATGGTGCTCAGGACGATCAACGCCAAGATCCCGACCTTCGAGGAGCTCGGACTGCCGGCGGTGCTGAAGGAAGTCGCGATGACCAAGCGCGGCCTGGTGATCATGGTCGGTGCGACCGGCTCGGGCAAGTCGACCTCGCTCGCCGCGATGGTCGGCTACCGCAACGATAACTCCTACGGCCACATCATCACGGTCGAGGACCCGGTCGAGTACGTGCATCCGCACAAGAACTGCATCATCACCCAGCGCGAGGTCGGCGTGGACACCGAGGACTGGGGCATCGCGCTGAAGAACTCCCTGCGCCAGGCCCCGGACGTGATCCTGATGGGCGAGATCCGCGACCGCGAGACAATGGACTACGGCATCGCGTTCGCCGAGACCGGCCACCTGTGCATGGCGACGCTGCACGCGAACAGCGCCAACCAGGCGCTCGACCGGATCATCAACTTCTTCCCGGAGGAGCGGCGCCCGCAGCTCCTGATGGACCTCTCGCTCAACCTGCGCGGCATGGTGTCGCAGCGCCTGGTCCCGCGCAAGGAGGGGAAGGGCCGGATCGCGGTGGTGGAGGTGATGCTGAACTCGCCGCTGATCGCCGACCTGATCTTCAAGGGCGAGGTGCACGAGATCAAGGAGATCATGAAGCGCTCGCGCGAGCTCGGCATGCAGACCTTCGACCAGCACCTGTTCGACCTGTACGATGCGGGCGTGATCACCTACGAGGACGCGCTGCGTAACGCCGACAGCGTGAACGACCTGCGCCTGGCGATCAAGCTGCACTCCACCGAGGCGAAGAACCGCGACATCACCCAGGGCATCGACCACCTGTCGATCACCTGACCAGGGCGTCCTGCGCCCCTTCGCTTCGAAGCCGGCGCCTGGTGCGTGGCGCGGCGCCTCCATGGCGCCGCGCTCGTCGAGCTCGCCGGCGAGGCGTCGGACATCGAGCAGCCGGCGGCGTTCGGTCGCGTGGTGCTCGATCTCCTGGCGCGTCGATGCGGCTGACCGGCAAGCGTGCTTTCCTACCCGCTCGCAGGCCGGGCCCGCCGCATGCCGCCGGCGACGATCCGGTACTCGAACAGCCGGCACTCGAGCGCGCCGTTGAAGAGCGGCGTCCGCCTCGAGGCCTTGAGCCCGATCAGCTTCGCCAGCCGCAGATCGGCGCTGAGAATGTAGCAGCGCCAGCCCACGAAGCGCGCCTTGAGCGCGTCCCCGAGCTTCGGATAGAACGCCGCGAGGGTGGCGTCCTCGCCGATGCGCACGCCATAGGGCGGATTGGCGACCAGCACGCCGGCCCCGCCGGGCGCCGCGATCTCGAGGACGTCGGCGCGCTCGAGGCGCACGGCGGCCGCAAGGCCCAGCTGCGCCAGGGTGCGCGTCGCGCGCGCGAGCGCCGCCGGATCGCGATCGGCGCCGTAGAGCGCGCGCGGCCGCGGCGGCAGCTCGCGCGCGCGCGCGGCCTCACGCAGCCTGGTCCACAACGCCGAATCGAAGTTTCGCAGCCGCTCGAAGCCGAACTGCCGGCGCGCTCCCGGGGCGATGCGGTGCGCGATCGCCGCCGCCTCGGCGAGGAACGTGCCACTGCCGCACATCGGGTCGAGGAGCGGCTCGTCCAGCGTCCAGCCGGCGAGCGCGAGGATCCCGGCCGCGAGGTTCTCGCGCAGCGGCGCCTCGCCCGGATCTGCGCGCGCGCCGCGCTTCCACAGCGGCTCGCCGGAGGTGTCGAGATACAGCGTGATCGAGCGCTCGTCGAGGTAGGCGTGGATACGCACGCCCGGCGCGCGCGTATCGACGTCCGGCCGCCGTCCGACGTCGGCGCGAAACCGGTCGCAGACCGCGTCCTTGATGCGCAGCGTCGCGAACTCCAGGCTGCGGAGCGGGCTGCGCGTCGCGCCGACGTCGACGCGAATGGAACGGTCGACGTCGAACCAGTCGGCCCAGCGAATCGCGCGACCCGCCTCGTAGACGTCCTGCTCGGTCGCGTATGCGCCGTGCGCCACCCGCAGGAGCACGCGCGAGGCGATGCGGCTCTCCAGGTTCGCGCGGTAGCAGACCGCAAGGTCGCCTGCGAATCGCACGCCGCCGCCGACCGCGGTCGGGTCGGCCGCGCCGCAGGCCGCGAGCTCACGCGCGAGCGCCGGCTCGAGGCCGCGCGGACAGGTGGCGAAGAAGCCGGACGCGCTCACCGGGTCGGCGCGGGCGCGCGGCTCACAGCGTCGCCTTCTCGGCGAGCAGGCGTTCGAGCGCCTCGACCTCCGCGCGCAGCCACTCGACGAGCTCGGTGCGTCGCGCCGGCGTCATCCGGCTCTCGATCGCGCCGACGCTGATTGCCGCGAACGGATCGCCGAAGCGCGTGCGGATCGGCAGCGCGATCGAGGTCGCGCCCGCGGTCACCGGAAGGTCGTTCAGTGCGTAGCGCATGCTCTTCGAGCGCTTTACCATGGCGACGAGCCGCGGCACGGTGAGCCCGGCGTAGGCCTTCAGCCGCGTCGCGTTCGCGCGCGCGACCTCCTCGACGGCGGCGTCGGCGAGCGGCATGAGCAGCGCGAGCCCGCCGGCGCCGACGCCGAGCGGCCGGCGCGTGCCGACGTCGAGCAGCAGCGCCTTGATCGGGAAGGAGCCCTCGCGGCGGTCGATGCACACGGTGTCGTAGCCGCTGCGCACGGTGAGGAACACGGTGTCGCCGATGCGCTCGGCGAGCCGGGAGAGCGTGGGCGCGCAGAGCTCGCGCAGGCTGAACTGGGGTGCGGCGGCGAGGCCGAGCTCGAACGCGAGATGCCCCAGGCGGTAGTGCCGGGTCGCCGGATCTTGCGCCGCAACACCCTCCGCGCAGAGGCACTTCAGGATCCGGTGCACCGTGGGCCGCTCGAGCCGGGCATGACGGGCGATCTCCGCGAGTCGCAGGCCGGCGTGGCCGCGCGACGCGATCACGCGCAGCACGTTCACGGCGCGCTGGATCGTCTGGGTGCCGTCGTTGCGCGGTGCCGCATCGGCGGCGCGCGCGCTGCGCGCGGGTCGGCGTGCGGCGGCGGCGGGATAGCGTTCCATATGCTGGAATAAAATCCGGCGCCGCACGGTTGTCGAGCGGCTGCGGTTGCGCTAAATCTACCTCTGCGCGACGCGAGCCGGCAAGCCGGCATTCGATTCCGCATGCCGGACTGCGGCCGCGCACCGCAGCGCCGGCAAGCCTACTGCGGGGCCACCGTGACCAAACGCCTGATCGTCGGCATCACCGGCGCGACCGGCGCCATTTTCGGCATCCGGCTGCTCGAGGCGCTCAAAGCTGCCGGGGTCGAGTCGCACCTGGTGGTCAGCAAGTGGGCGCAGCAGACGATCGAGCACGAGACCGACTACACGTACAAGCAGGTGCGCGAGCTCGCCGCTGTGGTCCACGAGCAGGGCAACATGGGCGCGGCGGTCTCTTCGGGCTCGTTCCTCACAGAGGGCATGGCGATCGCGCCCTGCTCGATGCGCACGCTCGCCGCGATCGCGCACGGCGGCGGCGACCACCTGGTGCACCGCGCCGCCGACGTGGTCCTCAAGGAGCGGCGCAGGCTCGTGCTGCTCGTGCGCGAGACCCCTCTCTCGGAGGTGCATCTGGAGAACATGGTCAAGCTGGCGCGCATGGGCGTGGTCATGATGCCGCCGATGCCCGCCTTCTACAACCATCCGCAGACGCTCGACGACATGATCGACCACATCGTCGCGCGCACGCTCGACCAGTTCGGCATCGAGGCGGGATTCGCCAAGCGCTGGGACGGCGAGATGCGCCGCGGGCGCGTCACGCGCGTCGCCCCAAGACCTGAACACCAAGCAAAGAGGAGAACGCCACGTGAGCAGCGTCATGAAGCCGGTCGCCGGCACGCAAGTCAAGGACATCACCAGCCTGCGCTCGACGATCGAGTGGCTGCGCGCCGAGGGGCTGCTGCTCGAGACCGACAAGGAGGTGAATCCGGACCTCGAGATCACCGGGCTGCAGAAGCACTTCGACGGCTCCTACCCGATGCTCTTCAACCGGGTCAAGGGCAAGCCGCACGCGCGCGCGATCACCAACCTCTTCTCCGACATCCGCATCGTCGAGCGCATGTTCGGCTGGTCGGGCGCGACCGAGCGCACCGAGAGGCTCGCGTACGCGCTCAGCCACCCGCTCAAGCCGGTGACGATCGACCAGAAGGACGCGCCCTGCCAGGAGCACGTCATCACCGACGACCTCGACGTGAACAAGTGGATCACCGCGATCCGACACACCGCGCTCGAGCCCGAGCTCACCATCGGCTCGGGCATCCGCTGCATCGTCGGCGACTACTTCGACGGCGGCTCCGATCTCGGCTACAACCGCATGAACTTCCGCTGGGGCAACGTCGGCACGTTCCAGATCTCGCCCGGCTCGCACATGTGGCAGGTGATCACCAAGCACTACCACGACGACGAGCCGATCCCGATCACGATGTGCTTCGGCGTGCCGCCGGCCTGCACGCTGCTTGCCGGCGCGGGTTTCGACTACGTGATCCTGCCGAAGGGCTGCGACGAGATCGGCATCGCCGGCGCGGTGCAGGGTTCGCCGGTGCGCCTGGTCAAGGCGCGCACGGTCGATGCCTGGGCGCTCGCCGACTCGGAGTACGTGCTCGAGGGCTACCTCCACCCGCGCGACAAGCGCTACGAGACGGGCGAGGCGGAGAAGGCCGGGGTGCAGGGCAAGACCTTCTTCCACCCGGAGTGGGCGGGCTACATGGGCAAGGCGTACAAGGCGCCGACCTTCCACGTCACCGCGATCACCATGCGCAAGCCCGAGTCGAAGCCGGTGATCTTCCCGCTCGGCGTGCACACCTTCGACGACTCGAACATCGACACCACGGTGCGCGAGGCGGCGATCTACGAGCTCTGCGAGCGCCTGCAGCCCGGCCTGATCATGGACGTGCACATCCCGTACTGCATGACCGACTGGGGCGGCTGCATCATCCAGGTGCGCAAGCGCAACTCGATCGAGGAGGGCTGGCAGCGGAACTTCCTCTCGGCGATCCTCTCCTGCTCGCAGGGCATGCGCCTTGCCATCGCGGTGAGCCCCGACGTCGACATCTACTCGATGGACGACATCATGTGGTGCCTCACCACGCGCGTGAACCCGAAGACCGACATCCTGAACCCGCTGCCGGGCGGGCGCGGCCAGACGTTCATGCCGGCCGAGCGCATGACAGCCGGCGAGAAGGCGTGGACCGCCTCGAACACGCAGTTCGAGGGCGGCATGGGCATCGACGCGACGGTGCCGTTCGGCTACGAGAAGGACTTCCACCGTCCGGTCTACCCGGTGGACAAGGTGAAGCCGGAGAGCTTCTTCAGCCAGGCCGACATCGCCAAGGCGCGCGCGCGCATGGAAGGGTGGGTGCTCTCGCTCGCGCGCACCGGTCGGTGAGCGGCTCGGCCCCCAGCTCATCCCTTCCCTCCCCCTCCAGCGGGAGGGTGAGGGAAGCGGCGCGGCGCATCCCTGACCGGCGAACCGGCCGTAGCGCGATGCTCGACGGCTGCATCGTCCTCGACTGCACCGACCGCCTCGGCTGGCTGGCCGGGCGGCTGCTCGCCGATCTCGGCGCCGAAGTCGCGAAGCTCGAGCCGCCGGACGCCGACACGGCGGGCGCCGAGTGGCGCGCGCTCAACGTGAACAAGCGGCTCCTCCGGCTCGACCGCGGCGACGCTGCGGGCTTCGACCGCCTCGCCGCGCGCGCCGACATTCTGCTCGCGACGCCGGCGCCCGCCGACGCTGCGCGCTTCGGCTACGCTCGCCTCGCGCGGCTGAACGCGCGCCTCGTCGTGGTCGCGATCACCCCCTTCGGACTCGCCGGGCCGAAGGCCGCCTGGCGCGCGACCGATCTCGAGCTGATGGCAGCCGGCGGAGCGATGTCGCTCGCCGGCGAGCCCGGGTCGATGCCGTTCCGCGTGAGCGCGCCGCAGGCCTACGCGTGGACCGGCGCGCAGGCCGCGGTCGGCGCGCTCGTCGCGCTGCATCATCGCGCCACAAGCGGGCGCGGACAGCTCGTCGACGTCTCGGCGCAGGCTGCGGTGATCACCGCGCTCGCGCATGCGCCCGCGTTCGTCACCGTCTCCGGACTCACGCCGACGCGCGCCGGCGCGTACATGACGGGGCGCTCGGTCACCGGGGCGCGCTTCCGCGTGTTCTGGCCGTGCAAGGACGGCTACCTCAACTTCATTCTCTACGGCGGTGCCGCCGGGCGCCGCACCAACGAGCAGCTCGTGGCGTGGATGCGCGAGGCGGGCGCCGAGCTCGGCGCGCTCGCGTCGATCGACTGGCGCACGTGGGACCCGACCGGGGTGACGCAAGCCGAGGTCGACGCGATCGAGGCGCCGATGGCGCGCTTCTTCGCCGGTCTCGCCAAGCGCGAGTTCCTCGAGGAGGCTCACCGGCGCGAGATGCTCGGTTATCCGGTCGCGACCGTCGCCGACATCGCGTCCGACCCGCAGCTTGCCGCGCGCGGTTTCTGGCAGGACGTTGCCGCGCCGCACGGCGCTATCGAGCGCCACTGCGGCAGCTTTGCCGTCGTGGACGGCAAGCGCCGGCCGCTCGGGCCGCACGCGGCGGCCGAGGCGCGGCGGGTGCGCAAGTCGAGAGCGGCCGGATGAGCGCGCAGGCCCTTACCGACGTCAAGATCGTCGAGTTCGGCGGTTACGCCGCCGGACCGCACATCGGCAAGCTGCTCGCGAACTACGGCGCCACCGTCGTGCACGTCGAATCGAAGGCGCGGCCCGACGGCTTCCGCCTGCAGTACCCGCCGTTCCAGGACGGCAAGCCGGGGATCGATTCGAGCGGCTGCTTTGCCCAGTTCAACGATTCCAAGCTCGGCGTCACGGTCGACCTGAAGCGCCCCGCGGGCCTCGCGGCCGCGCGGCGTCTCACCGATTGGTGCGACGCCATCATAGAGAACATGCGGCCGGGCGTGATGGCGCGGATCGGGCTCGGCTACGACGCGCTCGCGCGGACCAACCCAGGCCTCAGTGATGCTCTCGACCTGCAACATGGGGCAGACCGGTCCGCGCGCGGACACGCCGGGGTTCGGCTCGCAGCTCACCGCGCTTGCCGGCATGTGCAACCTCACCGGCTTTCCCGTCGGGCCGCCGATGCTCTTGTACGGGCCGTACATCGAC
This sequence comes from Burkholderiales bacterium, assembly GCA_027493935.1. GTDB lineage: Bacteria > Pseudomonadota > Gammaproteobacteria > Burkholderiales > SG8-39 > JAABRB01. The sequence goes on along the minus strand of JAOSJV010000011.1, from coordinate 290,282 downwards.
TTTATCGCGTCGGTCCTCGGCGCCTCGGCGGTGCTCGCAGCGCTCGAGCGCCGCCGGCGCACCGGGCAGGGCGCGTACATCGACGTGTCGCAGTACGAGTGCGGGCTCACGTTCCTCGCCGGCCCGCTCCTCGAGTACCATCGCTCCGGGAAAGTCGCCGAGCGGGCCGGCAACACCGATCCCGACGCCGCGCCGCACGGCGCCTATCCTGCGCGCGACGGCTGCTGGCTCGCGCTCTCGTGCTGGTCCGACGCGGAGTTCACGGCGCTCGCGCGGGCGATCGGACGTTCCGAGCTCGCGCGCGATGCGCGTTTCGCCACGCCCGCCGCGCGGCGGGCGAACGCCGCCGCTCTCGACGCCGAGATGGCCGCGTGGACGCGGACGCACCACGCGGCCGCGGCCGCCGCCGGACTGCAGGCGGCCGGCGTGCACGCGCATCCGGTCAACACGGTCGCGGATCTCTTCACCGACCCGCAGCTCGCCGCCCGCCGGATCTGGCGCGGGCGGCCCCACGCGGTGTTCGGCGAGCAGATCTGCGGTTTTCCGGCGTTCGACCTGTCGGAGACGCCGGGCGAGATCACGCGCGCGGCGCCGCGGCTCGGCGAGCACACCGAGCACGTCTTCCGCGAGCTCCTCGGCCTGAGCGCCGAGGGTACCGCGCCCACGAGGCCGCGGGCGCGTTCGAGTGACCGTCTGAAGGCGCCGCGCGAGGACGCATGGAAAGCGCAGACCTCGTAGCGCGCATCGAGACTTTCCTCGACGCCCATCACGTGATGACGCTCGCCACCGGCGCCGGCAGCGCGGTGCACGCCGCCTCGCTCATGTACGCGCGCGAGGGTTTTGCCCTCTACTGGACCTCGGACCCCGCGACGCGCCACTCGCGCGAGCTCGATGCCGAGCCGCGGGTCGCCGCCACGATCGCGCCCGACTACACCGACTTCCGCGCGATCCGCGGGCTGCAGCTGGCCGGCCGCGCGGCGCGGCTCGCGGACCCGCGGGCGATCGAGCGCGCGCGAACGCTGATGGCGGCGCGCTACGCCTTTCTCGCCGCGCTCGCGCAGGGACCGCAAGCGCTGCGCGCCGCCTGGGCCAAGGCCGGGTTCTACGTCCTGCGCCCCGAGCGCATCACGCTGATCGACAACACGCGCGCCTTCGGGCACAAGGAGACGCTTCAGCTCGCCCCGGGGGACGGATGACCGCCGGTGCCGCGCCCCCGTTTCGCGCCGACCGGATCGGCAGCCTGCGGCGACCGGCCGAGTTGGAGGAAGCGCATGCGCACTTCGAGCGCGTGGAGACAAGCGCGGAGGCGCTCGCCGAGGGCGAGGACCGACCGATCCGCACGGCGGTCGCAAAGCGCCGTCACCCACTATCATAGCGGCACCCGGCGCGGCGGGTCGCGCCCGGCCGGGCGTGCGATCGTCGGAGACTGGATGGCAAAGCTCATCACGCGCCGCGCGGGCGGCGTCGGCTGGATTCTGTTCTCGAATCCCGCGCGCATGAACGCGCTGACGCTCGACATGTGGAAGGCGCTGCCGGACGCAGTCGGTGCGTTCGACGCCGACCCGGCGGTGCGCGTGATCGTCCTCGCCGGCGACGGCGACAAGGCGTTCGTCTCCGGCGCCGACGTGTCGCAGTTCGACCAGGCGCGCGCCACCCCGCAGGAGCAGGACTCCTACAACCAGGACGTGGAGGCGGCCTACCTCGCCCCGACGCTCGCCGCCAAGCCGGTCGTAGCGAAGATCCGCGGTGTCTGCATGGGCGGCGGGCTCGGCTTGGCGGCGGCGTGCGACGTGCGCTTCGCCGCCGACGACGCGGTGTTCCGCATGCCGGCCGCGCGGCTCGGCCTCGGCTACTCGTTCGTCGGGATGCGGCGCTTCGTTCACGTGCTCGGCGCGGCGAACGCCGCGGACGTCTTCTTCTCGGCGCGCAAGTTCGACGCGGGCGATGCGCTCGCGATGGGGTTCGTGAGCAGGGTCTTCCCGGCCGCAGACCTCGACCGCGAGGTCGAAGCCTACTGCGCGATGGTGGCCGAGAACGCGCCGCTCACGCTCGTGGCCGCGAAGACCGCGATCCGCGAGGTGCTCAAGGATGCGCAGGCGCGTGACCTCGCCGCGCTGCAGCGGCAGATCGACGCGTGCTACGAGAGCGCCGACTACGCCGAGGGCCGCGCCGCGTTCAAGTCGAAGCGCGCGCCGAGGTTCCGTGGCGTCTGATCCGAACGCACGCCGCGGCGGCGCCGCCGGCATGATGCCGCACCGCAACGAGATCGTCGTCGACTTCGCCGACTGCGACCCGGCGCGCATCGTCTTCTACCCGCGCTACTTCGAGTGGTTCGATCGGGCGACCGAGCGCATGTTTCGCGCGCGCGGCCTGCCGTGGGCCGAGATGTTCCCCAACTACAACATGGCGGGCGTCGCGCTGGTCGACGCGACTGCGAGCTTCATGGGTCCGGCGCGCTTCGGCGACCGCATCGCGATCGAGAGCTGGGTCGGCGAGTGGCGCAGCAAGGTGTTCGTCGTCGAGCACCGCGTGCACAACGGCGGCCGGATCATCGTCGAGGGGCGCGAGGTCCGGGTGTGGGGGTTGCGCGATCCGCGGGACCCGGAGGGTCTGAAGGCCGGCGTCATCCCGCCGGAGATCATCGCCAGATTCAAGGACTGAACCGCGAGGCGGAGGGAACGAGCCATGGAAAACGTCTGGAAGGCGCGGCTGCCGCGCATCAACGAGCCCGCACCCGACTTCACCGCGCGCACCACGCACGGGACGCGCTCGCTCGCCGATTACCGCGGGGAAGTGGCTCGTGCTCTTCTCGCACCCGGCGGACTTCACGCCGGTGTGCACCACCGAGTTCATCGCATTCGCGCGCGCCTACGAGCGCTTCGGCGCGCTCGGTTGCGAGCTGCTCGGGCTCTCGGTCGACAGCACCTACTCGCACATCGCGTGGGTGCGCAACATCGAGGAGAAGTTCGGCGTCGCGATTCCCTTCCCGATCATCGAGGACCTCTCGATGCAGGTGGCGCACGACTACGGAATGATCCAGCCCGGAGCGAGCGACACCTCGGCGGTGCGCGCGACCTTCCTCATCGACCCCGAGGGCAAGGTGCGCGCGATGGTGTACTACCCCATGACCAACGGCCGCTCGGTCGAGGAGTTCCTGCGCCTGCTGGAAGCGCTGCAGACGAGCGACGCGCACGGCGTCTCGACGCCCGAGGGCTGGTGCCCGGGCGACAAGGTGATCGTGCCGCCGCCGGCGACGCAACAGGACGCCGCGGCGCGCGCCAAGGCGGGCTACGAGTACACCGACTGGTACTTCGCCAAGACCGATCTGCGCCGCGCCGGCGCGAAGGCGCCCGGAAAGGACGGCAGGCGCGGGCGCGCGAAGCGGTAGTCCTTCACCGCCGCGCGGACGGCGCCGGATCCCCGCTTGCGCGCCGCCGCCGGCTGCACGCCGCGGCGGCGCGCTGTCGGACGCGGCGTCCGCCTCGTGCGCGCGCGGCCGCCCGGCCTCGCCGTCAGAAGGGCTTCACCACCGCGAGGATGACGCCCGCCAGCAGGAGCAGCACCGGTGCCTCGTTGAACCACCGGAACCACGCATGGCTCTTCGTGTTGCGGTCATGCGCGAAAGCCGCGAGCAGCCGCCCGCACCAGAGCTGGTAGGCGACGAGCGCCGCAACCACGGCGAGCTTGGCGTGCAGCCAGCCGCCCGCGAAACCGTAGCCGAGCCAGAGCCAGGTGCCGAACCCGATCGCGAGCACCGCGCTCGGCGTCATGATGCCGCGGTAGAGCTTGCGCTCCATCACCTTGAACCGCTCGCTCGCCGCCCGGTCGCCCGGTTCGAGCATCGCGTGATAGACGAACAGGCGCGGCAGGTAGAACAGCGCGGCGAACCAGGTCACCACGAACACGATGTGCAGCGACTTGACCCACAGCACGGCGGCGCGACCCGGTCAGGAGAGCAGCCGCCGGCGGAAGAGCACCAGCGCGAGGTAGAAGCCCGCCGCCGCGTATGCGGCGAGCACGGCGACGTGCAACGCGATGTCGGCCGGCACGTTCCCGAGCAGGAGCGGGCGCACCAGCGCGACGGCGTGGGCGAGCGGCAGGCACCAGGCGGCGACCTGGAATCCGGCGGGCAGCTCGTCGAGCGGGAAGAACACGCCCGAGAGCATCGCGACCGGCGTGATGAACAGCGTGAAGTAGTACATGAAGAAGTCGTAGGAAGGCGACACCGCGGTGATCGCGAGCCCCAGCGCGCCGAACGTGAGCCCGATCAGCGGCACGACGAGCAGCGCGGCGAGCGAAAGCGGCGAGGTCGACAGGCCGAGCGCCCACACCACGACCATGATCGCGAGGCCCGAGAGCACGCTCTTCGAGGCGGCCCACACGAGCTCGGCGGTGACGACGTCATCGAGCGTCACCGGCGCGTTCAGGATCGCGTCCCAGGTGCGCTGCACGTGCATGCGCGAGAAGGCCGAGTAGAGCGTCTCGAAGGTTGCGCTGTTCATCGTCGAGAAGCACACCGTTCCGGCGGCGAGGAACGTGATATAGGGCATCCCGCCGATCTCGGGCAGCAGGCGCCCGAGGCCGTAGCCCAGGCCGAGCATGTAGATCATCGGGTCGGCCAGGTTGCCGAGCATCGACGGTGCGGCGAGCTTGCGCCAGACGAGCAGGTTGCGCCGCCACACCGGGTAGAACCGGAGCGAGAGCGCGGGCGCGCGCAAGAGCGTTGCGGCGCGGGCGGACATCAATCGCGCAGCTCCCTTCCGGTGAGCTTCAGGAACACGTCCTCGAGGTCCGCGGGCCGGTGCAGGTAGCGCAGCTCCCGGCGCGACTCGAGATCGGCGATGAGCGGCCCGGCGTCCGCGTCGTAGCAGAACACCGTCTCGCCGGTGCGCTCGACGCGCTTGCACAGCCGCCGTGCTTCGTGCTCGGCCCACTCGCCGACGCCTTCGCCGTGCACTTCTGACGACGTGCGGCTCGATGTGCGCCTGGATCAGCTCGCGCGGGCTGCCTTCCGCGATCAGCCGGCCGTGGTCCATGATCACCAGGCGGGAGCACAGCCGCTCGGCCTCCTCCATGAAGTGCGTGGTGAGGAGGATCGTCTTGCCCTGCACGGTGAGCTTGCGCAGCCGCTCCCAGATCAGGTGGCGTGCTTGTGGATCGAGGCCGGTGGTCGGCTCGTCCATGAACAGGATCTGCGGATCGTTCACCAGCGCGCGCGCGAGGGTGAGGCGGCGTTTCATGCCGCCGGAGAGCGTCTGGATGCGCGCGTCGGCGCGCCCGGCGAGGCCGGCGAACGCGAGCAGCTCCGGGATGCGCGCGGTGATCTCGCGCTTCGACAGGCCGAAGTAGCGGCCGTAGACCAGCAGGTTCTCGGTGACCGTGAAATCGGGATCGAGATTGTCGAGCTGCGGCACGACGCCGACGCGCATGCGCGCCTCGCGCGCCTCGCACGGCACCGGCCGCCCGCCGAGCCGGATCGTGCCCCCGTCGGGCTCGCTGAGGCCGAGGCAGAGCTTGAGCGTGGTCGTCTTGCCGGCGCCGTTCGGCCCGAGCAGGCCGAAGCACTCGCCAGGCCGGATCGCGAAGCTCACCCCGTCGACCGCGCGGTGCGTGCCGTAGGCCTTGCGCAGGTCGTGCACCGCGAGCGCGGGCGCGGCGGCGACCGCGTGCACGGGCGCCGCCGCGCGCGTCCCGGCGGCCGGCGCCGGGTCCTGCGGTGGCGCGGGCCGCGCGCCGCGGGCGTCGGCTAGTGCCATGTGCGCCTCACCAGCTCGCGGATGTGATGCAGGCGGCGGTGGAAGAAGTGATCCGCGCCCGGGATGACGACCACCGGAAGATCCTGCGGCCGCGCCCAATCGAGCACGCGCGGGAGCGGTACGGTCTCGTCGCGCTCGCCGTGGATCACCAGCGTCCCGGCCGGCACGGGCGGCGTGTCGTAGCTTCGCTCGCCGAGGTCGCCGGCCGCCACGCCCACCAGCACCATGCGGCTGGGCGCTGCCCGCTGCGCGACGCGCGTCTGCACGTATCCGCCGAAGGAGAAGCCGGCGAGCGCGAGCGGCGCCTCGCCGAAGCGCTCGTGCGCATACCCGATCAGCGCGAGCATGTCCTCGGTCTCGCCCGCGCCGTGGTCGTGCGCGCCCTCGGAGGCGCCGACGCCGCGGAAGTTCGGCCGCAGCGCCACGCACCCGAGCTCGACGAACGCGCGGGCGAGCGTCGTGACGACCTTGTTGTCCTTCGTGCCGCCGAAGAGCGGATGGGGATGGCAGACGAGCGCGATGCCGCGCACGCCCTCGGACACGCCGTCGGCGGGAAACACCGCCGGGTGCTCGATCGCGGTCTCGATCTTCCCGGCAGGACCCGCGACGAGCACGCGCTCCTGCGCCGGCCGCGTCATAGGCGCAGGCGCTCCACGATGCGGCCGTTCACGAGGTGCTCGTCGATGATCTCGTCGATGTCCGAGCGGTCGACGTAGGTGTACCAGACCTCCTCCGGGTAGACGACGATCACCGGTCCCTCTTCGCAGCGGTCGAGGCAGCCGGCGGTGTTGATGCGCACCCCGCCCTTGCCGCTCAGCTCGAGCGCCTTCACCCGGTCCTTCGCGTACGCGCGGAGCGCCGCCGCGCCGCGGTCGTTGCAGCAGGCCTCGCCCGGCGCGCGCTGGTTGCAGCAGAAGAAGACATGGTGCTTGTAGTAGCTCATTGGTACGCCCGGTCGAGCGCGACGGTGACTGCCGATTATAGCGAGCGCGCACCGCCTCGGCGGTGTCCCGCTGCGGCCGGCAACCCTTCCGCACGCCGGGCCTTTCGGGCGGTCGGGCGCAAGGCCGCGCGGCTCACGCCCCCTCGCGCAATGCGCGCAGCTCGGCGTCGGGCTCGTGCCGCTCGATCCGGCGCAGATCGGCGCGATCTTCCGCCGCGGGCACGAGCGCAAGGCGCACGTGCCGCCGCCACATCGCGACCTCGTCGCGCTGAGCCTCGGGCTCTCCCACGCCGCCAACCTCGGCGCGCGCCGGCTGTGCCTCGCGGTCAACCGCGAGGACACCGCGGACGATGCGAGCGCGTCGCATGCGTTCCTCGCGCAGTTCCGTCTGATCTGCGGGCTGCTCGGCGAGACGCGGCTCGCCACGCCCTTCGTCGACCTGGCGAAGGCGGACGTCATCCGGCTCGGTGCACGCCTCGGCGTCGACTACGCGACGCACTGCGGCCGCTGTCCGCAGTGCCGCAAGCGGAGCGAGGCGTGCGCCGCCGCCGGGCTCGTCGAGCCCGCCGGCACCTACCGCGCATAACGCGCCACTGCAGCCGCGCGCGCGGTTCTGCCTGGAACGGTGAAGCGCCGGGGAGGGGGCCGCGAGCCCCCGGCCGGTCGGCGCGCGCCTCAGCCGAGGTTGCCCGCCCAGGCGTGCCCGCTCGAGCGGTAGAACCGCAGCGCCCGCGCCTGCGACGCCGCCGCTTGCGCGCCGTGCGCCATCGCTCGGAAGGCGCCGGCGACGCGCGCGCGCACGACGTGTCCGGGCGAGCGGTCGAGGCCGCGCGTCCAGTCCTGCCCGCCGGAGCGGTAGAACGCCAGGGTCTGCGCCTGCGCGCGCCGCGCGTCCACGCCGTGCGCCATCCGGCGGAAGGCGGACTCGACGAGCTCGCGCACGCTCGACTGTCCGGCGGTCGAGCCGGCCGGCTGGCCGGCGACCTGCCGTGCGTGCGACGAGCGGCGCACTGCCGGAGTCGACCCGCGCGACGGCCGGCGGGAGTGGGCGCGTTCGGAAATCGGTGAGGTCCTTTGCATGGTCGTGTCTCCTTGGGTGGGGGTGGCCGACGCGACGCATGCTACGGACGGCCGGTATCGGCCCGATGTCGGTTCGCGCGCCGATTGTTTCGGGTTTGTTTCGACGGCTGGCACGGGTCACGCCGGCGCGCCGCCCGGGTACAATTCGCGCCTCCACGGAGCTTCGCAATGTCGCCCTCGCGAGCGCTTTCTCTGGTCGTCGTGGCGCTGTTCGCGTCACTGTCCTTCCTCGCACAGGAGGCGCGCGCGCAATCCGCCGCGCCCGCCAAGGCGCCCGCCGGTGCCGAGGATGCGCGTGCGCTCGACATCGACGCGGCGCGCCGGGCGTGGAAGGGCGACTTCGACGGCATCAAGGCGCGCCGCTACGTCCGGGTGCTCGTTCCCTACAGCCGCACGCTCTTCTTCAACGACCGCGGCACGCAGCGGGGCATCACCGCCGACACGCTGCGCGACTTCGAGCAGTGGCTCAACCGCAAGCACAAGACCGGCTCGCGCCCGATCACCGTCGTCGCGATCCCCACCACGCGAGATCGGCTCGTACCGCTCCTGATCGAGGGTCGCGGTGACATCGCCGCCGGCAATCTGACCATCACGCCCGAGCGGCAGAAGCAGGTGGACTTCTCCGCGCCCGTGGGCAGGAACGTCGCCGAGGTGGTCGTGACCGGCGCGGGCGCGCCCGCGCTCGCGCGCGTCGGGGACCTCGCCGGCAAGCAGATCCACGTCCGCAAGGCGAGCAGCTACCACGAGAGCCTCGCCGCGCTCAACGAGCGCTTTGCCGAGGAGCGCAAGCCGCGGATCAAGCTCACGCTCGTCCCCGACGCGCTCGAGGACGAGGACATGATGGAGATGGCGAACGCGGGCCTGCTCGCGATCATCGTCGTGGACGACTGGAAGGCGAAAATGTGGGCGCAGGTCCTGCCCAGGATCAAGGTGCACGGCGACATCGCGGTGCGCACGGGCGGAGACATCGCCTGGGCGCTGCGCAAGGGGAGCCCGCTGCTCGCGGCCGAGGTGAACGACTTCGTCGCCACGTCAATCAAGGCCGGCCGGCTGACCGAGCAGCGCCTGGCGACCTACATGCGGCGCGTGAAGCAGATCGGCAACAACACCGAGGCGGCGGAGTGGAAGAGGTTCGAGGCCACGATCGCGTACTTCCGCAAGTACGGCGACAGGTACGGCTTCGATCCGCTGATGCTCGCCGCGCAGGGCTACCAGGAGTCGCGGCTCGACCAGAACGCGAAGAGCCCGGTCGGCGCGATCGGCATCATGCAGATCATGCCGGCGACCGGCGCCGAGCTCGGCGTCGGCGACATCACCAAGGCCGAGCCGAACGTGCACGGCGGCGTCAAGTACATGGACCAGCTGCACGAGCGCTACTTCAAGGGCGTGCCGTTGGACAAGCAGAACCTCACGCTGTTCGCGTTCGCCGCCTACAACGCCGGTCCCGGCCGCGTCCAGCAGCTGCGCCGCGAAGCCGAGAAGGAGGGGCTCGACCCGAACGTGTGGTTCAACAACGTCGAGCTCATCGCCGCCAAGCGCGTCGGCCAGGAGACGGTCGGCTACGTGCGCAACATCTACAAGTACTACGTCGCGTACTCGCTGCAGCTCGAGCTGCTGGAAGCGCGGCGGCAGGCCGCCGAGAAGGTGAAGGCGGGCGCCGGCAGGTGAGCCGCGGGGACCGTGCTTGACGCTGCCGGCGCGCGCGCGCGCGTGGGCGGGCCTGCTCGGCGCCGGCGCCGCCGAAGTGGGATTCACCTACTTCCTCAAGCTGAGCGAGGGATTCACGCAACCCGGGCCGACGCTCGCATTCGTTGCGCTCGGCGCGATGAGCTTCTATCTCATGACGCTCGCGATGCGCGCGATCCCGCTCGGCACGGTCTACGCGGTGTGGACCGGCATCGGCGCGTTCGGCACCGCGCTGGTCGGCATCCTCGCCTTCGGCGATCCGGCGACGCCGGTGCGCGTCGCCCTGATCGCGGTGATCGTGATCGCGGTCGCCGGGCTCAGAGCCGTGTCGCGGGATTGAGCGGCATGGGCTGGGCGTATCTCGCGCTCGCCGGCCTGTTCGAGGTCGCGTTCGCCACGTTCCTCAAGCTGTCCGACGGATTCCGCCGCGTCGGCCACACGCTCGCGTTCGTGTGCGCCGCGGCCGCGAGCTTCTGGCTGCTGACGCTCGCGCTGCCGACCATCCCGCTCGGCACTGCGTATGCCGCATGGACCGGCATCGGCGCGTTCGGCACCGCGGTCGTCGGCATGGCGCTCTTCCGCGAGCCGGTGACGTTCTGGCGCATCTTCTTCCTCGCCGTGCTGATTGGCGCGATCGTCGGATTGCGGGTCGTGTCGTGACCGCGCTGCGCGCTTCGCGCTAGCATTCGCCACTGGCCCCCGCGCAGGAGGAAGGCACCGTGAGAGCAACCGCGTTTGCCGCCGTGTCCGTGCTGGCGGCGGCGCTCCTCGCCGGGTGCGCGCCGTCGACCCGGCTCACCAACGCCTGGGTCGATCCCGAATACGCCGGGCCGCCGTTCAGGAAGGTGCTGGTGCTCGCGATCTCGAGGGAATCGGGGCAGCGGCGCACGTTCGAGGACGAGTTCGCTGCCAAGCTGCGCGCCGCCGGCGTCGAGGCCGTTCCCGGCTACCGGCTCCTGCCGGAGGACGGCGAAGTGGCGAGGGAGAAGCTCGCCGAGACGGTGCGCCGCGCGGGCGCCGACGGCGCCATCGTCACGCGCGTCCTGAGCGTGGACCGCAGAACCGCCTACTCGCCGGGCTACGTCACGGTCGTGCCGAGCATCGGCTATCGGCGCGACTTCTTCGGCTTCTACGGCTCGGCGTGGGCAGTCACGGTGCCGCCGCAGGCCTATCGGTACGACGTCGTGGTCGTCGAGACCAACCTGTGGCGCACGGCCGACGGCACGCTCGTCTGGTCGGGCACCACGCAGACCACCGATCCGGGCGAGCTCAGGCGGGAGATCGCGGGCTACGCCGAGGTGATCATCGGCGCGCTGCGCGAGCGCGGCCTGATCGGTGCGGCCTCGCCGCGCCCGGCGCGCTAGGCCGCCGGGCGGGAGCGCATGACCGTCAGCGCGATCCGCGCGCTGTTCGAGCCCGAGCGGATCGCGTTCGCACCGGGGGCGCACGACGCGGCGCCCGCCGAGCGCACGCTGCGCGCGAACCTGGCCTCGCCGGGCCTGCGCGTCGTGGTGCACGAGGTCACGCGCGACGCGCTGCCCGATGCGCGCTTCGACCTCGGCGTGATCGCGCTGCCGCAGCGGCGGCCCGCGAGCATCCTCGAGCGCATGCACCGGCTCGGGTGCGAGGCGGTGATCCTCGTGAATACCGAGCCGGGCGACGGGCGGGAGCGCAAGGACGAGTGGCAGGCGCTGCGCCGCCGCGCGCGCGAGCTCGGCCTGCGCGCGCTCGGCCCGTCGCGCAGCGGCGTGATCGTGCCCTCGCTCGGGCTCGTGGCCGGGGCGGTGCAGGCGCCGCCTGCGGGCGGCGCCACCGCGCTCGTCACGCAGTCGGATTCGGTGCTCGGCGCGATGCTCGGCTGCGCCGCAGGTCGCGGATTCGGCTTCTCGCGCATCGCCGCCGTCGGCAAGGCGGGCGACGTCGCGCTCGGCGACGTGCTCGACTACCTGGCCACCGACGCGGCAACGAGCGCGATCCTGCTCCACCTGGAGCACGTCGCCGACGCGCGGCGGTTCGTCTCGGCGGCCCGCGCCGCGGTGCGCACCAAGCCCGTACTGGTGCTGCGCGGCGGCGCGGCGCGCGAGGCCGGCCGACCGCCGCTCGGCGGCCTGCTGCATCCCGACGACGTCTACGACGCGGTGTTTCGCCGCACGGGCCTCGTGCGCGTGCGCTCGGTCGACGCCCTGTTCGATGCCGCGCTCGCGCTCGGCCGGCTCCATCCGGCACGCGTGCAGGGGCTCGCGCGCGGGCGCCTCGCGATCGTCGCGAACGGCACCGGTGCGGCGCTCCTCGCCGCCGATGCCGTCGCGGCCGGCGGCGGTGCGGTCGCGCCGCTCGATGGCGCGGCGCGCAACAGGCTGTGCGCCGCAGGCGTTGCGCACGGCCCGGCCGCGTGCTGCGTCGACCTCGGCGACGACGCCGCACCGGCCCGCTTCGCCGGCGCGCTCGACGCGATCCTCGCGGGCGACGACGCCGATGCCGTGCTCGTCGTTCACGCTCCGGCGCCGGGGGCCGATCCGGCCGGCATCGCGCGCGCGGTTGCCGATCGCGCGGTGCAGGCCGCCGGGCGTCTGGTGATCGCGGCGCTGCTCGGCCCGGCCGACGACGCGGCGCGCACGTGCCTGGAGCACGCCGGAGTCCCGTGCTTCCGCGATGCGGTGGACGCAGTGCGCGCGTTCCTGACCGGCGTGAGCGCCGCGCGCGCGCTGGCGCAGCTCGGCGAGATCCCGGACGCGATCGCCGGCGCCGGCGCGCCCCATCCCGAGCAGGCCGCCGAGGTCATCGACCTCGCGCTCGCCGGTGGCCGCCGCGCACTGGACGGGAGCGAGGCGCTCGCGCTGCTGCACGCCTACGGCGTTCCGGCCGCCGTCACGCGCACGGTGCGCACCGCGGCCGAGGCACGCTCCGCGGCGGCCGCCCTCGGCTTTCCGGTGCGGGTCGCCGCTCTCGTCCGTGGCGGCGGGCGGCCGTCGCGCACCGAGGCGCTCGAGGCCGCGAAAGCCTCCGTCCTGGCGCGCCGGTGCCGCACGCTCCAGGCGCGCGTCCGCCGGTGCAGGCCGGGCGGGCGCGTGGCGGGGTTCGTCGTGCAGCCCCTGCGCAGCGCAGCGGGCATGCTCGAGCTCCTGCTCGGGGTCGCAACCGATCCGACGTTCGGCCCGGTGCTCGTGATCGGCCAGGGCGGCCGGCACTTCGAGACGGTGCGCGACGTGACGTGCGCTCTACCGCCGCTCAACACCGCGCTCGCGCGTGCGGCGCTCGCCGAGACGCGCGTCGGCAGGCTCATGCTCGGCGCCGACGCGGCCGCGCCCACCGACGTCGACGCACTGGTCGGCGCGATCGTGCAGACCTCGCAGCTCCTCGCGGACCAGGCCGCGCTCGCCGAGCTCAGCGTGAACCCGCTGTTTGCCGGACCGCAGGGTGTGTTCGCCGCGGACGCGCGCGCGCAGCTCGTGCCGTCGCGGGGCGGGGCGCGTCCCGCGGACCGCTTCGCGATCCGCCCCTACCCGAGGGAGCTGGAGCGGACCTTGACGCTGCGCGACGGCACCGCCGTGCGCATGCGCCCGATCCGTCCGGAAGACGCCCGCGCGATGCAGCGCGCCTTCCTGCGAATGACCCCGCTCGACCGGCGCATGCGCCTCTTCGCGCCGATGCGCGAGCTGCGCGATGACCTCGCTGTGCGCGGCACCGCGATCGACTACGATCGCGAGCTCGCGCTGGTGATCGAGGATCCGACGCAGCCGGGCGAGCTGTGGGGCGGGGCGCGCATCGTCGCTGACCCGGACGGCGCGACCGCGGAGTACGCGGTCTCGACGCGCTCGGACGTCCAGCGCCGCGGTATCGGCGAGGTGTCGCTGCGCGCAGTCCTCGACTACGCGAGGGCACGCGGCATCGAGACCGTGCACGGCATCGTGCTGCGCGAGAACGCGCCGATGCGCGACCTCGCCCGCCGGCTCGGCTTTCGCGAGACGCGCACTCCGGATGACCCGGAGACGGTGCGGACCGTGATCGATCTCTGAGCAGCCCGCGCGCGGGCGGCCTCTGCTCGGGCCGTTCGTGGAGAGCGACGGCCTATCGCAGGGCTTCCCCGTGAGCGCCTCGTCCAGGCCGCATCGGCTTTGGCGCGGTTGAATATACTCACGAGCTCATCGCGGTGGCGGACGGTGTCCGGGGCGCATCGGATGCCTCGCGGCGCATCTGCTGTTGGGGCGGCTCGTCTGGAACCCGGCCTCACGAGGGAGAAGCATCGAGTGACGAAGATCAATTCGAAGCAGGTCGCAAAGTTCCTGCGCCCGTACCGCGTGACCCAGGGCAGGGGATTCCGGCTGAGGGACGTCGATCCCGGCGACACGCGCGGACTCAGGTCCGAGCAGAAGGCCGAGGCGAAGGAGCTGCTCGCGCGCGGCGTCGAGTGGCTCGCCGAGGAGCAGGAGAAGCTCTACGCGCAGGACCGCTGGAGCGTGCTGCTCGTGTTCCAGGCGATGGACGCCGCCGGCAAGGACAGCACCATCAAGCACGTCATGTCGGGGGTCAACCCGCAGGGCGTGCACGTGACCTCGTTCAAGGCGCCCTCGGCCGAGGAGGTCGACCACGACTTCCTGTGGCGCTGCGCAAGAGCGCTGCCCGAGCGCGGCCGCATCGGCATCTTCAACCGCAGCTACTACGAGGAGGTGCTCGTGGTGCGCGTGCATCAGGAGTTCCTCGCCCGGCAGAAGCTGCCGCCCGAGCTCGTGACGGAGGATATCTGGCAGGAGCGCTTCGAGGCGATCCGCAACTTCGAGCAGTACCTGGCGCGAAACGGGTGCCTGATCCTCAAGTTCTTTCTGCACGTCTCGCGCGACGAGCAGAAGAAGCGCTTCCTCGAGCGGCTCGACCGGCCGGAGAAGAACTGGAAATTCTCGAGCGCCGACGTGCAGGAACGGCGGCACTGGAAGGACTACATGCGTGCCTACGAGGACATGATCCGCAACACCGCGGGCGCGCACGCGCCGTGGTACGTGATCCCCGCGGACAACAAGTGGTTCACCCGTCTCGCGGTCGCCGCCGCGATCGTGGCGGGAATGGAGCGGCTCGACCTCGCCTTTCCGAAGGTGGACGCCGCCAGGCGCAAGGACTTCGCCGCGGCGCGCAGGCTGCTCGTGGGCGACTGAGGGACCCCGGCGTGCCGGGGCGCCGCGGTGGTGCGGGCGGACGCGTGCTGCTAGCATTCAGCCCCTCGGAGGGCGGCGGCCGATCCCCGCGGCGGCCGCAAGCAGCAAGAATCGCCGCCGGGTTGCTTGCCAGACCCCGCCCCGGAGAGTTCCCTATGCGCGCATTTTGCCTGCCCGTTCTGCTGGTGATGGCCCTCTTGGCCGGTTGCTCGAAGGAGGCGCCTGCGCCGCAGCGTCCGCCGCCCCCGGTGAGCGTGCTCGAGGTCAAGCCGCAGACGATCCCATTCGTCTCGACGTTCGTCGCCCAGACCGAGAGCTCGCAGCAGGTCGACATCCTCGCGCGCGTGTCGGGCTTTCTCGAGCGCATCGCCTACCGGGAGGGCGAGGTCGTCAAGCAGGGGCAGATGCTATTCGAGCTCGATCGGAAGCCGTTCCAGGCGCAGCTCGACGCGGCCAAAGGCTCGCTCGCCGCGCAGCAGGCGCGGCTCAACACCGCGCGCGCGACGCTCGACCGGGTGACGCCGCTCGCCGCGCAGAACGCCGTCTCGCAATCCGACCTCGACCGTGCGCAGGGCGAGTTCGAGGCGGCGACGGCCGCGGTGTACACCGCGCAGGCGAAGCTGACCGAGGCCGAGCTCAACCTCGGCTACGCCACCATCCGCTCGCCGGTGACCGGCGTTGCGAGCCGCGCGACGGTGCGCCAGGGCACCTACGTCAACTCGCTCTCGCCCGAGTCGAAGCTGACCTACGTCGCCGCACTCGATCCGATCTGGGTGAACTTCAGCGTTTCGCAGAATCAGATGGCGCGGATGCGCGAGCTCACGCAGAAAGGCATCGTGGTGACACCCAAGGGCGAGGATCTCGAGGTCGAGCTGACGCTCCCGGACGGGACGCCCCATCCGCACAAGGGCAGGATCAGCTTCGCCGACCCGTCGTTCAGCCAGGACACCGGCACGTTCCTGGTGCGAGCCGTCATTCCGAACCCCAAGCGCGAGCTGCGGCCGGGCATGTTCGTGAACGCGGCGGTGCGGGGCGCGGTGCGGCCGAACGCGATCGTCGTGCCGCAGCTCGCAGTGCAGCAGGGGCCGAACGGACACTCCGTGTACGTGGTGAAGGACGACGGCACGGCCGAGGTGCGGCCGGTGGTCGTCGGCGATTACTACGGCGACAAGGGTATCGTGGTGGTGAGCGGCCTGCACGGCGGGGACCGGGTGATCACCGACGGCGTGCTGAAGGTCGTTCCCGGCCAGCCGGTGAAGGTCGTCGAGCCGGGCGCTGGGGACGCCGCCGCAAGAGCCGCCAAGGCAGGCGGCGCGGCGAAGCAATAGCGACCCCGGACGGCGGCGCGCCGTGTTCACCCACTTCTTCATCGACCGGCCGATCCTCTCGTCGGTCATCTCGATCCTGATCGTGCTCGGCGGCGCGGTCGCGATGTGGGTCACGCCGATCTCGCAGTACCCCGAGCTCGCTCCCCCGCAGGTCACGATCGACGCCCGCTATCCCGGCGCCACCGCGGAGGTGATCGCCAACACGGTCGCCGCCCCGATCGAGGCGCAGATCAACGGCATCGACGATCTGCTCTACTTTAACTCGGTCAGCTCGTCCTCGGGCAACGTCTCGATCAGCGTGGTGTTCCGGCCGGGCAGCGACCCGGACATCAACCAGGTGAACGTGCAGAACCGGGTGAGCCAGGCGCTGTCGCTCGTGCCGCAGGTGGTCTCGCAGCAGGGCGTCACGGTCGAGAAGAAGTCCTCCAGCATCATGATGGTGCTGTCGATCTTCTCGCCCGACGACCGCTACGACGCGACCTACATCGACAACTACACCAACCTCTACGTGCTGGAGGAGCTGAAGCGCATCCCCGGCGCGAACCGCGCCTCGGTGTTCGGCCTGCCCGACATCGCGATGCGGGTGTGGCTGCGCCCGGACCGCATGGCGCAGCTCGGCATCGCGGTGCAGGACGTCGCCCGCGCCATCCAGAGCCAGAACCAGACCTTCGGCATCGGCCAGATCGGCGCGCAGCCGACCCCGGAGGGCGTGCAGCAGACCTTCGTGGTGACCGCTCAGGGCCTGCTCACCACGCCCGAGGAATTCGAGAACATCATCGTGCGCGCGGCGCAGGCCGGCAGCGCCATCGTGCGCGTGAAGGACGTCGGCCGGGTCGAGCTCGCCAAGCGCGACTACTCCATCGCGAGCCGCATGAACGGGCGCACGGCCACCACGATCGGCATCTTCCAGCAGCCGGGGGCGAACGCGGTCGAGACCGCACGCGCGGTGCGCGCGCGGCTCGAGGAGCTGAAGAAGCAGTTTCCGAGCGGGCTCGACTACTCGATCGCCCTCGACACCAGCCTCTTCACGCTGAATTCGATCGAGAAGGTCGTGCACACCTTCTTCGAGGCGGTCGTGCTGGTGGTCGCCGTGGTGTTCCTGTTCCTGCAGTCCCTGCGCGCGACGATCATCCCGATCCTGGCGGTGCCGGTGTCGATCATCGGCACGTTCATCGGCATGCACCTGCTCGGCTTCTCGATCAACATGCTGACCCTGTTCGGGCTGATTCTCGCGATTGGCCTGGTGGTCGACGACGCGATCGTCGTCGTCGAGAACGTCGAGGCGAACATGACCAAGCACGGCCTCGGCGCGCTCGAGGCCGCCAAGCGAGCGATGAGCGAGATCGCCGGCGCGCTGATCTCGATCGTGCTGGTGCTGGTCGCGGTGTTCCTTCCGGTCGCGTTCCTGGGTGGCGTCACCGGCACGCTGTACCAGCAGTTCGCGGTGACCATCGCGATCTCGGTCGTGATCTCCGGGGTGATGGCGCTCACGCTCTCGCCCGCGCTCGCGGCGATCATCATCCGCGCCCATCACGGCGAGAAGCGCGGCTTCTTCCGCTGGTTCGAGCGCGGATTCGACCGGCTGACGCAGGGCTACGTCGGCGGCGTCGCGCGGATGATCCGGGGCTGGCCGATCGTGCTCCTCGCCTTCGCCGCGGTGATCGCCGGCGTCGTGGCGATGTTCCGGGTGCTGCCCGGGAGCTTCGTCCCCGACGAGGACCAGGGCTACTTCTTCGTCGTGGTCGAGGCGCCGGACACCGCGAGCCAGGGCTACGTCGGCGAGCTGTCCGGCGAGGTCGAGCGCATCATGGCCGCCGAGCCGGCGGTGCAGGATGTGGCGAGGGTGAACGGCTACGGCCTGATCGACGGCACGTTCCGCAACAACGCCGCCGTGCTGTTCGTCTCGATGAGGCCGTTCGACGAGCGGACCGAGGAATCGCAGCTCGCCTTCAGCGTACTGCCGCGGCTCAACCGCCAGTTCGCGGCGCTCAAGGAGGGCTTCGTCCTCGCCATCAATCCGCCGCCGATCCCCGGCCTCGGCACGACCGGCGGCTTCGAGCTCTACATCCAGAACCGCGGCGCGGGCGACACCCGCGCGACCGCGCGGGCGGTGGAGGCGTTTCTCGCTTCGGCGCGCGGCCGCCCCGAGCTCGCCGGCGTGAGCACCACGTTCCGCGGCGCGACCCAGCAGCTCTTCGTCGATCTCGACCGCAACCGCGCCGAGCTTCTCGGCGTGCCGGTGCAGGACGCGTTCCAGACCATGCAGAGCTTCTTCGGCTCGACGATCGCCGGCCAGTTCAGCCAGTTCAGCCGCGTGTGGTGGGTGGTGCTGCAGGCCGATGCGGAGTACCGCGTCCGGCCGGAGGATTTCGAGAAGGTGTACGTGCGCTCGAAGAGCGGTGCCATGGTGCCGCTCTCGTCGCTGATCACCGTGCGCTACGCCGCCGCGCCGAAGCTCGTCGAGCGCTTCAACGGCTTTCCCGCGGTCAAGGTCACCGGGGCGCCCGCCCCGGGCTACAGCTCGGGCCAGGCGCTCGCGGCGATGGAGGCGGTCGCCGCAAAGACGCTGCCCGGCGGGTTCTCCTACGCCTGGGCCGGCCAGGCGCTGCAGGAGAAGGCCTCGGGCGCCACCTCGGCCATCGCGTTCATCGCCGGCCTGATCGTCGTGTTCCTGCTGCTCGCCGCGCAGTTCGAGAAGTGGACGCTGCCGGTCGCGGTGGTGCTCACCGTGCCGATCGCGATCCTCGGCGCGCTGCTGCTCACCTGGGCGCGCGGCCTCGAGAACGACGTCTACTTCCAGGTCGGCTTGGTGACGCTCGTCGGCCTGTCGGCGAAGAACGCGATCCTCATCTGCGAGTTCGCGATCGAGCGGGTGCGGCACGGCATGGGTGCGCGCGAGGCGGCGATCGAGGCGGCGCGGCTTCGCCTGCGCGCGATCGTGATGACCTCGCTCGCGTTCGGGCTCGGCTGCGTGCCGCTCGCGCTCGCCTCCGGACCGGGCGCGAACAGCCTGCGCGCGATCGGCACCGGCGTGATCGGCGGCATTCTGGCCTCGACCGTCGTGGCAGTGTTCTTCGCGCCGTTCTTCTTCTGGCTGCTCGAGTCGGCGAGCGCGAGATTCTCGCGCGCGAAGCCGGCCGCCGGCGCCACGCACGGCGGCGCGGCGGCCGGCTCGCCGCACGCGAGCCGGAAGGGCGACTGAGGCGGCTCGGCGACGCGCCGCAGGCAGCCTCCCCTTCCCGAGCAGAGGTGCCCGCGTACCAGACGGGGTGGTTCCCGGCGCCCCGCGGGAAGAAGCAGCCGGTCTCGCACCTGGGTTGCGAAGCGCTGCCCGGCGCATCGGCGCGCATGGCGTAGACTTCCGTCGAGCCGCTCGTGTCTTCGCCGCGCGCCAGCGGGCGTCGTCCGTGCACCCGTGAGCCCTGCGCGATCCGATGTCCGACGCCATCCTCGTCCTGAACGCCGGTTCCTCGAGCATCAAGTTCTCGATGTTCGGCGTCCGCACCGGCGCGCCCGCGCTCGAGTGCCGCGGCCAGATCGAGGGGATCTACACCACGCCGCGCTTTGCGGCAGCCGATGCCGCTGGCAATACGGTCGCACAGCGCGCGTGGGATGAAGGCGCGCGCATTGGTCACGACGGCGCCCTTGCTCACGTACTCGGATACGTGCGAGACGCCCTCGGCACACGCCACCTCGCCGGCGTCGGACACCGCGTGGTGCACGGCGGGCTCGACCACGCGCAGCCGGCGCGCGTCGACGGCGACGTGCTTGGCGCGCTCGAGCGGCTGGCGCCGCTCGCACCGCTGCACCAGCCGCACAATCTCGCGCCGATCCGCGCGCTGCTCGACGCCTCGCCGGAGCTGCCGCAGGTCGCCTGCTTCGACACCGCATTCCACCGGAGTTGCCCGGAGCTCGCGCAGATGTTCGCGCTGCCGCCGCGATTGCGCGAAGCGGGCGTGCGCCGCTACGGCTTTCACGGCCTGTCGTACGAGTACATCGCCGCCGCGCTGCCTTCCTATGACGCGCGCGCCGCGGCCGGCCGGGCGGTCGTCCTGCACCTCGGCAACGGCGCCAGCATGTGCGCGCTCGCTGCCGGGCAGAGCGTCGCCACGACGATGGGTTTCACGCCGGTCGACGGTCTGCCGATGGGTACCCGCTGCGGCACGCTCGACCCGGGGGCCCTCGTGTACCTGATGGACATCCACGGCATGGACGCCCGCGCGATCGAGCGGCTGATCTACCACCGAGTCGGGCCTGATCGGCGTGTCCGGAATCTCGAGCGACGTGCGGACGCTGCTCGCCTCCGGCGATGCGCGCGCGCGCCTGGCGATCGACTTGTTCACCTACCGCATCGGCCGCGAGCTCGGCTCGCTCTGCGCCGCGCTCGGCGGCCTCGACGCGCTCGTGTTCACGGCCGGGATCGGCGAGCACGCCGCGCCGATCCGCGAGCGAGTGTGCCGCGGCGCGGCCTGGCTGGGGCTCGCGCTCGACGCCGACGCCAACCGGCGCGGGGGCCCGCGCGTGAGCACGGGCACGAGCCGCGTCGCGGCCTGGGTGATCCCGACCGACGAAGAGCTTATGATTGCGCGTCATACGCTCCGGCTGCTCGGAAAGGAATCGCGATGCTGAAAGGGAGAACTGCGGTGGTCACCGGCTCGACGAGCGGAATCGGGCTCGGCATCGCCCGGGCGCTGGCGGCGCAGGGCGCCGAACTCCTCCTGAACGGCCTTGGCGATGCCGCCGAGATCGGAAAGCTCCGCGCGTCGATCGCTGCCGAGTACGGCGTGCGCGTCGCCTACAGCAGCGCGGACATGTCGAAGCCTGCCGCGATCGAGACGATGGTCGCGCAGGCCACGCGCGAGCTCGGTCGCGTCGACATCCTCGTCAACAACGCCGGCATCCAGCACGTCGCGCCGGTGCACCAGTTCCCGCCGGAGCGCTGGGACGCGATCATCGCGATCAACCTGTCGGCGGCGTTCCATGGCATCCGCGCCGCGCTGCCGCAGATGCTCGAGCGGGACTGGGGCCGCATCGTCAACATCGCCTCGGTGCACGGACTGGTCGCCTCGATCGACAAGTCCGCTTACGTCGCCGCCAAACACGGCCTCGTCGGCCTCACGAAGGTGGTCGCCCTCGAGACCGCAAAGACCGGAGTCACTTGCAACGCCATCTGTCCCGGTTGGGTCCTCACGCCGCTCATCCAGGCGCAGATCGACGCGCTCGCCGCGCGCGAGGGGCTCGCCCCCGAGGTCGCGCGCCGGCGCTTTCCCGCGGAAAAGCAGCCGTCCCAGGATTTCGCCACCATCGAGCAGATCGCCGCCGCCACGGTGTACCTCTGCTCGGACAGCGCTGCGCAGATTCGCGGCATCGCCCTGCCGGTCGACGGCGGCTGGACCGCGCAGTAGATCGCAGCCACGCTACCAGGGGGCCAGGGCTATCGTGCACCCCGATCGCCGGAGAATCGCCGGCCGCGCCGGCGAAGTCGCCATCGGTCGGGCTACTTCAGCAGGCGCTCGAGGAAACCGCCGACCCCGCCGGAGGAAGCCGGATCGGCGCTTGGCGCCGGCTTGTCGCTCGTGCCGGCTGAGCCGCCGCGCAGCGCCGTCTCGCACGGCGCATCCATCGTCGCCTTGTCGAAGAGGCCCTTCGCGAGGATCGAAAGTCCGCCGGTCATGACGCCGATGCCCACCTGCGCTGCCGTGCCGGCCGCGCCCTTCATGTCGATGCCCACCTTCGGCTGCTTCAGCGTGCCTTCGAGCTTCGCTAGGTTCGCGAGGCTGCCGAGGCCGACGCCGACGCCCTGCTTCGCCTGCGGCCGCACGCTGAGATCGAGCCGCTCGGTGCCGAGGTTCACGGTGCCCGCCATCGCCACGCCGACCTTCGGCGTCTCGAGCGCGATCGCGCGGTCCACGACCACGACGCCGTCGCGCACCGGCACGTTCACCACCGCGCACTGGACTTCGGTGTAGGGGTCGGTCCGGCGCGCCGGGTTCACCGCGTTGGCGAGCTGCACGAAGACATCGCCGCCGAGCCGGTCGAGCGCACCGCCTTTCACGCGCGCCGAGCGGACGACGATCTTCGCGTGCCCGTCGAGATCGCCGGCAAGCGCGGCCATCGAGCCGCCGCTCCCGCG
Source organism: Burkholderiales bacterium (assembly GCA_027493935.1). Taxonomy (GTDB): domain Bacteria; phylum Pseudomonadota; class Gammaproteobacteria; order Burkholderiales; family SG8-39; genus JAABRB01. Next base: position 268,209 of record JAOSJV010000011.1, on the reverse strand, counting down.
CAGGCTCGCCGCGAGCTCGGTCCGGCCGCCCGCGACGTCGTCGCTGCGTCCGAGCGCGGCCATCATCTTGCCGAGCTCGATGCCGCTGCCGGTGAGCGTCGCATCGAGCGCCGCGCTCTTGCCGCTCGAAGCGTCGAATGTGCCGACGAGCTTCGCGTTGCCGCCGCCGATGCGCATCGCGAGCGGCTTCAGCGCGAGGCGCCCACGCTCGAGCGCGAGGCGTCCCTGGGCGTCCTCGAGCAGCAGCTCCGGCGTGACCACCAGCCGCGCGACGCGCACGCCGACGTCGGCGTCGAGCGCGTTGAGTGCCGCGAGCGGCAGCGGCGCGCGCGAGAACACGCGTCCGTCGTCGCCGCTCGCGCCGGCGTCCGCCGCCTTCGCGCCGCGCCGGCCGCGGAGCTCGGTCAGATCGATGGTCGGCGCGGCGAGCTCGCCGGCGAGCTTCGGCCGCACCCCGGTGAGGTCGACGGCGAGCCGGCCCGACGCGTTGCTCCTGCCGAGCGCGAGTTTCAGGTTCTCCGCCTGATACACCTTCTTCGCTGCCGACAGGCGCCCGGTCAGCTTGAGCGGCGGCAGCGCCGGCAGCTTCACGCCGGCGATCCGTGCGATCGGCGCCGCGTCGCTCACGTCGGCGGAGACTTTCATATCGACCTCCACGCCGCTCGCCGGAAAGCGGATCTGCCCGTCCGCCGTGACGCGCGCCCCCGCGGTCTTCGCCTCGAGCTTCACGCCGAGCGCCTCGCGGCGCGCGAGCGCCTCGATCGGCGCCTGATCGGTGAGCGCGACGAGCTCGAGCGGCACGCCGTCGAGCGCCGCCTTGAGCGTGATCTCGCGCCCGGACAGTCCGTTCGGCCGCACCAGACCCTGATCGACGAGCAGCCGGCGTGTCTTGCCGGTGCGGCCGCTGCGATAGGCGATCGTCGCCTTGGTGATGCGCACGCGGTCGAGATCCACCGGCGGCGCGAAACCCTCGGTGCGCGGGGGGCCGCTCGCGCGCGGCCGCCGCGCGAGCTCCCAGTTGCCCCTCGCCGCCGGCATTGCGCTCGAGCAGGACGTCGGGCGCGACGAGCACGATTCGGAGCGTGAAGCGCCCGGTGAGCAGGGGCAGGAGCGCCACGCTCGCCTCCGCGCGCTGGGCCTTCACCATCTCGGGCCGCGAGCCCCACGCGGCGTTGCCGAAGCTCACGCCCTCGGCGATCACGCGCGGCGGGAGCAGCCCGACCTCGACCGGCCCGGCGACGCGCAGCTCCCGGCCGGTCTCGTCCTCGACCTTCGCCGCGAGCGTAGCGACGCGCTTGTCCCAGTCGACCAGCGAGACCGCGATGACCGCGCCGACGGCCAGCACCAGGAGCGCCGCTGCGGCGCCGATGAGCAGGCGCGCCCAGACCCGGCCGCGCTGCGCCGTCGTGGAACGGAGACACCCGGGCCGAAGCATCACGATCCATTCTGGCGAAGCCGGCGCTCCGGACCAACCGTGACATACAGCCGGGCGCGCATTGCTGCGCACTCCGGGCCGCCGGTCACCCTCGCCCGGCGCCGTCCCGCGCCGCACCCTCGCGGCGCCCGCTGGCGAGCAGGAGATACACGAGCGCCGCGAACGGCCACAGCGTCGATACGAGACGGGTTAGGCCGTTGAAGTTCAGGAAGTGCCCCTGCCGCCAGACCTGCAGCGAGTGCGCCAGGTAAGGATTCTCCGGGCGCGACGTTCACGAGCACGGTCGCGGCCATCAGCAGCACGCCGGCGAGCGCGATCGCGGTGCGGCGCGAGAGGAGCGTGCCCGGAAGCGCGAGCGCCGCGCCGATCGCCAGGCCGTAGGCCGCACCGGGCGTGAACCACGCGAACATGTCGGACGGCCGGAACAGCACCGCGAACGCCGCCGAGCGGACCGCGAGCGCCGCCGCGAGCACGCCGACGAGCACCGCCAGGCGCCGCGTGCGGCCGCGCACCAGCGCGGCGGCCAGCAGCGCCACGGCGACCAGATTCGCGGCGGCGACGGCGCCCTCGATGCGCACGAAGAGCTCGGCCGGATGCAGCGTCGAGGGCAGCGACTCGAAGAGATCGCGCAGGTCGCCGTTGCCGAACAGCAGCGTTTCCGGGTTGAGCTGCGTGAACAGCCACAGGCCGAGCATCACCAGGCCGAGATCGGTCTGGCGCCCGGCGTGAAAGAGCTCGTCGCGCAGCGCGTAGAGCCCGCCGTGGCGTGCGAGCCAGCGCGCGGTCCACAGCCCGCCGAGCGCACCGAGCGCGGCGCCGAGCGCGTTGGCGGCGAGATCGACGTTCGACTCGATGCGGTCGGGCAGGTAGAACTGCAGCGACTCCATCGTGAGCGCGAGCGCGGCGCCGAACAGGGTCGCCGCGAGCCACGCGCTGGCGCCGCGCAGCCGCGGCATCACGGCGAGCGCGCCGAGGAACCCGACCGGACCGTAGGCCACCACGTTGGCGGCGAGATCGAAGCCGGTGATGTAGGGCGGCAGCGGCGCGGCCAGAAACGCGAGCATGCCGGTGCCGTCGTCGCGCCACCCCGAGAACGGCGTCAGGCTGGCGAGGACCACCAGCAGCGCGTATGCGACGAAGAAGTACCGCGCCAGGTGCGAGGGTCGCGCGTCGGGCCGCATTGCGCGCTCGATTGTCGCATACGGCTGCGCGGCCCACGAAGCGCGGAAGCGATCATCATCCCCGCGGAACCGAGCGCGGAAAAACACCGGCAACGGCGAGCGAGCGGTCATCCCCGCGAAAGCCCGCCGCCATTCCCACGAAAGCCCCGCCGTCATCCCCACGAAAGCGGGGATCCAGCAAGCCCATGAGCAGGCTCGAGGCGAAAGTCAGGGCTCCGGCTCTCGCCGGAGCAACGAGCGGAGCGGTCCGCTAGAGCAGTCGGCGATACACCTGCAACGCTTCCACATCGAACAGCGCGAACGTGATTTGCTCGAAGTCGGGATGCGCCTCGAGGAACGCGCGGCACTCGCGCACCGCGATGCGCGCCGCCTCGTCCAACGGATAGCCGTACGCGCCGCAGCTGATCGCGGGGAAGGCGATCGTCCTCAAGCCGTGCTTTGCCGCAAGCGCGAGGCTCTTGCGGTAGCAGGAGGCGAGGAGCTCCGGCTCGCCCTTCTTTCCGCCGTGCCACACCGGCCCGACCGCGTGGATGACGTGCTTCGCCGGCAGCCGGTAGCCCTTGGTGATCTTCGCGTCGCCGGTCGCGCAGCCGCCGAGCGTGCGGCACTCGGCGAGGAGCGCGGGCCCTGCGGCGCGATGGATCGCGCCGTCCACGCCGCCGCCGCCGAGCAGCGAGGTGTTGGCCGCGTTCACGATCGCGTCGACGGCGAGCTTCGTGAGGTCGGTGCGAATCGCCTCGAGGCGGTCCGTCGGGCGAGATCGCGCGCTCATCAGGCACCTCCGCCGCAGCTCAGTCGCGTGGAGCTATTGAAGCACGCCTCCGTGCGTCGCGCACGCCCCGGCCCGCTTCGGAGCCCCGCGCGGTCAGCGCCGCACGCGCCGGTACGCTGCCTCGCAGTCGGGCGTACCGTCCGCCGGCAGGTTCTTGGTGGTGAGCCAGTCGAGCGCGTACGCGTAGGCGAAGCCGTACAGGCGCAGCGCCCCGATCACCAGCGCCTCGGGCGAGGGCAGGACCGTCGGCCGCTCGAACGTGCCGCCGACCCGCACCGACGGCGCCGGATTGAAGAGCTCAGGCTGCTTCGCGCGCGGCGCGAGACGCCCGCCGAGCTTGCGCGTGCCGAAGTCGGCCTCGAGCTCGCCGACCACCCGCACGCGCGTGGTGTCGAGCAGCACCAGGCGGCTCTTCAACACGCCCTCGGCGAGGTCGAAGCTGCCGACCGCGCAGTTCAGGCGCGATTCGGCACCCGGATCGAGGCGGGTCCAGATGTTCTGCAGTAGCCCCGCGCTCCACAGATCGAAGAGGCTCGCGCTCACCCGGCCGCGCGGTACGACCAGCGCATCGACTGCGCCGCTTGCTCGCCGCATCAGCTCGGTCGGCGTGCCGCGGGAGGTGAGGCGCATGCTCAGGTCGAGCGTCCCGGCATTGGCGCTCTTCGGATCGGCCGCGCGCGCGAACGGGCCGTACTCGAGGCGCTCGGCGTCGACCTCGACGCGATAGTGCGGCGCCGCGCCGCGCGCATCGATCGCGAGCTCGGCGCGCACCGTACCGCCGCTCGCCGCGAGCTCGAGCGCGAACGGCGCCAGGGTGAGTCGGCCGCCATCCATGCGCAGCGCTGCGGACGCCCGGCCGACCGCCGCGCCCGCCGAGGTGACGTCCTCGAGCGCCACCGCGAGGTCCGCGTCGAACGCGCGCACGAACCGGGCGAGCCGCGTGGCGTCGCGCTCGAGCGCCTTCACGTCGAGCGAAAGCGTCGCCTCGTGCGCGGAACCCGCGGGTGCAGCGAGCGCGCGCCCGACGGCGAGGTCCTCGAGCCGCACGCGCTTCCCGCTCAGGCGGCCCTCGAGACGGCCGCGCTCGTCCACCCGACGCCAGACGAGCCGGCCGGCGAGCGTGCTCTCGCCCAGTCGCAGCGTGAAATCGTCCAGTTCGACTCGGGCGGCGTCCGTCCTCACCGACGCCGAGGCGGCATAGGCCGGCAGGTCCGGCAGGTTGGCGTTGATCACGCGCTCGAGCGTGGCGACCGACGGTCCGGCGAGCCGGGCGCGGCCTTCGAAGTGCTCGCGGCCGCCGCGCGCCGACACCGTGCCCGCGGCCTCGAACCGCGTGTCGCCCAGGGCGAGCGCGAGGTCGACCGGCTGGCTGTCGGACCCGGCGAGCAAGTTTGCGAGCGGCGCGAAGTGTCCGGAGAGCGCGAGCGGCGTGCCCTGCGCATCGCCCTTGACCTCGACGCTCACCGCGGCGCCCGCGCGGGTCGCGACGCGTCCGGCGAATGCGATGCGCGCCCCGGCGCCGATCACGCTGTCTTCGGGCAATGCGAGCGCGGCATCCGAGACGTCGACCGCGAACGCGGCGCTCTCGAGCAGCGCTTTCACGTCCCTCCCGCGCGTCTCGCCCGCCGCCGAAAGCCGGCCGGCGTGCAGCGCGATTCTCCGCTCCGCCAGGGGGCGGCGAGCCGGGCGACGTCGAGGGCAGTCGCCGTGGCCTTCAGTCCGTAGCGCGGTATCTCGTCCGAGAGGTCGGCGTCGAGCGCGCCCTCGACCCTTGCGCCGCTCGCGCCGAAGGCGAACGGCGCGGCCGTGATGCGTCCGCCGCGCATGCCGCTCCTGAGGGACAGCGCATCGAGCGCGATTCCGCGCGCGGTCGCGCGCCGGGCGTCGAGCGCGAGGTCGAGATCGGCCGGCGGGCGCGCCCGTGCGGCGCCGGGCGCCGGAGCGGCGCGCGCCGGAAGACTCGCGACGAGCTCGTCCGCGTCGAGGTTGGCGAGCGCGAGCGAGATCCGGAGCGGCGCGGGGCCTGCCGCGATCTTGCGCGCGCTACGGACCGCGCCCTCGCCGCGCGAGCCGCCGACCGCGAGCGAGTCTGCCGCCACGTGCCAGGCTTCGCCGCCGATGTCGACGCCGCCGCGCAGCGCCGCGGGCAACGCGGGCAGCGGCGCGCGCGGCAGCAGCGCCGTCAACCGGTCGAGGCGCGTGGCGGCGAAATCGACCGCGAGACGGGCGTGCCGCTCGCCCGACTCCGTCGCGATCTCGCCGCGGGCGTCCAGCCGTGCATCCGCCAGACGCACGCGCACCCGGACCGGCCAGGGCTTGCCGTCGACCAGCGCCGCGACGCTGGCGCCGCGCACATCGAGCGTGACCGGTTGGCCGCCCAGCGTTCCGGCGGCTTTCGCGCGCAGCGAGCGCTGCGCGCGCGCGTCGAGCTCGGCGGTGCGCAGCCGCGCCTCGATGCGCTCGCCGGCGATCGGCAGTGCGAGCCGCAGATCGGTCGCGACGAGGCGCGTCTGCGCGTTGCGCAGCAGCCGCGCGGCGTCCGGACCGCGCGCGCGCAGCGTGGCGGTGAGCGCGCCGACGCGCGGATCGAGCGCTGCCACCCCCTCGGCGCGGCCGAGCGTCTCGCGCGGCAGGCGCTTCACCGTCGCCTGCGCGTCCACCGCGAGCGGACCGCGAGCATCGAGCTCGACGCGCAGCTCGCCCGGCGCGGCGTCGACCACGCCGCTGCCGGCCGCAACGAGCCGTCCGCCGGAGAGCCGCGCGGCGAGCGCGAGATCCCGGGCCGCGACCGGCCCGTTCTCGACCGTGCCGATCGCGAGCTCGAGTTTCACGTCGGCGCGGTTCAACGCCGCGGCGACGCGCTCGATCGTCGCCGCCAGCGGGCGCGGGGCATCGTCGGGTGCGGCTTGCCAACGTGCGAGGGCGGCGGCGTCGAGCCTCGACGCCTGCGCGTCGACGTCGAGCGCGGGCCGCTCGCCGGCCCAGTCGATGCGCGCCGAACCCTTGAGGGCGATCGCTTCGGACGCGAGCTCGAGCGCGGTGAGCGCCGCGCGCCGCCCCGACCAGGCGATCCCCGCGCGCAACGCGAGCGCGCCGAGCGGTGCCGCCGATCCGCCCAGCGCCGTGACGAGACGCTCAGCCGCTGGGGTGCGCAAGGAGACGTCCGCGTCGACGGCGAGCGGATTGCGCCGCACGGCGCCGCGCGCTTCGAGCTCGGCGCCGGCGTACGACGCCGTTGCCTGGATGCGGGTCTCGGCAGTGCCGTCGCGCAGTGCGCCGAGCGGGGGCCCGGTCAGCGCGATCCGCCAGGGTTCCGCGCGGAACGTCCCGCGGGCGTCGACGGCCGTGGGCGCGTCCGCCGGGGCGCTCGCCTCGAGGGCGTCGATCGCGATGCGAAGCGGCGCATCGTCGGCGCGCGGCAGCGAGGCGGTGAGCGACGCGATCCGCACGTGCGCGACGTCGATGACGGGCCCGCTGCGCGCCGCGTGCGGCGCGGCCGGCCGTGCGCGGAGCTGCCTCGGCACCGCGACCTCGGCGCGTTGCGCGGACGCCTCGACGCCGCGCGCCTCGCCGCGCAGGAGCGGCCACAACCGCGCGCGAACCGTGACGCCTTCCAGCGCCACTCGCGCGCCGTCGGCGGCAGGGCATTCGTACACGCTGACGCTCGCGGCGTCGACGCCGGGACGCGGGCCACTGAGCAGGACGAGCCGTCCGACGAGCGCGACGCGACAGCCCAGCGCGTCGGCGAGCGCCGCCGCGATGCGCGCGCGCCACGGATCTGCCGGAATTCTCAGCTCGACCATGGCGAGCAGCGCGGCGCCGAGGAGCGCGAGCGCCAACAGGGCGCCGACAGCGGCGGCGAGGCGTCGGGGCGTGCGGCTCATGCGCGTCACCGACTCATCCTGCCCACGGCGCCCGGCCGATGCCGCGCGCCCGCGGGCGCCGCGCGGGCGCAGACGCGCCGGGCGCCGGCGCGCGCGCCGGGTTGGCGCCCGTGATTACTCGGGAAACGCGCCGAGACCGTACATCACGAGCAGCCCCGGGGAGGGCTTGGCGTCCGGACCGAATGCGCGCCGGAAGATCTCCTCGATCGCCGGGCTCTGGTAGATCTGCGCGAGCGCGCGGTTCACCGCGAGCCGGAACGAGGAGTCGTTGCGCGGCAGCACGATCGCGTAGGGCTCCAGCGCGAGGTCGTCCGCCAGGAGCTCGTAGAGCGACGGGTCCTTCACCTTGCCCGCGAGTCCGAGCAGCAGGATCTTGTCGCCCGCGAACGCGTCGACGGTACCCGCCTCGAGGGCGGCGATCCCCTCGTCGCGGTTCTTCACCGGGACGATCGTCGCGCTCACCAGCTGCCGCTTCACCTCGCGCTCGAGCGCCTTCTGGTTGGTGGTGCCGCTGATGACGGCGATCTTCTTGCCGGCCAGGCCCGCGAGCGACTTCGCGCCCGCGCTCTTGCGCGCGAGCAGGCCGGTCGAGTCGACGAACACCGGGCTCGAAAAGTCGACGGTCTCCATGCGCGAGAGTGTCGTGGTGGTCGCGCCGCACTCCATGTGCGCCTCGCCCTTGCGTACCAGCTCCATCCGGTTCTGCGAGGTCGCCGGCACCCACTTGACCTGCAGCTTGGTCTTGAGCTGCTGCTCGATGCTCGCCGCGATCCGCTTGCACAGATCCACGGTGTAGCCGGCCGGCTGCTTGTTCGCGTCCTGGTGCGAGAACGGCAACGCGTCGGTGCGGTAGGCGATGGCGAGCGTCTTCGCTTCGCGGACCTTCTTCAGCGTGTCGACGGCCTGGGCGTGGACGAGCGCCGGGGCAGCCAGCACGAGCAGGGCTGCGGCAAATCGGATCATCGGGGTCTCCTTGAGGGTGCGAGCGGCGAAGGATATACGCTCCCGGCGCCCGGCGCAGGCGGGCGCTAGCGGACGCGCGGCGGCCGGTGGTGCGCAGCCGAGTGCGGTACGTGGTGCGTGGGCTGGTGCAAATGCGGCGGCGGGCTCGCGATCGAGCCGAGCCACATGCCGGCGAGCGCGAACGCGAAGCCCACGAGCTGCGCCGGCCACGGCGAGTCGGCGGCGAAGAGCTCCATGCCGGTCCAGGTCACGAGCCCGAGGGCGAACGAGAGCAGCGCGCCCTGCGCGGTGGCGCGCTGCCAGTAGATGCCCGCGGCGAGCGGCACCAGGCAGGACACCAGCGTCACCTTGTAGGTGTTCTGCACCATCTGGTAGATCGTGGCCTCGCTCTCGAGCGCGAACAGCATCACCGCGAGCGTGAAGATCACCAGCACCAGGCGCAGCGTGAGCAGGAACTGCCGGTCGCCCATGCCGGGGCGCAGCGCGCGCAGCACGTTCTCGGTGAACAGCGCGGTCGGCGCGAGCAGCGCGCCGCTCGCGGTCGACAGGATCGCCGAGAGCAGCGCGCCGAAGAAGAGCACCTGCGCGAAGAGCGGCGTGCGCTCGAGGATGAGCTTGGGCAGGATCAGCTGGAACTCGGTGCCTTCGGATGCGAGCAGCGGCGCGACCATCTGCGGATCGATCAGCAGCGCCGAGTAGCCGAGGAAGATCGGCACGAACGCGAAGCAGAAGTAGAGCGCGCCGCCGATGATCGAGCCGCGCACCGCGGTCTGCTCGTCCTTGGCCGCGGTCACGCGCTGGAAGATGTCCTGCTGCGGGATCGAGCCGACCGCCGCGGTGAGCCAGGCGGCGAAGAACGCGAGCATGTCGCGCGCCTCGAGCTTCGGCCAGAAATCGAGCTTCTCCGCGGTGGCCGCGTGCGCGATCACCGCGCCCGGGCCGCCCGCCATGTCGGCCACCAGGAAGGCGAGGTAGGTCAGGCCGAGCACGATGACCACCGACTGGAAGAGGTCGGTGAACGCCACCGACCACATGCCGCCGAACAGCGTGTAGACGAGCACGCAGCCTGCGCCGAGCGCGATGCCAGCCGGCATCGTGATTGCGCCGCCGGAGACCGTGTGGAACACGACGCCGAGCGCGGCCATCTGCGCCGAGGTCCAGCCGAGGTACGACACGGTGATCGCGAGGCTGGTGGCCAGCTCGACTGGCCTACCGTAGCGCTTGCGGTAGAAGTCGCCGATCGTGAGGAGGTCCATGCGGTAGAACGCGCGGGCGAAAAAGAGCCCCACGAACAGCAGGCACATCGAGAAACCGAACGGATCGGCCACGATGCCGCGCAAGCCCTCCTTGACGAACGTGGACGAGACCGCGAGCACCGTCTCGGCGCCGAACCAGGTCGCGAACACCACCGTGACGCTCATGAATAGCGGCAGGCTGCGCCCGGCGACGAGAAAGTCCTTCGAGTTCTTGACGCGCCGTGCCGCCCACAGGCCGATGCCGACCGAGACGGCAAGGTACAGGAGCACGAAGGCGACGAGCATGGCGGTGGCCGTGAGCGCCCGCGATTCTACGGGAAAGGCCGCCGCGATCGGCCCGCGGCCGGCGCTCGGGACCCCTCGGCCGGGGTCCCCGCCCCGAGCACCACAGTCCGATTCTGCGGACCCCCGCGGCGACCGGAGCCGCGCCTCTCGTAGCACCAAGGTCTTATTCCTCGGCCGGCGGCGGCGGCGGATAGTCGCGCAGTGCACCAGATCAAGTCCAGGTTGCGTCGCGTCCTGCTGGTCGACGACGATGAGTCGCTGCGCCGGGCGCTCGCGCGCGCGGTCCGCCTGGCGGGCTTCGACGTGGCGACGTTCGCTTCGGTGGAGGCGCTGATCGCCCACGGGATGCCCGAACGCGACGCCTGTCTGGTGCTCGACGTCGACTTGCCCGGGATCAGCGGCATCGCGTTGAAGCAGGCGCTCGCCGACGCGAACCGGGACCTGCCCGTGATCTTCATCACGGCGCTCGATGCTCGGGACGTGGATGCGCAGCTCGCGCGGCTCGAGCCCGTCGCCGTGCTCTACAAGCCGTTCGAGAAGGGCGCGCTGCTCGCAGCGATCGAGCGCGCGAGCGGTTAGCATACGTGGCTGGACGACACCGACTCGGCACCACAAGGTCCGGGATGAGACGCTGGCTGAAGGAGCCGCTACTTCACTTCCTCGCCGCGGGGGCGCTGCTCTTCGGCGCCTACGCCTCGCTCGACCGCGCCGCCCCGGCCGCCGCGGCGCGCGAGGTGCGCATCGGCGCGGGCGAGGTGACGTGGCTCACCGAGACCTGGGCGCGCCAGTGGGGCCGCCAGCCGACGCCCGATGAGCTCGGGATGCTGGTGACGAACCTGCTGAAGGAGGAGCTCCTGGCGCGCGAGGCGCGCGAGCTGCGCCTCGACGAGAACGACACCATCGTGCGGCGCCGCCTGGCGCAGAAGCTCGAGTTCCTGGTCCAGGACACCGCGCGCCTCGCCGAGCCGACCGAGGACGACCTGCGCCGCTTCCACGCGGCGCACCCGGACCGCTACGCGACCGCGGCGCGCGTGACGTTCGCGCACGTCTACTTCAGCCGCGAACGCCGGAAGGACGCCGCGAAGGACGCCGGTGCGGCGCTCGGCGCGCTGTCGGCCGCGCCGCCGCCCGACCCGGCCGCGCTCGGCGACCGCTTGCTCCTCGACGCGGAGTTTGCCGGCGTCGATCAGGGCGCCGTGGCGAGCGCGTTCGGACCGGACTTCGCGCGCGCGGTGTTCGCGCTGGCGCCGGGCGGGTGGCACGGCCCGATCGCCTCGGGATACGGCGTGCACCTGGTGCGCGTCGCGCGCGCGGAGCCCGCGCGGCGCCGCGAGTTCGCCGAAGTGCGGGCGCAGGTGCTCGAGCACTGGCGCGAAGAGCGGCAGCGCGAGGCCGAGGCGCGCTTCTTCGCCGCGCTGCTGGAGAAGTACGACGTCGTGATCGAAGAGCGCGTGAAGCCGCTCGTCGGGCCGCTTGGCATCGCGCGCGCCGCGCCGGAGGCGGCGCGATGAGGGCGCGTGCGGCCGGTGTGCTGCTCGCCTTGCTCTGGCCGCTCGCGTGCCCGGCGCACGAGGTGCGGCCTTCCTTTCTCGAGCTCCGCGAGATCCTCCCGGGCGAGTACGCCGTGCTGTGGAAGACGCCGATGCGCGGCGATGCGCGGCTCGCGCTCGTGCCGGAGCTCTTGGGCGAGGCCGCCGCGACCTCGCCGGTGGTCACCCGCGTGACGCCGGGCGCCGCCGTGCAGACGTGGCACGTCCGCGCGCCGGCCCTGCGCGGGCAGACGCTGCGCATCGCCGGGCTGGAAGCCACGATGACCGACGCGCTGGTGCAGGTGCGCTTCGCCGACGGCACCGCCTGGACGCAGCGCCTCACACCGCGGGAGCCGTCGGCGACGATCCCGCTGCGCGACTCGGCCTTCGCCGTGGCCCGCGTCTACGTCGCGCTCGGCGTCGAGCACATTCTCCTGGGCGTGGATCACCTGCTCTTCGTGCTCGCGCTGCTCGTCATCGCGCACAGCCGCTGGCGGCTATTGGCGACGGTGACCGCGTTCACGGCGGCGCACAGCATCACGCTCGCGCTCGCAACGCTCGGCTTCGTCCACGTGCCGCAGCAGCCGGTCGAGGCGGTGATCGCGCTCTCGATCGCGTTCGTCGCCGTCGAGATCGTCCGTATCCGCCGGGGGCACGCGAGCCTCACCGCGCGCGCGCCGTGGATCGTCGCGTTCGCGTTCGGGCTGCTGCACGGCTTCGGCTTCGCCGGCGCGTTGAGCGAGATCGGCCTGCCGCAGGGCCACATTCCGCTCGCGCTGCTGTTCTTCAACATCGGCGTGGAGCTCGGTCAGCTCGCGTTCATCGCCGCCGTTGCGGCCGTCGTCGCGGCCCTCCGGCGCCTGCCTGCGCGGCTGCCGCCGTGGGCCGGGCTCGTGCCGCCGTACGCGATCGGTACCCTCGCGATGTTCTGGATGTTCGAACGGATGGCCGCGTTCTGAGCGGCCGCAAAGCAGAAAGGAACGAAATGCGCCTCGCCCGCCTGCCGAAGTCGGTCTTCGCTCTGCTTGCTGTCACGCTCTCGCTCCCGGTGCACTCGGCCGACGCCCCGGGACTCCCCGCGCCCGACGAGGCTGCGGCCGAACGGGCGTATCCGGCCAGGCCCCTGTATTCGCCGTACGCCGGCCGCGGCTTTCCCACCCGTCCGTTCTTCGGCGACACGCATCTGCACACCTCGTACTCGATGGATGCCGGGGCGTTCGGCGCGCGCCTCGGGCCGCGCGAGGCCTACCGCTTCGCGCGCGGCGAGGAGGTCGCCTCCTCCACCGGACAGCCCGTCCGGCTCTCGCGTCCGCTCGACTTCCTGGTGGTGGCCGATCACTCCGGACGGCATGGGCTTTTTCCCGCTCCTCTTCAAGGGCGACCCGGCGATCATGGCCGACCCGCAGGGCCGGCGCTGGAACGAGATGATCCGCACCGGCAAGGGCGCGGAGGCGGCGATCGAGATCATCCAGAACTTCGGCAAGGGCACGATCTCCAAGGCGATCCTTCCGGTGCCTGGCACCGCGGCTTACCGCGGGGCGTGGGACGAGACGATCAAGGCGGCCGAGGCGTTCAACGATCCGGGGCGCTTCACCGCCTTCATCGGCTTCGAATGGACCTCGAACACCGGCGGCAACAACCTGCACCGCAACGTCATCTTCCGCGACGAAGGCGACAAGGCGAGCCGGGTCGAGCCGTTCACGACGATCCCGCCGCTCGGCACCGACAATCCGCGCGGCCTGTGGCAGTGGATGGAGGCTTACGAGAAGAATGCGGGCGGCCGCGTGCTCGCGATCGCGCACAACGGCAATCTCTCGAACGGCCGCATGTTCCCGCTGATCGAGTCGTTCACCGGCAAGCCGGTCGACGGCGAGTACGCCCGCCAGCGCGACAAATGGGAGCGGCTCTACGAGGCGACGCAGACCAAGGGCGACGGCGAGACCCATCCGTTCCTGTCGCCGAACGACGAGTTCGCGCGCTTCGAGCGCTGGGACAAGGGCAACCTCGACGGCACCGTCGCGAAGGCGAAGGAGATGCTCGAGTTCGAATACGCCCGCGCGGCGCTCAAGAGCGGGCTCAAGCTCGAGCGCGAGCTCGGCACGAATCCGTACAAGTTCGGCATGATCGGCAGCAGCGACGCGCACACCGGTCTCGCCGCGATGGAGGAGGAGAACTTCTTCGGCAAGACGGCGCCGCAGGAGCCGAGCCCGCATCGCATGACCGCCGCGTTCATGGCCAACGAAAAGACTGGTGTCAAGGTCATGGATTGGGAAGTCTCCTCGTCAGGCTACGCGGCGGTCTGGGCCGCCGAGAACACCCGTGCTGCGCTGTGGGACGCGATGCAGCGCAAGGAGACCTACGCCACCACCGGCACGCGCATGGTGGTGCGCTTCTTCGGCGGCTGGGCGTTCGAGCCGCAGGATGCGCACAACCGCTTGCCGGCGCAGATCGGCTACACGAAGGGCGTGCCCATGGGCGGCGACCTCGCGGACGCGCCGACGGGCAAGGTGCCGACCTTCCTCGTCGCCGCGCTCAAGGACCCGATCGGCGCCAACCTCGATCGCTACCAGATCGTCAAGGGCTGGCTCGACAAGGACGGCAGGCTGCACGAGAAGGTCTACGACGTCGCGTGGTCGGGCGCACGCAAGCCCGATCCGAAGACCGGCAAAGTGCCCGCGGTCGGCAGTACGGTGGACGTCGCCGAAGCCACCTGGACCAATACGATCGGCGCGCCCGAGCTCATCGCCGTGTGGAAGGACCCGGAGTTCGACGCGAGCCAGCCGGCGTTCTACTACGGCCGCGTGATCGAGATCCCGACTCCCCGGTGGACCGCCTACGACGCCAAGCGCTTCGGCGTGAAGCCGCTGCCCGGGACCGCGATGACGATCACCGAGCGCGCGTACACATCGCCGATCTGGTACACGCCGAAGCGGTGACCGGGAGCCGCGGCCGCGGCGGTTGACCGGCGGCGCCGGCAATCACCCGCCCGCGCTCGCCCGCACGAGGCCGTTCCCCGGCTACTCGGCCTTGAGCCCCGCCGCGCGGGCGACCGGCGTCCAGCGGGCGGTGTCGGTCGCGATGATCGCGGCGAGCGCCTCCGGGGTCGTGCCGGTCGGCTCGAGGCCGAGGCCGCTGAAGCGCGCCCGCAGGTCGGGATCCCGCAGCGCCGCCGCTACGGCCGCAGACCACCGGTCGATGACGGCGCGCGGCGTCTGCGCCGGCGCGAACAACGCCGTCCAGCCGGTGCGCTCGAGGCCGGCGAATCCGGCATCCGCGAACGTCGCGACGTCCGGCGCGAGCGGCGAGCGCCGCGAGATCGCGAGAATGCGCACCCGTCCGGTACGGTGCAGCTCGACGAAATCGGACAGCGCGCTGATGGCGGCGGTGACCTCGCCGCCCATGAGCTCGATCGCGAGCCGGGGGCGCCCTTGCGCGGCACGTGGACGAGCTCGACCCCGCCGGCGCGTGCCACCATCACGCCGAGCAGGTGCGGCACGCTGCCCGCGCCGGGCGTGCCGAAGGTCGCCCGCGCCGGGTTCGATCCGGTCCACGCGAGGAGCTCCCGCAGCGTCCCGGCGGGATGATCCGGCCGCACCGCGATCGCGTACTGGAACTCCGCCACCTGCGCGACCGGCGCGAAGTCGGTCACCGGGTCGTAAGGCATGTGCTTGAACACGCGCGGCACGAGGATCACCGTCGCGATCGGGGTGAGCAGGAACCGGCTGCCGTCGGGTGCCGCGCGCGCCAGCGCCTCGCCGGCGATCCGCCCCGAGGCACCCGGCCGGTTGTCGACGATGATCGGCCGGCCGACGGATTTCTCCAGCCGGTCGGCCAGGAGGCGCGCGACGATGTCCGAGGTGCTGCCGGCCGGGAGCGGGACGAGGATCCGGATCGGATGTCCGACGGGGTTCTGCGCCGCGGCGGTCAGCGGCGCCGCCAGCAGCAGGCATAATGGCAACAAGAAACGCACGTCAGGATCCCGGCAAGGGCCGACGGCGCGAAGGATATCCGTTTCTCGACGTCCCGATGCTCGACCCGGAAGTTCAAGGCGGTGCCGCGGCTCGCGCGCCCGCGCAGCAGGAGCTCCTGCAGTTCGAGCGGCTCCTGGCCGACCTGTCGGCGCGCTTCGTCAACTTGTTCGCGGCCGAGGTCGATGGCGCGATCACGGATGCGCTGCGGCAGATCGTGCTGCTTCTCGACGTGGACCGGTGCCAGCTCATCCAGTTCTCGCCCGCGACCGGTGGGGCGAACATCACGCATTCCTGGGCCGTCGACGGCGTGCCGGTGGTCCGGCCGAAGTCGATCTCTGCCGGGTTTCCGTGGGTACTTGCGCGCGTGCGCGCCGGCCACGCCGTGGTCGTGCCCCCGCATCGACGAGTTCCCTGCGGGTGGCGAGGTCGACAAGGCATCGTTCCTGCGGGTCGGCGTGCGCTCGCACCTCGGGATGCCGATGAAGGTCGCCGGACGCGTCGAGGGCATGCTCGCGTTCGGCTCGCTGCGGCGCGAGCGCGACTGGCCCGATGCGCTCGTCGCACGTATCGCCGCCCTGGCCGACGTCTTCGCCAATGCGCTCGCGCACAAGCGCGCGCGCGAATCGCTCGACGCGGCCATACGCTTCGAGCGGACGGTCTCCGGCGTTCTGTCCGCGTTGCTCACAGCCGGACGCGCAGACCAAGATCGGGTCATCGACGCGGGTCTACGCGACATGGGACGGCTGTTCGGCGCCGAGCGGGCGACGCTGTGGCAGTGGGTCGGCGGCGCCGGCGAGTTCGTCAAGACGCATCGCTGGCTGGCGCAGGACGTCCCGGCGCCGCCGGACGCGATGGGCGCGTTCGCGGTGCCTTGGATCGGCGCGCGGCTTCTTGCCGGTTCGACCGTACGCTTCGGTCGTCTCTCGGAGCTTCCGGCCGAGGCTCATGCGGACCTGGCGACGCTCAGCGCGCTCGGCGTTCGCGCCGCGCTGATCGTGCCGCTCGCGGTGTCCGACGCGGTCGTGGGTGCGCTCGCCTTCGCGTCGGTGCGGAGCGACTGCGAGTGGCCTGACGACCTGCTTCCGCGTGTCAAGCTGGTCGGAGAGGTATTCGCAGGCATGCTCTCGCGCCAGGAAGCGCAGCGGCGCGAGGAGGAGGCGCAGGTCCAGACCGCCCACGCCGCGCGGGTGGGCACGATGGGCGCGTTCGCGGCCTCGCTCGTCCACGAGCTGACCCAGCCGCTCGCGGCGAGCCTGGCGAACGCCGAGACCGCGTCGGCGCTGCTCGCCTCATCGGTGCCGGACCTCGACGAGCTGCGCGCCACGGTGGCCGACATCGTCGCCGACGACCGGCGTGCGGTCGCGTTGATCCAGCAGCTGCGCCGGTTCCTGCGCCGCGGCGACGCCGAGAGAGCCGAGTACTCCCTGCATGAAGTCGGCGAAGAGCTCCAGCGCCTCGCCGGCGCGGCGGCGGCGGACAAAGGCGTCGCTCTGACGGTGGCGCTCGGCGAAGCGCTGCCGAAGCCCGTGGGCAACCGCGTCCAGATCCAGCAGGTCCTGCTGAATCTCCTGCTGAACGCGCTCGACGCGGTCGCGGCCGCTCCGAGCGGTTCGCGCCGGGTGGCGCTGCGAGCGGTTCCGTTCGAGCAAGGGGGTGGCGATCGAGGTCGCCGATTCCGGATCCGGCATGACCGAGGAGACGCGAGCCCGCATCTTCCAGCCTTTCTTCACGACCAAGCCCGGCGGCATGGGCCTCGGGCTCTCGATCAGCCGGACGATCGTCGCGGCGCACGGCGGAAGCATGGCGGTGCAGTCGGCGCCCGGCCGCGGAACCACGTTCCGGATCGAGCTGCCCTTGCGGCCGCCGGAGGACGTGCAGCCCGCCGCGCCGCCTGCAGCCGCGGTGCGGGAGAACGCCGGCACGGTCTTCGTCATCGACGACGACCCGCCCATGCGGAGGGCGATCGAGCGCCAGCTGCAGGGCGCGGGCTTCCGGGTCGAGACCTTCGCCACCGCGCAGGCCTATCTCGGGCGCGCGCCGCACGAAGGCGTCGCCTGCATCGTGAGCGACGTGCGCATGCCCGGATTGAGCGGCCTCGACCTGCAGGCCTCGCTCGCGCGGGAAGATCGTGCGCTGCCGATCGTGTTCGTCAGCGGTCACGGCGACGTCCCGACCACCGTGCGCGCGATGCGGGGGGTGCGGTCGGCTTCCTCCCGAAGCCGTTCACCACGAGCGAGCTCCTCGCCGCCGTGACCGAGGCGCTCGCCCGCGGCCGCGAACGCGAGGCGGCGCGCAGGGAGCAGTCCGAACTGAAGGCGCGCTACGACGCCCTGACGCCGCGCGAGCGGGAGGTCTTCGCGCTCGTTGCGGCCGGGCTGCTCAACAAGCTCGTCGCCGACCGGCTGGGCGCCGCGGAGGCCACCGTCAAGATCCATCGCGGCCGGGTGATGGACAAGATGGGCGCCGCCTCGGTCGCCGATCTGGTGCGCATGGCCGAGCGGCTCGGGTTGCCGCCGACATCGGCTTGGCCCGCCGGCTGAGCCGGCGGAATGCCGCGCAGTCTCCGCGTGGCACCATGGCACCAAGGTCGTATTTCCCGCCGCGGCGCCGGCGTGGATACTCCGATGACGGTTTCGTCGCGGCCGTCGGCCGGATCCTGCCGAAGCCATTGACCCGGGTTTCTCACAAGCGATCGACCGTCTTCGAACCAAGCTCATCCACTGCCCTGTTCAGCACCACTTTCCGCGATGACCGGGGCGGTCCTGTGAGAAATCCGGGTTGAGGCGACCGGCCTTCGCGAGTCCACCATGAGAAGATTACTCGGTCTGATCGCGCGCGAGATGCGCGAGGCGATTCCGGCCTTCTTGTTCTTCTGCGCCGTCTTCGGCGTGAGCCGGCTCACCCTGGCGCTCGTGCTGGAGGAGCATCACCTCACCGTGGGAGGCACGGCGGTTGCCGCAGTCGGGGCGCTGCTCGTCGCCAAGGCGATCCTCCTCGCCGACGCGCTGCCGTTCACCGACGCGTTCGCCAAGCGCCGTCTCGTCTACTCGATCGTCTGGAAGAGCCTGATCTACGGCGTCATCACGCTCGCCTTCCGGTATCTGGAGGAGCTCCTCCGGCTATGGCGCAAGTACGGCAGCGCCGGCGCGGCCGGCGAGAAGATGCTCGAGGAGGTCTCGTGGCCCCATTTCTGGGCGGTCCAGATCTGGATCGCCTTCGCGCTGCTCGGGTACTGCGCCGCGGTCGAGCTCGTGCGCGCCCTCGGGAAGGACGAGGCGAGGGCGCTCTTCTTCGGTGCGCGGGCGCAAACGGACTGAGGCATGCGCAAGCCGTCGTGCCGGCAAGCCGCCGGCGAGCGCAGTCAGGGGCGGCGCTGTGCGGAGGCCCTCGCCCCTTCGGCGGGCAAGGCCAGGCGCTCGGCCATCCGCACCAGGTCGGCGACCGAAGCGGCGCCCATCTTTTCCATCACGCGTCCGCGATGGATCTTGACCGTCTTCTCGGCGATGCCCAGGCGATCGGCGACGAGCTTGTTCAGCAGCCCGGCCGTCACCAGCGCGAACACTTCGCGCTCGCGCGCCGTCAACACCTGGTAGCGGGCGCTCAGCGACGCACAGTCCCTGCGGACGCTCGTGAGCTCCGCGCTGCGCGCGAGCGCTTCCCGGACCGCCGCCAGGAACTCGCCGTCGGTGAACGGCTTCGGCAGGAAGGTCACGGCGCCCGCCTTCATCGCTTGCACGCTCGTGCGCACGTCGCCGTGGCCGCTGATGAACACCATCGGCAGCGTGTGCCCGGAGCGTGCGAGCGAGGCCTGGAGGTCGAGGCCGCTCAGGCCCGGCATGCACAGGTCGGTCACGAGGCAGCCGACCTCGGCGCCGGCCGAGCGGTCGAGGAACGCCTCTGCGGACGCATAGGTCTCGACCTGCAGCCCGGCGGCGCGGAGCCGGCGCGCGAGCGCGCGGCGCAGCGAGGGATCGTCGTCGATAACGAAGACGACGAGGTCGGGCGCGGCCGGACTGATCAAGCGTCCTCCTGCACGCGCGGTGTCTCTACAGCGGCGTGCAGGCGCCGAAGAGGACGAACGCGCCTTCGCGGTTGGTCAGCGACGCGGAGAAGCGCCCGCTCTCCCGGTCGAGCGCGATCACCCACACGAATCCGAGCTCGGCGCCCTGGAGGAGAAGCTGGTGCTCGTCCTTCTCGATGAAGCGGATCGGCGTGGTCCGGTGCGGGCCGAAGACCGACTTCTTCTCGAAGTCGATGCGAACGAAGTTGGGTGCCCCGACCTCGTCCGGCAGCCCCCTGAAGCACTCGTCGCCCGCCACGCAGTCGCGCGCCTCGACGGTGGCGCAGATCAGCCGCTTCGAGCCGTCGGAAGTCGGCGGCGGGCGCGGACGTCGCCATCATCCAGGCTGCGGCGAGCGCTCCGGCAAGTCTCGAGCGAGTCATTGGCTGCCCCGGTCAGCGAACCGTGTAGCCGCGCGCCTCGAGGCAGGCGCCGACCGCGCGGTTCCAGGTGTTCATCTGCTGCTGGCGCTGCGACTGCGCCTGCTGCTGCTGCTTCTGCTGGTTCTGGCGCGCCTGCCGCCCGCCCGCCATCAGCCCGACGACCGCGCCGATCGCCGCGCCCTCGCCGGCGTCGCCCGCAATCGCGCCGATCGCCGCGCCGCCGAGCGCGCCGCGCGCGGCGCCTCCCGCCCGCTCGCCGCCGCCGACCGCAGGTCCCGATTGCGCTTGGGCCGGCGCCTGCGCCAGCGCGACCGGGTCGATCCCGGTGCTCTGCGTGGCCCACACCTGGCATTCGCCCTGGTCCTTCTGCTGCTGCTGGGGCTCTGCCCCTTGGCCGGATAGACGATCGGCTGCTGCGCCGTCGCGGCGCACGCGAGCGCCAGCGCCGCAAGACCGAAGGCGGCGGATGTGATGGATCTCATTGCTGCTCTCCCCGATCGGGCACCGGGTGCCGCGCTCGTGCAGGCACCCGCGCCGCCGGCTCAGAACCTGAAGTTCACGCCGAGCCCGAAGCCGCCGAACGTTAGCTTGTCGATCAGCTTGTCGCCGCTCCGGTTGTAGGCGAGGTACCGGTAGTCAAAGACGACCTCGCCCCACTTGAACGCGTACCCGACGCCGGCGATCGCCTGCCAAGTGAAGGTGGAAGACGCGCCGCCCAGATCGACGTAGTAGTTCGCGAACCAGTGGCCATCGCCGAGCCTGACGCGCCCCTTCGCGCCCACGATCGCCGCCCAGACGTCCTCGGATTTCTTCGCGCTGCCCGTGCGGGCGAACGTGACGGTGCCGCCCGGGTCGGTGACCGTCGCCGTGAGCTGCCAGTCGGTCGTCGCCTCGATGCCGACGTAGCGGAATCCGCCGATCGCTTCGAGGCTCGCCCGCGGCGCCTGGACCGCGGCGTAGCCGCCCACCAGCGTCCACACCACCCCCTTCAGCTTGCTTTGGGTCCCCGCGTTGAGCTGGGTGGTGGCGACGTTGATCGGTCCGGTGCCGGGATTGAAGTCGATGCTCCGCACGGCGCTGTCCCCGCTGTGCAGGTCGAGGTAGACCACGTCGGTGCCGACCAGCCAGCGGCCCTTGCGCGCCTCGCCGGCGATCATCATGGCGAAGGCGAGGTTGTCGAGGATCGTGCTCGCGTCGACGCTCACCTCGGCGGTCGCGCCGCCCGCGGAGGGCGGGCCGTAGTTCAACGTGCCGTCGACGCTCGGCAGCCACAGGTACGGCATCACCGAGAAGGTCCAGCGGTCGGCCGGGTCCTGCGCCATCGCCTGCACGGGCGCGAGCAGCGCGAGGCCGGCCAGCGCCGCGGCGCAACGGTGCCGGCGGCGGCGTACTCCTGCGCCCCGCGCCGCGGCGCCGGTCGACGTTACTGCAATCTCGCGCTGCATCCTGGATCCCCCTGGTTGCGTGCACTTCATGAACCGGAACGGCGGAGCGCGCGTTCTTGGCGATCGCGAGCGCCGCTCAGGGCTGGCTCACAACGTACACCAGATTGTTGCCGTGGAACGCCGACCGGTAATACACGCCGCTGCAGTTGTAGTACTCGACGCCCTTGATCGGCGTCGGCGTGCAGCCCGCCGGCAGGCCCGGCACGACGGTGCCCGCTGTGCTTGCTGCTGCTGTGCCTGCTGTTGCTGCGCCTGCTGCTGGGACGCCGCGGCGGCCGAAGCCGACGCGGCCGTGACCGCGGTGGCTTCGACCGCCACCACGCGGCGCGTCGTGCGCCGCGCCACGCCCGCATAGCTCACCGGCGTCAGCGGGGCGCCGACGATCGCCTCGGCGCTCGGGACCCATTGGACCCGGAACGGCGTTCCGGGAGCGAGATCCGCGCACCAGAGCAACGCGAGCATGCCGCCGAGCATCATGGGTCTCGAGAACGTGCTCATCCTCGTCTCCTGCGCTCACTTCGTGCCCGCGGCGGCGGGCGGGAGGAACTCGATGCGCTTCGCATCCTTCGGCGGCGCGAAGGTGAAGGTGCCGCCCGCGAGCTTCGGCGCGGTGTTCCACCCCGTCATCACCACCGAGAACGAAGGCATGCCCGCGACCCGCTTCGAGGTGATCACGAACTTGCAAGGCAGCGGTCGCGGCCCCTCCCGCATCCAGATCTGCCAGTCGACGTCGGGCTTGCGGAAGGCGAGATGGTCGCAGCGCGCGCCGGCGACGACGCCCTTGCCGACGACGAAGCCCGCGGTGACGTCCTGCATGAGGATGTCGTAGGCGTTCCGGTAGAGCAGATCGCTCGCCGATCACGGATGGAACCGGGTGATCTTCGATCCCTGCAGGCCGAGACCCGCCATCAGGCCCTTCTGGTCGAAGAAGAAAGCGTATACGTCGTCCTTGAGCGTCGTCGTCGTGAGCGCCTTCGCCATGCCGGCGTCGACCACGACTACGCTCGGACCGACCCCGATCTCCCAGCCGGCGCTGCGGTCGAGATAGCCGAGCGCCGCGTCGTTCATGAAGAAGAGCGCATAGCCGAACTTCTGCACGCCGGCCTGCAGCCCGTACGAGGCGGAAACCGTTTCGTAATACGCCACCGTCTTGCCGCCCTTGCGCAGCGCGCCTTTGCCGTACTGAGCGCCGACGATGAGCCCGCCCTTGACGATGCTCGGGAAGACCAGCACCCCCTTCGCCTTGCGGGCGAGCGTCTTTGCCGCCGGCGTCTTCGCGTACAGGCTCTTCAGCGCGGCATCGACGTTGCGGTCGATCTCCGCCGCCGCGGGCGACTTCGCGGACTGCGCCACTGCGGGCGCGATGCCCGCCAGGAGCGCGACGGCGAGCGTCACGCACGCGGCGAGCGCTTGCGATCGCCGTCGGGAAAAACGCTGGATGTGGATGTCTATCCCTACCACGTTACCTCCGCTTCACCGGACACGGCGTCGGTTCCCGGCCGCGCCCGGCTGGTTGATCCCCACATCCCGATGCGTGTTGCCGGCCGCGCCGGGCTGGTTGACGCCGCGGTCGCGCCCATGCAGGAGCGCGGAGGCGCTCGCGGCCACGGCGCCCGCCATCAAGGCAACGAGCCTGCGCCTGATCGAGGTGCTCATTGCATGTTCCTTCCGCGCTCATTTCAGGACGGTGCGTGCATTGATCGGCTGCGTCGGCCGGTTGTTCGCGAACCCCAGGGTCTTCGAGAACTTTTCGACCTGCGCCTTCGACACGCTCACCGGCTGCTTCATCACGAGCCACCACACCCCCTCGGAGCACGGCGGCGTGGTGAGCGACCCGTTGAAGCGATAGTAGTCGCGGTCGGCCGGCAGCAGCTGCGCGACGCTCAGCCCGTCCGGCAGCGCGGCCTTGCCGCCGGCCTTCGCCGGCATCTTCTGCCACAGCTTGGCGAGCAGCGGGTTCGCGGCGCCCTCCTGGAACATCACCGCCACGACCGCCAGGGTGCCCTGCGAGTCGGCGTGCACGAGATGCCCCTCGAGCGGAAACCGCTTGCCGCCGACGCGGTTCTCGCTCGGCGCGTGGAAGTGGAACTGCTTCAGCTCGAAGCTCCGCCCGTTGACGGTGAGCATGCTGCCTTGCGCGTAGTTGACCTGGATCGTGTGGCCGTTGTTGACGATCTCGGCGGCGCCCGCCTTGTAGCCGAGCTTAAGCGCCTGGAGGTCGGCCTCGACGAAGCCGTCGAGGTCGATCGGCGACTGGTTCCTGCCGAGCCCGCACATCGCGTACTTGGCGTCGATCTTCGCCCAGTGCTGCGGGCCAGCCTCGCCGCTGTAGCCCCAGTGCTGGGCGGCGGCCGGCGCCGCCGATCCGATGGCCAATGCGGCGGCGAGCAACAGGTGACGACGATTCATGTGTCTCCTCCTTGTGCGCCGGCTAAACCGGCGAGGTGTTGTAAATGAAAGAGTTACACGGTGAAGGTGTAGCGACCCACACCGGCCCCGAGTCATGCGGAGTCGCCCACAAGGGCGGCGTCGAAGCGTTGACAGGGGTACGTGCGGGCCGGGTATTCAGCCGCGAAAGAAGCTTCCTCCGGGGTGCCGACGCTGTAAGGAGAAGCGGAAGGCCACATCCGGCGCATCGATCTCGCAAGATGCGTCGGGACCCTGCGCGGTCACAGACCCCGTGCACGTACGGAAACACCTTGCGCGGGAGCCGGGAGATCCCTTGTTCGCCCAGAACAGCGGGCCGTGTCGGGAAGTCGATCGACGTACGCCGATGATGAACGGACAAGGGAAGTCGGACAGATCCGCAGTACCGACGAAGTCCCCGAACAAGGCCGGGCGACCGGCCGCGGAGGGGATGGAGGAAGGGGTCTGGCCAAAGGGAACCTGCCAGAGCAAAACACGCTCCGGATGCAAAGCCGGGAAGGCGTGCGCAGTGCACTCGAGCGGGTACGTCAAGCGGCAAAGAAGGACAGGACGATGCGGTTCACCGCGCTCCTGCACCATGTCTACAGCCTCGACACGCTGCGCACGGCCTACTTCGGCTTGAAGAAGGAAGCCGCCCCGGGTGTGGACGGCGAGACCTGGCGTCACTACGGCGAGGCACTGGAGGAGCATCTTCAGGACCTCTCGGAGCGGCTCCAGCGGGGCGCGTACCGGGCAAGGCCGGTGCGTCGGGTGTACATCGCCAAAGACGGCGGCGGGCAACGCCCGCCTGGGGTGACGGCGCTGGAGGACAAGCTCGTCCAGCGGGCCGCCGTCGAGGTGCTGAACGCCATCTACGAGACGGACTTCCTCGGCTTCTCGTACGGGTTTCGCCCCGGGCGCAGCCAGCACAATTGCCTGGATGCGTTGTACGTGGGCCTGCTCACGAGGCCGGTGAACTGGGTACTCGATGTGGACATCCGTGGCTTCTTCGATTCGATCGATCACGGGTGGCTGGTGAAGTTCATCGAGCACCGCATCGCGGATCGGCGCGTCGTGCGGCTCATCCAGAAGTGGCTGAACGCCGGCGTGCTGGAGGATGGCAAGCGCATGCGTACGGAGGTGGGTACGCCCCAGGGGGGCAGTGCATCGCCGCTCCTGGCCAACATCTACCTCCACTACGCGTTCGACCTGTGGGTGCGGGCGTGGCGCCGAACGCATGCGCGCGGCGAGATGATCGTCGTGCGATACGCCGACGACATTGCGCTCGGCTTCCAGGTGAAGTCCGATGCCGAGCGGTTCCGCGGGGCACTGGCCGAGCGGTTGGCCAAGTTCGCGCTTGAGCTGCATCCGGAGAAGACCCGGCTGCTGGAGTTCGGCCCGTATGCGGCCGAGCGCCGTGCACGCAAGGGGCTCGGGAAGCCCGAGACGTTCAACTTCCTTGGCTTCACGCATATCTGCGCGACCAAACGAAGCAATGGACGCTTCACGGTGCTGCGGCAGACGATGCGCAAGCGCCTGCAGGCGAAGCTGCGCGAGGTGAAAGCCGAGTTGCGGCGACGCATGCATGCGCCCATCCCTGCGCAGGGTCAATGGTTGAGCGCGGTCGTCGATGGGCACTTCCGCTATTACGGGGTTCCCATGAACAGCCCGGCGCTGCATCTGTTCCGGTT
The DNA here is from genome assembly GCA_027493935.1 of Burkholderiales bacterium. Classification (GTDB taxonomy): domain Bacteria; phylum Pseudomonadota; class Gammaproteobacteria; order Burkholderiales; family SG8-39; genus JAABRB01. Next base: position 242,948 of record JAOSJV010000011.1, on the reverse strand, counting down.
CCACGTCGGTCGACTCTGGCATCGCGCGCTGTGCCGGCGCAGCCAGCGCGGCCGGGTGCGCTGGGAGCGCATGCGGCGCCTGCTCCGGCGTTGGCTGCCCGTTGCGCGCGTGTGCCATCCCTATCCTCTACGTCGCTTTGGCGTCATCACCTGAGGCAAGAGCCGGATGCGGGAAAGCCGCTCGTCCGGATCCGTGGAGGGGTGATCAGCAATGGTCATTCCTACTCCGACTCGTTGGGTATGTCGGTCGGGGTCTCAGAACCGCTGTAGTCCGTCCGACCCGACCGCACGGCCGCCGTCGCTGCCGCCGAGCGCCGCGGAGGTGCCCGGGCCGATCGAGAACTTGGTGTTGCCGTCAAGCAGCTGGCCCGACACCAGGAGCTGCGTGCCGTCGAGTCGTGTCATCCCCGCCGGGTTGGTGAACACCGTCGAGGGGTCTTGCGCCCGCACGTTATAGCCGGCCGAGGCGAGGCCGACGTCGGCCGTGCCGACCTCGTAGGCGATCAGCCCACCGGCGCGCGCCGGCCCTGCCACCCGAGCAGCGGCACTGAATGCCATCGCGACGGCGGTTGCACCGCGCGATGAGAAGACGGTCAGCCGCTGCTGGCGCATTCGATTTCTCCGGCTCGCGTCAGCGCTTCCTGACATCGATGGCAATCGTCTCGGTGGCCTGGAAGACGACTTTCTCGCCGACCCGGTGGGCTCTCATGTTCACGTCGGGGCGCACGGGAAAGGTCTCGGTCGAGCCGTCCTCGAACTTGAGCGTCACGCGGCGTTTCCAGTGGTCCATTTCCACGACGGTGCCGACCCTCTGCACGGTCTGTGCGACCAGTCCACCCGGGCGCTCGCCCTTCTTCGCGCGCGCCGCCACGGCGGCTGCTTCGTCGCGCACGGGCGCGTCCTTGCCCGCCACAAACGCCACGAGCTCGCGCGTCAGGGTTGCGTGGACCATGTCCCCGACCTCGACCTGGTCGAAGTTGACCGCTTCGGGCCCGACCTTGACGGTAACTGTGGTCCCGTCCGGCCGCTTCAGCGTCGCCTCCCTCTTCACCTTGTCGATGGCCGTCACCGCGGCGCTCAGCTCGATCGTGTCGGAGAGAACGCCCCCGGCCACGCCGGGTTGATATGCCGCGACGCTTGCGGCCTCGATCGAAGGCGGCACGGAGGGAGCCGCGGAAACTTCCTCGACCTTGCGTTGTGCTTCCTTCGCGGCCCCCTCGCCCGCCGCCTTGTCGGGCGGGGCCGGGGCACGCACCTCCACGGTCACCTTCGGGATCCGGCCCGTGAAGCGCGACTTCGCCTCCGACCCGATGGTCTCGACCACTGGCGTGCCGAGGTCGATGCCGACGTCGGCGGTCTCGTCCGCCGAGAAGATGCCCGCCTGGGTATGGGGGATCTTCCCCTCTGCAACCTTCTCCCCGTTCACGAACAGGGTCCCCATTCCGCCCTTGCCGGGGCCGCCGCCGTCATAGGCGAAGTCGAAGCGGATGGCGTTCTTGCCGGGCGCGAGTGCCTTCGCAGCAGCGATCGTGGTGCGCTGCAGGCCGAGGAAAACGTAGTCGTAAGCGGGCACGCCGTCCTTGACGTACAGCGACCAGCCGCCGAAGCGCCCGCCCTGTGCGAGGATCGTGCCGTTCGCGCCGCCCGCGGGCGCCTCGATCTCGGCGGTGATCGTCTTCGAACGGTTCTTCACGTTGATGAAGACGCTCTCCATCAGGCCGGTAATGCCCTCGGCCAGCGTGAGCGAGGTGCGCCCGCCCATGAGGTCCGGACGGCCGACGGCCTTCGCATCGAGGCGCTCGAACACTCGGTCGTCCATCGGAAGGACGTGATACTTGGCGGCCTCCTTCAGGAATCGCGCCTGCAGCTCCGCCAGCTTCTTGGGATTCTTCGCGGCAACGTCGTTCGCCAGGCTGAAGTCGGCGCGCACGTCGTAGAGCTCCCACACGTCCTTGTCGAGCGGATGGCGGCCCTTGGGCTCCCACGGCGCCCGGTGAATCGTGCGCGCATACCAGCCGTCGTGGTAGATCGCGCGATTGCCGGCGATCTCGAAATACTGCGTAGTGTGGCGCTCCTTCGCCTTCGCATTCTCGAACGAGTACACGAGGCTCGTGCCCTCGATCGGGATCTGCTTCACGCCGTTGACGACCTTCGGTTCCGGCAGGCCGATCGCCTGCAGGATCGTCGGTGCCACGTCGATCACGTGGCCGAACTGGGTACGAATCTCGTTCCTGGCCTTGATGCCCTTCGGCCAGCTCACGACCATGCCGTTGCGAGTGCCGCCGAAGTCCGACGGGATCTGCTTCATCCAGCCGAACGGCGCGTCGAGCGCGACCGCCCAGCCTGCGGCCATGTGCGGGTAGGTCTCCGGTCCGCCCCACTGGTCGATACGCTTCAGCATGTCCTCGACCTTCTCCTGCACGCCGTTGAAGTAGGTGTACTCGTTGAACATGCCGTTCTGGCCGCCTTCGCCGCTGGTGCCGTTGTCGCCGGCGATGTAGAACACGAGCGTGTTGTCGACCTGGCCGACCTCCTCGAAGGCCTTGAGCATGCGGCCGATCTCGTGGTCGGTGTGCTCCGCGAAGGCGGCGAAGACCTCCGCCTGGCGCGCGAACAGGCGCTTCTCGTCGGCGGACAACGCGTCCCAGTCCTTGATCGCCGCCGGCCTCGGCGCGAGCTTCGTCCCCGGCGGCACGACGCCCATCTCGATCTGGCGGGCGAGTGTCTGCTCGCGCAGCTTGTCCCATCCCTGGTCGAACTTGCCTTTCCACTTGGCGATCCACTCCTTCGGCACGTGGTGCGGCGCGTGCGTCGCCCCCGGCGCGAAGTAGACGAACGCGGGCTTGTCCGGCGTCAGCGCCTTCTGGTACTTGATCCAGGCGACCGCCTTGTCCGTCATGTCGGTCATGAAGTGGTAGTTCGGATCATTCGGCAGCTCGACCTGCGTCACCCCGTCATAGAGGAAGGGTGCCCACTGGTTGGTCTCGCCGCCGATGAAGCCGTAGAACTTGTCGAAGCCCTGCCGCGTCGGCCAGCGGTCGAAGCGGCCGGAAACACTGACCTCCCAGGCCGGCGTCTCGTGCCACTTGCCGAACGCGGCCGTGCTGTAGCCGTTGAGGCGCAGCATCTCCGCCAGCGGGGCCGTCGCGTTCGGAATCTGGCCGGTGTTGCCCGGGAAGCCCGTGGCCATCTCGGTGATGAATCCCATGTTGACGGTGTGATGGTTGCGGCCGGCCTTCAGCGCGGCGCGCGTCGGCGAGCAGAGCGCGGTCGTGTGGAAGTTGTTGTAGCGCAGGCCCTGCTTCGCGAGCCCGTCCAGTGTCGGCATCGCTACGGGACCGCCGAACGACGAGGGCACGCCGAAACCCATGTCGTCGATCAGCACGATGACGACGTTCGGCGCGCCGGCGGGCGCCTTGATTTCGACGCGCGCGGGCGCCTTCGCCTTTCGCGCATCGATCTCCTTGTACACCGGCCGCTTCGGCTCGGGAATCGGCAGCACCGTGCGGTCGAGCCGGCCGGCGCCAGCGGTGACGCCGGACGGTTGCGCCAGGGCGGGCGCAGCGGCGATTCCCGCCGCGACGAGGAGGGCAATCGTTGCGTGCTTCATGACCGGACCGTTTCCTTCGAGTTTGATCAGACCGCAATCGCACGTCACGCGGTTGCGGACGCGTTCGCGCGAATCACGGCTTCTGGACGACGTACACCAGGTTGTTGCCCTGGAACGCGGGGCGGTAGTACGTGCCGCTGCAGAGGTAGTACTCGACACCGCCGATCGGTGCCGACACGCATCCGGGCGGCAGCGCCGAGACGACCGTTCCGACCGGGAGCGAGCCGGACGGCGGTGCCGGAGGTGGGGCGGCCTGGGGCGGTTGTTGCTGAGGTTGCTGCGACGCCGCCGTAACGGTCGCCGCGGAAGCCGCCGCCGCGGTGCTGGTGACCGCGACGGTGCGCCGCGTCGTGCGCCGCGCGACTCCCGCGTATGAGACCGGCGTCAAAGGCGCGCCCACGACGGCGACAGCCTCGCGCGCGAGCCGCAGCCCGGGCGGCGCCTCGGTCGGAAAATCGGCGAGCAGCAGGAACGACGCGGCCGCGCCGAGCGCGAACGGCTTGAGTGTTCTCCTCATAGGGACTCCTCGGTGCTCAGCGGCTGCCGGCGGGCAGAAACTCGACCCGCTTCGCGTCCTTCGGCGGCGTAAACCTGAACTTGGCATCGGCAAGCTTCGGGGCGAGGTCCCACCTCCGGATGACGACCGCGAACTGCGGCGCATTCAGCACGTCGCGGGTGGTGATCACGATCTTCCGCGGCAGCGGCCGGCTGCCTTCCTGGATCCAGATCTGCCAGTCGACGTCGGGCGCGCGGAAGGCGAGATGATCGCAGCGCACCCCCTCCACGACGCCCTTGCCGACCACGAAGCCGCTCGTCGCGTCCTGCGTCAGGATTTCGTACGCATTCTTGTAGAGAAAGTCTCCCGCGGGGGCGACGATATCCAGCTTCTCCCGCGCGAAGTCGAGCATCTCCTCGAGGGTGCCCGGCGCGGCGACGGTGGCGTAGTACTTCTCGCTGGGGTTGTGCAGGGTGAGCGACTTCCCTTCGTAGTAGAAGACCTGATCGACGAGGTCGCCGACGCGCGCAGCCCACAGCTTGTTCGGGCGCTTGACCGCCATGGTCACTGCGTGATCGAACTGCAGCTTCTGGCCCCATTCGGTCACGATCTCGATCGTGCTGCGCGTGTCCGCGCTGAACTGCTGCTGGGCGGCGAGAAAGGCGGTCGAGGCCTTCAGCAGCCGCTCGGCTTCCGGTTCGATCCCTGCGGGCTGCGCGAGCGCCGCGCCAGGGGCCGCCGCGGCAGCGACGAGCGCCAGCACGACGACGAGCTGCATCGTGCGGCGGTAATGGTCGGTTGCTAGCATAGCTTCCTTGCTCCCGCTTCATCGCCGGACGCCGGGCGATCACCGCGCGAGTATTCGACGCCCTGCCGGGACTGAAAATACGACTTTGGTGTTACGCGATTCCGGTCAACCAACTGGCGCACGCAGCCGGTCTGCGCGCGGCCGATCTTGAATTCGTCGCGTGGCGGTGAAAGCACGAGCGCGGTGGCGGCGCGGGCAACCCTGGGCGCGTGCGATCCCGGACCGCTGGTCGGAGAAGGCCGGGGACGGGCCAGATCGGGCCGACGAGTGGCACCGGGATCGCCCGGTTGCGGTACGCTCAGAAATCATGGCCGCGGTGACCCTGGCCGAGCGCTTGCGCGAGTAGTTCGACGCCCATCCCGAGGGTGTGGTCTGCGCCGATCTCTTTGGCAGCGCGGCGCGCGGGACCGCGCGCGCTGCGAGCGACGTCGACGTCGCCGTGCTCTTCGAGCACGACCCGCCGCCGACCCTCCCCGGCTCGGGGCTTCGGCTCGGTGGCGAGCTGGAGCAGTATCTCGGGCGTCCGGTGGATCGTCCGCTTGCGGCGAACATGCGCGACATCGCCGGCTTCCGAAACGTGATGGTCCTCGGCTACGAGGCCGTCGATCTGCGCATCGTCAGAGACATCATCGAGCGCCGGCTCGGGGACCTCCTCGACTTCGTGGCCGCCGTGCGCGCCCGGCTCGGCGGCGGCTGCGCGGCGTCAACCGAGCCAGCGCACGGCCTCGACGATGAGCAGTGCGCCGAGCAGTGCCACCGCGGCGACGAGCCACCTGCGCGTGCCGCGCTCCTCGTCCGCGATGCGCGCCCGCGTGCGGGCGGTCGGGCCCTCCGCGCGCGCGGCGAGCGCTTCGTGCAGCAGGCGCGGCAGCTGCGGCGCGAGGTGCGCCCACTGCGGCGCCTCGGCCTCGAGGCCGCGACGCAGGGCGCCGAAGCCGATCTGGTCGTCCATCCAGCGCTCGAGGAACGGCTTGGCGGTCTCCCAGAGGTTGAGCTGCGGGTCGAGCTGGCGCCCGAGACCCTCGATGTTGAGCAGCGTCTTCTGCAGCATCACGAGCTGCGGCTGCATGACGAGCTGGTAGCGGCGCGAGGTCTCGAACAGGCGCAGCAACGCCCGCCCGAACGAGATCTCGGCGAGCGGCCGGTCGAAGAAGGGCTCGCACACCGCGCGGATCGCACCCTCGAAGCTCGCGCGGTGTGTGGTCTCCGGCGCCCAGCCGCTCTCCAGCAGCGCCTGCGCCACGCGCCGGTAGTCGCGCTGGAAGAAGCCGAGAAAGACGTCGGCGACGAAGCGCTTGTCGTCGTCGCCGAGCGTGCCCATGATGCCGAAATCGACTGCGATGTATCGGCCCGCGGGCGACACGAAGATGTTGCCCGGGTGCATGTCGGCGTGGAAGAAGCCGTCGCGCAGCACCTGGGTGAAGAAGATCTCCACGCCGTTTCGCGCGAGGCGCGGGATGTCCACGCCCTGCCGGCGGAGCTCGTCCACGCGGCTGATCGGCGTGCCGTGGATGCGCTCCATCGTCATCACGCTCGTCGCGCACCAGTCCCAGTAGACTTCGGGCACGAACAGGAGCGGGGAATCCGCGAAGTTGCGCCGGAGCTGGCTCGCGTTCGCCGCCTCGCGCATGAGGTCGAGCTCCTCGTCGAGATGGCGCGCGAACTCGGCCACCACCGCCCGTGGCCGCAGCCGCCGGCCCTCGCCCCACAGCCGCTCGACGAGCCAGGCGCCGGTGTCCATCAGCGCGAGGTCGCGCCGGATCGCGGGCCACATCCCCGGGCGCAGCACCTTCACCGCGACCTCGCGCCCGTCGGGCAGCGTCGCGAGGTGCACCTGGGCGATGGACGCGCTCGCGACGGGTGCGGGCTCGAAGGTGCCGAAGACGGCGTCGATCCTGCGCTTGAACGCGCGCTCGATCGCGTCGACCGCCTGCGCCGAGGGGAACGGCGGCACCTGGTCCTGGAGCTTCGCGAGCTCCTCGGCGATGTCGGGCGGCAGGAGATCGCGGCGCGTCGAGAGCACCTGGCCGAACTTGACGAAGATCGGCCCCAGCGTCTCGAGCGCGCGGCGCAGGCGCGCAGCGCGCGGCTCGCCGAGCCTGCGCAAGGCAAACGCGCGCCCGAAGAAGCGCGCTGCGGCGCCGACCGGCGCGTCGATCGGCGCGAAGAACTCGTCCAGGCCGAAGCGGTAGGCGACGGCGGCGATCTTGGCGAGGCGCAGCAGGCGGAGCACGCGGTCGGAGTTCTTTTTCTGCAGGAGCGCCCATTATCGCCCGGGAGATGCGCGCCCCGCTGTGAGGATCCCTACGGAGATCCCGGCGGCGGATCGCTCTGCGCGGCCATGTCGTAGAAGGGGTCCTGGTCGATCACCGGCTGCAGGACGCCGCGCCGCTTAGCGATCGAGGCGCTGCAGAGCGACGCGGGCCGCACGGTTGCCGGCGGCACGGGCCCGCTGGTAGAGCGCCTCGGCCGCTTCCCGCGCCTCCGCCATCTCGCGCACGGGCACCGAGCGCGCTCAGCGCGTGGCCGCGGGGCTCCCGATGAATCGCGCGTTCAGCGTGCGCGCAGCGCCGCGAGCTGCCGGTCGTGCACGCGCGCGAGCAGGAGCTGCGCGGCGGCCGCGCCGACGAGCGCGAGAAACATGTCCCACTGCGTGTCCCACTCGTCGCCCTGCGTGCCGAGGAACTCGTGCGCGCCCTCGCCGAAGAGCACGGCCGCCCACCACTCGATCATCTCGTAGAACGCGCTCACCGCCAGGCACACGCACAGCACGAGGAAGAAGAGCATCTTGCCCGGACGGAGCGGCGTCGCGCGCAGCAGGATCTCGCGCGCGACGATCGCCGGGACGAACCCCTGCGCGAGATGGCCGACGCGGTCGTAGGGATTGCGCGCAAGCTCGAAGAGCTCCTGCAGCCAGAAGCCGAGCGGCACGTGGGCATAGGTGTAGTGCCCGCCGAGCATGAGGACGAGCGCGTGCAGGAAGACCAGCCGGTAGGCGAGCGGGGTGAGCCGGAACGGCCGCCACGTGAAGAAGAGCAGCGGCGCGGCGATCACGACCGGCGCGACCTCGAGGAGCCAGGTGCCGCGATCGCGCGGGCCGATGCCGGAGACGATGAGCGCGACCGCCGTCAGGGCGAGGAGCGCGAGCGCTTCGCTCGTCTCGCGCGCGGTCGGCGGGACGGCGGCGGGTCGGGGCGTCATCGCGGGCGGAGAGCGCGCCCGCCTCAGCCGAGCGCGTCGGCGAGCTCGGCGAGGAGGTCGTCCGCGTCCTCGATCCCTACCGACAGGCGCACGAGCCCGTCGTCGATGCCGAGCTCGGCGCGCACCTTCGCCGGCAGCGACGCATGCGTCATGATCGCCGGGTGCTCGACCAGGCTCTCGACGCCGCCCAGGCTCTCGGCGAGCGCGAAGAGCCGGCAGCGCTCGAGGAAGCGGCGCGAGGCGTCGAGCCCGCCCTTCAGCACCGCGGTGACCATGCCGCCGTAGCGGCCCTGCATCTGCCGGTCGGCGAGCGCCTTCTGCGGGTGGCTCGCGAGCCCCGGGTAGTGCACGCGCGCGACCCGCGGATGCGCCTCGAGGAACTCGGCCACCGCGAGCGCGTTCACGCAATGCCGCTCCATGCGCAGCGCGAGTGTCTTCAGGCCGCGCAGCGTGAGAAACGCGTCGAACGGCCCGGGCACGCCGCCGATCGCGTTCTGCAGGTACGCGAGGCGGTCGCGCAGCGCCTGGTCCTCGCGGATCACCGCGACGCCCCCGATCACGTCCGAGTGGCCGTTCATGTACTTGGTGGTCGAGTGCAGCACGATGTCGAAGCCGTGGTCGAGCGGGCGCTGGACCCACGGCGAGGCGAACGTGTTGTCGCACACCGTCAGCAGTCCGCGGCGGCGTGCGATGCCGGCGATCGCGCCGAGGTCGACGAGCTTGAGCAGCGGATTGGTCGGCGACTCGACCCACACCATGCGCGTGTTCGGCCGCAGCGCGGGCTCCAGGCGCGCCGCATCGGACAGGTCGACGAAGCTGAACTCGAGCCCCGCCGAGCGCCGGCGCACGTTCTCGAACAGGCGGTAGCTGCCGCCGTAGAGGTCGTGCATGGCGACGACGTGCGAGCCCGAGTCGAGCAGCTCGAGCACGGTGCCCATCGCGGCCATGCCGGAGGCGAACGCGAAGCCGGCGAAGCCGTTCTCGAGGTCGGCCACGCACGCCTCGAGCGCGTCGCGGGTCGGGTTGCGGGTGCGCGCGTAGTCGAAGCCGCGGTGGCGCCCCGGGCTCTCCTGCACGTAGGTCGAGCTGGCGTAGATCGGCGTCATGATCGCGCCGGTCGACGGATCCGGCTGCTGGCCGGCGTGGATCACGCGGGTGGCGAAGCCGTGCCGGCGCTTGCTTTGGGACTCGGACATCGTTCTCGGCTCTGCAGGTTGTCATTCCCGCGCAAGCGGAATCCAGAATCGGCGCCTGCTGGATCCCCGCGTTCGCGGGGATGACCGAGATTCCGTCATTCCCGCGCAAGCGCAAATCCAGGCCCTCACCGTGCAAGAGCTTACTGGATCCCCGCTTTCGCGGGGATGACAGAACCTTTCCCGCTTCGCGCTCACCTCGCGGCGAGGCGCGCGATGCGCTGCTCGAGGCGCTCGACCGCATCGCGCACGTCCTCGACCTCGCGGCCGAAGCGCTCGAGCTCGTACGGATGCACGAGCAGCCCCGCCTCCTCCTTCAGGTACTCGGCGACGTTCTCGCCGAGCCGCGTCGCCGCCGCGCGCTGCCACGCGCCGAACGCACGCGCCGACTCGCCGATCCGATGCGCGGCCGCATCGCCGAGCACGCGCGACAGATCCTCCTCGACGTCCCAGCGCAGGTTGCGGAACAGGAACTCGATCGCGCGCGCGAGCTCGGTGTCGCCGTCGATCTGCACCGCGCCGAGCGCCGCCTCGCGGCGCGCCAGCACGAGCGGCAGCGCGCCCGGCGCGAGGGTGAGCGTGACGGCCGCCTCGGCGGCCGTGCTGCCCGGGCCGATGCGGCCGGACTCCAGCACCTCGATCACCAGGTCGGGCAGCGGCGCAAGCCGGAAGCGGGCGTGGCGGCCGGCGAACGGGGCGAGACGCTCGCGGGCCCACTGCTCGCGGTCGATCAGCCGGGCGAGCAACGCGATCACGGGTCGGTCGAGCATCGGCCCGATCACTTGCTGCGCGCGGCGAGGAACTGCACCACGTCGATCTTGCTGATGATCCCGACGACCTCGTCGCGATCGAGCGCCACCGCCACGTTGTGCGCGTCGAACACCGCCTGCACCCGGGTGAGCGGGTCGTCGAGCCCGACGCCGCCCTCGAGCGGCTTCGCGACGCAGGTGACCGGATCGCCGGTGCGGCAGCGTCCGCTCACCAGACCCTGCAAAATGTCGAGTTCGTGGATCATGCGCAGCGCCGCACCCGCCTCCGCCGGCTTGACCGGCATCTGCGAGATGCCGAGCGCGGACATGCGGCCGGCGACGTGGCCGATCGTCTCGTGCGCCTCGGCGAACTCCACCGCGCCGCCCTTCAAGCGCAGGACCTCGCGCACGGTGCCGAGCCGGTCGGCAGGCCCGAGGAACCCCATGTCCTTCATCCACGCTTCGTCGTAGAGCTTGCTCAGATAGCGCCCGCCCGAGTCCGGGATGATCACGACGACGGTCTTGCCGGGCCCGAGCTCGCGCGCGGCCTTCAGCGCGCCGAAGAGCGCGGTGCCTGCCGAGCCGCCCGAGAAGATGCCTTCCTCGCGCGTGAGCCGGCGCGCGAGCAGGAACGAGTCGCGGTCGGACACCTCGAGCACCTCGTCGATCACCGAGAAGTCGAGCGTGCTCACCATGAAATCGTGCCCGATGCCCTCCACGCGGTAGATCGAGGGCTGCGGCGCGACGCCCTTGTAGTACATGTCGTGGTAGATGCTGCCCGCCGGATCCGGGCACACGACGCGCACGCTGCGCCCGGCGGCGGCCGCCTTCTCCTTGAGATACCGCCCCGCGCCCGAGATCGTGCCGCCGGTGCCGATCCCGCCCGCCAGGCAGTCGATCGCCCCGCCGGTGTCCTCCCAGATCTCCGGACCGGTGGTGAGGTAGTGCGCCTCCGGGTTGGTCGGGTTGGCGTACTGATCGGTGTAGAACGCGCCCGGCGTCTCGCGCGCGATGCGCTTGGCGACTTCCACGTAGCTCTCGGGATGGTCGTGCGGCAGATCGGTGCGGGTGACGACCACCTCCGCGCCGAACGCCTTGAGCATGTCGATCTTCTCCTTGCTCATCTTGTCCGGCATCGTGCAGATGCAGCGGTAGCCGCGCACGCTCGCGATCATCGCCAGCCCGAGCCCGGTGTTGCCCGAGGTGCTCTCGACGAGCGTCGCGCCGGGCTTGAGCAGACCGGCTTCCTCCGCGCGCCGGACGATGTTCACGGCGATGCGGTCCTTCACCGAGCCGGTTGGGTTCAGGTATTCGAGCTTCGCGTAGACCGTCGCCATCCCCGGGTCGACGACGCGGTTCAGCCGCACGAGCGGCGTGTGCCCGACGAGGTCGGCGACCGTCTCGAACACTCTCATTGCGGCAGGCCCCCGCTTGGCGCGCGCCCCCGCACGGCGCTCAGACCGTCGCGCGACGCAGCGCGCGCTTGAGGCCGTGGATCTCCCGCAGCACCGCGTGCAGCCCGTCGCGGCCGCCCGAGGCGAGGATCTCGTCGCGCGTCTGCTTGAGCGCCTGAATCCTGCCCTTGACCTTCTGCTTGTCGATGCCCTCGGCGTGATGGTGCGCGTGCGCGTCGATGCCGAGCGCCGTGCACAGCGCCTTGAGCAGGTGGTCCTTGTTGAGCTGGGTGTAGCCTTTGACCGCTTCGTGCTCGAGGCCCTTCGCGATCTCGCGCAGCTCGGCGACTTTCTTCTTCTTGAGCTCCTCGTAGGTGTGCGCCATGGGGTCCTCGCGCTCTCGGTTGCTCGAGAGCAGCCATTATAGGACGCCGGGTCTATCCCCTCCTCTTCGACGAGGGTGGCCGCGCGAGCGGCCGGGGTGGTGCGGTCGCGCGAGAGCACGCGCCTGGAAGGGGGTGCGGGCGCCGCAACCACCCCGCCGGCTTCGCCGGCACCCCGCCTTGGACGGGCGGGGATGGCGCTTCGCGCGAGCCGCCCCGCCGCCGTCGGCACGCCGTCTTGGAAAGGCGGCGACGAGAAATGCAAAGGCCGCCCGCGGGCGGCCTTCGACGGGGCGGCGGGGTGCGGGTCAGTTCACCTGCTGGATCCCCGCGAGCAGCCAGCCGGTGCCGCCCTTCTCCGGCTTCTGCAGGTTCCACACCTCCTCGAACGGCACCGGGGCGCCGCCCGCGTCCTCGCGCAGCATCCCGGAGAACCGGATGCTCGCCCAGTGCGCGCCGGCCTCGGTCGTCACCTCGAGCAGCTGCGCGTCGAGGGTGACGACGTCGGTCGCCTGACTCGCGGCCTTGCGTGCGGCCACGTCGTGGGCGAGATCGTCGAACAGCTCGTCGGTGACCAGATCGCGGATCGACTCCAGGTCGCCGCGGTCGTTGGCCGCCTGCAGCGCGATGAAGCTCTTCTTCGCCTGGCGGAGAAAGCCCGGCACGTCGAACCCGGCCGGGATGCTCGGCGCGCTCTGCGCGGGGACCTCGGGCAACGCCCCGCCCGCCGGCAGCTGCGACGGCGGCGGCGCGGCGACGGTCTCGTTGCCGAGCCCGGCATACTGCAGGCCGCGTGGCGCGCCTTGCGCTTGGCCCCGCCCGAGCGCGCGCATCACCAGGCCGAGCGCGAGCACGACCGCCAATCCGAGCAGGATCGCCAGCACGATCGTGCCGAGCTGCTCGCCAAAGAGATAGGCGAGCCCCAGCCCCGCGGCAAGCCCGGCGAGGGGTGCGAGCCAGCGACCGGCGCCAGCCTTGGCGGCGGCAGGGGCGCCCGCGGCCGCAGCGGGCGCCTGCGAGGCAGCCGGCGCGGCGGGCTTCTGCGGCGGCAGCGCCTGGCGCTGCGCCCCCAGGTTCCTTGCGCCGCCCAGCCGGCGCGCCTCGGCGTCCGCCGGGAACAATCCGATCACCATCACGGCGGCGAACACGGCCGCCAAAACGCTTTTCATCCTGGTGCCTCCACCCATCCAGGCGCTCGGTTCAGTACTTGAAGCCGCGGTGCAGCGCCACGACACCGGCGGCGAGATTCCAGTATTCGACGTCTTCCAGCCCGGCTTGTTCCATGAGCGCGCGCAACGCCTCCTGGTCCGGGTGCATCCGGATCGACTCCGCCAGGTAGCGGTAGGCGGCCGCATCGCTCGTCACCCGCTGGCCGAGCCAGGGCAGTACCTTGAAAGAATACCAGTCGTAGACCGGGGCGAGCGGCCGCCACACCTTCGAGAACTCCAGCACGAGCAGCCGGCCGCCGGGCCGCAGCACGCGGCGCATCTCGCCGAGCGCCATCTCCTTGCGGGTCATGTTGCGCAGGCCGAACGCGACGCTCACGCAGTCGAAATGGTCGGACGGGAAGGGCAGGCGCTCGGCGTCGCACAGCGCCACCGGAATCACCGCGCCGGCGTCGAGCAGCCGGTCGCGGCCGACGGCGAGCATTGCGCGGTTGATGTCGGTGAGCCACACCTCGCCCGTCGGGCCCGCGCGCTCGGCGAACGCGCGCGCGAGATCGCCGCTGCCGCCCGCCACGTCGAGCACGCGGCTGCCCGCCCGCACGCCGCTCTTGCCGATCGCGAACGCCTTCCACAGCCGGTGCAGGCCGCCCGACATCAGGTCGTTCATCAGATCGTAGCGGGTCGCGACCGAGTCGAACACGCCGGCGACGCGGCCGGCTTTCTCGTCCTCGCGGACGCGCTCGAAGCCGAAGTCGGTGTCGCCCATCGCGCCGCTCACGCCTGCATCGCGCGCACCACCGCGGGGCGCGCGCTCATGCGGTCGAACCAGCGCGCGAGGTGCGGCATCGGGCCGTGCTTGTCGATGATCGCGCGGCGTGCGGAAGCGTTCGGGTAGAGCGCGAGGTCGGCCACGGTGAGCTCGCCTGCCAGATAGTCGCGCTCGGCGAGCCGCGCGTCGCACGCGGCGAAAAACCGCGCCAGCCGCCGCTCGAAGTGCGCGGCGCACGTCGGGTCCGGCGCGGGTTTGACGAGCGTGAGCTGGAAGAGCACGCCGCTCGTCATCGCGACGTCGCTCGCCACGAACAGCAGCCACTCGAGCGCCTGCGCGCGCGCGAGCGCGTCGGTCGGGATCAGCTTGCCGGCCTTCTCGGCGACGTACAGCATGATCGCGACCGATTGCGTCAGCACGAGCGGCTTGCCGCCGGGGCCGTCCTCGTCGCGGATCACCGGGATCGACTGCAGCGGGTTCAGCGCCGTGAACTCGGGCGTCGTCTGGTCGCCCTTGGCGAGGTCGAGCTTGTGCCGCCGGAACGCAAGTCCGGTCTCCTCGAGGGCGAGTGCGGCGCGCCAGCCGTTCGCCGTCGGCGCGTAGTACAGGTCGATCATGCTGGGTCCGTTCTCGCCCGGTGCCGGGGTTCAGTGACGATGGCTGCGCTGCGGTCCGGCCGGCACCGGGCTCGCGCCCGCATCGCGGCTTGCCCCGGCGGCCTCCAGGCGGCGCAGGTACTCGCGCCAGAGCTCGTCCTGGTTCGCACCGAGCCCGTAGAGGTAGTCCCACGAGTAGATGCCAGTGTCGTGGCCGTCGGAGAAAGTCGGCTGCACTGCGTAGGAGCCGACCGGCTCGAGTGATGTGATGTCGACGTCGCGCTTGCCCACCTGCAACACCTCCTGCCCCGGGCCGTGACCGCGCACCTCGGCGGAGGGCGAATAGACCCGCAGGAACTCGTAGGGCATCCGGAACTCGCGGCCGTCGGAGAAATGGACCTCCATGACCCGCGACTTCTGGTGCAGCTTGATCTCGGTGGGGGTCGGCGCGTCCTTGTCCATCGATGGCATCCGTGGCGCCCAGACAGGGGGCAGCGGCGGCAATCATAGCCGACCGCGCGCGGCCGCGTGTCGGCGCCCCGGTCACGAAATTGTCATCAAACCGCCATAGAATGGCGGCGAGCGATTTCCCGTCAAGGACTTGGCATGCCCGCCAACATTCTAGTCGTCGAGGACGAGCCCGCCATCCAGGAGCTCGTGGCGGTCAACCTCGAGCACGCCGGCCACCACGTGCTGCGCGCACGCGACGCCGAGCAGGCGACACAGCTCGTCCGCCACGCGTTGCCCGACCTGGTCCTGCTCGATTGGATGCTGCCCGGCCAGTCGGGTCTCGCGTTCGCGCGCCAGATGCGCCAGGACGAGCGCACCAAGCAGGTGCCGATCATCATCCTCACCGCCCGCGGCGAGGAGCACGACAAGGTCGCCGGGCTCGAGGCGGGCGCTGACGATTACGTCACCAAGCCGTTCTCGCCGCGCGAGCTCATCGCGCGCATCCGCGCGGTGCTGCGCCGGCGTGCGCCGCAGCTCTCCGACGAGCCGACCGAGATCGGCGGGCTGCGGCTCGATCCGGCGACCCACCGCGTCGCCGCGAAGGGCCGCAACCTCGAGCTCGGTCCCACCGAGTTCCGCCTGCTGCGCTTCCTGATGACGCATCCGGAGCGGGTGCACAGCCGCTCGCAGCTCCTCGACCACGTGTGGGGCGATCATGTGTTCGTCGAGGAGCGCACGGTCGACGTGCACATCCGCCGCCTGCGCAAGGCGCTCGAGCCGACCGGCCACGACCGCCTGATCGAGACCGTGCGCGGCAGCGGCTACCGGCTGTCGGCTTCGGCGCTCGCCGTCGCCTGAGGCGCACGGACTCCCGCCGCCCCGGCGCGGCATAATCCGTCGCGCGGCGAGCGCCTCGCCGCCCCCGGAGGCTCCGCCTGAAGTTCGTCTGGACACGCACCGCGCAGATCCTCGGCACGACGGCGGCCGCCGGCCTGCTGGTGTGGCCCATCTTCGGTCGCTTCTGGGCGCTCGTCGCCGTCATCCTCGGCCTGGCCGCCACGCTCGTCTTCCACGTGCGCCACGTCCACGCGCTCGCCGTGTGGCTGCGCGACCCGGTGCCGTCCAAGGTGCCGATCGGCAGCGGCGTCTGGGAGCACGTGTTCTCCGCTCTGCACCGCCACGTTCACGCGGCCTCGCAGCAGCAGCACCGCCTCACCGGGCAGCTTGCGCGATTCCGCAGCGCGGCGCAGGCGATGCCCGACGGCGTCGTGGTGCTCGACGCCGAGGACCACATCACCTGGTGCAACGCGGCCGCCGAGCGGCTGCTCGGCCTTGACGCGCGCAAGGACGCCGGGCAGCCGATCCTGAACCTCGTCCGCCATCCGGACTTCGCGGCCCACGTCAAGCACGCCAGCGATGACGCGCTGCTCGTCATGCGCATGTCCGGTCCGCAGGAACTCGTGCTGTCGATCCGCGTCGTGCCCTACGCCCAGGACGAGAAGCTCCTGCTCGCGCGCGACGTCACGCACGCCGAGCGGCTCGAGACGATGCGTCGCGATTTCGTCGCCAACGTCTCGCACGAGCTCAAGACCCCGCTCACCGTCGTGAGCGGCTTTCTCGAGACCTTCGCCGAGGGCAACGTGCGCGTGGACCAGCCGCGCGGCCGCCAGGCGCTCGAGCTGATGCGCAGCCAGACCGATCGCATGCTGCGCCTGATCGAGGACCTGCTCGTGCTCTCGGCGCTCGAGTCGAGCACGCTGCCGGCGCGCGAGACGGTGTTCGACGTCGAGCGGCTGCTGCAGACGCTGCTCGAGGAGGCGCGCGCGCTCTCGGCCGGCCGGCATCGCGTCGGGCTGGTGATGGGACGCCCGGCGAAGCTCGTCGGCGACGAGCGCGAGCTCGCAAGCGCCTTCGGCAACCTGGTGACGAACGCGGTCCGCTACACCCCGCCGGGCGGCAGCATCGAGCTCGCGTGGGATCTGGACGAAGGCGAAGGCCGGTTCAGCGTCGCCGACACCGGCATCGGCATCGCCGTGCACCACCTGCCGCGGCTCACCGAGCGCTTCTATCGCGCCGACACGAGCCGGTCGCGCGACACCGGCGGCACCGGCCTCGGGCTCGCCATCGTGAAGCACGTGCTCACGCGCCACCTGGGGCGGCTCGAGGTCGAGAGCGAGCCGGGGCGCGGCAGCCGGTTCACCGCGGTGCTGCCGGCGCGGCGCGTGCGCCCGGCGGGGGCCGCGGAGGCTCAGCTCGCGCTGGAGAAGCTCACCCGATCGTAGTCGTAGCCGTGCTGGATGAGCCCGGTCAGGCGCACGCGGTGCGACTGCTCCTCCACGCGCATCTCCAGCTCGCGCCCGCGCTGATACCAGCCCGAAGGCAGCACCAGCGCCCCGGGCGACGATGCCGAG
This sequence comes from Burkholderiales bacterium, assembly GCA_027493935.1. Taxonomy (GTDB): domain Bacteria; phylum Pseudomonadota; class Gammaproteobacteria; order Burkholderiales; family SG8-39; genus JAABRB01. The sequence goes on along the minus strand of JAOSJV010000011.1, from coordinate 225,722 downwards.
CCCGGCAGCAGGAACGCCTGTGTGTACGGCTCGGGGGTGGGCGGGCTCGCCGGGCGCGCGGCGATCGCCGTAGCGAGCCCCGGCAGTGCCTGGGCGCCGACCGTGAGCGCACGGTCGATGCCGATCATCAGCCAGCGGATCTCGCACAGGATGAAGCTGCGCGCGCCCTGCGGCTTCAGGGCGACGAGCTGCAGCTGGTTCAGCCGCTCGCCGGCGCCCTTGCGCCGCAGCCGGAAGCCGTTTGCGCTTTCATCGAGCGTCTCCCAGGTCTCCGACACGAACCCGGCCTGGCCGGGCGTGGAGTGGGGTGCGGAGGCGGCGGCCGCGCCGTAGATGTGGATCTGCTCGGCATCGCGCCGCGAGTAGTCCCAGTGGCGTGAGGCGCTGCGGAACAGCTTGCCGGAGAGCGCGACGTGGATGGACTCGAACCCGGAGGTGAGCTCGGTGCGTCCGAGCACCAGGCGCCGCGTGAACTGGCGCGACGCGGGCGACTCGATCCACGCGCGCAGGAGCGAGGCGAGCAGCCGGCCAGCCTCGGGCAGGACGCAGTCCTTGCCGAGCCCGAGGGTCTGCGGGTCCTGACCTTCGTCGAGCTTCTTGATGCGGCTGCGGATGCTGCGGCGCAGGTTGTGGACGTCGAGGAAGCGCAGCTCGGGCGATGCCGAGACCGAGTCGACCCACGTCGGCGGCTGGCTGCCCGAGAGATCGACCGCGTAGCCTTGGTCCTTCTCGGGCGCCAGACTGAGATCCACCTTGTAGGCCCACATCGTGGCCCACCGGCGCGCCCACGCGAGCTCGCGGGTGCCGAGCCCGTACGGATGCGCGAGGTGAATCAGCAGCGCGCGCACGTAGACCTCGGCAGTGCTCGACACGGATTTCGCCTTGCGGCCGGCGGCGACGGTGCGCAGCACGTACCCGCTTTGCTCGGCGGTGTGGTAGAGCCGGTGCAGATCGCGCCAGATGTCGGCGTCCACCTCGCGCCGGCACCGGTAGTGCACGAGCATCAGCTCGGCGACGCAGTCGATCGCGCGCTGCGTGAGCAGCGCCTCCTGGCCCCGCAGCTCGGCCGAGCGGTCCTCGATCGCGTTGCGCAGCAGGCGCCGGTACGCGCGCCCGAGCGTGCTCCAGAGGTCGTACACCTGGTCGAACGCGGCCGCCTCGAAGTCCTTCAGCGGCAGCGGTCGGCCGGAGAACTTCTTGCTGTGCTCGGCCTGCGCGATGACGACCGGCTCGCGCAACCGCTCCAGGATCTCGAGCAGCTGCGCGGTCGCTCGGCGCCGACTCCTCGAGGGACTCCAGGAGCAGGGTAAGCTCGTGGCAGGCTTGGCGCGGATCGGCGAGCGGCGCGCGCGCGAGCCACGCCTCCGCCGCCTTCGCATCGGCGAGCACCGGCTGCTGGGAGGGCGCGAAGCTGGTCGTCTTCATGGGGATCCCCGTGCGGCGCCCCCCGCCTGCGGGGCGCCACGCCAATTATGACGGCGGAGTATAAATCGCCACCGCCCCGGGCGGATCGGAACTGCGCCGCATTCGGTCGCCGGTCGGGCTCAGACCTGTCTGAGCCGCCCGGACAAGTGCGCGGCGAGCGCGGCCCGATCGAGGCGCCGTGCCGGCGCTCGGGCGCGGGCCGGAGCCGCCCAGACCGGGGAGGGGAAGTGCCGGTCGTCCCGGAAGCGCGGGATCACGTGCCAGTGCAGGTGCGGTACGGCGTTGCCGAGCGAGGCGAGGTTCACCTTGTCCGGGGCGAGCAGCGCGCGCAGCGCCGCCTCCACCGCGAACACCACCCGCATCAGGCGCTCGCGTTCGGCCGGCGCGAGGTCGGTCATCTCGCGTACGTGGCGCGCCAGCACGACGCGGCAGAACCCGGGATAGTCGGGTTCGTCGACCGCGATCACGCGGCAGAAGTCGTCGTGCCACAGCACGGCGCCGCCGGTGGAGGCGCAGAGCTCGCAGTCGGGGGTCGCCGTCACAGCAGCACGCGCTCGATTCCGCCTGCATTCGCTCTTGCGACGTAGTCGGCCATCCAGTTCTCGCCGAGCACGTGGCGCGCGAGCTCGACCACGACGTAGTCGGCCTCGACGAGCGCATCGTCGCGGTAGCGCGCGAGCCCCTGCAGGCAGGACGGGCACGAGGTGAGGACCTTGACCTCATTCGCGCCCTGCGCCCGAAGCGCGTGCGCGCCCTCGCGCATCTCCGCCTCCTTGCGGAAGCGCACCTGCGTCGAGATGTCGGGCCGCGCAACCGCGAGCGTGCCCGACTCGCCGCAGCAGCGCCCGTTCTGCGCGGCGTCGGCGCCGAGCAGCCCGCTCACCACCTCGAGCGGGGCGCGCGTCTTGATCGGACTGTGGCACGGGTCGTGGTACATGTAGCGCACGCCCCGCACGCCGTCAGCGCGCACGCCCTTCTCGAGCAGGTACTCGTGGATGTCGAGCAGCCGGCAGCCGGGAAAGATCTTATCGAACTCGTAGCCCTCGAGCTGATCCATGCATGTGCCGCACGATACGATCACGGTCCTGATGTCGAGATAGTTGAGCGTGTTCGCGACGCGGTGGAACAGCACCCGGTTGTCGGTGACGATGCGCGCCCCCTTGTCTTCGTTGCCGGCGGCGGTCTGCGGGTAGCCGCAGCAGAGGTAGCCGGGCGGCAGCACGCACTGCACGCCGACGTGGAAGAGCATCGCCTGCGTGGCGAGCCCGACCTGGCTGAAGAGCCGCTCGGAGCCGCAGCCGGGGAAGTAGAACACCGCTTCGGCATCCTCGGCCGCCTTGCGCGGGTCGCGGATGATCGGGATCGTGCGCGGATCCTCGATGTCGAGGAGCGCGCGCGCGGCGCGCTTCGGCAGGCCGCCCGGCATCGGCTTGTTCACGAAGTGGATCGCTTGCGCCTTTAGGTCGGGCCGGCCGACCGTGGCGGGCGGGCTGCGGGTCTGCGCCTGCGCGAGCCCGAGCCAGAACGCGAGCCGGTGCGCAAGGCGCTGGCCGCGGAAGCCCCAGTCGATCATGAGCTTGCGCGTGAGCTTCACGGTGCGTGCGTCGGTCGCCGTGAGGAACGCCATCGCGGCTGCGGCGCCGGGGCTGAACCGCTTCTTTCCCTGCTTGCGCAGGAGGTTCCTCATCGCGATCGAGACGTCGCCGAAGTCGATGTCGACCGGGCACGGGCTCGCGCACTTGTGGCAGACCGTGCAGTGGTCGGCGACGTCGCCGAACTCGTCGAAGTGGCGCAGGCTCACGCCGCGGCGGGTCTGCTCCTCGTACAGGAACGCCTCGGTCAGCAGCGAGGCTGCCAGCACCTTGTTCCTCGGCGAGTAGAGCAGGTTTGCCCGCGGCACGTGCGTCGCGCACACCGGTTTGCACTTGCCGCAGCGCAGGCAGTCCTTGATCGAGTCCGAGATCCGCCCGATCTCGGACTTCTCGAGGATCAGGCTCTCGTGGCCAATCAGGCTGAACGAGGGGGTGTAGGCGTTGCGAAGATCCGCGCCGGCGAGGAGCTTGCCGCGGTTGAAACGCCCCTCCGGGTCGACGCGCGCCTTGTAGCGCGCGAAGGCGGCGAGCTTCTCCGGCTCGAGGTACTCGAGCTTGGTGATGCCGATGCCGTGCTCGCCCGAGATCACGCCGCCGAGCGCGGCGGCAAGCCGCATGACGCGCGCCACGGCCGCGTTCGCCTCGGCGAGCATCCGGTAGTCGTCGGAGTTGACCGGGATGTTGGTGTGCACGTTGCCGTCGCCGGCGTGCATGTGCAGGGCCACGAACACCCGGCTCTTGAGCACGCGGCGGTGCACGCCGTCCATACCCTCGACGATGCGCCGGAACACCGCGCCCTCGAAGATGTCGGCGAGACCCGCGCGCACCTCCTCCCTTCCACGAGACGCGCAGCGTGTGGTCCTGCAGCAGGTGGAGCACGGTGCGGCCCGGGTGCGAAGCCGCCGCGAGCGGCGGCACGAAGCGCGCATCGGCCGCCGCAGCCTGCACGTCGAGGTGATCGAGCAGATAGCGCCAGCGCGCGCGCGCGGCGCCGACCAGCGCGCGCGCGCGCTCCGGACGCTCGCCGAGCACCTGCGCCGGCGGCAGCGTCTCGCCGTGCTGTGCGAGCGGCAGATCGCCGGCGAGGAACGCCTCGAGCGCGTCGAGCAGCGCGAGCTTGTTCGCGATCGAGAGCTCGATATTGATGCGCTCGATGCCGTCGGAGTAGTCGCCGAGCCGCTCGAGCGGGATGACGACGTCCTCGTTGATCTTGAACGCGTTGGTGTGCTTTGGCGATCGCCGCGGTGCGCGCACGGTCGAGCCAGAAGGCGCGGCGCGCCTCGGACGAGACCGCGACGAAGCCCTCGCCGCCGCGCGCGTTGGCGATGCGCACCACCTCGGAGGCCGCGCGCGCCACCGCGTTCTCGTCGTCGCCGACGATGTCGCCGATCAGCACCATCTTCGGTCGCCCGCCGCGGCGCGCCTTGGTGGCGTAGCCGACCGCCTTGACGTAGCGCTCGTCGAGGTGCTCGAGCCCCGCGAGCATGACCGGCGCCGGCCCTCGCCCGCGCGCGCGGGCGCGTCGAGGCGCGCCTTGATCTCGACGATCGAGGGCACCGCGTCGTGCACCTGGCCGAAGAACTCCAGGCAGAAAGTGCGGATTCCCTTCGGCAGGCGGTGCAGGATGAAGCGCGCGCTGGTGATCAGCCCGTCGCAGCCCTCCTTCTGCACCCCGGGCAAGCCGGCGAGGAATTTGTCGGTGACGTCCTTGCCGAGACCGGACTTCCTGCACGCGGCACCGGGGAGCGCGAGCGTCTCCGGCGCGCCGTGGGTCGTCTTGCCGTCCTTGCCGGAAGCGCTGGATCGAGAAGCGCGCGACCGGGGCCTCGTGGATCTTGCCGAGATTGTGGTCGAGCCGCGTGACTTCCACGAAGTCGCCGTTCGGGTCGACCATGCGCCATGACGCCAGGTTGTCGAGCGCCGTGCCCCACAGCACCGCCTTCTTCCCGCCCGCGTTCATCGCGATGTTGCCGCCGATGCACGAAGCGTCGGCCGAGGTCGGGTCCACGGCGAAGACGAACCCCGCCGCCTCGGCCGCTTCGATCACGCGGCGCGTGACGACGCCGGCACCACAGCGGATCGTCGGCACCGGTTGTGCGACCCCCGGCAGCGCCGTCATCTCCACCGGCCCGAGCGCGTCGAGCTTCTCGGTGTTGATCACCGCCGAGAGGCGCGAGAGCGGCACCGCGCCGCCGCTGTAGCCGGTGCCGCCGCCGCGCGGAATGATCGTCAGGCCGAGGTCGATGCACTCGCGCACCATGCGCGCGACCTCCGCCTCGCTGTCGGGATGCAGCACCACGAAGGGGTATTCGACGCGCCAGTCGGTCGCGTCGGTGACGTGCGAGACGCGCGCCATGCCGTCGAACTGCACGTTGTCGCGTCGGGTGATGCGGGCGAGCCGGCGTGCGGCGCGTCGCCGGAGCGCGATCGCGTCCTCGAACTCGCGCTGGAACGCCTCGACCGCCGCGTGCGCCCGCTCGATCAGGAAGCGCACGCGCTCGTCGCGGCGTCGGCGCGCCCGCCGTCGGCATCGGCGCCGCCGCTGCGCTCTTCCTCCCGGTACTGCAGTCGGCGCTTGTCGATCTCCGCGAGGCGGTGCCGGAGCGAGGCGACGAGCGCCGCGCGCCGCTTCGGATTCTCGAGCAGGTCGTCCTGCAGGTACGGATTGCGCGACACCACCCACACGTCGCCGAGCACCTCGTACAGCATGCGCGCCGAGCGCCCTGCGTGCGCCGCTCGGCGCGCAGGCCGAGCAGCGCCTGCCACGCCGCCTCGCCGAGCAGCCGGATCACGACCTCGCGGTCGGAGAAGGAGGTGTAGTTGTACGGAATCTCGCGCAGCCGCCCGGCGGCGAGCGTGGCGGCGATGTCGGGGGTGGGGCCGGGTTCCATGCGGGGGCGGGCGCGATGCGGCGCGCCCGGAACGCGGATTCTACCGCCATGGCGCGCCGCAACAAACCTGAGCGGACCTGCGAATCCACGAGCGCGAGACTCAGGTCCGCCGACGAACTCCCGGCAAAGCTGAAGATCGTGCCTGACCTGCGTCCGCTGCCAGAGGAGCAACCGTTGCGTGCCCGCACGGGGCATGCCGAGCCGTGAAGCTCCCGCCCGGAGGCGGGGCCGGCGGACATTCGATCGCGGCGGCTAGGAGCCGCCGCCAGGCGTCTCCTGCGCGGCCGGCGCGCTGCCCGGCTGTTCGGCCGGAAACACGTCGCGGTAGCTCGCGTAGAAGCTCGCGAAGAGCGTCGGCATGAGCCCGATAAAGAACATCAGCACGAACGCCGGCACCACCGTGCGCACTTCGGGCGAGGCGTGCAGCGCCGCACCCACGAACGCGACTGCGACGCCCGGGACGATCGTGCCGGCCGCGAGGACGACCATGCCGTACACCAGGAAGGCGCGCCAGTTCGCGAGCACCGCGAAGAAGCTGTAGAAGAGCGCCTTCGCCGGGGCATCGCGTCCCAGGCGGCGAGCACTGGCGCGAACCAGAACGCGGCGAGCACCGGCAGGTAGAGCGCGAGCGCAAGCAGCGCGGCGTTCAGCACCGAGCCCGTGGCAAACGCTTCCGGCGGCACAGGCGTGCCGGCGACCATCCAGCGCATCAGATGGCCGTCGTCGGCGAGCGTGCTCGCGAAGAGGATCGCGGCGCTCGCGACGAGGTAAACCCCGCCCAGCGTGAGCAGCGCCGGCAGGTTCGCGCGAAAGCCGGCGAAGAGCAGCCCGGGGTCGAGCGGTCGGCGCCGCTCGAGCGCGCGGCACATCGCCATGAAGCTCACGCTGAACACCGGGATCAGCACGACCGCCGCCGCGGCGCCGACCACCGGCACCAGTCCGATGAAGCCGACCAGCAGCCAGTACGCGAAGATCATCGTGAGCCACATGAACGGGCTCGCGGTGAAGAGCATCCAGCCGCGCGCGAGCCAGCGCCAGCCGTGGTGGCTCGGCACGACGATCATGCGGATACCCAGGGCGCCGCGTCGGCCACGGCGACGCGCAGCGCGAGGATGCGCCGGAAGTGCTCCGGGTCGTGCGCGTGCACGAGCTCGCCCGGCCGCGGCAGGTGGAAGTCGTAGAGCCGCGAGATCCAGAAGCGCAGCGCCGCGGCGCGCAGCATCACCGGCCAGGCGCCGCGCTCGAGCGCGGTGAACGGGCGCGACGCATGGTAGGCCTCGAGCAGCGCGGCGGCGCGCGGTGCGTCGAGCCGCCCGTCGGCGAAGATGCACCAGTCGTTCACGCACACGGCCACGTCGAAGAGCCACGCGTCCACGCCGGCGAAGTAGAAGTCGATCACGCCGCCGATCGCGTCGCCCGCGAAGAGCACGTTGTCGCGGAAGAGGTCGGCGTGGATCGGCCCGCGCGGCAGGTCCTGCAGCCGGTAGAGTGACTGGAACCGGAGCTCCTCTGCGAGGAGCCGGGCGCGCGAAGCGTCGAGAAACGGCACGATCTCGCGCGCGGTCTTGCGCCACCACTGCGGCCCGCGCGGATTCGGCAGGCTGCCCGGATAGCTCGCGCCGGCCGCGTGCATCGCGGCGAGCATCCGCCCGACCGCCGCGCAGTGCATCGGCTGCGGATCGGCGAGCGCGGCGCCGGGCAGCCGCGTGACGAGCGCGGCGGGCTTGTCCTTGAGCGTGCGCAGGATGCGGCCGCCGGCGTCGGCGACCGGTGACGGGCATGCGATGCCGTGCCGTGCCAGGTGCGCCATCAGTCCGAGGCAGAATGCGAGCGCGTCGCCCGCGAGCCGCTCGAAGATCGTGAGGACGAACTCGCCGCGCGCGGTCGTGACGAAGTAGTTGGTGTTCTCGATGCCAGCCGCGATGCCCTTGAACGCGACGAGCGCGCCGACCGGAAGCTCAGCGAGCCAGGCGGCGAGCTCGGCGGCGTTGACCTTGGTGTAGACCGACATGCTCGTCGAGCGCGCCCACCCGCCGCGGCGGGGCCGGTGCGCACACCGCCGGCGCGGCGCGGCTCAAAAACTGCATGATCACCCACTGCGGCACGCGGACCCGGCTGTCGTGCGGATTCGTGCCAGCGGGGCCGAATCCGGGCAGATCCTCCACGAGGTAGTACTCGAAGCCGTTCGGCTGGATGACGCGGATGTACTTGCGCCCGTCGATCGTGAACTCCTCGACCCGCTCGCCGCCGGTTCCCGGCGTGATCGTCACTCCGGGCCCGGGCGGCGCCGGATCGAGGCCCACCTGCGGCGGCGGCTCGGGCAGCGGCTCGAGCTTCGGCGGCGGCTGCTGCGCCGCCGCCGGCAGCGCAAGCGTCGCGGCGAGCGCAAGAGCGGCTCCGCTGAGGAGCGAGAGCGGCAAGCGGGTCATCGGGCGGGGAAGGCTGGCGCGCGCAGATCGTGCTGCAAGTGTAGCAGATCGCGGTTGCGCCCCCGGCGCACCCGCGCGCGCGGCGCGTCGAAGTTCCTGTTTCCGCCGGGCGCTGCGGCGAACTCTGACATAATGGCGCCACGCTGCCGGCGGCGGCGTCGCGCGCACCGGCCGCCGCCTCATCCGGCGCCGCCCCGAGCCCCGATCGTTCCATCCTGCATCCTCATCGCTCATTGCGAGTGGGCAAGACGCTTCTACTGGTCGACGGCTCGTCGTACCTCTACCGGGCTTTTCACGCGCTGCCCGACCTGCGCAGCCCGCAAGGCGAGCCGACCGGCGCCATCCACGGCGTGCTGAGCATGCTGCGCCGGCTCGCCGCCGACTACCAGGCCGACTACCTCGCGTGCGTGTTCGACGCGAAGGGCAAGACCTTCCGCGACGAGCTCTATCCCGAGTACAAGGCGAACCGCCCGCCGATGCCCGACGATCTCGGCGCGCAGATCGCGCCGCTCAAGGAGGCGATCGCCGCGCTCGGCTGGCCGTTGATCGAGGTCGCGGGCGTGGAAGCCGACGACGTGATCGGCACGCTCGCGCGCGAGGCCGCCCGGCAGGATGTCGGCACGATCGTTTCCACCGGCGACAAGGATCTGGCGCAGCTCGTCGACGAGCGCGTCACGCTGGTGAACACGATGACCAACGAGCGGCTCGACCCGCCGGGCGTGGCAGCGAAGTTCGGAGTGCTGCCGCCGCTGATCCTCGACTACCTGGCGCTGGTCGGCGATGCGGTCGACAACGTGCCTGGTGTGGCCAAGGTCGGTCCGAAGACCGCGGTGAAGTGGCTCGAGAAGTACGGCTCGCTCGACGCGATCATCGCGCACGCCGAAGAGATTCCGGGTGTCGTCGGCGAGAACCTGCGCAAGGCACGCGACTGGCTGCCGCAGGGGCGCGAGATCCTGCGCGTGAAGTGCGACGTGCCGCTGCCGGTGCGCGTGGCCGACCTCGCGCCGCGCCCGCGCGACCGCGCGAAGCTCGCCGAGCTCTTCCGTCGCTTCGGCTTCAGGAGCTGGATGCGCGAGGCAGAGGCCGGCGCGGGCGAAGACGACGGCGCCGGCGCGGGCGGCAACGCGGCGTGCGCGCCCGCCGCGCCGCCGGCGCCCGCCGCCGACGCGGTCGAGCGCTGCTACGAGCTGCTCCTCACCGAGGACGACCTGCGCCGCTGGCTCGCCGAGATCGAGCGCACCGACGCGGTCGCGCTCGACACCGAGACTACCTCGCTCGACCCGTTCGCCGCCGCGCTCGTCGGCGTGTCGTTCGCCGTGACGCCGGGGCGCGCGGCCTACGTCGCGATCGACCACCGCTACGCCGGCGCGCCCGCCCAGCTCGGCGCCGAGCGCGCGGTGGCGCTGCTGCGCCCGTGGCTGGAGGATCCGGCGCACCGCAAGATCGGCCAGAACCTCAAGTACGACCAGCACGTGCTCGCCAACCACGGCGTGCGGCTCGCCGGCGTGGCGCACGACACGCTGCTCGAGCACTACGTGCTCGAGAGCCACATGCGCCACGACATGGACTCGCTCGCGCGCCGCTTCCTCGACGTGACGACGATCACCTACGACGAGGTCACCGGCAAGGGCGCCGGCCGCATCGGCTTCGAGCAGGTCGACGTCGCGCGCGCCACCGAGTACGCCGCGGAGGACGCGGACATCACCCTGCGCCTGCACCAGGCGCTCTACCCGCGCGTGGCCGCCGAGCCGAAGCTGCAGGCGATCTACGAGGAAATCGAGCTGCCGGTGCGCGAGATCCTGTTCCGCATGGAGCGCACCGGGGTGCTGATCGACGCCGCGCGGCTCGAGGCGCACGGCCGGGAGCTCGAGCGCGAGATGCTGCTGCTCGAGGAGCGCGCTTACCTCGAGGCCGGGCAGCCGTTCAACATGAACTCGCCGAAGCAGATCGCCGACATCCTGTTCGGCGAGAAGAAGGTGCCGGTGCTGAAGAAGACCGCGAGCGGCGCGCCGTCCACCGACGAGGAGGTGCTCGAGAAGCTCGCGCTCGACTTCCCGCTGCCGAAGACGCTGCTCGAGTACCGCGCGCTCGCCAAGCTCAAGTCGACCTACACCGACAAGCTGCCGCGGATGGTGAATCCGCGGACCGGGCGCGTGCACACGAACTACGGGCAGGCGACCGCCGTCACCGGGCGCCTCGCCTCGAACGAGCCGAACCTGCAGAACATCCCGGTGCGCACCGCCGAGGGCCGGCGCATCCGCGAGGCGTTCGTCGCGCCGCCCGGCGCGCGCATCGTCTCGGCCGACTACTCGCAGGTCGAGCTGCGCATCATGGCGCACATCTCGGGCGACGAGGCGCTGCTGCGCGCGTTCGCCGAGGGCGCCGACATCCACCGCGCGACCGCCGCCGAGATCTTCGGCCGCCATCCCACCGAGGTGACTGCCGAGGAGCGTCGCTACGCGAAGGTGATCAACTTCGGCCTGATCTACGGCATGAGCGCGTTCGGGCTCGCGCAGCAGCTCGGGCTCGAGCGCGCGACCGCGCAGGCCTACATCGACAGCTATTTCGCGCGCTATCCCGGCGTCGCGCGCTACATGGAGGCCACGCGCGCGCAGGCGCGCGACCAGGGCTACGTCGAGACCGTGCTCGGCCGCCGGCTCTGGCTGCCCGAGATCCGCAGCGGCAGCCCGATGCGCCGCGCCGGCGCCGAGCGCGCGGCGATCAACGCGCCGATGCAGGGCACCGCGGCCGACCTGATCAAGCTCTCGATGATCGCGGTGCAGGGCTGGATCGACCGCGAGCGGCTCGCCGCGCGCCTCGTCATGCAGGTGCACGACGAGCTGGTGCTCGAGGTGCCCGAGGCCGAGCTCGCGCGGGTCAAGGAGGCGCTGCCCGGCCTGATGAGCGGCGTCGCGGACCTGCGCGTGCCGCTCGTGGTGGACGTCGGCGTCGGTCGCAACTGGGACGAGGCGCATTGAGGCGCGCGACGGGCGAGGGAGCGAGGGAGGCCGGAGCGTGGTGCGCCGGACGCTGGCGGTGTCATTCCCGCGCAGGGGAAGCCAGCGGGCGCCGAACGCGGACAGGCGCCGGTCCCCGCTTCGGCGGGGACGACCGGAACCGATCGCTGAAGCCGAACGGTCGGCGGCAGAGGTGGACGCCGGCGGACCCTTGTACGCCGCAGAGGCCGTGCATGCCTACATCCTGGCGCGTGCGGGGGCAAGACGGCGCGCGAGCCCCAGGCCGTGCGGCGTGCTCGCAAGCGGTGAGCGGGCGGGGAACCGCCACGATCGGCCGCGATCGCGCATAGCTCGCGGGCCCTGGCCGATCTGGATCGGTTGTTCGACTTTCTCGCCGCGCGCGATGCGGCCGCGGCGGTCGAGGCGGTGGCGGTGATCGTAAACGCCATTGCAGTGCTCGAGCGCCACCCGCACATCGGCCGGCCCGTCCAGGGGCCCTGCGCGAGCTGGTCGTCTCCTACGGTCGCACAGGCTACGTTGCCTTGCATCGCCTGTCACCGCGTCGCGACCGCCGCGAGATTCTCGCCGTGCGGCACCAGCGCGAGGCGGGCTGCCTCCTGGTGGCCAGTGGACAGCGGGTAGTGGGCGGAAGCGGACAGGATCTACCGTCGAGCCCGACTGCCCACTGTTCGCTGCCAAGCGCCCACTCTCATTTCAATGCCCCGAACACCTTCTGCACGATCTTCGAGGCCGAGCCGACCGGGTCCTGGCGGATCGCGCGCTCCTGCTCGGCGATCACGAGGAACAGGCCGTCGAGCGCCTTGCGCGTCACGTAGTCGTCGATGTTCGCGTCCTTGGCGTCGATCACGCCGAAGCTCGCCGCCTGGCCGGCGTACTGGTTGTAGAGCCGGGCGAGATCGACCTTCGCGGTCATCTGCTTCACGATCGGCAGGAACCGCTTGCTGAGCGCATCGGACGTGGTGCGGCGGAAGTACTGCGTGGCGGCGTCGTCGCCGCCGGTCAGGATGCCCTTCGCGTCCTGCACGCTCATCTTCTTCACCGCGTCCACGAGCAAGGGCTTCGCTTCCTTGACCGCCATCTCGGCGGCCCGGTTCATGTTGGTGACGAGCTCGTCGGCCTGCCGGCCCATGCCCACCATGCGCATCACGCGCTCGACCCGCTGCAGCGACTCGGGCAGCGGAATCTTGACCTTGGCGTTGCCCAGAAAGCCGTCGGCGGTGCCGAGCTGTCCGACGGCCTTCTCGGCGCCCTGAATCAGCGCTCCCTTGAGCCCGTTCACCGTTTCCTGATTGGACAGATCGGCGATGTTGATCGCGTGCGCGTTTGCGGCGAGCGCGAACGAGGCGGCGAGGAATAGGGGCTTGAGCATCGGATCTCTCCGGGAAAACGCTTGGAAGCTTACCGGATTCCCGCGTGCGAGGCGGCGTGACCCGCAGGCCCATCGCCAGCTCCGCGAAAGCGCGGATCCAGTAAGCCGCCGCGCGGTCGGGCAACCCCTTTCCGGGCTCCCGCCTTCGCGCAAGCGACGACAAGTTCTCACGCGGCCTCTGCGCGGGAATTGCGGCCGATCCGCTGCCCGCCGCTACACTACGCCGGCGAGATGCGCCTGCTGGTCCGCGTGGTAGCTCGAGCGCACGAGCGGGCCGACCGCCGCGTGCGCGAATCCGAGCGCCCGCGCCGCACGCTCGTACATCGCGAACACGTCCGGGTGAACGTAACGGGCGACCGGGAGGTGGTGCTTCGACGGCGCGAGATACTGGCCGATCGTGAGCATGTCCACGTCGTGGCGGCGCAGGTCGCGCATCACCTCCAGGATCTCGTCGTCGGTCTCGCCGAGCCCGACCATCAGGCCGGACTTCGTCGGCACCGACGGCCGGCGCGCCTTGAACGCCTGCAGCAGCCGCAGCGAGTGGGCGTAGTCGGCGCCCGGGCGCGCCTGCCGATACAGGCGCGGCACCGTCTCGAGGTTGTGGTTCATCACGTCGGGCGGCGTGCTCGCGAGGATCTCGAGCGCGGCATCGAGTCGGCCGCGGAAGTCCGGCACCAGCACCTCGATGCGCGTGCGCCGCGAGTGCTCGCGCACCGCGCGGATGCACTCGGCGAAGTGGCCGGCGCCGCCGTCGCGCAGGTCGTCGCGGTCGACGCTGGTGAGCACCACGTAGCCGAGCCGCAGCGCCGCGATGGTGCGCGCGAGCGCTGCCGGCTCCTCCGCGTCCGGCGGTTTCGGCCGTCCATGCGCGACGTCGCAGAACGGGCAGCGCCGCGTGCAGAGCTCGCCCAGGACCATGAACGTCGCGGTGCCCTTGCCGAAGCACTCGCCGATGTTCGGACAGCTCGCCTCCTCGCACACCGTGTGCAAGTTGTGCCGGCGCAGGATGTCCTTGATCTCGTAGAAGCGCGATCCGGCGCCCGCGGCCCTCACCCGGATCCAGTCGGGCTTGCGGAGCGGCGTGTCGGCGGGCACGACCTTGACCGGGATGCGCGCGGTCTTGCGCTCGCCCTTCTGCTTGGTGCGCAGATCGGTACTGGTCTTCATGGCGTGCAGCACGAATGGTTGATCGCGGATCCCGGGTCGAGCATCGCGGCAAGCGCATCGGCGAGCGCTTCCGCCGCCTCGGCCGCACTCAGGCGCACGCCCAGGTCGGCGAGCTGCGTGACCGCCAGCCCCGGGTAGCCGCACGGGTCGATGCAGGCGAACGGCGCGAGGTCCATGTCCACGTTCAGCGCGACGCCATGATAGCTGCAGCCGCCGCGCACCCGCAGGCCGAGTGCGGCGATCTTGGCCGGCCCGACGTACACGCCCGGCGCCCCCGCGCGCCGCACCGCCTCGATTCCGTGCGCCGCGAGCGCGTCGATCACCGCCTGCTCGATGCGCCGCACGAGCGCGCTCACCGTGAGCCCACGGCGCCGCAGATCGACGAGCACGTAGACGATCGCCTGCCCCGGGCCGTGATACGTGATCTGCCCGCCGCGGTCGACGCGCACCACCGGAATGTCCGTGGCGCCGCGCGGCAGGTGCGCATCGCGCCCGGCTTGGCCCACGGTGTACACCGGCGGATGCTCGAGCAGCCACAGCTGGTCGGGCGTCTGGGGGCCGCGTACCGCGGTGAAGCGCTTCATCGCCTCGTAGGTCGGCAGGTACTCCGCGGCTCCCAGCCGCTTCAGAACCGCGAGAGATGCGCGCGACGTGGAACGCGAAAGGTCGCCCCCGCGTCCGGGAGAGATCCACGTGTCGCGCTTCACGTTGCGCCTCGCACGCTCAGAGCACCATCGTCACCATCGGATGGTCGCAGAGCTCCTGGTAGAGCCCGTCGAGCTGCTCGCGCGAGGTGGCGCGGACCGTCACGGTGAGCGACAGGTAGTTGCGCTCGCGGCTCGCGCGCATCTCCACCGTTCCGGGATCGAAATCCGGCGCGTGGCGGCGCACGACGTCGACCACCGACTGCGCGAAGCGCGACTGGCGCCGGCCCATGACCTTGATCGGGAAGTCGCACGGGTAGGCGATCAGCGATTCGGCTGCATCATGCATGCGCGGGCGCGGCGCGCGATGCGCGCCTTGTAGTCCTGGTAGAGCTGGTACATGCGCGCGTACATCGGCCCCGGCTTGCCGTCGCCGACCGGCGCGCCGTCGAGCCGCGTCACCGGGAGCACCTCCTTCGTCGACGAGGACACCCAGATCTCGTCGGCGCCGCGCAGCTCGGCCTCCGGCAGCGGCCGCACCTCGAGCGCAAGCCCGGCCTCGCGCGCGAGGTCGAGCACGAGGTCGAGCGTGATGCCGGGCAGAATGCGGTAGTCCTTGGGCGGGGTCACGATCACGCCGCTCTTCACCGCGAACACGTTGCTCGTCGATGCCTCGGTCACGAGCCCGTCGCGCAGCAGCACCGCCTCCACGCAGCCCGCGTCGGCGGCCATCTGGCGCAGCAGGCAGTTCGCGAGCAGCGAGACCGACTTGATGTCGCAGCGCTTCCAGCGGAAATCCTCGGCGGTGATCACGCCGACGCCCCGCTCGCGCTGCTCGATGGTCGGCTTGGACATCGGGTTTGCCATCACGAACACGGTTGGCTGCGCGCCGGCCGGAAACGCCTGGTCGCGCGGCGCGACGCCGCGCGTCACCTGGATATAGACGGCCTGATCGTCCCACGGGTTCCGCGCGACGATCGTGCCGACGAGCTTCGTCCACGCCTCGATATCCAGGGGGTTCGCGAGCCGGATCGCGTCCAGGCTGCGCTGCATGCGCTCGAGGTGTTCGCGCAGCCGCAGCGCGACGCGACCATAGACCGGGATCACCTCGTAGACGCCGTCGCCGAAGATGAACCCGCGGTCGAGCACCGGCACGCGGGCCACGGCGAGGGCAGGTACTCCCCGTTCAGGTAGACGGTCTGCGACATCTTCCTCTCCTAACCTCCGAGGCCGTCATCCCCGCGCAGGCGGGAATCCACCAGCATGCGCTCCGAGTGCACGTGGATCCCCGCTTTCGCGCGGATGACAACCCCCGGGGACGACGGGATGCGGCGCGTCCCGTCAATTGAACCAGAGGCGCATGGTGTCCCACAGCCGGCCGAACACCCCTGCGAGCGGCACGCTCTCGAGCGCCACTGCAGTGTGCTCGCCCACCGCCTTGCCGTCCAGCGTCAGCCGCAGCGTCCCCACCGGCTGCCCCGCGTTCACCGGCGCGATGAGCGGCTGCCGGCTGACGAACTCGGCCTTGATCTTCTCGGCGTCGCCCTTCGGCAGCACCAGATAGACATCCTCCGGCAGCGCGGCCTTGACCTCGTTGCGGTCACCCTTCCAGACGCGCAGCGTGCTGATCGGCTGCTCCTTCTCGTAGAGGCGGACGCTGTCGTAGAACTGGAAGCCGTAGTTCAGCAGCTTCTGGCTCTCCTGTGCGCGCAGGCTGTCCGATTTCGTGCCGAGGACGACCGAGATCAGGCGGCGCTGCCCGCGCTTCGCCGAGGCGATCAGGCAATAGCCCGCCGCCTCGGTATGCCCGGTCTTGACGCCGTCGACGTTGGGGTCGAGCCACAACAACCGGTTGCGGTTCTGCTGTGTGATGTTGTTGTAGTGGAACTCCTTCTGCGCGTAGAGCTGGTAACGTTCGGGGAACTCGCGGATCAGCGCCGCAGCGAGCGTCGCGAGGTCGCGCGCGGTCGAGTAGTGGCTCTGATCCGGCCACCCGGTGGCGTTGACGAAGTTCGTGTCCTTCAGGCCGAGCCGCTTCGCCGCGCGGTTCATGAGCTGCGCGAAGGCCTCCTCGGAGCCCGCGACGAGCTCCGCGAGCGCCACGGTGGCGTCGTTGCCCGACTGCACGATCATCCCGTGCAAGAGTTCGTCGACCGTGACTTGCCGCCGCGGCTCGATGAACGTCCGCGCCCCGCCCATGCGCCACGCCTTTTCCGATACCGGCACGGCCTGATCGAGCGCGATGCGCTTCTCGCGCAGCGCCTCGAACACGAGGTACGCGGACATCAGCTTGGTGAGCGAAGCCGGCTCGGAGCGCTCGTTCTCGGCCTGGCCGGCGATCGCCTGGCCGGCGTTGAAGTCGAGCAGCAGCCACGACCTGGCTGCGACCGCGGGCGGCGGCGCCTGGGCGGCGGCGGATTGCGCGACGAGCGCGAGAAGAAACAGTGCGACGGGGAGCAGAAGCCTCATGGAGCGCGGCGGACGGAATGATGCGCCAGACACGAGTCGATTATATCAACGCTCATGCGCGCCCTGGTTGAGCGGTCCGAGCGAAAGCGGCATCCGAACCGTCCACCGTCCCGGCGAGAGGCTCCGCCGCGGGTTATTCCCGCGCAAGGTGATCACTTCCGAGCGCCCTATCGGGGGCAAGCCCACCAGCAGCGCGCGCGGGTGCGGCTGGTCGATCGAGGTCAGCCTCGCGCCGGCGCCTGCGGCCCGCCCGCGAGATGCTCCACGTACCACGGCAGCGCTTCGCGCAGGCCTGCCGCGAGATCGTGGGTCGGCACGTAGCCGAGCAGCCGCCGTGCCTTCGACACGTCGGCCTGCGAGTGGCGCACGTCGCCGGGTCGGAAATCACGATGCTCCGGCTCGATCGCGCGTGCGTGCTCGAAGCGCTCGGCGAGCGAGTCGCGCAGCATCTGGAAGAGCGCATTGAGCGAGGTGCGGTCGCCGACCGCGACGTTGTAGACCTGGTTAAGCGCTTCGGGCGCATCGGTGGTGGCCGCGAGCAGGGTCGCTTGCACCACGTTCGCGACGTAGCAGAAGTCGCGCGTCGTCTCGCCGTCGCCGTTCATGAACACCGGTTCGCCGCGCAGCATCGCCCGTACCCAGCAGGGGATGACCGCTGCGTACGCACCCCCTGGGTCCTGGCGCGGACCGAACACGTTGAAATAGCGCAGGCCCACGAGCTCCATGGCGTAGCAGTGCCCGAACGCCTCGGCGTAGAGCTCGTTCGCGCACTTGCTGACCGCGTAGGGCGACAGTGGCCGCCCGACGAGATCCTCGACCTTCGGCAGGCCTGCGTGATCGCCGTAGACGGCGCTCGAAGAGGCGTACACCACGCGCTTGATGCCGGTCTCGCGGGCCGCTGCGAGGCAGGTTGACGAACGCGGTCACGTTCGCGGCATTGCTCGCGGTCGGATCGGCGATCGATCGCGGCACCGAGCCGAGCGCGGCCATGTGCACAATCGCATCGGCTGCGCGGCACGCGTCGCGGCAGATGTCGCGCTCGACGAGATCGCCCTCGATGAAAATGTGCCGCAGCCAGGCCTCCTCGCCGACCGCCGCGCGCGCCTCGTCGAGGTTCGCGCGGCTGCCGGTGGCGAAGTTGTCCACGCTCACGACCGTCTCTCCCGCCCGCAGCAGCGCTTCGAGCAGGTGCGAGCCGATGAAGCCGGCACTGCCGGTGAGAAGCCACCGCCGCGGCTTGCGCTCCAGCGACTCGGCGATGCGCGCGGACGGGGCCGAGTCGATCTCTGCCAGGCGATCGGTCATCGCGCTCACAGCCGCCATACGTCGACGCCGCGCGTGCGCAGCGCGGACACGTCGGCCTGGCCCTTGACGTCGATGAACACGCCGCCCGGAGCGAGCTTGCCGGCGTACTCGTCGGCCGAGCGCTCGGCGAACGCCCGGTGCGCCACCGCGGCGACGATCGCGCCCGCGCGCGGGAGCTCGTGCCACTGCGCGAGCCTCACGGCGTATTCCTCCAGCGCCTCCTGCGGGCTCGCGATCGGATCGTGCACGTGCACCCTCGCGCCGTAGGACTCGAGTTCGCGGATGACGTCGATCACGCGCGAGTTGCGCAGGTCCGGACAGTTCTCCTTGAAAGTGAGGCCGAGCACGATCACGTCCATGCCCTTCACCGCGAACCCGGCGCGGATCATGTTCTTCACCGCCCGCTCGGCGATGAACTTGCCCATGCCGTCGTTGATGCGCCGCCCGGCAAGAATGACCTGCGGGTGGTGGCCGACCATCTCGGCCTTGTGCGTGAGGTAGTAGGGGTCGACGCCAATGCAATGCCCGCCGACGAGCCCCGGGCGGAACCGCAGGAAGTTCCACTTCGTGCTGGCCGCCTCGAGCACCTCGTTCGTGTCGAGGCCGAGGCGGTCGAACACGATCGCGAGCTCGTTCATGAGCGCGATGTTGAGGTCGCGCTGCGTGTTCTCGATCACCTTGGCGGCCTCGGCCACCCGGATGCTCGACGCGCGGTGCACGCCGGCCTCGACGATGCTGGAATAGACCGCGGCCACCCGCTCGAGCGTCTCCGGCGTGTCGCCGGCGACCACCTTCACGATCCGCGTGAGGGTGTGCTCGCGGTCGCCCGGGTTGACGCGCTCGGGCGAGTAGCCGACGAAGAAATCGCGCTTCCACTGCATGTTGGAGTGGCGCTCGAGCACCGGGATGCACACCTCCTCGGTGGCGCCGGGGTAGACCGTCGATTCATAGACCACCGTCGAACCGCGCCTGAGGTGGCGGCCGACGGTCTCGCTCGCGCCGGCGAGCGGACCGAAGTCCGGCTGGTGGGCCTCGTCCACCGGCGTCGGCACCGCGACGATCACGAAATCGGCCTCGCCGAGCGCGGCCGCATCGGTGGTCGGCGTGAAGCCCGCGGCCGCCTTCAGATCGGCGGTGTCGACCTCGCCGGTGGGGTCGACGTGGCGGCGATAGGCTTCCACCTTCGCCCGCGAGAGATCGTAGCCGATCGTGCGGTACTTCTTGCCGAGCTCGACCGCGAGCGGCAGACCGACGTAGCCCAGTCCAACGACTGCGATGATGATCATGCTAGAACGGGTCCTCGCGAAACGCCGCCATTCCTCCCGCAGCGCCGATCGCGCCCGGCACGAATCGTAGGCGCTCTCGACCCCGCTTGCGCGGGTACGGCGGATCCCCGGGCTTGCGCAGCGATGGCGGTTTCGTCATGTTGTCTTCGTGCAATCGAATGCCACAGCGTCGCAAGCCGCTTCTCCGCCTCCGCATGCGCCGCCTCCAGTCGCTCGAGCTTCAGAATCGCCTCCCGCTCGCACCGCGCGCCGCGCTTGTCGCCCGACTTGATCGGCGGCTCGGCGAGATGGCGCCGGATGTCAGCGGCGTTCGGTGCGCGCTCGGCTCACCATTATCTCGACCAGTGCCTGCAATGCAACCGTGAGCGCCAGTCATGCAAATGCAGTTCGCAGTCGATATTGCATCATAGGCCGCCGCAGTGCATTCCCAGGCTCCCGCCAATCGGTGTCCCGTTCTCGCTGAAGCGTCGGACGGCGGTCGGTTCACAGGCTAAGCAGCGCGCGCGCGCACGTCAACCTCCTCGATCGACCGCGCCCGCCCCGCCGGTACCCGGGCGCCGCTACTTTGCGACGATGACCGGTACGACCTCGAGCGACTCGCGGATGCGCTGCGCGACGGCGAGGGCCTCGATGCGGTCGCCGTAGGGGCCGGCCTGGATGCGGTGCAGGCCCTCGCGGCTGTCGATGCGCAGCGCATCGCCGAGCCACGCCGCCCGGCTCGCGAGGCGCGCGCGGAAGAGCTCGGCGTTCTCCGCCGCGGAGAATGCGCCGAGCTGCACGAACACGCCGTTCGCGGCCTCGGCAATCGGCGCGGCCGGCGGCGCGGTGGTGGCGGTCGCGATCGATGCGACGGACGGCGCGCTCGCGATCGGCGCTCGCGTGGAGGCAGGCGCAACCGACGACGCGGCGGGCGCGCGCTCGACCGACGCGCGCGCGCCCGGCGCCGGCGCTACGGTGGCGGGCGTCGCGACCGTGGCCGTCGGTGACTGCCCGGGCACGATGAGCTCCACTTCCACCGGTGCCGAGCCCTGATTGATGTAGCCGAGCCGATAGGCGGCAGCATACGAGAGGTCGACGATGCGGCCGCCGAGGAACGGTCCCCGGTCGTTCACGCGCACGACGACGCTGCGGCCGTTCGCCAAACTGGTGACGCGCGCGTAGCTCGGCAGCGGCAGCGTGGGGTGGGCGGCGGTCATCTGGTACATGTCGTAGGTCTCGCCGGTCGACGTGCGCTGTCCGTGATAGCGGCGGCCGTACCACGACGCCACCCCGCGCTCCCTGTAGGGCGCGAGCGCGCGCATCGGGACGTACTCGCGCCCGAAGACACTGTACGGGCGGTTCGCCGCACGGTGCAGCGTTTCGGCGCGCGGCTGCGCGTCCGGGATCCGATCGAGGTTCGCCGGGGGGGTCGCGCCCGGCCCGTCGTCGAGATAGTAGCCGCCGCCGCGCGTCGCGGGCGGCGCGTCCTCCGACGCGCTTCCCGGCTGCTTCGGTGCGCTGCCGCACGCGCCCAGCACCACGACCAGCGGAACGGCGACTGCGGCGACGCGCACGAAGCGCACGCCGCCGCAGAGTGCCGTCATTCCCGCGGCAGCGGGAATCCAGAGCATGCGCAACCAATGGCTTGCTGGAGCCCCGCTTTCGCGGGGAGGACTGACGCAGAGGTTGTCTGGCACCGGGTATGCCTGCGTTTCACATTTCACTTTTCGCGTTTCACGCCGCGCTAAGTCTGCACCAGCTTCCGGTTGCGCGAGATGCCCATCAGGATGCCGATCCCGAGGAAAAAGCGTCACCAGCGCGGTGCCGCCGTACGAGACGAACGGCAGCGGCACGCCCACCACCGGCAGCATGCCGCTCACCATGCCCATGTTCACGAAAGCATAGGTGAAGAAGATCAGGCTGATCGCCCCTGCGGCGAGCCGGGCGAAGAGCGTCGGCGCGCGCGCCGCGATCACAAGTCCGCGGCCGATCAGCGCGACGTAGAGCGCGAGCAGCGTCGCGTTGCCGGCGAGTCCGAACTCCTCGGAGTACACCGCGAAGATGAAATCGGTGTGGCGCTCGGGGATGAACTCGAGATGGGTCTGTGTGCCGTTCAGCCAGCCCTTGCCGGCGAGGCCGCCCGGAGCCGACCGCGATCGTGGACTGGATGGTGTGATAGCCGGAGCCGAGCGGGTCCTGCATCGGGTCGAGCATCGTGAGGATGCGCCGCTTCTGGTAGTCGTGCAGGAAGGACCAGACGAGCGGCATGCTGCCGAGGGCGGCGACGGCGAGGCCCGCCAGGATGCGCCACGACAGACCGGCGAGGAAGATCACGTAGAAGCCCGCGGCCAGCACGAGGACCGCGGTGCCTAGGTCGGGCTGGCGCGCGATGAGCACGGTGGGCAGCGCGAGCAGCACGGCGGCGACCGCGTAGTCGCGCACGCGCAGCGTGGCCTCGTTCTTGTGGAAGTACCACGCGAGCATCAGCGGCACCGCGATCTTCATCATCTCCGAAGGCTGGAAGCGCGTGATGCCCACGTGCAGCCAGCGGCGCGCGCCGTTCACCACGTCGCCGTAGAGCGCGACCGCGACGAGCAGCGCGAGCCCGACGAGATACGCCGGCGCCGCGAGCCGCATCAGCGTCTGCAGGGGCACCTGCGCCACGAGCCACATCGCCGCGACCGCGACCGCGATGTTCGTGAGCTGCGCGGCGAAGCGCGCCGGGTGTTCGTTCACCGCACTATAGAGCGTGAAAAGGCCGAGCGTGACGATCAGCGCGGCCACCGCAAAAGAGCGGGCCGTCGACGTTGGCGGTGAAGCGCTGCCACAGGCGCGCGATCATCCCTCGTCCTCCGCCGTCGGATCGAGCGCCGGCGGCTCGGCCGGCAGCTTGCCGAGCAGATAGTAGTCGAGCACGATGCGGGCGATCGGCGCCGCGGTTGCGCTGCCGTGGCCGCCGTTCTCGACCAGCACCGCGAGCGCGATGCGCGGCGCCTCGGCCGGCGCGAACGCGATGAAGAGCGCGTGGTCGCGGTGGCGCTCGTCGATCTTCTTCTCGTCGTATTTCTCCGTCTGCTTGATCGTGATCACCTGCGCGGTGCCGGTCTTGCCGGCGAAGGCGTACTCGGCGCCGGCGCCCGCGCGCGCGGCCGTGCCGCCGGGTCGCGTGACGTCGACCATCGCCGACTTCACGAGCGAGATCCACTTCGGGTTGAGCTTGAGCTTGGCGACCGGCTCGGGCTCGATCGCGCGCCGCTCGCCCGAGCGCGCGTCCACGACCTCGCGCACGAGGTGCGGCCGGAATACGACCCCGTTGTTGGCGAGCACCGTCGTCGCGTGGGCGAGCTGCAGCGGCGTGGCGAGGTTGTAACCCTGGCCGATGCCGACCGAGATCGAGTCGCCCGCGAACCAGCGCTGCTTGAAGCGCTGCATCTTCCACTTGCGCGAGGGCAGCAGACCGCTGTGCTCGCCCTTCACGTCGATACCGGTGCGCGCGCCGAAGCCGAGCTGCGACAGGAAGGCGTGCAGACGGTCGATGTCAGTGTCGTTGGCAAGCCCGTAGTAGTACGTGTCGCACGAGA
The DNA here is from genome assembly GCA_027493935.1 of Burkholderiales bacterium. GTDB lineage: Bacteria > Pseudomonadota > Gammaproteobacteria > Burkholderiales > SG8-39 > JAABRB01. The sequence goes on along the minus strand of JAOSJV010000011.1, from coordinate 202,607 downwards.
TCACGATCGACCTGTGCAGGTTCACCGTGCCGTGGCCGCCGACCTTCCAGTCGCGGTAGCGGTGGCTCTGCCCGGGCAGCGAGAAGAACCCCGGGTCGCTGATCGCGTAGTCGGGCGTGCGCTTGTCGAGCTCGAGCGCCATCAGCGCCATGAACGGCTTGAAGGTCGAGCCGGGCGGGTAGGCGCCGGTGAGGGCGCGGTTGTTGAGCGGCCGGTCGGGATCGCTGTTCAGCGCGTCCCAGCTCTGCGGGTCGATGCCCTCGACGAAGAGGTTCGGGTCGTACCCGGGCCTACTCACGAACGCGAGCACACCGCCGGTCGCCGGCTCGATCGCCACCAGCGCGCCGCGGTAGTCGCCGAAGGCCCGCTCGGCGACTTGTTGCAGCCGGATGTCCAGCGTGAGCTGGAGCGCGTTGCCGGCCACGGGCGGCACCGAGGAGAGGGTGCGCACGCCGCGACCGTTGGCGTCGATCTCGACCCGCGCCGAGCCGGTGACGCCGTGCAACTCGCGCTCGTAGCTCTGCTCGACGCCGGTCTTGCCGACGAAATCGCTGCCCTTGTAGTTCGCCGTGGCCCCGTCGGCCTCGAGGCGCTCGAGGTCGCGCTCGGTGATGCGGCCGATGTAGCCGAGCACGTGCGAGCCGACCGCGCCGAACGGGTAGTGGCGGTAGAGCCGCGCCTTGATCTGCGCGGCGGGGAAGCGAAACGCCTGCGCGGCGAAGCGCGCCACCTCCTGGTCGGTGAGCCGGGTCTTGATCGGCAGGCTGTCGGCGCCCTTGGTCTCGTCGAGCAGCTTGCGAAAGCGTTTGCGGTCGCGCGGCTGGATCTCGACGACGGCGGCGATCCCGTCGATCAGCGCGTCGAGGTCGCTCGCCCGGCGTGGGTCGATCTCGAGCGTGTAGGCCGAGTCGTTGCGCGCGAGCACCACGCCGTTGCGGTCGAGAATGAGTCCGCGGTTGGGCGGCACCGGGATCACCGAGATGCGGTTGTCCTCGGCCTTGGTGTCGTAGTAGGCGTGCTGCACCACCTGCAAATAGACGAAGCGCCCGAACAGCACGGCGAACGCCGCGAGCACGATCGCCGCGGCGGCCCAGAGCCGCAGATGGAACCGGTAGAGCGCGAGCCCCGGGTCGCGGTACTCGCCGATGCCGCCAACGGCGAGGCTGCCGCGGCGGCGCGCGCCGGAGGTGAAGAGGTTGCGGCCGATCGGGCCGTGGCTCATATCGGACGGTTCTCGTCCACGATCTCGGGCCGCCGCTGCGGCGCGAGCAGAACGTGCGTCGCGGCGGGCCAGAGCGCGGCGGCGATCAGGCTGCCGGCGAAGAACCACCAGCCCGGGAAGGTGCCCCCGGCGAGCAGGCGCACGAGGAGCGTCAGCGCCTGGCTCGCGAGGAGCAGCACGAGCACGTGCAGCGCCTGCTGCCAGAGCGGGAACCACAGGATCCGCCGGTGCAGCGTCTGGGCGCCGAACGCGAGCAGGGCGTAGGCGAACGCATGCTGGCCGATCAGCGTGCCGTTGGCCGCGTCCATCACCAGCCCGAGCGCCCAGGCGAGCCCAGTACCCATCTTGCGGGGTTGGTGGACGCACCAAAACACGATCACCAGCGCAAGCAGGTCCGGTACGCCGCGCAGGTCGCGCCAGGGCATCATGTTGAAGAGCAGAGCCGCGGCGAGACTCGTCGCGATGAAGCCGACCTTCACCGGCAAGAGGATGTGCTCGCGCCCGAGCCTCACGCGCCCCTCATCGGACATTGCGCGCCCGCTTCGGCTTCGCCGCCTTGCGCGTCGGCGCCTCGGCGGCCGGCGGCGGCGGGGCCGCCTCGCCGGCGGTCAGCACCAGCACCTGGCGATTGCTACCGACCTCGGCGGCCGGCTGGCAACGGATGTCCGCGAACGCGGCCGCGGCATCCCGCTCGACGCTGGTGACGCGCGCGACCGGCAGTCCGCGCGGATAAACGCCGTCGATGCCGGAGGTCACGAGCACGTCGCCCACCTCGACTTCCGCGTTCGTCGCCATGTGCCGCAGCTCGAGCGTTGCGCCGTCGCCCGAGCCGTAAACCACGCCGCGCAGGCCGTTACGCACGACCTGTACCGGCACCGGATGATCCTTGTCGACGACGAGCGTGACCTCGGCGAGAAGCGGGTGCACGCGCGTGATCTGCCCGAGCACGCCGCGCGCGTCGATCACCGGCTGCCCGAGCTGCACGCCCTGCTGCGAGCCCTTGTCGACGATCACCTTGCGGCTGAACGGATCGCGTCCGGCGTAGACGATCTCGGCGAAGATCGACGACTGCGGGAGCTTCGTCCGCGCGGCGAGCGTCTCGCGCAGGACCTCGTTCTCGGCTTTGAGTGCGTCGAGCGCGAGCAGCGCCGGCGCCGATCGCAGCTGCTCGGCGCGCAGCGCCTCGTTCTCGCGCTGCAGCGCGCTGCGGCTCGCGAAGAAGTCCGCGAGCCGGCCGTACGCGATGACCGGCGCGGCGGCCACCTGCTGAATCGGGTATGCCGCGAGCGCGAGCACCTGGCGCAGCGGCTCGGCGTACTGGAATCGCGCGTCGAGCACCATCAGCAGCGTCGAGAGCACCGCGAAGAACGTCACCCGGGCGATCGGCGCCGGGCCGCGGTGAAAGAACGCCGGCGTCTGCCGATCCATGGCTTGGTGATGGGCGACGGGCAATGCGTGATGCGGCGGCATGTCGGAGCGTCGCCGGCCCGCTCACCCATCAGCCATCACCCGCGCTCAGTCACTGGTGAAGATGCTGCCGAGCTTGTCCATGCGCTCGAGCGCCTTGCCGGAGCCGCGCACGACGCACGAGAGGGGGTCCTCGGCGACGATCGCCGGCAGCCCCGTCTCCTCCATCAGCAGACGGTCGAGGTCGCGCAGGAGCGCGCCGCCGCCGGTGATGACCATGCCCTTGTCGGCGATGTCGGCGCCGAGCTCGGGTGGTGTCTGCTCGAGTGCCGACTTGACCGCCGAGACGATCTGGTTGAGCGGCTCGGTCAGCGCCTCGAGGATCTCGTTCGAGGAGATGGTGAAGCTGCGCGGAATGCCCTCGGCCAGATTGCGCCCCTTCACCTCGATCTCGCGCACCTCCGAGCCGGGGAACGCGGACCCGATCTCCTTCTTGATCGATTCGGCGGTGGCGTCGCCGATCAGCATGCCGTAGTTGCGCCGGATGTAGTTGATGATCGCCTCGTCGAACTTGTCGCCGCCCACGCGCACTGAGCCCGAATACACCATGCCGCCGAGCGAGATCACGCCGACCTCGGTCGTGCCGCCGCCGATGTCGACCACCATCGAGCCGGTCGCCTCGGCCACCGGCAAGTCGGCGCCGATCGCCGCGGCCATGGGCTCCTCGATCAGATAGACCTGCGAAGCGCCGGCGCCGATCGCCGACTCGCGGATCGCGCGGCGCTCGACCTGCGTCGAGCCGCACGGCACGCAGATGATGATGCGCGGGCTCGGCGAGAGCAGGCGCGACACATGCACCTTCTTGATGAACTGCTTGAGCATCTGCTCGGTGACGGTGAAGTCGGCGATCACGCCGTCCTTCATCGGACGGATCACGGTGATCGAGCCGGGCGCCTTGCCGAGCATCACCTTCGCTTCCTTGCCGACCGCCTGGATCGTGCGCTTCGCGTTAGGTCCGCCCTCTTGCCGGATCGCAACGACGGACGGCTCGTCGAGCACGATGCCCTTGCCGCGGACGTAGATCAGCGTGTTCGCCGTGCCGAGATCGATGGCAAGGTCGTCGGAGAAATAGGCTCTGAGGAACCCGAACATGGACTCTCTCCCTCGCGGGAATCGCAACAAAGTACGTTATAATAGCGCAGACAAACGCCTGTTTAAGCGGAAAAATTCATGTCGCTGACGCTTCCGGAGGTCATGCGTATCGCCGCGCTGGCGCGCATTGCCGTGACGCCGGCGGAGGCCGCAGGCGTCCAGGCCCAGCTGAACGGCATCCTGGGGCTGCTCGAGCAAATCGACGCGGTCGACACCGCCGGCGTCGAGCCGATGTACCACGCGCGCGACGTGACGCTGCGCCTGCGCGCGGACGAGGTCACCGAGCCCGACCGCCGGACGGCGTTCCAAGCGGTCGCCCCCAGGTCGAGGACGGCCTGTATCTCGTGCCGAAGGTCATAGAGTGATGCCTCGCGGGTAGTGGGCGAGGGGCGGGCGGCCAGCGCGGCCCATCAACCCCCAGCGCGCGACCCGTCCCCCATCGCCCATCACCCGAATGTTCGACGCTTCCCTCTCCGAACTCGCCGACGCGCTGGCGGCCAGGCGCCTCTCGAGCCTCGAGCTGACCCGGCTCTTCCTGGACCGGATCGCCGGGCCGGGCGCGGCGCTGAACGCCTTCATCACGGTCGATCCGGAGCTCAGCCTCGCCCAGGCGCGGGCGTCCGACCGGCGCATCGCCGCCGGCGAGGCCGGACCGCTCACCGGCATCCCGGTGGCGCACAAGGACATCTTCGTCGCCGAAGGCTGGCCGAGCACGTGCGGCTCGCGGATGCTCGCGAACTTCGCGTCGCCCTACGACGCGCACGTCATCGAGCGCTTCAACGCCGCGGGGGCGGTGATCCTCGGCAAGACCAACATGGACGAGTTCGCCATGGGCTCGTCGAGCGAGTCGTCCTGGTTCGGCGCCGTGCGCAATCCGTGGGACGCCGAGCGCGTGCCCGGCGGCTCCTCGGGCGGCTCGGCGGCGGCGGTGGCCGCCCGCTTGGCGCCCGCGGCCACCGGGAGCGACACGGGCGGCTCGATCCGCCAGCCCGCCGCGCTCTCGGGCGTCTGCGGCCTGAAGCCGACCTATGGGGTGGTGTCCCGCTACGGCATGATTGCCTTCGCCTCCAGCCTGGACCAGGGCGGGCCGTTTGCGCGCAGTGCGGCCGACCTCGCCGTGCTCATGAACGTGATGGCCGGGTTCGATCCGCGCGACTCGACCAGCCTCGAGCGGCCCGCCGAGGACTACGCGCGCGACCTCGCGCGGCCGCTCAAGGGTCTGCGCGTCGGCGTGCCGGCCGAGTACTTCGGCGCCGGGCTCGCCCCGGAGGTCGGTAGCGCGGTCGAGGCCGCGATCGCGGCGCTCGAGCGGCTCGGCGCGACGCGCGTCGACGTGCACCTGCCCAACGCGGGTCTTTCGGTTCCGGCCTACTACGTGATCGCGCCGGCCGAGGCCTCGTCGAACCTGTCGCGCTACGACGGGGTTCGCTACGGCTACCGCGCCGCCCAGTACGACGGCCTGGTCGACATGTACTGCCGCACGCGCGCCGAAGGATTCGGTCCCGAGGTGAAGCGCCGAATCCTGGTCGGCACCTACGTGCTCTCGCACGGCTACTACGACGCCTACTACCTGAAGGCGCAGAAGATCCGCCGGCTGATCGCACGCGACTTCGCCGAGGCGTTCGCGCGCTGCGACGTGATCGCCGGCCCGACCACGCCGACGGCGGCGTTCCGGCTCGGCGAAAAGGTCGAGGACCCGGTGCAGATGTACCTGAACGACATCTACACGGTCGCCGCCAACCTCGCCGGGCTTCCGGCGCTCTCGGTGCCGTGCGGGTTCGTGAGGGGGAGGGCGATGCCCTTCCCTCGGACCCGTCCCGGCGCGAAGGTGGCCTGCCGGTCGGGGTCCAGCTCGTCGGCGACTACTTCGCCGAGGCGCGGCTGCTCGGCGTCGCGCACCAGTACCAGCAGGCGACCGACTGGCACCAGCGCGTGCCGCCGCTTTTTGGGTGAAGGCCTGAGGGCGTGAAGAAAGTGACCTGGGAAACCGTCATCGGCCTGGAGACCCACGTGCAGCTCTCGACGCGCGCGAAGATCTTTTCGGGCGCGGCGACCGCTTTCGGCGCGCCGCCGAATTCGCAGGCGTGCGCGGTAGACCTCGCGCTGCCGGGCGTGCTGCCGGTGCTCAACCGCGGCGCGGTCGAGCGCGCGATCCGCTTCGGGCTGGCGGTCGGCGCCCAAGTGCGGAGCCGCTCGTTGTTCGCGCGCAAGAACTACTTCTATCCCGATCTCCCGAAGGGCTACCAGATCAGCCAGTTCGACGCGCCGATCGTACTGGGCGGCGCGTTGCGCATCGTGCTCGCCGACGGCACCGAGCGCACGGTTCGACTCACGCGCGCGCATTTGGAGGAGGACGCCGGCAAGAGCCTGCACGAGGATTTCCACGGCATGAGCGGCATCGACCTCAACCGCGCCGGCACGCCGCTCCTCGAGGTCGTGAGCGAACCCGACATGCGCTCGGCCGCCGAGGCGGTCGCCTACGCGCGCGCGCTGCACGCGCTGGTGCGCTGGATCGACATCTGCGACGGCAACATGCAGGAGGGCTCCTTCCGCTGCGACGCCAACGTGTCGGTGCGCCCGCGCGGCGCGAGCGATCTCGGCACGCGCTGCGAGATCAAGAACCTGAACTCGTTCCGGTTTCTCGAGCGCGCGATCGAGCACGAGGTGGGCCGCCAGATCGCGATCATCGAGGAGGGCGGCCGCATCGAGCTCGAGACGCGGCTCTACGATCCGGACCGCGACGAGACCCGCTCGATGCGCTCGAAGGAGGAGGCGCACGACTACCGCTACTTCCCGGAGCCGGATCTGCTACCGCTCGAGGTGAGCGCGGCCTGGCTTGGCGAAGTCGGGGCGTCGCTCCCGGAACTTCCGGCGGCGAAGCGCGAGCGCTACGTGCGCGAGCTTGCCCTGCCGGCGCAAGACGCGGCGACGCTCACCGCCTCGCGCGAGACGGCCGAGTACTTCGAGGCGGTCGCTGCGGGCCTCGCAGCGGCGGAGCCGACCGGCGACCGGGCCGCGCAGGCGAAGGCCGCGGCGAACTGGGTCGCCGGCGAGCTCGCCGGCGCGCTGAACCGCGCGGACGTGGAGATCGGTGCCTCGCCGGTCTGCGCGCGCTCGCTCGCGCGCCTCATCGCGCGCATCCGCGACGGCACGATCTCCGGGAAGATCGCGAAGGAGGTGTTCGACGCGATGTGGGCGGGCGAGGCCGCGGGCGATGCGGCAGCCGACGCGATCATCGAGCGCCGCGGCCTGCGCCAGATCACCGATGCTGGCGCGCTCGAGGGCGTCATCGACGAATCGTCGCCGCGAATCCCACCCAGGTCGCCGAGTACCGCAGCGGCAAGGCGAAGGCGTTCCACTATTTCGTCGGCCAGGCAATGAAGGCGACCGGGGGCAAGGGCAATCCGGCCCAGGTGGCCGAGATCCTCAAGCGCAAGCTGGCGGGGTGAGCGCGCCGGCGAAGTCCGCGCGCGGGCTCAGGGCTTCGCGGTCGTGCCGGCGCCGTTCGAGGCGGTCTTGCCCGGGTTCGACCGGAGCGTGAGCGCGAGATAGCGCCGCTTGTCCTCGGCGTAGCGCGCGTTGATCAGCTCGACCTCCTTCTTCTTCGCGTCGAGCAGCTCGTTCTGCGCGCGCAGATCTGATTCGACGTCGAACAGACTGCGCTTGAGCTCCGCCGGCAGCGGCTTCTTGCGCTCCTCGAGCTTGCCGGCCTCGGCTTGCAGCGTCTGCTGGCGCTTCTTCAGCTCGGCGATGCGGATCTCCACTTGCCGCGAGGCCTCGGTATTGTTCGCGAGCGCGCGGGCGTGCGCGTCCTCGAGGTCCTGCAGGCTCGGGTAGGTGGCGAGGAGCGCCGTGTTCTTGCGTTTTTCCTCGCGGGCGAGCGCGTCGGCCTCGAGTTTGCGCTTGCGCTCTTCCTCGCGGGCGGCGATCTCCTCGGGCGTGAGCGCAGCGCCCTTACGCTTGACGACCGTGCCCTGGCTGTTCAGCTGCTCGTGGGCGCGGCCGGTCATGTCGATCGGCGGCCGGTCGGTGTAGCGCACGCGGCCTTCCGCATCGATGTACTTGTAGAGCTTCTGCGCGGCGACCGGGGCGGCGAGGAGCGCGCACGCGACCGCGAGGGTCGGCAGCAGCAGGAATTTCGCGCGATCCATGTCCAGCGGCTCCGTATCGTCGTTATAGGCCGGAATCCAGCCACCCGGAAGAGCGAGCAACATCCGGGCGAGGTTCCGCAAAGTGCGCCCGTATTGCGCGTGACATGCGTGCACTGTTGGCATTTGACCGCGATATCGCGCGCAACTCCGCCGCGGATGCCGCGCCCTGCGTAAAATTCCACAACCGTCGCGGGGCGCGCACGGCGCGCGCAACCCGGCCGGCGAACCCGGTGCGGCGCAATCTGCCGAGTTTCGTCAGGCTTCGGCCGCGCGCGGCGCGCACGCCGAGGCGCCGCGCGATCGCGCCCAGCCGGCCCCGGCAGGCCACGGTGCGGATTCTGGCTCCTCTTGACTTATACCTAGAATTCAACATGTTCCGCGTCATCAACGTGAACCTGAACGGTATCCGCTCGGCAGTCCGGCGCGGATTCCTCGCCTGGCTTCGCGCCATGCACGCCGATGTCGCGTGCCTGCAGGAGATCAAGGCTCACCAAAACGACCTGGAACCGGCAATTCTCATGCCCGACGGGTACACGGGATACTTTCACTGCGCCGAAGCGCGCGGCTACGCCGGCGTGGGCCTCTACTGCCGCCGGCCGCCGGACCGGATCGTCGCCGGGTTCGGCAGCCGCGAATTCGATCCCGAGGGCGCGTGCTGCGGGCCGATTACGGTGGGCTCTCGGTCGTGTCGGTGTATCTGCCGTCGGGCTCGAGCTCCCAGGCGCGCCAGCAGGCGAAGTTCCGCTTCATGGCCGAGTTTATGCCGTACCTGAAGCGGCTGCATCGCACTGGGCGCGAGTTCATCCTCGCCGGCGACTGGAACATTGCGCACCGCGAGATCGACCTCAAGAACTGGCGCGCGAACCAGAAGAACTCCGGTTTTCTGCCCGAGGAGCGCGCTTGGCTCACCGAGGTGTTCGAGCGCGCGGGCTGGGTCGATGTCTTCCGCGGGCTCGATCCGCGCCCCGAGCAGTACACCTGGTGGTCGAACCGCGGCCAGGCCTGGGCGAAGAACGTCGGGTGGCGCATCGACTACCAGATCGCCACGCCCGGGATCGCGGCGAAGGCGAATCGAACGCGGATCTACAAGGACAAGCGCTTCTCGGATCACGCGCCGTTGATCGTCGACTACGACGTCGAGGTGTAGCGCGGCGCGCCGCAGCACGCCAATCCCCTCCTTTTCACGGAGGGTGCCGCGCGCAAGCGCGCAGGGTTGGTTGCTGCGTCTCCGCTATGCGACGCTCCCCACCACCCCGGCCGCTTGCGCGGCCACCCTTCCTCGGGGAGGAGGGCCCCGCGCCTTCGGCGCCACCACCCCGGCCGCTTGCGCGGCCACCCCTCCTCGGGGAGGAGGGGCCCCGCGCCTTCGGCGCCACCACCCCGGCCGCTTGCGCGGCCACCCCTCCTCGGGGAGGAGGGGAACTCGCCCGGGCTAGCGTGGCCGCCAGTGCGCCATCGGCAGACCGGGCACGGGCGAGGTGAAGTACGGAATGCGCGTTCCGACCAGGCTGCCGATGTACGCCGTGCGGAGGTCGCGGCCGCCGAAGGTCACGCTCGCCATCCAGGGCGCGATGGTGCCTTTCGCGCGCTGCATGTCCTCGGTGGTCGCCTCGCCGCGCGCGAACTTCGCCTCGAGCGCGGCGGTCGCCGCGACGTCGCAGTCGTCGAGCAGCACGCGCGCCTCGCCCTGCGGCGTGATCGCGATCAGCCGGTCCGCCATGACCATCGTGCACCAGAGGTTGCCGTAGGCGTCGAACGCGATGCCGTCGGGGAAACCCTCGCCGAGCGGCTCGGGGCCGAACACCTCGCGATCGCGCAGGCTGCCGTCGGCGCCCACGCGCATCCGCGAGATCCGCTTGCCGGTCGTCTCGACGATGTACAGCCACTCCTCGTTCGCGTCCATCCGCACCTCGTTGGTGAACGCGAAGCCCTCGGCCACCACCCGCAGGCCGCGCGCGTCGGCGAGCGCCACGTAGCCGTCGGTGATCCCCGGCTTGATCGCGGCGGTCCACGGGTTGACCCGGGTCGAAATCGTGAGCCACAGCCGGTCGCGCGAATCGCGCAGGACGAAGTTCACCTTGCCGATCGGCTTGCCGTCGATCGAGTCGTACAGCGTTCGCGTTCGCCCGTCGCGCGTCATCACCTCGAGCGCGTCGGTGCCGAAGTTCGCGATCAGGATGTCGCCGTTCGCGGCGAACGCAAGTCCGTTCGGCAGCGTGCCCTGGGTGAAGCGCGCCTCGAAGTCGCCGGTCGCGCCGAAGCGCGCGTTCGACTGCTGCGTGATGAGCGTCTGCGTGCCGTCCGGGGCGATGCGCATCACGCCGCCGCGCGCATCGGCCGCCCACAGCGTGCCGTCCGGCTCGGCGAGGATGCACTCGGGACGTTGCAGGTCGCGCCCGACGTAGCCGATCGCCGCGCGATCGACGGAGAAGCCGTCGAGCGGGTTCGGCCCGGCGCTCATCCGCGGGCCGCGAGCGCCGCGCGCTCGCGCTCCGTGGATTCGAGCAGTGCGTCGTCGAAGATCGCGACCGCGCGCGTCCAGCCGGCCGACGCGCCGCGGATCTTGTGCGGGAAGCACGCGATCACGAAGCCGTCGGCAGGCAGCGCCTCCAGGTTGTGCAGCTTCTCGAGGTGGCAATAGCCGATGTGGCGCCCGGCCTTGTGTCCCTCCCAGATGAGCGCGGCGTCGCCGGTCTGCCGGTACTTCTCGGCGGTGTAGACGAACGGCGCGTCCCAGCTCCAGGCGTCGGTGCCGGTGAGGCGCACGCCGCGCTCGAGGAGGTACATGGTCGCCTCGTAGCCCATGCCGCAGCCCGCGCTCACGTAGTCGTCGTTGCCGTAGCGGCCGCCCGCGCGGGTGTTCACCACCACGATCTCGAGCGGTTTCAGCGCGTGGCCGATGCGCGCGAGCTCGCGCTCGACGTCGGCCGCGGTCGCGACGCAGCCGTCGGGCAGGCCGCGAAAGTCGAGCTTCACGCCGGGCTGGAAGCACCACTCGAGCGGCACCTCGTCGATCGTGATCGCGCGCTCGCCGCGGTTCATGGTCGGGTGGAAGTGGAAGGGTGCGTCGAGGTGCGTGCCGTTGTGCGTGACGAGCTCGATTCGCTCGATCGCCCAGGCCGCGCCGTCGGGCAGATCCTCCTTCTTCAGGCCGGGGAAGAACGGCGCCATCTGGCCGTAGGTCTTCTCGTGGTCGAAGTACTCGATCTTCGGCCCGAACGGCGCCGGGTCCGACTTCACGTCGTTCTCGAGGTAGATCGAAAGGTCGACGAACCGTCGCGTCATCTTGCGCCTCCGCTGTGTTGCCGTCGCCCGGGTCCTCAGCGCCGCTTGCGTGCGGCAGCCTTCCCTGACGCCTTCTTGCGCGGCGCCGCGCGCTTCGCCGCTTTGCGCGCGGCGGGCCGCCTCGCCGGTTTGCGCGCCGCCCGCTTCATCGCGCCCCGCGCGGCGTGCTGCGGCTCGCGTTTCGCGGCCCGACCGCCGAGCGGGTCGGCCGACACCAGCACCGCCGCGATGACGCACGGCTCGTTCCCGCGCACGCTCCAGGAGTGGTTGGTGCCGCGCTGGATCAGCACGTCGCCCGCCTTGAGCAGGGTCTCGCCGATGTCCATGATGGCGACGATCTCGCCGCGCAGCACGATGATGTAGTCGACGGTGTTCGTCTTGTGCATCATCGGATCGTGCGACGACGCGTCCGGCGCGTGCGCGGCCTGGATCGACTCGAACGCCTCGCGCGCGTCCGCGCGTCCGCGCCACATGGCGTCGGGCGGGAACTCGACGATGCGCACGATCGTGCCGGCGCGCGGCGGCTCGAGGCGCACCGCGCGCGCGGCGGCGTCGGCGTCGCCCGCGTTCGAGGCCGGCGCGCGCGTGGTCTCCCACAGGTCGGTCAGGGCGAGCCCGGGCATCGACTTCATTTCCATTACGTTCGGCGCCTGCCCGTCGATGATGAACGTCGACTTGCCACCGGCGGTGTGGCCGGTGACGACTCTGCGCACTCTCCAGATCATGGTCGCCTCGCAGTGGTGGGGGAGCGGATCGGGAAGGTTACAGCAGCGCGGTCGCGAGCGGCGGATAGAGGATCACCAGCACCAGCACGGCGGCCATGATCGCCGCGAACGGCGCCGCGCCGGCGAAGATCTCGCCGAGCGTGATCGGGCTCTCCTTGCCGAGCGTCGCCTTGATCACGAACACCGCGATGCCGAACGGCGGGGTGAGCAGGCCGATCTCCACCGCGATCAGGGTCACGATGCCGAACCAGACGAGGTCGACACCGAAGCCGGCGAGCGCAGGCAGCGCGAGCGGCACGGTGACGAGCAGGATCGAGCTCGAGTCGAGAATCGTGCCGAGCGCGATGACGACGAGCACGAAGAGCGCGATGAAGCCCGCCTGGCCGAGCCCGGACTCGACGATCGCGGTGGCGAGGAAGTCGGTCACCCCCGACACGGCGAGCATGCGCGAGTAGACGCTCGCCGCGATGATCAGGAAGCAGATCGCGGCGGTGATGTGCCCGGTCTCGACCAGCACCTTCCAGAGCGCGTCCGGGGTGAGGCGCCGCTTGGCCGCCGCCAGCACGAGCGCGCCCGCGGCGCCGACCGCGCCCGCCTCGGTCGGCGTGAAGAGCCCGCCGTACAGCCCGCCGAGCACGAGCGCGACGAGCGCGATCACCGGGACGAGCCGCGCGACCATCGTCGCCGGCGAGAGGCGCGGCGCGGCGGCCTCGGCGGACTCCGGCCGATGGCCGCCCACGTAGCGCGGAAACCAGCGTCCCATGGCGAGGATGCCGATGCCGAACGCGACGGCGAGCACGATGCCGGGGAGGATGCCGGCGATGAACAGATCCCCGATCGAGCGCTCGGTGATCACGCCGTACAGGATCAGGAGCAGGCTCGGCGGGATCAGCATGCCGAGCACCGACGAGCCGGCGACCACGCCGACCGCGAAGCGCGGCGTGTAGCCGTGGCGCAGCATCTCGGGCACCGCGACCTTGGTGAACACCGCGGCCGAGGCGATCGAGATCCCGGTGATCGCGGCGAATACCGCGTTTGCCGCGACGGTGGCGATGCCCAGGCCGCCGCGCACGCGCCGGAAGAAATGGTTCGCGACCTCGAACGTCTCGCGGCCGATGTCGGCGACGCTCACCAGCAGCCCCATCAGCACGAACAGCGGCACGACGCCGAAGACGTAGTCGGCGATCACGTCGTTCACGGCCAGGGCGAGCAGGTTGGCGGCGACGCCGGCGTCGCCGCGGATCAGCCATACGCCGACGAAGGAGAGCGCTGCGAGCGCGACGCCGACGTGCATGCCGCCCCAGATGAGGAGCAGCATGCAGGCGACGGAAGCAATCCCGATCGCGGTGCTGCTCACCTACGCTCCGTCGACCGCCGCTCCGCGCACGCGCGCAAGGTCGCGCCAGGCGAGCAGCGCGAACTGCGCCACCATCGCGCCGCAGCCGGCGAGGATGATCGCCTTGAGCGGCCAGGTCGGAATCTGCACCACGCCGGTCGAGCCGTAGAAGTCGCCGTCCCGGTACGCCTGCACCATGAGCGGCCAGGTGGTGACGAGGACGACCGCGAAGAGCGCCGCGCCGACCAGGTGGTAGGCGAGCTCGAGCAGGTGCCCGGCGCGCGGCCGCCGCGCGAGCAGCCGGCCGAGCAGCGCGTCCGAGCGGGTCAGGCCGCCCGCGCGCAGCGTCTCGGGAAGCTGCAGGAACACGATCCCGACGATGGAGAACTGCACCATCTCCGGCACGCCGAGAATCGGGCGCGCGAGCGCGCCGCGCCCGATCACGTCGGCGCAGATCAGCACCATCAGGAAAAAGATCCAGGCGGTGCCGACCGCCGAGAACGCTTGCGTGAGCCAGCCGAACCCGGGACGGCTCATCGTCGAACGGCTCGCGCCGCGCTTGCGCCGCGCGCTATTCCCTGTCGAAGTCGCGCGCGAACTTGAAACCGGTCGCGCGCACCGAGTCCATGTAGGCCTTGAGCACCTTGTCCGCTGGCAGGCCTCGCGCCTTCGCCTGCTTGACCCACTCCTTCGCGGGGTTCGGGATCGCCTTGACGAGCCTGGCGCGCTCGGCGGCGGACAGCTCGGCGACCGTGCCGCCGGCCTTGCGCCAGGCCGCGTAGGAGGCGTCGATGCGGGCGGTCTGCTCGGCGAGATAGGCGGCCTTGTAGGCGTTCGCACCCCTGCGGAACGCGGACTTCACCTCGGCCGGCAGCGCGTTCCAGCGGTTCCGGTTGATCGCCACGGCGCCGGCGTACATGGCGCCGAAGTCGGTGCGCGTGTAGTACGGCGCCACCTCGAACAGCTTCGCCGGCACCGCCGCGGTGACGAAGATCACCACTCCGTCGTAGACCCCGGTCTTGATGTCGTTGTAGAAGGTGTTCAGGCTGCCCTGCACGCCGACCGCCCCGGTGTTCTTGATCCAGTTGAGGTTCGGCCCGGCCCCGCCGAACTTGCGGCCCTTGAGGTCGGCGACCGTGCCCACCGGCGCCTTGCTGACCAGGGCGTAGTTGTCGATCGAGAAGCCCGCGAGGTAGACGACGTTGTACTTGCTCCACTCCGCCGTGAGCTCGGGCAGGCCCTGCACGTAGTCGATCGCCTGGGTGACCACGTTGGCGTCGGGCGGACCGAACGGCACGAAATACGTGACGTTGTTGAGCGGCATCTTCGCCGGATGGAAGACGGTCGCCACGAGGCCCATGTCGGAGATGCCCTGCTGCATCGTCTCGAGCTCGCTGCCGATCTTCGCCAGCGTGCCGCCGTAGGCCTCGTTCCACGCGATCTTGTGCCTGCCGCTCTTGGCGAGCTCGGCGTCCACCGTCGTCATGAACGTTTCGCGGATGTGCTTCACCCACAGGAAGATCGGCGGGTGGCCGGCCGCGACGGTGAGCTTGATCGTTTCCTGGGCACGCGCCGTACCGGGCGCGACGAACGCGAGCAATGTGATTGCGACGGCGGTCGCGCGGACCGCCGCCGCCAGGGGCCGTGAATTCATCGATGTTTCCTCCCTTGGGTGTCGTGGCACGGTGCAAGCGCGCCCGTCCGGGCGGAAGTATATTCAGCCTGCGGCGCATTGACAAAGCGCCGGCTCGCTGGAGGGACGCAATGCGGCTCGTTACCTTCGTGCGCCGCCGCGGCGCGCGGCCGCTCGCCGGCGCGCTCGTCGACGGCGATGCGCAGGTCGTCGACCTGCAGGCCGCGTACCGCGCGCGCCATCGCAGGAGCTCGCCGCAGCTCGCGAGCGTGCTCGCGATCGCCGCGGGAGGCGCGTCCGCCCTGGAGCTCGCGCGCGAGCTGGTGGCCGGGGCCGCGCGCGCGCCGGCGCGCTCGTGCCGGCGAAGCGCGTGCGGCTGCTCGCGCCGATCCCCGATCCGCCGCAGATGCGCGATTTCCTGTGCTTCGAGAAGCACCTCGTGCAGGCATTCCAGGCGGCGCGCAAGCTGCGCGCGCGCAGCGCGCCCGATCCCGAGCAGGCGCTGCGCGACATGGAGGCGCGCGGCATCCTCGCGGTGCCGCAGACCTGGTACGAGCGGCCGATCTACTACCACCTGAGCCGCTTCGCCGTGTGCGGACCGGGCGCGGACGTGCCCCGGCCGAGCTACTCCGAGGTGTTCGACTTCGAGCTCGAGTTCGGCTGCTACATCGGCCGGCCGGGCAAGGACATCCCGCGCGGGCAGGCGCGCGGCCACATCTTCGGCTACACGATCTTCAACGACTTTTCGGCGCGCGACGAGCAGACGCTCGAGATGCCTGGCCAGCTCCGGGCCGGGCAAGGGCAAGGACTTCGACAACGCGAACGCGATGGGGCCGTGCCTGGTCACCACCGACGAGATCCCGGACCCGTACGCGCTCGCGATGGCGGTGCGCGTGAACGGCGAAGAGTGGGGCCGCGGCACCTCCGCCGACATGCACTGGAAGTTCGAGGACTGCATCGCGCACGTCGCGCGCTCCGAGACGCTGCGCGCGGGCGAGTTCTTCGGCTCGGGCACGGTCGGCAACGGCTGCGGGCTCGAGCACATGCGCTTTCTCCGGCGCGGCGACCTGGTCGAGCTCGAGGTGGAGAAGATCGGCGTGCTCAGGAACAGGGTGGTGTGACGCGCTCCGGGGACGACGGCTCAGGGCAAAGCGAGCCGGCGCGCGGCGCGGGCCTGGTGCGGCAGGGCGGGCTGGCTCGTCCCGCGGGCACGCTTTGCGCCGCGAGGATTCAACACCACCGCTGCGCAGTTCGGCGGTGCCGGCGTCAGCGGCTGGCCCTTTCGCGAGGCGCACGCACCACCCCGCCGGCACCCCTTGGAGAGGACGGGCCCCGCGCCTTCGGCGCCACCACCGGCCGCTCGCGCGGCCACCCCTCGGAGAGGAGGGGAGTGCGGGCGCAAGTGCCGACGGGGCGCAGCCGCTGACGCCTCCGCACGGCGGATCAAGCCAACGGCCGACGGTCGAGCTCAGGGCTGGGTGAGCTTGATCTCGATGCGCCGGTTGCGCGCCAGCGCTTCCGGCGAGCTGCCCTGATCGAGCGGATGGAACTCGCCGAAGCCGGCGGCGGCGAGCCGGTCCGGGGCGATGCCCTGGGCGATCAGGAACTCGACCACCGAGAGCGCGCGCGCCGTGGCGAGCGACCAGTTCGACCGAAACCGCTCGGTGCGGATCGGCCGCCGGTCGGTGTGCCCGTCGACGCGCAGGATCCAGCGGATGTCCGGCGGGATGCGGTCGGTGACCGACTTCAGTGTCTGCGCGAGCCGTGCGAGCTGGCGCTCGCCGTCAGGCGTCAGCGTGGCCGAGGCGCTCGGAAAGAGGAGCTCCGACTGGAACACGAAGCGATCACCGACGATGCGGATGCTCGGATGGTCGCCGAGGATCTCGCGCAGGCGGCCGAAGAACTCCGAGCGGTAGCGCTGCAGCTCGTCGGCCTTCAGCGCGAGTGCGAGGTTGAGGCGCCGGCCGAGGTCGGCGATCTCGACGTCCTTCGCCTTCGCCTTCATTTCCGCCGCCTCGAGCGTCGCGGCGAGCCGCGCGAGCTGCTCGCGCAGCGCGGCGACCTCGCTGTTCAGCTTCTCGACGCGCGCCGTGAGCGAGCTCTCGCGCTGGCGCGTCGCCGAGAGCTCGCGCTCGCGGCTCTCGACGATCACGCCGAGATCCGAGATGCGCTGCTCGGCCTCCGCGCGCCGCTCGCGCAGCGCGTCGCGCTCGCCCTGCACGGCGGCGAGCGAGCGTTCGCGCTCGGCGAGCCGCGCCTCGGCGGCGGCCGTCGCGGCGGTCGAGGCCTCGAGGCGCGCGCGCAGATCCGCCGCGTCGCGCTCGCCCGCCTCGGCGCGCGCGGCCGCCGCGCTGGCCGCCTGCTCGAGCTGGTCGCGCTCGGCGAGCGTCGCCGCGAGGCGGGTCTCGAGCTCTGTCTGCTGCGCGCGCAGCTCCGTGCTTTGCCTGCGCTCGAGCGCGAGCGTCTCGGCGAGCGAATTCACCTGCGCCTGGAGTTCGGCGAGCGCCCGGTTGCGCCCGGCGAGCGTGTCGCCCAGCACGAGGTAGCCGAACACGAAAATCAACAGCACGAAGATGAACACCAGCAGGATCGAGGCCAGCGCGTCGACGAACGCCGGCCAGACGTTGATGCCGTGGCGGCTGCGGCGGGCGAGCGACAGCATCGCGGCGCTCAGGCGTCCCCGGACGGCCGGCGGCCGAGGCTCTGCGCGAGGAGGCGCACCTCCTCGCGCAGCTGCTGCGGCACCTCGCCGCGTGCCGCCGCGACTTCCTCGACCAGGCGCTTGAGCGAGAGGTCGGTGCTGCGCAGGTAGTCGCGCATCTGCTCGTATCCGGTCACCGCGCCTGTCACCTGCGCGGCGAGCTCGGCCACCGTCGGCTGCAGGTCGGTCTGGCTCTTGGCGAGGCTCAGGATCAACTTCTGCTCCGAGCGCAGCTGGTCGGTGAGCGCGGCGAGCTGCTCGCCGAGGTTGGCGAGGTTCGCCTGCGTCGCGCGGCGGTCCTCCTCACTGCGCGCCAGCGTGCGCTGAAGCTGGTTCAGGTTCTCCGCGGTCTGCTCGAGCAGCGCCTCGATGTAGGTCGGTAGCGCGCGGTCGCCCTCGAGCGTCAGCCGGCCGCTCGGCAGGTGGGTCATGCCCGAGAGCCAGTCCTCGAGGTGGTTGTAGAAGCGGTTCTGCGCGTGCCCGGCCTGCAGGTCGAGCACGCCGAGCACGAGCGCGCCGCCGAGCCCGAACAGCGAGGAGCTGAACGCGGTACCCATGCCGGCGAGCGGGCCCTGCAGGTTGCGCTTCAACGCTTCGAACGCGGCGCCGGCGTCCCCGCCCGCAGGCGCGAGGTCGCCGATCACGCGCCCGACGCCCGCGATCGTGTCGAGCAGGCCCCAGAAGGTGCCGAGCAGGCCCAGGAACACCAGCAGCCCGATCATGTAGCGCGCGATGTCGCGCGACTCGTCGAGCCGCAGGCGGATGCCGTCGAGCAGCGAGCGCGTCGCCATCGCGGACAGGCGGAAGTTCTCCTGCTCGCGGGTCGCGAACATGCGCGCCATCGGCGCGAGCAGGTGCGGAATGCCGCGCGGCGCGATGTTGCGTTCGGTGTCGCGCAGCCATTCGGATGCGGGCCCGAGCGTCAGCACCTGCACGGAGTTGATCACGATCCCGATCGCGAGCACCGCCAGGATCAGCCCGTTGAACACCCGGTTCGCGGCGAAGGCCGAGCCGAGCGGCGCGTAGAGCGCGCCGCAGGCGAGCGCCACGAGCGCGAGGAAGGCGACCATCCAGAGGAGCATCCGTTTCGGGTCACTCATGGCGGCATCATCCTGTCGTCGAGGAACTCTGCGTCGAAACGGTAACACACGATCGCCGCGCGAGGCTACGCTCGCGCCGGACTCTGCTCCTCCGCGACACTACGGTTGCGCGCCTCGACGAAGTCGAGCATGCGGCGCACCCACGGCAGAGCCGCGTACGCCGGGAAGGAGAGAAAGAAGGTGAGCAGAAAGTATTGCGCATAGCCGAGCTCCTGTGCGCCGTAGCCGCTCGCCCAGCCGGCGAGCGAGCGCGAGAGCGCGAACACCGAGGAGAGCAGCGCGTACTCGGTCGCGGAGTGGCGCTTGTCCACGATCGCCATGAGGAACGCGAGAAAGGCGGCGGTGCCCAACCCGCCGGTGAACGATTCGGCCGCGCTCGCCGAGTACATCACCGCGCGGTGCCAGAGCTCGAGCTCGCCCGGGGCGCCATACGGGATCACCGAGGCGGCGATCGCGTAGCCGAGGTTCGAGATCGCCTGGAACAGGCCGAGCACCCAGAGCGCGCGGAAGATGCCGGCGCGGTCGGTGTACCAGCCGCCGGCGAGGCCGCCCGCGATCGAGAGCCCGAGGCCGATGTTCACCGACACGAGGCCGATCTCGGTGGCGCTGAACTGCGCGTCGACCCAGAACGGCTTCACCATGAAACCCATCGAGGCGTCGCCGAGCTTGAAGATGAGCACGAAGAGGAGCACCGGCACGATGTGGGGCCGCCCGAGCAGCTCGAGCAGCGCGCCGAACATCGGTCCGCGCGCGGTCGCGGGCGGGGTGCCGGCGGCGGTGCGGCGCCGGGTGCGCGCGGCGTGCAGCGCGGCCGAGACCGCGATTCCCGCGGCCGCGGCCGCCCAGGCGACCGGCCAGAGCGCCGGGCGGGCGGCCGACAGGCCGAGCGCGTTGTCGACGAGCCAGAGCGTGCCGAGCGCGAGCGCCGCGACCGGCACGGCGCCGCGCGGGTCGGCGAGCACGCGCGCGAACTCCGCGCGCAGGCCGAGCTGCTCGTCGCGCACGACGACGCGCTCGCGCGGCGCCGCGAGTACCGCCGCCGCGCACGCCGCGAGGATCGCGGCGCCGCCGGCGAACGCGCCGGACCAGGTGAGCCAGTCGGACAGGATCAGCACCAGGCCCGAGGCGAGCATGCCCACGCGGTAGAAGCCGATGCGGATGCCGTTCGCGAGCCCGAGCTCGTTCCGGTCGAGCAGCTCGATGGTGTAGCCGTCGATCGCGATGTCGTTCGTCGCCGAGAGCAGGGTGAACGCGCCGATCGCCGCCCACACCCACGGCCCGAAGCCCTTGGACGCCGCGAACGCGATCAGCACGAGCGCCATCGCGACGTCCACGGTGGCCATCCACACCCGGTGCCGGCGGTAGTGGTCGATCGCCGGCGCCCACAGGAACTTCACCGTCCACGCGAGGCCGAGCAGGCTGATGAGCCCGATGTCCTTCAGCTCGACGCCCTGCTGGCGGAAGTAGACCGGGAAGAGCTCGTAGAAGACGCCGAGCGGAAAGCCCTCGGAGAAGTAGAGCAGCGCGACCCAGAAGAGCTTGGAGCGGAGGAGCTTCGGCGGGGCGCTCGCGTCTGCGGAGGCCATCGCCGGTCAGCCGCCGCCCTGGATGCGGTAGACCGCGACGCTGCCGCGCAGGTTGGGCAAGAGCCGGACCTCGCCGCCGTCGTGCAGCACGAGGCGCTCGAGGATGCGGATGGCGTGCGCGGCGCAGAAGCTCTCGAAATCGCGGATCGTGCAGAGATGCACGTTCGGCGTGTCGTACCACTGGAACGGCAGCGTCCTCGACACCGGCATCCGGCCGGCGAGCACCTGCCAGCGCGCCCCCAGTGGCCGAAGTTCGGGAACGTCACGATCGCCTCGCGCCCGACGCGCAGCATCTCCATCACGATCGGCTCGGTGCGGCGCACCGCCTGCAGCGTGAGCGAGAGGATCACGTAGTCGAACGAGCGGTCGTCGAAGTCCGACAGTCCGCGCTCGATGTCGGCCTGGATGACGTTCACGCCGCTGGCGACGCAGGCGATCACCTTCTCGTCGGCGATCTCGAGGCCGTAGCCGCGCGCGCCGCGCGTCTGCGCGAGGTGCTTCAGGAGCAGGCCGTCGCCGCAGCCGAGGTCGAGCACGCTCGCGTCCCTGCGCACCCACGCGGCGATCGCCCTGAGGTCGGGGCGGCCGGCCAGGCGGGCGAGGCTTTGCGGGCTCACGCGGCGAACCCCTCGCTCGCGCCTTCCGCGCGGCCGGCCTCGACCAGCGGCTCGCCGGGGGAGCTCGGTCGGCGCCGGCGGGGAACCGTCCGTGCCGAGCTCGCGCGCGACGTTGTCGAAGTACGCGCGCACCAGCGCATGGTAGCGGGGATCCTCGAGCAGGAACGCGTCGTGCCCGTGCGGCGCGTCGATCTCGGCATAGGAGACGTCGCGCCGGTTGTCGAGCAGCGCCTTGACGATCGCGCGCGAGTGCTCGGGCGAGAAGCGCCAGTCGGAGGTGAACGACGCGACCAGGAACCGCGCGCGTGCCGCGGCGAGCGCCGCCGACAGATCGTGGTCGAAGTCGCGCGCCGGGTCGTAATAGTCTAGCGCGCGCGTGATGAG
This sequence comes from Burkholderiales bacterium, assembly GCA_027493935.1. Classification (GTDB taxonomy): domain Bacteria; phylum Pseudomonadota; class Gammaproteobacteria; order Burkholderiales; family SG8-39; genus JAABRB01. The sequence goes on along the minus strand of JAOSJV010000011.1, from coordinate 181,308 downwards.
CAGGTAGGTGTTCGCGTCGAAGTACTCGGCGAACTTGTCGCTCTGGTAGCGCAGGTAAGACTCGACCTCGAAGTCGACCTCGAAGTGGTAGCCGTAGCTCTCGGAGCGCAGTGCGCGGCCGAACTTCTCCATCATCGCGTCGCCCGAGAGGTAGGTTATGTGGCCGATCATGCGCGCGAGACGCAGGCCCCGCTTCGGCTTCACGCCGTGCTGATAGTAGTCGCCGCCGTGGAAATCAGGGTCGGTGACGATCGCCCGTCGCGCCACCTCGTTGAACGCGATGTTCTGCGCGGTGAGCTTGGGCGTCGCGGCCACCACGACGGCATTCGCGATGCGCTCGGGGAACGCCGTCGTCCACGACACCGCCTGCATGCCGCCGAGGCTGCCGCCCATCACCGCGGCGAAGCGCTCGATGCCGAGCCGGTCGGCGAGCACTGCCTGGCTCGCGACCCAGTCCTCGACGGTGACGACCGGAAAACGCGAGCCGTACGGCTTGCCGGTCGCCGGCTCGGTCGAGGCGGGCCCGGTGGAGCCGAAGCAGCTGCCGAGGTTGTTCACGCCGATCACGAAGAAGCGGTCGGTGTCGACCGGCTTGCCCGGGCCGATCATGTTGTCCCACCAGCCGACGTTCTTGGGGTCGTGCGCGTAGTAACCGGCGACGTGGTGCGAGGCGTTCAGCGCGTGGCACACCAGCACCGCGTTCGTGCGCGCGGCGTTCAGCGTCCCGTAGGTCTCGTAGACGAGATCGTACGCGCCCAGCGTCGCGCCGCTCCGGAACCGGAGCGGCGCGACGATGTGCAACCGGCGCGGCACCACCGCGCCGACCGAGCGTCCGTGCGGAGCATGCGTCATGCGGTTCACGAAAACAAAAAACCCGTCCGGCTTGCCGAGCTCAAACGGGTTGCCCTCGCTTTAGCCGTATTTTTCTCCGGCGGGACGTCCGCCCGGATTGCGCCCGCAAGCTGACGGTCAAATCGGCGCGTGCGGGGATTCTAGCCGCGAACGGCGGGAGGCGCATTCCCCTCCTCTCCGAGGGGTGGCTCCCAAGGAGCCCGGGGGTGGTGGCGCATGCAACGATGCGAAGGCCGCAACCACCCCGCCGCGCGTACGCGCGGTACCCCTCCTTGAAAAGGAGAGGATGGGGTCAGTTGGGCTTGCGTTGCTGCCAGTCGGCGCGGCGGAAGCGCCGCCGCCGGGAGCGCGGGTAGGGATGCAGGCGCCCGAACTCGCGGATGCGCACGATCACCAGGTTGCGGATGTCGTTCGGCACGCCCTCGGCTTCGCGCGCGAAGCGTGCCGCCACCGCGGTGGCGGGAAACGGCCCATCGGGCTCGAGGATCGCCGACGGGGCGCGGCCCGGCTTCGGGTCGCCGGGGTCCATGCCGTCGTGGAAGAAGCCGATATCCTTCCTCCACACCAGCGCCTTCTCGCTCGTGTCGATGCCGTAGCAGAGCTGGAACGACTGCACCTCGCCGTCGGGCGCCTGCCAGACGAACAGATCGAAGTAGTCGCTGTGGAACCAGCGCCGGCTGCTGGAGGGCTCGTCCTGGCGGACACCGGAGATTTCGCGCAGGGCGTTGGCGGGCATCATCGGTTAAGTCTACCAAGGAGTTGGCGGATCTTCTCGGGATCGTCCGCGCGCAGGATCCGGCTGGCGAGGGCCTCGGCGTCGGCGAGATTGGAGCGCAGCACCTGCTGCTTCACGGCGAGGAGCTGCATCGGATGCATCGAGAACTGGCGCAGGCCGAAGCCGAGGAGCAGGCGCGTATAAGCGACCTCGCCCGCCATCTCGCCGCACACCGCGACCGGCTTGCCCGCCTTGACCGCGCTCCTGATCGTGCCGGCCACGAGCTGCAGGACCGCAGGGTGCAGCGGGTCGTACAGGTGCGCGACCATGTCGTCGGTCCGGTCGATCGCGAGCGTGTACTGGATCAGATCGTTGGTGCCGATCGAGAGGAAGTCGAGCCGCCTGACGAACAGCGGCACCGCGAGCGCGGCGGCTGGCACCTCGACCATGCCGCCGACCTCGAGCGCGCGCTCGTAGGGCACGTTCATCGCCTCGAGCGTGTCGCGCGCCTGCTGCAGGTACTGGAACACGAGATCGATCTCGTGCGAGTGCGCGAGCATCGGCACCAGCAGGCGCACGCGGCCGTAGGCCGATGCGCGCAGGATCGCGCGCAGCTGCGTGAGGAACATCTGCGGTTCGGCGAAGCAGAAGCGGATCGCGCGTAGTCCGAGCGCCGGGTTCGGCCCGCCGCGGTCGGCGCCGTTCACCGTCTTGTCGGCGCCGAGGTCGAGGGTGCGGATCGTCACCGGCTGGTCGCGCATCGCCTCGACCGCGGCGCGGTAGGCCTCGAACTGCTCGTCCTCGCTCGGCAGGTCGTCGCGGTTCAGGAACAGGAACTCGGTGCGGAAGAGCCCCCACGCCGCTCGCGCCCGACTCGAGCGCCGGCTCGACATCGTCGGGCAGCTCGATGTTGGCCTGCAGCTCGATCGGGGTGCCGTCGAGCGTCGAGGCCGGCGTGGAGGAGAGCCGCTTCAGCTTCTGGCGCTCGATCTGCAGCGCCGACTGTCTGAGGCGGTACTCGGCGAGCACGCGCTCGTCCGGGTTGACGATCAGCACACCCTCGCCGCCGTCGACGATCAGGAGCTCGTTCTCGCGCACCATTTGCCGCGCGTGGTGCAGGCCGACGATCGCCGGCAGCCCGAGGCTGCGCGCGACGATCGCGGTGTGCGAGGTCACCCCGCCGAGGTCGGTCACGAAGCCGGCGAACTGATGCTGCTTGAAGAGGATCATGTCGGCCGGCGAGAAGTCGTGCGCCACGACGACGACGTTCTCCTCGTGCGCCGGCGCGGACGGCGCGTGCCCGGTGCCGAGCATCGCCTTCAGCACCCGCTCGACGACCTGCCGCACGTCGGCCTTGCGCTCGCGCAGGTACGTGTCTTCGATCTCGTCGAAGCGCGCGACGAGCATCTCCATCTGCTGCACCAGGGCGAGCTCGGCGTTGCAGCGGCGCGCGCGGATCAGCTCGCGCGGGGTCTCCGACAGCATCGCGTCGTCCAGGATCATCCGGTGCAGGTCGAGGAAGGCGCCCATCTCCGCCGGCGCCGAGGCCGGCACGCTCGCGCGCAGGCCGACCAGCTCGCCGCGCACCTGCGCCACCGCGCTGTCGAAGCGCTCGATCTCCTGGTCGATCTCCGCGGGCGCGATCTCGTACTGCGGCACCTCCAGCCGCGCGGTCGAGACGAGATGCGCGTAGCCGATCGCGATACCGCCGGACACGCCGGCGCCGTGCAGCGTGAAACTCGCATGGCGCGCGGCCTGCGGGTCCGTGCGGATGACGTCGAGCGGGGCCTGGTCCATGGTCGCGCGCTATTCGCCTTCGCCGAACTTGTCCGCGATCAGGCCAGCGAGCGCGTCGAGCGCCGCGTCGGCGTCATCGCCCTCGGCCTCGATCCCGATGCGGCTGCCCTTGCCGGCGGCGAGCATCATCACGCCCATGATGCTCTTCGCGTTGACGCGCCGGCCGTTGCGCGTCAGCCACACCTCGGACTCGAAGCGGCTCGCCGTCTGCGTGAGCTTGGCCGAGGCGCGCGCGTGCAGGCCGAGCTTGTTCACGATCTCGACCTCACGCTGCGGCATCCAACCGCCCCCGCTCGAGGCGCGCGACGCCCTCCTGCCCGCCGCTCATCGCCTTCTCCACCACGGTGACGAGCGGCTCGCCGCGGTAGGTGAGGGCGCGGATCAGCATCGGCAGGCTCACGCCGGCGACGCCCTCGACGCGGCCGGGCCGCAGCAGGCGCGTCGCGATGTTCGACGGCGTTGCGCCCTTCATGTCGGTCAGCACCAGCACGCCGTAGCCGCGGTCGAGGTTGCGCAGCAGCGCCTCGGCTTGCGGCAGGACGGCATCGGGGTCGTCGTGGACGGTGACGCCGAGTTGCGCCACGGCGAGCGGGCGCTTGCCGAGCACGTGGCTCGCGCAGTGGATCAGCGCTTCGCCGAAGGCGCCGTGCGCGACGATCAGGATGCCGACCATCGGGAGGCTCCCGCACGTGAAAACAGCTTCAAAAATAGCCCCTTTCGGACGCCCTGGGAAGGGCACCGAGCACCGGCTTCAAGCGCGCGGCGTCGAAGGCGACCGGCAGGCCGCCTCGAGCGCATCGACGAACATCGCGGCGACGTCGAAGCCGGTCTGGTCGGTGATCTCGCGGAAGCAGGTCGGGCTCGTGACGTTGATCTCGGTGAGGTAGTCGCCGATGACGTCGAGGCCGACGAGAATCAGCCCGCGCGGGGCGAGCGCCCTGCCGAGCGCCAGCGCGATCTCGCGGTCGCGTTCGGAGAGCGGACGCGCCACGCCCTTGCCGCCGACCGCGAGGTTGCCCCGCGTCTCGCCCGGCTTGGGGATGCGCGCCAGGCTATGCGGCACCGGCTCGCCGCCGATCAGCAGGATGCGCTTGTCGCCCTCGCGGATCTCGGGGATGAAGCGCTGCGCCATGACCGTGCGCCGCCCGTGCGCCGTGACCGTCTCGACGATCACGTAGCGGTTCGCGTCCGAATCGGTCACGCGGAAAACGCCCTCCCCCGCCCATGCCGTCGAGCGGCTTCACGACGACGTCGCCCTGCGCCTCGATGAAGGCGTGGACCTGGCCGGGCAGCCGCGTCACCAGCGTCGGCACGCAGTACTGCGGGAACTCCGCGACCGCGAGCTTCTCGCTATGGTCGCGGATCGCGCGCGGGTCGTTGAACACCCGCGCGCCCTCGCGCACCGCCTGCTCGAGCAGCCAGGTGCTCGCCACGTACTCGGCGTCGAACGGCGGGTCCTTGCGCATCAGCACCGCGTCGAATGCGGCGAGCGGCGTCTCGCGCGGCAGGTCGATGTGGTACCAGCGGTCCGGGTCGCCGGTCAGTGCGAGACGCGCGTTCTCGCCGACGATCGCGCCGCCCTTCCACATCAGGCTCTCCTGCAGCATGAAGAAGAGCTCGTGACCGCGGCGCGCGGCCTCGACCATCATCGCGTAGGTCGAGTCCTTGTACGTCTTGATCGACGGCAGCGGGTCGAGGATGAAGGCGAGCTTCACGGGGCCGGAATGTCGCGAGATCGCGCTGCCCGCCGGCGCGGCCGAGAACGCTCAGCCGCCCCGGCGCGCCGTCGTCACTTGACCGCCGCCACCATGTAGTCGACGGCGGCCCTCACGGCGGCGTCGGCGAGCTGCAGCTGGCCGCCCTTGGGCGGCATCGCGCCTTTGCCCTTGATCGAGTTCGCGTAGAGCGTGTCGATCCCGGCCGCAAGACGCGGCGTCCAGGCCGACTTGTCGCCGAGCTTCGGCGCGCCGGCGACGCCCTGGCCATGGCACACCACGCACGCTTTGCTGTAGACCTCCTTGCCCTTGCCTTCGGCGGCCGGCGCTGCAGCGGGCGCGCGCGCAGCCGCGGTGGCGGCCGGCTTGGGCGCGGGCGCGGCAGCCGCCGGCGCAGCCGCGGCCTTCGCGGCGGCCGGCGCTGCGGGCGCCTTGAAATTCGCGCCCGCGGCGTTCGCCATGTAGGCCACGGCGCGCTTCATTTCGAGGTCCGAGAGGTTCGGGTTGCCGCCGCGCGGCGGCATCGCGCGCACGCCCTTGATCGATTCCTCGGTCAGCTTGTCCAGGCCCTCTTCGATCAGCTTGGCCCAGGCCGCTTTGTCGCCGAACTTCGGCGCATTCGCGACGCCCGCCTGGTGGCACGCGGCACACACCGCGTTATAGACCTGCTCTCCGGTCTGCGGCGCCGCCTTGGCGGTTGCGGCGGCGGTCGGCTTCGCCGCGGTCGCCGGCTCAGGCCGCGTCTGCCCCGCGATCGCGACGTCGGCCACCGGCCGGATGCGCTCGGCGATCGCCTCCGGGGTCATCGCGGCGGGCGATGGGCTGCGCGCGCTCACCACCGTGCGCGCGACCAGGATGATCAGCACGGTCGGCACGGCGAAGGCGAGCACGACGAGCGTGATGAGCTGCCGCGGCGACTTGATGAAGCTCGAATGATCTTCCGGATCGTGCGTCGTCGGCTCTGCGCTCATCTCGGGCTCTGTCTCGGGTCGCGGGAACGGGATACCGGGCTGCAGCGGGCGCGAGGCGAACGGATCGGGGCCGCAGCGAACCGGGAATTATAGCGGCAGCGCGAGGCGCGGCAAAGCGCGCGCAGCCGGACGCGCGACCGGATGCGGTAGAATCGCCGCGCTGCGCGCGCCCGTAGCTCAGTGGATAGAGTGTTGGCCTCCGAAGCCAAAGGTCGTGGGTTCGAATCCCGCCGGGCGCGCCAATCGACGGCGTCGCCGAGGCGCCGTGGCCGGTGCGCAAACGAACGGTGTCATCGGTTCGCCGCGTCCAGGGCATCGGCCCACCAGAGGCTCCAACCCTCCAGGCCACCTAATTCCGGCAAACCGTTGCGTATTTTGTAAATCATTGAATATCAATGCGCTAACGCAGGGATGCAACGCATCGAGCGGCGCAATGTTGACCAATTTAGTCGGGAACCATATACTTGAGTTCTGCTCTCAGGAATCGGCCGGTCCGCCGCCCGCGGACCGGCACCGAGGGGGTGCCGCAGCCGCCGCAGGCGGCCGGGACGACGGAAAGGAAGACACGCATGCGACTGACGACCAAGGGACGCTTTGCAGTGACCGCGATGGTGGACGTTGCGATGCACGCCACGCATTCGCCCGTGCCGCTCACCGAGATCTCGGCGCGGCAGGGCATCTCGCTCTCCTACCTCGAGCAGCTGTTCAGCAAGCTGCGGCGGCGCGCGCTGGTGAAGAGCGCCCGCGGCCCGGGCGGCGGATACCGGCTCGCCATGCCGATGGACGCGATGACGGTCGCCGACATCATCATCGCGGTGGACGAGCCGATCGACGCCACGCAGTGCGGCGGCAAGGAGAACTGCCACGACGAGCACAAGTGCCTGACCCACGACCTGTGGGTGCGGCTGAACGATCAGATCTTCGAGTTCCTCCGCTCGGTGACGCTCGCCGAGCTGGTCGAGCAGCAGCGCGCGAAGCAGACGCACGTGGTCGAGCTGCACGATGCGCGCATGAGCAAGCGCCCGCAATCGGAGACCGTGCCGGCGTGAGGCGCGGGCAGGCGCAGCGGGCGGAGGAAGGGGCAGTCGGATGAGCATCACGTTGACGCAGAGCGCCGCGGAACACATCCGCAGCTCGATCGCCCGGCGCGGCAGGGGGCCTCGGCCTGCGCGTCGGCATCAGGAAGGTGGGTTGCTCGGGGCTCGCCTACACGTTCGACTTCGCCGACGCGGTGGGCGACAACGACCTCACCTTCGAGTCGCTCGACACGAAGATCGTGGTCGACCGCGACCAGGTGCGCTACCTCGCGGGGGCGACGCTCGACTACCAGAAGAGCGGGCTCGGTGCGGCGTTCAAGTTCCAGAATCCGAACGCGAAGAGCGAGTGCGGCTGCGGCGAGAGCTTCAGCGTCGAGTGAGGACGGGGACCACGACATGAGCAGCACGGCCCTGCAGAACCTGATCGAGCAGCCCTACAAGCACGGCTTCGTCACCGAAATCGAGGCCGACGTCGCGCCCAGGGGCCTCTCCGAGGACACCATCCGGCTCATCTCGCAGAAGAAGGACGAGCCGGAGTGGCTGCTCGAGTTCCGCCTGAAGGCCTTCCGCCACTGGCTCACGATGGCCGAGCCGCGATGGCCGAACGTACGCTACCCGGAGATCGACTTCCAGGCCATCAGCTACTACTCGGCGCCCAAGCCGAAGAAGAAGCTCGCCAGCATGGACGAGGTCGACCCGGAGCTCAGGCGCACCTTCGAGAAGCTCGGTGTGCCGCTGCACGAGCAGAAGGCGCTCGCCGGCGTTGCGGTGGACGTCATCTTCGATTCGGTGTCGGTCACCACGACCTACAAGAAGCGCCTTGCCGAGGCGGGCGTGATCTTCTGCTCGATCTCGGAGGCGGTGCGCGACCACCCGGAGCTCGTACGCAGGTACCTCGGCTCGGTGGTGCCGCACGGCGACAATTTCTACGCCGCGCTCAACTCCGCGGTGTTCACCGACGGCTCGTTCTGTTTCATCCCGAAGGGCGTGCGCTGCCCGATGGAGCTCTCGACCTACTTCCGCATCAACACGCAGGAGTCGGGGCAGTTCGAGCGCACCCTGATCGTGGCCGAGGAAGGCGCCCACGTCTCCTACCTCGAAGGCTGCACCGCGCCGCAGTTCGACACCAACCAGCTGCACGCGGCGGTGGTGGAACTCGTCGCGCTCGACGACGCCGAGATCAAGTACTCGACGGTGCAGAACTGGTACGCCGGCGACAAGGACGGCAAGGGCGGCATCTACAATTTCGTCACCAAGCGCGGCCTGTGCAAGGGCCGCAACTCCAAGATCTCCTGGACCCAGGTGGAGACCGGCTCGGCGATCACCTGGAAGTATCCCTCGTGCGTGCTGCTCGGGGAAAACTCGATCGGCGAGTTCTACTCGGTGGCGCTCACCAACCACCACCAGCAGGCCGACACCGGCACCAAGATGATCCACGTCGGGCGCAACACGCGCAGCCGGATCATCAGCAAGGGCATCTCGGCGGGGCAATCCAACAACAGCTACCGCGGGCTGGTGAAGATCGGGCCGAAGGCCGCGGGCGCGCGCAACTTCTCGCAGTGCGACTCGATGCTGATCGGCGATGCCTGCGGCGCGCACACCTTCCCGTACATCCAGGTGCAGAACGACTCGGCGATCGTCGAGCACGAGGCGACCACCTCGAAGATCGGCGAGGACCAGCTCTTCTACTTCGCGAGCCGCGGCATCGCCACTGAGGACGCGGTGTCGATGATCATCAACGGCTTCGTGAAAGAGGTCTTCACGCAGCTGCCGATGGAGTTCGCAGTCGAGGCGACCAAGCTGCTCGGGCTCAAGCTCGAGGGCAGCGTAGGCTAGGATGGGCAAGCGCATGCGGAACACGGATGGCAAGATCCTGCTCGAGGTGCGCGGCCTGAAGGCCGCGGTCGCGGGCGTCGAGATCCTCAAGGGCATCGAGCTCGCGGTGCGCGCGGGCGAGGTGCACGCGATCATGGGGCCGAACGGCTCGGGCAAGAGCACGCTCGCCAAGGTGCTCGCGGGCCACCCGGCCTACGCGACGACCGCCGGCGAGGTGCGCTTCGAAGGCGCCGACCTCTTCGCGCTCGCGCCCGAGGAGCGCGCGCGCGCCGGCATATTCCTCGGCTTCCAGTACCCGGTCGAGGTGCCCGGCGTGACCAACGCCGCGTTCCTGCGGCTCGCGTACAACACGGTGCAGGCCGCGCGCGGCGCCGACGAGCTCGATCCGCTCGAGTTCGACGACTTCGTGCGCGAGAGGATGAAGCTGCTCGACATGGATCCGGCGTTTCTCGGCCGCAGCGTGAACGAGGGCTTCTCCGGGGGCGAGAAGAAGAGGAACGAGATCCTGCAGATGGCGATCCTCGAGCCGCGGCTCGCGCTCCTGGACGAGACCGACTCGGGACTGGACATCGACGCGCTGCGCGTCGTCGCCGGCGGCGTGAACAAGATGCGCGCCGCGGACCGCGCGATCGTGCTCGTGACCCACTACCAGCGGTTGCTCAACTACATCGAGCCCGACTTCGTGCACGTGATCGCCGGCGGTCGCATCGTGCGCACCGGCGACAAGTCGCTCGCGCTCGAGCTCGAGCGCCGTGGCTACGACTGGCTGCTCGAAGGCGCCAAGGCGGCCGGCAAGCCGGTGGCCGCGTGAGGAGCCGGGCGGAGCCCCTATGAGCACGCAAGCCGGGACGAGCATCGAGACGCAGCGCTATCTCGCCACGCTGCTCGCGGCGCATCCGGCGTTGCCGGGCGGCCCGGCGGCGTGGCTCGGCGAGCTGCGCGCAGCCGCGCTCGAGCGCGCGAACGCGCTCGCGGTGCCGACGACGCGCGACGAGGCTTGGCGCTTCACCGATCTCTCGCCGCTCTACCGGACGGCCTACGAGCGCGCCGCGGCGCCGGTGGCGCCGGACCGCGACGCGATCGGGCGCAGCTTCCTGCCGGAGGCCGGCGCGCGCCTGGTCTTCGTGGACGGTCATTACTCGGCGGAGCTCTCGGCGCCGCAGGCGGACGAGCGGGTCTACGTCGGCACGCTCGCGGGCGCGCTGCGCCGCGATCCGGCGGTGCTCGAGGCGCACCTCGCGCGCCACGCCCGCTTCGATTCCGACCCGTTCGTCGCGGTGAACACCGCGTTCCTGCAGGACTGCGCGGTGGTGCTCGTACCGGCCGGGCGCAGGCTCGAGCGGCCGGTGCAGATCTTGTTCGTCGCCACCCAGGCCGAGCGCGTCGCCTACCCGCGCGTGCTCGCGATCCTCGAGCGCGGCGCCGAGCTGACCCTGGTCGAGGACTTCCAGGGGCCCCGTCGGGACCGCCTACTTCGTGAACGCGGTGACCGAGCTCGTCGCGGCCGAGAACGCATCGCTCGGCCACGTGCGCGTGCAGCGCGAGTCGGAGCAGGCTTTCCACATCGCGACCTCGGTCGCGAGCCTCGCCCGCGACGCGCGCTACGACGCCCAGAGCATCGCCATCGGCGCGCGCATCTCGCGCCTCGACCACGGCGTGCGCCAGGGAGGCGAGGGCGTCGACTGCCGCATCGACGGCCTGGCGCTCGTCGGCGGCCGCCAGCTCGCCGACACCCACAGCTTCATCGACCACGCGCATGCGCAGGGCCGCAGCCGCCAGCTGCACAAGTGCGTCGTCGACGCTGCCGCGCACGCGGTCTTCAACGGCCGAATCCTGGTGCGCAAGGGCGCCCAGCTCACCGACTCGGCGCAGTCGAGCCGCAACCTGCTGCTCACGCCGCGCGCGCACGTCGACACCAAGCCGCAGCTCGAGATCCACGCCGACGACGTGAAGTGCGCCCACGGCGCCACCGTCGGGCAGCTCGATCCGGAACATGTGTTCTACCTGCGCAGCCGGGGGCTCTCCGAGATCGCGGCGCGCAACCTCCTCACCTACGCCTTCGCGGCCGAGGTGGTCGAGCGCATCCCGGTCGCCTCGCTGCGCGGCTGGCTCGAGGCGCAGGTCGTCGAGCGCACGCGGGCGAAGGAGTCCGCCGAGTGAGCGCCGTTGCCCGCCAGACGCCGGCACCCGCAGCACTCGACGTCGAGCGCATCCGCGCCGACTTCCCGATCCTGTCGGAGGTGCGGGTGCACGGCAAGCCGCTCGTGTACCTCGACAACGGCGCCTCCGCGCAGATGCCGCGGCAGGTGATCGAGCGGCTGGTGCGCTACCAGACCCGCGAGCACGCGAACATCCACCGCGGCGTTCACTACCTGTCGGCGCTTGCGACCGACGCCTACGAGGCCGCGCGCGCGACCGTGCGGCGCTTCCTGCACGCGCGCGAGGACCGCGAGATCGTCTTCACTTCCAACGTCACCGACGCGATCAATCTGGTCGCGCACGGCTACGGGCGCGCGTTCCTGGGCGAAGGCGATGAGATCGTCATCACCCACATGGAGCATCACGCGAACATCGTGCCCTGGCAGATGCTCTGCGAGGAGAAGGGCGCGAAGCTGCGCGTCGCCCCGATCGACGACGCCGGCGAAGTCGTGATGGAGGAGTACGGGCGGCTCTTCAATCCGCGCACCAAGTTCGTATCGGTCACGCACGTCTCGAACGCGCTCGGCACGATCAACCCGGTGCGCGAGATGATCGCGATCGCGCACCGCCACGGCGTGCCGATCATGATCGACGGCGCGCAGGCGGTGCAGCACATGCCGATCGACGTCCAATCGCTCGATTGCGACTTCTACGCGTTCACCGGGCACAAGCTGTTCGGGCCGACCGGGGTCGGCGTGCTCTACGGAAAGGCCGCGCTGCTCGAGAAGATGCGCCCGTTCCGCGGCGGCGGCGACATGATCCTCTCGGTCGCGTTCGAGAAGACGACCTACAACACGATCCCGTTCAAGTTCGAGGCCGGCACGCCGCCGATCGCGCAGGCGATCGCGCTGGCGAGCGCCATAGACTACGTGCAGCAGGTAGGGCTCGAGCGGATCGCCGCGCACGAGCGCGAGCTCCTGCGCCACGCCACCGAGTCCCTGCGGGCGATTGACGGGGTGCGCATCATCGGCACCGCGCGCGAGAAGGCCGCGGTGCTCTCGTTCTACGTCGGCGACGTGCATCCGCACGACGTCGGCACGCTGCTCAACGACGACGGCATCGCCGTGCGCACCGGCCATCACTGCGCGCAGCCGGTGATGCAGCGCTACGGCATCCCGGCCACCGCGCGCGCCTCGTTCGCGTTCTACAACACGCTCGACGAGGTCGACAAGCTCGCGGCCTCCGTACGGCGCGTGCAGAAGCTCTTCGGCTGACCGGACATGACGGACTCGAGCCAGCTCTACCAGGAGATCATCCTCGACCACAACAAGCGGCCCCGCAACTGGGGCGCGGTCGCGGACTGCACGCACAAGAGCGAGGGGCTCAACCCGCTCTGCGGCGATCACATCTGGGTGACGGTGAAACTCGCCGGCGGCGCGATCGACTCGATCGCGTTCGAGGGCCAGAGCTGCGCGATCTGCAAGGCCTCGGCCTCGATGATGACCGCCAGCGTCAAGGGCAAGACGGTGGACGAGGTCGAGACGCTGGTGCGGGAATTCCGCGATATGACCACCGGCAAGCTCGACGTCGGTGCCGGCGCGCATCACCTCGGGCGGCTCACGGTCTTCGCCGGCGTGAAGGACCTGCCGGTGCGCGTGAAATGCGCGATCCTGCCGTGGCACACGCTGCATGCCGCGCTCACCCGCGAGGCCACCGCCTCCACCGAGGGCGACAACGATCCGGTGGCCGCGACCTGACCAGGCAGGCAGCCAGCGAGACATGCCGAAGATCGCAGAAATAGAGCCCACTCCGAACCCGAACGCGCGCAAGTTCGTGCTGCGCGAGCCGCTGACCTACGGCGTCGCGCGATCCTACGAGAGCGCCGAGGCGGCCAAGGACGACCCGCTCGCGGCGGCGCTGTTCGCCATTGCGCACGTGGCGAGCGTGTTCTACGTCGACACCTGGCTCACCGTCACCCAGGACGGCGGCGCCGACTGGGACCAGCTCGCGCGCCAGGTCGCGGCCCCGATCCGCGAGGCGCCGAGCGCGGCCGAGCGCACGAGCGACCTGCTCGCCGGCGCGATGCCGGACGTACCGGTGACCCCGCGCGAGGAGCTCTCGCCGGACCAGCTGCAGAAGCTCGACATGATCGAGTCGCTGCTCGATCAGCAGGTGCGGCCGTACCTGCGCAACGACGGCGGCGATCTCCACGTGCTCGGCATCGAGGGCAACGTGGTGAAGGTGCACTACCAGGGCGCGTGCGGCAGCTGCCCGAGCTCGCTCTCGGGCACGCTCTCGGCGATCGAGTACATGGTGCGCGAAATCGACCCCGAGCTCGAAGTCATGCCGGTATGAGCCGGTGGGCGGACGTGTGCCCGGCTGCGGAGCTCGCGCCCGGCGCGCGCCGCGTGGTCGACGTCGACGGCACGCGCGTCGCCGTGTTCAACCTCGCGGGCGAGCTGCACGCGATCGAGGACGTTTGCACGCACGACGGCGGCGAGCTCGCCGGCGGCGAGGTCGAGGGCGACGAGATCGTGTGCCCGCGCCACGGCGCGCGCTTCTGCATCCGCAGCGGGGAGGCGCTCTCGGCGCCCGCCTACGAGCCTACCGCGAAGCTGCCGGTGCGGGTCGACAACGGCATGATCCAGGTGCGCGACGACAGGTGGGACTAGAAAGGAGCGCAGTCGACAGTAGGTGAGTAGCCGGCGGGAGATCTTGCTCGCGCCCGGCGCGCGCCGTTCACGGCCCGCTGTCCACCGTCCGCTGCGGCTAGAGCGTCCACTCGTTCCCGCACCGCTTGCACTGCACGCGTACCCACTCCGCTCTCGGGTCGGCCGGCCCGAGAGCGCCGCTCACGTCGTAGCCGGCGCCCGCGGGCCGGCTGCCGCCGACGACCCGCAGCCTGCCGTGGGTGTTGCAGCCCGCGCACGTCGCCGCGCTCGAAAGGCGCCACGCGCGCACCATCAGCGACGCGTAGCGCACGAGCGACAGCCACGCAATCACGCCGGTGACGAACGCGCCGAGGAGCATGGGGACCGCCCGCAGCAGGCCGTGACGGAAGGTGAGGATCTCGACGCACGCCAGGAACGCGAACAGCGCGAGCACGCACGTCAGCAGGTAGAGGTGGCTCTCGATCAGCTGGCGCTCGTACCAGCGCTGGAAACCACGCTTTCCGATCTCTTCGGCGAGCGACATCCACGTCTCCGGGCAGGCCCGGGCCATTGTACGCGCCGTCCGCAACCGGCGGACCGCGGCGCGACGGCGAACCGCCTGCCGCAGACGCCACACCGGCGGCTGCGCCACGGGTGACGCCGGGCAGCGGCCGGGCGTACATTCGCACTGCCGCCCGCCGACACCCATGCGCCTGCACGTCATCTCCGATCTCCACCTCGAGGTGGCGCCGTTCGTGCCGGTCGCGGCGCCGGCCGATGCGGTGGTCGTGGCCGGTGACGTCGAATCCGGCGCGCAGAGCCTCGCGTGGCTGCGGCGCGCATTCCCGCACTCGCGCATCGTGTTCGTGCCGGGCAACCACGAGTACTACGCCGGGAGTTCGGCGCCTGCGGCGCGGCGATGCGCGTCGCGGCCGAGCAGCTCGAGATCGATCTGCTCGACGACTCGGCGGTCGAGATCGGCGGCGTGCGCTTCGTCGGCGCGACGCTCTGGACCGACCTGCTGCTCTACGGGCCGCAAGGGCGCGACGCGCTGCTCGCGCGCGGGCTGGACGCGCTGGTCGAGTACCGCACCATCCGCGTCGGCGACGCGCCGTTCGTGCCCGAGCACGCGGTGGCATTCCACCGCGCGAGCCGCGCGTTTCTCGAACGCGCGCTCGCCGAGCCCTTCGGCGGCCGTACGGTGGTGGTCACGCACCATGGCCCGCATCGGCTCAGCATCGCGGAGCGTTTCGCCGGGAGCGTGGTGAACCCGTCGTTCATCTCGGATCTCTCGGCGCTGATGGGCCCGGCCGCGCTGTGGGTCCACGGCCACACGCACGCGAGCTCGGACTACGTCGTGAACGGCACGCGCGTGGTCGCGAACCCGCGCGGCTACGCCGGCCGCCACCCGGTGAGCGGCCGGCTGCACGGCACGCCGGAGCGCCCCGAGAACCCGGCGTTCGATGCGCGGCTCGTGGTCGAGGTCTGATCGGCGCGGCGCGCCGCCTCAGGCGCGGCCGCGCCTCCCCGGGCCGCGCGTGCGCGGGTCCGCGGCGAGCAGGACGCGCGCGAGTCCGTTGCGCGGCCGCAGCAGATCGGCGAGCGTGTACTCGTCGAGCACCGCGAGGAACGCCTCGAGCGCCCGGCTCAGCGCTTCCTGCAGAACGCACGTCCCGGCGACGCGGCAGTCCGAGTGCCCCGGGTCGAAGCATTCGGCGAGCGCAAGGCTCTCCTCGGTGCGCCGCAGCACGTCGCCGATGCCGATTGCCTCCGGGGGTGAGGCTCACGACGACGATGCCCGCCTGCCCGCTCCGGTTTTCGATGTCTCGGTCGTCGTCGCCGCGGCGCGAGGCCGTGCGCGCGTGGAACTCGTCCCGCCGGTCGGGCGTCTGAACCCGATGCGCGCCGTCGCGCGCGATCGCTCGACCACGGGGGTCCCATGCGCATCGCCCTGCTGCTCGTCTCGACCATCGGCCTGTGCGCGGCGCAGCCTGCTGCCGCCGGCGGCTCCAACTACGGCATCGCGCCCGGCGCGAGGCCGATCGCCGGGAAGGTCTCCGAGTGGCCGGTGCCGACGCCCGAGTTCGCGCGCGACCCGGCGATCGGGCCCGACGGCAACGTCTACATCGCGGTCATGCACGGCAACAAGATCGCGCGCTTCGACACCGCGTCGCGCACGTTCACCGAGTGGGACCTGCCGGCGGGCGCGCGCCCGCACGGGCTGCTGGTCGACGAGAAGGGGACCGTCTGGTACACCGGCCACGGCAACGGCACGATCGGCGAGCTCGATCCGAAGAGCGGCACGGTGCGCGAGCATCGCACGCCCTCGGGCGGCGGCAGCCCGCACACGATCGTGCTCGACGACGCGGGCGCGCTGTGGTTCACCGGGCAGAGCGCCGGCTACGTCGCCCGGCTCGACCGCGCGAGCGGCACGATCACCGAGTACCCGATGGCGGGGGCCCTACGGCCTCGCGCTCGACAAGCAGGGCAAGGTCTGGGTGTGCCGCATGGGCGCGAACAAGCTCGGCAAGCTCGATCCGAAGACCGGCCGGACGACCGAGCTCGACATGGGCGCGGGCTCCCGCCCGCGGCGCATCGCCGCGGCGCCCGACGGTACGCTGTGGGTCACGCTCTACGGCTCCGGCGAGCTCGCGCAAGTCGATCCGGTCGCGCACAAGGTCGTGCGCAGGATCGACATGCCTGGCCGGGACGCCGGCCCCTACGCCGTGACGGTCGACGCCGAGGGCCGGGTGTGGGCGAACGAGATCCAGAGCGACACGGTCGCGGTCCTCGACCCGAAGACCGGGAAGTTCCGCGTGATCGACCTCCCTTCGAAGGGCGTGGGCATCCGCAAGGCAGTGATCGACGGCGCGGGGCGCTACTGGTACATGGGCAGCCACAACGGGCGGCTCGGCGTGGTCGAGTGAGGAGCAAGGCACGAGACGTGCGGCGCCGGAGGGCCCGGGCTAGAATGCGAGCGGACCGCCGCGCGCCCCGACGCGGCGCGCCGACGCTGGAAACGAGGCCGTCGATGAGCACCGCCAAGCCCGCCCGCCCGCTCAGCCGCTACCCGGTGCCGGAGATCGCCGGACTCCCGGAGGACATCCGCGCACGCATCCTGAAGGTCCAGGAGAAGTCCGGCTTCGTCCCGAACGTGTTCCTCACCCTCGCGCACCGGCCCGACGAGTTCCGCGCTTTCTTCGCTTACCACGACGCGCTGATGGAGAAGGAGAGCGGGCTCACCAAGGCCGAGCGCGAGATGATCGTCGTCGCGACGAGCGGCGCGAACGAGTGTCAGTACTGCGTCGTCGCGCACGGCGCGATCCTGCGGGTGCGCGCGAAAGACCCCTATCTCGCCGACCAGGTCGCGATCAACTACCGCAAGGCCGACATCACGCCGCGCCAGCGGGCGATGCTCGACTTCGCGATGCAGGTCGCGCTCGACTCGCGCACCGTCGGCGACGCCGATTTCGAGCGGCTGCGCGGCCACGGCTTCTCCGACGAGGACATCTGGGACATCGGCGCGATCGCCGCCTTCTTCGCGCTCTCGAACCGGATGGCGAACATGATCGGCATGCGGCCGAACGACGAGTTCTACCTGCTCGGCCGGGTGCCGAGAACCTGAGTGCGTCCTCCCGCGGCCATGCGGCAGCGGACCCTCACCGCGGCGCTGGTCCTGATCGCCCTGGTCGTGATCGGCACCGCGCTCCTCGCCTTCGCTGCCGGCTGCCCGGTCAACCCGCGCCGCTTCCGCGCGTGCATGGTCGGCGGTCTCGACATCGCGTGGGGCGTGCACGGCGTCGCGCTCGCCTCGATGGCGCTGTTCTGGCTGGTCGGCGGCTACGCGCTGCTGTGGATCGTGGTCGGTGCGGCGACCCGCGAGCGCGTTCCCGTGGTGGTGGGTATCACCGGCGCCGCGGCCTGGGTGCTGGTCACGCTCTTCGTGCGCGGCATCCCGATCCTCGAGCCGCTGCTCGGCGTGCCGTTCGCGATGTGGGTCGACCCGAACCTTTGGGTCGTGGCGGGCCTCGCCAGTCCGGCCATCGTCTGGATCATGTACCGCGTCTGGCGCGCGAGGACCGCCGGCTGAGCCTGGTCCCGGCGCGAGCGTAGTCGGCGGCGCCGGTGCGGGCGGCTTCCACGCGCAGCCACTGCGCGAAGGCGTCCACCTCGGCGTTGCCGAGCGAGCGCCGTCCGCGCATGAGGTAGTAGCTGCGCGGCGTGGCGATGGCGCGCTTGAACGGCGCGACGAGCCGGCCGGCGCGCATCAGCTCGCGCATCAGCGGCGTGCGCCCGAGCGCCACGCCCTGGCCGGTGACCGCGGCCTGGACCAGCTGGTCGTAGTGGCTGAAGCGAAGCGCGCCGGCGGGGCGAAGATCCGGCACGCCGGCCGACTCCAGCCACTGCGCCCAGTCGAGCCATGGCGCGAGGCGCGCGTCCTCGAGGTGGAGCAGCACGTGGCGGGCGAGATCCGCCGGCGTCGCCAGCGGGCGCGCCGGGTCGCGCGCGAGCGCGGGGCTGCACACCGGGAACACCGCTTCGTCGAAGAGCTTGCTGCCCCCCGGCGCGCGCTCGCCCGTCGAGTAGCGCACCGCGAGGTCGATGCCCGCGCGATCGAGGTCGAGGAGGTCGTTGCTCGCCGCGATGCGCACGTCCACCCCTGGGTGCTCGCGCGTGAAGCCGCGCAGCCGCGGGATCAGCCAGAGCGAGGCGAACGAGAGGTTCGCCGTCACCGTGACCGTGCGTCCGGCCTGCGGCGCACGCAGCTTGGCCATCGCGTCGTGCAGCCGCTCGAGCGCGTCGCGCGCCGCCGCGTACAGCGCCTGGCCGCGCTCGGTCAGCAGCAGCGACCGGTGGCGCCGTTCGAACAGTGCGAATCCGATCCGGTCCTCGAGCAGCGCGATCGATCGGCTCACCGCCGATTGCGTGCGGCTCAGCTCGGACGCCGCGCGCGTGAACGAGAGATTGCGCGCCGCCGCCTCGAACACCTCGAGCCGGTCGAGCGGCGGCAGGTCGAAGCGTTTGCGATGTGGTTGCATTCTTGCGGCGCATGCAATACATGCACAAAGATCGTTTGCCAGGCGGCTGAGCCAAAGGCACAGTACCTGATCATGCTAGCAGATCCGGGCGTGCCTCGGACCGTCAGAAGCATTCATCAGACTCATGTGAAAGGACAGCGATCATGGAGCGCAGCGCTACCTCCCACCTGGTTCGCCTGATCGCCGCGGTGCCGGGACGCCGGACCCTGCGGATCCCCCGCCCGCGCGGGCACCGGGTGGCCGCCCGCTCTGGCGAGATCTGGGTCACGCAGGAACACCGGCTGGGCGACATCGTGCTGCGGCCGGGCGAGTCGGTCGAGCTCGAGGGCAATGGGCTTGCGCTGGTCACCGCGCTCGCCTCGGCCGACGTGGAAGTGATCCCGCCTGCGCAGACGCCCGCACTCGCCGCCCGCCTCGACGGCGTCGACATCGCGGCCTACGAGCGGCGCGCGCGGCGCATGCGCGCCGAGGCGATCACCGGCTTCGTCGCGGCCGGCTGGCGGCGGCTGCGCGAACGGCTCGCCTGAGCGTCGGAGGTGCGGCAGGCGTTTGCCGAAAGCGCGTCACCTGCTCGAGCGCATGCGCGGGCTGCTCGCCCGCGGCCCGGTTGCAGAGGTTCGCGGCGCTCGTGCCATACTCGTGCGGCGCCGAGCGGCGCACCGGGACCATCGCGAGCCCGGGTTTCTCACAGAGGATCGTTCGTCGTGCTCGACCCGGTGCTCCGGCTCCTCGCGAGGCTGCGCCTGCCCGGCGCCGCGGCGGCGCTGCTGCGGCTCGTGGTGGCGCTGCGCCCGTCGCACGCGCGGGCGCTCACGGAGCTTCAGGCGATTGCGCTCGCGCGCGGCGACGGTGCGCAGGCGATAGCGCTCGGCGAGCGGCTGGTCGCGCTCGACCCGGACCACCGGGGCGCGCTGCGCAACCTGGCAGTGCTGCACCTGCGCGCGGGCGATTTGGACGCCGCGCTCGCGCCGTTCGCGCGGGTCGACGCGCTCGACGGCGCGCCGCCGGGCGCCACGCGGCTGCTCGCCGACGCGGACATGGATCCGGCCGCCGCGGCACGCGGTGAACCTTACGTCGCGGCACTCGATGACGTGCTGGTGGACACCGATTACTGGTTCGTCGGAAACGGCGAACGCCTCTACGCGCGCGAGGTGCATGGCCGCACGGTTGCGAACCACCCCGCGGTCCGCGGGCGGGTGTCGCCGGACGGTCGGCGGGTGATCGTCACCTGGGCGGCGCCGGCGCGGACGATCGAGGCGCCGTGCGTTCTGCTCGGCGGCGACGACAACTACTCGCACTGGATCACGCGCAACCTTATCAAGCTCTCGCTCGTCGAAGCGCGGCCGGAGCTCGCCGCGCTGCCGCTCGTCGTCCACGAGGACCTGCGGGCCTACCAGCGCGAGTACCTCGCACTGCTCGGCATCGACGAGACGCGGCTGCTGCGCGTGCCGCGCCCGGCGGTGGTAGCCTTCCGGCGGCTCTACGTGCCGACGCAGCTGCGCAACCATCCGTGCATGCGCGGCGGGATCGACTGGTTGCGCGTGCGCCTCGCGCGCTGCATGCACCCGGGCGAGCCGCGCGATCTCGTCTACGTGTCGCGCCGGGAAAGCCCGGTCCGGAAGCTGCTGAACGATGCCGAGCTCGCGGCGGCGCTCAAGCGCCTCGGCTTCCGCATCATCGTGCCCGGCACGATGAGCGTTGCCGCGCAGATCGCAGCGTTCTCTCGGGCGCGGGTGGTCGTCGCCGCGCACGGGGCCGGCCTCGCCAACCTCGTGTACTCCCGGCCTGGTGCGCGCGTGGTCGAGATCGCGAGCGCGATCATCGCGCACATGGATGACTTCCGCGTCATCGCGCGCGTCATGGGCCAGCACGTCACGACGCTGGTCTCGGATGATCTCGGCCCCGCCGGTGCCGCCGACGAGCATCCGATGCACCGCCACTATCGCTGCGACGTCGCGGCGGTCCTCGCGACGGTGCGCCGCGAGCTTGCGGCGGCGGGCGCCGCCTGACGCGCTGCTACCGCAGCGCGAGCATGACGACCAGAATGATGAGCCCGGTGATGCCGAAGAGCGCGTAGCGCGACATGCGCTGCAGCGTCTCGCGCCGCGCGCGTGCCTCGCGCGCCTCCACTTCCATGAGGGCGGCGAGCTTCGCCCACTTTTCCTCAACTGCGATCTTGACCTTCGGCTCGACGTCGTGCGCGGCCGGGTGCGCCCAGCCGTCGACGGTGGGCTGGTCGAGCGGCGTGGTCGCCCCCGCCGGCGTGGGCCGTGCGGCCGAGTCGGTCTGCCCTTGCGGTGCGTGGGCGGCGCTTGCCGTCTTCGTCGTCTGCGGAAGCGGCGCGCGCGGCGCCGCGGGTCGTACGGCTGCGGGCGCTGCAGGCTGCTCGGCCGGGGCCTTCGCGCCGCCCGCTTTCAGGGCCTGCGCCTGCCTACGCGCCTCGCGCAGCAACGCGAGCTCGCGCTCCAACGAATCTGCTTTCCTGGTCGCCATGACGCCTCGGCTCCGGTCTAGATCAGGATCACGTCGAACTGCTCCTGCGCATAGGTCGACTCCACCTGCATCGACACCGGCTTGCCGATGAAGTCGGACAGCATCGCGAGCGACTGCGACTCCTCCTCGAGGAAGAGGTCGATCACCGATTGCGCGGCGAGGATGCGGTACTCGCGCGCGCTGAACTGGCGCGCCTCGCGCAGGATCTCGCGCAGGATCTCGTAGCAGATCGTGCGCGCGGTCTTCACCTCGCCGCGGCCGCCGCAGGTCGCGCACGGCTCGCACAGCACATGCGCAAGGCTCTCGCGGGTCCGCTTGCGCGTCATCTCCACCAGGCCGAGCGCCGTGAACCCGTTCACGGTCATCTTCGTCCGGTCCCGGGCGAGCGCCTTGTTGAACTCGGCGAGCACCGCCGTGCGGTGCTCCTCGGCGCCCATGTCGATGAAATCGATGATGATGATCCCGCCCAGGTTGCGCAGCCTGAGCTGACGCGCGATCGCCTGCGCCGCCTCGAGATTGGTCTTGAAGATCGTGTCGTCGAAGTTGCGCACGCCGACGAAGCCGCCGGTGTTGACGTCGACCGTGGTCATCGCTTCGGTCTGGTCGATGATCAGGTAGCCGCCGGACTTGAGCTCGACGCGCCGCGCGAGCGCCTTGTCGATCTCCTCCTCGACGCCGTGCAGGTCGAACAGCGGCCGCTCGCCCGCGTAGTGCTCGAGCCGGTCGAGCACCTTGGGCACGTAGTCGCGGCTGAACTCCTGCAGCTTCACGAAGTTCTCGCGCGAGTCGACCAGGATGCGGCCGGTGTCGTCGGCGACGAAGTCGCGCAGCACGCGCTGCGCGAGCGAGAGATCCTGGTAGAGCAGCGCCGGCGCGCCCGCGGTCGCGGCGCGCTCCTGCATGTCCCGCCACAGGCGCCGCAGGTACTGGATGTCGCTCGCGAGTTCCTCGTCGGTGGCCGACTCGGCCATGGTGCGGATGATGTAGCCGCCCGTCTCGTCGGGCTCGAGCAGCCGCTCGAGCTTCTCCTTCAGGCTGCGGCGCCCCGCCTCGTCCTCGATGCGCTGCGAGATGCCGATGTGCGGGTCGCGCGGCAGGTGCACCAGCAGCCGCCCGGCGATCGAGATCTGCGTCGAGAGCCTCGCGCCCTTGGAGCCGATCGGGTCCTTGACGACCTGCACCATCAGCGGCTGGCCCTCGGACAGGATGCGCTCGATCGGCCGCCCCGCCTCGCCGTTCACGCGCTCCTCCCAGATGTCGGCGACGTGGAGGAACGCCGCGCGCTCGAGCCCGATGTCGACGAACGCCGACTGCATGCCCGGCAGCACCCGGCCGATGCGCCCCGTGTATATGTTGCCGACCATCCCGCGGAACGCGGCGCGCTCGACGTGCAGCTCCTGCACCACCCCGTTGGCGATCACCGCGACGCGTGTCTCCTGCGGCGTCACGTTGATCAGCACGTCCTCGCTCATGGCCGCCTCGGCGCGCGCCCGGACCGCTGCGGCGGCCTCACGCCCGCCCCTGAAGCCGGCGCAGCAGCATCGCCGTCTCGTAGAGCGGCAGCCCCATCACGCCGGTGTAGCTGCCGACGATCTCGGGGATGAACATCGCGCCGCGGCCCTGGATCGCGTAGCCGCCGGCCTTGTCGAAGCACTCGCCGGTGTCGACGTACTGCTGGATCTCGGCCTCGGCGAGGTCGCGGAAGCGCACGCTGGTGTCGTTCAGGCTGGTCTCGGCGGCGTCGTCGTAGCGCACCGTCACCGCGGTGAGCACCCGGTGCTCGCGCCCGGAGAGCTCGGTCAGCATCTCGACCGCCTCGTGACGATTTGCCGGCTTGCCGAAGATGCGTGCGTCGACGCAGACGGTGGTGTCGGCGGCGAGCACGGGCAGGCGCGGCAGCGTGCGCTGCATCACGCGCAGCCAGCCGACCTCGGCCTTGGCGTTCGCCACGCGCACGACGTAATCGGCAGGCAGCTCGCCGGGATGCACGGTCTCATCGACGTCAGAGCCGCGCGACCAGTGCTCGCGGAGCAACAGCACCTCGAACGCGATACCGATCTGCTTGAGCAGCTCGCGGCGCCGCGAGCTGCGCGAGGCGAGATAGACCTTGGGAAACGGCGTCTGCATGTCAGCGTGTCACTCCGCGCGGGGACAAAGGCGCGCCGCAGCACCGCTGCGTGCTTCCCGAGCACCCGGCCCGCTCGTCGGATACGTTCATCGCTCGCATCGGATCTCGCCCCGGCGGCCCCATTGCCGCGTCGTGCCGGCCCCGGCCCCTGCACCCCCGGGGGGATCGCGGCCGCGGGACCCGCTATTCTCGGTGATAAGGCAGCCCTTCGACTATGGAAAGTGTCCGGTAAAGCTGCTCGGCGAGCACCACGCGCGCGAGCCCGTGCGGCAAAGTGAAGCTCGACAGGCGAATCGCGAGCGCCGCCTCGGCCTTCAGGTCCGGCGCCAGCCCGTCCGGGCCGCCGATCAGGAACGCGACGTCCTCGCCCTCGGCGAGCCAGTGCTTCAGCCGCCCGGCGAGCTCGGCGGTGGTGAGGGCGTGTCCGCGCTCGTCCAGCGCGACCGTCTTGCAGCGCGCGGGGAGCGCGGCGCGCAGCCTGCGCGCCTCGGCGCCGAGGAGCCGCGCGGCGGTGCCGCCCGAGCGCCGCGGCTCGGGCCGGATCTCGACCAGACCGATGCGCGCCTTGCGCGGCATGCGACGCGCGTAGTCGGCGAACGCGGCGTCGACCCAGGCGGGCATGCGCGTGCCGACGGCGGCGACGATCAGCCGCATGCGCTCGCCCGGGCGGCGGCGCTGCGGCGCGCGTCAGGCGCTCGCCTGCGCGGAATCCTTGGTGCGCGTGCGCCGCGCGCGCGGCTTGGGCTCACTCCAGAGTTCTTCGAGGTTGTAGTACTCGCGCACCGCCGGCTGCATGATGTGCACGACGATGTCGCCGAGATCGACCAGGATCCACTCGCCGCCGAGCTCGCCCTCGGTGCCGTAGACGCGCTCGCCGAGCGCCTTCATGCGCTCCTGCACGTGCACCGAGAGCGCCCTGGTCTGGCGCGCCGAATCCGCGCTGGCGATGATCACGCGGTCGAAGAGGGCAGTGAGGTGGGTGACGTCGAAGGCCGCGATGTCGCGCGCCTTGATGTCCTCGAGGGCGGCGATCACCGCTTTCTGCTTCTTGCGGATATCCAAGACTCGGGGTTCTCCTGGAAGGGGTGGACCTATCGGTTCTCACACGGAGGGGGATTTGCAAGGGGGCTCGCCCCTTGTCGGTTCCGGGGGATACGGGGGCCTGCCCCCTCGTCCGCACCACCGGGTTTTCTCGATGCACGCCGGTTTCGACGCTCGAATCCGCTGTGGCCCAACAATCGCCTACCTGTATAGCTTGTGAGCTCGAATATAGGCTAACACCGTTTCGGGCAGCAGATAGCGCGCGCTCGCGCCGCGGCCGAGCCGATCGCGGAGGTCGGTCGCCGAGATGTCGAGCGCGGTCATCGGGAAGGTGACGATCGCGCCGCCCGGGCTCCTCTGCACCGCGTCGGGGTCGGCGGTGCGCCGCGCGTACTCGAGCGCGAGGCCGCCGACCATGGTCTGCGCCGACAGCATGAACCCGGGCCGCTCGCCGACCGCGAAGTGCGCGAGTGCGAACAGGTCCTGCCACGCGCGCCACGACGCGAGCGAGAGGAACGAGTCCATGCCGACGACCATCACCAGCGGGCGCAGCTCGCCGAGCTCCCGGCGCAGCCGGTGCAGCGTGTTGATCGTGAACGTCTCGTCGGGGGTGCGGGTCTCGGCGACGTCCAGCCGGAAGAGCGGCTGATCGGCGATCGCGAGTCGCACCATCTCCACGCGGTGCAGCGCGCTCGCGAGCGGCGGATCGCGATGCCCCGGGCGGCCCGAGGGGATCCACCGGACGGCCTCGAGCCCGAGCGCCTCGATCGCCTCCTCGGCGAGCCGCAGGTGCCCGAAGTGCACCGGGTCGAACGTGCCGCCCATCAGCCCGAGCGCCTGCATCAGGCGCTCCGCTGCCCACCCGACGGCAGCGATGTGATGCGCCGCATCTCGGCCTCGTCGAAGAGCCCCGGGTCGCCGAGCCACGCGATCAGCATCGGCGTCGCGTCCAGGCCCCAGAAGAGGTGCGGCCCGTCGCCGTCGCGCTCGGCGACGAACGTCGGCACGCCGAACACGCCGGCCGCGACCGCCGCCTCGCCGTTCGCCTGCAGGGCGCGCTTCGCGTCGCGCTCGGCGACGAGCGCTTCCGCCTCGGCGCTGCTCACGCCGAGGCGCTCGAGCAGCGCGTCCCACTCGTCCGCGGGCACGCGCCCTTCCTTCCACACGAAATCGAAGATCGTCTGCACGACCTCGACCCCGGCGCCGAGCGCGACCGCGAGGCGCAGCGCGCGCAGCGGATTGATCGGGAACGCGGGCGGGTGACGCAGGGCAACGAGGAGTTCACGCGCGCGGAAGAGCACGTGCCGGGCGGTGAAGACGCGCTTCGCCGGCACCTCCGCGGGCCCCTTGGTGCCCCACTGGCGGAGCAGGCCGGCGAAGAGCACCGGCCTCAGCGCGACGTCGTCGCGGCGGAAGAGCTGGGGATACGCCGCGAACTGCAGGTAGGAATAGGGCGAGACGAAGTCGAAGTACCAGTCGAGCCGCGCGGCGCTCATCTCGTCGGGCGCGCCGGCGCTCAGGTCCGCACCTGGCCCGTGCCGAGCACGACGAACTTCTGCGAGGTGAGGCCCTCCAGCCCGACCGGACCGCGCGCGTGCAGCTTGTCGGTCGAGATGCCGATCTCGGCGCCGAGTCCGTACTCGAAGCCGTCGGCGAAGCGCGTCGAGGCGTTCACCAGCACCGAGCTCGAGTCCACCTCGCGCAGGAAGCGCTGCGCGCGCACCCGGTCCTCGGTGACGATCGCGTCGGTGTGCGCCGAGCCGTAGCGCGCGATGTGGTCCATCGCCTCGTCGATATCCTTCACGACGCGCACGGCGAGGATCGGCCCGAGGTACTCGGTCGTCCAGTCCTCCTCGGTGGCCGCGACCATGTCGGGAAAGATCGCGCGCGCCTTGGCGTCGCCGCGGAGTTCCACGCCCTTCTCGCGATAGATCCGGCACAGCGGCGGCAGCACCTTCGGCGCGATCGCTTCGGCGACGAGCAGCGTCTCCATCGTGTTGCAGGTGCCGTAGCGCTGGGTCTTCGCGTTGTCGGCGATGCGGATCGCCTTCTCGGGGTCGGCGTCGTCGTCGATGTAGACGTGGCACACCCCGTCCAGGTGCTTGATCATCGGGATGCGCGACTCGGCCATCACGCGCTCGATCAGGCCCTTGCCGCCGCGCGGCACGATGATGTCCACGTACTCGTTCATGCGCAGCAGCTCGCCGACCGCGGCGCGGTCGGTGGTCTCGACGACCTGCACCGCGTCCTCCGGCAGGCCCGCCTCGCGCAACCCCTCGCGCACGCACGCCGCGATCGCCTGGTTCGAGCGGATCGCCTCGCTGCCGCCGCGCAGGATCGTCGCGTTGCCGGCCTTCAGGCAGAGCGCCGCCGCGTCGGCGGTCACGTTCGGCCGCGACTCGTAGATGATGCCGATCACGCCGAGCGGCACGCGCATGCGGCCGACCTCGATTCCGGTCGGGCGCCGCTCGAGACCGGTGATGCGCCCGATCGGATCGGGCAGCGCCGCGACCTCCTCGACGCCCTTCGCCATCGCCTCGATCGACTTCGGCGTGAGCGCCAGCCGGTCGAGGAGCGCGCTGTCGAGCCCGGCCTTGCGTGCCCCGGCGAGGTCCTCGGCGTTCGCCGCGAGGAGCCGCGCCGCGTCGCGCCGGAGCGCGGCCGCGATCGCGGCGAGCGCGCGGTTCTTGGTTGCGCTGTCGGCGCGCGCGACCAGCCGCGCCGCCGCCGCGCGCGGCGCCCGGTCTGGTGCATGGTGCTGCGGACGTCCATGGGGTAATCCTACCCAAAAGTAGGCCGCGGGGCGGGGGATTACAATCCGCCCCCGGCCCTCCGGCCGCACCGCGGACGAAATACATCGTGTACGCGCGCGAGCGCCTCTTTTTCTCGATCGCCGTCGCTTCGGCGCTCGTGCTCGGCGCCTGCGTCCCGGCGCCGTACGGCACCTACGTGCGCCCGTCCTATTCGGACCCGTCGGCCGTCGTCGGCCGGGCGCGGTGCGGCGGCCAGGCCGGGCCGCCGACCCAGCTCGCGTTCGCCGCCCCCGGAAACGTGAAGATCGAAGTGTCTTCGACCCCGGGCGGAGTGCGGGCCGCGGGCTGGCCGCTCGGCATCACCGTGAGCGTTCCGCTCGGGGTGCGGTTCCGCTTCGTCGAGCCGCACGTCCTCGTCGCCGCGGACGGCGGCGAGGCGGGGCGTCCCGTCGTTCCCGAAGCGCGCGTGCGCATGTCCGCGAGCATGCCGGCGGACGGATGGATCGACCTCGCGCGGCTAGGACCCACCCCGGCCGAGGTGGCGCGCCAGGCGCTCGCACGCGATCCGGCGCGGGCGATCGCCGAGGTGAGCCTGGGTCTGGGCGTCTTTCCCGGCCGCGCACCCCAGCGCGTCGAGGTGCGGCTGCCGGCGATCGAGACCACGGCCGGGCGCACCGAGCTCGCGGCGCAGGAGCTGCAGGCGGCCGCGGTCCGCGGCACGGGCTACCAGGCGCTGCGCACGCTCGAGCGCGCGCGGCAGGTCGCCGAGCGCCAGTCGGCCTGCGAGCGCGATACGCCCGGCAAGGCCTGCGCGAACATCACGCTCTACGATACGCAGTCGTTCGAAGTCGCGGCGGGTCCGTTCACCGCGTCCGGGCGCTTCTGGAACTTCATCGCGGCCAGACCCGAGCCGCTGCGCTACGAGCTGCGCGTCGCCGCACGCACCACCGAGCGATGGCGCCTCGCCGCGCCGATCATGGAGGTCACCGACCGGACGCCCGGCGAGCGCCGGACCGAGCGCTTCGCGGAGATGCGGGTCTCGCTCGCCTACCCGGTGCCGCTCTCGGCGCCGATCGAGGGGGCCGCCGCGGCGCTCGACGTCCGGCTGCATCTGCCGGACGGCGCGCGCTCGCGCTACCTCGTGCGGCTGCCCGCCTACGAGATCGAGGGTGCACGCCACGCGCTCGCGCCGATCGCGCTGGAGGTGCACCGGTTCGACGGCGGCCTCGAGCCGTTCAACTGCTGAGCCGCCGTACCACGGCCATCTTCCTCCCGACCCGCCCGACGACCTGCCTCTTCGCCGCGCGTGCGCTGCGCGACTTCGGCGACGGGTTCGTCGCCGTGCTGCTGCCGGTGTATCTCATCGAGCTCGGCTTCGCGCCGTTCGAGGTCGGCGTCCTCGCCACCGCCTCGCTGCTCGGCTCGGCGCTGCTCACGGTGGGCGCCGGGCTGCTCGGCGCGCGCTACGACCATCGCCAGCTCCTGCTCGCCGCCGCGAGCCTGATGATCGCGACCGGCGCGGCGTTCGCGGTCGTCCACGACTACGCGCTGTTGCTCGTCGTCGCGTTCGCCGGGACGATCAACCCGTCGGCGGGGAGCGTGAGCGTGTTCGTGCCGCTCGAGCATGCCGCGCTCTCGGGTGCCGCGGCGCCGGCGGCGCGCACCGCGATGTTCGCGCGCTACAGCCTGGTCGGGGCGCTCGCCGCCGCCGCCGGCGCGCTGGCCGCGGCCTCGCCCGAGGTGCTCGCCGCGGCCGGCGTCGAGCGGCTGACCGCCGTCAAGCTGATGTTCGTCCTCTACGCGGCGCTCGGCGCCGCCGGCGGCGTGCTCTACGCGCGCATCCCGCGCCGCGCGCCGGCGGCGACCGGCCCCCCGCGGCGCTCGGCCCCTCGCGGCGCATCGTGATGCGGCTCGCCGCGCTCTTCAGCCTCGACGCGTTCGCCGGCGGCTTCGTCGTCCAGTCGCTGCTCGCGCTCTGGCTGTTCGAGCGGTTCGGGATGTCGCTCGCGGCGGCGAGCGTGTTCTTCTTCTGGGCCGGGGTGCTCTCGGCGCTCTCGTTCCCGGTCGCCGCCTGGCTCGCGCGCCGCATCGGGCTCGTGAACACGATGGTGTTCACCCACATCCCGTCGAGCGTCACGCTCGTCCTCGCGGCGTTCGCGCCGACGCTGCCCCTCGCCCTCGCGCTGCTGCTCGTGCGCGCGGCGCTCTCGCAGATGGACGTGCCGACGCGCTCCTCGTACGTGATGGCGGTGGTGACCGAGGCCGAGCGCGCGGCCGCGGCGAGCTTCACGTCGGTGCCGCGCAGCCTCGCCGCGGCGGCGAGCCCGGCGCTCGCCGGCGCGCTGTTCGCGGCCGCGTTCCAGGGCTGGCCGCTCGTGATCTGCGGCGCGCTGAAGATCGTCTACGACCTGCTGCTGCTGGCGCAGTTCCGCCACGTGAAGCCGCCGGAGGAGCGCTGAGCGGACGCCGCAGGGTTCGCGAGCGCTCGTCGCTCCCGCGAAATCCGCCCCTGGGCGGAGCGATCGGGGCGGGGATGACGACCGGCCCGCAGCCGCCGGCGTCGTCGCGCGCGACGGACGCGGCGACTCAGTGCGCTTCGCGCGCGAAGCGCAGCCCGAGCTGCAGCAGCTCGTCCCACGCGTTGCCGGCGGCGACGCCCTTCGCCACGCGGTCGACGTGCGCCGCGTGCTTGAGCGCCGCGCGCGCGACGCCTGCGGGCACGCGCCGCGCGCACTGCGCGAGCAGGCGCTGGCGCGCGTCGTTCCAGATGCGCTGCTCGCGGAAGATCTCCTGCTCGGAGCGGCCGGCGGCGCGGCCGGCCTGCAGCCGGAACACGGTGCGCACGTCGTCGGCCATGATCCACAGCACGCGCAGCGGCGGCTCGCCCTCGGCCGCGAGGCCGTCGAGCACGCGCGCGAGGCGCGCGGCGTCGCCGCCGAAGGTCGCCTCGGTGAGCTGGTAGACGTCGAAGCGCGCGACGTCGAGCACCGCGTCGCGCACCTGGTCGAGCGAGAGCTTGCCCTCCGGGTAGAGCAGGCCGAGCTTCTGGATCTCCTGGTGCGCCGCGAGCAGATTGCCCTCGACCGCCTCGGCGAGGAACGCGAGCGCCTCCTCGCCGGCCTTCTGGCGCTGCTGCGCGAGCCGCCCGCCGATCCACTGCGGCAGCTTCGCGCGCTCGACCGGGTAGACGTTGACCACGACGCCGGCCGCCGAGAGCCGCGCGAACCACGCCGCGTTCTGCCCCTGGCGGTCGAGCCGCGGCAGCGTCACCAGCGTGACGACGTCGGGCGCGAGGCTGCGGCAGTGCGCTTCGATCGCTGCCGCGCCGTCGGCGCCCGGCTTGCCGCCCGGGACGCGCAGCTCGACGAGCTTCTTGTCGCCGAAGAGGGACATGCCGGCCGCGCTCATCGCGAGGGCCGACCAGTCGAAGCCGCGCTCGGCGGCGAGCACGATCCGCTCGGTGTGGCCGCTCGCGCGCGCGCTCGCGCGGATCGCGTCGGCCGCCTCGAGCGCGAGCAGCGGCTCGTCGCCGTGCACCACGTAGAGCTGACGCAGGCCACCCCCGCAGGTGGGCGGCGAGCTGCTCAGCGCGAAGCTGCACCGCGCCGCCTACTCCGGCTTGACGAGCTTCGCGGCGGCGAGCCGCCGCATGATGAGCTGCACCATGTCCGAGCGCATCTCGGCGTAGAGGATCTCCTCCTCGGCCTCCTTCGCGAGCACCTGGTCATTGAACGTGATCGCGCGCGCGAGCGCGATCGTGTCGGTCGGGATGTACTCGCCGCCCTTCGGCGCGAAGGCGCGGAACGAGACGATGTAGCGGAGCTCGTACTCGCGCACGCGGCCCTGGGCGTTGAGCGACAGGATCAGCTTCTCGCGCGTCTCGCCGAGGATCGACAGGATCGCCTCCGGGTTCTCGTTCTGCGGCACCACCTTCGCGTTGGTCCCCGCGTCGATGTTGCGCTGGAGCGCGGTGCCAAGCGGCGTCTCGATGGGCACGGCGATGGTGTCGAACGGCAGGCTGGCGGTGCCGCGCAGCTGGAACCCGCAGCCGGCAACCGCGAGCGCGACGCCCGCGAGCAGCGCGAGCAGCCCGCCGCGCAAGCGCCGCATCGGCGCATTTCCCCTCCCCTCCGAGGAGGGGTGGCCGCGCAGCGGCCGGGGTGGTGCAACATGCCGCCGGCGCCGCAACCATCCCCGGCCTGCGGCCGGACCCCTCCTTGAAAGGGAGGACGCGCAGCGCGCGAACCACCCTGCCGGCTTCGCCGGCACCCCTCCTGGCAAGGAGGGGGAAAAGAACGCGCGGTTCGGCACGCGCGGCATCAGGCCACCACGATGTTGACGAGCTTGCCGGGCACGACGACGATCTTCTTCGTCTGCCTGCCCTCGACGTGCTTGCGCACGCCCTCGTTCGCGAGCGCGGCCTGCTCGATCCGCGCGCGGTCGGCGTCCTTCGCCACGCGCACGTGCCCGCGCAGCTTCCCGTTCACCTGCACCACGAGCTCGATCTCGTCGGTCTCGAGCGCGGACTTGTCCACCGCGGGCCAGGGGGCGTCCATCGGATCGCCGGCGAAGCCGAGCTCGCGCCACAGCGCGTGCCCGAGGTGCGGCGTGATGGGGTAGAGCACGCGCAGCAGCACCGACATGCCCTCGTGCAGCGCGAGCTGGAACGTTCCGGGCGCCTCGCCCGGCGCATCGAGCGGCTTCGCCGCCGCGTCCTGCAGCGCGTTCAGCATCTTCATCGCCGCCGAGGCGACGGTGTTGAACTGCATGCGCTGCATGTCGTAGTCGGCCTGGCCGAGGATGGCGTGGATCTCGCGGCGCAGCTTCGCGACGTGCGGTGCGCGCCCGGCGAGGTCGGCCGGGAACGTGTAGCCGGAAACGCGCCCGGAGCGCGACTTGGAAGTCTCGGAGATCGCCGCGCTCCACTGGGCGGCGAACGTCCACAGCCGCCGCAGGAACCGGTGCGCGCCCTCCACGCCCGCGTCCGACCACTCGAGCGACTGCTCCGGCGGCGAGGTGAAGATGATGAAGAAGCGCGCGGTGTCGGCGCCGTACTGGTCGATCAGCGCCTGGGGGTCGACGCCGTTGTTCTTCGACTTCGACATCGTGCCGATGCCGTCGGACTCGACCGGCCGGCCGTCGCCCTTCAGCACCGCGCCGGTGCGCTTGCCCGCCTCGTCCAGCCTCACGTCGACGTCGGCCGGGTTGTAGTAGGTGATGCGCCCGCCCTCGGCCTTGCGGTAGAAGATCTCGTTCAGCACCATGCCCTGGGTGAGGAGGTTCGTGAACGGCTCGTCGTCGCGGACCAAGCCGAGGTCGCGCATGACCTTGGTCCAGAAGCGCGAGTAGAGCAGGTGCAGGATCGCGTGCTCGATGCCGCCGATGTACTGGTCGACCGGCATCCAGTACGCCGCGCGCTCGTCCACCATCGCGTCGTCGCGGTCCGGGCAGCAGAAGCGCAGGAAATACCACGACGAGTCGACGAACGTGTCCATCGTGTCGGTCTCGCGCCGCGCCGGCTTGCCGCACTTCGGGCACGCGGTCGCGAGGAACGCCGGCAGCTTCGCGAGCGGATTGCCGGTGCCGTCGGGCACGAGGTCCTCGGGCAGCACGACCGGGAGCCCGGCGTCGGGCACCGGCACGTCGCCGCAGGCCTCGCAGTGGATGATCGGGATCGGGGTGCCCCAGTAGCGCTGGCGCGAGATGCCCCAGTCGCGCAGGCGCCACTGCACTTGCTTGTCGCCGAGGCGCTTGTTGCGAAGATCGCCCGCGATCGCGTCCACCGCCGCCTCGTAGCCGAGGCCGTCGTACGTGCCCGAGTTCACGCACACGCCGTAGTCGGCGTACCACGGCTGCCAGGCGTCGGTCGAAAAGCGCTTGCCCTCGACCTCGCGCCCTCCCCCTGGGGAGGGCTGGGGGGGCGCTATCACCCTGCTTGATCGGCAGCCGGTACTTCTTCGCGAACGCGAAGTCGCGCTCGTCGTGGCCCGGCACGGCCATCACCGCGCCCTCGCCGTAGCCCATCAGCACGTAGTTGCCGACCCACACCTCGACCTGGTCGCCGGTGAGCGGATGGGTGACGTGGATGCCGGTCGGCACGCCCTTCTTCTCGATCGTGGCGAGGTCGGCCTCCATCACGCTGCCGCGCTTGCACTCCTCGACGAACGCCGCGACCATCGGGTCGCGCTTCGCCGCGGCCTCGGCGAGCGGGTGCTCGGCGGCGACCGCGCAGAAGGTGACGCCCATGATCGTGTCGGCGCGCGTGGTGAAGACGCGCATCACGCGGCGCTCGCCGTCGAGCTCGTAGGGGAACCCGAAGTTGACGCCGTAGCTCTTGCCGATCCAGTTCGCCTGCATCAGCTTGACGCGCTCGGGCCAGCCGGGCAGCCGCTCGAGCGCGGCGAGCAGCTCCTCGGCGTACGCGGTGATCCGCATGTAGTACATCGGGATCTCGCGCTTCTCCACCAGCGCGCCCGTGCGCCAGCCGCGCCCGTCGATCACCTGCTCGTTCGCGAGCACCGTCTGGTCGACCGGGTCCCAGTTCACCACGCCGCTCTTGCGGTAGACGAGCCCCTTCTCGAGCATGCGCAGGAAGAGCCACTGGTTCCACTTGTAGTACTTCGGGTCGCAGGTCGCGAGCTCGCGCTCCCAGTCGAGGGCGAACCCGAGCGACTGGAGCTGGCGCTTCATGTAGGCGATGTTGTCGTAGGTCCACGCCGCCGGCGGCAGCGCGTTCGCCATCGCGGCGTTCTCGGCCGGCAGGCCGAACGCGTCCCAGCCCATCGGCTGCAGCACGTTGTACCCGCGCATGCGGTAGTAGCGGGTGAGCACGTCGCCGATCGTGTAGTTGCGCACGTGCCCCATGTGCAGCTTCCCCGACGGGTAGGGGAACATCGACAGGCAGTAGTACTTCGGGCGCGCGGCGTCCTCGCGCGCGCGGAACGCGCCGGTCGACTGCCAGTGCGCCTGCGCGTCGCGCTCGATGCGCGCCGGATCGTATTGCGGCTCCATACGCCTCGTCGTTCCGGTGCTCTCGCCTGTCGAAAAAGGAAAAATTATAGCCTGTGCACTCGTTCCGGTCGCCGCGGCAGCCGTCGCCGGCCAAGGCGCGTAGAGTGGTGCTGGCGGCGGCCCGGGGGCGTGCGGTCCCGCGCCGGTCCCTTGCCGAAAACTCGAACAAGACGCTCGCGGAGGCAACAAGACATGCGACACGTCGCAGTCAGGCTTGCGCTCGCGGCCGCGCTCGCCGGCACCGCCGGCACCGCCGGCGGGGCCGCAGCGCAGGACGCCGTGGTCGATTCGGTGCAGATGCCCGCGTGGCTCGAGCGCGACGGGCGCGTTGCGCCGCTCGCGCCGGGCATGGCGCTCGAGAGCCGCGACGCGGTGCGTACCGGCCCCGAAGCGAGGCTTCTTCTGAAGCTCGCCGAGGGCAGCTCGGTGAAGCTCGGCGCGAACGCGGTGCTGCGCCTCGACGGGGTCGCCATGCGCCGCGAGGACGGTGTCTTCGCCGCGGCGATGAAGGTGCTCGCGGGCGCTGGAAGGCGATCCTCTTCGGCAGCTCTTCCGAGAGCGAGGTGCGCGCGGCGAGCGCCTCACCGGCCGCTTCAGCATCAGCCAGACGCGCGTGGGGCGCTAAAGGGAAGGACGTCGTCCCCGCGCAAGCAGGGACCCAGCGGGCTTCGGCTGGGCACGGTGGATTCCCGCTTGGATTCCCTTGCGCGGGAATGACGCGTGTCGCGTGCGGTAGAATCGGCGCTGCGCGCCCGCAGCCCGAAGCATGCCGCTCCTCGACCACCTCAACCCGGAACAGCTCGCCGCCGTCACCCTCCCGAACCAGCACGCGCTGATCCTCGCCGGGGCGGGCAGCGGCAAGACGCGCGTGCTCACCACGCGCATCGCGTGGCTCGTGCAGACCGGCAACGCGAGCCCGGCGGGGATCCTCGCCGTCACCTTCACCAACAAGGCCGCGCGCGAGATGCTGACGCGCATCTCGGCGATGCTGCCGATCAACACCCGCGGCATGTGGGTCGGCACGTTCCACGGCCTGTGCAACCGGATGCTGCGCGCGCACCACCGCGACGCCGGGTTGCCGCAGCTCTTCCAGATCCTCGACTCGGCGGACCAGCTCGCGGTGGTCAAGCGCGTGCTGAAGTCGATGAACGTCGACGAGGAGAAGTTCCAGCCGAAGCAGGTGCAGTGGTTCGTCAACGGCGCGAAGGAGGAAGGCAAGCGCGCGGGCGACGTCGAGGCCCACGACGACTTCTCGCGCCGCATGGCCGAGATCTACGCCGCCTACGACGAGCAGTGCCGGCGCGAGGGTCTGGTCGACTTCCCCGAACTCCTGCTGCGCTGCTTCGAGCTCCTCTCGAAGAACGAGGTGCTGCGCGCCCATTACCAGAGCCGCTTCCGCCACATCCTGGTCGACGAGTTCCAGGACACGAACCGCCTGCAGTACCGCTGGCTGAAGCTCCTCGCCGGGCAGGGCAACGTGATCTTCGGGGTCGGAGACGACGATCAGTCGATCTACAGGTTTCGAGGCGCGAACGTCGGCAACCTGGCCGACTTCGAGCGCGAGTTCAAGGTCGAGAACCTGATCCGTCTGGAGCAGAACTACCGCTCGCACGGCAACATCCTCGACGCCGCCAACGCGCTCATCTCGCACAACCGTCGCCGCCTCGGCAAGAACCTGTGGACCGCCGCAGGCGAGGGCGAGCCGGTGCGCGCGTACGAGGCGCAGAGCGACGGCTACGAGGCGCGCTGGATCGCCGAGGAGGTGCAGTCGCTCGTGCGCGAGGGCTACGCGCGGAGCGACATCGCCGTTTTGTACCGCTCGAACGCGCAGTCGCGCGTGCTCGAGCACGCGCTCTTCACCGCCGGCATCGCGTACCGCGTGTACGGGGGCCTGCGCTTCTTCGAGCGCCAGGAAGTCAAGCACGCGCTCGCCTACCTGCGCCTGCTCGCCAATCCCGACGACGACAGCGCGTTCCTGCGGGTGGTGAACTTCCCGACGCGCGGCATCGGCGCGCGCTCGGTCGAGCAGGTGCAGGACGCCGCGCGCGCCGCCGGCGGGAGCCTATGGGCGGCCGCGTCGTCGCTCACCGGCAAGGCGGGTACGGCGGTCGGCACCTTCGTCAAGCTGGTTGCGGCGATGCGCGAGAACGCGCGCGGGCTGCCGCTGCCCGAGGTGGTCGACCACGTGCTGCACGCGAGCGGGCTCCTCGACCATTACAAGACCGAGCGCGAGGGCGCCGACCGCACCGAGAACCTCGAGGAGCTGGTGAACGCCGCAACCGCGTTCGTGCGCGACGGGCTGCCGACCGGCGCGGCGCTCGCCGCGGTGGATGCCGCCGAGGGGGAGGCGCCCGCCGCGCCGGCGCCGGCCGCGGCGCCCGACCCGTGGCTCGTCGCCTTTCTCGCGCACGCCGCGCTCGAATCGGGCGAGAACCAGGCCGGGGAGGGCGCCGACGCGGTCCAGCTCATGACCGCGCACTCGGCGAAGGGCCTCGAGTTCCACATCGTGTTCATCAGCGGACTGGAAGAGGGGCTCTTCCCGCACGAGCAGAGCGTCACCGAGCAGGACGGCCTCGAGGAGGAGCGGCGTCTGATGTACGTCGCGGTCACGCGCGCGCGCACGCGGCTCTACCTCTCGTTCGCGCAGACGCGCCTGCTGCACGGGCAGACGCGCTACAACGTGGCCTCGCGCTTTCTCGACGAGATCCCGGCCGAGGTGCTGAAGTGGCTGACGCCGCGCGGCGGCAAGCTCTTCGGCGACACGGCCGCCTGGCAGCCCGCGCCGGCGCCCGCGCGCCTCGCCGCGAAGGCCGAGCGCAGCGGCCCCGGCGCGCTGCCGTTCCGGATCGGCCAGAACGTCAACCATCCGAAGTTCGGCGTCGGCGTGATCGTGGGCGCCGAGGGCTCCGGCGCCGACGCGCGTGCAGATCAACTTCGGCAGGCAGGGGATGAAGTGGCTTCAATTGGAGTACGCGAAGCTCACTCCGGCATGAGCCGCTCCGAATTCTGCCGCAGTCATCCGCGCGAAAGTGGAGATCGGGGATCCGCGGTTCTTCGAAGGTTTCACTGGATTCCCGCATTCGCGGGAATGACGTTCTTCCGTTGGGTTCCGTGAGCGTCCTCGCCAGCTCCGCCTTCCGCGCCCGCGCCGTCCTCGTCGGCGACCGCATCGACCTGCGCGGCTGGCAGCCCGAGCAGCGCCTCGCCGACAGCCCGCGCGCGGTACCGCTCGAGGGCGGCGGCATCGCGATCCTGTTCCGCTACGGCGCAGTGGTGTTCTTCGCCGTAAATGCCGCGCGCCAGCAGGCGTT
Organism: Burkholderiales bacterium; assembly: GCA_027493935.1. Lineage (GTDB taxonomy): Bacteria > Pseudomonadota > Gammaproteobacteria > Burkholderiales > SG8-39 > JAABRB01. Next base: position 143,819 of record JAOSJV010000011.1, on the reverse strand, counting down.
CCTCGAGTCGCTGCGGCCGGTCGTGACCGGCGCGCGCGCGCCGACCGAGACCGAGGAAATCGACATACGCATCGAGCCCGGCGCCCGCGAGGGCGTGAGCGGTCCGGCGGTGGTGCTCGGCGCGGCGGGCGTGGAACGCCTGCAGGTCATCGCCGATATCCTCTCCAAGAGCGTGCTGCTCGGCGCGTACGAATCGCAGATGGCCGCCGCGTTCGACCGCGTCGAGCCGTTCGCCGTCGAGCTCAAGCACACGGGCAAGATCGGCGCGCACGCCGACCAGCTCGTCAAGCACACCGGCGCGACGCTGCTCGCCGAGCACATGATGGTCGGCCGCGCGGCGGTGGGCGAGAAGCCCGAGCTGCTGTGGGAGCGCCCCCGACCTCGAGCCGTTGTTCGTGCGCCTGGAGGACGAGTTCGAGATCCGCGAGCGGCTCGCGACGCTCGAACGCAAGCTCGGCGTGGTGTCGAGCACCGCGCAGGCGGTGCTCCAGCTCCTGCAGAACCGGCGCTCGCTGCGCCTCGAGCTCTACATCGTCCTGCTGATCGTCGCCGAGATCCTGCTCACGCTGTACGAGCTCTTCGTGCACCGCGCGGCCTAGCGCGCGCTGCCGGCGGCCGGCCTATTCTTCCCCGAACAGACCGAGCTGGCGCGTGCCGAAGAGCACCGCATGCTCGACCGCGAGCTTCGCCTCGCGCAGCGTCGCCGCGCGGCCCGCGCGCTTGCCGGCCTGCCAATGGTAGCGGAGCTCGCCGTCGCCGGGCGGCGCGAGGCTCACCCGCCCGAGGTTCTCCCGCCCTTGCCAGTAGCCGTGCGAGCGGTAGCCGCGCTCCCAGAACGGCTTCGGCTTCGCCTTGCGCGACGTGCGCCTCTTCGCGCGCATCGTATCGACCTCCCGGGCGCGAAGCTTACCAGAGTGCTCCCTCGGCGATGAGCCAGTAGCGCGCGAACCGGCCGGCGGCGGAAAAGGCCGTGGCCGCCAGCCAGTTCACCTTCAGCCAGCCCGCCGCCACGCAGAGCGCATCGCCCACGAGCGGGAGCCATGCGAGCACGAGCGCCGGCGCGCCCCAGCGGCGCACCGTCGCCACGCGCTCGAGCGGTCGCTTCGTCGCGAGGAATCGGCCGATGAGATAGGAGGTGAGCCCACCTGCGGTGTTGCCGGCGGTGGCGGCCGCGATCGCCGGCCACGCGAGCTCCGGGTGCATGCGCAGCACGGCGAACAGCGCCGCCTCCGAGGAGAGCGGCACGAGCGTCGCGGCGAGAAACGCCGCCGCGGCGAGCGAGGCGAGGCTCGTTTCGGGCGTAAGAAGCTCGAGCATGGCGTCGCGCGCTGGATCGAGGCGCCCGCCCCCGGACGGACGGGCGCGGGCGGCACGTTATACATGGCCCGGCCGATGGCGTAAACGTGCGCTTTCCTCTAAATTACGCGCTCGCCGCCGGGCGTTCAGGCGCGCAGGCCACGCGACACGCCCCGCCCTCCACCCTTCCTCGCGTCCCGATGCCCAGAACCGACTACCTCGAGAGCATCCTCACCGCCCCGGTCTACGACGTCGCCGAGGAGACGCCGCTCGAGCTCGCGCCCAACCTCTCGGCGCGCCTCGGCAACCGGGTGATGCTCAAGCGCGAGGACATGCAGCCCGTCTTCTCGTTCAAGCTGCGCGGCGCATACGCGAAGATGGCGCGTGTTGCGCCCGCGGCGCTGAAGCGCGGCGTGATCGCGGCTTCTGCCGGCAATCACGCGCAGGGCGTCGCGCTCGCCGCGCGCAACCTCGGCTGCCGCGCGGTGATCGTCATGCCGGTCACCACGCCCTCGATCAAGGTCGACGCGGTGAAGGCGCTGCGCGCCGAGGTGGTGCTGCACGGGGACTCCTACAGCGATGCCTACGAGGAGGCGCGGCGCATCGTGCGCCGGCAGAAGCTCACCTTCGTGCACCCGTACGACGATCCGGACGTCATCGCCGGCCAGGGCACGATCGGCATGGAGATCCTGCGCCAGAGCACGCGACCGATCCATGCGATCTTCGTCTGCGTGGGCGGCGGCGGGCTCATCTCGGGCATCGCCGCCTACGTGAAGCGGCTCGCGCCGAAGGTCAAGGTGATCGGCGTGCAGGCCGCCGACTCCGACGCGATGGCGCGCTCGGTGCGCGCCGGGCGGCGCGTCGTGCTGCCGCACGTGGGGCTGTTCGCCGACGGGGTCGCGGTCAAGCAGGTCGGTGTGGAAACCTTCCGCGTCGCGAAGCGTCTCGTCGACGACTGGATCGTGGTCGATACCGACGAGATCTGCGCCGCGATCAAGGACGTCTTCGAGGACACCCGCTCGATCCTCGAGCCCGCCGGTGCGCTCGGCGTGGCTGGCGTGAAGGCCTACGCCGCCGCGACCGGCGTACGCGGCCAGAAGCTCGTCGCGATCGCCTCCGGCGCCAACACCAATTTCGACCGCCTGCGATTCATCGCCGAGCGCGCCGAGGTCGGCGAGCAGCGCGAGGCGCTCTTCGCGGTCACGATCCCCGAGCGGCCCGGCAGCTTCAAGCGCTTCTGCGCGGTGCTCGGCGGGCGCAACATCACGGAGTTCAACTACCGCATCGCCGACCCCAAGGAGGCGCACGTCTTCGTCGGCGTGCAGATCCACGACCGCGCGGAGCGCAGGCGCGTGGTGAAGACACTCGAGCGCCACAGCCTAAAGACGGTCGACCTCTCGGACAACGAGATGGCGAAGCTGCACGTGCGCCACCTCGTCGGCGGCCACGCCGCGCTCGCCGATCACGAGCTCCTCTACCGCTTCGAGTTCCCCGAGCGCCCGGGCGCGCTGCTCAAGTTCCTCGAGGCCATGCGCTCGGACTGGAACATCAGCCTCTTCCACTACCGCTACCACGGCGCGAACGACGGCCGCGTGCTGGTCGGCATGCAGGTGCCGCCGCACGAGATGGGCGCCTTCCGCAAGTTCCTCGCCAGCCTCGGCTACCCGTACGTCGAGGAGACCAACAACCCGGCCTACCGCCTCTTCCTGGGCTGATGCCGTGGGCCGCAGCATCACCGGCTTCGACGAGCGCCGCGCGCGCTACGTCTTCCGCCGCTCGCGCGCGATCGCGGCGGCGCTCAGCCACCTCGATGCGCTGACCGATCGTCTCGCAGGGGCCGGGAGAAGCCTGGCGGTCCAGACCGCCACCGGGCTCGCGTCGCTCCGGCTCGCACCGCCGCTGCCGTGCTTCAATCGCCTCCATCCCGCGCACTTACGTGGGAATGACAGTCCTGCGGAGTTTCCCCGGTGCAAAACGCAACGTCCCACCTGTCGCCTGCAAAGCAAGCGCTCGGCCTCGTCGGCTGGCTCGTCGTGACGTTTGCGGCTGCCGCGGTCGCCGGCGTCGCTTCCGCGGGTGCCGGCACCTTCTACCGCGAGCTCGTCCGTCCCGACTGGGCTCCACCGGCGTCGCTATTCGGGCCGGTCTGGTCCGTCCTCTACGTTCTGATCGGCGTGGCCGCGTGGCTCGCCTGGCGGGCGCACGGTTTCCGCCGCGCGGCCACGGCCCTCGTTCTCTTCGTCGTCCAGCTTGCCGCGAATGCGTTGTGGACGTGGCTGTTCTTCGTCTGGCGCCAGGGCGGTCTGGCGTTTGCCGAGATCCTGCTGCTTTGGGTTCTCGTCGCGGGCACCGTCGTAGCGTTCTGGCGGCTGCACTCGCTCGCCGCCGCGCTGCTGCTTCCCTACCTGGCCTGGGTGACGTTTGCCTGCGCGCTCACCTTTTCGGTCTGGAGGCTCAATCCCGGAGTCTCGTCGTGAGCATCGAGAACGCGCGCGCCCTGACCGAGCCATGAGCCACCCTTGGTGGCCGTCCGCCCTTCAATGGATGCTGTGGGGCACCGGAATGGCCGCGAGCATGGACTGGGTGGCGAGGAGCCGGCTCCGGGCGCGGCCGCGCGCCGATGCGGCGCGGCGGATTCCCGCCGAGCACGCTCGTCCTCGGGCTCGTCGTGTTGGTGTTCTTCACCGCGCTCGCGGTCGTGTCGGACGTCTTGGCGAACGAGACGACGACGTGGTGGACGACGGCGGTCTTCGTCGGCTTCGCGGCGCTCTCGCTGGCAACGTGGCCGAGCGGCTCGTCCAGGCTAGCGGCGCGAACAGGGGATTGGCCGGGAAGGCCAAAGGTCAGGACGCGCCTCGGCTACACCTCCTCGGCGATTGCGCTCGATGGGTGCTTTCGTCTAGCAACCTGCGCCGGTAGGCGGCAGGCGGGACGCCGGTGTGCTGGCGGAAGAACCGGGTGAAGTTGCTCTGCTCGGAGAACCCGTGCCGCGAGGCGATTTCCGCCATGGCCTGGTCTGAGCGCACCATGTCGTGCAACACGGACTCGAGCCGCACGGCGTTGCCGTAGACGACGGGCGTCAGCCCGGTCTGTTCCTTGAACAGCTGGAAGAACCGCGGGCGCGAAAGGGCCGCGGCCGAGAGCAGCGTCTCCGTCCTGACGGGACGGCCTGCCGAAGCCTCCAGCAGCATCAGCGCCCGGCGTATTCGGTGGTCGTAGCCGACCGGCGGCAGGCGAAGGCAGGTGTCGTGCTGGGACAAGAGCGAATAGCGCCCGACGAGTGTTGCCATCAGGTCGAAGATGAGCATGCGGATCCGCTCCAGATCGGCCCTGTCGGACAGCTTGATCTCCTCGGCAATCGCGCGGGCCGTCTCCCGGACGTCCTGCGGGATGCTCACGCAGGAGCGCGGGAAGAAATCCGGACGGCAGCTGAGCCGAAAGTCGCGGTCGAGCTCTGCGAGCCACTCCGGCTCGATGTACATGGCCAAGCACAGGGAGCCCTTGGGGTTCCCGGAGTGCGGATACCAGTGTTCCGTCCAGGTATTGACGAGGATCGCGGCGTCGTCGGTCATCCGGTACGGATTGCCGTCGACGACGAACGTCTCATCGGCGCCTTCGAGCTTGATCAAGACGTGGCTGTGCGGATGAGCATGCCGGACCAACGGTCCGCTCATGTCCAATAGGGCCACGCGTCCGAACGTTCCAGAAGCGATTCCAAGCGCTCGGCTCACAAGCTCCTCTCTCCGCCCGCGCAACTGTAGCGCTATAACGATAATTAGTCTCGCTCAAAGCGCTGTGACTTAGATCAAAACGCTCTTCGGCTAGAAGCAAGCGCTTAGGGATTGCGAATGCGAATCCCTTTACAGAGCCTTCCTCCCGAGCCGCCCGGTCGCCGGTTGCGCGACGTTCGCATTGGAACATCGACAGCCGATTCCTGCGAATCGGATCGGCCGATTTGTCAGCCGGTCTGAATTTTTCGCCACGCAACTGCTCGCCCATTGTGGGAGCAGCAGGCATTCCCTTAGTCTGCAACTGGATCGGTCGGATATCTCGAAGGGCGACCGCGATACGTTGCTTGCTGCACAGCGCCGTGCGTCGCAGAGCGCTTAGCCGTGCCGCCCGAGAGTCGGGAGGGAGCGACTCGACGGCACCGCGCGCGCGAGAGACGGCGCTGGACGACGCCGCATCGTTCCCGGGGGGCCGGCCGCAAGACGCAATCCACGCTCGAGGAGGAGCTTCATATGACCAAGACGCGCAGGGGACTTTCGTCAGCGCTCTTCTTGTCGCCGACTCTGCTCTTGCTTTCCGCCGCGCCGAGTCTCGCGCAACCGACGCCGAGGATCGGCGTGCTCTATCCGCACACCGGGATCTACGCGAGCCTGGGGCCCAGCCACCTGAACGGCCTGAAGCTCGCCGTGGAGGATCACGGCATGCTGCACGGCAAGGTGCCGGAGCTCGTCATCCGCGACAACGGGACCCAGGTCGAGAAGTCGGTCACCGGAGCGCGGGAGCTGATCCTGAACGAGAAGGTTCACCTGCTCGTCGGTGCGATCCATACCCCGATCAACAACGCCGTCGCCGCCGTCGCCGACGAGTTCAGGATCCCGTTCCTCTATCCGTCCGGCGGCTCGGTCTTCCTTTCCGGGATCGCCAAGGAGACGTCGTACCCGAAAGGCCGTGTCAAGCCGAATCCCCACCCCTACATGTTCTACACGTGGCTCAATAGCGTGCAGCGGGGGTACGCCGCGCTGGACGTCGCGGAGCTGAAGGGAAAGCGCTGGTACTTCGTCGCCACCGACTACGAACACGGGCACGAGGCGGTCGGCTTCGCCCAGAAGGCGCTCACCGAGAAGTACGGCGCCGCCTTCAAGGTGGTCGGGGAGTCTTGGGCCAAGCCGGGCGAGGTCAACTACGCCTCCGCCATCACCAACGCCATCGCCGCCAAGCCCGACGTCGTGTTCGTCGTCGTTCCGGGGCGATTCGTTCAGTTCCAGACGCAGGCTGAAGCCATGGGCCTCACGAAGGTGGCGCACATTCACTGGTCGTACGGCGAGCGCCCGTCGGCGCAAGCCGCCGGTAATGCCGCCTTCGGCGTCACCGCGACGGTGGACTACGTCGAGGACAACCCCGACTGGCCGCTCTCGAAGAGCTTCGCGCAGCGCTACCACAAGCGGTTCGGCGAATGGCCCGGCTGGCCGGCCTCCAGCACGTACCAGGGCATGCGCTTGTTCCTCATGGCGGTCGAGAAGGCGAAGAGCCTTGAGAGCGCGAAGGTCATGCGCGCGCTGCAGGGGCTGGAGGACCCCGACCCGATCACCGGGCGGCCCTACGGGGTGCGGGGCTGCGACCAGAAATCCTACCAGCCGCTCTACACCGTCGAGTGGGTGAAGTCGGAGGAATTCGCGCCCGGCCGCTGGAAGATCCTGAAGACCTACGCGGATCCGAAGAACGCGCTGCTCCCGTGCGACGTGAAGGCCAACTACGACAAGATGAAGTATTGAATCGAGGGCCGCTGAAGACGCCGCCTTCCGGGGAGCCCGAGGGACGCATGGCGCAGCCGTCCGCCAGCGCGATCCTGCGCGTGTCTGACGTCACGCGACGCTTCGGCGGCCTGACGGCGGTCGATAAAGTGAGCCTGGCGCTGGTGCCGGGCGAGATCCGGGCCCTGATCGGTCCGAACGGCGCCGGCAAGACGAGCTTGTTCAACCTGATCACCGGCGTCTTGCCGTGCTCCTCAGGCAGCATCGAGTTCAAGGGGGCGCGCATCGATCACTTGCCGCCATTCCGGCGCTTCAAGCAGGGCATGGCGCGCTCGTTCCAGATCGTGAACCTCTTCGCGGATTCCAGCGTGGAGGAAAACGTTCGCATCGCGGCCCAGGCTGCGCTGAAGCGGACAACGCATCCGTTCGAATGGGTGGCCGGCGCGGCCGTGGAGCGGCGGGTTGCCGAAGTGCTCGATCGCTTCCGCTGGATCAGGGACCCGTCGGTGAAGGCGGGCTCGCTCAACTACGCCGAGCAGAAGAAGCTGGAAACGCTGATGGCGCTGACGTCGGATCCGGAGCTGCTGCTCCTGGACGAGCCGACTGCGGGAATAGACGAGAACGACATCGCGCTGATCATCGGAATGATCATGTCGTGCGCGGAGAACCGCACCATACTGGTCACCGATCACGACGTCCGCTTCGTCATGAAGATCGCGCACCGCATCACAGTGCTCGACCAGGGATCGATCATCGCCGAGGGGACGCCCGAGGAGGTTGCCGCCGATCCCGTGGTCGACGAAGTCTACTTCGGCGGAGGCGGGTGAGTGGCGCTGCTCCAGCTCGAAGGGCTGCACGCCTACTACGGTGCCGCCTACGTCCTGCAGGGTGTTTCCCTCGAGTGCGCGGAGGGCGAGGCGGTCGCGCTCCTCGGGCGCAACGGGCAGGGCAAGACGACCACCATCAAGAGCATCGTGTCGATGGTGGTCCCACGGCAGGGTCGCATAACGTTCGCGGGAACGAACATCACCGGATGGCCCTCGCACGCGATCGCGCGCCAGGGCATCGCGCTGGTTCCAGAAGGCCGCCGGATCTTTCCCGCACTGAGCGTGCACGACCACCTTCGCGTCCCGGTCGGCGGGGCGCTTGTCGATCGCGAAGAGCGGATACAGTTCGTCCTCAAGGTGTTCCCCGAGCTGAAGGAAAAGCTGAAGACGGGCGCCGCCGGTCTCAGCGGGGGTCAGCAGCAGATGCTGGTGATCGCCCGCGCCCTGATGACGCGGCCGACGCTGCTGCTGCTCGACGAGCCGATGGAAGGCCTGTCGCCGAAGGCGGTTCGGCGGGTGATCGAGGCCCTGCGGATGATCCAGGCGATGGGCGTGACCTTGCTCTTCGCCTCGACCAGCTGCGAGCGCGCGTTCTTCGTCGCCGGTCGCGCCTACGTCATCGAGAAAGGCCGCATCGTGTACCACGCGGGCCGTGAGGAGCTGCTCGGCAATCTCGAAGTGCAGCGCCATTACCTGGGCGTGAGGGGGTAGGAGCGTGGCCGACGTCCTGGTCGCCCAGTGCCTGAACGGGATCACCATCGGTCTCATCTTCGCCCTGGTGGCGTTGGGGCTGACCATCGTGCTCGGATTGATGGGCGTGCTCAATTTCGCCCACGGTTCGTTCTACATGCTGGGCGGCTACGTCACGTATACGGTGTTCACGACCGTCGGCAGCTTCTGGCTCGGGCTCGTCGCGGCGATGCTGGTCTCCGGCGTCGTCGGGGTGCTCCTCTACCTGACCATCGTGCGGCCCTTGAGCCAGCGCTCGCCCTTAGAGGCGCTGCTCGCGCTGGTGGGCGTGTCGATCATCTTCCTGCAACTCGCCAACACGATCTGGGGTCCGGATCCCAAGCTTCTTCCGGTCCCGCTCGGGCACGTGCGCATCGGCATGTTCGGCCTCGACATCCACTACCCGGTCTATTTCCTCGCCGCGATGGGGCTGTCGACCGTCGTTCTCGCCAGCATGGCGCTGCTGCTCCGGCATACGGACATCGGGATCCGCTGCCTGGCGGCGATCCACGACCGCCAGGTCGCCTCGTGCATGGGCGTCAACGTGGACAGGGTCAGCGCCGTCATGTTCACCATCGGCATGGTCGTGGCCGGGCTCGCGGGGGGATTGGCGGGGCCGGTGTTCTCGGTCTACCCCAACATGGGGATCGAGCTCATCGGGATGATCTTCGTGATTACCATCGTGGGCGGCATGGGGAGCATCGGCGGGACCGTGATCGCGGCGACCATCATCGCCATGACCAAGTCGATTTCGAGCATCTACATCTCGGGCAACCTCGCCGACATCCTGGCGTTCGTCGTGCTGCTGGCGATCCTGCTGCTGCGTCCGCGCGGAATCATGGGCATCGCGTCGGTGATGGACGGACGATGATGCGAACGCTCCTCAGCCGTTCGCGCGGGGTGCCGCTGATGGTCCTGGCGCTGCTCGTGGCGCTTCCGTTCGTCAGCGGGCCGTACCTCGTCTATCTCGTGACGCTGGCGCTCACCTTCAGCATCTTCGCGCTGGGTTACGACCTCCTGTTCGGCCACACCGGCATCGTTTCCTTCGGCCACAGCGTGCTCTACGGCCTGCCGGCGTACGCGATCGGCATACTTTCGCAAACCGTATTCGACGTGAAGAACCCGGTCGCGCTCATCGGCGTCGCATTGCTCGCCGGGGTGCTGCTAGGCGCGGCGATGGGCTGGCTCTGCAGCTACACGCGCGGAATCTACCTCGCCATCGTGACCTTCGCGCTGGCGCACGTCTCGGAGCTCTTCATCTTCAGCGATCCGCGCGGCATCACGCAGGGGGAGAACAGCATCACCAGGATCCGGCCGAGCGCCATCGTCGTCGGCGATTTCACGGTCGACCTCTTCTCGGGCGTCGGACTCTACTATCTCACCCTGGCGTTCCTGGTGCTGGTGCTCGTCGGCCTGACGCTGCTCATGCGTTCCCAGTGGGGTCGCGTGTTCCGCGCGATCCACCAGAACGAGGAGCGCCTGTCGAGCCTCGGCTACAACACGCGGCCGTACAAGATCCTCGCGTTCGCGTTCTCGGGCGGGATCTGCGCCATCGCGGGCAGCATGGTCGCCTTCCTCAACAACGTCGTGTCCCCCGCCATGGTGGACTGGCAGGTGGGCGCGGAGATCCTCCTCATCACGGTTCTCGGCGGCGCCGGAACGATGACCGGCCCCATACTCGGCTCGTTCGTCGTCGTGTTCACCCAGACCTACGCCACTTCGCTCGTCGGCCAAGGCAACTGGGTCTACGTCCTCGGCGCGCTCTACATACTGGTGGCGCTTTTCCTGCCGGGAGGCATCGTCAACGCACTGTCGAGACTGCCGCCGCTATACGGGCGGTTTGCCGGGCTCGGTCACCGCGGCAAGGGTCTCGTCGGCGCTCCGCCGAGCTCGCGGGTCGCGGACCCTCCGCGCTGAGGACGACGATCGGACTGCCGAGCCGGACGCGGGCAGCGGCGCGCATGGACAAGATCGGACGCGACTACGTAGGGCCGCGGGCGTTTCTGCCCGCGAACGTCAAGCTGCTGCCGGAGCTCGACTACCCGCCGCGCCTCAACCTTGCCGAGGCGCTGCTGGACCGCATCGTCTCGATGGGCGCGGATCGCGTCGCGATCCACCACGAATCGGAGCGGATTACGTTCGGCCAGCTGCAGTGCGAGGTGAACCGGTTCGCCAACACGCTGCGGGAGCTGGGGATAGGCAAGGGCGACAGGGTCGTTCTCCGCTCGATCAACACTCCCGAGTACATCGTCTGGAACTTCGCCTGCTGGCGGGTCGGCGCGATTCCGGTCCTGGTCAGCCACCTGAACCGGGCAAGCGAGGTCAGGTTCAAAATCAACGACTCGGAAGCGGTCGCAGTCTGCGTGCACTCCGGAAGCGTCGCGGAGGTCCAGCAGGTGCGGGGTGAGTGCCCGAGCTTGCGGCACGTGATCGTCCACGGCGAGCCGGTCGAGGGAACGCTCCACTACCGGCAGCTGACGCGAACGCAGCCGGACTCCGCCGCGAGCGAGGAGATGAGCCGAACGGACTTCGCGCGCATCATCTACAGCTCGGGCACGACCGGGAAGCCGAAGGGCATCCTGACGACCGTGGAGGGCATGCTTTCGATCGGCGATACGATGGGCCGTCCGATCCTGAGATTGTGCCCGGACGACGTCATCGGCGGGCATCCCTCCTTCTCGTTCGCGTTCGGCGCGACCTTGCTGTTTCTCCCTGGCGATTCGGGGCGAGTGTGTCGATCATTTCGCAGTTCTCGGCCGAACGGCAGTTCGACCTGGCGGAGCGGCACGGAATCACGCTGCTGATGGCGGTGCCGACCGCGTTTCGCGCGATGCTCGGAGTGGCGGACGCCGAGCGCCTCTATCGTCTGGGCGCGCTGCGGCTGTGCCTCAGTGCCGGAGAGCCGCTGCCCGAGGACACCGCGCTGGAGTGGCGCAAGAAGTTCGGCCAGACCATTATCAACGCGATCGGCTCGAGTGAGCTGCACTACTGGCTTTCGACGTTCGAGGGGATGCCGGACCGGAAGATCGGTTCGAGCGGGCTCTCGGTCCCCGGCTACGAGAACGTGTTGGTCGACGAGCGCCTCGAACCGGTACCGGCCGGGACGGCGGGCGAGTTGCTGGTGCGCGGCCCGGTGGGCCAGCTCTACTGGCGCAGGCCGGACGCCCAGCAGAAGGGCGTCTGCCCGCCGGAGAGCACATTCGCCGGCTGGAGCAGGCCCGGCCTCTACTGCGTCCAGGACGAGGATGGGTATTTCTGGTTCAAGGGCAGGATCGACGACATGATCGTGACCGCCGGCTACAAGGTGCCCGGCGGAGAGGTTGAGACTGCGCTGAACAACCACCCGGCAGTCCTCGAATCCGCGGTGATCGGACTGCCCGACAAGGAGCGGGGAAGCATCGTCAAGGCGTTCGTCGTCTTGAAGGAAGGTGTCGCGCCGTCGCCGGATCTCGCCAAGCAGCTGCAGGAGTTCGTGAAGCAGGAATTGGAGCCCTACAAGTACCCACGGGCGATCGAATTCGCGAAAGCCGACGCGCTGCCCCGCACGGTCACCGGCAAGATCCAGCGCAATTCGCTCAGGGAGATGGAGCTCGCTCGGCTGCCGGGCGCAGCAAGCGGCCAGCCCTTGCCGCAAGGCGTCGGCTAGCCTGGGCGTCCCGTGCGCGAGGCGCGGCGCGACCCGGCGCTGGCTTGCGCCGCGCGCGTCCCGGTCAGGCCGGAGGTCCGGTCACCGGGTTCGCGGTGGGCTGCGGACGGTACTTCATGTTGTAGAGGCAGAAGGGCATCAGCTTGCCGTCGGTCGTCAGCTTGTGCACGCCGCATCGGCGCGCGCGCTCCTGATCGAAGCTCCATGCATCCATCATGCCGTGGAAGCCGATGGAGAAGCACTCGGCGCCGTCGAGCAGGCGCCCGAGCGTCTCCGTCGTCCTCTCCTCGCCGCCGCAACTGCAGCACGAGACGCCGTTGCCGATCTGCCGCAGCAGCGCGTCCCATTCGCTGAATTCGGCCATGCCTTGCCGCAGGCGCTCGGCGCCAAGGTGCTCGTTGATCGGTACGATTTCGCCCTCATGGTCGATCAGGCAGTACGCGATCAGCCCGCAGCGCGGATCGGCGCACGACACGGGCATCAGGTCGCTCTCCTTCAGGCGCCCGCCGCTTTGCAGCGCCACTTGGCGCATGAAATGCCCTGCGGTGAAGCGCGCCTTCCGGCGGGCGAGCGCCGCCGGGTACCTGCCCGAGAGCACCGCGGACTGGAAGTTCACGCCGGTCAGCCGCTCGGCCGCAGCGAATCGGATCATCTCCCAAACGCGGTGATCGTTCACGCCCGGGACGACCGTCACCGAGAGCACGACCTGCAGGCCGGCGCTCATGCAGTTTTCGATGGCGCGCAGCTTCTGCGGTAGCAGGTCGCGGCCGCGAATGTAGGTCGACGCATGCGGGTCCAGCGTGTCCATTTGCAGGTATACGCCGGTGAGGCCGGCCCGGCGAAGGTCGCGTGCCAGGCTCGGCCGGGTGGCGAGCAATAGGCCGTTGGAATCGACCTCCTGCTTGCGGAATCCCAGCTCGCTCGCCTGCTCGACGATCTGCACCAGCTCGCGATGCAGCGTCGGCTCGCCGCCGGCGTACTGGAGGGGCGTCGCGCCGCCCTCCGCCAGAAACATGCCCTTCAGCGCGGCGATTACCTGCGCGGCCGGCAGATCGGCGCCTTCGGCCGACGAGCCCGCGAGGCAGACCGGGCAGGGAAGGTTACACCGCGAGGTCACCTCGACGATCACGAGGCACGCGCGATGCTCGTGCTCGGGGCACAGGCCGCAGTCTTCCGGACAGCCCTTGTCCCGCGGCAGGGCGATCCGCGCGGGCGGCCTGACGACGCGCGGTGCCCGCCGCAGGAACTCGTAGGCGGCGACGTCGCTGGAGACGATGCACTCGAACTCGCCGTGCCGCGGGCATCGCTTCTTCATCACGACGCCGTCGCGCGTGGCGCGCACCTCTCCCGCGACGGTCTGCAGGCACTCGGGGCAGACGCTTTGATCTCGTGCAGGTAGGCCGCGGCGACCGGGAGAGCGACCCGCGAATGGATGACCGGCGCGTTCACGCCCGGACCCGTTGCGTGCGACGCGCCGTCGTCATTCCGTCTCGACCACGATACTGGCGAAGACGAGCCTGCGCTTGAACGCAGCGATGCTCGCGGTGCTGAGCTGCACGCTGCGCGTTCCCCAGTCCGGCGTTCCGAGACCGTCGTCCGTCCCGACGCAGGAGCCGAGATCGTTCTTGACTGCTTCGAGGAACTCGGCCTCGTCGGCCAGCGAAGACACGAAAGTGATCCGGTACTCCCGCTCGCTCAACTGCTCGATCCGCACCTTCTTCCACGGCTTCGAGGGCAGCGAAAGCATGCCGGCGGCTCACGCACCCTTGTTCTCGCGCGAGGTCGGTCCGGCTCGCCGCGCCTCGCGGGCGGGGTGCGGCTCGTCGAGGTACACCCGGCAGGGAACGCCGCGCAGCTGGACCGAGCCGGTGGCGGGATCGTTGGGCGGATCGCCGTCGGTGAGAATGTTGATATTGTAGCCGCGCCAGTTGTACTGATTCTTGTCGGCCTTGGTGTCCCACCAGCCGAACGCGGCCATCACCGCCTGCGGATGCATGTCGCGGGAGGTCTCGAGCCGCTGCTGGATCCGGCCCTTGCGCGATTCGATGTAGATCATGTCGCCGTTCTTCACGCCGAACCGCTCCGCGGTGTCCGGGTGCATGTAGCAGACGGCCTCCGCCTTTTTCTTCTTCACGGCCTTCACGTGGCGGTACCCGGAGAGCATGTACGCACCCTCCTTGTAGTTCGTGAGATAGAGCGGGTAGCGCTCGAAGTCCTCCTTCTTGTAACGCGAGGCGCTCACCTCGTTGAAGTACGGTAGCGGGCTCAACCCCAGCTGGCTCATCTGCCGGGAGTAGATCTCCGCCTTACCCGAAGGCGTCGGGAAATACGGCTCGCGGTCGCCCAGGAAGTAGTGCTTCGGCCAGAGGATCCGCTTCTGGACGAGGTCCTGGAACGTCAGCTTCGCCTCCTCCAGCATGAAGTCCAGCGATTCTTCCCAGTTCGCCCAGAAGTGCTCGCCGAGGCCGACGCGCTTGGCGAGCTCGTTGATCATCTTCGCATCGGGCCAGGCATCGCCGGGCGGATCGACCACCTTCTGGTAGGCCTTCACGTAGCCGAACCAAGCCGGCCAGTAGCCGATCGTGTCGTGCTCTCCCGGCACCGCCGCCGGCAGGACGATGTCGGCGATGGCGGTGAACGACGTCGGGAAGATCTCCGCGACGACCAGGAACGGCAGCTTCATGAACGCCTCGTAGGTCTTCGCGGAATCGGGGTAGGTCAGCAGCGGATTCGTGACGTGCGCCAGGCCCATCTTCACCGGGTAGGGATCCTCGGTGAGGATGGACCGCACGAGCGACTGCGTCGGCACGTAGGCCGACCCCATCGCGATCGGAAACTCCTGGCCGATCGACTTTTCGATCGGTCGCGGGAACCGCCGGTCGAAATAGAAGCGCCCTGGGCGCGTGAACTTCGCCGGCTCGATGATCACCTCGCCGCCGTGAGCGCCGACGTTGCCCGTGAGCGCGCGCAGTATGGTGACCGCCCGGCAGATCTGCAGCGCGGAAACCGAGTTCTCGAGGGCGTTGCCCCACAGGATTTGGGCCGGCTTGGTAGTCGCGTAAAGGCGCGCGACCTCGCGCACCACGCGCGGCTCGATCCAGGTCTCGGCCGCCACCTCGTCGAGCGTGAAGGTGGCGATCTCCTTCTTCAGCTCCTCGATCCCGATCGTGTGCCGCGCCACGTAGTCCTTCTCGTAGAGTCCCTCCTCGATGATCACCTTCGCCATGCCTAACGCCAGGGCGCCGTCGGAGCCCGGCTTCAAGCGCAGCCAGTGATGCGCCTTCTCGCAGTAGCGGTTCTTCCCGGGTTCCATCATGATCAGCTTGCAGCCCCGGCGGAGCGCGGCGTCGAGCACCGCCTGGCGCATCCCGCGAAAGCTGCCGCCGGTGTTCAGCGGATTGGCGCCCCAGATCACGATGCAGTTGAACTCGCTCGCCAGGTCGGACTGAACCATCATGGTGCCGAACGTGAAGTGATCGGCCGTGCCGGTCTGGACGCCGCAGTAGTTGCCCGGGGTGATCACGTTCGGCGTCTTGAGATAGGTGCCGAAACGCTGACCGAACGCGAACTCCATCCCCTTGGGTTCGCCCAGGATGAGGGCGATGCTCTCGGGACCGAACGTGTCCCGGTAGAAAAGCAGCTTCTCCGCGATGATATCGAGAGCTTCGTCCCAGGAAATTCTCGTCCAGCGGTTCTCCCCCTTCTCGCCGGCGCGCTTCATGGGGTAGCGCAGGCGCTCCTTGTGCGAGTGGACTTCGGGTATCGCAAGCGGACCCTTGGCGTCCGGGCAGATATCGCACGGGAGCCCGCTCTTCTTGTCCGCGACCACCTTTACCATCTTCCCGTCCTCGAAGGTGGCGGTCATGGCGCAGTGGTTGGGACAGAAAAAGCAGAATATGGGTTCGTTCGCTTTCATGTTCATTGCTCCTGACGAGTGCTGCGGCGAGCAGGCATCGGGCGCTCGACGATCATCATGCGCGCTGCTCGCGCTGCGAGTCGCGCAGCCGGTCGCGACAATCTTAGGCACGATCGCGCCGGGCGAGTGCGGTGGCGGCGACCGCTTCCCAGAAAATCAGACCGTCTGATAAATGCGGCCGGCGCTCGCCGCGGGACGCGGTATTAGAGTGCTCCTTGCCTCGCGTCACCGTTGCATGCGCGAGGCGCGGCGGGGCGGCGGTGCGCCGCTCTAGGAGACCGGCAAGCGATGAGCATCAAGGAGTTGTTCGATCTTTCGGGCAAGGTCGCCCTCGTTACGGGCGGGTCGCGCGGACTCGGACTGCAGATTGCCGAGGGCTTGGGCGAAATGGGCGCCAGTCTCGCGCTCGTCGCGCGAAAGGCCGACGAGCTCGATGCCGCGCGCGACGCTCTTCGGAGGAAAGGGATCGAGGCCCGTCCGATCGTGTGCGACATCGCTCGACCAGAGGCGGTCGGGCCGATGGTCGACGCGGCCCTCGCTCGCTACGGCGCCATCCAGATCCTCGTGAACAACGCCGGGACGACGTGGGGCTCGCCGGCCGAGGATCATCCGCTGGACGCCTGGCAGAAGCTGGTGGATCTCAACCTGACCGGGACCTTCCTGGTGACCCAAGCCGTCGGCAAACGATCCATGATTCCCAACCGCTACGGCAAGGTCATTACGGTCGCGTCGGTTGCGGGTCTGTCCGGCAATCCGGTAACCGGAATGAAGACCCTTGCCTACAACACGACCAAGGGGGGCCTTGTGAACTTCACCCGGGCGCTCGCGGCGGAATGGGGCAGTTACGGCATCACCGTGAATGGAATCGCGCCCGGGTTCTTCCCGTCGAAGATGACCAACGCCTTTCTCGAAAAGACCGCGCCGGCGCTGCTTTCGCGAACTCCGCTCGGCCGCCTGGGAGACGACCAAGATCTCAAGGGCATCGCGATCCTGCTCGCGTCGGACGCCTCGCGTCACATCACCGGCCAGATCGTTGCGGTCGACGGCGGCATGACCGTCGCGTGATGGACCGTCCGGTGCCGAGGAACGCGCTCGTCGAGATGTACGCGCGCGCAGCGCACGGCGTCGCGGTCGGGGTCGCGGGATCCACAGCCTGCGCAACCGAGGCCGCGCACCCGGTCACGCGAAACCTCTACGACGCGGCGCAGATCGCCGAGCTCCCCGAAGCGGCGGTGCTCGCCTCGCTCGGTTGCGGCAACCCGACCGCGCTCGCCGGTCTGCTGCCCGGTGAGACAGTGCTCGACCTCGGCTCCGGCGCTGGCATCGACGCGCTTCTTTCGGCGAGGCGCGTCGGCCCGACGGGCAAGGTCTACGGGCTGGACATGACCGACGAGATGCTCGCCATCGCCGAGGAGAACAAGCGCAGAGCGGGCGCCGCCAACATCGAATTTCTCGAGGGCGAGATCGAGCGCATTCCGCTGCCGGACGCCTCGATCGACGTCGTCATCTCCAACTGCGTGATCAACCTCTCGGCCGACAAGGACCGGGCGCTGCGCGAGGCGTTCCGGGTACTGAGGCCCGGCGGCCGCCTCGCGGTGGCCGACGTGGTGACGCGCGGCGAGATACCCGTACAAATCCGCGAGAGCGTGCTCCGGTGGATCGGCTGCATGTGCGGGGCGCTCGACGAAAACGACTATCGCTCGAAGCTCGCTGCAGCCGGCTTCGCAGGCATCGAGATCGAGCCCACGCGGGTCTATCGCGCCGAGGACGCGCGCGCTTTCCTTGCCGAGCAGGGGCTAGATGCCGGCGCGATCGCTGCCCAGGTCGACGGAAAGGTCTTCAGCGCGTTCGTCCGTGCGACCAAGCCGGCACACGCGCCGGGTGCGTGAGGAGCGCGGATTGTCAGAGGCTCACAAGCCGCCGCAATCGGAGTTCGTCTCCGAGGTTCGCGAAACAGTCCAGCAGGCTGCGGACGCCGGCTTCCTGTGTGCCGAGAGCGTCCTGCTGGGCCTTGCGAAGGCCCAGAAAGTGGATTCCGGCGTCGTTCCCGGAATGGCGACCGTGCTCTGCAGCGGCATGGGGCGCACCTGTGGGCCTTGCGGCGCCCTGACCGGCGCACTGCTGGGTCTCGGCCTCGCATTCGGGCGCAGCGGTCCAGGGGAGACGGTGGACAAGGCGTACGCCGCCGCCCAGCAACTCGTCGGCGAGTTCGAGCGGGAATTCGGCGCCCGGGACTGCAAAGAGCTGCTGGGGTGCGACATCCGCACTGCCGAAGGCGTGGCCAAGTTCGAGCGTGACGGTCTGTACCAGCGCTGCGACGTCTTCGTAGCCACGGCCGCAAAAATCGCAGCGCGTATCATATCGGAGCGCAAGAAGTAGCTCCGGCATCCATTCGCGCACCTTCGCATCCCGGATTCCGCTGGCGCGTAGCCGGACCATGAACGAGCCGTGGTGGGCTCCTGCCATCCAATGGGCCCTGTGGGGCACCGGAATGGCCGCGAGCATGGACTGGGTGGCGAGGAGCCGGCTCCGGGCGCGGCCGCGCGCCGATGCGGCGCGGCGGATTCCCGCCGAGCACGCTCGTCCTCGGGCTCGTCGTGTTGGTGTTCTTCACCGCGCTCGCGGTCGTGTCGGACGTCTTGGCGAACGAGACGACGACGTGGTGGACGACGGCGGTCTTCGTCGGCTTCGCGGCGCTCTCGCTGTCGATCATCGCCGATTACTTTCTCGCGCGGCCGCGCCTCGCGCATGCGCCGGCCGGCGTGATCGATCGCGAGGCGCTTCCGGTGCTCGAGGCGACCGCGCCCGGTCGTCCGCCGCCGGTGTGGGGTTAGCCGCATAGGGGGACGCCCGCCGCAAGCGCACGCGCAACCGGCGGGCCGATACCCGCCGGCTGCGCCTTCGCTGAGGCCGGGCCGCTCTGCGCGGCGAGGCTTCGCCCGTCAGGGCAGGATGCTTCGTCCGGAAGCGTTGGTCGCCAGGTACTCGCGATCGTCCGGGTGCGTGCCGGCGATCGCGGGCATCGCCCCTGCGTGCGCCGCCGACGCGCAGGCGGCCGGCTCGCCCGGCGACTGCGTCCGGATCAGGACGGCTTCCCGGTACACGTCCTGGAAGCGCGCGGCCGCGGCGAGCAGCTGCTTGCCGGCGCCCGCGCTGCAGGTTTCCAGCCGCACTTCCCGCAGGACGATCGGCTTCGCCCAGGCCTCGAGCGCGGCAAGGTCGGCGAACTGCTTGCCGACCGCGACGTACCGGTCGGGAAACACCTTGACGGCGAGCGTCTCCGGGGGCAGGTTGTCGGCCGCGAGCGCGGCGGGCGGAAAGACGAGCGCTAGGCTCCCGGCGACGAAGGGCGCGAGAAAGCGTGCAACGACGGCATGCGTGGTCATGGTTGGCACCTCCTGGTCGGTTTCCCGTCCACCGCGGGCGGGAACCTGGGCGGCATTCTTCGCGCGAACCCGCGCGCCGCTCAAACGATCTTTTGTTAGTCCTGCCATGAGCCGCGGTAATGGATAAGCGCCGCCCGCCGCGGATCTCGCTAGACCTCCTGCGCGGCTTTCGCGCCGCCGCGCGGCACCTGAGCTTCACGCGCGCGGCCCAGGAGCTCTTCGTGACCCAGCCCGCGGTCAGCCGCGAGATCAAGACGCTCGAGGATCAGCTGGGCCGACCGCTGTTCGATCGCGGCAGCCGGATGCTGCAGCTGACCCCGGCGGGCGAAGAGCTCTACCGCGTCGCCGAGGAGGCGCTCGCGCAGATCGACGCCGTCGTCGATCGCATCGCCGACGCCGGGAAGACGCTCGCGGTGACCACGACGAGCGCGTTCGCCTCGCTCTGGCTCGCGCCGCGGCTGCCGCGGTTCAATCGCGCGCACCCCGGCATCGACGTGCGCGTCGTGGCGAGCAACGACAAGCCCGATCTCGAGCGCGACCGGCTGGACGTCGCGATCCGGGTGGTGCTGCCCGGGGCCGACGTTCCGGACGGCGAGCCGCTGCTCGAGTGCATGACCTTCCCGGCCTGCGCGCCCGCGCTCGCGCGCGACCGGTCGCGCCCGATCCGCGCGCCGGCCGACCTCGCCCGCCACGTGCGGCTCGATTACGAGAGCCTGCGCGATGGCCGGCGCATGTCGGAGTGGGACTTCTGGCTCGACGCCACGAAGACCCGGCGCTTCAAGCCGGCGAGCACGCTGTGGTTCCCGCAGTACGACCAGCTCGTCGCCGCGGCGGTCGGGGGCAGCGGCGTCGCGATGGGCGTCTGGCCGTATCTCGTGCGGCATCTCCGCGAAGGGGTACTCTGCGCGCCCTTCGGCCGCGAGGCGGTCGCGCACCGCGGCACATTCTTCGTGACCCGCCGGCCGGCGGTCGCAGCGAGCGAGGCGGTGGCGGCCTTCGTCGACTGGCTGCGGAGCGAAGCGCGAAGCGACGGCGAGTTCACGCTCGCGCCGGCCGGCGCGGCAGGCCGCGCGGCGGGCCCGCGCCCGAGGGACGCGCGCGCTCGCTCGCGCGGGCGCCGCGCGTGAGCGAGGCGCGCAAGCTCTCGCCCGAGGCGCTCGGCGCGCTGCCCATCCGCCGCTACGAGGGGCCGGTGCGCCTCGTCGCGGCGCCGGCGGAGCTCGAGCGCGCGCTGGCCGAGCTCGAGCGCGAGCGCGTGGTCGGCTTCGACACCGAGACGCGGCCGGCCTTCGTGCGCGGCGAGCGCTACCTGCCCGCGCTCGTGCAGCTCGCCGCCGCGGGCGCGGTGTATCTCCTGCAGGTGCAGCAGCACGACTTCTCCGGACCCCTGCGGGAGATCCTCGGCTCCGAGCGCATCGTCAAGGCGGGCGTGTCGGTGCGCGAGGATCTGCGCGGCCTGCGGGAGCTCTTCGCGTTCGAGGCGCGCGCGGTCGTGGATCTCGGCACGGTCGCGCGGCGGCACGGCGTCAAGCAGACCGGCGTGCGCAATCTCGCCGGGATGTTCCTCGGCGCGCGCATCCCCAAGGGCGCGAAGACGACGAACTGGGCGGCGCGCCGCCTGTCGCCGCGGCAGATCGCCTACGCGGCGACCGACGCCTGGGTCTGCCGCGAGCTGTACCTGCGCTTCGCCGAGCTCGGTCTGGTGTCCGGGGCGGCGCCGGCGCCGTGACGGCGCGCTCCGCCGCCGAGCCGCCCGCCCGGGGCCCGTGTCAGATGCGCAGCACGTCGCCCTTCAGCGCGTACAGGATCGCGACCACCTCGTCGACCTCGGGCCGCGCCACGCCGTGGGCCTCGAGCGCCGCGACGATGTCGTCCATCGTCGCCAGGAACTCCTGCTCGCTGATGTTCATTCCGGCGTGCACGGTGCGCAGATCGCGCCCCTGGTAGCGCTGCGGTCCGCCGATGCCCGCGCAGAAGAACTGCGTGCCGAGCTGCTTCAGCCGCGGCAGGTCCTTGCCCCGGAAGCGCGGCCCGAGCACCGGGTTCACCGCGTGGCGATCGATGGATTCCTCGGCGATCGCGGCGATGCGCTCGGTGCCGCCGAGCCGCTCGTAGAGCGTTGCAGCCATGGGAGCCTCCTCGCGCCGGCGCTCAGGCGTGAACCGCCCAGGAGTCGTGCTCGATCGCGCCGGCCTGCTCCGCCTGCCGCGCGAGCGCGCCGTCACGCAGCGCTTCGAGCATCAGGGCGGTGGCCTCCTCGAGCATCCGGACCCTTTCGGGCGTGACGGGCTCCGGGAAAGTCAGCGTCGCGTATCCGCCAGCGGAGAGGGGAACGACCAGTTTTTGAACGTCCATGTAGCGCTCCTCGCAGGTGTCGACCGGGTTGTGAGCCGCAGGCGCGTCGGGCGGCCTGCGGATGCCAGCATCCGCATGCGTCGTTCCCGAAACGTTCCCGGCCCGCGGGCCGGTTGTTCGCGCGCCGTGGTCATAGGACACTGCGGCCCATGGCTCGCAAGGCGACTCGCGGCACCGCAGGCCGCCGCGTGGAGATCCGGTTGCTCGGCGGCTTCGCGGCGTCGGTCGACGGCGCGCGGATTCCGCCCGGCGATTGGCCCGGCCGCCGCGCGGCCGAGCTCGTCCAGCTGCTCGGCCTCGCCGACCGCCACCGGCTGCTGCGCGAGCAGATCATCGACGCGTTGTGGCCGCAGCTCGCGCCCGAGGCGGGCGGCGCCAATCTGCGCAAGGCCGCGCACTACGCGCGCCAGGCGCTGCGCAGCCCCGACGCGGTGGTGCTGCGCGGCGGGCAGGTGATCCTGTGCCCGAGCGCCGCGCTCGACGTGGACGCGCTGCGCTTCGAGCGCGAGGCCGGGGCGGCCCTGGCGAGCGGCGATCCGGCGGCGTGCGCCGCGGCCGCCGAGGGCTACGCCGGCGAGCTGCTGCCCGGCGCCTCGTACGAGCCCTGGACCGAAGCGGCGCGCGAACGGCTGCGCAGCCGCTATGTCGCGCTGCTTCGCGCGAGCGAGCAGTGGGAGCGGCTCGCCGAAGCCGAGCCCACCGACGAGCCCGCGCACCGCGCGCTCATGCAGCGCGAGCTCGCGGCGGGGAACCGCGCGGCGGCGATCCGCTGGTATGCGCGCCTGCGCACCGCGCTCCAGCACGCGCTCGGCGTGGCGCCCGACCGAGAGACCGAAGCGCTGTACGCGCAATGCATCGCGGGCGCCGAGCGCCCCGGGCCCGCCTTCGTCGGGCGCCAGAGCGAGTTCGCGCGGGTCACGGCGTGGCTGCGGGCGAGCCCGGCCGAGCGCGCGGGCGGGCTCCTCGTGCGCGGCGCGGCGGGCATCGGCAAGACCGCCTTCTGCCGGCAGATCGAGGCGCTCGCGCGCGAGCGCGGCTGGAAGGTGGTGAGCGTCGATGCGGCGCAGCCGGGCCGCGCGTACGCGGCGGTCGCGGCCGTGGTGGATCAGATGATCCTCCAGAACCGCGCCGTCATGGAGCCCATCGGCGCGCCCGCCCGCGCGGTGCTCGCGGCGCTCACCGCGCTGGCCGGCGCCGCGCCCGCCGCGGCGGGGCCGCTCGGACGCCACCAGGTGATCGGCGCGCTCCGGCGCCTGCTGCTCGCCGCATCGGAAGGCGGCCCGGTCATGGTGCTGGTGGACGATGCGCATCTGCTCGACGAGGCCGACGCCGACGTGATGGTGCATCTCGCGGCCACGGGGCGTCCCGTGTGCGTCGCGCTCGCGCTGCGCGCGCCGCCGGCGGTCTCGCCGCTCGCCGAGCGCGTCTCGCGGCTCGCCCACGGCAGGCAGCTCGAGACGATCGCGCTCGGGCCGCTCTCCGACGAGGCGGCGGCGGCCCTGGCCGCGCACGCGGCGCCGCGCGCGCTCGACCCGTCGCTCAGGGCCCGCATCGTCGCGCTCGCGGAGGGCAACGCGTTCGCGGTCCTCGAGCTCGCCCGCAGCATCGGTCCCGGCGCCGATACTCGCTTGCCGCCGAGCGTGCGCGAGGCGGTCACCACGCGCCTGTGCAACGTGGATGCGGGCGCGCTCGCGCTGCTCAAGCGCCTCGCGCTCGCGAGCGACGAGCTCGATCCGGCGCTCGTGATCGCGCTGTCGCAAGGGACCGAGGCCGCGGCGTTCGCGCTGCTCGATCTCGCGCTCGACGCGGGCGTGCTCGTCGTCGCCGACGGGCGCTACCGCTTCCGCCACGAGCTCGTCCGCCAGGCGCTCGTCGAGCAGATCCCGCCGCATCAGCGATTGAAGGCGCATCGCGACGCCGCGCGGCGCCTGGCGCAGCTCGCGGTGCCGCCCGCCGTGGTCGCGCGCCACTGGCTCGCGGGCGGCAGCCCCGCCGAGGCCGCGGCGTGGCTGTTGGACGCGGCGCGTGACGCGATGCGGCTCGGCGCCTTCCAGGACGCGCTGCGCCAGCTCGAGCCGCTGCTCGACTACGCGCGCGACCACGCCGAGGCGCTGCGCCTGCGGGCCGAAGCGCTCGACGCGCTCGGCGATCCGGCCGCGCTGGCGGCGTACGACCGCGCCGCGGACGCGGCGGGCGAACCCGCCTCGCACGACCTGCGCGCGAAGCGGGCGCTCGCGCAGATCAAGCTGGGCGATCCGAAGGGGGCGCTGCGAGCGCTCGACGGCGTGCGCCCGACCACCGTGGACGGGCGCCTCGCCGAGGCGCTCGCGTACAGCGGCGCGGCCGCGCTCGGCGTCGCCGACCCCGCGATGGGCACGCTCAAGTCCGCCGAGGCGCGGAGGCTCGCACTGCAGACCGGCGACAAGGCGGCGATCGTGGTCGCCTCGTGGGCGCAGGCGGCGGCCGCGCACGCGCGCGGCGAGCTGCACAGCAGCGTGTGGGCCGATCTGCACGAGACGCACCACGTGCCGCACCTCGCCGTGCGGGTATTCGACGGCCAGCTCTGCATCACCCAGCGCTTCCTCTACGGGGCGCGGCCGTATCCCGAGGTCATCGCGTTCGCCGATGCGCTCGCCGCCGAGGCGAAGCGGCTCGGGGCGGCGCGCGGGCACGCCTTCGGCGTGACCCTGCGCGGCGAGGCGGAGCTGCTCGCCGGCGACCTCGACGCGGCGGAGGAGCACCTCGTGCTCGGCGGGCGGCTGCATCGCGCGTTCGGCGGCGCGACCGGCGAGGCGCTCGCGCTGCAGCGGCGTGCGGAAGCCGCGCTGTATCGCGGCCGGCGCGACGCGGCCGCCGCGCTGCTCGACGAGGCGCTCGACCTCGCGCGCCAGACCGACATCGGCTTTCACCTGCTCGACCGGATCTACGGCACGCGCGTCGCGCTGTGCGAGGCGCCCGCCGCGGCGCTCGCCGCATTGGAGGAGGCGCAAGCCGCGGTGCGCGGCCCGCTGGAGACCTGCCCCGGCTGCCGCATCACCTTCACCGTGCCGGCCGCCATCGCCGCCGTGCGCGCGGGCCGGCTCGATCTCGCCGCGCGCCTCGAGCAGTCGGTGCAGTTCCTCGCAGAGGTGGTGATGCGCCTGCCCGCGTGGCACGCGGCGCTCGAGGAGGTGCGCGCGCACATCGCCCGCGCGCGGGGCGACGACGCGCTTGCCGCGGCCCGCTTCGCCGCCGCGGCCCGCGGTTATCGCGCGGCGGGGCAACCGCTCGATGCGGCGCGCTGCGAAGCGCTCGCGGCGGGCGCGGCGTAGCCCGCGGCCGGATCAGAGGCGCGCCTCGAGGATCAGGTTGAACGGCGTCTCGGCGCGGCGGAAGTGCGTGAACCCCGCCTTGCGGAACACCTCGGCGAGGCGCGCCTCGCCGGCCTGTGCGCCGAGCACGAGGTGCCCGCCCTCGGAGATCGCGTGGGCGCAGCACAGCGTGGTCGAGGCCGCGTAGTAGAGCCGCGCCACCGGCGAGACGTTGTCCTCGACGCGGTCGTTCGCGAACGGCTCGACCAGCATGACGGTGCCGTCGGGCGCGAGTACCTCCGCCGCGTGCCGGGCCGCGGCGACCGGGTCGCCCATGTCGTGCAGGCAGTCGAAGAAGCAGATGAGCCCGTAGCCCCTGCCGGGGTAGTCCGCGGCGCGCGCCACCTCGAAGGCGGCGCGTCCGCCGACGCCGCCCGCGACGGCGTTGCGCCTCGCCGCTTCGATCGAGGCCGGGTGCGTGTCGAAGCCGCGGAAGCGCGACCGCGGGAACGCCTGCGCCATGAGGATGCTCGAGTGGCCGTGCCCGCAGCCCACGTCGGCCACGCTGATTCCGGCCTCGAGCTTCGCCACGACGCCCTCCAGCGCGGGCAGCCACTGCGATACCAGGCTGCCCTTGTAGGCGTTGCGGTAGAACGCCGCCACGCCGCAGTAGAGCCGGCCGTCGTGCTCGCCCCACGAGACGCCCTTGCCGGTGCGGAACGCGTCGATCGCCTTCTCCTCGTCGCACCACATCGAGGCTGGCACGTGCCACGCGTTCGGGATGAAGTACGGGCTCTCCTCGTCGGCGAGCACCATCGCGTGCTCGGGCGTGAGCTCGTAGGTGCCGCTGACGGCGTGATAGTCGACATAGCCGCCCGCCACCTGCGCGTTCAGCCACTCGCGCACGTAGCGCTCGGCGCAGCCCGCGCGCGCCGCGAGCTCGGCGGCGCTGAGCGGGCCGGCGCCCGCCATGGTTTTGTAGAGGCCGAGCTTGGCGCCGAGGCTGACCATCACGCCGCCGTAGCCGGCGGAGAGATCGCCGACGGCGCGCGAGAGGAAGTTGTCCAGCTTTGCTTGGTCGATCATGGTGCGCATCCTTTCGCGCGTGTTGGCAAGTGGAACTTCGGTGCGCATATTCGCAGCCGGACCGTGCCTTGCGCAGGAGCCGGAATCGCCTAAGATCGGTCCATTCGTGTCACATCCGACGCGCCGTCACGCACCATGGCCATGCTGCCGCCCCGTTCCCCCGCGCCGGGTGCGGCGCCGGTGGCGTCGCCGTTCCACATCGAGATCGTGGGCGAGCGGCGTCTCGATCGACGTCCAGCGCGCGGCCGATGCCGTCGAGGCGACCGACATCGTGATCGTGCCGTCGATTCTGCTGCCGCCGGAAGGCTGGAGGGCGGGCCGTTACCGGCGCCTGGTCGACTGGCTGCGCGCGATGCACGGGCGCAGCGCGGTGCTCTGCTCGGCGTGCTCGGGCATCTTCCTGCTCGCCGAGACCGGGCTCTTCGACGGCAAGGACGTCACGGTGCACTTCGGCTACGCGCGCGCGTTCGCCGCGACCTATCCTGCGGTGCCGATCCACCCGGAACGCGCACTCGTGGTCTCTGGGCGGCGCGAGGAGCTCGTGAGCTCCGGTGCATCGACCACCTGGCACGACCTCGTGCTCTATCTCATCGCGCGCTACGCCGGCGCGACCGTCGCGCAGGACGTCGCGCGCATGTTCGCGCTGCAGTGGCATCAGGACGGGTTTGCGCCGTTCATCGTCTTCGAGGGCCGCACCGACCACGGCGACGGCGAGATCCTGAGCGCGCAGCAGTGGCTGCGCAGCCACTTCTCGGTCGCGAGCCCCGTGGAGGAGATGATCAAGCGCTCGAAGCTCGCCGAGCGTACATTCAAGCGGCGCTTCGCGGCCGCGACCGGCCTCGCGCCGATCGCCTACGTCCAGCGGCTGCGCGTCGAGGACGCGAAGCGCCGGCTCGAGCGCACCGATGCGCCGGTCGACGAGATCGCCTGGCGGGTCGGCTACGAGGACTCTGCCTTTTTCCGGCGCTTGTTCAAGCGCACCACCGGCCTCGCCCCGGGCGCCTACCGCAAGCGCTTGCGCATCCCGGACTTCGCGCGCGCCCGGCGCGACGGCGCGCCGCCGCCGGCGGGCGCGAAGCCGTGAGCCGGCCGCGATCCGCGTTCGCGGTGCAGTGGATGCGGACCGCGCTCGGGTCGGCGGGGCGCTCCGAGCGGTGACGCGCGCGTGACCGAGCCGCTCGTGATCCTCGCGATCGCCGCGACGTTCCTGCTCGCGGGGACGGTGAAGGGCGTCATCGGGCTCGGCCTGCCGTCCGTGAGCCTGGGGCTCCTGACCGCGACGCTCGACCTCACCACCGCGATGGCGCTCCTGGTCGTGCCCTCGCTCGTCACCAACGTCTGGCAGGCGGCGGTCGGCGGCCACGGCCGCGCGATCCTGCGGCGGACCTGGCCGTTCCTCCTGCCGGCGACCGCGACCGTCTGGATCGGCGCGGCCGCGCTCACGCGCGTGGACCTCGCGCTGCTCTCGGCGCTGCTCGGCGCGCTCCTGGTCGCCTACGCGGCGCTCGACCTCGCCGGCGTGCGGCTCGCGATTGCGGCGCGGCGCGAGCCGTGGGCCGCGCCGCTGCTCGGCGCCGCGAACGGCGTCCTCGCCGGAATGACCGGCTCGTTCGTGGTGCCCGGCATCCTGTACTTGCGGGCGATCGGGCTCTCGCGCGAGATGCTGGTGCAGGCGCTCGGCATCCTGTTCTCGCTCTCGACGGTGGCGCTCGCGCTCGCGCTGCAGGGGAACCGCCTGCTCACGCCGGAGCTCGGCGTCGCCTCGGCCGCCGCCGTGATCCCCGCCGTGGCCGGCATGGTCGCCGGCCAGCGCGTGCGGCGTCGGCTCTCGGAGGCGCGCTTCCGCAGGGTCTTTCTCGTCGCGATGCTCGTCCTGGGCGCCTACATCATCGGCAAGGCGGCACTCGGCGTGCGCTAGGAACGGTCTGCTCTGGTCATCCCCGCTTCGGCTTCAGTCATCCGCGCGCAGGCGGGGATCGGGGCGGGCCTCAGGGCATGCAGCGCTGGATTCCCGCCTGCGCGGGAATGGCGTCCGCACCGTCCCCCCGCCCGTTGCGCTACAGTGCCGGTGTTCCGCAGCTTCCTGCGCCCAGCATGCGAATGACCGACATCCCGTTCGGGACGACCGACTGGTCGGCGATCGCGCCGATCGAGCACGCGGGCGAGACGGGGAAGGCGGTGTGGCGGACGCGCCACTTCGGGGGCATCCGCGTCCGCATGGTCGAGTACACGCCCGGCTACGCGGCCGACCACTGGTGCTCCAAGGGGCACATCCTGCTCTGCCTCGAAGGCGAGCTCCGCACCGAGCTCGCGGACGGCCGGGTCTTCGAGTTGAAGCCCGGAATGTCGTACCAGGTCGCCGACGGCGCCGAGCCGCATCGCTCGTCCACGGCCGCCGGTGCCACGCTCTTCATCGTGGACTGACGCCCGCCGGCGCCCGCGGCATGAACGCCATGGCGGGGCAGGGACGGTGAGGAGGGTTCAGGGATAGCGCTGCGATCCGGCGAGCGCCCGCCGAGCCCGATCCGGTTCACTCGCCGCCGAAATAACCCGGATCGACCTCGTCCGCGTAGCAGACGGGCGAGGCCATCCTGCTGCCGGCGGGGCCCGGTGCGCCCAGGAATTCGAGCTTGCCCTCGCGCCGCTCGTAGACGCCGCGCTCGGTGACGACGAAGTCGACCGGGACGTCCCACGGCTGCGGGTGGATGGTGGGGATGTGGGCGAGCTCGTGGGCAACGGCGATGACGTGCGGGCGCTTCTCGAGCGCGGCAAGGGTGCGGTCGAAGAAGCCGCCGCCGTAGCCGAGACGGTAGCCCGCATCGTCGAAGCCGGGCGCCGGCAGCAGAACGGTGGTCGGCACGATCCGGGCGCCCTCGGCCGGATAGGGGATGCCGAGCGCCCCGTTGGCGAGCCTCACGCCGGGATGCCACTCGCGGAAGACGAGCGGCGACTTGGGCGCCACCACCACCGGGAGCGCAGTCGTCGCGCCCGCGTCGCGCAGCTTCTTCGCGAGGAAGCGGGCGTCGTACTCGTTCTTGTAGGGCCAGCAGAATGCGACCACGCCGCGGGCGAGGTTCGGGAACCCCCGCGCGAGATGCCGGTCGATTTTTCGGCGATGCGCGTCGAGCGCCTCGGGCGCGAGCGCGAGGCGGCGCGCGATCAGCTCGCCGCGCAGCGCCTTTCGCCAGGCCGGGAGGTCCGCGGGCGGCGCGTTCGTTGCATCGCCGCAACGCTCGGCTTCCGAGCCGACAACCTCCGAGGTGGGAAGAGTTTTCGGAGGATCGCCCGTGCTATTCTTCATGTAGTTTCTCAAGAGTCCCGATTACTATACACCCCATGTTCAGGCCGCTCGTCCTCGCCCTCGCTTTCGCCGTCGCATCGCCGTGTTTCGCCGCGGACGAGCGCGAGGCATTCAAGGCCGCCGCCGAGGCGTTCCGCAAGGGCGACGCAACGCGGCTCGAGGCGCATGCGACGAAGCTGCGCGGCAGCGGGCTCGAGCCGTACCTCGACTACTGGCGGCTCAAGCTCGAGCTCGAGACGGTCGATGCTGGCGCGGTGCGCGAAATGCTCTGGAAGAACGACGGCCTGCTGCTCGGCGAGCGGCTGCGCAACGACTGGCTGCGCGCGCTGGCGCGCCAGCAGCAGTGGGACGTGCTGCTCGCCGAGTACCCGAAGCTCACGCAGGAGGATCCCGAAGTCACCTGCCTCGCGCTGCAGGCGCGCTGGCGCAACGGCGACCGTTCGACGCTCGCCGAGGTGCGCGCGTTCTGGCACGCGCCGCGCGATATCCCCGAGGGTTGCGTTCCGCTCATCGAGCAGGAGATCGCCGACGGGCGCATCGGTAAGGAGGACGTGTGGGCGCGCGTGCGCGCGCTGCTCGTCGCAAACCAGCTCGGGCCGGCAAAGCGCACCATCAACTATCTGCCGGCCCCCGAGACCCCGCGCGAGCGCACGATCGATGCGATCCGGCGCAAGCCCGAACACTACGTCGGGCAACACCGGCACGACCTGAAGAAGCGAGTCGACCGCGAGCTGCTCGCCTACGCGCTGACGCGGGTCGCGCAGCGCGACGCCGCGCGCGCGGCGGAGTATTTCGACGACAAGCTCGACGCACGCTTTCCGGCCGCGGACCGGGGTTACGTCTGGGGCCAGATCGCGACCAATGGCGCCCGGCAGCACCTGCCCGAGGCCGCGGCCTGGTTCGCGCGCGCGGGCGACGCGCCGCTCGAGGACGAGCAGCTCGCCTGGCGCGCGCGCGCGGCGCTGCGCAGCGGCGACTGGCCCGAAGTCGGCGCCGCGATCGATCGCATGAGCGCCGAGGGACGCGACGACCCGACTTGGGTGTACTGGAAGGCGCGCGCGCTGCGCGCGGCGGGCGACGCGCGCGGCGCGGAGATGCTCTTCGCGCGCATCGCCCGTGGGCACGATTTCTACGGCAAACTCGCGCGCGAGGAGCTCGGGCTCTCGCTCTCCATTCCGCCGCGCGGTTACACGCCGGCCGAAGAAGAGATATCGCGCGCGGCGGCCAACGAGAGCCTGAAGCGCTCGCTCGCGCTCTTCCGCGTCGAGTTCCGCGCCGAGGCGACCCGCGAGTGGATCTGGGGCGTGCGCGACATGGGCGACCGAGAGCTTCTCGCCGCCGCCGAGCTCGCGCGCCGCTACGAGATCTGGGACCGCGCGATCAACACCGCCAACCGTACCGTGGGCGAGCACGACTTCTCGGTGCGATTCCTCGCGCCCTACCGCGAGGTGTTCAGCGAGCAGGCGCGCGCGCAGGGTCTGGACGAGCATTGGGTGCTCGGCCTGGTGCGCCAGGAGAGCCGCTTCATCACCGACGCCCGCTCCTCGGCCGGCGCCTCTGGGCTGATGCAGCTCATGCCGCGCACCGCACGCTGGATCGCCCGCCAGATCGGCATGCGCGACTTCTCGTGGCGCAAGGTGACCGACGTCGACGTGAACGTCGCGCTCGGCACGAGCTACCTCAAGTACGTCTACGACGGCCTCGGCGAGAGCACCGTGCTCGCTGCCGCCGCGTACAATGCCGGGCCGCGCCGCGCGCAGCGCTGGCGCGCCGAGCGCCCGCTCGAGGGCGCGATCTACGCCGAGACCATCCCCTTCAGCGAGACGCGCGACTACGTGAAGAAGGTGATGAGCAACACGGTCTACTACGCCGCCATCTACGGTGGCGAGGTGCGCCCGCTCAAGGAGCGCCTCGGCGTCATTCCTGGCCGCGGCGCCGAGGACGCGAGCGACGGCTCCGGCGAGCCGACGCTAAAATAGCCGTCGGCGCCGGCCGCGCGCCGCGGTGGGCGGCCGGGCGCCGCGCTTGCTTCGATCCAGCACGGCTCATCACAGCGAGGAGCGATGTCCCGCATCTGCGTTCTGGGCGGCTCCGGCTTCGTCGGGCGCCACATCGTCGATTGTCTGGTCGAGGAGAGCCATTTCGTCGTCGTGCCGACGCGCCGGCGCGAGCGCGCCAAGCACCTGATCTTGCTGCCGACCGTGGAGGTCGTGCAGGACAACGTGCACGACCCCGCGGCGCTCGCGCGCCTGTTCCACGGCTGCGACGCGGTGATCAATCTCGTCGGCGTGCTGCACAGCCGGCCGGGCGCCCCGTACGGCCCCGAATTCAAGCGCGCGCACGTCGAGCTGCCGGAGAAGGTGGTGGCCGCCTGCGGCGCGGCCGGCGTGCCGCGGCTGCTGCACATGAGCGCGCTCAAGACGGCGCCGGATGCGCCGAGCGAGTATCTGCGCTCGAGGGCCGACGGCGAGGCGGCGGTGATCGCCGCCCGCGGCCGGCTCGCGGCGACGATCTTCCGGCCGTCGGTCGTTTTCGGGCCCGAGGATCAGTTCCTGAACACCTTCGCGGCCCTGCAGCACTGGCTGCCGGTCCTGTTCCTCGGCTGCCCGGATGCGCAGTTCCAGCCGGTCTACGTGCGCGACGTGGCGCGCGCCTTCGTCACCGCGCTCGCGCGGAGCGAGAGCGTCGACAAGGCCTACGATCTCGTCGGACCGGTGGTGTACAGCGCTGCGCGAGCTGGTGCAGTACGCGGGCCGCGTCTCCGGACACCCGCGCCCGATCGTCGGGCTCGGCGAGCGCATGTCCTACCTGCAGGCGCGCATGATGGAGCTCTTGCCGGTGAAGCTCATGAGCCGCGACAACGTGCGCTCGATGCGCATCGCGAACGTGGCCGACGCGAAGCTCCCGTTCGGCATCGAGCCGACCCCGCTCGAGGCGGTGGCGCCGGTCTACCTGAAGGGCGCCTATCCGCGCTCGCGGTTCTCCGCGTTCCGCTACAAGGCCGGGCGCAAGCCGCGCGAAGTGTGAGGGCGCGGGCGTGGGCAACCCACTCCTCGTCGTCGCCAACAAGAACTACTCGTCGTGGTCGCTGCGCGCCTGGCTCGCGCTCACCCAGGCCGGCGTCGCCGTCGACGAGAAGCGCATTGCGCTCGGCACGCCGCAGACGAAGGAGCGAATGCTCGTGTACTCAGGCGCAGGCCGCGTGCCGGTGCTGGTCGACGGTCCGCTGCGCGTCTGGGAGTCGATCGCGATCGTCGAGTACGCCGCCGAGCGCTGGCCCGACCGGCCGCTGTGGCCCGCCGACCGCACCGCGCGCGCGCTCGCACGCGCGGTGTCGGCCGAGATGCACGCCGGCTTCACGGCGCTGCGCGCCGCGATGCCGATGAACTGCCGCGGCCGCTACCCGGGCAAGGGCCGCTCGGGCGCGGTCGACGCCGACATCGCGCGCATCGAGGCGATCTGGAGCGAGTGCCTCAAGCGCTCCGGCGGCCCGTTCCTGTTCGGCGCGTTCTCGAGCGCCGACGCGATGTACGCGCCGGTCGTCTCGCGCTTTCTCACCTACGGCGTCAGGCTCGCGGGCGCGCGGCAGCAGTACGCCGACGACGTGCTCGCCCTGCCGGCGATGCAGGCGTGGTACGCCGCGGCCGCGGCCGAACCCGAGTTCCTCGCCGACGAGGAGCCCTACGCGGCGCAGGCGTCCTAGGAATGCTGGCCACGACGCCTCCGTGCAAGGCAGCTCGCGCGTGGAGCAAACCGCGGTCGCGCGAACCCATTGCGTAGCTCCGAAGCGAACAAGGGAAAAGCGCCTTGAATATCCCCGCGTCAGGCCGCGAATGAAGGTTTACGCGGTCGGCGGCGCGGTGCGCGACGAGCTGCTCGGCCTCGCGGTGAAGGACCGCGACTACGTCGTGGTGGGTGCGACGCCCGAGCAGATGGTGCGCCTCGGCTACCGCCCGGTCGGGCGGGACTTCCCGGTCTTCCTGCATCCGCAGACGCACGAGGAGTATGCGCTCGCGCGCACCGAGCGAAAGACTGCGCGCGGGTATCGCGGCTTCCAGGTGCACGCCGCGCCGGACGTGACGCTCGAGCAGGACCTCGCGCGCCGCGACCTCACCATCAACGCGATCGCGCGCGACGCGCAAGGCGCGCTCGTCGACCCGTTCGGCGGCGCGGCCGACCTGCGCGCGCGCGTCCTGCGTCATGTGGGCCCGGCCTTCGCCGAGGACCCGGTGCGCGTGCTGCGCGTGGCGCGCTTCGCGGCGCGCTTCCCCGCGTTCCGCGTCGCCGACGAGACGCTCGCGCTGATGCGGCGGATGGCGGCAGACGGCGAGGTCGATGCGCTCGTCCCCGAGCGCGTCTGGCAGGAATTCGCCAAGGGTTTGATGGAGGATGCGCCGCAACGCATGTTCGAGACCCTGGCGGCGGCCGGCGCCATGACGCGCGTGCTGCCCGAGTGGGGGTCGCTCGACGCCGCGCGCGCGCTCGCGGCGCTCGGGGTCGCCGCGGAGCGCCGGCTCGAATTGGCCCAGCGTTTCGCGACGCTCTTCGCCGCGGCGGACGTCGCAACGGCGGAGGCCGCGTGCCGGCGGCTGCGCTGCCCTGGCGAGTGCCGCGATCTTGCGGTGCTCGCCGCGCGTCACGGCGCCGCGATGCGCGAGTCCGGGCGGCTCGACCCCGCCGCGCTGCTCGATCTGCTCGCCGGCTGCGACGCGTTCCGACGCCCCGACCGGTTCGCGGCGCTGCTCGTCGTGGTCGATTGCGATGCGGCCGCGGCGGGTCACGAGCGGCACTACGCGGAGGCGCAGCGCCTGGTGCACGCGCTGAACGCCGCGCGAGGCGTTGATGCGGCGGGTGTCGCCGCCCGCGACCCGCAAAACGTGGCAGACGCCATACGCGCCGCGCGCATCGCCGCGATAGCATCGGCGATCTCGCAGTAACGGGGGCGCGGCTCGCCCCGTGCACGGCGACCGCGGTGCTCCACTTCCGCACGCGCGGTCGCGCTCGCGAAAAGCCCCGCGACGCCTGCAACACGGTTGATCGCCGCCGCGACCCGGCGCGCGGCGTCGGTTGAGCGCATGCGCACCACGGTGCTTGGCGGCGCATGCCCGGCCGTGACCGCCTCCCGATTGCGCTGCCCGGAAACAGGGTTCGCGGCGATCAAGCGAACCGTCGCAGACGGCCGGCGGCCGGCCTGGATTGCTGCGCTAGCGAGTGCGACGAGCGCCGTCGAGGGCGATCTTGGGCGGCGGTTCCGCCGTCGCGCGAGTGGCGAGCCGCTGCAGCGCCTGCAGGCCGCGGTCAACCGCGGCCCGGCGCGCGGCGTTGGTTTGGCGCATGCGCGCCGCGGTGCTCTCGCTCGCCCTGCTCGCCGCGTCGGCGATCGCCAGCGCGCAAAGCGCATCGGTCGATCGCGGCACGGCGCGCCTGCGTTCAGCCGATACCGACGGAAACGGCCGCATCTCCCGCGCCGAGGCGCAGGCGCGCCTGCCGAAGCTCGTTCCCGACTTCGACGCGATCGATGCCGACCGCGACGGCAGCCTGTCGCCCGCCGAGCTGCGCGCCCGCAGCAGTGCCCGGAGCCGGCGGGGCGGCGGCGCGGACGGCTTCGCCGCCCACTTCGAGCGTGCAGACACCGATGGGAACGGCATGCTGTCACGCGCGGAAATCGGGCGGAGCCTGCCGCGCCTGCGCGCGAAGTTCGACGCTATCGACGCCGACCGCAACGCCGAACTCACGCGCGCCGAGCTGCGCGCGTACTTCGACCGGCACCGCGCGGCGCGCGCCCGGCGCTGATCAGAGAAAGCGCGCGATCAGCGTCAGCGCGATCGACAGCAGGATCGTGGTGGTGAACGGCAGGTAGTAGTCGCGGCCCTTGTAGCGGACGGTCACGTCGCCCGGCAGGCGGCCGAGCCCGAAGCGGGCGAGGAGCGGGCTCGCCGCGGTGAGGATCACGAGGGCGACGGCGAGCGTCAGCAGCCACTTGAGCATCCGGAAGAAGCCTTCGATGCGGGCGACGCGCGCCCGATTGGCCAGAACCTCCGGCCGATTGTAAACTCGCCCGGCCCGCGAGGTGGCGACATCGCGCCGCTGCGGACCTGAATCACGGAGGAGGAATGATCGAGCTGTACACGTGGGGAACGCCGAACGGCCGCAAGGTCTCGATCATGCTCGAGGAAACCGGGCTGCCGTACAAGGTGCGCCCGATCGACATCGGCAAGGGCGAGCAGCACGCCCCGGAGTACGTCGCGATCAATCCGAACGCCAAGATCCCGTCGATCGTCGATCCGTACGGACCGGACGGCAAACCGATCGCGATGATGGAGTCCGGCGCGATCCTGATCTACCTTGCCGGCAAGACCGGGATGCTGCTGCCCGAGACGCTGCGCGCGCGCTACGAGGTGCTGCAGTGGCTGATGCTCCAGATGGGCCACATCGGGCCGATGTTCGGCCAGGTGCACCACTTCGTGCGATATGCGAAGGAGCAGGTGCCTTACGCCATCGAACGGTACCTCAAGGAAAAGGAGCGTCTCTACGGCGTGCTCGACCGGCGGCTCGGCGCCGCCGAGTACCTCGCCGCCGGCGAGTACACGATCGCCGATATCGCGACCTATCCGTGGGTCGCGCGGCACGAGTGGCACAAGACGAATCTCGCCGACTTCCCGAACGTGAAGCGGTGGTTCGACGCCATCGGCGCGCGGACGGCGGTGCAGCGCGGGATGGCCGTGCCGTTCAAGCCGTGACGCGCGCCCCGGACGCGCGGCCGCCGCCACGGTCGTCCGCGACCTGCGCGCCGGCGCCGGCGACCGGCTCGAGCTGCTCGCGGCGAGGCCGCTCGCGCCGGGCTTTCCGCACCCGCTGCTCTTCCTGCACGGCGCCTTCACCGGCGCGTGGTGCTGGGCCGAGCACTTCCTGCCGTTCTTCGCCGGGCGCGGCTTCGAGTGCTATGCGCTGTCGTTCCGCGGCCACGGCGCGAGCGCGGGGCGCGGCGAGTTGATGCTCACGAGCGCCGACGACTACGTCGAGGACGTGTTCGAGGCGGTGCGTCGCATCGGCCGAGCACCGGTCCTCGTCGGTCATTCGATGGGCGGGTTCGTCGCGCAGAAGTACCTCGAGGACGCCGCGGCGCCCGCGGCGGTGCTGCTCGCCTCGGTGCCGCCGCAGGGCCTGCTCGGCGCCCAGCTCGGGCTCGCGTTCCGGAACCCGGCGCTCTTCGCCGAGCTGAACGGCGTGCTCGCGCACGGCCGCGGGTCGGCCGAGGCGCTGCGCAAGGCGCTCTTCGCCGGCGCAGTCGCTCCGGCCAAGCTCGCGGAGTGGTATCGCCGGACGCAGCCCGAGTCGCAGCGCGCGGTCTGGGACATGACGCTCTTCGCGCTGCCGCAGCTCTGGCGGATGAACCGCACGCCGACGCTGTGGCTCGCCGCGGAGCGCGACGCGCTCTTCCCCGTCGAGCAGCTGCGGCGCGGCGCGGGCATGGTCGGCGGATCGCTCGAGGTGATCCCGGGCCTCGGTCACGCGATGATGCTGGACGAGGGCTGGGAGTCGGCGGCGGAGCGCGTCGAGCAGTGGCTACGGGAGTCGGCGGTCGGCGGTTGACGGTCGGCGGCGGCGCACGACGGACGAAACCCGCGTCCGATCGCCTTCTGCCGACAGCCGACCGTCGAGCGACGACCCGGCGCCCCTCATCCCCGCTTGGCGTTCGACTGCAGGAACTCGAGGATCTCGTCGATCCTGAGCTGCGGCTCGTCCGCGACCGGGCGCGTGCCGACCACGCGGTTCATCCAGAGCATGTTGCGCTCCATGCGCGCGACGACCTCCGCCCATTCGGCGGCCGTGTAGCGCTGCGGATCGGGCAGCGTGTGGCACTGCTGGCAGGCGAGCCGGAACGACTTCGCCGCGTCGGTGCGGACCGCGGGGTACTTGCGCGGATCGAGCGGGCGCTGCGCGTGGCGCTGCAGGTAGGCGAGCAGCACCGCGCGCTCCGCCTCATCGGGTGCCCGCACGCCGCCCATCATCTCCCTCATCAACTCGCCCATGTTGCCCTTGCCGCGCATGCGCACCACCATGCGCTCGACGATGCCGGGCCACTTGGCGGCATGGTGCATCGCCGGGTTCGGAAGGTTGTGGCACTGCACGCAGTACTCGACGGCGAGCTGCGCCCCGCGCGCGCGGGGCTCGGGCAGCTGCGCGGGCGCGAACGTGGGCGGCAGGATGCGCTCGAGCATCGGACCGTGCGGGCTCCCCTGCCAGCGTCTGCGCGCGGCCTCGACCGCTTGCTCGGCCGGACCGGCGGCGACCGCGCCGGTCGGCACCAGCGCTGCCGCGAGTGTCCCGACGAGCAGCAGAGATGCGACCGAGACGCGTTTCATGGCGGCGATTATAGCGACGGCTCGCCGCGCCCGGGGTACCCAGGCGAGCGGAGGCAAAGGCGCACGCGTTCAGAGCGTGTGCAGCCGGTCGCCGGCGGCGAAGCCGACGAGCGGACCCTCGACGCCGCGCCCGACGGCGATCGCCTTGAAGAGCTCCCCCATCTCGGCGGGCGAGAGCAGCTTGTTGGCCGCGGCGGCCTGCGGCGCGTAGCGCGCCACGTCCTCGGGGGCACCCGCAGCATCAGCTCGGCGATACCGCAGTTCACCAGGAACTGCGCCTGAGTCGCGTAGCCGAGCACATCGAGGCCGGCGTCGGCGGCGGTGTGCGCCACGGCGCTGAAGTCGACGTGCGCGGTGATGTCCTGCAGCCCGGGCAGGAAGAACGGGTCGCCGTGCGCGCGATGGCGGTAGTGGCACATCAGCGTGCCGGCCGAGCGCTGCGGGTGGTAGTACTCGTGCGCTGGAAAGCCGTAATCGACGAAGAGCGCGACCCCGCGCTCGAGCATCCCCGCGAGGCTGCGTACGAAGCCGCGTGCGGCGAGCGCGATCTCGGTGGTGTAGTCGGGCGCGAGCCCGAGCTGCCCGGCCGCCTCGCGCAGCGCGCCGGCCGCCGGGCGGAAAGCCCACGCGAAGGGGCGCCTCGCCGTGCCCGGCGACGACGACGCCGCCTTCCTCGATCCCCTCCGCCGTCGCGCGCACCACGCGCACCGGCATGGCGTCGAGCACCTCGTTGCCGATCACCAGCCCGGAGAACGCGGGCGGCAGCACGTTCAGCCACGCGACGCGCTCCATGAGATGCGGCACGCGCGCGGCGAGGAGATCGCGGCTGCGCGCGCGCAGGTCGGCGGAGAGCTCGAGGATGAGGAAGCTCTTCGGCGCGGCGCCCACCCGATCGAGCTCCTCGAGCAGCGAGGCCGCGAGCGCGCCCGAGCCGGCGCCGACCTCGAGGATCTGGTCGAGGCCGAGATCGAGCACCTGGCGCGCCTGCCGCGCGATGCACTGCCCGTAGAGGGGCGTGAGCTCGGGCGCGGTGGTGAAGTCGCCGTCGGCGCCGAGCTTGCGCGCGCCGGCGCTGTAGTAGCCGAGGCCCGGCGCGTAGAGCACCAGCTCCATGTAGCGCGCGAAGTCGAGCCAACCGCCCGCGCGCGCGATCTCGGCGCGCACCTGCTCGACCACGCGCGCGCTGTGCGCGAGCGCCTCGGGCGACGGTTGCGGAAGCGCGCTCTGGGTGCTCATGGCGGGCAGTCATAGTGCGCCATTCCGGTAGAATCCTCAATCGAACGCATGGCCGAATCCCTGTCCGGAAAGGTGGCGCTCGTCACCGGCGGCGCGAAGCGCGTCGGCGCGACGATCGTGCGGCGGCTGCACGCGGCGGGCGCGGCGGTCATGGTCCACCACCGCGCCTCGACCGGCGACGCGAAGACGCTGGTCGCCGAGCTCAACGCGACGCGCGCGGAACTCGGCGGCCTCGGTGCGCGCCGATCTGCTCAACCTGGGCGCCGTCGCGCAGATCGTCAAGTCGACCGTGGAGCGCTTCGGCGGGCTCGACGTGCTGGTCAACAACGCGTCGAGCTTCTATCCGACGCCGGTCGGCGAGATCAAATCGACCGATTGGGACGATCTGATCGGCACCAACCTGAAGGGGCCGCTCTTTCTCGCGCAGGCGGCTGCGCCGCATCTCGCCCGGGCGCGCGGCTGCATCGTGAACATCAGCGACATCCACGCCGGGCGCCCGCTCAAGCGCTACGTGGTCTACAGCGTCGCGAAGGCGGGGCTCGACGGCCTCACCCGCTCGCTCGCGCGCGAGCTCGGCCCGGAGGTGCGCGTGAACGCGGTCGCGCCCGGCCCGATCCTGTGGCCCGACGACGGCTCGTACGACGAGGTCGCGCGCCAGCGCGTCGTGTCGCACACGCTGCTCAAGCGCACCGGCGAGCCCGAGGACATCGCGCGAGCGGTGTACTTCCTCGTCGCCGAGGCGCCGTACGTCACCGGCCAGATCATCGCCGTGGACGGCGGGCGCAGCGTCAATCTCTGAGGCACCCTCGCCTGCTCGTCGAAGGAGGGGGGGTAGATGTCACTCGCCCTCGCGCTGCTCGATCACCACGGCCCACGGCCGGCGCGGGTGCGGCGCGAGCAGGCCCTGCGCGTCGGTGGCGAGCCGTGTGAGCGCGACCGCGTCGCCGACGTTGCCGCCGATCGCGTCGAGCTCGCCTGCGCGCACCGCGACGACGAGATCGCAGTGATACGCGCCGCGGCGCAGGCTCGAAAAAGTCGGCGGAAGTCCCGCCGCGCGCGTTGCAGACGAGGTCGCCGACGCGCGGTGCGTAGCGCACCGGATCGCGCGCGGCGAAGCGCCCGGTGCCGTCCGCCGCGAAAAAGCGCTCGATGTAGTTCCAATGCAGCACGGTCGGCGGGAACTCGTCCGGCCCGAGCCCGGCGCTCTTCGCGACCCACGAGATGAACGCCGCCGACCAGGGCCGGAGCTCGCCCTGGTGGCCGACGATCGGCAGGCGCGAGACGCCGTACCAGTACATCAGCACGCGCGCGAGCATCGGGGCTTGCGCCTCGTGCGTGGCGCTGCCTTCGTCGAAGGCGAGCAGCGGGTCGCCCGTCCCGTTCTCGATCACGACTGGCCGGCCGAAGAGCGCCCATTCCTGGCGTGCGAGGTACACCATGCGGCTTCGCTCGTCGGGCACCGCGAAGTTCGGTCCGACGTCCGGCGAGGCGGTGAGCGGCGGGCGTCCGGGCGCTGCGCAACCGGCTGCGAGCGCGGCGGCGCAGAGGAGAGCGGCAACGGCAAGGCGGCGCATCGAGGGTCTCCGCGATCGACGCCCCCGATGATCGGCGAGCGGCGCGGCGAGGGCAATGCCCGTCCGCCGCGCTCGCGGGCCGTCGCCGCCTCTGGGATAATCCACGGCTCGAACGCATTTGCGAGGACATGAACGCGCCCGACCACCGCCGCCTGCAGAGGCAAGCCTACGAGGCGAACAAGCTCGAGAAGCGCCTGCGCCGCCTCGCCGGGCAGGCGATCGCCGACTACGAGATGATCGGCGCGGGCGATCGCGTGATGGTGTGCCTGTCGGGCGGCAAGGACAGCTACGGCCTGCTCGACGTGCTGATGAAGCTGCGTGCGGTGGCGCCGGTCGACTTCGAGCTCGTGGCGGTCAACCTCGACCAGCGCCATCCGGGGTTCCCCGGCCACGTGCTGCCGGAGTACCTGCGCGCGCTCGACATCCCGTTCCGCATCGAGGTGCAGGACACGCATGCGATCGTGAAGCGGGTGATCCCGGAGGGGCGCACGATGTGCTCGCTCTGCTCGCGGCTGCGGCGCGGCGTGCTCTACCGCGTGGCGCGCGAGCTTGGCGCGACGCGCATCGCGCTCGGGCACCACCGCGACGACATCCTCGAGACCTTCTTCCTCAACCTCTTCTTCGGCGGCCGGCTGAAGTCGATGCCGCCGAAGCTTGTCTCCGACGACGGCCGGCACGTCGTGATCCGCCCGCTCGCGTACGTCGAGGAGTGCGATCTCGCGCGCTACGCCGAGGTGCGGCGCTTCCCGATCATTCCGTGCGACCTGTGCGGCTCGCAGGAGAACCTGCAGCGCAAGCAGGTGAAAGCGATGCTGCGCGAGTGGCAGAGAACGCCACCCGGGTCGCGTCGAGACGATCTTCCGCAGCCTGGCGAACGTGACGCCGTCGCACCTGCTCGACCGCGCGCTGTTCGACTTCGCCGGGCTCGCCGCGACCGGCGTGCCGAACCCCGCGGGCGACCGCGCTTTCGATCCGGAGCCGCTTGCGCCCGCCGCCGGCGCACCCGCGCCCGACGACGCGGACTAAGCGGCGCGGCCGCGCCGCGCGCTCACTGCGCCGCCGGCTCGGGTGCGCGCCAGACTTCGCGCAGGCGGTAGCGCTGGATCTTGCCGGTCGCGGTCATCGGTAACGTGTCGAGGAAGCGCACGTCGCGCGGGTACTTGTACGGCGCGAGCACGGCCTTGACGTGCTCCTGCAGCTCGCGCGCGGTCGCATCGCCCGCCTCGACCGGATCGCGCAGCACCACGCATGCACGCACGATGTTGCCGCGCGCGGCGTCCGGGACGCCGACCACCGCGCAGGCCACGACCTTCGGGTGCTCGCAGAGCACGCGCTCGATCTCCTGCGGCGAGATGTTGTAGCCGGACGACACGATCATGTCGTCGGCGCGGTCGACGTACCGCAGGCGCCCCCTCCGGGTCCTGCTCGCACAGGTCGCCGGTCACGTTCCAGCCGCCCTGGACCGCGACCTGCTGGCGCGCGGGGTCGCCGATGTACCGGCAGCCGGTCGGGCCGATCACGGCCAGGCGGCCGCGCTCGCCGCACGCCACCGGCCGGCCCTCGTCGTCGATCAGCCGCACGGTGTAGCCCGGAACCGCGCGGCCCATCGATCCGCCGCTGGCGACCTGCATCGACTCGGAGACGAAGTGTGTGAGCATCTCGGTGGTGCCCAGCCCGTTCACGATGCCGCGGCCGGTCGCCGCGCGCCAGTCGCTCCAGAGCTGCGTGCGCAGGTTCTCGCCGGCCGAGGTGCACTTGCGCAGGCTCGAGAGATCGTGGTGCGGCGCGAGCGACAGCATCGCCTGGTAGCTCGTCGGCACGCTGTAGAGGCTGGTCACGCGGTAGCGCCCGATCGCCGCCAGTATCGCCTCCGGCGCCGGGCGCGGTATCAGCACGGCACTCGCCTGGTAGCGCAGCGGGTAGAGCAGAGAGGCCGCGAGCCCGTAGGTGAACGCGAGCGTCGGCGAGCCGGCGATGACCTCGTCGCGCTCGACGGTGTAGACGCGCGGCCAGCAGTCGGT
This sequence comes from Burkholderiales bacterium, assembly GCA_027493935.1. Lineage (GTDB taxonomy): Bacteria > Pseudomonadota > Gammaproteobacteria > Burkholderiales > SG8-39 > JAABRB01. The sequence continues at coordinate 101,310 of JAOSJV010000011.1, read as the reverse complement.
GACCGCGAGCAGATCGCGGTGGAAGTGCGCGGCGCCCTTCGGGTTGCCGGTGGTGCCCGAGGTGAAGCTCACCAGCGCCACGTCGTCGGCCGCGGTCGCGACCGCGCCCGCGCCCGCGGGCGTCGTCGCGACACGCCGGTCGAGGTCGGCGTCCCCGTGAGCGGCGTCGCAGGCCGCGGTGAAGCAGCTGATGCGCTCGAGCACCGGGCTGCGCGCCGCGGCGGCGGCGAGCTCTTCGACGATGCCGATGTCGCACAGCGCGAGGCGCACCTGCGCCTTCTCGAGGATGAAGGCAAGCTCGCGCGCGCGCAGCAGCGGCGTGGTCGCGACAACCACGCCGCCCGCGCGCACGATCGCGAGCCAGCACGCGGCCATCATCGGCGTGTTCGGGGAGCGCAGCAGCACGCGGCCGCCTGGCACGACGCCGAACTCCTCGACCAGGACGCGCGCGAGCCGCTGCACGCGATCGAGCAGATGGCGGTAAGACCAGGTGACGCCCTCGCAGTGGAACACCGGCTTGTCGCCCGCCCCCGCCGCGACCGCCGCATCGAGCAGCGCCACCGACGCGTTCAGGCGGTCGGGATAGCCGCGCAGGTGCGGGGCCGAGTAGTCGAACTGCGGCCACAGCTCGCGCGGCGGCAGCTCGCCGGCGATGAATGGGTCAGTGTGTGCGGACGGGGCGCCGCCGGGCGGGCGCATGCCTGCCTCCTCCCGGATGTGGAATCGGTTGGCTGAATGATCGTTCAGTCATCAGGCCCGTGTATTTGCGCCAGATCACGGAATCGCGGATCGCCAGGCCGGTCTGTGGCAAGCTCGGCGGGCCGCGGCCGGACGCACGGCGGCCGCGCCGCAATGCCGACCATCCGCTCGCCATGCCGCCGCCCCGCTACGTCGCGGACCTGCCGCTGCCGCCCTACGCGTACGTGCCCGGGCGCTTCCCGCACCCGACGCACGACCCGGGTGGCCACCGCTTCGGCGCGCGGCTGCCCGCGCCACACGCCTTCGACCCGGCGCGCTGGCGCGATTGTCGCGCCTATCTCGCCGGAGTAGCCGCGCGCGGCGAGCGACTGCGCGCGGCGCCGCCTGATGCGCCGGCGTGCGCGGTGTTCGATTTCGTCCTGCGCGTTGCGTAGGCCGCCGACCCCGCGCGTCTTCGTCCCGCACGCCGAGGGGTCCGTCATCCCCGCGCAAGCCGCCGCGATGTCCGTCATCCCCGCGCAAGCGGGGATCCAGTAAGCTTCTGCGCTCGCGCTGCGCATTCCTGCGCGCGCGGGAACGACCGGTTCCCGATCATGCTCTCCGCTCTGCACTCGGTCTCCTCGCTGCTCCTCGGCGTCGCCGTCCTGATCACCGGCAGTGGCCTGTTCGGCACGCTGCTCGGCGTGCGCGCGGGCCTGGAGGGCTTCGCGGACGTGGTGATCGGGCTCGTCATGTCGGCGTACTTCGTCGGCTTTTTCCTCGGTACGTTCTTCTGTCCGGCGATCGTCCGGCGCGTGGGCCACATCCGCGCCTTCGCGATGTTCGCCGCGGTCGCCTCGGCCACAGCGATCGTGCACGCGCTCGCGATCGATCCGTGGCTGTGGGCGGCGCTGCGCGTGCTCAACGGCGGCTGCCTGGTCGGCCTCTTCATGGTGATCGAGAGCTGGCTGAACGCGCACTCGCCGAACGACCGGCGCGGCCAGGTGTTCTCGGTCTACACGGCGATCGCGCTCGCTGCGCTCGCGCTCGGACAGGTGCTGATCGCGACCGCCGATCCGGCCGGATTCGTTCTGTTCGGCATCGTGTCGATCCTCTTCTCGCTCGCGCTGGTTCCGGTCGCTTTCACCCGCGTCGAGCAGCCGAAGCCGGTGAGCGTGCCGCATCTCGGGCTGCGCAGTCTCTATGCGGTCGCGCCCGCCGGCGTCGCCGGCGCCTTCGCCGCCGGGCTGGTCGGCGGCGCGCTGTGGGGCATGGGCCCACCGTTCGTGCAGCGGATCGGGCTCGAGACGACCGCGATCGCCGGCTTCATGGGCGCGGCGGTGCTCGGCGGCGCGGTGCTGCAGTGGCCGCTCGGCCGACTGTCGGACCGCGGCGACCGCCGCTACGATGCTCGCGGCGGTGTGCGCGGGCGCAGCGCTCGCCGCGCTCGCGGCGCTCGGCGCGACGTACTGGTCGGTTGCGGCGCTGGTGGCGAGCATGTTCCTGTACGGCGGGCTCGCGTTCTCGGTGTACCCGGTTTCGGTCGCGTTCGTGAACGACCGCCTCGCGCGCGAGCACGCGCTCGCCGGATCGAGCGGGCTATTGCTCGTGTACGGCGTCGGCGCGGTGATCGGCCCGGCCTTCGTCGGGAGCGCGATGGAGGCTCTGGGCCCGCGCACGCTTCCGGTGTTCTTCGCGGTGGTGCTCACGGCGATGGCCGGCTTCGCCTATTACCGACTGCGCAAGGCGCCCGAGGCACCGGAGGCGCCGCACACGAAGTTCGTGCCGATGATGCGCACTTCGGCCGCGGCGCTGCAGATGGTCGCCGGCGGCGAACAGGACGAGGCGGCGCCCGCCGGGGAGCGGTGACGCTCCTCAGGCGCGCGCCTCGGGCGGCGGCGCGGTCTTCTCGATCCGGCACAGGATGGCCCGCGCGATCGAGCCGCCGCAGACCGGGTCGACCTCGTCGGTGAGCGGGGTGAGCACATTGGCGCCGACGGCGAGCACGCCCTCGATCAGGTCCTCGCGCCCGGGCAGGTACCACAGCCCCTCGGCGTTGACGACGCGTGGATCCATCCCCGGCACGATCTCGACCCGGCGCGCGATCGTGCGCTCGGTGGTGGGCGCCGCGACCGATACCCAGTCGCCGTCCGCCAGTGCGTGCGCCGCGGCTGTTTCGGGCGCGATCTCCAGGCTGGGGAACGGCCGCCTCCGGCGCAGCCGCGGCACCTCGATACCGAGCGTGCTGTAGTACTCGACGGTGCGCGTGCCGCTCATGAGCACCAGCGGATAGCGTGCCGCGATCTCCGGCGAGCGCACCGGGCCGAGCGGCGGCTCGACGAAATCGGGCAGCGGATCGTAGCCGAAGCGGGCGAGCGTGCCCGATGCGAACTCGACCTTGCCCGACGGGGTGTTGAAGCCCGGCGTCCCGTCGCGCCGCAGCTTGCCCGAGCGGTACTTCAGAGGCTCGGTCGGGCGCACGTAGCTGCCGCGCGCGGCGAACTCCTCGAAGTCGATGCCGAGCGGCGCGAGCCGGAAGTCGAGCAGCTCGCGGTTGGTGCGGAACGGCAACCGGTCCGCGTAACCCATTCGTCCGAGCACGTCGAGCACGACGTCAGCCTCCTCGCGCGCCTCGCCGCGCGGCGCAACCGCCCGCTTGCGTGCCCAGATCATGTTGATGCCCGAGTATTCGGAGATCGCGTCGGACTCGAGGTGCATGGTCACCGGCAGCACGTAGTCGGCGAGCCGCGCGGTCGGCGACTCGAAGAGATCGGAGACGACCAGCAGGTCGAGCCGCTTCAGCGCCTCGATGGTCGTCGCCGTGTCCTCCAGACCGACCACCGGGTTGCAGTTGGTCCACAGCGCGCCACGGGGGTAGGGCTTGCCGCTGAGCATCGCGTCGATCACTTGGCGCGGATGGGGGTAGGGCGTGGTGATCGCGTGCGGGCCGGCGAGCAGCGGGAAGCGCTCCGCCGAGAGTTGGTCCGCGAGATCGCGGTGGTCCTCGAGCCCGAGGTTCGCCGCGTAGTAGCCGGGCATGCGCGCGCCGGTCGGCGGCAGGAAGCCGTTCGTCCCGGGCTGGTCGATGCGGCCGGTGAGCGCCGGGATGAAGCCCATGAGGCGGATCGAGGCGATCGAGTTGCCGCCCATCGTCACGCCGATGAATGTGTAGAGCGCGGCTGCGCGCGCTTCGCCGATCATGCGTGCCGCCGCGCGCACGGCCTCGGCCGGGACCCACGCGATCTCGGCCACCCGCTCGGGCGTGTAGCGGGCGGCGCGCTCGCGCAGCGCGTCGAACCCGACGGTCCACGCGTCGACGAAGGCGCGGTCGTACCAGCCGCGGGCGATCATTTCGTTGATGATGCCGAGCGCGAGCGCGGCGTCGGTGCCCGGGCGCACGCGCAGCCAGAGGTCGGCCTCGCGCGCCGAGCGCGTCGGGCGCGGGTCGACCACGATGGTGCGCGCGCCGCGCCGCTGCGCGTCGCGCACGCGCTGGTACTTCGAGCCGTTCGTCTCGCTCGGATTGATGCCCCAGAGGATCAACAGGTCGGCGGCGTCGACCGAGGTGTACGACGGATAGGTGAGCAGGTTGCCGAACGTGAGCGTGTCGGCCATGAGCTGCGGCGTGAAGCACTGATGCGAGTCGTGCTTGAAGAAGGTCGGGCTGCCGATCAGGCTGCAGAACACGTCGTAGGCGAAGTACTCCTTGGGCGGCAGCGCCTGCACGGCGACCGCGCGCGCGCCGTCGGCGGCCACGATCCGGTCGATCCGGGCGGCGATGTTGTCGAGCGCGGCGTCCCAGGAGACGCGCTCCCAGCGCCCGGCGCCGCGCTCGCCCGCCCGGCGCAGCGGATGCAGCACGCGCTTGGGCGAGGTCGCGATGTCGAGCGACGCCTTGCCCTTGATGCAGAGGTAGCCCTTGCTGAGCGGATGGGCGCGGTCGCCGACGAAGCGGCTGATTCGTCCGGCTGCGTCGGTCTCGACGGTGATGCCGCAGCGGACCAGGCACAGGCGGCAGGTGGTACGGACGGTGGGCATGGGCGCGATCTCCGTCATCGGCAGTTGGGGTGGCCAAATGGATCATTACCCTACGCCGAGCGCTAACCGCATGAATTAGCAGGGATCACGCTCCGCCGCCCGCATCTCCCGGTATGCATGTGTCCGTCAATCGCATCTTGTCAAAGTTTCTTTGATAAGGCAAACTCCAAGAGCTGACGTTCCCGACCGTACCACCATGACCTGCATCGAACGACTCGTCGCCCTTTTCGGCAGCCAAGCCGAGGTCGCGCGGCGCCTGAGCCTCGACCGCGCCGTGGTGAGCAACTGGGTCAAGTCCGGTTACGTGCCGGCGCGTTGGGCGATGGAGATCGAGCGCGTGTCGGACGGCCGCATCAGCGCGGTCGAGATCCTCGACGAGGCCGGCGCCAAGCGCCCGGTGAAGGTCAAATCGCGTCCCGACGATTTCGGGACGTTCCACCCAGGGAGCCAGTCCATGAACCCGTACGCCCCCGCGAAGCGCATCAGCTCGTTCCATCCGCCGCAGCGCACGCTCATGGGCCCCGGTCCGACCGAGATCCACCCGCGCGTGCTCACCACGATGAGCCAGCCTGCGATCGGCTACCTCGACCCGGTGTTCGTCGAGATGATGGAGGAGCTGAAGTCGCTGCTGCGCTACGCGTTCCAGACGAAGAACGCGCTCACCTTCCCGGTCTCCGGGCCCGGCTCGGTCGGCATGGAGTACTGTTTCGTCAACATGGTGCGTCCCGGCGACAAGGTCGTGGTGCTGAAGAACGGCGTCTTCGGCGGCCGTATGGTCGAGAACGTCGAGCGTTGCGGCGGCGTGCCGGTCGTGATCGACCACGAGTGGGGCGAGCCGTGCGATCCGCAGAAGCTCGAGGATGCGCTGAACAAGCATGGCGACGTGCGCGTGGTGGCGTTCGTGCACGCCGAGACCTCGACCGGCGCGCTCTCGGACGCCAAGACGCTGGTCGAGATCGCGCACAAGCACGACGCGCTCACGATCGTGGACGCAGTCACCTCGCTCGGCGGCTGCCCGGTGCTGGTCGACGAGTGGAAGATCGATGCGATCTACTCGGCGAGCCAGAAGTGCCTGTCGTGCACGCCGGGACTCTCGCCGGTCTCGTTCACCGAGCGGGTGGTCGACTACGTGAAGGCGCGCAAGGACAAGATCCACAGCTGGTTCATGGACATGAACCTGTTGCTCGGCTACTGGGGCGCGACGACGCGCACCTATCACCACACCGCGCCGACCAACTCGCTCCTCGGCTTGCACGAAGCGCTGCTGCTCCTGCGCGAGGAGGGGCTCGAGAACGCCTGGGCGCGCCATCAGCGCCATCACCTGGCGCTCAAGGCGGGGCTGGAGGCGATGGGGCTGAAGTTCCTGGTGAAGGAGCCCTACCAGATCCCGCAGATGAATGCGGTGTACGTGCCGCAGGGCGTGGACGAGGCGAAGGTGCGCCGCACGCTGCTCGAGGAGTTCAGCCTGGAGATCGGCGCCGGCCTCCGGGCCGCTCGCCGGCAAGATCTGGCGCTTCGGCATCATGGGCTACTCGTGCCGGCCGGACAACGTGATGCTGTGCCTGTCGGCGCTCGGCTCGGTGCTCTCCGACATGGGGTTGCCGATCCACGTCGGCGACGCGGAAGCGGCCGCGCACGACGCCTACGCGAAGATGCACCAGAGCGCCGCGCAACAGAAGAAGAAGGCGATGGCCGCGGCGGTGTGATCCCGGCGCCATCCCCCTCCTTGGCAAGGAGGGACGCGCGCGCGACCGCGCTGCTGCGGCAAGGCGTGGAGCGCGGTACTCTGCGCATTCCGCACCAGGTGGTCATCGAGTTCGCCGCCGCCGTCAACCGTGTACGCGGGGCCGACGGCGCGCCGCTGCTCGAGCGGCCCGGCGCATTGCGGGAGGCCGCCGAGTTCTTCGCCCAATTCACGGTTCTCTATCCGAGCGAGGGCGTGCTGCGCGCGGCGCTGCCGCGTACGAGCTGTCGTGGTTCGACGCTCATCTCTGGGCCTACGCCGGGCACTACGGGCTGGAGGAGATCCTCTCGCAGAACTTCGAGCACGACCGCCTGCCCGGCTCGGTGCGGATTCGCAGTCCGTTCGTCGCGAACAGGTCGCACGGCGCGCGCAGGTCGCTGAGACCCTGGCGAGCTGGGCGCCGAGAGGGTCGGTCAACGTCGGTCGGGCGATGCAGCGCCCGCGGTGACGCCGCCGAGGAAGCGCCGCGACGCACGCGCCGGCCCAGGAGCGCCCGCGCCTCAGTGGTCGAAGTGGAACAGGACGGTCGATCGGCCGTTCTTCTGGGCGACGGAAACCCGGTCGGCGAAGCGCCTCAGCATGAACCCCGCGAGCTTCCGCTCCCCTTCCGCGGGAGGCCATGATCTCCTCGTTCGACGGGCGCTTCTCCGGCAGCTCGAGCGGTGGGCCCTCGTAGGACACGCGCACGTCAAGGTTGAACTCGTCGAACGAAGCCTCCGCACCGAGCGTGCCGCCGGCCACCCCGCTCGACGCGATCGTCTCGATCGACTGCGCAAGGTTGAACTTGGCCCGTTCGATCACGTCGCGCCGCGCGCCCCAGGCTGCGCCGTGCGCCTCCAGGAAGTCCTCCAGCGCCTTGGTGTCCACCGCGCCCCGCGACACGGTCGTCGCCGCCGTGCGCCGCAGGCCGAGCCGGAAGAGGAGGTTCAGCCCGAGGCCAACCAGCGTCCCGAGGACGAGCGAAGTGCCGAGCGCCACGCGCACTGCCGGCGGGAAGACCTCGAGCAGCCCCGGCAGCACCTCGACCGCCAGCCCGAAGACGAGCGCGAGCCCGATGACCAGGGTCTTCCGCGCGTCGAGCAGTCGCGAGGTCATGATCTCGAGCCCGTTGATGATGATGAAGGTCGAGGAGAACACGAGGGCGGCGCCGGCCACCGGCCGCGGCATGAGGTAGAAGAGCAGCCCGAGTCTGGGCACGAAGGCGAGGACGATCAGGATCGCCGCGACCGAGTACGCCACGCGGCGGCTGGTGACGCCGGTCGCGCTCGCGAGCCCGACGGCGCCAGTCGACGAATTGAGGCCGTGCGCGCCAAGCGCGCCCGCGACGACCGAACCGAGACCGTCGCCCACGACGCCGCGGCTGATCGACCGAATGTCGGGTCGGACCCAGTCGGCTTCGTTCGTCTTCTGGCACGTCGTGACGTTGCCGATCACCTTCAGCGACGCGGCGACCGCCGCGATCGCGAAGGGCAGCGCGAGGGTCGGATCGAAGCTCCAGCCGAGCTGATCGAGTTGCGGCAGGGCGAACAGCGGGCCGTCCGCCGCCGCAGCGAGTTCCGCCGTGCCCAGCCGGCCGAGCGCCCACGCGCCCGCGCAGCCGATCGCCATGCCGATCAGCACGCAAAAACGTCGCAACGCTTCGCGGCCCCAGACGTTCAACGCCACCATCACCGCGAGCGTGAACAGCGCGAGCCCGACGTCGATCGACGTCGGCGGCTCCGCCTGCTGGTTCGCACCGAGCGCGGTGCGCAGGCCGACCACCCCGGTTGCGACCCCGACCAGCAGCACGACGAGTCCGGCAATCTCGGCCGGAAAGAACGCGCGCAGGCGGCTGATCGCGCGGGCGAGGGCGATCTCGAGCGCGCCAGCCGCGATCGTCATCCCGAAAACGGCGTGCAAACCGCCGTGCTTCGCGGCAACGAGGGAGGGGACGAAATACACCACGCTGGGAATCGGCTGGCACAGATAGCCCGACCCGATCGGGCCGAGGCGCATCGCCTGCAGGAGCGTCCCAACCGCGAGCGCAAGCAGCGTCATGCTCACCACCGCTGCGGCGATCTGCGCGGATCCGCCGGCAGCCTGTGCGACCAGCGCCGGATAGATGAGGTAAATCGACATCAGCCCGACGTGCTGAATGCCGCTCAGCACGTTGACGACGGGCGGCGGAGTGTCGTCGACGCCGTAGCTGATGTTGGGCGGCTTGCGCACGACCGCCAGGCCGTCCGACTACTTCGCGGCCGCGATGGCGTCGTCGCGAGATCGCGCGATCGTGAACAGGTCCAGGAATCCGCCGAGATCGAAGAGCTGCCGGACTTTCGCGGACAGACCGCACAGGACGAGGCGGCTGCCGACCTCCTCGGCGCGCTTCGCGGCGACGAGCAACACGCGGAAGCCGGCGCTGCTCATGTACTCGAGATGCCCGAAGTCGACGACCAGGCGGCTCTGGGGAGTCGCGACGATCGACTCGAGCTTCTGACCAAACAGGGGCGCAGTGGTGCTGTCCAGACGGCCCTTCACCGTCAGGGCGGTCACGCCGCTCAGTTGTTCTTCATGCATCTCCATCGGTGCCACCCTTCCCCGTTAGCGATCTTGTGAGCAGTAGCCGGTTGCGCGCGCCGACCCGGGTGTAGCTGACCTTGCTCATCAGCTTGCGCACGAAGTGAACGCCCAGTCCGCCGACGCGCCGGTCCTTGAGCGCAGGCCCGATGTCGGGCGGCGGGACCGCAAGCGGGTCGAAGGCGGCGCAATCGTCCTCCACCTCGGCGGTGAGCGAATCCCCGTCGACGGAGAGCGCCACGTCGATCCGATGCGGTCGGCTGTCGGCGAAGCCGTTGGTCAGAATATTACTCAAGATCTCGTCCAGGGCGACCTGCATATCTGCCACCGCGTCGGCATCCAGCTGGTGCGCCCGGGCCAGGCCGTCGAGCAACTCGGGCACGCGCGCAACGTCCTCGCCCGGCCCGGTGATCGTCGCCGTGACGCGGCTCATCGTCGCTCAGCCCACCAGGCGGACCGCGAGCGCGGCGATGTCGTCGGACTGCGGGGCGTCACCGGCGAACCGGCGCACGGCGTCCACGACCGCCGTCACGACGCTCTGGGTGCTGCCCTCGGCCACCGACCGGAGCACCTCCTCGAGCCGCGCCTCGGAGAAGAGCTCGCCGTTCGCGTCGAGCGCCTCGGTGACCCCGTCGGTGAACAGGAACAGGCAGTCCCCGATGTCGAGCTGGCGCGCGGTGGTCGCATAGGTGAACGTCGGCCGGATGCCGAGCGGTTTTCCGCGCGGCGCCTCGAGCGCCGTGACGCCCGCCGATCCGGCGACGTAGGGCAGCGGATGGCCGGCGTTGCAGAAGCGCAGCTCGCGCGTCGCGAGGTCGAGCGTTCCGAGGAAGATCGTCGCGAACATGCAGTGCGGGTTATCCTGGCAGAGTTCCCCCGTTCATGCGCGTGACGACCTCGTGCGGCTCGGGAATCGCCCCGCCCGCGCCGTGCATCAGGCGCGCCAGCGTGCGGATCAGTGTCTTCGTGCGCGCCATGAAGAGCGCCGCCGCGGCGCCCTTGTCGGACACGTCCGCCACGACGACGCACAGCGTCCGCGGCCCGATGTGGAAGAAGTCGTAGAGGTCGCCACCGACCTGGCGCGCGGGATACAGCGACGCGAAGATCCCGACCGGTTCCTCGGTCGTCGGCGCCGGAAACTCGCTCGGGACCATGCTCATCTGTATCCGCCGCGCCGACTCGAGATCGGCCTCGATGCGAGCGACGTGCGCCTCCAGCTCGTCGCGCAACCGCTTCTTCTCGAGGCTCGCCCCCACCCGGGCCCTGAGCAGCGTCGGATTGAACGGCTTCGGCAGGTAGTCCTCGGCGCCGAGCTCGATGCAGCGCACGACGCTTTCCACCTGGTCGACGGCGGAGATCATGACGACCGGGACGTGCCGCAGGCGGCTGTCGGCCTTCAGGTGCGCGAGCACCTCGTAGCCGTTCATCTCCGGCATCGTCACGTCGAGCAGCACGAGGTCGAACGGTTGCGCGCGCAGCAGGTCGAGCGCCTCGCGCCCGTTGACCGCGGTCGTGAGATTCGAGTAGCCCTGGCGCTTCAGCCGCTGGACGAGCGTATAGCGGTTGTCCTCGTTGTCGTCGACGACGAGAAGCGCGGGATCAGGCGCCGCCATCTTTGCCTCGGGCGCCCAGAAGCGCGTCGATCTTGGCGCGCAGGCGCGGCAGGTCGATCGGTTTCGTGTCGTAGTCGTCGCAGCCCGCCTCGAGCGCCCGTGCACGGTCCCCCGTCATCGCATGGGCGGACAGCGCGAGCACCGGGATGTGCCGCGTCGACTCGTCCGCCTTGATCCGCCGCGTGGCCTCCCAGCCGTCGATCACCGGCAGCCGCAGATCCATCAGGATGAGATCGGGCTGCTCGGCGCGCGCCATGACGACGCCCTGCTCGCCGTCGCGCGCGACCAGCACCGTAAAGCCCGCCCGCCCAAGGCGGTTGGTGACGACGTAGACATTGTCGTCGTTGTCCTCGACGTACAGGATGCGCTTCATTGCTCGGCTCGCTCCGCTGCGGCCGCGCGCCGCTCGACGCATTCGGCCAGCGCGGCCCCCACTTCCCGCAGCAGCTCGTCGCGCGGCTGTGCGCTCTTGCGAATCACCCGCTCGACTCCGCCGTTCAGGCGTCGGTGGTCCTCCTCGGACAGCTCCATCGCGGTCACCACCAGCACGGGGAGCTTGCGCCACTCGGCGCGGCTGCGCAGTTCCGCGACGAACTCGAAACCGTCCATCTCCGGCATGAGGAGGTCGAGCACGATCGCGTCGGGCAGCCCGTTGGCGAGACGCTCGAGCGCCACCCGGCCGTTCGCGGCCTCCGCCACCTCCCAGCCCTCGCGCTCCAGCATCGCCCGGATCGTCGTGCGCGTGGGCTCGTCGTCCTCGACCAGCAGCACCCGGCCGATCGCGACCTGGCACAGCGCGCGCAGCGACTCGACCAGGCGCCTGCGGTCGACGGGCTTCACGAGGTAGTCGGTCGCACCGAGCGCGTAGCCGCGCTGCCGGTCGTCCACGATCGTCACCAGGACGACCGGGATGTCGGCAAGCGTCGGATCGCCCTTGACGGCCGCGAGCACGGTCCAGCCGTCGATGTCCGGCATCATGACGTCGAGCGTGATCGCCGCCGGATGGGCGCGGCGCGCCTGCGCGAGTCCCTCCACCCCATCGGCTGCAGTCAGGACCTCGAAGCCCTCCTTTGCCAGGTGCCGCGCCATCAGGTCGCGGACGGTGGGATCGTCGTCCACCACCAGGACCTGGGGCAACGCGCGACGCGCCGCGCGGGTCGGTGCCTGGATCGCGGCCGGCGCACCGGGCGTGCCGGCGCCGGCGCGAGGCGCGACCTCATCGACGACGGCGGGAAGACGGATGGTGAACGTCGAGCCTCGGCCGGGCGCGCTCTCGACGGTGATGTCGCCGCCCATCATGCGGCAGAACCGGCGGCTGATCGCGAGGCCGAGACCCGTGCCGCCGTACTTGCGCGTGGTCGAGCTGTCGGCCTGGCTGAAGTCCTGGAACAGGCGCCCCATCTGCTCCGGGGTCATCCCGATGCCGGTGTCGGTGACCCGGAACACGATCCACCCCCGGCCGTCCTCCTCCTCCCGCGCGGCCGAAATCGTGACCACGCCGCGCTCGGTGAACTTCACAGCGTTGCTCGCGAGGTTGAGCAGCGCCTGGCGGATCCGGGTCTGGTCGGCGCGCATGCTGCCGAGATCGTCCGCACAGACGACCTCGACCCGATTGCCGTTCTTCTGCGCGGTCGGCTCCACTGTCGCAGCCGCCTCCCGCACGAGCGGCACAACCTGGAACGAGTCGAGCTCGAGCTCCATCTTGCCCGCCTCGATCTTCGAGAGGTCGAGGATCTCGTTGATCAGGGCGAGCAGATGCCGCGCGGCGCGCAGGATGCGCTCGAGCGGCTCGACCTGGTCGGCGTGTCCGAGGTCACGCGCATCCTCGAGCATCATCTCGCTCACGCCGATGATCGCGTTCATCGGCGTGCGCAGCTCGTGCGACATGTTGGCGAGGAACTGCGACTTGTGCCGGCTGGCGGCCTCGAGCTCGCGGCTCTTCTCCTGGATCTCCTGGAACAAGCGCGCGTTCTGGATCGCGAGCACCGACTGCGCGGCGAACGTCTCCAGGAGCCGCACGATCGACTCCGGGAATTCCCCGGCATCGCGCCGGCGGATGACCAGCGCGCCGAGGACGCGGTCCTCGCGCAGCAGCGGTATTCCGATCAGCGCGCGGAAACCGCCGCCGCGCACCAGGTCGTACAGGCGGTAGCGCTGCTCGCGGTCGAGGTCCGGAATCTGCACCGGATGCCGCTCCGCCGCGCAGCGCCCCACCACGGTGTCGCCGAGCCGGATGCGCGAATCGCGCAGCGCGGCGACCAGCTCGTCGTTGAGCCCGTAGTTCGCCTGCGGCACGAACACCTCGGCCGAGGGGTCGTAGACATAGATCGTCCCTGCGTCGGCGCGCGAGAGCCGGACCGCGTGCGTGACGATGGTGGCGAGGACGGTCTGGAGGTCGAGCGTCGAGTTGACCGCCTGGCCGACCTCCCCGAGCGCTTGGAGCTCCGCTACCGAGCGCGAGAGCTCCCTCGGTCCGCAGGGCCACCTTGCGCTCGAGGTCGCGGTGCGACTCCTCGAGCCGCGCCGCGGTGCGGTTGAACTCCTCGGCGAGCGCCTCAAGCTCGTCGCCGGTGCGCACCTCGATGCGGTGCGCGAGGTCGCCTGCGCCGATGCGCGCCGCACCCGCGCGCAGCTTCTGGATCGGCGCCACCATCCCGCGCGCGAGCGCCACGCTGGCGAGGATTGCGGCGACGAGACCCAGCCCGAGGATCAGCGCCCCGCGCAGGATCGTCGCCTGGAGCGGCGCGAACGCCTCCGCGAGCGGCTGCTCGATGAACACCACCCCAGCCTGGCGTGGCGATCGGCGCGTGCGCGGTCAGGACCTCTCCGCCGTCGAGACCGGTCGCCGCGGTGACCGCGGTCGCTGCGTCCGTGCCGGCACGGTCCGCGAGCGCCGCGCGCACCTGCGGGAGAGCCGACATATCGCGTCCTTTCAGCACTTGCCTGAGGTCGGGATGGGCGATCAGCCGGCCCTGCGCGTCGACTACATAAGCGAAGCCGACGCTGCCGACCTTGATGCGCGAGACCACGTCCCACATCGCGCGCAGGCTCACCTCCGCGGTGATGACCTCGAATGCGGAAGGGTCTGCCGGGATCGCCACCGTCACGAACGGCTCGGACTCGTGGCGGAAGTACACCGGGCTGAAGTACACCTTCCCCGCGCGGGCGCCCTTGTAGGCCGGTGAATCGGCGAAGTCCGCACCGCTGCCGATCGCGTCGAGCGCCAGCCGCGAGACGCGGATCTGCTCCTTGCCGGCGACGTCGATGTAGCGCAGCTCGGCGATCGCCGGGACGTTGCGCAGCAGGCGCAGGAAGTCGAGCTCGCGCTGCTCCGCCAGCGCGCTTGCCAGCGTCTCGCGGTAGGTCGCGGCGCGCCGACGCGGCGCCGCGACCGACGGGTCGTCCGCGATTGCGCGCGTGGTGCTGCGGACGTGGTGCTCGATCTCCTGGATGAAGCGCTCGATAGTCTCGGCGGCCGCGACGGCCTTCTCCCGCTCGACCTTCACCAGCACCCGCTGACTCTCCTGGTAGGAGAAGTACACCTCGATCGCGCTCGCTGCCGTCAGCAGGCCGCCGACGAGCAGCACCAGCACGACGAGGTACTTGCGGAACAGCTTGCCACGCACGCGTGCCATGGTCAGCGCCGCAGCGTGTCCGCGCGCAGTAGGATCTTGCGCGGCACCGTGAGCCGGAGGTCCGCCGCGGTCTTGAGGTTCACCGCGACGTCGAGCTTGTCGGCGCCTTCGACCGGAAGCTCCTGGGGTCGGGCGCCGCGCAGGATCCGCGCGACCAGGCGTGCCGCCTGGAAGCCCTCGGCATAGTAGTCGGCCCCGTACGAGGCGAGCCCGCCGTAGCCGACGTAGAAGGAGGCGGTAAACACCGCCGGAATGCGCGCCGCGAGCGAGAGATCGAGCAGCGCGCCGGGGATGTCTAGGCGCCCGCGGTCTGGCGCGAGGATCGCGTCACCCCGTCGAATCTCCCCGAGGGCGCGCGCCAGGTCCTCGCGCGAGCCCACCGGCCGCGCCACGAGCCGGAGATCGAGTTGTTTGGCCGCCGACGTCGCGCTCGCCACCGCAGCGGCCGTGATCCGGTCGTCGGCTTCGTGAATGGCCCATACGCGCCGCGCCGCGGGGGCAAGCGTCCGCAGCAACTCCAGGCGCTTCGCCGTGAGCTCCGGCGAGAGGCTGGCGATGCCGGTGACGTTGCCCTCCGGCGCCGCCGGCTTCGCGACGATGCCCACCGCGACCGGATCGCGAACCAGGGTGAAGACGATGGGGATCGACGTCGTCGCCGCCATCGCCTGGCGCGTGGGCTCCTCGCTGCTCGTGAAGATCAGATCGACGCCGGCTTTTGCGTACGCCACCGCGCCGTCGCGAGTGGCGGTCGCGTCCCCCTGCGTAAACCGCACCTCGAATGAGACGTCGCGGCCTTCCGCCAGGCCCAGCTCGCGCAGCCCCGCCTTGAGTCCCTCCACCGTGGGGTGATTGGCGGCGAGGGCTTCGTTCAGGACGCCGACGCGGTACGGGCGCTCCGCCTGGGCGAGCGCGCCAGACGCGACGGCGCAGGCGAGCAGCCCGCACAGCGCCAGTCGGCGCACCCGGTGCCGAAGGACGCCGCGTCCGGTCATGGCGCGCTCGGTCAGCCTGCGATCAGCCGCTGGTAAGCGCCTTCCGCGTACTGCCCCCAGGCACCGACCCGGGCCTGGAACTGCGTGAACGAAGCGTAGACCCGCTTCGCCATCGGCGACTTGTCGGCCTCCTGCCGCACCACGTCCGCGGACACCTTCCTCAGGTCGCGGAGGATCGGCGCCGGCAGCGCGAGGATCTGGACCTTGGCCTTGTACTCGGTCCGCAGCCTCTCGAGCGCGATCGCGTTCTTGGCTTCCCACTCGGGGATCGTGTAGGCCCAGGTGGCGGCCGCGGCGTGATCGACGATGCGCCGGAGGTCCACCGGCAGCGCATCGTAGGCCTTCTTGTTGAACCCGAACTCGAGCGTCGTGCCCGGCTCGTGCCAGCCGGGATAGTAGTAATAGCGCGCCGTGTTCTGGAGGCCGAGCTTCAGATCGTCGTGCGGGCCGATCCACTCGGACGCATCGATCACCCCCCGCTCAAGCGCGGCGAAAATCTCCCCGGCGGGCGTCAGCACGACCGATCCGCCGAGCTTGGTGACCACCTGTCCGCCGAGGCCGGGGATGCGCATCTTGAGGCCCTTGAAGTCGGCCACCTTGTTGATCTTCTTCCGGAACCAGCCCGCCATCTGCGGGGCGACGGGGGCGGCCGGGCGCGGCACGAGGCCGAACGCCGCGTAGGTCTCCTCCCAGAGCTTGAGCCCTCGCCCTCGAAGTACCACGCCTGCATGCCCTGCGGATTCATGCCGAACGGCACGGTGCAGAACCACTGGGTGGCCGGTTCCTTCTTTTCCCAGTAGTAGGACGCGCCCATGAACGATTCCACCGTCCCCTGCGAGCAGGCGTCGAAGACGCCGAGCGCGGGCATGATCTGGCCGGCAGGCGCCACCTCGATCGTCAGACGCCCGGCACTCATCTCTCCCACCAGGCGCGCGAAGCGCTGCGCCGCACCCTGAAGCACGTCGAGGGACGCCGGCCACGTCGTGGGCATCCGCCACCTGACTTTCGGCTGGGCGATCACGTAGGGGGCGTGGACGACGCCCGCACCGGCGGTCGCCAGGACCGCCGCGGACTTGCCGATGAAGCTGCGTCGCGTCATGTCGTCACTCCTTGGCCGTGTTCCTGGGTGGTCGCACGCTGGTGGGCGCGTGTTTCGTTTCTCGTGCCCGTTTTCTCGTGTCCACGCCGAGTGCGCTAGCGCAGGGCGGCGATGCCCTCGTCGCGGGTGCTGCAGATCGGGAACAGATCGAGGAAGCCGCCGAGGTCGAAGAGCTCGCGTACCTTGCCGCCGACGCCGGTGAGCACGATGTGCCCTTCGTTCATGCTCGCGCGCTTGGTGGCCAGCAGCAGGATGCGAAAACCGGCGCTGCTGATGTACTCGAGTTGCGAGAGCTCGATCAGGAGCCGTCGGCTGGGGGCGTCGAGCGTGCGCGACAATCGCTCGTCCAGGGCCGGGGCCGTGGCGCTGTCGAGCCGGCCCTTGACGACGATGACAGTCACGGAACCGTCGCTGGTTTCGCTTAGCTCCAAGCCCGCTCCCCTGGTCCTGCATGGTTATTGTGCGTCGCGATACAACCCGCGCCGCGCCGCCCAGCGCCGAGTGTACTGATTTCGTCCGGGCCGCTCCACAGGTTGCGCCGCGATCGTGCATCGTAGAATGTCGCCCCTTGAAAACGCCGGCTAACCTCACTTACGCGGTCGACGACCGCCCGCCTCTGGCCGTCACGGTGCTGAGCGGGCTCCAGCACGTCGGCATCATCGCGATCGCGCTCGTCTATCCGCTGCTGCTCGGCCGCGAGGTCGGCCTGCCGGCACACCAGATCGCCGACGTTCTCGGCACGACGATGCTGGTGCTCGGGATCGGGGCGGTCCTGCAGAGCCTCGCGCGCGGCGGGATCGGCGCCGGCTTCCTCTGCCCGCCGGTGTGCACGGCCGGGTACCTCGCCCCGTCGCTTCTCGCGGCGAAGACCGGCGGTATCGCGCTCGCGTTCGGGATGACCGCGTTCGCCGGCCTGATCGAAGTCGCCCTCTCGCGCCTGCTGCGCCCGCTGCGCCCCTACCTCCCGCCCGAGGTCTCCGGGCTGGTGGTCGTCCTGATCGGGGTGAGCCTCGGAAGCCTCGCGTTCCGCAGCCTGCTCGGGACCGGCTTGCCTCAATCCGAGCAGCTGCCGCACTTCGCGGTCGCCGCAGTGACGCTCGGCACCATGGTCGGGCTCAGCGTCTGGAGCCGCGGGACGCCGCGGCTCTTCTGCGCCCTCATCGGCATGGCCGCGGGCTACGCCGCCGCCGCGGCGAGCGGGCTCCTCACGGCCGCGGCGCTGGAGACCGTTCAGGCGGCCGAGCTCGTCTCGATGCCGGGCTTGGCGGCGTTCGGGTGGGTCTGGGACGCGAGCTTCGCCCTCGCATTCGGCATCGCCGCGGTCGCGAACTGCGTCCGCACGATCGGCGACATCACGATCTGCCAGAAGATCAACGACGCGGACTGGGTGCGACCCGACATGCGCTCGATCAGCGGAGGCGCGCTGGCGAGCGGCCTGACCAACGTCCTGGGCGGCGCGCTCGGCAGCCACGGCACGAGCACCTACACGAGTAGCGTCGGCCTGGCTGCGGCGACCGGCGTGACCAGCCGGTACGTTGGTTACGCGATCGGCGGCATCTTCATCGCGCTCGCTTTCATGCCGAAGGCAGCCGCGGTGTTCCTCATCATGCCCGCGCCGGTGATCGGCGCGGCGACCCTCTTCACGTCCGCGATCATCTTCCTGAACGGGCTGCAGATCATCACCTCGCGCCTGCTCGACGCGCGCCGCACGTTTGTGATCGGGCTCTCGTTCATGGCCGCGATGGCGATCGAGCTCTACCCGGACTTCTTCACCGCGCTGCCGTCGAGCGTCACGGTGTTCTTCGGCAGCTCCCTCGTCCTGGGCACGGTCACCGCGCTCGCGCTCAATCTCGTGTTCCGCCTCGGCGTGCGCAGGACCCAGAAGCTTGTCGTGGATCCGCGCAACGTGAACCCCGACGCGATCGAGACGTTCCTCGAAGCCCAGGGAGCCGCCTGGGGCGCGCGCCGAGACGTCATCGACCGCGCGAGCTTCGATCTCCAGCAGTCGATCGAAACGATTGTCGACGCGTGCGCACCGGCGAGCCCGCTCGAGATCGAGGCGAGCTTCGACGAGTTCAACCTCGACCTGCGCGTCTCCTACGACGGGCCGCCGCTCGAGATGCCCGAGCGCAGGCCGACGAACGAGGAGATCATCGCCTCCGACGAGGGCGCGCGCCGGCTCGCCGGGTTCCTCCTGCGCAAGTACGCCGACCGGGTCCAGGCGACGCACAAGGCCGGTCGCGCGACGATCCTGTTCCACTTCGACCACTGAGCGGCCGCCGGCGCCGCGCGGTCCCGGCACGTCGAGGCGTACCTCCTCGACGTGCTCGCCGACTTCCAGGTCACGATTCCGGAGATCGGGACGGTCAAGGCGGAGGCGCCGCCGATCGGCGTGATCACCTCGAACCGCACGCGCGAGATCCATGACGCGGTGAAACGGCGCTGCCTCTACCACTGGGTCGACGACCCGAACGCAGAGCGCGAGCTCGAGATCCTGCGGCGCGCCGGCGCGCATCGGCTGGGCGCGGTTTCTCAATCGCGTGTGCGACATTGACCTCGAACACTGCCCGTAATGTGGCGCCGAGTTCGAGATCAGCGCCGCCATGGAGGAGCCCGCGGTGATCGCGAGGATACGCACGCACTTGGGCTTGCCTGCGAGAGCCCCGCCGCGCTCGCCGGCGCGGCCGCCGGTCCTGTTCCAGGCGGCCTAATCCTCGAGGCGAGAACGGCTGTGCGACGGCGCGCACGATCCGGCGCAGCCTGCGCTAGACTTGGCGCCTCCGAGCGAACGCACCGGACCAGATGAACACCCGCGACACGACCGCCCTCCGCACCGATCCCGAAGGCTACCTGATCGACCCGGCCGACTGGAACGAGCACGTCGCCGAGGAGCTCGCGCGGCGCGAGAACATCGTGCTGACCGAAGACCACTGGCGCGTGATCCGCTTCATGCGCGAGTACTACGCCGAGCGCCAGATCGCCGCCGACGCGCGCTTCGCGATCAAGCACCTGGCCGAGGTGCACGGCGCGTCGGCGCGCAAGCGCCTGTTCGAGCTCTTTCCCTACGGCTACGTGAAGCAGGCGTGCAAGATCGCCGGCATGCGCCGCCCGCGTGCCTGGAGCACGGGCTGAGGGGGCGCTACAGGATCAGCGCACCGACGAAGATCCCGACCATCACGAACGCGACCGCGACCTTGAGCGCGCCGCCGACGATCATGCCG
Organism: Burkholderiales bacterium; assembly: GCA_027493935.1. Classification (GTDB taxonomy): domain Bacteria; phylum Pseudomonadota; class Gammaproteobacteria; order Burkholderiales; family SG8-39; genus JAABRB01. Next base: position 81,734 of record JAOSJV010000011.1, on the reverse strand, counting down.
AGCCAGGTCGCGAGACCGACGCGGCCGGCGCGATAGAGGTCCTTCAGCGCGAGGTACTCGCCGATCGCGGCGCCCGCGAGCGGCATGAAGATGAGGCCCCACAGCCCGGTGAAGACGCCGGCGACGGTGCCGATCGCGGCGCCGGCGAGCGCGAGGCGGCTCGCGCCGGCGCGCTGCGCCCCGGCCACGCCGGCGGCGTAGTCGATCAGCACCGCGAGCCCCGTCAGCACCGCGAGCACGCCGACCGTCCAGCCCGAGATGCGCGTGAAATCATCGATCCACGCGGCGAGCGCGATGCCGGCGAGCACGAGCGCGACGCCCGGCAGCCACGGCAGCACCGTGCCGACGACGCCGGCGACGATCATCAGCACGGCGAGAACCCAGAGCGCGATGTCCATGCGCGACCCTAGCACGCCGCGCCCGGATTCCGGGAGGCGACGCGCGCAGATTCCCTCCTGCGCCTGCTATCCGCCGAACATTGGTTCGGGCAGCCCCTGGATGCCCGCGCCCTCGACCGCGAACACGCCGCCGGCCTGCGGCTGATCGGCGAGATCGCGGCCCTTCGGGCGGATCGAGGTGACGAAGATCGTCCTGAGATCGCGCCCGCCGAAGGCGAGCATCGCCGGCTTCGCCACCGGCACGCGGATCGTGCGGTCGAGCCGGCCTCGCGGCGTGAAGCGCGCGAGCGCCCAGCCGTCGTTCGCGGCCATCCAGTAGCAGCCGTCGGCGTCGACCGCGGCGCCGTCCGGCCGTCCGTCCATGCCGTGCGTGTCGACGAACACGCGGCGGTTGGCGATCGTGCCCGCGCCGAGATCGAAGTCGAACGCCCAGATCGTGCGCACCGAGGCGATCGAATCGGATACGTAGAGCGTGCGATCGTCCGGGCCGAACGCGAGCCCGTTCGTGACGAAGAGCCCGTCGAGCATCGGGGTGGAGGTGCCGTCGGGATCGAGCCGGTGGAGCGTGCCGGTCGGCTGCGCCGGATCGGCCGGGTCGCGCATCGAGCCGCACCAGAAGCGCCCGGCGCGGTCGCAGCGGCCGTCGTTCAGCCGGTTGTTCGGGCGCTCGGGCTCGGGCTGCGCGATCCGCGCGAGCGCGTTCGCCGCCGGATCGAAGCGGTGAAATCCCGACTGCAGCGCGAGTACCATGCCGCCCGCCGTACGCAGACCGAACGAGCCAAGCGGCGCGTCGAACTGCCAGTGCGTGTTCGCGCCGCTCGCGGGATCGTAGCGATTGAGGCGACCGCCCCGCCCGCCGCCGTAGATGTCGGCCCAGTAGAGGACCTGCTCGTCGACGCTCCATACCGGCGATTCGGCGACCTCCGCCCGCGCGTCGACCACGCACTCGATGTTCAGGCTCCGATTCGGCACGGTGGGATTGTCCGCCAGAATCCGGCGGGGGACACGGGCCCCGCGCCACGCCGGCGAACCGCGTGCGCTTCGCTGCGACGCGCCCCGACCGCGCGAGCGGGCGTGCGCCGTTCAATGCGCCACGGCGGGCATGCCGTAGGCGGGTGCGGGCAGCCACTCCCGCAGCGCCGCGGGCGTGCGCGCCGGCAGGCGGCGCACGATCTGCAGCAGGGTCGGGTCTTCCGGATTGTGCGCGACCTCGAAGCCGCTCGCGCGCGCGAGCGCGACCATCGAGCGGTTGGCCGGAAGTACGTCGCCCTCCACCCGCCCGAAGCCGGCGCGCCGGGCAGCCTCGAACAGACGCTCGATCAGGATCCGTCCGAGGCCGCTGCCTTGCCACGCATCGTCCACGACCAAGGCGAGTTCGCACGCGGGGCTGTCGGGCTGCGCGGCGTACTGTCCGAGCCCGACGACCGCCTCCTCCCCGGCCGGGCCGGCAAGCGCGAGCAGCACGACGTCGCGCGCCTGGCCGGCTCCGGTCATGCGCTCGAGCATCGCCGGGGGCAGCTCGCGAAGCGAACCGAAGAAGCGGCTGCGGCGCGTGTCGTCCGACAGACCGCGCACGAACGCCTGGATCGCCGCGGCGTCGCGCGGGGCCGCCGGCCGAACGCGCACGCGTCGGCCGTCGCGCAGGCGGCGCATCGTGCCCGGCTGCGCCCGATTCGCAAGAATGCCGGCGAGCAGCGGATCACCCTCGCGCCCGCGCGCGCGCGCCGACGGCGCCGCGCCCGTGCGCTCGCGGATCGCGAGCGCGATCAGGGCGGCGCACGCGGCGAGCGCGATGTCCGCCTGCCAGAGCGCGTCGAAGCTGCCGGTCGCCTCGAGCGCGATGCCGCCGAGCCACGCGCCGGCGAACGCGCCGAGCTGATGGACGAAGAACACGAGCCCGAGCAGCAGTCCGAGGTGGCGCGCGCCGAACAGCTTGCCGATCAGCCCGGCGGTCGGTGGCAGCGTCGCCATGTAGGTGAGCCCCATCCACACCGAGAAGCCGAGCACCACCGCCTCGGTTTTCGGGGCGAGCAGGAATGCGGCGACGCCGAGCGCGCGCAGCCCGTACAGCGCAGCCAGCATGAGCCTCATCGGCACGCGCTGGGTCAGGGCCCCCGAAACGATGCTGCCGACGACGTTGAACAAACCCATCACCGCGAGCGACGCGCCGGAGAGGCTCGCCGGCAGGCCGCAGCGCTCGATGACGCCCGGCATGTGCGTGAGAAGGAAAGTCACGTGGAACCCGCACACGAAGAACGCTGCGCCGATCAGCCAATAGCTCGGGTTGGCGAGCGCATCGCGCACCGCAGGCGGCGAGGATGCGCGGGGTGCGCTGGCGCGCGGCGCAACCGGCGTGGGGCGCGCCGGCCGCCGGAATGCGCGCGCCAGCGGCAGCGCGGCGAGCGAGAGCGCGGCCAGTGCGATCATCGCGCTCGTCCAGCCCGCAGCGAGCGTCAGCGCCTGCGCGGCGGGCGCGAGCACGAGCTGGCCCGCCGGGCCTCCCGCGCTGATGACGCCCGACGCGAAGCCGTGCCGTCCGGCGGGCACGCGCGCGGCGACCGCCGCGAGCAGCGTCGGCGCGCCGCCGAGCGCCGCCCCGGCGGCCGCGGCGACCGCCAGCGCGGCGTACAGCCCGCCCGCGCTCGTCGCGAAGGGGATGAGCGCGCCCGCGACCGCGCTCAGGAGTCCGCCGAGCGCGATGACCGGCGCGGGACCATACCGGTCGGAGAGCGCGCCGCACGCAGGCTGCGCCGCGCCCCCACGCGAGCTGCGCGAGCGCCGCCGCGAACGAGATCGTGGCGATGCCGAGGCCGGTCGCGGTGTTCAGCGGCGAGATGAACAGGCCGAACGACGCGCGCGAGCCCATCGCGATCGCGAGCAGCAGTGCCGCCGGCACGGCAATCGCGAGGATGCTTGCAGCGTTGGTTCGGGTCGCGCGGTCCACGGTGCCTCCGTTGCGGACGCGGCCGGCCGGGATGGCCGCCGCTCCGTTCGGGGAGGCATGCTACGAACCGCGGGTAGCCGGGGAATTTCGGCTATTGCACGCTTTGTAATGCGATTGTTACTGGGCAGGGAAAGCGGGCGGCGGCCAGCGGGCTGCGGACAGCGGTGGCAGCGGTGCGTGCGCGTGGCCTTCGCCCGCTGCCCGGTGCCCACTGCCGACTCCGCGCTATTTCTGCCGCCAGCCCCCGGCGTCCTGCACCCACCAGCCGCGACTCGCCCTGGCGATCCAGCGCTCGGCGAACTTGGCGCGGATGTCGGCCTCCCACTCGGGATGGCCGTTCGCGCGCGCGATCTCGCGGTAGAGCGCGAGGCGGTCCTGGTTCTCGGCGGCGACGAGCGCGTTCGCCTGCGCGCGCTGGGGCAGCGGCACGGCGGAGGCGTTGCGCAGCGCGACCAGGCCGTCGCGCGTGAAGCCGACCGCGCCGCTTGCGTAGTAGGGCTGGAGCTGCGCGTGGCGGCTCTGCATGCTCGAGGTGAGCGCGCGGATCGCCGGCGTGTCGATGTCGAGGTTGGCCTGCGCCGCTGCGGCGCCGGCGAACAGCGCGGCGAGCAAAACGAAGGCGATCGATACGATCGGGTGCTGTCGTGCGCGCATGGGCCGGGCCTCGCGAGTGCTCAGTTCGACGCCGGCCTCTCGCCCGCGTCGCCGCGCTTGGGATCGAGCTGCCACACCTCGTCGATGATCCGATCGGCCGCCTTCTCGGCGGCGGCGGCGGGGAAGTAGATGTTGATCGTCACGCAGCCGGCGAGGACGAGGAGGAACCCCGCCAACACGGCCGTGCCAGCGAAGGGCCGCGCGCGCGGGGCCGTTCGGGGCAAACAGGCCCCCGTCAGACCTCCGTCGAACCGCCGCCTGCGCGGGAACGACGGCCCCGCACGGTGGCACGCTGGATCGATCCTGTGGCGCTGGGACGCGTTCACCGGCACTCCGATCACTGGATGGTGGGCGAGACGTTGGCATCGAGCACGCGCCGGAGCCGCGTGACGAGCTCCTCCCACCCGACGTTGCGATTGTAGCCGAGCACGTTGATCGCCGGGACGCCGCCGCCGGCCACGATCACGTAGCCCTGCGGCCGGTCCTCGATGCCGCCCATGCGGCACACGCCGTTCTCGAGTCGGCAGGTGATGCCGAGCTTCGAGTAGCCGAAGGTCTCGAAGAAGCGCAGCACCGTGCGCTGGATCGCCGCCGATGCGCCGCCGCCGCCGAGTGCGGTGATGCTCTCCACCGCCTTCTGGCTGATGCGCCTCGGATAGTCGCCCGGGCTCGAGGCGATGCGCGCGTCGAAGCGCACCGGCCGCCAGTTCGAGAGCTCGAGATCGCCGATCTCGACGTCGATGCGACCGGTCATGCTGCCGAACGGGAACGTGCGCGTGACGAGATCGAGATCCAGCCGCCGCGCCTCGAGGTTCGCGCGCAGCCGCGGGGCGAGGCCGAGCGGGCTCTGCACCTGGAGGCCGGTCATGGTCACGGTTCCGTCGAACACCTCGATGGTCAACGCGCCGTCGACCGCGAGGGTTGACTCTGCGTAGCGCATCCGCGGGATCTCGCCCGCGATCGACCCCTGCATCGAGGGCAGGCCGAAGTGGGCCAGAAGCTCGGGCAGCGGCACCGGCGAGAGCGCGCCATGCACCTCCCAGGCAAGCCCCGCTTCGCCCCGCCGCACCCGCAGGTCGTGCAGCGAGAGGAGCCCCGAGAGCACCGGGATGTGAAAGTCGTCGGCGCGCACGTCCGCGGACCCGATGTCGAGCGCGGCGCCGACCGCGCCGAGCGGAGCCGCTGCACCTCGGCGCCGGACATGCCGATGCGGCCCGCCGTGCGTCCGCCCGCCCGCCACGGAAAGCTGGCGTACACGCCGAAGAGCGCGAAGCGGCCGCGTTGGTCCTCCATGGAAAGATCGTCGACTTCGAGGGACGCCTCGGTGAGCCGCCCCGCGCTCATCGTGAGGCCGGCCCGCACGCGCCCGTCGGTGCGCAGCTCGCCGAGCACGGTGCCGGCGGCGAGCGGTTTCACGAATCGCTCGTAGAGCGGCGGCACCGTCAGCTCGCCGGTTTCGACGCGCGCATGCGTGACTGCGCGCTCGGCGAGGTCGATCGCGCCGCTCGCACGCACCTCCCCGACGCCCGGAACGGCGAGGGTCGCCTGCACGACGTCGAGGCGCCCGTCGCGCAGCGTGCCGTCGGCGGCCAGGTGGAAGCCCGCCTTGGTGTAGACCGGCGCCCAGTAGACCTCGCCGTCGGACCAGGTCGCGTCCGCGGCCCAGCGCCACGCGCCATCTTGTGCGGTTGCGCTGAACGCGATGCGCCCGCCGACGGCATCGGCCGCGTGCAGGCCGCTTGCGTCCGAGAACGCAACGCCTCTGAGGATGATCTCGCCTTGCGCCTGTACGCTCCCGCCCGCGAGCGTCGCGCGCGCGGCGCCGGCCGCGGTGCCGGCGGAGATCTCGACCGGAAGCGGGGCGAGCGCGCGCACGCGCGCGACCCGTGCGCCCTCGAATGCGAGCGTCGCGGTGCGCGCGGTAGCGCCGGCGCGCGGCGGCTCGAGCACCGCATGCCAGCGCTCGCCGGCAGCCGGTGTGACAGTGATGCTGCCTGCGCCGGTCGAAACGTCGATGCGGAACGCGACCGGCGCTGCGAACGGCTGTTCGATCTGACCGGCCTCGCAGGCGAGGATCGGGTGCGCGAGGCGGAACGCGCTGCAGTTCACTGCAAGGTTGCGCCAGGTCCGGTCGAACGCGGTGAGCGCGCCGATCGTGAGCGTCGCGCGCGCGAGAGGTCGTCGCCCGCGAGCTCGACGCGCAGCGACCGCGCCGAGAAGCCCGGCCCCGAGAGGTCGCCGACCGCGAGCGTGACCGAGCGTGTCTGCGCGACCGCGGTGGCGACCGCGAGCCCGGCGGCGAGGCCGAGCGCGGCGAGACGGCGCGAGAAGACGAAAGCCACCACGATATCCTGGTCGCGCCGATTCTCCCGGTTACGACGGCGTGCGGCAACCAGCGCGAAGCGCTAGCCGTTGCGCGTCGTGCGCCGGCCCGAAAGGAGAGCCGCCCTCGCCCGCGCCGGTCGCGGCCTCGACCGCGCGCGCGGTCGAGGCGCAGGCGCCATGCGCCGAGATCGTGCGCAACCGCGCCTGCCGCGCCGGCGCGGTGCGGGTAATCCGCGACGAGGGATGCGGGGCAGCCCGAACGCAAGAGGCGTTCGTCATTCCCGTGGCGGGTTGGACGTTCGCCTCAGAGCGGCACGCCGGGCTTCGCCGTCCCTTCGAGCCATCCGCGCCCTTCGGCGTAGAGCCTCTCGACCGCGGGCCCGCGCAGTCCGGGCAGCCCGTCCTTGACCGCGAATCCGTTCGTCGACTGCAGGTACGCGAGATGGCGGTAGCCCTCGGGGAAACGCGCGAGGCGCGCCGCGTCCAGCCGCGGTGCGGCGCCCGGGTCGACCGGATCGAGCCGGTCCTTCTCGTAAATCGGCTGGCGACGCACGATGCCCCAGCGGCCGTCGCGCTTGTCGAAGAAATCGTAGAAGCGGCCGGTGCAGACCACGTCGCACAGCACGCCCTCGACCGGCGCGCGCTGGTTGATCGTCATCTTGGTCTGCGAGATCGCCCGCGTGCCCGCGATGTCGCAGGTGAAGCCGCCGAGGAAGTGCAGGATGGAGACGCCCTTCTCGAAGCCCGCGCGGCTCACCGCGATGAACTCGTCGGCCGAGCCCTGGAACCAAGTCGCGGTCATCCACCCGTCCGGGTGCCATACCGTGCGGAAGCGCTCCCAGTCGCCCGCGTCGCGCCACAGCGCCCAGTTCTCGACCGTCTCGCGGATCGCGAGCTTGTCGGCGGTCAGATCGTTCTTCACCGCGCATCTCCTTCGCTTCGACGCCGGCAGTCTAGATCCCTTATCAAGATCGTGCCAATGCTTCTTCAAGCGGCTTCTTCAAGCGCGAGGAATCGTACGAAAAAGGGCTCCGGGAACGGGTGGAATTCTTGTCTGCCGACCCCGCCGTCGCTGAGCCCTTCGTTCATGATCGCCGCCGAGATCCGGAGACCGGTTCGAGCGCGCGCACGGGACGGAAGGTTGCCAATGGTTCGGAGCGGAGGCGGCCACGTGGGTGCGTTAGAATCGCCGACGAGTGCGCGGCCGCTTCGCGCCGCATCACGAGGGGGCAAGGATGTACATCGCCGATCGGCAACGACGCACGCTCGCCGCAACGCAGCCATCGACCGACGGCGGCACGTGCGCGGCGGGCGGCGCGAGACGCCGGCCGGTGGGCGCCGAAATCCTTCACCGCAAGCCGTGACCGAATCGCCGATCGTCAACACCGAGTGGCTCGAGGCGCACCTCGATGATCCGCGCGTGCGCATCGTCGAGATCTCCTCCACGCTCGAGCCCGATATCTACCGCGCGGGCCACGTCCCGGGCGCGGTGTGGTTCTACTGGAAGGACATCTGCTGGCACGACACCGACCGTGAGTTCGTCTCGCCCGAGAAGCTCGCGCGCCGGCTCGGCGCAGCGGGCATCGGGCCCGAGCACACGCTAGTGCTCTACAGCGACGTCGTGCAATACGCGACCTACGCGTTCTGGTCGTTCACGATGGCCGGGCGCCGCGACCTTGCGGTGCTCGACGGCAGCCGCAAGAAGTGGGAGCGCGAAGGACGTCCGCTCACGCGCGACATCCCGCGTCACCCGCCGGTCGAGCACCCGCCGCAGCCGGGCGACGCGAGCATGCGCATCGGGCGCGACGCGGTGCGCGCCGGGCTCGGCAAGCCCGGACGGCTCCTGCTCGACGTGCGCTCGCCGGAGGAGTACGCCGGCGAGCGCGTGATGGAGCTCGGCAAGTTCGACCACGGCGCCGAGCGCGCCGGTCGCATCCCCGGCGCGGCGCATCTGTACTTCCGGAGCCTGCTGAACGACGACGACAGCTACAGGCCTCGGGCGGAGCTCGAGCGCGTCTTCAAGCGCGCGGGGATCTCGCGGAATGCGCCCGAGGAGGTCGTCGTCTATTGCCGCCTGAGCCATCGGGCGTCCCTCACGTGGCTCGCGCTGACGCGCCTCCTCGGCCGCGGGAACGTCAAGCTCTACGACGGCTCTTGGACTGAGTGGGGCAGCATCGTCGGCTTTCCGGTGGAACGGTAGCCGGGCTTCGAGCGACCCAGCGTCCATCCCCTCCTTCCCGAGGAGGGGTGGCCGCGTCAGCGGCCGGGGTGGTGGCGCCGCAGGCGCGGGTCCCCTCCTTCGGGGAGGAGGGGTGGCAGTGGACGGGGCTGCGCTCAGCGCGCCAGATCCACCGCCCGCGCCTTGAGCGACGCATCGGCCCGCAGCTTGAACTTCGCGACGCGATGCGTCGGTGTGTGCGGCAGCGTCTCGACGAAGACGACGTAGCGCGGCACCTTGATCGGCGCGAGGCGTGCGCGGCACCACTCGGCGACCTCCCTGGCTTCGAGCGCCGCGTCCGGCCGCCGCACGATCGCGACCAGGACGTCATCCTCGCCGAGCTCGGCGGGTACCGGGATCGCGGCCGCCTCGAGCACCGCCGGATGGCTCCCGATCACGCGGTCGAGCTCCGCGCCCGCGATGTTCTCGCCGCGCTTACGGATGACGTCCTTCTTGCGCGCGACGAACCGGAAGTAGCCGTCGCGGTCGCGCCACCCGAGATCGCCGGTCAGGAACCAGCCGTCGCGGAACGCCGCTGCGGTCTGCTCGGGATCGCGGAAGTAGCCCTGCATCACGATCGGGGTCCTCACGACGAGCTCGCCGGTCTCGCCGTCCGGCAGCGCGTTGCCCGCATCGTCGACGACCTTCATCTCGGCGAACGCCATCGCGTGGTCCGGATGGCGGCTCGGGCGGCCCATGCTGCCCGGCTTGTGCGGGCCCTCGAACGGTATGTTGAGGACGCCCGGGATCTCCGACATGCCGTAGCCCTCGATCAGATGCGGCACGCCGAACTCCTCACGGAAGACGCGGTAGTGCTCCTCGGTGAGCGGCGCGCCGTAGATCTTGCGCAGGCCGTGGCCGGTTACCAACTCCTCGCGCGGACGCCGGATCAGGATGCTCGAGATCGCGGCGAGCGTGTTCGCTTGCGTCGCGCGCGTCTCGGCCACGGTCCTCCAGAAAGCCGACGCCGAAAACCTCGGCTCGAGGATGAGCGTAGCGCCTGCCGCGAGCGCGCCGGCGAGCGAGTAGAAGAGCGCGTTGATGTGGAACATCGGCAGGATGCACAGCATCCGGTCGTTGGGCTGCAGGTGCATGCGCTCGACGAAGCCCTCGCCCGCGAGCACGACGCTTCGCTGGCGATGCATGACGCCCTTCGGACATCCGGTCGTGCCCGAGGTGTAGATCAGCACGCAGGTCGCGTCGGCGGCGCCGGCGGTCGGCGGCGCTTCCACCGGCGCGCCCGAGAGTGCATCGGCGAACAGCGGAAGCCCGCCCGGCCCGGGCGCGTTCAGCATGTACCAGGGCGCGCGCGCGAGCCGGGCGCAGCCCGCGCGCACGGTGTCGATCGTCTCGGGCGAGGCGAGCACGCCGCATATCTCGGCGTGCGAGAGCACATAGCCCGCCTCCTCCACGCCGTAGTCAGGGTTGAGCGGGACCAGGATCGCGCCGATCCGCGCGAGTGCGAAGAACAGCGCCACGGTGGACGGATGGTTGAGCGACATCACGCCGACGCGGTCGCCCGGGCCCACGCCGCGCGCAGCGAGCATGGCGGCGGCACGCTCGACCTGGCGGGAGACCTCGTGATACGTCGCCGCGCCGCCCTTGAAGACCAGGAACTCGCGGTCGGGCGCCACGGCGACGCGGCTGTCGAGGCTGCCGCAGAGCGTGCCGTCGTGGTCGGGGTACAGCGACAGAACCTCGATAGGCTTGAGCATCGGCGAAAGCCCGATCTGATCGCCGCACGGGCGCGGGGGGCAAGTCTATCAGTGAAGGATCTCGATCGAGGTCGACTCGTGCTGCCCGGCAGCGCGTAGAATGCGACTCGCCCGAACGTGCAAACCCGAGGAGCACTCCTGCATGCGATCGCTGTTTCTTCTCGCCGCGCTGCCCCTGGCGGCGTCGGTGCACGCGGCCGATCCCGACGCCTATCGGATCCGGAACGCGGCCGACCTGGTCTATATCTGTTCGACGCCTTCGTCGGCGCCCGACCACGCGACCGCGACCGCGTTCTGCCACGGCGTGCTCGCCGGGGCCTACAACTATTACGCGGCGTCCACGGCGGAGGCCGACCGCTTCGTCTGCGTACCCGATCCGGCGCCGACGCGCTCGAAGGTCGCCGGCGATTTCGTCGCGTGGGCTAACGCCCGCCCGCAGTTCATGAAGAGCGGCGCGATCGACACCCTGTTCCGCTTCGCTGCCGAAGCGTTTCCCTGCCGGAAGTGAGCGGCACGATCCATCCCGAGGAGAGCACGACATGAACCGCACTCTGATCCTTTCGTGCGTCGTCGCCGGCGCGCTCGCGGGCTGTGCGAACATGAGCGACACCGAGCAGCGAACGCTGAGCGGCGCCGCGATCGGAACCGCCGCAGGCGTGGCGCTAGGTGCGATCACCGGCGAGTGGGCGTGGGCCGTCGGCGGCGCGGCCGTCGGCGCCGCGTCGGGGTTCATCTACGACCAGCAAAGGCAAAGAGAGCAGCGCGCCTTCGAACAGGGCGTGCAGGAGGGCAAGCGCCAGACCGCGAAATAAGTCGCGCGCCGCGTCCGGCGCGCTACCAGTGGAGGAAGCGCGCGCTCGCCATCGCCGCGACCGACACGACGAGCAGCAGCGTGGCGTGCAGACTGCCCCGGCGCAACCGCTGCTGCAAACGCGCCACCGTGGCGAGCGAATCGGCGGACGGCGTGCCGCCGCCCCCGAGCTGCCGCGCCAGCGCGACGAGCCGCGCCGCGGTGGGCTTGTTGACCAGGAGCCCGACCAGGAACGCGACGACGCCCGCCGCACCGCCGAGCGTGACGGCGAGGCCGTGACCCGAGCGGACCCAGTCGGCAGACGCGCCGCCTGACACCGACCAGTACAGCGCGAGCCCGGAGAGCACCGTCAACGCCGCGGCGAGCCCCATCGTCGCCGGTAAGCGGCTGTCGCCCATGAGCCGCTGCATGAAGCGTCCGCCTTCGGGCCCCATGCGCCGCACCGTCGGCTCGACGAATGCGACGAGCATCATCGCCGCGCCCGCCCAGAACACGCCGCTGCCGATGTGCAGCAGCCGCAGACCAATCGTCGTTGCTTCCATCGCCTTTTCCTCCGAGCGTCGAATGATCGGCGCAGTGCGCGGCACTCCGCCGCGATCGCCGCGTCCGGCGCTCTGGCAATTACCGAGCCACCGGCAACAATCCTGCGAAAACAATGCATTATCGAACCACGCTGCGAGCGGCACGCGCGGACGGTGTGGGCAGGTGCCGACGGCGCCGTGGCTGCTCGCGCACAAGTGCTTGTCGGGGCGGCGTCTTGGCATGTTGGCGAATGCCAACAGCCGCGAGGCCAGCCGCTGCCCGGCGTTCAGCGCGCGCCGGCCGCCGCGAGAATCGCGGCCATCTCCCGGTAGCCGCGGCCGCGCGCGAGCGCGAGCGGGGTCGTGCCGCTGCGGTCGCCGAGATTCACGTCCGCGCCGGCCTCGACCAGGGCCTTCAGCGTCGCGACGCGGCGCGGGCCGCCGTCGCCGAGCACGATCGACTCGATGAGCGCCGTCCAGCCGAGGTTGTTCACGTGGTCGAGCGCTGCCCCGGCGCGGATCAGCGTGCGCACGACCTCGTGATGGCCCAGATGCGCCGCGGCGATCAGCGCGGTACCGTCGTAACGGCTGGTGACGTTGCGCGCGCTCGCGCCCAGTGCGAGCGCACGCTCGAGCGCCGGCAGGTCGTTCGCCACCGCGGCGATCGTGACGACGTCGTAACGGTCGCGTTCGAGCGCGTTCGGATCGGCGCCGGCTTTCACCAGCGCCCGCATCGCCTCGCGCTGGGAGCGGTACGCCGCGACGTGCAGCGGCGTGCGGCGATACGCGTCGCGCCCGTTCGGGTCGGCGCCGCCGGCGACGAGGCGCGCGATCCCGGCGGCGTCGCCGCGCGCGGCCGCCGCGTGCAAGCCGGTATAGGCGGCGAGCTCGACCGCCGAGGGCGGGGCTTGCGCCGCGGCGCCGGTGGCGAGCAAGGCACCGGCGAGCGTGAACGCGGTCGTGAGTGCGTGGGGCTTGCTTCGCATCCGGATCTCCTTCGAACGAGCCGCGCGTCACACCGCCGGCCGCGCGAGCACTGCCTGCTGGCGGCGAGCGCGGCGCTCGGCTGATGCGTCGGACGCGAGGCGTGCACAGGGCCGCTTGCGCGCTTCGGCCGGCGGCGGCCTGGGCGACCACGTGTCCCGAGCGTACCCCGGGTCCCGGATCGGCGAGGCGCCGGCGGGCGGCGAAAGCACGCTCCGCGGTTTCGTCTCGCCTGACCGGTGCGCCGCGACGCCGTCAGCCTCCGCTCAGCGCTTGCACGACGATGAGCTCGTCGTTCGGCGCGAGCGGCTGTGCGAGCGAGCGCACCTGGGCGCCGTTGAGGAAGATGCGGATGTGGCGCCGGATGCGGTCTTGCTCGTCGATCACGCGGAACCGGATGCCGGGGTACTGGCGCTCCAGATCGTCGAGGACTTCGGCGAGTGTGGCGCCGCCCGCTTCGGCCTCGCCGCGCCCGGTGTAGGAGCGCAGCGCGCTCCGGAATCAGCACCTTCACGCGCGGCGCCCTCATCCGATCGCGGCCGCTTCGACCGCATAGATCTCGGGCAGGTGCCGTGCAATGCATCTCCAGCGGCGGCCTTCGTCGCGGCTCGCCCACAGCTCGCCGCTCGTCGTGCCGAAATAGAGTCCGACCGGGTCGCCACCGTCGATGCTCATCGCCTGTCGCTTCACCGTCCACCATGCCTGCTCTTGCGGCAGACCGGCAGCGAGCCGCTGCCACGTCCGGCCGCCGTTGCGCGTCGCGTAGACGGCGGGCATGCCGCCCGGGCTCGTGCGCGGCCACACGGTCGTGCCGTCCATCGGGAACACCCATGCGGCGTCGGCGTCGCGCGGGTGCACCACCAGCGGAAACCCGATGTCGCCTACGCGCCCGGGCATGCGCGTGCCGATGCGCACCCAGGCGCGCGACGGCCGGTCGAGCCGGTAGATGCCGCAGTGGTTCTGCTGGTACAGGCGGTCCGGGTTGCTCGGGCACAACCGGACGCAATGTGGATCGTGGTACGTAGGATCGGCGCGATCGAACCCCTCCACGACTTCGAGCCCATCGAGGATCGGCGCCCACGTGCGCCCCAGATCGCGCGACTCGTGCACGCCGCCGCCCGACATCGCGAAATAGAGGTGCGCGGGATCGCGGGGGTCGACGATGATCGAATGCAGCTTCGGGCCGTCGGGCGTGCCGTCCTGCACAGTGCCCATCCACTTGCGGTACCGTGGATCGTCGTTGATGGAAGAGAAGGGTGCCCAGGTGACGCCGCCGTCCTCGGAGCGGAACAGCCCCTGCGGCGAGGTGCCCGCGTACCAGACGCCGGGCTCGGACGCATGCCCGGGCGTGAGCCAGAACGTGTGGTCCACTGCGCGGCCGTGCGCCTCCGCGGGGGCCTTCGGGAACGCGGGCGGCCGCGCGGCTTCGTGCCACGTGCGCCCGCGATCGATCGAGCGGAACACGGTCGGCCCGAGGTGCCCGGTCTTCGCCGCTGCGAGCAGGGTGCGGCGGTCGCGTGGATCGAGCACGACGTGGCTGATGACGTGTCCGAGGAAGTACGGGCCCGCGACGCGCCAAGCCCTGCGCGCGGCGTCGCCGTAGTAAAGCCACGCGCCCTTGCGCGTGGCGACGAGCACGACGATGCGGGGCGGCCGTGCATGCGTGCGCTTGTCAGTGGCCCTGGCGCGGGCCGTCGATCTGCCGCTGCGTTCCATCGTTTTCTCCCTTACGGGGGTTGGGGATGCCTGCGCTCGTTCGCAGATCCGGTGATGCGGCATTGCGATACCGCGCGGCGCCCCCGATCGCGTCGAGGACGCCCACGTCGCGCGCCGTCGCCGCGCGCGTCGGCAAGCAGGATGTGGCAGGCGGCGGCGCTACCGCGCGGCGGGCGCGTGCGCGAGATCCTGCCGGCCTCGCCGCAGCCGATGAGCGCGAACCCAAGACGCCGATGCGACGATCCTGCTGCCACGCGCGCCTGCGGCACTCGGCTGGACGCGACCCATCTTTCGGTCAGACCGCGCGGCGCCTCGCGTGCCACTCGCGCCAGGCGATGACCGCGAGAGTGACCGCGGTGAGCGGCAACACCACGGTCGCCATCACCGTGCCGTACGCGTCGAGCGCGTCGTGCTGCTTGGCCGCGAGCAGCAGATAGGCGGTGTAGGCGAAGTAGTAGGCAAGGAAGAGCGCGCCCTCCCAGCGCGCGATGAGGTGGCCAGAGAAGAAGATCGGCAGGCACGCGGCCGCGACGGCGATCATCACGGGGAGGTCGAAGCTCAGCATCGCCGGGGCGACCGGCAACGCCGCGGGCGCGACGAGGCCCGACAAGCCGAGCACGGCGAGAATGTTGAATGCATTGCTGCCGATCACGTTGCCTACGGCGATGGCACGCTCGCCGCGCAGCGCGGCGACCACCGAGGTCGCCGCCTCGGGGAGCGAGGTGCCGGCGGCGACGATCGTGAGCCCGATCACCATCTCGCTCAGGCCGAGCGCGGCGGCGATCGCGACCGCGGCCTCGACCAGCCATTCGGCGCCCGCGACCAGCAGCGCGAGCCCGGCGGCGATCAGCCCGAGCTGCGCGCTCCAGTGCCTGTCCCAGGCCCGATCCGGCGCCCCCTCCAGCGTGTGGGCGTACGCTTCGCGCGTCGCGCGGCTCTCGCGGCGGCTCTGCCAGAGGAGGAACGCGGTGTAGGCCGCCAGCAGGCCGACCAGCAGCGCGCCGTCGACGCGGCCGATGCTCCCCGTCGAGCGCGAGCGCGAACAGAAGGAGCGAGACGCCGAGCATGACCGGCACCTCCTGGCGCACCACCTGCGGCGCGACGACGAGCGGCACGATCAGCGCGGACACGCCGAGGACCACGAGCACGTTGAAGATGTTGCTGCCTACGACGTTGCCGAGCGCGAGATCGGTTTGCCCGCCCCACGCCGAGCGGACCGAGATCGCGAGCTCCGGCGCGCTGGTCCCGAACGCGACCACCGTCAGCCCGACCACCAGCGGCGAGATCGCGAGCGACAGGGCGAGCTTCGCGGCTCCGCGCACCAGCAGCTGCGCGCCGGCCACGAGCGTCACCAAGCCGAGTACGAACCATGCTGCGCTCAGCACAGGAATCTCCGGGACGTGAAGGCGCCGGCGGCGCGGGCGTCAGACGGCGTCGGCCCAGTAGAGACGCGTCGGATTATCCACCAGGATGCGGCGTCTGAGACCCTCGTCGTCGCAGTAGGCCGCGAGCAGATCGACGAGCTCGCCGTCGTCGGGCATGTCGTTCGGCACGTTCGGGTGCGGCCAGTCGGTGCCCCCACAGCACGCGGTCGGGCGCCGCCGCGATGATGGCGCGCGCGATCGGGATCGCGTCGTGGAACGGCCGCCTGCCGCTCGCCGAGACGCGCTCGGCGCCGGAGATCTTGACGTGCGCGCGCTCGTCGCGCAGGAGCGCGAGCAGGTTGTGCAGCGGCTGCTGATCGAGTCCGCCCGCCGACTTCACGCGACCCATGTGGTCGATCACGTAGGGCACCGGCATGCGGCGCAGCAGCTCGGCGTAGGCGCCGAGGTCATGGGCATCGAAGTGCAGCTCGACGTGCCAGCCGAGCGCCTTGACCCGCGCCACCGTGCGGTCGAAGTAGGCCGGGTCGGGCGCGCCGCCGAGATGGCGCACGAAGTTGAATCGCGCGGCGCGCACGCCGCCCGCGTGCAACCGCTCGAGCCCGGCGTCGGTGATGTCCTCGGCGAGGAGCGCCACGCCGCGGTAGGCGCCGTCGCTCGATGCGATCGCATCGAGCATCGCGCCGTTGTCGGTGCCGTGCGGGGTCGCCTGCACGATCACCGCACGCGAGAGGCCGAGGTGTGCGTGCAGCCGCGCGAGGCGCTCCTTCGGCGCCGGCTCGCCCGGCGTGTAGGGCCGCCCCTCGGCGTACGGGAACCTCACGGGCGGCCCGAAGACGTGGCAGTGCGCATCGCACGCCCCCGGCGGCGGCGCGTAGCCCGGCTTGCTCGGCTCGGCGAGCGGCGGGCGCGCGGTCTTCACTCGCTGCGGCGCCTCACCGCTTGGGGATGCCCGCTTTCTCGATCACCGCCTTCCACTTGGCGATGTCGGACACGAGCTGGTTACGCAGTGCTTCCGGCGTGCCCGCGCGCGGGTCGATGCCGAGGTCGGACAGGCGCTTCTTCACGTCGGGCGACGCGACCGCGGCGTTTACCTCCTTGTTCAGTCGGGCCACGATCGCAGCCGGGGTCTTCGCCGGCGCCGCCACGCCGTTCCACGACGAGGCCTCGTATCCGGCCACGCCGCTCTCGGCGACGGTGGGCACGTCGGGGAGGCTCGACGACCGGCGCGACGACGCCACCGCGAGCGCCTTCAAGCCGCCGCTCCTGATCTGCGAGAGCACCGGCGCCAGGATCTCGACCCCGAGCTGTACGTCGCCCGACTTCACCGCCGTGACGATGTCGGGGGTGACCTTGTACGGGACGATCAGCGCATCGACCCCCGCCATCGAGCGGAAGAGCTCGGCGGCGAGGTTCTGGCCGCTGCCCACCGACACGGTCGCGATGTTCATCTTCCCGGGATTCGCCTTCATGCGGTCGATCACGTCGCCGAGCGTCTTGACGTCCGAATCGGGCTTCGTCACGAAGACGAAATCGAAGAACCCGACCGTCGACACCGGCGCGAAATCGCGCAGCGAGTCGTACGGCAGCGACTTGAACAGCGATTCGCTCACCGCGTTGCCGTTGGTGATGAAGAGCAGGGTGTACCCGTCGGGCGCGGCCTTTGCGACCATCTCCGAGGCGAGGATGCCGCCCGCGCTCGGCTTGTTCTCGACCAGCACCTGCTGACCCATCTGCTCGGTCATCTTCTGCGCCACGACGCGCGCCGAGATGTCGGCGACGCCGCCGGCACCGTACGGCACGACGATCCTGATCGGCTTGGTCGGATAACTCTGGGCAGCGGCGCCGCCGGCCGTCGCGGCAAACGCGAGCGCGGCGCACCAGTGAACGAGCCCCGCAAGGTTGCGTTTCATACGTCCTCCCTTCAATTGAGATCGGATTGAGAGCAGGTGCCGCCGGTCACTGCGGCGGCTCGTCCACGTAGCGCAGGCCGGCCGCCGCGAGCTTCTCGCGCATGCCGTAGAGGTCGAGGCCGAGCTCGCCGGCAGCGAGCCGCTCGCGCACGGCCGCCTCCTTTGCTTCGCGCGCCGCAGCGGCTGCGGCGACCTCGGCAGCGGCCTCGCGCGCCACGACGACTACGCCGTCGTCGTCGGCGACCACGACGTCGCCCGGGCGGACGAGCGTGCCCGCGCACACGACCGCAACGTTGACCGCGCCGGGGGTCGCCTTGACCGTGCCGCGCGCGGAGACCGCGCGCGACCAGACCGGAAAACCCATCTCGGTGAGGCCGCGCACGTCTCGGCAGCCGGCGTCGATCACGAGCCCCTTCGCGCCGAGCGCCCGGTAGGAGGTGGCGAGGAGCTCGCCGAACATGCCGTCGGCGTTCTCGGCCGAGAGCGCGACGACGACCACGTCGCCGGGCCGGATCATCTCGGCGACGGCGTGCAGCATCCAGTTGTCGCCGGGATGCGCGAGCGCGGTGACCGCGGTGCCGCAGGCGGCGGCACCGGGGTAGATCGGCCGCAGGTACGGCTGCAGCAGCCCGGTGCGGCCCTGCGCCTCGTGGACCGTGGCGACACCGAAGCCGGCGAGCCGCTCGACCGCGGCCGGGTCGGCGCGGCGGATGTTGCGCACCGCGATCGTGCTCACGAGAGCTCCTCGGTCACATGCGGGAACACGCGCTGGTAGGCCTCGGCGTACTTGATGTGTTTCTTGTTCGAGTTGCGCGCGGCCTGCACGCCGCGATTCAGCGCGACGCGGGTGTAGTAGTCCCACAGGTACTCCTGCGCGGCCATCAGCTCGAAGGCCTGGCGCTTCTTCTCCCACACCGGCGTGATGTCGATCAGGACCTGCGGCTTCCAGTTGCACTGCTCGGTCTGGTGCGGCTCGAACAGGAACACTCCCGGCGCGCCGAGCGCGCTTCCACCGGGTTTGTGGCCCATCGCCTGCGCGATGACGCGCGCCTCCTGCGCCACCTGCGCCGCAAGCGGGTGGTCGAAGTTATACGGATCCTCCAGCGAGTGCGTCAGGACGAACTCCGGCTGCAGCTCGCGGTAGACGTCGGCGAGGCGATAGAGCGCCTCGTCGGGCACTCGCATCGGGTAGTCGCCGAGATCGAAGCACTCGAGCTCGCCGCCGAGGACATCGGCGGCCGCCTGCGCCTCCCGGTGGCGCGCCTGCTTCACCTTGTCGAGCGTCATGCCCGGCTCGCGCCACAGCTTTGCCGACTCGCCGCGCTCGCCGTACGAGAGGCACACGATCTTCACCCGCCATCCGCGGCTCGTGTAGAGCGCGATCGCGCCGCCCGCGCGCCACACGAAGTCCGCCGAATGCGCGCTCACCACGAGTGCGGTCCTGGTCGTGTCTGCGGCCATTGCCTGCTCCTGCTTGCTCGCTCGCGCGCCGGTCACGCCTTCTTCTCGGCAAGCGACGGATCGGCCAGCACCGGGTTCTGTCCCGGCGGATGGGAGGCGATCGCGTCTTCGAGCGAGTGCGCCCAGCGCCACTCGCTCTTCGGCCGCGCGAGATCGTTCTCGCCGAGTTGGTCGAGCCCCCAGTAGATCTCGAGCTGGTGCCCGTCGGGGTCCTCGAACTCGACCGCGATCTGCACGCCGGCGCGCCGCCGGCCCTCGAACACGATCGGGACGTCGTGCTCGCGCAGGTGCTTTCTCGCACGGAAGACCTCGTCGAGCGTCGCCACCTCGAAAGCGAAGTGGTGCAGCTCGCGCTGGCTCGGGCGCTCGGTGATGCCGCCGACCAGCGCCACTCCGTGATGGTCACGGTTGCAGCGCATGAACACCATGCCGCCCGGGACCATGTCCTCGGGGTAGACGTCCGAGACGCGGAAGCCGAGCACCTGCGTGTAGAAGTTCACCGACCGCGTGAGGTCGGTGGCGCGCAGCGCGATGTGGCCGATCTTGCGGATCTCGAACGGCAGCCCGACCGGCGGCGCGAGCTTGCGGAATGCTTCGACATCGGTGGGCGGCTTCGGAGCGGCTGGCATGCGTGTCACCTCGGTCTACGGGCGTGCGACGGACGCGCGGGCTGCCTCACTTGCGGTGCATCTGGCGCAGGAAGGCGAGCGTGCGCGCATCCGCGGTCTCGGCGGCCTCCTTCACGTACGTCGTACGCGCGTCGTTCGCGAAGGCGTGACCGGCCTGGTAGATGTGGGTCTCGGCCGCGGGGATGGCCTTCTTCACCTGCTCGATCAGCTCGGGCGGCGAATGCGAGTCGGTGGCGCCGAAGTGAAACAGCATCGGACACTTCGGCGACTTTTCCAGGAACATGCCGAGCCGCGTGCCGTAGTACGACACTGCGCTCGTCAGCGGCACCTCGGACGCGGCGCGCAGCGCGAGGCCGCCGCCGAGGCAGAAGCCGACCAGCGACGCGCCGCGGCCGCGATCGATCCTGCGGGCGGCCGCGGCGATGTCGCGCACGATCTTCTCGGTCGGGATGCTCATCATGAGCTCGCGGCCGCGGTCGGGCTGGTCGAACGGCACCACCGTGCCGGGCGACGCCCGGTCCATCAGCGAGGGCACGATCGCGTCGAAGCCCTCGCGCGCGAGGAAGCGCGCCACCGCCTTCAGCTGGTCGGTCAGGCCGAAGATCTCCTGCACGATCACCACGCCGCCCGTGCTGGTGCCGTCCGCCGAGACCTCGAAGGCGTCGAACGAGAAACCGTCATCGGCGGCGACCCGCACCATCGCTTCGCTTGCCATCTCCACCTCCGAAAGTTCATGCGCGGGGACCGCACGCGCCGAAACGAACGACTCCTGCCGGCGTGCCCGCGCGCTCGACCCGCGGTAGTTTCGCTGCGATCGACATAGAATGGAATGGCATTACAAGACTAGCTGATATAGCGATTCGGACTAGCTCAGTGCGCCCGTCTGCGCCACAATCGCGGCACGCGCCCCGCGCCGCGGGCGTTCGCCGACCAACCGGGAGCATTTCGATGAGCAGCGCGGCAGAGCTCACGTTGCGCACGCTTCTGGGCGACTATCCCGGCACCCGCGCGCTCAGGCAGGGCGCGATTGCGCCGGCGCGCCTGCGCCTGGATTTCGCCGACGTCAAGGTGCCTAACCGCGCATTCAAGCAGGTCGTGCGCGAGGCGGCGTTCGAGGTCGCCGAGCTCGCGATCGTGACCTACCTGCAGGCGCGCGCGTTCGGCAAGCCGCTCGTGCTGCTGCCGGCGGTGGTGCTTGGACGGTTCCCGCACGCCTATCTCGTGCACGACCCGGCACGCGGGCCGCTGGCGCCGTCGGACCTTGCCGGGCGGCGCGTCGGCATCCGCTCGCCGTCGGTGACGACCGTCGCCTGGATCCGGGGAATCCTCGCGAACGATCACGGCGTCGAGCTCGACCGTGTGCACTGGGTGACGTTCGAGGACGCACACGTCGCCGAGTACCGCGAACCGCCGGCAATGGAGCGGGCGCCCGCGGGGAAGGAGATCGAGGCGATGCTGCGCGCGGGTGAGCTCGATGCCGCCGTCCTCGGCGCGGCTCCCGCCGCCGCGTCGGGGCTGCGGCCGGTCTTCGCCGACCCCGACGCCGCGGCGCGGGACTGGTACGCGCGGCACGGCGCGGTGCCGATCAATCACATGGTCGTCGTGACGCGCCCCGCTCGCCGCGTCGCGTCCCGATGCGGTGCGGGAGATCTACCGGCTGCTGCTCGAGAGCAAGCGCGCCGGCGCGAGTGTCCCGGCCGGCGGCATCGACCCGCTGCCCTTCGGGGCGGCGGCGGTGAGGCCGGCCCTCGAGCTCATCGTCGATTACGCGGTTCAGCAGCGGCTCATCCCGCGTCGTCTTGCCGTAGACGAGCTCTTCGACGGCACGACGCGCGCGCTCTGACGGCGGCAACGGATGACACGGCCTGGGCGCTTCGGTCCCGCTGGCGGCAGGAGAAGCGCGGATGCATGCCCGCCGGATCGGCCGGGAAACGCGGCAGAAGATGGTCATACCCGTGCAAGCGGGAACCGAGTGCGAACGGAATCCTCGATTTCGTGGAGTCGCGCGTGTGCGACGACGACCGGAAGTAATCACGAACTACAAGTGCGGTCGCGAGACAGGGATCTACAAGGCCCGGTCGGGAAGGGACGGGTCGCGACCCTTCCCTCGGGCCCGTCGTTCGTACGACCCCAATTCCGCAACGAGCACGGCCGCGATCTTGAGACAAGTTCTTCCCGAGCGGAGGTTCGTTAGGCCGACATGGATCTGAAGCAACTCGAATATTTCGTGCACGTCGCCGAGCTCGGCAGCTTCACCAAGGCCGCCGCGCTGCTCTCGGTCGCACAGCCCGCGCTGAGCCGCCAGGTGCGCAGCCTCGAGGTCGAGCTGAAGCAGACGCTATTGCTGCGCAACGGCCGCGGGGTCAGCCCGACCGAGGCCGGCAAGCGCCTGCTCGCGCACGGGCGCGGCATCCTGCAGCAGGTGGAGCGCGCGCGCGCGGAGCTCGAGGACGTGAAGGGCGCGCCGGTCGGGCGCGTCGCGATCGGGGTGCCGCCGAGCGTCGGCAAGATGCTCACGGTGCCGCTGGTGGCCGCATTCCAGGCGCGGCTGCCGCGTGCCGCGCTGGGCATCGTCGAGGGCCTCACGACCTACGTCACCGAGTGGCTGCTGACCGGGCGGGTCGACCTCGCACTGCTGTACAACCCGGTGCCCTCGCCGGCGCTCGACATCATTCCGCTTCTCGAGGAGCAGCTCTACCTGATCGGCGCCGCGCCGCGCACAGCCGCCAGACGCTCCGGAGTGCGGCTGCGCGAGCTGCCGCAGTACCCGCTGATCATCCCGAGCCGGCCGAATGCGTTCCGCATGCAGGTCGAAACGGTGCTCGCCAACCTCGGCCTGAAGGCGCACGTGGCGCTGGAGATCGACGGCGTGCCGGCGATTCTCGACCTGGTGCACCAGGGCTACGGCCACGCGGTGCTGCCGTTGAACGCGGTGCGCGCGGACAATCTGCGCCGCACGTTCGACGCGCGGCCGATCGTCGAGCCGCGCCTGCGCACCGTGCTTGCGCTCGCGATCTCCGCCCAGCGCCCGACCACGCCGCTCGTGCGGCGCACGCTCGAGCTGATCAAGCAGCTCGGACCCGGCCTGCTGCGGGCGCCCGACGGCCCGCCAGCGCGGCGGCGCGGGCCCCGGTAGGCTCGAGATCAATCTGGAAGCCGTCGCGGCGCGCTTGCGGGCGAGAATGGTCGTACGAACCCGCGGCACGCCGCCCCTGGCGCGCAGCGCAACACGCCGGAGCTCAGCGGCGGCGCGGGGGCATCCCGCCCGTCCCGCCCGGGCTTTGCGGATGCGCGCTTTCACCACCGTGACCGCGTTTTGAGATAGGTTCTAGCCTGCCGCGTTCGCAAGGCGCGCGGGCAGTATGCCCCGTCCGCTGCCGGGCGTGGCCGCGACAGGAGAGCGAGATGAGCCGCAGCCCACGCAACGCGCGTCCCGTGGTGATCGCCGGTGGCGGGATCGGCGGGCTCGCCTGCGCACTCGGGCTCGCCCAGCGCGGCTTTCGCGTGACGGTGCTCGAGCAGGCGCAGGAGTTCGGCGAGCTCG
This sequence comes from Burkholderiales bacterium, assembly GCA_027493935.1. Taxonomy (GTDB): domain Bacteria; phylum Pseudomonadota; class Gammaproteobacteria; order Burkholderiales; family SG8-39; genus JAABRB01. The sequence continues at coordinate 58,519 of JAOSJV010000011.1, read as the reverse complement.
GCGCCGGCATCCAGCTCGGGCCGAACGCGTTCCACGTGTTCGACGCGCTCGGCGTCGGCGGGCTGGTCAAGCGCGACGCGGTGTTCATCGAGCGCCTGCTGATGATGGACGGTGTTTCGGGCGAGGAGGTGATCAGCATCCCGATCGACGCGGGGTTCCGCCGGCGCTTCGGCAATCCGTACGCGGTGATCCACCGCGCAGACATCCACGGCGCGCTGCTCGAGGGCTGCCGGGCGATCCCGGCGGTCGAGCTGCGCACGCGCGCCAAGGTGACCGGCTTCGACCGGGACAACCGCGGGGTGAGCGTGGCGCTCGAGGGCGGCGAGCGCATCGCCGCAGCGGCGCTGGTCGGCGCCGACGGCCTCTACTCGAAAGTGCGTGCGCGCATCGTCGGCGACGGCGATCCGCCCGCCTCCGGCCACATGTGCTACCGCGCCGTGCTGCCGGCCGGGGACATGCCGAAGGCGCTGCGCTGGGCCGCGGCGACGCTGTGGGCGGCGCCGAACACGCACATCGTCCACTACCCGCTGCGCGGCTGGAAGCTCTTCAACCTGGTGGCGACCGTGGTGCGCGACGCCGCGATGGGCGGGCACAACGAGGAGGCCGCGCCCGAGGAGGTGCTGCCGCTCTTCGCGAAGAACTGCGCGCTGCCGATGCGGCTGATGCGCACGCCGACGGTCTTCCGGCGCTGGATGCTGCGGTTCCGACCGCCGGTGCCGAACTGGACCGACGGCCCGGTGACGCTGCTCGGTGACGCGGCGCACCCGATGCTGCAGTACATGGCGCAGGGCGCCTGCATGGCGCTCGAGGACGCGATGTGCCTCGCGGTGGCGACCGACGAGGCGGATGGCGACTTCGCCGCCGCATTCGAGCGCTACCAGTCGCTGCGGCTCGTGCGCACCGCGCGCGTGCAGCTCTCGGCGATCATGCTCGGACACCTGTTCCACGCCGACGGCGTGGCGCGCCTGGTGCGGAACGAGATCTATCGCGCACGCACGCCGGCGAGCTATCACCAGGCGCTCGACTGGATCTACAGCGCGCCCGAGTACGTGGTCACGGCCAATCCGAAGGCGGCGAGCAGGCGCGATGCGGCGGCGAAGCGCACGGCACCGGCCAAGCGCAGGCCGGCGGCGCGCGCGGCAACGCGCAAGGCCCCCGCGCAGCGCCGCGCGGGCGCGAAGCGCCGCTGACCCGGCGCGCGGCGCCGCGCTGCCGGCGCCGTGCGGACAGGAGAAAGAGCGATGGCCGACCTAGACGATCCCACTTCCTGGTCGATCAGCCCGCAGGCTTGGTCGCGCGTGACGCCGCAGGACGACGACCCGGCCGAGACGAAGGAGTGGCTCGAGGCCTTCGACGCGCTGGTCGCCGCCGAAGGTCCGGAGCGCGCGACCTTCATCCTGCGCCAGCTGCTCGACCGCGCGCGGGCGCTGCGCGTGCCGATGCCGCCGGTGCTCAACACACCGTACTGCAACACCATCGGGCTCGCCGAGCAGCCGCAGTACCCGGGCAATCTGGAGGTCGAGAGCCGCATCGGCGCGGCGGTGCGCTGGAACGCGCTGGCGATGGTAGTGCGCGCGAACCGAGCGTACCCCGAGCTCGGCGGCCACATCGCCACCTACGCCTCGATCGCCGATCTCTTCGAGGTGGGGTTCAACCATTTCTTCCGCGCGGGCACCGCGGGAGAGGGGAAGGGCTCCCCCGGCCCCGGCGGGGGCGATCTCGTGTTTTTCCAGCCGCACGCCGCGCCCGGCGTTTATGCGCGCGCGTTCCTCGAGGGGCGGCTCACGGAGGCTCAGCTCGCGAGCTTCCGGCGCGAGGTCGGGCCGGCCGGTGCCGCGCCCGCGCCGGAGGCCGCCGCCGGGTCCGCGCACCAGGGCCGCGGCCTCTCGTCGTACTGCCATCCGTGGCTGATGCCCGAGTTCTGGCAGTTCCCGACCGGCTCGATGGGGCTCGGCGCGATCCAGGCGATCTACCAGGCGCGCTTCATGCGCTACCTCGAGAACCGCGCGATCCTCGCCACGCGCACGCGCAAGGTGTGGGCGTTCGTCGGCGACGGCGAGATGGACGAGCCGGAGTCGCTCGCCGGGCTCTCGCTCGCCGCGCGCGAGGGGCTCGACAACCTGATCTTCGTCGTCAACTGCAACCTGCAGCGCCTGGACGGCCCGGTGCGCGGCAACGGGTCGATCATTCAGGAGCTCGAGGGCCTGTTCGCCGGCGCCGGCTGGAACGTGATCAAGGTGCTGTGGGGCTCGGACTGGGATCCGCTCTTTGCGCGCGACGCGGAGGGCGTGATCGTCAAGCGCCTGCACGAGACGGTCGACGGCGAGTTCCAGAAGTACGCCGCGACCGACGGCCGCTTCAATCGCGAGCACTTCTTCAACAAGTATCCCGAGCTGCGGGCGATCGTCGCGCACTTGTCCGACGACGACATCGACCGCCTGCACCGCGGCGGCCACGACCCGATCAAGATCTACGCGGCCTACGCCGCGGCGGTCGCCCACCGCGGCCAGCCGACCGTGATCCTCGCGCAGACCAAGAAGGGCTATGGCATGGGCCACTGGGGCCAGGGCAAGATGGGCGCGCACCAGCAGAAGAAGCTCGAGGACGAGGCGCTCCTCGCGTTCCGCGACCGGTTCGCGCTGCCGCTCGGCGACCGTGAGGTGCACGAGCTCGCGTTCTACAAGCCGCCCGAGGACAGCCCGGAGATGCGCTACCTGCATGCGCGCCGCGCGGCGCTCGGCGGCTATCTCCCGGCGCGCTCGAGCGCCGCGCCCAAGCTCGCTGCGCCGCCGCGCGCGACGTTCGCGAAGCTGCTCGAAGGCTCGCACGAGCGCGAGCACTCGACGACGACCGCCTTCGTGCAGTTCCTCGCCCAGTGCCTGCGCGACCGCGTCCTCGGGCCGCACGTCGTGCCGATCGTCGCCGACGAGGCGCGCACGTTCGGCATGCAGACGCTGTTCCGGCAGGTCGGGATCTACTCCTCGCTCGGGCAGCTCTACGAGCCGGAGGACCACGACGAGCTGCTGTACTACAAGGAGGCGCGGGAAGGCCAGATCCTCGAGGAGGGCATCACCGAGGCGGGGGCGATCAGCTCCTGGATCGCGGCGGCGACGAGCTACAGCGCGCACGGCGTGCCGATGCTGCCCTTCTACATCTTCTACTCGTGCTTCGGCTTCCAGCGCGTCGCCGACCTCGTCTGGGCGGCGGCCGACCAGCGCGCGCGCGGCTTCCTCCTCGGCGCGACCGCCGGGCGCACCACGCTCGCCGGCGAGGGTCTGCAGCACCAGGACGGGACGAGCCAGCTGTGGGCTTCGACCATCGCCACGTGCCGCGCTTACGATCCGTGCTTCGGCCACGAGCTCGCGGTGATCCTGCAAGACGGCATGCGCCGCATGCTCGAGGCGCAGGAGGACGTCTTCTACTACGTCACCGTGATGAACGAGAACTACGCGCATCCCGGCATGCCGTCCGACGCTGCGGCCGCCGAAGGCATCCTGCGCGGCATGTACCTTCTCGAGAGGCGCGACGGCGCGGCGGTGCAGCTGCTCGGCTCGGGAACCATCCTGCGCGAGTGTCTCGCCGCGGCTGCGCTGCTCGAGCGCGAGCACCGCATCGCCGCGAACGTGTGGAGCGTCACGAGCTGGAGCGAGCTGCGCTGGGACGGACTGCTCGCCGACGGCGCGACCGCCGCCGTGCGCGAAGCGAGACCATCGGCAGCAAGCCCGTCCCTTGCGTCCCTGGAAGCGCGAGGGTCGGCAGAAAGACCATCTCCTTCCGGCCAAGGAGGAGGGGCCGCGCAAGCGGGCGGGGCGGCTCGACGGCCGTGGATCCACCACTGCCTCGCGGGCACCGCAGGCCCGATCGTTGCCGCGAGCGACTACGTCGGCGCGGTCGCCGACCTCGTCCGGCCGTGGATGCCGGCCGGCCGCCGCTGCGTCGCGCTCGGCACCGACGGCTTCGGACGCAGCGACACGCGCACCGCCCTGCGCGGCTTCTTCGGCGTCGATGCGCGCTCGATCGCCGCTGCCGCGCTCGCGGCGCTCGACGCTCCGGGTCGATGAGCGGCAAGGCGCGGCACGGGCCGCCGGCAGCGCGCGGCGCCCGGCGCATCGCGGCCGCACGCTCGGGGACGACGCTGCGGCGCGCGCATGCGCGAGGCGATGCGCGCGCCCGATGCCGGTGCAGAAGCGACCGGTCAGACCGCCACGAAAGGCCTGTCCTTCACCGACGCGGCGAAGCCGTAGAACACCTCGTTCACCTTGCCCCAGCTCGGCAGCGTCTTCATGCGGTTCATCCAGCGCGAGATGTTCGGATACTTCGCGTAGTCGCAGCGGATGATCTCGCCGAGCCCGATCATCTCGGCGCCCTGGAAGTCGGCGATCGAGAGCGCGTCGCCGGTGAGGTAGGCCTTGTTCGGCCCGATCAGCTTCTCGTCGAGGATTTTCAGCCAGCTCCCGGTGCGCTCCTTGTGCCAAGCGAGCGTGCCCCGCTGCAGCTCCTCGGTCGGACGCTGATGGGTCGGGAAGACCTGCGGATAGACCAGACCGTAGGCAAGGTCCCGGTAGATGTTGCTGTTGAACCAGTCCATCATCTCGTCGACGCGCGCGCGCGCCTGGAGCTCGGACGGATAAGCCGGCGACTTGGACTTGCGGGCGAGGTAGCGCAGGATCGCCGCGCTCTCGGAGAGACGGAAATCGCCGTCCTCGAGCAGCGGCACCAGCTTGTTCGGGTTCATGTCGGCGTAGGGCGGTTTCATGTGCTCGCCGGTCATGAGATCGACGATCTGCAGCTCGCACTTCTGGCCGAGCGCTTCGGCGCCGAGCCACGCGATGCGGCTCGTCGTCGACACCGGATGGTAGTAGAGCTTCATGGTGTGGTCTCCTCGGTGGGGTGGCGCGCCGGCGGGCGGCGCGCGCCTGGGCGGGCGGCGCGTCGCGACCGCGTCGGCGCCGCCGGCCCGGTCGATTGATAGCACGCGGCGCCGGCGAAAGGAAGGGCGGCGCGGCCGCGCGGCCGGCGCGATCGCCCGGGGCCGGGACTCGCCCGCCCGGCGGACCCGCCATGCGCGGGAATTTCCCGCCGCCGGCGCGGTCTCAACGGCGTGCAGCGTTTACCGGGCCGGAGGTGGGTATGAAGCGACGCGAAGCGCTGCAGGGGGTTGTTCGTCTGCGCCGCGCTCGGGATGCTGTCCACACGCGGCGGGGCCGCGCCGCCCGCCGACATGGGAGCGATCAGGATGCTGCAAGAGAGCTGGAAAGCGCTGCTCGCCGAGGGCGTAGGGGTACCTTCGCCCGCCGACAAGCTCGAGCTCTCCGACGCCGAGTGGCGCAAGCGGCTCGACGGCGTGGCCTACCGCGTGCTGCGCAAGGAAGACACCGAGCGCGCCGGCACGAGCGCGCTGAACGACGAGAAGCGGCCGGGCGTGTACGCCTGCGCCGGCTGCGACCTGCCGCTCTTCACCTCCGCGATGAAGTACGACAGCGGCACCGGCTGGCCGAGCTTCTTCACGACGATCCCGGGCGTGTTCGAGACCAAGACCGACTACCTCTTGATCCTGCCGCGCACCGAGTACCACTGCGCGCGCTGCGGCGGGCACCACGGCCACGTGTTCAAGGACGGACCGCCGCCCACCGGCGAGCGCTGGTGCAACAACGGCGTTGCGCTGAAGTTCATTCCGAAGAGCAGCGCTGCCTGAGGCGGAGCGCGCCGCCTACAGCGTAGCCGCTGCCGGCCGCAGGCCCGGTCCGCTCGGCGCGTCGCGCCGGGCGCGGGCCTCGGCGTGTCGCCCGGCGAGATACGCCGCGAGGTGCGCCGCGAGCTCGCGCGCATCGTCTCCGGCGCCGTCGATGAGCGCGGACTTGCGGCGGCGCATGAACTGCGCGCCCATCAGGTACATGCCGGGCGACTCTACGACGCCGCCCGCGTGCCGGATGCGGCCCTTGCGGTCGAGCACCGGCACGTCGAGCCAGGAATAGTCCGGACGGAACCCGGTCGCCCAGACGACGGTGCGGATCTCGCCCGAGGCGAGATCGAGCGTGAGCGGCGGCGAGGTCGCGATCGCCGTGGGCGCGAAGCGCTCGGGCGGCGAGACCGCGCCGTCGAGCCCGGCACGCGCCGCCCATTCGTCGATCGCCGCAAGCAGCCGGTTCATCTTGAGGTCGGCGAGCGCCGCATGGTTGCGCAGCGAGCCGGAAAACTGAGCGCGCCCGTCACGGATACCGGCCAGCCGGCCGACGAGCCTCACCCCGCGGGAGGACAGCGCGCTCAGATCGACCGCGCGGCGATCCGGGTAGCCCGCGAGCTGCAGCGACGGCAGGTTGCGCGCCCGTGCGAGATCGTCGGCCTCGTCGAAGCGCACGTCGAGCACGCCGGAGGCGTCCATCCACCACTGGATGTCGCGCCCGCGGTACCGCCGCGGCACGCGCACGTGCTCGCCGACTGCGAGCGTCACCGGCCGGCCGGAGCGATGGATCTCGTCGGCGAGCTGCACGCCGGTTGCCGCCGCGCCGACGACGAGCACGCCGCCGTCGGCGAGCTGGTCCGGGTTGCGGTACTCGAGCGGCGTGACGGCAGTGACCGACGCGGGCACGGCCGCGGCGAGCGCCGGCACGTTCGCGACGTTGCACGCGCCCGATGCGATCACGACCGCGCGGCATCGCCACTCGCCCTGGTTGGTGACGACGGCGTAGCCGTCGCCGCTGTGGCGCACGGAGGTCACCGTCGTGCGCGCCCACAGCGGCGCGGCGATCACTTCGGCGTAGCGCGCGATGTACGCGACCGTCTCCGCCATGGTGCGGTAGCCGTCCGGCTCATCGCCCTGGTACCGGTAGCCGGGCAGGCGGCTCTGCCAGTTCGGGGTAAGCAGCCTGAGCGGAGTCCCAGCGCTCGGTCCGCCACGAGTTCGCCACCTCACCGCGCTCGAGGACCACGTGGCCGATCGAGCGCTCGGTGAGGCAGCGGCTCATGGCGAGCCCGGCGTGGCCCGCGCCGATGACGACGACGGTCGTGCGCATCGGGAGCGTTTCCTTCGCGCTGCGCGGCTCAGTTGACCGAGACCGAGACGTTGGTCGGATTGGTGACGATGTCGAACACCGCCGAGCGCTTCTGCGATTGCGCGACCAACGCCTCGATCTCCTCGCGGCTCGCGTCGGCGTCGATGTCGAACTTGACGGAGATGCCTTCGAAGCCGTTGCGCACGTCGCTGTCGATGCCGAGGATGCCCTGGATGTCCATCGCGCCCGCGAGCGTCGCCTTGACCGACTTCAGCTGGATGTTGCGCAGCTGGGCGATCGCCGCCACGCCGGCGGTGAGGCAGCCGGCGAGGCCGGTGAGAACGAGCTCGACCGGCGTCGCGCCGCGGTCCTCCGAGGCGAAGATCTCGGGATGGTCGACGTCGAAGCTGAACTCGGTCTTGTGGCTCTGCTCCTGGCCGAGGCCGAAGAATCCCTTGACGCTGGTACGGCTGTGGGTGCCGTTCACCCACTTGCACGTCGCGCGCCAATTGAACTTCGCCGCTTCCGGGGCGGCCGTCAGCGCCTCGCGGGCGCCGAGCAGTGCCGTGACGTTGACGCCGTTGTCGATCTGCTTTTCTGCTGCTGCGGTCATCGAGGTCTCCTCTTTCGGTGGGGATCGATCGAGCCCGTCGAGCTCGAGCGGAGAGATCCTAGCCGCAGTATGTTTCGGGAGATTTGCTGCTGCGATGGGCGAATGTTTCAGATTGTTGCCGTCCGGTTCCAGGTGGCCTCAGGAGCCGAACGCGTACGCCGCACTCAGGCCGAAGACGAACGCGCGCTCCGGCGCCGGTGCGAAATCGCGGCCGTTGCATTCGTTGACGTACACCGCGCCGACGTACTCGCGGCCGAGCACGTTGTCCACGCGCACGAACTCCCGCAGGCGCCACCGCCCGGCGCGCTGCTCGAAGCCGGCGTGCAGGTTCGCCACGAAGTAGTCCGCCGCCGCCTCGGTGTTGCGGTCGTCGACCCAGACCTTCGCGTTCCAGCGCGCCTCGACGCCGGCGCCGAAGCCGGTCGACGCGTGCCGCCAGGTCGCCTCGGCGGCGATCGTGTACCTTGGCACGCCCGGCAGGCGATTGCCCGCGGCCACCGGGCCGGCCGCGCCAACGAACGCATCCCTGAACCTGGCGTCGAGCCAAGTCGCGGAGAAGTACACGTTGACGCTGGCGGCTAGCCGCGCCGAGTACGCGAGCTCGACGCCGCGCCGGCGCGTCGCGCTGGCGTTGCGGTAGGTCGTGCGGCCGCCGATGCTCGTGTCGACGACGATCTCGTCGCGCGTGTCGATGTCGAACACGGCCGCGGCGAGCTCGCCATCGTCGCCCACGAGCGCCTTGACGCCACCCTCGTCGAGCGCGTTCGCGACGAACGTCCACGCGCCGCCGCTCGCATCGGCGTAGCGGAGCCTGGCGTTGCGCTGATCCTTGCGCGCGCTGCTCCACTGCCGGTAGCCGTCGGTGTCGAAGCGCGCGACCGACGCCAGGGCGTTCGTCCGTCATCCGCTCGCGGCCCACCGCGTCGATCGCCATCGGCAGGTCGAAGCTCGACTGCGCCTCGCGCGTCGCCGTGACCACGACGGCCGGCAGCGTGGGCGGACGCTCGCCCGCCTGCTGGGCGAGCGCATCGACCGCCATACCGGGCGCCGCGAGCGCCAGCGCCGTGGCCGGCGGCAGGATCCGACGTCGCGGCGCGGTGGGCATTGCGCGCTACCGGGCCCCGGCCATCCCGGCATTCGGGCCGGACGGCTGCGCGAAGTGCGCGAGGTAGTGGGCGAGATCGGCGAGTTCGGCTTCGGCGAGCCCCGCGAGCTCGCTCGCCATCGCACCGCCGTAGCCGATGCGGGTGCCGCGCCTGAAGTCGCGCAGCGCCTTCAGCAGGTAGTCCTCGCGCTGGTGCGCGAGGCGCGGCATCTGCTCGCGACCGGAAAAATCCGGGTTGTGGCAGACCGGGCAGTGCCGTTCGCCGGCAAGCGCGCGGCCGCGCGCGAAGCGCCCGGGGTCGGGCGCTTCCGGCGGCGGTGCCGGCGGTGGCAGTCCGGCGAGCCGGCGCGAGAAGCGACGCAGGTCGTCGTCGCTGAGGCCCTCGGCGCGCTCGACCATCGGCGCGTTCTCGCGGCGGCCTTCGCGGAACAGGAAGAGCGCGGGCGCGGCCAGCCGACCGCGTCTTGCCAATCGAGCGACGGTCATTGGAACCCGTTTGCGGACGCGCGGCGGAGCGCTCCTGCCCAGAGCCCGACCACGCTCGCCGGGCGCACAGGCCAGCTTAGCCCATCTGCGGGCGGACCGCACCGGGCGAGTGCCTACAGCGCGCCGACCGCCGCCAGCGCGCGTCGGAGCTCCTCACGGCCCTCGGGCGGAAGCGGCGCCTGCGGTGCGAGCGGCGCGCCGACCGCGTAGCCCTGCAGCTCGAGGCCGCCCTTGATGCAGGCGGCAAGGTTGTACCTGGCGAAGGCCTGGTTCAGGTCCCAGAGCCGCCGCTGCAGCGCCATCGCCTCGTCCCAGGCGGCGCGCCGGCAGAGGTCGTAGAGCGCGACGCTCTGGCGCGGTGCGAGACATGCAGGTCCCGCCATCCAGCCGACGCCGCCGATCAGCATCACGCAGACGGGGATGTGCGCAGAGGCGGCGAACACCTTCATCCGGTCGCCCACGCGATTGGCGATCGACAGCAGCCGGCCGGTGTTGAACGAGGCGTCCTTGATGTAGCGGACGTTCGGCACGTGGCTCAGGCGCTCGATCACCGGCAGGCTCAAGTCCGAGCGCTGGAAGTTCGGGTTGGTGTAGAGCACGACCGGCAGCGACACCGCCTGCGCGATCGCCGCGAAGTACCCGTACACGCCGTCGTCCGGCACCGGGAAGTAGGCCTCGAGGATCGCGAGAATGCCGTCGCAGCCGAGCGCCTCGAGCTCGCGCGCCTGCCGCACGGCTTCGGCGACGGTGGTTGCGGCGACGCCCGCCACCACCGGCACGCGCCCGCGCGCCGCCTCGACCACGGTCTCGACGATGCGCCGCTTCTGCGGCCACGAGAGATAGGCGAACTCGCCGGTCGAGCCGAGCGGCGTGAGGCCGTGCACGCCGGCCGCGACGAGATCCTCGCACAGGCGTGCGAGTACGCCGGTCAACACCGCGCCGGACGCGTCGATCGGCGAGACGAGGTAGGGAAAGACACCGTGCAATCCGGGGTTTGCCATTTGACGCCGCTGCTGCGGACCTGTCCGATCGCGCCGCGTGGCGCGCGCGCGGTGGCGCGCGCTCAGGCCATCGCCGCGATGATGCGCTCGGGCGTGATCGGCAGGTCGCGCACGCGCACGCCGAGTGCGTCGAACACCGCGTTGCCGATCGCCGCCGCGGTCGGGCCTTGCGCTCCCTCGCCGGCGCCGACCGCGCGCTCCTCGGGCCGGTTCAGGAGCTCGACTTCCACCGCCGGCACCTCGGGGAAGCGCAGGATCGGGTAGTCCTCCCACGCCGCGATGGTGACGCGCCGGCGGTCGAAGGGGATCGCCTCCTTCAGCGTCCAGCTCACCGCCTGGACCGCTCCGCCTTCGATCTGGTTCGCGACGCCGTCGGGGTTCACCGCGAGCCCGACGTCGGCTGCGATCGTGAGCTTGCGGACGCGGATTTCCCGCTCGGCCTCGACCTCGGCCACCACGGCGCAGTAGGCGCCGAGGTTCTTGTATTTCGCGAACCCGATGCCGAGGCCGCGGCCCTCGGCCTTGCGATGGCCGGACCAGCCGGCGCGCTTCGCGGCCGCCTCGATCACCGCGCGGCCGCGCGGGTCCGCGAGGTGCATCAGGCGGTACTCGAGCGGGTCCTTTCCGGCCGCCGCCGCGAGCTCGTCCATGAACGACTCGATCGCGAACACGTTCGCGAAGGCGCCGAGCGCGCGCAGCGCCGAGGTGCGCAGCGGCATCTCGAGCACGCGGTGGCAGGTGATGCGCCGGCCGGGGAAATCGTAGAGCGGCACGGCGTTACGCTCCTGGCCGCCGCCCGGCATCGGCGGATTGACCGCCGGCAGTGCGGCAAAGGGCTCGGCGAGGTGCCGGGCGGCGAGCAGCGTCGGCTGGTCGGCGCGCCCGGGGCGCGAAGTGTGGCCGTTCGAGAAGTTCTCGAGCACCCACTGCACGACGCGGCCCTCGGCGTCCAGCCCGGCGCTCACGTCCACCACCATCGCCGGACCGTGCGGCTCCCAGGCGAGCTCGTCGGCGCGCGACCACTGCGCGCGGACCGGGCGCCCGCCGGCCGCGCGCGCGAGCAGCGCGGCATCGAGCGCCACGTCGTCGGCCGGGTTGTGGCCGTAGCAGCCGGCGCCCTCGGCATGCTGCACCGTGATCGCCGCCGGTGGCAGCTTGAGCGTGAGCGCGAGATCCGCGCGCAGATTGTAGATGCCCTGGCTGTGAGTCCAGACCGCCAGCGCGCCGGGCGCGGTCCAGTGCGCGATCGCGCACGACAGGCCGATCGAGGCATGCGCGGTGTACGGCCGTGTGAAGCTCGCCGAGAGAGTGCGCGCCGGACGCGACCCGGCGGCGCGCTCCTCGATCACCTTGGTCTCGCGCTCGGCCGAGCGCAGCCAGTCCGCGAGCGCGCCGCGGTCGGGCAGCGTGTCGCGCTCCTCCCAGGTCCGCATGCGCGGCGAGGGTCTCCGCGGCCTTGATCGCCTGCGCCTCGCGCTCGGCGAGCACGCCGAGGAAGCTGCCGTCGCGCACCAGTGCCACCACGCCAGGTAGCGCGCGCACCGGCGCCTCGTCGACCGCGACGAGGCGCGCGCCGCGCGAAGCCGGGCGCACCACGCGCCCGTGCAGCATGCCGGGCAGCTCGAGGTCATGGATGAAGCGCGGCCGGCCGAGCACCTTGTCCGGAAGGTCGAGCCGCGGGGCCGGGCGGCCGACCGTGCGGTACGCGTTCGGCGGCTTCGGCGCGACCTGGCCGGTCGCCTCGCGGTCGAGCAGGGCGTCGTCGGCAAGCGCCCAGTAGCTCGTGCGCCGGCCGTTGGCGGCGATGATCGCGCCGTCCTCGATGCGCAGCGCCTCGGCGCCGACGCCGAGCTCGGCCGCCGCCTCGGCGAGGTAGATCGCGCGGGTCTCCGCGCATGCCTGGCGGATCGCGGCGCCCGAATCCTGGACCGACAGGCTGCCGGACGTGACGCCCTCGTCCGGGCTCGCGGCGGTCGTCGCCGGGACCATGCGGATCCGTGCGAGCCCGATGTCGAGCTCCTCGGCGGCGATCTGCGCGAGCGCGGTCAGGATGCCCTGGCCGATCTCGACCTTGCCCGACGAGACCGCCACCGTCCCGGCGGGCTCGACCCTTACCCACTGCGACAGCCTGCGGTTGGTCTGCAGGTTGCCGGGCAGCTTCACCTCCGCGGTGCTCATGCGCGCTGCCTTGCCGCGCGCAGCACCGCGCGCACGATGCGGTTGTGCGCGCCGCAGCGGCACAGGTGCCGGTCGAGCGCGGTGCGCACGTCCGCTTCGGTGGGTGCGGTGTTGTGCTCGAGCAGCGCCGCGGCGCTGATCAGGATGCCGGAGAGGCAGAAGCCGCACTGGCCGGCTTGCTCCTCGATCAGCGCGCGCTGCAGCGGGTGCGGCCGCTCCGGCGTCGCGAGCCCCTCGACCGTGACGACGTGCTTCCCGGCCGCCGCCCAGAGCGGCGTGTCGCAGGCGGGCACCGAGCGTCCGTCGAGCAGCACGTGGCACGCGCCGCACTGGTTGGCGCCGCAGCCGAACCGCGTACCCTTCAGCCCGAGCTCGTTTCGCAGGACATGGACGAGCGGGGTCGTCTCCGGCGCCTGGACCGTGCGGCGCTTGCCGTTGACGGTAAGGGTGACCGCGTCGGTCATCGCGGGCTCGCTTCGGTTTCTCGCCCGGGGACTCCGTGGCCTGGCCCGGCCTCCCGTTCTCGCCGAGCAGGCACTCGTCGAACGACGCGGGCGACAAGTAGCGCCGGCGGAAATTGCAACATGGTCTGCTCCGATCGTGCGATGTCGGGCCGTGCGCCCGCTCGGGCGCAGCGCTGCGCGGGGCGGATGATGCCACACTCGCGGCGACTGCCGTCCGGCGACCGGCGTGCGCGGTCCTGCACGGCGGCGTCGCGTCGTGCATCATCGTCCGATCCAGGAGCCCGAACTCGAGGCACGAATGACAGCGCCAGTCGTCCCGCGTCCTGCTGCGACGCTCGTCCTGCTGCGCGATGCGCGCGCCCACTGCGAGGTGCTGCTGCTCAGGCGCACCGACGGTGCGGCGTTCGCCGGCGGCGCGTACGTCTTCCCCGGCGGTGCGCTCGACGCGGCCGACCACGACCCGGCGCTCGCCGGGCTGTGCCGCGGCCTGGACGACGCGCACGCGAGCCGCGCGCTTGGCGTGCCGCAGGGCGGCCTCGCCTACTGGATCGCCGCCGCGCGCGAGTGCTTCGAGGAGGCGGGCCTTCTGCTCGCCTGCGACGCGGCCGGCGCACCGCTCACGATCGACCGCGAGCGCGGCGCGGAGCTCGCCGCGGCCCGGCGGGCGATGATCGGCGGGCGCCTGCGGTTCGCCGAGATGCTGCGCGCCGCGCGGCTCACGCTCGCCACCGACCGCATGGCCTACCTCGACCGCTGGATCACGCAGGCCGGCCGGCCGCGGCGGTTCGACACGCGCTTCTTCGTCGCGCGCGCACCGGAGCGGCAGGTGGCCGAGCACGACGGCGCCGAACTGATGCATCACGACTGGCTCGCGCCGGCGACCGCGCTGGCGCGCAACCGTCGCGGCGAGCTCGACCTGCTCTATCCCACCATCAAGACGCTCGAGACGCTGGCGCGCTTCCGCACGGTCGACGAGATCCTCGCCCACGCGCGCTCGGAGCGGCCGCTGCCGCTGATGGCGCCGCGCCGAGCCGAGAGCCGCGCGGGCCCGCGCGTGCTGTTCCCGGAGACTTCGCCTACGCTGAGGTGTGCAAGCTCGATCCGGCGGGGAGGGCGTCGCCTCCTGCGAGATCGTGCCCGGCGTGCCGGTGCGCCTCTCGGAGCGCATTGTGCGCGTCACCGCGGCCAATCCCGGGATGATGACCGGGCCGGGCACCAACACCTATCTCGTCGGCAACGCCTCGACCGGGGTCGCGGTGATCGACCCGGGCCCCGCGATCGAGGCGCACGTCGACGCGGTGGTCGCCGCGGCGCCGGGGCCGATCCGCCTGATCCTGTGCACGCACACCCACGTCGACCACTCGCCGGCGGCTGCCCGCTTGCGCGCACGCACCGGGGCGACGACGCTCGGCATGCTCGCGCGCCACCCGGAGCGCCAGGACGCGACCTTCCGCCCCGACCGGGCGCTCGCCCACGGCGAGCGCCTCAGCGCCGGCGGCGCGACGCTGCGCGTGATCCACACGCCCGGCCACGCGTCGAATCAGCTCTGCTACCTGCTCGAGGAGGAGCGGCTGCTCTTCGCTGGCGACCACGTGATGCAGGGCTCGACGGTGATCATCAACCCGCCCGACGGCGACATGGCCGCCTACCTCGCCTCGCTCGAGGCGCTATTCGCCGAGGAGATCGACTACGTCGCGCCTGGCCATGGCTTCCTGATGGGCAACCCGCGCGAGGTCATCGAGCGGATCATCATCCACCGCCGCGACCGCGAGAACAAAGTGCTCGCGCGGCTGCGCGCGGCGGGCGCGTCGACGCTCGAGGCGCTGGTGCCGGCGGTCTACGACGACGTGCCGCGCGAGCGCTACGGCATCGCGGCCCGGTCGCTGCTCGCGCACCTGCTCAAGCTCGAGCGAGAGGGGCGCGCGGGCCGTTCGCAAGCGCTGTGGCGGGCCGGCGGCGATCGAGGTGCGCGGGTGCCGGTCAACCGCCCCCTCGAGCAAGCGGGTGACGAACTGCGGGCCATTGCGCGGATTCCTGAAGTGCAGGTAGGCCTTGACCGCAAACATGCCCGGATTCATCAGATAGTAGAGCATGCTGATCTCGCTTCTCGCGCCGAACGCCTGCGCATCGGCGTAGTGCCCGAGAACCGCCTTGCGCTCGGCGTCCGGCAGCGTGCCCAGTTGGACCACCGCGGCGATGTACTCGTGCGCCACGTAGCTGCGCCAGAGCGCGCGGTTCATGGGAATGCCGAGGGACGGCGGACCTTGGCTTGCGGCCGCGGCTGCAGCGCCGTAGTCGAGCAGCGCGATCACTTGGCGCCGCGCATCGTAGCGACCGACCGCGTGCTGCTCGCCGTTCGGGGGCAGCGCGGCTACGAGCTCGACCGTCACGCGACCCGCCGACGGCATATCCAGCGGTGCAAGGAATTCAAGCGCATCGCGAACCGCGGCGCATGCGTCGACGCGGTCGGCGACATGCGCACCGGACACGACGATTGCGGATGGCTCGCACCGCATTTCCTTGCCGGACCGCGCCTCGGCCGGGTTCGGTCCGGGCCCAAGAGCGATCAGCAAGGCGACGACCGGGCGGGCCGCCAGCGATCGAACGCCAAGGCGTCGGAGCCGCATCAAGGCCATGCGAGCATCGAGGCGCGCGAGGACCGGATGCGGCCGAGGCGGCCGCTCGTGCGCAGCGCGGCAAGCACCCCGCGCCAGCCGAAAGTGGCGCCGATCATGCGCCGCACGCGCACCGCGTGCGAGCAGCGCATCGCGGCCACACCATGGCGCTCGAAGAGCTCGAGGTTGACCGCCGAGCCGACCAGCCCGAGGTGGGTGAACGCCTGCGGGAAATTGCCGAGGAAGGCGCCGCTCGCCGGTTCGATCTCCTCGGCGTAGAGGCCGACGTCGTTCGCGCACGCGGCGAGTCGCTCGAACAGCGCGCGCGCCTCCGCGAGCCGCCCGAGCGCGAGCTTCGCGTCGACCAGCCAGAAGCTGCAGGCGAGAAACGCGCCCTCGCCGCCCTCGAGGCCGTCGTCGCCGGCGTAGCGCAGGAGGTAGTCGCCGCGGGCGAGCTCGCGCTCGACCACCGCTACCGTGCGCGCAAGGGCCGATTCGTCGAGCGCGAAGCCGAGCAGCGGGGCGAGCAAGACGGCCGCGTCGACGCCGCCGTCGTAGGCCTGACGTAGATGACCGCCCTCGGGGTCGACGGCCTCGGCAAGGAGGGACCTGCGCACCTCGTCGGCGGCCGCGCGCCAGCGCGCCGCGTCGGGCAGCAGCTCGGCCGCGCGGTCGAGCGCCGCCCAGCTCATCAGCTTGCCGTGCACGTGATGGCGCGGCGGCCCGCGCATCTCCCACAGCCCCTGGTCGGGCTCGTTCCAATGGCGTGCGACGAACGCGGCGAAGGTGCCGAGCAGGCGCCGGTACTGCTCGCCGAGCTCGCCCCCGAGGCTCTGGTACAGGTGTGCAAGATCGAGGATCTCGCCGTACACGTCGATCTGGTGCTGCGTGTAGGCGCCGTTGCCGATGCGCACCGGTCGGCTCGAGGCGTAGCCATCCAGGTGCGCGAGCTCTTGCTCGGCGAGCTCCACCTCGTGGCGGATGCCGTACATGATGTGGATGTCGGGCAGCGTCTGCCGGCACGCCTCGGCGAGGAACTCGTGGAAGCGCCGCGCCTCGCCGCCGTAGCCGAGCGCCGCGAGCGCATAGAGCGCGAATCCCGAGTCGCGCAGCCAGCAGAAGCGGTAGTCCCAGTTGCGGCCGCCGCCGAGCGCTTCGGGCAAGGACGTCGTGAGCGCGGCCACCAGCGCTCCGGTCGGGGCGTAGGTCATCAGCTTGAGCGCGAGCGCGCTGCGCCGCACGAGCTCGGCGTGCGGACCCCGGTAGCGGCAGTAGCCGATCCACTCGGTCCAGAACGCCCGCGTCGCGGCGACGAACTCGTCGACCCGCGCAGCCGGCGGGTGCTCGGCCTCGGTGTTGGCCGCGAGCACGAAGTCGCGCGTCTCGCCCGCGGCGATCTCGAATGCCGTCGCCGCCACGTCGCCTTCGATCGTGCACTCGGGCGCGCCGTACAACGCCGGTACGCCGTGGCCGCGCAGCGCGCCGCGCTCCAGCCGCAACGCCGGCCGCGCGCGCGCATAGTCGGCCGACGGGCGGTAGCGCAGCGCGAACCGCACCCGGCCGCGCAGCCCGGTCACGCGCCGGATCAACCATCCCGGCGCAACGAGCGAGACGTAGTCGTGCGTGCCGGCGTCCAGGCGGCGGCCGACGGGCATGAGATCGGTGAGCGCCGCCTCGCCGTCGCCGGTGGTGAAGACGGTGCGCAGGACGTTCGTGCCGTCGAGGTAGCGCCGCGCCGCGCGGAACTCGGCCTGCGGACCGATGGCCCAGCAGCCGCCCCGCTCGACGTCGAGCAGGCGCAGGAACACCGGCGGGGCGTCGAACCGTCGCAGGGCGCACCAGTCGATGCTGCCGTCGCGGCCGACCAGCGCCGCGCCGTGGCAGTCGCCGATCGCGGCATAGCTCTCGATCGGCGCGTAGCGGGCCGATCGCGGACTCACATCGCGCCTCCCCGGATTGCCGCACGTGGTCGTCCCGGCCCGCCAGCCGGCATGCGGCGGGACGCTCTGGCATGCTACGCGCGGACGCGCACCGCGGACGCGCCCGACCGAACCCGCCCGGAGACGAAAAAGCCCGGTCGCCCGGGCTTTTCCTGGTGCAACGGTGTGCTCAGAGCGGCTTGATGTTCGCCGCCTGCGGACCCTTCTGGCCGTCACGCACCTCGAACTCGACGCGCTGGCCTTCCTTGAGGGTCTTGAACCCGCTCATCTGGATCGCCGTGTGGTGGGCGAAGAGGTCCTTGCCGCCGCCTTCGGGGGTGATGAAGCCGTAGCCCTTCTCCTCGCTGAACCACTTGACCGTTCCGGTTGCCATCTTGAACTTCCTTTCCTCGAATCGATGATGAATAGCCGTGGCATGACCGGGCCGCGGCGGCCGGGCACGAAGATCAAGGGAGGAAACCGACAGCGCCGCGGGAACGGCGATAAGGACGGTAACAGTAATGCATGCTCACTTCTTGAAGATCCTGCGGAACGCACTCTAGCACGATCCGGAGCCCCCGGGCAGGATTTGTTTCGGTGGCGGAAATCACGGCCAGGCGGGGATGACCGGCGCCCCGCGGCGGCGCCCGCCGCTGCAGGCGGTGGGTCGCGGAAGCGCAATCGTTGGCACCGGCGGGCGGGGCCGTTTGTCGCGCCGCGGCGGCTCTGCTATCTTTTCGTCACGGCATGTGCCGGTCTTGCAGAAAGGAGGTGATCCGATGTCTAGTCGATTGCTGAGCATCGCTGCCGCCATCGTGTTCGCGATGACGAGCAGCGCCGCGTTGGCGTGCTCCGGCGCGAAAGCGAAGTCGGCGGACGGATTACAGGGGTCCGGCGCCTCCACCACCCTGGAGATGCGCGGAGGCTGAGCCAGGCCTCTCCGGCTGCGCTGCCGGGCGCGGGCCGCGAAGCGGCCGCGCCGGCGCGAGAACAAGCAGTCGAACAAATCCTTGTACATGCGGCCGCGGGGTATTCTCCCGCGGCCGTTTTCTTTTTGTGCCGGCCCGGAACCCGGACCGCGGCAGCGTGTCCCATCGCGCATGATCGCGAGACGCTCTCCCCGACGGCTCACTGCGCTGGCCATCGGCCTCGTCGCGCTCGCCACTCCGGTGTCCGCCCAGCATGGCGCGCAGCCGCTGCACGGGCGCTTCGAGAACCCCGAGCGCTGGGCGGAGGTGTTCGACCACCCGGCGCGCGATCAGTGGCAGAAGCCGGCCGAGGTCATCCAGGCACTCGCGCTGGCGCCCGACGCGGTGGTCGCCGACATCGGCGCTGGCACCGGCTACTTCGCGGTGCGTCTCGCCCGCGCGCTGCCGCAAGGGCGGGTCTTCGGTGCCGACGTCGAGCCGGGCATGGTCGAGCACCTGAGCGCGCGCGCGGCGCGCGAAGGGCTCGCAAACCTGACCGCGCACCTGGCACGCCCGGACGACGCGCGGCTGCCGGCCCCGGTCGACCTGGCGATCCTGGTCGACACCTATCATCACGTGCCCGGTCGCACGGCGTACTTCCGCAAGCTTGCCGCTGCGCTGAAGCCCGGTGGCCGCGTCGCGATCATCGATTTCAAGCTCGACGCGCCGGTCGGACCGCCGCGGCACGCGCGGATCGCGCCCGATCGGGTGTCCTCGGAGCTCGCCGCAGCTGGCCTCCGTCGGGTCGCGACGCATGAGTTCCTGCCGCACCAGTATTTTCTGGTCTTCGCCCGCGCCGAACCCTGAGCGGGTGTCGGCAGCGTGCCCGGCTGCGCGATACTGATGCGATGCGCTACCATTTTGCGGTGATCGGCGCCGGTATCGCCGGCGCATCGGTTGCGCGCCGGCTGGCGCCGGCGGCGCGCGTCTTGCTGCTCGAGCGCGAGACGCAGCCCGGCTATCACAGCACCGGGCGCTCGGCGGCGATCTTCATCCCGACCTACGGGCCGCCGCTTGCGCGCGCCCTCACCGCCGTCTCGCGCGCTTTCTACGATCACCCGCCGGCGGGGTTCGCGTCGCGCCCGATCCTCGCGCCGCGCGGGCTGCTGCACGTCGCGGGCCCCGGGCAGGAGTCGCGGCTCGCGACGACGCTCGCGACCGCTGCGCGCGAGGGCGTGGAGATGTGCGACATCGGCGCGGAGCGTGCGCGGGAAATGGTTCCGGTGCTGCGGCCGCAGTGGGTGCGCGGCGCCGCGCTCGAGCCCGACGCGATGGACATCGACGTCGACGCGCTGCTCCAAGGGTTCCTGCGCGGCGCGCGCGCGGCCGGCGC
This sequence comes from Burkholderiales bacterium, assembly GCA_027493935.1. Classification (GTDB taxonomy): domain Bacteria; phylum Pseudomonadota; class Gammaproteobacteria; order Burkholderiales; family SG8-39; genus JAABRB01. The sequence continues at coordinate 38,845 of JAOSJV010000011.1, read as the reverse complement.
CGAGCTCGTCGCCGGCGCCGAGGCGAGCGCGCTCGATCGCGCGGGCGCGGGCTGGCGCATCGCCACCACGGCAGGTGTGTTCGAGGCGGACGTGATCGTGAACGCCGCGGGTGCCTGGGCCGACGAGGTCGCGCGCCGCGCCGGCCTCGCGCCGCTCGGGCTCGAGCCGCGGCGGCGCAGCGCGTTCGTCTTCGCGGCGCCGCCCGGCGCCACGATCGAGCACTGGCCGGCCGTGCTCGCCGCCGACGAGAGCTTCTACTTCAAGCCCGACGCGCGGCAGCTGCTCGGCTCGCCCGCCAACGCCGACCCCACCGTGGCGCAGGACGTGCGGCCCGAGGAGCTCGACATCGCGCTCGGCATCGACCGGATCGCCACGGCGACCACGCTCGAAATCCGCCGGCCGGCGCGCACGTGGGCGGGGTTGCGCACGTTCTCGCCCGACGGCGACATCGTGATCGGCTTCGACCCGCGCGACGAACGCTTCTTCTGGCTCGCCGGGCAAGGCGGCTTCGGCATTCAGAGCGCGGCGGCCGCCGGCGAGGTTGCGGCGAACGAGCTCGTCGGTGTGTCGCTGCCGCCGGCGATCGCCGCCCTCGGCGTCACCGCCGCCGCGCTTTCGCCGGGGCGCCTGCGCCGCTGATCGTCACGCGCCGGTCAGCCGCCGCAGTACCGCGCCGAGCCGCGGGTGCGCGGCGAAGCGCGCGAGGTAGGCGTCCTCGCTGCGGCCACCCTTCGCCGAGATGACCCGCGCGAGCGCGCGCCGGTCGCGCGCCGGCCAGCGCGCGACGCCGGGCAGCACCGCGACGATCGGCGCCCAGCGCGACCATGCGCGGCGCTCGTCGGCGCTGCGCAGCCGCGCGACGCCGAGCAACCGCATCGCGGCGCGCACGCTCGCGCGCCACCGCGGTCTCGCGATCGGCGCCGGCGCGCGCGAGGCGTGCGGCGACGCGCGCTCCGAGCAGATCCAGGGTCGGCCAGTGCGGCGCGCGGGCGCCTGCCGCCTCGAAGTAGAGATAGTCGCCGGCCAGGCGTGCGAGCGTGCGCGCCGGCGACCGGTGGCGCGGATCGGCACGCAGCCGCGCGAGCTCGCCGCGCGCCACGCGCCGCACCGCCGCGCTGCGCGGGCGAAAGCCGAGCTTGTAGTAGAACCACCACGCGCCCGGAGGCGAGCGCTTCGTCGTTGTCGCGGCCGAGCTGGTACGGCGCGAGCGTGAACGAGGTCGCGCCGAGGACGTGCTTGAGTGCCGCCAGGAGTCGCGCGAGCACGAACGCCGCCTCGGCGCCGCGGAAGGTCTCGAAGGTGTTGTACGCGAGATCTGCGCAGCCGAAGAGCACGTGGATGTCGAGGTAGCCGATCGGCACGCCGTTGCGCAGCGTAAGCACGCCGTAGAGCGCGCGTAGCACCGGTCGGCGCTCGGGTGCGACGCCGATGATCGCCCAGGCGAGGCCATCGCCGTCGTCGACGACGCGCACGTCGCGCCGAATTGCCGTAGGCGAACGCATCGAGATCGCGCCCGCGCGTCGCCATCGCGCCGCGGCCGAGGTCGATCAGGCGGCGCGCCTCGGCGGCCGGCGCGCGGCGCACTGCGCGCGGCGGTCGCGCGAGCTCGCGCGCGATGTCCGGCCGGGCGCGCTCCGGCACGCGCATGCGAAAGGCGAGCGCTGCAACCGCATGGTGCTCGCGCGTCCGCGACGGCGTGTCCCTGGTCGGAGCGAGCACGAGCGGGGTGTCGAGGGCGTCGAAGTAGGCCTCGCGCGTGAAGTCGTCACCCGGCAGCGCCGCGACGCGCTGCACGAGGAAGGCGCCGTCTGTCGTGCGGCGCCCGCGCAGGCGCTCGAGCGCGCGCCGCGGCGCGACGCCCGCGCCGCGCAGCCACAGCGCCTCCACCGGCGTCACGAGCTGCGGCAGCGCCGCGGCGAGCCGCTCGGGCGCCTCGAGGCCGTCCCAGTCGATCGCGAGCTGCGCGGGCCAGCGCGCGGCGAGCCAGCGCGCGGTCGGCCAGAAGAACGCGTAGTGGATGGCGGTGCCGGCGATGCCCGAGTCGGCGAGCGCGGCGCGATGCCGGCGCAGGTCCGCGCGGCGCTCGAAGCGCGCGAGCATGCGCCCGGCGCGCGCGTGCAGCGCCCGATCGTCCGGGTACGCGCGCAGGAAGAGCAGATGCTCGTGCAGCCGCAGCACCTGGGCGGGGAGCGCAGCCGCGCGCGCGAGCGCGTCGAGCAGACGGCGCTTCCGTGCAGCGCGCCCCGGGCCGTAGTCGAGGCGCGTCGCTTCGAGCTTGCGCAGCAGCGCGGCGGTTGATGTCGGCATCGGCACCGGAAGGTAGCCGCGCCGGCGCGCCCGCGCAAGGGCGGCGCGAGCCCGGGGGCTAGGCGTGGCGCCCGAGCACCGGCGCGACCGACGCCTCCGCGAACGCGAAGAAGGCGCGCACGCGGGCGAGGCTCCGGTAGTCCCGGTGGGTGAGGACCCATTGCTCCGAGTCGAGATCGGCAATCGGCCCGCCGACGCGGGCGAGCTCGCGGCTCGCGTCGCCGACGAAGCAGGGCAGCACGCCCACGCCGACGCCGTGATCGAGCGCAAGGCGAGTCGCGGACACCGAGTTCAGCCGCAGCACGACGTTCGCCTTGGGGAAGTGGCGTTCCCGCCAGCGCCGCGATGGGTGCTGTGCGAGCGAGTCGTCGAGCGCAACCCAGCGCGCGGCCTCCAGCGCGGCGCGCTCGGCAAGGCCGCGGGCGAGCTTGCGCTGCGCGTAGAGCGCCCAGCGTACCGGCCCGAGCGGGCGGCCGACGAGGTGCCCGGGCGGCTTGCGCGTCGAGCGGATCGCGACATCGGCGTCGCGCTTGGTGAGGTCGACGAACTCGTTCGCCGCGGCGAGCTCGAGCCGGATCTCCGGGTAGCGCGCCGCGAATGCCGGCAGCCGCGGCAAGAGCAGGTCGTTCAGGATCGTGTCGGTGGTGGTGACGCGCAGGGTGCCGGCCGGGGCGGCGTCCCCGCACCCGACGTTCGACTCGAGCGTGAGCACCTCGGCCTCCACCCGCTCGGCGGCGTGCGCCGCGGCCTCGCCGGCCTCCGTGAGCAGATACCCCTCGCGGGTGCGCTCGAAGAGCTTCACCCCGAGGCGCTTCTCGACCGCGCGCGCGCGGCGGAACACGGTCGACGGGTCGCCGCCGAGCCGCCGCGCCGCGTCCTGCAGCGTGCGGCCGCGGGCGAGCGCGAGCACCACGCGCAGATCGTCCCAGTCGGACAGGCGCTGCGCCTGCGCAGTCGTTGGCGATTCTGCAATAGAAGATTTCATATTTGCCTATTTTCTTTGCTTTCTCGCAATCGTACATTGCCTGCCGTCGCAGTTCAAACCGCAGTACCAGACGAGGAGACCGAAGATGATCGACAAGCACACCGCGCCTTACGGGGCGCTCCTTCTGCGGCTCGCGCTCGGCGCGATGTGGCTCGCGCACGCCTCGCTCAGCCGCTGGTGTTCACCATGGACGGGTTCGCCGGGTTCCTGGCAAGCCAGGGCCTGCCGAGCTTCATGGCCTGGCCGGTGTTCCTGCTCGAGCTCGCCGGCGGGCTCGCGATCCTTGCCGGATTCTATGGGCGCCACGTCTCTGCCGCGCTCGTGCCGGTGATGGCAGTGGCGATGTGGACGCACGTTCCGAACGGCTGGCTCTTCACCAATGCCAACGGCGGCTGGGAGTATCCGGCGTTCCTCATCGCGGCCTCGCTCGCCCACTGGCTGATCGGCGACGGCGCGCTCGCCGTGAAACCGGCGCCGCACGCTGTGCCGGGCCGCGCCGACCAACGCGTCCTCGCCGCCGGCCGGGCCTGAGCCGGGCAGGTGGCCTCGCCCGCGCCTCGCGTGGCCGGCGCCAAATTGACGCGTCGGCCGCGCGGCTGCTACCGTGGAGCGCTTTCGCGGGGCGCGATCCCGCGGCACGGTACGGAGGAGGCGCGATGGTCACAGTTCTCAAGCGGCGCATCGACCGCGCGATCAGCGACGCGCACGACGCAAGCGTACGCCAGGCGGTTGAGTCGATCCTGCGGGACGTCGCCGCGCGCGGCGACGAGGCTGTACGCGAGTTATCGGCCAGGTTCGACGGGTGGTCGCCGGCGAGCTTCCGCCTCGGGCAGGTCGAGCTCGACGCGATCGTGCGCCGGGTGGCGCCGGACACTCTCGCCGATATCAGGTTCGCGCAGGCGCAGATCCGCCGCTTCGCCGAGCACCAGCGCGCGGCGCTCAAGGACATCGAGGTCGAGACGCTGCCGGGCGTGAAGCTCGGCCACCGCAATATCCCGATCGAGAGCGTCGGCTGCTACGTGCCGGGCGGACGCTATCCGATGGTCGCCTCGGCGCACATGAGCATCGTCACCGCGCGTACCGCGGGCGTCGGGCGCATCGTCGCGTGCACGCCGCCGAGCCAGGGCGCACCGCATCCCGAGACGATCGCGGCGATGGTGCTCGGCGGCGCCGACGAGATCTACGTGCTGGGCGGCGTCCAGGCGGTCGCGGCGATGGCGCTCGGCACCGAAGCGATCCGGCCGGTCGACATGCTGGTCGGGCCGGGCAACGCCTACGTCGCCGAGGCGAAGCGCCAGCTGTTCGGGCGCGTCGGCATCGACCTCTTCGCCGGTCCGACCGAGATCCTGGTGATCGCGGACGACTCGGCCGACGTGGAGATGGTCGCGACCGACCTCCTCGGCCAGGCCGAGCACGGGCCGACCAGCCCGGCGATCCTGATCACGACCTCGCGCACGCTCGCCGAGGCGCTGCCGGCGGAGATCGAGCGCCAGCTCGCGCTGCTGCCGACCGCCGACGTCGCCGGCGTGGCCTGGCGCGACTACGGCGAGATCATCGTCGTCGATTCGCGCGAGGAGGCGGTGGCCGAGGCGGACCGCGTCGCCGCCGAGCACGTCGAGGTGCTCGCGCGCGAGCCGCGCTGGTTCCTCGAGCGCATGCGCAACTACGGTGCGCTCTTCCTCGGTCCGGAGACCAACGTGTCCTACGGTGACAAGGTGATCGGCACCAACCACACGCTGCCGACGATGGGCGCGGCGCGCTACACCGGCGGGCTGTGGGTCGGCAAGTTCCTGAAGACTTGCACCTACCAGGAGATCACGCCGGAGGCGAGCGTCGCGATCGGCGAGTACTGCTCGCGCCTCTGCGCGATCGAGCGCTTTTGGGGCCACAAGGAACAGGCCGACCTGCGCCTGCGGCGTTACGGCGGGCGCGACGTCGGCCTCGGCGCGCGCAAGGCGCGCGTGGCGTGAGCGCCGGCCCGGCGCGGCCGCTCGCGGGGCGCCGCGCGCTCGTGACCGGCGCGGGCCGCGGCATCGGCCGCGGGGTCGCCGGCGCGCTCGCCGATGCCGGCGCCGAGGTGTGGCTGCTCGCGCGCTCGGCCGGCGACCTCGAGTCGGCGGTGGCCGAGATCGGCGGGCGCGGCGGGCATGCGCACCCCTATCCTTGCGACGTGACCGACGCCGCCGCGCTCAGGCAGGCGGTCGCGGCCCTGCCGTCTCTCGACGTGATGGTGAACAACGCCGGCACCAACATCCCGGAGCCGTTCGTCGAGGTCAGCGAGGCGCATCTCGACCGGCTGCTCGATCTCAACGTGCGCGCGGCGTTCCTCGCCGCGCAGGCGGCCGCACGCAAGATGCTGGAGGCGCCGGACCGCAAGGCGCGCGGCGGCGCGATCCTCAACATGTCCTCGCAGATGGGCCACGTCGGCGCCGCCGGGCGCACGGTCTACTGCATGACGAAGCACGCGCTCGAGGGGCTCACCAAGGCGATGGCGGTCGAGCTCGCGCCGCGCGGGGATCCGCGTCAACTCGGTCGCGCCGACCTTCGTCGAGACGCCGATGACGCGTCCGATGTTCGAGCGCGCCGAGTTCCGCGACTGGGTGTACGGCCGCATCCCGCTCGGCCGGCTCGCGCAGCCCGCGGAGGTCGGCGCTGCGGTGGTCTTCCTCGCCTCGCCGGCAGCCTCCCTCATCACCGGAACCAGCCTCGTCGTCGACGGCGGCTGGACCGCGCAGTAGCGCGAGCGCATGGGCCCGGCCGTGCTTTCCTGTGCCGACGTCCTCGCCGGCCGCGCGCCGGGCGATGCGCAGATCACCATCCGCGGCTGGGTGCGCACGCGGCGCGACTCGAAGGCCGGTTTCTCGTTCGTGAACGTCGCCGACGGCTCCTCGTTCCATCCGGTGCAGGTCGTCGCGCCGAGCGCGCTGCCGAACTACGCCGCCGAGGTGCTGCACGTCACGGCCGGCTGCGCGGTGGAGGCGACCGGCACGATCGTGCCGTCGCCCGCGAAAGGCCAGCCGTTCGAGATGCAGGCCACCGCGCTGCGCGTGCTGGGGTGGGTCGACGATCCGGACACCTATCCGATCCAGCCGAAGCCGCACACGCTCGAGTTCCTGCGCGAGGTGGCGCACCTGCGCCCGCGCACGAACGTGATCGGCGCCGCGACCCGCGTGCGCCACACGATCGCGCAGGCGATCCACCGCTTCTTCCACGACCGCGGCTTCTGCTGGATCGCGACGCCGGTCATCACCGCATCCGACGCCGAGGGCGCGGGCGCGCTGTTCCGCGTCTCGACGCTGGATCTCGCGAGCCTGCCGCGAACGCCGGACGGACGCGTGGACTTTGCACAGGATTTCTTCGGACGCGAAACCTATCTCACCGTTTCCGGGCAGCTCAACGTCGAGTGCTACTGCCTCGCGCTCTCGAAGGTCTACACGTTTGGCCCGACCTTCCGCGCCGAGAACTCGAACACGAGCCGCCATCTCGCCGAGTTCTGGATGATCGAGCCCGAAATCGCGTTTGCCGATCTCGCCGCCGACGCCGACCTCGCCGAGGCGCTGCTGAAGCATGTTTTCCGCGCGGTGCTCGAGGAGCGTCCCGACGACATGGCGTTCTTCGAGCAGCGCATCGAAAAGGGCGTGATCGCGAAGCTTTCCGGCATCGTCGAGGCCGAGTTCGTGCGCATGGACTACAGCGAGGCGATCGCGATCCTCGAGCGCGCCCGGGGGGGCTTCGAGTTTCCGGTGCGCTGGGGCGTGGACCTGCAGTCCGAGCACGAGCGCTACCTCACCGAGCGCCACGTCGGCAAGCCGGTGATCGTGCTCAACTACCCGAAGGGCATCAAGGCGTTCTACATGCGCCTGAACGACGACGGCCGCACGGTTGCCGCGATGGACGTGCTCGCGCCCGGCATCGGCGAGATCATCGGCGGCAGCCAGCGCGAGGAGCGGATCGAGGTGCTCGACGCGCGCATGGCCGAGACCGGGCTCGACCCGGCGCACTACGGCTGGTACCGCGACCTGCGCCGCTACGGCACCGTACCGCACGCCGGGTTCGGGCTCGGCTTCGAGCGCACCGTGGCCTACGTGACTGGCCTCGCGAACGTGCGCGACGCGATCCCTTTCCCGCGCACGCCGGGCAACGCGCGGTTCTGAGCCGATGCGCCAGGCGACCGGGCGGCACGCGATCGCCACCCGCGGACGGGGGCTCCACGAGTTCACGCGCGCGGTCGTCGAGTGGGCGCGCGGCACCGGGATCCGGAAGGGCGTGCTGACGCTCTACCTGCAGCACACTTCGGCCAGCCTGCTCGTCCAGGAGAACGCCGATCCCGAAGTGCGCCGCGACCTCGAGCGGTTCTTCGCGCGCCTCGTGCCCGACGGCGATCCACTCTTCCGCCACCACGCCGAGGGCCCGGACGATATGCCCGCGCACGTGCGCGCCGCGCTCACCCAGACGAGCCTCTCGATCCCGGTGATCGATGGTCGGCCCGCGCTCGGCACCTGGCAGGGCATCTATCTGTACGAGCAGCGGCGCGCCCCGCACGAGCGCACCGTGCTGCTGCATCTCGTCGGCGAGTAGGGCGGGCGGACGGATCAGCGGGGCCGGCGCGCGGCGGCGGGCCAGGCATGCGCCGGGCCCTTGAGCTCGACCGTGTTGCCCTCGGGGTCGTCGAGGTAGATCGAAGGGCCCACGCCCCCGGCGCCGAAGCGCTCGCGGACCTCGCCTGCCTCAACGGCGTGCGCCGCGAGATGCGCGACGATCGCGGCGGTGTCGAACGGATCGACACGCAGGCACAGGTGACCCATGTTGTGGCCATCGCGCGTCGGCGCGCCGCGGGCGCTGCCGCCGACCGGGCCGTCGTGGGTGACCAGATCGATCAGAGCGTCGCCGGCGCGCACGTGCACCATGCCGAGGTCGGGACGCGTCCAGACGACCTCGCAGCCGAGCGCGTCGCGGTAGAAGGCGACCATGCGGTCGAGGTCGCGCACGCGCAGCACGACGTGGTCGATGCCGCGGATCGGGATCATCCGGAGCGCCTGTAAGCGTGGCGCGGCGTGCCGTGCGGCGGCACGCGCCGCCGCGCCCGGCGCCCTACCGCGTTGCAACAACTCGAGCGCATGGGTGAAGCGCAAGTCGTGGCCGTGATCGCGCGCGCAGTCTGCGCCGCTCGCGCCCGCCCGGGATTGTGAACCCGCGCAGCGCGGTTTGTCCACGTCAGGCGCGCTTGTGCGGATGCGGGTACTGCGGCAGGTCGAAACTCTTGCGCACGAACGGTCCGGAGACCCGCAAGCCGCGCTCCTGGCGCGCGTTGATCAGCCGATAGTGACGCGTGTCGAGCAGGCGCTCGACGACGCCCCAGCAGTTCTCCGGATTCGTGACCCAGAGCTTCGGGTCCACGCGCCGCAGGTCGAACGTGCGCGAATAGCTGCGCAGCGTCTTCTGGCCACGCCGGTTGGTGTACTCGTGGAAGTAGGACATGGCGAGCTCGCGCAAGCCGCGGTACACCGGGTCGCGGTAGCGCAGCGGCGCGTGGTTCGTCTTGGAGATCGCGCCCCAGCAGCCCTGGCGCCGGAAGAGCGTGATCGCGTGGTCGAAGTCGCGCACGGCCGAGAGGTACATCAGCAACGGCGGCTCGCCGTGGATCCACAGCGCGCAGGCGGCCAGCATCGCCCCCTCGATGCAGTGCGCGTGACGCTGGCGCAGCACTGCGCGCACCGAGAGCGCGGTGTCGCCGGTGAGCTCGTGGTTCTGCGCGATGCGGTCGTCGAGGAAGTCCTGGATCTTGCGCGGCGTGTCGAGCCGCGCGAGGACGGCGAACTCGCCGGGGGGTGAGGCCGAGGTCCTCGCGGCGCGCGAAGCGGGGCATCGTGTTACGGCTCCTTTCGCCCGAGGGCATGGTCCGCAAATGTACCCGCGCGAGCGCGCGACGGCCAGTGGCCGCCAGACCCCGCTCCGGGGCCCCCTCGGGACGCCGCGGCGGCCCGGCCTGCGACGGCCGGTTCGGGTTCGTGCCGGGCGCCCGGCACGGCCTCGCCGACGAGCACCGCGCGGGCGATGCGTGCATGGTCATCGAGCTCGCGCCGGCCGGGCTGCCGCGCCCGCAAACGCTTGTGCGCTTCGGCTCCGAGTTCGCCGCGGCGGCGCGTCGCGACGCGCGCGGACCCTGAGCGGCGCACGGTGGGGCCGCGCGGGGCCATTTCGGCCCGAGCGCCATTGCTATACTGCGGTCGCAGAAAGAGCGACGCATGGCAAACGAGCTTCCGCGCGGCCGCACGAGGCGCCGATGAGCCTTACCCTGGTCGACGCGACGCACGGCGGGCGCGCCGCGCGGCGGTTCGTGCTCGCGGTCGACCTCGACGGCGTGGTGGCCGACTTCGCGCGCGGCCTGCGGCCGGTCGCGGCGGAATGGCTCGGCGTCCCGCTCGATGCGCTCACCGAGGAGGTGACCTACGGCTTCCCGGAGTGGCAGCTCGAGCGCTGCGGCGGCTACGATGCGCTGCACCGCTTCGCGGTCAAGCAGCGCAGCCTCTTCAAGCGCCTGCCGCCGGTGCCGGGTGCTCCCGCCGCGCTGCGGCGCCTGTCGACGCGCAACATCCGCATCCGCATCGTCACCCACCGTCTCTACATCCCGTGGTTCCACCAGGAGGCGGTGCAGCAGACGATCGAGTGGCTGGAGAGTCACGGCGTGCCGTACTGGGGACCTCTGCTTCATGCGCGACAAGGCCGCGGTCGGCGCCGATCTCTACGTCGAGGACAGCCCGGCGAACGTCGCGGCGCTGCGCGCCGACGGCCACGAGACGATCGTCGTGGTGAACTCGACCAACCGGCACTTGCCGCCGCCGCGCGCGGCCTCGTGGGACGAAGTCGAGCACCTGGTGGTCGAGGCGCTCGAGCGCTGGCAGCGCGGTTGAGGCCGCGCCGCCTAGAGCGGCAGGAAAGCCATCGTGGCGACCCCCTGCACGACGCGCCGGATGGTGCGGTTGGTGCGCTCGGCGACCACGATCGCGAGGCTGTCCTGGTAGGCGATCAGCTTGCCGATCTCGCGCTCGAAGCTCAGGTTCGGCGGGCCGGCGCCGATCTCATTCGAGAGCAGCAGCAGCGCGCCGGCGGCGTCGCGCGCCGTGGCGAGCTTCCAGGCGGCGATCTCGACGTTGCGCGCAGCGTTGTAGAGCTTTTGCGGGTCGAGCGTGTCGAGCAGATAGAACTCGGTCTGGTCGCCGTAGGCCTGCATCAGCATGCTGGCGAGACCGACGCCGAACGCGAACACCCGGTCGCCGGCGAACTCGGGCCGGAACGCGAGCTGCAACGCCTCGGTGCCGCGGGCGTAGCCGAGCTCGCGGAAGCGCCAGCCGTGGCGCGGGTCGAAGGCGCGCGCGACCGCCGCCTCCGGGCTCGCGTGTCCGCCGCGTTGCCGCTCGCGCGGATTGCGCCGGTAGAGCTTCTCGGTCAGCAGCCGCGCCGAGGCGAGGCTCTCGCGGAGGTGGATCTCGGCAACGCTATCGACGTCCGACTTGACGAGGTCGGCCGCCTGGAAGTCGCGGCCCTGCGGCGGAGGGCGGTATCCGGTCCCGGGCGCGGCCGGCGGAGTGCGCACCTCGCGCGCGCAGCCGGCGAGCGCGCCGAGCGCCAGGCTCGCGACGGCGGCGAGTGCCAGGCGCCGCCGCGCCCGCGACCCTGCTGCGCGCCCGCGCGCTGCGGCTGGCACGGTCATGTCCCGGCTAGTGTTGTGTCCCGCAGATAACTTTGCCAAGTCGTTCGAGCTTGGCGAGGATGGACTGGGCGGTGGCGGTCCACACGAAGGGTTTGGGATGCTGGTTCCACTCGACCACGAAGCGCTCGATCTGGCGACGCAGGTCGGTGACCGAGCTAAACGAGCCACGGCGAATCGCCCGTTGCGTGATCAGCCCGAACCAGCGTTCGACCTGATTGAGCCAGGACGAGTAGGTCGGGGTGTAATGGACATGGAAGCGAGGTCGACGCGCCAGCCACGCCCTGACGCGGGCGTGCTTGTGAGTGCCGTAGTTGTCCACGATCAGGTGGACATCGAGGCTCTTGGGCACGCTGGCATCGATGTGGCGCAGGAAGCTCAGGAACTCCTGATGTCGATGACGCGGCTTGCACTGGGTGAAGACCTGGCCGTTGGCGATGTTCAGCGCGGCGAACAGGGTCGTGGTGCCATGGCGCACGTAGTCATGAGTGATGCCCTCCACGTAACCCAGCCCCATCGGCAACACCGGCTGGGTGCGCTCGAGCGCCTGCACCTGGCTCTTCTCGTCCACGCACAGCACCAGCGCGTTGTCGGGCGGATTCAAGTACAACCCCACGACCTCGCGCACCTTTTCGATGAAGAACGGGTCGTTGGAGAGCTTGAAGCTCCTGGCGCGATGCGGCTGTACGCCAAACAGCGACAGATAGCGCTGCACGGTGCTCTTGGAGATCCCAGTGTCCTCGGCCAGCGTGCGCACGCTCCAGTGCGTGGCCGCCTTCGGCCGGCGCACAAGGGCCCTGTTCAGCAACTGCGCGATGCGCTCTTCGTCATGGGTACGCGGACGCCCCGACTTCAGTGCATCGTGCAGCCCGGCCAAGCGCTGCTCGCGAAACCGCTTGCGCCAGTTGCTCACCGCCGGTGCGCTGACCTTCACCCGCCGCGCGGTCTCGCGCACCGACACACCGTCCTCGGTCAACAGAATCATGCGCGCCCGCCGTACCAGGCCGTGCGGCAGGCTGCGTGAGGCGACGATGCTCTCCAGCTGCGCTCGCTCCTGTGCTGTGAGATCAAGAGACTGCTTCGGTCGCCCCGATGCCATGGCTGCCTTCCAAGAGTCGCTAAAGATACCTCTTGGAACACAATCGTGTGTATTAGTTTCTTTTAGGACACAATACTAGGGTAGCGCGACCCGAGCGCCGGCCGCCAGCGCGGCGGTGCGGCGGTCGTGACCGGTATCTCGCCGCCCGCGTCGAAGTCGGCGCGGCGCGCGGCCTCAGCGGTCGAGCCGATGCTCGCTGCCCGCGCGGCGGCGCTGCGCGCCGGCCGCCTTCGTCAGCGAACGCGCGATGCGCTCGGGCGCGAAGCCGAGCTGCGCGAGCGCGACGCCGCGGTCGAACGCCTCGTCGTAGCGCGCGATCAGGCCGTCGCGCAGCCGGCAGCGCGCGATCCCCTCGAAGAACACCCGCCGGCCCTCGGCGCCTGCGAGCGACGCGGTGTAGCTGAAGCGGTAGTGGGCGTAGCCGAGGCCGCCGTCGGCGCACGCGTCGTCGATCGTCCACACGAAATCGCGCGCGTTGCCGTGGAAGTGCTCGCTCACCATGCGGGCGATGGCTTCGCGACCGGCGAACTCGCCGTAGAAGCCGTCGTGGTAGGCGCCCTCCGGCGTGAAGCACGCGGCGGCCGCGACGCCGTCGCCGCGGCAGACTGCATCGGTCATGCGCCCGAGCAGGACGGCGAACGCTCGCGAGTCCATCGTCGTCAGCCTCCGGTGAAATCGGGCCTGCGCCTGGCGAGAAACGCCCGCACGCCCTCCTTGAAATCGGCGCTCGTCGCGCACGCGCCGAAAGCCTCGGTCTCGGCGGCGAGCTGGGCGTCGAGGCCGTTGCGGGTGCTCTCGCGCAGGAGCGCCTTGAGCCGCCCGAGCGCGAAGGTCGGGCCGCGCGCGAGGCGCGCGGCGAGCTGCATGGTCTCCTCGTCTAGCCGCACGGGCGGCACCACCCGGTTCGCGAGACCGAGCGCGAGCGCCGCGGCTGCGTCGATGCGCTCCGAGAGCATCAGCAGCTCGGCCGCCTTGCGCGCACCGAGCGCGCGCGGCAGGAAGAACGTCATTCCGCAGTCGGGCGTGGTGCCGAGTGCCAGGTAGCCGGAAACGAGGAACGCGCGGTCCGAGAAGATCGCGAGGTCGGCCGCAAGCACGAGCGAGAGGCCGGCGCCGGCCGCCGCGCCGTCCACGCTCGCGATCACCGGCTTCGGCATTCGCCGCATCGCGATGACCGCCGCATGCGCCGCATGAATGCCGAGCCGGAAGCCGGCCGCGCGCGCGCGCTCGTCGGCGTCGAGGTCGGCGGCGAAGGTCGCGATGTCGCCGCCCGACATGAAGTTCCCGCCGGTGCCGCGCAGCACCACGCAGCGCACCGCGGGGTCGGCCTCCACGTCGTGCATCGCGTCGGCCAGGGCGTCGGCAAGCTCGAAGTCGAGCGCGTTCAGCTGCTTCGGCCGGTTCAGCGTGATGGTCGCCACGCCGTCGGCGATCGCCGTCAGCACGGTATCGCCCGCGCGCGGACGCGCGGTGATCTGCCAGGATTTCATCGGTTGCGCTCCTCTGGCTCGCTACCGTTCGTGCGCCGCGTGCGCGGCGATGACGTCGGCGACGCAGGCCGTCAGCCGCTTCGCGTAGGCGATGTGCAGGAATTCGTTCGGTCCGTGCGCGTTCGACTGCGGGCCGAGCACGCCGGTGATGAGGAACTGCGCGGCCGGGAACCGCTTGCCGAGCATGCCCATGAACGGAATGGTGCCGCCTTCGCCCATGAACGCGGCCGGTCGGCCGTAGCGTCGCTGCGAGGCGGCCTCGAGCGCCGTCGCGAGCCACGGCGCGCTGGGCGGGGCATCCCAGCCGGTCGCGCTCTGGTCCGCCGCGAAGCGCACCAGCGCACCGTGCGGCGGGTCCGCCTCCAGGGTGCGCTTCATGTCGCGTGTCGCCTGCGCCGCGTCGACGCGAGGCGGGAGGCGCATCGAGAGCTTGAGGGTGGTGCGCGGACGCAGGACGTTGCCGGCGTCGGCGATCGCGGGCAGGCCGTCCGCGCCGGTCACCGAGAGCGCCGGATGCCAGGTGCGGTTGAGGACCGCCTCGCCGGGGTCGGCGGTCATCGGCCGCGTTGCGCCGGCGTACGGGAACTTACGCCACGCGAGCTCGCCCAGAATGGCGCCGGCGGCGTGCGCCTGGGCCACGCGCGCGTCCGGGATCTCGCAGTGCAGCGCGCGCGGAATCACCGCGCCGGTGGACGCATCGTCGAGCCGGTCGAGCAGCGCGCGCGCGATGCGGAACGACGAGGGCACGATACCGCCCGCGTCGCCCGAATGCACGCCCTCGGTGAGCACCTCGACGGTGAGCGTCCCGGCGGCGATCCCGCGCAGCGAGGTCGTGACCCAGAGCTGCTCGTAGTTGCCGCAGCCCGAGTCGAGCCCGATGACCAGATCGACCGCCCCGAGACGGGGCCCGGAGCGCTTCGAGGTAAGCGGGCAGATCGTAGCTGCCGCTCTCCTCGCAGCACTCGATCAGGCCGACGCAACGCGCGTGTGCAATGCCCTGCGCGCGCAGCGCCGCGATCGCGGTGAGCGACGCGAACACCGCATAGCCGTCGTCGGCGCCGCCGCGGCCGTAGAGGCGCCCGTCCTCGATCACCGGCTTCCACGGACCGAGCCCCGCGCGCCAGCCGGTCATCTCCGGCTGCTTGTCGAGGTGGCCGTACAGCAGCACGGTGCGCGGGCCGGCGCCCGGAGCCTCGAAGAAGAGGAGCGGCGTGCGGCCGGGCAGGCGCACCACCTCGAGCGTGATGCCGGCGATCGGCTGCGCGCGGCACCACGCCTCGGCCTGGCGCACGACCGCCTCGATGTGCCCGTGCGCCGCCCAGTCGGGGTCGAAGTGCGGCGACTTCGCGGGCGTGCGGATGTACTCGACGAGCTGCGGGACGATCTCCGCGTCCCATTTGCGGTCGACGAACGCGGCAACGGCTTCGGCTGAGGATGCTGCGGACATAGTGGCGTGCTCGATTGACCTGCCGACGGGCGAGCCCGGCGCGGTGACGCAAGCATACACCGCCGGCTCGCTGCGACGCCCGGCCGGGACGGTAACATCGAGGTTTGCGCCAACGCGCATGCGGGCAAACGGACGCACCATGATCGAAATGAACCTCGCGGCGCTCGAGCGGGCTGCTGCGCTCGTGCATCGGGTCATTCGGCCGACGCCGCAGTACAGCTGGCCGCTCTTGAACGCGCGCGCCGGCTGCGAGCTGTGGGTCAAGCACGAGAACCACACGCCGATCGGCGCGTTCAAGGTTCGCGGCGGCCTCGTGCTGCTCGATTCGCTCAAATCGCGCCCGGGGTTCCGCGGCGTCATCAGCGCGACGCGCGGCAACCACGGCCAGAGTCTCGCATTCGCCGCCGCCCGGGCCGGCGCACGCTGCGTGATCCTGGTGCCGCACGGCAACAGCCGCGAGAAGAACGCGGCGATGCGCGCGCTCGGCGCGCAGCTCGTCGAGCACGGGCGCGATTTCGACGAGGCGCGCGAACGCGCGTCAGCGCTCGCGGCCGGCGAAGGGCTGGAGTTCGTGGGACCCTTCCGGCCCGAGCTCGTGGCCGGCGTCGCGAGCTACGCCCTCGAGCTCTTCCGTGGCGCCCCGCCGCTCGACGCGGTGTACGTACCGATCGGCTGCGGCAGCGGGATCTGCGGGCTGATCCACGCGCGCGACGCACTCGGCCTCGCCACGCGAATCATCGGCGTCGTCTCGGCGAGCGCGAACGCCTACGCACGATCGTTCGGGGCACGAAGCGCCATCGAAACGGCGTCCGCCGTGACGATCGCCGACGGCATGGCGGTGCGCGTTCCGGTGCCGGCCGCGCTGGAGGTCATCTTCCGCGGCGCCGAGCGCATCGTCGAGGTCACCGACGCCGGGATCGCGGCCGCCATGCGCCACTTCTTCACCGATACGCACAACGTGGCCGAGGGCGCGGGCGCGGCGCCGCTCGCCGCGGCGCTGCAGGAGCGCGAGCGCTGGCACGGCGCGCGCGTCGGCGTCATCCTTTCCGGCGGCAACGTGGACCGCGAGATCTTCGCGCGCGTGCTCGCGGATCCGCCCGCCCGGCCGCCTGTAGAATGAACGCATTACCGGACGGAGCGACGACGCATGGCTGAAAGGACCAAGCCGGCAGAGTCCGCCGAGCGCGCCGGCGCGGGCGACGCGGTGGACACACCGCCGCCGAGGGTCCGCGGCCGGAGCCAGCACCGGCTGCGGCTGCGCAACCTGCGAGCGGAGGACTACGAGTCGCTACGCGACATCACCGGTCGCGTGTACGCGCAGATGGGCGGCCAGTTCGGAGGCGCGCTCTCCAAGGACAAGTTTCTGTCGATGCTCGCGCGCTTCCCCGAGGGGCAGATCGGCATCGAGGACCGCGGGAAGATCGTCGCGGCCGCGCTGTCGCTCGTCGTCGACTACGAGCGCTACGGCGACTCGCATTCGTACGGCGAGATCACCGGCGACGCGTACTTCAGCACCCACGACCCGAACGGCGACGTGCTGTACGGCGCCGAGGTGGTGGTCGACCCGGACTACCGCGCGATGCGCCTCGGGCGGCGCCTCTACGACGCGCGCAAGGAGCTGTGCAAGAAGCTCAACCTGCGCGCGATCATCGCCGGCGGGCGCATCCCCGGTTACCGGAACCACGCCGAACGGATGACGCCGCAGCAGTACGTCGAGGCGGTCCGGCGCCGGAAGGTGCACGACCAGGTGCTCTCGTTCCAGCTCGCCAACGACTTCCAGGTGCGGCGCGTGATCCGCAACTACCTCCCCGGCGACGTCGACTCGAAGGACTACGCGACGCTGATCCAGTGGGAGAACATGTACTACGAGCCGCGCCGGCGGCCGCTGCTCGGCGCACAGAAGAACTCCGCGCGCATCGGCGCCGTGCAGTGGCGGCTGCGACAGGTGGAGTCGGTCGAGGACATGCTGCAGCAGGTGGAGTACTTCGTCGACGCGGTGGCCGACTTCAAGAGCGACTTCGCGGTGTTCCCCGAGCTGTTCAACGTCGCCCTGATGAGTCTGGTGGAGCAGGCCGACGCGGCCGAGGCGATGCGCCGCATCGCCGCCTACACCCCGCAGATGGCCGAGGGCATGCAGCGCATGGCGATGAGCTACAACGTGAACATCGTCGGCGCGAGCATGCCGGTGCTGGAGGGCGAGCGCCTGTACAACGAGGCCTATCTCTTCCGCCGCGACGGGACCATGGAGACGCAGCGCAAGATCCACATCACGCCGGTGGAGAAGCGCCTGTGGGCGCTCGACGGCGGAGCCGTGCTGCGCCACTTCCGCACCGACGCCGGCACGGTCGGCATCCTGATCTGCTACGACGTGGAGTTCCCCGAGCTCGGGCGCGTGCTCGCCGACCGCGGCACGCAGATCCTGTTCGTGCCCTCGTGGACCGAGACCAAGAACGGCTATCAGCGGGTGCGGCGCTGCGCGCAGGCGCGGGCGATCGAGAACGAGTGCTACGTCGTGCTCGCGGGCAGCATCGGCAACCTGCCGCGGGTCGAGAACGTGAATATCCACTACTCGCAGTCGGCGATCTTCTCGCCCTCGGACTTCGCCTTCCCGCACGACGCAGTGGTCGCCGAGAGCACGCCCGATACCGAGACGGTGCTGGTCGCCGACGTCGACCTGGAGAAGCTGCGGCAGCTGCGCGACGAGGGCTCGGTGCGCACGCTGCACGACCGGCGGCACGACCTCTATCGCGTCGAGTGGCTCGGCCCCGTCTGAGGCGGCACGCACTCACCCGACGGCGCGAGCAGCACGAGAGCGGGCGCAAGATCCGGGTGGCGCCGGGCGGGCGGGTCTCCTAGACTGCGGCCATGGACTTCGTTGCCGGATCGCGGATCGTCGAGCAGAGCCGAGCCTACGCGCAGGTCGCGCGCGCGATCGAGTACCTGCGGGCGCACGCCCGCCGACAGCCGCGCCTCGCCGAGGTCGCCGCGGCCGTGGGGCTCTCCGAGTCAGAGTTCCAACGCCGCTTTTCGGCCTGGGTCGGGATCAGCCCGAAGCGCTTCCTCCAGTTCTTGTCCAAGGAGTACGCGAAGCAGGCGCTGCGCCGCTCGTCGAATGTGCTCGATGCGGCGTTCGACGCCGGCCTCTCCGGGTCCCGGGCGGCTCCACGACCTGCTGGTCACCTGCGAAGCCGTGAGCCCCGGCGAGCACCGCGCGCTCGGCGAGGGCCTGCGGATCCGCTGCGGGACCCACCCGTCGCCGTTCGGCGAAGTGCTGGTGGCGGCGACGTCGCGCGGCGTCTGCAGCCTCGCGTTCGTGGCGCCGGACGGGCGCGAAGCCGCGCTCGACGCCGTGCGCGCCGAGTGGCCGCGTGCCGTCGTCGCGCGGGACGACGCCGCCGCCGCGGCGATCGCGGGCCGCATCTTCGGCGCGGCGCGTACCACCGACCCGATCCATCTGTGGGTCAAGGGGAGCAACTTCCAGCTCAAGGTGTGGGAGGCGCTGCTGCGCGTCCCCGCCGGACATCTCGTTTCCTACCGAGACGTGGCGCGATCGATCGGCCAGCCGGCGGCCGCGCGCGCGGTTGGCTCGGCGGTCGCCGCCAATCCGGTCGCGCTCCTGATCCCGTGCCATCGCGTGATCCGCGCGAGCGGCGAGCTAGGCGACTACCGGTGGGGGCTCGCGCGCAAGGCGACGCTGATCGCGGCCGAGGCGGCGGCGGCCGGGACGCCCTGAGCGGCGCGCCGCCAACCGGCACCGGCGAATTTCAGGTTCCGTGCGAGCGCGCCGGCGGGTCGACGTGCGGCACGACGTGGTCGAACACCAGCCCGAGGCGCGCCGCCTCGATCACCGCCTGCGTGCGCGTGCCGACATTCAACGCGCGCAGGATCGCGGCGACATGGATCTTCACGGTGCCTTCGGCGAGGTGCAGCTCGCGGCAGATCACCTTGTTCGGCTTGCCTTCGAGGACGAGCGCGAGGACCTGCGCCTGACGATCGGTGAGGCCGAGATCGCGCGCCGGGCGCGGGCCGCGCCGCGTTGCGCCGACGCCGGTGTCCGGGCGCGCTTCGGCCGCGCCGCCCACGAACGCGGCGCGCGGTACGTAAACTCCGCCCATGAGCACGAGGCGCAGCGCACTGACGAGCAGGTCGTTCGGCGCGCGCTTCGAGACGAAGCCCATCGCGCCGAGATCGATCGCGCGCACGATTTCGTCGCGGCCGTCCGTCTCGGAAAGCACGACGACCGGGATGGCGGGATGCGCGCTGCGCAGCGCGTTCAGCGTCGCATAACCGTCGGCGTCGGGTAGCGACAGATCGAGCAGCAGCAGCGCCGCATCGGGGTGAGCGGCCGCCAGCCGCAACGCGCCGGCGGCGGACGCCGCGTCGAGCACGGCGACGTCGCGATCGAGGCGAGGTAGGAGGTGATGCAGCGCCTCGAGTATCAGCGGGTGGTCGTCCACCACCAGGATCTTCACGGTGTCCCTCATCTGGCGTTTTCTTGTTGTTTGCGGTGATGTTAGCATCGCCCCCGCCCGCGGTGCGCGCCGCCGTCCCGCCGCCCGGCACAAGCGCACACACCGCGTGAGCCGCCGGAAGTCCGCTGCGGCCGCAAGCGTCGATCTCTCGACAGCCGGTGCCGGTCCGGTCGCGCCGGTCCGGCGGCTACGACAGCCCGAGGCGCTGCCAGATCTCGCGCGTGAGCGCTGCCTGGTTCATGGTGTAGAAGTGCAGTCCCGGCGCACCCTGCTCGAGCAGCCGGCGGCAGAGCTCGGTGACCACGTCTAGACCGCAGGCGCGGATCGCGCCGACGTCGTCGCCGAAGCCCTGCATCCGCATGCGCAGCCAGCGCGGGATCTCGGCGCCACACGCATCCGAGAAGCGCGCGAGCTGGGCGAAGTTGCCGATCGGCATGATTCCGGGGACGATCGGCACGCCGATCCCGCGCGCCTCGCACTCGTCCACGAACCGCAGGTAGGCGTCGGCGTTGTAGAAGTACTGCGTGATCGCGGAGTCGGCGCCGGCGTCGAGCTTGCGCTTGAAGTTGTCGAGATCCTCGCGCGCGCTGCGCGCCTGCGGGTGGACCTCCGGATAGCAGGCGACTTCGATGCGGAACCAGTCGCCGGTCGCTGCCCGGATCAGCGCGACGAGCTCGTTCGCGTGGCGCAGCTCGCCGGCGCTCGCCGCGCCGGAGGGCAGGTCGCCGCGCAGTGCCACGATGTGCCGGATGCCGCTCGCGCGGTAGCGCTCGAGCATCTCGGTGATCTCGGCCTTGCTGGATCCGATGCACGAGATGTGCGGCGCCGCCGCGTGCCCTTCGGCCTGAATCTCGACGACGGTCTCCAGCGTCCGCTCGCGCGTCGAGCCGCCCGCGCCGAACGTCACCGAAGAGAACTTGGGCTTCAGCAGGGCGAGCTCGCCGCGCGCCGCGCGCAGCTTTCGATCCCCGCCGGCGTTTTCGGCGGGAAGAATTCGAAGCTGAAGCTGCGCGGAAGCTTCTTCTGACTCTGCATGAGGCTCACTGCAGGATGCGCTCCCGCCGCGGGCCGGAGTCGCTCCGCAAGAAGGATCGCGCGTCGTGCGTCGCCACGCGATGCTCCAACGCGCTGCGAATCGCCTCCCTAGTATCGATACCCATCCGATTTGTAGGGACCGGACTTGGGAACACCGATGTACTTCGCCTGCTCGTCGGTGAGCTCGGTCAGCGTCGCATTCAGCTTCTTGAGCTGCAGCCGCGCCACCTTCTCGTCCAGGTGCTTCGGCAGCGTGTACACGCCGACCGGGTACTTGCCGGTGTTGGTGAACAGCTCGATCTGCGCGATGGTCTGGTTTGCGAACGAAGAGCTCATCACGTAGCTCGGATGGCCAGTCGCGCAGCCGAGGTTCACCAGCCGGCCCTTGGCGAGCAGGATGATGCGCTTGCCGTCGGGAAAGATGACGTGATCGACCTGCGGCTTGATCTCTTCCCACTGGTACTTCTCGAGCGCGGCGACGTCGATCTCGTTGTCGAAGTGGCCGATGTTGCAGACGATCGCCTGGTCCTTCATCCGCGCCAGGTGATCGTGCGTGATCACGCGGTAGTTGCCCGTGGCGGTGACGAAGATGTCGGCCTTGTCGGCGGCGTATTCCATGGTGACCACGCGGTAGCCCTCCATTGCCGCCTGCAGCGCGCAGATCGGGTCGATCTCGGTGACCCAGACCTGCGCCGAGAGCGCGCGCAGCGCCTGCGCCGAGCCCTTGCCCACGTCGCCATAGCCGCACACCACAGCGATCTTGCCCGCGACCATCACGTCGGTGGCGCGCTTGATGCCGTCTACCAGCGACTCGCGGCAACCGTACAGGTTGTCGAACTTGCTCTTGGTGACCGAGTCGTTGACGTTGATCGCCGGGAACATCAGCCGGCCGGCCTTCGCCATCTCGTAGAGACGGTGAACGCCGGTGGTGGTCTCCTCGGTCACGCCCTTTACGTGCTTTGCCCGCGTCGAGTACCAGCTAGGCTGCGACCCGAGGCGCTTCTTGATCGCCGCGAACAGCGCGCGCTCCTCCTCGCTCGCCGGCTTGTCGAGCACAGAAGCGTCCTTCTCCGCGCGGGCGCCGAGGTGAAGGAGCAGGGTCGCATCGCCGCCGTCGTCCAGAATCATGTTGGAAAAGCCGCCGTCCGGCCACTCGAAGATGCGGTGCGTGAACTCCCAGTACTCCTCGAGCGATTCCCCTTTGTAGGCGAACACCGGCGTGCCCTTGACGGCGATGGCGGCGGCCGCATGATCCTGCGTCGAGAAGATGTTGCACGAGGCCCAGCGCACCTGCGCGCCGAGCGCCTGCAAGGTCTCGATCAGCACCGCGGTCTGGATGGTCATGTGCAGGCTGCCGGTGATGCGGGCACCCTTGAGCGGCTGCTGCGCCGCGTACTCCTCGCGGATCGCCATCAGCCCGGGCATCTCGGTCTCGGCGATGCGGATTTCCTTGCGGCCCCAGTCGGCGAGGCCGACGTCGGCGACCCGGAAGTCGTGCTTGGGTTGGAGCACTGCGCTCATGTCGTTGTCTCCTTCGATCGCGCGGGCGCCGTTCGCGTCGGGGACGCGCATCCGTCGAGCCTGGCGGGGCGGCGTGCACCCCGCTGCAGCGCCCCTCGACGGGGTCCGCAAAAGAAAAAGCGCTCGCATCCCGATGAGATGCGAGCGCCGTTGATTCCGCTGAGCCTGGCCGCCGGCCGGGACGGTCGCAACGCTCCTCAGCAACACTCCAGTATACCCTGCCTCGCGGCCGCGCGGCGCGCCCACGGACCCGCTGCAGGCGCTCGTCGTTCTCGCGCGGGAGGCCCCGTCTGCCGACCCGGTCGTCGCCCCCGCGATACCTGCCCCGGAACGGTGTCATCGGGGGCAGGGGACCATCCCGCGGTGCCTTGCCTATTCAAAGACCTACGGGATCCCCGTCTTCGTGGGGAAGGCCGCTTGTCGACGGCGCGGCGAGTCTTCACACGGCCTCGCAGGCGGAAATCCGGCCCACGTGCAATCAACGACTTGCCGGATCCCCGCTTGCGCGGGGGCGGCTCGTGCGGAGCTTCGCTAGCGCTTTACCCCGGCATCGGCGGCCAGCGCGACGGCCTTGTCTGTCCGCTCCCAGGTGAACTCCGGCTCCTCGCGGCCGAAGTGGCCGTAAGCGGCAGTCTTTTTCGTAGATCGGGCGCAGCAGGCCGAGCATCTGGATGATGCCCTTGGGCCGCAGGTCGAAATGCTTCTGCACCAGCTCGGCGAGCATGTCGTCGGAGATCTTGCCGGTGCCGTAGGTAGTTACCATGACGCTGGTGGGGCGCGCCACGCCGATCGCGTACGACACCTGCAGCAGGCACTTCGACGCGAGCCCCGCGGCGACGATGTTCTTGGCGACGTAGCGCGCGGCATAGGCCGCGGAACGGTCGACCTTGGACGGGTCCTTGCCCGAGAACGCACCGCCGCCGTGCGGCGCTGCGCCGCCGTAGGTATCGACGATGATCTTGCGTCCGGTGAGCCCGCAGTCTCCGTGCGGGCCGCCGACCACGAAGCGGCCGGTCGGGTTGACGAGGTAGCGCACGTTGCCGCCCCGCATCAGCGCCTTCGGCAGGACCGGCTTGAAGATCTCCTCGATCACGCTCTCGGAGAGCTTCTCGTGCGGGACGTCCGGCGCATGCTGCGTGGACATCACCACCGTGTCGATCGCCGCCGGCTTGCCGTCGACGTAGCGCACGGTCACCTGCGACTTCGCATCGGGGCGCAGCCACGGCAGCCGGCCGTCGCGCCGCAGCTGCGATTGCCGCTCGACCAGCCGGTGCGACAGGTAGATCGGAAGCGGCATGAGCTCGGGGGTCTCGTCGCATGCGTAGCCGAACATCAGCCCCTGGTCGCCGGCGCCCTGCTCGAGATCGAGGCCCTTGCCCTCGTCGACGCCCTGCGCGATGTCCGGCGACTGCTTGTCGTAGCACACCATCACGGCGCAGCCGCGGTAGTCGATGCCGTACTCGCTCGAGTCGTAGCCGATGCGCTTGAGGACGTCGCGCGCGACCGTCTGGTAGTCGATCACCGCGTTGGTGGTGATCTCGCCGGCGAGCACCACCAGTCCGGTCGATACCAGCGTCTCGGCGGCGACGCGCGAGCGGGGTGTCCTGCGCTAGAATTGCGTCCAGGATGCCGTCGGAGATCTGATCGGCGACCTTGTCGGGGTGTCCTTCCGAGACCGACTCGGAAGTGAAAAGAAAGCTGCTCATCGCGGTTTGCGCTCGCGCTCTTGAACTGGAGGGCGGAGAGGATAGCAGAACTCCCGAGTGGGATGTCCCACCCGCGCCCCACCGATCGGACAACACCTATCGAGACCGCAGGCGCTGCGTCCGGCGCGGCCTGATGTGCCAGCGGGGCGCGCGCCCCTCCGGATCCGCGCCTGCACGACCCTAGCCGCATCCCGAGACCGGCTCCAGTCGCCTCCGCCTCACCCATGCGCCTCCTGTTCCTTCTGGTCGCGGCGCTGCCACTGCGGGCGGTGCACGCGCTTGGCGCGGGGATCGCGCGCCTCGTGTTCGCGCTGTCTGCGGGCGAGCGCCGCCGGCTCGACGAGAACCTGCGCGGCGCCGGCTACGCCGATCCGGCGCTGCGCGCCGCGACGATCCGCGAGTCCGGCAAGATGCTCCTCGAGATGGCCTGGGTGTGGACGCGGCCGCAGGACGAGGTCGTCGCGCGGGTGTGCGGCGTGGAGGGGAAAGCGCTCGTGGAGGCAGCCCGCTCGCGCGGCAAGGGCGTCATCGTGCTCACGCCGCACCTCGGCGCGTTCGAGGTGGCCGCGCACTACTTCGGCGCAAAGCTCGGTCCGCTGACCGCGCTCTACCGCCCGCCGCGGCAGCGCGCGTTCGAACCGCTGGTGCGGGCGGGGCGCGCGCGCGGCAACGTGCGCCTCGCCAGCGCGGACATGCGGGGCGTGCGCGCGCTGCTGCGCGCGCTGAAGCACGGCGAGGCGGTCGGCATCCTGCCCGACCAGGTACCGAGCCGCGGCGAGGGGGCGTGGGCCGAGTTCTTCGGCCGACCGGCGTACACGATGACGCTCGCGATGCGGCTGCACGAGAGCACTGGCGCGGAGATCGTGCTCCTGGCGTGCGAGCGGCTGCCGCGCGGGTCGGGGTTCCGCCTGCGCTTCGCGCCCTTTCCGGACCCGGCGGCCGGGGAGTCGCCGGAACGCCGCCTCAACCGCGCGCTCGAGGACCTCATCCGTGAGCTCCCGGAGCAGTACCTCTGGTCCTACAACCGCTACAAGGTGCCCGACGACGTGCCGCCGCCCGGCGCAGCGGCGGAGCGAGGCTAGTTCGCCTGCCGTCGCGGCGATCCCGCGATCGGCTCTACAATGCCGCGCGACGGCGCGTCGATGAGTCCTGCGGGTGCGGGGCCGCTCGGCCGGGCGCGCGCGCAGCAAGGAGCCCCAGCGCTTTGTCGAGTGTGCCGGCAGACGCAGCGCAAGACCGTTCAGAGCGCAAGGCGGCGGTGCCGCCGGAGATGCCGCGCGCGCTGGGTGTGCTGTTCCGCGCGGTGGCGACGCTTCCGCTTCCTGTGGTCCATTTCCTCGGCGCGGCGGCCGGCCGCGCCGCGCTCCGCCTCGCCGCCGCGGAGCGACGGCGCCTCGCCGAGCACCTGCGCGCGGCCGGCTACGACGACGTGCGGCTGGCGCGCGCCGCGGCCGCCGAGGCGGGCAAGCTGCTGCTCGAGATGATCTGGCTGTGGCAGCGGCCGACCGAGGAGGTGATCAAGCTGGTGCGGTCCGTCGATGGCGAGCAGATCGTGGCCGAGGCGAGCGCGCGCGGCAAGGGGGTCATTTTCCTCACGCCGCATCTCGGCTGCTTCGAGATCGCCGCGCAGTACGCCGGCGCACTGGCGCCGATCACGGTGCTCTACCGCTCGCCGCGGCAACGCATGCTGCGCGCCTTCGCACGCGCCGGACGCCAGCGCGGGAACGTTCGGCTGGTGGAGGCCAATACGCGCGGCGCGACCGCGCTGCTCGGCGCGCTGCGCCGCGGCGAGTGGGTCGGCGTCCTGCCGGACCAGGTGCCGGCCCGCGGCGAGGGCGAGTGGGCCGAGTTCTTCGGCAGTCCGGCCTTCACCATGACGCTCACCACGCGCCTGGAGCAGCGCACCGGCGCGGCGGTGATCCTGTGTTTCTGCGAGCGGCTGCCGCGCGGGAAGGGCTACCGCATCCACCTCGAGCGGCCGGGGCCGCGTGAGGCGGGCGAGTCCGCAGCGCGCCACCTCAACCGCTCGCTCGAGGCGCTGATCCGCCGGCGTCCGGAACAGTACCTGTGGTCCTACAACCGCTACAAGTCGCCCGCTAACGTCGCTCCCGCGGAGCGCGCGGAGCGCGCGGAAGGCGCGTGAGGCCGTGCGGCTGAAGTTCACCAAGATGCAGGGTGCGGGCAACGACTTCGTCGTGATCGACGCCGTGCGCCAGCGGGTCGCGCTCGCGCCCGAGGCGCTGCGGCGCATCGCCGACCGCCATTTCGGGGTCGGCGCCGACCAGATCCTGCTGGTCGAGCGCGCGCGCACGCCCGGCGTTGACTTCGCCTACCGCATCTTCAACGCCGACGGCGGCGAGGTCGAGCAGTGCGGCAACGGCGCGCGCTGCTTCGTGCGGTTCGTGCGCGAGCACGGCCTCACCGACAAGGCCGAGATCCGCGTCGAGACCGTCGCCGGGGTCATCGTTCCGCGGCTCGAGCCCGACGGCCGGGTGACGGTGGACATGGGTGCGCCGGTGTTCGATCCCGCGCGCATTCCGTTCGTGACCGACTCCGGGGCGCTCGTCCAGCCGCTCGAGGTCGACGGCGCGACGCTCGAGATCAGCGCGCTCTCGATGGGCAATCCGCACGCGGTGCAGGTCGTCGCGGACGTCGATCGCGCGCCGGTGGCCGAGCTCGGGCCCCGCATCGAGCGCCATACGCGCTTCCCGCAGGGGGTGAATGCGGGATTCATGCAGATCGTCGATCGCGGGCGGATCCGCCTGCGCGTGTACGAGCGCGGCGCCGGCGAGACGCTCGCGTGCGGCACCGGCGCCTGCGCAGCGGCAGTCGCCGGCATCAGGCGCGCGCTGCTCGACTCGCCGGTCACGGTCGCTGCGCGCGGCGGGGAATTGACGATCGCATGGCGGGGCGCGGACAATCCGGTGTACATGACCGGACCCGCGGAGACCGTGTTCGAAGGCGAGATCGAGATCGGAGCACGCGCTGGCTAGCGCGCTGCCGCGCCGCCGGACGCTGCGCAGCGCAGGACTTCCACGCCCACGGAGCCTCATGAATCCAGACGACGTCGCCCGCTACCTGCAGGAGAACCCGATCTTCTTCGAGCGCTACGCCGATCTCCTCGCGGAGATCCACGTGCCGCATCCCCATGGCAGCCACGCGATCCCGCTCTCCGACCGGCAGGTGATCTCGCTGCGCGAGAAGAACCGCGCGCTCGAGGCGAAGCTTTCGGAGCTGATCCAGTTCGGCGAGGAGAACGACGCGATCGGCGAGAAGGTGCATCGCGCGTGCCTCGCGATGCTCTCGGCCGCGGACCTGCCGGCGCTCTTCGCGAGCCTGTACCTGCATCTGCGCGAGGACTTCGCCGTGCCGCACGTCGCGCTGCGCGTCTGGCGCGGCGCCGCGGAGCTCGCCGAGTTCGCGCCGGTGAGCGACGAGCTGCGCGCCTTCGCGGCCGCGCTCGAGCAGCCGTTCTGCGGGCCCAACAGCGGCTTCGAGGCGGTCGGCTGGCTCGGTGAGGCGGCCGAGCACATCCGCTCGGTCGCGTTCATGCCGGTGCGCGAGCGCGAGGATGCTTTCGGCCTGCTCATGCTCGCGAGCGAGGACGCGCGGCGCTTCTACCCGGAGATGGGCACGCTCTACCTGCGGCGGATCGGCGAGTTGGTCGGCGCCGCGCTGCTGCGATTCGTCTGACGTGAGCGACGGCCCGGCGAGCGATCCGCGCGGCGCGCCGCTCGCCGCCTATCTGCGCAACCTGTCGGACGAGCGCCGGCTGTCCGCACACACGGTGAGCGCCTACGCGCGCGACATCACGACGCTCCTCGCCTTGGTGCCCGACGTCCCCCTCGAGCGCATCGGCGCCCATGCGGTGCGCCGCGCGATCGCGCGCCTGCACGCGCAGGGGCGCTCGGGCCGGAGCCTCGCGCGGACGCTGTCGGCGTGGCGCGGGTTCTTCGGCTGGCTTGCGCGCCACCAGGCGCTCGCAGCGAACCCGTGCGCGGGCGTGCGGGCGCCGCGCAGCCCGCGTGCGCTGCCGAAGGCGCTGTCCCCTGACGCCGCCGCGCGCCTGCTCGATCCGGCGGCCGAGGCGGTGCTCGAGGTGCGCGACAAGGCGATCTTCGAGCTCGCCTATTCCTCTGGGCTGCGGCTCGCCGAGCTCGTGGGGCTCGACGTCGACGACGCGCGCGCGATCCTGCGCTCGGGCGAGGTCATTGTCACCGGCAAGGGCCGCAAGACCCGCGCGGTCCCCGTCGGAAGGCACGCGCGCGCCGCGCTCGGGCGGTGGCTGGCGGCGCGCGGGCCGGTGGCGCGGTCCGACGAGCAGGCGCTTTTCGTCTCGGCGCGCGGCCGGCGCATCGCGCCGCGCTCGGTCCAGCTGCGCCTCAAGCGCTGGGCGCTGCGGGCGGGGCTCGACGGTGGCGTGCACCCGCACGTGCTCCGCCACTCGTTCGCGAGCCACGTGCTGCAGTCCGCGGGCGACCTGCGCGCGGTGCAGGAGATGCTCGGGCACGCGAGCATCTCGACCACGCAGGTTTACACCAAACTCGATTTCCAGCACCTCGCCAGGGTCTACGACCAGACCCACCCGCGCGCGCGAAAGCGGCGGGGATAGACGGCAGGGCGCCGGGTGAAACTGTCCGCGGCGCGTTACGATGCTGCGGTGAAGACCGTCCACCTGAAGCCCGAGCGCGAGCGCTCGCTCCTGCGCCGCCACCCGTGGGTCTACTCCGGCGCAGTGGCGCGCGTGGAGGGCGCACCGGGGCGCGGCGAGACCGTGGCGCTGGTGGCGGCCGACGGCCGCTGGCTCGCCTCGGCGGCGTTCAGCCCGGACTCGCAGATCCGCGCGCGCGTCTGGTCGTGGGACCGTGCCGACGCGATCGACCCCGCGTTTTTCCGGCGCCGCATCGATGAGGCGATCACGCGCCGAGCCACCCTCAGCGCCGATGCGCCACAGAACGCGCTGCGACTCGTGCACGGCGAGGCCGACGGACTGCCCGGCGTGGTCGCCGACCGCTACGCCGACACCGTCGTCGTCCAGCTTAGCGCAGCCGGTGCCGAGCGCTGGCGCGACGCCATCGCCTGGGCGCTCGCGCAGGCAACCGGCTGCGCGCGCCTATACGAACGCTCGGACTCGGAGACGCGCAAGCTCGAGGGGCTCGCGCCGCGCACCGGCGCGCTCGTCGGGCCCGCGTCGTCCGCCCCGGTCGAGATCCGCGAGCACGGCGTGCGGCACCTCGTCGACGTCGTCGGCGGCCAGAAGACCGGCTTCTTCCTCGACCAGCGCGACAGCCGCGCGCACGTGCGCGCGCTCGCCCGCGACCGCGCCGTGCTCGACTGCTTCGCGTACAGCGGCGGCTTCACGCTCGCTGCGCTCGCCGGCGGCGCGCGCTCGGTGCTGGCGGTCGAGAGCTCCGCGCCGGCGCTCGCGCTCGCGCGCGAGTCTCGCGCTGAACGGGCTCGACCGTGCGCGCGCCGAATGGCTCGGCGCGGACGTCTTCCAGACGCTGCGCACGCTGCGCGACCGGGGGCGCCGCTTCGACCTCGTCGTGCTCGACCCGCCGAAGTTCGCGCCGACCGTCGCGCACGCCGAGCGCGCGGCGCGCGCCTACAAGGACGTCAATCTCTGGGCGCTCAGGCTGCTTGCGCCCGGCGGCCTGCTCGCGACGTTCTCGTGCTCGGGCGGCATCGGCGCAGAGTTCTTCCAGAAGATCGTCGCCGGCGCCGCGCAGGATGCCGGGGCCGACGCTCAGATCCTCGATCGCCTCCAGGCCGCCCCGGATCATCCGGTCCTGCTCTCGTTTCCGGAAGGCGAGTACCTGAAGGGACTGCTGCTGCGGTGCGTGTAGCGGACCGGGACGCAGCCGAGGCGACGTGATTCGGCTGGCCGCGCAGACCGGCCGACCCGGCGCCGGGATGACGACGCTTCCCGAGCGAGCCTCGC
Organism: Burkholderiales bacterium; assembly: GCA_027493935.1. Lineage (GTDB taxonomy): Bacteria > Pseudomonadota > Gammaproteobacteria > Burkholderiales > SG8-39 > JAABRB01. Next base: position 9,133 of record JAOSJV010000011.1, on the reverse strand, counting down.
CGGCCGCACCTTGGCGCCGGAATCCGATCTGGCGCACGCGCCGCGGCTCGCCGCACTGCGGGAGCGTCTGGCGCCCATGAACGCCCGCGCGCTCGTTCGAGCACGCTTGGGTTGGCGTGTTCCTCGCTGCGAGGATCGAAGTTTACGGGTCCGATCCGCTGCGGTATAAAGGTGTGCTCCATCTCGCGGGCAGTCCCGACAGGGTCGTGATGCGGGGGCGGGCGCGGCCTTGGGCCGGGCGCCGGGCCTGGGCCGTAGTCAAGATCCGGACAAGCGTGCCGATGTTCATCGGCCTACGGCTGCCGCAGTACGTGTTCATCAAAGGGTTGGAGCGATGCCTCGAGCCGCAGTGAGAAGATCCCCGCGGAAAGTCGCCGCGAAACCGGTCGCGCAGCGCTCCGTCCGCAAGACCACGGCCGTGAAGCCGGTTGCACGCAAGCCGGCGCCGGAACGGCCGCCGGCCCGGAAGGCGGCGGCGCACAAGACGCCGGCGCGGAAAGCGCCGGTGCGAAAAGCGCCGACGAAGGCGAAAGCGCCCGCGCCGAAGGCGCCGCCGCTGGCCGCGCTGCGTCCGGAACCGGCGCCGTCTGCGCCGGCGGGAACACGGCCGGCGCTCGCGCCGCGGTCGCCCATCGTGGCCCGGCCGGCGGCGGAGGCGCGCCCGGTGTCGCAATCCCCGCCGGCGCACGCCGCGGGGGGCCGCGCGGCCGCTGCCCGAGGCGCCGCGGCCGGCGCCGCGACGTATGGAGCGGCCGACGATCGAGCAGCCGCACTACGCCGGAATTGCGGAAAACGACCTGCTCGGCATGCCGGCAGGCGACTATATGAACGCGCGGCAATTGGCCTACTTCCGCGAGCTGCTGACGGCCATGAAGCAGCAGTTGCTGGCGAACGCGGATCTCACCTCCGAGCACCTGCGCGAGAACGAGGTGGTGCCGGACCCGGCCGATCGTGCGACGATCGAGGAAGAGCACGCCCTGGAACTGCGCACCCGCGATCGCGAGCGTAAGCTCATGACGAAGATCGACGAGGCGCTCAGCAGGATCGACGACGGCAGCTACGGCTGGTGCGAGGAGACTGGCGAGCCGATCGGGCTGCCGCGGCTGCTCGCGCGCCCGACCGCTACGCTGTCAGTCGAAGCGCAAGCGCGCCGCGAGTTGAGGCAGAAGTTGTACGGCGAGTAGGCGCGCGACGCGTCCTAGGCAGACAGTCCGAAATCACGCTGGTCGTGCACACGGTCGCACAGTCGTTCTCGATCCGCCCTGGAGCGGCCGGTCGTGCGAGCGGGCGGCGCGCGCTCGTCGCGGGCTTTGCCGCGAGCTTCGCCGCGCACGCGGCGCTGCTCGGTCTCGCGCGGTGGCCCGATCTCGACCGCGGACCTGACCCGCTGCCGGTGCTCACCGCGACGCTGGTGAGCCATTCCGTGACCGGCCCGGCGCCCGTACCCGTTGCGCCCGCGATCGACGTGGGACGCGAGGCTCCGGCCGCGCCCGCTCTCCCGCTTCGCCCCGCCGGGCCCGAACCGGAGGCGAAGCAGGATGCGCGCGCAGCCGCGCCCTCGACCGTTCGTGCGCCAGCACCGAACCGCCGGGTACCGACCGTGCCGGTGCCACGGACGTCCACCCCGGCCGGCGCTCAGGCGGTGGCGCCGCGAACCGCGGTCACCGCTCAGCGGCTGCCGCCCGTCGCGCCGGATCCCGGATCGGCGGCGCCGGACAGCGCCGGCACGCCGAGGAGCGCCCGCGCCAGGTCCCCCGTCGCGCGAGCGCCGGCGGCGCCTCCGGTGGCGGACGCGCTTCCCGAGACGGCCGCCGCCTACCTGAGCGCACCCGCGCCGCGCTATCCGCTTGCGGCGCGCCGCGAAGGGATCGAGGGCCGCGTCACCGTGAGGGTCCTCGTTTCCACGCGAGGCACGCCTGCGCGGATCGATATCGAGCAATCGAGCGGCTCGGACATTCTCGATCGCGCGGCGGTGGAGGCGGTGAGCGCGTGGCGCTTCGCGCCGGCGCGCCGTGGCACCCAACCGGTTGATGCCTGGGTGCTGGTGCCGGTCGAATTCCACCTGCGGGACGGCTGAAAATCGCACATCCACGGGCTTGACGCCCGCGCCGGAGCACGCTGCCCTGACACGTTCGTTTGCTCCTGCCCGGCTGCATATGGTAGAACAATCCACCGTGCCCACGCGGTCGCCCGACCGAAGTTAACTACCGGATCGACCTTGGTTTTCTCCCTTTTTGGCAAGAAGCCGCCGGAGAAGAAGCCGCCGGAGCAGAAGAAGCCTGTGCAGCCGGCGGCGCGGGCGCGCACGCCGGCGCCCGCGCCGCCCTCGGTGCCGCCGTCCGACGCGCCGGACCTCGACTTCACCAACTACGTGCCGACGTCCCCGCCGTCGGCAGCGCCGGCACCGTCGGAGCCGCCTACGGCGCCGAGGCCGGAAAGTGCGCCGGCCGCGAAGGCCGATACGATCCCGGCGCTCGATTTCGGCGACCTGGTGGCGGCGGGGCCATCGCACGCACCCGCCTTGGCCCCGGCGGCGAAGGCGGAGAAGCCGGCTGCGCCGACGAAACTCCCGAAGACCGCCGAACCGCCGAAGCTGCCGCGCAAGTCCAAGAAAGACATCGACTCGATCATGTGCATCGAGGTCGAAGACGGCGCGGCCGAGGTGCCCAGCGCGATCGAGGAGGGCGCGATCCTGTTCGCGAACGGCCAGGCGGACCAGGCGCTTGCCCGGCTCGAGGCGGCCCTGGCGGACGACATGCTCGGCGCGTGGCAGCTCCAGGTATGGCTGATGCTATTCGACCTCTACCAGCATCTCGGGCAGAAGGCGCGCTTCGAGGAGCGGGCGCTCGACTTCGTCATGAAGTTCGAGCGCTCGCCGCCGGTCTGGACCGAGGCAAGGAAGGCCGAGAAGGCGCAGTCGGTGATGCGCACCGGCGGCGCCGCGCAGATCGCGCTGTCGGGCACGCTCTCCGCAGCGAGCGCGAACGTGCTCGAGCAGATGCGCAAGGTGGCCGAGCGCCAGCCGAAGCTGCGCGTGGACTTCGCCAGGCTGCAGGGTGTCGACGCCGACGGCTGCCGGCTCCTGCTCGAGGCGCTGAAGGCGCTGAAGAAGGCGAGGAAGGATGTCTACTTCTCCGGCGAGGCGCAGGCGTTCAAGGTCCTGCGCGAGGCCGCCAAGCCGGGCGAGCCCGCGACCGATCAGGTCATCTGGCAGCTTCTGCTGGAGCTCTACCAGCAGCTCGACATGCAGAACGAGTTCGAGGAGTCGGCGGTCGACTTCGCGGTGACCTACGAGGTCTCGCCGCCGTCGTGGGAGACGCCGGCGAAGCCGAAGGGGCCGCCGCCGGCCGAGCCCGCGCCCGCGCCGGAGGACGCGTTCTACCTCCAGGGCGAAGTGACCGGGTCGAACGACGCACTCTTCGGCGAGCTCGCCGAGTACGCGCAGAGCGCCAATCCGCTCGTGATCGACATGTCGCGGACGCGCCGGATCGACTTCGTGAACGCGGGCAGGCTGCTGAACACGCTCGAGAAGCTTGCTGGCGCGGAGCGCTCGATCGTGATCCGCGGCGTCGGCGAAATGGTGGCCGCGCTGCTCTCGATCATGCGCATCACCAAGCTCGCGCGCGTCATTCCGCGCAAGTGATCTGCGCGGCCGCCGCCCGCGCAGTGGCTTGAAAAGCGCGGCGCTTGCCCTCACTCTGCGCCTTCCGGGGGCGAACATGGAACAGTTCCACGGCACCACCATCCTGTCGGTGCGTCGCAACGGCCAGGTCGCCCTCGGCGGCGACGGCCAGGTCACGCTCGGCAATGTCGTGATCAAGGCCGGCGCCCGCAAAGTGCGGCGCCTCTACCACGACCGCATCCTCGCCGGTTTCGCCGGCGGCACCGCCGACGCGTTCACGCTCTTTGAGCGCTTCGAGTCGAAGCTCGAGAAGCACCAGGGTAACCTGCTGCGCTCGGCCGTCGAACTGGCCAAGGACTGGCGCACCGACCGCGTGCTGCGCCGACTCGAGGCGATGCTCGCCGTCGCCGACCGCGAGGTGTCGCTGATCATCACCGGCGCGGGCGACGTGCTCGAGCCCGAGCACGGGCTGATCGCGATCGGCTCGGGTGGGCCCTACGCGCAGGCTGCCGCGCGGGCGCTCGTCGACCATACCGGGCTCGGCGCGGAGGAGATCGTGCGCAAGGGCCTCACGATCGCGGCCGACCTCTGCATCTACACCAACCAGAACCACGTGGTCGAAGTGTTGGAGTGACGAGCGAAACGGGTGCGGGCAGTGGGCTCTGGACAGCGGGCAGCGGGCTCGCGGTTCGCTAGTGCTCCGCTGTCCGCCCACCGCCCACCGCCCACCGCCCACCGCCCACCGCCCACCGCCTACTGCCGACCGCCGACATAGCCCGGTTCCTCGCTTCCTTCGCCGCTCCGCGCACCATGTCCTTCACGCCCCAGGAAATCGTCCACGAGCTCGACAAGCACATCATCGGCCAGGACAACGCGAAGCGGGCCGTCGCGGTCGCGCTGCGCAACCGCTGGCGGCGGCGCAACGTGCCCGAGCCGCTGCGCCACGAGATCGTGCCGAAAAACATCCTGATGATCGGCCCGACCGGCGTCGGCAAGACCGAGATCGCGCGGCGGCTCGCCAAGCTCGCCGATGCGCCGTTCATCAAGGTCGAAGCGACCAAGTTCACCGAGGTCGGCTACGTCGGGCGCGATGTCGATACGATCGTGCGCGACCTGGTCGAGACGGCGATCAAGGACGCGCGCGAGGCGGCGATGCGGCAGGTGCGTGCCCGGGCCGAGGACGCCGCCGAGGAGCGGATCCTGAACGCGCTGCTACCGCCGGCGCGCGAGGCGGGCTTCGGGGCGGCGCCGCCCGAGCGCGCCGAGGAGTCGGCGACGCGGCAGAAGTTCCGCAAGAAGCTGCGCGAGGGCGAGCTCGACGAGCGCGAGATCGAGATCGAGGTAGCCGCGACGCCGGCGCAGATGGAGATCCTGGCGCCGCCCGGCATGGAGGAACTCACCCAGCAGATCCAGTCGATGTTCCAGAACCTCGGCGGCGGCCGCAGCGGCTGCGCAAGCTCAAGATCCGCGAAGCGATGAAGCTCCTGACTGAGGAGGAGGCGGCGCGTCTGGTGAACGACGAGGACCTCAAGGCGCGCGCGCTCGCCAACGTCGAGCAGAACGGCATCGTCTTCCTCGACGAGATCGACAAGGTTGCGAGCCGCGCGGAGCTCGCAGGCGCCGACGTGTCGCGCCAAGGGGTGCAGCGCGATCTCTTGCCGCTCGTCGAGGGGACGACGGTCTCGACGCGCTACGGCATGGTGAAGACCGACCACATCCTGTTCATCGCGAGCGGCGCATTCCACCTGGCGAAGCCCTCGGACCTGATCCCCGAGCTCCAGGGACGCTTTCCGATCCGCGTCGAGCTCGGCTCGCTGTCGGCGGGAGACTTCGAGCGCATCCTGACCCAGACCGACGCGTGCCTGGTGCGCCAGTACCAGGCGCTGCTCGCGACCGAGGGCGTGACGCTCGACTTCCGGCCCGACGCGATCCGCCGGCTCGCGGAGATCGCGCACACGGTCAACGAGAGGACCGAGAACATCGGCGCGCGACGCCTGTACACGGTCATGGAGAAGCTGCTCGAGGAGATCTCGTTCGACGCCGGCCGCAAGCCGGCCGCGACGACCGTGATCGACGCGGCGTACGTCGATGCGCGCCTGGGCGACCTCGCCGGCAGCGAGGATCTCGCGCGCTACGTCCTATGAGGCGGAGCCCGCCGCAGCCGCAAGGCAGCGCGGACAGAAGCACCCGACGGCAGGATCGATCGTCCTGACCGGCGGGCGCGTCGTGCACCAGCACGCGTTGAGCCCTGACGCCATGCCGCACTCGAACGGCGCGCCGCAGCGCGCGCAGCGCGTTGCCGGCAGGGGCTCGAGGTGGCAGCGGCGGAAACGCCCCGCCACCGGCTCTGTTCTGCGCGCGAAGCGCACCGGAAACGCGAAGCCAGGGCCGTCGTACACGAAGCTGTGGAACTCGCCGTGCTCGCCGCACGGATCGACGCTGGCCGGCAGATCGTCGAAGAACGAGCGGTCGAGGTCGCGCCCGGCGAACGTGCCGGAGAGCCGCTCGGTGTCGACGCACACCGCGACCGCGCGATAGCCCGCTCGCCGGAACTCCTCGGCGAGTGCGCGCGTTTCGCGGCCCCAAAGCGGATAGACGCCCGCGAAGCCGGCGCGCGCGAGCATCGCGTCGCGGTAGGCGCGCACGTCGGGCAGGAAAAGGTCCCCGAAAGCGACCTCGGCGATGTCCTCGACCGCGAGGCGCGCGAGCGCCGCCGCCATGCGGGACTCGTACGTCTCGTTCGTCGGCTGGCGCGGGACCGCGACCTGCAGGAGCGGCACGCCGAGGCTCGCCGCCTGCCGCTCGAGCAGCTCGCCGGGCACGGCGTGCATGACGAGCGTGCCGTCGTCCTCGTTCACCGTCGCGAGCAGCCTGCGCACGTCGCGCCCGAGCGCGCCGCGCAGAGCGGCGAGCGCGAGCACGCTATCCTTGCCGCCGCTGAAGGATAGCGCGATCGGGGCGGCCATGTGGGCACGCCGGCGCTCAGTCCGGCGGTCCCTTGCCCGGACCCGGATCGCGGCCGACGTAGCGCGCCATGGCGCGGCGTAGGAAATCCAGGTGCTCGGCCGCGCGCGCGCAGGGCCCGCACAGCGCAAGGTGGAGCCGCAGCGCCGCCCGCTCCCGCCACCCGAGCGGCCGATCCTGCCGCTCCGATATCAGATGGCTCGCCTGCCTGCAGCTCATCATCTTCAGCATGTCGCTCGGTCTCTTCCCCGCGAAACAGGGCCCCTCAGGCCGCCGCGCCGCCGAACCAGTCCGCCTGGAGGCACTCTCGCAGCGACATCCGCGCCCGGTAGAGAAGCACCCAGCAGTTCGTCGCGGTAATGCCGAGCTCCTTACAGATCTCCTCGGTTCCCATGCCGAGGACCTCGCGCATGTGGAACGCGCGCGCGGTGTTCTTCGGCAGGCGACTCATGCAGTTCTCGAGCACCTCGAAGAAGCGCTCCTGCGAGAACGCGGCCTCGGGATCGCCCCCAGCTCGGCGCCGGCACGGAGTTGGCGATGTGGCCGTCCGGTCTGAACAGGCCGTCGAAATCGTCGACCGAGATCTCCTCCTCCAAGCCTTCGAGCGGGGTCTCGCGGCTTTGGCGTCGGAAGTGGTCGATGATCTTGTGCTTGAGGATCCCGGTCAGCCAGGTGCGCACCGAGGAGTTGCCCTGGAAACCCGCCGCGCCCTGGAGCGCCGCAAGCAGGGTCTCCTGGACGACGTCCTCGGCGTGAGTGGCGTTGCGCAGCTGCACCATCGCGAACTTGACGAGCTGCGGCCGGTGCTTTTCCAGCTCGAGCGGGTCGATTGCGCTCGTGGTTGCCAAATCGGGCTTCGGTGTGGCCATGCGTGTCCTGCGGCGCGGCCGATGGCCCGCATCTCGCGCGTCTAGAATCTCGCGCGTCTAGATTGCGGCGGCCTCGTGCTCCCGCCGCAATCTAGACGCTTTGATCGGTGTCCGCAACTCGGGGTTGAAATCGCTCGGCCCCACCTCATCTTGGTGGCAGTGGAGCGGCAGGCTCCAAGCGACGCGAGGGCATGGCAATGGCGAACATCCGGCGATTCGATCCGTTCGAGGATCTGATGGACAATTTCCTGAAGGGCTTCTTCGTGCGCCCCGGTCGTGGGCGAGGCGGTGGTGCAGGCGCCGCGGGTCAAGGTCGAGGTGAGCGAGCAGGACAAGGCGTACAAGGTGCTCGCCGAGCTGCCGGGAGTCCGGAAGGACGACATCCAGATCGAGATCGATGGCGACCAGGTGTCGATCGCGGCCGAGGTCAAGCAGGGAAAGGAAGCGCGCGAGGGCGAACGCGTCGTGCACAGCGAGCGCTACTACGGCAAGGTGGCGCGCGCGTTCCGGCTCGGCCGGGGAGGTCGACCAGGCTGCTGCGACGGCCAAGTACGCCGACGGGGTACTGGAGCTGACGCTGCCGAAGAAGGTGGCCGCGACCCGCCGGCAAATCGCGATCTCATAATCGCGCCCGCCGCGCGACAATCGAGGCGGCCGCAGGGCTGCCTCTCCTGCCTGGGCGGCGGCCGCGGCGGCCGCGGCAGCCGAGGCGCGCCTAGAATGCGCGCCATGTCCCTCTCCCTGATGACCGCCGCGCTGAAGGCGCAGATCCTCGCCGAAGCGCTGCCGTACATCCGCCGCTTCCACGGCAAGACCGTGGTCGTCAAGTACGGCGGCAACGCGATGACCGACGAGCGCCTGAAGCACAGCTTCGCGCGCGACGTGGTTCTCTTGAAGCTGGTCGGCATCAACCCCGTCGTCGTGCACGGCGGCGGGCCGCAGATCCGACGAGCTCCTGCGCAAGGTCGGCAAGCAGGGCCAGTTCATTCAAGGCATGCGGGTCACCGACGCCGAGACGATGGATCTCGTCGAGATGGTCCTCGGGGGCCTGGTCAACAAGGAGATCGTGAACCTAGTCAACCAGGCGGGGCGGGCGCGCGATCGGCCTTTCGGCAAGGACGGCGCGTTCATCCGCGCGCGCAAGCTCCTGGTGCCGACGCCGAGCGGCAGGGCGGTATGCTCGACATCGGACAGGTGGGTGAGGTGTCCTCGATCGATCCCGAGATCGTCGCTCTGATCGAGTCGCGCGAGTTCATCCCGGGATCGCGCCGATCGGCGTCGGTCCGGCGGGCGAGTCCTACAACATCAACGCCGATCTGGTCGCTGGAAGCTCGGGGAAGTGCTGAAGGCCGAGAAGCTGATCCTCCCCACCAACACGCCCGGGGTGCCTGATCGGGACGGCAAGCCCTCACCGGCCTTAGCTGCCGAAGCGGGTCGACGAACCCCGTCGCTGAGGGGGTCCCCGGGCGGCATGTTGTCGAAGATCGCGGCGCGCGCTCGACGCCGCGCGCTCCGGGGTGCGCAGCGTGCACGGTCATCGACGGCGCGTCGAGCACGCGCTGCTGCTCGACAGATCTTCACTGATGAGGTGGCGTCGGGCACACCCACACCAGGTGCTGGGAGTCCAGTCCCGCTACCAGGTTAACTCAGCAACGTAAAATCGAAATCAGCGACACCG
>JAOSJV010000010.1:526042-880511 GCA_027493935.1 Burkholderiales bacterium | reverse complement strand
CTCTGGATGCCCGGCACCCGCATCGTCTCGAGGTCATACCACAGCGTCGCGGTGCGGTTGAGCGACTGGATCATGTGGATGTCGTTGATCGGCTTGCCCACCGTGGTCGCCCAGAACACCGGCTTGTTGCGGTGGAGGATGCGCTTCACGCGCAGCACCGGCTTCGGATAGTCCTTGCCCTTGTTGCCCGAGTAGTAGCCGGTGTACTCGCCGAACGGGCCCTCGTCCATCAGCTCGTTCGGGTCGATCCAGCCCTCGGCGATGATCTCGGCGTTCGCCGGCAGGGTGAGTCCGGTGAGGTCGGACTTGAACACCGGCACCGGGCGGCCGCGCAGCTACCCGGCGACGTCGTACTCGTCGGTCTGCGCCGAGACGAGCGTCGAGCCGGCGAGGAAGAGCACCGGGTCGCAGCCGACGACGTAGGCCGCCGGCATGAGCTCGCCGCGCTCGGCGTACTTCTTCATGTGCATGTCGCCGTGCTTGCCCTTGATGATCTGCGAGCCGAGAGATGTTTTTCCCGAGCACCTGTGCGCGGTAGGTGCCGAGGTTCGTCCAGCCCGTGTCCGGGTCCTTGGTGACGAGATAGCCGGCGGTGACGAAGAAGCGGCCGCCGTCGTCGGGGTAGAACCACGGCACCGGGAACGCCTCGAGGTCGACCGCTTCGCCTTCGACCACGTTCTCCATCACCTTCGGGTTGTCGACGAAGCGCGGCTTCACCATCTGCTTGGTGGTGAGCTCCATCCACTTCTTCGAGAGCTGGCTCATCGAGAGCGCCGGGTCCTGCTCGAGCGCGAGCGCGAGCCGCTGCGGCGTCGTGCATGCGCTGGTGAATACCGGGATGTCGTAGCCCTTGACGTTCTCGTAGAGCAGCGCCGGGCCCTTCTGCTCCTCGTTCACCTTGGAGACGTGGCAGAGCTCCCACTTCCAATCGACCTCGGCCTTCACGCGATGCAGCTGCCCGTGGACCTCGCACGCCTCGATGAAGTCGCGCAGATCCTCGATCGGCTTCACTTCCATTCGTTTCATCGGTCTTCCTCCTCGTAGCAATGGTCGGTGTCCGGTCAGGTCAGTCCCGCGGCGACGAGCCTCGTCACTCCCGCGCAAGCGGGATCCAGCCGAGCGCGCGGGGCTCCCTGGATCCCTGCTTCCCCGGGAATGACCGGAACCGCGGGTCGTTACGTCACGCGTTTCCCCTGCAGCATGCCGCTCAGGATGTGGTCGAGCGCCGACTTCGGGACCGGCCGCGCCTCGTGCCGGCGGTCTTGCGCTCCACACCGTCTCCGGCCGCGCCTGCAGGATGAAGATGTTTCCGCCGGCAGGGAGATCCTTGTCGACCGCCCACTCGATGTCCATCGGCCGGCCGTAGTGGCGCTCCGATTGCCTTGCCCATGCGCGCGAGCTCGATCACCTCCTCGTCGATGATCGACTGCACCGTCTGGCGCTCGAACGGCACCTCCTGCGCGCGCGACTTCTGCGCGCCGAAGTCGACCGTGTAGCAGATCTCCTTGCGCGAGATCCTGCGGCCGATGATGTCGAGCGCCACCTTGTTGACCACGAAGTGGTCGGGCGTCACCTCGCCCGACACGACCGACTCGCCGAAGCCGAAGTTCGCGTCGATCGCGATCACCGAGCGGTCGCCGTTCGCCGGGTCGAGGGTGAACATGACCCCCGCGGCGAACGAGTTCGCCATCTTCTGCACGCCGACGCTGATCGCCACCGCGTCGTGAGCGAATCCCATCTTGGCGCGATAGGCAATCGCCCGAGCGGTGAACAGGCTCGCCATGCAGCGGCGCACGTGCGCGAGCAGGTCGTCGACGCCGCGGATCCAGAGGTAAGTGTCCTGCTGGCCGGCGAAGCTCGCGCCCGGCAGGTCCTCCGCGGTGGCGCTCGAGCGCACCGCGACCGGGGTGGCCGGCAGGCAGCAGCGCAGGCTGAGCCGGCGGTAGAACTCGGCGATCGCGTCCTCGAGCGCGATCGAGAACGGCGTCGCCTCGACCAGCGCTCTCAGCTCGCGGCTGCGCCCCTCCAGCGCGTCGATGTCCTGCGGATCGATGCCGGCGGTGAGCTCGCGGATCGCCGACGCGATGCCGCCCTCGTGCACGAAGCGCCGATAGCCCGCGGTGGTGAGCGCAAACCCCGGCGGCACGCGCACGCCGGCGTTGATGAGCTCGCCGAGCGAGGCGCACTTGCCGCCCACCAGGGCGACCGCGCCTTTGTCCACTTCCTGGAACCAGACGAGTTCGGCCGCGGCGCCGGACGCAGGCCCGGCCGCGGTCGCCGGAGCGGTTTCCGCCATGTAGCGTTCCATTTCGCTTGGACCGCGCACGCCCCGCGGCGGCTGCCCGCCGCGGGGCGTGGCGCCGCTACCGGGCGATATTCACCGCGCCGGTCGAGCCGTCGACGCGCAGGAGCATGCCCGTCTTGATCACCTTGGTCGCGTGCCCGGTTCCGACCACCGCCGGCATCCCGTACTCGCGGCAGACGATCGCGGCGTGGCTCATCACCCCGCCGACGTCGGTCACGCACGCCTTGATCTTGGCGAACGCCGGCGCCCACGAGGGCGACGTGGTCGGCGCCACCAGGATCTCGCCTTCCTCGAGCTGGCGCACCTCGTCCACCGTCCGGCACACGCGCGCGCGGCCCTCGATCACGCCGGGGCTGCCGGCGAAGCCGTTCAGCACGCTGATCGTCGAGGGATCCTTCACCTGCTGCACCGCCGCCCAGTCGGCGAGCGACTTGTTGGTCACGCCCCAGAGCACGATGGTGAAGGGCTCCTGGATCACCTCCGGCGCAGTGCCGATGGCGGGCGGGGCGCTCCACTCGCGGAACTTCTGCATCACGCCCTTCCTCCACTCGATCTCCTTCGGCCAGGTCCTGGTGCCGCGCGGCGTGGTGCCGGTCGCCCATGCGGTGACGACGTCCCACAGCGCCGACTTCACCTCGTCGCGCCGCAGGTACCATACGTCCTCGATGTCGCCGATCAGGCCGTGCTCCTTCAGGATCGCTGCCACCTCGCGCACCTTGTTCCAGAAGATCGAGTGGAACCAGTGCTCGACGTAGAAGAGGTGGTTCTCGACGTACGGAAACACGGTCTTCGCTGTGCCGAGCAGCTCGTCGAATGTCTTGCGGTCCTCGTCGCGCTCGATCAGGTCGCGGTATTCCTTGACGATGCGGTCGCGCTCGGCGCGCACCTGGTCCATCGGCCGCTCGATGTTCACGCCCTGCTTGAGCTTGCCGATGTAGGTGGCGATGCCCGAGAGCGGCACGTTCATCGCGTCGTTCCAGCATCGGTCGTGGTGGTACCAGCCGGTGCCGGTCGAGATGTAGAACCACGGGTCGCGCGCCTTGTCGAGCGCGGCGAGCCACTCCTTGCCCTTCGGCAGCTTCTTCAGCGCCGGCTCGACCTCGCTCCACTCCTGGCTGAACGTGACGGCCTGCTCCACGCCGAGCTCGATCGCCTTGCGGGCGAGCTTCTTCAGCTCCTCGTCGGACTGATACATGATGACGTCGATGCCGGAGATCATCTGCGTCACGCGCTGCACCGGGATGCTCGGGAACTGCTTCTGCACGAAGTCGAGGAAGAAGACGTACGCGGCGTAGCCGAGGTTCAGGAACTCGAAGTGGTACTGCCAGCACTTGATGCCGAGGTTGATCAGGTCGTCGTAGGCCTTGAGCAGGTGGAAGCCCTTCGATTCGCCGAGGCCGTCGGTCACTACGCGTAGGTCCTCCATGTCGGGCAGCGTCGGGATCGCAAGCGCTTCGAGCTCGGCGATCGTGTTCTTCATCTTCTGCTTCCACTTCTCTTCCAGCGCGTCCCAGTTCTTGTAGTAATAGCCGGCGCGCTCCATGAAGTGCGGCGCGCGCGCCTCGATGTCGGCGGGGTTCTTCACCGGGACCGGCGAGATGTACACGTAGCCGTTGATGATGCGGTGGTCGACGCCGCGTACCGGCGGGACCTGGAAGATGCGGTTGTTGTACTGCGAGAGCGCGAGGAACCACGCCTCGTCCCAGATCGTGTCGAACGGGTAGAGCGGCTCGGGGTAGTGCAGCCCGTCGTAGAACCAGAAGGTCTGCTCCTCGTAGGCCTTGCGCTCGGGGTCGTCGGTGACGAACTGGTACTGGTACGGGTACATCCGCTCCCAGCCTTCGGTGCCCGGAATGGTCTTGATGTCGTGCGGGTTCGGAAACGTCGGCATAGCTCCTCCTCTCCGGGTCCGGTACGGCGATGCGCCCGGATAGAGGAGTCTGACTGCAAGCGGTGTGCCATCGCGGCGCACAATACCGTCGCTCACCCGCGGGTTGCGCGCGACTACGCCTGCGGACACGAGTCAGGTGAGCCGCTCGGTCGAGGTCACGGCCGCTCGGCGCCTGAGGCGGCACGGTGCCGAATCGCCCGACTTACGCCGCAGCGCAACATGATTATTTGATGAATTTAGGCACCTATCGCGACTTCTGCGGTTTATGCTTTAATCAATTCGTAAATTCCGTACGTCCTGTTACCGAGAAGAAGCGGGGCCATCGGGCGTATCCGTCGCGGTCGGCAGGGGGGCCATGGCTCGATTGAAGAAAATGGCGCAGCCCGATGCGGGCGATCTGCGCTCGCACGTCCATTTCTGCGCCGAAACCGGGCACATCTGGCTGCACGAGCACCGCATGCTGCTCGTGCACGCGGACGCGCAGGCGTCGCTGCGCAAGGAGCTGATCGACACGCTCGGGCTCGCGCGCGCGCGCGGGCTGCTCACGCGCATGGGCTACGCGTCGGGGGTGCGCGACGCCGAGCTCGCGCGGAGCCGCACCGCGTGCAAGAGCGACCTGGAGGCGTTCATGACCGGGCCGCAGCTGCACACGCTCGAGGGCATCGTGCTGGTGACGCCGATCAAGCTCGAGGTCGACCGCGCGCGCGGCCGGTTCTACGGCGAGTTCCTGTGGGAGAACTCGTGGGAGGGCCAGACGCACCGGCGCGACTTCGGCATCCACCACGAACCGGTCTGCTGGACCCAGATCGGCTACGCGTGCGGCTACACGTCGGCCTTCATGGGGCGACCGATCCTGTACAAGGAGACCGAGTGCAGCGGTGCGGGCGACAGCCACTGCATGATCGTCGGCAAGCCGGTCGAGGAGTGGAACGACGCCGAGGCCGACATGCGCTACTTCAAGTCCGAGTCGATCGCGAACCAGCTGCTCGACCTGCAGGCGCAGGTCGCGGAGCTGCGCTCGACGATCGGCGAGAAGGAGCGGCTGCCCGGGGACATGGTGGGCGACTCGCCGGGCTTCCGCCTCGCCTACGAGCTGTTGAAGAAGGCCGCCGGCACGCACATCACCGTGCTGCTGCTCGGCGAAACCGGGGTGGGCAAGGAGATGTTCGCGCGGCGCCTGCACGAGATGGGGCCGCGCGCCAGCGAGCCGCTCGTGGCGGTGAACTGCGCCGCGATTCCCCAGGAGCTCGTGGAGTCGGAGCTCTTCGGCGTCGAGAAAGGCGCCTACACCGGCGCGCAGGCCTCACGCCCTGGCCGGTTCGAGCGCGCGCACGGCGGGACGCTCTTCCTCGACGAGGTCGGCGACCTGCCGCTCGCGGCGCAGGCCAAGCTGCTGCGCGTACTGCAGGACGGGGAGGTGGAGCGCCTCGGCGATCATCGCACGCGCAAGGTCAACGTCCGGCTGGTGGCGGCGACCAATCGCAACCTGCAGGAGCTCGTCGCGCAGGGTAAGTTCCGCTCGGATCTCTATTACCGGCTGAACGCGTACCAGATCCACATCCCGCCGCTGCGCGAGCGTCCGGAGGACACCCGGCTCCTCTTCAAGCGGCTGGTCGAGAAGTACTCGGTGATCCACGGCAAGAAGATCGCGGGAATCACCGACAAGGCGAAGAAGGCGCTGCTCGCCTACTCCTGGCCGGGGAACATCCGCGAGCTGCAGAACACCGTGGAGCGCGGCGTCATCCTGGCCCCGCACGGCGGGCGCATGGAGATCGAGCATCTGTTCACTTCGTGGGACGGCGGGAAGGCGGGCGAGATCGGCATCGACCGCTATGGGTCGCTAGACGTGCGCGGCAGCGACGAGGGTGACGCGGTTTGCGAAGCCGTGCTCTCCGGCGCGATGACGCTCGATCAGGTCGAGGCGAGGCTGATCGAGACGGCGGTGAGCCGCGCGCGCGGAAATCTCTCCTCGGCCGCGCGCATGCTCGGGCTCACCCGAGCGCAGCTTGCGTACCGGCTGAAGCGTCTGCAGGCCGAGGCGCAGGGCCGCAGCGCCGCCGTGCACGAAGCCGCGAGCGCCTGACGCCGCCGGCGCCGCGCCGCTTCAGCCGAGCATGCCGGCGAGCAGCGTCGCTATGCCGAGGAACGAAAAGAAGCCGGCGACGTCGGTGACGGTGGTGAGCACGATCGAGGAGGGACTGCGCCGGGTCCTGGCCGAAGCGGCGCAGCACGATCGGCACCGCCGCGCCGGCGACCCCGGCGATCACCATCGCGATCACCATCGCGCTCGAGATCACCAGCACGAGCCCCACGGAGCCGCTCCACACCCAGACGCCGACCGCAGTGGTGGCTGCCACCGCGATGCCGTTCACGAAGCCGATGCTCGCCTCCTTCCACACCATGCGCGGCCAGTGCCGCAGGCTGATCTCGCGCAGGAAGAGCCCGCGCATGGTTACCGCCAGCGCCTGCGCGCCGGCGTTGCCGGATTGGCCGGCCACCACCGGCAGCAGCACCGCGAGCGCGGTGAACTTCGCGATGGTGCTCTCGAACAGGCCGACGACCGCCGCGGCGAGGAACGCGGTGAGGAGGTTGATCTGCAGCCAGGGCAGGCGCTTGCGCACCGCGAAGAGCGGCCCGGAGAGCGCGCGCTCGTCGCGGCTCGCGCCGACCATCGTCTGGATGTCGAGGCTCGCCTCCTGCGCGACCGCCGAGACGAGCGCGGCCTGCCGGATCACGCCGACGAAACGGCCCTCGCTCGTCACCACCGGCAGCTCGGTGATCGGCTGCTGCTGCAGCGCCGCGACCACGTCCTCGCGCAGATCGAGGTCCCGCACTGCCGCGATCAGCCCGCGCGTGATCTCGCGCAGCGGTAGCGCCTCGCCGGCGACCGCGAGGTCCTGGATCTCGACGCGGCCGGTCAGGCGACCCGCGTCGTCCACCACGAAGAGCTCGCGCAGGCCGCGGCGCTTGATCGTGCGCAGCCGGGCGAGCGCCTCGGCCACGCTGAGCTGCGCCCGGAGCGGGCTGACCTGCGGGTCCATCAGCCGGCCGGCGGAGTCCTCCGGATAGGCGAGCAGCTCGCGCAGCTCCTGCGCGACCTGCGGATCGAGCGCGGCGAGGCGTACCGCCCGCGCCGCCTGGTCGAGCTGCGCGAGCACCGCCGCGCTCGCCGCCGGCTCGGCGTCGCTGAGCAGCCGCTGCGCGAGCGCGTCGGGCACGTGTTCGAGGACGGCACGGGCGACATCGGCCGCGAGCGCCTGCCAGGCGCGCACTGCGGCGTGCGGCGGCTGCGTCGCGAGGAGCTCGGCGGCGTCCGCGACCGGCATCGCCTCGAGGCGCCGTGCCGCCTCATGCGGATAGTCGAGCAGGAAGCGGCGGTTGAGCGCCGCGACCGCGGACGCCGCGCCGGTTGCCGTAGTCTGGGAATCCGCCGCGTCAGTGCTCATCGGAGTCCTCTTTGATGCGCTGCGCGGGCGGCAGCAGGGTGACCGCGGCCGAAATGATCCCGGACAGCGCGTCCCAGTACCCGCGCCCGAGCGTCTCGGCGAGCCCGGCACTGACGACGACGCTCGCCCGGCCGCCGCCGCGCGCCAGCGCGCGCGCGAGGGTCCCGCGCCGCAAGACGCCGACCAGCCGGTCGCCGCGCTCGACCACGGGCAGCACACTCGACCGGAGCCAGCCGCGATGGCTTGCCGCACCTCCGAGCGGCGCGACAGCGGCGAGCACCGCCTCGGGCCGCCGCATGAGCTGGCCCATGTCGGCCGTTTCGGGCGCGCGCACGAGCGTCGCGAGGTCGACCAGTCCGAGCAGGCGCTCGCCCGGTCCGACCACGTGGACGACCGAGGCGTCGTCGCGCGCGGCGCGCACCCGCGCGAGCGCGTCGGCGGCGCGCGCCTCCGGCGGCAGAGCCACGATGTCGGTATCGGTCCACGCGCCGACCGAGTCCTCCGGATAGCCGAGCAGCATGCGCGAGGCCACCGCCGACACGGTCGGCAGGCCGTCGATCAGCGCCGAGCGGCGCGGCTCGGGCACGTGGCGCAGCACCGCGACCGCCGCCTGTGCGCCCAGGGCGGCGAGGAGCGCCATGCCGCGCTCGTCGTCGAGCGCGAGCACGTTGCGGGCCGCCGTGGGCGGCAGCATCGCGGCGAGCACCGGCGCGCCGAGCCGCGGCGGCACGCGCGCGAAGAGCGCGGAGGACTCGGGCGCTGGCAGTGTCTCGAGCACGCGCGCCGCGTCGACCGGGTGCGCCTCGATAAAGGCGAGGGTGAGCGCGGCGGCGTCAGCCATCGCCGGCGCGCGCGACGAGCACGATCGGCTGCTCGTGATAGACGCGCGCCGGCAGCGAGACGCGGCCGACGTCGGTCTCGAGCACGATCGAGGTCGCGGTCACCTCCAGGATCCGGCCCTCGTGACCGGCGATCCGCACGCGCTGGCCGACCTCGAACACCTGCCGCAGGTAGTGCGCGCCGATCAGGTTGGCCACGTAGTCGCGCGCGCCGACGCCGACCGCAAGGGTCACGCCGCCGACACCGGCCGCGAGCACGGCGGCGACCAGGATCACCAGGAATGTGACCCGGATGCCGATCTGGTCGGCGCCCACGAGCACCGCGGCCACCAGCACCGCGCCCTGCACGATATGCGCGAGCGCGGCGCGCTGCGCAGGCGCGAGGCGCGCGGCGGTCGCGCGCACGAGATCGGCGAGGAACCGCGACAGGATGTAGCCGCCGATCAGGATCAGCACGCCTGCGGCGAGCGTCGGCAGGTAGTCGAGCAGGCGGGCGAGCCACTGCGTGAAGCTCTGCAGGCCGAGCACGTGAGTCGCCGCCGTGATGAAGAAGAGGACCACCACCCAGAAGACGATGGTGCCGAGGATCGTCGAGGACCGGTCGAAGCGCAGGCGCCCGGCGCCGGCGGATCGGGTCATGCGCGCGAGCAGGGCGTCGAGCAGGAGCACCGCGCGCACCGTGACCGCGCGCAGGATGCGCCCGAGCAGCCAGCCGGCGACGAGCAGCAGGACCGCGCCGAGAACGCTCGGCAGATAGGCCAACGCGCGATCCATGATGGCGGTCGCCGCAGCGGCGACCGCGTCGCCGAGGCTCTTCGCTTCGTTCATCTTTTCGACTTGGCGCTCCGGGGCGATGCGTGGATCGGTGCGGCGGCAGCCGTGCGGGAGCTTAGCATCGCGGCGGGCCGCACGGGCGGGCGCCGGGTCTGATCGCGTTGCGTGCGTGGTAGCATTGCTTGCGGATTCCCACCAATGCCGTTTCCGGTCCGAGCCCTGGCATGAGCGCGCAGTTCGACGGCACGATGCCGGTCGCCGAGCGGCATCGAATCGACGCCGGCGCGCTCGCGGAGTACCTGCGCGAACGCGTGCAAGGCTTCGCCGGTGCGCTCGCCGTCGAGCAGTTCCGCGGCGGCCAGTCGAACCCGACCTACCTGCTGAGCGCCGGCGGCCGCCGCTACGTCATGCGTGCGAAGCCCGGCCCGGCGGCGAAGCTCCTGCCCTCGGCCCACGCGGTCGAGCGCGAGTACCGCGTGATCACGGCGCTCGGCGGGACGGGCGTGCCGGTGCCGCACACGTTCGCCCTGTGCGAGGACGAGAGCGTCATCGGCCGCGCGTTCTTCGTCATGGAGTACGTCGAGGGCCGCGTGCTGTGGGAGCAATCGCTGCCCGGCATGGCGCCCGGCGAGCGGCGCGCGATCTACGACGAGATGAACCGCGTGATCGCGGCGCTGCACGCGGTCGACTACGCCACCGTCGGCCTCGCCGACTTCGGCAGGCCGGGCAACTATCTCGCGCGCCAGATCGCGCGCTGGTCGAAGCAGTACCAGGCCTCGCAGACCGAGCCTATTGCGGCAATGGACCGGCTGATCGAATGGCTGCCGGCGCACGTGCCGCCCGGCGACGAGACTGCGGTGGTGCACGGCGATTACCGCATGGACAATCTCATCTTCCATCCGACCGAGCCGCGCGTGCTTGCGGTGCTCGACTGGGAGCTCTCGACGCTCGGCCATCCGCTGGCTGACTTCTCGTACCACTGCATGAGCTGGCACATCCCGCCCGAGCGGTTCCGCGGTATCGGCGGGCTCGACCTCGCGGCGCTCGGCATTCCCGGCGAGGCCGCGTACGTCGCGGCGTACTGTGCACGCACCCGACGGGCGCGGATCGAGCACTGGGACTTCTACCTCGCGTACAACATGTTCCGGCTGTCGGCCATCCTGCAGGGGATCATGAAGCGCGCGCTCGACGGCACCGCCGCGAGCCAGGAGGCGCTCGACGCCGGCCGGCGCGCGCGCCCGCTCGCCGAGATGGGGTGGCGGCTGGTGGAGGAGCGGATCTTGGGATAGCGCGACGGCAGCAGGCGTCCCCTCCTTTTCAAGGAGGGGTGCCGCGCGGAGGAGCGGCGGGGTGGTTTCGGCGACCGCGCCTCCTGGCGCGTGCGCACCACCCCGGCCGCTGCGCGGCCACCTCTCCTCGAAGAGGAGGGGAAACAAGGAGGAGCGGAGATCGATGGATTTCGAATTCAGCCCGAAGGTGAAAGAGCTCCAGGCGAGGCTCGCCGCGTTCATGGAACGCCACGTCAGTCCGAACGAGAGCCGCTACTGGGAGGAGGCCGAGGCGAACCGCGCGAAAGGCAACGCGTGGATCCCGACGCGCATCGTCGAGGAGCTCAAGCCCAAGGCGCGCGCCGCGGGGCTGTGGAACCTGTGGCGACCGAAGGACCACGGCGGCGAGCTCTCGAACCTCGAGTACGCGCCGCTCTGCGAGATCATGGGCCGCGTCACCTGGGCGCCGGAGGTTTTCAACTGCTCGGCGCCGGACACCGGGAACATGGAGGTGCTGCTGCGCTACGGCTCGTCGGAGCAGCAGAGCAAGTGGCTCGCCCCCCTCCTCGAGGGCGAGATACGCTCCGCGTTCCTGATGACCGAACCCGGCGTCGCCTCGTCGGACGCGACCAACATCCAGTGCCGCATCGAGCGGCAGGGCGGCGAGTACGTGATCAATGGCCACAAGTGGTGGTCCTCGGGCGCCGGCGATCCGCGCTGCCGCATCTATATCGTGATGGGCAAGACCGACCCGGACAACCCGAGCCGGCACAAGCAGCAGTCGATGATCCTGGTGCCGGCCGACACGCCGGGGGTGCAGGTGACCCGCGCGCTGCGGGTGTTCGGCTTCGACGACGCGCCGCATGGCCACATGGAGATCGTGCTGCGCGACGTGCGCGTGCCGGCGGCCAACATGCTGCTCGGCGATGGGCGCGGCTTCGAGATCGCGCAAGGCCGGCTCGGGCCCGGCCGCATCCACCACTGCATGCGCGTCATCGGCCAGACCGAGCGCGCGCTCGAACTGATGTGCAAGCGCCTCAAGAGCCGCGTGGCGTTCGGCCGGCCGGTGTCCGAGCAGGGCGTCTGGCACGAGCGCATCGCCGAGTCGCGCATCATGATCGAGCAGGCGCGGCTGCTCACGCTGAAAGCGGCGCACATGATGGACACGGTCGGCAACAAGGCCGCGCGCGCCGAGATCGCGATGATCAAGGTGCTCGCGCCCAACATGGCCGAGCAGGTGATCGACTGGGCGATTCAGGCGCACGGGGGTGGCGGCGTGTGCCAGGAGTTTCCGCTCGCCTGGATGTACGCCTGGAACCGCTGCCTGCGCCTCGCCGACGGCCCCGACGAGGTGCACCGGGCGCAGATCGCGAAGATCGAGCTGGGGAAGTACTTGTGAGTTGACCGTGGATAGCGGGCAGCAGGCGGCGCGGCGCCAGCGTGCAGACTTCGTCGAACCGCCAACCGCCAACGGCCCCGAGGAGAACAAGCCGCCATGCTGAAGCTCTGCGGCGTCCGGATCAGCAACTACCACAACAAGGTGCGGCTCGCGCTCCTCGAGAAGGGCGTCGAGTTCGCGGAGGACGACGCCCGCGTCCCGTCGCAGGACGCGGCCTACCTCGAGCGCTCGGCGATGGGCAAGGTGCCCTGGGTCGAGGTCGACGGGCGCACGCTCACCGAGTCGCAGGCGATCTGCGAGTACCTCGAGGACGTCTACCCGGAGCGGCCGCTCTATCCGCGGGATCCGTGGGAACGCGCCAAGGTGCGCGAACTCGTGAGCTACGTCGAGCTCCACGTCGAGCTCGTCTCCCGCCGCCTGCACAAGCAGGCGTTCTACGGCGGCACGCTGTCGGACGAATCGAAGGCCCAGGTCGAGCGCGAGCTCGCGAAGGGGCTCGCGGCGCTCGCCCGGCTCGCGAAGTTCGCGCCGATGATCGCCGGCGCGGAGCTCACGCTCGCCGACGTCTGCGCCTTCGTCCACCTGCCGCTCGTGGCGACCGTGACGCGGCTCGTCCTGGGCCGCGACCTGGTCGACGAGCTGCTGCCTCAGGCGAAGACCTACCTGAAGGCGCTCGGCGAGCGGCCGGCGTTCCAGCGGGTCGCGGCGGACCGGAAGACCGCGGCCGAGGCGCTGCGCAAGAAGTAGCAGTAGCGCGCGCCGCCGGGCATGGCCGCGACTCTCGCCGCGTTTATCGATGCGCGCGCGGCGGCGCACCTGGACGCGCTGGCGCTCTTCGACCGCGAACGGCCAGTCGGTCAAGCGCGGCTCGCCGGCGACGCGCGTCGCCTCACCGCCGGGCTCGCCGCGCTCGGCGTCAGCCGCGGCAACCGGCACCACGCGCGCTCGGCTGCGTGGTCGACGGCCGGCGCCGCAGTGCGAGCCCGCCTCGCGACCGATCGGCGGTCTACCGCCCCTCGGCCTTCGCGCCGACGCGCGCGATGATGCGGCGGTACTTGTCGATGTCGCTTCGCACGAACGCTTCGAGCCCCTCCGGCGTGGTGGGCGCCGCGTCGACGCCGACCCCGGCGAGCCGCCGCGCGACCTCGGGCACGCCGAGCGCCTTCACGATCTCGGCGTTCAGGCGCTTCACGACCTCGGGCGGCGTGCCGGCCGGCGCGAGTATGCCGTACCAGTTGAGCATCACGAAGTCGGGGTAGCCCGACTCGGCGAAGGTCGGCGTCTCGGGTGCCGCGGTGGCGCGCGTCGGGCCGGTCACCGCGAGCGCGACGAGCTTGCCGGCGCGCGCGTGGCGGATGCCGTTCGCTGCGACGATGAACATGAGATCCACCTGGCCGCCCAGCACGTCGGCCGAGGCCGGCCCGCCGCCCTTGTACGGCACGTCGAGCAGGCCGATCCCGGCGAGCGACTTGAACCACTCGAAGCCGAGATGGTGCGGACTGCTCGTGCCGAGCGAGGCGAAGCTGTAGTGGTCGGGGCGCGCCCTGGCCGCGGCGACGAGCCCGGCGAGCGTCTTCGCGCCGGTCGACGGGTGCGCGACGAGCATCAGCGGCGAGGTGCTCACGCGCGCGACGAAGGTGAAGTCCTTGAGCGAATCGTACGGCAGCGGGATGCCGAACGCCGCGTTGATCGCGTGAAAGTCGGTGGTGAGCAGCAGCGAATGGCCGTCCGGCGCCGCCTTGGCGACGATGTCGGTGGCGATCACGGAGTTGCCGCCCGGCCGGTTCTCCACCACGACCGGCTGGCCGAGGCTCTTGCCGAGCTCGATGCCGAGCGCGCGCGCAGCCACGTCGGTGCCGCCGCCCGGCGGGAAGGGCACGTAGATGCGCAGCGGCCGCGACGGGAATCCGGGCTGCGCCGCGGCGAGGTTGGCGCAGGCGAGCAGCGCGAGCGCGGTCAGCAGGGTGAAGATCCGCTTCACTGGGTCCTCCTTCGTTCGGAATCGGACGCGCGGAGTCTGCACGATCGCGCGGCCTCGCGCTACGCGGCTGATCAAACGAATCGAAGGTCCGGCTCGGCGCGAGCCGCGGCGCGCGCCGCCGCGCGTTCAGCCTGTTCGCGTCCGGGAAGTGGATCACGCCCTACAGGTTGACGCCCAGCGCCAGTCGGCTCCGGCGAGCACGGGCCGCATGCGCTCGCGCGCGAAGCGGAAAGCGAACGCGCGGACCAGACCGCCCGCCGTGCCGGTGATCACCGCAACGCGCTCCGCGAACGCTTTCATTGCGTCACTCCTCGAAAAACCGCCGCCAGGCGGCGTAGGCGGCCGCCGCGCCGGCCGCGGTGGTCAGGAACCGCAGCTCTTCCAGCGGCGCGGCCTCGGGCAGGCTGAACGCGGTCCACCCCGAGCGCTCGCGGCGGTAGGCGCCGAGCAGGCCGGCCCGCGCGAGCTCGCCGATCGCCTGCTCGAGCTCGCCCGGCGCGAGCGGCCGGGCGAGCCAGTCCTCGACGTGGACGTGGATCATATGCAGCGGCGCATGCGTGTCGCGGCACACGCTGAGCAGCGCCATCCGCAGCGCGTCGACCGGCTCCGGCATGCGCCAATGATAAGACCTTGCCCCGTGCCAGGCGGACGAACGCCGCACCCCGGGGCTGTTCCGAAGCAGCGCGTGTGACGTATTGCAGTGGACGGCTCCGTCCGGCGATCGGACAATCCGTTGCTGCGGCCGCGTGTCCGATGTCGGGCCACCGGCGCGCCCGGGGAGGAACGCGCACCATGAGCGAGGCACAGGCACAGAAGACGTTCGACGCGGCGCTGATCGAGCGCCTCGCGCAGATCTTGACGCCCTACGCGGGAGCGTACGCGCTCACGATGGTCCGGCGCGCCACGCGCGCGGCGAAGGACCCGCAGGGCCTGTGTCACGCGGTGGCCGCGCGCATCAACGACGACGAGAGCCGGCGCGACTTCCTGCGTCGCGCCTACGGCGCGGCCGGGCTGCCGAAGGCGCCGTTCGACCGGCGCGACGCCGGCCGGCCGCGGCCGGTCGATTCGGCGACCGAGCGCCGCGCGCGCGAGGCGCTGCTCGAGGCGTTTGCGATGTACGCCCGCGGGCTGGTGGTGCTCGAGACCGGGCGGGCATCGGGGCCGCGCGACTTCGTCCAGCGGCTGGCCGAGAAGATCCCGAGCGGCGCGGCGCGCGAGGCCTTCCTCAAGAAGTTCCGCACCGCCGGCCGCTGATCGCGCTGGCGCGACCGCTTCACAGCACCTCGAGCACCTTCTCCGGCGGGCGGCCGACGGCGGTGCGCGTCTTTCACGACGAGCGGCCGCTCGATCAGGATCGGGCCGCCGGCGGGCGCGTCCAGCGCGCGCCCGCGCCGATGATCCAGCACTCGAGCGGGTCGACGTGGTGCGGCATGCCGTAGTTCGCACGCCGGCGGCGCCAGCCCCACGCGGCGAGGAGCGCGCAGAGCGCCGCGTCCAGGGTGTCGCCGGTCGCGTCCGCGCGCATCGCCCGCAGGAGGGTGCGGCTCGCCTCGAGCCGGATGCCGAGCGGGCTCGCATTCGAACGGATCGTGGCGAGGATGCGGCGCCGCGCCGCAGCACGCTCCGCCGTCTGCATCGCCGGGGCGTCGTTCTTGTACGGTGCGCGAGTGATCGCGCGGGCGAGGAGTCCGGGATAGGTCTCGAGCGCGACGCGGCGTGCGTCGGCTGACCGGCGGCCCGGCGCGAGCGTCGGGATGGCAAGACCCGCGGCGAGCAGGCGCGGCGCGCCCTCGAAGAACATCAGCCCGACCGGCGGGTTGACGAGCTTCATCGGGCTCGACGAGCGCGCCGGAACGTCGGTCGCGCGGTGCGCGTACTTGGCGCCCGCCGGCCGGCGCATCCGGTACGCGTCGAGCGCCGCGCGAAAGCGCTCGCGCCCGAGCGCGGCGCAGTGGCGCACGAGCGCGGGCCACGTTCGCGGCCAGCCGAGATCGCGCACCAGCTCGCGCGGCAGGCCGAACGGAAAGTCTAAGCCGCCGACCCACGGGCCGGGGCGCGCGAGCAGCTGCTCGAAGCTTGCCCAGTCGGGGAGCCGCTCGATCGCATCGATGGCGAGCGCATCGCCCGCCAGGCGCCCGCGGGCGACCGTGATCGGCTTCGCGCGGCGCGGCGCGGAAGTGAAGTCCACGCCGAGGAAGAGCGGGCCCGCGGCGCCACGCGGCCGCGGTGCGCTTCGCTGACTGCGCCCGGGCACGCGTGCGGTGCTGCCCGCGCCCGCTCAAGCGGGCTGCGACGCGTCGGCCGCGTACGCGTCCACCGGCGGGCACGCGCAGAAGAAGTGCCGGTCGCCGTACACCTGGTCGAGGCGCTTGACGGGCGGCCAGTACTTGTCGGCGCGCAGCGACGCGACCGGGAAGGCCGCTTCCTCGCGCGTGTACGCGTGCTTCCATTCGCCTGCGAGCTCGTCCGCGGTGTGCGGCGCGTTCTTGAGCGGGTTGTCGGTCCGATCCCACTCGCCGCGGCGGATCTTCTCGAGCTCGCCGTGGATCGCGAGCATGGCGTCGCAGAAGCGGTCGAGCTCGGCCTTCGACTCGCTCTCGGTCGGCTCGACCATCAGCGTGTCGGCGACCGGGAACGATACCGTCGGCGCGTGGAAGCCGTAGTCCATCAGGCGCTTCGCGATGTCCTCGGCGCTCGCGCCGTAGGTGTCCTTGAAGCCACGCGTGTCGAGGATGCACTCGTGCGCGACGCGCCCGTTCGCGCCGCGATAGAGGACCGGGTACGTCGGTGCGAGCCGCGCCGCCACGTAGTTCGCGTTCAGGATCGCGATCTCGCTCGCCTTGCGGATGCCCTCCGCCCCCATCATGCGCAGGTACATCCAGGAGATCGCGACGATGAGCGGGCTGCCGTACGGCGCCGAGCTGACCGTGCCGCTCTCGGGCGCGAGGCCTTCCTCCGGCACGACCGGGTGGCACGGCAGGTGCGGCGCGAGGTGCGCGGCGACGCCGATCGGGCCCATCCCGGGCCCGCCGCCGCCGTGCGGGATGCAGAAGGTCTTGTGCAGGTTGATGTGGCAGACGTCGGCGCCGAAGTCCGCCGGGCGCGCGAGCCCGGCGAGCGCGTTCAGGTTGGCCCCGTCCATGTACACCTGGCCGCCGGCGGCGTGCACCGCGTCGCAGATCTCCTTGACCCCGGGCTCGAAGACGCCGTGCGTGGACGGGTACGTGAGCATCATCGCGCCGAGCCGGTCGCGGTGCGCGGCGACCTTCGCCTGGAGGTCGGCGACGTCGACGTTGCCGCGCGCATCGCACGCGACCACCACGACCTGCATGCCGGCCATGTGCGCCGAGGCGGGGTTGGTGCCGTGCGCCGAGGACGGGATCAGGCAGACGTCGCGGTGCGGCTCGCCGCGCGCGGCGTGGTAGTTGCGGATCGTGACGAGGCCCGCGTACTCGCCGTTCGCGCCCGAGTTCGGCTGGAACGACATGCGCGCGAGCCCGGTGATCGCGCCGAGCGCCTTGGACACCTGGCCGAGCATCTCGGCGTAGCCGCGCGCCTGCTCGGGCGGGGCGAACGGGTGGACGTTGGCGAGCTCGGGCCAGGTGATCGGCGCGAGCTCGGCCGCGGCGTTCAGCTTCATCGTGCACGACCCGAGCGGGATCATCCCGTGCACCAGCGAGAAGTCGCGGTTCTCCAGGCGCTTGAGGTAGCGCATCATCTCGGTCTCGGTGTGGTACCGGTTGAAGACCGGATGCGCGAGGATGGGATCCGGGCGCCGGAGCGGCTCCGGGATCGCCTCCGGCGCGGTCGCGATCGCCTGCGCGCGCTCGTGCACGTTCACGTGGTGGCCGGTGAGGGCCCAGGCGACGTCGACCACGTCCTCGATCGTGGTCGTCTCGTCGAAGGAGACGCCGACCCGATCCGCGCCGATCATCCGCAGGTTGATCTTCTTCGCCGCGGCGAGGCTGCGGACGTTCGACTGCGTCGTGCCGACCCTGAAGGTCAGGGTGTCGAAGTAGGCGCTCGACTCGGGGGCGAGCGCCATGTTCACCGACCGCGCCAGCAGCCGTGCCATGAAGTGGGTGCGCAGCGCGATGCGTCGCAGGCCCTCCGGGCCGTGATAGATCGCGTAGAAGCCGGCGATGTTGGCGAGCAGCACCTGCGAGGTGCAGATGTTGCTGGTGGCCTTCTCCCGCCGGATGTGCTGCTCGCGCGTCTGCAGCGCCATGCGGTAGGCGGTGCGGCCCGCCGCGTCCTTCGAGACGCCGATGATCCGGCCGGGCATCTGGCGCACGAGCTCCTCGCGCGCCGCCATGAAGCCCGCGTGCGGCCCGCCGTAGCCGAGCGGCACGCCGAAGCGCTGCGCCGAGCCGACGGCGACGTCGGCGCCGAGCGCGCCGGGCGAGGCGAGCAGCACCAGCGCGAGGAGATCGGTGCCGAGCGACACGAGACCCTGTGCGGCGTGCACGCGGTCGATCAGGCCGGACCAGTCGGCGATCGCGCCGTAGGTGTCGGGATACTGCAGGTGCGCGCCGAAGACGCGCTCCGGATCGAGCTCGCGCGCCGGATCGCCGACGACGAGCGGGATCTGCATCCACTTCGCGCGCGTGCGGATCACCGCGAGCACGTGCGGATGGCAGGCCGCATCGACGAAGAACGCCTCGGCCTTGCTCTTCGCCGCGCGGCGGATGAGCGTCATCGCTTCGCCGGCGGCCGTGGCCTCGTCGAGGAGCGACGCGTTGGCGACCGGCAAGCCGGTGAGGTCGATCAGCATCTGCTGGTAGGCGAGCAGCGCTTCCAGCCGGCCTTGCGAGATCTCGGCCTGGTAGGGCGTGTACGCGGTGTACCAGCCGGGGTTCTCCAGGACGTTGCGCTGGATCGCCTGCGGCAGGATCGCGCCCGCGTATCCCATGCCGATGAAGCTGCGCCAGACCTGGTTCCGCGCGGCGACGCGGCGGAGCTCGGCGAGCGCGGCGGCCTCGCCGAGGGGCGGCGGCAGCACGAGCGGCTCCGACGCGCGAATCGAGGCGGGCAGCGTCTGATCGACGAGCTCGGCGCGCGTCCGGACGCCGAGCGCGGCGAGCATCGCGCGCTCCTCGGCCGCGCTCGGTCCGAGGTGGCGGGACTGGAATGCGCTACGGTCGAGCAGCTCCGCGAGCGTCGGATCGGACATCTCAGCCTTCCCCGCCCGCTGCGACTGCCTTCCGGTATGCCGCGGCGTCGAGCAGCTTCGCCACGTCGCCCTCGTCGGCGGGCTTCAGCCTGAAGAGCCACGCGTTGTAGGGATCCTGGTTCACTTTCTCCGGCGCGTCGGCGATGGCGGCGTTCGAGTCGACCACCTCGCCCGCGATCGGCGAGTAGACGTCGGAGGCGGCCTTGACCGACTCGACCACGCAGCACGCCTCGTTCGCAGCCAGCGTGCGTCCCACCTCCGGCACCTCGACGAAGACGAGGTCGCCCAGCGCGCTCTGCGCATGGTCGGTGATGCCGACGGTCACCGTGCCATCGGCTTCGGCGCGGACCCATTCGTGCTCGGGGGTGTACTTCAAGTTCTCGGGTACGTTCATTGCTGGTCTCCGACGTAGGGCGATCTGAGTCCCCTCCTCTCCGAGGGGTGCCGTGCTGCGACGCGCCGTGCGTTTCTGTCCCTTCCTCCCCGAGGATGGGTGGCCGCGCGAGCGGCCGGGGTGGTGCGCGCCCTGCAAACTGCAATCGCAGCAACCACCCCGCCGGCTTCGCCGGCACCCCTTGAAGAGGGGGAAAGAGCGGGCCGGGGTTCATGCATTCGCGGGCACCAGAATCTTCCCATGCCGCACGAACGGGGGTTTGACCGCGCGCGCGGGGAGGGCTTGCCGCGCACGTCCACGTGCACGGTTTCTCCGATCGCTACACCCGCCGGCAAGCGTGCGAGCGCGATCGACTGCTGCATGGTCGGCGAGAACGTGCCGCTCGTGATCTCGCCCTCGCCGTGCGCGGTGTGCACCGTCTGATGCGCGCGCAGGATGCCACCGCGCTCGAGGGCAACGAGGCCGACGAGCGTGCGCCCCGGTTTCCCTGCGGCCATCAGCGCCGCTTTGCCGACGAAATCGCGCGGGCTCGCCGTGTCGACCGTCCACGCCAGACCCGAGGCGAGCGGCGTCACCGTTTCGTCCATGTCCTGTCCATAGAGGTTCATGCCCGCTTCCAGGCGCAGCGTGTCGCGCGCGCCGAGCCCGCAGGGCCGGACGCCGGCGGCGGCAAGCGCGTTCCACACGACTTCCGCGCGCGCCCCCGGAAAGAGCAGCTCGAAGCCGTCCTCGCCGGTGTAGCCGGTGCGCGCGACGAAGAGCTCGCCCGCGGCGGCGGCGCAGAACGGCGCGAGCGGCTCGGCTGCGGCGCGCGTCTCGGGCAGCGCGGCCCAGCACTTGGCACGGGCGTTCGGACCCTGCACGGCGATCATCGCGAGGTCCCGCCGCGGCGCCAGCGCGACCGCGGGCGCACGCTCGGCGCGCAGCCGCTCGAGCCACGCGAGGTCCTTCTCGGCGGTTCCGGCGTTCACGACGGCGCGGAAACGGCCGTCACCGAGGAAGTAGACGATCAGGTCGTCGAGCACGCCGCCGTCCTCGCGCAGCATGCACGAATAGAGCGCGCGGCCGGGCTCGCGGAGCTTCGCGACATCGTTCGCGAGCACGTAACGCAGGAACGCGCGCGCGTCCTCGCCCGCCGCGGCGAGGTCGACCGCGAGCATGTGCGAGGTGTCGAACATGCCGGCGTCGCGCCGCACCGCGTGATGCTCCTCGAGCTGCGAGCCGTAGTGCAGCGGCATCTCCCAGCCGGCGAAGTCGACGAGCTTCGCGCCGGCCCGGCGATGCGCTGCGTTGAGCGGGGTCTTCTGCAAGCGCACTCCCATCCGCGAACGAAAAGGGGCGATGCCGGTCTTCCCGGATCACCCCTCTGTCCTTTGACCTGAGAGTTTACGGTCGCACCACCGGCCGGGATCACCACCGGCCGCGCGCCGCGTGCCCCTTCGGTGGGCGAGCCCCGGCTCGCCGCTCTCCAGAGTTGCGGGGCGAACGCCGCCCCCGGTCGTGGAGTACTCTCGCCTGAGCGATTGCGGGCGCTTGCGCCTTCGGCGGCGGCTGCTCGGGAACCCCGGGGCCGCACTCTTCCCCGCGACCGGGGCATACTAGCACTTCCCGTTGGGTTGCGGGCCGCGCGCCGCCGCGGCCGCGCCGGACGACCGAGATCACAGACCGGGCGACCCGCATGCGCAACACTGAAAAGTTTGGCGCCCAGGCAGGAGGCGGAGGATGGAACGACTCGCGGACAAGCGCTTCACGCTCCCGCCAGAGCGCCTGGCGGAGATGGTCGCCGAGGCGCACGAGCGCACGCTCGGCTGCATCGCCGACCTGCACGATGCGCAGCTCGAGGTGCCGCTGCTCGAGGTGGTGAACCCCTTCCGCTGGGGAGCTCGGCCACTGCGCGTTCTTCTACGACGTGTTCGTGCTGCGCTTGCTCGACGCGCGGCGGCCGCCGATCATGGCCCGGGGCGATGATCTGTACGATTCGTTCAGCGTGGACCACGACGAGCGCTGGCGGCTCGACCTGCCCGACCGGCGCGGCACGCTCGAGTACATGGAGCGGGTGAAGGACGCGGTGCTCGAGCGTCTCGCGCACGCCGCCGAGGATCCGGGTCGAGACCTACTTGCACCTTCTCGCGCTCGCACACTCCGACATGCACTGCGAGGCGTTCACCTACATGCGCCAGACGCTCGGCTACCCGGCGCCGCGCTTCCGCGCCGGCGGCAATGCGCCGCCGATGAAGGAGGCGGGGCCCTTGCCCGGCGACGCGATGATTGCCGGCGGCGCTTTCGCGCTCGGTGCCAGCCAGGACGCGCCGTTCGTGTTCGACAACGAGAAGTGGGCGCACCCGGTCGAGGTGGCGCCGTTCCGGATCGCGCGCGCGCCGGTGACCAATGCCGAGTTCTGCGCGTTCGTCGAGGACGGCGGGTATTTGAAGCGCGCGCTGTGGAGCCGCCAGGGCTGGGGCTGGCGCGCCCGAACCGGAGCGCAGCACCCGGTGTACTGGCAGCGCAGCGACGGCGGGTGGTTGCGCCGCGATTTCGACCGCATGCGCGAGCTCGAGCCGCACGCTCCGGTGGCCCACGTCACGTGGTACGAGGCCGAGGCTTACTGCAACTGGGCCGGGCGGCGGTTGCCGACCGAGGCCGAGTGGGAGTTCGCCGCGAGCGCCACGGCAGATGCCGCCGGTGCCGAGGCGAGCAAGCGAAGGTACCCGTGGGGCGACGCCGACCCGGACGTCGCGCGAGCCAATCTGGACGCGCCGACCATGGGCTGCGCCGACGTCGCTGCCTTCGCCGCCGGCGACAGCGCGCACGGCTGCCGCCAGATGATCGGCAACGTGTGGGAGTGGACCGCGACGCCTTTCTACCCGTATCCGGGATTCGTGATCGATTTCCCGTACAAGGAGTACTCGGCGCCGTGGTTCGGCTACCGCAAGGTGCTGAAGGGCGGCGCGTGGGCGACGCGGCCGCGCTTCACCCGCAACACCCTGCGCAACTACTTCCCGCCGCATCGCAACGATGTGTATGCGGGCTTTCGCACCTGCGCGCTTGCCTAGGGAAGCTCTGAATTTCCGGGTTTAGAGACGACAGTGATTGCACATTGCGGTATCGAGGTTCGAGGTGCGGCACGAAGGCGATCCGCGTCTCGTTTGGTTGCCTTTCTGAACCCGCTTGCTGCCATTTGCGCCGATCATGGACGCACCTCTCCTATGGACTCAACAACCGGTATCGAACCCGGTACAGGTTGGCCAGCCCGAACAAGGTGTTCATCTGCGCGAGATTCTTGGCGATTCCGCGGTAGCGCACCTTCGCATGCCCCCACAGGCGCTTGACCACCAGGAACGGATGCTCGACCACCGCGCGAATCCGCGACAGGCGCCGGTTGCGAAGCCGCTGCGCCTGGGTGAGCGGGCGAGTCTTGGTGCCGCGCTGGTTGACCGCAAACTCGATCCCACTGGCCTCGGCCTGGGCCTTGAGTTCTTTGGAGTGATAGGCCGAATCACCATGCAGGCGCTCTTCGTGCCCATGCAGCAGTTCGCCCAGAACGTTCACATCGGCGACATTGGCCGCGGTGCCTTTCACCGTGTGCACCAGCCCCGAGTCGGCATCGGTTCCGGTGTGCACCTTCATGCCGAAGTACCACTGCTTGCCCTTTCTCGTCTGGTGCATCTGCGGGTCGCGCTGCTTCTTGGCATTCTTCGTCGAAGACGGCGCATTGATGATCGTGGCATCGACGATCGTGCCCTTGCCCACGAACAGCCCGCGCTCCGAGAGGTGCGCGTTAATCTCGGCGAGCAGCCGCTCGGTCAACTGATGCTTCTCCAGCAGCCGGCGAAAGTTGAGGATCGAGGTCTCATCAGGAATCACGTCCTCATCGGTGCTCACGCCGGCGAACCGACGCATCGTGATCGAGTCGTAGAGGGCTTCTTCGGCACCCGGATCAGACAGGTCGTACCACTGCTGCAGGCAGTAGATGCGAAACATGCGCTCCAGGGGCAGCGGCGGACGACCGCCTGCCGCACTGCCCTTGGGGTAACGCGGCTCGATCAGCGCGCAAAGACGCCCCCAGGGCACCACCTGCTCCATCTCGGCCAGGAAGCGCTCTCGGCGCGTCCTCTTGCCCTTGTCGAAGTAGCCGGTCATCGACATCGAGATCTGTTTCATCTTCTCTTCGCTCCGTCGTCCCATGCCGATTCAACGTCTATGCCTTCATCGGGATGACGAAGTGATGGGTTTTTCAGAGTTTCCCTAGGGCGGGCCAGCTGGCGCATCGCTGGCAGGGAGCCGACCGATGAGTGCCTGGAGCTGTCCGCACCTCAATGCCGACGACACGTGCGCGCGCGTGCGCGGCCGCCGCTGCGAGCTCGGCATGAAGGGTGCATCCTCGCCGGGCGTTTCGTGTTCGCCGACGAGAGCAAGAACGTGAACCGGCGCGACGGGGCGCCCGCGGCGCCCCGGCCAGGCGACGAACGCAAGCAGCGCTGACCGGGGGTCGAGCGGCCGATCGCGTCAGGCGCGCCTGCCGAGGCGCATGCGCGCCATGAGCCGGTCGCGGCGGACGAGCTGGTGATACAGGGCGCCGGCCAGGTGCAGCGCGACGAGCACGAACAGCGCGCGTGCGAACACGCCGTGCGCGCGCCGCGGCACGAGAGCGTCGAAGCTCTCCGGCAGCGCTGCGCCAGAGCCTGCGTAGACGATCCCCGGAAGCCCGGTCTGCAGCGCCATCGCGATGCCGCTCGCCGCCATGCCGAGCGCCGCGAGATACATGCCGTAGTGGACCGTGCGCGCAAGCCGGTCCCGCCAGATGCTTCCGCTGCGGGCGGGTGCCGGCTGGGCGAGCGTGAGCCGCAGCGCGAGCCGCAACAGCATGATCGCGCCGATCACGATCCCGAGCGCCATGTGCCCGCGCAGCGCGAAGATCTTGTTCGCCGTCTCGGCGTTCGGGATCCTCGATAACGAGAACATTCCCATGAAGAGCGCGAAGAGAATCGCAGCGGCCGAGAGCCAGTGCAGCACGGCTTGCAGCGGATGATATCGGTCGGGCTGCATCGGGACTCCGTGGCAGGGAAGAGCGGTGCCGGGCCGACGGCGCGCGCAACCGGGTTGCGCATCCGCGCCCACCCGGCGCGCGCGGCATTCTACTCGATCGGAAATAACGGGGATCGCTTCGGCGGCCGCGACCGCGGACAAACTGCCCGCCGGGATGGGGAACGCCGCGCGCCGGTCATCGGGTGCCGCGGTGTCGTCAGGATCGCGATCGGCGCGGCCGAGCTCACCGCGGCCGCCGGGGGCCGCGCTTTCGCATCCGCCGTCTTGCGCAGAGCGCCGCGACGGACGGGCGAACCGCGACGCCGCGCGTCCGCGAGCGCTGAGCCGTTCCGGCCCGCGAGGAACCGACGCCGGCCCGAACGCTCCGGGGCCTGCTCAGGGCGCGCCCGCGCGCTTGAGCGCCGGGCCGGGGGAGGTGTCCTGCGCGCGGCTCTCGTCGTCGCCGGCTTCCGCCCGCATCGGCGCGGCGTCGCGCACGACGTGCACCGGGCGCGCCTCGCGCGCGTCGAACCGGACCTCGAACTGCTTCGGCCAGTAATGGCCGGTGGTCTCGTGCAGGAAGTAGTGCGGCACGGCGGCGTTGAGGTCGATCTCGGCGTAGACGATCCCCTCCTCGGTGGGGGCAAGCGGTCCGGCCATGACGCGTCCCGAGCCCGCCTCGATGATCGCTGTCCAGGCGCCGCCCGGCGCGAGATCGATGCCGAGCCGCTCGCCGACGGCGGGCTCGACCACCGATTGTGAGCATACGACGAAGGCGTTGTACGCGATCGCGTGGTAGCGCGAGCAGATCTCGGTGAGCGAGGTGTCGGCGAACGCAAAGCCGACCCACGAGGCGACGTGGATCTGCTCGCCCATTGCCGCCAGCGTGTAGCCGGGCAGCACCTGGGTGTGCTCGCCGCAGATCAGGCCGCCGATGCGGCCGATGTCGGTCTCGTACACGCGGTGTGTGCTGCCGTCGCCTTCGCCCCAGACGAGCTTCTCTGCCCCGGTCGCCTTCAGCTTGCGATGCTTGCCGAGGAGCTCGCCGCCGCGGTCGTAGAAGAGCAGCGTGTTGTAGATCGTCTTGTTGTCGCGCTCGTTCACGCCGAGCACGACGTGGCAGCGGTTGCGCCGCGCCGCGTCGCCGACGCGTGCGACCGCATCGCTCGGCACCTCGACCGAGTTGAGGTAGAGCTCGGTCGAGAACGCGAGGC
Source organism: Burkholderiales bacterium (assembly GCA_027493935.1). GTDB lineage: Bacteria > Pseudomonadota > Gammaproteobacteria > Burkholderiales > SG8-39 > JAABRB01. Next base: position 854,802 of record JAOSJV010000010.1, on the reverse strand, counting down.
CGCGGCGCATGCCCATGTGCCAGGCCCAGTACGGTCCGCCGGGGACGAATACCTCGGGCAGGACGACGAGCTCGGCGCCGTGCGCGCCCGCCTCGTCGATCAGCCGGCAGGCCTTCGCGACGCTCGCCTCGCGGTCGAGAAACACCGGCGCGGCCTGCACCGCGGCCGCCTTCAGCTTCGGCAGTCGATCTCCCATGCGCTGCTCCTCCCGTCTTCGCCGGCCGGCGCCATGCCGGCCGGCACACCCGGGCATTGCACTCCCTCGCGGCCGGTTTGGCAACACGCGTCCGCGGTCCGCGCGCAGGCGCCCGCGCGGCGATGGCCGGCGGGAGCTGCGGCGTACGCGCCGGACGGGCGCCTCTACGCGAGCGCCTTCGTCACCACCTCGGTGGCGTCCTTCGAGAGCCCCTCGGTGTCGCGCACCCGCTCTAGCGCAGCGCGCGCATGAGCCTGACGCCCGCCGTCGAACTTGCGCCAGCGGTCGAAGGCGCGCGCCATGCGCGCGGCGACCTGCGGGTTGAGCCGATCGAGCGCGATCACCTGGTCGGCCAGGAACGCATAGCCCCCGCCGTCGGCGGCGTGGAAGCGCACGTGGTTCGCCAGCGTGAAGCCGCCGACGAGCGCATAGACCTTGTTCGGGTTCTTGAGCGAGAAGGCCGGGTGCGCAAGCAGCCGCCGGACCCCGGCGAGCGTGCCCGGCAGGCGTGAGGTCGACTGCACGCGCAGCCATTTGTCCACCACCAGCGGCTCGCCTCGCCAGCGCGCGTAGAACGCATCGAGCGCCGCGAGGCGCTCGGGGCAGTCGCAGTGCGCGAGCGCGCCGAGCGCGGCCATGGCGTCGGTCATGTTGTCGGCGCGCTCGAACTGCGCCATCGCCAGCGCGCGCGCCTCGTCGTCGGCGAGCTCCATCAGATAGGCGAGGCACAGGTTGCGCAGCGCGCGCTTGCCGGCGCTCGCGGCGTCCGGGCTGTAGGGCCCGGGCACCGCGTACGCGCGGTAGGCGGCGGCGAGCTCGCGCCGCAGCGCGCGCGCGAGGTACGCGGCGAGCGCGTTGCGCGCCGCGTGGATCGCGTCCGGGTCGACCGCGTCCATTTGCTCGGCGAGGAAGATCTCGGGGGGAGCGTGAGCGCCTCGGCCGCGAAAGCGGGGTCGCGCGGCGCGTCGGCGAGCACCCGCGCGAACGCGGACACGATGGCGTCAGGAACCTCGAAAGGCCGCCCGGCCTGATGGGTCGCGACGCCCTGCATCAGCAGCCCCGTCGCGAGCCGCTGGCCGGCCTCCCAGCGGTTGAACGGATCCGAGTCGTGCGCCATCAGCCGCGCGAGCGCCGCCTCGTCGTAGTCGTGCCTGAGGATCACCGGCGCCGAGAAGTCGCGCAAGAGCGAGGGCACCGGCGCGCCCGGCACGTCCACGAAGGTGTAGCGCTCGCGCTCGGCCTCGAGCGATAGCACACGCGTCGTCCCGGCCGGCGCCGGCTCGCCCTCGAGCCTGAGCGGCACGTCGCGCCCGTCCGGACCGACCAGGCCGACGGCCACCGGGATGTGGAACGGCAGCTTGACCGGCTGGCCGGGCGTCGGCGGGCAGGACTGCGCGAGCTCGAGTGTGTAGCGTCGCGTCGCCGCGTCGTACGCTGCCGAGGCGGTGATCACGGGCGTGCCCGCCTGGTCGTACCAACGCATGAACTGCCCGAGGTCGGCGCCCGCGGCATCGGCCATCGCACGCACGAAGTCGTCGCAGGTCACTGCCTGGCCGTCGTGGCGCTCGAAGTAGAGGTCCATGCCGCGCCGGAACGCGTCCTTGCCGAGCAGCGTGCGGAGCATGCGCACGACCTCGGCGCCCTTCTCGTACACCGTGGCGGTGTAGAAGTTCGTGACCTCGATATAGGACTGCGGGCGCACCGGGTGCGCCATCGGGCCGGCGTCCTCCGGGAACTGGCTGAGGCGCAGGTTGCGCACCTCGCGGATCCGGCTCACCGCGCGCGAGTACGTGTCCGCGCCGAACTCCTGGTCGCGGAACACGGTCAGCCCCTCCTTGAGCGAGAGCTGGAACCAGTCGCGGCAGGTCACCCGGTTGCCGGTCCAGTTGTGGAAATACTCGTGCGCGACGACGCGGTCGATATTCTGGTAATCGACGTCGGTCGCCGTCTCCGGCCGCGCGAGCACGTACTTCGTGTTGAAGATGTTGAGCCCCTTGTTCTCCATCGCGCCCATGTTGAAATCGCCGACCGCGACGATCATGTAGTGGTCGAGGTCGAGCTCGAGACCGAACATCTCCTCGTCCCACTTCATCGCGCGCTTGAGCGCCGCCATCGCGAAGCGCGCCTCCTCGAGCTTGCCGGGCTCGACGTAGATCTCGAGCTTCGCGTGCTTGCCCGACATCGTGACGAAGCTATCCTCCAGGCGGTCGAGTTTCGCTGCGACCACCGCGAAGAGGTAGGAGGGCTTCGGGAACGGGTCTTCCCAGCGCACCCAGCGCCGTCCCTTCCCCTCCTTTTCAAGGCGGGGCGGTTGATCCCCCCTTGGGAAGGAGGGTGCCCTGCGCAGCAGGGCGGGGTGGTTCAAATCCAGCCGCCACCGGATTGCCGTTCGAGAGCAGGTGCGGGCAGCGTTCGCGATCGGCGCGAATCGTGCACGTGTAGCGCGCCATCACGTCCGGCCGGTCGATGAAGTAGGTGATGCGGCGGAAGCCCTCGGCCTCGGACTGCGTGAAGTAGCCGTCCTTCGACGCGTAGAGACCCATGAGCTTGGTGTTCTTCTGCGGCTCGATGCGCACTTCGGTCGCGAGCGTGAAGGCGTCGGGCACCGCATGGACCGTGAGGCGGTCGGGCGCGACCGCATACTCGGCCGCGGCGAGCGCGCGGCCGTCGAGCGCGACCGAGACGAGGGAAAGCTCGTCGCCGTCGAGTGCGAGCGGCGCCGCCGGCACGCCGCGCGCGGTCGGATTGCGGCGCACCGCGAGGGTCGCGCGCACGCGCGCGTGGTCGTCGAAGATCGCGATGTCGAGGTCGATCGTGTCGACGAGGAACGCGGGCGGAGCGTAGTCCTTCAGCAGAATGGCGGTCGGTGCCGGGTCGCGCACTTCGGGCTCCTGGGTTCGATCGGGTGTCGCGACGGTGCCGCTTGCCGCGTCCGCGAGGAATCGGACACTCCGATGGACACCCGCCGCCGGCGTGGGTTCGCGCCGCAACCGCGATGGTCGCACATGCGCGCGCCTGGTGCGCCGGCGCGCAGGACGCGCGCGGCGCGGCGGCAAGATGCGGGAACTTTTTCGGCGGTAGCGATCCATTGATCCCGTGCTGGGCAGCGCGTATCCTCGTCGTCACGAGAGGGCATCGCCAGGACCTAGCCGACGCATGGTACCCATACGCAGTGCAGGGGCGATCTGCGGCGCACGGCGTGCTGCCGCCCGCGCGGCGCCGGCGCTTTCGTGCTCGCGGGCGCGGCGTTGCTCGTCGGCTCGCAGCTCCCGGCCACTGCCGAGGACAAGGCGGCAGCCTCTGCGGCGAAGGTGGTCGTGCTCTCGTTCGAGGGCGCCGTCACGCCGGCCATCTCGGACTATCTCGTGCGGGGCATGCGGCGTGCCGCCGAGGGTGGCGCCGCGCTGACCGTCATCCAGATGGACACGCCCGGCGGGCTCGACACGTCGATGCGCGACATCATCAAGCAGATCCTCGCCTCGACCGTGCCGGTGGCGGTATTCGTCGGCCCGAGCGGCGCGCGCGCGGCGAGCGCGGGCACCTACATCCTCTACGCGAGCCATTTCGCCGCGATGGCGCCGGCCACGAATCTCGGCGCGGCGACGCCGGTCGCGATCGGCATCGGCGGCGCGCGGCCGGGCGGCGAGGACAAGCCGGACGAGAGACCCGAGAAGGCGCACGAGAAGAGCGACGCGAAGCAGGATCCGAAGAAGAGCGCGAAGAGGGATGCGGCCGAGGACCGGAGCGCCAAGACGAAGGCGCCCGCGCCGCAGGACGCGCTCTCGCGCAAGCAGATCCACGACGCCTCGGCCTACATCCGCGGTCTCGCGCAGCTCAGGGGGCGCAACGCCGAATGGGCCGAGCGTGCGGTGCGCGAGGCCGTGAGCCTGTCGTCCAGGGAGGCGCTCGAGCAGAAGGTGATCGACATCATCGCAACCGACGTTGCCGACTTGATCGCCAAGCTGAACGGCCGCAAGGTGACGGTGCAGGGCGTCGAGCGCACGCTCGCGCTGCGCGGCGCGGCGACCGAGTTCGTCCGGCCCGACTGGCGCACCGAGCTCCTCGCGGTGATCACCAATCCGAGCGTCGCCCTGATCCTGATGATGATCGGGATCTACGGGCTTTTCTTCGAGTTCTCGAACCCCGGTTTCGTGCTGCCGGGCGTGGTCGGCGCGATCTCCCTTCTGCTCGGGCTTTTCGCGCTGCAGCTCCTGCCGGTGAACTACGCCGGCCTCGCGCTGATGCTGCTCGGGCTCGCGTTCATGGTGGCCGAGGCCTTCCTGCCGAGCTTCGGCGCGCTCGGCATCGGCGGCGTGGCCGCGTTCGTGTTCGGCGGGCTGATGCTGATCGACACCGATCTCCCCGGCTTCGGCGTGCCGGTCGCGTTCATCGTGACGCTCGGCGTGGTGAGCGCGTTGCTGGTCTTTGCGATCGTCGGGCTCGCGGTCCGGGCGCGCAGCCGGCCGGTGCTCGCCGGGCGCGAGGAGATCGCCGGCAGCGCCGGCGTCGTGGTCGACGACTTCGCCGGCGAAGGCTGGGTGCGCACGCGCGGCGAGCTGTGGCGCGCGGTCAGCACCGTGCCGCTCGCCAAGGGCGAGCGCGTGCGGGTCAAAGGGCACCAAGGGCCTCGTGCTCGAGGTCGAACCGGAGCAGCAGGCAAGCCAAGGAGAGAAGACATGACCGAATGGAACATCGGCTACGCAGGCATCCTCGCGTTCATCGTCATCGCGATCGCCGCGTCGCTACGCATCCTGCGCGAGTACGAGCGCGGCGTCGTGTTCCTGCTCGGCCGGTTCTGGCGGGTCAAGGGCCCCGGCCTGATCGTCATCATCCCCGGCATCCAGCAGATGGTGCGGGTCGACCTGCGTACGCTGGTACTCGACGTGCCGAGCCAGGATGTGATCTCGCGCGACAACGTCTCGGTGAAGGTGAACGCGGTGGTCTACTTCCGGGTAGTCGACCCGGAGAAGGCGATCATCCAGGTCGAGAACTACCTCTCGGCGACGAGCCAGCTCGCGCAGACCACGCTGCGCGCCGTGCTCGGCAAGCACGAGCTCGACGAGATGCTCGCCGAGCGCGAGAAGCTGAACCTCGACATCCAGCAGGTGCTCGACGCGCAGACCGACGCCTGGGGCATCAAGGTGTCGAACGTCGAGATCAAGCATGTCGACATCGACGAGTCGATGGTGCGGGCGATCGCCAAGCAGGCCGAGGCCGAACGCGACCGGCGCGCGAAGGTGATCCACGCCGAGGGCGAGCTGCAGGCCGCGGAGAAGCTCCTGCAGGCCGCGCAGCAGCTCGCGCGCCAGCCCGAGGCGATGCAGCTGCGCTACATGCAGACGCTGGCCGCGATCGCGGGCGACAAGTCGAACACGATCGTCTTTCCGCTGCCGGTCGACGTCTTCGGCGCGGTCAAGCAGGCGCTCGGCGGGGGGCGCTCGGGCGCGTAGGGCGCCGCAGCCCCTCCTCGTCGAGGAGCGGTGTGCCCGCGCTAGCAGCCGCGCCGGTCGCGCCGAAGGCGCGGCGGCGCCTCCTTTTCGCGGAGAAGCGCCGGCCTAGCGTGCCCGCCGACACCTTCCGAGCAACCCCGCCAGAGGAGCCCCGCTCAACTACCCGCGCGGCACAGGCCGCGGCTGCCGATTCTCGTCCGTCGCAACGTAGGTGAGCGTCGCCTCGGTCACCTTGACCACCTCGACGTCGACCGGGCTGCGCTGGGCGTACACCTCGACCTTGATCGTGAGAGAGGTGTTGCCGACCCGCACCACGTCCGCGTAGAAGGAGAGGAGGTCGCCCATATACACAGGTTCCTTGAACTGAAACGCGTTCACGGCGACTGTCGCCACGCGCCCGCGCGCGCGCTGCATTGCCGCCACACCGCCCGCGAGATCGACCTGCGCCATGATCCAGCCGCCGAAGATGTCGCCGTGGACATTCACGTCCGCGGGCATCGGCACCACGCGCAGGACGGGCTCCCTGTCGCGCGGGAGCTGGATCGGGTCGCTCATGGCGCGATTGTAGCCGCGCACGCGCGCCGCGCGGTGCGCGGCAGTGCGCGTGGCCCGCCGCGACCGGATTACGATCCGCGCCGGGCCATGCGATGCAATGGCCCGCCGCGACCGGATTACGATCCGCGCCGGGCCATGCGATGCAATGGCCCGCCGCGACCGGATTACGATCCGCGCCGGGCCATGTAATGCAATGGCCCGCCGCGGAAGGGCGCGAATCCGGTGCCGAAGACGAGCCCCGCGTCGGCGAGGTCGGCGTCGGCGACGACACCTTCCTCGACCGCCTTCTTCGCCTCGGCGAGATAGGGCTCGATCAGGCGGTTCGCCAGCGCATCGCTCGGCTCGCCGCCGGGCCCTTTCCGCGGCTTGCCGTCGACCCAGCGGTAGAAGCCTTCGCCCGACTTCTTGCCGAGCTTGCCGGCGTCGATCAGCGTCGCGAGGCTTTTCGGCATCGCGGCGTCCCCGCCGGCGAGCGACTTGCCGGCGGCTGCGCAGATATCCAGGCCCACCGTGTCAGCGAGCTCGATCGGGCCCATGGGCATCCCGAAGCGCGTTGCGGCGGCGTCGACTGTCTCCTTGGCGACACCCTCGTCGACGAGCTTGAACGCCTGCAGCAGGTACGGCCCGAGCACGCGGTTCACCAGGAACCCGGGCGAGTCCTTCACGGGCAGCGGCAGCTTGTCGATCTGGCGCACGAACGCTGCGCCCTTCTTGGCCCACTCCCGACCGGTCCGCTCGCCGGCGACCACCTCGACCAGCTGCAGCTGCGGCACCGGGTTGAAGAAGTGCAGGCCGACGAGGCGCGCCGGATCGGCGAGCGCCTCGCCGATATCGGCGAGCTTCAGGCTCGAGGTGTTGGTGGCGAGGATCGCCGTCGGCCGCGCGATCTTCTCGAGCCGCGCGAAGAGCGCGCGCTTCGCCTCCAAATTCTCGAAGATCGCCTCGATGATCACGTCGGCATGGCGCGCGCCGTCGCCCGACACGTCCGGGATCAACCGGTCCATCGCGTCGCGCGCGCGCAGCTTGTCTCGGACCCGCTTGCCGAAGAGCGCGGCGGCGCGCTTCATCGCCGGCGCCAGGCGCTCGGCGCTCTGGTCCTGCAGCGTCACGGTGAGCCCACGCATCGCGCACACCGCGGCGATGTCGCCGCCCATCGTGCCCGCGCCGACCACGTGCACCCGCTTGGCGGCGAAGTCGCTCTCCTTTCCGAGCGACTTCATGCGCTCCTGCAGCCCGAAGATGCGGATCAGGCTGCGGGTGGTCGGATGCTGCGCGAGGCAGGCGATCGAAGCCGGATCGCCCTCCGGCGGCGCGAACGGATCGCCGTCGTGCTTCAGCCACAGCTCGAGGATCGCGTACGGCGCCGGGTAGTGCTCGCGGCGCGCCTTCTTCTCGAGCTGGCGCAGCGCGATCTTCGCGACGAGCGTCTTGAGCCGGCCGTTCATCAGCCGGTCCTTGAGCGGCAGCTCGCGGGGCTTCGGCGCCTCCAGCACCATGATGCGCGCGCTGTTGTCCATCACGCGCGTCGGAACGCTGGCGTCGACCAGCCCCATGCGTTTCGCGCGCCGCGCGTCCACCGAGCGCCCGGTCATCATCATGTCGAGCGCGGCGTTCGGGCCGATCACGCGCGGCAGCCGCATCACGCCGCCCCAGCCGGGCAGGATACCGAGCGTGACCTCGGGCAGCGCGAAGCGCGTGCCCGGCTCGTCGACCGCGATGCGGTAGCGGCAGGCGAGTGCGAGCTCGAGTCCGCCGCCCATGCAGAAACCGCGCACCAGGGCCACGGTCGAAAACGGCATCGCGGCGAGCTTGTTCAGGGTATCCCACCCGCGCCGCACGATCGCGAGCGCGTCGGCGGTCGACTCGATGCGGGTGAACTCCTCGACGTCGGCGCCGGCGATGAAGCCCGAACTCTTCCCCGAGCGGATCACGAGTCCGCGCGGCTTTCGCGTGGCGAGCACGTCGAGGACGGTGTTCAGCTCCCGCATCACCTCGGTCGAGAAGGTGTTGGTCGAGCTGCCGGCGCGGTCGAATGTCAGCCACGCGATGCCGTCGCGGTCGGTCTCCAGGCGGAAGTGCCTGTACTCCTCGACCGGGGAGAGGTTGTCCACGGGTTTCATCGTGCTCTCCTTCAGACTGTCTCGACCAGCATCGCGCCGCCCTGGCCGCCGCCGATGCAGATCGAGGCGATGCCCTTTCTGCCGCCGGTGCGCTTGAGCGCGTGCACGAGGTGCAACACGATCCGCGCGCCCGACGAGCCGACCGGGTGGCCGAGCGCGATCGCGCCGCCGTCGATGTTGAGCCTGTCCACGTCGAGCTCGCCCGCGGCGGCGTCGAGCCCGAGCTGCGTCGTGCAGTACTCGTCGCTCTTCCATGCCTCGAGGCAGGCGAGCACCTGCGCGGCGAAGGCCTCGTTGATCTCCCACAGGTCGAGGTCATTCAGCGCGAGGCGGTGGCGTCGCAGGATCGGCGTCGCCGCGTGCACCGGCCCGAGCCCCATCTGCGCCGGGTCGAGCGCCGCCCACTGCGAGTCGGCGATGCGGCCCACCGGCGCGAGGCCGTGGCGCTTCACGGCGTCCTCGGTGGCGAGGACGAGCCACGCCGCGCCGTCGGTGACCTGCGAGCTGTTGCCCGCGGTCACCGTGCCGTACTTGCGGTCGAAGAACGGCTTCAGCTTGGCGAGATTCTCGATCGACGAGTCGCGCCGCAGACCGTCGTCGTCCTTGTACAGCTTGCCGGCCTCGTCGAAGATCGGCGCGACTTCGGCCGCGAGGCCGTGCTGCGGGTCGCCCGCGAACCAGCCCTCGTCCTGCGCGCGCGCGACGCGCTGATGGCTGCGCACCGCGTACTCGTCCTGCTGCGTGCGCGAGAGGCCGAACCGGTAGGCGAGGTTCTCCGCGGTCTGCCCCATGATGAGGCCGACGTTCGGGTCGGTGAGGCCCTTCATGATGCCGAGCACCGGCGCGAGGTAGGCCAGGCGCAGCTTCGCCACGACCGCCGCCTTGCGCGGCAGCGTCCTCGCGGCATAGAAATCGGAGAGCCAGTTGACCATCGCCTCGGAGAGGAGCAGCGGCGCGCGCGAGAGCGCGTCGACGCCGCCGGCGAGCACGAGCTCGGAGCGTCCCACTTCCATGTTCGCGATGGCCGAGTCGAGCGCCTGCATGCCCGACGCGCAGTTGCGCATCACGGTCCAGCCCGGCACCTTCTGGCCGCAGCCCATGCGCAGCGCGACGACGCGCCCGATGTTCACCTCGTCGACCGCCGGCGCGGCGCACCCGAGGATCACCTCGTCGAGCTCGTCGGGGGCGAATGGCTGGCGGGCGAGCAGCTGCTTGCCGGCCTGGGTCGCGAGGTCGCTCGCGGAAAACGGCCCGGGGCGGTTGCGCGCCTTGAGGAACGGCGTGCGCGCCCCGTCGACGACGTAGATGGTCTTGCGGGTCATCTCGAAGTCTCCTTGTCCGGCGTGCGGCTGCGGCCGGGTTCCGCGCGCCTCAATTGCAGGCGCGCGCGTACTCCCACTCCGCCTCGAGGCACTTGGCGGCGTAGAACTGGTCGCCGGACGGAATGCGGCGGCCGCACCAGTAGCTCGCGCGCTTCGCCGCCGCAACGCACGCCGGCAGCGCGACCGGGCCGACCTTGAAGCGATCGATGATCTCGACGCTCTCGTGGTCCGGCGTGACCGAGCAGGCGCCGAGGGCCGCGAGCGGCGCGAGCAGCGCGAGCAGCAGCAGCGCGGCGCGCCGTCGCCAGCCCGCGTTCGTCAACCGGCCGGTCATGCCGCGGCCTTGCGGAGCGCCGGGCGGCTCACGAACTCCGACAGCCCGAAATCCTGCGGGAAATCGTCCACGCGGATCACGCGCTCGCGCAACTCGTGTGCCCGCGCGAGCGCCGCGTGCTCGGCGCCGTCGATCACCCCCTTTCTCGAGCGCGGCGCGCGCCAGCGCCTCGGGCGTTTCGCCGGCGATTTCGCCGGACTTCTGCGCGGCGCGGATGCGGGCCTCGACGCCCTCGCCCCGGATCGCGGCGTCGAGCGCGGCCTCGAGGCAGCCGAGCGGGTCGGCCTCGTCCTTCGGCAGGTACATGCCGGCGGTCAGGCGGTCGCGCGTCGCGGTGGGTTCGATCAGCAGCTTCGCCGCCGCGTGGCCGAGCCGGTCGGAGGGCACCACGTACGGCCGCCCGAGCGGGAAGATGAAGCGGCGCAGCAACCACCGCACGGGTCGCGACGGGAAGTTCGCGATCACGCCCTCGAACGCGTTCTGCGCCTTGAACATCGCGTCCCAGATCGCCCAGTGCATGAGCGGTGCGTCGGCCGGCTGGCGGCCCTCGCTCTCGTAGCGCTTGAGGGTCGCCGAGCAGAGGTACATCAGCGATAGGATGTCGCCGAGCCGCGCCGAGAGCTTCTCGCGGCGCTTGAGCGCGCCGCCGATCACCAGCATCGAGACGTCGGCGAGGAAGGCGAAGGCGCTCGAGAAGCGCGTGAGCTGCTGGTAGTAGCGGCGCGTCTCCGGCGCGACGTCGGGAACGCGCACCCAGTGCGAGCCGGTCATCCCCATCATCAGCGTGCGCACTGCGTTCGAGACCATGAACCCGATGTGACCGAACAGCGCGCGGTCGAACTGCACCGACGCCTTGAGACGGTCCGGCTCGCGCGTGGCCTCCATCTCCTTCAGCACGTACGGGTGGCAGCGGATCGCGCCCTGGCCGAAGATGATCATGCTGCGCGTCAGGATGTTCGCGCCCTCGACGGTGATCGAGACCGGCACCTGCTGGTAGGCGCGGCCGAGGAAGTTCGACGGCCCGAGGCAGATGCCCTTGCCGCCGAGGACGTCCATCGCGTCGTTGACGTTCTGCCGGTTGCGCTCGGTGACGTGGTACTTGACGATCGCCGAGAGCACCGAGGGCTTCTCGCCGAGGTCGACCGCGCCGGCGGTCAGCACCCGTGCCGCGTCCATCATGTAGAGGTTGGCGCCGATGCGCGTGAGCGGCTCCTCGACGCCGTCGAACTTGCCGATCGGCGTGCGGAACTGCACGCGCACGCGGGAGTAGGCGCCGGTGGTACGCGCGGCCATCTTCGACATGCCGACGTTGGAGGAGGGCAGCGAGATCGAGCGGCCGGCGGCGAGCGACTCCATCAGCATGCGCCAGCCCTGGCCGGCCATCTTCGACCCGCCGATGATCCAGTCGAGCGGCATGAAGACGTCCTCGCCCCAGTTCGGCCCGTTCTGGAACACCGCGTTCAGCGGCATGTGGCGCCGCCCGATGTTGACGCCCGGCGTGTCGGTCGGAACGAGCGCGCAGGTGATGCCGACGTCCTCCTCGGAGCCGAGCAGGTGGTCCGGGTCGTAGAGCCGGAACGCGAGGCCAAGCAGCGTCGCGACCGGGCCGAGCGTGATGTAGCGCTTGTCCCAGGTCACGCGCATGCCGACGATCTCCCGGCCCTGCCACGTGCCCTTGCACACGACGCCGCGGTCCGGGATCGAGGCGGCGTCCGAACCGGCGTGCGGGCTGGTCAGCGCAAACGCCGGGATCTCGAGCCCCTTCGCGAGGCGCGGCAGGTAGTGACGCTTCTGCTCCTCGGTGCCGTAGTGCAGCAGCAGCTCGGCCGGGCCGAGCGAGTTCGGCACCATCACCGTGACCGCGGTGGCGCTGCAGCGCGTGGAGAGCTTCATGATCACCTGCGAGTGCGCGTACGCCGAGAACTCCTTGCCGCCGTAGCGCTTCGGGATGATCATGCCGAGGAAGCCCTTGTCCTTGATGTACTGCCACACCTCGGGCGGCATATCGTAGTTGTGATGCGTCTGCTCCCAGTCGTTCGACATCGCGCAGAGCTCCTCGCACTCGTTGCCGAGGAAGGCCTGCTCCTCGGCGGTGAGCTTCGGCTGCGGGAAGCCGAGCAGCTTCGCCCAGTCGGGCCGGCCCGAGAAGAGGTCGCCGTCCCACCACACCGTTCCCGCGTTCAGCGCCTCGGACTCGGTCTGCGACATCGGCGGCGCGATCGTGCGGAATATCGCGAGCAGCCGGTCGCTCAGGAGCCGGCGCCTGATGGGCGTGATGTTCAGCGCCACGGCGGCGATCGCGAACGCGGCGAGCATGATCGCCGCCGCCCATACCGGCATCGCGGTGGCGGCCGCAAGCGCAAGCAGGAAGCCGCCGACCGCCGCGGTCCACAGCCATCCCGGCGCCGCCGCGTAGGCGAGCGCCAGCGCGAGCGCGGCGAATCCGACGATCCAGGCGGCTGCGGTCATTGCATTGCTCCTTGCTGCTGTTGCGTGCGGTGCCGGCTCAGGCCGTCCCCGCCGGTGTACGTCGCGGCGCGGGCGGTGGATTCGCTCGCGGCGCGCGCCGCCGTCCGGCCATCGAGCTCGGGCAGCGGCGCCTGCAGCCCCGCGATCAGATACGGCGCCAGGCGGGCGAGCAGGCGTTCGTCGTCCGCGGTGTCGCGCGCGTCCGCAGACGGGGCGGCCAACGAACACGGCGGCGGATCGAGCGCCGCGATCAGCCGCCAGGCGTCGGCGCCGGCGAGCGTGTAGGCGAGCGCGCCCAGCGTGAAGTGCAGCCGCCAGGCGAGCTCCTGCCGCGGGATGGCCGGCAGCGCTGCGGCGAACGCCTCCTTGAACGTCTCGATCGTCGGCGCATAGCGGTTCGATAGGAACTCGCGCAGCACCGGCGAGGGATCGACGTACGCGCGGCCGAGCAGCCGCAGGAAGTCGCGGCCGCCGCGCGCCCGATCGCGCGCGAGCGCGAGCGCCGGGATGAACATCGCGGCGAGCACCTCCGCGCAGCCGAGGCTCCGGCCACGTGCTCCGCGGCGGCGCTCGCCGAGCAACGCGAGGCGCGCCTCGTGCAGCGGGTCGAGTCGGCGCGCGAGCATCTCGCGGAACAGCCCCTCCTTGCCGCCGAAGTGGTAGTTCACGGCGGCGAGGTTGGCGCCCGCGCGCGCGGTCACCATGCGCATACTGGTGCCGTCGAAGCCGTGCTCGAGGAACAGGGCTTCGGCCGCGTCGAAGATCCGCTCGCGGGTATCGGCGCCGTTGCGGGCCTCGTGGGCGGACGTCGCTTTCAACATGCTCTGGTCGCGCGATCGCTCGTCGTTCAAACGACTGTTTGAACCATACATCCGCGGATGTCAACCCGATGTCGATCGCGGACATTGCCGGCCAGGCCGGCAGGCGAACGGTAAATGCCTGGGAATACTTGAATTTCGGGCTTGTGGCCCAAGCTTTAGAATCCCCCTTCTAACCGGTTGCGTGCTGCAACGGGAGACCGCGGTCGGCCGACCAGGCGGGGGCGCCCGGCGCGCGCAGCCCGGCCGCCGGGCACCTTTCGGGAGAACCGCCCTTGAGACGCTATTCCGCCAGCGATGCCCTGCCGCTTCCGGCCGCGGGGGCCGCCCGGCGCCGCAGCGACTGGCATGCGCTGAGGACGCTGCTGCCCTACCTGTGGGAGTTCCGCGGCCGCGTCGCCCTCGCGCTCGCGTTCCTGCTTGCCGCCAAGGCCGCGAACGTCGCCGTGCCGCTGGTGCTGAAGGAGATCGTCGACTCGCTCACGCTCGAGCGCGCGGTGCTCGCCGTGCCGGTCGCGCTCCTCGCCGCCTACGGTCTGCTGCGGCTCTCGACGACGCTCTTCACCGAGCTGCGCGAGCTCGCCTTCGCCAAGGTGACGCACCGCGCGGTGCGGCGCATCGCGCTCGCCGTGTTCCGCCACCTGCACTCGCTCTCGCTCCGGTTCCATCTCGAGCGCCAAACCGGCGGCATGTCGCGCGACATCGAGCGCGGCGCGCGCGGCATCAACACGCTGCTCGGCTACACGTTGTACAGCATCCTGCCGACCCTGGTCGAGGTCGCGCTCGTCGTCGGCATCCTGCTCGCGAAGTACGAGCCGACCTTCGCGCTGATCGCGGTCGGGACGCTCGTGCCCTACATCGCCTACACGGTGACGGTCACCGAGTGGCGCACCAAGTTCCGGCGGCAGATGAACGAGGAGGACTCGCACGCCAACACGCGCGCGATCGACTCGCTCATCAACTACGAGACGGTGAAGTACTTCGGCAACGAGGAGCACGAGGCGCGCCGCTACGACGAGAACCTGCGGCGCTACGAGCGCGCGGCGGTGCGCAGCCAGAGCTCGCTCTCGGCGCTCAACACCGGACAGGCCTTCATCATCGCCGCCGGCGTGGTGCTGATCATGTGGCACGCCTCGGCGGGGGTGGTGGCCGGCACGCTGACGATCGGCGATCTCGTGCTGGTGAACGCGTTCCTGATCCAGCTCTACATCCCGCTCAACTTCCTCGGCGTGCTGTACCGCGAGATCAAGCAGGCGCTCGCCGATATGGAGCGGATGTTCGATCTACTCGGCGCGCACCGCGAGATCGCCGACAAGCCGGGCGCGCCGGAGCTCGCGGCGGCGCGGCCGACGCTGCGCTTCGAGCACGTCGGCTTCGCCTACGAGCCGCGCCGCACGATCCTGTACGACGTCGACTTCGAGATCGGCGCCGGGAAGACGGTCGCGGTGGTGGGGCACTCCGGGTCGGGGAAGTCGACGCTCGCACGGCTGCTGTTCCGCTTCTACGACGCGAGCGCCGGGCGCATCGCCGTGAACGGCGTCGACATCCGCGACGTCACCCAGGCGAGCCTGCGCCGGGCGATCGGAATCGTTCCGCAGGACACCGTGCTCTTCAACGACACGGTTCGCTACAACATCCGCTACGGCCGGCCCGACGCCACCGACGCGGAGGTGATCGAGGCCGCGCGCGCGGCCCATATCCACGAGTTCATCGCGTCGCTGCCGGACGGCTACGACACGGTCGTCGGCGAGCGCGGCCTCAAGCTCTCGGGCGGAGAGAAGCAGCGCGTGGCGATCGCGCGGGCGCTCCTCAAGAACCCGCAGATCCTGGTCTTCGACGAGGCGACGAGCGCGCTCGACTCGCGCTCGGAGAAGGCGATCCAGGCCGAGCTCGACCGCATCGCCGAGGGGCGCACCACGCTGATGATCGCGCATCGCCTGTCGACCATTATGGCCGCCGACGAGATCCTGGTGATGGAGCACGGCCGCATCGTCGAGCGCGGCACCCACCGCGAGCTCCTCGAGCGCGGCGGTCACTATGCGCAGATGTGGAATCTGCAGCAGCTCGAGGCGGCGGAGCGGGAGAGCAAGGCGTGCGCGGCGTCGGATGAGGCGAGCATGGCGCAAGATCCACCGACCGCGCCGCTCGTGGCCCGCTGAGGGCCTTTGCGAACGTGCGCCCGCCTGCCTGAATCAGCCGGCGAGGACGGGCACGCCGAACAGCCACCGGTGCGCATAGAGGAGCACTGCGTAGAGTACGAGCCCCGCGGCCGGGCGCGCCCATCCGATGCCCCGCCAGTCGACCGCGACGCGTCCGGCCGCCGCCGCGGCGAACGGCGTCGCCGAGGTGCGATCGGCGAACGCACGCCAGCCTTCGCCCAGCCGCGCCGCGCGCCTGTGGTCGATCGCCGCCATGCCGGCGAGCGCGAGGACCAGCATGCCGCCGAAGAGAATCAGCGCCGCCGCATCCCCGTTCGCGGCGAGATGGGCGAGCGCCCAAAGCGCGGCACCCCAGAGGAACGGGTGGCGCGTGATGGTCGTGATGCCGCGCACGGCGCGCCCGAGATCGCGCGCGCGCTCGCCGCCGACGGCGGTCGGGCTCGGGCTCGCGAGCCCGACCACGGCCAGTACGAGCGCCAAGGGCATCACCACGAGCGCGAACGCGCGCCCGGCCGCGCCGAGCTCCCACAGCGCGATGTAGGGCGCCGCGCGGTACGCGACGACCGTCCAGACCAGGAAGGCGGCGGCGACGAGCGAGTACACGACGAGGAACGGCGTCTCGCCGAGCGCGGCGACCAGCCGGCCACGCACGACGGGCCACGAGAGCACGAAATGGCCGCCGACGAATCCGAGCATGGCGAGGACGAGCGGGGCGAGCTCGAGCGCGGTCTGGCCTTGCGTCACAGCGCGATTCTAGCCCGGGCCGCCGGGGGCGCTCCGGCCGGCCGGGCACCCGGAACCCTCCGCCGCGCTGCGGATCGAACGGCCGCCATGCCGCGGTCATAAGCGTCGGCGTCGGAATTCAATCAAAACCGACACCTAATGTGAGCTTGTTCACGTATCCTGTTATTTTCGTTGTCGAACCCCGCCATCACCGCTACACTGGACACTCTCAGGGAAGGGGTGGCCGATCATGACGGGGCGTTTCCTGCACGCGATTGCGGCGAGCGTTCTGGTCGCCGCGGCGAGCGCCCCGGTCGCTGCCCGGGAGCCGGCGCGCGCCGCCGCCGACGGTCCCAGGATGCGCTCCGCCGCGGTACTCGTGATGGATCAGGAGACCCGCGAGGTCCTCTACAGCAAGAACGAGGACGCGGTCGTGCCGATCGCCTCGATCACCAAGCTCATGACGGCGCTCGTCACCCTCGACGCCAGCCTGCCGCTCGACGAGGAGATCACGATCACCAAGGCGGACCTGGCGATCGCCGGGGGCTCGCGTGCGCGCTCGTCGCTGCGGTCCGGCGTCACGCTCACCCGCCGCGACCTGCTTCGGCTTGCGCTGATGTCCTCGGAGAACCGCGCCGCAGCGGCGCTCGGCCGCTCGTATCCGGGCGGCCTCGAGGCGTTCGTCGAGGCGATGAACGCGCGAGCCCAGCTGATCGGCATGAGCGACTCGCGCTTCATCGAACCGACCGGGCTCTCGCCCGAGAACGTCTCCAGCGCGGGCGATCTCGTCCGGCTGGTCGAGGCGTCCGCGCGCCAGCCGCTGATCCGCGAGTACTCGACCGCGAGTTCGCACGAGGTTCGGATCGGCAAGCGCAAGGTCGCCTACCGCAACACGAACCGCCTGGTCTCGAGCCCGAGTTGGGCGATCGGCGTGCAGAAGACCGGATTCATCCGCGCTGCCGGGCGCTGTCTGGTGATGCAGGCGAACATCGCCGCGCGGCCGCTCGTGATCGTGCTGCTCGATTCGGTCGGCAAGTACACGCGGATCGGTGACGCGAACCGGCTGCGCACGTGGCTCGAGGACTCGCTCGGCGTCGAAGGCGCGGACGGCGGCGTACGGCGCCCGGACCCGGTCTGGGCAGCAAATGCGCGCACGGCGTACGATAGCGGCTCCCGCTACGGAAGCCGCGTGCGTGTCCAGTTCCCGAGCCCGACCAGCTATTGGTGAGGCCCCCGCGGGCGAGGCGCCCCCATGCGGGGCGCTTCGGGATCGTGCGGTTCTACGACTGCCTCGCCGGCGAGGCGTCCTTCCTCGAGGACTGCCTGCGCGGACTGTCCGCGCCGCAGAAAGCGCTCTCGCCCAAGTACTTCTACGATCATGTGGGCTCGCAGCTCTTCGAGGAGATCTGCGCGCTGCCCGAGTACTACCCGACGCGCACCGAGATGGCGATCATGGAGGCGAGCGTTGCCGAGGTCGCGCGCATGGTGGGGCCCGACACCGAGCTGATCGAGCTCGGTTCGGGGGCGAGCGTCAAGACCCGGCTGCTCATCGCGCAGACGCGTCCTGCGCTCTACGTGCCGATCGACATCGCCGAGCGTCAGCTCCGCTCGGCCGCGGACGAGATCGCCGCGCTGTTCCCCTGGCTCAACATCTGCGCGGTGCGCGCCGACTTCACCCGGCCGCTGCGCCTGCCGAGCTTCATCGGGTTTCCGTTCAAGCTGAGGGTGGTCTATTTTCCCGGCTCCACCATCGGCAACTTCACGCCCGGCGAGGCGGTGGCGCTTCTGCGCGGCGTGCGCGACTTGGCCGGCACCGGCGCGAGGCTCCTGATCGGCGTCGACCTCAAGAAGGACAAGCGCATGCTGGAGGCGGCCTACGACGACGCGCAGGGCGTGACCGCGCGCTTCAACCTGAATCTCCTCGCGCGCATCAACCGCGAGCTCGGCGGCGATTTCCGGCCCGAGCGCTTCCGGCACAAGGCGTTCTACGACGAGGCGCTCGGCCGCATCGAGATGCACCTCGAGAGCCGCTACGCGCAGTTCGTGCACCTCGGCGGCCGGCGGTTCGACTTCCGTCCCGGCGAGACCATCCACACCGAGATCTCGTGCAAGTACTCGGTGGAGGAGTTTCAGGCGCTCGCGCGGCGTGCGCGCTTCGAGCCGCTGCACGTGTGGACCGACGCCGACCGGCTGTTCGCGGTGCACCTGCTGATCGCAGTCTGACGCGCGGGCCGCGGGCGCCGACGGTGGCGGACCGACGCCCGGGCGGGGGGATCGGGGCTATTCGCCCAGCCACGCGAGCGCGGCGGCGGCGTCGGTAAACGGCTGGAACCGGAAGCCGCGGGCGGCGGCGAAGACCTCGAAGTAGCGCCCGAGGTTCAGCTCATCGGCACTCGGATGCAGCGACGCGATTCGCTGGTCGCTCGTCACCTCCGGCACCTCGAGGTCGGCCGCGAGCTCGAACAGATCCGAGAGCGAGAGCGCGCCGTTCGCCTCGCGCCAGTCGATCAGCACGTGGTGGCGCGGCCGGCCGGCGCAGCCGCGTATGACGTCCTCTAGCGCGCGGCGGCTCGGCTCGACGTCAAGCTCGCCGCGCGGGTCGGTACGCAGGAAATCGGCCGCGGTCACGACGCGGACGTCAAAAGACATCGTACGGTCCTGCCGGCGCGTTGGCAACGATCATGCCCTCATTCTACCGTCCACCGGCTAAGGGACGGGCCGGTGGTGCGCCGATCGCGCGCGAGATCTGCTCCGCGGTTTCCCGGACGAGCCAGGCCCACTGCGGCTTCATCCGCTCGGCCGGCGCCGACAGCGACAGGCCCGCGACCAGCTGGCACGCGTCGTCGCGAATCCCGGCCGCGATGCAGCGCACGCCGATTTCGGCTTCCTCGTTGTCGGTGGCGTATCCCTGCTTGCGGACCTTCTCGAGCTCCTTCTCGATCGCCGGGAGGGTGTGCAGGGAGTTGCGCGTGAAGGCGGGCAGACCGGTGCGCGCCGCGTAGCCCGCGACGCCCGCGGGCGCCTCCTCGGCGAGAAAGAGCTTGCCCACCGCCGTCAGGTGCAGCGGCGCGCGCGCGCCGATGATATTCACCACGCGCATGAGGGAGCGGCCGCTCGAGGTGCGCTCGATGTAGACGATCTCGTCGTCGCGCCGCACCGAGAGGTTCACCGCCTCGCCGGTCGCGGCATGCAGCTCGCGCATCAGCGGCAGCGCGTGCTCGCGCACGCTGATGCGCGATTTCACCAGGTTGCCGAGCTCGAGCAGGCGCAGCCCGAGCCGGTAGCTGCCCTGGTCGACGCGCTCGACCAGGCGATCGTTCACCAGCGCGGTGAGAATGCGGTGCGCGGTGGACGGATGCAACCCGGCCGCCGCCGCGATCTGCTTCAGCCCGACCGCGTTCGGCGACTCGCCGAGCACGCCGATCAACTTCGACATGCGCTCGATCACCTGGATCGAGCTCTTCGACTCCTTGCTGTGTGGGCGGGTGGCCACGCCAGAGGCTCGCCATTCTGCCAGATGGCGCAATTGTAACCCGCCATCCGAAACCGAACGGCGGCCGCCCGGCAGGGCGACGCCGGCCGCGTGCTACCATCCGCCGACGGCCGGCGCCCGGGCGTGGCGTCGACGAAGATTCGAACAACCGCTTCCCCCGATGCGCGTCGGACTGTTCGTCACCTGTCTCGTCGACCTCGTGCGTCCGCGGATCGGCTTCGCGGCGCTGCGGCTGCTCGAGGCTGCCGGCTGCGAGGTCGCCGTGCCGGCGACCCAGACCTGCTGCGGACAGCCCGGCTACAACTCGGGCGACCGCGCATCGGCCCGGGCACTCGCGCGCAAGGTGCTCGAGGAGTTCGAGGGCTTCGACTACGTGGTCGCGCCGTCGGGCTCCTGCGCCGGAATGATCCGCACGCACTATCCGGATCTGTTCGGCGACGAGCCTGTCACGCTGGACCGGATCGGCCGCCTGTGCGCCAAGACCTACGAGCTCACGGACTTCCTGGCGAACGTGGCGAAGCTCGATGCGGTGCCCGGGGCCTTCGAGGGCACGGTGACCTACCACGACAGCTGCTCGGGGCTGCGCGAGCTCGGGGGGGGGGGGGGCGGGGGGGGGGGCCCCGGGGGGGCGCCCCCCAGGGTCGCTGGCCTCGAGCTCGCGGAGATGAAGGACGCCACGGCGTGCTGCGGCTTCGGCGGCACCTTTTCGATCAAGTTCGGCGACGTCTCGGCCGCGATGGCGGAGAAGAAGTGCGCGAACATCGCGGCGAGCGGCGCCGACGCGGTGGTGCTCGGCGACCTCGGCTGCATGCTGAACATCGAGGGGCGGCTGCGCCGCGGCGGCGACGAGCGCACGCGGGTGCTGCACGTGGCCGAGGTACTCGCGGGAAGCGAGACAGGGCAGTGAACAGCGGGCAGGGGGCAGTGGGCAGCAGACCGTGCGGCGCAGTCCGCGATTCACGCAGCTGCTGCGCGACAGCGACGAGGGTCCGCCGCTAACGGTCCACTGCCCACTGTCCACTTTCCTCCATGCAACCTCAGTCCGCCCACTTCAAGCGCCGCGCCGCGGCCGAGCTCGCCAACGCGCAGCTGCAGTCGAACATGCGCCGCTTCGGTGGGCGCTTCGTCGCCGCGCGCGCCAAGGTGATCGGCGAGCTCGACGATTTCGAGGGCACGCGCACCGCCGCGGCGGCGGCGCGCGACCGCGCGCTCGAAAACCTCGACGTCTGGATCGAGCGCTTCGAACGCGAGGCGAAGCGCCGCGGCGCAAGTGTGCTCTTCGCCGAGACCGGCGAGGAGGTCGCGCGCCTCGTGATCGAGCTCTGCCGCCACCACGGCGTGCGCAAGGTGACGAAGTCGAAGTCGATGCTCTCGGAGGAGGCATCGCTCAACCAGCGCCTGGAGGCTGCCGGCGTGCAGGCGGTCGAAACCGACCTCGGCGAGTACATCCTGCAGCTCGCCGGGGAGCCGCCGTCGCACATCATCGCGCCCGCGATCCACAAGAGCAAGGAGCAGGTGGCCGACCTCTTCGAGCGCGCGCACGGGCGCCCGCGAACGCTCGACATCCCGCAGATGACGCGCGAGGCGCGCGAGGTGCTGCGCGGCCACTTCCTCAGCGCCGACATGGGCATCTCCGGCGGCAACTTCCTGATCGCCGAGACCGGTTCGGTGGCGCTGGTGACGAACGAGGGCAACGGGCGCATGGTGACGACGCTGCCCAGGGTGCACGTATGCATCACCGGCATCGAGAAGGTGCTGCCGACGCTCGAGGATCTCGCGCTCGTCATGCGGCTGCTGCCGCGCTCGGCGACCGGGCAGTCGATCTCGAACTACTTCACCGTGGCGACCGGGGTGCGCGCGCCCGGCGACCGCGACGGCCCGGAGCACATGTATTTCATCCTGGTCGACAATGGCCGCACCAACCTCATTGGCGGCGACCTGCACGAGATGCTGCGTTGCATCCGCTGCGGGGCGTGCATGAACCACTGCCCGGTGTATCAGACAATCGGCGGCCACGCCTACGGCTGGGTGTATCCGGGGCCGATGGGCTCGGTGCTCACCCCGTCCTACCTCGGACTAGAGAATGCGCTCGATCTGCCGCACGCCTCGACGCTCTGCGGCGAGTGCGGCGTCGTGTGCCCGGTGAAGATCCCGCTGCCGGAGCTCCTGCGCAAACTGCGCGAGAAGCAGGTCGACCGCGGCTTGCGGCCGCGGAGCGAGGTGCTCGCCATCCGCGCCTGGTCTTGGCTTGCGCAGCGGCCGCGGCTCTACGCGTCCGTGACGCGCATGGCCGCGCGCTACCTGCGGTTTCTGGGCGGCGGCCGGCGGAGGATCAGCCGCCTGCCTTTCGGCGGCGCCTGGACCCGGGGGCGCGACATGCCGGCGCCGGAAGGCAGGACGTTCCGCGAGCTGTACGCCAGAAGGAGAGTGGATAGCGGGAAATGAGCAGTGAGCGATGGGCAGTAGGGCGTGCCGCGTGGGCGCCGGAGAAGCGTTGACTGCCCACCTTCTACGCTTGCCGGCCACTGTCCACTGTCTACTGCCCACTGCCCACGGTCATTCTCTTACCCCGGCCGAGTAAGCCCATGCCGACCCCGCGCGAGCGCTTGCCTTATTCCGCGATCGTCGACCGTCCGCCGCTCGCGCTGCCCGAGGGCGCGCGCATCGTCGTGTGGACGATCGTCAACGTAGAGGAATGGGCGATCGAGCGGCCGATGCCGCGCACGGTGCTGCCGCCGCCGATGGGGCAGCCCCTGCTGCCGGACCTGCCGAACTGGGCGTGGCACGAGTACGGCATGCGCGTGGGTTTCTGGCGCATCGCCGAGTGCATGCAGCGCTTCGGCGTGACGCCGACGCTCGCAACGAACGGTGCGGTCTGCCGCACCTATCCGCGCATCGTCCAGGCCGCGCGCGACGCCGGCTGGGAGTTCATGGGGCACGGCTACGTGCAGGGCCCGATGCACCACGTCGAGGACCAGGGCGCGGCGATCCGCGACACGCTGGCCGCGATCCGCGCAGCCGCCGGCCGCGCGCCGCGCGGCTGGGAAAGCCCAGGGCTCACCGAGACGGGCGAGACGCTCGACCTGCTCGCCGCCGAAGGGATCGAGTACGTCGCCGACTGGGTGCTCGACGATCAGCCGATGTCGATCGCCACCGCGCACGGTCCGGTCGTGTCGGTCCCGTACACCGTCGAGGTGAACGACGTCGCGGTGATGGCGGTGCAGCAGCACTCGTCGGAAGAGTTCCTGCGCCGCGGGCGCGATCAGTTCGACCGGCTCTACGACGAGAGCGCGCGCATCACGCGAGTGATGTCGATCAGCGTGCACCCGTACCTGAGCGGGGTGCCGCACCGCATCGGCTACGTCGAGCGGCTCTACGAGCACATCGCCGCCCGGCCCGGCGTGCTTTTCTGGACCGGCGAGCAGATTCTCGACTGGTACCTGCAGGCCTCAGCGGCCTGAGCGACCGCCTTGCCATCCGCCGACCGCCGCCCGGGCCGCACGACCGCCGCGTGCGGCGACGGCCATCCCGGCGCGCAAGGGCGGCCGCGGCGGCGGCTCGCGCCGGACGAGCGTGAGCGGCAGATCGTCGCGGCGGCGATCGATTTCTTCGCCGAGGCCGGCTTCGGCGGCCGCACGCGCGAGCTCTCGCGCCGGCTCGGCATCACCCAGCCGCTGCTTTACCGCTACTTTCCGTCCAAGCAGGATCTGATCGAGCGCGTCTACCGCCAGGTCTACATCGACCGCTGGGATCCGGAATGGGAGCGGCTGCTCGAGGATCGCGCGATTCCGCTGCGCCGGCGCCTGATCGCATTCTACGCGCGCTACACGCGCGCGATTTTCAGCCCACAGTGGCTGCGGATCTACCTCCACTCGGGCCTGGTCGGGGTGGGGTTCAACCGCCGCTACATCGCGCGCCTCGAGCACCGCGTGCTGAAGCGCATCGGGCGCGAATTGCGCCACGAGTTCGGACTGCCCGCGCCCGAGGCAGTACCGCTCGGCGACGAGGAGCTAGAGCTCGTCTTCGTCCTGCAGTCGGCGATCTTCTATTACGGCGTGCGCAAGTACGTCTACCGCATGAAGATGCGCGTCAACGCCGCGAGGGCGATCGAGATCGCGGTCGACGCGCTGCTGGAAGGTGCACCGGGCGCGCTGCGACGCGTAGTCGGCAAGCAGAAGAAGCCCACCAAGCTGCGGAAAGTCGGTACGTAACGGTCGGCAGTGTGCCGCGGGCCGCGCGACGCCACCCGCAACGCTCCTGCCGCGGGCCGCCAGTTGCCAACCGCCAACTGCCCGCTGTCCACCGTCACGTCAAGCGCAGCTCCACGTCGCGCAGCAGCGGTTCGTCCGACACCGCGATCTCGTTCTCGATGGCGAGGCCGCAGCCGGGGCAGTAGAACTGGCGGAAGACCGGCGTCACGTCGAGAAAGCGCGCCGGATCGCCGACGATGGGATTCGACGCCTGGATGGCGCGGTCGTCGCGGACGCAGTGCTCCTTGTAATTCGCGTCGACCGGCCCGAGGTCGGTCTCGCACTTGGCGCACGCATGCCGCGGCCCGGCCGGGGGTGTCGTGCACGGCGAGGCTCGCGGTGGCGAGCAGGCGCCGCTTCCCGCCCGTCTTGCCGGTCTCGCCCGCGGGACGGCGCCCGCGCGCGATGCGTGCCGCGCGCATCTCGCCGCGCAGGCGCCCGGTCGCCGCGAGATCGGCCGTGCCGTGCGCGCCGATCACGACGCCGTATACCTCGCGGGCGGCGGACGGCGTGACGTCGGTGTTCTCGACGTCGGCCGCAACCCTGGCCGGGTCGCGCTCGAGCGGATCGCCAAAACCGCCCGCCGCCGACCACAGCACGGCGTAGACGTCGGTCGGGTGCTGCACGAAGTCCTGCTGGCGCAGCTGCAGTTCCTCCCAGTCGCCCGCGACCTCGCTGATGTCCGCCGGCAGCTCCGCGCGGCGCATGCGCTCGGCGATGTCGGTGTTGCGCATGAAGCGGTAGCGGTTCACCGCGCCGGGATAGCCGCCCATCATGCCGGTCGAGGTCGGCAGCGCGTTGCCCGAGGAAAGCGTGTCCTGGGTGATGCGGTCGGTGCGGTGCGGGATGAAGCAAGACTCGGCCGAGAGCCCGCCGCGGAACTTGCCGGCGCCGCCGGAGTCGGGCATCTCCTTGCGGTAGAGGAACAGCAGCGGGAACGTCTGCTCGGTGTGCTCGACGTTGGGCAGCCTGCAGATCGGCGTGCGCGACTGGCCTCCGGTCGATATGCCGTCGGCGTGCGAGAACGCGCCGATCGCGCCTCCGATCGGGTCGACCAGCAGGTAGCCGTAGCGCTCGCCCCATTGGTCGATGCCTCCGGAAGATGGTGGCCGGCCACTGGCTGGTGCCGCCGATGCACATGGTGTCGTTGCGCATCGCCGGGTCGGCGTGCATCATCTTCGAGATCACGTTGTAGGCCGGGTAGAGCGAGATCTCCATGCATTGCACCGGTGCGGTGGACACCGAGGCCGGGAAGTCGGCGCAGTTCAGCGTCCCCGGCGTCGGGTTGAAATCGACGTGGCGCAGCGCGCCGCCTACCGCGTAGTACTGGTCCCAGCACAGGAGCTCGTTCAGCGCGACCATGATCGAGCCGCGCCAGCCGGAGTAGGTGGCGTTGATCGCGCCGGTCTGCGCCGCGGTGCCCTCGTTCTCGAACACGAGCTTCCTTCCGTGCTTGCGCAACGTGATCATCACGCGGTGGGTGGAGCGGTCGCCGGGCCGCGCGCACTCGATGTAGGTGCGGTCGCGCCACACGCCGTCGGGCAGCCGGGCGAGCTTCGCCAGGAACGCGCGCTCGCCGTCGTCGATGATCTTCTTCATCACGCCCTTGACCGTCTCGGCGCCGTAGCGGCGGATGAGCGCAAGCACCCGGTCGCGCGCGGTGATGTTGCCGGCAAGCTGGGCGCGGAAGTCGAGCGCCACCGCGGAAGGCTTGCGAGAGGAGCGCAGGTAGAGCTCCTCGATGTCGCGCCGCACCTCGTCGCCCTCCACGATCTTGGTCGGCGGGATCAGGATCCCCTCGTCGAACGCGTCGCGCGCGCCCGGGCAGAAGCTGCCCGGGGGTGATGCCGCCGATGTCGTACTGATGGAGGCAGTTCGTGACCCAGCAGAACAGCTCGTTCTTCCAGAACACCGGGCACAGCAGCATGACGTCCATCTGGTGCGCCGCGCCGACCCACGGGTCATTGGCGATGAACATGTCGCCGGGCCGGATGCCCGGGTTGTCGGCGCGATGCTCGAGCGTCCACTTGACCTGGGTGTCGGTGACGCCGGACATGTATTGCATGTATGGGCCGAAGAACACGAACTCGGCGTCCTCGGTGAGGATCGACGGGTTGAGGTCGAGCGCGTACATGGCCACTGGCGAACCCGAGAGGCGCTGGATCGTCGAGCCGTGCTCCTCGTTCACGTTCCACAGCGCGTGGCGCACCACCTCGTAGGTCACCGGGTCGATGCTGCGCGCCCACTTGCGGTGCAGCCTGAGCTTCGGCGACAGGCGCAGCTTCTTCGGCGGCACGTAGCCGGAGCGGCGCCCGTCGAAGCGCTCGGGCGCCATCTCGGAGAGCTTGGGGAGCGGAGCGTTCATGCGTGCCTCCTCACTTGCCGAAGGTGATCTCGAAGTTGCCGAGCGGATCGACCCGCAGCCGGCGGCCGGGATGGACCACGACGGTCGTGTCCGCGGTCTCGACGATCGCCGGTCCGGCGATGCGGTTGCCCGCCGCGAGGCGCTCGCCGTCGTACACCGGGGTCCGGCGGTAGCGCTCGAGGTCTGACCAGTAGATCTGGCGTGCGGGCCGGACCGCGGCGCGCGGAATCGCGGCGGTGGCCTTCTTCGAGCGCACGAGCTTGGGTCGCGGCGTGAGCGCGCGCGCGCGCAGGCGGCAGGCGACGATCTCGAGCTGCGCGCCGGGCAGCGCGGCGCCGCGCCCGTAGAGCTGCTCATAGCGCTTGACGAAATCGGCCCTTAGCCGCGGCTCGTAGCGCGCTGGCAGCCGGCGCGCCGCGAGCGGTACCTCGACCTCGTTGATTTGCCCCTTGTGGCGCACGTCGAGCGAGAACTCGAGGCGCTGGCGGGGGCGCGCGATGCCCTCGGCTGCCATGCGCCGGCGCGCCTCGGCCTCGAGCCGGGCGAGGTTGCGGTTGATGTGCTCGGCCGGCACCGGCGTCGGCAGAATCTCGGTGTGCTCGTAGATGTGCAGCACGTCGGCCGCCGCGGCCCCGAACGCGCACCAGGTCGAGGCGACCCTGCGCTGCGGTATGATCACCTTGCGGATGCCGAGCTCGTAGGCGAACACGCCGGCGTGCGCGGGGCCGGCGCCGCCGAACGCATAGAGCACGAAATCTCGCGGATCGTAGCCCTTCTCGACGGTGACCTTGCGGATGATATCGGCCATCTGCAGCTCGACGATGCGGCAGATGCCGGCCGCGCACTCGACCGCGTCCATGCCGAGCGGCTTGGCGATCGTCTCGATCGCGCGCATCGCGGCGCCCCGATCCAGCTTCATGCGTCCGCCGGCGAACTTGTCCGGGTCGAGGTAGCCGAGCACGAGTTGGGCGTCGGTGACCGTGGGCACCGTGCCGCCGCGCTGGTAGGCGACCGGGCCGGGGAACGCGCCGGCGCTGTCCGGGCCCACCTTCATGGCGCGCGCCGCAGGGTCGACGCGCACCAGGCTGCCGCCGCCGGAGCCGATCGCCTGGATGTCCACCTTGGGCAGGAAGTACTCGTACTGGTCGGTGTTGCTGATGAACGAATAGGCCGGCTTGCCCTCGTGGACGATCGACACGTCGAACGACGTGCCGCCCATGTCGGTGGTGATGATGTTGCGGTCGCCCATCGCCCCGCCGAGGTACAGCGAGGCGGTGACGCCCGCCACCGGACCGGAGTCGAGCGTGAGCAGCGGCGCCTCGGTCGCGCGCGCGACCGAGATCGTGCCGCCGCCGCACTGGGTGATCTGCAGGCCGTGATGGTAGCCGAGCTTCGTCAGCACGCCGTCGAGGCGCGCCAGGTAGCCGGTCATGATCGGGCCGAGATAGGCGTTCAGCGCGGTCGCGGTCACCCGCTCGTACTCGCCCCAGCGCGGGGCGATGTCGACCGAGCACGTCACGAACAGTCCGGGCGCGATGGATTTCACCATCTCCGCGACACGCCGCTCGTGACGCGGGTTGCGGAACGACCACAGGAAGCAGATCGCGACCGCCTCCACGCCCGCCTCGACGAGCGCGCGGATCGCGCGCTCGGTCTCGGCCTCGTTCAGCGCCACGACGATCTCACCGAAGCAGTCGACCCGCTCGGACACGCCGCGGATCAGCCGCTTCGGAACGATCGGCGCGGGCTTGGCGGTCTCCGGGAAGTGCACCACCTTGCGGATGTCCCTGCCGGTGTGGCCGCGCGAGCCGCGCATGATGTGGATCGCGTCCTCGTGGCCCTTGGTCGTGATCAGGCCGACCCGCGCGCCGCGCTTCTGGATGATCGTGTTGGTGCCGACGGTGGTCCCGTGCGAGAGGAACCGGATCGCGCGGCAGAACGCCTCCAGGCCGATGCCTAGCGCCTCCGCACCGACGCGCATCGAGTCCATCATGCCCTGCGCGAAGTCGTCCGGGGTCGACGGAACCTTGGTGGACAGCATGCGCCCGCGGTCGTCGACGATCACGCAGTCGGTGAACGTCCCGCCGATGTCGATGCCGACGAGATACTGTGGCACGTGAGGCCTCCTCGGGTGTGCTTGCTCGCGTGGATGCGTGCGGCGGCCGCTAGTGTACTGATTCGTTAATTCGCGTACAAAAGCGGCCGACTGACTCGATGATCTCGTCGGCGCTCTTGTGCCACACGAATGGCTTGGGGTCTTGATTGTGAAGGTCGAGGAAGTTGCGGATCGCCCTCTCGAGCTCGAGGGTGCTGCGATGCGATCCGCGTTTGATCTGGCGTTGGCTCAGGATGGCGAACCAGCGCTCCACGAGGTTGAGCCACGATCCGGAGGTCGGGGTGAAGTGCAGGTGGTAGCGGCGGTGGCGGGCGAACCACGCCTTGACCGTCGGGGACTTGTGGGTGCCGTAGTTATCCATGACCAGGTGAATGTCGAGCTGCGCGGGCACGCTCTGCTCGATGGTGCGCAAGAACTTCAGGAACTCGCTGCTGCGATGACGTCGATGCAACTCGCCGATGACCTTGCCGGTGGCCAGATCGAGCGCCGCGAACAAGGTGGTGGTGCCGTAGCGCACATAGTCATGGCTGCGCCGCTCGGGCACCCCAAAGGACAGCGGCAACAGCGGTTGGGTGCGATCCAGGGCCTGGATCTGCGACTTCTCGTCCACGCACAGCACCACCGCATGGGTCGGCGGGGCCAAGTACAGGCCGACGATGTCACGCACCTTGTCGATGAACAGCGGATCGGTCGAGAGCTTGAAGGTCTCGGCCCGATGCGGCTGCAACCCGAAAGCCCGCCAAATGCGCAGCACCGCCGTCTGGTTCAAGCCGCTCGCCTTGGCCATCAGCCGCGTGCTCCAGTGCGTGGCCTGCTTGGGCCGACGCTCAAGGGTCATTGCCAGCACCTCCTCGATCTTCGCGTCGCTGATCTTGCGCGGCTGTCCGGGACGAGGCGCATCGAGCAAACCATCGAGCCGCTGCGCGACGAAACGCCCCCGCCACTTGCCTACCGTCTGCTGCTTCACCCCCAAGCGTTGCGCCACTTGCGTATTGTTCGCCCCCTTGCGCGCAACCGAGCACGATGCGCGCCCGCAGCGCCAGCGCCGTGGTGCGCCGGCGCGCCCACTCGACCAAGCGGTTGCTCTCCTCGAGGGTCAGTTCCAGCTTCGGCAGCGCTCTTCCACGACCCATCACTGTCTCCTGGTAATGAACTTACCATGAGACAAACAGGCGTCATAAAAGTGCCACTAATTAATGCATCAGAACACTAGCTGCCCTTGGCATCCTTCTGCGCTTGCCACTCCTCGCAGCGGCGCATCGCCTGCGGCGTGAATTCCGCCTGCGGCTCGTTGCCGCCGATCACGAACATCAGGTCGTGCTCCTTGTCGAGCTCCTCGTAGGTGACGTTCATGAAGCGCCGCGCGACACCGACCGGGAACGAGACCACATCGAGCGGCTCGAGGTCGACCGACTCCCTGGCTTCGCCTTCGTTCCACTCGCAGCGCCAGCGTCCGCTCATCGCGACGAAAGTCTCGTTGGTGTCGTGGTTGTGCGCCAGCGGGCCCTTGCCGGGCATCGCCTTGCAGCAGCCGGGGTTGAGGCCCTCGGCGATCCGGATCGCCGGCGTCGCCGAGGCCTTGTCGCCCACCGGCGAAGCGGTGGCCTCGTTGCGCCTGTCCGCGCGCGGCCGGGAGCCGATCACGGCGAAGCGCGTGCGCCGGCATTCCGGAACGTCGCTGTCGGGGCGCCCACCATCGGAGCCCGTGAGGTCCTCGAAGCGGGCCACGCGCTTCAGCATCTCGTCGTGCGTCCACACGCGCAGCTCGCGCGAGTCACTGCCCTGCATTCGTGCCTCCTTCCGGTCTTCGCGCCGCGCTACCGCAATTTATCACATGATTAGTTGAGCCCGGCGCGTCCGGTGCGCGCAGCACCGCCGCGGCAGCCGCGCATGCGGCAATGCACCACGAGCGGCCGACCGGCCGGCCGCGTGCGCAGGCGTATACTTTCGCACTTTCGTCGCGCCTGCGCCCCGGCGCGGGGCAGAGGAGGCCACCCGCCATGAACAGGCCCTTCGAGCTCGGTGCCGCCGTTCCGCTCTGGATCGCCGGCAAGGCGACGCTCGCCACGAGCGGCCGCACCGGACCGGTGTACAACCCCGCGACCGGCGAGGTCACGAAGCGCGTCGGCTTCGCGAGCGCGGCCGACGTCGATGCCGCGGTGCGTGCCGCGCAGGCGGCGCTGCCCGAGTGGCGTGACGCGTCGATCCTGCGCCGCGCCCGTGTGATGCAGCGCTTCCTGCAGCTCCTGCAGGAGAACCACAGGGCGCTCGCGCGGATCGTCACCGAGGAGCACGGCAAGACCCTGCCCGACGCGATGGGCTCGGTGCAGCGCGGCATCGAGGTGGTCGAGTTCGCGTGCGGCATTCCGCACCTGCTGAAGGGCGAGTACTCCGAGAACGTCGGCACGAGCGTGGACACGCACACCGTGCGCCAGGCGGTCGGCGTGTGCGCCGGCATCACGCCGTTCAACTTCCCGGCAATGGTGCCGATGTGGATGTTCCCGGTGGCGATCGCCTGCGGCAACACGTTCGTGCTGAAGGTCTCGGAGAAAGTGCCCTCGGCGGTGATGCGCATGGCCGAGCTCTTGAAGCAGGCCGGGCTGCCGGACGGCGTCTTCAACGTCGTGCATGGCGACAAGGAGGCGGTCGACGCGATCCTCGCGCATCGGGGTGTCGCCGCCGTGAGCTTCGTCGGGTCGACGCCGATCGCGAAGTACATCTACGAGACCTGCGCCAGGAACGGCAAGCGGGTGCAGGCGCTCGGCGGCGCGAAGAACCACGCGGTGGTGCTGCCCGACGCCGATCTCGAGTTCGCGGCCGACGCGCTGATCGGTGCCGGCTACGGCTCGGCGGGCGAGCGCTGCATGGCAATCTCGGCGGTGGTCGCGGTGGGCGTCGCCGGCGATCCGCTGGTGCAGCGCCTCGCCGAGAAGGCGCGGGCGATCAGGATCGGGCCGGGCGAGGCCGAGGGCATGGACATGGGCCCGCTGATCACCCGCGAGCACCGCGACAGGGTCGCGGGCTACGTCGACATCGGCGTCAAGGAGGGCGCGAGGCTCGTGGTCGACGGCCGCGGCTTCAAGGCGCCCGGGCGCGAGAACGGGTTCTTCCTCGGCACGACGCTCTTCGACCAGGTGACGCCGAAGATGAGAATCTACCAGGACGAGATCTTCGGCCCAGTGCTCGTCGTGCTGCGCGCGCAGACGCTCGAGGAGGCGATCGCGCTGGTGAACGCGAACCCGTATGCCAACGGCACGGCGATCTTCACCGAATCGGGCGGCGCGGCGCGCCGGTTCGAGAGCGAGATCCAGGTCGGCATGGTCGGGATCAACGTGCCGATCCCGGTGCCGGTTGCGTTCTACTCGTTCGGCGGCTGGAAGAGCTCGCTCTTCGGCGATCTCCACGTGCATGGCTCCGAGGGCGTCAAGTTCTACACCCGTACGAAGGTCGTCACCACGCGCTGGCTCAGGAACGAACCGCAGACTGGCGCTGCTCAGCGCGACACACCCGCGCCCGGATTCCACATGCCCACGCTCGGCTGACGCGCGCCCGCCGCCGCGCGGCCGCGCGCCCCGGGATAGCGTGCGCGATCGGGTCGCGCGCCGGTCCCGGGCCGGCGGGTGAAGCACGACGTCACCGTCGCGAACATGCGCCGCCACCCGATCCCCGCCATCGTCCTGGCGCAGCTCCTCGGGACGTCGCTGTGGTTCAGCGCGAACGCCGCGGCCGACGACCTCGCGCGCACCTGGGGGCTCACCGCGGCCGACATCGGGGCGCTCACCAGCGCGGTGCAGCTCGGCTTCATCGCCGGCACGCTTTTCTTCGCGCTGTCGGGGCTCGCCGACCGCTTCCCGGCGAGCCGCATCGTCGCGGCGTGCGCCGTGCTAGGGGCGGTCTCGAACGCCGGCTTCGCGCTCCTTGCGACCGGGCTCGCCGATGCGTGGATCTACCGGTTCGTGACCGGCCTCGCACTCGCCGGCGTGTACCCGCTCGGCATGAAGCTCGTCGTGAGCTGGGCGCCCGGGCGCGCCGGCGAGGCGCTCGGCTGGCTGGTCGGCATGCTCACCTTCGGCACCGCGCTGCCGCACGCGGTGCGCGCCGCCGGCAGCGGCTGGCCGTGGACGCACGTCGTGCTCGCAAGCTCGGTGCTGGCGCTCGGCGCCGCGGTGATCGTGTTCCGGCTCGGCGACGGGCCGCACCTGAAGGCGGGCGCCGCCCTGCGCCCGGGATGGGGATCGGTCGCGCGCGCATTCCGCATTCCCGCCTACCGCGCCGCGGCGTTCGGCTACTTCGGGCACATGTGGGAGCTCTACGCCTTCTGGACGATCGTGCCGTTCCTGCTCGTCCCGGTGCTGGCCGAGGCCGGGATGCGCTCGCCGCTCGTGGTTTCGGCGTGGGCGTTCGCGGTGATCGGCGCCGGCGGCCTCGGCTGCATCCTCGGTGGGCGGCTCTCCCGGCGCATCGGCGGGGCACGCGTCGCTGCACTGGCGCTCGCGGGCTCGGGCGCGGCGTGCCTCGCCTATCCGCTCGCGCAGGGCCTGCCGGCTGCGGCGCTGCTGGCGCTGCTCCTCTTCTGGGGCGTCGCAGTGGTCGCCGACTCGCCGCAGTTCTCTGCGCTCTCGGCGCGCGCGTGCCCGCCCGAGCTCGTGGGTAGCGCGCTCGCGATCCAGAACAGCATCGGCTTCCTCATCACCGTGGTCGCGATCACGGTCGCGTCGGCGAGCCTCGGCGACCTCGGCGCAAGCGTCGCGTGGCTGCTGCTGCCCGGCCCGCTCGCCGGCCTGGTCGGACTCGCGCCGCTGGTTCGCCGGGGCGCCTGAGCGCGCCGCCGGCGCGGCGTCACGGGCACTATCGACTGGATCTGCGCGCGCGACTTGCGCATCTGCTCCTCGCACATGGCACGCTGCGCGCCGGCATTGGCGCACATCACGGCCGGATCCATCTGCGCGGCGCGTGCGAGCGCCTGCTGGCAGCGTGGGTCCTGCCTGCCCATGGAGATCGAGCCCGGTCCTGCCCCCTGCCCTTCCCGGCACGGGCCCTCGTACCCATAGCGCGCCCTCATCGACATCGTCTCGCCGCCGCGCGTCGTGGTGGCCTGCATCAGGAAGCGCCGGTCCGCCTCGCGCGTGATCCGGCTCACCGTAGTGCCGTCCTTGCAGACGACTTCCATCTCGGCCTCGGTGGCGGTGTCCTTGAGCAGGCGGAAGCTGCAATCGCGGGTGCCGCGGTCGCTGCCGCGCGCCATCTTCTCGGCGCTGTCCAGGCACATCGACATCGCGCGCATGGGGCCGCCGGCCTGCTCGACGCCCTTGGCGCGCATCTCGAGGATCTCCATGCGCCACTGGCCCCGCTGGAAACCGCCGTCTCGGAAGACCTTGGGCAGCGGCATGTCGGCGGCGTGCGCGGCGCCGGCCGCTGCGAGCGCGGCGGCGAGAATCATGCGGATCACGTGGAGGCCTCCTGTGGGATGTCGCGCAATGCAGGTCAACGCCCGAGCGCCTGCAGCGCGGCGATGCGGCGCTCGATCGGCGGGTGGCTCGCGAAGAGCCCCATCCAGCCGGGCCGGTCGGCGATACCCATCGCGCGCATCGACTCCGGCAGCGCGCCGGGCTCCGCTCCGCCGAGCCGGGCGAGCGCGTTGATCATCGGCCTGCTGGATCCGAGATACTCCACGGAGCCGCGATCGGCGCGAAACTCGCGCTGCCGCGAGAACCACGCCACGATCAGCGCCGCCAGGATGCCGAACAGGATCTGGAAGACGATCGAGGTGATGTAGAAGCCCGGACCGACACCGCGCTCGGTCTTGAACACGACACGGTCGACGAGGAACCCGGCGACGCGCGACAGGAAGATCACGAACGTGTTGACCACGCCCTGGATCAGCGTGAGCGTCACCATGTCGCCGTTGGCCACGTGTGCGACCTCGTGGGCGAGCACCGCCTCGACCTCCTCCTTGCTCATCGATTGCAGCAGACCGGTCGAGACGGCGACGAGGGACGAGTTCTTGAACGCGCCGGTGGCGAAGGCGTTCGGCGCGCCTTCGTACACCGCAACCTCCGGCATGCCGATCTGCGCCCGGTCGGCGAGCCGCTTGACCGTGGCGAGCAGCCACTGCTCGGCTTCGCCGCGCGGCGAATCGATCACCTTGGCGCCGGTCGACCACTTGGCCATCGGCTTGGAGACGAGCAGCGAGATGATCGCGCCGGCAAAGCCGACGACGGCAGAGAAGGCGAGCAGCATGCCGAGGTCGATGCCCTCCTCGGTGAGGAAGCGGTCGACGCCGAGCACGCTCACGACGATCATGATCACCGCGAGCACGGCGATGTTGGTGGCGAGGAACAGGAAGATTCGCTTCATCGCTACTTTCCGAAGGGTGGATGCCTGCGCGCGGCCGCGCGCAGGCGCTACCTTACCATCGACGCGTCAGCCGGGCAGGAACCCGGCGAGCCGCGCGAGCAGGTGGTCGGGCTTCTCCTCCGGGATGTAGTGGCCGCTGCCGGGGACGATCTCGGCGAGCACGTCGTCGGCGAGCGCGCGCATCGCCTCGATCATGACCGCGCCGAGCGCGGTGTCGCTGCCGAACACCGCGACCGGCAGCGTGAGCCGACCGCGTGCGGCCAGGGCGCGGTTCTGCTCTGCCGAGACCGGCATCGCGCGGTAGTACTCGAAGCCCGCCTGCATGGCGCCGGGAGCGCCGTACACGCGCTCGTACTCGTCGAGATCCGCCTCGCCGATCGCGTTGGTCACGAGCGCGCGGTTGCGGAAGAACCATTCGAGGAAGACCCGCTCGCGCCCCTCGGTGAGCGCCTCGGCGAGCCCGCGCTGCTGGTTGAAGCCGAAATGCCACAGCTTGGGATCCGGCGGCGGCGCGTAGAGGCCCGGGATGGCGGCATCCATCAGCACGACCTTGCGCACCACCGCGCGGTACTCGTGCGCGAACCGGAACGCCACCCAGGTGCCGATGTCGTGCGTGACGAGCAGGCAGCGCTCGATGCCGAGCGCGGCGAGCGCCTGGCGCACGCGCCGCGCCACTGCGGCGACGTCGTAGTCCGCGGCCGGGCGTTGCGAGTCGCCCATGCCCGGCAGGTCGATTGCGCAGACCGCGTAGCGCTCGGCGAGCCGCGGCATCACCTTGCGCCAGGCGTACCACGACTGCGGCCAGCCGGCGAGCAGGACAAGCGGATCGCCGCTGCCGCCGCGCACGACATGCAGCGCCACGTCGCCCGCCGGCACCATGCCGTGGCGGAAGCCGCCGCCGAGCGATGCCGCGTCGAACCTCGAGATGCCGCGCGCGCTCACGCCTCAGGGATCCACTGCGTCCGGCGCCGGGGCCACCGGCGCGCCGTGCTCGTAGACGAACCGCGCGTCCTCGCGGCCGGGCGCGTCGCGGCGCGCGCGGATCTCGAGCGCCGAGGGCATGTTGCGCCGCGCCACCGCCGCCGCGGCGGCGGCCTCGCCTTCCCACGCCTCGCGAATCTCGTCCAGGGCCGCCGCGTACTCGCGCTCGAGGTCGTCGGTCAGGTAGCCGAGTGCCTGCGCCTCGCGAATCTTGCGATGCAGAGCGTCCAGCCGCTCCGGCGGCGGCAGCGACCGGGTCGGCGGACCGAACTGCTCGGGGCGCGCGCGGCGGCGGCGAACTCGTCCGGCCGGGCGACCATCCGGCCGATGCGCGCGTGCCCGTTGCGCATCGCCCAGGCGAGCGCATCATCGCCCCAGTCGTTGCGGATCGTCGTGTCCGCACCGACGCCGAGCAGCAGCCTGGCGAGCTCCGCGTGGCCTTCGCGCGCCGCCATCATCAGCGGCGAGGAGCCATTGGTGGAGCGCGCGTTGACGTCGGCGCCGTGCCGGATCAGCAGCTCCGCGACTACGCGCTTGCCGGCGAAGACTGCATAGTGAAGCGCCGACCAGGCGAGCCCCTCGCGGCTGACCTCGGCGCCGCGCTCGATCAGCCAGCGCACCGCGTCGACGTGGCCGCGCCAGGCGGCGTGCATGATCGCCTGCTCGCCGAGCCGGTTGGCCGCATTGATGTCGGCGCCGTGCGAGAGGAACAGTGCCATCATAGGGATGTTGCCTTCCCACGCGCCGATCATCATGCCGGTGCCGATGCGGTCGGCGAGGAAGTCCGGCGGTAGACCGGCGGAGAGCCACTCGCGCGCGCGAGCGATGTCGCCGGACTCGATCGCCACGCCGAAGCGCACTGGATCGGGCAGCTCGCTCTCGGCGCGGCCTGCCGCAGGCGTCGACGCCAGCGCAAGTGCGGCGAGGGCGGCGGCGGCACCACGTTGCAGGGACAACAACAGCAGGCGGCGGACAGCGCCGCGGTGTTGCGGTTTCACGACGATGCGCTTGTCATCCGGCGGTCGAGACCCTCATAGTCCGAGAACCATGGCCGATTGTCAAAAGGCGCAGGCATGCCAAGCTGCCGGGTGCAGGTCGAAGCGGCCTTGGGAGCGCGCATGAAGCCCGCGCACGCGCGCACGCGCGGCCCGCTCGGCTGGTCGCTCGGTCTCTCGCTTGGGCTGCACGTGTACGCGCTCGTCGCGCTCGAGGTCGAGCCCGGCGTCGCGGTCCGCACCCCGCAGGCGCCGCAGGCCGCGCTGCAAGCGCGGCTCGTGCCTCCCGCGGCCCGGTTGGGGGCGCCGCCGGAAGTACTGAAAAACACGCTCGACCCGCCGCACGCGAAGCCGCTCGCGGATCCGATCGAGCCAAAGCGCCGCGTGCAGCGGACACGTAAGCCGAAGTCGGCTGCCGCGACGGCGCCGCCGATTGCGCGGTCGCCCGGCGAGAGGGCGAGCGCACCGCCGGAGCGGCGCGGACTCGACCTGCGCCTGCCGCCGCCCGAGCGGAGCGGCGCTGGTCTGCGGCCGCGTGCGGCCGAGCAGCTGCCGCCCGAGGCGCTGCGCGAGACGCTGGGCCGGCTGTCCGAGGAGATGCTCTATCCGCCGGAGGCCCTGAGGCGCGGGCTGGAGGGCGAGGTGGTGGTCCTCGTCGAACTCGGCGAGACCGGGCGCATTCTGGATGCGTCGATCGCGAGCGGCTCGGGCCATCCGGAGCTCGACGCAGCGGCGCTACGCGCCGTGCGCAAGGTGGGGACGCTCGGACCATCCAGCGCGAACAAGACGATCCTGCTGCCGGTGCGATTCAGGATCATGTGAAGCAGTGGACGGTGGCATTGTCCCGTAGGAAGCGGCGGTGCGGCCGCTGTCGCGTCACTGCGAGCGCGGGACCGGCGCGAACGCCGGCGCGCGCCGCGGGTCAGGGCAGCTGGATCTTGCCGCCGCCGCCGAGCCCGCCGCCGCCCATGCCGGGCGGGATGCGGTCCGGGATCACGATCGAGGACGCGGCTTCGCGCCGCAGCTCCTGCAGTTCGCGCGCGGTGCGCTCGACCGCGACCTTGGCCGCGTCGCCGAACTTTGCGATCGCATCGGCGAGCGAGGTGGCGTCGATCTGGAACGAGAGCGGGATCGCCCCCATCGGCGTGAGGATCTGCGCCTCGCCGACGAAGAGCACCGCGCGGCTCGCGTCGGTCGCGCCGTCGGCGCCGACCGGCGCGAGCACGCGGATCGTGCCCATCTTCCGATCGGTGTAGAGCTCCTCGCGATAGAGCGCCGAGGCGTCCATCTTGATTTCGGTTGCAGGATTGGGTGTGGCCATGACGTCAGGGCCCCGCGGGCCGTGTTGGGTAGCAGACCGGCGGATTATCCCACGCATCGGGATCGGCCTGCGCCTGCGTGCGCAAAGCGAAGCGGGAGACGAACGCGAAGAAACAGGCAAAGGCGAAGAAACAGGCAAAGGCGAAGAAACAGGCAAAGGCCAAGAAGCTGAGCCAGTCGAAGACCGACAAGCCGGCCGCGCAGCGGGAGCGCGGGCAGAAGCGCGAGCACGCTCCCCAGGGCGTCGCGAAGGGACAGAGCGGGCCGTCGGGCGCGGCCAAGCGGTTAGGACTGCGGTCGCGCCGGGGCGCGCGGCGGCCGGGGGGGCTGCGCGCGGCGTCGCGGCCGGGCGCGGGAACTCGGGCCGCTTCGTGCGGCCAAAGACGGTTGCGGTCATCGGGCGCTCACCGTCGGGCGCGGCCGTTCGCCGCGAGAACCCGGAGACCGAGCGATGCGATTCCCCCGCAGACCGAGCGACAGTGCGCTATGTTCTCGCGTGCGCAGTCGCGGCAGGCACCTCGGCGTCGCCCGGGGCGGGCGTGCTGGCGCAGCCCACCATTGCCACGGAGGAGCACGCAGTGCGCGTCTCGATCGTGGCGCGCGGCCTCGATCACCCCTGGAGTGTTGCCTGGCTGCCCGACGGGCGCATGCTCGTCACCGAGCGTCCGGGGCGGCTGCGCGTCGTCGCCCGCGACGGCACGCTCGAGCCGCGGCCGGTGTCCGGCCTGCCGGCGATCGAACCGTACGGCCAGGGCGGCCTCTTCGACGTGGTGCCGCATCCGCGTTTCGCGCAGAATGGGCTGGTCTACTTCGCCTTCGCCGGCAAGGGCGCGGACGGCTACGGCACCGAACTCGCCCGCGGCCGGCTCGCCGGCGCTCCGGGGAGCTACCGGCTCGAAACGGTCGAGCTCCTCTTCCGGCAGCAGCCGAAGGGCCGCACCGGCCGTCACTTCGGCGGTCGCATCGTATTCGATCGCGCGGGGTTCGTGTTCCTCACGCTTGGCGACCGCGGCGAGATGGCGCGCGCGCAGAGGCCCGGCGACCACGCCGGCTCGGTAATCCGGCTGCACGACGACGGCCGCGTGCCGCAGGACAACCCGTTCGTGGGCCGACCGGGCTTCAAGCCGGAGAAGTACACGCTCGGCAACCGCAACATGCAGGGCGCGGCGCTGCATCCCGAGACCGGGGCGCTCTGGACGCACGAGCACGGGCCGCAGGGCGGCGACGAGGTGAACGTGATCCGCGCCGGCGTGAACTACGGCTGGCCGGTGGTCACCTACGGCGTGAACTACGGCATCGGCACGCAGATCGGCGAGGGCTCGCACAAGCCCGGGATGGCGCAGCCGCTGCACTACTGGGTGCCGTCGATCGCGCCCTCGGGCATGGCGTTCTACGACGCCGACAGGTTCCCGCGCTGGCGCGGCGATCTCTTCGTCGGCGCACTGCGCGACCGGATGCTGGTGCGCCTGCGCCTC
Source organism: Burkholderiales bacterium (assembly GCA_027493935.1). Lineage (GTDB taxonomy): Bacteria > Pseudomonadota > Gammaproteobacteria > Burkholderiales > SG8-39 > JAABRB01. Next base: position 815,304 of record JAOSJV010000010.1, on the reverse strand, counting down.
GACGGCGAGAAAGTCGTCAAGGAGGAACGGATGCTGCAGGGCACGCTCGGACGGATCCGCGACGTGCGCCAGGGCCCCGACGGCCACCTCTACCTGCTCACCGACGAGTCGGACGGCGTGCTCGCGCGGCTCGAGCCGGCGGGTTGAACCTCGGCAGGCGGGCCGGGCTGGCGCCCGGCCGACGCGCCATGCCGTGCGCGGGTTCGCACCCGCGTGTTCGCAGCCCGGCGATGCGTGCGTCATCGGCGGTGACTGCGCCGGGCGTTCGGCATCAAGTGTCAATCGGTCGTCAAGAACGGCTTGATCAGCGCATTCACGTCCACGCGCGCGCCGACGCGCGCGCAGAGCTGGTAGGAGCCGATCAGCTTGCGGTGCAGAAAGAGCGTTTCCGGCGGCGGCGCGCGCAGCAGCCCGCGCCGGAAGAGAAGATCGATGCCGAGGTCGCGCGCACGCGCGGGCAGGTCGGAGGCGGCGAAGTCGTAGCGGCCGCGATGCCGCAGCGGCTCGCACACCAGCATGATCACGTCGACCACTGCCCGCACGCGCGGCGCGGGGTCCCCGGGCTGAAGGTAGCCGATCGCCGTCGCGCCGCGGCGCACGCCGGCGCGGTCGCCGGCGAGCACCGCACGGCAGACCTCGCGGTAGCTCGCGACGAACGCCGGGCTGAATTCACGCGCCGAGCCGAAGTCTAGCAGCACGATGCGGCGGCCGGCGGGGTCGTACAGGTAGTTGGCGAAGTTCGGGTCGGTCTGCATGAGGCGGAACTCGAAGAGCTCGCGAAATAGCAGCCGCTCGAGCAGCCGGCCGGCGCGGTCGCGCTCGGCGCGCGGCGCTCCGTCCTCGCCCAGCGTCTCGAGCGGCCGGCCGTCGGCGTAGTCCATCGCGAGCACGCGTCGCGTGCTGAGGTCCGCGTGCACGCGCGGCACCACCAGATCGGGCGCATCGGCGACCAGCGCGCGGTAGCGCACCAGGAACCGGGCCTCGAGCGCGTAATCGGCCTCCTGGCGCAGCTGGCGCTTGGCCTCGGCCGCGAGCCCGGAGACGTCCAGCCCGATCGGCAGCAGCTTGGCGAGGCGCAGCAGTGCGGCCACGTTGTCGACGTCGCTGTCGATCGAGCGCGCGATGCCCGGATACTGGATCTTGATCGCGAGCTCGCGGCCGTCGGCCGCCCGCGCGCGGTGCACCTGCCCGATCGAGGCCGCGGCGATCGGCGCGAAGTCGAAGCGGGCGAAGCGCCGCTCCCAGCCGCGGCCGTACTCGCGCCCAAGCGTTTGCCGCAGCTGCGCGGGCGGCATCGCGTGCGCGCCCGAGCGCAGCATCGCGAGCGCACGCGCGAACTCCGGCGGCAGGAAGTCTTCGCCCTCGAGCGAGAGCAGCTGGCCGAGCTTCATCGCGGCGCCGCGCAGGTGCGCGAGCCGTTCGGCGAGGCGCCGCGCGATGCGCGCGCTCAGCACGGCGTCGCGCGCGCCGCCCGGCGCCCGCAGTCTGTCGATCAGGCCGCCGAGCACCAGCTCGGTCGCGGCAAGACCGAGCCCGACGAGGCGCCCGACGCGGCCCGCCGGGACGCTCGAGGTGCGCTGCGGGGAGGGTTTCGACATTCGGCGGGCAGTGCGCGCGCGGCACCGGCGTTGTGGTACGGTGCGCGGCGCATCGCCCACCGATTATAGGAGGAGCACGTGGAAGCCGACGAGAAGGCCCTGTACGAACGCGGGATGAGGGCGCGCCGTGAGGTGCTCGGCGCCGACTACGTCGACAAGGCGACCGCTGCCGCGGACGAGTTCCAGCGGCATTTCCAGGAGTGGGTCACGAAGCACTGCTGGGGCGCGATCTGGACGCGGCCGGGGCTGCCGCGCAAGACGCGCAGCATGCTGAACCTCGCGATGCTGGCCGCCACCGGCCGCACGCACGAGCTGAAGATCCACGTCAAGGCCGCGATCACGAACGGCGTCACCCAGGACGAGATCGCCGAGATCTTCCTGCAGGTCGGCGCCTACAGCGGCGCCCCGGCCGCCCTGGAGGCCTTCAAGACGGCGAAAGAGGTGTTCACCGAGCTCGGCCTTTGAGCGGTAAACTCGCCCCCTCCGGCCGGAGCGCACGGCCGGGCCGCGGCAGGAGGGTCTCGATGACCGACGAGGGCAGGGTCACCGACCCGCACCGGTCTGGCGGGGGCGGGGACGAGCCGGCCTCGCCGTTTCCGGAGATCCGCACGGTCGGCCTCGGGGCGCCGGTGCGCTGGCTACGCGCAGGCTGGCGCGATCTGCGCGCAGCACCGGTCCCGAGCCTGTTCTACGGCGTGGTGCTCGCGGCGATGGGCTTCGCGCTCGCGCACGCACCCGGCTCCGGCGCGATCGAGCTCGCGCTGGCGACCGGCTTCCTGCTGGTCGGTCCGTTCCTGCTGATGGGCCTGTACGACATCGCGCAGCGCGTCGCGCGCGGTGAGGCGGTCATGATCGCTCCGACCACCACCGCATGGAAGGCGAACGTGCAATCGATCGGCTTCTACGCGATCATCCTCGCGCTGCTGCTCGCGGTGTGGATCCGCATCTCGATCGTGCTGGTAGCGCTCTTCTTCGAAGGCACCGTGCCGTCGACCGCCGCGCTCGCCGCCGACGCGCTGCGCGACCCGGAGACGCTCACCTTTGTGCTGGCGTATGCCGCGGCCGGCTTCGGCTTCGCGCTCTTCGTCTTCGCGACCTCGGTCGTCACGCTGCCGATGCTCTACGACCGCCCGCAGATGGATTCGCTGACGGCGATGATCACGAGCTTCAACGCGCTCAGAATGAACTTCTGGCCGATGCTCGCGTGGGGCGCGACGATCGTCGCGCTGACCGGGCTCGGCTTTGCGACCTATTACGTCGGCCTGATCATTGCGCTGCCGCTCGTCGGCCTCGCGACTTGGCACGCCTACCGCGAGGTGGTGGCACCGGCCGACGCACGCTGCGAGGAGAAACCGTAATGACCGTACAAGCCGACTTGGGGCTCGACCTCGACGCGTACTGGATGCCCTTCACCAGCAAGCGCGCGTTCAAGCAGGCGCCGCGCTTCGTGACCGGCGCAAAGGGCGTGCACCTCACGACCGCCGACGGCAAGCAGGTGCTCGACGGCCTCGCCACACTCTGGTGCGTGAACGCCGGCCACTGCCATCCGCGCATCGTCGAGTCGATCCGCAGGCAGGCGGGCGAGCTCGACTTCGCCTCGAGCTTCGGGCTCGGACATCCTGGGCCATTCGCGGTCGCCGAGCGCGTCGCGGCGCTCGCGCCGCCGGGGCTCGACCATGTCTTCTTCACCAACTCCGGCTCCGAAGCGGTCGACACCGCGCTCAAGATCGTGATCGCGTACCACAAGCTGCGCGGCGAGGGTTCGCGCCGGATCTTCGTCGGCCGCGAGCGCGCCTACCACGGCGTGAACATCGGCGGCCTCTCGGTATCGGGTTTGCAGGTGAACCGGCGCAGCTTCGAGACGACGCTGCTCGGCAACGTCGAGCACCTCGCGCACACGCAGGACCTCGCGGCGCGGGCGTTCGTGCGCGGCCTGGCGGCCGCCGGTGCCGGACTCGCCGACGAGCTCGAGCGCCGCATCATTGCGGTGCACGACGCCTCCAACATCGCGGCGGTCATCGTCGAGCCGGTGGCGGGCGCCGGCGGCGTGCTGATCCCGCCGGCGGGCTACCTGGAGCGCCTGCGCGAGATCTGCGACCGCCACGGCATCCTCCTTGTGTTCGACGAGGTGATCACCGGTTTCGGTCGTCTCGGCAAGCCGTTTGCAAGCCAGTTCTTCGGCGTGACGCCGGATCTGTTCACCTTCGCGAAGGGGATCACCAGCGGAGCGGTGCCGCTCGGCGGCGTCGTGGTGCGAAAGGAGATCTACGAGACGTTCATGAACGCGACCGGGCCGGGCGTCGAGCTCTTCCACGGCTACACGTACTCGGGCCATCCGCTCGCGGCGGCCGCGGCGCTCGGCGCGCTCGACGTCTATGCCGAGGAAGGGCTCTTCGACCGCGCGAACCAGCTCGCGCGCGGCTTCGAGGACGCCGTACACGCGCTGCGCGGGCTGCCGAACGTGATCGATACGCGCAACCTGCAGCTGATCGGCGCGGTCGAGCTCGCGCCGCGACCCGGCGCGCCGGGCGCACGTGCGCTCGAGGCGTTCGGCAAGTGCTGGGACCGCGGAGTCTACGTTCGGCCGATCGGCGATGCGCTCGCCATCTGCCCGCCGCTCGTGATCGAGAAACCCGACCTCGAGCGGATTTTCAGCGTGCTCGCCGACGTGCTGAAGTCGGTATCATAGGGGAGCGCTGCGCACGCAATGCGGGCGAGCGCGGGACCGAGCACGGTGGCCGTTTCGCGCGCCCTGCATTTCCGCCTTCGGCATCCCCGCCCGCGCGGGAAGGACGATCTTCCCGCAGGGCTGCGCGCGAGAGCGTCGGCGCGGGTTCCGCTAGAATCGAACATCGAACGCTCTACACGTCTGTTGCCGACGCGAGACCATGCCCCACATCAGCCGCCGCACCGCCGAGCTCGGCACCGAGAACGCGTTCGTCGTGCTGGCCGAGGTTAACGAGCTCATCCGCCGCGGCAAGGACATCATCTCGTTCTGCATCGGGCAGCCGGACTTCGCCACCCCCGTGAACATCCAGGATGCGGCGGTCAAGGCGATCCGCGGCGGGCGCCACGGCTACACGCCCTCGGCCGGCATCGACGAGCTGCGCGCGGCGGCCGCCCGCTACATGGGTGCCATGCGCGGGCTCGACATCCGCCCGGAGCACGTGGTGGTCGGCGCCGGCGCGAAGCCCTTCATCGGCTACGCGATCCTCGCCACCACCGACTACGGCGCCGGCGACGAGGTGATCTACCCGAACCCTGGATTCCCGATCTACGAGTCGCAGATCCGCGCCTGCGGCGCGGTGCCGGTTCCGCTGCACCTGCGCGAGGCGCGCGAGTTCGCGTTCGATCCGGCGGAGCTCGAGGCGCGGCTGACTTCGCGCACGAAGCTCCTGATCCTCAACTCGCCGCACAACCCCACAGGCGGCGTGCTCTCGCCGCGCAACCTCGACGACATCGCCGCGATCCTGCGGCGCCATCCGGAGGTGTGGGTGTACGCCGACGAGATCTACTCGAGGCTCTGCTACGCGGGCGGGTTCGCGTCGATCGCTTCGGCGCCGGGCATGTACGAGCGCACTGTCGTCTCCGACGGCACCTCGAAGACCTGGGCGATGACCGGCTGGCGCATCGGCTTCACTGCGAACGCGGCGCTCGCACCGATCTTCACCCGCTGGATCACCAACACCGAGTCGTGCGCCTCGCAGCTCTCGCAATGGGCCGCGGTCGAGGCGATCGAGGGGCCGCAGGCCGACGCCGAGGCGATGCGCGCCTCGTTCCTCGAGCGGCGCGACCTGATCGTGCGGCTGCTGAACGAGGTGCCGGGGATCTCGTGCCGCACGCCTGGTGGCGCGTTCTACGCGTGGCCGAACGTCACCGAGGCGTGCCGCATGATCGGTGCGGCCGACTCCGAGGAGTTCCGCAAGCGCCTGCTCGTCGAGGCCGGCGTGGCCGTGCTGGCCGACATCCATTTCGGCGCGCGCGTCCCGGACGAGGGGCAGCACATCCGCTTCAGCTACGCCGCGTCGAAGCCGGCGATCGAGGCGGGCGTCACCCGCATCGCCGACTTCGTCCGCCGCAACACCCGCGCCGCGGCATGAGACCGCCGTCGCGCTGACCCGGCGCCTGCGCGGCGGCGCGCCGCCCGCCGCCGACCGTCCAAACCGCCCGCTGTCCACGGCCCACTGTCGACTGCTCTCATGTCCGAACCCTGGAAGCCGAGCGTCACCGTGGCCGCCGTCGTCGAACGCGAAGGCCGCTTCCTGCTCGTCGAGGAGCTGGCGAACGGCGTCGCTGTATTCAACCAGCCGGCCGGACACTGGGAGCGTGGCGAGACGCTCGCCGAGGCGTGCGCGCGCGAAGCGCTGGAGGAGACCGGCTACCGGTTCCGCCCGACAGCGCTCGTCGGTGTGTACCGGTGGCATTTCCCGGCGAGGGACGTGACGTTCCTGCGCTTCGCGTTCTGTGGCGAGGTGACCAGCCATGCGCTCGAGCTCGGCCTCGACCGCGAGATCCTGCGGGCGGTGTGGCTCCTGCCCGAAGAGATCGCGGCGGTGCGCGCGCGCCACCGCAGCCCGCTCGTGCAGGCGTGCGTCGAGGACTATCTCGCCGGCAGACGCTATCCGCTCGAGCTCCTGCGGCACTACGAGTGAGGCGCGATGGCTGAGCGCATCGTGGTCGGCATGTCCGGCGGCGTGGACTCGTCGGTCGCGGCGCTGCTTCTCAAGCGGCAGGGGTTACGAGGTCGTCGGACTGTTCATGAAGAACTGGGAGGACGACGATGACGGCGAGTACTGCTCGACCCGGCAGGACCTCGTCGACGTCGCGGCGGTGGCCGACGTGGTCGGCATCGAGCTCGAAGCGGTGAACTTCGCCGCCGAGTACCGCGGGCGCGTCTTCGCCGAGTTCCTGCGCGAGTACGCGGCCGGCCGCACGCCCAACCCTGACGTGCTGTGCAACGCCGAGATCAAGTTCAAGGCGTTCCTCGACCGCGCGATGGCGATGGGCGCGCGCCGCATCGCGACCGGGCACTACGCCGGCGTGCGCGAGCGGCATGGCCGCTTCGAGCTCGTCAGGGCGGCAGACCGCGCGAAGGATCAGACCTACTTTCTGCATCGCCTGACGCAGGCGCAGCTCGCGCGCGTCGCGTTCCCGCTCGCGGAGCTGCGCAAGTCCGAGGTGCGCAGCATTGCCAAGGAGGCGGGACTGCCGGTGCACGCCAAGAAGGACTCCACCGGCATCTGCTTCATCGGCGAGCGGCCGTTCCGCGAATTCCTGAACCGCTACCTGCCGCGCGCGCCCGGGGCGATCCGCACGCCCGAGGGGGAGAGCGGTCGGTGAGCACATCGGGCTCGCGTTCTACACCATCGGACAGCGCAAGGGCATCGGCCTGGGCGGCATGCGCGAGGCGAGCGGCGAGCCGTGGTACGTCGCCGCGAAGGACCTCGCGACGAACACGCTGGTGGTGGTTCAGGGACACGACCACCCGCTGCTTCTGACGCGGCGCGTCGTGGCGGGCGACCTGGCATGGGTGGCGGGCGCGCCGCCCCGCGCCGCGCCCGCGTATACCGCCAAGACGCGCTACCGGCAGGCCGATGCGTCGTGCCGGATCGCAGCGCTCGCGGCGGATGCGATGACGGTGGACTTCGACGCGCCGCAGCGTGCGGTCACGCCAGGACAGTCGCTCGTGCTCTACGACGACGCGATCTGCCTCGGGGGCGGAGTGATCCAGTGAGGGGAGCCGGAGGGAACCCGTGTGGGTTCCCTCCTGTTCCTCCCCCAGCGGAAGGAGGGTAACGGGCGGGAACCCGTGTGGGTTCCCCCTCCTCGCACGCCCCCCCCCCCCGGGGGAAGGAGGGTAACGGGCGGGAACCCGTGTGGGTCCCTCCGGTTCCTCCCCCTCCAGCGGAAGGAGGGTAACGGAGGGAACCCGTGTGGGTTCCTCCTGTTCCTCCCTCCCTCCAGCGGAAGGAGGGTAACGGGGGGAACCCGTGTGGGTTCCCTCCGGTTCCTCCCTCCAGCGGAAGGAGGGTAACGGGCGGGAACCCGTGTGGGTTCCCTCCTGTTCCTCCCCTCCCTCCAGCGGAAGGAGGGTAACGGGAGGGAACCCGTGTGGGTTCCCTCCGGTTCCTCCCCCCTCCAGCGGAAGGAGGGTAACGGGAGGGAACCCGTGGTGCCCTCCTGTTCCTCCCCCCTCCAGCGGAAGGAGGGTAACGGGAGGGAACCCGTGTGGGTTCCCTCCTGTTCCTCCCCCTACAGCGGCCTGAGCGCCTCGAGCTGGACCTGCAGCCGGATCTCGTCGCTCACCCCCGGAATCGCGAACTTCATCCCGAAGTCGGAGCGCTTGAACGAGCCGCTCGCGTTCGCGCCGCACACCTCGCGCTTGCCCTTGATGCGGGGGTCGGGTGCGCAGCCGAAGCTGTCGACCTTGAGGGTCACCGGGCGGGTCACGCCGAGCAGCGTGAGCTGACCCTGCACCTCGCTCGGCCACTCGCCGTTCCACTTGGCCGAGCCCTTGTAGGTCATGGTCGGAAACTCCTGCACGTTGAAGAAGTCCGCGGTGCGCAGGTGCTCGTCGCGGGTGCGCGTGCGGCCGCGCAGCTCGTGCGCGCCGGTGTCGACCGACGCGGTCTCGATCGTGACCTCGACCGAGCCGGTCTTCGCCGCGCGGTCGAGGACGAGCTTGCCGCTCGTCTTGTTGAACCGGCCGTGCATCCACGAGACGCCGAGGTGCTGGATCATGAAGTGCGGGAACGTGTGATCCGGGTCGATCTCGTAGGTCGCGGGCTGCGCGCCGGCGGCGAGCGGCAGTGCGAGCGCGGTGGCGGCGAGCTTCCGATGCATATTCTCTCTCCTCTCGGTTGGGTTGGGATGCCTCATGTTGCGACGTCCGCGGCCGCGCGGGCCGCGCTACGCCGGCGGCGCCACGCCCTGCCGGGTCAGCACGAAGGCGAGGACGGCGAGGACGAAGCAGTACGCCGACAGCACGATCGCCTGGGCCCAGATCGGGAACCGCGGCGGCACCGGCAGCCGGGCCGCGAGCGGCACGAGCGCGAGCACGATCGGCACGTACCCGGGCAGCTTGGCGAGGAAGAGCGCCGACGCGCCGAACAGCCCGCCGGCGAGCCCGACCGACAGCGTCAGCGTCGCGCCCGCCGCGATCGTGCGACCGGTCACCATCTGCCAGAGCAGGAATCCGCCGGCGCCGGCGGCGAGGCCGATACCGTAGAGGCCGAGCAGCGCCGAGGCGGCGAGGATCGCCGAGATCCCCGTGCCGAGGCCGAGCACGAGCGCGGCGGCGCCGGCGCGCACCGGCGCCGCAGAGAGCGCCATGGTCGCCACGACGAGCCACGCCACGTACAGCGCCGCGCCGCCGCCGAGCAGCGCGGCTTCGGCGGGCACCTTGTGCTGCAGCACGCTCCAGAACACCCAGACCGTCAGCGCACCGCAAACCGCCGCGACGACGATCACCAGGGCTCGGCCCGAGCGCAGCGCGAAGTCGATCGCGATGCCGGCGAGCGGCGCGGCCAGCGCGAGAAGCGCGACTTTCCGCAGCGCCGTGAGCGGGCTGAACGCGACCCCGCTCGCCAGCGCGATCGCGACCGCGTAGCCGGCCGCTACGGCGAGTCCGCCGAGCCGCGCCCGGCCGAGCACCGCAGCCACCATCAGCCCGGCAACGAAGGGCGCGACGCCGCCCTGGAAGGCGGGGTGCTGGAGGAAGGAATCCATGGATCCGGGCAGAGACTCTCGTCCGGCAATTCGGTTCGCCGTCCCGGGTTACGAACGAACGGGCGCTGCGGATGATCCCTCGCCGGCAATGGGCCGGCGCCCACCGACCGAATTGGGCGTCGGCGTACGGCTATGCGGTGGGCATGGTGTCGGCGAACGCTGGGCGGTCGACGAGCTTGTCCATGTGGCGCGCGAGATTCGCGTGCGCGGCGCGCCACCCGAGATCGGGAAAGCGGAACTCGAGCCAGCCGAGGCAGCACCCGACCGCGATGTCGGCGAGCGAGTAGACGTTGCCCGCGCACCAGGCACGCTGGCCGAGCTCGCGGTCGAGCGCGGAGAGCCCGCGCGCGACGACGCCGAGCTGGCGGTCGACCCACGCCTGGCTGCGCTCGCCCGCGGCGCGGCGGCTCTCGGCGCGTGCGGCCACGCCCGCGTCGAGCACGCCGTCGGCGAGCGCCTCCCAGCGGCGCACCTCGATGCGCTCGCGATGATCGGCCGGGATGAGGCGGGCGATCGGCGACGCCGCGTCGAGGAACTCGACGATCACGCGCGAATCGTAGACCGGCGTGCCGTCCTCGAGCACGAGCACCGGCACCTTGCCGAGAGGATTGTGCTGGGGCACGGAGCTGTCGGGCTGCCACGGATCGGCGATCTCGAACGCGAAGTCGATGCGCTTTTCCGCGGCGACGACGCGCGCCTTGCGCGTGTAGGGGCTCGTGCGCGAGCCGATCAGCTTGAGCTTGTGGCCGGACATGGCCGCGTGCGGGTGCGAGGGGCTGCTGCCTATGACGGGGGAATAGCCAGGGCGCGCGAGTATAGCATCGGCTTCCGGGCGTCAAGCGCGGCGTCGCCGGCGCGGACCGCTGCATCGCGCGTGCTAGAATCGCGCGTTGAACGTCAGGGCCCGCGCGGCATGCCGCACACTCCACTGAGCGCCCTCTCGCCCCTGGACGGGCGCTATCACCGGCAGCTTGCGCCGCTGCGCACGCTCTTCAGCGAGGCGGGCCTGATCCGGGCCCGCGTGCGCGTCGAGGTCGAATGGCTGATCGCGCTCGCGGCCGACGAGGATCTGCCCGAGGTCGGGCCGCTCTCCGGGGCCGCGGTGCGCCATCTGCGCGAGCTCGTCGCCGGGTTCGTCGAGGCCGACGCCGAGCGCGTCAAGGCGATCGAGGCGCGCACCAATCACGACGTGAAGGCGATCGAGTACTGGCTGCGCGAGGAGACCGCCGGGCACGCCGAGCTCGAGCGCGCCGCCGGGTTCATTCATTTCGCCTGCACGTCCGAGGACGTGAACAACCTCGCCTACGCGCTTCCTGCTCGCCGAGGCGCGCGATTGGGTGATCCTCGGGGCGATCGACCGCGTGATCGAGGGCCTCGCCGCGATGGCACGCGCGCACGCCGCGCTGCCGATGCTCGCGCGCACGCACGGGCAGCCGGCCTCGCCCACGACGCTCGGCAAGGAGTTCGCCAACTTCGTGCACCGGCTGCGCCGCGCGCGCGAGCGGGTGGCGGGCGTCGCGCTCACCGGCAAGATCAACGGCGCGGTCGGGAACTACAATGCGCACTGCGCCGCGTATCCCGGCGTCGACTGGGAGGCGTTCGCGCGCCGCTTCGTCGAAGCGCTCGGCCTGGAGTTCAACCCTTACACGATCCAGATCGAGCCGCACGACTGTATCGCCGAGCTGGCCGACGCGCTCGCGCGGCTGAACACGGTGCTGATCGACCTCGACCGCGACCTCTGGGGCTACGTGTCGCTCGGTTACTTCCGCCAGCGCGTCGCGGAGGCCGAGGTCGGATCGTCGACGATGCCGCACAAGGTCAACCCGATCGACTTCGAGAACTCGGAGGGCAATCTCGGCGTCGCGAACGCGCTCTTGCGGCATATGGCGGAAAAACTGCCGATCTCGCGCTGGCAGCGCGACCTCACGGACTCCACCGTGCTGCGCAACCTCGGCGTGGCCCTCGGCCACGGCCTGCTCGGCTACGAATCGTGCCTGAAGGGGCTCGGCAGGCTGGACGCCGACCGGGAGCACATCGGGGCGGACCTGGCCGAGAACTGGGGAAGTGCTCGGCGAGGCGGTGCAGACCGTGATGCGCCGCTACGGCGTGGCCGACGCCTACGAGCGGCTCAAGGATCTCACGCGCGGCAAGCGGCTCACGCGGGCCGCGCTCGCCGAGTTCATCCGCACGCTGCCGATTCCCGCGGCCGAGCGCGGGCGGCTGCTGGCGATGACGCCGGCGGACTACACCGGGCGCGCCACCGAGCTCGCGCGGCGGATCTGATGCGACGCGCTCAGCGCGGCGGTTCCGCCACCGGCGGAACCGACCGCAGGTAGGTGACCAGCGCGTCGAGGTCGGCGGGCGTGAGCTCGCCGGTCGTATTGCGGATCACCTCGCCCATCGTTTCGGCGGCGACGTCGCCGTCGGGCGTTATTCCGGTGGTCAGAAGTACTTCAGATCCTCGTCGCTCCGCTTCTCGAGGCGCGCCGGCGTCAGGTTCGAGATGCGCTTCCCGTCCGGCCCGCTGCCCCCCGCCGAGATGCCGGTCGCGGTCCAAGGCGCCGAGGACGTTGCGCGGCGTGGTGGCACTCGCCGCAATGGCCGAGCGCGCGCACGAGATACGCGCCGCGGTTCACCTCCGGTGTCGCCTGCGGGTCGGGCGCGAACGGGCCGGGCGTGAAGAACAGCCACTTCCACGGCGAGACGAGGAAGCGCCAGCCGAACGGAAAGTCGAGCTCGTGCGGCCGGTTTGCTTTCTCGCTCGGCGGCAGCGCGCGCAGGTATGACCAGAGGTCGCGCAAGTCCGCGTCCGTGATCAGCGTGTACGACGGATACGGGAATGCGGAAAGTAGTTCGCGCCGTCCGGACGCCGCCCGTCGCGCATCGCGCGCACGAAGTCGGCCTCGGTCCAGCGCCCGATGCCGGCCTGCGGATGCGGCGTGATGTTCGGGCCGTAGAAGGTGCCGAAAGGGGTCTTCAGGGCGCGGCCCCCCGGCGAAGCGCACGGCGTTCTCGCCCGATTCGGTGTGGCAGGCGACGCAGCCGCCGGCCTTGGCGAGGTACTCGCCGCGCGCCGCATCGCCCTGTGCCGCAGCGGGGCCGACCAACGCGGCGGCCAACAGGGCGACGACTCCCGTGGCCCGGGGCTGCGTATCGTGCCGAGGCCCGGCAGAAAGCGAAAACCCCGCCGCAGCGGGGTTCGGTCGCGAAGCCCAGTACTCCGCGACATCAATTCTCCCGGAAGTCGTCGTGGCAGCTGCCGCACGACTTGCCGACGCCCCCGATGGCGGCCTTGACCTTGGCCTCGTCGCCGCCCTTGGCCGCGGCGACCAGTTGGCCGACGGCGCTCTCGAAGTGCTGCTGCGCCTGCTTGAACTTGTCCGCGTTGGAGTAGGCGACCGGCAGCGTACGGCTCTTCACGTCTTTGGTGCTGGCGTCGTACCCGTCCCAGGCCATCTCCCCGAGCACCGCGAGGTAGCCGGCGTTGCGGGCGATGACCGTCGCATTGTACGGCGCCTTGCCCTGCGCCATCGCGGCGAGCGGGCCGAAGTACTTGGCCTGCAGAACCATCTTCGCCTGGCGTTGCTTGACGAGGATCTCGGGTTTGACCTGGGCGAGGGCGGCGGCCGCGTAGCCCGCGCCGAGCGCGAACAGCAGTGCGGCTGCGAGAGGCTTGCTCTTCATGTGCACTCCTTCAACGTTCTGTCGTGGTCTAGACTCCGCGGCGGCTTCGCGTGGAATCGACTGCGCTAACAGGCGTCGCCGGGCGGTTATTCCCGCGGCTCTCAGACCACCGCTTCCTGCTTCTTCTCGCGCACCGGCTTCACCAGGTCCTCGCGCTTCACGCCGAGCCAGCGCACCAGCGGCGCCATCACCAGCACCGAGGAGTAGATCCCGAACAGGATGCCGATCGTCAGCGCGACGGCGAAGTAGCGCAGCGCCGGCCCGCCGAAGATCAGCATCGAAAGCACCACCGTCTGCGTGGTGCCGTGCGTGATGATCGTGCGCGAGATCGTGCGCGTGATCGCGTTGTCGATCACCTCGTTGACCGAGGCCCGCCGCATCTTGCGGAAGTTCTCGCGGATGCGGTCGGCGATCACCACCGACTCGTTCACCGAGTAGCCGAGCACCGCCAGCACGGCGGCGAGCACCGGGAGCGAGAACTCCCACTGGAAGAACGCGAAGAAGCCGAGGATGATGACGACGTCGTGCAGGTTGGCGATGATCGCCGCCACGCCGAACTTCCACTCGAAGCGCAGCGCGAGGTAGGCGACGATACCGAGCGCGGTGACCAGCAGCGCGAGCGCGCCGTTCTCGGCCAGCTCGCGCCCGACCTGCGGGCCGACGAACTCCACGCGTCGCAGCTCGACCGTGCCGGTGCCCTTGAGCTTGTCCATGACGTCGCGCGAGACGTCCGCGGTCGACTGGCCCTCGGCGACCGGCATGCGGATCAGCACGTCGCGCGAGGACCCGAACGTCTGCACCTGGGTGTCGTGGTAGCCGGCCGCCTCCAGCGTCGCGCGGATGCGCTGGACGTCGGCCGCCTCGGCGTAGGACACCTCCATCACCGTGCCGCCGGTGAACTCGATCGAGAACGCCAGGCCGCGCACGGCGAGGAAGAAAATCGCGGCGAGGAACGTGACGAGCGAGATGACGTTGAATACCAGCGCATACCGCATGAACGGTATGTCGCGGCGGATGCGGAAGAACTCCATCGTTCACTTCCAGGTGACGTTGCCGATCGAGATCGCGTCGAGCTTGCGGCGCGACCCGTACCACAGGTTGACCATCGCGCGCGAGATCACCACCGCGGAAAAGATCGAGGTCAGGATCCCCAGGCAGTGCACCACGGCGAAGCCGCGCACCGGACCGGAGCCGAAGACCAGCAGCGCGAGTCCCGCGATCAGGGTGGTCACGTTCGAGTCGACGATGGTGCCGAACGCGCGCTCGTAGCCGGCGTGGATCGCCGCCTGCGGCGATTGGCCGGCGCGCAGCTCCTCGCGCACGCGCTCGTTGATCAGCACGTTCGCGTCGATCGCCATGCCGAGCGCGAGCGCCACTGCCGCCATGCCGGGCAGCGTGAGGGTGGCCTGCAGCATCGAGAGCAGCGCGATCAGCAGCAGCAGGTTCGCCGAGAGCGCGATCGCCGAGAACAGGCCGAACAGCTGGTAATAGACGACGATGAAGACCGCGATCGCGGCGAAGCCCCACGCGGTCGACAGGAACCCCTTGCGGATGTTCTCGGCGCCGAGGCTCGGGCCGACGGTGCGCTCCTCGACGATGTCCATCGGCGCGGCGAGCGCGCCCGAACGCAGCAGCAGCGCGAGCTCGTTCGCCTCCTGGGTATTCATGCGTCCGCTGATCTGCACCCGGCCGCCGCCGATCTCGGTGCGGATCACAGGCGCGGTGATCGCCTCGCCCTTGCCGCGCTCGATCAAGAGGATCGCCATGCGCCGGCCGACGTTCTCGCGCGTGACGTCGCGGAAGATGCGCGCGCCGGTGGCGTCCAGCGTCAGGTGCACCGCCGGCTCGTTGGTCTGACTGTCGAACCCGGGTTGGGCGTCGGTCAGGCGGTCGCCGGTGAGCACGACCTGCTTCTTGACGAGCAGCGGCGTGCCGTTGCGCTCGACGTAGAACTCGGTGCCGAACGGCACCTGTCCCTGCTGCGCGGCGGTGAGCGCGGTCGGGGTCATGTTCTCCTCGTCGACCAGCCGCACCTCGAGGGTTGCGGTGCGGCCGAGGATCTTCTTCGCCTGCGCGGTGTCCTGCACGCCGGGGAGCTGCACGACGATGCGGTCGGCACCCTGCTGCTGGATCACCGGTTCGGCCACGCCGAGCTCGTTTACGCGGTTGTTGAGCGTCGTGATGTTCTGCTTGAGTGCGAACTCCTGGATGCGCTGTTCGGCCTCCGGGCGGATGGTCGCGACCAGCCGCGGCGCGGCGGCGTCGCCGGCGTCGGCGAGCGCGAGATCGGGCACGTTGTCGGCGAGGACGCGGCGGGCGCGCGCGCGAGTCTCGGTGTCGCGGAAGCGCACGATGATCGACATCCTCGCGCGTGACCCCGGCGTGGCGGACGTTCTTGTCGCGCAGCTGCGTGCGGATGTCGCCGGTGAGCGAATCGAGCCGCTTGGTGAGCGCGCCGCGCATGTCGACCTGGAACAGGAAGTGCACGCCGCCGCGCAGATCGAGCCCGAGGTACATCGGCAGCGCGTTGATGGCGGCGAGCCACGCCGGCGAGCGCGAGAGCAGGTTGAGCGCGACCGTGTACGAGGGGTCCTCGCGATCCGGATTGAACTGCGCGTCGAGCGCGTCGCGCGCCTTGAGCTGGGTGTCGGTGTCGGCGAAGCGGATGCGCACGCTGTTCGAGTCCAGCTGGCTGCCGGCGACCTCGATGCCCGCGCGCTCGAGCGCCGCCTCGGCGCGGCCGAGCGTGTCGGCGTCGATCTTGACGGTGAGCCGCGCGCTCGAGATCTGCACCGCCGGCGCCTCGCCGAAGAAGTTCGGCAGCGTGTACAGGAATCCGATCACCAGCGCGACCGCGACGGTGGCGTAGACCCAGACGGGGTAGCGGTTCATGTGAACTTCGGACGAAGTGCGAGGGGTCGCGGTCGAGGAGTCGGCTTGCGGCTCATGCGGCAGTCGCGGCGCGTGGAGCGTAGGAGGCCCGCGTCACCCCATGCCCCCTCGCCCTTCGCCGCCCGCTCACAGGGACTTGATGGTTCCCTTGGGCAGCACCGTCTGCACGGCGCCGCGCTGCACGACGATCTCGATGTTGTCGGCGATCTCGATCGTGATGTAGGCGTCGGTGATCTTGGTGATCCTGCCGACCATACCCCCTGCCGCGACCACTTCGTCGCCCTTCTGCAGCGCCTCGACCATCACCTTGTGCTCCTTGGCGCGCTTCATCTGCGGCCGCACCATGACGAACCAGAGCACGACGAACATCAGGACCATCATGATCGTCAGGGACATCGGATCGCCGCCACCGCCGCCGCCGGCGGGGGCTTGGGCATGCGCGGGGCTGATGAACACGGGCGTCTCCACTCGGGCGGGGCGTCGAAGCCCGAAATTATACCCTCGCGCGCTCACCCGTCCGCGGCGGCGCCGGCGAAGCGCCTCCGACCCACGTGGAACTCCTCGGCGTACGCCGCGAGCCGGCCGGCGGCGATCGCCTCGCGTGCCTCACGCATGAGTGCGAGGTAGAAATGCAGGTTGTGGATGGTCGCGAGCCGCGCGCCGAGGATCTCGTTCACGCGCTGCAGGTGGTGCAGATAGGCGCGCGTGAAGTTGCGGCACGCGTAGCAGGCGCAGGTCTCGTCGAGCGGGCGGGCGTCGGCGCGGTAGCGGGCGTTGCGGATCCTGAGGTCGCCCCAGCGCGTGAAGAGCCAGCCATTGCGGGCGTTGCGGGTGGGCAGCACGCAGTCGAACATGTCGATCCCGGCGGCGACGCCCGCGAGCAGGTCCTCCGGCGTGCCCACGCCCATAAGATAGCGCGGGCGGTCGGCCGGCATGCGCGGCGCGGTGTGGCGCAGGATGCGCAGCATGTCCACCTTCGATTCTCCCACCGACAGTCCGCCGATCGCGTAGCCGTCGAAGCCGAGCGCGACCAGACCGGCCAGCGACTCGTCGCGCAGCGCCTCGAAGACGCCGCCCTGGACGATACCGAACAGCGCATTCGGGTTGCCTGCGTGCGCGGCGCGCGAGCGTGCCGCCCAGCGCAGCGAGAGCCGCATCGAGTCGGCCGCCTCGCCGGGGCCGACCGGATGAGGCGTGCACTCGTCGAACACCATCACGACGTCGGCGCCGAGGACGCGCTGGATGCGCATCGATTCTTCGGGCGTCAGGAACAGGCGGTCGCCGTTCACCGGCGAGGCGAACTGCACGCCCTCCTCGGAGATCCGTCGCAGCGCGCCCAGACTGAAGACCTGAAACCCGCCCGAGTCGGTCAGGATCGGCCGGTCCCAGCCCATGAACCGGTGCAGCCCGCCATGCGCCGCGATGGCTTCCAGCCCAGGGCGCAGCCACAGGTGGAACGCGTTGCCGAGGACGATTCCGGCGCCCGCCTCGGCGAGCTCCGCCGGGCTCATCGCCTTGACCGCGCCGTAGGTCCCGACCGGCATGAACACCGGGGTGTCGAGCGCGCCGTGTGCGAGCTCGAGGCGGCCGCGCCGCGCCGCGCCGTCGCGGTGGGTGACGGTGAACTTCACTGCCGGATTCTAGAACCTATCTCGCGACCACCACAGCGCTTCTGCGAACCGGAACGGCCGCACGGACAAGGGGGATTGCCGGTTGCACATCCCCGCACCAGCAAAGGGGCGAGCCCCTTGTAGCTCCCCTCCATTGCGCCCGTAGTCGCATTCAGCAAGAGGTTCAAGCAAGCGCCTCGCGAAGCGCGCTCAGGCCGCGCGGTCGACCAGCATCGCGTCGCCGTAGCTGAAGAAGCGGTAGCGGCGCTCGATCGCGTGCCGGTAGGCGCGCCGGACCGGTGCCAGGCCCGCGAAGGCAGACACCAGCATCAACAGCGTCGAGCGGGGCAGATGGAAGTTGGTCACCAGGCGGTCGACGACGCGGAACCGGTAGCCGGGCGTGATGAAGAGCTCGGTCTCACCCTGTCCGGCGGTCAGCCGACCCGTGGCGGCGGCCGACTCGAGCGCTCGCAGGCTCGTCGTCCCAACGGCGACGACCGCGCTGCGCGCTGCGCGCGCGGCTTCCACGGCGGCCGCCGTTGCGGCGGGAACGTCGTACCACTCGCCGTGCATACGGTGCTCGGCGATGCGCTCGACGCGCACCGGCTGGAACGTCCCGGCGCCGACGTGCAGCGTGAGGAAGGCATGCCGCACGCCCGCGGCATCGAGCCGCGCGAGGAGCTCCGCATCGAAGTGCAGTCCGGCGGTCGGCGCCGCCACCGCGCCCGGCGCGCGCGCGTACACCGTCTGATAGCGGGCCTCGTCGTCGGCGCCCGGTGCGTGGGTGATGTAGGGCGGCAGCGGCAGCGCGCCGTGACGATCGAGCAGCTCGAGCGCCGGCGTGTCGCCGGCGAAGCGCAGCACGAACATGTCGCCGCGCCGCGCGATGACCTCCGCGTCGATCGTCCCGGCCAGGCGCAGGCGCACGCCGGGGCGCGGCGCATTGCTCGCGCGCACCTGCGCGAGCGCCTCGTGCGGCCCGAGGATCCGCTCGACCAGGACCTCGACACGGCCGCCGGACGCGCGCTCGCCGGCGAGGCGCGCCTTGATGACGCGCGTGTCGTTGAACACCAGCAGGTCGCCCGGGGCGAGCAGCCGTGGCAGGTCGGCGAAGGCGTGGTCGGAGAGCGCATCGCCGCGCACGCGCAGCAGCCGGCTCGCCGAGCGCTCCGCCGCCGGGTGCTGCGCGACGAGCGCCTCCGGCAGCTCGAAGTCGAAGTCGGCGAGCGAGAGCTCGCCCGGTTGCCCCGTCTCGCTCATATCAAAGATAATCCGCCTTCGTCCCGTGCCGGGATGGCGGAACTGGTAGACGCAGCGGACTCAAAATCCGCCGGTGGCGACACCATGAGAGTTCGATTCTCTCTCCCGGCACCAGCGCTTGCCGGAGGCGTCACGATCGCGGCGGATTCCGGCGGAGGCTAACATCGGCTACGGGCCGATGTTAAGCGAAGCGGGCCGGAGCCAAAATCCAGGGCTCACGAGACCATGAGAGTTCGATTCTCTCTCCCGGCACCAGCGCTTGCCGGAGGCGTCACGATCGCGGCGGATTTCGGCGGAGCCAAAATCGCGCGAGCCGCGACGGCGACCCTCTGCACGAGTCATCCCCGCGAAGGCAGGGATCCGGCAAGCCGTTGAGGCGGCGACGAACCGCGCTCCGGGCTCCCGCTTTCGCGGGAACGACGAATGCGTCCTTGCACGGCCTCTTTCGCGGGAAAGAGGGCCTGCGTCAGGGCTTCTTACGGCGCGCGCGGTACGCGCGGGGCAGGCGCCGCCGCCTCCGGGACGGCGGCAGGCGCAGCCTCGTCGTGCGGCGTTAGGCGCTCGAGCCGGTAGCCGTGCTGGTAGATCGCCGAGAGCCGCCAGCCGTTCTCGGGCAGCAGGCCGAGCTTCGTCCGCAGGCGGCTCACGTGGGTGTCGACGGTGCGCGTGTTGAGGTCGGGGCTGCGCCCCCACACGGTCTCCAGGATGTGGCCGCGCGATACCAGGTTGCCGACGTTTCGGAAGAGAAAGGCGGCGAGGTCGAAATCCTTCTGCGTGAGGACGATGCGCGCACCGTTGCGGGTGATCACGCGCCGCTCGAGATCGATCGAGAACTCGGCCACCTTGAGTCCCGTGCCGGGCGATGCGGCCCGCCCCGCGCGCCGCACCAGGGCGTCTATCCGGGCGAGCAGCTCGTGGCGCCGCAACGGCTTGATCAGGTAGTCGTCGGCGCCGGCGCGCAGCGCCGCGACGATGTCCTCCTCGCGGTCGCGCGCGGTCGTGAACAGCACCGGGACCGAGTCGTGGCCGTTCGCGCGCGCCCACGCGAGCACCGCGTCGCCATTCACGTCGGGCAGCTCCCAGTCGAGCACCAGCAGATCGAAGCTGTCGCGCGCGAGCGCGCGCATGAAATCGCGCGCGCGGTCGAACGCGTGGCAGACGTGGCCGGCGCCCGCCAGCCAGAACCGCACGAGATCGCTCTGGGATGGGTCGTCTTCGAGCAGTGCGATGCGCATGTCCGGGGCCTGGCGGAACGGGATCGGACCGTTACTCGAAAACGACGGTGACGCCGGCCAGGAAACCGCGCAGCCGCCGCACCTCGGCGAGCGCGCCGTCGGCATCGTGCGATCGCGCGAGCGCCTCGAGCGCCGCGCCTATTGCGCTGATCTCGTCGAAGCCGTAGCCGGCGCCGGCACCCTTCATCGCGTGCCCGATGCTGCGCACGGTCTCGAAGTCGGCGCGCTCGAGCGCCTCGCGCAGCCGGTCTACCTCGGCGCGGCGATGCGCGAGGAACCGCGGCACGAGCTCGCAGAGCTCGCGCGGTACGACCACCGAGTCGCGCACCGCCTCAGGAATGTCGCCCATGCAGCGCATTCTATGCGCTGAGGCAGTGCGGCACGCGGCAAAATGCCCGGTTTCCGGCGACCTCCCGGCGTGCGCGCGCAAGGACAGGCTCCTCTAGGCCGGAGCTGGCGCGCGGCCCCGGCTACCGTTCACCGCGCGGCGGCGGCATGCCGCGCCTCGGGCAGCACCGGCCACAGCGCCGAGCGCAGCGATTCCAACGTCACCGGCTTGGTCACGATGCCGTCGCAGCCGGAGGCGAGCGCCCGTTCGACTTCCACCCCCTCCTGGTGCGCGGTCAGGGCGAGGATCGTGCCGGTGTATCCGCGCGCCCGCAACACGTTGACCGCCTCGTATCCGTTCATCACCGGCATCTCCATGTCCATCAGCACGGCGCCGTACGGGCTCGCGAGCGCCGCCTCGACCGCCGACAGCCCGTTCGCGACGCTCCTGAAGTCCAGGCCGAGCTTGCCGAGCTGCAGCTCGACGAGCGCCCGGATGTCCTCGTTGTCCTCGGCGAGCAGCACGCGCCCGGCGAGCGGCTCGCGCATCACCGCGGCGTCGGCGATCGAGTGCACACTCGCCGGCTTGTCGGCGGGCTCACTTGGCAGGCGCACGCGGAAGGTCGACCCGTAGCCGACGCGCGACTCGACCTCCAGGGTGCCGCCCATCAGATCCACGAGGTTGCGCGTGATCGCAAGCCCGAGCCCGGTGCCGCCATAGCGCTGCGCGACCCTCGGATCGGCCTGCTGGTACGGCTCGAACACGCGCTCGACCGCCTCCGCGGGAATTCCCGGGCCGGTGTCGCGCACCTCGAACTCGAGCGCGGCGAGATGCCACGCGACGCGCAGCTCCACCTGCCCGGCGTCGGTGAACCGCACCGCGTTCGAGAGCAGGTTGATCAGGATCTGCCGCACCCGGAACGCGTCCAGCATCACGGCGGCCGGCAGCGGCGTGAGCCGGGTGAGCTTCAGCCGCAGGCGCTTCTCGTCGGCGAACGCCTGGATCGTGCCGACCACGTCGCGGCAGAGCTGGTCGGGGTCCTCCGGCGCTGGCGCGATGGTGAGCGTGCCGGCCTCGATCTTCGCTAGGTCGAGGTTGTTGTTGATCAGCTGCAGCAGGTGCTCGCAGTTGCGCGCGATTACCGCACTGTTCTTGATGCGCGCATCGCGTCCGAGGTCCTCGGTGAATTGGTTGATCTTGTTGAAACCCATGATCGCGGTGAGCGGCGTGCGCAGCTCGTGCGTCAAGTTGTTCAGGAACTCGGTCTTGAGACGGTTCGCCTGGCGCGCCGCGAGCGTCTCGTAGCGCAGCCGGCGGCCCTCGTCGTAGACGAGGAACAGCCAGACCGAGAACACGATCGCGAGGGTCGCCAGCCCGGCGATCAGCGCGAACACCCATCGGGTCTGCAGCCCCAGGGCGAAGAGGACGGTTCCGGCCGCCACGAGCGCCACCAGCAGTCCGGCGAACGCCGCAAGGAAGTGCCGCGGCGTGCTGTCCGCACCGCGCCGCAGCAGCGCGACGCCGAGCGCGAGCGCCGCGAGCACCATCAGCCCGTCCACCCAGAGCAGCGGCGGCTGCAGCACCGCGCCGTCGTTCAGCGCGGCATAGGCGAGCGCCGACAGCCGCAGGCTCGACACGCGTCCGAGCGGGGTGAAGAGCTCGTCGCCGATGCCGATGCTGGAGACCCCGATGAAGACCGTCTTGCCGGCGACCTCGCGCGCGAGCTCCTCGCTCACGCGGGCGCCCGACGCGGCGAGCGCGAGCTGGTCGAACGGGATCACGCGCAGGCTGTCCATGTTCGCCGGGTAGCGCAGGAGCGCCTCGCCCTGCGCGGTGACCGGCACCGAGAGGCGCGGAAACTGCACCCGCTCGCCGTCGAAGCTCACCGTGGCGTTCGCGCCGCCGGCAGCGAGCATCACTGCCGCCGGGAGGCTCGGGTAGATGAACCCCCTGCGCCGCGTGGAACAGGCCGACCCGGCGGATCACGCCGTCGTCGTCGGCGCGCAGGTTCACTACGCCGACGCGGATGCGGCTGTCGCGCAGGTACTTGTCGAGCGGTAGCTTGAGGTAGTGCCAGCGCACGTGCGGCAGCTGGTCGGGGCTCGGCGAGTGCAGAAACCCGGTGCGCAGCCCGGCCGACATCAGCTCGCGCCCAATGGCCCGCGCGGCAAGGCGGCGGCCGTATCCCGCCGCGGTGTCGAGGGCCACCGGCAGCCCGGCGGCGGCGAGGACCATATTGGGCTGCAGCGCATCGGCGAAATCCTGGGCGCCCGGGCGCTCCTCGGCGAGCAGCAGGTTGAAGGCGACGGTGCGCGCGCCGTGCCGCGAGAGGTAGCGTGCCGCGTCGGCGAAGACATCGTGTGCGTACGGCCATGGTCCGATCTCGCGCGAGAGCCGCGTGATCGCGCTCACGTCGGCATCGAACACGATCACCGAATCGAGGTTGATGCCGCGGGCGAGCGTTCGCTGATGGATGTCGTAGATCCACCAGTTGAGCCGCTGGTAGAGCGCTGTCTGCGCGAATATGACGGCGAGCAGCAGCGCGAGCGCGCACACCGCAACGGCCCGCACCCCCGCATTGCCGGACAACCGATCGGTCAGCATCGCACTCTGGATACTCGACGGTCATTCTAGCCCGGATCCGGCGCCCGGCGTGTGCGGAATCCCGGGCCGGCGCGTGCGGCGTGAGCGCGACCGTACGGAAACCGACACCCGCCGCACGCTGCCGCCGCAGCGGCACTGTGGGTCGTCAAGCGACGCTACCGCATCGTCGACGCGATCGGCGGCCTGCCCGGTACGCGTCTCGCGACGGTCCGGTGCGTACATCGGCGCCGGCGGGCACTGCCATGCTGCAGGACCGCGCCTGCGACCGCCCGCTCTGGCGCGAAGCGATCGCGCCCGGCCGTTTTGCCGGCGTGAGTCGGATCGGGTAATCTAGCCGGGCTCGGCACCCTCGCCACGGCCCGACCGCTGGAAGAAGGAGAACCGGGGCACAAGCACGGGCGGGACCGGGATCGGATCGAGTCCATCGAGGAGGGTTTGCCATGTCCGTGAAGCGTTTCGCCGTGTCCGCTGCCGTGGCTATGGGACTCTGCGCCGCCGCGCCAGCGCCGGCCCAGACCACGCTCACGCTCTCGAGCTGGGTGCCCCCGCAGCACCTGCTCACCCGGGCGATCGTGGACTGGGCGAAGGAGATCGAGAAAGCCACCAACGGGCGCGTCAAGTACAACCTGGTGCCGAAGGCAGTCGCCTCGCCGCCGGGAACCTTCGACGCGGTGCGCGACGGTCTCGCCGACATCTCGAGCGCCGTTGACGGCTACACGCCGGGCCGGTTCGTGCTCACGCGCGTCGCCGAGTTCCCGCTGCTCGGCGACACCTCGACCGAGGTGTCGGTCGGCTACCAGCGGATCCACGAGCGTCGCCTCGCGCGGTTCGAGGAGCACAAGGGCGTCAAGGTGCTCGCGGTGTTTACGCACGGTCCCGGGCAGATCTACAACACCAAGCGGCCGATCAAGAGCGTCGGCGACCTCGCGGGCCTCAAGATCCGCGTCGGCGGCGGCATGGTGAACGAGGTCGCCAAGGCGCTCGGCACGAACGCCCTGCTCAAGCCTGCGCCGGAGTCCTACGAGATCATCTCGACTGGCGTCGCCGACGGACTCTTCTTCCCGGCCGAGGCGATCGTCTCGTTCAAGCTGGTCGACCTGATCAAGCACGTGACGCTGGTGCCAGGGGGCTCTACAACACCTCGTTCACGTTCATCATGAACCCGGCCACCTACGACAAGCTGCCGGCCGCCGACAAGAAGGCGATCGACGCCTTCTCCGGGGAGCGCCTGGCGCGGCACTTGGGCAAGTACTGGGACGAGGTCGACCGGACCGGCGTGGCGGCGATGAAAAAGGCCAACATCCCGACCATCACCGCCGACGCGGCGTTCCGGGCAGCGCTGCAGAACAAGGTCGGACCGCTCGAGCAGACCTGGTTCAAGCAGGCGGCGGCGAAGGGGCTCGCTGCCCCGGAGAAGGTGCTCGCCGAGCTGCGCGCCGAGATCAAGAAAGCCAAATAGGCGCGGCTCGCAGGCGCGACGGCGCGCGGCGACGGCCCGCGCCGCAACAACCCTCATGCCGCGCAGACCAGAAGCCCTCGGCCGACCCGGCCGCGCCGGCGAGACGTTGCTCGGCATCGTCGCCGGCGCGATCCTGTTCGCGATGATGGCGCTCACCGCGGTCGACGTGTTCCAGCGCTACGTCGTCGGCGTGTCGATCCGCGGCAGCTTCGAGATCACCGAGCTGATGATGGTCGTGCTGATCTTCGCCGGGCTGCCGCTGGTCTCGATCAAGGATCAGCACGTGACGGTCGATCTGCTCGACCACGCGCTGCCGGCGCCGGTCCAGCGCGCGCTTCGCGCCGTGGCGCACCTCGTCTGCGGCGTCGCGCTCCTCGGCATGAGCTGGCTGCTGTGGCGCAAGGCCGGGCAGGTGGTCGAGTACGGCGACGTCACCGCCGCGCTGCGCATCACGCTGTGGCCGTTCGTCTACTTCATGAGCGGTCTGTCGGTCGTGACCGCGCTCATCCACGTCTACATGGCGTTCCCCGGGCCGCGCCCGCCTGGCTGAGGCGAGACCGACTTGGCTTCTTGCGCGCGCGCCCGTCCGCCCGCCGCCGGCCGTCCTCGAGGCGCCGCGGAGGGGTGAATGCAGGAGGCTCTTCTCGGCTTCGCTGCGATGTTCGCGCTCACGCTGGCGCGGGTGCCGATCGCGTTCTCGATGGGGATCGTCGGCTTCGTCGGGCTCGGGCTGCTCCGCAACTGGAACGCGGCGCTCGCGTCTGCAACCGCGGTGATCTACGAGACCGGGTTCTCGTACGCGCTCTCGGTGGTGCCGCTGTTCATCCTGATGGGCAATTTCGTGACCCGCGCCGGCATGTCGCAGGAGCTGTACCGGGCCGCCTACGCCTTCTTCGGCCACTGGCGCGGCGGGCTCGCCATGTCGACGGTGGTCGCCTGCGGCGGCTTCAGCGCGATCTGCGGCTCGAGCCTCGCAACCGCGGCGACGATGTCGAAAGTCGCGATGCCGTCGATGCGGAAGTTCAGCTATTCGCCGGGCCTCGCCGCCGGCTCGATCGCCGCCGGCGGCACGCTCGGCATCATGATCCCGCCATCGGTGATCATGGTGATCTACGGCCTGATGACCGAGACCAACATCGGCATGCTCTTCGCCGCGGGCGTGCTGCCTGGCATCCTGGCGGTCTCCTGCTACATGGGTGCGGTCGCGTTCACCACGTGGCGCGATCCGCGAGCGGGCCCCAGGGCGAGCGCTCCTCGTGGGCCGGCCGGCTCGGCGCGCTGAAAGAGGTCTGGGGCGTCGCGGTACTGTTCGCGGTCGTGCTGGGCGGCATCTACGGCGGCGTCTTCACGCCGACCGAGGCTGCAGGCGTCGGTGCCGCAGGCGGCTTCCTGTTCGCGCTCGGCCGGCGTGCGCTCACCTGGCACACGCTCTACGTCGTGCTGCTCGAGTCGGCGCGCACCACCGCGATGCTGTTCGTGATCCTGATCGGCGCGCTCACCTTCGCCAACTTCATCAACTTCACCACGATGCCGGCCGACCTGCGCGCGTTCGTGAGCGGGCTACAGGTCGACCCGGTGACAGTGGTGCTGGCGATGTGCGCGATCTACATCGTCCTCGGCTGCGTGCTCGAGAGCCTGTCGATGATTCTGCTCACCGTGCCGCTGTTCGTGCCGCTGGTACTCGCGCTCGACTTCGGTCTTGGCGCCGATGAAATCAAGAAGGTGTGGTTCGGCATCGTGATCGTCACGGTGGTCGAGATCAGCCTGATCACGCCGCCGGTGGGCCTGAACGTCTACGTGCTGCGCACGCTCCTGCCGGAGATCCCGCTCGCGACGATGTTCCGCGGCGTGGC
This sequence comes from Burkholderiales bacterium, assembly GCA_027493935.1. Lineage (GTDB taxonomy): Bacteria > Pseudomonadota > Gammaproteobacteria > Burkholderiales > SG8-39 > JAABRB01. Next base: position 789,053 of record JAOSJV010000010.1, on the reverse strand, counting down.
GCCGTTCATCGCCGCCGACCTCGTGCGGCTCTCGATCCTGATCGCCGTCCCGCCCATCAGCCTGTGGCTGCCGAAGCAGCTCTTCTGAGCATCCCAGGTCCTGTCGGAGCCCGGTGTTCGCAAAGAAAACAGTGCCTTACGGAGCGTTTGGGTGAGGGTGCCGCGGACGGCGAGGGAGGCGCTGCAACAGGGCCCTGCGGCCCCTTTGCAATCCCCCAGGTCGGGCAGAACCTCGCAACAGCGAGGCTTTGCGGAGTTTCCCTAGCCGAGCGCGCGCGACGCCGCGTGGATGGCGAGCCCGACCAGCCCGCCGATCAGGGTGCCGTTGATGCGCACGTACTGCAGGTCGTCGCCGACGTAGGACTCGATGCGCTCGGTAAATGTGCGCGCGTCCCACTTCGCGACCGTGTCGGCGATGAGCAGGCCGAGCTCGTGGCGCTGCGAGTCGGCGACGCGCACGATCACGCCGCGCAGCCACCGGTTGAGCCGCGCGCGCGCCGCGCCGTCGCGCCGCAATCCCGTCGCAAGGTCGACGATGCCGCGCTCGAGCCCGGCGACGATCAGCGAGTCGGGCCGCGCGAGATCGGCGTCCAGCGCGGCAAGCACCGCGTCCCAGGCGCCGGCGAGCTGGCGCTGCAGCGCCTCGTTCGCGACCAGCTCGGCGGTGAAGGCGGCGAGCTCGCCGCGGTAGCGGGCGGAGGTCTTCAGCTCCTGAGCGAGATCCGCGAGCGCGAGGTCGAGCTTGCGCCGCCACGGGTGCTCGGGATCGCGCGCCATTTCGGCGATTGCCTCCTCGGCGGCGGCGATGATGCGGTCCGCGACCGCCAGGTCTAGTCCGACGCTGCGCCAGTACCACGCGGTTTTCTCGCGCACCTTCGACCGGATCGAAGGCTCGTACTCGGCGAGCAGCCGGGCGAGCTCGGCGATCAGCTGGTCGACGAGCCCGCGGTGACGGCCGGTTGCGGTGACCGCGCCGAGGAGATCACCCGCGGCGCGCGCGAGATCCACCTCCTCCAGCCACCGGTTCACGCTCGACTGCAGGTAGCGGCGCACCTCGCCGGAAGCGAGCTGGGCGAAGAGCGCCGGGAGACGGTCGCCGATCCGCTCGGCGAGCTTGCGCGCGCGGTCGGCCGCGCCGATCCAGGACGCGAGCCCCGCGATGAAGTCGATGCCGGCGAGCTTCTCCCGCACGACTTCCGGCGCGAGGAAGTTCCGCTCGACGAACTCACCGAGATTGCGGCCGATGCGGTCCTTGTTGCGCGGCACGATCGCGGTGTGCGGAATCGGCAGGCCGAGCGGATGGCGGAAGAGCGCGGTCACGGCGAACCAGTCGGCGAGCGCGCCCACCATCCCGGCCTCGGCGAAGGCGCGCACCCATGCGAGCGCGGGATAGACGGGCTCCCAGTAGCGCGCCGCGAGGAACACGAGCGCCATCAGCACGAGCAGGCCGGTGGCGATGCGCCACATGCGCTGCGAACGCGGACGCGGCGCGCCGCCAGCGTGCGGAGGTCCGGGCCTCACAGGGCGAGCAGCGAGACCACGCCGAAGTAGATCAGGAGCGACAGCACGTCCTGGATGATCGTCGCGACCGGACCGCTGCCGTACGCGGGATCCTTGCCGAGACGCGAGAGCAACCACGGGAAGAAGAGCCCGACGGTCGTGGCAACCGAGCTCGCGGCGAACAGCGCGATCGAGACGGCTGCCGCGAGGCGGAGATCGCCCAGCGCGAGCCAGATCGGGGCGAACGCGAGCACGGAGAGCGTCAGGCCGATCAGCACGCCGGTGCGGAGCTCGCCCGCCACGAGCCGCGGGATCGGTGCGGTCGAGAGCGAGAGCCCGCGCACCGCGATCGACTCGGTCTGCGTCCCGATCGCGTCGGCGAGGTACACGATGCCCGGCACGAAAAACGCGAGCGCGACGCGCGACTCGAGCGCTCGCTCGAACCACGCGACGACCAAAGTGGCGACCGACGCCCCCGCCAGGCCGACCAGCAGCCACGGCAACCGGTCGCGCGCGCGGCGCACCGGCGGCGCCTCGATCGCGAGCCGCGCCCGCTCGGTCTCGTGCAGGATGCCGGCCAGGCGGTGCAGGTCCTCCACGTGCTCGTGGCGCAGCACCTCCAGTAGCGCCTGGGGCGGCACCACCCCGAGCAGCCGTCCCGAGGCGTCGACCACCGGCACCGCGGCGACGCCGTAGCGGATGGCGAGCGATGCGGCATCCTCCTGGTCGGTGTCCGGCTGCGCAGCCGGAAAGTCGCGCAGCGCGACCTCGGCGACGCGCGCGTCGGCCGGAGCGGACAGCAGTCGCGCCATCGGCACGATGCCGACCAGACGCCGCGCTTCGTCGGTCACGTAGATCGTGCCGGCGTAATCGAGCGCCTGACCGTGCAGCCGCTCCACGACCGTGCCGATGGTCTCGTCCGGAGCGGCGAGGAGAACGCGGCGGGCGAGATGCCGCGAAGCGCTCTCGGCGGACTCGGACGGCGGTGCGGTCGGTGGCGGCATGAGGCGGCGCAGGGCGAGGATAGCCGACAACGGGTGTGCCGGCCGTCGGCCCGGGATCCAAACGTGCCCGTTCCGCACGCACCGCAACACGCGCCACGCTCGACGGCCGCACGCCGGGAGGGCAGCGGTGTCAGAATTTGACATTTATCAAAAGTTGACGCGCATCAAAGTCTGGCCGGCGAGGCAAATGCTTTCCTTGGCCTCCGGCCGTGGAGCGTAAATCCGGGCCGATCGATGGAGGGGTGCACGCGCGATGCCTGCCGCGCCGATCCGGGTACAGCAGTTCCTGCAGAACCTGCCGCTTTTCGGCGAGCTGACGGGAGACGAGATCGACCGCCTGGCCGCCGCGACGGCGCAGGTGCGCGCGAGCGCGGGTACGCTGCTCTTCCGGCGCGGCGATCCGTGCAACGGCTTCCACGTCATCGTGTACGGTCAGATCAAGCTTGCCCTGGCGGGCCGGGACGGCGCGGAGAAAGTGGTCGAGGTGCTCGGGCCTGGACAGAGCTTCGGCGAGGCGGTGATGTTCCTCGATCGACCCTACGTGGTATTCGCCGAGGCGCTCGCCGACTCGCTTCTGCTCTTCATCGGCAAGGCCGCGCTGCTCGCCGAGATCGAGCGCAATCCGCGCTTTGCCCGCAAGATGCTGGCTGGCCTGGCGATGCGGCTGCACCGGCTGATGTCGGACCTGGAGGCCTATTCGCTCAAGAGCGGCACACAGCGCGTGATCGGCTATCTCCCTGCGCGACGCGCCGGAGGAGGTGGCGCCCGGCACGCCCTTCGACATCGAGCTCGCCACGAGCAAGGGTGTGCTCGCATCGCGGTTGAACATCACGCGCGAGCACTTCTCGCGGATCCTGCACGAGCTTTCCGCCGCGGGGTTGATCGAGGTGTATGGCAGGCGCGTCAAGGTGCTCGATCTGGCGAGCTTGCGCGAGTACACGCCGTGAGGCGTGCGAGCGGGCCAAGTCATTCCGACACCGCGGCGTGATATTGTTCCGCGGCGCCGCAGGCAGCCGGTCACGGCGCCCGCGCCGTGCGGCTCTGCCGCCGGAGTTTGTTTGATCCAGGTCACAGCGGGAGCCCGTTCGGACCGACAGAATTCCACTCGTGTCTCCTGGTCTGGGGCGGGACAACGGGTTGTCGGAAGGCGATCCGTTTCCCGCTCAATTTTTTTGACCATGCGATAAACCCAGGGGACAACGATGACCCAAACACCGGCGCGCATCACCGAGCGGATCGACCGCATCACGCTCCTCACCGACGAGTACCGCAGCCCTGCGCCGCCGGTGCCGAAGAGCGTCAAGATCGAACTCACCGCGCGCTGCGATTTCCAGTGCTTCTTCTGCGCGTCGCACATGCGGCTGCGCGACAAGAGCGACATGTCGTGGCCGTTCTTCACGCGCATCGTCCGCGAGATGCGCGAGGCCGGCGTCGAGGAGCTCGGCGTGTTCTATCTCGGCGAGTCGTTCCTCGTGCCCTGGCTCGCCGAGGCGATCCGCTTCGCCAAGCGCGAGTGCGGCTATCCCTATGTCTTCCTGACGACCAACGGCCGCATGGCGACCCGGGAACGGGTGCGCGAGTGCATGGCTGCGGGGCTGGACAGCCTGAAGTTCAGCTTCAACTTCGCCGACGCCGCGCAGTTCAGCGAGGTCACCGGGGTCAAGGGCAAGAACTACGCGCGCATCGTCGAGCACATCAAGGCGGCGCGCGACGCGCGCGACGAGGTCGAGCGCCTGACCGGCCACCGCTGCGGCCTCTACGCATCGAGCATCCTCTACGACGGCGAGCAGCAGGAGCGCATGAAGCGGGCGGTCGAGGAGATCGTGCCGTGCGTGGACGAGCACTATTGGCTGCCGCTCTACGGCCAGGCGGGGCTCACCAGCGGCGCGAAGGGCACCCGGCCGACCGCGGGCAACCAGGGTCGTGTCGGCGCCCTGCGCAAGCCGCTGCCGTGCTGGTCGCTCTTCACCGAGGGCCACATCACCTACGACGGGCATCTGTCCGCGTGCTGCTTCGATCACGACGGCCGCTTCGACATGGGTAACTTGAACACGACGCCGTTCGTCGAGGCGTGGCGCAGCGCCAAGTTCCAGGCGCTGCGCACCGCCAATCTGGCCGAGAACGTCGCCGGCACCGTCTGCGAGAAGTGCATCGCCTACGAGGACGACGCCAAGCCCGAGACGAGCCCCGTGCCGGTGACTTTCTACCGGTCGCGCGACACGGCGGCCGCCGGCTGAGGCGGCCCCCGGGATCAGACGGCTGCGGGCGCTGCCCCGGTGAGCAGGTAGCTGAGCAGGTCGCGAACCGGCCGGATCTGGGCGCCGAAAGGCAGGGATCCGGTACCGCGGAAGAAGAGTCCACGCTCGACGTCGCCGTGCATGGCGGCGGCGAGCTGCAGATCGATGCAGAACTGGCCGAAGCGCTCGATCCCGTCGCGCAGCCCGCAGGCGGCCAGGCAATCGAACGCCAGGGTGCACTCGCGCCGCGGCTTGGCGCGGCGCTGAGCGCGGGCAGCTTGTCGAGATAGGCCGCGAGCCACGGCGTGCGCACCGCGCGCGCCGGCAATCCGGCAACGCTGGTGAAGGTGACGATGTCCTCGGGCCGCGCCTCGGCCAGCACCCGCTTGAAGTTCGGGTGCGCATCGCCCTCCGCGGTCACCGCGAACGCGGTGCCGAGCTGCACGGCCGCGGCGCCGAGCGCGAGCAGCTTGCGCACATCGGCGTGCGAGCCGACACCGCCGGCCGCGACGATCGGCACGCGCTCGCGCGCGATGCCGAGATCGTCGAGCACCGCATGCACGCCCGCGATCACCGCGGCGAATTCGAAGCGGGAGTCGCCGAGCTCGGCGATGCTTGCCGCGCCGAGATGTCCGCCGGCCCGCCCCGGGTGCTCGATCACGACAGCGTCGGGCATGCGCCCCTTGCGCAGCCACTTCCTCAACAGCACGCCGACCCCGCGCGCATCCGAAAGGATCGGCACGAGCGCCACCTCCGGATAGTCGGCGGTGAGCTCGGGAAGATCGAGCGGGAGGCCGGCGCCGACCACGATCGCCTGCGCGCCGCTCGCGCATGCCTGCCGGACGTAGTCCGCATACTGCGAGACCGCGCGCATGACGTTCACCGCCACCATGCCGCGACCTTCGGCGAGCGCGAGCGCGCTGCGCACTTCGCGGTCGAGCGCCTCGAGATTCGCCGCGTCGATCGCTTGCTTGTCGCGCACGCGCGCGGTGCGTTCCATCAGGTCGGGGTGATGGCGCCGCAGGTCCACGCTCGAGACGGTGCCGACGGCGCCATGCCTGGCGACGCTGCCGGCGAGACGGTGCGCCGACACGCCGACGCCCATGCCACCCTGCACGATCGGGAGCAGCGCGCGGCCGCGGATGCGAAGCGGGGAAGAGCGTGCGGGATCAAGCGATGGCCCAGGAACGGTCGCGCCGATTCTCCGGCCGCCGCGGGCGGCCGCCTTGATGCAGGTCAAGCTGCGCGGAACGCACTCGCAGGCCGCCGCTACTTCGGCCGCCGGTCGGCGACGCGCTTGGCCTTGCCGAACGAACGCTCGATCGCGCCGCAAGGCACGAGCTTGACGCGGACCGTGACGCCGACCATCGACTTGACGTGGTGCTGAAGCTCGTGTGCGGCGGCGTCACGCACGGTCTGTTCGGCGGCGGCGAACTGTGGCTTCATCTCGACCAGCACGTCGAGCTGGTCGAGGTGCCGCTCGTCGCGCCACAGCTCGAGCTGGTAGTGCGGGGCGAGGCGCGGCTGCTTGAGGAGGCACTCCTCGATCTGGCTCGGAAACACGTTGACTCCGCGCAGGATCAGCATGTCGTCGGAGCGGCCGGCGATTTTCTCGATGCGCCGCATGGCCGGGCGCGCCGTTCCCGGCAGCAAGCGCGTGAGGTCACGCGTGCGATAGCGGATGACCGGCATCGCCTCCTTGGTGAGGGAGGTGAACACGAGCTCGCCGAGCGCGCCGTCGGGCAGCACGGCGCCGGTCTCCGGATCGATCACCTCGGGGTAAAAGTGGTCCTCCCAGACGTGTGCCCCGTCCTTGCTCTCGGCGCACTCGCACGCCACGCCCGGCCCGATCACCTCCGAGAGCCCGTAGGTGTCGATCGCCGACAGCGCGAAGCGCTCCTCGATCTCGTGCCGCATCTGGTTCGTCCACGGTTCGGCGCCGAGGAGCGCGAGGCGCAAGCGCGTCGAGCGGGCGTCGATGCCCTGGCGGTCGAACTCCTCGGCGAGCGCGAGCAGGTACGACGGGGTGCTCGTGATGACGGTCGCGCCGAAATCCATCAAGAGCTGGATCTGCCGCTCGCTCTGCCCGGCCGCGGCCGGCACGACGGTCATGCCGAGGCGCTCGGCACCGTAGTGGTAGCCGAGCCCGCCGGTGAAGAGCCCGTAGCCGAGCGCGTTGTGGAAGACGTCGCTGTCGCGTCCGCCGGCCGCGAAGATGGAGCGCGCCATGACCTCCGACCACGTGTCCAGGTCGCGTCGCGTGTATCCGACGACCGTGGGCTTTCCGGTGGTGCCGCTGGAAGCGTGCACGCGCACTACCTCGCGGAGCGGCACCGCGAACATGCCGAACGGATAGGTTGCGCGGAGGTCCTCCTTGGAGGTGAACGGAAACCGCGCGAGGTCGGCGAGCGACCGCAAGTCCTCGGGACGCAGGCCCGCGCCGTCCAGCTTCGCGCGATAGTGCGCGACGTTGGCGTAGGCATGCGCGATGCTCCAGCGCATGCGCTCGAGCTGCAGCGCGGCCAACTCGTCGCGGCTCGCGCGCTCGATCGGATCGCGCACCGCGTGCGGCGTCGGCAGGCCCATTACGGACGGCTTCCTGATCGAAGAGGCGCGCGCGACGCGGCGCGTGGCCGAGGCCCGGTTCGCGCGGCTGCGGCCCCGGCGGCGCGCGCGCCCCCGAATGCCTTCCTCCGGGCGGGCGCCGCGCGTCTGGCCAGGGTCACCGCGCTCTTCCTCGGGGGCGGCAGATCTCCATCGTGCGCGCGACTCCTCATCTCTCGGTTCGGACTCTGACACCATGGATTATGTATCATCGAACGGCGCGCGGCCCGGCGCCCCGACAGGGCAGGCGGCGGGCGGCGCCGCGGCCGGGCGCACTTCGTCGCGCAGCTCCTCCAGCGCGTCGCTCGCAGGATCGCATGGCGTCGCGATCGCCCGGCGCCTGCGATCGTAGCTCGGCGTTGCCCATCGCCCCGGTCTCGGGCCACGGGGAGCGCACCGCGGCTGCCTGGCTCGAGGCGGAAAGACCCGTACGGCGCTAGGGGATCAGCGCGGCGGGTCGCCCCGACGTGAGGCAGCAATACTTTGATCTCGGTCACGTCGCGCGGCCCGCCGCGCTGCGGCGTCCGGCGGCGGCCGGCGCAGTTTAAGATTCATCAAAGATGCGCGGCCGACGCGTCGCAAGAATCGAGCGGTCCGACCAACCGAGATCCGGAGGGCGCCATGGCGAGCATCGAGGAATTCATGTCGCGGCACCACAAGTCGTGCGACGCGCATTTCGCTGCTGCCGAGGCGGCGGCCGGTGACGGCGACTGGAGCGCCGCCGCGCGCGAGTTCGACGCGTTCGCGAAAGGTATGGCGCACCACTTCGAGATGGAGGAAGCGGTGCTCTTTCCCGCGTTCGAGGAGCGCACCGGGATGGACGGCGGGCCGACCTACGTGATGCGCGAGGAGCACGAGCAGATGCGCGGAGTCCTCGCGGCGCTCAAGTCGGCGGTCGCCGCGAAGGACACCGACGAATACCTCGGCCAGGCCGAGACGCTGAATGTCCTGATGCAGCAGCACAACATCAAGGAAGAGCAGGTGCTCTACCGCATGATGGACCAGCACCTCGGCGGCGAGGCGGACATGCTGCTCGGACGCTTCGACGAGGTCGCCGCAGCCTGACACGGCGCACGCCAGTGCGGGGTGCGGAGCGGGCGCCGCGCCGCCAGGGTGCCGGAGGCACATGCTCCAGCCCGGACTGAGCTTCGAGCAGGCACCGCCGCTCTCGGTGCCGTTCCGTTTCTTCCTCACGGCGCCGCTGTTCGGGCTCGCCTGCGCCGCGCTCCTCCTATGGCAGGGCCCGGACCTCTTCGCCTCGCGCTGGACGCCGGCTGCGCTGGCTGCCACCCACCTGCTGACGCTCGGAGTCATGGCCTCGACCATGATCGGCGCCATGATGCAGATGCTGCCGGTGCTGGTGGGCGCGCCGATGCCGGCGCCGCGAGCGGTCGCGCGGATCACCCATGTCCTGCTGGTGCTCGGTACGCTCGCGCTCGCCCTCGGATTCCTGCTCCTGCGGCCGCTCCTGCTGCGTGCCGCGGTTGTGGCGCTCGGCTTCGGCTTCGCCGTCTTCGTTGCCGCGGTGGTGACGAGCCTTGCGCGGGTTCGCGCCTGGAACACGACGGTGGGCGTCATGGGGCTGGCGACCGTCGCGCTCGCGGCCGCGGTCGCGCTGGGGGCGACGCTCGCCGCGAGTCTCGGATGGGGGCTTGCGCTGCCGAGCTCCGCCTTCCACGAGCTGCATCCCGCGTGGGGGCTGCTCGGCTGGATCGGGGTGCTGGTGATCGGGGTCGGCTACCAGGTCGTGCCGATGTTCCAGATGACCCCTGCGTATCCGGGCCCGCTCACGCAGTGGCTCACGTGGTCGATCTTCGCGCTGCTCGTGCTGTGGTCGGCGGCACAGGTGGCGCTGGGCGAGGCGGGTGCGACGCTCGCCACGGGGCTCGCGCTCGTGCTCGGCGCGGCGTACGTCGCGTTCGCGCTCGTCACGCTCGACCTGCAGCGTAAGCGGCGCCGCCGGCAGGCCGACGTCACGCTCGACTTCTGGCGCGTCGGCATGGCCTCGCTCCTCGTCGCTGCGCTCTGCTGGGCGGCGCTGCTGCTCGCCCCCGACCGGGTGCCGGCGGGGTTCGACGTGTTCCTCGGCGTGGTGGCGGTCGCCGGCGTCGCGCTTTCGGTGATCAACGGCATGCTGTACAAGATCGCCCCGTTCCTCTCCTGGTTCCACCTGCAAACCACGGTCGCCGGCCGCGCGAGCGTTCCGCATATGCGCAAGATCCTTGCCGAGGCGGCGCAGCGCGCTCAGTTCCGCGCGCATCTCGCCGCGCTCGCGCTCCTGCTGGCTGCGCCGTGGTGGCCGGTTCTCGCGTACCCGGGCGGGCTCGCGCTCGCGGCCTCCATGGCGCTGCTGCTGCGCAATCTCATCGCCGTCGCGCGCGCCTACCGCGCGACGCTCGCGCAGGCCGCGGCCGCCAACGCCGCCTGAACCGCAACGCGCGCGCATCCTCGCGCGCGCAAGGCGCGTACCATTGCCCTGGCGCGACGCTGTGCGCTGCGTGACGCGCAGCGCCTGCGCTTTGCGCGCGCCGGGGCGGTGGCGCCGCCCGGCCAGGGGACGGTGCATGGCGGGGCGATGCAAAGCGAGGTGACGCATGCAGATCGCGATGATCGGGCTGGGTCGGATGGGGGCGAACATGGTGCGCCGGCTGATGCGCGCCGGACACGAGTGCGTCGTGCACGACGTCTCTTCCGAGGCCGTCGAACGACTTGCCCACGAAGGCGCGACGCCTGCGCACTCGCTCGCTGCGCTCGCCGGCAAGCTCGCCCGGCCGCGCGCGGTATGGATGATGGTGCCCGCGGGTCTGGTGGACCAGGTGGTGGACGGGCTCGTTCCGCACCTGTCAAAGGGCGATGCGGTGATCGACGGCGGCAACTCGCACTACCGCGACGCCATCCGCCGCGCGCGATCGCTCGCGACCGCGGGCCTGCGGTTCGTCGACGTCGGCACGAGCGGCGGCGTGTGGGGCCTCGAGCGCGGCTACTGCCTGATGATCGGCGGCGACGCCGAGGCGGTGGCGCGGCTGGATCCGGCGTTCGCCGCGCTCGCGCCCGGTGTCGAGGCCGCCGCGCGCACACCCGGCCGCACGGGCGCGCCGACTGCGGGCGAGCGCGGGTATCTCCACTGCGGCGGTCCTGGCGCCGGCCACTTCGCGAAGATGATCCACAACGGCATCGAGTACGGGCTGATGGCCGCGTATGCCGAGGGCCTCAACGTCCTGCGGCACGCGAACGCGGGCAAGGCCGCGCGCGCGGCGAGCGCGGAAGAGACACCGATGCGCGAGCCCGAGCTCTACCGCTACGACTTCGACCTCGCCGCGGTGGCGGAGGTCTGGCGTCGCGGCAGCGTGATCGGCTCCTGGCTCCTCGATCTCACCGCGGCGGCGCTCGCGGACGACCCGGCGCTCGAGCGCTTCGGCGGCCGCGTGTCCGATTCGGGCGAGGGCCGCTGGACGCTGCAGGCGGCGATCGACGAGGGCGTGCCGGCGCCCGTGCTCTCCGCAGCGCTGTACGAGCGCTTCAGTTCGCGCGGCAACGCCGGCTTCGCGAACCAGGTGCTCTCGGCCATGCGCTTCCAGTTCGGCGGCCACGAAGAAAACGGGCGTGAGCAGGGCGGCCGGGCGCAGGGCGGCAAGGAGAAGGGCTGAGCGGCATGGAGAAGCAGCGCGCCGACGCACTGGTGCTTTTCGGCATCACCGGCGATCTCGCCTACAAGAAGATCTTTCCGAGCGTGCACGCCATGGCGAAGCGCGGCGCCCTCGCGCTGCCGGTGGTCGGCGTCGCGCGGGAGGGCTGGGGCCGCGAGCGCCTGCTCGCGCGCGCACGAGAGAGCATTGCCGAGCACGGCGGCGGCGTGGACGAGCGCGCCTTCGGCGCGCTCGCGGAGCGGCTGCGCTACGTCGCGGGCGACTACACCGACCCGGCGGTCTACGACCGGCTGCGCGAGGCGCTCGGCGACGCGCAGCGGCCGGTGCACTATCTCGCGATCCCGCCGAGCCTCTTCCCGGTCGTGGTCGAGGGATTCGGCCGGTCGGGCTGCGGCCGCGGCGCGCGCGTCGTGCTCGAGAAGCCGTTCGGGCGCGATCTGGCCTCGGCCCGGTCGCTCAACCGCACGCTGCACGCGGTCTTCGACGAGGAGTCGATCTTCCGCATCGACCATTACCTCGGCAAGGAAACGGTGCAGAACATCCTGTACTTCCGGTTCGGCAACAGCTTTCTCGAGCCGATCTGGAACCGCAACTATGTCGCGCGGGTCGAGGTGACGATGGCCGAGCGCTTCGGCGTCGCCGGGCGCGGCAGGTTCTACGAGGAGGCCGGCGCGATCCGCGACGTCGTGCAGAACCACCTGCTGCAGGTCGTCGCGCTGCTCGCGATGGAGCCCCCGGTCGGCCCCGACATGGAGGCCTTCCGCGACGAGAAGGCGCGGGTGTTGAAGTCGATCCGCCCGCCTGCCGAGCACGAGGTGGTGCGCGGTCAGTACGCCGGATACCGCGCCGAGCAGGGCGTCGCGCCGGATTCGCGCGTCGAGACTTTCACGGCGCTGCGCATGCACCTCGACTCGTGGCGCTGGCAGGACGTCCCGTTCTTCGTGCGCGCCGGCAAGCGCCTGGCGGTGACCGCGACCGAGGTGCTGGTGACGCTCAAGCGCCCGCCGCAGCGGCGCTTCTCGGGGCGCGAGTTCGACGCCGGCGCGCCCAACCACTTCCGCTTCCGCATGGGTCCGAACATGGAGATCGCGCTCGGCGCGACGGTGCTCGCCGCGGGCGGGCGCGGTGCGAGCGAGAACGTCGAGCTGTTCGCCTGCCGCGACGCGGCGCGCCAGGTCGAGCCGTACGACCTGCTCCTCGGCGCGGCGATCGCCGGCGACCATCTGCTGTTCGCGCGGCAGGACGAGGTGGAGGCGGCGTGGCGCATCGTCGAGCCGCTGCTCGAGCATGCCGCTGCGGTCGCCGAGTACGCACCGGAGTCGTGGGGCCCGGCGGCGGCCGACGCGCTCGTCGATCCGCCGGGGAGCTGGCACGACCCGGAAGCGGTAGCAGACCGTCGGAAGATCAAGACCCGCGCGAGCGCTACGCGGTCGCACAACGTGCCTCTCGGAGGCGTCAGCGGCTCCGCCCGGCCGGCGCCCGCGGCCACAACTGCCCGCCTGAGGGTCCCGGTTCGCGGCGGCCAGTCAACACACGACCGGGGGCACGAACCACCCGCTATTCGCCGACCGCCGCACAAGGCCCGAACCGCCCATCGGCTCGCCTTCGCCCTCGCGGGCAGACGGCGCGGCTCAGCCGCCGCGCTTCAGCCGTTGCCGGTCGATCTTGCCCGTGCCGGTCTTGGGCAGCTCGCCGAGATACTCGATGGTGCGCGGGTACTTGAACGGCACCAGGGCGCGCTTGACGAAGTCCTGCAGCGCGCGGGTCGTCTTCGGGCCGGCCTCGTGCCCGGGTCGCAGCGCGACGAACGCCTTCAGCGTCATCAGCCGGCGCTCGTCCTCGACCGCGAGCACCGCGCACTCGCGCACTGCCGGGTGCTCGGCCAGCGCGCGCTCGACCTCCAGCGGAAGCACCCACTGGCCGCTCACCTTCACCAAGTCGTCGGCGCGACCCTCGAACCAGTAGAACCCGTCGGCGTCCATGCGGAACCGGTCGCCGGTGTAGATCCACGCCTCGCGCATGGTCTCGCGCGTCTTGTCCGGGCGGTTCCAGTAGAACGGCGCGCTCGAGTCGCCGCGCACCCACATGATACCGGGCTCGCCGGCCGGCACTTCGCGCCCGTCGGGATCGCAGAGCTTGATCTCGTAGCCGGGCACGCGCGCGCCGGTTGCTCCGGGCTTCTGGCGGTCGACCCGGTTGGAGAGGTAGATGTGCAGCACCTCGGTCGAGCCGAGCCCCCTCGACGATGCGCAGGCCGTAGCGGCGCGCCCATTCGGCGAACATCTCCTGCGAGAGCGTCTCGGCGGCCGAGACGCACAGGCGCAGGCTGGAGAGGTCGCGGCGCTCGGAGCCGGGGAACGCGATCAGCGCGTTGTACAGCGTCGGCAGTCCGAACAGAATCGTCGGGCGGTGCCGCTCGATCGCGTCGAGCACCGCCTCGGGATCGGGCCGGCCTGGATGCAGCACGACGGTCGCGCCCACCGACAGCGGAAAGGTGATCGCGTTGCCGAAGCCGTACGCGAAGAAGATCTTCGGCGGCGAGAACGCGACGTCGGACTCGCGTATGCCGAGCACCCGTCTGCCGTATGACTCGTGCGTGTACGGGGCGTCGTGGTGCAGGTGCACGACGCCCTTCGGCCGGCCGGTGCTGCCGGAGCTGTACATCCAGAACGCCATCTCGTCGGGGTGGGTCTCGGTCTCGTCGAGCGCGGGGCTTGCGGCGGCGATCCATGCGTCCCAGCGCTGCACGTCGACCAGCTCGAGCGGCGGAGGTTCGCCCTCGCTGACGACGACCAGGCTGCGCAGGCGGCCCGCGCGCGCGTCCGGGTGAGCGAGAAGATGCGCGAGCGAGCCGTGCGCGATCGCTGCTTCCGCGCCGCTGTCGGCGACGTAGTAGGCGACCAGATCGGCGGGCGAGAGCGTATTGACGAGCACCGGCACGAAGCCCGCGCGCATCGCGCCGAAGATCGCCGCCACGTACTCGGGGGTGTCGAGCATCAGGAGCAGCACGCGGCTGCCGCGCGCGAGCCCCATCGCGGCGAGCCCATTGCCGACGCGGCATGCTAGCCCGGCGAGCTCGCCGTAGGTGAGCGCGCGGTGCTCGCAGAGCACGGCGGCCTTGTCGCCGCGGCCGGCGGCGAGGTTGTCGAACAGGATGCGCGACGCGTTGTAGCGCGCGGGAACGCGCCAGCCGATCTCGCGCGCGCCGGGCGTGCCGGCGCCGCACGGGTCTTCGTATCGCTCAGGATGCGCGACGCGCGGATCGGCGGCGCGCTCGCGGTCGACGTGCGCCATGAAGCGCGGCGCCTCCGCGCGCAGCCGCTCGTCGCTCATGCGGCCGCTGCGGGTCATGTAGTCGTAGGCGAGCCGCCACGGCGCGAGCGCCATCTTCTCGGCGATGCGCTCGTACCAGAACGAGCTCGCGTTCGCGGCTTCGACGATCTTCCCGGCGATCGGCTTGCGCGCGCGCTCGAAGGCGGCGAGGCCCGCGCCGATGTCGCCGTCGTGGGCGTCGAGCGCGGCTGCGAGCGCGATCGCGTCCTCCATCGCGAGCCGCGTGCCCGACCCGATCGAGAAATGCCCGGTGCGCACGGCGTCCCCGATCAGGACCACGTTGCCGTCGGTCCACTGCGGCGTCCACAGGAGCGGGAAGTTGCGCCAGAGCGAGCGGTTGGAGATGAGCGGCCGCCCGTCGAGGTCGGGCGAGAACACGCGCTCGCAGTAGAGCCGGCTCTGCTCGTCGGTCATGCGATCGAGCCCGGCGCGGTACCAGGTCGCCGCATCGCACTCGACGATGAACGTGCTGATGTCCGGGGCGTAGCGGTAGTGATGGGCGACGAAGTGGCCGTGCTCGCTCGCGCGGAACGTGAGTGTCAGGCAGTCGAACGGCTGCGCGGTCCCGTACCACGCGAACTTATTCGTGAGGTGGCGGATGCGCGGCCGCAGCCGCTCGGCGAGCGACCGACGCACCATCGAATTCACGCCGTCGGCGGCGACCACCAGATCGAAGCCGGCGAGCTCGGCGAGCGCGCCGACCGTGCGGCCGTGCTCGACGTGCACGCCGGCCGCCTCGCACAGCCGCTCGAGCGTCGAGAGCAGCCGCAGCCGGCCGATCGCCGAGAAGCCGTTGCCATCGATCATGATGGACTCGTCCCGGTGCACGATCTTCTGCTCGGGCCAGTGTTCCATCTCGCGCTCGAGCAGCGCGAAGATCTCCGGCTCGCCCGCGCGCAGGAACTCCAGCGCGCCGTCGGAGAACACCACGCCGAAGCCGAAGGTCGCGCCGCGCGGATTCTGCTCGAGGACGAGCACCTCGGCGTGCGGGCGCCGCCGCTTGAGGAGCAGCGCGAGGAAGAGGCCGGCGGGGCCGGCGCCGAGGATCGCGGTTCGCATGGTCGCCTGCGGCGCGGAGGGGCGCCGAAAACAATACTACTAGCGCTCGCGCCGCGGGTCTTCAGCGTCGGATGGCGGGTTGCCCGGCGCGTGCCGGCCCCGGGCGAAGGCCTCGAGCGCCGCGCGGAAGGCCGCGCGCTCGGCCTCCGGCACCGGCGTCCCGCACTCGTAGCAGCGGTCGGCGCCGCCGTCGGTCAGGCGGTCGAACCAGCGGCAGCCGCACTCGTCGCACGCGAGCTCGGGCGCGCCGGCCGGATTGGCGAAGATCACCGGCACGCGCCCATGAAAGCGAGGCCGAGCGAATCGAGGAAATCCTCGTAGCCGGCGGCGGCCAGCTCGGCGCGGGTGCGGAAGGTGCAGAGCATGACGTCGCCGCGCCGGATCCGCCGCTTGAGCCGGGCGAGCGCGTCGCCGTCGAGAGCCGCATGGGCTTCCGCGATCGACTGGCGGTCGGCGAGCAGCAGGAAATCGGCGCGCGCGTCGGCGAAGCCGCCGACGCGCTCGCAAGCGGCGCGCATGCCTCCGTCTGCGGCCTCCCACGCGAGCATCGGCGCACCGCTCGGGCCGAAGCGCGCCTCGCGCCAGCCGGCCGGTTGCCGGCCGGGGGCGAATCCGGTCGCCTCGCGGGGCAGGATGCCGATGCGCGCGCCTGGCGCGAGCTCGGCGAAGAGCTCCGCGTGCCGGTCGAGCATGCGCTGCCAGGCGGCGATGTCGGCGAGCATCGCCTCGGCGCCGGCGGCCAGGGTGCCCGTTTCGTGGCTGCCCCCGCTCATGCCGCTAGATCCGCACGCCGAGACGGTAGCCCTCGTGGATCGCCGCGTCGAGGCCGCGCGGAATGAGCGCGTCGCCGCAGCCGTGCAGCTCGTCGATCATCCACTCGAGCTCGTGGAAGAGCTCCTGGTTCGCGCGGCGCGGCGCGGTCGCGATCACGGTGTCGGCCGGGACCAGGCGCTCCTCGCCTTTCGCGCTCACCACCGTGCAGCCCTCGGCCGTCACGCGCGTCACCCGGCTCGAGGTGAGTGTCTCCACCCCGAGCTCGTCGACCCAGGCGGTGTGGCGCCATTTGAACGAGGGCATGACGTCGCCCGCGATGCGCTTGGCGGCCTCGACGACGGTGACCTCGGCGCCGCCCTTGCGCAGCGACTCGGCGACGGTGAGACCGACCTTGCCGCCGCCGATCACGACCACCCGCGCACCGGTCGGCACCGCGCCCTGCGCGACCGCCAGGCCGTCGAGGATGCGCTCGTGCCCCTCGATGGCACGGAGCGCCTCGCGGTCGATGCGCGCACCGATGGCGACGACGGCGACATCGTACTGGTGCAGGATGCCGCGCATCAGCTTCGCATCGACCTCGGCGCCGAGCTTGAGCTCGATGCCGAGCTTCGCCGCCATCAGCTCGTAGTGGCGCACCACGCTTTGCAGGTCGTCGGGCCGCGCGAGGTCGCGCGCCGCGTAGCCGACGAGGTTGCCGCCGACGCGGCCGGACTTCTCGAACACCGT
Source organism: Burkholderiales bacterium (assembly GCA_027493935.1). GTDB lineage: Bacteria > Pseudomonadota > Gammaproteobacteria > Burkholderiales > SG8-39 > JAABRB01. Next base: position 772,169 of record JAOSJV010000010.1, on the reverse strand, counting down.
CACCCGGTGGCCGCGCTTCGCGGCGGTGATCGCGCATTCCATGCCGGCGGGGCCGGCGCCGATCACCATCACGCGCTTCTGCACCGCCGCGGGCGTGACGTGATACTCGGGCTCGACCTCGTGGCCGAGCGCCGGATTCATGGTGCACGTGTAGGGCAAGTCGCGGAACAGGCGCGAGAGGCAGTTGAGCGAGCCGATGCAGCGGCGCGTCTCGTCGAGCCGATCCTCGGCGGCCTTGTGCACGAGCTCGGGATCGGCGAGCAGCGGCCGGCAGACCTCCCAGAAGTCGAACTCGCCATCGGCAATGCAGCGGTCGGCCATGCGCGGGTCGGGCAGCCGGACGCCGAACGTGATCGGCACGTCGGGCAGCAGCTTCTTGGCCCGCGCCGCCAGGTAGTTCCAGTGGCCCGGCTGAATGTCGCGCCCGATCGAGGATTCCGGCGCCTCCTGCCAACCGACCGTGACGCTGATCATGTCGACGCCGCAGGCGCCCGCCTGCTGCATCAGCTCGAAGCACTCTTCCTCGGTGTTGCCGCCCCAGCGGTCCATCAGCTCGGCGCCGTTCAGCCGCACGACGAGCGGGTGGTCGGGCGTCGCCTGCTTGATCGCGTCGATCAGCTCGCGCATGAAGCGCCCGCGGTTCTCGAGCGAGCCGCCGTACTCGTCGGCGCGCTGGTTGGTGAACTTCGAGTTGAACGTGGCGAGGAGATAGCCCATGAAGCTCGTCACCTCGGTGCCATGGAAGCCCGCCTTGATCGAGCGCTTTGCCGCATCGGCGTGCTGACGCACGACGTCGCGGATCTCCTCCTTGGTCAGCACGCGCGGGGGCCGGAAGTGCGGCAGCGTCTGCGGCACGTCGGACGGCTGCACACAGTAGCCGAGGTCGATGCCGCCGTAGCGTCCGGCGTGCAGGATCTGCTGGATGCCGATCGCGCCCGCGTCGCGGATATAGCCTGCGATCCTCTCGAATTCGGGCAGGAACTTGTCGTCGTGGATGGCGACCTGGCGGAAGTACGCCTTGCCCTCGCCGAGCGGATCCGGGTAGGCGCCCTGGTTGGTGATGATGCCGCACCCGGTCTGCGCGATCACCCGCATGCGCGCAAGCTCGCGCGCGGTGATGAAGCCGTCGCGGGTGTTGTAGTTCGAGACGCAGCAGGCGCCGTACTTGACCCGATTCGCCGTCGCGAAGCGGCCGATGCTGCCGGGCTGAAACAGGTGCTTGAGCTTGAGCTCGCCGGGGCGCGGCGTTGTCATGCATCCTCCGTCGTTGAGGCGCCGGCGCGGAGACGGGCGCAGCGCCGATGCTCGCGCAGACCTCGTCGGCCGGCCTTGATGCGGGTTAAGCAACCTCGGCGGCGCCCCTCGCGCGCGGTCCGGTCGGTCGCGAGGGGCCGCGGAGGCGGCGTGTGTCCGCCGCCGGTCTCATCAGACCGTGGCGGCCGCGGCGGCCTCGCCGGCGGCGCGGCGTTCGCGCTCGACGAGCTTCAGCATGGTGTCGATGGTGATCGAGCGGAACGTTGCGCGCGCGATCTCGTCGATCTCGGCGAGGACGCGGCCGAGCGCGCGGTCCTCGGCGGTTGCGGCGATCCGCTCCTCGTCGCCCGCGCGGCCGCTGATGTCCTCGAAGATCTCGATCACGTCCATCAGCGTGAGGCGTCGAGCGTTGCCGGTGAAGCGGTAGCCGCCGCCCACGCCGCGCGCCGACTCCATGATGCCGGCTCGGCCGAGATCGCGCAGGACCTTGGCGAGGTGGTGCGGCGAGACGTCGTATTTCTCGGCGATCTCCGCGGCGGCGACCTGCCGCTCGGGATTGGCGGCCGCCTCGAGCACGCTGACGAGGGCGAGGCTGGTGCTCTTCTGCAGCTTCATCATCAGCCGGTGTCGAGCTCGAGCGCGATGAACGGCGCCGCCATCATCCCCTGGCTGCGGAAGAACGAAAGGACGAGCTGGTTGTCGCGCCTGATCAGCGTGCGCACCTTGGTGACCCCGGCGCTGCGGAACGCGGCGCACATCGCATCGAGCAGCCGCGCGGCGACGCCGGCGAGCCGCGCCTCGGGCCGCACGGCGATCCCGAACACCCAGCCGCAGGGCGGCTCGCCGAACTCCCAGTCGCGCACCTCGCCGATGACGAAACCCTCGGGTCCGCGGTCGTACTCGGCGACGAAGAAGAAGCGCTGCCGGCCGCCGCGCGTGCCGTAGCGGTGGAACATCTCGTACCAGTAGTCGGTCTTGCGTACGCCGGTCACCTCGGCGTCGATGGCGACGATCCGATCGAGGTCGCCGGCCTGCATCGGCCGCACGCGCGGTTGTGGCGCGGGATGCGCGGCGGTCGGCGAAATCGGCATACCAGTACGATAATACAAATTACCCCCGGAAGGGACAGATCGAGCGCGGTGACACCCGCCTTGACAGGGGCGTAAACCGGTATTATGGTACCAAATTACTTGAAGCTCGGCGTGGTGCGACCGATCCGGCCGGAAGCGTCACAATGCGCGTAGAGGAGGCGACCGTGGCCAAGGCTCCAAGCAAAGGTTCGACCCGGGCGAAAGCCAAGTCCCGCAGCCGGCGCGCGCCGGTGCCCGCCGCCAAGGCATCCCGTCGATCCGCCGCACCGCGCCGCGCGCGACCGGCGGCGCCCAGCCGGCGCGCGTCACGCCGCGCAGCAGCGCCCGGCGCGCGCCGCCGCCCCGTGCGGCCGCGGTGCGCAAGCTCGCGGCGGCTGACCTCGAGGCGGTGGTCGCCATCGACCAGGCGGTGATGGGCCGCTCGCGCCGCGCGTACTACGAGCGCCGCCTGCAAGCGGCGCTCCAGCAGCCGGCGCTGCACGTGCACTTCGCGGTGGAAGGGCCGCGCGGGCTTGCGGGCTTCGTGCTCGCCCGGAGACTGCACGGCGAGTTCGGCCGCACGGCGCCGGCATTCCTGCTCGAGATGATGGCGGCAGCCAAGGGCGCCCAAGGCCGCGGCGTGGGCACCGCGCTCATCGAGGCGCTCGAAAACGCGGCGCGCCGGCAGGGGTGCGAGAAATCCGCACGAGCGCGGCATGGAAGCGTCACGACATGTTGCGCTTCCTCGACCACGCCGGATTCGAGCTCGGCCGCTACATCGTCGTCGACTGTCCGGTGCAGACCGGCGCGCTCGCCGCGGGCGGTGCCGAGGCGCCCGCCGAGCCCGCACGCTGGTCGCGCGAGATCAACTACGGCGCGCAGCAGCCGAACGACTTCGAGGCGCTCGCGCGCGACACGGGCGACGTGCGCACGCTGACCGCCGACGAGCTGCCCGATCTCGTGCGCATCGACCGGCGCGTCACCGGAGAGGACCGTGCCGCGTTCGTTCGCCAGCTCGTCGACGAGGCGTTGAACGATTCGGCGGTGCGCGTATCGCTCACCGCACGCGTCGACGGCATCGTCGCCGGGTTCGTCGCCGCGCGCGCCGACTTCGGCGACTTCGGCCGGACCGAACCGGTCGCCGTGCTCGATACGATCGCGGTCGATCCGGACTACGCGCACCACGGCGTCGGCCATGCGCTGCTCTCGCAGCTGTTCGTCAACCTGCAGGCGCTGCGCGTCGAGCGGGTAGAGACGATCGTCTCGCGCGACAACTTCGCGCTGCTCGGTTTCCTCTACAGCGTCGGCTTCGAGCACTCTGGGCGCCTCGGGTTCGTCAAGACGCTCGCCTGAGCCGGGACCGATCGGTCGCGCGGGCGCCGCGCGCTGCGCCGGCTGCGGTAGCGTCACCCGCTCCCGCCCGGCGTCGCGCTGCGCCGTGCGCACAACCCTCCGGTCACGACGGCCGCGCTGCCGCAGTCGCCACGTCACGCTGAGCCTGGTCTTCAGAGCCCGCGATCCCACGTCTCGATGGCACTCGCCGGAGACGGGCAAGGTTCGCGACGCGCAGGGCGCGCTCGTACGCACCTTGCGGCAGGCGGCCGCGGCAGCCGGCGGTCAGGCGGCGCGGGCGTTGTCACCGCGCCGGCCGCGGCGAGACAACACGGAGTTCAGGCGGCTTTCTTCGCCCAGCGCTGGAGCTCCTCCCATCCGCCGATGTGCTCGCCATTGATGAAGACCTGCGGCACCGTGCCGCGGCCGGTGATGGCGCCCACCGCGCGCGTGCGCACCTTGTGGTCGAGCGGCACCTCGGCGTAGTCGTAACCGAGCTCGGAGAGCAGCTGCTTCGCCTTGGCGCAGAAGCTGCAGCTCTCGCGGGTGAGGATCGCGACCTGGTCGGGCTTTCTCGCCCGCGGGTTGACGTAGGCGAGCATCGTGTCGGCGTCCGACACCTCGAACGGGTCGCCGGGCTTGTGCGGCTCGATGAACATCTTCTCGATCGCGCCGTCGCGCACCAGCATCGAGTAGCGCCACGAGCGCTTGCCGAAACCGAGGTCGGCCTTGTCGACCAGCATCCCCATCTTCTCGGTGAACTCGCCGTTGCCGTCCGGCAGAAGCATGATGTTGCCGCATTCCTGGTCCTTCGCCCACTCGCTCATCACGAACGGGTCGTTGACCGACACGCACGCGATCGCGTCGACGCCGTTGGCGAAGAATGCCGGCGCGAGCTCGTTGTAGCGCGGCAGGTGGGTCGACGAGCAGGTCGGGGTGAACGCGCCCGGCAGCGAGAACACCACCACCGTCTTGCCGCGGAAGAGCTCGTCGGTCGAGATGCTCGACCACTCGTTGTTCACGCGGGTGCGGAAAGTGACCTGCGGGACCCTGCTTCCTTCCATGCTTTGCATTGCTGTCTCCATGAAAGAGTCGGCGATTCGCGATGAGCGCCAATCTAGCGGCGCGCGCACGCCGTGCCAAATACTTTGTTACGATGCCGGAGATAGGAACTGCCTATCGTTAAGCCGAGCCTGCTGCCGTGACCCTCACCGAGCTGAAATACGTCGTCGCCGTGGCCGAGGAGCGCCACTTCGGCCGCGCCGCCGGGCGCTGTTACGTCAGCCAGCCGAGCCTCTCGGCCTCGGTGGCGAAGCTGGAGGACGAGCTCGGGGTGAAGCTATTCGAGCGCGGCAAGCGCGGGGTGACGGTGACGCCGATCGGCGCCGAGATCGTCGCGCAGGCTAGCCGCGCGCTCGATGAGGCCGCGCGCGTCGCCGCGCTCGCGCGCCAGCGGCGCAACCCTCTCGAAGGGGTGTTGCGGCTCGGCGTGATCCACACCGTTGCGCCCTACCTGCTGCCGAAGCTGGTCGCGGCGCTCAAGCGTGTGGCGCCCGCCATGCCGCTCGACATCGAGGAGAACACGACTGCCGCGCTCGCCGATCTGCTGAAGCGTGGCGAGCTCGACGTGGTCGTCATCGCGCTGCCGTTCGATGAGCCCGGCGTCGTCGCACGTGCGCTCTACGACGAGGCGTTTCACGTCGTCGCGCCGCGCGGTCACCCGTTGGCGAAGCGGCGCGCGGTCGCGGCCGACGAGCTCGACCTGGCGGAGCTCCTGCTGCTGCCGGTCGGCCACTGCCTGCGCGACCAGGTGCTCGACGCCTGCCGGGAGTTCTCGCGCCCGCCGCCGCCCGGGCGACAGGGCAACTCGCTCGAGACCCTGCGCAGCATGGTCGCCTCGGGCGTGGGCGTCACCGTGCTGCCCGCCAGCGCCGTGACCGAGCGCTACGCCGATCCGCTCGTCAAGGTGATCGCGTTCGCGCCGCCGGTGCCGATGCGCCGCGTGGCGCTCGCGTGGCGCGACGGCTTTGCGCGGCCCGCCGCGGCAGCCAAGCTCGCCGAGACGATCCGGCGGCTCGACCTGCCGGTGACGCTGCTCGCATCCGGCAACCCCCACGCCTAGGGAACGCTCCGAGGGGGAGGCCTGCTGACCCTGCGGCAGAGCCCCGTGCGCGACCGCGCGCGGGCGCCCGCCTCACTCCGGCGCCGGACCGGTGAAGTGGGGTCGCCGCTTTTCGCGGTGCGAGGCGATTCCCTCGCGCACGTCCGGGCCGGTGAAGCCTAGAAACTCGAGCGCGAGCGACGCATCGAAGGTCGGCCCGGCCATCCTCAGCCAGTTGTTGAGGCTCCACTTGGTCCAGCGCAGCGCCGACTGCGCGCCGGCGGCGAGCTTGCGCGCCACCTCCAGGGCCTTGTCGCGCAGCTCGCCCTCCTCGCAGGCGAGCGCGACCAGCCCGATGCGCTCGGCCTCGACGCCGCTCACCGCTTCGCACAGCAGCAGGTAGTACTTGGCCTTCGCCATGCCGCAGAGCAGCGGCCATACGATCGCCGAGTGGTCGCCGGCGGCGACGCCGAGCCGGGTGTGTCCGTCGATGATGCGCGCGTCGCGCGCCGCAATCGGGACATCGGCGAGCAACCCGCACACGAGCCCGGCCCCGACCGCCGGGCCGTGCATGGCCGAGACCACCATCTTGCTGCAATTGATGAGGTTGTAGACGAGATCGCGCGACTCGCGCCAGACGCGCGCGCGGACGGCGAAATCGTCGGCCACCGCCTCGACCATGGCGAGGTCGCCGCCCGCCGAGAATCCCTTTCCGGCGCCACGGATGATCGCGACGCGCGTCTCCGGGTCGCGGTCGATGTCCAGCCAGATCTCGCTCAGCTCGCGGTGCAGGTCGACCCCCGCGGTCGAGAGCCTGCTGCCCTCTTCGCCCATCACCAGCTCGAGGATCCCGGGTTCCACCCGGTTCACGCGCAGCGCGCGGTATCGCTGATAGTCCATTTGCACTCCTGTCTCGCCCGGGAGGCGCACCGCCCGGCTGCGCGGGCGCCGCTCGCCGATGTGCCGCAGCCGGCCGGCCCGACCGAAGCGATGCGCGGCGAGGTCGGGCCGGCCGGACCGCCACATACTGGTTGGATAGTATTAAACTGCGGCTACCGGCGCAACCGCACTTTGCCGGCGCAATTGCGTGATCCAGATCAAACGCAGTTGCGCCCCGTGCCCGTAGCTTGGGCGGTGCTCGCGGTGCGACGGCATGCACCGGCACCGTCGAGCTGCCGACCGAAGGAGGAGAAGCAATGACGGATGCAGTGAGCCACGCCCTCGGCAAGCCAGCGCGCGAGAGCAGGTACTGGAATGCGTACATCGAGACCATGCCGCGCGCGCAGCTCGACGCGCTGCACCTGCAGCGGCTGCAGAAGCTCGTTCACTACGCCTACGAGCGTAGCCCCTTCTACCGCCGGAAGTTCGACTCGGTCGGGTTGAAGCCCGGCGACGTCCGCAGCCTCGAGGACTTCAAGCGCAAGGTGCCGCTCACCGACAAGAGCGAGTTCATCGACGAGCAGCTCGAGTCGCCGCCCTACGGTCCGACCGCCGCTTTGCCCGACGACTTCATCGTGCACCACTGCGAGACCTCCGGCTCGACCGGCAAGCCGCTCGCGATTCCGTACTCGATGTACGACACCGTGCGCTACGGCGAGTCCTGGGCGTGCGGCTACTGGGCGCTCGGCATCCGGCCGAGCGACACGTTCTATTTCGCTTTCGGCTGGGGGAATTTCGCCGGCTTCTGGAGCGCCTACTGGGGCGCACGACGCCTCGGCTGCCGCGTGATCTCCGGCGGCGGGCTGGACACCAAGGGCCACATCCAGGCGATCGTGCGCATGCGCCCGACGGTGCTCATCTCGACCCCGACCTTCGCGCTGCGCATGGCTGCGGTCGCGGCCGAGATGGGGATCGACGTCGCGACTTCATCGATCAAGTTCACCTACCACGCCGGCGAGCCCGGCCCGACCGCGCTGCCGGCGATGCGCCAGCAGATCGAGGACGCGTGGGGCGCCACGGCGGGCGAGCTGCTCGGCATCGCCGAGGTCGACGCCTTCGCGCCCGGTTGCCCGAACGGCGACGGCGTTCATGTGAACGAGATCAACGATTTCACCTGGTCGATCGACCCCCAGACTCTGCAGGAGGTCGGCGACGGCGAGATCGGCGAGAACGTGATCACCAGCTTCTCGAACGCCGCCCAGCCGCTGCTCAACTACCGCAGCCACGACCTCGTGCGGCGCCGCTCGAGCTGCTCTTGCGGTCGCACCTGGGTCAAGTTCGAGGGATCGGTGCTCGGGCGCACCGACTTCATGGTCACCGTGCGCGGCACCAACGTCTACCAGACCGCGGTCGAGCACCTGATCGGCCAGATTCCGGAGGTGAGCAATTCCTACGAGCTCCTGCTCACGCGCGAGGACGAGAACGACGTGATGACGATCCGCTTCGAGCCGGTCAAGTCGCTGGCGAGCGACCGCGCAGCCTGGGAAGCCATCGAGCGGCGGTTGAGCGACCACATCCACAAGGCGCTGCACGTCCGGCTCAAGACCGTGGCGGTGCCGCCGGAGAGCCTGCCGCGCTACGAGCTTAAGACCAAGCGGATCATCGACCAGCGGCCGAAGGATTTCCGCCGCGCGCTCGACCGATGAGGAGAGACCCGATGCGCATGGAAGAACGGATCGCGAAGATAGAGGCGGCGCGAGCCCTGATCCGGGCCGCGATGGTGGATTGCGATGCACCGCAGATCGAGATGATGCTGCGCAACGCCGACATGGAGCTGCACTGGGCATTGTGGAACCTCGGCGCGCCGGTCGAGTTGCGGCCGGAGATCGAGTATGCGCAGACGCAGCGGTAGTGGTGAGGCCGCGGCGTGGCTTGACGGCGGGCGAAGTGGCCAGATACTATCTGGACAGTATGTGACGCGATGTGACAAGACGGTGTGTGCGCCGCGCCCCGCCCGCCAGGAGACCCCCGTGGAAGCCACCACTACCAGCACTGCACCACCCAGGTCCTACTGCGCCAACGATCCCGGCATGCCGGCGGAGTTCCGCGACCTGCTCGTCAAGCTGCTGCTCGACGAGCATCTCGAGAACAACGGCAATCCGGAATACCGCAAGGTGCTCGCCAACATCGCGAACGCCGGGCTGCGTTTCGCGCCGGACGGGCGCGCGATGGAGATCGAGGCCGAGATCGTCAAGCAAGAGGTCCATCACGGCAGGATCGTCGCCGAGCTGATCGAGGGCCTCGGCGCCGACCCGAACCAGGTGCGAGCGATCAAGCAGTACGCGTTCCACTTGCCGCTCGAGGACTGGATCGACCTGGCGTGTTTTCATGCGCTGATCGACCGCGTAGGGCTCTACGTCGGCGTGGAGTGGACAGGCAGTCCCTACGAGCCGCTCGCCAAGGTCGCGCCGCGCCTGGAGGCAGACGAGCGGTTTCACACGCGCGCTGGCTTCGCGCACCTGCGGGCGATCTGCGCCAGGCCGGAAGGCAAGACCGCAGCGCAGGCGCGCCTCGGGAAGTGGTGGCCGGCGGCGCTCGACATGTTCGGCCGCTCCGACTCGAAGAACTCCCCGCTGTACGTGAAGTGGGGAATCAAGATGCACGAGAACGAAGCGCTGCGGCAGAAGTACATCGCCGAGGCCGTACCCGAGATCAGGCAACTAGGGCTCGAGATCCCGGACAATCTCGCTAACCGGCGGTTTCTCTAGGAGCGCGCAATGAGCGTGGATTTCGCGATCGAGGAGGGCGTCGGCGTCATCTCGCTGAACCGCGCACCTGCCAACGCGTACGACTGGGGAGATGCTGCGCAGCCTGGCAGATGCGGTGCGCCGCGCGCGCGAGGAGCCGGCGGTGCGCGTCGCGCTGGTGCGCAGCGCCCTGCCGAAGTTCTTCTGCTCCGGCGCCGACATCGCGACCCTGCGCGAGTCCGACCGCGCGCAGTTCGCGAGTTTCCTCGCGGTGGCGCACGAGGCCGTGGATCTGATCGCGCGCACCCCGAAGCTGTTCATCGCCGCGATCGCCGGACACTGCATCGGCGGCGGCCTGGAGATCGCGCTCGCGTGCGACTTCCGCTGGGCGAGCGCCGGCAAGTACCGCCTCGGGCTCGCCGAGGCGAACCTCGGGCTCGCGCCGGGCATGGGCGGCACGCAGCGCCTGCCGCGGCTCATCCCGAAGAGCCGCGCGCTGCACATGATGGTGACCGGGGAGATGCTCCGGACCGGACGAGGCGCTGCAGGCCGGCATCGTCGACCGGGTCTATCCGGAGGAAACGTTCTGGGACGAAGTGACCGGCGCGGCGCGCAAGCTCGCGGCCGGGCCGAGCATGGCGCAGGGCTACATCAAGCTCTCGGTCAACGCCGGCCTGGAGACCAGCCTGGCCGAGGGGCTGGCGCTCGAGCGCGCGCATCAGAACATGCTGTTCGCCTCGGACGACGCCGCCGAGGGCGTGAAGGCGTTCCTCGAAAAGCGGCCGGCGAAGTTCTCCGGCAGGTGACCCGGGCGGGCGCGCCGAACGGTAAGCGGGTCCAGGTCCAGTGAGCGCCGCTGCCTCGTACGAGTTCCTCACGCTGGAGCGCGACGGCGGCGGCGTCGCCGCGCTGACGTTGAATCGCCCGGCCGCCCTCAACGCCTGGCACCAGCCGATGCGCACCGAGCTGCGCGACGCGGTGCGTGCGCTGGTCGAGGACGACGATCTGCGGGTGCTGGTGATCACCGGCGCCGGCCGCGCGTTCTCGGCCGGCGAGGACGTCCGCGGCATGCAGGGGCTGGCCGAGCTCGGCACCCGCGGCTTCCGCCGCGTGGCGCGCGGCGTCCACGACGTGTTCGACGCGCTGGAGGCGATCGAAGTCCCGGTGATCGCCGCGATCAACGGCGTCGCCGCCGGCGGCGGGCTCGAGCTCGCCTTGTCGTGCGATTTCCGCCTCGCCGCGAGCGGGGCGCGGCTCGGCTTCCCGGAGAACAACGTCGGGCTGATTCCGGGGTCGGGCGGATGCTCGCGCCTGGTAAAGCTGGTGGGGCTGGCCCAGGCGAAGCGGCTGGTGATGACCGGCGAGATGGTGAGCGCCGAGCACGCGCTCGAGCTCGGCCTGGTCGAGGAGGTGCTCGCACCCGAACGCCTCATGGACCGCTCCCGGGAGCTCGCCGGGCAGCTCGCCGGCAAGGCGCCGCTTGCCCTCGGGCTCGCCAAGGTGGTCCTGAACGCCTGCCTGAACGTGGATCCGGCCACCGGTCGCGACCTCGAGCGGCTCGGGCAGAGCATCCTGAAGAGAACCGAGGATCATCTGGAGGGCGCACGGGCCTTCGTCGAGAAGCGCAAGCCGCGCTTCAAGGGTCGCTGAGACGGGTCGCCTCCGGCGCGCCGCGCGATTGCCCGAGTAGACCGGGGAGGCAAAGGTGCCGTACCAGCAAGTGCTGTACCAAGTGCGCGACGCGATCGCGACGGTGACGCTCAACCGGCCCGAGCGCCACAACGCGTGGACCGACGTCATGGCGGGCGAGCTGTACGACGCGATGCGCACCGCCGCGGCGGATCGCGCGGTGCGCGTGATCGTGCTCGCCGCGGCCGGCGGGTCGTTCAGTGTCGGCGCCGACGTGGACGCGCTCGCCAATCTCGATCCGGAGGCGCTCATGACGAAGCTGCCGCGGCCGCTCGACATGCGGGTCCGGGCCGACTATCAGACGCGCTGCGCGTTCCCGGCGGCGGTACCGAAGCCGATCGTGGCCATGCACCAGGGGGTGACCGCCGGGATCGCGCTCATGCACGCGCTGTTCTGCGACGTGCGCTTCGCCGCCGAGGACGCCTACTTCACCACCGCGTTCTCCAGGATCGGGCTCGGCGCCGAGTACGGCGCCGCGTGGATCCTGCCGCGCGTTGTCGGCCACGCCAATGCGCTCGACATGCTGCTCTCGGGCCGTCGCGTCGACGCGCGCGAGGCGCAGCGCATGGGGCTCGTCAACCAGATCCATCCGGCCGACCGGCTCGCCGAGGCGACCTACGCGTATGCGCGCGGGATCGCCGAGCGCGTCTCGCCGCGCGCGACGCGGGCGATCAAGCACCAGGTGTGGGAGGCGCCGTTCCAGACGCTCGCCGAGGCCGTCAGCCTCGCGGCCGCGGACATGCTCGAGGCGGTGCGCAGCGCCGACTTCCGCGAGGGGTTGGCGGCCTTCCGCGAGAAGCGCCCGCCGCGCTTCGCCGGCGAATGACACGCGAACCGCGACCACCGGGCCCGCAATGACAGAGGTCCGACGGAGCATGCGCTCGCACGGCGCGACCACGAAGCGCGCGCAGCGCCTGGCGAGCATCGGCCGGCTGCTCGATGCGGCCCAGGAGCTCTTCGTGTCGCAGGGCTACCGGCAGACGAACCTAGACCAGATCGCGAGCGCCGCCGGTCTCACCAAGGGCGCCGTCTACTTCTACTTCCGCAGCAAGGAGACGGTGCTGCTCGAGCTGCTCGAGCGGGTCCAGGCGATCGTCGTCGACCAGGCGCGCAAGGTCGTGGCAGGCACGGGGCCGGGCGCGGTCGACCGGCTGGTGGCGTTCCTGAACCAGCAGAGCAAGCTCGGCGTCACGCACCGCGACGCGGTGCTGCTGCTCATCCTCATGTCGCTCGAGTTCAGCGAGCGCAAGGGGCCGGTACGCAACATGCTACGCCGCGTCTACCGGCAGCTCTACGCTCTGGTCGAGCGTATGGTCCAGGACGGCCAGCGCTCGGGCGAGATTCGCGCTGACGTGCGCGCGCGCGAGCTCTCCGCGATCGTGATGGCGATCCACGACGGCACGTTCCTCGAGTGGTACCGGCGCTCGCCGGCCCTGAGCGGGCCGGAGATCGTGCGCGCGCTGCGCGGCGTGATGCTCACCGGAATCTCGCGGGCGCCGGCGCGTGGGCTGCGCGGCGGCGTGCGGCGCATCCAGGCGCGGGCGGCGTGAGCGTGCTCGGCCTCGCGCACTGCCGCCTGCCGCAGCCGGCCGAGTCGCTGCGCCGCGAGGTGCGCGAGTTCTTGGCCGGGGCGCTCGCCGGGCGCGGCGCCGTGGCACGCGCACAGTCCTGGGACGGATTCGATCCCGAATTCAGCCGCAGCATCGGCGCGCGCGGGTGGATTGGCATGACCTGGCCGAAGCGGTACGGCGGCGCGGAGCGCAGCGCGCTCGAGCGTTACGTGGTGATCGAAGAGATGCTCGCTGCCGGCGCGCCGGTCTCGGCGCACTGGTTCGGCGACCGGCAGACCGGTCCGCTCTTGCTGCGCTACGGCACCGAGGCGCAGCGCCAGGGCATCCTGCCGGCGATCGCGCGCGGCGAGCTTTTCTTCTGCATCGGCATGAGCGAGCCGGACGCCGGCTCGGACGTGGCGGCGATCCGATCGCGCGCGCGCCGGGTGCCGGGCGGCTGGGAGCTCAGTGGCGCGAAGCTGTGGACCACCAACGCCCATCGCGCGCACTACATGCTCGGGCTGTTCCGCACCGCGCCCGAGACGGCCGAGCGCCATGCCGGGTTGTCGCAGTTCCTCGTCGACATGCGCTCGCCGGGGGTGAGCGTCCGGCCGATCCCCGACATGGCGGGGCGCGAGCATTTCAACGAAGTGCGGTTCGACGAGGCGTTCGTGCCGGAGTCTGCGCTGGTTGGCACGCAGGGCGAGGGCTGGACGCAGGTGATGGCCGAGCTCGCCTACGAGCGCAGCGGACCCGAGCGCTATCTGAGCAGCATGCAGCTCCTGCTCGAGCTCGTGCGCGCGGTGGGCCCCGGTGCCGGCGAGCGCGCCCGCCGCCGTCGGCCGGGCCGTGGCGCACATGGCGACGCTGCGGCAGATGTCGCTCGCCATCGCGGCAATGCTGGGCGCGGGCGCCAATCCGGCGCTCGAGGCGGCGATCGTCAAGGATCTCGGCACGGCGTTCGAGCAGAGCCTGCCCGAGGTCGTGCACGAGCTCCTCGGCGTGGAGCCCGACCGGGCCGCGGACACCGATCTCGGCCGCGTCCATGCGGCTGTCCTCGAGCTCGCGCCGTGCTTTTCGCTGCGCGGCGGCACGCGCGAAGTCCTGCGCGGCATCATCGCGCGGGGGCTCGGGCTGAGATGAGCGAGACGCGCGCGCTCGTCAGCGAAACCGTCGATCGCATCCTGCGCGACGCGGTCGACGACCGCTTGCTCGCCGGCGCCGAGCGCGGCGCGTGGCCGGAAGCCCTGTGGCGAACCGTCGTGGCGAGCGGCCTGACCGGCGCGCTGTCGGCGGAGAGCGCGTCGCTCGGGGTGGGCTGGCCCGAGGCGTTCGACATCGTGGCGGCGGCGGGGCGCCACTGCGCGCCGCTGCCGCTGCCCGAGACGATCGCGGGCGTCTGGTTGCTCTGTGCCGCGGGACTCGAACCGCCCGGCGGCCCGGTCACGCTCGCGGCGACGCGCCACGGGGACGTCACCTGCTGCGGGATGGCGCCGGCTGGCGGCTCGCGGGTACGGCCGCGCGTGTGGCCTGGGGTCGGCGCGCGACGCACGTCGTGCTCACCGCGACCGTCGGCGCAGAGCGATACGTGGCCTGCGCCGCGATTGCCGAGGGCCAGCTCAGGCTGGGCGAGAACCTGGCGGGCGAGCCGCGCGACACGCTCGAATTCTGCGCGCAGCCGGTGACCGCGGCGCCGCTTCCGGCGGCGCTCGCCGGCGCCGACGCGCTCGCGCTCGGCGCGCTCGTGCGCTCCGCCCAGATCGCCGGCGCGATCCAGGACGTGCTCGAGCGCTCGGTGAGCTACGCCAACACGCGCCAGCAGTTCGGCCGTCCGATCGGGCGATTTCAGGCGGTGCAGCAGAACCTCGCCGTGCTCGCCGCCGAGGCCGCGGCGGCGCGCATGGCCGCGGAGCACGCATTCGTCCTGGTCGGGACGGGCGGCCGCATGGACGCCGCCGCCGCGATCGCGAAGATCCGCGCCGGCGAGGCAGCCGGCCGCGCCGCCGCCATCGGGCACCAGGTGCACGGCGCGATCGGCTTTGCGCGCGAGCACCGGCTGCATTTCCTCACGCGCCGGTTGTGGTCGTGGCGTGCGGAGTTCGGTGCCGAGGCCGCCTGGGCGGACCGGCTCGGGAGCGAGGCGCTCGTGCGCGGCGCGGGCGGACTGTGGCCGTGGATCACGGGCGAGCTGGCAGGCGCCCGCAGCGCGGAGATGGAGACATGAGCGGCTTTCTGTTGCAGGACGTGCGGGACGGGGTAGCGACCTGGACGATGAACCGGCCCGGCGAGCGCAACGCGCTCGGCGACGACGACCAGTTCGAGGAATTCGTCGCCGCCTGCCGCGCGGCGAACGCCGATGCGTCCACCCGCGTGGTGATCCTGACCGGCGCGGGCCCCGCGTTCTGCGCCGGCGGCAACATCAGGGACATGGCGGAGCGCACCGGGATGTTCGGCGGCGGCCCGGAGGGCGTGCGCGCCAACTACCGGTCCGGGATCCAGCGCATCCCGCTCGCCCTCGACGCGCTGGAAGTGCCGATCATCGCCGCGGTCAACGGACCCGCGATCGGCGCGGGCTGCGACCTCGCGTGCATGTGCGACATCCGCATCGCGTCCACCCGCGCCACGTTCGGCGAGGTGTTCGTGAAGCTCGGGCTGATCCCGGGCGACGGCGGGGCGTGGCTCCTGCAGCGCGCCGTGGGCTTCGCCAAGGCGGCCGAGATGACTTTCTGCGGCGACCCGATCGACGCTGCCGAGGCACTCGCCTGCGGACTCGTGTCGAAGGTGGTCCCTCCGGAGCGGCTGCTCGAGGAGGCGCACACGCTCGCAGCGCGCATGGCCGCGAACCCGACTGGCGCCGTGCGCATGGCGAAGCGCCTGATGCGCGAGGCGCGGCATGCCGGGCTGGCGAGCGTGCTCGAGCTCTCGGCCGCGTTGCAGGCGATCGCCCACCACACCGAAGCCCACGAGCAGTCGCTGCGGCGGCTGGCGCCGCGCGGCCGAGCGCGATAAGCAACGCACGATGAGCGGCGCGACGGTGCTCGGGATTGCGGCCTGCGGCGGTTACGTCCCGCGGCGGCGGCTCGCGCGGCGCGCGATCGTCGAGGCGAACGGCTGGTTCAATCCCGCGCTGAGATCGCTCGCCGCCGGCGAGCGCGCCATCTGCAACTGGGACGAGGACGCGCTGACGATGGCGGTCGAGGCGGCGCGCGACTGCCTCGCGAGCGAAGGCGTGCCGGAGATCGACACCCTGCTCCTCGCGTCGACGACGCTGCCCTTTCTCGAGCGCCACAACGCCGGCGTGGTGCGCGCCGCGCTGGCGCTGCCCGAGCACATGATGACGCTCGACGTGACCGCGTCGCAGCGCGCCGGGACCTCGGCGCTGATCGCCGCGCTGCAGGCGCGGCGCGGGCGGCCGGGCGGCGCTCTGGTAGTGGCGGCGGAGCAACGGCGCGCCAAGGCCGCGAGCGCGCAGGAGCTCAGCTGCGGCGACGCGGCCGCGGCGCTGATCGTCGCGGAAACGGCCACGCCGATTGCCGAGGTCATCGGCGCGCACCAGGTGGCGGTCGACTTCGTCGACCATTACCGCGGGCAGCACGAGCCGTTCGACTACCAGTGGGAGGAGCGCTGGATCCGCGACGAGGGCTACCTGAAGATCGTGCCGAGAACGCTGCGCGGGCTCGCCGCGGCCACCGGGATCGACGCGGCGCGGATCGACCGCCTGGTGATCCCGGTCGGCCGCAGCGCCGCGCTGGCGGTCGCCAAGGCGGTCGGCGCGTCCCCGCAGAGCGTGTGCGACGACCTGTCGCAGCGCGTCGGGGACAGCGGCGCGGCGCATCCGCTGGTCATGCTCGTGCACGCGCTCGAGCAGGCGAGACCCGGGGAGACCATCGTCCTGGTCGGCTGGGGCCAGGGGTGCGATGCGATCGCATTGCGTGCCACCGGCGCCGCGGCGTGCGGGCGCGCGGCCGGCGGAATCGGGCGGAGCATCGCGCGCGGCGTCGCGGACACGAACTACATGCGCTACCTCGCCTTCAACCGCCTGGTCGAGCAGGATCAGGGCATGCGCGCCGAGACCGACCGGCAGACCGCGCTGAGCGCCTTCTATCGCCACCGCGACATGGTCACCGCGCTCGTCGGCGGGCGCTGCGCGCGCTGCGGAACGCCGCAGTTTCCGGCCGCCGGCGTGTGCGTCAATCCCGAGTGCCGGGCGCGCGGCGAGCAGGAGCCGTTCCGGTTCGCCGACGCCCCCGCGCACGTGCAGAGCTGGACCGCCGACAACCTGACCTACTGCCCCGATCCGCCGCAGTACTTCGGCATGGTCGTGTTCGAGGGCGGCGGGCGCATGATGGCGGACTTCACCGACGTCGACCGCGAGATCCTCGCCGTAGGCGCCCCGGTGCGAATGGCCTTTCGCGTGAAGGAGCGCGACCTGCGGCGCGGCTTCGTGAAGTACTTCTGGAAGGCGGTCCCGGGGCGCGCCCCGGCGGAGGAGAGCGGTGGCGACCGGCATTAGGGACAAGGTGGTGGTGCTCGGCATGGGGTGCAGCCGGTTCGGCGAGCGCTGGGACAAGGACGCAGAGGACCTGATGCTCGAGGCGTTCGACGAGTGCCTGGCCGACGCCGGCATCGAGACCGGGCGCATCGACGCCGCCTGGTTCGCTACCGCGATGGACGAGGTGAACGTGGGCAAGTCGGCGATGCCGCTCGCGATGGCACTCCGGCTGCCGCTCATCCCGGTCACGCGCGTCGAGAACCTGTGCGCGAGCGGCTCCGAGGCGTTCCGCGGCGCGGTCTACGCGGTCGCCGCAGGCGCGGCGGACATCGCGCTCGCGCTCGGCGCGGAGAAGCTGAAGGACACCGGCTACGGCGGACTGCCGCAGCGTGCCCGCGGGGTGACCAATTCTCTCGTCATCCCGAACCTCTCGGCGCCCGGCTGCTTCGCGCAGCTCGCCACCGCCTATGCGGCGCGCCACCGGGTGGCGCCGGCCGACCTCAAGCGCGCGATGGCGCAGATCTCGGTGAAGAGCCACGACAACGCGCTCGAGAACCCGCGCGCGCACCTGCGCCGCAAGATCGACATCGACGCGGTGCTGCGCGCGCCGATCGTCGCCGAGCCCCTAGGCTTCTACGACTGCTGCGGGGTGAGCGACGGCGCCGCGGCGGCGATCGTGACGACGCCGGAGCTCGCGCGCAGCCTCGGCAGGTCGGACCTGGTGTCGGTGAAGGCCCTGCAGGTCGCGGTCTCGAACGGGCAGGAGGCGGGGCACAATTCGTGGGATGGCAGCTACGTGCTCACGACGCGGCGCGCCGCGGCACGTGCCTACGCCGAGGCCGGCATTCGCAATCCTGCAGAGGAGATCGCGATGCTGGAGTGCCACGACTGCTTCTCGATCACCGAGCTCGTGACCCTCGAGGACCTCGGCCTGTCGCCGGACGGGCGGGCCTGGCGCGACGTGCTCGACGGCCGCTACAACGCCGACGGCGCGCTGCCGTGCCAGATCGACGGCGGCCTCAAGTGCTTCGGGCATCCGATCGGAGCCTCGGGCTTGCGCATGCTCTACGAGATGTACACCCAGCTCCTCGGGAGGGCGGGGAAGCGCCAGCTGGCCGCCCCGCGGCTCGGGCTGACGCACAATCTGGGCGGCTTCCCTTACCAGAACATCTCCAGCGTATGCGTCGTGGGCATGCTCGCCTGACCGGCACCGGGCCGGATAAGATTCCCGCGGCGGATCCCCGGCCGGGGCGAGATCGCAACTTCGGGAGCGGGCAATGAGTGAGTCGCCGCAATACGCCACGCAGCCGCGTCCGCACGGCCGCACGAAGGCGCGCCCACCGCGCAAAATCACCAGCGCGTACGTGAAGGAGCGCGCGCTCGCGCTCGGCGCGCACCTGGTCGGCATCGCAGCCGCGGCGAAGCTCAATGCGTTTCCGCCCGATCCGCGCTGGCCGCAGACCCCCGAGCGCATCTCGCCCTACTGCAAGTCGGTCATCGTCATCGCGAGCCGTATCCCGGCGGGCGCCTTCCGCTGCAAGAGCAACGTGCCGGTGCAGTATCTCGACATGCTGGTCATGCGGCGCATGGACAAGATCTCCTACGTCCTCGCGCAGGAGCTCGAGGCGGCCGGGCATCCGAGCTTCGTGACCGCCGCGCAGGAGACCGACTGGAGCTACAAGCGCGCGAGCTACGGGCGGCTGTCGACGCGCCATCTCGGGGTCGAGGCGGGGCTCGGCACCCTCGGGCTCGAGGTCAACCTCCTCACGCCCGAGTACGGTCCGCGCCTCTATCTCACCGGGATCCTCACCGAGCTCGATCTCGAACCGGACGCGCCGATGGCCGAGCAGGTATGCATCGGCGAGTCGTGCAGCCGCTGCCTGCACGCCTGCCCGGCCGACGCCGTGCTGCACTTCGGCATCGACAAGCGCGCCTGCGCCACGGAGGCGCAGGAGTTCGGCTTCGCGCAGATCCTGCGCTTCTTCGACGGCCTCGCCGACGGCGCCCACGCCGATCCGGCCGCTGCCTTCCGCTCGCGCGACTTCTTCGGGTTCTGGCAGGGACTGCTGCGCGTGGTCGGCTCGTTCGGCGACTGTCCGCGCTGCCTGGCGGTGTGCCCGGTGGGCAACGACTACCACGCGCACCTCGCCGAAGTCCAGAAGGCGATCCCGGAGAAGACGCCGGCGAAGGTCGCGCTCGGCAAGCAGTACAAGGATTTGCGCGCCAAGCACGAGAGCGGCGCATTCGAGGCGCCCGGACTGAGCGAGTGGAACCGCCGCTGGATCGGGCCGCAGGGCTACCAGGGTATCGTCGCACGGCAGCTGCAGGCCTTCAAGGCGGCGCAGCGCGAGCGGGCGGCGCAAGAGGCGGCGGCCGAGGCACCGGAGGGGGAGTAGCGCATGGCGGCGATGTTCAAAGCGCCGATCACGGCGGATGCGGTCAAGGAGAAGGCGCGCGCCCTCGGCGCGGACCTGGTCGGCATCGCCGACGGTGCGGCGCTCGACGCGCACCCATGGGATCCCGCCGACCCGCGCGGCCCGGAAGGACATTAGCGAGCTCGACGGCGGACGCGTCATCGTGCTGGCGAAGAAGCTGAGCGCGGGCGTCTCGCGCATCGCGTCGTGGAGCGACCGGCACAAGTACTACAACGACGAGCTCGCGCTGACGCTGCTCGAGGAGGCGTCGCTCGAGCTCGTGTACTGGCTCGAGGATCTGGGCTATCCCGCGATCGCGGTGCCGCCGACGCACGTCGACCCGTGGCGCTACGGCGGCAATCCGAGCCAGCACCTGACCCCGCTCCTGTCGCTGCCGCACGCCGCGGTCGAGGCGGGGCTCGGCACCCTCGGACTCAACCTGCAGCTCATCACGCCCGCATACGGACCGCGCGTGCTGCTCACAGCGGTGCTCGCATCGATCGCCGTCGAATGCGATCGGCGCATGGAAACCGCGCTGTGCCGCGGCCCGGAATGCGGCCGCTGCCTTAGGGCATGCCCGGCCGACGCGGTGCGGCACTGGGAGCGCGACTGGCCGGCGTGCGACGCGTACCGCTCGCCCCACGGCTTCGCCAAGCTCACCGATCACGTCGAGCGCATCGTCGCGGCCCAGACCGCCGAGCAGAAGAAGGCGCTGCTGCGCTCGGAGACGAGCTTCTACCTGTGGCAGAGCATCCTGCGCGGCGCCGGCGCGATCACCGGCTGCCGGCGCTGCGCCGACGTCTGTCCGGTCGGCGCGGACTACCAGGCGATGCTCGCCGACGCGCTCGACGCAATCCCGGAGGACACTTCCGCCAAGGCCGAGCGCCTTGCCGACATGATCGCGCGGGAGACGGGCGGCGACGCCGGCAGCCGCCCCGCGCGGGAGCGCTGGATCGGCAAGCGGTAGCGGACGCGCTCGCGCGGAATACCGCGACGGACAGGGGCGCCAGCCCGGCACCGAACCGCTGCCGCGGGCAGCGGTCTTCCTGGAATTGGGGTGCCCGAGGGGCTGTGGCCGCCCGGGTCGTCCGGGCTAAGGAATGCGGATCCGGACGACCTTGCGCAGCATCGCGACCAGCCCGTGGCGGAAGGTGACGACCAGCACGATCATCAGGATGCCGTAGACCAGCACGTTCAGCCGGCCGAGCGGGCGCACGACCTCGTCGAGCACCGCGAACACCGCGCCGCCGAGCACCGGCCCGAGGAGCGTGCTCATCCCGCCGAGCAGCAGCGTGACCAGCACGACGATGTCGACGCTGACCAGCGAATAGACGGTGGGGCTGATGAATCCGCTGTAGTAGGCGTATACCGCGCCGACCACGCCGAGCAGCGCCGAGCCGATGGTGGCGGCGAGCACCTTGTAGAACGTGACGTCGATGCCGGCGAGCTCGGCGGCGAGCTCGTCGTCGGCGATGGCCTGGAACGCCTTGCCGGCGCGCGAGCGCATCAGCAGGTGGTACATGACGAGCGACGCGGCCACGACGCCGAGCACTGCGTAGTAGCTCGCCGACGCGTTCTGCAGCACAGCCGGGCCGAGCCCCTTGGTCTCGATCCCGGTCTCGCCATTGGTCAGCTCGCGCAGGCCGAGCACGAGGTTATGGAAGATGAGCGAGAAGACGAGCGTCACGATGCCGACGAAGATCACGCCGAGCCCGCGGCGCACCGACACGTAACTGAACACGCCGCCGAGCAGCGCCGCCGACGCGACGCCGAGCGGGATCGTCAGCCACGGCGACAGCCCGAGCTTGATGGTGAGCACCACCGAGACGTATCCGGACGAGCCGGCGAGCGCGCCGAGGCACAGGAACAGCTGCCGGGTGTGGCCGAAGATGATGTTGAACGCCACCGCGTAGCCCATGTAGATCAGCATCAGCGTCGCCAGGCGCATGTAGTGCGCGCTGTCGCCGAGCGCGAGCGGCGCCAGCGCGAGCACCACCACGACCGCGGTGAGCGTGACGTAGTCGGCGAAATGGCGCTCGCGCATCATGTGCGGTAGGCGAACAGCCCCTGCGGCCGCAGCAGAATGGTGAAGGCCGCGGTCGCGAGCAGGATGAGCAGCGTCATGTATGCGCCGACGAGATAGCTCGCGAAGGCGTTCACGATCCCGAGCAGGACGCCGGCGGCGAGCGTGCCGTTGATGCTGCGCACGCCGCCGACCACCGCGACGATCAGCGCGAAGCTGGTGAGCTCGTTCCCCATCTCGGTGCCGACCGAGGAGAACAGTCCCTGGGCGATGCCGCCCAGCCCGGCCAGCATCGCGCTCAGCACCACGATCAGGGTGCGGATCCTGGCCGGATTGATGCCGCACAGCCCGGCGCCGACTTCGTTCTGGATAATCGACCGGATGACTTTACCGAGCAGCGTACCTTTCAGGAACGCGAACAGGAGCGCGAACGCGCCGAGCGCGATCAGCGCGGCGATGACGCTTGCGCTGCGGACGGTGATGCCGCCGATCTCGTACGACGGGGTCGGCAGGCGCAACGTGAGCGCGATGTCCGCGTACCTGAAGTCGAGAAAGCCGTTGACGGCGAACGAGAGTCCGAGCGTGATCAGCAGTCCGAGGAGCAGCCGCTCCTCGCCTGCGCAGCGGTAGGCCGGCACGAGCAGCGTGCGATCGACGATCAGACCGAAGAGCCCGGCGGTCAGGACGCCGAGCACGCATGCCGCCAGCGGGTGCAGACCTTCGCCGACGAAGAGCGCGGCGGCGATGCCGCCCACCACGGCGAACTGGCCGTGGGCGAGGTTCAGCACCCCGCCGAGCCCGAAGATCAGCGTGATCCCGACCGCCATCAGCGAGAGCTGCAGCCCCTGGACGATGCCGTCGAGCAGGATGGCGATCACGGCCTACGCCACTCCGAGGTACGAACGCTGCACTTCCGGATCGCCGAGCAGGTCGCCCGATGCGCCCGACAGGCGGATGCGGCCGTTCTCCAGTACGTAGGCGCGCTCGGTGAACGAGAGCGCATGCGGGACCTGCTGTTCCGCGAGCAGGAGGGTGAGCCCCTCCTCCTTCAGCCGGGCGAGCTGCCGGTACATCTCCTTCACGAAGAATGGCGCGAGGCCGGTGGACGGCTCGTCGAGCAGCAGGATCCGCGGGCGCGCCATCAGTCCCCTGCCGATGGCGAGCATCTGCTGCTCGCCGCCGCTCAGGGTTCCGGCCAGTTGCTTCCTGCGCTCTTGCAGCCGGGGGAACAGCTCGAGGACGAACTGCATGCGCTCGGACCGCGACGCGTAGCTCGCGTACGCCCCGAGCTCGAGATTCTCGAGCACCGACATCTGCGGGAAGAGCTCGCGTTCGGCCGGAACGTACACCACCCCGCGCCGGACGATCTGGAAGTGCTGCTGCGCTTCGATACGCTCGCCTTGCAGGCGAACCGCGCCGCGCCGCGACCGCAGCACGCCGGCGATCGCCTTGAACAGGGTGGTCTTGCCTGCGCCGTTGGGGCCGATGACCGCCACCGCCTCGCCCTCCCGGATCTCGAGGTTCACGCCCTTCACCACGGTGATGTCGCCGTAGGCGACCTCGAGCTCCGCGACGTCGACGAGCGCGCTCATTCGGCGCGGCCGAGGTAGGCGTCGATCACCGCCTGGTCGCGTGCGACTTCGGCCGGCGGCCCCGCCGCGATCAGCTGGCCGAAGTTGAGCACGAGCACGCGCTCGGCCACGCCCATGATGGCTTTCACGACGTGCTCGACCCAGATGATGGCCACGCCGAGCTCGTCGCGGATGCGGCGGACGAGGGCCATCGCCCGCTCCATCTCGGTGGGATTGAGCCCGCTCATCGCCTCGTCGAGCAGCAGCAGCTCCGGCCCGGTCGCCAGCGCCCGGGCGAGCTCGAGCAGCCGCTTTTCCTGCAAGGTGAGGCCCTCCAGGGGCAGGTCCCGCTTGTCCAGCAGGCCGGTGAGCTCGAGCAGGAATTCCGACTCGTCGCGCCGCCGGTAGCGTCCCGGCGCGCGGTCCCGCCCGGCGAACAGCGCGCCGATCGCGACGTTGTCGCGCACGCTCATGCTCGGGAATGAGCGGGGGTCTGCAGCACCCGCGCGACCCCCGCTTTGCGATCTGGTGGGGCCGCAGCCCGGTGACGTCGCGGCCCCGGAAGAGCACCCTCCCGTGGCTCGGGCGGAAGACGCCGCTCAGCAGGTTGAGCAGCGTCGACTTGCCCGCGCCGTTCGGACCGATCAGCCCGAGGATCTCGCCTTGCGCCACGGTGAAGGTGACGTCCTTCAGCGCGGGCAGTCCTCCGAAGTACTTGGTGAGCGTCTCGCCTTCGAGGAGCGTCTCACTCCTTCGGGACATAGGGCTGCACCGGCGGGGAGCGGAAGAACACCTTCGGGCGCCAGTCGGCCCCGGCGTTGATCGCCCCGGGGTCGCCCTTCTCGTAGGTGTAGAGCAGCGGCTGCGCCGCCTTCATCTCGCCCCACTCGGTGTAGGCCAGCGCCCAGCCGTAGCCCGGCTGCGCGAAGCTCCCTTTGCGGATCGTCTCGGCCACCACCTTCGGGTCGGCCGAGTTGCTGCGCTTGATCGCGTCGGCCACCATCTTCACCATCGCGTAGCCGGAGAACGCGTTGTTGTCGAACAGGCGCTTGTAGGCCTTGTTGTACTTCTCCGCGAGCGCCTTGTAGGCGGGATGCTCGAAGTCGGCGCAGCTGTAGTCGACGTAGCGGCCGAACATCGACGGCCCGACGCGCTGCACCATGAACTCGGTCCGGATACCACGGCCCGACGATGAACGCCTTCATTCCGAGCTCGATCGCCTGGCGCGTGATGGTCGGGGCACCCGGCGGGTGCCCGGTCGCGATGAGCAGCTCGGGATCCAGACCCTGGAGCTTCCTCAGATAGGGGGTGAAGTCCTTCTCGGGCACCGGCGCCACCTCGATCTGCAGCTTGACGCCGGGCAGCGGCTTGATCAGGGTCTCGACCGCCTCGCGCAGCGAGTGCCCCCACGCGTAGTCGGCGGTGATGACGCCGACCCGGGTGTACTTCCGGTCCTTGATCAGCGCCGCGATCGACTCCATGTTTTCCGGCGCCGCCGGCAGGCAGGTGCGGAAGGTAAAGCGGCTGCCCTTCTTCAGGATCTCGTGCGAGCCCGACATCGTGAGGAAGTAGGGCACCTGCAGCGATTCGGCCTGCCGCGAGACTGCGAGACCGACGTCGCTCGAGATCATGCCGCCCGCGGCGACGATGCCCTCGCGCTCGACCATGTAGCGGAACGCCGTGATGCCCTCATTCGGGTTGTTCCGGTCGTCGCGCTCGACGACCTCGAGCTTCCTGCCGAGCACGCCGCCGGCCGCATTCAGTTCCTCGACGGCCATCTTCATGCCGTCGCGCACTTGCACGCCCCAGATCGTGAAGGGGCCGCTGAACGAAGTCACCAGGCCGAACCTGATCGGCTCCTGCGCCGTCGCTGCGGCGGGCAGCGCGAGCACTGCGAGCGCCGCGAGGCCCAGTATCGATTTCCTTGTCCCGAACATATCCTCCTGCCTCCTTTCCTCGGTGATAACCGATGCGGATGCGTCTCCTGTCGCCGGACGCGGGCGCCGTGCACGCACGGCATAGACCCGGGCGCGGACACCCGGTCTTTCTGGCACTTCTTGGTGGGTGGTCGACGGACTCTAATCAGGCGCACTCGCCGCGTCAAGGACACAAGCTATGCGATCCCCAGTCGGCCGGTCGGGCGCGGCGCGCCTCAGCGCACCAGCCGCCCGCGCTCGGGATCGGGCACGCGCAGCCCGAGCTTCTCGATCTGCGGATCGATGTCCTTGCGCCACATCTGGCGCAGCTCCTCGTTGCCCCACCGCCGGATGCCGTGGGCGACCGCCAGTTCGCTGAATTTCGAGGTTGCCGACCCGAAAGTGTCGAGCGCGTGCGGGTACCACTTGTCGATCGCCTGCTGCGCCTCGGCCGGCCCGGCCTGTGCCCGATCCTGGTAGCGCGGGTCGCGCACCAGATCCTTGATCCGCCGCGCACCGAACGAGGCGTGGAACTTCTCCTCGCCCACCATGGTGGTCATCTCGCGCGCGAGCGGCGCGTAGCTGCAGTCCTCCAGCGAGCGCAGGTGGTGCCAGGCGACGAGGTCCATGCAGAAGCAGAAACCGACCACCTCGACCCAGCTCGCCATGGGCACGTTGAACGCCGCGATCGGGTGCTCGCCCATGCGTAGTGTCAGGAGCTTGTCGGCCATCTCCTCGCCTTCGGCGCCGAACTGGCGCAGCATGCGGCAGTCGACGAAGCCCTGGTGCGCCTCGTCGGCGGCGATCTGCGCCTGGATGAAGCGGTCCTCGGCGGTCGGCCCCTGGTTGATCCAGGGCTGGTGCTGCTCGACCGAGGCGAACTCGGTGGAGGCGAGCGCGTAGACGATCTTGAGCAGCGTCGAGCGGTACTCGTCGGTCATCTGCTCGGGGGTCTCGACCTTGCGCATCCCGGTCAACGACCCCCACTGAACCGAACGCGAGACGCGCATCGCTTTACTCCTTGTGCGCCGGCTAAACCGGCGAGGTGTTGTAAATGAAAGAGTTACACGGTGAAGGTGTAGCGACCCACACCGGCCCCGAGTCATGCGGAGTCGCCCGCAAGGGCGGCGTCGAAGCGTTGACAGGGGGTACGTGCGGGCCGGGTATTCAGCCGCGAAAGAAGCTTCCTCCGGGGTGCCGACGCTGTAAGGAGAAGCGGAAGGCCACATCCGGCGCATCGATCTCGCAAGATGCGTCGGGACCCTGCGCGGTCACAGACCCCGTGCACGTACGGAAACACCTTGCGCGGGAGCCGGGAGATCCCTTGTTCGCCCAGAACAGCGGGCCGTGTCGGGAAGTCGATCGACGTACGCCGATGATGAACGGACAAGGGAAGTCGGACAGATCCGCAGTACCGACGAAGTCCCCGAACAAGGCCGGGCGACCGGCCGCGGAGGGGATGGAGGGAAGGGGTCTGGCCAAAGGGAACCTGCCAGAGCAAAAACACGCTCCGGATGCAAAGCCGGGAAGGCGTGCGCAGTGCACTCGAGCGGGTACGTCAAGCGGCAAAGAAGGACAGGACGATGCGGTTCACCGCGCTCCTGCACCATGTCTACAGCCTCGACACGCTGCGCACGGCCTACTTCGGCTTGAAGAAGGAAGCCGCCCCGGGTGTGGACGGCGAGACCTGGCGTCACTACGGCGAGGCACTGGAGGAGCATCTTCAGGACCTCTCGGAGCGGCTCCAGCGGGGCGCGTACCGGGCAAGGCCGGTGCGTCGGGTGTACATCGCCAAAGACGGCGGCGGGCAACGCCCGCTTGGGGTGACGGCGCTGGAGGACAAGCTCGTCCAGCGGGCCGCCGTCGAGGTGCTGAACGCCATCTACGAGACGGACTTCCTCGGCTTCTCGTACGGGTTTCGCCCCGGGCGCAGCCAGCACAATTGCCTGGATGCGTTGTACGTGGGCCTGCTCACGAGGCCGGTGAACTGGGTACTCGATGTGGACATCCGTGGCTTCTTCGATTCGATCGATCACGGGTGGCTGGTGAAGTTCATCGAGCACCGCATCGCGGATCGGCGCGTCGTGCGGCTCATCCAGAAGTGGCTGAACGCCGGCGTGCTGGAGGATGGCAAGCGCATGCGTACGGAGGTGGGTACGCCCCAGGGGGCAGTGCATCGCCGCTCCTGGCCAACATCTACCTCCACTACGCGTTCGACCTGTGGGTGCGGGCGTGGCGCCGAACGCATGCGCGCGGCGAGATGATCGTCGTGCGATACGCCGACGACATTGCGCTCGGCTTCCAGGTGAAGTCCGATGCCGAGCGGTTCCGCGGGGCACTGGCCGAGCGGTTGGCCAAGTTCGCGCTTGAGCTGCATCCGGAGAAGACCCGGCTGCTGGAGTTCGGCCCGTATGCGGCCGAGCGCCGTGCACGCAAGGGGCTTGGGAAGCCGAGACGTTCAACTTCCTTGGCTTCACGCATATCTGCGCGACCAAACGAAGCAATGGACGCTTCACGGTGCTGCGGCAGACGATGCGCAAGCGCCTGCAGGCGAAGCTGCGCGAGGTGAAAGCCGAGTTGCGGCGACGCATGCATGCGCCCATCCCTGCGCAGGGTCAATGGTTGAGCGCGGTCGTCGATGGGCACTTCCGCTATTACGGGGTTCCCATGAACAGCCCGGCGCTGCATCTGTTCCGGTTCCACGTCGGTCGACTCTGGCATCGCGCGCTGTGCCGGCGCAGCCAGCGCGGCCGGGTGCGCTGGGAGCGCATGCGGCGCCTGCTCCGGCGTTGGCTGCCCGTTGCGCGCGTGTGCCATCCCTATCCTCTACGTCGCTTTGGCGTCATCACCTGAGGCAAGAGCCGGATGCGGGAAAGCCGCTCGTCCGGATCCGTGGAGGGGGTGATCAGCAATGGTCATTCCTACTCCGACTTCGCTCGACCGTGCTGCGCCGTCCTTGAGCGCAAGACGCGCGCGGTGGCGCTTCTCGTCCTCCGCGCACGCCAAGGTCAGTGACTAACTATCCGGATAGTATTTAACCGAGCGGCGCGGTGTCAACCTGCAGCGACACGGCGGCTACGTCGCTGCGTCTGGCCGCGGGAGCGCGCTGCGCGCAGGGCCGCGCGCGCGATCGCGGCGGCGCCGCCGGTAGCGCGCGGGTCACGCCTCCGCGTGCAGTCGCAGCAGATCGGAGATGGTTTCCGGAGGGCGGCGACCGAAACCGCACTCTGCGGCAATGCCGAAATCGGCGACGAACTGCGCAGCGGCCGCAATGCGCTGGCGCGTCCCGTCCAGGCCGTCGCCGTCGTGGATTAGGCCGAGAAAGAGCTTGGTCTCGGGTCGGAGCTCGAGCCTCGCGAGCGGCGCGAAGTACGCCCGATCCAACCGGCTCGCCGGCACTGGAACGTGCAGATAGTTGATTGGCCTACTAACCGCAGCGGCGAGACGAGTGTAGACCTCGACCATGTTTGAGGTGTCCTCGGGCTCTTTCCAGTGCCGGTTGCCATAGCTTCCGTAGCACAGGTGCAAGCCCAACTCGACGCCCGCGGGCACGCGCTCGCAGTGCCGGGCGAGGCGCTCGACGACGCCAGCTTTGGCGTCGGGGAAATGCGCATAGCGCACGCCCTCCCATTGCGCCATCTCGGTGGACGCATCCCACTGGATCGTCAGGTCCTGCGCCGGGATGTCGTCACAGATCTGATCCACCTCGGCGAGCAACCGATCGCGGTAAATGCGATCCATGACCGGGTGCTGCGCGTAGACGACGTGCGCATTGAGGAACGCGGCGGTGGTCGGCAGCGACACCTGGAAGCGCGTCTCGAGTCGGATCACGTTCTCCGCGCGCAGTCTCCGAAACACGGCGTAGGACTCGCGCGCGACCTCGGCGTAACCAATCGCACCAAGTCTTATCGTGGACGCATCGATGCCGGGCTTGATCCTCATCCGCGGTGGTGGCGGCGCCCCCTGTTCCTGCGCTGCACCGCCGGTCCAGCGACGAACGCCCTCAGGGCCGTGCGTGACGCGACCCCCTGCCGCCGCCTCGGCGGGGTCGACTTCGAATGCGGGATTTGATTCGATCACGCGGCGCGGCCAGAGTGACCAGGTCGAGCGAGCGCCGGTCTCACCATCGGGCAGTCGTCTCATCCGGTTCCCGAGCATTGATGCCACGGTGCGGAGGACGGTCTCGGTGTCTCTGAGCCCCACGCTGCCGACCAGCAGGATCTCGTGCCGTGTACGCTCGCCAGGGTTCTGCTCGAGAATGGAAAGTTGCATTTCGAAGGCCTCCAAGGAATTGACACTACGCGAGGTCTGCGACGATCGACGCGGTGCCGCCGCATTGCTCGCGGTGTGCGCCCGGTGCGGCTCACGCGGTTCCGCGCAGTAGCCTTTGCACGCCCGCCACCTCGCTGCGCAGCACCGCGGCGATTTCCCGCTGGCGCTCCGGCGTCATTCGGCTGTTGATGGCACCGAGGCTCACGGCGGCGAACGGCGGGCCGTAAGGATTGGGCACCGGGAGTCCCACCGACGTCGCACCGGGGGTGATCTGTCGGTCGTTCAACACGTACCCGATCCGGCGCGCGCGCTCGATCATGCCCGTCACCGCCGCGCCGTCGAGGTTGGCGTAGCCCGGAATCCTCGCGGCATTCGCCGCGAGGATCGCCGCGATCTCCACGTCGGTGAGCGGCATCAGCAGCGCCATGCCGCCGGCGCCGACACCGAGCGGCCGCCGCGTACCGACATCCAACGTAAGCGTGCGGATCGGAAAAGCGCCCTCCTTGCGGTCGAGGCACACGGAATCGTAGCCGCTGCGCACCGTGAGGAAGACCGTGTCGCCGGTGCGCTCGGCGATGCGCAGCAGCGCACCCTCGCACAACTGCCGCAAATCGACGCGTGGCACTGCGGCGAGGCCGAGCTCGAACGCCAGTTGCCCGAGGTGGTAGCGACGCGTCGCCGGGCTCTGCGTCACCATGCCCTCTTCGATCAGGCACCTGAGGATGCGATGGGCAGTCGGGCGCTCGAGGCCCGACTGCATCGCGAGGTCGATCAGCCGGCAACCGTCGCGTCCAGCCGAGGCGATCAGCCGCAAGAGCAGCGTCGCCCGCCGCACGGTCTGTGCGCCCGTGCCGCCCGCGCCAGCTCGCTGATTTGAGAGGGTAATCGTCGCCGTCATGGCACTGATCGCGATATTAAGTCTACATAGTGGAAACGCATATGAGCAATATCAAAGTCGGTAGGATTTACCCGTGATAGCGTGCAGTTAGCGCAAGGATGGATTCCACTTAATGGACTCTTCACGGCTACAATGGTTGACCTGACGCGCACGAGGACCCGAGAGCAGGAAGCCGCACCTGCCCTCAAGTACGACATCGCCTATCAGAAACGGGGCGATTTCATCGAACACGGCATGACCGGAAAGATCGTCATTCGCGATTCGGACCGGGAGTGGGAGCTCGCGCGTCAGGGCTATCTCAAGTGGTACATCCTCGAGCACGAGTATCCGGAGACCGTGCTCAACGACTGGTGGGTCTTCGTGCACGACATCAAGAAGGTGTCGGGCAAGCATCGCCACCAGGGCGGCCTCGTGTTGTTCATCCTCGAGGGCCGCGGCGCCACCGAGCTGAACGGCGAGCTCATCGAATGGGAGGAGGGGGATTGCGTGCTCCTGCCCATGCATCCGGACGGGTGCGAGCACAAGCACTACAACTACGGGGGCGAGCCCGCCAAGTGGCTCGCCTTCATTCACATCCCGAGCTGGGACCACGTCGCGAGTGAGCTGGTGCAGCTCGAGGTCAATCAGGACTTCCTGCAGAAGACCGGCAGGTAGTCGCGGCGGTCGGCCAAGTCGGAATACGAGGGAGGGGCGCGTGAGCGAGAAGGAGGGCCACCTCGGCGACGAGCGCATGCAGTGGATGCTCGACCAGATGAAGGGTCGCAACCTTTGGGATGAGCTCTTCGAACTGCGCGACCAGCAACGCGAGGAACTGAAGAAGTCGGTGTGGCTCATCAAGGGCAACAAACTGCCCATCGAGAACAACAAGCAGGGGGTTGATGAAGTGGTACATGCATCCCCTGCTCAAAGGGCCCTGCATCAACACCCTGAAGATCTTCGTCCAGGAGATTCCGGGCGGCAGCCGCAGCGGCCGGATGCAGCACCCGGGTAACCAGGTGATCTTCGTGTGGAAAGGGCGGGGCTACACGGTGATGGACGGACAGAGACACCACTGGGCGCAGAACGACGTGATCCAGCTGCCGCTGCGCTTGAAGGGAGTCACCGTGCAGCACTTCAACGCCGACCCGGACGCCCCGGCGGTACTGATCTGCTGCGAGCCCAACGCGTTCCAGTCGGCGTGGGTGGACCGCGGCAGCGGCTTCGAGCAGCTCGAAGTATCGCCGGACTACAGAGGCTAGGCGGGCGGCGCCCGCTAGGGCAGGAAAGCTCACGATGCACATCAAGCTCAGCGTCGACCGTCTGAAGTCCGAGCTCACCAACGTGGCGAGCAAGAGCCTCGCCCATCTCGACCCCGCCGTGGTCGAGGCGCGCGGCTTGACGATCGGCGGCGTCATCAAGATCGGCACCGATTTCAGCAAGTATCCGATCCCGGCGCGCATCGGCGAGTGCTACGCGGAGGATCGCGGCACCGGAATCATCCGGCTCGATCGCTTCCTGCGCACCGCGCTCAAGGCCAAGGTCAACCAGGAGGTCGAGATCCAGACCCTGGACATGGTGCCAGTGCTGGAAAGCGTCACCCTGATGCCGCCGATCGACGTCTCGACCGCGCATCACCTGATCGAGCATCTGCAGGAAAGCTTCATGGCGAACCGCACCCCGCTCGGGCGGGGTTCGGTGGTCTACGCCACCTTCCATGATTCGGTGGCCGGCACCACCTACAAGGTGGTCAAGGCGCAGCCGGAGATCGGCGTCGTCTCGGCCAAGACTCGCATCCACGTCGAGATTCCGGCGAGCGGCGGGATAAAAGCCGACGAAGGCGTCACCTTCGAAGACGTCGGCGGGATGCAGAAGGAGATCAAGCTGGTGCGTGAGCTGGTGCAGCTCCCGCTCCAGTTCCCCAGGTCTACCGCCAGCTCGGCATCCTGCCGCCCCGCGGAATCCTCTTCTACGGCCCGCCCGGGAGTGGCAAGACCTACCTCGCGCGCGCCATCGCCAACGAGGTGAATGCAGGGTTCTACTACATCAACGGTCCCGACGTGGTCGGCACGATGTATGGGGGAGACCGAGGCGAATCTGCGCAAGATCTTCGCCGAGGCGGCGCATCACGCGCCGTCCATCGTGCTGATCGACGAGCTCGATGCGATCGCTCCGCACCGCGAGAAGTCCGGCGCTCAGTCCGACGTGCGCATGGTGACGCAGCTCCTGTCGCTGCTCGACGGCCTGATGAAGGTCGACGGCCTGGTGGTGATCGGCACCACTAACCGGGTCGACGCCATCGACGTTGCGCTGCGACGTCCCGGCCGCTTCGATCGTGAGATCTTTATCGGCCCGCCGAGCGCAGCGGGCCGACTGGACATCCTGAAGATCCACACCCGCGAGATGCCGCTCTCCGACGACGGCGCGCGCTGTCTGGATCGGGTCTCAACGGTCACCCATGGATTCGTCGGTGCGGACCTGATGGAGCTTTGTCGGGAAGCCGGACTGAACGCGCTCCGGCGCAGCTCGTCCGGCCTGCTCGACCACCTCGCCGCGTTCCGTCTTCGCGAGGACCAGCTCGCGGTCGAGAGCCGTGACTTCGACGAGGCGCTGACCAGGGTGCGCCCGTCGGCCATTCGCGAGGCGTTCGTCACCATCCCGAACGTCGCATGGGAGGACGTGGGCGGTCTGGATGAGATCAAGGAACACCTGCGCAACGTGGTCGAGCGCCCGTTCAAGCAACCCGAAGTGTTCCGCGCCGCCGGCGTCTCGCCGCCCAACGGGATCCTCCTGTACGGCCCGCCGGGCACCGGCAAGACCCTGATGGCGAAGGCGCTCGCCCGCGAATGCGGCGTCAATTTCCTCGCCATGGACGGGCCCGAGGTCTTCACCAAGTGGCTGGGCGAATCGGAGGAGGCGATCCGCCACATCTTCCGGGTCGCGCGGCAGCTCGCGCCGAGCATCATCTTCTTCGATCAGCTCGACGCCCTGGCGCCGCTGCGGGGTGGCGACTCCGGCTCGCGCACCACCGAGCGCGTGGTGAACCAGCTGCTCGCCGAGATGGACGGCATGGAGACGCTGCACGGCAACGTCATCGTCGTCGCTGCCACCAACCGTATCGATCTGGTGGATCCGTCGGTGCTGCGCTTGGGACGACTCGGAATGCATCTCTACGTTCCGCTGCCCGACACCGACGACCGAATGAAGATCTTCGAGATCGAGGCGCGGGGCCTTGGCTTCCGCGTCAACGCCAAGCAGCTCTTCGCCAGCCTGTCGGAGCACACCAAGGGCTGGTCCGGCGCCGACATCCACGCGGTATGCGTGCAAGCGCGGATGAACGCGCTGAAGCGTGCCGACTATCAGGAGATGCCGCCGCTCGTCGAGTCCGACTTCGCGGCGGCGATCCGGCAGCTCGGCACATCGAAGGCCGAGGACAAGCGGTTGGCGGTTGCCTGAACGGAGGGGGCGGTATGAAGCGCGTCACTTCGATTGGCTGTGGTCTTGCGACGATGGCGGTGCCCGCCGCCGCGGCAGCTCATACGCTCGGCACTGGCGGCGTCGGATTGGTCGACGGTCTCGCGCATCCGCTTGTCGGCATCGATCACCTGCTTGCCGCGCTGGCGGTTGGGTGGTGGGCAGCCCAGGGCGAGTGTCGTTGGCTTTTTCCTGGTCCCCGCGGCGTTTGCAGTGGCGATGACCGGCGGGGTGGCACTGGCGCTTGCAGGGGTGGCACTGCCTCACGTCGAAGCGGGTGTCGTCGCGTCGCTGCTCGTGTTCGGTGTGCTGGTTGCGTTCGCGATCAGGTTGCCGGCCCAGGCGGGCGTCGTGTTGATCGGCGCGTTCGCGGTATTCCACGGTCACGCGCACGGCGGCGCGACGCCTGCGGCCGCGGCGCCGGCGCTCTACGTGCTCGGCCTGCTCGGTGCGACCGGCGCGCTGCACGTGGCCGGCGTGGCCACCCACCTGATCGCGCGCCGCGGCTGGCTGACGCGTGCGGCCGGCGCGGCGACCGCAGCGGCCGGCGCGATCTTTGCGCTCGCCTAACGCTGCGCACAGAATCCATTCCGCTGTTCCGCGGGGGGGCTGAGCGGACTTCGCATTAGTGGAACTCCACGTCACCGAGGGAGGAGGAAGAGATGTACAAGACATTGGTGGTTCTGGTTACGGGACTCTGCGCCCTTGCATCCTTGCCCGCCACGGCACAGCCTATCAACATGACCCTCGTCGGGGCGAGCCCCCGCAGGCTTGTGGTCCTCGCTCGGCGTCGGCATTGGCGCGGCGGTGGCGGCGGCCTATCCGGGGTCGACGATCACCTACCAGACGAGTTCGGGCGGCCTCGCCAATGCCAAGTTGATTTCCGATGGCCGCGTGCCGCTCGGCATCGCCGCGGACATGGAGCTGAACGCTGCGGTGACCGGGGCCGGGCCGTTCAAGGGCAATCCGCTCGATT
Source organism: Burkholderiales bacterium (assembly GCA_027493935.1). Lineage (GTDB taxonomy): Bacteria > Pseudomonadota > Gammaproteobacteria > Burkholderiales > SG8-39 > JAABRB01. The sequence continues at coordinate 737,535 of JAOSJV010000010.1, read as the reverse complement.
CGCTGCGCACCCTGGCGCGCGTCTACGACAGCGGCAGCACGCGCTTCCAGATGTTCCAGGCGGTGCTCGACAGGGCCTTCGCCGAAAAGCACGGCATCACCGGGTTCGCCGACATCGTCGCGAAGCGGATACCGGTCCGTGTTGCGGTCAACCGCCCCGGCAACATGGACGGCGACGTCGCCCTCGAGATCCTGCAAGGCGTTGGTCTGACCGAGATGGCGATCAAGGCGAACGGCGGCTCCCTGGTGCGCGCCGCCACCGCAGAGATGACCAGCCTGATGCAGGACCGCCGTATCGACTTGGCGTTCGCCGGATACGCATTCAACCACGCCGGCATTCGCGAGATGGCACGCTCCTTCACTCCGATGCTGCTCAGCGTGCCGCGGCCAGTGGCCGAGAAAGTGGCGGCGAATAACTTCGGCGAGGTCTGCGGGGTCAAGCCGGGCGAATATGAATGGAACACTCATCCGGTCGAGACCGTGTGCGTCGGCGGGGTGGTGATCGTCAAGGCGTCGATGCCCGAGGACACCGCCTACCGCCTCGCCAAGGCGCTCGTGGAGAAGGTCGAGAACTTTCACTCGGGCCACAAGGCGCTGAAGTCGATCACGCCCGCCATGATGGTCAAGCCCGGTGCGGCGCCGTTCCACCCTGGGGCGCTCAAGTATTACCGCGAAGCCGGACTGGTGAAGTAGACATCGATCGCGGGCGCCACCGGACTCCCGGCCGCGCCCGAGCCCGCCTCCCGCGCATGGCAGCCTGGTTCAGTCCAGCCACCCTGTTCTCGGTGGGGGTCCGGCGCGCGCCCGGCGGCCTACTCGGCAGGATGATTCACGTCTGGGCCTTCGGAGTCGCAGTGTTCACGATCGCCGCGGCTGCCTACCTGTCGCTGGCGCCATGGTTGATGACGGCGGTCTTCATCTGCGCGTGCATGGTGCCCGGGTTCCTGATGGTCGGGGCGTCGGAGCGCGCCGATCCCCGCCGGCCTGCGGCGTTCGACTGGGTGCTGAGCGCGGTGTCCGCGATCGTGTTGGTCTATTTCGTCGCCTACAGCGAGTACGTGACGACGCGAATCGCATTGCTGAACGCGCTCACGCCAGCCGACTTCGTGATCGGCACGGCGATGCTGGTGCTGACGCTCGAGCTGACACGGCGCTCCACCGGGCTGGCGCTGTCGCTCATCGTGCTGCTCTTCATCCTCTACAACCTCTACGGGCACCTGGTCGGCGGCAGCCTGGGCCACGGCCAGATCGACTACGCCTACTTCCTAGATCTGGCGGTCTTCACGACCGACGGCATCATGGGCCTGCCGCTGCGCGTCGTCGCCACGTACGCCTTCCTGTTCGTGATGTTCGGCGGCCTCCTGCATGCCACCCGCGGCGGCGATTTCTTCTACGATCTCGCGGCGGCGCTCACCGGCGGCCGGGTCGGCGGTCCTGCCAAGGTGGCGGTGGTTTCGTCGGGCCTGTATGGCACGGTGTCTGGCAGCCCGACCTCCGACGTCGTGACCACCGGGTCGATCACCATCCCGATCATGAAGCGCCTTGGCTACCGCCCGACGGTTGCGGCGGCGATCGAGGTCGCTGCCTCCACTGGCGGCAGCATCCTGCCACCGGTGATGGGTTCGGCGGCGTTCCTTATGGCCGAGTACACCGGCATCGAGTACCGAGAGATCGCCGTGGCCGCGGTACTCCCGGCGCTTCTCTACTACGTGGCGATATACGCGCAGGTCCATTTTCATTCGATCAATACGCGCGCCAAGGGCTTCTCCCGTAGCGAGTTGCCGAGTTTGGCAAGCACGATGTCCTGGGGGTGGCCGTTCCTGATCCCGATCGCCGCCCTAGTCTGGACGCTGATGGCCGGGTACACGCCAACCTACGCCGCGCTCGCCGCCTCGGCGACCCTACTAGTCGCGGCCACGTTCAACCGGCGTATGCGCATCGGCGTCATGGCGGTGGCGCGCGCGCTCGCCGAAACCACCCTGAGAGTGCTGCCCGTCGCCGGCGCCTGCGCCGCGGCGGGGTTGGTGATCGCCGGGATCACGATGACCGGGTTGGCGCCCAAGTTCTCGATGCTGGTCGCTGCCCTCACCGGCTCGGGCGTGTTCGGCACGCTGGCCGCCGCCGCCCTGGTGACCATCGTACTCGGCATGGGGATGCCGACGCCCAGCGCGTATATCCTGGCTGCCGTGATGCTCGGTCCGCTCCTCGCGCAGGTGGGCGTGCCGACATTGCCGGCGCACATGTTCCTGCTGTACTTCGCCTCAATGTCGGCGCTGACTCCGCCGGTTGCGGTCGCAGCCTACGCCGCAGCACCGATTGCCAACGCCAATCCTTTCGCCATCGCCGCGATGGCGGTGCGTTTCGCCTTGGCTGCCTTCATCGTCCCGTTCGCCTTCGTCTACGGTCAGGGGCTGCTGATGGTCGGTCCAGGCTGGGAGGTCGCCGTCGACTTCGGCTCCGCGGCCGTCGGCGTCGTATTGCTGGCGCTCGCGGTCGAGGGCAGCCGCGGCTACGGGCGGTCGCTTCCGTCGCGGCTGCTGCTCGCCGGCGCCGGGCTGTGCTTCATCGTTCCGGCGCTGTGGTCACTGGGCGTGGGGCTGATCCTGGGGCTGATGAGCCTCGCGCTCGATCGCGCCGGTCGCTCCCGCACGGTACCGCGCGTGCGGCCGGACGAAGTGTCCCCTGAATAGAAGCCTGGCTCACGGCGGAGTAAGCTCGGCGGCGTCCCAAACAGCGGTGATGGGTATCATCGTGGCCACGATCGCGATTGGGCCGCGCGCCGCGTCTCCCGATCGCTGAAAGCCCCAGCGCCCACGCGTCCCTCAGCCGTGCAGCGTTTCGTACTTCGCTTGCAGCTGCTCGGGCGTCTCGACGAAATCGGGGTTCTGCGGGATGCAGTCGGCCGGGCACACGAGCCGGCACTGCGGCTCGTCGTGCGCGCCGACGCACTCGGTGCACTTCATGGGGTCGATCACGTAGGGGCTGCCCGGCGTGATCGCCTCGTTCGGGCACACCGACGGGCACGCGTCGCACGACGTGCAGTCGGTGGTGATCATCAAGGCCATGTCGGTCTCCTTGCGTCTTGGTCAGGCCGCGGCGCGCGTCTGCAGGTCCTGCAGACGCTCGTGGCGGAACGCGCCCCAGAGCGCGGCGCCGATCGCCCCAGCGTAGATCGAATCCGGATGGTTCACCGCATCCAGCGTCACCTTCTGGCTCACCATCTCCTCCTGGATCGCGGCGAGCAACCCGGTGTCGAGCGCCAGGCCGCCGGTGAGCAGCACCTTGCCGCTGGTGATGCCGGTGGCCTTCAGGAGCTTCACCACGCGCGAGGCCATCGAGAGGTGGATGCCCTTGAGGATGTCGGGCGTCGGGATGCCGCGCGAGACCATGTTGATCACGTCGGTCTCAGCGAGCACCGCGCAGATCGAGCTGACCTTCTCGGGGTCTTGCGCGCTCTGCGAGAGCGGCCCGATCTCCTCGACCGCCACGCCGAGATAGCGGGCGATGTTCTCCAGGAACTGCCCGGAGCCGGAGGCGCACTGGCTCGTCATCTTGTAGCCGAGCACCTTGCCGCGCTCGTCCACGCGGATCGCGCGACCGTTCAGCGCGCCGATGTCCATCACCGCGCGCGCTTCGGGGTCGAGGAAGACGCCGCCGCGGCCATGCGTGGTCATCGAATAGAAGTGCCCGGTCGCGAACTTGACGTTCTCGCCCTCGCCGGTGGTGGCGATGTAGGCGACGTCGTTCGCGGCGAGCTTCGCGTCGGCAAGCACCTCGTCCAGGCCCTGCTGCGCGAGCTCCATCGGGTCGCGCCGCCGGATCCGCTCGACGCGCTTGGCCAGCCACTCGTGGCGGCCGCCGTCGTTCCTGAAGAGCACCGTCTTGACGGCGCCCGAGCCGATGTCGATGCCGACCGTGTGGATCATTTGCGTGCCTCCGCAGTCTTTCCTTCCTCGACCACCGCGCGCCAGGCGAACGTCGCGCCGCCGAGCGCGCCGGTGTAGATCGAGTCGGGGTTGATGTTGATGGTCATCTCGCCGTAGTTCTCGAAGATCAGGTCGCGCAGCGCCTTCACCGCGGCCTCGTTCTTCGCCACGCCGCCGGTGAAGGTGAACTCGTTGCGGATGCCGCCGGAGCGGGCGAGGATCGACATCGCGCGCAGGATGATCGCACGGTGGAGGCCGGCCATGATGTCTTCGCGCCTGTCGCCGATCGCCAGCCGGTCGCGCAGCTCCGCCCCGGCGAACACCGTACAGGTCGAGTTGATCTTGATCGTCTTGGTGGCCTTCATCGCGAGCGGCCCGAGCTCGTGCAGCCCGAGGTTCATCTCGTCGGCGATGTAGCCGAGATAGCGCCCGCACCCCGCCGCGCAGCGGTCGTTCATCTGGAAACTCTCGACGATGCCCGCCTTGTCGACCTGGATCGCCTTGGTGTCCTGTCCGCCGATGTCGAGCACCGTGGCGGTTCCCGGATACATCACGTGGGCGCCGAGCCCGTGGCACAGGATCTCCGAGCGGATGTGCTCCTTGGAGAACGGCAGCCGCGCGCGGCCGTAGCCCGTGCCGACGACGTAGGTCTCCTCGATCGGCGTATCGAGGACGCCCTTGATCGGCGCGCGGATCCGCTCGCCCTTGGCGGCGGTGTCCGGCAGCGCCTTGAACGTGCGATCCATCGCCGCGAGCAGGTGGCGATTCACGGTGTCGCCGTAGACGCGGTTCTCGACCTCGATGATCGAGCGGTCGAAGACGTTCAGCAGGTGGTCGTAGGACACCTCCGCGTCCTTGGCGACCGCCTCGCCGATCGCGAGGTAGCGGCTGCCGGCGATGTCGCGGAAGAAATCGCTCTTGCGCTTCGCGCCGGGAGCGAACAGCTCCGGCGCTTCCGTGCCCAGCCGCTTGAAGGTCTCGACGAGCGCCGCCTGCACCGCCTGGGTGTCGCGGCCGAACCGGCCCTCGGCGTTGCGCACGCAGACCTCCTCGAGATCGGCGAGCTGCTCGAGGAACTGCTCGAGCCGGAAGTCGCGCTCGAGCTGCTCGATGAACGTGTCCAGCCCGCCGTTCAGCGCCTTGGTCCGGCCGAGCGCGTCGCGGAACAGCTGGAACCGCGCGCTCACCAGCGCCTCGGTCTTGGCCACCGCGGCGGCGGTGTCGTAGTTCGAGCGCGAATTGGTGATGCCGCGGCCGAGCACGTTGCGCTCCTCGTCGATCACCACCGCCTTGGTGGTGGTCGAGCCGAGGTCGATGCCGATGAAACAGCGCATGGCGGTCTCCTCAGTGCGCGGTCGCGGCGCCGGCGGTCGCGCGGCGCTTCTGGTTGATCATCTGGAAGTAGCTCTCCAGCCGGTTCTTGATGTTGGCCGCCGAGAAGTAGCGCGGGTCGACCAGGTCGGACTCCACGAACGCGGCGGGCTTGCCGGTGCGCTTCTCCACCTCGCGCAGCATCAGGAGCTGGCCGGCCGAGAAGCTGTTACAGCTCTTGATCGAGTTGATCAGCAGCCCGTCGGCCTGGTACTCGTCGATGTACTTGCAGATCATGTCGATGCGCTGCGGGAAGTTGAGGTTGGTGTAGCAGCCCAGGCAGTAGCGCGCGAGCGACTCGAGCGGATGGTCGGCGTCGTGGCGGAAGCCGAAGTCGTACACTCCGCCCACCTTCGAGTAGGTGGACGCGACCACCACCGCGCCGTCCTCGTAGAACATCTTCCAGAAGTCGCGGAAGCTGGTCCAGTTCGGCGGCCCCTCGACGACCAGCCGGTACTTCTCCTCGGTCATCTCGCCGTCCGGGGTGATCGGCCCCTGCTTGCGGCGCACGCGCTCCTCGATCTCGCCGCGCAGCACGCTGTAGAACTTGGACGCCTCGGGTGTGCCGCGGAACGCGGTGAACATCGGCCCGATGTAGTACACGCCGCCGAAGTACCCGTCGATCGGGCTCGGCCGGTTCTTGGCCGACTGCAGCACCGCGACCAGGTCCTCCTCGGCGTTGACCGACTCCTTCATGTACTCGCGCAGCCGGTCGATGTCGAACTTCACGCCGGACACGCGCTCCAGCGTCGGGATCACTTCCTCCTTCAGCTGCTTCACCACGTACTGCACCATGTTCTCGCTGATCTTGCCGTCGCCCTGGTAGGGCACGTGCAGCATCGTCGTCTCGCAGTCGTATTTCTGCCGCACGAGCTCGAACCACTTCATGAAGGTGAAGCAGCCGGTGTAGGAGAGCACCAGCACGTCCGGCACCGGCAGCTTCTCGCCGGTCGGCCCGATCTGGCCCGCCTGCATCATGCCGAGGTCTGCCTTGACGTAGGTGCACACGTCCTCGGAGTGGCCCTCGCGCTCGGCGTCCATGATCATCTTGCCCGACTTCTTGCGCAGGCCGTTCTGCAGCGCGTTGGTCTCCGGCAGGCTGCGCGCGAAGTCGAAGCACATCAGCAGCTCGTTCAGGTTGCCCGGCACGAAGGTCGCCGAGACCTTGCGCCCGACGTCGTGCGCTACGGCGAGGTCGTGGTAGTTCTTGTTGATCATCTCCTTCTGCAGCCACATCGCGTCCTCTTTCTGGACCTGGCTCGCGGCGGGCTTGCCCGGCTGGGCGGCGGGCTTGGGGGTCGGTTGGTTCGTGGTCATGCTGCGCTCCAGAGCTTGATCGAATCGGCGAAGGTGCCAGCTTGCTCGCGGATCGGAGCCATCTGGCCGGTGTTCTCGGCGAACTTGAAGGCGGTGTACGGGATGCCGTGCTTGTCCAGCACCTCGAGCAGCATCGGCCGTTCGAGCAGCGCCGGATCGCAGAACGAGGCGGCGGCGAAGACCACGCCCTCGGCACCTGACTTGCGCACCGACTCCACCAGGAACCTGCCCTTGTCCTCGCGCCGCTCGGTGTACTTCGAGGGCGTGTCGGCCGAGCGGTGCAGGAAACTCTTCGAGAGGTTCCACAGCGGATTGCCGTCCACTTCGACGTCCTGCAGGTGCCAGCGCGTGACGAGGTGAAAATCGTCGTCGACGATGTAGCAGCCGGCCATCTCGATCGACTTGATCAGGCCGAGCGGCGGCTGCTCGCAGAACGAGCCGGTGAGCACCACCCGCGCGTTGTCGCGCCTCGGCCGGTTCTCGGACTCGGCCGCGGCGATGTACTCGCGCACGAGCGTGGTGTGCTCCTCGGGCGGCAGCACCATGCCGGCGCGCACGACCAGGTAGACCTCGGAGGTCGGCGCCTGCCAGGGCTTCTGCGCCCGGTAGGCGTACAGGTCGCGCACCGCCTTGCGGTTGTCGTTGTAGACGCGGATCGAGTTGCGCAGGTCGTCGTCGGTCACCTCGCGCCCGGCGAGCTTCGCGAGGTCGTCGCGCAGGATCTCCATCTCGTGCACGTAGTACTCGCCGCCGACCCCGTCCTTGAAGTTCTGCGGGACGTCGAAGTAGCGGACGTACTTGTCCTTGAACATGATCTGCCACATGCCCGAGAGGTTGCGGATCACGTCGCAGATCGACGGGAACAGCATGCCGTCGAGGCCGTCCAGGCGGCCGGTCACGCCGAGCTCGATGGTCGAGCGCGGGATGCGGCAGATGTAGCTCTGGTAGTAGGCGTCGCCCTGGATCACCTCGATCTGGTCGCCGCCGCCGAAGATGCCGACCGGCAGCATGCCGGCGGCGTGGATGATCTCGCGCGGCACGTAGATCGGCATGAAGCCGATCGCCTTGCGCCCGGGCGCGGCCGCCTTCCAGTCGCGCACCGACTTGAAGTGCAGGTCCTCGAACAGCGCCTCGCAGCGCCCGACAACTTCTTTCAGAGACATGGCTTTCGCACTCCTCTCAGTGGTGCTTCCAGGCGGGCTGGCGCTTGGCGAGGAACGACTGCAGGCCCTCGATCGCGTCGTGCGACGCCATCGTGCCCTCCAGGTAGAGCTTCTCGACCGCGGCGAGCCGGCGCCGCGCCTCGGCCAGCATGCCTTCGCGCGCGGCGCGCACCGCGAAGCCGAGCGCCGCAGCGCTCCTGCCGGCGAGCTGTGCGTCGAAGTACCCGAGCGCGGCGGCTTCCGGATCGTCGGCGACGAAGTCGACCAGGCCGAGCGCCTTCGCCTCCGCACCGCTCACCGACCGGCCGGAGAACAGCAGGTCCTCGGCCGCCGACTGGCTCACGCGGAACGGCAGCAGGCAGGGAGGCGGCCGGCGCGAACACCGCCAGCTTGATCTCCGGTTGGCCGAACTGCGCCTCGGGCGCGGCGAAGATCAGGCTGGTCGCCAGCGTGAGCTCGACGCCGCCGCCGAGGCACTGCCCGCGCACTGCGGTCAGGACCGGCCGCGGCCACTCGAGCATCGTGATCAGCAGCGAGTGCAGCCCGCGCAGCATCGCCGCGCACTGCCCCGGAAGGTGCTCCTCGACGCTCGCGCCGAAGCTGAAGTGCGGGCCCTCGGCGTCGAGAACCGCGGCGCGGATCGCGCCGGGCTCGCGGTGCTCGGCGAATGCCGCCGCCAACGCGGCGATCATCGCCGCATCGACGATGTTCGCCTTGGGTCGGTTCAATCGCAGGCGCAGCAGCGCGCCGTCGCGGTCGAGCCAGACCTTCAGTGGTGATTCGCTCATCGTCTTCATCCGTCAATGCCTCGCGCTGCCGCAATCGCCGTCTGGATCCCCCGCCCCCGATAACCCCGCTCGGGGGCAGGCTTCGCGGGGATGACGGCGCATTGCGCCGTCACTTCTTCGTCTTGGGCTGGATCTCGTCGTGCAGGCTGCCGATCCAGCTCTGTCCCTGTGCGAGCTTCTGCCGCAGCAGCACGAAGTCGACCTCGCGGTCGTCCTTGGCGCCCTCGTTGAACGCGGTGAACCCGGAGCGCGCCTCGGTCAGCATGTTGAGCGCGAGCCAGGCGCGGTGGTTCTCCTTGTTGCGGTTCCAGGCGTCGAGCTTGGGCTTGCGCAGCTCCTCGATGGTCTTGATCGTGCACTCGGGGAAAGTGAGCAGGAGCCTCGCGCAGTACTCCTCGACCTTCGCGTCGAGGAGCGAAAGGTCGATCGTGCCCTTCGCGAGCAGCGCCTTCGCCTCCTTGGCCGCCTCGCCGGTCTTGAAGTCGCCGTAGATCAGGCGGCCGTACTCGTCGGTCAGGCGCGCAGTCTCGACCAGCGGGTTGGCGACGAACTTGCCGTCGATCTTGAGCGCCGGGACGATGTCGGCGAGCATCCCCCAATGGTGCGCCTTGTGCGCCGAGAAGGGCTCGCACATGACGCACGCCCACATCGCGCGGTCGGCGCCCATCACCGGCGGCAGGAAGTCGGTCGCGCCTCCGATCGGCGCCGAGCCGTGCTTCGGCCCGGCCTGACCGAAGCGCGCGAGGTCCTGCGCGATCGAGAAGTCGCAGGCGAGCCCGATCTCCTGCCCGCCGCCGATTCGCATGCCGTTGATGCGGCAGATGACCGGCTTGTCGCACGCCAGGATCGCGCTCACCATGTCGTTGAAGATGCGGATGTACTGTCGGTATTCCTGCGGATGGCCGGCGTAGTACTCGGCGTACTCCTTGGTGTTGCCGCCGGTGCAGAACGCCTTGTCCCCGACCGCGGTGAACACAACGCAGTTCACATCGCGCGCGTTCGAGGCGGCGCGGAAGGCGAGGATCACGCCCTTCACCATCTCGGTGGTGTAGGAGTTGAACTGCGCGGGGTTGTCGAGCCAGATCCACGCGTTGTAGACCCCGGGCACGGTCTTGCCGTCGGGGGTCTTCGCCGGGCGCTTCTCGAAGCGGACGCCGGGCTTCGAGAAGTCCTCGAAGAGATCGTGGTTCTTGAACTCGCGTGCCATCGGGGTTTCTCCTCGGTTTCGGTCGATCAGGGACGAGGATCGCGCGCCGCTTGATGCTGCGGTCGTGCACGGCCTCGAAGACGTGGTCGATCTCGGCGAGCGGCCGGGTCTCGACGAAGGGTTTGAGCGCGACCTTGCCATCGAGCACCAGGTCGAGCGCGGCGGGGTAGAGTTCGGGCGGGCAGCCCCAGTTGCCGATCGCCCGCGCGTCGAACGCCATCAGGTTGGAGAGGCGGATCTCGACCTTGTCCATCGTGAAGCCCACGACCGATAGCGTAGCCCCGTGCACCAGCAGCCCGTAGGCGGTCTGCTGGCCGGCGGGGGTGCCGGAACACTCGAAGATGAACCACTCGGTCGTCGGCAGGCCCTTTTCCTTCGCGAGCCCGGCGATGGCGCTCTTGAGCGCCTTGCCGTCGAGCTCGCGCGCGTTCAGCGTGAGCGCGGCGCCGGCCTTTCCGATCGCCGCGAGCTTGTCGGCGTCGACATCGATCGCGACCACGGTCGCGCCGGCTGCGTGCGCGACCTGCACGCAGTACCCGCCGACCCCGCCCACGCCCACCACCGCCGCCAGGCTGCCGGGCGCGACGCCGGCGCGCACTACCGCCTGGTAAGGCGTTGTGAGCGCGTCGGCGACCACCGAGATGTCGGCGAGCGCGAGGCCGGCTTTCGCGAGGCGCGCCTCGTCGACCTTGCACAGCCCGCGGCTCGGCACGACGATGTGGGATGCGAATCCACCGTGGATGTCGTTGCCGGGCATCTTCTGGTTGCGGCAGATGTTCGGGCGGCCGCGCTTGCAGGGCCCGCACTCGCCGCAGGGAATCACCGCCGGGACGAGGACGGTTTGCCCGATCCAGCGCTCGGCGCCGGCGCCGGCCGCACTCACCCGCCCGCTCACCTCGTGCCCGAGCGCGAGCGGCAGTGCATGGTTGGTGCGCACGCCGTCGTAATAGTAGCCGAGATCAGTGTGGCAGACGCCGCAGCCGGCGACTTCGACCACCACCTCGCCCGCCTGCGGCGACGGCTCGAACGCCTGGCGCACCATCGGCGCCCTGGGCGCCGCCATCAACCACCGGTATGCCGCTGCGGCCATCGGGCCTCCTCTTCGGTGATCCGCCAGGGACGTTCCGCCCCCTCTGGGCCGGTGCTGCCGCCGGGCTTGACGCCGGAGCAACGATAAATTAGCATTACGGTACCAGAATACGAAATTTGAGTCAAGCACCCGCAATTACCTGCCAGCACCTGTCAAGCGGAAAGCGAGAGGCAATCGGTGCCGAATCAGGAGGAGTCGATGCCACACGGAACCAGCGAGCGGCGCACCAGCGTCTCGGTTGCGATCGCCGGCAGCGGCGGCGCCGGCGTCATGACTGCCGGAAACATGCTGCTGGAGGCGGCGGCGCAAGCAGGCTACTACGCGCTGATGACCCGCTCGAGCGGGCCGCAGATCCGCGGCGGCGAGGCCGCCGCGATGATCCGCATCGCCACGCATCCGATCGACGGCACCGACGACCGCTACGATCTGCTGATCGCGCTCGACTGGATGAACATCAACCGCTTCGCGGCCGAGATCCCGCTCGGCGCCGCGAGCGTGCTGGTCGGCGACCCCGACCAGGGCGAGCCACCGGACGTGTTCGTCAAGAGCGGGGCGCGCTACACGCCGGTCGCGTTCAAGGCCGCTGCGAAGAAGATCCCGAACGGCTGGCCGAACATGATCGCCTTCGGCCTTGCCGGCGCGCTCGTCGGCCTCGCCGAGGAGACGCTCGCCAGTGTGGTGCGCAAGTCGATGAAGAAGGGCGGCGATGCGCTCGCCGGCAGCCTCGCCGCGATGCGGGCCGGCGTCGAGGCCGCCGCCGCGATCGCCGGCGTGCCGCGCATCGGCGCTGCCCCGCCCCAGACCGCGCGCTGGCTCGTCACCGGGAACCAGGCCGCGGGCTACGGTGCGATCCGCGGCGGCGTGCGCTTCGTCGCAGCCTATCCGATCACGCCGGCGACCGAGCTCCTGGAGTGGATGGCGCCCGCGCTGGCGAAGGTCGGCGGTGCGCTGGTGCAGGCCGAGGACGAGCTCGCCTCCATCAATATGATCCTCGGCGCCTCCTTCGGCGGCGTGCCCGCGCTCACCGCCACCTCCGGACCGGGCCTGTCGCTGATGATCGAGTCGATCGGCCTCGGCATCACCGCCGAGGTGCCGATCGTGGTGGTCGACGTGATGCGGGTCGGGCCGTCGACCGGGATCGCGACCAAGAGCGAGCAGAGCGACGTGAACATCGCGCTCTACGGCATGCACGGCGACGCGCCGCACGTGGTGGTGGCGCCGAACTCGGTGGCCGACTGCCTGCTGACGACGCAGTGGGCGGTGCATCTCGCCGAGACGCTGCAGGTCCCGGCGATCGTGCTCGCCGACCAGTTCTTCGGCCAGGCGCGCGCCGTGGTCGAGCGGCCCGCCGACGTCGCGTTCGCCGGCGACCGGAAGACCGCGCCGGCCGGCGCCGAGAGCTACAAACGCTACGCGGTCACCGCGTCCGGCGTCTCGCCGATGGCGATCCCGGGGACGCCCGGCGTGACCTACACCGCCGACGGTCTCGAGCACAACGAGCGCGGCACGCCCTCGTCGCAGGCCGCCGACCACGTCGCGCAGCTCGAGAAGCGGGCGCGCAAGCTCGCCTCGATCGACTACGGCACCCACTGGGCCGACGTCGAGGGCGAGGGCGACCTGGCGGTGATCACGTTCGGATCGTGTACCGGCCCGGTCCGGGAGGCGTTCGCGCGCGCCGCCGCGGACGGCGTGCACGCCCGGCTCGTCTCGCTGCGCCTGCTCGCGCCGGCGCAGCCGACGCGCCTCGCCGCCGCGCTTGAGGGAGTGAGGCGTGTCCTGGTGGTCGAGCAGAACCACACCGGCCAGCTCTACCGCTACCTGCGCTCCGAGTACGAGCTGCCCGGCACCGTCACGAGCTTCCATCGTCCTGGCCCGCTGCCGATGCGACCGGACGAGATCCACCGTCAACTCATCGAATGGAGCCGCGCATGACGATTTCCGCGCAGCCGCAGGCGGCGCTCGCGCCGCAGGCGTTCAAGTCCGACTACAAGCCGGTCTGGTGCCCCGGGTGCGGCGACTACTCGGTGCTCTCGTCGCTGACGAAGGCGTTCGCGCTGCTCGAGCTGCAGCCCGAGCGCATCGCGGTCGTGTCTGGGATCGGATGCTCGTCGCGGATCCCGGCGTACACGACCTGTTACGGATTCCATGGCGTGCACGGCCGCGCGCTCGCCGCCGCCACCGGGCTGAAGCTTGCGCGGCCCGAGCTCACGGTGATCGCCGCCGGCGGCGACGGCGACGGCTACTCGATCGGCGGCAACCACTTCCTGCACGCCTGCCGACGCAACGTGGACATGACCTACGTGGTGATGGATAACCACGTGTACGGCATGACCAAGGGGCAGCCCTCGCCGACCACCGAGCCCGACTGGGACTCGAAGCTCTCGCCCGGCGGCACCGGCATGCGCGCGTTCAATCCGCTCGTGATCGCGCTCGCCGCCGGCGCCAACTTCATCGCGCGTGCGTTCGCCGGCGACCCGAACACCACCGCGGCACTGATCGCCGAGGCGATCAGTGCGCCCGGCTTCTCGTTCGTGGAAGTGCTCTCGCCCTGCGTGACCTTCCGGCCCGAGCAGCGCGACTGGAAGCAGATGGTGCGCGCGGCTCCGGTGCAATGGACCGACGATGCGGCGCGCGCGGCGCGCCGCCTGATGACCGACGACGGGATGAACATCGGCGTGCTTTACAAGGGCAGCCGGGCCGCCTACCGTACGCACGTGGCCAAGACGTCGAAGCGCCCCGCCGACCTGGAAGAGGAGTTCAGGATATGAGCCCGGCCCGCAAGAAGACGACCACGCGTCGAACCCCGGCGAGGAGGCCCGCGCGCAGGACGGCGCCGCCGAAGAAGGGTGCGGCCGTGCAGCTCAGGTTGGTGGCCGCGACCGTAGCGGCGCAGTCCGCGCCGCCGATCAAGGACGTGGCGGGCCTCATGGCCTACGCCTACGCGCTCGAGGCAGAGGCATCCGAGCGCTACAGCGAGTTCGCCGACGCCATGGAGAGTCACAACAACCGCGAGGTGGCGGAGCTCTTCCGCAAGCTCGCCCGCATCGAGAACATGCACGCCGAGCACATCCTCGAAGAGATGGGGTGGACGCACCCGCCGGCGCCGCCGACCGGCGGCTGGCGCTGGGAGGGGCTGGAGGGCCCGGAGACCGCCGACTACACCGACCTGCACTACCTGATGCAGCCCTATCACGCGCTGCAGATTGCGCTCCACAACGAGAAGCGCGCGGAGGCGTTCTTCAAGGAGCTCGTGCAGAAGACTCCGAGCGGCAAGGTGCGCACCGCCGCCAAGCAGATGGCCGACGAGGAGACCGAGCACGTGCGGCTGGTCGAGGAGTGGCTCAAGCGCACGCCGAAGCCGGAGTCGGACTGGGCGCACGATCCGGATCCGCCGCGCTGGTCGGACTGACTGCTGTGCGGGCGGCGCAGGCAGTGGACAGTGGACGCTGGGCAGGGGCGGACTGACATGGGCGTGGTGGAGCGCGAATCGATCCTCGGCGAGATCGCGGCGCAGGTGCGCGAGGCGCTCGGGGCGCGGCTCGAGGGACTCACGATCGAGCGCGCGGTGCTCGGTCTCTTCTTCACCGGGGTGAAGCTCTCCGACGGCGCCGGCGGCATCTGTGCGACGCTCACCAAGGGCATCCCGGATGCGGTCTGTTGCCCGAGCTCCTCGGCGCAGATCTACGCGCCCGGTACGCTGCGCGGAAGGAAGGCGACCGACTTCCTCGGCGACCTCGCCGCGCGCTCGCCGCTCAAGCGCATCGTCGCGATCGCCGTGCTCTCGGCGCTGTGCGCAGCGGTGCGCCGGATCGCGCCGCCGGCCGGCTACACCATCCGCCGCGGCGTCGACGCGCTCGACGCGGTGGACGTTGCGGCGGGCGCGCACGTGGTCATCGTCGGCGCGTTCGTGCCGGTGATCAAGGCGATGAAGGCGCGCGGCCAGTCGTTCCGGATTCTCGAGCAGGACCCGGCGACGTTGAAGGCCGACGAGCTCGCCTTCTACGCCCCCGCGGAGGCGGCGCCGGTCGAGGTGCCGAAAGCCGATGTGCTGTTCGTCACCGGCACCACCCTGATCAACGATACGCTCGCGCCGATCCTCGCGGCGGCGCGACCGGGCGCGCACATCGTCGTCGTCGGCCCGACCGCGAGCCTCGCGCCGGAGGCGCTCTTCCGGCGCGGCGTCTCGCTCGTGGGCGGCGTCGAGGTCACCGAACCCGATGCGCTCCTCGACCTGCTCGCCGAGGGCGGCTCGGGCTACCACTTCTTCGGCAAGGCCGCCGAGCGGATCGTGATGGCGCCGGGGCGCGGGGAAACCGCCGCGTAAGTCGTCGCCGCGAGGAAACCTGTCCCCGAGCAAGCGATCGGGGGCAGGCATCCGGCAAGCCGTTGATTGCGCAAGCGCTGGATTCCCGCCCCGATTGCCCCGCGGGGCCGGTATCGCGGGAATGACGGCCCTCCCCGGGAAATCCGCCGTGGGCGGCGCGGATCCCTTCCGCACGCGTGCCTCAGACCAGCACGCGCGCAGTCAGCGCTCGATTGGAAGCCCCTGGTCCGTCCACGCGAGCATGCCGCCTTTCATGTTCGAGGCGTGCTCGAAGCCCATGCTGGTGAGGATCGCCGCGGCGGTCGTACTGCGCACGCCCGCGCGGCAGACGGCGACGACCAGGCGCTCCTTGTGCGCGGCGAGCTCGTCGGTGCGGCGCGCGAGCTCCTTCAGCGGGACGAGCACGCTGCCCGGCACGTGGCCGAGCTCGCCGTGAAACTCCTCGGGCTCGCGCACGTCGAGCAAGAGCGGCGCCGCGGCGCCGGCGCGCAACGCGGCCCACCTCCCGCGCGGCGCGAGCTGGCGCACCTCGTTCAGCTGCGCGAGGCTCGGATACTTCAACGCGTCGTCGTCGAGCGCCGACTGGTTCGGCTGCAGCACCTCCTGGATCTTGTCCGGCAGCGGCAGGCCGAGGTTGCGCATGAGCACGACATACTCGGCGCGCGACTTGCCGGCGAGCCGCGGGTTCGCGCGCCGCTCCTCGCCGATCGTCGAGCGGGTGTTGCCCCGGTAGTCGTGCGCGGGCAGCACGACCGTGTCGTCGGGCAGGGCGAAGAGCTTGCCGACGATGCTGTCGTACTGCGCGCCGGCGTCCCCGCCGGGGAAGTCGGCGCGGCCGGTGCCGCGGATCAGCAGGGTGTCGCCGGTGAAGACGTGGCCGTCGGCGAGCACGCACATGCCGTCCGGGGTGTGGCCCGGCGTGGCGAGGAAGCGCAGCGCGAGCGTACCGAGCGCGAGCGTGTCGCCGTCGTCGACGTGGCGGTCGACGCGCGGCGCGGGTGCCGCGCGGTGCATGACGACCGGCGCGCCGGTGAGCGCCTTTAGGTCGAAGCAGCCGGTGCGATGGTCCGCGTGCGTGTGCGTGTCGATCGCCGCGACGAGCTCGAGGCGGCGGTACGCAAGCACGGCGAGATAGCGCTCGAGGTGGTCGCGCAGCGGGTCGATCAGCGCCGCGACGCGCGCCTCCTCGCAGGCGACGAGGTAGGTCTTGCACTTGCCGCGGTTGAGCTCCGTCAGCAGCATCGTTCCTCCGTGGGCGGGCGCCCGCCGATCCCTTCTTTGTCAACCGCGCGCGCAGCGTTGTTCCCGGCGCAGGCGGTCACGCCGCGGGGGGGCGCAGGAGGTCGAAGTGCCGCAGCAGCGCGACGAACGCCCCGAGGCGCTCGCGCCGGTAGGCCTCGGCGTCGATGCCGTCGAAATCGTAGAAGCCCTTGCCGGTGCGCAGGCCGATGCGGCCGGCGTGCATGTTGTCCTCCACGATCTTCGGCGCGGCGAACCGGTCGTCGTGCATCGCCTCGCGCAGGTAGCGGCTCGCGTAGTAGAGGATGTCGCCGCCGCCCCAGTCGATGAACTCGACGAGCCCCAGCACCGCGTAGCGCAGCCCGAAACCGTACTTGATCGCGCGGTCGACGTCCGCCGCGCTCGCCACGCCTTCCTCGACCAGCCGCGCCGCCTCGTTCATCGCGAGCGCCTGGATGCGCGGCACGATGTAGCCGGGGCTCGCCTTGCACACCACCGGCACCTTGCCGATGCCCTCGAGGAGCCGCGTCAGGCGCTCGACGACCGCCGGGTCGGTGCGCGCGCCGGGGCTCACCTCGACCAGGGGCACGAGGTACGCGGGATTCAGCCAGTGCGCGTTCAGGAAGCGCTCGGGTCCGCCGACCATCGCCTGCAGCTCGTCGGAGAGCATCGTCGAGGTCGTCGAGGCGACAATCGCCTCGGCGCGCGCCGCGCGCGAGATCGCCGCGAGCGCGGCGCGCTTCGCCTCGCGCGTCTCGGGCACGCCCTCGAAGATCACGTCCGCGTCCGCGAGCGCCTCCGGCCCGGCGTGGAACGAGACGCGCGAGGCGATCGGCTCGATCGCTTCGTGCGGCATGACGCCGAGCCCGGCGAGCGTCGCGAGCGCGGCCCGGATCTCCTGCATCGCGGCGCGCGCGGCCGCGGCGCTGCCCTCCGCGTCGCGCGGCTTCAGGTCGACGAGCCGGACGGGATGGCCGGCGTACGCGAACACGATCGCGATGCCGCGGCCCATGCGGCCGGCGCCGGCCGCGCCGATCGCCTCGCGCGCGCTCACCCGAGCCCCTCGGCGAGCAGCCGGCGCATCGCGGCGCGGTCGAGGCGCGCGAGCCCGAGCGCCTCGAGGGTGCGCGGACCGGCGCGGAAGTCCTCGCCGCAGATCGCCGCGCCGATCGCGAGCAGGCCGCGGGCGACCGGCGCGGGGACGCCCGACCAGTCGGCGACCGAGACCAGGAACGCGAGGCCGCAGGCGACGTCCTCGCGCATGTAGCGGTGCTCGGTGAGCACGAGGCGCTCGCGCCAGTCGCCCGATTTCACCAGGCGCTCGTGCGCGACGTTGCCGTACATCCACTCGTCGCCCGACGGGTCGTAGTGGTCGCGCAGCGGGAAGTGCGGCGCGCCGTAGCCGAGCGCCTCGCGCACGGCGATCCGCTCGGCGTCGAGCGCGTCGGTCACGCGGCGGATCGCCGGCGTGGTGCCCTCGTTGTGGATGTCCCAGTGGTCGAAGTGCTCGATCGGCCCGGCGTTCATCGTGATGAGCGGCGGGTGGATGATCGGCCCGGCGTTCAAGAGCGCCCCGGACAGCGCGTCGCCGGCGTCCTCGACGCTCGGATACGCCCGCCGGACGAGCGCGAGCGCGCGCTCCTTCTCGTCGAGCGGGAAGACTCCCGTCGGCAGCCGCGTGGCGCGCGTGGTGATCGCGATCGTGCCCGGACCGTGAGGGGCCGCGTGGAGGCGCGTGAGATAGGGGAGCGTGCCCGCCTCGGCGAACGCGACGCGCGCGCGGCTGCCGCGATCGCGGACCGCACGCGCCATCACGTAGCTGCCGAAGGTGCCCGGCGGCAGGAAGACCACCTGGCCGTCGGCCAGGTGCCCGGCCATCTCGGCCGCGATCGCGGCTTGCGCGAAGGCCGGCGCCGGGCACACGACGAGCTCGGCGCCGCGGAGCGCGGCGCCGATGTCGCTCGTGACGACCGCGATCCCGACCGGGCGCTCGCCGCGGAAGTCCTTCAGGGTGAGCCGGTTGCCGGCGCGCGCGAGCGCGCCGAGCGCCGCGGGATCGCGGCGCCAGAAGCGCACGCGATGCCCGGCCTCGGTGAGATCCGCGGCCGCGGCATGCGCGCCGTTGCCGCCGCCCAAAATTGCGATCTCCATCGTGATCCGATGCGAACGGAGTGACTTTCCCTTCCGGTCAAGGAGGGGTCGTGCCGGCGAAGCCGGTGGGCCAGTTCTCGAGCGCCGCCGGAATCACCACGTTGATCGGCCGGCCGGCGGCGTAGGCCACGATCTGCTCGAAGATCTTGCCGAACATGAGCTCGAGCTGGTCGCGCTCGACGTAGCCGAGGTGCGGCGAGCAGACGACGTTGTCCAGCGCGAGCAGCGGGTGGCGCCCCCGAGCACGGGCTCGGTCTCGTACACGTCCACTGCCGCCATGCCGGGACGGCCGGCCGCCAGCGCCGCCTCGAGCGCGCCGGGAGCGAAGAGCCCCGCGCGGCTGGTATTGACGATGAGCGCGGTGGGTTTCATGCGCGCGAGATCGTCCGCGGTGACCATCCCGCGCGTCGCATCGATCAGCCGCACGTGCAGCGTCAGCACGTCCGCGGTCTCGAACAGCTCCGCCTTGCTCGCGGCGGTCGCGCAGCCGTCGGCGCGCGCCCGCTCGATCGACGCTGCGCGACCGTAGGCGAGCACGTGCATACCGAACGCCTTGCCGTAGCCGGCGACGACGGCGCCGATCCGCCCGTAGCCCCAGACGCCGAGGGTCTTGCCGCGCAAACCGGTGCCGACCGGGAAGGCCTGCCAGCGCCCCGCCTTCAGCGCAGCCGTCTCCTGCGGGATGCGGCGCATCGCGGCGATGACCAGGCCCCAGGTGAGCTCGGCGGTCGCGTAGGACGGCTGCCCGCGCCCCATGTACGAGGACACGACCACGCCGCGCCGCGTGCACGCCTCGACGTCGATGTGCGGATAGACGCTCGTCTGGCTGATGATGCGCAGCCGGTCGAGCCGCTCGAGGAGCGGCGCACGGATCGGCGTGCGCTCGCGGAAGAGCGCGAGCGCCTCGGTGTCGCGCAGCCGCCCGGCGAGCGCGCCGACGTCGTCGACGTGATCGTTCCAGACCGTCACTTCGTGCCCGGCCATCAGGCCGAAGCAGGCGAGCGTGCGCACGGTGTCCTGGTAGTCGTCGAGAACCGTGATCTTCATCGCGCGTTCCTTCAGAGCTCGACCACCTTGCCGGGGTTGAGCAGATCGTCCGGGTCGAGCGCGCGCTTGATGTCGCGCATCACCGAGACGGTCGCCTCGCCGTGCTCGTCGACGAGGTGGCGCATCTTGCCGAGGCCGATGCCGTGCTCGCCGGTGCAGGTGCCGTCCATCGCGAGCGCGCGCGCGACCAGGCGCTCGTTGATCGCGCTCGCCTCGGCGAGCTCGGCCGGCTTGTCGGGATCGAACAGGATCCCGAGATGGAAGTTGCCGTCGCCGACGTGCCCGACCACGACGATCGGAAGGCGCGCCGCGCGCACGTCGCGCTCGGTCTCGACCAGGCAGTCGGAGAGCCGCGAGATCGGTACGCAGACGTCGGTCGACACGTAGCGCCCGCCCGGCTTGAGCTGCAGGCCCGCGAAGTAGAGGTTGTGGCGTGCGTGCCAGAGGCGCGAGCGCTCCTCGGGCTTGATCGCCCACTGGAAGTCGCTGCCGCCGTGCTCGCGCGCGATCTCCTGCACCCGCCCGGCCTGCTCGGCCACGCCGGCCGCGCTGCCGTGGAACTCGAGGAAGAGCGTCATGCGCTCCGGGTAGGCGGTCCTGAGGTGGCGGTTGATCGCCGCGACCGCGAGCGCATCGAGGAACTCGCAGCGCGCCACCGGGATCCCGGTCTGGATGATCTGGATGACGCTGTCCACCGCCGCCCTGGTGGTCGGGAACGAGCAGGTCGCCGCCGACACCGCCTCCTGCACCGGGTGCAGGCGCACCGTGAGCTCGGTGATGATCGCGAGCGTGCCCTCGGAGCCGACGAAGAGCCGCGTGAGGTCGTAGCCCGCCGATGACTTGCGCGCGCGCCGCGCGGTGCGCACGACGCGGCCGTCGGCCATGACCGCCGTCACCGCGAGCACGTTGTCGCGCATCGTGCCGTAGCGCACCGCGTTCGTCCCCGAGGCGCGCGTGGCCGCCATGCCGCCGAGCGTCGCCTCGGCGCCCGGATCGATCGCGAAGAAGAGCCCGGTGTCGCGCAGGTCCTCGTTCAGCTGCGTGCGCGTGACCCCGGCCTCGACGGTCGCGTCGAGGTCCTCCGCGTGCACCGCGACGATGCGGTTCATCTGCGAGAGGTCGATCGTGACCCCGCCGCGCACCGGCAGCACGTGACCCTCGACCGAGGTGCCGGCGCCGAACGGGATCATCGGCACGCGGTGCCGGCGGCAGATGCCGACGATGTCGCGCACCTCCTCGGTCGAGTGCGGGAACGCGACCGCGTCGGGCGCGCACGGGGGAAGTGCGACTCGTCGCGACCGTGATGCTCGCGCACCGCGCGTGCGATCGAGTAGCGCTCGCCCAGCAGCGTGCGCATCTCGGCGTCGAACGCCGGGCCGGTCGGATGCGCGCTCTGCGAGGTGGTCATCGCGCCAAGTCTAGCAGCGCCGCCGGCGCACGCAGCGCAGCGAGAAGCTCGGTCTCGCGCCGTTTCGCTGCCGAGATCGCCGCGGCCTTGACGTGCCCGAAGCCGCGGATCGACTCGGGCAGCGCCGCAAGCTCGACCGCGATCGCGAGACGCTGCGGGTCGAGCCCGGCGAGCAGCTCCTTGACGAGCTTCTCGTAATCGGTGACGAGTGCGCGCTCGGCGCGCCGCTCCGCCGACCAGCCGAACGGGTCGAAGGCGGTGCCGCGCAGGACCTTCAGCCGAGCGAGCAGCCGCAGCAGCGGCGCGATCCACGGGCCGAATGCGATCTTGCGCGGAGCGCCGGTCGCCGGATCGCGCCCCGCGAGGAGCGGGGGCGCGAGATGGAAGCGCACGCGGTAGTCGCCCTCGAAGGCCGCGTCGAGGCTCGCCCGGAACTCCGGATGCACGTAGAGCCGGGCGACCTCGTACTCGTCCTTGTAGGCGAGGAGCTTCGCGTAGCCGTGCGCCACCGCCTCGGCGAGGCGGGTGCTGCCGAGCGGGCGCTCGGCGGCGCGCACCCGCTCGACGAGCGCGCGATACTTCCGGGCGAGCGCCGCGTCCTGGTACCCGGCGAGCATGGCCGCGCGGCGCTCGACGATCTCATCAAGGCCGTGCGCGGGCGCACCGGCGAGCGCGGTGACCTCGGCCGGCGCGGCGAGCGCCTCCACCGCGGCGAGGTCGTGCGCCGCGCGCCGGCCCCAGGCGAAGGCGCTGCGGTTGGCCTCGACCGCCACGGCGTTGAGCTCGATCGCACGCTCGATCGCCGCGGCCTCGACCGGAACGAGACCGCGTTGGTACGCGAAGCCGAGCATGAAGAGGTTGGTGGCGATCGCATCGCCGAGCAACGCGGCGGCGAGACGCGCCGCGGGTACGAACGCCACGCGCTCGGCGCCGAGCAGCCCGGTGAGGTCCGCCGCGAGCGCCTCCGCGGTGCGGGTGATCGCCTGCGCGAGCGTGAAGTCGGCGGTCGGCGCGACCGCGCTGTTGCCGACGAGCCGCGTGCGCCCCGCGCGCATCCGGCTGCGCGCGTCGGCGCCATTGGCGACGACGAGATCGCACGCGAGCACCGCATCGGCCTCGCCCTGGCCGATGCGCGCGGCGTGGATCTCCCCGGGGCGAGCGGCGAAGCGCACGTGCGAGGTCACCGCGCCGCCCTTCTGCGCGAGACCGGTGACGTCGAGCACCGATGCGCCCTTTCCCTCGAGATGCGCGGCCATGCCGAGCAGCGCGCCGATGGTGACCACGCCGGTGCCGCCGATGCCGGTGACGAGCAGCGCGTACGGCGCGTCGAGCGCGGGGCGCGCCGGCTCGGGCAGGATCGGCCAGTCGGTTGCCCGACCGGCCGCCTCGCGGCCACGCCACAGCGCGCCGCCCTCGACGGTGACGAACGACGGGCAGAAGCCCTTCAGGCAGGAGTAGTCCTTGTTGCACGCCGACTGGTTGATGCGGCGCTTGACGCCGAGATCGGTCTCGACCGGCTCGATCGCGAGGCAGTTCGACTGCGTGGAACAGTCGCCGCAGCCTTCGCACACCAGGGTGTTGATGAAGGCGCGCCGCGCGGGATCGGGGTAGGCGCCGCGCTTGCGCCGGCGCCGCTTCTCGGCGGCACAGGTCTGGTCGTAGACCAGCACCGAGACGGCGCCGCGCTCAATCGACCAGTCGCGCAGCTCGCGTTGCACGTGGTCGAGCGCGTCCCGGTGGTGCACCGTCGTGCCGGGCGCGAGGTCCGCGCCTGCGTACTTGTGCGGCTCGTCGCTCGCCACCGCGATTCGCCCGACGCCCTCGGCGGCCATCTGCCGCGTGATGGCCGGCACCGAGAGCTCGCCGTCGACCGCCTGCCCGCCGGTCATCGCGACCGCGTCGTTGAACAGGATCTTGTAGGTGATCGGGACCTTCGCGGCGACGGCGGCGCGCACCGCGAGGTGCCCTGAATGGAAGTAGGTGCCGTCGCCGAGATTGGCGAAGATGTGCCGGGTCTCGGTGTAGGGCGCCTGGCCGATCCACGGGGCGCCCTCGCCGCCCATGTGCGTCCAGGTCGACGTGTTGCGGTCCATCCACACGGCCATCGAGTGGCAGCCGATGCCGGCGGTCGCGCGGCTGCCTTCGGGCACTCGGGTCGAGATGTTGTGCGGGCAGCCAGAGCAGAACCAGGGCGTGCGCGGCGCGCCGGCCGCGACTGGCGCCGGCGCCGGCGCCTCGAGCGCGGCGAGGCGCGCGTGGAGCGCCTCCGCGGGACGGAACTGCAGGAGGCGACGCGCGAGCGCGCGCGCGACGATCGCCGGCGAGACTCGCCGGTCGGCGGGATCACCCATTCGGGGTCGGGCTCCCACTGGCCGGCGCCGGCGCGCTTGCCGGTGACCCGCGGCCGCTCGCGCTCCGGCCAGTGGAAGAGCTGCTCCTTGATCTGCTCCTCGACCAGCGGGCGCTTCTCCTCGACCACCAGGATCTCTTCGAGCCCCGCGGCGAAACTGCGCACCGCCTCGGGCTCGAGCGGCCAGGGCATGTCCACCTTGAGGATGCGAAGGCCGAGGTCGCGCGCCGCGGCATCGTCGATGCCGAGCATGGCGAGCGCCTGGCGCAGGTCGGCGTAGGCTTTCCCCGCCGCCGCGACGCCGAGCCGCGCGCGCGGGCCGTCGAGCGTCACGCGCACGAGCGCGTTCGCGCGCGCGTAGGCCACGGCGGCGAAGAGCTTGTGCTCCTTGAGGCGTGCCTCGGCATCCAGCATCCAGTCAGGGGGAGCGGATGTTCAGCCCGCCCGCGGGCATCGTGAAGTCGTCCGGAAGCGCGATTGCCGGGCGCTCCGGATCGATCGCCGCCACCGCGGAGCTCTCAGCCACGTCGGCCACCAGCTTGAGCGCGACCCAGCAGCCCGAGAAGCGCGAGAGCGCGAAGCCGTGCAGGCCGAGGTCGAGAACGTCCTGCACCGACGCCGGCGCGAGCACCGGGATCGCGAGCGCCTCGTACAGGAGATCGGTCTGGTCGGCGACCGTCGTCGAGCGCGCCGCCGGATCGTCGCCGGTCGCGAGCAGCACGCCGCCGTGGCGCGCCGCGCCGGCCGCATTGCCGTGACGGAACACGTCGCCCGACCGGTCCGCGCCGGGCGCCTTGCCGTACCACATGGCGAACACGCCGTCGTGGCGCGCGCCGGGGAAGAGCCCCACCTGCTGCGTGCCCCACACTGCGGTGGCGGCCAGGTCCTCGTTCACGCCCGGCTGGAAGCGGATCCGGTGACGCTCGAGATGCGCTCGCGCGCGCGCGAGCGCGACGTCGAGACCACCGAGCGGAGAGCCGCGGTAGCCGGAGACGAAGCCGGCCGTGTCGAGCCCCGCGCGCGCGTCGCGGCTGCGTTGCAGCATCGGCAGGCGAACCAGCGCCTGGATCGCGCTCAGAAACACCGTGCCGCGCTCGATCGAATACTTGTCCTCCAGCGTGATCGGGCGCAAGGTCGGCGGAGCGTTCATCATCTTCTCGACGTTGGGGGCCGGCAAGTTTATACGGGCTCGCGCGCGGCGGGTTGCGGGACGGCCAGCGAGCGCAGATAATGCGCGCGCGGCGCGCCGCGGCGGGACGACCGGCGCTCGGACACGAACAATGCGCCGCAGGTCATCCGAACGGAGGAGGAAGCCATGAAGAGAACCGCGACCCTTGCAGCGCTCGTCGCCGCCGGGCTCACCGCGCTGCCGGCGCTCGCCGCCGACACCATCAGCGCGGTCTACGCGTTCCCGAAGACCGTGGTCTACTCGAAGAGCTTCATCGAGTTCGTCGAGAAGGCCAACGCCGCGGGCAAGGGGGTGTTCGCGATCCAGTTGCGCGGCGGCCCCGAGGCGATCGGCATGTTCCAGCAGGGCAACGCGGTGCGCGACGGCGTGGTCGACATGATCTATGGCCCGTGCTCGTTCTACGCCGCGGCGCTGCCCGGAGTGCGACGCGATGGTCGCCAGCACGATCGACGGGCCGGCCGCGCGCAAGAACGGCGGCACCGAGCTGTTCAACCAGATCCACCAGAAGCGCATGGGGGTGCACTACCTCGGCTGGATGGACAGCGGCATCAAGTTCAACATCTGGTCCGTGAAGGAGCCGAAGTTCGACGCGCAGGGCAATCTCGACCTGCGCGGCGTCAAGCTGCGCGGCAACCCGATCTACAACGCGTTCTTCGAGAAGACGCTCGGCGCGTCGCCGATCACCATCCCGTCGACCGAGCACTACACCGCGCTCGAGCGCGGCACGGTGGACGCGAGCGGCTGGACCCAGATCGGGATCATGGACCTGAACTGGGACAAGTACCTCAAGTACCGGATCGAGCCGGCGTTCTTCTCGACCGACCTCGGCGTGGTCGTGAACCAGAAGAGGTGGAGCTCGCTCAGCCCGAAGTCGCGCGAGATTTTGCAGAAGGTCGCGATCGAGCACGAGGTCGCGAGCGTGAAGGCGCTCGCGGAGCTGCGCGTGAAGGAGTTCGCCGAGCTCGAGAGGCGCGGCCTGAAGGTCGTGACCATGAGCCCCGAGGCCGCGAAGCGCTACCTCGCGGGCGCGCGCGCCTCGACGCTCGCGCGCATGAAGGAGCGCGTCGAGAAGGCGGGCGGTATGGAAAACTACGACCGCATGATCCAGCTCTTCACGCCGAACTGACCTGAACCGGCTGCCGCGCCGCGCCGTCCTCCGGCGCGGCGTCCGGCCGCCAGCCGCGCGGCGCGGCCGCGCGGACCGGAGAATGCTGCGCCATGCGCGCGCTCGCGAGAACCTACGAATTGCTCCTCTACGGCATGGCGCTCGCCGCCGGCGTGCTGATGGTGGCGATGATGGTCTCGATCGTCACCGACGTCGCGCTGCGCAACCTCGGGACGCAGAGCTCGGCGCACCTCTTCACCTTCAACGAGTACGCGCTGCTCCTCGTTGCCGCTCCTCGGCTCGCCCTGGCTGGTGCGCGAGAAGGGGCACGTCTTCATCGAGCTCGTGCTGCACCACATGCCGCCCGCGGCGCAGCGCGTCCAGATGCGGCTGATCACGATCGCGTGCATCGTCGTGTGCCTGGTGCTCGCCTGGTACGGCGGCGAGGTGACGGTCAAGGACTACGTGCAGAGCGAGAAGGACGTGCGCTCGCTCGACATGCCGCGCTGGATGCTGATGGCGTTCATGCCGCTCTGCTTCGGCATGATGGCGGTCGAGTTCGGGCGCTTCCTCGCGCGCGGCGAGAGCGTCTACGGAGCGATCGCCGGCGAGCGGTCGCGCGGCGCGAGAGACTGATCCGTGGAGTGGTACTGGGCGGCGGCGCTGCTGTTCGGGCTGATCGTCGCCCTCATGCTGTTCGGCATGCCGGTGGCGGTCGCGTTTCTCGGCGCGAACGTCGTCGGCGCGTGGATCTTCATGGGCGGCGGCCGGGGCGTCGTGCAGATGCTCACCAACGGCTTCGGCGCGATGACGAGCTTCGCGCTGGTGCCGATCCCGATGTTCCTGCTGATGGGTGATCTTTTCTATCACACCGGCCTCGCGGCGCGGATGTTCAACGCGGTGGACCGGCTGATGGGGAACGTGCCGGGCCGCCTCGCGTACGTCACCGTGGCCGGCGGCACCGGCTTCGCCGCGCTGTCGGGCTCGAGCATGGGCTCGACCGCGCTGCTCGGCTCGCTGATGGTGCCCGACATGATGAAGCGCGGGTACAACAAGTACCTGTCGATCGGACCGATCATGGGTACCGGCGGGCTCGCGGTGATCATCCCGCCGTCGGCGCTCGCGGTGCTGCTCGCCACGCTCGGGCGCATCGACGTCGGCGACCTGCTCCTCGCCGGCGTGGTCCCGGGGCTGGTGCTGGCGAGCGCCTACACCGTGCTGATCTTCGTGTGGACGCTGCTCGATCCCGGCGCGGCGCCGCGCTACGCGGCCGGGCAGGCGACGCTCCGCGAGAAGCTGCGCCTGGTCGTCAGCGACATCCTGCCGATGTTCGTCGTGATCGTCGTGGTCATCGGCGTCATGGTCGTCGGCTGGGCGACGCCGACCGAGGCGGCCGCAATCGGGTGCTTTGCGGTGATGCTGCTCGCGGTCGGGTTCCGCTGCCTGACGTGGAAGGCGTTCAAGCTCTCGGTGGATGCGGCCTTGCGGGTCACCACGATGGCGTTCCTGATCATCTTCGGGTCGGCGACGTTCAGCCAGCTTCTCGCCTTCTCCGGCGCGAGCAGCGGCCTGATCGACTACTTCATCGGCTTCGAGGTGCCGCCGCTCGGGATGCTGCTGATCATGCTCGGCATCATCCTCTTTCTCGGCTGCTTCATGGATCAGCTCTCGATGATGCTGCTCACCGCGCCGGTGTTCTTCCCGCTCGCGCTCGAGCTCGGGTTCGACCAGATCTGGTTCGGCCTGATCATGCTGCTCTCGCTCGAGATCGGCTACACCACGCCGCCGTTCGGCCTGCTCCTCTTCGTCATGAAGGGCGTCGCGCCGCCTGGCACCACCATGCGCGACATCTACTTCGCGGCGGCACCGTTCGTCGCCTGCGTGATGCTGCTGATCGCGGCGATCATCCTCTATCCGCCGCTCGCGACCTTCCTGCCGCAGCTCTCGCACCGATGACGGCGCAGGACATGCGCGCCTGGCGGATTCACCGCTACGGCGGTGCGGAGGTGCTCGCGCTCGACCGGGTGGCGGTACCCGTGCCGGGGCCCGGGGAGATCCTCGTTCGGGTCGCGGCCGCGAGCGTGAACCCGATCGACTGGAAGATGCGGGCCGGACACCTGCGCGACGTGTTTCCGCTCGCGTTCCCGCGCGTGCTCGGGCGCGACTGCGCGGGCGCCGTCATCGCGCTCGGCGCGGGCGTGACCGGCATCGGACACGGACAGGCGGTTGCCGGTGTCGCCGACCCGGCCAATGACGGCACGCACGCCGAGTGCGCGATCCTGCCAGCGGCGCAGGCCGCGCCGCTACCGGCGGGGCTTGCGCCGGCCGCCGCCGTGTGCCTGTGCGTCTCGGGCCTCTCGGCCTATATCCCGCTCGTCGAGGATGCGCGCGTGCGCCCCGGCCAGCGGGTGCTGGTGCACGGCGGGGCGGGCGGAGTCGGGAATGTCGCGGTCCAGATCGCGCGCCACCTCGGCGCGGAAGTGCTCGCGACCTGCAGCGCGGCGAACCGCGATCACTGCCTGGCGCTCGGCGCCGCCCGCGTCATCGATTACGCCGCCGAGGATTTCGTCGCCGTGGCGGGTCCGTGCGACGTCGTGCTCGACACGGCGGGCGGGGCAGTGCACGCACGCTCCCCTCGCCGCGCTCCGGCCGGGCGGCGTTCTTGTCGCGCTCGCTGCCGCCCCGGTGCCGGCCGGAGTCGCGCGCGCGGATGTCACGGTGATCCGCTCGCGTATCCAGCCGACCCCGGAACGGCTCGCGCGGCTGTTCGACTGGGCGGTTCAGGGCGTAATCCAACCCCAGGTGGGGACCATTTTTCGCTTCGAGGATCTTCCTCAAGCCTACCGCGCGTCGGAGACCGGACATGCCCGGGGAAAGCTGATCGTCGCGTGCGGCTGATTGTAGTGTTTTTTCCTAACTGGCTGTCTTTGAGAAGGAATTCGAGTTCAGTCCATGAGGGCGATTGTTAGCGAGCATTCACATTTAGCCGTGCGTTGACCCGGGAATTTCGTCTAGATCACGATTTGCGCACCGCAGCGTGACTTGGGCTGGGGCTCGATGTATACAGTACACATTCGTTGCATCTGCCCGAGTGGCAGATGCGGCGCGTGTCGCAAGGAGGAGGGTTGGAACGGGCGTTGAAGCCGCTGGAGCGGCCGGTGGCGCTGGCGGACCGGGTCTACGAGACCCTGCGCGAGCAGCTGCGCACCGGTCGGATCGGGCCGAGTCGGCGGCTGCAGGAGGTGATGCTCGCCACCCAGCTCGGGGTCTCGCGCACA
The DNA here is from genome assembly GCA_027493935.1 of Burkholderiales bacterium. Classification (GTDB taxonomy): domain Bacteria; phylum Pseudomonadota; class Gammaproteobacteria; order Burkholderiales; family SG8-39; genus JAABRB01. The sequence goes on along the minus strand of JAOSJV010000010.1, from coordinate 708,583 downwards.
CCGGTGCGCGAGGCGCTCGCACGGCTCGCGAGCGAGGGGCTGGTCGAGGCGGACGGGCGCAGCTTCGCGGTGCCCGGGCTGACGCCCGACGACGTCGACGATATCTACGCGGTGCGGGGGCTCCTCGAGCCCGAGGCGATGCGCCATGCAGCGCGCTGCGCGGCCGACCCGGCGGCGCGCGCGCCGCTCGATGACGCGCTCACCGAGGCCGAAGCGGCGCACGCGGCAGGCGACGCCGACCGCTTCATCGCCGCGAACGGCCGCTTCCGCGAGGCCTGGATCGCGCTGGTCGCCAACCGGCGGCTCGTGCGCGCGATCGGCCTCTACGCCGACCACGTGCGCTATCTGCGCGCGCTCACCCTCGCCGACGCCGCGGTGCGCGCCGGCGCGCTCGCCGGCATGCGGGAGATCGCGCAGGCGCTGCGCGCGGGCGATACGGAGTCGGCCGCGCGCGCGATGCACCAGCAGCTCGAGCGCGCCAAGCGCGCGCTCATGCCCTACGCGCGCAGCGAGGCGCCGGCAGCCGGCGGAAAGTGACGACCTGGATCAGCGAAAGGAGACCACGCCATGGCCTATAAGGCACAGATCCCCTACGGCGCCTACTGGAGCACGCCGTTTGCGCGCTGGCAGGGCGCGCTCGCCAACCTGCCCTCGATCGAGTTCGCCGCCCACGTCGCGCGCCTGGAGCTCGCGAAGCGCAGCATCCCGGCCGAGGCGTTCGACTTCGCCGCGCTCGGCATCTCCGGTTCCGCAGAAGCACTCGTTCTTCGGCACGCCCTGGTTCACCGGCTTGGTCGGCATGGGCCGCGTCGGCGGGCCGACCGTCATGCAGGCGTGCGCGACCGGCGTGCGCACCATCGCGACGGTCGTGCAGGAGATTGAGACCGGCGCCGCGCGCACCGCGCTCGCCGCGACCTGCGACCGCACCTCGAACGGGCCGCACCTCTACTACCCGAATCCGAAGGGGCCGGGCGGCACCGGCGCGCACGAGGATTGGGTGATGGACAATTTCAACTGCGATCCGCTCGGGCCGCACGCGATGATCCAGACCGCCGAGAACGTGGCGGCGCGTCACCGCTTCAATACCGCCGAGCAGCACGAGCTCGTCCTGCGGCGCGAGGAGCAGTACCGGATGGCGACGGCCGACGGCAACGCTTTCCTGAAGCGCTACATGACGCTGCCGTTCGAGGTGCCGGCGCCGGGGTTCAAGAAGACCGCCGCGGTGCTCGAAGGCGACGAAGGGGTCAACATGTCCACGGCCGAGGGTCTCGCCAAGCTCAAGCCGGTCCTGCCGAACGGCACCGTGACCTTCGGCGGCCAGACCCATCCTGCCGACGGCAGCGCCGCGATCGTGCTCGCTACGCCCGAGCGCGCCCGCGAGCTCGCGCGCGATCCGAAGATCGTGGTGCGCGTCCATGGCATCGGTCAGGCGCGGGCCGAGCTCGCCTACATGCCCGAGGCGGTCGCGCCCGCCGCCGAGCGCGCGCTCGCTCAGGCCGGCCGCACGATCGGCCAGATGGATGCGATCAAGACCCACAATCCGTTCGCGGTGAACGATCTCCTGTTCGCGAAGGTCACCGGGGCGGACCTCCGGCAGATGAACAACTACGGCTCGTCGCTCGTCTGGGGACACCCGCAGGCGCCGATGGGTACGCGGTCGGTGATCGAGCTCATCGAGGAGCTCGCACTGCGCGGCGGCGGCTGGGGTCTATTTTCCGGCTGCGCGGCCGGCGACACCGGCATGGCGATCGTCGTGGAAGTCGGCGACGCGGGGTGATCGGCGATGGTCCGCTCGTTGCACGTCAGCGCGTCGGCACCCCCTGCCTCGGCCGCGCCGCTCCAGGGGAAGGGACGAGCCGGAGGTCGGGCCTAGGCCATGGATCTCGCGCGCTGGATCCACGCCAACGCGGGCTTCGCGCCGACGAAGCCCGCGCTGCGCTTCGAGGGGCAGGACATCTCGTACGCCGGGCTCGCGCGCAAGATTGACGCGCTGGCGGGCGCGCTCGACGCCGCGGGCCTCGGCGCGGGCGACCGCGCGGCGTTCCTCGGCCTAAACAACCCGGAGGCGCTCGCGCTCCTCTTCGCCTGCGCGCGCCTGGGGGCGCTGTGCGTGCCGCTCAACTGGCGCCTCGCGCCGCCCGAGCACCGGGCGACGCTCGCCGACTGCGCGCCGAGGCTGCTCGTTGCCGAGCCCGCGTTCGCAGCCGCGATCGACGGCGTACGCGCCAGCCTCGCGCCCATGCGCTTCGTCGCCCTGGGCGCGGCCGCAGGCTGGGAGCGCTACGAGGACTTTCTCGCCGCGGGTGCGGGCCGCGCGGTGCCGGCCGCATCGGCGCACGACGACAGCCCGGTGCTGATCTCCTACACCTCGGGCTCGACCGGCCGGCCGAAGGGCGTGGTGCTCAGCCAGTCCGCGCTTTTCTACAACGCGGTGAACAGCACGCACATGCACGACCTGGCGAGCACCGACCGGGTGCTGACCACGCTGCCGCTGTTCCACGTCGGCGGCCTGAACATCCTGACGCTGCCGGCGCTGCACGCGGGCGCGACGGTCACGCTGCACCCGAAGTTCGATCCGGGCGCGACGCTCGAGGCGATCGAGCGCGAGCGCATTACCCTGACGGTGCTGGTGCCGGCGCAGATCGCCGCGCTCGCCGCGCACCCGCGCTGGTCGCAGGCCGATCTCGGCAGCCTGCGCATGATCACCACCGGCTCGCAGATCGTGCCGCCGCGCGACTACGAGCGCGTGCACGCGCGCGGCGTCCCGCTCGTGTCGGTGTACGGCTCGACCGAGACCGCGCCGATCGCCACCTACGTGCGCGCCGCCGAAGCACGGCGCAAGGCGGGCTCGGCGGGCCGGGCCGCGCCCCACTGCGAGTGCCGGGTGGTCGACGCGGCCGGCAACGACGTGCCCGCCGCAGCGAGCGGCGAGATCGTCGTGCGCGGCCCGAACGTCATGGCCGGGTACTGGGGTGACCCCGCTGCGAGTGAAGCGGCGCTGCGCGACGGCTGGTTCCATACCGGCGACGTCGGCCACTTCGACGACGAGGGCTGGCTCACCGTCGACGGGCGCATCAAGGACATGATCATCTCGGGCGGCGAGAACGTGTATCCGGCCGAGATCGAGAACGTGCTCGCGGAGCACGACGCGATCGCCGAGGTCGCGGTGGTCGGGCGTCCCGACGAGCGCTGGGGCGAGGCGGTAGTGGCGGTGGTCGTGCCCAAGGCCGGCCGCAGGCTCGAGGCGCACGAGGTGCTCGCCCTGCTCGAAGGAAGGGTGGCGCGGTACAAGCACCCGCGCGCGGTGATCTTCGTCGACGCCCTCCCGCGCACCGCGCTCGGCAAGGTGCAGAAGGCGGACGTGCGCGAGATCGCGATGGACGCGGCGCGCAAAGGAGCGATGGCATGAGCCTCAAGATCGGCATAGACGTGGGTGGAACGTTCACCGACTTCATCGTGACGCGCGACGGCGCCGAGCCCGCGATCCACAAGACGCTTTCGACGCCGGCCGACCCGTCGATTGCCGTGGTCGAAGGGCTGGCCGAGATCGCGGCGAGCCAGGATCCGCCGCAGCCGCTCGCGGCGTTCGCGCCGGCGATCGACACCATCGTGCACGGCACCACTGTCGCGACGAACGCGGTGCTCACGCGCACCGGTGCCAAGTCCGGCCTGATCACCACGCGCGGGGTGCGCGACGCGCTCGAGATGCGCCGCGGCATCCGCGAGGAGCAGTACAACAACCGCTATACCAACATCGAGCCCCTGGTGCCGCGCTACCTGCGCGCCGGCGTCGGCGGCCGGCTCGACCGCACCGGGTGCGAGGTCGAGCCGCTCGCGGTCGAGGACGTGCGTGCGGCGATCGACCTGTTCCGCGCCGAGGGCGTCGAGGCCGTGTCGATCTGCTTCATGAACGCCTTCGCGAATCCGGCGCACGAGCACGCGGCCGCCGAGCTCGTGCGCAAGGCGCTGCCGGGCGCCTACCTCACGGTGTCCGCCGACCTCCTGCCCTCGATCCGCTTCTACGAGCGCGTGTCCACGACCGCGCTCAACTCGTACGTCGGTCCGAAGCTCAACCGGTACCTCGACCAGCTCGTCGGCCGGCTGAAGGAGGCGGGCTTCCGCGGCGCGCTGCTCATCATGCAGTCAAACGGCGGCGTCGTCACGCCGCAGGTCGCGCGCGAGAAGGCCGCGCTCACGCTGCTCTCCGGCCCGGCCGGCGGCCCCGGCGCCGGGCTGTTCTACGCCGGCGCGCACGGGCGCGACCTGGCGATCACGGTGGACATGGGCGGCACCAGCTTCGAGGCCTCCGTCGCGGTCGGCGCGCCGATGCTCGTGACCGAGGGCGAGATCGCGCGGCTGAAGACCGCGCTGCCGATGCTCGACATCCACACGATCGGCGCCGGCGGCGGCTCGATCGGCTGGATCGACGAGGGCGGCTTGCTGCGCATGGGACCGGCGAGCGCGGGCGCCGATCCGGGCCCGGCCTGCTACGGCAAGGGCGGCGCGCTGCCGACGACCACCGACGCGAACCTCGTGCTCGGCTACCTCGATCCCGGGTACTTCGCTGGCGGCAAGATGCGGCTCGACGCGGCTGCCGCGCGGCGGGCGATCGAGGCGCACGTGGCCGGGCCGATGGGGCTCGCGGTCGAGGAGGCGGCGGCCGGCATGTACCGCGTCGTGTGCAACAACATGGCGCAGGGCGTGCGCGAGGTGACGATCAAGCGCGGCTTCGACCCGCGCGAGTTCCCGCTCGTCGCGGCCGGCGGCGCGGGGCCGATCCACTCCTGCCTGATCGCATCCGAGCTCGAGATTCCGCTGCAGATCGTGCCGCGCGAGAGCTCGGTCCTGTGCGCGTTCGGCATGCTGCTCTCCGACCTCAAGCACGACTTCGTGCGCACCTTCGTCGGGCGGCTGGAAAGCCTCGATTGGGCGCGCCTGGCGCGCATGGTCGACGAGATGGCCGCCGAAGGCGCGCGCCTGCTCGCCGAGGAGGGAGTGCCCGAGGCGCGGCGGCGCGCGCACGTGAAGCTCGACTGCCGCTACATCAAGCAGTACCACGAAGTCTCGTTCGCGGTGCCGGAAGCGGCGATCGCGCGACGCGACGCCGACGCGATCGCGCGCGCATTCCACGTCGAGCACGAGCGGCTCTACGGCTATGCGCTCGCCGAGGAGGGGACGCCGGTCGAGATCATCAACGTGCGCGTGCAGGCGGTCGGCGAAACCGCGCGCCCGCGCTACCGCGCGGAAGCGTGGGGTGGCGAGGACGCCGCGCACGCGCTCAAGGGCCGGCGCAGCATGTACATCCCGGAGACGAAGCAGTTCCAGCCGGTGCCGGTCTACGACGGCCATCGGCTGCGCTACGGCAACCGCATTGCGGGGCCGGCGATGGTCGAGGAGATCACCACCGCGGTTTTCGTTTCGGCCGGCTACGACTGCGCGGTCGATGCGCTGGGATCGTTTGCCGTGTACCGCAAGGGACGCGAGGATCTCGTGCGCCTGCGCGCCGAAGAAGCGGTTGCCTGAGGAGCACGCGATGAACGAGCGCATGTGGCACGTCGCTCCCGCGTCGGCGGGAGGCCGCGAAGCCGCGCCGCAAATGGATTCCGGCTTGCGCGGGAATGGCGGCACCGCGGGGAATGGCGACACAGCGGGGAATGACGCATGAGTATCGATCCGATCCTGCTTTCCGTGTATGCGCGCACCTTCAGGTCGATCACCGACGAGATGTCGATCTCGATGGAGAAGACCACGCGCTCGCCGATCCTGTGCGAGGCGAAGGACTACGTGACCGGGCTGTACGACGCCGAGGGGCGCATGCTCGAGCAGACCGAGAACCTGCCGATCCTCGCCTTCTCGCTCGCGCCGGTGTGCAAGTACATCATCAAGTACTTCGGCGACGACATCCATCCGGGCGACGTCATCTTCCACAACGACGTCTTCAGCCTCGGCAACCAGAACAACGACGTCGCGGTGTACACGCCTGTGTTCCACGAAGGCAGGCTCGTCGCGTGGACCGCGGTGAAGGGCCACCAGGCCGACATCGGCGGCGCGGTGCGCGGCGGCTACAACCCGAACGCGGTCGAGGTCTGGCAGGAGGCGCTGCGCATCCCGCCGGTGAAGGTCTACGACAAGGGCCGGCTGCGCAAGGACGTCTGGGAGCTGATCTTTGCCAACATCCGCCTGGACATCGTCCAGCACGACATGAAGGCCGAGATCGGCGCGTGCAGGGTCGGCGAGCGACGGGTGCTCGACCTCATCCGCAAGTACGGCCTGGAGAGCTTCGAGACGCACAAGCAGGCGCTGTTCGAGGCGACGCGCAGGATGATGGAGGCCGAGATCGAGAAGATCCCGAACGGCCGCTACTCCGGCGAGGGCTACGTCTACTACGACGGCCGCCATCCCGGCACGAAATTCACCATCCGCGTCGACATCGACGTGCGGGACCGCTCGATCCGCTTCGACTACTCGCGCACCGACGCGCAGACCAACGGGTTCGTGAACGGCACGTTCACTTCGAGCGCCTCGGCGACGATCCTCACGCTGCTGCAGATGGTGAACCCGGACATTCCTCACAACGAGGGCATGGTCGAGCCGATCGAGATCGTGATCCCCGAGGGCACGATCCTCAACGCCGCCTACCCCAAGGCGACCACCTTCGGCAATCACCTGTGCCCGCCGAACGCCGACGCGATCCAGCGCGCGCTCGCGTCGGTGATGCCCGACCGCGTGACCGCGGGCTGGAACAACCTGCTCTGCTCGCTCACCACCGGGCTCGATCCGGAGAAGCGCGAGCCCTACGTCGACATCGGATTCATGGGGCTGAAGGGCGGCTCGGGCGCGATGCTCGGCACCGACGGCTACGACCATATCGGCATGATCGACGCCTCGGGCGGCGTGCTCGACCAGGACTACGAGATGTTCGAGCAGCAGACCCCGCACCGGCTGCTGCGGCACGAATACATCACCGACTCGGCCGGCGTCGGGCAATGGCGCGGCGGCCTCGGCGTCGAGACGGTGTTCGAGATCGGCTCGGAGGACACCCAGCTCGTCACCTTCGGCGACGGCGACTTCGAGCCCGCGTTCGGCCTGTTCGGCGGCGGCGACGGGACGCTCAACTTCATCAAGCTGCGGTACCCGGACGGGCGCGAGGTGACGCCGAAGAACAAGGACCTCATCACGGGCGTGCCGAAGGGCACGATCTACCACCAGCAGGCGGGCGGCGGCGGCGGCTACGGCGACCCGGCAAAGCGCGACCGAGCGCTGGTGAAGAAGGAGCTGCGCAACGGCGTCATCTCCGATCGCGCCGCGCGCGAGATCTACGGACTGAGAGAGTGGGGAGCGAGGGGTGAAGGGTGAGGAGTCGACATTGAGGATTGCAGCGCGGCGGTATGCCGTTCCCCTCCCTTCCAAGGGGTGCCGGCGAAGCCGGCGGGGTGGTTGTGGAAGCGGCAGACGCAGACACCACCCCGGCCGCTTGCGCGGCCCCCCCTCTTCGGCGAGGAGGGGAAAATGGATGAAGCACCGGGACAATGGACTTCGAGCTGACCGACGAGCAGCGGCAGGTGCGCGACGTGTTCGCGCGGTTCTGCGACGAACGCATCGCGCCGCAGGCCGCCGCGCTCGACGCCGCCCACGAGTTCCCGCGCGCGCTCTTCCGCGAGCTCGCCGGGCTCGGCTTCTTCGGCATCCGCTACCCGGAAGAGATCGGCGGCTCCGGACTCGACCTGGTGACCTTCTGCCTCGCGCTAGAGGAGGTCGCGCGCGGCTCGGTCTCGCTCGCCGGGTGCGCGGCGATGCAGTCGCTGATGGGCACCAAGTTCCTGCACACGCTCGGCAACGCCGACATCGTCGAGCGGCTGTTCAAGCCCGCGCTTGCCGGCGAGAAGGTCGGCGCGGTTTGCATGACCGAGCCGAACGCCGGGACCGACCTCGGCGGAATCGCCACGCGCGCGCGCAAGGTCGACGGCGGCTACGTGCTCACCGGCCAGAAGATCTGGGTCACGTCGGCCCCGGTGGCCGACTTCTTCACCGTGTTCGCGCGCGCGGGCGAGGAGGCGAAGCTCACGATCTTCCTGGTCGAGCGCTCCTTCGCTGGGCTCGCGATCGGGCGGGCGATCGAGAAGATGGGCGTCTGGGCGCTGCCGACCTCCGAGCTCGCGCTCGACGAATGCTTCGTCCCGCACTCGCACCGGCTCTCGCGCGAGGAGGGCGACGGCGAGAGTCATCTGCGCAGGCTGCTCGCCGAGATCCGCATCATCACCGGCGCGATCGCGCTCGGCGTCGCGCGCGCCGCGCTCGCCGAGGCCACCCGCTACGCGGCCGAACGCAAGCAGTTCGGCAAGCCGATCGACCGCTTTCAGGCGATCCAGCTCAAGCTCGCCGAGATGGCGACGCCGCTCGAGGCGGCGCGGCAGCTCGTCTACTACGCGGCGTGGCTGAAGGACGTCGACCGCCCGCATCACAAGGAAGCGGCGATGGCGAAGCTCTTCGCTTCCGAGACCGCGGCCGCCGTGTGCGACCAGGCGGCGCGCGTGCTCGCCTCCTACGGCTACGCGATGGAGTACCCGGTGCAGCGTTACCTGCGCGACGTGCGCTTCACGCTGATCGGTGGCGGGACGAGCGAAATCCTGAAACTGATCATCGCGAAAGAGGTCTCTGAGGGATGAAAGTGGACAGCGGAAGTTGTACGGCGGGCGGCAGGCAGTGGACCGCGCGCAGCGGCGGGATCCGGGGCGCGCCGTGAGCGGTAAGCGGATCAAGGTGGTGCTGGCGAAGCCGGGCCTGGACGGTCACGACCAAGGCGCGAAGGTCGTGGTGCGCGCGCTGATGGACGCCGGCTTGGAGGTGGTCTACACGGGCCTCCGGCAGACGCCCGAGCAGGTTGCGCGCATCGCGCTCGAGGAGGACGCCGACGTGATCGCGCTCTCGAGCATGGCCGGCGCGCACCTGCCGTTCTGCCGCAAGCTGAAGCCGCTGCTCGAGGCGAACGGCCTTGCGGACAAGCTCTGGATGATCGGCGGCAACATCCCGCGGCAGGATCACGACGAGCTCCGCGCGCTCGGGTTCCGCGGCGTCTTTCCCACCGGCGCGAAGCTCGACGACATCGTCAATTACATCCGGGAGAACGCGGCATGAACGACATGACCCGCCCGCAGCCGGGCGCCGTCCTGAACGAGTCCGGCATCGAGGTGAAGCCGCTCTACACCGCGGCCGATGTGGAAGCGACCGGCGGGCTCGGCATGATCGGCCAGCCTGGCGAATACCCTTACACGCGCGGCATCCACCCGCTGATGTACCGCAGGCGGCCGTGGACCATGCGCCAGTACACCGGATTCGGCAACGCGGCGGACACCAACCAGCGCTTCAAGTACCTGATCGCGAACGGCCAGACCGGCCTCAACGTCGCCTTCGACCTGCCGACGCAGATCGGGCTCGACTCGGACGACCCGCTCGCCGAGGGCGAGGTCGGGCGCGTCGGGATGGCGGTCGACACGCTCGAGGACTTCGAGACCGCGTTCGAGGGGATCGACCTCGACGCGATCACGGTCTCGCTCACGATCAACGGCGCGGCGGCGATCCTGATCGCGATGTACCTCGCGATGGCCGAGAAGCGCGGCTACGACGTGAAGAAGCTCCGCGGCACGGCGCAGAACGACATCCTCAAGGAGTTCGTCGGCCGCGGCACCTGGATCTTCCCGGTCGAGCCGTCGGTGAAGCTCGTCGGCGACACGATCGAGTACTGCGCGCGATACGCGCCGAAGTACACGCCGGTCTCGGTGTGCGGCTACCACATGCGCGAGTCGGGTGCGACGCCCGCGCAGGAGATGGCCTTCGCCTTCTGCATCGCGAGGGCCTACGCCGACGAGACGCTCAGGCGCGGCCTGGCGATCGACGAGTTCGCCGGCCGGCTCTCGTACAACTTCAACGTGTTCGGCAACATCTTCGAGCAGGTCGCGAAGTTCCGCGCCGGCCGCGGCCTGTGGGCGAAGATCGTCAAGGAGCACTACGGCGCGACCGATCCGCACTCGATGTGGCTGCGCATGATCGCTGGCGGCGGTGGCGGCGGGCTCACCTTCGAGCAGCCCGAGATCAACATCGTGCGGGGCGCCTACTACGCGCTGATCGCGGCGCTGTCGGGTGCGCAGACGATGGCGCTTTGCTGCTACGACGAGGCATACACCATTCCGAGCGAGTACGCGCAGCGCATCTCGCTGCGCACGATGCAGCTCCTGATCGACGAGATGGGGCTGACCGACACCGTGGATCCTCTCGGCGGGTCGTGGTACGTCGAGACGCTCACCAACCAGATGCGCGCCAAGATGGAGGAAATCATGGCCGACGTCGAGGCGCGTGGCGGAATCGTCAAGCTCGTCGCCGAGGGGGCGATCCAGGCGCAGGTGTCGGCGCAGGCCTACGCCATGCAGTGCGCGATCGAGCAGGGACGGTTCGCGAAGACCGGAGTGAACCGACACCGCATCGAGGAGGAGGCGCCGCACGTCGAGCTGCATCCGTACAAGGAGGAGGATGCGCGCGCGCAGATCGCCGCGCTCGAGCGGGCGCGCGGGCGACGCGACGCCGGACGGGCGAAGCTCGCGCTCGCGCAGGTACGCGCCGATGCGCAGGCGGGCGCGAACGTGATGCCGGCGATCGTCGATGCGGTGAAGGCGTATGCGAGCGTCGGCGAGATCACGCGCGAGCTCGTCGGTGTGTACGGCACGTATCGGGAGCCGATCAGGTTCTGAACGTGGACAGTCGGCAGTGGACGGTGGACGGTGGAAACAAGGTGAGTACATGACAGTCGATACTTACGTCGCACCGAAGCGCCTCGACGAGGCGCTCGAGGCGATGCGTGGCGGCCGGGCGACGATCCTCGCCGGTGGCACCGATCTCATGCCGCAGAGCCAGTCGGGCAAGACGCCGCTCGGGCGTCGGCTGGTCAACGTGCGGCGGGTCGCGGAGCTGCACGGGGTGGTGCTCGCCAACGGCGCGCTGCACATCGGTGCCCTGACGACGATCAGCGAGTTGATGGCGAGCGAGCTCGTGCGCCGGCACCTGCCGATCCTCGGCGAGGCGTGCGAGCACTTCGCGAGCAGCCAGATCAGGAACGCAGCCACGCTCGGCGGAAACGTATGCAACGCCTCGCCGGCCGGCGACACGCTGGTGCCGCTCGTCGCGCTCGGTGCCGCGGTCGAGCTCGCGTCCAAGCCGAATGGTGCGGTGTCCACGCGGACCGTGCCGCTCGCCGAATTCGTCGTCGGCCCGGGCAGAACGCGGCGCGAGCCGATGGAGCTGCTGACGGCCGTGCTCGTGCCGCTGCCGGCGGCCGGGAGCGTGCAGCGCTTCTACAAGTTCGGCACGCGGCTGGGCCTCGACATCTCGGCCATCTCGCTCGGGCTCGCTGCCGTGAGGGAAGGACGGACGCTGCGTCAGGTGCGGCTCGCACTCGGTGCGGTGGCGCCGACGCCGATGCGCAGCCCCGGCGCGGAGGCGGCGCTCGAGGGCCGGCCGCTGGAGACCGGGGTCATCGAGGCGGCGGCCGCTGCCGCACGCGACGACGCGCGGCCGATCTCGGACGTGCGCGCCTCCGCGTGGTACCGCCGCGAGCTCGTGCACAACATGGTCAAGAGGATGCTGACAGATGTCGCCGAAGGTTGAGATCAGCTTCACGTTGAACGGCACCGAGCGCACGGTTGCGGTGGCGCCGGACATGAGCACGCTCGCCATGCTGCGCGAGGTGATCGGGCTGACCGGCACCAAGTACGCGTGCGGCGAGGGCGAGTGCGGCGCGTGCACGGTCATCGTCGACGGGCTGTCGCTGAACTCCTGCCTGATGTTCGCGGCGGACTGTGACGGCCGATCGGTCACCACTGTCGAGGGCGTCGTGGACACGCCGGTCGGCGAGCGCCTGCGCGACGCGTTCGTGCAGGCGGGGGCGGTGCAGTGCGGATTCTGCACGCCTGGGATGATGGTGCAGGCGAAGCACCTCATCGACTCGCTCGGCGCCAGTCTCGATCGCGAGGCGATCAAGCGCGGCATCGAGGGCAACCTCTGCCGCTGCACCGGTTACGTGAAGATCGTGGACGCCATCGCGGCGGCCGCGCAGCCGAAGGAGTGAGCACGATGGGAATCGCACCCGAAGCCCAGGTCGAGACGGTCGCGCCGCACGAGGCGCGTTCGCCGGCGGGCGCCAAGCAGATCGCGAAGGACTCTCTGATCGGCAAGCGCATCGCGAAGCTCGACGCGCCGGACAAGGCGAGCGGAAAGACCCGCTACATCCACGATATGAACCTGCCGGGGCAGCTGCACGCGAAGATCCTGCGCTCGGCGCGGGTGCATGCGCGCATCAAGCGCATCGACGTCTCGAAGGCGCGCGCGCTGCCCGGCGTGCACGCCGTCATCACCGCGGCCGACGTGCCCTACCAGCGCCCGCTCGGCGTCGGCAAGGACCACCTGCCGTTGAAGAGCGACCGGGTGCGCAGCCTGCGCGACGAGATCGCGGCGGTGGCGGCCGATTCGCCCGAAATCGCCGCCGCGGCGCTCAAGCTCATCGAGGTCGAGTACGAGGACCTGCCGCCGCTGTTCGATGCCGCCGAGGCCGCCAAGCGCGGTGCGCCGCTGCTGCACGAGGGCAAGGAAGGCAACGTCGCGATGACCTTCGATTACGCGCACGGCGACCTGGCGCAGGGCGAGGCCGAGTCCGACGTCGTGATCGAGGACACGTTCCAGCTCCACTACGTGACGCACTGCTGCATGGGCGTCTCGGGTGTGATCGCCGAGTTCGACGCGGCCGGCGGGCTCACGCTCTACTCGCAGACCCAGGTGCCGTTCCTGCACAAGCGCGAGTTCGCCGACGTGCTCGGCATCGACCCGGGCCGCATCCGCATCATCCAGCCGCCGATCGGCGGCGGCTTCGGCTCGAAGCTCGACATCTACCCGTTCGAGCCGATCGCGATCTTCCTCGCGCGGGCGACCAGGCGCCCGGTGAAGCTCGTCTTCACGCGCGAGGAGGAGTTCGCCGTCTCGCCGACCCGGCAGCCGGTGGTGCTGCGGCTGCGAAGCGGCGCGAAGCGGGACGGCACGCTCACCTTCCGCGAGGTCGAGACACTGCACGACAATGGCGCCTACACGTCGTGGGGCGCCACGACGCCGTTCGTGATCATGCAGACGATCTCGTCGCTGTATCGCGTGCCGAATTGCAAATACCACACCAGCGCGATCTACACCAACAACCCTTACGCCGGCTCGTTCCGCGGCTACGGTAACCTGCAGGGCACCTTTGCGGTCGAGAGCCACATGGACAAGCTCGCCGAGGCGCTCGGCATCGACCCGCTCGAGTTCCGGCTCAGGAACGCGCAGGACCCGGGCGAGGTGACCGGACAGGGGATGCACTTCAAGAGCTGCGGCTTCAAGGACTGCGTGCGCACGGTGGCGAGCCGCAGCGACTTCCAGCGCAAGCACCGCGAGTACCGCGCACAGTGGGGTAAACCCGGCCGCTACAAGCGCGGAGTCGGCATCGCCTCGATGCTGCACGTCGGCGGTGGAGCAAAGATCTATCCCTCGGACGGTTGCGGCACGATCCTCAAGATCGACGATTTCGCGCACGTCACGCTGATGACCGGCGCCTCCGAGATCGGCCAGGGCTCGGAGACGGTTCTCGCGCAGCTCGTCTGCGAGGAGCTGGGCGTGCCGCTCGACGCGGTGACGGTGGTGAACAACGACACCGACATCACGCCGTGGGACGTCGGCGTGCACGCGAGCCGCACCACCTTCATCGCCGGCAACTCGGCGATCGGTGCGGCGCGCAAGGCGCGCGAGAAGATCATGGCCGCCGCCGCGAAGGTCACCGGGCACGACGCCGCCGTACTCGACCTGCGCAACGGGATGATCGTGCTGGCGGCCGACGGCGAGGCGATCATGCCGCTCGCCAAGCTGCTGCGCTCGCTGCACTTCTCGGACAAGGCCGAGCTCGTCATGACCACGCACTACTACGAGCCGCCGTCGCAGCACCAGGACAAGGGCTTCAAGGGCGACGTGTCGGCGGCCTACGCGTGGGCGTCGCAGGTGATCGAGGTCGAGGTCGACACCGAGACCGGCATCGTCCGGATGAAGCACGTGTGGGGTGCGCACGACGTCGGCCGGGTGCTGAACCGCCTCGGCATCGAGGGCCAGATCGAGGGCGGCGTGGTGATGGGCCAGGGCTACGCGCTCACCGAGGAACTCGTGATCGAGAACGGCGCCACCCGTAATCCGGCGTTCCGCGACTACAAGCTCGTCACCGCGCCCGAGATCCCGGAGATGGACATCAGCTTCATCGAGACCTTGGACGGCGAGGGCCCGCGCGGCGCGAAGGGCGTGGGCGAGGCGCCGGCGATCTGCATCGCCGCGGCCACCGCGAACGCGATCTACAACGCGACCGGCGTGCGGATCTACAAGCTGCCGTTCACGCCGGAGAACGTGTACCGCGCGCTCCATGCGCAGGGCGCGTGCGAGCGGTCGACAGCGGGCAGTGGGCAGTGAAGGACGGGCGGAGCCGCGAGGGTCGCGACCGATGAAGCCGCGCACGGTGGTCAGCATGGAGCAGGCGCTTTCGCTGCCGTACGCGACGCTGCGCTTCGCCCAGCTCGGCTGGCGCGTGATCAAGATCGAGGCGGTCGGCGGCGGCGGACTGCCGGGGATCCGAACCGCTACATCGGCAGCCGCGTCGCCGACGACGACCGCCGCAGCTACTTCATCGCGCCGAACGTCGGCAAGCAGGCCGTCGCGCTCAATCTGAAGGACCCGCGCGGCCGCGAGGCGCTGCACCGCATGGTCGCGGCGCTCGGGGCGGACGTCTTCTGCTGCAACACGCTGCCGGAGCGCTACCAGCCTTTCGGAATCGACTACGAGACGCTCAAGCGGGCCAAGCGCGACATCATCTGGGCCGGCATCTCTGCGCTCGGGCCGGATTATCCGGGCACGCCCGGCTACGACCCGGTGCTGCAGGCGATGGTCGGCTACATGGAGCTCACCGGCGACCCGGACGGCCCGCCGATGCTCTCCGGCGTGCCGCTGATCGATCTCAAGGCGGGCGACGAGGTGTACGCCGGCGTGATGCTCGCGCTCGCCGAGCGCGCCGAGACGGGCGAGGGCCGCGCGATTCACGTGTCCATGCTGCAGGCAGCGGCGTCGTGGCTGATCACGACCCTGCCGCTCGTCGACTTCGATTGCCGGCCCGACGAGATCACCCGCGCCGGCAACGAGCACCGCAAGTTCATCCCGACGAGCGTGTATCCGACGCGCGATGGGTTCATCTACATGGCGATCGGCAACGACGCGCAGTGGCGGCGGCTCACCGCGCTGCCGAGGTTCGCGCCGCTCGCCAACCCGGTGCGCGAGACGAACGAGGGCCGACAGGCGGAGCGCAAGGCGATCTTGCGCGAGATCGCGGCGATCACGGCGCGGCACCCGAGCGCCGAGCTCGCCGCAGATCTCGCGCGCGCGACCATCCCGAACGCGCAGATCAACACCATCCCGCAGGTGCGCGCACTTGCGGCGCTGCACGAGAAGCTTACCCTGACGCGCATGCCCGACGGACGAACGGTACGCATGCAGCCGGCCGCAGTGGACTGGCCGGGGTTGCGGCGCGAGCTTGCGTTCCCGGGAAAGTACGGCGCGCACACCCGCGCTTGCCTGCGCGAGGCGGGCTACCGCGACGGCGAGATCGACGCGCTGGCGCAGGCCGGGGCGGTGGCATGCGGGTGAGCAAGAGCGGACAGCGGGCAGCGGACGGCGGGCGCGAGGCGTGCGCCGACAGGAGCTTCAATGCCCCCTGCCCACTGACCGCCGCCCGCTACCTGGAACTTCCGCCGGCGCGAGCCGGCGGAGGCGAGGACGCACGGAACGTGTGGAGACGATCCCATGAACGCGCCGGCAGGCCTTAGGCAGGTCACGCTCGACGACAAGTACGCGCTCGAGCGCGGGTCGGTGTTCCTCACCGCGATGCAGGCGCTGGTGCGCCTGCCGATGCTGCAGGGCGCGCGCGACCGCGCCGCCGGGCTGAACACTGCGGGATACGTTTCGGGCTATCGCGGCTCGCCGCTCGGGGGCCCTCGACCAGGCGTTCTGGCAGGCGCGCGCGCACCTCGAGACGCACCATGTCGTGTTCGAGCCGGGGGGTGAACGAGGATCTCGCCGCGACCGCCCTCTGGGGCACCCAGCAGCTCGCGCTCTTCCGCGGCGCGCGCTACGACGGCGTGTTCGGGATGTGGTACGGCAAGGGCCCGGGCGTCGACCGCTCGGGCGACGTGTTCAAGCACGCCAACTTCGCCGGCACCGCGCGCCACGGCGGCGTGCTTGCGGTCGCCGGCGACGACCACGCGGCGAAATCATCGGCGCACGCACACCAGAGCGAGCACGTCTTCAAGGCCTGCGCGATGCCGGTGCTCGCGCCCGCTTCGGTGCAGGAGATTCTCGACTTGGGCCTGCACGGCTGGGCGATGTCGCGCTACTCGGGCTGCTGGGTTGCATTGAAGCTCGTCGGCGATCTTGCCGAGAGCTCGGCCTCGGTCGTGCTCGATCCCGACCGCGTGCGCGCGCGGCTTCCGACCGATTTCGAACTGCCGCCCGACGGCCTCAACCTGCGCTGGCCCGATCCGGTGCACGCGCAGGAATACCGCATGCACCAGTACAAGGTGTATGCCGCGCTCGCCTACGCGCGCGCGAACAGGCTCGACCGCATCGTGTGGGACAGCCCGCGTGCGCGTCTGGGCATCGTCACCGCCGGCAAGAGCTATCTCGACGTGCGCCAGGCGCTCGACGATCTCGGCATCGACGAGGCGGCCGCGCGCGAGATCGGCATCCGGCTCTACAAGGTCGGCATGAGCTGGCCGCTCGAGGCCGAGGGCGTGCGCCGCTTCGCCGAGGGGCTCGAGGAAATCCTGGTGATCGAGGAGAAGCGCCACCTGATCGAGTACCAGATCAAGGAGGAACTCTACAACTGGCGCGAGGACGTGCGCCCGCGCGTGGTCGGCAAGTTCGACGAGAAGGGCGAGTGGGCACTGCCGCATGGCGAGTGGCTGCTGCCGCCGCTGATGGACCACAACCCGGCAATCGTCGCGCGCGCGATCGCCTCGCGCCTCGCGCGCTTCTACACCTCCAGCCGGATCAGGGACCGGCTCGCGCTTCTCGACCACAAGGCGCGCGCGCTGCGCGCGACGCCGACCGTGCTCGCACGCGCGCCCTGGTTCTGCCCCGGCTGCCCGCACAACGCCTCGACGCGCGTGCCCGAAGGCAGCGTCGCGCTCGGCGGCGTCGGCTGCCACCTGATGGCGGTATGGATGGGGCGCGAGACGCGGACCATCAGTCACATGGGGGGCGAAGGCGCGACGTGGACCGGCGTGCGCCGCTTCACCGATACGCAGCACGTGTTCGTCAACATGGGCGACGGCACCTACTATCACTCGGGTTCGCTCGCGATCCGGGCTGCGGTCGCGACACACACCCCGGTCACCTACAAGATCCTCTACAACGACGCGGTGGCGATGACCGGTGGGCAGCCGGTCGAGGGACCGCTGTCGGTGCCCCGCATCGCGCGACAGCTCGCCGACGAGGGAGTCGAGCGCATCGTCGTCGTCGCCGAAGAGCCGCAGCGCTACGGTCGCGACGCCGGGCTGCCGCCGGGCGTGCCGGTGCTGCCGCGCGAGGCGCTCGAGCGCGTGCAGCGCGAGCTGCGCGAGTACCCGGACGTCTCGGCCATCATCTACGACCAGACCTGCGCCGCCGAGAAGCGCCGCCGGCGCCGGCGCGGCGAGCTCGCCGACCCGGCGCGTTGGGTGTGGATCGACCCGGAAGTGTGCGAGAACTGCGGCGACTGCGCCGCCAAGTCGAACTGCCTTGCGATTGTGCACGTCGAGACTCCGCTCGGAACGCGCCACGCGATCGACCAGCATGCGTGCAACAAGGACTACGGCTGCCTTGCCGGCCACTGCCCGGCGCTCGTCACGGTCGAAGGCGGACGGCTGCGCAAGCCGGCCGCGGCGTCGCTCGACGAGCCCGCGCTGCCCGCGCCGCCGGCGCCCGCGCTGCCGCAGGCCGCCGAGCCGTACGGCATCCTGGTGGCCGGGATCGGCGGTACCGGCGTGGTGACGATCGGCGCGATCCTCGGCATGGCCGCGCATCTGGAAGGCAAGGGCGCCACGGTGCTCGACCAGGCGGGGCTGGCGCAGAAGGGCGGCGCGGTTGCGTCGCACGTGCGCGTCTGCGCCGCGCCCGAGAAGCTCCATGCCGCGCGCATCGCCACCGGCGAGGCGCACGTCGTGCTCGGTTGCGATCTCGTCACGACTGCGAGCTGCGAGACGCTCGCGTGCATGCGCGAGGGAACGACGCGCGCGGTGGTGAACGTCGCGCCGACCGCGACCGGCGAACTGCTGCTCGCGCCCGAGCGGCGTTTCCCGGGCGCGGAGCTGCGCGCAACGATCGAGCGCGCTCTCGCCCCGGGGGCGGTGCACCTCGTCGACGCCCACCGGCTGGCGGCCGCGCTCACGGGAGATCCGATCACGGCGAACGTGCTGCTGCTCGGCTACGCCTGGCAGCGCGGCTTGATCCCCCTCTCGGAGGACGCGATCCTGCGCGCGATCGAGCTGAACGGCGTGGCAGTCGCGCCGAACCAGCGCGCGTTCCGGTGGGGACGCCGGGCGGCGGCCGATCCGCAGGGCGTCGCGCGGCTCGTGGGCGAGGACGTGCCGCCGCCCGCGCTCGATGCGCTGGTCGATGACCGCGCACGGCGGCTGGCCGTCTACCAGGGCGAACGCCTTGCGCAGGGCTACCGGGCGCTGGTCGCGCGGGTGCGCGCTGCCGAAGCCGAACGCCTCGGGACGAGCGCCCTCGCCGAGGCGGTCGCGCGCGGCTATTACCGCGTGCTGGCGCACAAGGACGAGTACGAGGTGGCGCGCGTATTCGCGAGCCCGGCGTTCCGTGCCCGGCTCGACGCGGCGTTCGAGGGCGACTACCGCGTGCGCTGGCACGTCGCACCGGCCTGGCTCGGCGCGCGCGACCCGCGCACCGGCGAGACGCGCAAGCGCTCGCTCGGCGCGTGGGCTGCACCGGCGTTCGCCTTGCTCGCGCGTCTGCGCGGCCTGCGCGGCGGGGCGCTCGATCCGTTCGCGCGCCAGGCCGAGCACAGGGCGGCGGTTGCCGAGCGCGAGGAATACGAGGCTGCGCTCGAGACGGCCCTCTTGCGGCTCGACGCCGGCACGCACGCGGCGGCAATCGAACTCGCTGCGCTGCCCGAGCGCGTGCGCGGCTTCGGGCCGGTGCGCGCAAGATCGCTCGAGCGCGCGCGAGCGCGGCGCGGCGAACTCGTGCAAGCGCTGCGCAGCGAGGCGCCGCGAGCCAGCACGGCTTGAGCGAAAGCGCGCCGGCTCAGGAACGCACGAGCTGCAGGAATTCGCGTCGCAGCGCCGTGTTCTGCAGGAACGCGCCTCGCATCACGCTGTTCACCATGTGCGACTCGTCCTTCACCCCGCGCCACTGGGTGCAGAAGTGATCGGCCTCGATCACGAGAGCGAGGCCGTCGGGGCGCATGCGCGACTCGAGCAGATCGGCGAGCTGCATCACCGCCTCTTCCTGGATCTGCGGCCGGCTCATGATCCAGTTGGCGATGCGCGAGTACTTCGACAGGCCGATCAGGTTCGAGCGCTCGTTCGGCAGCACGCCGATCCACAGCTTGCCGAGGATCGGCACCAGGTGATGCGAGCACGCGCTGCGCACGGTGACCGGGCCGACGATCATCAGCTCGTTCACCCGCTCGGCATTGGGGAACTCGGTGACCGCGGGCATCGGGTGGTAGCGGCCGCGGAACACCTCGTGCAGGAACATCCGCGCCATCCGGTGCGCGGTGCCCTGGGTGTTGTGGTCGCTCTCGGTGTCGATCACCAGCGTCTCGAGCAGCGCCTGCGCCCTGGCTGCCACCTCCGCCTCGAGCGCGGCGAGCTCGGCCTCGCCCTCGATGAACTCGGCGATGTTGTCGTTGGCGTGGAAGCGCTTTCCGGAGGCGACGAGCCGCGTCCGGATCCGCGCCGAGACGGGGGCCGCCGTGTCGGCGGCGATCGGTTTGTTGGCGTTCATGCGCTCCTCGGAGGATGGGCCGCACGAGGCGCGGCCGCAGAGCTCGCAGGATACACGGGGCGGTGTGCAACCCCGGGGACGCCCTATCCGTTGAATCCCGCGCGCGGATGATGGATTTCGGGAAGGCGGCGCCTCTGCGCGAGACCGGCGGACCGCGTGATGTGGATCACGGCGCGGGACACCCGGGGTCGCCATGATGGCCTGTTCCACGGCGCGGCTTGCCGCACGGCGGACGACAATCACAATGAACGACGCACATCCACCAGGGGCGGCCGGCGAAGCGCACGGCGCAGCGCCTGCCCGGCCGGTGCGGCTGCTTCTGATCAATCCGCGCTTCCCCGAGAGCTTCTGGAGCTTCCGCTGGGCGGTGGGCGAGATTCTGCCGGGCAAGCGGGCCGTCAACCCCCCGCTCGGGCTCGCGACGCTCGCCGCGCTCTGCCCGGCCGATTGGGAGGTGACGATCGTCGACGAGAACGTCGAGTCGGTGCCGCTCGCGCCGGCGGCGGACATCGTCGGCGTGTGCGGCATGGGGGTGCAGCACCCGCGGCAGAAGGAGCTTCTCGCTTACTACCGCAACCGTGGCTTCTACGTCGTGGCCGGCGGCAGCTACGCCTCGCTCTGCCCGGAGGCCTACGCGGCGCACGCCGACACGGTCGTGTGCGGCGAGGCCGAGTACATCTGGCCCGAGTTCTGCCGCGAATTCGCGGCCGGCCGGCCGCGCGCGCTCTACCGCGAGACCGGGGCGGTATCGCTCGGGGACTCTCCGGTACCGCGCTTCGATCTGCTCCGGCTCGAGCAGTACACCACCGCCACGCTGCAGTTCTCGCGCGGCTGCCCGTATCGCTGCGAGTTCTGCGACATCATCGTCATGTTCGGCCGCAAGCCGCGCTTCAAGCGTCCCGAGCAGGTCGGCCGCGAGCTCGACGAGCTGCGCCGGCGCGGCGTGCGCAACGTCTTCTTCGTCGACGACAATCTGATCGGCAACAAGGCGGCGGCGAAGACGCTGCTGCGCTTCCTGGTCGAGTACCAGCGCCGCCACGGCTGGCGCTTCTCGTTCGGCACCGAGGCGTCGATCAACCTGGCGCAGGACGCCGAGCTGCTCGAGCTGTTCCGCGCCGCCGGGTTCGAGTGGGTGTTCATCGGCATCGAGTCGCCCGACGCGGCGAGCTTGAAGGAGACGCACAAGACGCAGAACATGAACGAGGACGCGCTCACCTCGGTGCGGCGCATCTACGGGCACGGCATCGACGTGCTGGCCGGCTTCATCGTCGGATTCGACAACGACACGCTGGACGCCTTCGAGCATCAATACCGCTTCATCCAGGACTCGGGCATCCAGGCGGCGATGGTCGGGCTGCTGAAGGCGTTGCCCAAGACGCCGCTGTGGGCCAGGCTCGAGCGCGAGGGACGGCTGATCCCGGACGACGCCCATTCGGACAACTGCAAGCTTGGCACGAACGTGGTGCCGAAGCGCATGGGCTACGAACAGATGGTCTCGGGGTATCGCGAGCTTTATGCGCGTCTGCTCGACGACCGCGCGATTGCCGACCGCGTGCGCGCCAAGGCCGCGCACATGGGGCGTCCGCTCTACCGCGGCTCGTACGGGCCGCGCGAGCGCGCGCTGATCCTATGGCGGTTCGCTGCCAGGGGCCTGATCCCCGGCGGTCCGCGGCGCATCTATCACTTCCTGCGCAGCCTGCCGCTCGCGGCGCCGCGCAAGATCCCGCTCGCAATCCTCGATTGGATCTGCGCACTCGCCATGCGCGACTACGTGCGGCGCCACTTCGACGTCGCGGTCGCGCGGCACGCCGCCGCCGCCGATCGCCTCGGCCGGGCGGTCTCACGCGCCCTCGCGCGCTACGTGCGCGAGGGGCAAGGTGGCGCTGACCTGGTTAGGCGGCGAGCACACGGCTTCGCCGGCGCTCGAACTCGAGGTGAAAGACTGGCCCGACCGGCGCTTCTTCGCGCGTGCGGCGCGGCCGGTGGAGCGCGTCCTGCGCCGCAGCGCGGCCACGCTCACGCTGCGCATCGAAGCGTTCCGCGAGCACGAGCGCGCGCACCTGGAGCGGCTGCTGCGACGTCTCGCGCGGCACGGCGACCGCATCTCGGTCGTGGTGAGCGACGGGCTGCGCGAGCTCGTCCACGTCGACTCGTCGCGGTTCCACCTCGTGCTCACGCCGGCGGTGCATCGCTGACGCGCCTGCGCGGCCGCCTAACGGCGCCGGACGATCCAGAGGTACACGCGCTTGCCTTGCACCACCGAGACGTGGTCGGGCTCCCAGTCGCCGATCGCGAAGTCGTGCGAGACGATGCGCGTGCCCGGCCGCAGATCCTGCAGCTTCGGGCCGAGCGCGTGGTTCAGGACCGGGAGGAGGTAGAGCGCGACCACGGTCGCCTCCGACAGGTCGGCCTGGAAGAGATCCTGCCGGACGAACCGGACGCGGTCCGCCACGCCGGCGCGCTGCGCCTCCTCTTGGGCGCGCGCGACGAGCGCCGGATCGAGCTCGATGCCCACGCCGTGCGCCCCGCGCTCCTTCGCCGCCGCGATCACGATGCGCCCGTCGCCGGAGCCGAGGTCGTAGACGACGTCGTAGGCGCCGACCGCCGCCACTCGCAGCATCTCGGCCACGACCGCGGGCGGCGTCGGGATGAACGGGGCATCCGGCCGGGTCTTCTGCGCCGCGGCGGGTCCGAGCCACAAGGCCAGCGCGAGGGCGATACCCGGCGCGAAACGAGGCAGCATCGATCGGCGCCCAGCCGAGGATTCAGGCGACCAGCGGCTCGGCCGCGGCCTCGAGCGCGTGCGCGAGCGCGGCGAGCCGCGCCGGATCGCCGGCGTCGAGCCATCGCGGATCGGACAGCGTGCGGCGCCACGTGCGCGCACCCGCCTGGCCGTGAAACAGACCGAGCATGTGCCGCGTCACCTGCCGCAGGTTGCCGCCGCCGGCCACGTGGCGCGCGGCGCGCGCCGCCATCGCCGCGGCCACCTCGGCGCGGGAGCGGGGGGGCGGCCCACCGAGAACGCGCGTCGCGAGCTGCGCCAGCAGCCAGGGATTGTGATACGCCGCGCGGCCGAGCATCACGCCGTCCACCTGCGCAAGCTCGCGCTCGGCATCGCCCACGCTTGCGATGCCGCCGTTCAGCACGATCTCTAGGCCGGGAAGCTCGCGCTTGAGCCGGTGTGCGACGTCGTAGCGCAGCGGCGGGACTTCGCGGTTCTCCTTGGGCGACAGACCCCTCAGCCACGCATTGCGGGCGTGCACGAAGAACGTGCGACAGCCGGCGCGTGCCAGGGTCTCGACGAAGGTCCGGACGAAGCCGTAGTCCTCGTTGCGACCGAGTCCGATCCGGTGCTTGACCGTCACCGGGATCGGCGCCGCGTCCTGCATCGCCTTCACGCAGTCGGCGACCAGGTCCGGCTCGGCCATCAGGCAGGCGCCGAAGGCGCCGCGCTGGACGCGCTCCGACGGGCAACCGCAGTTGAGATTCGCCTCCGCGTAGCCCCACCGCGCCGCGAGCGCGGCGCACGCGGCGAGCTCGTTCGGCTCCGAGCCCCCGAGCTGCACCGCGACGGGCTGCTCGGACGGGTCGAAATCGAGATGTCGCGCCGCATCACCATGCAGGAGCGCCGCGGTCGTGATCATTTCGGTATAGAGCCATGCGCGCGGCGCCAGCAGCCGGTGGAAGTAGCGGCAGTGCCGGTCGGTCCAGTCCATCATCGGCGCTACGGCCAGGCGGTGGGCAGGGTGCGAGAGCATGTCGTTGATTCTACCGGTTGTCTGCAGGAGCTCGCGCAATGCGCCGCATCGCGTCGGAGGACTGCATCGCCGCGCGATACGCGCGAGTGCGTCGGACGCCTGCGCTTCGGTCGCCAGTACGATCAACCGGCGGCGCCGTTTCGATTGGCGTCGGCGCGATCATCAGCTCGAGAGTGAGCGCTTCGTCGCGTCGAATGCCGTGCCGTGCGGCGGCGAGCGCGCACGCGCGCGCCCTCGACTCGGCGCGATCCGGCGCGGTGCTTGCTTCGCGTCGTGCGCGATCGTCGCGAAATGATCGCGCCACAAAAAAACTGATTGCGTTATGACGGCTGGATGGTAGTACGATGCGGTCTGCGTTCGCGGTGCGTTGCGCGCGGCGCGATGCGAGGCGGACGCTTCTGCACGGGAAGCTCTCGCGCGAAGACAGCAACAGCACAAGACGGCATACCGGCGCGGGCGAGGATCGAGCGCGATGACTAGAGACCCGACGCCGGAGAGGAGGTAGCAATGACGAAATCGAAGCGTGCAGGCCGTGCGGCCCCAGCACGCCACCGGACGACCAGCGGTCTTGCCGCCGACCGGGACACGGGCCGGAAGGCCGCAGCGCCGCGCGCCGTGCCCGCCTCGGCCCGCGAGCGCTTCATCCCGTCGATGGAGGCGCCGGGCGAGGACGCGCTCGACGAGTGGCTCGCGCCGGACGAGGACGGCGATGCCGACCTCGACCAGTGGTTGCACGAGCACGGCGCCGACGGCAGCCGCGAGGGTAGCAAGCCTCCGCGCTGGTCATCCCCGCGGCAGCGGGATCCAGCAAGCCATTGACTGCGCGTGCTTTGGATTCCCGCTTGCGCGGGAATGACGACCTCGCGCAGAGCTTTCTAGGCGTGCGCGGGTTCGGGGTGGGTAATCTGGCGCTCGGCGTCGGTGTCGAACCAGCCGAGCTCGGTACGCAGCTTCACGACCTCGCCGACGATGATCAGCGCCGGCGCGCGTACGCCTGCGTGCGCCGTCCGGCCGGGCAGCGTCGACAGGGTGCCGGTCACGACGCGCTGCTTCGCCGTGCTCGCACGCTCCACCGCGGCGGCGGGCCAGTCCGCGGGCAGGCCGTGGGCCTTGAGCTGCTCGCAGATCTCCGCGATCTGCCCCAGCCCCATGTAGAACACCACCGTCTGGTTGGAGCGGGCGAGCATCGGCCAGTCGAGATCGCACGTGCCGTTCTTGCGGTGGCCGGTGACGAACACGCACGCCTGCGCGTAGTCGCGGTGCGTGAGCGGGATGCCGCCGTAGGCCGAGGCGCCGCTCGCCGAGGTCACGCCCGGAACCACCTCGAACGGCACGCCGTGCTCGGCGAGGAACTGCATCTCCTCGCCACCGCGGCCGAAGATGAACGGATCGCCACCCTTCAGGCGCAGCACCCGCTTGCCCTTGCGCGCGAGCGCGACGAGCAGCGCGTTGATATCCGACTGCGGCAGCGCGTGGTTCGACTTCTCCTTGCCGGCGTAGACGAGCTCGGCGTCGCGGCGCACCAGGCCGAGCACGTCGTTGCTCACCAGGTGGTCGTAGACGCAGACGTCGGCTTGCTGCAGCAGCCGCGCCGCCTTCAGCGTGAGGAGCTCCGGGTCGCCGGGCCCGGCGCCGACGAGGTACACGACCCCCTCGCCCGCTGAGCCGACCGCGCTGCCGCGGCGGGCCGCAGTCCGGCGCGCCGCGCGCACACGCGGCGCGGCGTCGTCGCCCCGCGCCGCTTGCAGCTCCGGTGCAAGGTTCTTCTTGTCCGAATCGCCCACCCGATCTCTCCTGCCCACCGTGTCCCTGCAATCTATGTGGCCGCTCCGGAGGCGACTTTGACGCGGGTCAAATCGCCGTCGCGTTTGACGCACGTCAAAGGCGCGCCGGGCGGGGGCCATTCCAATATGCGCTCCGAATGCCGCCGAGATCGCTCCCGCGCCGCCGAGCGCCCCTGCGTGCCCTGGGGCGCTGCTCATCGCGTATGCGCTCGCGTGCGGCGCGATCGGCGCCGCGCGCGCCGAATCCGCGCTGGCGCGCTTCCCACAGGCGCGCGCCTTCTTTCCGGCGGCCGACCGTTTCGGCGCATTCGAGGGCGAGCCGCGCGCGGCGCCCGTCTATCGCGCCGAGGGACTGATCGGCTATCTGCTGCTCACCAACGACGTGGTGCAGATCCCCGCCTATTCGGGCGAGCCGATCAATACGCTGGTCGGCTTCGATCTCGCCGGGCGCATCACCGGGGTCGCGATCGTCGAGCACCAGGAGCCGATCCTCGCCGTCGGCATCTCGGAGGCGCGCCTGAAGGCGTTCACCGACCAGTACGTCGGAAAGTCGGTGTTCGACAACATCACGGTCGGGGCGCCGCGCGCGGGCCACGTCGCCGTGGATACGATCTCCGGGGCGACGATCACGGTCATGGTCCAGAACGCGACCGTCACCCGCGCCGCGCGCATCGTCGCGGAGTCGCGCGGCCTGCGACCGGGGGGCGAAGCGGCGCCGGCACCCGCCAGTGTCGGTACGCCTGCCGCGCCGCCCGGGCGGACGGTAGCCGCCGAGCCGCCGGCACCGCGCGCCCCGCCGGCAGCGGCGTCCGCCGCCCAGGCACGGACGCAGCCGCCGGCGGTACAGATGCGCGCCGTGCCGTCGGTTTCCGAAGCGCAGTCGTTCGAGGCGGAGCCATTGTGGAAACAGGTGTGGCGCGAGAGCACCGGCCGGATCGCGCTGCTGGTGCTCGGGCTGCTCGCGCTCGCCGCGATCCTGGTGTTCCAGGACTGGCTCGCGCGGCGTCCCGCGCTGCTGTGGTACGTGCGGCGCGGCTTCCTGCTCTACACCCTCTTCTTCATCGGCTGGTACACGCTCGCGCAGCTCTCGGTGGTTCACGTGCTCACTTTCGTGCATGCGGTGACGCACGACTTCCGCTGGGAGAATTTCCTGATCGATCCGATGCTCTTCATCCTGTGGGGCTTCGTCGCCCTCACGCTGCTCCTCTGGGGCCGCGGCGTGTACTGCGGCTGGCTGTGCCCGTACGGTGCGCTGCAGGAGCTCGGCAACCAGCTCGCACGGCGGCTCGGGGTGCGCCAGCTCGACTTCTCGGAGGTGGTGCACGAGCGGCTGACGGCGGTGAAGTACCTGGTGCTCATCCTGCTCTTCGGCATCTCGCTGCAGTCGCTCACCGAGGCGGCGCGCTTCGCCGAGATCGAGCCGTTCAAGACCACGATCGTCCTTCGGTTCCAGCGCGAGTGGCCGTTCCTGCTCTACGCCGGAGCGCTGCTCGCGATCGCGGCGGCAAACCGCAAGTTCTTCTGCAAGTACCTCTGTCCGCTCGGCGCGGCGCTCTCGATCCCCGGGCGGTTCCGCGTGTTCGACTGGTGGTTGCGCCGGCGCAAGGAGTGCGGCCGGCCGTGCCAGATCTGCGCGCGCGAGTGCGAGGTGAGCGCGATCCGCCAGACCGGCGAGATCAACGCCAACGAGTGCCACTATTGCCTCGACTGCCAGGTGACCTATTACGACAACAACAAGTGCATGCCGCTGGTCGAGCGCCGCAAGCGGCACGAGCGGGCCTCGCGCGCGCGCGAGCTGGTGCAGGCGATGGAGCCCTCCGCCGCCGGAGGAATCCCCGACGAGCATCCGCCGGCCGACGACGCCGGCCGCCCCGGGCGCTGAACGTGCGCGGCAGCGTCAGGGTATGTCCTCCTGCTCCAGACGGCACGCTGTTTGACGCAAGTCAAGGTCGGGCGCTCCGGGTATCCCTACATTGGTCGAGGTGAATGCGAATCCGTCCTGATCTCCAATCGCGCTGAAAAGGAAATTGCATGAAACGCAGCCTCACTCTCCAGGCCGCCGTCGCGGCGGCGCTGATCGCGCTCGCGGCCGGCGGCGCCCGGGCGCAGCAGGCGCAGCAGGCTCCCGCCAAGCCGGTGCACCCCGGCACGCCGCCCTCGGACCTCATGTACCGCGGCGCGCCAGTGCCGATCAAGCCCGAGCAGGCGCCCGAGACGATCGCGCCGAAGGCGCCGCCGTTGACCTCCGCCGAGTTCGAGCGCGCGAAGCAGATCTACTTCGAGCGCTGCGCCGGCTGCCACGGCGTGCTGCGCAAGGGCGCGACCGGCAAGCCGCTCACGCCCGACATCACCCAGCCGCGCGGCACCGAGTACCTCAAGGTGTTCATCAACTACGGCTCGCCCGGCGGCATGCCGAACTGGGGCAGCGCGGGCGAGCTCACCGAGAAGGACGTCGACATCATGGCGCGGTTCCTGCAGCACGAGCCGCCCACCCCGCCCGAGTTCGGCCTGAAGGAGATGAAGGCCACCTGGAAGGTGATCGTGCCGCCGGAGAAGCGGCCGAAGAAGAAGGCGAACAAGTACAACCTCGACAACCTCTTCTCGGTGACGCTGCGCGACTCGGGCGAGATTGCGCTCATCGACGGCGACACCAAGGAGATCGTGAGCATCATCCCGACCGGCTACGCCGTGCACATCTCGCGCCTGTCGAACTCCGGGCGCTACCTGTACGTCGTCGGGCGCGATGCCAAGGTCAACCTGATCGACCTGTGGATGGAGAAGCCGGACAACGTCGCCGAGATCAAGGTGGGGCTCGAGGCGCGCTCGGTCGAGACCTCGAAGTTCAAGGGCTTCGAGGACAAGTACGCGATCGCCGGCACCTACTGGCCGCCGCAGTTCGTGATCATGAAAGGCGATACGCTCGAGCCGCTCAAGCTGCGGGCGACGCGCGGAGTCACCGTCGGCGAGCAGGAGTATCACCCCGAGCCACGCGTCGCCGCGATCGTCGCCTCGCACAACCGGCCCGAGTTCGTGGTGAACGTGAAGGAGACCGGCAAGATCCTGATGGTGGACTACTCCGACCTTGACAATCTCAAGACCACCGAAATCGCCGCGGCGCGCTTTCTGCACGACGGCGGCTGGGACGCGACCAAGCGCTACTTCCTCGTCGCCGCCAACCAGTCGAACAAGATCGCAGTGGTCGATACCAAGACGAACAAGCTCGCAGCCCTGGTCGACGTCGGCAAGATCCCGCACCCGGGGCGCGGCGCGAACTTCGTCGATCCGAAGTTCGGTCCGGTGTGGGCGACCGGGCACCTCGGCGACGAGACGATCGTGCTGATCGGCACCGACCCGGCGAAGAACAAGCAGCACGCCTGGAAGGTGGTTCGCACGCTCAAGGGGCAGGGCGGCGGTAACCTGTTCGTGAAGACCCATCCGAAATCGAGGCACCTGTACGCGGACACCGCCCTCAACCCGGATCCGAAGATCGCGCAGTCGATCGCAGTCTGGGACATCCGGAACCTCGACAAGCCGGCGACCATCCTGCCGATCGTCGAGTGGTCGGGGATCAAGGAAGGTCCGCGCCGCATCGTGCAGCCCGAGTTCAACAAGGCGGGCGACGAGGTCTGGTTCTCGGTCTGGAACGGGAAAGACCAGGAATCGGCCATCGTAGTGGTGGACGACAAGACGCTCAAGCTGAAGAAGGTGATCAAGGACAAGCGTCTGGTCACCCCGACCGGCAAGTTCAACGTGTACAACACCCAGCACGACGTGTACTGAGGGCGCTCGCAAGGGGAGCCGGCCGCCGCGCGCGGCCGGCGGAAGCGGGGACGCGACGCCCCCGTTTTTTTGCCGGTGTGCGGGAGAAACGCGGTTGCGTGCCGTGCAGCGTGCTTGAGGTGCATCAAATTCGCCGGCGGCGCAAATCCGGATCATGGCGGTAATCCGGACCGTGACCTGCGCCGTGCGACTCCTCCCAGCCCTCCTGATCGTGACCTCCGCCGCGCTCGCCGTGACGGCCGCTGCGGCTGCCGGCGGCGGCGCGGGACCGCGCGTGGAACGGCAGCGCGAGCTCGTCACGCTCGTGCGCCAGGACTGCGGGTCCTGCCACGGCATGATGCTCAAAGGCGGGCTGGGGCCGCCGCTCACGCCCGACGCCCTGCGCGACAAGCCGGCCGAGAGCCTCGCGCTCACGATCGTCAACGGGCGGCCTGGCACCGCGATGCCGCCCTGGCGGCCATTCGTGAGCGAGGCGGAGGCGGCCTGGATCGTGGATCAGCTGCAGAACGGATTGCGCGATGAGACGCGCCAGTAGGGAACCTCTGATCAAGTCATCCCAGCGAAACCGGGCATCCTGGGAGCGGTTGATTGCGCTTGCACTGGATTCCTGCTCGCGCGGGAATGACGAGGTTGTTCAGAGCTTCCCTAGGGGGCTCCTGGTCGCGGCCGCCGCGCTCGCCCTCGCGGCCTGCGCGCCGGTGGTGCCGCAGTCCACCGACCGGCTCGGTGTCGTGATCGAGCGCGCCACCGGCAGCGTCCAGGTGGTGGACCAGGCGAAGCACGCGAGCCTCGCGCGCATCGAGGGCCTGGGCGACCTCTCGCACGCGGCGATCGTCTACTCGCCCGACGGCCGGCACGCATTCGTGTTCGGGCGCGACGGCGGTCTCACGAAGATCGACATCGTCGCGCGCAGGACGCTCGCCCGGACGGTGCAGGCGGGCAACTCGATCGGCGGCGCGATTTCCAAGGACGGTCGCCTCGTCGCGGTCGCGAACTACGATCCGGGCGGGGTCAAGATCTTCGACGCCGCCTCGCTCGAGCTCCTGTCCGAGATCCCGTCGACCTACGGGTCCGAAGGCAAGCGTGCGAAGGTGGTCGGCATCGCCGACGCGCCGGGCGATCGGTTCGTCTTCAGCCTGTTCGAGGCCGACGCGATCTGGGTCGCCGATGTGGCCGATCCGCGGCGCCCGCGGGTGCGCAAGTTCGCCAACGTCGGCAGCCTGCCCTACGATGCGCTGATCACCCCGGACGGGAGGCATTACATCGCGGGGCTGTTCGGCGAGGACGGCCTCGCGCTGCTCGACATGCAAGACCTCGACGCCGGCGTGCGGCGCATCCTCGACGGCTACGGCCGCGGCGGCGAGAAGCTGCCCGTCTACAAGATGCCGCATCTTCGCGGCTGGGCGATCGCCGGCGACTATGCCTTCCTGCCGGCGATCGGCAGGCACGCCGTGCTGGTGGTCGACCGGCGCACCTGGAAGCAGACCGCCGAGATCGCGGTGCACGGCCAACCGGTGTTCGTCATGGCGCGGCCGGACGGCCGCCAGGTGTGGGTCAACTTCGCGTTCCCGCGCAACGGCGTCGTGCAGGTGATCGACGTCGCCACGCTCGCGCCGGTGGAGTCGCTCGAGCCCGGCAAGACCGTCCTGCACATGGAATTCACCGCGCGCGGCGACCAGATCTGGATCTCGGCGCGCGATTCGCACCGCGTCGTCGTCTACGACACGGCGAGCTTCCGCAAGCTCGCCGAGCTGCCGGCGCAGAGCCCGAGCGGGATCTTCTTCACCTGGCGCGCGCGAAAGATCGGCCTGTGACCATGGGCGAGCTCGAGTTCAGGCTGCTGAACGACTTCCAGCGCGACTTCCCGCTGGTGTCCGAGCCGTATGCCGCGATCGCCCGCCGTCTGGGCACATCCTGCGATTCGGTGCTCGAGACGCTCGCGCGGCTCAGGACGCACGGCGCGGTCAGCCGGGTCGGCGCGGTCTTCCGCCCGAATGCGATCGGCGCCTCGTCGCTGGCGGCGATGGCGGTTCCGGCCGGGCGGCTCGCCACGGTTGCGCGCTACGTCTCCGGCTTTCGCGAGGTCAACCACAACTACGAGCGCGAACACCGGCTCAACCTGTGGTTCGTCGCCGCCGCGCCCGACGCGGGCCGGTTGCGCCAGGTGCTGCGCGCGATCGGCGAGACGACCGGCATCGAGGTGCTCTCGCTGCCGCTCGTGGAGGAGTTCCACATCGATCTCGGCTTCGACCTCGCCGGCCGGCGCGCAGCGCCAGGGGACGGTCGCGCGCTGGCAGGCCGTCGATCGGGCGCTGCCGAGCTTCCGAAGCGCGTATCGGGCGGGCCGCCGCCGCGCATCGCGGTCAGCCCGTCGGGGCAGCGGCTGGTCGCCGCGCTGCAGGACGGACTCGACCTCGTCCCGCGCCCGTTCGCGGTGCTCGCGGGGCGCGCCGGGGTGAGCGAGGGTGCGGTCCTGGAGACGCTTGCCGCCTGGCAGGCCCTCGGGCTGATCCGGCGGTTCGGCGTCGTCGTGCGTCATCACGAGCTCGGGTTCGGCGCGAACGCAATGTGCGTCTGGGACGTGCCCGACGCGGAAGTGAGCGCGGTCGGGCGCGGGCTCGCCGACGAGCCGGCAGTCACGCTGTGCTACCGGCGGGAGCGGGCTGCGCCGCACTGGCGCTACAACCTGTACTGCATGCTGCACGGCAGGTCGCGTCCGGAGGTGCTCGGCAAGCTCGCCGGCATCGAGGCGCGCCACGGGCTAGGGCACCATCCGCACGCAGCGCTGTTCAGCCTGCGCCGCTTCAAGCAGACGGGCGCGCGCTACGGCGTGCCGGCGGAGCTGCGCCATGGATGAGCTCGACCGCGCCGTCGTGAACCGGCTGCAGCACGGCGTCGAGGTCGCCGCGCGGCCGTTTGCACCGGTGGCCGCCGCGCTCGACGTGGAGGAGGACGCGCTCCTCGCGCGCATCGCGCGCCTGCTCGCCGACGGTGCGCTCACGCGCTTCGGCCCGATGTACGACGCGACGGCGATGGGCGGCGCCTTCACGCTCGCCGCGATGAGCGTCCCGGCCGCGGATTTCGATCGCGTGGCCGCGCTCGTGAACGCGCACCCGGAAGTGGCGCACAACTACGAGCGCGAGCACGCGCTCAATATGTGGTTCGTGGTTGCGTGCGAGCGGCCCGAGGCGGTTGCCCGCGTGATCGCCGACATCGAGCGGGAGACGGGGCTCGCGGTGCTCGACCTGCCCAAGCTCGACGAGTACTTCCTCGATCTGCGCATCGCCGTGTAGCAATGAACGCGCCCGCCGAGATCCGGCTGGATCAGACCGACCGCGCGATCATCCTCGCGACGCAGGGCGGACTGCCGCTCGCCGTCGAGCCCTACCACGCGGTGGCGCGCTCGCTCGGGCTGTCGGCCGAGGAGGTGATGGCGCGGCTCGCCCGCATGAAGTCGCTCGGCGTGATCCGGCGCATCGCCGCGGTGCCGAACCACTACGCGCTCGGCTACCCGGCGAACGGCATGTCGGTGTGGGACGTCGCGGACGACCGCATTGCGGCGCTCGGCCCGCAGGTGGGCGCGCTCGCGTTCGTGAGCCACTGCTATCGCCGGCCGCGCGTGCCGCCGCGCTGGCGCTACAACCTGTTCGCGATGGTCCACGGCCGCACGCGCGACGAGGTCGGCGCGCACGTCGGCGAGATCGCCGCGCTGCTCGGCGACGCGGCGCGCGCGCACGAGGTGCTCTACAGCAGGCGGATCCTGAAGAAGACGGGGTTGCGGTTGAGAGCGGAGTGAAGGCGTTGCCTGGTTCCTTTTCCCCTCCTTTTCGAGCAGGGGTGGCTGCGAAGCAGCCGGGGTGGCTCGAGTCCCGATCGGCGGTCACCACCCCGCCGGCTTCGCCGGCACCCCTCGGAGAGGAGGGGAAAAGGAGAAACCTGCGATGTTCCGCGTCTCGCAATTCATGCAGGAGCTGGCAGCGCCGACGCCGGTGGGGCCGAAGCGCAATCCACCGGGACCGGTGGTGATCTGGAACCTGATCCGGCGGTGCAACCTGACGTGCCGGCACTGCTACTCGGTGTCCGCCGACATCGACTTCCCGGGCGAGCTGTCCACCGCAGAGGTGTTCGGCGTCATGGACGACCTCAAGCGCTTCGGCGTGCCGGTGCTCATTCTCTCCGGCGGCGAGCCGCTGCTCAGGCCAGACATCTTCGACATCGCGCACCGCGCGAGAGCCGAGGGGTTCTATACCGCGCTCTCGACCAACGGCACGCTGATGGACGCGCCGCACGTGGCCCGCGTCGCCGAGGTCGGCTTCGACTACGTCGGCATCAGTCTGGACGGGCGGCGCGCGACCCACGACCGGTTCCGGCGCAAGGCCGGTGCGTTCGACGCCTCGATCGACGCGCTGCGCCGCTGCCGCGACGCCGGCATCAAGATCGGCGTTCGCTTCACGCTGACCGAGGCGAATCGCGACGACCTGCCATGGCTTCTCGCGCTGACCGAGTCCGAGGGCATCGACAAGTTCTACCTGTCGCATCTGAATTACGCCGGACGAGGCAACGTGAACCGTCGGCACGACGCCTACCTCGCCACCACGCGCCGCGCGATGGATCTCCTGTTCGACACGTGCTGGGACCGCCAGTCGCGCGGTCTCGCAAAGGAGTTCGTGACCGGCAACAACGACGCCGACGGCGTGTACTTTCTCTTGTGGGTGCGGCGCAACCTGCCGCACATGGAAGCGCACGTGCGCGCGAAGCTCGCGCAGTGGGGCGGCAACAGCTCCGGCGTGAACGTCGCGAACATCGACAACATCGGCGACGTGCATCCGGACACCTACTGGTGGGACTACACGCTCGGCAATGTGCGCCAGCGGGCCTTCTCGGAGATCTGGCGGGACGACTCCGACCCGATCATGGCGGGCCTCAAGGCGAGCCCGCGCTCGATCAAGGGCCGCTGCGGCGCGTGCGCCTACTTCGACGTGTGCGGTGGGAACACCCGCACCCGC
Source organism: Burkholderiales bacterium (assembly GCA_027493935.1). Taxonomy (GTDB): domain Bacteria; phylum Pseudomonadota; class Gammaproteobacteria; order Burkholderiales; family SG8-39; genus JAABRB01. Next base: position 674,152 of record JAOSJV010000010.1, on the reverse strand, counting down.
GCGCGCAGCCTGACCGGCGACGCGTGGGAGGAGGACCCGGGCTGCTACCTGGACGACGAGGAGATCGGCGTCGCGCCCGAGCGCGCGCGATTGTCGGTGTCGCCGTATAGCCGCAGAAAGGCGGCGGCGACATGAGGCGCGCGCGTGCGGCGATGATGCTAGCGCTGGCGCTCGCCGCAACCGTGCCGCCGGCCGCGGCGGTGAGTGCGGCCGCCGAACTGTACGCGGAGCACTGCGCCGCATGCCATGGGGCCGACCGCTTCGGCGGCACGGGCCCGGCGCTGCTGCCGTCGAATCTGGAGCGGCTGCGCAGGCCGGCCGCGGCGCAGGTCATCGCCGAGGGCCGCGTCGCCACGCAAATGCCGGGCTTCGCGGACAGGCTCGCGCCGGACGAGATCGACGCGCTGGTCGCCTACGTCTACGCCGAGCCGGCGACGAAACCCGAGTGGGGGCTCGACGACATCCGGGCCTCGCGCGTGGTACACGCCGATACCGCGCTGCTGCCGGCGAAGCCCGCGTTCGACGCCGACCCGCTGAACCTCTTCGTGGTCGTGGAGGCGGGCGACCATCACGTCACGGTCCTCGACGGCGACCGCTTCACGCCGCTCGCGCGCTTCGCCAGCCGCTACGCGCTGCACGGCGGGCCCAAGTTCTCGCCCGATGGCCGCTTCGTCTATTTCGCCTCGCGCGACGGCTGGATCTCGAAGTACGACCTGTGGAACCTGCGCATGATCGCCGAGATCCGCGCCGGTCTGAACACCCGCAACGCCGCGGTGTCGGGCGACGGGAAGCACGTGATGGTGGGCAACTACCTGCCGCACACGCTCGTGGTGCTGGACGCGGACCTTCGCCCGGTGAAGCTGCTGGCTGTGGTCGACGGCAAGGGCGAGCGCACCTCGCGCGTGTCCGCGGTGTATACCGCCGCCCCGCGCAGGAGCTTCGTCGCCGCGCTGAAGGACATCCCGGAGGTCTGGGAGATCAGCTACGACCCGAAGGCGCCCGAGATTCCGACCGGGATGATCCACGATTTCCGGTACCGGGAGGGCGCGTTCGTCCCCGGCTTCCTCAACCCGCGCCGCTCGATGCTGCAGGACTACCTGGACGACTTCTTCTTCACGCCGGACTACAGCCAGTTGATGGGCGCCTCGCGCAGCGAGGGCCGCAAGGGCCAGGTGGTACACCTCGACGTGCGCCGCAAGATCGCCGACCTCGACCTGCCGGGCATGCCCCACCTCGGCTCGGGCATCACGTGGGAGCACGGCGGCTCGCGGGTGATGGCCACGCCCAATCTCAAGGAGGGTGTGGTCAGCGTGATCGACGTCAAGCGCTGGCAACTGGTGCGGCAGATCCCGACCAATGGCCCGGGCTTCTTCATGCGCAGCCACGAGGCCACACCCTACGCCTGGGTGGACGCGATGATGAGCCCGAAGAAGGACACGCTGCAGATCATCGACAAGCGCTCGCTCGAGGTGGTGGCGTCGGTGACGCCCGCTCCCGGGAAGACCGCCGCGCACGTCGAGTTCACGCGCGACGGCCGCCATGCGCTGGTCTCGGTATGGGAGATGGACGGCGCGCTCGTAATCTACGACGCGGCGACGTTCCGGGAAGTGAAGCGACTGCCGATGAGGCGGCCGGTGGGCAAGTACAACGTCCACAACAAGATCACGCGCTCGGAGGGCACCAGCCACTGACCGGCGCCCCGGGGGGCCGGCAGCAGCCATGCCCCCGGCCGTACCCGCGTGCGCTGCTACTTGCCCTTGGCCGGCTTGACGTCGATGGATTTTGCGGTCATCGAGTACTCGACGGTGACCTGAGCGCCCACCTTCAGGTTGCCGCTGACCTTGGTGCCCGGCGTGCGGGCGATCTCCCACTTCTCCTTGCCCTTTTGCACCACGATCTTCGCGTCGGTTACCTCCAGTACCGGTCCGGTGACTTGGTAGGCCCAGGCCGAGTTCGCTACGGCGATGGCAAAGACTGCGATGGCACTGCGCACGGCGTTCATGCTCTGCACTCCCTAGGTCGGGCCGCGGATTGCGGCGGCGGCGATTCTAGCGCGCCGACGCTTCCGACACGGGCTGCGCAGCCCGGGCCGCGCAGTCCCCGCCGGCGTGCCGCCCGCCGCGGCGCGCCGTAGAATCGACGCCATGGGGCGAATCCGGCTAAAGCGCGCCTACGAACCGGCCGGGCGCGCCGACGGCAGGCGGTTCCTGGTCGAGCGTCTCTGGCCGCGCGGCGTGACCAAGGAAGCGCTCGCGGTCGAGACGTGGCTGAAGGACGTGGCGCCGAGCGCCGCGCTGCGCACGTGGTACGGCCACGATGCAGCGAAATGGCCCGAGTTCCGTCGCCGCTATCTGGACGAGCTCGCGCAGCACGACGCGGCGCTGGCGCCGCTGCGCGAAGCGTTGCGCCGCGGTCCGGTGACGCTCGTGTTCGCGGCACGCGCGCCCGAGCGCAGCAGTGCGGCGGTGCTCAGGGAGTACCTCGAGGGGACCCCGCGAGGCCGCCGACCGGGCTGACCGAGAAGCGCAGCAGAAGGTCGTCATTCGTGCGTGGTCCGTCGCCCAAGTAGTCAGCACGGCGCGGGATCCCAGCGCGAGCGCGATCGAGAGCCTCGAGGATTCCCGCCCCCGATAGGCACACTCGGAGTGCCGATCCCTCGCGGGGAGGGCTCGCGCACGGTGTTCCTACTTGCTTTGGCCGGCGCCTGCGCCACCCGTACAGGGGTGCGGGCGTGACGCAGATGAAACCGGCGCTGCGCGCTTGGCCGCCAACGACGGCGTCCGGTCGTGCGGGTGCCCGACGCGGCGGCGGGTGCGTCATCCCCGGCGCCTGCCGTGCCCGGCCGGATCACCACCGCCGCCCGCGCCGGAGGTTGCGCGAATCGGGAGTATGATCGGTGCGCACGATCAAAGGCGCGGGGTCGTTGATTGCCTGTCTCGGGTGAGCTGGAGCGGGGCGAGCCGTTTCGTCCCTTTTTTCTGGGTGGACGGCCGGTTCCGCATCCGGGCGTGGCCGGATGCCACCGCGCGGGCGTTGCGCGTGCCCGCCAAGTCGGCGGTGGGACGGTTCTGCTGGGACGTCGTGGCCGAGCGCCATCACGGCCGGCCCGACGCGCGGTGTGCGCGCTGTCCCGGTGCGAACGGGGCGCGGTCCGCGCTCGCGCGCGACGCGCGGTCCGAGGCGTCGCCGCCGATGCACTGCGCCATCCTGCCGCTGTCCGACCCGTCGCACGGTGCGCTGGTGTGGTTTCCCCCTGTCGCACGTGACGGCCGGGGGTTCGGCAGCGCGTGGCTGGAAGCGGTGGTGATCCGCGGCGCGCTCGCCGAGCGCCTGGGCTCCATCGAGAGCACGCTCGAGGGCCTGCGCCGTGTCTGCGCCGCCGACGACTGCGAGCTCTTCGTGCTCGACACCGCCGGGAAGGAGGTCTTTCTCGTGGACTGCGAGGGCTACGATCGCGAAGCGTTCATGCAGCTCACGCACATGCCGCTCGGCGCCGGCTACCCGGGCACCGTGACGCTGCTGCAGAAGCCGCTCTTCACAAACCGGTTCCAGAAAGACCGCCTGTTCCTGCGCGGCGAGGTCAAGCGCTGCGGGATCCGCTCGTTTCTCGGCGTCCCGCTGGTCGAGGGCGGCCGTCCGCTCGGGTACGTGGGCGTGGGCTGGCGCGATGGTTCGGTGCCGATGGAATGGGGCGTACGCGTGCTCGAGGCGGTGCGGTCGATCATTCCGCTCGCGGTGCCGCGCCGCGTGCTGCCGACGCGCTGCACCGACCTGCCCTCGGCACGCCTCGCCCTGCGCTGCTTCGGTCCGTTCGAGATCTTCCGCAGCGGGCAAAAACTGGCCCCCGACGCGTTCGCGCGCCGCAAGGCGCTGCAGCTGCTGAAGCAGCTCGTGCTGCGGCGCGGCATTCCGGTGCATCGCGACCGGCTCGTCGAGCTGCTCTGGCCCGAGGCGTCGCCGCGCGCGGGCGCCAACCGGCTGCACGGCGTGGTGAACGCGCTGCGCTCGGCGATCGAATCCGGGCGAGGGGCGCGCGCCTCCGAGTACATCGTGTGCCGCGACGATCACTACTTTTTCAACACGGAGGCGCCGCACTCGGTCGATCTGTTCGACTTCCTCGATTTCATCGCCACTGCGCGCAGCGCGCAGCGCGAAGGCGCGGAGCAGCGTGCGCTCGGCCTGCTCGAGGACGCGGTCCGGCTCTTCCGCGGCGACCTGTTCGCCGACGACACCGAGGACGAATCGCTCGAGACCCACCGCGTCCGGCTGCGGCACATGTATCTCGACGCCGCCCGCTCGCTCGCCGCCATGCGCATCCGCTGGGGGCACACCGACGAGGCCATCTGGACGCTGCGCACCGCGCTCGATTTCGAGCCGGTGGCGCTCGACCTGTACGAGCTGCTCGTCGCCCAGCTCGCGAGCGCCGGCCGCGTCGTCGAGGCGCGCCAGCAGTACGAGTGCTGCCGTGCTGCACTGCGCAAGCACCTCGACATGGAGCCGCCCGCGCGCATCCGCGCGCTCGAGAAGCTGCTGCACTGAAGCGGCGCCGCGCGGGCCTGCGCCGCTACGCGCGTGCCATGCGGTGACCGTGGTGCAGCAGCAGGCCGGTGAGCACCGCGCCGCCGACGATGTTGCCGAGTGTCACCGGAAGCTGGTTCCACCACAGCCATTGCCCGGCGCTGATGGGCGCGCCCAGCACCATCGCGGTCGGGATGACGAACATGTTGACGATCGAGTGCTCGAGCGCGAGCGCGAAGAACACCGAGATCGGCAGCCACACGCCGGCGATCTTGCCGATGCTCGAGGTCGAGCTCAGCCCGAGCACCGAGCCGAGCGTGACCATCCAGTTGCACAGGACGCCCTCGACGAATGCGGTGAGCCAGCCGGCGCCGCCGGCGTGCGCATAGGCGAGGGTCTTGGACTCGGCCACGGCGACGATGCGCTCGCCGAGCGGGCCGCCGCCGTGGGTGAAGGCGGCGGTGAGTGCGACGGCGAGCAGGCCGCCCACGAACACGCTGCCGGCGAAGTTCCCCAGATAGACCCAGGTCCAGTTGCGCAGCGTCTGCCGAACGGACGTGCCGCCGCGCGCAACACCGACCGCCATCAGCGCGAAATTGCCGGTGGCGAGCTCCAGCCCGAGGAGGGTGATGATTGCGAAGCCCACCGGGAACACGGCTCCGGCGACGAGCCAGGTGGCCCCGCCCGGCAGCCCGTCGGAGACCTTGAACGCAAAGGCGGTGGCGTACGCGAGCAGCGCGCCGGACAGAAAGCCGGTGAGCAGCATGTTGCGCACCGGCAGGCCGGCTTTCTTCTTGCTCGCCGTCTCGATCTCGTCGAGCAGCTTGGCGGGTGGCAGAAAATCCATCCGTCGTTCCTCGTCATGGGCCTGCGAGGGCGGTGAGGCGCGCTGTCCGCAGCGACCGACACCGGATTTACCTTACTTTTCAGTGCGCTGTGTCTGGAACCGCGCTCCCGTGTGCGCGATCGCGAACACTCGAACCTCGGATCATGGATCGGCTTATCGATTTAACATTTTGTTTCTTAGATAGATTATTGCAGTGGCACATTGCTTGCGGAAACCGGGTCGTCGGACCAACCAATCCAAGGAAATCGCCATGACCCGCATGAACAAGACCGTTGCCAGTGCCGCCGTCGCTGCCGCTTTCGCGGGTCTCGTGGGCGCCGCGCAGGCAAGCATCGCCACGACGCAGGAGGTGGCGTTCACTAACCCGCAGGGACGGATGATCCCGGGGACGCTCTTCCGGCCGGCCGATCGTGGCCCGCATCCGGCCGTGGTCATGCTGCCGGGCTGTGCCGAGGCGATCGGCGCGCCGGCGCAGGCCGCCGGAGAGTCCTACCGCACGTGGGGCGAGCGCCTGGCTGCAGCCGGTTATGCGGCGCTTCTCGTCGACAGCGACACGCCCCGCGAGACGCAGGTGAGCTGTGATCGCGGGGGTGCCGCGACCGCCGAGCGCGCCGCCGACGCCGATGCCGCCTACCGCTTCCTCGCGGCGACCGGGATCGCGCACGCGGACCGCGTCGGCCTGATCGGGTGGTCGCACGGCGCGAGCGGTGCGCTCGCGGCAGTGGACGCATCGCGCAGCGCGGGCGGTGCGAGCCCGTTCAAGGCCGCGGTCGCCTTCTACCCGAGCTGCGCCCTCGACGACGCTTTCGGCGGTGTCGCGCGCAGCACGTGGAAGCCGTCTGCGCCGGTCAAGATCCTGCACGGCACCGCGGATTCCCGCTACCGTGATGGCAGCTGCGTTTCGCGCATCGGGCGCGCGCAGCAGCTCGGTGCGCCGTCGGTGAGCCTGGTGACATTCCAGGACGCGCGCAGCGGCTTCGACGCCGCCATCGCGCGCAGCGCCGCATACACGACCGCCGACCTCCGGGCCAAGCACGTGGCCGATGCCGACGTGATGAGCCTTTTCGACGGCCTGCTGAAGGACTGAGCGCACAACGCGCGGCTGCGCCCGGGGGGGCAGCCGCGCCGCCGCGCATGCAGTCAGGCGACTCGACGCCACCGCACGGGAGCGAGGAATACGGCGAGCGCGGCGCCGATCGCCGCGAGCGCCGGCAGCACCAGCAGGAGCAGGCCCCAGTCGAGGCCGGGTCTTGCCGGTGTCGGGATCGAACGCGAGGCAGGCGAGCGGCGTCTGCCCCGGCACCTTGTAGAACGGGATGAAATTGCCGCGCAGCTCCCAGACCATCGCGCGCAGCCGCTCCCGCCCGTCCGGACCGCCGACCAGCGCGCGCACCACCCGTCCGCGATCGAGCCCCACCAGCAGCGCGGGGTGGTCGTACTGCCCGGTCGTCGGGTCGCGCCGGTACCAGAACTCGAGCGCTCCGGTGACCCGTGCGAGCGCCGCACGCTCGGCGACCGCGAACGACCAGCCCGCGGCCTGGGCGAGGCCCAGCGTCTCGGCCTGCGCCCGCACGTCGGCGACCGTGTCGGCGTCGTCGAAGCTGAGCGCGAGCACCCGGTAGTCGGTGCCCAGACCACCCGTCTCGCGCACCGCGTCGCGCACCCATTCCAGGAACGGCGTGCATACCCCGGTGCAGCGGCGGTAGAAGAAGGCGACCAGGAGCGGCTTGCCAGCGGCGAGGTCCGACATGCGCAGCGCGCGGCCGTCGGCGAGCCGCAGCGGGATGTCGGGCACCGCGCGCTCGACGAGCCGGTGTTCCGCGCGCGAGACGCCGAGCGGCGGCGTCGCTGCGCCGCACGCGGCGGCGAGCGTCAGCGCGAGCGCGGTCAGCACGCCGTGCAGCGCTCGGCGCACGGGCTCAGGCCGCCTGCACCGCCTTGAGCCAGCGCCGCCCGGTCTCGACGAGGTACAGGACGAAGCCGAGCAGGAACACCGCCGCAAAGGCCGCCGCGATGCCCGAGTACACCGCGCCGTGCCCGAGCTCCGCCGGGTAGAGCGCGAAGCGCCGCGGCACCGAGTAGGCCCCGGACAGGTAGAACATGAGAAAGAAGCCGTAGGCGCCGATCACCAGCAGCGCCGCGAGCAGCTTGTGGTAGCCGGTGGATTCGGGCGCGGCGCTCGCCTCCTGGCACGCGTGATAGAAGTAGGCCACCACCAGGAACACCAGCCCCGCCACCATGTAGGTGTGGAAGTGCGCCGGCACCCACAGCGTGTTGTGCAACCGCACGTTGGCGCTGATGGTGGAATCGATCACCGCGCCGACCCCGCCGATCGCCCAGCCCACCAGGCCGAGGTAGAACAGGATCGAGGCCAGGTTCCAGCGCATCTTCGCGCGGTAGACGAGCAGCAGCGCGCCGAAGATCGTGACCACCGCGGCCGGGATCGCGCTCGCGTACGAGGCGATCTGGCCGATGTACTGCAGCACGCCGGGCTGCACGAAGTCCATGTAGAGGTGGTGGAAGTACGCGACGAGCACGATCAGGAGCACGGTGTTCCACGAGATCACCACGATCTTGTTGGTCTTCCACGGCCGTCCGGCGTATTGCGGCAGCACCTCGTAGGCGAGCGCCACGCCGAGGTACATGGCGAGGTTCACCAGCGTGTGGCCGAAGAAGAAGATCAGGTTCTTCATGAGCAGCGCGTCGCTCGGCGCGCCGATCAGCAGCTCGAAGTAGAACAGCACCAGCACCACCACGCCGGCGACCAGCGCCGCGACCGAGGCGATCAGGCTGACGGTGATGATCAGGACCGCGGGCGGCAGCGCCAGCTCGCCGCTGCCGGAGAGATAGTGCCAGCCGAGCGCCTGCGACAGCGAGTACTTGGAAGCGATCGCGCGCAGGAGATCGAGCGACCAGACGAGCCAGGTGGCGCCGAGCACGGTGAGCGAGAGCAGGAACACCACCGCCGCCCAGGCCGGCCACTCGCCCTTGAACGGCAGCGGGTACAGGAAGTACCAGCCGGCGGCGAACCGGCCCAGGAACACGCAGACGAGCAGCAGCACCACGCCGATCACCGTGCCGACGAGCGCGAGCCGCCCGATTGCCGGCGACGGCGCGACGTACTTCGCCAGCACGTTGGCGGCGCAGGCCATCGAGGCCACGTACCAGACCCCGACCATGCCGACGCCGTGCAGCGTCATCATCGGATAGAACCACGCGTCGAGCCCGGCGAGTCCCCCGGCCTGGACCGTGCGCATGTAGATGCCGAGCAGGACGAGGATCGGGAACAGCACGAAGGTGACCGCGATCCAGTAGAGCGTTTGCGAATAGATGGCGCGCATCGTCGATTTCCTTCCTGGGTCGCCTCAGTTCACCGTGACGCCGGACTGCATGAGATGGTGCCCGGCGGCGCAGTACTCGAGGCAGAACACCTTGTACTGGCCGGGCTCGGCGAGCCGCACCACCAGCCGGTTGACGTAGCCCGGCATCGCCTGGGTCTGGGCGAGGAGCTGGCGCTGCGGCCCGTACAGGCCGAATCCGTGGTTCACGTCGAGCGCGGTGACGCGGAACTCGACCAGCGCGCCCGCTTTCAGCTCGAGCCGCTGGATGGTCGGCACGCGGCCGAGGTCGGACGCGCTGACGATCGGCTCGTCGGAGAAAACGAAGTCGAATTGCCGCGCGGCGACGTGCACGATGCGGTCCGGCTTGACGTCGGCGCCGGCGTACGGCGCGCGCGGCAGCGTCGCGATGAGCAGCGCGACGAGCACGACGCTGGCGGTGACGAAGAAGATCTTGCGCACCCCGTACGCCTTTTTCACGTCGACCTCGGCGGGCGAGCGGGTGCTGAGCGCGACCCAGGCGAAGACCGCGATGATCACGGCCGCAAGCGCGAGGAAAGCCACGAGAATGGTGGACTGCGGCGCGATGAGCTGCGGCCGCGGCATACGCAGCGGTGTCGGCGGGGCTGCCGCAGCCGGCGGGGTGGCCGAGCTCGCCGCCTGGATGTGCGCGAGCAGCGCGCGCGCGTCGTTCTCGGCGAGACCGAGGTTGGGCATGATGATGCGGTTGTACTTCTCGTACAGGCGCACCGCGACCTCGTCCTTGGCCGCGATCATCTTGTCCGGCTCGGTGACGAAGCGCAGCAGCCACTCCTGCGGCCGGCGCTCGGCGACGCCGTGCAGGTCCGGCCCGATGCGGTCGCCGCCGCCGATGGTGTGGCACGAGGCGCATTTCTGCTCGAACAGGACCTTGCCCTCGGCCGCCGGGTCGGCGCGGGCCGGGCCGGCGAGCGCCAGCGTGAATATCAGAGCGGGCATCAAGAGACTGCGCATGGAACGCTCTCCTCCGTTCGCTTCGGTTGGATGCTTCTGTACGATCCCGCTCTTACATGCCACTTACAGCGGGTACAGCAGCTGCCAATCAAGATGCCGGATCGGGCGATGGCGAAGCGGCTGACGCGGCGCGCGGGCTTGGCGGAGGGACTGCTAGCATGCGCCTTGGCGCGTCGCTGCAGCGGTGGCGCGCCGCCGGGCGGGGGAGCCGACTCGGTGGATGCCTTTACCGAGTCGAGAGGTCGGACCGCGATGCAATCGTCTGAACAACCGGTCCTGCGGGACATCGTGCTGGTCGGCGGCGGGCACAGCCACGTCGCCGTGCTCAAGCGCTTCGGCATGCGCCCGCTCGCGGGGGTGCGCCTGACGCTCGTCTGCACCGACTCGCACACGCCCTACTCGGGGATGCTCCCCGGCTACATCGCCGGCCACTACGGCTACGACGAGGTGCACATCGATCTCAGGCGGCTGGCGGAGTTCGCGCGCGCGCGCTTCTACCGCGCCGAGGCGATCGGCATCGACCGCGCGACGCGCCGGGTGCTCTGCCGCGGCCGCCCGCCGGTGCCGTACGATCTGCTCTCGATCAACATCGGCTCGACGCCGCGAGTGGGCGAGGTGCCCGGCGCCGCGGATCATGCGGTGCCGGTGAAGCCGATCCACGCTTTCAATGCGCGCTGGCTCGCGTTGCTCGAGCGCGTGCGCGGCCACGCCGGGCGCACCACCATCGCGGTCGTCGGTGCTGGCGCCGGCGGCGTCGAGCTCACGCTCGCGATGCAGCACCGCCTGCGCAACGAGCTGCGCGCGCTCGGCCGCGACCCCGACGCGCTCGCGTTCCACCTGTTCGGCGCCGAGGCGCGGATCCTGCCGACGCACAATCGCGGCGTGCGCCGGCGCTTCGAGCGGGCGCTCGCCGCGCGCGGCGTTGCGTTGCATTGCGGCGCCGAGGTGAGCGAGGTCGCGCCCGGGCGGCTGCACACCGCTTCGGGCGAGGACGTTGCGGCCGACGAGATCGTGTGGGTGACCCAGGCGGGCGGTGCCGCGTGGCTGCGCGACACCGGCCTCGCGCTCGACCCGCAGGGCTTTCTCCTGGTCGAGGACACGCTGCAGACGCTCACCGACCCGGCGGTCTTCGCCGCCGGCGACGCGGCGACGATGGCGGACCATCCGCGCGAGAAAGCCGGCGTGTTCGCCGTGCGCCAGGGGTCGCCGCTCGCCGAGAACTTGCGCCGCGCGGTCGAGGGCAGGCGGCTGCGAAGCTTCCGGCCGCAACGGCGCTGGCTCGCGCTCATCAGCACCGGTGACCGCTGCGCGGTGGCCTCGCGCGGCGCGCTCGGATTCGCCGGCGCCTGGGTGTGGCGCTGGAAGGACTGGATCGACCGCCGCTTCATGGCGAAGTTCGCCGATCTGCCGGCGATGGAAGCATCGTCCCCGCAGACGGCCGGCGCCGCGGCGGTCGAGCTCGCGGACGAGGAGGCGCTACAGGCGATCTCGGCCGTCGCGATGCGCTGTGGCGGCTGCGGCGCGAAGGTCGGCGCGAGCGTGCTCTCGCGCGCGCTCGGCGCGCTGCGGCCGGTCGAGCGCGACGACGTGCTGATCGGGTTGCACGCGCCCGACGATGCGGCGGTGGTGCGCGTGCCCCCGGGCAAGGCGTTGGTCCACACCGTGGACTTCTTCCGCGCCTTCGTCGACGACCCGTATCTCTTCGGCAAGGTGGCGGCCAACCACGCGCTCGGCGACATCTACGCGATGGGTGCGGCGGCGCAGTCGGCCACCGCGATCGCGACCGTGCCGCCCGGGCTCGAGGCGAAGGTCGAGGACGCGGTGTTCCAGATGATGGCGGGCGCGATCGAGGTGCTGAACGAGGCAGGCTGCGCCCTGGTCGGCGGGCACACCGGCGAGGGCCGCGAGCTCGCGCTCGGCTTCGCGGTCAACGGACTGATCGACGAGGACCTCGCGCAGGTGATGCGCAAGGGCGGCATGCGCCCCGGCGACGTGCTCGTCCTCACCAAGCCGATCGGCACCGGGACGCTGTTCGCCGCGCACGCCCGGCTGCGGGCGCGCGGCCGCTGGATCGACGCCGCGCTCGAATCGATGGCGCAGTCGAACCGCCTCGGCGCGCAGTGCCTGCGCGAGCACGGCGCCACCGCCTGCACCGACCTCACCGGCTTCGGGCTGCTCGGGCACCTGGTGGAGATGACCCGGCCCTCGGGCGTCGACGCCGAGCTCGACCTCGCGGCGCTGCCGCTGCTCGCGGGCGCCGCGGAGACGGCTGCCGCGGGGATCGCGAGCTCGCTCGCGCCGGCCAACGTGCGGCTGCGCCGCGCGCTGCGCAACGGGGGCGGCGGCGAGCCATCCGCACTATCCGCTCATCTTCGATCCGCAGACCGCCGGCGGGCTGCTCGCGAGCGTACCGGCCGAGCGCGCCGAGCCCTGCGTGCGGGCGCTGCGCGCGCTCGGCTACGCGAGCGCGGCCGCGATCGGCCGCGTCCTGCCGCAAGGCGATGCGCTCGAGCCGATCGTGCTCACGGGCTGCTGAGCGCGTGAAGCCCCGGGAGAGTCGCGTGCGGTGCCCGCGGTTCGACCGGCGGGCTCGGGTAGCGCAGTGGCGCGTGTACGCGCCGCCCCCGGTGCCATGACCGCGGTTGCGACCCGCTGGCCGGTCGTCTGGATGACCTTCGGCGCAGGTATCGTCGCAGCGGCGCACGTCGGCAAGCTGCCGGCGGCGCTGCCGCTCATTCGCGCCGAGCTCGGCGTCGATCTGGTCACGGCGGGCTGGATCGCATCGCTCATCTCCGTGGTGAGCTTTGCGCTCGGCATCGCGGCCGGCGGTATCGCCGACCTCGTCGGCAAGCGCCGGCTGGTCCTCGGCGGGCTCGCTGCGTTCGCCGCGGGCGGTGTGCTCGGCGGGTTCGCGCCGAACGCCGCGACCTTGCTCGTCGCCCGCTTCGTCGAGGGTCTAGGGTTCGCCGCCGCCACCGTCGCCGGTGGGGCGCTCATCGCGCACGCCACCGCCGCCGCGGACCGTCGCTGGGCGCTGGGGGTCTGGGCTGCCTACATGCCGATCGGGTTCGGCGGACTGCTGCTCCTCTCGCCGCCGCTCGTCGAGCACCTCGGCTGGCGAATGCTGTGGTTGAGCGTGGCGGCCGTTGCCGCGCTGTGGGCGGCGGCGTTCCATTGGGCGACCCGCGCATGGCGACCGCTTGCGCCGCGGGCCGCCCGTTCCGGGCTCGTGTCGAGCGTCGGTCGCGCGGTGGCCGCGCCCGGCGCCGCTCTGGTGGCGGCGTGCTTCGGGCTCTACGCCGCGCAGCACATCTCGCTCATGGTCTGGCTGCCGACGATGGTCACCGAAACGTGGGGCACCGGCCTCGCGCTCGCCGCCGCAGTGCCCGCCGCGGTGCTCGCGTGCAACGCAGCCGGCAGCTACGTGGGCGCGCGCGCGATGCGCCGCGGCGTTCCGCTGTGGCTGCTGCTTGCGGTCGGCAGCGCGGGCATGGGAGTGGCCGAGCTGGGGATCTTCGGCGGCGTGCTGCCGCCGGTGGCGCGGCTCGCCTTCGGCGCGCTGTTCGGCGTCGCCGGCGGCCTCATCCCGGCCGCCGCGCTCGCCGCCGCACCCGTGTACGCGCCCTCGCCAGCGCTTGTCGGCAGCGTGGGCGGCCTCATGGTCATGGGCAGCAACGCCGGCCAGCTCTTCGGTCCGCCCGCGCTCGCGGCGGTGCGCTCGCACGGCACGAGCTGGGATAGCGTAGTCTCGCTGATGCTCGTCATGGCCGTTGCGGGAGTCGCGTGCGCGCTCGCGAGCCGGCCGGCGGAACGGCGGCTGCGCACGACGCCGCAGGCCGGCGGCTGACCGCACGTGCGCCGGAGATCTGCGTCATCGGGCGGGGTGCCGCGCGGCGTAGCCTGTGCACGCAGCGGCGGGCGGCGATCGCCGCGGCCGCGCGCTGGAGGACGTGGCGCGCATCGGGCTGCGCAGGCACGCGCGAAGGAGGACTTCATGCAGGGCAAGAAGAATCTCGCCGCCGGCTTCCTGTTTCTCGCCGGCTTCATGCTCTACGGATTCGTGCTGATCTATCTGCGCGACCTCGCGCCCGGCAAGGAGGCGTGGATCGCCGACTACGCGGACGGCAAGCACCTCGAGGCGCGCATGGCGCACGCGCACGGCGGCCTGTTCGCCCTGATCAACGTCGTCGTCGGCTACGCGCTTGTGCGGCTGCCGATCGGCGCGTCCTCGGCGCGCTGCATCTCCTGGCTCGCGCTCGCCGGCATGCTGTTGCCCGTCGGAATCCTCGCCACGGCCGCGCTCGGCCTGCCGCCACTGCTGGTGCCGGTCGGCGGGTTGTGCATGATCGCGGCGATGGTCTGGCTCGGCTTGGCGAGCGCGAGCCTGCGCGAGCCCGGCGAGCCGGCGTCCGCCGACGCGCGCCCGCCGGTCGACGCGAACGAGAGGAAAGCGACATGAGCCATCCCCCTTTTTCGGCGATGTTCGCAGCATCGTCATGTACGATCCGCTTGCCGAGTTCCTCGGCGCGGCCGACGAGGGCCTCGTCGAGTATTGCTACGCCGACGCGGTGCGCCTCGCCGGCCACTCTTGCCCCACCGTCGCCGGCGCCTATCTCATGACCGCGAAGGCGCTCGAGCGGCTCTACGGCGCGGCGCGGCCCGAGCGCGGCGCGATCCGGGTCGAGCTCCGCGACGACCTCGCGAGCGGCGTGACGGGCGTGATCGCGCACGTCGTCGGCCTGCTCACCGGTGCAGCCCAGGCCGGCGGGTTCAAAGGGATCGGCGGCCGGTTCGACCGCAGAGATCTGCTTCATTTCAACGCCGCGACAGGAGGCGAGGCGCGGTTCGTGCGGCTAGACACCGGCGCCGCCGTGGTTGCCGGCTTCCGGCCGGAGCGCGTCCCCGCCGAGCCGCGGCTGAAGGCACTGATGCCGCGCGTCGCCGCGGGCGGCGCCAGCGCCGCCGAGCAGCGCGAGTTCCGCGCACTGTGGCAGGAACGGGTGCGGCGCATCCTGATCGACCATTTCGACGACCCCGAGCTCGTGGCGCTCGCCGCCGGCTGAGCGCCGGCCGGCGGGTGAGCGCGCGGCGCCGGACCGCTGCCGGGAGGCCGCTGCGTTCCGGGACGAAGGCGTGCGGCCGCACCGGACGCGGCGCGTGACGGCGTGCGACGCCGTCACGCCTTCGCGTCTCCGGTCCTCCGCAGGGCGTGGTTCGCGAGCAACGCCGCGGCGAGCAGCACGACTGCGCCGCCCTGATGCGCGGCCCCGAGCGCGACCGGCACGCCGAGCAGTAGCGTCGTGATGCCGAGCGTGATCTGGACCACGAGCGCGGCGAGGAGCAGGTGGGCGGCGATGCGCGCGCGCACCGGCAGCTCGGTCCGGCGGGTGCGCAGCCAGAACCACGGCACCAGGAGCGCGAGCATCCACGCCCCGGAGGCGGTGGTCGAACTGGACCGTGGCCATGTTGTAGAAGAAGTTCTGCCACCAGGGTTCGATCATGAAGATCTCGGGCGGCACCACGTGCCCGTTCATGAGGGGGAAGGTGTTGTAGGCCTTCCCGGCGCGGATTCCCGCCACGAAGCCGCCGCTGACGACCATGTACGCGATCAAGCCGGTGATCCACCACCCGAGCCGGGCGGGCCCGCGCGCACCCGGCCCGGCCGCCGGCCGCGGGGCGAGGAGGCTCATCGCGATCCACAGGAGCGCGGCGAAGATCAGGAAGGCGATCGAGAGATGCGCGGTCAGCCGGAAGTGCGACACGCGCGGATCGTCGACGAGCCCGCTCATCACCATGTACCAGCCCATCGCGCCTTGCAGGCCGCCGAGCACGAACACGCCGAGGAGCTTCCAGGCGAGCGGCCGGCCGATCCGGCCGCGAATCCAGAACCAGACGAACGGGACCAAGAACACGATGCCGATCAGCCGGCCGAGCAGTCGGTGGAAGTACTCCCACCAGAAGATGCCTTTGAACTGCGCCAGGCTCATGCCCCGGTTGACCTGAAGGTACTCGGGCGTCTGCCTGTATTTCTCGAAGGTCGCGATCCAATCGGCATCGGACAGCGGCGGCAGGGTGCCCACGATCGGCTGCCACTCGACGATCGACAGACCGGAGTGGGTGAGCCGGGTGACGCCCCCCACGACGACCATCGCGAACACGAGCGCGGCGCAAACGAGCAGCCAGGCTGCCACGGCGCGCTCGGGCGCCGCGCCGCGCAGCGGAACTGTGGTGGGCGAGCGCAAGGCGAGCGACGTTCGATCCGACACGGCGATGCGGATGATTCGATGCGGCGACCGCACGGATTTTGACATGGATCAAACCGCCCATCAGCACTGGGGTTTATTTGAGTCACATCAAATTCGGCTGCGGGTCGCGTGCCGTAGATTCCGGCAGCGAAAGGCCGCAAGGCGGACGCTGGTCGCATGCGATCGGCGCGGCCGGCGGCGGGCAAGAACCGTTTCTGCAAAGGAGAGCAATCATGGCCGAGAAAAACCAGCCGCTCGCGTACGAGGAGATCCCGGAAGAGCCCGAGCCGTTCATGCAGCAGCTGCTCGACAATCCGTGGATGCTGCTCTTTCTCGGCGTGGTGGTTCCGACGGTGCTGTACCTCATCTGGGGCGTGATGGAAATCGTCAGCGTTCCCATCGCGCCCTGAAGCGGCGCGGCGAACGTACGTCCTATAGGAGAGCGAGATGAGCGCGATTCAGCCGCCGTCCAACCGGCTGTGGTGGAAGGAGCCGATCGAGAAGGTGGAGATCACCTGGATCTTGATGGCTTTCGTCTGGTGCATGTTCCTGTTCTTCATGATGCCGTACTGGCACGTGTTCGGTAAGCAGAACCTCTCGAACGAGGCCTACCGCAACACCCCGGAGGGCTTCACGGCGAAGGTGCAGGAGATGGTCGGCAAGTACAAGGTGCGCGAGGAGACCGGGCTGAACGAAGTCAAGATCCCGGTCGTGAAGCCGCCCGCGGGCAGCGACGTCTATCTCGTCGCCCGGCTCTGGCAGTGGGAGCCGATCCTCGAGCTCGAGGCCGGCCAGACCTACCGCCTGCACCTGATGTCGCTCGACTGGCTGCACGGCTTCTCGCTGCAGCCGGAGAACATCAACATCCAGGTGCACCCGAACTACGAGCATATCCTCACCGTGCAGCCGACCAAGGCGGGCACGTACTCGATCATCTGCAACGAGTACTGCGGCATCAACCATCACACGATGGTGAGCAAGCTGTACGTCACCGACAAGAAGTAAGAGGGAGGCGCGGCCATGGCTGTCAATCGAATGTTCCGGACCTGCCCGACGACGGGCCTCAAGTTCCATCAGCCGGCCGACGCGCTGATCCGCTGGAACGCGGTGGTCGGCGTGGTCGCGCTGCTGGTCGGCGGCATCCTCGCGCTGCTGGTGACGCTGACCCGCTGGCAGACGGTGCACCTGCTCGCGCCCGACGCGTTCTACATGGTGCTCACCGGCCACGGGCTGAACATGCTCGTGTTCTGGATCATCTTCTTCGAGATCGCGGTGCTGTACTTCGCCGGCTCGACGCTGCTCAACTGCCGGCTGGCGGCGCCGCGCTGGGCGTGGGCCGGCTTCTGGCTGATGGTGATCGGCTGGCTGATGAACAACTATGCGGTGTTCGTACGCCAGGACTCGAGCGTGATGTTCACGGCCTACGCGCCGATGGGCGCGCACTGGACGTTCTATCTCGGGCTGATCCTGTTCGCGGTCGGCGCCCTGATCGGCTGCTTCGTTTTCTTCGCCACCTTGGCGGTGGGCAAATCCGAGCGCACCTACAACGGCTCGGTGCCGCTCGTCACCTTCGGCGCGCTCACCGCGGCGATCATCGCGGTATTCACGATCGCCTCCGGCGCCATCATCCTGATCCCGACCTTCCTGTGGTCGATCGGGATGGTGCCGACCATCGACTCGCTGATGTACCGCCACATTTTCTGGGCCTTCGGCCACAGCTCGCAGCAGATCAACGTGTCGGCGCACGTGGCGGTATGGTACGCGGGCGCGGCGATCCTGTTCGGCGCCAAGCCGATGAGCGAGAAGGTGAGCCGCACGGCTTTCCTGCTCTACATCCTGTTCATCACGATCGCGAGCGCGCACCACCTGCTGGCCGATCCGGGCCTCACCTCGAAGTGGAAGATCCTCAACACGAGCTACGCGTTCTACCTCGCCGTGCTGGCGTCGATGGTGCACGGCCTGACGGTGCCGGGGGCGATCGAGGTGGCGCAGCGCCAGAAGGGCTTCAACAAGGGCCTGTTCGAGTGGCTGCGCAAGGCGCCGTGGGGCAACCCGGTGTTCTCGTCGATCTTCATCAGCATCATCGGCTTCGGCTTCCTCGGCGGGATCTCCGGGGTGATCCTCGGCACCGAGCAGCTGAACCTGATCATGCACAACACGTTCTACGTGCCGGGCCACTTCCACGCGACGGTCGTGCTCGGTACGACCATGGCCTTCATGGGGATCACCTACTTCCTCATCCCGGTGCTCTTCCGGCGCGAGATGGCGTTCCCGGGGGTGGCCAAGTGGCAGCCCTACGTGTTCGGTCTGGGCATGACGGTGTTCTCGCTGTTCATGATGGGCGCGGGCACGCTCGGCGTACCGCGCCGGCACTGGGACGTCGCCTTCTCCGGCAACCCGCTCGGTTTCGAGTTCCCCCGGCACCGCGTGGCTGATGATCGGACTGATGGGGATCGGCGGTGTGCTCGCGGTCGTGGGCGGTGCGATGTACCTGCTGGTCACCGTCTACTCGGTGTTCCTCGGCAAGAAGATCGAGACGCCCGGCTTCCAGCACGTGCGGGCGCGCGATGGCGTCGCGCCGGCGCCGACCGGTTCGGTGGCCGCATCGCTCACCGGGACCGGCGGCGTGGGCACGCACGCCTGGTCCGCCTCGGGCACGTTCGTCCTGGCGATCGTGTTCCTGGTGGCCTTCGTGCTGTACTACTTCATCAACTGGAAGTACCTGTCCACCGTCTGGCCGCTGAAGTGACGCTGCGCAAGCGGCGACAGCCGCGCGCGCAGCGTCATCCCCACGCAAGCGGGGATCTCGCGCGAGAGGGGGGCGGGCAAGTCCCCCGCGAGCGCAGCTCTGCGGACGGGAACGGGAGCACCACACAGGAGATGCGGAGATGGCAAGCTTCACCGAAACCGCACCTTCCGGGGCCGGCGCCGGGCGGGCCCCCCATCGGGCGCTCGCCGCGGCTGCGACGGTGGTCGGGCTGTTCAAGTTGCGCATCGGGGTCGTCATCGGGTTCACCGCCCTCGCCGGGCTCGCGATGACCCCCGGCGCGGCGCCCGCGGGCTGGCAGATCGCGGTGCTCGGCCTGGCAGTGTTCGTGTCCGCGGCCGCCGCCGGCGGCTTCAACCAGTGGTACGAGCGCGATCTCGACGCGCGCATGAAGCGCACCATGACGCGCCCGTTCGTGACTGGCGCGCTCGCGCACGACCGCCGCTTCCCGGCGCTGCTCGCGGCGCTCACCGTGGCATCGGTGGCCGCGGCGGCGCTCGCGACCAACTGGCTCGCTGCGCTCTACACCTTCCTCGGCGCGTTCGTCTACGCGGTGGTCTACACCGTCTGGCTCAAGCGCCGGACGTGGTGGAACATCGTGATCGGCGGGCTGGCAGGCAGCTTCGCAGTGCTGGCGGGCGCCGCGGCGGTCGTGCCCGACGGCCTGCCGGCAGTGCCGCTTGTCCTGGCGGTGGTGCTGTTCCTGTGGACGCCGCCGCACTTCTGGAGCCTGGCGATGGTGTGCCGCGACGATTACGCGGCCGCCGGCGTGCCGATGCTCCCGGTGGTGGTCGGCGACCGCGCCTGTGCGCTTGCGATCCTCGCGCACACTCTCGCGCTCGTCGCGCTGTCATTCGTGCCGCTGGCGTACGGCATGGGCTGGATCTACGGCGCTGGCGCGGCGGCGGGCGGGGCGCTCTTTGTGCTCATGAGCCTGCGGCTCGCCGCGAATCCCACCCGCAAGCGGGCGCTCGGCAACTTCTTCGCGTCGCTCGTGCAGCTCACCGTGCTCCTTTCGGCAGGGATCGTCGACGCGGCGCTCGCCGGATAGAGGAGCGCGAGCCGCGATGGGACGGCTTTGCCCACCCCCGGAGGAAGGGCGTCGCCGGAGGCGACGGGGCCGTGCGTGGCGCCGCTCCGGCCACCGCGTCCGCTTCGCGGAAGCGCCTCCTCGCGAAGGCGGGCGAAGCTCTTCGCGTCCTCTGCTGCGCGCTCGCGCTGTGCACCGCGCCGGCGCTCGCAGCCAACGTCGTGGGCGACGCATCCGGCGCGAAGTCGTTCGACCCCGACCGGGCGCTCGAATTCAGCCAGAGCGTGATCGGCACGCCGGTCGGCGATTACGCCTTCCGGGATCGCGACGGGAAGCAGGTACGGCTCGCCGCCTACCGCGGCAAGCCGCTGGTGGTGAACTTCGTCTACACCGGCTGCTTCTCGGCGTGTCCGACCACGACCGCGCGCCTCGCCAAGGCGATCCGCGCCGCGCAGCGCGCGCTCGGCCCGGGCACCTTCAACGTCGTCTCGATCGGCTTCAACCTGCCGTACGACTCGCCGGAGGCGATGCGCGACTTCGCGCGGCGCTACGGCATCGACGAT
Organism: Burkholderiales bacterium; assembly: GCA_027493935.1. Classification (GTDB taxonomy): domain Bacteria; phylum Pseudomonadota; class Gammaproteobacteria; order Burkholderiales; family SG8-39; genus JAABRB01. The sequence goes on along the minus strand of JAOSJV010000010.1, from coordinate 653,851 downwards.
CCGCAATGGGAGTTCCTCTCGCCGTTCGACAAGCAGATCCCGCAGCTCACCGCGGACTTCGGGTTCCAGTACGTCGCGACCCCCGCCGGCTTCGACCACGTGACGCAGACCACGATCGTCGACGCCGAGGGGCGCGTCTTCCGGCAGGTCTACGGCGAGGAGTTCGCGCTGCCGCTGTTCATCGACCCGCTGCAGCGGCTGGTCACCGGCAAGCCGATGCCGACGCAGTCGCTCGGCGACGTGATCGAGCGCATCCGGATCCTCTGCACCGTGTACGATCCGCGGGCCGGCGCCTACCGGTTCCAATGGTCGGAGGTGAGCTCGATCGTCACCTTCGTCCTGATGCTGCTCGGCGGGACGTGGTTCCTGTGGCACGAGATCCGCAAGCGCCGCCGCGCCGACCGCCTGGCGGCCGGCGGGGGGCCAGGCCGTCCGCTGAGCCCGCCGGCTGCGGGTTAACCTCTTAGCGGGAAAGGTTTTTTCGCCGACGGCTCTTGAGCCACATCAAGGCCGGGCCGGCACGCGGACCGGTAGCATGCGGCAAGAAATCGCCTCGGCGCGGCAGGCGCGGGCGGGAAGACCGGAGACACCGAAGAAGTGCTGCGGCTGATCCAGAAGACCGGGCAGTGGCTGTTCCACCGCGCCGATGCGGTGTTCAACCGCGTCTTCGGCGAGCGCATGAACCCGCTGTACCATCTCGGCGCGCTCTCCTACCTGATGGTCTGGGTCGTGGTGCTGACCGGGCTGATCGTCTACGCGTTCTTCAAGACCGGCGTCGACGAGGCCTACCAGTCGGTCGAGTACCTCTCGCGCGAGCAATGGTGGTTCGGCGGCGTCATGCGCAGCGTGCACCGGTACGCGTCCGACGCGATGGTGCTCACCATGCTGCTGCACGTCGCGCGCCACTTCACGTTCGACCATTACCGCAGCTTCCGCTGGTTCTCGTGGGTGAGCGGCGTGATCGCCCTGTGGCTGGTTTACGCGAGCGGCGTGAACGGCTACATGCTGCCGTGGGACAGGCTCGCGCAGTTCGTCACCGTCACCACCGCCGAGTGGCTCGACGTGCTGCCGGTCTTCGGCGGCACCCTGATCCGCAATTTCATCTTCGAGGGCGCGGTGAACGACCGGCTGTTCTCGCTGCTCTCCTTCATCCACATCGGGCTGCCGCTCGGCGTGCTGGCCGTGCTCTGGATCCACACGCAGCGCGTGCCGAGCGCGAAGATCATGCCGCCGCGCGTGCTCTCCGCGTACGCGATCGTCGCCCTGGTCGTGCTCGCGCTGGTGAAGCCGGTGCACAGCCAGGGCGGGCAGGCCGATCTCTCGGTTGCGGTGAGCTCGGTCGAGCTCGACTGGTTCTATCTGCCGGTGTATGCGCTGCTGCAGCGCTGGACCCCCGCCGGGGTGTGGTATCTCGTCGGCGGTCTGACGTTGCTCGCCTTCCTCACGCCGTGGCTGCCGCCGAAGCGCATGCGCAAGGAGGCGTTCCACATGCTGATCCACCCGGACAACCGGATCATCGCGATCCGCGACGGTGAGTTCGTGCTGGACGCCGCGCTGCGCGAGGACGTCGCGGTGCCGTTCGACTGCCGCAACGGCGGCTGCGGGACGTGCAAGGCGCGGATCATGCAAGGCGAGGTCGAGCACGGCGACTACCAGGAGGCGTTTCTCACCAGCGAGGGCGCGCGCGCGGCTGGGCGCTGCTCTGCGTATGCACGCCGAAATCGGACATCGAGGTCCAATACACGCCGGTGGCGACGCCCGGCCTGGCGCCGGCGCGCATCCACACCGCGCGCGTGGTCAAGATGAACCGGCTCTCGCACGACATCATGCAGGTTTTCCTCAGGTGTCAGGGCGAGGAGACGCCGCGCTTCTACGCCGGGCAGTACATCGATATCCTGCTGCCGGAGGGCGAGAAGCGCAGCTTCTCGTTCGCGACCGCACCGCACGAGCGCGAGCTGATCGAGCTGCAGATCCGGCTGATCCCGGGCGGGAAGTTCACCACTCACGTATTCAACGAGATGAAGGTCGGCGACACGCTTCGCTTCGAAGGTCCGCTCGGCTCGTTCTTCCTGCGCGAGGACAGCGACAAGCCGATCATCTTCGTCGCCGGTGCGACCGGCTTCGCGCCGGTGAAGAGCATGATCGAGCACGCCATCCACCGCGGGCTGAAGCGCGGGATGTACCTCTACTGGGGCGTGCGCAGCCTGCGCGACCTGTACCTGCCGGACCTGCCGCGCGAATGGGAGCGGCGCCTGCCGAATTTCAAGTTCGTGCCGGTGCTGTCCGAGCCGCGACCGGAGGACAACTGGACCGGCCGCACCGGGCTGGTGCACGAGGCGATCCTGCAGGATTTCCCGGACCTGTCGGCACATCAGATCTACGCCTGCGGCTCGGCCGGCATGGTGCACGCGGCGCGGCCGGCGTTCATGGCACATGGCCTGAGCGAGTACGACTGCTTCTCCGACGCATTCCGGCTCGCGCCGCAGCTCGCCTCCGAGGAGACCGAGATGGTGCGCCTGGGAGGTAGCGCATGAATGCAGTGCTGCGCTACGGGATCCAGGCGCTGCTGTACGTCGCGTTCGGCGCGGCGATCGGGTACTTCTCCAGCTACCCCCGTGTTCCAGGTGCTGCCGAGCGACCGGGCGCTGGTGCGCCTCTCGTTCAGCCACGGCGCGCAGCCGATCGCGCCGTGCCGCGAGCGCAGCGAGGAGGAGCTCGCGAAACTCCCGCCGAACATGCGGGTGAAGACCGTATGCCCCCGCGAGCGCTCGCCGGTCAAGGTCGAGATCGAGATGGACGGCGTGCCGCTCTACGCGATCACCGCGGCGCCGGCCGGCCTGAAGCGCGACGGCGCGGCGACCGTCTACCGGCGCACGCCGATCCCCGCGGGCCGGCACACCTTCAGGGCGCGGCTCGCCGACGGGCCGGACGGCGCGTTCACGTACGCCGCCGAGCAGACGGTCGACCTCGCACCGGGAAAGGTGCTCGTCATCGATTTCAACGCCGGCAAGGGCGGCTTCGTGTTCGTGCTGTAACGGCCGGCGCGGGCGCCGCTGCACCCGTCCTGAGGGCGATGCAGCGCCGGGCGTGATCGAAGCCCCGCGCCGATGTCCGGGTGTGACCGACCGATGTCCGCCGATACCCTCCGCACAACGCCCGGCGCGGGTTCCCGCCCGCCGTGGCCTGCGCTGTGGCGCGCGTGGGAGGGCCTCGAGGGCGCACTCGACGCCGCGTTCGGCGCGCGCGCAAATCCGCTGCGGCACCTCGGCGCGCTCGGGTTCCTGTTCTTCTGGGTGATGCTCGCGAGCGGACTCTACCTGTACGTCGTGTTCGAGGGCACTGCGGCCGGCGCCTACCGCTCGATCGACGCGCTCTCGGCGACCGCGATCGGCTCGGCAGCCCGCAGCCTGCATCGCTATGCCGCCGACAGCTTCGTCGCCGTCACCGCGCTGCACCTTGCGCGCGAGCTCCTCGCCGGCCGCCTCACCGGGCCGCGCTGGTTCGCGTGGGTGACCGGGGTCGTCCTGATCTGGTTCCTGTACGCCTCCGGCATCGGCGGTTACTGGCTGGTCGGCGACCAGCTCGCGCAGTGGAGCCTGATCGCCACCGCGGAGTGGTTCGACGCGCTGCCGCTCTTCGGCCTGGCGACGGTGCGCAACTTCCTCTCCGGCGGCCAGATGACCGACCGGTTCTACGCGCTGCTCGCGTTCCTGCACGTCGCGATTCCGCTCACGCTGCTCTTCGGCATGTGGCTGCACATCCAGCGCGTGACGCGCGCGGACGTCGCGCCGGCGCGCGCGCTCGCGCTCGGCACGCTCGCGATGCTTCTCGTGCTGGCGGTCGCCCGCCCGGCGACGAGCATGCCGCCGCCGGACTACGGCGCCGTGCCGGGGGCCGTCACGGTCGATTGGTACTTGCTCTTCATCCATCCGCTGATGGAGGCCACCACACCGGTCGCACTGTGGATCATGGCGGCGGCCGGAACGCTCGGCCTGGCGGCGCTGCCCTGGCTCGTGGGCGCGCGGCGCGAGCCGGTCGCGCGGGTCGATCCGCTGAACTGCAACGGCTGCGGCCGGTGCTTCGCCGACTGCCCTTCGGCGCCGTGGTGGTGGAGCCGCGTGCCGACGGGCGGCGCGGGGCCGGGCTCGCGCGCGTGCTGCCCGAGCTCTGCACCGGCTGCGGCATCTGCGCCGGCGCGTGTCCGTCGTCGACGCCGTTCCGCACGGTCGCCGAGCTCGTCACTGGCATCGACATGCCGCAGCTTCCGCTCGCGGCGATGCGCCGCGAGACCGAGCGCGTGCTCGCCGGGCTTGCCGGCCGGCCGCGCGTGCTGGTGTTCGGCTGCGACCGCGCGGTCGACGTGCACGGGCTCGCCCGGGCCGACACGGGCGTGGTGAGCCTGCTCTGCACCGGGCAGCTGCCGCCCTCGTTCATCGACTATGCGCTGCGGGCGGGCGCCGACGGCGTCGTGGTGACCGGCTGCGCCGAGGACGGCTGCTATTATCGCCACGGGAACCGCTGGACCGCGCAAAGGTTGAGGGCGAGCGCGAACCCCACCTGCGTGTGTCGGTACCCCCGCGAACGCGTGCGGGTGGCATGGGCGGCCGCCGGGGAGCGCGCGCGGCTCGAAGCGGAGATCGAGGACTTCCGCCGCGTGCTCGCCGCACTGCCGCCCGCGGCAGTGCGGCGCGCGGCGCGGCCGAAGCGCAGGGAGGCAGTGCTTGGCTGAGGTCACTGCAAGGCCGGCCGCGCGGCGCGATGCGCGCGCTGCGGGCGGCGCCGGGGCGCGCGGGCTGGGCCGGCTCGGAGAATGGCTCGCGCGCCCGCGCGGGGCGTATCTGCTCGTGGTCCCGGACGACGCGCGCGCGCGCCTCGCCCGCGGCTGGCTCGCGCTCGCACTGGCGGCGATCATCGGCGCAGGTCTGTACTCCATCCTGCTCGTCGTCTCGCGCACGCCGGGCCTCGCCGGCCTCTTCCCGGTCGAGAACTTCTTTCGCGTGGCGCTCGTCGTGCACGTGGATCTCTCGGTGCTGGTGTGGTTCGTCGCCATCGCCGGGATCTTCTGGAGCCTCAATTCCACGCGCCGCTGGACCGCGTTCGGCTGGGCGGCGCTCGCGTCGACCGTCGCCGGCACCGCCCTCATGACGGCGGCGCCGTTCGCCCAGCGTGCCGAGCCGGTCATGGCGAACTACATCCCGGTGCTCGACGGTGCCGTGTTCCTCGGCGGCCTCGCCGCGATGGGCGCCGGCGTCGCCATGCTCTGCGTGCGCGGCATGGTGGCGGTTCCGCGCGTCGGCACGCGACTCGACGGCGCGGCGGCGCTGCGTTTCGGATTGAACAGCTCGGTGGTGGCGACCGCAGTCGCGCTCGCGGCGTTCGCCTGGTCGTGGATCGAGGTGCCGCGGGGGCTCGAAGGGCAGGCCTACTACGAGCTCCTCTTCTGGGGCGGCGGCCACGTGCTGCAGTTCGCCTGGACGCTCCTGATGATGGTGTCGTGGCTGTGGCTCGCCTCGGCGATCGGCGCGCCGGTCCCGCTCACCCCGCGCGTCGCGGCGCTGCTCTTCGCGGTGGCGCTCGTGTCGGTGTTCGCGACGCCGCTGATCTACCTCGCCTACGCCGTGCCCTCGGTGGAGCACTATCGCCTGCTCACCTGGCTGATGCGCTTCGGCGGCGGGCTCGCGATGCTGCCGATGATGCTCGCGGTGACGGTCGCCCTGGTGTCGGCGCGTGGGCTCGACGTGCAGCAGCGGCCGCTGCGTGCCGCGCTCGCCTCGTCGCTCGTGCTGTTCGCGGTAGGCGGCCTGATCGGCTTCACGATCGAGGGCTCGAACGTGCGCATCCCGGCGCACTATCACGGCTCGATCGTCGGCGTCACGCTCGCGTTCATGGGCGTCGTCTACCACCTGCTGCCGCGGCTCGGCTACCGCGCGCCGGCCGGGCGTCTCGCGACCTGGCAACCCTACGTCTACGGCGCAGGGCAGCTGATGCACGTCGCCGGGCTGCTCTGGTCGGGCGGCTACGGCGTGCAGCGCAAGGTCGCGGGCAGCGAGCAGGTCCTGCGCACGACGAGCGAGGTGGTCGGCATGGGGTTCATGGGCCTTGGCGGGCTGGTGGCGATCGCCGGCGGCGTGCTCTTCCTGGTCGTCGTGCTCCGCTGCATGACCGGTGGCCGCGCTCGCGCCGCAGGGACTCCGGCGTGACGCTTGTTCGCGCGCTGGTCTGGATTTCGCTCGTCCTCGTTCTGGTGGTGAACGCCGCGAGCGCCTACGTGCGGCTGGCGCAGCAAGGCCTCGGGTGCGATCCCTGGCCGCAATGCTACGGCCAGACTGCGCCGCAGGACGCCGGCGCGGTCCCCGCGGAGGACTCGCCGCACTTCTACGTCCGCGCGACGCATCGGCTCGCCGCGAGCCTCGCCGGAGTGCTGTTCCTCGCGATCGCCTTCCTCGGCTGGAGCGGGTGGCGCCGCGCCGCACCGCGCGCGGCCGCCGTCAAGCTGCTCGTCCTCGCCGCGTTTCTCGCGTGGCTCGGCCGCCACACGCCGTCGCTCGTCCCGGCGGTGACCATCGGCAACGTCGTCGCCGGTATGGCGACCTTCGGTCTCCTGGCATGGCTTGCCGCATGGCGACCGGCCGCCGGCCCGGCGCGCGACCCGATCCAGATCGGACCGGCGCGCCTCACGGCCGCGGCGCTCGTCGTCGCACTGGCGCAGATCGGGCTCGGCGCGCTCGCCAGCGCGCGCTACGTCGCGGCGGCATGCGAGGGCTTCCCGGCCTGCGGCGGCACGTGGTGGCCGGCGGGCGGGGCCGCAGGGTTCGACATCTTCGCGGCGACCACGGTGCCGCTCGCCGCCGCCGAGGAGGCCGCTCGCCAGGCGGTGCAGCTCGCGCACCGGCTCGGCGCGCTCGCGCACGCGCTCGCCGCCGCCGCGGTCGCGATCCGGGCGTTCCGGCGCACCGACGGCCCGCGCGCGGCCGCCGTCGTGCTGCTCCTACTCGTCGCGGCGCAGTTCGCCCTCGGCGCGGTCATCGTCAGCGCGGGCGCGCCCCTGGCGACGGCCGTCGCGCACAACGTGATCTCGAACCTCGCGCTCGGCGCGCTGGCGTGGTTGCATTGTCGTGCGCAATACGCACGAGGGGCCGTCCGATGATCGTCATCGATGCGCGCGAGCTCGAGCCGCCGGAGCCGTTCGAGCGGGTAATGGAGGCGCTCTCGGATCTGCAGCAGGGCGACCGGATCCTGCTGATCCTGAACCGCGAGCCGTTCCCGCTCTACCGCGTGCTCGAGCGCAACGGCTACGCCTACGCGCCGAAGATGTTTCCCGACGGGCGCTGCGAGATCGAGATCTGGGAAAAATGAGACCGCGGGCGCACTTCGGCGCGCTCGCGCGCTCAGCGCGCCGGCACATGGTGAAATTTTGTCAAATCCGCGCAATTGCTTCACCGGATCGCCGGGCTAGGGTTGCCACGGAAGCCCGACGTGAATACGTTGCTCATGTGGGCGGAGGGGGACATGCGCCCGATCGGACGCTGGTACTCCACCGTCGGTCGCTCCCTCCCTCCCACACTGTCAAACGGGAAGAGCGTCGCGAACCGCGGCGCGCGCGATCGATCGCACGAACATGTCAGAAGCGGTGGGAGTCGCATGCGGGCTCGTGGTCGTGCTCGCGCTCGGTGCGGCCGGGTTCGCGGTGGCCTCGCTCAGTCGCGCGCGCGCGCGGCGCCTCCTGCGCGAGGCGGACCTGGTGACCAACGTTCTCCTGCGGGGCGAGGGCGCTCTCGCCGACCGGCGGGTGATGCGCCTCGTTGCGGCCTACCGCGCCGAGAAAGCGCGGGCGCGCAATCGCGGCAACGCGCCGGAAGTGCGGGAAGCGGCGCGTGCGATCGTGCTCGAGTTTCGCAAGCGCCGGCGTGATCATCGGGCCACTTCGCTTCCGCCGTCCCGTGGCCGGCCGGCAGACAGCGGCGATTCGGGTGGCGCCGCCTCGAGCGGCTCGCGGCCGAGGCGATCCAGGCGCAGCCTCTTTCCCTTCCTGCGCCGCAGCTGAGGCGCGGGTCACATCGCGTACTGCTTCAGCCGCTCCGCGTCCGGGATGCGCACGGTGCGGCCCTGCACCTCGACCAGTCCTTCGGCGGCGAGCTCGTGCAGGATGCGCGAGAAATGCTCCTGCGTGAGGTTGAGCCGCGAGGCGACGATGCCCTTGGTGGTCGGCAGGGTCACCTCGAGCGCGCCGGCCGGCGCCTCGCCGGAAGCGAACTCGCGCAGGAGGTAGCCGATCACCCGCTGCGTGCCAGAGCGCATCGAGTAGGCCTCGAGATCGCCCATCAGGTGATGCAGGCGGCGCGAGAGGCCGGCGATGATGCGGCGGGCGAACTTGGGGTCGCGCTCGAGCTCCTCGAACACCGCCTCCTTCTGCACGTAGAGCAGCAGGGTATCGGCGAGGACCTGCGCAGTGACGACGTGCGGTCGCTCCATGAACATCACCGCCTCGCCGAAGCTCGCGCCCGGACCGATGATCTCGACCACCTTCTCGTCGCCCTTGGAGGAAATGAACGCGAGCTTGACCTGGCCGTACACCACGAGATAGAAACCGTTCGCCGGGTCGCTGCGGTGAAACAGGATCTCGCCGCGGGTCGCGCGCACCTGGCGCGTCTGCTCGGCCATGCGCGCGAGCTGGTCGGGCGCGAGCTCCTTGAAGAGCGGCAGGTTGGCGAGGAAGGCCTGCGCCTTGATCGGCGAGGTGGCCATCAGGCGCGGCGCGCGGGCCCGCCGGCGGGCGGGCGCACGGTTTCCAGGGCGTTCGCGGCGGTCATCGGTCTCCTTGGCGGTCTCGGCGCTCGTTCTTGTGAGCTGCGGCGCCTGCGCATGCGGGCCACATTTGAGCCGGATTGTCCGGCCCGGTCAAGGGTAAGGCAGTCCGCGGCGTGCTGCCATGCTGCGGCCGAGCCGCTCCATCTGCGCCGGCGTGAAATGCGCCTCCGCGATGGCGAGGAGCTCTTCGTTCTCGCGCGTCGTGTGCTCGATGTACATCGATTGGCAGCGGGCGATCGCGGCGCTGCCGAACCACGCCTGGCGGCCCTGCTGCACGGCGACGAGCTGCGGTCGCAGGGCTTCGGCCCAGAGCGACTGCAGCTCGCCGTGCTCGCTGCGCAGCCGGGCGACGAGCGCCGCGACGCGGTCGTGATCGGGTGCCGTCGCCGCAGCGACGACGGCGTCGTAGAACTCGCGTTCTTCGTCCTCGTGGTGGCGCGCGACCTCCTCGTCGAAGAACCGCACGATGTGCCCTGCGGTCGCGCGGGCGTCCGCGTCGCAGCCGCGCTCGGCGAGATGCTCGACCAGTCGGCCCATCAGCGCGCACCGGTGCTCGATGCGCCGGTGCACGCGCCGGATCAGCTCGAGCGGCCGGTCGAACCCCGGCGCCGCGTTCGCGGTCATTGGCGGATCTCTTCCTGACAGGTCACAGCCACGCCCTCGGCGGAATCACGTCGCGGGTCAGGGCGACCGCGACGATGTAGACGAACACCGCCTGCGCGACGAGCCACGCGGCGAGGCGCGCGTGCTTCGTGCGGCCGCGCCGGATCGCCACCGTGCCGATCAGGATATAGGCGACGAGGCCGACGACCTTGGCCGTCAGCCATCCGTGCGTGCCGGGGTACTGCTGGATGAGGGTCGTCAGCCAGATCGCCGCCGCGAGCAGGATCGTGTCGTTCACGTGCGGAACGACCCTCACCCATCGGCGCGTGAGCATCGGCGAGTCGGCGAGCATCCATGCGCCGCGCACGAAGAAGAGCAGATAGCTCACGCCGACCGTGGCGACGTGCAGGTGCTTCAGCGCGACGTAGTCGCCCATCGCTCAGAGCGCTTCCGTGCCCGCCTCGGGCGTGCCCCGCGCCGCGCCGCTGCGCACGAGCAGCACCGGGAGGATCCGTCCCGCGAACACCGCGAGCGCAAGGCACAGGAGCGCGCCGCCGACGATCGACATCGTGGCGAGGCGCAGCCACAGCCCAATCGCGAGCAGCGGGAGCCCGGCGTTCGCCGCGCCGAGCTGCACCCAGGTCCAAGGCGCCATCGCGATCGGGTTCCCGGTGAACCGCGGCAGCATGTGCGCGGCAAGCCCGAAGACGAGGAACAGCACGAAGCCGCCTCCGAACAGGTGCACCGCCGCGCTTCGTCCGGTCCCGTCGGGCAGCAGGCTTCCCGCGTCTGCCAGGATCAGGGCGCAGGCGGCGAGATAGGCCGTGGCCGCGACGATCCAGAGCCGGTTGTCGCGCGAGAGCATCATGCCGGCGTGGTACGCGCGGTGCCGGCGGCTGCGCGCGGGCGCCTCCGCGACGAGCGCGCGCGCCTCCTCGGGCGTCTGCACGCCCACCGCCCGCAGCACCCCGTCGATCACCACCGACGGCACCGAGCGCAAATGAAGGCGCGCGACCAGCGAGCGCCCCTCAGGCTGCGCCGCATCGACGACGGCGAACTCGAACTCGCGCTCGGCGGCCACTTCGCGCCAGACCTGCTCCGCGGCCGGGCAGGTGGGGCACCACTCGGAAACGAGGAGCTCGACTTTCATTCCGCGCATCTCATGCACTGCACGTTGTAGCGGTCGATCCACGCCCGCAATCCGGCGATCGCCTCCGCGCCGGTGACCAGGCCGTCGAGCGCGCGCTCGGGCTCGTCGGCGCGCATGCGCACTACCCAGGCGTCGGTGTAGGGGGCGACGTTCACCAGCCCGGGCTCGGCGACGAGCCGGTCGTTGCGCGCTACGATCGTGCCGGAGAACGGGGCCGGAATCCCGCCGGCCCACTTGCCCGATTCCAGCCGGGCGAGCGGCTTCTTGCGCGCGCGATGCGTTCCCACCGGCCGGATCGTGCAGTGCTGGACGCGCCCGGCCATGGTCTGCGAGGGATCGGTGAGGCCGACGGTGAAGGTCCCGTCCGGCTCCGGGCGCACCCATACGTAGTCGAGGTCGTAGTAAAGGCCCTCCGGCAGCTCGCAGCCCTGGTACTCGGCCATCGCGGCAACGTCACTTCTCGAGCGGCGACTTGAGCCGCACGGTCGCCGCCATGTTCGCGGCGAAAAGCGCCATCGCTCCGACGGTCGCCGCGCCGCCCAGCGCGACGAGCCAGTCGCGCCACGCGAGCCAGCCCGCGATCATCAGCGGCAGACCCGCGTTCGCGAGCCAGAACTGCCACGTCGCGACGCGCTCGGAGCGCAGCGGATAGCCGCCGAAGCGCGGGATCACGTGCAACCCGACGCCGTAGATCGTCATCAGGACGAAGCCGAGCAGCATCATGTGCGCATGCGCCTTCGGCACGTTGCCCGGAACCAGGCCCGGCGCGGCAAGGTGCACGAGCGCGAGCAGCCCGCCGGCCAGGCCGTAAGCCAGGGCGATGGCAACGAAGAGCCGGTTGCGTCTGTGCACGTCCGATCTATCGGCGCTGCGGGCGATGCGGGCAGACTAGGTCCGTGCGCCGGGCATGGTCTTGATCTAGGACAAAAGTGCCCGCAGCGCCGGTTGACATCCCCGTGGCGCTGCCCCCATTCGCAAAGCGTAGAGGGTTGCCGAGAGGAAGTATGCATCCGATTCACATCGTGTGCCCGGCGTGCGACACGACCAATCGGGTGCCGCGCGAGCGGCTCGGCGAGGGTCCGGCGTGCGGCAAGTGCAAGGCGCCGCTGCTCGACGGACGCGTCGCCGCGCTCGACGCGCGGCGTTTCGCGCGGCACGTCGAGGGGAGCGGCCTGCCGCTGGTGGTCGACTTCTGGGCGCAGTGGTGCGGACCGTGCAGGATGATGGCGCCGCACTTCGAGCGCGCCGCGCGCGAGCTCGCGACGAGCGCCCGGCTTGCCAAGCTCGACACCGAAGCGGCGCCGGAAATCGCCGCCCGCTACGGCATCCGCTCGATTCCGACGCTGATCGCCTTCCGGGACGGCCGCGAGATCGCGCGCCGGTCGGGCGCGATGGACGCGGCGACGCTCGCACGATGGGTCCGGGAGGCGGTCAGGGAACCAGCACCGCAGCCCCGGTGACACGGCCGGCGCGCAGGCGGGCGAGCGCATCGTTCGCCGCCGCGAGCGGCAACGTCGCGACGGCGGTCCGCATCGGCACGGTCGCCGCGGCGGTCGAATCGCGCGCTCCGAGCGCGCCCAGTCGCGGCGTGCCGGGCATCCGAGCCGCGCCGTCGCGTCGCGAGTGCGCACGTCGAGGGCTACGTGCGCTGCTGGAGCCCGATGCTCGAGGCCGCCCAGCAGACCAGTCCGACGACGCGCGCATCCTCGCCGCGCCCGAGGATGCCCGCCACCGCGCCGCCTTCGAGCGCGCCGCTCGCGACGTGCTCGAGGATCAGGCGGCCGATCACGCCGCCGCCGATGATGCCGATGCGCAACGCTGCGTCCCTCCGCGAGTACCGGCCGATTCTGCCACGGGACGCCGGTATCATCAGCGCGCTGCGATCTGCGCGGCGCCAGGCGGCCGAAGTGAACGCCGGCGCGATGCCGCGGTCTGATCGCTCGGCATGGATACCCTGACCCACGCACTGAGCGGGGCGCTGCTCGCACGCGCGACCGCGCCGCGCACGCCACGACCCGGCGGCATCACGACCGGCCGACGCGTCGCGGCGGGGTTCGTGGCGGCGGCGTTTCCCGACCTCGACTGGGCGCTCAGCTTCGTTTCGCCCGAGGCCTACCTGCTCCATCACCGGGGTGCCACGCACTCGATCGTGCTGCTTCCGCTCTGGGCGGCGCTGCTCGCCTGGATCTTCGCGCGCTTCGATCCGGCGCGGCCGGGCTGGCGCGCCTACTTCGGCGTCGCGGCAGGGTCGCTCGCGATCCACATCGCCGGGGATCTGATCACCTCGTTCGGCACGATCCTCTTCGCGCCGTTCTCGGATCGGCGCTTCGCGCTCGACACCACGTTCATCATCGACCTCTGGTTCACCGGCATCATTCTCGCCGGCCTCGCCGCATCGCTCGTGTGGCGCCGCTCGCGCGTTCCGGCGACGGTCGGGCTCGCGGTTCTGGCGGGCTACATCGGCGTGCAGGCGATCGCCCACGGAACCGCGGTGGAATTCGGGCGCGAGTACGCGCGCGCGCAGGGGCTCGCCGGCGCGCGCGTCTCGGCGGTGCCGCGACCGGTATCGCCGCTCAACTGGATGGTGGTGGTCGCGCACGGCGACCAGTACCGGTACGCCTTCGTGAACGTCATCCGGCATGCGCCGCCGCCGCCGCCCGGCCCGGGCGCCGGCCTGCTCGCGCGGCTCGACGCGGCGTACGTTCCGCGTGCGCAGGCCGTGTGGCAGCGCGCCGAGCAGTTCGGCCCGGCAGCGTCGCGCGCCGAGGTGCTCTCGGCATGGCAGGCCGAGCCGCTCGCGTTCTTCCGCTGGTTCGCCGTCTACCCGGTGCTCGCGCGCGTCGAGGCGGGCGAGCCGGCGCACTGCGTCTGGTTCCGCGATCTGCGCTTCCTCACGCCGGGGCGCGACGCGTGGCCGTTCCAGTTCGGCGTGTGCCGCCCGGCGGCCGGCGCCGGATGGAGTGCGTTCCAGCTGATCGACGACGCGGTACGGCTGCCGCTGCACTAGGCCCGGGGCAGTGCGCGCGTGGGCACCGGCCCGCGCATTCTCCAAGAGCGGGAGCAGAAAGAGAGGTGAGATGCATCTTCGCGCGAACGGCTTTGAAGGGGCGGCGGCGTGGCTGCGCGCCGCCGCAGTGGTCGGAGCGCTGGCCGTCGCGGCGGCCGTTGCGCCCGGTGCGGTCGCCGACCAGGTGCTGATGAGAAACGGCGACCGGCTCTCCGGCAAGATCGTCAACAAGGGACCGGACAAGATCACGCTGCAGACGCCGTATGGCGGCGCGATCGGGCTGCCGTGGTCGGAAGTCACCGCAATCCAGACCGAGTCGCCGGCGCGCGTGCTGCTCGGGGACGGCACCGATCTCACCGGCATCGTGGCGCCCGCGGGCGACGGCGCGATCGAGGTGCGCGATGCGGCGGGCGGCGGCGCGCGCCGCGTTCCGCTTGCCGCGGTCGCGTTCGTGAATCCGACGGCCGAGCAGTCGGGCGAAGGGTGGGTATCGCGAGGCCGCGTGGGTGTCGGGCTGACCGACTCGAGCGGGAACAGCGACACGCAGCGCCTGTACGGCGAGGCCGACGTGACGCTGCGTGCGCAGGCACAGCGGTTGAGCTTCGGCGGACGCATCAACCGCGCCGCGGACACCGGCACGCTTACCGCGAGCAACTGGCTCGCGCGCGCGGGGTACGACCGGTTCGTGCGCGAGAAGCTCTACTGGTACGGCCGGACTTCGTTCGAGCACGACCGCTTCAAGGACCTGGAGCTGCGCAGCGCGGTTGGCGGCGGCCTCGGCTACCAGGTGTTCGACGGGCCGCGGCTCAGCCTGTCGGTGCAGGCCGGTCCGGACTACGTGTGGCTGAACCGGAGCGACGGCGGCAACGAGCGCTTCGCCGCCGCCGGCTGGGGCCTGCGCGCAGGCTACTGGATCGTCGAGGAGCGGTTGCAGGCGTTCCACACGCAGGAAGGCTTCATCGCGCTCTCCTCGGACGGCAGCACGCTCGTTCGCACCCAGACCGGGCTGCGCGCGCCGATCTACGCCGGTCTCGACGCCAACCTGCAGCTCGATCTCGACTGGGAGAGCGATCCGGCGCCGGGCCGTGCCTCGACCGACCGCACGTGGATCGTCGGCATCGGGTACGGCTGGTGAGCCAAGCGCCGCGGCCGCGCGGCCGACCACGCGAGTGCGCGGCCGCGTACCATGCGGCCTGCCGGGAGGGACGCAACCGCATGCACCGCCTCATCGCCGCCATCGCCGCCGCCATCGCGGCGACGGCACTCCTGCTGCCCTTCGCGCCGGGGGCGCTCGCCGCGTGCGTGCCGCGCGGCACCTGGGCCGCGCCCGCGGCCGCCGGACCGCGTCCGCTCGTCGGCCAGGACCTGATCGCGCATCTCGCGCGGCGCGACGTGGTGCTGCTCGGCGAATCGCACGAGGATGCCGAGCACCACCGCTGGCAGCTGCAGACGATCGCGGCGCTGCACGGGCAGCGCCCGGACCTGGTGCTCGGCTTCGAGATGTTCCCGCGCCGCGTGCAGCCCGCGCTCGACCGCTGGGTCGCGGGCGAGCTCGGCGAGGAGGCGTTCCTGCGCGCGGCCGATTGGCGGCGGGTGTGGAACACGGATCCGGAGGCTTACCTGCCGCTCTTCCACTTCGCGCGCATGAACCGGGTACCGATGGTGGCCCTGAACGTCGATCGCGACCTCGTGCGCATGGTCCGCGAGCAGGGGCTCGACGCGCTGCCGGTCCGCGAGCGCGAGGGCGTCACGCGGCCTGCGCCGGCGAGCGGGGCGTACGTCGACTTCCTGCTCGAGACCTACGCGGGGCACGAGCGCGGGGCCGCGGCGCCCGGGGGCGGTGCTCCGAGCGCCGCGCAGCGCAAGGCGCCGTCGCGCGACGACCCGGCGTTCCGCCGCTTCGTCGAGGCGCAGCTTACGTGGGACCGCGCAATGGCGCAGGCGATCGCCACCGCGCGGGCGCGGCCGTCCGCGCCGCTCGTGGTCGGCGTGATCGGCAGCGGCCACCTGATCCACCGCCACGGGGTGCCGCACCAGCTCGCCGACCTCGGCGTGACCGACGTGGCAGTGCTGCTGCCCTGGGATGGCGACGCCGACTGCGAGCGGCTCACGGCCGGCATCGCCGACGCGGTGTTCGGGGTCGCCGCGGCGGAGCAGCGCGCAGGGCAGCCGCGCCAGCGGCTCGGCGTGTGGCTCGAGCCGGGCGCGGGCGGCGTGCGCATCCGCGAGGTGGAGAAGGGCAGCGTCGCCGAGTCGGCCGGCGTGCGCGCGGGCGACGTGGTCACCGACGTCGCCGGCGTGCCGGCGCGCCAGCCCGGCGACCTCACCCAAGCCGTGCGGCGCCACGCGCCGGGCACCTGGCTGCCGCTCAAGGTGCGGCGCGGGTCGGCATCGCTCGAGCTCGTCGCGAAGTTCCCGCCGGCCGTGCCGCCGCAGGAGCAGTGATGCGCTTCGCCGCGCTGGCCGCCGGCGCGCTGCTCGCGGGCGCTGCGATGGGCGCGCCGACGGCGCACTACGACATCGCGGTGCGCATCGATCCGGCGACGCGCGCGCTCGCCGCGGAGGCGACGCTGCGCGTGCCGCCAGCCGCCGAGACGGTCACGCTCGGCGCCCGGTTCGCGGTCGAGCGGATCCTGCTCGACGGGCAGGCGCTCGCCGCGTCGCCGGTCGAGCGTGGCGCGGACCGGGTCTACGTCCTTCCGCCCGCGAGCGGCGCGCGCACGCTCGCGCTGCGCTGGCACGGCACGCTCGCGTCGCTCGACCGCTCGCTCGACCATCGACGGACGCTCGGCCACGCGGCGCCGGTCGCCGGCACCGAAGGAACGTTCCTTCCCTCGGCGAGCGCGTGGTATCCGGTGCTCCGCGGCCGGGACGGGCCGCTGCTTGCGAGCTATCGCGCCGCGCTCGATCTGCCGGCATCGCAGCGTGGCCTCGTCCCGGGCCGACTGGTGGAGGCGGGCGAGGTCGCAGGCCGCTATCGCGCCACATTCGAGTTCTTGCGTCCCGCTGAGGGTATCGACCTCATGGCCGGGCCGTACCGCGTCCAGACGCGCACCGTGCGCGGCCGCACCGGCAGCGCGGTGGCGCTGCGCACGTACTTCCACGCCGGCATCGACGGGCTCGCGCCCGCCTATCTCGATGCGATCGAGGGTTACCTCGATCTGTACGAGACGTGGATCGGGCCGTATCCGTTCACCGAGTTCAGCATCGTCTCGAGCCCCACGCCGACCGGCTTCGGCATGCCGACCCTCGCCTACCTCGGCGAGCGCGTGCTCGCGCTTCCGTTCATCCGCGCAACTTCGCTCGGCCACGAGGTGCTGCACAACTGGTGGGGCAACGGCGTCTATCCGGACTGGGCGAGCGGCAACTGGTCCGAGGGGCTGACGACCTTCATGGCCGACTACGCGTACAAGGAACGCGAGAGCGCGGCGGCCGCGCGCGAGATGCGGCTCGCCTGGCTGCGCGACCTCGCCGCCGTGCCGCCGGGCGCGGACCGGCCGCTCGCGGCGTTCACTGCCCGCACGCACGGCACGTCGCAGATCGTCGGCTACCACAAGGCGGCGATGTTGTTCCTCATGCTGCGCGACGACATCGGCGCCGCCGCGTTCGACGCCGGCATCCGTCGGTTCTGGACCGAGCATCGGTTTCGCGTCGCGTCCTGGCAGGACCTGCGCGGTGCGTTCGAGGCGGCGTCGGGCCGCAGCCTGGCCGGCTTCTTCGCGCAGTGGCTCGAGCGCCCGGGCCTGCCGGCGGTGCGCATCGCGCACGCCGAGCGGCGGGCTGCGGGCGACGGCCACGCGGTGCGCTTGATGCTCGAGCAGGATGCGCCCGCGTTCGCGCTGCGCGTGCCGCTGCGGGTGCGCAGCGCGGCGGGCGATGAGACGCACGTGCTGAAGCTGCACGAGACGCGCCAGACGTTCGAGGTGCCGGCGGGCGCACGGCCGCTCGCTCTCGCGCTCGATCCGGACTTCCACGTGCTGCGGCGGCTCGCCGAGGCCGAGGCGCCGCCGATTCTTCGCCAGGCGATGGTGGCGCCGCGCGCCGCAGTGGCGGTGCTCGGCGCCGGGGCGGCGTGGCGCGACGCAGCGGAGCGGCTCGCCGGCCGGATGTTCGACGCCGCACCGCGCGAGCTGGCACCGGGCGCTGCGCCGCCGTCCGACGCCGCGCTGCTCGCGATCGGCCCACACGAAGCGATCGACGGCTGGCTCGCAGCACACGGGCTGCCGCCGCGGCCGCCGGCGCTCGGCGAGCGTTCGGACGCGCAGGCTTGGGCGGCCGCGCGGGTGGGCGGCGCACCGCTCGCTGTGGTCGCGGCGCGCGACCCGGCCGCGCTCGAGACCGTGGCGCGCCTGCTGCCCCACTACGGCCGGCAGAGTTTTGTCGTCTTCGAGACCGGGCGGGTGGCCGAGCGCGGGGTATGGACGGGCCGCCCGGTCGCTTGGCAGCTCGAGTGACCGCGGCAAGGTCCACCGCGGCGGCGCGCGACTTCGTCGCGCGCTGCTTTTTCCCGCAGGGGCCCTTCCGGAGCACCCACAGCAGCGCGGGAGCGGTGTACCATGGTGCGCAAGTCGGACAACGAGATCCCGCCACGGGATCCACGAGGAGAAATGGCAGGGCGCGGCACGATCGAGGACTGGCTGCAGGCGGATGGCGACGGATTCGGCGACGCGCCGGCAACGTCCCTCGAGGAGTTGCTCGAGATCTTCGCCGAGCTGAGCGAGCGCGTCGCGCGCCTCGAGCGCGCGACCGTCCTGTTGCTCGCCGAGAAGAACGGCGATGCGCTCGCCGCCGCGGCCGAGCCAGGCATCGCATCGGCTGCGTACGCCGATCCCGCCGCACGGCCGCAGTCCGTACCCGTTGCGCCACCGCCGGGCGCACCCGCTGCGGGCCAGGCTGCACCCGCCGCGTCACCGCGCGCGCCGCAACCGGCTGCCGCCCGGCCGGCGTCACGCGTCGCGCCGGCTTCCGGCGCCGACCTGACCCAGGTGGACTTCGACCTGCCCGCGCACCAGTGGGGCGGCGAGGGCAACCGTAACCCGGGGCTGGTCACGCCGATCCAGGACACGGTCTATCCCGCGATCAAGTACGCCCAGGAGGAAGAGCAGCCCAAGCCGAAGCGCACCGGCCCGCCCGAGCGGGCGCTCGTGCGTGCGGCGATCGAAGGCTACCCGCACATCATCGAATCGGTGTGCCTCTTCTGGGGCGGGCGCGAATGCGACACGTACCTGAGCAAGCTGGTGATCGACACGCGCGGCGGCCGGCGCGGCTTCCCGCAGGACGTGATGGACGAGTTGCTTTTCCTCGCCGAGGTGGCCACGATCAAGTCCGGCGTGAAGCCGGACTTCACGCCGTTCGACCGCGAGCGGTTCCTCTAGGGCGCGCCAGCGCCAGCCGTCGGCCAGCTGATACGCGGAGGGCGCCCGGCACAGTCGTCCCAAAGGGGGCGCGTTCCCCGAGCAATCCGGGCTCAGCTCAGCCGCAGCCGGTCGACGAATGCGAGCACCCGCGAACCGTCGGCCGCCTCCACCAGCGCGAAGTAGACCGCCTCGTTGTGATCGAGCGCGCGGCCGTGAAACATGAGATCCACGATGCCGGCGCCGAGCGCGCAGCCCCCGGCGTGCAGCTCGCCGATGAAATCGCGCAGCGAGGCGGGGAACTGGTCGAAGCGGCCCATGCAGGCGTAGACGCGCAGGTCGTGCACGGCAACCGGGTTGACGCCGAAGCTCTTGACGAACTTCTTGTCGCGGATGAGCGGGCGCTGCGTGCCTTCGATCGCGAGCCGCGGCCGCGGCGGCGCGGCGGGCGGGGCGTGCGGCTGAGCGTCGGCGACGGCGACGCCCCCACGTTGAGCTCGCGCGCTCGAAGTGATGCGACTCGAGCTTCCACACGATGTACACCATGACCCCGAGGAGCAGCAGGATCTCGAGCATCGGATTCCTCCTGTTGGCTGCTGCAAGGCGGCGCGCGGCGCGCCGATGAGCCAAGTCAAACGCAACAAGCACGCCACCGCGTTCGGAAGGGGCTCGGCCGCGCCGCCGCGCCGTGACGCATTGCGCAGCCGGCGCCGTGGCGGCGGTCCGAATTCACGCGGAGCAGGGGTGCGGGGACGATCGGGGCGGGCGCCGGGCCGCGGCCGCCGCGGCGCGGGCGTCGCCGTTTCGACGCAGAGCGTCCGAGCCGCAGACAGCAAGGACGGGCCGCACGTGGCCTTTGCCGTGTCGGCCGCTCCGCGTTCTCGCCATGGCACTTGCGTGGTACGCTGGATCTCATCCGCGGAGGCGGCAGCAGCTGCACGCTCCAGCGGCCCGCGGCGAGCCATGCTGCGGCCAGCCGTTGCGGCCGGTCGGATGCTGGGCAGGCGAACGGCCGGGACCACATGCGCATCCTGCTGAACGTTCTTCTCGCGTTCGTGCTCGCATCGGGGAGCGTCTACCTCTTCTCCCAGGATGCGTTACTCCTGGGAGACTGGTGGCGGCCCGAAACCGGAATGATCTTCTCCGGGGCCTCGCGCCTGCTGCTGGCATCCAGTATGCTTCTTCTCGCCGCCTTTGCCGTTTGCATCGCGTGGAGATGGGCGCGAGGCGTCGAGCCCCGTACCGACGGCGGGCCTGCGTCCGCACCCGTCCTACAATGGAGGGCTCATGCTGCGGTACCGGTTTCTCGTGGTGCCGGCATTGATCTTTCCCGGCCCGGCGATTGCGCTTGCGGAGCAGGCGCCGAATCCTTCGCCGCAGCAGATGCCGCGAAGCGGCGCGGCGGGGCTGCAGCGATGGGCGTAGGCTGCCTGCTGCTCTTCAGCCCGTGTCGACGTGCCCATGCAGCCCGAATGACGGAGGAGAGATGGAACTGCCGGAGATCATCACGCGATTGCCAGAGGCGGACCTGCCCTTTCCGTCGACGACGGTGAAGACCAACGTGCTCCAATCCGAGCAGGGTCAACTGGTCTTCTTCCAGGTCCTGAAGGACGTGGAGTTGCCCGCGCACAGTCACAAAGGCCAGTGGGGCACGGTGCTCGAGGGTGAGGTCGAGGTGACGATTGACGGCGAGACCCGAACGCACGGTCCCGGAAGCGCCTATTACATTCCGGCCGGCGTGGTGCACAGCGCGAGAGTCCCGGCCGGTGCGAAGATCATCGAGTTCTTCGAAGAGCCCGACCGCTACCGGCTGAAGTGAAGGCGCGGCTGATACCACGCTACGCGAATCGGCGCGCGCCCGGCGCTCGCGCTCACGCGAGCCGGTTGAACCAGGCGAGGGAGAGCAGCGCCGCCACGACCGCGAGCGCCGCCGCCGCGGCCGTGAGCAGGGCGCTCACCTCGGTCTCCTTGCGCTCCAGGACCGAACGCGCGTTCAGGTTCTCGTACACCTTCTGCAGGTCGGCCGCGCTCGCGGCGTGGTAGTACTCGGCGCGGGTGATTTCCGCGATCGCCTTCAGCGTCTCTTCGTCGAAGCGCATGAACATCGACCAGCCCTCGAAGTCGACCGAGCCGCCCGCGTTGGTGCCGAAGCCGACGGTGTAGACGCGCACACCGCGGTCGGCCGCCATCTTCGCCGCCTCGAGCGGCGGCGGCCCGGTGGTCGTGCGCCCGTCGGTGAGAAGGATGATCGCCGCGGAGGTGTAGGATCCCGGCGCGACCGGAGTGAACTGCTCCTGCTGCTGCGGCCGCTCCGGCGCCTTCTGCGCGCGCTCGATGGGAACGCCGCGGCCGCGGCGCGACGATCTGCCGCCGAACAGCACCTGCTCGAGATCGATGCCCGCGTCGGGAAAGAGCGTCGCGAGCGACATGATGATGCCGCTGCCGATCGCGGTATGGCGCTGCAGGGTGAAGCGGTCGATGGCCGCGACGAGCGCGTCCCGGTCGCGCGTCGGCGGCTGCACGACCGCGGCCGTGCCGGCGAACGAGACGATCCCGATGCGCACGTCGGACGGCTGCTCGGCGACGAACGCCTTGGCGGCGGCCTGCGCCGCCTCGAGCCGGGTCGGCGCGATGTCGCTCGCGCGCATGCTGAGCGAGACGTCGATCGCCAGGATGATCGTCTGGTGCATCGACGGCAGCGTGATCATGACGCTCGGCCGCGCCGTCGCGACGACGAGCGCGATGAGCGCCAGCAGGAGCAGCAGCGGCGGCAGATGCCGCCGCAGGCGCTGCCCGGCCCGATCGCGGCCTTCACCAGCGCTACGCTCGCGTAGCGCACGGCGACCTTCTTGCGGCGCCACAGCGCGAGCACGTAGACGAGGACGAGCGCCGGCACTCCCGCCAGGAGCCACAGCATCTCGGGCCAAGCGTACGTCATGATGCGTCTTCCGGCCTGTCACTCTAGCATCTGCGGGCCGCCGCGCACACTGCCCGGCGCGATCTGC
The DNA here is from genome assembly GCA_027493935.1 of Burkholderiales bacterium. Lineage (GTDB taxonomy): Bacteria > Pseudomonadota > Gammaproteobacteria > Burkholderiales > SG8-39 > JAABRB01. The sequence continues at coordinate 631,924 of JAOSJV010000010.1, read as the reverse complement.
GCGGCGCATTCCGCCGCATAGGATACGGGATCGCACGGCACCTGCGCGACCGCGGACGACCGCCGGCCGGCTCCCCGCAGCGCAAGATCCGCAGCGCGGCCACGCCGTCCGGCCCTCGCGTGCGGCCAGAGCAGCCGTCCGACCTCGTGGCCGTAGTCGCGCTGTTCGGCCGCGCGGTGCGCACGGTGGACGCGCGCGGCCATGCGCCGGCCCAGATCGCTGCATGGCGCCGGACCCCCGGACGCGAACGCCTGGGCCGTGCGACTCGCGGCGGGGCGCGTGTCCGTCTGCGAGCGCGGCGGCGCGGTCGCCGGCTTCGCGCACCGCCCCCGACGGGACGCGCGATCTCCTCGACGCCGTTGCCGGCCTCCACCGGGCGGGTGTCGGGCGCCGTCGGGGCGGACCGCGGGAGCGAGGTGGCCCGACGAGGAAAAAGCGGTGCGCGGGTCCCGGCAATACGCACGGCGCGCACGCCGACTGTCACAGGACTGTTGCGCGGCGTGCAAATGTGCGCGTCGGCGCGACGTGCGCGCATGCGACGCCGGGACGCCGGCCTATCATTGCGCGAACTCGGCACCCGGAGCATCGATGCAGGTCCGCCTTGACACGCTCGCGCACCTGGCGCGCGTCTGCGTGCGTTGCCTCGCCGCGATCTGTCTCGTGGCGGTCGCGCCGGCTGCGCCTGCGCAGCAGCCGACGCCGCCGATCGTGCCGCAGGTGGGCCGGTGGCAGATGACGCAGGAGGTGACCGCCGCGCAGGCGGCGTCGATTGCCGCGCTGCCGCCGCAGGTGCAGGCGCGGATCGGCTACGACCCGGTCGCGAGGGCGATCACCACCGTCGCGTGCCTGAGCCCGCAGTCGATCAAGGCGTGGGAGGAGGCGGAGCGACGGCTGCGCGCCGCAGGCAGCGCGCAGTGCGACGATCCGGTGTACGTCGCGAGCGGCGACGACATGACGATGACGCTCGAGTGCAGCGCACCGCGGCCGCTTTCGATGCGCAACAGCTATCGCTTCAACGCAGCGCGCGACGGCTACACCTACGAGACCGAGACGACCGTGACGATCTCGGACCGGCAGGAGACGCGGCACGCGCGCGGCAGCGCGCGCCGCATCGGCGGCTGCTGAACGCCGCGGCGCGCGGCCAGGAGGGTCACGGCCGCGCCCACTCGCGCGCGCGGCCGACCGCGCGCGCCCACCGGCTCATGCGCGCGGCGGCCTCTGTCGCGCGACAGGGTCGGCTCGAACGTGCGCTCGGCGCGCCACTGCGCGGCGATCTGCGCGCGGTCCTGCCATACGCCGGTCGCCAGCCCGGCGAGATAGGCCGCACCGAGCGCGGTCGTCTCGAGCACGCGCGGGCGCACCACCGGCACGCCGAGCAGATCGGCCTGGAACTGCATCAGCAGGTCGTTCGCGGCGGCGCCGCCGTCGACGCGCAGCTCCGTGAGCTGGACGCCCGCATCCTTCTCCATCGCGTGGAGCACGTCGGCCGACTGGAACGCGATCGACTCGAGCGCGGCGCGCGCGATATGCGCCTCGGTGGTGCCGCGCGTGAGCCCGACGATGGCGCCGCGCGCGTGCGGATCCCAGTGCGGAGCGCCCAGGCCCACGAACGCCGGCACGAAGAAGACGCCGCCGGAGTCGGGCACGCGTGCGGCGAGCGCCTCGACGTCGACCGACGCCTTGATCACGCGCAGGCCGTCGCGCAGCCACTGAACGACCGCGCCGGCGACGAACACGCTGCCCTCGAGCGCGAACTCGCGCGCGCCGGTCTGCGCCGCCGCCGTGGTCACCAGCCCGTGACGCGAGACGATGCGCTCGCCGCCGCAGTGCAGAAGCATGAAGCAGCCGGTGCCGTAGGTGTTCTTGGCCATGCCGGGCGCGTGGCACGCCTGGCCGAAGAGCGCCGCCTGCTGGTCGCCTGCCACGCCGGCGATCGGGACGCGTGCCCCGAATACGTCCGCGCTCGCGTGTGCGACCACGGACGCGGAGGGCTCCACCGCCGCCAGCAGGGCGCGCGGCACGTCGAAGAGCGCGAGCAGCTCGTCGTCCCACGCGCCGCGCGCGATGTCGTAGAACAGGGTGCGCGATGCGTTGGTGACGTCGGTGACGTGCGCCTTGCCGCCGGTGAGATTCCAGACGAGCCAGCTGTCGATGGTGCCGAACGCGAGCTCGCCGGCCGCCGCGCGCGCGCGTGCGCCGGGCACGTGCCCGAGCAGCCACGCGACCTTGGTTCCCGAGAAATAGGGATCCACGACCAGCCCGGTGCGAGTGCGGATGAGGTCCTCGTGGCCCTCGGCCACCAAGCGCTCGCACGCCGCCGCGGTGCGCCTGTCCTGCCACACGATCGCGTTGTGGATCGGCCGGCCGGTGGCGCGCTCCCAGACGACCGTGGTCTCGCGCTGGTTGGTGATGCCGAGCGCCGCGAGCTCGCCGGGCGTGACTCCGGCCTGCGCCAGCGCGCCGCGCGCGCAGTCGAGCTGCGTGCGCCAGATCTCCATCGGATCGTGCTCGACCCACCCCCGGCTCGGGAAAGATCTGGCGGAACTCGGCCTGCGCGGAGCCGCGCGCGTGCGCGTGCTCGTCGAAGACGATGGCGCGCGAGCTGGTCGTGCCCTGGTCGAGCGCGAGGACGTAGCGCAAGTCTCCTCCGGTCGCGGCCGGGTGGTTCGCGCCGATTCTACCCGGTGTCTCTCCTCTCCTCGATCGAGGCGGGGAGAGACGCTGTGCTAACATTTGCCGCTCTGCACAATCCCGGCAACGAAGCATGCCACTGCCCGCGCCCGCCGCCGCCCGCACGCTCACGCACCGCCGCCGCGTCCAGTTCGAGGGCTATCGCCGCGCCGACGGCCGCTACGACATCGAGGCGCACCTCTACGACGTGAAGCCGATCGACTACGCGCTCTCGACCGGCGTGCGGCCGGCGGGCACGCCGATCCACGACATGTGGATCCGGCTGACGATCGACGATGGGTACACCATCGTGGAGGCGACCGCACGCACCGAGGCGATGCCCTATCCGGGCGTGTGCGAGCGGATCGCGCCCGACTACGCGCGGCTGGTGGGGCTGAACCTTCTGCGCGGCTTTCGCAAGGCGGTGCACGATCTCCTCGCCCACGTGAAGGGCTGCACCCACCTGAACGAGATGCTGCTGCAGTTTCCGTCGGCCGCGATCCAGTCGCGCGCCGCGGAGCAGCTCGACAACGCGGACGGGCCGGGCGGCACGCAGCCGTTCCAGCTCGACCAGTGCCACGCGCTCGACACGCGCGGCGAGGTCGCGCGGCGCCACTACCCGAAGTGGTATCGCGGCGCGCGATCGGCCGCGCGCGCGGAGTAGCGCGCCGGCGTCGAGCGCAGTCATTGCCGGCGCACGGCGCGTACCGCACACTTGCTCGCCCAGAGGAGGACCAGCAACGTGAAGATCCACGAGTACCAGGCGAAGGAAGTGCTGCGCAACTACGGCGTGCCGACGCCGCGCGGCGTCCCGTGCTTCTCGGTCGAGGAGTCCATCGACGCGGCGCGAAAGCTCGGCGGCAAGGTGTGGGTCGTGAAGGCGCAGATCCACGCCGGCGGTCGCGGCAAAGGTGGTGGCGTCAAGGTCGCGAAATCGCTCGACGAGGTGAAGAGTTGGGCGGGGAAGATTCTCGGCATGCAGCTCGTGACGCACCAGACCGGACCCGAGGGGCAGAAGGTGCGGCGCCTGCTGATCGAGGAAGGCGCCGACATCGCCACGGAGCTCTACATCGGCATCGTCGTCGACCGCGTCACGCAGAAGGTGTGCGTGATGGCGTCCTCCGAGGGCGGCATGGACATCGAGGAGGTGGCGGCGAAGACGCCTGACAAGATCCACAAAGTCTTCGTCGATCCGGAGCAGGGGCTCACCGAGGCCGACGGCGAGGCGCTCGCGGCCGCGATCGGGGTGCCGCAGGCGAGCGTGCCCAAGGCGCGCGCGGTGCTGCAGGGCCTCGCGCGCGCGTTCTGGGAGTGCGATGCATCGCTCGCCGAGATCAACCCGCTCATCCTCACGCGATCGGGCGACGTGATCGCGCTCGACGCGAAGATGAATTTCGACGACAACGCGCTCTTCCGCCATCCGGAGATCACCGCGATGCGCGACCTCGACGAGGAGGATCCGTACGAGATCGAGGCGTCGAAGCACGACCTCTCGTACATCTCGCTCGACGGCGACATCGGCTGCATGGTGAACGGCGCCGGCCTCGCGATGGCGACCATGGACACCATCAAGCTCTACGGCGCCGAACCGGCGAACTTCCTCGACGTCGGCGGCGGCGCCACCGCCGAGAAGGTCACCGCGGCGTTCAAGATCATGCTGTCGAACAGCAGGGTGAAGGCCATCCTGGTCAACATCTTCGGCGGCATCATGAAGTGCGACACGATCGCCTCGGGTATCGTGACCGCCGCCCGCGAGGTGAAGCTCGGCGTACCGCTCGTGGTGCGCATGAAGGGCACCAACGAGGAGCTCGGCCGCAAGATCCTGGCCGAGTCGGGCTTGCCGATCATCTCGGCGGACAATATGGCGCAAGCGGCCGAGCGGGTGGTCGCTGCGGCCCGATCGAGCAAAGGCGGACGGTGAGATGGCGATCCTGATCAACCAGAACACGAAGGTGATCACGCAGGGGATCACCGGCAAGACCGACCAGTTCCACACGCGGATGTGCCGCGACTACGCGAACGGCCGCAGCTGCTTCGTCGCCGGCGTGCACCCGAAGAAGGCCGGCGAATCGTTCGAGGGCATCCCGGATCTTCGCCACGGTCAAAGACGCCAAGGCCGCGACCGGCGCCACGGCGTCGGTGATCTACGTGCCGCCGGCCGGCGCCGCCGCAGCGGTCTGGGAGGCGGTCGACGCCGAGCTCGAGCTGGTCATCTGCATCACCGAAGGCATTCCGGTGCGCGACATGATCGAGGTGCGCGACCGCATGCGCAAGCGCGCGAAGCAGACGGTGCTGGTCGGCCCGAACTGCCCCGGCGTGATCACGCCCGACGAGATCAAGATCGGGATCATGCCCGGCCACATCCACCAGAAGGGCCGCATCGGCGTCGTCTCGCGCTCGGGCACGCTCACTTACGAAGCGGTCGCGCAGCTGACCGAGCTCGGGCTCGGGCAGTCGACCGCGGTCGGCATCGGCGGCGATCCGGTGAATGGAATGAAGCACGTCGACGTGCTGCAGCTCTTCAACGCCGACCCCGACACCGACGCGGTGGTCATGATCGGCGAGATCGGCGGCTCCGACGAGGAGACCGCCGCGCGCTGGGCGAAGGAGAACATGCGCAAGCCGCTGGTGGGCTTCATCGCCGGCGTCACCGCGCCGCCTGGCAAGCGCATGGGCCACGCCGGCGCGATCATCTCCGGCGGCAAGGGCACCGCGCACGAGAAGCTCGCGATCATGGAGGAATGCGGCATCAAGGTGACGCGCAATCCGGCCGAGATGGGGAAGCTTCTCGCGTCGGTGCTCTGACCGGGATGACGGCCGGGGCGAGGCAGCCCGGCGCCGCGCGTACTCCGCGGCGCCGCTTTCTCGCGTCAGCGGGCGCGCTGGCGCTCGCCGGCTGCGCCGGGCTTCCGGCCATGGCGCCGGGACGCGAGCGCGGACACGCGAGCGTCAACGGCACGAGGCTCTACTACGAGACCGCCGGCGCCGGCGCGCCGGTGGTGCTGGTGCACGCGTTCACGCTGGATGCGCGCATGTGGGACGAGCACTTCGACGCGCTCGCCGCACGCCACCACGTGATCCGGTACGACGCGCGCGGCTTCGGACGCTCCGACGTCCCGCGCCCGGGCGAGCCGTACTCGCATGCGGACGATCTCGCCGCGCTGCTCGAGCACCTCGGCGAGCGCGACGCGCACATCGTCGGCGCCTCGATGGGTGCCCGCTTCGCGGTCGATCTCGCGCTCGTGCGTCCGGCCCGCGTGCGCAGTCTCGCGCTCCTCGGCGCGGTGGTCGGCGGCTGGCCCTGGTCGCGGCAGTGGCTCGAGAGCTACGCGCCCGTGATGCGTGCCGCCCGGGCGGGAGACGTGGCTGCCGCCAAGCGGGCCTGGCTCGCGCACGAGCTCTTCGCGCCCGCGCGCGAGCAGCCCGCGCTCGCCGCGCGGCTCGAGCGCATGGTCGCCGACTACTCGGGCTGGCACTTCGCGAACGCGGATCCGGAGCGCGCCGTGGCGCCGCCCGCGGTGTCGCAACTCGGGCGGGTGCGCGCGCCCACGCTGGTCGTGGTCGGCGAGCGGGACTTGCGGGAATTCCGGCTCGTCGCCGAGCGCGTCACGCGCGCGGTGCCCGAGGCGCGCCAAGTCGTCGTCGCGGGCACCGGGCACCTCGCCGGCATGGAGGCGCCGGAGCGGGTGAGCGCGCTGATCGCGACGTTCCTCGCGGCGCAGGCGGCGTAGCGGGGTGTGGGAGTGAGCGCGAGAGGAGCGCGCACGAGCGACTGCGGCTCGCCCTCTCCCCGGGAACCTGCGGACCGCCGGCGTGGTCCGTCGTTCGGGGCCGGAGCCCGAAGCGCGTTGACCGCGGTCAAGCGTGCCGGCCGACGCTTAGCGCTACCATGAGCGCTATGCCGGCGGCGCAGCGCGGCGAGCGGTGCCGCACCATCCGAGAGGCGATCGATGAATGACCGCGTCGCGGGCGGGGGTGCCCCGCTCGAGCAGGCGAAGGTGCGCGCCACCCCGAAGGGGCGCACCGTGGACCCGGGCGCGCTCGCCGAAGTGCAGGCGCTGCTCGGCGCGGCTCCGCGGCGCCGCGACCTCTTGATCGAGCACCTGCACCGGATCCAGGACTGCTACGGCTGCCTCCCGGATCGCCATCTCGCCGCGCTCGCGCAGGAGATGCGCCTCGCGCTCGCCGAGGTCTACGAGGTGGCGACCTTCTATCACCACTTCGACGTCGTCGAGGGCGGCGAGCCGGCGCCGCCCGCGATCACGGTGCGCGTGTGCGACTCGATCGCGTGCGAGCTCGCGGGCGCGCGCACGCTCGCCGAGAAACTGCCGGCGATCCTCGGCAAGGATGTGCGCGTGCTGCACGCGCCGTGCATCGGCCGCTGCGCGTCGGCACCGGCCGCGGTGGTCGGACGGCATCCAGTGCCGAACGCCACGCCCGAAGCGGTGAGGGCGCTCGTCGCCCGGCGCGCGCTCGAGCATCCGGAGGCAAGACCGGTCAAGCGCGCCGCCGACGTCGACGTGCTCGCCTACCACGCGGCGCGCGCCGTCAGCCCGGGCTACGTCGATTACGCCGCCTACCGCGCCGCCGGCGGCTATCGCCTGATCGCCGACTGTCTCGCCGGGAAGCGCACGCGCGACGAGGTGACCAAGACCATGGAGGATGCGGGGCTGCGCGGCCTCGGCGGCGCCGGATTCCCGGCGGGGCGCAAGTGGCGCATCGTCGCCGCCGAGCCCGCGCCGCGCGTGATGGCGGTGAACATCGACGAGGGCGAGCCCGGCACCTTCAAGGACCGGTACTTCCTCGAGCGCGACCCGCACCGCTTTCTCGAAGGCATGCTGGTCGCGGCGTGGGCGGCTGGCGTGGGCGAGATCTACGTCTACCTGCGCGACGAGTACGCCGGGTGCCGGCAGCTTCTCGGGCACGAGCTCGCGCGGCTCGCGGCGGCGCCGCCGTGCGCGCTGCCGCCGATCCATCTTCGCCGCGGCGCCGGCGCCTACGTCTGCGGCGAGGAGTCGGCGATGATCGAATCGATCGAGGGCAAGCGCGGCATGCCGCGGTTGCGCCCGCCGTACGTCGCCCAGGCGGGCCTGTTCGGCTATCCGACGCCCGAGCACAACATGGAGACCGTGTTCTGGGTGCGCGACATCATCGAGCGCGGCGCGGCGTGGTTCACCGGCCACGGCCGCAACGGCCGCAAGGGGCTGCGCTCGTTCTCGGTATCGGGGCGCGTGAAGAAGCCGGGGGTGCACGTCGCGCCGGCGGGCATCACGGTGCGCGAGCTCATCGACGAGCACTGCGGCGGCATGCCCGACGGCCACGAGCTCTATGCGTACCTCCCGGGCGGGGCCTCCGGCGGCATCCTGCCGGCGTCTATGGCGGACATCCCGCTCGATTTCGACACGCTGAACAAGTACGGCTGCTTCATCGGCTCGGCGGCGGTGGTGATCCTGTCTCAGAACGACCGCGCGGTGGACGCCGCGCGCAACCTGCTGCGCTTCTTCCGCGACGAGTCGTGCGGCCAGTGCACGCCATGCCGAGTCGGCACCGCCAAGGCGCTCGCGCTGATGGAGCAGGCCGCTGCGCGGGAGGCTACGGAGTCGCTCTGCCGAAGTGGGACACGGCGCTGCTCGAGGAGCTCTGCCAGGCGATGGCGGACGCCTCGATCTGCGGCCTCGGCCAGGCGGCGCCGAATCCCATCCGGTGCGTGGTGAAGTACTTCGCGCACGAGCTGGAAGACCCGAAGACGTGAAGACGTGCGCGTTCGCGCAGTCACGCCTTCATTCCGCGCAATCGAGGCACCGACGATGGATCGGATGACGAGCACGCAGACGGCGGCAATGCCGGTCGAGTTCAAGCTGAACGGCAGGACGGTCGTCGGCCGCGCGGGCGAGCCGATCCTGGAGACCGCGCGCGCGCATGGTGTCGAGATCCCGCACCTCTGCTACAAGCCCGGTCTGCGGCCCGACGGCAACTGCCGGGCGTGCGTGGTCGAGATCAAGGGCGAGCGGGTGCTCGCGCCGTCGTGCTGCCGCTACCCGCAGGCCGGCATGGAGGTGAGCACCGACAGCGCGCGGGCGCGCGCATCGCAGAAGATGGTGCTCGAACTCCTGCTGTCGGACATGCCCGAGCGCGCCTACACGCTCGGCTCGGAGCTCGACCGGTGGGCGAAAACCCTCGAAGTAGGCAAGCCCCGCTTCCCGGCGCGCACCCGGCCCGCGGCGGATCTCTCGCATCCGGCGATCGCCGTCAACCTCGACGCGTGCATCCAGTGCACGCGCTGCCTGCGCGCGTGCCGCGAGGAGCAGGTGAACGACGTCATCGGCTACGCGTTCCGCGGAGAGCGCTCGAAGATCGTGTTCGACTTCGACGATCCGATGGGCCGCTCGACCTGCGTCGCCTGCGGCGAATGCGTGCAGGCCTGCCCGACCGGCGCGCTCGCGCCGGCGCGCGGGGTGGCGCTGCAGCAGGCCGAGAAGACCGTGGACTCGGTGTGCCCGTACTGCGGCGTCGGCTGCCAGCTCACCTACCACGTCAAGGACAACAAGATCCTGTACGTCCAGGGCCGCGACGGTCCGGCGAATCGGGGGCGCTTGTGCGTCAAGGGCCGCTACGGGTTCGACTACGCGCACCACCGGCAGCGGCTCACGAAGCCGCTGGTGCGCAGGCCCGGCGTGCCGAAGTCGGCCGACTTCGGCGTGGATCCGGATAACTGGCGCGAGGTCTTCCGCGAGGCGAGCTGGGACGAGGCGCTCGATCTCGCCGCCGGCGGCCTGAAGCGCATCCTCGAGCGCGACGGCGGGGGCGCGCTCGCCGGCTTCGGCTCGGCCAAGGGCACGAACGAGGAGGCCTACCTGTTCCAGAAGCTGGTGCGCACCGGCTTTGGCACGAACAACGTCGACCACTGCACGCGGCTGTGCCACGCCTCCAGCGTGGCGGCGCTGATGGAAGGCATCAACTCGGGCGCGGTCTCCAACCCGGTGCGCGACGTGGCGCAGGCCGACGTCGTGCTGCTGATCGGCTCGAACCCGACGGTGAACCATCCGGTCGCCGCGACCTGGATGAAGAACGCGATGGAACGCGGCACGCGCTTCGTCGTCGCCGACCCGCGGCGCACCGAGCTCGCACGGCTTGCGTGGCGCTTCCTGCAGTTCAACGCCGACACCGACGTCGCGCTGCTGAATGCGATGCTGCACACGATCGTGACCGAGGGGCTGGTGAACGAGGCGTTCGTGCGCGACCGCACTTCGGGCTACGAGGAGCTGCAGGAGAACGTGGCGAGATTCAGCCCCGAGGCGATGGCGCCGGTGTGCGGCATCCCGGCCGAGGCCATCCGCGAGGCGGCCCGCGCGTACGCGACCTCCAGGGCCTCGATGATCCTGTGGGGCATGGGCGTCTCGCAGCACGTGCATGGCACCGACAACGCGCGCTGCCTGATCGCGCTCGCGCTCGCGACCGGACAGATCGGGCGTCCCGGCACCGGCCTTCACCCGCTGCGCGGTCAGAACAACGTGCAGGGGGCGTCGGACTCCGGGTTGATCCCGATGGTGCTTCCGAATTACCAGCGCGTCGACGATCCCGAGGCGCGGGCGCGGTTCGAGCGGCTGTGGGGTGCCGTGCTCGATCCGAAGCCGGGTCTCACCGTGGTCGAGATCGTGAACGCCGCCTGCGAGGGCAAGATCCGCGGCATGTACATCATGGGCGAGAACCCGGCGCTCTCCGACCCCGACGCGCATCACGCCCGCGCAGGGCTCGCATCGCTCGAGCAGCTCGTGGTGCAGGACATCTTCCTCACCGAGACCGCCTACCTCGCCGACGTCGTGCTGCCGGCGACCGCGTGGCCGGAGAAGGTCGGCACGGTGACCAACACCGACCGCCTGGTGCAGCTCGGCCGCAAGGCGCTCGCGCCGCCGGGCGAGGCGCGCGAGGATCTCTGGATCATCGTCGAGATGGCGAAGCGGCTCGGACTCGCGTGGGCCTACGCGCACCCGCGCGAGGTGTTCGACGAGATGCGCCGGGGCATGGACTCGATCGCCGGCATCACTTGGGAGCGCCTCGAACGCGATTCGGCGGTGACCTATCCGTGCGAGCACGAGGGCGACCCGGGGCAGCCAGTCGTGTTCGTCGAGCGCTTCCCGACCGCGACCGGCCGCGCGAAATTCGTGCCGGCCGACCTGATCCCGGCCGACGAGCGGCCCGACAAGCGGTACCCGATGGTGCTGATCACCGGGCGCCAGCTCGAGCACTGGCACACCGGCGCGATGACGCGCCGTGCGGGCGTGCTCGACGCGCTCGAGCCCGAGCCGGTCGCCTCGCTCCACCCGCTCGACCTCGACCGGCTGAGGGTGGGAGCGGGCGAGGTCGTCACGGTCGAGTCGCGGCGCGGGAAGATCTCGCTCTACGCGCGCGCCGAGGAGGCGACGCCGCAGGGCGCGGTGTTCATCCCGTTCTGCTACTACGAGGCGGCGGCCAACACGCTCACCAACCCGGCGCTCGACCCGTTCGGCAAGATCCCGGAGTTCAAGTACTGCGCGGTGCGCGTGACGCGCGGCGGGCCGACGCCGGTACGCGCGAGCTACGGCGGCGGCCAGGCGCTCGCCGCCCAAGCGCGCCCGTAGCGCCGCCGCACTGCACTCCTGTGCGAGGAGGGGGAGCGCTGCGGCCGCGCGCGGAAAAAGCGGGTAACATACAACTGGCATACCAAGTGGCGGGCAGAGAGGGCCTCATGACGCAGGGCGAGCGCAAGAAGCGCACGATCACCGAGATCCGCGGCTCGAAGCGGAGCGGCGAGAAGATGGTCTACACGTCGGTGCTCGATTACACCTCGGCCAAGTGGGCCGAGGCCGCGGGCGTCGACGTATGCGTGGTCGGCGACAGCCTGGCGATGACCTGCCACGGCCATCCGAACACGATTCCGGCCACCATGGACATGATGGTCCTGCACGCGCAGGCGGTGCGCCGCGGCGCGCCGAGCACGTTCGTGCTCGGATGCATGCCGTACCAGAGCTACAACACGGTCGACCGCGCCCTGTCGAACGCCGCCCGCTTCATGCAGGAGGCCCTGTGCGACGCGGTGAAGCCGCAGGGCGGGAAGAGCCAGGCGCACATCCTCAAGGCGCTGGTGGACGCCGGCATCCCGACCGCGTCGCACATCGGGCTCACGCCGCACACGATCGCGATGTTCGGCGGCTTCAAGATCCAGGGTCGCACCGCGGATAGCGCGATGAAGATCCTGGAGGATGCGCTCGCGATCCAGGACGCCGGCTGCTTCATGCTCGAGTTCGAGGCGGTGCCGGCGAAGATCGCGCGGCTGATCAGCGGCGAGCTCGAGATCCCCACCATCGGTATCGGCGCCGGGGCCGGCACCGACGGCCAGATCCTGCTCTCCTACGATCTGCTCGGAGTGTTCACCGACTTCAAGCCGAAGTTCACCAAGCGCTACGCCAACCTGACCGAGGTCGCGGTGAACGGCCTCAAGATGTACGTGAGCGAAGTCAAGTCGGGCCGCTTTCCCGACGAAGACCACAGCTATGCCGTGGACGACGGGGAGTACGACAAATTCGCCACCCTGGTGGAAAAGCGGCGGCACGTGTGACCTCGCGCGCGCGTCCCGCCGGCGCGAGGGCGCCTGCAAGGCGCGCGCGCCGCGCGCCTGCCAGCGAGCCGGCCGCGACGCTCACCGACAAAGCATACACCTACCTCGAGGAGCTGATCGTCACGCTCAAGCTGCCGCCCGGCGCGGCAGTCTCGGAGGCGATGCTCTCGCGGCGCCTGGGCATCGGCCGCACACCGATCCGCGAAGCGCTGCAGCGGCTCGCGCGCGAGCGGCTGGTGACGATCTTGCCGCGCCGCGGCGTGATCGTCTCCGACATCAACGTGAAGAGCCAGCTGCGGCTGCTCGAGGTGCGCCGCGAGGTCGAGCGGCTGGTCGCGCGCAGCGCCGCGCGGCGCGCGAGCGCCGAGGAGCGCCGACATTTCGCCGAGCTCGCCGAGCGCTTCGAGCGCAGCGCGCGCGAGAACGACGACACCACGTTCATGCGCGTGGACCGTGCGTTCAATGAATCGTGCGTGGCCGCGGCGCGCAACGAGTTCGCCGCCGGCGCCATGGGCCTGATGCAGTCGCTCTCGCGGCGCTTCTGGTACCACCACTACCGGCAGGCGGCGGACCTGCCGGAGACCGCCAAGCTGCACGCCGACATCGCGCGCGCGATCGCGGCGGCGGACGGGGCGGGCGCGGCCGCCGCCACCGACCGGCTGCTCGACAAGATCGAATCGTTCACGCGCGCCACCGTCAGCGCGGATTTCTGAGCGCTGCCTGCAGCGCGCGCGGGTCCGGCCCCCGCTCCACGCAGCACGCCTCCGGCGCGCCGGAGCCGCCGCTAGCCGCGGTCCGCGGCGCCGTTTACCGGCCAGTGATAAGCACGCTCGACCTCGGCGATGCGGATCGCGTAGTCGGCGAGTATGTCGCGCTTGCCCTCGACGATCGCGTGCCGGTGGCTGGCGCTGGCCATCCATTGCTGCAGCGCGTCTCGGGTCTCCCAGTACGAGACCGTCAAGATCCGCCCGGGGCGTGCGCGGCTGTCGAACGTCTCCTTCGAGACGAATCCGGGAACGCCGGACACCTCGGCGAGCAGCGGCGCGAGCACTTCGCGCAAGCGCGCGTCGCGGCCCTCGCGGACGCTGAACTCGATGATGCAGGCGATCATGTTCGCTCACCGGTGGGGGACCTCATGCTACAAGACCCGGACCCTTCTGACCACCGCGGCCCGAACCGCGGTTCCCGCCGCACCGGCCCGCGCCGGGCGGCGCAGTCGCGTGACGCGGGGACTTGCCTGCGATCCGCCGAGATGCGATAACCTCCGCCCTGAGGGATCGTGTCATGTTCTGACCGAGAGGAGGAGTCCGATGAAAGTCCGTACGTTCGCACTTGCCGTCGCCGCCGGGCTGGTGTTGCCCGCAGTCCCCGCGGCGGCCCAGACGAAGCTCGTGATCGGCACCTGGGCACCGCCGGTTCACCACATCAACGCCCGGCTCATGCCGCACCTGGGCAAGGAAATCGAAAAGGCCACCGGCGGGCGCGTCACTTTCGAGATCAAGTACAACCTGGCGCCCCCGCCGGGCTACTTCGAGGCGGTGCGCGACGGCGTCGCCGACGTGTCGTGGATCTTCCACGGCTACAACCCCGGCAAGTTCGTCGCGACGCAGGTGATGGAGATGCCGGGGCTCGGCGCGGGCGCCGCGGCCGGTTCGGCGGCGTACTGGCGGGTGCACCAGAAATACCTGGCGAAGGCCGACGAGCACAAGGGCGTGATGGTGATCGGCCTGATGACGCACGGGGCGGGCGTCATTCAGTCCCAGAAACCGATCAATTCGTGGGCCGACCTGAAGGGGCTGAAAGTCCGGCTGCCCGGCGGCATCGCGTCCAAGGTGGGCGAGGCCTTCGGCGCCGTCGCGGTCACGGTGCCGGCACCCAAGGTGTACGAGACCCTTTCCAGCCGGGTGGCCGAGGCGGTGTTCATGCCGTGGGAGACCCACAAGAGCTTCCGCCTGGTCGAGGTGACGAAGCACGTGGTCGAGTTCCCGGGCAACCTCTACGACGGCAGCTTCGCCATCATCCTGAACGCGGCCAAGTTCAACTCGCTGTCGCCTGACGACCGGAAGGCGGTGATGAGCGTGTCGGGCGAGAAGCTGTCGGCCTTCGCGGGCAGCACCTGGGCCGACGCAGACGAGGTCGGCCGGCAGGCCGCGAAAGCCGCCGGCAACACGATCTCGACCGCCTCGCCGCAGATGCTCGGGGAGCTGAAGAAGGTGACCGTGCAGATCGAGGAGGACTGGGTGAAGCGGGCCTCCGGCAAGGGCTACGATCCGCGCGCGGCACTGAACGAGCTGCGCGAGACCGCGCGCAGCCTAGAGAAGAAGAAGTAGCGCGCAGGCGCGATGAGCGCGGTGCATCCGCGCGCGCCCAGGCGGCCGGCCGCCTGGGCGCGCGTGTCCGCGTGGCTGGCCGACGCGGTGGCGGCGGCGATGCTGCTCGCACTGTCGGCGGTCACCGTCGTCGACGTGGTCGGCCGCTACCTGTTCCGCGCCCCGATCGGCGGCGCCGACGAGCTGACCGTGTTCTTCATGGCGATCGGGGTGTATGCGGTGCTGCCGCGCCTGAGCTGGCGCGAGGAGCACACCTGCGTGGACATCATCGATGTGCTCTACCGCGGGCGCTGGATCGCTCCGCGGCAGACGGTGCTGAACGCGCTCGCCGCGGCATTCATGGCGATGGTCACGTGGCGGATGTGGATTCTCGCCGGACGCCTCACCGGCGACGGCGAGGTCACCATGTTCCTGCGCCTGCAGAAAGGCCCGCTGGTGTACTTCTTCGCCGCGATGTGCGCGGCCGCAGCGCTTGCGCTGGCGGGGAACGCGGTGCGCTACGCGCTCGGCCGCGGCCCGCTGTCGTCGGGCGGGGCGGACGCCGGCCGCTGAGCCGCGCGGGGGGCGACTTGACGGTAGCGTTCATCGGCCTCGCGATCCTGCTGGCGCTCATCCTGCTGCGGATGCCGATCGCCTTCGCCATGGGGTCGGTCGGATTCTGCGGCTTCTGGTACCTGCGCGGCTTCAACGCCGCGCTCGCCACCACCGGCGAGCGGTTCTACTCGACGGTGCTCAGCCTCGAGCTGTCGGTGCTGCCGATGTTCGTGCTGATGGGCAACCTGGTGGCGCGTGCCGGCATCGCGCAGGAGCTGTACGCCGCCGCCCAGGCCTTCCTCGGCCGGCGCCGCGGCGGTCTGGCGATGGCCACCGTGGCCGCCTGCGGCGGATTCAGCGCGGTGTGCGGATCCTCGCTCGCGACTGCTGCCACGATGGCCAAGGTAGCGATGCCGCCGATGCGCAAGTTCGGCTACCGGGACACGCTCGCCACCGCCTCGATCGCCGCCGGCGGCACGCTCGGCCTCCTGATCCCGCCGTCGGTGATCCTCGTGATCTACGGCCTGATGACCGAGACGTCGATCAACCAGCTGTTCGCCGCCGGCTTCCTGCCGGGACTGATCGGCGTGCTGTTCTACATCGGGGCGGTGAAGTGGGCCGTGTGGCGCGACCCGGCCGCCGGGCCGCAGGCGCAGCACACCCCGTGGCGCGAGCGGATCCGGGCGCTGCGCGGCGTGTGGACGGTGCTGGCGCTGTTCGTGCTGGTCCTGGGCGGCATCTACGCCGGCGTGTTCACGCCGACCGAGGCGGCCGGCATCGGGGCGGCCGGCGCGCTGGTGCTCGCGCTCTTCCGCGGGGGTGTCCTGGAGATCGGTCTTCGAGGTGACGGTCGACAGCGCCCGCACTTCGGCGATCCTGTTCTTCATCCTGATCGGGGCGCTCGTCTTCTCGAACTTCGTCAACGCGGCGGGGCTGCCGGAGGGCCTGCTCGCGATGATCACCGGCGAGGGCACCTCGCCGATGATGGTGATCGTGATCATGCTCGCGATCTACGTCGTCCTCGGCTGCGTGTTCGAGAGCCTGTCGATGATCGTGCTCACGGTGCCGATCTTCTTCCCGGTGGTGGCCGGCCTCGACCTCGGAATCGAGCCCAAGTGGGTGCTGGTGTGGTTCGGCGTCATCGTGGTGATGGTCACCGAGATCAGCCTGATCACGCCGCCGATCGGGCTCAACGTGTACGTGCTCTCGAGCGTCCTGCCCGACGTCTCCACCACGACGATCTTCCGCGGCATCCTGCCGTTCATCGCGGCCGACATCCTGCGGCTCGCCCTCTTCGCCGCAGTGCCCTGGATCTCGCTCGCGCTGCCGCAGCTCTTCTATGGGTGAGCCGGAGACCCGGAGCCGGCCGCAGGGCGCCGGACCATGCTAACGGTCGGTCGGGGCGGTGTCTGCGCAGCCGTGGGCGCAACGCGTGCTCGCTCGGGAAATTCTGCATAAGGTCGCCATTCCCGCGAAAGCGGGGATCGTGCGCAATCGACGGCTTGGTGGATCCCCGCGTTCGCGGGGGTGACCTACGCACCGGTTCCCGAGCTATTCCGCCGCCTCGGCGTGCGCGGCGTGCCGGACGGACACGCCGGCGGTGCGCGCCGGCGCCGCCCGCGCGCCCGAGCCGCGCTGCGGCACCGCGGGCAGGAGGTAGCCCTGCTGGTAGCCGGCGCGCACGATGAGCGTGAATTTCCAGACCGCGCCTTGGACGATCGCCGCGGTACCGGCGATCCCGAGGTACAAAAAGGGCGCGCGGCGGGTGGACGAGCGCAGCCGCGAACGCGAGCGCCGCCAGCGCGTGGCCCGCGAGGTGAAGCGGCGCGGCGAGGCGCTCGATCACCCGCCGCGCGAGCGGCACGATCCCGGCGGCCTGCGCGCCGCGCCGGTAGGCGGCCCACAGCAGGGCGTTCACGACGGCGAGCGCGAGGCCGGCGAGCGGCAGCGCGGCGCCCGGCGGCCCGGCGCGCCAGCCGAGCGCGACGAGCAGTCCGAGCAGGCCGAGGCCTTCGAACAGGCCGCTCGCGAGGATCATCCACGGCACGAGCGGCGCGCGCCACGCCGGCACGCCGCGCGCGAGATGCAGGATCTTCGCCTGGCAGAAGAGAAACGCGAGCGCGAGCACGCCCCCGGCGAGCGCGAGCCAGGCGCTCGGCCAGAGCAGGTTGGCGAGCACCGCCGGGTAGAACGCGGCCACGGCGTAGATCTCGCGCGTCATCCAGCTCGTCTGCGGCCGGGCGAGCGCGCGCCAGAAGCGCAGCTTGCGGCCGATCTTGAGGAACACGAAGAACAGCCCGAGCGCCATGATCGCGGCGGCGAGCACGTGCATCGCCGGCACCGAGGCCGCCGGCACCGCGCCGACGAGCGCGGCGAGCCAGGCCGCCACCGCGAGGCCCGAGCCGACGCCGCCGAAGATCCAGTTCATCGCCGCACGCCAGTCCCACAGCGTCTGCCGCGGGCCGACCAGCGGGTTGGCCGGATCGCCCATGCGCTCCTCGTCGAGGTCGCCGGCGGCAGGTGCGCGGCCGGGCACGGCCGGCGTCGTGTACAGGTACTTGATCTGCGGATCGGTGCCGAGCGCGGCGTTCAGCTGGAAATGCGGCGCGGCGAGCAGCTGCGACACGTGGCTCGCAGGGTCGTTGAAGTCGCCGAACTGGATCGCGCTCGCGATGCACGCCGCGGCGCAGGCCGGCGTCGCCGCCGGATCGATTCCGGGCCGCAGGCCTTGCGCGAGCCCGGTGTCCACGCGCTCCTTGCAGAAGGTGCACTTCTGCGCCACGCCGAGGCGCTCGTCGTGCCGCACCGCCGCCTCCTGGCGCGTCTCGCGACCGAAGTACCAGCGCTGGTCGTGAGCGATCGTGCGCGCCTGGTAGGGGCACGCCACCGCGCAGTACGCGCAGCCGATGCACACGTCGTAGTCCTGCACCACCAGCCCGTCGGCGCGCTGCCAGGTGGCCCCGGTCGGGCACACCGGGACGCACGGCGGCTCGGCGCAGTGCTGGCAGCCGGTGACCATGAAGAAGCGCTCGACGTCCGGGAACGTCCCGAGCTCGACGTCGATCACCCGGCGCCACTGCACGCCGGGCAGCGTGTCGTTGGCGTGCTTGCACGCGGTGGTGCAGGTCTGGCAGCCGACGCAGCGGTTGAGGTCGATGACCATCCCCCAGCGCGGCGTGTGCTGCGTGAAGCGTGCTGCGTCCATGCGCTGCGCCTCGATCCGGTTCACGCGCGGCGGGCGCGCCCGCCGGCCTTGTAGAGCTTGACTCGCATCAGGTCGGCGCCGCTGCCGGTGCCGTCGGTCAGCTTGAGCGAGATGTCGGTGACCGAGTTCAGGCTCGGCAGCCCGAAGTCCTTCGCCACCGGCGTCTTCCAGTGGGCGAACTGGCCGATCATCAGCACGCAGTCGGGCCGGATCCCCTCGCGCAGCACCGCCGGGCCCTCGGTCACGCCGGACACCGACTCGATCACCACCGGGTCGCCGTCGGCGATGCCCATGCGCCGCGCTGTCGTGCGGTTGACGATCACGCCCTGGTGCCCGGCGACGTTGTCGGCCACCTCCTTGATGAGCGGGATGCCGGCGTTCGCCCCCCAGGCGTACTGGAACGAGCGTGCGGTCATCGCCCAGAACGGGTATTCCTCCGGGTCGTGCCCGTACTCCCGCGCGTACTCGAGCCAGATCTCGGCGAAGCGCTCGTAGGTCGGCAGGAACTCGTACTCCTCGAGCTGCTTCTCCCACCAGCCGATGCCCGCTTCCTTGAGGCGGTGCGCGAGCTCCTGGCCGTGGCGCGTGAGCCGCTCCTGGTAGGGCAGCTCGAAGCGCAGCCCCTGGCGCTCGAGCGCGGGGTAGAGATACCAGTCGAGCTCGGGGAACGGGCGCAGCATGAAGCCGTGCTCGCGGAACCAGGCGAGGTCGTGCACCTCCTCGCCGCCGCTGAGGTCGTGCGACGCCGCCTTGCAGATCGCGTCCCACACCTGCTCGGTGGCCGGCGGCGCGGCCGGGTCGAGCGCGTAGTCGAACGCGCCGTCGCGCGCGCGCAGCGACATGCCGGCCGCGCCGCGGTTGATCGCCTCGACGTAGCGCTCGAGGATGCCGGCCTGCCGCGCGAGCTCGGTGGCGATGTCGGTCATGTCGCGCGTGTCGCCGAGCGGCTCGAGCGGCTTGGCGCGCAGCGCCCAGCCCTCGTGGTGCCAGAAGTTCTGGTTGAACTTCGTGCCGCCGATGCGGATCAGCTGCAGGCTCTCGAGATCGGTCGACTCGGGCAGCAGCACGTCGGCGAAGTGGTTGGTCTCGTCCTCGGTGTAGGCGAAGGCGACGATGAACGGGAACTCGGCGAGGCGCTTCGCCACCTCCGGGGCGTTCCACGACGAGATCGCCGGGTTGGTGCGGTAGCAGAACCAGATGTCCGGCGGGTTGACGCGCGGAAAGCCCTCGGGCTGCACCTTGAGGAACAGCCACGGCAGGTGCGCCGGCCCGAGCGCCGGCGACCACGGCGAGTCCGACACCAGCGGCACCAGCGTCTTGTAGGCGTTGCGGATGTGCGGACTGCGCATCCACGCCTCGGCGGAGGTCGGATTGAACTGGTAGTGCATGAAGCCGTCGGGCCCCGGCACCGCCGAGCCCACCCGCGGATTGGCCGGCCGCACCAGCTTGACCGCGGTGCCGAGGATGCCGCCCGGCACCTCGAGCGCACCCACCAGGATCGCGAGGATCTTCTGCGCCCAGCAGCAGTGGTAGGCGCCCCAGCCGTTGGCGATGCCCTTGCCGAGCATCACCGCCACCGGGCGCAGCGGCAGCGTGTGACCCTCGATCTCGACCGTCTCGCCGACGCGGGCGTGCGCGAGGTACTCGTCGGCGATGCGGCGGATGGTCGCGGCCGCGATCCCGCACTCCTCGGCCGCCCACTCGGGCGTGTAGGGGGCCATGTGATCGAGCAGCTTCTGGAACGCGGGCACCGCGCTGCACGACGCGTGCGTCCAGCGGCGCCCGTCGGGCCCGATCTCGATACCGCCGAGCGTGTATGCCCCGGTCATGGCTGGCTGCGCCACCTCGGCGTCGTACGGCCTGGCGCGTCCCTCGGCGAGGTCCCAGACGAGCGGCTTCTCGCTCGACGGGTCGCGCAGGAACCAGCCGTTCGGGCCGACCAGGTACGGCGAGTTGGTGCGCCGCGAGAGGTAGGGCAGGTCGCACACCTCGCGCCAGGCGCGCTCGTGCAAGATGCGGTGGACCAGTCCGAAGAGGAACGCGGCATCGGTCTTCGGCTTGATCGGCACCCACTCGGCCGACAGCGCGCCGGTGACCGACATGTGCGGCTCGACCTGGATGCGGCGCAGCCCACGCACGCGCGCCTCGGCCTCGCGCCAGATCCCGAGCACGCCATGCGAGGCCTCGATGTTGGCTCCGCAGTTGATGACGAAATCGGTGCGGGGCGTGTCCGCCGAAACGATGAAGGCGCGGTGCCAGAATTCGCCGTACAGGTGCTCCGAGTGCATGCACTTCACGCCCTGGCCGGCGCCGAAGCCCTGGTCGACCGGTCCCCAGGCTGCCAGGAACGCCGGCCACGCGCCCATGTACTGGACCGGCGTGCCGCCGCCGCCGGTGGTGATGGCGAAGCGCGGAAAGCCGTGCTCGTCGGTGAGGCCGCGCGCGCGCACCTCGCGCAGCTTGGCGCCGACGATGTCGAAAGCCTCCTGCCAGGCGATCGGCACGAACCCCGGATCCTGATCGCGGCCCTTCCTCGGGTTGGTCCGCTTCATCGGGCTCCTGATCCGGTTGGGGTTGTAGGTCTTCTGGATCAGCCCGTAGGCCTTCACGCACACCCGTCCGCCCGCGGCGTGCGCGTGGCCGATGTCCCAGTTCGACTCGATGCGGGTCGCCACCCCCGTTCTCGACCTCGACCTTGAAGAAATCCGGACCCGCGACGCACTGGTAGCAGTACATCGGGACGGTCTTCTTGCCGGTTGCCTGCTCGGCCATGCTGCTCGTCTCCGCGCGCGCGGCTTCAGCCGCCCTTCGCTGACTTCACCTTCTCCGCCTTGCGCTTGAGCCGCTCGCCCTGCTTGGCGGTGTCGACCACGAAGCGGATGTGCTTCGCCCTGCCCACCGTGTCGATCTCGTCCTTCACCTCCACCTCGAAAACGACCCGCGGCAGCGCGAGCTCGGCCACGCGCGCGGTCAGCTCCACCGTCTGTCCGACCAGCGTCGGGCCGAGATGGTCGATCTCGATGCGCGCGCCAACCGAGTCCTCGCCCGCGTCGCAATGGGCGAGCAGCAGGTCGCGGCAGGTGCTCTCGATGTCCAGGCACATGCTCGGTGTCGAATAGACGCGCAGCTCGTCACCCATGAAGGCGATGGTGCGCTCGCGGTCGATCGGCTTTCGCGCGGTGTGGGCGGTGCCCGGCTGCAGTGTGCTCTTCACGTCCGGCTCTCCTTCCAGGATCGGTGCGTCGGTCAGTCGGCGAGCCGCGCCGGGGTACCGTACGCGCGACGCAGCTCCGCCTTCAGAATCATTCCCATGGCGCTCTCCGGCAACTGCCCGAAGAACGCCATGCGGCGCGGAACATACTAGGCGGCGGCATCGATCGCTGGCGGCGCTCACCGTCAGCATCGCGTCGCCTGCATCCGTGCGCCCGCGGTGTTGCCGCCAGCCCCGCGATTCTACTTTAGCGCGGGCAGGTCCAGGCTTCCCGGCCCCGGATCGCCGAGACCGGTGCCGCAGGCTGTGATCCGCGTCAAGAAACCGCGCGCGGCTGTGGACGCAGCCGCAGACATACGTCTAGTATGTCAGCGATCGACCCAGGCTTTCGCGGGGCCGGCCGGTGCCGCGTCCGGAGGAGACCAACCATGTACACGAACAGGGCCCGCATCTCCGCGGCGCTGCGCGGCGAGACCGTCGATCAGCTGCCGTACGTGCCGCGTCTCGATCTATGGTATCTCGCGAACGCGACCGCCGGCACGCTGCCGCGCGCGCACGCGGGCCGCGCGATGCGCGAGATCGCGCTCGCCGAGGGCTGGGCCCTGCACCACCGCTTCTGCGACGACCAGCTCGATGCGGCCTTCCAGCCGCTCTACCTGCACCGCGGCATCAACGTGTTCTACAGCCGCGACACGGTGTTCGACGTCGTGCTGCCGAAGGACGTCGAGGTCAAGATCGCGCGCAGCGGAGCGCGCACGCGCGTCGAGTACCACACGCCGCTCGGCATGGTGAGCACCGTTACGCACTACGACGTCGAGTCGCAGATGAACGGCATCACCATTCCCGCACTGGCCGAGCACCTGATCAAGACGCCCGCCGACTATGCGCCCGCGGGGTACCTGTTCGAGCACATGGACGTGGTGCCGAACTTCGAGCGCTTCCGGCGCTGGTCGGCCGAGGACATGCGCGAGGACGGACTGCCGATCGCGATCGGCTCGCTCGACGCCTCGCCGTTCCACTTGATCCAGCGCGACCTGAGCGACCAGACGCAGTTCTTCATCCACTACAAGGACCACTACGCCGAGATGCGCGGGCTCGCCGAGCGCATCGCGCCGCTGATGGACAAGATGATCGCGATCCTCGCCCAATCGCCGGCCGAGGTCGTCTGGTGGGGGCGAATTTCGACGACATGCTCACCTTCCCGCCCTATTTCGAGAAGGAGATCCAGCCGTGGATCCGCAAGGCGGCCGCGGCGATGCAAGGCGCCGGCAAGCTCCTCCTGTGCCATACCGACGGCGAGAACCGCGGGCTGATGGACCTGATTCGCGACTCCGGGATGCACGTCGCCGAATCGATCTGCCCGGCACCGATGACGCGCGTGACCTTCGCCGAGTACTACCGACACTGGAGCCCGCGGCTCACCCTCTACGGCGGCATCCCGTCGACGGTGGTACTCGCGGAGACGAGCGAGGCCGACTTCGAAGCCTACCTCGACGGGTTTTTCCGTGCCGTGGCGCCGGGCAACCGGCTCGTCGTCGGGGTCGCCGACGAGGTGCCGCCGAACGCGATCTTCTCGCGCCTGCAGCGCATCGGCGAGCGCATCGCGCGCGAGGGGGCGCTGCCGCTCAAGGCGGGCGCTGCGCGCACGCTGGAAACCCTGCCGGCGGCGCGCGCGCCGGCGGCGGCGCAGGCCGCGGGCGCGGCCGACGACGCTTTCGCGCAGGTGCGGCAGGACGTCTTCAAGGGCCGCCACGTCGACATCCGGGCGCACGTGCAGGAGCTGCTCGACCGCGGCACACGCGCGGCCGACATCCTCGAGCACGGACTGATCGCCGCGATCTCGGTCGTCGGCAACCGCATGGCCGCCGGCGAGGCGTTCATTCCCGAGGTGCTGCTCGCCGCGCGGGCAATGACCGCGGCGGTCAAGATGCTCGAGCCGCACCTCGCCGCGAGCGGCGAGCAGCAGCGCGGCAAGGTGCTGGTCGGCACCGTGCGCGGCGACATGCACGACATCGGCAAGAACCTGGTGGTGACCATGCTGCGCGGGGTCGGGTTCGAAGTGCGCGATCTCGGCGTGAGCGTCGCGCGCGAGCGCTTCTGCGAGGAGGTGGCGGCCTTCGCGCCCGACGTGCTCGGCCTGTCGGCGCTGCTCACCACCACGATGGTCGAGATGGGCGAGATCATCAAGGCGCTCGAGGCGAACGGACTGCGCGACCGCTGCCGCGTGATCGTTGGCGGCGCACCGGTGAGCGAGCAGTTCGCGGCGAAGATCGGCGCCGACGGGTACGGCGCCAATGCGGTGGAGGCGGTTCGCCTCGCCAAACGGCTGGTGGCCGAGGGCGCGGGCGCGCGGCACTGAGCCCGCACGGCGCGCAACCCATGCCGCAGCGCAGCATCGGGCGGCGCGCGGACGGCTTGAAATTCGCGCTGCACGGCGCGACAATGGTCGTCAAAAATATACGTGTGACATATCAGACGACGGTCCGGCCGCCGCGCAGGCGGTTGCGCGCCGCGCAGACGCAAGGAGACAGCAATGGCACGGCTCGGAGACACCCTGGTCGAGCGCCACGCGATGAGCGAGCGCCAGCGCCGCTTCCGCGGCGAGTACATGTCGCAGGTGCACCCCCTGTACAACGGCCCGGTGCACATCGGCGTGATCTACGCGGTGGGGATCGCGGTGATCGCCTGGTGCGTGAGCCGGATGCAGAACCCCACCTGGGAGTGGCTGCTGGTGGTGCCGGTGTTCGTCGCTTCGAACCTCTTCGAGTGGTGGATCCACAAGAACGTGATGCACCGGCTGGTGGACGTTTGGGCGCTGCGGGCGATCTACGACCGGCACACCCGGCAGCACCACCAGTACTTCACCGACAACGAGATGACGGTCGACAGTACGCGCGAATGGCGCATAATCTTCTTCCCGTGGCGCGCGCTGTTCACGTTCATGGCGCTCGGCACGCCGTTCGCGCTCCTGCTCGGCTGGCTGATCAATCCAAACGTGGGCTACGTCCTGATGGTGACGATCGTCGCCCAGTACCTGATCTACGAGACCTTCCACTACTGCTGCCACGTGCACGACAACTGGTTCGTGCGCTATGTGCCGTTCGTCAACACCATCCGGCGCCATCACACGGTGCACCACAATCAGGGCATCATGATGGATATCAACATGAACCTCACCTTCCCGATCGCCGACTGGATCATGCGCACGAGCGACCTCGACCGCGGCCTGCTCGGGCACCTCTTCAACGGCTACGGCATGAAGCACGTCAAGCCCGATCTGCGCGCGAAAATGGAGAGGTACATCAACGACGCGCCGGGCACCGCCGGGCAGGATGGCGCCGTTGCGCGGGCCGCGTGATTCCCCGGCACCAGAATCTGACCACCCCAAGGAGGAGAAGGCAATGAGAAAACGCGAGTTTCTGAAGGCCGGTGCGCTGTCGGCGGCGGCTGCCGCGGCCGCCGCTGCGGCGGTGCCGGCGCGCGCCCAGGGCGGGCCGAGCTACAGCTGGAAGATGGCGACCGCCTGGTCGGGCGGGCCGCTGATGGACATCGGCGCGAAGGCCTTCGCCGAGCGGCTGGATTTCCTCTCCGGCGGGCGCATGAAGGTGCAGGTGTTCACCGGCGGCGCGCTCGGCAACGCGCTCAAGGTCTCGGAGACCGTCAAGAACGGCGTCGCCGAGATGGGCCACACCTGGATGGGCTACGACTGGGGCGCCGACCCGACCACGGTGGCCTTCGGCGGGTACGCCGGCAGCTTCAACTCGGAGTACATGCTGCACTGGATCTACGAGGCGGGCGGGGCGGAGTTGCAGCGCCAGTTCCGCGACGAGAAGTTCGGCATCGTCTCGCTGCCGCTGTTCATCCGCACCGCCGAGGTCTTCCTGCACTCGCGCAAGCCGGTCAAGACGCTCGCCGACCTGAAAGGCCTCAAGCTGCGCACCGCCGGCGCGTGGATCGAGATGTCGAAGGAGCTCGGCGCCTCGCCGGTGACCACCCCGGGCGGCGAGATCTACCCCGCGCTCGAGCGCGGGGTGATCGACGCAACCGAGTGGGGCACGCTGTGGGAGAACATCACGCCCGGCTTCTACAAGGTCGCGAAGTACCTGATCATCCCGGGCGTGCACCAGCCCACCGCGCCGTTCGAGCTGTGCATCAACAAGGACGTGTGGGCGAAGCTCTCCGCGAGCGACAAGAAGCTCGTCGAGCTCACGGCAAAGCTCGTCACCTACGAGACCTTCACGCGCATCGGGCAGGAGGACGCCAAGGCGCTCGAGTTCTTCCGCAAGAGCGGCAACGAGATCATCGAGCTCGATCCAGACGTGCAGTACGCGGCGCGCGAGCGCGGAATCGCATGGGCCGACAAGGTGCGGGCGGGCAACGCCTGGTTCGACAAGGTGGTGAAGAGCCAGCGCGAGTTCGAGGCGCTCTGGAAGGACGCGCCGCGCTATCGCAACGTGAAGGTCAGGCAGGCCTGACCGGCGCCGGCCGGAAGCCGCGGCGAGCCGCGCGCCGGCCGGTTTTCTTTTTGCCCGCGCGCGGCAGCAACCGCACCGCGCCGCGGCGCGCCGCGCATGACGCCTCGCGCATGATCCCGCTGCTGCGCTTTCTCGACCGCGTGAGCGGCTCCGCCGGGGCCGTCGCGGCCTGGCTCGTCATTCCGCTGATCGCGGCGAGCTGCTACGAGGTGTTCTCGCGCTACGTGCTCGGCGAGCCGACGCTGTGGGCCTTCGAAGTCGGCTACCTGGTGATGGGCACCCATTTCCTGATCGGGCTCGCCTACACTCTGCGCGAGAACGAGCACGTGCGCGTCGACCTCTTCTACGCGCGCGCCTCGCGCAAGGCGCAGGCGCTGATCGACACCTTCACCTACGTCGTGCTGCTGCTGCCGCTGGCGGTGTGGCTCTCGATCGGCTTCTGGGAGAAGGTGGTGAAGGCCTACGCGAGCCAGGAACGCTCGGGTATGTCGGCCTTCAATCCGGTGATCTGGCCGTTCCGGCTGGTGATGTGCACGGCGTTCGTGCTGCTCGCGCTGCAGGGGCTCGCACAGCTCATCCGCTGCTACCTGGTCCTCACCGGCCGCTCCGCTCCGGGGGCACGGCGATGAGCGAGCTGCTGCCGATCTTCATGATCGCGGCGATGTTCGTGCTCATCTTCCTGGGGGTGCACGTCGCGTTCGCGCTCGCCGGCACCGCGCTCCTGTTCGGTTTTCTCGTCTTCAAGGGCGCCGTGATCTTCCAGTTCATGGAGAAGATCGAGGACATCGGCTCGAATTTCGTGCTGGCCGCGGTGCCGCTCTTCGTGTTCATGGGCACCATGCTCGAACGCTCGGGCATCGCCGAGGCACTCTTCGAGGCGGTGCATCTGTGGACCCGGCGCCTGCCCGGCGGGCTGGCGCTCGGCACCGTGATCATGTGCGTGATCTTCGCCGCCTCGACCGGGGTGATCGGCGCGACCGAGACGGTGGTCGGGCTGCTGGCGATCCCGGTGATGCTGAAATACGCATACAACAAGCCGCTCATCTGCGGCACGATCTGCGCCGGCGGCTCGCTCGGCACCATCATCCCGCCGTCGGTGGTGGTGGTGGTGCTCGGGCCGGTGGCAAACGTCTCGGTCGGCGACCTGCTGGTGGGAATGATCTTTCCCGGCCTGATCATGGCCGGACTCTACGTGCTCTACATCTTCCTGCTGTGCGTGATCCGGCCGGCGGCCGGACCGCGCATCCCGCCGGGGGCAGACGATCCGCCGCTCGCGCTGCGGCTGCGCGTCACCGCGCATGCGCTGGTGCCGCCGCTCTTCATGATCTTCGCGGTGCTCGGCTCGATCATGTTCGGGTGGGCGGCGCCCACCGAGGCCGCCGCGCTCGGCGCCTTCGGCGCGATCCTGCTCACGCTCTTCTACCGCCGGTTCAACTTCGCGATGCTCAGGGACTCGGTGATGAAGACGCTGCGCATCACCTCGATGATCATGGGCATCCTGCTCGGCGGCACGATCTTCACCGGGGTCTTCTTCGCTGCCGGCGGCATCGCGCTCACCAACCAGCTCGTCACCTACCTCGACCTGCACGCGTGGGCGCTGCTCTTCCTGCTGCTCGGGCTCGCGTTCCTGGCCGGATTCGTGCTCGACTGGATCTCGATCCTGCTGATCTTCATCCCGATCTTCATGCCGCTGGTGAACGGCGCCGGCTTCAACCCGGTCTGGTTCTGCATCCTGTTCCTGATCGTGATCCAGACGAGCTACCTCACGCCGCCGCTCGCGCCGGCCATCTTCTACCTGCGCGGCATCGCGCCGCCCTCCATCACGTTGCTGGACATGTACAAGGGCGTGGTGCCGTTCATCCTGCTGCAGGCGCTGACGCTCGCGATCGTGATGGCTTTCCCGCAGACCGTGCTGTGGCTGCCGAGCAAGCTGCTCGGCTTCAACTAGGCCGCCGCGCACCGCATCGGACGCGGGCCTCGTCATGACACCGATCGACCTGCGCGCCGGCATCTCGATCGACGCCGACGTCGCGGTGGCCGGCGGCGGCGCCGCGGGCGTGGCGGCGGCGGTCACCGCGGCGCGCCGGGGGATGCGCGTCGTGCTGGTCGAGCGCTACGGCTTCTGCGGCGGCGGCGCGGTGGCCGGAATGTCGGGCACCGTGTGCGGGCTCTACGCGGCGAGCGACCGCCCGCACGCGCATCCCGAGCAGGTGGTATTCGGATTCGCCGACGAATTCGTGCGCCTGCTCGAGCGCCGCGGCGGGATCACGCCGCCGGTGCGCTACGGCAAGACTTTCACGCGGGTGCACGATCCGCTGGTGTGGCGCGAGGCCGCCGATCATCTCCTGAGCGAGGCCGGCGTACGCGTCTTTCTGCACGCCACCGTGACCGAGGCGCTGGTCGACGGCGACCGCGTGTGCGGGCTCGTCGCCTCTACCAAGCAGGGCAAGCTCGCAATCCGCGCCCGGATCACGATCGACGCCAGCGGCGACGCCGACGTGCTGGCAATGGCGGGGATGCCGTCGCTCGTCGGCGACGACGGCAGGGTGCAGAACCCGACCATGATCTTCCGTCTCGGCGGGGTCGATACCGCGCGGTTCCTGCGGGCCTACGGCGCGGACACGATCATGCCGCAGGAAGTGTCGGCGCTCCTGCGCCGGCACGACGGCAAGGGCTACGCGTTGCCGCGCGCCAAGATCTGGCTGTTCACGACCACGCGACCCGGCGAGCTCCTGTGCAACTGCACGCGGGTGGTCGGCCCCGACGGGCGCGAGCTGAACACGCTCTACGCCGCCGACTTCACCGAGGCCGAGACGGCGGGGCGGCGCCAGGTGCGCGAGTACGCGCGCTTCTTCCGCGACCACCTTGCCGGCTGCGAGGCGAGCTGGGTCAACGACACCGGGGTGCAGGTCGGGGTGCGCCAGACGCGCCAGGGCCGCGGGGTCGCGCTGCTCGCCAACGCCGACGTCGTGCGCGGCGCCAAGTTCGCCGACGCGATCGCGCGCTCGCCCTGGCCGATCGAGCTGCACGCAGGGGCCAGGCCGCGGGTCGAATGGCTGCTCGACGACTGGTACGAGGTGCCCTACGGATGCTTCGTCCCCGCGCGCGGCGAGGGTCTGCTCTTCGCCGGCCGCTGCCTTTCGGCCGAGCACGAGGCGGTCGCGTCGGCACGGGTGACCGCGCAGTGCTTCGCCTACGGCCACGCGGTCGGCCACGCGGCGGCCATGTGCATCGAGGCCGGCTGCGAGCCGCGCGCCCTCCGGGGGGAGGAGCTCCGTGCTCGCCTCAACCAGGACGGCGCGCAGCTCGGCGCGGCCGGTGCACTGACCCGGACCGGCGTGCGCGGGACGGGCGCCGACCGCACCGCCCCCGATGACGCAGCGCACCATCCGCCGGCCGGCGACGCTTGATGCCGATCAAACGCGCGGCAGAAAGCGGTTGATGACGCCCGGCCCGGCGCGTAATATATCAGTTACATACCAGCGCGCCATCCGGCGCGCGGACGGGGGAGGCGAGGACGGCATGACGCAGGCGATCGAGGCGATCAGGGACTGGGTGATCCGCGGCAAGCGCAACGAGGCGGCGGAGGAGGCGCGGCGCGCGCTCGCCGCCGGCGTCGACGCCGGGGCGATCATGAAGGACGGGCTGATCGCCGCGATGTCGGAGGTGGGGCGGCGCTACTCGACCGGGGAGTTCTTCCTGCCGCAGATGATGATCGCGGCGCGCGCGATGACCGAGGTGATCCCGGTGCTGAAGCCGCACCTGGTGGGCGAGGCCGCCGCGAAGCGCGGCAAGGCGGTGATCGGCACCGTGGCCGGCGACTTCCACGACATCGGCAAGAACATCGTCAAGATGATGCTCGAGGGCGCGGGCTACGAGGTGGTCGACCTGGGCGTCGATGTCGGCCCGGAGAAGTTCGTCGAGGCGGTTGCCAACGAGACACCCAACTTCGTGCTGATGAGCGCGCTCATCACGCTCACGATGGAGAGCATGCGCCGCACGATCGAGGCGCTCGACGCCGCCGGGGTGCGCGCGGCGGTGCGGGTGGGCGTGGGCGGGGCGCCGCTCACCCAGAAGTTCGCCGACGAGATCGGCGCCGATTTCTACAGCCAGGACGCGTACGGCTGCGTCGAGACCTGCAACCGCATGCTGCACTGAGCGCGACCGCCCGCGGACCGAGAGGAGCAGACGATGACCCCGAGAGAACGCGTGCTGACGGCGCTCAGGCGCGGGCAGCCCGACCAGGTGCCGTGGATCGAGAACGACGTCGAGGAGGACATCCAGGTCCGCCTCATGGGCGGGCGTACCGACTTCACCCCGGGCGAGCTCTGCCGCGCGCTCGGCATGGACGGCTTCGGCTACCACTTTCCGAGCGGGCAGCACGCCTCCGACGGCCAGTCGATCCAGACCACCGGCAAGACCGGCAAGGAGGCCTGGTACCGGCCGACGCGGATCACGTTCGACTTCGTGCCGCCGTGGATCGCCGAGATGGGCACCGACGCGAAGACCGGGCGCACCTACGTCAAGCGCGGGCTGCTCACCGACCGCGCTTCGCTCGAGCTCTTCGACCGCTTCCTGCCCGATCCGGACCACCCCGGCCGCTACGAGCAGGTCGCCGAGTGGCTGGCGAAGTACCGCGAGGATTACGCGGTCTTCGCGCGCATCCGGCTCGGCAGCGCGAGCACCTTCGAGAGCATGGGGCTCGACGTGTTCTCGATCATGCTGTACGAGGAACCCGATCTCGTGAAGGAGATCCACCGCCGCTTCTCGGAGTGGTCCGCGCGCGTGGTGCAGCATCTCAACAAGATGGACTTCGACTTCATCTGGGCGAACGACGACCACGCCGACACCAAGGCGCCGTGGATCAACATGGAAATGTGGGAGGAGTTCTTCAGGCCCTACCAGATGATGGTCGCGAACGAGATCCGCAAGCCGTGGATCTTCCACAGCGACGGCAACCTGTTCCCGATCCTCGACGGGCTGGTCCAGCTCGGCATGAGCGGCATCCACCCGGTGCAGCCCTCGGCGATGGACATCAACCAGTTGAAGGCGAGGTACGGCGAGCGCGTGTGCATCGTCGGCAACATCGACCTCGACTACACGCTGCCGCGCGGCACCGAGGCCGAGGTCGAGGCCGAGGTGAAGGACCGCATCGAGCGCGTCGGCAAGGGCGGCGGCTACATGATCTCGAGCGCGAACAGCATCACCGACTACTGCAAGGTGGAGAACGTCTGGGCGATGTCGCGCGCGATCAGGAAGTACGGGAAATACACCTGACCATGCTGATCGTCGCCGAGCGGATCAACGCCTCGCGCAAGGCGATCCGCGCCGCGCTCGAGGCGATGGACGCCGCGGCGATCCAGCGCGAGGCGATCGACCAGGCCGCCGCCGGCGCCGACTACATCGACGTGAACGGCGGCACCTTCCCGGGACGCGAGCCCGAGCTGCTGGCCTGGCTGGTGGACACGGTGCAGGCGGTGACCGACAAGCCGCTGTGCCTCGACTCGCCCGACCCGGCGGCGCTCGCCGCGGCGCTGCCGCGGTTGACGACGCGGCCGCCGATGATCAACTCGATCAACCTCGAGCGCGAGCGCTTCGACCGCGTCCTCGCGCTCGCACTCGAGCACCGCGCGAAGCTGGTCGCCCTCTGCCAAGGCGAGGGGACCCCCGCGACCAGCGTCGACGGCAAGGTCGCGCTCGCCGCCGAGCTCGTCGAGCGGCTCACGCGCGCGGGGATCGCGCTCGACGACATCTACGTCGATCCGCTGGTCTTCCCGCTCGGCACCGACTCGGCCTCGGCGCAGGTGACCGTCGAGGCGATCGGCGAGATCATGCGCCGCTACCCCGGGGTGCACACGATCTGCGGCCTCACCAACGTGTCGCACGGCCTGCCGGCGCGCAAGCTCGTCAACCGCACCTTCCTCGTCGCCGCGATGAGCCGCGGCATGGACGCCGCGATCATCGATCCGACCGACGCGCAGCTCGTGTCGGCCATGCATGCCGCACGCGCGGTGTTCGGGCGCGACGAGTACTGCATGGGGTTCATCGAGGCGTTCCAGGCCGGACGCGTCGCCGCCTGAGGAGGCGTTCCGCACCCGGGGTCGATCGCCGATGCCGCGCGTCACCTTCCATCCCGACTCGCGCGCCGCGGAAGTCCGGCGGGGCGAGCGGCTGCTTGCCGCGGCGTGGAAGGCCGGGGTCGGCATCAAGTCCGTCTGCGGCGGGCGCGGGAAGTGCGGCAGCTGCCTGATCGAGGTGGATGCGGAGGCTTCCGCGCCGGACGCCCTGACGCCGCTTTCGGACGAGGAGCGCGCGCTGCTGCCGCCAGGCGGCGAGGCGCGCGGCTACCGTCTGGCCTGCCTGTGCGAGGTGCGCGGCGACCTCGCGCTCTCGGTGCCGCCGGAGAGCCAGGCGGTGCGCAGCGCGCCGCGCAAGCCCTACACGGTGACCCAGGTCAAGCCGCGGCCGGTGGTCGCGCGGGTGAGCGCGGAGGTGCCCGGCGCCTATAGCGAGCCGCTGCGCACGCTCGCCGAGCGCCTGAGGGGCGCGATCGCGCGCGCCGCGCGCCGCAAGTCGGTGGCGCTGCCGGTGGAGGTGCTGGCCGAGTATTCCACCCGGCCCGGCTTCGACGGCGCGCGCGAGGTCACCGCGACGCTCTACCAGGAGCGGCGCGTGCTCGGGTTGCAGAGCGGCCGCGCGCAGGCGCTCTACGGCGCGGCGATCGACGTCGGCACGACCTCGATCGTGGTCTTCCTGTGCGATCTCGCGGCCGGTGCCATCGTTGCCATGCGCACCGCCGGCAATCCGCAGGCGATCTACGGCGAGGACGTCATCTCGCGCATGACGCACATCCAGAAGGATCCGGACGCGCTCGCCGAGATGCGGCGGCTCCTGGTGGCCGAGCTCAACCGGCTGATCGCCGAGGCGGCGGCCGAGGCCGGCGTGCCACGCGGCGACATCGTCGACGCGGTGGCGGTCGGCAACCCGACGATGCAGCACCTCCTGCTCGGCGTGAATCCGGAGCCCCTCGGACGCGGGCCGTACCTGCCGGTGTGGGCCGAGGGCGTGGAGACCGAGGCGGCGCAGCTCGGGCTGGAGATCCTGCCGCGCGCGCGCGTGTTCGTGTTCCCGTCGATCGCGGGCTACATCGGCGGCGACACGCTCGCCGCCGTGCTCACCCGCGGCGCCGAGTTCTACCGCGGCACGCACCTGCTGGTGGACGTCGGCACCAACGGCGAGGTCGTGCTCGCGCACGAGGGCGTGCTCACGGCAACCTCGTGCGCGACCGGACCGGTGTACGAAGGGGCGCACATCCGCTGCGGGGTGCGTGCGGCCCCCGGCGCGATCGAGCGCACCTGGGTGGAGCCGTCCGGGCGGATCCGCTGGGCGGCGATCCGCGAGCCCGACGGCAAGGGCGATCCGCGGCCGATCGGCCTGTGCGGCTCCGGCGTGATCTCGAGCGTGGCGGCGTTCGTGGCGAGCGGGATCGTGGGCGAGGACGGCGCACTCGCGGAGGCCGGACGGCACCCGCAGCTGCGCGGATCGGCCAACGGTCGCGCCGAAGAGCTCGTGCTCGTTGCAGCCCCCTACACGCGAACCGGGCGCGACATCGTCCTCACCCAGCAGGACGTGAGAAGCGTGCAGCTCGGCAAGTCGGCGCTGCGCGCGGGCATCGAGATCCTGCTCGCCGAGAGCGGCGTCGAACGGATCGACCGCATCTACCTCGCCGGCACCTTCGGCAACCATCTCGAGCCGGAGGACATCCTCAAGATCGGGCTCGTCCCCCGGTCCCGGTCGAGCGTATCCGCTCGATCGGCAACGCGGCGGGCGACGGCGCGCGCATGGCGCTCTTCAGCCGGAGCCACCGGCGGCGCGCCGCGGCGCTCGCGAAGCGGCTGCGGGTGCTCGAGCTCTCGGCGCGCCTCGACTTCCAGGATCTCTTCGTCACGCACACCGCGCTCGCGCCCTCGCCCGAGGCGTTCGCGACGGTCTAGGGGGAATCAGGCCATGCTCGTCATGCGAAAGTGGGCAGTGCGCAACGCAGGGCTGCTCGAGCGGGCGTACGATGCGCTCGCGGGCGCGCTGCGCGCGCTCAGGCCGCTCGCCCGGGCGATGGGCCTCGAGCGGCTCGAGCGTCCGCTCGCGGCCGCCGAGCGCGCGGTCAAGAGCTTCCTCTTCGACTGCAAGATGTGCGGGCGCTGCGCGCTCTCGGTGACCGGCATGTCCTGCCCGATGAACTGCCCGAAGCAGGTGCGCAACGGCCCGTGCGGAGGCGTGCGGCCGGACGGCACCTGCGAGGTGAAGCCGGACGTGCGCTGCGTCTGGGTCGAGGGCTGGCATGGGAGCCGGAAGATGGCCGCCGGGGTGCTGCCCGCGGAGCCCAATCCGCCGGTGGAGCACAACCTCGTCGGGCGCTCGAGCTGGCTGCGGGTGATCGCCGGCAGCGACGAGGCGGCGCGTGCGGCGCCGCCGGCGCCGCGCGCGCGCGCGGCGAGCGCGCTCGAGCGGCTGATGGAATCCGGCGCGTTCGTGGTCACCGCCGAGTTCTCCCCGCCCGACTCCGCCGATCCGGCCGACGTGCACGCCCGGCTCGCGCCCTTCGCCGGTTGCGTGGACGCCCTCAACGTGACCGACGGCTCCGGCGCGAACTGCCACATGTCGAGCCTCGGCGTGTCGGTGCTGCTTCTCCAGGCGGGCTGCGAGCCGGTGATGCAGATCTCCTGCCGCGACCGCAACCGCATCGCCATCCAGGGCGACATCCTCGGCGCCGCCGCCCTCGGCGTGAGGAACGTGGTCTGCCTGACCGGCGACAACGTGGCGAACGGCGACCATCCCGGGGCGAAGCACGTCGGCGACCTCGACGCGGTGTCGCTGCTCGTCACCGCGCGCACGATGCGCGACGAGGCGCGTTTCCTTTCCGGGCGCAAGCTCGGCGCAGCACCGCAGCTCTTTCTCGGCGCCGCCGACAACCCGTTCGCGCCGCCATTCGACGCCCGCGTGGTGCGGCTCGCGAAGAAGATCGGTGCCGGCGCGCAGTTCGTGCAGACCCAGTACTGCTTCGACCTCGATCGGCTGGAGCGCTACATGGCGCGCGTGCGCGAGGCGGGGCTGCACGAGCGCGTGCGCATTCTGGTCGGGGTCGGGCCGGTCGGATCGGCCAAGACAGCGCGCTGGCTGCGCGCCAAGGTGCCCGGCGTGCACATCCCGGAGACGATCGTGGCGCGCCTGGAGGGTGCAGCCGACGCGCGCGAGGAGGGGCGCCGGATCTGCATCGAGCTCGTGCAGCGCCTCCGCGCCATCCCGGGCGTCGCCGGCGTCCACCTCATGGCCGCCAGGCAGGAGCATCTGATACCCTCGATCGTCGCCGAATCGGGCGTTCTCGGCGGCCGCGTCCCGCTCTTCGGGGCGCAGCGGCCGCGCGCAGCATAGGAGGCCAGCGCCATGGACACGGCCGTCAAGTCCCGCCCCACCGTCGTGATCTCGTGCGCCGTGCTGGAGGATCTCCTCGGCAAGCGGCTGCCGGCGGAAGTGCCTTCGGTATGGCTCGACGTCATGCTGCACAACTCGCCGAAGAAACTCGCCGAGGCGCTACAGGCGAAGATCGACGCGCTGCCCGAGCCGAGCACCGTGATCATCGGTTACGGCCTGTGCGGCAACGGCCTGGTCGGGGTCAAGTCGGGGCCGCACACGCTCGTCGTGCCGCGTACCCACGACTGCGTGGCGATCTTTCTCGGCTCGCACCAGCGCTACGTGCAGCGCTTCTTCGCGAGCCCGAACACCTACTACCTCACCAAGGGCTGGATCGACGCGCGCGACGAGCCGCTTGCCGACTACCACGACTACGTCGAGCAGTTCGACGAGGAGACCGCCGACTACCTGTTCGAGATGAAGTACAAGCACTACCGCAAGATCTGCCTCGTCGGCTTCACGCAGCAGGAGCTCGACGAATACCGCGCCCGCGCGCGGGCGGTGGCCGACTTCATGGACCGGCGCTTCGGCGGCGTCGTCTGCGAGGAGACGCTCGGCTCCACCGCGCTCATCGAGGCGCTCGTGCGGATGCCGGAGCAAGTCGCCGACGCGAACGAGGAGTTCGTGGTGGTCGAGCCCGGCGGCGAGCTCGCGATGGAGATGTTCATGCGCGGCGGCGAGCCGGCGCCGCAGCCGGTCGCCCGGTCGGGAAAGGCCGCGTAGAACCTATCTCGAGACGAGAATGCCACCGCGAAAGAGGGGATTTGCAAGGGCTCGCCCCTTGTTCGTACGACCCCAGTTCACGCACAAGCACGGCCGCGCTTCTGAGCTAGCTTCCAGCTGGATCTAGCCATCGGCAGCGGCGGATTCGCAGGACCGGGCGCGCCACGCCAGCGTGGCGGCTGGCGCGCAGGCACACAACGCCAACGCAAGGAGGCACGACATGACGCCCGAGCAAGTGCTGTCCCATCCGCCCCGGGTGCTGACCCAGGCGCAGCGGGAGTTCTATTTCGCCGAGGGCTACCTGCTGCTCGAGAAGATCCTGCCGGAGGAGTGGATCGGGCGCCTGCGCGCGGCGACTGACGAGCTCGTCGAGCGCAGCCGCAGGGTGACGAAGTCCGACGCCGTCTGGGACCTCGAGCCCGGCCACCGGCCCGACGCGCCGCGGCTGCGCCGGGTGTCGGCACCGGTCGACCAGCATCCGGCCTACTGGGACTACGTTACGCAGTCGACCATCGGCGATATCGTGGCCGATCTGGTCGGGCCCGACGTCAAGTTCCACCACTCGAAGCTCAACTTCAAGTGGGCGCAGGGCGGCGAGGAGGTGAAGTGGCACTACGACATCTCGTTCTGGCCGCACACGAACTACTCGCCGATCACCGTCGGCACCTACATCTACGACTGCGACATGGACCAGGGGCCGCTGCAGGTGCTGCCGAAGAGCCACCTCGTCGAGCCGATGCCGACGCAGTACGATCGCGACGGGCGCTGGATCGGCTGCCTGCGCGCCGAGGACGCCGCGAGGCTCGACACGTGGAAAGCGGTGGCGCTGCCGGGGCCGGCGGGCTCGCTCACGTTGCACAACTGCCGCACGCTGCACTACTCGGCGCGCAACCTGTCGGACCTCGGCCGACCGCTGCTCCTCTACACGCTCAGCTCGGCCGACGCGTTCCCGTACACCGCGAACCCGATCCGCTCCTCGAAGGACCAGGCGATCATCCGCGGCAAGCGCGCGGAGTGGGCGCACCACGACGCGCGGCCGTGCCTGCTCCCGCCGGACTGGTCGGGCGGCTACACGTCGATCTTTGCCCTGCAGCAGAAGGAGGAGGACCGCGCGGCGGCGTGAGCCGGCAGCGGACGCATCCGCGGTGGAGACCGTCGCGACCCCGCTCGAGGCGTCGCTCGACCGGCTCGGGCTGGTGCAGGCCGGTGCGCCGCGCCTGGTCGAGGCGCTCGCTGGCGGCGTCTCCTCCGACATCGTGCGGGTCGATGCGGGCGGCCGAACGTTCTGCGTCAAGCGTGCGCTCGCGAAGCTGAAGGTCGCGGCCGAATGGCGCGCGCCGGTCGAGCGCAACCACGCCGAGGCCGAGTGGATGCGGGTCGCCGGGGCGATCGTGCCCGACGCGGTGCCGCGGCTGCTCGCCGAGGACCGCGTGGCGGGGCTCTTCGCGATGGAGTACCTGCCGCCGGAGCGGTATCCGGTGTGGAAGGCCGAGCTGCGCGACGGGCGCGTCGACGCGGCCTTCGCGGCCGAGGTCGGCGGACGCCTCGCGCGCATCCATGCCGCGACGGCGCGGCGCGACGCGCTCGCCGCGCGCTTCGCGAACGACCACATCTTCTACCCGATCCGGCTCGAGGCGTATCTCGTCGCCACCGCGGCGGCGCACGCGGACGTGCGTGATGCGCTGCTTGCCCTGGTCGAGGTCACGCGATCGAACAAGCTCGTGCTGGTGCACGGCGACGTCAGCCCGAAGAACATCCTCGCCGGACCGCGCGGCCCGGTGTTCCTCGACGCCGAATGCGCGGTGTACGGCGATCCCGCGTTCGACCTCGCGTTCTGCCTGAACCACCTGCTCCTGAAGTGCTTGTGGCGCCCGCAATGGCGCGAGCGCTACCTCGAATGCTTCGCGTCGCTCGCCCGCGCGTACCTCGACGGCGTGGCCTGGGAGCCGCGCGCGGCGATGGAGGCGCGCACCGCACGCCTGCTCCCCGGGCTCTTCCTCGGACGCGTCGACGGCAAGTCGCCGGCGGAGTACGTGACCGACCAGCGCGACAAGGCGCGGGTGCGGCGCGCGGCGAGGCTGCTGCTGGCGCAGCCTGCGGCCGCGCTGGCGGACGTCGCCGACGTCTGGCGGAGGGCGCTCGCATGATGACCGACGGCACGATCACGCGCGTGCACGGGCGGCGGATCTGGGATTCGCGCGGGCGCCCGACGGTGGAGGTGGAGGTGCACACGGCCGGCGGCGCGTCGGGCCGCGCGGCGGCTCCTGCGGGCGCCTCGCGCGGCTCGCGCGAGGCGGTCGATCTGCGCGACGGCGGCACGCGGCACGGCGGGCTCGACGTCGGCCGCGCAGTGGCGAACGTGAACGGGCCGATCGCGCACGCGCTCGCCGGCGTCGATGCGCGGCGCCAGGCCGACGTCGACCGGATCCTGGTCGGGCTGGACGGGACGCCGGCACGCGCGAAGCTCGGTGGCAATGCGCTGGTCGCGACCTCGATGGCGTGCGCGCACGCGGCCGCCGCCGCCGAGCGAGTGCCGCTCTACCGCTATCTCGCCGGCGACGGCCCGGTGAGCCTGCCGCTGCCGGAGATCCAGATCTTTGGCGGCGGTGCGCACGCCGGGCGCCGC
Organism: Burkholderiales bacterium; assembly: GCA_027493935.1. GTDB lineage: Bacteria > Pseudomonadota > Gammaproteobacteria > Burkholderiales > SG8-39 > JAABRB01. The sequence continues at coordinate 593,087 of JAOSJV010000010.1, read as the reverse complement.
ATCGACATTCAGGACCTGATGGTGATGCCGCTCGCAGCGACGAGCTTCGGCGAGGCGCTCGCGATGTGCGCGGAGGTGTATCGCGCCGCCGGCGAGCTCATGGGCGAGGCGGGCGCGCGCGCGGGCATCGCCGACGAGGGCGGCTGGTGGCCGGCGTTCGACTCGAACGCGGCGGCGCTCGAGATGCTGGTGCGCTCGATCGAGCGAGCCGGCTTCGCGCCCGGCGAGCAGGTCGCGATCTCGCTCGACGTCGCCGCGTCCGAGCTCGGCGGGGAGGGACGCTACCGGCTCGGGCTCGAGGCGCGCGAGCTAGACAGCGACGCGATGAGCGAGCTCCTGATCGGCTGGCTGGAGCGCTATCCGATCGTCTCGATCGAGGACCCGCTCGCCGAGGACGACGAGCGCGGCTTCGCGCGGTTCACGCGCGCGGTCGGGCACCGTGTGCAGGTGATCGGCGACGACTTCCTGGTCACGAGGGCCGTGCGCGTCGAAGCGGCTGCCGCCGCCGGCGCGTGCAATGCGGTGCTCGTCAAGCCCAACCAGGCCGGGACGCTCACCGAGGCGCACGCGGCGCTCGCGGCGGGCAAGCGCGCTGGCTGGGGCACGATCGTGTCGGCGCGCTCGGGCGAGACCGAGGACACCACCATCGCCCATCTGGCCGTGGGCTGGGATGCGGGCCAGCTCAAGGTGGGTTCGTTCGCGCGCTCGGAGCGAATGGCGAAATGGAACGAATGCGTACGCATCGAGGAGACGCTCGGTGGTGCGGCGCGCTACGCCGGCCGCTCGGCGCTCCCGCAGTTCCGGACCGGCTGAAGGCAAGGACCGATCGGTGGACGAGGCGGCACAGGGGAAATGGGGTCGGGCGGCGGCGCGAGCTGCATCAGGACCCGCGCAATCTGGTGGTCGGCAGCGTCTGGGATGCGGCGAGCGCGCGCGTCGTCGAGGTGGAAAGCTTCGGCGCGCTCGCGACTTCTCGCGTGCGGGTCGCCTGCTCGCTCGGCTATCCCGACCGCGAGAGACTGCCGCCGGCGGAGATGGTCGGCGCGTTGACGGGATTGCGCGCGCGCTCGCGCACTGCGGCGCCTACGCGTCGTTCCAGCGCGACGCGCTGTGCTATTCCGATGCGCACCGGCTGTTCGAGCGCCGACGATCGGGCACGCGAGCCTCTTGACCGCCGTCAATGTGGCCGCGCGCGCCGGACACCTATAGTGTCGGCCACGCAATCGGGGAGAAAGCCATGCCATCGGACATCGAGATCGCCCAGGCGGCGAAGCTCCAGCGCATCTCCAGGGTTGCGCTCGAGAAGCTCGGCATCGCGGAGGAGCACCTCGAGCCCTACGGGCACTACAAGGCGAAGGTGTCGCTCGGGTATCTGGATACCCTCCAGCGCCGGCCCGATGCCAAGCTCATCCTGGTCACCGCGATGACGCCGACGCCCGCCGGCGAGGGCAAGACGACCACGACCGTCGGGCTCGGCGATGCGTTGAACCGGATCGGCAAGCGGGCGATGATCTGCCTGCGCGAGCCCTCGCTCGGCCCGGTGTTCGGCATGAAGGGCGGCGCCGCGGGGGGCGGTCATGCCCAGGTGGTCCCGATGGAGGACATCAACCTCCATTTCACCGGCGATTTCGGCGCGATCCAGCTCGCCAACAACCTGCTCGCGGCGATGCTCGACAACCACATCCACCACGGCAACGCGCTCGGCGTCGACCCGCGCCAGATCCAGTGGCGGCGCGTGCTCGACATGAACGACCGGGCGCTGCGTCACATCGTGATCGCCCTCGGCGGCACGGCGAACGGCCTTCCGCGCGAGGACGGCTTCGACATCGTGGTCGCCTCCGAGGTGATGGCGATCTTCTGCCTCGCGACCTCGGCCGATGATCTCAAGAAGCGCCTGGGCAACATCGTGGTCGGCTATACGCGCGACCAGAAGCCGGTGACCGCGCGCGAGCTCAAGGCCGACGGCGCGATGACCGTGCTGTTGAAGGACGCGCTCCAGCCCAACCTGGTGCAGACGCTCGAGAACAACCCGGCGTTCGTCCACGGCGGCCCGTTCGCCAACATCGCGCACGGCTGCAACTCGGTGATCGCGACGCAGAGCGCGCTCAAGCTCGCCGACTACGTGGTCACCGAGGCCGGCTTCGGCGCCGATCTCGGCGCCGAGAAGTTCCTTCGACATCAAGTGCCGCAAGTCCGGCCTGCGGCCGAATGCGGCGGTGATCGTCGCCACAGTGCGGGCGCTGAAGTACCACGGCGGCGTCGACGTGAAGTCGCTCACCGCGGAGAACGTCGAGGCGCTCGGCAAGGGCATCGTCAACCTCGAGCGGCACGTCGAGAACGTGCAGAAGAACTTCGGCATTCCGTGCGTGGTCGCGGTCAACCAGTTCACGAGCGACACTGCGGCCGAGATCGACCTGGTCAGGTCGCGCATGGCCAAGCTCGGCGTGCCGGTCGAGCTCGCCTCGCACTGGGCGAATGGCGGCGAGGGCGCGGCCGATCTCGCGCGCAGGGTGGTCGGTCTGTGCGAGCAGCGCAAGACCGCGGTCAAGTTCGTCTACGAGGACGCCGACCCGCTCTGGGACAAGGTCGGCAAGATCGCGCGGACGGTCTACCGCGCCTCGGAAGTCACCGCCGACACCAAGGTGCGCGCGCAGATCAGGAGGCTGCAGGACGGCGGCTACGGGCGCTACCCGGTATGTATCGCGAAGACGCAGTACTCGTTCTCGACCGACGCCCAGCTGCGCGGCGCTCCCGAAGGTCACTCGATCAACGTACGCGAAGTGCGGCTTGCGGCCGGCGCAGAGTTCGTCGTGATGGTGTGCGGGGACATCATGACGATGCCGGGTTTGCCGAAGGCGCCGGGGGCGGAGAAAATCGATCTCGTCGACGGCAAGGTGATCGGACTGTTCTGACCGCGCGCGCGCGACCGCCGCGCGGCCGAAACGGAAAGCGAGGCCCGGCGCCCGCCGCGTGGCCGCGGCGTGCGCAGACGGAACGCAAAAGGAGATCGGCAGGCGATGGAACCGATGGCGTGGGCCGCGCTCACCGTGTTCGTCATCACGATCATCGTGGTGATCAGCAACAAGATCGACAGCACCGTGGCGGCGCTGACCGGCGTCGCCGTGATGATCTGGATCGGCGTGATGACCGAGGTCGACGCCTTCGGCTTCGTCGACTGGAACGTGATGGCGATCCTGGTGAGCATCTGGATCATCGCCGGCTACTTCGGCAAGACCGGCCTGCCGGGCTGGCTCTCGGTGCAGGCGCTGCGCCTGTCGGGCGGGCACCCGGGCCTGCTGGTGATGGTGCTCTCGGTCCTGGCCGGCGTGATCTCGATGTTCGTCGACAACGTCGTCACCATCCTGATGCTGGCGCCGGTGGCGATTCCACTCGCCCGCGCGATGCGGCTGCCGCTTACGCCGGTGATCCTGATGATCGGGTTCAGCGCGAACTTCATGGGCACCGCGCTCCTGCTCGGCGACCTGCCGCCGCAGATGCTGCACAGCGTGTCCGGCGCGGAGTTCATGGATTTCATCTGGCAGTTCGGCCGGCCGTCGTCGTTCCCGATACTGATGGTCACGTTCGCGATCACGCTCGGTGCGATGTATGCGTACGGCTTCCGCGGCAAGCGGCGCTCGCTCGGCGCCGCGCAGGCGGACATCGCATCGAACATCCCCGATCCGGTGTTCGCCGGGATCGTCGTCGCGTGGTTCCTGCTCACCGTGGTCGGCATGGCGTTCCGCGAGGCGCTCGACGTGAAGCTCGGCTTCATCGCCCTCACCGGTGCTGTGACGCTGGTGCTCGTGCTCGAGCTCGCCGGCGAGCGGGTCAAGTCGCCGAGCTTCGAGGAGATCATCCAGGAGCTCGACTGGCGCGCCGTGTTCTTCTACGTGGCGCTGTTCGCGCTGGTGGGCGGGCTGGAGAAGATGAAGATCCTGGAGGATCTCGCGCACCTGCTCATTCCGCTGTTCCGCGAGAACCTGGCGCTCGGGGCGACGCTGCTCTACTGGGTGACCGTGCCGATCGTCGGCATCGTCGAGCACGACGCCTACATCCTCACCTTCCTCTACACGATCCGCGATCTCGAATCCGCCGGCGTGCCGCCCTGGCCGTTGTGGTGGATGCTGGTGTGGTCGGGGACGCTCGGCAGCAACCTGACGGTGGCCGGTGCGCCTGCGCTGTACGTGGCGCTGAACATCTGCGAGCGAGAGGAGAGCCGCAAGGTGTCGCTGCGCGAGTTTCTCGCCTGGAGCGTACCCTTCACACTGGTCGCGGCCGCCGTGTGCTACGTCCTCGGCATGCTGATCTGGGTCCTGCCGTACGTGAAATAGGCGCATCCGCCATGTTCAAGCACATCCTCATCCCGACCGACGGGTCCGACCTCTCGCGCCGCGCGATCGCCGGCGGCGTCGCGCTCGCCAAGGCGATCGGCGCGCGCGTCACCGGGCTGTTCGCGGCCCCGACCGCAACGCCGATCGTGTACCGGCACTTCCTGCCGGTCGGCTACATGACCCCGCAAGCGCACGCGAAGCAGATCGAGCGCACGGCCGAGCAGTACCTGTCGATCATCCAGCGGGCGGCCGAGAAGGCCCGGGTCCCGTGCGAGACCGTGAGCGTGACGAACGACTTTCCGGCCGACGCGATACTCAAGATCGCGAAGAAGCGCAGGTGCGACCTGATCTACATGGCCTCGCACGGCCGCCGCGGCGTCTCGGCGGTGCTGCTCGGCAGCGAGACCCAGAAGGTGCTGACCCACGCCGACGTCCCAGTGCTGGTGCACCGGTAAGCGTCGCCGTACGGGCCGGCCGGCAATTGTTGACCGGGGTCAACGGCGCAAGATCGGGTTCTGGCCCACAATTCCATGGCCGGGAAGGCTGTGGGGCTTTCGGTGTCCGACCCCGGCAACCGGGCAGACTGGCCGCAGCCCGTCCAATCGACCAAAAGGTGGAGGAGCATATGCAACGCAGACTGATTCTAAGGGCGGCCGCGCTTTCAGCCGCGCTCGCGCTCGCGGGCAGCCCGGCGATGGCCTGGGAGCCGACCAAGACCGTCGAGTTCATCGTTCCTGCCGGCACCGGCGGCGGCGCCGACCAGATGGCACGCCTGATCCAGGGTCTGGTGCAGAAGCACAACCTGATGAAGCAGTCGATGGTGGTCATCAACAAGGGCGGCGGCGCCGGCGCCGAGGGTTTCCTCGAGGTGAAGGGGCGCGAAGGGGGACCCGCACAAGATCATCATCACCCTCTCGAACCTTTTCACTACCCCGTTAGCGACCGGCGTGCCGTTCAACTGGAAGGACCTGACGCCGGTCCGGATGATGGCGCTCGACCAGTTCGTGCTGTGGGTCAATGCCGAGACGCCGTACAAGACCGCGAAGGAGTACGTCGCGGCGGCGAAGGCGGCCGGACCCGGCAAGTTCAAGATGGGCGGCACCGGCTCCAAGCAGGAAGACCAGATCATCACCGTGGCGCTGGAGAAGCAGAGCGGCGCCAAGTTCACCTACATCCCGTTCAAGGGCGGTGGTGCGGTCAACACGCAGCTCGTCGGCAAGCACGTCGACTCGACGGTCAACAACCCGATCGAGGCGGTGGCCAACTGGCGCGCCGGCAAGGTGCGGCCGCTCTGCGTGTTCGACAACGAGCGGCTGATCTACAAGGGCAAGGTCGCCGGCGACTCGGCCTGGAGCGACATCCCGACCTGCAAAGAGGCCGGGGTCGACATGGACTATCTGATGCTGCGCGGCATCTTCATGGCCGGCGGCGTCACCGCGGACCAGGTCAAGTACTACTCCGACCTGCTCGAGAAGGTGCGCGGCCTGCCCGAGTGGAAGGAATTCATGGAGAAAGGCGCGTTCAACCAGACCACCATGGTCGGCGACCAGTACAAGAATTGGGTGGCGAAGGAGGAGCAGCGCCACATGCAGCTCATGAAGGAGGCGGGGTTCCTCGCCGCCAGCAAGTAGCGGGCCACAGCGATCTTCCCCGGGCCGCGCGGCGGGCGCCGATGCCCGCTCCGCGGCTTGCGGACCATCCTGCATGAGCGACAAGCACTCGCACGACCGTTCCGCCGCGTCGACCCGCACGCTCGAGCTCGCCGTCGCGGCGTTGATCTTCCTGCTCGGCGCGATCGCCGCCTACGACGGCAACCGCATCGGCGCGGGCTGGGGCATCGAGGGCCCGCAGGCGGGTTACTTCCCGTTCTACATCGGGCTGCTCATCTGCCTCGCCACCGCCGTGATCTTCGTGCGGGCGCTGTGGGACAAGGCGAAGGCGCGCGAGATGTTCGTCTCGCGCGGGCAGATCCTGCTCGTGTTCAAGATGCTGGTGCCGTCGATCCTGTACGTGGTCGGGGTCGGCACGATCGGCATCTACGTCTCTTCGACCGTCTACATCGCGTTCTTCATGCTTTGGCTCGGACGCTACACCTGGTTCAAGACGGTGCCGGTCGCGCTCGGCGTGAGCGTGGTGTTCTTCCTGCTCTTCGAGGTCTGGTTCCTGGTGCCGCTGCCGAAGGGGCCGCTCGAGGCGCTGCTCGGACTCGACTGACCGGAGCGCTGCGCGGCGGCGCCCGCGCGGGCGGAGCTCCGTGACACACCGCAGGCACGACAACCAGAAGCCATCTCAGAATCGCGGCCGTGCTTCTTCGTCAACTGAGGTCGTACGAACAAGGGGCAAATTGCCCCTCGTATGTCCCGGAACGGACAAGGGGCGACCCCTTGTAGATCCCGTTTTTCGCGGTTGCATTCTCATTTTGAGATACGTTCTAGAGTTGCCAGGAGGCAACGGGCGTGGCAGAGATCGGCTACCTCTTCGACGGCTTCGGCGTCGCGCTGACGCCGTTCAACCTGATGCTGATGTTCGTCGGGGTGCTGCTCGGCGTGGTCATCGGCGTGCTGCCGGGGCTCGGTGGCGCGAACGGCGTCGCGATCCTGCTGCCGCTCACCTTCACGATGCCGCCGACCTCGGCGATCATCATGCTCTCGTGCATCTACTGGGGGCGCTCTTCGGCGGCGCAATCACCTCGATCCTTTTCAACATCCCGGGCGAACCGTGGTCGGTCGCGACGACGTTCGACGGCTATCCGCTGGCGCAGCAGGGCCGCGCCGGCACCGCGCTCACCGCCGCGTTCACCTCGTCATTCATAGGGGCCTTCGTCGCGGTGCTGCTGATCACCTTCCTCGCGCCCGTCGTGGCGAGCTTCGCGCTGCAGTTCGGCCCGCCCGAGTTCTTCTCGGTCTACCTGCTCACCTTCTGCGCCTTCGTCGGCATGAGCCGCGGCCAGGCGCTGAAGACCGTGGTGTCGATGATGGTCGGTTTCGGGCTCGCGACCGTGGGCCTGGACACCGTCACCGGCCAGCTGCGTCTGACTTTCGGTTTCACCGACCTGCTGAAAGGCTTCGATTTCCTGATCGCGGTGATCGGGCTGTTCGGCATCGGCGAGATCCTGCTTACGCTCGAGGAGGGCCTGTTCTTCAAGGGCACGCGCGCGAAGCTCAGCCCGCGCGTGGTGCTCCGAGACGTGGAAGGAGCTGCCGCGCTACTGGATCACTTCGCTGCGCAGCTCGGCAGTGGGCTGCTTCATGGGGATCGTGCCCGGCGGCGCGACACCGGCTTCGTTCATGAGCTACGGCGTGGCGAAGCGCTTCTCGAAGGACGGCGAGAAGTTCGGCACCGGCAAGGTGGAAGGTGTGGTCGCGCCGGAGACTGCCGCGCACGCCGCGGGCACGAGCGCGCTGCTGCCGATGATCACGCTCGGCGTACCCGGCTCGCCGACTGCGGCGGTGCTGCTTGGCGGCCTGCTCATCTGGGGGCTTCAGCCCGGGCCGCTGCTGTTCGTCGAGCAGCGGGACTTCGTCTGGGGCCTGATCGCGAGCATGTACCTCGGCAACATCGCCGGCCTGATCGTGGTGCTCACCTGCGTGCCGCTGTTCGCTGCCATCCTGCGCGTGCCGTTCGCGATCATCGCGCCGGTGATCCTGGTGATCTGCGCGATCGGTGCGTACACCGTGCACACTTCGGTCGCCGACGTGTATCTCATGCTGCTCTTCGGCGTCGCCGGCTACGTGCTGCGCAAGCTCGATTACCCGCTTGCTCCGCTGGTGCTCGCGCTCGTGCTCGGCGACCGCGCCGAGGACTCGTTCCGCCAGTCGATGCTGATGTCGCAGGGCGCGATGTCGATCTTCTTCTCGAATGCGCTGGTCGGCGGCATCACCACCCTCGCGCTGGTGCTGCTGTTCTGGCCGATGATCGCCGCGGGCCTCAAGCGCGCGCGGGGAGGACACTAGGATGAAACCGACGCCGCAGGCATCGCTTTCCGCGGGATGCGGGAGCAACCGGAGGCGCCGCGCAGCGGCCTCTGCCCCCCTCGCGTCCCGCAGGCCTCGTCATGCCGGTGATCGCCATGACGATGGAAGTCGGCACGCGCGGCTCGGAGGTCGCCGCCGGCCTCGCCCAGGCCCTGGGCATCGCCTCGGTCGGCCACGAGATCGTGGACCGCGTGGCCGACAAGATGAGCGTGAAGAAGAGCCTGCTGCAGCGCCTGCGCGAGGGCAAGGCGAGCATCATCGAGCGGCTCTCGACCAGCCAGGCGGAGATCGCGGTCTACACCGCCGAGGAGGTGCTGGCGCTCGCCCAGGGCGGCAACGTCCTCATCCGCGGATGGGGCTCGACGCTGCTCCTGCGCCCGGTGCCGCACATTCCGTGCGTGCGCGTCTGCGCGCCGTTCGAGGCGCGCGTGCGCTCGCTGATGCGGCGCCTGGACACCGACGACGAGAGCTTCATCCGCGAGGAGATCGAGGAAGAGCGACGAGGCGCACGCCGCGGCGATGCAGCGCCGCTTCCACGTGAAGTGGGGCGACCCGATGCTCTATGACCTCACGCTGAACACCGAGCGCGTCTCGATCGCGAGCTGCGTCGAGCAGGTCGTCGGGCTCGCGCGGCGACCCGAGTTCCAGCAGACGCCCGCCTCGCGCGCGATCCTCGACAACCTCGCGCTCGAGGCGCGGGTGCGCGCGGCGTTTATGGCGCACGAGGAGACCGCCGATGTCCAGGTGACGGTGGCGGCCGACGGCCCGAAGGTCGTGCTGCGCGGCATGGTCGGCACCGACGCCGAGCGCAAGGCCGCGGCACGCGTGGCGAAGTCGGTCGCCGGCGTCGGCGAGGTGCACTCGGAGCTGCGCACCTTCCGGCGGCCGCGGCGGTAGCCAGCGGCGGCGGGAAAGACCGCCGCTCAGGCCGGCTGGTGCTCGCGCTGTTTCAGGCGCGAGAGCGTCTCGGGACTCAGGTTGAGGTACGAGGCGAGCTCCTTGTTCGGGATGCGCCCAAGGAGCTCGGCGTGCTTGCGGCGGAAGCGCGCGAGGCGGCCCGGCGCATCGAGCAGATGCAGCGTGATCGTGTGCGCCATCACCTCGGACATCAGGCGCATCACCTCGTACTCGAAGCGCGCCTTCACCTCCGGCTGCCGCTCGAGAAACTCGACCCAGTGCGGCATCGGCAGCTTCGCCGCCCGCACCTTGGTGACCGCGACGATCGAATAGGGCACCGGCGTCTTGAGCCGCCACGCCGCGTAAGACGTGTCCATGTCACCCTCGGCGGCGAAGCGCAGGATCATCTCCTTGCCCTCGGGGTTGGAGACCACGCGCTTGAGAATGCCGCCGAGGATGAAGAACTGCTCCATCTCGCGGCTGCCCTGCCTGACCAGCAGCTCGCCCTTGCGGAACTCGACGATCTCGACGCGCGGCTCGAGCTGGTCCCACGCCGGCTGCGGCACGCCGCGCAGGACCTGGTTCTGCCTCAGCTCGAGGCGCAGCGCGTTGCGCTGCGGATGGCAGGTCAGGACGGCGGACATTCCAGGAACCGCTGCAGTGAGTGGCTACCGTTGCGATGAGGAGTGAGTCTGCGGCGCGCGCTACGCTACGCAAGCGTCCCGCAGGAGCATGCTCGTGCACGATCCCGACCAGGGTTTGCCGCGTCGATTTAAGCCGGAACCTTGACCGCAGTCAAGGCTCGCGGGGCGACCGAGTCACTACCATAAGGTCCTCATTGTCCGAGCGCTTCTTCACGACCGGCAGTAGGAGGCCCGCATGGGTGGAGCCGTGACAGAACCCCAAGTCGCCGACGAGGTGCAAACGCTGACCGATGGGTTTCACCTGGTCATCGATGCGCTCAGACTCAACGGCATCGACACCATCTTCGGTCTGCCCGGAATCCCGATCACCGATCTCGCCCGCAAGGCACAGGCCGCGGGCATACGTGTCATCTCGTTCCGCCACGAGCAGAACGCAGGCAACGCCGCTGCCATCGCCGGCTTTCTCACGCAGAAGCCGGGCATCTGCCTTACGGTCTCCGCGCCCGGCTTCCTGAACGGCCTGACCGCGCTCGCCAACGCCACCACCAACTGCTTTCCGATGATCCTCGTCAGCGGTTCGAGCGAGCGCGAGATCGTCGACCTGCAGCAGGGCGACTACGAGGAGATGGACCAGCTCGCCGTCGCCCGGCCGCTCTGCAAGGCGGCGTTCCGCGTGCTCCACGCCGAGGACATCGGCGTGGGCGTCGCGCGCGCGATTCGTGCCGCAGTCTCCGGCCGGCCGGGCGGCGTCTATCTCGACCTGCCGGCGAAACTCTTCGTGCAGACCATGGATGCAGCGGCCGGGAGGAGTTCGCTGATCAAGGTGGTCGATCCGGCACCACGTCAGATTCCGGCACCGGAGGCGGTGCAGCGTGCGCTGAGCCTCCTCGAGGGAGCCAAGCGCCCGCTCATCGTCCTCGGCAAGGGTGCGGCTTACGCACAGGCCGACGCCGATATCCAGGCGCTCGTCGAGCGGACCGGCATCCCTTACCTGCCGATGTCCATGGCGAAGGGGCTGCTTCCGGACACACACGAGCAGTCCGCCGCCGCCGCGCGCTCGTACGTGCTGCCCGAGGCCGATGTGGTGATGCTGATCGGCGCCCGCCTCAACTGGCTGCTCTCGCACGGCAAGGGCAAGACCTGGGGCGGCAAGGGCCCCAAGGATTGGGGCGGCCAGAGGTTCATACAGGTCGACATCTTCCCGCAGGAGGCCGACAGCAACGTGCGCATCGACGCACCGGTAGTGGGCGACATCGGATCCTGCGTGTCGGCACTGCTCGCCGGCATCGGCGCCGGCTGGCCCCGCCCGCCGGCGGACTGGCTCGCCGCCATCGCCGAGCGCAAGACCAGGAACATCGCCAAGATGGCCGAGATCCTCGCCAAGGACCCGACGCCGATGAGCTTCCACAGCGCGCTCGCCGTGGTGCGCGACGTGGTCAAGGCCAACCCGGACGCCTACCTCATCAACGAGGGCGCCAACGCGCTAGACTTCACGCGCAGCATCGTGGACATGTATCGGCCGCGCAGGCGCCTCGACGTGGGCACCTGGGGCATCATGGGCATCGGCATGGGGTTCTCGGTCGCCGCCGCCGTCTTGACCGGCAGGCCGGTCATCGCTATCGAGGGCGACAGCGCGTTCGGCTTTTTCCGGCATGGAAGTCGAGACCATCTGCCGCTACAACCTGCCGGTCTGTGTGGTGGTCATGAACAACAACGGCGTGTACCGCGGCACCGACGTCAACCCCGCCGGCGGGTCCGACGTGGCGCCCACCGTGTTCGTCAAGGGTGCGCGCTACGACAAGCTGATCGATGCGTTCGGCGGCGTGGGCGTGCACGCCACGACGCGGGACGAACTGCGCAAGGGCATGGACGAAGCCATCCGCACGCGCCGGCCCACGCTCATCAACGCGGTCATCGACGAGACCGCCGGCACCGAGAGCGGGCGCATCACCAACCTCAATCCGCAGGCGGCCAAGAGGAAGTAGGCGGGATTCGCGCGCAGGCGGGTGATCCTTCGCCCGGCGCCAAGTCATCGGAGATCAGCATGGAAGCACTGAAGGGGGTACGAATTCTCGACATGACGCACGTGCAGGCCGGGCCGACCTGCTCGCAGCTCCTGGCCTGGATGGGCGCCGACGTGATCAAGTTCGAGAACCCGCAGGGGGACGCGACGCGCGGGCAGCTGCGCGACGTGCCGAACGCCGACAGCCTCTACTTCACGATGCTCAACTGCAACAAGCGGTCGATCACCGTGAACATGAAGTCGGCCGAGGGCAAGCGGATCTTCGTCGACCTGCTCGCGAAGTGCGACATCGTCATGGAGAACTTCGGTCCGGGCGTGCTCGACCGCTTCGGCTTCTCGTGGGAGAAGATCCACGAGATCAATCCGAAGATCGTGATGGGCTCGATCAAGGGCTTCGGCTCGACCGGCCCCTACGCCGACTTCAAGGCCTACGAGAACGTGGCGCAGGCGATGGGCGGGGCGATGAGCACCACCGGCGTACCGGACGGCCCGCCGTTCGTCACCGGCGCCCAGATCGGCGACTCGGGCACCGGCCTGCACCTCGCGATTGGGCTGCTCGCGGCGCTCAGGCAGGCCGAGCGCACCGGGCAGGGGCAGTACGTCGAGGTGGCGATGATGGACGGGGTGATGAATCTCTGCCGCGTCAAGTTCCGCGACCACCAGCGCCTCATGCGCAGCGAGCTGGCGGAGTACTCGGTGCCCACCTACCAGGGCATGGGCGAGGTGCCGCGCGCCGGCAACGACTCCGGAGGCGGGCAGCTTGGCAACGCGATCCACTGCAAGCCGCACGGTGCCAACGATTGGCTCTACATCGTCGTGCAGGAGGCGGTGTGGAACGCGCTAGCGAAGCGCATCGGTCCCGAGCTCGGCATGCCCGACCTCGCCGGCGACGCGCACTTCGCCACCATCGCCGACCGGCGCAAGAACCAGGCGCTGATGTGGACGCTGATCAACAAGTTCGCCGAGAACTACACCAAGCGCGAGCTGATGGCGATCCTGAATCCGCTCGACGTGCCATGCGGCCCGATCATGTCGACCCAGGACCTTGCCAACGACGAGCACGTGCGCGGGCGCGACATGTGGGTCGAACTCGACCATCCGCAGCGCGGCAGGTGGTGGAACGTCGGCATGCCGATCAAGCTCTCGGCCTCGCCGGCGGCGATCCGGCGCTCGCCGACTCTCGGAGAGCACACTGACGAGGTGCTGAAGGAGGTGCTCGGCTACGACGCAGCGCGGATCGAGTCGCTGCGCAAGGCCGGCGCCTTCAGCGCGCCGCCGAAGAAGGCAGCCTGAGGTCTATTCATGCGAATCGCCATCATCGGGCAGCAGGAGTTCGGCAAAGCCGTCTTCGAGGCGTTCGTCGCGCGCGGGGACGAGGTGGCGGGCGTATTCTGCGCGCCGGAGAAGGAGGGCGCGAAGGTCGACCCGCTGAAGACGGCAGCGGCAGCGAAGGGTGTCGGGGTGTTGCAGTTCGCCTCGCTGCGCAGTTCCGAGGCGCACGATGCGCTGAAGGGGCTAGCCGTCGACCTCGGCGTCATGGCCTACGTGCTGCAGTTCGCGCCCGACTCGCTCACGCATCTGCCGAGGCGGGGCACGATCCAGTACCACCCGTCGCTTCTGCCGAGATACCGCGGCCCGTCGTCGATCAACTGGCCGATCATCCGCGGCGACACCCGCACCGGCCTCACGATCTTCCGGCCGAACGAGGGCCTCGACGAGGTCCGGTGATCCTGCAAAAGGAGACGCCGATCGGGCCGGACGACACGCTCGGCAGCGTGTACTTCGACCGCCTGTTCCCGATGGGCGTCGCCGCCATGCTGGAGGCGGCCGATCTGGTCATGGCGGGCAAGCACACCGAGTCCGTGCAGGACGAGCGCCAGGCGACCTATGAGGGCTGGTGCCGCGCGCCCGAAGCGAAGATCAACTGGCACAACCACGTCGACTTCGTCCATAACCTGATCCGCGGCTGCGACCCGGCCCCGGGCGCCTGGACGACGCTCGGCGGCCAGCGGATCCAGCTCTTCGACTGCCGCAGGCACCCGTTCCGCACGTTCGGAGCGGTGAAGGGCAAGGTCGGGGAGGTGTCCGAGGTTACTGCGTCGAGCTTCTTCGTCACCGCCCAAGGCGGCCGCGTCGAGGTGCTCAAGGCAAAAGGCGAGGAGACCAAGAAGATCGGCGCCGCCGACCTCGCCCGCCAGCTCGGTCTCGGCGTTGGGACGCTTCTCGGCAACTGAAGTCGCGCCCCGGCCTGCTTCTCCACGCCGCTTCTCCGCGCCGCCCTCAGGCACGCGGCCCCGGCGCGTCCGGCCTGCGCCGTGCGGCCCCGGCCGGTGCCATTCCCCCTCGGTATCGATCAGGCGTGCGTCCGGCGGGCCGCCGCAGCCCCCGACGGCCGCGGGCCCGCCGGACGACACCTCGGCAAAAATTTGACTAAATTCATATCCGACTGTAAGAATGCGCATTATGCTGCTGTTTCTTCAGGGACTTAGCGAACCAATAGCGCGGATGCGCGGTTGATCGACGGTCCAGGCCGGTTTTCGCGGACATCCGGCCGTACCCTACGAGCCGCGGGCGTCGCGGCGGAGCGCCAGCGCCCGCCCGCGGCGCGGCCGCGGCAGGGGCGCGGAACCGGGGGCGTAGAATGCCGCTGATGTCGCACGACGGCTGCGCATAACGACAACAACATCATTCGGGGATCGGGCTCGGTGCAGAAGGCTGCATTCTGGAGGAAGGATTGGTTCCTCGGCCTGGCGGTGACGCTCGCCTTCGCCGTCGCCGGCTCCTCCGATCTGATCCGGAGCCTCGAGCGCAAGGCGTACGACCTCGGCGTGCGCGCAACCGATCGCACGCCGAGCGACCGCATCGCGGTGATCGCGATCGACGACGCGAGCATCCAGAACATCGGCCGCTGGCCGTGGCCGCGCGACGTGCACGCGCGGCTTACCGAACAGCTCGCCGGCGCAGCCGCGAAAGCGATCGGCAGCGTGGTGTTCCTCACCGAGCCGCAGCGTGACCCGGGACTCGTATACGTGAACTCGCTGCTCGCCGAGTACCAGCGCGCGGTACCCAACCGCGGCGGGCTCGACCTGGGCGCCCCGCTCGCGCGGATCGGCGCAATCCTCGCCGAGGCGGAGCAGGCGCTGAACACCGACCGCAAGCTGGCCCGCAGCTACCAGCGGGCGGGCAACGTGCTCTTGCCGATGCTGTTCGAGCTCGGCGACCCGCGTGGCCGGTCGGAGCGCGATTTGCCGGACTACGTCACGCGCAACGCGATCGCGAATGTCGACGGCGCCTCGCCCGAGCCGCCGTTCACTACGACCGCCCGCGTGATCTTTCCGATCGCGGAGATCGGTCGGCACGCGGCCGGAATCGGGCACTTGAACGCGCGCTTGGACGTCGACGGCGGCATTCGCGGCGAGCCGCTCGTCCTTGCGCACTTCGATCAGATCTATCCATCGCTAGCGCTGCTCGTCGCGGCGAGGAGCCTGAACCTCGACGTCGCCGACGTGCGCGTGGAGCTCGGCCGCGGGGTGAGCCTCGCCAACCTGCGCATCGCGACCGACGCGAAGCTGCAGATGCACACCTACTTCTACAAGGACCGCGGCGGCCGGCCGGCGTTCCCGGTGGACTCCTTCTTCGACGTCTTCACCGGCAGGATCCCGGTCGACAAGTACCGCGATAAGATCGTGCTGATCGGGCCGACCGCGGCCGGGGTCGGCACCGCCTCGGTCACGCCGGTGTCGCCCGCCATGGCGCCGGTGCTGACGCTTGCGCACACCGTGTCGTCGATCCTGCAGGAGCACTTCTTCATCGTGCCGTCGTGGGCGCCGTGGGCCGAGACCGGCGTGTTCCTGGCGATCGGGCTCTACCTGATCGTGCTGCTGCCGCGGATCGGGGCCGGCATGGCGTTCATCGCGACCGCGGTGCTGTTCGTTGCGCTCGTCGGCGCGCATTTCGGCCTGATGACCGGCCGCGGCATGTGGCTGCAGCTGATGCTCCCTGCCACGCTGCTCCTGGTCGGCTACCTGCTGCTCACGACCAAGCGGTTCCTGGTCACCGAGGCTGGCAAGCTCAAGTCCGACGCCGAATCGGCCGAGTCGAACCGTATGCTCGGCCTCGCGTTCCAGGGTCAGGGCCAGCTCGAAATGGCGTTCGACAAGTTCCGCAAGGTGAAACCGGTCGACGAGGCGGTGCTCGACAACCTGTACAACCTCGCGCTCGACTTCGAGCGCAAGCGCCAGTTCAACAAGGCCGAGGCGGTCTACCGCTACGTCGCCGAGCACAACCCGAAGTTCCGCGACGTCGGCGAGAAGGTCTCGCGCGCAAAGCAGCTCTCGGAGACGGTGATCCTCGGCGGCGCAGCGACCGGTGCGCGCACCAACCAGAGCATCATGACCGCAGGCACCGTCGAGAAGCCGATGCTCGGGCGCTACCAGGTCGAGAAGGAGCTCGGCAAGGGCGCGATGGGCGTCGTCTACCAGGGACGTGACCCGAAGATCGGCCGCGTCGTCGCGATCAAGACGATGGCGCTTGCGCAGGAGTTCGAGCCCGACGAGCTTGCCGACGTGCGCGAGCGCTTCTTCCGCGAGGCCGAGACCGCCGGTCGGCTCAACCACCCGAACATCGTCACGATCTTCGACGCCGGCGAGGAGCACGACCTCGCCTACATCGCGATGGAGTTCCTCAAGGGTCAGGATCTCACGCCGTACACCAAAGCCGGGAAGCTGCAGCCGGCCGAGCGGGTGATATCGATCGTGGCGCGAGTCGCCGACGCGCTCGGCTACGCGCACCGCCAGGGCATCGTGCACCGCGACATCAAGCCGGCCAACATCATGTACGAGCCGGACTCCGACACCGTCAAGGTGACCGACTTCGGCATCGCTCGCATCACAGATTCCTCGAAAACCAGGACCGGCATGGTGCTCGGCACGCCGTCGTACATGTCGCCCGAGCAGCTCGCCGGGCGTCGCATCGACGGTCGCTCCGACCTCTTCTCCCTGGCGGTGAGCCTGTACCAGCTCCTGTCCGGACGGCTGCCTTTCGAGGGCGAGTCGATGGCGCAGCTGATGTTCAAGATCGCGAACGCGCCGGCGCCGAGCATCCTGTCGTTCAACCCGGGCCTGCCGCCGGCGATCGCCCAGTTTCTCGAGCGCGCGATGGCCAAGGACGCCGAGGCGCGCTACCAGACCGGCGAGGAGTTCGCTGCCGCGCTGCGCGCCTGTGCGGCGCCCGCGCCCGACCCCGGCATCCGTTCGGTGGACATCAGCTTGTAGCCGCGCAAGAGACGATCGGAACATGAACCTCAGCCAGGCCATCGAGATCGCGAGCTGCACCGATCCGGGCATCGTTCGATCTCACAACGAGGATTCGATCGCGGCCGATGCCTCGAAAGGCCTGGTCGTGCTCGCCGACGGCATGGGCGGCTACAACGCGGGCGAAGTGGCGAGCGGCATGGCCACGACCGTCATCACGACCGAACTGCAGCATCTGCTCGAGGACAACCCGCCCTACCGCGCCGACCCGCTGAATGGCCGACCGTACGCCGAGCGGATGCTGCGCGAGCAGATCGAGAAGGCGAACACATCGATCTTCCAGGCGGCGCAGAGCCAGCCGCAGTACGCCGGGATGGGCACCACGCTGGTGGCGGCCGTGTTCTACGACAACCGGGTGCTGATCGCGCACATCGGCGATTCGCGCGTGTACCGGCTGCGCGACGAGGTGTTCGAGCAGATCACCAAGGACCACTCGCTGCTGCAGGAGCAGATCGACAGCGGCATGATCACGCCCGAGCAGGCGCGGTTCTCGCAGAACAAGAATCTCGTCACACGCGCGCTCGGCATCGACCCGACGGTGGAGCCCGAGATCCGCGAGTACGACACCCGTCCGGGCGACGTCTGGCTGCTGTGTTCCGACGGCCTGAACGACATGGTGACCGACGAGGACATCGGGCTCACGGTGCAGACGCTGTCGGCGAACCTGAAGCTCGCCGCGCAGCAGCTGGTGCAGATGGCGAACGACAACGGCGGGCGCGACAACGTGTCCGTCATCCTGGTGCGCGTGCTGCGCGACTTCTCGGTTCCGCGCGGTTGGGTGTCGCGATTGTTCGGCTGGTTGAGATAAGTGGGGACACTGCCATGGCGAAGCTGATTCTCAGTATGGATGGGCTGGTACTGAAGGAGATCACGCTCACGAAAGAGCGGACCACCATCGGCCGCAAGCCGCACAACGACATCCAGATCGACAACCTGGCGGTGTCCGGCGAGCACGCCGTGATCGTCACCATCCTCAACGACTCGTTCTTGGAGGACCTCGGCAGCACGAACGGGACGCTGGTGAACGGACAGCCGATCAAGAAGCACTTCCTGCAGAACGCGGATGTGATCGAGCTCGGCAAGTACAAGCTCAAGTACATCTCGGACGCGCCCGCCGCGGCCAAGGGGCAGCAGGATTTCGAGAAGACCATGGTCATCCGGCCCGGCGCGATGCCGAAGGCCGGCGCGCCGGTCGCAGGCCCGGGCCCCTTACAGCCGATGGGCACGATGTCCTCTTCGCAGGGCATGCCGACGATGAGCCCGCCGCCGGCGACGCCAGGGTCGCCAGCCGCAGGCGCCCCGCAGCCGATGCCGATCCTGAACGCGCAGTCGCAGCCGCAGCCCGCAATGGCGAGTTCGCAGCCGATGGCCTCGGGTCGCGTCGCCTCGATCCAGATCCTTTCCGGCGCGAACGCCGGCAAAGAGATGGAGCTCACCAAGGCGCTGACCACTCTCGGCAAGCCCGGCGTGCAGGTGGCGGTGATCACGCGCCGGCCGCAGGGCTACTTCATCACCCACGTCGAGGGTGCGAACTTCCCGATCGTTAACGGCAAGTCGCTCGATGCGCAGGCGCACGCGCTGAACGACCACGACGTGCTCGAGCTCGCCGGCGTCAAGATGGAGTTCTTCTTCAAGACCTGACGGGCCGCGCGCCAGGGCGCACTGGCCGGACGAACGGCAGCCAGATTTCGGACGCGGCCCGGAGGCGCACGCGGTGAGGAAGCATCTCGCGAGGATCGTGCTGGGGCTCGCGGTGCTCGCGCTGTTCGCCGGCCACGCTGCGAAGTTCTACCAGATCGAGCTGGTCAACCGGCTGGACTACATCATCTACGATGCGCGTCTGCGCCTGACCATGACGGGCGGCGTCGACGAACGCATCGTCATCCTGGACATCGACGAGAAGAGCCTTGCGGCGCCCGAGCTTGGACGCTGGCCATGGGGACGCGACAAGGTCGCCGCGCTGGTCGACAAGCTGTTCGACAAGTACCGGATCGCGGCGCTCGGCTTTGACGTCGTGAATGCCGAGCCGGACGCCTCCAGCGGGCTGCCGGTCCTCGAGCGGCTCGCCGCGGGCGAGCTCAAGGAGAACGTCGAGTTCCAGACCGCGCTTGGGCGGCTGCGCCCGGAACTCGATCACGACGCCCGGTTCGCGCGCGCGATCAGAGGCCGGCCGGTCGTCCTCGGCTACTACTTCACCAGCGAGGCTGAGGCCGGCAGCCGCGCGGCGCACGGCGCGATTCCGGCTCCGGTGCTGCCGGCGGGCACGTTCTCCGGGCGGGCGATTCCGTTCACCCGCTGGGGCGGCTATGGCGGCAACCTGCCGGCGTTCCAGGCCGCGGCGGCCGCGGCCGGCCATTTCAACCCGGTGGTGGACGAGGACGGCGTCGTGCGCCGCGTGCCGATGCTCGCGGAGTACCAGGGACGCTACTACGAGCCGCTCGCTCTCGCCCTGGTGCGTATGCTGCTTGGCTTCCCGCCGATCGAGCCCGGCTATCCGCCCGATCTGTTCATGACCCCGACCTACAGCGGCCTGGAGTGGCTCGCGGTCGGCAAGCTGCGCGTCCCCGTGGACGAGAACGCCGCCGCGCTGATCCCCTACCGCGGCGACGTCCGCTCCTTCCCCTACCTGTCGCTGATCGACGTCTACCTCGACCGGGTGCCGCCCGAGAGACTGCGCGGCCGCATCACGCTCGTCGGCACCTCGGCGCCGGGGCTAGTCGATCTGCGGGCGACCCCCGTGAACCGGGCGTTCCCCGGCGTCGAGGTGCACGCGAACCTGATCGCCGGAATGCTCGACGGGACGCTCAAGGGCCGGCCCCCTACGCGCTCGGGGCCGAGATGGTGCTGCTGGTTGCGGGTGGTCTGGCGCTCGCCTTGCTGCTGCCGATGCTCTCGCCCCTGCGGGCCACGCTCGCTGCCGGGGCGGCGCTCGCCGGGTACGCGGGTTTGAACGTCGGCGTGTGGCAAACGGCCCATCTCGCCCTGCCTTTGGCAAGCAGTTTGCTTATGACCGTCGGTATGTTCGCGCTGAACATGTCGTACGGTTATTTCGTCGAGTCGCGCGCGAAGCGCCAGTTCACGGAGCTCTTCGGCCAGTACGTTCCGCCGGAGCTGGTCGACCAGATGGCGCGCAACCCGGGCAAGTACACCATGGAAGGCCGCAGCGAGGAGCTGACGGTGCTCTTCTCGGACATCCGCGGCTTCACGTCGATCGCCGAAGGAATGGAGCCGCGGGAGCTCTCGCAGCTCCTGAACGAGTACCTGACCGAGATGAGCCGCGTCATCGGCGAGCATCGCGGCACGCTGGACAAGTACATCGGCGACGCGATCATGGCGTTCTGGGGGGCGCCGGTCGGCGAGCCGCGCCACGCCGCGCAGGCGGTTGCCGCGGCGGTCGACATGCAGGCGGCGCTCGGACCATTGAATGTGCGGTTCCGCGCGCGCGGCTGGCCGGAGCTCAGGATCGGCATCGGCATCAACACCGGGCCGATGCGGGTGGGAGACATGGGTTCGCAGCTGCGCAAGGCGTACACCGTGCTCGGTGACGCGGTCAACCTCGCGTCGCGGCTGGAAGGCCTGACGAAGCAGTACGGCGTCGGCATCATCGTTGGCGAGGCGACCCGCCAGGCGGTGGGTGGGATGGTGTTCCGCGAACTCGATCGCGTGCGGGTCAAGGGCAAGGACGCGCCGGTGGCGATCTACGAGCCGGTCGGGCCGGAAGGCGCGGTCGGCAAGCCGCGCGCCGAGGAGCTCAGGCTGTGGCAGCAGGCGCTCAAGGCCTACCGCGCCGGCGACTGGGACCAGGCCGAGCTCGCGCTGTTCAACATGCAGCGGCTATACCCGCAGATACCCCTGTACGAGATCTATGCCGGGCGCGTCGCGCGCCTGCGCGCGCACCCGCCTGCGGGACGGTGGGACGGCGTGACGACATTCGCGGAAAAGTAGGCGGGACGCAAGGATGAGGCTGCGGGTCCTCGGTTGCAGCGGCGGCATCGGCGGGCGTCACCTGCGCACCACCTCGATGCTGCTCGACCAGGACGTGTTGATCGACGCCGGCACCGGCGTCGCCGACCTGACGCTCGCCGAGCTGACGCCGGTCGATCACGTGTTCCTGACCCATTCGCACCTCGACCACATCGCGTCGATCCCGTTCATGGTCGACACCGTCGGCCAGATGCGCGACAAGCCACTCACCGTGTACGCGATCCCGGCGACGATCGAGATCCTGAAGAACCACATCTTCAACTGGAGCATCTGGCCGGACTTCACGCAGATTCCGAGCGCCGAGGCGCCGTTCCTGCGCTACCAGGCGATCGGGCTCGGCGAGACCGTCGAGCTCGACGGCCGGCGCATCACAGTGCTGCCCGCCAACCACGTGGTGCCGGCGATCGGCTACCAGCTCGACAGCGGCGGCGGCAGCCTGGTGTTCACCGGCGACACGACCACCAACGACGAGCTGTGGCCGATCGTCAACCGGATCGCCAACCTGAAGTACCTGATCATCGAGTGCGCGTTTTCGAACAAGGAGAAGCAGCTCGCGGTCATGTCCAAGCACCTCTGTCCCAGCATGCTCGCCGACGAGCTGGCCAAGCTCGAGCGGAGCGCCGAGATCTTCATCACCCACCTGAAGCCCGGCGAAATCGAACTCTCGATGGAGGAGATCGAGGAGTACGCCGGGCAGTACCGCCCGCGGATGCTGCAGAACAATCAGGTCTTCGAGATATAGCCGGCCGTGCGCCGGCGCACCACGAGCCACGGATACCCGAGAATATGTCGAGCGACAAAGTCAAGGTTGAAACGCTGCGCGGCCTGGAGCCGATCGCCGCACTATCCGGAACGCGGCTCGCCGAGCTCGCCGAGCTCACGTTCGTCGAGCGCGTCTCGAAGACGCTCGACCCGTTCCGCGTGAAGGGCGTCGCCGGCCAGCTGGTCTACTTGCTCAAGGGCGAGCTCGCCCTGATCCTCGGCAACGGCAGCTCCGAGGTGGTGGTCGGCGGCACCGTCGAGGCGCGCCACCCGATCGGGCGCAAGACGCCGTTCGCTTCGGCGAAGGCGATCACCGACGTCGAGATGATCCGGATCGACGACGATCTGCTCGACATCATGGTGACCTGGGACCAGCTCGCCGCCGCCGAGGAAGACGCCAAGCGGAGCCCGGCCGCCGAAGCGCCCTCGATCGGCAACTGGGCCATCCTCACTGGGTTGTTCAGCATCAACAATCTCAAGGCCGGTGGCGCTTTCTCGCAACTCCCCACCGCGCACATCAACGAGCTCCTGAAGCGCTTCAAGCGGGTCACGGCGAAGCGCGCCGACGTGGTGATTCGCGAGGGCGCCGAGGGCGACTACTACTACGTCGTCGAGACCGGCAAGTGCCTGGTCGAGCGATCGGTCGGCGGGGTCAGCATGCGGCTCGCCGAGCTCAAGAGCGGAGATGCGTTCGGGGGAAGAGGCGCTGGTGGCCAACGCCAAACGCAACGCGACCGTCACGATGCTGACCGACGGGACGCTACTGCGCTTGGACAAGAACGATTTCAATGAGCTGCTGAAGAAGCCGCTCTTGCACGGCGTGAACATGGAGATCGCGCGCGAGAAGGTAGCGCGAGGCGGGCAGTGGCTCGACGTACGCTATCCGTCCGAGTACCAGTACGACAAGCTTCCCGGAGCGATCAACATCCCGCTCGCCGAGATCCGCAACGCCGTGAAGATTCTCGACAAGTCCCGCGAGTATGTCGTGTACTGCCAGACCGGGCGGCGCAGCGCGGCCGCCGCGTTCCTGCTCGCCCAGCGGGGGCTGCGCGCCTTCGTGCTCGAGGGCGGTCTCGGCGGAGGCGAGGGCCGTGCGCGCTAAAACGTCGCTCCGGGCCCCCGGAAGCGCCCTGGCCGGGCGGGTTCCGCCCCACGGCCGCAATAAGCCGCATCGCCCGGCAGCCCACGGTTGCCCGGCACCGGCCCGGAGACTAGCATGTCCTGCTGCGCCGCCGGGACCCGTGGCACTCGATTGCGTGGGCGTTGCGCGACCGGATTGGCACCGGCTGCAGACCATACAGGATGCGATGACATGAGCGCCGTGCTGAGCCCTGCGTCTGCCGCCTCGGGTGACGTCAACTCCCGACTCGCCTTCCAGAAGAGCTTGCAGATCGTCACGAACCGCATCCACGCCACCAGCAACATCGACGAGATAATGCTGGAGGTGAGCGCGGACATCTGTCACCTGTTCAACGCCGACCGGCTGACGATCTACGCCACCGGCGACGACAAGGCGACGATCATCTCAAAGGTCAAGATCGGGCTGAACTCCTTCCGCGACCTGAAGCTGCCGATCGCGGAGCACTCGATTGCCGGCTACTGCGCGATGTCGAAGAAGCTCCTTAACCTCAATGATGTCTACGACGAGTCCGAGCTGAAGCGCCATCACCCGTCGCTGCGGTTCCTGCAGGAGGTCGACAAGCGCACCGGCTACCGCACCAAGCAAATGCTCTGCGCGCCGATCCTAGACCCCGAAAAGGGCGACCTGATCGGCGTGGCGCAGCTGATCAACAACAAGTCCGGCCAGCCATTCGGGCACGTGGCCGAGGAGGGTGTGACCGAGCTATGCCAGACGCTCGCGATCGCCTTCCGCCAGCGCCAGAAGCCGGCACTGCTCAAGACCAAGTACGACTTCCTGGTGGCCGACGCGGTGATCTCGGCCGCCGAGTTCGAACTCGCGGCGCGCTCGGCGCGCAAGAAGGCGACCGACATCGAGGCGGCGCTGATCGAGGAGTTCAACGTCAAGCTGCCGGCGCTCGGCGCGGCGCTGTCGAAGTTCTTCGGCGTTCCGTACGAGCCGTTCAAGCCCGAGCGCGTGAAGCCGATCGACCTGCTAAAGAACCTCAAGCGTGAGTACGTCGACGCGAACCAGTGGCTTCCGCTCGAGGAGAACAAGGAGGGCCTGCTCGTCATGTGCCTGGATCCGGAGCGCATCAAGAGCTCGCGGATCGTCAACAACGTGTTCCAGAAGGGGCGCATCAAGTACGTCGTCACGACCCAGCGCGAATTCAAGGAAACACTGAACCAATTCTTCGGTGCCGACCTCGACATCGGTGACATCGGCGATCTCCTCTCGGGGATGGACGAAGAGGGGTCCGAGGACGCAGGCAACGACGACCTCTCCGCGGCCGCCGACAACGAGCTGGTGAAGCTCGTCAACAAGATCATCGTCGAGGCCTACCAGCAGGGCGCGTCCGACATCCACATCGAGTCCTATCCCGGCAAGGCGAAGACCGAGATCCGGTTCCGCAAGGACGGCTCGCTCGCGCCCTACATCGAGGTGCCGGCGTCCTACCGCAACTCGCTCGTCGCGCGCCTGAAGATCATGTGCGACCTCGACATCTCCGAGCGCCGCAAGCCGCAGGACGGCAAGATCAAGTTCAAGAAGTTCGGCCCGCTCGACATCGAACTGCGCGTCGCCACGATCCCGACCGCCGGTGGGGTCGAGGACGTCGTGATGCGGATCCTGGCCGCCGGCGAACCGATCCCGCTCGAGAACCTCGGCCTCTCGCCCTACAACCTCGGCGCGTTGAAGGCGACCGTCGAGAAGCCCTACGGTCTGTTCTTCGTCTGTGGGCCGACCGGCTCGGGCAAGACGACCACACTGCACTCGATCCTGAAGTACCTGAACACGCCCGATACCAAGATCTGGACGGCCGAGGATCCGGTCGAGATCACGCAGAAGGGTCTGCGCCAGGTGCAGGTGAACCGCAAGGCGGGACTCGATTTCGCCACGGTGATGAAGGCCTTCCTGCGCGCCGATCCGGACATCATCATGGTCGGCGAGATGCGCGACAAGGAAACGACCGCGATCGGCATCGAGGCCTCGCTCACCGGCCACTTGGTGTTCGCGACCCTGCATACGAACAGCGCGCCCGAGTCGATCATCCGCCTGCTCGACATGGGTATGGACCCGTTCAACTTCGCCGACGCCCTGCTCGGCGTGCTGGCGCAGCGCCTCGCGAAGCGGCTGTGCTCGAAGTGCAAGGCGGCCTACAGCCCCGGACAGGAGGAGGTCAAGGCGCTGATCACGGAGTACTGCCAGGAACTGCTGAATACCGCTTCGTTCAAGAAGGACCCGAAGTCGGCCTATGAGGCCGTGTACCGCGAGTGGATCAAGACCTTCGGCAACGAGCAGGGGCAGTTCACGCTCTACCAGAAGGCCGGCTGCGACGCCTGCGGCGGCTCGGGCTACAAGGGGCGGGTCGGCCTGCACGAGCTGCTGGTCGGCAGCGATCATATCAAGAAGCTCATCCAGGAACACGCGCGGGTGGCGGAGATTCTCGCCGTGGCGCTGGAGGAGGGGATGCGCACCCTGAAGATGGACGGCGTCGAGAAGGTGCTGATGGGCATCACCGACATCGCCCAGGTGCGCGCGGTCTGCATCAAGTAGGAGGGCGCGCGATGCCAGGCACGAACGTCGCCCCAATGGCCGGGACCGGGGCGCGAGGACCGTCCGACACGACCGACGATCTGTTCCGCCGGCTGGACCAGCTGAACGAGATCGGGGCGGCGCTTTCGCTCGAGAAGAACCTCAATGCGCTGCTCGAGAAGATTCTCGTCGCCGCCAAGACCATCACGCGTGCGGATGGCGGCACGCTCTACCTGCTAAGAGGCGGCGACGGTCATCCGGAGCTGCATTTCGAGATCGTCCGCACGGCCTCGCTCAACATTGCTCTCGGCGGCACCACCGGAAATCCGATCCCCTTCTTCCCGATCCAGCTCTACCGCGACGGCGAGCCGAATAACTCGATGGTAGCCGCGTACGCGGCGCTCACCGGCAGGACGGTGAATATCGCCGACGCCTACACGGAGGAGGGCTTCGACTTCTCCGGTACCCGCCGCTTCGACCAGAAGACCGGGTACCGCTCGAAGTCGTTCCTGACGGTACCGATGAAGAACCACGAGGGCGAGATCATCGGCGTCCTGCAGCTCATCAATTGCCAGGATCTCGCCACCGGCGAGATCGTCGCCTTCTCCAACTCCGACCAGCGGCTCGCCGAGTCGCTCGCCTCGCAGGCCGCCATCGCGCTCACCAACCGCGCCCTGATCATCCAGCTCGAGGCCCTGTTCGAGTCGTTCATCGAGCTGATCAACACCGCGATCGACGAGAAGTCGCCGTATACCGGCGGGCACTGCCAGCGGGTCCCGCAGCTCACCATGATGCTCGCAGAGGCCGCGGACGCGGCGAGCGAGGGTCCGCTCGCCGACTTCTGCATGACCGACAAGGACCGCTACGAGCTGAGGATCGCCGGGCTGCTGCACGACTGCGGCAAGATCACCACTCCGGTGCACGTCGTCGACAAGGCGACCAAGCTCGAGACGATCTTCGACCGCATCCATCTGGTCGACACGCGCTTCGAGGTCCTGATCCGCGACGCCGAGCTCGACGCGATGCGCCGCAGGCTCGAGCTCGCCAAGCGGCGCGATATCGACGAGATCACCCAGCGCACCCGGCTATTCGAGATCGACCAGCAGCTGCGCGAACGGCTGCGCCAGCTCGACGAGGACCGCAAGTTCGTGCGCCGCTGCAACATCGGCGGCGAATCGATGTCGCGCGAGGAGCAGGAGCGGGTGCGCCGCATCGGCACCGGCTACAAGTGGCGCGAGATCAGCGGCAACACCGCCGACTTCCTCACCGAGGACGAGATCAAGAACCTGACCATCGCGCGCGGCACGCTCACCACCGAGGAGCGCGAGATCATCAACCACCACATCGACTCGACCATCAAGATGCTCGAGGCGCTGCCCTGGCCGAAGCACCTGAAGAACGTACCGGAGTACGCCGGCGGCCACCACGAGCGCATGGACGGCAAGGGCTACCCACGGGGGCTCACGCGCGAGCAGATGTCGGTGCAGGCGCGCATCATGGGCATCGCCGACATCTTCGAGGCGCTGACCGCCAAGGATCGGCCCTACAAGCAGGGCAAGACGCTGTCCGAGTCGCTGCGGATCCTGGGCCAGTTCAAGCAGAACGGGCACATCGATCCGGACCTCTTTGACATATTCGTCCGCAGCGGGGTCTATCTGCAGTACGCACGCCAGTTCCTCGATCCCGAGCAGATCGACGAGGTCGAGCGGAGCGGCGTGACAGGCGGCGGTGGTTGAGCGGAAACAAGGGTTACGCTGCGCGCTGGCGGGTGCTACGGTGCCGCCGCTCCGGACCGCGGCGTCCAGCAGCCCATTCCGCCGCGCCGCCAGATCAGCCCGGCTGTTTGCTCTGCGAGGCGTTGCCGGCCGAGCCGCGCGTGATGTACACCATCAGGCCCTCCGTGGCGACCTCGACGAACTTCTCGGTGTATCCGAGCTCCTTGAGTTGCCAGCGGAACTCGTTGCCTAGCTTCGCCTTGCCGAACAGACCAAGCTTGTGCTTCTGCTGGAACTCGACCGCCTGGTGGAGCGTGTCCTCGAGAACCTTGGTGAGGCGGTTCTCAGAGACGCGCTTCTCCGGATTGAAGTCCAGGGCCGGCGGATAGCGTTTGGACAAGCTGACGGCGAGGCCTTTCGCGAACTCAGTGATCTCTTTGCGCGAGAACAGAGACATCAACGCCATGTCCGATCTCCTTGCTAGCGGTCTCGAAGTCGCGGCAGACGCTCTTGACGGCGTGCAACCCGATCATGTGCGGGCGGGAACCGGAAGACCGCTCGGCCGCCCGTAACGTATAGCATTCTACGGCATTAGGCCGCGCCGATTCAGGCTCGGGTGGGCTCAAGTGTGACGCGCTGCACCGGCCGGGATACGAGCGAGCGAAAATTGCTCAAGCAACTCCTACGCATGGCACTCGGCACCACCGCTCGCGTTCGCGACGGCGGTGGCGCGCGTGCAGCCATGGCGGAGGCACTCGCGCTCGAGGCGGCCGGGCGGGCCGACGAGGCGCGCTGCGTCCTGCGCCGGGCGGTAGCGCGGGACCGTGTCCGCGATCCCGGAGTGCTCGGGGTGCTCGGACGGCTGGAGGCGCAGGGCGGCGACGGGGCCCGGGCAATCGATCTGCTCAGGGCCGCGATCGACGCCGCCCCCGCCGACTCGGCGGCCGCGCACGTCGACCTCGGCAATGCCTACGCCATGCTCGGGCGCGATACGGAGTCGCGGGCCTGCTACGAGCGTGCGCTGCAGGTCGATCCCACGCATGCCGCGGCGCTGAACAACCTCGGATTGATCAGGGCCCGCGGCGGCGACCGGGCGGCGGCCCTCGATCTCTTCCGGCGGGCGCTGCGTGCGAACCCACGCTTCGTGCCCGCGCTATCGAACCTCGTGGGCTGGCTGCCCGATGACGCCGTACCGAGCGCGGATATCGCTTGGCTGCGCGAAGTGACCGAACGCATGCCGGATCACGCACCGGCGTTCGCCGCTCTCGGAGCACTGCACCTGCGCGGCGCGTTCGACGCGGAGCCGGCGCTCGCCGCGCTCGACCGGGCACTCGAGCTCGGTGTAGACGACGCCAACGTACACTCCCGCAGGGGGTGCCGCGCTGCACGAGCTCGGGCGCTTCGACGCTGCGCTGAAGGCATTCGGCTGCGCTCTCGCGCACGCTCCCGACCACGTTTCCGCGCGCTTTCACCGCGCGATCACCCTGCTCGCGCTCGGGCGCTTCGGCGAGGGCTGGCCCGATTACGAGTTGCGGCTCCTGTCCGAGGACCGCGCGCGGCCGCGACTCCCCACGACGCCTCCGCCGGCGCGGTGGCAGGGCGAGGACCTCGCCGACCGTGGCATCCTGGTACAGCCGGAGCAGGGCGTGGGCGACGAGATCCTGTTCGCCTCCTGCCTGCCAGATCTGATCGAAAGGGCAGGTCGATGCGTGATCCAATGCGACGCGCGCTTGGTCTCCCTCTACCGGCACTCGTTCCCGCGCGCGACCGTTCTCGGGAGCGCCGAGAGCCCGGCCGACGACATGAGCAGAGCGCGCCTCGACTACCATGTGCCGATCGCAAGCCTGCCGATGTACTTGCGTGGGACCCGCGCCGAATTTCCGCGCCGGGAGTCGTACTTGGCCGGCAGCGTGCGGCGCGTCGCTGCGTGGCGAAGGCGACTCGCCGGGCTCGGGGAGGGGCCGTGGGTCGGCCTATCGTGGCGGGGCGGGACGGCACGCTCGCGCGGACCGGCACGCTCCGTCCCGCTCGCGATGCTCGCGCGGGCGCTGCACGCATCGGGCGTGCGCTGGGTGAGCCTGCAGCACGACTGCACCGAGGCCGAGCTGGCGGAGATCCGGCAGGCGCACGGCGTGCTAATCCACCGGCTGCCGGAGGCCCTGACGGATCTCGCCGAAACCGCGGCGCTGATGGGCGCCCTGGATCTCGTGATCACGATCGACAATACCGTCGCGCAGCTGGCCGGGGCGACCGGGCGGGCCACGTGGGCGATGCTGCCCTTCGTTCCCGAATGGCGCTACGGGGTGTCCGGCGACAGCATGCCGTGGTACCCGGCCGCGCGACTCTTCCGGCAGTCGGCGCCTGGCGCCTGGGGGCCGGTGCTGGAGGCGGTGGCGCGCGCGCTCGACGCGTGGCGCGACCGCGCAAGGCCGGAGCGGTGATGGCGGCCGTCGCGCGCACGCGGCACGGCGATGCCCGCCGGGCAGCGTGCAGGACCGCACAGTCTTGCTTCAGCGAATAGTCAACGGGATTCTGCAGGGCCCGGCGCGGCGCGCCCGCGACCGCACCCTGAGGAACGCGGCTGCGCTGCGCAACGCCGGGGAGTTGCGCGCGGCCGTGACCGCCTTGGAGGGATTGCTGGCGATGCGGGCGCAAGACGCCGAGGCACGGTTGCTACTCGCAGACGTCCGCCGCGAGCTCGGCGAGCTCGCGGCGGCGGCGCGCCTGGTCAAGGACGTGCTCTCCCGCGAGCGGCACCGGAGCGATGCCTGGCTGACGCTTGCAGCGGTCATGCGCGATGCCGGAAACCTGCGCCACGCGGCTAAGGCCTACATGCGCGCGATCGCGCTCTCGCCCGAGGATCTGAGGCCGCGCCTGGAGCTTGCGGTGCTGTTAATCGGTCTGGACCAGGCGAAAGACGCCGCATCGCTGCTGCGTTACGTCCTGAATCGCGCGCCGGACAGTGCCGAGGCGCACGGTAACCTCGGCGTCGCGCTGCAGCGGCTGGGCGACGGCGAGACGGCACTTGCTCATTTCGCGCGCGCCGTAGCGCTCGATGAGAGCAACGTGCTGCTGCGGAACAACCTGGCGCTCGCGCTGCGCGAGGCCGGCCGGCTGGACGACGCCGAGCGCGAGATCCGGTCGGCTCTGTCGCGCGACCCGGCTGCGCCTACGACGCTGAACAACCTCGCGGTGATTCTGGCGGACCGGGGGGCGCTCGAAGAGGCGCGCGCCTTGGTCGTGCCGCTCGTCGAGCGCTCGCCCGGCTTCACCGAGGCGCGCTGCACCCTGGCGCGGGTCCTGCAGGACGCCGGAGACATCGCCGGCGCCGAGATCCACCTCGAGCGCGCACTCGAGCAACGGCCCGGCGATCCGAACGTGCGCCAGCTGCGCGGATTCCTGCGACTCGCCACCGGCGACTTCGGCCGCGGCTGGGACGACTACGCCGCGAGATTCGAGACTGCCGAGACTCCGCGCCGCGGCTTCCCGTTTCCGGAGTGGCGGGGCGAGCCGCTGACGGGCAAGCCGGTGCTGGTCTATGCCGAGCAGGGCATCGGCGACGAGATCATGTTCGCCAACTGCTTTGCGGACGTCATCGCCGAGGCCGGCCGTGTCGTGATCGAGTGCGATGCCCGGCTGGCGGCGCTGTTCGCGCGCTCGTTTCCGCATGCCGCCGTCTTCGCCGGCCGCTTGCACGGCTCGCACCCCTGGGTTGCGGAGGCTGGCGTCATCGACGTGCAGATTGCAGCGGGCTCGCTGCCGGGCCGCTACCGGCGCGACGTCGCGAGCTTCCCCCGGCACGCCGGATATCTGCGCCCCGATCCAGCGAAGGTGGCGCGTTATCGGGAGCGGTTGAGCGGTCTCGGCGCCGGCCGCACGGTCGGGATAGCATGGCGTGGCGGCCTCGCTAAGACCCGCCGCACGCAGCGGTCGATCGAGCCGGCGGCGCTGCGTCCGATCCTGGCACGGGAGGGCGTCGCGTTCGTCAGCGTGCAGCATGCCGCTTCCGAGGTCGATCTCGCCGCGCTCGGCGAGCTCGCGCCGGGCCGCTTTCATCACTGGCACGATGCGCTCGGCGACGCCGACGAGACGGCCGCGCTTGTTAGCGCGCTCGACGTGACAATCACCGTGTGCAGCTGGATCGTCCATCTCGGCGGCGCGCTCGGCGCCGACATGCGGGTGATGGTGCCGGCGAACCCCGAGTGGCGCTATCTCCGCGAAGGAAGCACGATGCCGTGGTATCCGACGGCCCGGCTCGTCCGGCAGCGGGTGTCAGGCGACTGGCGCGAGGTGGTGTGCGCGGTGGCCGCGGAGCTCTGAGCCGGTGGCGCTTCAGGCTCGGCCTCGGCCCGGCGGACTTTCGGCGCAATTGGCAACGCGCGGCCGGACCATCGCGTGAACTTTGCACTCGGGTCGGACTAGTGCGTTGGTAGAATGCGACGAGTACCCTAAACCACGCAGCGCGGCAGATGACCTTCACCAGAGAGCACCCAAGCGAGCGCTACCGCGAGCTCACCGCCCTGTACCGCACGATGCACGCCGAGGGCGAGCGGTTTCTCAACGTCCCCGCGGCCGACACGTTTCCGGGGCTGAGCCTACCCGCGCAGGCGGCGCGGATCAAGCGTCTGATCGACCTTACCGGTGCCGCGAACCTGCTCGACTACGGCAGCGGCAAGGGGCGTCAATACGACCTGCGCGACGTTACTCTGCCGGACGGGCTGGTGGTCTCCAGCATCACCGACTACTGGGACGTCGACTTCGTGCACTGCTTCGACCCGAGCTATCCGCCGTTCAGCAAGCTTCCCGAGGGCAGGTTTCACGGGGTGGTGTCGACCGATGTGCTGGAGCACTGCCCGGAGGAAGACATCCCCTGGATCGTCGAGGAGATCTTCGGATACGCCGAGCGGTTCGTGTTCGCTAACGTCGCGTGCTATCCGGCGCGCAAGCGCCTGCCCACCGGCGAAAACGCTCACTGCACGATCCGACCGCCCGAGTGGTGGGGCGAGCTGGTCGGCGCGGTGGCTGGGCGTCATCCCGGGCTCGTGTGGGAGTTCTGGATCCAGAACCGCGAGGATCTGCCCGAGGGTCCTCGGTACGTGGAGAGCCGGGTCGGCTCGGAGAAACGTACGGCGTGATCAGGGCCTTCATCGGGTTCGATCCACGCGAGGCGGTCGCGTTCAGCGTGCTCGCACATAGCATCTATGTCCGCGCGAGCGAGCCAGAGTGCGTCGCCCCGCTGATGCTCCCCGAGCTCGACGGCGCGTGCGCGCGCAAGCGTGTTCCTTTGCAGTCGACGGACTTTGCGTTCAGCCGCTTTGTGACCCCGCATCTGGCGGACTACGAAGGCTGGAGCGTGCTCATGGACTGCGACGGGCTGATGCTCGACGACGTCGAGAGGCTCTGGCGGCTGCGCGACGAGCGCTATGCCGGGAGGATGGTCCACGATGCGCTCGGTGGTCCGTACTTCGGGGGGGTCCGCGACGGCCAGTACGCCGAAGAGTCGCGCTGCGCGGCGGCGCAGATGCTGGCCTGCAGTCAACGCGAAGCGTATGTATAGCCGGGACACGTTGCGCGTGCGGCCGATGCGAGCATGGGTTGGGTGACCAAGAAACTGCGGCGGGACAGGACTCAGCCGCCGGGATCCGGGCCGCCGGGTGCGGTGGCCGCCGACGATTCGGTTGCCGACGCCGCCGTGGCGCGCCGCGCCGCCGTTCGCGCGCTGGAGTCCGGAAGCCCGAAGGCCGCGCTGCGGGCGGCGCAGAGTGGCCTCGAGCGTCATCCCGACGATCCGGAGTTGAGCGCGCTCGCCGGGCACGCGAATCTCGGGCTCGGCAGAGCCGAGGACGCGCTCGATGACTTCACGCTCGCTCTGCACTACGACCCGCGGAGCGAATCGGCCTATCGCGGCTTGGTGCTGGCGCTCGACCGGCTCGGCCGCCTGCGCGAGATCGAGATCGCCTCGCGAGAGTATCTCGCCCGCAATCCGGATTCGGACGAGGCGTTCTACCAACTCGGCCGAGTGGCCCAGGTCGAAGGGCGGTTCGACGAGGCGAAGGCAGCGCTCGAGCAGGCGCTTGCGCTGAATCCGACCAACAAGCACGCGCTCAACTTCCTCGGACTGATTGCTGCGCGCGAGTTCGCGGATTTCGAGCGCGGCGAATCGAGAGTTCGCCAGGCGCTCGCGCTGGATCCTGACTACGGCGCCGCGCTCGCCAATCTCGGCTGGATCCTGAACGAGCAGCGGCGCTACGACGAGGGGATGGCGCTCTTGCGGCGGGCGCTGACGGTGCGCGCAGGAGGCGACGAGGTGCGTTTCCTCGCGGCGACCGCGGATCTCAAGCGCGGAGAGTTCGCGGCGGGCTGGGATGCCTACGACGCGCGCTTCGCCGACCCGACGGCCGCGAAGCGCCCGTTCGGCTTTCCGGCTTGGGACGGGTCGCGTTTGCGCGAGGGCGCGCTACTGGTGTTCGGCGAGCAGGGGCTCGGCGACCAGATCATGTTCGCTTCGTGCATACCCGATGCGATGGCGCGCGTGGAGCGCTGCGTCATCGAATGCGAGCCGCGGCTCGCGCCGATCTTCGCGCGCTCTTTCCCCGGCGCGCGCGTCTACCCCGGCCGGCTGAGCGATCCGCTCCCCGCCTGGCTGACGGAGGTCGCGCCAATCGGGGCGCAAGCGCCCGTGGGAAGCCTGCCCGGGTTCTTTCGCCGGCACCGCGACGCGTTCCTGCCTCACCAAGGCTATCTCAAGGCCGACGCCTCGAAGGTTGCGCGTTGGCGCGACCGGCTGGACCGGCTCGGCGGACGGCGCTCGATCGGCGTGTCCTGGCGCGGCGGCTGGATGCGATCGCGGCGCCAGCTCCGCTCCCTGGATCTCGCGGCGCTCGCGCCGGTCCTGCTTGGCGTCGACGCCGAGTTCGTGAGCCTCCAGTACAACGATTGCGCGGCAGAACTCGCGGGGTTCAAGCGCGCGACCGGGAAGACCGTGTGGCACTG
The DNA here is from genome assembly GCA_027493935.1 of Burkholderiales bacterium. Lineage (GTDB taxonomy): Bacteria > Pseudomonadota > Gammaproteobacteria > Burkholderiales > SG8-39 > JAABRB01. The sequence continues at coordinate 558,800 of JAOSJV010000010.1, read as the reverse complement.
GCAGGAAGCAATTGACGACTATGACGAGACCGCTGCGCTGGTCTGCGCCCTCGACGGTATCGTGACCGTCTGCACGGCGCTCGTGCATCTCGCAGGCGCCCTTGCGCGGCCCGCGATCGTGCTGGTCCCCTACTCTGCGGAATGGCGATACGGCGATCAGGGGGAGGCCATGGTGTGGTATCCGTCGGTCCGGCTGTTGCGCCAGCGTGCGCCGAACGGGTGGGAGCCGGTCGTGACCGAGGCGCGCGATCGGTTGCGGGCGGGAGCATTCGCGCCGCCGGCGTCGGCTGTGGCAGGGCTGGAGCGCCGCGGCGAGGGAATCGGATAGCCGGGAAGACACGGCGGTGGGGTGGCTCGGAAGGTGGCGCAACCGGGATCCGACGTCTAGCGGGGACCTGTCACCGCTCGGGCGTCGGGCGCCGGCGCTCGAATCGGCGCGTCCGCGCGAGACGGCTGGTGCCGACGCGGTCACGCGGCTGCTCGACGCAGGCGAGGCGGGGCGGGCCGCGGAGCTCGCAGAGCGGCTCCTGGCCGAGCGTCCCGAGGAAGTTCCGCTCCACGTCGCGGGTGGGCAGGCCTATATGGCGGCGAACGATGCCGAATCGGCGCTCGACCTGTTCTCGCTCGCGCTGCACTACGCACCCACGGATGAAGGCGCTTACGTCGGGGTGCTCCGGGCGTTGGAGCGGCTCGGCCGCGATGACGAGGCCGAGGCGGTGCACGCGGAGTTTCTCGCCCGCGTGCCGGGGAGCGCGGCAGGGCTCTACAATCACGCCCATTGGCTCTATCGGCGCGGCCGGTTCGAAGACACCATCGCGCGGCTGGAAGAGCTGCTCGCGCGCCATCCGCGGAGTGCCGCCGGCTACAACTTTCTTGGCTTCCTGAAGGCGCGTCAGCTGGCGCAGCTGGACGAGGGCGAGCGTCTGTTGCGACGGGCGTTCGAACTCGATCCGCAGTCTTCCGGGGTGCTGTGCAATCTCGGCTGGGCACTGGTCGAGCAGCGCCGGGCGGCGGAGGGGCTTCGACTCATGGCACAGGGCGTCGCGCGCAACCCGGACGACGCGCAGGCCGCGATCCTCCGCGCGGAGGCGCTGCTGAAGGTTGGGCGCTTCGCCGAGGGCTGGGAGGCCTACGAAGCACGCTGGAAGGTGCAGCTGGCGGTGGCGCGACCATTCGTACACCCCCAGTGGGATGGCGGCTCCGCGCCGAACGCGCGGCTGCTCGTCTACGCCGAGCAGGGGCTCGGTGACCAGATCATGTTCCTTTCGTGCCTGCCGGACGCCCTGGCGCGCGTGGCGAGTTGCGTGGTCGAGTGCGAGCCCCGGCTCGCGTCCTCGTACGGCGCTCTTTTCCCGGTGTCGATGTCGTTCCGGGGCGAGTGCGCGATCGAGATCCCGTGTGGCCGGCGACCGTGGACCCACCGCACGTCCAGGTGGCGATGGGCAGTCTGCCGCGCTTCTTTCGTCGCCAGGCGAACGACTTTCCGACGCACAGCGGCTACCTGCGCGCCGCTCCCGCCCGCGTCGCCCGCTGGCGGGAGCGGCTGACGGCGCTCGGGCCGCGGCCCTGGGTCGGCCTGTCCTGGCGCGGAGGGCTGCTCAAGACTCGGCGTGACCTGCGATCCATTCCTCTTGCTGCGCTAAGCGAGGCGCTGCGGCCGGCGACCGCGACGTTGGTTAGCCTGCAGTACGGCGAATGGGGCGAGGAGATTGCCGCCTGCGCGGCGGCCGGCGCGCCTGTGCATCGGTTCGAAGAGAGCGAGCGCGACTATGACGAGACTGCCGCGCTGGTGTGTGCGCTCGATTGCGTCGTCAGCGTCTGCACGGCGGTCGTGCATCTCGCCGGCGCCCTGGGCGCGCGCGCGCTGGTTCTTGTGCCGTACACTGCCGAGTGGCGCTACGGAGCCGAGGGTGAGCGCATGCTCTGGTACCCGTCCGTACGCCTGTTTCGCCAGCCCCGTCCGCTGGACTGGCGCCCGGTTTTCGAGGATCTCGTCGCCGCCGTGGGCCATGCCGCGTGACCGAATCCCGGCACTTGCCAACCGAGGGCCAAGGGGTGCCGTAGAGCGTCACACCGCGCCGCGAGGCGGCGTGGAGGCTTCGGGAATAGTTCACGGTCATTTCAAGGTGATGCTTCGTTCGCTGATTAAATTTATATAAATAACAGATGGTTAAGACAAGAGAGGGCAGGGCGCTGGACCGTGGCACACGGGTTGCTTAAGGAGGGATGTGGTGGATTAGGTACACCGCACTTCGCACTTACAGGAGAACTGCATGAAGGCAATTCAGAAAGGTTTCACCCTGATCGAGCTGATGATCGTCGTGGCGATCATCGGTATCCTGGCGGCGATCGCGCTGCCCGCATATCAGGATTACACCATCCGCGCGAAGGTGTCCGAGCTCATCGTCGCGGCGAGCGCCCTGAGGACCGCGGCGACCGAGAAGTACCAATCCGACCAGACCACCGCGTCGATCGGCTCGGGCCTCGAAGTCACCACCTACGGCAAGATCACGGGCGGCACCATCACCGCCGTAGGCGTGATCACTGTCCAGGGTTCGAGCGCTTCGACCTCGACGGGTACCGCGGTGACTGTCACGCTGACCCCGTCGGCGACCGGCACGACGCTGGTCTGGAGTTGCACGGGCACGCCCGCGAAGTACATGCCGGCGAGTTGCCGCTAAGCGGTCCCGCCGCGCGGAGGAAACCCCTCTTCGGAGGGGTTTCTTTTGGAGGTGCACCGCAACGAGCGCAGCAGCACGGCCCGGGCATTTTCCCGGGCCATTCGTGCCCTGTGCGGGGCCGCGGCCAGCGTGGCCGGACCACGCTCCCGCAATCAACCTTCCGTAAGGCGCTGTTTTCTTGCGAGCACCGGGCACCGACAGGGGCCTGGCATGCTCGGTAGGGGGCTGACCCAGAATTCGACGTGCGGTTCCATCGCGAGCGTGCTGAGTTCGGCGACCGATCCGGTGGCGTCGCTCGTCGGGGTGGAAGCCGAGGAACGTGCTCCGTCGCCGCGCAGCCCGCTTCGGTTAGGCCAGCCAGGCCTGCCACATCGTCGCGAACGCGCGTTCGAGATCGCGGGCAAAACGGTCGTAGTCAGCGAGCGGCGAGCGCCGGAACCGCTCGCGCAGCTCTGCCCGCAGCGCCGCGAGCCGATCGAGATCGTGCGCCAATCCGACGGCCGCGGCCACATAGCCCGTCTCGTCCGCGGCGATGAGCTCCACCAGGCCGAGGTTCGCGAGCATGCTCGCCGTCTGACGGCCGGCGATCATCACTTGCGGGAGCGTCACGACAGGCACGCCCATCCACAGCGCGTCCAGGCTCGTCATGCCGCCGCAGAACGGGAACGGGTCCAGGGCGACGTCGATGTCGTGATACGACGTGGCGGCTTCCTCGACCGGCACGAAGCGCTTCAGATCGAGCCGCTCGGAGGCGATCCCGCACGCTTGCGCGCGCGCGCGTAGGTTCTCGCGCACGCACGGATCGTTGAGCGCGGACGCCTGCAGGACAAGGCGCCCGCCGGGCACGGCGGCGAGAATCCGTCCCCAGAGCGCGAGCACGCGGTCGTTCACCTTGGCGAGGCTGTTCAGGCAGCCGAAGGTGACGTGGCCGCGGGAGCGCGCCGGTAACGTGCTCACCGCTGGCAGGAACTCCGGTGGCTCGTAGCAGAAGCGCGTGGCGGGCAGCCGCAGCAGGCGCTCGACGAAATAGCGCTCCTGCCCGTGCGGGGACGACACGGGATCGGTGACGAACCAGTCCATCGTCGCAAGGCCGGTCGTGTTGAAGTAGCCGAGCCAGCTCGCCTGGACCGGCGCCGGCTTGCGCGCAAAGACCGGCAGCCGCGTGTGCCGAGTATGGCCGACGAGGTCGACCAGGATATCGATCGCATCCGCCCGGATCGCGTCGACCACCACGTCGTCGTCCTGTCCGGCGATGTCCCGCCAATGATGCGCGGCGCGGCGCATGCGGTCGGTCATGCCGTCGCCGCGCGGGTAGTTGTAGTAGCAGAACGTCTCGAAGCGCGCGGCATCGTGCCGCTCGAGCACCGGTGCGAACATCGTGCCCACCGGATGGCGCCGGAGGTCCGGCGAGACGTAGCCGACGCGCAGGCGACGCGCGGAATCGCGCGCGTTCGCAAAACGCGGAGCGACCGGGTAGAGCGGCTCGGCGACCGCCGTCGCCCACGCCCGGTGCGCCTCGAAGATCTCCTCCGGCGTCGCGTCGGCGACCGCATTGAGCGTCCCGAGGACGCTCGTCAGCGCGTGATGGAATCCCGGCGCAAGGCGGAAGGTCTCGCGATACTCATGCACCGCGTCGCGCAAGCGTCCAACGCGGTTGTAGCAGTTGGCGAGCTGGTTGCGCGGCTCGACGGCATCCGGGCGCGCGGCGACGACCGCCTCCAGATTCGCTGCGGCCTCGGTCCACCGCTCGCAGCCGGCGAGCGCCATCGCGAGGACGAAGCGCGCGCGCAGGGGGTCCGGGGTCTGCTCCCAACAGGTCTCGACCAGCGCCAGCGCCTCGGCGCAGGCCGCGGGTCCAGTGGCGTCCGCTTGCACGGAGTCCACGAGCGCCGCGGCGAGCGCGAGCCGCGCCTCGCTGTTCGCCGGACGAATGCGCAGCGCCTGCCGGAATGCGGCGACCGCCTGAGCCGGGCGGCCGCGTTCGGCGTGGAGCTGACCGAGATTGAACCATGCCGCGAACCGGTCGGGTTCGAGCGCGACGGCCCTGGAGTAGCTGGCGAGCGCGTCGTCCGCCCGGCCCACTGCGACCTGCGCATTGCCCAGGTTGTAGCGGAACAGCCCGACTTCGGGCGCGGCCGCGACCGCCGCTTCGAGAAGCTCCGCCGCGCGCCGATGATCGCCGCGTCGATCGGCCGCGAGCCCGAGCAGGTTCAGGGCCTGCGCGTCGCGCGGATCTCGCTCAAGCCTGTGGGTGCAGATCGCCTCCGCCTCGTCGACGCGGCCTTCTTCGAAAAGCTCCACCGCCTGGGCGACCGCTTTCGCGCCCGCCCGGCGGCGGCGCCCGAAGGTGCGAAGCAGCCCGTCAAGCAACCCCATCGGATCCTCTGCTCGCCATGCCGAAGAAGCGACGCATGTTGTTATTGGGCGCTTCCAGGGGCAACAAGGCGACCGCTCGTGTAACTCTCCCGCGCGCGGCGCGTGCGCAGGACAAGCGCGTGCTTAGTGACGCCCGGGCAAGCCCTTACGTGGCGAGCGCGAAGACCTGCGCTTCACGCGATCCCCGGATTGCCCTCGATGCCCTTCAGCCGCGGCAGGTTCAACTCGCGCGGCGGCACCGTCTTCTTGTCGCGCAGCCAGCCCGACACCACCTCCCAGATCGGCTCGCCGCGGGCGCCCTCGGCAACCGGCGCCCAGCCGGCCACCTTGTACTTCCTCGACCCCTCGAGCGGCTTGCCCGCGAGACGCATGTCGACGATGCGGCCGCCCATCGTCGCGTTCGGCACGCAGGTGTAGGCGAGCCCGCCGACGCGCACCATGTCGCCGCCCTGCTGCTTGTACGGATCCGGATTGAACAGGTTGTCGGCGACGTCTTCCAGGATCTCCTTGATCTGCGCGCCGGTGAGTTCGGAGAGCGTGGCATAGGGGTAGGTAATCGCGGTCTGATCCATCACGTGCTCGAACGTGATCGGCTGGCCGGGAAGGATGGTCGTGCCCCAGCGGAATCCCGGCGAGAACGCGATCTCGGCGCCCTTCACCTCCATCATCGCGTCGAGAATCAGCTGGTCGAACGTGCCGTTGAAGTTTCCGCGCCGGTAGAGCAGCCCCTCGGTGACCGCGAGCCGCTCGCCGAGCTTCTTCTCGTAGGGCGCGCGAGTCTTCGCAATGACCTGCGCCATCGCGTCGTCGGCCGGCAGGAAGTTCGCGAACACCGGGAGCAGCCGGTAGCGGTAACCCGTGACCTTGCCGCCCTTCACCTCCAGGTCCAGCACCGACAGGAACTTGCTGTTCGAGCCGGAGTTGGCGACGAGGGTCTGGCCGCCGGCATTCCTCACCACGGTGGGCTGCGGCACACCGTCGTGCGTGTGCCCGCCGAGGATCGCGTCGATCCCGCGCACGCGGCTTGCGAGCTTGAGGTCGACGTCCATGCCGTTGTGCGAGAGCAGCACGACCACCTGCGCCCCCTTGGCGCGCGCCTCGTTCACGACCTTCTGCAGCTCCTCCTCCTGGATGCCGAAGGTCCACTCGGCCATCATGTAGCGCGGGTTGGCGATCGGCGTGTAGGGAAACGCCTGGCCGACGATCGCCACAGGAACGCCGCCGAGCGTGCGCATCGTGTAGGGCTTGAACACCGGGTCGCCGAAGTCCTGCGTCTTCACGTTCTGGGCGAGGAACTCGGTCCTGCCGGCGAGCTCGGTGTTGACCGCCTGCTCCACGCGCTCGGCGCCGTAGGTGAACTCCCAGTGCCCGGTCATGGCGTCCACGCCGAGCGCCTTGCACGCCTCGATCATGTCGGCGCCCTTGGTCCAGAGCGAGACGCCCGAACCCTGCCATGTATCGCCGCCGTCGAGCAGCAGCGCGTCCGGCCGCTCGGCGCGCAGCCGCCTCACCAGCGTGGCGAGGTGCGCGAACCCGCCGACCTTGCCGTAGGTCTTCGCCGCGGCCTCGAAATCGAGGTACGTGAACGCGTGCAGCCTCCGGCGTGCTGGGCTTGACGTTGAACGCTTTCAGCAGCCGCTCGCCAACCAGGTGCGGCGGCTTGCCGGCGGCCCCACCGACGCCGATGTTCACGCTCGGCTCGCGGAAATGGATCGGCAGGAGCTGCGCGTGGCAGTCGGTGAAGTGCAGTAGCGAGACGTTGCCGAACTTCGGCACGCGGTAGAGCGCATCTGCGCCCGCCCGGGCGAGTGCGTCACGCGAGTCGAGCACGAGGCCGGCAGCGGCCGCCGCGGCGAGGACTTCGAGGAATTCTCTGCGGTTCATCGGATGATCGACCCGAGGGTGGGGAACGGGGGCCGCGGCGGGGCACGATGCGGCGCACGGCCCGGTTTCGCGAAGCCGTCCGCCACGAACGAAAAAAGGGGCCTGGTCACCCAAGCCCCTCTATGCGCGCGTGGCGGCTACTGGTTGACCGGGGACGCCGGGTCCATGAGGTAGGCCGCAACGTCCTTGATCTGCTGCTCGTTCAGCGTGCCGGAATGGCCGAACCGCGGCATCGTCGAGCACATCGAGAACGCCTTCGAGTTGTAGATCCGCTGGTACACGTACTTCCGGTTTTCGGCCGTGTAGCCGCGCGTCTTGCCGTACCCGCGCAGGCTCGGGCCGATGGTGCCGAACGAGGGCTGCTGCGGCGAGAGCTGGTGGCAGTTGTAGCAGCTGCCGCCGGCCGCGCCGGGCTTGTCACTCCAGGTCATGCCGCGGCCGCTCGAGGCGATGCGCTGGCCGCGCTTCCAGTCGCCCAGGTACTTGCCGTCGGCGGGCAGCTTGATCCCCGCCATCTCGGCCGCCTCGACGCGCTTGACGAGCGCCTCGGGCGGATTGTTGTTGTATTGCGTGCACGCGCGCTGCAGCTCGTCCTGGTTCAGCCGGTCGGTCTTCGCCATGCCGCGCGCGTGAAAGTCGCGCTTCATCCACGCGACCGCCTGCTCCCGGTATGCCGCCTCGTCCTGCATAGTGGCGCAGCCCGCCGCCACCGCCGCGACGCCCGCGAAAACGATTGCCTTTCTCATCGGTTCTCCCCTCGTCGTCCGGTCAGCGCTTGATGCCCGGGCCGCGGTAAAGCTGGCCGTTCGAGTTCACGGCCATGTAGGTGAGCAGCGCGGCGATCGTGTCGGAGGCGTAGCCCGGCTCCGGGAAGCGCTGCTGGCGGAAGCAGTCGTTCATGCGCCACTGCAGGCTGTGCATGACCCCGCCGGTCATGCGGTAGCCCGGCCAGCCGATGAAGCTGCGCGCGGCCTGCGCCCCCGGCTTGGTGAAGTTAGGCAGGTTCTGCGTGCGGATCCGCAGGCCGTCCGCGCCATGGCAGCTCGCGCAGGAGAAGTCCCACGGACCGGCGCGGTAGAAGAAAATCTGCCTGCCGATCTCGTAGGTCTCGCGCTCCTTCGGATGCGACTGCGGAACGGCGATCTTCATCTCGCGCGACTGTGCGGCGACATAGGTCACGATCGAGACCGGGTCGGGCGTATAGTTGCCGCGGCTGAACGGACGATTGGCGAGGTCCTCGTACTTGAAGCCCTGCAGCGTGATCATGCAGTGCACGATCCGCTGCTCGGCGTCCATCACCTTGCCGGTGTCGGCGAAGTAGCGCGGCAGCTGAACGTAGGCGCCTTTCAGCACGCCCGCACCGAGGCCGAGGTCGCACTGCTCGAGCGAGGCGTTCTTCGGGCCGCGCTTCTGCCTCCAGAGCTCCTCCCCCTTCAGCTCCCAGAGCTCGGCCGGGTTGGCCTCCTCGAGCACCTCGCGGAACTTGTCGAACTCGGCGGCCGTCCGGTCGTCGGACTGGGCCGTCGCCGGCTGGCCGGCGAGCCCCACGGCTAGCCCCGCGGCGGCGCACAGCACGCGTGCGTATCTCATCAGCTCCTCCTAAGGTTGCGACGCGGTCCCTGGGTCAGCAAGCGCGCCTCCCGCTCCTCGTTCGCCTGTTTCGCGCTGCCCGGCTCCGCCCGGTGCGCGCGCGTCGTTGCTTCTTCTTGCCGCGGAATGCCGCGGACGCTCAGCCGCCCACGGTGATCTCGTCGGAGCGCTTGTCGCCGGTGTTGTCTTCCCAGGTGATCTTGAGCTTGTCGCCCGCCTTCGCGCCCTTCACCCGGAACGCGAACACGGGGTTGCGCGAGATCGCCTGGCTGATCTGCGCGTCGAACACCGGTTTGCCGTTCAGCTCGGCGCGGATCTCCTTGATGAAGTGCGCGGGAATGACTTTGCCGGACGGGTCCTTGCGCTGGCCGGTCTCCATCGGGTGCGCCATCAGCACGCGCACGTCGGCGACGTCGCCCTGCAGCCTCGCCCTGATCTTCATCGGGTCGCCCATCGTCTGCTCCTTCGTTGCCTTGTGGTCGCGATCCCGATCAGCCGCCGCAGCCGCCGATGGTGACCTTCACTTCCTTCACCGTCTGGAAGTACTTGCCGCCCGCCGCCACCACCGCGCGCACGTTCGACGACTCGCTGATCTTCACCCGCACGTGCACGAATGGCTCTGCGCCCGCGGCGACGTTGAACGTCCCGACGTAGGGGAACGGGTTCTTCTCGACGAACAGCGAGATGCTCTGCGTGCCGGGAATCTTGCTCGTGATGTCGATCGGCACGACCGCCCCGTTCTCGGCGATGTCGGGTGCGCGGATCACGATGTCGGCGCTGTCGGCGGCCGAGGCGATGTTCATCGCCTTCAGCGCATCAGCGGTCGTCTTCGCGTCGAACGCGCCCTTGTTCCAGGCGGCGAGCACGTCGGCCGGGCGCAGCGCTCCGGTCGCGAACGCGGCGACGAGCGCCCCGGCCGTGCCGGCGCCTTTCAGCACGCCTCTGCGGGTTTGGTCCATGGTTCCTCCAGTCCTCCTGCGAGCGGGTTGAAGTGTGCGGATCCACGGAGCGATCGGGCTGCGCTGCGGTGATGCGGGGTTTGGACCGCGCTGCGCGCCGTTCTCGACCGCTCCGTGAGTCGTTTCGAATGCCGCGGGAGAGGGTATGCACAAAGTCCTACCCGAAGCAAGGAGTACGGCAACGAAAATTCAAGGGGCGGCATAAGGTTCGCTAATGTTCCGAGCGCGGGCGCTTGCCGCGCGAAGACGGGAGCCGGTCAGCCGTCCGCCGCGACGAAACGTCCGGACCGCCCGCCCGACTTTTCCAGCAACTGGATGCCCTCGATGCGCATGCCGCGGTCGGCCGCCTTGCACATATCGTAGACGGTGAGCAGTCCCACGCTGACGGCAGTCAGGGCTTCCATCTCGACGCCGGTGCGGCCGCGCGTCTCGACGGTCACCGTGAGCACCACCCCCGCGCGGTCCGCGTCGAGCGCGAACTCGGCGCCGACGCGCGTCAATGCGAGCGGATGACAGAGCGGGATGAGGTCCGCCGTGCGCTTCGCTGCCTGAATCGCCGCGATGCGGGCGACGCCGAGCACGTCGCCCTTGCGCGCCCTGCCGGAGCGAATCCGCGCGAACGTGCTGGGCTGCATCCGGATCACGCCCCGCGCGCGGGCGACGCGGTGGGTCTCGGCCTTGTCGCCGACGTCCACCATGTGTGCCTGGCCCCGTGGGTCGAAATGACTGAGCAGTGCCTCGGCTGGTCCCGCGACCGCCCTCACTTTTCCCATACTGGCAATTATGCCCGACCGGATGCGGGGCTGCCCGCAGCCGGCGCGGAACCTCGCGCGCGCACGGGTATCATAAGGTCATGTTCGACAGACGCCTTTCGGCCGGTCGGCGGCGCCGCGGCGCATGCGTGCTGCCGGCGGTGCTCGCGGTCGCGCTCGCGGTCGCTCCCCTGGAAGCCGCACCACCGGCCGCCGCGCAGAATCTGCCCGACCTCGGCGAGGCCTCGCAGGCCGACTTCTCGCCCGCCGAGGAGCGCCGCATCGGCGAGGCCATCATGCGCGACATCCGCCGTGATCCGGCTTACGTGGCCGATCCGGAGGTTTCCGCGTACGTCCAGCGGCTCGGCGATCGGCTCGCCGGTGCGTATGCAAGCGGGACGCAGTCGTTCGAATTCTTCGTCGTTCGCGACCCGCAGGTGAACGCCTTCGCGCTCCCGGGTGGGCACGTCGGCCTGCACACCGGACTGCTGCTGACCGCTCAGACCGAGTCGGAGCTCGCGTCGGTGGTCGCGCACGAGATCGCGCACGTCGTCCAGCGCCACATGGCGCGCATGGTGACCAAGCAGAGCCAGCTGCAGCTCGCCAGCATGGCGGCGCTGGCGCTCGCGCTGCTGGCGGCGCGCTCCAGCCCGCAGGTGGCGCAGGCGGCGGCGGTCGCTTCGCAGGCGGCGCCGCTGCAGGCCGCACTCAGCTACAGCCGGGACTTCGAGCGCGAGGCCGACCGCGTCGGATTCCAGATGCTCGAGAGCGCGGGCTACGACGTGCAAGGGGCGCCGGATTTCTTCGAGCGGCTCCAGCGGTCGTCGCGGCTCTACGAGAACAACGCGCCCGGGTACCTGCGCAGCCACCCGGTCACGCTCGAGCGCATCGCGGACATGCAGAACCGCGCACAGGAGGCGCGCTTACGCCAGCATGTCGACAGTATCGAGTTCGGCCTGGTGCGCGCCAAGCTGCGTGCCGAGGCCGGTCGGCCCGAGGAGGCGGTGGCCCACTTCAGCGAGCGCTTGCGCGAACGGCGCTTCACCAGCGAGCAGGCCGCGCGCTATGGTTACGCGGCCGCGCTGTTGCGCGCGAACGACTTCGGCGCGGCGGCGGCCGAGGCGGAGCGCGTCAGGCTCGCCGGCCTGCATCATCCGATGGTCGAGACGCTCGCGGCGCGCATCAAGGGGGCGGCCGGAGACCACGCTGGCGCCGTCGCGCTGCTTGCCTCCGCCAGCGCGCGCTACCCGCAGAACCTCGGGGTCGGCTATGGCTACGTGACGGCACTGCAGGCCGCCGGCCGCCATCGCGAGGCGGTCGAGGCGCTTGCCGAAATCGTCCGGCGCGACCCGCGCAACCCGAAGGCCTACGAGCTGCGCGCGCGCAGCTTCGCGGCGCTCGGCATGCGCACCGAGCAGCATCGTATGCTCGCCGAGGTCTACCTGCTGCAAGGCAGCGTGCCAGCAGCCATCGAGCAGCTCCAGCTTGCCCAGCGCGCCGGCGATGCGGACTTCTTCGTGCTCTCGGCGGTGGACGCACGGCTGCGCGAGCTGCGTCGGGTGCGCGACGAGGCGCTGCGCGCGCGGAAATAACGGACAGGGGCAGGACGCTGCCGTTCACTGGCCGCTGCCCACTGGCTACTGGCCGCTGTCCTCCTTCTTCGGCATTTCGTAGTATGCCTCGTAGAGCAGATCGAAGGTCCGCTCGCCCTCGCGCAAGAGCTCGTCCTCGTTCGACGCGCGGTGGCGCGCACCGGCGAGCAGCGTCTCCACGCCCGCCGCTTCGGGCATGCGCTTCTTGCCGGCGTCGAGCGCGTGTACGAGCTGACCGATCTTCACCAGGTTCACCTGCCGGTCCAGCCGGAAGCTCGCGAGAAGCTCCTCGTAGGTCACTCGCGTCTTCGTGTTGCGGAACTCGGCGCCGTCGAAGGCGAAGCCGACCGCATTCGCCGGGCACGGCTCGCGCTTGTCGAGCCAAAGCATCGTTGCCTCCGGGTCGATGAAGCGCCGGATCAGCCATGCGCTCGCCAGCCGGTCGGCGAAGAGCGGCTTGCGCGTCGCCCAGGCACGGCGGAAGTACTGTCGCTTCGAGCGCGCGGCCGGCTTCGCGCCGGGCGATGTGGCGTCATCGGGGAACATCATGTCCCGCACGCGCACTTCCAGCTCCGCGAGCGCCCGCTCGGCGCGCTCCTTGAGCGGCGACACGAAAAAGTCGAGCGAGGTAATCGCCTCGAACTCGCGCCGCTGCTTGGCGAGAACCTGCCCGATCGCGGTCGGATCGGAGATGCCGAAGCCCGCCTTCAGGCCCTCGACCGTCTTGATGAGCTCGCTGTAGCGGCCGCTGCGGTCGAACATGGTGCGCAAGCGCTTTGCCTCCGCCGCGCTCTCCGCGCGCACCGGCAGCAGCCAGGCGTCGCCCTTGATCCGCGCGATGTGGTCAACGAGCTTCTGGAAGCTCGCCCGGCTGCCGGTCGTGTCGGGCAACAGGTAGACGCCCTCGCGCATCACCGCGCAGCCGAGCCCTTCGAGGGTACGCAGCACGTGCATGCGGCCGGCCGCGTCGTCGCGCGGCAGCGCGGCGACGAGCGCCAGCCAGCGCGCGGGCGCCTCGGCTGCGGGCGGGCTCGGCTCGTCCACGCTACTTGCCGAGCCCCGGCGCCGTCGCGTAGTGCTGCATCGACGTCCGGTCGCGCCAGTTCTTCTCGTCAAGCACCGCAGCCGGCAGGAAGTAGCGTGCGGCGGGCGGGACCGTCTGCGTGTGCACGACGCGTACGACGTCGCTGTAGGCGATCTTCCGGACGAGTCCCGCGCCCGAGGTCTCCCGGGCCACCATGAAGCCGTCGTAGGCCCGGTACACATAGACGTTCAGGGGCCGGGCCCGGCCGCGCTCGTCGCGCCACGCGAGCGTGCAGCGCGTGTCGGGCGCGAAGTCCTGCTTGCCCAATCCGCCGCCGGCCGAACCGGCCGCGGCCGCTTGCGTCTGCGTCGCTGCGCTCATTGCCGTCCCCAAGCAGGCATGTCCGAATGGCGCAAGTCTACCAAGGCGGCCGCCAGCGCGGCTGGCGAGGCCGGCTGCACCGTCCGCCGCAACGCGTCGACGCGACCAAACAGGGGGCTTATCAGCGGATCAAAATAACCATCTTCTACCCGCGGCCAGGCCCGGTCAGAATACGCTGGTCGCTGATCCCGCACGCCTTCGAGAGGTTCCCCCCGGTGCTCCGGTGCCGCGCGGCGTCGAACAAGACCCACAATCGAGATCGGCGCGCCGCCAGGCAGACGGACGCGGCCGAGCCGTGTGGCTCGTGCCGCCAGGAGAAAGCGTGCCAGGTCTAGTCAGCCCCCACGGCGGGGGAGCGCTCAAGCCGTTGCTGCTCGAGGGCGCCGAGCGTGTGGAAGCGCTCGTGCGCGCACGCACGCTGCCGCGCGTTCCGGTCAGCTCGCGCGAGAAGGGCGATCTCATCATGCTCGGCATCGGCGGCTTCACGCCGCTCGAGGGGTTCATGACGCACGGCGACTGGGAACGCGTGTGCGACGGCATGAAGCTCGCGAACGACCTCTTCTGGCCGATCCCGATCACGCTCTCCACCGACCGCGCCACCGCGGACGCGATCGCGACGGGTGCGACAATCGCGCTCGCCGACGGCGAGGACGGCGAGATCCTCGCCACGATGCGCGTCACCGAGAAGTACGCGATCGACAAGGCGCACGAGTGCATGATGGTGTTCAGGACCGCCGATCTCGAGCACCCCGGCGTCAAGATGGTGATGGAGCAGGGCGAGGTGAATCTCGCCGGGCCGGTACAGGTCCTCTCCACCGGCGGCTTCCCGCAGAAGTACGGCGCGCTCTTCATGACGCCGCGCGAGACACGCGCGCTGTTCGAGTCGCTCGGCTGGTCGCGCGTCGCCGCGTTCCAGACGCGCAACCCGATGCACCGCTCGCACGAGTATCTCGCCAAGGTCGCAATCGAGACCTGCGACGGCGTGCTGGTGCACTCGCTGCTCGGCGCGCTGAAGCCCGGCGACATCCCCGCCGAAGTGCGCACGCGCGCGATCGCCGCGCTGATCGAGCGCTATTTCGTGAAGAACACCGTGGTGCAGGCGGGCTACCCGCTCGACATGCGCTATGCCGGCCCGCGCGAGGCGCTGCTGCACGCGCTCTTTCGCCAGAACTACGGTTGCTCGCACCTCATCGTCGGGCGCGACCACGCGGGCGTGGGCAGCTACTACGGCCCGTTCGACGCGCACCGGATCTTCGACGAGGTCCCGGCCGGGTCGCTCGAGACGCGCCCGCTCAAGATCGACTGGACGTTCTGGTGCTACCGCTGCGGCGGCATGGCCTCGGCGCGCACCTGCCCGCACGCCGACGAGGACCGGCTGCTGGTGTCGGGGACGAAGCTGCGCAAGTGGCTGTCCGAGGGCTCGGCGGTACCGGCCGAGTTCAGCCGGACCGAGGTGCTCGAGATCCTGCGCGACTACTACGCCGGTCTCGCGGCGCACGAAAAGGTGGAGGTGAAGCTCGCCGGACACTCGGCGCGCTGACCGGCCATCGACGATTTGCGGTTTCGCGGTTCACGATTCGCGGGTTTCACGAGGAGAAGGCAATGCCGACTTACGTACGTACCGACAAGTGCGACGGCTGCAAGGGCCAGGACAAGACCGCCTGCATGTACATCTGCCCGCACGACCTGATGATGCTCGACAAGGACGGCTCGCAGACCGGCCACGCGATGAAGGCCTACAACCAGGAGCCCGAACAGTGCTGGGAATGCTACTCGTGCGTGAAGATCTGCCCGCAGAATGCGATCGAAGTGCGCCACTATGCGGACATCGTCCCGCTCGGCGCCTCGGTGCAGCCGCTGCGCGGATCGGACTCGATCCTGTGGACCATCAAGTTCAGGAACGGCACCGTGAAGCGCTTCAAGTTCCCCATCCGCACCACGCCGGAGGGCTCGGCCGACCCGTACGGCGGCAAGCCCGCCGCGGACTGGAACGACGCGGGCAACGACGCGGTGCTGTTCACCAAGGACACGCACAAGGTCGACATGAGCCAGTTCGTGAGCGCGAAGTGAGCGGCGGATACGTCCAGAACCTGAAAAGCGACTGACAGAGGCATTGCAATGGCAGAGTTCGGTTTCGGAAATCCGGAGATCGTCGAGGAAGAGGTCGACGTCCTGATCATCGGCGGCGGCATGGCCGCGTGCGGCGCGGCGTTCGAGATCGGCCAGTGGGCCAAGGCCGCGGGCGCGAACCTCAAGGTCAAGCTCGTGGACAAGGCGGCGCTCTCGCGCTCGGGTGCGGTCGCGCAGGGCCTGTCGGCGATCAACACCTACTGCGGCGAGAACGATCCGGCCGACTACGTGCGCTACGTGCGGAACGACCTCATGGGCATCATCCGCGAGGACCTCGTGTACGACGTCGGCCGCCACGTCGACGACTCGGTGCACAATTTCGAGGACTGGGGGCTGCCGATCTGGAAGCAGCCGGGCGACGAGGACAAGTCGCTGCGCGCGGGCGGCAAGCCGGTGCGCTCGGGCAAGTGGCAGATCATGATCAACGGCGAGTCCTACAAGTGGATCGTCGCCGAAGCGGCCAAGAAGGCGCTCGGGATGGAGAACATCCAGGAGCGCGTGTTCATCGTGCGCCTGGTCACCGACAAGAACGACCCGACCCGGGTCGCCGCCGCCGCGGGCTTCTCGGTGCGCGAGCACAAGCTCTACGTCTACAAGTTCAAGTGCTGCCTGCTCGTCGCCGGTGGCGCGGTGAACGTGTTCCGCCCGCGCTCGGTCGGCGAAGGCACTGGCCGCGCCTGGTATCCGGTGTGGAACGCCGGCTCCACCTACGCGATGGCGGCCGAGTGCGGTGCCGAGCTGACGATGATGGAGAACCGCTTCGTCCCGGCGCGCTTCAAGGACGGCTACGGGCCGGTCGGCGCGTGGTTCCTGCTCTTCAAGGCCAAGGTGATGAACGGCGCCGGCGAAGACTACTCGACGCTGCACGCCGACATCATCAAGGACGAAAAAGCGCTTCGGGAAGTACGGTCAGGGCGTCCCGGGGACCTGCCTGCGCAACCACATCATGCTCGAGGAGATGCTCGCCGGCCGCGGCCCGATCTACATGGACACGCCGACCGCGATGCAGAAGCTCGCCGAGAAGATGACGCCGAAGGAGATCAAGCACCTCGAGGCCGAGGCGTGGGAGGACTTCCTCGACATGACCATCGGCCAGTGCGGCATCTGGGCGGGCGAGAATGTCGAGCCCGAGAAGACGCCCTCGGAGATCATGCCGACCGAGCCGTATCTGCTCGGCTCGCACTCCGGCTGTGCCGGGATCTGGGTGTCCGGACCGACCGATCTGCCGGGCGTGCCGAAGGAGTGGAGCTGGGGCTACCGCTCGATGACCACGGTGAAGGGTCTCTTCACCGCCGGCGACGGCGTCGGCGCCTCCGGGCACAAGTTCTCCTCGGGCTCGTTCACCGAGGGGCGCATCGCCGCCAAGGCGATGGTCCGGTTCGTTCTCGACAACAAGGAGTGGAAGCCGGAGTCCTCGCGCACCACCGCGGAGCTGGTCGAGGAGATCTACCGTCCCGTCAAGACCTTCCTCGAGCACAAGGACTACACCACCGCGATCGACGTCAACCCGCACTACATCACGCCGAAGATGCTGCAGTTCCGCCTGCAGAAGCTGATGGACGAGTACGTGGCGGGGGTGGCGACCTTCTACCGGACCAACGGCGCGATGCTCAAGGTCGCCGAGAAGAAGCTCGAGATGTTGAAGGAGGATTCGCTCAAGATGCGGGCGAAGGACCTCCACGAGCTCTTGCGCGCGTGGGAGAACTACCACCGCATCATCGCCGCCGAGGCGCACATGAAGCACATCCAGTTCCGGGAGGAGACCCGCTATCCGGGCTTCTACTACCGGATGGACCACAACTACATCGACGACGAGAACTGGAAGTGCTTCGTCAACTCGCACTATGACCGCAACACCAAGCAGTGGGCGATCAAGAAGGTTCCCTACGTCCAGCTGATCAAGTAGCGCGGCGGGCGGCGTCCGGCACCTCCTGTCCGGATCCGCCCGGCTCGCTCGGCCGATACGCGGCCGGCGGCGACATGATCGAGCGCATTGCCGCCGCGGTCCGGGTTTCCACGCCGAGCTTCTCGTAGATCCGCTCGAGGTGCTTCTCGACGGTGCGCGGGCTCGCGCCGAGGATCGCGCCGATGTCGCGATTCGTCTTTCCCGCCGCGACCCAGGCGAGCACCTCGCGCTCGCGCGGCGTCAGCGCGGATCCGGCGGCACATCGCGCACCCGCCGGCGCAAGAGCGCAGCGGCTCCCGGCGGCGCGGGATGGCGCGGCCGGTTCGCCCGATGCTGCTCGGCTCGCGGTTGGAGGCACGTCACGGCGGGCTACGCCGGTTGCCGGCCGCGAGGCGCACGTGGCGGGCGACTGGTTCGCCGTGGCCCGCCCGTTTGCTGGATCGTCCGGCTGCGTGCCGTGGCGGGCCGGCGGCGGAGAAGCGCTCCCGGCACCCGGGGACGCGGAGCTGGCTGGCATAGCGCACCCTCCTGGAAGCGCGCGACGGCGCATCGGATTTCTACCAACTAGTAGATCACTTGTCAACTAGAAGGTAGATGCAGGCTGTGCTAACGTGGCGTCGCTGCCGGCCGGTGCAGATCAAAGGAATGGGAATGCCTCGAAAGCCGACTCCGACCGGAACCGCGGAGCGCATCCTCGGCGCGGCTGAGCGCCTGGTGCAGACGCGCGGCTTCAACGGTTTCAGCTACGCGGATATCGCGTCGGCGCTCGCCCTCACCAAGGCGAGCCTCCATTACCACTTTCCCACCAAGGCGGAGCTTGGCCGGCAGCTGATCACCCGCTACGAGACGACTTTTCTCGCGATGCTCGCGGACATCGACCGCGCCGTGCGCGAGCCGCGCGAGAAGCTAAGGCGCTACGCCAAGATCTACGCCGACGTGCTGAGCAGCAACAGAATGTGCCTGTGCGGGATGCTCGCCGCCGAGTACGCCACGCTGCCGAAGCCCATGAAGGACGAGATGCGGCACTTCTTCGACGAGAACGAGCGCTGGCTCACGCGCGTGCTCGACGAGGGTCGAGCGACGGGCAGTCTACGCTTCAGCGGCGCGTCGCTCGAAGCCGCACGCGCGATCATCGGGGCGCTGGAAGGCGCGATGATGCTCGCCCGATCGTACGGTGAGGTCGCGCGCTTCGAGGCGGCGGCCGACCGGCTGCTTGCCGAGTTTTGAACAGGGCTCTCCCGCGCCGGCCCACCCGGGCGGCGGCGTGCGGCCGATCGCACTGGCCGGCGCCGCGGTGCGATCGGGCGGCCGTACGTAGGTCTACGCATTCCGCGCCGGGGCGGGGATCGGTAAAAAACGAAGCTGTGCGCTGCCGCGGGATCGGGGCGGCGCCGAAGTCAATCCATC
The DNA here is from genome assembly GCA_027493935.1 of Burkholderiales bacterium. Taxonomy (GTDB): domain Bacteria; phylum Pseudomonadota; class Gammaproteobacteria; order Burkholderiales; family SG8-39; genus JAABRB01. The sequence continues at coordinate 540,118 of JAOSJV010000010.1, read as the reverse complement.
CATCGGAGGGGACCATGGAGAGCGCCGAGCACAAGGACTTTCGCACGCCGGACGAGGTCCGCGAGTTCCCGAAAGGTCGCCTGGAACTCGTCAGTATCGGCGGCGCGACGGTCGGGCGCGCCGTCTTCGAACCGGGCTGGCGCTGGTCGACCTCGGTGCAGCCGCTGGTCAATACGAAGAGCTGCGAGGCGCCGCACTTTCAATACCACGTGTCCGGGGTGCTTCGGATCAAAATGGACGACGGCACCGAGTTCGACTGCCGCCCGGGCGAGGTGTCGCTCCTGCCATCGGGGCACGACGCCTGGGTCGTCGGCAACGAGCCCGCGGTGGTAGTCGACTTCCAGGGCATGATCGACTACGCCAAGGCCGCGCCGCACGCGCATGCCGCCCGTGGTTAGCGGGCAGGATTGCAGACCAGGAGGAGAGACCACCATGCTGACCAACGCCCAGATGACCACGATTCTTCCGGTGAGGGAACTGGAGCGCGCGCGCGGCTTCTATCAGGACAAGCTCGGACTGACGCCGGCCGGCCTTCAGCCGGACGGAAAGTTCCTGTTCCGCGCCAACGGCGCGACGCTTGCACTCTTTCCGAAGCCCGAGGGCACCAAGGCCGACCACACCGCGGTGTCCTTCGAGGTAGACGACATCGTGGCCGAAGTTCGCGCGCTCGAGGGCCGCGGCGTCGCGTTCCACGACTACGACCTGCCGGGCCTGAAGACCGTCGCGCACGTGTGCGTGCTCGGCTCCGAGAAAGCCGCCTGGTTCAGCGACCCCGAGGGCAACATCCTCTGCCTGCACGAGCGGATCGGCGCGAAGCGTTGATACCGGCGCCGTGCCGGCTGCGGGTACGGATCAGCGCGGCGCGTAGAGGTGCGCGCGCGACCAGGCCAGGTCGTTGTCGGTGCTGCGAGCGAAGACGACCTGGAAGAGCTGCAGCGCACCGGTGGTGAAGGCCGCGATCGAGCCGGCGAGGTAGAGCCGCCATGCGCGCACGAAGTACGGGTCGAACATGTCCTCGACCGTCCCGGCGTTGCGCTCGAAGCGCTCGAGCCAGTGGCGCAGCGTGCGCGCGTAGTGCAAGCGCAGGTTCTCGACATCGAGCACCGAGAACCCACGCGGTTCGAATATACCCATCATCTCGGCGAGCGAGGGCGGGTATGCGCCGGGAAAGATGCGCTTCTCGATCCAGGCGTTCATCTTGCCCGGGCGGTTGCGCCCGATCGAGTGGATGAATCCGCGTCCGTGCGGCGCGAGGCAGCGGTCGATGACCTCGCCGAGCGTGCCGTAGTTCGCCCGCCCGACGTGCTCGAGCATCCCGACCGAGACGAAGACGTCGTAGGTCCCCTCGACGTTCCGGTAGTCGTCGAGCACGTACTCGACTCGGTCCGCCAGCCCCTCGCCGCGGGCCCGCTCGCGCGCGTGTGCGACCTGCTCGCTCGAGATGTTGTAGGCGCGGACCGTGACTCCGTAGTTGCGCGCGAAGTGCAACGCGAGTCCGCCCCAGCCGCAGCCCGCCTCGACGACCCGGTCCCCGGGCTTCAGTCGGAGCTTCCGCGCGACGTGGTCGAGCTTTGCGACCTGGGCCTGCTCGAGCGACATCGCCGGGTCGGGGTAATAGGCGCAGGTGTACTGCATCGCAGCCGTGTCGAGCCACAGCCGGTAGAACTCGTTGCCGAGGTCGTAGTGATGATGGATGTTCTCGCGCGAGCCGGCGAGGGTGTTCAGGCGCGGTCGGTTGGTCAGCCGCTCGCGCAGACGCACCAGTGCGCTGCCGTGCAGGCTCCCCATCCCGCGATAGACGGCCTCCAGCAGCGCGACGAAGTCGCCTTCGACGTCGATCCGCCCGAGGCTGTAGAGGTCGCCAAAGTGCATGTCCGGGTTGCGAATCAGGCGGTATAGGGCGCCGCGATCGCGCAGCACGACCGTTCCGACCGGAGCGTGTTCCGCGACCGAAATCGCCTCTCCGTTCCACAGCCGCACGGCAACCGCCGGACTGCCGGCCGCGCGCAGCAGGGCACGGCAGAGCGAGCGGTCGACGCGGCTCACGCGCGTGGCGCGCGGCGCGCGCTCGGTCGGGGCTTCGAAGTCGGCCTGGCTCAAGTTTCCCAGGCCGAGCGACAAGGGGCGGGCGCGCTTCATAGGTCGTTCTCTCCGTCTCGCCGACTCCAGTTTCCAGACCCCTTAATCGTACCGGGCAACGCGCGCCGCTGCCAGGTCGGGGCTGCGGCCTTCGGGCGACCGCAGGCGGCGCGCGCGACGGCCCCGCCGGCCGCGGTGCTGGACAGGGGCTGCGCGCTCGGGTAGGTTGGCCGTTCGGCCGTTGCCACCGACTCGTCGCATGACCTCCGAAGACATCCGCGATCCCGTGCCCGTTTCGCCGGTACAGCCAGTCCAGCTCGGCCCGGACGACAAGTTCCGATTCCGCTGCCACAAGGGCATCGCGTGCTTCAACCAGTGCTGCCGGAACATCGACATCATGCTGACGCCGTACGACGTGCTGCGGCTGAAGCGGCGCTTCGGCCTCTCGGCGCGCGAGTGGATCGACCGCGACACGCGCGACTTCCAGATGGACGGGCACGGCATGCCGGGGCTGAAGCTCGCGACGAAGGCGGGGTCGAGCGAATGCATCTACCTCACGTCCGAGGGATGCAGCGTGTACGAGGACCGGCCTTCGGCGTGCCGCTACTACGCGCTCGGGCTGATGTCGATGCGACGCAAGGACGCGCCCGCTGAGGAGGACGCGTACTTCGTGGTCAAGGAGCCGCACTGCCTCGGCCACCAGGAGCCGCACGAGCAAGCCGTGCGCGAGTATCGCCGGGAACAGGGGCTCGAGCCGTACGACGACGCGAACCGCGAGTGGCGGCGCATCATCCTGAAGAAGCGTTCGGGCGGACCGGCGATCGGCAGGCCGTCGCAGAAGAGCCTCGAACTGTTTTTTCTCGCGAGCTACGACGTCGACGGGTTCCGCGCGTTCGTGATGAGCCCCGGGTTTCAGGAGCTCTTCGAGCTCGAGCCTGCGCTCCTGCGCGCGTTCGGCGTCGACGACGAGACGCTGCTTGCCTTCGCGATGCGCTTCCTGCGCCAGACGCTATTCGGTGAGATTTCGATCCCGCTGCGCCAGGACGCCGCCGCGCGGCGCCTCGCCCGCTACCGCGAGAAGGTCGAGGCGACCGAGCGCGAGGCGGCCGCAAGGCGCGCGGCTGAGCAGGACCGGATGTACGACAGCCTGGACGAGTGAAAAGAAAATTGGCGTGGGGCAGTAAGAGAAAATTCGCAGTGGACAGTGTGCAGTAGACGCAGCGATGCGCGTGCCTCGACTTCGTTCAACCGCCAACCGCCGAATGTCGACTGCCAACTTGCCACTGTCCGCTGTCCACCGTTCACTGCCGAGTGCCCACTTCCGTCATGGAAGCGCGCGCGCAGGCCGCCGACTCGACGAGCAGGCGCGCGCCTACCTGCCGCACATGTGCCGTGCGGCGAACTTCATCCTGGTGGACGACGTGCGCCGGCTGCCGCTGCGGAGGGCATGCGCTTACCGCCGGCTTACCGCCTAGGCCCTGTCTCGAAATCGCGGCCGTGCAACGCGCAGGTCGCTCCGTCCGCGCGACATCATGCGAGCTGCACCTGGCCCGCCGCGCGCCGGCGCGAGCCGCGAAAGCCGATTCGATCACGCTCGCACGCCCGGACTGGTTGCGCTGCGGCGCATGATATGCGTGACTCCCGATGCGGCACGAATTCGGTAATGGCAAGGAGGGCGCGAGGATGCGACATGGGGGATGCGCCGCGTGGCTGCTGGCGGCCCTGGTGGCCAACGGACCGGCGCTGGCGCAGAGCGACCAGCACAAGGTGCGCCAGTGGGCGGCGAGTTGCGCGGCCTGTCATGGCACCGAAGGGCGCTCCGAAGGCGGCATGCCGCCGATCGCCGGGCGCAAGGCGGACGTGCTCTACACCCTGATGCTCGACTTCAAGGCCGGCAAGCGTGCGGCGACAGTCATGCACCAGCACGCGAAAGGATATTCCGACGACGAGTTGAGGCGGATCGCCGAGTACTTCTCGCGGGTGAAGCCATGAGTGCGGTCCGCGCCGGGCAGGAAGAGCGGGCGATCGAGCCGGCGCGCAGAAGTTTCTTGCACGCGCTCGTCGCGATCGGGCTTGCGGCCGGCATCAGGCCGCGCCCGCTGCGCGCTGCGCCGCGGGCCACGGTGGTCGTGGTGGGCGGCGGCTTTGCGGGCGCAACCGCGGCGAAATACCTGCGCGTCTGGGCGCCCGACGTCGATGTGGTCCTGATCGAGCCGAGCCGGGAGTGGATCTCGTGTCCGCTCAGCAACCGGGTGCTCGCCGGGTCGCTCAGCCTGCGCGATCTCAGGCGCGACTACCGTCAGCTCGCCGAGCGGCACGGCGTCAAGGTGGTGCACGCGACGGTGACCCAGGTGGATCCGGCACGGCGCGAAGTGCGCACCGACCAGGGCGAGCGCATCGCCTACGATCGCCTGATCGTCGCTCCAGGCGTCGACTTCGTCTACGACGACATCGCCGGTCTCCAGACCGAGGCGGCGCGGGCGCGCGTGCCGCACGCGTGGAAAGCCGGCCCGCAGACGCTCCTGCTGCGCAAGCAAATCGCGGAGCTGCGCGCCGGCGGCGTCGTCGCAATCCATATCCCCAAAGCGCCCTTCCGCTGCCCGCCGGGGCCCTACGAGCGCGCGAGCATGGTTGCCGCGTACTTGAAGACCCGCAATCCGAAGGCCAAAGTGCTAGTGCTCGACGCCAATCCCGACATACAGTCCAAGAAGGTGCTCTTCTCGCGGGTGTGGAGCACGCGGTACCCGGGAATGGTGGAATACGTGCCAAACGCCGACCTGAAGGCGGTGGACGCCGCGGGCGGCGTCATGCAGCTCGATCTGCAGGGGCCGGTGAAAGCCGATGTCCTGAACGTCATCCCCCGCAGCGTGCCGGCGGCATCGCGTACCAGGCCGGCCTGGTCGCGGCAAGGGAAAGATGGTGCCGAGTCGACTTCCTCACCTACGAGTCGGTGGCCGCACGCGGCATCCACGTGCTAGGCGATTCGGTGACCGCGGCACCGGGGATGCCGAAATCCGGCCATATGGCGAACCAGCAGGCCAAGGTGTGCGCCGGCGCCGTCGCCGCCCTTCTCGCCGGCATGCCGGTGAACGACGACCCGATCATCGCGAACACGTGTTACAGCTTCGTCGGCGCGCGCGAGGTCATCCACGTGGCGTCGGTGCACCGCTACGACCGTGAGCAGAAGACGATGCTTCCGGTGAAAGGTGCCGGCGGCGTGTCGAGCGAGGTGTCGACCGACGAGGCGCTGTTCGCAGTGGCCTGGGGCTTCAATCTGATGAACGACATCTTCTCCTAGGACGGGTGGCTTCGCCACCGCCCGCGCGGCGCGGGCCGGCGCGCGCCCGCCGGCGGCCCCCGCAGCGACGCGGGCGTGAGACAGGTCAAAGCGCACGCCCGTGGGCCGGCGTTAGGGTTCCGGCCGAGGAGGGCGGATGAACTGCGCTATCGGCCTCGGGGTGCTGCTGGGATCGTGCCGGGCTGCGGCAAGGGGCGTGCCGACGCGGCGCGCCGCCGGAGTTACCGCGATCCGCCCGTCGCCCGAGACGATGCGAGAGCTCGCCGGGCGCGTGCGCCCGATGTACGAGCGTCACGTCAGGGATCCGCGGCTGAAGGCCGTGCTCGAGCGGGTCCGGGCGATGACGCCGTAACGTCGTCGTGGCGCCGCGTCTGGTGTAACCAGGCTGCCCATGACTCGCGCGCGCAGCGCCGTCAGCACGGGGGCGGTCGAGGGCTGGCTGCGCCGGATTCCGATCCGGCGCCGCATCTTCCTCCTGCTCGGGCTCAATCTCGCCATCGCCTGCGTGCTGTTCGCGCTCGCCTGGCGTTACGAGGCCGCGGAGGACCGCTTCCAGCGCCGGCTCGAGGCCCAGTACGCCCTGGACTTCGAGTTGCAGCGCATCGAGCGCGACAGCGAGCGGCTCAAGGGGTTCGTTCGCCAGTACTTCGTCCGTCCGGAGCCGGCGATCCAGGCCGATGTGCGCCGCCTCGCCGAGGATCTCGGCCGGCGCATCGAGGAGAGCGCGCTCACCGACCCGGGCGTCCGCGGCCGGCTGCGGGCGGCGAAGGCCGCGCTCGGCCAGCTCGTGGCCGGCTTCGCCGTGCTGGTCGAGCTCGATCCGCGAATCATCGGCGCCTACGAGACGCGCGTCCTCCAGGCCGGCCGCGAGACCTCCGACCTCTTCGCGATCATTCGCGGGACGCTGCAAGTCGGGCGGGCCGACCTGCTCGCCCCGTCGGTCGGCAAGGCCCAAGAGGCGTTCGTTGGCGCGATGCTGAACCTGAACGCCTTCTACCTGCGCCGCGACGACGGCTCGCGCACCGAGAGCGAAGCACAGCCTTGGCCTGATCGCGAGCGCGGTCCCGGCGATGCTCGACCTCGCCGCGACCGACCTCCAGCGCGAGGCGCTCGCGGGAATCGCCGGGCGCACCCGTGACCTCGACGAGGAGCTCGAGCACCTCGCCGCGATGTTCGAGCGGCAGCGCCGCGTGCTCGACGAGGACGTCGACCTCGGCGCGCGGCGCCTCACCGCGCTCATCGAGTCGATCCTCGGCGAGAGCGACGAGCGCCGCACGCAGCTGCGCGCGGCCCACGAAAACGAGCGCGAGCTCACGCTCGCCGTGCTCGTCGGCCTCGCCGCGTTCGTGGTCGCGGTCGGGGTCGCGATGAGCTGGACCATCGCGCGGTCGATCCGCCGGCCGCTCGGCGCGCTGATGGGCACGGTCACGGCTTTTGCGGCCGGCGACCTCGCGCGCGACGTCGAGGAGTCCTCCGCCCCGGACGAAGTGGGCAATCTCGCGCGCATGCTCCAGGTGTTCAGGAACAATGCGCTCGCGCGCCGCGCTGCCGAGGACGCGCTGCGCCGCTCGGAGGAGCAGTATCGCAGCGTCGTCGACAACGCGGCCGAGGGCATCGTCATCGTTCAGGACCAGCAGATCGTGTTCGCCAACCCGCGCGTGCTCGCGATCAGCGGCTACGCGCCGGCGCAGGTGATCGGGCACTGGTTCCTGGAATACGTGCATCCCGGGCGGACCGCGCCGAGGCGATGCGCGGCGTCGCGCGCGCCGAACCGGATGCCGCGACGGATGCGGATCAGGTCCGGCACATGCGCTTGCTCACGCGCGCCGGGCGCTGGGTCGTACTGGAGGTGAAGAGCGTGGCGGTCGGCTGGCGCGGCCGCCCGGCGAGCCTGAACCTCTTCACCGATGTCACCGGCCGGGTACGGCTCGAGGAGGATCTGCGCCGAACCCTGATCGAGCGCGAGCTGATCCTCGAGAACTCGATCGTCGGCATCATTTTCGTCGACGCTGCGGCGCGCGTCCAGTGGATGAACCGGGCGGCAGAGCAGCTCTTCGCCGTCGATCGCGCGGCGCAGATCGGGCAGACCATGGAGTCGATCTTCTTGTCGCGAGCGGAGTTCGAGCGAATGCGCACCGCGGTTCTCGCCGCGGCGCGCAGCGGGCACGCGTACGAGGCCGAGGTGCAGCTGCGCAAGTCGGACGGGTCGCTCGTCTGGGTGCTCGCCTCCGGCAAGCTCACCGATCCGCGCGATCCGGAATCCGGCCGCGTCTGGGTGCTGCGCGATATCACGCCGCGCAAGCTGCTGGAAGGCGAGCTGCGGCGCACGTCGAGCGAGCGCGAGGCGATCCTCAACAACACCCTGGTCGGCATCACGCTGAGCGTGAACCGCGTGCACCAGTGGGTGAATCGCCGATTCGCGGAAATGCTCGGGTTCGATCCCGCCGAGCTCATCGGCCGCTCGAGCCGGGTCCACTTTCCCGACGACGCGAGCCACCAGACGCTCGGGCGGGAGGCCTATCCGCAGATCGCGACGCACGGCGCCTACAGCACCGAGTGCCACATGCGACGCAAGGACGGCACGCTCATCTGGGTCGAGCTCCACGGCCAGGCGATCGACCGCCACGATCTCACGCGCGGCACCATCTGGACGTTCGTGGACGTCACCGGCCGCAAGGCCCTCGAGGAGGCGGTGCAGCGGACCTCGGCCGAGCGCGGGGCGATCCTCAACAACACGCTGGTCGGTATCACGTTCAGCGTGAACCGGCGGCGCGTGTGGGTGAACCCGCGGTTCTGCGAGATGACCGGCTACGCGGCCGAGGAGCTGATCGGCCAGTCGAGCCGGCTGCATTTCGAGGACGACGCGAGCTTCGAGCGGTTCGGCGAGGACGCGTACGCCGCACTCGACGCGGCGGGCACGTACGCCACCGAGCTTCCCGTCCGGCGCAAGGACGGATCCCGCATCTGGCTCGAACTCTATGGCGCGAGCCTCTACCCGGGCAGGTCGGACCAGGGCGTCATCTGGACCGCGGTGGACGTCACCCGGCGCCACGCCGCTGAGGAAAGCATGCGCGTGGCACTCGAGAAGCAGCGCGAGCTCTCCGACCTGAAGTCGCGCTTCGTGTCGATGACCTCGCACGAATTCCGCACGCCGCTCGCCACGATCCTCTCGTCGGCGGAGCTCTTGCGGGACTACGGCGAGCGGCTCGCGCCGAGCGAGCGCGCCGATCTGCTCGGCGCCATCGGCAGCTCGGTCCGCCGCATGGCAGGCATGCTCGACCAGGTGCTGGTGATCGGTCGCGCCGAGGCGGGCCGACTCGAGTTCAGACCTGCCCCGTTGGACGTCGAGGCGCTCTGCCGGCGCGTGATCCGCGAGGCCGAGCACGCCGACGGGCGTGCCGCCGACGTGCCCTCGCGGGTGGCGCTGCGCATTGCCGGCGCGTGCGGCGAGGCGCGCTTCGACGAGCGGCTGCTGCAGCACATTCTGGGCAACCTCGTCTCGAACGCCCTCAAGTACTCGCCCGGCGGCGCGCCGGTCGCGCTGGAGGTGACTTGCAACGGCGAGCGGGCGGTCTTCACCGTGTCCGACGCGGGTATCGGCATTCCGGAGGAAGACCTGCCGCATCTGTTCGAGACCTTCCACCGCGCGCGCAATGTCGGCAACATCGCCGGCACCGGCCTCGGGCTCGCGATCGTCAAGAAGGCGGTCGACCTGCACGGCGGGACGATCGCGGTGGCGAGCTCCCCGGGCCGCGGCACGCGTTTCACGGTGACGCTGCCGAACACGGGTGCCTCCCATGGCTAGGATCCTGATCATCGAGGACGAGCCGGAGATCCGCGCAAACCTTCAGCGGTTCCTGCGGCTCGAGGGGTACGAGGCGATCGAGGCGGGCGACGGCCGGCAGGGTCTTGCCGCTGCGCGGGCCGAGCGCCCGGACCTGATCCTGTGCGACGTGCGCATGCCGGAGCTCGACGGCTTCGAGGTCCTCGCTGCGCTGCGCGCCGATCCGGCGACCGCGGCGATCCCATTCGCGTTCCTCACCGCGAGCGCCGACCGCGACCTCCGCAAGCTCGGGCTCGATCTCGGCGCCCACGACTACCTCACCAAACCGTTCGACCTCGGCGCGCTGCGAGAGCTGATCGCGCGGCGGCTGGCGGAGCGCTGAATGCCCGGGCGGCGCGGCGCGCGCCCGGGCGGGCATCGCTGGAGCGGTTTACGGGAGCCCGCGTCAGTTCGCCGCGAGAATGTTCACCCAGCCCTGCAGGCGCGGATCGCGCACATCGATGCTGTGCCTGAGCACTTCGCGCCAGGATGCCGCGCGCTGCGCCTTGAGCTTCTCGGCGGCGGGATCGGCGAGCATCTGCGCGAATCCCGGCAGCGGCGCGAAACTCGGTCTCATCGCCTGCGCGACGCCGGAATAGGGCGTCACGATCTGCTCGGGGGCGAGCGCGGCCCTGCGCAGGCCATACGCATGCGGATGCACCTCGTGCGCGGGCGCCATCATCGCCACCTGCATGGGTGTGGCCAAATCGGCGGCGCGCGCGCCGGTGGCAGCGAAGGGGGCGGCGATGGATGCGGCGGTGACCAGCGCGGCGATGGTGCGGTTCATGGCTCTCTCTCCTCGGGCTGTCGGCGTTCGTCAGGTCTTCCGCATCGTCCTTCGTGGAATCGACGCAGATCCTTGCGCCAATCAGATCAACTTCCGTGCCAGGAGAGAAACTGAAGCTGAAACAAGGGGTTATTCGAGTAGGGCACCCACCCGTAGAGGCCCGGCCTGTTTGCGAATGCCAACAGCACGCTCGGCTGCGCGTCTAACCCGATGATTTAAAAGAAAATCACGTGTTGGTCCCGGCCAACGCGCCGCGTGCAGGCGCGACTCAGTCGCCGGTAGCCTTGAACGCGGCCGGCTCGAGCCCATGACGGTTGAGCAGCGTGTAGAAGTCGCTGCGATTGCGCTTCGCGAGCCGTGCGGCCTGGCTCACGTTGCCGCCGGTCATCTTCAGCAGCTGGACGAGATAGTCGCGCTCGAATGCCCGGCGCGCCTCGTCGAACGAGGCGAGGTCCTCGCTCGGCCGATTGAGCGCGCGCTCCACCAGCGCAAGCGGGACGAGCGGCCCGGTGCACAGCGCGACGCACTTCTCGACCACGTTGAACAGCTGGCGCACGTTGCCCGGCCAGGGGGCCTTCAGCAGCCCCTCCATCGCCTCGGGCGCGAACCCGGTGATCGGGCGCCGGTACTTCGTCTTCAGCGTGTCGAGGAAGTGGCCGGCGAGGAGCGGAATATCCTCGCGCCGCTCGGCGAGCGCCGGCAATGCGAAATGGACCACGTTTAGCCGGTAGTAAAGGTCCTCGCGGAAGCGCCCTCGCGACTCGCCTGCTCGAGGTCGCGATGGGTTGCCGAGATCACCCGCACGTCGACCGGGAGGGGGCGCAGGCCGCCGACCGGCCTTACCTCGCGCTCCTGCAGCACGCGCAGCAGCTTGACCTGCAGCGCGTGCGGCATGTCGCCAATCTCGTCGAGCAGCAGCGTGCCGCTGCCGGCCGACTGGAAGAGGCCCTTGTGATCGCGCACCGCGCCGGTGAAGGCGCCCTTGACATGCCCGAACAGCTCCGACTCGAGCAGCGGCTCGGGCAGGGCGCCGCAGTTGATCGCGACGAACGGGCCGTCGCGGCGCGGGCTGGCGTCGTGGATCGCCTGCGCGAGCAGCTCCTTGCCGCTGCCGGTATCGCCGGTGAGGAGCACGCTCGCGTCGGTCTCGGCCACCACCGCGACCTCGTCGAGGATCGACTGCATACCCACGTTGCGCGTGATCACCTGGGCGCGCCACGCCGGCGTCTCGGCGCCGTCGTGCGCCGGGACCGCCGCCTGCGCGAGCGCGCGCCGGATCTCCTCCAGCAGCACGTGCGCCTCGAACGGCTTGGTGAGAAAGCCCGACACGCCCTGGCGGGTCGAGGCGACCGCCTCCGGAATCGTGCCGTGCGCGGTCAGGATGATGACCGGCAGGTGCGGATGCAGCTTGCGGACGGCTGCGAAGAGCGCAAGCCCGTCCATCCCGCCCATGCGCAGGTCGGTGAGCACGAGGTGCGGCTGCACGCTGGCGAGAATCGCAAGCGCTTGCTCGCCGCTCGCCGCCGTCAGCACGCGAAAGCCCTCGCAGCGCAGGCGCAGCTCGAGCTGGCGCAGCAGCTCTGGATCGTCGTCGACTGCAAGTACGGTGTGCGAGGGCGCTGCCATCGGTCGCGCCGGCGAGGCCGGAATCGAACTGCCTATACTACTGGCCCGCCGCGCCTGCAACCACCGTGTGGATCACACGGACCCAAGGCCGGGACGCGGCGGCCCGGGTGCGTGGCCGCGCTCGGGCGAGCGTCCGGCCGCGGCGCCGCATTCATACCCAGGCTCGTCCTCGCGCTCCTCGCCGCCGTGCTCGCGCCGGCGCCCGCCGCCGCGCGACTGCCGGTCTCCGGCACCCATGGGGACGAGCGCTGCGCCGCGCCGTGGACCGTGCCGCCGAACGCCGCTATCGCGCAGATGCGAAGGGCCCCTGCGGCGAGCGCACGCCGGTGTCGAGCTCGAACGACCCGGTACGGCAGGTGCGCTGGCGGCGGCGCCCATCTGTGTCGTGTCGGAGTCGCGACCCGAGCGCAAGCGGGGCTTTCTCCTTGCGGCAGCGTGGGCGAACCGAGAAAATACGGGCCGGCCGCGCGTCGTCCGGCCAGGGAGGTCACAATTGCAAATCGCCTGTCTCGACCTCGAGGGCGTGCTCGTGCCCGAGATCTGGATCGAGTTTTCGCGTCGCACGGGGATTGCGGAGCTCGCGCGGACCACACGCGACGAGCCCGACTACGACAAGCTCATGCGCGGCCGGATCGCGATCCTCGAGCGCCACCGCCTCGGGCTACCCGACATCCAGGACGTGATCGCCGGTATGGGGCCGCTGCCAGGCGCGCGCGAGTTCCTCGAGTGGCTGCGGCACCGCTTCCAGGTGGTCATCCTGTCGGACACGTTCTACGAGTTCGCGGCTCCGCTGATGCGGCAGCTCGGCCACCCGGTCCTGCTCTGCCACAATCTGGTAACCGACGCCGGCGGCCGGGTGCGCGACTTCCGGATCCGCATGGCGCATCACAAGCGCGAGTCGGTCCGCGCGCTGCGCGCGCTCCACTTCCACGTCATCGCCGCGGGCGACTCGTACAACGACACCGCGATGCTCGCGGAGGCCGACGCCGGTATCCTGTTCCATCCGCCGCAGAACGTCGTCGACGAATTCCCGCAGTTCCCTGCCGCGTACACCTACGACGGGCTGAAGGCGGCGTTCCTGCACGCGGTTGCGCGCCTGGAGCGCTCGCCGACGCTGCAGTCGGTGTCGGTGTAACCGCCGGCCGCCGCCCTACACGCGGTACAGCGCGCGCTGGTCGCGCCGGAAGGCGATCGGCTGCGCCTGCGGGTCGCCGAGCGAGCGCCCGAGGCTGATGCGTCCTGAGCCGTAGAGCTGGGTCTCGCCGCGCAGCACGTGCACCTCGCCCGGCGTGCCGGCGAACGACACGAACGTTCCGTTGGCGCTGTGGTCGATCAGGCGGAAGCGCATGCGGTCGAACTCGATCGTCGCGTGGTTGCGCGAGGTGAGCTGATCGAGGATCGCGATGTCGTTCGACGCGTCGCGGCCGAGCAGCACGCGCATGCGGGCCGGATCGATCCGCAGCGTGGTAGTGCCAGTGGATAAGAGCAGCGCCCCCTCGTCGGCGGGTAGGTGACGCGGGCCGAGGTTGAGGTCGGTGATACCGGTGCGGTCGGTCTGCCAGATGATCTCGTAGATCATCGACTCCTCCCGGTCGCCCTTCAGCTTGGTGCTGTAGATCGCGCGGGCGCAGCTTGCGGTGGTGGGCGTGAGGCGGTCGACCACCGCCTGCGTCGTGAGGATCTGTTCGGCGCGCGCGGTGGCCGAGAGGTAGGCGGCGACATTCACGATGGTGCCGTAGACGTCCGTTCCCTCGAGGATGACCGCTCCCACGTTCACGCCGGAGTGCAGCCGGATCAGTTGGCCCTGCAGCGGCTGGGCGGCCATCTCCGCGTGCAGTGCGCTCATCGCGAGCACCGCGTTCTCGGGCTCGGGGAACACGCACATCACGCCGTCGCCGAGCGTCTTGACCAGTCGCCCCTCGAAGCGCGGCAGGAGCGCCAGCACCCGGTCGCAGTAGCCCTCGGTCAGCTGGCGCGCCGCCTGGTCACCGAGTTCACGGTGGATGCGCGTGCTCGCAGCAATGTCGGCGAACGCCACTGCATTGTCCTTGGTCTCGCGCACTTCCCGGCTCCGCTTGTTCTGGATCCGATGTTACCGGGATACCATCCTGGGGCAGGGATTTTCGGTCCCGCTGCCGGGCGAACTGTCGCCGGCTGCCGAATAGCACCGGGGCTCCGGCGGTGCTCTGCCCGGCGTCGGGCGACGCACGGCGGCCGAGCTTTGAAATTGAGAATCAGCTGCTTATGCCGCGTGCGCAGGCCTGCACGCTGGAAACCATCGAGCGCCAGGGGGGGCGGCGACGCCCTGACCGCCCGGACGCCGAGATCATGGGCCGACCGGCCCGGTGGACGCCGGTGCACGCCTGCGCAGCCACGCCCCGCGCGGCGCCGGGGCTTGTGGCCCTGCGATCAGTTGCCGACCGCCTTCGCGACGAAGGCCGCGACCGCCTGGATCTGCGCCTC
>JAOSJV010000010.1:509494-523787 GCA_027493935.1 Burkholderiales bacterium | reverse complement strand
CGATGCGCTCCGTGTCGGGCTTGAGCTCGTCGAGCGAGGGGCCAATTGTGCCCTCGGCACCGGCCGCCTGCAGCGTGTGGCACAGAGCGCACGGAGGCTGCGCGGTCTGCGTGAACACCTTGCGGCCGAGGTCGTCGCCGCGCGCCGCGAGCGGCAGGGCGAGCGCGAGCGCGAGCCCTGCCGCCTGAGCCGACCTCACGAGACTGTCACTCTGACTGCGTGGTCCCGCCAGCCGTTATGGGCGTAACCGCGCTCGTTCTCGACGCGCAGCTCGGGCTGCACCGAGCCGTCAGCGGCGATCGCCCGGCTCGTGATCACGTAGGCGCCGGATTGCAGCTTCACCGAGAGTACGAACTGGCGCCAGGCGTGGCGTCCCATGTCAGTTCCGAGGAACTGCGCGCGCTGCCAGGTCTTTCCGCCATCGACGGACACCTCGACACCGGTCACCGGGCTGCCGCCGGAGAAGGCCACGCCGTGGACTTGCACCATGCCGGCACTCAGGGGCGCGTCGCCCGCCGGCCCGGTGACGAACGACTTCAGGTTCATCTCCCCACATCGACGGCTGGGTGGGCGCGCCCTTCATGCCGATCGCCCGCACGCGGTAGCCCGAGGCCTGGATGTTCGCGCCGGTCTCCTCGCTCGTGAACGCGACGCGCTTCACGTACTTGATGTTGTTGACGCCGTAGTAGCCCGGGATGATGAGCCGCAGCGGGCCGCCGTGCGCGAGCGGGATCGGCCGGCCGTTCAGCTCCCAGGCGAGGATCGCCCCTTCCATCGCGGTCCAGGGCACCGAGCGCTCGACCATCACTTTCTTCGGCTCGACGCCGGCAGGAATGGTCTCGCCGCCGGTGCTCGTCATGTAGCGCATCCCCTCGCGCACGCCACCGAGCGCGGTGACCACGTCCTTGACCCGCGCGCCGCTCCACAGCGCGTTCCCGGCCGCGCCCACTTTCCATTGCGACCCGCTCGCCTTGTGGCCGAAGAAGCCGCGGCCGTTGCCCGAGCACTGCAGCACCATCGCGACGCTGGCGAGCCCCATGCGCTTGAGCTCGGCGACGCCGAGCGTGCGCGGGCTGGTGACGCCCTGGATCTCGACCTGCCAGGCGTCAGGGTTCGCCACGATCGAAGCGTTGGGAGCGCCGAGGTTGTTGCGCACGAAAAGGATGTCGACGTCGGTGATCCCGCTCGTGCCGAACGCACCGCGCTTGGTCTCGATGCCGCTCGCGCTGTGCACGATCACGCGGTCCGCATCCTTGAACGACGCGAAGGGGGGTAGGGGCTTGGCGCCAGGCTGCTGCGCGAGGCTCGCGGGACTGAAGCCGCTCAGGCCGGCGGCGGCGCCACCCGCGCCGGCGGCAAGCAGCCAGCGGCGATGGAGGTCGATACTCGGTGCGTCCGGTTTCATGGCGTGACTCCTCTGGGAAGGCTCTTGGTGTTTGAACGGGTTGGCTGCGACTGCCGATGCCAGTTGTAGAGCGGCCCGAGCGGCAGGCACGCCCCCGGGTCCACGAACGTGGCGTAGAAAGGCTGACCGCGTGCGGCCCGCTCGGCGGCGACCGTCCGCAGCGCCTCGAGCAGCGCATCAAACGCTGGCGGCACGCTACACGCGAGCGCCTCGAAGCCGCGGACGAGCACGACGTGCCCGGGTGCCGGTCTCCAGCCGGATCGGCGAGCGCGCGGGTCAGCGCGCGCCAGCTGCCGCCCAGCCCTGGCACGAGCGCCCTTTCCCAGAGCGCGCGCAGATCGGCTGCAGCGACGCGGTCGAGCGCGAGACGCACGAGCGGGAAGCGGTTGATCGCCGCGGCCTCCTCCAGCGCCTCGGTGGTCTCCACGCGGTACACGCCCGAGCGCTGCGCATCGGCCAGACGCTCAGCGAGCTTGCCCATTGCGCCCCCTCCTCGACGACGAAAGTCTGCCACGCCGACGGCACCGGTGGCTGGGGGACTCCATAGCAATCACCTATGCGTCCATAAAGAGCGCGCGTAGCTGGCCCGCGCGAGCGCCCTATTTCTTCGCGACGCTCGCCGCGATCTCCTCGAGCCGCGTCGCGCGGATGATCTGGCCGTCGAGCGCCGCTTCCTTGACCCTGCCGCCGCAGGCGACGGTCATCCGCTGGCTGTGTAGTGTTACGGAACCAATGCCGTGCGACAGGGAGTTGTCGCTCGTCCGGGCGAAGCGGCACAGGGTCAGATCCGACGCGGCTTCCTCCTCATCCACGGGCCGGGGATCCCAATTCGGCGCCTTGCGGACTACGCGGAAATCATTGGAGCTCGGCTGCAACCCGCTCGACGACCTGCTGCCAATCGTGCAGGTGCTGCTGGCGAAACAAGCGCATGGACGGGTACCACGGCATGGATTCACCCTCGAGTCGAAAGCGCCATTCGGGGCTGGCCGTCACCATCACCCAGACCGGCGTGCCCAGCGCACCGGCAAGGTCGCTGACCGCTGTCGCGACGCACGATCACCAGATCGAGCGCCGCGACGAGCGCCGCGGTCTCGTCGTAGTCAGCGAGTGCCTCGGGCCATTGGTGCACGTGGAGGCCGTGGCGAAGTGCCAGGTCGGCGATCTCCGTGGCGCTGTCAACGCACTGGAGGGCGACGAACTGGACGCCAATCTGGCGCAGGATGGGCACCCGTTGCGCAAGCGCGAGCGAACGAATCGTGCTCCTCGTCTTCAGCAGACCGCCGGTCCATGCGATCCTCGCCTTTGGTCCCTTTGCCGAGTGAACCCAATCGCGCCCGCCAGGCGGCCGTCCTCGCCGGATCCGCGCGCACATCACCGCGGAGTGCCGGCGAATCGCCTCGCCGGTTGCGGAACGGGCCGGGCAAGCTCCCGGCTGGGATCCGCGCGGCGACGGTGGGCCGGTCGGCCGACCAGTCGGGAGCGCTACGGTACTTGCACTCCAGACTCGGGCGCGCGGAAGCGATCGGGGAAAAGGGCGCTCGAGCCGCGGCTCGCACTCGATCACGCAATGCCCGGTGCGCGAATTCGCGTCGCCGAAACACGAAGGGAACAGGATCTCGTCACCCATTCCCTGGTCGGAATGAATCAGCAACGTGCCGTCGCCGAGCGGATTTTCGTCCCAGCGGAGAAAGCGATTCGGCCGCTCGCGCGTGTCGCCGCGTTCCAGCCGGCTCTCGGACTCCGGCCACGCTTCGGCGGCGTTGCCGTGCAGCGGGCGTGCGGTCGCAAGATTAGTCCGTACCGGCGACAACCCACGGGGCACCGATCCCCAAGGCTACCTCAAACAGCTTTTCAGTCATCACGAACCACCCAAAGAATTACGACAAAGCGCCTAAGTCTACCCACTCAGATTTCAACCAAGGCTCATTTTGCGATAGGTCCTAGAGATCGACGACGAACGTGTCGCTCAACTGCCACATCGCTGCGCTCCATATCGGGAACGCGCTGCTGGTCCGCCAGGCCGTGGAGCAAATCAGCAGGATCGCGACCCCCGGATACTCGGAAGCGATGCAGTCCAGCATGCCTTTCCACCACAAGGGCGGTCTCACGGTAACGTGCGCATTCTCTCCGTTCGGTAGCTTGGCAGCCGCCGGATAGCATGCGACGTTGAGGACCAGAAGCTTCCTTGCGTACGAGAGCATGTCCCGAATGACGTGTGGTACATCCGAGACGAATACGTGCTCGAGAACGTCAAAGGAGACCACGCAATCGACGGGCTGCCGCTCATCGATGCTCCTGGCCGGCTCGTACCTGTAAGCCTGATCAAGCCCGAAGTAGTCGACTGCGGACTGCCGAGTTTCCTCGTCGAAGCCCTTCGCCTTCCAGTCCGAGCCGCCACAGCCGTAGTCGAGCACAGAAGACACCGCATAGTCCCTGAAGCAAGTGCGCAGGCTCTCCCGGTACGGCCGCAACTCGAAATCGCTGAAGGCAATCTCTACGCGGGCGTGGTCGGTTCTTTCGTACCCGTGCCGCGCCATCGCTTCGTACAGTTCCAGCAACTCTTTCCCTTTGTCGCTGAACTCCATGTCGGGCATCCCGCGTTGCCTCCGACGATAGTAGCACTTTGATGCACGATTCCCCTTCCTCGGAAGGGGGCGTGCGTGGAACTGGAAGCGGTTTGCTGAAGCGCGAACAGCTGGGCGCCGGCGTGGGACCCGACTGGCCGCGGTCGAGCGATCCGCGTCGCGGGCGCGGGCTTCGCCGGCGCGACGCGCTATCTCTTGCCCGGCGTAGCGGCAATCTCCTCGAGCCGCGTCGCGCGGATGATCTGGCCGTCGAGCGCAGCTTCCTCGGCGCTGCCGCCGTAGGCGACGGTCATCAGCTGGCTGTAGTAGGTCACCGGCATGTTGAACTTCGTGCCGTAGCGCTGGTTGACGTCGGCCTGGTAGATCTCGACGTTCGCCTGGCAGAGCGGGCAGGGGGTCACGATCATGTCGGCGCCGTGGTCGTAGGCGCTCTCGACGATGTCCTTGATCTGCGCTTGGCTCTTCTCGGGCTCGGAGACCGCGAGCGCGCCGCCGCAGCAGGTCACCTTCTGGTCGTAGTCAGCGACCGCCTGGCCGCCCACGGTCTCGACGAGCTTGTCGAGGTAGACGGGGTTCTCGAACGACTCGCCGGCGATGCCGAACGGGCGGTTGGTCTGGCAGCCGACGTAGCCGGCGAACTTCACGCCCTCGAGCGGTTTGACCACGTGCCTGCCGAGCTCCTCGTAGCCGAGGTCCTCGATCAGGACCTCGACCATGTGGCGCACGCTCGCGATGCCCTGATAGCGCAGTCCCGCCTCCTTCAGCGCCTCGTTCGTGTCGGCGAGGAGTCCGGCGCTCGCGTCGAGCTGCTCCTTGCTCTCGCGCGCGTTCAGCCAGCAGGCGGCGCAGGTGGCCACGACGTCCCGCCCAGGCAGATGCTGCTCGGCGAGCGCGAAATTGCGCGCGTTGATCACGTGACGTGCGAGCTCGCCGGACCCGGCGTAGCTGACCGAGGCGCCGCAGCAGTTCCAGTCCGGAATCTGCGTGAGCTTCACGTCGAGCGTCCTGCACATCGACTCGACCGAGACGAGGTAGTTCGACGCCGAGCCGCGGTAGTGCGAGGTGCAGCCCGGGTAGAACGCGTAATCCTTGTTCGCCATGCCGTGTCTCCCGGCGCTACTTCGAGAATCCGCGCTTGCGGTCCTCGATTTCCTGCGCCTTCCTGATCATCGCCTGGAAGCCTTTGACGTCCTTGACGCCGTGCCCGCCGAAGATCTCGAACGGGCTCATGCGCTTCGCGCGCAGCATGCCGAGCCCGACCTCCTTCATGGCGAGCGCTTTCCTGATGCCGGCGCCGAAGCCGTCCCTGAACCACAGCCGCAGCATCAGCCGGATCTCGTTCGCGCGCCCGTTGCGGGTGAAGTTCTCCCAGAAGATGACCGAGAAATCGCGCGTCGGCTGGCGCTTCGGCGCGAGCCCGAGCCGGTGCGCGTAGGTCGCGAGCCCGTGCATGATGGTGGTGATCGGGAGCTTGCGCGGGCAGCGCACGACGCAGTTGTAGCAGGACGTGCACATCCACATCGAGTCGGACGCGAGCACCTCCTCGCGCTTGCCGGCGCGGATCATCATGAAGATCTTCTGCGGCGAGTGCTCCCAGTGCGGGCCGAACGGGCAGGAGCCCGCGCACACGCCGCACTGCATGCACATCTTGACCCACCCGCCCTCGTCGACGCGCTCCTCGACCTCGCGCAGGAAGTCGTTGCGGTACCTCGCCAGGGCCTGCTCGTTGAGCGCGGTCGGCATCAGGCGAATCCCTTGAGCGGCGACATCCCGATCTCGGCGATCTTCGCGGCGTACTCGTCGATCAGCCTCGGCGCGCGTTCGATGTCGGTGATGGCGACCTCGTAGGTCGCGACGCGCTCGGTCTCGAGCGCCATCTGCTTCAGCGTGTCGTCGATCTTGCTCATCCGGTAGTTGGCTAGCTCCGAGCCCTTGACGAAGTGGCACTGGTAGTCGTCGCCGTGCTTGCAGCCCATCAGCATCACGCCGTCGTAGCCGCTGTTGAGCGCGTCCGACACCCAGATCGTGTTGACCGAGCCGAGGCAGCGCACCGGGATGATGCGCACGAAGGCGCTGTAGGTGCGCCGCGCCATGCCGGCCATGTCGAGCGCCGGGTAGGCGTCGTTCTCGCAGGCGAGCACCAGGATGCGCGGCTTCTCGGAGAACTCGTCCGGGACGTCCACCGCTTTGAGCTGCGCGCCGACCGTGTCGACCGAGTAGTTCTCGAACGAGATCACGCGCACCGGGCAGGCGCCCATGCACGTGCCGCAGCGCCGGCAGCGGCTCTCGTTGAACACCGGGTAGCGCTTCTCGTCCTCGTCGATCGCTCCGAACGGGCACTCGACCGTGCAGCGCTTGCACTGCGTGCAGCCGTCGAGGCGCACGATCGGGAAGGACAGGTCGCCCGAGCGCGGGTGCGCGGCGCGGCCGAGCGCGGCGTTCTCGGCGGCCTGGATCGCCTTGAGCGCCGCGCCGGTCGCGTCCTCGACTGCCTGCGCGATGTCCATCGGCCGGCGCACCGGGCCGGCGGCATAGATCCCCGTCCGGCGCGTCTCGTACGGGAAGCAGATGAAGTGCGAGTCGCTGAAGCCGTGCCGCAGGAGCGGCAGGTCCTTGCCCTGGCGGTAGACGAGATTGAGCACCGAGTTCGCGTCGGGCTGCCACTCGCCCGGCTCGTTCTGGGCGACCTTCTCGATGTCGACGCCGGAATTGGGCACCTGGCCGGTCGCGAGCACCACGAGATCGGCATTCTCGATCGTCGCGTCCTCGTCGAGGATGAGGTCGCGGAAGCGCACCGAGCAAGCGTTGCCCGCGGGCTCGACCGCGCTCACGGCGCCCTTGGTGAAGACGACGCCCTTCGACTGGCCGCTGCGATAGAAATCCTCGCCGTTCCCCGGCACGCGCAGGTCGGTGTAGAGCACCACGGTGTCGACCGCCGGGTTCGCGTCCTTGAAGTACATCGCCTGCTTGATCGACGTCGCGCAGCAATGCCCGGAGCAATAGGGCAGGTGCTCGCCGGTCGCGTCGCGCTGGCCGGCGCACTGGACGAAGACGACCGTCTTCACCTCGCCGTCGTCGGACGGGCGCCGGATCGGCGCGTTGCCCGCCGCCGCCTCGCGCGCGAGCCGCTCGAGGCCCGCCTGGTCGACCACGTTCGGGCTCTTGCCGAAGCCGAGCTCGGGGAGCTTCGAGGCGTCGTAGAGCGAGAAGCCGGACGCCTGCACGATGGCGCCGAAGTCCTCGGTCGCGGCGCCGCCCGATTCCGTCGCGATCGCGACGCTGAAGCGGCCGGGCGCACCGCTCGTGCGCGCGATCGTCGAGGAGAGGCGCACCTCGATGTTCGGGTCGGCGCGCACCGCTTCGATCATGGCCGCGACGCCGGTCTCGGCGGGCGCCTGGAACGGCTCGCGCGCCGGGGTGCGCTTCCACAGCTTCGCCGCCCAGCCGCCGAGCGCGGCGGTCTTCTCGACGAGCGTCACGGGGTAGCCTGCCTTGGACGCCTCGAGCGCCGCGGTCATGCCCGAGATGCCGCCGCCCACCACCAGCAGCCGCGTGTTCCTCGCCGCCTCCGGGTTGCCTGCGGGGGCTTTCATCTTCTTCACCTCGGCGCAGGCCATGCGCACGTAGTCGTCGGCCATCTCCTGGGTGGTCTCGCGCGCCGCCTCGGTGTCGGGCTGCGACCAGATCACGCCCTCGCGCAGGTTCGCGCGCGACATGGCGACGGCGGGGAAGTGGAACGCCTCGGTCTTGGCGCGGCGCGAGCAGGCCGCGATCGCAATGTGCGTGACGCCGTCCTTCTCGATATCGTCGCGGATCGCCTGCACGCCGGCCGCGGAGCAGAGGAAAGGGTGCTCGCGCACGAGGGCCATCTTGCCTTCCTTCTGCGCCACCTGCGCGAGCTGCTGCGTCGAAAGCCGCTCGCCGAGGCCGCAACCCTGGCAGACGTAGGCCGCGGTCTTCATTTCCGCCATGTCCCGATTTCCCTCAGCTCTCGGCGCGCGCCGCGCGGTTGACGACCTGGATCGCGCGCAGCGCCGCCGCGGTGGCGTTCTGCACCGAGCGGTTCACGTCGAGCGCGTTGGTCGCGCATCCGGCGCCGAAGACCGCGGCGCCGTCGGCCGCCGCATCGATGAAGCCGCTCGAGTCGGCGACCACCTCGGCCGGAATGTCGGCGCCTCTCACGCTCGGCTCCATTCCGATCGCGAGCACCACGAGGTCGTGGCGGCTCGCGTAGCGGCGGTAGCCTTCGGTGTCGACGCCGTGCAGGATCGGGTCGCGCGTCGCCTGGTCCTCGGCGATGCGCGCGACTTTCGACTTCACGAACTTCACGGTCGGATCCCGCTGCACCCTCGCGTAGAAGTCCTCGAAGCGGTCGATCGCGCGGATGTCGATGTAGTACACGGTGGACTGTGCGCCCTCGCCAAACGCCTCGCGCACGTACTGCGTCTGCTTGAGCGAGGCCATGCAGCAGATGCGCGAGCAGTGCCGCAGATGGTTCTCGTCGCGCGAGCCGGCGCACTGGACGAACGCGACGTTCTTCGCCAGCTTGCCGTCGGAGGGTCGCAGGATCTTGCCGCCGCTGGGCCCGTGCGGGTCGGCGAGCCGCTCGAACTCGACGCTCGTGATCACGTTCGGGAAGCGCCCGTAGCCGTAGGGCTGGATCTTCGCGGCGTCATAGGGGCGCCAGCCGGTCGCCCAGACGATCGCGCCGACCTTGAGCTCGAGCGTCTCGGCCTGCATGCCGAGATCGATCGCGTCGTACTTGCACGCGGCTCTCGCCTTCTCCGCGTCCGGCGTGCCGATGATCGAGGGATCGAGCACGTAGCGCTGCGGGTAGGCCATCGCGTGCGGCAGGTAGGCCGCCTTCAGCCGGTCCAGACCGTAGTTCCAGGGATTCGGGATCTCGGCGCTCACCGCCTGAGCGCACGCGCCGCACGCGGTGCAGTTCCGGTTGACGTAACGCGGCGAACGCTTCACCGTCACGGTGAAGTCGCCGCGCGTGCCGGAGACGGCGGTGACCTCGGCGAGCGTGAGCACGCGCACGCTGCGGTTGCCCCTCAGCCGCCGCAGATTGATCTCGAGGCCGCAGACCGGGTGGCACAGCTTGGGAAAGTAGCGATACAGGCTGGCGGTGCGGCCGCCGAGCGTCGCGCTACTCTCGACCAGCACGACCTCCTTGCCGCACTCGGCGGCTTCGAGCGCGGCGGTCATGCCGCTCACGCCGCCGCCGACGACGAGGATCGTCTGGTTGGTCGCGACGGCCGTGGCCATGCTTGCCCCTCTCCGAGTGATCCAGTGCGAATTGTGATTCTACCTGCGGGTGCTCCGCCTACGCTTGCACTGGATCAATCGCCGGACTGAATATTCATATGCGTCGATAGAGGGGCTCGATCGGCGGTGCCACGTGATCACGCCCCGAGCGGCTCGATGTTGAACGCGAGCGTCGCCAGATCGCCGAGCGCGAAGGTCGCGGGCGCGCCGATCCCCGCGACGGTGCCCGGGTTGACCAACCAAGTGTGGCCGCCACGAACGTTCGCCACGCGCTCGACCGAGGCTGCGTGGCTGTGGCCGCAGAACACGGCTGCGTAGTCGCCGGTGGCCGCGGCGCCGCGCGCGCGATGCGGGTAATGGATCATGAACAGCCGGCGCCCGCCGAGTGCGAGCGCGGCGTCGCTTCCATGATAGGTCAGGCGGCCGCCCGATGCGGCGGCCATGCGCGCGAGGACGACCACGTCACCGAGGTTGTTCCCGTGCACGACGTGCATCGGCAGACCCACCCGGAGCGCCGCGCGCAGGGCGTCCGGACCGATGACGTCGCCGCAGTGCAGGACTGCCTGCGCGCCCGCGTCGCGCGCGCGCTCGACGGCCGCCGCCAGCATCGCGCTCGCGTCGTGACTGTCGGAGACGATGCAGATCTTCACTCAGTCCGCGAAAGGGCGCACCCGGCGACTTCGATCGAGGAAACGGGCGTGCCACACAAGCGCCGGTCGCACGAACGAACGAACGAGAAGAGGGGTCCTTGCATGTCCCCCGATCGGAGCGCCGCATGGGTCGTCACGTCTCTCGTCGTTCCGGCTTCGTGGACGCGAAGCGCGTACCGGGGGCGAAGCCGAAAGTCGCCTCGAGCCCGAGCTCGCGGATCAGGGTATCGACCGCGCCCTGGCCATGCTCGCTGCTCACCTCGGCGAGCACGAGGCGGGCGCCGTTGCGCTGGTAGCCGCCGCCGAACGCCGCCTGGCGCGCGAGCAGCTCGCGCGCGCGCGCGAGCGTCATTCGCCGTCCTCCCCCAGCTCGTCGCGCGCCATGCCGGAGTGGACCCCGCGGGTCTCCTTCTCGTGGTCGGCCTGCGCGCGCAGCAGGCTCACGACGCAGCCGGCGAGCTCGTCGTACTCGGCGCGCGCGGTGCCGTACTGCTGCATGGCGCTGTAGAAGAACTGGCAGCGGTAGCGGTCCTCGCCAACCTTGACGATCACGAAGTGCGCGCCGCGCGCGCTCCAGTAGATCGCCGGGCAGCTCGCGAGCGCCGGCACGTCCGGATCGAGCCGCACCTCGGCGTCGGCGAGCTCGATCGGCACGCGCTCGCCGTAGCGCTCGCGCAAGGCGCTCTCCACCACCCAGCGCTCGGCGTCGTTGAAATCGGGTATGGTGGCCATCTCGTGGGTACGTCCCGAGCCGGCGCGCGCACGCGCCTTCGGCGCAAATCAGGGTGCCTTATCGCGGGATCAGATCCGCTGCGTTTTCCGATGCTTACCGCAATTCTATACTCGCCGGCTCGCCGCCGACAGGCCTTCGCATGAACACACCGCTTGCGCCCGCCGCCGCGCAGGTCAAGACCACGACCTGCTACATGTGCGCCTGCCGCTGCGGGATCCGCGTGCACCTCGTCAATGGCAAGGTGCGCTACATCGACGGCAATCCGAACCACCCGCTGAACCGGGGCGTGATCTGCGCGAAGGGCTCTTCGGGGATCATGAAGCAGTACTCGCCGGCGCGGCTCACCACGCCGCTCGCGCGCAAGCGCGGCGCCGAGCGCGGCGCGGGCGAGTTCGAGCAGATCACGTGGGAGCGGGCGTTCGAGCTACTCGGCGAGCGCCTGGCGAAGATTCGCGCGACCGACCCGAAGAAGTTCGCGCTGTACAGCGGCCGCGACCAGATGCAGGCGCTCACCGGGCTCTTCGCGCGCCAGTTCGGCACGCCGAACTACGCCGCGCACGGCGGCTTCTGCTCGGTGAACATGGCCGCCGGCATGATCTACACGATCGGCGGCTCGTTCTGGGAGTTCGGCGGGCCGGACCTCGACCGCGCCAGGCTCTTCGTCATGATCGGCACGGCCGAGGACCATCACTCGAATCCGCTCAAGATCGCGCTGGCGAGGTTCAAGCGCCGCGGCGGGCGGTTCGTGTCGATCAACCCGGTGCGCACCGGCTACTCGGCGGTCGCCGACGAGTGGGTGCCGATCCGCCCCGGCACCGACGGCGCGCTGCTGCTCGCGCTCGCGCACGAGCTGGTCGCGGCCGGGCTCTACGATCGCGATTTCCTGGTGCGCTACTCCAACGCCGGCCAGCTGGTGAACGTGGACGAGGCGAGCGACGGGTTCGGGCTGCTCGTGTCGGAGCCGGGCAAGGCCGAAACGGTCCCGCAGTACCCGCGCAACATGCTGTGGTGGGACCGCTACACGAACGCGCCGGTCCCCACCCACGTGGACGGCGCCGACCCGTACCTGTTCGGCGAGTTCGCGCTCGCCGACGGCACGCGCGTAAAGCCTGCGTTCCAGCTGCTCGAGGAACGGCTGCGGCAGTACACGCCCGAATGGGCCGAGGGCATCACTGGCGTTGCGGCGGCGACGATCCGGCGGCTCGCGCACGAGATGGGCATCACCGCGCGCGACGAGCGCATCGAGCTGCCGATCCCGTGGACCGACTGCTGGGGACGCGAGCACGAGACGGTCACCGGAAATCCGGTGGCGTTCCACGCCATGCGCGGACTCGCGGCGCACTCGAACGGCTTCCAAACGATCCGCGCGCTCGCGATCCTGATGAGTCTGCTCGGCACCATCGACCGGCCGGGCGGCTTTCGCCACAAGGCGCCGTTCCCGCGCGCGATCCCGCCCGCGGCGAAGACGCCGAGAGGGCCCGAGGGCGTGAGGCCGAACGCGCCGCTCGCCGGGCTCGCGCTCGGCTGGCCGGGCTCGCCCGAGGACCTGTTCGTCGACGCCGACGGCAGGCCGGTGCGCATCGACAAGGCGTTCTCCTGGGAATATCCGCTCGCGGTGCACGGGCTGATGCACAACGTCATCACGAACGCCTGGCGCGGCGACCCCTATCGCATCGACACGCTGCTCGTGTTCATGGCGAACATGGCATGGAACTCGACCATGAACACGGTCGAGGTGCGCAAGATGCTGAACGACCGCGACGAGGGCGGCGAGTACAAGATCCCGTTCCTCGTCGTGTGCGACGCATTCCATTCGGAAATGTCGGCGTTCGCCGACCTCGTCCTGCCCGACACCACCTACCTCGAGCGCCACGACGTGATGTCGATGCTCGACCGGCCGATCTCGGAATTCGACGGCCCGGTCGACGCGGTGCGCGTGCCGGTGGTGCCGCCGAGCGGGGCCTGCAAGCCCTTCCAGGACGTGCTGATCGAGCTCGGCAGCCGCCTGAAGCTGCCCGCGTTCACCCACCCGGACGGCAGCCGCAAGTACCGCGACTATCCCGATTTCGTCGTGAACTTCGAAACCGAGCCGGGCTCCGGGATCGGCTTTCTCGCCGGCTGGCGCGGCCAGGGCGGCGAGAAGTTCATGCGGGGCGAGCCCAATCCGCGGCAGTGGGAGATGTACGCGCAGAACGACTGCGTGTTCCACTACCGTCTGCCGCCCTCCTACCAGTACATGCGTAACTGGAACCGCGGCTACTTGGAATGGGCGCAGCGCGTGCGCATCCGCCGCTACAGCGATCCCGTGCTGGTGCAGCTCTACTCCGGATGTGCTCGCGCGCTTTTGGCGCGCGGCGACCGACCGCGGCGGCGGCCGCCGGCCGCCGGCGCACCTGCGCGACCGCATCGCGACCTACTTCGACCCGCTGCCGTTCTACTACGCGCCGCTCGAGGTCCAGGTCACCGACACGCGCCAGTATCCGCTTGCCGCGGTCACGCAGCGGCCGATGGCGATGTACCACTCGTGGGACTCGCAGAACGCCTGGCTGCGGCAGATCCACACCCACAACTACCTGTTCGTGAACCCGCGCACCGCGCGCCTGCAGGGCGTCGACGACGGCGACTGGATCTGGGTCGAGTCGCAGTGGGGCCGCGTGCGTTGCATGTGCCGCTACTCCGAGGCGGTCGAGGCGGGCACCGTGTGGACATGGAATGCGATCGGCAAGGCCGCCGGCGCCTGGGCGCTTGCACCCGATGCCAACGAGTCGCGCAAGGGGTTCCTGCTGAACCACCTGATCACCGAGGAGCTCCCGCTCGCCGCGGATGGCGGCCGTGTCTCGAACTCCGATCCGGTGACGGGCCAGGCCGGCTGGTACGACGTGCGGGTGCGCATCTCGAAGGCCGCGCCCAATGAGCCGGGCGAGACGTGGCCCCAGTTCGCGCCGATGCGGCCGTATCCGGGGATGGCCGCCGTCCGGCGAGTCTGGCAGGCGTACGTCGCCGGCGACCGCGGGCGCGGCCGATGAGCCGGGTCGATCGACGCGGGAAGCGCTCGCCATGACACAGCTCGCGCTGGTGATCGACCTCAACGTCTGCGTCGGCTGCCAGGCGTGCGTCACGAGCTGCAAGGAGTGGAACACCTCCGGCATCGCGGGGTACCTCTCCGATGACCGCCCGTACGACGCCGATCCGACCGGCACCTTCTTCAACCGCGTGCAGACCTTCGAGGTCGGCGAGTACCCGAACACCCAGACGGTGCACTTCCCCAAGTCGTGTCTGCACTGCGAGGATCCGCCCTGCGTGCCGGTGTGCCCGACCGGCGCGAGCTACAAGCGCGCCGAGGACGGGATCGTGCTGGTCGACTACGACAAGTGCATCGGCTGCAAGTACTGCTCGTGGGCCTGCCCGTACGGCGTGCGCGAGGTCGACGAGCACCAGAAGGTGATGAAGAAGTGCACGCTGTGCGTGGACCGCGTCTACGATCAGAGCCTGCCGCGCACCGAGCGGCGGCCGGCCTGCGTGCTGGCCTGCCCGACCAGCGCGCGCCTGTTCGGCGACCTGCACGATCCGGACTCCGAGGTGTCGCTGGCGATCCGCGAGCGCGGCGGCTACCAGCTGATGCCCGAGTGGGGCACGCACCCGGCGAACC
>JAOSJV010000010.1:0-508428 GCA_027493935.1 Burkholderiales bacterium | reverse complement strand
GAATCTCTATTACCAGGCGATCTCGTGACCGGTTGCCGATATATTACCAATCGCTTATATTCATGCAGTGCCAGGCAAGGCGGGTAGCGTCGGCGGTCGCGTCGGGCGGCGTGGTTGAACGATGCGGGCGAACGGCATATAACGGCCGCTGTCCCACAGCAACGGAGCGAAGAGGAGTCAGCATGGAATTCGACAAGGAGCTCGACGCGCGCGGCCTCAATTGCCCGCTACCGATCCTGCGCGCGAAGAAGGCGCTCGCCGACATGTCGAGCGGGCAGGTGCTGCGCATCGTCGCCACCGATCCGGGCTCGGTGAAGGACTTCCAGGCCTTCTCCAAGCAGACCGGGAACGATCTGCTGGAGCATTCGGAGTCGAACAAGGAATTCACGTTCTTCATGAAGAAGAAGTAGTTATCCGTCACCCGCGCGAAAGTGCCGGCGCGAAGCCGGCGCCGTGCGCGCGGATCACGGATCACTGCCCGCGTTGGCGCGTCGCGGCTGCGTCGCTCAACGCGGGCGGGGGCTGGAGCCCTGGGAGACGAGCGGAGCGTCTCCGCGGCAGTGCCAAGAACGATTCCGCGCAACCGGCCGGGGCAGGGGCCGGGCTACAGAACGGAGACGAGAATGGCGACCTACGCCGAGATGGCGGAGATCTACGAGGACATCAAGTCCGATTTCCCGCTACGACCACGAGCTGAACGGGTGCCTCGATTGCGGCATCTGCACCGCGACATGCCCGTCGGCCCAGTTCTACGACTACAGCCCGCGCGAGATCGTCCAGCTGCTGTGGACCGAGAACGTCGAGCAGATCTACGACGCGATGCAGGAGAAGATCTGGGCCTGCGCCCAGTGCATGACCTGCGCCGCGCGCTGCCCGTTCAAGAACTCGCCCGGCGGCCTGGTGGCGATCATGCGCGAAGTCGCAATCAAGCACGGCATGCAATCGGCGAAGGACGTGCTGCGGCCGTTCGGCCGCGTGATGCTGAAGCTGATCACCACCGGCAACCAGCTCTCGCCGGACATGATCCAGCCGGACCACTTCCCCGACTGGGGTCCCAACATCCAGAAGGTCCAGGGCGACCTCAAGGTGTTGCGCAAGGCGATCCCGATGAAGACGCTGCAGACCACCGATACCGCGTGGGAGGTGTCGCTCAAGACCTCGGTCGAGATGTACACGATCTGGGAGATGACCGGCGTCCTCAAACAGCTCGAGACGATGGACGAGAACCTGTACGATGTCATCGAGGACTTCATCGACGAGAAGCGCGAGGAGTACGACGACTGGCTCGACGCGCACGCGGACGAGAAAGAGGACGCCTGACGTCCTACTACCGAGCAAACCAGGAGCGGATGCGAATGTCTAACCCGACCAACCCGACCAACGAGCCGCGCGGTATCGCCGGGCACGGTGCGTTCTTCCAGCCGACCAACCTGCCGC
The DNA here is from genome assembly GCA_027493935.1 of Burkholderiales bacterium. Classification (GTDB taxonomy): domain Bacteria; phylum Pseudomonadota; class Gammaproteobacteria; order Burkholderiales; family SG8-39; genus JAABRB01. The sequence continues at coordinate 506,991 of JAOSJV010000010.1, read as the reverse complement.
CCGAGCAGGCCGAGCGCGCGACCGAGTGGGTACGCAAGCACGTCGACCGGCGTGCGATCGACCTCGGCAGCCGCATGGACGACGTGCGCGAGCACATGTGGGCGCTCGAGCGCGAGGGCGAGATCATCGTCCATCGCATCACCGACGCGCACCGGCCGCGGATGGTGAAGACGCTGTTCGGCTGGGACAAGAAGATCCCGACCGCGCAGCTCTGGCACCACAAGTCCTGCGGGCAGTGCGGCAACATCCCCGGCTACCCGACCTCGCTCCTGTGGACGATGAACGAGCTCGGCATGCAGCCCGGCCGCGACTATCTCGACGAGACCGACCAGACCTCGTGCACGGCGTGGAACTACCACGGCTCGGGCATCGGCAACGTCGAATCGCTCGCGGCGGTGTTCCTGCGCAACTTTCACCAGGCCTACGTCTCCGCCAAGCGCATGGGCCACGACGTCGGCCACTTCTTCCCGCTGGTGCACTGCGGCACCTCGTTCGGCAACTACAAGGAGGTGCGCAAGTACCTGATCGAGTCGGCCGAGCTGCGCGAGCGCGTGAAGAAGATCCTCGCGAAGCTCGGCCGCCTGATCGACGGCAAGCTGGTGATCCCGGAGGAGATCGTGCATTACTCGGAGTGGGTGCACGTGATGCGCAACGACGTCGCCTCGCGGCTGCAGAAAATCGACGTGTCCAACCTGCGGGTCACGGTGCACATGGCCTGCCACTACAACAAGATGGTGCACGAGGACGCGATCTACGATCCGGAGGTGATGGGCGGCAACCGCGCGGCGACCGGCACCGGCATCGCGCAGGCGCTCGGCGCCCAGGTGATCGACTACTCGACCTGGTACGACTGCTGCGGCTTCGGCTTCCGCCACATCATCTCGGAGCGCGAGTTCACGCGCTCGTTCACGATCGACCGCAAGATCAAGGTGGCGCGCGAGGAGGCGAACGCCGACCTCATGCTCGGCATCGACACCGGCTGCGTGACCACCATGGACAAGAATCAGTGGATCGGTAAAGCGCACGAGCAGCAGTACTCGCTGCCAATCATGGCCGACATCCAGTTCGCGGCGCTCGCCTGCGGCGCGGACCCGTTCAAGATCGTCCAGCTGCAGTGGCACGCGAGCCCGTGCGAGGACGTGGTCGAGAAGATGGGGATCTCGTGGGCCGAGGCGAAGAAGAAGTTCGAGGATTACCTGGAGCAGGTCAAGGCCGGGAAGATCGAGTACCTCTACGATCCCAAGCTCGCGATGAGCATGGCGGCGTAGCCGGGTTTTGCGTGAGACGTGAGACGCGCAGCGTGGCAGGGAGAGCGTGCGACGCCCTCGGTGGGCGCCGACGATCGCCTTTGGTCTCGGTGCGTTTCGCGCTCGGCTCTTCACCTACCGCGTCTTACTCTTCTGGAGCTCCGTGATGTCTGATGCAGTGCTCGTCGTCGGCGCCGGTCCGACCGGCCTCGCGGCCGCTCACGGCGTCGCCTCGACCGGCCGCCGCGTGGTGCTGGTCGAAAAGGAGAGCGTCCTCGGCGGCGCGCCGATCCTGTCCGGCTACGCCAAGCTGGTTCCCTCGGGCGAATGGGCGAAGGACGCGATCGGCCGCATGGTGAAGCGCGTAGAGGACTCGAAGCTGGTCGAGATCCACGCGGGCACCAAGGTTGCCAAGCTCGACGGCGAGCACGGCGGCTTCACGGCGACGCTTGCCAGCGGCAAGACGGTCGCCGCCGGCGCCGTGATCCTCGGCACCGGGTTCACCCATTTCGACGCGATCAACAAGCCGGAGTGGGGCTTCGGCACCTATCCGGACGTCGTCACCACGACCCAGGTCGAGCAGATGATCGCGGCCGGCAAGATCGCCTGCCCGTCCGACGGCCGCACACCCGAGCGCGTGTGCATCCTGCTGTGCGTCGGCTCGCGCGACCGCCAGATCGGGCGCGAGTGGTGCTCGAAGATCTGCTGCACGGTCTCGACCAACCTCGCCATGGAGATCAGGGAACTCTCGCCCGGAACCGACGTGTTCATCTACTACATGGACATCCGCACGTTCGGCCTGTACGAGGACAAGTTCTACTGGAAGTCGCAGGAAGAGTTCAAGACCAAGTTCGTCAAGGCGCGCATCGCCGAGGTCACGGTCGCGCCCGACGGCAAGCGGCTGCTGGTCAAGGGCGAGGACACGCTGGTCAAGCGCCCGATCGTGATCCCGTTCGATCTCGTCGTGCACGCGATCGGTATGGATCCGAACGAGGAGAACCCGCAGATCGCGCAGATCTTCGGCGTCGGGCTCGAGAAGCACGGCTTCCTCGAGCGCGGCGAGCACTACACCAGCACCTTCGCGAGCACGCGTCCCGGCATTTACGTCGGCGGGTCGGCGCTCGGGCCGGAGGACATCGACACCTGCATCGCGCACGGGCTTGCGATGGCGCTTCGGGCGGTCGGCGAACTGAATGCTCTGGCACCGAAAGCGGCCTGAGCCGGCCGCCGAGCACGACCGGATCGAGCCGGCGGCACTGCCGCTCGCGTTTGACGATGAGCTCTTCCGCCGGCATATGACGACGCTCCTCGAGGCGTCGCAGGTCGACGGCGGCATTGCGGCGTACCTGGAGAGCCTGCACGCCAAACAGCGCCTCGTCGGCGAGCTGCTCGAGGCCGATGCGCTCGATGCACTCGACGAGGCGCACCTCGAGAAGCTGCTCGGTGCCGTGTTCACCGCGAGGCGCAAGCTCTTTCCGGTGCTCGTCGAGACGGGGGCGGCGGCCACTGCCGCCGCGCTGCGGGAGCTGCTCTACGGCGCCGCCCCGCTCGCCGGGCGCATGAGCGCGTTCGTGGCCGCCCTGCCGATCCGCGACGGCGACGGGCGCGAGGCACGCGCCAGGGCCGCGCGGCTGCGCCGCGCGGCGCACGATCTCGCCGCCGAGGCGCTGCACTTCCTCGACCCGGTGCGCTACCCGCTCATGACCCGCTGGGTGTGGGACGAGGCGACGATGAGCGGCGCGCTGCGCGAGTTCGTGCGCGGCGCCGACCAGACGAGCCGGCTGCCGCTCGAGGCGCGGCCGGAGACCTTCGAGGCGGCGCGCCGCTGGATGGCGGGCGAGGTCGAGGCGCAGGGCGTCTACCGCGACGTCCCGTTCTGGGTCGACCTCGTGCAGGCGGCGGCCTACGCGCATTACTTTCGCGCGATGACCGGCGGCGTGCTCGGCTCCGACTTCACCCGCGCAAGCGGTCCGGGAGGAGAGCGTGAAGAAGTTGCTCGGCATCGAACCCGAGCGGCGGGGCGGAAAGTCGCGGGTGGTCAGGGCGTAAGCAATCCGCGCAGCGTAGCGAGCGAGGCAATGCCGATACACGAAAAGACACTGGTCGATCCCAACCTGCTGCTGCAGACCGACAAGCTCGTGGTGGACGGGGTGGACGTGTCCGGGCACTGGAACACGATGATCCTGCCGCGCACGATGACCGACTACGACCCGGACTTCTACAAGACGATCCAGGCGTTGCCGGGCGGGGAGAACGTGCACCGCTGCTGGCAGTGCGGATCGTGCACCAACTCGTGCACGATGTACGCGATCAACACGGACTTCAATCCGCGCTACTGGATCTACCTCACCAATCTCGGCTTCAAGAGCGAGCTCGTCAAGGACAAGGACATCATCTGGCAGTGCGTCTCGTGCAACAAGTGCACGAACATCTGCCCGAAGGACGTGCGCCCCGAGGGGGTGATGAAAGCGCTCGCACACTGGCTCGAGACGGAGGGCACACGCCGAAATCCAGGTCCTCGATCTTCGACGAGGAATTCACGCGCCAGTGCCTCGAGCGCGGCCGCATCGAGGACACCGAGGTGATGTTCAACTTCTTCCGCCAGACCGGGCAGAGCGTGGCCGCGATGCTGCGGCGCGGCTGGCTGCGGATCCTGATCGAGCGGATGAACAACGTGCACCTGCTGAGGCAGCGGAAGCTCGGCAAGTTCATCGCGCGCCTGCCCGCGACGCAGGGGCTGAAGATGGGATGGGCGATGGTGTTTCGCCCGCGCACGCGATCTTGGGGCCGTACCGGCGAGGTGCTGCGCGAGTACGTCGAGGAGCAGAAGCGCGCGGCGCACGCGAAGCTCTCCGCGCGCGGGAATTGACAACATGGCCGCAGAGACGCAGAGGCGCAGAGGAATGAATGCGAGCACAAGGGTGGGCCCGAACCCCTTTGCGTCCTGTGCGCCTCCGCGGCGATCTTTCTCCTGCTAGAGGCATGCGATGAGCAAAGTGGCGTACTACCCGGGCTGCGCGCTCGAGGGCTCGGGCGGCCCCTACGACCGCTCGACGCGGGCGCTGGTGGACGCGCTCGGCCTGAAGATGATCGAGCTCGACGACTGGAACTGCTGCGGTGCGATGGAGGTGAAGAACATCCATCCGATGCTGCAGACCTACATGTCGGCACGCAACATGGCGATCGCCAGCGAGAAGATGGGCTGCCACACCGTCATGGCGCCGTGCAACGGCTGCTACCACAACCTCAAGAAAGCCGAGTACGAGTGCGCGACCTCGAGCGAGGCGATGGACACCGTACAGAGCCTGGCGAAGAAGGCCGACGATCCGGTCTACAAGGGCGACGTGCGCACGATTCATCTGCTGGAGTGGCTGATGGAGGAGCTCGGCCCGGAGGGGCTCAAGGCCCGCCTCAAGAACTCGCTCAAGGGCATGAAGATCGCGAACTACTACGGCTGCATGTACACGCGTCCGCGGCAGATCTTCCCCGAGAAGGATCAGGGTCCGGGATCCGAGTCGTCCCATGCGCCGCACTTCATGGACGATCTGCTTGCCGCCGCCGGTGCGGTCAACGTCGAGTATCCGCTCAAGACGGCGTGCTGCGGTGGCGCACACACGCTGTCCGACTCCGGACACCTCGACCCAGCTCGTGCTCAACCTGCTGCAAGCGGCCGAGGAGAGCGGCGCCGAGGTGATCGCCACCGAGTGCCCGACCTGCCACTCCGGTCTCGAGATGCACCAGATCCGCGCCGAGACCGAGTTCGGGATCAAGACCGGCGTCAAGGTGCTCTACTTCACGCAGCTGCTCGGCCTCGCGCTCGGGCTCTCGGCACGCAAGCTCGCGATCCACGAGAACATCTCGGACTCGCTCGATTTCCTGCACGAGAAGGGGGTGATCTAGCGGGTGAAGGGCGAAGGGCGGTGGGTAATGGGTAGAATCGGCACCGCGTAGCGCAGACGCCCGTCACCCATCGCTCACGACCCCTTCGCCATGCACTGCAACGGCTGCGAGTTCCGCCCGGCGCTCTACTACGATGACGAGTATCAGATCTGGGTGCGGCCCGAGGAAGACGGCACCCTCACGGTCGGCATGACCGACATCTCGCAGACGATCGCCGGCAAGGTCCTGCACGTGCGCGTGCGCCGGCCCGGCAGCCGTCGGCCCAGGGGCAAGCCGGTCGCGACCGTCGAGACCGGGAAATGGGCCGGCCCCGTGCCGAACCCGTTCGACTGCGTGATCGAGTCCGGCAACGAGGCGGTGCTCGCCGCCCCGAGCCTGCTCAACCGGGATCCGTACCGGCATTGGGTCGCGCGCGTCAGGCCGGATCAGCCGCTCGAGGAGGCCCTGCGAGGCCTGCTCACCGGCGCCGACGCCGAGGCGGGCTATTGCGCCCGCGCCCGGCGCGACGACATCCGCTGCAAGCGGCTGGAGCCGCAGGGATGAGCGAGCGCCATTTCGTCGATCACGACGCGCAGACGGTCGTGATCGTGATGACAAGCGGTCCGTCGACACCGCAGCGCTGCGCCACCCCGTTCTACATCGGCGCGCTGCTCGCGGCGATGGACGCGCAGGTGACCATCTTTTTCACGATGGAGGCGGTGCGGCTCATCCGCAAGGGGGTGCCGGACGCGCTCGTCGCGATGGAGGGCGGCAAGCGGATCATCGAGTTCATGCGCGACGCCAAGAGCGCCGGCGTGCGCTTCCAGGCCTGCAGCCCGGCGCTGCCCGGCTACGAGATGGAGGCGGGTGATCTGATCGACGAGATCGACGAGGTGTCGAGCGGCGGCGCGCTGGCAGACATGATTCTCAGCTCCGATAAGGTACTCTTCTTTTGATCCAGAGCAAGCGTCCGGGGACCGGCCCGGGCATAGTCGATTTCCGGGGAATCGCGAACGACCGCCCGCGCCGGGCGGCCTGAAGGGGGCACGATGGCATCGGTGAAGAACTGCAACCTTCCGGACGATCTCTACTATAACGTCGAGAACAACGTCTGGGTGCGCAAGGAGGCCGACGGCACGGTGACGGTCGGCATGACCGCGTACGCTTGCGCGCTCGCGGGCGAGGTCGTCGCCTACACGCCGAAGAAGGTCGGCCGGACGGTCGACCAGAACAAGTCCTGCGCCACGGTCGAGTCCGGCAAGTGGGTCGGGCCGGTCAAGACGCCGGTCGCCGGCGAGGTGGTGGCGATCAACGATGCGGTTGCGGTGAAGCCCGGCACGATCAACAAGGATCCATACGGCGAGGGGTGGCTCGTCAAGCTGAAGCCCTCGAACTGGGACGGCGAGTCCGGCGCGCTCGTGACCGGCGCGGCGGTCGCAACCGAGTTCGAGACGAAGATGAACGCGGACGGGTTCGCCGGCTGCTGAATGTCCGCCTGGCTCGACACGCTGAGCGGCATCGAGGCGCTCGAGGTCGCAGAGTTCGACGCGACGCTCGTGGCGGGCTTCGAGGCGCGCTTCGCGCGGTTGCCGGCGGAAGCGGCGCGCAACGTCAACTTCTACGTCCCGACCTTCAAGGCGTACGCCACCTCCGAGATCGCCGGGTGCGGCAGGAGCGCGTGGCCGGCGGTGTCGATCACCGGGCCGGAATGCAAGCTGCAGTGCGACCACTGCAAGGCGAAGCTGCTCGAGTCGATGATTCCCGCGACCACGCCCGAGGCGCTCTGGCGCGTCGTGAACGAGCAGATCGCCGCCGGCGCGCGGGGCATGCTCCTCACCGGCGGCTCGAACCATCGCGACGAGGTCGAGTACGGACCGTTCTTTGCGACCATCCGCCGCATCAAGGATGCATTCCCCGCCTTCCGGATCGCGATGCACACCGCGCTCGTGACGCGCGACCAGGCGCGGCGGATCGAGGAGGCCGGCGTCGACGCCGCGATGCTCGACGTGATCGGCGCGCAGGACACCGTCACGCAGGTCTACCACTTGCGCCGTCCGGTGGTCGATTTCGAGATCTCGCTCGCGCATCTCGCCGGGACCTCGCTGAAGGTGGTTCCGCACATCGTGATCGGTCTGCATTACGGGCGGCTGCTCGGCGAGTGGAACGCGCTCGAGATGATCCGGCGCCACCGGCCCGCGGCGCTGGTGCTGGTGGTGAGCATGCCGTTCTACGCGGCCGAAACCCGCCCGTTCGCGGTACCGGGCGCGCGCGAGGTGGGACGCTTCTTCATGGACGCGCGCGCGGCGCTGCCCGACATTCCGGTCCTGCTCGGCTGCGCGCGCCCGCCGGGCCGTGCGAAGGTCGAGATCGACGCGTACGCGGTGATGGCGGGCCTGAGCGGCATCGCGCATCCGAGCGACGGGACCGTGGCGCTCGCTGCTCGGCTGGGCAGGTCGGTGCGCGTGACGCCGACGTGCTGTTCGATCGCGGTCGGCGACGAGGTGCTCGCGCTCGACGACGGGGCGGGGGCGCTGCAGCTCGACCTCGACGAGTACCTGCGCCGGGACGCCGCCGCCCGGCACGCGCAGTCGTCGGCGGCAAGGCGACTCGGACGCATCCCGGTCGTGACGGCCTGACCGATCGCGATGGCGCCGACCTGGCGGCTGATCGACACCGGCACCGCCGCGCGGCGGAGAACTTCGCGCTGAACCGCGCGCTGCTCGAGGCGCGCAAGCGCAAGATCGCCCCGAGCACGCTGCGATTCCTGCAGTTCGGGCCCGCGGCGCTGCTCGGCTACCACCAGAGCGCCGAGCAGGAGCTCGACCTCGAGTACTGCCGCGCCAACGGCGTCGAAGTGCAGCGGCGCATCACCGGCGGCGGCGCCATCTACATGGACGAGTCGGTGCTCGGCTGGGAGCTCTACCTCGGCAAGGCCGATCTCGGGACGGCGGACATGGGCGAGATCTCGCAGCGCGTGTGCCAGACCGCGGCGCGCGCGGTGTGCGCCTTCGGCGTGCGGGCGATGTACCGCCCGCGCACGGATATCGAGGTCGACGGACGCAAGATCGCGGGCACCGGCGGTGCCTTCGACGGTGACGCGCTCCTCTACCAGGGCACGCTGTTGCTGGATTTCGACGTCGAACGCATGCTGCGCTGTCTGCGGCTGCCGGCCGAGCTGCTCTCGCCGCAGGCGATTGCCGGCGCGCGCGCGCGCGTCGTCAATCTGCGCGAGCTGCTCGGCGCGGTTCCGCCGCTCGAGAAGGTCAAACAGCGCTTCGCCGACGAGTTCGCGCGCACCCTCGGAGTCTCGTTCGAGCCCGGCGAGCTCTCGCCGCAGGAGGCACGGCTCTTCGGCGAGGCGCTGGCGGAGATCGACCGTGCGGAGTGGGTCGACATGGTGCGCAAGCCGCGTGCCGGCCTGCCGGTGCTCGAAGGGGTTCATCGGCCGCCGGCGGCACTGCTGCGTGCGGCCGCCGCGTACGAGCGCGCGGGCGGGCGGATCCGGCAGGTGTGCTTCAGCGGCGACTTCTTGGTGAACCCGCCGCGCACGGTGGCCGACCTCGAGGCCGCACTCAAGGACTGCGCGGTCGACAACCCGCCCGCCACCATCGCGCGGTTCTTCCACGGGCGGCGGGTCGAGATGCCGGGCCTCGCGCCCGCGGATTTTGCGGTGGCGGTGACGCGGGCGGTGGAGTCGGCATGAGGCGGGCGGCGCGCGACTGCGATCTGCTCGTCGTCGGGCTCGGGCCGGCCGGCGCTGCGGCCGCGGCCGCGGCGGCGCGGGCGGGCCTCGACGTGGTGGCGGTGGACCGCCGCGAAACGGTCGGTGTGCCGGTCCAATGCGCGGAGTTCATTCCGCTGCCGATCGGCCGTCACGCCCGGCCGCCCGGCGTGCTCGTCCAGCGCATTGCCGCGATGAGGAGCGTGCTGCCCTCGGGCGCGGTCGAGCGCACCGATTTCGCGGGGCTGATGATCGACCGGGCGCGCTTCGACCAGGCGCTCGCCGATGCGGCGCGCGAAGCGGGCGCCGAGCTGCGGCTGCGCACGGTGCTCGATGCGCTCGACCCCGCCGCGGGCCGCGCGACGCTGCACGACCCGCACGGCGTGCTCGCCATCGCCTTTCGCGCGGTCGTCGCCGCCGACGGCCCGCACTCGCGCAGCGCCGCCGCGCTCGGTCTGCCGCCGCTCGAGACGGTGGGCACGCGCCAGTACGCAGTGCCGCTGCTTCGCGCGTACGCGGACACCGACATCTGGCTCGCGCCGGAGTATCCCGGCGGCTACGCGTGGCTGTTTCCGGAAGGGCGACACGGCGAACCTGGGCGTGGGCGTCGATCCGCGGTTCGCCGCCGACCTGAAGACGCCGCTCGAGCGGCTGCACGCGACGCTCGTCGACGCCGGTCGCGTCGGCCGCGAGATCCTGGCGCGCACCGGCGGTGCGATCCCCGTCGGCGGCCTGCGCCCGCGGCTGGTCGAGTACAACGTCGCGTTCGTGGGCGACGCCGCCGGTCTCACGCATCCGATCACCGGTGCGGGGATCGCAGCGGCGGTCGACTCGGGCGAGCGCGCGGGCGCGGCGGCGGCGGCATGGTGCGCCGGCGACGCGGGCGCGTGGCGGGACTACGAGCACGACATCCGGGACCAGTACCAGGCGAGTCTCGCGCGGGCGGTGTGCCGGCGGCGCTGGCTGGCGCACTTCTGGGCCACTCCGGCGGCGCGCGAGGACCGCCTGTACCGGCGCGGCTGGATCGCGTTCCACGAGTATTTCGACGCGGCGGCCGATCCGGCCTTCGAGGCCCGGCTGGAGGCGGACGCGACGCGCCCGCTGGCTGCATGACGAAGCCGAATCAATCGCGAAAGGAGGTAGCCATGAGAGCGTTCGCACTGGCGGTGGCCGCCGCAATTACGCTCGGGGCGCCATCGGCGCTCGCGCAGGACGCCACGTTCGGCATCAAGGTGCTCACGCCCGAAACGGCGCTCAAGGCCGCGCAGGCGGCGCTCAGGAGGTGCCGCGACGACGGTTTCCAGGTGGCGGTCGCGGTGGTCGACCGCATGGGCGTTCCCCAGGTCATGCTGCGCGACCGCTTCGCGGGGCCGCACGCGCCGGAGACCGCGCAGGGCAAGGCATGGACGGCGGTGAGCTTCCGCACCAACACGTCCGAGCTCGCGAACGCCACGCAGGCCGGCCAGCCGCAGAGCGGCATCCGGCACCGGCCGGGCGTGGTGGCGATCGGCGGCGGGCGGATGATCGAGGCCGGCGGCGCGCTGCTCGGCGCGATCGGCGTCTCGGGCGCCCCGGGCGGCAAGGAGGACGACGCGTGCGCCGTGGCGGGCATCGCCGCGATCCGGGACAGCCTGGAACTCTGAAAAACGAGACGCGTGCGGCGACGAGGACCAGGGTATGAGCGTAGCAGTGAACGAAGGGCAGCCGATCCGGTTCTACCGGCCCGACTACCACGTGCGCACGCCCGAGATGCGCTCGCCCGAGTACGTGCAGCTCAGCACGGCCGCGGCGATCACCCTCGGGCTGATCCCGGGGCGGATGCATCGCACCTCGTGCACGCATTGTCTCAATCTGCTGGTGACCTACCCCGAGGGATGCCGCGCCAACTGCGCCTATTGTGGGCTCGCGCGTCACCGCGAGGAGGCGCGCGATTATGCCGACCGGAACTTCATCCGCGTCGACTGGCCGACCGCGCGCTACGACGAGGTGATCGAGCGCGTCAAGGCGGGCGGCGACCGTGGCGCGTTCGAGCGCATGTGCATCTCGATGATCACGCACCCGCGCTCGAACGACGACACCTTCGGCCTGCTCGAGCGCTGGACGCGCGATGTGCCGCAGGTGCCGGTGTCGATCCTGTCGAACCCGACCACGCTCGCGAAGCACGACCTCGTGCGCATGCGCGACCTCGGCGCGCAGATCTTCACCGTGGCGCTGGACGCCGTCACGCCGGAGATCTTCGAGCGTACGCGCGGCCGCGGCGTCGACAGCCCGCACCGCTGGGACGGCTACTGGCGCGCGATCGAGTGGTCCGCGGAGATCTTCGGCCCGGAGCGCTTCGGCGCGCACCTCATCTGCGGCATGGGCGAGACCGAGCGCGAGATCCTGGAGACGTGCCAGCGCATCAAGGACCTGGGCGGGCACAACCACATGTTCGCGTTCTACCCCGAGCGCGGCTCGCTGATGGAAGACTGGCCGCCGGTCGACCGTGGACAGTGGCGACGCGTGCAGCTCGCCCGGTTCATCATCGACTACGGCAGCGGCCGGGTGGAGGCGATGCGCTTCGATGCCGGTGGCCGGGTGACTGGTTTCGGGCTGCCCGCGGAGGATCTCGAGGCCCTCATCCGGTCCGGCAAGCCGTTCCGTACATCCGGATGCCCCGGCAACGCCGACGAGGCGGTCTCGGCGTGCAACCGTCCGTACGGCGACTCGAGCCCCGCCGACATCCTGTCTTTCCCGTTCGCGCCCGTCGCCGAGGATGTGAACGTGATCCGGCGTCAGCTCGACGGCGAACCGGTCCGGGCTGGCGTGGTCGAGGCGCAGGACCAGGAGTAGCCGGGACCCCTAATGCAACTGCTGGATGGATAAAGAAATTCTCTGGTCAATCCCATTTGCATTCGAGGGGCAAAGTGCACTAGATTAGGGATCCTAGATCTTCTAATGGATCGCAGCCGATCCGTCCAGCGAGCGGCCGTGCCAAGCGAAGGAGGGCGAAAGCCATGGGCACCGACGACAAGAGCCTGATCGACGATCTGATCAAGCAGCGCCTGGACGAGATCCTGCCGCAGAAGCTCGAAGCGCTGCTCGCCGAGCGCGAGGCGGCGAAAACGCCCTCGATGTGCATCATCGCGACGAAGGGCACGATGGACTGGGCGTATCCGCCCTTCATCCTGTCTTCGACTGCTGCGGCGCTCGGATGGGACGTCTCGGTGTTCTTCACCTTCTACGGGCTCGAGCTCCTGAAGAAGGACGTCTCGGGACTGCACGTGAGCCCGCTCGGCAACCCGGCGATGCCGATGAAGATGCCGTTCGGGCCCGAGTGGTTCAAGGGCATCAAATGGAACGTCCCGAACGCCGTGCAGTCGATCGTCCCCGGCTTCGAGGCCTTCGCCACCTCGATGATGAAGATGACGGTGCAGAGCAAGGGCGTGGCGAGCATCGCGGAGCTGCGCGAGGCGTGCATCGAGGCGGACGTCAAGCTGATCGCCTGCCAGATGACCGTCGATCTGTTCGGCTACGACAAGAGCGATTTCATTCCGGAAGTGAAGGATTGGGTCGGCGCCGCGACCTTCCTGCCGATGGCGCAGAAGGCCGACGTCAGCCTGTTCATCTAGGGATACGCGTCCCGATCGGCGACGCACACTGATCGAAGGGGGGAACATGAAGGCTCGTTTGTTGACGGGCGCCGGGCTGCTTGCGCTCTCGTTCTCGGCCGCCGCGACCAACGGCTACTTCTCGCACGGCATCGGCATGAAGGCGAAGGGGATGGGCGGCGCCGGCATCGCGTACCCGCAGGATGCCGTCGGTGCCGCCATGAATCCTGCCGGAATGGGGCTCATCGGCAAGCGCGTCGACGTCGGGCTCGACTGGTTCCGGCCCGACCGCGGGGCCACGATCTCGGGCAGCCCGATTCCCGGTTTCGACGGGAATTACGACGGGAACGGAGCGCAGAACTACCTCATTCCGGAGTTCGGTATTGCGTGGCCGGTGAACCCGCAGCTGGCAGTCGGCGTGTCGCTCTACGGGCACGGCGGACTCGCAACCGAGTACTCGAACTCGCCGTTCGCCAACCCGGCGTTCGGCGGCACCAACCCCGGTGGCGTCGACCTCTCGCAGGCGTTCCTTGCGCCCACGGTCGCCTGGAAGGTCGTGCCCAACCAGTCGATCGGCGTCTCGCTCAATCTCGCGATGCAGCGTTTCGAGGCCCAGGGACTGCAAGGCTTCGCAAATCCGGTCTTCTCGTCCAATCCGACGAAGGTGACCAACAACGGCCACGATACGTCGCTTGGCTGGGGACTGAAGCTCGGCTGGATCGGTAGGTTCGCCCCCTGCACCTTTGGCGCCATGTACCAGACCAAGACGTACATGAGCGAGTTCGACGACTATGCGGGCCTGTTCGCGGACCAGGGCGACTTCGACATCCCGTCGACGTGGGGCGTCGGTGCCGCGTGTCCGCTGCAGCTTGCCACTGGGCGCATGACGGTGGCCGTCGACTACCAGCGCATCAACTATAGCGACGTGGACGCCGTCCACAACCCCCTCGGCGCCGCTGTTCGCCGGCACGCCGCTCGGAACGAGCGGCGGTCCGGGCTTCGGCTGGCAGAACATGAACGTGTTCAAGCTCGGCCTGGATTGGGAGGTGAATCAGACTTGGACCGTGCGCGCCGGCTGGAACTACGGCAAGCAGCCGATCCGCTCGCAGGACGCGTTCATCAACATACTCGCGCCCGGACTGGTCGAGCATCACTTCACGCTCGGCGCGACCTGGAAGCCGCAGCCGAACATGGACGTGACCTTCGGCGGGATGCTCGCGCCGCAAAGAAGCTCAGCGGACCGGTTCCCGCTCCGCTCGGCGGGGGGACGACCGAGATCCGCCTCGACGAGTGGTCGCTCGGTGTCGCCGTGGGCTGGCGCCTCTAGGCCCCGCTTCGGGCCGGGGAAGAAGAGGGGGCGTACGCCCCCTTTTTTGTTAGTCTGTCCCTTGGGACCCGCGCATGAAGACCATCAACCTCACCGACGTCGGCGCGCTCCGGAACGAGCTTGCCAAGTACAAGCGCGGCAAGAAGCTCGACATCCGCCAGTTCAATCAGGCCGCGCGGCTCGCTTGGCTCGGGCGGATCGTGCTCTCGCAGCTCGACCCGGAGGACCCGGACAACCGCGCCTGGCTGCTCTACGTCGAGCGGCCGGAGGGGCTCGCGGCCCCGCTGCCTGGTGGTCGACGAGGAGCTCTACCAGCAGATCCACATCCTCGACGCCGAGCAGGGCGCGCACCTCGCGGCGATCCTGGCCGAGAGCGTCGAGAGCCGCGCCCGCGAGCTGCAGGCGCTGAACGGTCGCGACTTCTATTTCGAGCGCTACTTCAAGCCGGGCGAGAGCAAGAGCAGAGACGCGTCCGGTACGCAGAGCGAGTCGTAGCGTGCGAGACGCGCGCGCCGGCGCAATCCGCGCGATCCGGCGTCGAGCGCTCGGGCGCTGATCCTGCCATGGTTCCCGCCCGCTGGATCGATCTCGGCCACGCCGATCCGCTGACGTTCCACGCGACCTATGCCGGCGTTGCCGAGGCGCGTGCAGCGGACGATCCGCCGGCCGTAGTCTGGGGCCGGGCAGGTGCGCACGTTTGCCTCGGGCAAAGCCAGGGTACGTGCGAGCTCGACGCCGCGCGCGAAGTCGCCGTGGTGCGCCGGCCGCTCGGCGGCGGCGCGGTGTGGGTGGACGAGCAGCAGCTCAGCTACACGCTGATCGCCCCGCTCGCGGCGGTACCGCAGCGCCATGCCGAATGGTATGGCTGGGCGCTCGCGCCGGCGATCGACACGTTCCGCGCGTTCGGCATCGCGGTCGAGCGCATCGACGAGGATCTCTGGCACGCGGGGCGCAAGATCGCGGGCAGCGGCGCGGCGACGATCGGATGCTCGGCGGTCGTCGGGTCGAGCTTCCTGCTCCGGTTCCCGCGCGAACGGTTCGCCCGGGCGGTCGCTGCCCCGACGCCGGCGTATCGCGCGCGCCTGCTCGAAGGGCTCGCGCAGGCGATGACTGACTGGACGACGGCAGGCAGCGTGCCCGACGAGTGCGCGCTGCGGACGACGTTCCGGGCTGCGCTGGCCGGGCGGCTCGCATGGCGCGTGCAGGAAGATCGGCTCCGCCGCGAGGAGGCGGACGAGATCGCTGCCTGGCGCGCGGAGCTCGCCGCGCCGATCGAGGTCGGCGTGCGCCGTGTGCCGGACGGAATCAAGCTGAATGCAGAGCTGATGCTCGCGCTGCGGGGCGACGACGCGCGGGTGGAGCACCTGCGGGTCCGCAAGAGCGCATGAGAGGGAGGGGACGATGCGACGGCGCGCGATGGAACGGCGGACGATGCTCAAAGGCGCACTGCTTGCCGCGGCAGCCGGCGGCACCGCGTTGCGGCTGGTCGGAGAGGCGCTCGCGCTCGGCCTCGTGCAGAAGGGCGTGTACCGGGTGAAGGGCGATGTGCGCGTTAACGGCCGGCTGGCACGCGAGAACATGGAGCTCGCCGCCGGCGACGTGATCGTGACCGGTCCGGGCGCCGAGCTGATCTTCGTCGCGCAGAAGGACGCGTACCTCGTGCGCGAGAACTCGCGCGTCGAGCTCGCCGGCACGGCCGGGGCGCTCGTGCTCACCGGCCTGCGCGTGGTCACCGGTGCCGTGCTGTCGGTGTTCGAGCGCGGCCACGCGAAACGCCTCATCACCAGTACCGCCACGGTGGGGGTCCGCGGCACCGGCGTGTACGTCGAGAGCGAGCGTGAGCGCAGCTACGTTTGCACTTGCTACGGCGCGACGGAGATCGCGCCGCTGGCCGATCCGGACCATTCCGAGCAGATCTCGACCACCCATCACGAGGAGCCGCGCTACGTCCATGCCGCGGGCGCGACGATGATGGCCAAGGCGCCGGTGTTCAACCACTCCGACGCCGAGCTGTCGCTGCTCGAGTGGGTGGTCGGGCGCGAGCCGCCGTTCACGCTGGCACCCTACAAGTGACGCGCGGGCACCCTCGCCGCCGATGAGCGCGCCGACCATCGCTTCGCGGCTGCGACGACGCTGCGTCCTGATGACGCGCGACGCGGCGCTCGAGCGGGCGCTGCGCGACCGGCTGCCGCCGGGCTGGGAGATGGCGACGACGACGGCGCCCGCCTCGCTGGGCGGTTTCGAGGAGATCCTGCAGTACCGCTTCCTGCTGCTCGACCTCGACGAAGCGGGGGCGTTCGACCCGATCGACGTGCTGCGCGAGCTGCGCGTCGATCTCATGCTGAACGTGCCGGTATTCTGCTTCGGCGGCGGCGCGGCCGCGCGCGACGCCGCCCGGCTCGCCCGGGGCGACCGCTTCTTCGATCGCGCCGAGATCGTCGAGCGTCTGCCCGTTTTCTGCGAGCAGTACGGCTGGGGCGGGGGACGCTAGGCACGCCCAGTCGCGCGCGTCATCCCCGCGCAAGCGGGGCTTCGAGCGAGCGATCGACCGCGAACGGGCCGGCTTGCCGCTGGCGCGGAACCGACGACCTTCTGCGGCGCTTTCTCAGCCGTCGGGACCGCGCGGCCCGGCGACCATCCCCATGCGGCCGTACACCTCGCGCATCGCGAGCCGCCACACGCCGTAGCCGCGCACGAACAGCGCCGCGCAAGCCATGAGCGCCAGCCCGTAGGCGAAGAGCGTCCAGCGCGCGCCGACGAGCTCCGCAACCGCGCCGGCGACGAAGCTGCCCATCGGGCTCATGCCGAGGAAGACCGTGACGTAGATGGCGATCACGCGCGCGCGCAGGTCCTCCTCGGCGATGGTCTGCAGGATGGTGTTGGTCGATGCGCCGGCAGCGATCACGCCGAAGCCGAGCACCGGCAACCCGACCGCAGCGAGCGTCAGCCACGGCGCGGTCGCGAACAGCGTGAGCCCGATGCCGGCGGCGAGACTCGCACCGGCGATCACGCGGCCGAGCCCGAGCACCGAGCTGCGCAGCGCGAGGAAGAGCGTGCCGCATAGCGCGCCGCCGCCCACCGCGCCGATCAGGAGCCCAAGGGTGCGCGAGTCGCCGCCGAAGCGCTCGGCGGCGACGATAGGCATCAGCGGCTGCCAGGGCGCGCTGAAGAACGAGACCGCCCCGATGAGGAGGATCAAGCGGCGTGCGGGCATCAGCCCGAACACCCAGCGAAAGCCGGCGGCGAGCTCCACGAGCAGCCGCGCGGGGGCCCGGCGCGGCGCCCGCGGCGCGACGCGGATGGCGAGGTAGGCCGCCACGATCCCGAGATAAGAGAGCGCGTTCAGCGTGAAGCACCAGGCCTCGCCGAACGCGGCCACGATGAAGCCGGCGAGCGTCGGCCCGACCAGGCGCGCGGCGTTGAACATCGTCGACTGCAGCGCGATCGCATTCGGCAGGTCTTGCTTCGACGCCACCAGCTCGAGCAGGAACGCCTGCCGCGTCGGCGTTTCGATCGCGACGGCGAGGCCGAGCACGAGCGAGACGAGCACTACGTGCGTGGTGGTGACGATGCCGGCGAACGTGAGCCCGGCGAGCAGCGCGGCCTGCGCCAGCGCGACCACTTGCGTCGCGACCAGCAGGCGGCGGCGGTCGACGCGGTCGGCCCACACGCCGGCGATCGGCCCGAGCACGAGCATCGGCAGCTGCTGGGCCGCGGCCACCAGGCCGAGCAGGAACGCCGAGCCGGTGAGCTGGTAGACGAGCCAGCTCGCGCCCACCGTCTGCATCCAGGTGCCGAACACCGAGACCGCCATTCCGGCGTAGAACACGCGGAAGTTGCGGTGGCGGAGTGCGCGCAACCCCCTGCTTCATAATCTCTGGGCGCTGCGTGGCTCGCCCGAGCCGCGGTGCGGTCCGACCGGGCGGCCTGCCGGCGCGCTAGGAGGACACCTGAGCCTTCAGCTTGGCGAGCTGCTCGTCGAGCTTTGCGAGCGTCGCCTCGAAGCCCGCCAACCGCTCGCGCTCCTGCGCCACGACCGGCGCCGGCGCGCGCTCGACGAAGCTCGGGTTGCCGAGCTTCGCACCGGACTTCGCCACCTCGCCGGCCACCCGGGCGCGCTCCTTCGCCAGGCGCGCGAGCTCGGCGGCTAGGGTCGATCACGATCTTCAGCATCAGCCGCGTCTCGCCGACGATCGCCACCGGCGCGTCGGCCTCGGGCAGCCGCGCCACCGCGGTCGCGTCGGCGAGGCGCGCGAGCGCGCGCATGTAGGGGAAGAACGGCGCAAGCGACTCCGCCGGCCCCTCGGCGAGCAGCGGGATGCGCTCGCCCGGAGCAACGCCCATCTCGCCGCGCAGGTTGCGGCAGGAGTCGGTGAGCGCCTTCAGCGTCGCGACTCGCGCCTCGGCCTCCGCGTCGATGCGCTCGGGCTGGGGCTGCGGGTACGGCGCGATCGTCACGCTGTCGCCCGCCTTCCCGGCGAGCGGCGCGACCTTCTGCCACAGCTCCTCGGTGATGAACGGGACGAGCGGATGCGCAAGGCGCAGCGTCGCCTCGAGCACGCGCACCAGCGTGCGGCGCGTGCCGCGGCGCTCGGCCTCGCCTCCCGCCGCGAGCTGCACCTTCGCGAGCTCGACGTACCAGTCGCAGTACTCGTCCCACACGAAGCGGTAGATCGCGTTCGCCACGTTGTCGAGCCGGTACTCGGCGAAACCGCGCTCGACCTCGGCCTCGGCGTGCTGCAGCGCGCTCACGATCCAGCGGTCGACGAAGGAGAGCACGACCGGGTTCGACTCGTCCAGCCCGCAATCCTCGCCCGCGGTGTTCATCAGCACGAAGCGCGTGGCGTTCCAGAGCTTGTTGCAGAAGTTGCGGTAGCCTTCGCAGCGCTTGAGATCGAAGTTGATGTTGCGTCCGAGCGTTGCGTACGCGGCCATCGTGAAGCGCAGCGCGTCGGCGCCGTAGGCCGGGATGCCGTCGGGGAACTCGCGCTTCGTCTTGGCGGCGATGCGCGGCGCGTCCTGCGGACGGCGCAGGCCGGTGGTGCGCTTCTCGAGCAGGCCCTCGAGCGAGATGCCGTCGATGATGTCGACCGGGTCGAGCGTGTTGCCCTCCGACTTCGACATCTTCTTGCCCTCGGCGTCGCGGATCAGACCGTGGATGTAGACGTGCCGGAACGGCACCCGGCCGGTGAAGAACGTCGTCATCATGATCATTCGGGCGACCCAGAAGAAGATGATGTCGAAGCCGGTCACCAGCACGGACGAGGGCAGGTAGAGGTCGTAGGCCCGGACGTCGGCGCCGCGCGGTTCCGGCCAGCCGAGCGTGGAGTGGCACACGAGCGCCGACGAGAACCAGGTGTCGAGCACGTCCGGATCGCGCGTCAGCGGACCGTCTCGGCCGGCGGCTGCCGCCTTGGCGCGCGCCGCCGCCTCGTCGCGGGCCACGTAGATGTTCCCTTCCGCGTCGTACCAGGCCGGGATCTGGTGGCCCCACCAGAGCTGGCGCGAGACGCACCAGTCCTGGATGTTCGCGAGCCACTGGTTGTAGACGCCGGTCCAGCTCTCGGGGAAGAACGTTACCTCGCCGGCGCGCACGACGTCGAGCGCGACCTCGGCGATCGAGCGGCCGGCGAACGGCGTCCCGGCCGGCGCCTTGTCCGACATCGCGACGAACCACTGGTCGGTGAGCAGCGGCTCGACGATCTCGTTGGTGCGTCCGCAGCGCGGCACCACCATCTTGTGCGGCTTGACCGACTCGACGAGTCCCTGCGCCTCGAGGTCGGCGAGCACGCGCTTGCGCGCCTCGAAGCGGTCGAGCCCGCGATAGGCCTGCGGCGCGTTCTCGTTGATCCGCGCGTCGAGGGTGAGCACGTTGATCACCGGCAGCATGTGCCGGTGGCCGACCTGCCAGTCGTTGAAGTCGTGCGCCGGCGTGATCTTCACGCAGCCGGTGCCGAACTCCGGATCGACGTACTCGTCGGCGATCACCGGGATGCGTCGACCGGCGAGCGGCAGCTCGACCTGCTTGCCGATGAGATCGCGGTAGCGCGCGTCCTTCGGGTTCACTGCGACCGCGACGTCGCCGAGCATCGTTTCGGGTCGCGTGGTGGCGACCACGATGAAGCCGCCGCCGTCGGCGCGCGGATAGCGGATGTACCATAGCCGGCCGTCTTCCTCGGAGCTCTCCACCTCGAGGTCGGAAACGGCCGAGCGCAGCTTCGGATCCCAGTTGACGAGCCGCTTGCCGCGGTAGATCAGGCCGAGCTCGTGCAGCCGCACGAAGGTCTCGGCCACGACCTTCGACAGCTTCTCGTCCATCGTGAAGTACTCGCGCGCCCAGTCGCACGAGTCGCCGAGACGGCGCATCTGCTGCGTGATCGTCGCACCGGACTGGCGCTTCCACGCCCAGACCCGCTCGGTGAACTGCTCGCGCCCGAGCGCTGCCTTGGACGTCCCCTCGGCCTCGAGCTGGCGCTCGACGACGATCTGCGTCGCGATCCCGGCGTGGTCGGTACCCGGCAGCCACAGCGTGTTGAACCCGCGCATCCGGTGGTAGCGGGTGAGCGCGTCCATGATCGTCTGGTTGAACGCGTGCCCCATGTGGAGCGTCCCGGTCACGTTCGGCGGGGGCAGCTGGATCGAGAATCCCGGCCGGCCGGGGACGGCGCCGGCGACGAAGTAGCCGCGGGACTCCCAGAAGAGATACCAGCGCTCCTCGGTCGCGTGGGGATCGAAGCTCTTCGGGAGTTCCATGCGGGGGCGGGCGCGCGCGAGGGGCGGATTATAGCCGATGCGTCATCCCAACCCGCTGGTTTGGCGGGCGTTTTGCCCCGGTCGGGCGCCGGGCGCGCGGTTGCGCCACCGGCGTCGGGGGTGACGCTGCTCAGCCGCCTTTGTTCAGCCGGTCCAGCTCGTCCTGGATGACCTCGGTCAGCGCTTCGCGCACCGCCCGGCGCACCTCGTACTCGAGCTCGACGCCCGCGCGCTCCATGATCTGCGCGACCTTCGCGCTGACGCGGCCGTGCACGCGCGCCTCGACCAGCCGTTCGAACTCGCGGCCGAGCTGGTCGAGCAACTGCAGCCTGAGCTCGCGCTCGAGCGCGACCAAGTCGACCTCCGCAGCGGTGGGGGCCGGCGGCGCCTGCGACACGACCTCGGTGAGCACCGGAAAGTCGGGCGGCGGCTCGGGCTGGCGGGCGAGCCGGGCGGCGCGATGCCGCGCGAGCAAGGCGTCGGCCTTGCCGAGCGCCTCGTCGGCCCGGCCGAGCAGATCGCTTGTGTCGTCAGGCGTTGCCATCGCTCAGGCTGTGAGTGTAGATCGGGTAGCCGCGTTCCCGGTAGAACTTGAACCGCTCGCGGGCGGCCGCCCGGTCGGCCAGGTCGCGGCCGACGATTTCGATCAGCCGCTGGAAGCGGGCGAAATGCGCTGGCCGGTCGCTCGCGAGGTTGAGCAGCACCTCGTCGTGCGGCGTCGCCTCGGCGTCGATGCCGATCAGCACCGGTGTCTCGGCGGCGAGGCTCTCGTGCGCCATGCAGTGCGGCACGAACCCGGTGGGCGGCGTGGTCCAGAGCATCCGGTCGACCGTGCGCGCCGTTTCCTGGTCCGGGACGAAGATCAGCACGCGCAGCTTCCGCCGGACCGCCTTCGCCGCGAGCCGGCAGGCCACCTGCAGGCGGTCTTCGGCGTCGTGGTAGAAGTCGATGCGGGTCACCTTGCGGAGCGGCCGAGCAGGAACGTGGCGAGCATTGGCACCGGACGGCCGGTCGCGCCCTTGTTCTTGCCGGAGACCCAAGCGGTGCCGGCGATGTCGAGGTGCGCCCAGTCGAACTTGTCGGCGAACCGCGACAGGAAGCAGGCCGCGGTGACGCTTCCGGCGGGCCGGCCGCCGATGTTCGCGATATCGGCGAATGGGCTCTTGATCTGCTCCTGGTAGTCGTCCCACAGCGGCATCCGCCAGGCGCGGTCCCAGGCATCAGCGCCGGCCTCGGCGAGTTCCTCGGCGAGCGTGTCGCGGTTGGCGAAGAGACCGGTAGCCACGTGACCGAGCGCGATCACGCAGGCGCCGGTCAGCGTCGCGATGTCGACCACCGCCTGCGGCTTGAAGCGCCCCGCGTAGGTGAGCGCATCGCACAGGATCAGCCGGCCCTCCGCGTCGGTGTTGAGGATCTCCACCGTCTGGCCGGACATCGTGGTCACCACGTCGCCCGGCTTGGTCGCGGCGCCGCCCGGCATGTTCTCGGTCGCCGGCACCAGGCCGACGACGTTCACCGCGAGCTTCATCTCGGCGGCCGCGCGCAGCGTACCGAGGACGCTCGCGGCGCCGCACATGTCGTACTTCATCTCGTCCATCTCGGCCGCGGGCTTGAGCGAGATGCCGCCGGTGTCGAACGTGATTCCCTTCCCGACCAGCACCACCGGCCGCGTCCCGCGTCCGGCGCCGTTGTAGCGCAGGACGATGAACTTGGGCGGCTGGCGCGAGCCCTTGGCGACGGCGAGTAGTGCTCCCATGCCGAGCCGCTGCATGTCGCGGCTATCGAGTACTTCGACGCCGAGCCTCCACTGCCTGGCGAGCCGCCGCGCCTCGGCGGCGAGGTAGGTCGGCGTGCAGATGTTCGACGGCAGGTTGCCGAGGTCTCGAGCGAGGGACATCCCGGCGGCAATCGCGCGGCCCTGTGCGAGGCCGCGCTCCGCGGCCGCGCCGCGCGCCGGTGCCGCAAACGCCATCGACCTCAGCTTGCGCGCCGGCGATTTCTTGCTCTTGGTCTCCTCGAACCGGTACAGCGCCTCGGCGGCGACGATCGCAGCGTGGCGCATCTTCCACTCGAGGTCGCGGCCGGCGACGTGCAGTTCCGGCAGGCAGAGACAAACGTCGCGCGCGCCGGTGTCGGCGACCGCCGTCACCGCCGTGCGCACCGCGTCGCGATACTGCTTCGCCCCGAAATCGCTCTCGCGCCCGAGGCCGACCAGCAGCACGCGCTCGCAGCGCAGGTGCGGCACCCGGTAGAGCAGCCGCACTGCGCCCGCGCGGCCGTCCATGTCGCCGCGCTTCACGAAGTCGCGCAGGTGCCCCCGCGCGACGCGGTCGAGCGCCGCGGCCGCGGTCGAGAGCCTGCGGCTCTCGAAGACGCCGACCGCGATACAGCCGGCGGTGATCCGCTCGGGTGAGAGTGCTTTCGTGCTAAATTCCAAAGCGCGCTCCAGATGTCGCAGTGCCGGATGTCCCGGCGTCCGACGTAACAGTGTCAAGTGCCGCGCGATTATCCCCGCTTTGAACGGAGGGCGTCAAAACCGCTCCGGCGCGTCGGCGTTGCGCGCACGAAGGTGAGGGCGCGGTGATCTACCAGCGCTCCCTCCTGCGCGAGATGGGCAACTACGCGGTTGCGATCTTCGCCGCGCTGTTCGCGATCACCGCCACTTCGGTCCTGGTGCGCTTCCTCGGCCGCGCCGCCGGCGGCACGATTCCGATCGACGCGGTGCTCGGCCTGGTCGGGTTCACCGCGCTCAACTATCTGCCGATCCTGCTCGCGGTGACGCTGTTCGTGTCGGTGCTCGCGGCGATGTCGCGCAGCCACCGCGACTCGGAAATGGTGATCTGGTCCGCGGCCGGCCTGTCGCTCTACGCCTGGATCCGGCCGGTGCTGCTCTTCGCCGCGCCGCTGGTTCTCGTCATTGCGCTCCTCTCGCTGATGCTCTCGCCCTGGGCGAATCGGCGCGCCGAGGAGTACCGCAAGCGCGTCGAGAGCCAGGAGGACGTCTCGCTGATCGCGCCGGGCGTGTTCCGCGAGCCGCCGTCGGGCCGGGTGGTGTTCTTCGTCGAGTCGATGTCCGAGGAGAAGCGCACGGTCGGCAACGTTTTTATCGCCGGCCGGCAGCACGGTCGCGACGGCGTCGTCGTCAGCCGACAGGGCTATGTCGAGACGACTGAAGAGGGGGACCGCTACGCCGTGCTCGTCGACGGCCGCCGCTACGAGGGCGTGCCCGGCACGCCCGAGTACCGGATCATGGAGTTCGAGCGCTACGCGGTGCTCATCCAGCCGCGCTCGCGCCCGGACGCCTCGCGCCCGCCCAAGGCGGTCTCGACGCTCGAGCTGCTGCGCGCGCCGGACAACCGGTTCTGGCGCGCCGAGCTCACTTGGCGCATCGGGCTGCCGTTCGTGGCGCTCAACCTCGCACTGCTCGCGATTCCGCTTTCCTCGGTGAATCCGCGCGCGACGCGCTCGCTCAACCTGCTGTTCGCGGTCTTCGCCTATCTCGTGTACAGCAACCTGCTTGGCATCGTCCAGGCCTGGGTTGCCCAGGGGCGATTGCCGTTCTCGCTCGGCTGGTGGGTGCTGCACGCTGCGATGCTCGGCCTGATCGCCGCGCTTTTCTGGCGCCGCACCACGCTGCGCCTCGCGCTTCTGCGGCGCCGATGAGCACGATCCGCCGCTACTTCGCGCGCGAGATTTACAAGGCGACCGCCTTCGCAATGGTCGCCTTTCTGGCGCTGTTCGCCTTCTTCGACATGGTGAACGAGCTCGACGAGCTCGGCACCGGCGCCTACCGCCTGCGACACGCCTTCGCCTTCGTGCTGCTGTCGGTGCCCGGTCACGTTTACGAGCTCTTCCCGGTCGCAGTGCTGATCGGCACGCTGGCGGCGCTGTCGACGCTCGCCGCGAGCTCCGAGTACACGGTGATGCGCGTGTCGGGCCTGGCGCCGGTAGATGCCGCGCGCATGCTCGCACGTGTGGGCTCCGCGTTTGTCATCCTGACCGTGATCGTCGGCGAATTCGCGGCGCCGGCAGCCGAGCGAGCCGCCAAGCAGCTGCGCATGGAGCGGCTCGGTTCCACGGTGTCCTCCGGTCTGCGCTCGGGCGTGTGGCTGCGCTCGGACGCGCGCTTCGTGAACGTCCGCGAGGTGCTGCCCGACAGAGCGCTGCGCGGCGTGCGGATCTTCGAGTTCGACGACGATCTGCGGCTGCGCTCGCTCAGCGAGGCGGTGCGCGGCGAATACGCGGGTGCGAACTTGTGGCGGCTGCACGACGTCACACGGACCGAGTTCCAGGGCGCGCGGGCCGTTGTGAGCAAATCGGCCGAGATGGAATGGCGGTCGGTGCTCACCCCGGACATCCTCGGCGCGCTGCTCGTCCGTCCGGAGAAGATGTCGGCGTGGAACCTCTATCAGTACATCCGCCTGCTCTCGGAGAACCGCCAGCGCACCGACCGGCAGCAGATCGCGCTCTGGCAGAAGGTGATCTATCCGTTCGCGACGCTGGTGATGATGGCGCTCGCGCTGCCGTTCGCGTACGTGCAGGCGCGCGCGGGCAGCGTCGGCCTAAAGGTCTTTGCTGGCATCATCCTCGGCGTGCTGTTCCACTTCCTGAACCACCTCGGCACGACCCTCGGCGTGCTGCAGACCTGGACGCCGTTCGTGAGTGCCGCGGCGCCGAGTCTGCTCTTCCTGTTCACTGCGCTGGCGATGATGTGGTGGGTGGAGCGGCGATGACCAGCCGCGTGCCGGCGATGCGGTCGTAGAGCGCCTGGCGGTCGCGGTCGATCGCCGCCCACGCGATGCTCGCCGGGCCCGGCGCGAGCGCCGCCCACGCCGCCGCGGCGTCCGGGTGCTCGCGCAGATACAGCGCTGCTGCCAGGCTGGTCCCGCCCGTCAGTGCGGCCGCGAGGTAGCGCGCGACGGCGCGCCCCGGCGCGACCGCGCCTCCGGTGCGCGCATCCACCACGCGCAGCCGCCACGCCCGCATGGGGAGCGTCTGTCCGCGCTGCCAGAACCAAGCGAAGTACAGTCCGAGGACCGTGACGAGGTAGATCTGGAACGCGAGGCGAGCCATCCCCTCGAGACGACCGGTGGCGGCGCCATGGAAAGCAAGGCTGGCGACGAAGACGACGGCGGTCACGGCGAGCGCTTCGTAGATCATCGCCGCGAGGCGCCGGCCGAGTCCCGCCGCGTTGCCGCCTGGCGCCGCGGGGGCGCTCGCGCCGCACCGCGCCACGCTAGTGCGGCCGCAGCCCGGCCGCGCCGGGTACCGGGCCGATTCCCGCGGTGTCGGGCGCGGTACGGGCGGCCTCCTCGGTGCGTTTGCGCTGGTAAGTCTCCCACTTGCGGCTCACGCTGCGCCGCTCTTCGGGGGAGAGCTGCTCGAATTCGCGGTAGCGCGCGCGGGCGGCTTCGCGCTCGCCGGGCGTGAGGCGTACCCATTCGCGCATGCGCTCCTGCAGACGCGCCTGCTCGCTCGCCGTCATCGAAGGATAGCGCTTTGCGATCCCGAGCCACTTGCGCTTTCGCTTCGCATCGAGCTTCGGCCACTCGCCCTGTATGGGTGCGAGCACCTGCTGCTGCTGCTGCGTGAGCTGCTCCCACGTGGGGCCGCCCTTCCTCGGCGCGGCGGCGTGGGCGTCGTCGATGGTCGACGCGAATATCGTGGCGAGGAGCAGGAGGACGGGAAGGACGACGCCGTGGACGCCGCGCGCGACACGGCGACGGCCGACGGGCGCCACGCTCAGTCCGACGAGCGCTGCAGCCATGCCTGGAAATCGCGATCGAGGTAGGCGTCGATCGGCAGGTCGCTCTTGAGCAGGTCGGCATCGAGGTCAGCGATCTCGGAGGCCGCCTGCGCGCTGCTCTCACGCTCCTGCCACTGCTGCACGCCGATTGCGGCCGCCACGAGCAGGGCCGCCGGCAGGATCACGTGCGCGAACCACTGCGCCGGTCCGCTCAGCCGCAGACCGATGCGTCCCGCGCCGGCGAGCACCGGAAACGGCGCACGCGAGCGCTGCCGCTCGAGCGCGCGCGTACGCGCGTCGGACAGCCGGGCGAGTGCATCCGCGGGCAAGCCGAGCCCGCGGTCGAGCTCGCGCTTGATGCTGCGGCCGATCAGGTGTTCGTTCACAGCTCGATGCCCCGTGCTCTGAGGGCCGCTGCAAGCGTATGCGTGGCGCGCGAACAGTGGGTCTTCACGCTGCCCTCCGAGCACCCCATGACGAGGGCGGTCTCGGCGACGTCAAACTCCTCCCAATAACGCAGCAGAAACGCCTGGCGTTGACGGTGGGGCAGTCTGCTGATCTCTTTTTCAATGAAATCAAGTATCTGAGCTCTCTCTGCGGCGTCGGCCGGAGTCTCGACGGTGCCCGCGCCGGGCGCCGCCGTCAGGGTGTCCAGCGGGTCGACGTCGGCGTCGTCGCGGCCGGGCAGGAGCGCAGAGAATAACGTCGTCCACGTCGAGCGTACCTTCTGGCGGCGAAAAAAATCCCGGATCGCATTTTGCAGGATGCGCTGGAAGAGGAGCGGGAGTTCCTCCGCCGGCCGTGCGCCGTACTTTTCGGCAAGGCGCAGCATCGCCTCTTGCACGACGTCGAGCGCCGCGGCGGCGTCTCGCACGGCGTAGAGTGCCTGCTTGTAGGCGCGGCGCTCGACGCTGGCGAGAAACGCGGAGAGCTCGGAGCGGGTGGCCAGGGGATGACCCGGGTTGTCGTTGTCGGATCGCGCGCGGCCCGCACGATCGCGGGCGCATGTTAACAAACCGCCGCGCGCACGCCGCCGCGCGCGCGTGCCGGCGGCGACTGGTACGCTTGACCAAACTCCCGCATAGACCGTACTCTCCACAGTTTTCGTCAAATATTCAATCATTTCGCGTCACGGGACGCAGGCGCAAGGCATGGAAATCACTGGGGCAGAGATTGTCGTCAGGTGCTTGCAGGCCGAAGGCGTCGAATGCGTGTTCGGCTATCCGGGCGGCGCGGTGCTGTTCATCTACGACGAGCTATTCAAGCAGGACAAGGTCAGGCATGTCCTGGTGCGGCACGAACAGGGAGCCGCGCACGCGGCCGACGGCTACTCGCGCAGCAGCCACAGGACCGGCGTGTGCTTGGTGACGTCCGGTCCCGGCGTCACCAACGCGGTGACCGGCATCGCCACCGCGTACATGGATTCGATCCCGATGGTCGTGATCACCGGCCAGGTGCCGACGCACGCGATCGGCCAGGACGCATTCCAGGAGGTCGACGCGGTCGGAATCACGCGGCCGTGCGTGAAGCACAACTTCCTGGTCAAGGACGTGCGGGAGCTCGCCCGCACGATCAGGAAAGCCTTCTTCCTCGCCGCGAGCGGGCGTCCGGGGCCGGTGCTGGTCGACATCCCGAAGGACGTGACCACGGCGAAGTGCGCGTTCGAGTACCCGGACGCGGTGCCGATGCGTTCGTACAACCCGGTGACCAAGGGTCATCCGGGCCAGGTGAAGAAGGCCGCGCAGCTGGTCCTGGAGGCCGAGCGGCCCATGATCTACACCGGCGGCGGGGTCGTCCTGGCGAACGCCGCCCCCGCGCTCACACGCCTCGTGAAGCTCCTCGGCTTCCCTGCGACCAGCACGCTGATGGGGCTCGGCGGCTTCTCCGGCACCGACCCGCAGTTCCTCGGCATGCTCGGCATGCACGGCACCTACGAGGCGAACATGGCGATGCAGCACTGCGACGTGCTGCTCGCGATCGGGGCGCGGTTCGACGACCGCGTCATCGGCAATCCCGCGCACTTCGGCTCGGTGCCGCGCAAGATCATCCACATCGACATCGACCCCTCGTCCATCTCCAAGCGCGTCAAGGTGGACGTGCCGATCGTTGGCAACGTCGCCGACGTGCTCGATGAGCTGGTCCGCCAGATCGAGCCGCTCGCCGGCCGCATCGATCAGAAGGCGCTGAACAGCTGGTGGGCCCAGATCGAGCTGTGGAAGGCGCGCGACTGCCTGCGCTACGATCGGGCGAGCCCGATCATCAAGCCGCAACTGGTGATCGAGAAACTCTACGAGGTGACGAAGGGCGATGCGTTCGTGACCTCGGACGTCGGCCAGCACCAGATGTGGGCGGCGCAGTTCTACAAGTTCGACCGGCCGCGGCGCTGGATCAACTCCGGCGGCCTCGGCACGATGGGCTTCGGGCTGCCGGCGGCGATGGGCGTGCAGCTCGCCAACCCGGGCGCCACGGTGGCGTGCGTCACGGGCGAAGCGAGCTTCATGATGTGCACCCAAGAGCTCTCGACCTGCAAGCAGTACCGGCTGCCGATCAAGATCGTGAATCTGAACAACCGTTACATGGGCATGGTGCGGCAGTGGCAGCAGTTCTTCCACGGCAACCGCTACTCGGAGTCGTACATGGACGCGCTGCCGGACTTCGTCAGGCTCGCCGAGGCGTACGGCCATATCGGGATGCGCATCGAGAAGCCGGCCGACGTCGAGCCGGCGCTGCGCGAGGCGTTCAAGCGGACCGACGACCTCGTGCTGCTCGACTTCCTGACCGACCAGACCGAGAACGTGTATCCGATGGTGCCCGGCGGTAAGGGCATGAGCGAGATGATCCTCGCCGAAGAGCTCTGATCCGGACGGCGGTGCGCAAGACATGCGGCACATCATCTCGATCCTGCTGGAGAACGAGTCTGGCGCACTGTCGCGCGTGTCGGGGCTGTTCTCTGCGCGAGGCTACAACATTGAGTCGCTCACCGTGGCGCCGACCGAGGACGCCTCGCTCTCGCGCATGACGATCGTCACGACCGGCTCGGACGATGTAATCGAGCAGATCACCAAGCAGCTGAACAAGCTGGTCGACGTGGTGAAGGTCGTGGATCTCTCCGAGGCGCCGCACATCGAGCGCGAGCTGATGCTGATCAAGGTGCGCGCCACCGGCAAGGACCGCGAGGAGATGAAGCGCATGGCCGACATCTTCCGCGGCCGCATCATCGACGTGACCGAGTCGAGCTATACGATCGAGCTCACCGGAAGCGGCGACAAGCTGGACGCTTTCATCGAGGCGCTCGACCGCGCCGTGATCCTCGAGACGGTCCGCACCGGCGCCTCGGGCATCGCACGCGGGGAGCGGGTGCTCCGGGTCTAGCCGGAAGTGAGGAGCGAGAAGTGGGAGGCGAGGAGAGGACGCGGCCGGCCGGTCGCGCCGGTCCCGCACCGCGGCTCGCCCCACCGCCCGCTTCCGTAACTTTCTGCAAGGGGAAATCATGAAGGTCTACTACGACAAGGACGCCGATCTCTCGCTCGTGAAGGGTAAGAAGGTCGCCATCATCGGTTACGGCTCGCAGGGCCACGCGCACGCGCTCAACCTGCAGGACTCCGGAGTGAGGGTCGTCGTCGGGCTGCGCAAGGAAGGCGCCTCTTGGGAGAAGGCGCGCAACGCCGGCCTCGAGGTGAAGGAGATCGGCGCCGCGGTGAAGGGCGCCGACCTCGTGATGATCCTACTGCCCGACGAGCATCATGCGCAGATCTACCGCGACGAGATCGAGCCGAACATCAGGAAGGGCGGCACGCTCGCCTTCGCGCACGGCTTCAACATCCACTACTTCCAGATTCAGCCGCGCCCCGACCTCGACGTCGTCATGGTCGCGCCGAAGGCGCCGGGCCACACCGTGCGCTCCACCTACGTGCAGGGCGGCGGCGTGCCGATGCTGATCGCGGTGCACCAGTCGCCGAGCGGCAAGGGCCGCGACATGGCGCTCTCCTACGCAGCCGCGATCGGCGGCGGCAAGGCGGGGGTGATCGAAACGACCTTTCGCGAGGAGACCGAGACCGACCTCTTCGGCGAGCAGACCGTGCTCTGCGGCGGCTGCGTCGAGCTGGTGAAGGCGGGTTTCGAGACGCTGGTCGAGGCCGGCTACGCGCCGGAGATGGCCTACTTCGAGTGCCTGCACGAGCTCAAGCTGATCGTCGATCTGATGTACGAGGGGGGCATCGGCACGATGAACTACTCGATCTCGAACAACGCCGAGTACGGCGAGTACGTGACCGGGCCGAAGATCATCACGCGCGAGACCAAGCACGCGATGCGCGCCGCGCTCGAGCGCATCCAGACCGGCGAGTACGCACGCGACTTCGTGCTCGAGAATCGCGCCGGCGCGCCGACGCTGCTCGCCCGCCGGCGGCTGACCGCGCAGCACCCGATCGAAACCGTTGGCGCGAAGCTGCGCGAGATGATGCCCTGGATCCGCAAGAACCGGCTCGTCGATCAGTCGAAGAACTGAGTGGACGGCGGGCGGTGGGCAGTGGACCGCGGTAGGGGCCGAGCATAGCGGCGTGCTTGCTGCGCGCCGGCCACCCGCCCCTGCCCACCAGAAGACAATGACCTACCCCCATCCCGTCATCGCCCGTGAAGGCTGGCCGCACGTGGCGCTCGTGGCGCTCGCCGCGGGTGCGACCGGCTGGCTCGCCGGCTGGTGGTGGTCGATCCCGCTGTGGCTCGCGACGGCTTTCGTGCTGCAGTTCTTTCGCGATCCGCCGCGCGAGATTCCGGGCACCGCGCGGACCGTCGTCTCGCCCGCTGACGGCCGCATCGTCGCGGTGGAGCGTACCCAGGATCCGTACCTCCACCGCGACGCGCGCAAGGTGAGCGTGTTCATGAACGTCTTCAACGTCCACGCCAACCGCTCGCCGGTGGAGGGCGAGGTGAAGGCGTGCTGGTATTCAGCTGGCTCGTTCATCAACGCCGCGCTCGACAAGGCCTCGCGCGAGAACGAGCGCAACGCGCTCTGGCTGCGCACCGCGAGCGGCATCGATGTGACCTGCGTCCAGATCGCCGGCCTGGTCGCTCGGCGGATCTTGTGCTACGCGCGGGCGGGCGACCGGCTCGCGCGCGGGCAGCGGTTTGGCTTCATCCGGTTCGGATCGCGCGTCGACGTGTACCTGCCGCTCGAGGCGACGCTGAAGGTCGAGCTCGGCCAGAAGGTGTACTGCGGCGCCACTGTCGTCGCGGAGTTGTGAGCTGACGCATGGCAGAGCTGCGTCGCGGCGGCAAGGGTTTTCTGCGCGGCGCGCTGCGCCGGCGCGGCATCTACCTGCTGCCGAACCTGTTCACCACCGGCGCATTGTTCGCGGGGTTCTACGCGATCGTGCAGGCGATGAACGCCCGCTTCGAGACCGCCGCGATCGGCGTCTTCGTCGCGATGGTGCTCGACGGCCTGGACGGGCGCGTCGCCCGCATGACCCGCACGCAGAGCGAGTTCGGCGCGGAGTACGACAGCCTCGCGGACATGGTCTCCTTCGGCGCCGCGCCGGCGCTGATCATGTACGAATGGGCGCTGAAGGGCCTCGGCCGCGTCGGCTGGATCGTGGCGTTCGTCTACTGCGCCGGCGCCGCGCTGCGCCTTGCGCGGTTCAACACCAACATCGGCGTCGTCGACAAGCGCTTCTTCCAGGGGCTGCCGAGCCCCGCCGCCGCGGCGCTGGTGGTCGGGTTCATCTGGGTGAGCGACGATTTCCAGATCGCGCGGGTCGAGACGGTGCGCTGGCTCGCGGCCGTGCTCACGTTCTACGCGGGCGTCACGATGGTGACGAA
The DNA here is from genome assembly GCA_027493935.1 of Burkholderiales bacterium. Lineage (GTDB taxonomy): Bacteria > Pseudomonadota > Gammaproteobacteria > Burkholderiales > SG8-39 > JAABRB01. The sequence goes on along the minus strand of JAOSJV010000010.1, from coordinate 474,911 downwards.
CGCGCCGTTCTACAGCTTCAAGGATCTGAACCTGCGGCGCGCGGTGCCGTTCTGGGCGTTGCTGCTGGTCGTGCTCGCCCTGGTGATGATCTCGGTCAAGCCGCCGCTCGTGCTGTTCGGCCTGTTCGTCGTGTACGGACTGTCCGGGTATGCGCTCTGGGCGTGGCGCGCCCGGCGCCGCCGCGGCGCGACGGGCTGATACGGCCGACTTGTTGCACCGCTGGCGGTTGTCCGCTATAGTCGCGCGCATGGCACGCATCCACGACGCGCTGTTGCCCGCTTTGCGCATCCTGCCGCTCGGCGGGCTGCTTCCGCTGCTGCGCCCCGCGCGCAGCTAATCCCCATCCACAATTCGAGCAGTACCCCGGCCGGCGTCCCGCAAGGATGCCCGGAACGACACCATGCCGACCATGCGATCGGAGACCGCCATGACCGAACGACTCATCATCTTTGACACCACGCTGCGTGACGGCGAGCAGAGCCCGGGTGCCTCGATGACGCGCGAGGAGAAGCTGCGCATCGCGAAGCAGCTCGAGCGGCTGCACGTAGACGTGATCGAGGCCGGTTTTCCGGCGGCGTCCAACGGCGACTTCGAGGCGGTGCGGGCGATCGCGAACACGATCAAGGACTCGACCGTCGCCGGCCTGTGCCGCGCGAACGATCGCGACATCTCGCGCGGGGTCGAGGCGCTCAAGGGCGCCAGGTCGTGGCGCGTGCACACCTTCATCGCCACGAGCCCGCTGCACATGGAGAAGAAGCTGCGCATGGCGCCCGAGCAGGTGCTGGAACAGGCGCGGCTCGCGGTGCGCTTCGCGCGCAACAACTGCGAGGACGTCGAGTTCTCGCCCGAGGACGGCAGCCGGTCCGAGGTCGACTTCCTGTGCCGCGTGCTCGAGGCGGTCATCAACGAGGGGGCGCGCACCATCAACATCGCCGACACCGTCGGCTACGCGGTGCCGCAGCAGTTCGGCGAGTTCATCCGCACGCTGCGCGAGCGGGTGCCGAACTCGGACCGTGCGGTCTGGTCGGTGCATTGCCACAACGACCTCGGCATGGCGGTCGCCAACTCGCTCGCCGGCGTGATGATCGGCGGCGCGCGGCAGGTGGAGTGCACCGTCAACGGCCTCGGCGAGAGGGGGCCGGCAACACCTCGCTCGAGGAGGTGGTGATGGCGGTGCGCACGCGCCGCGACTTCTTCGGGCTAGAGACGCGGGTCGACACCTCGCAGATCGTTCCCGCGTCGCGACTGGTCTCGCAGATCACCGGCTTCGTCGTGCAGCCGAACAAGGCGATCGTCGGCGCGAATGCGTTCGCGCACGCCTCGGGGATCCACCAGGACGGCGTGCTCAAGGCGCGCCAGACGTACGAGATCATGCAGGCCGAGGACGTCGGCTGGAGCACCAACAAGATCGTGCTCGGCAAGCTCTCCGGGCGCAACGCGTTCCGGCAGCGCCTGAAGGAGATCGGCATCGAGCTCGAGTCGGAAGAGGCGCTGAACGTCGCGTTCCAGAAGTTCAAGGACCTCGCCGACAAGAAGGCCGAGATCTTCGACGAAGATCTGAACGCGCTGGTGTCCGACGAGGCAGTGAGTGCGGCAACCGAGCGCTGGCGGCTGGTCCACATGAACCAGGCGAGCGGCATGGGCGAGCAGCCGCATGCCCGAGTCGTATTGGGCGAGGGCGGCGTCGAGCGCAAGGCCGAGTCGCGCGGCGACGGGCCGGTCGACGCCACGTTCAAGGCGATCGAGAGCATCGCCCGCAGCGGTGCGGAGCTGCTGCTCTATTCGGTGAACGCGGTGACCCAGGGCACCGAGTCGCAGGGCGAGGTGACCGTGCGTCTTGCGCGCGGCGGGCGGATCGTCAACGGGGTCGGCGCGGACACCGACATCGTGGTCGCTTCGGCGAAGGCGTACGTGAACGCGCTGAACAGGCTTGCGAGCGAGGTCGAACGCGTCAATCCGCAGCTGCACAGCACGCCCTGACCGGGCACTACCGATGGCGCGACCGGTGCGCGGCATGGCGCCGTGGTTCGTGCGTCAGCGGACCCGAATCGGGGCCTGCTGCGGCGCCGACCTTGGCCGGGCCGCGGTGGGTGCGCGCCCGCGCGGCTGCGCGCGAGACCGTGATTTTCCGGCGCTCTACGCGAGGCCGCGCGGGCTCAGCCGGGCATAGGCGAGCGCGGATGTGAAGAAGACGATGGCGAGCGCCGCCTGGGCGCCCGCCAGCCAGGCCGACGGACGCGGGTCGCTCACCGCGCGGACGAGCCCTTCGGCGAGATAGGCGAGGATGAACATCGAGGCCCACTGGAACGTGCACCGTCGCCCGGCCAGTACGCCGCGCAGGGGAAGGAGGAGCGGCAAGGCCTTGAGCATCAGCCACGATCCGCCCGGGCGCAACGGTGCGAGCCAGATCTCCCAGGCAAGGGCGAGCGCGATCAGGCCGAGCAGGGCGACGAGCGCGGCGCCCTGAGCCGCGCGCAGGGCGCTCACGCGGCGCGCCATTTTCGTGTTCGAGGCGGGCCCGCCCTCGCCCATCCGGTCCGCAGTCAGCGCCAGGGGGCGCGGGCGGCGAGCGCCACACGCGCGGCGCCCACTGCGTGCGCGTCGGGCGCCGGCGCGCGGAAGGCGAACCGCAGGGCGCGATCTGCCGGGCGCAGGTCGCCCCGGTCGCAATCCACGCCGGCAACCGGGCGCAGGTAGCCCTGCGCCGCCGGTCGCTCGGCCGCCCGCGTCGCCGCGTCGTCGCCGACGGTCAGCCGTGCGGCAGCCTGCGCGTCGGCGGCAAGGTACCGGGTGTGCTCGGCAGGGGCGCTCCTTCGCACGACCAGCCGCGCGTCGTGGTCGGTGGCGACCGGCGCGGCCGACGCGACCGGATGGCCGGGCGGCCGGACCGACGGCGTGGGGAGGGTCGCCACGCATTGCGCGGGCCGGAGCGGACGGGCCGCGCGCCCGGTGCTCATGCGGCGAGCTTCGCTGCGACCTCGGCCAGGCGCCGGCCGAGCGCGATGCAGAGGCGACGTTCGGTCTCGTCGACCTCACGGTCGGAAGCGATTCCAGCGACGTGGCTCGCGCCGTAGGGCGTGCCGCCGCTCACCGTATCGACCAGCTCGGTCTGCGTGTACGGCAGCCCGACGATCAGCATCCCGTGATGCAGGAGCGGCAGCATCATCGACAGGAGCGCGGTTTCCTGGCCGCCGTGCAAGGTCCCGGAGGATGTGAAAAGCGCGGCCGGCTTGCCGGCGAGCGCGCCGCGCAGCCAGAGGCTCGCGGTACCGTCCCAGAAGTACTTCATCGCGGCCGCCATGTTGCCGAAGCGGGCCGGGCTGCCGAACGCGATGCCGGCGCAGGCCTCGAGATCGGCCAGGCCGCAGTAGGGCGGGCCCTCGGCAGGGATCGCGGGCGCGCCCGCCTCGGTCGCGGCGGAGATCTTCGGCACGGTGCGAACGCGCGCCGCCATCCCGGCAACGCTCTCGATCCCGCGCGCGACGTGGCGCGCCATCTCGCGGACGGCGCCATGATGGCTGTAGTAGAGAACGAGGATATCGGGCACCACGCAGGGACGCTGGAATGGTTCGTTCCGCGCTTCTTTGCGCCGCCCGGGTCGCGCCGCGGCGCGACGCCATTATACGGAGCTTCGGCGCGCCGGCGCCGCAGCGGCGGGAGGTGCTGCCGGGCGCCGCGTTGCGCTCGCGGGGGCTAGCTCACCGCGCTGAATTGCACCACCTGCACGCTCACCGTGCGCTCGAGCAGCCGTGTCGCGCGCACGCGCAGCCGCGACTGTAGATCGCCGAGGTTCAGCTCGCAGGTCGAGTCGAGCGGGAACAGCGGAGCCAGGATGGCCGGCGCCTGGTTGAGCGCAGGAACCTCCGGCAGCAGCAGCACCGGCTGCGATTCCTCCGGCCGTGGCCCACGGTGCGCCGAGCGTAGCGACACCGCGCGTGCGGTGGGCGCGAGCTCTTCCAGACCGAGTTCCAGATGCTCTGGACTGTCGGACAGCACCCAGCGCACGACGCACACGTGGCAGGTGCGGCTGTCGCGGGTGCGCAGCCCGACCACCTCGCCCACGCGCACCGACTCGATCGGTCCGCCGACGTGCAGCAGGGCAAAGCCGCGCGGGCTTTCGTTGGTCACCATCCATTCACCGGAGCGCGCCGGCGCGGGGCGCTGGTGCAGGAAGTCCCAGATTCCGCGGATGCCGATCGACACCTCCACGCGCGCATGGGTGCGCAGCCGCGTGAACCGGCGGTTCGGCACCGCACCCCAGTGCCGCACGAGCCGGCCGAGCAGGTCGCGGAATGCCGGATCGTCCGCATCCTGCGGCAGGCCGAGCGATTGCGTGCTCTCGCCCGCGGCGAGGCGCGGAGCTGGTCGAGCAGCGCGTCGGCGAGCGACAGCGTATTGAGGACGAAATCGTTCCCATGCGGTATCGGGTGGTGCCGCTTCGCGAGCGCGTAGCCGGGCACGTCACGCTGCGGCTTGATGAGAAACATGCCCTGGCCGCCGCGCGTCTGGCCGGCGCCGGAGAGCGCAGCGAGCGTGCCGAAGCCCCCGAGCCAGGCGTAGAGCCGGTCGAGGTCCCCCTGCATCAGCTTGAGGGGCTCGGCGAAGGCGACCAGCAGGGCATCGCGATAGATGCGCAGCGGCGTGTCGGCCTCGTCGGGCAGCGAGCGGTTCGCGAGACCGCGGCGCAGCGCGAACTGATAGAGCTCATGCAGTTCGAGCCACACGCCCTTGGCGTTGGTTGCGTACATGCGGTAGCCGAGCGCGAGCCGGCGCGCGAGCAGCTGCATTGCCCGGATCACCGGCAAGATCGCCCGGCCGCTCGAGGCCAGCCCGAACAGCCGTCGCGACTGCTCGACCAGCAGTAGCTTGTAGGAGTATGCGAGCTCGGTGACGAGCTCCTCGGCCACCCCGGCTGCCGAGCGCGACGAGTCGGTGAGCGGCAGCGTGCCCGAGGCGAGCGCCGCGTGCAGGGCCGGAAGCAGCGCGATCGCCGGCGCGTGAATCAGCTCGGTAACCTCCTGGCGCAGGGTGACGCGCGCGCGGGGTGCGGTTCAGCGCAGCGAGCTGATCGAGCATGCGCCTGCCTCGCTCGACCGGATCGTCGGTGGGCAGGCTGCGCAGCCATTCGGCGACCTGCTCGGGCGCGAGTTTGAACTGGCCGATTCGGCCATCTCCGGTGGGAGGCACGCTCAGATGCAGCGCCATGGAAGGCTCCTCGTCGTCTTGTAGCTGTTCCGGACCGCGAGAGCGCGGTCTACGTTCCTCGGGGTGCAAGCAACGTGCCATCGAATGGCGCGTGACGGACGAGCCCGTTGCCGTGATATCCATCACGGCGGCCCCGGCGCCGCGGCGCTGGTCATTCGCCCGCGCCGTTGGCGCTGACGGCCGCGCGGCAGCGCCCTGTCGTGATCGCGACAGACCGTGGCGCGCGCTTACCTGGTCAGGCGGGTCCGGCGGCGCTGACTTCGATCAGTTCGACGCTCGGGGTCTTCTCGATGAGGCGCGCGGCGCGCAGGCTGAGCCGCCCGCCGCGATGCCGTACGCTCAGCGGATCATTGGCGCTCAGACGGTCGGGCGGTGCCGCGATCGCTGCCGCCCTTGCGCTGCGCGGGGAGCTGCGGAAAATACAGGATCGGCTCGGGCGCCGTTCGTTCGGCCTCAGAGGGCTTGTACACCGCCGGGACGGCGACCGGCGCAAGTTGCTGGAGCCCGACCTCCAGATGCTCGGGATTGTTCGACTGCACCCAGCGTACCAGGCACACGTAGATTGAAGCGCGGTCGCGCGGCTTGATCGCGACGAGCGCGCCCACTTCGACCGGCGGCGCCGCGCCGGACATGTGGCGCAGCGCGAAGCCGCGCGAGCTCTCGTTCAGCACGATCCACTCGGTCGCGCGCGTCGACGGCTCGGCCGGCTCCGGCCTCCTGCACGCCGTCGCGCGGCAGCTCGGCCCGCAGCGCCCGCCAGATGTCGCGCAGCCCGACCCAGGCATTCACCCGCGGGTGGAACCTCGTGCGCGCCGAGCGCGCGGCGCGGTCGCCGCGCCAGTGGCCGCGGAGCCGCTGCAGCATCTCCTGGTACGCGAGCGAACTCGCTTCGTCGGGCAGCCCCAGGCTCGCCGCGGAAATGCCTTTGCGCAGACGGCGCAGCTGGACATCGATCCGCTCGACCAGGCGGGCCGTTTTGAGCAGGAGCGCGCCGTTCTCGAACTCGGCGTCGTGGCGCTTCGCATAGGCCACGCCGGGCCGGTCGCGGTGCGGGTCGATCGCGAATACGCACGCCGGATCTGTGACCGTCGCCGGCGGTACGATCTCGGCCAGGTCGGCGTAGCGCGCAAGGTAGTCCTGCAGGCGCTCGTGCTCGTCGCAGGTGAGCCTCGACGGCTGTGCGAACGCGAGCAGCAGGGCGGTGCGGTAGACGTCCAGCGGCGAACGACGCGGTGACTCGATGCGCTCTGCCGCGACCCGCCAGCCGCGCGCAAGCAGGAACAGCCGATGCAACTCGGCCCAGACTGCGCCGGGGCTACGGGCGTACAGCCGGTGCGCGAGCGAGAGCCGGCGCGCGTGGTAGTCCATCGCCCGTACGAGCGGCGTGTGGAGCTGGGCGCGGTAGCCGAGGCTGAGCCACGAGCGCGGCACGCTCAGGACCGCGCGCGTGTAGCCGGCGGCGAGTTCCTTGAAGAGCTTCTCGATCAGATGCGCGATCTGGCGCATCGGTCCGGCGAGCGGCGGCGCGGGCTTCGCCAGCCGGTGCTCGAGCAACGGCACGAGCCCCTCGACGTGGTCGCGCAGCATCTCGAGTGTGCGCAGGTGCGCGCGCGGCTGCAGGTCGGCACGATTGAATGCAACCATGCGTTCGATCAATGCGGCAGCCGCAGCCGTCGCGTCGTGCTGCGGCAACGCCGAGAGCCAGGCGCGCATCTGCTCGGGCCCGAAATCCGGGTCTGGCAACGATTCGTGCCCGGGCGCGATAAAATTCATCAACATGCTCGCGGTGACGTTGCTGCTTGGAACGGCGGAAGATCGGCTCATCGACGGTGGCCGCAAGGACCATGCCATCGATCTCGCGGCGCGCTGTGCACGTAACGTCGACTTTTTCACGCTCCCCCGTGCCTCATGAACCTGCTTTCGGCCAAGCCCATCCCGCCCCGCGAGCGCCTGATCTGCGCGCTCGACCTGCCGAGCGCCGCTGCGGCGCGTGAATTCGTCACTGCGCTCGAGGACAGCGTGACTTTCTACAAGGTCGGGCTCGAGCTCTTCATGACCGGCGAATGCTTCGCACTGGTCGACTGGCTGGTCGAGCGCGACAAGCGCGTGTTCGTCGACCTCAAGTTCTTCGATGTGCCGGAGACGGTTCGCGGCGCGGTGCGCGGACTGCGCGGGCGCGGCGTGACGTTCGCCACCGTGCACGGCAACCAGGCCATCATGCAGGCCGCTGGCAGCGAGAAGGGCGAGTTGAAGATCCTCGCGGTGACGGTGCTCACCAGCCTCGACCGCGGCGACTTGGACGATCTCGGCTTCCAGTGCGACGTCGAGAGGCTGGTGCTTTCCCGCGCGCGCCGCGCGCTCGAGGCGGGGTTGCGACGGCGTGATCTCGTCCGGGCTAGAGGCGCCGCACATCAGGAGCGAGCTCGGCGAGCGCATCTTGGTGGTGACGCCCGGAATCCGACCGGTCGAGAACCGTCCGGCCGACGACCAGAAGCGCACCGTCGACGTCGCGCAGGCGTTCGCGAACGGCGCCGACTACATCGTGGTGGGCCGGCCGATCCGGCAGGCGGGCAATCCGCGCGCTGCGGCCGAGTCGATCCAGGCGAGCATCGCCGCGTTGTTCCCGCGCTGAGCCACCGCGGCGGCACGCGCGCCGCGCGCTCAGCGCACCCTGTCGTCATAGCCGAACGTCCCGCGCCAGGCGGCAAGCACGCGGTTCGGGTACTCCGCCTTGCCGAGCGCGCCGTTGTAGCGGCCGAGCGCGCGGAAGAGATCGCCCTTTTCGATATCGAGGTAGTGGCGCAGAATGGTGCAGCCGTAGCGCAGGTTGGTGCGCAGATGGAACAGGTTGTGGTCCTCGCGGCCGATGAGCGTCACCCAGAACGGCATCACCTGCATGTATCCGCGGGCGCCAGCGAGCGAGACGGCATACTTGCGAAACGCACTCTCGACGTGGATCACGCTCAGCACCAGCTGGGGGGTCGAGGCCGGCGCGCGTCGCTTCGTAATGGACGGTGCGCAAGAGCTCGGCGCGCACGTCGTGCTCCGGCACGCGCTTCTCCAGACGTTCCGACATCGCCGAAAGCCAGCGGGCGCCGTCCTCGGCTCGGGCGAACGCGAGGTCCGCCACCCCGCGGTCGGCAATCGCGCGGGAGAGTGCCGCCTGCACGCTCGCCGACAGTGGCTCATAGACCTGGTCGCCGGCGGCGGCGGGCCCGGCCGCGAGCGCGGCAATCGCGAAAAGCGCGGGAACGAGCGGCGCTCGCGACGTCCTCATCCCAGCCGCGCGAGGATGCGTGCCAGCGCTTCCGCGCGCGGAAGCTTCTCGGCCGACGCGTCGCGCCGGCCCTGGTATTCGACCCTGCCCTCCTTGAGGCCGCGCTCGCTCACCACGACCCGATGCGGCAGGCCGATCAATTCCATGTCCGCGAACATCACCCCCGGTCGCTCGTCGCGATCGTCGAAGAGCGTCTCGACGCCGGCCTCCTCGAGCTTGCGATGCAGTTCGTCGGCCGCGGCGCGCACCTCGGCCGACTTGTGGTAGCCGACCGGTACCAGCGCCACCTGGAACGGCGCCATCGGGGCCGGCCATACGATGCCGCGCGCGTCGTTGTTCTGCTCGATCGCGGCGGCCACGACGCGCGTCACGCCGATGCCGTAGCAGCCCATCTCGAGCAGCTGCGGTTGGCCCTGCTCGTCGAGAAAGCGCGCGCCCATCGCCTCGGAGTATTTCGTCCCGAGCGCGAAAACGTGGCCGACCTCGATGCCGCGCGCGATCTCGAGCACGCCCTTGCCGTCCGGGCTCGGATCGCCGGCAACGACGTTGCGGATGTCGGCGACGAAATGCGGCTCGGGAAGGTCGCGCCCGAAGTTGACCCCGGCGAGGTGATAGCCCTCCTCGTTGGCGCCGCAGACGAAGTCGGCCATCGCGGCGACCGAGTGGTCCGCGGCGATGCGGATCGCGGGGTCGATGCCGACCGGGCCGATGTAGCCGGGCTTGCAGGCCAAGCGCCGCACGATCTCCGTCTCGGTCGCGAAGCGAAACGGTTCGAGCCCGGGAAGCTTGGACGCCTTGACCTCGTTCAGCGCATGGTCGCCGCGCAGGAGAAGCAGCCACAAGGCGTCGTCGTGCACGACTGCGATCGCCTTCACCGTGCTCGCGAGCGGCACCCCGAGCAGCGCGGCGACGTCCTCGCAGCGGGTCCTGCCGGGTGTGAAGACTTTCTCGAGCGCGCGCGCCGGGCCCGCGCGCGGCGCCGGCGGTGCCATCGCCTCGGCGAGCTCGACGTTCGCGGCATAGTCCGAGGTCGGGCAGAACGCGATCGCGTCCTCGCCCGAGTCCGCGATCACCTGGAACTCGTGTGACGCGCTGCCTCCGATCGCGCCGGTGTCGGCCGCCACCGCGCGGAAGCGCAGACCGAGCCGCGTGAAGATGCGCGCGTACGCGTCGTACATCCTGCGGTAGCTCGCGGCGAGGCCGGTCTTGCCGGCGTCGAACGAGTACGCGTCCTTCATCGAGAACTCGCGCGCCCGCATCACGCCGAACCGCGGCCTGATCTCGTCGCGGAACTTCGTCTGGATCTGGTAGAAGTTGACCGGCAGCTGACGATAGCTGCGGATCTCGCGCCGCGCGATATCGGTGATCACCTCCTCGTGCGTCGGACCGAAGCAGAAGTCGCGCTCGTGCCGGTCCTTCATCCGCAGCATCAGCGGCCCGAATACATCCCAGCGGCCGGTCTCCTGCCACAGCTCGGCCGGCTGCACCGCGGGCATGAACACCTCGAGTGCGCCGGCGGCGTTCATCTCCTCGCGGATCACCGCCTCGACCTTGCGCAGGACGCGCAGCCCGAGCGGCATCCAGGTGTAGAGGCCGCTGCCCAGGCGACGGATCAGGCAAGCGCGCAGCATCAGGCGATGGCTGACGAGCTCGGCTTCGGCCGGCGCCTCCTTGAGCGTGGCCAGGAAATATCGCGAGACGCGCATCGTGCGGCAGGTGCCTGCGGAAAGTCATGGATTCTACTCGATCGAATGGCCCGACTCGCCGCCCCGGGCGCGCGTTTGCTAGGCACGCGGAGGGAATTGTGGAAGAATTATCGCGAGGTGACGGGCGCGGGGTGCGGCCCCGGGCCAGCGCATGCAGGGAACCCACAATGCTCGACCGAGACGGATACCGCCCGAACGTCGGCATCATCCTGTGCAATCTCCGGGACGAGGTGTTCTGGGGCAAGCGCGTCAACGAGCATTCGTGGCAGTTCCCGCAGGGTGGAATCAAGCACGGCGAGTCGCCGGAACAGGCGATGTACCGCGAGCTGCGCGAGGAGATCGGGCTGCAGACCGATCACGTACGCATCCTCGGCCGCACGCGTGGCTGGCTGCGCTACGAGGTTCCGCAGCAGTGGCTCCGGCGCGACTGGCGCGGGAACTACCGCGGCCAGAAGCAGATCTGGTTCCTGCTGCGCTTGGTCGGACGCGACACCGACGTCTGCCTGCGCGCTTCGGCCAAGCCCGAGTTCGACGCGTGGCGCTGGAGCGAGTACTGGGTTCCGCTCGAGTCGGTCATCGAGTTCAAGCGCGACGTCTACCAGCAGGCGCTCACCGAGCTCGCGCGGCACCTGCTGCGCGACCGCCGGCGCCTCTCGGGGCGTCGGGACGGCCTCCACCACCGCGAGGCGGCCGCGCCCGAGGTGTGCGGCCCCGTGGCTGCGCCGGTACCGGACCGGTCCTGAGCGCGGAGCCGTACCTCATCGGCGAGCGTGCAGGGCGCGGCTGGCAATGGTCGAGCTGTTGAACCTGCCGAGCCGCCGGGTGTTCCTGGCCGGCGGGGAGCCGGCGTCGTTTCTGCTCGTCGACCCGGTCGCCGGCGGGATCCTAGTGAACGCCCCGGCGTTCGACTCGGCGCTGCACGACACGCTTGCGGCGATGGCCGAGGTGCGCTTCCTGTTCCTCCCCAGCGCGCGCGGCGCGGCCGCGGCGGCGCATTGACGCGCCGCGGGGCTGCAGGTGGTCGCGACGATCGAGGAGGCGCCGTATCTCGGTGTGCAGGTGGACCAGCGGGTGGACCATAAGACGCGGCTCACGCGCGATATCGATTTCCTGCCGATGTCGGGACGCACGCCCGGTGCCTGCGCGCTCCGCGTAAAGGCGCGGCCCGGCATCGTGTTCTTCGGGCCCATCCTGGATCACCGCGACTGGCCGACGCTCGTAGCGCACGAGGACGACTACTCATACGAGAACCGGGTCATCGGGGCGCTCGCGGTCCAGGACCTGCGGTTCGAGTTCGCGTTCTGCGACAATTATGCACATGGGCGCAGCCGGTTCGGGCCGGGCGCCGACGCGGCGACCCGCGCGAATCTCGCGACCGAGGGGCGTGTCTGAGCGCGGCGCGCGCCCGGCGGGCCGCTGGATGCGCCGGCGGTGGAGCGGCACGCGCGATGATCTGCCGCGCCGGTCCTGAGGCTCTTGCCTATACTTCATCGATTGATTAGAATTAGTCTAATTATGGACCCCTGAAGGGTCTTTGCGGCGGCGGGGAATACCTGACCGAGGTCACCCGCCGCGGCGCGCCTACACACCCTAGTTGTCGTCAACCCGAACGCTAAAGGAGGCTGTCATGGCCAAGTCGCTCAAAGGATCCAAGACCGAAACCTGCCTGAAGGACGCCTTCGCCGGCGAGTCCCAGGCCAACCGCCGTTATCTCTACTTCGCGAACAAGGCTGACGTCGAAGGCCAGAACGACGTCGCCGCGCTCTTCCGCTCGACTGCCGAAGGCGAGACAGGCCACGCGCACGGCCACCTCGAGTACCTCGAAGCGGTCGGCGATCCCGCCACCGGGCTGCCGATCGGCTCCTCGCGCGACAATCTGAAGTCGGCCGTCGCCGGCGAGACGCACGAGTACACCGACATGTACCCGGGCATGGCCAAGACCGCACGCGCGGAAGGATTCGACGAGATCGCCGACTGGTTCGAGACGCTGGCGAAAGCGGAGCGCTCGCACGCCAACCGGTTCCAGAAGGCGCTCGACGCGCTGACGGACTGAGTGAGTACCGCACTGCGGAGGCGACGAAGGGGCCGCCTCCGATAGCGCGCGGGACTGTCGCACGGACGCCCGTCGGCGGCGCGATGAGCGCCACCGCTCGTGTCCGCATGCGACGCGCGCGGTGCCCACCGACCCAAGCCGAGACCTTCACCATGACGACACGCGAAGGAAGCCTCGAGGCGCCGACGCGCCACCCGGTCGACTGGCGCTCCGCGGCGTTCTACGACCAGGACGAGCTCGACGCCGAGTTGCACCGCGTGTTCGACATATGCCACGGCTGCCGCAGATGCGTGAGCCTGTGCAACGCCTTCCCGACGCTGTTCGACCTGGTCGACGAGGGCAAGACCGGCGAGCTGGACGGGGTCGACCGCAGCGACTACGCGAAGGTGGTCGACCAGTGTTACCTCTGCGATCTCTGCTACATGACCAAGTGCCCGTACGTGCCACCTCACGCGTGGAACGTCGACTTCCCGCACCTGATGCTGCGGGCCAAGGCGGTCAAGTTCCGCAAGCATGGGGCGCCGTTCCGAGACCGGCTGCTCTCCAACACCGATGCGATCGGGCGGCTCGCCGCCATTCCGGTGGTGGCGCAGACTGTGAACGCCGTGAACCGCAACGGGACGGCGCGCGCGGCGCTCGACAAGCTCCTCGGCGTGCACCGCGAACGCGAGCTTCCGCCCTATGCGCCGGCCAAGTTCCGCGCAGCGGCGGCCGCGAGCAAGGCGCACCCGGTGCGTGACGGTACGCGCACCCCCGGCAAGGTCGCGATCTTCGCGACCTGCTACATCAACTACAACGAGCCGGGGATCGGGCACGACCTGCTCAAGGTGCTAGACCACAACGAGATCCCCTACGTCCTCGCCGAGAAAGAGGCGTGCTGCGGAATGCCGAAACTCGAGCTCGGCGATCTGGAGGCGGTCGAGCGCCTCAAGAACACGAATATCCCCGGCCTCGCGCGGCTCGCCCGCGCCGGTTATGCGATCGTGACCGCCGTGCCGTCCTGCACGCTGATGTTCCGCAACGAGTTGCCGCTGCTCTTCCCGGAGGACGCGGACGTGAAGGCCGTCGCCGACGCGATGTTCGAGCCGTTCGAATATCTCGTCCTGCGCAACAAGGACGGGCTGCTGAAGACCGACTTCAAGACCGGTCTCGGCAAGGTCGCGTACCACATTCCCTGCCATTCGCGCGTGCAGAACATCGGCCAGAAGACGCGAGAGCTACTGCAGCTCGTGCCCGGCACCGATGTGAAGACTGTCGAGCGCTGCTCTGGGCACGACGGCACCTGGGGCGTGAAGTCCGAGTACTTCGCGCACTCGATGAAGATCGCTCGCCCGGTCGCGCGTGCGGTAGCCGAACACGCGCCCGACTACGTGAGCTCGGATTGCGCGATGGCGGCGCGCCACATCATGCAGGGCATGGCGCGCGCGCAAGGGGAAGCGGGCACTCGCGCAAGGAGCATCCGATCACGCTGCTGCGCATGGCCTACGGATTGTGACGGAGAAGACGATGCAGACCATGCCGAGAATCGAGAGAGAAAGCCTGCTCACCCTGGAGGCCTACGCGAAGCAGCGCTCCGCGTTCCGGGCCAAGGTCATGGCGCACAAGAAGGACCGCACTGTTCATCTGGGCGAACATGTGACGCTGATCTTCGAGGACGAGCTGACCATCCGCTACCAGATTCAGGAAATGCTGCGCGTCGAGCGCATCTTCGAGGAGGAGGGCATCCAGCACGAGCTCGATGCATACAATCCGCTCGTCCCCGACGGCCGCAACTTCAAGGCGACACTGATGATCGAGTACCCGGAATCCGAGGAGCGGCGCCTGCGGCTCGCCGAGCTGAAGGGCATCGAAGACCGCGTCTGGGTCCAGGTCGAAGGCTGCGAGCGGGTATATGCCATTGCCGACGAGGACCTCGAGCGCGAGAACGAGGAGAAGACCTCCTCGGTGCATTTCCTGCGCTTCGAGCTCAGTGAGGAGATGGCGAAGGCGCTCAAGTACGGTGTCGCGCTCGCGATTGGCGTCGACCACTCGGCGTATGATGCGGCGCTCGAGCCAGTGCCTGCGAACGTCCGCAACTCTCTCGCCAGCGACCTCGCGTGAGCGCGTCCGGGCGTCGCGCCGCCCGCGTTGCGGCCCTGGCCGTGCCGGTGCTCGCCGCGGCGACTGCGGTCGCGCTTGCCCAGAATCAGCCGCGCGATTCTGCGGCCGACAGCATCGATTTCTCCGAGAAACCGTTCCGCGAGGACCGCGTCGCGCTGCCGTCGCCGCCCGTAGCCGAGAACCTGATCCCGTTCGACGCTGGCCCCGCTCGGCGCGCATTTACCTACGCCGTGGACACCGCCTCGGTCACCGTCGGCGCAGACGGGGTGGTGCGCTACACACTGGTCGCGCGCAGCGACGCCGGTGCGACCAACGTGACCTACGAGGGCATCCGCTGCAACACGCGCGAGCGCCGCGTGTACGCCTTCGCGCGGGCCGACGGCAAGTGGATTGACAAGCACGCGACGGGCTGGGCTAAGATCGGCGCGCCGGCGCGCGAGGGGCACGTCTACGTGCTCTACGCCGATTTCTTCTGTCCCGCGCGCAGCATCATCCGTGACACGGCCGAAGGCATCGCAGCGCTGAAGCGCGGCCGGCATCCGCGCGCCTCCGAGGAGGAGACCGATCGCGTGGTGCCGCTCGGCAAGTAGCGCGTCGCCGGCGAAAGGCGCGCTAGGGAAGCTCGCTTCGACCGAACCTCAATAGCGCAGGGCTCGGCGCAGCCTCCGTCATAGCAGCACCAGATTGTCTCGGTGGATGAGCTCCGGCTCGTCCACGTATCCGAGCACTGCCTCGATCTCACCCGAGGACCGGCCCAGGATGCGGCGCGATTCGGTGGAGCCGTAGTTCACCAGCCCGCGTGCGATCTCGCGCCCGTCGGGGGCGAAGCACGCCACCACCGCGCCGCGCTCGAATTCGCCGTCGATGCTCTTCACGCCGATCGGCAGCAGGCTCTTGCGGTCCTGCTCGAGCGCGCGCACCGCACCGCCGTCGAGGTGCAGGCGCCCGCTCACCTGCACGTGGTCTGCCAGCCACTGCTTGCGCGCCGCGAGTGGCGCGGTGCCGGCGGCAAGGAACGTCCCGATCGGCTCGCCCGCGGCCAGGCGCAGGAGCACGTCCGGCTCGCGCCCGGACGCGATCACGGTGTGCGCACCGCTGCGTGCGGCACGCCTGGCCGCGAGCACCTTGGTGAGCATGCCGCCGCGCCCGATCAGGCTGCCGGCGCCGCCTGCCTGCGCCTCGAGTGCGGGATCGCCGGCGCGTGCCTCGCGCACCAGAGTTGCGGCCGGGTCGCGTCGCGGGTCGGCGGTGTGCAGGCCAAGCTGATCGGTCAAAATGACCAGGCAGTCGGCCTCGATCAGATTGGTGATCAGCGCCGCGAGCGTGTCGTTGTCGCCGAACCGGATCTCGTCGGTCACCACCGTGTCGTTTTCGTTGATGACCGGGATCACGCCGAGCGCGAGCAGCGTGCGCAGCGTCGAGCGCGCGTTCAGGTAGCGCTTGCGGTCCGCGAGGTCCGAGTGGGTGACGAGCACCTGTGCGGTGCGCATGCCATGCTCGCGGAACGAGCTCTCGTAGACCTGCACGAGGCCCATCTGTCCGACGGCGGCCGCGGCCTGCAGGTCGTGGATCATGCGCGGCCGCTTGCGCCAGCCGAGCCGCTGCATGCCCTCGGCGATCGCGCCGCTCGATACCATCAGCACCTCCTTGCCGAGGCCGCGCAGCGCGGCGATCTGGGCGGCCCACTGCGCGATCGCCTCACGGTCCAGTCCGGCACCGGCGTTGGTCACGAGCGCCGAGCCGACCTTGACGACCAGGCGGCGGGCCTCACGCAGTCTGGGATTCATGTCGGCTCTCCAGGTGCGCCATGATCTTAAGGCAGAGCGGGCGGCAGCCTCGCCGGTGGCCGCCGAGACCACAAACCATGGCGCCTTCCAGCGCAGGCGTCGCACGATCGCGACGGCGGCGGCGGCACGCTCCGCAGCCGGCAAGAGGTCCGCTTTGTTGAGCACGAGCCAACGCGCCTTGCGGTGCAGGGCCGGATCGTAACGCTTCAGCTCGGCCGCGATCGCCCGCGCCTCGCGGACCGGGTCGATCGTCGCGTCGAGCGGTGCCATGTCGACGACGTGCAGCAGGAGCCGCGTGCGCGCGAGGTGGCGCAGGAACTGGTGCCCGAGCCCGGCGCCGTCGGCGGCACCCTCGATCAGGCCCGGGATGTCGGCGACCACGAAGCTGCGGCTGACGTCGACGCGGACGACGCCCAGGGCAGGGGCGAGGGTGGTGAACGGATAGTCGGCCACCTTCGGCCGCGCGCTCGACACCGCGCGGATGAACGTGGACTTGCCGGCATTCGGCATGCCGAGTAGCCCGACGTCGGCGAGCAGCTTGAGCTCGAGCTGGAGGTCGCGGCTCTCGCCGGGCGCGCCCGGCGTCGCACGGCGCGGTGCCCGATTGACGCTCGACTTGAAGTTCACGTTGCCGAGCCCGCCGCGCCCGCCGCGCGCGAGCAGCGCAACCTGGTCGTGCTCGGTGAGGTCGGCGACGAGCTCGTTGGTCGCGCGGTCGCGGATCTGCGTGCCCACCGGCACCCGGAGCCACACGTCCTCGGCGCTGCGCCCGGTGCACTGCTTGCCCCGGCCCTTGCGCCCGTCGTCGGCGCGGAAGATGCGCTTGTAGCGATAATCGATGAGCGTGTTCACATTGCGGTCGGCGCGCGCGAGGATGCTGCCGCCACGGCCGCCGTCGCCGCCGTCCGGGCCGCCGCGCGGCACGTACTTCTCGCGGCGGAACGACGCCACGCCGTCGCCCCCCTTGCCGGCATGGACCTCGATGCGTGCTTCGTCGACGAACTTCATCGTGTGGGTAGGGAGGGCGCGGCCGGCGAACGCGACATAGACAAAAAAAGCCCTATCGCGCGGATAGGGGCTACCGGGGGCCGGTCGCGGGCGACCGGGCGACTCTGCTCAGGAGGCCGCGATGACGTTCACGCAGTGCTTGCCGTCCGGGCCGCGATGTCCGAACTGCACCGTGCCGGCGACCTTGGCGAACAGCGTGTGGTCGCGGCCGAGCCCGACGTTCACGCCCGGATGGACGCGCGTGCCGCGCTGGCGCACGATGATGCTGCCCGCGCTGACGAGCTGGCCGCCGTAGCGCTTCACGCCGAGGCGCTTCGCCTGGGAATCGCGGCCGTTGCGCGAGCTGCCGCCTGCCTTCTTGTGTGCCATGACTGCTCCTCGAGTGCTTCCCGAACCCCTGCGCGGCGTCTCCTACCCGGAGACGCCGGTGATCTCGATCTCGGTGTAGGACTGCCGGTGGCCCTGCGACTTCTTGTAGTGCTTGCGCCGACGCAACTTGAAGATCTTAACCTTGTCGCCGCGGCCGTGGCCGAGCACCTTCGCCTTGACGCTCGCGCCGGCGACCAGCGGCGCGCCGACCTTCACGCCTTCGCCCTCGCCGACGGCGAGCACCTGATCGAGCACCACCTCCGCTCCGACATCGGCTGGGAGCTTCTCCACTTTGAGCTTGTCGCCGGCCGCGACGCGATACTGCCTGCCGCCGGTACGGATCACCGCGTACATGATTGTCGTCCCGTTGTCGTCCCGAGATTGGTGTGCGAGTAGCCCCGACCGTTTCCGCACAGGCGCGGTCGCAATGGCCGCCAATGGCCGCCTTTCCCCTGCGAAAACCGTGCATTATAGCGAGCATCGGGCACGGACGTCAAAGGCGCTATGCTATCCTCGCGCGGTGGCCCCGAAGCGGGTCGGGAGCGGCGCGTCGCGGCCTGCGTTTTGGGTCGGCGGGACGTGCCGCCCCAGCCGCCCAGCCGCTATCCTGCCTGATGCGTCCGTCGCGCCCGCCATCGTCGCCTCCCCCGTCAGCGCCAGGGCAATCCAGCCCGTTTGAACTGCCGTGGCACCCGCATTGGATGACATCCGCGTCCTGATCGCGGACGATCTCGCGGCCGTGGACGCGGTGATCCGGCGGCGGCTCGAGTCCGACGTGCTCCTGATCCGACAGGTCGCCGAGTACATTATCGCGAGCGGCGGCAAGCGGCTGAGGCCTGTGCTGCTGCTACTCGCCGCCGGGGCGGCCGGCAACCGCGGCACCCATCGGCACGAGCTTGCCGCGGTGGTCGAGTTCATCCACACCGCCACGCTGCTGCACGACGACGTCGTCGACGAGTCCGACCTGCGGCGCGGCCGGGCAACCGCCAACGCGTCATTCGGCAACGCGGCGAGCGTGCTGGTCGGTGATTTCCTCTATTCGCGGGCCTTCCAGATGATGGTCGGCGTCGGTAGCATGCGTGTCATGGACGTGCTCGCCGACGCGACGAATGTGATTGCCGAGGGAGAGGTGCTGCAGCTCCTGAACGTCCGCAACCCGGAGGTCGCGGAGGCGGACTACCTCGAGGTGATCCGGCGCAAGACTGCGAAGCTGTTCGAGGCCGCTGCGCGCCTCGGCGCGATCCTCGCCGGCGCGCCGGCGGCGATCGAGGCGGGCATGGCGACCTACGGCATGCACCTCGGCACCGCGTTCCAGCTGGTGGACGACGTGCTCGACTACTCGGGCGACCACCAGGAGACCGGCAAGAACCTCGGCGACGACCTTGCCGAAGGCAAGCCGACGCTGCCGCTGATCCACGTGCTGCGCAACGGCACCCCCGCGCAGGCGGCGGTCGTGCGCCGGGCGATCGAGGAGGGCGGGCGCGCCGAGTTCCGCACCGTGCTCGAGGCGATCCGCGTCACCGGCGCGCTCGAACTCGCGCGGGAGCAGGCGCGGCGCGAGGCCCGTGCGGCCTGCGACGCGATCGCCCAGGTCGCGAATTCAAAATACCGCCAGGCTCTGCTAGACTTAGCGGCTTTCGCCGTGGACCGCAACTATTGATCTCCCGGCCGCGGTCCGGGCGAAGCGTAATCCGCGGGGTGTAGCTCAGCCTGGTAGAGTACTGCGTTCGGGACGCAGGTGTCGGAGGTTCGAATCCTCTCACCCCGACCATAAAATCAATAGCTTAGTGTAGAGGTCCGCGAAGTCCAGATGGCGTAGAAGTGCAAGCTAAGTGCAGCGTAGGGACATGCCGATCATCGCGCTCTCGCACACACGGCCACGGTCGGACACAGTGACGCTCCAAGTCTGCCGAAGCGCGATTTCTGCGTTCCGAATCTCACAGTGCGCAATGCGAGTGCATCTGCTCCTCTTGAGCGTTCTGCTCGTCGGGTGCGCCATTGAGCGGGAAGCTCGGCTCTATCCAGCAAATGATGAGGCAGCGCCGAGCGGCGTCCTCCGCGCGAAATTCATCGAACACGGAACCGGAAATGGGGACGTCGAGATTCGGCTCCCAGACGGCGAAGTACTTCGAGGTGAGTATTCTGTCGTCTACGACACGATAACCGGTTTCGGCAGCATTCTCGCCAGCGTCTATGGTGCCGGCGGCTCCGCTGCTGGTGCCGCAAGTTCCAGTGGCTATTCCGTCCGTGGCCGAAGCCAGGGCACCGCCTCGGTCTTTGGTGATCGAGCGACGCGTATGCATTGTGAGTTCTTGAACGATAGCCTCACTGGTCATGGCTATGGGGCGTGCAAGTCATCCAAGGGAGCTCTTTACCGTCTGCAGTACTAGAAGGTGCGAGGCGATGGGTCTGAGGGTTGAGATCCGCTTGACCGGCGTCGACGCACCCAATGCGGGACCGCAAGAGGAGGGGGCCGTGCCGAGCATCAGGCTCGATGTCGTCCATCCAGAGTCCGGCTCGGCTGATCTCGTCGCCCACTACGCCGGCAAGACCGCTCGCGTGCACCTTGAGGGGCTGTCGATACCCGAGGACGCAGGAACTCCGTGTCAGCCGTTCTACCAGCAGTGCCTGGAAGAGTTGTTCAACGCGATTCAAGACCCGAAGACAGTGTGGCGCGAGCGCCCTGCTCCGGGTGAAAGCGACTGACGCGCCCTCACGCCGCCTGCTGGATCCGCCGGCGCCACGCCTCAGGGTGCTCGGTCAGGACGACGTGAGCCTTGCCGCGGTCGTCGAGCATGACAACCTCATGCGGTCGCTGGTCCGGGGCGAGCGCCAGGTACTCGGCCTCGGTCATGTCGGCGACGCTCAGCCACAGCGGCAACGGGTACTCGACGGCGGGGCTCTCGACGGCAAACTCGCGCTGCACGCCGACATTGGGCCCGCGCCGGGGCGGCACCTCGATCGGTTCGGGCTTGATCGAGCGTAGCGGCAGCCTCGGCCGGGCATCGCGCTCCTGCTGCTCGGCGTCGCGGCGCTCCCGCTCGGCGGCGTCGGCACCTTGCTTCAGCACGAACATGATCCGGCGCGCAGCCTCGAGGCGTTGGGTGGGATCCATGTACTGCCAGCCTGCGAGTTCGGGCCGTGGCTGCTGGATTGCGATCGCCTGCAGTCGTGCGTGGCAGTAGTTCGCCGCTTCCTTCGCCGCGTAGAGCTGCAGGTTCGCCGAGACCTTCTTCTTGCGACCGGGAAGCACGCCCGTGCGCATGACGGCGAGCAGGACGTCGAGCGGGAGCATGCCGGTCTTGGCCGCGGCCTCGGCAATCGTCTTCTGAGAGCGGTTCGCCGACTCCTTCTTGCGGCCGGCGCCCGCTCGCTTTCCCCCGCGCGGCATCTACCTGCTCTGCCTCCGACCGTGCGCGAGCGCAGCCAGGGCGCACACCAGCGCGTTCGCGTCCTCGTGCGACAGTCCGAGCTCGGAGCGAAGCACCTCGCGCAGCGCCGCCCGATACCGAGCCTCGTACACGCGAGGGCCGGCGTCTCGGATCGCCTCCTCGAGAAGCGCGCGATCGCAACCGGCGAGCTCTGCCCAGGCCAACTCGATGCCTCGGCGCGCTGCGACCGAGGGCGGGGAGCCGCGAATCCCGGCGTTCACTTCTGATCCTGCCTCTCGCGTCGCAAGAGATCGGCGAACGCCTGGGCGAGCGCGGCGTTGAATGCTCGCTGCAGCACGACGGGGTTGTCGGACCGGCCATATCGATCGAACAGCGTCTGCGGCGCGGACGACAGGATGGAGGGCGCGGTGGGCATTGGGCCCCCTGGAAGTCGCACTGCCATCAGGTCGTCCTCCGGATGTCCAGTTCGCGAATGCTGTCGTCGGGGTTTCGCGTCTTCACCTCGACTACCAGCGCATCGCTCACGAGCTTGCGGATCAGTCCGTCGCGGTTCCGCTCGATCTTGAACGCGAGTTGGGCAAGGTTCGGCGCGGGCGGCGGCTCGGCGGGCTGGATGACCCGTTGAACGACTTGCCGCGGCTTGGCGCGCTCCTTCGCGAGCTCGGCATCGAGTTTGGTAATCCGCTCGCGCATGGCCTGGGCATCGGCCGCCTTTTCGACCAACTCGGTCAGCCGAGCGAGCGCAGCCAGGAACTCGGTCCCGGCCGTCTCGGGCTGCTGTGCCGGCTTCCTGAACGGCGGCAGCGGCGCTTCGCGAAGGGCCATCAGTGCGTCCTCATCGCGGCGATGATCGTCTGCAGCGCTTCGAGCATCCGCTCGGCGTCGGCCTCGGCCACGCCGTCCTCGCGCATGAGCGCGCGCATGCACGTCGGGAAGCGCGGATCGTAAACACGGTCGCCGGCCGCGGCAATGGCGGGATCCAGCGCAGGATCGGTCCCGAGAATGCGACGGGCCTCGACGACGTTCACTGGATCTGGCCTTTCAACCCCGCGACGATCTGCGCCATCTGGGCGGCAAGCACGGTGAGCTGCCTCGTCGCGACCTCCATCTCGGCCAGCAGCGGCTCGACCTGTGCGTTGAGCGCGCGCAGGCGATCCTGGAGAAGATGCATCTCGCCCTCGATCGAGGCAAACCGCGCCAGCGCGGCGTGGGCGGCTTCCGGCGTCATTCAGTGGCCTCCGGAGACGACCAGGAGTTGACGGTAGCGCGCCTGCAGGCGCTCGGCGTCCGGACCCTTCCAGTAGCGGGAGCCCCGCTCACACATGAGCTTTCGAAGCTCGGCAAGCTCGCCCTCGATCGACATGCGGCCGCGTTCGCCTGCGTGTGGCGTTGCCCCTTGGGATGCTCGCGCCCACCGGGCGAACAGCCGGATCGCCTTCGGGTCGTCTCCGACCGGACCGTCGGGCAGCATCACCTCGAGCGCCTCGACGACCTCCGGATGATGCTCGGCAAGGCGCGCGACGTACTGCTTCGCCTCGGCCACCTCGACCGCACTCGGGAAGTCCGCATCCGGAACCATCCGCACGTAGCTCGAGAGCGCCGAGGCGATCTTCTCCGGCTCCCGCCCGAGAGCAGCCGAGAGCCCGCCCCAGGTCACCTCACGGCCGCGCGCAGCGTCCTGGTACCAGCGCAGAACGCCTTGCACCTCGTCCTGCGTCGCCGCAGCCTCGTGCATCCGCGTCGCGAAATACTGCAGGTTGTCGCCCGACTCGCCATCGCTCGCAAGATGCGCGAACGCGCTCAGGTCGTACTCGTGCTCGAACCTGACCGGCTCGCCCGGCGTAGCATCACGAGCAGACGCGGGCGGAGAGGAGGTCGCTCGCCCGTCCACCTGATCAGCCACGCCGGGGTCATCACCAGCAGGGGCGGCATCCCCTGGGGCAGCACTGCTCGGTGGAACCGCGGGCCGCCAGACGTTGCGCCACAGGTTCCAAAAAGGCGCCTCCGGCTCCTGCGCCGGAGAACTCGGCTCCGCAGGAAGGTCTTCGCGGCTTTCCTGCTCGGCCATCAGGGCGTCAGCGTCCCGTTGTACGAAGCGTTGAAGCCCGTGCTCGTGGACGTCGACGCCTGATCGGCCGTCGAGCCCGTGATGATCCGGCTCGTGAACACGCCCGCCCCACCCGTCAGGTGGTGGACGAAACACACGTCGCCGGTGGACATGCCGATGGTGGAACTACCCCGCCCACCGCGCATCGCACCGGCCAGCCAGCCCGTCGCCGAAGCAGCCGAGGTGGAGTCGGTCGTCAGCACCATCCAGCCCGCACCGCGACCGTTCGCGAGCGAGCCCGGCCACAGTTGAAACGCCGCCGTCGAGGAAAATGCCATGTCGTGCCCCCTCAGCCCCGCAGCGTGGCGTGCGCGAGCAGCGCGAACCGCGCCTGCTCGTAGCTCGTCTCATCGACGAGCACCACCTCGCCTCGCATCCCACGCCAGCGTCCCGTGCGCGGGTCCTGCACGATCGAATGCCCCGCCGGCAGATCGTCGCTCGCGGCCGTGCGCGCAGGCAGGTCCACGACACGCAGCAACTTCACGATCGGCGCGAACCGCCCGCCCTGGGCGCAGATCAGCTCGGCCCAGAACGTCGCCTGCTCATCGACCGCTTCGATCAGGTCGAGCGGCTTGAGCTTCGAGCTCACGACACTCCACAGCACCGGGCTCTCGAGATCCTCGCGCCGCACCCCAGCCGGCAGATCGAGCCGCCAGCGAACGCTCTTGTGCTCGAGCAAGTTCAGCGACCGCATCGGCGCGGTCGGCACCTCGCGCTTGTCCGTTCCGTTCCCGCCTGCCGGCGCGGGAACCGCTTCGACGACCTTCTTCGAGCCCAGCATTGCCGGTGGCCCCTCATGTGGTTGCGATGCTCGAAGCGTAGCCGCGGTGCGCGGTCGTTCCGGTACCGAAGCGTCCGACTTTCTTCGCGAACCGGTCCTGCAGTTCAGCGCGGACCACCTTGATGGTCGGCAGCGCCCCGTTGCGCGCGTGCATTGCCCGGCGCACCAGCGTGGCGAGGTCGCGCAGGCTCAGTCCAGGCCTCTCGCTGAGGATCCGCTCGCCCTCGACCCGGATCGGCGCCCGCAGTGCCTCGGACCGCGCCTGAGAGGCCTTCAGCGCAGCCTCACGACGGTGCTCGGCGGCATCCAGGCGGTCCGTGACGAGCTCGACGAGGTCATCGCGCAGATCGCGAGGCACCCGGCCGCGCTCGAGCTCATCGAGAAGCCGGTCACGGTGTTGAAGTAGCCGGCGAGTCGGGGACGTCATCGATCACACAGACGCGCCGACGCATCAGTATGGCGGTGCGGTGCTCAGGATCGAAAACCTCGCGCCACCCACCGTCCGGTGTACCAAAGAAGCAGTGGACCCAGGATCGGACCTAGCAGTACAAAGATGCCGTCCCAGGTGAGCTTTGGGACATGTACGTTCAAGAAGATGTTACAAGCCTTTGGGTCGCCATCCGGTAAGCCGTTCTGTTGAAGAAGTGCTCCCGCCAGGGATACGTATTTGTCATCGTCGCAAATCTTCTTGGTGCAGTCGTTAGGAAAGAGATTGAGCTGAGTTGCACTGCAACGAACTTGCTCGTACCTGCACGACATGTCTCGTGCTTCGCGACAAAGCGACGATATGCGCGCCATTCGATTCTTCTCTGTGAGTGCTGCGCGAAAGGACTGGGCTCTAGAGAAGAGTTCATAGTGATAGCCAAAGTACCGGCCGATCTCGAAAGCGTTCTCGCTTAGGACAATGCCCACCCACGCGATAGAAGCGAGCAGCCAAATCCTGAAGAGGCCTCGCTCCAGATTCAGCTTCATCCATTCCTCCTTCAGGCGGTGTGGCGTACGCTTACGTCACGGGCTGACTTGAACGCCCACATGTTCCCACGCGGTGGTAGCTCCCGCCAGGGTTTGGCGGATCGGTAACGCCCTTGATCGCCTATGCGCGGACGCGTCAGGACGAAGCCAGATCGCGTGAGAGCGAGGGAGGGCTCCGGCACCAGTCCGGGAGAGATCGAACGCGCCACGGCGCTCCTGCGCGGGCGTACAATCGATGCATGGCGAAGCCCGACAGCAAGCCGCCCATCCGCATCCGCATCCGCAAGGCGACCGACGAAGACTACGCGCGGCTCGAGCGCCAAGGCTGGCTCGTCACGAGCTTCCACCGCGCGCCGCCGTGGAAGAAGTCCCCGGGCAAGGGACTGAACAGCCACCCGAGAAGCCCGCCTCGGAGAAGAAGTAAGCCGGTCACACCGGCTCCTCTGCCCGACAGTTTGTCGAAGCGCCTCGCTTCGCCGCTCGCGCACTTCCGAAGCACTTACCGAGGGTCGATGCGGCATCTAAGTATCCGATTCAGCGCATTTCGGAGCGCGAGCGACCTTCGTCTCGCACGCAGTCGTCATCCTCGATGACGATCCGTCCGCCCGCGACCAGGGCCTGCAGCGTCTGCCAGATCGCCACGCGATCGAGCCCCGCAGTAGCGAGCTGCCGCCGCAGAACCGCATACGACAACTCACCGCCTGCGCCCCTCAACGCCCCGAGCACCTGCGCCCGTCGCACCCCAAGCGCCGCATCGGCCTCTTGCGCCAACGCAGCAGGCAGGAAGCGCAGCAAGTCGTCGCGGTGCCGCGAAGTCACCCGCCCCCCAGCGAATCTCGCCCACGACCGCAGGGAGATGCTTCCGAAGTCGTGAAGCCGCGCTGTTTGATTCCTCAACCGATGTACGCTCGGCCAATTTCACCGTTCGTCGGTCTATACGTCCGCGAACGGAAGACTTCGGAACACTTTCCGTGTTTACCGCCATGGTGGACCCCTTCTATAGGTGATATGCGGGAAAGCCTTCCGTAGTCTTCCGTGGCTCAGGCAGCGCACAACTTCAGGCCCCTGTATCGCACGCCGTTCGCACTGACTTTCGGGAAGCGGCGCTGCATTTGCTCGCCCCAACGGGTCTTGGACATGGGCAGCTCGCCGCGGCTTTCCTTCCATTCCGAGTAGTCGCGGTAGAGCTTCTGCGCAGGGTCAAGGAGCATCGTCGGTCGCTCGTCGCGTGCGACCACGTCGCACCGGTCGCTGACCCATGCGTCGAGGCCGCCCTGGGCGTCGAAGTAGTCCCGCGTCGCCTCGGCCACGGCTGCGCAGGGTCGGAGCGTGCCGTCCTCCCGCCACTTCGCATGGCCTTCCAGAAGCCACGAGAGCACCGCGCCTGCTTCACTCCAGAGTTTTGCCGGCATATCCGGATCGCGGTTCCCGAGGTCGGCCGTGAAGGTTGCGCTGAATGGCACGAGGTGCAGGCGCTCGACGATTGCGGAGTCGACGACGCGCAGCATCGGCCTGTAATTCCCGTACACGATGTGCTTGTGCGTCCGCGGAAACTCGAAGAAGTCGCCGCGCATGAAGCGGGCGGAAAGCATGGCGTCGCCGGTCAGTTCTTTGATTCGGGACTCATGCCAGCAATCGCGGTCGCTGACCTCCGAGGAGAACGCGAGCCGCAGCCCGACGAGATTCGCGATCTCGGTCGGATGTCGCTCGCCGCGGGCGTCGTGCATGAGCGTCTGCGCCGGGACTTTCCTTGCGTAGTCGGCCAGGATCTCCATCACGAGCTCACCCATGGTGTTCTTGCCGTTGCGGCCTTGCCCGTACCAGAACATCAGCCAGTGGTCGCTGGGCGCGCCGGAAAGGCAGGATCCCAGCCCGCGCTGCAGATAGTCCGCGACGTCTTGTCGCCGCAGGTTATTTCGGCAAGGAAGCGTTCGAACACCACGGGCCTCGCGTTGCTCGGTGCGACGGCGGTGCACTTCGTTAGGAGGTCGTCACGCCGATGGGCGTGCATCTCGCCCGTTCGCAAATCGAACGTGCCGGCGGGGGTGTTCAAAAGCCACGGATTTCGATCGAACTCCGTCGCCCGCAAGCCAAACACCCGATCCGCGCGAGCGAACGCCTCCACCCCACGCGCGAAGGCAGCTCGGCTCGCCCCTACCTTGCCCTCGGAATTTGATTGCCGCGCCGCTCGCCGGGCATACTCGAATGCCAGGTCGGTTGCCTCGTCACGCCAACGCGTGCCGTCCCACACATGCCATCTCTTCCGGCGATGATTGAAGCGCAGCGCCTCTCTATGCAGAATTCCGAACGCGAGGGCAACGCTGTCTTCCGTCGTACTTTGCGAGAGCGCAGTCGCGACGCCATCCTCGAGCTGCTGGTGGCTGTTCAGTCGCCTTGTTGTGCCCGCCTCGACGAGCGGTGCACCGAACTTGGCAATCTGCTGCTCGACCCACTCCGGGGACCGGGCCTTGAGCGGCCCTGTCGTCACGCCGTCTCCCCGTGCTCGGTTTCGGCCTCCAGCAGTGCGATGCAGGCATCCAGCGCACGCGCCGAGACATAGCGTCGACGGCCGTGGCAAAAGGTCTTCAGCTTGCCTTCAGATATCAGCGCGTAGATGCGATTTCGCGGGAAGCCGGAGACCTTGATGGTCTCGTCGATCGAGTACGCCCGACGAGGAAGGGCCGGATCAACTGTGGGCATTCGGTCCTCGGATGAGAAAGGTTCCGGGACCGATTGATACGCTACTGGACGTAGCCTTTGGTGAAGTTGCTCGGCTACTTCCGAGTCTCCGCCTCGATCACCCGGACCCACCGCTCACCGACGTCGATGCCGGCCTGATTCAGACGTCTAGTAGCATTACGGATGGCATGCCGCTTATCCTTGCGGCGCTCCTCGGCGACGTACTCGCGAATGAGATTCCTATCTGCGGGCTGGTCCTTGAGCCACCGCGCCCGCGCTGCCGCCGTGCCACGTTGGCTGCGGTCCGCGCTTGCAAGCAATGCATGTGCGAGAAAGGGCAGCAACGCGATTGCATCTGGGGTGGGTCGGCGCCGGCGGATGAGTTCCGCAGCTCGCGGTAAGTTGAGGGGCAAGATCGCCTCAAGAATGGCCCGCGCTTCGGTCCGCGCTTTGGCTGCCCGTTCAGCAGTTGCAAGCGGGCCCGGACCGTTGAAAGAAGGCGCGCGCCGCGGTGCCCTAGGCTTCTTCGACGCGGCCTTATCGCGTGGCACGGCTGTCATAGGCGACGGCTCCAGCCGTAACGTTTGATGAACTCGCGTGCGAGGCTCTGCAATTCCTCTGGCGAGGCGTTTCTCCGAAAGAGACCCTCTAGAGCCTTGTAATCATCGGGCGTCAACTCCTGCCACACACCCGGGAAATGCTCCTCAAGCAACTTGAAGAACTCCTCTTCGGGCTCTTGTGGCTCGGAGGTCATGCTGTCTTCTTCTGCTCGGGCCTCACGCAACGAGCTTTGCGACCGCCTCGGCCTTGTGCTCCGGGGCAAGGTGTGCGTAGCGCAGCGTCATCGCGATGTCGGCGTGTCCCATCAGTTCGCGTGTGGTGTTCAGGTCGACCCCTCGCATGACGAGCTGACTCGCGAAGTGATGCCGCAAATCGTGCCACCGGAAGTCGGTGATCTTCCCCGACGTGAGAACGGCGTGCCACGCCCTATCGACCCGCGCGACGCCGAAGACGACCGGCCGATCGCCAGCTTGGCGCTTCCAGCGCTTCAGGACGCCGAGCGCCTCGGCGTTGAGCGCGATGTGCCGGGTGCGTCTCGACTTGGCGTAGCCGCCCCGGATCGTCAGGATGGCGCGCTCGAAGTCGACGTCGCTCCACAGGATCTGTCGCAGCTCGCCGCGGCGCATCCCCGTGTTCATCGACACGAGTACCATTGGGGTCAGGTGGTCGCCGAAGCCGTCCGCCGGGATCTCCGGATACAACGTGTACCCCCGGTCCTTGCGCCAGCGGTTCGCGCTCTCCCGTTCAGCGCGCATCCTGGCGTCCCGCGCCGCGAGGGCCTTGCGCAGACTTGCCTCTTCATCGGACTTGAGCCAGCGTACGCGGTGATCCTCGTCCACTTTGGCCCGCTCACGGCCCTGCCACGGATGCGTGGGCAGATGCTTCCATAGGACGGCCTTCGAAAGCACGAGGTGCAACCTGTCGAAATGCCGGTTGATGGTCTGCGGCTTCACGCCGGCCATGGTCTTACGGCGCCGGTAGCGCTCGAGATCGAGCACGGAGATCGCGTTGAGCGGGCGCTTGAACCACTCGCCGAACTCGCTCTCGAGGGCCTTCAACTCGCCCTTGGCATGCTTGAGCCCGCCACTCTCGGCCCAGGGCTTGTAGTGGTCCTTGAGAAACTCCCCCCAGCGTCCCGGCGCGCTTGCTCTCGGCAATGCTCGGCTCGCCGTGCTCCTCTGCATCGATCAGGATGCGCTTCGCTTTCGTGCGCATCTGCTCGACGGTATGGACGCTCGCCTTGCCGATCGCCTTTGCGACGGCCGCGCGCCCAGGTCACGTAGTAGGACTTGACGCCGCTAGGCTGCACGCGAAGCAACAGTCCCGGCACTGTCGTGTCGCGGATCTCGTAAGGCGCCGCGCGCGGCTTGGCGCGATCGATGACTGCGGGCGAGAGCTTGGCTTTCACGCACGGCCTCCGTAAGTGCTCCGTAAGTTCAAACGGTAGCATAAACGGGGACAAACTGAAACAGACTGAAACTCTAAGTGCCTGATGCAACGTCTAACGTTCTGAACCGCGAGAGAGTGCGGAGCGCGTTCGGGACGCAGGTGTCGGAGGTTCGAATCCTCTCACCCCGACCAATTCCGCCGCTTCCTTGACGGCACCGCTCGACGCGCCCACAGGCCATCGCCGGGCGCGCGGCAACGTTCACGCGGCCGCGCTCGGCCGCCGACGTGAATAATGCGCCGCACCGGCCGCAGGGCGGCTGGTGCGGCGCATTCACGTGTGCTGCAGACATGGGAAAGCTGCTCGTCCTGATCATCGTCGTTCTGGCGGCCTACGTGGTGCTCAAGGCACTCGCGGCGCCGCGTCGCGGGTCGGGCGACGTGCGCCCCGGCGCGGGGGCACGCGGCGGCGAGCGAATGGTGCCGTGCAGCCGCTGTGGCGTGAACGTGCCGGAGTCCGAGGCGATCATGTCCGACGGACGCTACTACTGCAGCGACGCGCATCTGCGGCAGCCCAGCCAGTGACGCGCCTGCTGAGCCAGCACCGCACGCTGCTTCCGCCGGTGGCCGCGCTCCCCGCGGAAGTGCCGCCGATCAGCGACTCGTTCTGGGTCTCGCTGCGCTACTTCAACGCCTACCGTATCGCGGTGGCCGGGCTGTTCCTCGCCTCGGTCGCGCTGTTCCGTGATCTCTTCGCGATCGGCGACCACGACGTGCGGCTCTATGCGGCCGTCAGCACGCTCTACCTCGGCGCCGCGGTGGCCTTCCACGTGATCCTGCGCCGCGCGCAGCGCAACTTCGACGTCCAGCTCACCGCGCACGTGCTCGCCGACGTGGTCGCGATCACGCTGCTCAGCTACGCGAGCGGGGGCTTCCCGCAGCGGCCTCGCGGTGATGCTGCTCATCTCGGTTGCCGCCGCCGGTCTGGTGAGCCGCGGGTCGCAGCTGCTCGGCTACGCAGCGCTCGCCGCGATCGGCGTCCTCACCGAGCAGACGGCGCAGGTACTCGCGCACGACGCGCCCCTGTCCGCCTACGTGCAGCCGGCGCTGCTCTCGGTCGGCTATTTCGCCACGGCGTTGATCACGAGCCAGCTCGCGCAGCGAGTGATCACCAACGAGCGCGTCGCACGCCAGCGCGGAATCGAGCTCGCCAACCAGCTGCGCATCAGCGAGCTCGTCATCCAGGACGTGCAGGATGGCGTGCTGGTCGTCGACACGAACGGGCTGGTGCGCCAGCACAACCGCCAGGTGGAGTCGCTGCTCGGACGGGCGGTGCCCGAGCTCGAGCAGATCGAGAGCTACTCGCCCGAACTCGCGGCGGCGCTCGTTGCGTGGCGCAGCGGCCGCGGCGCCTCGCCGCAGGTACTCGCGCTGTACGATCCGGGCCGTACGGTGCGGGTCCGGTTCGTTGCGGCCGGCCTGAGGGACGCGACGGTCACGGTGATCTACCTCGAGGACATGTCGAAGCACGAGGAGCAGGCGCGCCAGCTCGCTGGCTGCGCTCGGCCGGCTCACCGCGAACATCGCGCACGAGATCCGCAACCCCCTCGCCTCGGTGTCGCATGCGGCCGAGCTGCTCGCCGAGGAGAATCGCGGTCCGGCGCGCGAGCGGCTGACGCGCATCATCCGAGACAACGCGCGACGGCTCGACCGCATGGTGAGCGACGTGCTCGAGCTCAACCGGCGCGACCGCGTTCAGGCCGAGCCGATCCGCCTGGCAGGCTTCGTGCCGACATTCGTCGAGGAGTTCGTCCAGAGCGAGGGGCCTGCCGGCCGACGGCATCGCCATGGAGCTCGCCGCGGACGTGGTGGTCGACTGCGACCGTGTCCACCTGAATCAGATCCTCTGGAACCTGGTCCGCAATGCCTGGCGCCATTCCGCCAAATGCGAGCGCAGCGTGCGCATCATCGCGCAGCGTACCGGCGGGCGCACCGAGCTTCACGTGGTCGACGACGGGCCAGGAGTCCCGCGCGACCTGCAGGCCCAGCTCTTCGAGCCGTTCTTCACCACCTTCAGCGCCGGAACCGGCCTCGGCCTCTACATCGCGCGCGAGCTTTCGGCGGCAAACGGTGCCACGCTCGACTACGTCGACCACGGCGTTGGGGCGGACTTCCGCGTCGCCTGGCAGGGAGGGCAAACATGAGCAGGGCCGACCGCCGCAGCGCCTCGAAAGCGACGGTGCTCGTCGTCGACGACGAGGCCGACATCCGCGAGCTTCTGGAGCTGACGCTGATCCGCATGGGCCTCGGGGTGGAGACCACTGGCCGCGTGGCCGAGGCGAAGCAGCTCGTAGCGTCGGGGACGTTCGACTTGTGCCTGACCGACATGCGCCTGCCCGACGGCGACGGGCTCGACTTAGTCCGCCACATCAACGCGTACTGCGCCGACCTGCCGGTGGCCGTCATCACGGCGTACGGCAGCGCAGAGAATGCGGTCGCCGCGCTGAAGGCCGGCGCGTTCGATTACGTGAGCAAGCCGCTGTCGCTGGAGCAGCTGCGCACGCTCGTCAAGTCCGCCC
This sequence comes from Burkholderiales bacterium, assembly GCA_027493935.1. Classification (GTDB taxonomy): domain Bacteria; phylum Pseudomonadota; class Gammaproteobacteria; order Burkholderiales; family SG8-39; genus JAABRB01. The sequence goes on along the minus strand of JAOSJV010000010.1, from coordinate 442,948 downwards.
TCAGCCTCCCCGAGAAGACTGCACCGAAGCCTGGCGCCGCACAGCGGATGCTCGGCGAGAGCCCGCCGGTCCAGCACGTGCGCGCCATGATCGACAAGCTCGCGCGCAGCCAGGCGCCGGTGTACATCACCGGCGAGTCGGGCAGCGGAAAGGAGCTCGCCGCCCGGCTGATCCACGAGAACGGCGCGCGCCGCGACCGGCCGTTCGTGCCGGTCAACTGCGGCGCGATACCGGAGAACCTCATGGAGAGCGAGTTCTTCGGGTACCGGAAAGGGGCGTTCACTGGCGCCGAGCACGACCGGGAGGGTTTCTTCCACGCCGCGACCGGTGGGACGCTCTTCCTCGACGAGGTCGCCGACCTGCCGCTCGCGATGCAGGTGAAGCTCCTGCGCGCGATCCAGGAGAAGCGGGTCCGCAAAGTGGGCGCAACCAGCGAGGACGCGGTCGACGTGCGCATCATCTGCGCCACCCATCAGAACCTCGCCAAGCTGGTCGAGCAGCAGAAGTTCCGCCAGGACCTCTACTATCGGCTCGCCGTGATCGAGCTCCGGATGCCGTCGCTGCGCGAGTGCCGGGAGGACGTCCCGCTGCTCGCCGCGGCGATCATCGCCCGGCTCGGCGACGAGGCTGGCCGGCGCCGGGCGCGGCTCTCCGAGGCGGCGTTGGCAGCGCTCCAGGTCTACGATTTTCCCGGGAACATCCGTGAGCTGGAGAACATCCTCGAGCGCGCGATCGCGCTGTCGGCGACCGAGGAGATCGCGCCAGACGACCTGCAGCTCGCGCCGCCGAGCTTCGCCCAGGAGCCGCCGGGCCCGAACGCCAAGTGGCCGCTTCAGGACTATCTCGACCGCATCGAGCGCGAGGCGATTCTCGAGGCGCTGGACAAAACCCGGTTCAACCGCACGGCGGCAGCCAAGCTGCTCGGTATAACCTTCCGCGCGCTGCGCTATCGCATGGAGCGGCTGGGGATTCATTGAGCGGCCGGGCGCGGAGATGGAAGCGAGCGCTGTGCTCAGCATAGACGCGCAGGGCATCGCCGCCGGGGTCCGCTTCGTCGCCTCGCCCAACCACGACCGGCGGCCGGACGGCGCCGAGATCTCGCTCCTGGTTGTCCACGGCATCAGCCTGCCGCCCGGATCGTTCGGCGGCGACGCCATGGTCGAGCTGTTCACCAACCGGCTGGACCCGGCCGCGCACCCTTACTACGCCGGGCTCGCGGGCCTGCGCGTCTCGGCGCATTTCCTGATCCGGCGCGACGGCGAGCTCGTGCAGTTCGTAGCGTGCGCGCGGCGCGCTTGGCACGCGGGCGAGTCGGCGTGGCGCGGCGTGGCGCGCTGCAACGATTTTTCGATCGGTATCGAACTCGAGGGCGCGGACGATTCCCCGTACGCGACTGCACAGTACGCGCGGCTCGCCGCTCTTGCGCGCGCGCTGCGGCAGCGCTACCCGATCCGAGACATCGCCGGACACGCGGACGTGGCGCCGGGCCGCAAGACCGATCCGGGGCCGGCGTTCGACTGGGCGGCGTTCAGCGCGCTGCTGGACGGCGCCCACTAGCGCGGTTTCCAGCGCGGGAGCGAGAACACGGGCAGATGCCCGCCAGGGGGCGGCGCGCATACGCCGCTGCTGCGGGCAAGGTCGGGCGAGGCAGCCCCGGCTTCGGCGCGAGCGTTGCCCGCGGGCGGGCTCGTCCGCGCGCGCCGCAGCGCGCGCGCGGGCGCTCGCTCAGCCTGGCGGATGAAGCCTCAACCAACGGGAGCCGTCCAGCGCCCGGTTCGAGCACGACTCACGCGGCAACCGCGGCGACTCCGTGAGCAATCACGCCCGCTGGCGTCGCTGCTGCGCTATCGAGTCGCCGCGCGCAGCGCGGTTCCCGCGTTCGCTCCCTCAGCCGATGGCGCGCGCGAACACGCACGGCAGCTCCGCGATCCGTGACGCAGTTCACGCGCGCGCGCGCGCATCGCCCGCGAAAAAGGCTTGCGCCACCAAGAACATGGCACTAGAATTAGTTGCGCACTTCGGATCGGCCACTATATGTAGTGTGAGTCGTAGGCTGGCGGAGGGGTCCGGTGTGCGAGCTGCCGGGCCGGAAGAGCCCGCAGAGAAAAGAGATGACGGACCAAGGAGACAGCGATGCAGGTGGCGGGTGAGGTCGGCGCGACGCAACCGATCGGCGGTTCGGGCTACGTCGAGGCGTCGGGCGGAGAGGCCTCGCCGTACGCGCAGTACAGGGTGATCCGGCGCAACGGCGCCGTGGTGGGCTTCGAGCCGGGGAAGATCTCGATCGCGATGACCAAGGCGTTTCTCGCGGTGAACGGCGGGCAGGGCGCGGCGTCGGCCCGGATCCGCGAGTTGGTGGCCGGCCTCACCGCGGGGGTCGTCGGCGCGCTGATGCGCCGGCATCCGGCCGGCGGCACTTTCCACATCGAGGACATCCAGGACCAGGTCGAGCTCGCGCTGATGCGCTCCGGCGAGCACGAGGTGGCGCGAGCGTACGTGCTCTACCGGGAAAAGCGCGCCGCAGTGCGGGCTCAGGATGCTGCGCAGAGGAAGGCACAATCGCCGTCGCGCGCTCGCGGTCTGCACGTGACCGATGGCGGGGGGCAGCGCGCGCTCGACGTTGGCCTGCTGAGCGAGACCGTCGGCGCAGCCTGTGCGGGCCTGGGCGACGGGGTGAGCCCGCAGCTCATCGTGCACGAGACGCTCAAGAACCTGTACGACGGCGTGCCGATGGAGGAGGTCCGCAAGTCGGTGATCCTCTCGGCGCGCGCGCTGATCGAGAAGGACCCCGCCTACGGGTACGTCACCGCGCGGCTGCTGCTGCACTCCATCCGTCACGAGGTGTTGGGCGAGGAGGTCTCCCAGGCCGAGATGGCGATCCGATACGCGGATTACTTCCCGCAGTTCGTGAAGGAGGGCGTCGGGGCCGAGCTGCTCGACGAGCGGCTCGCCCGCTTCGACCTGCTCAGACTCGGCGCGGCGCTCGACGCGGCGCGCGACCTCAAGTTCACCTACCTCGGACTGCAGACTCTCTACGACCGCTACTTTCTGCACGTGGGCGGGCGGCGCATCGAGCTGCCGCAGGCGTTCTTCATGCGCGTGGCGATGGGCCTCGCGCTGAACGAGCTGAACCCCGAGCAGCGGGCGATCGAGTTCTACAACGTGCTCTCCTCGTTCGACTACATGAGCTCGACCCCGACGCTGTTCAACTCGGGGACGCGGCGCTCGCAGCTTTCTTCGTGCTATCTCACGACGGTGGGCGACGATCTCGAATCGATCTACGAGGCGATCAAGGAGAACGCGCTGCTGCAGAAGTTTGCGGGCGGGCTTGGCAACGACTGGACGCCGGTGCGCGCGCTGGGCGCCCACATCAAGGGCACGAACGGCAAGTCGCAGGGGGTGGTGCCGTTCCTGAAGGTCGTCAACGACACCGCGGTCGCGGTCAACCAGGGCGGGAAGCGCAAGGGGGCGGTCTGCTCCTACCTCGAGGTGTGGCACCTCGACATCGAGGAGTTCCTGGAGCTGCGCAAGAACACTGGCGACGACCGCCGCCGCACGCACGACATGAACACGGCCTGCTGGATTCCGGATCTCTTCATGCGGCGCGTGGTGGAGAACGGCGACTGGACGCTCTTTTCGCCGTCGGACGTGCCCGGCCTGCACGATCTGTACGGCGAGGCCTTTGCTGAGGCGTACGCGTGCTACGAGGCGCGGGCGGCGAGCGGCGAGATCAAGCTCTGCAAGCGGATTCCGGCGGTCCAGCTGTGGCGCAAGATGCTCTCGATGCTGTTCGAGACCGGACACCCGTGGATCACGTTCAAGGACGCCTGTAATCTGCGCTCGCCGCAGCAGCACGCGGGTGTGGTCCACAGCTCCAACCTGTGCACCGAGATCACCCTGAACACCGAGCGACCGTGAGATCGCGGTCTGCAATCTCGGCTCGGTGAACCTGGTGAATCACCTCGCCAGAGGGCCGGTTGGACCAGGAGAAGCTCCGCCGGACGGTGCGCACGGCCATGCGGATGCTCGACAACGTCATCGACATCAACTACTACGCCGTCGCCAAGGCGCGCAACTCGAATCTCAAGCACCGGCCGGTCGGGCTGGGCATCATGGGGTTTCAGGACTGCCTGCACGTCCTGCGCATCCCGTACGGCTCGCCCGAGGCGGTCGAGTTCGCCGACCGCTCGATGGAGGCGATCGCCTACTGCGCCTACTCGGCCTCGACCGAGCTCGCCGAGGAGCGCGGGCCGTACTCGAGCTTTCGCGGCTCGCTGTGGGATCGCGGCATCCTGCCGCACGAGACCCTCGCCCTGCTGCGGCGCGAGCGCGGAGGGTTCGTCGAGGTCGACGAGTCGGCCACGCTCGACTGGGAGCGGCTGCGCGAGCGGATTCGGCAGGCGGGCATGCGGAACTCGAACTGCCTCGCGATCGCCCCGACCGCGACGATCGCCAACATCGTCGGGGTGTCGGCGTCGATCGAGCCGACCTACCAGAACCTTTACGTCAAGTCGAACCTCTCGGGCGAGTTCACCGTGGTGAACGAGTACCTGGTGGCCGACCTGAAGAAGCGCGGCATGTGGGACGAGGTCATGGTGGCCGACCTGAAGTATTTCGACGGCAACCTCGCGCGCATCGACCGCGTTCCGGCGGATCTGCGGCGGCTCTATGCCACCGCGTTCGAAATCGACCCGAGCTGGCTGGTCGAGGCTGCGGGGCGTCGCCAGAAGTGGATCGACCAGGCGCAGTCGCTCAACATCTACATCGCCGGCGCCTCGGGCAGGAAGCTCGACGAGACATACAAGCTCGCGTGGCAGCGGGGGCTCAAGACGACCTACTACCTGCGATCATTGGGCGCGACGCATGCCGAGAAATCGACGGTCAAGGCGGGGCAGCTGAACGCTGTGCCGGCCGACGTGGGCGCTGGCGAGAGCGCCGTGCCGAGCCGATGCGCGATCGACGACCCGACGTGCGAGGCGTGTCAGTGATGACGGCCGAGCAAGGCCTGAGAGGCGGGATGCAGGGAGCGGTGCTGAGCTTCGGTGCGGATGTCCCGCCGACCGTGACACCGGCGGGGGCTCGGTTGCGCACCGCGGACTTCGTGCGCGCCGACCTGCGCCGGATCCGGATCGAGGACAAGCGCGTCATCAACGGCGCGACCGACGTCAACCAGCTCGTGCCGTTCAAGTACCGCTGGGCCTGGGAGAAGTACCTCGCGGCGTGCGCCAACCACTGGATGCCGCAGGAGATCAACATGAGCCGCGACATCGCGCTCTGGCGCGATCCCAGCGGACTGACCGACGACGAGCGGCGTATCGTCAGGCGCAACCTGGGCTTCTTCGTCACGGCGGATTCGCTGGCGGCCAACAACATCGTCCTCGGGACCTACCGCCATATCACCGCGCCGGAATGCCGGCAGTACCTGCTGCGCCAGGCGTTCGAGGAGGCGATCCACACCCACGCCTATCAGTACATCGTCGAGAGCTTGGCTCTCGACGAGGGCGAGGTGTTCAATGCCTACCACGAGATCCCGAGCATCCGGGAGAAGGACGAGTTCCTGATCCCGTTCATCGACACGCTCACCGACCCCGGCTTCCGGACCGGCACGGCCGAGGCCGACCAGCGGCTGCTGAGGAGCCTGATCGTGTTTGCGTGCCTGATGGAGGGGCTCTTCTTCTACGTCGGGTTCGTCCAGGTCCTGGCTCTCGGCCGCCAGAACAAGATGACCGGCGCCGCCGAGCAGTACCAGTACATCCTGCGCGACGAGTCGATGCACTGCAATTTCGGCATCGACCTGATCAACCAGATCAAGCTCGAGAATCCGCACCTCTGGACGCGAGAGTTCCGCGAGGAGGTCGCGGAACTCTTCCGCAAAGCGGTCGACCTCGAGTATCGTTACGCGGAGGACACGATGCCGCGCGGTGTATTGGGCTTGAACGCACCCATGTTCAAGGAGTATCTTCGCTTTGTCGCCAATCGACGCAGTCAGCAGATCGGCGTGGAGCAGCAGTATCCCGGGGCGGGAAACCCGTTCCCGTGGATGAGCGAGATGACCGACCTCAAGAAGGAGCGCAACTTCTTCGAGACGCGGGTGATCGAGTACCAGACGGGAGGCGCCCTCACTTGGGATTAGGCGCGCACCCTGCTGCCTGGGCGAAGAACGTCCGGCGCGTGGTTCCGTGCGATGCGGCCGCGAATTGCGGATGGCACGCAGGGCGGATATGGCTCCCGCATCCGCGGAGCCCAAACGTCGATGTCGGCGCCGCCGCGGCGCCGACATTTTTGTTTGCGCCGTCGTCCTCGCACGACGGTCGAAGGATTCGGCTGCACGAGCTCTGGCTCGGGCGGGCGGATACCCGGCCCCCACGGCCGGGTCCATCTGGTGTGTTTGTTCAACAACGTGAAAGGAGTATGAGCATGGCGACCAAGAAGAAGGCGAAGAAGGCTGCGAAGAAGGCCAAGAAGGCCGTAAAGAAAGCTGCCAAGAAGTCCAAGAAGCGCAGATCAGCAGCGAAAAAGAAGTCTTCCAAGAAGAAAGCATTAAAGAAGAAGAAGACAGCGAAGCCGGCTAAGAAAGCGGCGCGTAGAAAGAAAGCAGCCAAGAAGCCCGCCAAGAAGGCTAAGAAGAAAGCTGCACGACCCGCCAGAAAGACGGCGGCCGGATCCGCGAAAGCGGCCAGAACCGCAGGGAAACCGGCAATGCCGGCGCCGGCGGGGGCTCCTGCAGCCCCGTCGACCGCGGCAGCGCCCGGGGCGAGAAGCGCCCTCAATCCTGCGGCGGCTTGGCCCTTCCCGACGGGGGTCTCGGCCTTAGGGCGGGTGTCGAATGGTCTGCGGTCGTCCCCTGTGCAGGCAGGGGATAGACCGCAGACATTCGGCATGTGGTGTGTTTGTCCCCGGCATTGCTGCCGAACGACGCTCGGAATTTTACCAGTCGGTCGAAAGCCAGCCGGGGACCCTTCCTCCCAAAATTTTTTTATTGTGCGCCGCAGCAGCAAGACCTTGAGACGGCTGGTTTTTTTGCCGTCCATCCGACGCACTAAGGCTCTAATTAGACTGGATTTTCGAGTCAGCTTCGGGTATTCTTTGACCCGCAATTCCGACGGTGGCGGTACCGGCCGAGGGGGCCGGAGCAGCACCCACCTGCGGACGCCTTACGGTCACCGGAGCCGCAGCCCCTGCGGTCATTCGGCGACTGCGCATAACGACTACACCCGCCGAGCGGCTCTATTGGCGGTGCACCCGCAGGGCGGCGGCGCACCGGTGTCCGATGCGGCCGGCGAGTATCGTGCACCGGCCGTGGAAGCTTGGAGGCAGCGCGGATGAGATGGAGACTGGTCGACATCAAGGAGCGCGCACGGCGCGCCGGTGCGACCCTGCTCGCGGCCGTCCACAACGGCCTCGCGGGCTTCGGGCTGCTGGCGTTCCTTTTCCTGGCGCTCGGCGGTCCGGCCGACTGGCCGAAGGACGCCGACGCCGCGAGCGCGCCCGGGGTGCCCGCAGTAGACAGGAAGCGCGACGTCGCCACGAGCGCGGCGCCGGCGACGGTTGAGGCCCGGCTCGCCGAGCCGCGCCAGCGCGTGCTCGCGGGCTATCTCGCGCGGAAGTACCGGGTGTCCAGCGAGGTGACGGCGGAGCTGGTCAGCGAGGCATTTCACGCCGCGCAGCGCAGCGGGCTCGACCCACTCCTGATCCTCGCGGTGGTGGCCGTCGAGTCGAGTTTCAACCCGATCGCCGAGAGCACCTATGGCGCGAAGGGTCTGATGCAGGTCGTGCCGCGCTTCCACCTCGACAAGCTCGCCTATCACGGTGGCGAACAGTCTCTGCTCGACCCGCGCACCAACATCCGTGTGGGCGCCGAGATCCTGAGTGACTACATCCGCCGCGCCGGCGATTTGCAGGGCGGGCTGCAGATGTATGCAGGCGCGCCGGAAGATCCGCAGAACCAGTACGCACAGAAGGTGCTCGCGGAGAAGGACCGGCTGCGCCAGCAGGCGGCCGGTACGGCGGTCGAACGGCCGGGGCAGTCCGGCTCTGCCGCCTGAGGCGGGTCGCCGCGATGCCGTCGTTCCGCGCGCGCCTGCTTTCGGCGGTGGTCGGCGCCGCAACCGTGACGATCACCGCCGGCGCTGGCGCGGACGAGATCGTGCGCTCCGCCGGCCGGGGCACCTTCGGCGACGTCAAGGACGCCGTGGTCGCGGCGATCGAGGGCAAGGGCCTGGTCATCGACCGCGTCGCGCACGTCGGCGACATGCTCGATCGGACGGCGCCGGACGTCGGTGCAGCCCGCCGCCTGTACGGCAAGGCGGAGATCCTCGAGTTCTGCAGCGCGCGCATTTCGCGCGCGATGATGGAGGCCGATCCGCACCAGATCGTCTATTGTCCCTACACGATTGCGGTGTACACGCTGGCCGAGGGCGCGGGCGAGACCGGTCGCGTTCACGTGGCCTACCGGCGGCCGGCGCAGGGAAGAGGGATGGCCGACGTGGCACGGCTGCTCGACGAGATCGTCCGCGAGGCGCTGCGGTAGCGGCCGCCCGGCCACGGCCGCTCCCGCGGCGGTCAGCGCACGAGCTCCGCGCGCATGCGCTCGACGCCCTCGCGCAGCTCCTCCAGGGCTCGCGTGTAGGCGAAGCGCACGTGATGCTCGGGGCGATGAACCCCGAAATCGATGCCTGGCGTGATCGCCACCCCGGCGCGCTCGAGCAGGCGCAGCGCGAGCGCGTGGCTGTCCTCGTCGAACGCCTCGCACCCGGCGTACACGTAGAACGCCCCCTCCGGCGTGAGCGGTACCCTGAAGCCCAGTTCGCGCAGCGCCGGCACGAGGAAGTCGCGCCGGCGCTGGAACTCGCGCCGGCGCTCCTCGAAGATCGCCAGGGCCGCCGGCGCGAGCGCGGCGATCGCCGCATGCTGTGCCGGCACCGACGCGCAGATGTACAGGTTCTGCGCGAGCCGCTCGAGCGCACGCCCGTAGCGCGCCGGCGCCACGATCCAGCCCAGCCGCCAGCCGGTCATGTTGAAGTACTTCGAGAAGCTGTTGACGACGAACACATCGTCGGACAGCGCCGCGGCGCTGGGCTGCGGGTCGCCATAGACGAGCTCGTGGTAGATCTCGTCCACCAGGACGAACCCGCCGCGCGCGTGCACCCAGTCCATGATCGCGGAGAGCTCCGGAGCTCCGATGATCGTCCCGGTGGGGTTCGACGGCGAGGCGAGCAGCACGCCGCGCGTGCGCGCGCCCCAGCCGCGCTCGATTTCGGCGCGCGTCAGCTGGTAGCCGCTGCGCTCGTCGACCGGGATGCAGCGCGCCTCGCCCCCGAACAGCCGCACGAAATGGCGGTTGCACGGGTAGCAGGGGTCGGGCATCAACACCTCGTCGCCCGGGTCGACCAGCGCGCCGAGCGCGATCAGGAACGCGCCTGAGGCGCCCGCGGTCACCAGCACGCGCTCCATGCCGATCTCGACGCCGTAGCGCTCGGCGTAGAAGCGCGCGATCGCCGCGCGCAGCGCAGGCAGCCCGAGCGAGGGCGCGTACCCCATCGGCTCGCGGCGCATCGCCGCGATCGCCGCTTCGATCACCGGCGCGGGTGCCGCAAAATCCGGCTGTCCGATCTCCATGTGCACCACGTGCCGTCCCGCCGCGTCCATCTCGAACGCCCTGCGCTGGATCTCCATCACGTGGAACGGCTCGATGTCCGCCATGCGTGCGGCGAGGTGTACGGCGGCGCGGCTCGTTTCGGCGCGGGCGTGCGGCATCGTCGAGCGGGATTCTAGCGGCAAAAATCGTGCGCCTCGATCGCGCCCGGCATCATCGCGCCGATCCGTCGCGGCCGGCGCACCGCGCTCGAGCGCCTGCCCGGGCGGCTGTGCCGCGCGCGGCACGAAGCCCGGCGCGAGCGCTGACCGCACCGCATCCGTGACCGGTCACCGCGTCAAGTCATCGGCGCGGATCCGGCCGACGCCCGTGGCCGCCATTTCGCGCCACGCGGCGGCGAGCGACCCCCTCGGTGTCGATCGCGCGGCACGCATCCTCGATCACCAGCGCCTCGAACCCGAGCCGCCGCGCGTCGGTCGCCGACCACGCGACGCAGAAATCCGTTGCGAGCCCGCACAGGAACGCGCGCCGCAGTCCGCGTGCCGCGAGATAGCCGGCGAGCCCCGTGCTGGTCGTCCGGTCCGCCTCGAGGAACGCCGAGTAGCTGTCCACGCCAGGGTGATAGCCCTTGCGCAAGATGAGCTGCGCGTGGGGGATCGAGAGGCCCGCATGGAGCTCCGCATCCGGGGTGCCCTGAACGCAATGGTCGGGCCAGAGGATCTGGTCGCCGTACGCTAGTCGGATCTTCTCGAACGGCCGCCGTCCGGGATGGCTGGACGCGAATGAGACGTGCCCGGCGGGATGCCAATCCTGGGTGAGTACGACGTTCGCGAACGCGCGCGCGACGCGGTTCGCGATCGCGACGACCTCGTCGCCGCGCGCCACCGCGAGGTTGCCGCGGGGCACGAACGCGTTCTGCACGTCCACGACCAGCAGCACGTCGGACGTATCGTCTATGCGCACTGGCATTGCCGGGCGGGAGCCGGCGATCAGGTGTGCGCCGCGTGCCCCCGCAAGACGGAAGTATTGCATGACCTATAATCGGTTGCATTCCCGCGACCCCGCTTGAACGACCGGCCGGACCATGGACGAAGCCTTCCGCACTGCAGCGCTCGAGTACCACCGCGCGTCGCCGCCCGGCAAGGTCGCGATTGCGCCGACCAAGGCGCTGGTGAACCAGCGCGACCTCGCGCTCGCGTACTCGCCGGGCGTCGCAGCGGCCTGCGAGGAGATCGTGCGCGACCCGGCCGAGGCGGCGCGGCTGACCGCGCGCGCGAACCTTGTCGCGGTGGTCACGAACGGTACCGCAGTGCTCGGCCTCGGCGCGATCGGGGCGCTCGCCGCGAAGCCGGTGATGGAGGGCAAGGGCGTACTCTTCAAGAAATTCGCCGGGATCGACGTATTCGATCTCGAGATCGACGAGCGCGACCCCGACCGCCTGGTCGAGATCATCGCTGCGCTGGAGCCCACGTTCGGCGGGATCAATCTGGAGGACATCAAGGCGCCGGAGTGCTTTCAGGTCGAGCGCGAGCTGCGCCGGCGCATGCGGATCCCGGTGTTCCACGACGACCAGCACGGCACGGCAATCATCGTCGGCGCGGCGGTGCTGAACGGCCTGCGCGTCGTGGGCAAGGCGATCGGCGAGGTCAAGCTCGTCACCTCCGGCGCTGGCGCGGCGGCGCTCTCGTGCCTGGACCTGCTCGTGACGCTCGGCGTGAAGCCAGAGAACATCTGGGCAACCGACATCGCCGGCGTGGTCTACGAGGGGCGCAGGGAGGAGATGGACCCGGCCAAGGCGCGCTTCGCGCGCAGGACGGAAGCGCGCACACTTGCCGAGGTGATCGGGGAGGCGGACGTCTTCCTCGGGCTGTCGGCGGGCGGCGTGCTGAAGCCCGAGATGGTGGCCGCGATGGCCGACCGGCCGCTCATCCTCGCGCTTGCCAATCCGGTGCCCGAGATCATGCCCGACGAGGCAAAGCGCGTGCGGCCGGACGCGGTGATCGCCACCGGACGCTCGGACTACCCGAACCAGGTGAACAACGTCCTGTGCTTTCCGTTCATCTTCCGCGGCGCGCTCGACGTCGGTGCGACGCAGGTCAACGAGGCGATGAAGATCGCGGCGGTGCGGGCGATCGCGGACCTCGCGACCGCCGAACAGTCCGAGATCGTTGCCGCCGCGTACGGCCAGAGCGACCTCAAGTTCGGGCCGGAGTACCTGATTCCGAAGCCGTTCGATCCGCGGCTGATCGCGAGCATCGCGCCCGCGGTCGCGCAGGCCGCGATGTCGAGCGGCGTCGCGACGCGCCCGATCGAGGACTTCGGGGTCTATCGCGACGCGCTGCAGCAGTTCGTCTACCACTCCGGCCTCTTGATGAAGCCGATGTTCCTCGCCGCGAAGGCCGCGCCGCGGCGCATCGTGTTCGCCGAGGGCGAGGACGAGCGGGTACTGCGCGCGACGCAGGCGATCGTCGACGAGCACCTGGCGCGACCGATCCTGATCGGGCGTCCGGCGGTGATCGCGCAGCGTATCGAGCGGCACGGGCTGCGGCTGCGGCCGGGGGTCGAGTTCGAGCTCGTGAGTCTCGAGTGGGACGAGCGCTACCGCGAGTTCTGGCTCGAGTACCACCGTCTCACCGAGCGGCGCGGCGTGTCGGTGCAGTACGCGAAGATCGAGATGCGGCGGCGCGCCACCGCGATCGGCGCGATGATGATCCACAAGGGTTACGCCGACGGGATGATCTGCGGGACGTTCGGCACGCACGGCCTGCACCTGCATTACGTCGACCAGATCATCGGGCGCCGCTCCGGAGTCAAGCACTATTACGCGCTGAACGTGCTGATGCTGCCGAAGCGCACGGTCTTCATCTGCGACACGTACGTGCACCTCGATCCCACCGCCGAACAGGTTGCCGAGATGACCGTGCTCGCTGCCGAGGTGGTGCGCGGCTTCGGCGTCGCGCCGAAGGCTGCGCTGCTTTCTCATTCGAGCTTCGGTACTAGCGACGCGCCGAGCGCGCGCAAGATGCGCGAGGCGCTTGCCCTCATCCGGCGCATTGCCCCCGACCTGGAGGTCGAGGGCGAGATGCACGGCGACGCCGCGCTCTCGGAGCAGGTGCGCAATGCGGCGTTTCCGAACTCGCGACTGAAGGGCGAGGCGAACCTGCTCGTCATGCCGACGCTCGAGGCGGCAAACATCTCCTTCAACCTGTTGAAAACGGCCGCCGGCGACGGCATTACCGTCGGTCCGATTCTGCTCGGCGCGGCTGCGCCGGTGCATATCGTCACGCCTTCGGCGACCGTGCGGCGGCTGGTCAACATGGCTGCCTACACCGTGGTCGAGGCGAATGCCGCGCACGCGCCGGTGTAACCCGACCGGCGCGCGGCGCGCTGGCGTCAGCGCGCGCCGTTTCGCTACACTCTCGGCTCGATCCGGCCGGGAGGAGCGCCGGGCGGGCTCCGCGAGGCGCAGGCGACATGACGGGACGCAAGAAGACCGGCCTGATACTCACGGGCGGGGGCGCGCGGGCCGCCTACCAGGTGGGCGTGCTGCGCGCGGTGAGCGAGATCCTCGAGAGACCAGCGTGGAACCCGTTCCCCGTACTGTGCGGAACCTCGGCAGGCGCGATCAACGCGGCCGCGCTCGCCATTCACGCCTACAATTTCGCCCTAGGCGTGCGCGGTCTGATCGAGATCTGGGAGCACTTCCACGTCGGTCAGGTTTACCGGGCGGACGCGTGGAGCATCGTTCGGACCGGCGGCCGATGGCTCTCGGCGCTCATGCTGCTCAACCGCGCGAACCCGGTGTCGCTGCTCGACAACACTCCCCTGCGCGAGCTGCTCGACCGGACGATGGACTACGGCCGCATCCAGCAGAACATCGACGCCGGCACGCTGTACGCGCTCTCGGTCACCGCCTCGGGCTACAGTTCCGGGCAGAGCGTGTCGTTCTACCAGGGCGGGCCCGAGGCGGTCGAGTGGGAGCGCACCCAGCGGGTCGGCAGCGCGACGCCGATCAACACCGACATCCTGATGGCCTCGAGCGCCCTGCCGTTCATTTTCCCCGCGGTCAAGGTCCACCGCGAGTACTTCGGCGACGGCTCGATGCGCCAGATCGCCCCGATCAGCCCGGCGCTGCACCTCGGCGCCGATCGCGTGCTGGTAATCGGCACCGGTCGTCAGACCGCCGACGCGCGCGTGCGCTCGAACCTCTATCCGTCGCTCGCGCAGATCGCGGGCCACGCGCTCAACTCGATTTTCCTGGACAGCCTGAACGTCGACATCGAGCGCCTGCAGCGGATCAACCGGACGATCAGCCTGGTCCCGCAGGACCGCCTGGGCGCCTCTGGCGTGCCGCTACGGCACGTCGATGTGCTGGTAATCTCGCCCTCCCGGCCGATCGAGCGCATCGCGGGGCGACACCTGTATGATCTGCCCCGCCCGGTGCGCTTCCTGCTGCGGGCGGTGGGTGCGATGAACCGCAACGGCTCGAACCTGTCGAGTTACCTGCTCTTCGAGCCTGGGTTCACGGGCGCCCTGATCCGGCTCGGGTACGACGACGCGATGGCGCGCGGCGACGAGGTTCGGCAGTTCCTGACCGGTTAGTCCGGTCGACGGCGGCCTGTAGAAGAAGGGGAGATCGAAAGAATGGATGCACGCAGTATTGAGCGCGTTTACGACCGGTACGCCAGGTTCTACGACCGCGTGTTCGGGGGCGTGTTCGAGCCGGGGCGCGTTGCGGCGGCCGAAGGGCTGGACGTCCGGCCCGGTGACCGCGTGCTCGAGGTCGGCATCGGCACCGGGCTCGCGCTCGCACGCTACCCGAGGAGCTGCCAGTTGGTCGGGATCGACGTTTCGGAGGGCATGCTCACGCGGGCCGCGCGCCAGGTGCAGGCGCAGGGGCTGCGTAACGTGGAGCTCCTGCGGATGGACGCGCAGGCGATGGCGTTCGCCGACGACAGCTTCGACGTCGTCGTCGCGGCCTACGTCATGACAGTCATTCCGGACTTTCGCCGCGCGCTGAGCGAGATGGCGCGAGTGTGCCGTCCCGCCGGGCGCATTCTGATCATCAACCACTTCACCAACGGCAACCGCCTGGTGCGCATGGTCGAGCGGGCGATCTCGCCGATCTGCGAGCGTCTCGGCTGGCGCTCCGATCTGGCGGTCGACGATCTCCTGGTCGGCGCGCCCCTGCGGCTGGTGCGCAACACGCGCCTGGCGCCGCTCGGTATGTGGCACCTGCTGGATTGCGTGAACGCCAAGACCGAGGCACCGTCGCCTGCGGCCTGAGCCGGACGCGACGCCGTCGGCCGCCGACCGCGCCGCGATTCGGCGATAGGCTCTACACTAAGACGCGTCGCGCTGGTCCGGGCGCGAGTCGGCGCATCCGCCGTTCGTCAGACGGATCCCTTCCGGGGTCGCCTTGCCCGCCGCGCTCGCCAGGCCGCATACGGAGGCTTTCCCGATGAGTGATCAGAATCCGCCGTCCGATCCACTGGACTTCCTGCGGCGCATGTGGGCACCGATGTCGCTGCCGCTTCCCGGTATGGTCGTGCCGCTCGTGAACCCCGCCGACGTCGAGAAGCGCATCGCCGATCTTCGGTCGGTCGAGCACTGGCTGACGCTCAACCTCAATGTCGTGAAGATGAGCATCCAGGGCCTCGAGATGCAGCAGGCGACGCTGGCGGCGCTGCAGTCGGCACAACAATCGCTGGGCCAGCATGCGAGCCGTCGTGCCGGAGAGGAAGGGGGCCAGACGGCGACGCAGGGCGCGGACGCCGGCAGCGCGGCCGATCGGGGAAATCCGTTCGAGGCGTGGTGGTCGCTGCTGCAGTCGCCGCCGGCGCCGCAGCCGCCGCCTACGCCGCAATCCGGTGCGCGGGTCCGGCGCGATCCCGCGGGCCGGCAGGACGGCAGCGGGAAGAAGACGCGATGAGCTTCCGCGCCGGCCATGCGCCGGGCGCAGGCTGGCGCGAGGCCCTCGAGGGCTGCCTCGCGGCGATCGGCGCGCCGCCGGCCGGCGCGACCATCGGCTTCGTGTACTTCAGCGACCACTTCGTCGCCGAGGCCGCCGACATGGTCGGCTACCTGCGGGATGCGACCGGTGTCGGGGGAATGGGTCGGCAGCGTCGGCGTCGGCGTGCTCGCCGGCGCGACGGAGTACATGGACGAGCCGGCCGTCGCAGTGATGCTGGCCGACCTGCCGGCCGGGGAGTTCCGCGTCTTCTCGGGAATGGCGCGGGCGCCCGCTGCGGGCGAGCGCACCGCGAGCGGCGCCGAAGCGGCGCACTTCGCGATCGTGCATGGGGATCCGGGTGCGCAAGACATGCCCGGGCTGATCGAGGACATGTCGGGCAAGGTGGCGAGCGGGTTCCTGGTCGGCGGGCTGTCGAGCTCGCGCGGGGCAAGCTGCCAGGTCGCCAACGCTGTGCTGCGGGGCGGGCTCTCGGGCGTCGTGCTGTCCTCCGCGATCCCGGTGGTGACGCGGCTCACGCAGGGCTGCACGCCGCTCGGCCTCGACGCCGGCGCGCCGGCGCGTCACGTGGTGACCGAAGGCGAGCGCAACATCATCGTGTCGCTCGACGGGCGTCCTGCGCTCGAGGTCTTCCTCGAGGATATTGGCGAGGTGCTCGCGCGCGATCTGCGCCGGGCGGCGCGCTTTGTCCATGCCGGCATCCCGGTGCCCGGGTCCGACACCGGCGACTACACCGTGCGCAACCTGGTCGGCATCGACCCTAGGAACCGGCTGATCGCGATCGGCGCGCCGGTCGAGAAGGGTATGCCGGTCATGTTCTGCAAGCGCGATGCGCAGTCCGCGCGCGAGGATCTCGAGCGCATGCTCGAGTCGATCGCGCAGGAGACCGGACGGCGCAATGGCGGTCGTCCGCGCGGCGGACTCTACTACTCCTGCCTCGGGCGCGGCGCGCACATGTTCGGCGCGCGCTCGGCCGAGCTCGAGATCATCCGCGCCCGACTCGGCGAGTTTCCGCTGGTCGGCTTCTTCTGCAACGGCGAGGTTTCGCACGACCGCCTGTACGGCTACACCGGCGTGCTGGCGCTGTTTCTCTGAGGCGTGGCCGTGTCGCCACCCGTCGCCGTCGTCACCGGCGCAAACCGCGGGATCGGGCTCGGTGCGGCGCGCCGGCTGGCGCGCCAGGGCATGTGCGTCGTACTGACCGCGCGCGACCGCGCGCGCGGCGAGGCGGCCTGCGCGTCGCTTGCGGCCGAGGGCCTCGACGTGCGGTTCCATGGGCTCGACGTGCGCAGTCGCGGCGACGCCGACGCGCTCGGCGAGTGGCTCGCGGCCGAGCTCGGCCGGCTCGACGTTCTCGTGAACAACGCCGGCGTGCTGCTCGATCCGCGCGGGTCGCGGGCGCTCGACGTCGCGCCCGAGCTCGTGCGCGACACCATGGAGACGAACGTGCTCGGCGTGCTCGGCACAACCCAGGCGCTCGCGCCGCTGCTGCGGCAGGGCGGGCGCGGGCGGGTCGTGAACGTCTCGAGCGAGCTCGGCCAGCTCGCCGATATGGGCATCGGCAGTCCGGCCTACCGCATGTCGAAGGCGGCGCTGAACGCGCTCACCCGCATACTGGCGCAGGAGCTCGCTGCGAGCGGCGTCAAGGTGAACGCGATGTCCCCCGGGTGGGTGCGCACCGGGCTCGGCGGCGCGAACGCGCCGCGCTCGGTCGACGAGGCGGCCGACACCATCGCCTGGCTCGCGACGCTCCCGGACGACGGTCCGAGCGGCGGATTCTTCAAGGACCGGCGCCCGATCCCGTGGTGAGCCGCACGGCGTCGCGCCGTTGACCGCGACGCCTCCGACCCTGCACCATTGATCCCCCACGCAACCAAGGCGCAGCGCTGTCGCCGCAGCGAAGAACAGGAGGAAGCATGACCACGACCGCGAAAGCGATCCGCTTCGAGAAGACCGGCGGACCGGAGGTGCTCCAGTTCCAGGAAGTGCAGGTCGGCCATCCGGGCGCCGGCCAGATCCGTATCCGCAACCACGCGATCGGGCTCAACTACCTCGACACCTATCAGCGCTCGGGCCTCTACAAGATCGAGCTGCCGAGCGGCCTCGGGTCGGAGGCCGCCGGCGTGGTCGAGGCGGTCGGACCGGGTGTCGCCGACCTGAAGGTCGGCGACCGAGTCGGCTACGCCGCTGCGCCGCTCGGCGCGTACGCCGAGCTGCGTCTGATGCCAGCCGACCGGGTCGTGAAGCTTCCGGACGGGATCGGCTTCGAGCAGGCCGCGGCGATGATGCTGAAGGGTATGACCGCGGAGTACTTGCTGCGCCGGACCTACAAGGTGCAGGCTGGACAGACCATCCTCGTGCAGGCCGCGGCCGGGGGCGTAGGGTTGATCCTGTGCCAGTGGGCGAAAGCGCTCGGCGTCGCCGTGATCGGCACCGCCGGATCCGACGAAAAAGGCTGCGCTCGCCAGGGCGCATGGCTGCGAGCACACCGTCGTCTACACCCGCGAGAACTTCACGGCGCGCGTACGCGAGATCACCGGCGGCAAGGGCGTCCCGGTCGTCTACGACTCGGTCGGCAAGGACACCTTCATGGGCTCGCTCGACTGCCTCGAGCCGTTCGGGATGCTGGTCGTGTTCGGCGCCTCGTCGGGTCCGGTGCCGCCGTTCGACATCAACCTGCTACAGTCGAAGGGTTCGCTCTTCCTCACGCGCCCGACGCTGAACACCTACAACGCCAAGCGCGAGGCCATGGTGGCGAGCGCGAACGCGCTGTTCGACGTGGTGCTCGCCGGCAAGGTGAAGATCGAGATCAACCAGCGCTATGCACTCAAGGACGCGGCGCAGGCGCACCGCGACCTCGAGTCGCGCAAGACCACCGGCTCGACGCTGCTGATCCCCTGAGCTCCGCGTCGGTCGTCGTCCGGGCCGGAAAGCGGTGCGCGAGTTGTCCGGCGAGCGCGCGATCGGCGCGGCTGCGAACGAGGTTTGGGAGCCGTTTGCGCCTTCCCCGCGCGGTTGCGCGCGCCCCGCACCGAGCGGCGGGGCGAATGGCGCTCGCGACACCCGGCGCGGCGCCGCATCCCCCGTGGCGCGCAACACCGCACGCCGCAGCGCTCCCGCGGATGATGCGGCGCCGCGCGGCCGGGGTACAATCTCGCATGCTCGGCACCCGCCGCGAGCTATCGCAGATGAACGCGCCCGGATCCCCCCGCCTTCCCGACGCCCAGTGGCTGCGCGACCGCTTCGGCGCACAGCACGCGCTCGAGCCGCTCACCACGGGCGACGGCCATCTTTTCCGCCGCGACGGCCCGATTCGCCCGGCGTCTGTGCTGGTCCCGGTGGTCGACCGCGCCGCCGAGCTCACGGTGCTCTTCACGCGTCGGACCGCGCACCTTCACGACCACGCCGGGCAGATCAGCTTTCCCGGCGGGCGCGCGGAGCCGGACGAGTCGGCGCTCGACACGGCGCTGCGCGAGACGGCCGAGGAGATCGGCCTCGACCCGGGCCGCATCGAAGTGCTCGGCACGCTCTCGGAGTACGTGACGGTGACCGGGTACCGCGTCACGCCGGTAGTCGGCCTGGTCAGGCCGCCGTTCGAGCTGCAGCCGGACGCGTTCGAGGTGGCCGAGGTGTTCGAGGTCCCGCTCGCGTTCCTGCTCGACCCCGCCAATCACCAGCGCAACAGCGTCATCGCGCAGGGCATGGAGCGGCAGTACTACGCCATGCCCTACGGCCCGTACTACATCTGGGGCGCGACCGCCGGGATGCTGATGAACCTCTACCGCTTTCTCACGCGGTAGGACGCCGGCGGGCGGCGCGCCGCATCGCGCGCCTTCGCATATGATGCGCGGTCTTTCGCTCACGCCTTGGGTGCGTCGGATGCTTGCGCCTCTCTACCGCTGGATCGACCGCAACTTCATCGAGCTCGGCCGCGAGCTGCGTCTGTCGTACCTGCCGCCGCTCATGGTGTACGTCGCCGCGGGGATCTCGGGGCTCACCGGCATCGTCGGCGTTTTCTTCGTCAAGGACTACCTTGGACTCTCGGCGGCGTTCCTCGCCGCGCTCGGGTTCTGGGCCGGTATCCCGTGGGCGCTGAAGATGCCGCTCGGCCACCTGGTCGACCTGTTGTGGCGCTGGAAGGCGGGCTTCGTCTTCGTCGGCGCGGGCCTGATCGCCGCGAGCCTCCTCATCATGATCGGGCTGCTCGCGCACACCGAGGCCATGCGCCGGGCGATGTCGGTCGAGGCCTGGTTCGTGGTGAGCGCGCTGCTCGCGCCGGTCGGCTTCGTCATGCAGGACGTGGTCGCCGACGCGATGACCGTCGAGGCGGTGCCGCGCGTCGATCTCGATGGGCGGGCGGTGGCGCCGGCGCGGCTCAGCTGATGCACACGACGATGCAGACGCTCGGCCGGGTCGCGATCATCGGCGGCAGCATCGTGGTGGCGCTGGCGAACGTGATCCTCTTCAGTGGCGTCGAGCGCATGGCCGAGGCCGAGAAAGTCGCGGTCTACGTCCGGATCCACGAGTACGCGCTCGCGATCCCGGCGGTGTCGGTGCTCGGCGTGGTGCTGGGTGGCTGGCTCAAGCTGCGGCGCGCCCGCGCCATGCGCGACCGCGGCATGTCCTGGCGCGAGGCGCTCGACGTCGTCTCGGTGCGGGCCGCCGCGCCGGCGCCGAACTGGTGGATTCTCGGCGGCAGCTTGGTTTTCGTGGTCTTCACCATCACGATGGGCCTCGCCGAGGTGCCCTATAACCAGGAGATCATCTTCGCCGGCTCGCTCGGCATCATCGCGTTCCTGATGGTGCGGCTGATGCGCGCGCTCGCGCCGGACGCGCGGCGGCTGCTGCTCGGCACCGCGATCGTGATCTTCGTCTACCGTTCGACGCCCGACGCCGGCCCCGGGTACGGCTGGTGGGCGATCGACGAGCTCGGTTTCGACCAACAGTTCCTCTCGAAGCTGTCGCTGATCGCGAGCTCGCTGACGCTGCTCGGTATGTTCATCTTCCGGCGCTTCATGGCCGACCACTCGATCTCTTACATCGTGGCGTTCCTGACGGTCGTGGGTACGTTCCTGATGCTGCCGAACGTCGGCATGTACTACGGATTGCACGAGTGGACCGCCGCGCGCACCGGCGGCGTGGTCGACGCGCGCTTCATCGCGGTGATCGACCAGGCGATCTCGGCGCCGTTCGGCCAGATCGCGATGATCCCGATGCTCGCCTGGATCGCGAACTCGGCGCCCGACGACCTCAAGGCGACCTTCTTCGCGGTGATGGCATCGTTCACGAATCTCGCGCTCGCGCTCTCGCAGCTCGGCACGAAGTACCTGAATACGATCTTCGTCGTGACCCGCGAGGTGAAGGACCGCGCGAGCGGTGCCGTGACGGTGCCGGCCGACTACGGCGATCTCGGCGTGCTGCTCCTCGCGGTCATGGCGATCGGCTTACTCGTGCCGCTCGCGACGGTCCTCGCAGTCAAGCGGAGCGGCCTGGGGACCGCGTGAGCCGGACGGGCCGCGGCGGCGCGGGCGAGTGCGCGGCCGGGGCGGTGGTCGTGCGGCGCACGACCGGCGGCTGGCGGTTGCTGCTCCTTTGGCCCATCGCAACTGGGATTTCCCGAAGGGTCTGATCCGGGCCGGGCGAGGCGCCGCGCGCCGCGGCGGTGCGCGAGGTGTGCGAGGAGGCCGGGATCGACGACCTCGCGTTTTCCCGGGGCGAAGCGTATCGCGAGACGGCGCCGTACGCCGGCAACAGGGTCGCGCGGTACTACCTTGCCGAATCCCGCGTTGAGGCGGTCACGCTGCCGGTGAGTTCCGGGCTCGGCCGGCCGGAGCATTACGCGTCGCGCTGGGTCACGCCGGCCGAGGCCGAGCGCCTGCTGCCGGCGCGCCTGCAGCCAATCCTCGCCTGGGCGCGATCCCTGCTCGCCGCTTAGGTCGGGTCAGCGGCCGCTTCCACCTCCGCCGCGCACCTCGAAGCCGACGACGTCCACTTCGCGCTCGTGCTCGTCGATGAGTGCGAGCCGGTGCCGCCCCGGCCGCGGCCGCCACAGGGCGGGCGTGCTGGCCGCGCCAAGCCGCTCGCCGTCGAGCTTCCATGCGAAGCCGTCGCGCGGCGTCGTCGCGGCGAGCGCGATCCGCTGCTGTGCGGCGGGAATGTCCGGATCGAGCGCGAGGATTGCGCCGTGGCCGGGGTATGCGATGCGGGGGCGCGCATCGGTCGCAAACCGCACGACGGCGGTCTCGGTGCCGGCGAGGAATAGCTCGGTGCGTGGGGGCTCGATCGCGGGCGCGAACCGCACCCGGGCCCGCCGTACGTCCGCGGGCGGCGCCGGCGGCGGCCCGCCCGGCGCGTCGCGGTGCAGGTGGCGCATCACTGCGTTCCACACCGGTGCCGCGCCCGACACACCCGACACGTCCCACATCGGGCTCCCGGAGAAGTTGCCGACCCAGACGGCGACCGTGTAGCGGTCGGAAAAGCCGACCGCCCAGTTGTCGCGCATGTCCTTGCTGGTGCCGGTCTTGACCGCCGCGCGGAAGGGCAGGTCGAGCGCGCTCGCGAGACCGAAGGTGGGTGCGCGGGCGCCGGAGTCGGCGAGGATATCGCTAATCACGTGCGCCGCGCCGGCCGACACGACGCGACGGCGCGCATCAGGCGCGCCGGGCGTGATGCGGACGGGCGACCATTCGCCGCCGTTCGCGAGCGTGCGATAAGCGTTGGCGAGCTCGAGCAGCGTGACGTCGGCGCCGCCGAGGGCGAGCGCGTAGCCGTAATGTGCCGCCGGTTCGGTGAGGCTCGCGAAGCCGAGCGAGAGCAGCCGCTCGTGGAAGCGCTCGAACCCGGCGAGCAGCAGCGTGCGCACCGCGGGCACGTTCAGCGAGGCGCCGAGCGCCGTGCGCAGGGTCACCGGCCCCTTGAAGTCGCGATCGTAGTTCTGCGGCACGTAGAGGCCGACCGGCGTCGCGACGTGCAGCGGCGAGTCGTCGAGGATCGACGCGGCGGTGAGCCAGCGCTCCTCGATCGCGAGCGCGTAGAGGAAAGGCTTGAGCGTCGAGCCGGCCTGGCGACGCGCGGTGATGCCGTCCACGTGCGCCGCTGAGGAGAGCGCTCCGCTCGAGGCGACGTAGGCATGCACTTCGCCGGAGGCGTTGTCGAGCACCAGCACGGCGCCGTCCTCGACGTTGTGCTTGGCGAGCTCGAGCAGATGCCTGAGCAGGGTGTCGCGCACTGCGCGCTGCAGCGCGCCGTCGAGCGTAGTGGCGACGCGCGCGCCCGGCCGCTCGAGCAGCGCGCGCGCGAGATGCGGGGCGGCGTCGAGGCGCGAGGCGAGCGGCTGCCGCCCCGCGAGGGCGACCGCCGCAAGCGCCTCGAGCCGCGCGCAGTCGGCCGCAGCTTCCATGCGCGCGGCGAGCGCGCAGGCACGGCGGGCGGCGGCGCGTGCGCCGGCGTTCGGCGCGCGGACGAGCGCCGCGAGCAGGCGCGCCTCGTCGGTGTCCAGCCCGGAGGGATGCTTGCCGAACAGTCCGCGCGCCGCCGCGTGCGCGCCCACCAGTTCGCCGCGGAAGCTCGTCAGGTTGAGGTAGGCCTCGAGGATCTCGGCCTTCGTCCAGCGCGCTTCCAGCGCGCGTGCCGCACCGGCCTGGCGCCACTTCTGGGCGAGCGAGCGCCCGCCGCGCGAGAGCGCGCAGCCGCTCGTCGAGCAACGCGGCGAGCTGCATGCTGATCGTGCTGGCGCCGCGGGCGCGGTCGCGCCGCAGGTTGTCCCACGCCGCGGCCGCGACCGCGCGCCAGTCGACGCCGCCGTGCGCATGAAAGCGCCGGTCCTCGGCCGCGATGACCGCCGCCTGCAGCACGGGCGAGATCTCGCCGATCGGCACCCAGTCGAGACGGCGCGATGAGCGGTCGACCCGCAGCTCGGCGAGCGGTGCGCCGTGGCGGTCGAGCAGGACCGCCTCCGAGGGCGTGTAGCGCGCGCGGACCTCCTCCAGCGTCGGCGGTGACGCGAGCGCGGCGGCGGCCGGCACGAGCGCGACGAGCAGACGGGTGCACGCGGTCGTGCGGGACATTCCTAGCGCGCCTTTACGATCATCCTGGCGTTCGGGAACTCGCCGAACATCTCCGGCGCGTACATCGCCTCGACCCGCGTCGCCGGGAGGTCGAACTCGCCCTCGGCGTTCAGGCGCACGGTGTACTCGACCTTCCACTTTCCCTTGGGGACGAACTCGTAGTACGCGCGGAACGCCTCGAAGCCGCGCTCCTCGTACGCCGGCCAGACCGAGCCGGCGCGCTGCTCGCCGCGGGCGGGGAGCTGCGCGTCGCGCCCGAGGCCGGTGCCCAGAATCGCCGCGCCGGCCGGAATCGGATCGCTCACGACCACCCAAGTCATATCCGACTGCGCTTCGAGCTCGAGCGTGACCCGCAGCACGTCGCCGCGCGACCACTCGCCGTCGGTCTTGCGCTCGACCGGCGCGACCGTACGCTTTATCGCGTACCCGCTGGACAAGGGCGCCCGGAGCGGGATTGCGGCGCGGCTCGCGACCGTCGCCCACGGCCTTCCGCCGCCCTCGTGCGCGAGCGCGAGCGCGATCTGCCCGGCGGGCCACGGGAAGTCGATCGCACCGCCCTCCGGCGCATGCCGCCAGTCGAGCCGTCGCCGCTCGCCGGCGAGCGCCGCAATCGTGGCGCCCGCCACCGGCGTCGCCTCGAACCTCTCGGCGAACTTCTCCATCGCGAGCACGCCCCAGGCGTTTGCGGTGGTGGTGCTCCAGTGGCCGCGCACGCGCCGCCCGAGCGCGCCGCGCGCCATGCGCGGCAGGTCCTCGCGCCACGCCGGCGCGTCGACGAGCGCGAGCACGGCGCGCACCGCGTTCACGTCGCCGGAGATCATCAGCCACCACAACGCGTCGCCCCGCTCGGTTGCGAAGCCCATGGTCGTGCCCTGGAAGTTCAGCCGCGCGCGCACGATGTGCTCCGCATCACCGCGCCGCGCTGCCCGGTCGCCCAGTCCGGGCATGCGATCGAGCAGGTTCAGCCAGTCGAGCACGGCCGAAGTGGGCCACAGTTCCGGCTCGATCGCGATCGAGTCGAGCATGCGCGGCTGCGCGCGCCCGTGGCGCGCGAGCGCCTCGATCGCCGCGATCTTGCGGATCGAGAGGTCCGCCGTCGGCAGGCGGCCGTAGCGCAGCACGCGGCCTTCGACGAAGCGGGCGAGCCCTTGCAGCATGCGCTCGCGCGCGGCGTCCGGAATCGCCCAGCCGGCTTCGTGCGAGACCGCAAGGAAGTAGGTCGTCAGCACGTCGCTGCCTTCGAGCCGGTCGGAGGCGAAGTACTTCGCGAGCCCGTCGCCGTCGAGGTGGCTCGGCAGCGCGTTCATGACGCTCGCCCACCGCTTGGCGTCGCGCAGCGCCACGGCCTGCGAGGCGCGCTGCTCGAGACAGGTGAACGGATAGAGCGACATGTGCTCGCGCACGCCGGCGAGGTCGTCGCCGAGCCGGGCGAGGAAACCGACCGAGATGCCGCCGCGGCCGCGGATCGCGCCGTCCGGGAGCGCGACCGGCAGGTGGAACGGCCGGTCGAGCTGGACGAGCGTCGCCTGGAACGTGCGCACCGGATGGGCGGCGACCACTTTCTGCGCGACCCTGATCCGGTCGGCGGCGTCGCCGCCGCGCTCGCGCGCGGAAACATCCCAGGCGACCGCGCTCGCGCCGCCCGGCGCGGTCACGTTCCACCCGGCCTCGCGCGCCTCGCCGGGCGCGAGCTCGAGCGACTGCGGCGGGAGCTCCGCGAGCGCGGCGTCACCCGCGCGCGCTGCCGCGGCGAGTTCCACCGCGAGCTTCCGGCCGCTCGCGTTGCGCACGGTGAACGCGCCGCGGAACCGATCGCCTTCACGCACCACAGCGGGCAGTCCGGCGAGCAGCATGAGGTCCTGCGTGGTGCGGATGGTCGCCGCGCCGGTCCCGAACAGCCCGCTCGCGCCGCTCGCCACCGCGACGATCCGGAATGCGCCGAGCGAGTCGTTCAGCGGCACCTCGACGCGGGCCTCGCCGCGTTCGTCGAGCGCCACACGGCCGCGCCACAGGACGAGCGTGTCGAAGAGCTCGCGGCTGGCCCGCTGTCCGCCGCCGCCACCGGGCGCGGCGGCCTTCTTGCCGTAATGGCGCTTGCCGACCACCTGCATCTGCGTGGTCGCGGTCGCCACCTCGAGTCCGCGCCGCTGCATCATCGCTTCGAGCAGCCGCCACGACCCGTTCGGCGCGAGCTCGAGCAGGCCTTCGTCGACCACGGCGAGCGCGATCTCCGTGCCCGCCGGCGGCACCGCGCCGCCGGGACGCTTCACCGCCACGCGCACCGTCGCGGTCTCTCGTACGCGGTAGGTCGCGCGGTCCGGACGCACGTCCACCGCGAGCTCGTGTGCGGCCCAGCCGACGTTGATCTCGGCGATGCCGAGCCGGAACGCGGGCTTTCCCAGATCCACGGTCGCCCTGGGGCGGATGTCGCGTGCCGCGTCGCGCTGGGCCAGCGCGCCGAACGTCGTGCCGAGTCCGAAGGCGCCCGCGCCGAGATCGGCGAGCGGCACCGGCGACGGCGCCACGCGCCCGCGCACGGCGAGCACCGAGACGTACACGTTCGGGGCGTGCGCGCCCTGCACCGGTAGCTCGACGATCGGCTCGTGCCCGCGAGCCGCCGCACGTGCGTTTCGATCACCCCCTCGCGCTCGAGCGTGACGAGTGCCGTCGCCTCGGCGAACGGCATGCGCACCTGGAACCGCGCCGTGTCGCCCGGCTCGTAGCGCTTGCGCTCGGGCACGACGTCCATCCGGTCGCTCGCGCCCTGCCGGAACCACCAGCGGTCGGCGCCGACGACGTAGACGGCGCGGCTGGCCGCGGCGAAGTTACCGGCGCCGTCGGGCGCGCGCGCACGCAGGATCACCTCGCCGGCGACCGCGGTCTTCAGCCGACAGACGAGCAGGCCCTGGGCATTCGTCGTTCCGGCGCAGACCGAGTCGCCGATCTTCTTCGTCTCGGTGTAGTCCTCGTAGGCGTAGAAGCCGCCGATCAGCCGCTTGCGGTGCGAGTAGTGCGTGCGCCCGAATACATCCACGGCGACGTCCGCGCCGGCGACCGGGTTGCCGGCGAGGTCGAGCGCCACGACCTGGAAGCGCACGGCGTCCTTCGCGGCCGCCCACCCCTCGGTACGGATGCCGAGATTCACCCGCGCGGGCCACAGAGCGACGCGCGTCGCGGCGGAAAGCGTCTCGCCGTTCGCGTCCTGGTACTCCATCTCCACCACGAGATCGTGCGGCACCTTCACGGCCGGCAGCTGGTCCAGCTTCGCGCGCGCGGCACCGGCCTGATCGAGCGTGAGGGGTAGCTCATGCGCGAGGCGGCCGCCGGCGGGCGCCCCGCCGCGGCGCCGGCCTCCTCGTCCTCGTCGAGCCCGTCGTAGCTGCGCTGCTGAACCACGCCCTCGACGACCTCGCTGCCACCGAAGACGAAGTCACGATAGTCGGGATAGGACACGGACTTCGGCTGCACCTGGCTGCGCAGCTTGACCGGCGCGTAGCCGGCACCGCCGCCGGAGAGATACGCGACGAGGAGATCGAGCTCGACCGCAGTCGCGTTGACCAGCGGCGTCTTCGGTCCCTGCACGAGCGCCTTCATCGTCGGGACCCGGAAGGCCTCGACGCGGAAGCTCCCGCCCTGGATGCGGCGGTGGCGGCCGAGTTCGAAGGCGATCGTGTAGGTGCCCAGCTTCGCCTCCTTGGGGATCGGCCAGCGGCTCTCGGCGGTGCCGGCCGCATTCCACTCGAGTGCGAGCTCGGACTCCTCGCCGCTGCCCTGGTGGCGAACGAGGGCGCGCGTCGGCAGCTCGCGCTCGGCGACGTGCCCGATGCCCTCGCGCGTGTGACGCCGCAGGAAGTGCTTCATACTGGCGGTCTCGCCGGCACGGAAGAGCGTCCGATCGAGCACGGTGTGCGCGATGAGCGGGCCGCCGTAGGTGCCCGTGGGAAGGTTGAACTGCCACGGCTGGATGCCGTCGCTCCACGCCGAGAGCACGAAGGTCATGTCGCCGGCGGTGCGCGCGCTGACGAAGTAGCCGGCCGGGAAGTGCTCGCAGTGCGGTAGCGCGTGCTCCGCGGGCAGCGCCGCGGCGATGTGTGCGACGCCGTCGGCGCCGGTCACGCCTTCCCACAGGGCGCGCCCGCGGCAGTCTCGCACCGCGACCGCGGCGTCGGTTACCGGCCGACCGCGGTCGAGCGTGGTCACCCACACGAGCGAGGATTCGCGGCCGCGCTTGAAGTGCGCGGCGAGGGTGGTCACCAGCGCGCCGGTGGCGACGTAGTAGGGCTTTGCCTCGCCATGCAGCGTGGCGCCGAGCCGGGGGCTTGCGAGCTCGACGACGTGGAAGCCCGGCTCGCGCAGCGGTATCCCCACGACCTCGAACGCCTCTGCGCCGTTCGGCTTCGGCACGCTGAGCGTCTGGGTGGCGGTGGTATCGTCGAACACGGAGAACTCGCCTTCGCGGCCGACGTCGCGCCGGCTGCCCGGGTCGCGCCGGTAGCGCGGCCGGCCGCCCTCGTTCAGGCGCTTGATCCACTCGATCACCTGGCGGTCCTCGCGGGTGGCGAGGACGCGGCCCGGGATCGCGGTGGCGTCGGCAGCCGCCACTGCGAGAGCGCGGCCGGCGAGCTGGGGCTCGAGGTTGCGCAGCGTCACCGGCAGCACGCCGCCCTCGGCGAGCTCGAGGATGCCGAAGCGCGCGGCGAACTTCGCGAGCGGCGGCGCCTCGTCGGTCGCCACCGCCAGGGGAAAGCTCGACGCGTTGGCGAGCACGCGACCGGCGTCGTCACGCAGTCCCTCCGGCAGTTCGACGCGAAAGCGCGTGCGCTCGGGCAGAGGTGCCGCGAACGTGACGCCGTCCACGAAGGGCGCCCCGTCCCCCGCGACGTGCGCGGCGCGCACGCTGCCGTCTTCGGCGCGCAGCCGGATGCGCTCGGCGGCCGCGCGCGGGATCGGCGCCGAGAAGCCGAGCGCCATCGGCAGCGCCGGCACGCACCGCGCCTGCGCGTTAACGCGGGTGCAGCTGAACTCGGCGAGGAAGCGTTCGCGCACGCGGAAGGCGAGCGCCTGGTCGGCGCGCGTGGCGACGCCGACTTTGCCTCCACTTTCGGCCGCGATGCCGCTACCCCAGACCAGGCGCACTTGCGCGCCGTTCGGGAGCGTGCGTCGGCACTGCACCACGGCGAGCGGCAGCGCGGCGTCCTGCCGCGCGCGGATGTGCGGCAGGACCTGGTCAGGCGTGGACTGCAAGACCTGGCGATAGAAGCGCTCGCCGAGGACGCCGCGCTGCGCGACGATCGCGTCCTTCTCCTCGCCGGCGAGCACCCTCACGCCGATGCGCTCGTTGATGCCCTCGACCGCGCAGTGCGCATGCTCGACGATCGACGCTTCACGCGCCGGCGCGTCGAGCGCGAGGATGAAGACCTGCTGCTCGTCCACCAGTGCGCCCTCGTGCGGCAGCGTGCGCCGGACTGCAGGGCCGCCGGTCGTGAACGAGAAGCGCGACGCGCCGTCGAGCGCGGTGCCGTCGAGCGCGACCGTGCCGGGCTTGAGCGCGAATGTGCAGGAGAGTCCGGCTGGCAGGTCGGCGTCGAAGTCGAAGACCCAGTTGCGCGCATCGGCCCAGCGCCCGCGTCCGCGCGCCGGGCAGTCGATGTCGAACGGCGCGAGCGTGCGCGGGTCCCCGAACGGCACCATGGGTGCCGTGAACCGCGCGGTGACCTGCCGCACGCCTTTCGCCTCGCCCTGCGGCGCGAAGTGTTCGACCGCGGCGGCAAACGCGGCGGGCGCGAATAGCCCGAGCGCGGTGGCGGCGGTGCCGGCCGATGCGAGGATGCGATTCATGTGAGTCTCGTCAAGCGGGATGTGGGGTGATTCAGGCCGGAATTGTCGCGCTCGAGTGTGTCATCCGGCTGTTCGAAAAGTGGCATGTCGCTGCAGCGGCGCGCGCCGGCCGGCGGCGTCGCTATGATATCTTCGCTGCGGAGCAGCCTCCACCGGCGTCGCGTACCGCGCATCTCCCATGTCGTTTCTTTCGCTTACGCTAGCGTTGCTGCTCGAGCAGTGGCGGCCGCTCGTCGACCGACGGGCGGTCTTCGCGCCGATGGCGGCCTACGCCGGCTTCCTCGAGCGCCAGCTCAACGTGGGCCAGCCGATGCCGGGCGTGCTGGCGTGGTTCGCTGCAGTGGTTCCGACGCTGGTCGTAACCTGGATACTCTACGGCGCGTTGTACGCGGTCAGCCCGCTGCTCGGTCTCGCGTTCAACGTCGCGGTGCTGTACGCGACGATCGGCTTTCGCCAGCAGAGCCACCGTTTCTCGGAGATCCAGCGCGCGCTGCGCGAGGGCGATCTCGAGGGCGCGCGGCGCGCTCTGGCCGAGTTCCGCGGCCACGACTGCTCGGCGCTTTCCGCGTCCGAGGTGTCGCGTCTCGCGATCGAGGATGCGCTCGCCGTCGCGTACCGACACGTCCTCGCGCCGGCGCTCTGGTTCGTCGTCCTGCCGGGGCCGGCCGGCGCCGTCCTGTACCGGGCGGCCGCGTTTCTCGCGCGCCACTGGGGTGCGCGTCCCGATCCCGACGTCACCGAGTTCGGCGCGTTCGCGCGCCGCGCCTTCGCCGCGATCGACTGGGTGCCGGCGCGGGCCACTGCGCTCACTTTCGCTGTCGTGGGCGATTTCGAGGACGCTCTGTACTGCTGGCGCACCCAGGCCGGGCGCTGGGTCGATCCGCTGCTCGGGGTGGTACTGGCGGCCGGTGCGGGCGCGATGGGCGTGCGGCTCGGCGGCGGCTTTGCGGCGGCCGGACGCATGGAAGAGCGGCCCGAACTCGGGGCCGGCGAGGACGCGGACACGGCGTTCCTCGACTCCGCGATCGGGCTCCTCTGGCGCTCGCTGGTCGCGTGGCTCGCGCTGCTGCTGGTGCTGAGCTTGACCGCCGCGCTCGCCTGAGCCAGCGCATCGGGCCGGCGCCTATCGCGCGCGCGGCCGGCCGCACCGCCAGCACGCGGTGAACTGCACCTCGAGCTGCTCGCCGCAGGCGTCGCAAGCCCACGGCGGCGCCGTGCCGGGCGCGGCGCGGCGCCAATCCTCGAGGAGGCGCTCGGCGCGCCAGCGGTCGGCTTCGTCGACCAAGTGCAGCTCGAGCGCGCACTCGGTGAACGGAATCTCGCCCGCGAGGCGAGTGAGCAGCTCGTTGCGCAGGTAGCAGCGGATCCCTTCGGCTTCGAGCACGTTCTTGAGGTGATGCACCCTCAAGCGTGTCGAGCGACACGACGAGCGGCTTGCGCATGCGCGGCGTCATCGGCCGGTACCGTGCGCGCGCGCGCTCGGCCAGCGGGTCACGGCGAGCCCTCCGCCGCCAGGATCCGGTGCAGCAGCTCGAGCCGCCGCGGATGCACTTCGCCCGCCGCGACCGCGGCGCGAACCGCGCAGCCGGGCTCGGTGCGGTGGCGACAGTCGCCGAACCGGCAGCGGCCCGCGAGCGGGCGGAGCTCAGGAAAGGCGTGCTCGATCTGCTCTGGCGCCAGGTGAGCGAGCCCGAAGCCCTGCAGCCCGGGGAATCGACGACCGCGCCGCCGCCGGGAAGGCGATACAGCCGGGTCGAGGTCGTGGTGTGGCGCCCCGAATCGAGAAACGTCGAGATCTCTTGCGTGCGCGCCGCTACGCCCGGCACCAGCGCGTTCACCAGCGTCGACTTACCCATGCCGGACTGACCGAGCAGCACCGTCGCCTCGCTTGCGAGGCGCGCGGCGAGCGGCGCGACGTCGCCGCGGGCGCTCACCGCCAGCACTGAATAGCCCGCCTGCTCGATCGGGGCGAGTCGCTCGCGTGCTGCCCGGGCAAGCTCCGCGAGGTCGGTCTTATTCAGCACGACCATCACCGGGATCGCCTGGCTCTCGGCGGCGACGAGGATGCGGCAGACGAGCTCGTCCGAGAAGCTCGGCTCGCCGGCCACCACCACCGCCACCTGGGTGGCGTTGGCGGCGATCAGCTTCTGCCGATGCGGTGCGGCCCGCAGGAAGAGCGAGCTGCGCTGCGCTGCGGACTCGATCACGCCGGCATCGCCGCCGGCGGGCGCGAACGACACGCGGTCGCCGCAGGCGAACACGCTGCGCTTGCCGCGCGGCACGCAGCGCACCAGCGCGCCCGCGCCGGTCTCGACGACGTAGTGGCGGCCGTGCGCGGCGACGATCACGCCGGCGTCGCGAGGCACCGCCGTCAGACCGCGAGCGCCGCCTCGATCTTCGCGGCGCAGACGAAGTCGTTCTCCGACAGGCCGCCGACCGAATGCGTGCTGTAGTGGACGCGGCACGTGTTGTACCCGACCGAGAGCTCTGGATGGTGGTCCTCGCGGTGCGCGATCCAAGCGACCACGTTCACGAAGGCCATCGTTTCGTAGTAGTTCTTGAACGCAAAGATCTTCACCAGCGCATCGCCCTCGAGCAGCCAGCCCGGCAGCTCCCCGAGAAGCCGGCCCGCCTCGCTCCGCGCGAGCTTGGTCACCGAAGGCTTGCAGCGTCTGGCGGCGAGATTGCTCATCGGAGACTCCCTATTGCTTGGATGCCTGGAGGCGTGCGATCCGCAGCGCTGCGGGCGGATGCGAATCGTAGAACGCCGAATGGACCGGATCGGGCGTGAGCGTGGCGGCGTTGTCCTGATAGAGCTTGACCAGCGCCTGCACCAGGCTGGCGGCATCGGAATGGCCGGCGGCGTACGCGTCCGCCTCGTACTCGTGTCTGCGCGAGTAGAGGCTCGCGAGCGGCTGCAGCAGGAACGTGAACACCGGCAGCACCATGAAGAAGAGCAGCAGCGCGAGCGCGGTGGTGCGCGTCTCGACGCCGAGCGCGCGGAAGAACCACTGTTGTTCGATAAGATACCCGAGAAGATAGAGGAAGGCGAGGCTCACCGCTGCGACCAAGACGATGCGCTTGATGATGTGCCGGCGCTTGAAGTGGCCGAGCTCGTGCGCGAGCACCGCCTCGATCTCCGGCGGCGCGAGCCGCTGGATCAGCGTGTCGAAGAAGACGATGCGCTTGGCGGCGCCGAGGCCGGTGAAGTAGGCGTTGCCGTGGCTCGAGCGGCGCGACCCGTCCATGACGAACAGACCCTTGGCGCGGAACCCGCAGCGCGCGAGCAGCGCTTCGATGCGGCCCTTGAGCGCGGGGTCATCGAGCGGCGTGAACCGGTTGAAGAGCGGCGCGATCACCGTCGGGTAGATCGCCAGCACGAGCAGGTTGAAGCTCATCCACGCGAGCCACACATACAGCCACCACAGGGCGCCCATGCGTTCCATCAGCCAAAGCACAACCAGGAGGAGCGGCAGGCCGAGCGCGGCCGCGAGCGCCGCGTGCTTCGCGAGATCGGCCACGAAGAGGAGCGGCGTCGTGCGGTTGAACCCGAACCGCGCCTCGACGAAGAAGGTGCGGTAGATCGCGAACGGCAGGTCGAACGACCCGCCGATGACGGCGACGCTCGCGATGAGCGCGATGCCGTGCCAGTGACCGCCTGTCGGGAGCACGCGCCCCCAGCCGTCGGCGAGCGCCTGCAGCCCGCCGCCCACGGTGAACCCGAGCAGCACGGCCGCCGACACCACCGTCTCGATGCCCGCGAGGCGCGTCTTGGCGGCGGTGTAGTCGGCCGCCTTCTGGTGCGCGGCGAGCGTCACCTTCGCGGCGAACTCGGCCGGCACGGCGTCGCGGTGTGCGAGCACGTGAGCCACGTGGCGTCGCCCGAGCCACAGGCGCAGAACCGTCGTCGCCGCGAGCGCGACCAGGAAGGCGATCGTGAACGGATGCATCTTGCCGGCGAGCTGTCGATCCGCAGGAGCGGGCGAGCCGTGGAGCGTGTATGAGACAATGCGATTCTACCTTGGCGGCACGGAACCGAATCGATCGTCCGCGGCATGGCGCAGGATCAGAACAAGCTGGTGTGGCTCGACATGGAGATGACGGGGCTTGAGCCCGGACGCCGATCGCATCATCGAAGTGGCGATGGTGGTGACCGACCAGGCGCTCGCGATTGTCGCCGAGGCGCCGGTGCTGGTCGTGCATCAGGCCGACCGCGTGCTCGCGGCGATGGACGAGTGGAACAAGGGGATGCATGCCCGCTCGGGCCTGATCGACCGCGTGCGTGCATCGATGCTCTCGGAGGCCGACGTCGAGGCGCGGATGCTCGAGTTCCTGCGCGAGCACGTGCCGGCAAACGCCTCGCCGATGTGCGGCAACTCGATCTGCCAGGACCGCAGGTTCCTCGCGCGCTGGATGCCGCGGCTCGAGGCGTACTTCCACTACCGCAATCTGGACGTCTCCACGGTCAAGGAGCTCTGCAAGCGCTGGCGGCCGGACATCGCCAAGGGGTTCACCAAGGCCTCGCGGCACGAGGCGCTCGCCGACATCCGCGAGTCGATCGAGGAACTGCGCTACTACCGCGAGCACTTCCTCAAGGCGTGAGCGGAACCACCTTGCCCGGATTGAGGATGTTGTCCGGGTCGAAGGCGCGCTTGATCGCGATCATCAGGTGCACTGCCGCGCCGTGCTCCTTTTTCAGCGAATCGATCTTGCCGAGGCCTACGCCGTGCTCGCCGGTGCAGGTGCCTTCCATCGCGAGCGCGCGGTCGACCAGCCGTTCGTTGAACCCCTTCGCCTCGGCGAGGTCCGCCGCGTTGTCCGGCCGGATCAGGACGACGCAGTGGAAGTTGCCGTCGCCGACGTGGCCGAAGAGCGGGATCGGCATCGAGGCGCGCTCGATGTCGCGGCTGGTCTCGGCGATGCACTCGGTCAGGCGCGAGATCGGCACGCACACGTCGGTCGAAACCGAGCGGGTTCCGGGTCGCAGCTGCAACGAGGCGAAATAGGCCTGGTGCCGTGCCGACCACAGCCGGTTGCGGTCCTCCGGCTTGGTGGCCCACTGGAAGCCCTCGCCGCCGTGCTCGCGCGCGACCTCCTGCACGAGCTCGGCCTGCTCTACGACGCTCGCCTCGGTGCCGTGGAATTCCAGCCACAGGGTGGGCTGCTCCTTGTACGACGCCTTGTTGTATGCGTTGATCGCCCGCATCGTGGTGGCGCACAGCGCCTCGCTACGCGCGATCGGTATGCCGCTCTGCAACGTCTGGATCACGGTGCCCACTGCGCCCGTCATGTCCCTGAACGAGCACACCGCAGCCGAGATGGCCTCGGGTATGGCGTACAGGCGCACGGTCACCTCGGTGATGACGCCGAGCGTTCCCTCGGAGCCGACGAAGAGCCGCGTCAGGTCGTAGCCCGCGGCGGACTTGCGCGCGCGGCGTGCGGTGCGGATGATGCGGCCGTCCGCGGTGACCACGGTGAGCGACAGGACGTTCTCGCGCATCGTGCCGTAGCGCACGGCGTTCGTGCCGGAGGCGCGCGTGGCCGACATGCCGCCGAGCGTAGCATCTGCGCCCGGATCGATCGGGAAGAAGAGCCCGGTGTGCCGGATCTCGTCGTTCAGCTGCTTGCGGGTGACGCCGGCCTGGACGGTGACGTCCATGTCCTCGACGCTCACGCGCAGGACTTTGTTCATGTGCGAGAAGTCGATGCACACGCCGCCTGCGGGCGCGAGCACGTGCCCCTCGACCGAGGTGCCGACGCCGTAGGGGATGATCGGCACTCGGTGGCGCCGGCAGACGTTCACGATGTCGCGCACTTCCTCGGTCGTGTGCGGGAAGACGACCGCGTCGGGCGGCGCGTACGGGTAGTAGGACTCGTCCTTGCCGTGGTGCTCGCGCACGCCGCGCGAGGTTGTGATCCGCTCGCCGACCAGTGCGCGCAGCGGTCGAGTACGGTGGCGTCAAGCTCCCTAAGTTGGTTCATCGCGGCGTCTCCTCGCGCAGACCGGCGCTCACTCGAGCTCGATCTTGCCGTCGAACCTGACCGACAGGCCGAGCGCAGGAATCTCGAGCGTCGCAGACGCCGCGAAGCTCTCGTCGCCCCTGGCCCGGCCGGTCTCACGCGCCCTGGCCACCGCCTGCTCGATCTCGCGCTGGGCGTTGACGCCGACCATCTTGAGGAACTTCCGGATCGAAAGGTTGAAGGACTCTTCGTTCATGGTGCGCCTTCCTCTCTACGCGGCAGGCTATTCCGTGCCCCGCCGCAAAGTCAAATACCGCGCCGCCGCGGCTGCACCTCGCGGAAACGCGGCAACGGCGGCCTCGGGCTCCGATCGCGGACCTCCTATTCCCGTGGAACGCGTCCGCGGCGGCGGGCGCGTTCAGCGCCTCCTAGCCGCGCCAGCAGGGCGCGCGTGGAGACGTCGAGCTCGGGCGCCTCGCCGCCTTCGAGCAGACGCGGCAGCAGGCCGCGCGCGAGCACCTTGCCGTGCTCGACGCCCCACTGGTCGAAGCTGTTGACGTTCCAGATCACGCCCTGCGCGAACACCTTGTGCTCGTACGCGGCGAGAAGCGCGCCGAGTGCGCGCGGCTCGAGCGCCGGCAGCAGCAGCGTGCTCGAGGGCTGGTTGCCGGGCAGCGCGCGATGCGGCGCCTGCGGATCGTCCTTCCCCGCCATCAGCGCGGCGCTCTGCGCCAGGGCGTTGGCGGTGAGCATGGCGTGCGCGTCGGCCGGCTCCGCGCCGCGCGCGAGCAGCACGAAGTCGCTCGGCACGAGGAGCGTCCCCTGGTGCAGGAGCTGATGGAACGAGTGCTGGCTGTTGGTGCCGGCCGCGCCCCAGATCACCGGCGCGGTGGCGTAGTCCACGACGCGCCCGTCGCGATCGACGCGCTTGCCGTTCGACTCCATCTCGAGCTGCTGCAGGTAAGCCGGCAGGTAGTGCAGGTCTTCCGAATAGGGCAGCACGCAATGGCTCTGCGCGCCCCAGAAGTTCGTGTACCACACGCCGAGCAGCGCCATCAGCGCCGGGATATTGCGCTCCGCGGGCGCGGTGCGGAAGTGCTCGTCCATCGCGCGCGCGCCGGCGAGGAGCTCGCCGAAGCGCTCGAAGCCGACCGCGAGCGCGATCGGCAGGCCGACTGCCGACCAGAGCGAGTAGCGGCCGCCGACCCAGTCCCACATCGGGAACACGGCGCTCGCGTCGAGACCGAACGCGGTCGCCGCTTCGACGTTCGCGCTGACCGCCGCGAAGTGGCGCCCGACCGCGCGCTCGCCGAGCGCGCCGGCGATCCACTCGCGTGCGCGCCGCGCGTTCGCGAGCGTCTCGACGGTGGTGAAGGTCTTGGAGGCGACGATGAGGAGCGTGTGCGCCGGATCGAGCGCAGGCAGCGTCGCGGCGAGGTCCGCCGGGTCGCCGTTCGCGACGAAGTGCACGCGCGGGCGCGGCGCGCCGAACGCGCGCAGCGCGCGCGTGGCCATGCGTGGCCCGGAGATCCGAGCCGCCGATGCCGATGTTCACGACATCGGTGACGAGCTCGCCGGTGCCGCCGCGCCACTCGCCCGAGCGCACGGCGTCGCTGAACGCGCGCATGCGCGCGAGCGTGGCCGTGACCTGCGGCATCACGTCGCGGCCGGGCGGGAAGGGCGCGCGCCCGGCGCGCAGCGCGACGTGCAGCGCCGCGCGGCCCTCGCTCGCGTTGATCTGCTCGCCGTCGAACATGCGCTGCGTCCAGCCGCCGAGGTCGCAGCCGTGCGCGAGCGCGACCAGCAGCCGCAGCGTCTCGTCGGTGATCCGGTGCTTGGAGTAGTCGAGGTGCACCCCGGCCGCCTCGACCGCGAAGCGGGCCGCGCGGCCGGGATCGCGCGCGAACAGCTCGCGCATCGGCACCCCGGCGAGCTGCGCGCGGTGCGCGGTGAGCGCCTGCCAGGCCGGGCGGGCGGTAAGCGAGGACATGTCAGCTCCTGCGGTAGAGGTGGTAGTGCTCGCGGTCGCGCGGCCGTTGCCCCTCCCAGACGCGGGTCCACTGCGGTCCGGGGTCCGGCGGCGCGGCGCCGGCGCGACCCTGGATCAGCAGGAACGGGCAGTCGGTCACGCCGTACACCTCGGCGCGCTTGGTCAGGACGCCGGCATGGTAATGGAACGCCGCGCGCTGGGTCTCGCCCAGATCGCGGCTTTCGACGCAGCCGTGCCCGTTCGGCAGCTGGTGCGCGAGCGAAGTTCCGACACGGCGATAGGTCTTGCCGAAATCGATCCAGTCCAGGGCGAGCGTGGTGGCAAGCCCCCAGCCGAGCGTCATTCCAGCGGCCCAGAACGTGAGGGCGCGCAGGGTCGAGCGCTCGCTGCGCAGCACGAGGACGAACCATCCGACGGTGAGCGCCGCAGCGACGAGGTACGGCAGCCACTGGTACTCGAAGACGAAGCCGGGCTGCAGCTTGGTGATGTTGCGCTCGATCTGCGGCGGAAAACCGGTCAGCGCGACGAACCACATCGTCCACGCGAAGCCCGCGGCCAGCGTGAAGGTCATGATCGAGAACCAGGCGAGCGCGTTCGCCGCCCCGCGCCGCAGCCCGACCGCCGCCGCGCCGGCGGGGATCGCGAGCGGCACCAGCACCGCCAGGGCGTTCATCTCACTCGCGTGCGCGCCGAGGAGCAGCAGCGCAATGCCGACGATCGCGCCGATGAACGGCACGGCGAAGCCGGGATCGCGCAGGTAGCGGCGGTACTCCCAGGTCGCCCAGAGTCCGAGCGGCCACACCGGCCAGGCGGCCCACGCGAAGGTCTTCACGTAGTAGACGACGTCTTCCCAGCCCGGCGCGGTGCCGACCGAGGCGATCTGCCACGCGCGCCAGCTCGCGAGATACTCGGGCGCCCGGCTCGCCGCGACGAGCGGCCAGACGGTCACGAAGGGTGCGAGCACGGCAAGGCCTAGCGCGACCGAGAGCGCGTAGTTGCGCGCGCGGAACACGCCCGAGAGCGGGAGCACGAGCAGCGCGGCCGCAAAGGGCTGCAGCGCTGCCATCAGCCCCTTGGCGAGGAACGCGACGCCCGTGCCGCAACCGAAGACGAGCGCGGCCTTGTAGGGCTTCTTGTGCGAGATCGCGAGGCCGTAGTAGGCGGCGGCGAGGCCGGCGAGCATCGCGGTCTCGGCGGCCGTCTCGTGCGCGTGCCACATGAGCCCTACGCAGCCGAGCAGCGCGAGCATCGAAAGATCGCCCTGCACCTTGCCGTACAGGTCGCGCGCGGCGAGCCGCACGAACCACAGCGCGAGCAGCATGTAGACGGCGCTCGCGACGCGCGCCGCGTCGTGAGGCGTGAGCGCCCAGCCGAGAGACTTCAGCGCGAGCGCGCTCGTCCAGTAGTAGAGCGGCCCGTCCTCGTAGTAGGGCTCGCCCGCGAGGCCGAGCGTGAGCCAGTCGCCGCTCGTGACCATCTGCCACACGATGCCGAAGCCGACCGCATCCTCGGTCTTCCACGGGTCGTGACCGAACAGCCCCGGCACCACGAACGCCGCGACGAGGAGGCCGAGCGGCCATCCGGTGAGCGGCAGGACGATGCGCTGCGTAAGCCAGCTCGGCGCGGCGAGGATCATCGCGCCCGCTACCTAGTCGATCGCCGTCCGTGCCGCCGCGTGGTGCGGGGCCGCTGCGGGAGCGCCGGCGCGAGCGACCGCGGCGGGC
Source organism: Burkholderiales bacterium (assembly GCA_027493935.1). Taxonomy (GTDB): domain Bacteria; phylum Pseudomonadota; class Gammaproteobacteria; order Burkholderiales; family SG8-39; genus JAABRB01. The sequence continues at coordinate 403,803 of JAOSJV010000010.1, read as the reverse complement.
GAGGTCGGACGAGGGCATGCATGAGGGAATTCTAGCCGTCGGTCGGAAACGAAAAAGGCAGCCGCAGCTGCCTTCGTGCGCGGCATCGTGCCGGAGGCGCGCGCCGCGGCGGCGTACCCCGCCCCGGCGCGTCAGGCGGCCGCCGCCTTCTTGCGCGTGCTCGCGTAGCGCTGGCGGAACTTCTCGACCCGGCCCGCGGTATCCAAGATCTTCTGCTTGCCGGTGTAGAACGGATGGCACACCGAGCAGACCTCGACGTGCAGCGGTCTTGCCAGCGTGGAGCGGGTCGTGAACGTGTTGCCGCAGCTGCACGTGACCGTGATCTCCGCGTACTTCGGGTGGATGCCGGCTTTCATAGATGCCTTCCTTCGCGTGGGCGGCTTGGTCTCGCCGCGAACCGGTGCGGTTCTGCGTTGCAAGCCATTGAGGAACGAAAAGTATGTCAGAACACTGGCGGTAGCGCAAACGCCGCGCGGACCGCCTGCTAGCCTCTGCGCATCGAGTCGAAGAAGTCGGCGTTCGACTTGGTCGCCCGGATCTTGTCGAGCAGGAACTCCATCGCCGGGAGGTGCGCGGCGGACTCGGTGCCCGCGGAGCGGGGGGTGCGGGCAGCCGCGCGACCTCGAGGCGCGGGAAGGCGGGGGCGCTAGCCTCTGCGCATCGAGTCGAAGAAGTCGGCGTTCGACTTGGTCGCCCGGATCTTGTCGAGCAGGAACTCCATCGCCGGGAGGTGCGCGGCGGACTCGGTGCCCGCGGAGCGGGGGGTGCGGGCAGCCGCGCGACCTCGAGGCGCGGAAGGCGGGGGCGCTAGCCTCTGCGCATCGAGTCGAAGAAGTCGGCGTTCGACTTGGTCGCCCGGATCTTGTCGAGCAGGAACTCCATCGCCGGGAGGTGCGCGGCGGACTCGGTGCCCGCGGAGCGGGGGGTGCGGGCAGCCGCGCGACCTCGAGGCGCGGGAAGGCGGGGGCGCTAGCCTCTGCGCATCGAGTCGAAGAAGTCGGCGTTCGACTTGGTCGCCCGGATCTTGTCGAGCAGGAACTCCATCGCCGGGAGGTGCGCGGCGGACTCCGGTGCCCGCGGAGCGGGGGTGCGGGCAGCCGCGCGACCTCGAGGCGCGGGAAGGCGGGGGCGCTAGCCTCTGCGCATCGAGTCGAAGAAGTCGGCGTTCGACTTGGTCGCCCGGATCTTGTCGAGCAGGAACTCCATCGCCTCGAGGTCGTCCATCGGGTAAAGGAGCTTCCGCAGGATCCAGATCTTCTGCAGGATCGGTTGTTCGATCAGCAACTCCTCACGGCGCGTGCCGGAGCGGTTCACGTTGATCGCCGGGAAGATCCGCTTCTCGTACATGCGCCGGTCGAGGTGCAGCTCGAGGTTGCCAGTACCCTTGAACTCCTCGTAGATCACGTCGTCCATGCGCGAGCCGGTGTCGATCAGCGCGGTGGCGAGGATCGTGAGGCTGCCGCCCTCCTCGATGTTGCGCGCCGCGCCGAAGAAGCGCTTCGGCCGCTGCAGCGCATTCGCATCTACGCCGCCGGTCAGCACCTTGCCCGACGCCGGGACGACCGTGTTGTAGGCACGCGCGAGCCGGGTGATCGAGTCGAGCAGGATCACCACGTCCTTCTTGTGCTCGACCAGCCGCTTCGCCTTCTCGATCACCATCTCGGCGACCTGGACGTGGCGCTGGGCGGGTTCGTCGAACGTCGAGGAGACCACTTCGCCGCGCACCGAGCGCTGCATCTCGGTGACCTCCTCGGGCCGCTCGTCGATCAGCAGCACGATCAGCACGACCTCCGGGTGGTTCGCGGTAATGGCGTGCGCCATGTGCTGCAGCATCACGGTCTTGCCGGCCTTTGGCGGCGACACGATCAGCCCGCGCTGGCCCTTGCCGATCGGGGCGATGATGTCGATGATGCGGCTGGTGATGTTCTCCTCGGCCTTGATCTCGCGCTCGAGCCGCAGCAGCTGGTCCGGGTGGAGCGGAGTCAGGTTTTCGAACATGATCTTGTTCTTGGCAGCCTCCGGCGGCTCGCCGTTGACCTTGTCGACCTTGACCAGCGCGAAGTAGCGCTCGCCGTCCTTCGGCGTGCGGATCTCGCCCTCGATCGTGTCGCCCGTGTGCAGGTTGAACCGCCGGATCTGCGACGGCGAGACATAGATGTCGTCGGTGCTGGCGAGGTAGGAGGTGTCCGGCGAGCGCAGGAAGCCGAAGCCGTCCGGCAGCACCTCGAGGGTGCCGTCGCCGAAGATCGACTCGCCTTTCTTTGCGCGGTTCTTGAGCAGGGCGAAGATGAGCTCCTGCTTGCGCATGCGGTTGGCGCCCTCGACCTCGTTGGTCTGGGCCATTTCCATCAGCTGGCTCACGTGCAGCTGTTTCAGTTCCGAGAGGTGCATTGACGGTCGCCTGCGAGGGAAGCGCCCGCGAACGGGCCAGGGTGCGCAGGCCCCGAAAGCGGGCCTGCGAGAGGATCCGAGAGTCCCGCGCCCGGGAGCCGGGCGGAGGAAGTACAGCGGATACTAGCGAAAAACCGGCCGCCGCGCCACCCCGGCGCGGACCGCCCACGTGCTAAATGTTGCTGTCGAGGAACGCGGTCAGCTGCGATTTCGACATCAAGCCGACCTTGAAGGCCTCCATGTTGCCGTTCTTGAACAGCATCAGGGTCGGGATCCCGCGGATGTTGTAGCGCCGCGGCACCTCGGCGTTGTCGTCCACGTTGAGCTTCGCCACCTTGAGCCGACCGTCGTACTCCCTGGCGACCTCCTCCAGCACCGGCGCGATCGCCTTGCACGGGCCGCACCACTCGGCCCAGTAGTCGACCAGGACCGGGACTTCGGACTTCAGCACTTGCGGCTCGAACGTGTCGTCGCTGACGTGCAGGATGTTCTCGCTCATGGACTCCTCGGGTGGACTTGGCGCCGGTCGGGCGTCACCCCAGTGCGCCCGCGCCGCGGCGCCTCGCGATGCGGGAGGAATATGCTAGCAAAAATCCGGGCTTCAAGCCCCGCGCGGGCCTGCCCGCGGTGGCGAAGCGGTGCCGCCCGGGTGCTAGAATGGGCACGCGCGCGGCTGCGATTCCCGGCGGCGCCTGCGAGGATCGGCCATGACCTACGTCGTCACCGAGAGCTGCATTAAGTGCAAGTACACCGACTGCGTCGACGTGTGCCCGGTCGATTGCTTTCGCGAGGGGCCGAACATGCTGGTCATCGACCCCGACGAGTGCATCGACTGCACGCTGTGCGTGGCCGAGTGCCCGGTCGAGGCGATCTTCGCCGAGGACGATGTGCCGCCCGAGCAGCGCCAATTCACCGCGCTCAATGCCGAGCTGGCGAAGCTCTGGAAGCCGATCGTGGAGCGCAAGGATCCGCCGGCCGATGCCGACGAGTGGGCGAAGTCAAAGGAGAAGACCCACCTGCTCGAGCGCTGACCGGCGCTGGGGCGCCGGCGTCGCCTTGCCGGGCGCTTTCCTCGCCGCACGGCGTGATCTAACATGGTTCTGAGGCGCTGCGCCGGGAGGGAAGCCATGCAGGTCAAGGAAGTCCTTCGCATCAAGGGGAGCACGCTCTACACCGCGACGCCGGACACCCCGCTCTCCGAAGGCGTCATGGTCATGGCCGACAACGACATCGGCTCGCTCGTAGTGATGAGCGGCGGGAAGCTGGTCGGCATGCTGACCTTCCGCGAGGTGATCGACGTCCTCGCGAAGCGCCAGCGCGAGAAGCGGGCCGGCCCGACGCCGCCGATCGCCGAGATCAGGGTCGGTGAGGCGATGCAGGTGGAGCCGTTCATCACTCACCCGGAGATGGACCTGGACGAGCTGCGCAGCCAGATGGTCGAGCGTCACGCGCGCTACGTACCGGTCATGGAGGGCGAGACGCTGCTCGGCGTCATCTCGTTCCACGACGTCGCGCGGGCGGTGCTCGAGGAGAAGAACTTCGAGAACCGCATGCTGAAGGGCTACATCAAGAACTGGCCGGCGTGATCTCCGCGCCCGGCCGGCCGGCCGCCGCGGTGTGAGGTGGTGCGCGGCGCGCCGCGCCGCGGGGGGGCATTGCCTACCCCCGCATTGCCGGTTCCCACGCAGCCGCGGCTACCGGGCGGCCGTGACCCAGTTCACAAAACGCCCCCGGGAGATTGACAGAAGCGACGAAGCGTCGAAACATATCGACACTTTACTAGCGCTTCCGGGCATCGTGCCGCGCAGGTACCTCCGCCATATCCCGTCCGCCTGGCGGTCGGTCGCCAAGGTGTTCGTCGCGCTCGGCGACGCGCACCGCCAGCGCATCCTGCTCCTGTTCGAACCCGGCGAGCGCATGACCGCGGGCGAGATCGCGGCGGCCTCGACGCTCAGCCGGCCGACCGTTTCGCACCACCCTCAAGGTGCTGCGCGAGGCAGGCGTGCTGGCGAGCGAGAAGCGCGGCCGCGAGGTCTATTACTGGGTCGACCGGCGCCGCCTGCTCGCGGCGCTTGCGGCGGTGGCCGACTACGTGCGCGGCAACGCCTGAGGGCAGGGGCGCGGATGGCCGATCGCAGCCAGTTCCGCCTGCTCGCCGAGCGGCGCTTCGGCCCCTACTTCGCGACCCAGTTCCTCGGCGCGTTCAACGACAACGTGTTCAAGAACGCACTGGTGATCCTGATCGCGTTCCAGACCGGGGCGAGCGCCGGGCTCAAGGCCGACGTGCTCGTCAACCTGGCGGGCGCGCTGTTCATCCTGCCGTTTCTCGTCTTCTCGGCCACCGCGGGGCAGCTCGCCGACAAGTACGACAAGGCGCGCGTGATTCGCGCCGTGAAGCTGTTCGAGATCGGCATCGCCGCGCTCGGCGCGATCGGCTTCGCGCAGCGCGACCTCGGACTGTTGCTCGCGGCGCTGTTCCTGTTCGGACTGCACTCGACGCTGTTCGGTCCGGTCAAGTACTCGCTGCTGCCGCGCACGCTGCGCGAGGAAGAGCTCATCGGCGGCAATGCGCTGGTCGAGACCGGCACCTCGATCGCGATCCTCGCCGGCACCATCGCCGGCGGACTGCTGATCGCGCGCGCCGACGGGCCGGGTGCGGCGGTTCCGGCGACGATCGTCGCGATCGCGCTGGCCGGCTACGCGGCAAGCCGTTTCATCCCGCCGGTTCCGGCGCCGGACCCGGGGCTGCGACTGCGCTGGAACGTCGCGGCCGAAACGTGGGCGATCCTCCGCTTCGCACGCGGCAACCGCACGGTCTTTCTCTCGATCCTCGGCGTCTCGTGGTTCTGGTTCTACGGCTTCCTGCTGCTCTCGCAGTTTCCTGCGTTCGCGCGCGCGCACCTCGGCGGCGACGAGCACGTCGCGACGCTGCTGCTCGCCGCGCTGTCGATCGGCATCGGCGCCGGGTCGCTCGCCTGCGAGCGCATGTCCGGCCACAAGGTCGAGCTCGGCCTGGTGCCGTTCGGCTCGATCGGCCTTACGGTGTTCGCGCTCGATCTCTTCCTCGCCAGTCCCGCGGGTGCGGACGGCGCGCTCGCCGGGGTGGGCGCCTTCCTCGCGCGGCCGGGCGCGCTGCGCGTGCTCGCCGATCTCTTCGCAATCGGCCTTTTCGGCGGCGTCTTCATCGTGCCGCTCTACGCGCTGATCCAGAGCCGTGCCGAGAGGCAGCACCAGGCGCGCGTCATCGCGGCGAACAACGTGCTGAACGCGGTGTTCATGGTGGCGGCGGCGCTGTTCGCAGCCGGGCTTCTGCAGCGCGGCGTGACCGTGCCGCAGCTCGTTCTGGTCACCGCGCTACTCAACGCCGCGGTGGCGGTTTTCATCTACACGCTGGTGCCCGAGTTCCTGATGCGGTTCCTCGCGTGGCTGCTCGTGCACAGCGTCTACCGGCTCGAGAAGTCGGGCCTCGAGCACATCCCAGAGGAGGGCCCGGCGCTGCTGGTGTGCAACCACGTGAGCTTCGTCGACGCGGTGGTGATCATGGCGGCGTGCCGGAGGCCGATCCGCTTCGTCATGGACCGCAGCATCTACCGCCTGCCGGTGCTCAACTTCATCTTCCGCACCGGCGGTGCGATCCCGATCGCGCCGCGCAAGGCCGACCCGGGGCGCTCGAGCGCGCCTACGGCGAGATCGCGGCCGCGCTGCGCGCGGGCGAGCTCGTCGGCATTTTCCCCGAGGGCCGGATCACCGAGTCGGGCGAGCTGAACGACTTCCGCGGCGGCGTGAAGCGCATCGTCGAGGAGACGCCGGTGCCGGTGGTGCCGATGACGCTGCGCGGGCTGTGGGGCAGCACGTTCAGCCGCAAGGGGGGCGCGGCGATGACGCGGCCGTTGCGGCGCGGGCTGTTCTCGAAGATCGCGCTCGCGGCCGCGCCGCCGTGGCCGCCGGAGCAGGTGACCCCGGAGGGCCTGCAGGCGGCCGTCCTCGCGTTGCGGGGCGATTTCAAGTAGGGAAGACGCGGACATGCGGTTCCTAGGCGGCCTGCTCGGTCTGGTCATCGGCGCCACGGTCGGAACGTCGCTCGGCGGATTCGCAGCCGTGCTCGGCGGCGCGCTGCTCGGCGCGATCGGCGGCGCCGCGCTCTTCGGGCTGCTGCGGGCCGAGCCGCAGTCGCAGCGGGCAGTACCGCGCCGGCAGGCGAGCGTGGACGCCAGGTTCGATCACATCTACCGCTCCCTCCACCACGTTCACCTGCGGCTCGAGGAGATCGAGAAGCGCCTCGGCGTCGGCGCGCTGCCGCCGTTTCCGGAGACGCCCGCGGCGCCGGAGCGCGCGCGGGAGGCGCTTGTCGAAGCCGCGCGGGCCGCCGGTACGCCCGCTGTGAAGCCCCTGCCGGGCGCGGTCGAGCACGCCGCAGCGCCCGAACGCGCGGCGGCCGCGCCTGCGAGTGCGCGCGACGCCGGCGAGGTCGGCGACCGCGGCGCCGCCCGCGCTCGAGGATCGGCTGCGTGGCGCTGGCTCGTCGGCGGCAACACGCTCGTGCGGCTCGGCGTCGTGATCCTGTTCTTCGGCGTCGCGTTCCTCGCTAAGTATGCCGCCGAGAACTTCCGCTTTCCGATCGCGCTGCGGCTGGCCGGCATCGCCGCCGGCGCATTCGTGATGCTCGCAATCGGGGGGCGCCTGCGCGCACGCCGGCCGGGCTACGCGCTCGCGATGCAGGGCGGCGGCGTCGGGGTCCTCTATCTCACGGTATTCGCCGCGCTTCGCCTGTACGGGCTGCTGCCCCCGGGGCGGCGTTCGCGCTGCTCCTCGGCCTGGTGGTCGCCTCGACGTGGCTCGCGATCCGGCAGGACGCGCTGTCGCTCGCGATGCTCGCGGTGGCAGGCGGCTTCCTCGCGCCGGTGCTCGCGTCCACGGGCCGCGGCAGCCACGTGATGCTGTTCGGGTACTACCTGTGCCTGAACCTCGGCATCCTGGCGCTCGCCTGGCGCAAGGCGTGGCGGCCGCTCAACCTGCTCGGCTTCGCGTTCACGTTCGCGATCGGGACCCTGTGGGGCGCGCGGTTCTACCGCCCCGAGCACTTCGCGACGACCGAGCCGTTCCTGGTCGCGTCCTTCCTGATCTACGTCGGCATCGCGGTGCTGTATGCGCTGCGTCGCGCGCTCGAGGTGCGCAGCTACGTCGACGGCACGCTCGTCTTCGGCACGCCGCTCCTCGCGTTCGGCCTGCAGGGCGCGCTCGTCCGCGACAGCGAGTACGGCCTTGCGCTGAGCGCGCTCGCGCTCGGCGCGTTCTATCTCGCGCTCGCAGCCGCGCTTTGGTCGCGGCGCCGCGCGGGCGCGCTGCTGCTGGTCGAGTCGTTCCTCGCGCTGGGCGTGGCGTTCGGCACGATCGCGATCCCGCTCGCCCTGGACGCCCGCCTGACGTCCGCCGCCTGGGCGCTCGAGGGCGCGGCGATCGTCTGGGTCGGCGCTCGGCAGGGCCGCCGCCTCGCGCACTGGCTCGGCGTGGCGCTGCAGCCCGCCGCCGCGGTCGCGTTCCTTGCCGGTCAGGAGGGCCTGACCGCGGCTGTGCCCCTCGCAAACAGCGCGTTCCTCGGCTGCCTGCTACTCGCCGTCGCGGGGCTCTTCTGCGCGCGCGTGGTCGGGCGCGCTGCGGCGACGCCCGACGGCGCGTTCGCCGGCGCGACCGCGCTCGTCGCCAACCTGCTCTTCGGGTGGGGCGTGCTCTGGTGGGTGGTCGGCGGCCTGCACGAGATCGCGGAGTTCGTCCCCGGCCGTCACGAGATCGGCGCCACGCTCGGCTTCGCCGCCGCGACGGCCGTCATCGCGAGTGTGCTGCGCACCCGGCTTGCCTGGCCGGCGGCGGTCGTCCCGGCCACGCTGCTCGCACCGGCCATGGCGCTGATCGGCGCAGGGGCGCTCGCCGATCTGCCGCACCCGCTCGCGCGCTACGGCTGGCTCGCTTGGCCGTTCGCGTTCGGCGCGCTCGCCTGGACGCTGCGCCGTCACGAGGATGAGTTGTGGGCCTGGTACGCACGCGCGGCGCATGTCGCCGCGCTGTGGCTCGCGGTCGTGCTCGCCTCGCGGGAGGTCGCATGGTGGGTCGAGCGCGCGGCCGCCGGAGTGTGGCCCCTGGTCGCTTGGGGGATCGTACCGACGATCGCGCTCGCGGCGATCAGCCGCGCGAGCGAGCGCTCCGGATGGCCGGTCGCGCGCCACCTAGAGACCTACATGGTGCGCGGCGGGCTGCCGATGGCGGGCTACCTGCTCGCCTGGCTCGTCATGGCGAATGCGATCGCGAGCGGCGATTCCGCGCCGCTGCCGTACGTCCCGCTCGCCAATCCGCTCGATCTCGCGATGCTCGCGGCGCTGGCGGCTCTTGGGTTCTGGTACTTCGCGGTGCGAGCGCGCGGTTGGCTCGGGTGGCTCGCGCCCGCGCTCTCCGCCGGCGTGCTCGGCGCGGCAGCCTTCGTCTGGCTGAACGGCATGCTGCTGCGCACCCTGCACCACTGGGCCGACATTCCCTACCGCCTCGATGCGATGCTGCGCTCGACGCTCGTGCAGACCTCGTTTTCGGTCTTCTGGACCGTCCTAGCGCTCGCGGCGATGGTGCTCGCCACGCGCCGCGGGCTGCGCGCGCTCTGGTTCGCAGGCGCCGTTCTGCTCGGCGTCGTGGTGGTCAAGCTCTTCGCCGTAGATCTCTCGCGGATCGGCGGCATCGAGCGCATCGTCTCGTTCATCGCGGTCGGCGCGCTGCTGCTCGCGATCGGCTATTTCTCGCCGGTGCCGCCGCGCTGGCCGCGCGAGCGGGAGTGAGCGGTGGGCCGTGAGCGGGCTAGCGCCGGCCGTCCCCGCCCTTGCGGTCCCAGACGTAGCGCACGAGCCGCTGCCAGCGGCTGTGCGGCTGGGCGAGCGGGTTGTTTACCTTCTGTGCGGCGCGATCGCGTGCCAGGCCACGCTTCGCCTGCGCGTGGATCTCGCGCATGGTGAGTCCGCCCGGGCCCTTCGCGCGCTCGGGCGCGGGCGCCTGCTTCTGATCCTGCGGCCTTTCGGGGTCGGTTCCGGCCATGATTCCGCTCGCGCACCGGGCGCACGCGGGATGGTAGCGCGAACGCGCGGTCGTCGGGCAACCGCCGCTCCGGTGCAGGCCGAAGCTATCGGCGGGTGCCCCGATCACCGCGGTGCTCGGTCGTCCGTACGATGCGCGGTTGCGGCCGGACGGTGCGCCGTTCGGCCGTGGGAGGTGGTTCCCGCGCCGGCGGCCCGCGTCGGCGTGCTAGACTTTTGCATTGATTTTCCGGGCTTTAGCGGGCGGACGTGTCTGGCAACACCTTCGGCAAGCTCTACTGCGTGACCTCGTTCGGCGAGAGCCACGGGCCGGCGTACGGCGGCGTCGTCGATGGCTGCCCGCCGGGGCTCGCCCTCGCGGAGGCCGACATCCAGCGGGAGCTCGACCGGCGCAAGCCGGGCACCTCGCGCCACGTGACGCAGCGGCGCGAGTCGGACCGCATCGAGCTCCTCTCGGGCGTCTTCGAGGGCAAGACCACCGGCACCGCCATCGGCTTCCTGATCCGCAATGAGGATCAGCGCAGCAAGGACTATGGCGCGCTCGCCGACACGTTCCGCCCCGGGCACGCCGACTACACCTACTGGCAGAAGTTCGGCATCCGCGACCACCGCGGCGGCGGACGCGCCTCCGCGCGCGAAACGATGGTGCGCGTGGTCGCCGGCGCGATCGCGAAGAAATGGCTGCGCGAGCGCCATGGCGTCACGGTGCGCGGCCATCTCGCGCAGCTCGGGCCGCACCCGATCGCCTTCGGGTCGTGGGATGCGGTGAACGCGAATCCGTTCTTCGCGCCCGACCCCGCGATCGTGCCGACGCTCGAGCGCTTCATGGACGAGCTGCGCGAGGCCGGCGACTCGTGCGGCGCGAAGGTCACGGTGGTGGCCGAGGGCGTGCCGGTCGGCTGGGGCGAGCCGGTGTACGACCGGCTGGATGCCGACATCGCCTACGCCATGATGGGCATCAACGCGGTGAAGGGCGTCGAGATCGGTGCCGGCTTCGCTTCGGTGATGCAGCGCGGCTCCGAGCACGGCGACGAGCTCACCCCCGGCGGCTTCCTGTCGAACAACGCGGGCGGCGTGCTCGGCGGGATCAGCACCGGACAGGACGTCGTGGTGCAGCTCGCGCTCAAGCCGACCTCGAGCATCCGCATACCGCGCCGCTCGATCACCAGGGCCGGGGCGGCGACGAGCGTCGCGACCACCGGACGCCACGACCCGTGCGTCGGCATCCGCGCGACGCCGATCGCCGAGGCGATGCTTGCGATCGTGCTGATGGACCACGCGCTGCGGCACCGCGCGCAGAACGCGGACGTCGCGCCGCCGACGCCGCCGATTCCGGGCAAGCCCGCCTGAGCGGTGCGCGCCGGGCGCTGGCCTGCGACCGACGAGCCGGCGCGACCGGCGCGCGGTGTACGGCGGCACCCTAGGCCAGCTCGCGTTTCCGGTCGCGGCGACGGCGAGCTTCCGGGTGCGCCGCCATCCGGCATCGTTCGCGCGGTGCGCGGTCTGGACCGGCGAGAATTTCTTCAACATCGCGGTTTACATGGCCGACGCTCGCGCGATGCGGCTGCCCCTCGTCGGCGGCCTCGATCCCGAGCTCGCGCACGACTGGAACGAGATCTTCTCGCGCTGGGGCGTGCTGCGCTGGGACGTCACGATCGCCCATGCGGTGCGTCTCGCCGGATGGGCCGCGATCCTCGCCGCCTGGGGCTGGCTCGCGTGGCGGTGGCGGCAGGACCGGGAGGAGGGCGGCGCCCTAGCGACCGAGGCGCGCGCTCAATCGAGCGGCACGTTCAGCCGCCGCGCCACGGCGAGATACGCGTACAGCAGCCGCACGTCGAGATCGACCGCGATGCCGCGCGCGTGCGCGTTCCAGGCCTGCAGGGCCGCATCGTAGCGGCGCTCGGCGATCAGCCCGGCGAGCGCCGCAGTGAGCAGGTAGTGGCGCACGGCCGGCGTTTGCGCGCGAGCGTCGGCAAGTAGCTCGCCGGCGAGGCGCGCCATGCCGGGCGCATCGCGCTCCGCTACCGCCGCGAAGAGATCGAGCCACCGCCTCTCCGGCGTGCCGAGCAGCTCCGCGCAGGGCGCCGCTTCGAACGCGCGCCAGACCGCTGCCGCCTCGGCCGGCGGCAGCGCCGCGTTCACCGCGCGCGCGATGTTCGTCGCCGAGCGGATCCACAGGTCGGATTTCCGTGGATCGACGCAGTCGATGCCGCGCATGCGCGCGAGCTCGAGATCGCGCTGCAGCTGCGACGGAATCCCGCGCGGCTCGGGCCGCACGGCGCCGAGCAGAAAGTCCCGCGCGTAGGTGGCGCGGCGCGCCTTCTCGATGCGCTCGAGGTAGTCGTCGCCGTCGAGCGAGGCCGGACGCCCGGAGCGCGGACGTCGCTCGAGAATCTCCGTCACCGGCACGCCGGCCGCGCCGAGCCGCGTGAGCTCGCCCGCGCCGGTCTGCAGGAAGCGGTGGCGCGCGGCGTTCAGGTCGATGTAGGGGTGGTAGTCGGAGTTCGCCGGGACGTTGTACGAGAGAAACAGCGGGTGCAGCACGGTCTTGCCGCCGAGGCGGCGGAGCTCGATGTCGCCGATCGTCTGCACGTGCACCTTGCGCAGCTCGCTGCCCACGCCGGGCAGCGCCCGGAACACGTCGGCGAGCGGCCGCGCGAGCGTCGGCGCCTCGCCGGCGACGACGAGGATGTCGGAGTCGGTTGCGGCGTAGACCGCGTAGTCCGGGAAGTTCTGCGCCAGCGCCCGCATCATCGAGGCGACGAGCGTGACGTCGATCTCGTAGAGCTGGAACCACTGCACGAGCACGCCGCCGGGCGCGAGGTGGCGGCGCGCCAGCCGGTAGAACTCGTCCGAGAACAGGCTCGCGACCCCGCTCACCCAGGGATTCGACGGCTCGAAACGATGACGTCGTAGCGCCCGCCGCGGCCGGAGAAGTGCGTCTTGGCGTCCTCGAACACGATGTTGCTGCGTGGATCGGCAAATGCCGCGGCGTTACGCCCGGCGAAGCGGCGCGCCGCCTCGGCCATCGCGGGCTCGATCTCGATCGTGTCCACGCGCTCGATCGCGTGGCTCGCGAGCAGGGTGTGGGTGGTGAGCCCGGTGCCGATGCCGATCACCGCGGCGCGGCGCGCCTGCGGCAGATGCGCGAGCGGCAGCGCGCCGGTAAGCACCATCGTGATCTCATCGGAGATGCGGCGGCCCGAGCCCAGGTTGATCGCGCCGTCGGACTTGCCGTTCGTGCGCAGGGAGAGCCCCTCGCTGAACTGGAGCAGGCTGACCGAGGCGGTCTTGCCGTCGCGATAGAAGACGAGCTCGGCGTCGGCCGCCGAGTAGAGCTCGCCGCGCCGGAAGACGCCGGAAGCCATCTTGTGCTGGTCGAGCGTGACCCCGAGCGTCGCCGCCCGCGAAGGCTGCGGCGGCGACGCCGGTCGCGGCGCGCGCCGCGCGCGCGCCGCCGGCCGCGGGCGAGGACGCGCGCCACAGCAGGTAGAGGCCGAGCGCGGCGTCGAGCGCGGCGCCCGCAGTGACGGTGCCCTTCACACCAAGCAGCGGCAGGCCGAGATGCGCGGCGGCGAACACCCCGGCGATCGAACCGAAGGTGTTCGCGGCGTACACCGCGCCGATCGAGCGCTCGCCGTGGCGCATGCGGAGCAGCGTGAACGTGATGAGCGGCAGCGTCATGCCGGCGAAGAAGGTGGCCGGCAGCATGACCGCGAGCGCGATCGCATGGCTCGAGGCGAGGAAGATCGCGTAGCCCGCGTCGGTCTTCGCGGTACCGCGTACCACGAGCTGCATCAGGTCGAAGGTCGCGCCATACAGCGGCAGCGTGGCGAGCGCGGCAAGCCCCATCGCGACCTGCACGACGCCGAGAAAGCGCACCGGATCGCCGGCGCGGTCGATCCGGCGGCGCACCCACAGCCCGCCGAGCGCGAGGCCGAGGATGAACGCGGAGAGCATCAGCTCGAACGAGTGCGTCGCCGCCCCGAGGACCAGCGACAGCATGCGGATCCAGCCGATCTCGTAGACGAACGAGGCGGCGCCGGTCAGGAAGGCGACGACGAGCAGGAGCTGCGGCGAGGCGCCGTGCGGCGGGCGCGCCGCTGCCGCCGCGGCCGCCGGTTGCGCGACGGGTGGAGCGACAGGGACGCCCTCGGGCGAGCGCGCCAGAGGCCACACCACGGCGGCGAGCGCGAGGTTGATGAGGCCGGCGGCGCGGATCGTTCCCGGGAGCCCGAGATGCTCGATCATGACGAAGCCGCTTGCCAGCACGCCGATGGCAGCGCCGAGGCTGTTGGTGAAGTAGAGCAGCGCGAGCGACTCGCCCGGACGCTCGGGGTGGCGCCGCAGCAGCCCGGCGCTCATCAGCGGAAAGGTCATTCCGAGCAGGATCGACTGCGGCAGGATCAGCGCCGCGGCGAGCGTCCACTTGAAGAGCGGCGCCGCCGCGCCGCCGGCGAGCGCGGGCAGCACGACGTCGTACGCGGCCTCGGTCGCGGCCACGAACACCGAATGGAAGCCGAGCGCGGCGATGCCGATCGCCGCCTCGACCGCCGCGTAGCCGCGCAGGAGGTTGCGCCAGTTGCCGCAGCGCCGGCTCGCGAACCAGGCGCCGAGCGCCATGCCGCCCATGAAGAGCGCGAGCACCAGCGTCTGCGCGTACGCCGCGTGCCCGAGGAAGAGCTTCAGGTAGTGGCTCCAGATCGACTCGTAGACGAGGCCTGCGAAGCCGGAGACGGTGAACAGCGCGAAGAGCGCCGTGCGGCGCCAGGGCAATGAAGCGGATGCGATCTGCGGATCGGTGATCAAGGCAAGAAGCTCGGCGACGCCGGCCGATTCTAAGCGAAGCCCGCGACCTGGCGCGGGCACTGGCGCGCTCGGCGCGCAACCGGCGCGTCCCGGCTCCTGTTACCATCGCTGCGCCCGCCTGCCGCCCCGCCGCCGTGCCGGTCCCGTACTTCCGCCTGTCCGCGCTCTACCTCGCGTACTTCGCGTTCATCGGCGCGTTCGCGCCCTATTTCAGCCTCTACCTGGAATCGATCGGCGCGAGCGCCTGGGACATTGGCGCGCTGCTCTCGGTGATGCAGCTGGTGCGCGTGTTCGGACCCAATTTCTGGGCCTGGTTTGCCGATCACTACGGCGCGAAGCGCGCGCTGCTGCGCGCCTCGCTCGCCCTCGCCGCGCTCGTGTTCGTCGGCGTGTTCGCGACCCGCTCGTTCTGGGGGCTTCTCGCGGTGCTCGCCGCGCTCAGCTTCTTCTCGAGCGCCGCGAACCCGCTGCTCGAGGCGACCACGCTCGGCCACCTGCAGGGCCGGCTCGAGCGCTACGGTTCGATCCGCCTCTGGGGCTCGGTCGGGTTCATCGCCGCGGTGCTTTCGGTCGGCGCCGCGCTCGACCGGCTCGCGCTCGCGAGTCTGCTCTGGATGGTGCTCGGCATTCTCGCGGCCACGGCCGCGATCGCCTGGCTGCTGCCGGTGAGCGGCGAGCGGCCGGCGGCCGGCCACACGCCGCTCTGGCCGGTGGTGCGGCGCCCGGAGGTGGCGGCGCTGCTCGGCGCGTGCTTCCTGATGAGCGTGGCGCACGGACCGCTCTACGTGTTCCTCTCGATCCATCTCACCGCGGTCGGCTACTCGAAGACGGCCGTCGGCGCGCTGTGGGCGCTCGGCGTGGTCGCCGAGATCGCGGTGTTCCTCGCCGCGCCGCGCTGGCTGGCCCGCTTCGACCTGCGCGCGATCCTGATCGCGAGCTTCGCGTGCGCGGTGCTGCGGTTCGTGCTCACCGGCTGGGCGGCGCATCTCGCGGCGGCGGTGGTGCTCGCGCAGGTGTTGCACGCCGCGACGTTCGGCGCGTATCACGTCGCCGCGCTCGGGGTGGTGAACGCGTGGTTCGGCGGCGCGCGCCAGGCGCGCGGCCAGGCGCTTTATCTCAGCATCTCCTTCGGTGCGGGCGGGTTCATCGGCGGCCTGGCGAGCGGTGCCCTGTGGGAGCGGATCGGGCCCGGCTGGACGTTCACCGCGGCCGCCGCGGCGGCCGCGGCGGGGCTCGCGGTGCTCGCCGCGCGGCGCGATCTGCTGCCCGCGCCCGAACCGGTCAGCGGCGCGCCGGTCCGACGCGTTGTAGCCTTCCGGCCGATGGAGGAAAGCACATGCCGTCTGTAACGGTCTGCAACTCGCGGCGGCGCTGGATGCGCCTCGCCGCCGCTGCCGCGGCGGCGCTGGTGGCCGCGACCACCGTCGCCGGGTGCAAGAGCACCACCGCCGCCGGCACGGTCGGCGTCGAGCGCAAGCAGACGCTGCTGCTCTCGTCGCGCGAGGTGAACAACGCCGCCGCGCAGTCGTACCAGCAGATCCTCGCCCAGGCATCGCGCAAGGGGCTGCTGAACCGCGACCCGCAGCAGGTCGCGCGCGTGCGCGCCGTCGCCAAACGCCTCATCCCCGTGACGGCCGCGTTCCGGCAGGACGCGCCGGGGTGGCAGTGGGAGGTGAACGTGATCACCCTCAAGGATCTGAACGCCTGGTGCATGCCCGGTGGCAAGATCGCGGTCTACACCGGTCTGCTGGAGAAGCTGCAGCTCACCGACGACGAGCTCGCCGCGGTGATGGGGCACGAGATTGCGCATGCGCTGCGCGAGCACGGCCGCGAGCGCGCCTCCCAGGCGGTCGCGACCGGGGCGGTGATCGGCATCGCGGGCGCGGTGCTCGGGGCGTCGAGCGGCGCGGTGGACCTCGCCGGCATCGTGGCCGACCTGACGATCAGCCGTCCGAACTCCCGGACGCACGAGATCGAGGCGGACCGGATCGGTGTCGAGCTCGCGGCGCGCGCCGGCTACGATCCGCGCGCCGCCGTGTCCGTGTGGCAGAAGATGGCGCGCGCGGGCGACGGCGAGCCGCCGCAGTTCCTCTCGACCCATCCGTCCACCGAGAACCGCATCCGCGATCTCCAGAGCTACGCGGCGCGGGTCGAGCCGCTCTACCAGCAGGCGCGCAAGCGCTGAGGCCGCGCCGCGCGCGGGACGCCGCCGGTGACTCGGCCGGCGGCGCCGCCGTTTCTGGATACCTCGTATAATCAAGGCTTTCCAGGACGGGACGACGATGCAGCAGACGCTCTACGACAAGCTCTGGGAGGGCCACGTCGTGCGCCGCGAGGAGGACGGCACCGCGCTCCTCTACATCGACCGCCACCTGGTCCACGAGGTGACCAGCCCGCAGGCGTTCGAGGGCCTGAAGCTCGCCGGCCGCGGGGTCTGGCGCACCGATTCGATCGTCGCGACGGCGGATCACAACACGCCGACCACCGGCTGGGAGCGCGGCGTCGATGGCATCGACGACGCGACGTCGAAGCTGCAGGTGACGACGCTCGACGACAACATCCGGAGCCACGGCGCCAAGGCCTACTTCCCGTTCCTCGATGCGCGGCAAGGCATCGTGCACGTGATCGGCCCGGAGAACGGCGCGACGCTGCCGGGCATGACGGTGGTGTGCGGCGACAGCCACACCAGCACGCACGGCGCGTTCGCCTGCCTCGCGTTCGGCATCGGCACCTCCGAGGTCGAGCACGTGCTCGCGACGCAGTGCCTGCTCTCGAAGAAGTCGCGCAACATGCTGGTGCAGGTCGATGGCGCGCTCGGGCGCGGCGTGAGCGCGAAGGACGTCGCGCTCGCGCTGATCGGCCGCATCGGCACCGCCGGCGGCACCGGCTACGCGATCGAGTACGCAGGCAGCGCGATCCGCGCGCTGTCGATGGAAGGGCGCATGACGATCTGCAACATGACGATCGAGGCCGGCGCGCGCTGCGGCATGGTGGCGGTCGACGACACCACCATCGAGTATCTGCGCGGCAGGCCGTTCGCGCCCAAGGGCGAGCAGTGGGAGCGCGCAGTCGCGCTGTGGCGCACGCTCGCAAGCGACCCGGACGCGAAGTTCGACCGCGTCGTGCGGCTCGACGCCCGCGAGATCAAGCCGCAGGTGACCTGGGGCACCTCGCCCGAGATGGTGGTGGCGATCGACGAACGGGTGCCCGACCCGGAGCGCGAGAAGGACGCCGCGCGGCGCGAGGGCATGGCGCGCGCGCTCGAGTACATGGGTCTCGCGCCGAACACGCCGATGCGGGACATCCGCATCGACAAGGTGTTCATCGGCTCGTGCACGAATTCACGCATCGAGGACCTGCGCGCGGCCGCGGCGATCGTGAAGGGGCGGCGCGTGGCGCAGTCGGTGCGCCTCGCGATGGTGGTGCCGGGATCCGGACAGGTGAAGCGCCAGGCCGAGCGCGAAGGCCTCGACCGCGTGTTCCGCGACGCCGGGTTCCAATGGCGCGAACCCGGCTGCTCGATGTGCCTCGCGATGAACGCCGACCGGCTGGAGCCCGGCGAGCGCTGCGCCTCGACGTCGAACCGCAACTTCGAGGGCCGCCAGGGTGCCGGCGGCCGGACGCATCTGGCGAGCCCGGAGATGGCCGCGGCCGCGGCGATCGAAGGGCATTTCGTGGACGTGCGCGAATGGCGCTGATCGGCGCGGCGCGGTCGGCGAGGGGGCGTGCGACGATGGCGGCCAGGATGCTGATCGCGCTCGCGCTGGCGGCGCCGGCGGCAGCATGCAACACTGTCGCGGGCGCGAAGAAAGATGCGCAGGCCGCCGGTGCGGCGGTGGAGCAGGGCGTGCGCCGCGCCGGACAGTCGACCGGACAGGCAGTCGAGCGCGCCGGCGAGTCGATCGAAGAGAAGTTCAGGAAATAGCCATGGAGAAGTTCACCGTCCACATCGGTCTCGTCGCGCCGCTCGACAGGGCGAACGTCGACACCGACGCGATCATCCCGAAGCAGTTCCTGAAGTCGATCAAGCGCTCGGGGTTCGGACCGAACCTGTTCGACGCCTGGCGCTATCGCGACATCGGCGAGCCCGGCAGGGACAACGCGGCGCGCCCTCTCAATCCCGACTTCGTGCTGAACCAGCCGCGCTGCCGCGGTGCGAGCATCCTGCTCGCGCGCGCGAACTTCGGCTGCGGCTCGTCGCGCGAGCACGCGCCGTGGGCGCTGCTCGACTTCGGTTTCCGCGCGGTGATCGCGCCCTCGTTCGGCGAGATCTTCCAGAACAATTCGTTCAAGAACGGCCTGCTGCCGATCGTGCTCGCCGAGCGGGAGGTCGACACGCTCTTCCACGACGTCGCCGCGTTCCCCGGCTTCCGGCTGGCGATCGATCTCGACCGGCAGTCGGTGGCGACCGTCGACGGTGGCAGGGTCATGCGCTTCGAGATCGACCCGTTCCGCAAGCACTGCCTGCTGAACGGCCTGGACGAGATCGGCCTCACGCTGCGCCACGCCGGCGAGATCCGGGCATTCGAGGCGAAGCGAAGGGCCGAGCAGCCCTGGCTCTTCGGGTGATGAAGAGGATCGCAGTTCTCCCCGGCGACGGGGTCGGCCCCGAGATCGTCGCCCAGGCCGTCAAGGTGCTACGCGCGCTCGGCCGGGACGGCGTCGCGCTCGAGCTCGTCGAGGCGCCGGTCGGCGGCGCCGCCTACGACGCGGCCGGCGACCCGCTGCCGCCGGCGACGCTGGAACTCTCGCGCGAGGCTGACGCCATCCTGTTCGGATCGGTCGGTGCGCCCCGCTACGACGCGCTGCCGCGCCCGAAGCGGCCGGAGCAGGCGCTGCTGCGGCTGCGCAAGGAGCTCGGCCTGTTCGCCAACCTGCGCCCGGCGACCGTCCACCCGGAGCTCGTCGAGGCGTCCACGCTTCGCCCGGAGATCGTCTCCGGGCTCGACATCCTGATCCTGCGCGAGCTGACCGGCGACATCTACTTCGGGCAGCCGCGCGGCATCCGCGCCGCCGCGGGCGGCGGCCGCGAGGGTTTCGACACGATGCGCTATACCGAGGCCGAGATCGAGCGCATCGCGCGCGTCGCTTTCGAGGCCGCGCGCAAGCGCGGCCGGCGGCTGTGCTCGGTGGACAAGGCGAACGTGCTCGAGACGAGCCAGCTCTGGCGCGAGGTCGTGACCGCGGTCGGCGCCGGCTACCCCGACGTCGCCCTCTCGCACATGTACGTCGACAACGCGGCGATGCAGCTGCTGCGCGACCCCAAGCAGTTCGACGTGATCGTGACCGGGAACATGTTCGGCGACATCCTGTCCGACGAGGCCTCGATGCTCACCGGATCGATCGGCATGCTTCCCTCGGCGTCGCTCGACGAGCGCCGCAAGGGCCTGTACGAGCCGATTCACGGGTCGGCCCCGGACATCGCCGGGAAGAATCTCGCCAATCCGCTCGCGACGATCCTTTCCGCGGCGATGATGCTGCGTTACAGTCTCGACGACGAGGCCGCCGCAGCGCGTATCGAGGCGGCGGTGCGTCGGGTGCTCGCGCGCGGGCTGCGCACCGCGGACCTGCACCAGCCCGGCGCGCAACGAGTCGGAACCACGCGCGTCGGCACGAGCGAGATGGGCGACGCGGTGGTCGCGGCCCTCGGGTGAGCGGGGCCGGTATCGCAGATCGAAGCGGAGCGGGGAACGAGGCGATGATGAGGGTCGGACTGATCGGATGGCGCGGGATGGTGGGTTCGGTCCTCGTCGGAAGGATGCGCGCCGAGGGCGACTTCGATCTCATCGAGCCGGTGTTCTTCACCACGTCGAGCATCGGCGGCCGCGCACCCGATGTCGGGCGCGAGGTGCCGCCGCTCAAGGACGCGCGCTCGATCGACGAGCTCGCGCGGATGGACGTCGTGCTCACCTGCCAGGGCGGCGACTACACCAACGAGGTGCATCCGCGGCTGCGTGCCTCCGGATGGCAGGGCTACTGGATCGACGCCGCCTCGGCGCTGCGCATGCGCGAGGACGCGGTGATCGTCCTCGACCCGGTGAACATGGGCGTGATCAAGCAGGCGCTCGGCCGGGGCGCGCGGGACTACATCGGCGGCAACTGCACCGTGAGCCTGATGCTGCTGGCGCTCGACGGCCTGTTCCGGGAGGGGCTGGTGGAGTGGCTCACGGCGATGACCTACCAGGCGGCTTCCGGCGCCGGCGCGCAGAACATGCGCGAGCTCCTGCAGCAGATGGGGGCGGTCCACACCGCGGCCGGCGGGCTGCTCGACGATCCGGCCTCGGCGATCCTCGAGATCGATCGGCGCGTCGCCGACGCCCTGCGCGGCGAGGCGCTGCCGCGCGAGCACTTCGGTGTGCCGCTCGCCGGCAGCCTGATCGCGTGGATCGACAAGGACCTCGGTAACGGGCAGAGCCGCGAGGAGTGGAAGGCTCAGGCCGAGGGCAACAAGATCCTCGGGCGCGAGGCCGAGCCGATCCCGATGGACGGCGTGTGCGTGCGCATCGGCGCGATGCGCTGCCACAGCCAGGCCCTCACCATCAAGCTCGCGCGCGACGTGCCGCTCGCCGAGATCGAGCGCCTGCTGGCGGGGGCGAATCCGTGGGTGCGCGTCGTGCCGAACCGGCGCGAGGAGAGCATGCGCGAGCTGTCGCCGGCGCGCGTGACCGGCGGTCTAGAGGTACCGATCGGCCGGCTGCGGAAGCTGTCGATGGGCCCCGAGTACCTGGCTGCCTTCACGGTGGGCGACCAGCTGCTGTGGGGCGCCGCCGAGCCGCTGCGGCGCATGTTGCGCATCGTGCTCGGGGAGCGCGACGCCCTCCCGGGTGCGCCGCGGGCTGGAGGCACCCGGGCGCAGGCGCTCGCTTGAGCGCGCCGCGACCGTCGATGGTTGGGCGCCGCTACCCCAGCGCGCCGCGCTGGCGCGGCGCGGGGGTGAGGGTAGCAAGTCGCTCCGGGAAGCGAATTTCACGCCAGAATCAGTTGAGGAATTTTTGGCTTAAGCGCTAATGCAAGGTGGAACCTTAGCTTGCAAGGCTAACCCACTGATGCTAATTTAAATACCTCGGTCCAAGTCCCAGGGGTGCAGAGTGGGAGCTCGAACGACTATTACAACCCGATTCCTGGCGTTGGCAGCACTGCTGCTCGCCCCCGCCCTCGCGCTCGGTGCCGGACTCGGCCGGCTCGCGCTGCAGTCGGCGCTGGGCCAGCCGCTCAAGGCCGAGATCGAGGTCGTCTCTCTGCGTGCGGGCGAGACCGAGTCGCTAAGCGCGCGCATCGCTTCGCCCGAGGCCTTCCGACAGGCAGGCGTGGACTACGGCGCGGCGATTTCGTCGCTGCGCGCGAGTCTTCAGCGGCGCGACAAGGATTTCATCGTCGTGCTCACGTCGACCGAGGCGATCAACGAGCCGTTCGTCGATGTGCTGGTGGAGCTCAACTGGGCGACCGGGCGGCTGGTGCGCCAGTACACCTTCCTCCTCGATCCGATCGAGTACAAGGGGCCGCGCGAGATCGCGCCGCCCACCATGGCTGCGCCTGAGGTGAAACCCATCGCACCGCCGCGGGCCCCGGCGCCGGTCGTCGTGCCCGAGGCGCCGAAGCCGGCCGCCGCGCCGGCGCCCGAGCCGAGCAAGCCGATTGCCGCCGCGCCGGCGCCCGCCGCGCCGAGCGCCTCTGCGGACGCGCCCTCGCCGGCGGCTGCGCCAGCCGCAGCGCCCGGTACCTACGAGGTGCAGCGCGGCGATACCCTGTCGCAGATTGCGGTCGCCAACCTGCCCGGCGGCGTCACGCGGCACCAGATGCTCGTTGCGCTGTACCGGGCGAACGAGGCGGCGTTCATCAACGAGAACATGAATCTCGTGCGCGCGGGCGCGGTGCTGAAGATCCCGACGCGGGGAGGAGGCTACCGCGGTCACGGCGGCAGATGCGACCAAGGTGGTCGGCGTCCAGGCACAGGCCTTCGACGAGTACCGCAGCCGCGTGGCGACCGCCGCCGCCGCCGCGCCGGCGCGCGAAGCCCCGGGCCAGCGCGCCGCCGGCACGATCGCGGTCGCACCGCCCGCGCCCGCGGCGCCTGCGGCGCCAACGCAGGATCAGCTGCGCCTGTCGCGTGCCGAGGATGCCGCCAGCAAGGCCGCCGAGAGCGCGGCGCGCGCCGACGACGTCGCCGCGCGCGAGCGTGCACTGAGCGAGGCGAACGAGCGCGTGGCGCAGCTCGAGCGCAACGTGCGCGACATGGAGAAGCTGCTGGAGCTCAAGGACCAGCAACTCGCCCAGCTGCAGAAGCAGGCCGAGGCCGCGAAAGCCGCGCCGCCGCCCGCGGCGCCGGCGAAGGCCCCCGAGCCCGCCAGGGCGCCGGAAATCGCGAAGGCGCCCGAGCCGACGAAAGCCCCCGAGATCGCCAAGGCGCCCGAGATGGAGCGGCTGCCCGAGCCCGCCGCGAAGGCGCCGGAGCCGCCGAAGGCCGACGCATCCCCGGTCACGCCCCCGGCACCGCCGCCCGCCGCAACCGCGGCACCGAAGCCTAAGCCGCGGCCTGCGCCGCCGCCGCCGATGCCGGTCGCAGAGCCGAGCCTCCTCGACGAGGTGCTCGACAACCCGGTCGCGCTCGGCGGGATCGGAGGGGTCATCGTGCTGCTGGTCGGCTACGGCGCCTACGCGTACCGCAAGAAAAAGGCAACTAGCCTCGAGAACAGCCTCGCCGGAGTGACCACGACCGACTCGAGCTCGGTCTTCGGTACCACGGGCGGCCGCAGCGTCGACACCGGCGGCAGCTCGCTGCAGACCGATTTCAGCCAGAGCGGCATCGGCGCAATCGACACCGACGAGGTCGATCCGGTCGCCGAGGCCGATGTCTACATGGCCTACGGACGCGATGCGCAGGCCGAGGAGATCCTGAAGGAGGCGCTGCAGAAGGACCCGAGCCGCCAAGCCGTGCGGGTGAAGCTGCTCGAGATCTACGCGGCACGCAAGGATCTGAAGGCGTTCGAGACGACCGCCGGCGAGATCTACGCCGCGACCGGCGGCCAGGGCCCGGACTGGGAGAAGGCCGCGGTGCTCGGCCAGCAGGTCGATCCGGGCAACGCGCTCTACGGGGGCAAGCGGACCGAGCCCGGGCCGGTCCCCGCGGCATCGATGGCGCGCAGCCAGCCGACGTCGGTGATGACGCCCGCCGCCGCTGCGGCGCTCGCGACGCCCGAGGTCTCGAGCCCGCGCGCGGCGCCACCCTCGATCGACTTCAACCTCGAGTCCGCGGCCAGCCAGGAGCGCGGAGGCGCGGCCGACATCGCGCTCGACCTGAGCATGCCGAGCCAGGCGCCAGCCGATGTCGGTTTCGACCTCGACCTCGGCGAGCCCTCGCGGCCCGCCGACCGGGCGGAGTCGGATTTCTCACCGTCGGGCACGCTGATCATGGATCAGGGCGTGAGCAAGACGGCCCAGGAGCTCAGCGAGGGCACCGTCGATCTGGCGATCGATTTCGAGCTGCCGAGCGGCAAGACCGCATCCGACCTCGACAACACCGCCAAGATGATGGCGCAGTCGCAGCCGACCGTCGTGCTGCCGCAGAGCCCCGTGGCGCAGGCGCCGGCCTCGGCGCCCGGCATGGATTTCGACTTCAAATTGGACGAGCCCATCCAGGCGTCGCGCGCAGGTGCCGGTGGTGCCGATCTTGGTGCGATCAGCCTCGATCTGGGAACGCCGGGCGAGACGCCCGGCGCAGACGCCGCACCGGGATGGCAGGAGGTCGCCACCAAGCTCGATCTGGCGAAGGCTTACGAGGAAATGGGCGACAAGGACGGCGCGCGCGAGCTCTTGAACGAAGTCATCAAGGAAGGTGACAACGCGCAGCAGCAGCGCGCGCGCAGCATGCTGGAAGCGCTCGGCTAGGCTGCCCTCGCGAAACCTCGCGAGCGCGAGGTTTCGCCTCCGGGCGGATTGCAAAGGAGGGGCCATCGGCCCCCTTTGCGCAGTTTCGACTGAGGACACGCGCCGGGCCGCCGCCGAAAACCGGGGCCGTGCGCCCCCGGTTTTCGCGTCGGACGGCCCTGCGCGTCGCCTGGCGCGAACGGCACCAGGACCCGGCGGGCCATGAGGATCGCTATCGGCATAGCGTACGACGGCAGCGGGTTCGAGGGCTGGCAGTCGCAGCCTTCGGGCCGCACCGTCCAGGATCACGTCGAACGCGCGCTGTCGAGTGTCGCGGCGCATCCGGTGCGCACGATTGCGGCCGGACGCACCGACGCGGGCGTCCACGCGCTCGGCCAAATCGCGCACTTCGAAACCTCGGCCGAGCGCCCCACGCAGGCGTGGGTGCGCGGCGCGAACAGCACGCTGCCCGAGGCCGTGGCGGTGCAGTGGGCGCAGCCGGTGCCCGACGACTTCCACGCGCGCTTCGCGGCGGTCGCGCGCACCTACCGGTACATCCTGTACTGCCATCCGGTGCGTCCCGCGATCCTGGCGCGGCGCGTCGGCTGGTTTCATCCGCCGCTCGCGCTGGAGGCCATGCGTGCGGCGGCGCGACCGCTGCTCGGCGAGCACGACTTCAGCGCGTTCCGCTCGGCCCAGTGCCAGGCGAAGTCGCCGGTGCGCAACCTGCGCAAGCTCGCGATCGCACAGCGCGGGCCGTACTTCGTCTTCGAGCTGACCGCCGATGCGTTCTTGCATCGCATGGTGAGAAACGTCGTCGGTTGCCTGGTGCACGTCGGCAAGGGCGAACGGCCGCCGGAGTGGCTCGGCGAGGTGCTCGCCGCGCGCGCGCGCGCGCGCGCGGCGCCGACCTTCCCGCCCGACGGCCTCTATCTCGCCGAGGTGCGCTACGGATCCCAGTGGAGCCTGCCCGGCTTCGCGCCTATGATGCCGTTCTTCTCCACCGCGCTGCCCGACTGAGCCCGCGTGCGCACCCGCGTCAAGATCTGCGGCATCACCTCGCCCGGCGACGCCCTCGCCGCCGCGCGGCTCGGCGCCGACGCAATCGGACTCGTGTTCTACGGACCCAGCCCGCGCAACCTCACGATCGTGCGCGCGGCCGAGATCGCGGCCGCGACGCCGCCGTTCGTCGCGCGCGTCGCGCTCTTCGTGAACCCCGCGGCCGCGGTCGTGCGGGAAGTGCTCGGCGCCTGCCAGATCGAGCTCCTGCAGTTCCACGGCGAGGAGGCGCCCGCGTTCTGCCGGCAGTTCGGCATGCCCTACTTGAAGGCGCTGCGGATTCGGCCGGGGCTGGATTTGCTAGAATCGCTGTCGCCTTACGACGACGCAGCCGGCTGGCTGCTCGACGCCTACCGCGCGGACTTCTACGGCGGGACCGGGGAAGCCTTCGACTGGGACGTGATTCCGGCCGGGCTCGCGCGGCCAGTGGTGCTTTCCGGCGGCCTCACGGCCGCCAACGTCGGCGAGGCTATCGGCCGCGTGAGGCCGTGGGCGGTGGACGTCTCGAGCGGCGTCGAGGTGGCCAAGGGCGTCAAGGATGCGGACAGGATCGCCGCGTTCATTCAGGGAGTCCGCAATGCAGATGTATGACCTGCCGGACAGCCGGGGCCATTTCGGTCCCTACGGCGGGGTGTTCGTCGCCGAGACGCTCGTGCACGCGCTCGAGGCGCTGCGCGCGGCCTTCGCGCAATGCCGCGAGGATCCGGCGTTCGGCGCCGAGTTCGAGCACGAGCTCAAGCACTATGTCGGGCGGCCAAGCCCGGTGTACCACGCCGAGCGCTGGTCGGGGCTTCTCGGCGGCGCGCAGATCTACCTCAAGCGCGAAGACCTCAACCATACCGGCGCACACAAGGTGAACAACACCGTCGGCCAGGCCCTCGTCGCGCGCCGCATGGGCAAGCGGCGCGTGATCGCCGAGACCGGCGCCGGGCAGCACGGCGTCGCGACCGCGGCGGTGGCCGCGCGCTACGGCATGGAATGCGTGGTGTACATGGGCGCCGAGGACATCAAGCGGCAGGCGGCGAACGTCTACCGCATGAAACTCCTCGGCGCGACGGTAGTCCCGGTCGAGTCGGGCTCTAAGACGCTCAAGGACGCGCTGAACGAGGGCGATGCGCGACTGGGTCACGAACGTCGTGGACACCTTCTACATCATCGGCACTGTGGCCGGACCGCATCCGTATCCCATGATGGTGCGCGATTTCCAGGCGGTGATCGGACGCGAGTGCCTCGAGCAGATGCCCGAGCTGTGCGGGCGCCAGCCCGACGCCGTGCTTGCTTGCGTGGGCGGCGGGTCGAACGCGATGGGAATCTTCCACGCCTACGTCCCGCACGAAAACGTGCGCCTGATCGGCGTCGAGGCGGGCGGCCTCGGACTTGCGAGCGGTCACCACGCGGCGTCGCTCTGCGCCGGGCGGCCGGGGGTGCTGCATGGCAACCGCACCTACCTGCTGCAGGACGCGCACGGGCAGATCGTCGAGACCCACTCGATCTCCGCCGGCCTCGACTACCCGGGCGTCGGCCCGGAGCACGCCTGGCTGAAGGACTGTGGCCGGGCCGAGTACGTCGCCGTGACCGACGACGAGGCGCTCGCCGCGTTCCACGACTGCTGCCACTACGAGGGTATCATTCCGGCGCTCGAATCGGCTCACGCGCTCGCCCACGCGGCGCGCATCGCGCCCACGATGGGACGCGACAAGATCCTGCTCGTCAACCTCTCCGGCCGCGGCGACAAGGACATCCACACCGTCGCCGAGCGCTCGGGCATCACGCTCTGATGTCGCGCATTGCCACCGTCTTCCGGCGCCTCGCCCGCGAGAGGCGCAAGGCGCTGATCCCGTTCGTCACCGCCGGCGACCCTGCGGCGGGCGACACGGTCCGGCTGATGCACGCGCTGGCGCGCTCGGGTGCCGATGTGATCGAGCTCGGCGTGCCGTTCTCCGATCCGATGGCCGACGGGCCGGTGATCCAGCGCGCGAGCGCGCGCGCGCTGCGAGTCGGAGTCGGCCTGGACGACGTGCTGCGGCATGTCGCCGCCTTCCGCGCGCGCGACGCCGATACGCCCGTGGTGCTGATGGGCTATGCGAACCCGATCGAGGCGATGGGCGCCGAAGCGTTCCGCACGCGGCGCGCAGTCGGCCGGCGTGGACGGCGTGCTGGTGGTCGACTATCCGCCCGAGGAGTCGGCCGAGTTCGCGGCACTGATGCGGCGCCACGGCATGGACATGATCTTTCTGCTCGCCCCGACCTCCACCGTGGCGCGCATCGACCAGGTCGCGCGGATCGCGAGCGGCTACGTGTACTACGTGTCGCTGACGGGGGTGACCGGCGCCGGGCATCTGGACGTGGCCGACGTCGGCGCGAAGCTGGCCGGGATCCGCGGGCGTACCGGTGCACTGCCGCTCGGCGTCGGATTCGGCATCCGCGACGGCGAAAGCGCGCGCGCGATCGGGCGGGTCGCCGACGCGGTCGTGATCGGCAGCCGCATCATCGAGGAGATGGAGCAGGCGCCGCAGGGTGCGGCGACCGCGCGCGCCGCGGCGCTGGTGCGCGGCATCCGGGAGGCATTGGACCGGCCATGAGCGGACCGAACCCCTCGGCGGGCGTGGTTCGCGGCGGCGCCTGCGGCGCGAGGAGCGTGCGATGAGCTGGCTGCAGAAGCTGCTGCCGCCGAAGATCAAGCGTGCCGAGGGGCGGCCCGCCGCAGCGTGCCCGAGGGGCTGTGGACGAAATGCCCGTCGTGCGACGCGGTCATCTACGCGACCGACCTCGAGAAGAACGTCAACGTGTGCCCGAAGTGCGGCCACCACGGACGGCTCGGCGCGCGCGCGCGGCTCGACGTCTTCCTCGACCCGGACGGACGCTACGAGATCGGCGCCGAGGTCCAGCCGGTGGACTCGCTCAAGTTCAAGGATTCCCGGCGCTACACCGACCGCCTCGAGGAGGCCGAGAAGGAGACCGCCGAGACCGACGCGCTCGTCGTGTTGCAGGGAAGCGTGAAGAACGTCCCACTCGTCGCGGCGGCGTTCGAGTTCGAGTTCATGGGCGGCTCCATGGGCTCGGTGGTCGGCGAGCGCTTCGTGCGCGGCGTGCGCGTCTGCCTCGAGCAGGAGCTGCCGATGGTGTGCTTCTCGGCGACCGGCGGCGCGCGGATGCAGGAGGGCGTGCTCTCGCTGCTGCAGATGGCGAAGACGACCGCGTCACTCGCGCGGCTTGCCGAACGGCGGGTGCCGTTCGTGTCGGTGCTGACCGATCCGACGATGGGCGGAGTCTCGGCGAGCTTCGCGATGATCGGAGATGTCGTGATCGCGGAGCCGCGCGCCCTGATCGGGTTCGCCGGGCCGCGCGTGATCGAACAGACCGTGCGCGAAAAGCTGCCCGAAGGCTTTCAGCGCGCCGAGTTCCTGCTCGAGAAGGGTGCGATCGACATGATCGTGGACCGGCGCGAGATGCGCGACCGGATCGCGAGCCTGCTCACGCTCCTGCTGCGCATCCCGGCGCCCGCGGGCTGATCGCGGCGGCGCCGCGCCCGCATCCGTTCGCCCGCCCCTTCGAGCCGCACGCCGTGGACCTCCCTGCCGACCTGGACGGCTGGCTCGCCTACGTCGAGCGCCAGCACCCGCAGTCGATCGCGCTCGGCCTCGAGCGCGTCGCGGCGGTGCGCGACGCCCTGGGGCTCGCGCCGCCGTGCCCGATCTTCACCGTCGGCGGTACGAACGGCAAGGGATCGGTGTGCGCGATGCTGGAGGCGATCCTGCGTGCCGGCGGCTTCCGGGTCGGTACGTACACGTCGCCCCACCTGCTGCGCTATAACGAGCGCGTGCGCCTCGACGGGCGCGAGGCTGACGACGCGGCGCTGGTCGAGGCATTCCGCACGGTCGAGCGGGCGCGCGTCGTGCGCGCCGGCGCTCCGCCGCTCACCTATTTCGAGTTCGGCACGCTGGCGGCGTGGGTGCTCTTCGCCGCAGCACGGCCCGATGCGCTCATCCTCGAAGTCGGCCTCGGTGGGCGCCTGGACGCGGTGAACGCCTTCGAGCCCGGCTGCGCCGTGCTCACCACGGTGGATCTCGACCATGCCGCTTATCTCGGCGACACGCGCGAGCGCGTGGGGTGGGAGAAGGCGCACATCTTCCGCCCCGGCAAGCCCGCCATCGTGGGCGACCCGTCGCCGCCGTCTTCGGTGCTCGCGCACGCCGGCGCGATCGGCGCCGACCTGCAGCGTGTCGGACGCGACTTCGGCTACGCCATCGAGCCGCGGCAGTGGCAGTACTGGGGCCGCGCCGGCCGGCGGGCCGGCCTCGCGCATCCGGCGCTGCGCGGCGCGCACCAGGTGGCGAACGCCGCCACGGCGATCGCCGCGCTCGAGGCGATGCGCGCCGAGCTGCCCGTCGCGGCCCAGGCGGTGCGCGAAGGGCTCGCCGGCGTGACGCTGCCGGGGCGCTTTCAGGTGCTGCCGGGTTTGCCGACGGTCGTGCTCGACGTTGCGCACAACCCGGCCGCGGCCGGCGTTCTTGCGGCGAACCTGGCCGCGATGACTCCCGCGGCCCGTACGCTGGCGGTGCTCGGCATGCTCGCCGACAAGGATATCGCCGGCACGTGCGCCCGGCTCAAGGACGCCGTCGGGCACTGGTACGCGGCGTCCCTCGACGTTGCGCGCGGCGCGTGCGCAGCAGAGCTGTCGGCGGCACTCCGCGCGGCCGGGGCTGCCGGGCCGGTATCCGAGCACGATTCCCCGCGTGCGGCGTATGCGGCCGCGCGGGAGGCGGCCCGCCAGGGTGATAGAATCGTCGTGTTCGGCTCGTTCCACACCGTCGCGGACGTGCTCGCGGCTGCGACCGGGAGGGCCTGAAGATCGGCATGCCCGAAACGCAAGAGGCACAGCAGCTCCGACGGCGGGCGCGGAGGCGCCTGGTGGGTGCCATCGCGCTGGTGCTGTTCCTCGTGATCGTGCCGCCGATGGTGATGGATCTCGAGCCGAAGCCGGTCACGACCGATCTCACGGTCGAGATTCCGCGACAGGAGCGCGCGCGCCTCACCGTGCCGCCGCCTCCGCCGCAGAGCGCGCCGGCGGCGCCCGGGCCCGTCGAGCCGCGCAACGGCGGCGCCGAACAAGCGGCGGCAGCGGCCAAGGCCGGCGAGCGCGCGAGGGGGCGAAGCGCGCAAGGCCGTTGACGCGAAGGCCGGCGCCGAGGACAAGAACCCCGCGAAGGCGGCCGCGGCAACCGAGCGCAAGGGGCACGAGACGGCGCGCGCGGAGGCGATCCTCGAGGGCAAAGCCCCGCCCGAGGGCGCGACTTTCGTGGTGCCGCTCGGCGCTTACGCGAACCCCGACAACGTGAAGCAGCTGCAGGCGAAGCTCGCTCGCGCCGGCGTCAAGTCGTTTACCGAGCCGGTGAAGAGCGGAGCGACCGCGCAGACGCGGGTTGCGGCAGGGCCGTACGCGTCGCGCGCGGAGGCCGAGCGCGCGCGCGACAGGCTCGCGGCACTGAAGGATTTGGGCGTCGTTCCGGGGACGGTGACGACGCGCTGATCGATGACCTGGTTCGACTACGCGGTGCTGATCGTCGTGGGAGTGTCCATTCTGCTCGGCGCCTGGCGCGGCCTGATGCGCGAGATCCTCGCGCTCGCCGGCTGGGTCCTCGCGGCGGTGCTCGCGATGTGGTTCGCCTACGATATCGCGCGCCTCCTGCCCGCGAGCCCTCGCGCCGCTCGAGGTGCGCGCGATTGTCGCCGCAGTGATGATCTTCGTGCTGGTGCTGCTCGTGGCCGGATTCGGTGGCATCATGCTATCGCGCCTGTTCCGCGCGGCCGGGCTCGGCGTCACCGACCGGGCGCTCGGCGGCATGTTCGGATTGGCGCGGGGCACCCTGATTACGCTCGGGGTCGTCCTCGGCGCCGGGTTCACGACGCTGCCCAAGGAACCGTTCTGGCGCGACGCGGCGCTCGCCGGACCGCTCGAGACCGCGGTCGTCGCGATGAAGCCCTATCTGCCGCGCAGCTGGGCGGACCGGGTCAAGTACGAGAGGTGATGCAATGTGCGGGATCGTCGGCATCGTTGCGCGCTCGTCGGTGAACCAGCTGCTCTACGACGGGCTGCTCCTCCTGCAGCATCGTGGGCAGGACGCCGCGGGGATCGTCACCAGCGCCGGCAGCACGTTCCACATGCACAAGGGGCAGGGTCTCGTGCGCGACGTCTTCCGCACCCGGGACATGCGCGCGCTGCAGGGGCACATGGGCATCGGGCACTGCCGTTATCCGACCGCCGGCAGCGCATTCGACGCGGGCGAGGCGCAGCCCTTCTACGTCAACTCGCCGTTCGGCATCGTGCTCGGC
Source organism: Burkholderiales bacterium (assembly GCA_027493935.1). Classification (GTDB taxonomy): domain Bacteria; phylum Pseudomonadota; class Gammaproteobacteria; order Burkholderiales; family SG8-39; genus JAABRB01. Next base: position 372,277 of record JAOSJV010000010.1, on the reverse strand, counting down.
CACAACGGCAACCTGACCAACTGGGAGCAGCTGAAGGAGGAGATGTTCCGGCTCGACCGCCGGCACATCAATACCAACTCCGACTCCGAGGTGCTGCTCAACGTGCTCGCGCACGAGCTCGAACGGGCCGCACGGGGCTACCGCGTCGACTCCGAGGCGGTCTTCGCGGCGGTGGCGGCGGTGCACCGTCGCTGCCGCGGCGCCTACGCGGTTGTCGTGATGATCGCCGGCGCCGGGCTCGTCGCATTGCGCGATCCGCACGGGATCCGGCCGCTGGTGATCGGCCGCAACGACACCCCGGACGGTCCCGAGTGGATGGTCGCCTCCGAGAGCGTCGCCCTCGAGGCGCTCGGGTTCTCGCTCGTGCGCGACGTCGCACCGGGCGAGGCGGTGCACATCGACGAGGCCGGCCGGTTCGCGAGCCGCCAGTGCGCGCCGCGGGCCGCGCATGCGCCGTGCATCTTCGAGTACGTTTACCTCGCGCGGCCCGATTCGGTGCTTGACGGCGTCTCGGTCTACGAGGCGCGCCTGCACATGGGCGAGCGGCTTGCGGACAAGATCAAGCGCCAGCACCGGCATCTCGATATCGACGTCGTGATTCCGGTGCCCGACACGAGCCGCCCGTGCGCGCTGCAGCTAGCCACCGGCCTCGGTCTCACCTACCGCGAGGGCTTCGTGCGCAACCGCTACGTCGGGCGCACGTTCATCATGCCGGGCCAGACGGTCCGCAAGAAGTCGGTGCGGCACAAGCTCTCGGCGATCTCGATGGAGTTCAAGGACAAGAACGTGCTGATCGTGGACGACTCGATCGTGCGCGGCACCACCAGCCGCGAGATCGTCCAGATGGCACGCGAGTCGGGCGCGCGCAAGGTTTTCTTCGCCTCGGCGGCGCCGCCGGTGCGCTATCCGAACGTCTACGGCATCGACATGCCGACGCGCTCCGAGCTGATCGCGACTGGCCGCACCGAGGACGAGATCGCCGCCGAGATCGGCGCCGACGCGGTCATCTACCAGGATCTCGACGCCCTCAAGCGCGCAGTGCGAGAGGCGAACCCGAGCCTCGCGCACTTCGAGACCTCCTGTTTCGACGGCGAGTACATCACCGGCGACGTCACCAGCCAGTACCTCGGCGAGCTCGAGACGCGGCGCGACGACAGGCGCCAGGAGCGGGGCGAGGACGACGAGGAAGGCGAGCCAGGCCGCGTCCACGTCTCCGCGAGCAGCATCTGACGCCGAGTTTGACACCCGCCGCGGCGCACGGTAATGTGCCGCCAGCGCCGATTTGAAGCACAGCTTGCGGGCGCCTCCGGTCTCTCTGGAGTCAAACAAATACGGCTAAAGCGTGGTGAAGAACCCGTCTAGGCCCGCGCAGGCTGGACGGGTTTTTTCATTTCCGGGTCGGAGGCGGCAGATGGACGAAGGCGGCGAAAGGCTAGATTTCGACACGCGCGCGGTGCGGGCAGGCATCGCCCGCACCCGTTTCAACGAGCACTCCGAGGCGCTCTTCCTCACCTCGAGCTTCGTGTTCGACAGCGCGGCGCAGGCTGCCGCGCGCTTCGCCGGCGAGGAGGCGGGCTTCGTCTACTCCCGCTTCAGCAATCCGACGGTCACCGCGTTCCAAGAGCGGCTCGCGGCGCTCGAGGGCGCCGAGGCGTGTGTCGCGACTTCCTCCGGGATGTCGGCGATCCTGGCGTGCTGCATGGCGCTGCTCAGGAGCGGCGACCGCATCGTCTCGTCGTCATCGATCTTCGGCGCCACGGTGCAGCTCTTCACCAACGTGCTGTCGCGGTTCGGCGTCGAGACGACGTTCGTCGATGGCACCGATCCGGCAGCGTGGCGCGCGGCTGTACGTCCGGGAACGAAACTCGTGTTTCTCGAGACGCCGTCGAATCCGCTGACCGAGGTGTTCGACATCGCGGCGCTCGCGGAGACCGCGCACCGGGCGGGCGCGCGGCTCGTGGTCGACAATTGCCTCTGCACGCCGGCGCTGCAACTGCCGCTCGCGCTCGGCGCCGACGTCGTGATCCACTCCGCCACCAAGTACCTCGACGGGCAGGGCCGCGTGCTCGGCGGCGCGGTGCTCGGTCGCAAGGAGATCGTCACCGAGGCGGTGTTCCCATTCCTGCGCACCGCCGGCCCGAGCCTTTCGCCGTTCAACGCCTGGGTGCTGCTGAAGGGGCTCGAGACCCTGCGCCTGCGGATGGAGGCGCACTCGGCGGCGGCGTTCGAGCTCGCGCGCTGGCTCGAGGTGCATCCGCGCGTCGGGCGCGTCTACTACCCGTTCCTCGAGTCGCACCCGCAGCGCGCGCTCGCCAAGCGGCAGCAGCGCGCCGGCGGCGCGATCGTGTCGTTCGACGTGAAAGGCGGGCGCGAGGCCGCCTGGCGCGTGATCGACGCGACGCGGATGGTCTCGATCACCGCCAACCTCGGCGATACCAAGTCGACCATCACGCATCCGGGGACGACCACGCACGGGCGCATCAGCGCCGAGGCGCGCGCCGCGGCCGGGATCGGCGAGGGCCTGTTGCGCGTCGCCGTGGGCCTGGAGTCGGTGGAGGACCTGAAGCGCGACCTTGCCTGCGGGCTGGACGCGTAGACGATCGCGCGGTGGCACCGACGCGGGTTCCGGCGGTTCAGCGGTGCCAGCGTCGGCGGGTGAGGCATTTGCGAGACGCACGCAACACCCCGCCGGTTTCGCCGGCGCCCCTCCTCGGCGAGGAGGGGCGTGCGGCCGCTGGCACCGGCCGGGCGCAGCCGCTGGCGCCTCCGTGGGCTTGCGGCTGATCAGCCGAGCGCCACGCGCGTCAGGCCGCTCGCGTCGGAGCGCAGGTAGCTGCCGCGCTCGTACCAGTCGCCGAGCACCCAGCGCTCGCAGCGGTGCCCGTCGACGATGTGCAGGTGGCAGGCGGGCCGGTGAGTGTGGCCGTGGATGAGGCGTGGGTAGCCGTGCGCGCGCAGCGCGGACTCGACGGTGCTCGTGCTGACGTCCATGATGCGGGGCGCGGTCGCACGCTTCGTCCGCTCGCTCTTGCGCCGGAAGTGGCGCCCGATCGCCACGCGCGCCGGGCGCGGCAGCGCCAGAAACCCGCGCAGCACCCACGGGCGGCGATAGCGCCGGCGCGCGCGCTGGTACGCGAGGTCGTCGGCGCAGAGGGTGTCGCCGTGCATGAGCAGCGTGCGCACGCCGTCCATCTCGAGCAGGGTCGGATCGGGCAGCAGCCGTGCCCCCGTGCGCCGGAGAAACCCACTGCCGAAGAGGAAATCGCGGTTGCCGGACATCACGTACACCGCGGTTCCGGCGGCCGAGAGGCGCCCGAGCGCGGCCATCACCGCCGCGTTGAGCGGCAGCGGATCATCGTCGCCGACCCAGATGTCGAAGAGATCGCCGAGGATGTAGAGCGCCGCCGCGTCGCTCGCCGCGTGGTCGAGAAACCGCAGGAAGAGGTCCGCGATCTCCGGCCGCGCCGGGCTCAGATGAACGTCCGAGACGAGCAGGGTGGGGCGCACGACGCCCGCGCGGCGGTGCTATTCCGCCTCGGCGCGCTGGATGACCACCTCCTCCACCGGAACGTCCTTGTGGAATCCGTTCGACCCGGTGCGCACGCCCTTGATCCGTTCGACGACGTCCATGCCCTCGACCACCCGGCCGAACACGCAGTAGCCCCACCCCTGCGGCGTCGGAGCGCTATGGTCCAGGAAGGCGTTGTCCGCCACGTTGATGAAGAACTGCGCGGTCGCCGAATGCGGATCGCTGGTGCGCGCCATCGCGACCGTGCCGCGCTCGTTTCTTAGCCCGTTCGCTGCCTCGTTCTGGATCGGTGCGCGGGTCGGTTTCTGCCGCATGCCGCGCTCGAAGCCGCCGCCCTGGATCATGAAGCCGTCGATCACCCGGTGGAAAACGGTGTTGTCGTAATGGCCGTCCTTCACATATTGCAGGAAGTTCCTGGCGGTCTCCGGCGCCCGCTCGGCGTCGACATCGATCGTGATGATGCCGAGATTCGTGTGCAGCTTGACCATGGTTGCCTCACTTTGCGTCTTGGATGCGCGCCCGCTCGATCATGACCGCCTCGGCGGGAACGTTCTGGTGCGGTCCGACCGTGCCGGTGGGCAGCTTCGCGATGCGGTCGACGACGTCCATCCCGGCCACGACCGTGCCGAACACCGCGTAGCCCCACCCCTGCGGCGTCGGCTGCTTGTAGTTCAGAAAATCGTTGTTCTTGAGGTTGATGAAGAAGTGGGCCGAGGCCGAGTGCGGATCTGGCGTGCGCGCCATGGCCACCGTGCCGCGGTCGTTCCGGAGGCCGTTGCTCGCCTCGTTCTTGACCGGCGCGCGGGTCGGCCTCTGGCGGAAGGCGCGGTCGAAACCGCCGCCCTGGATCATGAAACCGTCGATCACGCGGTGGAACTGGGTGCCGTCGTAGTGGCCGTCCTTCACGTACTGCAGGAAGTTCGCGACGGTCTGAGGCGCGCGGTCCGCCGCAAGCTCGAGGACGATGGTCCCCTGGGTGGTCTCGATCTCGACGCGCGGATCGGCCGCGATGGCCGCGGGCACGGCGATCGCGGCGGCGGCCAGCGTGGCAAGGGTGGTGGAAAGCTTGCGCAGCATGCGGCGGCTCCTCGTGGATGAGAGACGTCTCGGCGACACAGTCGGCGCCGCGGCGCACGCGGCAGCCGCGACGGGCGGCGGTCTGCGGTGCGCGGGCGTGGTGCTTCGGGTCGGCACACGCGCGGCGTCGACGGTGAACGGGCGCGACATTGTCGGATATACTGCGGCGCCGCACGTGGCGCCGCGGAGCCTCGCATTGTAGCAACAAGGTCCGCCGCGCCCAACCCGCGCCGGCCGTCCGGCGCCTCGGACGCCAGACGCCGCCTCGGTCACGATCGCTCCGCCATGCTGAAGATCTACAACACCCTCACCCGAGCGAAGGAGGATTTCGTCCCCATCGAGCCGGGCAAGGTGCGGATGTACGTCTGCGGCATGACGGTCTACGACTACTGCCACCTGGGGCACGCGCGCGTCCTCGTGGTCTTCGACATGGTGAACCGCTGGCTGCGCGCGCGCGGCTACGCCGTTACCTACGTGCGCAATATCACCGACGTCGACGACAAGATCATCCGCCGCGCCGCCGAGAACGGCGAGACCGTCGAAGCGCTGACCGAGCGGTTCATCGGCCACATGAACGAAGATGCCGATGCGCTTGGCGTTCGGCGTCCGGATCACGAGCCGCGCGCGACGCGCTACATCGGGCCGATGCTCGCGATGATCAGCCAGCTCGAGCGCAATGGGCTCGCGTACCGCGCCGGCGACGGCGACGTCAACTTCGCCGTGCGCAAGTTTTCCGCCTACGGGCGTCTTTCCGGCAAGACGCTCGACGAACTGCGCGCCGGCGAGCGCGTCGAGGTCTCGGCGGCGAAGCAGGATCCGCTCGATTTCGCGCTGTGGAAGCGCGCGAAGCCGGGTGAGCCGGCCTGGCCCGCCCCCTACGGCGAGGGCCGCCCCGGCTGGCACATCGAATGCTCGGCGATGAGCACCGAGCTGCTCGGTCACCACTTCGACATTCACGGCGGCGGCGAGGATCTGCAGTTCCCGCACCACGAGAACGAAATCGCGCAGTCAGAAGGCGCACACGGCGGCAAGTTCGTGAACTACTGGATGCACAACGGCTTCGTGCGCGTCGACGACGAGAAGATGTCGAAGTCGCTTGGCAACTTCTTCACCATTCGCGAGGTGCTCGCGCGCTACGATCCGGAGGTGGTGCGCTTCTTCATCCTGCGCGCCCACTACCGCAGCCCGCTCAGCTACTCGGATCGGCATCTCGACGAGGCGCGTAGCGCGCTCGATCGCCTCTACACCGCGCTCAAGGGCGCGCCGGCGGCGGCCATGCCGTTCGACTGGGACGAGCCGTTCGCCGCGCGGTTCCGCGCCGCGATGGACGACGATTTCAATACGCCGGAGGCGATCGCCGTGCTGTTCGATCTCGCATCCGAGGCGAACCGCAGCGGCGCGGCAGGCAAGGCCGGGCTCCTGCGCGCGCTCGGCGGCGCGCTGGGGCTGCTCGGCCGCGATCCGCAGGAGTACCTGCGCGGCAAGCTGCCCGAGGGCTGGACGCCCGAGCGCGTCGAGGCACTGATCGCCGAGCGTGCGGCGGCGAAGAAGGCGAAGAACTATGCCGAAGCTGACCGGATTCGCGATGCGCTGACGCAGGCCGGCATCGCGCTCGAGGACACCACGCAGGGCACCTCCTGGCGCCGCGCCTGAACGGCGTGGCCGCCGGCCGGGCGTGCGCGCCGCGCCGCTGCTCAGTCGCGGAACCTGAGGTCGCGGCCGAGGATCGTCAGCGCGACGAAGTCGCTGCCGTTGTGGTTGGTGGGCGAGAAGGCGACGATGTAGCCGCCGAGGTCGATCGCGCCGAGCCCGTCGAGCGCGCGCAGCAGAGACTCGCGCGTGAGATCGCGGCCGGCGCGCCGTATACCTTCCACCAGCACTTTCGCGGCGATGAAACTCTCGAGTGCGGTGTACGAGTAGTCCTTCTTGCCGAGCAGCCGGCCGCTTGCCTGCTGGTACTCGCGCACGATCGGTACGGTCGTGCGCGCGATGCTCGGCACCACCTGCGTCATGACGACGCCGTGGCCGTCCTTGCCGAGCGACTGCGCGAGCGCGGTCGAGCCGGCGAAGGACGTGCTGACGAACTGCGCATGCATCCCCTGCCTCTGCGAGAGCTTGACGAACTCCGCGGTCGACTTGTAGAGCGTGGTCGCGATGACGACGCCGGGCGCTGCCTTGACGGTCGCGGCGACCTCTTTGGAGAGGTTGCTCTGCGTGCGCTGCAGCGCCGCCACCGCCACCGGTTCGAGCCCGCGCGACTTCAGGGCCTGCACGACGACACCGAGGTTGGCGTTGCCTATGGCGTCGTTGTAGTGGATCACGGCGAAGCGCTTGACGCCGATCGTCGTGTAATGCTCGACGATCTTCTCGAGCTCGTCGGCGTAGCTCGCGCGGTGGTTGTAGACGTAGCGGTTGAACTGGCGCATCGGCTCGGCGCCGGTGAAAGGCGCGAAGAAGGTGATGCGCACCTGCTCGACGAGCGGCAGCGCGGGCCGGCTGAGCGTCGCGCTGCCGTAGCCGAAGAGGGCGAGCACGCCGTCGTCGAGGAGTTTGCGGGTGTTGGCCTCCGAGCGCTTGGTGTCGTTTGCGTCGTCGAGCGAGACGAGCTCGATTCTGCGGCCGTTGACGCCGCCCGCCTCGTTCACCTTGTTGAAGTAGGCGAGTGCGCCGTTGCGGATGTCCCGGCCGAGCTCCTGGTTGGAGCCGCTGAGCGGGGCGGACTGGCCGATGAGGATCGGACCGGCCGCCTGCGCCCGGGCTGCCAGGGGGTCGCAAGCAGGCCGGCGCAAAGGAAGGCAGCGAGCGACTGGCGGAATTTCATGCGTTCTCCTCGGCGGGGGACGGGTCGACCTTCAAGGGCCTGGCAAGCCGCTGAAGCACGGGCGGAAAGATCGCCGATCGGCGCCTTGGGCGCGAGGGAATACTGCGCGCGGCGCGGCCCCGGGCTGGGCCGCGCGAACTGGATCACGGCCGCATCGGCCGGCCGCTCACCGCATGAACGCCGCAGCGCCGACGAACCAGGAAGTACGCCTCGGCCACCGGCGGCATGCCTGCGCCCAGCGGGTCACGCTGCTAGAAGCCGGCAACGAATCCCGGGGTCTGGTAGCCCGGGCCGTTTGCAAAGCCCGGCGTCTGGCTCGTGCTCGGGAGCGTGAGGAAGAGATATTTCCCGTTTGCGTCCACCTGCTCCCCCGCCAGGAAGCTCGTTGCGTCCCCAAGCGGGCGGGAACTTCTCCACGCCGGCGATCTGCCGTTCCTCGGGCTGCGGCGGTGCGAGGATCGGCTCCTCGGTGGTCTCGACCGGGTCCTCGCCCGGCGTCGGGCTAGCCTCGCCGATGGTGCCGGCCGGCACGTCGAGCTGCTTCTGGTTCGGCTTGTTGATGGACCAGGTGCCGCTTGTCCCGGTCACGCGCAGCGTGCCGTCCTCGAGCAGCGCGATCACGCCGCCGGTACCACGGATTCCGACGGTCGCGGTCGGCGTCTGGACCTGATAGGTGTTGCGGTTCACGCGGCCGATCAGGCCGGTGACGGTGCGGAACGCGCCGCGCAGCAGGCCGAAGACGCCTCGTTCCGAGCCGTCCGTCCGCCCGGTGAAATGGTACTCGCGCACTTCGAACGTCGTGTTCGGTTGCAACGACACGAACGCCCCATCGGTGAAGCGGAGCTGTGCGCGGCCCGCGGAGGCGGTCTCGATGCGGTCGCCGGTTGCGACCTCGGCACCTTTGTCGAGCGCGCGCGAGCGGCCGTCCTGGCCGATGGCGATGACGCTGCCGGAAGCGAAATCCACGCGAGCGGCGCTCTGCGCGTATGCGTTGCCGGCGAACGCCGCCGAGATCAGCGCCAGCATGAGCCCCTGGCTCAGGCGGAAGGGTTGCCCATCAGGGTGCCATCTGATCTCTCCTCCTGCCAGCTTCAGCTCCGGGCGCCGGCCGCGGCGCGAACTCGCATAGCATAGCCCAAGCTGGGTGCGCCACGCGCACCGCGCTCAGAAATCGCGGCGGACCGAGACGGATGTCACGGTCGGTCGAAATCGGTGAGGTCGATGTTCGAGAAGTTGCGCGTGTAGGCGACTTGAGGCCACAGCACCCACTGGGGCGCGAACCCGTAGTTGAGCCCGAGGGTCACGTCGAGCTGCTGATCCCGGCGGGTGGTCAGGAAGAACGGATCGGTGCCGTTGTAGCTCCGGTACTCGTAGCCGAGCGATGCGAACCCGACCGCCTGCGGCGTGAAGGTGAGCTGGCCGCCGAGACGCACGCCGGCGGGCTTGTGCCCGAGGTAGGGGAAGCGGTCGTCGCGCTCCTTTTCCCGTCCGGCGTAACCCGAGGCGAACACCACCGGCGAGTATGTGCCCTGGACCGCCTGCGAGTACGCGATCCCGCCGATCACGCGGTTGGCGTCGCGCGGGGCCTGGTTGGGATAGCGAAGCTGCGCGTACTGGCCGAAGAGCGTGATCTGCTGCGACGGGCTCAGATTGTGCAGCCACTGCGCGGTGCCGCCGACCGAGCGCCGGTACCGGCTGCGGTCGACGTCGAACCACTGGCCTGCAGGGAGGCCGATCACCGCGTCGTCGCCGCGGCCCCACCGCGCGCCGACGCTACCGTCGACCGTGCCGGTGTTGAAGCGGTCCTCCTCGAAGTTGAACTTGCCGCTGTAGGCGACCGAGCCGAGGGCCCAGATCTCGTTGGTGAGCGCGTGGCTGAGCGAGGCGCCAGCGCCAATGCCGCCGAAGCCGTCGCTGCGCTGCACACCGAGCGGGTCGAGCGTGCCGATCATGCCGCCGAGCGCGGGGAGCGCGACGGCGGTCTTGTCGGTCGCGCTGTTCACGTTGCTGTCGTAGCCAACGGTGGCCTCGACGTGGCCGCGCAGGAAGGTGCGCTGCGGCTCGAGCGCGGAGAGGAAGCGGTCGACCGCGGCGCGCGCGTCCTCGGGCAGCTCGCGGCTCTCGCGGACGGTGCGGAATTCGCGCCGCGCGTTCTCCTTCTCGCCGAGCACGAAGTAGGCGCGGGCGATCTCGGCGCGCGCCTGCAGGTAATTGGGGTTCACCGCGAGCACGCGCTCGAGCGCGAACACCGCCTGTTGCGCGTCGCCCGCGTCGAGCGCGGCGATGCCGAGCAGATAGTCGAACTCGACCTCGCCCGCGCGCTCCGATTGCCGCGGCATGAGGAGCTCGTACGCTTCCTTCGCCTTGCGTTCCTGCAGGAGTTGCTTTGCCCGATCGGTGAGCTGGTCGGCGAGGGCGCCGCGCGCCGAAGTCAGGATGAGGGCTATCGCCAGCGCGAAATGCGCTGCTCTTCTTGTGCCCATCACTCCCTCCAATCAATAGCTTATTGGCGAATCTTAATACGTCAAGTGAGGAAATGCCAATAGCTTCAACGTCGGCACGGGCCGCGTTCGTGAGGGGATGGCTGCTGCACCGCAGCAGGGGCCGGCACGCGGTCGCAAATCCTCCCCCGACCGGGCCGTCAGGGGGTGAAGAACTCCCGCACCCGATCCATCCAGGATTTCGCGCGCGGGTTGTGACGCGCGCTGTCCTCCTGGGTGATCGACTCGAACTCGCGTAGGAGCTCCTTTTGGCGCGCGGTGAGGTTGACCGGAGTTTCGATCATCACGTGGCAGAAGAGGTCGCCCGGACCGCTCGAGCGCACGCCCTTCACCCCCTTGCCGCGCAGGCGGAAGACCTTGCCGCTTTGCGTCTCGGTGGGGATCTTGATCTTGGCCGAGCCGTCGAGCGTCGGGATCTCGATCTCGCCGCCGAGCGCCGCGGTCACGAAGCTCACCGGCATCTCGCAGTGCAGGTCGTCGTGCTCGCGGGTGAAGACAGGGTGAGGACGGACGTGGATCTGGACGTAGAGATCGCCCGCCGCACCGCCGCGCGCACCGGGCTCGCCCTCGCCGGCGAGCCGGATGCGGTCGCCCTCGTCGACGCCCGGCGGGATGCGCACCGAGAGGGTCTTGTGCGCCTTCACCCGGCCGGCGCCGTCGCAGGTCGCGCACGGGTCCGCGATGTACTTGCCGCTGCCGTGGCAGCGCGGGCAGGTCTGCTGGATCGAGAAGAAGCCCTGCTGCATGCGCACTTGCCCGTGGCCCTCGCAGGTCGGGCAGGTCTGCGACTTGGTGCCCGTCTTGGCGCCGCTGCCGCTGCAGGCTGCGCAGGTCTCGGCGGTCGGGATACGGATCTTCGTTTCGGTGCCGCGGGCGGCCTGCTCGAGGGTGATCTCGAGGTTGTAGCGCAGGTCGGCGCCGCGGTGCACGCTCGAGCGCCCCCGGCCGCCGCCGAAGATGTCGCTGAAGATGTCGCCGAACGCGTCGGCGAAGTTCTCGAAGCCGCGGCCGCCGAACCCCGCGCCGGCGCCTGCCGACGGATCCACGCCGGCATGGCCGAACCGGTCATAGGCGGCACGCTTCTGCGCATCGGAGAGGATCTCGTAGGCCTCTTTCGCTTCCTTGAAGAGGCTCTCCGCCTCCGGATTGCCGTGGTTGCGGTCCGGATGGTGCTTCATCGCGAGCTTGCGGAAGGCCTTCTTGATGGCCTCGTCGTCAGCGTCGCGATTCACGCCCAGGACTTCGTAATAGTCTCTCTTGGCCATCCGCTGCAGCACTCTCCAGACGCCACGCGGCCGGGTTCGAGCGTCGGCGCGTGCCGACGCTCGAACCCGGCCAGTCAGGACGTTACACGCGCGCGCCGCGCGTTCTGCTAGAACCGTCTCGTCAACGCGCGCGCGACGGGGCCTAACTCTTCTTGTCCTTGACCTCGGTGAACTCCGCGTCCACCACGTTCTCCTCGGGCTTCCTGCGCGCGCCCTCGGCTCCACCTTCGGCTTCGCCGCCGGGCGGCGCTCCGCCGGCCTGCGCCTGCGCCTCGGCGTACATCTTCTCGCCGAGCTTCTGCGCCGCGGCGGCGAGCGTCTCGGTCTTCGCCTCGATCACTGCCTTGTCGTCGGATTTCATTGCCTCCTCGACGTCCTTCAGCGCGGCCTCGATGCGCGATTTCTCCTCGGCGGCGATCTTGTCGCCGTGCTCGGCGAGCGATTTCCTCACGGTGTGCCCGAGCGTGTCGGCCTGGTTGCGCGCATTCACCAGCTCGTGCGCCTTCTTGTCCTCGGCGGCGTGCGCCTCGGCGTCCTTCACCATGCGCTGGATCTCGTCCTCATTCAGGCCCGAGTTCGCCTTGATGGTGATCTTGCTCTCCTTGCCGGTCGCCTTGTCCTTGGCCGAGACGTGCAGGATGCCGTTGGCGTCGATGTCGAACGTCACCTCGATCTGCGGCATACCGCGCGGCGCGAGCGGGATGCCTTCCAGATTGAACTGGCCGAGCGGCTTGTTGCCGGCCGCCATCTCGCGCTCGCCTTGCAGCACGTGGATGGTCACGGCGCTCTGGTTATCCTCGGCGGTCGAGAACACCTGCTGCGCCTTGGTCGGAATCGTCGTATTGCGCTTGATGAGCGGGGTCATCACGCCGCCGAGCGTCTCGATGCCGAGCGTGAGCGGGGTGACGTCGAGCAGCAGCACGTCCTTGACGTCGCCCTTGAGGACGCCGCCCTGGATCGCCGCGCCGACCGCCACCGCCTCGTCCGGATTCACGTCCTTGCGCGGCTCGCGGGCGAAGAACTCGCGCACCTTCTCCTGCACCTTCGGCATGCGCGTCATGCCGCCGACCAGGATCACGTCGTTGATGTCCGAGACCTTGACGCCGGCGTCTTTGATCGCGAGCCGACACGGCTCGATCGTGCGCTCGATCAGCTCCTCGACCAGGCTCTCGAACTTGGCGCGGGTGATCTTCATCGTCAGGTGCTTCGGCCCCGACTGGTCCGCGGTGATGTAGGGCAGGTTGAGCTCGGTTTGCTGCGAGCTCGAGAGCTCGATCTTCGCCTTCTCGGCGGCCTCCTTCAGCCGCTGCAGCGCCAGCACGTCCTTGGACAGGTCGACTCCCTGCTCCTTCTTGAACTCGCCGACCACGTAGTCGATCACGCGCTGGTCGAAATCCTCGCCGCCGAGGAACGTGTCGCCGTTGGTGGCGAGCACCTCGAATTGCTTCTCGCCCTCGACGTCGGCGATCTCGATGATCGAGATGTCGAAGGTGCCGCCGCCGAGGTCGTAGACCGCGATCTTCTGGTCCTTGCGTCCGCCCTTGTCGAGGCCGAACGCGAGCGCGGCCGCGGTGGGCTCGTTGATGATGCGCTTCACCTCCAGGCCGGCGATGCGGCCGGCGTCCTTGGTCGCCTGGCGCTGCGAGTCGTTGAAGTACGCGGGCACGGTGATCACCGCCTCGGTCACCGGCTCGCCGAGGTAGTCCTCGGCGGTCTTTTTCATCTTGCGCAGCACCTGCGCCGAGACCTCTGGCGGCGCGATCTTCTTGCCGCGCACATCCACCCACGCGTCGCCGTTGTCCGCGCGGACGATCTTGTAGGGCATCAGGTTGATGTCCTTCTGGACTTCCTTCTCCTCGAAGCGCCGGCCGATCAGCCGCTTCACGGCGAACAGCGTGTTGCGCGCGTTGGTGACCGCCTGGCGCTTGGCCGGCGCGCCGACCAGCACCTCGCCGTCCTCCATGTAGGCGACGATCGAGGGCGTGGTGCGCGAGCCTTCCGAGTTCTCGATGACCTTGGGCTTGCCGCCTTCCATCACGGCGACGCAGGAATTCGTCGTGCCCAGGTCGATACCGATGATCTTTGCCATGGCTTGGGTCCTTGCTCTGTATCCGGTTACCGGTTCACTCCCCGAGGTGGGGCTAATTACCTGAGATTCAAGCGTCTTTGGGCTTGGCGACGGTGACGAGCGCAGGCCGGATCACCCGATCGTTCAGCGTGTAGCCTTTCTGCAGCACGTTGATCACCGTGTTCGGTTCCTTCTCCGAGGGCAGCATGCTGATCGCCTCGTGGCGATGCGGGTCGAATTTCTGGCCGGCGGGGTCGATCTCGCGGATCTGCTGGCGCTCGAACACCGTTGCGAGCTGCTTCAGCGTGAGCTCCACGCCGCTCTTGAGGTTCTCGACCGTCGCGTTCTCGGTGGCGAGGGCGGCCTCCAGGCTGTCCTTCACCGCGAGGAGCTCGGTCGCGAACTTCTCGAGCGCGAATTTGTGCGCCCTCGCGACGTCTTCCTGCGCGCGCTTGCGGACGTTCTCGGCCTCCGCGGCCGCCCGGAGCCAAGCCTCGTGGTGCTCCTGGGCCTTCGCCTCGGCCTGACGCAGCGCCTCCTCCAGGTTCGCCGTTGCGCTGCTTGGCGGCACCTCCTCTGCGGCTTCTGGCATGGGCGCGGCGGCGTCCTCGGGCGTGGGCGCGTTCGGGTCGCGTTTCTGGTCCTGCATGTCTGCTCGTGTGTCCTGCGATGACCCCTCGAGACTTGGGGTATTGGGGCGCTTCACGCGTTTTCAAGGGCCTGTCAGAATCGCACTCGATCAACGAGATAACACTCGAAATGCCGGGGAACGACGCCACGGAGACCGAAGCCGACCTGCGCCGCCTGCCCGCGAGCCGCGTGCAGACCGCCGCGTTCTACGAAGTCAAGGACCTGGCCGCAGGCGCGGCGGTGGTGCTGCTGACCGCGGACGATCCGCGGCTCGTCATGGAAAGCCTCAACCTGCAGCTGCGCGACGCGCTCGCCTGGGAGACGCAGGCCGTCGCCGGGGGCTTCCGGACACGCGTCGTGCTGCGCGAGGAGACCGAGCCGGCCGACGTGGTCGATCTCCTCATCCGCGACCACCGGCGCGTCGACGAGCTCCTGGCGAAGGCGCTGCGCCGGATCAACGCGGCCGACGTGGCCGGCGCGCGGCCGCTCGTCGCGGCGTTCGCGGCCGGGCTGCGCCGCCACATCCGCGTCGAGAACGAGCTGCTCGCGCCGATGCTGCCGCAGCCGGCCGGGCAGGACGGCACGAGCCACGTCGCGGTCATGCTGCGCGAGCATGACGAGCTACTGGCGCAGCTCGCCGAGATCGAAGCGAGCCTCGCGTTCGACGCCGCACCGGAAGCCTGGGAGGTGGAGCCGTTCGTCGCGCTCCTGTCGGGCACGCTCGCAAAGCACGAGCACCGCGAGGAGTCGAATCTCTTCCCGCACTGGGCCGCCGCGCTGCGCCAGCAGCCCGCGCCCGCGCGGCCGGCGCTGCTCGCGCGCGTGCGCGCAATACTCGAGGCGACGGAGACGTGAAGACGGGCGAGCCTCCCTCACGCGGCCACGCATTCACATTCTCACTTCGCCCTGACCGCGCCCGTCGAGCACGCCGAATACTACCGTGCTCACCGCCCAGCTGATGAGCGAGTAGACGATCGCGCCGAAAAACGCCGACCAGAACCCGCCCACGCTGAAGCCCTCGACGAACGAGGCGACGAACCAGAAGAGCAGGGCGTTGATCACCAGGATGAAGGTCCCTAGCGTGAGCACCGTGACCGGCAGCGTGAGCAGCACCAGCGCAGGGCGGATGATCGCGTTCATGAAGCCCAGGATGAGCGCGACGACGAGCGCGGTGTAGAAGCTTTGCATCTCGATCGAGCGCACGACGTAGGGCAGCGCGAGCAGCGCCACCGCGTTCACGATCCAGCTGGCGATCAGCAGCATTGCGGGGCGCCCGGCGTGGTCATTCGGCCGCGCCGAGCGCCTTCGCGCGCCGCTCGCTTGCGCGTGCCGCGGCCTGCGCCGCGGCGACGTCCCATGCGGTGCTCACCCAGCCGCCGAGGTGACCGAGCGCGATCGTGACGAGCGCCTTGATCCAGTCATCGCGCTCGTTCAGGCACGGGATATAGTGGAACGCCTTGCCGCCGTTGGAGAGAAACGCGGCGCGGCATTCCATGTCGATCTCCTCCAGCGTCTCCAGGCAATCGGCGACGAAACCGGGGCAGACCACGTCCACGCGCCCGGTGCCCTGCCGCGCGAGCGCCTCCAGCGCCGGCTGGGTGTAGGGCTTCAGCCACTCGGCGCGGCCGAAGCGCGACTGGAACGTGAGCATCCAGCGCGAGGACTCGAGCTCGAGATCCTCGGCGAGCAGCCGCGCGCTCTTCTGGCACTCGCAGTGGTACGGGTCGCCGCGCTCGAGCGTATAGCGTGGCAGGCCGTGGAAGCTCATCACCAGCTTGTCCGGCCGGCCATGCTCGCGCCAGTACTCGCGCACGCTGGCGCCGAGGGCGGCGATGTACGCCGGATGGTCGTGGAAGTGCTTCACGAACCGGAATTCGGGCACGTTGCGGGTACGCGCGACGAAGGCCGCCACGCGGTCGAGCGCGGTCGCGGTGGTGCTCGCCGCATACTGCGGATAGAGCGGCAGCACGAGGATGCGGTCGCAGCCCTCGGCCTTGAGCTTCGCCAGCACCGTCTCGATCGACGGCTGCCCGTACCGCATCGCGTATTCGACGGAGAACGGAGACTTGAACTGCTGCCCGAGGTAACCGCGCAGGAGCTTCGCCTGCCGCTCGGTGTGCACGCGAAGCGGCGAGCCGTCCGGTGTCCAGATCGCCGCGTACTTGCGCGCCGAGGCGGCCGGGCGCGTGCGCAGGACGAGGCCGTTCAGGATCGGCCACCACAGTGCCCGCGGGATCTCGACGACGCGCGGATCGCCCAGGAATTCACGCAGGTAGCCGCGCACCGCCGCGGGCGTCGGCCGGTCCGGCGTGCCGAGGTTCACCAGCAGGATTCCGGTCCGCCCCAGGGTGCCGTGCTTGTAGGGCGGCTCGGGAGCGAAGGACATGTGAAGATGCGAATGCGTGACTGCGTGAACCCGTGAATGCGTAGGCGCCGGTCTCGATGGCGACGGCGCGCGCGCTCGCGCCTTCACGTCTTCACGCCTTCACGGCCTTTCGGACAGCGCGCTCGACAGCAACCGCGCCGTGATGTCGACGATCGGGATCACCCGCTCGTAGGCCATGCGCGTCGGGCCGATGACGCCCACCGTGCCGACCAGCCGCCCTTCGACCTCGTACTGCGAGGTGATCACGCTGCACTCGTCGAGCGACGAGATGCCGGCCTCGCCGCCGATGAAGATCTGCACGCCCTCGGCGCGCGTGCTCACGTCCAGGATCTGCACCAGCGCGGTCTTCTTCTCGAAGAGCTCGAACAGCTCGCGCAGCCGCGCCATGTTCGAGGCGAGATCTGCCGAGTCGAGCAGATTCCGCTCGCCGGAGACGACCAGCGTCTCCGAGCTCTCGGAGAATGCCTGCGTGCTCGCCTCGAGCGCGGCGGTCATCAGCGCGGTCATGTCGGCGCGCAGCTGCTTCAGTTCCTCGTGGATGCGCGCGCGGATCTCGGCGAGCGTCATCCCGGCGTAGTGTTCGTTGACGAAGTTGCCCGCCGCGGTCAGCTCCGACTGGCTGTAGTCGCGGTCGGTGAAGAGGATCCTGTTCTGCACGTCGCCGTCGGGCGCGACGATGATGAGGAGAACGCGCTTCTCCGACAGCCGCAGAAACTCGATGTGGCGGAACGCCGGGTCCTCGCGGCGCGTCGCCACCACGATGCCGGCGAAGTGCGTGAGCTCGGACAGGAGCTGCGAGGCCTGGCCGATCAGCCGTTGCGGATGGTCCGGATGCAGGCTCTCCCTGAGCTGCTCGAGGTCGACCTGCTCGAGCGACTTCACGGTCATCAGCGTGTCGACGAAGACCCGGTAGCCGCGCGCCGTCGGCACGCGCCCGGCCGAGGTGTGCGGGCTCGCGATGAAGCCCATCTCCTCGAGGTCGGCCATCACGTTGCGCACGGTGGCCGGCGAGAGCTCGAGGCCGGAGAACTTCGACAGCGCGCGCGAGCCGACCGGCTCCCCCTCGGCGATGTAGCGCTCGACGAGCGTCTTCAGCAGGATCTGTGCGCGTTGGTCCAGCATGACGGGGATTGTACCGGACCCGGAAGTCCGGACAAGCGATTGGTTTACCGGAGGTTTCCGGGCGCCACGCTGTGCCCGCCGCGGGCCTATGGTCTAATGTGGCGCCATGGCGCCCGCCTTCAATACCGTCGCACTGATCGGCCGCTACAAGAGCCGCGACGTTGCCGAGCCGCTCGTCGCGCTCGGGCGATTCCTCGCCGGTGAGGGCTGCCGGGTGCTGATGGAGCGGGAAACTGCCGTCGAGTCCGGAGTGGACGCCTTCCCGGTCGCCGACCACGCCGCGATCGGCGCGCAGGCCGACCTGGTCGTCGTGCTCGGCGGCGACGGCAGCATGCTCACCGCCGCGCGCTCGCTCGCCGAGGCCGGTGTGCCGCTCGTCGGGGTGAACCAGGGGCGGCTCGGATTCCTGACCGACATCGCGCTCGGCCAGATGGTCGAGCAGTTGGGCCGGGTTCTCGCTGGCGACTACCGCATCGAGGCGCGCACGATGCTCGACGCCGCGGTGCGCCGCGACAACGGCGTGCGGTTCAGCACGCTCGCGCTGAACGACGTGGTCGTGAACAAGGGCGCGACCGGACGGCTGATCGAGTTCATCGTCGACATCGACGGCAAGTTCGTCTACGACCTGCGCGCCGACGGGCTGATCGTCGCCACGCCGACCGGCTCCACGGCCTACGCGCTCTCCTCGGGCGGACCGATCGTGCAGCCGGGCGTGCCGGGCATCGCGCTCGTGCCGATCTGCCCGCATACGCTCTCGAACCGGCCGATCACGGTGAGCGACGCGGCGGCGATCCAGATCACGATCAAGCACGCCGCCGACGCGCTGCTGCACTTCGACGGCCACCCGAGCTTCGAGCTCGAGGAGGGCGACCGGGTGATGGTCAAGCGGGCCGAGCATGTCGTCAAGCTGGTCCACCCGCCCGGCTACAGCTACTACGCGATGCTGCGCGAGAAGCTCCACTGGAGTGAAGCCCTGTTCTAGAAAAGGACGTTTGAAGTCATCCCCGCACAAGCGGGGATCCAGCGAGCTCTGCGTTCCCTCGGCCTGGATTCCCGCGTTCGCGGGAATGGCCGATGCTCCGGATCGTCGACCGCCGGCGCTTCGGGCATGCTTCGTTTCAGTTTCGCCGCTCATCCGTGCTAGCCCACCTCTCGATCCGCGATTTCGCGATCGTCGACGCGCTCGAGCTTGATTTCGAGCGCGGTTTCACCGCGCTCACCGGCGAGACCGGCGCCGGCAAGTCGATCCTGATCGACGCGCTGGCGCTCGCGCTCGGCGAGCGCGCCGACGCGACCGCGCTGCGCGCCGGCGCCGAGCGTGCCGAGGTGGTGGCCGAATTCGCGATCGATGCGCTGCCGGAGGTGCGCGCGTGGTTGAAGGAGGCCGAGCTCGAGGGCGACGCGGGGCGCCTGCTCCTGCGCCGCGTGCTCGACAAGAGCGGCCGCTCGCGCGCGCGTTCATCAACGGGACGCCGGCCACGGTTCAGCAGGTGAGCGGCGTGTCGGCCATGCTGATCGACATCCACGGCCAGCACGCGCATCAATCCCTGCTGCGCGCCGACGCGCAGCGCGCGATTCTCGACGGTCACGCCGGCCTCGCGCCCGCCGCGAGCGAATTGGCGGGGGCCTGGAAGGAGTGGCAGCGGCTCGCCAGGGCGCGCGCGGAATTCGAGACCAACGCCGCCGCCCGCACGGCAGAGCGCGAGAGCGTCGCCTTCCAGGTCGACGAGCTGAAGAAGCTCGCGCCGAAGCCCGGCGAATGGGACGCGGTGAGCGCCGAGCAGAGCCGGCTCGCGCACGCTGCGAGCCTGATCGGAGGCGCCCAGGCCGCGGTCGACGCGCTCGCCGAGTCCGAAACGGCCGCCTCCGGCGCGATCTCGGCCGCGGTCTCGCGCCTCCGCGGGCTGGTCGACTACGACGCCGCGCTCGCCGAGCCGCTCGGCCTGCTCGAAGGCGCCGCGGCCCAGATCGACGAGGCGGTGCACGCCCTGCGGCATTACGCCGATCGCGTTGATCTCGACCCGCCGCGCCTCGCCGAGGCCGAGCGCCGCGTCGAGGCGCTGCATGCGGCTGCGCGCCGCTTCCGGACGCGGCCGGAGGCGCTCGCCGAGCTCACCGAGCGCCTGGAGGCGCGGCTCGCGGAGCTCGCGGTCGCCGCGAACCTCGACGAGATCGAGCGGCAGGAAGCCGCGGCGCGCGCGCGCTACGACGAACGCGCCGGCCGGCTGACCGCGCAGCGCAGCTCAGCGGCCGCGAAGCTCGGCAGGGAAGTCACCGCGGCGATGAAGGAGCTCGCGATGGCTGGCGGCCGCTTCGCGGCCGTACTGCGGCCGCTCGAGGGCGGTAGCGCGCACGGCAACGAGTCGGTCGAGTTCCTGGTCGCGGCGAATCCGGGCCAGGAGCCGCGCCCGCTCGCGAAAGTGGCCTCCGGCGGCGAGCTCTCGCGCATCAGCCTCGCGATCCAGGTCATCACCAGCAAGGCAGCCGCCGTGCCGACGATGATCTTCGACGAGGTGGATTCGGGCATCGGCGGCGCGGTCGCCGAGATCGTCGGCCGCAAGCTCGGCGTGCTCGGCCGCGAGCGCCAGGTGCTGTGCGTGACGCACCTCGCGCAGGTCGCGGCCCAGGCCGACCACCAGTGGTCGGTCTCCAAGGCTGCGGTGAACGGGCGCGTGCGGAGCCGGGTGGACGTGCTCGGCGACGAGGCCCGCGTCGAGGAGCTTGCACGCATGCTCGGCGGCACCCGGATCACCCCGACCACCCGCAAGCACGCGGCGGAGATGCTCGCGCTCCGCGCGCGCTGAAGCGCGCGCGGAGAAAGCACGCGGGCGGTGGGCAGTCGGCAGCGGGCAGCCGGCCGTACCGGGGCCGGGCCTCGCCACCGGAATTTGCCGAGTATTGCGTCCCTCGGCTAGAATTCTGGGCTCCCAGGCGCGTAGCTCAGCTGGTTAGAGCACTACCTTGACATGGTAGGGGTCGTTGGTTCGAGTCCAATCGCGCCTACCAGCTCCCACCCGACCGAAAGAGGCGGCCCTCTCATGACGCGAACGCGCACGTTCAGGCACTGATCCCGGGCCGGGTCGCGTTCGCTGGAAAAAAAGTGCGGCTCGACCGCACTTTTTTTCTGCCGAGGAAGCTTTAATGGTCAAAGTCACTCTCCCCGACGGGTCGAGGAAATCCTTCGACGGGCCGGTCACCGTCGCCGAGGTCGCGCAGTCGATCGGCGCCGGCCTCGCGCGCGCGGCGCTCGGCGGGCGCGTGAACGGCAAGCTCGTCGATACCTCCCACCGTATCGAGTCCGACGCCGAGGTCGCGATCGTCACCGACCGCGACAAGGAAGGGCTCGACCTCATCCGGCACTCGACCGCCCATCTGCTCGCCTACGCGGTGAAGGAACTCTTCCCCGACGCGCAGGTCACCATCGGCCCGGTGATCGAGAACGGCTTCTACTACGACTTCTCGTACAAGCGCCCCTTCACCCCGGAGGACCTCGAGCAGATCGAACGCAAGATGGCCGAGCTCGCGAAGCGCGACCTCCCGGTTGCGCGCGAGGAATGGGCGCGGGACCAGGCGATCGAATTCTTCAAGTCGATCGGCGAGCACTACAAGGCGGAGATCATCGCCGCGGTTCCGGCGGGCGAGCCGATCTCGCTCTACCGCGAGGGCGACTTCATCGATCTCTGCCGCGGGCCGCACGTGCCCTCGACCGGCAAGCTCAGGGTGTTCAAGCTGATGAAGGTCGCCGGCGCCTACTGGCGCGGCGACTCGAAGAACGAGATGCTCCAGCGCATCTACGGCACCGCCTGGGCGAAGAAAGAGGACCAGGACGCCTACCTGCACATGCTCGAGGAAGCCGAGAGGCGCGATCACCGCAAGCTCGGGCGCGCGCTCGACCTGTTCCACGTGCAGGACGAGGCGCCGGGCATGGTGTTCTGGCACCCGAAGGGCTGGGCGCTGTGGCAGGCGGTCGAGCAGCACATGCGCGGCGTGTACCGCAACAACGGCTACCAGGAGGTGCGCGGGCCGCAGATCCTCGACGTCAGCCTGTGGAAGCGCTCCGGGCACTGGGACAACTACCGCGAGCACATGTTCTTCACCGCCTCGGAGCATCGCGAGTACGCGGTGAAGCCGATGAACTGCCCGGGGCACGTGCAGATCTACAACGCGGGCTTGAGGAGCTACCGCGACCTGCCGCTGCGCTACGGCGAGTTCGGCGCCTGCCACCGCAACGAGCCCTCCGGCGCGCTGCACGGCATCATGCGCATCCGCGCCTTCACCCAGGACGACGGCCACATCTTCTGCACCCCGGAGCAGATCGAGCCGGAGGTCGTGGCCTTCCACGAGCTCGCGCTCGGGGTGTACGCCGACTTCGGTTTCACCGACGTTGCGGTCAAGCTCGCGCTGCGGCCCGACAAGCGCCTCGGCGACGACGCGACCTGGGACCAGGCCGAGCGCGCGCTGCGCTCGGCGCTCGCCGCCTCGGGTGTCGAGTGGGTGGAGCTGCCCGGGGAGGGGGCGTTCTACGGACCCAAGATCGAGTACCACCTGGAGGACTCGATCGGGCGATCCTGGCAGCTCGGGACCATGCAGGTCGACTTCGCGATGCCCGGCCGGCTCGGTGCCGAGTACGTGGCCGAGGACAACACCCGCAAGGTCCCGGTGATGCTGCACCGCGCGATCGTCGGGTCGATGGAGCGGTTCATCGGCATCCTGATCGAGCACTACGCCGGGGCGCTGCCGGTGTGGCTCGCCCCGGTCCAGGCGGTCGTGGCGAACATTTCCGAGCACCAGGCGGACTACGCGGCCGAAGTTTCCGCTCACCTCGCAGGGCGCGGTTTCCGGGTCGAGGCCGATTTGCGGAACGAGAAAATTTCTTATAAGATCCGGGAACATAGCTTGCAGAAGCTGCCTTACCAGCTGGTCGTAGGCGACCGCGAGAAGGCGGCGCAAAAGGTGGCCGTGCGCACCCGCGGAGGCGAGGACCTCGGGCAGATGGAGCTCGAGTCCTTCGTCGAGCGCCTCAAGCGTGAGGACGTTCCGGGCGGCACGGCCTGACTATTTCAACTGACGGAGAGAACGCCATCGCTTATCCAAGAGGTCGGCCGCTGCCGCAACCGGAGCGCGAGCGCGCGCACCGGATCAATGGAGAGATCACCGTCGCCGAGGTGCGCCTGGTAGGCGACGAAGGCGAGCAACTCGG
The DNA here is from genome assembly GCA_027493935.1 of Burkholderiales bacterium. Taxonomy (GTDB): domain Bacteria; phylum Pseudomonadota; class Gammaproteobacteria; order Burkholderiales; family SG8-39; genus JAABRB01. The sequence goes on along the minus strand of JAOSJV010000010.1, from coordinate 349,678 downwards.
GATCGTGCCCGTGCGCGACGCGCTGCGGATGGCCGAGGAGAAGGAAGTCGACCTGGTCGAGATTGCGCCGCTCGCGACGCCTCCCGTGTGCAAGCTGATGGACTATGGGAAGTTCAAGTACCGCGAGCAGAAGAAGGCGCACGAGGCCAAGCTCAAGCAGAAGCAGATCCAGGTCAAGGAAGTGAAGTTCCGGCCGCGGACCGACGAGGGCGACTACCAGATCAAGCTGCGCAACCTGATCCGGTTCCTCGAGGAAGGCGACAAGACGAAGGTGACGCTGCGCTTCCGCGGCCGCGAAATGGCGCACCAGGAATTCGGCGTGCGTCTGCTCGAGCGGGTGCGCGACGACCTCGACCCCTACGGCACGGTCGAGCAGTGGCCGAAGCTCGAGGGCCGGCAGATGGTGATGGTGCTCGGGCCGAAGAAGGTCGGCACGACGAAGAAGCCGAAGGAGAGGGGCGAAAAGGCGGCCGCGAAGGCGCCCGCCGCGAAGGACAAGAAGGAAGCGATGGAAGGTTCGAAAGAGAAACCGGCTGCCGCCGCCGCGAAGAAGCCCGCCGCGGCGACTTCCGCAGGAGCGGTAGCCATCCCGAAGGACGGGGCGCGGCGCGCGCCCCGGCCCATAACAAGTGGTGTCCGAGGTCCGTAAGCGCCGCGCATGCGGCCACCCGGCGCCAGGCTGGACAGGAGTCGTCATGCCCAAGATGAAGACGAAGAAGAGCGCTGCGAAGCGCTTTCGCTTCACCGCGACTGGCAAGGTGAAGCGCGGCCAAGCCTTCAAGAGCCACATCCTCACCAAGAAGCCCACCAAGCGCAAGCGGGCGCTGCGCGGCCCGGCGCTCGCGCACAAGACCGACGTCGGCCACGTGCGCGCGATGCTGCCGTACGCGGCCAGGTAGAAAGGGGGGATCGCCATGCCACGAGTCAAACGCGGCGTCGTCGCGCGCGCCAGGCACAAGAAGGTTCTCGCCCAGGCCAAGGGCTTCCGCGGCCGCCGGAAGAACGTGTTCCGGGTCGCCAAGCAGGCGGTGATGAAGGCCGGTCAGTACGCCTACCGCGACCGGCGCGCCCGCAAGCGCGAGTTCCGCGCGCTGTGGATCGCGCGCATCAACGCGGCAGCGCGCAGCATGGGCCTCTCCTACAGCACGCTCATGAACGGGCTGAAGAAAGCCGAGATCGAGGTCGACCGCAAGGTGCTCGCGGACCTCGCGGTGCACGACATGGCCGCGTTCACCAAGATCGCCGAGCAGGCCAAGGCCAGACTGCACTGAGCCCGCATTCTTGTGTCCTCTCCTCACCGAGGAGGGGTGGCCGCGAAGCGGCCGGGGTGGTGTGGGGGCGTGAGAGCTTGCTGTCGCTGCAACCACCCCGCCGCGCGTTCCGCGCGGCACCCCTCCTTGAAAGGGAAGGGACCGACTCTCACCGATCCCTGCCTTCGCCGTGCAAGACCTCGACAAGATCGTCGCCGAAGCCACCGCCGCCTTCGATGCGGTTGCCGAGCCCGCCGAGCTCGAGCAGGTCAAGGCGCGCTTCCTCGGCCGGCAGGGCGCGCTCACCGAGCGGCTGAAGACGCTCGGCGAGCTCGCCCCGAAGCGCGCCGCGAGCAGGGCGCGCGGATCAACGCCGCGAAGGATCGCATCGAGGCCGCGCTCGCCGAGCGCCGCCAGGCGCTCGCCGGCGCGAGGCTCGAGGCGCGCCTCGCCGAGGAGGCGCTCGACGTCACGCTGCCCGGTCGCGGGCTCGCGCGCGGCAGCCTGCATCCGGCCTCGCGCACGCTCGAGCGCATCGAGCGGCTGTTCCGCTCGGCGGGCTTCGACGTCGCCGACGGGCCCGAGATCGAGACCGACTTCCACAACTTCACCGCGCTCAACACGCCCGAGGACCATCCGGCGCGGTCGATGCACGACACGTTCTACGTCGCCGGCGCGCAGCCCGGCCAGGTGCTGCTGCGCACGCATACCTCGCCGATCCAGATCCGCTACATGCAGGCGCACGTCGCGCGCCACCGGCACCTGCCGACGATGCCCGAGATCCGCATCATCGCGCCGGGGCGCGTCTACCGCGTCGACTCGGACGCGACCCACTCGCCGATGTTCCACCCGGTCGCGGGGCTGTGGATCGGCGAGGACGTGAGCTTCGCCGATCTCAAGGGTGTGCTCACCGACTTCCTGCGCAACTTCTACGAGGACGACACGGTGCGCACGCGCTTCCGGCCATCGTTCTTCCCGTTCACCGAGCCCTCGGCCGAGGTGGACATGACCTGCGTCTTCTGCCACGGCACCGGCTGCCGCGTGTGCAGCCAATCGGGCTGGCTCGAGGTCGCCGGCAGCGGCGAGGTGCATCCAAACGTGCTCCGGCACTGCGGTATCGATCCGGAGCGCTACATCGGTTTCGCCTTCGGCATGGGCCCGGACCGCATGACGATGCTGCGCTACGGCATCGACGATCTGCGCCTGTTCTACGAGGGCGACTTGCGTTTCCTGCAGCAGTTCGTGTGACGATGATTGCCGCAGAGACGCAAAGAGCGCAGAGGATACCGGGCGTGCTTGCACGAAGATCCGTCTGCGCGTCCTCTGCGCCTCTGCGGCTGAGTCCCGAGCGATGAAGTTCCCCGAATCCTGGCTGCGCACGCTGGTCGACCCGAAGCTCTCGACGCGCCAGCTCGCGACCACGCTCACGATGGCGGGCATCGAGGTCGACGCGCTCGAGCCGGTCGCGCCGCCATTCTCGAAGGTGGTGGTGGCGAAGGTGCTCGAGATCGGCAGACACCCGAACGCCGACAAGCTCACGCTGTGCCGCGTCGACGTCGGCGAGGCGGCGGCGCGCCCGATCCGTGCGGCGCGCCGAACGTCAAGGCGGGCATGAAGGTGGCGTGCGCGCTGATCGGTGCCGAGCTGCCGGGCGACCTGACGATCAAGGCCGCGAAGGTGCGCGGCGTCGAGTCGGAAGGCATGCTGTGCTCGGCGCGCGAGCTCGGGCTCTCGGACGACCACTCCGGCATCCTCGCGCTCTCCGACGACGCGCCGGTCGGCGAAGACTACCGCAAGTACGCGCGTCTCGACGACGCGCTGTTCACGCTCAAGCTCACGCCCAACCGCGGCGACTGCCTGTCGCTGCTCGGCATCGCGCGCGAGGTCTCGATCCTCACCGGCGCGGCGCTGCGCGAGCCGCCGCTGAAACCGGTGCAGCAGGCGATCCAGGACGTGCGCGAGATCCGCCTGCCCGCCGCGGAAGGCTGCCCCCGCTACTGCGGCCGCATCATCCGCGACGTCAACGCGCGGGCGCCGAGCCCGGCGTGGATGGTCGAGCGCCTCGAGCGCGCGGGCCTGCGCTCGATCAGCGCGATCGTCGACGTGACCAACTATGTGATGCTCGAGCTCGGCCAGCCGCTACACGCGTTCGACGACGCGAAAATCGACGGCGCGATCGTGGTGCGCTGGGCGGAGCGCGGCGAGAAGCTCGTGCTGATCAACGGCAAGGAGCACGCGCTCGAGCCCGACATCCTGATGATCGCCGACGAGAGGAAGGCGCTCGCGCTCGCCGGGATCATGGGCGGCCTGCAGAGCGAGATCTCGCTCGACACGAGGGACGTCTTCCTCGAGGCGGCGTTCTTCGACCCGCGGGCCATCGCCGGGCGCCCGCGCCGCCTCAACATGACGAGCGACGCGTCCTACCGCTTCGAGCGCGGCGTGGATCCCGGCGTCACGGTGCGCGCAATGGAGCGCGGCACCGAGCTGATCGTCGCGCTGTGCGGCGGGGAAGGCCGGCCCGATCGGCGAGACGCGCGACGGCGCCAAGATGCCGGTGCGCCGGCCGGTGCCGCTGCGGACCGGCCGCGCCGCCAAGATCCTCGGCGTGCGCCTCGGTGACGAGGACATTGCGCGCGTCCTCGGACAGCTCAAGCTCGCGTTCGAGCGCGGGCCGGACGGATTCACGGTCCATCCACCCACGCACCGCTTCGACCTCGAGATCGAGGAGGACATGGTCGAGGAGGTGGCGCGCGTGCACGGCTACGACAACATCCCGACGCGAGCGCCGAGCGCGCGCGTGGCGATGCTGCCGCAGCCCGAGGAGCGCCGCTCGCTCTGGCAGCTGAAGCACGCGCTCTGCGACCGCGAGTACTTCGAGGTCATCACCTACAGCTTCGTCGAGGCCGCGTGGGAAGCCGACTTCGCCGGCAACGCGGCGCCGATCGCGGTCGAGAACCCGATCGCCGCGCAGATGGGCGTGATGCGCTCGAGCCTGATCGGCGGCCTGGTGGGCGTGCTGCGCCACAACCTCGCGCGCCAGGTCGAGCGCGTCCGCGTGTTCGAGTCGGGGCGCGCGTTCCTGCGCACCGATGCGCCGCCCGACGAGGCCCATCCCGCGGCCGCGGTCGCGGGCTATGACCAGCCGCGGCGCATCGCCGGCCTCGCCTTCGGCGCCGCGCGCGCGGAGCAGTGGGGCGAGAAGCCGCGACCGGTCGACTTCTACGACGTGAAGGGCGACATCGAGGCGCTCGTCGCTCCGCTGCGCGCGCGCTTCGTGCCCGCGCCCCACCCGGCGCTGCATCCGGGGCGTTCGGCGCGCGTCGAGCTGGACGGCCGGCCGCTCGGCTGGCTCGGCGAGGTGCACCCGAAATGGGTGCAGAAGTACGAGCTCACCGCACCCGCGGTCGTGTTCGAGCTCGACCTCGATCCTCTCCTCGAGGTGCCGCTGCCGCGCTATGCGCAGGTCTCGCGCTTCCCGGCGGTGGTCCGGGACCTCGCGGTCGTGGTCGGCGACGAGGTGGCCGCGCAGGCGATGCTGGAAGGCCTGGCCGAGGGTAAGCCCGGCATCGTTCAGGACGTGAAATTGTTCGATCTTTACCGCGGTCCGGGTGTGGAAAAGGGCCGAAAAAGCCTTGCTTTCCGGGTAGTTATGCAAGATACTGCCAGGACACTCACCGACTCCGAGGTCGAAGCCGCAATGGCCCACCTGACCGGGATCCTGGTCAGCCGGTTCGGCGGGAAATTGCGGTCCTAGGGGAGAGAAGATGACGCTCACGAAGGCGGAGCTCGCCGATATGCTGTTCGAGAAGGTCGGGCTCAACAAGCGCGAGGCCAAGGACATGGTCGAAGCGTTCTTCGAGGAGATCCGCATCGCCCTGGAAAGCGGCGAGAGCGTCAAGCTGTCCGGCTTCGGCAACTTCCAGCTGCGCGACAAGCCCCAGCGCCCCGGCCGCAACCCCAAGACTGGCGAAGAGATTCCCATCACTGCGCGGCGCGTGGTCACGTTCCACGCGAGCCAGAAGCTCAAGGCCCTGGTCGAAGAGGCCCACGGTGGAACCGGGTCGGAACAGCAAGGTTAGCCTGCCGCCGATCCCGGCGAAGCGCTACTTCACCATCGGCGAAGTGAGCGAGCTCTGCGGCGTCAAGCCGCACGTGCTGCGCTACTGGGAGCAGGAATTCACCCAGTTGAAGCCGGTGAAGCGCCGTGGCAACCGCCGCTACTACCAGCATCACGAGGTGCTGCTGATCCGGCGCATCCGCGAGCTCCTCTACGAGCAGGGCTTCACCATCAGCGGCGCACGCAACCGCCTCGACGAGCAGGCGCGCGAGAAGCACCGCGCCAGGGAAGAGAACGGCGCAGTCGCGGCGCTCGCCGCGACCGACACGGTCACCATCGGCGGCGGGAACGGCATCGACCTCGCCAAGGTCCGCCGCGAGATCGAAGAAGTCATCGAGCTTCTCGAGGCCTGAGAAGGCCGCAACACCGATCCCCTCCTCTCCGAGGAGGGGGCCGCGAATCGGCCGGGGTGGTGCCGCAGCGGCGAAGCCCTAACCGTACAACCCTCGCTGCTATAATCACCGCTCCGGTCGGGGCGTAGCGCAGCCTGGTAGCGCACCTGCATGGGGTGCAGGGGGTCGAGTGTTCGAATCACTTCGCCCCGACCAATAATCAAGCCCTTGGATCCCCTACGGCGCAGTCAAGTGTTCCAAACGCGCCGTACTGTTCAAATAGTTCCTCTAAGCACTGCCCGCCAGCCGCCTGATTTCGCGGGAATACGCTCCTGCAAGCTGTGCAGGTGCGCCCTGCACGCCGAGATCATCGGGAGCGGGGAGCCAGCCGGGTCGATCGGTTAGGCTTCCTCCGAGGAGGGTCGGGCCGGCGCTCTGTAGCACGTTCGTGCTACACTCACGCTTCCTGATTTGGAGCCCCTCCATGCCCACCACCACGATCCGTCTTCCCGACAAGCTCAAGACGCGTGTCGCCGCCGCAGCGAAGCGCGCCGGCACGACGGCACACAGCTTCATGCTGGAGGCGATCGCCGAGAAGACCGACGAGTCAGAGAAGCGTGGCGATTTTCATGACGTTGCCGAGAAGCGCTACGCCGAGATCGTCGCCTCGGGCAAGACGATCCCCTGGAGCGAGCTGCGCACCTACCTGGAAAACCGGCTCGCGGGCAGGAAAGCTCGGCGGCCGGCGGCCCGCAAGCTCGCCCGCTGAGCGATGTCACGCATCGAGATCGCCCCGGAGGTGGGGGACGATTTCGAGCGTATCTTCGACCACCTCGCTCAGTACGACCCCGGGAACGCCGCGCGGCGGATCGGCGAGATCACCCAGGCCTTCGACGTGCTGAAGTCGAACCCCCTGATTGGGCGCCCCGCGCCACGAAACAAGCGGGAGCTCATCATCGGGCGGGGCTCGCGCGGGTACGTGGCCCTGTACCGCTACATGCCGGAGATCGACACGGTCTTCATTCTCGCCGTGCGCAGCCAGCGGGAGGCTGGATACAGGAGAAGCTGAGGTGAAACCGAACGGCCTGAAGTCCTTGCGATTTAATGGCGCCTGCGTAAATAATGTCCTATACTTCCGGTCGGAGGTGTGCCATGAGACCGACCGGAAGTCCAGAAGAGTTGGAGCGGCGCCGACTGCGCGCGCTGGCATTGCTGGACGAAGGGCTGCTTCCTTCGGAAGTTGCGCGGCGAGTAGGTGTGGATCGACGCAGCGTGCGACGCTGGAAGGCAGCGGCACGCAAGCACGGCGAGGCGGCAGTGCGCGCCCGAGCTGCGCCCGGCCGACCGCCAAAGCTCAAGGCCCATCAGAAGCGTCGTCTCGAGGCGCTGCTGCTCAAAGGGCCGCTCGCGACCGGTTTTGATACCGATCTTTGGACCTGTCCGCGCGTGACCGAGCTCATCAAGGAGCGGTTCGGCATCAGCTACCACGTCGATCATGTCGGGCGATTGCTGCATGACCTGGGCTGGAGTCCGCAGAAGCCGGCGCGGCGCGCCTTGGAACGCGACGAACGTGAGATCCGCCGCTTGGTCCGAGAGGACTGGCCGCGTGTAAAAAAACGCCTGGCGCCGCGGCGCGGCGATCGTCTTCATAGACGAAACGGGCTTCCTCATGGGCCCGCTGGTGCGCCGCAGTTGGGCGCCCCGCGGGCACACTCCCGTGCTCATGCAGCGTGGTCGCTCCCGTCGCAAGGTCTCGGTGATCGGCGCTCTGGCGATTTCGCCCCGCCGTCGCCGTGTGCGCGCCTACTTCAGCCTCCTTGCCGACGCAAGCTTCGATGGCGAGCACATCATCCCGTTTCTGCGGCAGTTGTGCCGCACGCTGCGCATGCCGATCGCCCTGGTCTGGGATCGACTGCAAGCTCATGTGGGCGAACCGGTCAAAGGCTGGCTCGAGCAAAACCGCCATCGCGTCCGCGCCGAGTTGCTCCCGCCGTATGCGCCCGAGCTCAATCCGGTCGAACTGATCTGGGGCCACGCCAAAACGAACGAGCTTGCCAACTTCGCGCCAGTCGAGTTCACGGACTTGGCGATGCAAGCTCATCTCACCGTCCTTGCCATCGGCGACGACCAGCCGCTACTGCGGTCCTTTCTCCGCCACAGCGATCTCTCTTTTTGCCTCCGATAGGACATTACTTATGCAGCTCTCATTAGCCGACACGCCGACCCGTTCGCAGACCGACTCGCCACACTCCGAGCGTAAGGTGACGAGTTCGGCGCGTGCCTTCAGCGCGCGCGCCGCGGCGGCCTGCGGGCCCCTTGCGTGGCGGCACCCGGGAGACCACCTCTTCTCTTCTTAGACGTCGCCATCGCGAGCGCGCTCCTGAACGCGGCGATCCCGGCGGCGCGGCTACATGGCGAGCCGGGCGTGGCGGAGATCCGATCGCGTTCGATTTGCGTGGATGGAGCAGGGCCCGGGCTGGCGCCGGGACGCCCGCTGCGATGCTTGTAGCCGCCCGCCCAGCGAGCGAGTTCGAGGCGGTTGAACTCCCCGCGGCTGCTTCCCGACGCAGCGACTTGCAGGGTCGCCAGCGCACAGCCGCAACTGATCGCGGGTTCATGATCATCGGGGTCGTTTGCCGCCAATATCTACTTGCGATCGCCAAGCAAGCCAGTTGTCCCGGCGAAAATCCGGAACCGCCAGGGCTGAGGTTTGTGACTGAAAGGCGTGGTGCCGGTTGTGGACACCCTTCGGCCGATCGCGTTGATCTCCGTCAACCCGATCGGCCGCGGATGACCTCAAAGTGAAAGAAGCCCGCTTTCTTCTGGCTTGGTGAGTCCTGTGCCTTCCCCGCGCGAGATTCTTGACGGTCTGACCTACATTGCCAACAGTTGGATCGGGATCGCCGTTGCATGGCATATCGCGATTGCTGGACTGTTGGCCGCGTTGATCTTGGGCTGGCACCCCTCGCGGCGGCAGATGAGCCTGATGCTTGCTCTGCCACTGGTGTCTGTTTCCGTGTTCGCGTGGCTGACACGGAACCCGTTCAACGGGAGCGTGTTTGCCGTCGGTGCGGTCGCGTTAAGCACCGTCGGTGCAATGCTTCCTGGCGTTCCCACGCAGCGGGTGTCGAATCCCGCGGCACTGATGGGGGCTCTCGCTGGTCGCTTTCGGCTGGATGTATCCACACTTTCTGGAAGGCGGTTCAGTCGTCCGTTACCTGTATGCAGCACCCACCGGCCTCGTTCCGTGCCCGACCTTGTCCGTCGTCCGGGCGTGCGGTGGAGTCCGATCGACAACCGAAGGGCCCGGGCCACCCTGAGCGACTCGGGAAACACGGTGTCGCTGGAGTTTCGGTTCAACGACGGAGCCGAGGTCGCCGGCATCTATACCGAGGGACGCTGGAGCCGTACGGCGAATCGGTACGAACGGAGGCCTTGGGAGGGGCGCTTCAGCGCCTACCGTTGCCACCAGGGACTGCTCGTGCCCTCCAGGGGCGAGGTCGGCTGGTATACGAACGGGCGGCTGGAAATCGTCTGGAAGGGCGAGATCACCTCGCTCGACTACGAATTTGACCGGGTCTAGCCTGCGCTGATCGTCAGGATCCTCACGCACCCGGGCTTGCCTGCGAGAGCACCGCCACGCCTGCCGGTGCGGCCGCTGGCCCGCTTCACGTGTCCCTGCGCTCGTTTCTCGCGCAGCGCGGCCGAAGAAGGGCGACCTTTCCAAGTTCATCGAGCGCGCGGTGCGGACGACTTCGCGCAGACCGTCGCGGCCGTCCAAGCGCGGAACGCGAACGTGCCGGAGGGGAAAATCGAGTAGGCGATCGAAGATGCGCTGCGGCAGGTGCGGGCCGAGCGATGGGGTCCGCCGAGGTCGGTGCGTTCGCGGCCGAAACGCAAGCGCCTAGTACGCTCCCGCGGGTCATCCTCGACACGAACGTCTCGCCGAGCACGCTGATTCGCGTCGACGCCAAACCGTGCAAACTCGTTCGCGCGTGGCTCGATGGCCGATTCGAGCTCGTTTCGGCCGAGGCGCGGCGCGACGAGCTGCGGAGCGCGCCACGCGATGCACTGGTCCGACGCCACTTCGAGCCGGCGGAGATCGGCTGGCGCATCAACCGGATGCGCGAGCGTGCGTTCCTGGTCAAGCGGCTTCCGAGGATCGACCTCGCGAACGATCCGGGAGACAACGTCCTGCTCGCGATGGCGGCCGCGGCCAGGGCGCAATTTCTCCTCATCGGAGGGTCTACACCGACCGAGACTGTCCGGGCCTCGATACCATGCAGCCCGCCGGGACCATCCGCGCGCGTGCGCCCGGGTGTGCGCGCGTGCCGCAAGCGCTCAGGAATAGCGCGCGAGCGTCAGCCCGTCGAGGTCGATCCCGGGCGGCCGGCCGGCGACCAGATCCGCGAGCACCCGCGCCGACCCGCACGCCATCGACCAACCTTGCCCGCCGTGGCCGACGTTCAGCAGCAGCCGATCAACCGGCGTCGGACCGAGCAGCGGCGGACCGTCGGGCGTCATCGGCCGCAGGCCAGCCCATTGCTCCGGCCGCCCGAAATCGCCCGCCTGCGGGAAGAGCTCGCGCAGCGCGCGCGTGATCGCGCGAAAGCGATCGGGCGGCGCGTCGGTCGTATCGACGCCGAGCTCGGCCGCGCCCGCGGCGCGCAGCCGATCGCCCATCCGCGTGATTGCCACTTTGGTGTGCTCGTCGATCACCGAGGCGAGCGGCGCGCGCTCCGGCCGCGCGAGCGGCAGCGTCACCGAGAAGCCGCGCACCGGCTGGATCGGCAGGCGGAGGCCGAGCGGCGCGAGCAGGCGCGCTGCGTCCACGCCGAGAGCAACCACGTAGCGGTCGGCGCTCAGGTGCCCGGTGCTCGTCGCGACGCCGGTCACCGCACCCGCTGCGGTCTCGATGCGCTCGATCCAGGTGCCAAACCGGAACGCCGCGCCGCGCGCCGCGGCGCGCTCGGCGAGCCGCTCGGTGAAGAGCCGGCAGTCGCCGCTCTCGTCGTTCGGGAGGTGCAGCCCGCCCTCGAACGGCGCTGCCGCGTGGGCGAGCGCGGGTTCGATTGCGATCGCGCCGGCAGCGTCGACCAGCCGGTGCGCGATGCCGGCGGCGGCGAGCACGCGCGTGTGGCTCGACACCGCGTCGATCTCGGCCGGCGTGCGCAGGAGCTGCAGCACGCCACGCGTGGTCTCGTCGTAGCGGATGCCGGTTTCGGCGCGCAGCGCCTGCAGGCACGCCAGGCTGTAGTGCGACAGGCGCTGCATGCGCGACTTGTTGACCGCGAAACGCCCCGGCGAACAGTTGCGAAGCCACGCGAAGCCCCAGCGCGCGAGCGCCGCATCGGCGCGCCAGCGCACCCGCAGCGGCGCCTCGTCCGCAAGCAGCCACGCGAGCGCCTTGCGCCGCATGCCCGGCGCGGCCCACGGCGTCGCGTAGCTCGGGCACACGCTGCCCGCGTTGGCGAAGCTCGTCTCGCGCGCCGGCGCGCCTTGACGGTCGACGACCTCGACTTCGTGCCCGTCCTCGACGAGGTAGTGCGCGGTCGTCACGCCGATCACGCCGGCGCCGAGAACGAGGACCTTCAAAGTGCCCAGCCCTCGTTCGCGCGACCTCTGTGCATCCGGAAGCCGGGTCGCGACACCGCGGCAGCCCTAGCAGCGTGATGCAAAAAGCACGGAATCATTCCTCGGTGATCGAGTCGAAGGCGCAGCGGCGCGATTAACGGAGAACAAGCCATGCGCGGTCGGGTCGACCCCCAAGAGTCGATGTTCAGCTACTTCTCGCCGGACTCGCGGGTGCCCGAGGGGCATCCACTTCGCCAGATCAAGCGCCACGCCGATACGGTGCTTGCGTCGATGAGCTCGGAGTTCGATCGGATCTACGCCGAGATCGGCCGGCCGTCGATCCCGCCGGAGCGGTTGTTGAAGGCGAGCCTGCTCATTGCGCTGTACTCGGTGCGCTCGGACCGGCTGTTTTGCGAGATGCTCGACTACAACATCCTGTTTCGCTGGTTCCTGGACATGAGCCTGGAGGAATCTGGGCTGGACCAGTCGAACTTCTCGCGGCTGCGCGAGCGGCTGGTGGGCCAGGACACCGCCCGGATGTTCTTCGATGCGGTGGTGGGCGAGGCGCGCAAGGCGGGCCTGCTCTCCGATGAGCACTTCACCGTCGACGGCACCCTGATCGAGGCTTGGGCGAGTCACAAGAGCTTCAAGCCCAAGGACGGTCCACCTTCGGCCGGTGGTGGCTCCAACGGGATGGTCGACTTCCGCGGCCAGCGGCGCAGCAACGACACTCACCATTCCACCACCGACGAGGAGGCCAAGCTCGGGCGCAAGGGCAAGGGCAAAGAGGCCAAACTCTGCTACGGCGCCCACGCGCTCATGGAGAACCGCAATGGCCTGTGCGTGGATCTCGCGGTCCGCTCGGCGACCCAGAGCGAGACCGAGGCGGCGAAGGAACTCCTCGCCCGCCAAGCCCGCAAGCGCGTTCGCCCCGCCTCCCTCGGCGGCGACAAGGGCTACCACTCCAAGGACTTCGTTGCGCATCTGCGCCGGCGCAAGATCGCTCCACACATTGCGCAGATTGATGGCCGGCGCACCCCCGGGCTGGATGCGCGCACGACGCGGCATCCAAGCTACGCGGTGAGTCAGCGCAAGCGCAAGCGTATCGAGGAGATCTTCGGCTGGATGAAGGCCTACGGCGGACTGCGCCGGACTCTGGTACGCGGGTTGGTCCGCGTGCAGATGCACGCCTACATCGTGGGGGCGGCCTACAACCTGCTTCGCATGAGTCGAATAGCTCCTGCGACAGGGTAGAACCGTCCGGAGAATCGAAAAATGGGCCTTTTGCATCACGAAGTGGCAGCAACAGCGGCAAATCCAGAGCGCAACAGCGCTCCTGCGCTCCTTCGACGAAGTTCAGCGGGATCGAAGGACATCATTTCCGTAGCTTTTGCATCAGGCTGCTAGAAAGTGCCGGGATAGCTGCCGCCGTCGACGAGCAGGCTCTGGCCACTGATGAACCCTGCCTGCGCCGAGCAGAGATAGGCGCACGCCGCGCCGAGCTCGGCCGGATCGCCGAAGCGCCCGGCCGGGTTCGCGCGCGCGCGCTCGGCCCAGATCGCATCGAATGGGCGGCCGCTCATCTCGACCAGCCCCTCGACGTGACGGCGCTGCGCATCGCTCGCGAAAATGCCGGGCAACAAGTTGTTGATCGTCACATTGTGGCGCACGCTCTGGCGCGCGAGACCGGCGACGAAGCCGACCAGCCCGGCGCGCGCGCCGTTCGATAACCCGAGCTCGAGCTGCGGGCTCTTCACGCTGCGGGAGACCAGGTTGACGATTCGCCCGAAGCGCTGTGCGATCATGCCGTCGATCACCGCGCGGATGAGTGCGATCGGCCCCAGCATCATGTCGTCGAGCGCGGCGATCCAGTCCTCGCGCCGCCATTCGCGAAAGTCGCCGGGCTGGAAGCCCTCGGCGTTGGTGACGAGGATGTCCGGCGCCGGGCAGGTGCCCAGTGCCGCGGCGCGGCCGGCCTCGGTGCGGAAATCCGCGGCCACGGTCGCGACCTCGCGCCCCGTCGCCTCGCGGATCGCGCCCGCGGCCTGCGCCAGCCGCCCGGCGTCGCGCGCCACGATCGTCACGTGCACGCCCTCGCCGGCGAGCGCGCGCGCGCACGCATAGCCGAGCCCCCGGCTCGCGCCCATCACGAGCGCGCGCCGGCCGTCGATGCCGAGATCCATGCGGCCTCCAGTTTGCCGAGTGCGAGGAGTGGTCGGATTGTGTTCTGCTAGACTCGGACCGGTCAACCGCATTGCATGACGACGACCAGACACCCGTCTCTTTCGCATTGGGGTGCGTTCACCGCAGTTGTGGAGCACGGCCGCGTCGTGCGCTGCGAGCCGTTCGCACGCGACCCGGCGCCGTCGCCGATGCTGGACGCGATTCCGGCGATGGTGCACTCGCCGCTGCGCATCGCGCGCCCGGCGGTGCGCGCAGACTGGCTGAAGCGGCGCGCGGAGAACGACCGTACCGGCCGGGGGCGTGAGCCGTTCGTCGAGGTCGGCTGGGACGAGGCGCAGCGGCTCGTCGCACAGGGAGCTCGCCCGCGTGCGCGACGCGCACGGCGCCGCCGGCATCTTCGGCGGGTCGTACGGCTGGTCTTCCGCCGGCCGCTTCCACCATGCGCGCACGCAGCTCCGGCGATTCCTGTTCTCCGGTGGAGGCTGCGTAGACCAGACCGGCAACTACTCGTGGGGCGCTGCGCAGTTCATTCTTCCGCACGTCATCGGCACCCACGCGCCGGTGAACGGGCTCGTGACCGACTGGCCGAGCGTCGTCGAGCACACCGGCGTGCTGCTCGCATTCGGCGGGCTCGCGCTCAAGAACGGCCAGGTCACCTCCGGCGGCGCCGGCGAGCACACGATGGCGCAGTGGCTGCGCGCGGCGCGCGCGCGCGGCGTGCGCGTCGTGGTCGTTAGCCCGACGCGCGCCGACGCACCGGCGTTCCTCGACGCCGAGTGGCTCCCGATCCGACCGAACACCGACGCCGCGCTGATGCTCGCGGCGGCGTACACGCTCGTGGCCGAGGGGCTTCACGACGCGGCGTTCCTCGAGCGCTGCTGCGTCGGATTCGCGCCGTTCCGCGACTACCTGATCGGGGCGACGGACGGCGTTGCGAAGTCTGCCGACTGGGCTGCGCCGATCTGCGAGGTTCCGGCCGAGACGATCCGCGCGCTGGCGCGCCGGCTGGCGGCCGAGCGCTCGATGATCACCGTGACCTGGTCGCTGCAGCGCGCGCACCGCGGCGAGCAGCCGTACTGGGCGGCGATCGCGCTCGCCGCCCTGCTCGGCCACATCGGACTGCCTGGCGGCGGCTTCGCGTTCGGGCACGGCTCGATGAACGGCGTCGGCAATCCGCGCGTGCCGCTCGCCGCGCCGGAGTTCCCGGCGCGGATGAACCCGGCGGCGCGCGCGATCCCGGTCGCGCGCTTTGTCGACATGCTGCTCGCCCCGCGCGCGCCGTTCGAGTTCAACGGCCGCACCGACTACTATCCCGACGTGCGGCTGGTGTACTGGGCCGGCGGCAACCCTTTCCACCACCACCAGGACCTCAACCGCCTGGTCCGCGCATGGCAGCGCCCCGAGACCGTCATCGTCCACGAGAGCTGGTGGACGGCGACCGCGAAGCACGCCGACATCGTGCTGCCGGCCACCACGCCGCTGGAGCGCAACGACGTTGGCGGCGGCTCGCGCGACCGGTTCGTGTTCGCGATGCACCAGGCGATCGCGCCAGTCGCGGCGAGCCGCAACGACTTCGACATTTTCCGCGAGCTCGCATCGCGTCTCGGGCACGAGGCGGCGTTCGCCGAGGGGCGCAGCGAGATGCAGTGGCTGCGCTGGATGTGGGACGGCGTGCGCGAGTCGGCCGCCGCGCACGAGGTCGCGCTGCCCGGGTTCAACGCCTTCTGGGAGGCGGGCTACGCCGAGGTGCCGCCGCCGCAGCGGCCCTTCGTGCTGTTCGAGCAGTTCCGCGCCGACCCCGCGGCGCATCCGCTCGCGACGCCCTCGGGCCGCATCGAGCTCTATTCGGAGCGCATCGCCGGGTTCGGCTACGACGACTGCCCGCCGCACCCGGCCTGGCTGCCGCCGGTCGAATGGCTCGGCGCGGCCGAGGCCGCGCGCTTTCCGATCCACCTCCTCACCGTGCAGCCGCCCGATCGCCTGCACAGCCAGATGGATCCCGGCCCGCTCGCGCAGGCGAACAAGGTCGCCGGGCGCGAGCCGCTGCGGCTCAATCCGGCCGATGCCTCCCGGCGTGGCATCGCCGCCGGCGACGTGGTGCGCGTCTTCAACGCGCGCGGCGCGTGCCTGGCGGGAGCCGAGCTCGACGCGGGCGTGCGCCCGGGCGTCGCGGTGATGGCGACCGGCGCGTGGTACTCGGCGAGCGCCGATGGCCTCGAGCTTTCGGGCAACCCCAACGTGCTCTCGGCGGACATCGGCACCTCGCGGCTGGCGCAGGGGCCGAGCGCGCTGTCGGTGCTGGTCGAGATCGAGCGCTACCCCGGCACTGCGCCCGCCTCGCGCGCGCTCGAGCCGCCAGCGCTCGCGAGCCGGCCCTGAGGCGGCCGACGCCCTACGCGACGCGCAGCGAGGGCGTGCCGATCTCGAAGCCGTACTTCTCGACCAAGCCGAGATCGCGCGCGATGCGCACGCCGCGCTCGAGCGGCTCGCCCTCGAGGTTGCGCAGCGGCCGGCGCAGGTCGCCGGCGGGCAGCCCGAGCGCCCTCATCAGCGACTTCACCGCCACCGGGTTGACCGCCGAATAGGTGTAGTGCAGCAGCGGCAGCAGGCGGAGGTACGTCTCCTTGAGGCCCTGGGCGTCGGCGTAGCTGCGCCACGGCGTCGAGAGCGTGGCGAGCTCGCCCGGCGCGATGTTGCCAGTCATGTTTGCGGTACCGTGGCCGCCCAGCGACATCGTCGGCACGACGAGCCCCAGGTTCGGCGAGTCGCAGCACATCACCGCGACGTCCGGCCGCGCCGCGAGCACCTGCGCCACTTGGCCGACGCGCGTGGTCGACTCCTTGTGTACGACGTAGTGCGGATGCCGGAAGATGCGCAGCAGGTGGTCCCAGTGCAGGTCGCTCTTCACCCGCGGCGGGTTGTTGTAGATGCCGAGCGGCAGCTCGGTCGCGTCGGCCACGTCGAGGAAGAAACGCTCGACGTCGTCCTCGGGCGCGCAGATGTACGCTGGCGCCGCCAGGATCGCACCGTCGGCGCCGTTTGCCTGCGCGAACTTCACGTTCGCGATCGTCGCGTCGGTGTTATTGCCGGTGCAGCCGTAGAAAAAGAGCATCTTCCCGGTCTTCATCTTCGCCGTCTCGACGATGATCGCCTTCTTCTCCTCGGGCGCGAGCATCGAGGTCTCGCCGGTCGAGCCCATGATCAGCACCGCGCGGGTGCCATTGCGCTCCCTGGAAGTCGAGCAGGGTGCGGAACGCGCCGAAGTCCACGGTGCCGTCGCGATTGAACGGCGTGATCAGCGCGACGAACGAGCCTTCGATCCTAAGCTTGGCCATGCAGGGCTCCCGGGAACTGCCGCGAGAAGCGCATTCTGGCCCACGAACGCCGCCGGCATGAACGCGCGCGGGATCGCCAGCACGATGCCCGGCAGCCAGAGCGAGGCCACCGCAACGAGCACCGTGAGCGCGACGATCGGGATCACCGCGATGATCGAGCGCACGATCGGCACCTCGCCGATCTGGGTCGCGATCAGCAGGCAGATGCCATAGGGCGGCGACACCAGGCCGACCGAGAGCGTCACGGTCGTCAGCACGCCGAGGTGCACCGGATCGATCTGTGCCGCCTCCCCGAGCGCCTGGATGATCGGCAGGAAGATCAGCACCGCCGAGATCGGGTTGAGCACCGTGCCGATCAGCAGCAGGAAGCCGATCAGCATCAGCATGATGCCGTAACGGTTGCGCGTGACCGAGAAGATGAACTCGACCACCAGGTCGGCAGCGCCGAGGTAGGAGATTAGCCAGCCGAAGATGCCGGCGCCGGCGACGGTGAAGAGCGGCACGGCGAAGTCGACCGCCGAGCGCGCGAGCATCTCCGGCAGCCGGCGCCAGCGAACCTCGCGGTACAGACGAACGACAGGAAGAGCGCCCACACCACGGCGCTGATCGCCGCTTCGGTCGGCGTGAACACGCCGGCCACCACCCCGCCAAGCACGATCACCGGGATCGCCAGCGGCGGCGCGCCCTTGAGGAGCGCGCGACCGATCTCACCGAGCGTCGCGCGCGGGTTGGCCGGGTAGCCGTGGCGGATCGCGAGCACGTAGGTGTAGGCCATCATGAACAGGCCGATCAGCACACCGGGCAGCACGCCGCCGAGGAAGAGCGCGCCGATCGACACGTTGCCGAACGCGCCGTAGACGATCAGGATGATGCTCGGCGGGATGATGACGCCGAGCGTCGACGAGGCGGCGGTCAGCGCCACCGTGAAGGCCGGATCGTAGCCGGCCTTCTTCATCGCCGGGATCAGGATCGATCCGATGCTCGCCGTGTCGGCTGCAGCCGAGCCCGACAGGCTCGCGAAGACCATGCTGACGAAGACGTTCACGTGGCCGAGCCCGCCGCGCACGTGCCCCACCGCGACGTCGGCGACGCGCAGCAGCCGCTCGGTGATGCCACCCGAGTTGAGGACGCGGCCGAGGAACATGAAGAACGGCACCGCCATCAGCGGGAACGAGTCGATGCTCGCGTACATCTGGTTGATCACCGACACCAGCGGCAGGTCCTGATGCAGCATCACCGTGACCGAGGCCAGGATCAGCGCGAAGCCGATGTTGACCCTGAGCAGGATCAGCAGGAAGAACGTGCCGAGCAGCAGGACGAGCGGATTCATCGCCGCGTGCGGGCGTCCGCCAGCCGGCGGACGTCGGTCGGGAAAGAGTTCGGCGAGGAACGCCGCCATTGCAAGCGCGCCGAGCGGAATCGGCAGGAAGAACCAGAACTCGGAAATGCCGAGCGAGGCGGCGAACCGGTTGAGGCCGATCTGCGTGAACGCCCAGCCGCTCACGCCGAGCACAGCGATCACGACGGCGGCGCCGAGGTGCGCCACCACGCGCAGCGCGGCCGTCGCGGTCCGCCAGTGCGCGGGCACCAGGTCGAGCGCATAGTGCGCGTCCCAGCGCAGTGCGACCGCGGCGCCGAGGAAGATGCACCACGAGAAGAGCAGCTGCGCGAGGTCGAGCGTCCAGACGAGCGGGATCGCGAGCACGTTGCGCGCGAAGACCTGCAGAAAGACGACGACGATCAGGGCCGCGAACGCGCCAGCCAGCACGGCGAGCAGCAGCCGTTCGAGGCCGCGGTTGAACGCGCGCAGCATCGGTAGCGCGGTGCGCCGATCGGGTCGCGGCGGGGGACGCAGGCGGGAGGACGGCCTGGCCGGGCGCGCCGGCCAGGCCGTCAGGTCACTTCGCGGCGCGGATCAAGGCCATCACCTCGGTGATCTTGAGCTCCTTGGCGAGCTCGTCCTGCACCGGCTCGAGCACCTTGATGAACTCGGACTTGTCCGGCCGCGTCACCTTGACGCCGTGCTTTTTCTCGAGCCGGTCGACGAAGCTCGCCTCGTACTCCTTCGCCTTGGCGATGCCGAGGTCGGAGGCGCCGACCGCCGCGTCCTGCACGATCTTCTGCAGCCCGGGCGAGAGCTTGTTCCAGGCGCGCATGCTGATCGAGACGTGGTTCACCTGGATCGTGTGTTCGGTGAGCGCGAGGTGGGGCGCCACCTCGTAGAGCTTGCTCCCCATGTAGCCCGGGATCGAGCTCTCGAGCGCGTCGGCGACGCCGGTCTGCACGCCGGCGTAGAGCTCGGCCCAGGCGATCGTCACCGGCAGCGTGCCGAGCGCCTGCCAGGTCTTGGAGATCATCGGCGAGGGCGGCGTGCGCATCTTCATGCCCTTGATGTCGGCGAGCGCGTTCACCGGGCGCTTCGAGTTCGACATGCTGCGCGTGCCCGACCCGCCGAGCGCGAGCAGCTTCATGTTGAGCTTGCGGTCGGCGTAGACCTTTTCGAAGTACTTGAACGTCGGCGAGCCGGGCTTGACCGCCTTCATCAGCGCCTCGTAGTCGGCGAAGAGGTAGGGCAAGCTGAACACCTGGTACTCCGGCACCTGCTTCTCGGCGTTGTTGGTCGAGCTGACCATCAAGTCGATCGTGCCGGAGGCCGAGCTCGCCGATCACCGCCGGATCGTTGCCGAGCGAGGCGCCGGGGAAGACCTTGATCGCGACGTGCCCGCCGCTCTTGTCCTCGACCACGCGCTTCCATGTGCTCGGCCATGTCGTTGTACGGGTGCGGCGACTTGACCAGCGTGTGCAGCCGCATGTTGATGTCCGCGGAGGCGGCGCCGCAAGCGATCGCGGCGAGAAGCAGTCCGGCCGCGGCGTGCACGGGGCCCGGGATCGTCTTGCGCATGGCATTCCTCCTTCGCTCTTGTGTGTCAGGCGCCCGGTGGGCGGGGCTGAATGAATGGTAGTGCAGACGGTTGAATCGCGCCAGCGCGCCGGGACGGCATCGACATGCAGGCGCATGCGCAAAGGGTCATGAAAGCCTCCTTGATCGAACGGACAGGCTGCCCGACTCTTCTTGGCGCTCCAGTGGGGACGCCGATCAGCACGTGACGCGCCGTGCCCCTCAGGATGCGCCCCGCATTCCGGCGGCAAGCAGCTCGTCCACCGTGGCGCGGACGCAGAACGCGGCCGCGGCGTCGAACGCGAACGTACGGTGGCGGTAGCCGCCGTCGTCCAGCCGCTCGTAGTGCGCAAGGAGTTCCTCGCGCCGCGCCGCGATGGTGTGCAGCGCCGAAACCAGGGCATCGACGTCCTCGCGCGTGGTATAGACGCCGAAGCTTGCCCGGACCATGCCGCGATGGCGTTCGGCCAGCCGCTCCAGTTCCTCGTTCGATAGTCCCCCGGCGGCCTCGTCGAGGCTCATCATCACCATCTCGCGCACGTACGGGTGCGCGCAGAAGCATTCGTTGCGCACGGCGATGTTGAAGTAGTCGTTCAGCACCGCGGCGGTGAACGCGTGGTCGCAGCCTTCGAGGTTGAACGCGATCGCGCCGATGAGCGGGCAGGTGCCGGCGTCTCCCGGGCCGTAGATCACGATTCCGGGCACGCCCGACAACTGGCGCAGCGCGTACGCCATGAGCTCGCGCTCCTTCGCGGCGATCGCCTCCATGCCGACCGCCTGCAGGGCGTAAAGCGCCGCGGAGAGGCCGATGGCGCCCGGAACGTTGGGCGTGCCCGCTTCCTCCCGGTCCGGAAAGCGCTCGGACACGGTGTAGCGGTCGAGCCAGACCGTGTCGACCATGCCGCCGCCGACTTCGTCGGGCTCGGCGGCGGCGAACAGGTCCTGCCGCGCCACGACCACGCCTGGCGAACCCGGCGCATACGCCTTGTGCCCCGAGAACGCCAGCACGTCTAGGTCGCGCGCGGGTCGCCATGGCCGCTCATCCGGACCGGTGCATGGGCGATCATCTGCGCCGCGTCGACCACGATCAGCGCGCCATGCCGATGAGCGAGCGCGGCGATCTCGTGGATCGGGTTGACGTAGCCGGTCACGTTGGATACGCCGGTCACCGCCACGTAGTTGACGCGCTGGCCGTGCGATTCGAGGACGGTGTGCAGCCGGTTCATGTCGATGCCGCCGAGCGAGCGGTCCGACGCCACGGACGCGACGTGCACCACCTCGGCGAGAGTGCCTGCGGTGCGGCAGGTCGTTCGAGTGGTGCTCCATGATCGAGGTCACGACCAGGTCGCGGCCCGGCCGCGCCCGGCTCAGCGTGCGCGCCACGCGGTTCATCCCCGCGGTCGTTCCGCTCCCCGCGAAAAAACACATCCAGCGTTCCGGGTCGGCGCCGACGAACTCGAGCACCATGCGGTGCGCCCACGCGTACTCGATCGTCGACAGGCGCGCCGCGTAATGCAGCGTGCTGTGCGTGTTCGCGTAATGAGGCTGGTAACGTTCGAGTACCTTCTGCACGACGCCCAGCCGCAGGGTGCTCGCCGCGCTGTCGAGGTAGACGCGGCGCCGCGCCGCGCCGCCCACCACGGGATAGCAGATATCCAGCCCGATCACGTCGCGCCGCAACCGTTCGAGTCGTTCCGCGATTTCGGGACCGGGGCTGCCCGCCGCGCCGGACGGGGCAGCGAGGGCGGCTTGCGGGCGCGTGGCGGCGGAAGCGTTCATGGCGCGACTGTAGCCGCGCCGCCGCGGCAAAGGGTTGCGGATTTCGCGAGATTCTGGCGGTGTATTAGAATATCCTTCTACGACACCGCATATCGGTAGGATTTTATATGCGCAACAAGGCGGACTCCCGCTTCGACCGGATCGACAAGAGAATCCTCGCTCTGCTCCAGGAGAACGCGTCGCTGTCGCTGCAGGAGATCGCCGCGAAGGTCAGCCTCTCGCCCACGCCGTGCTGGCGCCGTATCCAACAGCTGCGCAGCCGCGGCGTGATCAGGCGGCAGGTGGCGATCCTCGATCCCGCGGCGGTGAACGTGCCGATCACCGTTTTCGTTATGGTCAGGACAAACCAGCACAACGCCGCCTGGCTCGAGCGGTTCGCGAAAGGGGTTGCGGCGCTGCCGGAAGTCGTCGAGTTCTATCGCATGAGCGGCGAGGTGGACTACCTGCTACGAGTCGTGGTGCCCGACATCGCAGGCTACGACGTGTTCTACAAGAAGCTCATAAAGACCGCCGAGCTGTTCGATGTCAGTTCGAGCTTCGCGATGGAGCAGATCAAGTTCACCACCGCGTTGCCGCTCGATCACGCGTAGCGCAGGCGGGCGGGCGCGTCGCCGCCCGCCGCCACAAGCGTTCTTCCATGGGCCATGGACTCCGGCGAGCTGCGATCGTCGATCAGCCGCGGCAGTGCGATTCGGCCCAGCCCGTCGCTGTCGGAAGCGTGCCAGGGCGACACGGCTTGGCGGCAACGCGGGTTGGACACTGTCAGTGGCGCAACTACGTGATTTCTCACACCCCACGCTCGACGCGGCAAACCGCATAACGGAGCCGCGGATCAGGCCGCTGAGCGCGACAGAAGTTACGACAAAGCCGAAGCATGGACATGGCGCATGCCGCAACCAGGCGGCCTGGCGGATACGCCGATCGGCGCGAGAGGCGACTCGCCGCACTCCGAGCGCAAGCTGGCGGGGTCCTGCGTAGCCCGTGGGCCCTGCCCCGCACCGCCCTTCGCGCCGGATGAAAGTGTCCCGCGGCGCCGCGGTTCCGGAGGGCAAGCGAGAGCGCGGCCGCTCAGGACTGAGCGTCGAGCGCTCGCGAGTGTGGGGCTGTCGCAGCTTACGGACCGCCGAGCCGCAATAGTCTCACCGCGTTGTCCTTGAGGATGAGTTGCCGCGCCTCGGGCCTGATGTCGATCTTCGCGAATTCCTCGAGCCAGCGCTCCGGCGAGATCACGGGGTAGTCGGTGCCGAAAAGGGTCTTGTCCTTGAGCAGCGTGTTGGCGTACCGGACGAGAAGCGGCGGAAAGTACTTCGGCGACCAGCCGGAGAGGTCGATGTACACCTGCGGCTTGTGGGTCGCGATGGACAGCGCCTCCTCCTGCCACGGGAACGACGGATGCGCGAGGATGATCGGCATGTCCGGGAAATCCACTGCCACGTCGTCGAGGTACATCGGACGGGAGTATTTCAGCCGGATTCCTCCTCCGGCGTGCGTGCCTGCGCCCACGCCCGTCTGCCCGGTGTGGAACAGCGCCGGCAGCCGCGCTTCCGCGATCACCTCGTAGAGCGGGTAGGCCTTGCGGTCGTTCGGATAGAACGCCTGCACCGAGGGGTGGAACTTGAAGCCCTTGACGCCGAAATGCTCGATCAGCCGGCGCGCCTCGCGCACGCCCATCTTGCCGCGCGCCGGGTCGATGCTCGCGAACGGGATCGCCACGTCGGCGTGCCTGGCCGCGAGCTCCGCGATCTCCTCGTTCGGGACGCCGCGGCGCCCCTGGCCGGCTTCGGCGTCGACGCTGAACACCACGAACGCCATCTTGAGCTTGCGGTAGTACTCGGCCATCTGGGGCACGGTCGCGTGCGGCGGCGCGTGCCGGAAGTACTGCGCCATCGACTTCTCGTGCTCCAGGTCGGTCTCGTCGGGCGGCCGCGACGCCGAGCGCCAGACGTGCGTGTGGATGTCGATCGCGACGAGGTTGGCGAGGTCCATGGTTTGACGATTATCACACAGCGCTCGGGTCGCGGGCTACCCGGCCGCGCGAGGGATTATCATGCGTCGATGCGTGTCGAGAGGTTTCTGTTCGCACACGCCCAGCGCGATCCGCAGCGAACGGCCGTGATCTGCGGGCCCCGGCGCATCACGTACGCGGAGCTCGCGGGCTTTGCGCGCGCCGAGGCCGATCGGCTGGCACGCGCCGGCGTGCGGCCGGGCGACCGCGTGGCGATCCATCTCCCGAACGGGGTCGAGTTCGTCGAGCGGGCCTGTGCGGCGTGGGCGGCCGGGGCGGCGATCGTGCCGGTGAACACGCGGCTCGCGGCGCCGGAGGTCGAGCACATCCTGTCCGATGCGCGACCCGCGATGGTGTTCGATCGCGCGGCCGAGAAGTTCCATACCGAGCGGGATCCGCGCGGCGACCCCGAAGACTGCCTGGTCCTGTACACCTCGGGGACCACCGGCAGGCCGAAGGGCGTCGTGAACACGCACGCCAACATGATCGTGCAGAACGTCTACCAGCACGCGATCGCCTGGGGCGTCGGCCGGGACGACGTGTACCTTGCGACGACGCCCCTCGCGCAGCGCGCCGGCATGGGCCGAGTGTTCGGCGCACTCGGGCTCGGGGGAACGCTCGTGCTCGTGGAGAAGTTCGACCCCGGCGCGGTGCTCGAGCTGATCGAGCGCGAGCGGGTGTCGGTCGCGGGCCTTCCGCCCACCGTGATCCGCTTGATGCTGCCGCACTTGCGAGAACGTCCCGGACGGGCGGCCTCGCTGCACACGGTGATCGTCGCGAGCGAGGCGTTTCCGGCGCCGTTGCTCGAGGAGGTCGCCGCGCTTCTGCCCGCGGCCGAGTTCCACGCGGTGTACGGGCTGTCCGAGGCGGTGGTGACGAGCGTCGATCGGGCGGAACAGCTCGCGCACCCGGGCACCGTGGGGCGCCCGCTGCCCGGCGTAGAGGTGATGATCGCCGACGAGGCGGGCAGCGAAGTTCCGGAGGGTGCGGTGGGCGAGATCCTGGTGCGCGGCGGCCGCCCCGGGCAGGATGCGGTCATGAAGGGCTACTTCAACCGGCCCGATGCGAACGCCGAGGCGTTCCGCAACGGCTGGTTCCGCACTGGCGACCTTGGCCGGCGCGACGCCGAGGGGTACCTGTACGTCGTCGACCGGCTCAAGGACATGATCGTCACCGGCGGGTACAACGTGTACTGCAAGGAGCTCGAGCGGGTGCTCGTGCAGCATCCCGCCGTCGCCGACGCGGCGGTCGTCGGCGCGCCGGATCCGACCTACGGGGAATCGGTGGCCGCGTTCATCGAGCTGCGCGAAGGTGCGAGGCTGTCGGCCGACGAGGTCGTTGAGCACTGCCTCACGCGGCTTGCGAGCTACAAGAAGCCGCGGCGTATCCTTTTCGTCGACGCGCTGCCGCGCAGCTCGGTCGGCAAGGTCCTGAAGCACGAGCTGAGGAAGCGCTTGCAGTGAGAACCCCGACGCCGAGGACGGTCCATGCCCGACGATAGACCCGCCCCGCTCAGCAACGACGAGATCATCGAGCTCCTGAAGGTGCTCGACGAGTCGAAGTTCGACGAGCTGCGCCTGGAAATGAGCGGCTTCAAGCTGGTGCTGAGCAAGGGCGCCGACGCCGCGGCACGGGTCGCGCCGGAGGGGTCGTCCCGGGCGACGCCGGCGCCGCCCGCGCCGGCGCGCGTCGAGCCGGCGGGCGTCCACCCCGCGGAGGAAGGGCTCGTTGCCGTCCGCTCGCCGATTCTCGGCATCTTCTACCGCGCTCCGCGGCCCGGCGCGCCGCCGTTCGTCGAAGTGGGGAGCGAAGTCCGCGCCGACGACACCGTGTGCCTGATCGAGGTGATGAAGCTCTTCAACACGGTGACCGCCGGCGCCGCGGGCAGGATCGCCCGGATCTGCGCCGAGAACGCGAAGATGGTGGAGTATGGCCAGGTGCTCTTCCTCATCGAGCCGGCGGCCGGCGCCGAACACGCGAACGCGGCCGAGTGACCCCGATCCGCCGCGTGCTCATTGCCAACCGCGGAGAGATCGCCGCGCGTATCGTGCGCGCGTGCCGGGCGATGCGGATCGAGTCGGTGTTGGCGGTCTCCGAGGCGGATCGCGACAGCCTGCCGGCGCGGATGGCCGATCGTGCCGTGTGCATCGGTCCCGCAGCGCCGGGAGAGAGCTATCTGCGCGTCGAAACGCTGATCGCCGCGTGCATCGGCACCGGCGCGGATGCCCTGCACCCGGGGTACGGCTTCCTGTCGGAGCGCGCCGAGCTTGCCGAGGCTTGCGAGCGTGGCGGGATCGCTTTCGTCGGCCCGAGCGCGGACAGCATCCGCCGGATGGGCGACAAGCTCGCCGCGCGCCGCATCGCTGCGGCGTGCGGCGTGGCGACGCTGCCCGGGTCGCAGCCGGTCCGATCGGGCGGCGAAGCCATCGGCGTCGCGGGGCGGATCGGCTATCCGGTGCTGCTCAAGGCCTCGGCCGGCGGCGGCGGGCGCGGGATGCGGGTCGCCCGCGCGGCGGAGGACCTCGCGCGGAACTTCGACACGGTCTCGGCGGAGGCGCACGCGGCCTTCGGCGACGGAACGATCTACGTCGAGCGCTACATCGCCAACGCGCGCCACGTCGAAGTGCAGGTGCTCGGCGACGTGGCCGGGAACGTGATCCACCTCGGCGAACGCGACTGCTCGGTGCAGCGGCGCTTCCAGAAGGTGATCGAGGAGGCGCCCTCGCCGGTGGTGCCGGAGCGGCTGCGCGCGGCGCTGTGCGATGCGGCGGTGATGCTTGCGCGGCACATCGGCTATTGGAGCGCGGGGACGGTCGAGTTCCTCCTCGAGCAGGATAGCGAGCGCTTCTACTTCCTGGAGATGAACACCCGCATCCAGGTCGAGCATCCCGTCACCGAGGAGATCTCGGGCATCGATCTGGTGCAGGAGCAGCTGCGGGTCGCCGGCGGGGCGCCGTTGCGCCTGACGCAGGACGCGGTGCGCCTGAGCGGGCACGCGATCGAGTGCCGGATCAACGCGGAGTCGCCAGAACGCGGTTTCGCCCCGTCGCCCGGACGGATCGGCGACTGGCAGGTGCCGCGAGAGGACGGGGTTCGGGTCGACACGCACTGCTACGCGGGCTATTTCGTGGCGCCGTATTACGATTCGCTGCTCGCCAAGGTGGTCGCGCGCGGCGCGGACCGGGCGCAGGCGATCGCGCGCATGCGGAACGCGCTCGAGACGTTCGCGGTGACCGGGCTCGAGACGAACCTCGCGTTCCACCGGCGGGTGCTCGATCACGCCGATTTCCGGAACGCGAGCATCAACACGCGCTGGCTGGAAGAGGTGGTTCTCGCGGGCGCCGGGAGGGCGGCATGAGCAACGAGATCCGGATCGTCGACACGACGCTGCGCGACGGCAACGCCAGCCTGTGGGGCGAGAAGATGAGCACCGCGATGATGCTCGGAGCGGCGCCGCTCATGAACCGGGCGGGCTTCGGCGCCATCGACGCCACCGCGGTGAGCCACTTCGAGTACGCGGTGCGCTACCTGCGCGAGAACCCGTGGGAGCGGATGCGCCTGCTCTCGAAGGTCGTCACCGGCGCGCCGCTCGGCATGATGATGCTCGGGACGACGCTCAATCTCTTCCGCCACGTCGCGGGCCCGATCGTGGGCACCTGGATGGAGCACCTGAAGGCGAACGGCGTCCGGCGGGTCCAGGTCATGGAATCGTCGAATAACATGGCCGACATGACCGAGACCGCGCGCTACGCAAAGGAGTCCGGGATCGAGCTCGGAGTCGCGCTGGTCTTCACGCACAGCGAGGTGCACACCGACGAGTACTACGTGCAGCGCGCGCGCGATGCGCTCGCGCTGCGGCCGGACATGATCTACCTCAAGGACCCCGGCGGCCTGCTCACCCCGGAGCGCACGCGCACGATCGTCCCGGCGCTGCTGCGCGAGCTCGGCGATTTTCCGTTCGAGCTCCACTCGCACTGCACGACCGGCGTCGCGCCGCTCTGCTACCTGGAAGCCGCGAAGGCGGGCGTACGGACCTTCCACACCGCGGTCTCGCCGCTCGCGCACGGCCCGTCGCAGCCGGCCACCGAGACCTTTCTCGCCAACGTCCGCCGTCTCGGACTGACGACCGCGGTCGACGAAACCGCGGTGGCGGCGATGGCTGGACACTTCCGCGCGGTGGCGAAGGCCGAAGGTCTGCCGCTCGGCACGCCCGTCGAGTACGACGCGTTCCAGTTCGAGCACCAGGTGCCCGGCGGCGTAATCTCGAACCTCAAGCGCCAGCTCGCGCAGCTCGGCGTGCAGCAGCGCCTGCCGGAGATCCTCGAGGAGACGGTGCGCGTGCGCAAGGAGCTCGGCTACCCGATCATGGTGACGCCTTTCTCGCAGTTCGTGGTGACCCAGGCCACCGTCAACGTCATCCAGGGCGAGCGCTACCGCACGCTGAGCGACGAGGTGATCCGCTTCGCTCTCGGCCACTACGGCAAACAGGTGCGGCCGGTGGATGCGAACCTGCTCGACCGCATCCACGGCCTGCCGCGCACCAAGGATCTGCTGGCATGGGATCCGCCCCGCATCTCGCTCGAGGATCTGCGGCGCGAGGTGGGCGCCGGGCCGAGCGACGAGGAGCTGCTGCTGCTCGCGCTGGTGTCGCGGGAGGATCTCGACGCGATGCGGGCGGCCGGACCGATCAGGACGCAGTACAGCGCGTCCCGCAGGCCGCTCGCCGCCTTCGTCCGCGAGCTCGCGAAGCAGGAGAGCGCGAGCTTCATCAGCGTGCAGCGCGACGATTTCTCGCTCGTCATGAGGCGGAACGCCGGCGGCGCGCAGCAGGCGTCCGGTGGAGCGGAGCGTTGAAGGGCGACGTCGCATTTCTGCCGGCCGGCCGCCTGGCGGCGATGATCCACCGGCGCGAGGTCGGCTGCCTCGAACTGCTGGAGCACTACCTCGCGCGGGTCGAGCGGTTCAATCCGGCGCTCAACGCGATCGTCGTCACCGACGTGCCCGGCGCACGCGAGCGGGCGCGGGCAGCCGACCGCGCGCTCGCCGCGGGCGAGGCGTGGGGACCGCTGCACGGCGTGCCGATGACAGTCAAGGACGCGTTCGACGTGAAGGGCCTGCCGACCACCTTCGGCGTGCCAGCGCTCAAGGACAACATCGCCCGCGGCAATGCGCTCGCCGTAGAGCGCTGGCTCGCCGCCGGCGCGGTGATCTTCGGCAAGACGAACGTGCCGCTCTGGCTCGCCGACGCGCAGACCTTCAACGCGATCTACGGCACCACCAACAACCCGTGGAACCCGGCGCTCACGCCGGGCGGGTCCTCGGGCGGCGGGAGCGCGGCGCTCGCTGCCGGCCTGACCGGGATCGAGATGGGCAGCGACATCGCCTCGTCGATCCGCAATCCGGCGGCGCTCTGCGGCGTGTTCGGCCACAAGCCGACCTACGGCATCTGCCCGCCGCGCGGCCACGCACAGCGCGCCGAGGACGTTGCACCGCTCGACATCCTGTGCATCGGCCCGCTCGGGCGCAGCGCCGAGGACGTCGCGCTCGGGCTGCGGATCATGGCCGGCCCGGACGCGATCGCGGAGCGCGGCCTGCGGCTTGCGCTCCCCGCGCCCGCGAAGAAGCGGCTGCGCGATTTCAAGGTCGGGATCATCATCGACGACCCCTTCGCGCCAGTCGAGCGCGACATGGTGGAGCAGCTGCAGCGGCTCGCCGACTTCCTCGCGCAGCAGGGCGCGCAGGTGAGCGACAAGGCGCGTCCCGACATCGACCTCGACCACGCGAGCCGGACCTTCGACCTGCTCCTGCGCAGCGCCACCTCGGCCGGGCTGAGCGACGACGAGCAGGCGCAGTTCCGCCAGCGGCTCGCCGCGCTGCCGCCGGACGCGGACACCAAGCTCGCACGCATGTTGCGGGGCAATACCCTGTCGCACCGCGACTGGCTGCGTCTCGACGAGGCGCGCCAGCGGATGCGCTGGAAATGGCACGAGTTCTTCGGCGCGCACGACCTGCTGCTCGGCCCGGTGATCTGCACGGCCGCGTACCCGCACGATCACACCCCGCCCTACGAGCGCGTCGTGAACGTGAACGGGGAGCCGAGGGCGTTCCACTCGCTGCTCTTCTGGGCCGGCTACACCGGCATGGCCTACCTGCCGAGCACGGTCGCGCCGATCGGCTTCACGCGCGACGGCCGCCCGGTGGGGGTGCAGATCGCGGGACCCGAGTTCGGCGACCGCTCATGCCTGCATTTCGCGCGCCTGCTCGAAAAGGAGTACCAGGGCTTCGTGCCGCCGCCCGGGTTCGAGTGACCGCGGAGCGCGGGACGGCGCAGCGCGCTGTGGTATCGTCGCCGCCGACGCCGGGAGCACGCTCTACGACATCGGGACACGACAACGACAAGCCCGCCAATCACCAAAGGAGGAAATCGCGATGGGCCGACGCGTTCTCAGGATCCTTGCGCTCACGCTGTGCCTTGCCGCGGGCAGCGCCGCCGCGCAGTCCGGTCCGGTGAAGATCGGGCTGCTGCTGCCCTACACCGGCCCGCTGTCGATCCAGGGGATCGACGCCACGAAGGGCTTCGAGCTGTACTTGAACAAGATCGGGATGAAGGCCGGCGGACGGGAGATCCAGATCCTCAAGGAAGATGCCGAGAGCAAGCCCGACGTCGGGCTCACCAAGATCAAGAAGCTGATCGAGCGCGACCGCGTGGACTTCGTGGTCGGGCCCGTGAGCAGCGTGGTTGCCATCGCGATCCGCAACTACGTGCACGAGCAGGGCGTGCCGCTGATCGTCCCGGTCGCGTTCACCCGGACCCTCACCGCCCCGCCGCTCGCATCGCCCTCGATCTTCCGGGTCATCGAGACGACCGACCAGGCGAACTACCCGATGGGCGCCTGGATGATCAAGAACACGAAGTACCGCAAGGTCATCCTCATGGCGACCGACTTCGTGGCCGGCCGCGACACGGTGCTCGCGTTCGCGGCGGGGTTCAAGGCGGCGGGGGGCGAGATCGTCAAGGAGATCTACGCGCCGCTCGGCGCGCCCGACTTCGCCCCGTACCTCGCGCAGGCCGGCGACACCAAGGCCGACGCCGTCTTCGCCTTCTTCGCCGGCGCCGACGCGATCCGCTTCGTCAGGCAGTACAAGGACTACGGACTGTTCGAGAAGCTCCCGCTCACCGGGTACAACGTCCTCACCGACGACACGATCCTGCCCGCGCTCGGCAGCGCGGCGCTCGGCATCGTCACGATCGGCGGGTGGACCGCGGCGCTCGACACGCCGGACAGCAAGGCGTTCGTCGCCGACTACGAGCGCGTCCACAAAGCCTGGCCCACCCGCTACAGCGAGTCGGGCTACATCTCGGCGCAGCTGATCACGATCGCGCTCGATTCGCTCAAGGGCGACCTGGCGGACCGCAACAAGGTGAGGGACGCCCTCAAGAGCGCGCTTCCGAAGGTCAAGGCGCCGCGCGGGCCCGTCGAGTTCGACGCCTACCGGCAGATGATCTCGCCGGTGTATGTTACGCGCGCGGAGAAGCGGGGCGAGCGCGTCGTGAACGCGGTCGTCGAGCGGATCCCGCCGGTATCGCAGGAGCAGGTCTGGGGCTGGTGGAAGAAGTAGCGCCCCGCGCATGACCTTCTGGGCGATCCAGACGCTGAACGGCCTGTCGTTCGGGATGCTGCTGTTTCTCCTGGCGGCGGGCCTTTCGCTGATCTACGGGGTGATGCGGATCCTCAACCTTGCCCACGGCTCGTTCTACGTTCTCGGCACCTACGTCGCGCTCTCGGTGGTCCGCGCCACGGACAGCTTTGCGCTCGCGATGGTGGCCGGGACGCTCGCCGTGATCCTGCTCGGCGTGCTCATGGAGCGCGTGCTGCTGCGGTTCCTTCCGCCGGAGGAGCTGCCGCAGGCGCTGCTCACCTTCGGCGTCCTGCTGATCGTCGGCGACCTTTGCCTGTGGTACTGGGGCGGCACGCCGGAGACGCTGCCCAAGCCCGCGGTCTTCGAGCACTCGGTGAGGATGGGATCGCTCGTCTTCCCGTCCTACCGCCTGTTCCTGCTCGCCGTCGGCGTGCTGGTGGCGGTTCTGCTGTGGGCGCTGCAGGAGCGCACCCGGCTCGGCGCGATGGTGCGCGCGGCGATCGACGACCCGGCGATCGCCCGCTCCACCGGGATCAACGTTTCGCTCCTCTCGAGCGGCGTGTTCGCCTTCGGTGCGGCGCTCGCGGCGATCGGCGGGATCATCGGCGGCCCGGTGCTCGGCGTATACCCGGGTGCCGATTTCGAGATCCTGCTTCTCGCCTTCGTGGTCGTCATCGTGGGCGGCCTGGGCAGCCTGAAGGGCGCGTTCTTCGGCGCGTTGCTGGTGGGCCTGCTCGACAACTTCGGCAAGGCGCTGTTCCCGAGTCTCGCCTACTTCACGATCTTCGCCCCGATGGCGATCATCCTCGCCGTGCGCCCTACCGGGCTTTTCGGGTCGCGATGACGGGGGCCCGTGGATCGGTGGCGTGGGTCGCCGCGGCACTCGCGCTGCTCGTCGTCCTCCCGTTCGCGCTCACCTCCTACCAGCTCGGGCTGCTCACGAAGATACTGATCTTCGCTTTGTTCGCGATGAGCCTGAACCTCATTCTCGGGTACGCGGGGCTGCCCTCGCTCGGGCACGCCGCCTACTTCGGCATCGGCGGCTACACGGTAGGTCTCCTCTCGGTCAAGGTGCTCGACAACTTTTGGCTCGACTTCGGCGCCGGAATCGCGGCGGCGACCGCGGCTGCCGCGCTCTTCGGGCTGCTCGCGCTGCGCACCCGCGGCGCATACCTCCTCATGATCACGCTCGCGCTGTCGCAGGTCGTATGGGGGATCGCCTTCGGCTGGCGCGAGCTCACCGGTGGCGACGACGGGCTGCCGAACGTTCCGCGGCCGGGGGCCGGGCTGCCGATGAGCTTCGCCGACGGCTTCAGCTTCTACTACCTGACGCTCGCGATCACGCTGCTCGGCACGCTTGCGCTCTGGCTCGTCGTGCGCTCGCCGTTCGGCGCCGCGCTCGTGGGCATCCGCGAGAGCGAGCGGCGCATGCAGGTCCTCGGGTACAACACCTGGCGCTACAAGTACGTGGCCGTCGTCATCTCGGGGATGCTCGCCGGGGTCGCCGGCAACCTTTTTCGCGTACTACAACGGGTTCGTGAGCCCGGCGTATCTCTCGGTCCTGCTGTCGGCCTCGGCGCTGATCATGGTGATCCTCGGCGGGGCCGGGACCATGCTCGGACCGGCGATCGGCGCCGCGCTGATCGTGATCCTCGAGAATGCGATCAGCGCCCAGACCGAGCGGTGGCTCACGGTGCTCGGGCTGATCTACGTCGGCGTCACGCTGTTCGCGCCAGCCGGCCTCCTGGGGCTGCTCCGCCGGTGGCGTCCGGCATGAGGGCGCTCGAGGTCGAGCAGCTGAGTCACAGCTTCGGCGGGTTGCGCGCGCTGGACGATGTGCGCCTCGAGGTGGAGGCGGGCGAGCGCCTGGTCATCCTCGGGCCGAACGGCGCCGGCAAGACGACTTTCTTCAACCTGCTGACCGGCATCTACCTGCCGAGTGCCGGGCGCATCCGGCTCTTCGACCGCGACGTCACGCGCTTGGCCCCGTATGCCCGCGCGCAGCTCGGTCTCGGGCGGACGTTCCAGATCACGACGCTCTTCCCCCACCTTACGGTGCTCGAGAGCGTGCTGCTCGCCCTGCAGGGCCGCGACGCCGCGCGCTTTTCGCTCCTGCGGCCGCGCGGTGCGTTCGGCCACCTCTACGAGCGTGCCGACGAGTTGCTCGCCCAGTGGGAGCTCGCCGAGCGCGCCGCGACGCGCACGCGCGAGCTCTCCTACGGCGATCAGCGCAAGGTCGAGCTCCTGCTCGCGCTCGCCGCCGGGCCGCGGGTGCTGCTGCTCGACGAGCCGACGGCGGGACTCTCTCCGGCGGAGACCACGCTCGTCGCCGCGATGATCCAGCGCTTCCCGCGCGAAGTGACGCTCCTGCTCATCGAGCACGACATGGACGTCGCGCTTTCGCTCGCCGAGCGGGTGACCGTGTTCCACAACGGACGGATCATAGCGGGCGGCACGCCGGCGGAGGTCAAGCGCGACCCGCGGGTCGCCGAGATCTACCTCGGCGTGGAGGAGGATTGAGCCATGCTCGAGGTCGACGATCTGCACGTCGCCTACGGGCAGAGCTGGATCGTGCAGGGCGTCTCGCTGCGCGTGGCCGACGGCGAGATCGCGGCGGTGCTCGGCCGCAACGGCGTCGGCAAGACGACGCTGATCCACGCGATCGCCGGGCTGCATCCGCCGCGCCGCGGACGGGTGCTGCTGCGGGGCGACGACATCAGCCGGCTTCCCGCGCACCAGGTTGCGCGACGCGGCGTGGGGCTCGTGCCCCAGGGCGCCGCGTGTTCGCCTCGCTCACGGTGCGCGAGCATCTGCAGGTTGCGGCGCGCAGCCGCGGCCTGCGCCGCTGGAGCCTCGCCACGGTGCTCGAGCTCTTTCCGCGCCTGGCCGAACGGCGGCGCCACCGCGGCGGCGAGCTCTCCGGCGGCGAGCAGGCGATGCTCGCGGCCGGCCGGGCCCTGGCCGGCAACCCGGACATACTCCTGATGGACGAGCCTTCCGAGGGCTCGCGCCGCTCCTCGTGCGCGAGCTGGGGCGCATTCTCCTCGAGCTCAAGCGCGGCGGGGCGTCGATTCTGCTCATCGAGCAGAACCTCGCCTTCGCGTTGCGGGTGGCCGACCGCGTTTACCTGATGAGCAAGGGGCGCATCGTGCACGAGTGCGGGTCGGAAGCGCTGCGCAACGATCATGAGACGAAGGCGCGCTATCTCGGGGTGTAGCCGCGAGCGGCCCGGTGGCGGCCGCTGCGCGCCGCCTTTCGCCCCGGTGGGCGAGCTCTTACAATCGAGGCGCCCGCGCGGCGATGAGCCGGCGCGGGCAGGAATACTACCTCGGAGGCGAGCATGCTCGGGACCCTGCGGGACAACTTCATCGGCAGCGTCGAGCGCTGGCCCGGGCGAGTCGCGCTGATCCACGACGGGCGCGCGTACAGCTTCGCCGAGCTGAACACCGCCGCCAACCGTTGCGCCCGCCTGCTCGCCGAGCTCGGCGTGCGCAAGGGCGACGGCGTCGGGCTGCTGCTCCAGAACTGCGTCGAGTTCGGCGTCGGCTTCGTCGCCTGCCAGAAGCTCGGGGCGATCTCCTCCTGCCTTAACTACCGGCTCGCGCCCGCCTCGGTCGGCTACGCCGTACAGCAGGAAAGGCTGAAGGCGCTGGTCTTCAACGCCGCTTTCGCGGCCACCGCCCTGCCGATCATCAAGGAGGCGCCCTTCTGCCGCCTCGTCTGCGTCGGCGGGCCGGTCCCGGAAGGCGCGACCGACTTCGTCGAGCACGAGCGCATGCCGGCGACCGAGCCGCCGGCGGCGGAAATCCGCGGCACCGATGTCTGCAACGTCATCCACACCTCCGGCACGACCGGCAGGCCGAAGGGCGCGGCCTTCACGAACGAGACGCAGATCATGAGCGCGATCCAGTACTGCCTCGAGATGGGGCTCGATCGCGGCCACGTGGGGATGAGTCTCGCCCCGGTGGTGATCGGAGCGGCGACCAACTTCTTCGCCGCCTACCTCTTCCTCGGCGCCGCGCAGGTGATGTCCGGCGACTACGAGCCGAAGAAGGCGCTGCGGCTGATCGCGCAGCACCGCGTCACGGAGATCTTCGCCGTTCCCACCCAGATGTACCAGCTCGCCGAGGCGATCCGGGAGCTCGGCGGTCTGGACGTCTCCTCGCTGCGCCTGCTGCGCAGCGGCGGCTCGCCGCTGCCGAAGACCCTGCTGCACCAGGTGCGAAGCGTGCTCGGCTGCGAGGTGCTGAACACCTACGGCACGACGGAGAGCTGCACGGCGATCACCACCTGTCACACCGGGCTCGAGCCCGAGGACAAATGGGAGAGCATCGGCAAGCCGTCGTACTTCCAGAGCGTGCGCGTGATCCCGCTTGGCGAGGGCACCGCGACCGATCCCGGTGCGCCGATCACGGCTCCGGGCGAGGGACAGCTCGTCAACCGTGGGCCGCAGAGCGTCGCCGAGTACCATTGCACGCCCGGAGAGAAGCTTCGCGCGCGCGGCGGCTGGCAGTACACGCGCGACGTCGTGCGGGTCGACGCCGAAGGCTACATCCACCCGGTAGACCGGGTGGACAACGTGATCATCACCGGCGGGGAGAACGTCTATCCGCAGGAAGTGGAGTTCTTCCTGTCGAAGCACCCGCTGGTCGCGGACGTCGCGGTGTGCGGCGTCGCGGACGAGAAGTGGGGACAATCGATCAAGGCGCTCATCGTGCGGCGTTCGCCCGAGCTCACCGCCGAGGCGCTCGAGCGCCACTGCCTGGCGAGCGGCGAGCTCGCGCGGCACAAGCGCCCGCGCATCGTCGAGTTCGTCGAGTCCCTGCCGAGGAACGTGCTCGGCAAGATCGACCGCACCGCTTTGCGCTGAGCGGGCGGAGGCAACGCATGCGCAAGCCGGATTTCGAGATCATCTACCGCGACGGCGTTCCGCCGACGAGGCACAAGTACCCGGGCCTCGGGTACCGCGTAAGCCGCGAGAACGGCATGCTCGTCGAGCGCGACGTGGCGGTGCCGATGCGCGACGGCGTCAGGCTTTACGCCGACGTCCACCGGCCGGCGAGCGGCGAGCGCGTGCCGGCCATCATCGCCTGGAGCCCGTACGGCAAGCACCGCCCGTTCCAGTACGGGTACTTCTACCGGAACGCGAGCGTCCGCAAGGAGTGGATCTCGAGCTACACGATGTTCGAGGGCCCCGACCCGCTCTACTGGGTCCCGCGCGGCTACGCGATCATCCACGTCGACGTGCGCGGCACGTGGGGCTCGGAGGGCGACGCCACCTACTGGAGCCACGGCGAGGGGCGCGACGGCTACGACTTCGTCGAGTGGGTGGCCGCGCAGGCGTGGTGCACCGGGAAGGTCGGCATGGCCGGGGTCTCCTATCTCGCGATCGCGCAGTGGCAGATCGCCGCGGCGCGCCCGCCGCATCTCGCCGCCATCAACCCGTGGGAAGGCCTGAGCGACATGTACCGCGAGTTCGCGTTCCACGGCGGCATCCCGGAGACCGCGTTCTCGCCGATCTGGCAGAAATCGATCTCCTACTCGACGCATCGCGTCGAGGACGTCCAGGCGATGATGGAGGCGCATCCGCTCTTCGACGCCTACTGGGCAACGAAGGTGGCCGATCTCGCGCGCATCGAGGTGCCCGCGTTCGTCGTCGCGAGCTGGTCGGACCAGGGGCTGCACCTGCGCGGGACGCTGGAGGCCTACAAGCGGATCGCCTCGAGCGAGAAGTGGCTCTACGTCCACGGCCGCAAGAAGTGGGAGACCTTCCATCGCCCGGAGAGCGTCGAGATGCAGCGGGCGTTCTTCGACTGCTTCCTGCGCGGCGAGAAGACCGCGGTGCGCGCTTGGCCGCGGGTGCGTCTGGAGGTGCGGGACCGCTACTACGAAGGCAGGTTCCGCGCCGAGCGGGAGTGGCCGCTCGCGCGCACCCGCCATCGCAAGCTCTATCTGGACGCGCGCGACGGCACGCTCCGGGCCGTACCGGTGAAGGTCGCCGCGCGGGCGACGTACGACGCCCCGGGGGACGAGGCACGCTGCCCGGCGGCGTACCACCGCGAGCGCGCCGAGTTCGACTACGTGTTCACGGCGCCGACCGAGCTGACCGGCCACATGAAGCTGCGCCTATGGGTCGAGGCGGTCGGCGCCGACGACATGGACCTCTTCGTCGCGATCCAGAAGTTCGACCGCGACGGCGAATACGTCGGCTTTGCCGCCTTCAACTGCCTCGAAGACGGCCCGGTGGCGCTCGGATGGCTGCGTGTCTCGCACCGCGGGCTCGACAAGGCGCGATCGACGCCACAGCAGCCCTGGCTCGTGCACCAGCGGCGGCTGAAGCTGAGGAAGGGCGTTCCGGTGCCGGTCGAAATCGAGATCTGGCCGTCCGGCACGCGCTTCGCGAAGGGCGAGAGGCTGCGCGTCGTCGTGCAGGGCAGTGACATCTATCGCTACGCGCGATGGATCGTGCGCGCCGGACACCCCAAGACCGTCAATGCCGGAGCGCACGTCATCCACACTGGCGGCAGGTACGACTCGCACCTGCTCGTGCCGGTCGTTCCGCGCGCGGACCGAAGGGGGCGCGCACGCGTCGACCGGGGCTGACCGCGCCTTCGGCGCTTCCCGGAGCGGCCCGCGCCGCGCAGGCGGCTCGCGGCACGACGAGCCTGGAATGCGCACCGCCACGCGGTGCGCGGCCCGATCCGGGCTTGAGCGGGAGCCCGCTTCCGTTCTCGGTTTGTGCGACGCATTTTCGCCGCGTACCCCTTGCCTTGCCGCGCGTGGGCAGCCTCGTCCACCCCCCGCACCGCGCGGGCTTGACCACACAACAGTTGTGGCTACATGATGCGGCGTGCTCCCTGCTTCGCAACGCCGCCAGGATGCGCTGATCCGGAGTTCGACCGGAACGCGGACCGCCGCCGGTGCCTCTTGCGGCGGCCGCCGATCGCGCACCGCCGAGGACCCGCCGGGTTCGACTCTCGCCGTGCAATCGAAGAGGAGGAAGTGACCATGCATCGAAGAGCCCTTGCGGTCGCGGCAGCGACCATCTGCGCGACGTTCCTGTTCTCGGCCGTGGCGGTCGAAGAAGCTCGGGCGCAGGCGAAGGTCGTCAACCTGAAGATCGCCAATTTCTTTCCACCGCCGTCCAAGCAGTCGAAGATCCTCCAGGAGTTCGGCGAGGAGCTGGAGCGGCGCTCCGGGGACGGATCAAGGTCCAATACTTCGCCGGCGGCTCGCTGGTCGCGGCGCCGGTAATGTTCCGGGGCATCGAGACGGGCATCGCCGACATCGGCTACTCGCACGTCTATTACACGCCCGGCCGCATGCCCGTCACCGAGGCGATCGGGCTTCCGGTCGGTATTCCCACCGGCTGGGTCGGCGCGCATGTGGGATGGGATTTCTTCCAGAAGTTCAGGCCGAAGGAGTTCGGCGGCGTGAAGGTGCTCGCCCTGCACGCCAACGGCCCGAGCATGGTGATCTCCAAGCGCCCGGTCACCAAGCTCGAGGAGATGAAGGGCCTGACGATCCGGGCTCCGGGCGTCCCGGGCGACATCGTCAAGGCGCTCGGCGGAACGCCCACCCCCACCCCGATGATCGAGGTCTACGATTCGATCGCGAAAGGGGTCAACGAGGCCGTCTGGGGTCCGTACGAGGTGCTCAAGACCTTCCGGTTCGCCGAGGTCGCGAAGAACGTGACGGTGAGCTGGCAGATCGGCGCCTCCTTTCCCTTCTACCTGGCGATGAACCGGAGGAGCTACGACGGGCTGCCGCCGGAGCTCAAAGCGCTCGTCGACGTGATGAGCGGACAGTACCAGGAGCGCTACGCGCTGATGTGGAACGAGATCGACCTGGAGGGCCAGACCTTCGCGCGGGAGAAGGGGGGTGAACTTCATCGAGATCTCCGACGCAGAGGCGGCGCGCTGGCAGAAGGCGGTCGAGCCGGTCATCGGCGACTACGTGAAGACCATGGTGGGCAAAGGCCACACCGAGGCCGAGGTCAGGGGCTGGGTCGCCTACCTGCAGGAGCGCATCAAGTACTGGACCGAGAAGCAGATGGAGTACAAGATTCCCTCGCCCACCGGTCCGGCCGGGCTGCGGCCCGAGGCCTACGTCAAGTAATCTCGACCGATGAGGTCCCCGCCCGGCCTGCGCCGGGCGGGGGTTCCTCGTCTCGAATCGGCGCCGGATCCGCCGCGGCGGTGCTCGGCCGCAAGGCCGGAGCGTGCCGGCCGCGTGGCGCGGGGCATCCGGAGCAACGTTCATGCTGGAGCGATTCAAGAGGTTCAACGAAGCGATCGCCGGCGGGGTCGAATCGCTCGGCTTCGCCGCGATCGTCTTCATGGTCGCCCTGACCTGCGCCGACGTGCTGGGCGCCAAGCTCTTTTTCCTCCCGGTGCCCGGTTCGCTCGACATGATGATGCTGGCGCAGCTGATCGCGGTCTCCTTCGCCGCCGCCGCGGCGCTCCTGCGGGACCGGCACGTCGCGGTGGAGTTCTTCGTGATGCGCCTGCCGCGACGCGCGCGGGCCGTGACCGACCTCGCGGTCCAGCTGCTCTGCCTGGCGCTGTTCGCGATCATCGTCTGGCAGTTGGTCCGGCACGGTTACCACCTTCAGACCGGCCGGGAGGTGACGCCGACGACCCAGATTCCGCTCGCGCCAGTTCGCCTACGCCGCGGCCGCGGCGATGGTGTCCGTGTGCCTGGTGCTGGTGCATCGGGTGCTGGGAGCGCTGCTGGACGTGGTGCGCGATGAGCCCTGAGGCCGCCGGCGCCGTCGGCATCGTCGCCCTGCTGATCCTGTTCCTGATCAGGGTGCCGGTCGCCTTCGCCATGGCATTCGTCGGGTTCGTCGGCCTGATCTACCTGTCGGGCACCGACGCAGCCCTGGCCATCCTCTCGCTGGACGTCTTCGAGACCTTCACCTCCTATCCGCTTTCGGTGATCCCGATGTTCATTCTCATGGGATCGTTCGCCCACGCATCCGGCATCAGCCAGCGGCTTTTCTCGGCCACCTACACCTGGGTGGGGAGCCTGCGCGGCGGCCTCACCATGGCCACGGTGCTCGCCTGCGCCGGGTTTGCGGCGATCTGCGGCTCCACCGCGGCCACCGCCGCGACCATGGGGAAGATCGCACTGCCGGAGATGAAGAAGTACAAGTACGACGACACCCTGGCGACCGGCACCGTGGCTTCCGCCGGAACGCTCGGGGTGCTCATCCCGCCGAGCACCGTGCTCATCGTCTACGCGATCCTGGTGCAGGAATCCATCGGCAAGCTCTTCATCGCGGCGATCGTTCCCGGAATCATCCTCAGCCTGCTGTTCGTGGCGACCGTCGCGATCCTGTGCGCGCGCGACCCCGGTCTCGGCCCACCGGGAGTCGCCACCACGTGGGCGGCGAAGCTCAAGGCGACCAAGGGCATCATCGAGGCGCTCATCCTGTTCTTCCTGACCATCGGCGGGCTGACCCTCGGCTGGTTCGGCCCCACCCAGGCAGGCGCGGTCGGCGCCGGGGCGCTGCTGATCGGCCTCGCCCGGCGAAAGCTGACGTGGAAGAACTTCGTCGAATCGGGTAAGGACGGGCTGCTCACCAGCTGCATGGTGCTGTTCATCATCGCCGGCGCGGTCGTCTTCGGCCACTTCATGGCGGTCACCACTATTCCGTTCCAGCTCGCCGACTGGGTGGGCGACCTTCCGCTCCACCGCATGGCCGTGATGGTGATCATCGTCCTCATCTACTTCGCGGGCGGTTTCTTCATGGACTCGATGGCCCTCATCGTCGTGACCATTCCGATCTTCTTTCCCATCGTCCAGAAGCTGGGGTTCGACCCGATCTGGTTCGGGGTCATGATCGTCCTGATCAGCGAGATGGGCGTGATCACGCCGCCCGTCGGGGTGAACGTGTTCGTCATCAAGGCCATCGCGCCGGAGATCCCGCTCGGACAGATCTTCAAGGGCATCTTCCCGTTCCTCTACACCATCATCCTGCTCACCGTCGTCGTGCTGTTCGTGCCGGAGATCGCAACTTTCCTGCCCAACCTGCTCATGGGGTGATCCCCGCGAGTGGACGGCGCCGGCGTCGTACCCACCGGCGATTGGCGGCGTCGGGACCGTCCGATCTCGCCGGGCGATACGACGGTCGGCCGCGGGCGGCCTGTCGTGCGTTCGAGCGGCAGCAGCAAGCCCTCGGTCCGGGCGGCGTGGCAGGAATGCGCGGCGAGCGCGGCCGATTGCTCCGCTGATCGAGCAGACCCGCGAGCCAGGCGGGCTGCACCGGGGCTGAGCGCTTCCTACGCTCCGCTGGCGCGCATCGAATGGGTGAGCACCTGCGCGCTGAACGCCACGCGGTCGGCAAGCAGCCGTCGGCGCCGCTCGCTGACGCCCGCTTCAGGCACCGTGACGCTCAGACTGCCGATGATGCCGCCCTCGGCGTCCATGACCGGCGCGGCAATGCCGATCACACCCGGCGTGACTTCGGCGTGGGTGACGCAGTAGCCCTGCCGGCGGATCTGGCGCAGCGACATCTGCACCTGCGCGAGCGTCTTGCCCATGCCCGTGCGGTGGAACTCGCGTGACTGCGCCTCGTAGAGCCGCTCGAGCTCGGCGGATCTGAGGCAGGCGAGGATCACGCGCGAGGCGGCGCCGCGCACGAGCGGCATGCCGCGCCCGCGTTCGTAGCTACTGCGCAGTACGGTGGCGCCCGCCTCCTGGTGCACGCAAAGGACACGGCCGCGGTAGTAGCGGCAGAGCAGCCCGATTCCGGGAACCTCGTCGACGAGCGTGCGCAGCACCGGGCGACCATACGCGATCAGAGGATC
Organism: Burkholderiales bacterium; assembly: GCA_027493935.1. Lineage (GTDB taxonomy): Bacteria > Pseudomonadota > Gammaproteobacteria > Burkholderiales > SG8-39 > JAABRB01. The sequence continues at coordinate 307,748 of JAOSJV010000010.1, read as the reverse complement.
GCCCGAGCGCATCGCATAATCGAGCTCGGCGACGCGCGGCCCCAGCGTGTACCCGATACCGGGCAGCGAGGTCACCAGGCCGGCGCCGCTCAGGATCCTCAGATAGCGGTACAGGGTGGACCGCGGCCAGCCGAGGCGGGCCATCATCTGTTCGGGCGACCAGCGCAATCGTCCCTCGCCGAAGAGGTCGAGGATCTCGAGCATCTTCGCCGGGCTGCTGCGCGGCCCGGCCGGCGCCCTGCGGGCGCGCGCCGGGCCCGGCGCCTGCCTTGTCCGCTTTCCCATATCGTGAGAACTATACAGAAGAACCTTGTTCGCGGTAGAGTGCCGTCGTTGCCCGTCATGGTCCCGCAATATGGGACTGCTTGACCGGCCCGCGCCGCGCCGGCGGCCGTCAACCACTTCGCGGGGAGGACCTTCCGATGAGCAAGGCAGTCGAACAGCGCACGGACTCGAGCGCGCCACCGAGCGCGCGACCGATCCAGGACCTGCGCGAGTGGTTGGCGCGGGTGGAGGGCTTGGGCGAGCTGGTACGCGTGCGCGAGCCGGTGGACCGCGACGAGGAGATGAGCGCGATCGCCTACCTCGTCGCGAAGCAGCAGCCGTCGCCGGCGGTGCTCTTCGAGCGCGCGCGCGGGTTCGAGGCGAGCCCGATCGGCGCCGGTCTGCTGTGGAACGTGCTCGGGCCGAGCCTGCGGCGCATCGCCCTCACGCTCGAAGAGCCGGCCGACACGCCGACCGTGGAGCTCATCCGGCGCGTCAAGGACAAGCTCAAGCGGCGCATGCCGCCGCGCGAGGTGTCGCGCACCGAGGCGCCGGTCTACGAGCACAGCATCACCGGCGGCGACATCGACCTCGACCAGCTGCCGATCCCGCGCCACTGGCCGCTCGACGGCGGCCGGTACGCGGGAACCGGAGACGCGGTGATCACGCGCGACCCCGACAGCGGCTACCTGAACGTCGGCACCTACCGGATGATGCTGCAGGGCAAGGCGCAGACCGGCCTCTACCTCTCGCCGGGCAAGGATGCGCGGCTGCACATCACCCGCGCGTGGCAGCAGGGCAAGGCGATCGAGGTGGCCGCCGCGTGGGGCGTCGATCCGCTGTTCATGCTGGTCGGCTCGCAGACGTTCCCGAAGAACGTCTCGGAGTACGAGTTCGCCGGCGGCATCAAGGGCGAGCCGGTCCCGGTCGTGCGCGGCACGACGACCGACCTGCTGATCCCGGCGAACGCCGAGCTCGTCGTCGAGGGCGTCATCCGGCCGAACTCGGTCAAGGCCGAAGGACCGTTCGGCGAGTTTCCCGGCTACTACGGGCGGCCGGAAGCGGGCTGTCCGCTGGTGGACATCACCGCCGTGCACTATCGCTCGCGGCCGATCCTGACCAACGCCTTGATGGCCGACTACCCGTCGTGCGAGCAGAGCGGCTTCTTCTCGGTGATCCGCTCGGCGAAGATCTGGGACGATCTCGACAAGCTCGGCATCCCGGGCATCCAGGGCGTGTACTCGCATCCGGCCGCCGCCGGCGGCTTCGGCATGACGATCATCAGCCTGGAGCAGCGCCACGCGGGCCACGCGGCCCAGGCGCTGGCGCTCGCCGCGCAGGTGCCCGGCGGCGCCTACTACACCAAGTGGATCGTCGCGGTGGACGAGGACGTCGATCCGACCGACATGGACCAGGTGATCTGGGCGATGGCCAGCCGCTGCAATCCCATCGACGACATCGACATCCTGCGCAATACCTGGAGCACCTGGCTCGACCCGACGCAGAACCCGCCGGAGAAGCGGCCCTACGGCTCGAAAGCCCTGATCAACGCGTGCAAGGAGCACCGCCACCTGCCGGTCTTCTCCAAGCGCACGACGCTCCGCAAGCCGGTCTACGACCAGGTCGCGCGGCGCTGGCGCGAGCTCGGGCTGCCGGGCAGCGTCCCGTCGGTGAGGGCTTTCGAGGCCGAGAGCAAGGTCGCCTACCACGAGGTCGGCGGCTTCGAGCCCGGGCGCCAGCCGGGAGAGGCGAAGCCGTGACGCGCGGTGGCCGCCCGCGCAGCGATGCTGAATCCCATTCGCGTCCGCGCGGCGCCGCTTGACAAGCGGCCGGCACCGGAATCATAGTTTGGTATTAGGTTAGTCCAATCTCGGCGGGGGAGGAGCGATGGAGTTGCGCGCACAGCGCGACGTGCGAGGCGCCGCCGCCGCGGCGCCCGCCTTCCGCCGCCTCGGGCGGCGCAAAGCCTACGAGGAAGTCGCCGACCGCATCCGCGGGCGCATCTTCGGCGCGCGGCTCAAGAGCGGCGAGCGGCTGCCGACCGAGCGCGACCTCGCCGCGCAGTTCGGCGTGAGCCGCGTGGTCGTGCGCGAGGCGATCCGCGCGCTGGAGCTCGGCGGCCTGGTGACGGTCAGGAAAGGGCCGAAGGGTGGAATTCTGGTCGCCGAGGAATACCACCAGCCGATCACGCAATCGTTCGGCAACCTCCTCGCGCGCGGTGCGGCCGGACTCGCCGACCTGTTCGAGGTGCGCAGACTGATCGAGCCCTACGCGGCCGAGCGCGTGGCCCGGGCGGGTACGGCCAGTCAGCTCGCCGCGCTTGCGACACTGGTCGAAAAGGCCGATGCCGAGCACTGCTGGGGCGGGGTCGCGCGACCGTTCAACATCGAGTTCCACCGCCAGCTGATCCGCATGGCCGGCAACCCGGTGCTCGCGGCCGTCGGCGAGACGGTGCTGCAGATGATGACCGAGCGTCTGCCCCCAGTGACGAGCCGCACCGCCTCGGCCGCCGCGCTCGGCATGCACAAGGCGCTGCTCGGGGCGCTGCGCGCGGGCGACGCCGCGACCGCGCGCGAGATCATGGAGAAGGACATTGCCGCGGTCGGCCGGCGCCTGGCGCGGCTCACCGCGAAACCGAAGACCACCGGCAGAAAGGAGTAGCGCATGGACAGGAGCAGGATGATCGGCATCAAGCACCTGGGCGACTGGCTGCAGCTGGTCGAGTCGATCGGCGAGCTGAAGCGCATCAAGGCGCCGGTCGACTGCGACCTCGAGATGAGTACCATCACCTACATGGCGGGCAAGACCGTCGGCGGCCCGGCGCTGCTCTTCGAGAACATCAAGGGCCACTCCGGCGGCCGGCTGCTCTTCAACCCGTTCGGCAGCAGCCTGAACCGCGTCGCGATCTCGATCCGCGAGGAGCCGACGCAGGACGCGCTCGGCCTGGTGCGCATCCTGAGCGACAAGATGAAGCAGCGCGTTGCGCCGGCGCGCGTCGACCCGAAGGACGCCGAGGTGAACCAGAACCTCGAGACCGGGGAAAAGGTCGACGTCACGAAGTTCCCGGCGCCGAAGATGTGGCCGCTCGACGGCGGGCGCTATCTCGGCACCGCCGACGCGGTGATCACGCTCAACCCCGAGGACGGCCGCGTCAACCTCGGCACCTACCGGCAGATGGTGCAGGGCCCGAAACAGGTGGGTTTCTACTCCTCGCCCGGCAAGGACGCCACGCTCGACAAGCAGCGCTGGTGGGACCGCGGCGAGCCCGCGCCGGTCGCCGCGGTGTACGGCCTCGAGCCGCTGCTCTTCCTCGCCTCGGCGACCTCGTTCCCGAAGGACGTGTCGGAGTACGAGTTCGCCGGCGGCATCAACGGCGCGCCGATCGAGATCTTCAAGAGCGAGATCACCGGGCTCGACCTGCCGGCGCACGCCGAGATCATCATCGAGGGCTTCGCCTATCCGGGCAAGACCGCCCCCGAGGGCCCGTTCGGCGAGTTCACCGGCTACTACGGACGCCCGGGCGGGGCGACCCCCTACATCGACATCAAGGCGATCCGCTATCGCAACAACCCGATCGTCACCAGCGCGCTGATGGCCGACGGCTGGGCGAACGAGTGCGGCCTCATGTGGGGAATGGCGAAAGCCGCCAAGGTGTGGACGGATCTCAACGCGATGGGCGTCCCGGGTATCCGCGGCGTCTGGTCGCCGCCGGAGGCAGCCGGCTGGGGAATGACGGTGGTGTCGATCAAGCAGCAGTACGCCGGCCACGCCGCGCAGGTGGGCGCGCTCGCCGCGCAGTGCATGGGCGGCGCCTACTTCACCAAGTATGTCGTGGTGGTGGACGACGACGTCGACCCGACCGACCTCGGCGACGTGGCGTGGGCGATGGTCACGCGCTCGCGCCCGGCGCAGTCGATCGACATCCTGCGCGAGACCTGGAGCACCTATCTCGATCCGAGCCTGAACCCGCCGGAGATCCGGCCGTGGGGCTCCAAGTGCATCATCAACGCGTGCAAGGAGTACAAGTACATCAAGCAGTTCGCGCGCCGCAGCCTGCTCAAGCGCGAGGTGTACGAGTCGGTGTGCGCGCGCTGGAACGAACTCGGCTTCGAGGGCGAGCCGCCGCGGATCACGAACTTCGAGAGCTTCGAGGGACAGGTCAATACGTGAGGCCGTGCCGGGCCGCGGCGGCGCGCGCGCACCGCCGTCCCGGCAGCGGTCCGGGCAGCAGATCTCGACCGGAATAGCGGGCCGGCTGCGACGCAGGCGCGCCGCCCAGCGCGCGCCTCGCGCAGGCGGTACGCGCGCGACGCGGGGAGGAGAGGAGCAGTGAACGGCGGACAACGTCATCATCCGTCCGTGCGGCGCATCGCCGAGAACGCGCTCGGCGTCCTGATCACCGTGCTCGGCCTCGCGGCGGTGCTCGACTTGCCGATGCTCGCGGCCGGAGTCTCGGTCTTTCCGCAGCAGTATCTCGGCGCGTTCTGGGGCTTGGTGAGCGGCCTCACGTTCATCACCTGCCGCGCCTCGGCGCGCGCCGAAGGCGGCGCGCAGGCCGCGACGCCCTGGTACGACTGGCTGCTCGCGGCGGTCTCGCTCGGGCTCGGGCTGTACATCGCCTTCGGGTATCCGAGCATCATGGACACCATCGGGCTGCTGAGCGCCGAGCGCACGCTGCTCGCGGTGCTCGCGATCGCGATCGTGCTCGAGTCGACCCGCCGCGTCGCGGGATGGCCGCTGGTCGCGATCGTGGCGGTGTTCGTGCTGTACGGCCGCTTCGGCGCGTACTTCCCCGGCGCGCTTGCGACCACCGGGCTCGGCTGGGAGCGCCTGGTGAACCTGCTCTTCCTCGGCACCGATTTCCTGTTCGGCTCGCCGTTGCGCATCGCGATCCTGGTGGTGTTCGCGTTCATCGTGTTCGGGCAGGTGCTGTTTGCGACCGGCGGCGGCGAGCTGTTCCTGAAGCTCGCGCAGACGTTCGCTGGCCGCTACCGCGGCGGCCCGGCCAAGGCGGCGGTGGTGGCGAGCGGGCTGTTCGGCAGCATCTCGGGCAGCGCGGTCGCGAACGTCGCCAGCACCGGGGTGATCACCATCCCGCTGATGAAGCGCACCGGCTACAGCCCGAGCTTCTCGGGGCGCGGTCGAGGCGGTCGCCTCGACCGGTGGCGCGCTCATGCCGCCGGTCATGGGCGCGGCGGCCTTCGTGATGACCGAGTTCCTCGGCGTCTCGTACGGATCGGTGGTGCTGGCGGCGCTCGTGCCGGCGCTCGTCTACTACGCGGCGCTTCTTCTGCAGATCGATCTGCGCGCGATCCAGGAGCGTCTGCGGGGGGTGCCGCGCGAGGAGCTGCCGCCAGTGGGGCCGGTCCTCCGGGAGGGATGGCTCTACCTCATTCCCATCGTCGTGCTGGTGGCGTGCATCTTCTTCCTGAACATGGAGGTCGCGAAGGCCGCGCTCTACGCTTGCGCGGCGAACGTCGTCCTCGTGCTCTTCCGGCCCGCCGCGCGCCGCGCGCTGCTGCCGGGCCGGCTGCTCGCGCTGTGCGTGGGGATCGCGCACGCAATGGTGCAGATCACGGTGGTCTGCGCGGCGGCCGGATTCATCGTCGGCTTGGTCGCCTACACCGGCCTCGGCGTGTCGCTCGCCGAGGCGCTGGTCCAGCTCGCCGGCAACAACCTGCTGCTGCTCGCACTGTGCACGGCGCTCGCGAGCGTCGTGCTCGGCATGGGCATGCCCGCCACCGCGTGCTACATTCTGGTCGCCGTGCTGATGGCCCCGGCGCTGGTGGCCGCCGGCGTCGAGCCGCTGCTCGCCCATCTCTTCGTCTTCTACTTCGGCAACTTCTCGTTCCTCACCCCGCCGGTGGCGCTCGCCGTGTACGCCGCCGCATCGATCGCCAATGCCCCGTTCGGCGCGACCTGCTGGCAGGCGATCCGGCTTGCGCTCGCCGGCTACATCGTGCCGTTCATCTTCCTCTACAAGCCCGGGATGGCGCTGCTCGGCTCGCCCGGCGGGATCGCCTGGGCGCTGTTCGACTCGGCGGTCGCGGTGGTGCTGCTCGCGGTCGCGATCGAGGGCTACTGGTACCGCAGGCTCTCGTGGCTCGCGCGCGCCCCGATCGGTGCGGCGGCGCTGCTGATGTTCGTCCCGGGCTGGGAGACGCGGCTCGCCGGGCTCGCGCTCGCGGCGCCGATCCTCTTCATCCACTACCGCCGGGCGGCGCCTGCGCCGCGCTATGAGACGGCGCGCTGACCGCGTCGGCTCGCCGGCGGCGCCCATCGCGCGCCATCGCGCGCGCAGCCGCGCAGGGGGCCGGATGTATCGCGGCCCGCCGCGCGCCGCGCAAGCAGGCAATGGGGGCGCGCGCAATCGGACCGGTCGCATCGGCGCGCTTCCCGCCACCGAAGGATCTTCAACCCGTGCTCCTCAGGAGGAGATGAAGATGGAAAACAGCATTTTCGTTCGCTACCGGGCGCTCTGCGCCGCTGCGGCGCTCGGCGCCGCCGTCGCCATGACGCCGTTCGGACACGCCTCGGCCCAGCCGGGGGTGCCGAAAGTGATGAACCTCGCGACGCACGGCGTCGGCAGCGTGTTGAACGCCACCGGCATCGGGCTCGGCAAGGTGATCGGCACCCACCTCGACACCCAGGTCAAGGTGATGCCGACCGCTGGACCCGCCCAGTGGCTGCCGCAGATCGCCACCGGCGAGGTGCACCTGGGTGTGCTCAACAACTACGACGCGCTGCACGGGCGGCGCGCCGATGCCGGCTACGAGAAGGCGCTCGGCGGCAAGGGCGCGCCGATCGTGCTGCTCACCTCCGGCACCCGCAACTGGCTCGGCCCGATCGCGAGCACCGAATCCGGGATCAAGGGCTGCGCGGACCTGAAGGGCAAGCGGGTCGTCACGCGCTACACCGGCAGCGCCGGCATCACCGCGCAGGGCTCGGCGATGATGGCCAACTGCGGGCTGCGCGCCGGGGACTACAAGGAGGTGGCCGTCGCCGGCGGCCCGGACAAGGGCATCCAGGCGGTCATCGACGGCACCGCCGACGTGGCCGCCTCGGCCGCGGTCGGCATGGGGATCATCGCCGAGCTCGACGCGCGCAAGGGCGCGCGGTTCGTCGCGCTCGATCCCTCGCCCGAGGCGTGGGCGCGGTTCCGCGAGCACTTCCCGGCCGCGCCGAAGAAGCTCGACCCGGACAAGGCGCGCGTGGGCGTGCGCGACACCCTGTACGTCGCGGAGTACCCGTTCTACCTCGTCGCGGCGGAGAGCCTGTCCGAGGAGGCGGCCTATCGCATCGTCAAGGTGCTGTGGGAGAAGAACCAGGAGCTCTTCCCGCTGCACGCGCGGCTGCGTCACTGGGTGAAGGAGAACTACGTCGACGCGGACGCGACCATCCCGTACCACCCGGGCGCGATCCGCTTCTACAAGGAAGTCGGCGCCTGGACGCCGCAGATGGATCAGGTGCAGGCGAGGCTGCTTGGGAAGCGCTGAGATACTGCTGCGTTAGTCATCTTCGCGAAGACGGGGATCCGGGAGGGCATTATCGGTAGCGCTCGCGCTGGATTCCCGCTTGCGCGGGAATGACCTTCCGCGGCGCTTGATCAAACAGGCGACCGTTGCAGGGATCCGACCGCTCGGGCGCCTGCGACGGGGCGGGTGGGTCTAGCGCGGGGCCGCGTCGTCGCGTGCGGTGCGCCCCGCCACGATCATGGAAGAGTCTCAAGCGAAGCCACTCGAGCGGGCGGTCCCGGAACCGAGCGACGATCGCCGCGGCGCGCCCGATCTGCGCGCGTGGCTCGCGCGCATCGAGGCGATCGGCGAGCTCAAGCGGGTCGATGCGCGCGTCGACCTCGACCAGGAGCTCTCCGCAATCGCCTACATGGCGGCGCAGCGCGAGGACGCGCCGGCGCTGCTCTTTTCGGCCTTCGCGCAGCCGGCGACCGGGCGGGTGCTCATCAACATGCTCGGCGCGAGCAAGCGGCGCTACGCGCTCGCGGTGGGGCTCGACCCGCAGTCGTCGTTGCCGCAGCTCATTTCGCAGACGCGGGACATCATGCGCCGCCGCGTCGCCCCGGTGCACCTTGCGCCGGAGGCGGCGCCGGTGAACGAGATCGTCCTGACGGGCGACGCGGTCGATCTCACCGCCTTCCCCGTGCCGCGCTTCTGGCCGCGCGACGGCGGCCGCTACATCGGCACCGCAGACGTCGCGTTCACGCGTGATCCCGACACCGGCCGCGTCAACGTCGGGGTCTACCGTCAGATGCTGCACGGCCCGCGCGCGGTCGGCATGTACACCTCGCCCGGCAAGCACGGCGGGATGGATCGCGATGCTTGGTGGGCGCGCAACGAGCCGTGCCCCGTCACCGTCGCCTACGGCGTCGATCCGATCCTCTTCATGGTCGGCGCGCAGGTCTTCGGCGCGCAGGAATCGGAGCTCGAGATCGCCGGTGGGATGCTCGGCGCGCCGCTGCAGCTTACCCGCGGCAGCGTCGTCGACCTGCCGATCCCGGCGCATGCCGAGCTCGTGATCGAAGGCTACCTGCACCCGGAGACGCGCGCGCTCGAAGGACCGCTCGGCGAATTCACCGGCTACTACGGCGGCGCGCGTGCGCCACAGCCGGTGATCGACGTCAAGGCACTGCACATGCGCGCAGAGCCGATCCTGACCGCCGCGCTGATGGCGCGCTATCCGGCGTGCGAGATCGGCGCCTACTACGCGATCATGCGATCGGCGCGCATCTGGGAGAACCTCGAAGCGCTGGGGGTCGCCGGCATCCGCGGCGTCTACGCCCACCCGGCAGCCGCCTCGGGCTGGGGCATGGCGGTGGTATCCATCGAGCAGCAGTTCCCCGGCCACGTCTCCCAGGTCCTGTCGCTCGCTGCCCAGTGCCCCGCCGCGGCCTATTACACCAAATGGATCATCGCCGTCGACCACGACGTCGATCCGACCGACTTGAACCAGGTGCTCTGGGCGCTCAGCACGCGCTGCGATCCCGCCGCCGACGTCGACTTCCTGCGCAACACCTGGTCCACGCGGCTCGACCCCAGCCGGTTTCCCGCGGAGGCGAGGCCGTATGGCTCGAAGGCCCTGATCGACGCTTGCCGCCCGCACCGCTGTCTGCGCGAGTTCCCGCCGAGCACGCTGCTCGCGCGTGAGATCCGTGACCGGGTCGCCCGCCGTTGGGGCGAACTGGGATTCCCCGGCGAAGCGCCTGACTTCCCCGCCTACGATGACGAACTCTCCTGACGACCCGGATACCGCGTGAGGCAGCCCCGTCACGTCCGATTCAGGCAGTCTCGCAGGTGAGGACGGCGCGCGCCGGGGGCGGAGACCGCGGAGCGGTCGCGCCCGCCCGCGGCGGCGGCGCTGCGGCGCGCTGGGGCCGGGAGACCCCCGCCGGCCGGACACGGTAGTATGCTTCGCCTTTCGCCCGGACAACAGAAAAGAGGAGGAGCCATGAACGCGTCCCCGTGCCTGCGGCGCATCGCCGCGTCGGTTGCAGCGGGCTTGCCGATGCTGGCGGCATCCGCGGGCGCCGTTGCCGCCGAGATCACGCTGAACTACGCCTTCTTCGCGCCCGCGGGCACGTTCCCCGGGCAGGCAGATGGCCCACTGGGCCGCGGAGGTCGCGAAGAAGACCGGCGGCAAGGTCGAGGTGAAGACCTTCCCCGGCGGCACGCTGATCGGAGCGCGCGACATGTATGACGGCGTGCTGAAGGGCGTCGCGGATATCGGTCTCGGCGCACCCTCCTACGACCCTGGCCGGTTCCCGCTCACCTCCGGCGTGTCGCTGCCGGTCGGGTTTCGCGACGCGACCGTGGCGAGCCGCACCCTGTGGACCCTCACGCACGAGTTCAAGCCGAAGGAATTCGAGGCATACAAGATCATCGCGATGTTCACCACCGAGCCCGGTTACATCCAGTCGCGCGCGTCGGTGGCCTCGCTCGCCGACCTGAAGGGGATGAAGCTGCGCGCCGCGGGCACCGGAGTCCCCGTGCTGCAGGCGCTCGGTGCGGCGCCGGTCGGCATGCCGATGCCCGAGGTGCCGCAGTCGGTGCAGACACGCGTGATCGACGGGACGATGACCTCGCGCGAAGTCCTCAAGGACTTCAAGCTCGCGGCGATGCTCAAGTTCGTCACCGACTACCCGACGGTGGTGGTGACCTTCGCGGCGGTGATGGATGCGAAGCGCTGGGCGAAGCTGCCCGCCGACGTGCGCGGGGTGATCGACGCGCTCGGCCCGGAAATGTCGGTATGGACGGGCAACTATCACGACCGCGAGAACGTCGGCGCGGCGCTCGCGTGGGCGAAGAAGGAACACGGGCTGACGATCGTCGCCCTGGCGCCGGGCGAGCGCGCGCAGTGGGACGCGCGCCTCAAGCCGCTCGAGGAGGCGTGGGTCAAGGAGATGACCGCCAAGGGCCTGCCGGCCAAGGAGTATCTCGCGCGGCTTCGCGCCTTGCGCGACCAGTACAGCAAGTAGCGCCGGCTCGCGCAGGCATGCCGCACTCGGGATGTGGGCCGCGGCCCGCCGGTCGCCGCCGCCCGGCGTGCGCGTGATGCGGCGGCTCGAGCAGTTGAGCGCGCTGCTCAACCGCGCGCTCGCGGCCGTTGCCGGGCTGCTGCTCGTCGGGATGATGCTGTTCACGGTCGCCGACATGGTGTTGCGCGCGCTTGGCCGCCCGGTGGCCGGTTCCTACGAGGTGATCGGCTGGCTCTCGGCGGCGGCGATGGCGCTAGCGCTCGGCTACACGCAGCTCCATCGCGGCCACGTCTCGATCGATCTCGTCACGGCCCGCCTCGGCGGACGGCTGCGCGCGGCCGTCGCGCTGGCGATCGACGTCGTGGCGCTGGCGCTCTTCGGCGCGGTCACGGCGTACGTGGTCCGCTACGGCGTGGTGCTGCAGGAAAGCGGGTCGCTCTCCGAGACGCTGAAGGCGGTGGTGCACCCGTGGGTGTACGCGGTGGCGCTCGGCGCGGGGGGCTCGCGCTCGCGCTGCTCGTCGAGGTCGCGCGCTCGGCCGGGCGCCTCGCCGGCACCGCGCGCGCGAACGACTGAGCAGCGGCGCGGGCGGACGCGGTGGATCCGATCCTCGTTGCCGCGCTGGGGCTCGCCGTGATGTTCGGCCTCATGCTGCTCGAGATGCCGATCGCGTTCGCGATGCTTCTCGCGGGGCTGCTCGGCAACGCCTACCTCATCTCGACCGAAGCGGCCACGCACCTGCTCGCCACCAACGTATGGGATCAGTTCTCCTCCTACGGTCTGAGCGTGGTGCCGCTGTTCGTCCTGATGGGTCAGTTCGCCTACCGTGCCGGGATCACCGAGCGTCTGTACGACGCGGCCTACAAGTGGGTCGGCCACCTGCCCGGCGGCCTCGCCGGCACGACCGTCGCCGCGTGCGCCGGGTTCTCCCGCGATCTGCGGGTCGAACTCCGCGACCACCGCCACCATGGGCACCATCGCGCTGCCGGAGATGCGCCGCTACCGCTATGACCGCGCCCTCAGCGCCGGCGCGGTTGCGGTGGGCGGCACGCTCGGCGTGGTGATCCCGCCGAGCGTGGTGCTGATCGTGATCGCGGTGCAGACCGAGCAGTCGCTGCTGCGGCTGTTCCTCGCCGCGATCGTTCCCGGGCTGATCTTGACCGCGCTGTTCCTGGCGACCATCGTGGGGCTGTGCCTGCGCACGCCCGCCCTCGGTCCGCTGGGCCCACGGACCGCGCTGCGCGAGAAGCTCGCCTCGCTCTCCGGGGTGATCGAGACGCTGATCCTGTTCGCGCTGGTGATCGGCGGCCTTTACCTCGGGTGGTTCACGCCGACCGAGGCCGGGGCCGCCGGCGCCTTCGGCGCGCTGGTGATCGGGGTCGTGCGCCGGCGGCTCGACTGGGGCGGCTTCGTGCGCTCGGTGGCCGAGACGCTCCGCATCTCGGCGATGGTCGTCTTGCTGATCACCGGCGCGGTGCTGTTCGGGCGCTTCCTCACCGTGTCGCGCCTGCCCTTCGAGCTCGCCGACTGGGCCGCCGCGCTGCCGGTGTGGCCGGGGGTGATCTTCCTGGTGGTGCTGCTGATCTATGTCGTCGGCGGCATGCTGATGGACGCGCTCGGCTTCCTGGTGGTCACGATCCCGATCTTCTTTCCGCTCGCCGCCGCGCTCGGCTACGATCCGGTCTGGTACACCGTGGTGCTCACCGTCGTGACCACCATGGGTGCGGTCACGCCGCCGGTCGGGGTCAACGTGTTCATCGTCCGCGGGCTCGCGCCGGACATCCCGGTGCAGACGATCTTCCGCGGCGTCGCGTTCTTCATGATCGCCTACGCGCTGTGCATCCTGCTCATGTGGATGGTTCCGGGCACCGTGCTGTACCTGCCGGGCGCGCTGCTCGATTGAGCACGGGCGAGCGTCCGCGGCGTCGCGGCGCCGGGCGGCGGCGATCAAGCGGGAGGAAATCTGGCATGAAGACGAAATCCACGGGCGGCACGAAGCGCCCCCGCGCGGCTGCCGCCCCCACGGCGGCGAAGCGCCTGACCGATCTCGGCGCCTGCATTGCATTCCTCGAGCGCACGCACCGGCTGGTGCGGGTGCGCTCCGAGGTCGATCCGCGCTACGAGCTTGCCGGCGTCGCGCACCGCTTCGAGGGCTCGAAGTGCGTGCTCTTCGAACGCGTCAAGGGCAGCGCGTGGCCGGTCTTCACCGGGCTGCTGTGGAACCGCGACATCGTCGGCGCGCTGTTCGGCCTGCCGGCCGCGCGGGTGCCGTTCCGCATCGCCGAGGCGATCGTGCCATGGCAGCGCGACCGCGGGTCGCTCGCGTCGCGCGCGCGCAAGCGGGGCCCTGCCAACGAGGTGATCGAGCCCGTGGTGGACGTCGGGCGTTTGCCGATTCCGGTGCACGCGCTGAAGGACGGCGGACGCTATCTCGACTCGTCCGTCGTGCTCGCGCGCAACCCCAGGACCGGCGGCCTCAACATCTCGATCCACCGCATGATGGTGACCGGTCGCGACCGCCTGACCTTCCTCATCGACCCGGGACGCCATCTCGGGGAATACGTCGAGTACGCCGGGCAGCGCGGCGAGACGCTGCCGGTGACGATCAACAACGGCGTCGGCCTCGCGCCCTGGATCGTGTCGACGCTGCCGCGCCTGGGCGACGGCAAGCTGGACATCGCCAACCATCTCGTCGGCCGTCCGATCGAGCTGCTGCGCGCGCAGACGAGCGAGGTGCCGGCCTACGCCGACGCGCAGTTCGTGATCGAAGCCGAGATCCTGCCCGGCGTGCGCGAGGACGAGGCGCCGTTCGGCGAGGTCACCGGGTACTACGGCGGGCGCGACAAGCGCTGGGTGATGAAGGTGAACGCGATCACGCGGCGCGAGCGCCCGGTGTTCCACACCGTGATCTCGGGGCGCGAAGTGTGGAATGCGGTCGGCTTGACCGCCGAGGCGGCGATCTTCCATGCGCTCAAGACGGGCATCCCGGAGGTGCGGGCGGTATTCCTGCCGCCGGGCGGCTGCGGGTTCTACCAGGCGGTGGTGCAGGTGGAGAACACGCGGCCCGGGCTCGGCCGCGAGGTGATCGACGCCACCTTCAAGGCGTTCCGCTCGCTGCAGCGCGTGGTGGTGGTCGACACCGACGTCGACCTCTTCGACGCCGTCGACGTCGACTGGGCGATCACCACCCGCTTCGATCCGGACACCGACCTCGTCCTGCTGCCCGGCGCCGAGGGGCACCCCTCAATCCGATGGTGAAACCCGATCCCGCCGGCAAGGGCGGCACGGTGACCAAGATCGGGTTCGACGCGCTGGTGCCCTTTGCACGCAAGGGCGACGTGTTCGAGCGCGTGAAATTCAAGGCCGTCGACCTGGGCAGGTACGACATCCGCGCCGACTGAGCGCTCGCGCGCACCGGGCAGTGGCGGAAACCGGCGGTCTCAACTCCGGTCCCAGGTGACGTCGGCCTCGTTGCGGGCCGCGCGCTCGAGCTGCTCGACCAGCGGCCACGCCCGCTTGCGAAGGTCGATCGGCGGCGCGTCCTGCTCCTCGTCGCTGCGATCGTCGGGCTGCGCTTCGGCGGGCAACGCGTTCAGCGCATGCTTCAGCTTGGCGAGCGCGGCCGGAATGTCCTTGCCCAGGATCGCGCCGGGCACCGTGCCGCTGTGCCCCGCCATCTTGAGCAGGCTCACCGCCACATCTCCGAACATCGTGATGTCGCCGACTTTCGAGCGGAAGGTGATCAGCATGGCGTGCGGGGGCTCTGAATGCGCTCGGATGCGGGGAATCCTATCATCCCGCCGCGACAGCCGGCGTTCGCGCGCAGCCCCGCGCCCCGGCCGTCGCGCCCTTGGTCGCGCCGCCACGGTCGGTGCGCCGCACCGAGCGCGACCATCCGGGCGAGTCTCATGCCTTCCTCCTGTGGACCGTGCATCGGGCGCACGCGCCGCGCCGATGCATGCCCGCAGAATAGGCGTCTGCCGCCGGGCGGTCTGCATGGCACCGCACCGCTTTGGTGTGAGACGTTCACGCTCGCCCGCGCGGCTGGGCGAGGGGCTGCGCTATGATAGGCACGCTGCCCATCGGGTTGTGCGGATGCTCTCCACCGTCGAGTCGCTGAAGGCCGTGGCGCTGTTCGCCGGGCTCTCCCCGGAGGAATTCGCCGCGCTCGCCGAGGCGGCGATCGTGCGCACGTTCCCGAAGAACACCATCGTCGTGACCGAGGGCGAGCGCAGCGACTCGCTGTACGTGATCCTGTCCGGCCGCGTGAAGGTGTTCGTCAGCGACGAGCACGGCAAGGATCTCGTGCTGAATGTCCAGGGTCCGGGCGAGTATTTCGGCGAGCTCGCGCTCGACGAGGGGCCGCGCTCGGCCTCGGTGGCGACGCTCGAGCCCTGCAGGATGGCGGTGGTCGCGAACGACGTGCTGCGGGCGTTCCTCGCGAGCCACCCCGACGCCGCGCTGCAGCTCATCCGCGGGCTGATCGGGCGCGCGCGCCACATGACCGAGAGCCTGAAGGACCTCGCGCTCCTCGACGTGTACGGGCGGGTGGTGAAGCTGCTGCTCGATCTGGCGAAGGAGACGGACGGCCGCCTGGTCATCGACGAGCGCCTCACCCAGCAGGACATCGCCGATCGCGTGAGCTCCTCGCGCGAGATGGTGAGCCGGATCATGAAGGATCTCACCACCGGCGGCTACGTCGCGAGCGATGGCGGGAAGATCGTGATCCGGCGCCGGCCGCCGCGCGCCTGGTAGGCGGCGCGCCGCGCAAGAAAAAAGCCCGGCCGTGGCCGGGCTCCCAAGGTGCGCCGCGCCTTACTGGGGCGAGACGCCGCCGGTGCCGCGCGCGTAGAACGCGTCGTCGTTCGCGACCGCGGACGGGCTCTCGTCGCGGATGTACTGCGTGCGCTCGATGCCGGCCACCGTCGGCAGCAGCTCGAGCTGGGCGGTGTCGGCCGCGGCGAGCGGCGCGATGGCGGAAAGACCGATAACGGTCATCAGAACGGTGAGTTTCCTCATGGTGTGTCTCCTTGTGCGCCGGCTAAACCGGCGAGGTGTTGTAAATGAAAGAGTTACACGGTGAAGGTGTAGCGACCCACACCGGCCCCGAGTCATGCGGAGTCGCCCGCAAGGGCGGCGTCGAAGCGTTGACAGGGGTACGTGCGGGCCGGGTATTCAGCCGCGAAAGAAGCTTCCTCCGGGGTGCCGACGCTGTAAGGAGAAGCGGAAGGCCACATCCGGCGCATCGATCTCGCAAGATGCGTCGGGACCCTGCGCGGTCACAGACCCCGTGCACGTACGGAAACACCTTGCGCGGGAGCCGGGAGATCCCTTGTTCGCCCAGAACAGCGGGCCGTGTCGGGAAGTCGATCGACGTACGCCGATGATGAACGGACAAGGGAAGTCGGACAGATCCGCAGTACCGACGAAGTCCCCGAACAAGGCCGGGCGACCGGCCGCGGAGGGGATGGAGGGAAGGGGTCTGGCCAAAGGGAACCTGCCAGAGCAAAACACGCTCCGGATGCAAAGCCGGGAAGGCGTGCGCAGTGCACTCGAGCGGGTACGTCAAGCGGCAAAGAAGGACAGGACGATGCGGTTCACCGCGCTCCTGCACCATGTCTACAGCCTCGACACGCTGCGCACGGCCTACTTCGGCTTGAAGAAGGAAGCCGCCCCGGGTGTGGACGGCGAGACCTGGCGTCACTACGGCGAGGCACTGGAGGAGCATCTTCAGGACCTCTCGGAGCGGCTCCAGCGGGGCGCGTACCGGGCAAGGCCGGTGCGTCGGGTGTACATCGCCAAAGACGGCGGCGGGCAACGCCCGCTTGGGGTGACGGCGCTGGAGGACAAGCTCGTCCAGCGGGCCGCCGTCGAGGTGCTGAACGCCATCTACGAGACGGACTTCCTCGGCTTCTCGTACGGGTTTCGCCCCAGGCGCAGCCAGCACAATTGCCTGGATGCGTTGTACGTGGGCCTGCTCACGAGGCCGGTGAACTGGGTACTCGATGTGGACATCCGTGGCTTCTTCGATTCGATCGATCACGGGTGGCTGGTGAAGTTCATCGAGCACCGCATCGCGGATCGGCGCGTCGTGCGGCTCATCCAGAAGTGGCTGAACGCCGGCGTGCTGGAGGATGGCAAGCGCATGCGTACGGAGGTGGGTACGCCCCAGGGGGGCAGTGCATCGCCGCTCCTGGCCAACATCTACCTCCACTACGCGTTCGACCTGTGGGTGCGGGCGTGGCGCCGAACGCATGCGCGCGGCGAGATGATCGTCGTGCGATACGCCGACGACATTGCGCTCGGCTTCCAGGTGAAGTCCGATGCCGAGCGGTTCCGCGGGGCACTGGCCGAGCGGTTGGCCAAGTTCGCGCTTGAGCTGCATCCGGAGAAGACCCGGCTGCTGGAGTTCGGCCCGTATGCGGCCGAGCGCCGTGCACGCAAGGGGCTCGGGAAGCCCGAGACGTTCAACTTCCTTGGCTTCACGCATATCTGCGCGACCAAACGAAGCAATGGACGCTTCACGGTGCTGCGGCAGACGATGCGCAAGCGCCTGCAGGCGAAGCTGCGCGAGGTGAAAGCCGAGTTGCGGCGACGCATGCATGCGCCCATCCCTGCGCAGGGTCAATGGTTGAGCGCGGTCGTCGATGGGCACTTCCGCTATTACGGGGTTCCCATGAACAGCCCGGCGCTGCATCTGTTCCGGTTCCACGTCGGTCGACTCTGGCATCGCGCGCTGTGCCGGCGCAGCCAGCGCGGCCGGGTGCGCTGGGAGCGCATGCGGCGCCTGCTCCGGCGTTGGCTGCCCGTTGCGCGCGTGTGCCATCCCTATCCTCTACGTCGCTTTGGCGTCATCACCTGAGGCAAGAGCCGGATGCGGGAAAGCCGCTCGTCCGGATCCGTGGAGGGGGTGATCAGCAATGGTCATTCCTACTCCGACTGGCTACCTCGGTATCAGCTGTCCTCCTTTCTGGAACCGTTCCAGCGAAGCGCTGATGGGATGCATCTTCGCGCCCGCAGCGGCGGAAATCCGTGAACCGGTACGGCTGCGCGGTGTGAACCATTCACGCTGGGCGGCGGGCGTATGATTCCCGGCGGGTCGATGCACCGGCCGGCCCGCGCACAGGGGCATCCATGTCCAAGGTCGAGTCCATTCCGCCGAGCGGGTCCGAGAACGAGCCGCGCGGGTTCTGGAGCGCTCAGCTCGCCGCGCACCTCGCGGCGCTCTTCGGCGCCGCCGACCGCGAAGCGCTCGCCGAACTGCAGGCCGACGCGCAGTGGGTGGCGCTGCGCGGCGGCGAGGTGCTGTTCCGACGCGGCGACCCGGGGGACGCGGCCTACACCGTCCTCTGCGGGCGGCTGCGGGTGATCGACGACAGCATGGGCGGGCTGGCGCTGAACGACATCGCCGCCGGGGAGGTCCTGGGCGAGATGGCGCTCCTCTCGGCGGAGCGGCGCTCGGCGACCGTGCTCGCGGTGCGCGACACGCTGCTCGCGCGGATCTCGGCGGCCGCCTTCCATCGATTGATCGAGCGCCAGCCCGCAGTGCTGCGGCAGATCAGCGCGCTCCTGAGCGCGCGCCTGCGCCATCGCCGGGTCGTTCCCGGGCGTGCGGCCGCGGAAGTCAGGACCCTTGCCGTGGTGCCCTCCGGCGCGGATCCCGCGACCGCGGAATTCACGCGCCGGCTGGGCGCCGCGCTCGCCCGGCTCGGCCGCACGCTGCACCTCGACGCACGGTACGTCGACGATGCGCTGGGACACCGCGGGCTTGCGCACTGTGCGGACGACGATGCCGCGAGCCGCCGCCTCGTGCAGTGGCTGAACGAGCAGGAGCTCGGGCATCGCTTCGTCGTCTACCAGGCCGAGCCGCAGTTGACCCGCTGGACCGAGCGGGCGGTGCGCCAGGCCGACCACGTTGTGTTCGTCGTCGACGCCGCGGCCCCGGAGCCGGGCGAGGCCGAGCGCGCGCTCGCCGAACGGTGGCGCGGCGGTCGCGCCCCCCGCCGCAGTCTCGTCCTGCTGCACGCGGCGTCCGGGGCCGCCGCCGCGCCCGCCGTCCTCGCGGGGCGCGAGGTCGACTGCCACTACCACGTGACGGCCGACAGCGCGGACGATCTCGCGCGCCTCGCGCGCTGTCTGAACGGGGCGGGGATCGGGCTCGTGCTCGGCGGCGGCGGCGCACGCGGCTTCGCGCATCTCGGCGTGCTGCGCGCGCTCGCCGAGGCGCAGGTCCCGATCGACTGGGTCGGCGGCACGAGCGTCGGCGCGATCATCGCGGCGCTCGTCGCGCAGCGGCGCTCGCCGGCCGAGGCGCTGGCGCAGTGCAAGGAGCACTTCTCCTCGCTCAAGGATCCGACCCTGCCCGTGGTCGCGCTGCTCGCGGGGCGGCGCATCCGGGCGAAGCTCGAGCGTGTCTTCGGCGCCTCCGCGATCGAGGACCTCCCGCTGCCTTACCTGTGCGTATCGACGAACCTCTCGCGCGCGGCGCAGACGGTGCACGAGCGGGGCCCGCTCGCAAGCGCGATCCGGGCGAGCATCGCGCTGCCGGGCGTGCTGCCGCCGGTCAGCCTCGGCGGCGACCTGCACGTCGACGGCGGGCTGGTGAACAACCTGCCGATCGACCTGATGGCCGCGAAGCCCGAGATCGGCCACGTGCTCGCGGTCGACGTCAGCGCCGAGGTCGAGATGCGCTCGCCGTCGGACGGCGCGCTCGAGTCGTCGGGGGTGGCGACTGCTCTGGGACCGGATCCATCCGGTCGACGGGCGGAGCGAGCCGCCCTCGATCGTGAGCCTGCTCACGCGCAGCGCGCTGGTCGCGAGCGTTTACTGGTCGCGCGAGCGGCGCAGCGCCGACGCGGCGAGCCTGTACCTGCGCATCCCGATGGCCGACCTCCGCCTGCTCGACTTCGACCGCATCGACGAGATCGTCGAGCGCGGCTACGCGGCGGCGCGCGCGGCGATCCGGGACTGGTCGGAGCGGAAGGCACCGGGCTAGCCCGGCGCGAGGAGGCTGCGCGCCTCGCGAAGGTCGGGCGCGTCGACGTCGTCCCCGAACGTGCCGAGGACGGGCGCCAGCACTTCGCGCAGCGCGGCTTCACGCCGCGTCCGTTCGAGCGCGCCGCAGAGGCTCACCGCCGCGCGCAGCGCGAAGAGCCGCGCGCCTTGCGCGCGCGCGATCCCGATCGCCTCGCGCAGCCAGCGCTCGGCCTCGGCGTTGCTGCCGCGCTCGGCGAGGACCCGCCCCTTGAGACGCAGAAGCTCCGCGAGATAGAAGCGCTCGCCGGTCCGCCCGCTGATCGCGAGCGCCTCGTCGACCGCGACGAGCGCCTCGTCGAGCCGGCCGGCGGCGAGCAGGCCCTTCACGAGCAGCGACAGCCCGAACGGCTGGTAGGTGAGGGCGTCCATCGACCGGTGGGCCGCCATGCCTGCGGTGATCTCCCCCAGCCCCGCCTCGAGCTTACCCTCGCTCACCAGGGCCTCGCCGCGGATCATCTGCGAGACGCCGATCCAGGTGGCGAACCCCTGCTCGCGCGCGAGCTCGAGCGATTCGGTCGCGCGCCGCAGCGCCTCGCGCGCGTCGCGGCGGAAGTGGTGCACGGCCGCGAGATAGCACAGCGAGAAGTTGATCGTGTGCGCGCCGCCGAGCGAGCGCGAGTGCTCGAGACCGCGCTCGCCCGCGCGCCGCCCGCCCTCGAGGTCGCCGAGCGTGGTCAGGGCGAGTGCGAGGTAGCACAGCCCGGTCGACTTCTGGTCCTGGATGTAGAGCGCCTGCCTGCCGCGGCGCGTGGCCTGGTCCTGCTCGTACAGGCGAATCGCCTCCCCGAGCTCGCGCCGAGCCGCGGCGAATTCGGCGGTCAGGAACAGCGTGCCGCCGAGGAGCAGGTGGCCCATGACGAGCATCGGCACGGCCTGCTGCGCGCCGGCGCGCGTGAGGCATTCCTCGGCGAGCGCGCGGCAGTGCGCGAAGTTGGCGCGCGTGATCTCGTAGGAGCCGACGCCGGCGAGCACCGGAAAGATCTCCGGAGCCTCACCGAGCTCGCGGCACAGTCCGAGCGCGGTCCGGTAGGCCGCGCCCGATTCCGGCGAAGAGAAGCCGCGGTGCTCCGCGTATACGCTGCCGAGGGCGAGGTGCGCGCGCAGCGCGCGCCGCGTCCGTGCGCCCGAGGGCGGCAGGCCGTCGAGCAGCCCGAGCGCGCGCTGGAGCTGGGCGATCGCCTCGACGAAGCCCGAGCGGCGGGTCGACTGCTTCGCCGCCTGCAGCAGGTAGTGGACTGCGCTGTCGGTATCGCCGGCGGCCTCGAAGTGGTGCGCGAGGACTTCGGGCTGCGACTCCGCGACCTCGGGAAACTGCTCGACCAGGGTCCTGGCGACGCGCGCATGAAGCGCGGTCTGGCCCTTCTTGAGGAGACTGGAGTATGCCGCGTCGCGCACCAGCGCGTGCTTGAACCCGTACGTCATGACCTCGGTCGACGGGCGCCGGATCATGAGCCCGGCCTCGACCAGGCGGTGCAGCGCCTCCTTCAGTTCCTCCTCGGACCGGGCCGCGACCCCGGCGAGCAGCTGGTACGGGATCTCGCGCCCGATCACCGCGCCGATCTGCGCCACCGCCTTCGCCGATCCCAGCCGATCGAGGCGCGACATCAGCGCGTCGCTGAGCGTCGCCGGAACCGCGAAGGACGCGCGCGAGCGCTCGGTCGCGCCGTCGTTCGCGGGCAGCTCGGCGAGCTCCAGCACGTCCCGCGTGAGATCCTCGATGAAGAGCGGCAGTCCGTCGGCGCGGTCCGCGATCTGCGCGACGGTCTGCTCCGGGACGCGCCGCTCCCCGCACAGCAGCCCGATCATCGCGATCGCGTCCGGCCGGTCGAGCGGCGCGAGCCGCATGGGCACGAGCGGCGCCGCATCGGGCCAGTGCGGCTGGAACTCGGGACGTGCCGTGAAGATCGCGAGGACCGGCAGCCTGCCTACTTCCTCGACGATCCGTCCCAGCAGCTCCTCCGAAGTGGGGTCGATCCAGTGCAGGTCCTCGACGACCATCAGCACCGGGCCGCGAGCCGCGGCGCGCGCGAGGAGCAGCATCAGCACCTCGAACAGCCGCCGCTTGCGCCGCTGCGGCGACATTTCGAGCCGCGCGTCCATGCCCTTGCTCCCGATCGCGAGCAGGTTCGCGAGCAGTGGCAACGCGTCGGCCGCGCCCTGCGCGGCATGCGGGATCAGCGCCAGCAGCTTCTGCAGTCGCGCGTCGTCGTCGTCGCGCTCGGCGAATCCGGCGGCGAGAGCGATCTGGCGGACGAGCGGCGCGAGCGGACTGCCCTGCAGGTGCGGGGCGCAATAGAACCACAGGCGCACCGCGTCGCCGCCCGCGATCTGGCGCGCGACCTCGTCGGCGAGCCGCGACTTGCCGACGCCGGGCTCGCTCGTGAGGAGCACCGCATGGCCGCGGCCCGCCCGCGCCGAGTCCCAGAGCTGCCGCAGCGCGTCCAGCTCGGACTGACGGTCGACGAGCGGCGTCAGCGTGGCTGCGCGCAGCGCGTGAAAGCGGCTGCGGGGGCGGCTCTCGCCGATGACCCGCCACACCTGCACCGGCGCGTCGAACCCCTTGAGCGCGTGCCGCCCGAGATCCTGGTACTCGAAGATTCCCCGGCTCAGGCGGCGCGTCTGGTCGGACACGACGACCATGCCGGGTCCGGCGAGCGACTGCAGCCGTGCCGCGAGATTGAGCGCGCTGCCGACCGCGGACACCTGCGCGGTGCCCTGGGGATCCATGCCGCGCTCGGCCGGGCGGACGCCCTGGCCCAGCAGATTTCCGACGACGACGATCCCGGTCGCGATGCCGATGTGGACGTCCGCGCCGCCGCCCGTCGACGCGCGTTCCGCCGCCGCGATGGCGAGCGCCCGCTCCCCCGCCGCCGCGCGCCCCGGCGCCTCGGGTAGCCGAAGTAGGCGAGCACCGCGTCGCCCACGTACTGCGCCACCATGCCGCCGTGGCGGGTGACGAGGTCCGTACAGCGCTGCCGGTAGCCCTGCACGACCTCGGCGAGCTCCTCGGCGTCGAGCCGCTGCGAGAGCGCAGTCCAGCCGACGAGGTCGCACAGCAGGACGGTGAGCTGGCGACGCTCGGGCGCGTGGCTTTCGCTCGGCAGGCTCTCGCTAGTCACGGCAAGGACGCAGCTCGATCTTGAAGTGGTCATACAGGTGGGGAATCCGGCCCGGCACGATGCCCGGGCGGACGAGCTCGAACCGGTGACGCTCGAGCAGCGCCGCGAGCACGGCCTTCAGCACGAAGCGCACGAGGAACTGACCGGCGCACGACTGCAGGTGACGGCTGAAGAAGTAGACCGGCGGCGACGCCGCGGTCACGGCGTCCGGAGAAAAGCGGTCGGCGAGCGCGCCGACCTGGCCCGGACTGCGGTGGAAAAGGCCGGCGTGGATCAGCATCTGCTCCTCGGCCCCCACCGGGATCTCCTCCCCGCAAGCGGAAGGGCCTCGTCGCGCGCCGAAGCAGGATCGGCACCGGTGTCCAGAGCCGCAGCTGCTCGGAAATACAGGCCTCCAGATAGGTGAAGCGATCGACATCGCGTGTGCCCGGGTGCGGCGGTGCACGGACCTCCTGCCGTACCCGTTCCTGGACCTCGGCGTGGGCGGCGATCAGCGCGAGCGTTCGCGCCACGTGCAGCTCCACCGCGTCCTTCAGCACGAACAGCCAGAACGCGACCTGGCTCGCCGCGCGGATCGAAGACGCAAAGCCTTGTTTCTCCGCCAGAGCGGCGGCGTCGTGCATCAGGCAGGCGCTCGACGTCGGCGCACCGTCGGACCGAGGTCCGGTTTCCGCACGCGCTCGGTGCCGCGCGAGATGCTCGTCGATCGCCGCGTGGAGCGCCGCGTAAGCGCGTCGGTGCCGGGGCAGAAGCCAGTTGCCGCGCGCGACCAGGCGCGCGAGGTGCCCCGCCATCGCCGGCTCGATCCGGCCGCGTCCGAAAATCACCTGGTGGGACACGCGCATGCCGAGCCGCTCGAACTCGGGCCAGCGCAAAGCGCTCACGCCGTCGCCGACGAGCCTGCCCGCCTCGTCGACTGCGATCGCCCGGAACGCGTCGCAGTGCGGGTGCAACGCACCAAAGCCGAGCGCGGCCTCGTTGAACACCCTGCGATCGGGCCACTCCGCGCCGCTCGAGATGACGAGCGCGCCGGGTGCGAAGCGCGACACGGCGCGCTTCTTGAGCGCCGGGTCGGCCGCGTTCGCATCGGAGCGCAGCAGGGCGTCGGCGCTCTCCGGATCGAGCACGAGCAGCGTCTTGCGGAGCGGGAACCACGTCCAGAGGTGGTTGCAGCCGTACTTGACCCTGAGCTGCTCGAGCAGGGACAGGATCCGGCGTCCGGCGTCCAGCCGGACGAGGAGACCGACGAGCCTGCGGTTGGCGGCCACCGCGCCCCACAGGAACGAAGGCAGGACCAAGAGCACCAGCAGCCGCAGCGTGTCCCAGCAGGACAGTCTTCGGACCTCGATGTGCATCTCCGGTACCCCGGTCCCCCGCGACGCGAAGCGTACGGATCTCTGGCGCGACGCCGGCTGCAATTATGTGACGGCGCGCGTGCGCACGCCATCGGGCAAGCTTCCGGCAGCCGCGGCGGGCGAGGCGGCCGGTATCGACGGGGAGCCGCGGCGTCGCTCGCACGCGGGCGCGACGCTTTCCATAACTCGTTGACGGTATGGCGATCTTCGGGAGGGCGTGGGCTGGCGGTTGCTGGCGCGCCTGCTCTCGGGGACAATCGACTCCGCGCGGCGAGTTCGCCGCGGCGGCCCGCAGGCGCTTCGCGCAGTGTGGACGCCCGATCGTGCGACCGCGCCGTTCGTCCTGGCGTGCGGCCCATCGCCCGCCACGCGGTGCCGGCCGCTCGCGCCCGCACCCGCGCGATCATCCGTTGATGGTCCGGCACTTCCGGTGACACGCTCGCCGTGCCGCGGCGAACGCACCGATCGCTACACCCACACGGAGGCAAGAGAATGAACGAGCTCCTCGGCTACATCAACCAGCTGGATGCCAACGTCAAGATCGTCTTCATGCACGGCGTGCGCATCGCGCTGATCCTCTTTGCGGCCCTCGTCCTGCAGGGGATCGCCTCGCGCCTGATCCGGCACTTCCGCGCGTTCCTCGAGCGGCGCCGCGATCCGCTGCAGGCCGGACGCATCCAGACGCTCGCGCGCGTGTTCCGTTACATCGCGGCGGTGGTGATCTGGCTGGTGGCCGGCATGCTGGTGCTCGACGAGCTCGGCATCTCGGTGGCGCCGGTGCTCGCCACGGCCGGGGTGGCCGGCATCGCGATCGGCTTCGGTGCGCAGAGCCTGATCAAGGACTACTTCAACGGGTTCTTCGTGCTCCTCGAGGACCAGATCCGGCAGGGCGACGTCGTCGACCTCAACGGGCAGGGCGGATTGGTCGAGGAGGTCACGCTGCGCTTCGTGCGCCTGCGCAACTTCGACGGACACGTGATCTTCGTGCCGAACGGCGAGATCAAGATCGTCAAGAACCTTACGCGCGACTTCGCGCAGGCGGTGATCCGCGTCGGGGTCGCCTACCGCGAGGACGTGGACGAGGCGCTGGAGGTGATGCGCGAGGTCGGGCGCGAGATGCGTGCCGATCCAATGTTCGGCGCGAACCTGACCGACGATCTCGAGGTCATCGGCGTGGACGCCTGGGGCGACTCGGCGGTGACGCTCGTCGGCCGCCTGAAGGTGTCGCCGCCGATCCAGCAGTTCGCGACGCGCCGCGAGTTCCTGCGGCGGCTGAAGAAGGCCTACGACGCGCGTGGCATCGAGATCCCGTTCCCGCATCTCACCGTCTACCCGGGGCAGCTCAAGGACGGCAGCGCGCCGCCACTCAGGGTGCTCGGCGAGCAGCCGCGGGCGGCGTGAGCGCCGGCGAGGTGCCGGGCGTGAGCGGCCGGTCGGCAGCCGCCCGGCGGCGAGCGCTTCGCGCATCGCCTCGGTCTCGTCGCGCCGGCGCGCCCCTGGTAGCATGTCAGATGCAGCGCTCGCTTGCGCTTCCGATATGAGCCAACGTCAGATCATCCGGACCTTCGAAGCCTGGCGCGCGCAGGGCCAGGCCATGGTCCTCGCGAGCGTCTTCGACACCATCGGCTCGACGTACAGCAAGGCCGGCCACCGCATCCTGATCGCCGCCAACAGCGACTATCAGGGGCTGGTGAGCGGCGGCTGCCTCGAGGGCGATCTCGCCGAGCGCGCGCGCACGGTGATCGAGCGCGACGTGGCGGTGGCGGTGACCTACGACATGCGCGGCGAGGCCGACGAGCTCTTCGGACTGGGCGTCGGCTGCAATGGTCTGATTCGCGTCTTCCTGCAGCCGCTGCAGCCGGCGCGCGACCACCAGCCGTTCGCCGCGATGGTGCGGTGCCTGCTCGCGCACCGGCGTGCCGTCGTCGCCACCGTCATCGAGAGCACGCGCCCGGACGTCGCGCCCGGCGGCACGCTGATCGTGGAGGAGGGTGGCCCGCGCGAGACGCATCAGCTCGACACGGCGGTGGCCGACGCGCTCGCGCCGGAGTGCGCGCGTGTGCTGCAGGCGGGCGAGAACCGCTACGCCATGCACGACACCGGCCTCGGCGTGCTCTACGCCATGCTCGAGCCGATCCCCGCTGCTCCTGCTCGGCGGCGGCCTCGACGCGGTGCCGCTCGCCGGCATGGCGTCCGACCTCGGCTGGCGCGTCACCGTGGCCGACCACCGTCCCGGCTACATCCAGCGCGGCGGCTTCGAGCGCGCGGAGCGCGCGCTGCACGTCGATCCGGACCGGCTTCCCGAGCAGCTGCCGCTTGCCGAGTTCGACGCGGTGGTCGTCATGAGCCACCACCTGGCCACCGACCGCAAGTATCTCGGCCACCTCGCCAACGTGAGCGCGCGCTACGTCGGCATCCTCGGGCCGCGTGCGCGCAAGGAGCGGCTGCTCGCGGATCTCGGCGAGGCCGGTGCCGCGCTGCGCGTGCGGCTCAAGGGTCCGGTCGGGCTCGACATCGGCGCCGATACGCCGGAGTCGATCGCCCCTTTCGATCCTCGCCGAGCTGCAGGCGACGCTCGCCGGGGCGACCGTCGAATCGCTGACGAAGGCGAAGCGCGCCGCACCGTAGGCTCGCCATGGCTGCGGTGTCGCTACAATGAAGTTCGTGCGGATGCTGGTCCGCTTCGGGGAGAGAGGTCGGGCATGAGGTCGCGCGTGGCGCTGTCGCGCCTCTTGCTGCTCGCCGCGGCGGTCGCGATCCTCGCCGCCTGTGCGCCGATGGCGACGCAGCGACAGGCGACGCAGCTCGGCCGCGAGGCGGGCAGGGATCCGGTGATCGTCGTGATGCCCTTCGACGTCGAGCTCTCCGAGCTCACCGCCGGCGGGCTCGAGGAGCCGCGTGCCGAGTGGACCACCGCCGCGCTCGAGCACATGCGCGCAGCGCTCGAGCAGGAGGCCAAGCGCTACAAGGTCAAGCTCGTCGACTACCAGCCCGACCGCGGCACGCCCGAGGACCAGTCGACGAGCCTCGAGCTGCAGAAGCTGCACCGCGCCGTCGGCGGCTCGGTGCTCGTGCACCACTACCTGCCGGGGCTGCAGCTTCCGAGCAAGGGGGAGAAATTCGATTGGTCGCTCGGCCCCGCGGTGGCGACGATCGCGCGCAACCACAGCGCCGACTACGCCCTGTTTCTCTTCGTGCGCGACAGCTACGCGAGCGCCGGGCGCGTCGCGATCATGGTGGTGGCCGCCATCGCCGGCGTCGGCGTCCCCGGCGGCGCCCAGGTGGGGTTCGCCTCGGTGGTCGACCTCAAGACGGGCGACATCGTCTGGTTCAACAGGCTCGTGCGCGGACACGGCGACCTGCGCACGCCCGATGCGGCGGCGGAGACGGTGAAGGTGCTCGTCTCCGACGCGCTCAAGTGAGTCGGCGCACGTGAACCGGCGCGGATTCGGCTGCGCGCTCTGCGCGCTCGCGGCGATGCGCGCCGCCGGAGCGCAGACGCTCTCGGAGTTCGTCGAGCCCGGACACCGCCCGCCGCCCGACACCGACGAGGGCGGGCTGTGGGGCCTGATGGACCGTGCCGAGCGTGACCTGAAAACCTCGCGCTTCGTCGTGCGCGACCGCGCGCTGAACGCCTACCTGCGCGAGGTCGTCTGCCGGCTCGGCAAGGACCACTGTCCGGACCTGCGGTTGTACGTCGTGCGCACGCCGCAGTTCAATGCGAGCATGGCGCCGAACGGCATGATGCAGGTGTGGACCGGGCTGCTGCTGCGCTGCGTCGACGAGGCGCAGCTCGCGGCGATTCTCGGGCACGAGATGGGGCACTATCTGCGCCGGCACACGCTCGAGCGCTACCGCGACGCGCGCGACAAGTCGAACTTCGGCGCCTTCCTGAGCCTCGGGCTCGCCGTCGCCGGCGTCGGTCTCGCCGGCACCGTCGCTAACCTCGCGCTCCTCGCCTCGACGTTCGCCTACAGCCGCGAGCAGGAGCACGAGGCCGACCGGATCGGCCTCGAGCTGATGGCGAAGGCGGGCTACACGCGGATCGCCGCGGCGGAGGTGTGGGAGCAGCTGATCGCCGAGCTCGCGGCCGGCACCGTCGAGCGGTCGCAGAGCGTCTTGTTCGCCACGCACCCTGAGCCGGAGGAGCGGCTCGGCGCGCTGCGCGCGGCGGCCGCACAGGCGGGCGGCGCCGAGGAGCGCGGCCTCGAGCGCCACCGCACCGGGCTCGCCGCGGTGCGCGAGCTGATCGTTCGCGACGAGCTCTCGCTCAGGCAGTACGGCCGCAGCGAGGTGGTGTTCGATCGCCTGCTCGCGCAGGCGCCCGGCGACGGCCTGCTCTGGTACGGCAAGGGCGAGGTGTACCGACTGCGCGCCGAGCCGGGCGATCTCGCGCGCGCGATGGAAGCTTACGCGCGGGCGCTCGAGTCGCGCGAAGCGCCGCCCGACACCCACCGCTCGATCGTGATGGTCGAGCTCAAGCAGGGCGACAAGGCGCGCGCGCAGGCGGCGCTCGACGCCTATCTGCGGGCGAAACCGGATGCCGCGGACGCCGGGGCGCTCCGCATGCTCCTGGAACAGTGAGCGGCGTCTCCATGATCAAACTCAGTGCTCTCCTTTTCGCCGTCGCGCTCGTCGCGGGGTGCGCCGCCTACACGCTCGTCGCGCCGCAGCGCCAGAATGTCGCCGACGTGATCTCGGTCGAGCCGGGCATGAAGTGGAACAAGATGTCGCAATCCGCTTACGAAGGGCACGTCGAGGTCTGGACGCTCGACGGGCTGACGCTGAACACGCTCGTTTTCTTCACCGGTGTGCCCGATGGCGAGCCGCTCTTCGTGCCGCGCTTCGCCGACAAGGCGCGGATGGAGAAGCCGCCGGTGTTCCGCTCGACGATGAACCCGCTCGAGATCCAGGAGCTCCTGCACGCGACCGTGGCGCGCTTCTTCCGCACCACGCTCGCCGAGGAACGCAACCTGCGCGCGGTGTCGATCGCCGGCGGGCGCGGGTTCCGCTTCGAGACCCGCGTCGTCGGGCGCGACGAGGTCGAGCGCGCCGGCGTGTTTGTCGGTACGGTCGCCGGCGGCAAGCTCTACGGCGCCTGGTTCCAGGGCGCGCGGCTGCACTACTTCGAGCGCTACCTGCCCGAGTTCGAGCGCATCGTCGCCTCGGCGCAGCTCACCGGCGAGGCGGCGCGGAAATAGCGCCGCTTCGCCGCGTGCGTAAGCCGAACCCGTTTTCGTCATCCGCGCGAAAGCGGGGAACCAGCGGGGCGACTGCAGTACCGCGAGCGGCTGCCTGGACGCCCGCCATCGCGGGAGTGACGCAGGCGTCAGACGGCCGGCCGCCGGTCGCGCCAGGGGCGCGCTTCCTCGAGCTGACGCGCAAGCTTGAGCAGCGTTGCCTCGGCGCCGAAGCGGCCGACGAAGTGCGAGCCGATCGGCATGCCGTCCGCCGCCCAGTGCAGCGGCACCGACATCGCCGGCTGGCCGGTCGCATTGGCGAACGGCGTGAACGCGACGTAGGTCCCGAGCCCTTCGGGACCGAGCCGGTAGTCGAGGAAGTCCGGGTTTGACATCGCCCAGCGTCCGAGGCGCGCGGTAGGCTGTGCGAGAACGGGCGTGAGGAGCACGTCGTGGCGCTCGAAGAAGCGCGCGGCGGTGCGCGCGAAAGCGTGCAGCCCGGCGAGCGCGAGCAGGTAGTCGGGCCCCCGGATGCTCTCGGCGAGCTTCACCGCGCCGCGCGTGGCCGGCTCGAGCTCGTCCTCGCGTGGCGGCCGGCCGAGCGCGGCCGCGCGCTGGCGCACCGCGAGCGCCGTGCCGCTCGCCATGATCGTGACGACGTTGCGCAGGACCTCTTCCCAATCGAAGCCGTCCGGCGCAGATTCGACCACCTCGTGGCCGAGCTCCGCGCACAGCCGCGCGGTCGATTCGACCGCCGCCGCGCAGTCCGGATGCGCCGGCTCTCCGGAGAAGCGCGTCGCCGTGAACGCGATCCGCAGTCGACCGGGCGGCGTCTCGATCTCCTGGAGGTAGGGCCGTACGACCGGCGGCGCGACGTAGTAGGCGCCGAGATCGGCGCCGTGCGTGGCGTCGAGCGCGGCCGCGCTGTCGCGCACGCTCCGGGTGAGTACGTGCTCGACGAGCAGCCCGCCCCAGCCCTCGCCGGCGTCCGGTCCGAACGGCAGGCGCGCGCGCGTCGGCTTGAGCCCGAAAAGGCCGTTGCACGAGGCCGGAATGCGGATCGAGCCGCCGCCGTCGGAGCCGTGCGCGAGCGGCACGATGCCCGCGGCCACCGCCGCGCCCGCACCGCCGCTCGAGCCTCCGGCGCTGTAGTCCGGATTCCACGGATTGCACGTCGGCCCGCCGTAGACCGGCGCCTCGGTGGTCGGGCTGATCGCCATCTCCGGCGTCGTCGTGCGCCCGAAGATCACCAGCCCCGCGCGCCGGTAGCGCGCGACGAGCTCGGTGTCGTGGTCGCCGCCGACGCCGGCGAAGTAGCGCGAGCCGCAGCTCATCGGCACGTCGCGCGCGGCCGCGGTGATGTCCTTTGAGGAGGAACGGCACGCCGGCGAACGGTCCGTCCGCGACGCCCTGCGCGATCTCGCGCCGCGCCGCCTCCGCCGCGAGCCCGCACACCGCATTCAGCTTCGGATTGAGGCGCGCCACGCGCGCGAGCGCCGCATCGAGCAGCTCGCCCGGCGTCGTCTCGCCGCGCTTCACCAGCCTCGCGAGGTCGAGACCATCGTAGCGCCCGTAGTCGTCCATGCCGCTCGTCGTTGCAACGAACGGCGATCTTACTACGCCCTACGCGCTTCCCGACGGCGACGCGCACGCGCCGCGGGCCCGCTCGACGCGGCCCTTCAGCGCCGCGTTCATCTCGCGGAACGCGCGGCCGACGTTGCGCTCGATGCGCTCGCGCAGGAGCGGAGCGAGAAGGCGGCCGACGCGCAGGCTCTGCTCGAGCTGCGCGTTGCCGCCCGGCAGCGGTGCACGCACGAACCGGTGCTCGCGCGCGAAGACGCCGGGCGTCACCAGCCGCGTGCGCCGGCACATCTCGTGCGGCGCATCGATCTTCGAGATCACGGCCCGGAGCCGGGTGCGCCGTGCACCGGCCAGGTGCCCGTACAGGGCGAGCGAGCGGCCCTCCTCCGGCACGCCGTCGACGTGGCGGATAAACGGGTTCCAGCGCGAGTAGGCCGCCAAGTCGATGAGCACGTCCCAGACCTGCTCCGGTGTCGCCGCGATCTCGATGCGAGTGTGGAGTTCGTGCATGCCCGTTGGAGGCGCCGGCGCGAGGACGTCGAATCCTCGCCGTGGGCCGCTCCCCGAAGGCGGATGACCGCAATCGACGCACACCGGTCGACCCGTCTCATCGCGGCGGCAGGGCCGTGCCGGCACGATTGCGCAATGACGTCATCACCGCCCAGCGGCTCGACCGCCGGGCGATCCGTCGCGCGCCGTGCCGCGGCGTCAGCGCTGTGCCCGTTGCAGGGCCCGGCTGAGCAGCTCCTGCGAGACGTACTGCTGGCGGTACCTTTCGAAGGGGACGTCGTCGGCGGATTCGATGGCGCGCTGCTCGGCGAGCGAGGCCTCGGCCAAGCGCGCGAAACGCGCCTCCACCTCGGGCGCGAGCACCAGGCGGCCGCAGTGGTGGCGATGGGCGAGCGACTGCGCGAGCGCGAACTTCACGTAGGAGTTGCCGTGGTGCTCGGCCATCGCGCGCAGCACCTGCGCGGAGGGAAGCAGCGAAGGGTCGCGCACCGCCGCGTCGGCCGCGGCGAGCGCGGCGCGATGACCGGAACCCCCGCGCGCCGCGTCGAGCGCCTCTGCGATCGGCGCGAGCTCGCCGAGCAGCGCGCGCGCCCACTCGCCCATCTGCACGTCCTCGCCCGCGCGATCCAGTCGCAGCTCCGGATCGCGGCCGCGCTCGGCGACGGCACGCAGATTCTGGTTGAGCACCGCGATCTCCTCGGGCGCATCCGGCGGGCTGTCGCTCAGCACGCAGTGGAGCAGGAACATGTCGAGGAAGCGCATCGTCCCGGCGACGATCCCGACCGGGAGGAACGGGTCGAGATCCATCAGGCGGATCTCGACGTACTCGACGCCGCGCTCGGCGAGCGCCCGCAGCGGCCGCTCGCCGGGGCGGATGGTGCGCTTCGGGCGGATGGTGCCGTAGAACTCGTTTTCGATCTGCAGCAGGCTCGTCGCGAGCTGCCGGTATTCGCCGGCGTCGCGGATGCCGATCGCCTCGTAGGGCGGGTACGGGCGAGTGAGCGCGCCGTGCAGCGAGCCGGCGTAGCTCTCGAGGCTGTTGTAGCTCACCGAGAGCGCCGACTGCACGTCGCTCTGGTAGCCGAGCGGGCCCATGCGCAGCGAGGTGCCGTAGGGCAGGAAGAGCGTACCGGGGACGAGCGGTTGCAGCCGGTGCGGGCGGCCGGCGACGAAGCTTTCGCAGACCGCCGGCGAGGCGCCGTACAGGTACAGCAGCAGCCACGAGCGGCGGCGGAAGTTGCGGATCAGCCCGAAGTAGCCGTCGTTGCGGTGATCCTTGGCGCCGCCGCGGTGGCCGTCGTTGCGCTTGAGCAGCGGCCAGGCCGCATCGGGCAGCGAGAAGTTGTAGTGGATGCCCGAGATCGTCTGCATGCGACGCCCGTAGCGATGGCTGAGGCCGGTCCGGTAAACGGTCTTCGCCCGGCCGACGTTCGAGCTGCCGTACTGTCCGATCGGGATCTCGTGCTCGGCCGGCAACCCGCACGGCATGCTCGAGCACCACAGGAGCTCGTCTCCGATGCTGCGATAGACGACCTGGTGGATCTGGGTGAGCTCCTCGAGGCATGCCGCGGCATCGGTGTGCACTCCCGTGATGAGCTCGAGCTGCGACTCGCTGAAGTCGGTGGTGATGTGCGCGTGGGTGAGCGCCGAGCCGAGCGCTGCCGGATGGGGCGTGAGCGCGAGCCGGCCGTCGGGCCGCACGCGCAGGCTCTCCTTCTCGATCCCGCGCCGGATGCCCGCGAGCACCTCCGGCGTGAGCGCGCGAAGCCGCGAATCAAGAACGCTCACGCCGGTCGCCTCCTTCACACCAAGGGCGAGAGGTTAGCAGAAGCGGGTGGGACGCAATCGGGGCGGGCGGACGCTCGGCGTCCGCGCGGGGTAGGTCCCCGCACGAGCGGCAAACCGCAGTGCATCCGCGAAGGCAGATCCGGGCCTCGTCATCGCCGCGCAGGCGCAGAGCTGCAACTCATCCGCAACGGCCCGTCCAGGTCTTGTCATCCCGGTGCAGGCCGGGTTCCAGGTGGCGTCTGTGCCAGCCGCAGCGGCCGCCTGGGCTCCCGCTTGCGCGGGAGCGACGGCGCATTCGCGCGGGAGCGACGTCTCGCGCTCGCGGGAGTGAGGTTCCGAACTTTCAGGAACGACGGCCGTGCCGTGGCGGCGGGCACCGCGGCATACTGCGCGACATGAAGCCCTCGGGCGACTCGATGCCGGATCGCGAAGGACTGCGTCGCGCGGTGCAGTGGCTGAGCGAGCAGCCGGTGCGCACAGCGCAGGCCATCGAGGAGGCGTGCCGGCGCTTCGATCTCTCGCCGCTCGACGAGGACTTCCTGCTGCGGCATTTCCGCGATCGCGACGCGCAGGAACCCGGCGAGCGCTGACCGTCGGCCTGCGCGCCGTCGCCCTCTGGTTGGCTCATCGGGTGGCGCCGTCGGCCCTGCCCGACGGAACCGGCCCCATTCCCCCGACCGCCGTCCGGGGATTAGGCCGCGGCCTGGTTGCAACCGATTGTTGCTATGCAGTATTCGACAACAATTCAATCAGGGAATCGGATCATAAACATCTGAAAAGATTACTTGTCATGGGCTGTATCTGCCCATAGATTAGTAGTGTGCAGCGCAACAAGACTGCTGCCGCTACCAGACGACAAGGAGTATTCAGGTGAACGCACGTGTACCGATCTACGAAGGCGACGGCCTGCTCCGCGAGGCGCTGGCAAACGCGGCGAGCAAGCCCGCCCCCGAGCGTCGGGCCGAGACCCCGATCGATGCCTTCGATCCGGCCAGCCACGACCTCTGGGCGATCGAGCGCCGCGCGCGCGAGATGCGCGCCGAGGCGTTCGCAGGCTTGCTGTCGCGCTTTTTCGGCAAGATCTTCGGTGCTTTGGGGCGCTGGGCCGAGCGCGCGCGCCAGCGCGACGTCGAGCGCTACCTCGCGAAGGCCACCGACAACGCCGACCTCGAGCGACGGTTGCGCGAAATCGAGCGCACCGGGCACGCCGATCCGCTCGGCTCGCACCGCTGAGCGCCCGGCGTTCCTGCCCAAGCCGGAACGCAGGCAGTCGCGGCCCGATGGACCACACGCGAAGCCCCGGCATGATCCACCCGCCACGGCTTCTCGGCGCCGGCGAGCGCGAGGCGTTCGTCGGCCACCTGCTCGCGCTCGACCTGCACGACCGGCACCTGCGCTTCGGCGCCGCCATGTCCGACGCGTCGATGCGCAACTACGCGAACGGGATCGACCTCGGGCGCGACGCGCTCTTCGGCGTGTTCGACGAGGGCGCCACGCTCGTCGGAGCGGCGCATCTTGCCCGCGCGCCGAGCCACGCCGAGATCGGGCTCTCGGTCGCCTCGGGCTTCCGCCGCCGCGGCCTCGGCTCCGCGCTCGTCGCGGCATGCTGCCGCCATGCGCGCGCGTGCGGCGTGCGCTCGATCTTCATGCGCTGCGCGGCCGAGAACGCCCCGATGCGCAACCTCGCGCGCGCGCACGGCATGCGCGTGATCGTCGACGGTCCGGAAGTCGACGCGTTCCTCGCCGTGCCCGAGCGGCAAGCGATCGCTCGGCACGCCGTGCTCGTGCAGCATTGAGCGGCGGCGCCCGCCGCCTTCCGCACCCGCGCCTACCGCCTGCGCGGCCGGTGTGTACCGCGACCGCCGTCCCGCGTATCCTGGCGTCGCGGGCCCGTTCGTGTTAGTCCGTCGGGCCTATTGCTCCTTCGGACTCCCGGCCTAGACTGGGGCGGTCGGCTCCCCGGCCGGCCCGGTCATGAGCACCGCCAACGTCACGCAGGAACCCTCGGTCGCGGGCTGGCTGCGCGCGGTGAGCTTCGCGCTCGCCCGCTGCCGCTTCAGCGTGCTCGTGCTGGCGGCGGGCGCCGTGCTGTTGCTCACCGCGCAGGGTCGCGATCTCCTGGTCGCCTACGGCGAGGACGGCAAGACCCTGCGGCTCACGCTCGGCGTGTTCGTGTGGGCGCTCAGCATCTGGGGCTGGGCGCGCGTGCTGCTCGACATCCGCTGGGCGGAGCTGCCGACCTGCCTGCCGTGCTACAACTTCGCGCGCCGGTGGCTGCCGCGCGTGCTCGGGGCCGCCGCCTTCGCGCTGGTCGTGATGAGCGCCTGGCAGGTCGGCCAGATCGCGCTCGCCGCCTGGTCGCTCGGCGGCATGGTGGTCTTCGTCGTGTTCCTCGGGAAGCGGCGGCGCTGGACGGTGCGGCTCGCCGAGGCGCGGCGCGCGGCGCCGTCACCCACTGCTCGCTGCGCTCGCGCGCCTGTTCGAAGCGGCCGAGATCGGGCCGATGAGCGTGCCGCCGTACGCGACGCTGCGCGACGCGCTGCAGATGCCGACGCGAGGCACTGCGGTCCGCGACGCGATCCACCTGCGCTGGCTCTTCTGTCTGGCGCTCGTCGCGACTTGGCTGCTCATGTTCGCGCTCGCCCTCGCGGCGCCGGTCGCGTTCGGTGCCCTCGCCGGCGCGATGATCCTGCTCTTCCTGTGGGGCGCCACCTGGCTCGCGGTGGGCAGCGCGCTCAGCTACTTCGCCGATCGCTGGGGCTTCCCGCTGCTCACCGCGCTCGCGCTGCTCGCACTCGCCTCGAGCTGCACCAACGACAACCACGAGATCCGCCGCGCGCCGGAGCCCGCCGACCCGGCGGCGCGGCCCACCGTGGGCGCGGCGCTCGACGCGTGGCGCAAGGTCAACGCGCCGGCGCCCGACGCGCCGGCGCCGTTCGTCATCGTGGCCACCGCGGGCGGCGGCATTCGCGCCGCCTACTGGACGGGCACGGTGCTCGGCGCTCTGCACGACACGGCCGGGCAAGCGCTGCAGCAGCGGCTCTTCGCGATGAGCGGCGTGTCGGGCGGCTCGGTCGGCGCCACGATCTATCGTGCGCTCCTCGCCCTGCCGCCCGAGCGCTACGCGAGCGCCTGCCCGAAAGGCATGATGGACTGTGCGCAGCGCGTGCTCAGCCACGACTTCCTGGGCCCGGTGTCGGCTGCGCTTCTCTACCCCGACCTCACGCAGCGGTTCGTGCCGGTTCCGCTTTTCCCCGACCGCGGCGCCGCGCTCGAGCGGGGCTTCGAGACCGCGTTCCGCCGGACCACCGGCGCCGATCTGCTGCAGTCCTCGCTCGCCGCGCTCGCCGCGCCGCGGCCGTGGCCGGCGCTCTTCCTCAACGCGACCTGGGTCGACAACGGGCGGCGCATGGTGGCGAGCAGCCTGCGCTACGGCGGCGGACCCGAGGAGGCGTTCTTCGCCCGCGCGAACGATCAGCTCGCACGGCTCGGACGCGACCTGCGGCTCTCGACCGCCGCCCACAACAGCGCCCGTTTCCCGCTCGTCAGCCCGCCCGGCATGTGGAAGCGCGACGGTGCGATCGCGGGGCGACTGCAGGACGGCGGCCTCTTCGAGAACTACGGCGCCGAGACCGCGCTCGAGCTGCTGGCGTTTGCGTGCGCGACGCTGGTCTGCGCGCCCGCGCCCGACGCGGCGCCGGCGATCGTGGACGCTTCCGCGATGCCGAAGGGGCCGACCGCGATGGTGAGCGCGCGCGGCGGGCCGGTGTACCCGCTCGTCATCCTGATCAGCAGCGACCCCGGGCTCCCCGAGGAGCTCGCCGGCAGCCCCGTGCACGCGCCGATCGAGTTCGCCTACGAGGCGCGCTCGACCCTGCGCAGCTACGAGCGCGTGCGCGCGGGCCGCGGACAGGAGGCCGCCGCGCGCCTGCAGGCGTGGACGGCCGAGCAGCGCGGCAAGTTCTTCCACTTCCGGATGTGCGATCCGCAGGAGCAGGACCTGCAGCCTCCGCTCGGCTGGGCGCTCTCGAGCGCGGCACGCGCGCGCATCGCGAGCTTTCTGCTCGGCGGCGGGGCGGACGGCGTGACGCCGAGCTGCCACGACTGGAATGCGCGCTCGCTCGCGGAGGTCGCGCGGCTGCTCGCAGCGAAGCCGTGAGCGGCGCCTAGCGCGCCGCCAGCCACAGCATCGCCGCCGTGAGCCCCGCGGACAGCGGCGGCAGCGCGATCGTCGAGGCCACGCGCAGCGCCACGAAGCGCGGCCCGAGCATCGGCCACTCGTAGCTCACGATGCGAACGAACCCCAGCACCGACCACGAGGTGATGAGCGCCACGATCTGCGGCAACCCTGCGCCGGCGTCGTAGAACGACACCGCGAGGGGAAAGGCGACGAACGGCCCGCCCGGCAGGAACGCGCCGGCCGCCGTCGCGATCATCACCCCGAGCACGCCCGAATCCGCACCGATCCACGCGCCGACGATGTCGCGCGGCAGGATCTGGGACAGGAACGCGGCGGCGAGAATCGCGAGCGGCAGGCGGAGCGCCAGGCCGCGCGCGATCGCGAGCGCGCGCCGTCCGCCGTCGGCGAGCGCTGCCGGCGAGCGCCGGTACGCGACGGCGCCTGCCGCGATCGCCAGGCTCCAGAGGATGAGCGCGGCGACCACGCCTCAGCCGTTCCCGCGCCGCGCGGCGAGCCGCAGCGAGATCGCACGCGCGAGCAGTCCCGCGAGCACCGCCAGCGGCAGCGAGGCGAGGACCCGCAGCGCGACGAAGTCCACGCCGAGCAGCGGGATCTCCCAGATCAGGATCCGGTGCAGGCCGAGCGTCGCCCAGGACGTGAGATAGGCGACCAGCACGCCGATGTCGGCGCCGGCCTCGGCGAGCGCAACGACCAGGGGAAAGGACGTGAACGGCCCGCCCGGCGTGACCGCGCCCACGCCCATCGCGATCAGCAGCCCGCGCACCCCGGACGCCGTACCCAGCCAGCGCGCCACCGCCTCGCGCGGCACCAGCACGTGCACCAGCCCCGCGAGCAGGAGCCCCGCCGCGAACAGCGGCAGGATCATGAGGATCGTTCGCCCCGCACTGCCGAACGCGCGCTCGACGGCCTCGAGCCCGCCGAGCCACAGACAGAGCACGCCCGAAACGACCGCAAAGACGGCAAAGCCGAGGTCGGTACGGTTGATGCGCACCGGCGGATGATGCCGGCGAGGCTGCAGGTCGGCAATAGCGCGGCATCGCACACAGGCGCCCGAACGGCGCCCCGCGCTCGCGGCGCCCGTGCCTTCCTCCTCAGCGCCTGCGCGATGCGCATGCCGACGCGGCGCCCGCAGGCGTTATCCTCGCCCGACCCGGTCGCCTCCGACCGGCCTTTCACACCGTGCCCGAAGCGATCCGACGCGAGTACCGCCGCACGCCTTCCGCGCTGCGCTACATGGCGGGCGCGACGTGGCCGAAGTCGAGCGCGCGCGACGGCGTGGTCGTGCCCGATATCGCCGCGCGCTGGCGCGGCTACCGCGTCACCGACCGCGACGTGGCGGACTTCTGCGCCGCGGGCGGCGTGTGGCCGCACGAGTGGGTGCCGTTTCTCTTCCCGCACGCGATCGGCTTCCGGCTGCAGCTCGCGCTGCTCACGCATCCGCGCGTCCCGGTGCCGGTCTGGCGCGTGCTGCAGATCCGCAACCACCTGCTCCAGCACCGCCCGATCCCGCTCGGCGCGCCGCTCGACTTCGCCGCGCGGATCGTCGCCCACCGCGTGCTCGAGAAGGGCCTCGAGGTCGACGTGCACACGACGGTCGCCTTCGGGCGCGACGTGCCGTGGGAGAGCCTGAACACCTTCTACGCCCGCGGCGCTTTCGGCGCGCCGACCGCCGCGGCTTCGCCGCTCGCCGCGGCGCCGGAGATCGCGAGCGACAACGAGACGCGCTGGCGCATGCCGACCGTGCGCGGCGCTTTGCGCGCGTGCGAGCTCACCGGCGACTACAACCCGCTGCACCTGTGCACGCGCTGCGCCCGCCGTGTGGGCTTCCCGGCCGCGTTCCTACATCCGCAGCGCGTGCTCGGCTACTGCTCCACGCACCCTCTCGCGCCGCTGCCGGACGCGCCGCAGCGCCTCGACGCGTGGCTCAAGGGCCCGGTGCCCTACGGCGCGGACGTCACCCTGCGCGTGAGCGGGGCGGAGGGCGACATCGCGTTCGCGCTCACGACGGCGCACGATCCGCGGCCGGCGATCGTGGGCCACCTGCGCCGCGCCTGGGCGCACGAGCGGCTGCCCCAAGCCGGTTAGGGAAGCGCTGCCGCGGTTCCGCTTGACGCACGGTGCTGCCGCGCGCGCGCTTGGTGTGCTAGGGTCGCCAGAAACCGACGATTCACCAACCCTCGATCCCGCGCGCGCTCACGGAGGAGCCACGATGCAGATTCCGGTCGGATCCGACCTCTACGCCGAGCTGCCGCGCCCGTATCGCGGCGTGTGCTGGCTCTCGGTCTATTGCGAGACCTCGAGCGAGCGGCTGCGCGCGGTCATCCCGGCCCCGCTCGAGCCGCCGCAATCGGAGCGCGGCGTCGCGCTGTTCGAAGTGTTCATCGCGCTCTACGGCGACACGCCCTACGGCCCCTACACCGAGGCCGGCGTGATCGTGCCGTGCCGGTACGGCGATCTCGCCGGGCAGACCTACGCGCCGTTCCTGTACCTCGACAAGGTCGGGCCGATCGTCGGCGGCCGCGAGCTCATGGGCTTCCCGAAGAAGGACGGCGCGGTGCGCTTCGAGCACGACGGCGAGCGCGTCCGCGGCAGCGTGGTGCGCGGCGCGGCGCGGCTCGAGTTCGAAGGCCGGCCGAGCGCGGCCGCCGCGCTCGGCTTCGAGCCGCTGCCGTCCGGCCCGCGGCTCATCGTGCGCGAGTTTCCGCGCGCGGACGGGCCCGGCTACGTCCTGCGCGAGGTGCTGCGCAAGGACGCCGATCCGAGCGCGGTGGTCCGGCTCGTCCGGCCGATGGACTGCACGCTGCAGGTCGCCGGCTCGCCCGACGATCCGCTCGACGTGCTGCAGCCCTTCGAGATCCGCGGCGGACGCTATCGCGAGCTCGACATGGCGCTGCGCTACGCGACCGTCCTCGCGGCCGACTACCGCGGACCGGCCCGCTGATCGACGGGACGATCGGTCCATTCCGCCGGCGCGCCGCACGCGCGCCCGGCGGGCACTCGAACAAGAACGCCGAGGGGGCGCGGTGCCAAAAAGCCGACATGCGGTTCTCGAATCCGAACTACCGGTGCGCCTGGCATTTCCTGGACGCGCTGGCGCAGGCGGGCCTGAGGCACGCTTGCATCTGCCCGGGGTACCTCAACTCGCCGCTCCTCCTGATGACGGCCGAGCATCCGGGCATCGCGAACCACGTTTTTCACGACGAGCGCGCGGCCGCGTTCGCCGGCGTCGGCCTGGCGCGGGCCGCGGACGAGCCCGTCGCCGTCATGGTGACCGCCGGCACGGCTGCGGCCGAGGTGCACGCCGCGGTCGTCGAGGCGTGGCAATCGCGGATCCCGGTGCTCTTCCTCACCGCCGACCGGCCGCACGAGCTGCGCGACGTCGGCGAGCGGCAGTCGATCGACCAGGTCCAACTCTTCGGGCGCGCCGTGAAGTGGTATCACGAGGCCGCGCTTCCGAGCGCCGCGCCCGACCTCGCCGCCTACGTGCGCGCGCTGGCGCTCCGCGCGTGGGGCGAGGTGATCGAGCCGCCGCGCGGGCCCGTGCACGTCAACTTCCCATTCCGCGAGCCGCTGCCGCCGATCGCGGCGCCCGCCGGCGGCGCCGGGGTTGCGCAAGAGCATGCGCACGTCACGCGGTACTTTCCCGGCCGGGTGGCGCCCGGCGACGCCGCGATCGCCACGACCGCCGAGCTCGTCGCGGGCCGCCGGGCCATGATCGTCGCCGGCGAGCTGCGCAACCGCCGCGACGCGGCCGCGGTCCTGTCGCTCGCCGGCGCGGGCGGCTTTCCGGTCTTCGCGGATCCGCTCTCGTACTTGCGCGCGGGACGCCACGACGCGGGCAGTCTGTTCTACCTGAGCGAGCCCGGCGTGGGCGCGGTCGATGCGCGTACGGTGATCACGCGCGCCCTCGGTCTCTCGCCCGAGGAGGAACCCGAGATCGTGATCCGGTTCGGCGCGCCGCCGGTCTCCAAGGCGCTCAACGCGTGGCTCGCGTCGCGCCGCGCGATGCCGCAGATCGTGGTCGACGACGGGCGCTGGCGCGACCCGGCGGCGCTCGCGACGGCGGTGGTTCGCGGCGAGCCCGCGGCGGTCGCGAGCGCGCTCGCGCACGCGCTGCGCGCGCCGGCGCCGCGCGCCTGGACCGAGCGCTGGAGGCGCCATCTCGCCCGGCGCAAGGAAGAGATCGCGCGTGCCCTCGCAGCCGAGGTGACGTTCCCGTCGGAGCCCGGGGCGGTGCTCGCGCTCGCCGAAGCGGCGCCCGAGGGCTCCCGCATCGTCGTCGGCGCCTCGATGCCGATCCGCGACGTCGACGGTTTCTTTCCGTTCGTCGGGCGCGAGATCGCGATCCTCTCCAACCGCGGCGCCTCGGGCATCGATGGGCTCCTCGCCACCGCGGTCGGCACCGCGCTCGCGGATCCCGCCAGGCCCGCCTACGTGCTCGCCGGCGACCTCTCCGTGCTGCACGACCTCGGCTCGCTGCGGGCCGCCGTCCTGCATCGCGTCGCGGTCACGTTCGTCGTGCTGAACAACGACGGCGGCGGCATTTTCCACTTCGTGCCGCAGGTGAGCTATCCGCACTTCGAGTCGCACGTCGCGACGCCGCACGGAACGAAGTTCGCGCCGGTGGCGCAGGCGCTCGGAATCCCGGCGCACGTCGTCGAGCGGCGGGAAGAGCTCGTCCGGCGGATCGCCGATCCCCCCGCCGGGCCGCAGCTCCTCGAGATCGTGACCGACCGGCACGAGAACGCGCGGCTGCACGAGCGCCTCTGGAAGGCGCTCGGCTGCTAGCGGGCGGCGCGGCCCGCCCGGTCGCCCTGGCGCACGACCCCGAAACATAAACCGGGCCAGCTCCGCTTCGCGGCGGCGCGTGGGTCCGAGGCCATTGCGCCCGCGTGCGGAGAAGGCCTATGCTTCGCCTCGCCCGAACCCGCGAACGCCGGCACGAGAACCGGCCGCGCGGCGAGAAAAGGGCTTCGTGCCACCGGCTCGAACCAACACACCCAGGAGGACACACCATGAAGAGGCTGGAACGCAGTCTGGTCTGCGCGTTGGTCGCCACGCCCGCGCTTCTCGGTGCGGCGCCGATCGCCGCGGCCGCGGACGTGAAGGTGATCAGCTCGGCGCCGCAGTCGATGGGCAAGGGCAAGGCGCGGCTCTACGTCGCGCTCGATGCGAGCGGTCACCCGCTCGCGCTCGGGGTGAGCATGGACAAGGCGGCGCTCGAGGGCCTGCCCACCGAGCCGAACGCGACGAGCCGCTGCTTCGACAAGAACGGCAACGGCAAGATGGATGCGCACGAGTGCATCGGCGACTACGAGCGCGTCTTCACGCTGCCCGCAGCGGCCGCGCAGGCGCTCGCTCCGTTCGAGTGGGCGAGTTTCAACTGGAACCCGCACGGCCACATGACGCCCGCGCCGCCGCCGTGGGCCGAGCCGCACTTCGACTTCCACTTCTACACGGCCGACCGCGAGGCCGTGAAGACGATCCGGCCGGGCCCGTGCGGCGAGCTGATCCACTGCGACGACTTCAAGAAGGCGACCAGGCCGGTGCCGGCGCAGTACATGCACCCCGACCACATCAACGTCGACGCCGCGGTGCCGGACATGGGCAATCACCTGATCAACGTGAAGGCGCCGGAGCTGCAGAAGGGCGGCCCGAGGTTCACGCACACCTTCATCTACGGAGCGTACGACGGCCAGATCATCTTCCTCGAGCCGATGATCACCCACGCCTTCATCGCCAGCGGCCCCGACATGTGCGCGCCGATCAAGCAGCCGAAGGCCTGGCAGGTCGCCGGCAGCTACCCGACCAAGTACTGCGTGCGACACCTGAAGGGCGTCGACCGCTACACGGTCTCGATCGAGGGCTTCGTCAAGCGGGACGCGCAATAGCGCCGGGCGTGCCGTGTCGCCGCTGCCGGCCGTCGCCGGCAGCGGCGGCACGGCGGATTCGCGTTTACTCGATGCATCGAGCAAGAGTGCTCGATGTACTGAGTAGATCGTTACGCCGTGTGGGCCACCCGACCGGCACCGCGCGCCAGGCGGCGTAGCCGTAGCCGGCGAGGCGCGAGCCGGCGAGCGCGGGCGCGCGGCAAAGCGCGCGCCTGCGTTCGACCTTCACGTGGCGTCGCCACGAAGCCCGCACTCCCGCCGCTGCCTATTCCGTCTCGCCGCCCGCGCCGTGGGCATGGCGCGCGTGCGCTTCGCGCAGGTACGCCTCCGCGGCCGCGCGATCGAGCAGCCGCCCGATCGTCATGCGCTTGCCCGGGACGTGCGCGAACACGTTCGCCGCGAAGTGCCGCAGCGCCGCCACGGCCGCCGCGTCGACGACCGGCGGCTCGCCCGCGGGCACGGCGAGCAGCTTGTGATCGACGTCGCCGTCCTCGACCTGCTCGAGCAGCGCCACCGGGTCGCACTCGAGCGCCTGCCCGGCCGGAACGCGCCGGGCGGTCACGACGAAGCAGTCGACGGCGTCGCCGTCGCCGCCGAGCGTGCCGGGGACGAAGCCGTAAGGAAATGGATAGGCCGCCGACACCTCGACCGTGCTCAGGCACCGGAACGTACGCTCGTCGTACGTGTTCTTGCGGTGCGAGCCGGCCTCGTTCTCGATGAAGACGCGCATGGCGCTCGATTTCGCTGTGCTAGGCTAGCACGACACGGTTCGCGAGGAGGAGCGGCATGGCGGCGAGGTTCGGTCGGGACACCATTCTTTCGCGGCTGCGCGCCGAGATCGGCGCCGGGCGTCCGGTCTACG
The DNA here is from genome assembly GCA_027493935.1 of Burkholderiales bacterium. Classification (GTDB taxonomy): domain Bacteria; phylum Pseudomonadota; class Gammaproteobacteria; order Burkholderiales; family SG8-39; genus JAABRB01. The sequence continues at coordinate 263,472 of JAOSJV010000010.1, read as the reverse complement.
ACGCCCTCTGCGGCTCGGGCATCACGGCCAAGATGGCCGCGCGCGGCGGGGCCGACCTCGTCACCACCCACTGCCTCGCGTACTTCCGCATGCAGGGGCTGAGCTCGATGGCGGGCTACCTGCCGATCTGCGACGCGAACGCGCTCACGCTCGAACTCGGCGAGCGCGCCCTGCTCAACGTGCTGCCCGACTGCCCGGCGATCGCGGGGCTCCTCTGCGTCGACCCCACGCGCGACATGGGCCGTTTCCTCGGGCGGATCGCCGCCGCCGGCTACGACGGCGTGATGAACTGCCCGACGGTGGCGCTGATCGACGGCCAGTTCCGCACCACGCTCGAGGAGACCGGCATGAGCTTCGCCCGCGAGGTGGAGGTGCTGGGGCAGGCCTCGCGCATGGGCCTCTTCACCAAGGCCTTCTGCACCAAGCCCGAGGAGGCGCTCGCCATGGCGCGCGCGGGCGTCGACAACATCATCGTGCACTTCGGCAACAGCTCGGGCGGCACCATCGGCTCGAAGACGGTGCTGGAGGAGGCTGCGGCGCACGCGCGCGCGACCGCGGTGATCGATGCGCTCGCGCGCGAATTTCCCGATCGGATCGTCACTTGCCACGGCGGCGGGATCGAGTCGCCGGCCGATTTCGAGCGCTTCCTGAAGGCCGAGCCGCGGCTGCACGGCTACGTCGGCGGCTCCTCGGCCGAGCGCTTCCCGGTCGAGCAATCGGTGACCGAGGCCGCAAAGCGGTTCAAGGGTGTGCGGCTGCCGCAGGCGCGGTAGCGGCACCGGTCAGGGAGCCTCCGCATACGTCATCCCCGCGAACGCGGGGAATCAACGAGCCTTCGCGAACCACCGCCCTGGATTCCCGCCCCCGATAGGATCGCTCGACGGTGACGACCTTGCGCGGGGATGACGGAGGAGGCGGGAATGACTGAGGAAGGCGGGAACGGCGGAGGAGGCGGGAATGACGGCGCGGGCGGGAACGACGGCCTGCGCCTGACTCGGGACACTAGGTGATGAAGGTCCACGTCGCGGTCCTCGCGACGCTCGACAGCAAGCACGAGGCGGCGCGCTTCGTGTGCGAGGCGCTCGCGAAGGCCGGGGCCGCGCCCTGGCTCGTCGATCTCTCGCTTCGCCCGCACGCGCACGCGTTCGCCGACGTGCGCGGCGACGCGGTCGCGAAGGCCGCCGGCACGTCGTGGGACGCGCTCGCCAGGCTCTCGCGCGCCGAGGCCGCCGAGCGCATGATCGGCGGCGGCACGCGGATCGTGCGCGCGAAGCTCGCACGCGCCGGGATCGGCGGGGTGATCGGCGTCGGCGGCGCCAACGGCTCGACCATGGCCTGCGCCATCATGCGCGCGCTGCCGCTCGGGCTGCCGAAGGCGATGGTGACCCCGGTCGCGGCCACCGCCGCCGTGCAGTGGTACGTCGCCGAGAGCGACATCGCGATGTTCCCGACCATCGGCGACATCTCGCTCAACCGCATCACGCGCGCCGCGATGGCGAACGCGGCCCGCGCGCTCGCGGGCATGGCGCGCGCACGCGCCGGACGGCGCGCGGCGAAGCGCGTGCCGTTGATCGGCGTCTCCTCGTTCGGCAACACCCAGCCCGCAGTCGATCGCATCACCGCGCGACTCGAGGCCGAAGGCTACGAAGTCATCCACTTTCACGCCTCCGGCCCCGGCGGCCGCGCGCTCGAGCAGCTCGCGGCCGCGGGCGAGCTCGCCGGCGTGATCGATCTCACGACCTCGGAGCTCACCGATCTCCTTACCGGCGGCGTCTACAGCGCGGGCGAGGCGCGCCTCACCGCCGCCGGCGCGGCCGGACTGCCGCAGGTGGTGGTGCCGGGCTGCCTCGATTTCACCAACTGGTGGGTGGGACAGGTGCCGGAGAAGTACCGCGACCGCGAGTTCTTCCAGTACAACGTCGAGATCCTGCTGATGCGCACCAACGCGGAAGAATTCACCGCGCTCGGCACGCTGATGGGCGAGCGGCTGCGCGCGGCCAAAGGCCCGGTGCGGGTCCTCGTCCCGCGCCTCGGCATGAGCCAGCTCGTCGGCCGCAAGACCTACGACATCGCCGGCAACGAGCGCGGCGCATGGGCGCAGCCGGACACCGATCGCGTTTTCGTCGGCACGCTCCGGCGGTACTTGCCCGAGCGCGCGATCCGGGAGCTTGCGCACCACATCAATGACGCCGCGTTCGCCGACGCCTGCGTCGACGAGATGATCGGATTCCTCGGCCGCCCGCCTCGACGCTCGGCCGCCAGACCCGGCGCCCGGGCGAGCCGCCGCGCCGTCACTGCGCGCGCGAAGAAGAATAGTGCCGCCGGCACTCCTCCTCGCGCCCGCGCACCACGCGTCGCCCGCCGAGCGCGCCGCGTGCCTCGGTGACGACCGTGCGCTGCCGCTCGACGTGGTCGCTGTCGTAGAAGTAGATCACCACCCAGTCACGCGTCTTGCCGAGCTCGTGCGCGCGTGCGGTGTTCGAGAAAAGCGCCGTGAAGTGCCACGCGCCGCGCGTCGCGTGCAGGATCGGCAGCCACGCTTCGCCCTTCGGGTTGAAGCGCTTGGGCGCGATCCTGGGCAGCGCGTCGGCCTCGGCCTTCTCGCGGTACTCGGCATCGATCTCGAGCAGCAGCGCCACCGAGGGCTCGGTGGCAGCCGCTTGCGGCGCTGAACGGCGCGCGAGGCGTCGCCGGTCGAGCATCTCCGCGAGGCTCGCGCGGATCGACGCGGCGCGGCGCTTGCCGACGCCCTCCACGCCGTCCAGGCGTCCGTCGTGCGCAGCGGTCTCGAGCTCCTCCAGCGTGTCCACGTGCAGCGCTTCGTGAATGCGCCGCGCGAGCTCCGCGCCCACGCCCGGGATCGTGCGAAAGAGCATCTCCGGATCGACGCTGCCGCGCAGCCGCTCGAGCTGCGACCAGCGGCCGGTCTCCAGCATCTCGCCGATCGCGGCGGCGATGCCCGGGCCGATGCCCGGCAGCGCATCGAGTCCCGCCGTGCCCTTCGCCTCGTAGAGCGCGACGAGCTCGCCCGCGAGCCCCTCGACGGTGTCGGCGGCCTTGCGATACGCGCCGACGCGAAACGGGTTCGCGCCCTGCGCGTGCAGGAGCTCGGCCGCCTGGCGCAGCGCGGAGACGATCTGCGCCTCGGAAGCCTGCGACTTCCGTGCGCGCGTCGTCCGCTCTTCCGTGGAAGTGTGCGTGCCCATCGCGTCCCGGTTCCGGCCCGTAGCGCGTGTGCCCTGCGTCGCGCTCTGCTACGGCGCGCTCGAGGACGCCGAGCGCTGCTTCCGGCCTTGTGCCGTCAGACCCGGTCGAGCTCGAGCACGGCCTTCAGCCGACGACCGATCGAGCGCTCTGCGCGCTTCAGGTCGTGGTCCGCCTGAAGATTGAGCCAATACTGCGGGGACTGTCCCAGGGCACGGCCGAACAAGAGCGCGAGCTCGGCGGTGACCGGGCGCGCGCCCCTGACGACGAACGAGATGCGCATCGGCGCGACGCCGATGATGCGTGCAAACCGCGCCTGGGAGATGCCTCGCTCCTCGAGTATCTCGCGCAGGAACTCCCCGGGGTGGATCGGTGGCAACCCGCTCTTGATCATTCGGCTCGCCATTCAGTGGCAGACGACGATCTCGACCTCGAATGTTTCGCCCTTCTCGAACCGGAAACGCACCGGCCACTGGTCATGGATCCTGATGCGCCATTGTCCCTTGCGATCACCCTTCAGCGCTCCCAGCCGGTTCGAAGGCGGCGATCTCAGATCGTCCGGACGCATCGCCGCGTTTAGCTGCGTCCGCCGCATCGCGGCGCGCTTGCATAACTCCGGCGGAAAATGCCGGGAGCGGCCGGTCGCGTAGAAGTGCTCGGTCGCGGCATCCGCGAAGGACCGAATCACCCGAATAGCATAAACAATATGTTTACACAGGTCAAGCTATCGTGGCGCGGGAGGCCGCAGCGGAACCGGTCCCCGTGTGTCGAGCCAGTCGCCTCAGCGAACAGCTACTCAGCATGTTGAGTAGAACCGCTCGATACGTCGGGTAAATCGTGAGACCGCCCTTAGCGCGAAGGTCTCGCCAATTGCGACCGCACACTGAGGAGCGAGCGATGAGACTGCACTGCGACGAGAGGGCCGATGCGCTCTGTCGACGCCTCGATGACTCCATGGTCGGGGAGGCGCAAGAGGTGCGGCCGGGCATCGTGCTGGACTTCAACGCGCAGAAGCAGGTCGTCGCGATCGAGGTGCTTCGGCTCTAGGAGCCCTTCCGTTCGGCCGACGTGAAGCAGATTCGGTTCGAGCTCGCCTGATCCAGCTGTTGCATACGCTCGCGGCGCACCCGGAGCATGCGCGCTCTTCCAGTGACGCGAGAGCGTGGCGCGTTGATCGACGGAGATGGGGTCAAGAGGCTGCCGTGACAATGTGCGGACAAGAGACCGCCCGCATGCGGTTGTTGACCAGCCTGATCTTGACTGCCGGAAACTTGCCAAACGACTTCGGCCAAGGACTCGTTCCTCCCGTCCGAGCTGCGCGGGCGGAGCAAAGTGGACGTGCTCGGCGCGCCACGGAAGCGCCGCACGGACGCCCGGCCTGGGCCTCGGCCGCGGCGACCTTGCCCGGAATGACGGAGAAGCCAGCGAGCACCGGGACAACGATGCGCAAGTCCGCGAGGGCGCCGGGCGCGCGCCTTTGCGAGCTTCGGGTCGAGCCGGATGGTCAGGGTCGTCATCGGGGCCGCAACAGGAGGACGCGGGACAGGCGAAGTTGCGCGAGGTAGGGGGCGAGCGCGAAGCGGTTCTGACCGCAAACGGGCGTCCCGTGGCGCTCGTGATTCCGGTCGACGCCGGCACGATCGACCAGACACTCGACACGCTGCGCCGAGCGCGTGCCCTCGAAGCGCCGAGAGCGATCCGGCTCGAGATTCGCCGGCGCGGCATTGCCGGACTGGCGACGGAGGACATCGACGCGGTCATGGCGAAGGCCCGCAAGGCGCGCTCCCGCTCGCTACGGCGCGATGAGGTGCAAGGCGCGGTGTCGTTGTACCGAAGGCCAAGTGAACCTGCGGCGCGACAGCCCGGCAGTGCCCCGGCTTCGTCGTGCTGCACCCGGGGCGTCGCCTGCCGCGCCTCAGCGCATGACCGCGTTCCCTCGTCCTGCCGCCGCCAGCCCATCGAGGGCCGTGGCGTCGAAGTGCCACGCCTCGGGCGTGGAGCGGGCGAGGGCGGCGGCGAGCGCATCGCCGAGCGGCTTCGGCACCCCGCAGTCTTTCGCGTGCTTGCGGAGCAGCCGCCGCGTCTCGCGCGGGAACGGCAGCTTCGCCGGCAGCGCGAGCAGCGCGGCGAGCAGTGCCGCCACCAGCGTGCACTCGTCGGCGGCCGCGCCGTTCGCAAGCAGCGTGCGCAGCGCCGCAACGGCCGCGGCGGGCAGCCCGAGCCGCTCGAGGTCGACCAGGTCGAGCGCCTCGAGGTCCGCCGCCGTCCACCTGCCGGCCTCGATCGTGAGGTCGACCGGGACGGTCAGGACGCGGCGCTTGCGTGCCGGGTACAGCGGCGCCGCTTCGAGCAACATCGACGGGTGGAGGGGCCTGCCCAGCGAGGTGGAGCGGGCCCCGGCCGCGGGCGGCGGCGCCATGGGCCGCACCGTCGCGCTCCCGCCCCAGCCGGCGACGAGCATCTGCGGCACCCGCCGCAGCGCGGGCAGATGGCCTGCCTTCTCGGCCTCGGCGCGCGCGTGCACCGCGATGAGGTTGGTGTGCCGGCTCATGAGCTGGTAGTCGACCGCGAGCTGCGTCGCAGCCGCGACCGATGCGGCGTCCTCCTTGACGCTGAGTGCGGCGAGGCGGCTCGCTGCGGCCAGGCGTGCGAGCGTGGTGCGCTCCTCGCCGGCGGCGACCGCCGCTCCGGGCAGCGCCACACGCTGCTCGACCGCGCGGCCGTCGGCAAGCTCCAGGACGAGCTTCGCCTCGCCCTGCGGCGCGGCGTCGAAGGCGGCAAACACGGTGACCGTGTCGCCGTGATACACGCTCGGGAGCTGTGCGGGCGATGTCGCGCGCGCTTCGGCCGGCCACAGCACCCGCGCCGAGCGGGCGCGCGGCTGCAGGATCCGCTCGAAATGACGGTGGATGCGCGAGGCCATGTCCTCGCGCGGCGTGACGCGCTCGCACGCGCCGCCGGTCGCCTCGGCGATGCCGTGGACCAGGCTCTCCGCGGGCGCGGCGCCCACGCCGACGGGGAAGATGCGGTGTCCCGACGCCCGGGCGTGCGCGATGATCGCCTCCGCGCCCCACACTTCGCCGTCGGTGACGAGCAGCACGTCGTGCGACTCGAACCCGGGCGCCGCGAGGGCGAAGGCGTGCGCGAGGGCCGCAGCGATCTCGGTGCCGCCCATGTCGGCGTCGATGTGCGCCAGCCAGGCGCGCGCCGCTTCGAGGCGGCCCGCCTCGGCCGGCACGCACGCGGGGAAGAGCGAGCGGTGCGCGCTGCCGAACACGGTGATGTTGAACGCGTCCTGCGGGCGCAGCGACGCGAGGATCCGCCGCACGGCCTCTCTTGCCTGCGCGATCGAGTCGCCCGCCATCGAGCCCGAGCAGTCGACGACGATCTTCACGCTGCGCGCACCCGCGCCGGGCTCCACCGCGATCGCCGGGACGAAGCTCGCCGCGGCGATGTAGCGCGCACCGTCGCGGTCCACCGCCGCGAAGGCGCGCGCGGCGTGAGGCGCCCGGACGTTCAGCACGAAATCGCGGTCGAGCCAGGCGCTGCCCTTGGCGAGCGTCACCTCGGTCGCCGCCTCGCCCTTCGCGACCGCGACGGCGTGCGTCGGCGATTCGAGCTCGGCATCGCGCAGCGCGCCGCGGAGCGTGACGCTGAGCGCGTAGGCGTTCGCGGCGAAGGGGTCCACGCCCGGCACCTGGTGAGGCTGCACGCGCTGCGCCTCGGGCGCGCCGTAACGGGGCGCGACCACGGTGGGGAGCACGAAGCGGAGGATCTCCCCGTTCCAGCGATGAAGCTTCGCGTAGCGGACCTTGACCGTGGCGGTCTCGCCCGCGAGGAGGTTCCCCACGCTGAGCGAGTAGAGCCCCGGCTCGACCTCTTCCAGCATGACGGCGCTGTCGCCGTCGGTGATCGCTTCCTCGTAGTCGTGCTCGGCCTGCGCGCTGCCCACCACCACGCCGGCGAGCGTCTTCTGGCCGAGGGCGACCTCCAGCGCGAGGAGCACCGCCGCGCGGGGCAGGGGAAAGGTGTAGACCGCCTCGATGTTCACGTTCTCGCGGTTGCGGTAGGTCTGCGCGAGCGTCACCTCCTCGAGGAGATCGGAGAGCTCGGCCTGGATCGCGACGCTCTGGAGCGGTACGGCCGTTCCGGTGCTGGACTTCATCGTGGGTGCGTTCATTCGGATTCCTTTCGGATGGATTCGAGGGCGTCGCGCACGCGCCCCATGAGGCTTCGCACCTGCTCGGGGCTCAGCCGCGCGCGGCCGGGCTCGACGTGCAGCTCGATCCCGTCGCCCAGCACCAGGTGGCTCCAGACCTCGACCGTTCCCGCGCCGCGCGGCCGCGACGGGGGGCACGTCACCCGCCGCCTCGCCGGCGAGCAGCTCGGCGATGCGCTCGAGCGAGAGCCCGGCGCGCTGCCACTTCTGGATCTCGAGCAGCTGCGTGAGCTGCTCGCGCCCGTAGCGCGCCGCCCGGGTCTCGCCCACTGGCCGCGCCACCAGCCCCTGCTGGATGTAGTAGCGCACCGTCCGCTTGGGGAGGCCGGAGAGCACGCAGAGCTCATCGAGCGAAAACGGATCGGTGTCGGGCATGGCGCGAAGATTAGGACATGTATACTGTCAAAGTCAAGTGGCATAATGGGCGCCGAGCGCGGGATCCATCCGACTCTCTGGCGAGAAGAGTGGATTTCCTTCTGGAGCCCCTCGATTCGACGCTCGCGCGGGGCGTGACCCGCACCGATCGTCGTCCGGGTAGACCTACAGACATACCGCTGGATATGCTGAGACATATGCGGACCACGGTACGACTCGACGACGCCTTGCTCCAGCGCGCCAAGCGGGAGGCCGCGCGGCGCCGCACGACCCTCACCGCGCTCATCGAGGAGGGCTTGCGGCTCGCGATCGCGCGACCCGCGGCGCGCCGGCCGTCGAGGCGAGTCACGCTCCCCGGTCTGCCGCCGCGGCGGCGGCATTCTCCCGACGGTCGATCTCGACGATTCGGCCGCGTTGCTGGACCGGATGGAAGGGCGCGGTTGATTCTTCCCGACGTCAATGTCCTGATCTACGCATTCCGCGCCGATTCGGCCCAGCACGAGCAGTACCGCGATTGGCTGGAATCGACCATCAACGCTCCCGAGGCGTACGACGTCGCCCGCCAGGCCCTGCGCGCGGTGGTGCGCGTCACGACGCGCTGGACGGAGGCTTTCTCCGGGAATGCAAGTGCTGGTTCGGCGGCGGCACCCGTATCGTGCTCGAGCTCGGTGAGTGCCGCGAGTCCGGGGCCATCGACTTCCTGTGCTCGGACTCCGGCACGTATCGCGCCGTGCGCTCGCCAATGCCGATCGCTGGCGTGCGACGCGACGCTGAGCCGCGATGTCATCGACCTGGCGTTCATGATCGAGCGCTGGCGCAGGGCCTACGCTCTGGCGGGGGCCGCGCTTGCGCGCAGTGCCTACGGCGATATCGTCGACCATGCGCGCGGTGACGCAGCCCAGCACCTGCTCGATCCCGAATCACACCGCAAGCGTTGCATCGCGGCGCTGCGCGTCGTGAACGTCGAGACGCTCGTCGCCGGGCCGCGCGGGCTCGCGCGGCGCGGCGTGCTCGTGGTGTCCAAACCCTCTCGAAGCCGAGCTCGCGGTGCTCGCCAGGGGAGCGCTCGACGACGAGCATCCCGACCGGAGCAGCGGGCTGGCCGAGGCCGATCGCTGGCGGTAAGATCCAATCGAAAACCGGTCATTGCGCAACTTGCATGATGGGCGAAGACCACAGCGCAGGCGCGCACCAAGACGGGAGTCCCGGGTGAGGGAGCTGCAGCGGAAGCGCTTCGGCGGGCGGCGACCGCGGGGCGTCGCGGCGCGCGCCGGTGAATCGCCGGAGGCGCCGCGCCAAGAGCCCGCCGCGCCCAGGCGCGACCTGTTGCGGGAGGCCGAAGACGCGCTGTGGCGGAAGTTCGAGCGCGACGCGATCGACGCCGAGGCTTTCGCGCTCGAGCTGGATCGGCTGCAGTCGAGCGTTCCCGTTTCCGAAGGCGAGATCGAAGAGGAGAATCGTGGAGCGCTCGCGCGGCAGCGAAGCTTCCGCGAGGCGGCTCACGCGGTCGCGGCCGCGTTGGCGACGACCCCGGCCGTTCACAAGGTGATGTTGTTCGGGTCGGTGGCGTCGCCCCTGCAACGGGAGGTGCCGCGGTTCCGGCGTCTTCGCCGCGCGCGGGTCGAGGTCTTGCACGAGTGCAAGGACGTCGATCTCGCGCTGTGGATCGGCGACTTCGCCGATCTGCGCTCGATCAAGCGCGCCGCCTCCCGGGCGCTGACCGAATGGCAGAGCGCGCATCCCGATTCGCGTGGGGTAGCGCACCATCAGGTGGACATGTTCCTGCTCGACGCCTCGACCAGCGCGTTTCGCGGCAACCTGTGTCACTACGCCCAATGTCCGAAGGGGGAAGCCGGAGTGCACGGTGCCCGGCTGCGGTGCCACGCGGTTCGTGCAGATCCGGGAGGCTATGCGCTTCAAACACGAGTCACTTGCTGCGGGCACGGTCCTCTTCGACCGCGCGACCGGACAGTTGCGGCCAGCTCCCGCCGATGACGACCCGCCGTCCTGAGACCGCGCAGAGGATCACGGGGACGATGGCCGCCTCTCGCGCGGAGGCCGGCGGCGTGATTCGAGCGCCGCACGGGAGCGCAGCACGCCGGACCGCACCGCCGCCCGGCCCGGCCGGCACCGCATTCCACGTCGTCTTCCTCCCCGATCGCGCGGCGCCGCGCTTCTTCGGGTGGGGCGGGGGCGAGGCCGATGCGCCGCTCTTTCGCGCGGGCGGCACGCCCGATCGCGCGCGGCTCGTCGACGAGGCGCTCGCCACGCACGAGCTTCGCGGCCTCGCCGTGCCGCTCCTCGACGCGCTGCCGCGCCTCGCGGCGATGACCGCGGCGGAGACGGAGCGCGTGGTCGCATCGCTCGCGGCATGGAGCCTGGCGGCGAAGCTCGCGCTCGATCTGGTGGGGCGCGAGCGGATCGTCCCGCGCGTGGCCGCCGCGAACGGCGCCACCGAGGCGCGGTTCGCCGTCTCGCTCGCGCTGCCCGAGGATGCGGAGCGGGCGGCGGGCCTCGCGAAGAGCTTTCCGCTCGCGGCGCATGCGCTGCCGGTGCCGCAACCGGGGCGAAGGCATCGCGGCGGCAGGCGCGTGCCGGAGGTCTGGGCGCCCGAGGCGCTGCTGCGGGCGTTCCTCGACGCGAGCGCCGATGCGCTCGTGCGCGCGGCGGTGGGCCTCGACACGGCGCGGGGGCCGGGGCGGCGGAAAGCGGCGCCCGTGCCTTGGGAGCGACGCTTCATCGCCGCGCTTGCCGGGCGCGACGCCGCGTTCGCCCCGGCGGGATTCAGCGAGCGAGCGCTCCTGCGCGATCTCGACACGTGGGCCTGGCCCGCGCTCGGCGCCGAAGCGGGTGCGCCGCGCGCATGCTTCCGGCTCGACCTCCCGGCGGCGGACGAGGCCGCGTCGCGGGGCGGCGCGGCGCCCGCCGATCAGTTCCCGCTCCGCTTCTTCCTGCAAGCGGCCGAGGACCCGAGTCTGCTCGTGCCCGCCGCCGAGGTGCTGCGCGGGCGCGGGCGCTCGCTCGCTCGCCTGGGGCAGTCGCTGCACGTCGCCGAGGAGCACCTGCTCCGGGCGCTCGCCGTGGCGGCGCGCATCTTCGCGCCCGTCGCGCGCAGCCTGCGCAAAGCGCGCCCCGAGGCGGTCATGCTGAGCACGGGCGAAGCCTGGACGTTCCTCGCCGAGGGTGCGCCCGCGCTCGCGGAAGCGGGGATGGGTGTCATCCTCCCGGCGGGGCTCACGCGCAGCGGCCGGCGGCGCCTGCGGCTGCGCATGCGCGTGGGCGGCGAGCCCGCGAGCGCCGCCGGCACCGTCGCCGGGGCGAGCGGTCTTGCGCTCGATGCGCTGCTCTCGTTCCGCTGGGACGCCGCGCTCGGCGGCGAGGCGCTCTCGGCGCGCGATCTCGCCGCGCTCGCCGCGCTCAAGGCGCCACTCGTGCGGTTCCGGGGCGAGTGGGTGGCCGTCGACCCGGCGGAGCTCGCCGAGATTCGCCGCGTGGTCGCGAGCGGTGGCGGCACGCTCGCGGCCCACGAGGCGCTCGCCGCGGCGCTCGGCGGGACGGAGCGCCGCTCCGACGGTCACCTGCCGGTCGACGTGGTGGCCGAGGGATCGCTCGCGCAACTTGCGACGCGCTTGCGCGAGGGCCTCGCCGCGCGCGAGATCGCGGTGCCGCGCGACTTCCGCGGCACGCTGCGACCGTACCAGGTGCGCGGCCTCGGCTGGCTCGCGCAGATGGCGGAGCTCGGCCTCGGCGCGTGCCTCGCCGACGACATGGGGCTCGGCAAGACGATCCAGCTCCTCGCGCTGCTGCTCCATCGCCGCGCGGCGCACCCCGAAGACCGCCGCCCTGTCCTGCTCGTGTGCCCGACCTCCGTCGTCGGGAACTGGGAGCGCGAGATCGCGCGCTTCGCGCCGACGCTGCCGCTCGTGCGTCACTACGGCGCCGAGCGCGCGCGCGAGGCGGCGCAGATGCAGGCCGCCGCGCCCGGCGCGGTGGTGATCACGACCTACGGTCTGCTCCGCCGCGACGCCGAGCTACTCGCCGCGGTCGACTGGTCCACCGCGGCGCTCGACGAGGCGCAGAACATCAAGAACCCGGCCGCGCGCACCGCGCGCGCGGCGCGTTCGCTCCGCGCCGGCTTTCGCGTTGCGCTCACCGGCACGCCGGTCGAGAACCGTCTCGCCGAGCTGTGGTCGATCTACGAGTTCCTGACTCCGCGCCTGCTCGGGCCGCTGGAGACCTTCCGCCGCGAGATCGCCGCGCCGATCGAGCGCCACGGGCGCGAGGACGTCGCCGAGCGCCTCACCCGCATCGTGCGCCCGTTCCTGCTGCGGCGGCTGAAGAGCGACCCGGCGATCATCCGCGACCTGCCGCCCAAGCAGGAGATGAAGGTTGTGTGCACGCTCACCCGCGAGCAGGCCTCGCTCTACCAGGCCGCGGTGGACGAGACGATGCGCAGGATCGAGTCCGCCGAGGGCATCCAGCGCCGCGGCCTCGTCCTCGCCCTCATCACCGCGCTCAAGCAGATCTGCAACCACCCCGCGCACTACCTCGGCGAGCCCGGTCCGCTCGAGCGCCGCTCGGGCAAGCTCGACCGCCTCCTGGAGATGCTCGAGGAAGTGCTCGCCGAGGGCGACCGCGCGCTCGTCTTCACGCAGTTTCGCGAGATGGGCGAGCGGCTGGTGACCGCGCTCGCGGGCGCGTTCGGCGCCGAGGTGCCGTTCCTGCACGGCGGCGTTGCGCGCGCGGCCCGCGACGCCATGGTCCGCCGCTTCCAGGAGGACCCGCACGGGCCCCGCATCTTCGTGCTGTCGGTGAAGGCGGGCGGGACGGGCCTCAATCTCACGGCCGCGAACCACGTCTTCCACTTCGACCGGTGGTGGAACCCGGCGGTCGAGGACCAGGCGACCGACCGCGCCTACCGGATCGGCCAGCGCCGCGCGGTACAGGTGCACAAGCTCCTCGCCGCGGGCACCGTCGAGGAGAAGGTCGACCGGATGCTCGAGGAGAAGCGCGACCTCGCCGCACGCATCGTCGGCGGCGGCGAGCAGTGGATCACCGAGCTCGACGACCGCGGCCTGCGCGAGCTCTTCGCGCTCGCCCCGGACGCCGTCATTGCCGCGGGCGAAGCCGACCGGGAAGAGGCGGACGGCGGCGAACCCGGCCCGGTATCGCGGCAGCGCGGCAAGGTTGCGCGCGTGGCAAGGCGCCCATGAGCCGGTGGAGTCGCTGGAGCCCGTTCCCGACGCCCGCGCCCAAGCGGCCGCCGCCGGAGCGTGGCATCAAGGTCAAGCGCGTCGGCGCCACGTGGTGGGGCCGGCGCTGGATCGAGGCGCTCGAGCGGCTCTCGTCGAACTACTCGAACCGTCTCGCGCGCGGACGTACCTACGCGCGCGCCGGACGCGTGCACGATCTCGTCGTGGCGCCGGGCAAGGTCACCGCGCGCGTCACCGGCTCGCGCGCGACGCCGTACAAGGTCACGTTGCGAATCGCGCCGCTCGCTCCTGCCGCGTGGGACAAGGCGATCGGCGAGATGGCGAGGCAAGCCCTCTTCGCCGCCGAGCTCCTCGCCGGGCAGATGCCGACGGAGATCGACGGCGTGTTTCACGCCGCCGGGCGTAGCCTCTTTCCCGCAACGGAAAAGGACCTCGAGACCGACTGCTCCTGTCCCGACTGGGCCAATCCCTGCAAGCACGTGGCCGCGACGCACTACGTTCTGGGCGAGGCCTTCGACAAAGACCCGTTCCTCCTCTTCGAGCTGCGCGGGCGCAGCAAGGAGGACGTGCTCGGCGCGCTGCGCAAGCGCCGCGCGGGTGCGGCTGGTGCGGCGGATGGCGCCGAGCGCGCGGCACCCGGCGCCGCGCAGATTCCCTTCGTCTCGCTCGCGAAACGCGATCCGGCCGAGTACGAGCGGCACCGCGGCCCGCCCCTCAACCTCCACTTCCGGATCGAGCCGCCCGCGTCGTCCGCGACGCTCCTGCGCCAGCTCGGCGCGCCGCCGTCATGGTCGCTCGACGAACCCCCGGCCGAGGTGCTCGCGCCACTCTACCAGGCGGCCGGCGCGCTCGCCCGCGACCTCGCGCTGCGCCCGGCCGAGGAGAGCGCGCCGGTGTCCACGCCGCCCCGGCCGAAGCCGCGGGCGCGGCGGTCCTGACCGGAACGGAGGAGAAATTGGCGCGCACGGTAACGACGCGGTGCGCGATTCGCCATGTCGGCGAAGCGTGGTCCGTGGGCAGAAGACGGAAGTTCGGGTAGCCTTACGGGCAAGACCAGATAGAGGAGTGCCTCAGTGGCCATCGATTACCAGGCGCACATCGTGCGCGATCCTGCGATCTGCGGCGGAGAGCCGGTCGTGCGCGGGACGCGCGTTACGGTGCGAACGGTTTTGGCGAGCCTGGCCGAAGGGATGACGGTCGCCGAGATTCTCCGCGACTTTCCCACGCTCGACGACGCGGCAGTCAAGGCCGTGATCGCGTTCGCCGCTGCCTCGGCCGAAGAGGATCTCCCCGTGCCGCCGGCGCCTTCCGTGGCATGAAGGTCAAGCTCGACGAGATCATGCCCGCACGTCTCGTCGCGCTGCTGGAAGCATTGTGCCACGAGGTCGACACCGTTCCCGCCGAGAAGCTCACCGGCAAGCCCGACCCCGACGTCTGGGCGGCGGTGCGAGGCGCCGGGCGCTTCTTCATCACGCAGGATCTCGACTTTTCGGATGTTCGCCAGTTCGCGCCCGGGTCGCATCCTGGCATCTTGGTTGTGCGGCTACGCGCACCCGGGGCGAATGCGCTCATCGAACGGGTGACTTGGGCCGCCAACGAGCATCCACTGGACGCTCTCGCAGGCTGTTTCGCCGTGCTGAGCGACCGGAAGCTTCGAGTCAAGCGGCCATCGCCTGTCGGGTGAGCAAGCCGCCTGGAAACCGTTCGAAGGAAAGACGCGCCCGACCGTCCGTGAATCCGCGCAAGCTCGACCGACTCGTCGAGGAAGCAGTCGTCGATGCGTACAACGAGTCGGAGCAGCGGACCGCCCTCTATACGATGATCGACGAGAGCCTCGAGCTGCCGTTCAAGACGCAGGTCCTCGGGTGCGAGGTCACGGTTGAACGCGTCGACCTGAACGACGCCGAGGAGATCGTCGCCATCTGCGCGCGCGGGCGAACACGCCAGGCAATCGCGATCCTCGACTTGCCCTTGCCCACCCCGTTACCCGCGGGCGCGGAGTGGATCGAGGCGTACCGGCGCTGGGCGTGTCACAGGTAGAGGCGTCCGAAGGATACAGGCCCTGTGCGTTTTCTCTGGACTTTGCAGCCAAGGTAGGCTCGCTGCCATCTGTGCGGCCGTGCTGCGAGGCGTGGCTCATTCGCTGAGCCACCCCGGGCGCGAAACTGCGCGCGATGCGTCTATTCCGCGGTTCCCGCTCGCCCGACGGTTGAAGGGGCGTAGGCTCGCGTTGACTTCTCTGTTAACTATAAATTACAATGGCCATCGAGCTTCGCTATTACCAGACCCCGACCGGCGAGCAGCCATTCGTCGAATGGCTGCGGGACCTGAAGGACCGGCAGGCGCGCGCGCGGATCGAGGCGCGCATTGCCCGTGTCGCGGTTGGCAGCTTCGGCGATACCGAGCCGGTGGGCGAAGGTGTGCTCGAGCTCAGAATCGATTGGGGCCCGGGATACCGGGCCTATTTCGCCCGGCTGGGACAGGTAGTGGTTCTTCTCCTTTGCGGAGGAGACAAGCGGACGCAGCAGAAGGATATCGACCGTGCGAAAGAGTACTTCGCGGACTACAAGGCGCGGACTGCGCGGAAAAAGACGCGCGCCCGCCGCTAGCCTGCCTTACGAGTCCTGGCTCATCGAGCAGCTCAAGGACCCGGCGGAGGCCGCGGCATACCTCGAGGCTGTGATCGAGGGCGGCAACCAGGCCGCGATCATGCTGGCGCTGCGCCAAGTTGCCCAGGCGCAGGGCGGTATCGCCGCGATCGCCCGCAGAGCGAAGCTCACTCGCGAGGCGACGTACAAGATGCTCTCCAAGACAGGCAATCCGGAACTTCGCAGCCTGAACGCACTGCTCAAAGCGACCGGGCTTCGGCTCGCCGTGAAACCGATCGAGAAGCGGGCTGCTTGACCGGCCGGCTCGGGAGCGACAGTTCCTGGCCGCGTTCGCTGCATCTGAAGGGGGCAAGTACTGCCGACTACGACCCGGAATTCGACGTTCGATACCAGATGCGGTGCCCGCGGATGCACGGCCGTCCCCCGCAGCGGGCGGGGTCGATCCAGATACGCTTCAGGAGGTCGTCTCGGGTCATCGGTTCAGTCCCAGAGGGCGTCATTCTGCGCCCCGCGGATCCAGACGTGATCCCCGTCGGCGAGTGTACTCGGGCGGCCGCCACCTGAAGCGGCGGTCGTTCTGGTCAGATACATAACTGAAAAGAAATAGGAAATTCTTCCCGGGCCGCCTTTAAGCGCGTCTGATCTTGGGTGGAACCTTCCAGAATGACTTCGCGTCTGATGTCTACTATAATGTACGAAGTTTCCCAATGAGTACGCCAATGCTTGCCGAGCAGTATGGACAGCTCATCAAGGCGCAGAGAGCGCGTAAAGGGCTGAAGCAGGAAGAGCTTGCCGCTGCGGCCGGCGTGTCGCGCGCAGTCCTGTCGCGGCTCGAGCAGGGCAAACCGCACCCCGTGCAAACGGACACGATCGAGCGGCTGTTGCGCGCGCTCGATATCCACGCAGAAGTCCTCGACCACCCGGCGCGCGACGACGCGCGGAGGCTTGCTCGCGCCGAGCAGGCAAGGAAACTCGAACACCAGCGTAACCGGCACTTGCGGCTGGCCATCGCGCTGGCCGACGATCAACAAGCGGCCGCGGCGATGGTGGAGAAGGCTCGCGCGCGCGTCGCGCTGTGGCGTAGCAAGCGATCCTGCAGTCCGTACTACATCGAACGCTGGGCGGAGCTTCTTGCAATGCCGCCGCGCAAGCTTGCCCAGGCAATGGCCGCGCTTGGCGAATGGGAGGATGCGCTGTTTCAGAATTCGCCTTGGTCCTGGGCATGGAACTAGGCCATCTGCAAGAGCTCTTCAACCAAGCCAGGAAGCTCACCCAGCATACGGAATTCGTCGTTGTCGGGAGCTTGTCCATACTCGGCGTCGCGCAGGGAAGAGAGATCCCTGCGCGAATGCTCGTGTCGATCGACGTCGATTGCTACACGCGTCAGGACCCGGGCCGCGTCTTCGAGTTGACCCAAAGCCTGGGGGAAGGTAGTCCGTTCGACGCGAGTCACGGGTATTTCCTGGATCCCATCTCGCCCGAGCTTCCCACCCTCCCGGCGCAGTGGGAGTATCGACTCGTGAAAGTGCCGCTCCGGAACGGCATCGTCGTGTTCTTCCTCGATCTCAACGATGCCGCAGTCTCGAAGTATGCACGTGGCGAACCGCGTGATCGCGAGTGGATCCAGGCGGGCCTCGCCGCCGGTCTTCTCTCGGCGCCGACGATCGAAAGCCGGTTCCGCGAGACGAGGTTTCTGGATGACGCGGAGCGCGATCGCGCCTACAAGGCGCTCGCCGAGGACCGAACCAGGTTTGTCCGGTCTGCCCGGTAGGACGCGCCCGTACCGGAACGGCGGTTGGCGCCTGGCACCGGAGTCAAGCGTAACCACGCCGGGCACGCGCGCGGATCCATCGCCTTACCCCGCATTCCCGGCAAGGTCGCCCACTCGCCGGCTTCGTTCGTGCCCAGCGCCCGGCCGCGCCCGAACCCCGCGTGTGCCGCGCCCGCTCGCGAGGTTTCGGTCGCAGCTCGGCGCCGCAGGGCTGCGGCGACGTCGCCGCAAGCCACGTCAGTCCGTGCGCAGAGCTTGCAGTCGCGCGCTCAGCTATTCAGACCTCGATGCAAAGTCTTAATGATTCGGAGCCCAATCCAGCATTGCTGAATGCGGCATGGAGGGTGAAGCGCGGCAAAACAGGGCCGTTCGCAGAACCGGATCGGCGGCACCCGACCGGGCAATGCCGTATTCGTGCCGCCCCCGCATGCCCGCGTGCCAGAGTGCATGGCCGCGCTCGAGCGCTTTCTGTACGCGACTGCGGATTCACTGCTTGTGCGCGCAGGGGATTGCGCGCGTTCAGTTCGAAACGATTCATCCGTTTCTCGATGCGCTCAAGGCGCGGCCGGTCGTATCGCTGGCGGAAGTTTGCCGGACGACCGGATTGTCGTTCCCCGCCGCCTCGTCGGGGATGGAGCTGCTCGTCGAGCTGGCGGTTGCGCGCGAGCTCACCGGGAAGCGGCGGAACCGGCTCTTCGTTTACGACCGGTATGGTATCTGGCCGTTCTGAACGAGGGAACCGAGCACCCATGAGTCGCGGCCTCGCGCAGGACGAGCGCAGTCGCGTAGACTGGACCCGTATGCCGCAGTGGCAGTTCCGCCGGATGCACCCCGGCGAGATGAACATCGATCCGATCGAGAGCGAGTTCTTCTCGACCGAGGCGCTCGAGAGCCTCGCGGACGCGCTGGTGCGCGAGGCGATCCAGAACTCGCTCGGCGCGCGCGGGCTCCCGACCAGGACGGTTGTCCCGCGGTGATCTTGGCGCCGCAGGGGCCGCTTGCGTCTGGCAGTGCTATTCTGGAGCCTGTCCGGGTCGCGACGCCCGACGCCTGGGCATGTGGAGGGGCGATGGCCGCAAACGAGCGAATCGAGATCAATCCGAAGATCATGCTGGGAAAGCCGGTGATCCGTGGCACCCGGATTCCGGTCGAGCGGATCCTGCGGAAGCTCGGCGAGGGTGCGAGCGAGGCCGAGCTTCTGGACGCCCATCCGAACCTCAC
Organism: Burkholderiales bacterium; assembly: GCA_027493935.1. Classification (GTDB taxonomy): domain Bacteria; phylum Pseudomonadota; class Gammaproteobacteria; order Burkholderiales; family SG8-39; genus JAABRB01. Next base: position 244,860 of record JAOSJV010000010.1, on the reverse strand, counting down.
CCGCGAGGACATTCGGGCGGCGATGCTGTTCGCCGCCGATGCCGTCGCGCACGAGGAAACCGCAGCCGCCGATTGAAGTCCCCCTCCGGGTCGTGCGGTGAGCGTCCAACTCCTTGCGGACGAGAGCTGCGATTTCTTGGCGGTCCGAGCGTTGCGCGCAGCGCGGTTCGACGTTCTGGCCGTGCTCGAACGCGCTCCCGGCGCGACCGACGACGAAGTGGTCGCCCTCTCGGTACGGGAAGCGCGCGTGCTCCTTACCGAGGACAAGGACTTCGGACAGCTCGTCTTCGCGGCGAACCGCGAATCGGTCGGCGTGGTCCTGATCCGCTCTCCCGCGTCGGCGCGCTCTGCACTTGCGACGCGCGTCGTGCAGTTGGTGCAGCGCGAAGGCGAAAGTCTCCGGGGAGCGTTCATCGTGCTCCAGCCTCGGCGCACGCGGATCACGCGGCTTCGAGCTTGAGGCGCTGCATCGCGATTCCGCGCCCCTGGTACACGGAGCGGGAGCACTGGATGGCGGGCCGCTGCGCAACTCGACCGGAGGGCACGACGATCTGCGTGGAGCGGTGGAGGGAGTTCGAGTGAGTCAGCCACCGGCGTGGCAATTCCGCCGGATGCACCCCGGCGAGATGAACATCGACCCGATCGAGAGCGAGTTCTTCTCGACGGAGGCGCTCGAGAGCCTCGCGGACGCGCTGGTGCGCGAGGCGATCCAGAACTCGCTCGACGCGCGCGCGCCGGGTGAGCGGGCGCGGGTGCGCATCGCCTTCTCGGCGCCGGGGGGCGGGGATTCCGGCCGAGCGCGCGGCGCGCTATCTCGCGGGGCTGTGGCCGCACCTCGCCGCCGACCGCAGCGGGCTTGCGCAGCTGCCCGAGGAGGGCGCGCCGCTCGACTTCGTCGCGATCGAGGACTTCGGCACGCGCGGGCTGCAGGGCGATCCGCGCCAGAGCGAGGACGAGGCGCTCGGCGCGGAGGCGCCGAGGAACGACTTCTACTACTTCTGGCGCAACGTCGGGCGCTCGCGCAAGGGCGCGACCGATCTCGGGCGCTGGGGCCTGGGCAAGACGGTCTTCCCGGCGACCTCGCGGCTGAACGCGTTCTTCGCGGTGACCGCGCGGCGCGACGACGGGCGGCGCCTGCTGATGGGGCAAGCGGTGCTTCGGATCCACAAGCTCGCCGGCGCGCGCTACTACCCCTACGGGTACTTCGGCGCCTTCGAGGGCGACTTCGCGCTGCCGGTCGAGGACGCGACGCGGGTGGAGGCGTTCTGCGCCGACTTCGGGCTTGCGCGCGGGCGCGCGCCCGGCCTCTCGGTGGTGGTGCCCTATCCGGACGCCGAGCTCGATCCGGCGGCGTTTCTGCCCTCGGTGGTGCGGCACTACTTCGTGCCGATCCTCGCCGGCGACCTCGAGGTGGAGGTGGTGCACGACGGCCGGCGCGAGGTGCTGGACGCCGACTCGCTGCCGCGCGTGCTCGGGCGCGCGGGCTGGAGCGAGGGGCTCGCGCTCGCGCGCCTGGTCGAGCTCGCGCAATGGGGGCTCGTGCACGGCGCGCGGCGGCGCGTGCGCCTGCCCGAGCCGAGCGCGGCCACCGCGCCGCGCTGGACGGGCGATGCGGCGCTGGAGACCGCGCTCGCGCCGCTGCGCGAAGCGTTCGCGCGCGGCGAGCGCGTCGCGGTCGAGGTGCCGGTGTGGGTGAAGCCCGCCGCGGGCGAAGCCTCGCTCGCCGCCTTCGACGTCTATCTCGAGCGCGACGACGCGCTCGCCGGCGGCGAGGAGCACTTCGTGCGCGACGGCATCACGGTGGCGGGGGTGCGCAGCCCCGTGCAGGCCGGCGTGCGCGCGATCGTGCACGTGCGCGAGCGCGCGCTCTCGGGGCTACTCGGCGACTCGGAGAACCCGGCGCACACCGAGTGGCAGGAGCGCTCGCCGCGCTTCAAGGAGCGCTACCGGCACGGGCCCTTCACGCTGCGCTACGTGAAGGGTGCGCCGCGCGAGATCGTGCGCGTGCTCACGCGGCCGGCGGCGGGGCGCGACTTCACGCTGCTCCGGCACCTCTTCGCGCTCGACGTGCCGACCGAGGCGGCGATCGCCGAGCGCGACGCGCGCCGCGCCGAGCGCGCCGGCTTCGGACGGCAGCGGCCCGACGAAAGAGGTCGACACGGTCGGCAAGGACCGCCAGTTCCTGCTGCAGAAGCTCGCCGGCGGCTTCCGGCTGAGCGGCGCGGGCGCGGTGGGCGCGGTGCCGCGCTTCGCGGCGGTGCAGGCGGCCTACGAGGTGCGCCGCGGCAACCCGTTCGCGCTCTACCAGCCGTTCGACTTCGATCTCGCCGGGTCGCGGTTCGCGCTCGAGGCCGCGGGCGCGGAGGTGCTGCGCCGCGCGGGGAACACGATCGTGCTGCGCATCGACGCGCCGGGCTTCGCGGCTCTGCGGTGCGCGGCTTCGATCCGCGCCGCGACGTGCGGGTGAAGGCGGTCCCGCTCGACGAGGAGGCGGCGCCATGATGCGGCGCCTGAACTTCACCGGCCGCCGGCGCATCCCGCGCGCGAAGGTGACGGTGCGCCTGGTGCCGGCGGCGGGCGGGGTGTGGGCGTTCGACGCCGACTACGACCTCGGCGAATTCGACTTCCCGCCCGCCTCGCGCGTGTACGTCGAGGCCTACAACGCCACTTCCTACATGCGCTTCGCGTTCGGCACGGTCGCGAAGCGCGAGACCCCGGCCGACCTGCGCCTGGCCGAGATCACGCGGAGCCCGCTGCCGAAGTTCCGCCTCACAGGTGGTGGACGACCGCCACGGGCTCCTGCTCGCGGTGGCCGACAAGCTCCTCGCCGCTCAGGCCCGAGGAGGACGAGACGCGCAAGCAGCCGCTGCTGCCGGTGGAGCTCACCGATCTCGGCGAGCGCGTGTGGCGGCTCGAGCTCACCGACTGGCCGGTGCTGGAGCTCAACCGCCGCATCGCCGACGTGGGCGAGGCCGCGCGCTCGGCCGACTCCGTTCCTCGCACTCGTCTATCCCGAGGTGGTGCGCCAGATCCTGCACGCGGTGCTCTTCGACGAGGACCAGGCCGACCCGGACTTCGATGCGTCGGACTGGACGAGCCTGTGGCTGCGCTACGCCTGCGCGCTGCCGGGCGTGGAGGCGCCGCCGCAGGGCGTGGGCGAGGAGGCGGCCGCGCGCAAGACGCAGTGGATCGACCAGGCGGTGGAAGCGTTCTGCCGCGCGCGCGACGCGCGCGTGCGCTTCGAACGCGCGCTCGGGCGAGGGGCGCTCTGATGACCGAGCTCGTGCGCGCGCTCACGCCGGCGGGGCTCGAGAAGTTTCGCGCCTATCTCGCGCGGGTGCGCGAGGGGGCGCGCGAGGCGCCGCCCGCCGCGCTGCTCGAAGACCCGCAGGCGAGCACCGCGCTCTCGGCCGAGGCGACGGTCGAGCGCGAGCGCTTCGCGATGCGCTGGAGCGCCGGCGAGTACCTGTGGCGGCGGCTCGCGCCGCTCCCGCCCGAGGAGGTGGAGGGCAACCGCGGCCTGTGGGCGTGGCTCTCGCTCTACTACTTCGACCAGGTGTGCCCGCCGCGCGCCGAGGGTGCGCGCCGTCCCGGGCTCGACTACCGCCACGTGCCGGACTTCAGCTTCCGCTATCGCTACCGGCACTTGCTCTACGGGCCGTATGCGGTCTACCGCCGCCATCGGGGCCACGCGATCCTCGTGCTCTCGGGACCGCTGCACGTCGAGCAGCAGGTGTACCAGGAGATCACGAGCCGCACCGATCTCATCGCGAGCCGCGGCGTGCTCGAGGCGCTGAATGGGCTCTACCTCGAGCGAGCGCGCGGCCTGCCGAGGCGAGGCGCGCAGTCGAATGCCGCGCCGGGCACGGTGCGCCGCTTCGTGCGCGTGCTCCAGCAGCTCGACGTGACCTACGACGTCTACGGCATGCCGGGGCAGGCGATCCTCGAGCTGCTGCCGCCGGAGTTCGACCCCTGGCGGGCGCAGACCGCGCTCGCGGCGTGACACCTCGAGCGGTACTTGCGCGCCGGCGAGCGCTGCGCTGCTCGGCGAGCGGCCCTGCGGACGCCGAGCGGCCAGCGGGATTCCTCGCAAGATTGCGGATGCGGCCGAATGGCTGCGCGGGCCGCGCGCACCGCTGTCGGACTCCATTCGTCGCGCCCTCGGGAGCAGGGCTGCGATCTTGCCGAGATCGCGTCTGGGAGCGCTGTGCATCAGTCTTCTCCGCGAAGCCGGGCATCCGGCAAGCCGTTGATTGCGCATGCTCGCACCGCATCGCAGCGGGAAGGTGATGCCTCGCGCGAGCAGGCAGGCGATCCCTCGGGCGTCAACCCGCGTCCCGCCGAAGCGGTGCGTCCGGGGGACGAAGGTTTCGTCGGAGCGATGCTCGGTCGGGTCCTAGGGGTGGACGCAGGTCCTTGCGGCGACACGTATCGGTGAGACGCGGGTGCGTGCCGGGCAGACTTCCTCGACCGCGTCGCGTGCGGGCCGCAGACGGCGGCCAGGGGCGGGATGCGTGCGGTACCCCGTAGGCACGGCTCGATCGTGCGCACTACTTCGCAACCGGTTCCGGAAAATCATCCGCTTGGGCCGTCGAGCCGCAATTTCGCCGGGCCGCGGCGCGAATGCCACTCTACAATGCCGGCCAAAAGGGGGAGCCTTCTTCGGCAGGGAGGCGTCCATGGAGGCCGGCAGTGTTCCGCCCCAATGCACCGCGCATGCGCGCACGCGCATCAGGCCGCGCGGCATCGACGACGCCGGGCGCGCAACGCGCCTCGCGTTCCGCCGCGCCGAGCACCAGCCCCGCGGTCCGAGCGTCTTCTACCTCGACGAGCGCGGGCGTCGCAGAATCGAGCGCGCGCTCGGCGAGGCGTCGCTGAACGCGCTCGGCAAGGGACCGAGCACCTGCGCGGTGATGGCGCGCGACGCTGCGCTCACCACCGTCGGGCACCGCCACCGGCGCATCCGGCGGTACGCCTGATGCGCCGCCGTGCTGAAGTCGTCGCGCTGCCGGGGGAGCCCCGGGGCGCCGCCGCAACGATTGCGAGCCAGCCGACGCTGCACGAGCTCGCGGCCAGGATCGAGCGCTTGCGCCGGGACCTGCTCGCGAGCGTCGAGCGGCAAGCCGCGATCGCGGAGGAGCTCACGCGGGAAGTCCCCGAGGAAGTCCGGGCCCGGATCAAGGCGAACATCGACGAGGTGCGCGCGGAGTTGGTCGCGTTTTCCGACCGGCGCAAGCGGGTTTGAAGGGTACGTCGCGCTCGCGAAGCCTGCTCCCGAAGGAGATTGTCGGGGGCGGGAGCGCGCAATGCGTCTCCGGCCCGGTCGAGGGCCCAGTGGATCCCCGCGTTCGCGGGGATGACGGCGGTTCTCGTGCGGGGACGGCGACCATGCTTTCGGGATTGAGGGCGCGCATCCTCGTGGTATCGTACCTTGCACGTCGCTGTCTATCCACGCTCGAGTTCGGGGGATGGCCATGGCAAAGCGCGCCGCGAGATCGAGCGCCAAGGGTTCCCGCAAGTCGGCCACAGCACGCAAGAAGAGCGCGCGTCTCGAGCGCTTGAAGCTCTCGGCGCCGGCCGGCGCCGGCGCAAGGCCTCGACGCCGGCCGGCGCCGGTGCGCGCTCCCCTGACGGTGAAGTCGGGGGTCCAGCCGGCCGCGCAGACGGTGATCTTCATTCACGGCATCGGCAACAAGCCCGAGGCCTCGATCCTCAAGTGCCAGTGGGACACGGGGCTCTTCGGCGTCGAGATGGGCGACCGGACGCGCATGGCGTACTGGGCGAACCGCGAGTACTACCCGGAGCCGCTCGCGGAGGACTGCTCGGCGGGCGACACGATCTCGGACGAAGGCGGGCTCGCCGGCAGCGCGAGCAGCGGCGTCGCCGCGGCCTCCGCGCTCGCCGCGGGGCGCGAGTTCGATGCCGCGGCGGCGCTCGACGCCGAGATCCGCACGCTCACGACCGATCCGGCCGAGCAGCGCATGCTGCGCAAGCTCTCGGGGCGCATCCTCGCGGGCGCAGTGCCGCCGGCCGGACCCGCGGCGCGCGACGTCCATGTGAAGATCCTTCCGCTGCCGCCGTTCCTGCGCAAGCTCGTGACGCGGTTTCTCTCGAGCACGTTCCTGCGCGACGTCAACGATTTCCTGTTCCACCCGGATCGCCGGGCGAGGATGGAGCAGACGCTCGTCGACCGGCTGAGCGCGGGCGGCGGGCCGTTCGTCGTCGTTGCGCACAGCCAGGGCACCATGATCGCCTACAACGTGCTCAGGCGGCTCGCCAGGGCCGACGCGGACGTGCGCCTCTTCCTGACGCTCGGCTCGCCGCTCGGCCTCGACGAGGTGCAGGACGTGCTGAAGGAGTGGGGCCCGCTCGAGGTGCCGGAGTGCGTCGCGCGCTGGGTGAACATCGCCGATCGCCTGGATCCGGTCGCGGCCGACCCGGACATCTCGAACGACTTCGAGGGCGGCACGATCGAGAACCACGCCGGGGTCGGCCTCAACCCCGACTCGCCGCGCCATCCGCACTCGGCGACCGGCTACTTGCGCACCGGCTTCGCGCGCGAGGCGGTGCGCGAGGTGGTCGGCCACGCGTTCGCCCAGATCACCGGGCGCGCGGTGCTCGTGAAGGATCTCGTGCGCGACATCGAGAACGGGCGTCGCGAGGCGCGGCATCCGACGCTCATCCAGCTGCGCGCGCCCGATGCCGGAACGTCGGCCGGCGGCTCGCTCGACGCGATCCGTGAGCGCGTGCGGTCGACCATCGCGCAACTGGTCGAGACGACCGGCGACCCGGTGGCCGAGGCCGAGATCGACCTCATGCGCCGTTTCGTCGCGGCGAAGCTCACCCGGCTCGAGCTCGAGAGCCTGCGCACGCTCTTCTTCGACCTCAAGATCGAGAAGGTCTGGCGCAACGCGAGCAAGCGCGCGCTGATCCACGAGTCGACCCACACGATCCAGGCGCGCCCGGCGAGCATCGGCTACCAGGCGACCGGCCGCGGCATCAACTGGGCGGTGCTCGACACCGGCATCCGCGCGGATCATCCGCACTTCGCCGAGTTCGCGAACGTCGTGGCGCAGTGGGACTGCACCCAGCAGGGCGAGGCGCGCGAGCTGCTTCCCGGGGAGCAGGGTTTCGCCGCGCTCGACGGCAACGGGCACGGCACCCACGTCGCCGGGATCATCGCCGGCCGGATGAAGGTGCCGCTCGAGGCGGGCGGCGACGCGGTCGAGCTCCAGGGGATGGCGCCGCAGGCGAAGCTCTACGGCTTCAAGGTGCTCGACGACGGCGGCAACGGGCAGGACTCCTGGATCATCAAGGCGCTTGACAAGGTCGCGGAGCTGAACGAGCGCGCCGGGCAGCTCCTCGTCCACGGCGTCAACCTGAGCCTCGGCGGCGGCTTCGACCCGAGCGTGTACGGCTGCGGCCACACGCCGCTCTGCCAGGAGCTGCGGCGGCTGTGGAACCAGGGGGTGCTCGTGTGCCTCGCCGCCGGCAACGAGGGCTACGCACTGCTCAAGGCCGAGGGTGGCGAGGTGCCGGCCAACATGGATCTCTCGATCGGCGATCCGGCCAACCTCGAGGAGGCGATCGCGATCGGCTCGATCCACAAGTCGCGCCCGCACACCTACGGCGTGTCGTTCTTCTCGTCGCGCGGTCCGACCGCCGACGGGCGGCGCAAGCCCGACCTGGTGGCTCCGGGCGAGCAGGTCCTCTCCGCGTACCACGCGTTCAGGAAGAAGGCGAACCCCACCGCGCGCGATCTCTACATCGAGATGAGCGGCACCAGCATGGCGACGCCGCACGTGGCGGGGCTGCTCGCCGCCTTCCTCTCGATCCGCAAGGAGTTCGTCGGCTACCCGGAGCGCGTCAAGCGGATCCTGCTCGGCAACTGCACCGACCTCGGCCGCGACCCGTACATCCAGGGCAGCGGCATGCCGAACCTGATCAAGATGCTCTCGAACACCTGAGGCGGGCGTCGTTCCGGCGAAGGCGGAGCAGACCGACCGCGGAGGAGCTTGTCATTCCCGCGCAACAGGCCGTGTGAAAGTCCGCTGATCGGCGGGCAACCCGTCATCCCCGCGCGCGCCGGGGGGCGTGCGCCCGTGAGCAGTCGGCGCTTTCCTGGATCCCCGCGTCCGGGGGTGACCGGACCGGCGGTTTCCTAACCGGGCACGCCGGGCCCGAGCGGGGGAAGCTCATGTGGCGTCCGCTCCCGGAACAGCCACTTCGGCGCCGCGAGCAGGATCTGGCGCAGACAATCGCGATAGCGCGTCTCGCCGGTGATCACGCCGGCGAAAAGGTCGCTCGCGCGGTCGTTGCGCACGAGGTGGCCGAACGAGAACTCGGGGCAGGCGAAAAGGAGCCGCGCGAGCCACCACGCCGCGCGCAGCTCGGGCAGCAGCCGCGCGCGCAGCAGCGCGCTGTAGCGAAGCGGCGCCGCGCCGCGCTCGCACTCGGTCTCGGCCTGCGCCGCGAGCGCCGCGCTCGCGAGCGCGAAGTAGATGCCCTCGCCGAAGATCGCCTCGGCGAGTCCGGCTGCGTCGCCAACGAGCGCGACCGGGCCGTGCTCGAAGACGCCGGCGGCGTTGCGCAGCGGGATCGCGAAGCCGCGGTGCTCGATGGCGCGGCGGCGGCCGAGCTCGGGGCAGCGCGCCATGAATCGCTCGAGGTGCGCACGCAGCGCGCTGCCGCCGAAGGGCGAGTAGACGCCGACGTTGAGGTGGTCGCGCTTCGGGAAGATCCAGCCGTAGCCGTGCGGCATGCCGCCGAAGTCGAGCACGACGCGCTCGGCGAACCGCTCGTGTGCGGCGGCCGGCACGCGCACCAGCGCCTCGAGCGCCGGGACGTAGGCGACCGCCCGCCTGCCGAAGAGCTTCGCGCGCACCGCGCTCGCGACGCCGTCGGCGGCAAACACCCGCCGGCACGCGAGCGTGCCGCGGCTCGTCGTCACCTCGACCAGATCGCCGCGGAAGCGAAGGTCGAGGAAGGCGGTCGCCTCGAGCAGCCGCGCGCCGGCGCCGCAGGCCTGCCTGACCAGAAGATGATCGAACTCGCTGCGCAGCTCCGTTGCAACCCGCCGGCTGCTCGAACTCCCTGACGCGGGTGAGCCGGTGGCCGAAAGTGAGGATCGCGCCCTTGATCCACGCGTGAGCCGTCGGCGCCACGTCGCAGTCGAGGAGCGCGATCGCCTTGCGCGAGAGCCCGCCGCCGCAGGTCTTGTCTCGCGGGACGCGCGACTTGTCGAGGAGCGCGACGCGCCGCCCGGTCCGGGCGAGCAGGCGGGCGAGGTGGGCGCCCGCCGGACCGGCGCCCACCACGAGCGCGTCGTAGACAGTGTTGCCTGGAAGGGCCATCCCGACCCGGTGCCTCGCGCCGCGGAAGCGCTCGAAGCCTAGCAGTTGCGCGCACGCGCGGCAATCGGCCCGGAAAAGGACACTGCAGTCGCGGTACACTGGAAAGTTCACCAAGGCGCAGCAGCTTCGCGATCCGCCCCACGATGTACAGGTATCTCCAGTCGCGCATCCGCGGCACCGCGACGACCGGTCCAGGCGCGCCGCCGGCGGGGCTCGCCGCGTTCTACTGGCACTTCGTCCGGCAGACCAAGCGCTGGTACGGCCTGATGTTCGTCACCAGCCTCGCGGTGGCGCTGATCGACACCGTGATCCCGGTGTTCATCGGCCGGCTGGTGTCGCTGATGGAGAGCGCCGACCGCCAGGCGGCGCTCGTCGCGCAGTGGCCGCTGCTCGCGGCGATGATCGCGCTGGTGCTCTTCGGGCGGCCGCTCGCGCTGTTCCTGGACGTGTCGATCCGGCACAACGTGCTGATCCCCGGCGCCACCAGCCTGATCCGCTGGCAGAGCCACTGGCACGTGGTGCGCCAGGGCTGGCCGTACTTCCAGAACGACTTCGCCGGGCGCATCGCCAACCGCGTGATGCAGACCGCGAACGCGCTGCGCGAGAGCGTGATGGCGGCGATCCGTGCGGTCTGGTACATCGTGGCGTACGGCGTGACCGCGCTGGTGCTGATGGCGCTCTCGGACTGGCGCCTGGCGCTGCCGACGCTCCTCTGGTTCGCCGGCTACGTCGTGTTCCTGCGCCACTTCGTGCCACGCATGCGCGACCTCGCGCGCGCGAGCTCCGAGGCGCGCTCGCACGTCATGGCGCGCGTGGTCGACAGCTACACCAACATCCTCACGGTGAAGCTCTTCGCCAGGCTCGCCGACGAGGACGCCTACGTGCGCGAGGTCATCGACGAGCACCAGGGCGCAATGGCCGCCCACATGCAGCTGATCTCGCAGTTCATGTTCGCGCTCGCGGTGATGAACGCGGCCCTGCTCACCGGCACCGCGGCGATCGGGCTGTGGCTGTGGGCGAACGGGACGGTGAGCGCGGGCGTGGTCGCCACCGCGTTGCCGCTCGCCTGGCAGATCTCGAACGTCGCCGGCTGGGTGAGCTGGGAGGTGACCGGCATCTTCGAGAACATCGGCGTCGTGCAGGAGGGCATGCAGACGATCGCCGTGCCGCACAGCGGAGGCGACCGGCCGGGCGCGCGGCCGCTCGAGGTCTCGCGCGGCGAGATCCGCTTCGAGCACGTGACGTTCCGCTACGGCCGGCGCGAAGGCCCGCCGGTGCTCGACGACCTCGCCTTCACCATCGGCCCCGGCGAGCGCGTCGGCCTGGTGGGACGCTCGGGCGCGGGCAAGTCGACGCTGGTGAACCTGCTCTTGCGCTTCTACGAGCTCGAGCAGGGCGCGATCCGCATCGACGGGCAGGACATCGGGCAGGTCACGCAGGAGAGTTTGCGCGCGGCGATCGGCATGGTGACGCAGGACACCTCGCTCCTGCACCGCTCGATCGCCGCCAACATCCGCTACAGCCGGCCGCGCGCGACCGACGCCGAGGTGGAGGCCGCCGCGCGCAAGGCGCAGGCGCACGACTTCATCGTCGGGCTGGAGGACTGGAAGGGCCGCAAGGGCTACGCGGCGCACGTGGGCGAGCGCGGCGTGAAGCTCTCGGGCGGCCAGCGCCAGCGCGTGGCGATCGCGCGCGTGGTGCTCAAGGATGCGCCGATCCTGGTGCTCGACGAGGCCACCTCCGCGCTCGACAGCGAGGTCGAGCTCGCGATCCAGGAGCAGCTGCTCGGCCTGATGGAGGGCAAGACCGTGATCGCGATCGCGCACCGCCTCTCGACCATCGCGCGCATGGACCGCCTCATCGTGCTCGAGGCCGGCCGCATCGTCGAGGAAGGCACGCACGAGGCGCTCCTGCGGCGGAACGGGCACTACGCCAGGCTCTGGCGGCACCAGTCGGGCGGCTTCATCGCGAACGAGATCGAGCCGGCCGATACCGCGGTCGAGATGCCCGGAGCCGCCGCCCGTCGACGAGCTGCGCGCCGACACGCAGCCCGAGCCCTCGGTCGACGCGGCGCCGGAGGCGACCCGCACCTGACCAAGCGCCCGCCGGCAGGGGGCAAACTGTGCGGGCGCCATCTCCGCGCAAGCCGGGTCTTCCGGTGAGTCGTTGCCGCGAACGCGGGCGCCAGTAAGTCGTCGAGTCGGGACGGAACCGCACTCTGGCCTCCCGCCGCCCGGTGACGCTGTTCGCGGGCAGGTCTCGCACGAGCGAGCACCGAGGCTTCGCACCGCCTTCTTTGCGGCAACGACGGCGTTCTGCCGCGCTGTCGTGCGACGCCGGCAATTCGCGACGGACACGCGCTCGGGCGCGGGTTCGTGACCTGGCGCGCGCCGATCACGGCGGGCGCGGAGGTAAGCCAAACGGGTCATTGCGCTCGGCATCGCGTCCGAGGAGGGGCTGCGGCGCATCGCGCTCGAGTCGCTCGCGCCCTGCTACCGGGCGGTGGTCGTGCGGTACGAGGGCGGCGAGCCGAGGGCGCAAACGCGCCTGTGGCACATGCCCGAGGACGGAACGGGCGAGTTCGTCAGTCCCGGAAGCGGCAAGTGCGGGTGATTGTCGGCCGGTGAGGTGCGGTCAGTTCGCCCCCAGCTCGCCGAGGACGCGAGGTTCGCGCGTCCCGTCCAGGGCGAGGATGACGCCGCCGCCCGAACCCGGGCTGCGTCCGGCGAGCGCGCTGATCACGACCTGGTGCGTCACCAGCACGACCGGCCGTCCGTCGGCCGGTAGCTGGGCGAGGAACGCACGCAGTGCGGACATCTGCGGCTCGCGGTTCTGCGGTCGGGCGAAGAAGGAGTTGAGTGCGGGGAGTTCCTCGACCGGCCCCAGGCCGAGCAGCCGTGCGGTATCCAGGCTGCGGCACCACTGGCTGGAGTAGACCCTGGCCGGCGTGATGCCGGCGCGCGCGAGCCGCCGGCCAAGCTCGGCTGCCTGCGCGCGTCCGGCAGCGTCGAGATTGCGCTGGGTCGAGCAGTCCCCAAGGACGAAATGCCCCGGGTCGCCCACGCCCGGCGCGATCGCATGACGCAACACCAGGACGCGCCCGGGCTTCGCGAGCTCGGCCAACGACAGCACGGCGTCGGCGGCCTGCGCCGAAGCTGCGGTGGCCGGCCCGAGCAGAAGCAGCAGCACGGCAGCGTAGGCGTGGATGCGATTCACCGCATCATTATGCGCTGCGCATCCTCGCGCGTCGGCGAGGCGCCCGTGCCGGCGCGCAGGCGCAGCGTGCGGGCGCGGGCGCGGGCCGGCGCCGCAGCCGCTTGTGGCGGCGCAGGTGACGGGTCCACTCGGTCATCGTCGCGAGCCGATGCAAAAAAAGCCCGACCGAGGCCGGGCTTTCTTCGGGGGGTGCAGCCCAGTTACTGGGGCGACACGCCGCCGGTGTTGGCGTAGAAGAACGCGCTGTCCAGCGTCGCGTTCGCGGAGACCGCGGGCGCGTACTGGGTGATCTCGGCGCCGCCGACGCGCGGCAGGAGCTCGAGCTGGGCGGTATCGGCGTTCGCGAGCGGGGCAACCGCGGCAAGGCCAAGGGCGGCGATCAGGGCTTTGACTTTCATTTGAAGACTCCTATCCATAAGGTTGGTTGGGTTTAGCTTTCTTCTGCGCGCCTCGCAGAACCGTTCCGTTCAGCGCTCAGGTACCCGTTAGTGCGCCGAGCGGGCGATTCATTAGCCCGGGAAGACCGAATGGATTGTTTCCGGACGAGCGCAGATCCACGAAGCGCTCGGCGCGGGGAACCGGCGCCAGCGGGGGCGCTGGGCGGGGCCGCCTTGAGCACTGCGGGCTTGTCGAACTGCGGGGAGCGCGGGCGTGATCGGGCGAGCCGTGCCGGCGCGCGGGCGCAGCGTGCGGGCGCGGGCGCGGGGCGGCGCCGCAGCCGCTTGTGGCGGCGCAGGTGACGGGTCCACTCGGTCATCGTCGCGAGCCGATGCAAAAAAGCCCGACCGAGGCCGGGCTTTCTTCGGGGGGTGCAGCCCAGTTACTGGGGCGACACGCCGCCGGTGTTGGCGTAGAAGAACGCGCTGTCCAGCGTCGCGTTCGCGGAGACCGCGGGCGCGTACTGGGTGATCTCGGCGCCGCCGACGCGCGGCAGGAGCTCGAGCTGGGCGGTGTCGGCGTTCGCGAGCGGGGCAACCGCGGCAAGGCCAAGGGCGGCGATCAGGGCTTTGACTTTCATTTGAAGACTCCTATCCATAAGGTTGGTTGGGTTTAGCTTTCTTCTGCGCGCCTCGCAGAACCGTTCCGTTCAGCGCTCAGGTACCCGTTAGTGCGCCGAGCGGGCGATTCATTAGCCCGGGAAGACCGAATGGATTGTTTCCGGACGAGCGCAGATCGGGCGGTCGGCGGGGGCCGACGGGCTACCCCGACGCTGCTATGCTCCCGCCGGGGCAGCCCCGCAGCCGGCTGGGGTGCGCCGGCCGCCCGTCAACCGGAGGAGGCTCGATAATGAGGACGCTTCTGATCGCCACGGCCGCTTCGCTCGTGCTCGCCGCGGCGCCGGACCGGGCCGCGGCCCAGACCACGCTGGCTGCCGTGAAGGCGAAGGGCTACGTGCAGTGCGGCGTGAACACCGGGCTCGCCGGCTTCTCGCAGCCTGATTCCCGCGGAGAGTGGAGAGGCATCGACGTCGATCTCTGCCGCGCGGTCGCGGCCGCGGTTTTCGGCGATGCCGCCAAGGTGCGCTACACGCCGCTCACCGCGCAGCAGCGGTTCACCGCGCTGCAGTCGGGCGAGATCGACATCCTGTCGCGCAACACCACCTGGACCGCGGCGCGCGACTCGAGCCTAGGGTTCAACTTCGCCGGAGTGATTTATTACGATGGTCAGGGCTTCATGGTGCCGGGCAAGCTCGGCGTGAAGAGCGCCAAGGCGCTGAACGGCGCCACGGTGTGCGTCCAGCCGGGCACCACGACCGAGCTCAACCTCGCCGACTACTTCCGCGCCAACGGCATGACGTTCAAGCCGGTGGTGATCGAGAAGCTCGAGGAGGTGCTGAATGCCTACTTCGCCGGGCGCTGCGACGTCTACACGACCGACGTCTCGGGGCTGGTGGCGGTGCGCGCCTCGCGGGCGCCGAACCCGGCCGACCACGTGATCCTGCCCGAGGTCATCTCCAAGGAGCCGCTCGGGCCGGTCGTGCGCCACGGCGACGACCAGTGGTTCGACATCGTCAAGTGGACGCTGTTCGCGCTGCTCGAGGCCGAGGAGCTCGGCCTCTCGTCGAAGAATATCGAGCAGAACGCTGCCAGCACGAGCCCGTCGATCCAGCGCTTCGTCGGCGCGAGCGGCGACATCGGCAAGATGCTGGGGCTCGGCAACCGTTGGGCGTTCAACGTCGTGAAGCTGGTCGGCAATTACGGCGAGATGTTCGATGCGAACCTGAAGCCGCTCGGCTTCGATCGCGGCATCAACGACCTCTGGACGAAGGGCGGCCTGATGTACGCGCCGCCGATCAGGTAGCCGCGCCGGCCGGCCGGGCGCGCGAGCGGTGAGGCTCTCGACCGGCGACCCGCGGCTGCGGGCGGCTGCCTACCAGGCGGCGGCGCTGGCCGCCGTGATCCTTCTCGGCTGGTACCTGGTCTCGAATACGCTCGCGAACCTCGAGGCGCGGCGGATTGCGAGCGGGTTCGCTTTCCTCGGGCGCGAGGCCGGGTTCGAGATCGGCGAGACCTCGCTCATCGCGTACGGCGCCGCCGACACCTATCTGCGGGCGCTCGCGGTCGGCCTGGCGAACACGTTCCGGGTCGCGCTGATCGGCATCGTCGCCGCGACCGCGCTCGGCGCGCTGATCGGTCTCGCGCGGCTCTCGCGCAACTGGCTGGTCGCGAAGCTCGCCGCCGCCTACGTCGAGTTCGTGCGCAACGTGCCGCTCCTGGTGCAGCTCTTCTTCTGGTACGCGGTCATCACCGAGAACCTGCCGGGGCCGCGCGAGGCGGTCGAGCCGCTGCCCGGCGTGTTCCTCGCCAACCGCGGCATCTTCTTCCCGGTGCCGGCGTGGAGCGCCGTGCACGGCTGGATGCTCGCCGCGACCGCGCTCGGCGCCGGGGCGGCGCTCGCGCACGCCCGGTGGGCGCGCCGGCGCCAGGCACGCACCGGCCGGCGGCCGCCGGTGCTGGCGGGCGCCGCCGCGCTCCTCGTTCTTCCGCCGGCGCTCGCCTGGCTCGCCGGCGGCGCGCCGACCCGGTTCAGCGTGCCCGCGCTCGCCGGCTTCAACTTCGCCGGCGGCGCGCACCTCAGCCCGGAGTTCGCTGCGCTGACCGCCGGCCTGATCGTCTACACCGCATCGTTCATCGCAGAGATCGTGCGCGCCGGCGTGCTCGCAATCGACCGTGGCCAGTTCGAGGCGGCCTACGCGCTCGGCCTGCGACGCGGGCTGGCGATGCGACTGGTCGTCCTGCCGCAGGCGCTGCGCGCGATCGTGCCGCCGGTGACCAGCCAGTACCTGAACCTGATCAAGAACAGCTCGCTCGCGGTGGCGATCGGCTATCCGGACCTGGTCTCGATCGCCAACACCACGATCAACCAGACCGGCCAGGCGATCGAGGGCATTGCGATCATCATGGCGGTCTACCTGACGATCTCGCTCGTGATCTCGGCGCTGATGAACTGGTACAACGCGCGCATCGCGCTGAAAGAGCGGTAGCGGGCATGTCGGCTCCCGTGCACCCGGTCGTAAACGCCGCGGGCAGCGCACCGGCGGGCGGCGCGGCGCCGCTGCGCTGGCTGCGCGCGAATCTCTTCGCGAGCTGGCCGAACGCGCTCCTCACGCTCGCCGCCCTGTGGCTGCTGTGGCGCGCGCTGCCGCCGTTCGTCGACTGGGCGTTTCTCGACGCGATCTGGACCGCGCCCGATTCGAAGGCGTGCCGCGCGGCGGCGGGCGAGGGCGCGTGCTGGGCGTTCGTCGCCGAGAAGCACCGCTTCATCCTGTTCGGCACCTACCCGTACGAGGAGCACTGGCGGCCGGCGGTGGCGTGCGTGATCCTCGTCGGCTTGTGGGCCGCGAGCGGCCTGCGCCGCCTGTGGAACTGGCGGCTCGTCCCGCTGTGGGCGGCGGGGCTCGCCGCGGTAGGCGTGCTGATGTGGGGCGGCGTGCCCGGGCTGCCGTACGTCGAGAACGAGCGCTGGGGGGGGCTGATCCTCACGCTGCTCCTCACGACGTTCGGCCTCGCGATCGCGTTCCCGCTTGCGATCCTGCTCGCGCTCGGCCGGCGCTCCGGGATGCCGGTGATCCAGGGGCTCTGCGTCGGGTTCATCGAGCTCGTGCGCGGCGTGCCGCTCATCTCGCTCCTTTTCATGGCCTCCGTGATGCTGCCGCTCTTCCTGCCCGAGCGCGTCACCATCGACAAGCTGCTGCGCGCGCAGATCGCGATGATCCTGTTCGCCGCCGCCTACCTCGCCGAGGTGGTGCGCGGCGGCCTGCAGGCGATCCCGCGCGGGCAGTACGAGGCGGCCGACGCGCTCGGGCTGTCGTTCTGGGAGAAGACGCTGCTCGTCGTGCTGCCGCAGGCGCTCAGGATCTCGATCCCGCCGCTCGTCAACACGTTCATCGGCTTCTTCAAGGACACTTCGCTCGTGCTGATCATCGGCCTGTTCGATCTTCTCTCGACGGTCAAGGTGTCGCTGACCGAGCCGGCCTGGACCGGGTTCGGCGTCGAGGCATACCTCTTCGCCGCGCTGGTGTATTTCGTGTTCTGCTTCGCCATGTCGCGCTACAGCCAGAGCCTCGAGCGCGAGCTCGCGCGCGCGGACGCGGGGAGACGAAGATGAGCGCTCGTCCGATGATCGAGCTGCGCAAGGTGAGCAAGCGGTTCGGCGACTTTCAGGCCCTGAAGGCGATCGATCTCGAGGTCGCTCCGGGCGAGAAGATCGTGGTGTGCGGCCCCTCGGGCTCGGGCAAGTCGACCATGATCCGCATCGTGAACGGGCTGGAGCGGCACGACTCGGGCACGGTCGTGGTCGACGGCATCGAGCTCCGCGACGACCTGCGCGAGATCGAGGCGATCCGCGCCGAGGTCGGCATGGTGTTCCAGAGCTTCAACCTGTTCCCGCACCTCACCGTGCTGCAGAACCTGACGCTCGCGCCGCTGTGGGTGCGAAAGATGCCGCGGCGGCAGGCCGAGGCGCTCGCGATGGAGCTCCTCGAGCGGGTGAAGATCCCCGAGCAGGCCGGCAAGTACCCGGGACAGCTCTCCGGCGGGCAGCAGCAGCGCGTGGCGATCGCGCGCGCGCTTGCCATGCGGCCGAAGGCGATGCTCTTCGACGAGCCGACCTCGGCCCTCGACCCGGAGATGATCAAGGAGGTGCTCGACGTGATGGTCGAGCTCGCGCGCGAGGGCATGACGATGGTGGTGGTCACGCACGAGATGGGTTTCGCGCGCACCGTCGCCGACCGGGTCGTTTTCATGGACCAGGGGGAGATCGTCGAAGCGGCGCCCCCGCAGGAGTTCTTCGGTGCGCCACAGACCGACCGCGCCCGGCTCTTCCTGAGCCAGATCCTCGGGCATTGAGCGCGCCGGAGTGGTGCTCGCCTCACGGCGCGTCAACTCCGTGGCTGACGAGGGGATCGTCATCCCCGCGCAGGCCGTCATCGCCGCGCAGGTCGTCGTCCCCGCCCCGATCGTCATCCCCGCGAAAGCGGGGATCCAGCGGACGTCTGCAGCAGCCGCGGCGCCCGCCTGGGCTCCCGCTTTCTCGGGAGCGGCAAAGCCGTCTCGGACGGTCGTGGCACAACCGAACGCGCACGTGGCGAGCGGAGCGCGTCGCGGTGGGGCCGCTATACTGCGCACGATCGGCCGGCTCAAGGCGTGACGCGGATGATCACCTTTCCGCTCCTCAGCCTCTGGCTGCCGTCGGTGATGAACTGAGGCCGGACGGGACCCGTTGTCAGGAGATGCACGGATGCGCTACGAGCTCTATTACTGGCCCTCGATTCCGGGTCGCGGCGAATTCGTCCGGCTCGCGCTGGAGGAGGGCCGCGCCGACTACGTCGACGTCGCGCGCGAATCGCGCCGCGGCATGGGCGTGGCGGCACTCGCGAAGTTCATCGAGGGGCGGCACGTGCCGCGTCCTGCGTTCGCGCCGCCGTACCTCAAGGCGGGCAAGCTCGTGATCGGACAGACCGCCAATATCCTGCTCTACCTCGGTCCGCGGCTCGGGCTCGTACCCAAGGGCGAGGCCGAGCGGGCGTGGGCGCACCAGCTGCAGCTCACCATCGCCGACTTCCTGACCGAGGCGCACGACACCCACCACCCGATCGGCGGCGGGCTCTACTACGAGGAGCAGAAGCGCGAGGCCGCACGCCGCGCGGACGACTTCCTGCGCAACCGCCTGCCGAAGTTCCTCGGCTACTTCGAGCGGGTGCTGGAGCGCTCCGCCGGGAGCTATCTGCTCGGCCGGCGCCTCTGCTACGCCGATCTCTCGCTCTTCCAGATGGTGGAGGGGCTGCGCTACGCGTTCCCGCGCGCCATGGCGCGCCGGCGCTCGCGCTATCCGAGGACGATGGCGCTCGCCACGCGCGTCGCGGCACGGCCGCGGATCGCCGCCTACCTCGCATCGGCGCGCCGCATTCCGTTCAACCAGCACGGAATCTTCCGGCACTACCCCGAGCTCGACCGCTAGACCAGCCCCGCAAGAGCCGGTCGTCCCCAGGAATTGTCCCCGCGGGTGTCAGCGGGAAGCGGCAATCCAGGTCCGCGGTCCGCGGAGGCGACGTGAGTCCCCGCGTTCGCGCGGATGACGCGAGGACAGGGTCCCCTGGGCTCAGCCGCGCCCCGGCCAGGGCGCGTGATTGAACGTGTACTCGCCGAGCAGGCGCTCGGCCTCGCCCCTCACGGCGTAGAGTTGCACGCGCACGCGCCCCGCGGGCGCAGCGCGGAGGGTGTCGACGCGCTCCGTGACGACGACCGCGCCAGCCTTCGCGTCGAACGGCACGTCGCGCAACCGCTCGTAAGGCTTGCCGGGGATGTCGAGCAGGACGACGTCGACCTGCTCGAGCCCGGCGAGCGGTGCCTCGAGGCGGGAGACGAGCAGGTCATCGTCCGGCGCAACGGTGCAGTTCACGCTGCCGCCCGGCGGCACGCGATACTCGCGCACCTTGCGCCCGGCGGCGGCGAGCCGCTCGAGAAACGCGTCGGTCACCACCGTGCGCACCGCCCCGGCGCGCACCAGCGCGCGGACGCCGCCGGCGAGCTCGGCGAGCCCGGCGAGCGCCGCACTGCACTCGCCGCAGCCGAGCAGGTGCTCGTCGAGCTCGGCTTCGCGCTCGGCGTCGAGCTCGCCGAGCCAGTACTCGGCGAGCGTCGCGAGCGTGATCGGTGACGCGCACGCACGATTCATGGACCTGCCTCCCGCCCGTACACGCAGTCGCGCAGCCGCTGCAGCCCACGGTGGCGGACGACCCGCACGTTCCCCTCCGACAGGCCGAGCGCGCCCGCCACCGCCCGCGCGGGCGCATCCTCGTAGAACGTCATCACCAGCACCGAGCGCTCGCGCTCGGGGAGCTGCTCGAGGCACTGCTGCAAGCGGTCGTGGTCGAGCCGCGGGGCGACGGCCGGGTCGGCGACGGGGGCATCGCCGCCGTAGATTCCGAGCAGCCGTTCGCGCCGGGCGTGGGTGCGGCGCAGCTCGAGCACGACCATGCGGCACGTGCCGAACACGAAGGAGACCAGCCGGTCGGGCTCGCGCAACCTGCCCGCGCGCAGGCCTTCGAGGGTCATGAGCAGCACCTGCTGGACGAGGTCGGCGGCCGCATGGTCGTCGCGCAGATGTTTGCGGCCGTAGAGCCGCACACGTGGGGCGAGCCGGCGGTAGAGCTCCGCCTCGGCGGCCGCATGCCCGCGCGCGCCCGCCGCGGCGATGCGCCGCGCGAGCCCGGCATCGTCGAGCTCGGCCTGGCCGGATTCATCCTGCACACGCGCAGCATAGGCTAGTTACGAACGGGTTGTGTAACGCAGCGCCGGCTCGTTACACAACCGGGCTCCGACCCCCAACCCGAAGGAGACGCCATGATCACCAATAGCCAGTCGGGCACCAACGCCCACGAGATCGCGCGGGGCATCTACCGCATCAACACGCCGGTCGACACGCCCGCCGGCCCGTTCAACTTCAACCAGTACCTGATCGTGGACGAGGCGCCGCTGCTCTTCCACACCGGGCCGCGCCGGATGTTCCCGCTCGTGCGCGAGGCGGTGTCGCACATCATGCCGGTCGAGCGGCTGCGCTACGTCGCGTACTCCCACTTCGAGCCGGACGAGTGCGGCGCGCTCAATCAATGGCTCGCGGCGGCGCCGCAGGCCGAGGGCCTGTGCAGCGGCATTGGGGCGATGGTCGGCGCGGGCGACGTGGCCGACCGGCCGGTGCGCGGGCTCGCCGACGGGGAAGTGGTCGCGCTCGGTGAGCACGTGATGCGCTGGCTCGACGCGCACCATCTCCCCGCACGGCTGGGACAGCGGGCTGATGATGGAGTCGTCCACGCGTACGTTGCTGTGCGGGGACCTCTTCACCCAGGGCGGCCCTGGCACGACTCCGCTCACCGAGTCCGACATCCTGGAGCCGAGCGAGGCGTTCCGCGGCGCGATGGACTACTACTCGCACTCACCCGACACCGGTGCCATCCTCGAGCGGCTCGCGACCGAGCGGCCGACGACGCTCGCGTGCATGCACGGCAGCGCGTGGCGCGGCGACGGCGCGGCGCTCCTGCGGGCGCTGGCGGCGCGGCTCGCCGCGGACCGGCGGCGACGCACGAAGGAGGCCGAAGCGCTCGCGGCCTAGTGAGCCTCCGCGCCGGTCATCCCCGCGAACGCGGGAATGGTGCGCAAGTGATTAGACCGTGTAAGACCCGCCAACGCGCAAGCAAACGGTCATCCCCGCGAACGCGGGGATCCAGCAAGTGATCGAGGAGGCGAGGAACCGCGTTTAGGCTCTCGCTTTCGCGGAAACGGCGAGCGGGTTTTCGTGCGGTCTCTTCCGCCCGAATGAGCGTCTTTCGCCGAGGCTCCCGGCGTGGACGCTGCCGGCGCTCAGCCGACGCCGAGCAGCTCGACTTCGAAGACGAGCGTGGCGTTGGGCGGGATGACCCCGCCGGCGCCGCGCGCCCCGTAGCCGAGCTCGGGCGGAATCGTGAGCTTGCGCACGCCGCCGACCTTCATGCCCTGGACGCCCTCGTCCCAGCCCGCGATGACACGCCGGCCGCCGAGCGGGAAGACGAACGGCTCGTTGCGATCCTTGCTGGAGTCGAACTTCCCGCCGTCGGTGAGCCAGCCGGTGTAATGCACCGTCACGTTTCTTCCGGCGGTGGCGAGGTCGCCTTCGCCGACGGTGACATCGTCGATGATCAGGCCCGATGCGGTAGTGGTGGGCATGTGCGGCGCTCCCGGTCTAGCGCCGCCGTCGCATCGGCGGCCGGGCCGACATGGTCGGCGCCGGCGCGTCGTCCTTGTGGCGGAAGTTGATGCGGCCCTTGGTGAGATCGTAGGGCGACATCTCGAGCGTGACACGGTCTCCGGCGAGGATGCGGATGCGGTGCTTGCGCATTTTGCCCGAGGCATACGCGGTGACGGCCGCGCCGTTCTGCAGCGTGACGCGGAACGAGGTGTTCGGCAGCACTTCGCTGACGACGCCTTCCATTTCGACCAGTTCTTCCTTCGACATCGGCCTTCCTCCGTATCTTCAGCGCCGGCGCGCACCGCCGCGCGGGGCGCGCGACTGCGCCTCGTTCACGCGCAACGGCTGGCCGTGCAGGTCCTTGCCGTTCAGTCCGGCGATGGCGGCGAGCGAGTGCTGCTTGCCGGGCATCTCGACGAAGCCGAACCCCTTGCAGCGGTCGCTGAACAGCTCGCGCTTCACCTCGACCCACTTCACCTCGCCGAACGGCTTGAAGAGGTCGACGAGCTCCTGCTCGGTGGTCTGCGGGGCGAGATTGCCGACGAAAATTTCCATCTGCGACTCCTCTTTTCGAAACTGTGTCAGCTGCCGCGGCGCGTTGCGCCGCCGAGCAGCGCGGGCACCTCGCGGCGTCGCTCGCGCGATGCGGGCCGCGCCCCTCGCTGATCGGCCCGCCCACCGTGTCCGTAGACGGCCCCGGAAGACGGGAACAGCGCGGTGGCGTTGGACGCAGGCTGGCGCTCCGCATCGCCGCCGCTCGCGCGCTGCTCGTGCGCGGGGCGCGGCGCCGGCCGAGCGTCGCGGATGCGCTCCGGACGCGGCTGATCGCGACGCGGCTGCCGGGCGGTGCGCTGCGGCGCGGTCGCACCGCGCGGCCGACCCTGCGGACGAGGCGCCGGTCCGCGCGGCTGCGGCTGCGCTTCGCCCGAGGGCGGCACGCTACCCGGCTCGAAGCCGGGCACGACCTCGCGCTCGAGCTTGCGCCGAAGCAGCTTCTCGATGTCGGCGAGGTACGGGTACTCGTCGGGCGAGACGAGCGAGAGCGCCTCGCCGGTCACACCCGCGCGGCCGGTGCGGCCGATGCGATGCACGTACTGCTCGGGCACGTTCGGCAGCTCGTAGTTGACGACGTGCGGCAGCTGTTCGATGTCCAGGCCGCGCGCCGCGAGATCGGTGGCGACCAGCACGCGCAGCTCGCCTGACTTGAAGTCCGCCAGAGCGCGCGTGCGGGCGTTCTGGCTCTTGTTGCCGTGGATGGCGGTGGCCTCGATGCCGTCCTTGCAGAGTTGCTCCGCAAGCCGGTTCGCGCCGTGCTTGGTGCGCGTGAAGACGAGCACCTGGTGCCAGTCGCCCGTGCGTACGAGGTGCGCGAGCAGCGCGCGCTTGCGGCCCTGATCGACCGGGTGGATGCGCTGCGTGACGAGCGCCGACTCGGCGTTCGGCGGCGCGACCTGGACGTAGGCCGGGTCGTTCAGCAGCCCGCCCGCGAGCTGACGGATCTCGTCGGAGAAGGTGGCCGAGAAAAGCAGGTTCTGGCGCCGCTTCGGAAGCAGCGCGAGCACCTTGCGGATGTCGTGGATGAAGCCCATGTCGAGCATCCGGTCGGCCTCGTCGAGCACGAGGATCTCGACGTGCGAGAGGTTGACCGTCTTCTGCCCGGCGTGGTCGAGCAGGCGTCCGGGCGTGGCGACGAGGACGTCCACGCCGTGCTTCAGCGCATCGGCCTGCGCCTGGAAGCCGACACCGCCGTAGACGAGCGTCGAGCGCAGGGTCATGTGCCGGCCGTAGGTGCGCACGCTCTCCTCGACCTGGGCGGCGAGCTCGCGCGTGGGCGTGAGCACCAGCGCGCGTACCGCGTGGCGGCCGCCGTGGTGCGCGTGACGCGAGAGCAGCTGCAGCATCGGCAGCGTGAAGCCGGCGGTCTTGCCGGTGCCGGTCTGGGCGCCGGCGAGGACGTCGCGGCCGGCGAGGATGAAGGGAATCGATTGCGCCTGGACCGGGGTCGGAACCGTGTAGCCCTCTTCGGCGACGGCGCGGACGAGCTCGGCGGCGAGGCCAAGCTCAGCGAAAGATTGAGTCAAGCAATACTCCTCTGCGGCAGCGCGCGCGGAGCGCGCCGCACATTCTCGAAACCACGGCAAAGGCCGTCGCTTCTGCTGCGGCCTGCAGCGGCGGTGAGGCCGCAGAACCGGTTCAGGCAGTCGCGACTACGTTGAAGGGAATCGGGGGCGTCTGCGGGGAAACTGCTGCAGGGACAACCGCGATCGCCGGGGCGCCCGACCGGATAACGGGCGCCGAACGACTGCCCGGATTATACATCAATACAGGCGCCGCGAGGCGCCCGGCGCATCGCTTTCTCCGCCATTGCGCGCAAGGGTGCCGCGCGAACGCGCGCCGGGGCGGTTGCGGCGGCTGCTGGTGCTGGGTAGACCCGCACCACCCCGGCCGCTCGCGCGGCCACCCCTCCTCGGCGAGGAGGGACCCGCGGCTTCGCCGCGCACCACCCCGGCCGCTCGCGCGGCCACCCCTCGGAGTGGAGGGGAGTTTCTGCGGATCAGTAGCGCGGCGCGGCGGAGGACTGCTGTGCCGGGGCGGGCTCAGCGACGAAGATCTCGACGCGCCGGTTCTGCGCACGGCCCTCGGTCGTCGCGTTCGTCGCGACCGGCTCGCGCGAGCCGCGGCCGTCGATCGCGATGCGCTGCGCGCTCACGCCGCGCGCGGCCAGGTAGTCGCGCGCGCTCGCCGCGCGATTCACCGATAGCGGGTTGTTGATCGCGTCGCCGCCGGTGCTGTCGGTGTGGCCGATGATTCGCACCGTGGTGACCGGATGCGCGCCCAGGCTCTGCGCGAAGCGGTCGAGCACCGGGCGCATCTCGGGCTTGATGTCGGCCCGGCCGACGTCGAACGAGATGTCGCTCGGGATCTCGAGCTTCAGCTGGTTGTCCGCGGTCTGCGTGACTTCGACGCCGGTGCCCTGCGTCGCGGCCTCCATTTGGCGCTTCTGCTCCTGCATGTTCTTCGACCAGATGTAGCCGCCCGCGGCGCCCACGGCTGCGCCGACTCCGGCGCCGACCGCCGCGCCGCGTCCGCCGCGCGCGATGCCGCCGATGACCGCGCCGGCGGCCGCGCCGATGCCGGCGCCCTTCGCGGTGTCCTGCTCGGTCTGGCTCATGCCGGCGCAACCGGTCAGCCCGACTGCGCCGATCAGTGCGCCTGCGATCACTCCCTTGCTCATTTCGACCTCCACGCAATGTGCGACGCGGCCAATCTAGCCCAGGCGCGCGTGCGCGGCAGCAAGTGTTTCAATCTGTTACCGCTCTTACAGCTTGAGCGCCGCTCCGTGCAGAAAGTTCACTCGCGTCCGGACCGCCCGCTGCGCCTTGCTAATATCCGGCCTCCCAGCCGAAGCCAAAAGGGAGCGCAGGTTGCCCGACGAGAAGAATGCGGCATCGCGCGACGCGTCGCGCACGGTGTCGCCCGAGCCCGACATCGGCGCGCTCGAACGCGCGCTGCGGGCCAGGCGCTTCGCCGTGACCGCGGAGGTGTCGCCGCCGGTCGCCACCGACGCGGCCGGGTTCGTCGCGCACGCGCTGCCGCTGAGAGGCGTCGCGACCGCGGTGAACGTCACCGACGGCGCGGGCGCGCGGACGCACATGTCGAGCCTCGCGGCCGCGCACTTCCTCGCACGGGCCGGCATCGAGCCGGTGCTGCAGATGACTTGCCGCGACCGCAACCGCCTCGCCCTGCAGGCCGACCTGCTCGGTGCGGTCGCGCTCGGCATCCGCAACGTTCTGCTGCTTCGCGGCGACGCACCGTCGGCCGGCGACCAGCCGGACGCGAAGGGGGTGTTCGATCTGGGCACGACCGATGCGCTCGCGATGGCGCACCGCATGCGCACCGAGCGCACGCTGCCCTCGGGCGTCGCGATCGCGGGCGAGGTCCCGCTCGTGCTCGGCGCGGCCGATACGCCGGTGGATCCGCCCGCGGACTGGCAGCCGGCGAGCCTTGCCGCGAAGGCCGCTGCGGGCGCCGATTTCGTCCAGACCCAGTTCTGCATGGACCTCGGCGTCGTGCGGCGCTACGCCGCGCGGCTGCTCGACCTCGGGATCGCGCAGCGCCTGCCGATCCTGATTGGCATCGCGCCGATCCCTTCGGCACGCTCGGCGCGCTGGATGCGCGAGAAGCTCCGCGGACGACGATCCCGGACGCGATCGTCGAGCGGCTCGAGCGCGCCGCCGATCCGAAGGTCGAGGGCAAGCGGATCTGCATCGAATTGCTGCTCGAGCTTGCTACGATCCCGGGCGTCGCTGGCGCGCACGTCATGGCGCCGCGCTTCCATTCCGCGCTCGCCGAAGTGATCGCGCAGTCCGGCGTGGCCGGCCGGCCGCGGGCGGCGTGAGCCGCCGTGCTCAGAGCCGGTGGAGCTGCACGCGCAGAACGAGCGCAAGCGCGGTGAACGCGAGCGCGAACGAGCCGATCATCCACGCGTAGCCGACCACGGTGACGCCGGCGCCCATCGCGGCGACGCCGACCGCCTGGCCGGCCGCCCAGGCCATCGAGAACTGCGAGAACCCGGTCGCGCGCGCGTGCGGCGCCATCTCGGCCGCCCTCGTCTGCAGCGTGTTGTGCACCATGTAGAACGCGAAGCCCACGCCGACGGTGCACACCATCGCGAGCGGCCACCACGGCACCACGAGCACCGCGAGATAGAACAGGCCGCAGAGCAGCCCGCCGACGGTCACGCAGCCCCGCTGCCCGAGGCGCGCGAGCAACACGCGCACGACCGCGATGTAGACCATGCCGCCCAGCCCGAACCCGGCGAGCAGGATGCCGATGACGCTGAGCGGCAGATCGAATTTCGCCTTCAGCATCGGACTGAGGAACGAGAAGGGCCCGAAGAAGAACACCGTCTCGAGGAAGACCGCGACGATCACCGCACGCGCCCGCGGGACGCGCAGCACCGCAAGGTGGACCGCGGGCGAGAGCACCGGCCCGGGCGAGCGCGGCGCCTCGTCCCAGCGCCGGCGGGTGCGCACGAACAGCACGACCGCGACCGCCGCGAACACTGCGCCGAGCACCACGAAGCTCGCGCGCCAGCCGGCGAGATCGGTCACCGCACCGCCCACCAGCGGTCCGAGCGACTGACCGATGATCGTGCCGGAAACGAAACGCGCCAGCACGGGCTGACGCCGCTCGGCCGGCACGGCGTCGGACAGGAACGCCATGCCGAGCACCATCGACCCCGAGGCGAAGAGCCCGGTGGCGAAGCGCCAGGCGATCAGCGACTCGAGGTCCGCGGCGAGCACGCAGCCCAACGCCGAGACGGCCGAGAGCGCCATCAGGATCGTCACCATGCGCAGCTTGCCGTAGCGGTCGCCGAGCGGGCCGTGGAAGTACTGCGCCGCCGCCTGCGCGAACGCGAACGCCGTGATGACCGACGCCACGACCGGGATCGGCGTGGCGAAGTCGGTCGCGAGGCGCGGCAGCATCGGCTCGACCATGCGCATGGCGATGCCGCTGTTGGCCGCGGCGAGCGCGAGCAGGATGAAGGTCTCTCTCACGGGTGCCTGGTCTCGGCGGAGCGCGAGTGTAGCGCGAGTGCGCCTGATCCCTGCGGCCCGGGCCCTCGGGTGTCGAGTGCGCCGCCGCCGGGGGCGAGGGGCGCAACAAGGCGTTGGCGGCCGCTGTGCGCGCCCATGCAGTATCCTTCGGGCTGAACGGACCCGCTCGACGCACGCACGCATGGGCCAGAAGCACGAACAACTGATCCGGCAGATCTTCCACGATCCGATCAGCGGCAACATCCACTGGCGGGAGGTCGAGTCCCTGCTCAACCACCTCGGCGCGGCGATCGAGCCGCTCTCGGGCGCGCGCTTCCGCGTGAAGCTGAACGGGTACGAGGGCGTCCTGCACCGCCCGCACCGCAGCAACGTGCTCGACCGGCAGGGCGTGAAGCACCTGCGGGAGTACCTCGGCCGTGCCAGGGTGACGCCGTCGCTGTTCGAGACCGGGCGGCAGGGCTGAGGCCGCATCGGGCGCGGACCCGCGGCTTCCTGGAAGCGGCATGATCCGGATCGCAATGCTGCTCGCACCGAGCGTACCGCGCGACACGGCGTGACCGGCATGACGCTCAAGGGCGCCCGCGTCGAGGATCGGCGCCTGATCACCGGCACGGGCCGCTTCACCGCGGACTGGCATCTCCCGCGGCAGGCGTACGCGCACATCGTGCGCGCCGACCGGGCGCACGCGGAGATCGCCGCGCTCGACGTCGCGGCGGCGGCCGCCGCGCGCGGGGTGCTGGCGGTGCTCACGCATGCGGACATCGCGGCGGCCGGGTTCGCCACCCTGCCGGGCGGCGTCTCGTTCGAGGGCGCGGCGGCGCGAAGATGCGCAAGCCCGTCTGGCCGCCGCTCGCGCGCGAGCGGGTCCACTTCGTCGGCCAGCCGGTGGCGGCGGTGATCGCCGAATCCGCGGCGGCTGCGGCCGACGCGGCCGAGCTCGTGCAGATCGAGTACCGCGATCTTGCCCCGGTCACGACGCTCGCCGACGCGCTGCGCGAGGGCGCGCCGCAGCTCCACGCCGAGGCGCCCGGCAATCTCGCGTTCGATTTCGAGTCGGGCGACGCGGCGGCCGCCGAGGCCGCGTTCGCGAAGGCGGCGCACGTGAGCCGCCTCACGCTGCGCAGCCAGCGCCTGGTCGGCAACCCGATGGAGCCGCGCGCGTGCGCGGCGAGCCACGATGCCGGGACCGCGATCTACACGATCTACACGCCGACGCAGGGCGTGAACGGGATGCGCGGCGCGCTCTCCGCGCTGACGAACGTGCCGCGGGAGAGGCTGCGCATCGTCGCGCAGGATGTGGGCGGCAGCTTCGGCATCCGCAGCCCGGCGTATCCCGAGCACGCCGTGGTGATGGCCGCGGCGAAGCGGCTCGGCCGGCCGGTGAAGTGGGTCGGCACGCGGAGCGAAGTCTTCCTCGGCGACAACCAGGGCCGTGCGCTCGAGCTCACCGGCGAGCTCGCGCTCGACGCCACCGGCCGCATCCTCGCGCTGCGCTGGGACCACGTCGCGAACCTCGGCGCGTACGCCACGCCGTTCGGCGCCTGGGTCGGCACGCGCAACCTCACGGTCACGATGGGCGGCGTCTACCGGATTCCGGTGCTGTACGGCCGCGCGCGATGCGTGTACACGAACACCGCGCCGGTGTCCGCCTACCGCGGCGCCGGCCGGCCCGACATCGCCTTCGCGATCGAGCGCCTGATCGAGTACGCGGCGGCCGAGCACGGCCTCGACCCGATCGAGTTCCGTCGCCGGAACTTCGTCCCGGCGGAAGCCATGCCGTACAAGACTGCGAACGGCACCGTCTACGACTCCGGCGACTTCGCCGCGGTCATGGACGACGCGCTCGCGCGCGCCGGCCATGCCGGATTCGCCGCGCGGCGCGCCGAGGCCGCGGCGCGCGGCAAGCTGCGCGGGATCGGCGTCGCCGCCTACCTCGAGGCGGCGGGCGCGGGCGCCGCGCCGAAGGACCAGGTGCGCGGGCGCTTCGGCGCCGACGGTTTCCTCACCGTCTGGACCCTGACGCAATCGGGCGGGCAAGGGCACGAGACCACGTTCGCCGAGATCGTGGCGAGCGGGCTCGGCGTGCCGATCGAGCGCGTGCGCATCCGCGCGAGCGATCCGGAGGCCGACCTCGTCGGCAGCGGTGTCGGCGGCTCGCGATCGCTCGCCGGCTGCGGCAGCGCTTGCCGCGTGCTCGCCGACCGCATCGTCGAGCAGGCGCGGCCGTTCGCGGCCGAGGCGCTGGAGGCGGCGCCCGAGGACCTCGAGTACGCGCGGGGCGCGTTCACGATCAAGGGCACCGGGCGCGCGATCGGGCTCTTCGCGCTCGCCGAGCGGCTCGCCGGGCCGACGCCGCATCCGCTCGACGCGCTCGGCGAGGGCACGTTCGGCGCGACCTTCCCGAACGGCTGCCACGTCGCCGAGGTCGAGATCGATCCGGACACCGGCGCCACGCGCATCGTGCGCTACACCGCGGTGGACGACATCGGCACGGTGGTGTCGCCTGCGCTCGCGCGCGGCCAGGTGCACGGCGGCGTCGTGCAGGGCGCAGGCCAGGTGTTCGGCGAGCAGGCGATCTATGCGCCCGACTCCGGGCAGCTCCTCACCGCGAGCTTCGCCGACTACCCGATGCCGCGCGCCGGGATCATCGAGCGCTTCGACGTGCACCCGCACCCGGTGCCGACCGGGACGAACGTGCTCGGCGCCAAGGGTGTCGGCGAGTCCGGGTGCAGCGGGTCGCTGCCGGCGCTCGCGAACGCCGTGCTCGACGCGCTGCGCCCGCTCGGCATCGCGACGCTCGATCTGCCGTTCACGCCCGCGCGCCTGTGGGAGGCGATCGCGGCCGCGCGCGGCCGCGCCCTTTCGCGCCGCGCGCACGCGCCGCAAGTCTGAGGGAGGCCCGACGTGCGCCCCCTCGTATACCGCCGCGCTGCGAGCCTCGCCGAAGCCGAGCGCCTGCTCGCCGAGCACCCCGCGGCGACGCTGCTCGCGGGCGGCATGACGCTGATCCCGACCCTCAAGCTGCGCCTCGCGAGGCCGTCGCACGTCGTCGACATCGCCCGGCTGGCGGAGCTGCGGGGCATCGACGGCAAGGACGGCCGGCTGACGGTCGGCGCCGCGACGACGCATGCGGAAGTCGCTGGCGCGGTGGCGGTACGCCGCGCGATTCCCGCGCTCGCCGAGCTCGCCGCCGGCATCGGCGATCCGCAGGTGCGCAACGCCGGAACGCTCGGCGGATCGGTGGCGAACAACGACCCGGCCGCGGACTACCCGGCGGCGGTGCTCGCACTGGATGCCACGATCGAGACAAATCGGCGCACGATCCCGGCCGCGGAGTTTCTGGTCGGCATGTTCGCGACCGCGCTCGCGCCGGGCGAGATCGTTCTCCGCGTCGGCTTCGCCATGCCCGAGCGTGCCGCGTACCGCAAGTTCGCGCACCCGGCATCGGGCTACGCGATGGCCGGTGTCTTCGTCGCGGAGCATCGCGACGGCGTGCGCGTGGCCGTCACCGGCGCCGGTCCCGGGGCGTTCCGCTGGCGCGAGGCCGAGGCCGCGCTGGCGAAGCGGTTCAACGCCGGGTCGCTCGCCGGCCTCGAGCCGGATGCGAGCGGCCTGAACGCCGACATCCACGCGAGCGCCGAGTACCGCGCCAACCTCGCCGGTGTGATGGCGCGGCGCGCGGTGGCGGCGATCCAATGACCCGCTAAAGGGAAGCCGATGGCGAAGGTGGCGATGACGGTGAACGGCAAGGCGGTCGCGCTCGAGCTCGAGGACCGGACGCTGCTCGTCGACGCGCTGCGCGATGCGCTCGGACTCACCGGCACGCACGTCGGCTGCGACTCGACCCAGTGCGGCTGCTGCACCGTGCACCTGGATGGGCGCTCGGTGAAATCGTGCTCGATGCTCGCGCCGCAGGCCGACGGCCGCGCGATCCTCACGATCGAAGGCCTCGCGGGCATCGAAGGGCCGGGAAGCGGCGATGCCCTGCACCCGGTGCAGCAGGCCTTCACCGAGTGCCACGCGCTGCAGTGCGGCTTCTGCACGCCGGGCATGATCATGGCCGCGGCAGGGCTCCTCGCCGAGAACCCTGCGCCGACCGAGGAGGAGATCGTGCACGCGCTCGAGGGCAACCTCTGCCGCTGCACTGGCTACGTGAACATCGTGAGCGCCGTGCAGCGCGCCGCCGAGCTGATGCGCGGCTGAACGGGAATCACGGGATGGGCGTGCTCGGCTTCGTCGGCCTCGGCGTCATGGGCGAGCCGATGTGCCGCAACCTCGCGCGCAAGAGCGGCCACCGCGTGATCGGTCTCGACCGCACGAGCGCACCGCTCGAGCGCCTGGCCGCCGACGGCGTCGCCGCCGCAGGCGTCCTGGGCGAGCTCGCGACGCAGGCGGAGATCGTCTTCCTCTCGCTGCCGGGCGGCGCAGAGGTCGGCGAGGTATGCGACGGCGCGGACGGCCTCGTCGCGCTGCTACGCGCGGGCCAGACGCTCGTCGATCTTGGCACCTCGCCGGTGGCGCTCGCCCGCGCGCCCGTCGCGCGCACGCGCGAGGCCGCGATCGCCGGCACGCTCTCGATCATGGTCGACGCCGAGCGGCCGACCTTAGAGCGCCTGCGGCCGCTGCTCGCGACGATGGCGACCGACGTGACGCACTGCGGCGCGCCCGGCGCCGGGCAGTTCGTGAAGATCATGAACAACGCCGTGCTCGCGCAGACCGTCGTCGCGCTGGCCGAGGCGCTCGCCGCGGCGCGCGCGCACGGCGTCGACGGCAAGCTCCTGTTCGAGACGCTCGCGAGAGGCTCGGCCGACAGCTTTGCGCTGCGCAACCACGGCATGAAGGCGATGCTGCCGGGCGAGTTCCCCGAGCGCGCCTTCTCGGTCGCGTACATGCTGAAGGACGTGCGCTACGCGCTCGAGGCTCGCGCAAGGCGCAGGCCTCGACGCGCGCGGCGCGCGCACCGCGCTCGCCTAACTCGAGGCGGCGGTCGCGGCGGGCTACGCCAGCGAGTACTGGCCGGCGATCGCGAAGCTCCTTGCACCCGGCCGGTAGACGCGACGTCAAGCCCCTTCTTGTATATGGCCGCGTCGACTGTGAGTCTGCTCTGCTCTCGTTGTATGCGGTGTCGGTATCGCCCGCGTCTAGCCTACCAAGGGAGGCCCCCCGGCTTTGCCGGGGAGGCAGCCAATGTTTGACATAAAAGGAAGTCCATCGGGGAAACTGCCGCTCGTGAGCCGCCAAGCACACGAGAGGAGGAATCCGGGATGGACGAGTACGACAGCCTAAGCCACAGCAAGTGGGAGTGCAAATACCACATCGTGTTTATTCCGAAGTATCGGCGCAAGGCGCTGTACGGGGAGTTACGCCGGCATTTGGGAGAGGTGTTCCGCCGGCTGGCCGAGCAGAAGCAGAGCCGGGTCGAGGAGGGCATCTGATGTCCGATTACGTGCACATGATGCTCTTGATCCCGCCGAAGTACGCGGTGTCGCAGGTGATCGGTTACATCAAGGGGAAAAGCGCGATTCACCTGGCGCGGGTGTACGGAGAGCGCAAGCGCAACTTCGTCGGGCAGCACTTCTGGGCCAGGGGGTACTTTGTGTCGACGGTCGGACGCGACGAGGCGATGATCCGGGAATACATTCGCCAACAAGAGGACGAAGACAAGCGCATCGATCAGCTGAACCTCTGGCGTTGAGGCGCCGCCTTCAGGCGGCGCCCACACACCGGGGTCGCGTTAGCGACCTGCAACCAGCCGCTTTGAGCGGCTCACAATCTAAGGCCCCCGGCTCTGCCGGGGGATACTTACTGTTTGGTAACGTAAGTCATGTTAATATTGTCGCCATGTACACTTCCGGGGGGAGGTCCATGGCCAACCACGCGCGAGCGATTGTCTTGGCGGCGGCTGATCGGGTGGAACTCGAGCGGCTGCAGCGTTCGGCTTCCTGCCCCGCCGGGGTGAGCCGTCGGGCGCGAGCGGTGCTGCTGATGGCCGATGAGGTCGCCGGAACTGAGGTCGCTCGGCTCACCGGCTACACCCCCATTCAGGTGAGCCGCATTCGACGCCGCTTCGCCGAGGAGGGGCTTGCGGGGCTGGCCGATCGGCCCCGCTCGGGGCGCCCGCCGCGACTCAGCCAGGCCAAGAGCGCACGCATCGTCGCGCTGACGCTCAAAGCCCCGCCGAAGGGGCTGACTCACTGGAGCACGCGCGAGATCGCCGAGCGGGTGGGGGTATCTCACGCGACCGCGCATCGGATCTGGAAGGCGCACGCGCTGCAGCCGCATCGGGTGGAGAGCTTCAAGTTCACCACCGATGCGCAGGCCGAGGCCAAGATCCGCGACGTGGTGGGGCTGTACCTCACCCCCCGACCAACGCCGTGGTGCTCAGTCTGGATGAGAAGACCCAGATCCAGGCCCTGGAGCGCACCCAGCCCCTGCTGCCGCTGCGGCCCAATTTGCCGGCGGGTCAGACCCACGACTACCAGCGCCACGGATTGACCAGCCTCTATGCCGCCCTTGACGTCGCCTCCGGCAAGGTCCTGGGTGAGTGCACCGCACGGCACACCGGGGCGGACTTCCTGCGCTTCCTCAAACTGCTGCACCGGCGCTACCGCGGACGCGAGCTGCACGTGATCCTGGACAACTCCTCCACCCACTCGACCCCGCAAGTGCGCCAGTGGCTCGACGCCCATCCCAACGTGTGCTTTCACTTCACGCCGACCGGTGCCTCGTGGCTGAACATGATCGAAGCTTGGTTTGGGATCCTCACGCGCAACTCGGTGCGCCGCGGTTCCTTCGTCTCGGTGAAGGCCCTCGTCAAGCACATTCGCGACTACATCGAGCACTGGAACGAACACCCCACGCCCTTCGTGTGGACCAAGAAGCCCGCCGAGATCATTCGCAAGGCCGTGCGCCGCGGGCGTTAACATGACTCCGAAAACGGAACACTCATATGGTCGCAAGGTTGTCAACAGTGCGTTTTTTCGTCGAATTCCAAATCGATCCGGTGACGCGGCACGAGCGCTGCAGCGACGATGAATCAGACTCATATCCGTGGGTTGGTTACCACCTTTCACCGATTCGTCGCGGGAACTGCCTCGCTCTAGCGTCATGGATCAATCCTTGCGGGATGCCGGGGTAGTGTCCTCGAGGGTTTTCCCTATCGTTGCCCGTACCGCATCACCGGATCGATCTGGTGGTATCGACGTTGGTTCAAGCGCGCTCAGGCCTGGTTTGGGTCGAAGCGATGGCCCACACAAAGCCCGTCAGCTCGCGCGCCACGGCCACGCAGACCTTGTTCAGGTGCACGCCTCTGGCCTTGAGTACCGCGAAGCGTGCGCTCAGTCGCAGCTGCGCCTTCCAGGCCACGTCGCGAATCGCCTGCGGCAAGTCTTCCGCCCGGCGCTGTGCCTGATAGCCGATACGCGGAGGAAAGCGGTAATTCCATGCCGCCTCGGTGAGCAGCCGACGCGCGTGCGCATTACCCGTCTTGGTGATGCTGCCACGCACCACCCGCTCATATGGTCGCAAGGTTGTCAACAGTGCGTTTTTTCGTCGAATTCCAAATCGATCCGGTGACGCGGCACGAGCGCTGCAGCGACGATGAATCAGACTCATATCCGTGGGTTGGTTACCACCTTTCACCGATTCGTCGCGGGAACTGCCTCGCTCTAGCGTCATGGATCAATCCTTGCGGGATGCCGGGGTAGTGTCCTCGAGGGTTTTCCCTATCGTTGCCCGTACCGCATCACCGGATCGATCTGGTGGTATCGACGTTGGTTCAAGCGCGCTCAGGCCTGGTTTGGGTCGAAGCGATGGCCCACACAAAGCCCGTCAGCTCGCGCGCCACGGCCACGCAGACCTTGTTCAGGTGCACGCCTCTGGCCTTGAGTACCGCGAAGCGTGCGCTCAGTCGCAGCTGCGCCTTCCAGGCCACGTCGCGAATCGCCTGCGGCAAGTCTTCCGCCCGGCGCTGTGCCTGATAGCCGATACGCGGAGGAAAGCGGTAATTCCATGCCGCCTCGGTGAGCAGCCGACGCGCGTGCGCATTGCCCGTCTTGGTGATGCTGCCACGCACCACCCGCTCGCCGCTCGAGTGCTCGCTCGGCACCAAGCCAAGATAGCTCATCAGTTGGCGCGGGTGGGCGAAGCGCGCGATGTCGCCGATCTCGGCCACCAAGCCAATGGCGCTGATCATGTCGATGCCGCGCAGCGCCTGCAGTGCCTGCACGATCGAGGCGAAGCGCCAGCCTTCGATCGAGCTGCCCAGCGCGGCGGTGAGCCGCGCCACGCGCTCATCTGCTGTGCTGACGGCTTGCCAGTACTCAGTGAAGGCGGTCTGCGCGCCGGACTGGGCAAAGCTCAACGTCGCCAGCCAACGATAGAACGTCTTGCTCCACGACGTGCGATGCGGGTAACGCACCTCGTGGCGGAGCAGGAAGCTCTTGAGCTGGTGGCGCGCTTGGGTGCGGGCGTTGACCGCGTCCTCGCGGGCACGCGCCAAGTCACGAATCGCCTCATCGGCCGGGTCGGGAATCCATACCGCGCGCAACTCACCGGCACGCGAGAGCTCGGCCAAGCGGATGCCGTCGCGCCGATCGGTCTTGACGCGCTCGCCTGGGCGACGCGGGATCAGCGACGGGGCGATCACTTCGCAGCGATAACCACGCCGGGCCAGCTCGCGCTGCAGTCCATAACCGGTCGGACCAGCCTCATAGACCACATGAACCTGCGCCGCATCGCCGAAACGCGCCAACAGCTTCCGAAGCTTGCCGACGTCGTGCGCGATCGTGCCTACGAGGCGCGCCGGCGCCCGCCCTACCTCCGCCACGGCCACCGCGATCGAGTCCTTATGCACGTCCAGTCCAACGAAAACTTTGATACCTTGTTCCATGGCCGGTCTCCATTGTGGTTGCTGACGACTCGTTCTCAGCATGTAGCTCGGCGCGGCCTGCCGCGCAACCTACGTCGCCGGAGACCGGCCGCCTCACCTCAACACGACCATAGTGTCTAGGAAGAGTTCCGCTGTATTCGGCGGATTGAGGCCGCGCGGGGCCACTCGAGATAACTAGATATGGCGGTGTAGTTAGACGTGGGATTCGGCGGGGCTTCTTACTGAGAATTACGTAAATGCCTGACAACCGTTTCGCTATGATGCGCGTTAATCGAAGTGGCGACACTTCGAGGGAGGCGCATGGCGACGAGACGGTACAAGCGGGACTTCAAGGAACTGGAGGCACGACGCCGGCGCGGCATGCGCATGCTGGCGCGTGGCGTGACGCAGGCCGAAGTGGCGCGCGCTTGCGCGGTAAGTCGGCAAACAGCCTCGGGTTGGGTGCGACTGCTGGCACAGGATCCCCATGCGTGGCGGCGCCGGCCGCTGGGTCGGCCGGGGCGCCATGAGCGCGGCCGAGCGCGCGAGACTCACCAAGATGTTGATTGCGGGCGCCGTGGCCAATGGCTTTGCGACCGAGCTGTGGACCTTGGCGCGCATCGCCAAGCTGATCAAGCGCGAATTTGGCCATGCGTTCAGCACCGTGCACGTCTGGCGGGTCATTCGCGAGCTGGGATTCTCCAGCCAGCGCCCCACCGGCCGGGCGCTGCAGCGCGACGAAGCGGCGATCGGCAGCTGGAAGACCAAGCGCTGGCCGGCGCTAAAAAAAACGCCAGACGCCAGGGACGAACCATCGTCTTCGTCGACGAATCGGGACTGAGCGAGCGCCCGACACGGGTCAAGACCTGGGCACCCAGGGCTGCACGCCGACGCTGCAGTACAGCTTCAACTGGAAGCAGCTCTCGCTGATCGCCGGGGCGAGCTTCTGGCGCATCTACTTTCGCTTCTTCCCCGGCGCGATCAAGGGGCCGCAGCTGGTCGAATTCCTCAAGGCCTTGCGCGCCCAGATCAAGGGCAAGCTGCTGATCATCTGGGATGGGCTGCCCGCGCATCGCAGCCGCCTGGTCCGCGACTACGTCGACTCGCTCGACGGCGACATCGTCCTGGAGCGCCTGCCCGCCTACGCGCCCGAACTCAACCCCGTCGAATATCTGTTCGGCTACGCCAAACAGCGCGAGCTCGCCAACCTCTGCCTGGACACCATCGCTCAGGTCAAGCGCTACGCCACCCGACGGCTCAGATCGATGCAGCGTCGTCCAGCGCTGATCCGAGCCTTCTGGCAGCAGGCCGAGTTGCCGATCTAACGTCATGTACTTACGTAAAGCTCAGTAGGTGCATGTAGCAGGCCAACGGCGCGGGACTCACCTGACGCGTGGGTTCGCGCCCTCTGGATGGTGATGCAATCTCACTTTGAGAAGCCACCTGGACCGCCGGCGCGGCCTTGGGTCCGCGCGATGCCAGGCCTATTCGTCGTGCTCTGGAGTACGGGATTCGTCAGCGCAAAGTACGGATTGCCGTACGCTGAGCCGCTGACTTTCCTTAGTCTAAGATTTTTCCTTGTAGTCGCTCTTATGTTGCCGCTCGCGTGGCTGATGCGAGCCCCTGGCCTAAGACGCCCGCACAAAGTGCGCACCTTGCGGTGGCCGGGATACTGATTCAAGGCGGATATCTTGCGGGCGTCTTCGGTTCAATTCATCTTGGAATGGCCGCCGGAGTCAGCGCTTTGATCGTGGGGTTGCAGCCTATCTTGACCGCATTCGCAAGCGCACCGCTCTTCGGCGAGCGGCTTCGCGCCAGTCAATGGCTCGGATTGATTCTGGGATTCTTGGGCGTGCTGCTGGTCGTGAAGGGACGCAGCTCGATCTCGGGTATTACCCCGGCGACGCTCGGACTTTCTGTTATGGCCTTGATATCGATCACGAGCGGAACGCTGTACCAAAAGCGCTACTGCGGGACGGTGGATCTGCGCGCGAGCTCGGTGATCCAATTTGCCGCGGCCGGAGTGGTCATCCTGCCCTTGGCGATTTGGCTGGAGACGATGCAGATACACTGGACTACGGAGTTCGTGCTCACGATGGTTTGGCTCGTGTTCGTTCTGTCGATCGGAGCGATCTCCCTGCTATTCATCCTCATTCGCAGCGGCGCGGCGACCAAGGTCGCAAGCCTCTTCTATCTCGTGCCACCGGTGACAGCACTTTTCGCTTATGCCATCTTCGGCGAGACGCTGAGCGCAACGGGTACGATCGGAATGGCGCTCGCAGCCGTAGGAGTCGCGCTCGTGGTCTACCACCGGCGGTAAAGGTCTCCAGACACGCTGACTCGCCTTGCAGAGAACCGACTCCCACGGACCTGGAACGCCGTTCTCTTGCGCAATTCTTCTCCCCGCGTGGAGCGCGGCTCGGGCATCGATCTATTCAGGCCAGCAACTGGCCGTTCAATTTGGTCTGAGTGCCCACATATATAGCGATAGTTCCTTAGCGTGTATGGCTACTTGACTCCCTACGCTACTGATCGGCGTCGGGACCGGTTCCGGCGGCTTCGCGGCACGCTCCGGCCGACTCATTGGGGCGATTGCGCGGTGCAAAATGCTACGTGTTTCCGGCCGGTGAGATCGGACTCGACCCGGCCTTCCCGACCCAGGCGTTCAATTCGACTACAAGCGCCCGTCGCTCGGCGGGCCGCCCATGGACGTCTTGCGCCGCTGCTCGATTGTTTGGAAAAGGCACTACCAGGGTGCATCAACTTAAAAACTAATCGACAAACCTATTTTTACTAGCTAACATGGAGCGACTTATGCAGAGAAAGGCTGGAAGGGCATCACCGGGCCGCAAGCGCGCGAAAGCCTCGCGCGCCACGGCGACGGCGACCGCGGGACCGGCCAAGGCGCCGCTTACGGTGTCGAGAGAAGAACTGCTGGTCGACCGAGGCGACGCCCAGTTCCGGCTGCTGGTTCAGCGGCTGCTGACTTTCTTGTCAATTCATGTCGCGATTCGCGACGGCTATGCATCGCTCCTTGACGTGACGGGTCAGCAATACACGATTCTGCTGTGCATCCGCAACCTGTGCGCCAGGGGCTCGGTGAACATTAGGACGGTGGCGGACCATCTGCGCTTGAGCAGCTCTTACGTCACGGTCGAGACCAAGACGCTCGAGCAAGGCGGTCTAGTGTTCAAGGAGCGCGGCACCGATGATCGAAGAACCGTGTCGCTCAGTTTGACGCCCAAGGCGGTCGCGCTGATCGACAGCATTGCAGCCCTGCGCCGGCAGGTGAACGACGTCCAGTTCGGCTGCCTGAGCCGGGCCGAGTTCCTGCAATTGGTACCGCTGGTCGAGCGGCTGGTGCAGAGCGGCGAGCGAGCCCTTGCCCTGCAGAGCTACCTGCGGGCACACGGCATGGACGAAGGGTCGAGCGAAGATGCTCCTGCTGCCCGCGTCGGCGAGCCAGCATGAGCGCACCTCCGCACTGAAGCGAGCGAGTCTCGGTATCCGAAGTACACGGGGAAGGGCCGCTCCATGGAGATTCGAAAGATCGTCACGGCCACTGAAGAGCTGTTCCTGGAGGCCGGACGTAGGGCGGATCTTCCGCTGCGCAGGGTGGCGGTCGCGGCGGTGTGCGCTAACCCCGCTGCCGGGCGGTACGTGGAGGATCTTTCGGTGCTCATCGAAGGCAGCGCAAAGGTCGGACGCCACATCGGCGCGATCGCCGCCGAACTGATCCAGCCCTACCGGATCGAGAGCTACGGAAAGGGTGCCCTGGTCGGGATCGAAGGGGAAGTCGAGCACGCCGAGGCGGTGCTAACCACGCTGCTCGGCGACACGATGCGCGAGGCCGCCGGGGGCGGCAAGGCTTGGATCTGCCATATGGCGAAGCGCGCGCTTCCGGGCACGTCGATCGACATTCCGTTAGCGCACAAGGACGCGCTCACCATACGCTCGCACTACGACGCGATGACAGTCACGCTGCCAGACGCGCCCATGCCTGGGGAGATCGCCATCATCTGCTGCTTCGCCAACCGCGGCAGGCTCAACCATCGCATCGGCGGGCACAGCGTTGACAAGATGATCGGTCAGGACGGCTTGCGCTGACGATAGTTCGAGGTCGGAGGAGGAAACATGAAGATCGCCATCACGAACATTGCAACGATCGTCACCGGTGACTGGCGTGACCCGTTCGCCCGCGGCGACACCATCCTCATGGAGGATGGGGTCATCAAGCGCGTAGGCAGCGCGTCGGCCGATGAGGTGCAGGCCTGCGATTTCGTCGTCGACGCGAAAGGCACGACCGCCTGTCCAGGGTTGATCGACTCGCAGGTGCACATCGCATTTGGCGACTACACGCCCAAACAACAGGCGGTGGGCTTCCTCGAGAGCTACGTTCACGGGGGAACGACGACGTCGATCTCTGCGAGCGAGATTCACGTCCCCGGTCGGCCGAAGGACCGCGAGGGCGTCAAGGCGCTCGCGGTGGCTGCAAAGAAGAGCTGGGACAACTTCAGACCAGGCGGCATGCGCGTGCATGGAGGTGCGGTGATTCTCGAGCCGTGCCTGGAGGAAAGCGACTTCGAGGATATGAGGCGCAACACGGTGTGGCTGGCGAAGGCCGGATTCGGGGCGGTCAAGACCCCGTTCGACTACGTCCCGCTCGTCAAGGCGGCCAAGAAGGCGGGCATGACCGTGCAAGTGCACACCGGCGGTGCGTCGATCTCGCTCGCGAATTCCATCCACGGCGAGCACCTGATTGCTATGGGCGCAGACGTCTCGTATCACGTAAATGGCGGGCCGATCGCCATGCCCGACGAGGACTTTGAGCGCGTGGTGAAGGAGAGCGATATCGCGCTTCAGATTTGCCAGGCCGGCAACATCCGCACGGCGCTGATGTGCCTGAACTTGGCCGTGGAGAACGACTGCTTCGACCGATTCCTGATTGCCACCGACACGCCCACTGGCACCGGCATGATGCCGCTCGGGATGATCAAGTCGGTGACCGAGATGTCGACGCTCTCCAAATTCCCGCCGGAGTGGATGATCGCTGCGGCGACTGGGAACGTAGCCAAAGTCTACAAGCTGAACAACGGGTTCCTGCGCGAAGGCAAGGACGGCGACGTGCTTCTGGTTGACGCGCCGATGGGCGGCTCTAGGAAGACCTGTCTTGAGGCGATCAAGCACGGCGACGTCTGGTCGCTGGTCGGCGTCTTCACCGCTGGTGTGCCACGGTTTGTCGGGCGCAGCCGCAACACGCCGCCGCCGCTGCGCTACCCGAAGGTGGTGGAGTCGCGCATTATGAACGACTTCTCAGCGCAACAGCAGTTCAAGTGAGCTGACTGCTGAGAGTGCGACCATGCCGCACACCGGCACGGATCCGTTTAGGGATTTCATCGCGAAGCTAGATGAGATGGGCGAGTTGCTTCGCGTGCCCGAGCCGGTCGATTCGGAGTACGAGATCTGCGCTTGGTGCCGGCACGTAGCCGATGACGACGGGCCGGCGCTGTTTTTTGAACGCATCAAGGGCTATCGGATGTCCGCGCTCGCCAACCTCTTTGGCACGCGCAAGCGCATCGCCATGGCGCTCGGTGTAGAGCCACATCAGATGGCGAGTGCGATCGTCGAGCGGCTGAGGCGAAGGCTCGCACCGGTGAGCGTGGATGCGAAGAGCGCCCCGTGTAAGCAGGTGGTGAAACGCGGCGATCAGGTGAATTTGGACGAGCTTCCCATCCCGTTCTGGAACGTCGGTGACGGCGGGCGCTACGTCTCGGCCGGCATCAACATGGGTGCCCACCCCGTCTGGGGCAAGAACGCGGGCATCTACCGCAACATGTACCGCAGTCGCAACGAAATCTTCGCGCAGATCGCTCCGGACCACCACCAGCGCCTGTTCTATGAGGACATAGGCGAGGGGTGTCCGATGGCGATCGTGCTTGGCGTTGATCCGTTGCTTTACTTGGCCGCGGGCTCGGATTTCCCCGTGAGCGACTACGAGGTCGATGTAGCTGGCGCGCTGCGCGGTACGCCTCTACGCGTAGTCAAGGCTGAGACCATCGATCTCGAAATACCGGCCGACGCCGAGATTGTCATCGAGACTCAGTACACCGGCGAGATGGACGAGGAAGGCCCGTTCAACGAGTTTACCGGGTACCAGAGCGAAAGGCGCAAGGCGCCAATCTGGCGCGTCACCGCGATCACTACGCGCGCGAAGCCAGTGATGCACCTTGCGTTCGCTGGTAAGCCGCCCAACGAGAACGTCGTGTTCTGGCGCGAGTTGGAAGATGCACTGGCGCTCGACGCACTGCAGAAACGCTTTCCGCTCGTTACGGGGGTGACGCGTCCCGCCGACTTGGCCCGCGATTTCTGGGGCATCGTTCAGATCAATCCGAAGCTGCGCCGCCCGGGCACTGTGCGCAACCTCCTCCTTGCGACGACCTACCTCATGCCGAGGCTGAAGTACGTGGTCGCAGTCGACGACGACATCGACATCTTTCGAACCAACGACGTGCTGTGGGCGGTTTCCACCCGTGTGGACCCCGGGCGAGACGTGTTCATTGTGCCGGAGACGGGAGGGGGACCGATCGATCCTTCGAGCTACGAGTTCGCCATCACCTCCAAGCTGTTCATCGATGCGACCAAGAAAGCGCACTTCCGTGGCGTGGTGTCAATGCCGCCGAGGGAAGTGCTCGACCGGGTGCGGGTGCAGCTCGACAAGCTACTTGCGGCGCGGGCGGCAGCAGAACGAGGAGAAGCACAATGACGATTATGACCGGCGGCAAGGCGGTGGTTGACGCGCTGCGTGCTGAGGGCACGAGCCACGTGTTCGGCCTC
Organism: Burkholderiales bacterium; assembly: GCA_027493935.1. Taxonomy (GTDB): domain Bacteria; phylum Pseudomonadota; class Gammaproteobacteria; order Burkholderiales; family SG8-39; genus JAABRB01. Next base: position 201,805 of record JAOSJV010000010.1, on the reverse strand, counting down.
ATCGGGTCGGCGGGTATGGAGATCTTTGATGCGTTGTACGACGCGAAGGAAGTGCACTTCATTGGCGTGCGCGACGAACGCACTGGCACGCATATGGCGGACGGCTATGCCCGCGCGAGCGGTAAGGCCGGCATCATCATCGCGGGCCAGAACGGTCCCGGCGCCACAAACCTGCTCACGGGGCTGTCACAGGCGAACGCCGCCTACTCGCCGGTGATCGCCCTCGCCGGGTCGTTGTCCTCGGAGCACGTCTACCGGGACGCGTTCCAGGAAGTCAACCAGCAAGCGGTGTTCGCGCCTGTAACCAAGAAAAGCTGGACCCTCACGCAGACCAAGCGCGTGCCAGAAATGATGCGGGAAGCTTTCCGCGTGGCGCTCACGCCGCGGCGTGGCCCGGTCGTGCTCAACATGCCTCGCGATCTCCTGGCGGACTCGGCCGAGTTCGAGCCGGACGGCGCGCCCGGCGAGCGTGGTTTTTCCGGCAGCGTTGCCGGCGCCCAGGATCTAATCGAGCGCGCAGCGAGCCTCCTCAAGGACGCCAAGAAGCCGCTCATCATCGCTGGGGGCGGCGTGAAGAACGGCCGCTCCCACGCGCAGGCCCTAAAGCTCGCCGAACTGCTTAGCGCGCCGGTCGCACTCTCACCCGGTCACGGCGACGCCATTCCCTGCAGCCATCCGCTTTACGCGGGCCAGGTGGGCCCACGAGGCAACGTCGTCGCCTCGACTTTGGCGCGCGAGGCCGACGTGATCCTCGCACTTGGAACGCGTCTTGGCTTCAACACGACGTTCTACTCGTACGAAAACCTGAACGTGGCGGCGCGCATCATCCACGTGGAGATCGAGCCGACCGCGATCGGCAGGTACTTCCCTGTGGCCGTCGGCATCTGCGGCGACGCGGGAACCATCGCCGACCAGCTTGCGTGCGCGCTGGCCGGGCACGTACCAGGCGCGGCGAGCGCCTGGGCCCGGGAATTCCAGGAGAAGCGCCGAGCGCTGCTCGCGCAGCGCGACCGCGACGGCGAAAAGCTGGCGGAGCCGATCCAGCCCGCTACTCTGTACAAGGCACTGCGCGGTGTGCTGCCGCCCGACGCGATGTTGACCATGGACGCGGGCACCCTCTGTCTCCAGGCAACCGACGTGCTCAATTACCAGCAGCCGCCGGCGCTCTTTACCCCGCTCGACTTCGGGCTCGTGGGTTTCTCCTATGCGTGCGGCCTCGGCGTGAAGCTCGCCTGCCCGGAGCGCACCGTCGTGAGCCTGATGGGCGACGGTGGGTTCGGCATGACGCTGGGTGAGATCGGAACCGCGGTCTCGCACGGCATAAACACCGTCTGCATCGTGATGAACAATGGCTGCTGGGGTGCCGAGAAAGCGTACCAGCGCGATTTCTTCGACGGCCGCTACCTCGGCGCGGATGTGCCGAACCCACCCTATGACAAGGTGGCGCAGCTCTTCGGCGCGGCCGGCTTCGCCGTGGAGCGTGCGGCGGACATTGAAGGCGTCGTGGCCGAAGCGCTCGTCTGCGGCAAACCTGCAATCGTCGAGGTCAAGGTCGACCCGGACGCGCTCTATAGCTTCCGGCGCGATTCCTTCAAGCACCGGGCGCAGCGCGGCAAGTAGCAGTGGAACTGTCAGCGCACGATTTTGTCGTCGTAGGGACGGGGTCGGCCGGATGTGCGCTTGCTGCGCGCCTCACCGAGAGCCGGCGGCACAGCGTGCTTCTCATCGAGGCGGGCGGCGAGGACCGTAATCTGTGGATCCACGTTCCGCTCGGCGTGGGAAAGCTGCTCACCCACGAGCGCTACGCGTGGAGGTTCGAGACCGAGCAACAGGCCAGCATGCACCGACAGAAGATCTACTGGCCGCGCGGAAAGGTGCTCGGCGGCTCGAGTGCGCTGAACGGCATGGCATATGTCTGGGGCGATCCCGCCGAGTACGACGGCTGGCGCGCGAGCGGGTGCGCTGGCTGGGGATTCCGCGACGTCCACCCTTACTTCAAGCGCCTGGAGGACAACCCCTACAGCGACGACACGCAGTGGGGGCAAGGCGGGCCGGTGAAGATCACCGACCGCAAGCGCCGTGACCGCGACGCGCTCTCCGATGGTTTTGTGCGAGCGTGCATCGAAGCCGGAATCGACGAAACCCTGGACTACAACGCGGTGCGCTACGAGGGCGTGCGTTATCTCGAGCAGACGGCGCATAACGGCCGGCGCTGCAGCACTGCGGTCGCCTACCTGCGCGGCGCGCGCCGGCGCGCGAACCTTTGCTCGCAGACGCACTCTGTGGCGACGCGCGTGCTCTTCGAGGGGCTGCGGGCGGTCGGGGTGGAATTCCGCGCGGGCGGCGCAACGCGCCGGGTGCGGGCGAGGCGGGAGGTGCTCCTTTGCGCAGGCACGGTCCAGTCGCCGCAACTGCTGGAGCTCTCCGGCGTCGGCGACGGCGAGCTTCTGCGGCGTATCGGCATCGCGGTCGTGGCACACCTGCGCGCAGTAGGCGAGAACGTGATCGACCACGTCCAGGTTCGCAACATGTACGAGACCACGCTCCCGATCACGATCAACGACATCCTTCGCAGCAGGCTGCGCCGCCTTCGCGTCGGGCTGCAGTACCTCGCGACGCGAAGAGGGCTGATGGCGGGAACGTCCTCGACGGCGCATGCGATCACCCGCACGGCGGCCGAGGGCGACGACGGCTGCCCGAACGTGATGGTGCGGATCTACCACATCAGCGGAAAGGACCGCTATTCACGCTCGGCCGAGGCGGGCATAGATCCCTTCTCCGGATTCTCGATCGGCGGCTTCAAGCTGCGGCCGCGCTCGCGCGGCTCGATCCACGCTCGTTCCCCGGATCCTTTCGAAGCGCCGAGCATCCAGCCGAACTATCTCTCGGATCCTACCGACCAGGCCGACGCCGTCGCGCTGCTGCGCCTCATCCGGCGCATCGCCGCCCAGCCCTCGCTGAAGCGATTCATCGTCACCGAGCACCGCCCCGGACCCGCTGTCGCGAGCGACGCCGAGCTACTCGAGTACGCTCGCGCGACCGGGCAGACCGCGTGGCATGCCGTGGGCAGCTGCCGCATGGGACGCGCGGAGGACTCGGTAGTCGACGCGCGACTGCGCGTGCACGGCGTGGCGGGGTTGCGCGTGATCGACGCCTCGATCATGCTGACGATCGCGTCGTCCAACACTAACGCGCCCGCCATGATGATCGGCGAGCGCGGCGCCGACCTCGTGCTCGCCGACGCGCGCGCATAGGAAAGGAGACCGGCAAGCATGTCTGCGAAGAGACGCGTCTCGAAGACGCCCTACACCGACCAGCAGATCCGCTCGGGCGACTGGAACCCGCTGTGGGACACGATGCGGCAATGGGATCCGGAGTTCATCGAGGTATATCTCGCGTTCCGCAGCGTGCCGCACCGCAAGCGCCATCTGACGCAGAAGGTGAAGGAGTTCATCATGATCGCGATCAACGCGGCGACGACGCACCTCTACGCGCCCGGCGTGCGGCGGCACATGCAGAACGCGCTGCGCTTGGGCGCGACGCGTGAGGAGCTCCTCGAGGTGATCCAGCTCACCACCGTGATGGGTATCCACTCGGTCAACCTTGCAGTGCCCATCCTCGCCGAGGAGATGGCGAAGCGCTCGTCCCACGCAAGAGCGCGAGGCCCGGCCGCAAGGCGGAGAAAGTAGAACGGGGCAGTACGTCGCATCAGCGAGGTCATCAACCGCAAAGGAGGAGACATGAGGCTGCGAAACATCTTCACGAAAGCCATCCCGGCCGTAATTGCGGCGTTGGCCGCCGGCAGCGCCGGCGCGCAGACGCCGACGCTCAAGGTCGGTCTGCCGTCGATCTCGATGTTCACGGTTGTGCACCGCATCGCCGCGGAAAACGGCTACTTCGAGCGCGAAGGCGTCAAGGTCGAGAATCAGCACTTCGAGAGCGGTTCGATCAATATGCGCGCGCTGCTTGCGCGCGCGGTCGACGTCTCCGACGTCGAGACTGCGCTCGTCCTGGGCGCTGTGGGCAACGGCGCGGACCTCACGGTGATCGGTACCCATTGCCAGGGGCTGCACTTTGCGCTGTACGCAAAGAAGGACATCAAGAGTCTCAAGGATCTTTCCGGCCGCAGCTTCGGCATCTCCGGTATCGGCGGCCTGCCTCACGTGGTGATCCTCGCGCTGCTCGACCGTCAGGGGCTCGATCCGGACCCAGTGAAGATGCTCTCCGTCGGCGGTACCGGGGCGCGCCTCAAGTCGCTCATCGCTGGAAAGATCGACGCGACGCTGGGCGAGTTCAGCCCGACGGTCGAGGCCGATCCTAACCTGCACCGGCTGATGATCGTCTCGCAGGAGCTGCCGCTTTACATGGCGCAAGGTCTCGCGGTGTGGGCCGACACGTTGCCCGCCAAGCGCGACGCGCTGGAGCGCTGGCAGCGTGCGCTCGTGAAGGCGACGCGCGGGGCCTACGACAACAAGGCGGAGTTCGTCGCCGCCGCCGGCAAGCACCTGCCGACCAACGCCAAGGACCTCGGCACGATCTATGACGGCTACATAAAGGCGCGCGTCTGGGCGATCAACGGCGAGATCGATCCTAAGCGTCTCGCATACATGCAGGATCTTGGCCTCAAGACGAAGACACAGAGCAAGTCGGTCGACCTCTCGAAGCTTACCATGCCGGAGGTGACCGAAAAGGCCATCGCGCCGATCGGCCAGCGCGACTACCCGCCGCGTTGAACACGGTCCCGGTCATGGCGTTGATTGATGTCGAGAACCTTTCGGTTAGTTTCACGCGCGGCGCTGGCGACGGCGCCGCGCACACCATCGAGGTGCTGCAGGACCTCAACTTCGGCATCGCGGAGTCGGAGTTCTGCGTGATCGTGGGACCGAGCGGCGCGGGCAAGACCACTTTTCTGCGCGTCGTGCAGGGCCTGCTCGCGCCGACAGGCGGCCGGGTGCTCATCGACCACAACCCGGTCGAGGGTCCGCGGCGCGACTGTGGCTTCGTGTTCCAGAACTTCGGCCTGTTGCCCTGGCGCTCGGTGCAGGCGAACGTCGAGTTCGGGCTGGAGATCCGCAGCGTTCCGCGCGAGCGGCGTGCCGAGCTCGCGGGGGGCTACATCGAAATGGTCGGCCTCAAGGGCTTCGGAGCACCACCATCCACACGAGCTCTCTGGCGGGATGCAGCAGCGCGTGGGCCTCGCGCGCGCGCTCGCGATCGACCCGCGCGTACTGCTGCTCGACGAACCGTTCGCCGCGCTCGATGCGCAGACACGCGAGACCATGCAGGCGGAGCTGTTGCGCATCCAGAACCGGGAAAAGAAGACGATGGTCTTCGTGACGCACAGCATTGAGGAGGCGGTGTACCTCGCCGATCGCGTGATCGTGTTCACGCGCCGGCCCTCGCGCATCCTAGAGACCGTGGACGTCCGGTTGCCGCATCCGCGCTGGGAGAATCCGGAGGAGTTCCGCGCACGACCCGAGTTCGTGCAACTCAGGCTGCACATCGCGAAGCTGCTGAGAGGGGCCTACGACCGATGAAACGCGCAGGCAAGCCGTTCGTCGTCAAGGCCGTCACCCTGGTGCTCGTGCTCGGCGCCTGGGAGATCGCCGGAAACTACGTGAATCCGCTGTTCCTGTCCTCCCCGTCGGGGATCGCGGTCGCTTTCGTCGACCTGATGCTCTCGGGCGAGTTGCCCGCCGCGATCGCGAACAGCCTGCTCAGCTTCTCGCTTGGCGTGACCTTCGCCATCGGCATCGGCATTGCCATAGGCGTGGCGATGGGCCGGATCCGCATGGTGGAGTGGATGCTCGAGCCCTACGTGAACGCGCTGTACTCGACGCCCTCGATCGCGCTCATCCCACTGTTCATTCTCTGGTTCGGCGTCGGGCTCGTCTCGAAGGTGATCATCATCTTCACCCTTTCGGTGTTCATCGTGATTATCAACACCTTCAGTGGCGTGAAGAACCTTAGCCAGTCGGTGATCGACATCGGCGCCGCCTTCGGCGCAAGCGAGCGCCAGATCTTCTGGAAGGTGGTGCTGCCCGCGGCGCTGCCGTTCATCATGACCGGACTGCGCCTCGCGGTCGGCCGCGCGGTTCTGGCGATGATCGTCGCCGAGTTCTTTACGTCGATCGTTGGGCTCGGCGGCATGATCGTCAAGTATGGCAACTTCTTCGAGACCGCGAAGATGTTCGTACCGATCATCGTTGTATCGCTGCTCGGCGTGGGGTTCGTCGAGTTAATCAAGTACATCGAACGGAAGCTCGCGCCGTGGAAAGAGACGGAGCGGGCAGCCGGAATCTAGTCAACGTGGAGAGCCGCACGCGATGCGCATCAGGGAATTCGTTTCCAGGCTTGAATCGCTCGACGACCTCGCGATCATCGACTACGAGGTGACGCGCGAGGCAGTGCCGTTCATGATCAAGGCCGAGGAGGCCGGGCGGAACCGCGCGATCCTGTTCCGCCGGATCCGGGGTCATTCGATGCCGCTGGTCGCGAACCTCTACGGCAGCTACGCACGCTACGGGCTCGGCGTCGGCGCCGATGAAAATCGGCTGTGGACGCGGATCCAGGACGCGATCGCGCACCCGCTTGCGGCGTCGACCGCGTCCGACGGGCCGTGTTTCGAGGTCGTGCACGAGGACCCGGACATCACGCAGCTCCTGCCCGTCATACAGTACCACCCGCTCGACGCCGGGCCCTATATCACGTCGGGCATCGTGTTCATGAAGGATCCCGACACCGGGCGGCGCAACATCTCGTTTATACGCTTTATGGTGAAGGGCCCGAAGAAGCTCGGTTTCAACCCGAAGTCGCGCCACAACAAGCAGTACTACCAGAGTATCGCCGGCGCCGGGAAGCGCATGGAGGTCGCCTTCTGCCTCGGCGCGCCCACCGAGATGGTCGCCGCGGCGGCACAGTGGATTCCGGACGAGCGTGACGAGGTCGAGGTCGCCGCGGCAATGGCCGATGCGCGTAACCGCGCGGAGCTCACGATGGTGAAGTGCAAGACGGTGGACATCGAGGTTCCGACGGGCTCCGAGGTCGTGGTCGAGGGGGTTGTCTCCACCGAGCTCGAGCCTGAGGGCCCGTTCGGCGACTGGACCGGCGCCTACGCGCGGCCGCAGATGAAGCCCACACTCAGAGTCACCTGCGTCTCGCACCGCCGCGACCCCGTCTACCAGACGATCATGCCCGCTGATTCGAAAGAGCAGATCATCCTCACGATCGTGCGCTTCCAGCCCGAGATCGAGGACCTGCTGAAGCGCTACCCGGAGGTCAGGCGCGCGACGGTGCCTGAATACGGGCTTGGCCGGCTCGCGATACTCGCCGTCGAGCCGAGCGCGCGCATCGACGAGATCATGCGCGGCTTCCTCGAGATCCAGTGCATCAACCGCGTCATCGTGGTGAACGACGACGTTAACATCGACAGCGCCGAGGACGTGCTCTGGGCAGTGAGCAACCGCATTCTGGAGAGGCAGAAGGTGATCGCCGACGCCTGCGTCGACGAGTGGTGGAACCACCTCAAGCTCGGAATCGACACGACGGTTGACCTGAACGACATCCGCCACAAGCGGCCGCGGCTCGCACCGTTCAGCAGCCGCGCGCGCACCGGCTGACGCCCGGTCGCCATGTCCACCCAGGCCGGACCACACCGAGCGCAGCGCGGGCGCGCCGGCCGGGCGGACGGTGCTGAGCGCACCAGAAAGATAATAGACAAACCTTCTTTCCTAATCTAATATGCACAAGAAACGGCGGCGAGAGACCGCCCGCATCGCCCATCACGCGAGAGGCACGAGCTAGATGATTCCACGCGCATTCGACTATCACGATCCGGTCTCGGCCAACGCGGCGCTCGCGCTCCTCGCCGAGCTCGGCGACGAGGCGAAGCTGATGGCGGGCGGCCAGAGCCTGCTGCCGATGATGAAGCTGAGGGTGGCGTCGCCGGCGCACATCGTCGACCTGTGGCGGGTGCGCGGCCTGGACGCGATCGGCATCGAGGGCGACGACATCCGCATCGGGGCGCTCGCGACGCACCGCGCGCTCGAGGATTCGGAGCTGCTGCGCAAGCGCTGCCCGCTGCTCGCCAAGGCGGCCGCGACCATCGCCGACCCCCAGGTGCGCAACGTCGGGACGATCGGCGGCGCCGCGGCCCACGCCGACCCGTCGGCGAACTACTCGCCGGCGCTGGTCGCGCTCGGCGCCAAGCTCGTGCTGCGCTCGAAGGAGGGCGAGCGCGTCGTGCCGGCGGCGCAGTTCTTCAAGGATTTCTTCGTTACCGAGCTGCGGCCGACCGAGCTCATCACCGAGGTGCGCGTGCCGGCGCTCGCCGAGGGCGACGGGTGGGGAGTACGTGAAGCTCAGCCGGCGCGCGCCGGATTTCGCGCTGGTGAGCGTCGCCGCGGTGGTGCGTGCGGACGGCAAGCGCGTCTGCTCGCGGGCCGATGTGGTGCTCGGCTCGGTCGGGCCAGTGCCGCTGCGCGCGAGCGCGGTCGAGGCCGCGCTGCGCGACAAGCCGATCGACCGCCTCGACGCCGCGGAGGCGGCGCGTGCGACGGCGCTCGGATCCAATACGTTGAGCGACGTGCACGCGGACAGCGCCTACCGCAAGGAGGTGGCGCCGGTCTGCGTGCGCCGTGCGCTCGAGACCGCAGTGGCACGCATGACGAAAGGCAAAGGGGCGATGAACCGCACGATCAGCGTTACGGTAAACGGGAAGAAGCAGATTGAGGACAACGTCGAGCCGCGCATGCTGCTCGTGCATTTCCTGCGCGACCGGCTGCGGCTCACCGGCGCCCACGTGGGCTGCGATACGACGGGCTGCGGCGCCTGCACGGTGCTCCTCGACGGGCGCGCCGTGAAGTCCTGCACCGTGCTCGCCGTCCGGGTGGACGGCCGCGAGGTGACGACCGTCGAGGGTCTCGCCAGGGACGGCAAGCTGCATCCGATCCAGGAGGGGTTCCAGCAGGAGCACGGCCTGCAATGCGGCTACTGCACGCCGGGCATGATCATGGCGGCGAGCGAGCTGCTGCGGCGCACGCCGACCCCCGACCGAGGAGGAGATCCGGGCCGGCATCGACGGCAACCTGTGCCGCTGCACCGGCTACCACAACATCGTGAAGTCCATCAGGTGGGCGGCCGAGAAGATGAAGACGGAGCGTGTCTGACCATGGCTAAAGTCGCTGAGAAGGGCTACGTCGGGCGGCCGATGCCGCGTCCCGAGGACCGGCGCTTCATCCAGGGCGCGGCGACCTACATCGACGACGTCGTGCTTCCGGGCATGGTGTTCGCCGCATTCGTGCGCAGCCCGCACGCGCACGCCAGGGTCGAGGCGGTCCGCACCGAGGCGGCGCTCGTCCACCCGCGCTGCCTCGGGGTACTGACCGGCGCGGAGGCCGTCGCGCTGTCGCGGCCGATGCCGGTGTACACCTACGAGCCGGCGCAGAAGATCGAGAAGCCCGCCTACCCGTGCCTCGCGGCCGAGCGGGTGCGCTTCATGAACGAGCCGGTCGCGCTGGTGGCCGCAGCCGATCGGTACTCGGCGGACGACGTCGCCGAGCTCGTCGAGGTCGACTACGACCCGCTTCCGGTCATCACCGACCCGGGAAGCCGCGCTCGCCGCGTCGGCGCCGCGGCTGCACGACAACCTCGAGAGCAACGTCGGGCTGCACCTCGTGCGCGAGGGCGGCGACGTCGAGGCGGCGTTCGCCGAGGCCGACGGCGTCCTGCGGCGCCGCTTCCGCATGCACCGGCACACCGGCTCGCCGATCGAGCCGCGCGGCATCGTGGCGAGCTACAACCCGGGGCAGAAGACGCTCACGGTGCACGCCTCGACCCAGATCCCGCACATCCTGAAGACGCACCTGTCCGAGATCCTGAACTTCCCGGAGTTCGCGATCCGCGTGATCGCGCCGGACATCGGCGGCGGCTTCGGCAACAAGCTGCAGGTCGCGCCCGAGTACGTGGCGGTGTGCCTGCTCTCGATGAAGCTCGGCCGTCCGGTCAAGTGGATCGAGACCCGGCGCGAGAGCCTGTCGGCCTTCATCCACGCGCGCGACCAGATCCTCGACGCGCAGATCGCGTACAAGAAGGACGGCACGCTGCTCGGTATCAAGTGCAACATCATCGTAGACGCCGGCGGCTACCTCGACGCGCGCATCAGCGGCCCGACGCTCGGGGCGGGGCTCTGGATCACGGGCCCCTACAAGCTGAAGGGCTTCCACTGCGACATGAAGGTGGTAATGACGAACAAGTGCTCCTACGCCGCCTACCGGGGTTTCGGCAGCACGAAAGGCGTGTTCGTCATCGAGCGCGGCGTCGACCTGATCGCCAACGCGCTCGGCATGGACCGCGCCGAGGTGCGCCGCAAGAACATGATCCAGCCGCACGAGCTCCCGTACAAGACCGTGTCGGGCCTGGTCTACGACAGCGGCGACTACGCCGAGGCGCTCGACCGCGCGCTGAAGGCGGTCGACTACGAGGGCATGAAGGCCAGACAGGCCGAGCTGCGCAAGCAGGGCCGCCACCTCGGCATCGGCCTCGCGATCGCCGTGGAAGGCGCCGGGTGGAATACCTATACTGCGGCGATGGCGCGCGCCTACGTGCCGACGCAGGACTACTCCACGGTCACGATGCGCATGGACGTCTCCGGCCGCGTCACGATCTACGTAGGCGACACCAGCGTCGGCACCTCGCACGCGATCACGGCGTCGCAGGTGGCCGCCGACGCGCTCGGCGTGCGCATCGAGGACATCGAGGTGATCGAAGGCGACACCGCGGTGACGCCCTACGACTCCGGGACGCGCGCCGCCCGCTTCGCCGGCGTGGTGATCCCCGGCGTCGCCAAGACCGGGACCGCCCTGCGCGCCAAGATCGCCCGCGTCGCGGCCTTCGTCCTGGAGGCGGCGCCCGAGGACATCGAGGTGAAGGCGAGCGCGGCGTTCGTGCGCGGCATGCCCGGCAAGAGCGTGACGCTGCAGCGCATCGCCCAGGTCGCGTTCGCCGAGGTGTGGTCGCTTCCGCCGGACATCCCGCCGGGAATGGAGGCGACCGAGAGCTTCCGCGCGCCGCGCGACAGCATCTGCGTGACGTGGCCCTACTCGGTGCACATGCCGGTGGTCGAGGTGGACGTCGAGACCGGCGTGACGAAGGTGCTGAAGTACGTGATCGTCCACGACTGCGGCAACGAGATCAACCCGATGGTGGTCGAGGGCCAGGCGGTCGGCGGCACGGTCCAGGGGATAGGCGGCACGCTGCTCGAGGAACTCGTCTACGACGAGAGCGGCCAGCTCCTCACCAGCACCTTCGCCGACTACCTGCTGCCGACCGCGCGCGACGTGCCCAACTTCGACGTGATCCACATGGCCACGCCGGCGCCGCAGATCCCGGGCGGATACAAGGGCATGGGCGAGGGCGGGGCGGTCTACTCGTACGCGGCGGTGATCAGCGCGGTGGCCGACGCGATCGAGCACCTCGGGGGTCGAGGTGACGAGCACGCCGCTCTCGCCGAAGCGGATCCGCGAGATGCTGCGCGAGAAGGGGATCGCGACCCGATGAGAGCGGAGATCCGGCGTATCGGGGGAGATGATGGAGGCGGCCGACTATGTGACCGACCCCGCGATCGCCATGTCGGTGCACCTCGCGATGACGCTGGAAAAGCCGCTGCTCATCGAGGGCCATGCCGGGGTGGGCAAGACCGAGATAGCCAAGGTGATGGCGCGCATGCTCGAGACCGACCTCGTGCGCCTGCAGTGCTACGAGGGCCTCGACGCGGCGCAGGCGCTCTACGAATGGAACTACCCGAAGCAGCTGCTGCACATCAAGCTCGAGGAGAGCACCGGGCACTCGCTCGCCGAGAAGGAAGCCGCGATCTTTTTCGCCGCCGTTCCTGATCCAGCGGCCCCTGCTGCAGGCGATCAGCGCGACTGCGCGCGCGCCGGTGCTGCTGATCGACGAGATCGACCGGGCCGACGAGGAGTTCGAGGCCTTCCTGCTCGAGGTGCTGTCCGAGTTCCAGGTCACCATTCCCGAGGTCGGGACCATCAGGGCGACCGCGCCGCCGTACGTTATCCTCACCTCGAACCGCGTGCGCGAGCTCTCCGACGCGCTGCGCAGGCGCTGTCTCTACCTCTGGATCGACTTTCCCGGATTCGAGAAAGAGCTGCGCATCGTCACGCGCAAGGTCCCGGGCGTGAACGAGCGCCTGGCGCACGAGATCTCGGGCTTCATGGAGACCGTGCGCACCCTGCGCCTCGCAAAGGTGCCAGGCGTGGCCGAGACGCTCGACTCGGGCGCACGCGCTGTTTTCCCTGCACGCCGACTATCTGGACGAGGAGCTCGTCGCCGAGACGCTCGGCTGCGTAGTCAAGGACGTCGACGACGTAAAGCGCGTCAAGCGCGAGCTGGCCACTGGCGGACTCGGGCGTTTCGTCGCCGCCCGGGGCTGAGGCGCCGTGGCGTCCCGCCGGGACCTCACCCGCGCCGTCCTGCGCTTCGGCGCGCACCTGCGCGCCTGCAGGCTGCAGGTGACGACCGGCGCGCAGATGGACGCGGTGCGCGCGCTCGAGGCGGTCGATCTGCTCGAGCGCGGCGAGGTCTACCTCGCGCTGCGCACGGTGCTCGTGAGCCGCATGGAGGAGCAGCCGGTCTTCGACCGCTGCTTCGACGCCTTCTGGCAGGCGGGCACCGATACGCTGCCGGCCCCCGAGGCGGACGCGCGGAGACCGCGCCGGACAGGCGCCGCAAGGAGAACGCACCCGAAGGCGCCGCCGCCGCGCCGCCGCCGGCGCCGGCCGATTTCGCGCTCGAGGAGTGGGACGATGAGGCGGGCGAAGGCGAGCCGCTCGAGCTCCCGGGTATGAGCGCGCACGAGGTGCTCGTCGAGCAGGACTTCGCGACCTTCTCGGCCGAGCAGCTGGACGAGGTGGCGCAGCTCACCGCGCAGATCGCGAAGCGCCTCGCCCGGCGCGTGAGCCGCCGGCGCAAGCCCACCCGGCGCAAGGGCGCCGTCGACCTGCGGCGCAGCTTCAGGGCCAACTTGATGCGCGGCGAGATAGTCGAGCTGCGCCGGCGCACGCGCCGGCGCCGCAAGCTGAAGCTCGTGCTGCTGTGCGACGTCTCCGGCTCGATGGACCTCTACAGCCGATTCCTGCTGCAGTTCCTCTACGCGCTGCAGAACGTGTTCGGCCGGGTCGAGACGTTCACCTTCGCGACCCGGCTCACCCGCGTCACCGAGCTGCTGCGCGCGGACCCTCGTATCGCAAGGCGCTCGCGCGGCTGCGCGACGTGAGCGACTGGTCGGGAGGGACGCGCATCGGCGAGGCGCTCGCGGAGTTCAACCGGTCGTGGCCGACGCTCGTCGACCGGCGCACGATCGTGCTGGTGCTCTCCGACGGTTGGGACACCGGCGACCCGGAGCTCCTCGCGCACGAGCTGCGCGGCATCAAGCGCCGCGCCGGCCGCGTGCTGTGGCTGAACCCCCTGCTCGGAGACCCGACCTACGAGCCGCTCACCCGGGGCATGGTCGCGGCGCTGCCGCTCGTGGACCACTTCGCGGCCGCGCACAACCTCGCGAGCCTGAGGGCGCTGGCCGGACGCCTCTCGCTTCGGTGACCGAGGCGCTGCTCTTCGGCGCGGTCTTCGCCGCCGTGCTGACCCAGACGCTGACCGGATTCGGCTCGGCCATGGTGGCCATGGCGCTGCTGCCGCACCTGACCGGCCTGCTGGTCGCCGCGCCGCTCGTCGCGCTCGTCGCGGCGACGATGGAGGCGGTGGTGCTGGTGCGCTGGCGGCCGGCGCTCAACTGGCAGCCGATCAGGCGGCTCGCGCTCGGGACGCTCGTCGGCGTGCCGTTCGGGGTGCTCGCGCTGCGCCACGTGGACGCGGGCATCCTTCTGCCGATCCTGGGCGCGGTCATCGTCGGCTATTCGCTCTACGCGCTGATGGACCGGCGCCTGCCCCGCCTGCACGACGCGCGCTGGGCCTACGGCGCGGGGCTGCTGGCCGGGATCCTTGGCGGCGCCTACAACGTGTCCGGGCCGCCGGCGATCGTCTACGGGCAGTGCCGGCGCTGGTCGCCGGCGGAGTTCAAGGGCAACCTGCAGGCGTTCTTCCTGCTCGGCGATGCGCTCGTCATCGGCGGCCATGCGCTGGCCGGCAATCTCTCGGGCGAGGTCTGGGGGCACTACATGCTGTCGGTGCCGGCGATCGCGCTCGGCGTCGTGGCCGGCCTCGCGCTCGAGCGCCTGATCCGCGCGGACCTGTTCCGCCGGCTGACGCTCGTCCTGCTCGTCGCGCTGGGCGTCGCGCTGCTGCGCTGAGAAAAGCTTCCGGGCCCGGTCCCGCACGCCTCGGAACGGCCGCGCCTCGCCAAGCCCCGCTTCACGGCTGCAGGTCGAGCACGCCGGCGTGCGTCTCCGGCGCGAAGAGGTCGTCGATCCGGTCGATCGGACGGGCGAGCAGGCCTTGCTCCCACGCGTACTGCGCCGCGGTTTGCAGCACGTGGCGGTTCTCGGCCAGGCCGTAGGACCAGTAGTCGGTGCCCATGATGCGACGCGTGGCCTCGATGTGCTCGGTGAGCCAGGGCAGCGTCGCGTGCAGCGGCGGCGAGGTCGTCAGGCGCCGGATGGCGAGCGCCTTGGCCTCCACGAAGCCCTTGTAGAGCGCCTGCACGACCCAGGGGTTGCGCTCGTAGATCTCCCGCCGCACCACGACCACGTGCATGATCGGGAAGATCCCGGTGCGCCCGAAGTACGCCTCCTCCACCTTCCGGAAGTCCGGGAACAGGCGGGCGACGCTCGGCGAGCCCCGCCGGAACGACGCGGGCAGCGCGGGGAGCGCGGCGTCCAGCTCGCCGCGCTCGAGCATGTCGTCGATACACCGATCGCGGGGGATCACTTGGGCGCGCACGTCGGGAGGCAGCTCGAGCTCGATCCGGGGCTTGAAGTGCGGGTCGGGCTCGTTGTAGCCGCCGAAGTGCCAGTCGATGTCCGAGGTGAGCACGCCGTAATCGTGCTGGAGGAACCCGCGGATCCACAGCGCCGCCGTCTGCACGAACTCCTGCACCCCCGACGCGCTTTCCCCTTAGGTCCTGCGGCGAGCCGATTCCGGCCCCGACGTTGACCCAGACGTGCTCGTGCCGGAACCGCCGGGACGGGTAGACCGGGATCCCGACGAAACGCCGGTCGCCGCGCGAGTGCAGCGCCATGAACGTCGAGAGCGAGAACTCCGAGGCGTCGAACTCCGCGTGACGCGCCTGCCGGCGGAAGGTCTCCACCGGCATCATCGGCAGGAAGTTGAGGTCGACGCCCTCGATCCGGACCGAGCCGTCGTGCAGCCCGTAGGTGCGATCGTAGAGCCCGCAGGCGAGTGTGAGCGGAAGCTTCATGGTCTCCATGTCCGCGCGCGCGGGCGGCGGGTCAGCGACCTCGCCCGCGGCAGGCGTTCCTCCGAGGTTGGAAAGCGGTGGGTACGGGCCGCCGGCGGCGGCGCCGTCGTCACGGTCGGCACGAGGGCGCGGCGCACGGCGTCAGATGTTCCCGCCGTGCGACGCGCCCCCGCAGCGTCGCGAGGCGCTTGCGCCAGCGCAGCGCCGCCGCGACCGTCGCCGCGCCGGCGACCGCGAGCAGCATGCCGGCCGCGATCGGGCGATCGAGGATCCATCCCGGATTGCCCTGCGACAGGATGATGCTCTGGCGCAGCGACGCCTCGAACTGGGGTCCGAGGATCAGCCCGAGCGCGAGCGGGGCGAGCTCGAATCCCGACCGGCGCAGCGCGTATCCCAGCACGCCGAGCGCCAGCGCGCAGGCAACGTCGAGGACGTTGTTGTTGATGCTGTACGAGCCGAGCATGGTCACGAGCAGGATCAGCGGGAAGAGGACCGGGTACGGGATCCTGAGGATCTGGATGAACAGGCCCACCAGCGGCAGGTTGAGTATCAGCAGGATCACGTTCCCGATGTACATGCTGGCGATCACGCCCCAGAAGATCTCGGCGTGGTTCGACATCAGCAGCGGGCCCGGCCGCACGCCGTGGAGCATCAGCGCGGCGAGGATGAGCGCGGTCACCGCGTTGAACGGCACGCCGAGCGTCAGCAGCGGCACAAACGCGGCCGACGTCGCGGAGTTGTTCGCCGCCTCCGGCGCGGCGACACCCTCGACGGCGCCGGTCCCGAAGCGCTCGGGATGGCGCGAGATCCGCTTCTCCAGCGCGTACGAGAGGAACGACGCCATGACCGCGCCGCCGCCCGGCAGCAGCCCGAGCACGAAGCCGACGAGCGAGCCGCGGGCGATCGGCTTCGCCGCGTCGTTCCAGTCCCGGCGGTCGGGCAGCAGGCTGCGCAACGACGTCGACGGGCGCAGAAAGGTGGGCTCGCTCGACTGCTCCCCTGATCGTCACCAGGACCTCGGCGATTCCGAAGATGCCCATGACGACAACGACGAAGCTCACGCCGTCGAGCAGGTAGAGGGTGCCGAAGGTGAAGCGCTCGGTGCCGTTGATCGGGTCGATTCCCACGACGCCCAGGATCAGTCCGAGCACCACCATCAGCAGGCCCTTGACGCGCGACCCGGAAGCGAGCGCCGCGGCGCCGACGAGGCCGAGCGCGAGCAGGACGGTGTACTCCAGCGGGCCGAAGCTCAGCGCGACGCGGGCGAGGAACGGTGCCATGATCGTGACCAGCACGATGCCGATGGTGCCGGCGGCGAACGACGCGAAGGCGCACATGCCGAGCGCCACGCCGGCGCGGCCCTTGCGGGCCATCTGGTATCCGTCGAGCGCGGTGACGACCGAGGCCGCCTCGCCCGGGATGTTGACGAGAATCGAAGTGGTCGAGCCGCCGTACATCGTCCCGTAGTAGATGCCCGAGACCATGATGATCGAGGCGACTGGGTCGAGCCCGAACGTCAGCGGCAGCAGCAGGGCGATCGCGCCCGGCGCGCCGAGGCCCGGAAGCACGCCGATCGCGGTCCCGATGAACACGCCGATGAACCCGAACATGAGGTTCGCCGGCTGCAGCGCCACGTGGAAGCCGTAGCCGAGGTTGGCGAGGACGTCCATCGCTCAGGTCTCGCGCGCGAAGAACGTGTCCCAGAGCTCGCCCGCCGGCAGCGGGATGCCGATAAGCCGGCAGCCGAAGACCGCGCCGAGCCCGAACGCGAGCGCGAACGCGGCGATGCGTGGCCAGCGGGTCATGCCGCCGACGCGAAAGAGCACGGCGAGCAACGCGACGGTGGTGACGGCGGCGCCCGCCAGCGGCGTCAAGGCGATGTAGCCGACGAGCGTCGCGATCGTCGCCGCGAGCTGCCCGGCGTGTCTGGCGCCTCGGGACGCGATGCGCGGCGGCCGCAGCAGCGTGGCGACCGCCAGCCACGCCGCCAGGCCACCGAGCACGACCGCGAGCACGACCGGATAGACCCCGGGACCGGGCTCGCCCACGGTCCCCAGACCCAGCCGGAGCCCGCCGAGCGCGACGAGCACGGCGAGCGCGAAGAACGCCGCGCTGTTCAGCAGCTCTCTCGCCACCGCGCGCCCCCGGCCGGTGCCGGCGCGGCTCTACTTCGGCCCCAGGCCGAGTTCCTTGACGAGACCCTTGAACGCGCGGTCCTCCTCGCGCACGCGCTTCTCGAACTCGCCGGCCGGCAGATACGCGACGGCGACGCCGAGCTTCTCGGCCGCCTTGAGGTAGTCCGGATCCCGCGTGATCCGGCCGACCGCATCGCGCAGGTGGTCGAGCCGCTCGGGCGGCATGCCTTTCGGGCCGACGATGCCGACCCATAGTCCGAACGGCGACTCCAGTCCGAGCTCCTTCAGCGTCGGGACGTTCGGATGGTCCTTGAGACGGGTGTCCCCGGTGATCGCCAGGAGGCGAAGCGTTCCGGCCTTCAGGTGCTGCTCGGTGGAGGTCACCGGCGCGAGCGCGGCGTCGACGTGCCCGCCCAGCACTGCGGTGATGTACGGGCCGGAGCCGCCGTAGGGTACCAGCCGCAAGCGCAGTCCGCCGTGGCGGATCAGATGCTGGACCGCGAGGTACACGCCGCCGCGCGGCGCGGTGCCGAAAGTGTGCTTGTCGGGCTGCTCCGCGATCGCGCGCCGGAAGGCGTCGAAGTCCTTCCACGGAGCGTCGCTCTTGACCGCCAGCCCGTAAGGCGTCGACGACAGCTGCGCGACGAAGTCGAACGAATCGAGCGAGTAGGTGGTCTTGGCGAGGTTGGGCGCCGCGGTGAGCTCGCCCGAGGTGACGATGAGCAGGCGGTACCCGTCGGGCTTGGAGTGCGCCACCTCGGTCGACCCGGTGATGCCGCCGCCGCCTTGCTTGAACGTCTGGACTAGCGGCTGGCCGAGCAGCCGCGACGCGACGGTCTCGAGCGCGCGGATGTTGAGGTCGCTGGTGCCTCCGGGCGAGAACGAGTTGACGATCTCGATCGGCTTGTCCGGATAGGACTGCGCGGCCGCGGGCAGCGTCGGCGTCGCGAGCGCGAGGGCGATCGCGGCGGCCGCGACGACTCGGGGGGCCGCCGGGCCGCCGCGCGCACCTTCCTGCGTGGAGTGCGGATCTCGATCGCCGCGGTTCGCGAAGAAGCGCCGCTCGAGCGGATCTTGCCGGTGATGATTGTGCATCGTTCCCTCCCCTTCCAGTCTGGGTTGACGATCGCTGCCGAAGGCGGATGCTCCGAGAACTGCATCCGTCTCTTGGCCCGGCGCGCAGCCGGACCGGTCGTGCTCCTGCTGGAGGCCGACGGGCATGCTCGGTACGCACCGCGCGCAGCGCCCGCCGACGGAATGAATTCCGACCGGCGGCGGCGCGCTCCGCGCTCGCGCCGGCTACTGCACCGTGATGCCCAGGCCCTTGACCAGCGCCTTGAACGCCTGGTCTTCCTCCCGCACCTGCTGCTCGAACTCCGGCGCGGGCAGATACGCCACGTCGATGCCGGTCTTCTCCGCGGCCTTGAGGTAGGCCTCGTCCTTCGTGATGCGCGCAAGCGCATCGCGCAGGAAGGAGATGCGATCGGCCGGGACGCCGCGCGGGGCGACGATGCCCGTCCACTGGACGAACGGCGCCTCGATGCCGAGCTCCTTCAGCGCCGGAACCGTCTCGTGGCCCCGCACGCGCGCAGCCCCGGAAACCGCCAGCAGGCGCAGCGCCCCGCTCCGGATCTGCGTCTCTGCCGCCGCGAGTGGCGCCCAGACCGAATCGATGTGCCCGCCGAGCACGCCGACCAGGGCGGGACCCGCCCCGCCATACGGTACCGTCGTCAGCGGCACCCCGCCGCGGATGATGAAGTGCTTGGCCGTGAGGAACATGCCGCCGGTCGGCGTTGTCCCGACGGTGTACTTGTCGGGCTGCGCCTTTGCGGCAAGGAGGAACTCGGAGATGTCCTTCCAAGGGGCGTCGCTCTTCACGACCACTCCGTAAGGCTTCGACGAGATGCGGCCGATGAACGCGAACGAATCGAGCGAATAGGTCGTCTTGGCGAGGTTCGGTGCCGCGGTCAGCTCGCCGGAGGTGACGACCAGCAGCTTGTAGCCGTCGGGCGTCGCATTCGCGACCTCGGTGGTCCCGACTACACCGCCGCCGCCCTGGCGGAAGGTCTGTACCAGCGGCGCTCCGAGGATCCGCTCGGCGGTGACCTGCAGCGCGCGCACGTTGAGGTCGTTCGCGCCGCCGGCGGAGAACGAGTTGACGATCTCGATCGGCTTCGAGGGGAACGGCTGCGCGAGCGCCGTTGACAAGATGCCGCAGGCGGCGATTGCCGAGATGAAACGAAACATGGTTGCTCTCCTCCCGATAAGTCCTGTCGTCATGCGCCGGCGGACGATCAGACGGACACCGGCGCCTGGCCCGCCTGGGGCGGCTTGCGGAAATCCTCCGCGCGGATCGCGCCGTAGATGCGTCGCTTGAGATCGAGGAACTGTTCCGAGATGACGAAGTCCGCCGGACGCGGCCGCGGCGCCTTCACCGGGTACTCTGCCTTGACGGTCCCCGGGCCGGTGCTCATGATGAGTATGCGGTCGGCGAGATAGATTGCCTCGTCGATATCGTGCGTCACGAACACCACGGTCTTTCGGGATCCTTCCCAGATCTCGAGCAGCAGCGCCTGCATCACGAGGCGCGTCTGCGCGTCGAGCGCGCCGAACGGCTCGTCCATGAGCAGGACCTCGGCGTCGTAGGCGAGCGCACGCGCAATGGCGACGCGCTGCTTCATCCCGCCGGAGAGCTGATCTGGATACGCGTCGGCGTGATTCGCCAGCCCAACCTGCTTGAGCAGGCGGTCGACGATTGGCTTGCGCTGCGCGGCTGGCACGCGATTACATTCGAGCGCGAACTCGACGTTGCGCCGCACGTCGCGCCACCGGAGCAGAGAGAACTCCTGGAAGACCATCACGCGCTCGGGGCCCGGCCCGGTCACCGGGCGTCCGGCGCAGCGGATCTGCCCGGACTGGATCGGGACCAGGCCGCCGATCGCGTGAAGCAGCGTCGTCTTTCCGCAACCCGATGGGCCGACGAGCGCTACGAACTCGCGGTTCGCGACGCTAAGCGAGACGTCGCGCACGGCCTCCACGACGCGCCCTTTGCGCGGGTAGGCAATTGTGGCCCGCTCGGCCTCGACGTAGCGATCCATCCTTCTACTTGCGCAGAGTGTTCAGATCTTCGACGATGATCTGGTCGATGTTCGCCTTCTTCTGGATCATCCCGCCCCGCAGCATGCCGTCCATGACGAGCTCGGTGCTCTGGCGGGTGGTGCGGATGTCCTCGGACCAGTTGGGCAGCACGATCCGCCGTGCCACGTCCGCAGGCACACCCGCATACTTCTGCATGATGGCCCGCGCCTCGTCCTGGTTCGCGCGGATCCAGCGCACCGCGTCGAACCAGCCCGCGCGGTACTTCTGCAGGACGTCGACGTTCTTCTCGCCGAAGTCCCGGCGCACGATGCCGAAGCTCACTGGCCAGTTCGAAAGCGCGTAGCCCACGGGCGATATCACGCGCACCTTGCGCTTCTGGCTGAGCTGCGTCATGAAAGGCTCGATCATGCTGGCAACGTCGACGATGCCTTTCTCGAGCGCGGCCGGCATCGACCCGAAGGGAATCACCACGAACTGAACGTCCTTGTTGAGGTCGATCGCGCGGCCGGGGTTTTCGCGGTTCCAGCGAAGGATCTGCATCACCGTCTGGGTCTCGGAATTCGCCTTGAGGACGTTCAGCGCGATCTTCTTGCCCTTGAGGTCGCCGAGATCCTTCACCGGGGAATCGTCGAGCACCACCAGTCCGGTGTAGTACTCGTAGCCCTGCGGTCCCGCGAGGTTGCTGCCGTTATCGACGATCGCCACCAGGGGCCGGCCGGCAACGGCGGCGTTGATGAGTCCGGGGGTCCCGATCATGCCGATCTGGATCGAACCGCCGAGGAGCGCGGTGCCCATGTCGGGACCACTCTCGAAGCGCACCAACTCGACTTCAAGACCGTGTTTGCTGAACAGGCCCTTTTCCTTGCCGACGAACTTGGGCAGCTCCTCGGCGATGGGCATGTAGCCTAGCCGCACCTGAGCCTGCGCTGCCGCCGGCAGCATGGTGCCTAGGATCAGGAGCAACAGCATCGTGACACTTCGTTTGAGCAACGACATGACTCACCTCCTCCTCAGTTGACGCGGTTTGCGCTTGATTGACCTGGGCAGGACCTTGCTTGCGCGAGGTCCTGCCTGGCGCGGGGGGACTGCGAGCAGGGCCGAACGGCCTCCTGCGGCGTTTCCCTAGCCACGGTACTGCCACCGAAGCAGGCGCCGCTGCATCTCGCGCATGCCACGATCCATCGCAAAGGCGATCAGCCCGATGATCAGCATCACCGCGACCATCACGTCCATGCGGAAGATGCGGTACGCCTGGATCAGCAGAAAGCCGAGGCCGGCCTCGGCGGCGATCAGCTCCGCGGCGACGACGACCATCCATGCCATGCCGATGCCGACCCGAAAACTGGTGAGGATCGCAGGCAGCAGCGCGGGTAAGAAGATCTTGACCACGGTGTCGAACTGCGTCGCGTTGTGGGTGCGCGCGACCTTCAGCAGGATCTGGTCGAGGCTCTTCACGCCGTCGAGCGTGGTGATCAGTATCGGGCTCACGGTTCCGACGAACACGACGAACACCTTCTGCTGCAGGCCGAGCCCCAGGAGCAGCAGCGACATCGCGACCCACGCGGTCGGCGGTATCGGGCGCATCAGCTCGACGTACGGATCGAGTAGGTTGAACGCGATGCGGCTCCAGCCCATCAGTAGCCCGACCGGCACGCCGACGCCCACGGCGAGCAGGAACCCGAGCACGACTTCCTGGAGGCTCGCCCAGGCGTGCGTCGCCAAGCTGCCGCGCAGCGCGGTGTTCTCCTCGCGTAGCACCTCGAGGAGCGCAGCGGCGACGCGTGCAGGCGAGGTGAAGGTGTCGAGCGAGATTGCGCCGAGATCCACCAGCGCCTGCCAGACAGCAATCCCGGCGAGCGGGGAGAGCACCAGCATGAGCCCTCGATGCCGTAATGCGCGCAGGATCAGCCGCAGCATCTCGGATTCATCCACGAAAGTTGAACTGCGCCCCCGGCATGGCTTTGCCCTTCTCTTGGCTTTATAGCTTGTGAAATAAAGTTTGTCCATTATATATTTTCTTGGTTCTTGTCCCGCCGGGCGCGGTAGGCTGCGGCACGCGCGGCCGCTCGCCAGAAGTCGCCGGGAAACAAGGACGTCCGCCCCGTCGCCCGAGCGGGCGGTCCCGAACGGTCGGCAGCCGGACGCCGCAACGCACCGAGCCGCGCGCGCCGCCGAGTTGGAGGACCGCAATGACTCTTCGCCGGCCGTGTGCCCACTCGCGGGCGGCGCGATACGTCTCGATCGAGGCTGCGGGTGCGGGATGATTCGGCCGCGAGAACCGGCGGCGATCGTGCGGCACCTCGACGCGGCCGCGGCAGCCGCGCGATCAGGCGGCGCGACGCCCGGCGCGCCAGTGCTCGGCCAGCGCGCGGATGCGCGCGAGCAGCGCCGCCCGGTCGGCGCCGGGCCGGTACTCGAGCTCGTAGTGCGCCTCGACGAGCGATGCGACCGCGTCATCCAGGTGCGGGCAGCCGTCGGCGGCGAGCCGCGCGAGCCAGCGGCGCGGGGTCTCGCCCGCGCCGCGCGGATAGCCGGCCCGGGCGAGCGCGTCCTCGACCTGGAAGTACGCCGATTCGCGCGCCGCCCGGCGCGCAGCGTCGGTCGCCGTCGCCGCTGTTCGAGTGCGCGGGCGGCGGAAGAGGCGCCAGTAAAGCCACGCGCACACGAGCACCGCGCCGGCGAGCAGCCAGAGGCCGAGGCCTTCCTCGCCGGCGGCGCGCCACGCGTTGTAGCGGTACCAGAGCCACGACGCCCGGTCGTAGAGCGGCCGCAGCCAGCTCGATCGCTCCGCTTCGGCCTCGACCCAGATCGCGGGCGTAGTGTCGACGTCCACCCAGGCGCCGCCGACGTACGCCTGTGCCCACGCGTGGGCGTGGCTGCGGCGCACCACGTACTGGCCGTCGAACCCGCTCCATTCCTGCACCGAGTAGCCGACCGCGTAGCGTGCCGGCACGCCCATGCTGCGCAGGAGGAGCGCGGTCGCGGTCGCGAAGTACTCGCAGTGCCCGGCGCGCGACACGGTCAGGAAGTCGCGCATGTCCTTGCCGCCGGCGCGATCGCCGAGCCACAGGCTGTAGCGGAAGCCGCCGAAGAAGCGCCGCACCTGCTCGACCGCAGCCGCCGGCCCGGACGCGCCGGCCGTCGGTCCGAGCCCGGCCGCCACCTCGGTGAAGAGCGGCGCGAGCATGCGCGGCACGTGAAAGTCCGCGTCGTTCGGTGCGGTCCGCGCCAAGGCGTCGGGCGCGTAGGCGACCTGGAACCGCACGAAGGGCGGCGCGTCGGCGATCCGCACCGAACCGGGCGCGTTCATCGCGACCGCGGCGGGCGCGATGTTGGTGATCGAGTGGATGCCCGCCGGCAGCGCGAGAATCGCCCGGCCGGCGTCGGTGTAGCCGCTGATCCGCAGCCGCGCGAGCACGCCGGGGGATCGCCGAGCCGCCAGGTCTGGCCGTCGACCGGTGCGGCGAGCGCCCGGAAGCCCTCGCTGCGCGCGCGCCAGGTCGCGCCATCGAAGATGCTGTACGCCGCCTCGAAGAGCAGCAGCGGCCGTGCGGCCGGTCGCTCGCCCGCAACCCGCCACACGATGGCGTCCGACAGCTTGATGCGGCCGACGTCGCCGATGCGCGTAGCGGCGCGGAACACATCCGGTTCGGGGGCGAAAAACCACTCGACCGCGAGGTCCTCGAGCGCAAGCTGCAGCCGTACGAGGCCGAACGAGAGCCCGATGCCGAGCGCGACCGCCACGCCGGCGAGCGTCGCCCACGCCCACAGCGGGCGCGCGCGCGGCCGCGCGGCATACAGCGCGTAGACCAGCAGCGCGGCGCCGGCGGGCAGGAGCTCGATGTGCGCGCTGGTGGCGATGCTCGCCGAGAGCAGCGCGAGCGCGAAGAACGGGAATGCGAGATCGACCGGGCGGTCGGCCTCGGGCAGCGCGCTGCGGCGTAGCGAGTAGAAGAGGTTGCGCATGCGCAGCCGGCCGGCGGCCGACACGAGCTGGGCGAGCAGCGCCGGCAGCACGGTCACCGGCAGCCACTCGACGGCGCGCAGCAGGCCCTGCGCGACGCCGCGAGTGGCCACGAAGTAGGCGATTGCGCCGAGCGAGAGCATGGCGGCGAGGTCGCAGGCTCGGTTGAAGTCGGCCGTGTCGAACGCGCGGCGCAGGTTCGCCGCACGCAGCACTTCGATAGCGATGCCGAGCACGATGCCGAGCGCGAGGACACCGGCGCACGCGCCCCACAGCGCGAGCGCGAGCCCGAGGAGCAGGGGCGGCGGCTTCACGGGCATGCGAGCGCCTCGCGCACGGTCTCCGGCAGCACCCATCGCGCGCCGTGCGCGAGCGCGGGGTCGACCGCCTCCGGGACGCGTTCGGCCACGACGTAGACGCGCACGCCGATGTCGAGCGCGGCGAGCGCGGCCGCGAGCCGGGCGCGCGCCTCGTCCCAGCGCTGCAGCACGAGGATCGCGCTCGCGATCGCGCCGGCTTGCGCGGTCACCGCCTCGGCAAGCCGTGCGAAGCTCTCCGGCGGCGCGGGCCGCACGCCCGCGAGCACGCGTAGCGCTGCGTCGGTGGTGCCGACGCCCCGGCCGACGGTGACGCAGTGCAGCGCTGCGCCGACGAACAGGAGATCGAGCAGCGCGTCCGCGCCGCGCTCGGCCACCGTGAAAGACGCTGCGATCGACACCGCGGCTTCGAACGGCTCGTCGGCCGAGGCGGCGGCGGTGTCGAGCACGAGCGCGTGCCGCGCGAAGTACTCCTCCTGGTGCTCCTTGACGACCGGGTGGCCGGTGCGCGCCCAGCTGCGCCAGTGGATCGCGCGCAGCGGATCGCCGACCCGGTAGTCGCGCAGCGCGCGGAACTCCTCAGAGTCGCCGACGCGCGAGGCGAGCGAGATGCCGCCCGGCTGGTGGTGGCGGCTGCCGCCGAGGGCCGGCCACTCGACCGGATAGATGCGCGGCAGCACGACGAGCGCCTGCTCGTCGTCGAGGTCGCGCAGCGCGCGCCACAGCCCGAGCGGTTCGCTGCGCGAGACGCCGAAGCCCTCGAAGACGGCCGTGCCGCGGTGCACGGGCTTGAGCTCGAGCGCGAGCTCGGCCGCCTGCCCGGGCGCGAGCGGCGGAATCGGCGCGGGCGCGACCTCCACCGCGCGCAGGCGGCGCAGCCAGTCGATCCAGTCGGGGTAGCCGACGGCGCGGTCGAACCAGTTCGTGGCGCGCGGGCGGCGCCGCGCGAACTCGGCCGCCGCCGGGTAGGTCTGCCGCAGGCGCTCCTCGAGCGCGAGCCCGGCGACCGGCCTGCCGGAGGTGTTGCGCACCGAGACCGAATAGCGGACCGGGGTGCCGACGGTGACGAAGCGCGGCAGGCGCCGCACGAGCTCGAGCGCCGGGCGCAACCGGCCGCGCGCGAGGGAAGCCCACCGCCATCAGCGCGAACGCGATGCCGAACACGAGGTGCGCAAGCGACAGGCGCGTATCGATGCCGAGCATCGCGGCGGCGGCGGCGGTCGTCGCGACCACTGCGCCGGCCGGGGTGACGCGGCGCTCGAACCACCGCGAGACCACGTGGACCCGGCGAAAGAGCGCGAGCAGCCGCATGGCGCGGGTGGACGCGCTATACCGGGACCGGCACCGCCGCCACGATCGCGCGCACGAGCTCGGCCGCCGTCGCGCCGGCGTAACGCGCCTGCGGATCGAGCGCGAGGCGATGCGCGAGCACGTCCACCGCGATCGCCTGCACGTGGTCGGGCGTCACGTAGTCGATGCCGTCGACCAGCGCGAGCGCGCGCGCGAGCTGGAACAGCGTGATCGACGCGCGCGGGCTCGCGCCCATGCGGATCTCGGCGCGCCGGCGCGTGCCGGCGGCGAGCGCGACGACGTAGTCGCGCACGGCGGAGGCGACCGGGATTCGCGCCGCGGCGGCGCGCGCGGCGCGCAGGTCGTCGAGCGAGGCGCACGGCTCCAGGCGGTCGACCGGGTGCTCCGCCGCCGAGTAGTCGAGCATGCGCGCCTCCTCCTCCGCCGAGACGTAGCCGAGCGAGAGGCGCATGCCGAAGCGGTCGAGCTGCGCCTCGGGCAGCGGATAGGTGCCGTGCGACTCGACCGGGTTCTGCGTCGCGATGACGAAGTACGGATCGGGCAGCGGCCGGCGCCGCCCGTCGACGGTCACCTGCGACTCGGCCATCGCCTCGAGCAGCGCCGACTGGGTGCGCGGCGAGGCGCGGTTCACTTCGTCGGCCAGCAGCACTTCGGCGAACACCGGACCCTCGTGGAAGCGGAAGGCGTGCTCGTTCTGGTCCCATACCGACACGCCGACGATGTCGCTCGGCAGCAGGTCCGGGGTGAACTGAATGCGCGAGAAGCGCGCCGCGACGCTCCTCGAGAGCGCCTTGGCGAGGGTCGTCTTCCCGGTGCCGGGGAAGTCCTCCAGCAGCACGTGCGCGCCGGCGATCCAGGCGGCGACCAGCTTGCGCGTGACCGCCTCCTGGCCGCGCATCACGGTGCCGACCTGGGCCGCCACGCGGGCGAGCGTCTCGTGCAGGGTGCGGTTCATGCGGAGCAGACGTTAACCGATTCCCGGGCGCCGGGCGCAGGAACTGGTGCAGGGCAGGGGCGCGACGATGCGGCTGTGCCGAGCAGGCCCGTGCCGGCCGGCAGCGCCGGGTGGCCCCGAGGCGCGTGCGATACACGTCGGCGGCTGCCGGCCCTCCTCGCGGGCGCACGGGACGGGCGGAGCGCCTGCGAGGTGAATCGCGGTATCCTTCCGGGCGGTCCGAACCGGAGTGCCGAATCCGGACGGAGGAGACATGCCATGCCGGTCGTGATGGTCGCCGACATCGCCTTCGGGCGGCTGCAGTCGCCGCACCTGCATGCGGCGGAGAAATTCCCGACGAACGCGGGGATCGTGCGCCGAGGGCGTATCCGCACCGCGCGGAATATCCAGTGGAAGGTGGACGTCGTACCGGCCGCGGCGGCGGCTCGCCTCGAAGAGGGGCGAGCCCGTGCCGCATGCGTTCGCCGCGCACGCAATTCCCTGAGCGCCGGCGGCGGTGGCGGGGACCTTTCTGGAGGAGGAGACTCATGAGCAGGCGCGTCGGCACCACCCTTGCGCTCGTCGCGGGCGCGGCGGCAGTTCTCGGCATGGCTTCCGGCGCCAAGGCGCAGGAGCTGCGGCTCTCGACCTTCGTGCCGCCGGTGCACGTGATCTACCGCGAGATCATCACGCCGTGGGCGCAGGAGATCGCCAAGGCCACCAACGGCGAGGTCAAGATCACGTTGTACCCGTCGATGCAGCTCGGCGGCAAGCCGCCCGATCTCTACCGCCAATCGGTCCAGGGCGCGGTCGACTTCGTGTTCACGCTGCCCGGCTACACCTCGCCCGCGTTTCCGCGCGTGCAGATGATCGAGCTGCCCGGCCTGATGCCCGACGGCGTCGCCGCCACGAACATGATGTGGGACCTGCTCGATCCGTACCTCCTGCCCGATTTCGAGGGCACCAAGGTGATCGCGCTGTGGGGCGCCGAGGACGCCGGGTGGATGAGCCGGAGCGGCGCGTTCAAGACGATGGACGACTTGAAGGGCAAGCGCATGCGCGCGCCCTCGGCGGCGCAGGCGAAGCAGCTCGAGGTGATGGGCGCGGTGCCGATCGCGATGCCGATCACCCAGGTCTACCAGAACCTCGAGCGCGGGGTGATCGACGGCGCGATGCTGCCGTTCTCGACCATCGTCGACTTCCGGCTCGGCGAGGTGGGAAAGGGCATCACGGTCACCGGGCCGCTGTTCGGCCGCTCTTCGTTCCTGATCTCGATGAACAAGCAGAAGTACGACAGCCTGTCGCCGGCGGCGCGCGCCGCGATCGACAAGACCTCGGGCCGGGGCCTCAGCCTCAAGGCGACCGAGGTGTATCTCAAGCGCGCCGAGTCGGGAATCCAGAGCATCAAGGGCAAGGCCGAGGTCTACACGCTCCCGCCGGCCGAGCAGGCGCGCATCGCCGAGGTGCTCAAGCCGATCGTCGCCGACTGGATCAAGCAGAACGAGGCGAAGGGCGTCCCGGCGCGCGACATGCTGCGCAAGGCCGGCTACCCGGTGAACTGAGCACGCAGCGCGCCGCGCGCGGCGTTGCCGACCGTGTTCGATCGCGTCCTGCGGGCGCTCGCGTACTGCGCGGGGGCGGTCCTGCTCGGGCTGATGGCGCTCATCCTGTTCGACGTCGTGATGCGCTACGTGCTGCGGCTGCCGTTCCTCGGCGGCTTCGAGCTCACCGAGATGCTGATGGTGCTCGTGGTGTTCCTCGGGCTGCCCTACTGCGCGGCGACCGGCGGGCACGTCGCGGTGGATTTGTTCGCGCGGATTCTCGACCGGCCGCGGCTGCGCTGGATCCTCGTGCCGATCCACCTCGCGGGAGCTGCGCTGCTCGCCGTCATGGCATGGCAGGCGGTGCGCTACGCGGCCGGTTCGGCGGCGCGCGGCGAGGCGAGCCAGATGCTGAAGATCCCGGACTGGCCGTTCCAGGTCGTCGCCGCGGTGAGCGCAGCGGTATTCGCCGCGGTGCTCGTGGTCCAGGCGCGGCGGGCGCTGGGCCGGGCGCCTGAGGGCAACACGCGCCGATGAGCCCGACGGCGATCGGCCTCGCCGGCATGGGGGCGCTGCTCGTGCTGCTCGTGCTGCGCATGCCGATCGGTATCGCGATGGCGCTCGTCGGCGCGCTCGGGATTGCGGCGCTCAACTCGCCGGATGCGGCGTTGCTCGTGCTCGGCTCGTACCCGTACTCGAATGCGGCGGTGCACTCGCTCTCGGTGATACCGCTCTTCGTGCTGATGGGCAACTTCGCGATGGTCTCGGGGATGGGTTCGGACCTCTACGCCGCGGGGAACGCGTGGATCGGGCACCGGCGCGGCGGGCTCGCCTCGGCGACGATCCTCGCCTGCGCCGGCTTTGCCGCGCTCTCCGGCTCTTCGGTCGCCTCGGCGGTCACCATGGGCGGGGTGGCGATGCCCGAGATGCGCCGCTACGCCTACGATCCGCGCCTCGCGACCGGCGTGGTGGCGGCCGGCGGCACGCTCGGCATCCTGATCCCGCCGTCGACCGTGCTCGTCGTCTACGCGATCCTCACCGAGCAGTCGATCGGCAAGCTCTTCCTCGCCGGCGTCGTGCCGGGGGTGCTGCTCACGCTGCTCTTCGTGCTCACCGTCATGGTGGTCACGCGCTTTCGCCCGCGGTTCGGCCCGCCCGGCGAGCGGATGCCGATGCGCCATCGCATCGCGGCGCTCAAGCGCGGCAGCGCCATGGTGTTCGTCGTGGTCGCGACCATCGGCGGCATCTACGTCGGCGTGTTCACCGTCACCGAGGCGGCTGCGGTCGGCGCCGGGCTTACGATGGCGCACGCGATCTGGCGCCGTCGCCTCACGCGCGCCGCGCTCGCCGACGCGCTGCTGCAGACGGTGCGCACCACCTCGATGGTGTTCCTGATCCTGATCGGCGCGCACATCTTCTCGCCGTTCCTCGCGCTCAGCCGCATCCCGAACGATCTCGCCGAGCTGCTGGTCGGGCTCGCGCTGCCGGACGCGGCGGTGCTCGCGGTGATCCTCCTCGCCTACGTGATACTCGGCATGTTCCTGGAGGGCTTCGCGATGCTGGTGCTCACGATCCCGATCGTCTTTCCGATCATCACCGCACTCGGCTACGACCCGGTCTGGTTCGGCATCCTCATGGTGGTCGTGCTCGAGATGGGGCTGATCAGCCCGCCGGTCGGCATCAACGTCTTCGTGGTCAAGGGCGTGGCGGAGGACGTTCCGATGGGCCGCATCTTCGCCGGCATCGTGCCGTTCTGGCTCGCCATGCTCGTCTGCGTGATCGTCCTGGCCGCGTTCCCGCAGATCGCGCTCCTCCTGCCGGACTCGATGATGAACTGACCGGGCGCGGCGCCGGACCGGCCGCGGTCGGCACCCGGGTGTATAGTGGCCGGCGCAGCGGGGGCCAGCGCGCCGCCGCGGCGGCGAACAACCGAACGGAGGAAGCGATGGCGAAGAGATCGAGCGACGGCGTCTACCGGGTGATCGACGTGATCGGCACGAGCACGACGTCGTGGGAAGACGCGGCCAAGAAGGCGGTGGAGACTGCGTCCAAGTCGCTGCGCGACCTGCGGGTCGCCGAGGTCTCCCAGCTCGACATGAAGGTCGACAACGGGAAGGTCGTCGCCTACCGCGCGCGCGTGCAGCTCTCGTTCAAGTACGAGGCCTGACGGCGGCTGCCGCGCGGTCGCGTCGCCGGTCGGTGTCCGTCGCGCGGCGCCGTGCGCAGCGCTCCGCGCACTGGACCGCTTGCGCCGGGCGCGCCGCGCTCTACCGGGTGCGCGCGCCGAGCGCCTTCGCCGCCCGCGCGACGTCGCCGGGCGCAACCCAGAGGATCGCGCCCCAGCGGCCTGCGCCCGCGACGAGCGCGTCGACCGCCGTCACGTTGATCTCGTGCGCGGCGAGCACGGCGAGCGTGCCGGCGAGCGCGCCCGGGCGATCCTCGCCCTGGATCAGGAAGCCGGTCTTCTTCGCCGTGAAGGCGAGGCCGGCCTTCTTGACGGCCGCCCTGAAGCGCCGCGCGTCCTCGGGCACGACGTCGATCTGCGAGCGCTTCCCGCGCGGGAATCCGGTGCAGGCGAGCAGGTTGATGTTCGCGCTGACGAGCGTCGAGAGGACGCGGAACGCCTCGCCCGGACGATCGGGCACCTGCGTCGAGAAGTACTCGACCTTGCGTACCGAGTCCGCCATGGCAGGTCTCCTTCGCGGGGTCCGCAACCCGAGAGCGTGGCACAAGCGGCGCGCGGAGGGAATCCCCCGCGCGGCGGGCGGCGGCCGGCGGGGGCATATGCGTGTCCCGAGTCAGAGATCCGTCGACGAGAAACCGCACGGTTCGCCGCCAGGCGTCGTTCCGCTCCTTGCCAAGACGGCCAGTCTTGGCGGCGTCGCGCGCCTCGCCTGACGACGAACCGTGCGGTTTTTCGCATGCCTGTGGTCGCGTCCGTGCCGAGTCGAGCGCCCTGCTCTCGATGAACGTGTTCGACGAACTTCTGACTCGGGACACTCAGAGGGTCAGCCGCAGCGCGCCGAGCAGCGCGCCGGGCAGGCGCATGCTGGCGGTCGAGCGGCCGCCGTACGTGCCGGGGTCGAGCAGGAGCTCACGGCCGGTGGTGAGGTCGATCAGGCTGCGGCCCAGCATGCGGTAGATCGAATCGTCGAAGCGCATCGGCTCGACCGGCGCGACGATGCGTCCGCCTTCGACCCAGAACGTCGCGAAGCGCGTCATGCCGGTGATGCGGCCGGCCGGGCGGTCGGAGTAGTTCAGGTACCAGAGGTTGCCGATCGAAAGCCCGGTGTCGAGCGCGCGCAGCGCCTCGCCCGGTGCGAGGTCACCGGGCGACATCTCGAGCGCCTCGGGGCTCTCCTGCGCGCCGGCGGCGTTCGTCGGCAGGTCGTACTCGCGCGCCGAGCGCGGCGACACCAGCGGCGCGCCCAGCCGCCCCTCTGCGAGGAGCGTCACCTGCGGCGGCTTGACGAAGCCCTCATGCTGGAAGCGCGGCCCGACGCCCGCGGCGGTGTTCTCCGTCAGCGTGACTTTCGGCGAGAGCGTCTCGCCGTGTTCCATGCGCAGAAGCGGGCTCTGGCGGGTCGCGCGCGCGCGCGCCGAGAAGCCGCCCCAGCAGAGCAAGCCCATCAGCTCCTCGAGCGCGCGTGGAGCGAGGTAGGCACGGTACTCGCCGGGCGCGATCGTGCGCGGCGGCAGCGCGAGGAGCCCGAGCTCGGCCGCGGCGCCCTCGATCTTGCGCTCGAGCTCCGCCGTGTCCCACTCGAAGCCGGCGTAGCCGGTCTTCACCGCCTTGTCGCCGCGCAGGTACAGACTCCAGTCGAGGTTGAAGCAGTCCACCTCGTGCCAGTTCCGCTGCCCGTAGGAACTCGCCAGACCGCGATAGACGGTGCCGCCGGCGTAGATGCCGACCAGGTCGCGGCCGCGCCGCCGCGGCGACGACCGCGCGCACGACCTCCTCGCCCGGCGCGAGCCGCCCGAGATGCGCGGTATCGGTCGACTCCGGCTGCTCGTTCACCAGGAGCCAGGGATCCTCCGGCAGCCCGGCCACGGCCGCGCGCAGCCGCGCGAGGGCCGAGCGCGCGGCGGCGAGGTCCGCGTTGCTGCCGGCTACGGCGATTTCGGCCGCAGCCTGGCGCCGCCCGCACACCAGGCGCAGCGAGAGAAAGCGCTGCTCGACGCTTCCGGCCTGGCGCACGCGGGCGTGGTTGAAGCGCACGAAATCCGACCGCTCGGCGGCGAGCTCGAGCAAGAGCGTCTCGTCCGCGCCGCGCTCCGCGCACAGCCGGTCGGCGAGCTCGAGGAACGCCGCCTTCATGCGTCGGCGCTGCCGAACACCGCCACGTCGCCGAACAGGCAGGCCGGAGATGCGTGGCCGGTGTGGATCGCCTGGTTCGGCTCGCCCTTGCCGCAATAGAGCGTGCCGTGCACCTCGAAGCTCGCCGCGTCGCCGACCGCCTTCAGGCTGCGCCAGAAGGTCGCCGACACGCCGCGGTACTTCGGGTTCTTCACCACGCCGACGATCCGGCCGTGCTCGATCCGCTCGCCCCACTCGCATCCGAACTGGAACTTGTTGCGCGAGTCGTCGATCGACCACGAGACGTTGGTGCGCATGAGCACGCCGCGCTCGACCGCGGCGATCATCTGCCCGAGCGGGGTCGCGCCGGGTTCGACGTTGAGATTGGCCATGCGGTCGATCGGCGGCCGGTTCCAGCCCGAGGCGCGGGCGCTGGCGCCGCCGGCGAGTCCCGCGCGCAACTGCGAGAGGCGCCCGCCGAGCGGCCGCTCGAGAATGCCGTCGCGGATGAGCCACACCTTCTCGGCTGCAGCGCCGTCGTCGTCGAACGCGTAGCTCGCGGCCTCGCCGGGAATCGTCGGATCGCAGGTGACGTTGAGCAGCGGCGAGCCGTACCGGTAGGTCCCGAGCATCTCCGGGGTGACGAAGCTCCTGCCGGCGTAGTTGCGCTCGTCGCCGAGGATGCGGTCGAGCTCGAGCGGATGCCCGATCGACTCGTGGATCTGCAGCATCATCTGGTCGGGCATCAGCAGGAGGTCCATCGTGCCGGACGGGCAGTCGGGCGCGGCGAGGAGCGCAAGCGCCTCGTCGGCGAGGCGCGCGCCGACGCCCGCGAACCCGCAGCGCTCGAGCTGCTCGATGCCGCCCTGCTGCACGTGCGAGAAGCTGCGCGCCTGCGTGTCGGCGCCGTGGTTCGCGACGACGCGCGCGTGCGGGATCGCGTAGCGGAAGCCCTGCCGGACCTCGCCGCCGGCGCTGGTGAGGTACACCTGCTCGGCGTCCCATAGCTCGAGCGCGGCGTAGCGCTCGACGATGCCGGCGCGCCGTGCGGCGCGGCATTCGTCGGCGAGCAAGCCGACGAGCGCGCTGCGCGACAGCGCGCGGAAGTCCTCGCCGAGGGCCGGGCGCGCGCCGCGCGGGGCGGGCATCGTGCGCGGATCGAAGCGGTGAACGCTCGCGGCGCGGATCGCCTCGGCCCACGCCGTGGCGCGGTCGAGCGCGGCCTGCAGACCCGCGCGGGAGACATCGCTCGTCGCGCAGTAGCCGTACCCGCCATCGGTCACCGCAACGAGCATCGCGCCGCGGTCGTGTGCGAGGCGCGGCGGCTCGGGCGTGTCCTGCCGCACCGCGAGGTGCTCGCGCGTCGCGTCGACGAGCCGCAGCGACCAGAACGGTGCCGTCGAGCGGAGCTCAGCGAAGACTTCCGAAAGGCCGTCCGGCATGATCCCACGAGGCGGACGCGTGATTGCGCCGCGGAGACGCAAGCATACCGGGACTTCGGCGGACGGCGCAGGCGGCGTCGCGCTAGAGTGCGAACCTGCGCGGAGCGGAAGAGGAGACGGGACATGGCGAGCGAGGTCGCCTTGATCGTGGGCGCGGGCAAAGGCCTGAGCGCTTCGCTCGCGCGCGCGTGCGCGAAGCGCGGCATGAAAGTGGCGCTCGCGGCGCGCAACGTCGGGAAACTCGACGGTCTGGCCGGCGAGACCGACGCGATGGCGTACGCCTGCGATGCGGCGGACGCGGGCGCGGTGCAGGCGCTGTTCGGTGCGGTCGAGCGCGATCTCGGCGTGCCGGCGCTCGTCGTGTACAACGCGAGCGCACGCATGCGTGGTCCGCTGGCCGAGCTCGACCCGGCACAGGTCGCGAAAGCGATCACGGTCTCGGCGCTCGGCGGGTTCCACGTCGGCCAGGAGGCGGCGAGGCGCATGCTTGCGCTCGGCCGGGGCACGATTCTCTTCACCGGGGCCTCCGCGAGCGTGAAAGGCTACGCGCAGTCGGCACCCTTCGCGATGGGAAAATTCGCGCTGCGCGGGCTCGCGCAGAGCATGGCGCGCGAGCTCGCGCCGAAAGGCATCCACGTCGGGCACGTCGTGATCGACGGCGGCATCCGTCAGCCGGACGAGACGCGCAGCGAACGCGGCCCCGACGGTTTGCTCGATCCGGAGGCGATCGCGCGGACCTACCTGCACCTGCACGATCAGGCGCGCAGCGCGTGGACGTGGGAGGTCGAGCTGCGCCCCTGGACCGAGCCTTTCTGAGCGGCCGACGCAGCGGGCCACAATGCCCCAGACGCATGCGCTGCCGCCGCGCGCCGTCCGCCGCAAGCTCCTCGTCGCGGTGGCCGCGGCGCTCACGCTCGTCGCGATCGCGTGGTGGTTCCGGCCGGCGTTGGACGCGCTCGGCATCGAGGCGCGGGTCGGAGATCTCGCGGAGACCATCCGCGCGTGGGGCCACTGGGGCGTTGCCGGCTCGATCGGTCTCATGATCGCGCACTCGTTCGTGCCGTTCCCGGCCGAGATCGTCGCGCTCGCGAACGGCATGGTGTACGGCGCGTTCTGGGGCACCGTCGTCACCTGGGTCGGCGCGATGCTCGGCGCATCGGCTGCGTTCGCCGTCGGGCGCGCGTTCGGGCGGCCTTTCGTCGAGCGGATGCTGCGCGCGTCGGACCGGACCAGGCTGGACGAGTGGACCGCCGAAACGGGTGCGTTCGCCTTGCTGACCGGGCGGCTCATCCCCGTGATCGCCTTCAACCTGATCAACTACGCCGCGTCGCTCACGCCGGTCTCGTGGTGGACCTTCCTGTGGACGACCGGCCTCGGCGTCCTGCCGTTCACGATTGCGCTCTGCACCTTCGGCGAGGAGATGCTGCACGCGCCCGGGTGGGTGTGGGCGCTGCTGGCGGCGATCGCCGTGCCGGCCTGGATGCTGGTGCGCCGGTATCGGCGCCGGCGCGCGGCGCGCCGCTAGGGCACGATCCGCCCGGTGCGGAAGCGCGAGAGCAGCCGCAAGAACATTTCCTCGGTGTCGACGGCGTCGTGGAAGCCGTGCAAGCGGCTCTTGGTGACGCTCGACATGACCTCCCAGCCGCAGCCGAACACGTAGTCGCCGAACGGCTAGGCGACGATCTCCTCGAAGCGGTACGGCTGCAGGCCGTGGCGCTGCACCAGCGCGTCCCACAGCGGCGCCTTGTCGGCCATGTGCGCGACGAGCGAGATCGTCTGCGGGTCGGCCCACGGCATGTCGAACACCTGCGCGATGCGCGACCACAGGTTGCATCAGCGGAAATGGTCGCCGTCGGTGACGTTGTAGGCCTGGTTCGCGCAGCGCGGCCCGGTCGCCGCCCACAGCGCCGCGTTCGCCAGGTGCGCCGACTCGGTCACCTGGTAGATCGCGCGGTACGCACCGGGCTTGCCCGGAAAGCGCAGCGGCAGCCCGAGCGCCTTCGAGATCGCCGCGTACACCGCAATCACCGGCACGATGCTCATCGGCGTGCCGGGCGCGAACCCGCACAGCGTCTGCGGCCGGAGCTCGGTCCAGGTCCAGCGCTTGCCGCGCTGGAGCGCGCATGATCGTGCCGCCGCGCCGCCACTGCGGCGTTCGCCGGCGCCTACAATACCGGCATGGAACCGCCGGCAAGAACGCCGTACGCGACGCTCACGCCCGACCTGGTGCTCGATTCGCTCGATTCGGTCGGCGTGCGCGGCGACGGACGCATGCTCGCGCTGAACAGCTACGAGAACCGCGTCTATCAGATCTACGTCGAGCAGGGGGAACCCGGCGCGCCGGCAGCGGTGGCGAAGTTCTATCGGCCGGGCCGCTGGACCGACGCGCAGATCCTCGAGGAGCACGCCTTCTCGCAGGAGCTCGCCGAGCGCGAGATTCCGGTCGTCGCGCCGCTCGTGCTCGACGGCCGCACGCTGAATGCGTTCGGCGGCTTCCGCTTCGCGGTGTACCCGCGCCGCGGCGGGCGGGTGCCGGAGCTCGGCGATCCGCGGACCCTGGAGTGGATCGGCCGCTTCATCGGCCGGATCCATGCGGTCGGCGCGCTGCGCGCGTTCGAGCATCGGCCCGCGCTCGACATCGCGGGCTTCGGCGAGGAGCCACGCGACTACCTGTTGCGCGAGCGCTGGATCCCGCCGGAGCTCGTGGCCGCCTACACGAGCGTCGTGAACCTCGCGCTCGACGGCGTGCGGCGGGCGTTCGAGCGCGCGGGTGACGTCGCGCGCATCCGGCTGCACGGCGACTGCCACGCCGGCAACGTGCTCTGGACGGAGCCGGGGCGGGGAGAGGAGGCCTCCGGGCGCTCGGGCGGACCGCATTTCGTCGACTTCGACGACTGCCGCACGGGGCCCGCGGTCCAGGATCTGTGGATGCTGCTCTCCGGCGACCGTGCCGAGATGACCGGCCAGGTCGCCGACGTGCTCGCAGGCTACGAGGACTTCCACGCGTTCGATCCGCGCGAGCTCCACCTGGTCGAGGCGCTGCGCACGCTGCGCCTCGTGCACTACGCCGCCTGGCTCGCGCGGCGCTGGGACGACCCGGCGTTTCCGGCCGCATTTCCGTGGTTCGGCACGCAGCGCTACTGGCAGGACCGCATCCTCGAGCTGCGCGAGCAGGTGGCCGCGCTCGACGAGCCGCCGCTCGCCTGTCCCTGACGGAGCCGCCGCGGCCCGCAGTGCGATCCGCCCCGCGATTCGGGTCGGTACGGCCCGCAGGTGCGCCGCCCGTCGGGCTCGCCCGACGAGCGAGCGCCGTTGCAATTGGAAACACCTTTCCGGCCGGCGGCGACCTAGACTGGACAGAGTAGAGGGAGTGGATCATGGCGTCAGCAAAGGTTGCGTTACTGGCCGCGGCGGCACTCCTTGCTGCGGCTTTGACTCCGGCCGCGTTCGCGCACGGCGGCCACTACCATCATCCGCGCGCGCGCGTGGGCGTGTACATCGGTGCGCCGCTGTGGTGGGGCCCGCGCTTCTACTATCCGCCCGCGTACTACTACCCTCCGTACTATTACTATCCGCCGGTCGTTGCAGCGCCCGCGTCTCCGCCGGTCTACGTCGAGCGCGGCGAGTCGGCGACCGAGCCGGCGAGCCCGAACTGGTGGTACTACTGCGCGAATCCGGCGGGGTACTACCCCTACGTGGAGCAGTGCCCGGGGGGCTGGCAGCGCGTTGCGCCGCGGCCGCCGGGCGAGTGACCGGCCGCGACGCATGCAACCCCGCACCGCAGTCGCCTGGCTCGCAGCGCTGGCGGGCTTGGCCGGATGCGTGACGGTCCCGACCGGGCCGAGCGTGCTGGTGCTGCCAGGCTCGAGCAAGAGCTTCGAGCAGTTCCGTGCCGACGAGCGGACGTGCCGGCAATACGCGCATGAGCAGATCGGCAGCACCACCGCGCAGCAGGCCGCCACCGACAGCGCGGTGCGAAGCGCTGCCGCCGGCACGGCGATCGGCGCGGCCGCCGGTGCGCTGATCGGCGGGCGCGACGGTGCGGCGGTGGGCGCCGGCACCGGTCTCGTCCTCGGCAGCGCGGCCGGCGCCGAGTCTGCGGGCTATTCCGGCGCGAGTGCGCAGCAGCGCTACGACCACGCGTATCAGCAGTGCATGTATCTCAAGGGGAACAAGGTCCCCGTCGCCGGGGTCGTGTCGTCGCGTCGTGAGGCCCGCACCTATCCGCCGCCCCCGGACGCGCCGCCCCCGCGCGGGGCCCAATACCCGCCGCCGCCACCGCCACGCTGAGCGGTGCGCGCTACGCGCCGATCGCGCGCGGCCCCGGGCGTGCGGCCGCGCCTTGCGGCTCGGCCGGCAGCGCCCCCGCGAGGTCGCGCACGGTGAGATCGCGCAACGCGCCATCGGTCGCTTGGTCGAGCCGCGCGATCAGCTGCTCGACTGGCTCGGGGACCGGCAGATGCCCGGCGCCCAGGAACCGGTCCTCGCCCGCCGCGCGTACCGCGTCGAGCAGCGGCTTCACGCCGACCTGGTCGAGCTCGCGCACGGGGAGGTAGCCCGGCGGCTCGTCGGCTGTGCGTGCGAGG
The DNA here is from genome assembly GCA_027493935.1 of Burkholderiales bacterium. GTDB lineage: Bacteria > Pseudomonadota > Gammaproteobacteria > Burkholderiales > SG8-39 > JAABRB01. The sequence continues at coordinate 162,794 of JAOSJV010000010.1, read as the reverse complement.
ATGCCCGCCCCCTGCAGCGCAGCGAGCACGATCTCGACCGCGCGCATCGGCACGCGCAGCGTCTGCGCGAGCGCAGCCACGGTCCACGGCGCGCCGCCTTCCAGATGCCGGCGCGCGATGAGACTCATCGCGACGAGCGCAAGCCGCTCGCGCATGCGGTTGCTGAGGCGCGGCTCGCCGGCCTCGGCGACCAGGTACTCCGGGTGCTGCGCGTAGAACGCGACCGCGGCGCCGAAGAGCAGGATCAGCCAGCTCAGGTAGAGCCAGAGCATGAACAGCACGAGGATCGCGAGGCTCGAGTAGATCGCCGCGTAATTCGTCGAGGAGGCGGCGAAGAGCGCGAAACCCCAGCCGGCCGACTGCCAGAGGATCCCGCCGACCAGCCCGCCGAGCAGCGCCGGGCCGAGCCGCACCCGCGTGTTCGGGATGAATACGTAGACGAACGTGAACGCACCGATCACCAGCGCGTAGGGCATGTACCTGGCAGCCTGGGCGGCGAGCCATTCGAAGAGTGCGTACGAAAGCAAGCTCTGCACCGCCGACGCGCTGGTGACCAGGGCGGTGATGCCGATGGCCGAGAAGATCAGGATCGGGCCGACCAGCAGCGCGCTGAGGTAGCGGCTAAACCGCTCGCCGATGCCGCGCGCCCGGTCGACGTGCCAGATGAAATTGAAGGACTCCTCGATCTTCTGCACCAGCGACACCGCGGTGTAGAGGAGCAGCGCGAGGCCGACCGACCCGAGCACGCCGACGTTGATGTTCTCGATGAACTGGATGACGCGGCGGGTGATCTCGACGCCCTTCTCGCCGAGCGGCTCGAGGAACGTGAGCAGCATCGGCTGGAGCTGGTTGTAGACGCCAAACGCCTTCAGCACCGAGAAGCTCAGTGCAAGCAGCGGGACGAGCGAGAGGAGCGTCGTGTAGACGAGGCTCATCGCGCGCAGCGTGAGCTGGCCGCCAGCGAGGTCCCGTGCGAGCACGAGCACGAACCGCACCAGGCGGACGAGCCACGCCCGGCGGCCCGGAAGCGCGGCAAGCCGGCTCCCCCAGACGGCCTCGTCGAAGGTTCGGCGCAGCTCGTCGGGCTGCCACTTCATGAGCCGATGTCCGGGCCGATCCGGGTTCGGGCCGTCATAGCCGCGCATTGTATGACGTATGACCGCACCGCCGGATCGGCAGCGGTAGGACGCCACGCGTTCCGCGGGGCGCATCGGGCGCGATTGACCTGCGTCGAAGCTGCCGGCGAGGGAGGCTTCGGCGTGCCGCTTCCGGCGCGTGTGACTGCCGCGTGGCCGGGCGTGCGACGCACGTCCTGGCGGACGGCGCGCCCACAGGTGCTCCTGCGGCGCGCGCCGATGGGCAACACGCCGGGGCTCGATCGGGGCGCGCCGCTGCCGGAGCCCCTCACCCGTTGCGCCACCCCGGACGTCGACGGTGGACGGCGAGCCCGAGAAGGTGTGGGCTCACGATCCGCGCCGATCGGCATGGAGGCGTTCGACGCCGCTGCCGATCATGACGATGCTCGCCAGTCGCGCGCCGGTGCCATCCGCAAGACCGAGGTTGTCGCGCGCGCGCAGTGTGAAAGTTTGTCAACCGCGCAGCGGTGCGGGGCGACCTGACGTAAGCTCGTTGCCGTGGGTCCGCGGCCACCGCGGACCCACGGCAACGACAGGGCCGGACGCAATCACCGGCCCGGGCAACACCCATGGTCTCGGCCGCCACCGGGCGCGCAGAATCCGGCGCGGCCGCAGCTCACGGCGCACAACAACACGTCCGTTGCGGGCATCACGACGCCGACCACGGCGCACGGAGCGCTCCTCCGTGCGCCGTTCTTTCTTCTCGCGTCGTGGCGTCGGTGCGGCTTGTCTCGTCGCCGCGCGCCGGCAGGACTGCGGAGCGGCGCGCACGGGACCGGAGCTCGTCGCGACCAAGAAAACGCCTCCGCGCGGCAGCCGGGCGGGCCGCCGGGCGAGGGAGGGAAGGAGCAGACCTGCGGCTGGCGGTAAGGCGGGGTCGGTCGGCCGTCAGGCGGCGAACTCTTCTTCTGGAATGAAGCTCTCCGCGTGGCGCTTGGTCGGCGTCGTCAGCCAGACCGGATATTCGTGATAGCTCTGCGGGCGGGGCAGTTCGCGCGCCGACCCGACCCGGCGCAGCTGGCCCTGCCAGCGCTTGCCCAGATCGAGGCCGGCCAGCTCGTAAGCCTCTTCCTGGGTGAGTTCCTCGACTTCCGAGTCCGGCGTGAGTGATTTCGTCCATGGCCCTCTCCGTGTTGAAGTTTTGCCTTAACGAACTCCCGCCGCGTACTCTGCAAGCGCGATGCCAGAAGCCGTGCGTGCTGGGTCGAAATCCGCGCAGGCGCTCCAACTCGAGTTCTGGGTGTGCGTTCTGTCACGGATTCGACGCTCGCGAGCGAGCTGGCACGCTGGTGCCATAACTTCCTGATCTGGTTAGTGCGGCGCCACATTCGAGCGATTGTCGTGCTTCCGTCGTCGAAACCTCGACGGCGTCGACAAGTCATCGCTGAGCCGCAGATGACCAGCTTGGGTACGACCGGCGCCGCCCCGATTGCCGGTGCTCGAGCGAACCAGGCGAAGCCAGCGCGCCCGGCGCTCTGCGTCGCGCCGACGATCTGCATGCCACCTCCGATGCAAGCGGCATGTGCCGCGTTCGAGCCGGAGGCCGCGTGTGGGCGCGGTCGGGCGCGCGTTGCATGCCCGGCAGGCGAGGCGGACCGGTCAGGTCTGGCAATACGCTTGCGTGCCGAGCAGCGCCTCGCGGAACCGGTTCTTCAGGTGTGCGCCGTCGCGCGGCGGCAGGACGAGCGGTGGCTTGCCGGGCGCAACCTTCACCGCGGCGAAGAGCGGTCCGGCGTCCGCGTGCACGCGCTCGCGCAGCCGCCCGACCTCGGCCATCGTGCGCACGGTCGCCGCTTCGCGCAAACCGCAGGCCGCGGCGACGGCGGCGAGATCGACCCCGGCCGCGGTGTGCGTCTCCTGCATGCCGGTCTCGCCGTAGCGCTCGTTGTCGAGCACGACGACGGCGAGGTTTGCCGGGCGCGCGACGCCGATGGTGGCGAGCGCGCCGAGCCCCATCAGCATCTCGCCGTCGCCGGTCAGCACGAGCACGCGGCGCGACGGCTGCGCGAGCGCGAGGCCCAGCCCGACCATCGCCGCGCCGCCCATCCCGCCCCAGAGCGGGAAGGTGAGCGGATGGTCTCCCGCCGCCGCGGCGTCCCACGCCGGCGCGCCCAGGCCAGCGACGACCAGCAGCTCGCCGCGCCCGGCGAGCAGCGCCTGCACGACCGCGCGCCGCGGCAGGCGCTCGTCCCGGCTGCGGTCCGCCGCCATCGTCACTCCTTGAAGGTCTTGGCGCCGAGCAGGCGCTGACCGAGCAGCAGGGCGGCCGGTCGCAGCGTGTTGAATGCGATGCGCAGCGTCCCCTCGGCGAGCGGCACCACGTCCTCGGCGCGGTCGGCGCGGGACACGGCGACGCCCATCGCCTCGAGCACCGGCTCGACCGCCTTGCCCATCGGCATCTGCCACGGGTTGAATTCGCCGTGGTCGCCGCGCATCGTGACGAGCATTGCGACCGGCGCTTGGCATGCCGCGAGCATCGAGAGCATGTTGACGCAGTTGCCGGCGCCGCTCGACTGCATCAGCAGCGCGCACTTCTCGCCGCCGAGCCACGCGCCGAGGGCGAGCGCCACTCCCTCCTCCTCGGTGGTGAGGCGCACCGTGCGCAGCGCCGCATCGCGCTCGCACAGGCGGATGAGCTCCATGTGGCCGGCGTCGGGCACCACGCCGACCTGGCGGATACCTTCGCGCCCCAGGAGGTCGTACAGCGCGCGTGGCCAGTCCTTGTGGTTTTCGTTCATCGGCATCGCGCCCGAGGGGCTCCGCTCGAGAGGCGGTCAGTATAATCTCGCGGCGCGGGACGGACGGACCGCACTCCGAGGAGACCGCATGGCAACGCTCAGACTGACGCTCGCATGCTGGGATTACGACCGCACGCGCGCGCTCGCCGACGGATCGGTCCGCCCGGACGGAATCGATCTCGTCTATCTGCCGCTGCCGGTGGAGGAGACCTTCTTCCGCATGATGCGCCACCGCGAGTTCGACTGCGCGGAGATGTCGCTCTCGTCCTACGTCGCCTCGCTCGATCGCCCCGAGCGCCCGTTCATCGCGATCCCCGCCTTTCCCTCGCGCGCGTTCAGGCACTCGGGCATCTTCGTGTCCCGGGCGAGCGGCATCGAGCGGCCCGAGCAGCTCGTCGGCAGGTGCATCGGCAATCCCGAGTTCCAGCTCACCGCGATCGTCTGGATCCGCGGCATCCTCGCCGACGAGCACGGCGTGCCAGCCGACGGCGTCGAGTACCTGACCGGCGGCGAGGAGGAGCCGGGGCGCGTCGAGAAGCAGGAGCTCGACCTGCCGGCCCGCTTCCGCGTCGGACGCATCGGCGCGACCGAGACGCTCTCGCAGCTGCTCGCCGAGGGCCGCATCGACGCGATCTATGCGCCGCGCGCGCCGTCCACCCTGCGCACGCGGCCGGACGCGGTGCGGCGGCTGTTCGAGGACTACGTCGCCGTCGAGCGCGACTACTACCGGCGCACGCGCATCTTCCCGATCATGCACGTGGTGGTGATCCGCCGCGAGGTGTACGAGGCCAACCGCTGGTGCGCGCAGGGGCTGTACAAGGCGTTCGTCGCCGCGCAGCGCAAGACCTACCGTGACTTCGAGGAGACCGCGGCGCTCAAGGCGATGCTGCCGTGGCTGACCGCCCACGTCGACGAGGCGCGGCGCGACCTCGGCGAGGACTGGTGGTCATACGGCCTCGCGCCGAACCGGCACGTACTCGACGCCTTCCTGCGCTACCACCACGAGCAGGGCCTGTCGAAGCGGCGCTACGCGCCGCAGGAGCTGTTCGCGCCGGAGACTCTCGAGGCGTTCAAGATCTGAGGCTTCGAGGATCCGGTGCCTCGGGGCCTCTGGCGCAGCTGATCCTTCCCGCGCCCGCGGCGATGGCCTGCCTCGAGGCGCGCTAGGCCGGGCGCAGCCCGAGCAGGCGCGAGAAGCGGATGCGCTCGAGCGACTTGCGCAGGCCGCCGTAGCTGCGGTCGCTGATCACCGCCGCGCATTTCACGATCCGTGCCCGAATGTGCACGCCACGCGCGAGCTCGCGCGCAGCGTGCGACACGTCCGGATTGGCGGGCCAGAGCTCGAGCTGTCCGCCGTCGAGCTTCGCCAGGACCACCGGAACGCCGTCGTCGGCCTCGGCGACGGCGAGCACGGTGACCTCGATCTCGGCGTCCTGGCCTTCAGGAAGCTTGTCGTACTCGACCATCGGTGTTCACCTGCACGCAGTTGCGCCGCGCATCCTCAAAGCATACGCCTCGCGATCCGGTATGTCGACCCGCCGCGCCGCGCAGGCGGCGAAGCGCGCGCGCCGCGCGATGCGAAGACGGTAGACTCCCGCGCAAGGTGCGCCGATGAGCGCAGAGATCGCCGACGACGAGGCCGCGGCGCGGCCGATCACTGGCTCGGGCGCGTGCTGCACGTGCGCCGGGACGAGATCGCCGCGGTGCTGTGGTCGTTCGCGTACTTCTTCTGCCTGCTGTGCGGCTACTACGTCCTGCGTCCGGTGCGCGACGAGATGGGCGTGCAGGCCGGTCTCGAGCGGCTGCCATGGCTCTTCAGCGCCGTGTTCGCGGCGATGCTGGCGGCGGTGCCGCTGTTCGGCTGGATCTCGGCGCGCCATCCGCGACGGCGCTTCCTGCCGCTCGTCTACGTCTTCTTCGTCGCGAACCTGGCGGCGTTCTGGGGGCTGTTCGCCGCCGGCGTGGCGGTGCGCGCCGCGACGATGGCGTTCTTCGTGTGGGTGAGCGTCTTCAACCTGTACGTCGTGTCGGTCTTCTGGAGCTTCATGGCCGACCTCTTCGACACGGCGCAGGCGCGGCGCCTGTACGGGTTCATCGCGGCCGGCGGCACCGCCGGCGCGATCGCCGGGCCGGCGCTCACCGCGCTCGCCGCGCGTGCGCTCGGGCCGGTCAATCTGCTGCTGGTGTCGGCGCTCTTCCTGCTGGGCGCGGTCGGTTGCATCCAGCGGCTCGGCCGCTGGTCAGCGCAGCGCGCGAACGAAGGCGCCGGACCGCGGGCCGGTCCGCACGAGGCGCCGATCGGCGGGGGCGCAGTCGCGGGCGTTCGCCTGGTGCTCGGGTCGCCCTACCTGCTCGGGATCTCGCTCTACGTCGTGCTGTACAGCACGACCTCCACGCTGCTCTACTTCCAGCAGGTCGAGATCGTTCCGCAGACGATCGCCTCGAGCGCGGACCGGACGGCGCTCTTCGCCACGCTCGACCTCGCGGTGAACCTGATCACCCTCGCGCTGCAACTGCTCGTCTTCGAACGCTTCATCGCAAGACTCGGTCTCACTGCCGCGCTCGTGATCGTGCCGGTCGCGTCGGTGGCCGGCTTCGGCGTCCTGGGGCTGCACGCCACGCTCGCGGTCCTGGTAGTGTTCGGCGTGCTGCGGCGCGCCGGCGAGTTCGCGCTCGCCAAGCCCGCGCGCGAGACGCTGTTCAACGTCCTCGGCCGCGAGGAGAAGTACAAGGCGAAGAACTTCATGGACACCGTGATCTATCGCGGCGGCGACGCGGCGAGCGGCTGGCTCGCGGTCGGCCTCGGGCGCCTCGGCGCGGGCCTGTCGGGCATCGCCTTCGTTGCGATGCCGCTCGCGGCTTTGTGGGCGCTGGCCGGCCTGTGGCTTGCGCGGCGTCACGCGCGGCTCGCCGGGACCGCGCCGGCGCAGGCACGCGACCCGGCGCCGCGATGAATGAACGCGAACGAACCCCGTCGCGACGCGATGCGCTGCGCATGCTCGCGGGGCTCGGGGCGCTCGCCGCGATGAGCGTGGCGCACCCCGGAGCCGAGGCCGCGCCGCAGCCGATCGTCCGGCGACCGGTTCCGCGCACCGGCGAGGCGCTCCCGGTCGTGGGCCTGGGCACCTGGCAGACCTTCGACGTCGGCGACGCCGCGGCCGAGCGCGCGCCGCTCGCGCAAGTCCTGCAGGGGCTGATTGCGCACGGCGGACGGCTCGTCGACAGCTCGCCGATGTACGGCCGGGCGGAGGCGGTCGTCGGCGAGATTGCTGCCGCGCTCGGGCTGCAGCAGGCGCTCTTCTACGCCACGAAGGTCTGGACCACCGGTCGCGCCGAGGGCGTGCGGCAGATGGAGACCTCGTTCCGGCGCATGCGGGTCGAGCGCATGGACCTGATGCAGATCCACAACCTGGTGGACTGGCAAGCGCACACCGCGACGCTCAAGGCGTGGAAAGAGGCGGGGCGGATCCGCTACATGGGCATCACGCACTACCACGCCGGCGCCCACGACGAGCTCGCGCGGCTGGTGCGGACCGGCGACTACGACTTCGTCCAGGTCAACTACTCGCTCGGCGAGCGCGCCGCCGAAACGCGGCTGCTGCCGCTCGCGCGCGAGACCGGCACCGCGGTGATCGTCAACCGGCCGTTCGTCGAAGGCGCGCTCTTGCGCCGCGCGCGCGGCAAGCCGCTGCCGGCGTGGGCCGCGGAGATCGACTGCAAGAGCTGGGCGCAGGTGTTCCTGAAGTGGATCCTGGGCCACCCGGCGGTGACGTGCGTCATCCCCGGCACCGGCAACCCGAAGCACCTGGACGACAACGTGGGCGCCGGCCGCGGGCGCATACCCGATGCCGCGCTTCGCGCGCGGATGCTGGCGGACTTCGAGCGGTTCTGAGGCCGGCTGCCGCGCGGTCGCACCGCGGGCGTCCCCGGGCTTGTGGGACCGGCGCGCGCCCGCAGCCTCCCCTCAGCGGCTCTCGGCCGCGCGCACGGCGGGCCGTCCCGTCAGGCGCTTCCACAGCCAGCCGGCGGGGCGGTCGATACCCAGGTGCACGTAGGCGCGGACGTTGGCGTTTCGCAGCGTGAGGCGCTGCCGGTCGCGCGCCGCCTCGGTGCCGGCGAAGAGCAGGCGGTCGCCGGGCTGCAGCGCCGTCTCCGCCGCGGGAAGCACCATCTCCTCGTCGCCGCGCACGAGCAGGAGGGGGCAGACAGGCCAGCGGGCGCTCGCGCGCGGCCGGGTCGCGCATCAGCGTGCCGAGCGTGAGCTCGTGCGGCTCGAACATGAGGGCGTGGTGCACCGCCGGCGCCGCCGCAGCATTTACGGGTACGCCCCATGTGCTCGCGACCACCGCGCCGACGATCTCCTCCAGCCGCGCGACGAGCGATGCGGCCCATGCCTCGTCGCGCGTTCCCGCCATGCCGAGAAAGCGGGCGAGCAGGCGGCGTGGCGACGATCGACAGGCACTGGTAGGCGACGATCTCGGCCGAGATCATGGTCATGTCGGCCTTGTAGGCGGCGAAGAGCGGACGATTCGCCTCGAGGTTCTGGCGCAGCACGACGAAGAGCTTCGGGTTGAGCTCGCGGGCGGTGACCGCGATCGAGAGGTTGTTCACGTCGTTGTCGGTGCCCGCCACGATGCCGACCGCCTGCTCGGCGCCGGCCTCGCGCAGCGGGCCGGCCTCGGTGCCGAGACCGCGGACCACCCGCCGGCCGTCGCCGCCCGCAGGCGCGCGCGGGTCGATGATCGTCGCCTCCAACCCCTCGCGGTCGAAGCAGCCGATGATCTCGCGCCCGAACCGTCCGTAACCGCAAACGATCCAGCGGCCGTGCGGCGGCGCCTCCGCGGCGGCGAGCACCGTGCCCGGCAGCCCGGTCAGGCGCGCGAGCAGCCGGTAGACCGCAGGCGAGTGGAGCGCGAGCCAGAGCCGCTCGCCGAAGCGCTGGAACGGATTGATCACGTGATCGGTCCCGAACGACGCCATGTTCTGCGCCACCTCGCGGGTCATCGCGCGGCACACCACCGGGATGGTCGGGTTGAGCAGCTTCGTCGAGATGGCTGCGGCGAGGTTCGCGTGGTCGTCGCTCGTGACCGCGATCACGCCGCGGCAGTAGGGATGGCCGATGCCCGCCATCTCCAGGTTCGCGACGATGCGCACGTCGCCGGCGAGCGCGGGCACGTCGGTCGCGTAGCCCTGCAGGTCGACCTCGTCGATGCGCCTCGCCTCGATGTCGAGCACCACGAAGCGCAGTCCCATCCGGTCGAGCGCGCGGCACAGGATCGCGCCGGTCTCGCCGTAGCCGCACACGATGTAGAAGGATTCGGAGAGCCGGCGCACCTCGCGCTGGAACCGGTGCATCGTGAGCGCGTTCTGGAAGCCGCGGTCCTGCATCAGTCCGAGGACGCGCGCGATCATGTACGCCCAGCCTACGACCGACATGTAGATCACCGCGCTCACCCAGAGGCGCTGCGCATCGGTGAAAGGGTGCGGGATCTCGCCGAAGCCGATCGTGCTCGCGGTGTACGAGAGGAAGTAGAACGCGTGGAAGATGCTCATCCGCCACGGCCGGCCCTGCGGGTCCACGCCGGGGATCAGCACGAGCCCGATGATGCCGACCGCGTAGACCGAGACGAGCAGGATGATCGGCACGCGTATCCGGCGCAGCGTGAGCAGCAGCACGCTGCCCATCGCGTCACCTGCGCAGCGTGACGGTCTCGGCGACCAGGATCACGACCGAGACGACGTTCGCGAAGAGCGCCCCGGCGGAGAGCGAGACGACGCCCGCCAGGTGCGCGCTGGTGAGCCCGGCCGGGCCTACGTGCGCGGCGAAGAACCAGACCAGCGTCGCCGCGCCGAGCTGCAGCACGGCGACGAGGCTCGCCGCGAGATGAACCGCGCCGACGTGGGGGCGGTCGCCGAACTTGAGCACCGTCGCGATGAGGTTGACGACCACCGCGGCGAACAGCTCGTAGACCTCGTGGTGCTCCGGATTGGAGAGGTCGCCGTACACGAAACCGAAATTGAGCGTCGCCGCGAGCAGGATGAAGAAACCGAAGACGACTTTTTCCAGATTCACGCGTGCGCCTCCTCCCGGCGGGTGCGGCCGAGATTACACCACGCCTGCGGCGCGGCGCGACGTCCGGCGCGCACCGCTCACCCCGCGGCGGGCGCTTGACTAAAACCGCACTAAGCGCATAAGATGCGAACCATATGCGTTTAAGTAATCGTTAATAGTAAGAAATGAACCGATTTGGAGGCATCGAGCCGGGACCTGTTCCGACGGGTGCTCCAGCCACCGCCGCCGCCGAATTGGATCCGAGGCGCGCTCCGCGCGCAGGCGCGTTGATCGATGATCAGCAACTCCCGGCCGGCACGGCGCTCCGCGCCGTACTGCACGACCCGCGAGGCGGCCGAGCGCATCGGCGTGTCCGTGCGCACGGTGCAGCACTGGGCCGAGCGCGGCGTGCTCGAGGTCTGGAAGACCGCGGGCGGGCACCGGCGCATCGGGCTTCGCTCGCTCGAGCGGTTCCTCGCGGGCGAGGCGGCGGGGCGCTCCGGTGCCGCCGCAACGGCGGCGTTCACGTTCAAGGTGGTCGTGGCCGATGCCGACCCGGCGCGGCTGCGGCTCTACCAGCTGCGCTTGCGCGAGTGGGATCCGCAGCTCGAGATCCATGCGGCGCGCGACGGGGCCGAGGCGCTCCTCGCCGTCGGCCGCGAGCAGCCCAACCTGCTGATCGTCGATCTCGCACTGCCCGGGATGGACGGGCCCGGCATGGTGCGCACGCTCGCCACGCATCCGTACAGTGCAGGCCTGCAGATCATCGCCGTGGGTTCGCCGGCGCTCGCGGCGCGCGGCGGCGTGCCAGCGTCGGTCAAGATTCTCGCGAAGCCGGTACCATTCCAGCTGCTCGAGCGCGAGGTGCGCGCGGCGGCCGCCGGATGGCGCGCGCTCGCCGCCGGTTCGCAGCGCGGCGCGACAGGCGGGCCGTGAGAAGCCGAGCGTGACAGCAGGGAGGAGAACGACATGAGCCGAAACGGCCGACCCCAGGCCAATGCGCGCGGCGCGGGTGTGCATCGCTGATGGACTCCAACCAGCTGCTGCACGAGCTCGGCCGCCTCAAGGCGCAACGCGCGGCGACGCGCATGCGGCTCGCGCGCTCGGCGCACGAGGGCGCGCTCGGCGCGATCCGCCGCGGTCCGCCCGCGCCCGGCGCGGAGCAGCCGGCGCCGCCGCGCGCGGCGCCTGTGCGCCAGCCGGAGCTGCACCTCGTCACCGACTTCTCCGGACGCATCCTCGAGGCCGATCCGGAGCTGACGGCCATGGTGAGCGACCGCGCCGCGCTGAAGGGGGCGCAGCTGCGCGAGTTCCTCGCGCGCGAATGCGTCGAGGACCTCGACGCGCTGCTCGCGCGGATCGCGGCGGTCGCCCATGCGGACACGTTCGCATGGCGCGGCGCGCTGCGCACGCTGTGTGCCGGCGACGTCCGCATCGCTGCGAGCTTGATCGCCCAGCCGGGCGGCGCGGGGACGCTGAGCTGGCTGGTGCGGCTCGCCGAGCCCGTCGCAGCCGCGCCGCACCGCTCGCTCTCCGAGCTCGCATTCGCCGCCGCCGCCGACCCGATGATGCTTACCGACTTGCGCGGGCGCATCCTGGCGGTCAATCCGGCGTTCGCGCGGCTCAGCGGCTACACGGCCGCGCAGGTCGTCGGCAAGCCGGCAAGCATCCTGCGCTCCGGTCGCCACGGCGCCGGGTTCTACGAGCGCATGTGGAAGCGCCTGCACGAGGCGGGCGAGTGGTCGGGCGAAATCTGGAACCGGCATGCGGACGGCGAAGCGCGTCCGGTGTGGCTCGCGATCTCGCGCATCGCCGACGGCGACGGCGACGGCGCCGGTTATCTCGCGGTGCTGCAGGACATCTCGGTGTTCAAGGATGCCGAGTCGCGTCTGCACCACCTCGCGCACCACGACCCGCTCACCGGCCTGCCGAACCGGCTCATCTTCCGCGATCGGGTCACCCAGCAGCTCGCGCTGGCGAAGCGCGACAACGAGCGCGTCGCCGTGCTGTACATGGACCTCGACCGCTTCAAGCGGCTGAACGACGTGCACGGCCACGAGGCGGCCGGACAAGGTGCTGCACCAGGTCGCCGGGCGCATGCGCGGCTGCGTGCGCGAGCAGGACACCGTTGCGCGCATCGGCGCCGACGTGTTCGCGGTGCTCGTGCCGCGCATGAGGAACCACCAGGATGCGGCGACCGTTGCCGGCAAGCTCCTGAAGGCGATGCTGCCGCCGTTCGAGGTCGACGCGCGCGCGATCTGCGTCTCGGCGAGCATCGGCATCGCGGTGTTTCCCGACCACGCCGGAGCGCTTGCCGAGCTCGCGCAGTGCGCGGAGCAGGCGGTCGCGGCGGCGAAGCGCAGCGGCGGCGGCTGCAGCCGCGGCTACTCGCGCGAGCTTCCCCGGCAGAACGCCGGCTGGCCGGCGATCGAGGGCGCGCTCGCCCGCGCGCTCGACAAGAACGAGCTCGAGCTCCACTACCAGCCGCAGGTCGACGCCGCGAGCGGCCGCATCTCGGGTGCCGAGGCGCTGCTGCGCTGGCGCCATCCGGCGCTCGGATCTGTCGCGCCGGCCGAGTTTATCCGCATCGCCGAGCGCACCGGCAAGATCGTCCCCATCGGCGAATGGGTAGTGCGCGAGGCCTGCCGCCAGAGCCGCGCATGGCGTGCGGCCGGACTTCCCCGGTGCGCATCGCGGTGAACGTCTCTAGCCGCCAGCTCGAGGACCCGAGCTTCGTGCGCATCGTGGAGCGCGGTCTCGCCGAGGGCGAGGTGCCGCCCGAGCTGCTCGAGCTCGAGATCACCGAGACCGACTTCAGCGAGTACCCGCGCGCGGTGCTGCACACGCTCGCGCGGCTGGGCGAGCTCGGCGTGAAGATCGCGATCGACGATTTCGGCATCGGCTACTCCAGTCTCGACCGGATCAGGAAGCTGCCGGTGGGCAAGATCAAGATCGACCAGTCGTTCGTCCACGACCTGCTCTCGCACCGCCGCAGCGGCGCGATCACCGCGGCGATCATTTCGCTCGCCGAGGCGCTGCATCTCGACGTGATCGCCGAGGGTGTCGAGAGCGAGGCGCAGTACCGCAACCTGCTCGAGAAAGGCTGCGCCGAGATGCAAGGCTACTTCTTCGGGCGGCCGATGAGCGCCGCGGAGTTCTCCGGTCGGCTGCGCGCCGCTTAGGTGCGTAAGGCCGGTCCGTCATCCGCGCGAGGGATCCTCGCCCCCGGTGCTCCCGCCGCAGGAGCGGGCAAGCGGGCGGCCCCGATTGCGTTCGTCGCGCATGCCCGCTCCGCGACGATCTCCCGGGCAACGGGTTGCGCGGGAGCGACGACCCGCGCGCGGCTTCTGCTCAGCGCGCCCGCGCGACCCGGTTGCGACCAGCGCCCTTGGCGCGGTAGAGCGCTCTGTCGGCGGCGCGGATGACCTTGTCGGGCGTGTCGTGGCGCTCGGTGCACTGCGCCACGCCGATACTTACGGTCACCGACACCGAGCGCGCCTCGCTCGTCGCCGCGCGCCGGCGCTTGCCGGCCTGCGCGCGCCGCGGCCGGTCGGCGCTGCGCAGCGCCATGCGGTAGCCTTCGACGGCCGCGCGCAGTGCCTCGAGGTGCGGCAGCGCCTCCTCGACGCTCTGTCGCGGAAAGATCACCGCGAACTCCTCGCCGCCGTAGCGGTAGGCGCGTCCGCCGCCGCCGACCTCGCGCAGGTGCGCGGCGACCATCCGCAGCACCTGGTCGCCGACGTCGTGGCCGTGCGTGTCGTTGAACTTCTTGAAGTGGTCGACATCGAGCATCGCGATCGCGTAGCGCCGCCCGAGCCCGAGCAGGCGCTCGTTCAGCGCGCGCCGGCTCGGCAGCCCGGTCAGCTCGTCGCGGAACGCCATGCGATAGGAGTCCTGCACAGTGCCGATCGCGAGGATCAGCGCGGCGGCGAGCAGGTACGTTGCGAAGGCCTCGGGTCGCGCGACGGCGTCCGCGGCGACGCCGAAAGCGTAGAGGGCGCCGGCGACGGCGACGTCGATCGGCGAGCGCCGCGCGAGCGCCTTGGCGAGCACTGCGCCGAAGGCGACCGCCAGCATGAGCAGGCCGGTGTGCGGAATCGGCGTCGCCGGAGCGAGCCAGGCCGGCAGGAACGGCTGCGCCGCGAGCTCGAGCGGCGCCGCCTGGTGCTCCAGCCCGATCCACGCGGTGACGACCACCTGGAGCGCGATCAGGAGCGATTTGTTGCCGCCGTGCCCATTGAAGATGCCGCGCTCGTGTACCAGCGCAAACAGGGCGAGATTGAAGGGCACGAACAGGCACATCGCGGTGAACACGGCGCGTGCCGGCCACCCGTCCGGTGCGGCTGCGAGCCAGGTGCGCCCGGCCAGGAACGCGAGCCCGAGCGTGGCCAGCGAAAAGAAGACGCTGCCGCGGCTGAACGCGATGGCGAGCAGAGCGCCGACGGCGAGGGCGCCCCAGGCAACCCAGACGCCAACGCCTGCCGGCAGCGCCGTCGCGGCCGAGAGCAGCATGCGCGCGCCGACCAGCACGGCGGCCGGCACCGCGAGCGGGCTCAGCGTCCGGGCGAAGGCGTTGAACAATCAGCGTCTTTTCATATCCGAAGCCGCGGCGCCCGCGGCGCGATTCTAGCCCGGATTTCGCGCCGGGTCGCCCCGAGCGGGCGAGAAGACATGCTTGAACAGGGCATTGGATGAATTTCGTTCCAAGATACTTCATGCGCCGGGCTAATCGCGCACTGACGTGCGCGCCCGGTGGCGCGCAGGGGCTCCACCCACTCGCCGGGCGATCTTGGGCCGCCGAGGCGAAGCTCGCTCGCAGCGTGGGCGCTCGCGCACCGATCCGGTCAGGCGCCTCGCCGCCGTCTCGATACCCGGTGAGAAGCCCGGGCCAGTGGCTTCGTCACGCGATCCGACGATCGCATGGTCGCCGCGCGCGCTTTGCCGCAGTGTCCCCGCGGGCGCGCGGAACGGCGGAAAAATTCCTCACTTCCGCGCGATCGGTCGTACGCGGCACCGACCGAGCCGACTAGCATTGCGGAAATTCTCGAACCGCACACGGATGAAGCCAGATCCCGATCAGGGCGTGCTGACGCGCGAGTACATGAACGCCGAGATGCGCCGCATCGCGGCCGCGGCGCTGGTGTCGCGCATCGCGGCGCTCCTGCGCGACCGGTCGCTCACGCTGAGCTCCGTTCTCTGGAACGACGGCCTTGGCGCGCACGCGAAACGCGACTGGCACAACTTCCGCATCGCCTCCGGCGGCGCGAGCGTCACGCTGCACGTGAGCGAGCAGGACCTGCTGCGTCTGGCCGGCGACGAGCCGTTGGAGCGATTCTTCGTCGACGTCGACGTGCGCGGCGCGATCGACGAGCTCGCCCGCGCGCAGCGAATCCGGCGGCCTGCCTGATCCGCGCCTTGTCAGGCGCGCGCCGCTCCGCTACCCTGTCCCCGGGCTCCCGACGCATCGCGCAGGCGCAGCGCGGTGCCGGTGGGCCGCCTGCCACGCTGCCCGCTTGAGATTCCGACGCTACGCGTTCGCGTTCCTCGCCGCCGCACCCGCGGCCGCTGCGATCGCCGCCGAGAGCTGGATGCAGGTGGCCGGAGCCAAGCCGGGCATCAAGTTCGAGGTCGACGCCGGCAGCATCGTGCGCCGGGGCGACCGCGTCGAGTTCTGGGAACGGGTCCAATACGAGGAGCCCGCTGTCCGCGACGACGCCTCGCTCAGGCTGATCAAGGTGAAGAAGGTCCTGCGCGTCATGGACTGCCGGGCGCGCACCCAGGGTTTCCGCGAGGCGATGGCGTTCTCGACCGACGCGCGCCTGATCGAGCACGTCATGCTCAACGGCACGGGGATCCGCATGGAGCCGGTGCCGCCGCGCACCATCGCCGCCTGGCAGCTCGACTGGGCATGCGCGCTGGCCGGCTGGAATGACCGGTGACGCGCATGCGTAGCTTATAATCGCACGATGATAGCTTCGGGCGCGGGCGCGACCGCCGACGAGGGGCGAGCTGCGCGCGCCCGCGGTGCGTGGTAGAGCGCATGCGCATCTTGTTGAGCAACGACGACGGCTATTTTGCGCCCGGGCTGGCGCTGCTCGCCGAGTCGCTCGCGGGGCTCGGCGAGATTACCGTCGTCGCGCCGGAGCGAGACCGCAGCGGCGCGTCGAACTCGCTGACGCTCGACCGGCCGCTCACAGTGCGCCGCTCCGCGAACGGCTTTCTGTTCGTGAACGGCACGCCGACCGATTGCGTCCACCTCGCCGTGACCGGTTTGCTGGAGCACCTGCCCGACATCGTCGTCTCGGGGATCAACCTCGGCGCGAACATGGGCGACGACACGATCTACTCGGGTACCGTCGCGGCGGCGACCGAGGGCTTCCTGCTCGGCATCCCATCGATCGCGGTCTCGCTGCACGGGAAGGAGGGCGGTCACTACGCGACCGCCGCACGGGTCGCCCGCGAGCTCGTCGAGCGCTTCCGGTGCGAACCGCTGCGCCAGCCGATGCTGCTCAACGTGAACGTGCCGGACATCGAGTACCGCCGCGTTGCGGGGCACCGAGGTTACGCGCCTCGGCAAGCGGCACAAGGCGGAGCCGGTCATCAAGGCGGTCACGCCGCGCAACCAGACCGTGTACTGGATCGGCGCGGCCGGCGGCGCGCAGGACGCCGGCCCGGGCACCGACTTTCACGCGGTCGAATCCGGCCGCGTGTCGGTCACGCCGCTGCAGATCGACCTCACGCACCAGCAGCAGATCGGCACGGTGCGGGACTGGCTCGGGACGAGGCTGCAATGAGCCTCGCGCCGGAGCGCGGCATCGGCATGACCTCCCAGCGCGCGCGCGATCGCATGGTCGCGCGACTGCGCGAGCAGGGGGTGCGCGACGGGCTCGTGCTCGAAGCGATGCGCGCGGTGCCGCGCCACCTGTTCGTCGACGAGGCGCTCGCGAGCCGTGCGTACGAGGACTCGGCGCTGCCGATCGGCTTCGAGCAGACGATTTCGCGGCCGCTTGCCGTGGCCCGCATGCTCGAGGTGGCGCGCGACGGGCGCGACCTCGACCGCGTGCTCGAGATCGGTACCGGCTGCGGCTACGGCGCCGCTGTGCTCGCGCGCATAGCGCGGCAGGTCTATTCGGTCGAGCGGATCGCACCGCTGCTCGAGCGCGCGCGCGCGAACCTGAGGTCGCTGCGCATCGGCAACCTCCGGCTCGCGCACGGCGACGGCAACCGCGGCCTGCCCGAGGCCGCGCCGTTCGACGCGATCGTGGTCGCGGCCGCAGCGCCGCAGGTGCCGCCCGCGCTGCACGAGCAGCTCGCGCGCGGCGGGCGGCTGGTGATTCCGGTCGGCGTCGACAGCCAGGAGCTCACGCTGATCGAGCGCACGGCGAGCGGCCTGCGCGAGACGCGGCTCGACGCGGTGCGATTCGTGCCGCTGCGCTCCGGAAAGGGTTGATCGATGGACGCACGCCCTTGGATCGCATTCGGGTTCGCCGCGCTCGCGGCCGCCGGTTGCGTGACGCGCACGCAGGCGCCGGTGGCTGACCGGCAGCCGCCGGCGCCGGCCGCCGCGCCCGCCGGGCCGGCGAAGACGGCCGCCGCGCGCCCCGACACCTATGTCGTCAAGCAGGGCGACACGCTCTACAGCATCGCGGTCGGCAACGGCATGGACCCGCGCGAGCTCGCGGCGCTCAACAACATCGGCGATGCGAGCAGGATCCAGGTCGGCCAGGTGCTCGTGCTGCGGCCGGCGCCGGTGGCGCCGGTGACCGAGACGGGCGTCGTGACGGTAAACCCGGTCACCGGGTCGGCGCCGATCGAGGCGCGTCCGCTCGGTACAACGGTCGGCGCGGCGCCCGGCAGCATGGCGTCGGGCGCGCCGGCGGCCGCTGCGCCATCGGCATCGTTCACGGCGAGCGCGGCACTGAAGACCGGTCCGAAGGCGGAGAAGCTGCCCTACTCGGAACAGAACCTGGCGCTGCTCCAGCGCGGTGGCGCCGGGGCTGCGGCGCCGGCCGCGCGGCCGGAGGCAGCGCCACCCGCTGCACCGATCGCCTCGACGTCGCCGCCCGCGACCGGCGACGACGCGATCGACTGGGGCTGGCCTGCAGCGGGCCGCGTGACGGCGGGCTTCCAGGAGAACGGCAGCAAGGGGCTTTCGATCGCGGGCAAAGCGCGGCGACCCGGTCTACGCAACGGCGGCGGGCCAGGTCGTCTACAGCGGTGAAGGGCTCGCGAACTACGGCAAGCTGATCATCGTCAAGCACAGCGACAAGTACCTGTCGGTCTACGCCCACAACAGCGAGATCCTGGTGAAGGAGAAGCAGCGCGTCGCCAAGGGGCAGAAGATCGCCGAGATCGGCGCGACCGGCGCCGCCGGCGACCAGCCGCGTCTTCATTTCGAGATCCGGCGCTTCGGGAAGCCGGTCGACCCGCAGCAGTTCCTGCCCGGCCGGCCATGACCACGCGAGCGTCGCCCCCCGACGGCTCCGTCGACGGCGAGGAGAGCGCGGCGGGGCGCGACGGCGAGCCGGTGGAAGAAGAGGAGGCCGGAAACGATCGTGCGCCGGCGGCCGGCGACGCCGACGGCGCTCCGGCGCCAGCCGCCGGCGACTTCCTCTCCGATGTCACGCAGATCTACCTGCACGACATCGGGCTCAAGCCGCTGCTCACGCAGACCGAGGAGCAGCGCTACTCGCGGCTTGCGGCCGCGGGCGACTTCCAGGCGCGGCAGAAGATGATCGAGCACAACCTGCGGCTCGTGGTGAACATCGCCAAGCAGTACCTGAACCGCGGCGTACCGCTGCTCGACCTGATCGAGGAGGGCAACCTGGGCCTGATGCACGCGCTCGAGAAGTTCGATCCCGAGCGCGGGTTTCGCTTCTCGACCTACGCGACCTGGTGGATCCGGCAGAACGTCGAGCGGGCGATCATGAACCAGTCGCGCACGATCCGGCTGCCGGTGCACGTGATCAAGGAGATGAACAGCGTGCTGCGCGCGCGCCGCCACCTCGAGGCGCACGGCGATCGCGAGCCGCGCGCAGAGGACATCGCGCACCTCACCGGCCTCTCTGCCGACGACGTGCGCCGCGCGCTCGGACGCAACGAGCACCTTGCCTCGCTCGATGCGCCGCTCGACTTCGATCCGATGCTCTCGATCGGCGAATCGCTCGCTGACGATTCGGCGGTCGCGCCGGAGGCGCGCCTCGCGAGCCATGAGATAGAGGATCTCGTGCGCGAGTGGCTCGGGCAGCTGAACGAGAAGCAGCGCACGGTGATCGAGCGCCGCTTCGGGCTGAGCGGGCAGGAGGAGGCGACGCTCGAGCGGCTTGCCGAGGCGCTCGGCGTGACGCGCGAGCGCGTGCGCCAGATCCAGCTCGAGGCGCTCGCGCAGCTGCGCAAGCTCCTGCGCCGCCGCGGGCTCTCCAAGCGCGAGCTGCTCTGACGGGCCTTCGACGGCGTCCGGCCGCCAGGCGCCTGCGCCGGCGCCACGCCAGACGCGGCGCCGGCCGGCGCGGGGCCGTGTGCGCAATTTCTCAGGACCGGGCCGCCGGTGCCCCCACCCGCGCGCGGTGCGCTGATAGACTGGCGCTCCCCCTGAAGAAGCGCCTGCGATCTCCCGCATGCAGAGCATCGGCCGGTTCAAGGTGATCTCGGAGCTCGGACGCGGCGCCATGGGCGCGGTCTTCCTGGCCGAGGATCCGTTGATCGGCCGGTCGGTCGCGCTCAAGACCGTCGACCCCACGTGCTTCGCGTCGGACCGGCACGCAAAGGAGCGTTTCCTGCGCGAGGCCCGCGCCGCCGGCCGGCTGAATCATCCGAACATCGTCACCGTCTTCGACGTCGGCGAGGCCGGGTCGGAGGCGTTCATCGTGATGGAACTGGTCGAGGGGCGGACGCTGACCGAGCTCATCGCCGCCGGCGATCCGCTGCCCGCGCACTCCATCGCCGACATCGTCGGGCAAGTCGCCGAGGCGCTCGACTTCGCGCATACCCGCGGCGTCGTGCATCGCGACATCAAGCCGAGCAACATCATGCTCAACGGCCGCGGCACGGTGAAGATCACCGATTTCGGCATCGCGCGCCTGGAGGACACCTCGCGCACCCGCACCGGCGTCGTGGTGGGATCGCCGCGCTACATGTCGCCCGAGCAGGTGATCGGCAGCCAGGTCGACGGCCGCAGCGACATCTTCTCGCTCGGCACGGTGATGTACGAGCTCTGCACCGGGCGCCGGCCGTTCGGGCACGCGAAGGACGTCGACCTGCTCACGCTGATGGAGGAGATCGTCCGCGGGACCCCGGTGCGGGCGTCGCTGCTCAACCCGCACATGCCGAAGGCGTTCGGGCTGATCCTCGAGCGCGCGCTCGCCAAGGATCCGGACGAGCGCTACCCGCGTGCGGCGCTGCTTGCGAACGAGGTGCGCAACTACAAGGCGCGCGAGCGCGAGATCAACCTCGACGCGACCGTCACGATGGCGATCCCGGATCTCGCCACGCTGCGAGCGTCGCGGTCGGCGCGCGTGGCCGAGACGCCGGCGGCGGCGATCGCGTTCGACCTTGCGGCGCTCGAGCGCGATCTCGACTCCTTCTCGGTGTCCGGGCTGCAGGCCGAGCCGGGCCGCGCCGCCGACGCCGCGCCGGTTGCGCCGCGCGAGGCAACCGACCCGACCTTCCCGAAGATTGCGCTCGAGGCCAACTCGGGCGAGGCGCGACGCGAGCGCGCTGCCGAAGGCGCACTGCCGCTGCTCGAGCGGCTGCGTCGCGACGCGGAGGTCGCCGAGCGCAGCGCCGCGCCGGCGAAGGCGGCCGAGCCCGAGCGGACCCACGCGGCGCGCGAGCTCGATCGCGAGCTGCGCGCGGCGTTCGCGTACCTGCACGAGTTCACCAAGCTGGTCGGTATCGCGAAGCCCGTCCTCGGCCGCACCTACACATTCCTCACCTGGCGGTTCGAGGGTCTGCGGGTCGCCGAGGCGTTCGTCGACTACCGGACGATGGGCCCGGGCGAGCAGCGGCTGATGGAGTCGATCACGCTCACGCTCGTCTGCACATCGCCCGGGGAGCACCGGCTCGAGCGCGAGGCGCATCTGGTGCAGTCGCTCGTCGCGCGCCTCGCCGAATGCGCGCTGCGCTACACCATGGAGGAGATCCGCAACGAGCGGCAGGCACTGGTGTCGGCCGTGTTGCGGGTCCTGGGCGAGGTGCGCATCGCGGCAAAGCTCGTGCCGGACTACGAGCGCGGACGCATCGGCATCCTGTGCCGCAACGTGGAGGGCTTCGGCCTGTCGGCCTTCTCGATCGCCGCCGGCGCGCTCGCGCGCGAGACCCTCGACGAGCTCGGATCGCTCCTGCTCGGCCTGCCGAGCCGCTTCGCTGCGCTGGCCGAGCGAGAAAGCGGCGTCCGGGCGCGGCGCGCGCGGTAGCGCTGGGCGCGGTTACCGCGACCCGCGGATGGCCGCGGCAAGGTCGAGCACCGTCGAGGCGTAGAAGCTCGAGCGGTTGTAGCGCGTGAGCACGTAGAAGTTGTGCAGGCCGACGCGGTACTCAGGAGCCGCATCCGGCGTCGCGAGCTCGACGAGGACGCAGCGTGCATCGTCGGGCACCGCCGCGTCGAATGCGACGCCCGCGGCACGCAGCGCCGCCGCGGCGTGGCGCGGCGTCACGCCGCCGTCGAGGTAGGCAAGGAACGCCTCGCCGCGTACGCGCGCCGGGAATGCGACCGGCGCGTCGGGCACCCAGCCGTGCTCGCGCAGGAAGTTGGCGACGCTGCCGATCGCATCGGCCGCGCTGCCGAGCAAGTCGCGACGGCCGTCGCGGTCGAAGTCCACCGCGAAGCGACGGTAGCTGCCCGGCATGAACTGCGGGATGCCGATCGCGCCGGCGTACGAGCCCTTGATGCCGAGGACGTCGAGATCTCCCTCGCGCGCGAACAACAGGAACTCTTCGAGCTCGGAGCGGAAGAAGTCGGCGCGCCGCGGATAGTCGAATGCGAGCGTGGCGAGCGCATCGATCACGCGGAAGGTGCCGGTATTGCGGCCGAAAGCGGTCTCGACGCCGATGATGCCGACGATCAGCTCTGCGGGCACCCCGAAGCGCGTCTCGGCGCGCGCCAGGGATGCGGCGTTCTGCGCCCAGAACTCGACGCCGCCCGTGATTCCGCCGTTCGTTCACGAAGTTGGCGCGGTAGCCTTGCCACGAGCGCTCCGCCGGCGGCGCCGGCGTGATCAGCCGGATCACGTCCGGATCCGGGCGTGCGCGGCGGAACAGCGCGTCGAGCTCCGTGCGCGCGAAGCCGTGACGGACGACCATCTCGCCGATGAACGCCTGGACATCGGCGCGTCTGCTGAGATCGGGGGCGGCGAGCGCCGTGCTCGAGGCCGCGCCGAGGAGCAGGCCGGCGAGCGCGCGCCGCGCTCGCAGCCCGGCGCCGGCCCTCACGCGCGAAACTCCCGCACGAGCGAGCGCAGGCGCGCGACGGCGCCGTCGTCGGGCGCGGGGCCGTAGCGCAGATCGATGTAGAGCGAGGCGATCGTACGGATGCGCTCTGCACCGCGCGGGTGCGCGCGCGCAGCCCGCTCGGCGAAGCTCTGCGGCCCCTCGGCCGCCCCGCGCGGTGTGCCGCGGCGCGCGAGCTTGGCGCAGAACCTGAGCCAGAGCGCGTGCGCGGCGTCGCGCGGGGGCGCCTTGCGCAGGAGCCAGAGGGCGAACGCCAAGACCATGGCGCCGATGGACCAGAACAGCATCTGCGCGAGCGCCTGCCAGTTCGCGTCCGGCATGCCGAGCCGGTTGAGCAGCACGCGCTGGCGCTCCGGGCTGTACCCGAGAACCCACTGGTTCCAGTAGTTCGCAAGCGCCTCCCAGTTGAAGCGCAGCGTGCGCAGCCAGGTCATGTCGGCGCGGACCAGGAACGGCAGCGGCTCGCCGCGCGGGATCGCGGCCGCGAGCCCGGACTCGATGCGCAGCGGCACCGCGGCCGCGGTCGGGTCGACGCGCGTCCAGCCGCGCGCGCCGAGCCAGACCTCGACCCAGGCGTGGGCGTCGGCCTGCCGGACGGTCACGTAGCCGTCCACCGGATTCACTTCGCCGCCCTGGTAGCCGGTGACGATGCGGGCCGGCACGCCGGCCGCGCGCATCAGATACGCGAACGCCGAGGAGAAGTGCTCGCAGAAGCCGCGCTTGGTGCCGAACAGGAAGTCGTCGACCGATTCGCGACCGAGCGGCGGCGGATTGAGCGTGTAGCCGAACCCGGCACGCCCGAAGAAGTCCACCGCACGCCGCACCACCTCCTCCCCCCGAGCGCGCGTCGCGCGCCCACTGCTGCGCGAGCGCGTTCGCCCTCGGATTGAAATCGCGCGGAAGTTCGCGCGCGAGCTCGAGCGCCCGCTCGGCGCTGCCGCCGGTGGCGGCGTACTCGAGGAACGAGCTCATCTCGTAGCGCGTGCGCACCCGCACCGGCCGGCGCGCGTTCAGCTGATAGTCGTGGGTCAGGTAGGCGCCGGGCGCCACCCGCGCGGGCAGGTCGAGCGCGAACAGCCACGGGCGGTTGTGCGGCTCGAGGGTGACCGCGTAGGTCACCGGCGCGCCGTAGGGCTCGAACTGCGGCGCGTCGAAGTTCGGCACGTCGCCGGGGCGCCAGCTGCGCCCATCGAAGTGCCAGAAGACCGGCCCGCGCCAATACATGTGCTTCTTCTCCGGCGGCTCGCCGTCGAACTTCGTGCGGAAGGCGATCGCGTCGGACTGCGAGAGCGAGCTTATGTCGCCCGGCGTCATCGACTCCGAGAGCCCGGTCATTCCCGAGTAGGCGTCGGCGGGCATGCCCCACAGCGGCCCGGGGACGCGCGGAAAGAACAGAAAGAGGAGCAACATCACCGGCACGCCCTGAGCGATCAGCACGCCGGCGGTGCGGAAGTTGCGCGCGACCGGGCGCGTCGGTCCGCTGAAGCCGACCAGCGCGGCGGTGAGCACGAGCACGGCGACCAGCATCAACGCGCCGGCGGCGATCGTCTGACTGTAGAAGAAGCTGGTGAGCGACAGGAAATAGCAGAGGAACGTGACGATCACCACGTCGCGGTGCGCACGCGTCTCGAGGAGCTTCAGCGCGAGGAACAGCACCAGCATGGTGACGCCGGCGTCGCGGCCGAAGAGCGTGCGGTGGCTCAGGAACACGCCGCCGATGCCGCACACCACGAGCAAGTAGAGGAGCCAGCGGCGCGGCATGCGCTCTCCACGCCGCGCGGCCCACGTGCGCCAGGCAAGCGTGCCGAGCACGAGCGCACTCACCCACCACGGCAGGCGCGCGACGTGCGGGGCGCCGGCGAGCAGGATGCCGGCACCGAGCACGAGCAGGCTAGCGAGCGGCGGTGCCGGACCCATGCAGTGCGAGCGCCTTCAGGCAATCGTCGCGGTGCGGTGGGCCGTGCGCCGGCGCGAGCGTCTTGTCGGGCAGGCGCAGCCCGTAGGCGTAGCCCTCGCGCTCGGCGTGCAGCACCCAGCCCGCGAGCCGGGAGAGCTTCTGCTCGAGGTCTTGCGCCGGCGGCAGCGCTGCGAGGTCGAGCCAGAGCTCCTCGGCGCCGCGTCCGGCGAAGACCTTGGTCAGCATGTCGTTGCCGTGTGCGACCGATTTCCACGCGATGTGGCGCGGCGAATCGGTGGGCTGGTACGGCCGCAGCCCGGCGAAGTCGTCCGCGCCGATGCCGGCGCTCACCGCGGCGCCGGCGTCCGGGATCAGCTGCGCAGGCGGGAGCGGCGCATCGTCCGGCCGCGGATAGGCGAGCGTGCGCGCGGCCAGCTGCACGTAGCTCCACGCGCGGAACAGCGCGAGCGGAAAGCGCGTCTCGATCGTGACGCGCGGCAGCGGCAGATAGCCGCGGCGCCGTGCGGCGACCGGGAGCTGCACGGTCGCGCCGCTGCGTGCGGCGACGTCGGCCGCGACCGCGCCCTCGCCGGAACGCAGCCAGAGCGCGGTGCGATCGTACGCATTCGGATTCTCGAGATGCAGCTGGAAGCGCGCCTGCTCGCCGACGAACACCGGGTCCACGCGCGCGGCGCTCACGGAGAGGTGCGCCAGGTTCCGGTAGGTGTGGAGCATCGACACGAGCCCGGTGCCCGCGAGCAGGAACGTGAGCACGTACCCGAGCGAGAGCTGGTAGTTGATCGAGCCGACGAGCATCAGCACGAGCGCGAGGCCGAAGACGACGCCGTGGCGGGTGGGCAGGATGTAGACGCGCCGCTGCGCGAGAAAGATCGCGCCGGACTCGGGAGCGCGCGTGCCGGAGAGGAATCGGTAGAGTGGCGAGCGTGCGACAAGCGCGCTCGGGCGCGAGGTCGGCGCCGCCGGAGGCGGCGGCGCGCCGAGGCGGCCGGCGGGGCTGCGAACGACCTCCTCGCGCCTCACGCCTCAGGCCCCGCTCAAGGAATGGGCACTGCCTCGACCAGCCCCACCGCGATGTCGGAGCTCGTGCGGCGCACGCCGTTCACCACCGGGTGCAGGCGGTGGCCGGCGACGCCGGAGAGGACGGCCTGCACGTCCTCGGGGATGACGCGATCTCGTCCCTCGACCAGCGCCCAGGCGCGGGCGCACGCGACCAGCGCAAGCGCGGCGCGCGGCGAGAGGCCGTTCACGAAGTCGGGCGAGCGGCGCGTGTACTCCACCAGCGCCTGGACGTAGTCGACCAGCGCCGGCGACACGTGCACCTGGCGTGCCGCACCCTGCAGCGCCAGTAGCTCGCCCGGCGTCAGGCACGCCTCGAGGCTCGCGATCATGTCGCGTCGATCGACGCCCTGGAGCAGCGCACGCTCGGCGTCGCGATCCGGATAGCCGAGCTCGAGGCGCATCTGGAAGCGGTCGAGCTGCGATTCGGGCAGCGGGAACGTCCCGACCTGGTGCGAGGGATTCTGCGTCGCGATCACGAAGAACGGCTCGGGCAGCCGGCGCGTCTCGCCCTCGGCGGTGACCTGGTGCTCCTCCATCGCCTCGAGCAGCGCGCTCTGCGTCTTCGGCGTGGCCCGGTTCACCTCGTCGGCGAGCACGAGCTGCGAGAACACTGGCCCGGGATGGAACTTGAAGCTCGAGGACTCTCGATCGTAGATCGAGACGCCGATGATGTCAGCCGGCAGCATGTCGCTGGTGAACTGGATGCGGTGGAAGGCCAGCCCGAGCGAGCGCGCCAGGACGTGGGCGAGCGTCGTCTTGCCGACCCCGGGAAGATCCTCGATGAGCAGATGACCGCGGGAGAGCAGGCACGCGAGCGCGAGCCGGATCTGGCGCTCCTTGCCCAGGACCACGCGCGACGTCTGCTGGACAACGCGCTGCAGCGCCGCCGACGCCATCGCCGTCATCCCGGGGAACGTGTGCATGGCGCAAGGCGCGCGGCGGGGCACGAGAAACTGCGCGGGAAGCTGCGCGGGAGCGCGCGGGAGCGCGCTTGCGGGACCGACCGGAACGTCACCAGCGACATCACGAAACCGCCTGAAAACCGTAGTTTACGCGCCCTTGCGCTATGATTGCAGCGCGCTTCGCGGAGGAACTGAGGAATATGACAGCAGCGGCGACGGCATTCATCACGCATGCCGCTTGTTCACGGCACGACATGGGAGCGTACCATCCCGAGTGCCCGGCGCGGCTTGCTGCGATCGACGATGCCCTCATCGCCGGGCGCATCGCCGATTACCTGGTGCCGTACGAAGCGCCGCGCGCTTCCGATGAGCAGCTCCTGCGCGTTCATCCGCGGCCCTACCTCGAGGCGATACAGTCGGCAGTGCCGTCGCACGGCATCGTCCACCTCGATCCGGATACCGCCATGGGACCCGAGTCGCTGGAGGCCGCGCTGCGCGCGGCCGGGGCGGGCGTGCTCGCGACCGACCTCGTGATCGGCGGCCGGCATCCGAACGCCTTCTGCGCCGTGCGCCCGCCCGGGCACCACGCTACGCGCACGCGGGCGATGGGCTTCTGCATCTTCAACAACGTCGCGGTCGCGGCGAAGCACGCGCTCGAGCACCACGGCCTCGAGCGCGTTGCGATCATCGACTTCGATGTGCACCACGGCAACGGCACCGAGGCGGTCTTCGCCGACGATCCGCGCGTGCTGATGGCGAGCACCTTCCAGCATCCGTTCTACCCTTACAGCGGCACCGAGGATCCGGCGCCCAACATGGTGAACGTGCCGCTGCCGGCGGGCAGCGGCGGCGAGGAGTTCCGCAGCGCGGTGGCGCAGGCCTGGTTGCCTGCGCTCGAGGCGTTTCGTCCGCAAATGGTGTTCTTCTCGGCCGGATTCGACGCGCACGTCGAGGACGACATGGCGATGCTGCGCCTGGTCGACGCCGACTACGCCTGGGTCACGCAGCAGGTGAAGACGGTCGCCGACCGCCACGCACGGGGCCGCATCGTCTCGATGCTCGAGGGCGGCTACGCGCTCGAGGCCCTCGGCCGCTCGGTCGTCCAGCACCTGCGGGTCCTGGGCGAGCTCTGACCCCTCGGAGCGCCGGCCAGTTTCGGCAGCGCGACCTCACGGTTCGGTCGGGCCGCCGAAGGCGCGTCGAGCAGGCCCGCGCCGCACGCCGGCTCGACCCGCTGACACGCCACGCTCTGCGCGTGGTTCAACAACGCACCTACACGGTTCAGCGGTGACAGCGTCGGCGGCTGTGTCCGCCCGGCGCCTTCCGGCCGCGCCGTCCGTGGTGGGGGGCGCGGCGGCCGGTCGCAAGCCGACTGGTTGCCGCAAACCGGCTGGGAAGGGGCGGGAGATCCCTTCGCTCCTCCGTGTGTAGGAGGGCGTTTGCGGCTGCAGGCGCCGAGCGTGCGCAGTTGTCGACGCGTGCGCGAGGTGCGCGCACCACCCCGCCGGCTTCGCCGGCACCCTCCTCGGCGAGGAGGGAGAGCGGCTGCAGGCGCCGAGCGTGCGCAGCCGCCGCCTGCGTCGATAGCGTACGAGCCGCCGGGCGCTACACGATCGCCGCCGCCTCGCGCGCGGCCTCGGCGATCAGCGTCTCGGCGGCGCGGCGGATCGCATCCGGCGCGAGGCTCGGCAAGTCGAGCACGCGCGCCTCGGCGAGCCGCGGGAAGTTCTTGTCGGTCGAGCGCCGGTAGGCCGGATCGTAGTGGCTCGCGAGCAGCTCGCCGACGAGCTCGGCCCAAGCGCCGCGGTCGGCGAGCGCCTGCCACGCGTGCACGGTGTCGTTGCCGTGCAATCCGGCAAGGCAGTCGAGCTGCGCCTTGAGCGCGATCGGGTTGCCGAGAAAGTGGCCGTACTCCGCGAGCAGAAAGCGCACGCGCTCGGCGACCGGCGCCGCGATCCGCACGCAGTCGGACGCGCGCATGCGCTGGATCAGGCCCTCGGGCACCTGGACCTCGCCGATCTTCTTGCTCTCGGCCTCCACGAACACCGGCCGTGCGGGGTCGAAGCGCCGCAACGCGTGCCACACGCGCGTCTCGAACATCTTCTGCGCGGGC
Organism: Burkholderiales bacterium; assembly: GCA_027493935.1. Lineage (GTDB taxonomy): Bacteria > Pseudomonadota > Gammaproteobacteria > Burkholderiales > SG8-39 > JAABRB01. The sequence goes on along the minus strand of JAOSJV010000010.1, from coordinate 134,429 downwards.
TGCGGCTCGCCGGGCAGCCGGCCGAGCACCGAGCCCCGGTGCCGCGCGAGGCCCTCGAGGTCGAGCGCCTGCGCGCCGGCCGCCGCGAGCGCCTCGAGCAGCCGGCTCTTCGCGCTTCCGGTCTCGCCGCACAGGACGAGGTAGCGAAACGCCGCGGGCAGGGTCGCGAGGCTCGCGACCACCTCGCGGCGGAAGGCCTTGTAGCCGCCTTCGAGCTGCGCGGCCTGCCAGCCGACCTCGCGCAGCACGTGCACCATCGCGCCCGAGCGCTTGCCGCCGCGCCAGCAGTAGACGAGCGGGCGCCAGGCGCGGTCCTTTTGCGCGAAGCTCTCCTCCAGATGCCGCGCGATATTGCACGCGACGAGCGCGGCGCCGCGGCGCTTGGACGCGAACGGCGATACCTGCTTGTAGAGGGTGCCGACCTCGGCCCGCTCGGCGTCGTCGAGCACCGGGCGGTTCAGCGCTCCGGGCACGTGGTCCTCCGCGTACTCGGCGGGCGAGCGCACGTCGATCACCTCGTCGAAGAGATCTGCCTGAGCGATCGACGCCGTATCGGGAAACTTCACGCGAGACTCGCCCGGGCGCGTTGCGGCATGCGTCCGATTCTACACGCCGGACGCACGCCGGGCTGCGGCGCACTCAGCGCGCGCGCGCCCGCGCGCCGACCTTCGCGTCGCCCTTCGCGTCGAGCAGCGGTGCGAGTCCCGGCCACACCGTCTCGAGGATGATCGGCTGTGCCGCGGCCGTGGGATGCAGGTTATCCGCGAGGAAGTATGCGCGGTTGCCGGCGACGCCCTGGAGCATGAAGGGCACCAGCGGCACGCGCTGGGCCTTCGCCACCTCGGCGAACGCCTGCTCGAACTCCTCGGTGTACTTGCGCCCGTAGTTCGGCGGCATCCGGTTGCCGATCAGCAGCACGCGGCTGCCGCCGGACTTCGCGACGCGGACCATGCGCGCGAGGTTCTCCTTCATCTGCGCCACCGGCAGGCCGCGCAGCCCGTCGTTGGAACCAAGCGCGAGAATCACGATCGAAGGCTGGGTGCGGCGCACCGCCTCCTCGATGCGGGCGGCGCCGCCGCTCGTGGTCTCGCCGCTGATGCTCGCGTTGGCGACGGTATAATCGAAATCTTTCTCGCGCAGCCGCTGCTCGAGCAGCGTCACCCAGCCTTCGCCCGCGCCGATGCCGTAGGCCGCGGCGAGGCTGTCGCCGAAGACCAGTATGGTTCCGGCCGCGGCGGAGGGGCACCACGCTAAGAGCAGGACGAGCAGAACTTTCTTCAGCATGTACAAGTCATCCGATGCGCCGATCGTGAGAGCGACCGGCCTGTCCAAGGTCGTGCCGAGCGGCGCGGCCGTGCTCGCCATTCTGCAGGATATCGACCTCGAGGTCATGCCGGGCGAGGCGGTGGCGGTCGTCGGCGCCTCCGGTTCGGGCAAGTCGACGCTGCTCGGGCTGCTCGCCGGGCTCGACACGCCCTCGAGCGGCGCGGTCGAGCTCGCCGGCACCGCGCTCTTCGCGCTCGACGAGGATGGCCGCGCGGCGCTGCGCGCACGGCTGCTCGGGTTCGTGTTCCAGTCGTTCCATCTGCTGCCGGCGCTGACCGCGCTCGAGAACGTGATGCTCCCGCTCGAGCTCGCCGAGCGCGCCGACGCGCGCGCCGCCGCGACCGCGATGCTGGAACGCGTCGGGCTGGCGGACCGGCTGGCGCACTACCCGAAGACGCTCTCCGGCGGCGAGCAGCAGCGCGTCGCGCTGGCGCGTGCGTTCGTCGTGCAGCCGCAGCTCCTGCTCGCCGACGAGCCGACCGGAAACCTCGACGCCGCAACCGGCGCGGGCATCATCGATCTCCTGTTCGCGCTGAACGCCGAGCGCGGCACCACGCTGCTGCTGGTGACGCACGACGAGATGCTCGCGCGGCGCTGCGGGCGCTCGATCCGGCTCGCCGGTGGACGCATCGTCAACGGCGCGGGCGCATGAGGCGACCCGGGCGCTGAAGCCGATGCCGGTCAGGTTCGCACTTCCGCTGCGCATGCTCGCGCGCGACTGGCGCGCCGGCGAGCTGCGCATTCTAGCGCTCGCGCTGGTGGTCGCGGTGAGCGCGGTCACGAGCGTCGCCTTCTTCGCCGACCGCGTGCGGCAGGGGCTGGTGCGCGACGCGCACCAGCTGCTCGGCGGCGACGTGCTCCTCGTCGCCGACCACCCCTGGCCCGAAGCGGTGCGCGAGGAGATCGCGCGGCGCGGGCTCGCACGCGCGGAGGCGACCTGGTTCATCAGCATGACGCGCCACGGCGAGGCGGCCCACCTCACCGGCGTGAAGGCGGTGACCGGGAACTACCCGCTGCGCGGGCGCATGCGCATCGCCGATGCGCCGAACGCGCCGGACCGGCCGACCGAGCGCGGCCCGGAGCCGGGGACGGTCTGGCTCGACGAGCGGCTCTTCCGGACTGCTCGGCGTCGAGGTCGGCGACGCGATCGAGCTCGGCGACGCGCGCCTGAGAGTCGCCGCGGTGCTGACGCTCGAACCCGACCGCGGGGCGAGCTTCTTCAACCTCGCGCCGCGCGTGCTGATGAGCCGCGCCGATGTCCCTGCGACCGGGCTCGTCCAGACCGGAAGCCGCATCTACTACTATCTGCTGGCGGCCGGCGCACCCGATGCGGTCGGCGGGTTCGAACGCTGGGTGAAGCCGCGCCTCGAGCCCGGGCAGCGCATCGAGACGCTCGAGAACGCGCGGCCCGAGGCGCGCGCGTCGATCGAGCGCGGCGAGCAGTTCATCGGCCTCACCGCGCTTCTCGCGGTGATCCTTGCCGCCGTCGCGATCGCGCTCTCGACGCGCCGCTACACGCGCCGGCATCTCGACGGCTACGCCGTCATGCGCTGCCTGGGCGCGACGCAGCGGCGCCTCGTGTCGCTCTTTGCCTGGGAGTTCGCGGCGCTCGGGGTCGCGGCGAGCATCGCAGGCTGCACGATCGGGTTCGGCGTGCAGAGCCTGATCGAGCTCTGGCTCGGCAAGCTCGTCGCGGTGCAGCTTCCCGCGCCCTCGTGGCGGCCCGCGCTGCAGGGATTCGGCACCGGCATCGTGATCCTGCTCGGCTTCGCGCTGCCGCCGCTCCTGCAGCTGCGCGACGTGCCGGCACTGCGGGTGATCCGGCGCGATGCCGGGCCGCCGAGGCGCGGTGCGCTCGCCGCCTACGGCGCCGGGCTCGCCGCGTTTTCCGCGCTCGTCCTGTGGCAGGCCGGCAGCGTGCTGCTCGCGGGCTACGTGATCGGCGGCTTCCTCGCGGCGACCGCGGTGTCCGGCGCGATCGGCTACGCGATGATCCGGATCATCGCCCGCTACGGCGCGTACGCCGGCCCGGCCTGGCGGTACGGTCTGGCGAGCCTGCGGCGCCGCGCCCTCGGCAACACCGTGCAGGTGATCGGCCTCGCGCTGGGCCTCACAGCGATCCTGCTCCTCACCTTCACGCGCGCGGACCTGCTCGAAGCCTGGCGCGCCAAGATCCCGACCGATGCGCCCAACCGCTTCATCCTGAACATCCAGCCGGAGCAGCGCGCGCCGCTTGCGGCCTACTTCGCCGAGGAGCGGCTGCCGGCGCCGACCACCTATCCGATGGTGCGCGGCAGGCTGGTCGCGATCAACGGCAAGACGGTGAGCGCGGAAGCCTACGACGACCAGCGCACCAAGCGGCTGGTCGAGCGCGAGTTCAACCTCTCGTTCATGGACGCGCTGCCGGGCCACAACCGGGTCACCTCGGGCCGCTGGTTCGACGCCGAGGCGCTGTCCGGGGGCGCGCTTTCGTTCGAGACGGGCATCGCGCGGCAACTGGACATCAAGCTCGCCGACCGGCTTACCTGGTCGGTCGCAGGCCGCGAGTTCACCGCGCCGGTCACGAACCTGCGCGAGCTCGACTGGGACTCGATGCGGGTCAACTTCTTCGTGATCACCACGCCCGCGCTGCTCGCGAGTCACCCGACGAGCTACATCACGAGCTTCTACGTGCCCGAGCGTGCCGCCGGTGCGATGAACCGGCTGGTGCAGCGTTTCCCGAACCTGACGGTGGTGGACACGAGCGCGATCCTGCAGCAGGCGCTCACGATCATGAACCAGGTGATCAACGCGGTGCAGCTCGTGTTCCTGTTCGCCCTCGCCGCCGGGGTGCTGGTGCTCTACGCCGCGCTGCTTGCGACCCGGGACGAGCGGCTGCAGGAGGCCGCGGTGATGCGAGCGCTCGGCGCGGCGCGCGCCCAGGTCGCCCGCGCCCAGCAGGCCGAGTTCCTCGCGCTCGGGCTCGTGGCGGGTGTGCTCGCGTCGGTCTCGGCGTTCGGCATCGGCTACGTGCTCGCCGAGCGCGTGTTCCAGTTCCCGTATGCGTTTGGCGGCTGGATCTGGCTCGCCGGGCCGGCGCTCGGGATCGCCAGCGTCGCGCTGAATGCCTGGATGGGCACGCGCGCCGTGCTCAGGCAACCGCCGACGCTCGCGCTGCGCGAGGCGGTGTGAGCGCGAACCGGGCCTGCAGGCCGCCGTGCGCGGCGGCCTCGCGGGCGCGGTAAGATTCGCAGTTTCGTCCGGCTCCACCACGCGCAATCCCTCGCGCCGTATGGATCAGGCCTTCATGCTCGTCGGCGGCGCCCGCCAGAACAATCTGAAGGACCTCGACCTCGAGATCCCGCTGCACGAGCTCGTCGTCGTGACCGGCGTGTCCGGCTCCGGCAAGTCCTCGCTCGCGTTCGACACGATCTACGCCGAGGGACAGCGCCGCTACGTGGAGACGTTCTCGCCCTACGCGCGCCAGTTCCTCGACCGGATGGACAAGCCGCGCGTCGATCGCATCGAGGGCATTCCGCCGGCGATCGCGATCGACCAGACGAACCCGGTGCGCACCTCGCGCTCGACGGTCGGCACCATGACCGAGCTTGCCGACCATCTGAAGCTCCTCTTCGCGCGCGCGGCCGAGCTGTACTGCCGCGGCTGCGGGCGCAAGGTCACGCGCGATACGCCGCAGTCGGTCTGCGAGCACCTGCTCGCGCGCGAAGACCTCGCCGGTCGGCCGGCGCTCGTCACCTTCCCGGTGACGGTGCCGGCGAACTTCGACGAGCAGGAAATCCTGGCGCTGCTCGAGCGGCAGGGGTACGCGCGCATCCACGCCCGCCGCGGAGCGACGATCGAGGTGCTGCAGGACCGGGTGCGGATCGCCCCCGGGAACCGCAGCCGGCTGACCGAGGATCTCGAGGCGGCTTTCCGCGTCGGCGCCGGCCGCGCAGCCGTGCAGCCGGCCGAAGGCGAGGGCGCGCCGCTGCGCTTCTCGACCGATCTCCACTGCCCGGATTGCGACCTGCACTACCGCGAGCCGGTGCCGAGCATGTTCTCGTTCAACTCGCCGCTCGGGGCGTGCGACGCCTGCCGCGGCTTCGGCCGCACGATGGGAATCGACTACGGGCTCGTGGTCCCGGACGAGTCGAAGACGCTCGCCGCGGGCGCGGTGCGCCCGTGGCAGACCCAGAGCTACCGGGAGTGCCAGGACGACCTGATGAAGTTCGCCGCCAAGCGGCGCGTGCCGATCGACGTACCGTGGCGCGAGCTTTCCGAGAGCCACCGCCGCTGGGTGATCGAGGGCGAAGGCGCGTGGGAGAAGAAGGTCTGGTACGGCGCGAGGCGGTTCTTCGACTGGCTCGAGACCAAGAGCTACAAGATGCACATTCGCGTGCTCCTGTCGAAGTACCGCGCGTACACGACCTGCAGCGCGTGCGGCGGCGCCCGGCTCAAGCTCGACGGGCTGCTCTACCGGCTCGGCTCGCACGCGTGCGCCGACCGCGCGGTCGCGCACGAGGCGCGCTTCCGCCCGGCCGGCATCGACATGCCGGAGGCGGCGTTCGCGCGGCTCCCCGGCCTCACGCTCCACGACGTGATGATGCTGCCGATCGAGCGCTGCCGCGCGTTCTTCGACGACGTGACGCTGCCGGCGCCGCTCGACGAGGCGACCGAGCTCCTGGTCGGCGAGATCCGCACGCGTCTCGGCTACCTCGTCGAGGTGGGCCTCGGCTACCTCACGCTCGACCGCCAGTCGCGCACGCTCTCCGGCGGCGAGGTACAGCGCATCAACCTCACCACCGCGCTCGGCACCTCGCTGGTGAACACGCTCTTCGTGCTCGACGAACCGTCGATCGGTCTGCACCCGCGCGACGTGCGGCGCATCGTCGGTGTGCTCGCGCGGCTGCGCGACGCGGGCAACTCGCTCGTGGTGGTCGAGCACGATCCGCAGCTCATGCTCGCGGCCGACCGCATCCTCGACCTCGGGCCCGGGCCCGGCGAGCGCGGCGGCGAGGTGGTGTTCTTCGGGCCGCCGGACGCGCTGCTGCGCTCGGGAACATCGCTCACCGCACAGTACCTGCGCGGCGAGAAGATGGTATCGGACCGCGCGCGCACCGCCGGCAGCGACGGCATCGCGGTGGACGCCTGGCTCGAGGTGCAAGGCGCGGCCGAGCACAATCTCCGTGGCATCGACGTCAGGATTCCTCTCGGGCACTTCGTGTGCGTCACCGGGGTTTCGGGCTCGGGGAAATCCACGCTGGTGGAGGAGGTGCTGTACCGCGGCCTCGCGAAGCTGAAGGGCCGCCCGGAGGACGTACCTGGCCGGCACCGCGCGATCCGCGGCCACGAGAACGTGGCGCAGGCCGTGCTGATCGACCAGTCGCCGATCGGCAAGACGACGCGGTCGAACCCGGCGAGCTACGTCGGCGCGCTCGACGGCATCCGCCGGCTCTTCGCCGAGGAGCCGGCGGCCAGCGAGCGCGGCTACACCGCGGGCACCTTCAGCTTCAACTCCGGTAACGGCCGCTGCCCGGGCTGCGGCGGCAACGGCTTCGAGCACGTCGAGATGCAGTTCCTCTCCGACGTGTACCTGCGCTGCCCGGACTGCAACGGCCGGCGCTACCGCGCCGATGTGCTGGAGGTGAAATGGCTGCCGCCGGGCGCACCGCGCGGCAGCCAGCCGAGGTCGATCGCCGAGGTCCTCGAGATGACGGTGAGCGAGGCGGTGGTGTTCTTCGCCGGGGAGCCCGAGATCCTGAAGCGGCTCGAGCCGCTTTCGGCGGTCGGCCTCGGCTACATGCAGCTCGGCCAGCCGGTGCCGACGCTCTCGGGCGGCGAGGCGCAGCGCCTCAAGCTCGCCGGCAACCTCACCGCGGGGGCCGCGGGCGGCGCGGGCACGCTGTTCCTGTTCGACGAGCCGACCACCGGGCTGCACTTCGACGACGTCGCGAAGCTGCTGCAGGCGTTCCGCCGCCTGCTCAAGGCCGGTCACTCGCTGGTGGTGATCGAGCACAACCTGGACGTCATCCGCGCGGCCGATTGGCTCATCGACCTCGGGCCCGAAGGCGGGGACGGCGGCGGCGAAGTGGTGTGCGTCGGCACGCCGCAGCAAGTCTCGCGCCACCCGTCGAGCCACACCGGGGCGGCGCTGCGCGACCACGAGGCGGCGCTCGCCCGTGGGGCGGCGCAGGCGGCGCCGCACGCAGCCGAGGCGAGCGCCCCGCGCCTGCACCCAGTGCGCAGCGCTGCGCGCACGATAAGGATCCACAACGCCCGCGAGCACAACCTCAAGAACATCGACGTCCACATCCCGCGCGACCGGTTCACCGTCATCACCGGCGTATCCGGCAGCGGCAAGAGCACGGTGGCGTTCGACATCCTCTTCGCCGAGGGCCAGCGGCGCTACCTCGAGTCGCTGAACGCCTACGCGCGGCAGTTCGTGCAGCCGGCCGCGCGCCCCGAGGTGGACGCGATCTACGGCATCCCCCGACGGTGGCGATCGAGCAGCGCACGAGCCGCGGCGGGCGCAAGAGCACGGTCGCCACCGTGACCGAGCTCTACCACTTCCTGCGCCTGCTCTTCGTGAAGCTCGGCATGCAGCACTGCCCCGACTGCGCGATCCCGATCGAGCCGCAGACGCTCGAGTCGATCGTCGCCAAGATCCTGCGCGATTATCGCGGCCGGCGCGTCGAGGTGCTCGCGCCGCTGGTGGTCGCGCGCAAGGGCTACTACACCGATCTCGCCAAGTGGGCGGCAGCCAAGGGCTTCGCGCACCTGCGCGTCGACGGATCGCCGGTCGCGACCGCGAGCTGGCCGCGACTCGCGCGCTTCAAGGAGCACGACATCGAGCTGCCGGTCGGCGCGCTCGAGGTCCGGCGGCGGGCGAGCGCGCGATCCGCGCGCTCGTCGCCGAGGCGATCGCCTACGGGAAGGGCACGGTCATGATCGCGGACGACGCGCCCCCACGGGCGGCGGGCGAACGGCGCGGCGGCGAAGCGCGTTGCCCGCACGGTGCGGGGCGGGCGTGGCGCAACAACCGGCGCGGGCACGGTGCAGGTCTTCTCCACCAAGCGCGCCTGCCCGCGCTGCAGCCGCAGCTTCCCGGAGCCCGACCCGCGGCTCTTCTCGTTCAACTCGAAGCACGGCTGGTGCGCGCGCTGCTACGGGACCGAACTCGAGCTCGCCGGGTTCGACGCCGAGCAGACCGGCGAGGAGATCTGGTGGAACGAGTGGTGGGAGGGCGAGGCGAAGCCCTGTCCGGCGTGCGAGGGCCGGCGCCTGAACCAGACCGCGCTCGCGGTGCGCTTCCGCGACCGGACGATCGCCGAGCTCACCCGGCTCTCGGTGGCCGAGGCGCGGGAGTACTTCCGGCGGCTCAGGCTCTCCGGCCGCGAGGGCGAGATCGCGCGCGACATCCTCGCCGAGCTCGGCGCGCGGCTCGCGTTCCTCGCCCAGGTCGGGCTCGCTTACCTCTCGCTCGACCGCGGCGCGCCGACGCTTTCGGGCGGCGAGGCGCAGCGCATCCGCCTTGCGGCGCAGCTCGGCTCGAACCTGCGCGGCGTGTGCTACATCCTCGACGAGCCCACCATCGGTCTGCACCCGCACGACAACGCGCGCCTGCTCGACACCCTCGCCGAGCTGCGCGGCAAGGGCAATGCGGTGGTGGTGGTGGAGCACGACGAGGAGACGATCCGGCGCGCCGAGCACCTGATCGACCTCGGCCCTGGCGCTGGCGTGCGCGGCGGCCGGGTGGTCGCCGCAGGCACCCTCGAGGACCTGATGCGCGCGCCCGACTCGCTGACCGGCCGCGCGCTCGCGCAGCCGCTCGGCCATCCGGTGCTGGGCGAGCGGCGGCCGACGTCTCCCGGCCGCGGTGGCACGGCGTACCTCGAGATCGTGGGGGCGAAGCTGCACAACCTGGCAGACCTGCGGGTCGAGATCCCGCTCGGGCGGCTCGTCTGTGTCACGGGCGTGTCCGGCAGTGGCAAGAGCACGCTGGTGCGCGACGTGCTGCACGACAACCTGCGCGCGCGCTCGTCGCCGCGAAGCGCGGCAGGAAGGTGCCGCTGCGCGGGTGCCGCGTGCTGAGGGGCTGGGCGGCGGTGACGCGCGTGCTGGAGGTCGACCAGACGCCGATCGGCAAGACGCCGCGCTCGTGCCCGGCGACCTACGTCGGCTTCTGGGACGACATCCGGCGGCTCTTCGCCGGCACGCCGGAGGCGCGCCTGCGCGGCTACACGCCGAGCCGCTTCTCGTTCAACGTCGCCGGCGGGCGCTGCGTCGCGTGCGAGGGGCAGGGCGCGAAGACCGTCGAGATGAGCTTCCTGCCCGACGTCAAGGTGCGGTGCGACGTGTGCGGCGGCGCGCGGTTCACCGACGAGACGCTCGCGGTGCGCTATCGTGACAAGTCGATCGCCGAGGTGCTCGCGATGAGCGTCGAGGAGGCGGTCGAGTTCTTCGCCGCGCATTCCGCGATCCACCACGCGCTTGCGCTGCTGCAGGACGTCGGCCTCGGCTATCTCACGCTCGGCCAGGCGAGCCCGACGCTCTCCGGCGGCGAGGCGCAGCGCATCAAGCTCGTGACCGAGCTCGCCAAGAGCCGGCCGGGCGCGCCCGCGCGCATCCGCAAGCACGGCGTGGAACTCGAGACCGGCGCGCGCGGCACGACGCTCTACGTGCTCGACGAGCCGACCATCGGGCTGCACATGGCCGACGTCGAGCGGCTGATCCGCGTGGTGCACCGGCTGGTCGACGCCGGCAACAGCGTGGTCGTGATCGAGCACGATCTCGACGTGATCGCCGAGGCGGACTGGGTGATCGATCTCGGACCGGAGGGCGGCGCGGCGGGCGGCCGCATCGTCGCGCAGGGACCGCCCGAGGAGATCGCCGCCGCGCGGCGCCGCTCGCACACCGCCGAGTTCCTGGCGCGCTTCCTGCGCGAGCGTGGCGCCGCCGAGACCGGCGCTCCGGCGCGCGCCGCGCAGCGCTAGAACTGATCAGAGCGCTTCGAGGTCGGCGAGCAGCGACCGCGCATGCCTGCGGATCGCGCCCCGCTCGGCCGCGGAAAGCCGCGCGAGGTTGCGCACCATCAGCGCGGTGCGCGGCTGCGCGGCGAGCTCGCGCTCGTTGCAGTCGAGGAAGTACCAGTAGAGCGTGGTCACCGGGCATGCGCCGGCGCCGGAGCGCCGGCTCGGATCGTAGCGGCAGCGCACGCAGTAGTTGCTCATGCGGCTCACGTACGCGCCGCTCGCCGCGTAGGGCTTGGTGGTGAACCGCCCGCCGTCGGCATAGAGCGCCATCCCGGCGACGTTCGGCAGCTCGACCCACTCGACCGCGTCGACGTAGATCGCGAGATACCAGTCGGCGACCTGCTTCGGATCGAGCCCGGCGATCAGTCCGAACATGCCGGTGATCATGAGGCGCTGGATGTGGTGGGCGTAGCCGTGGGCGAGGGTCTGGCCGATCGCCTCGCGCATGCAGTTCATGCGCGTCTCACCGGTCCAGTACCACTTCGGCAGGGCGCGCGCGTGCCCGAAGTGGTTGGCCTCGCGCATTGCCGGCATATCGCGCCAGTACGCGCCGCGGACGAACTCCGCGCCACCCGAGGATCTGACGGACGAAGCCCTCCACCGCGGCGAGCGGCGCCCGCCTGCTCCGATACGCGCCGATCGCCGCCTCGATCACCTCGCGCGGATCGAGCAGCTTGAGGTTCAACGCCGAGGAGAGCAGCGAGTGATACAGGAAAGGCTCGCCGCTCCACATCGCATCCTGGTGGCGGCCGAAATGCGGGAGGCGTTCGGCGACGAACGCCGCGAGCGCGTCGAGCGCCTGCGCGCGCGTCACCGGCCAGGCGAAATGCTCGAGCGATCCGGGATGGTCCGGAAACACGCACTGCACCGCCTCGAGCGCCTCGCGCGTGACGGCATCGGGCGCGAAGCGCGGCTGCGGCGGCACGGCGCGCGGCCCGGCCTTGGCGAACGCAGCGCGGTTCTCGCGATCGTAGTTCCATGCGCCGCCGGCGGGCACGCCGCCCGCCATGAGGTACCCGGTGCGTTTGCGCATGAAGCGGTAGAAGGTCTCGAGCAGCAGGGTCTTGCGGCCGCTCGCCCAGTCGTCGAATTCGCGCCGCGAAAGCAGAAAATGCGAGTCTTCGCGCAGCGCGAGCGGGACCTGGCGCCGCTCGGCGACCGACTCGATCCCGCGCTCGAGCCGCCATTCGCCCGGCTCCACGACGACGAGCTTGCGCGGACCGAGCGCCACCAGCCGCCGGTCGAGCGTATCGAGCAGGGACGCGTGCGGGTTCTCGGAGAGGGCGACGTAATCGACGTCGTATCCGCGTGCGCGCAGCAACGCGGCAAAATGGCGCATTGCGCCCAGGAACAGCCCGATGCGTGCCTTGTGGCTCCAGACGTGCGTGGCCTCGCCGCGGGCCTCGATCATCAGCACGCGGTCGAGCCGCGGATCGAAGTCCACGAACGCCGCGCTCGCCTCGTCGAGCTGGTCGCCGAGGACGAGAACGAGATTGCGCAGCGGCTGGGCGCGGCCCTGCGTCATCCGGACCGGGGCGGGCGCGCCGGCGGCGGACCCGCGAGCTGGTTCAGCAGGCTCGACTCGCGCTTGTAGAAGCCATCGGTGTGGAAGGTCTCGGGGAGCTCGAAGAGCTCGAAGTCGAGGTGGTGGCAAAGCTCGTGCACGAGCGTGCGCACGAAGGTGCGGAACGCGACCACACGGCGCTGCTGCGCGGTGCGCATCCAGAGCGAGATCTCGGGCGTGCGCCCGTCGGCCGCCTCGTAGAGCCCATGCAGCTCGCCCCAGTCGGCGCGCGGGCGCACCGCGAAGAGCCGGATGCGCGCGCGGCGCACGCCGACCTGGTCGCACACGCCGTTGGCCAGCCGCTGGCAGGCGCGCTCGAGCTCCTCGCGGTTCTCCGCGCGCAGCCAGTGCCCGACGCGCGCCGCGAGCGGCGCGAGCGCGTCCGGCGCAGGCAGCCTGACCGCGTGGATCTCGTCGCTCCTGCGGTAGATGCGCTGGCGCGCGGCCGACAGCCGTCCGTAGTAGGCGAAGGGCAAGGGGTGCGCCTCAGCGAACGCGCCCGCGCAGAGCGCTGGCGATGCAGGCCGGATCGCGCAGCTGCCGCTCCAGCGTGACGATCGCCTCGTGCCCGCCGCGGGCGGCGGCGGCAAGCAGCGCGTCCAGGTGCCGCGGACGCACGGCGCGGCCGCGCGGCGGACGGCCGCAGCGCCGGTCCCGCCGCATGTGCGGCACCGCAAAGGACGTCCCGATAACGGAGGTCATCGCTTCGATCTTCCTGGCCGGAGTGCCGCCGCCGGGCGCGCGCGGTCTGCGGAGGATTCTAAACCGCGCGGCAGGGTCATCGAATGAGCCACCTCCGGGCTATACTGCCGCGCGATGAGCGACTCGATCCCGATGATCGGGCTGGTCGGCGCGATTGCCGGCGCGGCGGTGCTCGTCGTGCTCGTGCTGCAGCTCGTGGCGATGGGCCGTGCGGCGCGCGCCGCCGCTGACCTGCGGGCCCGGCTCGAGGCGGTGGCGCAGCTCGCCGAGCGGCAGGATCGCGACCTGCGCGACGAGCTCGGCCGCGCGCGCCTGGAAGCGGCAGAGGCCGCGCGCGCCGGCCGCGCCGAGCTCGGCGGGACGCTGGAGCGCTTCGGCCACGCGGTGCGCGAGCAGCTGGCGCAGACGGCGACGGTGCAGACCGGCCAGATGGACGGCTTCGCGCAGCGGATCGCGACGCTCGCGCAGGCGAACGAAACCAAGCTCGAGGGCGTGCGCGCCACGGTGGACGAGAAGCTGCGCGCGGCGCTCGAGGACGCGCGCCAGGGGCGCGAGGAGGCTGGGACCGCGCTGCGCCGGTTCGGCGAGAGCCTCAACCAGCAGCTCGCCGCGGTGCGCGAGACGATCGACGCGCGGCTGGAGCGCATCCGCGAGGACAACACCCAGAAGCTCGAGCAGATGCGCCAGACGGTGGACGAGAAGCTGCACGCGACGCTCGAGCAGCGCCTCGGCGAATCGTTCAAGCTGGTGAGCGAGCGGCTCGAGCAGGTCCACAAGGGGCTCGGCGAGATGCAGTCGCTCGCGGTCGGCGTCGGCGACCTCAAGCGCGTGCTGACCAACGTCAAAACGCGCGGCACCTGGGGCGAGGTCCAGCTCGGCAGCCTGCTCGAGCAGGTGCTCACGCCTGACCAGTACGACCGCAACGTTGCCACCGTGCCAGGCAGCCGAGAGCGCGTCGAGTTCGCGATCCGCTTCCCCGGGCGCGACGAGGCCGGCGCTCCGGTGTGGCTGCCGATCGACGCCAAGTTCCCGCTCGAGGACTACCAGCGTCTGCAGGATGCGCAGGAGCGCGTCGACCACGCCGAGATCGAGGCGGCGGCAAGGGCGCTGGAGGCCCGACTGCGCGACGAGGCGCGTACGCTGCGCGAGAAATACATCGCGCCGCCGCACACCACCGATTTCGGGCTCCTCTACCTGCCGACCGAGGGGCTCTACGCCGAGGTGCTGCGCCGGCCGGGCCTGGTCGAGGCGCTGCAGCGCGACGCCCGCGTCACGATCGCCGGCCCGACCACGCTGCTCGCGATGCTGAACAGCCTCCAGATGGGCTTCCGCACGCTCGCGATCGAGCAGCGCTCGAGCGAGGTGTGGGCGCTGCTCGGCGCCGTGAAGGCCGAGTTCGGTAGGTTCGGCGGCGTGCTCGCCAAGACGCGCCAGCAGTTGCAGACGGTGGCGAACAGCATCGTCGAGGCCGAGACGCGCACGCGCCAGATGGCGCGCAAGCTGAAGGACGTCGAGGCTCTGCCGGATCGCGCCGCAACCAAGCTGATCGGTGCGGCCGGCGACGACGCCGAGCCCGGCGCTTCGGGCTAGCGCGCCCGCGAGCGGGCTGCACGTCTTTTTCCATCGGGCGCGCCGCGGCAGCATTGGGGTATGACAAGCACGTCATCTTCCTGCGCGTTGATCGCCCAGGCCCACGCAGGCGGCACCCGCGAGCACTCGATGGCGGGCCGGGCGCTCGACCTCGAGGCCAACCGGCTCGGGTTGCGTCTCGCCCGCGTCCCCGGCGACGCGTTCGATCCGCAGGGGCTCTACTCGCGGCCGAGCGGTGGGCGTCTCGCGGGGAGAACCGCGAACCATCCGGCCGACGCGCCTTACGTCGAAGCGATGCGCGCCGTGGCGCGCGATCGCGGGTGAGCGTCGCGCGGTCCCGGCCCTGGTCGAAGGTTAACGCGGCGCGGCTTCGCCCGCGCCCGCGACGAGCTGCCCGAGCTGCGTGAGGTCGTAGCCTTTCAGGCTCGCCGCGACCACGCGGAGCCGCTCGCCGCGCAGCAGATCGAGCAGGTGCTGGAACAGGCTGCGGAAGAAGACCGCGCGCGGGACCACCAGGTCGAAGGCCTCCCAGCCGAGCGGCAGGAACGCGAGTCCGAACTCGCCGGCGGCGCTGCGCACGCCGGGCGCGCAATCGGCCTGACCCTGGGCGACCAGCGCGGCAGCGTGGCGCTCCGAGTAAGCCGTCTGCTCGCTGCGCAGCGCTTCGGGCGGAATCCCCTGCTCGCGCAGCATCAGCCGCGCGAAGTGCTGCGTGCCGGCGCCTTCCTGGCGGCTCGCCCAGCGCACGTCCGGGCGCGCGAGCTCGGCGAGCGATCGCACGCCGGCGCGCTCGCGCGCGAGCACGATCCCCTGCTCGCGCAGCCCCATGCGCACGATCGCCCATTCGCGGCTGCCCGGGAATCCGGCGACGAGCTGCGCGTGCGCCGAGCGGCTGCTCTCGGCGACGCCCCAGTGGATCGCACAGACGTTGATGCGCCGCCCGGCGAGGAGCTCCAGCCCGAGGCGCGTGCCGGTGGGGCAGATCGCGACCAGCGCCGCGTCGCGGATCTCGCTCGCGAGCAGCGTGACCGCGCTCGCGAGCAGCGGGTCGTCGCTGCCGCCGATCAGCAGGCGGTCGGTCAGCACGCCGCCGTGCGCCTGCTCGAGCAGCCATTCGTCGAGGAGCTGGCGCGGCACGAGCCACTTGCCGCTCGCCTTGGTGGCCGGCAGGCCGCCGTCCTGGATCAGGGCGTAGAGCTTCTTCTGGTTGACGTGCAGGATCTCGGCGGCCTGCTTGACGGTCAGGTACGCCGGCGCGGCGGGCGCTGCGTGCTCGTCCTCCCTCGCCGCTCACGCCGCGCTCCCCGCTCACGCGAGGCCGTCCATGACCTGGACGCTCACCAGGTCACCCGGCTGCACGCCGCCGCGCGCGTGCTCGAGCACGATGAAGCAGTTCGCCTCGGACATCGAGCGCAGCACGCCCGAGCCCTGGCCGCCGGTCACGCGCACCGTCCACTCGCCGGCGGCGTTGCGCGCCAGGATGCCGCGCTGGAACTCGGTGCGGCCGGGCTTCTTGCGCAGCGCCGTCTCGCACGGTACGCGCAGCGTCGGCAGCTCGAACGCGTCGGTGCGTCCGGCGAGCGCGAGCAGCGCGTCGCGCACGAACTGGTAGAAGGTGACCATGACCGCGACCGGATTTCCGGGTAGCCCGAAGAAGAGCGCGCCGCCCAGCCTGCCGACGGCCATCGGCCGGCCGGGCCGCATCGCGATCTTCCAGAACAGCACCTCGCCGAGGCGCGCGAGAACCTCGCGCGTGAAGTCCGCCTCGCCGACCGAGACGCCGCCCGAGGTGACCACCGCGTCCGCGGCCGCCGAGGCGTCGGCGAGCGCGCGGGCGAGGCTCGCGCGGTCGTCGCGCACGACGCCCAGGTCGATCACGTCGCAGCCGAGCCGCGTCAGCATGCCGAAGATCGTGTAGCGGTTGGAGTCGTAGACCTGCCCCTCGGCGAGCGGCCGTCCGACCGAGGCGAGCTCGTCGCCGGTGGAGAAGAAGGCGACGCGCGGGCGGCGGCGCGCGACGACCTCGGCCATGCCGAGCGATGCGAGCAGCCCGAGCTCGGCGGCGCGGACCGGCTGGCCCGCGCGCAGCGCCGGCTTGCCGCGCGCGAGGTCCTCGCCGGCGAGGCGCATGTGCTGGCCGCGCACCTGACCGGGTGGGACCACGATCGCGTCGCCGTCCACCTGCACCGTCTCCTGGATCACCACGGTGTCGGTGCCGGCGGGCATCACCGCGCCGGTCATCACGCGCACGCACTCGCCCGCGCCGACCGACCGCGCGAACGCCCGGCCCGCGTAGCTCGTACCGATCTCGCGCAGGCGCGTCGCGCCGGCGGGCACGAGGTCGGCAGCGCGCACCGCCCAGCCGTCCATCGCCGAGTTGTCGTGCGCCGGCACGTCGACCGGTGAGACGACGTCCTCGCCGAGCACGCGCCCGAGCGCCGCCCGCACCGCGACGCGCTCGTTCACCGCGATCGGCGCGATCATCGCGCGGATCGCGGCGCGCGCGGTCTCGACCGGCAGCGCGTCCGGGTCGTAGTCGTCGAGGCAGCTGACGATGTGCGCGAGCGAGCTCATCGCGCGGCGTCGTAGTCGGCGAGCTCGTCGCGCGTATTGATGTTCGAGAAGGCCTCGGCCTCGTCGTCGAACGGCACCTCGACCACGGCGAGCGCCGCGTACCAGGCGTCGATCTTGCGCCCGCCGCCTGCGAGGAAGGCGTCGAGGCTCGGCGCGACGCTCGTGCGCACGAGGCAGAACACCGGATGCGGCTGATCGCCGGTCCGGGCGACGGCGAGGTCGGCGCGCTCGCGCTCGAGCGCGTCGCGCAGCCGCGCGACGAGATCGCCCGGCAGGAACGGCGAGTCGCACGGGACCGTGGCGACCAGCGGATACGCGGCGGCCGCGAGGCCCGCCTGCAGCCCGGCGAGCGGCCCGGCGAAGCCGCCGATGCGATCGCTCACGATGCGCGGCCCGAGTCGGGCGTAGGCCGCCTGGTTCTGGTTCGCGTTGATGACGACCTCGTCGACCTGCGGTGCGAGGCGCTCGAGCACCCAGGCGACGAGCGGGCGGCGCGCAGCGGCTGCAGCCCTTGTCGACGCCGCCCATGCGGCGGCCCTGGCCGCCGGCGAGGATGAGGCCGGTGACTTTCATGGTCGAATTCTCACGCCAACGCCGTCGGCATCGTCGTCTTGACGAACCGGTGTCTCCCGGTGAACAGCAGGTAGTGGCGGTTGACCGCCCGGCCGATCATCGTGATGCCGATCCGGGCGGCGATCTCGTGACCCATCTTGGTCAGGCCCGAGCGCGAGACGAGGAACGGGATGCGCATCTGCGTGGCCTTGATGACCATCTCCGAGGTGAGCCGGCCGAGTGGTGTAGAAGATCTTGTCCGACCCGTCGACGCCCTCGAGCCACATCTGGCCGGCGATCGCGTCCACCGCGTTGTGGCGGCCGACGTCCTCGACGAACGACAGGATCTCGCTCGCGCCCGCCGCGTTGGAGGCGAGCGCGCACCCGTGCACGGCGCCGGCCGCCTTGTAGACCGTTTCCGTGGCGGCGTACGGCGTCGAGCAGGCTGTAGAGGGTTTCCTCGGTGAGCGCGACGTCGTCGCGCAGGCGGACCGCGTCGATCTCCTCCATCAGGTTTCCGAACACGGTACCCTGACCGCAGCCGGTGGTGACCGTGCGCTTCTTCATCCTCGCGCCGAGGCCCTTCACGCCCTTTGCGCGTGGTGACCGCGACCGAGTCGGTCTCCCAGTCCACCTGAACCGCCGCGATCGCCTCGATCGAGTCGACCAGTCGCTGGTTGCGCAGATAGCCGATCGCGAGGCATTCGGGGGCCTGCCCGAGCGTCATCAGCGTGACGACCTCGCGCCGGTCGACGTACAGCGTCAGCGGGTGCTCGCCGGCGATCGGCGTGGCGAGTGCCTCACCGCGCTCGTTCAGCGCTTCGACCGTGTAGGTCGCCGGGCGTCCGGCATGGGTGAGGGCGGGGCGATGGTGGGCGTTCATGAAGGCGGTGAAGGTGCGAAGACGCGAAGGCGTCAGCACGCGGCGCCGCGCGCCGCGCGCGTTCACGTGCTCACCCTCCGATGTAGGACATCTCGATCTTCCGCAACCCCGCGGTCTGCGCGGTGCGCATCTCCGAGTAGCGGTCGGCGCGCGCGCGCCAGATGCGGCGGATCGCGGCGCCGAGCTCCTCGTCGGAGGCGCCGCCGCGCACGAGCGCGCGCAGGTCGAAGCCGCTGGTGGCGAAGAGGCACGTGTAGACCATGCCCTCGGTCGAGAGGCGCGCACGCGTGCAGTCGCGGCAGAACGCCTGGGTCACCGACGAGATCACGCCGATCTCGCCGCCGCCGTCGCGGTAGCGCCATCGCTCGGCGACCTCGCCGCTGTAGTTCGGGTCCACGGGCTCGAGCGGCATTTCGGCGTTGATCCGGGCGATGACCTCGGCCGAGGGCACCACGTCGTCCATGCGCCAGCCGTTGGTCGCCCCGACGTCCATGAACTCGATGAAGCGCAGGACGCGCCCGCTGCCCCTGAAGAAGCGCGCCATCGGCAGGATGTCGCCGTCGTTCACCCCGCGCTTGACCACCATGTTGACCTTGAGCGGCGCGAGTCCGGCCGCCTCCGCGGCGTCGATCCCGTCGAGCACCTGGGCGACCGGGTAGTCGGCGTCGTTCATGGCGCGGAAGACGCGGTCGTCGAGCGAGTCGAGGCTGACGGTGACGCGCTTTAGCCCGGCAGCGCGCAGCGCGCGCGCCTTGCGGGCGAGCAGCGAGCCGTTGATGGTCAGCGTGAGGTCGACGTCGCCCAGGCCGGCGAGCATCTCGACCAGGCGCTCGACGTTCCGGCGTAGCAGCGGCTCGCCGCCGGTCAGTCGGATCTTGCCGACGCCGTGGTCGACGAAGACGCGCGCGATGCGCGCGATCTCCTCGAAGCTGAGCAGCTGC
Source organism: Burkholderiales bacterium (assembly GCA_027493935.1). Taxonomy (GTDB): domain Bacteria; phylum Pseudomonadota; class Gammaproteobacteria; order Burkholderiales; family SG8-39; genus JAABRB01. The sequence continues at coordinate 115,286 of JAOSJV010000010.1, read as the reverse complement.
GCGTGCGGCAGGAACGGATAGTCCTTGCCGAAGACGTCCTTCGGCATGCAGTAGGTGCAGCGGAAGTTGCAGCGATCGGTCACCGAAATGCGCAGGTCGCGCAGCGCGCGCGCGCGCGCGTCGCGCACGGCGGTACTCGCTCGACGGATCGTCGGCGCGCGCCGGGGGGAGCGGCTGCACGCGGCCGACGTCGGTGAGTTTGATGACGCGATCGGTCATGGCGCTTGATCGAGCGGCGCTGCCGTGCGCATCATAGAGGCCTCGCCGAATCCCGTATTCTAGAGGCAACGGATGGAGCGTCCAAGCGTGCGTGTCGCGGTCGTCATGGAGCGCCGCGTGCTCGCGAACCGGTGGCAGTCCGAGACGTGGGCGCCGGTCGCGCTGATTCCCGACATGGAAACGGGGGATAGGACGCCGCGGCTGCTCGGCGAGAACGGCGATCGGACGCAGTGGCTGCATCCGGGGTTCGAGATCCGGCTCTACCGCGACGAGGCCGAGGGCTACTATCTGAACATGAGCGCAGCAACGCCGTTTGTGTTCGTGGTGTGGCGCGAGGAGGAGGGGCGCGTCGCGCCCCACGCCGTGACGGTGAGCTACAACGAGGCCGCGCGGATGATGGACGGCAGCGAGCGCGTCGACGGCGTGCCGATGCCGGAGGCGCTCGCGCCGTGGGTGGCGGCGTTCGCAGCCGAACACTACAAGCCGGAGCCGAAGAAGCGCAGCCGGCCGCCGTCATTCAAGGGCGCGCGCCGCGACGGCTGAGACGCATTCGGCGCGCGGCGAAGGGCGAGGTGCGATGAAGGACGAGGACGGCGGAACGTTTCTCGGGCGCTGGTCGCGCCGCAAGACTGCGGCGCGCGCGGGCAGGCCGCTCGACGAGCCGTTGCCCGACGCCGCGCGGCCGGACGCGAGCCGTGAGGCGCCACGCCCGGACCCGGAGGTGGCGGCGCCGGCGCAGCGTCGCCCGGCGCATTCGGCAGCGCCCGCGGGCACCCCGGGCGAAGGGGCAGCGCCGCCCGAGCTGCCCGCGATCGACTCGCTGCGCGGTCTCGCGTCTGACTACCGCGACTTTCTGCGTCCCGAGGTCGACGAGGAAACGCGGCGGGCGGCGCTCAGCGCCTCTTCGCGGACCCGCACTTCAACCGGATGGACGGTCTCGACGTGTACATCGACGACTACTCGCAGCCCGATCCGATCCCCGCGGCGATGCTGCGCACGCTGGAGCACGCGAAAGACATGCTGTTCGGCGACGAGCCCCGGCGCGCGGACGCCCCAGACCGTCACGACGCCGCCCCGTCGGGACGGAGCGAGGCGGCCGGCGAGGCCGCGGCGGCTGATCATGCTGCGCTGCAAGAGAACCGCATGAATCCAGCCGTCGAAGCGCCGGGAAAGGACATGTCCAACCCGACCGGCCCGAATGACCCAAAATGCGCCGATCTGGCCCGAGGAGGCGGTTCACCGACCGAATCGGAGCCCTCCGGATAAGCGAATTGGTCAGATCTGTTCCCGCCGTTCCCGAAATACCTGGAACGGGGCGTGCTAAATACGTCACGAATCTGAGGCTGGAGGAGGCGACGCCCGGTGGCGCACGAGGCGCAAGCGTACCGATTGTGCAACTGCAACAAGTCCATGCCGCTCGACGCGGCGGGACTGCAGCGCGCGCTCGGGCTGGACGCGGCGCCGCACATCCACACCGAGCTCTGCAGGCAGGAGATCGCAAGCTTCCAGGCGGCCCTGAGGCAGACGCGCTGCGTGGTCGCCTGCACGCAGGAGGCGGCGCTCTTTGACGAGGTCGCCGAGTCGGCGGGCGCGAAGACGGCGCTCCGGTTCGTGAACATCCGCGAGTCGGCAGGCTGGTCCGAAAGAGGCCGCGAAGGCCGCGCCCAAGATCGCAGCACTGCTCGCCGCCGCCGAGCTGCCCGAGCCCGAGCCCGTGCCAGGTGTGTCCTACCGCTCCGGCGGCGCGCTCCTGGTGACCGGACCGGCCGACGCAGCGGTGGCATGGGCCGACCGGCTTGCGGGCGATCTCGACGTGAGCGTGCTCGTCACCGGGGCCGCGCCTGGCGCCGAGCTGCCGGTCGAACGCCGCCTACCCGGTCTGGTCGGGACGCGTGCAGGCGCTGACGGGACATCTCGGCGCCTTCGCGGTGGAGTGGGAACAGCTCAATCCGATCGACCTCGAACGCTGCACCCGCTGCAACAAGTGCCTCGCGGCGTGTCCGGAGCAGGCGATCGCGTTCGACTATCAGATCGATCTGGCGAGGTGCAAGGCTCACCGCGAGTGCGTGAAGGCATGCGGCCCGATCAGGGCGATCGACTTCGCGCGCACCGACCGCGCTCGCGCCGAGCGCTTCGACCTCGTGCTCGACCTCTCGGCCGAACCGCTCCTCAAGGTGCCGCAGAAGCCGCAGGGCTACCTCGCGCCGGGACGCGATCCGCTCCGAACAGGGCGCTCGCCGCCGCCGCGCTCGCCCGGCTGGTCGGCGAGTTCGAGAAGCTCGCGCTTCACGGCCTACAACGAGCGCATCTGTGCGCACGGCCGCTCGCAGAAGACCGGCTGCACCAAGTGCGTGGACGTGTGCTCGACGCAGGCGATCACGAGCGCCGGCGACATGGTCAGCGTCGATGCGCATCTGTGCGCCGGCTGCGGCGGCTGCGCCACCGTGTGCCCCTCGGGCGCGATGACCCACCAGTATCCGCGCGTGAGCGACCTCGGGGCGCGCCTGAAGACGCTGCTCGCCGTCTACGCCGCGGCGGGCGGCAGGGACGCCTGCCTGCTGCTGCACAACCCGGGCGACGGGCGCGAGCTCGTCGCCCGCCTCGCCCGACGCGGGCCGGGGCTGCCCGCGCGGGTGATTCCGGTCGAGGTGCATCACATCGCATCGGTCGGTCTGGACGCGATGCTCGGCGCGCTCGCCTACGGGGCGAGCCAGGTGGTCGCGCTCTCGTGCGGCACCGAGGCCGACGAGTACGGGCAGGCGATCGAGGCGCAGATGCGCTATGGCGAGACGATCCTCAACGCGCTCGGCTACGCGGGCCGGCACCTCGCTCTGGTGCGCGCAGAGGCGCCGCCCGAGCTCGGGCAGACGCTCTGGGCGCTCGCTCCGGCGCGGACCGTGGCGCGCGCCGCGGCGTTCAACTTGTCGAACGGCAAGCGCGCGACGCTCGAGTTCGCGCTCGAGCACCTCGCGCAGCACGCGCCGACCCCGCGCCGCGAGATCGCGCTGCCGGCCGGCGCGCCGTGGGGCCGGGTGGAGGTCGACGTGGCCAAGTGCACGATGTGCATGGCATGCGTCGGCGCGTGCCCGGCCTCGGCGCTGGTCGACGGCCGCGACGCACCGCGGCTCAAGTTCGTCGAGCGCAACTGCGTTCAGTGCGGACTGTGCGCGAGCACCTGCCCCGAGGGCGCCGTCGCGCTCGCTCCGCGGCTGCTGCTCGCGCCGGAGGCCAAGCAGGAGGTGGAGCTCAACCGCGCCGAGCCGTTCGACTGCGTGAAGTGCGGCAAGCCGTTCGGCACCAGGCAGATGGTCGAGAGCATGGTCGGCAAGCTCGCAGGCCACTCGATGTGGCAGGGCGAGGCCGTGCTCGACCGCATGATGATGTGCGCCGATTGCCGCGTGCTGGACATGATGGGGAAGAAGGACGAGATGTCCATCTTCGACGCGAGATGAACGCGCCGGTGACCGGGGAAGCAGGCTCGCATCGCGCGCTCCGGGCCGGAGCGCAGGAAGAGCAGGCGCGGGCGGATTTCTACGCGCTGCTCGCGCGGCTGTTTTACGCTGGGCCGGACGCGGCGCTGCTCGACGCGCTCGCGCGCGCCGATGAGCTCGTTCCCGAGGGGCCGCGGCGCTTCGCTCGCCGAGGCCTGGAACGCGCTCGTGGCGGCTTCGGCGGCCGCCGATGCGCAAGCCACCCGCCTCGAGTACGACACGATCCTGGTCGGCACCGGCAAGTCGCCGGTCACCCCTATGCCTCCTACTACCTCGTCGCGACCGGCCGCGAGAAGCTGCTCGCGGGCCTGCGCGACGAGCTGGACGCCATGGGCTTCGCGCGCACCGCGGGCGCCGGCGAGCCCGAGGACCATTTCGCCGGGCTGTGCGACGTGATGCGGCTGCTGATCGTCGAGTCCGGGCGGGGCGAGGAGGCGCTGCTCGACCAGCGGCTGTTCTTCGACCGCTACCTGCGCGGAAGCTATCGCGCGCTGTGCGCGGCCGTGGAGGCGTGCGACGCGGCGAACTACTACCGCGCGGTGGCGCGCTTCGCCAAGGCGTTCCTCGATGTGGAAGTCGAATCGTTCGAAATGCTGTAGCCATGCAGCCCTGACAGACGTGCCCGGAAGGAGACGAACCATGAGCGAAAAAGCGAAACTCTCTCGCAGGAAGTTCCTGCTCGCCGCCGGCGCCGGCAGCGCCGCGACGGTCGCGGCGATCGCGGCGAAGACGGTGCCGCAGGCCGAGACCGCGGCCGCCGGCACTGGCGCAACGAAGCGCAAGGGCTACCAGCTCTCCGAGCACGTGCGCCGGTACTACGAGACGACCAAGGTCTGACCGAGGAGGAGTCATCATGTTGCTGACGAGAAAGTCTTCGAGCGCTCCGACCGGCCGGTCCCGCCTGACGCGCAGCCTGGCCGGTGCGCTGGGCGAGACCATCGACCGGCGCGCGTTCCTGCAGCGCTCCGGCGTGGCGGTGGGGGCGGGCGCGTTCGCGAGCCAGCTGCCGTTCAGCATGATCGGCAAGGCACACGCGCAGGAGAAGAGGGCCGCCGAGGGCGGCAAGATCGAGGTGAAGCGCACGGTGTGCACGCATTGCTCGGTCGGCTGCGCGATCGACGCAGTGGTGCAGAACGGGGTGTGGGTGCGGCAGGAGCCGGTGTTCGACTCACCGCTCAACCTCGGTGCGCACTGCGCCAAGGGCGCCGCGGTGCGCGAGCACGGCATGACCGAGCACTCGCACCGCCTGAAGTACCCGATGAAGCTCGTGAACGGCAAGTACACGCGCATCTCGTGGGACCAGGCGCTCGACGAGATTTCGAAGAAGATGCTGAAGATCCGCGAGGAGTCCGGCCCGGACGCGATGTACTTCGTCGGCTCGTCCAAGCACAACAACGAGCAGTCCTACCTGCTGTGCAAGTGGGTGCGCCTCTGGGGCACCAACAACACCGACCACCAGGCGCGTATCTGCCACTCGACCACGGTCGCGGGCGTGGCAAATACCTGGGGCTACGGCGCGATGACCAACTCGTACAACGACGAGCAGAACTCGAAGTGCCTGCTCTTCATCGGCTCGAACGCCGCCGAGGCGCATCCGGTCTCGCTGCTGCACACCCTGCACGCGAAGGAGAACGGCGCCAAGATGATCGTCTGCGACCCGCGCTTCACGCGCACCGCCGCGAAGGCCGACGAGTACGTGCGGTTCCGCTCCGGCACCGACGTACCGGTGCTGTTCGGCCTGCTGTGGCACATCTTCCAGAACGGCTGGGGAGGACAAGAAGTACATCAACGACCGCGTCTACGGGATGGACAAGGTCCGCGAGGACGTGCTGAAGAAGTGGACGCCCGAGGAGGTCGAGCGGGTGGCGGGCGTGCCGCCGGAGCAGATGAAGCGCGTGGCCGAGATGTTCGCCAAGAACCGGCCGAGCTCGATCATCTGGTGCATGGGCCAGACCCAGCACACCATCGGCAACGCCATGGTGCGCGCCTCCTGCATCCTGCAGCTCGCCCTCGGGAACATCGGCGTATCCGGCGGCGGCGCCAACATCTACCGCGGCCACGACAACGTGCAGGGCGCGACCGACGTCGGCCCGAATCCGGACTCGCTGCCCGGCTACTACGGCATCGCGCCCGGCTCGTTCGCCCACTGGGCGCGCGTCTGGAACGTCGACCTCAAGTGGCTGCAAGGACGCTACGCCCCGGGGATGATGAGCAAGGCCGGGATCACGGTCTCGCGCTGGATCGACGGCGTGATGGAGAAGAACGAGAACATCGACCAGGAGTCGAACCTGCGCGGCGTGGTCTACTGGGGCCACGCGCCGAACAGCCAGTCGCGCGGGCTCGAGATGAAGAAGGCGATGGACAAGCTCGACCTGCTGGTGGTCGTCGACCCCTACCCATCGGCCACCGCGGCAATGGCGGCGATGCCCGGCGAGCCGGCCGACCTCAACAAGAACCGCGACGTCTACCTGCTGCCGGCGGCGACGCAGTTCGAGACCTCCGGCTCGGTGACCGCATCCAACCGCTCGATCCAGTGGCGCGAGAAGGTCATCAATCCGCTGTTCGAGGCGAAGCCCGACCAAACCATCATGTACCTGCTCGCCGAGAAGCTCGGCTTCGCCGACCAGCTGGTCGGCAAGCGCGACGGCAAGCAGAACATCCAGGTCGCGAACGGCGAGCCGGTGATCGAGGACATCCTGCGCGAGCTGAACCGCGGCACCTGGACGATCGGCTACAGCGGGCAGTCGCCCGAGCGGCTCAAGGCGCACATGCGCAACCTGCACGTGTTCGACGTGAAGACGCTACGTGCCAAGGGCGGCGTCGACAAGGAGACCGGCTACAAGCTCGACGGCGACTACTTCGGCCTGCCGTGGCCGTGCTGGGGAAACGCGGCGCTGAAGCACCCCGGCACCCCGAACCTCTACAACACCCATCTGCATGTGATGGACGGCGGCGGCAACTTCCGCGCCAACTTCGGCGTCGAGCGCGACGGCGAGAACCTGCTCGCCGAGGACGGTTCGCACTCGAAGGGCGCGGACATCACCACCGGCTACCCGGAGTTCGACCACGTGTTCCTGAAGAAGCTCGGCTGGTGGGACGAGCTCACCGACGAGGAGAAGAAGGAGGCGGAGGGGAAGAACTGGAAGACCGACCTCTCGGGCGGCATCATCCGGGTGGTGATGAAGAACCACGGCTGCTACCCGTTCGGAAACGCCAAGGCGCGTGCGGTGGTGTGGAACTTCCCCGACGGCGTCCCGCAGCATCGCGAGCCGCTGTACGGTATCCGTGCGGACCTCGTCGACAAGTACCCGACGCACGACGACAAGCGCGCATTTTGGCGGCTGCCCACGCTCTTCAAGAGCGTGCAGGAGAAGTACAAGGACATCGGCAAGGAGTTCCCGATCATCCTGACGAGCGGGCGCCTGACCGAGTACGAGGGCGGCGGCGAGGAGACGCGCTCCAACCCGTGGCTCGCCGAGCTGCAGCAGGACGCGTTCGTGGAGATCAACCCACGGTCGGCCAACGACCGCGGCATCCGCAACGGCGACTACGTCTGGGTGAGGACGCCGAGCGGGGCGCGCCTCAAGGTGAAGGCGCTCGTCACCGAGCGGGTCGGAGCCGACCACGCGTTCATCCCGTTCCACTTCTCCGGCTGGTGGCAGGGCAAGGACATGCTGCCCTTCTACCCGGAGGGGGCGGCGCCGATCGTGCGCGGCGAGGCGGTGAACACCGCGACGACCTACGGCTACGACTCGGTCACGATGATGCAGGAAACGAAGACGACGGTCTGCCAGATCGAGAAGGCATGACGGGCTGACGCACAAGGAGACGGATCATGGCAAGAATGAAGTTCCTCTGCGACGCCGAGCGTTGCATCGAGTGCAACGGGTGCGTCACCGCCTGCAAGAACGAGAACGAGGTGCCGTGGGGCGTCAACCGCCGGCGCGTGGTCACGCTGAACGACGGCGTGCCCGGCGAGCGCTCGATCTCGGTCGCCTGCATGCACTGCTCGGATGCCCCCTGCATGGCGGTCTGCCCGGTCGACTGCTTCTACAAGACCGAGGACGGCGTGGTGCTGCACGACAAGGACCTCTGCATCGGCTGCGGCTACTGCTTCTACGCGTGCCCGTTCGGCGCGCCGCAGTTCCCGCAGGCGGGCGCTTTCGGCCTGCGCGGCAAGATGGACAAGTGCACGTTCTGCGCGGGCGGCCCGGAGAAGGACAGCACGGCCGAGGAGTTCAAGAAATACGGCTCGAATCGGCTGGCGATGGGCAAGCTGCCCGCGTGCGCCGAAATGTGCTCCACCAAGGCGCTGCTGGGCGGCGACGGCGACGTCATCGCCGACATCTACCGGGCGCGCGTGTTCAAGCGCGGCAAGGGCTCGGAAGTGTGGGGCTGGGGTACGGCTTACGGCAAGCCCCCGCAGGGGCAGCCGGCACAAGGAGGCAAGACATGACCTTCGCGCGAGTCGTGGCGACGGCGGCGCTTGCAGGCGCCAGCGCGCTCGGCCTGGCCGGGTGCGGCGAGAACCAGCAGGTCACCGTCTACAAGCAGGGCAAGTACCAGGGCAAGCCCGACACTCAGCCGTGGACGAACGTGCCGCCGGAATGGAGCACGTCGCAGTGGAGCAAGGGCGATCGCGACTCGTGGGAGACCGCGCTGCGCAAGCGCGCCCAGGTACAGAACGAGTACGTGCGCATCGGCGACGGGGGTAGACACCGTGAGACTCCAACTATTGGCGACAGCCGTCGGATTCGCCGCGGCGCTCGCGCTGGGCGGCGGTGCGGCCCACGCGCAGCAGCCGCCGGCATCCGACGCCACGGCGCAAGTCGAGCGGCAGCAGGCCCAGCCCGGCAACAACGCGCCGCTGTGGCGCGACGTACGCTCGGGGCAACCGGGCTACACGACCGTCAGAGGGGTGGAGACCGGCGTGCTGGTCGAATCGCGCGGCCAGACTTACCGCGAGGCGCGGGTGCCGGTGGCCTTCTGGGGCGGGATCCTGGTGGCGGTTGCGCTCGCCGGGCTCGCGCTGTTCTACCTCGTCCGCGGGCCGATGGACGTCAAGGAAGCGGGTGGCGGGCGCATGATCCGGCGCTTCTCGAACGCCGACCGGTACGCGCACTGGCTCATGGCGATCACCTGGGTGGTGCTGGCGGTCACCGGCCTCATCATGAGCTTCGGGAAGGACGTGTTGCTGCCGGTGATCGGGTACACGCTGTTCGCCTGGCTGGCGGTGCTGTCAAAGAACCTGCACAACTTCGCCGGACCGATCCTGATCGTGGCCGTGCCGTGGATGTTCATCCAGTACATCCGCGACAACGGCATCGGCGCGGAGGACTTCAAGTGGTTCGCGAACATCTTCGGCTACTTCCGCGGCCACGAGTATCCGTCGCACCGGTTCAACGCCGGCGAGAAGCTCGTTTTCTGGCTGATCCTGGTGATCCTGACGACGATCCTCGTCGTCACCGGGCTCATCCTGAACTTCCCGAACCTCGGCCAGACGCGGGCGACGATGCAGAACGCCAACCTGATCCACATGATCGCCTCGTACGTCGCGATCGCGCTCGCGGCGGTGCACATCTACCTCGGGACGATCGGGGTGACAGGCGCCTACCGCGCGATGCGCGACGGCCACGTGACCGAAACGTGGGCCGAGCACCACCACCGGCGCTGGTACGAGGACGTGAGAGCGGGCAAGGCGCGGCAGAAGTTCGCCGAGCCCGGCGAGGCGGCCGGCGGCGCAGGATCCGCCGCCGCGCGCACGCAGACGAGCTGAGGAGGGAGAGCATCATGAGGAAGCGGGAAGCAGTGCTGGCGGTCGCGGTGACGTTGGCCGTCGGCGTCGGCGTCGCGAGCGCGAAGCTGCCGCCGCCGACCGAGGAGCAGAAGGCGAAGGCGGAGGAGGCCAAGGCGAAGGCGGCCGCGGCGGCGAAGAAGAACGCCGAGCTGCTTGGCAAGGCGATGGATCGCGCCGCCGAGCACTACAAGAAGACGCACGGAAAGTAGCGCCGCGGCGTTCGCGCCACGTCGACGTTGCCGCCCGCCATGGCGCGGGCGTTTTCTTGTGGAGCCGGTGCTATACTTCTGGCGCGATGATGCGCCGAATCGACACCGATCCGCGGCGCGGCGACACGATCACCGCCAGTTGAAGCCGTTCGAGACCGCAGCGGCCGGCGTTCCGCGCTGGCGCATCTGGTGGCTCGCGGTCCGGCCGGCCACGCTGTCGATCTCGGCCGTGCCGGTGCTGGTCGGCGCGGCGCTCGCGTGGCGCGAGCTGGGGCGCCTCCTGTGGACGCCATTCGCGCTCGCGGCGCTCGGGGCGCTGTTGATCCAAATCGGGACCAACCTCTACAACGACGTCGGCGACTTCGAGCGCGGCGCCGACCGCGCCGAGCGGCTCGGCCCCCCGCGCGCGGTCAGCTCCGGATGGCTCGCGCCGGGCGAAGTCCGGGTCGCGGCCGCGCTGGCGTTCGGCGCGGCCACGCTCGTCGGCGCCTGGCTCGTTCGGTACGGCGGCTGGCCGATCCTCGCACTCGGTGTCGCGTCGATCGCGGCGGGCTACGCGTACACCGGCGGTCCGCGGCCGATCGCGTACGGCGCGACCGGCGAACTGTTCGTCTTCGCATTCTTCGGCCTCGGCGCCGTGCTCGGAACCTATTACCTCCAGACCGGCGGCGTCGGCTGGGCCGCTGCCACCGCCGCGGCGATGATCGGCATGCTCGCCGCCGCGGTGATCGTCGTCAACAACTACCGCGATCTCGAGGGCGATCGCTCGGTCGGCAAGCGCACGCTCGCGGTGAGCATCGGCCGCGGGTGGAGCAAGGTGGAGTTCGGCCTGCTGATCGCGGTGCCCTACGCGCTGCTGCCGCTGCTCGCGGCGGCGACCACCGCGGGCTGGAGCCTCGTGCTCCCGGCAGCCTCGGCGCCGATCGCGACCTGGATCGTGACGCGGTTCGCGCTGGAGCGGCCGGGCCCGCAGTTCAACCGCATCCTGGCCGACACCGCACAGCTGCAGTTCGCGTTCGGCTGCCTGCTCGCGGTCGCCTTCCTGCTCTGACCCGCCGCCGGCGCCGCCGCCATGGCCAAGCGCACGGCCCGCACTGCCGAAATCTCCGGCACGTTCGGCTACGCAAGCGTCGATGCCCTCGAGCGCGAGCGGCGCATCCGCCGCGTGTTCGACACGGTCGCCCCGCGCTACGATCTGATGAACGACTTGATGAGCCTGGGAATCCACCGGCTCTGGAAGCGCCGCTTCGCGCGCGCCGCGCTTGCAGGTGATCCGCAGCGGGTCGTCGATCTCGCCGGCGGCACCGGCGACATCGCGGCGCTGCTGGCCGACGGGCGGCGCGAGGTGCTGGTGTGCGACCCCAGCCTGCCGATGATGGCGCACGGCCGCCGGCGCGGGATGTCCGGGGTCTGCTGGCTTGCCGGGCAGGGCGAGCGCATCCCGATCGCATCCGCGTCGGTGGACGCGGTGACGATCTCTTTCGGCATTCGCAACGTGACGAGCCTCGAGCGTACGCTCGCCGAGATCCTGCGCGTGCTGCGGCGCGGCGGGCGCTTCCACTGCCTCGAGTTCTCCGCGGCGTGGGCGCCGATCCGGCCGTTCTACAACTTGTTCTCGTTCACGGTGATCCCGCGGCTCGGGGCGTGGGTGGCGCGCAGCCCGGAGGCCTATATCTATCTGGTCGAGTCGATCCGGCGCTTCCCGGACCAGGCGCAGTTCAAGGCGCTGCTCGAGCGGGCGGGATTCGTCGAAGTGCGATACCGCAATCTGTCGTTCGGCATCGCCGCGATCCACTCGGGTGTGCGCCCGTAGCCGCCGCCGGCCTGCGCCAGGTGCGCGAATCGGGGAAAATACCGGTCTGGCGAGCGCCGCGCTTTGGCGGCGTCCCCGTACCGGAACCGAGGGAAGCATGGCCGTCATCAGGCAGGAAGACTTCATCCAGAGCATCGCCGATGCGCTGCAATACATCTCGTACTACCACCCGGTCGACTTCATCCGCGGCCTGACCGCGGCGTACGAGCGCGAGGCGTCGCCGGCCGCGAAGGACGCGATCGCGCAGGTGCTCATCAACTCGCGCATGGCGGCCGAAGGGCGGCGGCCGGTCTGCCAGGACACCGGCACGGCGCTCGTGTTCCTGCGGGTCGGCATGAACGCGCGCTGGGAGGCGGAGACGAGCGTCGTGGAGATGGTGAACGAGGGCACGCGCCGCGCCTACACCAACCCCGACAACGTGCTGCGCAACTCGATCGTCGCGGATCCCGACGGCGCGCGCAGGAACACGGGCGACAACTCGCCGGGGGTCACGCACGTCGAGCTCGTGCCGGGCGACACGGTCGAGGTCATCGTCGCAGCCAAGGGCGGCGGCTCGGAGAACAAGTCGAAGTTCGCGATGCTGCTGCCGAACGACAGCGTGGTGGACTGGGTCATGTCGCAGGTGCCGACGATGGGCGCGGACTGGTGCCCGCCCGGGACGCTCTCGATCGGCATCGGCGGCACGCCCGAGAAGGCGATGCTGATGGCGAAATGGGCGATGATGGAGCCGATAGACATCCACCAGCTGAGGGCGCGCGGTCCGCGCACGCGCGCCGAGTCGCTGCGGCTCGAGCTCTACGAGAAGGTGAACGCGCTCGGCATCGGCGCGGCCGGCCTCGGCGGGCTGACCACCGTACTCGACGTGAAGGTGGTCGACTATCCCACGCACGCGACCTCGAAGCCGGTGGCGCTGCTGCCGAACTGCGCCGCGACGCGCCACGTCCACTTCGTGCTCGACGGCTCCGGGCCGGCGCGGCTCGAGCCGCCGAGCCTCGAAGACTGGCCCAAGCTCGCACTCGACTTCTCGTCGAGCCGGCGCGTGAATCTCGACGCGCTCACGCGCGAGGAGGTGGCGGGGTGGCAAGCCGGCGAGCGGCTCCTGCTCTCGGGCAAGCTACTGACCGGACGCGACGCCGCGCACAAGCGCCTCGCCGACATGATGGCGAAGGACGAGCCGCTGCCGGTCGACCTGCGCAACCGCTTCATCTACTACGTCGGCCCGGTCAATCCGGTGCGCGACGAAGTGGTCGGGCCGGCGGGGCCGACGACGTCCTCGCGCATGGACCGCTACGTGGAGCCGATGCTCTCGCAGTTGGGCCTGCTCGGCATGGTCGGCAAGTCCGAGCGCGGAGCCGCCGCGATCGAGGCGATCAGGCGGCACCAGGGCGTCTACTGCATCGCCGTCGGCGGCGCGGCGTATCTCGTGTCCAAGGCGATTCGCGGCTCGCGGGTGGTCGCCTTCGCCGACCTCGGCATGGAGGCGATCTACGAATTCGACGTGAAGGATATGCCGGTCACGGTGGCCGTGGACGCGACCGGCAACGCCGTGCACCGCTCCGGCCCGCAGGAGTGGCGCGCGCGCATCGGCAAGATTCCGGTCGTCGCCGCCTGAGCGCGTGCGCACGCCGGCCGCACCGTCCCGAAGGTTCACCGCTTGATCTGCATCAAAGGTCGCCCGCCAGGCGCATCGGAGCATCGGCGCCGGAGCAACGCCGGCGACGCGCCCCCTCATGGAGCGCAAGCAGCCGCTCCGGCCGCGGGCCTACGCGCGCCCCCGCCACGCGTGCGGGGTGTTCGCCGCGCGCGTCCGGCGCGCTGACGCGGATCAGCGCCACGCAACCAGAAGAAGGAGAACAAAGTGACAGACGAGCCCAAACCAGGCGCTCGCGCGCCGCCGGGGGCCTGCGCGGCATGGCGCTGCTGCACAACCCGCTGCGCAACAAGGGTACCGGCTTCACCGACGCCGAGCGCGCTGCGCTCGGCCTGCGCGGCCTGCTGCCGCCCGCGGTGCTGACGCAGGACCAGCAGGTCGAGCGGACGATGGGCAATCTGCGCCAGCTCACGAGCGCGCTCGACAAGTTCGTCGCGCTGAACGCGCTGCACGACCGCAACGAGGCGCTCTTCTTCCGGTGCGTAATCGACTACCCGGACGAGATCATGCCGCTGATCTACACGCCGACCGTAGGTCTCGCGTGCCAGCAGTACGGGCAGATCTTCCAGCGGCCGCGCGGCATGTTCGTCTCGGCGCGCGACCGCGGGCGGCTCGCCGAGCTCTTCCGCAACTGGCCCGAGCGCAAGGTCGGGATCATCGTGGTCACCGACGGGGAGCGCATCCTCGGCCTCGGCGATCTCGGCGCGAACGGCATGGGCATCCCGGTCGGCAAGCTCTCGCTCTACACGGCCTGCGCCGGCGTGCGGCCCGAGCTGTGCCTGCCGGTGATGCTCGACGTCGGCACCAACAACCCGGCGCTGCTCGCCGACCCGCTCTACATCGGCATCAAGCAGCCGCGGCTGCGGGGCGCCGAGTACGACGCACTGTTCGACGAGTTCATCTGCGCCGCGCAGGCCGCGTTTCCGGGCGTGGTCGTGCAGTTCGAGGACTTCGCCAATCTGAACGCGTTCAGGCTGCTGGAGAAGTACCGCGACCGCGTGTGCTGCTTCAACGACGACATCCAGGGTACGGCCGCCGTGGCGCTCGCCGGACTGTACTCGGCCGTGCGCGCCAACCGGGCGCGGCTTGCCGACCAGCGCCTGCTGTTCCTCGGGGCGGGCGAGGCGGCAACCGGCATCTGCGACCTGGTCGTCGCGGCGCTCGCGGGCGAGGGTCTGCCCGAAGCGGAGGCGCGCCGCCGCTGCTGGCTGGTCGACTCGAAGGGGCTGGTGGTCCGCAGCCGCACCGATCTCGCCGAGCACAAGCGGCGCTACGCGCACGAGCACGCGCCGGTGCAGGATTTCCGTTCGGCGATCGAGGTCCTCGGTCCGACTGCGATCATCGGCGTCGCGGCGGTCGGGCAGGCGTTCAACCGGCAGGTGCTCGAGACGATGGCGCGCGTCAACGCGCGGCCGATCGTGTTCGCGCTGTCCAACCCGACCTCCCAGGCCGAGTGCACCGCCGAGGAGGCGTACCGGTGGACCGAGGGTCGCGCGCTCTTCGCCTGCGGCAGCCCGTTCGAGCCGGTGACGCTCGGCGGCCAGAGGTTCGTCCCGCGGCAGGGCAACAATTCGTACATCTTTCCCGGCGTCGGGCTCGGGCTGATCGCCGCGCAGGCGCGCCGGGCGAGCGACGCGATGTTTCTCGCCGCGGCGCGCGCGCTCGCCGACCAGGTGACTGCGAAGGATCTCGCGCAGGGCAGCCTCTACCCGGCCCTCTCGCGCGTGCGCGAGGTGTCCGCGCACATCGCCGCCGCGGTGGTGAAGGTGGCCGTCGCCGAAGGGGTCGCGGGTGTCAAGCGCCGCGTGCGGTTGCTCGAGTTCGTGCGCGCGCAGATGTACGATCCGCACTACCGGAGCTTCGTATGACCACGGTCGATTTCTCGAGAAGGCGCGCGACGGGGGCGCTCGCAGCGGTTGCGGCGGCGCCCCTCGTCGGCGGCTGCGGCGGGCGGCCGCGGGCGATGCTGGCGACGTTCAGCGGCCTGACGATGGCCGGCACCTACACGGTCAAGATCGCGCGAGCGGGCGCGATGTCGGCTGCCGCCGAGCGCTCGCTCGGCGAGGCGCTCTTCGCCGAGGTCGACGCGGTGGACCGGCGCATGTCCACCTTCCGCCGCGATTCGGAGCTGTCGCGCCTGAACCGGCACGCGTCGCAGGCGCCGTTCGCGCTCTCGGCTGGCCTGGCCGAAGTGCTCGGCAAGGCGCAGGCGGTGAGCGCCGCATCCGGCGGCGCATTCGACGTGACCGTCGGCCCGCTCGTCAACGCGTGGGGATTCGGTCCGGAGTCGCGTGCGGGAATGCCGGCAGCCGACGCGCTGGCGCAACTGCGCACGCGCGTCGACTGGCGCTCGCTCGTGCTCGACCGGGCGGCCCGGCGCATCGTGAAGGTGCGCCCGGACGCCTACGCGGACCTCTCGGGCATCGCGCAGGGATACGGTGCCGAGCGGATCGCCGCCGCGCTCGAGGCGCGCGGCTTCGGCGATTATCTCGTCGAGGTGAGCGGCGAGGTGCGTGCCCGCGGCGCGAACGCCGAGGGCGTGGCTTGGCGCATCGGCATCGAGCGGCCCGAAGGCCGCGCGCGCGCCCTGCATTACGTGGTGCCGCTCGCAAACCGGGCCCTCGCGACCTCGGGCGACTACCGCAGCTACTTCCGAACAGGGCGGCCGGCGCTACTCGCACGAGATCGATCCGGCGAGCGGCGCGCCGGTTGCGCACCGGCTCGCGTCGGTGAGCGTCGTACACGCCGACTGCGCGCTGGCCGACGCCTGGGCCACTGCGCTCTTCGTGCTCGGGCCGGAGCGCGGACGCGAAGTCGCGCTCGCGCGGGGGCTCGCGGCCTACTTCGTCTCGCGTGCGCCGGACGGCGCGCTCGTCGACGACCTGACGCCCGCGTTCGCGGCCCTCGGCAGCCGCTCCGCGGTCGGCGCCTGATCCGGCACCTGCGGCCGCGCCGTCAGTCGCGGAATTCCGGCACGTCGGGCTTGGAGCCCCACATGCAGAAGCCCGCGGGCGAGAACGGGAACTGGCGCGGGTGGTGTCCGGCCTCGTCGGTGATCATCTTCACGCCGCACGAGTACTCGTAGACCACGTCGTCGGGGCCCTGGTAGTACAGGAACACCGCCCCCGAGGTCGGGTGCCGGCCGGGGCCGAACACGATCTTCACGCCTTGCGCGCGCAGGAAGTAGTACGAGCGCATCACGTCGTCGATCGATTCGACCTGGTGATTGACGTGCTGGACGCCGACGCGCTGCGACGGGAAGAGTGCGATCGAGTGGTGCACCGGGTTGATCCGCAGGAGCGCCGCGTCGCCGATCCAGTCCGAGACGCGCGCGCCGCACACGCCGGTCCAGAATTCGTGGTCGCGCAGCAGATCGCCCGAGTGCAGCCCCACGTGCGAGAAGCCGGTGATGCCGGCGTCGCGGGCGGGAAAGTAGCGCCAGCCGGACACCTCGCCGCGCTCGACCACCTCGATCGTGGTGCCGTTGCGGTCATCGAAGCGGATGAGCCGCCGCACCTGCCGCTCGTCGCACTCGTCGCGCGTGCCCCAGCGCGCGTCGATCTTCGCCAGTCCGAGCCGGTCGGCGACCGCGTCGAGCGGCACGCCGTCGGCGGCCTCGAAGCCGACGACGTGTCCGCGCGCGCCGGCCACGTAGCACAGCGTGTGCGCGCGGTGATCGCTGCGCAGGAACGCGCGGTCGCCCGCGCGCTCGACGAGCTGCAGACCGAGGATGCGGGTCGCGAACGCGGCCGACTCGTCCAGGTTCGCGGCGCCGAGCCTAACGTAGCGGATCTCGCGGAGCGGGAACATGCCGGATCTCCCTCACGCCGCCTGCAGCGCCTTGCGCCCGGGGTGAACTGCGCCGCAGTGGCCGCACTCGCGCAGCGACGCATCGTCGTAGAACCGCTGGAAGAGCGGCGGCATCACCGTCACGATCTCCTGCGCCCGGCGCAGCGGATGCTCGAAGCGGTAGACGAGCCGGTGGCACTCCAGGCAGTACCACTCGAAGGCGTCCTTGTGCCAGTCCTGGCGCGGGCTCTCGACCACGATGCCGATGCTGCCGGGCACCGGCCGCTGCGGCGAGTGGCGCACGTGCGGCGGCAGCAGGAAGACCTCGCCTTCGCGGATCGGGATGTCGATCGGCGGCCGGCCCGGCTCGTCCATCACCCGCAGGCTGATGTCGCCCTTGAGCTGATAGAAGTACTCCTCGACCGGATCGTCGTGGTAGTCGGTGCGCTGGTTCGGCCCGCCGATCGCCATGACGATCATCGCCGCGTCCTCGAACAGGAGCTGATTGCCGACCGGCGGCTGCAGCCGATGCCGGTTCGCCTCGATCCAGCCCTGCAGGTTGAACGCCTTCAAATTCGCGGCCATGCCCATCGTCGCCTCCCTAGGCCGCAGCCTTGCGGGCGGCGGTATCGAGCTTCAGGCCGCAGCCCTCGAACGCCGCGCGCGTGGCGGCCTTCTCCTCGTCGGCGAGCTCGAGCAGCGGCCGGCGCACGCGCCCGCCCGCCTGGCCGAGGAGCGCCTGCCAGTACTTCTGGTGCGCCTGCGGCGTGCCCTCCGGCCGCGTGCGCTTGAGCGCCTGGCGCACGGGCTCGAGGCTGTCGCGCACCGCGCGCGCGCGCTCGATCTCGCCGCGCAGCGCGAGCTCGGTGTACTCGTGGATGCGCCGGTCGTGCCGGGTCTGCATCAGGTACGGCGGCGTCGAGCAGAGATAGACCTGCCAGCCGAGCTCGACGATGTTGTCGAACCACTCCTCCTCGGAGGCGGTGCTGACGATGAGCTTGTCGCCGGCCATGCGCGTGAGCCTCGCGTACATGTCGCGCGGCACGCTGTACTTGATCGCCACGATGTTCGGCAGCTCGGCGAGGCGCGCGCAGAGCTCGGGACTCATCAGGTAACCGGCGTCGGGATGGCTCCAGAGCGCGATGCCGATGTCGAGCTGCTGCGCGATGTGGCGGTAGTACTCGTACACCGTCGCCTCGACGTCGCGGCCGAAATGCAGGAGCGGGCTGTGCACGACGACGTAGTCGGCGCCGATCGCCTGCGCGTGGCGCGCGAGCTCGAGCACCGTGTCGAGGTTCTGGTCCGAGCAGGACATGATGGTCCCAGCGCCGGCGCTTGCGGCCTCCTCGGCGGCGAGGTCGAACGTGCGCTTGCGCTCGGCGACCGACATCGAGAAGAACTCGCCCTGCTTGCCGGCGACGAAGATCCCGGCGATGCCGAGCTCGCGGTACCAGTGGCGCAGGTTGCGGCGGAAGCCCTCCTCGTCGAGCGCGAGGTCGGGGCCGAACGGCGTCAGGGCGGCCGCCCAGATCCCCCTCAGGTTCGCGCGCGCGTAATCCTTCGCGTCGAGCTTGCGGTACTTCATGCGTTCCTCTTCCCTTCGCGGCCCGGACCGGCGGGCGACGCTGGTATTGTCTCACCGCCGGGCGGGCGGATCCAGGCGCCGGACGAAGCGGCTGAAAGGCCTTCGGTGGCGATCATGCGGAACACACCGGCCCCCGCGCGCGCTTTCCGTGCCGCGCGATATTGGGCGAGTCGAAGAACGCCCTGATTCTCTCCACGCTCTCGAACTGCACGATCACGAAACGCTTCGGCGACCAGTGCCTTCCAGCTCCTCGGTCCTGCCGCCGTGCGCGAGGTAGCGGCCGCCGTACTTCTCGATCGCGGGCGGAGCGAGACGCTTGTACGCCTCGTAGCGTGCGGGATCGGAGACGTCCAGGTCGGCGATCAGGTCGGCGGGCATTGCGGTCTTCTCCTCCGGCGCGGAACGCGTCGGATGATGGGCTAAATCGCGAGCCGTGGCACGCACGCGCTGCCGTCGAGCGGAACGGGCAGGCGGACCACGTCGACGTGAACCCCGTGCGGGCGCACCAGGCTTTTCGGGCTGACTGCCTCGTGCGGCGCACCGAGCGCCAGATGCGCGAGCTCCACGGCAGCGGTCAGTGATCGACGCCGATCATCACGTTGCTCGCCTTGATCAGCGCCCAGGCCCGCTTGCCCTTCTTGAGCTGCAGCGCCTTCGCCGAAGTCGCGCTGATCACCGAGACGATCTCGATGCCGCGTGCCACCTCGAGGGTGATCTCGGCGCTGACCGGGCCGAGCTTGACCTTTTTCACCTTGCCGGGAATCGCATTGCGTGCGCTGATCTTCATGCCGTGCTCTCCTGGATGGTTCGGCGCGATTGGTCGCGCCCCACCATTCCTAGATCGCCGGTCGACCGCGGCGGTCACGCGCCGCCGGCACGCACCCGGCGCGCGCGCCGCGGCGCGATGCGCAGCGAGCGTCCGGCGTCGCGCGCGTCGTAGCCCGGCAGGTTGGCACAGAGCGCCTGGAACTCCTCGCTGTGCAGGAACTCCACGAGCCGCGGCAGCGGCTCCTCGCGCGCGCGCGATTCGCGGCAGGCGAGGTAGTAGGTCTCGACCGCGAGCGGCGTGAACTCGAGCCCGAACTGGGCCGCTGCGGCGCGGATGCCGAACCCGGCATCGGCGCCGCCGCCCGCGACCGTCGCGGCGACGGCGAGGTGCGTGAACTCCTCGTCGTGATAGCCGCGCACGTCGCCCGGCTTCAGGCCGGCCTGGCGCAGCAGCCGGTCGAGCAGGGTGCGCGTGCCCGAGCCGCGCTGCCGGTTGATGAACCGTGCGCGGGTCCGCGCAACATCGCCGAGCGTGCGCAGCGGCGGCGCCGCGTGCGCGGCGGTGATCAATCCCTGCTGCCGCTGGAACAGCGGGTAGACGACGATCGGCTCGGGAATGCCTTTCGGGAACGCGTCGCCCAGCATGCCCTCGAGCGGCGCGTCCGGCGCCGCGTGGAATCCGGCGAGGTCGCACCGGCGGCGCGCGAGCGATTCGAGGCAGTCGTGGCTGCCGTGCACCGCGAGATCGAGCTCGATGCCGTGTGCCTCGGCGAGGCGCTCCGCCGTGCGCCGGAGCGCGAGATCGTGGCTCGCGTGCACCCGCAGGCGGCGCGCGGCGGCGTCCGGCTCGCCGAGCCCGGCCGCGAGCTCGGCGGCGACCCGGGTGAGCTCCGGTCCGAGCCGCGCTTCCGCCGTCCGGCGCGAGTCGAGCAGGCGGCTGCCGAGCGGGGTCAGCCGCGTGCCGCGACCGCGCTCGAGCGTCGCGAGCGGACGCCCCAGGGACTCCGCCCAGCCGTTCAGCAGGCCCCACGCGTGGCGATAGGACAGCCCGGCACGGCGCGCGGCCGCCTGCAGCGACTCGCTCTCGCCGATGCCTTCGAGCAGC
The DNA here is from genome assembly GCA_027493935.1 of Burkholderiales bacterium. Classification (GTDB taxonomy): domain Bacteria; phylum Pseudomonadota; class Gammaproteobacteria; order Burkholderiales; family SG8-39; genus JAABRB01. The sequence continues at coordinate 94,859 of JAOSJV010000010.1, read as the reverse complement.
GCGAACAGCGCGTCGTCGAACGGCGCCACCTCGCGCCGGCCGAGACGCCAACGCAGATCGAGCTCGAGCCGCAGCATATGCAAAGACTAGCATATTGTGATGCATGGCTGTGTTCGCATACTCTTACTCGTGATGCGTCTTAGATATGTCCTAATGAGCATATATCGCGCCACGCGTGATCTGCACCTGCCGTGGGCGCCCGCGGCGCCCGGAGGCGGCGCGTGAACAGCCTGCACGAGGCGTTCGCGCAGGCGGTCGCGCTGGTCGCGCGCGGCGACCCGGCGCTCGTCGACATCGTCCTGCTCAGCCTGCGCGTGAGCTTGAGCGCGGTGTGTATCGCGACGCTGATCGGCCTGCCGATCGGCGCCGCGATCGGCGTCGGATGCTTTGCGGGCCGGCGCGCGCTGATCGTCGTGCTGAACGCGCTGATGGGCCTGCCGCCGGTGGTGGTCGGGCTGCTGGTCTATCTGCTGCTGTCGCGCGCCGGTCCGCTCGGCGCACTCGGCATTCTGTTCACGCCGGCGGCGATGGTCATCGCGCAGAGCATCCTGATCCTGCCGATCATCGCCGCGCTCGCGCGGCAGGCGATCGAGGACGCCTGGATTGAGTATCAGGAGCAGTTGCGCTCGCTCGGCGCGGGACGGGTCTCCGCTGCGTTCACGCTGCTCTGGGACACCCGCTTCTCGCTGCTGACTGCGGTGCTCGCCGGGTTCGGCCGCGCTGCCGCGGAGGTCGGGGCGGTCATGATCGTCGGCGGCAACATCGACGGCGTGACGCGCGTGATGACCACCGCGATCGCGCTCGAGACGAGCAAGGGCGACCTGCCGCTCGCGCTCGGGCTCGGCGTGATCCTGATCTCGCTGGTGCTGCTCCTGAATGCCGCGGCGTATCTCACCAAGGAAGTTGCCCAGCGGCGCTATGGATAGGGCGGAGGAAACGGTGCGCACCCCGTCGTCGATCCTGCCCCTCGCGCTGGTGGACGTCACGTTCGCGGCCGGCGGACGGACGATCGTGGACGCGATCACCTGCGAGATCGGCCCGAGCGCGCGCACCGTCATCGTGGGGCCGAACGGCGCCGGAAAGAGCGTCCTGATGCGGCTCTGCCACGGGCTGCTCGCGCCGACCACCGGCCGGATCGAGTGGCGGGACGCCGGCGCGTCGGCGGTCGGCCGTCGCCAGGCGATGGTCTTCCAGCGACCGGTGATGCTGCGGCGCTCGGCGCAGGCCAACATCGAGTACGCGCTCGCGTTGCACGGCGTGCCGCGGCGCGACCGCAGGTCCCTGGCACGCGATGCGCTCGGCCGTGTCGGTCTGGGTCACCTGGCCGAGCGGCCGGCGCGCGTGCTCTCGGGGGCGAGCAGCAGCGCCTCGCCATCGCGCGGGCATGGGCGCTGCGCCCCGAGGTGGTGTTCCTCGACGAGCCGACCGCGAGCCTCGACCCGACCGCGACGCGCGAGATCGAGGCGGCGATCGACGCGATCCACGCGGGCGGCACCAAGATCGTCATGACGACGCACAACCTCGGGCAGGCGCGTCGCCTCGCCGACGAGGTCCTCTTCCTGCACCAGGGCCGGCTCGTCGAGCGCGCGCCGGTCGAGCGCTTCTTCACCAGTCCCGCGACGGCGGAGGCCGCCGCATTCATCAAAGGAGAGTTGCCATGGACGTGATCAGGAGATTCCTGGCTGCCGCTTTCGGCGCGGCGCTGCTCGCGCACGCGCCGGCCTTCGCGCAGCAGGGGTTCATCACGGTCGCCTCGACCACCTCGACCGAGCAATCCGGCCTCTTCAAGCACATCCTGCCGATCTTCGAGCAGAAGACCGGCATCCAGGTGCGCGTGGTCGCCCTCGGAACCGGCCAGGCGCTCGACATGGGCAGGCGTGGCGACGCCGACGTCGTGTTCGTGCACGCAAAGCCGCTCGAGGAGAAGTTCGTCGCCGAGGGCTTCGGCGTGAAGCGCTTCGAGGTGATGTACAACGACTTCGTCCTGGCCGGACCGAAATCCGATCCGGCCAAGGTCGGCGGCACCAAGGACATCGTCGCGGCGCTGCAGAAGATCAAGGCGGCGCAGGCGCCGTTCGCCTCGCGCGGCGACAAGAGCGGCACGCATTTCGCCGAGGTGCGGCTGTGGAAGGAGGCCGGCGTCGACATCGCGAAGGACAAGGGACCCTGGTACCGCGAGACCGGCTCGGGCATGGGGCCGACGCTCAACACCGCCTCGGGCATGAACGCCTACGCGCTCACCGATCGCGGCACCTGGCTGTCGTTCAAGAACCGCGGCGACCTGGTGATCTCGGTGGCGGGCGACAAGCGCCTGTTCAACCAGTACGGCGTGATGCTCGTCAATCCCGCCAAGCACCCGCACGTCAAGAAGGACATGGGGCAGGCGTTCGTCGACTGGGTGATCTCCGACGCGGGCCAGCAGGCGATCGCCGGCTTCAAGATCGACGGCGAGCAGCTGTTCTTCCCGAACGCGAAGAAATGAGAGCCGCAGCCCTCGCGTTGGCCGCGCTGATCGCCGTGCCGGCGAGCGCGCAGGACCCGGTCAGGCTGTACGCGGCCGGCAGCCTGCGCGCCGCGCTTACGGAGGTCGGCCAGGCGTTCCAGCAGAGGACGGGCGTCGCGGTCGCCGGCACGTTCGGCCCTTCGGGCCTCCTGCGCAAGCGCATCGCCGAGGGCGAGCCCGCCGAGGTCTTCGGCTCGGCCAACATGGCGCATCCGGAGGCGCTCGCGAAGGCCGGCAAGGCGGAGCCGGTGCGGCTCTTCGCCCGCAACCGGCTCTGCGCGCTCACCGCGCCCGGCCTGGCGGTCACGACCGACACGCTGCTCGAGCGCATGCTCGATCCGGCGGTGAAGCTCGGGACGTCGACCCCGAAGGCCGATCCGTCGGGCGATTACGCATTCCAGCTCTTCGACAAGGCCGACGCGCTGCGCCCGGGGACGGGGAAGACCCTCTCCGCAAAGGCGCTCCAGCTGACCGGCGGACCGAACTCGCCGCCGCCACCGAAGGATCGCAGCGTATACGGCATGCACGTGGCACGAGGCGATGCGGACATCCTACTCACCTACTGCACCAACGCGCTCGCGGCGAAGAACGAGAACGCGGCGCTCGGCATCGTGCAGGTCCCGGCGTCGCTCGCCGTGGGTGCCGATTACGGGCTGACGGTGATGAAAGGCGCCCGTTCCGCCGCGCGCGATCTCGCGCACTTCGTGCTCTCGAAGCCCGGTCAGGAGATCCTCGCCCGTCACGGCTTCGCCACCGTGGGAATCCCCTAGCGCGAAGGCGGCAGCATGCCGATCGCGCCGGAGCGCGTCGCGCCGTCGCCCGCGGCGGAGCGGGCACTGCGCTTCGACCGGATGGAGTGGGCCGGCGCGTTCGGCGATCTCGGCACGCTGGTCCCGTTTCTGATCGCGTACGTGACCGTCGGCGCCGTGCCGGCGACGGGCATGCTGTGCGCGTTCGGGATCGCGCTCATCGCGACCGGGATCGTGTACCGCACGCCGATCCCGGTGCAGCCGATGAAAGCGGCCGGCGCGGTCGTAGCGACGCAGGCGGCCGCGCTCGCGCTGACGCCGGAAGCGGTGTTCGCGGCGACGCTGGTGACCGGCGCGATCTGGCTTGTGCTCGGGCTGAGCGGGGCGGCGCAGCGGGTCGCTGCGCTGCTGAGCCCTTCCGTGATCGCCGGGGTCGTCGTGGGGCTGGGCGTCGCGTTCATGCTGGACGGCCTCGCGATGATCGCGTCGGGCTGGGTGCTCGGGACGGTCACGCTCGCGGCCACGCTCGCGCTGCTCGCCCAGCGGAAGGTGCCGGCGATGCTCGTCGTCCTCGCGGCCGGCGCCGCGGTCGCGCTCGTCCAGCGCCCGGAGCTCGCCGGCGACCTGCGCGCGCTCGAGCCCGTGCTCGAGCTTCCGGCGTTCGTGGTGGGCGCGATCACGCTGCAGGATCTCGTCCTCGGCGCGCTGTTCGTCGCGCTGCCACAGGTGCCGCTCACGCTCGGCAACGCGGTCGTCGCGGTGACCGGCGAGAGCAACCGCGTGTTCCCGGACCGGCCGGTGAGCGAGCGCCGGATCGCGCTCTCGACCGGCGTCATTAACCTCGCGGGCGGGCTGATCGGTGGCGTGCCGATGTGCCACGGCGCGGGCGGGCTCGCCGCGCACGTCCGGTTCGGCGCGCGCACCGGCGGTGCGACCGTGATCATCGGCGCGGTGCTGCTCGCGCTCGGCACCGGCCTCGGCGGCTCGATCCAGGTCGTGCTGCAGCTGTTTCCGACCCCGATGCTCGGGGCGGTGCTCTTCCTTGCCGGCGCGCAGCTCGCGTCCGGGCCGCGTGTCTGGGGGCGCGCCCGGGGCGAGCGCCTCGTAATGCTCGCAACGGCGGCGGTCGCCGTCTGGAATGCCGGCGCCGCATGCGTCTTCGGGGTGGTCGCGATCTGGGTCCTGCGCCGCGCGTCCCGGCCCCGGTGACCGGTACACCGCGGGGGCTGCCCGCGGCGGCCGGACGCCCCGGCGAGCCCCGATCCTTTAGAATGGCCCGATCTTGCTGTTCCACAGGAGCGGTGTTTGACGGTAGCGCAAGCCCGGGCCATCGAGCCGGCGGGTCCGGCCGAAACGGATGCGTTCGGACCGTGGCTGCAGCACTCGACCCTGATCGTCGATGACGAGGAGGGCATGCGCAGCTTTCTCGCGCGCGCGCTCGCGCCGCGCTGCGGGCTGGTCGAGCAGGCGGCGAGCGCCGAGCAGGCCGCCGAGCTCGTCAGCCGGTACCACTTCGACCTGATCGTCCTCGACATCGCGCTGCCGGGCAAGTCGGGGGTCGACTGGCTCGCCGAGCTGCGCTCGGGCGGGTTCCCGGGCGACGTGATCCTGATCACCGCGTTCGCGGACATGGACACGGCGATCCGCGCGCTGCGCGCGGGCGCATCGGACTTCCTGCTGAAGCCGTTCCGGATCGACCAGATGCTCGCGGCGGTGAAGCGGTGCTTCGACCGGGCGCGGCTCGCGCGGGAGAACTACGTGCTGCGGCGTGCGCTCGCCGAGAGCGGCGGCGTGGAAGGGCTGATCGGCGATTCCGATCGGGCAGCCGAGCTGCGCGCGATGATCCGCCGCCTCGCCGCCGCGCCGAGCACCGTGCTGATCCTCGGCGAGTCCGGCGTCGGCAAGGAAGTCGCGGCACGCGCGCTGCACGAACATTCGACCCGCGCCGCACGGCCCTTCGTGCCGGTCAACTGCGCCGCGATCTCGCCCGAGCTGATCGAGTCGGAGCTGTTCGGCCACGTGCGCGGCGCGTTCACCGGCGCGACCGACTCGCGTAACGGCCTGTTCTACTACGCGCAGGGCGGCACCCTGTTCCTCGACGAGATCTCCGAGCTGCCGGCGGCGATCCAGACCAAGCTCCTGCGCGTGCTCGAGGACCGACGGATCCGGCCGGTGGGATCGAACCGCGAGATCCCGGTCGACGTGCGCATCGTCGCGGCGAGCAACCGTGACCTGGCCGCGGAGGTTGCGGCAGGCCGCTTCCGCCAGGATCTCTTCTACCGGCTCGACGTCCTCACGCTGCGCATCCCGCCGCTGCGCGAGCGGCCGGAAGACATCCCGGCGCTCGTGCGTCATTTCATGCTGCAGCTCGCGGCGCACCTCGCGGTACCGCCGCTGCCGCTGTATCCGGAGGTGATGCAGGCGCTGCGCGGCTACGATTGGCCGGGCAACGCGCGCGAGCTGCGTAATTTCGTCGAGCGCTCGCTCATCCTCGGCCACTACCCGCTCGACGCCCTCGAGCGCGAGGCCGACGAGTCCGCCGAGCGCAGCGGCGCGGCGAGCGACGGCGAGCGGCTCGCCGAGATCGAGCGCCGCCACATCCTCGCCGTGCTCGCCGCGGCGAGCGGCAACAAGTCGGAAGCGGCGCGCCGCCTCGGCATCTCGCGCAAGACGCTCGAGCGCAAGTGCGCGCTCTGGGCAATCGCGGGCGCCTGACCTCGAGCGCGCGGCGCGCGCCATGCTGGACCGTCTGCTCACCGGCTCGTCGTCGGTCCGCTTCAAGCTGCTGGTGATCGTGCTGTCGCCGATCGTCGTCGCGCTGCCGGCGCTCGGCGGGCTCGTCCTCTACTGGGCCGAGAGCTACTACGACCGCCTGCTCGAGTACAAGGTTCGCAGTGACCTCGCGATCGCCAACCAGTACTTCGAGCGAGTCGTCGAGAGCTACGGCCGAGGGGTGGCCGCGTTCGCGGATTCGAGCCGCCTCGGCGCCGCGCTCGGTCGCCCGGATGCGATCGACAAGCTGCTCGACGCGGAGCGGCAGCGCATCGGCGCCGATTTCCTGCACCTGCTCGACGCGCGCGGCGAGGTCCGCGCGCCCGCCGGCGCGCGGACCGGCGCCGGGCCGAGGGCATTCTGGCCCGTCGTGCGCAGCGCGATCGGCGGCAAGGCGCTCGCCGGCGTCGACGTCTTCACCGCGGAGCAGCTCGCCGGGATCGATCCGGCGCTGGCGCGGCGCGCGTATCTGCCGGTGGTGCACACGCCGGCCGCTGCAGCCGACGCCAAGACCGAGGAGCGGCGCGGCCTGCTGATCCACGCGGCGAGCCCGGTGCTCGGTCCTGGCGGGGCGGTCCTCGCCGTAGTCGAGGGCGGACTGCTCCTGAACGGCAACCTCGAATTCGTCGACCGCATCAACGAGATCGTGTACCGCGAGGGCTCGCTGCCGCTCGGCAGCCGCGGCACCGCCACGCTCGTCCTGGACGACGTGCGCATCGCCACGAACGTGCGCATGTTCGAGGGCGAGCGTGCCCTCGGCACGCGCGTCTCGCTGCCCGTGCGCGACCAGGTGCTCGGCGAGGGTCGGGTCTGGGCCGACACCGCGTTCGTCGTGAACGACTGGTTCGTTTCGAGCTATCAGCCGCTCTACGACAGCCTCGACCGGCGGGTCGGGATGCTCTACGTCGGGTTTCTCGAGAGCCCGCTGCGCGCGGCCAAGTGGAGCGCGCTCGGGCTCGTGCTCGCGCTCTTCGGCCTGCTCACCGCCGGTGCGAGCGTGCTCTTCATGCGCATGGCGCGCGCGATCTTCGCGCCGCTCGAGCGCATGAGCACGGCGATGAGCGCGGTCGCAGCCGGCGACGCCCGCGCGCGCGTCGGCGAGGTGCGGAGCCGCGACGAGATCGGCGAGCTCGCGCGCCACTTCGATCGGCTGCTCGACTCGCTGCAGGCGAAGAACGCCGAGCTGCGCCGTTTCGCCGACGAGCTCGACGCCAAGGTCGCCGAGCGCACGAATCAGCTCGAGGACGCGAACCGCTCGCTCGTCGATGCCCAGCGGCAGCTGGTGATGTCGGAAAAGCTCGCCGCGATCGGCGAGCTCACCGCCGGCGTGGCGCACGAGATCAACAACCCGATCGCGGTCATGCAGGGCAACCTCGACCTGATCCGCGCGGAGCTCGGGCCCGCGCTGGCGCCGGTGCGGCAGGAGGTGCGGCTGCTCGACGAGCAGATCGACCGCGTACGGCTGATCGTGACCAAGCTGCTGCAGTTCGCGCGCCCGGAGGCGTACGCCGGGTACGTCGAGGACGTCGATGTAAATGCGATCGTCGGCGACTGCCTGGTCCTGGTGCGTCACATGCTCGCCAAGAGCGGCATCGAGGTCGTCCAGGACCTCGCGGCGACACGCGCGGTGCGCTTCTCGCGCTCCGAGCTGCAGCAGGTGCTGGTGAACCTGATCGTGAACGCCGTGCACGCGATGCCCGCCGGCGGGACGCTCACGCTCTCGGCCGCCGATTGGGACGGCCGCGGCGTGCGCGTCGAGGTCTGCGACACCGGTGCCGGCATCCGCGCCGAGGACCTGCCGCGGATCTTCGATCCGTTCTTCACGACGAAACGGCGCGAGGGTACCGGCCTCGGGCTGTCGATCTCCTACGCGCTGGTCGACCGCTACGGCGGCCGGATCACGGCGGCGAGCGAGCCGGGCCGCGGCGCGACGTTCACCGTCTGGCTGCTGAGCGAACCGGAGTTCCGTGCGGCATAGCCGCCCTGCGGTACCGGCGGCCGCCCGTGCCGCGCGCGAGGGCTTTCGCGGTGCGTGGACCTGGCCCGGCGGCGGGCGCCGGAGCGGCTGCCCCGGAAATCCGGGATAGAATCCGGCTCAGCCAATCACAGGGCACAGGGTGCCGACGCGGGCGCGCCGCCCGAGCGGCGACGCGGCGCACGGATGAAGGTGTTCGGTTTCGCCGGCTGGTCCGGCAGCGGCAAGACGACGCTCATCGAGCAGATCATTCCCCGGTTCGTCGCGCGGGGGGTGAAGGTGTCGCTGATCAAGCACGCGCATCACAGCTTCGACGTCGACCAGCCGGGCAAGGACTCGTACCGCCATCGCGCGGCGGGCTGCCGCGAGGTGCTCGTGTCCTCGGGGCGGCGCTGGGCGCTGATGCACGAGCTGCGCGGGGAAGAGGAGCCCTCGCTCGAGGACCAGATCGCGCGGATGGCGCCCTGCGATCTGCTGCTCGTCGAGGGGCTGCAAGCGCTACGCGATACCGAAGCTCGAGATCTACCGCGAGGCGAACGGCAAGCCGATGCTGTTTCCGGAAGACGGGCACATCGTTGCGGTCGCCTCGGATGTGCCGGTCGAGACCAGGCTGCCGCAGTTCGACCTGAACGACCACGACGCCATCGCCGCCTTCGTGCTGAGATACAACCGGGTGGGATGAACATGGGAATGCTCACCGTCGACGAGGCGCGCGCGGCGCTGCTCGCGGGCGCCACGCCGCTCGCCGAGACCGAGTCGGTCGCGACGCTCGCCGCCACCGGCCGCGTGCTCGCGGCCGACCAGTTCTCGACCGTCGAAGTGCCGCCACTCGACAACACGTCGATGGACGGCTATGCGGTGCGCGTCGCGGACTGCGCGAGCGGGGAGGCGCGACTCGCGATCGCACAGCGGATCGCCGCCGGCACCATCGGCGCGCCGCTCGCGCCGGGCACCGCGGCGCGCATTTTCACCGGCGCGCCGCTGCCGCCCGGCGCGGACGCGGTCGTGATGCAGGAAATGTGCGGCGTCGAGGGCGACCAGGTGGTCGTGCGCCACAAGCCGCGCACCGGCGAATGGATCCGCCGCGCGGGCGAGGACATCCGGGCCGGGAGCCGCATCCTCGCCCGCGGCGCCCGCCTGACGCCGCAGGCGTGCGGCCTCGCTGCCTCGGTCGGGCTCGCGCAGCTGCCGGTGTACCGGCGGCTGCGGGTGGCGGTGTTCTTCACCGGCAACGAGCTCGTCATGCCGGGCGAGCCGCTCCCCCAAGGCGCGATCTACAACTCGAACCGGTTCACGATCACCGGGATCCTGCAGCGGCTCGGCTGCGAGGTCGTGGACCTCGGCATCGTGCCCGACTCGCCCGACGCGACGCGCGAGGCGTTCCGGCGCGCCGCGGCGTTAGCCGATCTGATCGTCACCAGCGGCGGCATGTCGGTGGGCGAGGAAGACCACGTCAAGTCCGCGGTCGAGGCCGAGGGCCGGCTCGAGATGTGGAAGATCGCGGTCAAGCCGGGCAAGCCGCTCGCGTTCGGGCGCGTCGGCGGCGCGGCGTTCATCGGCTTGCCGGGCAACCCGGTGTCGCTCTTCGTCACCGCGCTCGTGTTCGTGCGACCTTTCATCCTTCGCGCCCAGGGTGTCGCCGACGTCGAGCCGCAGACCCTGCCGCTGCGGGCCGATTTCGACTGGCCGAAACCCGATGCGCGCCGCGAGTTCCTGCGCGTAAAATTGAACGCGGGCGGTGGACTGGATCTCTACCCCAACCAGGGCTCGGCGGTGCTGACCTCGGCGGTGTGGGCCGACGGCTTTGTGGACAACCCGGAGCGGCATCCGATCGCGCGCGGCGACACGGTGCAGTTCCTGCCGCTCGCGGCGCTGCTCGGGTGATTGCGCGAAGGACGTACCAGGCCGCATGGCGGACCGGCAGTCGATGATCAAGGTGCTCTACTTCGCTAGGCTGCGCGAGGATCTCGGTCGATCGTCCGAGGAGATCGCGTTGCCTGGGGGCGTGGACACCGTGGCGTCCCTGCGCGCGCACTTGATGAAGCGCGGCGGGGCGTGGCAGGGCGCGCTCGCCCAAGGGCGGGCGGTGCGCGTCGCGGTGAACCAGCAGATGGCCGCAGCGGACACGCCCGTGCGCGCGGGTGACGAGATCGCGTTCTTTCCGCCGGTCACGGGAGGCTGAGGCGATGGTGCGGGTGCAGACCGAAGACTTCGACATCGCGCGCGAGATCGCCGCGCTGCGCGCGGCGAACCCGAAGGTCGGGGGGTCGCGAGCTTCATCGGCACGGTGCGCGACGTGAACGAGGGCGGTCGGGTGGCGACGCTCGTCCTCGAGCACTATCCGGGCATGACCGAGCGTGCACTGGCGGAGATCGTTGCGGAGGCGCGCTCGCGCTGGCGCATCATCGACGCGACCGTGGTGCATCGCGTGGGCGAGCTGAAGCCGCTCGATCAGATCGTGCTCGTGATCGTGGCCGGCGAGCATCGCGGCGAGGCGTTCGCCGCGTGCGAGTTCATCATGGACTATTTGAAGACGCGCGCGCCGTTCTGGAAGAAGGAGCAGACGCCGCAAGGCGCCCGCTGGGTCGAGGCGCGCGGATCCGACGACACCGCCGCGGAGCGCTGGGCCAAGCCCGAGCGCGATGCAGCTTAGCGCGCTGGCTGCGGTCGGCGTGGGCGCCGCGCTCGGCGCGTGGGTGCGCTGGGGGCTCGGTGCGGCGCTCAACGCGCTCGTTCCCAACCTGCCGCTTGGCACGCTGATGGCGAACCTCGCCGGCGGCTACCTGGTCGGCGTCGCAGTCGCGCAGTTCGACCAGGTCGCGGGCCTGCCGCCCGAGGCGCGGCTGTTCGTGATCACCGGGTTCCTCGGGGCGCTGACGACCTTCTCGACGTTCTCGGCCGAGTCGGTGTCGCTGCTGCAGAGCGGGCGCTACGGCTGGGCCTTCGCGCACGCCGGCGCGCACCTCTTCGGCTCGCTTGCGATGACCGTCCTCGGCCTGGAGACGGTGCGGCTGCTGCGCGGGTAGCCCCGGGGCGCGCGGTCAGGGAAGTCCTGCCTACGGTCGGCATTCCCGCGCAGCCGGAAATCCAGGTCGGTGGTGTGCGAAGGCACCGTGGATTTCCGCGTTTGCGGGGATGACCTGGCACCGCGCCTTCATTCCCGCGGAAGCGGGAAGCCCGAGTACGCGCGATCGATGGCTGGCTGGATCTCCTTGCGGCGATCGTCTCCTCGGGGACAGGGCTCGCGGAGATGAATCACGCTCGGTCTGCGCGGCTCTGCTTGTCGCCGACGGCGCCGAACTCCGCCGGGATGCGAGCGTAGACGACGTCGACGCCCTCGCGCCGGAGGCGCTCGAGCAGCGTCGCGGCCTGGGCGTCGTCGACGATGAATTCCACCTCGACCGGCAGATCGGCCGCGAGCTCGAAGAAGCGCTGCTCGTGCAGCACGCCGTGCCGTCCGTAGCCGGCGATCGCGCGGAACGCCGAGCCGCCCGGAATGCCGAGCGCGCGGGCCTGCTCGAGCAGCCACTCGTAGAGCAGCACGCCGGAATGGCGCCGGTGCTCGTGAACGTAGAAGCGCAGGAATGTGCCGGGCATGCAGATCCTCGTTGGCTCAGCTGCGCGGCTCGCGCGCGAGCGCGTCGCGCAGTTCGGTCTTCAGGATTTTTCCATAGTTGTTCTTCGGCAGCTCATCGACGAAGCGGTAGTCGCGCGGCCGTTTGTACCGCGCGATGTGGGCGAGGCACAGCCGATCGAGCTCCTCGGCGGCGACCGGCGTGCCGGGCGTGCGAACGACCACGGCGACGATCTCCTCGCCCCACTCGGGATTCGGCCGGCCGACGACCGAGACCTCCTGCACGCCGGGATGGGTGAGCAGGACCTCCTCGACCTCGCGCGGGTAGACGTTCGAGCCGCCGCTGATGATGAGGTCCTTCGAGCGGTCGAGGAGCGTCAGGAACCCGTCGGCATCGAGCGCGCCGACGTCGCCGGTGTGGAGCCAGCCGTTGTGCAGCGCCACGGCCGTCGCCTCTTCGTTCTGCCAGTAGCCGCGCATCACCGCCGGGCCGCGCACCAGCACCTCGCCGGCCTCTCCCGGCGGCAGCGGACGATCGCCGGCATCGGCGACGCGCACCTCCATGCCGGTCTGCGCGATGCCAACCGACGCGAGCCGCTGCGCATAGCGCGGATGGCTCGCGTCGCCGAAGTGACGGCGGGCGAGTGCGGTGATCGTCATCGGACTCTCGCCCTGGCCGTAGATCTGGACGAAGCGCTGCCCGAGCACGGCCAGCGCATCCTGGATGTCGGCGAGATACATCGGCGCGCCTCCGTAGACCACCGTCTTCAGCCCCGTGAGGGGCGGATGCGCCGACCGGGCGTGGTCGACCATCCGCTTCACCATCGTCGGAGCGGCGAAGAGGGCGGTGCCGGGGTAGCGGTCGGCGAGCGCGAAGATCTCGGCCGGATCGAACTGGCCGCTCTCCGGAATCACCTGGTGCGCCGCCGCCGCGACGTGCGGTAGCCCGTACAGGCCCGAGCCGTGCGAGATCGGTGCCGCATGGACCATCGCGTCGCCCGGTGCGATCCCGTCGACGTCGGCGAAGTAGCAAAGCGTCATCGTCAGAAGGTTGGCGTGCGTCAGCATGACGCCCTTCGGCCGGCCGGTGGTGCCGCTCGTGTAGAAGAGCCACGCGACGTCGTCCCCGGCGACGGGATGGATCGGCGCGGACGCCTCGGTCGCGAGGAGGGCGGCATAGTCGGCCGACCCCGGCTCCACGATGCGCGCGAGCGCGGGCAGGGCGTCCGCGCGCGGGGGCGATGCCGTGTGCGAGGTCGCCGCCGACGAACGCGAGTCGCGCGCCGCTGTGCGCGAGGATGTATTCAGCCTCGCGCGGATGCAGTCTGGCGTTGATCGGCACCGCCGCGAGCCCCGCCCACCAGGCGGCCCACAGCGTTTCGATGTACTCGGGACGATTGCTCATGAGCATCGCGACCCGGTCCCCGGGACGAGCCCACAGCGGGTGCGCAGTGCGCCGGCGAGCCGCGCGCAGCGCGCGGCAAGACCGGCATAGGTGGCGAAGAGATGCGGTCCCTTCGACAGAGCAGGCGCCGTGGCGAAGACGCCGGCCGCGCGGGCGAGGAGTTGCGCGAGGTTCATTCGCGGCCATTCTAGCGGGCCGCTGGGCCGCTGCGGCGAGGTGCGAACGCGCAAGCAGGCGAGACCCGATGCGGCGCGTCTGGCGAGCACGCCCTGTGCGAGGACCGTCGCGCGTCGGGCCGTGATGCGGGTCGGAGGGAGGAGGAGGAGGGATCCCCGGCCTGCGTGGCCCGACGCGGACGGATCGTCCGCCGCCGCGGCGGCGGTTCAACCGGTGTGAGGGGAGCGGTGGAGCCCGGCGTACGTCCCGCCACGCGCCGCAGCCCGAAAGCGCCCCAGCCCGATCATCATCCAATCGCGGAGGGTTCCTGCGATGGTCCACAGCGCCTCGACGCGCATGGCGCGCGCGCGCCGTTCGATCTGAGCGAAGTCGGCTTGCATCTCGTTCAATTCCAGCGTGCTGTTGCGTTGCGCAATTCGAACGTCGCCTCTGGCCGACGTCCGGTGAGCCACCCTCAGCTCGGGAGCGCCGACGAAGTTCGTGCTAGGTCCATCGGCCGTCATTCGAGCCTCTATATACATAACTGATATTACATACTTATTGCGCTGCACGCTACGACTATATGGGGTTGACTAGACAAAGTCCAATCGGATCTGCCAATGAGGGTAATCACTAACAGCTATCGTGCCCTAGGTCGCGGTGCATTGCAGCAATTCGGCAGTACAATCCTCTCCCGATGGAGCTGTATCAACTGAGAAGTTTCGTGACCGTTGCCGCCCTCGGGCACGTGACGCGGGCGGCCGAGCGGCTGCACGTCAGCCAGCCGGCGGTTAGCGCGCAGCTGAAGGCGCTCGAGGACGAACTCGGGGTCGCGCTCTTCGAGCGCAGCCGTGGGGGTCTCGCTGACCGCTGCGGGGGAACGGCTGCTGCCGCGTGCCGAGGCGGTGCTCGCTGCCGCGCGGGCGCTGCGCGACGAGGCGGGGACGCTTGCGCACGAGCTAGCCGGGACGCTGCGCCTCGGCACGGTCGCCGATGCCGCGCTGACGCGCCTCGGCGAGCTGCTGAGCCTGTCGGTCGAGCGCCATCCCCGGCTCAAGCTCGAGCTGCACCACGAGGTTTCGGGGGTGGCGCTTGCGAAAGTGCGCGCCAGCGACCTCGACGCGAGCTTCTACTTCGGGCCGCTCGACGATCCGGAAGTCGCGCGTGTCCGGCTGCGCGAGATCGTCTATCGCGTGGCCGCCCCAGCGGAATGGCGCGCACGTCTGGACGCGGCGAACTGGTCCGCCGTGGCGGCGCTGCCGTGGATTCACACGCCGCCGGTGAGCACGCACAATCGTCTCGTGCACACGCTCTTCCGCGAGCACGGTGTGACGCCCGCGCGCGTGGTCGAGGCCGACCACGAGTCGGATATCGTCAGCCTGGTGAGCTCGGGCGTGGGTTTGAGCCTGATGCGCGAGGACCTCGCGCGCGAGCTGGAGCGAAAAGGCGAGGTGTGTGTCTGGGAGCCCGCCCGCGCCACGACCACGTTGTGGTTCGTCTACTTGGCAGCGCGCGCCAATGACCCGCTCGTCGCGGCGCTGCTCGGCGTCGTGCGCGAGACTTGGGGCGCCGCGCCCGCGGCGATCGCCCCCGCCGCGTCGGCCGCAGCCTGAGCGGCCCCCGGGCCCAGGCTAGCGCGATGCGGCGAGCTTCGCGTTCACCTCGGTCAGGCGGTTGATCAGCACGCGCATGAACGCCTTCTGGAAGCTCACCTGGCAGGCCGGGCTCGCCACCTGCAGCGCCTTCGACTTGATCTCGATGACAGTGAGCTCCCCGAGCGCCTGGATCGTCGTCGTGCGCGGCCCCAGGCGCTGGCTGAAGTAGAGGAGCTCGCCGAACACGCCGCCGCGCTGGATGTTGCTGATCGGCTTGTCCGACAGGCTGACCTCGACTTCGCCGTTCACGATCAGATAGAAGCTGTCGCCCGATCGCCCTCGCGGATGATGACGGTGCCGCCGGGAATGGCGCGCCAGCTCGAGATGCGCAGCGCCTCCCACAGCACGACGTCGTCGAAGTCCTCGAAAAACGCGAGTCCGCGCAGCTCGCTGAACTTCTCCGAGTCGGACAGCGCGTCGCCCGCCAGCCGCAGCGTGCCGAACGCCTTCGAGAGGTCCTTGCCGAAGTCGATCCACGTCTGGTAGCGCGCGGCCTGGTTCTTCCGGACCGCGTTGAGGCAGATCTCGTCGAGGAGCGCCGGCAGCTCGGGGCGGAAGGTCGAGGGCGGCGGCGGCTCCACGTTCAGGATCTCGTAGGTGAGCGAGAGCTGGTTCGAAGCATTGAACGGCAGCCGCCCGGTGAGCAGCTTGTACATCACCACACCGAGCGAGTAGATGTCGGTCTGGTGCGTGAGGTGCTCCAGGCGCACCTGCTCGGGCGACATGTACGCGGGCGAGCCGATGCCGGTGAGCTGCGTCGTATCGTGCGCGAGCTGCTCCTGGAACGATGCGCCGAAATCGCTGACCTTGATCTCGCCGCCGTCGCTGTAGAGGATGTTGCCGGGCTTGATATCGCGGTGGATCACGCCGCTCTGGAATGCATAGTCGAGCGCGCGGATGCACTTGAAGATGATCTCCACCACCTTTCCGAGCGGGAGCAGGCTGTCGACCTCGCAGTAGCTCTCGAGCGTCGTGCCCGGCACGTGCTCCATCACGATGTAGCTGTACTCGGGCTCGCTCACCGCGTCGTAGATCTCGACGATGTGCGGGTGCTGCAGCCGGCCGGCGAGCGCGGCCTCGGCGAGGAAGCCCTTGCGCAACAACTTGCGCGTCTGCTCGGTGGCGTCCTCGTCGAAGAAGAACACCTTGATCGCGACGTCGCGGTCTGCGAACGGGTCGCGGCCGAGGTAGACCTTGCTCGTGGCGCCCTTGCCGATCTCCTTGAGGATCGGGTACTTGCCGATACGCCAGTCGAGCTCGAACTTCATCGCCATCGGTGCGGCTGTGGATCCGGGGTGCGGTGCGCGTGAACCACGGAAGGTAATCCGCGGATTTCGCTCGAGTTTATCCCAGTGGTTCGCAGCGAAGCGCGCCAACCTCCTGCCAGACTTGAAAAATTCGGCATTCGGCCGCACCTCCGAGCCACCGATACGGAGATATTGCGCGATGCGACTCGACAAGCTGACCACCCTGTTCCAGCAGGCGCTGGCCGACGCCCAGAGCCTCGCCGTGGGCGCGGACAATCCGTACATCGAACCGGTGCACGTGCTCGCTGCGCTGCTCGCCCAGACCGACGGCGGAACGGCCTCGCTCTTGCAGCGGGCCGGCACGAACGTTGCGGGGCTGCGCGAGACCCTGCGCCAGGCGCTCGGGCGGCTGCCGAAGGTGGCGGGGCAGGGCGGTGAGATCCAGATCTCGCGCGAGCTGACGAACCTGCTCAACCTGACCGACAAGGAGGCGCAGAAGCGCGGCGATCAGTTCATCGCCTCCGAGCTGTTCGTGCTCGTGCTGGCCGACGACAAGGGCGAGGCCGGGCGGTTGCTCAAGCAGGCGGGCGGTACGCGCAAAGGCATCGAGCAGGCAATCCAGGCGGTGCGCGGCGGCGAATCCGTGACGAGCGCCGAGGCCGAGGGGCAGCGTGAGGCGCTCAAGCGCTACACGCTCGACCTCACCGACCGCGCGCGCCAGGGCAAGCTCGACCCCGTGATCGGCCGCGACGACGAGATCCGGCGCGTGATCCAGATCCTGCAGCGCCGGACCAAGAACAACCCGGTGCTGATCGGCGAGCCCGGGGTCGGCAAGACCGCGATCGTCGAAGGTCTCGCGCAGCGCATCATGAACGGCGAGGTGCCCGACACGCTGCGCGGCAAGCGCGTGCTCTCGCTCGACATGGCGGCGCTGCTTGCCGGCGCGAAGTACCGCGGCGAGTTCGAGGAGCGGCTGAAGGCGGTGCTGAAGGAGATCGCCGCGGAGGGCGGCCGCGTGATCGTCTTCATCGACGAGCTGCACACGATGGTCGGTGCCGGCAAGGCCGAGGGCGCGATCGACGCCGGCAACATGCTGAAGCCCGCACTCGCGCGCGGCGAGCTGCACTGCGTCGGGGCAACTACGCTCGACGAGTACCGCAAGTACATCGAAAAGGATGCGGCGCTCGAGCGGCGGTTCCAGAAGGTGCTGGTCGAGGAGCCTTCCGTCGAGGCGACCATCGCGATCCTGCGCGGCCTGCAGGAAAAGTACGAGCTGCACCACGCGGTCGAGATCACCGACCCGGCGATCGTCGCCGCGGCCGAGCTCTCGCATCGATACATCACCGACCGGTTCCTGCCCGACAAGGCGATCGACCTGATCGACGAAGCGGCCTCGCGCATCAAGATGGAGATCGACTCCAAGCCCGAGGCGATGGACAAGCTCGATCGGCGGTTGATCCAGCTCAAGATCGAGCGCGAGGCGGTGAGGAAGGAGACCGACGAGGCCTCGCGCCGGCGCCTGGCCGCGATCGAGGAGGAGATCGGCCGGCTCGAGCGTGAGTACGCCGACCTGGAGGAGGTCTGGAAGGCCGAGAAGGCGCAGGTGCAGGGCACCCAGCACATCAAGGAAGAGATCGAGCAGGTGCGCCTCGAGATGGAGGAGGCGCGCCGGCGCGGCGACTGGCAGCGGATGTCCGAGCTCCAGTACGGCAAGCTGCCGCAGCTCGAGGCGCAGCTGACGAGCGCCGAGGCGGGCAAGGGCGCCGAGGGCGAGCAGCCGCGGTTCAGGCTGCTGCGCACGCAGGTCGGCGCCGAGGAGATCGCCGAGGTGGTGTCGCGCGCGACCGGCATCCCGGTCTCGAAGATGATGCAGGGCGAGCGCGACAAGCTCTTGCGGATGGAGGAGCGCATCCACACCCGCGTGGTCGGCCAGGACGAGGCGGTACGCCTGGTGTCGGACGCGATCCGGCGCTCGCGTTCGGGCCTCTCCGATCCGAACCGCCCGTACGGCTCGTTCCTGTTCCTCGGCCCGACCGGCGTCGGCAAGACCGAGCTCTGCAAGGCGCTGGCGGCGTTCCTGTTCGACTCCGAGGAGCACCTCGTGCGCATCGACATGTCCGAGTTCATGGAGAAGCACTCGGTCGCGCGGCTCATCGGCGCCCCGCCGGGATACGTGGGCTACGAGGAGGGCGGCTACCTCACCGAGGCGGTGCGGCGGCGGCCCTACGCGGTGATCCTGCTCGACGAGGTCGAGAAGGCGCACCCGGACGTGTTCAACGTACTGCTGCAGGTGCTCGACGATGGACGCCTCACCGACGGGCAGGGGCGCACGGTCGACTTCAAGAACACCGTCGTGGTGATGACCTCCAACCTCGGGTCGCAAATGATCCAGAGCATGGCGGGCGACGACCCCGGCGTGATCAAGCTCGCGGTCATGGCCGAGGTGAAGTCACACTTCCGGCCGGAGTTCATCAACCGGGTCGACGAGATCGTCGTGTTCCACGCGCTCGACCAGAAGCACATCAAGGACATCGCGCGCATCCAGCTGCGGCAGCTCGCGGCGCGCCTGGCGAAGATGGAGATGGGGCTCGAGGTCGACGAGAGCGCGCTCGACGAGCTGGCGAAGGCGGGCTTCGATCCGGTCTACGGCGCGCGGCCGCTCAAGCGCGCGATCCAGCAGTCGATCGAGAACCCGCTCGCATCGCGCATCCTGGAGGCCGCCTTCGGCCCGAAGGACACGATCCGGGTTCGCGCGGCGGGCGGCAAGCTCGCGTTCGAGAAGGCCGCGGCGGCCGAGCGCGCCGCGGCGTAGCGCTCAACGGGAGGCGGTGACCGCGCGCGCCCGGTTCGCGAGTTCTTCCCAGAGACTCGAAGGGTCGGGGCGGAAAGCGAGCTTCGCGTCCACGGGCAGCGTCCACCACGCGCCGCGCGCGAGCTCGGCCTGAAGCTGTCCCGGCGCCCAGCCGGAGTAGCCGATGAAGAAGCGGATCTCGGCGGGCGGCGTGCGCATCAAGCGCTCGATGGTGGCCGGATCGAGCGCGATCCAGAGATCCTCGGCGACGCGCACCGCCGCGCCCGCGGGCTCTGCCGCGCGAAACACCGCGAAGAGGCCGCCGACCGCCACCGGCCCGCCGAAGAAGAGCGGCTCGGTGAAACGCGCGAGCGCGGGATTTCCCGGAAGGATGTCGGCGAGCGCCTGCCGCGTTGGACGGTTGATGATGACGCCGACCGCCGCGCCGTCCGGCGTACCGGCGACGAGCACCACTGTTTCCTGGAAGTTCGGATCGACGAGCTGCGGCTTGGCAACGAGCAGCCCGGCGCCCGGGGCTTGCGCGAGCGCGGCACCCTGCACGAGCGCGGCGGCGGCGGCACACAGCAGCGGCCGGACGCCGCAGCGGATCATGTCAGAGCCGGTCGGGCGCGCCGGGCTCGTCCGAGTCGGTGGACGCCGTGATCTGGCGGGTCATGCGGTGGAGCTCCTCCCACATGCCCTCCGTGTCCTTGCGGAAGACGGTCTTGGCGTCGGCGTTCAGCACCGCCCACAGGCCGCGATCGATCTCGCGCCGCAGCTCGCCCGGGCGCCAGCCGACGTAGCCGACGTAGTAGCGTGCCTCGTTCGGCGTGCTCTCGATGATCTGATCGATCGTGCCCACGTTGATCGCGAGGTAGAGGCTCTTCATCAGCGGGAGCGAGCCCTGTCCGGGACTCGCGTCGCGGTGCACCACCGCGACCAGCGCGGAGCGCGAGAAGGGACCGCCGAAATAGACCGGGTCGGCGACCTTCTTCGACGGCTCGTGCTCCGGAAAGAGGCTCGCGAGGGAGCGGGTCGTCGGCCGGTTCAGGATGATGCCGATGTGCCCGCCGTTGTCGAGCGGCGACGCGATCAGCACGGTGTGGAAGTAGGTGGGGTCGCGGAACTGCGGACTCGCGACCAGGAACACCGCCTCACCTGCTCGCGGCGACTGGGCGTGCGCCACCGTGGCGCCGAGCACGGCCAGGAGGACTGCGGACAGAAACCGGCGGAACATCTTCATGCGTGCTTCCTCGAGCGGCGGGCGATCAGATGTCATTCTAGCGCGCTCACCTCGGCGTGGCGAAAGCAGTCGATCACGTGGTCGTTGACGAGACCTACCGCCTGCATGAACGCGTAGCACGTCGTCGGCCCGACGAACTTGAACCCACGCCCGACGAGGTCTTTCGAGAGGGCCACCGACTCCCGCGTCCGCGCGGGCACCTGTTCCGATGTACGCCACCGGTTGCGAAGCGGATGTCCGCCGACGAGGCGCCACAGATAGGCGTCGAACGACCCGAATTCATCCTGGATGGCGAGGAAAGCGCGGGCGTTGGACGCGGCCGCCTCGATCTTGGCGCGGTTGCGCACGATGCCGGCGTCGGCCAGCAGTCGGCGGCGCCGCGCAGCGTCGAAGCGGGCCACCCGCCGGGGATCGAACCCCGCGAACGCCTGCCGGTAGCCGGCCCGCTTCTGCAGGATCGTCGACCAGGATAGTCCGGCCTGAGCGCCCTCGAGGATCAGGAACTCGAACAGCACCCGGTCGTCGTGCACCGGGACGCCCCATTCCTGGTCGTGGTAGCGCACGTACTGCTCCGACCCGAGGCACCACGCGCACCGCACTGGCGAGTCGCCCATGCCGCAAGCGTATCAAACGGCGAACTTCGCCGAGAGCGAACGACCCCCGCGCGCCACCGTGCGCCGCGGCCGACCCCGGAGAGGGCGGCGGTGGCGAGCAGCGCAATCTCGCCGAGCTGCGCGCCGGGTCGCGGCCGAACGCGGTTGCGAAGGGCGTCACAGGGGAACCGTAGGGTTCCCCGGTTCGGCACCCGGGCAGCGGGGAACCGCGGGGCTCCGCGGATCGGTACGCCCGTCTAGTTGAACGCCTGGATCCCGGTCTGGGCCCGGCCGAGGATGAGAGCGTGGATGTCGTGCGTGCCCTCGTAGGTGTTCACCGTTTCCAGGTTGATGGCATGCCGGATGACGTGGAACTCGTCGGCGATGCCATTGCCGCCGTGCATGTCACGCGCGGTGCGGGCGATGTCGAGCGCCTTGCCGCAGGAATTGCGCTTCACCAGCGACACCATCTCGGGCGTCGCGCGCCCCTCGTCGAGCAGGCGCCCGACGCGCAGCGCCGCCTGCAGCCCGAGCGTGATCTCGGTCATCATGTTGGCGAGCTTGAGCTGGATCAGCTGGTTGGCCGCGAGCGGCCGGCCGAACTGCTTGCGGTCGAGCACGTACTGCCGCGCGCGGTGCCAGCAGTCCTCGGCGGCTCCGAGCGCGCCCCATGCGATGCCGTAGCGCGCCTTGTTGAGGCAGCCGAACGGCCCCTTGAGCCCTTGCACGTTCGGCAGCAGGCTCGACACGGGCACCTCGACGTCGTCCATCACGACCTCGCCCGTGATGGATGCGCGCAGGCTCATCTTGCCCTCGATCTTGGGCGCGGAAAGCCCCTTCATCCCGCGCTCGAGGACGAAGCCGCGGATCACCCCGTCCTCGGTCTTCGCCCACACCACGAACACGTCGGCGATCGGCGAGTTGGTGATCCACATCTTCGAGCCGTTCAGCACGTAGCCGCCGGAGACCTTGCGCGCGCGCGTCTGCATGCTGCCGGGGTCGGAGCCGTGGTTCGGCTCGGTGAGGCCGAAGCAGCCGACAGACTCTCCGGTCGCGAGCTTCGGCAGGTACTTCTGCCGCTGCTCCTCGGTGCCGTACGCGTGGATCGGATGCATCACGAGCGAGGACTGCACGCTCATCGCCGAGCGGTAGCCCGAGTCGACGCGCTCGACCTCGCGCGCGATCAGCCCGTAGCACACGTGGTTCACGCCGGCGCAGCCGTAGCCGTCGATGGTCGAGCCGAGGAAGCCGAGCGCGCCCATCTCGTTCATGATCTCGCGGTCGAATTTCTCCTTGCGCGTCGCCTCGAGCACGCGCGGCAGCAGTCTCTCCTGGCAGTAGGCGCGCGCGCTGTCGCGCACCATGCGTTCCTCCTCGGAGAGCTGCTCCTCGAGCAGGAACGGATCGTCCCACTGGAACGCTGGCTTCGCGGTGGTCTCGGGTGCGTTCATCTCGATTCCTCCAGGCACGGGCGCGCGGGCCCGCCGCTCAGGCTTCGGGGGTCAGCAATGATACCCCCAGCCGTGCGCGGCGCCGCAGCCACGGGCTCGGGCGGTACCGGGGATCTTGATAGAAGTCAAAAAGCTCGCGCAGGATCGCGAGCACCCGTCCGGGACCGAGCGCGTCGCCCCAGGCGAGCGGTCCCATCGGATAACCCAGCCCGAGGTTCACCGCGCGGTCGATGTCCGACGGCGTCGCGATGCGCTGCTGCGCGATGTCGCACGCGATGTTGACGATGTGCGCGATCACTGCGCTGCGCGACGAAGCCCGGGCTGTCGTGGACGAGGGTCACCGGCACGCCGTCGGCGGCGAGCAGCGCGTGCGCCGCGTCGCGCATCGCCGGCGAGGTGACCGGCGTCGTCATCAGCGTGCGCCGCTTGGCGAGCGGGAAGAGCGCGTCCACCGCGACCGTGCGCATGGCGTCCAGGCCTTCGGCGAGCGCGGCGGTCGTGGCATCGGCGCCGAGCGGCGCGACTACGCACAGCGATGCGGGGCCGGGGGCGCCGCCGCCGTCGATCCGCGCACCGAGCTTCGCGACGAGCTCGGCCGCGTCGGCGCCGAGCCCCGCGCGGCTCACCCAGACCGGCACCGCGGCTGCGCGTGGTGCTGGCGCGGCGGGGATCGCCTCGCGCTTGCCGTCGACGTAGCGATAGAAACCCCGGTTCGCGGACTTGCGCCCGTAGAGGCCGGCGACCACGCGCTGCGCGGCGATCGGCGACGGGCGGTAGCGCGGCTCGTGATAATACTGCGCGTAGATCGACTCCATGACCGGATGCGAGACGTCGAGACCGGTCAGGTCGAAGAGCTCGAACGGCCCCATACGGAAGCCCGCGGCTTCGCGCAGGATGTCGTCGATCTCGTGCACCGCCGCCACGCCCTCGCGCAGGATCTGCAGCGCCTCGGTTCCGAACCCGCGCCCGGCGTGGTTCACGATGAAGCCCGGTGTGTCCTTCGCGCGCACCGGGGTGTGGCCCATGCGTCGCGCGAGCGCGTCGAGCGCATCGCCCACCCAGGGCGCGGTCAGCACCCCGTCGATCACCTCGACGACCCTCATCAGCGGGACGGGATTGAAGAAATGAAAGCCGCCGAAGCGCTCCGCACGCGTGGCGCCCGCCGCGATCGCGGTGACCTGCAGCGACGAGGTGTTGGTTGCGAGCACGCAGTCGACCGGCACGACCCGCTCGAGCTCGTCGAACAGCGCGCGCTTGGCCTCGAGCTGCTCGACGATCGCCTCGATCACCACCTGGCAACCGGCGAGCTCGGCGAGCGCCCCGGCGATGTGCAGGCGGTCCACCGCCGCACGCGCGGCGGCGGGGTCCAGCTTGCCGCGCTCGGCGAGCTTGGCGAGCGTTTCGGCGACATGGTCGCGCGCGGCCGGCGCCGCGTCGGCGCGCGCATCGTAGAGCACGACCCGGATGCCGGCCTGGGCGGCGATCTGCGCGATCCCGCGCCCCATCACGCCGGTTCCGACGATACCGATCACGAGATCCTCGCGCCTCATGTCGGGGACCGTCTCCCGCCCAGAAGTCCCGGCTACCATTTCCCCGCCCGCCTCGTCTTGTCCGTCCGTCCGGCTTTCGCGGCCGATTGTATTACGACCGTCGCGCCGCCATGCCGATCTGGCACAATTCCGGCGGTTGCGGCCGAGCCACGGCAGCCCGTCCGCAGCGTGAGGGGCGGCAGCGCCCCGGCGCAGAACCGCGGTCCCACGCCAGGGCCGCACGCGCCAGACGCTCGGGCGATTCAACCATAGGAGGGCGCAAGCCATGTACAGCCGGATTCTGATGGCCTACAACGGGACCCGGGAGGGGCGCGCGGCGCTGACCGAGTGCGCGGACATCGCGTCGTTCGCGAAGGCCGAGACCCATCTCCTCGCCGTCGCGACGATGCCGTCGAGCATGTTCCTGACCGAGGGCTTCCTGCCCGAGGAGCTGATCGAGGAGGAGAAGAAGCGGATGCAGGAGGTGCTGGAAGAGGGCCTCGCGAGCCTCAAGGAGCGCGGCTTCACGGTCCAGGGCCACCTCGCGGTCGGCGAGCCGGTCGACGAGATCTGCCGCACCGCGCGCGATCTCAAGTGCGACCTGATCGTGGTCGGACACCGCCAGAAGCAGTCGTTCGCGGCACGCTGGTGGAGCGGTTCGGTCGGCGCGACGCTGCTCGACTACGCGCCGTGCAGCGTGCTGATCGTGCGCGGCCCGGCCAAGGAGAGCACCGCGGCGCCCGCGGCCTGAGCCGGCGGCAGGGCTCTACAGTTTCTGAAGGTTGCTCTGCAGGTCGGCGAGCGTCCGCGCACGCACCGGACGGCCCCTGCTCGATCAAGCGCCGCGCCGCGCGCAGGTCGCGCGGTGCGTTGATCGACACCACCGCCTCAATTGCCGCCTCACCGTCGGGCACGGCATCGGGACGCAGATAGAACAGGCTGAAGCTCGTCCCGGCCGGATCGCCGCGCACGACGCCCGCCGGCCAGCGTTCGGGCATGCCGAGCACCTGGATGTTCGCGTCGTACTGGTCCGACCAGAACCAGGGCAGGGGGTCGTAGCGCGCGTCGCCGCCCAGCAAGGCTTTCGCCGCGACCATCGCCTGCTCCTGCGCGTTCTGCCACGACTCGAGCCGCACGCGGCGACCGAGCCGCGCCGCGGGCAGGTCGGTCACATCGCCCGCCGCGAAGATGTCGGGGTCGGACGTGCGGCCCTGATCGTCGACGACGATGCCGTTCGCGACCTCGAGCCCCGCCTCGCGCGCCAGCTCGACATTAGGCACGATGCCGACGCCGACGAGCACCGTGTCGGCCGCGACACGCGTTCCGTCCGCGAGCACCGCATCGATGCCGCCACCGCAAGCCGGCTCGAACCGGTCGAGCTTCGCGCCGAGGCGCACCTCGACGCCGTGTGATGCATGCAGGCGCGCGAGGAAGGTGGCGACCTCGGCGGGCACGGCCCGCGCGCACAGCCGGTCCGCCGCTTCCAGCACGGCAACGGCGACGCCGCGTTTGCGCGCGGTCGCCGCCGCCTCGAGCCCGATCCAGCCGCCGCCGACCACGAGCAGCCGCCTGCCTTCGACGAGCCGCTCGCGCAGCGCGAGCGCGTCGGCGATCGTGCGCAGGTAGTGCACCTCGGGCCGATCCGCGCCCGGTACGGCGAGCTGCCGCACGCGGCTGCCCGTGGCGATGAGCAGGCGGTCGTAGCCGAGGCGGCGGCCGCGGTCGGTGAGCACGACGCGCGCTGCCCGGTCGATCGCCGTCGCGCGCTCCCGCGCCGCGCGGTCGAGGCCGAGCGCGGCCAGCGCCTCGGGCTTGAAGAGGTGACACACCGCCGGCTCGCTCGCGCCGGCGAGCACCGCCTTCGAGAGCGGCGGCCGCTCGTGCGGCGGATGCGGTTCGTCGCCGACAACCGTGATACGGCCCGCGAAACCCGCCGCCCGCAGCGTCCTCGCCGCCCAGCCGCCGGCCTGGCCGGCGCCGACGATCACGATCGACTGCGGCGCGGTCACGGCGCCCGGCGCGCGCGGCGCGATTTCCCGTCGACGCCGCCGATCACCGCCCACTCGGCGAACATCTCCGGCGTTTGCTGGAATTCGCGCGGCTCCCAGGCGGCGTCGAGCTGGTCCTCGTCCGAGTAGTACTCGGCCAACCCGCCGGCCGGGTTCTTCACGTACCAGAAGTAAGCCGAGGAGATCGGATGGCGGCCGGGTCCGATCTCGGTCTCCCAGCCGCGGCGGCTGATGTGCAGACCGCCGCCGAATACCTCGTGGATGTCGCGCACGGTGAACGCCACGTGGTTGAGGCCGCGCTTCGCCGCCGGCGGCTGCAGCAGGAAGAGATCGTGGTGGCCGCCGTCCGGCGCGCAGCGCAGGAAGACGCCGCGGCCCGGATAGCGGTCCGAAACGCGAAAGCCGAGGCGCTCGACGTAGAAGCGCTCCGCCTCGGCGAGGCGGTCGGTGAAGAAGACGACGTGCCCGACTTCGACCGGCGTGGCGCGCTCGTAGAACGTGCTCCTGCGGTTCACGCCGCGCCCGGGCGTACCCCACGCGTTGATCGGCACGCCCTGCACGTCGATCGGGCGCTTGCGCGTCGCCCGAAAACCGAGTCCGAGCCCGTTCGCGTCGGTCGTGTACAGCGTCGCCTCGGCGGCAGACCACTTGCCCTCGCCGCCGAGCGCGGCGCGCAGCCGCTCGAGGTCGGCGGTGGACTCGGTGCCCCAGAGCACCTGCCGCAAGGTCGATCCCGCCTCGATCGGCGCCGGCAGCGACGGATCGTCGATGCGCCGGACGTGCACCTCGCAGCCGTTCAGCGTCTCGAACGCAGCCGCTTCTGGCGATTCCTCGACGAGCTTCAGGCCCCAGTCGAGCAAGAAGCGGCGGCACTCGGCGAGGTCCTCGACGCCGTAGGTGATGCGGTCGATACCCAGGATGCTCATCGGAGACACCTCACTCTGCCCAGGGCAGCGGTTGCGTGTTCAGGCCCCAGTAGAGGCTCTTCTGGTGCTTGTACTGGAGGATGCCGAGGCGGCCCTTCTCGACGCCGAGGCCGCTTTGCTTGACGCCGCTGAACGGCGTCGAGGCCGAGAATTGCTTGTAGGTGTTGATCCAGACGGTGCCGGACTCGAGCCGGCGCGCGACCCGCCAGGCCCGCTTGTAGTCGCGGGTCCAGATGCCGGCGGCGAGCCCGTAGACGCTGTCGTTCGCCTGCGCGAGGAGCTCCTCCTCGTCGCGGAACGCGAGCACCACCAGCACCGGCCCGAAGATCTCCTCCTGGCAGATGCGCGCGCGGTTCGAGAGGCCGTCGAGGATCGTCGGCTGGTAGAACCAGCCGGCGTCGTAGATGCCGCCGCGCGGCCGCTCGCCGCCGGCGAGCACACGCCCGCCCTCGTCGCGCCCGAGCTGGACGTAGCGCTCGATCGATTCGCGGTGCTGCGCCGTGACGAGCGGCCCCATCTGCGTGCGCGGGTCGGCCGGGTCGCCGACGCGCAGCGCCGCCGCCTTCGCGACGAGCCGCTCGAGAAACTCGGCGCGGATCGCCTCGTGCACGAACAGGCGCGAACCGGCGATGCACGACTCGCCCGAAGAGCTGAAGATACCGAACAGCACGCCGTTCACCGCGTGGTCGAGGTCGGCATCCTCGAAGACGATCGTCGGTGACTTGCCGCCGAGCTCGAGCGTGACCGGCATCAGCTTCTCGGCGGCGATCGCGGCGAGCGCACGGCCGGTGGCCGTGCCGCCGGTGAAGGACACCTTCTTCACCAGCGGGTGGCGCACGATCGCGTCGCCGACGACCGAGCCCTTGCCCGGGAGCACGCTCACCACGCCCTTCGGCACGCCGGCCTCGCCGCAGATCCGGCCGAGCTCGAGCGCGGCGAGCGGCGTCACTTCGGCAGGCTTGACGATCACCGCGTCGCCGGCGGCGAGCGCCGGGGCGAGCTTCTGCGCCTCGCTCGCGATCGGCGAGTTCCACGGCGTGATCGCTGCGACGACGCCGAGCGGCTCGTGGACGCTCATCGTGAGGTAGTCGCCGCGCGGCGGGGTCAGCGTCTCCTCGAGCGTCTCGCACGCCGCGGCGAAGAACTGGAACGTGGCGGCCGCGCTCGCGACCAGCGCGCGCGTCTCGCCGATCGGCTTGCCGTTGTCGCGCCGCTGCAGGTGCGCGAGCTCTTCCGCCCGCTCGCGGATGAGCGCGCCGATGCGGTAGAGGATCGCGGCGCGCGCGTGCGGCGCGAGATCGCGCCACTCGGAACGCCGCCAGGCGGCGTCGGCGACGCGGATCGCCTCGTCGGCGTCGGCCGCGGTCGCCGCGGCGAGCTGCGCGGTCACGCTGTCGTCGGCCGGATAGCGGGAGGCGTACACGTCGCCGCCCCCGCGGCGCCACTCGCCGCCCACCAGAATCGGCATCACTCGAGTCATCTCTGCCCCCGGGAGTCAGCAGCGGACCGGCACGGCGAAATCGCGCAGCGCGCGGACCGCGGCGTAGGCTGCGAGCGAGGACGTCTTAGGGTTGTCCGGCAGCGGCCGACCCGAGAGCACGATATCCAGCTCGCCGAAGGCGCCTCGCGCGGCGACCTGGTGCACGTTCCGGGAGACCGCGGGATCGGCGACGAGTTTGACGCGCGTGCGCTCGAGCCCGAGGCCGGCAAGCGAGACGGTTGCCGCGACGTTCGCGTTCTTCGGATACAGACGGGCGGCGTCGCGGGCGGTGCCCTCGAAGATCACCGCCGCCTGCGTGAGCGCGTCGAGGTTGACGCGCTCCTCGGCTGGCGAGCCGCGCCAGCCGAGCGGGGGCTTGCGGCCGGTGTAGACGACCTCTTCGAGGCCGCCGACGCGCGCCGCGGCGATCGCGTCGAGTCCGCCGACCGCGCCCGAGACGAGCGTGAGCTGGGCCCCGCCGGTGCGCGCCGCCGCTTCGAGCCGCTCCGGAAGCCCTGGCGCGGCGAGCGCGCCGACCGACACTAGCGCGACGTTCACGCCGCGCTCGAGGAGCTGCGGCACGTGGTCCGCCACCGCGCCGTGGCCTGCGCACTCGAGCGCGCAGTCGATCGGCGCGTCGAGCTCGGAGAGCGCGCTGATCACGTGCGGCCGGCCTCTGAGGGACCGGGCGAGCGCGTCCTTGCGCGCAGCGCGCTCGAGCAGATGCGTGACGGCGACCGCCGCATCGCTCGCGAGCGCCTGCAGCACGAACCGCCCGATCGCCCCGCACCCGATGACGAGCGCGCGCTTGACCGCCGGGTCGCTCACGCCTCCACCTTGCGCGCCGGCGGGCCGGAAAATGCTCTTGCGAACGGCCCGATGGCGGCCATGTCGAGCTCGACCAGCGCCGGACCGGGGGCGGCCAGGGTCTCGCCGAGCGCGCCGCCGAGGCGGGCGAGGTCGGAGACGCGCCGAAACGGCAGGCCGATCGAGCCCGCCAGGGCGGCGAAGTCGGGCGTGTGCAGGTCGACATAGTAGCGGCGCCCGCCGTAGTGCGCGTCCTGGATGTTGCGGATCACGCCGTAGCCGCGGTCGTTCATCAGCAGCACCGTCACGTTCGCGCGCTCCTGGACCAGCGTCGCGAGTTCACCGATGTTCACCTGGAGGCCGCCGTCGCCGACGAGGCAGAAGGTCCTGCGCTCGCCCGCGGCGAGCGCGGCCCCGATCGCCATCTGCACGCCCTGGCCGATGCCGCCGCCGAGCGCATGCACGCCGTCGCGCGGGCCGAAGATGCGCAGCGCACGGTTGCCCCACGTGCTGTTCGAGACCGTCACGTCCCGGACCCAGACGAAGTCGCGGCCGGCCGCGCGTTGCAGCTCCGCGACGAGCGCGGCGTACGGACCGAGGCCTTCGGCGACGAGCTTTTCGGCCGCGGCGCGCGCAGCGGCGAGGTCGCGCGCGAACGCCGCGTCGACACGCAGCCGCCCGGCGAGGCGGTCGGCCAGTCCGGCGAGCGCCGCGGCGCTGTCCCCGCAGACGAACAGCTCGTCGGCGTAGCAGCGGCCTTGCTGCTGCGGGTCCGCGTCGATCCGGAAGAGCGGCCGCGGCAGGGCGAGCTTGTACGTCAGCGTCTCGTTGCTGCGCAGACGCGAGCCGACTACGAGCATCGCGTCACAGGTGCCATAGAAGCGCTCCGCCGGCTCGTGCAGATTGAACGCGCCGAGCGAGCGCGGGTCGTCCTCGGGCACGATGCCGCGCCCCTGGACGCTCGTGACGACGCCGAAGCCGAGATCGAGCAGGCGGCGCACCGCCTCACCGGCGTGGCGGGCGCCGCCCCCAGCCAGAGCAGCGGCCGCTTCGCATGCGCGAGCCGCTCCGCGAGCGCATCGAGCTCGGCGGCCGCGGGCAGCGCTACCGGAACCTCGGCCGGCGCGAAGGAGACCGGCAGCGCGATCTCGGTCGCCTGGATGTCGATCGGAATCTCGACGCTCACCGGTCCGCGCGGTGCCGTCAACGCCACCTTGACCGCCTCGCGCAGCGTGCCGAGCGCCGTCTCGGCGCTGTGCACGCGGTAGGCGGCCTTCGAGACCGCGCGCAGCATCTCGAGCTGCTCGGGCGCCTCGTGAATGTAGCCGAGATCGCGATCCAGATAGGGCACCTCGATCTGGCCGGTGATGTGCAGCAGCGGGGTCCCGGCGGTGAACGCCTCGACCATGGCGCCGCAGGCGTTGCCGGCAGCGGTGCCGGTGCTCGTGACGGCAACGGCGATCCGCTCGGCGACGCGCGCGTACGCATCGGCCATGTTGACCGCGCCGGGCTCGCTGCGCGCCGGCACGAAGCGGATGGGTGCCGGGCGGCCGGCCGAGGCGGCGGCGGCTGCGCGGCGGCCGAAGGCGTCCAGGATCGGCATGTTGTGGATCGAGATCACGCCGAACGCCGCCCGCACGCCGCAGTGCTCGAGGAACCGGGCGACGATCTCGCCGACTGTTGCGCGCCGGCCGTCCGGTCCCTGGTCGGCCACGTCGGGCATGTCTTCTTGCAGCATCGACACGGCTCCTCGTTGTATCGTCAGGCCGCCGCGGCCGGCCGGTAGTTCAGCTGATGCGAGAGCTCGCCGGCGCTACGCAGCACCTGCTGCGCGAGGCGCTCGCGCAGATCGGCCGGCTCGAGCGTCGGCCGCTGGACGGTGATGCTGATCGCGGCGACGATCGCGCCCGTTTCGTTGCGCACCGGGGCCGCGACCGCCGAGATCCCCTGCTCGAAGAACGACTCGCTCACGGCATATCCGCGCGCGCGGTCTTCGCGCAGCAGCCGCTTCAGTTCGGCGACGCTCTCCGGCGACTTCGCCGACACCTGCGGCAGCGCGCTCTCCGGGTAAAGCGCGGCGAGCGTGCGATCGTCCGCGTCGCACAGCAACACCCGGCCGAGAATCGTGGCGTGCGCCGGCATGCGCGTGCCGACGTTGACGTTGCTTGCGAAGGTCGAGGGTGCGGCGGCCTTCAGCACCACCACCACGTCACGCCCGTCGCGGATCACGAGCTGGGCCGAGCAGCCGCTCTCGTCGCGCAGGCGCTCGAGGATCGGGCGCGCGAGGTCGGTGAGCTCGAGCGAGGCGAGGTACTCGAAGCCGAGCCGCAGCACGGCGGGGCCGACGCGGTAGGCGTCACCCTCGCGGTGCAGGTAGCCGAGATGCTCGAGCGTCTGCGCCAGGCGGAAGGCGGTCGAGCGCGGGATCGCGAGCGCGCGCGCCATCTCGGCCGCGCCCAGCACCTTGCGGTGTCGGTCGAAGAGCTGGAGCACCCGCAGACCGCGCTCCAGGCCGGGCACGTTGTAGCGGGGCTCGCTCACGCGCGCGCCTCCTCGGCGCAGCGCGCCGCGAATTCGGTGACCGCGTCGTTCACGACCTCCGGCGAATCGAGGTAGGACAGATGGCCTGCGCCCTCGACCATGCGGAAGCGCGCGCGCGGGAACGCTCGGGCGATGCGCTGGCACTCGGCCAGTGGCGTGATGGTGTCCGCATCGGCGGCCACCACGAGCACCGGTCCGGCATAGCGCGCGGCGTCCTCGGCGAGCCTGCCGTTCGCCAGCATGCGCGCGGCCTGCGCGTAGCCATGGGGTTGGATGCTCGACTGGCCCCAGGCCGCGAGCGCGCGCGCGGTGTCGGAGGCCTTCGGCGCCAGCATCCCGGCGGGCAGGTTGCGCGCCATTCCGGCCGGGCCGAGCGTTGCGAGCCGTTCGAGCCGCGCCGCGAGCTTTGCCTCGCGCACCGCCGGCTCCGCGAGCCCGTAGCCGCCGGCAGGATTGAGCAGCACGAGGCCTGCGACGCGCTCCGGCCAGCGCGCGGCGAACGCGCCGGCCATCAGCGCCCCGAGCGAGCTCGCGACGAGCACCGCGCGCGCGATGCCGAGCGCGTCGAGAAAGTCCCCGAGCCGCGCCGCGTAATCGGCCGCAGTGGGCGCCGCCGGCGCGAGCGGCGCCGACTCGCCGTAGCCGGGCGCGTCCCACGCGACCACCCGATGACGGTCGGCCAGCGCCGCGAGCTGCTGCGCCCAGGAGCCGGACTGGCTGCCGATGCCGTGCAGCAGGACGAGCGCCGCGCCGGCGCCCGCCGACCGGTACGAGACCTCGCCGAGCGCGGTTGCGGCGCGCGCGAGCGGGTACCGGGCGACGAGCCGCGCGACGCGGGACGCGGTGAGGTCGCTCACGGCCGTTTGATCTTCGCCAGCGGATGGTCCGGCGGGTAGGTCGGCGTGATCGGGCGCGGCGAGCCGAGCATGACGCACATCAGTGCGTCCTCCTCGCCGATGTTGATCTCGCCGCGGTACACCCCCGGCGGGATCGAAATCAGGTCGCGGTCGGTGATCACGGACTCCCAGCGCTCACCGTCCTTCTCGCACATCACCTTCACCCTGCCGCGGATCAGGAAGAAGATCTCTTCCACGTCGGTGTGGATGTGCATCGGCCCCTCGGCGCCGGCCGGCAGCAGCATGGTCGAGAACGTGAAGTGCTCGGCGGGCACCACGTTCGCGTCGGCCGCGACGCCGGTGCCGCCGGTACCGACGTAGCGCATCTGCGCGCGGCGGTACTTCGAATCGTAGTCGGCCTGGAACTTGAGCGCGTTCCAGTCGTACTTGCGCGTGGCGAGCCGCGCGACGCGCGACTCCATCCACTCGGCGAAACTCGCGTCCGCCGGACGCTCCCACGACCGCGCGGGCTGCGCCCCGCTCGCCTTGGCCTTGACTGCAGTATCGCTCATGTCGCTGCCTCCTATCGAGAGTCGGTTCAATGCATCACGAAGCCGCCGTTCACGGCGAGCAGCTGTCCGGTGACGAAGCCGGCCGCGTCCGAGAGCAGGAAGTTCACCGCGCCGCAGACGTCCTCGGGCACCTGAGCGCGGTTGATCGCGCGGCCGTCCACGTACAGCCGGTGGCGTTCCGCCGGCACGTACTCGGTCGCCTCCACCAGCGTGAGCCCCGGCGCCACCGCGTTGACGGTGGTGCCCGCGGCGCCGAGCTCGCGCGCCATCGCGCGGGTCATGGCGATCACCGCGCCCTTGCTGGCGACGTAAGCGAGCAACCGCGGCGCGCCCCACAGCGCGGTGTCGGAGGCCACGTTCACTACACGGCCCCTCGCGGAGGCGGCGAGATGGGCCTGGGCCGCCCGCGTCGCGAGCCAGGTGCCGCGCACGTTCACCGTCATCACGCGATCCCAGGTGTCGACGTCGAGCTCGTCGAGCCGCTTCCCGCCCGAGCTCGTGATCGCGCCGTTGTTGACCAGGCCGTCGAGCCCGCCGAGCGCGGCCGCGACGGCGTCGAGCGCGCCGGCGACCGAGGCCGGCGAGGCGAGGTCGAGCACGACGAAGGTCGCGCCGATCTCCCGCGCCGTGGCGCGCCCCTCGTCCTCGAGGATGTCGGCGATCGCGACGCGGGCGCCGGCAGCAAGCGCGCTCTCGGCGAACGCGCGCCCGAGGCCGCGTGCGCCGCCAGTGATGAGGATGCGCCGGTCGCGGAGCATGCGGGGTCCGCGGCGCCTCAGGCGGTCGCGCGGCCGGGGGCCGCCGCCGGTGCCTGTGCGGCGCGGTGCTCGGCGAGGGCGCGGAGCTGCTCTTCGGCCCGGTGCTGCAGCGCCCGGCGCACGCGCGAGAGACCGACGTCGTGCTGATACAGGAACTCGCGCGAGCGCGCGTCGGGCGCCATGTGCTCCAGCACGACGCGGTCCTGCTCGAGCACCGCCCAGTGCAGGCCCTCGAGCTTCGTGCGGTACATGAACTGCCACACGTCACGCTGCCACGCGGTGCACTTGCGCGCGCGCCAGAAGAAGACCATGCAGTGGTCCTCGTCGACCGGCGTCGCGAAGCCCACGATGTAGAAGCTGCCGCCCGGGCCTGCGCTCGGGCGATACGGGATCGACAGGCGCAGCCACGTGGCGCCGCCGTGGCCGAACTCGACCCAGTCGAAGTTGACGTCGCGCTGCGTCGTCTTTTCGAACGAGAATCCGGTCGGGGTCTTGCGCAGCTGCATGTTGGCGCTCTTGTCGCCGAACGCCATCGAGTGCGACGCCGCGTGCAGGTAGGCGCCGTGCATCGGGTCCATCACGTTGTCGACCGCGTAGCGGTAGTTGCACTTCCACTTGGCGAAGCACAGGATGGCGCCGAACTCGGGGCTCGTGAGCTCCTCGGGGAGCTCGAGCGGGCACGGCTCCCGATTGAGCTCGTCGCCGAAGTAGAGGAAGATCGCGCCGCGGATCTCCTTCGCCGGGTAGCTGCGCACCGCGCGCTGGCCCTCGAGCGGGCAGTTCGACACCGCGGGAACCTTCCTCACGGTGCCGGTGCCGTCGACCTCGACGCCGTGGTACCAGCAGGCGATGCGGTCGCCGAGGTTCCAGCCGAGCGAGAGGCGCGCGCCGCGGTGCGGGCAGCGGTCCTCGGCCGCGTGCGCGACGCCGTCGGTGTCGCGCCACAGGACGATGTTCTCGGACAGGCGCGTGATGCCGAGCGGCGCCCCGGCGAGCGCCCAGCTCGGCAGCACCGGATACCACTGGTTCTGCAGCCCGCGGTTGACGAGTTTCTCCACTGCTTGCGCGTCGACCATCTCAGGTCTCCTATCCGAAGGCGAGCTTGCCGAGCTCGCGGAAGGTCGTTTGGAAGTTCTGCTCGGTCCACGCCTCGCCGGCGGGCGTGCGCACGCCCTCGCGGTTCAGGGCGGCGACGATGTCGGGCAGCTCGTAGACGCGCTGCGCAAAAATCTGCTCGAGCGTCGAGGCGAGCGTCGCCTCGTACTCGGTCGGCAAAGCGGGGCGGGTCTGCCATACGATGAGGTCGCGCTCGCCGCCCGCGAAGATCTGCCCCGCACCCGCGGTCTGGTTCGGCCGCGGGTTGCGGTACGCCTCCAGGTACCGGTTGTAGTCCGGGACCACGTCCCGGTCGCTCGCGGCCGGGATGTGCGCTCGGGTGACGCCAGTCTCAGACATGACTTTCCTCCTTGGATGTGCGTTCCGGTGCGCTCATACCGTGGCGTGCTGCGCCCTCGGCATGTAGTGGAGCACCCGGCGCTCGACCAGCACGACGCCGGCGTAGGCAACGATGCCGATGCAAGTGAGCAGAATGATGGTGACGAACACCATCGCCGTGTTGCCCTGGCCCTCGCCGTAGGTGAGCAGGTAGCCGAGCCCGAGGTTGCCGCCGACGAGCTCGCCCACCACGACGCCTATGACGGCGAGCGTCGCGGCGATCCGCAGCCCCGAGAAGAGCGGAGCGAGCGAGGCGGGGTACTCGATCATGCGGAACACCTGCCAGCGCGTCGCGGAGAACGAGCGGGCGAGGTTCACCATGTCGGGGTCGACCGTGCGCACCGCAGTCAGCACGTTGACCATCACCGGGAAGAACACGATCAGGACCGCGACCAGGATCTTCGGATAGACGGTATAGCCGAGCCACATCACGAAGAGCGGGGCGAAGGCGACCTTCGGTGCGATCTGCAGCGCGAGGATGTAGGGCGAGAGCACCAGCTCGGCGCGCGGGGCCATGCCGAGCACGAAACCGATCACGATCCCGAGCAGCGAACCGAGCAAGAAGCCGACCACGACCTCAAGCGAGGTTATGCCGGTGTGATACCAGAGCCGCTCGTTGGCGATCATGCGCAGGAACTCCTGCCAGACGCGCGAGGGCGGCGGCAGGATGAACTCGGGAATCCTGGCGAGCGCCGGCAGCCACTCCCACGCGGCGAGGAACGCCAGGAGCACGGCGAGGCTCGCCATCGCCGTGCTCCCGCGCAATGCGCCCGGCATCTCGGCCGCCCGGCCCGGTCGCGCCGGTTCAGCGGATGAAGCGATTGGTGTAGAGGTCGTCAACCGGGGTCTCCTTCAGCACGATGCCCTCCTTGACGTAGAACTTCTGCACTGCCGCGAGCCGATCCGGATCCATCGCACCGACGGTCTTCTGGCCGGGATAGACGTAGGTGTTGTAGAGCTTGAACACCGCCTCGATGTAGCTCTCCTTGCCCTTGTGCTGTGGCACCGCCTTCACGTAATCGCGCGCGGCCCCCGCCGGATCCTTCATGATGTCCTGCATGCCCTTGAGCGTCGCACGCACCAGCTTCTGCACGAGCTCGGGGCGCTTCTGGATCGTCTCGTCGGCGGCGAGGATCGCCTGCGCCATGCTCTTGAAGTAGTCGTCGGACGAGAAGATCTTGACGTTGGCGCCCGATTGCTGGGCCGAGACGATCCAGTCCGGGACCGCCGCCATCGCGTCGGCCTTGCCGGCGGCGAAGAGCTGCCACACGCCGGCCGGACCCGCTGCCTGCGCGTTGACGTCGCTCTTGGACAGCCCGGCGCTCGCGAGCATGCCTTGCAGCGCGAAGAACGTCGTGTCCTGGTAGGCCATGGTGGTGATGGTCTTGCCCTTCAGGTCGCGGGGACCGCCGATGCCGCGGTCGGCGTGCGCGACGAGCTGGGTGAGCGATTTCCCGCCGAGCACTGCGACCGCCTTGACCGGGATCCCCTGCGCGCGTGCGATGATCGGGGTGTCGCCGATCGCGCCGCCGATCGGCGCGTTGCCGGCGCCGACCTGCTTGGCGACGTCCACGCCGCCTTTGGCGACGACGAAGTTGACCTTGAGCCCCTCGGCGGCATAGTAGCCGCGCGCCTGCGCCATCATCCACGGGCCGAACGCCGGCAGGAACGCCGGCGCGGGCAGGAGGTAGGTGACCTCCTCGGGCTGCTGCGCATGGGCGGGGGCGGCGAGCGCTGCCGCCAGGGCGAGAGCGGTTGCCGACTTCAGGAACAGGCGTTTGGCGGTCATGGTTATCCTCCGGTGGAAAAATTCTGCGGTGGCGCCGCTAGGCGGCTTCCTTGCGCTCGCCGACGTGCAGCAGCGACATCAGCTCGGCCACGTACGCGCCGACGCGCGGGTCGCGCCGGCGCCGCATCGGATCCTCGCGGCCGGGGATCTCGATGACGATCTCCTCGATGATCGTTCCCGGACGCTCGCTCATGACGTACACCCGGTCGGAGAGCGCGATCGACTCGACCAGGTCGTGCGTGATCAAGAGCGCCGTCTTGCGCTCGGCCGCGAGCGTCTCGGCGAGATCCTGCTGCAGCACCATCTTGGTCTGCGCGTCGAGCGCCGAGAACGGCTCGTCCATCAGCAGCACGGCCGGATCGACCGCGAGCGTGCGAGCGAGCGCAGCCCGCTGACGCATGCCGCCCGAGACTGATGCGGGTAGTGGTGCTCGAAACCCGAGAGATGGCACTTGGCGAGCAGCGCCATCGCGCGCGCGCGCCGCTCGGCGGCCGGCGCGCCGCGGATCTCGAGGCCGAGCTCGGCGTTCTCGCGGATCGAGCGCCAGGGCAGCAGCAGATCCTTCTGCAGCATGAACGCGACGTGGCGGTTGGGCCCGTCGACGCGCACGCCGTCCACCGCGACCGCGCCCTCGGTCGGCAGGTAGAGGCCGGAGCCCATGTTGAGGAGCGTCGACTTTCCGCAGCCGCTCGGCCCGATCAGCGAGACGACTTCGCCGTCGGCGATCGAGATCGTGACGCCGCGCACCGCGAGGACGTCGGGCTCGCCCTGCCGCTTCGCTGGGAAGCGCTTGGTCACGTTGCGGAACTCGATGCGGGCCTCGGCCATTCCAGGCTCCTCCAACCTGTCTTGCGGCTACGCAGCTTTCCGGCGGGCGGCGGCCGCGCCGGATCGGGTCAGTCCAGTGCAACGAGAACGGTTTCGCCCTCGACGCGGACCGGAAAGCACTTGAGGTCGCGCCCGCCCGGCTCCTTGGTGCACTTGCCGGTCGGGATGTGAAACTTCGCGCCGTGCAGCGCGCACTCGATCTCCTCGCCTTCGACGAACCCCTGCGAAAGCAGAGCGTAGGCGTGGGGGCACACGTCCTCCAGCGCGTAAAGCGCCCCGCCGATCTTGTAGACGCCGATTTCCTTGCCCGCGACCTTCGCCGTCAGCGGCTGGTCTTCGGTGAGTTCGGCCAGGGGGCCGGCCCGGTGCCAGGTTGCGGACATTCACTCTCCTCGTCGCGGCTCGGTAGTCCGTGCCGGCTACGGTGCGTTTTATTAGTGAAACGTTATTCCAGCTAGGAAACACGTTAACCGAGGGGCCGGGGCGTGTCAAGTCCGAGATGCGCGCGCCGGACCGACCGGCGCCCGTGATGCCGGAAACGGAGGAAGAGCCGTCCGATCCGCGCGGCGACGCGGCTGGACGGCCCGCGGGCGGAGTGTGGCGCGTCGCGCGCTCAGGAGCGCGCGCTGCCGATCGGGGCGGGCGCCGCGGACATGATCCGCGCGAAGAGCTCGCGGAACTCCTCGCTCACGTCGACGCCGACGAGCGGATCGCGGTTCGCGGCGAACGCGGCGTCGATCGCGGGCCAGTCGTCGGGACGCAGCGCGCGCTCGGCCGCGGGCAGGACGAAGTCCTCCTCCTTGCGCATGTGCGCCCACTGGAACGCCGCGTAGCGCTCGAGCGCCGCGGCGAAGGCGGGGAAGGCGTCGGCGGTGCGCTCGTAGTGCGCGAGCGCTTCCTCGAGCGCCCGCGCGTACTCGCGGTCGCGAACGTGCTCGGCCTCGAGCTCGGCGAGCAAGGGGGAGATTCCGGGGTCGCGCGAGCGCAGGGCGCTGAACAGGTGCTGATCTTCCTTCGGGTGGTGGAGGCGCACGGGGAACGCGAGGATGTAGCCGACCATCGCGCGCAGCAGTACGAAGTCCGGCGCGCGCTTCTGCGCGGCGATCTGTCGCGCGAGGTGCTGCAGCCCGTGCAGCACGCCGGCGAGCGCCCGGTGCTCCTCGCGAATCACAGCCAGCGATTTGTGCATCTCGGTTCTCCCGCTTCGCGCGCCTCCGTGGGCACGCATGATGCTGCCCTCGACGCCGCGCCGGACCAATGACCTGGGTCAAGCGGCCCGCGGGCGCGCCGCGGTTCACGGAGCAAACGCGGGCGCATGGCTCGCGCACGACCGGCGTCGCAGCCGCTACCTGAGCGCGAAGTCGATCCGGGCACCTGCGCGCTTTTCCGTCGCTCCGGCGGGCTCGATCTTGGGCGCGACCAGGAACAACCGCTCCGCGCCGACCTTGCCTTCCTCGACGAGGTGGTCGCGCGCCGCCTGCGCGCGCGCGGCGGCGAGGCGGCGCAGCGCCTCCTCGTCGGCCGGCGCCGCCGCGAGCATCAGCTTCTCCATCTCGGCGACCGGGATGTCCTTGGCGAAGCCGAGGACGTTGCGCGGCTTGTCCTGAATGTCCGCATCGGCGTACGCGCGCTTGAGCAGCGCAGGGTACTCCTTCGGATCGACTGCAACGGCGTCGACCGACTTCGGCGCCCCTTCGCCGCTCTGCAGCGAGGCGAGCTTCTGGCGCTTCACGGCACGCTCGAGCGCCGCGCGCTTCAGGCCGTCGCGATCGACCGCCGGATCGGCCCGGCCGACGATGTCGAGCCTGAGGGCGGGGCGTGCGTCGAGCGCCTGTGCGAGTTTGGCGAGCTTCTCCTTCGCCTCTTGGTCGAGCGCCGCGCGTCCGGGCGCGAAATCGACGTGGTCGAGTTCCTCGCCTCCGGCGAGGGCGCCGAGCAGCGCGAACGGTGCGGTCACGGCCTTGGCGATCACGTTGAAGATCACTTGCAGGACGATGCCGCCGACGCTGAACTCGGGATCGTCGAGCGAGCCGCCGATGGGGAGGTTCACGTCGATCACCCCCTGCTTGTCCTTGAGGAGCGACACCGCCATCAGCACCGGCAGGTCGGTCGCCGTGGAACTCTCCACCTTCTCGCCGAAGGTGAGCTGGTCGAGGCGGATGTTGTTCTTCGCGGCGAGCTTGCGATCTTCGACGAGGTACTCGACGTTCACCGACAGTTTGCCCTTCTCGATACCATAGCCCAGGTGGCGGACCGAGTAGGGCGTGAGCGGGGAGAGATCGATGTCGCGCGCGTTGGCCTTCAGGTCGAGGAGCACGTTTGCCGCGAGCGGATTGATGCGGCCCGCGATCTCGAGCGGCGCCGTGCGATGCAAGCGGCCGCGCAGCGCGACCCTCGCCCGGCTGCTCGAACGTGAGCGTCGATACGGAGCCTTCGAGATCGGTCAGGTTCGCCGAGTAGTTCGGCTTCACGAAGAAGTCGCTGAAGTCGACGTTGCCGCCGGCGAGCCGCACGCGGCCCACGCGCAGCCAGTCCACCGCCTGGCGTGCCGCGGCGAGCGAGGATCGCGCGGCGGTGACCTGGTCCGACGCACTCGGCGCCCGCGCGGCGGGCACTGCCGCGGGCTGCGTTCCGGGCACCGACGCCGGGACCCGCGCGAGCTTCTGCAGGTTGAGCGCGCCGGTAGCGTCGAGTACCAGCCGACTGAAGAAGTTCTCCAGCGCGATCTCCTCGATGTCGACGCGCAGCGGTTGCGTGGCCGCACCGATGCCGGCGAGCCGCAGCGACTGCCAGCGCAGGAGCTCGCCCTCGGCGCCCTCCGCGGCGACGGCGACATCCTGCAGGGTGAGGTCGCCGCGATAGGCGGCCATGGGTGCGTCGGCGGCGTCGACCTCGACCGTGCCCCGCGCCGAGAGCCGGCCGCGCGGGATGTCGATGGCCGCATACGGCTTGACATAGGCCTCGAACGGCGCGAGTTCGAGGTTGCGCAGATCGAGCGCGAGCTTCGCGCTGAGCGCGCGCGAGAACTCGCCCTTCACCGCGAGGGTGCCCGAGCGGTTGATCCGGCGCGCACGCTCCCGGAGCCCCGCGCCCCCTTCGCCGTGCTGATACCCTCCACGTCCACGCGCAGCGCGCCGACCGCGACCTTCACCGCCGGGTGCACGCTCCGGTCCTCGAACGCGACGCTGCCCGCATCGAGCGCGAGCTTGCGGATCTCCGCCGTCCAGGGCGCCTCGTCCGCCCCCGCAGCCGTCGCGGGCGCGCCGACGCCGGGGTCGACGGTGCGCAGGATGCGCTGCGCGTCGAGCCTCCCGTCGGGCCCGCGCTCGATCCGGACCGCGGGCCGATCGAGCTTGACCTGTCCGAGCGCGATCGTGCGCGCCGCGAGATCGGCTTCGCCGTCGGCGACGCTCGCCGAGGCGAACCGAAGCATCGGCGTCTTCGCGTCGGACTGGTGCAGCGCGACGTCGCTCAGCGTCACGGCAATCGCGCCGATGCGGCCCGCCGCTTCGCCGTCGCGGACTGCGAGATCGAAGCGCGCGCTCGCATCGGCGCGCCCGCTGCGGATCTCCGCATCGACGGCCGCCGCGACATACGGGTGCAGCGAGGCGAGCTGCAGGTTGGTGAGCTCGATCGTTCCCGACGCCGTGCCGGGCACGAGGCCGACCTCCCCCGCGAGCACCAAGCGGGCCGGCTCGCGGCTGCCCTCCGCGCCTGCCGCGCCGCCGGCCCCTGCCGCCGGCGCAGGCGTGGAGTCGAACTGGAGCTCGACGGTCGCTTTCCGTTCCGGCGCATTGCTGACGCCCTTGGCCTGGATCCGGAGGTCGCGGATCAAGCGCCGGAACGGCGGCTCGGGCGCGAGATCGGCGACGGTGGCTGCGCCGTCGGTCACCGCGACCTCGGCGATCTCGAATGCGAACGGCGGCGTATCGACCGGTGCGGCGGGGGCGTCGCCGCGCGGCAGGAGCGCGAGCAGGTTGAGCCGGCCGTCCTTGGCGCGCTCGACGTCGATCCGCGGCCCGTCGAGCGCCACGCGCTCGACGACCGCCTTGCGCCCGAACGCGTCCAGGCTGCGCACGCGCGCGTGCAGCTGCCGGAACCCGAGCACTTCGCGGCCGGCCCGGTCGGCGAGCGCGAGCTCGCGCACCCACGCGTCGCCGCGCACCGTCAGCGACGCCCCTTTCCCGGGCGCCTGCACGAAGGCGAGCTCGATCGTCGCGTCGAGCCGGCCGGAGGGCAGCGTGAAGGCGAGCTCGATCGGCGCGTAGTCGAGGTAGCGCGGCAGGTCGACGTCGGAGAGATCGACGCTGAGGCGCGTCTCCAGCGAGTCCTGGAACGGCTTCGTCTCGCCGACGACGCGCAGCGGGTGGCCGTTGATCACCGCCTCGAGCTTCGGCTCGACGAACCGATCGACGTGGACGTCGAGGCTGGACAGCGCCGGGACGTTGAGATTGATGCCGGTCACCTCGTGCCGCTTCTGCTCCGGCCGGTCGTCGAGCGTCACGCGCCCGTCGACGAGCTGGGCGTTGTTCACCGAGTAGCGCGCCGGCGCACCTTCCTCGGCCGGCGGATCGTCGAGCAGCGCATCGATCAGGTCCTGCACGTTGTACGAGCGGTCGGCGCGGCGCACCAGGTGAAGCTCCGGCCGCACCAGCCGGACCTCGCCGATCACCGGCGCGAAGCGCGCGATGCTGGTGTACGAGAGCCGGGCGTACAGCTCCTCGAACGCGAACAGGGGTGCGCTGTCCGGGGTGTCCGCCGCGCGCGGCTTGACGGCGAGCCCGGCAACCTTCGCCGACAGCGCGAAGGGGTTGATCGCGACGCGCTCGATCGTGACGTCGCGGCCGAGCAGCGCCGTGAGCCGCGTCTCGGCCTGCGACTTGACGATCGGCGGCGCAACGAGGAAGCCCGCGACGGCGATGAACGCCACGACGCCGAGGATCCACCATGCCGTCTTGCGCAGCCGGCGGCTGCGAACGGCCGCGCGCGGCGTGACGCCGAGATCGTTGT
The DNA here is from genome assembly GCA_027493935.1 of Burkholderiales bacterium. Taxonomy (GTDB): domain Bacteria; phylum Pseudomonadota; class Gammaproteobacteria; order Burkholderiales; family SG8-39; genus JAABRB01. The sequence goes on along the minus strand of JAOSJV010000010.1, from coordinate 52,166 downwards.
GCCCGCGAGCCATGCCTTGGGGAATCGGATCCGGAAGCGGTTTCGGAAGCCGCGCTCCGCGCCGGCAGCGCGCCGACCTGCCGCGGCCATGCGGCGTAAGAGTAGCAGCCCTGGACGGATCTGTGAAATCGGCGCGCGCCGCCCGCGCGCGCCTCAGATCGTGACCGTCAGACCCGGATCGAACTCCGCGTTCTCCGCCTTGACCACCGCGGGCACGCCGGGCTTCGGCGCCGGCTTGACTACGACGTACCCGCGGGGATTGCACACCACGCGCGTGCCGGCGACGCAGTAGTCGAACGAGTTGTGGGTGTGGCCGTGGATCCAGAGCGCCGGACCGCCCATCAACGCTGCAAGATCCGACACGAAACCGCCATTCGCCGGATGGCGCGCGAAGCGCGCGTGCACGCTGCCCCGATGCGGCGCGTGGTGCGTGATGACCACGGTCGTGCCTCCGAACGGCTTGGTGAGCTCGGCTTCCAGCCATGCGCGCGCGGCGACATGGAGGTCGACCGAAGCCTCCGGCGTGAAAGGGCCGTCAGCGTAGCGGATCGCGCGGAAGTCGACGATGTACGGCAGCGAGAGCGCCATCACTTCCTCGCGCCGCTCGGTGCCGTCGAGGCAGAAGTCGGTCCACAGCGTCGCGCCGACGAAGCGCACGCCGTCGATGACCGTGGCGGCCGTATCCAGCAGGGTGACGCCGAGCCGCGCAGCGTCGGCGGCGAGCGCTTCCGCGGTGGCGAGCAACTCGCGATCGTAGTACTCGTGGTTCCCCGGCACGTAGACCACGCGCCTGCCGCGAAACGTGCGCGCGGCCCATTCGAGCCCCTCGGAGCCGTTGTGGATATCTCCCGCGAGCACGACGACGTCGGCGTCCGTCTCCGGCGGCGCGAACGGCGTGACTTCCAGGTGCAGGTCGGAAAGGATGTGGATGCGCACCGCGGATGACTAGAACCTAGCTCAACAGACACATGCGGTTGCGGAACGGGGGATTATCAAGGGGCTCGCCCCTCGTTCGTACGACCCGAGTTCCGGAATGAGAACGACCGCGATTCTGAGATGAGTTCTTGACTCGAAGCTCCGTCCGGATCCCGGGGCGCGCGGGGCGATTCTCGCACGGGCACGCGGAGCGCGCCGCGCGGGCATCCGCTTCGCCGACTCCGGCCAGACGAGTGTCGGCAGTTCGGCAGGTGCGTGAACAATTGCACGCCATCGCTCCGAATGGGGGTTGACCGGCCGCGAGCTTGCTTGCTTTCGTGTCAAAGGTTCATGGGCATGGCACAGGGCACCCTCTACGCGGAACTCACGAACGCCCGCAGCGAGCGGCAGGTGGCGGCGCTCATCGAGCAGTACGTGCACCGCGTCGCCGACGAGCACCCGCATGGATTCGGGGTCGCCGACGACGTGGGCGAGCTGCTGACGCCGTTCCTCGTTGCGGCCTCGCGCGTGCGCACCAGCGCCGACGTCGAGGTGCTTCACGCGACCGTGTCCGGCTACCTGGAGTCGCTGCGGGCAGTCGGCGCCGTGCCGCTGGCGCTCGCGGAGGCGGCGGAAATCCTTGCCGCCGGGCGCATGCGGCTGAAGCAATTGCGGCGGCCGTTCCCGGGGTGACGATCCGGATGCGCCGCGCGTCGGCGCGGCAGCGGCGGCAATGTGTCCGGCTCGCAGCGCATCCGCGAGCCGGCCATCCCGAGGAGCGACATGAAGTCGCTCCTTGGGACCGCCATCGCGCTCGGGCGCGCTGGCGTCCCCGGCGCCACCCCCAAACGCCGAGGGCCCCGTTCGGGGCCCTCTTCGCGTCTGGTGGAGGCGGCGTCATTCACATGGTCCACATAAGTCACTGTCCGCGCTGAAGTTCCTCTGATTCGATTTTTCCGGTTGCCCCGGGAGATGCCCCCTGGCGTGTGCCGCTCGCCTCACTGAATGCGCAACAGCGCCTTGATCTTCGCGCGCACGTGGACCAAGACGTCAGCGGACACCGCGCCCTTTTTCTTCGCCCGGCGAACCTTCCAGTCGAGCGACTTGACCTGATCGGAGAGCACGGCGCTCGCGACGCCATCGATCTCGGTCGGCACCTCGAACGGGTGCCTTTTGATCCGCGTCGTCATGGGGCAGCAGACCATCAAGCCGGCCTTGCCGTTGTACGCCGCCGGACTGATCTCGAGCGCTGGGCGATGTCCGGCCTGCTCGTGACCGGCTTGCGGGTCGAACTCGAGCCAGACAACGTCGCCAGCGTCGGGCACGTAGCCCCGTGCCGCCGTCAAAGGACCTCTTTGCCGACGGGTTTGCCGAAGCCCACCTCGCCGTGCGAGTTCTTGGCGGTGATGCCCTCGACGAGTTCGTCGAGGTCGTATTCGACCCTGTCGGAAGGCTCGATCACGATGCGCCCGGGCGTCACGGTCAGGTTGACCTTCTGCTCAACGCTGAACGCCGCCTCGTCGATCGCCGCCTTCGGCAATCGGAGCGCCGGGCTGTTGCCCCCACTTGCGGATCACGGCTTTCATGGCGTGCTCCTCTGAAAAATGTATCTACATTGTAGACACATCAGCGACTGAACTCAAGATCGTTCCGCGTCCCAACCACAACGGGCTTGGCGGTGGATTGGTCCGGCTCGCGTTACATCGCCGATCGGGCGATCCCTTCAGAGCGACGTCAAGTAGTGCTCAAGGACCAGCGGGCTCACATACGTGGCCTTCGACGGAACGCCAAAGACTCGGGTGGAGTTGCCCCGTTTCCGCGGACGGTTGAGGATTTGGGTCATGCCGGTAATCCACAGGCAGGCGCGGGCGGCGCCTCTCTCGCACGCGGCCGCGCCTGCCTGTGGGTAACCGGCCGCGGCACGACATTTGTTTCGCGATAGTAGCGCTCGAAGGTCACCGGCGAATGGTAGCCAAGGCTCGAATGGCGACGGCGCGTGTTGTACTGGACTGGTTATTGGTGGAGGCGGCGGGAATCGAACCCGCGTCCGCAAGCCCTCCGCAGTCAGGACTACATGCTTAGCCTGGCCATTTGGATCTCGCTTCGCGCCCGCCGGCCGGCAGGCTTGCGCTCGGCCAGTCGCTTCGACGGATCCGCGTGATCAAGCGACCAAATCGCGCGGAGAGGCTGATGTGAATGGCGCTGCACCGGACCGGAGCCCGGCCTAGCCCATCAGCAGGCTAGTGCAGCGTCTCGCCGGTGTTAGGCGGCGAGAGCGAAACGCTCGTCGTTGGCGTTTGTTTGGCTTCCAGTGGATTAACGAGGGAACTGGTCCTCGGCATGCCCTGTGCTGCTTCGCGACCCACGTCGAAACCAGGTCGCCCCCGGTATCCGAGTCTTCTGCTGCAACCGCTGCAATTATCGCACAGGTGGGTGCGACTACAGGAAATTCAAGGTCTCGAGCGGGTGCTCGATGATCCCGTCGGCCTGCCACGAGCCGCACTCGCCGCCGTCGCCGAGGTAGCCGTAGCCGGCCGCGACCACGGGCATGCCCGCCGCCCGCGCCGCCTGGACGTCGCGCAGGTCGTCGCCGACGTAAAGGCATGCCGTCGGCGCGAGCGCGAGGGCGCCGGCGGCGTGGAGCAGAGGGTCCGGGTGAGGCTTGGGACGCTCGGTCGTGTCGCCGCTCACCACGCAGGCGGCGCGGTGCAGGACGCCGAGCGCGGCGAGCAGCGGAGTGGTGAAGCGCTCCGGCTTGTTGGTGACCACGCCCCAGCGCAGGCCGCGGCGCTCGAGCGCATCGAGCAGGGCGTCCATCCCGGGAAACAGTCGCGTCTGCGCGCATACCGACTGGCCGTACAGGTCGAGGAAGCGCGCCTTGAGCGGCTCGTACTCGGAGGACCCCGGCGCGATGCCGAAGCCGGCCTGCAGCATCCCGCGCGCCCCCGCCGAGGTGAGCGGGCGGGTGCGCTCGAGCGGCACCGGCGCGCGGCCGTGCTCGCCGAGCAGCGCGTTCAGCGCGGCGGTGAGATCGGGCGCGGTGTCGGCGAGCGTGCCGTCGAGGTCGAAGAGAACGGCGCGGATCAACGGCGTGGCCGGCTATCGGGGTCAATCGTCAGGCTGCAAACTCGCGCCGACCGCGAAGGGCCTCATCCACCACGCACTCGCGGCTCGACACCGCCAATTGTCGACGGCACAGCGCGTCATTCCTTGCGCACGTGCAGGATGTAGTTGACGTCGGTGTCGCGGCCGAGCGAGTAGATCTTCGTCAGCGGATTGTAGGTCATCCCGATGAGGCCCTCGGGCGCGAGCCCGGCGTCGCGGCAAAAGCTCGAGAGCTCGGACGGCTTGATGAAGTGCGCGTAGTCGTGCGTGCCCTTCGGCAGCAGCTTGAGCACGTATTCGGCGCCGACGATGGCGAACAGATACGACTTCGGGTTGCGGTTGATGGTCGCGAAGAAGGCGTGTCCGCCGGGCTTCAGCAACGCTGCGCACGCCCGGACCGTGCTCGCGGGATCGGGCACGTGCTCGAGCATCTCCATGCAGGTGACCACGTCGAAGCCGGCGGGCTCGCGCACCGCGAGGTCCTCGGCGGCGATCTTCTCGTACTCGACCGCGAGCCGGCTCTCGATCAGGTGCAGCCCGGCCACCTTCAGCGCACGCTCGGAGAGATCGATGCCTGTCACCTGCGCGCCGCGGCGCGCCATCGCCTCGGCGAGGATGCCGCCGCCGCAGCCGACGTCGAGCACCCGCTTGCCGGCGAGGGCTGCCCGCTCGTCGATCCACCCGAGCCGCAGCGGGTTGATCTCGTGCAGCGGGCGGAATTCGCTCGCCGGGTCCCACCAGCGGTGTGCAAGCGCGCTGAACTTTGCGAGCTCGGCAGGATCGACGTTCGCGTTGCGCGGCTCTTCGCTCATGCTCTCACCGACAACCGCGCGCGGCGCGAGTTCGCCGCCGCAAACGGAAAAGCCCAGCCGGGGCTGGGCTTTTCCTGACTTGCCGTTGCCGAACGGCGTCGCGCTACTTACGCGTGCCGACCACCTCGATCTCGACGCGGCGGTCGGGCTGGAGGCACGCGACCAGCTTCCTGTTGCTCGCGCTCTCGGGGCCCATCTTCATGCACTTGTCGCCGGTGACCGGCTGCTTCTCGCCCTTGCCCTCGGTATAGATCCGGTTCGGCTGGATGCCCTTGCTCACGAGGTAGGCCTTGACCGACTCCGCGCGGCGCACCGAAAGCGCCTGGTTGTATTTCTCGGTGCCGATGCGGTCGGTGTGGCCGATACCGATGATCACCTCGAGCGCGATGCCCTTGATCTGGTTCACCAGCTCGTCGAGCCTGGCCTTGCCTTCGGGCTTGAGCGCGTACTTGTCGAAGTCGAAGAGCACGTCGGCCGAAAGGGTGACTTTCTGGGTGACCGGCTTCGGCGCGGCCGGCGCGACGGGCTTCGGCGCGGGCGCGGGCGCGCGGCTCGGTGCCGCGGCGACCGTGCAGGCGGCCGCCGGCATGAGGTCCTTGTCGCACTCGCACACGCCAGCGGCGGGCGTCCAGTACCCGGTGCGCACGCACAGCCCGAACGGCGTCTTGACGATCTGACGCGCGGAGTCGATCACGTATGCCTGCGGACCGCCGAGCGGGCCCTTGGGCACGTTGGCGCTCATGCCCGGCTGGGCGAACGCCTGCGGAGCCGTGCCGAGGAACGCCACGGCGGCGGCCGCCATGAGCAGCTTTGATGCATTCTTGATCATGCTTTCCCCTCTTTATGGAAGAACGCGGGACGCGGGACGCGCAGCGCCGCCTGCTCTAGCGCCGCAGTGAAGGACTGATTACAGGTGTCTGTTTCAACAGGCTCTTATTCCCGGAAGCGATTCTGCCACAAAAGCGAGAGTTTCTCCAGATCCCGCGGATCCAACCGGGCGAGTGCACGCTCGGCGAGCACCGCCTCGCCGGCGACCCAGACGTGGGTGACGTGCTCGCGGCCGGCGGCGTACACCACGTGCGAGACGGGGTCGAAGCAGGGCCGCGTCTCGATCGCGTCGAGCGAGATCGCGCAGAGGTCGGCCCACTTGCCCGGCTCGATCGAGCCGATCACCGCCTCGAGTCCGAGCGCGCGCGCGCCGGCGAGCGTCGCGCAGCGCAGCGCGGTGTGCGCCGGCATGGTCTGCGGATCGCCGGCCACCGCCTTCGCGAGCAGCGCCGCGGTGCGCGCCTCCTGCAGGATGTCGAGGCGGTTGTTGCTCGCCGCGCCGTCGGTGCCGAGCGCCAGATTGACGCCGGCGCCGAGCAGCGCCGGCGTCGGCGCGAACCCGCTGGCGAGCTTCAGGTTCGACGATGCGCAGTGCGCCACCGAGCAGCCGTGCACGCCGAGTGCCTCGATCTCGTTCTCGGTCAGATGCACCGCGTGCACCGCGATCAGACGCGGCGACAGCAAGCCGAGCGCGCGCAGCCGCTCGATCGGTCGTACGCCGTGCCGGTCGATGCTCTCGCGGATCTCGTCGTCGGTCTCGTGCAAGTGCACGTGGATCGGCAGATCGAGTTCCTCCGCCATCGTGCCGATCCGCCCGAAGGTGCGGTCGCTGACGGTGTACGGGGCGTGCGGCGCGAAGCAGAACGAGAGGCGCGGCTCTTCGCGCAACGCGTCGCGCAGCGCGAGCCCTTTCGCCAGATAGTCGTCCGGGTCGGCGGCGTAGGGCGTCGGGAACTCGACCGCGATCAGGCCCAGGGCGGCGCGCATCCCGGCGGCGAGGAACGCGCGGCCGGCGGCCTCCGGAAAGAAATACATGTCGTTCGCGCAGGTGGTCCCGCCGCGCAGCATCTCGGCGGCGGCGAGCAGCGTTCCGTCGTACACCATGTCCTGCGAGGTGTGGCGCGACTCGATCGGCCAGATGTGATCGCGCAGCCAGACCATGAGCGACTTGTCGTCGGCGAGGCCGCGCATGAGCGACATGGCTGCATGCGTATGCGCATTGACGAGCCCCGGGAGCAGCACATGGTGCGGCAGCGCCACGCGCGGCGCGGCCGGATGGCGCGCCCGCGCCGCGTCGATCGGCGCGAGCCCGGCGATGCGTCCGGCGCGCACCAGCACGGCATGGTCGTCGAGCACCACGCCGTCGGGTTCGACCGGGACGACCCATCTCGCCTCGATCGCGAAATCCGGCTGTGTATCGGCGGCTCCGCCGTTCGGATCATCTGCTTTCATGCCGGACCGCAGGGCGCCAAAAAAAAGCCCCGCTCGCGAGCGGGGCCCTTGATTCGCGGGCGGAACCTACCTCGCCGGACCCTTGACCTGGACCTCGGCGCGGCGGTTGGGCGCCAGACAGGCGACCAGCGCCTTGAAGTCCTTGGTGTCGGGGCACGACTTGATCGGCGTGGTCTTGCCGTAGCCGAAGGTCTCGATCTTGCTGCGATCGACGCCCTTGCTCACCAGGTAGTCGCGCACGACCGCGGCGCGGCGCTCGGAGAGCTTCTGGTTGTATGCGGCGCTGCCGATGCGGTCGGTGTGGCCGTTCACGTTGATGACCGTGATGGACCGGCACGTGCCGAGGCGCCCGACGACATCGCGATCGAGCTGGGCGCGCGCGGCAGGCTTCAGCACCGCCTTGTCGAAGTCGAACGTGGCGTCACCGGTCAGCGCGGCGGTGAAGTCGCACACCTTAGGCTTCGCAGCCGGCGCCGGCGCCGGTGCGGGGGCCGGCTTCGGCGCGGGTGCCGCGGCCGGCTTTGGCGCGGGCGGCGCGCAGCGCGCGCGCGGCAGGATGTCCTTGTCGCACTCGCACGCCGCGTTGGCCGGGCTCCATTGGCTGGTGCGCCAGCACAGGCCGAACGGGTTCTTCACGATCGCACCGGCCGTATCGATCACGTAGGCCTCCGGGCCGCCCAGCGGGCCTTTCGGAGCCGGCGCCTGCGCGGCGGCGGGCAGGACGGCGAGGCAGGACGCGGCTACGCCGATCGTGCTGAGACTCTTGAGCATGGCGTTCAAAGGGCACCCCCTGTGGCGTGTGTGTTGTGGCTTCGTTCTTCGCTGTTTCACGGCGCCGGGCTGACCCGCCTGCGGCCGCCCGCCGGCCAGACGCGCGAATGGTACACCAACCAATGCGCCGCATGGAAGCGCTCCCGGTAGCGCGCTGGAGGCGCCGCCGGGGCTCCGAAGTAGCGGTCGGGCGCGTGTGCCTGCGTCGCCGAGGGTCGTGCGCAATGGTAAGATTCCACTCTTTTTGACCCGAGCCGGGGTCAGGCGCGCGGTGCCCCGCCCGCCCGCCCGGGCGGGTGCGCCGGGGGCCTGCCACAGTGATGGACCAGTTCGCCAAGGAGACGCTGCCGATCAGCCTCGAGGAGGAGATGCGGCGCTCCTACCTCGACTATGCGATGAGCGTGATCGTCGGGCGCGCCCTGCCCGACGTGCGCGACGGCTTGAAACCCGTGCACCGGCGCGTGCTCTACGGCATGCACGAGGCGAACAACCAGTGGAATCGTCCCTACGTCAAGTGCGCCCGGGTCGTGGGCGACGTGATGGGCCGGTTCCACCCGCACGGCGACGCGGCGATCTACGACACGCTGGTCCGCATGGCGCAGGATTTCAGCCTGCGCTACCCGCTGATCGACGGCCAGGGCAACTTCGGCTCGGTCGACGGCGACAACCCAGCCGCGATGCGCTACACCGAGTGCCGCCTCGAGCGCATCGCCGCCGAGCTGATGGCCGATATCGACAAGGAGACGGTCGACTTCGTCCCCAACTACGACGGCAAGGAGCGCGAGCCGTCGCTGCTGCCGGCGCGCATTCCCAACCTGCTGATCAACGGCTCGTCCGGAATCGCGGTCGGCATGGCGACCAACATCCCGCCGCACAACCTGCGCGAGATCGTCGACGCGTGCCTCGCTCTGCTAGACGATGGCTCGATCGGGATCGACGCGCTGATCAAGATCGTGCAGGCGCCAGATTTCCCCGACCCGCGGGCTGATCTACGGGCTTGCGGGCGTGCACGAAGCCTACCTGACCGGGCGCGGCCGCGTGGTCATGCGCGCGCGCACCCATTTCGAGGAGCTCGACCGCACCAGCCGTCAGGCGATCGTGGTCGACGAGCTGCCCTACCAGGTCAACAAGAAGGCGCTGCTCGAGCGCATCGCCGAGCTCGTGCACGAGAAGCGCCTGGAGGGCATTGCGCACATCCAGGACGAGTCCGACAAGTCCGGCATGCGCGTCGTGATCGAGCTCAAGCGCGGCGAGCTGCCCGAGGTTGTGCTGAACAATCTGTACAAGCAGACGCAGCTCCAGGACTCGTTCGGCATCAACATGGTGGCGTTGGTCGACGGACAGCCGCGGCTGCTCGACCTGAAGCAGGCGCTCGTCGCCTTCCTGCAGCACCGGCGCGAGGTCGTCACCCGGCGCACGGTCCACGAGCTGCACGAGGCGCGTCGCAAGGCGCACCTGCAGGAGGGTCTCGCGATCGCGCTCGCGAACGTGGACGAGATCATCGCGCTCATCAAGGCCGCGCAGACCCCGGCCGAGGCAAAGCAGAAGCTGCTCGAGCGGCCGTGGCGCTCGCCGGTCGTCGAGCAGATGCTCGCCCGCGCCGCCTCGGACGCGTCCAAGCCCGAGGATCTCGATCCGGCGCTCGGCATGACGCCGGCCGGCTACCGGTTGTCGGAAACGCAGGCGCAGGCGATCCTCGAGCTCCGGCTGCAGCGGCTGACCGGCCTCGAGCAGGACAGGATCCTCGCCGACTATCGCGATCTGCTCGAGCGCATCGCCGACTATCTGGATACTCTGGCGAAGCCTGCGCGCATCACCGACATCATCCGCCGCGAGCTCGGCGAGATCCGCGACCAGTACGGCGACGAGCGATGCAGCGAGATCGTGCACAACGCCGAGGACATCGTGCTCGAGGACCTGATCACGCCGTCCGATGTCGTGATCACGTTCTCGCACGCCGGCTACATCAAGGCGCAGCCGCTCGCCGACTACCGCGCCCAGCGCCGCGGCGGGCGCGGCCGCCAGGCGGCGGCGACCAAGGAGAACGACTTCGTGGACCGCCTCTTCGTCGCGCACACGCACGACTACATGCTGTGCTTCTCCAGCCGCGGTCGGGTCTACTGGCTGAAGGGCTACGAGGTGCCGCAGGGCCACCGGCAGAGCCGCGGCAAGCCGATCGTCAACCTGCTTCCGCTCGAGGAGGACGAGCGCATCAACGCGGTGCTGCCGGTGAAGAGCTTCGACGCCGAGCACTTCGTCTTCATGGCGACCGCGCGTGGAACCGTCAAGAAGACGCCGCTCACCGAGTTCTCGCGGCCGATGAAGAAGGGCATCATTGCGGTCGCCCTGGAGAAGGACGACTATCTAGTCGGGGTCGCCATCACCGACGGGAGGCACGACGTGATGCTCTTCTCGGACGCCGGCAAGGCGGTGCGCTTCGCCGAGGACGACGTGCGGCCGATGGGACGGCAGGCGCGCGGGGTCATCGGCATGCGCCTCGGCGAGGACCAGCGCGTAATCTCGATGCTGGCCGCCGCCGACGAGAACCAGACGGTGCTCACCGCTACCGAGAACGGATTCGGCAAGCGCACGCCGATCGCCGAATACACGCGGCACGGCCGCGGGACACAGGGCATGATCGCGATCCAGACCTCCGAGCGCAACGGCAAGCTCGTCGGCGCGGTGCTGGTTGACGACAGGGATGAGATCATGCTGATCTCGACCGGCGGGGTGCTTATCCGCACCGCGGTGGCGCAGATCCGCGAGATGGGGCGCTCGACGCAGGGCGTGAGTCTGATCAGCCTGGACGCCGGCACGCGCCTCGCGGGCATCGAGCGCATCGTCGAGACCGAGGACGAGGCGGGCGAGAACGGCAATGGCAACGTCAGCCTGGGCGCGAACGGCGAAGACCAACCGGGAGGAAGCGAGCAGTGAGCCGAGTGATCAACTTCTCCGCCGGTCCGGCGGTGCTGCCCGAGGAGGTCCTGCGGCAGGCCGCCGAGGAGATGCTCGACTGGCACGGTAGCGGCATGTGCGTGATGGAGATGAGCCATCGCGGGCCCGAGTTCATTGCCATCGCCGAGCGGGCGGAGGCCGCGCTGCGCGAGCTGATGGAGATCCCGGCCGGGTACCAGGTGCTGTTCCTGCAGGGCGGCGCGACGCTGCAGTTCGCGATGGTGCCGATGAACTTGCTTGCCGGTAGGGCGGGCGCGGACTACATCGACACCGGCGAGTGGTCGAAGAAGGCCATCAAGGAGGCGCAGAGGTTCTGCCGCGTGAACGTCGCTGCGAGCGCGGCCGATGCGAACTACACCTACATGCCCGCGCAGGCGAACTGGAAGCTCGATCCGGACGCCGCGTACGTGCACGTATGCTCGAACGAGACGATCGGCGGGGTGGAGCTGCACTGGGTGCCCGCGACCGGCGGTGTGCCGCTGGTGGCCGACATGTCCTCGCACATCCTGTCGCGGCCGGTGGAGGTCGGCAGGTACGGCCTGATCTACGCCGGCGCGCAGAAGAATATCGGCCCAGCCGGCCTCACGATCGTGATCGTGCGCGAGAGTCTGCTCGGACGAGCCGCGAAGGGCACGCCGGGCATGCTCGACTACAAGGTGCACGCCGACGCGCAGTCGATGTCGAACACGCCGCCGACCTACGCCGTGTACATCGCCGGTCTGGTGTTCGAGTGGCTCAAGCGCCAGGGCGGGCTCGCCGAGATCGAGCGGCGCAACGTCGCCAAGGCGAAGCTGCTGTATGACCTGCTCGACGCCTCGGCGTTCTACCGCAGCCCGGTGCGCAAGTCCGACCGCTCGCGCATGAACGTCCCGTTCACGCTTGCCGATCAGGCGCTCGACGCGGCCTTTCTGAAGGGCGCGTCCGAGCGCGGAATGGTGCAGCTGAAAGGGCACCGGTCGGTCGGCGGCATGCGCGCTTCGATCTACAATGCGATGCCGGTCGACGGCGTGCAGCGGCTGGTGGACTACATGCGCGAGTTCGAGGCGCGGCACGGCTAGACCGTTGCGCCGGCGGCGTACGCTCCCACTCTTGCGACCCGAACCTTGCGTGAACCGGCGCCGCTCGAAAGACGCGGCTTGAACATGCGGCCTGAACGCCACGACATTTTGGTGCTCAACCAGATCTCGCCGGTCGGACTGAAGCGGTTTCCGCCCGGGGTCTACCATGTCGCGAAGGACGTCGCGCGCCCGGAGGCGATCCTGGTGCGCTCGGCGGACATGCACCGCATGGACATCCCGGATTCGGTGCGCGCGATCGGGCGCGCCGGCGCCGGCACCAACAACATCCCGGTCGGCGCGATGAGCGCGCGTGGCGTACCGGTGTTCAACGCGCCGGGCGCGAACGCGAACGCGGTGAAGGAGCTCGTGCTCGCCGGGATGCTGATGGCCGCGCGCAACCTCGTACCGGCGCTCGCGTTCGTCGCCGGGCTGCGCGACGCCGACGAGGCGGCGCTCAACGCACGCGTCGAGGAGGGGAAGAAGGCGTTCGCGGGCACCGAGCTCCCGCACCACGCGCTCGGCGTCGTCGGGCTCGGCAAGATCGGCAGCCTGGTGGCCGACACCGCGATCCGCCTGGGCATGAAGGTGCTCGGCCTTGATCCCGAGCTCACCGTCGACGCCGCCTGGAGCCTGCCGTCGCAGGTGCGCAAGGCGCACTCGATCGACGAGGTGCTGAAGAACTGCGAGTACGTCACGCTGCACGTACCGCTCGTGCCGGCGACGCGCCATCTGGTGAATGCGGACAATCTCGCGCTCGTGCGGCCCGGCACGGTGCTGCTCAACTTCTCGCGCGAGGGCATCGTCGACGACGCCGCGGTCGTCGAGGCGCTCGCGGTACAGCGGCTCAAGTACTACGTGACCGACTTCCCGAGCACGCGGCTCGCCGGCCGTCCCGGCGTGATCGCGCTGCCGCACCTCGGCGCCTCGACGCGCGAGGCCGAGGACAACTGCGCGGTGATGGTGGTCGATCAAGTGCGCGACTTCCTGGAGAACGGCAACGTGACAAATTCGGTCAACTTCCCCGAGGTCGCGATGGCGCGCGAGGCGCCGTTCCGCGTGGCGATCGCGCACGCGAACGTGCCGAACATGGTGGGACAGATTTCCGCCGCGATGGGCGAGCACCGGCTGAACATCCACAACATGATCAACAAGTCGCGCGGCGAGCTGGCATACACGCTGCTCGACGTCGACAGCCGGCCGTCCGCCGACGTGCTGGCCGAGATCGGCCGCATCGAGGGCGTGCTCTCGGCGCGCTTCCTGCCGGCTGGCGCTTGAGATGCGGCGCGCGACACCGGGCGGGCGAAGCGAATGAGCGAGGGCGACAGCGGCTCCCGTGCCGATCCGATCGCCGAGCACCGGGCGGCGATCGACGCGCTCGACGCCGAGCTCGTGCGCCTGGTGAACGAGCGTGCGCGCCATGCCGCGGCGATCGGCAGGCTGAAGGGCGGCGCGCCGGCGTACCGCCCGGAGCGCGAAGCGGACATCCTGCGCCGGGCCGCCGCCGCGAATCCGGGCCCGGTGCCGGACGAGGCGCTCGGCCGGATCCTGGCGGAGTTGATCTCGGCCTGCCGCGCACTCGAGGAGCCGCTGCGGATCGCCTACCTCGGCCCGCCGGGTACCTTCAGCGAGATGGCGGTCGCCAAGCAGTTCGGCGGGTCGGTGGAGACGGTGGCGCTCGACACGATCGACGAGGTGTTCCGCGCCGCCGAGACCGGCGCGGTCGGCTTCGCCGTCATTCCGGTCGAGAACTCCTCCGAGGGCGCGGTCGGCATATCGCTCGACCTGCTGCTCGCGACGCCGCTCAGGATCTGCGCCGAGATCGTGCTGCGCGTGCACCAGAACCTGCTCGCGGCGCAGCCCACGCCGAAGAGGATCGGCCGCGTGTACTCGCACGCGCAGTCGCTCGCGCAGTGCCGCGGCTGGCTCGCCCGGCACCTGCCGCAGGCCGAGCGCGTGGCGGTGGCGAGCAATGCCGAGGCGGCGCGGCGCGCCGCGGCCGAAGCGGATGCCTGCGCGATCGGCCCCGCGCTCGCCGCGCAGCGCTACGAGCTTGCGATTGTCGCACCCAACATCGAGGACGACCCGCGGAACATGACGCGGTTCGCGGTGCTCGGCGGCCTCGCGCCGGACCCGAGCGGGCGCGACCGGACCTCGCTCGTGATGTCGGTGCCGAACCGTCCCGGTGCGCTGCATGCGCTGCTCTCGCCGCTCGCGCGCCACGCGGTGTCGATGACGCGCATCGAGTCGCGGCCGTCGCGGCAGGCGGTCTGGGAATACATGTTCTTCGTCGACGTCGAGGGCCATGCGACCGACGTGCCGGTCGCCGCTGCGCTCGCCGAGCTGCGCGGCATCGCGCCGTTCCTAAAGATCCTCGGCTCCTACCCGAGCGCAGCGCCGTGAGCGGGGGAACCATGCACGCCAAGCGCATCTCGATGCCTCCGACGCCGCTCGACCTGTGCGAGCGCTCCCCCGCCTACGTCCGCGCGATCGCGCCGTACCAGCCGGGCAAGCCGATCACCGAGCTCGCACGCGAGATGGGGCTCGACGAGGCGCGCATCGTGAAGCTCGCCTCGAACGAGAACCCGCTCGGCATCTCGCCGCGCGCGCGCGCCGCGGTCGGGGCGGCGCTCGCCGAGCTCGCGCGCTACCCGGACGGCTTCGACCTCGCCAAGGCGATCGGCGCGCGGCTCGGCGTGCCGATCGAGGCGGTGGTGCTCGGCAACGGCTCGAACGACGTGCTCGAGATGGTGGCGAGCGCATTCCTGGCGCCGGGGCGCGCCGCGGTCTTCTCAGCGCACGCGTTTGCGGTGTACGCGCTCGCGACGCAGGCGCGCGGCGCGCGCAGCATCGTCGTGCCGGCGAAGGACTGGGGTCACGACCTGCCGGCGATGCTCGGTGCGATCACCCCGGAGACCCGGGTGGTGTTCATCGCGAATCCGAACAACCCGACCGGCACCATGGTCGCGGCCGAGGCGCTCGAGGCGTTCCTGCGGCGGGTCCCGCGCGACGTCGTGGTCGTACTGGATGAGGCCTACAACGAGTACCTGGCGCCGGAGCTGCGCTGCCCGAGCGTCGCCTGGCTCGAGCGCCATGCCAATCTCGTGGTGACCCGCACCTTCTCCAAGGCCTACGGGCTGGCCGGGCTGCGGGTCGGCTACGCGCTCTGCCATCCGGAGGTGGCGGCGCTCTTGAACCGCGTGCGCCAGCCCTTCAACGTGAACAACCTCGCGCTCGTCGCGGCGATTGCCGCGCTCGACGACGAGTCGTTCGTGGCGCAGAGCTACGCGCTCAACGTCGCCGGCATGACGCGGCTCACCGACGGCTTCAGGCGGCTCGGTCTCGATTGATCCCCCGTACGGCAACTTCGTGAGCGTCGCCATTCCGCGGCGCGATGGCGCGAGCCGGGCCGCGGCGGTGTTCCAGGGACTGCTCGAGCAGGGCGTGATCGTGCGCCCGGTCGCCGGCTACGCCATGCCCGACCACCTGCGCGTGACCGTCGGCCTGCACGAGGAGAACGAGCGCTTCCTCGCGGCCCTCGGGCGGGCGCTCGCGTGAGCGACGGGACGAGGCGCGCGTTCGCGCGACGTTTCGCGTGGCGAAGATCGGCAAGCTCGTCGTCGTCGGCGTCGGACTGATCGGCGGCTCGTTCGCGCTCGCGGCGCGGCGGGCGAATGCGGTCGCGCGCGTCGTCGGCGTGGGCCGCTCGCGCGCCAACGTCGAGCGCGCGCGCGCGCTCGGCGTGATCGATGCCGCCGCCGCGGCGGACGCGGTGCACGGCGCCGACCTCGTGTTCCTCGCCATGCCGGTCGGCCAGACCGCGGCGGTGCTCGCGGAGATTGCACCGCACCTCGGCGCGGATACGGTGGTCACCGACGCGGGCAGCACGAAGAGCGACGTGGTCGCCGCCGCGCGCGCGGCGCTCGGGGCGGCCTTTGCGCGCTTCGTGCCGGGGCATCCGATCGCCGGCGCCGAGCATTCCGGCGTGGCGGCTGCGCGCGCCGATCTGTTCGACGGCAAGCGCACCGTGCTCACCCCGCTCGCCGAGACCGACGCCGCCGCGGCGGCGCGTGTGCACGCGCTCTGGCGCGCGTGTGGCGCCGAGGTGCGCGAGATGACTCCGGAGGCCCACGACCGGGTCTTCGCCGCCGTGAGCCATCTGCCGCACGTGCTCGCTTATGCGCTGGTGCACGACATCGCGACGCGCGCCGGCGCGCAGGAACTGTTCGACTACGCGGCGAGCGGCTTTCGCGACTTCACCCGGATCGCCTCGAGCCATCCCGAGATGTGGCGCGACATCTGCATCGCGAACCGCGCGGCGCTCATCGACGAGCTCGACCGCTACGGCGAGGTCCTGCGCGAGGTGCGCGCGCTGCTCGCCGCCGGCGATGCTGCGGGGGCTCGAGCGTCTGTTCGACGGCGCGCGCGCCGCGCGCAACCGCTGGCTCGAGCGGCAATGACGCTCGCGTTCGCGGTCCAGCCGGGCGGTGCCCTGCGCGGCTGCGTGCGCGTGCCGGGCGACAAGTCGATTTCGCATCGGGCGATCATGCTCGGCTCGATTGCGCGCGGGACGACCCGCATCGGGGGGTTCCTGGAGGGCGAGGACGCGCTCGCGACGATGAACGTGTTCCGCGCGCTGGGCGTCGCGATCGATGGTCCGGACCGCGGCCGCGTCACCGTGCACGGCGTCGGCATGCGCGGCCTCCGGGCGCCGCAGCAGGTGCTCGACTGCGGCAACTCGGGCACGTCGATGCGGCTGATCACGGGCCTCCTTGCCGCCCAGCCGTTCGACGCCGAGCTCGACGGCGACGCGAGCCTGCGGCGCCGCCCGATGCGGCGCATCGCCGACCCGCTCGCGCTTATGGGGGCGCGGATCGAGACCGCCACGGGCGGGCGGCCGCCGCTGCGCATCCATGGCAACCCGCGTCTGCGCGCGATCGACTACGCGCTGCCGGTCGCGAGCGCCCAGGTGAAATCGGCGCTGCTGCTCGCCGCGCTCTATGCCAACGGAACGACGCGCGTCACCGAGCCGGCGCCCACGCGCGACCACACCGAACGCATGCTGGCCGGATTCGGCTACGCCGTGCGGCGCGAGGGCGCAACGATCGAGCTCACCGGCGGAGGCGAGCTGCGCGCGGCCGACATCGAGGTCCCGGCCGACATCTCCTCGGCTGCGTTCTTCATGGTGGGCGCGAGCATCGCCGAAGGCTCCGACGTCACCCTCGAGCACATCGGGCTCAACCCGACGCGCGCCGGCGTCATCGAGATCCTGCGCCTGATGGGTGCCGACCTCGCGGTGGCGAATGAACGGGCGGTCGGCGGCGAGCCGGTCGGCGACGTTCGGGTGCGCGCCGCGCGGCTCACAGGCATCGAGATTCCCGAGCGGCTGGTGCCGCTCGCGATCGACGAGTTCCCGGCGTTGTTCGTCGCCGCGGCATGCGCGCGCGGGCGCACCGTGCTGCGCGGCGCGGCCGAGCTGCGCGTGAAGGAGTCCGACCGCATCCAGGTCATGGCCGACGGTCTCGCGCTGCTCGGCGTGCGCGCAGCCCCCGCCGACGACGGCATCGTGATCGAGGGTGGCGCAGTCGGCGGCGGAACGGTCGACGCGCACGGCGATCACCGCATCGCGATGGCCTTTGCGATGGCGGGGCTCGTGGCCGGCGCGCCGGTCACGGTCCGCGACTGCGCCAACGTCGCGACATCGTTCCCGGGGTTCGTCGCGCTTGCGCGCACGGCCGGGCTGCGCATTGCAGAGGCGTGCCCGTGAGCTCGGGCGTCCCGGTGATCGCGATCGACGGACCCTCGGCCTCCGGCAAGGGCACCGTAGCACAGGCGGTGGCTGCCGCCCTCGGCTGGCACTACCTCGACAGCGGCGCGCTCTACCGGCTGGTCGCGCTCGTGGCCCTGCGAACGGGGGTCGGCTGGGCGGATGCCGCCGGGCTGGTCGCGCTTGCCGAGCGGCTGGACGTGCGCTTCGAGGCGGGGGAGGTCTTTCTGGGCCGCGATCGGGTCACCGAGGCGATACGGACCGAGGAGTGCTCAGCCGGAGCTTCGCGCGTGGCGGGCGTCCCGGAGGTCCGGGCGGCGCTGCTCGCCCGGCAGCGCGCATTCCGAATGCCGCCCGGCCTGGTGGCCGAAGGGCGCGATATGGGGTCCATCGTGTTTCCGGACGCTGGCCTCAAGGTATTCCTGA
The DNA here is from genome assembly GCA_027493935.1 of Burkholderiales bacterium. GTDB lineage: Bacteria > Pseudomonadota > Gammaproteobacteria > Burkholderiales > SG8-39 > JAABRB01. The sequence goes on along the minus strand of JAOSJV010000010.1, from coordinate 34,080 downwards.
CGGCAAGCCCCGGCGCACGCGCGGGGCGCCGCTATAAGCAGTTGATGGAAAAAGGAATCCCTGCTAGCATTGAAATTCTAGTGCGCGAGTTGCGAGCGCGCGACGCACGGGGACGCCGAGCGACCCGTCGCGCCGCTCAGGCAACTGCCCGACGCGCGACTGCTCGACACGACGGCGCTTGGCGTCGACGATGCGGTCGCCCGGGTGCTCGCCTGGCACGGCGAGCGCGCCGGTTCGAGGTGACGACGGGCCGCCCGGCTGCGTCGTCGGTGTGCAACCAACCCCGGCCGTGCCGGTCGGGTCCAGCTCAGGTAACTGTCTCTTATGCCTAATGTTTCTGCCGCAGTGGCACCCCAGGAAAGCTTCGCCGCGCTGTTCGAAGAGAGCCTGAATCGCAAGGAGATGCGCGTCGGCGAGGTCATCACTGCGGAAGTGGTGCGCGTCGACCAGAACTTCGTGGTCGTCAACGCCGGCCTCAAGTCAGAGAGCTTCATTCCCCTCGACGAGTTCCGCAACGACCGGGGCGAGATCGACGTCAAGCCGGGCGACTTCGTCCCGGTCGCAATCGAGGCCCTCGAGGACGGCTATGGCGAAACACGGCTCTCGCGCGACAAGGCGAAGCGCCTCGCCGCATGGCTCGAGCTCGAGAAGGCGCTCGAGTCCAGCGAGCCCGTCCAGGGCGTCATCTCCGGCAAGGTCAAGGGCGGACTGACCGTCATGATCAACGGCATCCGCGCGTTCCTGCCGGGCTCGCTGGTCGACCTTCGTCCGGTGAAGGACACCTCGCCCTACGAGGGCAAGCAGCTGGAGTTCAAGGTCATCAAGCTCGACCGCAAGCGCAACAACGTCGTGGTCTCGCGCCGCGCGGTGCTGGAGCAGACCGCCGGCGCCGAGCGCGAGGCGCTGCTCGCCACGCTGCAGGAGGGCACGGTCGTCAAGGGCATCGTCAAGAACATCACCGACTACGGCGCGTTCGTCGACCTGGGGGGCATCGACGGGCTGCTGCACATCACAGATCTCGCCTGGCGCCGGGTGAAGCACCCCTCCGAGGTGCTGACGGTCGGCGACGAGGTGCAGGCGAAGGTGCTGCGCTTCGACCAGGAAAAGAACCGCGTATCGCTCGGCCTGAAGCAGCTCGGCGACGATCCGTGGGTCGGCCTGTCGCGGCGCTACCCGACCGGCACGCGCCTGTTCGGCAAGGTCACCAACCTCACCGACTACGGGGCGTTCGTCGAGATCGACTCGGGCATCGAGGGCCTGGTGCACGTCTCCGAGATGGACTGGACCAACAAGAACGTGCATCCGTCCAAGGTGGTCCAGGTCGGCGACGAGGTCGAGGTCATGATCCTCGAGATCGACGAGGACCGGCGCCGCATCTCGCTTGGCATGAAGCAGTGCAAACCGAACCCGTGGGAGGAGTTCGCGCAGAACCACCGCAAGGGCGAGCGCGTCAAGGGTCAGATCAAGTCGATCACCGACTTCGGCATCTTCATCGGGCTGCCGGGCGGCATCGACGGGCTGGTGCACCTCTCCGATCTCTCGTGGAGCGCGAGCGGGGAGGAGGCGGTCAAGCAGTTCAAGAAGGGCGAGGAGATCGAGGCGGTAGTGCTGTCGATCGACGTCGAGCGCGAACGCATCTCGCTCGGGGTCAAGCAGATCGAAGGCGACCCGTACTCGAGCTTCATCGCGACCCACGACAAGGGCTCGGTTGTCGCCGGCACCGTGAAGAGCGTCGATGCGAAGGGCGCGGTCGTCTCGCTCGGCGGCGACGTCGAGGGTACCTGCGCGCCTCCGAGGTCGCGCGCGACCGCGTCGAGGATGCGCGCACGCACCTCAAGGAAGGCGACGCGGTGCAGGTGATGATCATCAACGTCGACCGCAAGAACCGCAGCATCAACCTGTCGATCAAGGCGCGCGACGTGGCCGAGCAGGACGCGGCGATGAAGCGGCTGCAGAGCGAGTCGGCGAGCACCGGCAGCACTAATCTCGGCGCGCTGCTCAAGGCGAAGCTCGATACCAAGAATCCGCAGAACTGACGGAGGGAGCGGATGACCAAGTCGGAGCTGATCGCGCGGCTCGCGGCGCGCTATCCGCAGCTGGTGGCGAAGGACGCCGAATACGCGGTGAAGATGATCCTGGATGCCATGACGCACAGCCTCGTCGGCGGCCAGCGCATCGAGATCCGCGGATTCGGTAGCTTCGGGCTGAACCACCGGCCGGCGCGCGTCGGGCGCAACCCGAAGTCGGGGGAGCGGGTACACGTGCCGGAGAAGTACGTGCCGCACTTCAAGGCCGGGAAGGAGCTGCGCGAGCGCGTCGATGGCCAGGAAGCGTCGTCCGAGCAGCCGGCCGCGCCGCCCGAGGTGCGCCAGGCGCAGCCGCAGCGCTGATGCGACGAGCGCGGCGGGCGTTGGCGTCGCACCCCCGGTGCCGCACCGCCGCCGCGACGCCCGCACGGACTGACACCGTATGTCGATTCTGCGCGTTCTGTCCACCGTCCTCTGGGTGGTGGTGTTCCTGCTCCTGCTTCTGCTCGCCCTCAAGAACGCCGATCCGGTCACGGTGAACTTCTATTTCGGGCAGGCGTGGCAGGGGCCGCTGATCCTGGTGGTGCTGGCTGCGTTCGCGCTGGGTGCCCTATCCGGCCTGGCCGCGTGCGTTCCGGCGTTCATCCGGCGCCGGCGCGAGATCGCCGGCCTGAAAAAGGAGCTACGGCTGCGTCCGGCCGGCCCCGCGGAGCGGGAGCAGCCGGCGGCGCCGGGCGACGTCGCGCCGCCGCCGCTGTAGCCGGGGCGAGCGTTACGTGCCCGAGCTCGAATTCTGGTGGCTGATCGCGTTTCCGGCGTTTTTCGCGCTCGGCTGGCTCGCAGCGCGCATCGACATCAAGCATCTGGTGACCGAGTCGCGGCGCGTCCCGCGCTCCTACTTCACCGGCCTGAACTTCCTCCTGAACGAGCAGCCCGACAAGGCGATCGAGGCGTTCATCGAGGTGGCGAGGGTCGATCCCGAGACCGTCGAGCTGCACTTCGCGCTGGGGAGCCTCTTCCGCCGGCGCGGAGAGACCGAGCGGGCGATCCGCATGCACAAGAACCTGCTCGAGCGCTCCGACATCGCTCGGGAGCAGCGGGTGCTCGCGCTCTACGAGCTCGGGCAGGACTACCTGAAGGCGGGGCTGCTCGACCGGGCCGAGGAGGTCTTCGTGCGGCTGCGCGAAGGGCCGCACCGGGCCACCGCACTCAAGAACCTGCTTGACATCTACCAGCAGGAAAAGGACTGGGACAAGGCGATCGACGTCGCGCGCGAGCTCGAGCGCGACTCGGGGCAGAGCTGGCAGAGGGAGATCGCGAACTTCTACTGCGAGCTCGCCGCGCAGGAGATCAACCACTCGCGCCCGGAGGTGGCGAGCACCCGCCTCGACGACGCGCTGCGCGCCAACCGCAAGTGCGTGCGCGCGAGCATCCTCGCGGGGGACCTGGCCGCCACGGCCGGCGACCACGCCGGGGCGATCGAGCACTGGCAGCGCATCGAGGCACAGAACCCGAGCTACCTCGCGCTGGTGGCGCAGCGCCTGCTGAAGAGCTTCCAGGCGCGCGGCGAAACCGAGCAGGGCCTGACGCTGTTGCGCGGCTATCTCGCGGCCCATCCTTCGCTCGACCTGCTCGATGTGGTGTTCCAGCTCAGCATCGACGCGAAAGGGCCGCAGGCGGCCTACGAGCTCGTGCGCGACGAGCTGCGCCGCAACCCGACGCTGCTCGGACTCGACCGGCTGCTCGAGGCGCAGCTGCTCACGGCGCCCGCGGAGCGGCGTCCCGAGCTGGAGATGGTGCGCAGCCTGGTGCACGGACACACCCGCCGGCTCGCCCGTTACCGCTGCGAGACGTGCGGCTTTCGCGCGCGCCAGTTCTACTGGCAGTGCCCGGCGTGCGGCGGCTGGGAGACGTATCCGCCGCGGCGTACCGAGGAATTCGATGCCGCGTGAAAGGCAGCAGACAGAGGGCAGTGCACGGTCGACAGTAGGCCGGCAGCGTGCGAATGCCGTCGTGCTCGGATATAACGCCGTGAAGCAGATCGCTCTCAGGCTCGGCCGTCGAGCGCTGGCGCGGCGACGCGCGACCGCCTACTGCCTACTGTCCACTACCCGCTCCGGATCATGAAGATCACCGTCATCGGCACCGGATACGTCGGTCTCGTGGCCGGGGCCTGTCTTGCCGAGGTCGGCAACGAAGTCGTCTGCCTGGACGTCGATGCGCGCAAGATCGGAATGCTGCGCGCCGGCAAAATCCCGATCCACGAGCCGGGCCTCGCGCCGCTGGTGGCGCGCAACGCGGCCGCCGGGCGCCTTGCCTTCACGACCGATGCCGCAGAGGCGGTGCGCTTCGGCGCGTTGCAGCTGATCGCGGTCGGCACGCCGCCCGACGAGGACGGTGCCGCAGATCTCGAACACGTGGTCGCGGCCGCGCGCAGCATCGGCCGGCACATGGACGGCTACCGGGTCGTGGTCGACAAGTCGACCGTTCCGGTCGGCACGGCGGACCGCGTGCGACGCGCGATCGCTGCCGAGCTGGCAGCGCGCGGCGTGTCGCTGCCGTTCGCGGTCGTCTCGAATCCGGAATTCCTGAAGGAGGGCGCGGCGGTCGAGGACTTCATGCGTCCGGACCGCATCATCGTCGGCACCGAAGACGTGGAGGCTGCGCGGATCATGCGCGCGCTGTACGCGCCGTTCCAGCGCAACCGCGAGCGCCTGATCCTGATGGACGTGCGCTCGGCGGAGCTGACCAAGTACGCGGCGAACGCCATGCTCGCCACGCGGATCTCGTTCATGAACGAGCTCGCGAACCTCGCAGAGCGCGCAGGCGCCGACATCGAGCTGGTGCGGCGCGGCATCGGCGCCGACCCGCGCATCGGATATCACTTCCTCTACCCGGGCGTCGGCTATGGCGGATCGTGCTTTCCGAAGGACGTCAAGGCGCTCGTGCGCACCGCCCGCGAAGCCGGCGTGTCGCTCGACGTGCTCGCTGCGGTCGAGCGCGCGAACGACGCGCAGAAGCGCGTGATGTCGCGCAAGATCGTGCGGCGCTTCGGCGAGGACCTCGCCGGGCGGCGATTCGCGCTGTGGGGGCTCGCGTTCAAGCCGGGCACCGACGACATGCGCGAGGCGCCGAGCCGGGTGCTGATCGAGGATCTGCTTGGACGCGGCGCCGCCGTGTGCGCATACGATCCGGCGGCGATGCCGGAGGCGCGCCGCGTCTTCGGCGACCGGATCGCGTACGCCGACGCGCCGCTCGCGGCCCTCGACGCAGCCGATGCGCTGGCGATCGTCACCGAATGGAAGGAGTTTCGCAGCCCGGATTTCGCCGAGCTGCGTGCACGGCTGCGAACGCCGGTGGTGTTCGACGGCCGCAACCTGTACGAGCCGGCTGACCTCGCGCGCGCGGGAATAGAGTATTACCCGATCGGACGTGCTCAGCCCAACGCGCCGACCGGAGCTGGCAGATGAGCGCCCGCGCGACGCTGCCCGATCTCGCACGCGCACGTGTGCTGGTGGTGGGCGACGTGATGCTGGACCGCTACTGGTTCGGCGACGTCAGCCGGATCTCGCCCGAAGCGCCGGTCCCGATCGTCAAGGTGACTTCGACCGAGGAGCGGCCCGGCGGCGCCGCAAACGTCGCGCGCAATGCCGCAGCGCTCGGCGCGCGCGTCGCGCTGCTCTCCGTGGTCGGCCGCGACGAGGCCGGCGACGCGCTCGCGCGGCTGATCGCGACCGAGGGCATCGAGGCCATCCTGCACCGCGATCAGACGGTCGCGACGACGGTCAAGCTGCGCGTGATCGCGCGCCGCCAGCACGCGCTGCGCGTGGACTTCGACATCGCGCCCAGCCACGAGGTGCTGGCCGGCAAGCTCGCAGACTTCAACCGCATGCTCGGCGAGTGCGACGTCGTGGTGCTGTCCGACTACGGCAAGGGCGGGCTGGCCCACATCGCCGAGATGATCGGGCGGGCGCGGAGCCGCGGCAAGCCGGTGCTGGTCGACCCGAAGGGCGGCGACTTCTCGAAGTACGCGGGCGCGACGGTCGTCACCCCGAACCAGGCCGAGCTGCGCGAGGTAGTGGGCCACTGGCGCAGCGAGGAGGATCTCGCCACGCGCGCCGAGCGGCTGCGGAGCGAGCTCGCCCTGGAGGCGCTGCTGCTCACCCGCAGCGAGCAAGGGATGACGCTCTACGAGGCGGGCGGGGTCACGAACGAGCGGGCACGGGCGCGGGAGGTCTCCGACGTGACGGGCGCGGGCGACACGGTGATCGGGACGCTCGCGGTCATGCTCGCGGGCGGCGCCTCGCTTGCCGAGGCGATGCGCGTTGCCAACCATGCCGCCGGCATCGTCGTTGGTAAACTTGGCACCGCGGTCGTGCGCCCCGAGGAGCTGCACGCCGATCTCGCGACCCCGGAATCGGCCCCCAGGACATGAACTCGTATTACCTCGTCACCGGCGCCGCCGGCTTCATCGGATCGAACCTGGTGCGCGCGCTCAACCGGGCCGGCGCGACCAACATCATCGCGGTCGACAACCTGGGCGCCGGCGACAAGTTCCGCAACCTGGTGGGCTGCGACATCGCCGACTACATCGACAAGCGCGACTTCCGCGAACGGCTCGCGGCGGGCGAGTTCGACGGCGCGCTCGATGCGGTGCTCCACCAGGGCGCCTGCTCCGACACCATGGAGACCGACGGGCGCTACGTGATGGACAACAACTACGCCTACTCGCTCGCGCTGCTCGACTTCTGCCAGGAGGAGGAGATCCCCTTCATCTACGCCTCGTCGGCGTCGGTGTATGGCGGCGGCCGGACGTTCCGCGAGGCGCCGGAGCACGAGGCGCCACTCAACCTGTACGGGTATTCGAAGTACCTGTTCGACCAGATCGTGCGGCGACGGCTGCCCGACGCAGCGGCGCCGGTGGTCGGGCTGCGCTACTTCAACGTGTACGGGCCGCGCGAGGGCCACAAGGGCCGGATGGCCTCGGTGGCGTGGCACTTCTTCAACCAGTACCGCACGCAGGCAAGGGTGAGGCTCTTCGAGGGCTCGGGCGGCTTCGGCGACGGCGAGCAGTGCCGCGACTTCGTCTCGGTGGACGACGCAGTGAGGGTCAATCTCCACTTCCTCGAGGACGATCGATCGGGGATCTTCAACGTCGGCACCGGCCGCGCGCAGACCTTCAACGAGGTCGCGGTCGCGACGATCAACGCGTGCCGCGCTGCGGCGGCCGAGGCGCCGCTCGCGCTGGACGACGCGAAGGCGCGCGGTCTGATCGAGTACATCGAGTTCCCCGCCGCGCTCAGGGGCAAGTATCAGAGCTACACGCAAGCGGACCTTCAGGCGCTGCGCGGCGCCGGATACACGGCGCCGTTCCTCTCCGTGGAGGAGGGCGTGGGCCGTTACGTCGGCGAGCTCCTGCGCGACCCGATCGGAGAGTGACCGGCATGTGGAAGACGATCGAGGACACCGTCGGCGGCACCCCCTGGCGCGGCTGAAGCGGCTGCCCGGCGAGACGACGAACGTCGTACTGGCAAAGCTCGAGGGCAACAACCCGGCGGGGTCGGTGAAGGACCGGCCGGCGCTGTGGATGTTCCGTGGGGCGGAGGAGCGCGGCGAGATCAAGCCGGGCGACACGCTGATCGAGCCGACCAGTGGCAATACCGGGATCGCGCTCGCGATGGTGGCGGCGATGCGCGGCTACCGCATGGTGCTGGTGATGCCCGAGCACTTGTCGGTCGAGCGGCGCCAGACGATGGCCGCCTTCGGCGCCGAGATCATCCTGACGCCCAAGGCGGGCGGCATGGAGGGCGCGCGCGACCTCGCCGAGAAGATGGTCGCCGACGGCGAGGGCCGCATGCTCGACCAGTTCGCGAATCCGGACAACCCGCGCGCGCACTACGAGAGCACGGGGCCGGAGATCTGGCGCGAGACCGGGGGCAGGATCACCCACTTCGTCTCGAGCATGGGCACGACCGGCACGATCATGGGCGTGTCTCGGTTCATGAAGGAGAAGAAGCCCTCGGTGCAGATCGTCGGCTGCCAGCCCGAGGAGGGGTCGCAGATCCCAGGAATCCGCAAGTGGCCGGACGCGTACCTGCCGCGCATCTACGAGCGCGCGCGTGTCGACCGCCTCGCGTACGTGAGCCAGGCCGACGCCGAGGACATGGCGCGCCGGCTTGCCGCCGAGGAGGGAATCTTCGCCGGCATCTCGTCCGGCGGCGCACTCGCGGTCGCGCTGCGCGTGTCGCGCGAGGTCGAGAACGCGGTGATTGTCACGATCGTGTGCGACCGCGGCGACCGTTACCTTTCGACGGGAGTGTTTCCGGCGTAGGTGCCTCGATAGGCCATACGAGCGTGCACGAGGAACCCCGGTCGTACGAACGCGGAGGCGGAGTCACCCGTTGAATATCGCCCGAGTGAACAGGCAGCGAGCCCTTTGTGGATACCCGTTCTTGCGACGCTGGGTCTTCAGATCGATCGTGAAGCGAGGCGCTGCCGCATGACACCCACGCTCGTCTTCGACATCGAGACGATTCCCGACGTCCCCGGGCTGCGCGCGCTCCTCGAGCTCGAGGCGTCGCTCCCCGACGCCGACGTCGCCGAGATCGCGTTCCAGCGGCGCCGGGCCGAGGCCGGACACGACTTTCTGCAGCTGCACCTGCACCGCGTCGTCGCGATCTCGTGCGTGCTGCGCGACGGCAAGAGCCTGCGCGTGTGGTCGCTTGGCACGGCCGCCGACGGCGAGGCCCAGCTGATCCAGCGCTTCTACGACGGCATCGAGAAATACACCCCGCAGCTCGTATCGTGGAACGGCGGCGGCTTCGACCTGCCGGTACTGCACTACCGGGGGCTGCTGAACGGCGTGCGCGCATCGCGCTACTGGGACCTCGGCGAGGACGACCGCGACTTCAAGTTCAACAATTACATCGGCCGCTACCACACGCGCCACATCGACCTCATGGACCTCCTCGCGCTCTATCAGCCGCGCAACAACGCGCCGCTCGACCAGATCGCGCGACTGATGGGGCTGCCCGGCAAGCTGGGCATGGACGGCTCGCAGGTCTGGGACGCCTACCGTGCAGGGCGCATCGACGACATCCGGCGCTACTGCGAGACCGACGTGCTGAACACCTGGCTCGTCTTTCTGCGCTTCCAGCACATGCGCGGTGCGCTCGCGTCCGAGCTCCACGCGCGCGAAGTCGAGCTCGTCCGAGCGACGCTCGCGCGACAGGACGAGCCGCACTGGCGCGAGTACCTCGCAGCCTGGCCGGCGGCCGCCTGAGCACATGCCCCAGGTGCGGGTCGAGTCCCTCGACCGGGAAGGGCGCGGCGTCGCCCATAGCGAGGGCAGGACGGTCTTCATCGAGGATGCGCTGCCCGGCGAGACCGTCGAGTACGCGGCATACCGCATCAAGCCGAGCTACGCGCTCGGGACTGCCCGGCGCGTGCTGCGCGAGGCGTCGGCACGGGTCGTGCCGCGCTGCCCTTACTTCGGCGTCTGCGGTGGTTGCGCGATGCAGCACACCGATCCAGCGACGCAGGTCGCGGCCAAGCAGCGCGTTCTCGAGGACGCGCTGTGGCACGTGGGCAGGGTGCGTCCGGAGCGGATCCTGCGCGCGATTCACGGTCTTGCTTGGCGCTACCGCCACCGGGCGCGGCTCTCGGTGCGGCACGTGGCGAACAAGCGCGTGACGCTGGTCGGCTTCCGCGAGCGCCGCTCGAGCTTCGTCGCCGACATGCACTCGTGCGAGGTGCTGCCGGCGCACGTTTCGGCCCTGATCGACCCGCTGCGCGCGCTCGTCGAGCGGCTGTCGATCCGGCTGCGCCTGCCGCAGATCGAGGTCGCGGTGGGTGCGGCGGTCACGGTACTGGTGCTGCGCGTGCTCGACCCACCGGATGCCGCCGACCAGGCGGTGCTGCGCGAATTCGCGGACGCGCACGGCGTCCAGCTGTGGCTGCAGCCGCGCGGGCCGGAGACCGCGCGCCCGTTTCATCCGCTCGACGCGCCGCACCTCGACTACGCGCTGGCCGAGTTCGGCGTGCGGATCGGTTTCGGCCCGACCGACTTCACCCAGGTGAACCCAGCGGTGAACGCGCTCCTGGTGCGGCGTGCGGTCGGGCTCCTCGACCCGCGGCCCGGCGAGCGGATCCTCGATCTGTTTTGCGGCTTGGGGAACTTCACCCTGCCGATCGCGGTGCGCGCCGGCGCGGTCGTCGGCGTGGAGGGCAGCGAGGCGCTCGTCGCGCGCGCCCGGCGCAACGCCGCGGCGAACGGCCTGCCGGCGCAGTTTGTCGTCGCGAACCTGTTCGATCCACGCGCCTGCGCCGCGCTGCCGCACTGCGACAAGATGCTGCTCGATCCGCCGCGCGAAGGCGCCGTCGAGCTGATCAAGGCGCTCGGCGCGGACGCACCGAAGCGTATCGTCTACGTGTCGTGCGACCCGGCGACGCTCGCACGCGACGCCGGCGTCCTCGTGAACGCACGCGGCTACCGGCTGGCGGCCGCCGGCGTGGTCAACATGTTCCCGCACACCGCGCACATCGAGTCGGTGGCGGTCTTCGAGCGCGAAGCCTGAACCGTCCAGCGCGGGCTGCGCCTAAGAAAAAGGGCCGCGCGAGGCGGCCCCTTTCGCGAGCGGTGCAGCGGGGCTAGTCGTTGTCGCCGCCGAAGATCCCGAGCAGCTGCAGCAGGCTCGAGAAGATGTTGTAGATCGCGACGTACAGCGTCAGCGTCGCGGACACGTAGTTGGTCTCGCCGCCGCGCACGATCGAATTGACCTGCCACAGGATGATCAGCGAGGACAGGATCACGAACGCGACCAGGATCGTCAACGTGAGCGCCGGGATCTGGAAGAACACGTTCGCGACGACGCCGAGCATGAGCACGATCACCCCGACCATCAGGAAGCTCGCCATGCGGCTGAAGTCGCGCTGCGCGTTCGCGGCGATCGCCGCAAGCCCGAAGAAGGTCAATGCCGTGCCGCCGGCGGCCATCGCCACGAGCTGCCCGCCATTGGCGAAGCCGAGCACGCGCTGGAGCACCGGGCCGAGCAGCAGCCCGAGGAAGAACGTGAAGCCGAGCAGCAGCGCGACGCCGACCCCGCTGTCGCGGTTGCGCTCGATCGCCCAGATCCAGCCGTAGAAGACGGCGAGGATCGCGAAGAGCGAGATGATCGGGTTGGTGCGCAGAAACGCGAGCTGCAGGTTCGCGCCAACTAGCGCCCCGATTGCGGTCGGGATCAGCGTGATCGCGAGCAGCCAGTAGGTGTTGCGCAGAACCTTGTTCTGCCGCAGCGCGAGCTCCTGCGATCCGGCGCCGTACGGGGTGGTGCGCAGTTCAGGTTGCATTTCCTTCTCTCCTCGGGGGATTTTCTGCGTTCGAATCCGGCAGTTAGATGCGGCGCGGGCGCAGGAGTTCAAGGCGCGCAGGATATCTCAGCTGCGGAGGCGACGCACGCCGGCACCGCCCGGCGCGCTCTGGCGCTCCCCGAAATCCTGGAATAACCTGTTGAAATAGATGAGAATTGGGCTCAGGATGGCGTGTTTCCGAGGCGCCGGGAGGTGACGAGGATCCGAACCGGCAGGCCGAACGGAGACGCGAACAGTGGAAGGGTGGCAGAGCGGTTGAATGCACCGGTCTTGGCGCCTGCCGCAGGCTGGCGCTGGCGCAGACTTACCTGCCGCGCGAGCGGCAGGTTACGTCGGAGCCAAAACCGGCAGGCCGAACGGAGACGCGAACAGTGGAAGGGTGGCAGAGCGGTTGAATGCACCGGTCTTGGCGCCTGCCGCAGGCTGGCGCTGGCGCAGACTCACCTGCCGCGCGAGCGGCAGGTTACGTCGGAGCCAAAACCGGCAGGCCGAACGGAGACGCGAACAGTGGAAGGGTGGCAGAGCGGTTGAATGCACCGGTCTTGGCGCCTGCCGCAGGCTGGCGCTGGCGCAGACTCACCTGCCGCGCGAGCGGCAGGTTACGTCGGAGCCAAAACCGGCAGGCCGAACGGAGACGCGAACAGTGGAAGGGTGGCAGAGCGGTTGAATGCACCGGTCTTGGCGCCTGCCGCAGGCTGGCGCTGGCGCAGACTCACCTGCCGCGCGAGCGGCAGGTTACGTCGGAGCCAAAACCGGCAGGCCGAACGGAGACGCGAACAGTGGAAGGGTGGCAGAGCGGTTGAATGCACCGGTCTTGGCGCCTGCCGCAGGCTGGCGCTGGCGCAGACTTACCTGCCGCGCGAGCGGCAGGTTACGTCGGAGCCAAAACCGGCAGGCCGAACGGAGACGCGAACAGTGGAAGGGTGGCAGAGCGGTTGAATGCACCGGTCTTGAAAACCGGCAAGGCGCAAGCCTTCGTGGGTTCGAATCCCACCCCTTCCGCCACGCACGAGAAAGCCCGCGCGAGGGCGGGCTTCTCCGGGAGCGCGCCGCGATTCAATGTGCAGCGGGGGCGGCCTTCCTGCCCGTTCCGCGCGAGGCCTTACGCAGCTTCTTGTAGAGGTCGGGGTGCTCGGTCTTGAGGTACTCGATCACCTCGAAGTCCTCCTTCTTCACCTTCGAGAGATCGATGCGCTCGACGTGCACCAGGCGCAGCAACTCGCGCACCGGCTTCGGCATCTCGCGCCCGCTCTCGTAGCGCGACCCACCGCTCTGCGTGACCCCGATCTTGGTCCAGAATTCCTGCTGGTTCAGGCCGAGGCGCCGGCGCACGTCGCGCGGATTGATGTTGAAATTGAAGAGCTTCATTGTCGCGGGGCTCCTTTTCTTTCTTTCGGGTGCCTCTATGGGCGGCGCCATGCTAGCACGACGCTTTCCGACGAATGCCGTCCGAATGGTAAACAATCGTTAAAACTCAGGGCCCCGCGGCGACGCAGCAGGGCGCGGCGCCGTCCCGCGATCCGCTAGAATGCGCGCTTTTCTGCGAGCACCGGATGGCTTTGATCGTCCAGAAATTCGGCGGCACCTCGGTCGGCAGCGCCGACCGGATCAAGAACGTGGCCCGCCGGGTCGCGAAGTGGCGCACGGCGGGCTACCAAGTGGTCGTCGTCCCGTCCGCGATGGCCGGGGAGACCAACCGGCTGATCGCGCTCGCCCGCGAGATCCAGCCGAGCCCGGATCCGCGCGAGCTCGACGTGGTGGCGGCCACCGGCGAGCAGGTCACGATCGGCCTCCTTGCAATGGCGCTGCAGGGCCTGGGTGTCGCGGCGCGGAGCTACACCGGTCCACAGGTCCGCGTGCTCACCGACAGCGCCTTCACCAAGGCGCGCATCATGACGATCGACGAGGAGCGCCTGCGCGCCGACCTCGAGACCGGCATCGTCCCGGTGGTCGCGGGGTTCCAGGGCGTGGACACCGGCGGCAACATCACCACCCTCGGGCGCGGCGGCTCGGACACTTCCGCGGTCGCACTCGCCGCCGCGCTGAAGGCCGACGAGTGCCAGATCTTCACCGACGTCGACGGGGTGTACACGACCGATCCCCGAATCGTTCCCGAGGCGCGCCGCCTGCGCAGCATCACGTTCGAGGAAATGCTAGAGATGGCGAGCCTCGGCTCGAAGGTGCTGCAGATCCGGTCGGTCGAGTTCGCAGGCAAGTACCGTGTCAGGCTGCGGGTGCTTTCGAGCCTCACCGCGCCCGGAGATACCGATCGACGAGGAAGCCGCCTCCGGCACGCTGATCACCTATGAGGAAGACGACAAGATGGAACAGGCTGTCATCTCGGGTGTCGCGTTCAACCGCGACGAGGCGAAGATCACCGTGGCCGGTGTGCCCGACCGCCCCGGTATCGCCTACGCGATCCTCGGGCCGATCGCCGACGCCAACATCGACGTCGACATGATCATCCAGAACGCGAGTGTCGAGGCCCAGACCGATTTCTCGTTCACCGTGCACCGCAACGACTACGACAAGGCGATCGAGATCGTGCGCAAGGTAACGCCACACATCGGCGCGAAGGACGTGGTCGGCGACAACCGCATCTGCAAGGTCTCGATGGTCGGCGTCGGCATGCGCTCGCACGCCGGCATCGCGAGCAGGATGTTCCGCACGCTCGCCGAGGAGGGGATCAACATCGAGATGATCTCGACCTCCGAGATCAAGATCTCGGTGGTGGTGGACGAGAAGTACATGGAGCTCGCGGTGCGGGTGTTGCACCGGGCGTTCGCGCTCGATCAGGCGCAGTAGGGGTGCGCCGCGCAGGGTCCGTGATATAGTCCCCGGGCGGAAGCGGAGCGCTGGCCTGTTTGTCGACGCCCCCGAGGCCACCGGCGAAAGTGGTCGCCGCACGAGTGGAGCCGCACGCGCGCCAGCCTGGCGAGACGGATTCGGAGAGATGGCCGAGTGGTCGAAGGCGCTCCCCTGCTAAGGGAGTATGTGGTCAAAAGCTGCATCGAGGGTTCGAATCCCTCTCTCTCCGCCACTGAGCCCCGGCTTCGCGATGGCGAAATCGCTCGCGGAGAACCATCCGGTTGATCAAAGGCTTTGCCGTATATTCGCGTGCCTGAGCCTCGCTGAGCAACCGACACGGGACTCGCCGAGGACGGGTCCGCGCGCGGTTTCTCTGCCTTTGCGCCACGATTTTGCGGTCCGGTACCGACGCTGACACCGGCCTCGCCGATGTCGGGGCAGCAAGCGGGCGCCAAGACGCGGTTACGCCGGAGCCACGCGCTTGGCGCTGCGCAGTCCGGAGCAGGGGCGGGCCCAATCGAAGCGTATCGATGGTGAGCCGCGGCGACTGACGACCCTCCAGAACGATCAGGCGCACGCGGGGACGCGCCGGCTGCGGACCGTCTGCATCCGGGCCGACCCCTCGCAGGCGCTCGCGTGGATGAACTCGAGGGGCGTGGACCCGGAGCTCATGGCGCAGGCCGTGGCCGAGGCGGTTGCGTTCGCTGAGCAAATGGCCGAGGAGCGGCGGCGGTTTGGCTGGTGATCCGAATGAAGTTCGAGGCCCTAACCCGTCTTTCGCAACTGAGCGTCGAAGTTGGTGATATTCGGGTCGTTGTCGAGGGCTGCGGACTGCGAAATCAACGGCTTGAGTTGAGCAAGTGGTTGTAGTGGAGACCTTGCCCCTTTCGCGAGCAGTAGCGATCCGTAGAATCGGACGCCGCCATGTACCTCAAGTGCAATCGGCGGTTCAAAGACGGCAAGGAGCATCGCTACTGGAGTCTGGTGGAGAGCCGTCGCTGCGCCGATGGTCGCGTGGTGCAGCGACCGGTGCTGTACCTGGGCGAGATCAACGACAGTCAGCGTGAAGCCTGGATCCGCTCAATCGAGGCGTTTGACGAAGAGGCGCACTGCCAGAGGCGCCTGACGTTATTTCCAGCGGACCGCGAGCTGCCGGTGGATCGGGCAGACGCGGTGCGCGTGCGGCTGTCGGAATTCGAGTTGCGGCGTCCTCGGCAATGGGGTGCGTGCTGGCTGTTCTGCGAGCTGTGGGAGCAGCTGGGGCTGCGCGAGTTCTGGAGCGAACGGCTCGGGGTGAGTCGGGAGGGCACTGACTGGGAGCACGTGCTGCAGGTGCTCACGGCCTATCGGCTGATCGACCCGGGCAGCGAGTGGCGCTTGCACCGGCAGTGGTACGAGCACAGCGCCATGGGCGATCTGCTGGGCGAAGGTGCCGGCGTTGCACAGAAGGACACGCTGTACCGATGCCTGGACCAGCTGCTCAAGCACAAGCGTGCTCTGTTCGATCATCTGACGCGGCGCTGGCGCGATCTGTTTGGCGTGCGCTTCGAGGTGCTGCTCTACGATCTGACCAGCACCTACTTCGGCGCGCCAGGCCAAGCTTGGCGCTTCCAGCGGGTGAGATTCCCGCACCGGCAAGGGGTGCAGCCGCCCCACCGGTAATCGAGCCTTGGGCTGATGGAGGTAACGACATGAGCTAAGCGTAGGCAGAGCGACGGGCGGGCCGTAACGCAAGTGAAGCGGTTGAGCCTCGTGAGTCGACGTCCGCAGGCCGACAGGGTCGAATATCTGGAAGGCAACAGTAGGCGGTCGCAAGTGGCGATGACCGCCGGAGACTGCGGCGGGGTCTGAGCGCACGGCACGTCCGGAGACGGAAGCGTCAGGAACCTGGGAGATCCACCGCCGTCTTGGTCTGGCAGCATGCGGACCGAGTAGGCAAACCGAATGGACCAGCCTGAGGGATGCTGAGGCGACGGTGGAAGTCGGACTCGCCCATAGGGTACTCGGAGCGCGGGAGAGCCGCGCACAAGGGGAAGGGGCGAGGCAGAGTGAGACTGAGTCGGGGAAACACTGCCTGTACCCACGGAGACGGATCAACGGTGTCCACGCAACTGGCTCAGATAGCCAAGAAAGCGAGGTCGGATCGCAAGGTGCGGTTTACATCGCTCGCCCATCTGCTCACCCCGGAATTCCTCGAGGAAACTTGGGGGATGATGAACCGGCGCGGGGCAAGTGGGATCGACGGGGAAAGCACCAAGCAGTTTGAAAGCGAGCTGGAACAACGAGTACAGGAAATCTGCGCACGGCTCAAAGCCGGCGCCTACCGTGCTCCACCGGTGCGGCGGGTAGAGATACCCAAGGGACCGGGCAAGACCGGGACTCGACCGTTGGGAATTCCGACGGTTGAGGACCGCCTGCTACAGCGGGCGGTGGCGCGCATTCTCGAAGCCATCTTCGAGGCGGACTTCTGCGACTTCAGCTACGGATACAGGTCAGGGCGAAGCCCTCATCACGCGTTGCAGGCGCTGCGCCTGCAGATCGTGACCAAGAAGGTGAGCCACGTCTACGAGGCCGACATCCGCGGCTACTTCAATCACGTCAATCATTCGTGGCTTCGGCAGATGGTGGCCCAGCGCATCGCCGACCCGGTGATCCTGAGCCTGGTTGGCAAATGGCTCAACGCCGGCGCGATGCACAATGGAGTGCTCCTGCGCACAGACGAGGGAACGCCGCAGGGCGGCCCGATCTCTTGCGTATTGGCCAACATTTACCTGCACTACACGCTGGACCTTTGGTTTGAGAGGAAATTCAAGCCGAGGTGTCGGGGCGAGGCGTACCTGGTGCGCTTCGTCGATGATTTCGTGGTGAGCTTCCAGTACCAGCTGGACGCAGAGGACTTCCAGGAGCAGTTGCGGGAGCGCTTCGCACGATTCAACCTGGAACTGGCTGAGGATAAGACTCGGCTACTGCTCTTTGGTCGTTTCGCCGCAGAGCGGCGCGCGCAGTTCGGCGAGAGGCCGCAGAGCTTCGAGTTTCTCGGCTTCAAGCACGTCTGCGGGGTGGATCGGAGCGGCAAGTTTGCGCTGATCCGTCTCCCCAGCGTCAAGAGCTGTCGGAAGTTCCTTGCCCGCGTGAATGGGTGGCTGGTCGGGCACATGCACTGGCGACGACGTGATCAGCAACAGCACTTGCGGACGATGCTTCAGGGCTTCTACCAGTACTTCGGGCTGCACCACTGCCAGAAGAAGCTGGCCTGGATCCGCCATGAAGTGCAGCTGCAATGGCGTCGCGTATTGCGTCAACAAAGCCAGCGCTCTCGAGTCTACTGGAGCTACCTGGCCAGTCGCGATTGGTTCAAGCTGCCGCTGCCTCCGGAAGCGATCGCTGCACCCGATGATCTGAGGCGCTCAGGTGGCGAACGCACTCTGGGGAGCCCATTGCGGGCAATCCGCACGATGGGTTCTAAGCGGGGGGACGAGCACAAGAGGCCATGCCCACTCGGTGAGGGCACTGGCCCGAAAGGGCCAGCGAACAGCGAGGCTCCGCAAAGGGCTACTGCTTCAAGGCTCGTCCCTACCCACCAAATCGACCCGCCGCAGGGCGAAGAGGACAAGCGCCGCTACGGCTACTCGCGCGACAAGCGCTCGGACTGCGTGCAGGTGGTGATTGCCCTCATCGTCACGCCGGAGGGGTTTCCGCTCGCCTACGAAGTGCTGCCCGGCAACACGGCCGACAGCACGACGCTACGCGGCTTCCTGGAACAGATCGAGCGGCAATACGGCAAAGCCGAGCGCGTGTGGGTGATGGACCGCGGCATTCCCACCGAGGAGACGCTTGCGCGCATGCGCGAGAGCGATCCGCCGATCCGCTACCTCGTGGGCACGCCCAAGGGCCGGCTCTCGAAGCTCGAGAACGAGTTGCTGCAAAAGCCCTGGCACGAAGCACGGCCCGGGGTGGAGGTGAAGCTTCTGCCGAAAGACGGCGAGATGTACGTCTTTGCCCAAAGCCATGAGCGCATCGCCAAAGAGCGCGGCATGCGCAAGCGCCAGTTGAAGCGCCTGTGGGCGCGGCTGCAACGAATCGCACAGATGAAGCTCACGCGCGAGCAGCTGCTCATGAAGCTTGGCGCCGCGAGAGAGAAGACCCCCGCCGCCTGGCGGCTGGTCGAGGTACGCGTCGGTGAGCAGGCGCCGACCTTCACTTACCGCTTGCGCAAGGACAGGCTGCGCCAGGTGCGCAGGCGCGAAGGCCGATACCTGCTGCGCACCAACCTGACCGCCTCGGATCCCGCCGAGCTCTGGCGCTACTACATCCAGCTCGTGCAGGTCGAAGAAGCGTTCAAGAATCTCAAGGGCGATTTGGCGATCCGGCCCGTGTTCCACCAGAACGAGGCTCGCATCGAGGCGCACATCTTCGTGAGCTTCCTCGCCTACTGCGTGCACGTCACGTTGCGCCACCGGCTACGCCAGCACGCGCCCGGGCTGACGCCGCGCGCAGTGCTCGAGAAATTCGCCACGCTGACGATGCTCGATGCCTGGTTCCCCACCACTGACGGGCGCTGGCTGGTCTTTGCTCGCTATACCCAGCCCGAGAAAGAGCACAAATTGCTCCTCGCAACGCTCGAGCTGACGCTGCCTTCGCAAGCCCCACCACGCATCACCGCACACGGACAGCTCGCCGCGCCGCAGATCTCCGTGTAGTGGAGACCTTCGGAGTCGCGTCCTTCAACAATCAATCACTTACCGTCGTTCCCACCTTCCAGTAGCGAAAGACGGGCTAAGCCGCGGACGATTCGAGGCGGTGGTTCACGTCGGGCCTCCTACCAGAAGCCGACTTTCGCTCCGCGTGAAGCGGGCTGTCAGCGATTCCGCTCGAGTTTCGTTGCTCGCATTTGCCTTCCTGGCTCTGATCACTGCAGCCGGACGGCCGTATCGAAGTGCCAGGTTCGGCGGATTTCGACCACATCGTACTCGCGGGCCAGCGCAGGCGGAAATGCCGCGTAGGGCTTCTGCCCTTCCACGATCCGTCGAATTGCGTCATCGACCTCCGCCACGCCGCTGGAAAACTCGAAAGTCACCGACTCCACGGAACCGTCGCTTCGAATGGCGACCGTCACCAGCGGGGCCCTGTGAGGTCGCTGCGCCACCTCGCGGACCGCTTCGAGCCCGGTGTTGAATTGGATCTTCTGGGCCCACGTCTCGGCGTACTGGATGAGCTCGACGTTGGGGTGGGCGCGTCCGAACAGTTTGATACGACGCGCGGTGCTCAACGACCGGGGTAGCAGGTTGGGCTGGCGATCGGCGATCGAGGCGGCTTCACGCCGCGCGGCTTCTTCATCGAGTTGGCGTCCGATGGCGCGAAGCCGCTCTTCGCGTCTCGCCTCCTCTTGTTCGGCCTGGACACGCCCGGTCTCGTGGCGTGCTGTTGCCTGTCGCGCGGCTTCCTGTCGCGCGGCCTCGAGACGGGCCGCCTCCCGACGCTCCGCCTCTTGGCGCTGCGCCTCGAGCGCGGCGGCCGCCTGACGCTCGGCTTCCTGGCGCTCGGCCTCGCGCGCGGCCTCGAGTCGGGCGGCCTCCTGACGCTCCGCCTCTTGGCGCTGCGCCTCGAGCGCGGCGGCCGCCTGACGCTCGGCTTCCTGGCGCTCGGCCTCGCGCGCGGCCTCGAGTCGGGCGGCTTCCTGACGCTCCGCCTCTTGGCGCTGCGCCTCGAGCGCGGCGGCCGCCTGACGCTCGGCTTCCTGGCGCTCGGCCTCGCGCGCGGCCTCGAGTCGGGCGGCTTCCTGACGCTCCGCCTCTTGGCGCTGCGCCTCGAGCGCGGCGGCCGCCTGACGCTCGGCTTCCTGGCGCTCGGCCTCGCGCGCGGCCTCGAGTCGGGCGGCTTCCTGACGCTCCGCCTCTTGGCGCTGCGCCTCGAGCGCGGCGGCCGCCTGACGCTCGGCTTCCTGGCGCTCGGCCTCGCGCGCGGCCTCGAGACGGGCGGCCTCTGACGCTCCGCCTCTGGCGCTGCGCCTCGAGCGCGGCGGCCGCCTGACGCTCGGCTTCCTGACGCTCGGCCTCGCGCGCGGCCTCGAGACGGGCGGCCTCCTGACGCTCCGCCTCTTGGCGCTGCGCCTCGAGCGCGGCGGCCGCCTGACGCTCGGCTTCCTGGCGCTCGGCCTCGCGCGCGACTGTGATGCGATCCGCCTCCTGACGCTCCGCCTCTTGGCGCTGCGCCTCGAGCGCGGCGGCCGCCTGACGCTCGGCTTCCTGACGCTCGGCCTCGCGCGCGGCCTCGAGACGGGCGGCCTCCTGACGCTCCGCCTCTTGGCGCGGCGCCTCGAGCGCGGCGGCCGCCTGACGCGCGGCTTCCTGGCGCTCGGCCTCGCGCGCGACTGTGATGCGATCCGCCTCCTGACGAGCAACCTCTTGCCGCGCCGCCTCTTGCGCCGCAGCCAAGCGCTCAACGGCTCGCTCCTGCGCCTTCGCGACGGTTCGCTCCTGCACAGCATCACCGGCATCGCGAGGCGCGGGCGCAACGGGCTCTGCGCTGGATACGCTCGGCGCTCTGGTGACGCCAGACGTTGGCGCCGACGGAGCGGGGGCACGACCAACTCGGCCGCGTTGGTGGGCTCCACGTCGATGACGGGCGGTTCAGGGAACTGAGTGGGCGCCGGGTCGGCGTGCCCTTCGGCGCGCGGGGGTGCTTTCGGAATGTCCGTATCCGCCACGGCGTCTTGCTCTGGCTCGGCTTCTGCCGTGGACCTGGCAGAGGGAACGATCGCGAGTCCGTGCGGCGCCGGTGACGCGGCAGGAGTCGGAGCGGTTCGACTGGCCGCCGGCTGCTCGACCGGTGTCTGCTGCAAGGGCTCTGCGACCGACGGGATCGCCGGCTCCAAGGGTGTGACCTGTGACGGAACGAGCGCGACACTCAATCGGGGCGCCTCGATCCGTCGTTCTCGCCAGGGCAAGCCGAAGCCCGGAAGCCCAAGCCCCTCGCCGCCGAAAGTCAGGCTCAACAGCAGCGCGTGAATCAGCACCGAGAGCAGCAGCGCAAACGCTAGTCGCCTGCGTTCAATCAAGCGTGTCTTGCCGATGAGCCGCGCCCAGGCGGCTTTGTCGTGGCTTGCAAACTTGCTCGTGGATTCAAGCCTCACGGCGCTAGCGCCGGTCGTGTCGCGCTCATTAGGGGTGGCCTCGACGAGCTCTGTCGGCTTCTGGCGGATCAACGACGATCGCCAAGCTCCGCTCTTCTGGTGCCCGACCAGGAGAACAGACCGCACGCCGCGTGCGCCGGCGGATCGGTAACCGCCCCTTCACAAAGCCGATCCCGTCGCTCGTCGCACCCTTGATCGCAACGTAGAGCTCCGCACCCGCCTCGCGGTATCGGAGATCAAAGCCACGCTTCTTGCGCTCCACCGAATCGACTCGCCACCCCGCTCTGCGGTAATGTTCCTTCGCGGCAGCGATCGCAGCCCTCTCCACTCGCCTGCCTCGTTGCCTGCTTCCAAGTCCAGCACGTCGCCCCGTGAGTCGGCTCTTCCCGCTGCGTTCCGCCAGGGGTTACGAATCCGGCGCGTCGACCTGCTGCCGGAGGTTGGTTGCCACGGGCCAGAAGTTGAACGATTCGCGACCCTTCGTGATCCGACAGGGGAAACACAGTGCCCGACGGACCAGACTCGAGGAAGGACGCTGTTCGGACCACTGGGTCACGCCGCAGGCGCGCGATGGTTGGCCCATCGAGGAGGTCGCTGTCGTAGTTGACCCGGAAGTACCGAAATTGCCGGTCACGCCCGTCATCGGGTACCACGAGACGAGCCAGTCCGATCACTTTGTGCCAAGGCGCGCCGGCCCAGACAATGAGCGTGTCGCCTCGCTTCCAGTCCGCTGGCAGTCGAGTCGCAGACCACCGATCGCGCCGCCCGCGCCGGGGAAAGGACCGGAAGCTGTCGTTGCGACCCGGTTGCGCCTTTATCAGGTAGTACGCCACGACTGACTTCGGGTCACTTGAGCCGAATAAGAAGTTAGACGGACGGCAGTTGGCTCACGCTCTCCGCGCTGGGTCCGCTTGACCGCCACGCGTAGCCGAGGACCGAGGCAACGGGGAACCCGCGAGGGTGGCTTGCTGGGGGTCCGCCTGAAGCGCAGGCTAGCCATGAATGCCGCACCGGTTCACTCAGTCGGCTTTGTAGGGATGGAGACCACGATCTGGCCAGCCACCTCAATAAGCACTTGATCGGCGTCTCGCGCCTCCTGGTCGGCGGCCTGTGTTTCCTTCTTGATCTCGGCAGTGAAAGCGTCTGCAAATTTCTCGACCTCCGCGCGAACCCAGCGTAGATCCGCCGTCGTGTACGACCGCCCGAAGTCCCGGAATTGGCAGTCCCCGTGATCATCGGCCAACAGGCCGAACCGCAATTCGCTCTCTCGGATTTCGAGGCCGCGTTCGTGGCACGCCGGTCGCGTCCGCCGACGTGGTGCACGAGTGGTGGTTCTCGGAAGGCCGGGAACTGTGCTCAGCTCATCACGGCGGAGAGCCTCGCGGGTCGATTGTCGCCGACTACCTGCAAGCCTTCAAGCTGGAGGTATCGACGCTGCAACTGCCACTCGTCGTTCTGCGCGAGCAGCAGCGCCCCGACTAGGCGCACGATTGCCGCCTCGTTGGGGAAGATCCCCACGACGTCGCTGTGCCGCATGATCTCGGTGTTCAGCCGATCGAGCGGGCTCGTCGACTGGATATGAAGCCGGTGCGCCTTGGGGAGGCTCATGTGCGCGAGGACCTTATCCTGTGGGCCATCCATGCGCGCGCCGATCTTCCGGAAGCATTCCCGCCGCTGATCAGCGCTCCGCTTCGCCTACGGCTCCGCTACGCGCCGATCCCGCCCATCCTTCGTCCGCCGCAGCCTGGGGCACTAACCGTTGGTTGGCCACCGATATGCAGTCTCGCCGGGCGGCCTCTTGTTCTCTCTTCGCTAGAAATGCTGACGAATTCCCTGCTCGGCCCGCGAGAGTTCCCGGTTGGATTCTCGGCACGCCGATCGCCAGATCCACAGAAATCCAGCCCGTACGGGTTCTTGCGGGGGAGTGCAAGGGGCGGACACGCACTGGGGCACCGATAATTCCCTGCGAGAATCCCTGTTGGCTGGGAGTTGCTCGAGAGAGGGGCTCGCTCGGGACTGCCTGTTCGGCCGGAACATTCCGGTCGACCTCGCAGGGAAGCGCGGTACCGGGCCTGCGGCGGCGGCCGTCGCGGCCTATCGCTCGCGACGCGCAGATGGCCGTGATCGGGCCGCCGCACCAGCCCATCGCAGCCGTGGTAGAAAGCGAAGCGCATGGAGAAGCCGCGCGCGACATTGCCGCAAGCCGGGCCGCGGGACGCCGAGCCGCGGTCTGCCGCCGCCTACGCCGACCAGGCGTTTCTGCGCGCTGCAGGTGCCCCGCTCGTGGAAGGAAACAGCGTCCGTATCCTGCGCGACGCTGGGGAGAACTTCCCGGCGTGGCTCGCCGCGATCCGCGCGGCGCGCAGCCGGGTCTTCTTCGAGTGCTACATCGTCGCTGATGACCCGGTCGGAAGGGGAGTTCGTCGAGGCGCTCGCCGAGCGTGCAAGGGCGGGCGTGCGCGTGCACGTGCTCTACGACTGGCTCGGCACGCCGCGCTCGCGCTGGATCCGCGCGGCGCTGGAGCACGCCGGCGCACAGGTGCGCTGCTTCAATCCGCCGAACTTCGCGAGCCCGCTGGGGTGGATCTCACGGGACCATCGCAAGATGATCGCGGTGGACGGCGAGGTCGGCTTCGTATCCGGGCTCTGCGTCAGCGCGAAGTGGCAGGGCGACCCCGGGCGCGGCATCGAGCCGTGGCGCGACACGGGCGTGGAGATCCGCGGCCCGGCGATTGCCGATCTCGAGGACGCGTTCGCCCAGGTGTGGGACTCCGATCGGACCGCCACTGCCGGACGAGAATTTCACGCCGTTCGAGGCGATCGCGCGCGCGGGCGGGGTGCCGCTGCGGGTGATCGCGAGCGCGCCCGAGTCGGCGGGTGTCTTCCGCCTCGACCAGTTCATCGCCGCGGTCGCGACCGAGCGGCTGTGGCTTACCGACGCCTACTTCGTCGGCACAGCGGCGTACGTCCAGGCGCTCAGCTCGGCGGCGCGCGACGGCGTCGACGTGCGCCTGCTCGTTCCCGGCGGCAGCGACCTGCCGGTCGTGAGCGCCATCTCGCGCGCCGGCTATCGCCCGCTCCTCGAGGCGGGCGTGCGCGTCTTCGAGTGGAACGGCACGATGCTGCACGCGAAGACGGCGGTCGCCGATCGACGCTGGGCGCGGATCGGCTCGACCAACCTCAACATCGCGAGCTGGCTTCACAACTACGAGCTCGACGTCGCGGTGGAGAACGCCGACTGTGCGGTCGCCGTGGCGCAAATGTACGAGGAGGATCTGGAGCGTGCCACCGAGATCGTGCTGCAGCGCCGCCACTGGACGCGCGCGCGGCCGCTCGCGCGGCGCCGCGAGCGCGTGAAGCGCGCCCGCTCCGGCAGCGCCGGGCGCGCCGCGGCCGGCGCGCTCAGCATCGGTAGTGCGGTCGGAGCCGTGCTCACCAATCGCCGGCCGCTCGGCGGGGCCGAGGCAAACCTGCTGATCTACTCGGGGTTCATCCTGCTCGGGATCGCCGGGGTCGCCGTTCTCTGGCCGAGGCTCGTCGCGATCCCGGTCGCTGCGATCGCCCTGTGGAGTGCTGTGGCCATGCTCGTGCGCGCGCTGCGACTGCGGCGCCGCATCGAGCCCACCGGCAACAGCACCACGCCGGGGCCCTGCAGCGACGGGTGAGACGCCGCCTTGCCGGAGTGGTCCGGCCCGGGCGACTTTGCTACAATCGGTCGCGCAGCGCGCCCGTAGCTCAGTTGGATAGAGTACCTGGCTACGAACCAGGGGGTCGTGGGTTCAAATCCTGCCGGGCGCGCCAGAATATCCAAGGGCTTGCATCATGCGAGCCCTTCTTCATTTCTGGCCTGTGCCAGATTTGTGCCATCGGCCGGATTCTCCACGACACGCAAGGTGTCGAGACGATCCGCATACGGGGCGAGATGTTCGGCCGAGAGGTGCGCGTACCGCCGCACCATGCTCGCGCTTTCCCATCCGCCCATCTCCTGCAAGGCGAAAAGTGGCGTCCCCTGCTGAACGTGCCAGCTCGCCCAGGCGTGCCGAAGATCATGCCAGCGGAAGTCCTCGATCCCCGCGCGCCGTAGCGCCAGGTACCAGGCCTTGGTGCTGACCTGCACGATCGGCTCCCCGCGAAAGCTGAACACATGCGTCGGATGCTTCCCGATCTGCCGCGTCGCGATCGCGACCGCCTCCGCGTTGAGCGGAACGCCGATCGCTTTGCGCGCCTTGGCCTGATCGGGATGAATCCACGCAAGCCGCTTCACGAGGTCAACCTGCGTCCACTGTAGGCCGGTGACATTCGCTCGCCGTAAGCCCGTGGCGAGGGTGAACGCCGCCATGTCTGCGAGGTGCGCCGGGAGCTCGGCCAGGAGCCGCCGGGCCTCGTCGCGGGAGATGAAGCGAATCCGGCGAGTCGGCTCCTTCAGCATCCGGACTTTCGGCACCCGATCGAGCCATTCCCAGTCGTTCGCACACCGCCTGAGAACCGCTCTTAGCACCTCCAGCACGCGATTGACCGTCGCGTTACTTACGCCCTCGGCAAGCTTCGCATCGGTGATCCGGTCGACCGTCGCGCGCGTGATCGAGTCGAGATAGCGGCCGCCCAGGTGCCGGTCGAGCCAGCGCAAGTGCGTCTTGTCCATCTCGAGGGTCGCCTTGTGGCTCTGCTCTTTCAGCCAGCGGACGACCGCCTCGTTCCACGTCCGGCGCGGACGCTCGGCCAGTCGCGCGATGCGCCACCACTCCGCCTTCAGGCGGTCGTGGAGCTCTTGCGCGTGGGCTTTGTTGGCAGTGCCAGCAGATCGGCGTACTCGCTCCCGTTGGGAGCGACGAAGTCGATCCACCAGACGCCGCCGCGTTTGCGAAGTGGCATTCGATCTCCTTTCTCGGTGCCACTTGCAACGCTTGCCGTGGACGAGAATAGAGAGAACGCAAGTACTCGGCAAGGTCCTCATCGATGAACACCCAGGCGCGCCCTGCCTTGGCGCCCGGGATCTGGCCGGCCTTGGCGCGGCGCCGCAGTTCCTCCGGATGTATCCGCAGGAACGCGGCGGCTTCGGCGAGGGAGAGCGTGCGCACGGTGTGTCGTTCTCCTGCGCGTTCGCTCACCGGCCAAGATAGATCGCCGAGACCGATGCCCGACCATGACCGAGCTCGAGTGAGATCTCCAGGCGCGCCCGCTGATCGATCGAGCACTGCTCCGGCGTGAGCTGTTTCCTGGTCGGTCCGCCGCGCGCCGGGCATTGCCAGCCGGTCTTCTGGGCGTAGCGCTCCTGGGCGTAGCGGTGGCGCAGGCCGTGCACCCGGTTGATGCCGGCGCGCACGCACTGTGCCTTGAAGACGTTCAGCTGCTCGCGGTAGGTGAGTGTCGCGGGGATGAGGCTGCCGCCGTTCGCGAGCCGCTTCGCCTCGTCGAGCACCGCCCGCTGGCGCTCGCTCCCGATCGGAACTTCCCGGTAGCGCCCGCCCTTGGTCCAGGAGTCCCTGAGCCGCAGCACGTTCCCCTGGTCGGCCCAGCCGGGGCAGATCTTGATCGACTCCTCGCGCCGGAGCCCGAAGGCCTCCTGCAGCCGCAGCGACATCGCGACGTAGGGGGAGGAGACCTGGTCGAGGCTGGCCGTCTCCAGGTCCTTGCCCTTGTCCTGGTTGGTGACGAACTGGCGCCGCTCGATACCGTAGGCGTCGTTGTCGCGGGCCACGATGTTCTCCTTGCCGATCTTCTCGGCCCACCAGCGCAGCACCGCCAGGCGGTTCTTGATCGTGGCAGGGGAGAGCTCTTCTGCCTTCCACCGGTCGAGGAGCCCCTCGACGTGCTTGGGCTTCAGGCTGTCGGCCCGCATGTGCCGGAACCCCATCTCGTGGAGCTGGTTGGCGAAGAGGGCGAGCATCCGCTCCCGATCGGCCCGGGTGGCGTAGCTCCCGTCCCGGTTCCGGTGGCCGAGTTGCTTGAGCTGGTAGTTGAGATCCCGCATGGCGGCATTCCCATAGTTGGTTGCGTCCCCGTCTTCGCGTCTTGCCCTTCTCCGGTGTAGATCAATCGGTAAGTGTTTCTGTCCGTCCCGCCGGCCGTGGCCAGGCGAGAGACTCAAGGGACACGGGACACCACTCCCGGTAAGTGCAGTCGCTCCAACCTCGAGCTGCCGCCGCTGCACGTCGGCATTGGCTTCCGCTGCGTGTCTCGTGGAAACGAGAGCCGCCGCATCGGGGACCATTGACCCAGGGTCCTGAGGGGCGCCGTTAAGGCGCGGATCGGTGTCGTCCCGAGCGGAACGACGTGGAGGCCTTGCGCCTCCCTCTTTGGGTGCCGTGATGGGGCCCCGGAGGGCCCCATCACTTGGCTGCCTTCGTGAGACCGCGCGCGAATAGGCTTGAGATATCGCGGGCCTATGCGCGTCGTCACTGGAAGCCAGTGACGACGTGCTCACCGGCGAAGGCGACCCGCGGGAAGCGGGAGGAACAAGCGCTCGTGGCGCTTGCCTCACCGCCCGCGGGTCACGCTTCGCCCAGAATCGCGGGGTGGATCACGGAGGCGTCGACGGCACCGGAGCGGGCTCGATGGCCCACCACGATCCGTCTCGCATGACGCAGGTCGAGCCTTGCGTCCGCTGGCGCCGCTGCTGCCTGGCGCCCGTCCTGTGCGCGGATCGGGGTCCTCGAGGGATCGCCCGATTGCTTGGTGACAGGCCGCGCATCGTCTGGCGATGGCGCGGCCGAGCTCGGTGGTAGTGCTGCTCCAAACGCTCCCTTCGTGTTGCCGGGTCTGGTAGCTACCCTGCCTCCCCGAGTCCGGGTGAGGGCTTCTCGATCACGGGGAGAGCGTACCCGCGATCGCGATCATTGGAATACCTGGAGGAGGCGGCCATTTCGGGAAGGTCTCTGGGGCCAGGCCGTGCGGCGGAGGCGGCGGCGGTGGCTCGGAGCCCCGGAACTCGCATCGATGCGCCGGTGCTGCGCCGACGCAGCGATAGCCGGCCCGCCGGAACCCTTAGCTGCGTCGACGCTGCGTCGGCGCATCGATAGCCCGGCAACCCGAACCCATAGCTGCGTCTACCCTGCTATAGCTGCGTCGACGCTGCATAGACGCATCGATGGCATCGTGCGCCCCTCAGTCAGCGTCTCGACACTGCAGGCAAGGCGACTCGGTGCGACCGTGATTACTCAGTTAGCCGCCTTGATGCCAAGGCCGTCCGAGAACATCTTCGCCTGATCGGCAAACCAATTGCCCGTGATTGTGAGCTCGATTGTATGGGTTACTGGAAGACAGTTGGCTGCAGCCACACGCAGTTGGAGCTCGTATACGCCAGGCGGTACAAGGTGACCAAGGGTAGCGGGGGCCATCTCAAGGTCAAGCGAAAGGATAGTCTTGTCAGGCTCTACGTCTGGCAGGTTTTCCCCGAAGTCCTTTCGGTGCTTTGGGTCGATAACGTGCCCGAGATCACAGTGCTTCCCCATCCGCGGGGAAATGCCTTCTGCAAATATCTCCGGATGGTCTGATCCCGCGTGCGCCCAGCGAAGGTTCATCGGGTTGAATGTTTCCACCTCTCTAAAGATCCCGTCTGCGCTTTTTCGACGAAGCTTCTCAGCATAGACTTGGACGCGTTCTGCTCGAGTCCTGCCTACGTTATCGACCCAGAGCCGGAGGTAGTAGCAGGCGGCAGAGATGTGTGTAGGTGCTGTCTTGTAGACCACCGCACTAATGGTCGTCCTGTGACAGTCCGGAGGCCCAAGAATGATCCGGATACGGAGCCTAGGCTTGCGCCGCCATCGGAGATATTCGTCCTTGAACAGAGCAACCAGGACTACGAGAAAGGTCGCCACCGCTCCCGCCCACTCGCCGAGCGTCCCTATTGGAACCGACGCTTTTTCCATGGCTGAAACCCTCCCATTCTTGCGGTCGTTGTCTCACGTCTCTGTGGAAGTATGCCCCGGGCGAGCCCTTCTCGGGAGGCTAGGCGCCAATGGCGCTGGCTCACTGCGTGAGCCGCAGACGTGATAGAAGATGCGTGTGTTCGAGAAGGAGTCCTAATAGTGGCTACCCGTAAGAAGTCGACCCAGAGAAAGTCAAAGACTGACGCTCAGCAGCAGGCGAGTAAGGGAACACCCGCAGAGTCACCGCGCGACCAGCGTCGCGCGCTCATCAAGCGGATCGGCGCGCTCCGTGGATCCTCAGTCGTCTGTTTCTTGACCTCGATTCGGCCAAACGTGCCGAGCCAGATGGCGGACGACGCGATCCGCGTCTTCTTCGACCACCTGCTAAGGCTGAGCAAGAGGCCTGTCGAAAAGCTGGATATCTTTCTTTGCAGCAACGGCGGTTCCGCGACCGTCCCTTGGCGGCTAGTGTCTTTGTTTCGGGAGTACGCGAAATCCTTTAGCGTTATCGTTCCCTATCGTGCCTACAGCGCCGCGACCATGCTCGCACTTGGCGCCGATGAAATCGTGATGCACCCTTTCGGTGAGCTCGGACCAATCGATCCAACCGTATCCAACGAGTTCAACCCGCAGGAGCAAGGCACCGGCCGGCGGCTAGGAATAAGCGTTGAGGATGTCAAAGCCTACGTTACGTTTATTAAATCGACGGTCGGAATCACCCACGAGGATGAACTGATTGAAGCGATCAAGATCCTGGCCGATAAAGTGCATCCGCTCGCTCTTGGCAATGTGGAGCGATTCCTGTCCCAGTCTCGAATGATGGGCCGGAAGATCATGCGCACCCATATGGCGGAGGCCGAAGAACATACAATCAACGACATTATCGAGAATCTGGCGTCGAAGCTGTACTTCCATGGACACCCCATTAATCGCCGCGAGGCGAAGGAGGAGCTTCGACTCAAAGTGCGGGACGACCTCGAGGCGGAGCTCGAAACCGCGATATGGGACCTTTACCTGCTCTACGAGCAGGAATTCAGGAACCGCGAGTCTTTCAATCCGGCGGGAGACCTTGCGAACGCGCGTGCGCAGAACCCACCGGGCACCCCAGCGGTCATGGAGTACGAGTTGTTACACGCGATGGTGGAGAGCGCTCAGCTCTCGAATTGGTTTACCACGAGGCGCCGGTTCAGCGAAGTTGCGATACCGCCTCATCCTCTGCCGCAGATCAAGGAAGATCTTCTAGCGCAAGGCTGGAAGTCGGAGTCGGCTTAAGAGGCTGCGGCAGTGGCAGATCGGCAGACGTGGTCAGTGTTACGGGATGCTCGAGCGGTTGTGGCGGTACTGGAACATCCATAGGGCTAGCCCCAGCGATTTCGGCTGGCGTCGAGCGAAATCCGCCCAGGCCGATGTTCGGCCGATAGACAGTGCGATAAATCCTGGTCTTCAGCGTCATTTGGGTACCTCAAAGCCCTTCGACTATTTAGCATACGTCTTCGCTGCCGACAATTTGTAGATGCCCGCAGCGTTACGCGTTCGTGCTTTCAGCTTATGTCGAGAAATCGACATAAGCTTTTGGAATCCATTCCGTGTGAAGCAAGAGGCGGACCCGACAACACGGCGTCAATGAGATCCAGCGCAAGCATTGCATTCGTTTTCGCCGACTCGAAGGAAAGGCCTCAGCGTCGACCGCTCCTCGCTATTCAATCAAGGGGTGACGCTGCGTAAAACGCGCGGGGTTGTTGCAGCGCTTTGCTGCATTTCTCTGTAAGAGATCGCGCACGGGCATCGACAAGTCGCTGATTGACCTACTGGTTAAATATACACATGTCGATGGGGTGAAGGGGGATCGAATTCGTCGATAGTCCACGCGACATGACCTGCTGCCTCGCCGAGAGCTGCCAGTTTGTAAATGCACTCAACGCTCAACACGGTGATCAGCGAGTGGGTGAGGAACGTGTGCGGCGCGCCGAAACGGGTGGGCGACTCCCTCCGAGGGTGTATGTATGCTCCGTGTGACGCAAAGGACAGGGCCGCTTCTCGCGGGGACGGTCGTTCCTGAAGGACGACGCGGCTCGTGCACGTGCATACGCCGATCCGCTTTGCGGACCCTGTCCCTGCGTCACGTCGCGCCGATCGAAGCCGACTGGCGCCTTGTTCGTTACCGCAACGGAGCGCTCTCGGGTGCTCTCGATGCGTCCGACTTTTCACGTGCTGGACTTCTCCAACACGGTTCCAGCATACGCGCGGTAACGAACGACCAGACCCCGGAAAGCTTGCCGATTTCGAGATGTCTTGAGCGACAGTCGCCGGGGCACACTAAGGCACAGAGGGGAGGCTGCCTCACCTCGCCAGGCAGCTATACGGCGGCGCGTGAAATTCCTGGAAAATGCGAATTTCGCGTGTTAATGTATAGTTGTGATCCCAGCGGACACCGCTCTCCCTGCCTCCCGTGCCCGCTTGGCGGCCGTGCTGCGCGCCGCCAAGGAGGTGGTGACGATCGACACGGCGGCGCAGACGCTCGGCCTTGACCGGCCCGCGGCTGCGAAGCTGCTGTCCCGCTGGCGTAGCCAAGGCTGGCTGCGTCGCGTCGGACATGGGCTCTACGTTTCCGTGCCGCTCGATCTCGCCGCCAGTGAGCAGGTCGTTGAAGACCCGTGGGTGTTGGTCCCGACGCTTTTCGGCCAATGCTATATCGGCGGGTGGACGGCCGCCCACCACTGGGAGCTGACCGAACAGCTCTTCAACGAAACGGTCGTCTTCACGACACGCCGGATCAGCGACAAGCGCGTAACTGCGCAGGGTGTCGTCTTTCTGCTGCACCACGCCGCGAAGAAGCGTCTCTTCGGCCTCAAGCCCGTCTGGCGCGGAACGACGCGCGTGAACGTCTCGGACCCGTCGCGCACCCTGATCGACATGCTGGCGATGCCGGATACCGGCGGCGGTATCGACCACGTTGCCGACTGCCTGGCCACGCATCTCAATACGCTGGCCTACGATCGTTCGTTGCTCATCCGCTACGCGGAGCAATTCGGCAATGGCGCGATCTTCAAGCGCCTCGGCTTTCTGGCCGAGACGCGCCTTCACGACCAAGCGCTCGCCGCGCTCTGCCGCGAACGCCTGACGAAAGGCTACACGCGGCTCGATCCCGCGCTTTCATGCAAGGTGCTCGTCACCGCTTGGCGGCTTTGGGTACCGGCGCGCTGGAAGCGGGGCGCTGCGTGATCAACAAGCGCGAAATCCTCGAAGCGGCCTCGGCACTTGGCCTTCTCCCCAACGTTATCGAGAAGGATTACGTTCTCGGTTGGGTGCTGGCCGGCATCAACGCCCACCCTGAGCTCGCCGACGCCTGGGTGTTCAAGGGCGGCACCTGCCTCAAGAAATGCTACTTCGAGACCTACCGTTTTTCCGAAGACCTGGACTTTACGTTGCGCGACGAGCGCCATCTCGAGGAAGGATTCCTTCCGCGCGTGTTCGGTGAGGTCGTTGCCTGGATCGCGGATCAGTCGGGCCTCGCCATGCCCGCCGAGCAGCTGGGCTTCGATATCTACAAGAACCCGCGCGGGCATCTCTCCTGCGAGGGAAAGATCGGCTATCGCGGCCCCGTCTCGCCCACTGCGGGGGCGGGCGGATGGCCGAAGATCAGGCTCGATCTCACGGCCGACGAGAAACTCGTTCTCGCCTCGGTGCGGCGCGAGGTCTTCCACGCCTATTCCGACCGTCCTGAAGAAGGCATCTGGATCAACTGCTACGCCTACGAGGAGGCCTTCGGCGAGAAGCTGAGAGCGCTGGGCGAACGGACCCGACCCCGTGATCTCTATGACGTCGTGCATCTCTACCGTCACGGCGACAACCGCCCGCCGGCGGCTGTGCTGCGCAATGTCCTCGAGCAGAAATGCGCTTACAAGGCGATCGCGCTCCCGACATACGAAGCGCTTGAACCGCACCGAACCGATTTGGAAGCCATGGGAAGACATGCTCGGCCACCAGCTTCCTGTACTGCCGCCGGTGGCAGACTTTGGGCCGCGCTCCCGGAGATCTTCGGCTGGATCATGGGGCGGGCAGAGGTGCCGCTGCGCGCGCGCATCGAGCCCGGCGCTGCCGAGGTTTCGATCCGCGACCGCGTGCTGCCGATGGGGATCCCGAGCGCGCACGCGCGCCGCTCGAAATCATCCGGTTTGCCGCGGCCAACCAGCTCTGCGTCGATCTGAGATATGACGGCAGTGTGCGCCGCATTGAACCTTATTCACTGCGCCAGACGGCCGAGGGGAACTACGTGCTGCACGCGATCCTGTCAGCGATCGGCATATTGGAGCCACTTCGTGATCGGCGTATAGGAGCCAGCGCGTGATCGGCATATTGGAGCCACGCCGTGATCGGCATATTGGAGCCAGTCGCTGATCGGCATATTGGGGCCAGCAGGGTGAGGACGGGACATCTCGACTTGAGCGCGCTGCCGCTACCCTCCCGGATTTTTGTCCGGGAGGTGAGCGGTGGGGCGCAGGAGAATCGAGATGTTCCAGTATCGAGCGGTCCTGGTGCGCTTGCGCCAGGGCGATTCCGACCGCGACATTGCCCGGTCGCGGTTGATGGGCCGGCCGAAGGTCGCCGCGTTGCGGGCGCTGGCGGCACGGGAAGGGGTGGCTCGTCGCCGACACGGCGCTGCCCGAAGACGCCACGATCGCGGCTGCCGTCGGCCAGGCACGCCGGGCGCGTAGCACTGTTTCCCACCGTCGAACCGTTTCGCGACATCGTCGCGCGTTTGGCCGAGCGCGGCGTCAACGGTGTCGTCATCCACGCGGCACTGTGCCGCGATCACGGCTACACCGGCAGTTACTCGGCGGTACGACGGATGCTCGGGGCGCTGGCGGCGAGGCGA
>JAOSJV010000009.1 GCA_027493935.1 Burkholderiales bacterium | reverse complement strand
CCAGGATGGTGGTGCCCTCGCCCGGCCTGGAGCGCAAGGCAATCCGTCCGCCGTGCGCGGCGGCGATGCATCGGCAGATGGCCAGGCCGAGGCCGCTGCCCTGAACGTAATCAGAGCCGATCGCGCCCGAGTTAAGCGCGAAGGCCTCTCCGAGGTGCGGGAGCAGTTCAGGCGCGATGCCGCGCCCCGTATCGCACTTCGAGTTCGATCATCGCGGCGTCGTCCTCGCGGACCAATGCGGCGCGAAGCGTTACGCTGCCCTCCTCGGTGTGCCAGAGCGCGTTGTGCATGAGGTTGATGAGCAGTCGGCGCACGGCGTCGGCGTCGCCCTTCGTGCGCAAGCCCGCGTCAGCCAGGTCGAGGCAGATCGCCACGCGGTCGCCGGCGGCTCAGCGGCCGCACCACGGCCAGGGCGGCCTCGCACACCGTCGCGCAGGGAGAACTCGGTCCAGCCGCCACTCCGCCGTTCCGCTCTGGAGGCGCGCGGCGTCGAGCATGTTGTTGACCATCTCCGCCATGCGGACGATCTCGTTGTGGATCGCGCTCCATCATCTCCGTGGTCGGCGGCGCGGAAGCGCCGACGTCGAGCGCGCCAGTTCGGTCATGGCGCGCGGTAGCGGCCAGCGGCGTGCGCAACTCGTGGCCGACCACGCCGAGCACCGCTGCATCGCTCCGCGGCGTCCCCGCGCAGACTGTTTCGCTCCTCTCGATCTCCTCGGCCCGCTTGCGATCGTCGATGTCCTGACGGTCCGGAGACGCGCGCCGGGCGGCCGTCGGACTCGCTTTCCACGGCCCCCGCGGCGCGGAACCAGCGGTACTCGCCGCAGGGCGACGCGGGCGGCAATCGAATGCCGGCGACTCGCCGTGCAGCAGGCAGCGGCCGCATGGCGCGACGCACTGCCGGCGCGGTCGTCCTCATGAACAAGTCTGTAGAACACCCGGCCCGAGCGGGGCGATCGGGCGCGTGGCCGAGGGCCTCGAGCAGCCCCGGCGCCTGGCACGACCGCGGTGGCGAGCGTCCAATCCCACACGAACGACGAGGCGCCGCGCACCGCCAGCGCGAGACGCTCCTCGCTCAGGCGCAGCGCCTCTTCCGCGAGGCGTCGTTCCGTGATGTCCACATGAACCACCGTCGCCCAGGCGCGATCCTGGTGCAGGAAGCGGCTGACGCGGCACAGCACCCAGCGGGGCGTCGACGACGCATGGCAGGCATACTCCATGGCGAAGAGACGCTCGCGCCCCGCGAGCACGGCGGCGATCCCTTCCGCGATCCGCCGCGCCTCGGGGGAATCCGTCCCCTTCATCGCCCGGCAGACCTCGACGTAGTCGCCTCTGAGCATCCATCGACCTGCGCTTCGCTCCGCCCGCTGCTCAGGCCCAGATCCCTCCACGCGCGATTCACCATCACGAGGCGCCCCGCTTCGTCAAGAATGGCGACCTGGCTGGCGAAGGAGTCGATCGACGCGCGGAGAAACTCCCACGCCCGGCGGATCTCCTCCTGCACGTGGTGATGCGCCGTGACATCGATGAT
>JAOSJV010000008.1 GCA_027493935.1 Burkholderiales bacterium | reverse complement strand
TCGCAGGGCCGCTCGAGCAGCGCCCGCGACGATGGGGGAGCACTCATCGGGATGCGCACCGCGAGGGACTCGGCGAGGATGGAGGCGGCGACGCCGGGTGCGAGCCGATCGACGAGTCGAAGGCGTTGAGCGAG
Organism: Burkholderiales bacterium; assembly: GCA_027493935.1. Classification (GTDB taxonomy): domain Bacteria; phylum Pseudomonadota; class Gammaproteobacteria; order Burkholderiales; family SG8-39; genus JAABRB01. The sequence continues at coordinate 1,506 of JAOSJV010000008.1, read as the reverse complement.
TGCAGGCATGTCGAATCCGCGCACGTCGTGGCGGCGCAAGGGTTGATCGCGGCGCGTCGCCGCGCTGGTCGTCGCCGAACTGAGAGCATCGGCAGGTCGGGTGCAACCGCTGCAAGAGTTGGCGGTTACCATTGGCCTGGAGATCACGAGCGCCCCCGGCCGTCGGGGGCCGGCCACGCCGCGAATCGTCCGCCGCTGATGGGGAAGAAGAGGGAATCAAAAGCCGCACGAGGCCGATTGGAAAGAGCAGACGGAAGGACTGGACATGAGCACACTGTCTCCCCGGGCGTGGCCTCGCTTCAGGCGTATCGGCTCATGCTCTTCTCGCGCACGCTGCATCCTGAGTTCTTCGACATCCGCAAGCAGCGTTCGTCTGCGCAGCGGGCAGTATGACCTCGGACATTGGCTGTCGCGCGGCGCACACATCATCACGTTTCGCAAGGACGAGGAGTGCGTCGTCGAGGTGCTCACGCCCCGGCCAGGCGCCATGCCCGGCCGCGGGCGGATCCACGAGTTCCCCTGCGGCGGAGACGCGACTTCGAGTCGCGCTCGGATCGCGCCTCAATTACATCACCAGCGTGCAGACCGAGATCGTCTCGGAGAACCTCTATACGCCACGCTCAAGGAGATGCACGAGCACGCGATCGAGAACGGCTCGCTCATGCACCGCTGGCGCGAGGAGGACTGCCGCCTCGACAGCCTCAGCGTCCTTGACGTGCAGTGTTATCCGTGCGAGGCGCATGCGCAGTCCTGGCACCTCGACGCGGGATGCGGGCTGGTCTTGCGTTCGCAGGCGGTTTTCGAGGTCCTCGCGGAGAAAGCGGCGTAGCGCGAAGACGGTTCTGCAACCAGACCGACGCGCTGGCGAGGACGAGCGGGCAAACCGTTGCCGCAAAAGAGGCACAGAGGGCGCAGAGCGGGGCTCTCAGGCCGACTCGCCGGCGAGGACGGACAGGCCGAGCCGTGGCGTACGCAGCGATGTCGATGCGAGGGCGGTCGAGTCGCAGCGCCCGTGCCTCGTCGCGTCACTCGGGTCAGCCTTCGGCGCCGCTGATTACTTCGCGCCCGCGGCGCGATGCTCATGGCGCAACTGCCCGCAGGCGGCGGCGATATCGCGGCCGCGGCTGGCGCGGATGTGCGCGTTGACCCCGCGCCGCAGCAGAACCTCCTGAAACTTCCGCACCCCCGCATCGCCCGGCCGCGCACGGCAATCCCGCCACCTCGTTGTAGCGAATGAGTTCACGTTCGCCCGCAACGTCTTCGCGACGAGGCGAGTTGATCGGCGTGCTCAGGCTGATCATTCACGCCGCCGAGCAGAATGTACTCGAGGGTGACTTCGCGCCCCCGTCTGCTGAAAGTAGTATCGACCCGCGTCCATGAGGTCGGCGATGGTGGTGTACTCGGCCCAGGGAATGAGGCGGCGGCGCAACTCGTCGTTGGGCGCGTGCACTGATCGCCAGCGTGACCGGGATATCCTCGTCGGCGAGGCGGCTCGATGGCGCGCGG
>JAOSJV010000007.1 GCA_027493935.1 Burkholderiales bacterium | reverse complement strand
ACGCCTTCGCAGGGGCGCGAACCCGGCTGCTCGCGCGGCTCAGTGAGTCCCAGCGGGAGGCTGCGCAGGCCATCATCGATCAGATGCTGATGCTGAGTTACTGGGGCGGAGGCTTGATCGCACGCCTCGATGGCAAGCTGATCTGCCTCACGTTCGACTGTTGAGGGAGCGAGGGATCAACGACGAGTCCGCCCGCGCGCCGGATGCGCCCCCGGACAATCCGGGCGCGCTCCCCTGCGCAGAGCGTCCGGGTCGCGGCTGAAACGGTCACGCGCCTCGCTCCCTTGCCATCACCGTATGATCCAATACTCCACGGAGACCTGTTCGTATCCCATCCCACGGTGCTGGTGATTGAAGATGACACCGCGATCCGGCGCGGACTGGTCGATGCGCTTCAGTACGCCGGGTACGCCGTGCTTGAGGCGGCCGACGGTGCAGCGCGCGACCTCGATCGAAGTGACGATCGACCCGGTCCTGCTCGACGTCATGCTGCCGGGGGCGACGGGGTTCAGCATCCTCGACGATCGCGGCCGCCCGGCCCACGCTGCCCGTCATCATGGTCGCCGGCGAAGCGGCGGCGAGGAAGACCCGCTGTGCGCGGCGCATAGTCGCGCCGGCGGACGACTACGTCATCAAGCCCTTCTGGCGCCCGCGAACCGCTCCGCGCGCGTCGAGGCGGTGCTGAGGGCGCAGCCCCGAGCTGCCCAGCGACGTGCGGTCGCTCGCCTCGGCAACACGATCGTGCGGCTCGATCGCGGCGAGATCGTCGAGGGCCGCCGCCCGCGCCATCTCGCTGTCGCGAGTGCGGCATCCGGCGCTTACCTCGCCCAACGCCGGCCGGGCCATCGCGCGATGAACTCCTTCACCGCGTCTGGGGCATCGACCCGCGGCGACGTCGAGACGCGAACCGTGGACATGCACGTCGCCCGCCTGCGGCGGGACAAACTCGCCGTCGCGCGCAGGCGACGAGGACGAGTTCATCCAGACGCAGCGCGGCAAGGGCTGCATGCTCGCCTCCGCCGTGGAGGTCGTTCTCCATGAACCGCGCGCCGCACCTGGTGGAAGTGGTTCGCGGCCCGGGCCAGCGCTGGTCGTCCTCGCGCTCGCGTGGGTGACCTCGGCCGTGCTTGATCTCGAACGCTCCGAGTGGGCCGCCCGCGCCGACGCCCGGCGGCAGGAGGTGCGCTACGCTGCCAGCGCATGGACTCTGGCTGGCAGCGTCGCGTGGCGCGAGTCGGACCGGCGCATATCGAGTACCTCTCCTACTACCCGCAGGAGCCGCCTACACGCGCATGCTCACGCCCATCGAAGAGGCCGCGATCCTCACGCCGTCGCCTCTGCTCACGTTCCGCTGAGCCTTTCATCACGCTCCACTTTCAGGTGGATGAGTCGGGCCGCCTCAGTTCGCCGCAGGTCCCCACGAGCAATCACCGCGACCTCGCGGAATCGACCGTGCTCAGCGGCGAGACGATCCGCGGATGCAACATCGTCCTGGAGCGCATCGAATCGCTCATCGACGTGGAGGCGATCCGGAAAGCGCAGGTGATCGAGGAGGAGCAGCGCCTCGCCATGACACCGGCCTCGCTGGCGCCCGCCGCAGCAGGCTCGCCAGCAGCAGGAGATCTCTGGCGACCACCAGAAGTCCCAGACCGCGTGGACGATGATCGAGGCAGACCAAGCTGCATGGCGCAAAACAACGCCGAGCGGTTCGAGGCGCCTTCGC
>JAOSJV010000006.1 GCA_027493935.1 Burkholderiales bacterium | reverse complement strand
TGCCGCTGCCCGAGAGGCCGACCAGCGCGACCGTCTCGCCCGGCGCGATCCTGGGCGACACGCCGTCGAGCGCCGGGCGCTTGCCGGCCGGATGAGGCGAAGCGCACGTCCGCGGTACTCGATCTCGCCGCGCACCGCGTCCGATGTCGCAGGTTGCCGGTGTCGCCGCTCGGGCGGCTGATCGATCAGCCCGAACACCGATTCCGCCGCCGCGAGGAATGCGCTGCAGCGTCTCGCTCACCGCGGTGAGGCGCTTGATCGGCCCGAGCAGGATCATCAGCCCGGCGAGAAACGACATCAGCGTGCCGATCGTGGTCTGGTTGCGCAGCGCCTCCTGGGCGACGTAGTAGACGGTGCCGGCGATCGCCGAGCGAGCCCACGAACGCTGGGTCTGGCACGTCAGCGCCGCCGGCGACCGCGCTCTTCAACGGCAGCCGGCGCACCGGTTCGCACCCTCGCCACCCCCCCCATGGTACGCCTGCCCGCCGAACACCTTGATCACGCGCGCTGGCCGCCAAGCCGCCTCCTCGACGATGTGGGTGGAGGCTCGCCGACCGCGCCAGGCTCGAGCGGCTCACCGCCCGCAGCCGGCGCGCGAAGCTGACACGATCGGTGCCGATCACCGGCTGACCATGATGATCTGGCGGCTGGCTTCCAGTCGGTACAGCAGCCAGGCAGGGAGGCCGATCGCGGCGAGCGTGTCCTTGATCCAGCACGTTCACCGCCGTGGTCGCCGCACCGGTCGTTGCCCGATCGTGGGTGAACTTCATTTGATGCTGCCGGTGTGAGGTCGCAACGTAGAACGCTCGACAGCCGCAGCAGGGTGGCGAACATCTGCTCGCGCAGGTCGGTGACGACCCGCTTGGCGACCCAGGCGCCGAAGTAGGTGGGCGCGAACGCCCCGGGCCGGTGCAGGAAGAACAGGCCGACGATCGCGACCGGCATCCAGCGGATTAGGTCGGAGTCCTTCTCGACGAAGGTGCCGTCGAGCAACAGCTTCACCAGCGCGCCGCGAACGCGGGCTCCGTCGCCACGACCTCCGTCATGCAGAGCGACCGACGCGGCGAACATCCGCCGGTAGGGTTTCACGTAGCCGAGGAGCCGCGGGCCAGAACCCGCTCCCGGCGCTGGACAGATCGGCATCGGCGGGATTCTGCCGCCACCTCAAGCTGGCCACACGACGCGCCGCCGGGCTCGCCGCGGAGGCGCAGGGACGCAGCCCAGTTCCTACCGCTTCTGTATCCCTGCGCCCTCTGCGCCTCTGCGGCAACCACTATTCCTGCCCCGAAGCGCGGTCGACGAGCGCGCACAGAATCGCCGCCCCTCGGCGGGCCACCAGCCTGCTCGGTTCGCAAAGCGCGCTGTCGATGACGTACACCGGCCCGCCTGCACCGCGGCAGGCGTGTTTGCGAAGCGCTGCCAGCGCGAACGGCGAGCATCGTTGCCGGCGAAGGTGCGAGCGACGATCGCGTCGGGCGCGCACGGGCGTAAGAGCTGCTCTACGGCCGGCACCGCGAACGCGAAGCCCTGCGCAGCTCGAACATTGCGCGCCGTACCGACGCGCGAGGACGTCTGGAGATGAGGTGCGTGCCGCCGATGAGTCATCGGCGGCTCGTGCCGGAATCTCGTAGAAGACGCGCGCCGTGGGGCGTGCCGCGCCAGCGCGCGCGCAGCGCAGCAGCGACAGCCTGACACGAGCACTTGCTGAGCGCTTTGGGCGTCCTCCGCCGCGGCGGGGTCGCCGCCGAACCGCCCTGATCCCGTGCGCACGGAGGCGCGGGATGTCCGCCAGCCGTCATCGCCTTTCGGTCGCCGAACTTGCCGGGATGCCGAGGCCGCCCGGGCGGCGCCGCGGTCGGCCCGGACGATTGCCGCTCACCCACGCGAGGCTGCGAGATCGACGATCCGGTCGCTTTGATCGCCTCGAAGTCGGTGCGCCCGCTCGCCGACACCTGCGGCAGCAGGTGCTGAGTCTTGTGTCCAGTTACCAGGTTA
>JAOSJV010000005.1 GCA_027493935.1 Burkholderiales bacterium | reverse complement strand
TTACGTATTGCGACCCCCGTGGTCACGGTGCGGTCCTGCAGCGAGGCCGTATTGTCGTAGAGCTCGACCAGGGTCGGAAACCGGCTGCGGATGTCGGCGACGAGGCCGCGCAGATGGGCCGCACCCTGCGGCGGCAGGTCGGCGGCGACGCCGCCCGGCACGACGCGGTCCATCATCAGGCGGTGCCCGAAGCAGGCCTGCGCGGCGCGCAGCACGATCTCGCGCAGGATGCCGCATTCGGCATGCATGATCACGAAGGAGGCATCGTTGCAGATCGCGCCGAAATCGCCGAGGTGATTGGCGATCCGCTCGAGCTCGGCCATCAGCGCGCGCAGCCAGACCGCGCGCGGCGGCGCCTCGACGGCGAGCGCCGACTCCACGGCGCGTGCGAAGGCGTAGGCGTAGGCGACCGTGCTGTCGCCCGACGCGCGGCCGGCGAGGCGCGCGCCGCGCACGAGGTCGGCGCCGGCGAGGAGCTTCTCGATGCCCTTGTGGACGTAGCCGAGGCGCTGCTCCAGCCGCACCACGGTCTCGCCATTGGCCGTGAAGCGGAAATGGCCCGGCTCGATGATGCCGGCATGCACGGGGCCGACCGGGATCTGGTGCAGGTTCTCCCCGTCCACGGGCAGGAACACGTAGGGCGCGGTCGCCGAGCCCTCGGCGGGATGCGCGCCGCGGGGGTGCGTGACGCCCCAGAAGCCGAGGTCGAGCCAGGGGCGCAGGTCCCACAGGCCCCTCGCCTTGATGCCGTAGAGATCGCGGATCGCGCGCTTCGAGCCGCAGCGCCGGCGGATGCGCGGCGCTGAGCGAGGGAAACTCCCCGTCGATGCAGTCGGTGCTGACCACCACGATCTCGCGCGCCGCCTCGTCGAGCGCCGCGAGATGGGCGGCCTCGCCGTCGCACCAGAGGCCGAGCAGCGCCCGCTCGCCGGCGGCGATCCCGTGGCCGACGTCGCGCCAGGCGTCGTGGCCGACGACGAGGCGCGGCCAGGGCCGATGCGCCGCGACCCGGCGCGCACCGCTGAGCGTGTCGACCAGGCTTGGCATGGCTAGCCGAGGATCCTCGCGACGTTCTGGAACCAGGTGACGAGCGGCGCCGGCAGCCAGATGCCGCCGGTCAGCACCAGCGCGAGATGCGCGTACATCGGGACGTAGGAGGCCTTGGCGGGCTCGTTCGCGCCGCGCACCTCGCCGAAGGCGATGCCGTTGAGGCGCAGCATCAGCGCGCCGAAGCCCACCAGCAGCCCGAACACCAGGGGAACCGCGAGCAGCGGCTCGCGCGCCATGGTGGAGGAGACGACCAGGAACTCGCTCATGAAGATGCCGAGCGGCGGCAGGCCGGCGATCGCCACGACGCCGATCACCAGGCCCCAGCCGAGGCCCGGATGGGACTCGGTGAGCCCGCCCATCTCGGCGATCTTCTGGGTGCCCTTCACCTGGGCGATGTGGCCGACCGCGAAGAAGATCGCCGACTTGGTCAGCGAATGCATGACCATGTGCAGCAGACCGGCGAAATTCGCGAGCGGGCCGCCCATGCCGAAGGCGAAGGCGATGATCCCCATGTGCTCGATCGAGGAATAGGCGAACATGCGCTTGATGTCGCGGCGGCGGTAGAGCATGAACGCCGCGAAGATCAGCGAGACCAGCCCGGCGATCACCATCAGGGTGCCGGGCGCGACCGCACCCGGATTGGCGGCGAGCAGCAGCTTGAAGCGCAGCAGCGCGTAGAGCGCGACGTTGAGCAGCAGGCCCGAGAGCACGGCCGAGATCGGCGTCGGGCCCTCGGCATGGGCGTCGGGCAGCCAGGCATGGAGCGGGGCGAGCCCGACCTTGGTGCCGTAGCCGAGCAGCAGGAAGACGAAGGCGAGGTTCAGGAGCCCGGTGTCGAAGCCGGCCGCACGCGCGATCAGGTTGGTCCAGATCATCGCGGCCTCCCCCTCGCCGATCTCGGGCCGGGCCGCGAGATAGACCAGGATGGTGCCGAACAGCGCGAGCGCGATGCCGACGCTGCCGAGGATGAAGTACTTCCAGGCCGCCTCCAGCGCCGCGTGGGTGCGGTAGATGCCGACCATCAGCACGGTGGTGAGCGTGGCGAGCTCGATCGCGACCCACATCAGCCCGATATTGTTGGCGAGCAGCGCGAGGTTCATCGCGAACATCAGGACCTGGTACATCGCGTGGTAGAAGCGCAGGTAGACCGGCGTGAGGTGGCCGGTCTCGAGCTCGTGGGCGATGTAGCTCGCGCTGAACACGCTGGTCGTGAAGGCGACGAAGGTGGTGAGGACGACGAAGACGATGTTGAGGTCGTCGACCAGCAGGTAGGGCCCGGAGGCGGGCCGCTCGACCAGCAGCGTGAGCGCGGCGAGCAGGGTCAGCAGCGTCGCCAGCATGTTGAGCCGCGCGCCCCAGCGGTAGCCCGGCAGCAGCGCCAGCACGACGGCGGCGGCGGCCGGGATCACCAGCACGGCGGCGACCGCGTCGATGGGGAGCGGGTGCGGGATCACGGCCGCTCGCCCCGGAAGCGGTCGAGCGCGTGCACGTCGACGGTGTCGAAGCGCTCGCGGATGCGGAACAGGAAGATGCCGATCACGATGAAGGCGATCAGCACCGAGAAGGCGACGCTGATCTCGACCACCAGCGGCATGCCCTTGGCGCCGGTGGCGGCGAGGATCAGGCCGTTCTCCAGCGACATGAAGCCGACCACCTGGCTCACCGCGTTGCGCCGCGTGACCATCATCAGGAGGCCGAGCAGGACGACCGCGAGCGCGAAGGCGAGGTCCTCGCGGGTGAGCGGATCGGCGGTCTCCGTGACGCGCAGCATGATCACCATGGACAGAGCGACCAGGCCGATGCCGACCAGCATGGTGAGGCCGATGCCGACCGCGGTCTCGATCTCGCGGTGGATGCCGAGCCGGGCGATGATCCGGTGCAGCGCGACCGGGATGAACACCGCCTTGAACACGAGCGCGATCGCCGCCGTGACGTAGAGATGCGGCGCGTGCTGGACATAGGCCTGCCAGGCGACCGAGAGCGCGAGCACCGCGGCATGCAGTGCGAAGACGTTGAGCAGCGCGTAGAGCCTCACCTGGTAGAGCTGGATGAAGCTCACCAGGACGAGCGAGCCGGCCAGGAGATGGGCGACGTCGAACTCGAGCCCGCGCATCTCACAGGCTCCTGGAGACGAAGAGGAGAAGGGTGCCGAGCAGGCCGAGCATCAGGGCGGCGCCGAGGAACTCCGGCACGCGGAACACGCGCATCTTGGCGATCGAGGCCTCGAACACGGCGAGCAGCGCGCCCAGGCCGGCGAGCTTGAGCGCGTAGAGCGCGGCGCCGAGCAGATATCCGAGCGGCCCGTCGCCGGGCGCGGCGAGCCCCCAGGGCACGAAGATGCAGGCGATCAGCGACACGTAGAGCAGCAGCTTGAGGGAGGCGGCGAGCTCGATGAGCGCGAGATGGCGCCCGGCATATTCGAGGACCATGGCCTCGTGCACCATGGTGAGCTCGAGATGGGTCGCCGGATTGTCGACCGGGATGCGCGCGTTCTCGGCGAGCGCGACCATGATCATGGCGATCAAGGCGAGGCCGAGCGACACGCGCAGGCCGACCTCCGGCGAGGCCATGGTCCCGGCGACGCTGGAGAGCTGGGTCGAGCCGGCGACCAGCGCGAGGGTGAACACGATCATGATCATCGCGGGCTCGGCGAGCGAAGCGAACATCATCTCGCGGCTCGAGCCGATGCCGCCGAAGGAGGTGCCGACGTCCATGCCGGCGAGGGCCAGGAAGAAGCGCGCGCTCGCCAGGAACGCGATGATGGCGATGAGATCGGCCGACCAGCTGAAGATGAGGCCGGTCGCGAAGGTCGGCACCAGGGCGGCGGCCACCCAGGTGGCGGCGAACACCACGTAGGGGACGACGCGGAACAGCCACGAGGCGCTCTCGGCGACGATCGCGTCCTTGCGCAGCAGCCGCACGAAGTCGCGATAGGGCTGGAGCAGCGGGGGCCCGCGCCGGCGCAGGACGCGCGCCCGCACCTTGCGCACGAGGCCGGTGAGCAGCGGCGCGGCGAGGAGCACCAGCAGCATCTGCAGGCCCTGGATCGCGAGGTCGAGGATCAGGGCCATAGCGCGAGCACCGTGAGCAGCGACACGAGCGCGACGAAGACCAGGGTCAGATAGCGCCTGATGGTGAGGAACTGCAGGTAGTTGAGGCGGTCGGCCGCGCCCGTGACGCCGGCGGCGAGCGGCAGGTAGAGCCACTCGTAGGCGAGGTCGCGCAGCTCCACCACGAGGCGCGCGGCGCGCGGATCGCCGGGCGGCGGGATCTCGACGCGCTCGCGGGCGCGGAACACCACCGTGCCGAACACCCGGCGAATCGGCTGGGCGAAGCTCGACGCGGAATACTGCGTCGCCGCGCTCGGGTCCGGATAGCCGCAGTCCCAGGCCGGCGCGCGGCGGATCCGATCGGAGGCCCAGCGGTGGATCACGACGGCCGCGAAGGTGCCGCTGAAGACGACGAACAGCAGCACCAGCAGGCCGTTGTACGAGCTGCGGCTCTCCGCGATCGGCACGATCGACAGCCACGGCACCGAGACCTGCACGGGCATGCGGGCGCCGACCAGCCCCTGCACGGTGGGCGCGAGCGCGTCGATGACGAGGCCGGGCAGCACGCCGGGCAGCAGGCAGAGCGCCGCCAGCAGCGCCATCGCGGCGAGCGAGAAGACGTCGACCTCGTGCACGCCGATCGCGGCCGAGGAGCGCGGCCGCCCCAGGAAGGTCACGCCGAACGCCCTGACGAAGCAGGCGCCGGCGAGCGCCGCCGACAGGGCGAGCACGGCGCCGACCGCCGGGATCAGGAACTTGAGCCCCCATTGCGGGACCTGCGGGCTCAGCAGGATCGCCTGGAAGGCGAGCCATTCG
>JAOSJV010000004.1 GCA_027493935.1 Burkholderiales bacterium | reverse complement strand
GAAGTGAACACCGAGACGGCGGGCATATTCCGGGCGTCCGACGGCTCGCTTCCCGGCCGCTCCCTCTCTACGCTGAAGCCGCACGCTCGCTTCGCCGGTCCGGCGCCGTCTCCTCCGGCCCGCGACTGACCGGAAGGTCGCCAGAGGGTTCCGGAGTTCAGCATCTGAGGCGGTCCTCGTCTGCGTGGCGACGCTCGCAGAGCTTTCGGCGGGCGGCGGCGGGCAATTCCGGCAATGACGCAGCGGCGGTGAAATCGCAGCGGATCGCGCTGCCCCAGCAGGCGCTCGGACGCAGCTCCCTGAGCGCCGGCCGCGCAGCGCCGCCCTGACCGTGAAGGGCCGGAGCTGCTGGCGCTCGCCGAACGCACTGCTGCGCCTGCGCGCCGAGATGGCCGAGGCGGCCTCGGAGCCCGCTTCGCTCAGGGGCACGGTGCGCCCCGGCGTCGCCGAGACCATCGTGCACACCTGGCCGCGCGCCTGATCGAGCGCGGCGCATACGCGGATATCCGGAGGGTGAGCCGACATCGAGGGTGAGCATCAGCCCCAACTTGCGCGCCGGGCTGGTCGCGCACGACCTCGACATCGCGTTCCTGCTCGGCCCGGTGAGCGAGTCGCGCGTGACCAGCGTGCCGCTGTCGCGCTATCCGCTCGGCTGGGTGGCGAGCCCGCGCCTCGCGCTGCCGGCCGAGCCTGTGCGCCTGGCGGAGCTGGCGCATTGGCCGCTCATGACCTATCCGCGGCAGACGCGGCCCTATCTCGCGCTGCGCGAGATGCTGGCGCGGGCCGGCGTCGCCAAGGCGCGGTGTTCGAAACTCGTCGCCTCGACGATCGTGCGCATGACGCCCGACGGCATCGGCGTCAGCGTGATCCCTCCGGTGGGGATCGCGCGCGAGATCGAAGCCGGGCAGCTGCGGCTGGTGCAGGTCGACGCCGCGCTGCCGGACCTCGTGTTCACGGCGAGCTATCCGCTCACGCCGGACAACCGCCTGGCGATCGCCATCGCACAGCTGGCGGCCGAGGTCGCGCGGGAGGCGGACCGGCGCGCGCCGGAGCCGAAGCGGCGCGCAGCGCGCAAGCCCCAGCGCCGGCGGCCGCCGAGCCGCGGCAAGCGATAAGCCATCCCTATCGGATCGCATTGCGAACTGCGATTGGACATGATCGAGGGCCCGTGCTCACAATCCGTCTGCGTCCCTCGAGGAGCCGCCGATGCCCGCCACCGCCGAAGACCGACACGTCCATGCCACGCCGGGCGACGGACCTCGCCGTGCGCCTCACGCGCGCGCCGCGGCGAGCTGCGCGGCCAGACCTCGGCCTCGCGCCCGGGCACGTGCAGGGCAACCTCGCGATCCTGCCGGCGGCGCTCGCGTCGGACTTCCTGCGCTTCTGCCAGCTCAATCCCAACCGTGCCCGCTGATCGGCGTCTCGCGGCCGGGCGACCTGCGGTGCCGGAGCTCGGCGCCGACCTCGACATCCGCACCGACCTGCCCGCGCTACCGGGTGTGGCGTCGCGGCGCGCTGGTCGAGGAGCCGCACGACATCACCCGCCACTGGCGCGACGACCTGGTCGCCTTCGTGATCGGTTGCTCGTTCTCGTTCGAGGAAGCCCTGATGCAGGACGGAATCGAGCTGCGCCACATCGCCTCGGGCCGCAACGTGCCGATGCGCCGCACCTCCGGTGCCGTGCAGCCGCCGGCCCGTTCGCGGGACCGCTGAGTGTTCTCGATGCGGCCGCTGCGGCCGGCCGACGCGATCCGCGCCGGCGGAGATCACGTCGCGCTTCCCGACCGTGCACGGCGCGCCGGTGCATATCGGCAAGCCGGAGCTGGATCGGCATCGCGGAGCTCGGCAACCCCGACTACGGGGACGCCGTCGAGGTCCGGGACGACGAGCCCCCGTGTTCCCCTGGGCCTGCGGGGTCACACCCCAGGCCGTAATCGCGGCTGCCGCGCCGGAATTCGCCATCACGCATGCGCCGGGCTGCATGCTGGTGACCGACCTGAAGAACGCGCGGCTGTCGATCCTGTGAGCGCGGCAGCCGCCGCGGCCATCCGAAGAGAGGAGAGGGATTCATGGACACTGTCGAGATCGAGCGCGGCCCTGGTTCTCGCCGCCGGCATCGCCTGGGCGGGCGCCGCCCACGCGCAGGACATGCCGAAGACCCACCTCAAGGTCGTCGGCGCCTGGGGCAATCTCTCCCAGTACAAGAATTTCGAGCTGCCGTTCTGGAGCCGGGAGATCACCGAGCGCTCCAAGGGAGCCGTCACCGCGGAGATCACCCCGTTCAACGAGATGGGGCTCAAGGGCGCGGAGATCTTCCGGCTGATGCGGCTCGGCGTGATCGACTTCCGGCTCCACGGTGCTCGGCTATGTCGCGGGCGACGACGCCCGCAACGAGGCCGTCGACCTCGCCGGGCTCGCCCCGGACGTCGCGACCGCGCGCAAGGTCTCGGACGCCACAAGCCGGTCTACGACAAGTTCTACCGCGAGAAGTTCGGCATCCAGGTCCTCGGCATCTGGCCCTATCCGGCGTAGGTGATCTTCTGCAACGGGGAAATCAAGGGGCTCTCGGACCTGAAGGGCAAGAAGGTGCGCACCGGCAACCGCACGCTCGCCGAGTTCGTCGAGGCGCTGGGCGGGACCGGCGTCACGATGGCGTTCTCCGAAGTGGTGCCGGCGCTGCAGAACAAGGTGGTCGACTGCGCGATCACGGGAACTCTCTCGGGCAACTCCGCGAAGTGGCACGAGGTCTCGACCCATATCTACGCCCTGCCGGTCGGCTGGAGCCAGGTGATGCACGCCGCGAACGTGCGCACCTGGAACAAGCTCGCGCCGCCGGTCCGCAGCTTCCTGCAGGCCGAGATCGCGCGCCTCGAGGACGCGATCTGGAAGGCGATGGACAACGAGACCCAGCAGGGCTTTGACTGCAACACCGGGCGAGGACGCGCCCACCATGGGCACCAAGGCGAAGATGACGCTGGTGCCGGTGAGCGAGGCCGATCGCGCACTGCTGAAGAAGAGTGCTGACCGAGACCGTGGTGCCGAAATGGGCGGCGCGCTGCCCGGGCGATTGCGTGCCCGAATGGAACCAGACGGTCGGCAAGATCGTCGGGATTTCGGCCAAGGCCAACTGATCCGATGCGCGGACCCGCTCCCGGTCGGTTTCCGGGGCGGGCGCGCGAGGCGCCGCCGCGCCATGCGATCCGATCCATGACCTTTCTCGACCGCTGGCTCCGTCTCGTCGACCGCGTCGCAACCATCGCGGTGTGGAGCGGCGGCGCCCTTCTGCTCGCCGGCCGCGCTGGTCGGCGTCGAGGTGGTCCTGCGCAAGGCGCTGCGGATCTCGCTCGGCGGCGCCGACGAGCTGTCGGGCTACGCCTTCGCGATCGCGACCAGCTGGGCGCTCGCCTTCGCCCGCTGCTGCGGCGCGCCCATGTGCGGGTCGACCGTCGTCTACTGCGCGCCTGCCGGCGGGCTGCGCGCCGGCTCGATCTCGTGGCGCTGGTCGCGATGGCGAGCTTCGCGGTGCTGACCCAGCGCGCGGCGGCGGTGCTCGGCGATTCGCTCGCCTTCGCGGCGCGGGCGACGACGCCGCTGGCGACGCCGCTCTGGATCCCGCAGGCCATGGCTCGGCGGCTTCGCGCCTCTTCCTGCTGGCGCTGCCGCCGCTGGTGCTGCGCTGCGCGCTCGCCCTCGTGACGGGCGACACGGCGAGCGTGCAGCGACTCACGGGAGGCGCGCTCGCTGCGGAGGACGCCGCCGCCGAGATCGTGCATGGCGCCGCCGCCCGGCAGGCGCGCTGATGCTCGCGCTCACCTTCGCGCTCCTGATCGCCCTCCTGGCGCTGGCGATCCCCGTGGCGGCGGCGCTCGGGCTGCTCGGCCTCGCGCTCGACCGCATCTGCAGGACCTTGCCGCTTTCGCTCGCGCTCGGGAGGGTCGCCTGGTCGGCCAGCCAAGGACTTCCTGCTGGTCACGATTCGATGTTCATCCTGCTGGGCGAGATCCTGCTGCGCGCGGGCGTCGCCGAGCGGATGTACGAACCTTGGTGAAGTGGCTCTGGATCCCGGGCGGGCTGATGCACTCGAATATCGGCGCCTGCGCGGTGTTCGCGGCGACCTCCGGATCATCGGTGGCCACCGCCGCCACCGTCGGCACGGTGGCGCTGCCGCTGGTAGAAGCACGGCTACGACGAACGGCTCTTCCTCGGCACGCTCGCGGCCGGCGGGACGCTCGGGATCCTGATCCCGCCGTCGATCAACATGATCATCTACGCCGTGCTGACCGACACCTCGATCCGCAGCTCTATCTCGCCGGCATCGTGCCCGGGCTGGCGATGGCCGGGATGATCATGGCGCTGGTGGTGGCGGTTGCCCTCCTGCAGCCGGCGTCGGGGCGGGAGGCTCCCGGTCGGCTGGCTCGAGCCGGTCGCTAGTGTACCTGGTGCCGCCGCTGGAGTTGTTCCTGGTCGTGGTCGGCTCCATCTATGTCGGCCTCGCCACGCCGACCGAGGCGGCGGCGCTCGGCGTGCTCGCGCCGCGCTCGACTCGCGGCCGCCGTCGGCATCCCGGGGAGGGTGCAGCGGGGCGAGGTTTTCGAGAACACTACGCACCACCGCGATGATCATGTTCATCATCAGCGGCCTATTTCCCTCAACTTCGTCGTCTCGGCCATCGGCCTCACCCAGCGCTTCACGGATTCATCGTCCGCCTCGCCTTTCCAAATACGAGATGCTGGCCGCGGTCGTGGTCTTCTACCTGGTTCCGGCTACTTCGCTGGAGACGTCATGATGATCACCACGATCTTGACCGTGGCCCCGGTCATGTTCCAGCTCGGCTCGACCCGGTCTGGTGTACGGCGTCGTCATGGTGATCCTGATCGAGATGGCGCTGATCACGCCGCCAGTCGGGTTCTAACCTCTACGTCGTCCAGTCGCCGCGCCACCGCGGCACGATCGGCGACGTCATCCTGGCGCGGCGCCGTTCGTGGCCGTGATGTGCTGGATGATCGCGCTGCTCGCGCTCGCTCCGGGCATCGCGCTGTGGCTGCCGGCCCAGTTCCGCTGAAGGGCCGTCACTTCAAAGGTCCTGCGCGATCCAGGTG
>JAOSJV010000003.1 GCA_027493935.1 Burkholderiales bacterium | reverse complement strand
TTGTACTTCGTTCAGTTACGTATTGCTAAGTTAACCTGGTAGCTTGGGACTGGGAACTTTCAACACCTCGCCCTGTCCAGCAGTAGCGCGCGGTCGTCCCAGTGAAGCCCATCTCGCGCAGCATGCCGGCCCAAGACATCTGATGACTGCATTGACGCCGGCTGCGTCATAGGACCGCTGTCGATATCGACAACGCGGCTCGCCATCGCGAGGATGTCCGGCAGGGCGGGCGCGAGGGCGGCTTCGTGGGCCTTGGGGTCGGACATGGGGCTCTCCGGTAGCGGCATGGAGGATGACGTGACGGATCGAACGGTGCTCGAAACGGTGCTGGGGCGGATCTGGGCGAGCCCACGCGTCGTCGAGGAGTTCCACCCGCGCTCTGCGATGCGGCGGGCGGTTCTGCGGCACCGAGCGGGCACGGGCCCAGGCCTACACTGGCCCGGGCGGCTCGGCACGATCGCCAAGGTGCGCCGCGAGAGGTCCCCTACCGCGGCTGGACGCGCCAGGCCGGCGCGGATCGTGCTGCCAGGCGGACTGGCGCTCAGGCGCATGCCCTGGTCCGGTCGGTCGCCACGCCGGAGGGCGGGCTGACGCGCGGCTGCTCGATCTCGGACGCCGGCACGCCCGCGGACATCACGCGCGCGGGCGAGGCGGTGCCCGGGGCGATCGTCCTTGCGCGCCACGGTTCATGCTCGGGCTGATCACGTGCACCGACGGCGCAAATACGATGCCGCACGCGACGCCCTTTGGCCGGGTTCCTGATCGCGGGCAACGTCCCCGGGGTCGGGCCGGTCACCGGCTCGTCGGGCGACAGCTCTCCGGGCCTCCCTGCCGGCATCAGCCACGAGGACGCGGCACGGCTTGCGGCCATCGACGGCGCGCCGATCACCTGCATGTCGCGGCAACTCGCCGACGCGGTCGCGACCAACCTGCTCACGACGATCCCGGCACCGGCGACGAGCTCGTCATTGCTCTCCGCGCATATCGACGAAGCGCGACCTCGGCGAGCGCGATCGACAATGCCTCCCGGCCTTGCCTGCGCGCTCACTTGCTGACCGCCGAGGCGCTCGGCGACCTGGTGCCGGGCTGACGCGCGGGATCGAGATCGGGTGATGCGATCGAGGAGTGGGGCGCTGGCCCGGCTCAGGCCATCCGTCGATGCCCGAGCAGGAACAGGCACGCCGCGTGCTCAGCGCTAACCTCGACTCACTCGCCGGCGACGACGCGCTGACCGCGCTGACCAGCGGCGTGCCCGGCATGGATGCGTTCCTGCCTGCGGCCCTCGCTCCCGCCGGGGTCGCGATCGGCATGCATCCCGGCTTCATGCGGAGATTCCGATCACGCGAACTACCTCGCGCCGGCGTGCCAGCGTTCCGGCTCTGCGCGCGGGTTTTCAGCGCCCGACAGGCCGCTATCGCTGCTGCCCACGCGCCCGACACGCGCGACAGGTGCACCCGCACCAGCTCAAGACCGCCGCTTCGGTCACCCGCAGCGATCCTGCTCGCCGCCTGCGCCGGTGCGGCGCTGCCTGCTCAGCTCGATCCGGCGACGATCGCGCCCTGACCGGGGCTGACACCAGGTCAGCCTTCACCCTCCGGGATCACCGCCGGTCACGTCGATCTCGACCAGCATCTCCGGGATCGCCAGCCCGGCGATGATGAGTCCCGTCATCCCCGGGAACACGCCCTTCAGGGTGGCCCGATCACCGGGTAGACGAGGCCGCGATGGGCGCGGTCCAGCAGGTAGATGTGCAGCTGGACGATGTGCTCCCATCCTGGCACCCGCCTCCCCGAGCAGCACCTTCGCGTTGGTCATCGCCTGCTCGGCCTGGGCGGCCGGATCACCTTTGCCGACGAAGGTGTTCTGCAGGTCGAACCCCGTCTGGCCGCGCAGATACACGTGCTGGCCCGCGCGCACGACCATGCAGACGTCGTTGTCCAGGGGCCTGCGGGCCATAGACGTCGCGCGTGTTGAACCTGCGCAGACGAAGATGCGCCATCCTCACCTCCCCCGGATTATTCCGTGCGCCATGCCAGCACCGATGCCGGGGAGGCGCAAGTCACTCCGTCAGGGCTGGACATGTCGATGACAGGCGCGTTGAATGCCATGCGGGAGACATGGTGCCGATCCTGATCCGGTGTAGTCCAGGGCGCCGCGACGCTGTTTGCAGCGACGATGGGAGAATGACCTTCTCGCTGATCGGGCGATGTGCGCGTATGCCGGACAGTTCGGCGCGGCCGTCTCGACGTCCAACGTCGCGGTCGGGTCGCGCGCTGCCGTTCTGCGCCCCGGGATCGGCGCAGTGCTGACGCAGCATCGGACCGATCCGCGCCTCGGGCCGCGCGGCATCGCGCTGCTGCGCTCAGGCTGCACCGCGCAGGAGACGGTCGATGCGCTGGTCGCCTCGACGGCGGATCACGCCTGGCGTCAGCTCGCCGCGATCGATGCCACGGGCCGCACCCGCGTTCTTCCACGGCGCCAAGGTGAAGCCCGCCTTCAATGCCGGCCAGGCCGAGGACTGCATCGCGATCGGCAACATCATCCTGGCGAATGACCGCGTGCCGCCGGCGATGGCGGAGGCCTTCGCCGCCGATCCCTCGCTGCATCTGGCCGAGAGGCTGCTGCGCGGCCTCGAGGCGGGGCTCGCGCTGGGGGCGAGCACGGGCCGGTGTTCTCGGCCGTGCTGCTGGTCGTGCATCGGAGAGCTTCCCGCTGGTCGATCTGCGCATCGACAACGGCGCCGATCCCATCCCGCGCCTGCGCGCGCTGTGTGGGAGGAGTGCCTGCCCTGGATGGACGAGTTCGTCATCCGCGCGGTCGAGCCCGATCGCGCGCAGGGCGTATCGTAACAGCAGCGGCCGACGCCGCCCGACCGGAAGGAGAACGCCATGCTCCGCCCGACCCGCCGCCATCTCGCGCCACCGCCCTGGCCGCACCGTTCGTGCTCGCTGCGACGGCCCGTGCCCAGGGCGGCGGGGGGCACGTTCAGATCGCGCTCGGCACGTCGCTGCACGCTCGACCCGGCCAAGACCACGATCGGCGAGGAGCATCTACGATAATCTCGTCTTCAACGGCCTGACGCGCATGCGCGAGGACCTCGCGGTCGAGCCCAAGCTCGCCGAGCGCTGGACCTTCAGCGACGATCTCAGAAGACCTGGACCTTCACGCTGCGTCGCGGCGTGAAGTTCCACAACGGCCGCGAGATGACCGCGACCGACGTGATCGCGACCTATCGCCGCATCCTCGACCCCGAGACCGGCGCCGCACCGCGCACGAACTACGCGATGATCGAGGACATGCAGGCGCCCGACCCCTACACGGTGGTGTTCCGCCTGTCCCTATCCCTAGGCGGCTTCGCCGACATCCTCTCCGACCGGCAGGTGAAGATCGTCCCACGACCAGATCGACACGCTCGCGACCGCGCCGATCGGCACCGGGCCGTTCCGATGACGAACTACACGCCGGGCGACCGGATGGTGCTGACGCGCTTCGCCGACTATTTCGAGACGGGGATGCCGCACTTCGACAGCATCGAGCTGCGGATCGTTCCGGAGATGGCGGTCCGCATCGCCGCCCTCAGGCCGGCGACATGGATGCCGTCTGGGACATCCCGCCCGAGCAGGTGAAGCCGCTCTCGGAGAAACAGCGCGCTCAGGGTGCAGAGCGTGGCGACCGGCTCGTGGGACGCGGCGATCATGAACAACGCGATCCCGCCCTTCAACGATCCGCGCGTGCGCCGCGCCTTCCACCTCGCGGTGGACAAGCGCGACGTGGTCGAGCTCGTGCTGTCTTGGCGAGGGCGCGCCGACGCACAGCCCGATCCCGCCGAACCACCCGTTCTTCGCCAAGGACGTTCCCTTCAGCCGCGCTGACCCGGCGGCCGCACGGCGCCTGCTGCGCGAGGCGGAGCCACCCGAACGGCGTGAAGGTGCCGATCGTCGTGCCGGTCGACCGGCCCGGTGCGCGAGCGCCTCGGCGTCACGCTCCAGCAGCTCGCGCGACCCGGCGGGTTCGAGCTCGAGGTGCGCATCCCGTTCAACCGCTACAACGCCGAGGTGTCGGGCAAGGCGCCGTTCTACATCGACGGCTACTTCGCCCGCCCGACCATCGACACGGGCTGCATCCCTTCCTGCACTCGAAGGGGAGCTGGAATGCGCGGCTCTGGCACTTACAAGAACGAAACCGTGGACCGTGCGCTCGACGCCGCACGCCTCGACCGGCGATCCCGAGAAGCAGAAGGTGCACTTCTCGAGATGCAGCGCGCGATGGCGGAGGATCCACCGGGCTACATCGCCTACTCGGTGAACTTCGCCTGCGCCTATCGCGCCGCGGTGCAGGGCGTCGAGACCCATCCGATGCGCTGGTTCGATCTGCGCAAGGGCCGGATCGCCACCTGACGACCGCGCCGGGTCGCGGGCAGGCGACGCGGCAGCCTACGTCCTCCAGCGGCTGCTGGCCGCGATGGGCGTGCTGTGGGCGATGACGATCCTGATCTTCGGCATCGTCCACCTGCTGCCCGGCAACGTCGCCTACATGATCCTCGGCGAGAATCGCGACCGCCGAGGCGATCGCGACGCTCGAGCGCCGGCTCGGCCTCAACGACCCGCTGCACCAGCATGCTGGCGCTGGTTCACCGGGATGCTCGGCGGCGATTTCGGCGAATCGCTCGTCATGGATCGCCCCGTCGGCCCGCTGATCGTCGAGGCGCTCGGCCGGTCCGCGATCCTCGCCGCGGTCACGATCGTGCTGGTCGCCCTGATCGGCATCGCGCTCGGCGTGCATTCCGCCGTGCACAAGGGCACGCTCGCCGATCGCGTGCTGACGCTCGCGCAGTATCTTCTTCATCGCCGTGCCCGGGTTCTTCTGGGTGCATCCTGCTGATCATCCTGTTCGCGGCCTGGGCTCGGCTGGCGCCCCGCGACCGGCTACCACGCCGGTCGCCGAGGGGGCGTTGCTGCGCTGGGCGACCCATCTGATCCTGCCGGTGTTCACCCTCGTCTCGGGCTGATCGCGCATGTCTCGCGGCTGACGCGCTCCTCGATGCTGGAGACGCTGGAGAGCGGCTATGTGCTCGCCGCGCGCGCCGCGCGGCGTGCCCGAGCGGCTGGTGCTGCGGCGCCACGCGCTGCCGAACGCGCTGCTGCCCACGGTGACGGTGCTGGCGGTCGATGTCGGCATCCTGATCGGCGGCATCGTCGTGGTGGAGACGGTGTTCACCTATCCAGGCCTGGGGCCGATCTGTGATCTTTGCGATCGAGCACCATGACCTGCCGCTGCTGATGGCGGGGATGATATTGGTGACCGCGTCCTACGGTCGCCAATCTCGGCGCGGACCTCATCACCACGCCTTCCTCAACCCGCGCATCCGCTACGGGCGCAGCGCGGCATGAGCACGGTCGCGCTCGCCACGGCGCCGGCGCCTGCCCGGCACCCCGGTGGTCGGCATGATCGTGGTCGCCGCCTTCGTGCTGCGTTCGCCGTGCTCGGCCCTGGGTCGCGCCCTTCGATCCGGACGCGTTCTCGGTGCGCGCGCGGTTGCAGCCGCCATCCGCCGTCCATTGGTTCGGCACCGACGGAGTTCGGCCCGCGACGTGTTCTCGCGCGTGCTCGCCGGCGCGGCTACTACTCTCGCTGATGGGGTTCGGGGGCGACCGCGCTCAGCCTCGCCCTCGGATCCAGCTCTGACTGGTCGCGGCGTTCGACCGCGGCGCCGTCGGCGAGACCATCATGCGCGCGCGGTCGACGTGCTGATCTCCGTCCCGCCCATCCTGCTCGGCCTCCTGGTGCTGGCGGTCACCGACCCGGCGCTGTGGAAGACGGTGATCGCGGTCGGGGGCTGGCTACGTGCTCGACCATATGACTGGCATCGTCCGCTCGGTCGCGCTCGGCCTGCTCGCCGAGGATTTCGGGTGCAACAGGCCGCCCGCGCGCTGGCGAGCGCGCGTCCTGGATCCTCGCGGTCGAGGATCCTGCCCAATGCCGTGGGCCGCCGATCATCGTCCGAGGACGGCGCTGCGCATCACCTTCGCGATCCTAGCTCGGCTCGGCGCTCTCTCCTTCCTCGGCCTCGGCGCGCAGCCGCTGGGCGAGGCGAGTGGGGGCTGATGATCGCCGAGAGCGGCCCTTCATCGACCAGGCGCCGTGGATCGGGCTGATGCCGGGGATCTGCCTCTGCGCGCTGCTGATCTCGGTAACCTGCTCGGTGACGGACTGCGCGCTGCTCGACCCGCGCCTCTCCAGCCGCGGATGACGACCGACGCATTGCTGACGCTCGACGGGCTCTCGGTCCCCTACGCCACGCGGCGCGGGCGCTCGCCGCGCTCGATGACGTTTCGTTCTCGATCCCGCGCGGCGCGGCGATGGGACTGGTCGGCGAGAGCGGCTCGGCAAGAGCAGCGTCGTGCTCGCCGTGCTCGGCCTGCTCGGCGAGGGGCTGCGGTGCAGGCCCGCGCAGCCTCTTCGACGGAGATTCTGTTCGCCGCAGCTTCGGCGCTGCGCGGACGGCGCATCGGCGTGGTGTTCCAGGACCCTCCGCCGCGCTCAACCCAGCTCACCGTCGGCAGCCAGATCGCCGAGCCGCTGGTGCTGCATCGCGGCCTCTCCGCTTCGGAGGCCGATCGGCGCGCGGTCGGGTTGCTCGCCGAGGTCGGGCTGCCGCGACCCGAGACGATCGCGGCGCCTATCCGCACCAGCTCTCGGACGGGATGAAAGCTCAGCGCGCGGTGATCGCCGGGCGCTTCGCCTGCGAGCCCGACCTGCTGCTGCCCGACGAGCCGACCGCCCGCGCTCGACGTGACCGTGGAGGCGCAGATCCTCGACCTGCTGGAGGGTCTGCGCCGGTCGCGCGGGCTCTCCATGCTGCTGGTCAGCCACAATCTCGGCATCGTCGACCGGCTCTGCGACGACCACCGTGCTCTGTGCCGGCCGTGTCGTCGAGCAGGGGCCGCACGGCCGGCCTTCTCGTGCGCCCTCGCACCCCCTACACCAGCGGATTGATGGGGCGCTGCCGCGCCGATCGCAGCCCGTCACGTTGCTCACGCCGATCCCGGGCTGGCTGCCCGACCCGGCGCAGCCGGATCCTTGCTGCACTTCCCCGCCCGCGCTGTCCCTTCGCGCAACCGGCCTGCGCCGAGCCGAGCACTTGCGGCGCCGTGGACGGGCGTGCGAATGGGCGCGCAGTGCCGGCGCTGGGGCGAGACGCTCAGTCTGGCCGGCGCCCGAGTCGCTCCCGGCAGCTTCGGGCGCAGGCGAGTGAACGACGTTGATCGAAGCCGAAGCGCTGGTGGCAGCTGTTCGCCTCGGCGGGTTCTGCGCGCCTCCTTCGCCGGCGGGTGCCGCGGTCCTGCCGCCGCGATCCGTCACCGCGGTCGAGCGTGTCGCTCTCGCGGTGCAGAGCGGCGAGGTGCTCGGCCTGGTTTAATCGGCTGCGGCAAGTCCGCTCGGGTGGCTGCTGCCCCTGATCCCGGCCGATGCGGACGCGGGCGGTTCGAGGGCGCGGAGGTGCCGGCCGAGCCGGGCCGGAGTTCCGCAGCCGCGCGCAGATCGTGTTCCAGAGCCCCCGAAGCTCGCTCAATCCGCGCGAAGACCGTCGTCGAGATCATCCGCCGGCCGATCGTGCTGTTCGGCATCGCCGGGGCCGCGGCGGATAGCGTGAGGTGGACCGGCTGCCTGACCTCGTGCGCCTCTCGCCGCCTATCGCGACCGCTTCCCCGCACCAGCTCTCAAGCGGGAGAAGCAGCGCGTCTAGGCGTCGCGCGCCTCGCGAGCCGCCCGGCTTCGTGGTCTGCGACAAGGCGGTCTCGGCCTCGCGTCTCGGTGCAGGCGGTGGCTGAACCTACTGGAGGGGCTGCGCGCGCGGCTCGGCGTCGCCCTATCTTTCATCAGCCACGACATCGGCGTGATCCGCGCATATCGCCGACCCATCGCGGTGATGTATCGCGGCCGGATCGTGAGGGCCCGCGCAGCCAGTGCTGGCGCCGCCCTACCACCCCTACACCGGGCCGCCCTCGGCGGTGCCGCCTGGTGAGCGCGCGGCCGAAGGGCCGCCGCGCGCATCCGTCTTGCCGGCGATGTCTCCGCCGGCGGCGGAGGCACGGCTCATCTTCGCGCATCGCTGCCCGCGCCGGATCGGGCCCGTCTGCGACACCCGGCCTCCCCCGGTCGTGGCGGTGGATGCCGGCCACCGCATCGCCCTGCCATCTGCCGCGCGAGGTACTGGCCGCGATGCCGCCCGCGCTCGGCGCGGCCTAGTCAGCCCGACACGACCGTACCGCCTTCCCCACACTGGCTTCGGCAGATCGGAACGCTGCACCGCGCCGAACCACCACCTGCCGGCAAGCCCGCCCCCAGCGAGGCCGCCAGACCTCCCAGATCGCCAGTCGGCCGCACGTCGCCTTCCGCCAGCATGCCGATCCGGTCGGCACGGCCAAGCACGCGTGCCGCCGTTCACCGTGTAGCCGCGCAGCGCTCTCATCAGGCGTCAGGCGGAACATCGTACAGCCGAGTGCCAGTACGAGCAGCGGGCGAGAGCGTCGAGGAGGCCCGGTGCAGTTGGTCGCGAGCGCCATCGCGACACCTCGCGGCGGAATACCTCCACCGGTGGGCGCATGGTCTCGCGCAGGAACAGCGTGCTGCCGGGCCGCAGCATCGCCACCGTCCCCGCGGCCATCGCCGCGATCCCCCTCGTTCGCGTATTCAGGTGATCGGCCGAGCCCGCGCCGATGTCGCGAGCGCTGCGGCTTAACCGACGATCGCGATGCTGGTCGGTGTGGCCCGCACGGGCAGGCCGAGCGCCTGTGCCAGTGCGATAGAGGCCGCAGCATCGCCTCGTGGGGATCGACAGCCCCTCGATGCCGCCGTCACACATATCGACCAGCCCGCCGCCACGAGCCTCGGGCAACACCTCCTCGGCGAGGAAAGGTGATGAAGTCACCGGGCGTCCGCCGAACTCGGGGCGAGCGCATGCGCGCCGAGGAAGGAGTGACGACATCCCTACAGGCTCGCTCGCGCCGAGCGCGCGGGCGACGCGCAGCATGCGCGATTCAGTGTCGCGGTCAGGCCCGTAGCCCGACGATCTCCACCGTGGTCACGCCCTCCGCCAGCAGGTGCGCGGCCGGGCGCGGCCCTCGAACGCGTCGCCTCATCGGCCGCGCGCGTCGCGCATGCATGGTGGCGAGGATGCCGCCGCCGGCGGCCGCAGCTCCGCCCGCGTCGCGCCATGCAGCGCGACGACGAACTCGCCGATCCGGTCGCCCGCGAAGGCACTAGATGCGTATGCGCATCGACGAGCCCGGCGTGATCCCGCGTCCGGCACGTGTGCACCGCGGGCGCAGTTCCTCCGGCCGTCACGCGCGCGCGCGCCTCGCCGACAGGCGATCCGCCGTCCACGCAGCGGTCGCGCCGTCGCGGATCCTCGCCCAGCCCCTGCCCTGCATCGTCGCCAGATGCGCGCCGGTCCAGATCATCCCATGCTTCCTCCTCGTGCGCGTTGCCCGACCGTCCGTCGTGCCCCATCCTGGCACGGGCGAGGCCGAAAAGGAACCGCAGCGTGACATCGACGATCCTGCACGCGCCCTGGGCGCTGCTTCCCGGCAGCTGGGCGCGCGACGTGACGATCGCGGTCGGGCCCGACAGCGATCGCGTCCGTCACGCCCGACCCCACCGGGCGCGGCGACGCGGCTCTCCGGCCCGGCGCTGCCCGGCATGACCAACCTGCACAGCCACGCCTTCCAGTTCGCCATGGCGGGACTCGCCGAGACGCGCAGCCCCCGACGGGAGGATCATTTTCTGGTCGTGGCGCGAGACGATGCCGCTTCCTCGCGCAGCTCACGCCCGAGGACGTCGGAGGCGATCGCGGCCCAGCTCTTCGTCTCGCTGCTGAAGGGCGGGTTCACCACCGTCACCGAGTTCCACTACCTGCACACCGGCCCGTCCGGCGCGCCCTATGCCGACCCGGCCGAGATAGCGTGGCGCGTGCTGGCCGCCGCGCCGCGACCGGCATCGCCCGCACCATGCTGCCGAGCCTCTACCGTCAGGGCGGGTTCGGCCGCCCGCCCGGCCCGGGCCAGCGCCGCTTCATCCTGCCGGCAGGGGTGGTGCTGGGGTCATCGCCGCGCTGCGCCGCGAGGCGGACGACCGACCCGCTGCTGCGCGTGGGCGCCGCACCGCACAGCCTGCGCGCCGTCGCGACCGGCGAACTCGCCGCCTTCGCCAAGGACGACCTGCGCAACGATCCGTCCGCGCCGCTGCACATCCACGCCGCCGGGCAGCCGCGCGCGGGATCGAGGGTGCCTCGCCGCCACCGGCGGCGCCCCCGTTGCGCATCTGCTGGCGAGCCTGCCGATCGACCGCCGCGTCTGCCTGATCCACGCGACGCACATGGATGCCGCCGGAGACCGCCGCCCTCGTCATCCGGCGCGGTCGCCGGCCTCTGCCCGACCACCGAGGCGAATCTCGGCGACGGTATCTTTCCCCTTCGTCGCGTTCCGCGACGGCGGCGGCGTTCGGTATCGGCACCGACAGCCCATGTCGGCGGATGCGGCCGATGAGCTGCGCCAGCTCAGATCCTCGCAGCGGCTCGCGCATCTCAAGCGTGCGGTCGCCGCGACCGCGCGATCCGTCACCGGCACGATGCTCTGGCAGGCGACGGCAAAGGCGGGTGCGCAGGCGGCCGGACAGCCCTGCAGGGCGATCGAGCCCGGGCTGCGCGCCGATCTCGTCGTGCTGGACGGGGCGCATCCGATGCTCGCGGGACGCGGCGGCGATGCGATCGCCGATACGCTGGTGTTCGGCCCCGCGCGCGCCTGGGTGCGTGACGTGCTGGTCGGCGGCCGGGTGGTGATTCGCGACCGGCTGCACGATCAGGACGGGCGATCGCCGACGTTTCGTCGCGACGATGCGCCGGCTGCTGCTGAGCCCCGAATACCATACTGGTATTCGGGCTTTGTCTGCGCGCTGCGCCCCACCCGCGCGCGATACCCGATCGCCGAGGCCCACCTTTGGCGATCAGGTATCAATCCCCGTCGCGAGCCGCTCGACCAGCTGCCGCACCGTCGGGATGAACCCGTTCGAGTAGAACGGATCGGTCGCCGAAGCGGTAGGCGTTGTGGCCGGAGAACATCAGGTTGCTGTCGACATCTCGCCGCGGCGATGTCCTGCAGCGTCTTCTGGATGCAGAAGCTGCGCGGATCGGCCTTCTTGCCGGTCGGTAGTCGGGCTCGTGCTGCGCCCAGTTCGAGAACCGGCAGGCCGACAGCCCATGCACTCGATCTGGTCGCGCCGGATCTCGGCCCCTTCTCGGGGGTGACGAAGATCAGCGTGCCGTCGGGCGGTGCGCATCGCCTCGGTGAAGCCGGCGGCGGTCAGGCGCGTGCGCGTGCCCGCATCCTTCGGCGTCAGATAGACCAGCCGTCCGCGCGCGCCCGTCGGGGAAGCCCTCGGTGTGCTCGCCCATCGCCTCCGGTGGTATAGGCGACCTGGCGCTCGTTCCGTTCGCGCAGCTCGTTGATGAAACGGTTGTTCACCGCCGAGGAGTAGAAGCCGGTGGGCGGAAGCGGTTGAGGAGACGTCGCCCTCCTTCAGCGTCAGCAGCCGCCGCTTCCAGGCGTCGGAGATCGGGCTCTCCTTGGTCAGCAGCGGGCGGTGCCGAACTGGAACGCGACCGGGCCGATCTCGGGTTGTCGAGCCACTCCTCCCACTCGCGCAGGCACCACACGCCGCCCGCCATCACCACCGGCGTGTCGTGCAGGCCGAACTCGTTCATGGTCTTGCGCAGCGCGGCACCCGCGGATAGGGCAGTTCGGGCTTCTCGGGATTCTCGCTGTTCGAGGCCGTTGTGCCCGCCGCGAGCCACGGGTCCTCGTACACCACCCCGCCCAGCCACTCGCGCGTCTTGCTGTAGGCGCGCTTCCAGACGCGTTGAAGGCGCGCGCCGAGGAGACGATCGGGTAGTAGTAGACGCTGAACCGCGCGGCGATATCGGAGGGCGATAGGGCATGCCAGCGCCGCAGGTGATGCCGTGCGCAGGCCCTTCGCGCCCTCCAGGATGCCGGTGATGACGCGCTCCGCCCGCCCATCTCCCAGAGGATGTTGAGCGTGGATGCGCCCCTTGCCGCCCGACATCTCGTAGGCGGTGCGCGCCTGCTGGATGCCGCCCTGGATGCCGAAGGCGACCAGCTCCTCGTGGCGCTCGCGCCGCGTCTTGCCCTCGTAGATCTGGCGCACCAGCCGCCCGTCCGGGGTGTAGCTGTCGGCGTTGACGGCCGAGAACTTGCCGATCCCGCCCGGGGCCGCCCCAGGCCCCCCGCCGAGACGCCGTTCGAGATCGATACGCCCTTGCCGCCCTCGACCAGCGGCAGGACCTCCGCCCCGCTTACGCGGATCGCATTCAGGAGCTTCACGGCACCTCCCGTCCGGCGTAGTTCATCCAGCCGTCACAGTCAGTATAGGTCAGAGGACCGGGCGGGGATACAAGCCCCCGCCCGGCCCCGGGATGACGCCGCGCTATGCGCTGCCGGCGCGGGGCATCGCCCTCGGCCTTCTCCTCGCGCCGCCTTCCCCCCTTCGGCCCGACCTTATCGGTGATGTCCTCGCCGGTCTGCTGGTCGGCCACGCGCATCGAGGGCTTCACCTTGCCGCGCTCATCGAAGCCGATGACCTTCACCTTCACCCCATCGCCGACGTTCACCACGTCCGTGGTCTTCGCCACCGCCCCCGACAAAGCTCGCTGGTGTGCACGG
>JAOSJV010000002.1 GCA_027493935.1 Burkholderiales bacterium | reverse complement strand
GCCTGAGCCTGAGCCTGAGCCTGGGCCTGAGCCTGAGCGTGAGCGTGGAGTCGCGCAGAGGCGAAGTCTCGGAGCGTCGCACGTCATAGCCGGGCATGTTGTTGCCCTAAGCGCCGGCCGGCGTCCTGACCTCGAGCTGCTCGCCAGCGTGCTTGAGCACGGCCGATACGGGCGTGTAAACCTGCCGATTGCGAGTCGCGCCGGGCGCGTCCGGATAGAGCGCGATCACGGCGGCGTCGATCGCCTGCGAATCGATCGCTGTCAGAATGGTGTTGCCGAAGTGCTCGAGCAGCGGCGCGAGAAACCGGCGGTCGCCACCGGCGTTTCGGAATTCGCTACGACATGGTGAGCGCTTCACGCGTCGATCGAGGCGGCGTGGGCAGGCGCGCGTGGCGGCGCGGCGACCGTCTCGGTTGGTGCTTCGTCACTCTCGCCCCGAACGCCATAGCGTATGCCTCGCCGGTGGAGATTTCTCCTTTGTACTGCTCAGCCGCAGATGAACGGGGGTGGCGCCGGGATGTGCTGAAGGCGCCCACGTTCGAAGGCGGTCACAATCCCACGGGCGGCGCGGCGCCGACCAGGCGCTCGCGCAGGTCCGTGCGACGTGGGACGCGCGTACCTCGAGCTTTGCTGAGCTGCAGGTGCACAGGGGCTTTGGGGGACTCTAGGCCGCGAGTCAGGCGTCTGATACGCTCTCCCGAAAGGATCACTCATGGCCGACAGCACCATCGAATGGACGGACGCGACCTGGAACCCGGTTGCTGGGTGTACGGTGGTCACCGCCGGCTGCACGAATTGCTACGCGATGCGTATGGCCGCTCGGTTATCCGCGATGGGTATCGAGAAATATAAGGGCCTCACGCGCAAGAGTGGGAAGCGACACGTGTGGACTGGCAAGTTGAGGTGTGACGAGAAGGCTCTCGAAATTCCGCGGGGATGGTGGAAGCCACGGTTCGTCTTCGTGAATTCAATGTCCGACCTCTTCCACGAAGAAGTTCCCGCCGGCTTCATCAAGAAGGTCTGGCGCGTGATGGCGGAGACGCCGCAACACACATATCAGATTCTCACGAAGCGGCCTCAGCGGATGGCCGAGGTTACGCTGCAACTTCGGCAGCTGCCAAATGTCTGGTTAGGGACCAGTGTCGAAGACGACCGTGTTCTCGATCGAATTGATGCTCTTCGGCGAGTGCGAGCACCCGTACGTTTCATATCGTTCGAGCCTTTGCTCGGCTCCGTGGCTACAGCTGATCTCACGGGCATCCACTGGGTCATTGTCGGTGGAGAGAGCGGGCCGCGCGCGCGCCCGATGAGTCCATCCTGGGTTCATGAGATCGAAGCCATGTGTAAGAGCGCTGGCATCCAATTCTTTTTCAAGCAGTGGGGCGGCACCAACAAGAAGCGCGCCGGTCGACTGCTCAACGGCAGGACTGCCGACGGGATGCCCACTGTGTCGCCAGCAGCTTAGAAGAGCATCCTCGGCTGCCGGGCCACAGAAGTGATTTTTTCCCATAGCTCGTGAGCGAGAGGATGCTTTGAAAGAAGCATCAGCCAATAGAGGCGCTGGTTCGCTTCACCTCTGATGAGCTGTTCATGCCTAGCTCGGGGCATGCTCACACCCTCCAGCAGATCCGACCAGTAGCTGATAAGCGCTGCTCTAAAAGCCACCAGATTCTGCTCGCGACTGACGTGCTGGCGCCAGCCCGGCGCAAATTCATCGAACTGCTCCTGAAGCTCAGAAGAATACAAATCCGTGTTGCGCTGCAGGTCTAAGACACTGACGTGCACTAGGATGTCGACGGACTTCAATTTGGCGAGCCGCTTGATGATCGAGAACGACAGGCTTCCGAGGTTGTGTGGATCGAGGAGTGCGAAGTGGAGGCCGTGCGGGTTTAATGACGAGACAATCTGCTCGATGGCCTGGGCGGCCGGGCCAGGCGTTGCCACCACAGGGGCGTTCAGCTTTTCCAGCCGTTCGGTGGCCGCGGTCAGCAGGCTCGGCTCGAGGTCGGAGATGTGTATTGTCGAGAAGGGCTGGAGCGAATTCAGACCCTGTTTGAATGCTGCGACAGGGCTGCCATCGATAAAGGCTCCATCGCTGCGGACAAGAGAGCGACCGGGCCCGGAGAACACGTCAATAAACGCGGGGTTGTTGTGGGCGAACCTGCGCCTCGCTGCGCTCGTGATCTGAACGTAATCGGCCACGATGTCGAGTTTTTCTCTCGCCCAGGACCCGACCTTCTCGACCCAAAGGCCGTCGTCCCCGATCACGTAGCGTTCAGGATCAAGCGCCATGACAGCCCCCGGTGGTGCCGCGACTTTACTCCAGCATCCGGCGAACAGCCCAGGGGCGAACTTCTGCTTCCTCTTCAGCTAGGAGCCTCCCTCCATTGGAAGCGGAGCGAGCCTAGAGGAGTGCGTCGTGGGCGGTGAGGCTGCGAGCGTTAGAAAGTGCCGATGATATGGGGTTTTGCTGGTCGCATAGGTGTGGCGCAGGAGATGGAAGGCCTGGCGCCGCGGCAGCGTGATCTCGGCCCGGAACGCGGCGACCCGCAGCAGGCTGTAAACGTGCCCGCCCTTGGCGAAGCGGAACACGCGCTCGCCCGGCCGCTTCGAGCCCGCGCGGATGATTAGCGAGCTCGGCGACCACGAAGGCGGCGGCAGGTGCACGGGCTGCGGCTCGCCGTTCTTGGTGTCGCGCAGCCACGCGAATGCCTCGGCCAGGCGCACGTCGTCGCAGGCGAGCCCGAGCGCCTCGGAGAGCCGCAGGCCGCACCAGGTGCACGCGATCAGCAGCAGCCGAAACTCGGTGTCGATCTTCCCGGCCTGCGCGATGAGCGCGAAGACCTGCTCGGGCCAGAGCCAGCCGGTCATGTTGTTGCCCCTGCGCGCCGGCGGGGCGCCTCACCTCGAGCGGCACGCCGGCATGCTTGAGCACGGCGGAGACGGGCGTATAGACCTGCCGGTTGCGCGTCGCCGGCGAGGCCTGCGGATGGAGCGCGACGGCGGCCGCGTCGATCGCGGCTTGGTCGAGCGCCTTGAGCACCGTGGTGCGGAAGTGCGCGAGCAGCGGGGCGAGGAAGCGGCGCTCGCCGCCGGCCTGCATGTAGGCTGAGCGCAGCGATCCGCGAAGGTCGGTTCGCCGGGCCGGGCAAAGACACCACGTTCGATCTCGTCTTCCCAGCCTCGGATGATCTTGAGGGCCGACCTTCGGTCGCGAGCTCGTAGTGCTTCGGTCAACGTACACGCCGAAGTGGGTACCGCGGCCCGCGAAGTATGGCGTCTTGCCCGGGCGGGGAGCGATGAGCTTGATGGGCACGGCAGGGCCTCGTATATGCGCGACACGTCGGCCGAGGTGAACAGCTTAGTCCCCCGCGAGGCGATAGAAGGGCATGCCGCGGCCGTCCGCGGGGTTCTGGCGCAGCCAGTCGCGCAGCCAGCGGGCCGTCTTGCGCAGCCGGCCGGCGGCCTCTGCGATGGTGAAGCTCGCTCACGGCTCCCTTCAACCGCCAAGCCGCGACGAGCGCAAACAGACGGCGACGATCGCTGTGGCGACGGTAAACCAGGTCACGGGCGCGGCCTCCGGTGCGCGGCCGAGAGATCGGGCGCGGCGGCACGCCGCGGGAGCGCGCGAGGTGGATCACGTGCTGGGGGCGCGATGCCGTAGGCAGCGCCGATCGCCTGCAGCTTATCGCCGCGCCGATAGGCGGCGGCGACCTGGCCTCGACCTTCGCCCCGAGCCGGGCTCCGGCCGGCCGCGCGCCGGGATCAACGGCCATCGCGCGCCCTCCGGTCGATCGCGGCGAGCAGCGCCGGCACGCGAGTCGAGCACGGCGGGCGACGCGCCGCCGCGGCCGCGAGCGCCGCGCGCTCGCGCGGGGCCGAGCTCACGCACGGGCCTCTCTCCGTGCGCAGCGAGGCGGCCTGGGCGGCGCGCAGCGCGGCGCGCCGGTGTGTCTCGATCTGCTCGGACGTCAACCGACAAGCTCGAGGTCGTCGGCGGTGACGCAGTCGGCGTTGGCGGCGAGCACGCGCAGGGTCGTCGGCCATCTGGGCGACGGCCTTGATGCGATCGGTGAGGGCCGAGCGACCAGGAAAGGCGTACGCAGGCGGCGGATGGTGGCGGTGTGCGCCGTGCAGAATAATCCTCAGTTGAGCCGGGCGATCGGCTGCCTGGAGGAAGTAGACCGGTAAAAAATTACCGTCGTCAAGTTGAAGCGGTCATCCTACCGATTCGCGTGTTCCCGCATCACCGAGGTGTCATCGTTATGACCGGGGCGGCCCATTGGATGTCGGCGCCCTCGATGGGTTCGCCGTGCTCGAGATGAGATCGTAGCCACCTGTTCGGTTTTTCCTGATCTTCTTAATGAGCACGCGATCGTCGGTGAGCCCGACGACGCACAAGCGGCCGACAAGGTCTGATGTCACTGGCCTGTGGACCTTGTCGTAGAAGGCGAGCCAACGATCGAAGAGGCGCCCCAGGCTTTCGCCGCGGATTTCGACCGCCACGGTGTTTCTCGTTGCGTTGTGCGGCGCCGATACACGATCCAGCGCATCCCCTTGAACCGCGTAATAATGGGCCTCGGCGCCGGCCCCTACATAGCCGACGATCGGAACAGTCTCGCGCGCCTCGAGGTGTTCGCCCTCATCGGCCTCATAGGGTGCGGCTTCCTCCTCGCCGAGAAGCCATCCTGGTGTCACGCCGAGCACAGGGGCGAGCTGTGTGATCGTGCGGGTTGTGACCCCCCTGGCGGTGGCCAATCTCACCCGCCGCTGCGCGCCTGAGATTGCGGATGGCGTCCTCGCTCAGCCCCGCCTTTCGCGACGCGGTCGCCGCCTTGAGGTTTAAGGCATCGAGCCTTTCCTGAATTCGTCCAAGCACTTCCGAGATGTCGGCCATAGTTCGGTAGAATGACCGCTCACCTTTCCTCTGCCGACCGGTAAGATGACCGTTGACGCGAACGGTAGAAAAACCGATCTTCGTGACGGCACGAACTGATTCGGCTGTCATGAGCGCCATAGACCAGCTCCTCCAGCTCTCGCGCATCTACATCGCAGCAGAACGCTGCGAGCTGAGCACCCTGTCTTCGCGGATGTTCAATGACGGCAAGAAACTCGGTGCGATCGAGAGGGGTGGCGACATCCAGGTGCGCCGCTGCGAGCGCGCCATCCGGTGGCTCTCGGACAATTGGCCGGCGACAACACCCTGGCCGGCCGAAATCGAGCGCCCGCGGGCTGCCGAGGTGGCCCAATGAGCGCCGCGACCCACGTTACGCCGCGCGCTGGCGCCGGCGAGCGGGGAGGCCGTTCCGCTCGCCGGCGCCTGCAGCGCGCGCCGGATGCGGCACGGACCGGAGCGGCGGGGAAGGGGTGCGCGTCATGAGAGGAGCGCACCACGATCTCTTCGCGCGAGCAAATCGCGGGCGCGACCAGGTGGTCGGTATTTCCGACCAGGTGGTCGGTCTCGACGACAAGCTCCGCGCGGAATGCATGGCGCTCTGGCCGGCGAAGACCGCGGTGCACCTGGCGATCGCGGCCGACGTCACGGTGCGCCAGGCCGAGCGCATCCTCGGCCGGCACCAGGGGTTCTCGCTCGCCGTCTACTCGCGCCTGCTGCAGGCGAGCACGGCGAGCGCTTTCTGCGCGCGCTGATGGCCGGCTGCGCCGCCGCGTGGTGGCAGGAGGTCGGCCAGGAGCGGCAGATCACAAAGCTCAAGAAGCAGCGCCGCGCGCTCGAAAGCGCGAGCTCAAGGCGCTGGAGGAGTCCGCGTAGGCGTATCTCGCCCGGCGCGATCGGCGCCGCCTGGGGGAAACCAGGAGCCGCGAGACGAGTGTTCCGCCGGCGAAAGCCCGCCGGCGGGAGCGTGCGCGCTCACCCGGTCCGGGTGGCGCGGGTTGCGTGTCGTGCCGCGCCCCAGAGCCGCCTTCGGGGCGCGGGCGGCGCCGGGGCCGCCCTCCAGGTGCCCCGGCGCCGCGGGCGGCAGGAAACGAGGAGGCCGAGATGCGGATCGACATCGGACAGGCGCTGTTCCGCCCGGCGCATTTCGCCGCCTTCGTGGATTCGCTGCTCGGCCGGCGCCGGTATCAGCGCGCCGGCCTTCGCGGCGGCGGCCGGTCAGCGCGCGACACCGGCCGCCGCCGCCACGCTTCCGGCCGACGCTTCCTCCCCGGCCGACACTGCCGCCGGTGCCTCCGCGGACCGGGCGCCGGCGGCCCTTTCCTTCCGCACGGCCGCCGAGGACGCGGCCGCCGCCGCGAACGGCCTCGGCCACGCCGGCGCCGGCGCCGCGCTGGTGCTCGACGCGCGGCTCGGCGTGTTCCGCCCCCGACCGCCCGGGAGGCGCTGGCATGAACGAGGCTCGCCGCCGTGCTCGCAGCGCTCGCGATCGCCGCGCTTCTGCCCGCTGATCGTCGCGGTCGGCTACGCGGCCGCCGGCGTCACGCTCTGCGCCGGCGCCGTGCTGGTCGGCATCGCCCTGGTCGCGCTCGGCGCGCTCGCCGACCGGAGGGCGCCATGACGGTCGCGCTGCTGGCCCGCGTGATCGCGATCGCCGACCGCTGCCTCGAGGGCGGGCCCGCGGTCACGCTCTCCGAGAAGGCCGCGGGCGAGCTGATCGCCGAGCTCGAGGCCGCGATCCTGCGCCAGGAGCAGCCGCTGCTCGGCTTCGACGCCGTCATGCTGGTGCACTGCCTGCTGCAGCGCACCTGCGCGCTCGCCGACGGGCGGCCCGAGATCGTCACCCGCTTCGAGCAGCACGCGCGCGGGATCCTCGCGTTTCTGCGCACCGATCTCGTGATGGCGGAGGCGCGGCAATGAGCCCGCCCGACCTCTCCGCCGCCGTCGACGCGATCCTCGCCGCCCGCGCAGAGCTCGCGCGGCTCGACGAGACGCTTCGAGCCGCCGGCGCGCCAGAAGCCGCGCATGGTGCGCCGGCGCGAGATCCGCAAGCCGCGCAAGCCGCGCAAGCCGCGCAAGGCAAAGCCGGCGCAGAAACCGCGGCGTCATCCCGGCCGAGCCGCGCGAAGCGCGCGAGAGCCGGGATCCATAGCCCCGGTCCCGCCGGAGCGCGCGGAGGAGGCGCGGAGATCCCCGCGTTCCTCCCGGCGCCGGCGAAGCCGCCAGCGCCGCGGCCGCCGAAGCCCGCCGCGCCGGCGCGCGATCCTCTCTTCGCCAACGGCGTCGAGATCACGTTCGGCCCCGACGCCGACGTAACCTATGCCGAGCGCACCACCGAGATCACCGAGCGCCAGGCCGAGCTGCTCGCGGTGCTCGCGCCCGCGATGCCGCTGCCCGTCGGCCGCGACTTCATCGCCGGCAAGCTGTGGGCGAGCCCGCCGACGCATGCCGACGTCATGCTCGGCGAGATCGCGAGCAGCCTCAAGGCCGCGCTGCCCGGCATCGGCCTGCAGCTCAAGACGGTGCGCGGCGTCGGCATCGCGCTGCAGCCGCTGGAGGGATGAGCCGGTGAGCGGGCTGGAGCGCGAGGTGGAACGTCTGCGCGACCGGGTTGCCGAGCTCGAGGAGCTCGTCGGCCTGCGCGCGGAGTTTCCCTCGCGGCTCGGCCTCACGCACACCGAGAGCATGCTGTTCGGCCTGCTGGTCAAGCGCGGGATGTGCACGCGCGACGCGATCTACGCCGCGATGTACGGCACGCGCCCGGACGGCGACCAGCCGGAGATGAAGATCATCGACGCCTATGTCTGCAAGATCCGCCGCAAGCTCGCGGCGCGGCGCGTGCCGGTGAAGATCGAATGCGCCTGGGGCCGCGGCTACTACCTCGACGAGGCGAGCCGCGCCGCCGCCAAGGCGCTCGTGATCGGAGGAGCCCCATGAAGCGCAAGGCCGTGAAGAAGGCGAAGCCGACGAAGAGGCCCGCGCGCAAGTCCGCGCCGAAGCGCGGCGCGCGCGTGCCGAAGCTCGCGGTCCGCCGCAAGGCCGTGAAGAAGGCGAAGCCGACGAAGAGGCCCGCGCGCAAGTCCGCGCCGAAGCGCGGCGCGCGCGTGCCGAAGCTCGCGGTCCGCCGCAAGGCCGTGAAGAAGGCGAAGCCGACGAAGAGGCCCGCGCGCAAGTCCGCGCCGAAGCGCGGCGCGCGCGTGCCGAAGCTCGCGGTCCGCCGCAAGGCCGCGGGCGGCGTCGCGCCCGCCAGGCCGCCCGCGCCGCCGCCGGCAGCCGAGACCCGCCTCGTCTCGCAGATCAAGGTCGGCGCCCGCTTCCGCAAGGACATGGGCGACCTCGAGGCGCTCAAGCGCTCGATCGAGACGCGCGGCCTCGCCGGCCAGCCCGGCCTGCTGCAGCCGATCGCGATCACGCCGAAGAACGAGCTGATCGCCGGCGAGCGCCGCCTCGAGGCGTGGAAGCGCTCGGTGTTCCGCGACACGCCGATCCCGGTGCACGTCGTCGACGTCGACGCGATCGTGCGCGGCGAATGGGACGAGAACGATCCGGCGCTGCGCAAGAACTTCACGCCCTCCGAGATGGTCGCGATCAAGCGTGCGCTCGAGCCGAAGCTCAAGGCCGAGGCCGCCGAGCGCAAGCGCGCCCACGGCGGCACGGCGCCGGGCAAGAAGGCCGAGAAGAAAGGCAAGGGCGAGGGCCGCGCCGCCGACCTGGTCGCCACCTTCGCGGGCAAGTCCCGCCGCTCGATCGAGAAGGCCGAGAAGGTGGTCGAGGCCGCCGAGCGCGACAAGGCGCGCTTCGGCGACCTGGTCGACGACATGGACAAGAGCGGCAAGGTCGACGCCGCGTTCAAGAAGCTGCAGGTGCGCGCGGCGCGCGACGCGATCAAGGCCGCGCCGCCGCCGCTCCGATGACGGCCAGCGAATGCGCGACCTGGGCGATCGACTTCCCTGGGCGGGCGAGCCGGACCGCGACCAGGACGCGATCGACGCGGCGGGCCGCGCCTTCCGCCCCTATCCCGAGATGACGATCAAGTCGGTGTGCGAGTTCGCGCGTCGCGAGATCGCGCCGAAGCTGCCCGCGAAGGTCAGCGTCTGGCTCTGGGTCACCAATTCATCCTGGTGCGCGGCTACGCAGCACGTGATCGCGGCGCTCGGCTTCGAGCCCGAGGCCGCCTGCACGATGCTCACCTGGGACAAGGTGAAGAGTCGGCCGCGGCAAGAAGCTGCGCGAGCAGACCGAGCACGCGATCCTGCTCCACGCGCGGCGAGCCGGTGATCGACGTGTTCGGCGAGGACGCGCCGACCACGCTGATCCGCGAGCCGCGGCGCGAGAACTCGCGCAAGCCCGAGGCGTTCTACCGCCTGGTCGGGCGCGTCACGCCCGCGGCCCGCTACGCCTCGATCTTCTCCCAGGGCGGAGAGGGTGAGCTCTGGGACAGTCACGGCGACCAGGTCGGGAAGTACGCCCCGGGCGCGGCGCCGGCGGAGGGGCGGGCCGGACGGCGCGAAGCGGACGGTGCCGGACCTCATCGCGCCGGACGACATCGTCACGACGAGCTACGGCACGGGGCCCTACCGCGTCGTCGCCATCAACGGACCGCACGTCACATCGCGGGGAAAGCTCTACGGGCTCGAGCTCTGCAGGCCGGACGCGAAGCCCAATCGCAAGACGGGCAAGCTCAAGGTCGACTCCTGGATCAACGACTTGGCCGTCATCAACGGCCGGATCATCGGTGACGGCGGCGACGAGGTGTTCGTGCAGCGCCAGGGCGCGCCGCCGGAGCCGGCGGAGCCGCGCCGCCCGCACGCGCTGGTGCCAGGTCTGCCAGATCCGCCCGCTCGCCCGCGACGACCACGCATGCTTCACCTGCGAGGCCTGCGCGGCCGCGCAGGAGCACGTCGTGGCGATGACGATCGACCACGTCGACGCCTCGACCAGCTACGACGTCGCGACCTGCCGCTGCGGCTGGAGCGACAGCGTGCGCCGCACGGCCGCGAGCGCGGCCGAGATGGACGCGCGGGTGCGCGCACACTGGCAGGCGGTGGTCGCGGAGCCGGATCGGCCGCCGGAGCTCCAGCCGCCCGCGCCGCCGGCGCCCGCGGACGACGGCCTCGAAATGCCGGAGTTTCTCCGGCGGCGCGCGCCGGACCGCCCCACGCCGGAGGCCGCCAGATGACCCGCGCCCGCCCCGCGCTCGCCCGCTACGCCGAGGCCGTGCACATGTGGGCGCACGGCTTCGACACCGCCGACATCGCCGAGGGCGCTGGCGGTGCACGAGGGCGTCGTCGCTGGCTGGATCGCCAACTATCGCGACCAGGCGCGGGCAGTGCGCGGCGCGCCCGCCGCCGCGGAGGCCGCGCCATGACCCCCGTCACCTGGCACCGTGCGAGCCACGGCTGCGAGCTCGCCCGCCTCGGCGTGGTTGACGTCGGCGTGATCCAGCCGCAGGGCGACGGCCCGAGCTACTGGCTCTGGCGCGTGTTCCTGCCGATGGCGCCGACGCGCTGGCGCAAGGCCGACACGGTCGAGCAGGCGCGCGAGCAGCTTCTCGCCGGCGTCGCCGCCTGGCTCGACGCCGCCCACCTCGAGCCCATGCGCGGGAGGGCGGCGTGACCGACCGGCCGATCATCTTCTCGGCGCCGATGGTCCGCGCGCTGCGCGAGGGGCGCAAGACCATGACGCGGCGCCCGCTCGCGCCGGGCAACCTGCGGTTCTTCGATGGCCGGGGCCGCTCGTGGCGGCCGAGCCGGCAGCAGGTCGCCGAGGCCCAGGACGGCGCGCTCGACTTCCGCAACGTCGAGGGCGACGTCTGGACCTGGAAGGCCAAGGCCTATCCGCACCAGGCGCCGGCGACGCGCACCACATGGTTCGCCCATGTCGCGCCGGCCGTGGGCGACCGGCTGTGGGTGCGGGAGACGTGGCAGACCGGCACGACCGACGACGGGCCGCGCATCACCTTCAAGGCGACGCCGGATTACTTCGAGATCGACGCATGGGACGGCCCGGATCACGGCCGCGGCCCGTCGTTCAACTACGAAAAGTGCCCAGGCGCAGAGTTCTGTCACTGGCTCGGCGACGTGCTCAACGCCGATGGGCCCTGGCGCTCGCCGATCCACATGCCGCGCTGGGCCTCCCGCCTCACGCTGACCGTCACGGCGGTGCGGATCGAGCGGCTGCAGGACATCGGA
Organism: Burkholderiales bacterium; assembly: GCA_027493935.1. Classification (GTDB taxonomy): domain Bacteria; phylum Pseudomonadota; class Gammaproteobacteria; order Burkholderiales; family SG8-39; genus JAABRB01. The sequence continues at coordinate 2,267 of JAOSJV010000002.1, read as the reverse complement.
GAGGAAGACGCGATTGCCGAGGGCTGCGCCGGCCGGCGCGGCCCGAATCCGGATTTCCCCGACGAATGGGATCCGTCGCCGCTTCGAGGAGTTCGAGGCGCTCTGGCGCACGCTGCACGGCCCCGAGTCCTGGCACGCGAACCCGTGCGTTTTCGCGATCACGTTCAACGTCTCGCAGCAGAACATCGACGCGATCGGGAGGACCGCATGACCAGCGACGAGCGCAAGCATGTCGAGCGCATCGGCGCGGCCGCCTGGGCCGCCGCGCTGGCGCGCGCGAGCCTGGTGGTGCGCAGCGACACCCGGCTCATCGGGCTCGACCGGATCCGCGCGCCGCTCGCCCACCACGCCGCGCTGCGCGCGACCGGCTTCCTGGCCCGCCCCGTGTTCCCGAAGGTCGTGTCGGCGCACATGACCGGCGAGATGCAGCGGATCTGCGACGAGCTGCTCGCCCGCGCGATCGCCGCAGCCAAGCCGGCCGCCGAGGGGGCTGATGCGGCGTGAGATGGGGAGGGCGGCATGACGTGGCTGTTCGGCTACCTGCTGGTCGGCTTCGTGCTCGACTGGGCGGCGCCCTGGATATCGGGCGAGCCGCGGCGCGCGCACGTCGAGTGGTACTGGGACCTCTCCGCCATCGTGTTCTGGCCGCTGACGCTCGCGTTCGCGTTGCGGGAAGCGCTCGCCGAACGCCGGAGGCGGCGGTCGTGAGCGACCTGCACCCGAAATGCCCACGCGCGCTGCGGCCGCGAGGCGCGCTGGATCTGGGCCGAGCAGCGCTGCCTCGCCTGCGGCTTTCGGCGACGCGGCCGCGAAGCCGAAGCATCGCGCCCGCGCGCTGCAGGCGCTCGCCGCGCACCTCTGCGGGACCCACCTCACCGACGGCTTCTGCGGCCCGCGCGACGGGCGTGCCAGCAGCACGTCGTCCTGCGCTGCGGCCGCCAGGATCTCGACTGCATGATCAGGGCGGAAGGCCCTCATGAAGGCGATGGAGAGCGTCGGATGCAAGGTGGTGTGGGCCTTCGACCGGGAGCGTGGCGGATGAAGCGCGCGATCCCTCTCGCGGCCCTGCTCCTCGCAGGCTGCGTCGTCGACACCGCCGAGGACGCGCGCCGGCGCGAGGACGCGGAGGCGCGGCTGCGCCAGGGCGAGCGCAACGCCGCCGACCTCTGCCTCGCCTACGCCCGCTGGCGCGCTGCGCAGCCCGCGCGCGTGGCCTGGATGGACGACTACTGCGGATTTTCCACGGAGTGAGAGGAGGGCGAAGAACATGCGCGTCAACGTCTATGCCGAGGAGATGCCCGCGGAGCCGCGGCTCGAGATCATCGAGAAGGAGATCGAGGGCCAGATCTTCACGGCGCTGCGCATCTACCTCGAGCTGCCGGCGACCGTCGACGGCCAGCAGTATCAGGGGCCGTTCATGCACAGGCCCGGCGACGACGACAGCGCGGCGGTCACGTTCTGGGGGCAAGCGCGACCTGCGCGTGACGCTCCGGGCGGCGCTCGCGCTGCTCGACGAGCATTACGCGAAGCGCGGGGGCCGCCCATGAAGGCGCACATCACCAGCACCGATCGGATCGTGACAATTGATCCGGCCGGCAACGCCGAGGCCCGCGTGCGGGAGGGCGTCACCGAAGGCGGCGTGCGCTTCACGGCCTACATCACGACCTGCCAGGTCCGAAGAGACGCCGACAATTCCGAGTTCGAGCGCGAGCTCCGCGAACACAAGCCGCCGGATGCGGACACGCTGCGCGCGATCGACATGCGATTCATCGTCTGAGGGCGCATGAACCGCGACCCGCTCCCCGACCGCCGCGCCCTCGCTCACCTTCGCTTTCGAGCACGAGGGCAACGTCTACCGCGCGTCGGTCGGGTTCTATCCGGACGGCCGGCCGGCCGAGCTGTTCCTCAACGGCGAGAAGTACGACTCCGGCCTCGACGCGATCGCCTCCGACACCGGCGTGCTCATCTCCAAGCTGCTGCAGGGCGGGCACACGGTCGGCGAGCTGCGCGGCATGCTCAAGACCACCAAGAACGGCACCCCCGGCCTCGCCCTTCGGCGTCGTGCTCGAGGTGATGGCCGAGCTGTGAGCGACGCCCCCGCCCAGGAGCCGGCGGCCGCCGCGGATGCGCCCGCGGGCGTCACTCTCGCGACCATGCGGCTCTATTGCGTGCTGCAGGCCGAGCGCATCGCGATCGTGCAGGACCATCTCGTCAAGTCCGGCCTGCGCGGCGCCTGGGCGCCCTCGGCCGCGATGGACGTCGATATC
>JAOSJV010000001.1:2007156-2714514 GCA_027493935.1 Burkholderiales bacterium | reverse complement strand
GCGAATTTCCTGAGGCGACGCCGAAGCGCTGGGGATCGGGCGCTGACGCGGTAGGCGTGTGCGGGGACGGCCGATCAGGGCGAGGATCTGGCGCTGGAGGTCGGTGAGGTCGGCATCGAAGGTCTGCACGGTCTGGCCCTCGTGCAACAGGCGGTGGCGCTGCGCGAGGCTGAACAGGCGCAGCACCTGCTCGGTGGTGGGCCGACGGCACTGGCGCTGCTCGGGGTAGAGCGGCAACTCGTCGATGGCCTTCGCGCTGCATCGCCAGACGTAGCTCGCGCTCGATGAGCGCCTGCACGAGCAGGGCCAGGAAGTACAGCGTGAACAGCGCCTCGATGCGGCCCTCGTTCTTCAGGTACACCGGGGCGATCTCATGCACGGTCTTGACCTGCTCGAATCGCTTCTCGATGGTGGGCTGGCCCTTGTGGGCTTCGAGCACCTGCACGGGGGTGAGGGTCCGGTCGTTGCTGAGCAACGGATACATGCCGTCGCTCTTCTCGTCGTAGGCCACCGCTGCGGCGTCGATCGACCACTCGATGTCGAAACGCCGACGGGTGATCTTGCGGTAGGCGGTGTCGGGGCCGGGGCGGCCGCGGCGCAGCTGCTTGAAGCTGTGCTCCTCGCGCACTACGCGTTTGACCTTCAAGTAGCTGGCGACCCGGTACTGCTCGAGGATCTCGGCCACGCGCCGGTCGATCTCGGCGGCGCCGCGCAGCCGCGCTCGCGCCCCCGCCAGGCGCCGGTGCAACTGCTCGAGCGCCTCGGTGGCGCCGGCCAGCCGGCGATCGCGCCGGGCGCGCTGGTGCAGCGTGAGCAGCGTGCTCCACACCCAGGTGATGGGCCAGACCTCCATCGAGGGTAACGGTTGACGATAGACGTACCAGCAGTCCCTCGGGCCATCGGCATGCCGGGCATTGGGTCGCTCCCAGACGAGCTCCCACGCCGGATCGTGGGTCTGGATCCACTTGCGAAAGCGCGCGTCCTCCTGGCGGCTGCGGGGCATCACGGTGACGAAGCGCCCGCCCGCGGCGTGGATGTGCCGCATGTTCTCGTAGGAGCACAGCTTGGAGTCGGCGACGTACAGGAAGTCGGCGCGGCCGGCCACCGCGCGCAGCGCCTCCCAGCTCTGGACGTGGGTGACCGAGTCGCTGGTGTTGCCGTCGGCGCAGCGAAACGAGGCCGGCACCCCGTCGGCGGTGACGCTGAGGATGAACAGCAGCTGCTTCAGATCCGGGCGGTGATCCTTGCTGAAGCCGAAGGTGATCACCGGTGCCGTGCGCGCACGCAGCGCCCGTCCGCTGGCGGCCCGGTACTGGCCGGACAGCGCGATCGAGGTCGAGTCGTTGTGCAGCCGATCGAAGGCCACGCCGAAGCGCTGGCCGACGGCGATCACGACCGCGGTGAGCAGTGCGCCGCGGTCGGCATCGAAGAGCCGGTCCAGGGCGCGCCCGATGCGGTCGTCGGACAGGCGCTGCATCTGCGCGGCGTCGATGCCGAACATCCCCGGCGCGAACCCGTGCACGGTCTCGTGCTGGCGGTAGACCGGCTCGCGCTCCACGAGGATCGAGCGCAGCAGCACGCCGAGCGCCTGGGCGTGGGTGACGGCACTGCGCCGATCGGCGGTGGGGACGTACTTCTCAAGCAGGGCCGGCAGGCCCATGCGCTCGAGGAAGTGGTTGACCAGGGGTAACGGTCCCAGTCGTTCGCTCAGCAGAGCGAAGCGTTCCGGTGGGCGGGGTTGCGGTCGGTACAATCTGCCGATAGTATTACCAACAGATATGGCCAAGTCAAGCACCACGCCAAAACGCAACCTCGCCACGCAGGCGCGGCTATCACGTCAACGCATCGAGAAGATCCGCACCGCCATCGGACAGACCGACTACCTGTGCTCGGGCACGCTCTACGAGCACCTGAGCCGATGCGGCAAACCCGGCTGCCGCTGCGCCGAGGATCCCGCCGCCCGCCACGGACCGTACTACGACTGGGGGGCACATGCAGGGCGGCAAGCTCGTACGTCGCCGGCTCTCTGCCGAGCAGGCGCAGCTCATGCGCCGTGCCATCGACAACTACCGCAAGGTGAAGAAGCTGCTGCGCGACTGGGAGACAGAAACCGAGCGCCTCATCGAGGCCGAAGCACCTCGCGATCACTGAACCGGGTGCGCGCTCCGGAAATTACGGACAAATGCGTCCGGCGATGTGCGGAATGTAAGCCGGGCGAGGCCGCACAGGTTGATTTCGGCGCCGGGCCGATGCTGTTCGATCCCGCACGCGAAGAAGTGCGCCGCACCTGGTGCTTCGTGATGACGCTGTGCTTCTCGCGCCATCAGTACGTCGAGTTTGTCTGGGATCAGACGGTGGCCACCTGGCTCGGCTGTCACCGTCGCGCCTTCGAGTGGTTCGCCGCCGTTCCCGCACGAGTGATCATCGACAACCCCAAGTGCGCGATCACCAAGGCGTGCGCGCGTGACCCGCTGGTGCAACGCGCCTACGCCGAGTGCGCCGAGGGCTACGGTTTCAAGATCGACCCGTGTCCGCCAGCGGATCCGGCAAAGAAGGGCGTCGTGGAACGCGGGGTCGGCTACGTCAAGGGCAACTTCCTGCCGACGCGCGAGTTTCGCGATCTCGCCGACCTGAACGCTCAGCTCGGCGCTGGGTGCTCGAAGAAGCCGGTGTGCGTGTCCACGGCACCACGCGCGAGCAACCGCTCGCGCTGTTCGCCGTCGAGAAGGCGCTGCTGCGCCCGCTGCCGGCGATCGCTCCCGACCTGGGCACCTGGGCGCGCGGGCGCGTGCACCGCGACTGCCACGTCCAGTTCGACTGGTGCTTCTATTCGGTGCCGTTCACCCTGATCGGCCAGGCGTTGTGGTTGCGCGCGACCGACGGCGCGATCGCGATTTATCAGGACTATCGCCAGGTCGCCCTTCATCCCCGTGGGCGCAAGCGCGGCCAACGCTTCACCGTGCGTGACCACCTGCCGCCCGATGCGCAAGCCTTCTTCGCCCACGACCGCGACTGGTGCGTGCAGCAGGCAACCAAGATCGGGCCCGCCTGCGCGCAGTTCATCGAGCGCCTCCTCGCCGATCGGATCGTCGAGCGCCTGCGCGCCGCGCAGAGCACGCTGCGGCTGGCCGAGCGCTACGGAGCCGCGCGACTGGAAGCGGCCTGCGCCCGCGCGCTCGCGCACGACAGCATCTTCTACCGCACCGTCAAGACCATTCTCGCCGGCGGCTTCGACCAGCAACCGCTCGTCGGCGTCGAGAGCACCACGCCGTACGCCCGCGCTGCCCGCTTTGTCCGTGACGCCGAAGACCTCTTCGGCGTCGTCCCGTCCTCCGCTGTCCACTAACTGCAAGGAGTCCAAGCCATGAATCCCGTTCCCGAGCTCGTCCCCTACCTCAAGCAACTGCGGCTTTCCGGCATCCTCGATTCGCTCGAGGCGCGCAACCGCCAAGCCCTCGACGCCAAGCTCGCCTACACCGAGTTTCTCGCCTTGCTCATCGAGGACGAGGTCGCGCGACGCGAACAGAAGAAGTTCGCGCTGCGCCTGCGCCGGGCCGCCTTCCGCGCGAGCAAGACCCTCGACCAGTTCGACTTCGAGCGCCTGCCACAGCTTAACCGCGCGCTCGTGCACGAACTCGCCACGGGCCGCTACCTCGACGAGCACGTCCCGGTGCTCATCGTCGGCCCCTGCGGCACTGGCAAGTCGCACCTCGCGCAGGCGTTGGGCCACTGTGCGATCCGCCAAGGTGTCGACGTGCTGTTCACCACCTGCGCGCAACTGGTCACCGCGATGAACGCCGCCCGCGCGACCAGCAGCTACGAGCGCAAGCTCGCAAGCCTCGCGCGCATTCCGCTCCTGGTCATCGACGATTTCGGCCTCAAGCCCTGCGCCCACCCGCCGACGAGGATCTGCACGATCTCATCGCCGAGCGCTATGAAACCGCGGCCACGATCGTGACCAGCAACCTCGACTTCACCGAATGGGACCAGGCATTCCCCGCCAACCGGTTGCTCGCCTCAGCCACCCTCGACCGGCTACGCCACAACGCCTACTGTCTGGTGCTCGACGGCGACTCGTACCGGGCACCGAAACTCCCGCCGGCGACGACCAAAATGAAGGTTGCCAACACCTCCAAAACCACGCATTCTTAACCCCGCCGGGATGTCCGTTTCACCCCACCGAAACTGGCTCCAATATGCCGACCATCCCCGGCTCCATTACGCCGATCAGCGACACGATCCGCAGCGACGATGGCGAGCCTCGGTCCTACCGCGTGGACCGCATCCAGGGGGCTTCGGTCACCGGGCAGTCGTTCGCGCCGCGTTACCTCGTCGAACTGACGCCGGAGGGGCCGCTGCCAGTCGGCCAGTCGGCGCCGCGGCCACCTACCGCGGGCAGGGCGCTTCGGAACGCGGGGACGGCACCCAAACGGCGCCGAGCCGCGGCGGTGTGGGGCAACGGCCCGACATATGTGTTTCGCTGCACCGTTTGCGGCAAGACTTTCCAGCGGAAATCGATGGACGGGTCCCTGAACCCTCACAAGCAACCCGGCGGCTATCCGTGCCCTGGCCGCGTCGGTACCTATGTGCGCACGAAGTATTAGGAAGGGAATCGGCGAGGAAAAGCGGAGCGTTTCGCAGCGCGCCGCAGGAAGATCTAGACTTCCGGGCGCCGTCCGCGCTACTCAGATATGGCCATGACAGGCACGAACGAGGCATACGCCCGCGTCCAGATCGACGCCCAGCTCAGGGACGAGGGTTGGGACACCAAGAATCCCAACGCCGTGCGCTATGAGGTCGTGCTGGGCGACGGCACGCGAGCCGATTACGCCCTCTGTGACCGGCATGGCCGGGCGCTCGCCGTGATCGAGGCCAAGAAGGCTTCGACCAACCCCGCCGAGGCCGAGGCGCAGGGCAAGGCGTACGCCGAGCAGCTCAAGGTCCCGTACGTCTTTCTCGCCAACGGCGCGGAAATCCGCTTCTGGGAGTGGCAGGCTGAGGCCTACCCCCGGGTCGTCAAGACGTTCTTCTCGCAGGCCGACCTCGAGCGCCGGGCCGCCACCGCCAAAGTCAGGCGCGACCCGCTCTCCATCCCGATCGACCGGCACATCGTCGAGCGCGACTACCAGATCGCTTGCATCGCCGCGCTCTGCAAGGAGATGGCCGCCGGGCGTCGCAAGCTGCTAGTCGAAATGGCGACCGGCACCGGCAAGACCCGGACCGCGGCCGCGCTCATCAAGCGCCTCTTCGAGGCCAACGCGATCACCAGAGTACTCTTCCTGGTCGACCGCATCCCGCTGGCGAAGCAGACCGAGGATGCATTCGCCGAGCACCTGCCTGATTTTCCAGCCTACGTCCTCCGGGCCGGTCGCCGGTTTCAGGATGAAAAGCGCATCACCATCACCACGCTCCAGAGCATGGTGAACATCTACAGCGAATATTCCTCCGGCTATTTCGATCTCGTTATCTCGGATGAATGCCACCGCTCGATCTACGGCAAGTGGAGCGGGGTCCTCAAGCACTTCGACGGCATCCAGATCGGCCTGACCGCGACCCCGTGCGTTGCCGATCCCGGGAGTTTCGGGGACGACGAGGACAAGCTCTTCATTCGCGACACGCTGCGCTTCTTCGAGGTCGACAAGCCGACCTTCACCTACAAGCTCAAGGACGCCGTCCGCGACGGCTATCTCGTCCCCTATCAGATCTACAAGGCCAAGACCGTCAAGACCGCTGCCGAGGGCGGTTTCGAGGTCAAGCGCGACGAGCTCGACTGGAGCGCGATGGATGAGACAACCCGCGCCGAGTTCGAGCAGTTGTTCGGCACCAACCCAAGCATCCTCGTCGATCCCGCTGCGCTGGAGCGGAAGTTCACGATTCCCGAGCGCAACCGCGCGATCGTCCGCGAATTCCGCGATGTGCTGGAGAAGGGCTATACCGACGCCAAGGGCATCGTGCGCAAGCCGCTGCTCGGCAAGACGATCGTTTTCGCCGTGACTAAGCGCCACGCCGAAACCCTCGCCCAGCTGCTCGACACCGCCTTTGCCGGTAGGAAACCGGCCCCCACGGTGCGCTATGCTGACTACGTCGTGTCGGGCCTCGGCGCGGATGACACCGTGGACGGCATGACCAAGATCAAACGGTTCAAGAAAGAAGAGTTCCCGAAGATCCTCGTCTCGGTGAACATGCTTGACACTGGCTTCGACTGCCCAGAGGTCGTGAATCTGGTCTTTGCCCGCTTCACCCGCTCCGCGATCCTGTACCAACAGATGCGCGGACGCGGCACCCGCAAGGCAAAGAACAAGCCGCTCTTCACGATGTTCGACTTTGTCGGCGTCACCGATTACCACGGCGACGAGGACGAGAGCGGTGAGGGCGGCATCATGAAGGAAACCCCGCGACGACCTCGTATCGAGCCCCGCAGGCCGCTTTCCCTAGACATCGACGATCACATCGATCCGACCACGCGGGAATGGATCACCGTCGACGAGAACGGGAATATGGTGTTCCCCGAAGTCTCGGAGCAGATCAAGGCCGCCGTCGGTGCCCGGTTCGAGGCCTGGCTGCTGGCGCGGGAGGATGACCTGGCGCCCGACCAGCTGCGCTGGCTGCGGATCGTCGGCAATCAGATCCGCGCCAATGCAGAGAGCTGGGACGAGTTCACGTCCGGGCATTTCGCATTCCACCCGTTCACCCTGATGGGCGGGCTGCCCGAAGCCGTGCGCGTTTTCGGCGGCGCCGAGGCCCTTGACTGGCTTCTTGAGTCGCTCAATGGCGAGGTGTTTCAGGACCCAGAGGAGGACAGCGGCAGCACCGGCGACCGGTCGGCCGCTTCAGCATCATAAGAAAGGAAGCAAGCAATGCCCCTGACCCCCGAGATGCGCCGGTCGATCGACCAGATACGCGACTACCTCTACGGCGGCGGGTATCCGGACCCTGTCACCAATGCCGAGCAGCTCTCCTTCCTCTTTTTCTTCTATCTGATCGAGGGCATCGACGCCGAGAACGAGACCCGCGCCAAGGTCTCGAAGCAGAAATACGACAGCATCTTCAAGGGCACCTGGATACTCAAGAACCCCCTGAACGCCCTCAAGGACGGCGAAACGACCATCCCGAAGGAGCGCTTCCGCTGGTCGGTCTGGGCCTCCGGCCTGTCCGGCGAGCCGCTCGTGCGGTTCGTGCGCGATGAAGTGTTTCCGTTCTTCGCCGAGGTTGCCGGGAACGGTGCGGTGAATTTCATGCACGGCGCGCGGCTTTCGATCGACGAGCCGACCGTACTCACGCAGGTGGTCACCCTGGTGGACGGCCTGCGCCTTGACCGGGCTGACGCCGACAGCAAGGGCGATCTTTTCGAGCATGTCCTGAAGCAGATCAGGCAGGCGGGCGAGCTCGGGCAGTTCCGCACCCCTCGGCACATCATCCGCGCGATCGTCGAGATCATCGACCCGAAGATCGGCGAAACTGTCTATGACCCGGCAGCAGGCACAGCCGGGTTCCTCGTCGCTGCCTACAGCCATATCCGCCTCGCGAATTCCTCTGCGGGCGCGGTTCAAGACGTCGAGATCGACGGCAAGGTGCAGCGCCGGGGGCTTGGCGACAAGCTTTCCACCGCGCAGGTTTCCGCATTGCAGAACAAGACCTTTTTCGGGAATGACGTGGACCCGAAGATGGTGCGCCTTGCGACCATGAACCTGACGCTGCGAGGGCTTCCCAATGTCCGCATCGCGCTACGCAACGTACTGACCACGACGCTCGACGCCGAGCGCAAGGCTGCGCTGCGGCTGCCCGACGAGGGCTATAGCGTCGCCCTGGCCAATCCACCGTTCGCGGGCCGGGTCGACAAGGACCGCATAGTCGACGATGTGAAGGTCGGCACGACGACGGCGACCGAGCTGCTGTTCCTGAAGTACATGATCGACTCGCTGCGTCCGGGCGGGCGCTGCGGCGTGATCGTCCCGGAGGGCGTGCTCTTCGGCTCGACCGGCGCGCACAAGGAGCTGCGCCGCCAGCTTATAGAGAACAACCGGGTCGAGGCGGTGATGAGCCTGCCGGGCGGCGTGTTCCAGCCCTACTCAGGCGTCAAGACTTCCGTGCTGATTTTCAGGAAGGGCGGCAAGACCGAGGACGTGCTTTTCCTGCATGCCGACAACGACGGCTTCAAGCTGGATGCGAACCACGACACCCCGATCGCCGAGGACGATCTACCCATCCTGATTGCGGCCTATCGCGACCGCGGGAAATGCCAGGCGGAATGGGAGAAGCGTGATCCGAAGGCCGACTGGACGGCCAAGTGGTGGTTCGCCAACGAAGCGGCGTTGCGGGCGAACGACTTCAACCTGTCGGCGGGACGGTATCGCCCCATGAGCCAGCAGCAGGTGGAGCATCAGGACCCGCGGGAACTGCTGGACGAGCTCTCCGCGATTGAGGCAGAGATTGTGGAGGAACTAGAAGCGCTGCGAGCGGCGCTCGATGAGGTGGCGTGACAAAGATCGTGACAATACGCGACGTGGTTGAGCGTACAACTGGAACGCATAACCCAAAGACCGCTCCCTCAAAGAGCTTCTTGTATGTGGATGTGGCTGCGGTCGACAATCTCACGAAGGAGATCGTTGGGCCGCGCTCCGTTCTGGGCGCTGATGCTCCAAGTCGGGCACGGAAGCTTATACGAAGAGGGGATGTTCTCGTCTCCACCGTACGCCCAAACTTGAATGCGGTTGCACTCGTACCTCCAGCGCTAGATGGGCAGATTGCCAGCACTGGATTCTGCGTTCTTCGGGCTACACAAGACGTTCTTGCTGACTACTTGTTCTTTTATGTGAGGTCGCACGGCTTCGTTAACAGCCTGACGAACCTCGTGGCAGGTGCCATGTACCCTGCCGTAACAGACTCTCAAGTGCTGGATCAACGATTGCCGTTGCCTTCGCCCGGCGAACAGCGGCGGATCGTTGATCTACTGTGCCGCGCGGAGGGAATTGTCAGACTGCGGCGAGAGGCGCAGAGGAAAGCCACCGAGATCATCCCCGCACTCTTCATCGATATGTTCGGCAATCCGGCGACGAATGCCCAGGGGTGGCGGCGCGTGCCCTTGAGCGACGTGGCGGAGGTCATATCGGGCATTGCCAAAGGGAGGCGACTCGCACCCGGAGAAGGCATCGTGTTGCCTTACATGCGTGTGGCTAACGTGAAGGATGGGCACCTCGACCTACGCGAAGTCAAGGTCATCACCATTAAACCTGCTGAGCTGGGCAAGCTTCGCATTGAACCTGGCGACCTGCTGATGACGGAGGGGGGTGACCCGGATAAGTTGGGCCGGGCCGCACTCTGGCGGGGCGAAATCGATGTGTGCGTACATCAGAACCACGTCTTCAAGGTTCGCGCCGACAGGAAGCTGGTGGTTCCCGAATATCTGCGGTCCTTGGCGTGCAGCGCATATGGCAAGGCGTATTTCTTGCGCGTAGCCAAGAAGACAACCGGAATTGCGTCGATCAACAAGACGCAGTTAAGTGCATTCCCTGTGGTGCTACCACCGCTGGACCGTCAGACAGCATTCAAGCGGCACGTGGACACCTTGGAGGCAATTGAAGCAGCGCAAGCGGCAGCGATGCGGAAGACTGAGGCCACGTTCAACGCGCTGATGGCAAGAGCGTTCTTAGATCGCGAGCAGCATAGTGAAGTCCAAAGGCTCGAGGCATCCGCAGTAGCTTGAGATGGGCGGCCCCGAAGTGGGGGATCGGCTAAGGTACATCCCTATGGTAGAAAGGATGGGGCGGACGTGACATCAGCGCGCCGCTGAAACCTGGTCATTTGAGCCCAATTCAATCGTCGAGGTAACTGTGGCAGAGATCACTAGAGAGCGGACAGGTGAGTTGGTGCGGGGTGTGTTCGCGATTCTGATGCCCCAACAAGAAGGGCTCCCAGCGAAAGAAGTGCTGGCGAGTTTGGCCACCCAAGTGCCGCCAACAGAATTTGAAGCGTCTACGTATCCCGGCCGGCCGAATGTTCGTCGCTACGAGAAGATTGTTCGCTTCTCGACGATTGGGCCTGTGAAAGCGGGTTGGCTAACGAAGAACCGTGGACTGTGGGCGCTAACGGAAGAGGGGCGCGAGGCGTATCGGCGCCTGAAAGACCCAAAGCAGTTCATGCTTGAGGCTCACAGGTTGTACCGCCAGTGGGCAGATCAGCAGCCCGAGACGGGAGAGGAAGGCGTTGATGCTGCTACAAATAGTGCAGACGCTGCGACAACTCTAGAGGAAGCCGAGGAAGCAGCATGGGCGGAGATCGAGACGCACCTCTCAGGGATGAACCCTTACGATTTTCAGAGCCTCGTCGCTGGCCTACTGACCGGGATGGGATATCACGTGGCATGGGTGGCGCCCCCCGGCCCCGACAAGGGCGTCGACGTCATCGCTCACTCGGATCCGCTCGGGATCACGGGCCCACGCATCAAGGTTCAGGTCAAGCGAAGCGACGACAGAATGTCTGTCAAGGAGATCAGGTCGTTCATGGCTGTTCTTGCTGATGGCGACGTGGGACTCTTTGTGTCAAAGGGCGGATTCACGAAAGACGCGGAGGAGGAGGCCAGGCATCAGGAGAAGAGGCGACTGATGCTCGTCGATCTTCGGCGGTTCTTTGATCTATGGGTCGAACACTACGGATCAATTCCGGAGTTGCAGCGACGATTGCTTCCGCTCCGACCAGTCCATTTCCTAGTGCCCCGCGAGTGACGCGGTTGGCTATTGCGGGTTGTGGTCTCCGTCGACAACTGAGCGTGGCCAGATTCTAGTGAGCCGCTACAGCGCGACCGAGAGGACCGGCGTCAACGCCGTCGAAGCTATCGTAGTCAACGAGCTTAAGTGGATCTTCCGGGAACAACCGATTGCAGACATGGGGATCGATGCTCACGTCGAAATGGTGGAAGACGGGAACCCGAGCGGGAAGCTCATGGGCCTGCAGATTAAGACGGGCAAAGGAAACTTCCACGAAACTCAGGATGCGTATGTGTATTACGGGGATTGCGTACACCTTGATTACTGGACGAATCACTCTCTGCCCGTGATCCTCGTCGGGCACATTCCCGAGACGAAGGAAACCCTTTGGGTTCAAGTGAATGAAGGCAACGTTAAGCGGACTGAAAAGGGGTGGAAGGTTGCGTTACCCAAGACGGCAAAGCTCGGTCCTGCAATCCGCAATGATCTAGCGAAGCTGTTTGAGGGCACTCCGCGGGAACAAAGACTTCGGCAACTCGCAATTCATGAGCCGCTTATGCGGCACGTGGAAAGCGGTTGGAAAGTATCGGTTGAGATCGACGACTGGTACAACAAGAGCCTCGGGCGCTCCAATGTCGTCGTGTACGTATACGATGACAAAGGGTTGGAGACGGTCGAAATGGAGTGGATGCAGTATTGGACAGGTATGGGCATCGAGGAGGTTATTGCAAGACTATTCCCCTGGTCCCATGCTCAAATTGATCAGGACTTCTACGACATTCATAGTGAGCGCGAACCGACCGTCGAGGATGAACGGGATGCCGCCGCCTACATAGATAACTTTGGGGAACCTGGCGCGACGAACGGTGCAGCTGGCTGGTATCCATACGCTGATAACGGCGAGACGGCCACCTATCGCCTGGAACTCACCTTGAACGAATTAGGTACCTCATATCTCGTCGTGGCTGACTATCTCGATGAGGACCAATGAGATGAACCTCAATCGGCCTATGGCTTCGGTGGGTTAGGGCGCCTTTGCTCCTGCATCTCCGGACGATGTGACGGTTTGTGACCCGCTCAGATTGGGTGTGACCAGATTGTGACTGGGCTAGATTGGTTTCGAAAGTGGCAAGCGCTGCAAGCGGCTGATTAACAAGGCGCAAGTTTCAGTACGAACCGCCTACGAACCAGGGGGTCGTGGGTTCAAATCCTGCCGGGCGCGCCAGTTCCCGGAAGGGCTTGCGGATACGCAGGCCCTTCTTCTCTTGCGAGGTCTCGCCGACCTTGGCTATCTCTAGCGGGCATGCAGGGCCTCCCAGAACTGGCGAGGCGAAACGATCTTAAGGGCATCGACGGCTGCAAGCTTCAACAGCGCAGCATCGCCGGTAACGAACAGCTCGGCTTGACCAGCGAGTGCCTCGCCCAGCACTCGAGCGTCGTCCGCATCAGCCTTGACGTTCGCAGGCTCGGCCTGATCAACAATCTGCGTTGCCTCGCCGGTCACGAACTCGGCAACCTCCACGGCGTTGGAAGCCGGCAGCCGAACCTTCTCGCGCAGCGCCTTGTCGAACTCGCGTAGCACGTTCTGCCCCAGAATCAGGTCGTGCTCCAGCAGGACCAGCTCCAGTAGATCTGCACACAATCCTCGCGAAGCGAACGCGCTGACCAGCACGTTCGTGTCGAGGAAGACCCTCACGAGAGGGCTCGGAACACATCCTCGTCGGTGACGAGTCCTTGTGCTTCGGCGAACGGCAGCGTTTTCCTCCGAAGTTCCCGGAAGCGCGCGACCGCGACTTGGCGCCTGAGCGCCTCGCGCGCGATCTCACTCTTCGTCCGCCCGGTGCGCTTCGCAATCCGATCCAGGGCCCTCTCGAGCTTCGGGTCGAGACGTATGGTGAGCGTAGTCATCTTGGGGCTCCATCGCGTACGACATTGTCGCACAGCTTGGTCCCGGAATGCCAGCCTGAGATGCACCGAGCCGCGGTTGTGACCAAGGCAGATCGGGTGGGACCAACCCGGGACTGGGATAGATTGGTTTCGCGGGGGGGTGGCGCTGCAGTGCTTGATCAACAAGCTGCTGCATTGCGCGTAAATCGCCTACGAACCATGGGGGGTCGTGGGTTCAAATCTGTCGCACATTCCCAACGTTCGGTCCTCGGTCCCCGCGCGCCGTAGCACTCGGAATCACGCACTAGCCCGACTTCTACAGCTCAGGGAAGAACATAGTGCCTTAATTGGGCTCGCTCGGGTCTGTGAGGGGCGAGGGCAGCAATGTCCTCATCTTCGCGGAAGTAGCGGGGGCGGAGTGCCGAGGGCCGCGCGACGGTTCCCCTCCAGACCTTGTGAAAGAGCGCTATTGGCGCTGCTTATGGCGCTTGACACCATATACCTTGATATGGTACTGAAGACCATATAGTGAAGGCGCGGCTCCTATTCAGCTACAAGTCCCGACAAGGTGAGCTGACGATGGAAATGGTGCTGTGGGAACTTCCCGGAAAGACCGCCGATCGGCCGCACGGAATCAAGTTGCGCTTGTACCTCGGCCGTGGCGGCAAGATATTGGTGCGTTATCAGTAGTGTCCGGACGTTAATGAGAGCTGCATAAGTAATGTCCTATCTGAGGCAAAAAGAGAGATCGCTGTGGCGGAGAAACGACCTCAGTAGCGGCTGGTCGTCGCCGATGGCAAGGACGGTGAGATGAGCTTGCATCGCCAAGTCCGTGAACTCGACTGGCGCGAAGTTGGCAAGCTCGTTCGTTTTGGCGTGGCCCCAGATCAGTTCGACCGGATTGAGCTCGGGCGCATACGGCGGGAGCAACTCGGCGCGGACGCGATGGCGGTTTTGCTCGAGCCAGCCTTTGACCGGTTCGCCCACATGAGCTTGCAGTCGATCCCAGACCAGGGCGATCGGCATGCGCAGCGTGCGGCACAACTGCCGCAGAAACGGGATGATGTGCTCGCCATCGAAGCTTGCGTCGGCAAGGAGGCTGAAGTAGGCGCGCACACGGCGACGGCGGGGGCGAAATCGCCAGAGCGCCGATCACCGAGACCTTGCGACGGGAGCGACCACGCTGCATGAGCACGGGAGTGTGCCCGCGGGGCGCCCAACTGCGGCGCACCAGCGGGCCCATGAGGAAGCCCGTTTCGTCTATGAAGACGATCGCCGCCCGCGGCGCCAGGCGTTTTTTTACCCGCGGCCAGTCCTCTCGGACCCAGCGGCGGATCTCACGTTCGTCGCGTTCCAAGGCGCGCCGCGCCGGCTTCTGCGGACTCCAGCCCAGGTCATGCAGCAATCGCCCGACATGATCGACGTGGTAGCTGATGCCGAACCGCTCCTTGATGAGCTCGGTCACGCGCGGACAGGTCCAAAGATCGGTATCAAAACCGGTCGCGAGCGGCCCTTTGAGCAGCAGCGCCTCGAGACGACGCTTCTGATGAGCCTTGAGCTTTGGCGGTCGGCCGGGCGCAGCTCGGGCGCGCACTGCCGCCTCGCCGTGCTTGCGTGCCGCTGCCTTCCAGCGTCGCACGCTGCGTCGATCCACACCTACTCGCCGCGCAACTTCCGAAGGAAGCAGCCCTTCGTCCAGCAATGCCAGCGCGCGCAGTCGGCGGCGCTCCAACTCTTCTGGACTTCCGGTCGGTCTCATGGCACACCTCCGACCGGAAGTATAGGACATTATTTACGCAGGCGCCATTAGTCGAACAATTTCAGTTGATTAGCCGAAATGGCCTGGCTGTCGTCGGTGATGATGTCGGCAAGTAGCTGATCCAATGGGACTCGCTCGAACATGGTCAGGCTCAGGATCTGTAGCATTTCATAGAGGCTCGCCGAGAGGTTGAGTCGCTTCTTGACGATGGCCACGAGCACGTAGACCGACACGGCGATCCAGATCTGTGACTTGACTGCGTTCTCGCTGGTACCGAAGAAGACCTTGATCCGAAGATGCTGCTTGATCCACTTGAAGAACAACTCGACCTGCCAGCGGCATCGATACAACTCGGTGATGATGATCGCTGGCAGCACGAAGTTGTTGGTCAGGAACACCAGGCGTTTGCCGGTCTCGGGGTCTTTGAACTTGATGCGCCGCAGTGGCGTGTCGAAGTCCCGGCGGGAATAGAAGCCGCTGAGCACGATCGTTTGATCGCAAATCAGCCCCGTGCTTCGATCGACCGGATGGGAATAGCGACGTTGGGCTTTCAGATTGGACTTTGCGCGCGTGACGAAGAAGCTGCCGGCTGCGTGCAGGCGATAGAGCCGCTCGAAGTCGATGTAGCCGCGGTCCATGATGTGGAAGGCACTGGCCTCGGGCAGCAATAGGTCCAGGACGTTGACATCGTGCAGCTTGCCATCGCTGATATGCAGGAACGTGGGGATGTTGCCGCGCAGATCGAGCAGCGTGTGCAGCTTGATGGCCGCCTTGGTGGAGCGAAACGGGGCCCACGGGAACACCGACAGGCACAGGTCGATCGTGCTCGCATCCAACGCGTAGACCGTCTCCTTCAGCTCGACCCCGAAGGACTCCTCGGCATACAAACGCCGGGCGATGCCAATGAGCGACTGGGCAAACTCCGCGTAGATGCGCCAGTCGCGCACTTCGTTGGCATCGGCCAGGGTGCTGCGCGAGACCCGGCTCCTGATACCCATGTGGTAGAGCTTGTCCGTCTGCGCCCGCAGGCACGTCTCGATGTCGCGCAAGCTCTCTCGATAGGTCAGCTGAGCAAAGGCCATGCACAGATACTGGTCGAGACAGGAAAAGCTCTTGACCTTGTGCTCCCCCACCGTAGCGCGCCACGCAACGCCGAAACGTTGTCAGCGGCAAATGCCGCGTGATCTGTGCGAACACCAGCTGGCCCCAGTTCATCGACGCCCCCGCGAGTGAGTCCCTCGCAGGGTCGCAAATCGAGGCGGCGAACTTCAAATCGAGACCAAGAAAATTCATGAGTTGTTCATTTCAGATCAAGCCATTACCGCGTTCCCGGCGTTCAACGTCCGGACAGCACTGGTGCGTTATGACAACGAAACAGGCAAGGGCGAGCACCGCCACGTCGGGCCCGACGAGGCCGAGCAGCCCTACGCGTTCACCACCGTCGAGCGGCTGCTCGAGGATTTCCTCGCCGAGTGCGAGACGTATGGATGGAGAAGAGACGATGAAGCGGATCCACGTGGAAGTGATGAGGTCTGACGCGGCGGCCCGACGTCTGACGCAGGCATGGCGCGCGGCGGAGAAGGGCGAGCTCATCGAACCCGTCGTAGGCGTGGGTTCGATCGGCGAACTCACGGCGCTCCTTTCCCCCAAGCGAATGGAGTTGCTGCGCTTCGTGGCTGATCACCCCGGACTCTCCGTGCGCGCGCTGGCGCAGGCGTTGGGACGGGACTACAAGAACGTACATACCGACGTCGTCGACTTGGAGGAGCGGCATCTGCTCGAGCGCGACGACGCGGGCATGGTCAGCTCGCCGTACGACGAGATCGTGATCCGGGCGCCCTTGCGCAAGGCCGCGTAGCGAGCCATCGATGTGCCGCGAGCGTCAGCCTACGGCGTCGAACGCAGCCTTTGCTCGGTGCACGAGACTCGGGTGAAGAACGCCGAGCTTCGGGGTTTGGCCGTGCGGTGCGCGAGGCGGCACTCGAAACCACTCCACGCTGTACGGCAGTTCCTTGCGGTTGCTTATCAGCCGGAATCCAAAGCGAGTACCTTGCAGAATCAGGCTGTCTCATTCAAGAGGGGCGATCAACATAGAAATCAAGCGCTTAACCCCCACATCCCAGGCCTTGAAAGAGACAGTTGTGTGCCCGTAAGTAGCTGAGCAAAAAGAATAAATAGCCCTTTAGGGGTACCGGCTACGAACCAGGGGTCGTGGGTTCAAATCCTGCCGGGCGCGCCAGTCATTCAAGCCCTCGCGACAACGCAGGGGCTTTTTCTTTCTCGCTGGTGCTATGCAGGTGCCATGAAGGGCGTCAACGGCAAGAGGGCCAAGCGCGGCGAGCGTGAATCGGGCCTGGAGGAGACCTTCACGGTTAATAGGCTCAAGCTCGCGCCCTCGCTCATGCGCTGCTTGGCCAGCACCAACGCGATCAAGAATCCGAATGGGGCGGTCCGTCGGGCACACCACCGTGTCAGTCGCTGGCGCGACGCCGAGTTGGCGCGGTGCTGGGCGGCGACCGAATTCCTGGAAGCTGGGAAGTCGTTCCGAAAGATCCAGCGCCATCGCCGGCTCTGGGTGCTGGATTCCGCACGTTCCTTCGGAAACATCGTTCAGCTTCGGTCGGAACACGCAGCACTCAGCCAATCGGTCGAGGAGGTTGACCTGAGCGCGCGCGCTGCTTAGCCTGTGAACTGACTGCCGTCCGATGCTTCAAGGAAGAACGGGACGCCGCCGGACCGTTCGATCGCGCCTTCGAGCGCGGTAGTTGCCGACACCATCCAGTTGTCCTAACCTGTCCGCGAAGGAACGCTGACGGCTGTCATAGGGGAGGATGTAATGAGCTGGCGCATCGAGCACCGACAGGCGTACTTGGCGGGCCGCAAGCTCGTCTATCCCGACGTACCCGCCGAGTACGCCGGGTTCGCCGAGAGCGTGTCGGTGGGAAATCTTGTGCTCCTTTCCGGATGTACCGGCCAGGATGACACTACGAGCGGACCGCCGCCGGCTGCAATCGCGGACCAAGTCCGGATCGCGCTGGACAAGGTCCGGCGCGCCATGGAGAACGCCGGTGGCACGATGAACGGCATCGTGAAGACCTTCTTTTTCGCCACGAGTCTCGCCGACTATCCCCAGGTGCGCAAGACCGAGACCGAGTTCTACCTCGAGCACGCGCCCGCGCTGGTGAAGACCCCGCCGGCCGCCACGTTCATCGTCGTGGAGTCGCTGGCGAAGCCCGAGTACCTGATCGAGTACGAGGCGCTGGGTGTCCTCGACCGCGCTGCAGCGGATTGGAGAGTGACTTATCACCCCGAGTTCTGGGGCGGCACGGAACTGGCGTATCCCCATGTTCCAAAGGAGCACGCCAAGTTCGCGCGCACGCAGGTCGTCGGAAATCTCGTAATCGTGTCGGGCTGCCAGGCGCTCGATCACGACAGCGTCCGCGTCGAGACCGACGATCTGTACGAGCAAAGCGAGATCGTGCTCGACAAGCTCAAGATCGGCATGGAGGAGGCTGGCGGCTCGCTCGGCAATCTCGTCAAGACCAACGTGCTGATCGACGATCTTGCGAGTCTCGGTCCCTATCGGGAAGTCGAGCGGGAGTATTTCCTCAGGCATGCACCGGCGCTCCTGGATGCACCCCCCGCGAGCACCGTGTTCGTGGCCAAGAGCCTGCCACGCCCCGAATTCAAGATCGAGGTCGAGGCCTACGGCGTGGTGGACCGCGCGGCGCCGGGCGCGCGCGCGGAATACTATGCCGGCGGCGCGGACGCCCCGGCGGCGGTGGCGGTCGGGAAGCTACTCTTTGTCTCCGGCTGCGACGGCTCGGACCCGCACAGCGGCCGCTATGCCTCCGGGAACGTCGAGGCGCAACTCGCCGCCGCGTTCGACAAGTTGCGGGCCGCGATCGAGCGCGCCGGCGGAACGATGAACGGCATCGTCAAGACGGTTCTGATGCTACGGCGCGCCGAAGACTATCCTGCGATGCGCCGCGCCGAGCTTGCTTACCATCATAAGCACGCCACGGCTCTGGTCGCCCGGCCGCCTGCCTGCACGTATCTGCAGATGCCTTCGCTCGCCGACCCGGACGCGCTGTTCCAGGTCGACGCCGTGGCCGTACGCTGAGGACCTGCGGTCGAGACCGACGCCGCCGCGGCACGACCGCGGCATCGCGCTCAGCGCAGCACGAACGGATTCCCGGTCGCGGCGCCGGCGTTGATCCAGACGCTCTTCACCTGCAGGTACTCGCGCATGGCCTCCATTCCGTTCTCGCGTCCGATTCCGGAGTCCTTGTAGCCGCCGAAGGGTGAAAGATAGCTCACCGCCCGGTAGGTGTTCACCCACACGGTACCGGCCTGGATGCGCTCGCACATTCGGATCGCACGCCCGATGTCGCTGGTCCACACGCCGGCGCCGAGTCCGAAACGAACGTCGTTTGCGATGGCGACCGCCTCGTCCTCGTCCTTGAACTTGATGATCGACAGCACCGGTCCGAAGACTTCCTCCTGTGCGATGCGCATGCGGTTCTGCACACCGGCGAACACGGTGGGCTCGACGAACCATCCGGAACCGCACTCGGGCCGGCTCGCCGCGCCGCCGCCCAGCAGCAGTTTGGCGCCTTCGCCGCGGGCAACGTCGATGTAGTGCAGCACCTTGTCATACTGCGCGCGCGTGGTCACCGGTCCCACCTGCGTATCGACGCTCGAAGGATCCCCGAGCCGTGCGGTCTTCGCGAGCGCCAGCAGCCTCTCCACGAACACGTCGTGGATGCTCTCCTGCAGCAGGAGCCGCGAACCGGCGATGCAGGTCTGGCCGGTTGCCGCGAAGATGCCCGACACCGCACCGTTGACGGCGTCCTCCAGCTTGGCGTCGGCAAAGACGATATTGGGCGACTTGCCGCCGAGCTCGAGCGTGACGCGCTTGAACGTCTTCGCCGCGGCCTCGTAGATCGCGCGGCCATTAACATCCGACCCGGTGAACGCGATCTTGCGGACCAGTGGATGCTCCACCAGCGCCGAACCCACGTCCTGGCCGAAACCGGTTACGACGTTTACGACTCCCGGCGGGAAGCCGGCCTCCTCGACCAGCTTCACGAACTCGAGCGTGGATACGGAGGTGTGCTCGGACGGCTTGACCACCACGGTGCATCCGGCGGCGAGCGCGGGCGCGAGCTTCCACCCGAGCAGCAGCAGCGGCGAGTTCCACGGCGTAATCGCCACCGCGACGCCGACGGGCTCGTGGCGCGTGTAGTTGAGGAAGCCTTTCTTGTCGAGCGGGATTGCGGCGCCCTCGATCTTGTCCGCCAACCCGCCGTAGTAGTAGAACCACTGCGGAAGGTAGTTGAGCTGCCCCTGCATCTCGGCGATCAGCTTGCCGTTATCGCGCACCTCCAGCTCGGCGAGCCGCTTTGCCTCCCTTGCCACCAGATCGCCGAGGCGATGGAGCAGCTTCCCGCGCTGGCTGGCGTTGAGCAGCGGCCAGGGCCCCTCGGTGAAGGCTTGATGCGCGGCCTGGACTGCCCGATCGGCGTCTTTCGCATTGCCACGTGCCACCTGCGCCCACGGTTGCCCGGTGAACGGGTTGAACGTCTCGAACCACTCTCCCGCGGAAGCGTCGACGAACTTGCCCCCGATGTACATCTGGTAGCGCTGCATGGTTCTCCTCCTTCCCGGCACGAAGCCGCCGCGACTCACCGAACTTAACTCACGGCGGCTGCGGGCGAACGACCGGTCGCGGCCGAGGAGCGACCGGCCGCCGCGTGGTGCGAGTGCGGTCCGGGCGGTTGGCTCAGATCTTCTCGATCAGCCACTCCCGGTACCAGTTCGCCGCTTCCGTCGCAGCGACCGCCAGGTGTGAAAGGTTGCTGTACATGCTCATGTGCGTGCTCTTGCGCTGCACGAACAGCTTCTTGTGCGTGGTGGCAATCTGGCCGAAAGCGGGCACCTCCTGCTCCCACATAGTCAGATCGTCACCCTCGGCCACGATCATGAGGGTCGGCGTGTCGAGAATGCGCTGAAGGAACGGTCGCGCATTGTAGTTCCAGACGAGCTCGACCGACTCGACGGTACTGTAGTGCTCGTGGCGCGGCGCCGTCGTTTCCTTGATCTTCAGGAAGACCGGCTTGGTCTCCGGATGCGGCCAGGTGACCACCTCCTTCTTGGGGTCGCCGGAATGCGGGATGTGGCCGTGCTTGCCGGTGAGATAACGCTGGCGCCGATCCTCGCTGACGAGCGCGGTCAGCTCGCGGAATCCGACCGACCCGTGTGCGCGCATCGAGTTGTACCACCCGTCGATGACCGGGATCTGCGACACGATGCATTTCACCCGCGGATCGATGGCGCCGACGATCAGCGAGTGGCCGCCGGAGTACGATATTCCCCAAACGCCGATTCGCCCAGGATCGACGACGCCCTTGAACTGGTCCAGGTAGCTGATCGCGTCGATCGCCGAGCGGTAGTCGGCGATCTGCTTCCAGGGGTCGAGGTGCTGCCGCGGCTCACCGTCGCTCGCGCCGAGATGCCGGAAATCGAAGATCAGCGCCGCCATGCCGGCGCGCACGAAGTGCTCGGCGTACTCCGGCATGATGAGCTCCTTCACGTAGCACCATCCACCCCCCATTACGACGACCGGCCACGGGCCCTGCCCTTGGTCCGGGGTGTACAGGTCGGCGCGAATGATCTCGGCTGGGTTCTCGCTGCGGAACTCGACTGCTTTGCGCTTCATGGTTGGGTCCTCCCAATGTGGGTGTTGGCGGTAGGCGACCGGCCGATCTAGGCGGGGTCGTCACGTGCCCGGTCTGGCAGGCGATCTGCGTCGGTGGAAGCCGAGCGCGTGCTCTTGCGGCTGGCGGTCGTCGCCGTGCCGCCGGATGATGATCCAGATCCCGACCGCGGGTCGGCGCCCCACGCACCAGAGCCGATGTGGCATCTGGGCGTCGAACGAGATGGAATCGCCCGGCCCGAGCTGGTATTCCTCGAAGCCGATCTTCACGCCGAGGCGTCCGCTCACCAGGTAGGCGTATTCCCGACCGCCATGGCGCAGCATCGAGTCCTCGCCACAGGAAGCGCTGCCCGGTTTGTAGACCGCGTAGAGAAACTCGACCTCTGAGTCCGGGGCGGCGGTCAGGCGCTCCCAGCGAACCCCGGACGCCAAGCGAATAGTCGTTCGCGACCCGCTTCGCTGAACCAGACCGGCAGCGCTGCGCACAGGGCGAACTTCGCTCTTGAACAAGTCGCCGATGTCCAGATGGA
Organism: Burkholderiales bacterium; assembly: GCA_027493935.1. GTDB lineage: Bacteria > Pseudomonadota > Gammaproteobacteria > Burkholderiales > SG8-39 > JAABRB01. Next base: position 2,692,917 of record JAOSJV010000001.1, on the reverse strand, counting down.
GCGTGCTCGCGATCTCGAGCAGCGTACCGACGGAAGGCATGGCCAAACCCCGCTCGACCTGCGAGATCAAGCTCGGCGTGACCCCGACGCGTCGCGCAAGCTCGCGCACAGTGATTCCCGCCGCTTCGCGCGCCATGCGCAACCGCGGCCCGAGGCCGTTCGACGCTCCGGCCTTGGCGGTCGATGCTCGAGCGGCAGCCCGCGCGCGCCTCGTGGCTGGCGGTCGTTTCGCAGCGCGCGGGATTGAGCGGGGCCCGTTGCTCGGCATTGAACAGTCTGGCAATTGTTTAATGAAGTTTAACTAAGACCCGCTCCGGCCACAAGGCCGAAGGAAGCCCGCGGCGCCGCACGGCGGAAACGACACCTATTGCAAACTCTATTCGGCATCGCAGCAAGAGGTTAACCGCAGAGCAGAGCGTTGCGGTCCCCGCAAGCAACTCGAGCGTTCGATCAAATTTAACATAGGTAACAGCGTGCGGCCCGAGATGACGAGTACGCTGTGCGAGTGGGAACGGCCCAAGTTGCCGCCGGTGCCGGCTTCGGTACGAGATGTTCTCCGGCGGTCGCGCGGACGCTCTGCAGCAGAGCGCGGGAAGTGGCGTCTCCCACAGCGACGAAGAGGAGGAAGATATGGCTGACGAACGCCGAAGCGTCGTAATCGTGGGTGGCACGGCCGGAATCGGGCGTCACCTGGCGCAGGTGCTTGCCAAGCGTGGGGACGAGATCGTGATTGCCGGTCGCGATCGTACGAGGGCGCAGAGCGTCGCGGCGGAGATCGGTGGCCGCACGCGAGGCGTCGCGTTCGATCTCGCCGAGCCAGCCACGATCGCGAGTCAGCTGGCGGACGTGGTCAAGGTGGATTGCCTCGTCCTCACCGCGATCGAGCGCGACAACAACAGCGTGCGCGAATTCGACTTAGGGCGTGCGCAGCGGCTCGCCACGATCAAGCTCGTCGGTTACCTGGAAACCGCGCATGCGCTGGCATCGCGGTTCACGCCGGAAGGATCGGTGGTGCTGTTCGGCGGTCAGGCGCGCGAGCGGCCTTATCCGGGGTCGACCACGGTGACTACCGTCAACGGTGCCGTCAGCAGCATGGTCAAGACCCTGGCGACGGAGCTCGCCCCGGTGCGCGTGAACGCCGTCCACCCCGGCATCGTCGGCGACAGTCCGGCGCTGCAAGGCAAGACGGAGCTGCTGAAGATGGGCCTCGCCCGCACGCTGACCAAGCGCCTGGTGACGATGGACGACTGCGTCAGCGCGGTGCTTTTCCTGATGGAGAACCGGGGGTCGACGGCGTCAACTTGGTGGTGGACAGCGGCTGGTCGCTTCTCTGAGCTATTGACTGAAGGCCTTGCCACCGCGAAAACGGCAAATTCTGAAATGAGCGATCGAGCGGAGGATGCGCGCCAGAGCCCGGGCGCGACAACGCGCGGCGAGCACGTTGCCGAGGCGACGCGGCTCTCGATCTTCCGGACGATGGTCGAGATACGTCGTTGCCTGAAGCGTGCAAACGACCTGTTTCTCCAGAATCTGGTGAAGGGAACGATGCACCTCGGCCTTGGGCAGGAGGCCGTCGCCGCGGGGTTTGCCGCGGCGATGGAGAAGGACGACTACACCTTCTGCACTTATCGCGGCCATCACCATACGCTGGCGCGCGGAGTGTCCATGACGCTCGTGCTTGGCGAACTCATGGGACGCCAGTGCGGGCTGATGAAAGGCAAGGGCGGCTCGATGCATCTCACAAGCGTCGCGCACGGCATGATGGGATCCTACGCCATCGTCGGCGCGCACCTTCCGGTCGCAGCCGGCGCGGCGTGGTCGGCGCAGTACCGCGGCACCAATCAGGTGGCAGTTGCATTCTTCGGCGATGGCGCGGCCAACATCGGCGCATTCCACGAGTCGCTCAACCTGGCGGCGGTGATGAAACTGCCGGTGGTCTTCGCGTGCGAGAACAACCTATACATGGAGTACACGCCGATCGCGAGCGTGACCGCGGTGAAGTATCCCGCCGCGGATCGCGCGGTCGGCTACGGTCTGGAGAGGATCGTGGTAGATGGCAATGATGTCGACGTCGTTCTGCGCGCCGCGACGGCTGCCATCGCCAAGGCACGCGCTGGCGACGGGCCCTCGCTGATCGAGTGCCTAACCTACCGTCAGGGCGGACACTCGCGCGCAGATCCGGCCAAGTACCGCCCGGCCGATGAGGTCGCAGAATGGCTGAAGCGCGATCCGGTCGTGCGGTACCGCGACCGGCTGCGCGAGCTTGGCATCCCCGAGGCGACCCTCGCGAGCATCGAGGCGGATGCGGTCGCCAAGGTCGAGCAGGCGACCGAAGCGGCTAAGGCTTCGCCCGCGCCGGCGCTGGATGCTGCGCTCACCGATGTCTGGGCCGACGGAGGCGCGGCATGGCGCAATTGAGCTACCGCGAGGCGATAGCCGCGGGGCTAGCCCAGGAGATGCGGCGCGACGAGCGCGTGGTGCTCTTCGGGGAAGACACCGCCGCCGCGGGCGGCGTTTTCAAGACCACCGAGGGCCTGCTGGCCGAGTTCGGCCCGCGGCGGGTGAAGGACATGCCGATCTCGGAGTTGGCGATCCTCGGTGCGGCGATGGGCATGGCGATGACCGGCCTGAGACCGGTCGCCGAAATCATGTTCTCGGATTTTCTCGCCTGCTGCTGGGACTACGTTGCCAACGAGATTCCGAAGGCCCGTTACATGACCGACGGCCAGATCGCGCTGCCGATGGTGATCCGCACACTGAACGGCGCCGGGGCACGATTCGGGGCGCAGCACTCGCAGAGCGTGGAAAACTGGGCGATGGCGGTGCCCGGGATCAAGGTGGTCGCACCATCGAACGCAGCGGACGCCAAGGGACTCCTCGCCGCGGCGATTCGCGACCCGGATCCGGTTCTCTTCTTCGAGCACAAGTATCTGCTCTCGTCGAAGTGCGAAGTTCCGGACGGAGAGCACTTGGTTCCGCTGGGACGCGCCGGCGTGTTGCGCCACGGCGAAGACATCACCATGATCGCGCTCGCCGCCATGGTGCCGAAGGCGCTCAAGGCGGCGGAGATCCTCGCCGCGGAGCACGGGATTTCGGCCACCCTCGTCGACCTGCGCACGCTGGTCCCGCTCGACGCGCAGACCCTGCTCCGAGAGTCTGCACGCACCGGCCGCGTATTCACAGTCGAGGAGAACCCGCGGCTGTGCGGCTGGGGGGGCGAGATCGTCTCGATCGTCCAAGAAGAGTTGTTCGATGCGCTCCGGCAGCCGATCGTGCGCATCACCACGCCGCACGTACCGGTGCCCGCAACAGACCAGCTCGAAGATGCCGTCATCCCCTCCGTCGCGCGGATCGTCGGCGAGATCCGGCAGGCAGTCGATCGGCGCCGGCCCGGCTGACGCGTCTCGCTGCACAAGGATAGTGCCATGACCGCAAGAAGAGCCAAGGAGATCCGCCTGGGCTGGATCGGGACCGGGAGGATGGGCTTCGATATGGCGCGCCGACTCGCGCGGGCCGACTGCGACCTCACCGTTTGGAACCGCACCCGCGCAAAGGCCGAGCCGCTCGCTGCAGACGGGGCAAAGATCGCCGACAAGGTGAGCGATCTCGCAGAATGCGACATCGTGTTCATCATGATCTCGACCTGGGACGACGTGAGAGAGGTGATCTCCGGGCCGCAAGGTCTGCTGTCCAAGGCGAAAGCGGGAGGCGCGGCGCCGCGTATCCTGGTCGAATGCTCGCCGCTCTCGCTCGATGCCTCGAGCGAGCTGCGGCGAACGCTCGCCGCGCACGGTACGCAGCTGCTCGCCGCGCCATCGAGCGGCGGGGCGCGGGTAATCCGCGCCGGCAAGCTCGCGTTCGTGGTGTCAGGGCCTAAGGCGGCTTACGAAGCTGCAGCCCCCTACCTCGGGATGATCGGCCAGGTGGCCGCCTACGCCGGCGAAGGCGAGCTCGCACGCATCGTAAAGATCTGCCACAACGTCATGCTCGGCGTAGTGACTCAGAGCATGTCGGAGATCGCCGTGCTGGCGGAGAAGGCGGGCGTGTCGCGAAACGCGCTGCTCGACTTCATCAACAAGAGCGTGATGGGCTCGACATTCACGCGTTACAAGTCGCCGGCGTTCGTCAATTTGGACTTCACCATCACAATTCCGCCAAGCCTGCTGCGCAAGGACCTCGACCTCGGCCTCGAGGCCGGGCGCAAGTTCGAGGTGCCGATGCCGCTCGCGTCGATCACACGCGATCTCGTGCAGTCCACGATCGGGCAGGGCATGAACGAGATGGACTTCGCCGTGCTGCTGCTGCAGCAGGGGCGCGCCTCGGGTATCGAGCTGAAACCCGAAGACGTCCCGGTCGACGACGGGCTTGGCTGAGAGCACCGGAACGGGGCGCCACGCGCCGGAATCGGACGGGTGAGTGCAAGGTAGGAACGGGGGCGACGGATGGTTGCAATCGCGAGGCAGGTCGCCGAGCAGCGCTACCGCGAGTCATACGGTCGCTATCTCGAGGACTTCGAGGTGGGTGCCGTCTACGAGCATCGACCAGGGCGCACGATCACCGAAAGCGACAACATCCAGTTCTCGCTCCTCACCATGAACCACCATCCGTTGCATTGCGACGCCGCGTTCGCGGCGAAGAGTGAATTCGGCCGCCCGTTGGTGAACAGCGGCCTCACGCTGGCGATCGTGCTGGGAATGAGCGTCGCCGACGTCAGCCAGAAGGCCATCGCCAACCTAGGATGGAAGGAGATCAGGCTTCTCGCGCCGGTCTTCCCCGGAGATACTGTCTACGCCGAGTCCGAAGTACTCGAGACGCGACCGTCCAGGACACGCCCGGGCCAGGGCATCGTTACCGTCCGGACCACCGGCCGGAAAGCCGACGGGACAGTCTTCATGAGCTTCGTCCGCAGCGTCCTGGTCCCGAGACGCGGGCACGGGATCGAGGAGGCCGCGGACTACTAGCGCGCGCCGGCCGGGGAGGCCAGCGTGCGCGATTACGAGTCGAAGCGCGACACCGCTTCGGGGAGACAATACATGGCCGCCGTACCTTCACCATCGCAGTCAGACGCCGCGCCGACGACGAAGCCGATATCGCAGACGCTCGCGGAGTTCGCCGCGCGCTTCGATTACGGCGCGGTCCCGGAGCATGTGCGGCAAAGGGCGAGGCACCTCGTACTCGACGCTGTCGGCATTGCACTCGCCTCGACTCAGTTCGATTTCGCGCACCGCACCTTTTCCGGGCTCGCGGATCTTGGCGGCCGCGGCGACGGCGTGGTGCTGGGTTTCGCGAGCCGGCTGCCGCTGCGCGATGCGGTGCTGGCAAACGGCATCCTGATACATGGGCTCGATTACGACGACACGCACGTCCCCGGGATCGTTCACGTCTCCGCGAGTGCCGTGCCGCTGGCGCTCGGGCTCGCTGCGCACCTCGATCGCTCGGGTCGTGATGTGCTGGCCGCGTACGTGCTGGCCGTCGAGCTGTCCGCGCGGCTCGGGGCGGTGGCAAAGGGTGGGTTCCATCAGACGGGATTCCACCCCACCGGCCTGATCGGTGCGTTCGGCTGCACGCTCGCGGCCGGCTTTCTGTTCGGCATGAACGCCGCACAACTCCAAATGGCACAGGGTATCGTGCTGTCGCTGGCGGCCGGAAGCTTGGAGTTCCTGGAGGACGGCGCCTGGACCAAGCGCCTGCATCCGGGGTGGGCAGGGGTAGCGGGCATCACCGCGGCATCGCTCGCGAGGCGCGGCTTCGTCGGGCCAGGCGCAGCCTACGAGGGCCGGTTCGGGCTGTTTCCGAGCCATCTCGGCGTCGAGGCAAAGCGCTGCGATTACTCGCTCGCCACCCGGGGGCTGGGGAGGTCTGGGAGCTGTGCGAAGTGGCCGTCAAGCCCTATCCGGCATGCCATTTCGTGCACGGCTGCACCGACGCCGCGCTCGCGCTTCGCGCCCGAGGCGTCCGCACGGAGGACATCGTCCGTATCCGGGCGCTCGTGCCGCAGGAGGTGGTCAAGACGGTCTGCGAGCCGGTCGCGAACAAGCGGCGTCCGCAGAACGGCTACGACGCGAAGTTCAGCATCCCGTACGCGGTCGCAACCGGTTTCGTACGTGGCAGATTCGGGCTTGCCGAGCTGGAGGAGCCCGCGCTGCGGGACCCGGAAGTCCTCGCCCTGGCCGATCGGGTCGACTACGAGGCCGACCCGGATTCGGGATTCCCGCGCACCTACTCGGGTGAAGTCATCGTGCGGTTGAAGGACGGGCGCGAGCTGCGCCATCGCGAGCAGGTGAACCGCGGCGCCGCCGACCGCCCGCTCTCGAACGGGGAGATCGTCGCAAAATTCCTGGAAAACGCCGAGCTCGCGGTCTCGGCGTCCCCGTGCGGCAGAGATGCGCGACGCGATCCTGTCGCTGGACGCCGCCGCGAGCGCACGCGGGCTCGCCGCGGTGCTCGGGGCCTGAGATGACCGCTGGAATAGGGGGAGCCTTTCGATGAGCCACGCGGGTGCCACCCACTTCGACCCGGAGCGCGAGCGGATGATGCTCGAGGCGGTCGAGCGCTTTCTCGCGCGCGAAGTGCGACCGGTCGCTCGCGGGCTTGAGCACGAGGACGTGTGGCCCGCCGAGATCGTCGCCAAGATGCAGGAAATGGGACTTTTTGGCTGCATCATCGGCGAGGAGTACGGTGGGTTGGGTCTTTCCGCAAGCACCTACGCCAAGATCATCGAGCGCATCTCGCGCGTCTGGATGTCGGTGGCGGGCATCATCAACTCGCACCTGATCATGGCGGCCTGCGTGCAGCGCAACGGCACCGCGGAGCAGCGGTCACGCTACCTGCCGCGCTTCGCGTGCGGCGAACTGCGGGGTGGACTCGCACTGACCGAACCCGACTGCGGCACCGACCTGCAGGCGATTCGCACCGTCGCGCGACGTGACGGGGAGCACTACGTCGTGAACGGGACCAAGACGTGGATTTCGAACGGCATTCATGGGGCGGCGTTCGCCGTGCTGGTGAAGACCGATCCGAGAGCCGAACCGCGTCACCGCGGCATGAGCCTCTTCATCTGCGAGAAAGGCCCGGGTTTCGCGCATTCGCGCAAGCTGGAGAAGCTCGGCTACAAGGGCATCGACAGCGCCGAGCTCGTGTTCGACGGGTATCGCGTTCCGTCCGCCAACTTGGTGGGTGGCGTGGAGGGACAAGGATTCAAGCACGTCATGAGCGGGCTGGAGATCGGGCGCATCAACGTCGCGGCGCGCGGAGTCGGCATTGCCCGCGCCTGCCTGGGAGGAGTCGGTCGCTTATGCGCAGACGCGCAAGACATTCGGCAGGCCGATTTGCGAGCACCAAGCGATACAGATCAAGCTGGCGGACATGGCGACGCGCTTGGAGGCCGCGCGTCACCTGACCGAGGCTGCCGCGCGCGCATACGACCAGGGGCAGCGCTGTGACATGGAGGCCGGGATGGCAAAGCTCTTCGCCACCGAGGCAGCCGCGGAGAACTCGCTCGAGGCGATGCGAATCCACGGCGCGTATGGATACTCGAAGGAGTTCAACATCGAGCGCTACTACCGGGATGCGCCGCTGCTGTGCATCGGCGAAGGAACCAACGAATTGCAGCGCATCATCATTTCGCGCCAGCTGGTGGCGCGCAATCCGGTCTGAGGCGCGCGGTGCTGCCTCTAGCCGGCGTTCGGGTCCTCGGAGTGGAGCAATACGGCGCCGGGCCGTGGGGCACGCTCTACCTTGCAGATCTCGGTGCCGAGGTTATCAAGATCGAGAACTTGGCCGAAGGTGGCGACTTCGGTCGCGCGGTGGGGCCGCATTTCTTCGGTCCCGGCGACAGCCAGTTCTTCCAGACCTTCAACCGCAACAAGCGCTCGATCGCGCTCGATCTGAAGAACCCGAAGGGCAGGCGCGTTTTTCTTGACCTCGTGCGGACCGCCGAGGGAATGCTCGACAACCTGCGCGGAGACCTGCCCGCGAAGCTCGGGATCGACTACGCGGCGCTCAGGGAATCGAATCCGCGGATCGTATGTGCGCACCTCTCGGCCTACGGACGCGAGGGTTCGCGGGCGAGTTGGCCCGGATACGACTATCTGATGCAGGCTGAGGCGGGCTTCCTTTCCGTCACCGGCGAGCCGGACGGGCCACCGGCGCGCTTCGGGCTGTCGATGGTTGATCTCGTCACCGGCTTGACTGCGGCATTCGCGCTGCTCTCAGGGATCCTGCGGGCGCGCGCGAGCGGGAGGGCGGGGATCTTGACGTCAGTCTATTCGATACCGCGCTGCACAACCTCAACTACGTCGGCACGTGGTACCTCAACGCGGGCGTGGTGACCACGCGCGAACCGCGCAGCAGCCATCCTTCGCTCACGCCGAGTCAGCTCTATCGCACGCGGGACGGCTGGATCTTCGTTATGTGCAACAAGGACAAGTTCTGGCCGGTGCTGACCGTGCTGCTCGAGCGACCCGAGTGGGCCGATGACCCGCAGTTCGCCTCCTACGCCGCGCGGCTCCGCAATCGCGACCGGTTGACGCGCTTGCTCGACGAGGTGCTGATGACGCGCACCACGAACGAGTGGCTGGAGCGCCTGTCGGGCAAGGTACCGGTCGCGCCGGTGCACGACATCGGGCAGGCGCTGCGCGACCCATTCGTCGCCGAGCGGTGTGGTGTGCTCCGTTACCGCTATCCCGACGGCACAGAGGCGCGGATGCTTGCCGGTCCGGTCCGCGTCCCCGGCGCGGCTCCGCCGCGGCGCGCCGCGCCTGCCCTCGGTGCCGACACCGACGCGCTGCTCGCCGACCTCGGATACAGCGCGGCGCAGGTGTCCGACCTCAAACGAGACGGCGCGGTGCGCTGAGATGAGTGCGGACGCTCCGAGCAGCAAGGGTTTCCGTGATTCGCTGCATGTACGTGCCGCCTGCCGATGGGCGCGCGGCAATCGATAGGCCCGCGGCCGCGCCGATTCGGTTGGCGGCCGGAGTAGCATCCACAAATGGAGGAAGAGGCAATGAGACCAACCAAGCGCTGCTTGCCAGTTGATTTTCTCGCTCAAACCCGCCGCATCGTGGCGGCACTCGCTCTCGGTGCGCTCGCCCTCGGCCTGGCCGCACCCGGCGGCGCCGCCCCGTCCGGCCCACCGATCCGGGTCGGCGGATCGCTCGCGCTCACCGGCCCGCTCGCGTCGACCGGCATGGTGCACAAACTCGCTGGGGAGATATTCGTCGAGCAGATCAACAAGGCGGATGGCCTGCTGGGCCGCCCGGTCGAGTGGGTGCTGCTCGACGACCAGTCGAAGCCGGACCTCACCCGCACACTGTACGACAGGCTGGTCACCGCAGACAAGGTCGATTTGCTGATCGGACCGTACGCGACCGGATCGATCCTTTCGGCGATGGCCGTTGCCGAGCGCCACGGCAAGATGCTCATTCACAACACCTTCGGCATCCCGAAGCTGGCAAAGTACGGTATGCAGTTCCCCGTCTATCAGCTCGGCTACACGCCGGAGGAGACCTTTCCGCCGAAGCTGTATGACGGATTGACTGCAAGCGGTGCCTCGATCAAGACGATCGCTATTGTCACCAGCAAGTTTCCATCAGTGCACTTTCTATCGCTTGGCGCGCGTGAGGTCGCAAAGAAGCGCGGTCTGACCGAAGTCATGTATCTCGAGTTCGAGTTCGGTAATCGTGATTTCGGCGCGATCGCCGCGCGTGTGCGCGATGCAAATCCAGATCTGCTGTGGATGGGCAGCATCGGCCTGGAGAGCAACATGCTGCTCGAGGCGCTCAAGAAGCTGAACTACACGCCGAAGAACCACTTCCACCTCTATCCCGCGCCGGCCCCGCTCGCGGTCGCGCCGGAGGGTGAGCGCGCGCTCGCCATGACGCTCTTCGAGCCGCATCCGCCCTTCACCAATAATCCCAATGCCGCGGAGTTCGTCAAGGTCTACCGCGAGCGCGCCGAGAAGGCGAAGCTGCCTTACCCCGAGGCGGACATGCAGGCCGCGCTGGGATACGCGCAGTGGCAGGTCCTGACCGCGGCCGTCAAGGCCACCAAGAGCCTGGACGACAAGGTGCTCGCGGACTGGCTGCGCGCGCACACGGTAGATACGCTGCTCGGAAGGATGCGCTTCAACGGCACGCACAACTACGGCGACGACCTGTCCAAGGTGAAGCAGATCCAGCGCGGTAAATGGTTTACGGTGTGGCCGAAGGAATCCGCGGCTCCGGACATCAAGTTCCTGGTGCAGTGATGTGAGCCTCGCCATGCCGAGCGCAACGCTGCTCGGACAGTCGCTGCTGTCCGGTATTTTCATCGGCGGGCTGTACGCGCTGCTTGGGCTCGGCTTGAGTCTCTCGTGGGGCTACCTTAGGCTGATCAACCTGGCGCACTTTGCGCTGGCGTTTCTTGGCGCCTACCTCGTCTTCCAGCTCGCAGGTGTCGCCGGATTCACGGTCGTCGCCGCGGTACTGGTCGTCGTACCGGCGTTCTTCGTCCTTGGCGTGGCGATGCAGGTCATGTTCGCCCGCTTCGAAGTCGCGGAGTTCGCTTCCCTGCTAGTGACGTTCGGGATCGCGATCATCGTCGAGAGCGCGATCCAGTGGTTCTGGACCGCGGATCTGCGCAAGTTCCAGTTCGAGTTCGGCACTGTTTCGATTCAAGTGGGGTCGCTGTTCGTTCCTGTGGTAGAGGCGATCATGTTCCTGGTCGCCGCGGCGCTGTCGGTCGGCACGTGGGTCTTTCTCCGCTTCACGCTGGTTGGCAAGGCGTTACGCGCGAGCGCCGAGAACCCGGACATCGCTGCGGCATTCGGAGTGGATCACCGGCGGCTGGCGCTGATGCTCTCGGGGTTCGCGACGGCGCTCGCCGCGGTGGCCGGGGCTTTCATCGCGATGGCCTACACGCTGTCGCCGGCGCAGATGTTCTCCTGGATGGGGGTGGTATTTGCCGTGGTCATCCTCGGGGGGTTAGGAAATCCGCTCGGCGTGCTGGCCGCGGGCTTGGTAATTGGCGTTAGCGAATCCCTCACCATGGCGTTGACGGCGCCAACCTGGGCGCCGCTGGTGTCTTTCACGCTGCTGATCGCGGTGCTGGTGCTCAGGCCGGATCGCATCGGATGATCCGGCGCGGTCCAATGGCCTTCCTTGCCGTGGCTGCGGCCTTTGCCGCGCTTCCCGCGCTCGGGGTGCCGCCCTACGTGGAGTCCTTCCTCTATCTCGTCTTCTTCTGGATCGCTCTTGCGACCTCGTGGAACCTGCTGAGCGGCTTCTCTGGCTACTTCTCGTTCGGACACGGCGCGTTCTACGGCAGCGGGATGTACACGACGGCGGTGCTCACAGCGCGCTACGACGTTCCATTCGTGTGGACGCTCGCCGCCGCTGGATTGCTCGCAGCGCTGCTCGGCGCAGGGATCGGTGCGGTCGTCTTTCGACTGCGCCGTCTGCGCGGGGAACTCTTCGCGTTGCTCACGCTCGCGGTCACCTTCGTCGTCGCCAGCATCGTGCTCAACACGCCGATCGACGGTGGGCCGGGCGTGTTCCTGAGCGGGGTCAAGGTGCCGGGCTTCTACCCGAGCGCAGGCGCGTCGATCTACGTCTTCGGCGTCGGCATCGCCTTCGTTTCGCTGTTCACTGCCTGGGCGGTCCAGTACTCGAGCCTTGGACGGGGCCTGTTCGCCATCCACGACGACGAGGACGTCGCCGAGGTCATGGGCGTGCCAACGTTCCGGTTCAAGCTTGCGGCCCTTGCCGCCTCGTGCTTCCTCGCCGGAATGGCGGGCGGGATCCACGCCGTGTTCGTCACCTACGTCACGGTCGCCGAGACTTTTTCGATCAACGTACCGCTGTTCGTGATCCTGATGAGCGTATTGGGGGAGCGCGCCACTGGCTGGGACCAGCGATCGGCGCGATCTTCGTCACCGCGCTTTCGTACGCGTTCGTAAGCGGCGAGTCCGCGGTCGCCAGCCGCGCCATCGTCGGGCTGATCATGATCCTGGTGATCTTGTTTCTCCCACGTGGAGTGATGGGATTCGCCGCGGCCCGCTGGCGCCGGCCGACGTCGAAGCCGGGCGAGCCGGGCGGTGAGGGTGAACGCAGCCGGAGTCCACACCGCCCGCGGTCCGCCGCCGGTGAGGTGCTCCTGAGCTGCGACAACGTGCGGCTCGGTTTCAAGGGCGTGCAGGCGCTCGATGGTGTGAGCGTCGAGGTGCGGCAAGGAGAGATCCTGGGGCTTGTCGGGCCGAATGGATCGGGTAAGTCCACGCTGGTGAACGTCATCAGCGGATACTACCGACCGGACTCCGGGCGCATACTCTTCGCAAGCGAGAACCTCGTCGAGCGCGATGCGCACCGCATCGCGCGGCTGGGGTCGCGCGCACGTATCAGATACCGCGGCCCTTCGGGAGTTTGTCGATACTCGAGAACGTCGCGCTCGCTGCGACCTTCGGCGCTGCGGCGCTCGACCGCGCAGCGGCGTACCAGGAGGCTTCGCACTGGCTGGGTTTCGTCGGGCTGGTCGAGCGCGCCGCAATGCTTCCATCGGAACTCAACTTGCATCAGCGTAAGTTCCTCGAGCTCGCGCGCGCGCTCGCCTCGCAACCGCGCTTGGTGCTCCCTCGACGAGGTCCTGTCGGGGCTTACTCCGGCTGAGATCACCAGCGCCGTCGAACTGGTGCGCGAGATCCGCGCCCGTGGTGCGACTATCGTGTTCATCGAGCACAACATGCGCGCGGTGCTGGAGCTCGTGGATCGCCTGATCGTGCTCAATTACGGTAAGGTGATCGCCGAAGGAGAACCGCGCGAGGTGATCCAGCAGCGAGACGTGGTGACTGCGTACCTGGGGGCGGCACATGCTTGAGGCCCACGGCTTGAACGTCGCCTACGGAGATGCCACTGCGCTCTGGGATGTTACCCTCGTCGTTCGGGAGGGCGAGCTCGTTTCGGTGGTCGGGCCGAACGGGGCAGGGAAGACCACGCTGGTGAACGCGATCGCGGGTCTGATCCCGAATCGCGGCGGGGGCCTCCGGCTCGACGGGGCCGACGTCACTCATGCTTCGGCCAGGGACATGTGCGGGCGGGGGGTGGCCATCATTCCGGAGGGTCGTAAGCTCTTTGCCGGCATGAGCGTCGAGGAGAACCTGGAGGTGGGCTGCTATCGCCGCGCGGCACGTCGCTTCAGGGTCGAGTCGCTAGATCGGGTCTACGGACTCTTCCCGATCCTGCGCGAGCGGCGCCTGCAGGCCGCGGGCACCCTTTCGGGCGGGCAGCAACAAATGGTCGCGATCGGGCGTGCACTGATGGCCCGGCCGCGCCTGCTGCTGGTTGACGAGCCGTCGCTCGGTCTATCGCCGAAGATCGTCGAGGAGGTCTTCGAAGCGCTGTGCGCCATTCACGCCGAGGGCGTGTCCATTCTTCTGATCGAACAGAACGCCGCCAGGGCGCTCGCGCTCGCCGAGCGCGCTTACGTGATGGAAGGCGGTCGGATCGTCTCTGAAGGTGCGCCCCAGGAGCTCCTGGTGCAGCCGCACATCCGTGAAGCGTACCTGGGGGCGGACGCGCGGAGCTCCTGAACGGCGCCCGCCGCGCGGAGGGGTCGGGTCACGACCGCGATTGGATGCGGATCCCGTGCAATCCAGTGAGGGAAATCCATGGAACCCATGACTTGCGTGCACATGAACTGCGGTTGCGGCCGGGGTGATAAGGACACCGCGACCGGCGCGGGGCAGACCCTAGGTGCGGCTGAGCGTAAGCGCATCCGGTCTGCGCTCGCCGCCAGCACCGGATCTGCCAGGCCGGTCGCAGCTAGCGGCAGCGAACGTCCGGTGGCCGATGCGGCTGGGCCCGCCGACACCGTGCTCGTCAACGGCCGCATTGCGACGCTGAACCCCCGTCAGCCGTTCGTGACCGCGCTGGCGATCAGGGGCGAGCGAGTCGTTGCGAGCGGCAACGACGCGGAGATCGAGGCATATCGGGGAGCGGGTACACGTGTGATCGACCTCGGCGGGCGCACTGCGGTGCCCGGCCTGAACGACGCGCACTCGCACTTCATCCGGGGCGGGCTCACCTATTCCAACGAAGTACGCTGGGACGGCGTGCCTTCGCTCACGGAAGGGCTGCGTATGCTGCGCGAGCAGGCGCGGCGCACTCCGCCGCCCCACTGGGTGCAGGTGATCGGCGGCTGGAGCTACTCGCAGTTCGTCGAGAAGCGCCTGCCGACGCTCGAGGAGATCAACGCGGCCACCGGTGAGGTGCCGGCGATGGTCATGCACCTGTACGACCGTGCCTGGCTCAACCGCGCAGCGATGCGCGTGCTGGGTTGGGGCAAGGACACGCCGGACCCGGTCGCGGGCCGAATCGAGCGGGACCGCCACGGCAATCCGACGGGGCTGCTGATGGCGACGACCAGCCTCGCCGCGCTGGTGGGCGTGTGGTTGCGGGTGCCGCGGCTCTCCGAGGAGGACCAGATCCTCTCGACGCGGCACTTCATGCGCGAGTGCAATCGCCTGGGTATCACCAGCGTGATCGACGCCGGCGGCGGCGGGCAGAACTATCCGGACAACTATCGAGGCGTCGCCGAGCTCGCTCGCCGCAACGAACTCACCCTGCGTATTGCGTACACGCTCTTCGCACAGACACCCGGCAGCGAGATCGAGGATTATCGTCGCTGGACCGCAGCGGTACGCCTGAACGAGGGCGATGAGTGGTTGCGGATGATCGGCGCAGGCGAGTATCTCGTGTGGCAGGCGACCGACGTCACGAACTTCGCCAAGGATTTTGCCGGCCAGCCGACGGGGATGGAGAAGCTGCTCGCCGAGGTGGTCCGGTACGTCGCCGAGCTCGGATGGCCATTCCATCTGCACGCCTCATACGATTCTTTCGTGCCGGCGCATCCTGGATGCGCTCGAGCGGGTCCACCGCGAGGTGCCGATCGACCGGCTGCGATGGAGCCTTGAGCACTGCGAGGGCATTTCGGCGGAGAGCCTAGAGCGCGTCGCCGCGATGGGCGGATCGATCGGAATCCAGAACCGGCTTTCGCTCGATGGCGAGCAGTATCTCGCGCGCCAGGGTGCAGCCGCGGCGGCTGATGCGCCGCCGATCGGGCGCATGCGCAGCATGGGTATTCCGCTCGCCGGCGGTACGGACGGCAACCGTGCCACCAGCCACAATCCGTGGATCGCCATCCACTGGATGCTCACCGGCGAGACGGTTGGCGGCCTCAGGCTGAACGGCGACGCGAACCTTCTCGACCGCACCGAGGCGCTGCGGCTGTTCGCCCATGCAGGCGCCAGAATGAGCTACGAGGACAACGTCAAGGGGACGCTCGAGCCGGGGCGCCTAGCGGATCTCGCCGTCCTCACGGCCGACTATTTCAGCATTGCGGACGAGGCCGTGAAGTCGCTCGAGTCGCTGCTCACGATAGTTGGCGGCAAGATCGTCTACGCAGCCGGGCCGTTCTCGTACCTCTCACCGCCGCTGCTGCCGGTCAGCGCCGACTGGCTGCCGTCCCACCACTTCGATGGTTACCGCAAGGGTGGACCCGCCGTGCAGCGCGCGCCGATCCACCCTAACCAGGCGCTTTTCATGCCCCGGTGGCCGGGGTTCGAATGCGCATGCGCTTTCGGGTGAGGGGCCGTGCGATCGCTTTCGGACCGGCGGCCTGTGCCCGAACCCGGTGGGAAGCGCGTTCACTGGAACGGCAGCCCGGCAGGGATCTGCGAGTGCCCAACGCGCCCTACTATCGTGACGACGTCGGGCCTCAAGTGCTTGATTCACAGTGGATGCGAACCGCACGAGCCGAGCGGCGTCGACGCTGCCCACCGGAGCCCAGGCAGTTCGCAGCGGCTCTACCCGTTTCCGAATACTGGTTCAATATTCGCTTGACAGGGAAGTGCGGCCGAAGGCACATTGGGGGCCTTGGCGGAGGCAGTCGGGGCGGTCGATAGGAGGATGGGGTATGTCCGAGACGGTCGAGTTCAACAGCTGTGGTGACAAGCTCAAGGGCGTACTGACGCGCCCGGCGGGCAGGAGCGGCGATGTGCCGCTGGTGATCATGGCCGGCGGGTGGTGCTACACCAAAGAGATCGTGATGCCCTGGTACGGCAAATTCTTCGAGGAACTGGGCTGCGCGACGCTGCGCTTCGACTACCGCGGCTTCGGGGAAAGCGGCGGGGTGCCGCGCCAGCACATCAATCCGTGGAACCAGATCGAGGACTACCGCAACGCGTTCTCCTTTGCCGAGACGCTGGCGGGCATCGACAAGTCGCGCATCGGCATCTGGGGCATCTCCTACAGCGGCGGGCATGTGCTGATCGCTGCGGCGCTGGACTCGCGTCCGGCCTTCGCGATCTCCACGATTCCGGTGGTCGACGGCTTCCAGACCATGCGCCGGGTGCACGGCGAGACGCGTTTTGCGCAGCTCAACCGGCTGCTCGCCGAGGACCGGCGCGCGCGCTTCAGCGGCAAGCCGAGCGCCGCGATGCCGATGTCCCCGGAGAAGGACGCGGCCGCGGAGCTGACCAGCTGGCCATTTCCGCACGTGTACGCGGGCTTCATGGCGATCAAGAAGAACGAGGCGCCGCGGCACGAGCACTGGAACACGATCGAGTCGGTCGAGCTGCTGCTGCAGTACAAGGTGGCGCCGTTCTGCGAGCGCATCGTCGAGACCCCGGCCATGATGACCCTCGCCAAGGGCGACAACATCACCTCGGCCGACCTGGAGATGCAGGCCTTCAACGCCATCACCAATCCGAACAAGACCCTGGTGTCGGTCTCGGGCGTCGATCACATGAGCCTGTACACCAACCGCGACCACCTCGCCAAGGTGGGCAGGGTGCAGGCCGCCTGGCTCAAGAACCTGCTCGCCAGCATGGGCTGACGCAAAGCGCTGCTCGCTCTTTGCTTGGAGTCGCCTGCGGGCAGGCCTGATCCATGCGCGTTGCCCGGATCCCTCGCTCGGGCTTCGACAGATCGCTGGGCACGCCGCGGGCGGCCGCTGGGCGAGTCGAATCGCGGCGAGACCGATCGAACGCGACGATGCCGCGCCAACAGAAAGCGCCCATACAGACGGCCGATCCGTCAATGCCCACGCGCCGAGCCGACACCCTGCAGCGTACCGGCAAGCTCGACCTATACCGGCGGATGCGTCTGATCCGCAGAATCGAGGAGCTGATCGGCGAGCTGGTCACGTCCGGGGATATTCCCGGCGCAGTCCACCTCTGCATCGGCCAGGAGGCCGTAGCGGCGGGGGTCTGTGCGCACTTGAGCGACGCCGACTGGATCACGAGCACGCACCGGGGGCACGGTCATTTCCTCGCCAAGAACGGTGATCCACGGGCGATGCTGGCCGAGATCCTCGGCCGTGCGACCGGCGTCTGCCGCGGCAAGGGCGGCTCGATGCACGTTGCCGATTTCGCGCGCGGGATTCTCGGTGCCAACGGCATCGTCGGCGGGGGATCGGCATCGCCGCTGGCGCGGCGCTTGCGGCGCAGCTGGATCGGGCGTGCGCCGTCGCAGTCGCGTTCTTCGGCGATGGGGCCGCGAGCCAGGGTGTCGTCGCCGAAGTGCTCAACGTCGCGGCACTATGGCGGTTGCCGCTGATCCTGGTGTGCGAGAACAACGGCTTCGCCGAGTTCTCGCCGACCGCGGACGTGACCGCCGGCGCGATCGCAACGCGCGGAGAACCGTTCGGAGTGCCCGGCCACGCGCTGGACGGAAACGACGTCGAGGCGGTGTGGGAGACTGCTGGTGAGGCGGTGAGGCGTGCGCGTGCCGGCTCAGGACCATCGCTCATCGAGGCGCGCACCTACCGAATCCGCGGGCACGTTGAGACCGAGCAGAGCTTTCTGTCACGCGCCTACCGCGAAGACGCGGAAATCGGCGAATGGATGGCCTGCGATCCCCTATTTCGCTTCGCGACCCAGCTGACGGGATCCGGGACGGCCACGCAACGGGAACTGGACGCCATCGACGCAGAAGTCGCGGAGGCCGTCGCCGCTGCGTACGCGCAGGCGTCCGCCGACCCCTTGCCGACCGAGAGCTCGGCGTTCGCGCACATGCTCGCATGAGGCCGGTCATGTCGCGCAAACGAATGATCCAGGCAGTGAACGAGGCACTCGCCGAAGAGTTGGAGCGGGACGCCAAGGTTATCCTCTTCGGCGAGGACGTCGGCATGAGCCTCTTCGGCGACACGCGCGGACTTGCGGATCGCTTCGGCACCGAGCGCGTGCGCGACACGCCGATATGCGAGGCCGCGATGACCGGGATGGCGGTGGGCGCGGCGGCGGCCGGGTACCGCCCGATCTGCCATCTGATGTACGGGAACTTCCTGTACACCGGGCTCGATGCGATCGCGAACCAGGCGGCCAAGCTGCACTATATGTCGGCCGGACAGGTGACGCTTCCCCTCGTCTACATGGCAGTGTACGGGGCGGGACGCTCGGTCGGCGCGCAGCACTCCGATGTTCCGTACCCGATGCTGATGAATCTCGGCGGGATCAAGGTGGCGGTTCCCAGCACGCCCGCCGACGCCAAGGGGATGCTCAAGTCGGCGATCCGCGACGACAGCCCGGTGGTGTTTCTGCAGCCGGCGCGGCGCGGCGGAGAGCAGGGTGAAGTCCCGGACGGCGATGTGCTGGTGCCGCTCGGTCGCGCCGATGTCAAGCGGGCGGGCACCGACGTGACCGTGGTGGCGATCGGGGCGATGGTTCGCCATGCTTTGCGGGCCGCCGATCACCTGGCGAAGTCGGGCATGGACGCGGAAGTCATCGACCCCAGAACGTTGTTCCCGCTCGACGAGCGGACGATCCTTTCGTCGGTTCGCAAGACCGGTCGCCTGGTCGTTGTGGACGAGGCGAGGTCGACCTGCAGCGCCGCGAGCGAGATCGCGGCGCGGGCGGCCGACCAGGCGTTCGCCGCGCTGAAGGCGCCGATCAAGCGCGTGACCGTGCCGGACGTGGCAATACCCTATGCGCCGCACCTGGAAAAGGCGGTCCTTCCGGACGAGGCGCAGATCATCGCCGCAGTGGAGAGCGCCGTTGTCGACGGGAGAGGCGGGTGAAGGTGACGCTCAAGCTGCCGATGTTCGGCATGAACATGGAGGAGGCCACGATCGTCAAGTGGCACAAGGCACCAGGCGAGGCGTTTTCCAAGGGCGAGCCGCTCTACGACATCGAGACCGAGAAGGTCACCTCCGAGATCGAGGCACCGTGCGCTGGCACGCTGCTCGAGGTGGTGGCGGCGTCGGGGAGAGAGGTCAAAGTGGGCGACGCGGTGTGCGTCGTGGATGCCAGCGCATAGGTGCCGCCGGCATGCGACTCGGCACCTTATGCGAATGCGAGCACGAAGTGGAGATCCCCGACCGTCCGGAGCGCCGGACGGCGGAATTTGACCAACAAGAGGAGCGACTGAAATGAAACCAACCGGGAACTCTCGCAACAGGCTTTGGAGCAAGGCGGCCGCGGCCGGTCTTGCCGCCGCGCTGGCCAGCGCGTCGACCGCGGCACTGGCAGCGAAGGACATCAAGCTTACGGTGCTGTCCGGATATGCCCCCAACGCCGCGTGGGTCAGGGTGTTCAAGGAGTACTGGATGCCCGAGGTGAACCGCCGGCTGGCGGAGAAGGGCGCCTACAACATCGTCTACACCGAGGCGTTCGGGACGGTAGTCAAACCGCGCGGGGAACTCGACGGCGTGCAGCAGGGACTCGGCGACATCGGGCTGGTCGTCACGGCGTTTCACGCCGACAAGTTCCCGCTGGAGAGTATCTCGTTCGTGACGCCGTTCGTCTCCACCGATGCGGCGCTTAACGCGCGGACCTACGACGCTCTCGCGGCGAAATTCCCGAAGTGGCGCGATAACTGGGACCGCTACAACATGGTTCTGCTGGGATACATGGGGTCGGTGCCGAACTACGCGGTGCTGAGCAGGGCGCCGATCAAGACCATCGATGATCTCAAGGGCAAGAAGATCGCCGGCGCCGGCCTGAACCTGCGCTGGGTCGAGGGGATCGGAGCGACCGGCGTGCCGAGCGCGTTGACCAAGTTCTACAGCGACACCAAGTCGGGCGTGTCCGACGGGATGCTCGCCTGGGGCGATGCAGTCGGCGCCTTCAAGCTGTGCGAGGCCGGGCCCTACTTCCTCAAGCTGAGCATGGGGGCGGTGACGTCGTTCGCAGTCGCCGCGAACAAGCGCACCTGGAACGGCCTGCCGGACGAGGTGAGGACCGTGATGAAGGATGTCACCGCGCGCTATCGCGATGAGCTTGCACGGCAGGCCACCGCGGGCGATTCCAAGGGACTCGACGCGTGCAAAGCGCAGGGCGGAACGATCGTCGAAATGAGTGATGGGGAGCGGCAGCGCTGGGCCGCGGCCCTGCCGAACATCGCCAAGGAGTGGGCCGACGATGCGGACAAGCGCGGATTCCCAGGCAACGAGGCGCTGAAGGCCTACATGGACATCATGCGGGACAACAAGCAGCCGATCGCCCGGCACTGGGACCGCAAGTAGCACCCTGCGGGGCGCTACATGACCACACTCGACGACCGGAGCGTGCCAAAGGCGGGACGAGGCGTCCGCGTCCCGCTCTTCGACACGCTCGTCGAGTGGATGAACAACGTCGGGACCCTGCTGATCATCGGCCTGATGGTCCTGATCGACCTCGACGTGGCCGGGCGCAACCTCTTCAACAATCCGATTCCCGGCGTGGTCGAGCTCAGCGAGGCGGGTATCGTGATCATCGTCTTCCTGCAGGTCGGACACACCTTGCGGGTCGGGCGCTTCATGCAGTCGGACGGCGTGCTGTCCTACCTGAGCGCGAACTTCCCGCGCGTCGCCACAACGCTCTGGCTGCTCTTCAACGTCACTGGCGCGGTGCTCTTCGCCTTCATCGTGCGGGTCGCCTACGCGCGGTTCATCGCGGCGTGGGACGGCGACTACTACAAGGGGAACGTCGGATCGTTCGTGATGTCGACGTGGCCGATCGAGCTGACGATCCTGTTCGGATCGGTCATCATGGTCCTGCAGTTCCTGGTGCTCGCATTCGGCGACCTGCGCGCCTTGCTGCCGCGGACTTGAGGTTCGCGCGGGGGCGACAAGCCATGGACGGGTTGACAGTCGGAATCGTCTCGATCGTACTGATTGTGCTGCTGGTGTACGTCGGCATGTACGTGCCCGTGGTGCTGATGCTGGTCTCGTTCGGCGGCGCCTGGGTGATCAGCGGCAACTTCAACGTGGCGAGCCAGCTGTTGGCGATCAAGTCGGCCGAGACAATCGCCAGCCAGGAATTCGCTGTCATCCCCCTGTTCGTGCTGATGGGGCTGCTCGTCACGTCGTCCGACGTCGCGCGTGAGCTGTTCGAAGTTGCCAATCACTATCTCAAGAAGATTCTCGCCGGGCTCGCGCTGGCGACTGTCGCCGCGAACGCGGTGTTCGCGGCGATCACCGGCGTGAGCATCGCGTCGGCCTCGGTGTTCACCAAGATCGCGGTCCCGGAGATGCTCCGTTACGGCTACAACCCCAGGTTCGCGGTGGGTGTCGTGGCGGGCAGCTCAGTGCTCGGCATGCTCATCCCGCCGAGCATCCTGCTCATCGTATACGCGTTTATCGTCGAGCGCTCCGTAGGCGCGCTCTTCTTGGCCGCAGTGGTGCCCGGGCTGCTGCTTGCGCTCGGCTACAGCGTGCTTATCTTCATCTACGGGACATTGTGGCCGGCACGGGTCGGCGGCAAGGTGACGGTGGCCCGCGCCGGCGAAGCCGAGGACGACATCAACGTTCGCGAGGCAGTGCGGCGCCTGACCCCCATCGTGGCGCTTGTGACGGTCGTCATCGGCGGGATCTATGGCGGGATATTCACGCCAACCGAGGCCGGTGCGGTCGGTGCGCTCGGAGCGCTGGTCATGGCGATCGCAAAGAAGCGCTTCACGTGGAAGTCGTTCTGGACCGTCACGGTGGACACCGGGCACATCACCGCGTCGATCTCGTTCGTGATCATCTCCGCCGGAATGTATAGCGCGACGCTCGGCCTGTCCGGAATCCCGAATCACCTCGAGTCATGGGTGACGACCGCCGGGCTCGAACGCAGCACCTTGATCGCCAGCTACATTCTCGTGGTGCTGCTGCTCGGCACCATCATGGATTCGATCTCCATCCTGCTGATCGCTGTGCCGATCTATCTGCCCCTGTTGAACGCCGCCGGTATCGATCTCGTATGGTTCGGCGTCATCACCACGATCGTGGTTGAGGTCGGTCTGCTCACGCCGCCGATCGGGATCGCCGTGTTCGTGATCAAGAGCACACTAAACGACGAGCGGATCTCGACCGCCGACATCTTCATCGGTGCGCTTCCGTTCGCGGCAATGATGCTGCTCGTCACGCTCCTGATCATCGCGTTTCCGGGATTGACGAGATTGCTCGGTTGAGCCAACCGTGCGTCGCCGGAAGCAGTGTGCTGTCATCTGTGAACCCACAATCCGCACCGGGCCCCGGCAACCGGAGACAACCTTGGACCTATCCAGCTATCGCGCAATCTCGCTTGAGCGCAGTGGACGCATTCTCTACGCGACCCTCAATCGCCCGCAAAGCCTGAACGCCGTCGATGAGACCATGCACACCGAGCTTGCGAGGCTGTTCGTGGACTGCTCCGTGGACCCGGACTCGGACGTCGTCGTGCTGAGCGGCGCCGGCCGCGCGTTCTGCGCCGGTGGCGACATCGAGTGGATGCAAACGCTGGTCGACGACCCCGGAGCGTTCGAGCGGACCGCGCGCGAGGGCAAGGCAATCGTCTTCTCCCTCCTCGACTGCGAGAAGCCGGTCATCGCGAAGGTCAACGGCCACGCGACTGGGCTCGGTGCGACGCTGGCGCTATTTTGCGATGTGATTTTCGCCGCGGAGCATGCGAAGATCGGCGATCCGCACGTGAGTGTCGGGTTCGTCGCCGGGGACGGCGGCGCGGTCATCTGGCCGCAGCTGGTGGGCTACGCCAGGGCGAAGGAGTACCTGATGACGGGCGACCTGATTGCAGCCAGGGATGCGGAGCGCATAGGATTGATCAACCACGCGGTGCCCGGGGAGGAGCTCGATGCGGCCGTCGCCGCATTTGCCGCGCGGTTGTCCAAGGGGGCGGTCAAGGCGATCCGCTGGACGAAGATGTCCGTGAACATCGGGCTCAAGCAGCTTGCGCATTCGATCATGGATGCTTCACTCGCCTACGAAGCGCTGTCGAACGCAACCGGTGACCACCAGGAGGCGATAAACGCGTTTCGGGAGAAGCGAAAGCCCGTCTTCCGTGGACGGTGAAGTTCCCCAGGCGTCGACGCGAAGGAACAGAGATGGATTTCACCGAGCCGGACCATATCGTGCAGCTGCGGAATTCACTGCGTCGCTTCGTGGCAAAGGAAATGCCCCGAAGCGACGCGGCGCGTTGGGACGCGGAGAACCACTTTCCGCGGGAGGTGTTCGCGAAGCTCGCCGCGCTGGGTGTGATGGGTCTCACGATCCCGGAGGAGTACGGCGGATCTGGCCGTGACATCGTCGCGACGATGGTGGTCGTCGAGGAGCTTTCGAGGCGTAGCTTGGCCGTCGCGGTGCCCTACATCATGTCGGCGTGCTATGCAGGAATGAACCTCGTCGACTGCGGTTCCGAGGGGCAGAAGCGGGAGTTGCTGCCTCGGGTGGTCGACGGGTCGCTGATCTTCGCGTACGGGTGGACGGAGCCGGACGTCGGGGCGGACCTCGCGAGTGTCAGGACCCACGCGCGACGGGCCGGAGATAAGATCGTGGTGAGCGGCGCAAAGCGCTTCTGCTCCGGTGCCGCGATTAGCGACTACATCTACACGCTGGTCCGCACCGGTGCGAAAGAGGACCGGCATCGCAATCTCTCGATCGTGCTCATCCCGCCGACGGCGCCGGGCGTGACGATCTCCACCATCGAGAGTCTCGGCATGAAGGGGGCCGCCACGACCGACGTCGCGTTCGACGAAGTGGAAGTGCCGGCCGGGAATCTCGTGGGCGGCGAGGCGGGCTGGAACCAGGGCTGGTCGATGATCATGGGCATCGGCCTGGACGTAGAGAAGCTGGAAGTCGCGGCAATGGGCGTCGGGATCGCTCAGGCGGCGCTGGACGACGCCTGGGCGTACGCACACCAAAGGACGCAGTTCGGCGAGAAGATCGCTTCCTACCAGTCCGTCCGGCACAAGCTCGCCGACATGAAGACCAGCCTGCACGCGGCCAGGTTGATGCTGTACCACGCCGCGTGGCTGGCGGACCGCCACGTTCCCTGCGGGTCCGAGACGTCGATGGCGAAGCTCTTCGTCGCGGAGGTTGCGAAGTCGATCGCGCTCGAAAGCCAGACGATTCTCGGAGCGTACGGCTACGTGAAGGATTTCGACGTCGAGCGATATGTCCGGGATGCGCTGCTTATGCCGATCATCGGCGGCTCGTCCGCGATCCAGCGCAACAACATCTACAAGTGGTCGATGGAGAGCAGGCGGTAAGGCGTTCACTGACCGCCTCGGTCGCGCGGACTCAACGCTCGAGACCCCGGCGCACGAGCTCGATGTAGGTGTCGCCGACATAGGTCGGCAGCCGCCTGGGCTTCGCGGTCGCGATCACATAGCGCCTGGCCAGGTACTGCCTTGCCGCCATGAAGGTGTACGCCAGGATGGGTAGCTCGCGCTCCTCGTAGATCTTCAGCTCGCCGCGCGTCCGGCTTCGCCGCAGTGCGTTGACATACCGATCGGCGATGTCGAAGAAGTGCTGGCGGAACGAGGCAGGGACCCACACGGCCGCCTCCATCTCCCACCCGAACGTACCACGGGTTGCGCACCAGATAGTCGAAAAAGCCGGTGAACCCGCGGCTCTCCAGCTCGACGAAGGAGCGGCTCCCGCGGATCGCTTCGGCGACCTCCGCCTGCATCTGCGTGCGCATCGAGCACAGGAGCTCCTCGAAGAGCTCCCGTTGCGAGCGGAAATGCGCGTAGAAGGTGCCCACGGCGACGCCGGCGGCCTGCGTGATCGCCTGCACGGTAGCACCGAGGTAGCCGGAGCGGTTGATCACCCGCGCCGCCGAGTTGATGAGGCTCGCACGGGTGCCCTGCTGCAGTTGTGGACGGGGCGCTTGAGTGCTCGCCGCCATGCGCCGCGGAAGGTCGAGCGCTGCGGCGTACCCGAGCCCGTGCCGGACGAACTTGACGTAGGTGTCCGCCACCCATTCCGGGATCTGCTTGGGGCGCAGCGAGCGGGCCCCGGATCGGTCGCAAAAACCCATCGCGATGTGTCCGCGCGCGCCCGCGAGAACCTCGGCGATGACCCGAAAAGAAGCGTCGTTGTGCGGACGGATTTCGCCCCTTCTCTCGGCTAGATGCAGCGCCCGGAGATACCGTTCCTCGATGTTGCGCATGTGCTGCGCATGGCTCCGCGGGGCCGCGGTCTCGGCCTCCGCAAGCACGCGCAGGAAATGGGGATTGCGCTTCAGATACGTGATGAACGCCCGGAAAGTGCGCGTTTCATGGTCGAAGTAGTCGGTGGACTGATGTGCGCTTTTCGCCAGGACGCCGAGCAAACGAACACCCTCAGCCGGGAGCAGTTCGTCCAGGAGCTGTTGATGCGATTCGAAGTACGAGTAGAGCGTGCCCGCCGCCACGCCGGCCGCCTCCGCGATGCGCGAGACCGACGCGTCCGCGTAGCCGTGCCGGGACACGACCTGGAGGCCGGCCTTGACCAAAGCCCCCCGCGTTTCCCGGGCCTTCTCTTCCCGAGACGGTCTACCCGCGCGCTTTGCGCTCAAGCTCATTCTCTTTGGCCATCTTCTCTTTGATCTGGTCGCGTAGGACGTTCTTGCGAATCTTGCCGGCGGCCGTGTACGGTAGGGCGTCCACGATCTCCAACCGCTCCGGGCATTTCTGCTTTGCCAGGCCGGCGACGCCGATCACCCGGCGCATCTGCTCGAAGTCGAAGGCGGCGCCCGGGTGCAGCGTCACGAAAGCACAGGCGGTCTCCCCCAGCCTCCGGATGGGGCATCGCCACCACCGCTGCCTCGCGGATGGCCGGGTGCGCGTATAGCGCGTCCTCGATCTCCTTCGGGCTCAGGTTCTCCCCGCCGCGGATGATGAGATCCTTCATGCGGCCGGTGATGACGAGGCAACCCTCGGGGGTCAATCGTCCGAGGTCGCCGGTGTGAAAGTACCCGTCGCTGTCGAAAGCGTCGTGGTTGTGCTCGGGTGCCGTGTACCCGACGCAGTTCTCGGGTCCGCGGGTGACGATCTCGCCCTCGGCGCCGCGCGGAACCGTCCGGCCAGCCGCGTCGACCAGTCGGATATCGTGGCCCACGACGTAGCCTTCGGTGGTCGCGCCCAGCGCTTCCTTGCGACGGTCGGGAACACCCAGCGTCACGGTCGGGGCTTCGGTGCTGCCGTAGAGCCGGAACGAGACACACCGCTCGAACGTCCGGTTCGCATCATAGATGACCTCGGGCGGCACCGGCGCTCCGCCGGTGGGGAAATACCGCAGGGTCGGCAGCGGCCTCCGGTTCTGGCGCGCGAAGCGCGTGATCTCCGCCAGGAACGGCGTGGCGCCGAGGGTGAACGTGACACGGTGACGGTCGATGAGGTCCGCAGCACTGCTTGCGTCCCATGTGTCCATCAGGACGACCGGGCAGCCGAGCGAGATCGGCAGCTGGATACCGTAAAGATAGCCGGTGATGTGGCAGAGCGTCGACGGCATCAGGATGACGTCGCGCTGCTCGAGCTTCAGCCAGGCGACGAAGTTGCGGATCTCGGTGTCGATCGTATTGTGCGTGTGCAGGACCCCCTTGGCCCGGCTGGTGGTTCCCGACGTGTACATCACGAGCTTGACGTCGTTGGGATCGGGGCGGGCGTGGCGAGTCGACGCGGGCTCCGAGGCGAGGTTGTCGAACGACGGCAAGGACCGGTCGCTGGGCCGGACGAAGACGACCTCCAGCAGATCCGGAAGATTCGGCCGTAGCCGCCCGACCATCGCCGCATAATCGAAGCCACGGAAGAACTCCGACACGAACAGGATGCGGCTCTTCCCATCGGCCAGGATGAACGACACCTCCGAATCGCGGTAGATCGGCACGATAGGGTTGCAGACATAGCCGCCGTAGGAGCAGGCTACGTCGATGAGAATCGCCTCGTGCCAGTTCGGCAACTGAAGGCTCACGACATCGCCCGGTTTCAGACCGCGCCCCGCCAGGACGCCGGCGAGACGTCGCGCGCGCACGCGCAATTGCGCTGCCGTCAGTACGCGCGTCCCGTCGATCACGAGCGCCTGGTCGGGCTTCGCGTCGCACACCCGGTCGAGCAGATCCGCCAGCGTGCGATCCTGCCAGGTCCCGTCTGCCCGGTACCTGGCGATCGTCTGCTCATCGAGCCTTACCGACCAGCCGCTCACATCGAGGCGCATCGCCTCTTCTCCCGACAGCATCGAGGTGTCGCGCGATCGACGAGCCGAGATCGCGCCAGAACCGCGGGATCCAGTCCCTCATGCCGCTCCGGCCTGTTTGAGCAACGCCTCGCGGCGAACCAGCCACCATCCGTAGGATTCGGGCCATTCCGCGAAAGTGGGGTCCGCGCCGAGCCGATGCGCGGCGTGCAGCGCCCAGAACGGGTCATAGAACGCTTCGCGTCCGACACCTATCAGGTCGGCGCTGCCTGCCTGCAACGCGCCCTCCGCCTGCTCGGGGTGCACGATCAGGCCGACGGTCATGGTCAGCATGCCGCTCGCCCGGCGGATGCGGTCGGCGTAGGGGATGCGAAAGCCAAGTGGTCGAGGGCCGATGTCGGCGGTCGCCAGGCCGGCGATCCCGCCGGACGAGCAATCCACCACGTTCGCGCCGCGCGCCTTCAATTCTCCCGCGAGTGCCACGGAATCTTCCAATTGCCATCCTTCAGCCGAGCCGTCCACGTCGACCGAAGATATTCGAACCAGCAGCGGTTTCGATGCAGGCCATGCTGCCCTGACCTGCTCAACGGTCTCCAGCGTGAAGCGCATCCGGCCGGCGAGGCCACCGCCGTAGCCGTCGTCGCGGCGATTGGACAACGGCGACAGAAAGGAGTGGGCAAGATAGCCGTGCGCAGAATGAATCTCGAGGATCTCGAAGCCCGCATCGAGGGCGTGCAGCGCGGCGGCGACGAAGGATCGCTGAATCGACCTGATCTCGCTCACCGACAACTCGTGCGGCACCGGCCAGCCATCGCCCACCGGCACCGACGATGCGGCGACGGTGGGCCACTGCGGCTCGCCGGGACGATGGCCATCGGGGTGGATGGGACCATTGCTTTCCCACGGCCGTTGCATGCTCGCCTTGCGCCCGGCGTGGGCGATCTGGATCGCGGGCAGTGCACCGTGCGCCTTGATGAAGGCGGCCACGGGCTTCAGCGCGGCGGCGTGCGCCGCGGACCACAGACCGAGGTCGCCGTAGGTGATTCGCCCTTCGGCTTCGACTGCAGTGGCCTCCGCGCACACCACCGCGGCACCGCCCAGGGCGAACTTGCCCAGATGCACCAGGTGCCAGTCGGTGGCCAGTCCATCCCCATTGCACGCATAGGTGCACATGGGCGAGATGACGATCCGATTCTTGAGCTTGGCGTCGGCGACGGTCAGCGGAGAAAACAGGAGCGGCGCTCCTGCTGCGGTCCGCTCGGCGAGACGATCGGCCATGGCGCAGCGGGACGACCGCGTCTCTTCCGGCGTCAGCCCATGCTGGCGAGCAGGTTCTTGAGCCAGGCGGCCTGCACCCTGCCCACCTTGGCGAGGTGGTCGCGGTTGGTGTACAGGCTCATGTGATCGACGCCCGAGACCGACACCAGGGTCTTGTTCGGATTGGTGATGGCGTTGAAGGCCTGCATCTCCAGGTCGGCCGAGGTGATGTTGTCGCCCTTGGCGAGGGTCATCATGGCCGGGGTCTCGACGATGCGCTCGCAGAACGGCGCCACCTTGTACTGCAGCAGCAGCTCGACCGACTCGATCGTGTTCCAGTGCTCGTGCCGCGGCGCCTCGTTCGTCTTGATCGCCATGAAGCCCGCGTACACGTGCGGAAATGGCCAGCTGGTCAGCTCCGCGGCCGCGTCCTTCTCCGGGGACATCGGCATCGCGGCGCTCGGCTTGCCGCTGAAGCGCGCGCGCCGGTCCTCGGCGAGCAGCCGGTTGAGCTGCGCAAAACGCGTCTCGCCGTGCACCCGGCGCATGGTCTGGAAGCCGTCGACCACCGGAATCGTGGAGATCGCGAAGGCCGGACGCGAGTCCAGCGCCGCAGCGATCAGCACATGCCCGCCGCTGTAGGAGATGCCCCAGATGCCGATGCGCGACTTGTCGATGCCCGCCAGCGTCTCGGCAAAGGAGAACGCGTTGCGGTAGTCCTCGATCTGGTTCCACGGATTGATGTGCTGGCGCGGCACCCCGCCGCTTTCCCCGAAGCCGCGGTAGTCGAAGCGCAGCGTCGCGCAGCCCAGTTCCTCGAAGAATTTGCCGTACCAGGGCATCACGATCTCTTTGGTGTAGCACCACCCGCCGGCCATGATCACCAGCGGCACATCGCCGCTCCTGCCCGCCGGGCGCGTCAGTACGCCCTTGAGCTTGTCACCACAGCTGTTGAACTCGACCGTCTCGGACATACCCCATCCTCCTATCGACCGCCCCGACTGCCTCCGCCAAGGCCCCCAATGTGCCTTCGGCCGCACTTCCCTGTCAAGCGAATATTGAACCAGTATTCGGAAGCCGCGACCCTCTGATTGGTGCGGGATCGCCTCCAGGCTCACGCCCACCGCCCGGGCGATCTCGCGCTGCGACAGCCCGCACATCAGCTTCAAGCGAAGAACTTCTCCGAGTTGGTGCATGGCAAGCCTCGGGGCCGGCATTCCTTCCTCTCAAAAAGGCCGAAAGGCTGCCTGCAGCCCCTGTCCATGCGCAAACGTTGCCGCACCGCCCCGACCGGCACCCCGCGCTCTGGCATCCTGATCACCGATTCCGGCATCGTGATTGCCGTACCGGAAGCTCCCCGGAATCTGATCACGATCAACCGAAATGGGCGATCACGCTCCGCAATAACTGATCACGTTGGGCCGGAATGCGCAGAGGGGGATCCGCGAGGTACCGCCGAGGACTTGAAAGAGAGCCGGGACGAACTCGCGGCGATCATCGAGCGCGGGGCCGAGGCTAGGCGCGTCGAGGCCTTCTTCGCGGACGCGGAGCAGCGCGTCGCGCAACTCGATGACACGGAAGCGGTTGCCCTAAGAAACCGTCTGCGGCGCGCGCGAGACCTCCTCGGCGGAGTGGCGGACGCGCTCGAGCGCGTCCGCCAACGGAGGACCCCGGACGTACGCTAGAGGCAAATGCCGGACCCGGCTGGCGCGGATGTGATCGCACCGGTAATCAAGACTTCTTCTTGTGTGGAACTCTTGGGGGCTCTCGGATGCAACATTCTGCACTACGCTGCAGGGACATCCCGCGGGGCGCGCTCCTGGATGTTTGCCGGACTCGTCACGTGAGATCCGCCGCATTCGCACTCGAGGCCTTGTCGTCGAGCGTACGCAGACCAGCAGTCTGGCACGTGCATCCGGTCCGTGCGTGGCAGGACGTGAGCCGCGATCATCTCCGGCCTGACCGCGTGCCGGTCAGAGGCGCGCCTGTCGTGGAAGCTGAAGGAGCCGCCCTTGCGACCCCGCCTTGCGCGGCGCCAGGACAAGATCGACTATGTGCTGTGGCGGCATCGGCTTTCCGAAGTAGTACCCTTGGAATTCGTCACAGTTGTGCTCGCGCAGGAACTCGACCTGCTGCTTGGTCTCGACGCCCTCTGCCACTACGCGTAGTCCGAGGCTGTGCGCCATGTTGACGATTGCCCTTGTTATCGCGACATCACTCTCGTCCTTCGGCAAGCCGCGGATGAACGCTCGATCAATTTTCAGGCAGTCGAGCGGCAGTTGCTTCAGGTATGCCATCGACGAGTAGCCGATGCCGAAATCGTCTACGGAAATATATGCGCCCATGCTCTTCAACTCCTCGAGTATCGCCTGGGCCTTCTGTGGTTCCCGCATCATGACGCCTTCGGTGATCTCAAGCTCCAGCCAACGTGCTGCGAGGCCTCTTTCGTCCAGCGCGGCTCGTACGTCCGACACAAATTCCGTATCGATCAACTGCCTTGGGCTTACATTGATTGCCACGCGCATGGCCGGCATGCCCTCGCGTGTCCAGCGTGCGTGCTGAGCGCATGCCGTGCGCAGCGCCCATATGCCGAGCTGCCTGGTCAAGCCAAGTTCCTCCACCAGCGGAATGACTTGACCCGGCGCAACAAGCCGAGAATCGGACTGCGGCCATCGCAGCAGACCTTCTACGGCGACAATCTCATGAGTAGACGCGCACACCCGCGGCTGGTAGTACATGAGGAGGTCTTCGCTCTCGATCGCCCTGCGCAGGGCGGCCTCCATATCCAGGCGCCTTAGCGAGTGCCGATCCTCACGAATAGAATAGAACTGATACGTGTTCTTTCCTTTGTCCTTCGCGCGATACATTGCGATGTCTGCGTTTTTCAGCAGTACCTGCAGGTCACCCCCGTGATCAGGAAACGAGCTGATCCCGATGCTCGCAGTGACGCGAAACTCCCGATCGCGGATCAAGATCGGACGAGCCACCTCAGTCAACATGGTCTCTGCGATCCGGGCTAGGACCGCCTGATCCGCGATATCCTCGATGAGGGCTACAAATTCATCGCCGCCCTGGCGCGCCACGAAGTCGCTTTTCCGCACGCATCTCAGGAGGCGAGCCGCCACCTCTTGCAGGACGAGATCGCCGATCTCATGCCCCAAAGTATCATTGATGTGCTTGAAGCGATCGAGATCCAGGAACAGGAGACCGACCTTCGACGAATTGGCGCCTGCTCGCGCCAGTGCGAGATTCACTCTCTCGGCGAGCGCATGTCGATTCATCAGGTTGGTCAGAGAATCGTGAGTCGCATTGAATCTGAGCAGGAGCTCCGACGCACGTCTCTCGCGGACTTCGCGATACGCAAGGTACATTATCAACGCGAGAAGACCCACGTTGAACCCATTGGCGACCCAGCTCGTAACGATGTGCAGAGCTGCGCGGTGTTTGGAGGCCTCGGATCTCTGCCGCATTCCGTCTGCTTCAGCCGCCGTGAGGCTGGCAAGGAGGCGGTCGATCTGCGCGAACTGCTCAGCCGGCGCGGCCTCCCGAATCGCCCTGATAGCCGCGGGGCGTCCTCTCGCTTGATGCGTCTCGATGAGTGCCCTGAGACTCTGCGCTTCGTTGGAAAGGAGAAGGGCCATGCGGTCGATCTGCGCTATCTCCCTCTGGCCATCGCTGCCGAGGGTTCGAAGGCGCTGCGTGTGCTCGAGCGACGCCGATAGACGCTCGACAGCCTGATGAAGGTGATCAAGCTTTCCGCTGAGAATGTATCGGCGCCGTGCATCCTCTATCTGCGTGGCATCTGCGCGCAGGTCCTTGAGGATGCCGGTGATCGTCAGACTGACATCGCCGGACACCTGCGCGTTCATCAGCTCGAGGACCGTGTGGTGCGAGAGGAGGGCATTCGCAGCGAGAACAACGGCTGCAAATGAGAAGCCGATGAGGTGCCGTCGTGAGAGAGCTCGCGCGCTGTCGTTCCTCTGATGTCGCTGAGGGCGGGTGATGCCCTGGGTTTTCGACGAATGACGCGAGGATTCCATGAGTCGTCCTAACGACCGTTCTGTTCCGGTAGTGCGTATCCGAATCCGTAATCGATCGGGGGTATCAGTCTCGCTTTGAATGTCACCGGCGCGCCGGTGGGCCCGGTCATTGAGGGCGAAGCGCGGAGGACGGCGATTGCGTTTGAGCGGCGGAGGAGGGTCTTGGAAAGCACCGCCCCGTTAGACGACTGACTGCTCGCCACAGGCACCGGCGATCGGATACGTCTGCAGGAAGCAAGCTTCCCTGGCTGAGTCGCACAGCAGCGACCTATGTCCGGTCAATGGAGCGCTTTCGGGCGACAAACGCGCCAGTTCCGACCTGTCATCGCGTCAGGGCGATGCTCAAGTCACAGGAGCAGCTCGGGAGGCCTCATGCCGCAAGGCAAGGTGGGCACTTATTCTCACTGCCCTTGTGGCCACGCGCCGGTCGCTCTGCGAGTGTTCCGGTTTGACTGTCGAGATCTTGCGCAGCTCTGTAGAGGTTTCGGCATCGGTTACGGGTTGCGCAGGACGTCGTCCGCGCGTGGTCGCTCGGCTGCGAGCAGTCGCGCGGGTAGACGAGCCGGGGAGGACGGGGGCTCTGTGCGTCTTGTCTGACTCTTCAGCCAAGGCAGGTACGCTGCCATCCGTCTCGACTGTGCGGAATTTCCTGGAACCTGACGGGCGAAGGGCACCTGAGCGCGGGCGCCACCGGTCAGCTCCATGGACCTTGCGGCGGCCGCGCGATTGCCGACGCATGTCATTTTTGAACTAATTTGGGATCGCAAGCCGCAGCGAACGGCGGTTGGTGGAGCACGACAGAGCTCCGACGAGCCCTGATGCGGCAGCGCGAGGCCCCGCTCGTCGCCGCGGCGCGGGGATCGCCCTAGCGTTTTCGCGTGGCCCGCTACACGCCCCGGCGCGGGCGCAATGGGATCGCCTTCGAGCGGCCGGTGCGAGGCTTCAGGGGTCCGTTCCGGTCGCCGTCGAGACGTTCACGTCTCTCGATCGCAACGCCAACCGGGACGCGGCGATGGCGTGGAAAGACACGATCTGCGAGGGGGCATGGTCAAGATCCTGGCTCGCGAGCTGCGCGACCCCGAGCAGTCCGAGGGCGATGCCGCCAAGCCTGGGTTGAGCGGCTGGACGATCGCGGCGGGTGACGAACGGCCCGGCGGCGAACGCCGCCGACTCCGGCACTCGTGCGGAACGACGGATCGCGCCAGCGTGCCGACGCAGCGGCAGCGCCGAGGCCACCGCGATCGGCGTCCGCGGGTCGCCTCGGCGCGAGGGCGCGCTGATACAAAGGCCGGAGTTGCGCGACTGCGGAAGTCGGGCGATCGTCGCAAGGAAACGAGCACCACGCCGCCGGATCGCCTTCCAGGCGAAGGCGAGTCGTCGCGACCGCAGAGCGGCCGGCGGGTGGCCGCCTATGTCGTCGGTTTCGGCTTCCGCCCGGCGGCTGCCGGCGGGTAGTAGCCCGAAACCCGACATACCCACGCTTCGATCCGCTTGGCGTTCTCGAAGCGCGTCAGATTGCAGGTGACCACGGCTCCCGTGGCCGCCAAGCCGGCTATGTGCTCGCGCACGGTTGCAAGCGGCATGCCCAGCTCTTTTGCAATTTCGAAGTCGAGCTGCTCACCGTGCTTCGTCAGGCACTGCAGAACTCTGCTCATCATCGCCGACCCTCGAATAAGACCGGAGTCTAGCAGGCTCCGTGCTTCTGCGCCCGATTCGTATGCTGCCTGAGGGAAAGCGCCCGCACTTCGGCGAATCGCAGGGATTGCAACGATGCGGGCCTTTTCCGTCCCCCAATCGCGCGCTCGCCCGGGTTCGGATTCGGGGAGTGATCCACCCGAGGCAAAGGGCTTGCAAGACGGAAATTCCGCGCGCGACGCACTTGCCCTCAGGGCAGGGCGTCGGCGCCGGCCACGATCGCAGCAGGCGAGAAAGACAAGCCTTCCGCGAGCCGAGCATGCGAGCAGTCGGCTTGATCGGACTCGACACCGCACACCTGGGGCGGTGGACATTTAGCACAGGTCACGCAACGGCGCGGACGCCGCAATCCGGAGGCGCGATTTTGCAATACTTCGTGCCGGACGAAACGCGTCGCGGCCGCTGCCACCGGTGGATTCGATGAGCACCCCTCAAGCCCATATTCCGACAGAGGTGTATCTCGATTTTCTCGGGCGGACGGTCGAGATCCGGTGGGACTTTCACGCCGTTCTGATGTTCGTGATCTGGGTGGTCCTGGTACCGCTGTGCGTCATGACGATCCGCTACGGCAAGCCGAAGCCGACGCAGCACGGCATTCGGGAGAAGATCAAGCTCTCGAACGCGGCGTGGTGGTGGTTTCACGTCCACAAGTACGTGCTGTACGCCGCCATCGGGCTCGCCGTGGTGGGCGCGGCGGTGGCGATGACGGTGAGCCGCGGGTTCAGCGGGTCCGTGCACTCGCTCTTCGGGATTGCGGCGGTCGTGCTCCGGATGCTTGCAGGTGGCGTCGACCTGGTTCCGGGGCACGCATGGCGGCCGCTACTATCACATGGCCAAGCCGGACGATCCGACGACATGGCATGGCGATCACTACAGCATGACGCCGCGCCGGCGCCTGTTCGAGGCGTTCCACAAGAACGTCGGCTATTTCGCAGGCATGTTCGCGCTCGGCGCGGTGGCCTCGGGGCTGGTGCAATACCGGATGCCGGTGCTGACGGCCATCACGCTCGCGACCCTGCTCGTGATCATCGTGCTGTGCGTGGTGCTGGAACACCACGGCCGCCGGTACGACACCTATCGTTCGGTGTTCGGCATCGACCCCGAGCACCCCTACAACAAGGCGCGCAAGGATCTGTAGCGGCCGTGGACCGCGCGGCGGGGCCGTGGCGGCCGGCGCGCGATCGCGGCCGGCGGGGTCAACCCCGGTACTCGACGATGTACAGGCCGGCGTTGAAGTCCGAGAGGTAGCACAGGCCGTTCCGGTCGACGAAGACGTCGGCCGAGTGCAGCACGACCGGCCGGTTGGGCCGCGGGTCGACCCAGCGCGCCGGCGGCGGCGGAACGAAGGCGCCGACCTCGGTCGGTCGGAACTGGTTGTGGATGTCGTACACCCGCAGACCCGCGTTCTGATAGGTCGCGAAGATGAGCTCTTCGCTGACGAAGCTGCCGGGCCGGTTCTCGTGGATATTGTGCGGGCCGAAGTGGCCGCCGACCGTGAGATAGTCCTTGTCGCACGGGGCGGGAAAGGTCGCGACGCTGATCGGGTTCGACTTGACCTGGTTGTCGAAAATCCAGATCGGCTTGAATCCGTCCTCCTGATCGTCGAGCACCGTCTCGTCGACCACCACCAGGAGATTGCGCGCGGGCAGCGGCAAGGCGTTGTGGGTGCCGCCGCCGAAGGGGGCGCCCAGACCTTGCGCGTGATGAGCTGCGGCCGGGCCTTGTCCCTCACGTCGACGACGGCGAGGCACGCGTCGCGCCAGCTGCAATAGGCGATGTCGTCGCGGATGATCGGATGGTGCAGCCCGTAACGGCCGCTCTGCGAGGGCCAGTCCGGCCGCTCGCCGGCGGCGAGGTTCATCCCCGGCAGCCAGTAGCGGCCGGTCAACACCGGGCGCGTCGGATCGGCCAGGTCGATCGTGATGAGGATGTAATCGGAAAACCCGTCGAGCAGCGCCGAGGCGTAGGCCCAGCGTCCGCCGACGTACCAGATGCGGTGCAGCCCGGTGCCCTCGACCGGCATGAAACCGATCTCGCGCGGGTCGCCGGGCCGGGAGACGTCGTAGACCGCCATGCCGGCCGACCAGTCGCGCCCGGTCTCGGCCTTCGCGTGATGGTCGACGGCACCCTTGTAGTAGGCCTTCTCGTCGGCGAGCTCCGCCTGCGCGAACATGTCCTTGTTGTGGATGACGAGCAGCAGCTCGTCGGCCAGCTGCAGGTGCAGCGTCCAGGTGTTGGGCGGCGCGGCGACGTACTTCACCGTCCCCGGGCGGGCCGGGTCCCGCACGTCGATGACGCTGAACCCTTTGGAGAAGATGTGCCCGACGTAGGCGTAGCCGCCGTGCACCATGACCTGGACGCCGTCCGGTCGACCGCCCTGGTCGCTGTAGCCGACCAGGCGCATGTTTGCAGTGGCGTAATCGGGTCGAGGAAGCTCGCTGCCGGTCATGTTCTCGTCCTTGCCCGCGTGGACCGGATCGATGATAGGCATGCAACACTTGCATGCCGGGGTGCGCTGGTTCTTTAACATAAGTCAACGCTGAGGCGGGGAGCGCTCGGACATGCTGCCGCCAGCGGTGGTGCCGGCGGCCCGGTCGCCAGGCCACCGGCCGAGGCGGCGATGCTCGGCTGAGGGACGCGGCATCGGTCGGCGCTGCCGCGGTGCCCGTTCAGGAGGGGATATTCCATGCGCTGGGAAGGAATCGTCATCGAAGACGCATCGATGGAGGAACTGCTGGTCGCGAACGCCCGGCTCGAGCGACTGTGGACGGGCGCGAAATGGGCCGAAGGCCCGGTCTATTTCCACGAGGACGACGCGCTCGTGTGGAGCGACGTTCCGAACAACCGCATGTTCAAGTGGACGCGGAAGGACGGTGCGCGGATCTTCCGCGCGCCTTCGCAGTTCGCCAACGGCAACTACCGCGACCTGCAGGGCCGGCTCGTGACCTGTGAGCATCTGGGGCGGCGCATCAGCCGCACCGAGCCCGACGGGAACGTGGTGACGCTCGTCGGCCATTACGCGGGCAAGCGGCTCAACTCGCCGAACGACGTGACGGTCAAGACCGATGGGACGATCTGGTTCTCGGACCCGAACTACGGGATCATGAGCAACGACGAAGGCTACGCGGCCCCGAGCGAGATCGGCGCCAATAACGTCTACCGCTACGATCCCGTCTCGGGCGAAGTGAGCATCGTCGCGGACGATTTCGAGAAGCCGAACGGCCTGGCGTTCAGTCCGAACGCGGACAAGCTGTACGTGTCCGATTCGTCGCGCTCGCACGATCCGAACGGCAAGCATCATATTCGCATGTTCGACGTCGTCGATGGCCGGTACCTCAGCAACAGCCGCGTCTTCGCGGTGATCGAGCCGGGAATCGCCGACGGATTCCGCATCGACCGGCGCGGCCACGTCTTCACCAGCGCGGGCGACGGCATACAGGTCTATTCGGAGGCGGGCAGGCGGCTGGGAAAGATCCTCGTTCCCGAGGCGGTGTCGAACTGCGTGTTCGGCGGCCCGCAGAAGAACCGGCTGTTCATCACCGCGACCTCGTCGGTCTACGCCATCGATCTCGGCACATTCGGCCTGTGACGGCCGCTCGGCCGGGTTGCGACGGGTCACGCATACCAGGGCGCGCGGGTACGCGCGCGATCGGTCGATTCGCAACCGCTGGTGCGCCGGAACGTCGGCGACGGGCGCGGCGTGCCACGGGCGCGAGCGCGCTGCACCGGCTGCTCTCCGCTAGAGTGTCCCGAGTCAGAGATCCGTCGACGAAAAACCGCACGGTTCGCCGCCAAGCGTCGTTCCGCTCCTTGCCAAGACGGCCAGTCTTGGCGGCGTCGCGCGCCTAGCCTGACGACGAACGGTGCGGTTTTTCGCATGCCTGCGGTCGCGTCCGCGCACTAGTCGAGTGCCTTGCTCTCGATGAACGCGTTCGACGAACTTCTGACTCGGGACGCTAGTCGAAGTTGTTCTTCTTGCCTTTGCGCACGTAGTCGACCGTGTCGGCGATGTGCTTGTGGCCGTGCATCGCCCTCTTCTTCGCGAGGTGGGCGAACATCTGGATGCCGAACCCGCCGTCCAGGTTGTCGGTGACGCGCTGCTTCCAGGGCCGACGCACGACCTGCGTCGTCAGACGGCGCGTGATCCGCGGCTGCGTCATGATGTGATCGGCGATTTTGTAGGCGCGCGGGATCAACTGGTCGCGCGGCAGGACCTCGTTCACCATCCCGTAGTCGAGCGCCTTGCGGGCATCGATCGCCTCGCCGGTGAGCAGCGCATAGGCCGCGCGCTTCACGCCGAGCAGTTCCTGGAAGCAGGTGTGGATGCCGTCGCCCGGCACCGAGCCGATGTCGTAGTGCAGGTCGAAGATCGTTGCGTCCTCGGCGCACAGCGTGATGTCGCACATCAGGCAGATCTCAGTGTGGAATCCCGGGCCGTTCAGCACGCCGATGGTCGGTATCTCGAGGTCGTTGACGAGCGCGCTCACGTTGATGCGGCCGTCCTTGTAGGCGTACTCGTACGCCCAGTGCGCGAGATCCTGCTCCTCGAGCTTGAAGCCCTCGGGGTCGGAGTCCATCATGAATTCTCCGCCCGACCCGGTGATGATCATGATCTCGTTCTCCGGGTCGGCACCGACCACCTTGAGCAGCTGGCCGAGGGAGCGGTGGTTCTCCACGCTCAGCTGGACCGGACCGCCGTTGGTGTGGGCCTGTACGAGCAGCACGCCGTCGGCCCGCCGCTCCAGCTTGTAGAAATCCTTGAAGAGCTCCTTGTATTCCTCGTACCTGGGCGTCGGCACGAACTTCTGCAGTGACATCGTCACGTCTCCTTGGAGTGGTGCTCAGACGGGGGCGTAGGTGCCCGCGGTCAGCGGCATGGCTGGCGCCGCGGGGACGGGTTTCGTGGGGGCGATCGTGATCCAGGCGGCGTCTACGATGTTCTGCACACCGAGGTTGTAGCGGTCGAACAGGTACTCGCGGCTGCCGGACTCGGCGAAGACGTCGGCCACGCCGATGCGGCGCAGCGGCACGCCAACGCCCGCCTCCGCAAGCGCCTCGGCCACGGCCGAGCCGAGGCCGCCGATCACCGAGTGGTTCTCGGCGGTGACGACGGCGCGCGCACCGCGCGCCGCTGCCACGATCGTCGCCGCGTCGAGCGGCTTGATCACCGGCGAGTTGATCACGCAGGTCGAGACGCCGTTCGCGTCCAGGACGTCCGCCGCCACCAGCGCGGCCGGCAC
The DNA here is from genome assembly GCA_027493935.1 of Burkholderiales bacterium. GTDB lineage: Bacteria > Pseudomonadota > Gammaproteobacteria > Burkholderiales > SG8-39 > JAABRB01. The sequence goes on along the minus strand of JAOSJV010000001.1, from coordinate 2,653,301 downwards.
CATCATGCCCGAGGCCACGATGCAGGCCTCCCGCCCCTTCTTCGCCACTTGCGCTTCGTGCAGCGAGAACCGGCGCGAGGCTTCCGAAACCACGGGAATCTCGCCGCGCTTCAGGCGCAGATACACCGGGCCGCGCCGCTCGACCACCGCCCGCACGGCCTGCGAGATCTCGACTGCATCTGCGAGATCGACGACCGTCATGTTGGGCAGCGCCCGCATGAGCGCGACGTCGTCGATCGCCTGGTGGCTGGGCCCGCCGGGGCTGGAGAGGCCCGGCATGAAGCCGACGATCTTCACGTCCAGGTTGGGATAGGCGATCGCCATCGCGACCTGGTCGTAGCAGCGCCGGGTGCAGAACACGCCGAACGTGTTGACGAACACCGTGTGTCCGGCGCGGGCAAGCCCGCCGGCGATGCCGATCATGTTGGCCTCGGCCATCCCGACGTTGATGAAGCGGTCCGGCAGCGCATCGCGGAACAGATCGGTCTCGGTCTGGCGCGTGAGGTCTCCGCTCAGGCAGATGATGTCGGTGCGCTCGCGCGCGAGCTCGACGAGCGCCTTCCCGTACGGCTTCAGCACGATCTCGTAGGGCGGCCTAAGCAAGGCGGGCCTCCAGCTCGGCGATGACCGCCGCCTTCAGCGCCGGATCCAGCTTGAGAAAATGGCCGTCCGCGGTCGCCGGGACCGACTTCAGGCCGCCCAGGATCTGCGTGCGACCGATGACGACCAGGGGCTTGCGCTCCGAAGCGGTCGATTGCATCGATGCCACGAGCGCGTCCGCGTCGTGACCGTCCACCTCGAGCGCGCGCCAGCCGAACGCCCGCCACTTGTCGGCGAGCGGCTCGAGCGTCGTCACCGAGTTCACTTGCCCGTCCACCTGCGAGTTGTTGGCGTCGATCACGACCGCCAGGCGATCCAGCGCGTGATGCGCGGCGAACATGGCCGCTTCCCAGGTCTGACCCTCCTCCATCTCGCCGTCGCTCAGGAGCGCGAACACGCGCCGGTCGTCCTTGGCATAACGCGAAGCGAGCGCAAAGCCGATCGCGCCCGAGATCACCTGCGCGAGCGACCCGCACGTCAGGTCGAGGAGCGGCGTGCGCTCGGTGCTGATCGCTTCCAGCTCGGTGCCGTCCCTGCCGTAGGACTTGAGCGCTTCCGGATGGAGCAGCCCGACCTCGGCGGCCGCGGCGTAGTGTACGACCGCGTAATGCGCGGGCGAGAGGCAGAAGCGGTCCCAGCCGGGGCGCATCAGGCCGCCGCCGTAGAGCGCGGCGAAGATCTCCGCCGCGGACAGGGCCTGGCCGAGGTAGCCGAAGCCCTGGATTCCCACCATGTGGACGGCGTGGAGCCGGATCCGCGTCGCGAGCCGCGCGAGATCGCCGACGCGAACCGGCGCGGGCGCGCCTGCCCGTAGCCTGCCGTCGCCGCAGCCGCCGGGGGACTTGCCGTTCAGCCGCGCGCGCTTCTGCATCGGACTGTGCTCAACGCGAATCATGCCGTCTGTGCGCTGCGGGGTTCGCAGGCGCTCCCGGAGAAGACCAGTCCAGGGGCCTGCGCGCCGCGGCCGTGAGAAGCTGATCGCACGCGGCGTCGGCATCGAAGCGCATCTGGTGCGGCGTCATCGGTGCGATGAAGAAGATGCGGCCGTGCCGGATGGCGCGTTCGTGCAGGCCGATCCGCCGCGCCGACGCCTCGGAAGCGAGGAACAGCACCTCGAAGTCGTCGTGCCGGTGCGAGAGACGGTTGCCGGCCGCCATGCCGCCCGAACGGATGCCGAACCGGGGGCGCAGCACGTCCTCGTCGGCGAACGACCGGATCCGGACCGGTCCTTCGGCTGCACGCATACATTCCTCCCCTGGCGCGCCGCATGCGCGCGCTCGGTGGCATCGTACACCTTCCCGTCGAGGGGTTTCTTGCCGTGCGGCGCGCTAGGACGAGCCCATCCTGCGCCCACGGTGCCTGTGGCTGGCCCGGCCGTGTACTGGGCCAAGACGGGTCCAACGTCACGCGGCTGCATCTGCCGCGATGGCCGGAGGGCTCGCGCGCCGCGCGCCGTGCAGCACACCGCCAGCGACGGGACGTTCCCGCTTCCCGGAGTGTCGCGGCCGGACCCGCCGGCGCGCGCGCCCGCCAGACGTTGCGCGAAGGCGTTTGCTACGCGCCGAAGGTGAACCGGCTGCCGAGGTTGTTGGCCACGACGCGGTCCGGCATGCGGTGCCGCATGGCCTCGATGAAGGGCGCGCCGGTGCAGTGCATCGGGATGATCGCGTCGGGCCGGAGAGCGGCGAGCTCGTCGACGGTGTGGCCGATGTATTCGGCGCTCGCCATCCCGAGATGAAATCCGCCGATCACCGCGTGCAGCTTCGGGACGTTGGCGACCTTCATCGCGGTGCGCACGGTGTTCACGATCCCGGCGTGCCCGCACGAGGAGATCACCACGAGGCCGCGGCCCTGCACCACGAAGCAGGTGCCGTGCTCGTCCGGATGCTCGTCCAGCACGAGCTCGCCCCGCCGCTCGGCATCGCTGAAATGCTCGAAGCGGACGCGCGTGCCGCCAGTGACCTTCTCGAACGAGGTCCGCTCGATACAACCGGTGGTGAACGGACCCTCGAGCGCCGCCGGCGCGTCGCAGCAGGCCGGCACGATGTTCTGGGCGGTGAGCGCGGTGCGGTCGAGGGCGCCCCAGGAGACCGGCGCCTCGCCCACTCGCGCCGGAAGCCACTTCTCGCGGAAGACCGTATCGCCGCCGACGCAAAGCGCGAGGTCTTCGCGCATGTGCGCGCGGTGCTGGTTCACGAATCCCACCAGGCCGCCGTAGTGGTCGCGGTGGCCATGGCTCAGGATCAGCCCGCGGATTCGCGCCGGGTCGATGCCGAGGAGGTCGATGTTGCGATTGAGCACCTCGGACGTGTACCCGAAGTCCAGCAGATATTGCGACTTGGCACCCCGGTACTCCGATTCGAGGTGGAGCGACAAGCCCCATTCGCCGGCCAGCGTAGACATCTGCCGGCCGCGGATCTCGCCCACGTGCTCGATGCCGACCGCGGGGTGCGTCGCCTTCGGCAGGAAACGCTCGTAGTGCGAATCCACCACGACGCGGACCGAGAGGCGGTCCACCACGGGAGGTGCGAAGGGCGTCCGCGCGTCGACGTTCGGGTTCATAGCTTCTCCTGCTCAGGTCGGCGAAATCTGTCCCGGTGCGGGGCCCCAGGCGGCCCGCTCGCTCGCGCTCGTGCAGGACGCCGCGCGCGCCGGGCGCCCGGTAGAGAGAGCGATCAAGACTCCTTCGGCTCGACGTCGGTCGCCGGCGGGGGCGGTGCATCGGCGGGCGCGCGTTGCTTGTTGAGCGCCTTGCGCTGGCGCTTCTCTTCCTTCTTCTGCTTCTTGGCGAGGTCCCGCTGACGCTTGGCGAACGCATAGTTGGGCTTGGCCATGATTGATTCCTCGCGAATTGGCGGTGCGGTCAAGGCATCAGCATAAGGGCTTTCGGCACGGCTTGCCCGGTGCGCCGCGCTAGCGCCGCCCGTCGTACCAGATCGAGCAGGCCTCGCGGCGGCGGAGGTTGCGCCCGCCCGTGGTCACGAAACGGAGCAGGAACGCGAGGTGCTCGAGCGGGCTGTAGAGGCGCACCTTGCGATCGCTGGTACGCAGGGGATGGCGGCGGAGGATGACGAAGCGCATGCGCCGCCGGCGCGCGAGCCGCTTCATGCGGCGGGAGAAATCGATCTCCTCGGCGGCGAAGAGCGTCTGGTCGAAGCCGTGCGCCTCGCGGAATGCCGCCGCCTCGCAGAAGATGAACGAGCCCGCAGCCCAGCCGGTGGTCCGGCTGAGCGCGTTCCAGAATGCAACCCAGCACCGGACGTCCACCCGCGGGTTGGCGAAGGCCACCGTGCTGCCGCCGCCGATGCAGCGTCCCGAGGCGATGGCGGCCTGCATGTCCGCGAGCAGCGCGCGGCTGGGGCACGAGTCTGCGTCGACGAAGACGAGCCAGTCGCCCGAGGCGCGCGCCGCGCCGGCGTTGCGCGCGCGCGCGATCTGGTTGACGGGCTCGAACACGACCTCGGCGCCGGCCATGCGCGCAAGCTCGGCGGTGCGGTCGGTCGAATTGTTGTCGCAGACGATGATCTGCGCGGGCCGGCCGTCCAGCGCCTTGCGGATGCAGTCGAGCGTGGCGGCGATCAGCCGCTCCTCGTTGTAGGCCGGGACGATGATCGAGAGCTTCACCTCGGGCATGGCCGCGAACAGGCGCCGCGGAGGACCGTCGTTCCCGCGAACGAGAACGCGTGGAAGAACCGTCGAACGGCTCGCATCACGATGCGGAGGCCGCCCTAGGCCGGCGGTGCGACGTTCACGCCGCTCACGCGGTGGCGCTCGACCAGCCGCGCGACCAGCCCGGAGCGCTTCACGTCCTCGACGAAGTCGCGGACGTACGCCGCCGCGGCGGCGCGGCCCTTGGGGACGCCGATCGATTGCTGCACGGCGGTGAATTGCCCGTCGAGCACGCGCGCGCCGGGATGCTTCTGCGCCTCGGCGAGGAGCCCGGGCTTGAGGCCCGCCACCGCGTCGAGCTGCTGCGCGGCGAAGAGCGCGTAGGACGCCGGGATGCCCGCGGCGCGCACGAGCTTCGCGTGCTTCAGCGTGCGGGTGAGATAGAGGTCGTAGGCGCTGCGCGCCGACACGGCAATGCGCATACCCTTGGCGTCCACGTCGGCGATCGAGCGGATCGGCGAGCCTGCCTGCACGAGGTAGGTCACCGGGAGCTCGAGGTACGCTGAGCTGAACTCGATCACGTTCGCGCGCTCGGCCTCGCTCGCGAGCAGGCCGACGTCGACCGCCGCGCTTGCGACCGCGTCGGCAAGCTTGCCGGCGCCGTCGAAGCTCGCGTACTCGACCGGCACGCCGAGCCGGCGGGCGAGCTCGAGCGCGAGGTCGGGCGCGATGCCCTGCGGTGCGCCGTGCGGCGAGCCCGGCCGCACCAGCAGGAAGTTGGAGTGGTTGATGCCGGCGCGCAGGCGGCCGGAGGGGAAGAGCTCGGCGCCGAGGGCCGGGGTCACGGGGTGGTCCATCCCGCGAGTCTAAGCGGTTTTGCCGCCGACACGCGCCGGAACGGCTTCGCGCGGACCGGCGGCTTTGCTACGCTCCGGGCGATGCGCCGCGTCGAGCCGACGCGGCGCGCGACCCGGGAGCGAACATGCAACCCTCGACAATCCTCAAGCCGCGCACCAAGGATCTCGGTGGTTTCGAGGTGCGCCGCTTGCTGCCGGCGGCCACGCACAAGATGGTCGGGCCGTTCATCTTCTTCGACCACATGGGGCCGGCACGATTCGCGGCGGGAAAGGGCGTTGACGTGCGCCCGCATCCCCACATCGGGCTCGCCACGGTGACCTTCCTCTTCGAAGGCGCGCTGCTGCACCGCGACAGCCTGGGCTCGATCCAGCGCATCATCCCCGGCGACGTGAACTGGATGACCGCCGGCCGCGGTATCGTCCACTCGGAGCGCACGCCGCCGGAGGATCGCGCGCAGGGCGCGCGCCTGCACGGTATCCAGACCTGGGTGGCGCTGCCGCTTGCCGACGAGCAGGCGGCGCCGGAGTTTGCGCACGTGCCAGGCGCGATGCTCCCCAGAATCTCCGAGAAGGGCGTCGAGCTGCGGGTGATCGCCGGAAGCGCGTTCGGCGAGCGCGCGCCGACCCCGGTGTTCACCGAGACGCTGTACGTCGCCGCGACGTTCGCCGCCGGGGCCCGCCTCGGGTTGCCGCCCGAGCACGAGGAGCGCGCCGCATACGTCGTCTCAGGCGACGTCGCGATTGGCGGTGCGCTGCTTGCGCCTCACCACGTCGCGGTCCTGCCGGCGGGCGAGACGGTCGAGATCGCGGCGTCCTCCGCCGCGCGCGTGATGCTCTTCGGCGGCGCCCGGACCGACGGCGACCGTCACATCTGGTGGAACTTCGTCGCCAGCTCCCGCGCGCTGCTCGAGCAGGCGAAGCAGCGCTGGCGCGAGCAGGGCTTCGGCCAGGTGCCGGAAGAGACGGAATTCATTCCGCTGCCGGACGCGTGAGCGCCGGGGCGCAGGGGCACGCGTCCGCGATCGCGGTTCTTCAGCGCGGCGGGCATGCGTGTGGACGCGGACGCGGACGCGGCCGGCTGAGGCGCCAGTGGTGTCGCGGGCAGGTGGGCGCGGCGCCAACGGCGGTATCATTGCCCGATCGACTCATCCGCCGGAGATGCGCGCCGTGCTCGTCAAGCAGATCTGGACCGCGAACGCCTACCGAAACTTCAACTACCTGATCGCCTGCGGAGAGACCGGCGAGGCGCTCGCGGTCGACCCGCTCGACCACGAGAAGTGCCTGCGCGTCGCCAGGGAGGCGGGGTGGACGATCGTGCAGATCCTGAACACGCACGAGCATCGCGACCACACCGGCGGCAACGAAGCGATGGTGAAGGCGACCGGTGCGAGGATCCTCGCGCACAAGAACGCAAGAGACCGCATTCCCGGCATGGCGCGCGGCCTCGGCGCCGGCGACGTGCTCAAGGTCGGCAAGACCGTGGAGCTCGAGGTGCTCGACACCCCGGGCCACACCATGAGCCACGTCTGCCTCTTGTCGCGCACCGACCAGCCGGCGCTCTTCTGCGGCGACACGCTCTTCAATGCCGGCGCCGGCAACTGCCACAACGGCGGCCACCCGGCCGAGCTCTACAAGACCTTCACCGAGCAGCTCGCCCGGCTGCCGCGGACGACGCTCGTCTACCCGGGCCACGACTACATCGAGAACAATCTGCGTTTCACGCTCGACCGCGAGCCGGACAACGCGGCCGCGCGCGCGATGCTCGACAAGCTCGCGGGCCAGGATCCGGCGCAGGCCTACGTTTCGACGCTCGCCGTAGAGATGGAGGTCAACACGTTCTTGCGGCTGCGGAGCCCCACGCTGATCGCGCGGCTGCGCGAGGCGTTCCCCGACCTGCCGGACGACCCCGATCCGCGCACCGTGTTCGTAAAGCTGCGCGAGCTGCGCAACAGCTGGTAGGCGGGTGCGCGCGAGGCGCCGTACGCCGCGCGCGCTCGCGAGGACAACCGCGCGCATGCCACCCGCCGACACCGACACGCCGGGGCGCGATGCCCGCGCGGCGGCCCCGTCGGTCCGCCAGCTGTTCCTCGCGTTTCTTCGCATCGGGCTCTACGGCTTCGGCGGGGTGCTGCCGCACGCGCGGAGCGTCCTAGTCGATCGCGAGCGCTGGCTCGACGACCGGGAGATGACCGACGCCCTCACGCTTGCCCAGCTCCTGCCCGGTCCGAACATCGTCAACGTGTCGATCATGCTCGGCGTGCGGTTCCGCGGCGCTGCCGGCGCCGCCGCCGGGCTGCTGGGGCTGCTCGCGGTGCCGCTCGTGCTGGTCCTCGCGCTCGGCGCAACCTACCTCGAGTTCGCCGACGAGCCGTGGCTGAAGGGCGCGTTCTCGGGCGTCGCCGCGGCGGCGGCTGGCCTGATCATCGCGGTCGGGGTGCGGCTCGCGCAGTCGATCGCGCAGCGGCCGCTCGTCGTCGTGCTCGGTGCGACGACCTTCGCCGCGATCGCGCTCGCCGGCCTGCCGCTGCCGGCGGTGGTGCTCGCCCTCGCGCCGCTCGGCGTGTGGGCCGCATGGCGCGCGGGGCGCTGAGTGGATCCGCTCTCCGCCGCCGCCGCGCTGCTCTCGAAGCTCGCTGTCCTGTCGCTCGTCGCGATCGGCGGCGCGCACGCGGTGCTGCCGGACGTCTACCGGCTGGTGGTGACCGAGCACGGCTGGCTGACCGGCACCGAGTTCGCGACCGCGGTCGCGCTCAGCCAGGCCGCGCCGGGGCCAAACGTGCTGGTCATGGCGCTCATCGGCCAGCACGTCGGCGGTCCCGCGCTCGGCGCCGCGGCGCTCGTCGCGTTCTGCCTGCCCTCGTCGCTGCTCGCCTATATCGCCGCGCGCGCCGACCTGAAGGCGCGCGAGTCGCGGTGGCTGCGCGCTGCCAAGGACGGCCTCGCCCCGATCATGGTCGGCCTGGTGCTCGCGAGCGGGTTCATCCTGACGACCGGCAGCGTCGACGGCGCCGTTACGTTCGCGATCGCGGTTGCGAGCGCCTCGCTCGCCTCGACGACGCGAGTCAGTCCGATCTGGTTCATCGCCGCCGCCGCGGCGCTCGGCGCGCTCGCGTGAGCGTCCGGGCGCTCGGCCGCGCGGCATCGTATGCGTGATCGGCATGCGCTCGCGGATCTCGGCGATCGGCGCCGCAGCGACCGGGCCGTGGTCGCGGCGGTGTTATTCAACACGATGCGAACGGTGCGCTCGCGCGTGCGCGGGGTCTGCTGCCACAATGTGATCGTCTTGCAGAGGCGCTCGCCGGCCCCCGGCGGCACCCATTCGACGAAGGATACGATTGCCATGTCCCGACGCTCGCAGCGACCGCCCAGGGCCTATCGCAACCAGACGTTCATGAACAGCCGGGAGGGGCGCGCGCTGCGCATCCTGTCCGAGTACCTCGAGCCGAAGGCGCGCTTCGAGCGCTTGCACGTGGACGACACGATCGTCTTCATGGGCTCGGCGCGCACGCGCTCGCGCGACGACGCCGACGCGGCGCTGCGCCAGGCCGAGGCGGGCGAGGGGGACCTCGAGCGCGCGCGCGCCGACCTGCGCATGTCGCAGTACTACGAGGCCGCGCGCACGCTCGCGTACCGGCTGACGGAATGGTCGAAGGGCCTCGATCCGCAGGGCGAGCGGCGCTTCGTGGTGTGCACGGGTGGCGGTCCCGGCATCATGGAGGCGGCCAACCGCGGCGCCGCCGAGGCGCGCGGCATCAACGTCGGGCTCACCATCTCGATCCCGGTGGAGGAGTTCGACAACCGCTACGTGACGCGCGAGCTCGCGTTCCACTTCCACTACTTCTTCATGCGCAAGTTCTGGTTCGCCTACCTCGCCAAGGCAGTGGTGGTCTTTCCGGGCGGATTCGGCACGCTCGACGAGCTCTTCGAGCTGCTGACGCTGGTGCAGACGCGCAAGATGGTGAAGCCGATGCCGATCGTGCTCTTCGGCACCGAGTACTGGCGCGAGGTGATCGACTTCGAGGCGCTGGTGCGCCACGGAACGATCTCGGCGCCGGACGTCGATCTGGTTTTTCGCACCGACTCGGTCGACGAGGCGTACGAATGGATCGTCCACCAGCTCGCCGAGCACGCGCTCGGCCAGCCGGGTCCGATGCTCTGAGCGGCGCGGCCCGGGCGTCGCCCGGCCGGGCCGCGCAGCGGCTGCGCGCCACGGTCGGCGGCGCTTGCAAATTTTTACACTGCCGCAGCGATCGTTCTGCCACGATAAGGGTCCTACCGGCACGAAATCCGTCAGCCCATGTCGACCACGACACTGCAGTCCGGGGAGACCACCCGCGCGCCGATGGCGCGGCGGCGGAAGCGCCGCGTGCGCGCGGCGCTGGCGGCGTTCGTCCTGGTGCTGGCTGCCGGCGGCGCGTACTTCGCCTGGTCGGCGTGGTACGGTCGGCAGGACCCGGCCACGCAGTACGCCACCGACGTGGTGCAGCGGGGCGACCTGGAGGACCTGGTCACCGCCACCGGCACGCTGCAGCCGCGCGATTTCGTCGACGTCGGCACGCAAGTCTCCGGGCAGCTCAAGCGGGTGCACGTCGAGGTGGGCGCGATGGTGAAGCAGGGCGATCTTCTCGCCGAGATCGATCCGACCGTGTACCGCGCCCGGGTGGACGCCGACACCGCGCAGCTTGCGAACCTGCGCGCCCAGCTCGCCGACCGCGAGGCGCAGCGCGTGCTGGCCGGGCAGCAGTTCGAGCGTCAGCAGAGCCTCGCGCGCGAGGACGCCACCAGCGACGAGGCGGTGCAGACTGCGGCCGCGGCGCTGCGCTCGGCGACCGCGCAAATCGAGGCGCTGCGCGCGCAGATCCGCCAGGTCGAGTCGCAGCTGCGCGGCAACGAGGCCAACCTCGGCTTCACCAAGATCTATGCGCCGATGGCGGGCACCGTCGTCTCGCAGACGGCCAAGCAGGGCCAGACGCTCAACGCGAACCAGCAGGCGCCGATCATCCTTCGCATCGCCGATCTCTCCACCATGACCGTGCAGACGCAGGTGTCGGAGGCCGACGTGGCGAAGCTGCGCGTCGGCATGGACGTCTACTTCACGACGCTCGGCGCCGAAGGCCGGCGCTACTACGGCAAGCTGCGCCAGATCAATCCGACCCCGCAGACCGTGAACAACGTGGTGCTGTACGACGCGCTGTTCGACGTGCCGAATCCGGCCGGCGAGTTGATGACCCAGATGACCGCGCAGGTCTTCTTCGTGCTCGCGCAGGCGAAGGACGCGCTCCTGGTGCCGGTGTCGGCGCTGGAGCCCGTGCCGGCCGGCGAGGAGCGCGGCCGCGGCGCGGCGGGCGCGGCGGCGAAGGCGCCCGCGGCGCGGTTCGACGCGCGTGCGCGCTTCGCCGGCAAGCGGGCGCAGGTCCGGGTGCTCGGCGCCGACGGCAAGATTGCCGAGCGAATCGTCGCGGTCGGCACGATGAATCGCGTCGCGGCCGAGATCGTGTCCGGGCTCGAGCCCGGCGAACGGGTGGTGACCGGGCTGCAGGCGGGCGGCCGCGCCGCGCCCGCCGGCCGCATGCAGAGGACACCGCGCCTGTGAAGCGCGAGCCGCTCGCCGAGGCGGTCGCGACGGGCGGTCCCGCGCCGCTGATCGAGCTCGAAGGCGTGACTCGGACGTTCCGCAGCGGCGAGCTGGCGGTGAAGGTGCTGCACGGCATCTCGCTCGAGATCCACTGCGGCGAGTTCGTGGCGATCATGGGCGCGTCGGGCTCGGGCAAGACGACGCTCATGAACATCCTCGGCTGCCTCGACCGGCCCTCCAGCGGGACCTACCGTCTCATGGGCGAGGACGTCTCGGGGCTCGACCGCGACGCGCTCGCGCGCCTGCGGCGCGAAGCGTTCGGCTTCGTGTTCCAGAGCTACAACCTCATCGCGACCTCGACGGCGATCGAGAACGTCGAGGTGCCGGCAATGTACGCAGGGCTCCCGGGCGAGGCGCGCCGCGCGCGCGCCGCCGGGCTGCTCGCCATGCTCGGCCTCGCCGACCGTCTCGAGCACCGGCCGAGCGAGCTCTCCGGCGGCCAGCAGCAGCGCGTGTCGATCGCCCGCGCGCTGATGAACGGCGGCGACATCATCCTCGCCGACGAGCCGACCGGTGCGCTCGACAGCAGGAGCGGAGACGAGGTGCTGTCGCTCCTGGAGGGGCTCGCGGCGCGCGGGCACACGGTGATCGTCATTACGCACGCTCCGGAGGTCGCGGCGCGGGCGCAGCGCATCATCGAGCTCAAGGACGGCCGCATCGTGCGCGACGACGTCCCCGCCGTGGGTGCGGCGCCGGCGGCCAGCGGTCTCCCGAGCGCACCGCCGCAGGGCGGGCGCGCGTTCCTGAACGAGACGCTGGAGGCCGCGCGTACCGCGGTGCGCGCGCTGCGGGCGAACCTCTTCCGCACCGCGCTCACGCTGCTCGGGATCGTCATCGGCGTTGCCTCGGTGATCGCCATGCTTGCGGTCGGCGACGGTGCGAAGCGCGCGGTGATGGAGCGCATCAGCAGCCTCGGCACCAACCTGCTGCTGGTGCGCCCGGGCGCGCCAAACCAGCGCGGCCAGGGCGGCAGCATCGCGACGCTGGTACCGCCGGACGCCGAGGCGATCGGGCGACTGCCGAACGTGCTCGCGGCGGTGCCGGAGATGACCGGCGGCGTCACCATCCGGTTCGGCAACGCCGACTACCAGACCCAGGTCATGGCGACGAGCGCCGCCTACCCGGTCGCACGCGACTGGCGCGTCGCGCGCGGCACTTTTTCGGAAGCCGACGTGCGCGGCTACGCGTCGGTCGTCGTGCTCGGCCAGACGGTGGTGGACAACCTGTTCCAGGCCGGCGTCGACCCGATCGGACGCTTCGTGCTCGTGAACAACGTGCTGTTCCAGGTGATCGGCGTGATGGACGTGCGCGGCGCGACGCCGTGGGGCGCCGACCAGGACGACACGCTGATCGTGCCGCTCAGCACCGGCAGCCTGCGGCTGCTCGGCCAGCGGCACCTGCGCACCGTCACAGTCGCGGTGGACGATCTCGCGCGCATCGACGAGACCCAGGAAACGATCACGCACCTGATGACCGAGCGGCACCGCGCCGTGGACTTCCAGATCCGCAACATGGCCTCGATCGTGCAGACCGCTGCGGAAACGCAGACCACCCTCACCGTGCTGCTCGGCTCGATCGCCGCCATCTCGCTCCTGGTCGGCGGCATCGGCGTGATGAACATCATGCTGGTGAACGTGAGCGAGCGCACCCGCGAGATCGGCATCCGTATGGCGACCGGCGCGCGCACGCGCGACATCCTGCAGCAGTTCCTCGGCGAGGCGCTCGTCGTCTCCGGCCTCGGCGGGCTGATCGGGGTCGGTGTGGGCCTCGGCGCCGCGGCGCTGATCGGCGCGTTCGGCCGGCCGATCGAGTACTCGGCGGGGCCGGTCGCGCTCGCGTTCGGCTGCGCTTTCCTGACCGGGCTCGTGTTCGGCTACATGCCGGCGCGCAAGGCGGCGCGGCTCGATCCGGTCGTCGCGCTCGCCGCCGATTGAGCGGGTGATGCCGCGCCCGTGTTCCCCGCGTCGCGCCGTCGCGCTCGCGGCGCTGGCGCTCCTCGCCGGCTGCGCGACCACGGCCGCGCCGCCGCAGCCGGCGGTCCCGGTGCCGGAGGCCTGGGGCGAGCCGGCCGCGTCCGGGCGCGGCGAGGTTCCGCTCGACTGGTGGCGGGCGTTCGGGGCGGAAGAGCTCGCCGCGCTGGTGGCCGAGGCGATCGCGGGCAGCCCCGATCTCGCGGTGGCGGGCGAACGCGTGCGCCAGGCCGAGGCGCAGGTGCGCGTGGCTGGCGCCTCGCTCTTTCCGACGCTCGACCTCGGGATCGGGTCGGTGCGGCGCGACACGCGGCCCGACGCGGGGCCGGCCATCCAGGTCGACACGACCAACGCGTCGATCAGCGCGAGCTACGAGGTCGACCTGTGGGGGCGGCTCGCGAGCGGCGCGCGCGCGGCCGAAGCTTCGCTCGCCGCCTCGCGCTACGACCTGGAGGGCGCACGCCTCACGCTCGTCGCGGGCGTGGCCACGGGATATTTCGATCTGCTCTCGCTGCGTGGGCGGATCGTGCTCGCGCGCGAGAACGTCGCGACCGCCGAGCGGGTGCTCGCGCTGGTCGAGGCGCGGGTGCGCAACGGCGCCGCCTCGCCGCTCGACCTCGTGCGCCAGCGGGCGGCGACCGCGGCGCAGCGCGCGGCGATCCCGACGCTCGAGCTGCAGGAGCGGCAGACCCTCGCGGCCCTCGCGATCCTGGTCGGCCGGCCGCCGGCGGCGTTCGCGGTGCAGGCCGACTCGGTCGAGGGGCTCGCGCTGCCCGCGGTCGCGCCCGGCCTTCCGGCCGAGCTGCTCGTGCGCCGCCCGGATCTCGCAGCGGCGGAAGCGCAGCTCCTCGCTGCCAACGCCGACCTCGCCGCGGCGCGCGCCGCGCTGCTGCCGTCGGTGACCCTCAACGCCTCGGCTGGACTAGCGAGCGGGGCGCTGCTCGCGTTCGGCAATGCGGCGACCATCACTACGGCGGCCGCGGCGCTCGCACAGCCGATCTTCGATGCCGGCCGGCGCAGCGCACAGGTCGATGCCGCGGCGGCCCGCGAGCGCGAGCTGGTGGAGACCTACCGCCGCGCGATCCTCGCCGCGCTCGCCGACGTCGAGAACGCGCTCGCGGCCACCGGGCGCAACGCGCAGGCCGAGGCGTTGCAGCGCGAAGTGCGCACGCAGGCGGCCGAGGCGCTGCGGCTCGCCGAAATCCGCTACCGCGCGGGCGCCGACGATCTCCTGGTGGTGCTCGACGCACAGCGCACGCTGTTCCAGGCGCAGGACCAGCTCGCACAGGCCCGGCGCGCGCGGCTGCAGACCGCGGTCAGCACCTACCGCGCGCTCGGCGGCGGCTGGACGCTGCCCGCGGCGGCGCCGCGGGTCGGCGCGCGCTAGCGTCCGGAATCGGAGATCCGTCGGCAGAAAGCCGCACCGTTCGCCGCCAGGCGTTGTTCCGCTCCTTGCCAAGACGGTCGGGACAGTAGGGGATCCTCGAACTCAGAAGATCCGGCTGAACCAGACGAGCGAGAGCAGGGCGGAGACGAGCGCGAGCAGCCCCGCTACGGCCGAGAAGAGGGCGGTGATCTCGGTCTCCTTGCGCTCGAAGACGATCTTGGCGCTCAGGTTCTGGTAGACCTTCTTGAGGTCCGCCGCCGTGCCGGCGTGGTAGTACTCGCCCAGCGTCTTGTGCGCGATCGCCTTCAGCGTCTCCTCGTCCAGCCGCGCGTGGAACGACCAGCCCTCGAACCCGATCACCTCGCCCTTGACCGTGCCGACGCCGACGGTGAACACGCGCACGCCGCGGTCGGCGGCCATTTTGGCCGCGTCGAGCGAGTCCGGCCCGGTGGTGCGCTGGCCGTCGGTGAGCAGGATGATGGCCGCCGACGGGTACGAGCCCGGCGGCACCGGCGTGGAAGCCTGGTTGGGCGGCGCCTTGCCGCCGAGCTCGCGGGGCAGGGGCCGCGGCGCGTCGCGGCCGTAAATCATCCGGCTCACGTCGATGCCGGCGTCGGGGAAGATCGTGGCGAGCGAGACGATGATGCCGCTGCCGATCGCCGTGCCGCGCTGCAGCTGGAACCGGTCGATCGCCGCGACGATGTCCTCGCGGCTGCGCGTCGGCGGCTGGACGACCGCGGCCGTACCGGCGAACGAGACGACGCCGACGCGCACGTCGCGCGGCTGCTCGGCGACGAAGGTCTTCGCGGCCTCCTGCGCCGCGACCAGCCGGTTCGGCTCCACGTCCTTCGCGCGCATGCTGCCCGAGACGTCCATTGCCAGGATCACGGTCTGCTCCTGCAGCGGCAGGGTAACGACCGCCGTGGGGCGCGCGATGCCGACGAGCATGGCGGCGAGCGCGAGCAGGAAGAGCAGCGGCGGGACGTGGCGGCGGAAGCGTCGCCCGGCGCCCATCGCCTCCTGCACCATTGCGAGGCTCGCGTAGCGCACGGCGGCCTTGCGCTTGCTCCGCAGGATGAGCACGTACAGCGTTGCCAGCACCGGCAGCGTGAGCAGCAGCCACAGCAGCTCCGGCCACAAGAACTTCATCGGCGAGCGGCTCCGAGGTGCGCCGGGAAGCTGCCGCCGGCGGCGAGCTGGCTGCGGCGCTTGCGCAGATCGGCGAAGCGCAAAATGGCGTCGACGAGGTCGTCGTCGGTCGAGAGCTCGAGCGCGTCGATGCCGGCCTCGCCGAAGGCCTCGCGCAGCTCGGTCTCGCGGCGCAGCGCGGCCTCCGCGAAGCGCTTGCGGAACCGGCGGTCGTTGGTGTCGACGAAGAGCTGCTCGCCGGTCTCGGCGTCCTGCACGACCAGCATGCCGAGATCGGGAAGTTCCATCTCGAGCGGGTCGTACAAGCGCACTGCGACGACCTCGTGGCGCTGAGCGAGGTGGGCGAGCGGCTCGGCCCAGCCCGGCGCGCTGATGAAATCGGACACGACGAACAGGAGCGAGCGGCGCGGGACCATGTGAAAGGCGGCCCGCAGCAGCTCGTTCAGGCGCGTCGCCGCCGCGGCCGGGCGCTCCGGCCGGGCGAGCATGGTGTGCAGCAGGTGCAGCACGTGGCGACGCCCGGCGCGCGCCGGGACCACGGTGTCGACCTTGTCGCCGTAGAGCAGCGCGCCGACGCGGTTGCCGTGGCGGCTGAGCAGCCGCGCGAGCACGGTGACGAACTCGGCCGAGACCGTGCGCTTCTTCACCTGCCGCGATCCGAAGTCCACCGAGGGGCTGAGGTCGAGCAGGAACCACGCGGTGACCTCGCGGTCCTCGTTGAACTCGCGCACGTACGGGGTCTGCAGGCGCGCGGTGACGTTCCAGTCGATGTGCCGGACGTCGTCGTTGTATTGATACTCGCGCAGGTCGGCGAGGTCGAGGCCGAAGCCGCGGAAGAGCGTGCGATAGTCGCCGTGCACCGCACCGTCGAGGCGGCGGATCACGGTCCACTCGAGCCGGCGCAGGACGCGTTCGGCCTGCGACGCCTCGGGCGCGCCGGCCGGCACGGCGGCGTTCGCGCGCGCCGCCTCAGGCGCTTGCGATGACCCGGACATGGGTGTCGAGCGGCTTGTCGGGGGCCGGAATCTTCTGCATGACGCGATGGATCAGCTGGTCGGGCGTGATGCCCTCGGCGAGCGCCTCGTAGGTGAGCACCAGGCGATGGCGGAAGACGTCGGCGACGAGATCGGTGACGTCCTCGGGCAGGACGTAGGTCCGGCCGCGCAGATAGGCGAGGGCGCGCGCCGCTTCGATCAGGTGGATCGGCGCGCGCGGGCTCGCACCGAAGGACAAGTAGCGCGCGAGGTCGGGCAGGCCGCAGCGCGCCGGATCGCGCGTCGCGGCCGCGAGCCGCACCGCATACTGCATGTGCGCCGGGTCGACGTAGGACCTGCGGCACTCCATTTGTAGCGCGCGCAGCTGGTCGGTGGTTGCCACGGCGGCGACCTGCGCCTCGGCGACGCCGGTCACACGATCCACGATGACGAACTCCTCCTCCTCGGTCGGGTAGCCGACCAGCACCTTCATCATGAAGCGGTCGACCTGCGCCTCGGGCAGGGGATAGGTGCCCTCGGTCTCGATCGGGTTCTGCGTCGCCATCACGAGGAACGGCTGCGGAACGCGGTGGGTTTCGCCGGCGATCGTGACCTGGTACTCCTGCATGACCTCGAGCAGGGCGCTCTGCACCTTGGCCGGCGCCCGGTTGATCTCGTCGGCGAGCAGCAGGTTGGTGAACACCGGGCCGAGCGAGGTGGCGAAGTCGCCGGTCTTCTGATTGTAGATGCGCGTGCCGACGAGGTCGGCGGGCACCAGGTCGGGCGTGAACTGGATCCGCCTGAACGCGCCGCGCACCGTGCGCGCGAGTGTCTTGACGGTGAGCGTCTTCGCGAGCCCCGGGACGCCTTCCACCAGCAGGTGGCCCTGGGCGAGGATCGCGACGAGCACCCGCTCGAGGAAGTGGTCCTGGCCGACCACGACCTTCTTCACCTCGTAGAGAATGCGCTCCATCAGCGGAGCGGATTCGGCGCGGCCGGCTTCGATGCTGTTCATGTCGGATGGGCTCCCGTGGCGTTGCGGTCGAGAAACGTTTCATGCGTGCAGCGATGGCGCGGCTCGCGTGGTGATCGCCGCCCGCCGTGACGGCCCGCTGGCACGCACATGCGCCGGCCTCCGCCCACGGTGAGCTCAGAAGGGCGGCATGCCGGCGGCCGCGGCGGCGTTCTCGATCGGCACCGCGAATCCGATGCCGACGAACACGCGCTGCTCGGTCGGGTTGAGGATCGCGGTCACGATCCCGACGACCGCGCCGTCGAGCGTCACCAGCGGCCCGCCCGAACTGCCGGGATTGGCCGCGGCATCGAACTGGATCAAATTGGTCAGGACGCGCTCGCCCTCCTCGGAGCGGAACTCGCGGCGCAGGCCGGACACCACGCCGGCGGAGACCGACGGGCCGATGCCGAACGGAAATCCGACGGCGATCACCTCGTCGCCGGGCGCGAGGTCGGCGGTCGAGCGCATCGTCGCGGGCTGAAGATCGTCGGGCACCGTTCTCGCCTGCAGCACGGCGAGATCGTGCTCGGGGCGCAGGCCGATCACGTCCGCGTCGGACTCCATGCCGTCGGCGAACACGACCTTGACGCGCTCGGCGCCTGCGACGACGTGCAGGTTGGTGAGGATGATGCCCTTGTCCACGATTACGACGCCGGAGCCGACGCCTTGCTCGATCTCGTCGGGTTCGGCCGGGGTCTTGTCGCCGCCCTTGCGCGCGCCCTTGTTGTCCGGACGCTGCTCGGCGCGCCGCCCTTTCGGGTCCCGCGGCGCGCCGGGCTTGCCGTCGGCCTTCGCCGCGTCTTCCGCCTTCGCGGCGAGGCCGCGCACGCGGACCACCGAGGGCCGGATCACCTCGTACGCCTTCGCCGTGCGCGAGGGCAGCGGCTGCGTCTCGAGCGTGCGCAGCACTGCGGCGTCGATGTCCTGCTGGGTGAGCTTGCGCACCCCGGGCGTGCGTGTCACGTGTGCGAACACGAGCAGCAGCACGGCAGCCGCGCCGGCCGCGACGAGGACCGTCCGACGGCGCGGCAGACGCTGTCGCGCTCCGGCGCGGGTCGGCGGGGCCCCGACGTGCTCGCCAGCTGGCGCGCCCGGCGCAGCGGCGCCCGTCTCGGACGCGAGGGATTCGGTTGCGGAGTCGGCCGGCCGCGCGCGGGTGGAACTGCTGTAGAGCGGCGCGCGCTTCTTCAATTGATGCTCATCCGATTCACCCTGCCGCGCCCAGCCGGCGCAATCATTCCGCTCGGTCGCCGTGCGACTGGAGGCGAAACGGTAACACGTGGCGCGGCGGGGAGGAATACGCGCGGGCGCCCACCGCCCTGCCGCCGCCCGCGGCAAGCCCTCCGGGCCCTGCCGTCGTTCACCCGCCCTGCCGTTCCTTTGACCCGCCCGTGTCCGCTGCGTTTCGTAAGCTGCTGCAAGTGCTTGATCGGCAAATACATGAGACGGCCCACCGGCGCCCGCCTCGCATCGCGGTAGACTGCGATAGTGAGCGGCGCACGCCGCGCCGACTTGCCGCGCGAACCCGCCGAGAAGGTCCGACATGACCGACCCCGCCGCTTCTTCCCCCGTCTCCCCCGCCGCGCTCTGGCACGCCGAGCACCAGAATTTCGCGCGGTTGCTGGACCTTCTCGAGCGCGAGCTCGCCGTGTTCCACTCCGGCGAGCGGCCCGACTACGAGCTCCTGCTCGACATCGTGACCTACCTGCGCCACTTCCCGGACCTCGCGCACCACCCGCGCGAGGATGTGGTCTTCGCGCGGCTGGTCGACCGCGACCCGGCGCTCGCGCCGCTGGTCGCGCGGTTGCACCAGGAGCATCGCGTGATCGCCGCCGCCGGCGAGCGGCTGCGCGAGCTGCTCGAAGGCGTGCTGGCGGAGGGCTCGTTTGTCGGGCGCGCGGCGCTCGAGGCGGCGTGTGCGACGTTCCTGGTCTACTACCGCCAGCACATGCAGAGCGAGGAGCGGGATATCCTGCCACGGGCGGCGCGGCTGCTCGATGCCGAGGACTGGAGGGCAGTGGTCGCCGCGCACGCCGCCGCGCCGGATCCGCTGTTCGGCGCCGCGGAGGACGAACGCTACCGCGAGCTCCGGCGCAAGATCACCGCGGCGGCGAAGGGCTAGCGCTTCGCGCGTTCGCTGCGCGAAAGGGCGCTCGATGAGCACTGCGCGTCGGCCGGCCGACCACTGGACCGACATCGGGCGCGCCGGCCGGATGGAGGAGGCGGCCGCCGTCGCCACGCTCGCCGGCCGCCTCACGCTCGCCGAGGATGCGCGGGCGCGCATCGGGGCGCAAGCGCTCGCGCTCGCAGGCGAGATCCGCCGGCGCGGTGCGGAGTCGGCAGGCGCCGAAGCGTTCCTGCGCAAGTTCGGCCTGTCGACGCCCGAGGGCGTCGTGCTGATGTGCCTCGCCGAGGCGCTGCTGCGCATTCCCGACGCCGGGACCGCCGACGCCCTGATCCGCGACCGCCTGGCCGGGGCGCGGTGGGAGGCGGACGGCGACGGCGGCTTCCTGGCGAACGCGGCGGTCTGGGGCCTGATGCTCACCGGCGCGCTGTCCGCCTGGCACGACGCGCGCGGCGGCGAGGCGGCCGACGTGGTGCGACGGCTCGTCGCGCGCGCCGGCGAGCCATTCGTGCGCGGCGCGATCCGCCAGGCGATGCGGATCATGGCCGAGCAGTTCATCGTTGGCGAGACGATCGATGCGGCGCTCGCGCGCGCAGCCGAGCGCGAGGCGGCGGGCTACCGCTTCTCGTACGACATGCTGGGCGAGGCAGCGCACACCGCGCGCGACGCCGAGCGCTACTTCGCCGCCTACGAGGCGGCGATCGACGCAGTCGGGCGGAGCGCGCCGCCCGGCGTCCCGGTCGAGGCGCGGCCCGGCGTCTCGATCAAGCTCTCGGCACTGCATCCGCGCTACGCGGCCGCGCAGCGCCGCCGCGTGCACGGCGAACTCGCGCCGCGGCTCGCCCGCCTCGCGCAACGGGCCGCGCAGGCGGGCATCCCGATCACCATCGACGCCGAAGAGGCCGACCGGCTGGTGCTTTCGCTCGAGCTCTTCGAGCGGCTCGCGCGCGATGCCTCGCTCGCCGGATGGAACGGGCTCGGCCTTGCCGTTCAGGCCTATCAGCGGCGCGCGCTCGCCGTGTGCGAATGGGTCGCGGCGCTCGCCGGCGAGGCCGGCCGGCGCATCATGGTGCGGCTGGTGAAGGGCGCCTACTGGGACACCGAGATCAAGCACGCGCAGGTGCTCGGCCTCGACGAGTATCCGGTGTTCACGCGCAAGAGCGCGACCGACCTCTCCTTTGCGGCATGCGCGCAGGTGCTGCTCGACGCCGGGCCGCGTGTGTTCGCGCAGTTCGCGACGCACAACAGCCACACTGCGGCGCTCGTGCTCGAGTGCGCGCGCGGGCGGCGCGACTTCGAGTTCCAGAAGCTGCACGGCATGGGCGACGCTTTGTACGAGGCGTTGAGCGCCGAGGGGAGCGCCGGCCGCGGGGCGGACGGCGCCGGTCCGCCGCCGTGCCGCGTGTATGCGCCGGTCGGCAGCCACCGCGATCTGCTGCCCTACCTCGTGCGCCGCCTGCTCGAGAACGGCGCCAACAGCTCGTTCGTGCATCAGGTCGGCGATCCCGCCGTGCCGCTCGAGCGGCTGGTGGCCGATCCGCTGGCGGCGTTGCCGGCGCCGTACGCGCCGCACCCGCGCATTGCGCTGCCGCGGAACGTGCTGCCGGACCGGCCGAGCGCGCGCGGGCTCGATCTTGCGGACGCGGCGGTGCTCGCGCGGCTGGCGCGGCGCGTGCAGGAAGACCGCGTGGACGCGGCGCGCGGCGCCGCTTCGGCAGGCGGTGCCGTTCGCGCCGTGACCGAGCCTGCCGATCGCAGGCGTCGCGTGGGGTCGGTGCGCGCGGCGTCCGGCGCCGAGGTCGACGCCGCCGTGCGGGCCGCGGCAGGCGCGTGGCGCGCCTGGGACGCGCTGCCGGTCGGCGCGCGCGCCGACGCGCTCGAGCGCACCGCCGCGCTGCTCGAGGCGCACATGGACGAGCTCGTCTCGCTCTGCGTGCGCGAGGCGGGCAAGACCCTGCCCGACGCGGTGGCGGAGGTGCGCGAGGCGGCGGACTTCTGTCGCTATTACGGCCGCCGGGCGTGCGCGGACTTCGTCCCGGCGCCGCTGCCGGGCCCGACAGGGGAGTCGAACCGGCTCGAGCTTGCGGGCCGAGGGGTGCTTGCATGCATCAGCCCCTGGAACTTTCCGCTTGCGATCTTCTGCGGCCAGGTGAGCGCGGCGCTCGCGGCCGGTAACGCGGTGGTGGCGAAGCCTGCCGAGCAGACCCCGCTCGCCGCGGCGCGCGCGGTCGCGCTGCTCCACGAGGCGGGCGTGCCGCGGGACGCGCTGCAGCTCCTCGCCGGCACGGGCGAGGCGGTTGGCGCGCCGCTCGTGCGGCATCCGCAAGTGGCCGGTGTCGTCTTCACCGGCTCGCACGAGACCGCCCTCGAGATCAATCGCGCGCTCGCCGCGCGCGACGGGCCGATCGTTCCACTGGTGGCCGAGACCGGCGGTCTGAACGCGATGGTGGTCGATTCCTCGGCGCTCGCGGAGCAGGTGGTCGGCGATGCGCTCGCCTCGGCGTTCCAGAGCGCCGGCCAGCGCTGCTCGGCGCTGCGCGTGCTGTGCGTCCAGGAGGACGCCGCGCCGCGCATCGTGGACATGCTCGCCGGCGCGATGGCCGAGCTCGCGGTGGGCGATCCGGGGCTGCCGGAGACCGACGTCGGGCCGGTGATCGACGCCGAGGCGCAGGCCGCGCTGGAGCGCTACGTCGCGGACCTGCGCGCGCGCGGGCGCGTGATCGCGGAGGCGGCGCTGCCGGGATCGCCGGAGCACGGCAGCTTCGTCGCGCCGATCGCGGTGGAGATCGCCCTGGAGGCGCTGCCGCGGCGCGAGGTCTTCGGCCCGGTGCTCCACGTGGTCCGCTGGCGCACCGCGGAGCTCGATCGCGCGCTGGAGGCGGTCGCGGCGACGGGGTACGGGCTGACGCTGGGCATCCACAGCCGCATCGAGCGCTTTGTCGAGCGGGTACGCGCGCGCCTGCCCGTCGGCAACACCTACGTGAACCGCAACATGATCGGCGCAGTGGTCGGCGTGCAGCCGTTCGGCGGCGAGGGCCTCTCCGGCACCGGACCGAAGGCGGGGGGGCCGAACTACCTGCGTCGCCTCGCGGTCGAGCGCACGCTCAGCGTCAACACCGCCGCGGTGGGTGGCAATGCGGCGCTGCTGGCGCGGGCCGGCGACGAGGAGCGCTGAGGGTCGCGGACGCTGCGCAAGCGGTCGCGCGCGCGGCGGCCGGTTTCAGCGATGTTCAGGCGGCGCCGATCCCGAGCACCGACTTGATCGTGCGCCCGGCGAGCATGTCGGCAATCGCGTTACAAATGCGGTCGCGGAACAGGGGACTCGCAGTGCGCCCGCCCCTCGTTCGTACGACACCAATTCCGCAATGAGCATGGCCGCGATCTTGAGATAAGTTCTAGAATCTCGGGGAATGGTGCGCTTCGTGCCGCGACCGCCAGAGAGAGCACACACGCATGACGAGCGATAGGCAAGGCAGGGTGGAAGGCAAGCCGACCCGAGTGGCCGCCGGCGACGTCGACCTCGACGAGGTGTCGCGGCTGGTCGAGGCGCTGGAACGCGATCTCGACCAGGTACGCGCGGGCACGAGCGACGTGCAGACGCTGCGCGGCGAGGTCGAGCGGCTGCGCGCCGCGCTCGAGTCCGCCGGGCGCGCCGAGCCGGGCGTGGAGGCCGGTCTCGACCGGATCCGCGCGCTGCTGCACCGGGCCGGCGACGAGTTGCTCGAGGACGCGGTCAAGGCGAGCGAGTACATCACCCGCATCGGGCGGATGCTGGGCCTCTAGCACGCGGCTGGAGGAACGCGTCCGCGCAAAGCGGGCGGGGGCGCGCGGCCGGGCGCGAGGGCGCGCCGTCGTGCCCGCGCAAGCGGCCACCCGGGCCGACACGATCGAGCGCTTGCCCGATTCGCGCGTGCGCCGGGGCGACGCGCACGGCAATGCCTAGCGGCGCGGGTCGCTCGGCGCCGGCGCGCACGCGCTGCCGGTGCTGCGGACGCCCAGCTTGCGCAGCACGATCTCGGGCGGGCAGAACCCGGTGAATCCGCTCTGCAGCAGGTTGAAACCCGCGAAGACGGTGAGCCATAGCCAGTACGGGCTGTGATAGTGCGCGAGCGCCACCGAGACGAGGACGACCGCGCCGGCGAAGATGCGGATGATGCGTTCACTGTTCATCTTTCGGCTCCGACTGGGCAAAGGTCACTGCAAATGGGGGGTGACGAAGTGCTCGAGCATCGCCTTGGGCAGCGCACCCATCGCGACGTCGACCGGCTTTCCGTCGCGGAACAGCATCAGGGTCGGGATCGAGCGGATCTCGAACTGCGACGCGAGCATGCGCTCCTCGTCGACGTTGACCTTCACCACCTTGAGCTTGCCGGACTGCTCGACGGCGAGCGCCTCGAGCGCGGGCGCCACTGCGCGGCACGGCCCACACCATGCGGCCCAGAAGTCCACCAGCACCGGCGTCTGCGCCTGCAGCACTTTCGTGCCGAAATCGGCTTGGGTTGCGTGTTCGACTGTCATGAGGGCGAGACCTCCGCGGGTTTCGAATGTGTCGGAGATGGAGCGTAGCCGGAAGCCCCTCAAGCGCTCAGGGACTTGAGTCACACAGGCGCCGGGGCAGGTGGGGCGGCGCCGGGCCGTCCCCGCGCGGCGCCGGTCGACCGCAGAGGCGCTGGCCAGCCGCGTGATCCTTGCCGCGGAGTCCCGTTCGTCAGGGCAGCAAGCGGCGCGCCGGTGGTACACTAGCGGCGTTCATCGAGCGATCACGCTTTCTGCCGCATCCCGATCCGCCCGGACGAGCCTTGAACACAACGGACGATCCCGAGCCGCAGCGCGCTTCCTCCGCGCGCCCGCGCGCCGATGCTCGATCGGCGCGCCGCCGATAGACGGTAGAACAAGAACGAGGAGACGCGCGCGGTGCAACCCACCGACATCGGGAATCCCGACTACTTCCACAAGGTGGTCGACTGTCAGTGGGCCTGTCCGGCGCACACCCCGGTCCCGGAGTACATCCGCCTGATCGCCGCGGGCCGGTACACCGACTCGTACATGATCAACTGGCGCTCGAACGTGTTCCCCGGAATCCTCGGGCGCACGTGCGACCGACCGTGCGAGCCGGCGTGCCGGCGCGGGCGCGTCGAGAAGGAAGCCGTTGCGATCTGCCGCCTGAAGCGCGTTGCCGCGGACTTCAAGGACGACGTCCGGGCGCGGCTGCCTGCGATTCCGTCCAAGAAGAACGGCAAGCGGATCGCGTGCATCGGCGCGGGGCCGGCCTCGCTCACCGTTGCGCGCGATCTCATGCCGCTCGGCTATCACGTCGTTCTCTACGACCAGGATCCGTTCGCCGGCGGGATGATCCGAACGCAGATTCCGCGCTTCCGCCTGCCCGAGCCGGTGATCGACGAGGAGGTCGGATACGTCCTCGGCATGGGCGTCGAGACGCGCTTCGGGCAGCGGGTCGACTCGCTGAAGGCGCTGCTCGCCGAGGGCTACGACGCGATCTTCGTCGGCTGCGGCGCCCCGCGCGGCAAGGATCTCGATGTGCCCGGGCGCCAGGAGGCCGCGGCGCGCGTCCACATCGGTATCGACTGGCTCGCGAGCGTGTCGTTCGGGCACGTCGCGTCGATCGGCAAGCGCGTCATCGTGCTCGGCGGCGGCAACACGGCGATGGACTGTTGCCGCACCGCCCGCCGCCTTGGCGGCGAGGACGTCAAGGTGATCGTGCGCTCCGGCTTCGAGGAGATGAAGGCCTCGCCGTGGGAGAAGGAGGACGCGATCGCCGAGGACATCCCGATCCTCAATTACCTCGTGCCGAAGTCGTTCAGCCACCACGACGGGAAGCTCTCCGGCGTCTGGTTCGAGAAGGTGCGCGCCGAGTACGACGCCAAAGGCCGGCGCAAGCTGGTGCCGACCGGCGAGCCGGACCAGCACTTCGAGTGCGACGACGTGCTGGTCGCGATCGGCCAGGAGAACGCGTTCCCGTGGATCGAGCGCGATGCCGGCGTCGAGTTCGACAAGTGGGGCCTGCCGGTGCTCAACCAGAAGACGCTGCAGTCGACCCACCCGAAGGTGCTCTTCGGCGGCGACGCCGCGTTCGGCCCGAAGAACATCATCTGGGCGGTCGCGCACGGCCACGACGCCGCGATCTCGATCGACAAGCTGTGCAACGGCGAGGACCTCGGCGAGCGGCCGCCGCCGATGGAGAATCTCGTCAGCCAGAAGATGGGCATCCACGAGTGGAGCTACGACAACGAGATCTCCACCGAGAAGCGCTACAAGGTGCACCACGCCGAGAAGCGCGCGGCGCTGAAGGACATCAAGGTCGAGGTCGAGCTTGGCTTCGATCGCAAGCGCGCCTACCTCGAGGCCCAGCGCTGCCTGAACTGCGACGTGCAGACGGTGTTCACGTCGAAGCTGTGCATCGAGTGCGACGCCTGCGTCGACATCTGTCCGATGGACTGCATCAACTTCACCGCCAACGGCGAAGAGGAAGACCTGCGCCGACGGCTGATCGCGCCGGCGTTGAATCCGTCGCAGGATCTCTACGTGTCCGGTGCGCTCAAGACCGGACGGGTGATGGTGAAGGACGAGGACGTGTGCCTGCACTGCGGGCTGTGCGCCGAGCGCTGCCCGACCGGTGCCTGGGACATGCAGAAGTTCCTGATCGACATGACTCACGCGGGGCCGGCATGCCGCAGCCGAAAGCGATCGCCAGCGTTAACGACTTCGTAGTCAAGTTCGCCAACGTCAACGGCTCCGGCTCGGCGTCGGCGAACGCGTTGTTCGCGCGCGCGATCCTGCGCATGGGCGTCCCGGTCGCATGCCGCAACATCTTCCCGTCGAACATCCAGGGCCTGCCGACCTGGTACGAGGTGCGCGTGTGCGAGGCGGGCTGGCTCGGCCGCCGCGGCGGCGTCGACCTGATGGTGGCAATGAACCCGCAGACCTGGGACAAGGACGTCGCCTCGATCGATTCGGGCGGGTATCTCTTCTACGACTCGTCGCGGCCGCTGCCGGACTCGAAGTTCCGCGACGACGTCAACGTGATCGGTATGCCGATCACCGAGATCTGCAACAAAGCCTACACCGACGCGCGCCAGAAGCAGCTCTTCAAGAACATCATCTACGTCGGCGCGCTGTCGGCGCTGCTCGGCGTCGACCCGCTCGAGGTGGAGAAACTGATCGGGGAGGAGTTCCGCTCAAAAGAGAAGCTGATCGTGCCGAACGTCAAGGCGTTCCTGCTCGGCCGCGAGTGGGCGGAGGCGAACCTGCGCGGGGCGCCGATGGGGCTCAGGCTGCAGCGCGCCGACAAGGTGAAGGACCGCATCTTCATCGACGGCAACAACGCAGCGGCGCTCGGTGCGGTGTATGGCGGCGCGACGGTGTGCGCGTGGTATCCGCTCACGCCGTCGACCTCGCTCGCCGAGGCGTTCATGGCCCACTGCCGCAGGCTGAGAGCGGATCGCGAGACCGGCAGGGCGCGCTACGCGGTCGTCCAGGCCGAGGACGAACTCGCCTCCATCGGCATCGCAATCGGCGCCGGCTGGAACGGCGCGCGGGCGTTTACCTGCACCTCCGGGCCGGGCATCTCGCTGATGCAGGAGTTTCTCGGTCTCGCCTACTTCGCCGAGATCCCCGCGGTCGTGTTCGACGTGCAGCGCGGCGGCCCGTCGACCGGGATGCCGACGCGCACGCAGCAGTCGGATCTGCTGTCATGCGCGTATGCGTCGCACGGCGATACCAAGCACGTGCTGCTCTTTCCCGAGGACCCGCGCGAGTGCTTCGAGGTGGGCGCGACCGCGTTCGACCTCGCCGACCGTCTGCAGACGCCGGTGTTCGTAATGCTCGATCTCGATATCGGCATGAACGACTGGCTGTGCGAGCCGCTCGCCTGGGACGATTCGCGCCGCATGGACCGCGGCAAGGTGATGACGCGCGAGGCGCTCGAGGCCGGCAGGGAGTTCGGCCGCTACCTCGACGTCGACGGCGACGGCATCCCGTACCGGACCTATCCCGGCACGCATCCGGCGCGCGGCGCCTACTTCACGCGCGGCACCACCAAGGATCGCTACGCGCGCTACAGCGAGGAAGGCCCGGTCTACGTCGACAACATGCAGCGCCTGCTGCAGAAGTTCGAGACCGCGAAGGAGCTCTTGCCGCGGCCGGTGCGCGCCGACGCCGAGCGCAAGACGCAGTTCGGCGTGATCTACTTCGGATCGAGCAGCGCGCCGATGCGCGAGGCGCTCGGGGCGCTGCGCGCGGAGGGCATCCACCTCGACACGCTGCGCGTGCGCGCGTTCCCGTTCCACGACGAGGTGAGCGATTTCATCGCCGACCACGGCCAGGTGTTCGTGGTCGAGCAGAACCGCGACGGCCAGCTGCGCATGATGCTTGTGAACGAATGCGGCGTCGACCCGACCAAGCTGATCTCGGTGCTGAA
The DNA here is from genome assembly GCA_027493935.1 of Burkholderiales bacterium. GTDB lineage: Bacteria > Pseudomonadota > Gammaproteobacteria > Burkholderiales > SG8-39 > JAABRB01. The sequence goes on along the minus strand of JAOSJV010000001.1, from coordinate 2,625,543 downwards.
CTACGACGGCACGCCGATCACGGCGCGCTTCATCACGCGCGAGATCGCCGAGAAGGTAGGCGTGCTGAACCCGGTGCCGCTCAAGAAGCAGCGGGTGGCGCGGTGAAGTGCCGTGACGACGTGAGGGCGTGAAGGCATGACCTATCTCGCGAAACCTAAGCTGCATCATCCGCGGCTGCCGGCGAACAAGCTCGGCTACACGCGGCGCGACTACGAGGGCGCGGTCTCGACGCTGTGCGCCGGCTGCGGTCACGACTCGATCAGCGCCGCCATCGTGCAGGCCTGCTTCGAGCTCGACCTGCCGCCGCACCGCATCGCCAAGCTTTCCGGCATCGGCTGCTCGTCGAAGACGCCGACCTACTTCCTCGGCAACTCGCACGGATTCAACAGCGTGCACGGCCGCATGCCTTCGGTGCTCACCGGCGCCAACCTCGCCAATCGCGCGCTGATCTACATGGGGGTCTCCGGCGACGGCGACTCGGCCTCGATCGGGCTCGGCCAGCTCGCGCACGCCATCCGCCGCGGCGTGAACATGGTCTACGCAGTGATGAACAACGGCGTCTACGGTCTCACGAAGGGGCAGTTCTCGGCCACCGCCGACAAGGGCTCGAAGTCCAAGCGGGGCGAGGTCAACACCGACGCCGCGATCGATCTGGTGGGCATGGCGCTGCAGCTCGGGGCGAGCTTCGTCGCGCGCAGCTTCTCGGGCGACAAGGCGCAGCTGGTGCCGCTCTTGAAGGCGGCGATCGCGCACCGCGGCGCGGCTTTCCTCGACGTGCTCAGCCCGTGCGTGGCATTCAACAACCACGAGGGCTCGACCAAGAGCTTCGACTACGTGCGCAGCCACAACGAGGCGGTGAACCGGCTCGACTTCATGGTCGAGCGCGCGCCGATCACCGCCGACTACGCGCCCGGCACGGTGCGCGCGGTGGTGCAGCACGACGGCTCGACGCTCGTGCTGCGCAAGCTCGCCGAGGACTACGATCCGTCCGACCGGATCAGGGCGATGACCTATCTCGCCGAGCGCCAGGCGGCCGGCGAGGTGGTCACCGGGCTGCTGTACGTCGACCCGGAAGCGGGCGAGCTGCACGACAGCCTGAACACGGTCGAGCGACCGCTGAACGCGCTCGGCGACGCCGAGCTCGTTCCGGTGCGGCCGCCCTCGAGAGCATCAACGCGAGCCTGCGGTAGCCGGACGGCGGGCGGCGCGCAAGGGGTCAATCGGCGTCCGCGGCCGCCGGTTCCGCCGCGCGCACCTCGGCGATCGCGGCGCGTCCCTGGGTCAGGTGCAGGCGCATGAGCTCGCCCGCGCGCACGGCGTCGCGGGCGCGCATCGCGGCGAGGATCGCCCGATGCTCGGCGAGCGACTGCTGCACGCGTCCGCGGGCGAGGAGCGAGTGGTGCCGTGCGAGGCGCAGCACCTTGCGCAGGTCCTGGATCACCTGGGCGAGCCAGCGGTTGTCCGCGAGCACCATGACGCTGCGGTGGAAATCCTGGTTCGCCTCGAAGAACCGGTCCAGATTCGCCTTGGCCGCGTGGGTCTCGAGCGCGTCGTGGAGCGCCTCGAGTCGGCGCAGGTCGGCCGCGGTCGCCTTGAGCGTCGCCTCGTGCGCGCAGCGGCCCTCGAGCAAGGCGAGCACCGGGAAGATTTCGTCCAGGTCGCGGTCGGCGACCTCGGTCACATAGCATCCGCGCCGCGGCTTGAGCGTGACCATGCCCTCGGCCGCGAGCACCTTGAGCGCTTCGCGAAGCGGGGTGCGGCTGATGCCGTACTGCGCGGCGAGCGCCTGTTCGTCGAGCCATTGCCCGGGCGCGAGCTCGTGCGCGAAGATGCGCTCGCGCAGGCGCTTCGCCACCTCGACGTAGAGCGCGGCGGGGGCGAGCGGGGCAGCCGGGGCCAAGGCAGTGCGCGGGCCTCTTGCATTCATAATTATGAATACAGTATTATAGCGGTCAGGAAATGTCAAGGCGTCAGGACATTGCATCGCGCTTCGTGCGCGCGGCACACTCGACACCGCTGGAGGAAGGCGCCATGTCCGATCGTCCGAAGATTCGCACCTCGGCCGACCTGTCCGACTGGGAGGGCGCGGCCGCGAAGTCCGCGCCGGGCGGCGACCCGGCCAACCTCGTCTGGCATACGCCAGAGGGGCTGGCGGTGAAGGCGCTCTATACGCGTCGCGATCTCGCGGGGCTCGCCTACGCCGACACGCTGCCCGGCTTCGACCCGTTCGTGCGCGGCCCGCAGGCGACGATGTACGTCGGCCGTGCGTGGACCATCCGCCAGTACGCCGGCTTCTCGACCGCCGAGGACTCGAATGCGTTCTTCCGCCAGACGCTCGCCGGCGGCGGGCAGGGTGTCTCGGTGGCGTTCGATCTCGCCACCCATCGCGGGTATGACTCCGATCACCCGCGCGTTGCCGGCGACGTCGGCAAGGCGGGTGTGGCGATCGATTCGGTCGAGGACATGAAGATCCTCTTCGACGGGATCCCGCTCGACCAGGTCTCGGTCTCGATGACGATGAACGGTGCGGTCCTGCCGGTGCTCGCCGGCTACATCGTAGCCGGCGAGGAGCAGGGTGTCCGGCTGGCCGACCTCTCCGGGACCATCCAGAACGACATCCTCAAGGAGTTCATGGTCCGCAACACCTACATCTATCCGCCGGCGCCCTCGATGCGCATCGTCGCCGACATCATCGAGTACACCGCCGGCCACATGCCGAAGTTCAACTCGATCTCGATCTCGGGCTACCACCTGCAGGAGGCCGGCGCGACCCAGGCGCTCGAGCTCGCGTTCACGCTCGCCGACGGCAGGGAGTACGTGAGGACCGCGCTCGGGCGCGGTATGGACGTCGATGCCTTCGCCGGCCGGCTGTCATTCTTCTTCTGCCTCGGCATGAACTTCTATCTCGAGGTCGCCAAGCTGCGCGCCGCGCGCCTGCTGTGGTGGCGGATCATGCGCGGGTTCGCGCCGCGCAACCCGCGCTCGCTGATGCTGCGCACGCACTGCCAGACCTCGGGCTGGTCGCTCGCCGAGCAGGACCCGTACAACAACATCGTGCGCACCGCGATCGAGGCGATGGCAGGCGTGTTCGGCGGGACGCAGTCGCTGCACACCAATTCGTTCGACGAGGCGATCGCACTGCCCTCGGACTTCTCAGCGCGCGTCGCGCGCAACACGCAGCTCGTCATCCAGGAGGAGACCCACATCTGCGACGTGATCGACCCGTGGGCCGGCTCCTACATGATGGAGCGCCTCACCCAGGAGCTCGCCGACGCCGCCTGGCGGATCATCGAGGAGGTCGACCGCATGGGCGGCATGACCGAGGCGGTCGAGTCGGGCTGGGCGAAGCTGCGCATCGAGCAGTGCGCCGCGGAAAAGCAGGCCCGCATCGACCGCGGCGAGGATGTGATCGTGGGGGTGAACAAGTATCGCAACGCCCGGGAGACGCCCGTGGAGGTGCGCGAGATCGACAACACCGCGGTGCGCGACGCGCAGATCGCCCGCCTCGGGCGGGTGCGCGCGACGCGCGACCGGGCGGCCGTGCAGTCGGCGCTCGCGGCGCTCACGCGCGCTGCCGAACGCGGCGAAGGCAACCTGCTCGGGCTCTCGATCGAGGCGATGCGCGCGCGCGCGACCGTCGGCGAGGTCTCCGATGCCCTCGAGAAGGTCTGGGGGCGCTTCAAGGCCGAGTCGCGCGGCGTATCCGGCGTGTATGGCGCCGCTTACGCCGACGATGCCGAGTGGGCGGCGCTGCAGGCCGAGGTGCGCCGCTTCGGCGAGGACGAAGGCCGCCGCCCGCGCGTGCTGGTCGCCAAGCTCGGGCAGGACGGTCACGATCGGGGCGCCAAGATCGTCGCGACCGCGCTCGCCGATCTCGGCTTCGACGTCGACATCGGGCCGCTCTTCCAGACGCCCGAGGAGACCGCGCGCCAGGCGCTGGAGAACGACGTGCACGCGGTCGGCGTCTCGACCCTCGCGGCCGGGCACAAGACGCTCGTGCCGGCACTGATCGAGGCGCTCAAGGCGCAAGGCGCAGGCGACATCATCGTGTTCGTGGGTGGCGTGGTGCCGGCGCAGGACTACGAGTTCCTGCAGCGTGCGGGGTGAGGGGCGTGTTCGGGCCGGGGACGCCGATTCCCGAAGCCGCGCGCAAGGTGCTCGCCGCGATCCGGGCCGCGCGTGCGGCGACGGTCTGATCGCGATGCGAACGAAGCGAGCCTCCGAAGGCACACCGTCGAACGACCACGCCTCGGCGCGGAAGGGGATACGGGGGGCGAAGCCCGTTGTTCTCCTGGGGGGTGGACGAGTAGGGCCTCCGTTTTCGTACGGCCGGCGTTCGGGTTCGCCGCAGTCCTCGCCGGCGGGATTTTCTGACCGGCTGTTAGGGGGAGAGCCATGCACGAGATCATCGAGCAGCTTGCCGAGAAGCGCGCCGCGGCCAGGCTCGGCGGCGGCACCAGCCGCATCGAGGCGCAGCACGCCAAGGGCAAGCTCACCGCGCGCGAGCGCCTCGAGCTGCTGCTCGACGCCGGCAGCTTCGAGGAATGGGATATGTTCGTCGAGCACCGGTGCACCGACTTCGGGATGGCCGAGCAGAAGGTGCCCGGCGACGGCGTCGTGACCGGCCATGGCACGATCAACGGGCGGCTCGTGTTCGCCTTCAGCCAGGACTTCACCGTATTCGGCGGATCGCTCTCCGAGGCGCACGCCGAGAAGATCTGCAAGGTGATGGATCACGCGCTACGCGCCGGGGCGCCGGTGATCGGCCTGAACGACTCCGGCGGCGCGCGCATCCAGGAGGGCGTCGCCTCGCTCGGTGGCTACGCCGAGGTGTTCCAACGCAATGTGCTTGCCTCCGGCGTGATTCCGCAGATCTCGCTCATCATGGGGCCGTGCGCGGGCGGCGCGGTGTACTCGCCGGCGATGACCGACTTCATACTGATGGTCAAGGACTCCTCCTACATGTTCGTCACCGGCCCCGAAGTGGTGAAGACGGTGACCCACGAGGAGGTCACCGCGGAGGAGCTCGGCGGCGCGGTCACCCACACCACGCGCTCGGGCGTCGCCGACCTCGCGTTCGAGAACGACGTCGAGGCGCTGATGATCACGCGCCGGCTGGTTGGCTTCCTGCCGTCGAGCAACCGCGAGAAGCCGCCGGCGGTGCCGACCGAGGATCCGGCCGACCGCGCCGATGCGTCGCTCGACACGCTGGTGCCCGACAACCCGAACACGCCGTACGACATCAAGGAGCTACTCTTCAAGGTCGTCGACGAGCAGGACTTCTTCGAGCTGCAGCCCGATCAGGCGAAGAACATCGTGATCGGCTTCGGACGCATGGAAGGCCACCCGGTCGGCATCGTTGCCAACCAGCCGTTGGTGCTGGCCGGGTGCCTCGACATCAAGTCCTCGATCAAGGCGGCGCGCTTCGTGCGGTTCTGCGACGCCTTTAACATCCCGATCGTCACCTTCGTCGACGTGCCCGGCTTCCTGCCCGGCACGTCGCAGGAATACGGCGGCATCATCAAGCACGGCGCGAAGCTCCTCTACGCCTACGCCGAGGCCACGGTGCCGAAGATCACCCTCATCACGCGCAAGGCCTACGGCGGCGCCTACGACGTGATGGCCTCCAAGCACCTGCGCGGCGACGTGAACTTCGCCTGGCCGTCGGCCGAGATCGCGGTGATGGGGCCGAAAGGGGCGGTCGAGATCATCTTCCGCAAGGAGGCGGGCGATCCGCAGACGATCGCCGAGCGCACCGAGGAGTACCGCAAGAAGTTCGCCAACCCCTTCATCGCCGGCCATCGCGGCTACATCGACGACGTGATCCAGCCGCGCGAGACGCGCAGGCGCATCTGCCGCTCGCTGAAGGTCCTGCGCGACAAGCGGCTCGAGAACCCGTGGCGCAAGCACGGCAACATGCCGCTGTGAGGTTCTCCGCATCGGGCCGGGAGGCGAGGCGAGCCGGTGCGCGGCGGACCCCAGGCGTCGGCCGCACGCAGCCGCTGACGAGGACGGCAGCGCCCGGTCGAAAGCTGCGCACTGTGAAGAAGAGAAGAACGACATGTTCAAGAAGATCCTGATCGCGAATCGCGGCGAGATCGCCTGTCGCGTGATCAAGACCGCGCGGCGGATGGGGATCGCGACGGTCGCGGTGTACTCCGAGGCCGACCGCGACGCGCGCCACGTCACACTCGCCGACGAGGCGGTGCCGATCGGACCGCCGCCGTCGGCGCAGAGCTATCTCGTGATCGAGCGCATCCTGGAGGCCTGCCGCGCGAGCGGCGCCGAGGCGGTGCACCCGGGCTACGGCTTCCTGTCCGAGAACGCCGCGTTCTGCCGCGCGCTCGAGCAGGCGGGCATCGCCTTCATCGGGCCGAAGGTGCACGCGATCGAGCGCATGGGCGACAAGATCGCCTCCAAGCGGCTCGCCGAGGAGGCCCGGGTCAACACCATCCCCGGCTACACGGACGTCATCGGCGACGCGGAGCATGCAGTGGCGATCGCCCGCGAGATCGGCTATCCGGTGATGATCAAGGCCTCGGCCGGCGGGGGCGGCAAGGGGCTGCGGGTCGCCCGCGGCGATGCCGAGGCGCGCGATGGCTTCCAGAGCTGCCGCATCGAGGCGAGGAACGCCTTCGGCGACGACCGGGTGTTCATCGAGAAGTTCATCGAGGAGCCGCGCCACATCGAGATCCAGGTGCTCGGCGACGCGCACGGCAACGTGGTGTACCTGTGGGAGCGGGAGTGCTCGATCCAGCGCCGGCACCAGAAGGTGATCGAGGAGGCGCCTTCGCCGTTCCTCGACGCGGCGACGCGCAAGGCGATGGGCGAGCAGGCGGTCGCGCTTGCAAGAGCGGTGCAGTACCAGTCGGCGGGCACCGTCGAGTTCGTCGTCGACGCCAAGCGCAACTTCTACTTCCTCGAGATGAACACCCGGCTGCAGGTCGAGCATCCGGTCACCGAGATGATCACCGGACTCGACCTCGTCGAGCAGATGATCCGCGTCGCCGCCGGCGAGCGACTCGCGCTCGGGCAGAAGGACGTCCGGCTGGAGGGCTGGGCGCTCGAGGCGCGCATCAACGCCGAGGATCCGTTCCGCAACTTCCTGCCCTCGACCGGCCGGCTGATCCGCTACCTGCCGCCTGCGGAGGTCCCGGCCGAGGTGCGCGTGGACACCGGCGTCTACGAGGGCGGCGAGGTATCGATGTTCTACGATTCGATGATCGCCAAGCTCATCGTGCACGGCGCCACTCGCGAGCAGGCGCTCGAGCGTATGCGCGAGGCGCTGAACGCGTTCTACATCCGCGGCGTGTCGCACAACATCCCATTCGTCGCCGCGGTGCTGCAGCATCCGCGTTTCGTCTCCGGCCGGTTCAACACCGGGTTCATCGCCGAGGAGTATCCGGCCGGATTCAACCCGGCCGACGCGCCGCACGACGCCCCGGTTTTCCTGGCGGTGGTCGCTGCATTCGCGCGGCGGCGCTACATCGACCGCGCGGTGCAGATCAGTGGACAGATGCCCGGCCACGGACGCCGAGTGAACGCGCAATGGGTCGTGCTGATCGGCACGGACAAGTACGCAGTCGAGGTCGAGCCGATCGACGGCGGGTACCGGATCAAGCACAAGAGCACCGTCTACGAGCTACGCTCGGCGTGGAAGCTCGGCGAGCCGCTGTTCACCGGGACCTGCAACGGCCGGCCGTTCGTCTTGCAGCTCGAGCGGCGGGGACTGCGCTACCGCATCGTCCACTGGGGCGCGCAAGTGGACGCCATGGTGATGACCGCTCGCGGCGCCGAGCTCCTGGCGCTGATGCCGCACAAGCCGCCGCCGGACTTGTCGAAGTACCTGCTGTCGCCGATGCCGGGCCTGCTCACCGAGGTCGCGGTGCAGCCCGGGCAAGAGGTGAAGGCCGGCGAGCGGCTGGCGGCGATCGAGGCGATGAAGATGGAGAACGTGCTGAAGGCCGAGCGCGACTGCGTGATCGCCGCGGTGCTCGCCCGTCAGGGCGAGAGCGTGGCGGTGGATCAGCCGATCCTCGAGTTCAAGCAAGCGACGAGCGAGGCGTGATCGGGGGGGCGGCGCACGCAGCCGCCCTCCTCACCCGGCCGGACGATACGCTGCGATCACCTCGGGGGGCCTGCACGAGCTCGATCAGCACGCCCTCGCCGCCAATCGGAAACGCATCGTCGCCCTTGGGGTGGATGAAGCAGATGTCATGGCCCGAACCGCCCTGGCGGATGCCGCCGGGTGTAAACCGCACGCCGCGCGCTTCGCAGCCATTCGTAGGCGGCGCGCAGATCGTCGACCCAGAGCCCGACGTGGTTGAGCGGCGGCTCGTGCACCGCCGGCTTCTTCAGCGCGTCCAGCGGCTGCATCAGGTCCACCTCGCAAGCGAGCGGCCCGCTCCCGATCGACGCGATGTCCTCGTCCACGTTCTCGCGCTCGCTGCGGTAGGCGCCCGTCACGCGCAGACCGAGGGTGTCGATCCACAGGCGCGCGAGCTGCCGCTTGTCGCGGCCGCCAACCGCGAACTGCTGGATGCCGAGAATCCGAAAGGGTCTTGCCGTCACGCGCACGCTCCCCGTGCGAGAGCCCGGAACGGAGCAAGTCTAATGCAACGCGCAGAAGGGGATGCTGCGCTCGGGCAGACCGCCGGCGGGGCGGCGACCGGCGCGGCGGTTCGCCGGTCCGCCCGCGGGTGTCGCTCGTGCAACACCCGTCGGGGATTCAGCGCCTACCAGGCGAGGTAGGCTTCGCCGTAGTGGAAGCCGATCTGCACGCCGAGCGCGTAGTCGTCGGTCCCGCCGAGCAGCTCCGGCGCGGGAACGCGCCGACGGGCCTGTGCGCTCTCGCCCGCGAGGAACCCAGCCGCGAAATCGAAGGTCCAGCCGGTCTTCTCGGCCAGGTTGACGGCTTCGTCCTTCATCAGGGTCAGCATGGCAATCCTCCTTGGCAGTTTACGCCCTATAGAGCAGCAATCGGCATGCCAGCCGGTTCGCCGGCGACTGCCGCGCGGCGGGCGTCTTTCACGCCGCCGCCGCGCGCGCCGCGGCGCTTTGCGACTGTGCCGCGGCGGTCCGGCGCAAGGAAGAAAAGAAGGGCCGGGCGCAAGCTGCCGCCACGGCCCCACGCGGAGAGACGGTTCTTCACACGGTCAGCGGGCGCTGCTCGAGCGAGCTCACCATGCTGTTCATGGCGCTCTCGACCAGCGGGCTGTCGGAGATGACCTCGGCACGGCCACGGCGGAACGCCTCGGCGAGCGCCTTGGGTTCGAAGGCGAGCGCACGCGCGCCGCTCGGGTTGCTGAAGAGATAGATGCCCTTGAGCGGGCTGATCCAGGTCAGCTTGGCGCGGATGGTCGCTCCGTCCTGCTGCAGAAACTGGACCCACATCCCGCGCACCAGGCTCGAGACGTAGTTGTCCCACTTGCGCCGCGGGTCCTCGTCCTCGAGCCGGCCCGGTCCCTGGATCTTGATCTCCTCGATCAGGACGTCGCCCTGGTTGACACGCGTGGCGACGAGCTTCGGAGCGTCGGCGTTGGCCGCGTCCCCGTCCCACACATCCTGGGGTTCGGCCGGCTCCTCCGGCGCCGCCGCCGCCGGGACGACGACCTCGAGCCGCGGCGGCGGTGGCGGCATGTGCGCGCCGAGTCCGGACTTCACCGCCTGCGCATGGCAGCGCACCAGTTCGGCGAAGAATCGGTTGCGCGACTCGGGCGCGAGCGCGATCAGATCCATGCCGGCATGCAGGCGCTTCAGCAACGTCGGCAGTAGACCCACCAGCTTCTTGCGCTCCTCTGCGTTCTCCTTCGGCGTGACGCTCCACAGGAGGTCGTCCATCGTGGCGAGCGTGAGCGCCCAGTGCTCGCTGCCCTCGCCGTGCGCGGCGTAGCTCACGATGAGCGCCTTCTCCCAGCTCTGCTGCAGGAACACGCTCACCGCCTCGGGCATCTCGCGCGTCTCGAGCCGCCGCTGTACCTCGTCGTGTGCGATCACCCGCGCGATCTCCAGGCGTTCGCGCTCGTGCACGACCTTGGCCGACTGCTCCGAGAAGGAGGCCAGCCGTTGCTCCTCGTCATCGAGGAACGACTCCAGCTCGGCGACCATGTCCTCGAAAACGGCGACATCGCTGTCGAACCCGGCGATGACGCGCTGGACGATGCTATCGATCTTTCCGTACAGCGGATCGGTCGCGTCGGCTGCACCGGTCCAGCCCACTGCCGATGCGGCCAGCGCGTCGAGCAGCTTCCGGGCGGGGTGGCTCTTCGCCGAAAAGAACCTCTTGTCGAGGATCGCGACCTTCAGGATCGGAATCTGCAACCGCCCGATCAGCGCCTTGATCGCGTCGGGGATGCGCTTGTCGTCGAAGACGTAGTCGAAGAGCATCGCGACGATGTCGATCGTCATCGCGTCGACCTGGGCGAAGCCCTCGGTCACGTTGGTGCCCTTGATGTCGCGCAGGACGTTGGCCTTGCCCGAGAGCAGCATCGCGGGGTCGAACGCCCGCGCCGCGACGCCGAGCGCCTCGACGCTTCCGCGCTGGAGCTGCGTAAGCCCCTGTAGCGCGGCGGCGCTGATCTGCGGCGCGGCCACCGGCCACTGCGCGCCCGGCGCCGGCGCGCCGGCGGCCGCCAGCGGGCCGCCGGCTGCCGGCGCGCCGACGGCGCCGCCGCTGACCAGCTGCTGCAGCAACGCGAACCAGTCCTTCGCGTCCCCGGTGAGGAGGTCGGGCGCCCTGCCGTCGGACGTCGCAGTGCGCGCCGCGTTCGGCGCGGACTGCGTACGCCGCGCGCCGAGCCGGATCTGCGGCAGAACGTTGCGCTGGATCAGAAGATCGTTCAGGTCCGCGTAGATTGTCTCCACTTCGTCGATCAGGTACTGCTCGATCAGCTTGACGACGGTCGGTTTGGACTTGCGTCCGAGCTTGAACTCGCCCAGCGCGGCCTTGATCGCCGCCCCGATGGTCTCCGGGCCGAGCGGATTGTCGATGTCCTCGAGCTGCGGGTTCTGTAGCACCACCGCCATGCGCCGCGTGAGCGCGTAGAGGGCGTCCTTGTTGACGTCGCGCAGCTTGGCCACCAGGTTGCCGAGCGCGATGTTGTCCTCGAGCACGCCGTCCTCGACGAGCGAGAGCTCCATCGCGTCGGCGGGCGCGCCGGGAGCGGGCGGCCGCCGGGCACCGTCGCGGCGCGCCTTCGCGTTGAACTGGTTGACGAACTCGCCCTCGAGCTTCGAACAGAACGCCGGCAGCTTGACGCGGCAGTCGTCGCGCGCTTCGAAGTACTGGTTGCGGGTTTCGCGGTCGGTGGAGTTGTACGCGAGCTCGAAAAGATCCTGTTCGACCTTGCCGACGGTCGCGCGCATCGCGGCTGCGAGCCGGCTGACGGCGAGCTCGCGGCACTCGCGCGCGACGGCGAACGGATCGCCGGCCCCTGCGGGACGGGCGGACTTGTCGTGGCTGCCCAGCGCGACCACGTTGGACGGCAATGTAGCGGCCATCTTCCTTCCTCCTGGCGGGACGTGCCCGCCGTCGCCTGCGGCCGCCTCGCAACCCGGTCCGGCGCGTGCTCGATGCACCGGCGCCGACGCGCCGCCACCGGCGGCAGACCGAAGGGATCCTGATGCGGGATTGGGGCTGACGGAGCGGTGCTCGGGCACCTGACTCGCGTCGGTCTGGCAATCCCGCTGTCGTAGGACCTTCCAGGTCCGGTAGACCGGTGATTTTGCGTCCCCACCTTTCGGTGGGTTTGCCCTTTACAGACCCGCCTGCCTCCGTGGAGCGCAGGCCGCGTGCAGTAAGGATTTCTATTCGCTATGACGGTAGCATCGCGGCGGGGTCGGCGCAACCGCGCCCCCGGCGCTACGGCCGATTCTTGCGGCGCGTCGTGAAAAAATGGTCAACAGTGTCGGAACGGCGTCGCTCGCTTGGCGCCGGCGCGCGAACGCCGCGGCTCGCTTCGCAACGCCGGAACGGCCGTTGCAGCCGGCCGTCAGCAGACGAGGCGAGATTCCCGCCCGCCGATCCAGTGCCCAAGCCGCCTTCGCTCTCGGCAGACGCTCTCCTGTACGATTGGAAGGGCGCGCGCCGAGGCGGGGCGCCCGCTTGACCCATGGACCGCACCGAACGCTTCTACAAGATCCACCAGCTGCTCACGCGTAAGGGCGTGGTGCGGGGCGACGAGATCCGCGAGGCGCTCGGCGTCTCGCGCGCGACCTTCAAGCGCGACCTGGAGTATCTGCGCGACCGGCTGAATGCGCCGATCGAGTGGGACCGCGAGCGGCACGGCTACCGCTACGTGTCGCCCAGCCCAGACGCGCCGCGCTACGAGCTGCCGGGCATGTGGCTCAACGCCTCTGAGATCCTGGCGCTCCTCACGATGCAGCATCTGCTGGTGAATCTCCAGCCGGGGCTCCTGGAGCCGCACGTGAAGCCGCTGCTCGCCCGGTTGCGCGGGCTGCTCGGCACAGCCGAGCATTCGGCCGACGAGATCGAGCGGCGCATCCGCATCATCCATCTCGGCGCCCGCGCGGTGCGGCTGCCGCACTTCGAGGAGGTGGCAAGCGCGGTGCTGAAGCGCCAGCGTCTGCACCTCGTCTACCGCGGCCGCGGCCGCGGCGAGCTGACCGAGCGCGAGGTCTCGCCGCAGCGCCTCGTGCACTACCGCGAGAACTGGTACCTCGATGCGTGGTGCCACCTGCGCGAGGGCCTGCGCAGCTTCGCGGTCGACGCGATCGAGCGCGCGACGACGCTCGAGAAGCGCGCGCGGACGGTCGCCGATGCCGAGCTCGACGAGGTGCTCGCCGGCGGCTACGGCATCTTCTCCGGCCGGCCGACGGCGTGGGCGAAGCTGCGCTTCACGGCTGAGCGCGCGCGGTGGGTTGGCGCCGAGCAATGGCACCCGGATCAGAAGGGCCGGACCGAGCCCGACGGCAGCTACGTCCTGGAAGTGCCGTACGCCGATCCGCGCGAGCTCGCCATGGACATCCTGCGCCACGGCGCCGAGGTCGAGGTGCTCGCGCCCGCGGAGCTGCGGCAGTCCGTGCGGCGGCAGCTCGAGGCGGCGCTCGCGCGCTATGCGCGTTGAGCTGCCGGGCTCGCGCCATGAGCCACCGTCCCGCACAGACTCCTGCGCTCCTGCCGCTTCACGGAGCCGACATGTCCGCTGCCGAACTGCTCGACCTGAGCGCGATGATCCCGATGCTCGTCTTCGTCGTCTGGGCGGTGCTCGGACGATAGCGGGCGCGGCGCGCCGCGGCTCCTGCGAGAATAGCGTCTGCGCGCATTCGTGCGCGGATACCGATCGATTGGGACCGACCGATGCCGACCCAGAGCGAACATCCGCGGCGCGTCGTGATCATGGGCGCGGCCGGCCGCGACTTCCACGACTTCAACGTCGTCTTCCGCGACGACCCCTCGTACCAGGTCGTCGCCTTCACTGCAGCGCAGATCCCGTCGATCGCCGGCCGCCGCTATCCGCCGGCGCTCGCCGGCGGCCACTATCCGGACGGCATCCCGATCGTCCCTGAGGCCGAGCTCGCCCGGCTGCTCGAGACCGAGCGCATCGACGAAGTTGTCTTCGCCTACAGCGACGTCTCGCACGAGACCGTCATGCACGAGGCGTCCGTTGCGATCGCCTGCGGCGCCGATTTCCGGCTCCTCGGCGCACGCGCCACGATGCTGCGCGCCGCGGTGCCGGTGGTGTCGGTGTGCGCGGTGCGCACCGGTGCGGCAAGAGCCCTGCCACGCGCGCGATCGCGGCGCTCCTGCGCGGCGCGGGCCTGCGGGTCGCGGTCGTGCGCCATCCGATGCCCTACGGCGACCTCGCGGCGCAGGCTGTGCAGCGCTTCGCGCGCACGGACGATCTCGACGCGGCCGGCTGCACGATCGAGGAGCGCGAGGAGTACGAGCCGCACCTCGCCGCCGGGCAGGTCGTGTATGCGGGCGTGGACTACGCCCGGGTGCTGCGGCTGGCCGAGCGCGAGGCCGACGTGATCGTGTGGGACGGCGGCAACAACGATCTGCCGTTCTTCGCGCCGGACTTGGAGATCGTGCTGGCCGACCCGCAGCGCGCCGGGCACGAGCGCACCTACCATCCGGGCGAGGCGAACCTGCTGCGCGCGGGCGCCGTGGTGCTCACGAAGCTCGACACCGCGGCGGCGGCCGATGTGGAGCGGCTGCGCGCGAGCGTGCGCCGCGCGAATCCGCACGCGGTGATCCTCGAGGCGGCGATGCCGGCGACCGCCGATGCCCCGCAGCGCATCGCGGGGGCGCGCGTGCTGGTGATCGAGGACGGGCCGACGCTCACCCACGGCGGCATGAGCTCGGGCGCCGGCGCGATCGTCGCACGCCGGTGCGGGGCGGCGGCCCTGGTCGATCCGCGGCCCTTCGCGGCGGGCAGCCTGAAGGCGGTGTTCGACGCCCACCCGCACCTGGGGCCGGTGCTGCCCGCGATGGGCTACGGTGAGGCGCAGACCGAGGCGCTTGCGGCGACGATCGCTGCGACGCCGTGCGACGCCGTGGTGATCGCGAGCCCAGTCGATCTGCGCCGGCTGATCGCGATCGCGCAGCCGGTGGTGCGCGTCACCTACGCGTTCGCGGAGCTCGGACCGCCGCGGCTGCCGGATCTGCTTGCGCCGATCATCGAGCGCGCGCGCCGCGGCGCCGAAGGAGCGAACCGGCCCGGCGGCGGCTGATGCTGAGCGTCTTCCAGGGCAATCGTCTCGAGCGCCTCGCCGCCGAGCTTGCGCGTGTGATCGGCGGCGCGCCGCTGCAGCCGCTCGAGCAGGAAACGATCGTCGTGCAGTCCGACGGCGTTGCGCGCTGGCTCAAGCTCGCGCTCGCCGATCGGCTCGGCGTGGCGGCGGGGCTTCGCTTCGCGCTGCCCGCGCGCTACGTCTGGGAGCTCGTCGCGAAGGTCGTGCCCGGAGTGCCCGCCGAGTCGCCGCTCGCGCCGGAGGTCCTCGTATGGCGTGTCGCCGCGGCGCTGCCGGCGCTCGCGGCCGAGCGGCGTCACGCCGCGCTCGAGCGCTATCTCGCCGCCGGCGACGAGCTCGCCGCGCGCCAGCTCGCGGAGCGGCTTGCCGCGCTGCTCGACCGCTACCTCGTGCACCGGCCGGACTGGATCGCGGCGTGGAGCGAAGGGCGCACGATCGGCCTCGGTCCGGACGAGCGCTGGCAGGCGGCGCTGTGGCGCGCCGTGCGCGACGGACTGCCGGAGGCGGCGCGATCGGACCCGCGCGAGCGCTTTCGTCGCCGCGCTGGCGCGCGATGCGGGGGCGCGCGCGGCGCTGCCCGAGCGGTTGCACCTGTTCGCCGTCGAGGCGCTTCCGCCCGCGTACCTTGCGACCTTCCGCGCCATCGCCGAACACTGCGATGTGCGCATGTGGATCGTGAACCCGTGCCGCGAGTACTGGCCGTTGGTCGATGCGCCGCGCCGCGTGGCGCGGGCGCGCGCCGAAGCCGGGCCGGAGGCCGAGCACCGCGAGTCCGGAAACCGCCTTCTCGCGTCTCTCGGCGGTCACGGGCGTGCCCTGATCGAGGCGCTGGCGGACGAGCTCTCGGACGCCGCCGGCGAGTTCGACGACCCGGCCGCCGCTGCCGCGCCTACGCTGCTCGCGCGGCTGCAGGCGGACGTCCTGAACCTGCGCGAGCCCGGCGCGCCCGATGCGCCGCCCGTCGCATGGGACCCCGCGGACCGCTCGCTCGCGGTGCAGGTCTGCCACAGCCCGATGCGCGAGATCGAGGTGCTGCACGATCAGCTGCTCGACCGCTTCGAGCGCGACCGCGCGCTGCGCCCGGCCGACGTGCTCGTGCTGCTGCCCGACGTCGCTGCGTACGCGCCCTACGTCGAGGCGGTGTTCGGCACCGCGCCGCGCGCGCGGCGGATCCCGTACGCGATCGCCGATCGCGCGCAAGCCGCCGCGAGCGAGCCGGCGCGTACGTTCGTCGCGCTGCTCGCGCTCGACGAAGGACGCCTCGAGGCCGAGACGCTGCTCGCGCTGCTCGAGGCGCCGGTGCTCGCGCGCCGCTTCGGCATCGCGGCCGCCGATCTCGCGACGCTTCGCGCCTGGGTCGACCGGGCGCGCATCCGCTGGGGGCCGACGAGCGCGCGCGCGTGCGGCTCGGCCTGCCCCCCGGCGCGCGCGCACAGCTGGCGCGCCGGCATCGAGCGGCTCTTCCTCGGCTACGCCATGGCGGACGACGGCGGCGAGGTCTTCGCCGGAATCGTTCCGGTAGCGGGCGTGGAGGGGGGCGATGCCGCGCTCGCCGCTCGCCTCGCGCGCTTCGCCGAAGAGGTGTTCGCGCTCGACGAGGCGCTGCGCGCGCCGCGCACGATCGCCGCGTGGCGCGCGCTGCTCGGCGACGTGCTCGAGACCTTCCTCGCGCCCGACGAGACCGAAGTGGACGCCGTGATCGCGGTCCGTGCGACGCTCGAGCGCATGGCCGAGCATGCGGCTGCGGCCGACTTCCGCGCGGTGGTGCCGATCGCGGTCGTCCGGGCCCATCTGCAGGACGCGCTCGCCGCGCCGTTCGCTGGCAGCGCGTTCCTCGCCGGCGGGGTGACGTTCGCCGCGCTCGCCGCGGCCCGGCCGGTTCCGGCGAAGCTCGTCTGCCTCGTCGGCCTGAACGACGGTGTCTTTCCGCGCAACGAGCGGGAGCCGGGATTCGATCTCGCCGCACGCTTTGCGCGACCCGGCGACCGGGTGCGGCGCGACGAGGACCGCTACGCGCTGCTGCACGCGGTGCTCGCCGCGCGCCAGTCGCTGTACGTGAGCTACACCGGCCGCAGCGTGCGCGACAACGCGCCGCTGCCGCCCTCGCCGCTGGTGGCCGAGTTGCTCGACGCCGTGCGGCGCACGATCGCGCCCGAGGGCCGCGAGGCCGCGCTGCGTGCCATCGTGCTCGAGCACCCGCTGCAGCCGTTCAGCCGGCGCTACGGCACCGCCGGCGCGGCGCTGTTTACCTATGCCGAGGAGTACGCCGAGCGCACGCCGCCCACGCCCGCGCCGCGTTTCGCTGGGCGCCGGCTGCCGGCGCTCGATGCGGCCTCGCCGGTCGTCGCGCTTGCCTCGCTCGTGCGCTTTCTCGCGAATCCGGCCCGTCACTTCTTCCGAGCAGCGGCTCGGGCTGCGGCTCGAGGCCGCCGGCGGCCCGATCGACGCGGCGGAGCCCTTCACGCTCGCGCAGCTCGATGGCTGGACGGTCGATCAGCGCGCATTCGAGCTGCGCCGGGCCGGGCGGGGCGCGGCCGATGTGCGGCGGATTCTGCGCGGCGCCGGTCTGCTGCCCGACGGCGCGGCGGGCGACGCCGCGCTCGCCCGCCGTCTCGAGGACATCGAGCCGATCGTCGCCGCGCTCGAGCACGTGCGCTTCACGCCGCCGATCGAGGCCGAGCTCGACCTGGGCGCGATCCGTCTCGCGGTCCGGCTCGACGGCATCATGGCCGAGGGACGGCTTGCCTGGCGCGTCGGCATGCTGCGGGCGGCCGACCGCCTGGGCGCTTGGGTCGAGCACCTGGCGCTCGCCGCGCTCGCACCGGAGGGTGGTGCCGTGCACGCGCATACTCGCGCGCGGTGCGGCGCTCAGCTTCGTGCGCGCGCCGTCGGCACGCGCGCGCCTGGCGGAACTCGCCGGGCTGTATGCAACCGGCGATTGCGAGCCGCTGCCGTTCTCGCCGGCGTCCGCTCTGGTCTACGTTTCCACCTGCCGCGAGGCGGGCGAGGCGGCCGCCGAGCGCGCCGCCGCCAAGGCTTGGGCGCAGGAGTGCTCGGGCGATGCCTATCTCTCGCTCGCCTTTCGCGACGCCGGCCCGCCGGGCGCGCGCTTCGCGGAGCTCGCGCGCACGGTATTCGAACCGCTCGTCGATGCCGAGTGCGCCGATGCGTGAGACCGAATTCGCGCCGCTCGACTTCCGTACCGCGCCGCTCGCGGGCAACGTGCTCGTCGAGGCGAGCGCGGGCACCGGCAAGACCTGGACCATCGCGGCGCTCGTGCTGCGACTGCTGCTCGAGAAGCGCTTCGACGGGCGGCCGTGCCGCATCGAGGACATTCTCGTCGTGACCTACACCAACGCCGCGACCGCCGAGCTGCGCGAGCGCATCCTCGCGCTGCTCGGCGACACCCGCGGGGCGCTCGCGAGCGGTAGCGCGTCCGACCCGCGCATCGCGCACGCGCTCGCCGTCGCCGCGGATCATCGCGAAGACGCCCTGGCCGCGCTTGACCTCGCGATCGCGAGCTTCGATCTCGCACCGGTGCACACGATCCACGGCTTCTGCCAGCGCGTGCTCGCTGACCATGCGTTCGAGAGCGCCCGGCCGTTCGCGGCGGAGATCCTGGCCGACCAGAGCGCGCTGCGCGAGACGGCGGCGCAGGATTTCTGGCGACGCGAGCTGGCCGCGGTGTCCGCCGAGCGCGCGTCCGAGCTCCCTCGCCCGGTTCGGCGGTCCCGGCGGGCTGCTCGCGCGCATCGCGCCGGCGCTCGACCGGCCGTACGCCGAGGTGCTCGCGCCGCCCGCGGCGCCCGATCCCGAGGCCGCGCGCGCCGGGCTCGCAGCCGCGTTCGCGCACGCGTGCGCGCTGTGGCGCGGCGAGCGCGAGAGGATCGTCGCCGCGATCGCAAATGCCCGGTTGCACCGGGGGAGCTATCCGCCGGCCGGACTGGCACGGTGGTGGGCGGAATTCGACGCATACTTCGACGGCGACAGCGCCGCGCAATTGCCGAAGAAGCTGGTCAAGCTCGCGCCCGCGGAGCTCGCCAAGGGTACGACCAAGGAGGGCGCGCTGCCGGTGCACCCGTTTTTTCGCGGGCGGCCGCGCTCCTCGACGCCGCCGCGGCGCTCGAGGATGCGCGCGCCGCGGCGGATCGGGACGTCATGCAGCGGGCGCTCGCGTTCTGCCGCTCGGCGCTCGCGCGCCGCAAGCGCGAGCTGGGAAAGCTCGGCTACGAAGACCTGCTTCTCGATCTGCGCGATGCGCTGCGCGGGGCGGGCGGGGCCGAACTCGCCGCGACGCTGCGCACGCGCTACCGCGCGGCGCTCATCGACGAGTTCCAGGACACCGATCCGACGCAAGCGGAGATCCTCGAGCACATCTGGGGGAAGCGGGCAACCGCTGTACTACGTCGGCGACCCGAAGCAGGCGATCTACGGCTTTCGCGGTGCTGACGTCTTCGCCTACCTGGCCGCGCGAGAGCGGGTGGACGACCGCTACACGTTGGACGTCAACCAGCGCTCCGATCCGCCGCTGCTCGCGGCCGTGGCGACGCTGTTTTCCGGGCCGGGGCGCTTCGTGATTCCCGAGATCGCGCTGCAGCCCGTGCGGCCCGCCGCGCGGGCGCGCCCGCGGCTCGTGTGCGACGACGGCGCCGCGCCGCTCACGGTCTGGCACGTGGCCGGCGAGGGCGATGCGGAAAAGAATGCCGTGCGGCTGCGTATCGCGCAGGCGGTCGCAGCCGACATCGCGCGGCTGCTCGCGCGCGCGCGCGCCGGTGCCGCGTTGCTCGAGGCGCCGGGGCGGACGCCAGTGCCGCTCGCCGGCGGCGACATCGCGGTGTTGGTCGGCCGGCACGCGGACGGCGACATCGTCCGAGCGGCGCTCGCCGCCGAGGGGCTGGCGAGCGTGACCTACGGTGCGGATAGCGTGTTCCAGTCCCACGAGGCGGTCGAGCTCGAGCGCGTACTGCTGGCCGCGGCGACGCCCGGCAACGAGGCGCTCCTGCGCGCGGCGCTCGCGACCGACTTCTTCGCGCTCGACGCCGCGGCACTCGCGCGCATCGCGGGCGACGGCGCCGAATGGGAGGGGTGGGTGGAGCGCTTCCGCGCCTATCACGCGCTCGCGCGAACAGAGGGCTTCGTGCGCATGTGGCGCGAGCTCGCCGCGCGCGAGGCGATTGCGGCACGCCTGCTTGCCCAGCCCGACGGCGAGCGGCGCATGACGAACGTGACGCATCTGGTCGAGCTCCTGCACCGGATGGTCGAGGAGCAGGGACTCGATCTCGCCGAGCTCGCGCGGGCGATGGCGCACGCACGCGCCGGTCCGGTGCGCGATCCGGACGCCGAGCAGCTGCGGCTCGAGTCGGACGAGCATCTCGTGAACATCGTCACCGTGCACCGCGCGAAGGGGCTCGAGTTTCCGGTGGTCTACTGTCCGTTCCTGTGGGACGGCCGGGCGCGCGCGGCGCGCGAGCACGCGGCGGTGTTTCATGCGCGCGGCGCGGGCCGCGGCGCCTGTGTCGACCTCGGCGGGCCCGATCTCGAGCGCCACCGGCGGCTCGCCGCGGCCGAGGAACTGGCCACACAGCTGCGGCTCGCCTACGTTGCGCTCACGCGGGCGCGTCACCGCTGCACGATTGCATGGGGCAGGCTCAAGGACGCCGAGACTTCCGCGCTCGGCTGGCTGCTGCACGGTCCGGGCGACGCGAGCGGCGATCCGCTCGACGCGCTCGCGTCCGCCTGGCAGGAGATCGACGACGCCGCCCTCGCGCGGCGCATGGCGCGTTTCGCCGCCGACGCCGCGGGTGCGGTGGCGATCGAGCCCTTGCCCGCGGGCGGCGGCGGCGGCGCGAGCAGGGCCGGGCCGGCCGCGCCGCCGCCGCTCGCTGCGCGCGCGTTTCGCGGGAGCGTCGCGCCGGCCTGGCGCGTTTCGAGCTTCTCCGGCCTCGTTGCGCGCGTGGACGTGGATGCGCACGACCACGACCGGTTCGGCGCGGCTGCGCCGGCCGGGCGCGGCAGTGAACGCCGCGACGCGTTCGGCGCGCCGCGCGGCGTGCGTTTCGGCACTGCCCTGCACCGGGTGCTCGAGCAGCTCGATTTTGCGGGCGCGGACCGTGCGCGCATCGAGGCGGCGGTCACGCGCGAGCTTGCGGCCGCCGCACTCGACATTTCGTGGACGCCGGTGGTGGCAGGGCTCGTCGCGGACGTGCTCGACACGCGGCTCGACGACGCGGGCTTCACGCTGCGAGCGCTCGCCCGCGCGCAGCGCGTCGACGAGCTGGAGTTCACCTATGCGGTGGGGGAGACCGCCGCGGGGTCGCTCGCCCGGGTGCTCGCGCCCCTGCGCGCCCTCGGCTCGCGCGTGCCCGAGGCGATCGGCGCGCTCGTGCTGGCGCCGGCGCGCGGCTTCATGCGCGGCTTCATCGACCTCGTGTTCGAGCGCGAGGGCCGCTTCTACATCGCCGACTACAAGACGAACTGGCTGGGCGACACGCTCGCCGACTACGCGCCGGCGCGCCTCGGCGCCGCGGTTGCCGCGGCGTTCTACGACCTGCAGTACTTCGTCTACACCGTCGCGGTGCACCGGATGCTCGCGGCTCGGCTACCGGACTACGACTACGAGCGCCATTTCGGCGGCGTGTACTACCTGTTCGTGCGCGGCATGCGGCCCGAGGCCGGACCTTCGGCCGGCGTGCACTTCGTGCGGCCCGCGCGCGCCCTGGTCGCCGATCTGGACGCCTGCCTCGCGGCGTCCGAGCGCCTGATCCTGGCGGACGCGCGATGAGCCGCCCCGGCCTACCGCTCCTCGCCGGCGAGTTCGCGCGCGTGCTCGCGCATCTTGCGCCGGGCGCGGACGAGGTCGTGCGCGGCGCGGCCGCGCTGGTGGCCGATGCGACCGCCGCGGGGCACGTGTGCGTCGATCTTGCCGCCGTTGCCGGCCGGCCCGCGCTCGACGGCGCTTTCGCGGTCCCGCCGCTCGACGCGCTGGGCGCGGCTCTGCGCGGCTCGCCGCTCGTTGCCTCGCCCGGTGGGTTCGCGCCGCTGGTCCTCGACGGACACCGGCTCTACCTCCATCGGTATTGGCACTACGAGACGACGCTAGCCTCGGCATTGCTCGCGCGGAGCGCGTGGGTCGAGCGGCGCGATCCCGCGCGGCTGGCGCGAGCGCTCGACCGGCTGTTTCCCGACGCGCGCGAGACGCACGATGCACAGAAGATCGCCGCGGCCGTCGCTTGCCTGCGCCGCCTCGCCGTGATCTCGGGCGGGCCGGGCACCGGCAAGACCTCGACGGTCGCGCGTATCCTGGCCGCGCTCGTCGACTTGGCGGGCGGCGCGCGGCTCGCGGTCGGCCTCGCGGCGCCCACCGGCAAGGCGGCCGCGCGCCTCGAGGCTTCGCTCGCGGCGCACCCCCGACACAGCCACGCTCGGGCTTCGCGCGGTGACCGTCCACCGGCTGCTCGGGCTCGCGCCCGGGGTCGCGCCGCGGTTCGACGCCCGCAATCCGCTGCCGCTCGACGTGTTGATCGTGGACGAGGCGTCGATGGTCGACCTCGCTGTCGCTGCCAAGCTCGTCGCCGCGTTGCCAGCGCACGCGCGCCTCATATTGCTCGGGGACAAGGACCAGCTCGCCTCGGTGGAAGCGGGCGCGGTCCTGGCGAGCATTGCCGCGGGCGCACGCGGCTTCTCCGCCCCGATGCGCGCCGAGCTCGAACGCGTGACCGGCGCGGCCGTACCGCCCGGCGGCGGCACGCGCGATGTTCCGCTTTCGGACACGATCGTGCTGCTCGGGCGCAGCTACCGGTTCGGCGCGGCGAGCGGGATCGGCCGTCTCGCGGCCGGGGTGCGCGGCGGCGACGCCGAGACGATACTGGCGGTGCTCGCGGGCAGCGCCGACGCGCGCCTCGTTGCCGTCGACACCGAAGCCCTCGGCGACGCGGTCTTCTCGGGCTACCGCCACTACTTCGACACCGTGCGCGCGAACCCGGAGCCGGCGGCGTGCCTGGCGGCGCTCGGGCGCTTCCGGGCGCTGGCGGCGGTGCGCGGCGGCCCGTTGGGCGTCGAGGCGCTGAATCGTGCGGTCGAGCGGCGCCTCGCCGCCGAGGACCCGGCGGTCGTGCACCGCGCGTGGTACGCGGGGCGACCGGTCATGGTGACCCGCAACGACTACGCGCTGCGACTGTCGAACGGAGATGTCGGCATCTCGCTGCCGGACCCGCACGTGCCGGGCGGCGTGGCGGTCTGCTTTGAGAACCCGGCCGGCGGCATCCGACGGTTGTCGCCGGCGCGCATGCCCGAGTGCGAGACGGTCTACGCGATGACCGTGCACAAGAGTCAGGGCTCGGAGTTCGACGCGGTGCTGCTCATCCTGCCGCCCGAGCCCTCCGCCGTGGTGACGCGCGAACTCCTCTACACCGGGGTCACGCGCGCCCGGTCGTACGTCGCGATCTGCGCCTCGCCGTCGACGCTGCGCGCGGCAATCGATGCCCGGGTCGTCCGCGCGTCCGGACTGGCCGAGCGCTTGTGGGGCCGGTGACGCAAGGCGGTGCCGGACGGCTGGCGTTCGGGGGCGCGGCAGCGCATCATTCGCCGGAGCGTTGGCTGGACGGGGGACCGAGGCGATGGACTTGAAGGGATTGCAGGGGCGGATCGCCGCATTCGGGGCCGAGCGGGGATGGGATCACAGCCCGCGCATCCTCGCCATGGCGCTCGCGGGCGAGGCGGGCGCCGTGCTCGGGCTCTTCAAGTGGTCGGGGGAGAGGCCGCCCGACCGGGTCGTTCCCGATCCTCGCGTGCCGTCGGCGATCGCTGACGTGCTCCTGCAGTCGCTGCGGCTCGCGGACCGCCTCGGCATCGACCTCGAGGCCGAGATGGGCCGCAAGCTCGACGAGGTCGCGCAACGCTACCCGTTGCCCGAGCGGCCACCCGCACCGGCGGCGGGAAACGCGGGCCGCGCGCGCGCCCGCAGGGACTGCGCGAGGAGCTGCAGCAGGCCGTGGCGCGCCTGGGTGCGCAGAAGGCGGCCTGCGGCGCGACCGGACGAACTGCCACCGAGAGCGAGGCGCGTCCGCGCCAGGCGGTGCGGCCGGCGTCTGCGCCCGCCGCGCGAGCGCCCGAGCGCCCACCCGCGGTGGCCCCGCCGCCGCCGCGCGCGGCAGCCGCGCAAGCCGACCCGGCGCGGCCGCCCGCCGCGAGTTCGCCGCCGCCCCGTACGACGCGACCGTCCACCGCGAGCGCGCCGCCGCCCCGCGCGCCCGCGCCGCCGTCCGCGGCGAGCGTCCCGCCGGCGCCGGCGAGTACCCCGCCACCCGAAGCGGACCGCTATGCCGATCTCGATACCGAATCGGTCATTGCACTCCTGAAGTCGCTTTCCCGGCGGGTGGACGGCGCGCGCAGCGACGATCCGCTGCTGCGCGAACTGCACGACGAGTTGCAGACGCTGCGCCGCACCCTCTACTCGTCGAACACCAAGCCGGCTTGGATCGGGGCGAGCCTGAAGACCATCCACGGTTTGCTCGAGGAGGCGACGCGGCATTCGGTGGGCGAGGAAATCCGAGCGGCCGAGCACTTGACGCACGCGCGCAGTATCCTCCGCGATTGACCCCTGCTCGCGTCCCTGGCAGTCCGGCAACACGCTGACACGAAAGCGCTTTTCCGTTTGATTTGGGTCAAGCGGGCACGCGCTGCGGGCGCTAGCGTGACGGCAGGCATGGCGTTGGACGCCGGCCGGGCCGCACAATCCGGGCGAGCGTGGCGGTGTGTCTGTCCCCGCCCCGTTCGCCCGATCGCCACCGCCGAGCAATGTACGCATCCGCCAGCAGATACGGCCCCCTGCTCACCGACCTCTACCAGCTCACGATGCTGCAGGGGTACTACGCCGCTGGAATGACCGCGCCGGCGGTGTTCGAGCTCTTCGTGCGCAAGCTTCCGCCGGGGCGAAACTTCCTCGTCGCCGCCGGCCTCGCGCAGGCGCTCGCGTTCATCGAGGAGCTGCGCTTCGGCCCCGCCGAGCTCGACTGGATCGCGTCGAGCGGCCACTTCGATGCCGGGTTCGCGGAGCGGTTGCAGGACTTGCGCTTCTCCGGGGACGTCGAGGCGGTTCCCGAGGGCACGGTGTGCTTCCCGAACGAGCCGCTGGTGCGGGTAACCGCGCCGCTCCCGGAGGCGCAGCTGCTCGAGTCGCGGCTCCTGAACCTCGTGCATTACCAGACGCTGGTCGCCTCCAAGGCGGCGCGGGCGGTGCTGGTTGCCGGGGGCAAGCGGCTGATCGATTTCGGGCTGCGCCGGGCGCACGGCGCCGAGGCGGGACTGTTTGCCGCGCGGGCGAGCTACCTCGCCGGCTTCGACGGCACGGCGACCGCGCTCGCCGGCCCGGCGTTCGGCATCCCGGTGTTCGGGACCATGGCGCATTCGTTCGTGCAGGCGCACGACGACGAGGCCGCCGCGTTCGAGACGTTCGCCGGCGCCTTCCCGCACAACGCGGTGCTGCTGC
The DNA here is from genome assembly GCA_027493935.1 of Burkholderiales bacterium. Lineage (GTDB taxonomy): Bacteria > Pseudomonadota > Gammaproteobacteria > Burkholderiales > SG8-39 > JAABRB01. Next base: position 2,600,341 of record JAOSJV010000001.1, on the reverse strand, counting down.
TCGACACCTACGACACGGTGGCCGCCGCGCGCAAGGTGGTGGAGCTCGCGCCGCGGTTGCGCGCGCGCGGCATCGAGGTGCGCGGCGTGCGGCTCGACTCCGGCGACCTCGGCGCGCTCGCGCGCGAGGTGCGTGCGGTGCTCGATGCCGGCGGTCTCGAGCAGGCGATCATCTTCGCGAGCGGCAACCTCGACGAGTATCGCGTGCAGGCGCTCGCGCGCACGCCGATCGACAGCTTCGGCGTCGGGACGAGTCTGGTCACCTCGGCCGACGCACCGTATCTCGATGCGGTCTACAAGCTGCAGGAGTACGCAGGTAAGCCGCGCCGCAAGCGCTCGGCGGGCAAGGCCACCTGGCCTGGCCGCAAGCAGGTGTACCGCGAGTACGCGCGGGACGGAACCCTTGCGCGCGACGTGGTGACCCTGGACGCCGACCGGCGCGCGGGCGAGCCGCTGCTCGTGCCGGCGATGCGCGACGGCCGGCGTGTCGGCCCGGCGTCGGACCTCGCCGCGATCCGCGCGCACACGCGGCGCGAGCTCGAGCGACTGCCGCCGCGGTTGCGCACGCTGGCCGACGCCGCACCGCCGTATCCCGTGGAGATCGCGCCGGCGCTCGCCGCGCTCGCCGCAACCGTGGATCGGGCCACGGGCGGCGTCACCGAGAAGGAGGAGCAATGATTGCGCCGCTGCCCGGCGACCGCCTGATCCATCGCTGCGACCCGGCGCAGTTTCGCTTCGCCACCACCGCCGAGCTCGCGCCGCTCGACGGCGTGGTGGGGCAGGAGCGCGCAAAGCGCGCGGTGGATTTCGGCATCGCGATCGCGCGCGACGGCTATAACCTGTTCGTGATGGGCGCGCCCGGCAGCGGCAAGCACACCCTGGTGCGCACGGCGATCGCGCGGCGTGCGGAGCAGGCGGCGCGCCCGGCCGACTGGGTGTACGTGAACAACTTCCAGCAGCCGCACAAGCCGCTCGCGATCGCGCTGCCGCCCGGCCGCGGCAATGTCCTGTGCAAGGACATGGAGCGGCTGATCGAGTCGCTGCGCGGCGCGATCCCGGCGATCTTCGAGAGCGAGGAGTACACCGCGAAGGTCGAGGCGATCGACGCCGAGTTCAACGAGCGGCACGAGCACGCCTTCGGTGCGCTCGGGCACGAGGCGGCCGAGCAGAGCATCGCGCTGCTGCGCACGCCGACCGGGTTTTCGTTCGCGCCGATCAAGGACGGCGAGGTCATGAGCCCGGAAGAGTTCGGCAAGCTCTCCGGGGAGGAGCAGCGCCGGATCGAGGCGTCGATCGTCGCGCTGCAGGGCAAGCTCGAGAGGCTGGTGCGCGAGGTGATGCGCTGGCGCGCCGAACGCATCGAGCGCGTCAAGGCGCTTAACCGCGAGATGACGCTGCTAGCGGTCGGACACCTGGTGGACGAGCTCAAGGCGGATTACGCGGACGTGCCGAAGGTGGTCGAGTATCTCGAGGCGGTGGAGCGCGACGTGCTCGACCACGCCGACGACTTCCGCAAGCACCCGGAGGCGCCGGCGGCGATTGCGCGGCTGGTGCAGCGCGAGGAGCCGTCGCTGCGCCGCTACGCGGTGAACGTGCTCGTGGACAATGGCGGCCCCGACGGCTCGCCGGTGGTGTTCGCCGACCATCCGACCTACCAGAACCTGACCGGCCGCATCGACCACATCGCCCAGTTCGGTACGCTGGTCTCAGATTTCAGCCTGATCAAGGCGGGCGCGCTGCACCGCGCGAACGGCGGCTACCTCCTGCTCGACGCGATCAAGGTGCTCGCGCAGCCATTCGCCTGGGGAGGGCCTCAAGCGTGCGCTGACGCGCAAGGAGTTGCGCATCGAGTCACTCGGCGAGATGTACAGCCTCGTGTCCACGGTGTCGCTCGAGCCCGAGCCGATCCCGCTGCAGGCGAAGGTGGTGCTGTTCGGCGACCGCTACGTCTACTACCTGCTGCAGGTCTACGATCCGGATTTCGGCAAGCTCTTCCGCGTCGTCGCGGACTTCTCCGACGACTTCGACCGCACCGAGGCATCGACCGAGACCTTCGCGCGCCTGATCGCTGCGCTCGCGCAACGCGAGGGGCTGATGCCGCTCGACGCGGGCGCGGTGGCGCGGACGGTGGACTTCGGCTCGCGTTACGCCGGCGACGGCAAGAAGATCACGGCGCGCCTGCAGCGCATCACCGATCTTCTCACCGAGGCCGATCACCTTGCGCGCGCGGCGGGCCGTGCGGCGATCGCCGCCGAGGACGTCGATCGCGCCGACGCGGCAAGCCGCGACCGTGCCGACCGGCTGCGCGAGCGCGTGCACGAGGAGATCGTGCGCGGCACGCTCATGATCGACACCTCGGGCGCGAGGGTCGGGCAGGTGAACGGGCTGTCGGTGCTCGCGCTCGGCGACTACGCCTTCGGCGAGCCGACGCGGATCACCGCGACCGCGCGGCTCGGCGAGGGGCACGTGATCGACATCCAGCGCGAGGTCGAGCTCGGCGGCGCGATCCACTCGAAGGGAGTGCTGATCCTCGCGTCGTTTCTCGCCGCGCGCTACTCGGCGAATCGGCCGCACTCGCTCGCCGCGAGCCTGGTGTTCGAGCAGACCTACAGCGAGGTCGACGGCGACAGCGCATCGCTCGCCGAGCTCTGCGCGCTGCTCTCCGCGCTCGCGGGCCTGCCGGTGCGCCAGTCGCTCGCGGTCACCGGATCGATCAACCAGCTCGGCGAGGTGCAGCCGATCGGCGGCGTGAACGAGAAGATCGAGGGGTTCTTCGACGTCTGCAACGCGCGCGGCCTCACCGGCGCGCAGGGCGTGCTGATCCCGGCGTCGAACGTCGATCATCTGATGCTGCGCCCGGACGTCGCCGCCGCCGCGTGCGCGGGTAGGTTCCACGTCTATCCGGTGACGACGGTCGACGAGGCGATCGAGCTGCTGACCGGCGTGGCGGCGGGCTCGCCGGACATGGTGGGCGAGGGGCCGCAGGAGACCGTCAACGGCCGCGTGGCGGTGCGGCTGCGCGAGTTCTCGTCCGCGCGGCGCTCCTGGGCGCGCCCGGGCGTGCGACCCGGCGGCGCGGACACGACGCGGAGGCACGGTGGCGACTAGGGACGCGGGCGGCGAAGTCCGCATCCGGCGGGTGGTGGTGGCGCTCGACGCAACCACCGCGCCGAGCGCGGCCCTCGATGCAGCGGCCGCGCTCGCGAGCGGGCTCGGCGCCGAGCTGGTCGGCCTGTTCGTCGAGGACCAGCAGCTGCTGCGCTTCGCTGCACTGCCGTTCGCGCAGGAGCTCGGCATCGCCACCGCGAGCGCGCGGCCGGTGGGCACGGCGGAAATCGAGCGTGCGCTGAAATCTCAGGCCGCGCGGCTGCGGCGGGTGCTCGCCGAGACGGCACGGCCGCTCGGCCTCGCGTGGACGCTCGAGGTGACGCGCGGCGAGGCGGTACGCGCGGCGGTGGCCTACGCCGGCGACGAGGATCTACTGGTGATCGGGCGCACGCGCTACCTGTCGATCAGCGCGGGCCCGTCGCAGCCGGGCCAGCGGTTCCCGACCTTGCGCGCCCGCACCGTCGCGGCGCTCTACGACGGCACGCCCGCGGCCGTGCGCGCCTTGGTGGTGGCGCACACGCTGGCGCGGGTGGCCGAGAGCGAGCTCGCGGTGCTCATCGCCGCGGGCGGACCCGAGCCGTTCCGCGCGCTCAGGCTCGCGGCCGGGCAGATCCTCGGCGCGCGCGGCGGCACTGCCGCCGCGTACGTGATGGTGCCGGGCGCCGATGCGGCGAGCATCGAACGCGCGGCCCGCGCTCAGCGCGCACGCGTCCTGCTGTGGCCCGGAGGCAAGCGCGAGCACGCGGCCGAGACGGTCGCGGCGCTGCTCGCCGACGTGTCGTGCCCGGTGGTGCTCATCGGTTGACGCGTGCTCGCGACGGTTTTGGTGCCGGCGCATCGCCATATCCCCTTGTCGGATCGATGGAAACGCGAGCCCGCCGACCGATTTCCGCGGCGCGGGAGACGGCCGCGTGGCGCGGCACCGGAAAATTTCGGCATGCGCGCGCACGCGGGGCGGCTGGCGCGCCTGCCAAACGCGGTATCCTGGACGTGAATCCGGTCGCTGCAACGAGGAGACGTCGCCGATGCAAACCGAACTTCAGATCACCGTGCGCGATATGGAGCACTCCGCGGCGCTCGACGAGCGCGTCCGCGACAAGGTGAAGAAGCTCGAGCAGGTCTATCCCCGCATTCAGAGCTGCCGCGTGGTGCTCGAGGCGCCGCACCGGCACAAGCACCAGGGCAAGCAGTTCACCGTACGCGTCGCCTTGACCGTCCCGGGCAAGGAGATCGTGGTAAATCACGATCATCACGAGGACGTGTACGTCGCGCTGCGCGACGCGTTCAATGCGGCGCGTCGCCAGCTCGAGGCCTACGGCAGCATCCAGCGCGGCGACGTCAAGAACCACTCGGAGACCGGTACGCCGGCCGCGCCGCCGGCTGCAGCGGAGTAGGCGAGGCGCCCCGGCAGCCCGCGCGCGGGCTCGTCGCTCCCGCGAGCGCGGGGATCAGCTCGGGTCCGTTCAACGGCTTCCTGGATCCCCGCGTCCGCGCGGATGACACGTGCCGCGCCTACGCGGCCGTGGCGGGCACCGCCGCGACCGGCGCAGCGGTGAGGGCCCGCAGGTCCTCCTCGACCAGGGTTTCCTTCGCGAGCAGCAGCTGGGCGCCGCGCTCGAGGACGTCGCGCTTCTCGACGAGCAGCGCGCGCGCGCGCTCGAACGCCAGCGCCACGAGCTCGCGCACGGCGCGGTCGATTTCCCGCGCGGTCTCGTCGCTGAACTCGCGCGCCGGCGGTGGCGCGCCCGGCACCGCTAGCAACGCGGGCCGCTCGTCGCGGTACGACACGTGGCCGAGCGACTCCACCATTCCGTAGCGCATCACCATGCTGCGCGCGATGTCGGAGACCTTGGCGAGGTCGTCCGCGGCGCCGGTCGAGAGGTGCCCGAACACCACCGTCTCCGCGGCGCGCCCGCCGAGCAGCACCGCCATCTTGTTCTCCAGCTCGGCGCGCGTCATCAGGAAGCGGTCCTCGGTCGGGCGCTGGATCGTGTAGCCGAGCGCGCCGATGCCGCGCGGGATGATGGAGATCTTGTGCACCGGATCGGATCCCGGGATCGACAGCGCCACCAGCGCGTGGCCCATCTCGTGGTAGGCGACGACCTTTCGCTCGAGCGGATTCAGCAGCCGATTCTTCTTCTCCAGGCCGGCGACGATGCGTTCCACGGCGGCGGTGAAATCGGCCATGCCGACGCGCTCGGCGGCACGCCGCGTGGCGAGCAGCGCGGCTTCGTTCACGAGGTTGGCGAGATCCGCGCCCGAGAAGCCGGGCGTGAGCGCGGCGATCGCCTCCGGGTCGACGTCCGGCCCGCACGTGATTCTCTTCAGGTGCACCTTGAGGATCTGGACGCGGCCGACCTTGTCCGGCCGGTCGACCAGCACCTGGCGGTCGAAGCGACCCGCACGCAGCAGCGCCGGATCGAGGATCTCGGGGCGGTTGGTCGCGGCCAGCAGGACGATGCCCTGGCTCGCGTCGAATCCGTCGAGCTCGGAGAGGAGCTGGTTCAGCGTCTGCTCCTTCTCGTCGTGGCCGCCGAGACCGGGGGTAGGCGCCGCGTGCGCGCCCGAGCGCGTCGAGCTCGTCGATGAAGATGATGCATGGCGCCTTCTGTCGCGCCTGCTCGAACAGATCGCGCACGCGGGCCGCGCCGACGCCGACGAACATCTCGACGAACTCCGAGCCGCTGATCGACAAGAACGGAACCGCCGCCTCGCCGGCAACCGCGCGCGCGAGCAGCGTCTTGCCGGTGCCGGGCGGACCGACCAGCAGCACGCCCTTCGGGATGCGCCCGCCGAGCCGGCTGTACTTGCCCGGGTCCTTGAGGAAGCCGACGATCTCCTGCAGTTCCTCCTTCGCCTCATCCACGCCGGCCACGTCCTCGAACGTGACCTTCGTGTCGCTCTCCATGTAGACCTTCGCCTTGCTCTTGCCGATCTGCAGGAAGCCGCCGCCGAGGCCCTGCCGCTCGGCGAAGCGCCGCATCAGGTAGAACCACAGCCCGAAGAACACGAGCGCCGGGACCACCCACGAGAGCACGTCGCGGAGCAGCGTGCTCTCGACGACGCCACCGAACTTGACGCCGTGCTTTTCGAGGTCGCGGGCGAGATCGGGCTCGACCCGGACGGTCACGAAGCGCGTGCGCCCGTCGGGCAGCGGCTCGCGGAACTTGCCCTCGATGGTGTTCGCGCCGACCGAGATCTCGGCGATCTTGCCCTGCTGGAGGTAGCCCTGGAACTCGCTGTAGGAGACCGGCTCGACCGTGCGGTACTCGGTCCACGCGCTGTGCAGCCAGACGATGGCGAGCAGCGCGAGGACGAAATACCAGATCGAGAACTGCGTCTGCTTTTCCATGTCCTTGATGTTACACGCTCTCCCGGGGACGCCGGGGTAGGCCGACCGGCCGGTTGCCAGCCACGGCGGACAGGATCAGAATGAACCGGAGCGCGGCCATTTCATCCAGCGCCGAGATGGGACGTCGCGCTCAGCGTTTCAAGGAGGCCCCATGCCACGCGCCAAACCGGTGATCGCGCCCGAGTTCGAAGACGCCCGGATCCTCGAGCGTCCGGACGGCTTCTACTGGCAGTCGAAGCAGACCGGCAAGGAGTTCGGGCCGTTCGAGAGCCTCGCTGCGGCCGTCGAGGACGTGGGCTTCAGCGCCGATGCGGAGCTCGACGTCCCCGACACGCTCGAGGAGGCCGAGGCCGACCTCGGCGTGGAAGGCTATATCGACCCGCAGACCGGAGATCTCGAGGATCCGTCGCTACCGCGGCTCGAGGATCACTGAGCGCGCAGGCTCAGGACCGCAGCGCACCGTCGGTCCGCGCAGGCGGGCGGCGGAACGCGCGCCAGAGGCGGGGGCAGCAGCAAGGCCGCGAGCGCGACGAACACGACCGTCGCGCCGAGAAAGACGAGCGGCAGCGTCACCGCAGCGAGAAACCCCGCGGGCACCAGCAGGTCCTCGGCGAGCGAGGCGCCCCAGTTGGTGAACGGCTCGGGCGAGGCGTTGATCATCGCGCGGGTGCCCGCCTTCGTCAGGTGCGCGCCGGAGGCCAGCACGCCGCCGAGGATCGCCGCCACCATCACCCAGACCGGATCGGCCTGGCCGAGCGCGGCGGCGGCGAGGAAGGCGCCCGCCGGAATACGCACGAAGGTGTGCACCGCGTCCCAGAGCGAGTCGACGGCCGGGATCTTGTCGGCGACGAACTCGGCGAGCAGCATGAAGCCGGCGGCGGAGAGCGCCGCGGGGTGGCTCAGGACCGCGAGGGTCTCGGGCAGATCGAGCCAGCCGAGCCGCGCGAGCATGCCGGCGAGAAAGACGACGAGGTAGAGCCGGATCCCGCTCGCCCACGCGAGCCCGGCGGCAAGAGCGATCGTTTCGGCGACCTGCATGCGCTCATTATAGGTTTTCGTGATGTGGCGCAATTTGCCTAACCCCGCGCCGGATGGGAGAATCGCCCGGCATACTTTTGCGCCCCGGCCGGCCGGGCGAATTCGCCCGGGATCCCACACAATCCGAAGCGGCCGGCACACCAACGCACGCGAATAGAGGAGGCTTTCATGCAGAACCCCACCACCGGCCGCATGCGCTCGCGCCGCCGCATCCTGAAGGCGGCCGCGGCCTCGGCCGCGCTCTCGGGCGTCGGCTTTCCCGCGATCGTCCGCGGGCAGAGCGCGCTCAACGTCGGCGTCCTGCTGCCGGTCTCCGGACCCCAGGCGTTCATCGGCCAGTCGTGCAAGCGCGGCGCCGACATCGCGGCCGAGGCGCTCGGCGCGCTCGGCTACAAGGTGCCGCTGAAGCTCATGCACGCGGACACCGAGACCAACGTGGACGTCGCGCGCTCGCGCGCGGAGAAGCTGATCAACGACGGCGCGCACGTGCTGGTCGGCCCGTTCGACTCCGGCGCGGCCGCCGCGATCGCGCAGGTGGCCGAGCAGAAGGGCGTGCCGTTCGTGATCAACATCGCCGCCGCGCCGCAGATCACCGAGCAGGGCTACAAGTACGTCTTCCGCAACTTCCCGACTGCGCGGGACATTGTGGGAGACGGCCTGGCGCTGATCGGCGATCTCTTCCGCGCGACCAACACCGCGCCGCGCACCGCGGTCTTCATGCACGTCACCGACACCTTCGGCCAGGCGATGCGCAAGGGCATCGGCGCGGCGCTGCCCAAGCTCGACTTCCTGCCGTTCAAGGTGGTCGAGACGATCAGCTACGACCTCGCCGCGCGCGACCTCTCGGTGGAGATCGCGAAGGCCAAGGCGACGAGAGCCGATTTCATGCTGCTGGTGAGCCGCCTGAACGACGCGATCCTGCTGCGCCGCGAGATCGTGAAGCAGCGCTGGAACATGATGGGCATCGTGAGCCCCGGCTCGCCCGGCATGTACGAGGAGCAGTACTACAAGACCCTCGGCCCGCTCGCGAACTACGCGATCTCTAACGTGCCCTGGTACGATCCGAAGGCCGCCCTCACGGCAGTCGTGGACAAGGCCTTCACCAAGCGCTTCCCGAAGGACAAGCTGATGTTCCACGCGCTCAACGTCGGCTACACCTTCGAATCGCTCCTGATCGTCGCCGATGCCTTCCGCCGGGCGCAATCCACCGACGCGAACGCGCTCACCCAGGCGATCCGCGCGACCGACATCAAGACGCGGATGATGATCGGCGGACCGATCAAGTTCAACGCCAAGGGCCAGGTCGAGGGCAACCGGTCGGCCTGCGTGCAGAACCTGAACCAGCGCCCGACCGTGGTGCTGCCGGCGGCGAGCGCCGAGGCGAAGCCGGTCTTCCCCTGGCCGCACTACAAGTCCGCCTGAGCCGCCGCGCACCGCCCGGCCAAGGCGCTCGCGCGGCCCGACCGCGCGCGCCGCGGCCGGCGCGTGCCCCTGCGAGCCCGCGCCGATGCCGCTCGACTTCTACCTGAACGCGACCCTGAGCGGGGCGCTGACCGGGCTCGTCTACGGCCTGATGGCGCTCGGGCTCTCGGTGATCTTCGGCGTGGTCCGGGTGGTCAACTTCGCGCACGGCGAGATGATGACCGCGGCGATGTACGTCGCGATCCTGCTCGCCGCGGCGCTCGGTCTGGACCCGCTGGTGGCGATGTTCCCGATCGGCGCGCTGATGTTCGTCGCCGGCTACCTGCTGCAGCGCACGCTGATCAATCCGTTCATCGTGCGGCCCGAGCACACCCAGTTCATGCTCATGGTGGCGGTGGCGATCATCCTGGTGAACGCGCAGCTCCTGATCTTCGGCCCCAACGCGCGCAACGTCCAGGTCGAGTACGCGCTCGACTCGTACGCGATCGGCGAGATCATCATCGACAAGGTGCGCGTCTACGCGGCGCTCGCCGCGCTGGCGGTTGCCGCGGCGCTGTTCGCGTTCTTCCGCTTCACTTTGACCGGCAAGGCGATCCGCGCCTGCGCCGACAACCACCTCGGCGCGCAGGTGGTCGGGTTGAACGTGAAGCAGCTCTACGCGATCACGTTCGGGATCGGCGCGGCGTGCGTCGGCGCGGCCGGGTGCATGCTCCTCCTGCTGGTGGACGTCACGCCGGTGCAGGGGCCCGGCTACACGCTGCTCGCGTTCATCATCGTGATCGTCGGCGGGATGGGCAGCCTGACCGGGGCGCTCGTCGCAGGACTCGTGATCGGGGTGAGCGAAGCGCTCGGCGGTCTGCTGATCCTGCCTTCGGCGAAGAGCATGGCGACGTTCGCGATCCTGATCCTGGTGCTGCTCTTCCGTCCCGAGGGGCTGCTCGGGAGGCGGGCGTGAGGCCGCTGCTCGAGGGAATCCCGCGGCGCTCGCTCGCCGCGCTCGCCGCGGCCGGTGCGGCGCTGCTGGCCGCGCCGGCGGTCGCGGACCCGTACGTTCTATCGGTCCTGATCCTGTGTCTCTACTTCGCCTACGTCGGCCAGGCATGGAACATCATGATGGGCTTTGCCGGGCAGCTCTCGCTCGGCCACTCGCTCTACGTCGGCGTCGGCGCCTACGCCTCGGCGCTGCTGTTCGTGAAGTTCGGGGTGAACCCGTGGTTCGGCGCGCTGGCGGCGATCGCGGTGTGCACCGCGCTCGGGCTGGTGATCGGCGTGCTCGCGTTCCGGTTCGGTATCGCCGGCGTGTACTTCGCGATCCTCACCATCGCGTTCGCCGAATTCACGCGGATCGGCTTCGACCACTGGCAGTGGGCGGGTGCGAGCGGTGGGCTCTTCCTGCCGGTCGCGTACCGCGAGACGAGCGACGTCCTTACCCTGCGCGGCTCGCCGACGATGTTCTATTACGTCATGCTCGCGTTCGCGGCGGGCGCACTCGTGCTCTGCCGGATGCTGCTCGTGAGCCGGCTCGGCTACTACTGGCGCGCGATCCGCGAGGACGAGACCGCCGCCGAAGCGCTCGGCATCAACGCGTTCGGCTACAAGATGGCGGCGGTGGCGCTCTCCTCGGCGCTCACCGCGCTCGGCGGGGTGTTCTTCGCCTTCTACTACAACAACCTCTTCCCGGAGCAGATCTTCTCGATGGGCCGCTCGATCGAGATCATCCTCGGGCCGATCATCGGCGGGATCGGGACGCTGATCGGTCCGATCGTCGGCGCGTTCCTGCTCACACCGCTCGCCGACTCGCTCTCCGAGCTGATGGCGTGGCTCGGCATCGACACGCCGGGGGTGAAGCACGTCTTCTACGGCACCTGCCTGCTCGCCGTGGTGGTTTTCCTGCCGAACGGGGTGTGGCCGCCGATCGCCCGGCGCCTCGGGCTGGACGCCGAGCGCGCGCGGCGGCGGTGACGCGATGGCGCTGCTCGAGGTCGCCGGACTCACCAAGCACTTCCGCGGGCTGCGCGCCGTGCACGCGGTGAGCTTCGACGTGCCGGAGGGCGGCATCGTCGCGATGATCGGGCCGAACGGCGCCGGCAAGACCACCTGCTTCAACCTGATCGCCGGCGTATTCGCGCCCGACGCCGGCGCGGTGAGGCTCGGCGGGCGCGACATCACCGGCTTGCGCCCGCACGCGATCTGCCGCGCCGGCATCGGACGCACCTTCCAGGTCGTCAAGCCGTTTCCGCAGATGAGCGTGCTCGACAACGTCGTCGTCGGCGCCCTGAACGCGCATCGGCACGTCCGCGACGCCCGGGGCGCGGCCGAGGAGGCGCTCGCGCTGCTGCACCTCGAAGGCAAGGCGGGCGAGCTCGCCGCGAGCCTGACGCTCCCGGAGCGCAAGCGGCTCGAGGTGGCGCGCGCGACGGCGACGCGCCCCCGGCTGTTGCTGCTCGACGAGGTCATGGCCGGGCTGCGCCCGACCGAGGTCGACGACATGGTCGGCATGTTCCGCCGGCTGAACGCCGAGACCGGGCTCACGATCCTCGTGATCGAGCACGTCATGCGCGCGGTGATGGCGCTCGCCGGAACCATCGTGGTGCTGCACCACGGCGAGAAGATCTGCGAGGGGACCCCCGAGACCGTGGTGCGCGACCCCGCGGTGCTGGAGTGCTACCTCGGCGCGGAGGCGCTGTGACGCTCGAGGTGCGCGAGCTCGACCTCTACTACGGCGACGCGCAGGCGCTCGACAAGGTCTCGCTTTCGGCCGCGGCCGGCAGCGTGGTCGCGATCGTCGGGGCGAACGGCGCCGGAAAGTCGAGCCTGATCCGCGCGATCGCCGGCATCGAGACGCCGCGCGCAGGCTCGGTGCGGTTCAAGGGCGAGGAGATCACCGGCCTGCCGAGCTATCGCATCTGCGACCGCGGCATCGGACAGGTCGCCGAGGGCCGGCAAGTGTTTCCGACGCTCACAGTGCGCGAGAACCTCGAGATGGGCGCGCTGCTGAAGCGCGCGCGGCCGCGGCTCGCGGCGACGCTCGAGGAGGTCTACGCGCTTTTTCCGCGGTTACGCGAGCGCGCCGGGCAGGCCGCCGGCACGCTGTCGGGCGGAGAGCAGCAGATGCTCGCAATCGGGCGCTGCCTCATGGGTCAGCCCGAGCTCGTGATGCTCGACGAGCCGTCGCTCGGACTCGCGCCGACCGTGGTGCAGGAGGTGTTCCAGATCGTGCGCCAGCTGAACGAGCGGGGCATCACGATCGTGCTCGTCGAGCAGAACGTCGCTGCATCGCTCAAGCTCGCCGCGCGGGCCTATGTGCTCGAGAACGGCCGGATCGTGATGCAGGGGACCGGCGCCGAGCTCCTGGCCGACGACCGCGTCCGGCAGGCCTATCTCGGGCTCTGAGCGCTTGCGAGCGTGCAACTCGTCACAGCCCGCGTCCGCGCGGCGGCCCGGCGGCGGCCGCTGGCACGCGCTCTGCTTATACGAGGGTACTTTCGCCCGTTTTTCCTCCTCCTTTGGGGTGAAAGCCTTTGGCCCTCGGTTCGCCGAGGGCCTTTTCTTTTCATGCCCTTGGCTGCAGGCCGAGCCCGGCGCGCGCGCCGGGCTCGGCACGCGCGCGCCCGGTATTCGTGAGGAATTGGCAGGCGTCACGGCTCCGCCCCGGTGTCTCGACGCCGACACCGGCGTCGGAGGCAGGACGCCGAACGCTCAGAGCCGTGGCCGGGCCGATGCCCGCTGCCGCTCGTATGCAGTCTGGCAGTCGGTGCAGCGCTTCGCGGTTGGATACGCTTCCAGGCGCGCCAGCGCGATCGGCTCGCCGCAGTCGGTGCAGGTCCCGTAGCTGCCGTCAGCCAGTCGCGCGCGCGCGGCCTCGATGTCGCGCAGCTCGGCGAGGTCGCGTTGCACCTCGGCCAGGTCGAGGCCAGCAAGCGCGTCGGCGAGCGCGGCGTCGCCGCCTTCGATGATCTGGTCGATGTTCGCGGACCCGCCCCGCGCCCGCGAATCGGCCATCTTCTCGTCGATCTCGCGCGCAAGCTGCGTGCGCCGGTTTTCGAGCGCGCGCGCGAGCCCTGCCTTCTGCGGTTCGGTCAACATTCTGTCCTCTCTGCGTTCGCGCTACCGTAGCGGAGCGCCGCGCCCTGGATTTGACGCAGATCAAGCGGACCGGGCGGTGGTTGAAATGTGGCGATGCGCCCCCATAGACCCGCTTGAAGGGAAAGCGTCCGATGGCCAAGCACTCAATCGATACCTCCACCGATACGTTCGCGCGCGACGTCATCGAGGCGTCGCGGCAGACGCCCGTGCTCGTCGACTTCTGGGCGCCGTGGTGCGGGCCGTGCCGCGCGCTCACGCCGGTGCTCGAGAAGGTCGCTGCCGAGTTCGCGGGCAGGTTCGTGCTGGTCAAGCTTAACACCGACGAGCACCCGGAGATCGCCGCGCAGTACGGTGTGCGCGGGATCCCGAACGTGAAGGCGTTCGTCGACGGCGCCCCGGTGAACGAGTTCGTCGGCGCGCTGCCGGAGAGCGCCGTGAGGCAGTTCCTCGCCCAGCTGCTTCCGGGCCCGAGCGAGGTGCTTCGGCTGGCGGCGCGCCGGGCGCTGGCGCGCGGGGACCTCGAGGCCGCCGAGTCGGCGCTGCGCGAGGCGCTCGCCCTCGACGAGCGCAACGAGGCGGCGGCAATGGACCTCGCCGAGCTCCTCGTCGCGCGGCAGGATTTCGCCGGCGCCGAGCCGCTCGTCGAGGCGATCCCGGAGCCGCTGCGCGACGAGCGCGCGCGGCAGATCGCGGCGAAGGTCGCCTTCGGCAAGAAGGGGCAGACGCTTCCCGGCGCGGCGGAGCTCGAATCGCGCGTCGCCGAGAAGCCCGCCGATCTCGATGCGCGTCTGGCGCTCGCAGAGCGGCGCGTCGCCGAGGGCAGCTACGAGGGCGCGCTCGAGGAGCTGCTCGAAGTCGTCCGGCGCGACCGCGCCGAGAAGCGCGAGGCCGCCCGCGCGGCGATGGTCAAGGTGTTCAGTCTCGCCGCCGACCGTGGCGAGCTGGTTGCCGACTACCGCCGGCGGTTGGCCACCGAGCTGAACTAGCCGGGGCGAAGGTCGGGCCTGCCGGCCGAGCGCCCGCGCGGGGCGCCATGGCGTACGGGCTCTATTTGCGGCACAATCCTCGCGCCGCCGCGCAGGGTGCGCGGCGCCAGCCGGACCAAGCGCCGCGGATCATGCCGAGCGACACGCCACTCATCCTGACCCTGGACTCCCACGGAGTGCCGCACCGCTGGGTGACCTGGCAGCAGGCGTGCTTCTACTACGCGAAGAACCTCGTCGCCTGGACCCTCGGCGGAATCGCGTTCACGGTCTACGGCGGCATCTCGCGCGCGACCGGGCAGCGCTCGAGCATCTCCGGCCATTCGATCATCGCCATCCGCGGCAAGGCGATGGCGATGAAGGGGTTCGCCCAGGTGCCGCCGCTCAACAATCGCGAGCTCTTCCGGCGCGACCGGCACATCTGCGCGTACTGCGGGGGCGACTACTCGTTCCTGCGCCTCACCCGCGACCACGTCGTACCGCTGTCGCGCGGCGGCCGCGACTCGTGGATGAACGTCGTCACCGCCTGCCGGCACTGCAACGGCATCAAGCGCAACCGCACACCCGAGGAGTCCGGCGTGCAGCTGCTCTACGCGCCCTACGTGCCGAACAAGGCCGAGTTCCTGATCCTCACCAACCGGCGCATCCTCGCGGACCAGATGGAGTTCCTGGTCCAGCACGTGTCCTCGCACAGCCGCGTCTTCGAACTCGCGCTCGCCGCGCACTGAGCCATGGCGCGGCCGCGACCGCAGCGCCCGCGGACGCGGTCCCGCATCGGCGCCCCCGCAACGCGCTGACGCGCGGCGGCCCATGCCCGACTTCTGGCGCAACTCCGGCTTCCACCTGCTTGCGCGCGACCGCGCCGGGCGCCTCGCGCTGACCGACGACTTCCTGCGCGCCTACCTGCTGCGGCCCGAGATCCGGCCGATCGAGGACTCCGGCCCGGGCGAGCGCGCGCTGCACGAGGCGCTGCTCGAAACGCCCGACCGCGCCGTCTCCGAGCGCGAGCTCGAGGCGATCGAGGATGCGGACACGCGCTTCAACTACCGCGTGCTGCTCGATTTCTTCGCGCGCCTGCGGCGCGCGGACTCGATCGAGGCGTGCTACGCGGGGATCTTCGCCGAGGAAACCGTGCGCGTGCCGCCGCTCTTCCTCGACCAGCTCGCGCAGATCGTCCTGCGCAACGTGCTCGACGGCGTCGACGATGCGCTCGAGGCGCGCGCCGGCGAGCTGCTCTTTCGCGAGCAGAAGGCGAGCGTCGAGGGCGGCACGATCATGCTCGCCGACCTCGAGACGGTGGAGATGCACGCAAGCGGCTCGGCGTACGGCGCGCTCGGGCGCCTGATCGTCGAGGCGCAGGCCCCGCTCAAGAGCGCCGCGCTCGACGTGCTCGACGAGGGCAATGCCGCGCTCTACTGGGCGCGCGATCAGCGACACGACCTGGTGCTCGCGATCAACTACGGCCGCGCTGGGCTCGCGGCGCTCGCGCGCGTGCTCGAGCGCTGGGTGAGGCACCTCGTCGGCGTGGAGGGGTCGGTCACGCCGCTGCGGCAGGTCGAGGACGCGCGCTGGTCGTGGCACGTCGGGCTCGACGCGCAATCCACGGCGATCCTGAACGACCTGTGGCGGGGCGTCGAGGTGGACCCGGGGCGCATGCGCCAGCTGCTCGCGCTCTTCCGCCTCGATTTTGCCGACGCCGCGCTCATGCGTCGGGACCTCGCCGGCAAGCCGGTGTACCTCGCGCTTGCGATGGACGAGGCGAATGTGGTGCGGATGAAGCCGCAGAATCTGCTCACCAACCTGCCGCTCGCCGCGCGTTCCTGAGTCGATGCCTGGCGATCCGCACGCGACGCCGCAGTACTGGAGCCGCGCGAAGCGCGCGCTCGCGGGCGCCGATCCGGTCATGCGCGCGATCATCCGGCGCCATCCGGGCATCGCGCTCCGGAGCCGCGGCGACGCGTTCCAGACGATCGCGCGGTCGATCGTCGGCCAGCAGATCTCGGTGAAGGCCGCCGACAGCGTGTGGACGAAGCTCCTGCGCGTCGCACCCGCGATGCGCCCGGAAGAGCTGCTGGCGGGCCGGCGGCGCCTGCGCGCGGCGGGACTCTCGCAGCGCAAGCGCGAGTACCTGCTCGACCTCGCGCGGCGGTTCACCGATGGCTCGCTGCACCCGTCGCGCTGGGACGAGATGGACGACGAGGCGGTGATCGCCGATCTCGTGCAGGTGCGCGGCATCGGTCGCTGGACCGCGGAGATGTTCCTGATCTTCAACCTGCTGCGGCCCGACGTGCTGCCGCTCGACGATCTCGGCCTGCAGCGCGCGGTGCGGCTCCACTACTTCGCCGGCGACGGCGGCGCCTGCGACCCGGAGGCGATCCGCGGTCTCGCGGCGGGCTGGCAGCCTTGGCGCTCGGTCGCGACGTGGTATCTGTGGCGCAGCCTCGATCCGGTCCCGGTCGAGTATTGAGGCAATGAATCCAGTTCGGAGACGGGGCGGGCCCGGTGCGGCAGGGCGCGCCGGCTCGACCCGCTGATACGCCATGCTCTGCGCGGGTTCGACAACACCTCTACACGGTTCGGCGGTGCCAGCGTCAGCGGCTGCGCCCGGCCGGCGCCTTTCGGCCGCGCCGTCCGTCATGGGTGGTTCGCGGCGGCCGGTCGTGTGTTGACGGGCCGCCGTGAACCGGGACCCATAGGAGGGTGTTTGCGGCCGCAGGCGCCGGGCGGGCGCAGCCGTAGACGAAGGAGCGAACGCCTGACCGACCGGACGGCATCTTGTAGAATCGGCAGCCATCGCGCCGGTCTTCGGCGCCCACCGACAAGGCTCGCGCATTGAACGCGAAGGCCACTTTCCTCGAGTTCGAGCAGCCGATCGCCGAGCTCGAGGCGAAGATCGACGAGCTGCGCTACGTGCAGGACGACTCGGCGGTCGACATCTCCGAAGAGATCGCGCGGCTGCAGAAGAAGAGCCAGGCGCTCACCAAGGAGATCTACGGCAAGCTCACGCCGTGGCAGACCGCGCTCGTCGCGCGCCATCCGCGAGCGCCCGTACACGCTCGACTACGTGCGCACGCTCTTCACCGATTTCGAGGAGCTGCACGGCGATCGCGCTTACGCGGACGACCCGTCGATCGTGGGCGGGCTCGTGCGCTTCAACGGCCAGTCGATCATGGTCATCGGCCACCAGAAGGGCCGTGACACCAAGGAGAAGATCCTGCGCAACTTCGGCATGCCGCGGCCGGAGGGTTATCGCAAGGCATTGCGGCTGATGCGCCTCGCAGAGAAGTTCGGCGTGCCGGTGCTGACCTTCGTCGACACGCCGGGCGCCTATCCCGGCATCGGCGCCGAGGAGCGCGGGCAGGCCGAGGCGATCGGGCGCAACCTCTTCGTCATGGCGGAGCTGCGCACGCCGATCGTGTGCACGGTGATCGGGGAGGGCGGGTCGGGCGGCGCGCTCGCTGTCGCGGTCGGCGACCAGGTGCTCATGCTGCAGTACGCGACCTACTCGGTGATCTCGCCAGAGGGCTGCGCCTCGATCCTCTGGAAGAGCGCCGAGCAGGCGCCGCTCGCCGCCGAGGCGCTCGGCATCACCGCCGCGCGGCTGAAGGCGCTGGGCGTCATCGACCGGATCGTGAACGAGCCGCCCGGCGGGGCGCACCGCGACCATTCCGCCATGGCGCAGAGCCTGAAGAAGGCGCTGCAGGACGCGCTGCGCCAGCTCTCCGGCCAGAGCACCGATGCGCTCGTCGAGGCGCGCTTCGAGCGGCTCATGGCCTATGGCAAGTTCAAGGAAGTCCAGGTCAAGTGAGCTCGGCGCGCGCGTCGAACGCGAGCTCGCGCGCCACGTGCCGCGCGGCGCGCGCCTGACGCTCGCGCTCTCGGGCGGCATCGACTCGGCGGTCCTGCTCGATCTGCTCGCCGCACGCGCGTCGCGGCTCGGATTGCGGCTTGCGTGCGTGCATTTCGACCACGGCATCAGCCCGCACGCGCCCGCGTGGGCGCGCTTCTGCCGGCGGCTGGCGGCGCGCTACGGGCTCGCATGCCGCGTCCGCACGCTCGATCTCGCACCGTATCGCAAGCTCGGTCGCGAAGGCGCTGCGCGCGCGGCGCGCTACGCGGCGCTGCGCGCAGAACGCACGGACTTCGTCGCGCTCGCGCAGCACCTCGACGACCAGGCCGAGACGGTGCTGCTGCAGCTCGCGCGCGGCGCGGGCGTCGCGGGGCTCGCCGGCATGCCGGCCGCGAGTTCGCCGGGGCGGCACGTCCCGCGCTTCGTGCGCCCGCTGATCGACGTCACGCGCGCGGAGATCGCCGCCTACGCCCGGGCGCGCGGGCTCGAGTGGGTCGAGGACGAGAGCAACAGCGACGAGACGCTCGCCCGAAACCTCGTGCGGCGGCGCGTCCTGCCGCTGCTCGCCGAGCTCAATCCCGCGGCGGTCGCGAACCTCGGGCGCAGCGCGCGCCACCTCGGCGAGGCCGCGGGGCTGCTGGCCGAGCTCGCCGTGATCGACGCCGAGCGGTGCCTCGCGCGCGATAGGCTCGACGTCGCCGCCCTGAACGCGCTCGGCGCGGCGCGGGCGCGCAACCTGCTGCGCTGGTTCCTGCAGCGGCACGGCGTCGCACCGCCGCCCAGCGTACGGCTCGACGAGATTCTGCGCCAGGCCGCGCACGCCGGCGCCGACCGCGCAGTGGCCTTCGATCTCGTGGGGGGCGAAGCTGCACCGCTACCGCGGCACGCTCCGGCTCGTGCCCCCGTTGCCGGCGATCCCGCCGGCGTCCTTCGAGGCCGTCTGGACCGGGGCGCGCACGTGGCGCGTGCCGGAGCTCGGCGGGGTCTTGCGCTTGGCGCCCGCGCGCGGCGCGGGTGTGCGGGCGGAGGCCGTGCGGCGCGGACGGCTCACCCTGCGGACCCGCCGCGGCGGCGAGGCGCTGCGTCCGCGCGCAACCGGGCCGCGGCGCACGGTCAAGCGGCTCCTGCAGGAAAGCGGCGTGCCGTCGTGGGAGCGCGCGCGGCTGCCACTGGTCTACGTGGAAGGGGCGCTCGCCTGCGTACCCGGGGTGGCGGTGGCCGCCGAGCTGCAGGCCGGGCCAGGCGAACCCGGGTTCCGGATGGAGTGGATGGCGCTTGCGCCGGGAAACGCTGCACCTGCGGCCGCGTCGAAAGCCGTGAAACGCGCGAAACACGTGTTAAAATAAGCGTTTATTTCTAGAGGACGGTTCCGCGACGCTGCCGCATGCCAACCGCATCGGGCGCCGGGCCGATCCAACCGAGACACCGCGAGGGAGCGCACCCGCATGGCCATCGAACGAACGTTGTCGATCATCAAGCCGGACGCGGTCGCGAAGAACGCGATCGGGCAGATCTACGCCCGCTTCGAGGCGGCCGGGCTGAAGATCGTCGCGGCGAAGATGATGCAGCTCTCGCAGGCCGAGGCGGAGGGGTTCTACGCCGTGCATCGCGATCGCCCGTTCTTTCGCGATCTGGTCAAGTTCATGATCTCCGGGCCGGTGATGATCCAGGTGCTCGCGGGCGAGGACGCGATCGCGCGCAACCGCGAGCTGATGGGGGCGACCGACCCGAAAAAGGCGGCCAAGGGCACGATCCGCGCCGACTTCGCCACGAGCATCGATGCGAACGCCGTACACGGCTCGGACGCGGCGGAGACCGCGCGCACCGAGATCGCGTACTTCTTCGCCGCGTACGAGATCCTGGGCCGCTAGAACCTGTCGCGAGATGCTGATGCAATTGCGACAATGGGGACCTACGAGGGGCAATCTGCCCCTTGTCCGTACGATCTCGGTTCGGGAAGAAGCACGTCCGCGGTCTTGAGACGGCTTCTGTTCGATGCAGCGCATGGGCATGAACCTCCTCGGCCTGGACCCTGGCGCGCTGGCGGGCTTCGTCGCCGCGCTCGGCGAGAAGCCGTTCCGGGCGCGCCAGCTGATGCGCTGGGTGCACCAGTTGGGCATCGACGACTTCGGCGCGATGACCGACCTCGCGAAGCCCCTGCGCGCGCGGCTCGTCGCAGCGGCCGAGGTGGCCGCGCCGCGGGCGGTGTCCGACGCGACCGCGCCCGACGGCACGCGCAAGTGGCTGCTCGATGTCGGCTCGAGCGCGGTCGAGACGGTGTTCATTCCGGAGCCGAACCGAGGCACGCTGTGCATCTCGAGCCAGGCCGGCTGCACGCTCGACTGCCGCTTCTGCGCGACCGGCAAGCAGGGCTTCAACCGGAACCTCACGGCCGCGGAGATCGTCGGACAGCTGTGGCATGCGCGCCGGGCGCTCGGCGCGAGCCGCGCCGAGCGGATGATCAGCAACGTCGTCCTGATGGGCATGGGCGAGCCGCTGCTCAACTACGAGAACGTGCTGCCTGCCCTGCGCCTGATGCTGGACGACAACGCGTACGGCCTGTCGCGCCGGCGCGTCACCGTTTCCACTTCGGGGATCGTCCCGGCGATCGACCGGCTGCGCGAGGAGTGTCCGGTGGCGCTTGCTGTGTCGCTGCACGCGCCGAACGATGCACTGCGCGACGCGCTGATGCCGATCAACCGCAAGCACCCGCTGCGCGAGCTGATGGCGGCGTGCGTGCGCTATCTCGAGCGCGCCCCGCGCGACAGCATCACGTTCGAGTACGTCATGCTCGACGGAGTGAACGACGCGCCTGCGCAGGCGCGCGAGCTCCTCGCGCTTGTATCCGGGATGTCGTGCAAGATCAACCTGATCCCCTTCAATCCGTTCCCGGGCACCGAGTACCGGCGCTCGCCCGAGGCGGCGATCCGCCGCTTCGCCGACCGGCTGCAGGCGGCAGGGATCATCACCACGATCCGCAAGACGCGCGGGTTCGACATCGACGCCGCGTGTGGACAGCTCGCCGGGCAGATCGCCGACCGGACGCGCCGGACGCTGAAAGTTGCGAGGGCGGCATGATCGCGATCGAACGGCTGGCAATCCTCCTGATCGGCGCGGCGTTCGCCGCGGGCTGTGCGACCGACACGTCGCAGGGCGGCGGTGCGGGCGCGCCTGCGGGCACGGCGGCGCGCGAGGACACGGCCGCGCTCATCCAGCAGCCCGGCGATCCGCGCACCCGCGCGAAGGCGCACACCGATCTCGCGAGCGCCTACTACGGGATCGGCAGCATGGGCATCGCGCTCGAGGAGGCGCGCGTCGCGATCGCCGCCGATCCGACCTACGCGCCGGCCTACAACGTGCAGGCGCTGGTGCACATGGATCTGAAGGACAACGCCGCGGCCGAGACGAGCTTCCAGCGCGGCCTCAAGATCTCGCCGAATGACGCCGACCTGAACCACAACTACGGCTGGTTCCTGTGCCAGACCGGGCGCGAGCAGCAGGCGATGGCGTACTTCACGAGCGCGCTGCGCAACCCGCTCTATACCACCCCATCGCGCACCTATGCCGCGGCCGGGCGCTGTCTGCTCCAGCGCAACGAGGTGAAGGAGGCCGGCGAGTTCTTCGAGCGTGCACTGCGGCTCGATCCGAACAGCGTGAGCGTGCTGCTGCCGTACGCGAGAGTGCAGTACGACCGCGGCCGTTTCGCCGAGGCGCGCGAGCTCGTCGCGCGCTACAGCCGGCTCGCGCCGCCGTCGGCCGAGGCGTTGTGGCTCGCGGTGCGCGTCGAGCGCAAGCTCGGCGACAAGGTGGCCGAGAGCAGCTACGCCGCGCAGCTCAGGCTGCGGTTCCCGCGGTCGCTCGAGTACCAGGCGTTGCAGCGCGGGGAGTTCGAATGAGCGATCCACAGCCAGGCACCCTCGCGCCCGGGGAGCTCACGGTCGGGGGCATGCTGGCCGCGGCGCGGGGTGAACGCGGGCTCTCGGTACCCGAGGTCGCGCAGCGGTTGAAGTTCTCGACGCGCCAGATCGAGGCGCTTGAGGCCGACCGCTACGCGTCGCTGCCGGGCGCGGCGTTCGTGCGGGGCATGGTGAGAAGCTATGCCAAGCTGCTCGGTCTCGACGCCGCGCCGCTGCTCGGCGCGCTCGAGGGCAGGGTCGGCGCCGACACCGTCGAGATGGCACCGCGCGACATGAGCGTGCCGTTTCCAGCCGAGCGAGGGCCGGGCTCGCGGGTCTACGTCCTCGCCTCGATGCTGCTCGTGCTCGCCGTCGCGGTGATCCTCGCCGAGTGGTTCCTGCGCAGCCAGCGCCCGGCCGAGCCGGCAACGCCGGCCGCAGTCGCGCCGCCGGCCGCCGAGGCGCTGCCACCGCCCGGCGCTCCGGCGCCGACCGAGCCGATCCCGGTTCACACGCCCCCGTCGGCGCAGCCCGCAGCGGCGCCCGAGACCGCGGACAATCGGGCAGCGAAGCCCGCGCCGGCCGCCGCGAGCCCAACGGCTGGGGTTGCGCCGGTGCGAGACGTTGCACAGCCTGATGCACCGTCCGCGCCAGGGCCGGTTCCGCCCGGCAAGTCGCGCGTCACGCTCGAGTTCGAGCAGGATTCCTGGGTCGAGATCCGCGATGCGCGCGACGAGGTGATCTTCGCCAGTCTCAATCGGGCAGGCACGCGCCGTGTCATCCACGGTGTTCCGCCCCTCGCGCTAGTGATCGGAAGCGCGTCGGGCGTGCGCTTGAGCTTCAACGACGCGCCGGTCGCACTGAAGCCGAGCGCGCAAAGCGACGTCGCGCGGCTGACGCTGGAATGAGCCCATGACGGCGAGCCCGGTGGTGCCGCGCAGGCGATCGCGGCAGGTCCAAGTCGGGCGCATCCCGATCGGCGGCGATGCGCCGATCGTCTTGCAGTCGATGACCAACACCGACACCGCGGAGGTCGAGGCAACGGCGCGTCAGGTGCGCGAGCTCGCCGAGGCGGGCTCCGAGCTCGTGCGCGTCACGGTGAACAGCGCGGCGGCGGCGGCCGCGGTGCCCCGGATCCGCGAGCGGCTCGACCGCGGCGGCTGCGCGGTGCCGCTCGTCGGCGACTTCCATTTCAACGGCCACAAGCTGCTCGCCGAGCACCCGGCGTGCGCGGAGGCGCTCGCGAAGTACCGCATCAACCCGGGCAACGTGGGCCGCGGCAGCAAGCGCGACGAGCAGTTCGCGGTCATGGTCGAGACGGCGTGCCGCTACGGCAAGCCGGTGCGCATCGGCGTGAACTGGGGCAGCCTCGACCAGGAGCTGCTCGCGCGCATGATGGACGAGAATGCCCGGCGCGCCGAGCCGCGCATGGCCGATGCGGTAATGCGCGAGGCACTGATCGCTTCCGCGCTCGAGAGCGCCGCGCGCGCCGAGGCGCTCGGACTGCCCGGCGAGCGCATCGTGCTCTCCTGCAAGGTGAGCGGTGTCCAGGACCTGATCGCGGTGTACCGCGAGCTCGCGCGCCGCTGCGACTACCCGCTGCACCTCGGTCTAACCGAGGCGGGCATGGGCTCGAAAGGCATCGTCGCATCGAGCGCGGCGATGGGCGTGCTGCTGCAGGAGGGTATCGGCGACACGATCCGCGTCTCGCTGACGCCGGAGCCGGGCGGACCGCGCACCCCGGAGGTGCTCGTCGCGCAGGAGCTGCTGCAGACCATGGGGCTGCGCTCCTTTGCGCCGATGGTCACCGCGTGCCCGGGCTGCGGCCGCACCACCAGCACGACGTTCCAGGAGCTCGCTGCGAGGATCCAGGCATTCCTGCGTGCGCAGATGCCGCGCTGGCGCGAGCAGTATCCCGGCGTCGAAGCGATGCACGTGGCCGTGATGGGCTGCGTGGTGAACGGGCCCGGCGAGTCGAAGCTCGCCGACATCGGGATCAGCTTGCCCGGCTCGGGTGAGCGGCCGGTCGCCCCGGTGTACGTGAACGGCGAGAAGACCGTCACGCTCAAGGGCGATACGATTGCCGAGGACTTTCAGCGCATCGTCGAGGACTACGTGCGCACGACCTACGGCCGCAGCACCGCCGCGCCGCCGCTCGACAGCAGAGCCGTGGTCTAGCCCCGGCGCCGTCATGTCGCAGACCCTGCAAGCAGTCCGGGGATGAACGATGTCCTGCCGGACGAAGCCGAGCTGTGGGAGCACTTCGAGGAGACCGTGCGTGCGTGGCTGGACGCCTACGGCTATCGCAACGTGCGCACGCCGCTGCTCGAGCACACGACGCTCTTCCGCCGCGCGATCGGCGAGGCAACCGACATCGTCGAAAAGGAAATGTACAGCTTCGTCGACGAGCTGAACGGCGAGCACCTGACGCTGCGGCCCGAGGCCACCGCTTCGGTGGTGCGCGCCGCGGTCGAGCACTCGCTGCTCCACGCCGGCCCGCAGCGGCTCTGGTACATGGGGCCGATGTACCGCCACGAGCGGCCGCAGAAGGGCCGCTACCGGCAGTTCCACCAGGTCGGCGCCGAGGCGCTCGGCTACGCCGGACCGGACGTCGACGCCGAGCTCCTCCTGATGTGCGCGCGGCTGTGGGACGATCTCGGCCTTGCGGGAATCCGGCTGCACCTTAACTCGCTCGGCGGCCCCGCGGAGCGGCTCGCGCACCGCGAGGCGCTGGTCGCCTACCTGCGCCGTCACGAGGGCGACCTCGACGAGGACTCGGGCCGGCGGCTGCACACCAACCCGCTGCGCGTGCTCGACAGCAAGAATCCGGCGATGCAGCAGCTCGTCGCCGGCGCTCCGCGGCTGCTCGACTACCTCGGCGACGCGTCGCTCGCGCACTTCGAGGGCGTGCAGGCGGTGCTGAAGGACGCCGGCCTGCCGTACACCATCGACCCGCGCCTGGTGCGCGGGCTCGACTACTACAACCTGACGGTGTTCGAGTGGGTCACCGACCGGCTCGGCGCGCAGGGCACCGTCTGCGGCGGCGGCCGCTACGACGGCCTGATCGAGCAGATCGGCGGCAAGCCGGCGCCGGCCGCCGGGTTCGCATTGGGCGTCGAGCGCCTTATTGCGCTCATGCGCGAGGGCGACGAGCGGCTCGGATCGACGGTCGACGTCTACGTGGTCAACCAGGGCGAGGGCGCGGCGCGGCTCGCATTCCGGGCCGCGGAGCGGCTGCGCGACCGCGGCCTTTCGGTCATTCAGCACTGCGGCGGCGGCAGCTTCAAGTCGCAGATGAAGCGCGCCGACGCGAGCGGCGCCGCCATTGCCGTCATCATCGGCGAAGACGAGGCCGCCGCCGGCGAGGTGACGCTCAAGCCGCTGCGGGAGGATCGCGGGCAGTCGCGGGTCACGCTCGACCGCCTCGCCGACGCGGTGTCCGATCTCATGTACGGAGAAGGGCCCGAATGAGCACGTTCGACCTAGAGGAGCAGGAGCAGATTGCCGCGCTCAAGGCGTGGTGGCGCGAGTACGGCACCCTGGTGATCGTCGCGGTCCTGGCCGCAGCGCTCGCCGTTGCGGGAGTGATCGGCTGGCGCACCTACCAGAGCTCGCAGGCCGCCAAGGCGAGCGCGATCTATACGGAGCTGCGCAAGGCCGCCGGCACGCGTGACATCAAGCAGGTGCGCGATCTCGCCGGCGCGATCCTGGAGGGCCATCCGCGCACCGCGTACGCGCCGCTCGCCGCGCTGGTCTCGGCCAAGGCGCATTTCGAGAGCGGTGACCTGAAGACCGCCCGCGCACAGCTCGAATGGGTGATCGAGCATGCGCGCGAGCCGGAACTCGGCGCGATTGCGCGGCTGCGGCTGGTGAACGTGCTGATCGACGAGCAGGCGTTCGGCGCAGCGCTGAAGACGCTCGAAGCGCAGCCGCCGGCCGGATTCGCGGGGCGCTACGACGAGGCACGCGGCGACGTGTACGCGCTGCAGGGCAAGACCGCCGAGGCACGCAGCGCCTATCGCGCGGCGCTCGGGCGGCTTGCACCGCAGGACGGCGCAAGCCGCGAGCTTCTCGAGCTCAAGCTCGAGGCGCTGGGCGGGGACGGCGCATGAGTCATCCTGTGTCAACCCCCTGCCGTGTTGAGGGCCATCGCGCCCGCGGCCTCGCGCTCGCGCTCGCCGCGGCGGCCGCGCTCGGACTCGGCGGCTGCTCCGGCTTCAGCTGGAATCCGCTGCGCTGGTTCGATCCGGCACCGACGCAGGTGCCGGCGCCGCTCCCGCCGATCACGGGCCAGGCGGCCGTGTCGACGCTGTGGCAGGCGAGCGTCGGCGACGCCCGGGGCGCCGCGTTCGCGCCCGCAGTTGCCGCGGGCAGCGTGTTCGCCGCCGGCGGTAACGGCACGGTCGCGCGCTTCGACGAGCGCAGCGGGCGCGAGCTCTGGCGCACCGACGTCGCCAGCCCGCTCTCGGGCGGCGTCGGCAGCGACGGCCGGCTGGTGGTCGTCGGCACGACCGAGGGCGAGGTGATCGCACTCGAGGCGGGCGGCGAGCTGCGGTGGAGGGCGCGGGTCTCGAGCGAGGTGCTGGCGCCGCCGGAAGTCGCGGGCGATCTGGTCGTGGTGCGCAGCGCCGACAGCCGGGTGTTCGGCCTCGAGGCGCGCGATGGGCGACGGCGTTGGGCTTACCAGCGTCAGACGCCGTCGCTCGCCGTGCGCAGTCCGGCCGGCATCAGCGTCAGCAGCGGCTTTGTGTTTGCAGGGTTTCCCGGCGGCAAGCTGGTGGCGCTCGCCCAGTCGAACGGTGGCCTGCGCTGGGAGGGCACGGTGTCGCTGCCGCGCGGTACCACCGAGCTCGAGCGCATGAGCGACGTCACCGGCAACCCTTGGGTGGGCGACCGGGTCGCGTGTGCCGTGGCGCATCAGGGTCGCGCTGCGTGCTTCGATCTTGCCAACGGCGTCCTGCTGTGGGCGCGCGAGATGTCGTCGAGCGTCGGACTCGCGGTCGACGGACGCGCGGTCTACGTCAGCGAAGACCGCGGTGCGGTCTCGGCGCTCGCCGCCAGCTCGGGTACCAGCTTGTGGCGCCAGGACAAGCTGCAGCACCGGCGGCTCACGGCGCCGCTGCCGCTCGAGCGGGAACTGGCGGTGGGCGACGTCGAGGGTTACGTCCACCTCCTTGCGCGCGACACCGGCGCGTTCGTCGGGCGCCTAGCGACCGACGGATCGCCGATCCGCAGCGCACCGGTGCCGATTGCCGGTGGCTTCCTGGTGCAGACGAGCAGGGGCGGGCTGTTCGCGTACGGACAAAAGTGACGGTGGACGGCGGGCGGTGGCAGCGGGCCGTCAGGACCGTCCCTAGCGTGATTCGCGTGCACCGATGACCCCCTACTGCCCATTGCGCACGGTCCACTGTCCGTTTTGAAACCCATCCTCGTCCTCGTCGGTCGCCCGAATGTCGGCAAGTCGACCCTCTTCAACCGACTGACCCGCTCGCGCGACGCGATCGTCGCCGATTTCCCGGGTCTTACCCGCGACCGCCACTACGGCGAGGGTCGCGTCGGCGCGCGTACGTTTCTGGTGGTGGATACCGGCGGGCTCGAGCCGGTGGCGAAGTCGGGGATGCTCGCGGAGATGGCGAAGCAGACGCGTGCCGCGCTCGCCGAGGCGGACGTCGCGATCTTCATCGTCGATGCGCGCGACGGCTTGACGCCGCACGACCAGCGCATCGCCGGGCAGCTGCGCACCGCGCGCGTTAAGGTGCTGGTCGCGGTGAACAAGGCCGAGGAATGGATCCCGACATCGCCGTTGCCGAGTTCCACGCGCTCGGGCTGGGCGCGCCGCACGCGATCTCGGCCGCCCACGGCGAGGGCGTGCACGCACTGGTCGAGGCTGCGCTTGCCGGCACGCTGGAGCGCGCGCCCGCGCTCGCCCCCACGGCGGAGGAGGACGCGCCAGCCGTCGCCATCGTCGGCCGCCCGAACGCCGGCAAGTCGACGCTCGTGAACGCGCTGCTCGGCGAGGAGCGGGTGATCGCCTTCGACCAGCCCGGCACGACGCGCGACCCGATCCGCGTGCGATTCCGCCACGGCGAGCGCGAGTACGTGCTGATCGACACCGCTGGGCTGCGCCGGCGCGGCCGTGTGTTCGAGACGATCGAGAAGTTCTCGGTGGTGAAGACGCTGCAGGCGATCGAGTCGGCGAACGTCGCCATCCTCCTGCTCGATGCACGCCAGGACATCGCCGACCAGGACGCGCACATCGCCGGCTTCATCGCCGAGCGCGGCCGCGCCGTCGTGGTCGCGGTGAACAAGTGGGACGGGCTGGACGACTACGCACGCGAGCAGGCGAAGCGTGCGGTGCGCGACAGGCTGGCGTTCCTGTCGTACGCCCGCGTGCACTACATCTCGGCGCTCGAGCGGCGCGGCCTCGCCGCGCTGATGCGCTCGGTGGACGATGCCTACGCGGCGGCGATGGCCAGGCTGCCGACGCCGCGGCTCACGCGCCACCTGATCCAGGCGGTGGCGAAGCAGCCGCCGCCCCGGGACGGGCTCGTGCGGCCCAAGCTGCGCTACGCCCACCAAGGCGGCACCAACCCGCCGGTGATCGTGGTCCACGGCAATCGCCTGGACGCGGTGGCGCCGGGCTACCGGCGCTACCTGGAGGGGTCGTTCCGCGACGCGTTCGGACTCGAGGGCACGCCGCTCAGAGTCGAGTTCCGCACCGGGCGGAACCCTTTCGCGCTCCGGGGCTCAAACCGGCGATAATGGCAACAGCAAGGGAAATGAATTACAGTAAAGGGCCAAATACCCCCAAAACCGCGACTTGGAGCCGCCATGAGCAACAAAGGGCAACTACTACAAGACCCGTTCCTCAATACGCTGCGGAAGGAGCACATCCCGGTCTCCATCTACCTGGTGAACGGGATCAAGCTGCAGGGGCAGATCGAGTCGTTCGACCAGTACGTGGTCCTGCTGAAGAACACCGTCACCCAGATGGTGTACAAGCACGCCATCTCGACCGTGGTGCCGTCGCGCCCGGTCAACCTCAGCCTCGGCGAGGGCGGCGACAGCTGATGGCCGCCGGACGCTAGGCCGCGTGCGGGATGTTCGAACGCCCCGCTCGCGGAGAAGTCGCGGTGCTGGTCGCCCTCGATCTCGGAGCGGCGGACTACGCCGAGAGCCTGCAGGAGCTCGAGCTGCTCGCCGCGAGCGCCGGTGCGGCGGTGCGGGCGGTCGTCACGGGCCGGCGCGAGCGGCCCGACCCGGCGCTGTTCGCTGGCTCCGGCAAGGTGCGCGAGATCGCGGCGGCGATCGCCGAGAGCGGCGCCGATCTCGCGATCTTCAACCACGAGCTCTCGCCGGCCCAGCAGCGCAACCTCGAGCGCGAGCTCGGCCGCCGCGTGGTCGACCGCACCAGTCTGATCCTGGACATCTTCGCGCTGCGCGCCCGCACGAGCGAAGGCAAGGTGCAGGTCGAGCTCGCCCAGCTCCAGCATCTCGCGACCCGGCTGGTGCGCGGCTGGAGCCACCTCGAGCGCCAGAAGGGCGGCATCGGGCTGCGCGGGCCGGGGGAGACGCAGCTAGAGACCGACCGCCGGCTGATCGGCGCGCGCGTGAAGACGCTGAAGGCGAAGCTTGCGACCCTGCAGCGGCGCCGCGACGTGCAGCGCCGCGCGCGCGCCCGCGGCCAGGTGCTCTCGGTCTCGCTGGTCGGCTACACCAACGCCGGGAAGTCGACGGTCTTCAACGCGCTCACGCACGCCGGCGCCTACGCCGCAGACCAGCTCTTCGCGACGCTCGACACGACGACGCGGCGGCTCTACCTGCCCGGCGCGGGCAACGTCACGCTGTCGGACACGGTCGGCTTCATCCGCGGCCTGCCGCACTCGCTCGTCGCGGCTTTCCGCGCGACGCTTGAGGAGACGATCCAGGCCGACCTGCTGCTGCACGTCGTCGACGCATCGAGCCGGGTCCGCGACGATCAGGTCGCCGAGGTGAACAACGTGCTCGCCGAGATCGGCGCCGACGCTGTGCCGCAGATCCTGGTCTGGAACAAGATCGATTTGACCGGCATCGTTCCGGGAGTGGACCGCGACGAGTATGGTAAGATCCGGCGCGTCCGTTTGAGCGCCAAGGCGGGTCTCGGCCTAGAGTCCCTCAGGCAGGCGCTGATCGAGGCGGCCGCCTCGAAGAATTCTTCCGTGACGCCGGACGAAGGTGAGCGTGAAGGCGGACACGATCGAGCCAGGAATATCCATGTCGCTTAACGATCCCCAGTGGGGCCGCAAGGGCGGGGGCGGGCCGGGCGGAGGCCACCAGGGCCGCCCGACCTCGACGAGCTCTGGCGCAGCTTCAACCAGCGGCTGAACGGCCTCTTCAGCCGCCGCGGCGGCGGCGGCACGGGCGGCGGCGAGCCGCCCGGCGTACGTCAGATCGGCGGGGGATCGGCCTGGTCGTGCTGCTCGCGCTGGTCGTGTGGCTGGCGAGCGGCTTCTATATCGTCGACGCCAGCCAGCGCGGCGTGGTGTTGACCTTCGGCAAGTACACCGAGACCACCAGTCCCGGCCTGCGCTGGCGCTTCCCGTACCCGTTCCAGGGCCACGAGATCGTCAGCCTGACGCAGATCCGCACCGTCGAGGTCGGCTACCGCAACAACGTCAAGACCAGGGTGCTGCGCGAGTCGCTGATGCTGACCGACGACGAGAACATCGTCGACATCCAGTTCGCCGTGCAGTGGCTGCTCAAGGACCCCGAGGACTATCTCTTCAACTCGCGGCAGCCCGACGACGCGGTGCTGCAGGCCGCCGAGACCGCGATTCGCGAGGTGGTCGGCAAGTCGAGCATGGACTTCGTGCTGTACGAAGGACGCGAGCAGGTCGCCGCCGCGGCGCAGAAGCTGATGCAGGACATCCTCGATCGCTACGGTACCGGCATCGCGATCAGCGCCGTCACCATGCAGAACGCGCAGCCGCCAGAGCAGGTCCAGGCGGCGTTCGACGACGCGGTGAAGGCGAAGCAGGACCTCGAGCGCCAGCGCAACGAGGGCCAGGCGTACTACAACGACGTGGTGCCGAAGGCGCGCGGGACGGCGGCGCGGCTGAACGAGGAGGCGAACGGCTACCGGCAGCGCGTCGTCGCCAACGCCGAGGGCGAGACCGCGCGCTTCCGACAGGTGCTGGTCGAGTACGCCAAGGCGCCGCAGGTGACGCGCGAGCGCATGTACCTCGACACCGTGCAGCAGATCATGTCGAGCACGAGCAAGGTCATGATCGACGCCGACGCCGGCGGCAACCTGCTCTACCTCCCGCTCGACAAGCTGATGCAGATGTCGGGTGCGGCGGTCGCCTCGGGTGCGGCGGGCGCCCGACCGCCGCAGGCCGAGACGCAGCCGCCGTTCGATCCGGCCGCGCGCTCGCGCGACGCGCTGCGCAGCCGCGACAGGGACATCCGCCCATGAAGATCGGTCTCGGCG
Organism: Burkholderiales bacterium; assembly: GCA_027493935.1. Lineage (GTDB taxonomy): Bacteria > Pseudomonadota > Gammaproteobacteria > Burkholderiales > SG8-39 > JAABRB01. Next base: position 2,569,138 of record JAOSJV010000001.1, on the reverse strand, counting down.
CGATCCTGGCGGCGGCCGTCGTCGTGCTGCTCGTGGCCTCGATGTCGCTCTTCACGGTCGACCAGCGCGAGCGTGCGATCGTGTTCCAGCTCGGCGAGATCAAGGAAGTGATCGACGAGCCTGGCCTCAAGGTCAAGTGGCCGCTGATCCAGAACGTGCGCTTCTTCGACCGCCGCATCCTGACGCTCGACTCACCCGACGCCGAGCGCTTCATCACCTCGGAGAAGAAGAACGTCCTGGTCGATTCGTTCCTGAAGTGGCGCATCGCCGACGTGCGCCAGTACTACATCAGCGTGCGCGGCGACGAGCTGCTGGCGCAGACCCGCCTGCAGCAGCGCGTGAACGCCGCGCTGCGAGAGGAGTTCGGCAAGCGCACGGTCCAGGACGTGGTCTCCGGAGAGCGCGACACGATCATGCGGGTCGTGGCGGAGAAAGTCGAGGCCGACGCGAAGGACATCGGCGTGCAGATCGTCGACGTGCGCCTCAAGCGCGTCGAGCTGCCGCAGGAGGTGAGCGAAGCGGTGTACCGGCGCATGGAGGCCGAGCGGCGCGCCGTGGCGAGCGAGCTCCGGTCGCAGGGCTTTGCGATCGCGGAGAAGCTGCGCGCGGAGGCCGATCGCGAGCGCGAGGTCATCGTCGCCGAGGCCTTCCGCGACGCGGAGCGGGTCAGGGGCGAGGGCGATGCGCGCGCGACGAACATCTATGCGCGCGCGTTCAGCGAGAACCCCGAGTTCTACGCCTTCTATCGCAGCCTGGAAGCGTACCGCGAGAGCTTCCGCGGCTCAGGCGACGTCTTCGTCCTCGAGCCGAAATCCGACTTCTTCAAGTACCTGAAGTCCCCCGGCGGCGCGCGCAGCGGCTCCTCGGGGAAGTGATGTGGCCGGTCTTCCTGACCGCGCTGGCGCTGATGCTCGTGCTGGAGGGGTTGCTCCCGTTCCTCGCACCGGCGCTCTGGCGTGACACGTTCCGGCGCATCCTGCTGCTCTCGGACGGACAGATCCGGTTCTTCGGGCTCGTCTCGATGAGCGCCGGGATCGTGCTACTGCTGCTGATCCACTAGGCGGAGCCGCCGCGATGCGCGCCTGGCTGCTCCCGGAGTACGTCGAAGATATCCTGCCCGCCGAGGCGCAGGCGATCGAGCGGCTGCGCGCCCGCTTGCTCGAGCTCTTCCGCGTGTACGGCTACGAGCTCGTCTTCCCGCCGATGCTCGAGTACATCGACTCGCTGCTCACCGGCACCGGCCACGATCTCGACCTGCGCACCTTCAAGCTGATCGACCAGCTCTCCGGGCGCACCATGGGGCTGCGCGCGGACATGACGCCGCAGGTCGCCCGCATCGATGCGCACCTGCTCAACCGCCAGGGCGTCGCGCGGCTGTGCTACTGCGGCACGGTTGTGCACACGCGGCCGCGCGGGCTGCTCGCGACGCGCGAGCCGCTGCAGATCGGCGCCGAGATCTACGGCCACGCCGGGATCGAGAGCGACCTCGAGATCCAGCGCCTGCTGCGCGCCGCGCTCGCTTCGTGCGCGGTGCCCGAGCCGCGGATGGACGTCGGGCACGTCGGCGTGTTCCGCGCGATCGCGCGGCGCGCGGCGGTCGGTCGCGCGACCGAGGGAGATCTGCTCGAGGTGCTGCAGGCGAAGGACGGCCCCGGGCTCGCCGCGCTCACGGCGGGATACGATGCGACGACGCGCGATGCGCTGCGCCTGCTGCCGGAGCTGTACGGCGGCGCGGAGGCGCTCGAGCGCGCGCGGCGTGAGCTGCCGCAGTGGCCGGAGATCGGCGCGGCGCTCGAGGCGCTCGAGGCGCTGCTCGCGGACAACGGCATGGCGATGAGCGTCGATCTCGCCGACCTGCGCGGCTACCACTACCACAGCGGCGTGGTGTTCGCGGCATACTGCGCCGGGCTGCCGAACGCGATCGCGCTCGGCGGGCGCTACGACGACGTCGGACGCGCGTTCGGCCGCGCCCGGCCGGCGACCGGGTTCTCGATGGATCTGCGCGAGGTCGCGCGCGTCGCGGCGGCCGGCGCCGGCCCGCGCGCGGGCGGCGGCGCGATCCTCGCGCCCTTCGCGCACGACGCCGCGCTCGCGGCGCGCCGTCGCCGAGCTGCGCGCGGCGGGCGAGGTGGTGATCAGCGAGCTTCCCGGGCACGAGGCGCTGCGCGCCGAGCTCGGCTGCGACCGCGAGCTCGTCCTGCGCGACGGCGGGTGGAAGGTGCAACCGCGCGCCGCCGGTCGGCGATAGGCGGCTGCTCGCGGATGGTCACGATCGCGAACGGGGGGCTCACGGGGGCTTGCCGCTGGTTCGTTCCGCGGATATACAAGGGGGCGTGTAGCCCCCTTGTCCGTCCGACCACCTTCGCGCGACAAGGCATGGCTTGGATTCCGCGATCGGGCGTAGAGGCAATGGCGAAGAACGTCGTGGTGATCGGCACCCAGTGGGGCGACGAGGGCAAGGGCAAGCTGGTCGACTGGCTGACCGACCACGCGCAGGGCGTCGTGCGTTTCCAGGGTGGGCACAACGCGGGCCACACGCTGGTCATCGGCGGGCGCAAGACCGTGCTGCACCTCATCCCGTCGGGCATCCTGCGCGAGGGCGTCACCTGCTACATCGGCAACGGCGTGGTGCTCTCGCCCGAGGCGCTGCTGCACGAGATCGCCGAGCTCGAGGCGGCGGGCGTTGCGGTCCGCAGCCGGGTGAAGATCTCGGACGCCTGCCCGCTGATCCTGCCGTACCACGTCGCGATCGACGTCGCGCGTGAGGCGGCGAAGGGCGACGCGAAGATCGGCACCACCGGACGCGGCATCGGCCCGGCCTACGAGGACAAGGTCGCGCGGCGCGCGCTGCGTGTGCGCGATCTGCTCGTCCCCGAGCGGTTCGAGGCGAAGCTCCGCGAGCTGCTCGATTTCCACAACTTCGTGCTGACCGGCTACCTCGGGGCTGCTCCGGTCGAGTTCGCCGAGGTGCGCGACAAGGCGCTCGGCCTCGCGCAGCAGCTCGCACCGATGGTGGCCGACGTGCCGCGCGCGCTGCACGAGGCTCACCGCGGCGGCGCGAGCCTGCTCTTCGAGGGAGCCCAGGGCGGCCTGCTCGACATCGATCACGGCACGTACCCGTTCGTCACCTCGAGCAACTGCGTCGCCGGCGCGGCGGCCGCAGGCGCCGGCGTCGGACCGGGCATGCTGCACTACGTGCTCGGCATCACCAAGGCCTACACGAGCCGCGTCGGATCCGGCCCGTTCCCGACCGAGCTCGGTGACGCGACCGGCGAGCATCTGCGCAAGCGCGGCAACGAGTACGGCGCCACCACCGGCCGGCCGCGCCGCTGCGGCTGGTTCGACGCCGCAGCGCTCAGGCGCTCGATCCAGATCAACGGCGTCTCCGGTTTGTGCATCACCAAGCTCGACGTGCTGGACGGCATGGCCGCGGTGAAGCTGTGCACCGGCTACACCATCGAAGGCGAGCCGGTCGACCTGCTCCCGGCCGGCGCCGAGGACACCGCCCGCTGCGTGCCGGTCTACGAGACGCTGCCCGGATGGAGCGCGAGCACGGTCGGAGTGCGCCGGTTCGAGCACCTGCCGGGGCAGGCGCGCGCGTACCTCGAGCGCATCGAGCAGGCGTGCGGCATCGGCGTGGACATGGTCTCCACCGGTCCGGATCGCGACGAGACGATCGTGCGTCGCCACCCGTTCCGGCCATGAAGGATCTCTTCGTCAGCTGGTCGGACTACCACAAGGCGATCGAGCGGCTGGCGACGCGGGTGCACGCGTCGGGCTGGCGCTTCAACCAGATCGTGTGCATCGCGCGCGGCGGGCTGCGCGTGGGCGACACCCTGTCGCGCATCTTCAAGCTGCCGCTGGCGATCATCTCCACGCAGTCCTACGGCGGTGAGGCCGGGGCCGAGCGCGGCGCCCTGACCGTCGCCGAGCAGATGACGATGACGACGCCGGGGCTCGGGGATCGGGTGCTGCTGGTGGACGATCTGGTCGACTCGGGCGAGACGCTCGAGGTCGTGCAGCGCCACTTGCAGGAGCGCTTTCCGGCGATCGCCGAGATCCGCACCGCGGTCCTGTGGTGCAAGGCGGTCTCGGAAAGTCACCCCCGACTACTACGTGGAGTACCTGGCCGACAGCCCGTGGATCCATCAGCCCTTCGAGCCCTACGACCGCATGAGCGCCGCCGAGCTCACCGAGCGTGCAGGCGAGGCGAGGCAGGGCGTGTGACGCGCCGCCCCCTATGCGCGGGAGGCGATCTACGAGGGCCGGGTGGGAAGGGTCGCACCCCTTCCCTCGGGTCCCTTGTTCGTACGACCGGGGCTTGCGCGATCCGCTCTCCCCGGATGGCCGAAGACTCCGGCCTGCAACGCTACAATCGCGAATCCCTGGTGCCGAGAAGAGGACTCGAACCTCCACACCCTTGCGGGCGCTAGGACCTGAACCTAGTGCGTCTACCAATTCCGCCATCTCGGCACGAGGCGCGCATTTTAGGCGAAGCCGGGGTTTTGTTCAATGAAGACCCGCCGCCGCATCACCACTGATCGCCGCGGCCGCGCCCGCCGGCGCGACGATCCGCACTACGCGCGCGAGGCGGCCCGCTACGAGCATCCGTTGCCGAGCCGCGAGCTCATCCTGCAGACGCTCGCCGAAGAGGCGGTGCCGCTCGACGACGCGGCGCTCGCGCGCGCCCTCGGAGTCACGCGCAGCGAGCGCGACGCGTTAGGCCGGCGGCTCGCCGCGATGGAGCGCGACGGCCAGCTGCTGCGCAACCGCAAGGACGCGCTGCTGGTGGCCGAACGGCTGCATCTCGTCGCCGGCCGCGTCGAGGCGCATCCGGACGGCTACGGCTTCCTCGTCCCCGACGGCGGCGGTGCGTCGCTGTATCTCGGGCCGAGCGAGATGCGGCAGGCGATGCACGGCGACCGGGTCGTCGCGCGCCCCGGCGGGCTCGATCGGCGCGGGCGGCGCGAGGCGTCGATCGTCGAGGTGACCGAGCGCGCGCAGCGCCGCGTCGTGGCCCGCCTCCATCGCAGCCGCGGCATCTGGATCGCCGCCGCCGCCGATCGGCGCATCCAGCACGACATCCTGGTGGAGCCCGGCGCGACGGGCGAGGCGAAGCCCGGACAGGTGGTGACCGTCGAGCTCACAACCTACCCGGCGCCGGGCGTGCAGGCGATCGGGCGCGTCGTCGAGGTGCTCGGCGACTACGACGACCCGGGCATGGAGATCGAGATCGCGCTGCGCAAGCACGCGCTGCCGTTCGATTTCTCGCGCGCGGCGGCGCGGCTTGCGGCGCGGCTGCCCGAAGAGCTGCGCAAGGCCGACATCGCCGGGCGCCGCGACCTGCGCGAGCTCGCGCTGGTCACCATCGACGGCGAGACCGCGAAGGACTTCGACGACGCGGTGTACTGCGAACGTGCCGGCCGCGGGTTCAGGCTGGTCGTCGCGATCGCGGACGTGAGCCACTACGTGCGCCACGGCGACGCGCTCGACGCCGATGCGCGCAGCCGCGGCAACTCGGTGTATTTCCCGCGGCGCGTGATCCCCATGCTGCCGGAGAAGCTCTCGAACGGCCTGTGCTCGCTCAATCCGGCGATCGACCGGCTGGCGATGGTGTGCGACATGGCAGTCACGCCGCGCGGCGAGATCACGGAGTACGCATTCTATCCGGCCGCGATCCGCTCGCACGCGCGGCTCACCTACACGCGCGTGGCGGCCGCGCTGTACGACGAGCCACGGCGCCACGACGCCGATACCGGGCGCCTCGTCGGGCGCCTGCAGGCGCTCGACGAGGTGTTCCGCGTCCTGCTCAAGGCGCGCGAGCGGCGCGGCGCGATCGACTTCGAGACCGTCGAGACCGAGCTCAAGTTCGACGCACGCGGCAAGATCGAGCGCATCGTTCCGGTGTACCGCAACGACGCGCACCGGCTGATCGAGGAGTGCATGCTGGCGGCGAACGTGTGCGCATCGGACTTCCTGCAGCGGCGCCGGCACCCGGCGCTGTACCGCATCCACGAGGGGCCGACGCCCGAGAAGCTCGCCGCGCTGCACGAGTTCCTCAAGGGGTTCGGGCTGCATCTCGGCGGCGGCGAGGAGCCGCACGCGAAGGACTATGCGAAGCTGCTCGAGCGGATCAAGCCGCGCCCCGACGTACAGCTGCTGCAGACGGTGCTGCTGCGTTCGCTGCAGCAGGCGGTATACAGCCCGGAGAACGTGGGACACTTCGGCCTCGCCTACGAGCACTACACGCACTTCACCTCGCCGATCCGCCGCTACCCGGACCTCCTGATCCATCGCGCGATCAAGGCGGCGCTCGCCGGCGAGCGCTACGATCCGGGCGGCTGGGCCGAGCTCGGCAAGCACTGCTCGATGACCGAGCGGCGCGCCGACGAGGCGACGCGCGATGTCGTCACCTGGCTCAAGTGCTACTTCATGAAGGACAAGGTCGGCGAGGAGTTCGACGGCTCGGTGAGCGGGGTCGCAAGCTTCGGCATCTTCGTCGCGCTGGACGGCATCTACATCGAGGGAATGGTGCACATCTCGGAGCTCGGCAACGACTACTTCGAGCACGAACCCGTGCGGCACCTGTTGCGCGGCGGTCGCACCGGGAAGGTGTTCCGGCTCGGCGACCGCGTGCGCGTGCGGCTGGTGCGAGTGGATCTCGCGGCGGGTCACCTCGATTTCGTGCCGGCCGCGGCTTGATGGCGGCGAGCGGGCTCATCTACGGCTTCCACGCGGTGACGAGCCGGCTGCGTGCGTACCCCGACTCGGTGCTCGAAGTGATCGTGGACGCGGCGCGCGAGGATGCGCGCGCGGTCGCGCTGCGGCGCCTGGCCGAAGCGCACGGCGTGCGGGTGCGTGCCGTCGGGCGCGAGCGGCTGGATGGCATGCTGCACGGCACGCGCCATCAGGGCGTCGTCGCGCGCGTGACCGCGATCGCGCGGGCGCGCACGATCGAGGAGCTGCTCGACGCGCTGCGCGAGCCGCCGCTCCTGCTCGTGCTCGACGGTGTGACCGACCCGCACAATCTCGGCGCCTGCCTGCGCGTGGCCGACGCGGCCGGCGCGCACGCGGTGATCGCGCCGAAGGATCGCGCAGCGGGGCTCGGCGGCACTGCCGCGAAAGTGGCGAGCGGCGCCGCCGAGAGCGTGCCGTACCTGACGGTCACCAATCTCGCACGCGCGCTGGACGATCTCAAGGCGCGCGACGTGTGGGTGATCGGCGCGGATGCCGAGGCGACCGAGGACCTCTTCACCGCCGAGCTGCCGGAGGCGCTCGCGTGGGTGCTCGGCGCAGAAGGGCACGGCATGCGTCGCCTCACGCGCGAACGGTGCGATCGGCGGGTGCGAATCCCGATGTACGGGACAGTCGAGAGCCTGAACGTCGCGGTCGCGGCCGGACTTTGCCTGTTCGAATCCCGGCGCCACCGACCGGCCCGCTAGACCGCACGGCAAGGCCTTGATTCGCTTGCCGGATAGACCGGATCTCGGATAGAATGCAGCGCCTTCCGCACCGGACCCTGGGTAGCGGACGGATCGCCCGCCGGCGGGTCGCGTGCCGGCGCTTCCTTGCCTCACCGGTTGCGCATGCCGGGAGGCTTCAACCCGCAAGGAGAACGCATGCGGCATTACGAGATTGTTTTCGTCGTCCATCCGGACCAGAGCGAGCAGGTCCCGGCGATGATCGAGCGCTACCGCGGCATGATCGCCGCGCGCCAGGGCGCCGTGCACCGCCTCGAGGACTGGGGTCGTCGCCAGCTCGCCTACCCGATCGAGAAGGTGCACAAGGCGCACTACGTGCTCATGAACATCGAGTGCGACCAGGAGACTCTGAACGAGCTCGATCACTCGTTCCGATTTAACGACGCGGTGCTACGCCACCTGGTGGTGAAGATGAAGGGTCCGGTCACCGCGTCGTCGCCGATGATGAAGGAGGACAAGGCGAAGTCGGTGCTGCAGCAGGAGGGCCGCGGCGAGGGCGGCGGGCGCGGGGAGCGCGAGGGTCGTGAGGGTCGTGAAGGCCGTGGGGAAGGCGGCGGCGGCGCGCGCCGTTCCGAGACGCAGCCGTCCTGACCGGCGCCGTGGCGCCCGGCCCGCTTGAACCGCGCGAACGTCAACTGCGCGAACGAGGTCGTGATCTCGGGCGGGCTTGCCGAGCGCGACGCGCTGCGCCACACGCCGGCCGGCATCGCACTGGTCAACTTCCGCGTCGTGCACGAATCGACGCAGATCGAGGCGGGTGCCGAGCGCCGGGTTCACGCGGACATCGCCTGCGTGGCGGCCGAGGACGCGGCGCGGCTGGTGGCCGCGGCGCCGCTCGGCAGCGACGTGCGGCTGCGGGGCTTTCTCGCCGGGAAGGGCGCGCGGCGGCGGATAGGTCGGCGAACACCGGGGTCCGGTCGGCGCGGCAGCTCGTGCTGCACGTGACGTGGATCGAGTTCGAGGAAACAACGAATCCAGCAGGATAGGAGAAGGCGTCGATGGCAACGTTCGGCAGGCCGCGCAGCGCCGGCGGCAAGGGTGCGAAGGGCAAGGGCAAGGGCAAGGGGCGCGAGCGCAGCGGCCGCGCGCTCTTCCGCCGCCGCAAGTTCTGCCGCTTCACCGCGGAGAAGATGGAGTGGATCGACTACAAGGACGTCGATCTACTGAAGGACTACATCGGCGAGAACGGCAAGATCATCCCGGCGCGCATCACCGGCACGAAGGCCGGTTACCAGCGCATGCTCGCCGAGGCGGTGAAGCGCGCGCGATTCCTCGCGCTGCTCCCGTACACGGACGTGCACTGAGGAGCCGTCGGCCATGCAAGTCATTCTCCTCGAGAAGATCACCAACCTCGGCGGTCTCGGCGACGTCGTCAGGGTGAAGGACGGCTTCGCGCGCAACTTCCTGATCCCCAAGGGCAAGGCCCAGCGCGCCACGCCCGAGAACCTGGCCGCCTTCGAGCTGCGCCGCGGCGAGCTCGAGAAGGCGCAGGCCGAGGCGCTTGCCGCGGCGCAGGCGCGCGGGGCCGAGGTCGACGGGCTCACGATCCAGCTCATGCGCCGCGCGGGCGTCGACGGCCGCCTGTTCGGCTCGGTGACGACCTACGATATCGCCGATGCGCTGACCGCGATGGGCCACGCGCTGGAGCGTTCCGCGGTCCGGCTGCCGCAGGGGCCGCTGAAGGTCATCGGCGATCACGACGTCGCGATCGCGCTGCACGGTGATGTGGTCGTCCATGTGAAAGTGTCGGTGCTCGGCGAGGGCGAGGGCGGGGCGCAGTAGGGATCACCGCGCGCGACCTCGCCTCGCGAGGCCCGCCCGGACCGCCGCGACGGCTGCGGCGCGGTGCACACCCGCTCATCCGCGACTGCCCGCCGCGGGGGCGGGTGTAGAATCCGGCGGCAACCTTCCCGCACTCCGCGATGCCCCAGGCCTCCGTCCCGACGGCGAGCGAAGCTCCGCTCGTCGCCCTGCGCGTTCCGCCGCACTCGATCGAGGCGGAGCAGTCGGTCCTCGGCGGCCTCCTTCTCGACAATACCGCGTGGGACCGTGTCGGGGACGTGCTCGCCGTCGATGACTTCTACCGCGACGACCACCGCCGGATCTTCCGCCAGATCGCGCGGCTGATCGAGCGTGCGAAGCCCGCCGACGTCGTGACCGTGGCCGAGGCGATCGAGTCGAGCGAGGACAAGGACAAGACCGGCGGCATCACCTACCTGGGGCAGCTCGCACAGAACACCCCGTCGGCGCACAACATCCGCCGCTACGCGGAGATCGTGCGCGAACGCGCGGTGATGCGCAAGCTCGTGACGGTGGGCGGCGAGATCGCCGACAGCGCGCTGAATCCCGCCGGAAAGGAGGTCGGCCAGCTCCTCGACGAGGCCGAATCGAAGGTGTTCGAGATCGCGGAGGCGGGCAACCGCGGCCGCGAGGGCTTCAAGGACATCCACCAGCTCCTGTCGCAGGTGATGGAGCGGGTCGACCTGCTCTACCACCGCGACAACCCGTCTGACATCACCGGCATCCCGACCGGTTTCCACGACCTCGACCAGATGACCTCCGGCCTGCAGGAAGGCGACCTCGTAGTGGTCGCCGGCCGGCCGAGCATGGGCAAGACCGCCTTCGCGCTGAACGTCGGCGAGCACGTCGCGGTGGAGAACCGGCTGCCGGTGGCGGTGTTCAGCATGGAGATGGCCGGCACCCAGCTCGCCACCCGCATGCTCGGCTCGATCGGTCGGCTCGACCAGCACAAGCTGCGCACCGGGCGCCTCACCGACGAGGACTGGAACAAGCTCACCAACGCGGTCGGCCGGCTGCACGACGCGCCGATCCACATCGACGAGAGCGCGGCGCTGAACGCGCTCGAGCTGCGCGCCCGCGCGCGGCGGCTGCACCGCCAGTACGGCAAGCTCGGCCTGATCATTGTCGACTACCTTCAGCTCATGTCGGCGTCGACGCAGGGCGAGAATCGCGCCACCGAGATCTCGGAGATCTCGCGCTCGCTCAAGGCGCTCGCGAAGGAGCTGCGGGTGCCGGTCGTCGCGCTCTCGCAGCTCAACCGCAGTCTGGAGCAGCGGCCGAACAAGCGGCCGGTGATGTCGGACCTGCGCGAGTCGGGCGCGATCGAGCAGGACGCCGACCTGATCCTGTTCATCTATCGCGACGAGGTCTACAACCCGGACTCGCCCGACAAGGGCAGGGCCGAGATCATCATCGGCAAGCAGCGGAACGGGCCGATTGGCACCGTGAGCCTGACCTTCCTCGGCCAGTACACGCGCTTCGAGAACTACGCGGCGGCCAGCAGTTTCTAGCCTACCGCGCGGTCGCGGCACACCGCCTGCCGCGCGCCGATCGCACAGCGCACGTTCGCGCTCCACGCCCCCGAACAAAAAAGGCCCGGAGGGGTCCGGGCCTGAGCGTTCGCACCGTTCGCGTCTTTGGTCTTATTACCCTGGGGCCTGCCACCCACCGGCGTTTCGGAGGAGGAGTCGGATCGCCGGGTGTTTGCCTTGCCGCGTCAGGGTCTTAACGCGGTTTCCTTATATGCCACATCAGATATCGTTGTCAAGTACCTCATCGCTCGTCTACGCAGTCGTCCACGAAAAACCCCGAAGAGCAAAGTCGACTCGGGACACAATTCTCTGTTTTTGAAGTACTTCTGCTCGAACGATCGGAAGTGTTGCAAATCCGCAACAGCGTTGCATCGACCATTTCTGGTTTGGCAGGGCCCAGGTATGCTCCTGACGCGCACAATTCGCAGACCGGGTCGCCCGGTTCCGTAACTGCCAGGTAACCTTATGATTCGATGGATACTCGCAGCGGCTTTGGCGACGATCGCGGGGCCGGTGGTCGCCGAGATCGCGGTCGTCCTCAATTCGGGGGACGCGACGGTGAGCCTGATCGACCGCAGCACGTATGCCGAGATCCAGCGCGTCCCGGTCGGCAAGGAACCCCACCATCTGATGCCGACGCCCGATGGGTCCGAGCTCATCGTGGCGAGCTCGGCGGCCAACGAGCTCACGTACCTCGACGTCGCCACGGGCGCGGTGAGGCGGCGCGTGCCGCGCATCGACGATCCGTACCAGATCGGCTTCAGCCCGGACCGCAAGTGGTTCGTCGCCGCCGCGCTGCGGCTGAACCGCATCGATCTCTACGCGGCCGACGGCCTGAAGCTCGTCAAGCGCATCCCGCTCGCGCGCAATCCGAGTCACATCGTATTCGACCGCGCGAGCACCCACGTGTTCGTGACGCTGCAGGAGTCGGACGAGATCGCCGCGATCGATCTCGCCCGGGCCGAGGTGGCCTGGCGCCTGCCGGTCGGACGCCAGCCGGCCGGGATCTGGATGACACCGGACGACCGGCGCCTCCTCGTCGGCGTGATGGGGCGCGACTTCGTCGCGGTCGTCGACTGGCGCGCGCGCGCCGCGGTGAAGCAGATCGTCACCGCGCAGGGGCGCCACAACTTCCGGGCGGTCGGCGACGGGCGCCACGTCCTGGTCTCCAACCGCGCGGCGAACTCGATCTCGATCATCGACCAGCAAACGCTCGCGGTGATCGACACGTTCCCGGTGCCCGGCGGCCCGGACGACATGGAGGTGTCCCGCGACGGACGCGAGCTCTGGGTGACCAACCGCTGGGCCCGCTCGGTGTCGATCGTCGACCTGCCCGGGCGCAAGGTCGTGCGCACGATCCCGGTCGGGCGCTCGCCGCACGGCGTGTTCTTCCCGAATGCGGCGCGCGAGTAGCTGGGGCGTCGCGGCGGCGGCCCTCGCGGCGCTGCTCGCCACGGCGCCGGCCGCCGCGAGCGAGTGCCGCGGCACGCTCTACCTCACGCTCGACACCAGCGTGATGACGCAGGCGGAGAGCGTCGCCCGCATCCTCGCCAAGCACCAGGTCAAGGCGACCTTCTTCCTCGCGAACGAGCCGACCTACCGCGGCGACCATTCGCTCGACGCCTCGTGGGGCGACTACTGGCGCGCGCGCGTCGCCGAGGGGCACGCCTTCGGCACCCACACCTGGGACCACGGTTATTTCCGCGGCGACCTGCCGGGCGGCAAGGTGCGGTACGGGCACGGCAAGCGCGTCCGCGAGCTCGACGCCGAGGGCGTGTGCGGGCGGAGCTGCGCCGCGTCGAGACGCGCTTTCGCGAGCTCACCGGCCGCGGCCTCGATCCGCTCTGGCGCGCGCCGGGCGGGCGCACGACACCGAACGCGCTCGCCGCCGGCGAGGCGTGCGGCTACACGCACGTGCGCTGGTCGGACGCGGGCTTCCTCGGCGACGAGCTGCCCTCGGACGAGTACCCGAACGACGCGCTTCTCGAGCGGGCGCTGCAAAACCTTCGCGACGGCGACGTGATGATGATGCATCTCGGCATCCGCTCCCGCAAGGAGGCCTTCGCGCCGATGCTCGACCCGCTGCTCGCCGGCCTCAAGCGCCGCGGCTTCTGCTTCGCGACGCTCGCCGAGCGGGCACGATGAGCACGCTGGGCGAGGCCGTCGCCGCCCTGCAGACCTGGCTCTTCGAGGCCGCGCTGCAGCCCGCGCTCTACGCGCTCGATGTGGCGAACTACACCGAGCCAGCGTACGAGGCGCTCGAGTGGCTGATCTGGGGCGTGCTCGAGGTGGCCGTGCTCTACGCCGTGCTGCGGCCGCTCGAGGCGCTGCGCCCGGCGGAGCGGTGGGGGACCCGCCGCGAGGTCGGCGTCGACGTGCTCTATACCATGCTCCACCGCCTCGGCGTCGTGCCGCTCGCGTTCTTCTTCCTGCTGACGCCGGTCGTGGACGCCGCGGAGTCGTGGCTGCGCCTCGCGGGCTTCCGGACGCTCAACCTCGAGGAGCTCGTCCCGCCGCTCGCGAGCCGGCCGCTCGCCGCGTTCCTCGTCTACCTGCTGGTGCTCGACCTCGCCGACTACTGGCGCCACCGGCTGCAGCACCGCTTCGAGTGGTAGTGGTCGCTGCACGCGCTGCACCACAGCCAGCGGCGCATGAGCTTCTGGACCGACAACCGCAATCACCTGCTCGACGACCTGATCGGCAGCGTGTGGTTCGCCGGCGTCGCGCTCGCGATCGGCGTCTCGCCGGGGCAGTTCCTGCTGATCGTGATCGCGACGCGCATGCTCGAGAGTTTCTCGCACGCCAACGTGCGCGTCTGGTTCGGGCCGGTGGGCGAGCGCCTGCTCGTCAGCCCGCGCTACCACCGGCGCCACCACGCGATCGGCTACGGCCACGAGGGCCGCCACCGCGGCAGCAACTTCGCGGTGCTCTTCCCGCTGTGGGATATCCTCTTCGGCACCGCCGACTTCAGCGCTGGCTACCCGGCCACGGGCATCCGCGACCAGCTCGCCGGCGCGCGCTACGGCGAGGGCTTCTGGGAGCAGCAGTGGCTGGGGCTCGCGGCTGGCGCTCGCCTTCGTGCCTGCTCGTAGTACCTAAGCCGGGCTGAGGAAGGGGAGGGGCCCTTCCGTTCCTTACGTGCGCTCGACGACACGCCTTGCGGCACCATGAGCTCGCCGCGGCGCCCCCCCTCGTACCGCCCTCCGACCGACCGGTTCAGTGCGGGCTCAGAGGATCTCCGCGGCGTGATCGGCGAGCCGCGAGCGCTCGCCGCGCTGCAGGGTCACGTGGCCGGCGTGGCCCCAGCCCTTGAAGCGGTCGACGACGTAGGTGAGGCCCGAGCTGCCCTCGGTGAGGTAGGGCGTGTCGATCTGTGCGATGTTGCCGAGACACACGACCTTGGTACCGGGGCCGGCGCGCGTGATCAGCGTCTTCATCTGCTTCGGCGTCAGGTTCTGCGCCTCGTCGATGATCAGGTACTTGTTGATGAAGGTGCGCCCGCGCATGAAGTTGAGCGACTTCACCTTGATACGCGAGCGGATCAGGTCGCGGGTCGCGGCGCGGCCCCACTCGCCCGCCTCCTCGTCGGTGTTCTGCAGCACGTCGAGGTTGTCCTCCAGCGCGCCCATCCACGGCGTCATCTTCTCCTCCTCGGTGCCGGGCAGGAAGCCGATGTCCTCGCCGAGCGGAACCGTGACGCGCGTGATGATGATCTCGCTGTAGCGCTTGGTCTCGAGCGTCTGCAGCAGCCCGGCGGCGAGCGTGAGCAGCGTCTTGCCGGTGCCGGCCTGCCCGAGCAGCGTGACGAAGTCGACCTCGGGGTTCATCAGCAGGTTCAGCGCGAAGTTCTGCTCGCGGTTGCGCGCGGTGATGCCCCACACGGCGTGGCGCTGGTTCGCGTAGTCGCGCACGGTCTCGAGCACCACCGCACGGCCGGTCTTCTCGCGCACGATCGCGTGCAGCGGCCGGTCGCCCTCCTGGTACACGAACTCGTTCAGGAGCAGCTCGCGGCAGAGCGGACCCGTGATCCGGTAATAGGCGCGCCCCGTCCTTCTTCCACGACTCGACGTCCTTGCCGTGGCTCTCCCAGAAATCTGCCGGCAGCTCGCGCGCGCCGGTGTAGAGGATGTCGGTGTCCTCGAGCGCCTTGTCGTTGAAGTAGTCCTCGGCGGCGAGCCCGAGCGCGCGCGCCTTGATCCGCATGTTGATGTCCTTCGACACCAGGATCACCTGGCGCTGCGGATCGCGCCCCTGCAGGTACATCACCACGCCGATGATGTTGTTGTCGGCCTTGCCGATCGGCAGCGTCGCCGGGATGTGGCCGTTGATCGCCTCGGTCTGCAGGAACAGCCGCCCGGTCGCGCTGTCGGCGGCGTGGCGCGCGAGCGGGATGCCGGCCTCGATCGGGCCGGCCGACGCGCTGACGATCTCCTCGATGAAGCGGCTCGCCTGGCGCGCGCTGCGCGACACCTCGGACATGCCGCGCTTGTTGTCGTCGAGCTCCTCGAGCGTCATCATCGGCACGAAGACGTCGTGTTCCTCGAACCGGAACAGGCTCGCAGGATCGTGCATCAGCACGTTGGTGTCGAGCACGAAGAGCTTGGTGAGCGGTGCGTGCGGCGCGCGGCGCGCGCGGCGCGGAGCGGGGGTTGCGGTGGCTGCGGTACTGCCGGCGGCGGCCGGATCAGAGCGTCTTAACAAAGTCGAGTACCTCCTGTGCATGACCCGGAACCTTGACGCCGCGCCACTCGCGGCGGATGGCGTGCCCCGAGTCCAGCACGAACGTGCTGCGCTCGATGCCGCGCACCTGCTTGCCGTACATCTTCTTCATCTTGATGACGCCGAACTGTTGGCACACGGCCTCGTCCTCGTCCGACAGCAGATCGAACGGGAATCCCATCTTCGCCTTGAAGTTCTGGTGCGACCTGAGGCTGTCGCGCGAGATTCCGTAGATCTCGCAGCCGAGCGCGGCGAACTCGGGGGTGCAGGTCGCGGAACTGCAGGCCCTCGGTGGTGCAGCCCGGCGTGTTGTCCTTGGGGTAGAAATAGAGGACGAGGAGCTTCGCCTTGCTGCGCGCGAGCCGGAATTCGCCTCCGGTCCCGGGAAGGTCGAAATCTGCTACCGGAGGGTCCGCCATTCGTTATGCTGTGGGGCAGGTCCTGACCGGATTGTCATGAACTTCGCGCGCGAGCGCAAGCGCGGGCGCTCAGGCGAAGAACTCGAGCAGCGCGGCAGCGGTCTCGGCGGGGCGATCCTCGGCGAGGTAGTGGCCGCAATCGAGCGCCCGGCCGCGCACGTCGGCGGCGTAATCGCGCCAGTCGGCGAGCGCGTCGAAGCAGCGCTCGATGACGCCGTGCCGGCCCCACAGCACGAGCAGCGGACACTCGATCTTGCGCCGCGCGAAGTCGGCGTCGTCGTGCTCGAGGTCGATGCTCTCGGCGGCACGGTAGTCCTCGCAGGTCGCGTGGATCGCCGCCGGATCGCCGAAGCAGCGCAGGTACTCCGGCCATGCGTCCGGCTCGAACGGCGCGAGGCCGGCGTGGCGGCCGCCCATGTGCTTGCGCAGGTAGGCCTCCCGAGCGGCGCCGATCAGCCGCTCCGGAAACGGCGCCGGCTGGATCAGGAAGAACCAGTGGTAGTAGGCCTTGGCGAAAGTGCGGTCGGTGCGCGCGTACATGGTGCGCGTCGGCGCGATGTCGAGCACCGCGAGCCGTGCGACCGCCGCCGGATGGTCGAGCGCCATGCGGTGCGCCACGCGTCCGCCGCGGTCGTGGCCGGCAACTGCGAAGCGCTCGATGCCGAGCGCGCGCATCACCTCGATCTGGTCGCGCGCCATGGCGCGCTTGGAGTAGTTCGAGTGATCGGGCAGCCCCGGCGGCTTGCCGCTGTCGCCGTCGCCGCGCAGATCCGGCGCGACCACGGTGAACCGCTCGGCGAGCGGCGCGGCGACCTTGCGCCACATGGCGTGCTTCTGCGGATAGCCGTGCAGGAGCAGGAGCGGCGGCCCGCAACCCGCCCACGCGCGTGCTGATCTCCGCCTCGCCGGCGGGAATGCGCGCGATGCGGAAGCCCTCGAACACGGCGCTCAGGCGAGAAAGGGCTTGCCCTGCACCGCGAGCGTTCCGGCGCGTCCGGGCACCGGCGCGAGCGCGACGTTGCAGCGCGGCAGTCGGCGCGGATCGAGCGCCTGGCAGATGTCCCCGAGCGCGACGAGCTCGTAGCCCTGCGCGCGCCAGCCCGCGAGCAGCTGCTCGAAGACGGGGGCGAGCTTCAGGCCCTCGAGCTCCGCGTGCAGCGTATAGACGTGCGGGTGCGCGGGCGGCGTCGCGGTCAGTGCGAGCACGCGCTCGGCGACGTTCGCCGCCGTGGCGCCGTCCAGCCCGACGAGCTCGTCGAGCGTCGGCAGCGTGGTCGGAATCTGCGGGCAGGCGACGATCTCGGCGCGATGGATCGGGATGAAGGGCTCGGTGCCGCGCGTGTCCGACGCGTAGTGGAAGCCGAGCCGCTGTGTCAGCCGGTACGCGTGCACGTTCATCTGCCAGCCGGCGGCGCCGTGCACGCGCGCCGGCGCGCCGAAGATCTCGGCGAAGCGCTCGTGCGCGAGCCGCATCTCGCGCTCCGTCCATGCGGCGTCCGCGCGAGCGACGCCGTCCTGCCACTTGACGTGGTCCCACGCGTGGATGCCGACCTCGAAGCCCGCGTCGCGTGCGCCGCACATCTCGGCGGCGCAGGTGCGGCCGATGTCCGGCCCGGGGAGGAGCGTGCCGTAGAGCAGGGTCCTGAAGCCGTAGTGCCTCAGCACCGAGGTGCGCGCGACCTTGCCGAAGAACCCTCGACGGAACACGCGCTTGATCGCGCGCCCGGTGTGGTCGGGTCCGAGGCTGAAGAGGAACGTCGCGCCGGCCTCGTGCTTGCGCAGCAGCTCGACGAGCCGCGGCACGCCGAGTCTGGTGCCGCGATAGGTATCGACGTCGATCTTCAGGCCGAGCTTCATCTCGCGATCGAGCGCGCCGGTGCGGGATCGCTGCTCACTCCACGAGCCGCCGCGCCTCGGCAACGTGGTCGCGGTAGGCCTCGAAGATGCGCTCGAGCGCCTCGTTCATCCCGACCCGCGGCCGCCAGCCGAGATCGGCCGTGGTGTTGGCGATGCGCGGCACCCGGTTCATGACGTCCTGATACCCCTTGCCGTAGTAGGCCGCGGCGGCCACCTCGACGAGCTTCACTTTCCGCGCGTGCGAGCGGTACTCCTCGTACTTCAGCGCCATGCGCACCATGCGGCTCGCGAGCTGTCTGACCGAGAGGTTGTTCTTCGGATTGCCGATGTTGTAGATCTTGCCGGAGGCGATCCCGCGCGGGTTCTCGATGATGCGCAGCAGCGCGTCGATGCCGTCGTCGACGTAGGTGAAAGCGCGCTTCTGGTGGCCGCCGTCTACCAGCTTGATCGGCTCGCCGCGCACGATGTGTCCGAGGAACTGGGTGATCACGCGCGAGCTGCCCTCCTTGGGGGTGTTGATCGAGTCTAGGCCGGCGCCGATCCAGTTGAACGGGCGGAACAGGGTGAAGTCGAGCCGGTGCTCCATGCCGTAGCCCCAGATCACGCGATCCATCAGCTGCTTTGCGCACGAGTAGATCCAGCGCGGCTTGTTGATCGGGCCGAGGACGAGCTCCGAGGTGTCGGGGTCGAACTCGCGGTCGCGCGACATGCCGTACACCTCGGAGGTGGACGGGAATACGAGCCGCTTGCGGTGCGTCACGCACGCCCGCACGATCGGCAGGTTCGCCTCGAAGTCGAGCTCGAAGACGCGCAGCGGCTCCTTGACGTAGGTCGCCGGGGTCGCGATCGCGACCAGCGGCAGCACCGTGTCGCACTTGCGGATGTGGTACTCCATCCACTCCTTGTTGATCGTGATGTCGCCCTCGAAGAAGCGGAACCGCTTCTCGCCGAGGAGATCGGTGATGCGGTCGGTGTTCATGTCCATCCCGTAGACCTCCCACGGGGTGGCGGCGATGATGCGCTTCGAGAGGTGATGGCCGATGAAGCCGTTGACGCCGAGGATCAGGATTTTCTTCACGTTCGATCGCGGGGTTGGAGTTCACCAATTGGCAGACGTGGCGGCGCCGAAAGAAAGCGGTCCCGCGAACCAGGCAGGACCCTCCCATATGGATGCCTGGACGCGCGAGGGGCAGGCCCCCTGCATATCCCGCTGTGCACCGGCGCGCCGCATCCCTTCGGCCGCTAGTTGTTGAGCGCAACGGATTGCGCGCCGAAGCGCGCCCAGAACAGGCGTGCGGTGAGCGGCGCGTTGCCGAACTCGGCCGCGAGCACGCGCAGCAACCCGCCGTCGGCGCAGCGCGCCCACAGGCCGCCGTCGCGGACGAGAAGCGCCGGCGCGCCGCGAACCTCTTCGCGCTCGCCGAGGTCGAGCGTGCGCAGCAGCCGCAGCTCCGGTCCGCCGACGAAGGAGAAAGCGCCGGGGTAGGGCGGTGCCACGGCGCGCACGAGGTTGTGAATCGTGCGCGCCTCCTGCGTCCAGTCGATGCGACCGTCCTCCGGCCGGCGGGCGCCGAAATAGCTGCCGCGGGCGAGGTCCTGCGGGCGCAGCGCGGCGGTGCCGGCGAGCAGGGCGGGGAGGCAGCGATCGAGCGCCATCTCGGCGGCGACCGTGACCTTGTCGAACACCTCGTGCGCGGTGTCGTTCGGCAGGATCGGCACCGCCTGCTGGTCGACGATGCGTCCGGCGTCCGGCTTCTCGACCATCTCGTGCAGCGTCGCGCCGGTCTCGCGCTCGCCGTTCAGCACCGCCCAGTTGACCGGCGCGCGGCCGCGGTACTTCGGCAGCAGCGAGCCGTGCATATTGAACGCACCGCGCCGCGCGGCCGCGAGCAGCCGCGGCGAGAGCATGCGGCGGTAATAGAACGAGAACAGGAAGTCCGGTGCCAGCGCGCGCACGCGCTCGATGACGTCGGCCGCGTTCGGGTCCTCGGGCGCGACGGTCGGAATCCCGTAGGCCTCGGCGAGCCGCGCCACGCTCTCGAACCAGATCACTTCGCCGGGCGCGTCCGCGTGCGTCAGCACGAGCGGCACCCGTACGCCATGGCCGAGCAGCGCCGCGAGGCAGCGCACCCCGACGTCGTGGTAGGCGAAGACGACGGCGGTCGCGGACACCCGGGGGACGGCCGTCTATCCGACCGACTGCACGGGGCGGCGCGCCCCGGTCGCCTGGCCGGCCGCCTCTTCGGCCTCGAGCACCGCCTCGATCAGGTAGCGCGGCCGCTGGCGGACCTGCTCGTAGATCCGCCCGATGTACTCGCCGAGGAGTCCGATGCCGAGCAGCGCGATGCCGAGCAGGAAGAAGGCGATGCCGAACAGCGTGAACAGCCCCTCGGCCTCCGGGCCGAAGACCATCCGGCGCACGGCGAGATAGAGCACGAAAGCGAACGAGAACACCGAGATCGCCATGCCGGCGAGCGAAAATATCTGCAGCGGCACGACCGAGAAGCCGGTCACGAGGTCGAAATTCAGCCGGACGAGCTTGTAGAGCGAGTACTTGATCTTCGCCGGCCGCCCGCTCCTCGTGGCTCACCTCGATCTCGGCCGGGCGCTGCGCGAACGTGTAGGCGAGCGCGGGAATGAAGGTGTTCATCTCGCGGCAGCCGTTGATCGTGTCGACGATCGCGCGACTGTAGGCACGCAGCATGCAGCCCTGGTCGGTCATCTTGATCCGGGTGATGCGCTCGCGCAGCCAGTTCATCGCGCGCGAGGCGGAGCGGCGGAAGGCGCTGTCCTTGCGCATGCGCCGGACGGTGCCGACGTAGTCGTAGCCTTCGTCCATCTTGGCGAGCAGGCGGCCGATCTCCTCGGGCGGATTCTGCAGGTCGGCGTCGAGCGTGACGACGCGCGCGCCGCGCGTATGCGCGAACCCCGCCATGATGGCGAGGTGCTGGCCGTAATTGCCGTTGAAGAGGATCACGCGCGTGACGTCCGGCCGCCGCCGGAACTGCTCGGCGAGGATCGCCGCCGAACGGTCGCGGCTGCCGTCGTTGATGAAGACCACCTCGTAGCGCATGTCGAGCGCGTCGAGCGCGGGGTAGAGGCGCGCGAACAGCGCGGCGAGCCCCGGCTCCTCGTTGTAGACCGGGATCACGACCGAGAGTGCGGGCGCCGCCATTTCCGCCGGACCCTTCCTGCCCTAGCGTGCGTGGGCGCGAAGGATATCATGCACCGCTCCGCAGACCCGGTCGACGTCGGCCTCCGCCATGGCCGGAAAGAGCGGCAGGGTGAGGATCGCGGCGCCGATCCGCTCGGCGTGCGGGAACCGGCCGGGCCCGTACCCCATTGCGCGGTAGAGCCGGAAGAGATGCATCGCCGGATAGTGTACGCCCGAGCCGATGCCCGCGGCGTGCAGCCGCCGGATCACCTCGCCGCGCCCGATCGTCATGCGCTCGAGTGGCAGCAGGATCTGGAACATGTGCCAGTTCGCGTTCTCGAAGTCCTCGGGCGGCAGGCCGCATCCGAGCGCACGGTCGAAGCGCTCGAAGTAGCGGCGTGCGAGCACGCGGCGCCGCGCGGTGAACTCCTCGAGACGGTCGAGCTGTCCGAGACCGATCGCCGCGGCGACGTCGGTCAGGTTGTGCTTCGCCCCGGCGCGCTCGACCTCCTGCTCGCCGTCGGGCGAGCGCACCACGCCCTGCAGCCGCAGGCACTCCACCAGCTCGGCTTCGGCCGCGTCGTTCACCACCAGGCAGCCGCCCTCGGCGGTGGTCATGTTCTTGTTGGCGTGGAAGCTCAGCGCCACCAGATCGCCGAAGCTGCCGATGCGCCGGCCACGCCAGCTCGCCCCCATGCTCTGTGCCGCATCCTCGATCACGCGCAGGCCGCGCGCGCCGGCGAGCGCGTAGAGCCGGTCACGGTCGACCGGCAGTCCGGCGAGGTCGACCGGGACGATGGCGCGCGTGCGCTCTGTCACGGCGCGCTCGGCGCGCGCGAGATCGATGTTGCGCGTCGCCGGATCGACGTCGACGAACACCGGCCGCGCGCCGGCGCGCACGATGGTATTGCCGGTCGCCACCCAGGAGAGCGGGGTCGTGACGACCTCGTCGCCGGGCCGGATCCCGATCACCTCGAGCGCGAGCTCGAGCGCGCCGGTGCCCGACGCGAGCGCGCGCACCGGCCGCCCGCCGAAGTACGCCGACAGGCGCGACTCGAATTCGCGTGCCTTGGGGCCGGTGGTGATCCAGCCCGAGCGCAGCACTTCGCCGACCGCGGCGATCGTCGCCTCGTCGATGACGGGGCGGGTGAAAGGCAGGAACGGGAGCGTCACGCCTGCGTCAACTTCGCGCCACCACGAACACGCCGACGACGGTGATCCCGATGCCGACCAGGCGCATCGGCGTCACCGCCTCCCCGAGCAGATACCACGCCGCGATCGCGTTCACGATATAGCCGATCGACAGCATCGGGTAGGCGATGCTCACCTCGGTGCGCGACAGGGCGAGGATCCAGACGACGACGCTCACGACGTAGCAGGCGATCCCGCCGGCGATATAGGGCTGGAATGCGAGCTTCGCGCCGACCGGCAGCACGTTCGCCGCGCTGAACTCGAAGCGGCCGACCGCGTTGGTGCCGGCCTTCAGCAGGAGCTGCGCGACGGCGTTCAGCAGCACGCCGAAGAGTACGAGCGAGAAAGCGACTCGTGTCATGCCATCGCGGCCGCGCGCGCCACGCGCCGGCCTACCCGAGCAGCAGCGCCGCGCCGACCTTGCGGTCCTCGGCGGCGAGGATGTTGTAGGTGCGGCAGGCGGCCTGCACGTCCATGATCTCGACGCCGACGCCCGCCTCGACGAGCGGGCGCAGGATCGCCGGCGCCGGAAAGCGCAGCCGGTCGCCGGTGCCGAGCAGCACGATCTCGAGCCCGCAGCCGGCGAGCGGTGCGAGCTGCTCCGGGTCGAGCGCCTCGAAGGTGGACGCGCCCCAGTCCGTGATCAGCCGGTCGGGCAGGACCACCAGGCTGTGCATGTGGCGCGCCTCGTTCACCATCACGTAGCCCGCACCGTACCCGGTGAAGGCGTTCCGGCCGACCGCTGTCGCCCTGTGCAGCTTCACGGAAATTCCGAATTGCGGTAAGGGGTTAGAATCGCTACATTATAGGCTTTTTGCGCCGCGGCACGGGCGGCGCGCCGATCCGAGCAGCGACCATGACCGAGTTCGAGCGCATCAAGCGACTGCCGCCGTACGTCTTCAACATTACCGGCGAGCTGAAGATGGCCGCACGCCGGCGCGGCGACGACATCATCGACTTGAGCATGGGCAATCCCGACGGGCCGACGCCGAGGCACATCGTGGACAAGCTGGTCGAGACCGTGCAGCGGCCCGACACGCACGGCTACTCGGTGTCGAAGGGCATCCCGCGGCTGCGCCGCGCGATCTGCACGTGGTACCAGCGCCGCTACGGCATCGAGCTCGATCCGGAGAGCGAGGCGATCGTCACCATCGGCTCGAAGGAGGGTATCGCGCACCTCGCGCTTGCCACGCTCGACCGCGGCGACATCGTGCTGGTGCCGAACCCGTCGTACCCGATCCACATCTACGGCCCGGTGATCGCCGGCGCCGATATCCGGCACGTGCGCATGACGCCGGAAGTCGATTTCTTCGAGGAGCTCGAGCGGGCGATCCGCGAGTCGTTCCCGAAGCCGAAGATGCTGATCATGAACTTCCCTAGCAACCCGACCGCGCAGTGCGTGGACCTCGCGTTCTTCGAGCGCATCGTCGGGCTCGCGCGCGCCCACGAGCTCTTCGTGGTGCACGACCTGGCGTACGCCGACATCGTGTTCGACGGCTACCGGGCGCCCTCGATCATGCAGGTGGCGGGCGCGCGCGACGTCGCGGTAGAGTTCTTCACCATGTCGAAGAGCTACAACATGGCCGGCTGGCGCGTCGGGTTCATGGTCGGCAATCGCGAGCTCGTCGCGGCGCTGGCGCGCATCAAGAGCTACCACGACTACGGCACCTTCACCCCGGTACAGGTCGCCTCGATCGTCGCGCTGGAGGGGCCGCAGGTGTGCGTGGCCGAGATCTGCGCGAAATACCAGCGGCGCCGCGACGTCCTCGCCCGGGGGCTGCACGAGGCCGGCTGGATGGTCGAGGTGCCGAAGGCGACGATGTACATCTGGGCGCGCATTCCCGAGGCCTACCAGTCCATGGGGTCGCTCGAGTTCGCGAAGAAGCTGCTCGAGGAGGCCAAGGTGGCGGTCTCGCCGGGCATCGGCTTCGGCGAGTACGGCGACACGCACGTGCGCCTGGCGATGATCGAGAACGAGGCGCGCACGCGGCAGGCGGTGCGCGGCATCAAGGAAATGCTGCGCAAGGACGGTCTGCTCGCGCGGCCGGTCGCCGCCGTCGCCGGCTGAAAATGCCCTCGCGCGCCGGGGCCGCGCCCGGGACGCGCGCGGCCGACCCCCTCCGCATGAGCGCACTGCGATGAAACCGATCAACGTAGGCCTGCTCGGCATCGGCACCGTCGGCGGCGGGGTGTGGAGCGTGCTCGCGCGCAACCGCGAGGAGATCGCCCGCCGCGCCGGCCGCGAGATCCGCATCGCCGCGGTCGCCGACAAGGACCTCGAGAGGGCGCGACGCCTCGCCGGCGGCGCCGCCGAGGTCACTGCCGATGCGCGCGAGGTGGTGGCGGGTGCGGACATCGATATCGTGATCGAGCTGATCGGCGGCTATACGGTCGCCAAGGAGCTCATGCTCGAGGCGATCGGCCACGGCAAGCACGTGGTCACCGCGAACAAGGCGCTGCTCGCGCTGCATGGCAACGAGATCTTCGCCGCGGCGCAGGCGAAGGGCGTCATGGTCGGCTTCGAGGCGGCGGTCGCGGGCGGGATCCCGATCATCAAGGCGGTGCGCGAGGGGCTCACCGCCAACCGCATCGAGTGGATCGCCGGCATCGTCAACGGCACCTCCAATTTCATCCTGTCCGAGATGCGCGATCGCGGCCTCGCGTTCGAGGCGGCGCTGCAGGAGGCGCAGGCGTGCGGCTACGCCGAGTCCGACCCGACGTTCGACATCGAGGGCATCGACGCCGCGCACAAGCTCACGATCCTCGCGGCGCTCGCCTTCGGCGTGCCGATGCAGTTCAAGAGCGCCTACACCGAGGGCATCGCCAAGCTCACCCAGGCCGACATCCGCCATGCGGAGAGCCTCGGCTACCGGATCAAGCTGCTCGGCATCACCAAGCGCACCGCGGAGGGGATCGAGCTGCGCGTGCACCCCACGCTGATCCCGGAGCGGCGCCTGATCGCCAACGTCGAGGGGGTGATGAACGCGATCCTGGTCAAGGGCGACGCGGTGGGGGCGACGCTCTACTACGGTGCCGGCGCCGGCGCCGAGCCGACCGCGAGCGCGGTGGTGGCCGACCTCGTGGACGTCACGCGCATGCACACCGCCGACCCGGAGCACCGCGTGCCGCATCTCGCCTTCCAGCCCGACCGGCTGTCCGACGAGCGCATACTGCCGATGGAGCAGGTGGTCACCGCCTACTATCTGCGCATGCGCGTGCTCGACCGGCCGGGCGTGCTCGCCGACATCACCCGCATCCTCGCCGACCGGCTGATCTCGATCGACGCGATGATCCAGCGTGAGCCGGGCGAGGGCGAGGAGCAGGTCGACATCATCATGCTCACCCACGAGACGCGCGAGCGCGCCGTGAACGAGGCGATCCGGGCGATCGAGGGTCTGCCGGTGGTGACCGGACAGGTGACGCGGATTCGCCTGGAGACCCTGCTGTGAGGCGGTGAAGGCGTGAAGACGCGAAGACGCGGCGGGTGCGGCGCGTTCCGCCCTCGCGCATTCACACGCTTCCGCGTTCACGCATCCGCCCGGCGATTCCGATGAGGTACGTCAGCACCCGCGGCGGCATGGCGCCGAAGGCGTTCTGCGAGGTCCTGCTCGAGGGGCTCGCGCCCGACGGCGGCCTGGTGGTGCCGGAGCACTACCCGGCGCTCGACGCGCTGACGCTTGCCCGCTGGCGCCGGCTCGCGTACCCCGATCTCGCCCTCGAGGTGATCCGGCGCTTCGTCGACGACATTCCCGAGGAGGACCTGCGCGCCCTGGTCGCGAAGACCTACACGAAGGAGATCTTCGGGACCGCGGAGATCACGCCGCTCAGCACGCTCGAGCCGGGACTCCACCTCCTCGGGCTGTCGAACGGCCCCACGCTCGCGTTCAAGGACGTGGCGATGCAGCTGCTCGGGAACCTCTTCGAGTACGCGCTCGCGCGAAGCGGCGAGGAGCTCAACATTCTCGGCGCCACCTCGGGCGACACCGGCTCGGCCGCGGAGCACGCGATGCGCGGGAAGCAGGGCGTGCGCGTCTTCATGCTCTCGCCGCACGGCAAGATGAGCGCGTTCCAGGCCGCGCAGATGTACTCGCTGCAGGATCCGAACATCTTCAACATCGCGGTGCGCGGCGTGTTCGACGACTGCCAGGACATCGTGAAGGCGGTGTCCGGCGATGCGGCGTTCAAGGCGCGCTACCGCATCGGCACGGTGAACTCGATCAACTGGGCGCGGGTGGTCGCGCAGACCGTGTACTACTTCAAGGGCTACTTCGCGGCCACTCGCTCGGACGGCGAGCAGGTGTCGTTCGCCGTGCCGTCGGGCAACTTCGGCAACATCTTCGCCGGGCATATCGCGCGCATGATGGGCCTGCCGATCCGTGCGCTCGTCCTCGCGACCAACGAGAACGACGTGCTGGACGAGTTCTTCCGCACCGGGCGCTACCGGGTGCGGACGGCGGCCGAGGTCGTGCCGACCTCGAGCCCGTCGATGGACATCTCCAAGGCGTCGAACTTCGAGCGCTTCGTCTACGATCTGGTGGGCCAGGCGGCCGGCGTGGTGGCCGAGCTCTGGCGCAAGGTCGAGCGCGACGGCGGGTTCGACCTCGCGGGCACGCCGTACCTCGAGCAGTTGCCCAAGTTCGGCTTCGTGTCCGGGTCCAGCACCCACGCCGACCGGCTCGCGACCATCCGCGCGACCTACGAGAAGTACGGTGTCGTCATCGACACGCACACCGCCGACGGCCTCAAGGTCGCGCTCGACCATCGCACGCGCGACGTGCCGACGGTCTGCCTCGAGACCGCGCAGCCGGCGAAGTTCGCCGAGACGATCCGCGAAGCGCTCGGCCGCGACCCGGACCGCCCGCCGGGCTACGAAGGCCTCGAGCGCCTCCCGCAGCGCGTCGAGGTTATGGCGCCGGACGTCGACGCAGTGAAGGCCTTCATCGCGCGGCACGCCGGCGGCCCGACCGCGTAGCACGACGCACCGCGCGTCACGGCCGTCCCGGCGCGGCCGGCGGCTGCACCCGGAAGAGCGCCGGATCGGCCGGGTCGACGTCGACGCGCACCCACTCCACGATCGGCGAGCCGGGCACCTGGACGCGCGTGACGTTGTCGAAGCGCACGCCGCGCTGCGGGTCGACGAGCGGCCGGTCGAGCACGAAGGCGTGCGAGTCGCCGTGCGCGATCAGCATCGGCCGCTTGAACCATCCGGCGTGCGCGCGCAGCACGTTGCGGAGCGCGAGGTAGCCGTCGGGTCGCCGGGCGCGGTGGTTCCCGTCGCGGTCGAACCGTGGATCGCCGTGGAGCATGATGGCGACGCCCGCGAGGCGGCGCGCCTCGGCGAGCCTCACCGCCTCGTCCAGCCAGTCGAACACCGCAGCCATGCGTTGCCGGTGCTCGGCGCCGGCGACCGGCGAGCGGCCGAGGTCGTTGTTGCTGCCGGGCACGTTCAGGGCGACGAACACGACGCCGCCGCGGATCCAGCGGACGTGCTCGCGGAACCCGGCGAAGCGCGGGTCGACGGACTGCCGCTCGAGCGCGATGCGACGGCGGCCGAGGCTCTCGTCGCCGGCGTGGAAGATCCGGCGCAGCGCGGCGAGGCGCTCCAGGGGGTCCGATGCGGTGCGATGGCAGTCGGTCCACTCGTTGTCGCCGGGAACGAAGACCAGCGGATGCGCCGAGCGATCGAGCAGCGCGCGGCGCGCCTCGAACAGCTCGTCGGTGCACGGCGCCGAAGCGCGCTTGAGATCGCCGAGGTGCACCACGAAGGCGACCGGCGCCGCGTCGATCTCGGCGAGCATCGCGGCCACCGCCGGCACCTCGAGGTCGAAGTAGGGCGCGTCCCCCGTGAGCGCGAAGCTGAAGCGCTCCTGCGCGGCGAGCCGTCCGGCGGCGCCGAGGGCGAGCAGCGCCGCGAGCGCGGCCGCGAGCGCACGGTGGCCCGCGGTCACAGCTTCTTCAGCCGGTAGAGGAGCTCGAGCGCTTCGCGCGGAGCGAGCTCGTCCGGGTTCACCGCGTCGAGCGCGTCGAGCGCCGGGTGGCGCGCGGGCTCCGGCGCCGGCGCGGCCGCGGCGAAGAGGTCGGGCTGGCCGTCGCGCGCGAGGCTTTGCTGCTCGAGCGCCTGGAGACGGCGCCGGGCGGCGCGGATCACGCCGCCCGGCACGCCCGCGAGCGCGGCGACCTGCAGCCCGTAGCTCTGGCTCGCCGGGCCTTCTTCGACCGCGTGCAGAAAGACGATCGTGTCCCTGTGCTCGACGGCACTCACGTGCACGTTCGCGACCTCGCGGTACTCGAGCGCGAGGCGGGTCAGCTCGAAGTAGTGCGTCGCGAACAGCGTGAACGAGCGGTTGCGCTCGACGAGATGGCGCGCGATCGCCCAGGCAAGCGCAAGCCCGTCGAAGGTGGAGGTGCCGCGCCCGACCTCGTCCATCAGCACGAGGCTCGCGTCGGTCGCGTTATTGAGGATCGTCGCCGACTCGGTCATCTCGACCATGAAGGTCGAGCGCCCGCCGGCGAGATCGTCGGCTGCGCCGATGCGCGTGAAGATCTGGTCGATCGGCCCGATACGCACGCGCCGCGCCGGTGCGAAGAGGCCGGTGCCGGCGAGGAGCGCGATCAGCGCGATCTGGCGCATGTAGGTCGACTTGCCGC
Source organism: Burkholderiales bacterium (assembly GCA_027493935.1). Lineage (GTDB taxonomy): Bacteria > Pseudomonadota > Gammaproteobacteria > Burkholderiales > SG8-39 > JAABRB01. The sequence continues at coordinate 2,540,337 of JAOSJV010000001.1, read as the reverse complement.
CCATGTTCGGCCCGGTGACGAGCAGCATGCGGCGCGTCGGTCCGAGCCGCGCGTCGTTGGGGATGAACTCGTCGACTTCGGCCTCGACGACGGGGTGGCGGCCGCCCTCGATCTCGATCAGCGCCTCGTCGGCGAACTCGGGGCGGCACCAGCCGCGCTCCACCGCGGTCCCGGCGGCGCTTGCCAGGACATCGATCTCGGCGAGCGCGCGCCCGAGCTCCTGCAGCCTAGCCACGCGTTCGGCAAGCGCCGCGAGCAGCGCCTCGTACAGCGTCTTCTCGAGACTGAGCGCGCGCTCTTGCGCCGAGAGCGCCTTGTCCTCGTAGGACTTGAGCTCCGGCGTGATGTAGCGCTCGGCGTTCTTCAGCGTCTGGCGCCGGCGGTAGTCGTCCGGGACCTTGGCCGCGTGCGCGTTCGTCACCTCGATGTAGAACCCGTGGACCCGGTTGTACTCCACCTTCAGGTTCGGGATGCCGGTGCGGCCGCGCTCGCGCGCCTCCAGCTCGAGCAGGAACGCGCCGGCGTTGCCGCGCAGCGCGCGCAGCTCGTCGAGCTCGGCCGAGTGCCCGTCGCGGATCACGCCGCCGTCGCGCACGTTCGCGGCCGGCTCGTCGGCGAGCGCGGCGCGCAGGAGATCGAGCGCGTCCCCCGGGGTCTCGAGCGCGGCGCGCAGCGCCGCCACGCGCTCGGCATCCGCCGGACGCGCCGCCGCGGCGATCTCCGGCAGCGCCGCGAGCGAGTCGCGCAGGCTCGCGAGGTCGCGCGGGCGGGCGCTCGCGAGCGCGATGCGCGCCGAAATGCGCTCGATGTCGGCGATTCTCCGCAGCAGCCCCCGCAGCGCGCGCCACGGGCCGGCGCCCGCGTCACCAGCGAGCGCCGCAATGGCCGCCTGGCGCGCGGCGAGGACCACGCGGTCGCGCAGCGGGTGATGGAGCCAGCGGCGCAGCATGCGGCTGCCCATGCCGGTCGCGCAGGTGTCGAGCAGGCTGAACAGCGTCGGCCCGGGCGTGCCGCGCAGCGTCTCCGGTGAGCTCGAGGTTGCGCCGCGTGGCGGGGTCCATGCGTACGTACGCGTCGCGCCGCTCGGCGGCGAGCCGCGTCAGGTGATCGAGCGAGCGGCCCTGGGTGCGCCTGGCGTAGGCGAGCAGCGCGCCGGCGGCGGCGATCGCCGGCCCCATGTCCTCGCAGCCGAAGCCCGCGAGATCGCGCGTGCCGAACTGCCGGGCGAGCGCCACGCGCGCGGAGGCGGCATCGAACTGCCAGTCCGGCAGCCGCGTCCGCGCGACGGCTTCGTCGGGCAGCGGGACTGCGCAGGAATCCGCGACGAGCACCTCCGCCGGCCGGATGCGCAGGAGCTCCGCCGGCCACGCGCGCGGCGCGACCTCCATCACGCGGAGCTCGCCGCTCGCGAGGTTCAGCCATGCAAGCCCGGCGCGCTCCGGCTCGAGCGCGAGCGCGAGGAGGAGGTTGTCCGCCTTCTCGTCGAGGAGCGCGCTGTCGGTCAGCGTGCCCGGCGTGACGATGCGCGTCACGGCGCGCTCGACCGGGCCCTTGGACGCCGCCGGATCGCCGATCTGCTCGCAGATCGCGACCGACTCGCCGAGCCTCACCAGCCGTGCGAGATACTGCTCCAGCGCGTGATGAGGCACACCGGCCATCTTGATCGGCGCTCCGGCCGACGCGCCGCGCTGGGTGAGCGTGATGTCGAGCAGGCGCGCGGCCTTCTCGGCGTCCTCGTAGAAGAGCTCGTAGAAGTCGCCCATGCGATAGAAGAGCAGCAGGTCCGGGTGCTGGGCCTTGAGGCCCAGGTACTGCTGCATCATCGGCGTATGGTTGCTGATACCGGGGTCGTTCAAGCTCTTCTCGGTCTTGGCCGAATCGCGCGTAACCATTTGTAGAAATGGCGCTAAGTGAAGCTTACGGACTCGGGCAGGTGGCCGGACTCGACCATTCTCATCCAGCCTTGCGCGTCGGGCCGATGCAGTTGGCGGTGTAGCTCTACGCTGCCCTCGCAATGAAGAAACCGCCGCTCCTGCTCACCCCGCGAATTATCGCCGACCTGCGTGCGGACGACGAGCGCGGCGATTCCGATCATTCCCGACTGCGGTACGCCGGACGAACGCGGCGCGGGTCGTCTTCTACCGCTGCCGCGCGCGTGACGGTGCGCTACGCGAGATCAAGCTCGGCGAATTCGGTCCCATGACGCTGGCGCAGGCGCGCAAGTCGCTGGGACGCGTGAAGCTCGCACGCGAGCGCGGCGCCGACCCGCGGGTCGGCGCCGCCGCTTCTGTCCGCCTTGGACCGAACGGGGACGGCCGACTCGAGGATCGAGGACGAGCTGGGGGCCTTCTCCGTCCGGTACTCGCGCCGAGGACGAGGCGCATACGTGCGCACAGTGCCGCGCGAGGAGCGTCGCGCGCCAGCCCGTCACGCAGATGGCGATCCGCACCAGCCACTCGCGGCGCCTGAGGAGACCGCCCAGGCGCGCGGCGTCGAGAACGGGGCCGGCTCGGCCGGCACCGGCCCCATCGGCGCGTCGGGCAGGTACGCGATGAAGCTCAGAATCTCGGGCCGGACGCGCTGGCGGCGCGCCCACGCGAGCCACTCTTCCACGTCCACGCGCACGTGGGGGATCGTCACCCGGTTCACGATCGCCGAGCTCATCGCGAGCACGAGCGCCCGGTCCTGCACCCGGTTACCGGGCGCCACGACCCACGTGCTTCTCGGCAGGGCGTGCGCGCCGAGGCGGCGCTCGAGCAGCAGCGAGTAGCACGCCTTCTGCACGTCCGGCGCGCAGGCCGGCAGCTCGTCCAGGAAGAGGCGGAACGGATCCGGCCGCTCGGGCAGCAGCGGCCGCGGCGGGCAGAACACGCTCCGCTCGCCGACGATCCGCGGAATGCCGCGCACGTCCTCGGGGGCGATTTGGCTGCCGAGGAGCGAGCGGCACGGCAGGCCCATCTCCTGAGCGGCCTGATGCACCACCTCGGGCTTGACCGCCCCGGGCGGCGAGAGCAGCAGGAAGCTCTGCTCGTGCGCCATGCACTAAATACACCACTTTTCCTGCCGGAGGGGGATGGTGTCCTCCAGCGGCCCGGCGCTGACCTGGCGCACCGGTTCGCGCGTCGTCGATCGTCTCCTGTCCGGCGAAACGGCTTCCACGCGCACGTGCGGGTTCGGTTGACCCGCGGCCAGGCCACCTCGCTGCCGACCATGCCCTCCGCGCGGCGCTCGGGCTACCCCGGCTTCCGGCAGCTCACCGAGATCCCTTCGGCACTCGCGCCCTCGGCGAAGCGCGTCTCGTAGCGCGGGTCGCTGCGCACGCGCGCGAGGAACTCGCGCATCCCCGCGCCGGCCGCACCACGTTGTGCGCGGTATAACAACCGCCCGGCGCCATCTTCGGGTCGAGGTCGAGGAAGTACTGCAGGGACCAACCCTTGTCCGCGTCGTGGAACACGAAGTCCCACGGACCGGGCAGCGTCTTCACCAGCTCGTGCGCGTCGCCGAGGCGCGCGTCGACGTACTCCGCAACCCCCGCGCGCTCGAAGTTGGCGAGCGCGCGCGCGTGGCGGCCCCGGTCGATCTCGATCGTCGTCACCTTGCCGCCGGTCTTCGCCGCGGCCCAGGCAAGCCAGATCGTCGAGTGTCCGGTCGAGGTGCCGATCTCGACGATGCGCTTCGCCCCGAGCCTGACCGCCAGGTCGTGCAGGACCTTGCCGTCCTGGTACGGAACATTGAGGGAATCCCAGCGGTCGCGCTCGGCATCGAGGAAGCGGCTCACCCGGCGGTCGAGCTCGGGCGTCGCGCGCTGCGTCTGCGCGGCGGCGCCGGGCGCGGCCATGCCGAGCGCTGCGCCGGAGCCCCAGAGGACGGCGACGAGGAACCGGCGGCGCGACGATTTTCTGTTCATCGGAGGTCTCCCTTTCCGACTGCGTCGGGCCCGCCCGGCGCTCGGCGTTGCCTGCACGATGCGGCGCAAACGTCCGAGATCGTACTGGAGGAGGTGTCGAAGCACTACGGCGCCGTGCGCGCCGTGGACGGCGCGAGCTTCCGCGCCGACGCGGGGATCGGTCGACTACTTCATCGCCAGCGCCTGCTGGACCTTGCTGCGCGACTCGGCCATCAGCTGCGTGGTCTCGCCGGCGATCCAGCGCTTCTCGGCCGCCCAGTACTCGTGCGAGCGGCGCCCGGACTTGATCGACTCGGCGCCGAGCACCATCAGCGTCGCCACGAGCTTGTCCTCCTGCAACGCTGCGTAGTCGATGGCCGTCCAGTCGATGACCTCGTCGACCAGGTGCCCGCGCACGTCGCGCTCGTAGGCGCTGCGCCAGCCCAGGTCGTCGGGCCGGAACATCGTCACGATGCCGGTGTGCTTCGAGGCGACTTGGAACGGCTCGGCCCCGGTGTGCCGGTAAACGACCGCGAGGAGGATCACGCGGCGTGAGCGCGTGTGGGTGTAGTCCGCGACGATGACGTAGTGGCGCGCGACCGAATCGGGCATGCCCTGCGAGACGAGCAGCCGCTGGAACGCGTCCGAGGCGTCGGCGAGCGCGCCGCGCCGGAAGCGCCCGAACCCGAACCCGCCGTCCGCGACCTGGCCCGTCTTGGGATCGACCCGTTCGTCGCTGAGCGAGACGCCGTAGGCGGCGCGATAAGAGTCCTCGAGGCTCACCGCGTGCGCCTGCATCAGCGCGCGATTGAGGTCGTCGAGCGCGAGCCCCGCGGTGTATGGCAGGAACGCCAGCCCCTGGAGCAGGCCCGCCACGATCATCACCGGAGCGAGGAAGAGATTCGTGAGACCGGTTCCGACCGCCTGCATTCCGCGCTCGGCGGCCTGGTAGCCGGGGCTGTAAGGCGCGGCGCAGCTCGAGAGCACCAACGCGCTCGCGAGCGCCGCGCAAGTGATGCGTTTGAGACCGTAAGTCATGTCTGCCTCCGTTCAGATGTGAGGCCCGGCCGCGCGGCGACGCCTTCCGGAGAGGAGAACCCTTGCCGGGGTCCGCGCGACCGGCGCTGGGCGGGGCCGGAAGGCGAAGCGTTGCGACCGGGCGGGGCCATCGTCGGGCCGCGGTCGATTCACCCGGCTTACGCGCCGGTTACTTTTTCCTTACGGGTCCCGAAGCGGGGCGAAGAACGGACCGAATCCGGACAGTTGCGCGATTCAACGCGCCGCAACGACGCGCTCGTAGATGGCGCGGGTCTCGGGCGAGGGCTCGACGGCGAGCCGCGCGGCGAGCGTCTTGCGGCAGCGGGTGTAGACCTCGACCGCCTCGGCGCGCTGGCCGCGCGCCGCGTGGCACTGCATGAGCCCGCGATAGAAACTCTCGGCGAGATCGTCGGCCTCGAGCGCGCGCTCGTAGGTGGCGAGCGCACGCACGGCGTCACCAGCCTGTTCCCAATACCGGCATAGCGCGCCGACGGTCCGGACGAACCGCGCACGCAGGCGATCGCGCATCGCGAGGCACCACGGCGTGTCCGGCTCGTGGGCGAGGAATGGTCCGGAGTAGAGCGCCAGGACGCGCTCGCCGAGTGCGGCGAGGCGCTCGGACGCCGGCCGCCCGCCCGCGCCGCGCAGCATCTGCTCGACCTGATTCGTCGCCTGCTCGAACGCCCAGGTATCGCACCACACGTACTTGCCGTCCAGGCTGAGCTTGCCCTCGGCGAGCGGCAGGGCCCGGTCCTCGCCGAGCAGCTTGCGCAGGCGATGCAGGTTCGTCGTGAACGAGCGGTGCGCCGAGTCGCCCTCGATGCGCGGCCACACCGCCTCGGCCAGACTCGCGTCGCTCACCTGCCGGGCGCCGCACGCGACGAGCGCCTTGAGGAGCTCGAGCGGCTTGCGCTGGCCCTTGCCGGTGAAGGTGACGTCGCGACCGCCCTTCTCGAGCCGGAAGCGCCCGAGCGTGTGCACCCGGAACGGCCACGGCCAGTCCGCGAGCGGGTGGCGCGCCGCGTCGAGCTGCAGATTCCGCGTCCGGATGATCTCGGCAACGTAGCGCGGCTCGATGCCCGCTTCGATCGCCTGGCTGCAGAGGCGGGCGAGCGGTTCGCGGCGCCACAGCACGAACGCCGTGAAGCCGCGCGGCTTGCCGATCTCGAGCGCCCGGCGCATCGCCCACGAGCCCGTGCGCGGGCGGCCGCCGCGCTCGGGGATGGTGCACGCGAAGCCCATCAGGCCGGTGAACTCCAGCAACGCGTTGTCGATTTCGCGCGCGATCTCGTAGAGCCGCTGGAAGTGCGACATCGCGTTGCGCTCCTCGCCGCTCTCGAAGAAGACCTGCGCCGATGCGAGCCGGCACAGCGCCTCGAAGTAGGGCGATCCCACCTCGATCGCGAGGCGCAGCGCGCGATACTGGTGCCGGTACGCGGCGAGTTTGTCGCCGCCCGCGAGCGCGTGCCAGGTGGAGAAGAGGAAGTAGAGGCACTGGTCGAACCGCGGCTTGTCGCCCGGCAGCTCGGCGAGCTCCGCGAGGTACGAGCCCGCGGTATCGAGATCCCCCACCATCAGCGCACCGCCGGCAGCGTAGGCGAGGAGCTGTCCGGTGTGGACGTGGGCACCGGCCGCGCGCTCGATCTCGCGTCCGTCGCGCACCGCCGCCAGGCAGGCGTCGTGGTCCGCCGTGTGCATGTGGTACATCGCCTCGACGAGCTTCAGCATCGTGCGGGCGAAGGCCGAGACCTCCGTGCACGCGACGAGCGGCCGCAGGGCGTCGATCACCTCGCGCGTCTTCGGATAGTGCCCGGCCCAGAGGATGCTGATCGCCACGCGCGGCTCCACCGACATCCGCAGGCTCGCATCGGGCTGCGCGCGCGAGGCGCGGTAGGCGCGGTCCACCCAGTGCGCGAGGTCCGGGTGGTGCGGCTGGCGCATTACCATCGAGGTGAACAGGCTGCTCGCCAGGCGCGCCTCCAGCGCGCCAGCGACGATGTCCGGGTGCTCGCGCAGCAGGCGCTCGAGCAGCTCGATCCAGCGGTCGAGCAGCGAGAAGTCGTCGAGCTCGTAGAGGATCGCGTCCATCGCGCCGGAGGCGGCCAGGGCGAGGCCGCGCACGTCGAGTGCTTCCTGGCGCGAGAAGAGCTCGAACGCGCGCTCGAACAGGAGGCGGCCCTCGCGCGGCGAGACCGGCGTCACGCCCGCGGCGAGCCAGTAGGTCGCCCAGGGATGCTTCTCGAGCACGCTGCGCGGCAGCGCCTCGACCCAACGCCGCAGCGTGAGGCCCATCGCGCGGTTCGCCATTTCCTCGCCATGCCGCCCGATGAGGCCGACGAGCGCTTCCCAGTCCTCGCACTCGCGCAGCAGCGCGACCGCCTCGACGAGTTGGCCCTCGGTCTCGAGGAGATCGGCCGACTTGCGCTGCAGTGCCACCCGCTGCGCGGCGGGCAACGCCGCGCGCGCTCGCGAGAGCAGGAACTCGTGCATGAGCGGATGGATCTGGTAGATCGCCTGCGGGCTCGCCTGCATCAGCATCACGAAGTAGTTGTTGCGATGCATCTCGGCGAGCCGCATACCGGCATCGTCCTCCCCCGCGAGCGCGCGCGCCATGTTGGCGGTCATGCGGGGAAGGTAGGCGGTGCTGAGCAGAAGCGCACGGGTGCGCTCGTCCGCCTTCTCGAAGATCTCGCCGGCGAGGTAGTCGAACACGAGCTGGGGCGCGTCGAAGTCGGCAGGCGCTTCCAACGCGTCCTGCCCGGCCGCGTGCTCGAGGAGCAGGATGAGCCCGGCGGCCCAGCCCTGCGTGCGCACGTAGAGCCCGGCGCGCGCCGGCTCGCCGAGCACGTGCCCGCGGCCCACCGCGATCGCATCGGATTCCTCGCGCGTGAGCCGCAGGTCGTCCCAGCCCAGCACCGTCATGCCCTGGCTGACGCGCAGCCGCGCCATGACCGGCGGCGGATCCGCGCGGCTGATGATGATGACGCAACCGCCCTGCGGGACGATCTCGAGGCCGTCACGCATGAGCTCGTGGAACTGGGATTGGTCCGGAATGTCCTGGTAGCCGTCGAAGACGACCACGAATTCCTTGCCGAGCCGCTGGAACGCCGTTTCGGCGTAGCGCTTGACGAACGCGGGCAGCCCCGACTGGTATTCCGGCGTGAGCCGCGGCAGCGGAGGACCCTTGCCCTTCGGCTGCTCCGCGATCGCCAGATCGAGGTGGTAGAAGAACGATGCCGCGTCGGTGTCGCTCTCGTCCAGCTGGTACCACAGCGCGCGGAGCCTGCGCCGCTCGACGTAGGTCGCGACGAGCGAGGTCTTCCCCGACCCGGGCGGGCCGGTCAGCCAGATCACCCGGTTCGCGCGCGCGGCATCGAGCCGCGCGAACAGCCGCTCGCGCGGCAGGATGCCGGCGAAGCTCGGACGCGTGGTCTTGGCGAGCGACACACCCTTGGGTTTCATCCGCTGGCGGCCCCGTCCCACTCGCCGGCAGGTTCCGCCGCCATCATAGTTCTTCCCGTTCGCGCCCGCAGTACGTATCCTCGGCACGGAGTGCCGCCGCGCGGGGCTCACTGAAGGTGGGCGGCCCGGTGCGCAACGCGCTGAAGACGCCCGACGCGGAAGGCGCCACGCACGTGCTCTTCGAGCCGCTGGAGTTCCTCGCCGGGCTGGCCGCGCGGGTGCCCAAACCGCGGGTCAATCTCACCCGCTTCCACGGCGCGTTCGTTCCGCACAGCGCCCACCGCGCGCAGCTGACCGAGGCCGGGCGGAGCCGCAGCGCCAGACGCCTGGAGGACAGCACCCGGCCGAGCGCCGGGCGGCAATGACTTGGGCGCACAATGCCTGAAGCGCGTGTTCGGCATCGACATCGAGGCCTGCCCGCGGTGCGGCCGGGCGATGTGCACCAACGCCTGCATCGAGGATCCCGCATCGATCATCCACGGGTGATCGAAAAGACCCTCGCCGGCGTCGATGCGAAGGCGGCTGCAGGTCAGGCCCGCAGGTCAGGCCTGCGGCCCGCCGCCGTGCCGGGCCCCGCCCACGCCGCCGTTCGGGTGAGACGCTGCCCTCGGTTCTTCGGTCTTGCTGCGGTCGACCCGAGGCCTCGCCAAGGGATCGACTGTGCGCAAGGGGCGACACAGTCCGGATCGCGGCGACGGCGAGCCGGGCTCTGCAGCGGGAGACGCAGTGGCGGCCGCGATTGCGGCGACCGCGGCTGGACCCGCGCGCCTGCGCCGCCGCCTTGCTTCGCCGCCGCTGCTCCTCCTTCCATCGTCGCCCTGGACTGAACGGGGATGGCGGACTCGAGGATCGAGGACGAGCAGGGGGTCTTATCCGTCCTATACTCGTGGCGGACCGGGCCGGCGCCGTGATCCGAACAGGAACCGGAACAGGAACAGGAAGAGGAGGCGTCGAAGATGAAGGTGCAGGCAGCAGTGGCGTACGAAGCGGGAAAGCCGCTCGCGATCGAGACCGTCGATCTCGACGGGCCGAAGGCGGGCGAGGTGCTGGTCGAGATCAAGGCGACCGGCGTCTGCCACACCGACGAGTTCACCCGCTCCGGCGCCGACCCCGAGGGGCTCTTCCCGGCGGTCCTCGGTCACGAGGGCGCCGGGGTCGTGGTCGACGTCGGGCCCGGCGTGACCTCGGTGAGGAAGGGCGACCACGTCATCCCGCTCTACACGCCCGAGTGCCGGCAGTGCAAGTCGTGCCTGTCGCGCAAGACCAACCTCTGCACCGCGATCCGCACGACCCAGGGCAAGGGCGTGATGCCCGACGGCACCAGCCGATTCTCGCTCGGCGGGAAGATGCTGCATCACTACATGGGCTGCTCGACCTTCGCCAACTACACCGTGCTGCCGGAGATCGCGGTGGCGAGGATCCGCGAGGACGCGCCGTTCGACAAGGTCTGCTACATCGGGTGCGGCGTCACCACCGGGATCGGCGCGGTGATCAACACCGCGAAGGTTGAGGCGGGCGCGAACGTCGTGGTGTTCGGACTCGGCGGCATCGGGCTCAACGTCGTCCAGGGCGCGCGCATGGTCGGCGCGAACAAGATCGTCGGTGTCGACGTCAACCCGGCGCGCAGAGCCCTTGCCCAGAAGTTCGGTATGACCCACTTCGTGAACCCGAAGGAGGTCGGTGCCGAGCTCGTGCGGCACCTGGTCGAGCTCACCGACGGGGGCGCCGACTACAGCTTCGAGTGCGTCGGCAACGTGGAGCTCATGCGCCAGGCGCTCGAGTGCTGCCACCGCGGCTGGGGCGTGTCGGTCGTCATCGGCGTGGCCGGGGCGGGGCAGGAGATCCGCACGCGCCCGTTCCAGCTCGTGACCGGCCGCGTGTGGAAGGGCACCGCGTTCGGCGGCGCCCGCGGGCGCACCGATGTGCCGAAGATCGTCGAGTGGTACATGGACGGCCGCATCAACATCGACGATCTCATCACGCACACGATGCCGCTGGGCGACATCAACCGCGCGTTCGACCTGATGCACGCCGGAGAGTCGATCCGCAGCGTGGTGGTGTACTGATTCGCGCCGGAAGGCGCGCGTCATCCCCGCGGACGCGGGGGCCAGCCGTGCTCCGCGGCGTGCCGCCCGCCTTCGCGCGCGAGGCGCGACGCCGGCGGCGCGTCGCTCCCGCGAAAACGGGGGCCCAGGCGGTGCTGCGGTGCGGCCGCGAAAGGCAGCGGCACGGCGTGCGCCGCGAACCACCCCGCCTTGGAAAGGCGGGGACGCGTTTCGCGCGAACTACCCCGCCCCGCGCGGGAGGGGAGGGTCAGGCGCGGCGCTTGTACTCGGCGCTGATGATCGGCAGCAGCTGGCCGAAGATCTTGGGTGCCCCGCACACGACGTGGCCCTTCTCGAGATAGCCTTCCTCGCCGTCGAAATCGGCGACGAGGCCGCCGGCCTCGAGGATCAGCAGGCAGCCCGCCGCCATGTCCCACGGCGAGAGGCCGATCTCCCAGAACCCGTCGAGCCGGCCGCACGCGACGTAGGCCAGATCGAGCGCCGCGGCGCCCGCGCGCCGCACGCCCGCGGTGGCGCAGACCACCGCCTTGAACATCCGGACGTACCGCTCGAGGTGGCCGAGCTCCCGGAACGGGAACCCGGTCCCGATCAGCGCCTCGCGCATGTGCGCGCGCTTCGCGACGCGGATGCGCCGCTCGTTCAGGAACGCGCCGCGCCCGCGCGAGGCGGTGAAGAGCTCGTTCCTCGTCGGGTCGAACACGACACCCTGGGTGAGGATGCCGCGGTGCCGGAGCCCGATCGAGACCGCGTACTGCGGGAAGCCGTGGATGAAGTTGGTGGTGCCGTCGAGCGGGTCGATGATCCAGGTGTACTCGGAACCGGCGGCGCCGCCGGAGGCGCCGGACTCCTCTGCTAGAATCGCGTGGCCCGGGTAGGCCTTCGTCAGCACCTCGATCGCCGCGGCCTCCGCCGCCTTGTCCACTTCCGTCACGAAATCGTTGTGCCGCTTGGTCGTCACCGTGACGGCGTCGATGTCGCGCGCCGCGCGGCTGATCACCGCACCGGCGCGCCGCGCCGCCTTGACGGCGATGGTGAGCATGGGGTGGAGCTGATGCACGAGGAAGCGTCGCGGCAGTCGATGTTCGCGGACAACCGCGCATTCTAGCGTATGGCGGACGCCGGCCCGCTCGCAAGGATCGCGGTCGTGCTCGTCGACACGACGCATCCGGGAAACATCGGCGCCGCGGCGCGCGCGCTGAAGACGATGGGGCTCGCGCGGCTCGTGCTGGTGGCGCCACGCGCGTTTCCGGACCCGGAAGCCGACGCGCGCGCGAGTGGCGCCGCCGACGTCCTCGTCCGGGCGCGCGTGTGCGCGACGCTCGACGAGGCGCTCGCTGGCACGCGGCTCGCCATCGCGCTCTCCGCGCGCCGCCGCGGCCTGTCGCTGCCGGAGCTCGACGTGCGCGCGGCGGCGGGTCTCGCCGTCGAGGAGGCGCGCCTCGGCGAGGTGGCGCTCGTGTTCGGCACCGAGTCGGTCGGCCTGTCGAACGACGAGGCGCTCAAGTGCCAGCGCATCGCGTGGATCCCGAGCGCGCCGGGCTACGCGTCGCTCAACCTGGCCGCCGCGGTCCAGGTGGCGGCCTACGAGCTGCGCATGGCCGCTGCGGCACCCGCGCCGCGGGCGCCGGCGCCGTTCGACGCCGCGGGCATCGGCGAGATCGAGGGCTTCTACGCGCATCTCGAGCGCAATCTGGTGCAGTCCGGGTTCCTCGACCCCGCGCAGCCCAAGCGGCTGATGGAGCGGCTGCGCCGCCTGTTCGGCCGCGCGCGGCTCGAGCGCGAGGAGGTGAACATCCTGCGCGGGATCCTGAGCGCGTGGGATGGCTACGGTGGCCGGCGCAAGCGGTGAGCCGGCGCAAGGGCGCCGGGCTGTCCGGCGACGAAACGGCAGGGCACGGACTCAAAGTTGACTAAATCACTAGGGCTTTGCGATAATCCGCAGACACGCAAGGACGTTGCCCCATGTTTGCACGCCTCCGCGAGGACATCGACTGCGTCTTCGCCCGCGACCCCGCCGCGCGCACGCGCTTCGAGGTCCTCACCTGCTACCCGGGCCTGCACGCGATCGTCTTCCACCGCGCGAGCCACTGGCTGTGGATGCGCGGCGCGCGCTGGCTCGCACGGTGGGTGTCGCACGTCGCACGCTGGCTCACCGGCATCGAGATCCATCCGGGAGCGACGATCGGCCGGCGCTTCTTCATCGACCACGGCATGGGCGTCGTGATCGGCGAGACCGCACTGATCGGCGACGACTGCACGCTCTATCACGGCGTCACGCTCGGCGGCACGACGTGGCAGAAGGGCAAGCGCCACCCGACGCTCGGCAACGGCGTCGTGATCGGCGCGGGCGCGAAGGTCCTCGGACCGATCAGCGTCGGCGACGGCGCGAAGATCGGTTCCAACGCGGTCGTCGTCAAGGACCTGCCGGCCGGCGCGACGGCGATCGGGGTCCCGGCGCGCATCATGGAGGCGCCCGACGAGCTCAGGCGCGAGGCGCATGCCGCCAAGCTCGGCTTCTCGGCCTACGCGCTGTCGCCGCGCGGCGACGACGATCCCGTGGCCAAGGCGATCCGCGGGCTGACGGACCACACCGCCGAAGTCGAGCAGCACGTCAAGGCGCTTGCAGAGCAGGTGCGTGCGCTCGAGGCGCGCCTGGGCACCGCCGATGAGCGGCCCGAGCCGCCGGCGCTGCGCAAGGTCGTCGACAAGTAGGCGGCCATCCGCGGCAAAGCGCACAGCGCGCGGCGGCGGGGCTTTCGCGCCCGCGCCGGGGCGCCTAGAATGCTGGCGATGACAAGCGCACCGAGGCTGCTCGGCGTGACCGTGCTGCTGCTGCTGCTGCCGGTCGGGGCGCTCGCGCAGCTCAACGCGCCTGCGACGGTGCTCGGCGTGCCGGTGCAGCCGGCGGTGCCGGGAGTCGATGTGCGCGACGCGTCCGCCGCGGCGCAAGCGCTCTCCGACCGGATGAATGGCGCGGCGCCCGGCACCATGGTCCTCGAGCGCCCGGGCCGCGTGCTGCTCGGTGCCGAGACCGATGCGGCGCCGCCGCGCGCCCGCGGCTTCATGCAACCGACGTTCGTATCGCCTCCGACCGCACCGGTCGTGCCGCGGGGCGCGCAGCCGGCGTTCAGCGCGGGTCACGCGACGCCGGGCTTCTTCTCGATGCGCAGCGACCCGGGACCGGCCGCGCTGCAGAACGTGTACACCGCCCCGTCGGCGCGCGGCGACCCGGTCTTCGGCACCGCGCCCTGAGCGCACGCTTTAGGGAAACAGTGCCAGCACCCCGTCGAGCCCGACGTAGTTGAGGCAGTAGGTCGCTTTCTCGCGCACGAGCGGCTTCGCGCGATAGGCGATGCTCACGCCCGCCTCGGCCATCATCACGAGATCGTTTGCCCCGTCGCCGATCGCGAGCACCCGCGCCGGCGCGAGGCCGAGCGCGTCGCGCGCCGCGCGCAGCGCGGCGGCCTTGCCGTCGGCGTCGAGCACTGCGCCGGCCAGCCGCCCGGTCAGGCGGCCGCCGGCGATCTCGAGCACGTTCGAGGCGGTCTGGTCGAAGCCGAGCCGCGTCTTCAGCCGGTCGGTGAAGTAGGTGAAGCCGCCCGAAACCAGCATCGTGCGCGTGTCGAGGCGCTGCAGCCGCGCCATCAGCGGCTCCATGCCCGGCGTGAGGCGCAGCCGCTCCACGTAGACCTGCTCGAGCGCGCTCTCCGCCAGCCCCGCGAGCAGTGCGACCCGGCGCCGCAGCGACTCCTTGTACTCGATCTCACCGCGCATCGCCGCCGTGGTGATCGCGGCGACCTCGTCCTTCACGCCGGCGAGCTCGCCGAGCTCGTCGACGCACTCGATCGTGATGACCGTCGAGTCCATGTCGAACGCGACGAGGCGGAAGTCCGCAAGCTGCGCGTGCGGCGCGACGAATCCGTAGTCGAGCTGCGCGCCCTCGCAGTAGGCCGCCACGCCCTCGCGCTCGTGCGCTTCGGCGAGCCGGAACGCGTCGGCGCCGATGCGCGTGATCCCGGCTGCGCCGGTCATCTTGGCGAGCGTCTCGAGGTGGCGCTGCGCCACCGCCGGCCCCTGCACCACCAGGTTCATTCGACCTCGGCGCGGCGCGGCGCAGTGCCCGCGCGCGCCGCGAGCGACGCATGCACCAGCTCGCGCGCCTCGCGCAGCATCGCCTCGGTGGTCGGCCAGTCGAGGCAGGCGTCGGTGACCGAGCAGCCGTAGCGCAGCCGCGAGAGCTCGGCGGGGATCGGCTGGTTGCCGCCCTCGATGAAGCTCTCGATCATCAGGCCGATGATCGAGCGGTTGCCCTGGCGGATCTGGTGCATGACGTCGCGCATCACCAGCGGCTGCAGCTCCGGGCGTTTGTACGAGTTCGCGTGCGAACAGTCGACCAGGATGTTCAGCGGCAGCCCGGCGCGCGCGAGCGCCTGCTCGACCAGCGACACGCTGACCGTGTCGTAGTTCGGCCGCTCGGCGCCGCCGCGCAGCACGATGTGGCCGTAGCGGTTGCCGCGGGTGCGCACCACCGCCGAGCGGCCCTGCGGATTGATGCCGAGGAAGCTGTGCGGCAGCGCGGCCGAGCGGATCGCGTTCACGGCGGCGTGGATGTCACCGTCGGTCCCGTTCTTGAAGCCGACCGGCGTCGAAAGGCCGCTCGACATCTCGCGATGGGTCTGGCTCTCGCTCGTGCGCGCGCCGATCGCGGTCCACGCGATGAGATCGCCGAGGTATTGCGGCGCGATCGGGTCGAGCGCCTCGGTTGCCGCCGGCAGCCCGAGCTCGGCCACCTGCAACAGGAACGCACGCGCCTTCTGCATGCCCTCCTCGATGTGGAACGAGTCGTCCATGCGCGGGTCGTTGATGAAGCCCTTCCACCCGGTCGCGGTGCGCGGCTTCTCGAAGTACACGCGCATCGTCACGAAGAACGTGTCGTCGAGCTCGCCGGCGAGCGCCTCGAGGCGCCGGGCGTAGTCGAGCCCGGCCGCCGGATCGTGGATCGAGCAGGGGCCCACGATCAGGAGCATGCGCGGGTCGTTGCGTTCGAGGATCGCCTCGATCGTCTCGCGGCCGAGGATCACCGTGCGGGCGGCGGCCGGCGTGAGGGGCAGCCGGTGCTTGACCTCCTCTGGCGAGGGCATCAGGTCGAACCCGCCGACGTTCACGTTCTCCATCTGCAGGGTGTGGGTCATCGCGCTCCCCTCGGCTTCCCGCCCGTGTCAGTGATGCGCAGGCGCGAGCTCGCGCACGATCTCGCGCACCGCCCGCACGCGCTCCTTCAGGGTGGGCGACGCGCGCTCGACGCGCAGCTTGCTCGGCCCGTGCAGGCGCCAGTGACGGTGCTGCTGGATCAGCCCGATGACGCGCGCGGGGTCGATCGCCGGTCGCGGGTCGAACTGAAGCACCACCGCCTCGGCGGTGGCGTCGATGCGCGCGATGCCGAGCGGGCGCGACAGGATGCGCAGCCGGTGGCTCTCGAGGAGCGCCTGTGCCTGCTCGGGCAGCGGCCCGAAGCGGTCGACGAGCTCCTCGTGCATCGCGGTGAGCGCGTCCTCGGTCTCGCAGTTGGCGAGGCGCTTGTAGATCGCGAGCCGCTCGTGCACGTCGGAGCAATAGCCGGCCGGCAGCAGCGCCGGGCGGTGCAGGTTGATCTCGGTGGTGACGCCGAGCGGCTGGGCGAGGTCGGGCTCGCGGCCGGCCTTCAGCGCGCGCACCGCGTGGGCGAGCATGTCGTTGTAGAGGTTGAAGCCGACCTCCTGGATCTCGCCGCTCTGCGATTCGCCGAGCACCTCGCCCGCGCCGCGGATCTCGAGATCGTGCATCGCGAGGTAGAAGCCCGAGCCGAGCTCCTCCATCATCTGGATCGCCTCGAGGCGTTTCTTCGCCGCGGCGGTGAGCGCCTCCTCGGGCGGGGTGAGCAGGTAGGCGTAGGCCTGGTGGTGCGAGCGTCCGACGCGCCCGCGCAGCTGGTGCAGCTGGGCGAGCCCGAACTTGTCGGCGCGGTTGATGACGATCGTGTTCGCGGTCGGGATGTCGATGCCGGTCTCGATGATCGTCGAGCAGACCAGCAGATTCGTGCGCTGCTGCAGGAATTCGCGCATCACGCGCTCGAGCTCGCGCTCGCGCATCTGGCCGTGCGCGACGGCGATGCGCGCCTCGGGCAGCAGCGCGGCGAGCTTCTCGCGCATCGCCTCGATCGACTCGACCTCGTTGTGCAGGAAGTACACCTGGCCGCCGCGCTTGAGCTCGCGCAGGCACGCCTCGCGGACGAGGCCGGAAGAATAGGGTGCGACGAAGGTCTTGATCGCGAGACGCCGCGCCGGCGCGGTCGCGATCACCGAGAGGTCGCGCAAGCCCTCGAGCGACATCGCAAGCGTGCGCGGGATCGGCGTCGCGGTCAGCGTGAGCACGTCCACCTCTGCGCGCAAGCGCTTCAGCGCCTCCTTCTGGCGCACGCCGAAACGGTGCTCCTCGTCGACGATCGCGAGCCCGAGACGCGCGAACTTGACGTCGCGCGATAGCAGCTTGTGGGTGCCGATCACGATGTCGATGCGGCCTGCGGCGAGCGCATCGAGCGTTGCCTGCTGCTCGCGTCCGGTGCGGAAGCGCGAGAGCTCGGCGATCCGCACCGGCCAGTCGGCGAAGCGGTCGCTGAAGGTGTTGAAGTGCTGCTCGGCGAGCAGCGTGGTGGGCGTGAGCACGGCGACCTGCGTGCCGCCGGCCACCGCGGCGAACGCGGCGCGCAGCGCGACCTCGGTCTTGCCGAAGCCGACGTCGCCGCACACCAGGCGGTCCATCGGCTTCGCCGCGCGCATGTCCTCGATCACCGCGGCGATGGTGGCGGCCTGGTCGGGCGTCTCCTCGAAGCCGAAGCCCTCGGCGAAGGCGTCGAGGTCGTGCGCCTTCACCGCGAACGCGTGGCCTTCGCGCGCCGCGCGCTGCGCGTAGAGCGCGAGGAGCTCGGCGGCGGTGTCGCGCACCTGCTCGGCGGCCTTGCGCTTCGCTCTTTCCCACTGGTCGCCGCCGAGGCGGTGCAGCGGCGCCGCTTCGGGCGGGCCGCCGGAGTAGCGTCCGATGACGTGCAGCTGGGCGACCGGGACGTAGAGCTTGTCGGCGCCGGCGTACTCGAGCTGCAGGAACTCGGTCTCGCCATCGCCGAGATCGAGCGTGACGAGGCCCCGGTAGCGGCCGATGCCATGCTGCTCGTGCACGACCGGATCGCCGATCGAGAGCTCGGAGAGGTCGCGCAGCATCCCCTCCACGGAAGTTCGCTTCTCGCGGTCGCGGGCGACGCGGGCGCGCGCCGTCTCGGCGTAGAGCTCGGCCTCGGTGATGATCGCGTACCCTTCGGCCGGGAGCAGGAAGCCGTTCGCGAGCGGGCCGACGCCGAGCATGAAGCGGTCGGCCGCGGCGGCGAACTGCCCGTAGCTCGCGCACGGCGTCGGCTGGAGACCGTACTCGGCGAAGTACTCGAGCATCGTCTCGCGCCGGCCCGGCGACTCGGCGAGCACGAGCGTGCGCGCCGGGCTCGCGGCGAGATGCGCCTTGAGCCGATGCAGCGGATCGGCGGCGCGGCGCTCGACCGCGACCCGCGGCAGCGCGTGCGTGGCCAAGACGTCCGCATCGTGGCGCGCAAGCGGCACCGTATGCACGTCGATCCGCGCGAACCCGCGCGCGGCGACGAAGAAGTCCTCGGCGCGCAGAAAGAGCTCCGCGGGCGGCAAGAGCGGGCGATCGCGGTCGCCGCGCAGCAGCCGGTAGCGCGCTTCGGTGTCGCGCCAGAACCCTTCGATCGCCGCGTGCACGTCGTGATGCAGCGCGAGCGTCGCGCCGGCCGGCAGGTAGTCGAAGAGCGTCCCGGTGCGCTCGAAGAAGAGCGGAAGGTAGTACTCGACGCCCGCCGGCGGCACGCCGTTCGAAACGTCTTTGTAAATCGGGCTCTTGGTGACGTCGCCCTCGAACGCCTCGCGGAAGCGCTGGCGGAAGCGCGTGCGCGCGGCCTCGTCCATCGGGAACTCGCGCGCCGGCAGCAGGCGGATCTCCTGCGTCTGGTAGATCGTGCGTTGCGTGTCGACGTCGAAGGTGCGGATCGAGTCGATCTCGTCGTCGGCGAGGTCGATGCGGTAGGGTACCGCGCTGCCCATCGGGAAGAGGTCGAGCAGGCCGCCGCGCACGCAGTACTCGCCCGGCGCGACGACCTGCGTCACGTGGGCGTAGCCGGCGAGCGCGAGCTGGCCGCGCAGCCGCACCGCGTCGAGCTTCGTGCCGCGCTGCAGGAAGAAGGTGTAGGCCGCGAGGTAGTCGGCGGGCGGCAGGCGGTAGAGCGCCGTCGTCGCCGGCGCGAGCAGGACGTCGCATTCACCCTGAGCGACGCGGTAGAGCGTCTCGAGCCGCTCGGAGACGAGATCGTGGTGCGGGCTGAAGGCGTCGTAGGGCAGGGTCTCCCAGTCGGGGAAGAGCGCCACGCGCAACTCCGGCGCGAACCAGGGGATTTCCTCGCGCAGCCGCTGGGCGTCGAGCGCGGAGGCGCACACGACCGCGAGCGGCCGCGATTGCGCCGCGACGCGCGCGAGCGCGAGCGCATCGGCGGAGCCGTGCAGCTCGCCGAGGCGGATGCGGTGCTGGACGGCCGGGACGGCGGCGGTGAGCACGACTAGGCCGCCGGCCGCAGGGGCAAGGCCGGGCGGGGCGAGAAGGGACGCGGGCGGTTCAAGGCCGCTATTATACGGCCTCGCACCGCACAAACCGAGCTAACTGCCCATGACAGCGCGGCTTTTCGGCCTGATCCCGGCCGCCGGGGCAGGCGTGCGCTTCCGCGGCGACACACCCAAGCAGTACACCCCGATCGCCGGGCAGCCGATGCTCGTGCACGCGGCGCGCGCGCTCGCGTCGCACCCCGCGGTCGAGCTCGTGTTCGTCGTGCTCGCGGTCGACGACCGGCGCTTCGCCGAGCTCGACTGGTCGGCACTCGGCGAGCGCGTGGCGCCGCTCTTCTGCGGCGGGCCTCGGCGGCGCGACAGCGTGATGAACGGGCTGGTCGCGATGGCCGACGCCGCGAATCCGGACGACTGGGTGCTCGTGCACGACGCAGCGCGGCCGTGCCTGGAGGCGGCGACGCTGGCGCGGATGATCGACGCGCTCGCAGGCGACGAGGTCGGCGGGATCCTCGCCGTGCCGGTGGCCGACACGCTGAAGCGCACCGCCGACGGCGCGCGCATCGCGCGCACCGAGCCGCGCGACGGACTGTGGCAGGCGCAGACGCCGCAGATGTTCCGCCACGGCGTGCTGATGCGCGCGCTCGGCGCGACGGGCGAGGTGACCGACGAATCCGCGGCAGTCGAGGCGCTCGGCCTGCGGCCGCGCCTGGTGCACGGCTCCGCGCGCAATCTCAAGGTGACCTATCCCGAGGACGTCGCGGTCGCCGAGGCGCTGCTTGCCGGAGGGCCGGCGTGAGAATCGGCCAGGGCTTCGACGTCCACGCCCTCGTCGCCGGCCGCCGCCTGGTGATCGGCGGCGTCGAGATCCCGTTCGACCGCGGCCTCGCCGGCCACTCCGACGCCGACGTGCTGCTGCACGCGGTCGCCGATGCGCTGCTCGGCGCCGCCGGGCTCGGCGATATCGGGCGCCACTTTCCGGACAGCGATGCGCGGTACCGCGACGCGGACAGCCGCGCGCTGCTGCGCGAAGTGGCGGTGCGGGTGCGACAGGCGGGCTACGCGATCGGGAACGTCGATGCGACCATCATCGCGCAGGCACCGAAGATGGCACCGCACGTGGCGCAGATGACGGCGAACATCGCCGCCGACCTCGGCATCGCGCCGGCGCGGGTCAACGTGAAGGCGAAGACCACCGAGCGGCTCGGCTTCGCCGGCCGCGGCGAGGGCATCGCGGCCGAGGCGATCGCGCTGCTCGGCGATGCGCGAGCGGGCGATTGAGGGCGGGCGCCCGCGGGCGGCCGGAGGCGCCGGCCTGCGGCTCTTCTTCGCGCTGTGGCCGGACGACGCGGTGCGCGATGCGCTCGCGGCCTGGGCGCGCGCGCTGCACAAGGCGTGCGGCGGGCGGACGACGCGGCCGCAGAATCTGCACGTCACCCTCGCTTTCCTCGGCGACACCGACGGCGGGCGGTTGCCGGGGCTGAAGGCCGCCGCCGGAAGCGTGACGCCGCGCGCGTTCGAGCTCGTGCTCGACCAGCAGGGCTACTGGACGCACAACCGCATCGCCTGGGCCGGCGCAAGCGAGACGCCCGAAGCGCTGCGGGCGATGGTCGTGGACCTGCGCGCGGCGCTCGGCGCCGCCGGATTTCGCTTCGACGAGAAGCCGTTCGTCTCGCACGTGACGCTCCTGCGCAAGGGCAGCCCCCCGCGCGCGCTGCCGCGCCTCGATCCGGTCGCCTGGCGCGGCTGCGGATTCGCGCTGGTGCGCTCGCACACGGGCCCCGCGGGCAGCGACTACGCGGTGGAGGCCGAATGGCGTGCGGTCGAGTGAGGCACCGCCGCCGAAGCACGGGGGCGGTCGGCGCGCCGCCGCCCGTGCGAGGGGGCATGTAACGCTTTGTAAAGCCCGTGTACCGGCGGCCCGGCTGGCGGTATCCTCGGCACCCCATCTGCGGAAGAACGACGTTGTCCTCCACCGGAAACCTGATCGCCCTCGTCGGGCTGCTGCTCCTCTTCCTTCTCTCGCTGCGCTGGGTGTTCGGCGCGCCGAAACCGCGCCGCGCGCGCCGTCTGGCTGCGCCCCGCAGCAGCGCGGAGCGGCGCGCGCCCGACGGCCGCTGAGCCTGCGGCCTGATCGCCGTTCCCGCGCGCGCGGGAGTCCGGGACCGCGCCGCATTCGCCGTCAGACCCCGCGGGTCGCCCGTTCGGGGTGAGCTCGCCGCGCGCGAGCCGGTGCTGCGGGCCGGCGCGGCGTTCCGGGCATAATTGCGCGCATGCCGGACCGCGGCGCGCGCGCATGAAGCGGATCACCGCCTACATCATCGCCTACAACGAGGCCGAGAAGATCGAGGCCGCGGTGTCGAGCGTGCTGTGGGCCGACGAGGGTGCTGGTCGCCGACTCGCACAGCACCGACGACACCGCGGCGCGCGCGGCGCGGCTGGGCGCGCGCGTGGTGCAGGTCCCGTTCGAGGGCTTCGGCGCGCTGCGCAACCGCGCGATCGAGGCGTGCACGCACGAGTGGATCTTCAGCCTCGATTCCGACGAGCGGTGCACGCCCGAGGTGCGCGACGAGATCCTCGCGCTCCTCGGCGGCGAGCCCGCGCACGACGCCTACCTCGTGCCGCGGCGCAACTTCTTCATGGGCCGCTGGATCCGCGGCTCGGGCTGGTACCCGAACTTCCGCCAGCCGCAGCTCTTCCGCAAGGGCGCGATGCGCTACACGCTCGAGCCGGTGCACGAGGGCTACGAGATGCTGACCGGACGCCCCCGGGCGGCTCGCGCATGCGATCTGGCAGTTCCCGTTCCGCAACCTCGACGAGGTCATCGGCAAGATGAACCGCTACTCCTCGCTCGGTGCGGAGAAGCTCGCCGGGCGGCGCGTCGGGATGCCGGCTGCGCTCGCGCACGGGCTGTGGGCGTTCGTGAAGCACTACCTCTTCAAGCGCGGCTTTCTCGACGGCTGGGCCGGCTTCGTCATCGCGCTCGGCAACTTCGAGGGCACTTTCTACCGCTATGCGAAGCGCTTCGAGCAGGCGCGCGCGTGGCGCGAGCCCGCGCAGGGGCCGCTGCGGCGGGAGCCGAAATAGCCGGCGATGCTGATCGCGGTCGTCGTCACCACGTACAATCGGCCCGACGCCCTCGCGGCGGTGCTCGACGGCTACCTCGCGCAGACCGATCCGGAGTTCGAGCTGATCGCCGCCGACGACGGCTCGGGGCCTGAGACACGCGCGGTCCTCGGCGCGTTCGCGCCGCGCGCGCGGTTCCCGGTGCGCCACGTGTGGCAGGAGGACGCGGGCTTTCGCGCGGCGGCGATCCGCAACAAGGCGCTCGCGCTCACCGCCGCCGAGTACGTGATCTTCACCGACGGCGACTGCATCCCGGCGCCGGACTTCGTCGCGCAACACCGCCGGCTCGTCGAGCCCGGCTGGTTCCTCTCGGCGAACCGCGTGCTGCTCTCGGAGGCGTTCACGCGGCGCCTGCTCGCGCAGCGGCTGCCGGTGCACCGCTGGGGCCTTGCGCGGTGGCTGGCGGCGTGGCTCCGGCGCGACGTCAATCGCTGGCTGCCGCTCGTGCGCCTGCCCGACGGTGCATGGCGCAAGCGCGGCGCCGCGCGCTGGGAGGGCGCGAAGACCTGCAACCTCTCCGCCTGGCGCGCGGACCTCGCGCGCGTGAACGGGCTCGACGAGCGCTATGCGGGCTGGGGCCTCGAGGACTCCGACCTCGTGATCCGGCTCCTGCACGCGGGCGTGCGGCACAAGAGCGCGCGCTTCGCGGCGCCGGTGCTGCACCTCTGGCACCGCGAGAACGACCGCTCGCGGCTCGCCGAGAACCGGCGCCGGCTCGAGGACCTGCTGCGCTCGGACCGGGTGCGCGCCGACGCCGGCCTCGACCAGTACGCGGCGCGCGTGTAGCGGCGGGCAACGGTGTCACGGCTTTCGCTCGCGGTGCCGCCGCGCACGATCCTGGTGATCGTCACGCGCCGCATTGGAGATGTGCTGCTGGCCACACCGTTGCTGCGCACGCTGAAGCGCGCATGGCCCGCGGCGGCGTTGGACGTCCTCGTCTTCGCGGGCACCGAGGGTATCTTGGCGCGCAACCCCGACCTGCGCACGCTGCTGACCGTACCCGAGCGCGCGACGCTCCGCGAGCAGCGCGCGCTCGTGCGCCGGATCCGCCGCCGCTACGACCTCGCGGTGAGCGCTCTGCCCGGCGACCGGCCGACGCTCTACGCCTGGCTAGCCGGCCGCGCACGCGTCGGCGCTGCGCTGCCGGGCCTGAAGCACGCGTGGAAGCGCGCGCTTCTCACGCACGCGGTGCCGTTCGACGAGCGCGGGACGCACGCGGTCGCGCAGAACCTCGCGCTCGCGCGCCCGCTCGGAATCGCGCCGCAGGCGGAAGTGTCGGCGAGCTGGCGCACCGAGGACGAGCAGGCGGTCGCCGCGGCGCTCCCGTTCGAGGCGCGCGATGCGCGCTGCGCGGTCCTGCACCTCTACCCGAAGTTTCGCTACAAGCAGTGGACCGCGGCGGGCTGGGCAGAGCTCGCGCAGTGGCTCGCGGGCGAGGGGCTCCGGGTGGTGCTGACTGGGAGCGGCGCGCCGGAGGAGCATCAGTACATCGGGCGCGTCGCGCGCGATTTTCCCGCGGGGACGGTGAACCTGGCCGGCCGCCTCACGTTCGCCCAGGTGGCTTGCCTGATCGCACGCGCCGCGGTGTACGTGGGCCCCGACACCGCGACGACGCATCTCGCGGCGGCGACCGGCGCGCCCACGATCGCGCTCTTCGGGCCGTCGAGCCCGGTGCGCTGGGGGCCCTGGCCGCGCGGCTACGACGATGCGGCGAGCCCGTTCGACCTCCGCGGCAGCCGCACCGTGAACAACGTGACGCTGCTGCAGGGCGTGCACGCGCGCGGGTGCGTGCCGTGCATGCTCGAGGGTTGCGAGCGGCATGTCGCGAGTCGCAGCGACTGCCTGGAGGAAATGCCCGCCGCGCGCGTGATCGACGCCGTGCGCAGGGTGCTCGCGCGGGTGGATGTCAGCGAGCGGGCGGCGGGAGGGTGAGAGGCAAGGGGTAAGCGAGGAACAGAAGGAGGGGACCAGGAGCCATCGCCGCCGCTCAGCGCATCGGCAGCGTCACGCGCGCGATGAGTCCGCCGCCGTCGCGCGGCACGAGGTCGAAGGTGCCGCCGTGCATGCGCGCGATGCGATCGACGATCGCGAGGCCGAGCCCCGAGCCGCCGTGCCCGCTGCGCGCGGCCTCGAGCCGCGTGAAGGGCTGCTTGAGGCGGTCGATCTCGGCGGGCGGAATCCCCGGCCCGCGGTCGCGCACCTCGACGAGCGCGGCGCGGCCCGCGGTGCGGGTTGCGACGACCACGTCCTTCTCCCCGTAGCGCAGCGCATTGTCGACCAGGTTCACGATCATCCGGCGCAGCGCGAGCGCGCGGCCCTCGATCTCGGGCACCGCCTCGAGGTCCGCTTCGACCGCGTGCCCGCGCTCGCGGTAGTGCCGCACGCATTCGCGCGCGAGCGCGGCGAGGTCGAGCGGCTGCGGCGGCTCGCCGCCCTCGCCGCGCGCGAAGTCGAGAAACTGCCCGATGATGCGGTCGATCTCGTCGATGTCGGCGTCCATGCCCTGCTTGAGCGACGGATCGGCGCCGCTCATCTCCATGGACAGGCGCAGCCGCGCGAGCGGGGTGCGCAGGTCGTGCGAGACGCCCGCCAGGATCAGCGCGCGATCGGTCTCGAGCCGCGCCAGGTCGCGCGACATCTGGTTGAAGGCGCGCGAGAGGGTGCGGATCTCCTCCGGCCCGGATTCCTCCACCGGCGCCGGGTTCCTGCCGCGTCCCACCTCGAGCGCGGCGCGGGTGAGCGAGCGCAGCGGGCGCTTGATCCGGAACGCGATCAGGTAGGCGCCGAGCAGGGCGAGCGCGAGCGCGAGCGCCGCCCAGCCGAGCCACTGCAGCGCGAGCTGGCGCTCGACGCGCTCGCGGGGCAGCATGACCCAGTATTCGTCCTCGGCGATGTGGAAGCTCACCCAGAACCCCGGCAGGTCCTCGATCTCGAGCGCGATGCGCGTGTCCGGTCCGAGCTGCCCCGGATCTCACGGTCGAGCAGCGCGCCGAGCGGCGAGCTTGCGTCGAGCAGCGCCACGCGGTCGCCGGGCTCGGCCGGGTAGATCCGGATACCCTCGCGCGCGGCGAGCTCCAGCAGCAGCTCGCGGCGCAGGTCGGGCGCCGCGGTCAGCAGCGCCGTGCGCGTCAGATTCACCACGCTCGCGACCATCTGCGCGGTCTGGCGCACCCGCGGCGCCTGCTCGGCGGCGCGGAAGATCGCCACCCACGCCGCGAGCGCCACCACGATCAGCAGCGCGATCAGCGCGAACGTGCGCCACAGCAGACTGCGGGGCCCGAACCTCACTGCCCGGGGCTGCCGCCGTCGGGAACGAACACGTAGCCGAACCCCCAGACGGTCTGGATGAAGACGGGCTTCGCCGGGTCGGGCTCCACGAGCTTGCGCAGGCGCGAGACCTGCACGTCGATCGCGCGGTCGAACACCTCGTACTCGCGCCCGCGCGCGAGCTCCATCAGCTTGTCGCGCGAGAGCGGCGTGCGCGGATGCGTGGCGAGCACCTTGAGCAGGGCGAACTCGCCGGTGGTGAGCGAGACCTCCCGGCCGTTCTTCGTCAGGGTGCGCTTGGCGAGGTCCACCGTCATGCCGCCGAAGCTCACCGTGCCGCCGTCGGCGGTGGGCGCGCCGGGCGGCCCCGGCGCGGTGCGCCGGCGCAGCACCGCGTGGATGCGCGCGACGAGCTCGCGCGGGTTGAACGGCTTGGGCAGATAGTCGTCGGCCCCCATCTCGAGCCCGACGATGCGATCGACGTCCTCGCCCTTGGCCGTGAGCATGACGATCGGGATGGAGTTCCTGGTACCGCGCAGGCGCCGGCAGATCGACAGGCCGTCCTCGCCGGGCAGCATCAGGTCGAGCACCATCAGGTCGAAGCGCTCGTGCCCGAGCAGCTTGTCCATGGCGTGGGCGTCGGCCACCGTGCGCACGGCGAAGCCCTGCTCGCCGAGGTAGCGCTGCAGGAGGTCGCGCAGGCGCAGATCGTCGTCGACCACCAGGATGCGGGACTTTTGCTCGCTCATACGGGTCGAATCCTAGCCCCGCCCGGCGCCCCGAGCCAGGGACTCGTAACGGAACTTTGCCGCCGGGTCGCCCGCAACAAAGCGTTACAAAGTGCGGCCCCCGCCTCACAGACCGCTTACACGCGGCCCGTACAGTGCGGCGCATGCGCTGCCCGGGGGCGAAGAAGGCAGCCGTCGAAGAAGGGGGCCGGGAAACCTCCCGGCAGATCGAGGCAACCGTACATTCAGGTCAGAGAGGAGCATCGTCATGCATGGGTTCAAGATCAAGCTGCTCGCCGCCATCCTCGCCGCCGCGCCGGTCGCGGCGCTTGCCGGCCCGCACGGGCCGGGGGTCAACCAGCGTCAGCACAACCAGCACGCCCGGATTCAGCAGGGGGTCAACTCGGGCGAGCTCACCGGCCGCGAGGCGCGCGGGCTACGGGCCGAACAGCGCCACATCCGGCGCGAGGAGGCGCGCTACCGCGCCGACGGCACTCTCACCCGCGCCGAGCGTGCGGACCTGCACCACGACCTCAACCGCTCGAGCCGGCACATCTATGGCCAGAAGCACGACGCGCAGGACCGTCCGCGGGCGGCGCTGCGCGACCCGGGCGTCAACCAGCGCCAGCACAACCAAGGGAATAGAATCGTGCAGGGCCTGCGCTCCGGCGAGCTGACGCGCGACGAGGCGCAGGTCCTGCGCCAGGAGCAGCGCGCGATCCGCCACGAGGAGCGCGAGTACAGGTCCGACGGCGCGCTCACGCGCGACGAGCGCAAGGATCTGCATCAGGATCTGAACGAGGCGAGCCGCGCGATCTACGGCGAGAAGCACGACGACGAGCGGCGGAACTGAGGTGCGCCGGCGGGGCGCATGAGCGCTGGAGCGGGGCAGTGAAGGCAGTGGCGACGAAGCCGGGGAAGAAGGCGCGGGTCGCGATGATCGCGGGCGCTGCGCTGCTCGCGCTCGCGCTCTGCGGCATCGCGCCCGGTGCGTCGGCACAACCCGGTCGCAGCGGCGAGCGCGCGCCGCGCGACGCCGGTGCGCGCCAGCTCGAGCGTGAGCGCGCCGAGGCGATGGAGCAGCGCCGCCAGCAGACGATGCGCGAGCGCGGCGAGGTGCGCCGGGGATGCCCCCGCTCTCGCCCGACGAGCGTCAGCAGCTGCGCCGCGACATACGCAACCACGGCCGCGACGTCTACGGCGATCGCGACCGGCGACGCGGCGGCCCACCGCGCTGAGCGGCGGTGCGCGGCGCCGGAGGAGGGTGCGTTTTCCCTTTCCGGCGCACGCCTCCACGCGCCGGCTCACCGTTCGCGTCGCAGCCGCCGGTCCGGCGCCGCCTGCCTCCTTGCGGAGACTCCCGTATGCGATGGCTGATCTGCCTGATCGTGCCGCTCGCGGCGTTCGCGGCGCACGCGGCGCCGATGGGCGCAGCCGATGCGCGTCACCTGCTGAACCGCGCCGGCTTCGGCGCGTCGGCGGCCGAGGTGGCGGAGTACGCAGCGCTCTCGCGCGAGCAAGGCATCGAGCGCTTGCTCGCCGGCACGCTACGCGAGGCGCGTACCCCGCCGCCCGCATGGGTGAGCGAGCCCATCGTGCCGCCGCGCGAGCTGCGCGCGATGACGCCCGAGGCGCGCAAGCAGTTCGTCGCGGCGGAGATCAAGCGCGGCATCGAGCTGCGCGCGTGGTGGCTCGAGGAGATGCTCTCGACGCCATCGCAGCTCACCGAGCGCATGACGCTCTTCTGGCACAACCACTTCGTCTCGAGCCAGCAGAAGGTGCGCTACGCGCGGCTGATGCACGCGCAGAACGCGCTGCTGCGCCGCCACGCCGCCGGCGATTTCGGCGCCCTGCTGCACGAGGTGTCCAAGGACCCGGCGATGATCATCTATCTGGATTCGGCGACCAACCGCAGGGCAAGCCGAACGAGAATTTCGCGCGCGAGGTCATGGAGCTCTTCACCCTCGGCGAGGGCGCGTACACCGAGCAGGATGTGCGCGAGGCCGCGCGTGCGTTCACCGGCTGGTCGATCGATCCCTCGAGCGGCGCCTACCGCTACCGGCCGCTCTTCCACGACCGCGGCACGAAAACGGTGCTGGGCACGAGCGGCAACTTCGACGGCGACGCGGTGCTCGATCTGCTGCTCGCGCGGCCCGAGACCGCGCTACACGTCGCGCGTAAGCTCTGGCGCGAGTTCGTCTCGCCGCAACCCGGCCGCGTCGAGCTGCAGCGCGTCGCTGCCGCCTTCCGCGGCGCGCGCTACGACGTGAAGGCGGCGCTGCGCGCGCTGCTGCTCTCGCCCGCGTTCTGGAGCGAGGAGAACCGGGGTGCGCTCATCAAGTCGCCGGTCGATCTCGTGGTCGGGACGTTCCGTCAGTTCGCGGTGGCGCACGGCGAGGCGCTGCCGCTCGCGTTCGCCACGGCCCAGCTCGGCCAGAACCTCTTCTCGCCGCCGAACGTGAAGGGGTGGCCGGGTGGCGAGGCCTGGATCAACTCGACGACGCTTCTGGGGCGCAAGGCCTTCGCCGAGCGGCTGTTCCGCGCCGAGGAGATGCCGCTGACGGCCGTGGCCGCGATGAACGCGCGCGCGGGGCGCGCGCAGAAGGCGGCGGGCGGCGCGGCCAAGGGGCTCGGCCGTTTCGGCCAGGAAGGCCGCGAGCGGTTCTTCCGCGCGATGGGCGATATCCGCTTCGACGCCGAGCGTTGGCTCGCCGGATTCGGCCCGCAGCCGTCGCGCGCGGACATCGAGCGCGTGGTGCTCGCGCTCGCCCCGGTGAGCGCGGTGAGCGAGGGCCTGCCGGCCCGCGAGCTCGCGCGGCGGCTCGCGCTCGACCCGGCCTATCAGCTGAAATGACGGACGCCAGGGGACAGCAGACCGTGGGCGCTGGACAGCGGGCAGCGCAGAGCGAGGGGCGAGCGATGGACAGGCGCGAATTCCTGAGCTGTGCTGCGGCTGCGAGCTTGGGCGTGCTCGCGCCGCGCCTGGCCGCCGCGCGCGAGGGGGCGGCTACGCGAACCTCCTGGTGCTGGTCGAACTCAAGGGCGGGAACGACGCGTTGAACACGGTCGTCCCGTACGCCGATCCGGCCTACGCCCGGCTGCGCCCGCGCATCGGCATCAAGCGCGACGCCGTGCTGCAGCTCGACGAGCGCGC
The DNA here is from genome assembly GCA_027493935.1 of Burkholderiales bacterium. GTDB lineage: Bacteria > Pseudomonadota > Gammaproteobacteria > Burkholderiales > SG8-39 > JAABRB01. The sequence continues at coordinate 2,510,956 of JAOSJV010000001.1, read as the reverse complement.
CGGGCTGCATCCATCGCTCGCGGCGCTCGCACCGCTGTGGCAGGCGCGCGAGCTGGCGATCGTGCAGGGTGTGGGCTACCCGAATCCCAACCTGTCGCATTTCCGCTCGATAGAGATCTGGGACACGGCCTCGCGCGCCGAGGAGTACCTGAGCGACGGCTGGCTCGCGCGCGCGTTCGCGGCGCATCCCGCGCCGCGCGGCTTCGCCGCCGACGGTGTGGTGGTCGGCAGCCCGGACCTCGGTCCGCTCGCCGGCGCCGGCGCGCGTGCGATCGCGCTCGCCGATGCGGCGCAGTTTCGGCGCCAGGCGCGCATGGCGCAGCCGTCGCAGGCGCAGGGCAACCGCGCGCTCGGCCACATGCTGAAGGTGGAGGCGGACGTTGCCCGCGCCGAAGCGGGGCTCAGGAGCGAGCGGGCGTTTCGCACCGCATTCCCCCGCAGGACCCTTCGGGAGCGCGGTCCGCACTGCCGCGCAGGTCGTGGCCGCGCCCGCGGGCGTGGCCGCCCTGCGGCTGACGCTGAACGGGTTCGACACCCATCAGAACCAGCCGAACGCGCACGCGAACCTGCTGAGGCAGTTCGCCGAGGGCCTTGTGGCGCTCAAGAGCGTGCTCGAGGAACTCGGGCGCTGGCGCTCCGCGCTCGTCGTGACCTACGCCGAGTTCGGCCGCCGGCCGCAGGAGAACGGCTCGAACGGCACCGACCACGGCACGGCGAGCGCGCACTTCGTCGCGGGCGGTCGGGTGCGCGGCGGCCTGTACGGGCAGGCGCCGCAACTCGATCGCCTGGAGAACGGCAACCTCGCGCACGCGGTGGATTTCCGCAGCCTGTACGCGACGGTGCTCGAGCGCTGGTGGGGCGTCAGCGCGGCGAGCGCGCTCGGCGGGCGCTTCGCGCCGCTCGACGTGCTGCGCACCTAGGCGCGCACCGCAGAGGGTGGTCATTCCCGCGCAAGCGGGCGTGTGAACATTCCGCAAACGGCAGGCAAGCTGTCGTCCCCGCGAAAGCGGGATCCACTGAGCCGTCGAGCAGGCGAGGAACCTCATTCTGGGCTCCCGCTGTCGCGGGAGCGACGAAGGGGGCACACGGCCTCGCAAGGGAATCCAGCGAGGGACGCGGTGCGGCTGCAGCGCGCGCCGGGTTTCCCGCGTTCGCCGGGAAGACGGTTTGTCAATCGTTTTCGCGGTGCTCGCCTGCCCTCGATTGCGGGAATGCAGTGCGATCGCAATCGGGGTGCACTTGGCTCCCCGCCCCCGACTAGCGGCGCCGGGACTGACGATCCTGCGCGGCGGCGACCGAGAGCGGGGTGCTGCGGGCCCCGCGTCGCTCGCGGCCCGGCGGTCGCGTTCCGGGTGAGAATAGCGGCCCGCCCGCGGCGCGCCCCGCGCCACCCGCCGGCGCCGGAAGCGACGACGCGCGGCGCAGCGCCGCGATGCTGCTCGTCCTCACGATCACGCTGCCGCTCTTCGTCCTCATCCTCGCCGGGTACGCCTCGGCGCGCGGACGGCTGGTCGACGCCGCCGGCGTGCGCGGGCTGACCGGCTTCGTGTACTACTTCTCGCTGCCGCTCACGCTCTTTCACCTGATGGCCACCGCGCCGGTGGCCGAGCGCTTCGACGGCGCCTTCGTCGGGGCCTATCTCGCCGCCGCGCTCCTGTTGGGCGCGGCCGGCGTCGCGCTCGCGCGCCGGCGCCACGGCGACCGGCTGGACGCCCAGGCGGTGCAGGGCATGGCAGCCTCGTTCGGCAACCTCGTGTTCATCGCGCTGCCCATCGCGATCGAGCTCTACGGGCCGGGCGCGGCGCTGCCGGTGCTGCTGCTCCTGCTGGTGGAGAACGGCGTGATCATGCCGCTCGCGATCGTGCTGATCGAGCTCGCGCGTTCGGCACCGGGGCGCGCCTGGCACGCCCCGGCCGCCGCCGGCCGCGCGGTCGTGCGCAACCCCGTGATCATGTCGGTGGCCGCCGGCGCTTCGGTCGCGCTCGTCGGCGTGCCGCTGCCGAGCCTGCTCGACGGCGTGGTCAACTTCGTGAAGGGCGCCAATGTGCCCTGCGCGCTCTTCGCCCTCGGCGCGAGCCTGGCGGTGATGCCGCGGCCGGCGCGGTTGCGCGACACCGGCGCGCTGGTGCTGCTCAGCTCGGCGCCTATCCGGCGGTGGTGTACCTCCTGATGATGAACCTGGCGGCGGTCGATCCGGCCTGGCGCGCGATCGCGGTGCTGTGCGCCGCGATGCCGATGGGTGCGAACGTGTACCTGATCGCGGCGCGCTACGAGATCGACGTTGCCCGCGCTTCGGCGAGCGTGCTGATCTCCACCGCCGTCTCGGTGCTGACGGTGTCCGCGCTGGCGGTGCTGCTCGCCACCTGAGGCTCGACGCCGCGCCGGCGGTCGCCGGGCCCCGCGGCCGGCGTCGCTAGAACCGCAGGTTCGCCATCACGAAGATGATGGCGAGCTGCAGCAGCCCCTGGATGCCGGCGAGCCGCGCATTCTGCATGCCGAGCGTCACGATCCGCGCGACGTCGGGCGCGGGCGAGACGAGCTGCTTGAAAATGCGGATCTCGTTCGGCAGCAGCACGCCGAAGCCCTGCACGACGAGCACGGCGGTGATGGCGAGCGCGGCGACGATCCAGGGATCGGCCAGCGTCAGCATACCCAACCGCTGCGCGAGGTGCACGCCGGCGAGGATCGTCACGCCGGAGAGCATCGGCATCAGGAAGGTCATCTTCGGGATCAGGCGCTTGAACACCTCGGCGCGCCGTGCAGGCTCCATCGTGCCGAGGACCGGCCCGACGACGAAGCCCATGAAGAGGTCGATGCCGGTCCACAGCGCGCCGGTCATGATGTGCACGTAGTTGAGGAGCACCAACGAGCCGAGCGCGAGCGCGACGCCGAGCGCCGCGTTCGGCAGCAGGACGGCAAGCGCGATGAAGGTCGGATTGGCGAGCCGGACGATCGTCGCGACGGTGCCCGGCCGACCGGCAGGGGGTTCGATCTTCGCGCCGTTCGCGAGGCTCATGTCCGCTCCCTTCCGCGCCGCCGACGCCTGCCTTCTTACTCTTGACCGACTGCGATGGCAAGCGGCGGCGGTTCGACGAGGCCGCACGCCCGGCACGGGAATCCCCGCCGGGTCCCGCGGGGGCGGCGCCGGCGGACCGCCGCCGCGCGCGCCTCGAAATCGCCGGCCCGGCGACCTATACTGGAAGCGGCGAGATCACAGGAGGTGGCGGTCATGGTGATGGCGCCCAGTCTGCAGGATTTCCTCGCGATGCAGCAGATCGCGTATGACGTGGTCGGCCACCCGCACACCGGCTCGAGCATGGAGAGCGCGGCAGCGACGCACGTGCCCGGCGACCGCGTCGCGAAAGGCGTCGTGCTCGAGGACGAGCGCGGCTACGTGCTCGCCGTGCTTCCGTCGACCCACCACGTCGAGGTCGACGCGCTGGGCCGCTGCCTGCACCGCAGCCTGCGGCTCGCGACCGAGGGCGAGCTCGTGCCGCTCTTCGGCGATTGCGCGCGGGGCGCGGTGCCGCCCGTCGGCGAGCCCTACGGGATCGTCACGGTGGTCGAGGAGGCGCTGGAGGCGCAGCCCGAGGTGTACTTCGAGGCCGGGGACCACGAGCACTTCGTCCGGCTGACGCAGTCCGAGTTCGACCGCCTGATGGGCGCGGCGGTGCGCGCGCACTTCAGCCGCCGCTTCTGAGGCGGGCGGCGGCGCCGGCCTCAGAGCGGCTCGACGCGCCGCAGCGCGCGGATCTCGGGAAAGCGGCGCACCCCGAGCGCGAGGATCGCGAGCGTCGCGCAGCCGCCGAACACCACCGCGAAGACCGGGCCGGTGAAGGCGGCGAGCACTCCGGACTCGAAAGCGCCGAGCTCGTTCGACGAGCTGATGAAGACGCGGTTCACGGCCGACACGCGCCCGCGCAGCGCGTCGGGCGTGCGCAGCTGCAGCACTGTCTGGCGGATGACCGCGCTCGCGTTGTCGGCAGCGCCGAGCACGACGAGTGCGGCGAGCGAGAGCCAGAAGGAGCGCGAGAGGCCGAACACCACGGTGGCGGCACCGAAGAGCGCGACGCCCCAGACGAACGCCCGGCCCGCGTGCGCCCACGGGCGGCGGTAGCCCTGCGTCACGCCCATCAGCACCGCGCCGAGCGCGGGCGCCGCGGCGAGCCAGCCGAGCCCCGCCGGGCCGACCTGGAGGATGTCCTTCGCGTAGATCGGCAGCAGCGCGGTGGCGCTGCCGAGCAGCACGGCGAAGAGGTCGATCGACATCATGCCGAGAACCACCTTCGTGCGCCAGACGTGCCTCACGCCGGCGAAGACCTCGGCGAGCGAGCGCACCAGTTCAACCTCGGGCGCGATGCGGTGCCGGATCGAGAGCGCGAGCCACGCGGCGGCGACGAGCGCGACGAGGTTCGCGACGTACACCGCCTGCGCGCTGCCGGTCGCCGCGATGACCATGCCGGCGAGCGCGGGACCCGATACGAGCGCGACCTGGAAGGTGCTCATGTTCCACGCGACCGCGCTCTGCAGGCCCGCGGGCGGGACGAGCTTCGGCAGCATCGCGTCGCGCGCGGCGCGGTTCAGCACGATCGCCGCGCCGGTGCCGGCGATCGCGGCGTAGATCCAGCCCACGCCGGCGTCGAAGCGCGCCGCGCCGGCGAGCGCGAGCGCCGCGACGCTCCACACGCCCAGGCTCCAGGCGATCACGCGGCGCCGGTCGTGCCGGTCGGCGATCTGTCCGGCCGGCAGGAAGAACGCGGCGATCGGCAGGAACTGGGTGAGTCCCGCCCAGCCGAGCGCGAGCGCCGAGCCGGTGCGCTCGTAGATGTCCCAGCCGATCGCCACGCCCTGGGCCTGCTGCACGATCGCGGTCAAGAACGCCATCGCCATCAGCCGCCGGAAGTCGGCGCTGCGGAAGGGCGCGTACGGATCGTGCTCGCGAGCCGCGGGGATCGGCATCTCTCGTTCTTGTGACCGCGCCCGGGAAGGGTGCTCCGGGCCGAGCCGCGGATGATAGCGATTCGCAACGCGAGCGTGAGCGTGTGCGCCGAGCGCCGACCGGAAGGCGACGCTAGGGCGCCGGCCGGTCGAGCGGGCTCAGCACGGCGCGCGGGCCGCGATTCAGCACGTGGGTGTAGATCTGCGTCGTCGCCACGTCCCGGTGCCCGAGCAGCTCCTGCACCGTGCGGATGTCGTAGCCGTCCTCGAGCAGGTGCGTCGCGAAGGAGTGGCGCAACGCGTGCGGCGTGGCGGGCTTGGCGACGCCGCTCCTGCGCAGGGCCGCTCGCAGCGCGCGCTGCACCGCCTGATCGCCGGCGTGATGTCGCCGCACCTCCCCGAGCGCGGATCGACCGAACGAGCGAGCGAGGGGAAGACGTACTGCCACGCCCACTCGCGCGCCGCGTTCGGGTACTTGCGGGCGAGCGCGAACGGGAGGTGCACCGCGCCGAAGCCCGCCGCGAGGTCCTCGGCGTGCAGCTCGCGCACGCGCACGAGATGGCCGCGCAGGGCGGGAGCGATGCCTGCGGGGAGCATCGTCACCCGGTCGCGCGCGCCCTTGCCGTCGCGCACCACGATCTCGCGCCGCGCGAAGTCGACGTCCTTCACGCGCAGGCGCAGCGCCTCCATGATGCGCAAGCCGGAGCCGTAGAGCAGGCGCAGGATCAAGCCGGGCGTGCCCGAAGTGCGCGCGAGCACCGAGCGCACCTCCTCGCGCGTCAGCACGACAGGCAGCCGCGCCGGCCGCTTGGCGGTCTCGATCCCGTCGAGCCACGGCAGCTCGACCCCGAGCACCTCCTTGTAGAGGAAGAGCAGGGCGCTCTTCGCCTGGTTCTGGGTCGAGGCCGCCACCCGCCCCTCCACGGCGAGATGGGTCAGGAAGGCTTCGACCTCGACCTGACCCAGCTCGCGCGGATGGCGCTTGCCGTGAAAGAGCACGAACCGGCGCACCCAATCCGAGTAGGCCTGCTCGGTGCGGATGCTATAGTGCTTGAGCCGGATTCGGTCGCGCAGCTGGTCCAACAGCCGGGGTTGAGGTCGGTCCATGGCAGCACCCTCCAAGACGGGTAAGGCCGGCGGATTTAGGTCCCCCTAAATCCACCCAACCCATTGATCCCACGTGCTCGCCACCCCCGAAGCTGTACGAATATACACTAAACCGACGCTTTGCAAAGTGTCGATTAGGTTCCCTACTTATCGTTGAACTAAACCGCTTCGCGGTGGAAGTTCGCCACTTCAGCGTTTCCGGCTGAAGTTCTCCGAAGTCAGTTGAGTCTCGAGTACGGCAAGGCTGCGTGCGGGGCGGGTCTGTGCCAGCGTGGGGCGCGGGGATGTTCCCGCACTCACCTGAGGAGACACGCGATGAGCCCGTTGCGCAAACAGCTGGAAGCCGATCTGGCGGTCCGCGGCATGTCCGAGCGCACGCGCGAGGCGTACGTCGGCGCGGTGGCAGCGCTGGCGAGGCACTACGGTCGGTCGCCCGATCGGATCGGTGCGGAAGAGGTTCAGCGCTACCTGCTGCATCTGCTCACCGAGCGCAAGCTCGCGCCGAGCAGCTGCAACGTGGCGGCGAGCGCCTTTCAGTTCTTCTACCGCGTGACGCTCAAGCGCAGCGCGGTCGAGTTCGCGTTGCCGCGGCCCAAGCAACCGCAGAAGCTGCCGCAGATCCTCGCGCGCGAGGAGATCGCGCGGCTCTTCGAGGCCACCGAGAACCCCAAGCACCGGGTGATGCTCATGACCGCTTACGGGGCGGGGCTGCGCGTCTCGGAGCTGTGCCATCTCAAGCTGGGCGATATCGATTCCTCGCGCATGATGATCCGCATCGAACAGGGCAAGGGCGCCAAGGACCGCTATACGCTGCTGCCCGAGCGGCTGCTCGCCGAGCTTCGCCGCTACTGGCTCGGCTATCGGCCCAAGCACTGGCTGTTCGTCGGCGAGCGCCATGGCGCCGAAGAACGGCCGATCGCAGTGATCAGCGCCCAGCGCATCTACCGCTCGGCCAAGGCGCGCGCGGGCATCACCAAGCACGGCGGCATCCACGCGCTACGCCACGCCTTCGCCACCCACCTGCTGGAGGCCGGTGTCGACGTGCCCAGAATCCAGCGCCTCATGGGCCACGGCCACATCGGCTCGACGCTGCGCTACTTCCACCTCGCCGAGCGCCACCTCGCCGCCACCCCCTCGCCCCTGGAGCTGCTCGGGCGCACCGACATCGAACGCCTGTAGCCCGTGCACCCGAGCGCGCACGGCGCGCCCGGGACCGCGCGCCTCGAGCTCGCCCAGATCGTGCGCGCGCACGCCCCGGCGCTGCTCGCCCATGCTCGGCTCGCCGGCGTACAGCGGCGCGCGCTCGCCGCGATCGCGCACTGCCGTACCGCCGCCCTGGGCGGGGAGATCCACCGCTGCGATCGCTGCGGCGCGACCCACTACGTCTACCACTCCTGTCGCAATCGCCACTGCCCGAAGTGCCAGAGCCTGGCCCGGGAGCGTTGGCTCGCCGCGCGCCGCGCCGAGCTGCTGCCCGTGCCCTACTTCCATCTCGTGTTCACCCTGCCGCACGAGCTCAACGCCCTGGCTCAGGGCAATGCGCGCCGGATCTACGGCCTGCTCTTCGCCGCCGCCTCGGCCACGCTGATCGAGTTCGGCCGCAACCCGCGCTGGCTCGGCGGCGAGATCGCCGCCACGCTGGTGCTGCACACCTGGAGCCAGACGCTCACCCAGCACCTGCACATCCACGCGCTGGTGGCCGCCGGAGCGCTCAGCCCCGAGGCGCGCTGGATCCATCCGCGCCGCGGCTTCTCTTCCCGGTGCAGGCGCTCTCGAAGGTGTTCCGGGCGAAGTTCCTCGAGGGCCTGCACCGAGCCCTCGGCGCCTGGCAGCTCAGGCTCGCCGCGGCCAGCGCCTCGCTCGCCGAGCCAGCCGCGCAAGGCGCCTGGCTCGCGCAGCTTCGCGCCAAGCCCTGGGTGGTCTACGCCAAGGCCACTCTGGCCGGACCCGAGCCGGTGCTCGACTACCTGGGCCGCTACGTGCAGCGCGTGGCCCTCTCCAACGAGCGCCTGCTCGGCCTCGCGCAGGGTCAAGTGCGCTTCGCCTGGCGCGACCGCGCCCGCGGTAACCGCCGCAAGACGATGTGTCTGCCCGCCGAGCAGTTCCTCGCGCCTTCCTGCTGCACGTGCTGCCGCGTAGCTTCATGCGCATCCGGCACTACGGGCTGCTCGCCAACCGCCACAAGCATGCACTGCTCGCTCAAGCCCGCCGCGCGCTCGCCGCTCCCCACCACCCCAACCGCCCCCACCGCCCGAGTCGGTCCAGGCCTTCTGCCAGCGCGTGCTCGGCATCGACATCGGCCGCTGTCGCGTCTGCCGCATCGGCCAACTGCGCCTGAGCGCCAGCTTCCCCGCAGCCCTCGCACATCGCGCCCGTCCACCATGAGCCCGACCTCGGCGCATACGGCTGCTCGATCGCACACCCATCGCCCCGCGCGAGGCCGCCGCGCGAACGGGCATTGTGCATTGCCCCTCAGGCCACCCTCTGCGATAGTCTGCACCACCTATCGGCCACGCGCCCCCGCCCATGCCGAGTGCCTCGCGCACCTCTGGACCGCCTACGGCGACTCGCCGCTGCCCGCGCAGCCGAAAGCGAAGCCTTCAAATCCCCAAGCCGCCCAGTTCTGAATACAGCGGCTCAGTTCAACCGATCTTATCCGCCATGCTGCCGCACGGCAGATAAGATCCTGATCGTTAGCCGTCTGAGGTGAGATGACGAGCAATCTGACTCCAGACCAGACCGCGGTCGTCGATGCGATCCGGGAGAGCGCTAAGACGCTCGGACGTGCTCCGTCGCGCAGGGAGTTCATGCGCGCGTCCGGCATGACCGAGTACCAAGTGCTGCGGCACTTTCCGAGCTGGCGCGAGGCGGTTCGCGCTGCCGGGCTCGACTCGGATCCGACCAACCTTCCTCTCGAGCCGTCGGTTCTTCTGGAGGACTGGGGTGAGCTCGTTCGGCGGGGGCGTCGAATCCCGACGCGCAACCAATACCGGCGTGACGGAAGTTACAGCCCAGGGGTCTTCGAACGAAAGTTCGGCCCGTGGTCTGGCATCCCGGCCAAGTTCCGAGAATTCGCGGGGAGTCGTCCAGAGTGGGCGGACGTTGTGGCCCTTCTTCCGCTCGAAACCCCTGCCGCGCTGCGAACAGCCACCCCGATGCCCGGGGTCTCCCTATCGCCCGAGTCGAACTCCACCCGTCACCGTCACCTCAAGCTCCAGGACCGGCCTACATACGGCAATCCAATCGACTTCCGAGGCTTGCGACACGAGCCGGTCAATGAGGACGGAGTCGTCTTCCTATTCGGCATGGTTGCGCGCGAACTTGGGTACCTTGTGGAGGCTGTTCAAGCAGGCTTCCCGACTGCGAGGCCAAGCGCCAAGTCGACGCCGGCAAGTGGCAAAGGGTGCGCATCGAGTTCGAGTACGAGAGCCGCAACTTTCGCGATCACGGTCATCCACCGGAAGGTTGTGACGTCATCGTCTGCTGGCGGCACAACTGGCCTGAGTGTCCACCGCACCTTGAGGTCGTCGAACTTCGAAGCGTGATCGCCACGCTGTCGGGAGACGAGGAGTGACGCGACGGCTAACAACGCGATGCAGCGGACGGTCCGCTTCGCGGCCCGCCGCTGATCGCGAGCGTTATGCCGACAGGAGTCGAGGTGGACAAGGTTGCGCTTAGCTCAACACCCGTACCGGAGGGAGGATGAAGAAGTCGAAGCCGTACGCTGAACTCGTTACCCAAGCAGAAGAGGCGACGAAGGCCATCAAAGATCCGGAACTCCGACGAGTCGCATTTGAGCGGGTTCTTGATGATCTCCTCTCGGGAAGCACAGGCACAACGCAGACTGAGGCCCGCGCCGCGAAAAGTCCAAGACGCTCCACGCGCGCGCCCGCGAAGGCCAAGAAGAGCCGTGGCCCGAAAGGATACATCCGGGGTCTGTTCGATGACGGATTCTTCAAGAAGCCGAAGACCATCGCACAAGTGAAGGCGGAGCTTGCGAACCGTGGTCACCATATCGCTTTGACTAGCCTCAGCGGCCCACTCCAATCGTTGTGCCAGGACCGGGTTCTGCGTCGTCACAAGGCGAAGTCCGACGACAAGGCTAAGAAGGCTAGCTACAACTACTCAGAGTGGTAGGCAATGGCGCGGAGGCCAAAAGGGCAGCCACCCGCCAGCCCAACAGAAGAGCTCGCAGCGCTTGTGGCCCGCGCCGTTGAACTCGCGAAGACAGCCCGTCGCAATCACGTCAGCTTGTCCGGCGCGAACTACTACGCCAACAAGCTCGTCGAACTCCGGGCCGACGCCACTAACCTCTACCGAGAGCTCACTCCTCTCACGCCCGGCGATTCATCGGCCCTAGGCGAGATGATCGAACGTGTCTTTGCTCCTTCCACCACACCGACGGCACGAGCGGAGGCTGCGCGCGACCTGACTTTTTCCCTTCGGACAACCTGGCGATCAGCGAATCCGCCTCCTCGGGAGGACGACGGTCTGTTTCCGTTGAGTATCCTGAGTCAGGCTGGCCGCGGTTATCTCGTCACCGTTGGACGGCAGATGAACGGTTGCTTCTCGCAGGGATGGTACGACGCAAGTGCGGTGATGATGAGACGGCTCCTCGAGGTCGCCATCATTGAGGCATTTGAGGCGAAGGGGATCGCTTCGAAGATCAAGGCTCCGAATGGCGATTACCTCCACCTATCAGATCTAATCAGCCGTGCGCTCAATGAAAGCAGCTGGAGTTTGTCACGCAACTGCAAGAAGGCTCTTCCCGCGCTTGGAGATGCGGGGCATAACTCTGCTCACGGCCGTTACTATCATGCTCGTCGGGAAGATCTTGAAGGACTCCGCTCAGATTGTCGGATCGTTCTCGAAGAGTTCCTCCACCACGCCAAGCTGCTATGACGAGGCGATTCGTGAGTGAAGCAGTTCTGCGGCGGTACACTGATCTTCCTGCGCTCATTTACATGCTGAATGAACGGACACTGACGCTTCTTGATCCGAAGTCGTGGGACGATCAAAACGATGCCTACTATCTTGCCCTGTATAAGGAGAGGAAGAGCCTGAAATCGCTCTTGGCCCTCTGCTTTACTCAGTCTTCGGAGACTTACCATCACTGGCGGGTCTTCGCTAGCGGTTCCGGCGGTGTCTGCGTTCGCTTTGTTCGCTCAAATCTTCTTTCCGCAGTGAAGCGCCATCCTGGGATTCGAACGCGGAATGTTACATACCTCACGCTAAGCGAGATTCGCAATCGTCAGCTCAAGACCCGAGATCTTCCGTTCCTAAAACGGTTCGCTTTCGAGCACGAGGAGGAGCTGCGACTCATTTACGAGTCAGAATCTGAGCGGTGCGCGAAGTTGGACATTCCGTTGCCTCTGAACTGCATCGATCGGGTTACCCTGAGCCCTTGGATGCACCCTTCTCTCGCCCCCCATGTGAAGAAGACGATTCACGCGATCAAAGGTTGCAGCGCATTGGAGATCGTACGTTCGACTCTGATCGGAAACATGGAATGGCAGAGACTTGGCGATGCTGCGGCATAACCAGCCGATCGAGCGGACCACTTCACAGCGGGCTTTCGCCCGCTGTTTCGCGGCCGCTCATCGGCGACGTTAGGCCTCGGAGGGAAACGTGATTGCCGATGCGGACGTGGCCAAGAAGATCACCGAGACTCTCCTCGATGTCAGCGGCCGCATTGATGCGTCCGTCGCGTTGGTTCAGTCTCGGTGCTCAGAGGCAGAGCTGGAGGCGTACCGACGTGCGGCTGGCGAGGTCCTGGCTGAAATCTGGGACGTCTTGTTGAAGCCGATCTTTGCAGCCCATCCGCAGCTTGCGCCCAGGGAGCTACGTGAGGACGATGCCTAACATCGCGCTCGAGCCGACCGCCGCCAGCGGGCTTCGCCGGCTGGCGGTGCCCTCGGCGCTTTGCGCCTCGGCGGCGGCTCAGCGCGAGCGTTAGGTTTGCACGGACTCGATGGAAATATCCAAGAGCTCCCGACATTCCAAGATCACTGGCGACTTCGCCGAGCGATTGGTTCTCTATTGGCTATCGAAGTATGGGTTTGAATGCGCGTATGTCGACCACGTCGGCGTTGACATCATCGCTAGAAACCCACACGCCGACGAAATCATGGGAATCTCAGTTAAATCGCGGTCTCGAAATCCCGGGACAGAAGGCACGTATGTCAGCATCCCAAACGACAATCTCACAAAGCTCGACGCGGCGTGCAAGGCGTTCGACTGTAAGCCTTATTTCGCGGTGGTCGTCGACGAAGCCGAAGCAATTTCCGTCTACATCCTCAGTAAGGCGCACCTGCTCGCATTGCATCCTGCCGGCAACAGGGTGATCTCTTGGAAAATGGGTGATAAGTGGACGGCAAAGCTTACATTCCGCACATCGGCGGACGCATTTGGAGCGAATTTCCTGAGGCGACGCCGAAGCGCTGGGGATCAGGCGCTGACGCGGTAGGCGTGTGCGGGGACGGCGATCAGGGCGAGGATCTGGCGCTGGAGGTCGGTGAGGTCGGCATCGAAGGTCTGCACGGTCTGGCCCTCGTGCAACAGGCGGTGGCGCTGCGCGAGGCTGAACAGGCGCAGCACCTGCTCGGTGGTGGGCCGACGGCACTGGCGCTGCTCGGGGTAGAGCGGCAACTCGTCGATGGCCTCGCGCTGCATCGCCAGACGTAGCTCGCGCTCGATGAGCGCCTGCACGAGCAGGGCCAGGAAGTACAGCGTGAACAGCGCCTCGATGCGGCCCTCGTTCTTCAGGTACACCGGGGCGATCTCATGCACGGTCTTGACCTGCTCGAATCGCTTCTCGATGGTGGGCTGGCCCTTGTGGGCTTCGAGCACCTGCACGGGGGTGAGGGTCCGGTCGTTGCTGAGCAACGGATACATGCCGTCGCTCTTCTCGTCGTAGGCCACCGCTGCGGCGTCGATCGACCACTCGATGTCGAAACGCCGACGGGTGATCTTGCGGTAGGCGGTGTCGGGGCCGGGGCGGCCGCGGCGCAGCTGCTTGAAGCTGTGCTCCTCGCGCACTACGCGTTTGACCTTCAAGTAGCTGGCGACCCGGTACTGCTCGAGGATCTCGGCCACGCGCCGGTCGATCTCGGCGGCGCCGCGCAGCCGCGCTCGCGCCCCCGCCAGGCGCCGGTGCAACTGCTCGAGCGCCTCGGTGGCGCCGGCCAGCCGGCGATCGCGCCGGGCGCGCTGGTGCAGCGTGAGCAGCGTGCTCCACACCCAGGTGATGGGCCAGACCTCCATCGAGGGTAACGGTTGACGATAGACGTACCAGCAGTCCCTCGGGCCATCGGCATGCCGGGCATTGGGTCGCTCCCAGACGAGCTCCCACGCCGGATCGTGGGTCTGGATCCACTTGCGAAAGCGCGCGTCCTCCTGGCGGCTGCGGGGCATCACGGTGACGAAGCGCCCGCCCGCGGCGTGGATGTGCCGCATGTTCTCGTAGGAGCACAGCTTGGAGTCGGCGACGTACAGGAAGTCGGCGCGGCCGGCCACCGCGCGCAGCGCCTCCCAGCTCTGGACGTGGGTGACCGAGTCGCTGGTGTTGCCGTCGGCGCAGCGAAACGAGGCCGGCACCCCGTCGGCGGTGACGCTGAGGATGAACAGCAGCTGCTTCAGATCCGGGCGGTGATCCTTGCTGAAGCCGAAGGTGATCACCGGTGCCGTGCGCGCACGCAGCGCCCGTCCGCTGGCGGCCCGGTACTGGCCGGACAGCGCGATCGAGGTCGAGTCGTTGTGCAGCCGATCGAAGGCCACGCCGAAGCGCTGGCCGACGGCGATCACGACCGCGGTGAGCAGTGCGCCGCGGTCGGCATCGAAGAGCCGGTCCAGGGCGCGCCCGATGCGGTCGTCGGACAGGCGCTGCATCTGCGCGGCGTCGATGCCGAACATCCCCGGCGCGAACCCGTGCACGGTCTCGTGCTGGCGGTAGACCGGCTCGCGCTCCACGAGGATCGAGCGCAGCAGCACGCCGAGCGCCTGGGCGTGGGTGACGGCACTGCGCCGATCGGCGGTGGGGACGTACTTCTCAAGCAGGGCCGGCAGGCCCATGCGCTCGAGGAAGTGGTTGACCAGGGGTAACGGTCCCAGTCGTTCGCTCAGCAGAGCGAAGCGTTCCGGTGGGCGGGGTTGCGGTCGGTACAATCTGCCGATAGTATTACCAACAGATATGGCCAAGTCAAGCACCACGCCAAAACGCAACCTCGCCACGCAGGCGCGGCTATCACGTCAACGCATCGAGAAGATCCGCACCGCCATCGGACAGACCGACTACCTGTGCTCGGGCACGCTCTACGAGCACCTGAGCCGATGCGGCAAACCCGGCTGCCGCTGCGCCGAGGATCCCGCCGCCCGCCACGGACCGTACTACGACTGGGGGCACATGCAGGGCGGCAAGCTCGTACGTCGCCGGCTCTCTGCCGAGCAGGCGCAGCTCATGCGCCGTGCCATCGACAACTACCGCAAGGTGAAGAAGCTGCTGCGCGACTGGGAGACAGAAACCGAGCGCCTCATCGAGGCCGAAGCACCTCGCGATCACTGAACCGGGTGCGCGCTCCGGAAATTACGGACAAATGCGTCCGGCGATGTGCGGAATGTAAGGCAAAGTACGCGTCAGATCCGGAAATCAAGTCGTTTAAGTTCACTACTCAGACCACGAACTGGTGGGCCAACAAACCTAACCGCGCGCTGAACCCGGACGCGGGGCCGGCGGGCTCCGCCCGCTCGCCCCGCGCCGGTTAGCGCAAACGTTAGACCCCACTCAGGGAGTCAGCACTATGGCACTCGTCAAATGCAAAGAGTGTGGGAAAGAGTTCAGCAGCAGTGCGAGGGCTTGCCCGAACTGCGGGAAGCGTCGTACCTCGTTTGTCACCAAGCTCTTCGCCGGGTTTTTCATCCTCGTCGGCGTGTTCACCGTTTGGGGAATGATCCAGGGACAGAAGGCGAGTGATGCTGCCGCTGAGAGGGAAGCTGCACGGCTTGCCGCGCTGAACCCGGCGCAGCGCGCCGCGGAGGAGGCAGCCAAGGCACGAGAACAGAGACTGAGTGCTGCCCGCGGAGCATGCCTCATCGCGCTGAAGTCAGTTCTGCACGATCCAGACAGCGCGAAACTAGAGAGCACGTCCCGTTGGTATGTCGAAGAGCGGAAGGACGGGACGATACTTGTTCAGCCGTCGGGCCGCGCCAAGAATGCGTTTGGCGCCTACATCAACGGGGTTGTCAGCGATCGGCATATTGGAGCCACTTCGTGATCGGCGTATAGGAGCCAGCGCGTGATCGGCATATTGGAGCCACGCCGTGATCGGCATATTGGAGCCAGTCGCTGATCGGCATATTGGGGCCAGCAGGGTGAGGACGGACATCTCGACTTGAGCGCGCTGCCGCTACCCTCCCGGATTTTTGTCCGGGAGGTGAGCGGTGGGGCGCAGGAGAATCGAGATGTTCCAGTATCGAGCGGTCCTGGTGCGCTTGCGCCAGGGCGATTCCGACCGCGACATTGCCCGGTCGCGGTTGATGGGCCGGCCGAAGGTCGCCGCGTTGCGGGCGCTGGCGGCACGGGAAGGGTGGCTCGTCGCCGACACGGCGCTGCCCGAAGACGCCACGATCGCGGCTGCCGTCGGCCAGGCACGCCGGGCGCGTAGCACTGTTTCCACCGTCGAACCGTTTCGCGACATCGTCGCGCGTTTGGCCGAGCGCGGCGTCAACGGTGTCGTCATCCACGCGGCACTGTGCCGCGATCACGGCTACACCGGCAGTTACTCGGCGGTACGACGGATGCTCGGGGCGCTGGCGGCGAGGCGACCGCCCGAAGCCACGGTACGGTTGCAATTCGCGCCGGGCGAGGCCGCACAGGTTGATTTCGGCGCCGGGCCGATGCTGTTCGATCCCGCACGCGAAGAAGTGCGCCGCACCTGGTGCTTCGTGATGACGCTGTGCTTCTCGCGCCATCAGTACGTCGAGTTTGTCTGGGATCAGACGGTGGCCACCTGGCTCGGCTGTCACCGTCGCGCCTTCGAGTGGTTCGCCGCCGTTCCCGCACGAGTGATCATCGACAACCCCAAGTGCGCGATCACCAAGGCGTGCGCGCGTGACCCGCTGGTGCAACGCGCCTACGCCGAGTGCGCCGAGGGCTACGGTTTCAAGATCGACCCGTGTCCGCCAGCGGATCCGGCAAAGAAGGGCGTCGTGGAACGCGGGGTCGGCTACGTCAAGGGCAACTTCCTGCCGACGCGCGAGTTTCGCGATCTCGCCGACCTGAACGCTCAAGCTCGGCGCTGGGTGCTCGAAGAAGCCGGTGTGCGTGTCCACGGCACCACGCGCGAGCAACCGCTCGCGCTGTTCGCCGTCGAGAAGGCGCTGCTGCGCCCGCTGCCGGCGATCGCTCCCGACCTGGGCACCTGGGCGCGCGGGCGCGTGCACCGCGACTGCCACGTCCAGTTCGACTGGTGCTTCTATTCGGTGCCGTTCACCCTGATCGGCCAGGCGTTGTGGTTGCGCGCGACCGACGGCGCGATCGCGATTTATCAGGACTATCGCCAGGTCGCCCTTCATCCCCGTGGGCGCAAGCGCGGCCAACGCTTCACCGTGCGTGACCACCTGCCGCCCGATGCGCAAGCCTTCTTCGCCCACGACCGCGACTGGTGCGTGCAGCAGGCAACCAAGATCGGGCCCGCCTGCGCGCAGTTCATCGAGCGCCTCCTCGCCGATCGGATCGTCGAGCGCCTGCGCGCCGCGCAGAGCACGCTGCGGCTGGCCGAGCGCTACGGAGCCGCGCGACTGGAAGCGGCCTGCGCCCGCGCGCTCGCGCACGACAGCATCTTCTACCGCACCGTCAAGACCATTCTCGCCGGCGGCTTCGACCAGCAACCGCTCGTCGGCGTCGAGAGCACCACGCCGTACGCCCGCGCTGCCCGCTTTGTCCGTGACGCCGAAGACCTCTTCGGCGTCGTCCCGTCCTCCGCTGTCCACTAACTGCAAGGAGTCCAAGCCATGAATCCCGTTCCCGAGCTCGTCCCCTACCTCAAGCAACTGCGGCTTTCCGGCATCCTCGATTCGCTCGAGGCGCGCAACCGCCAAGCCCTCGACGCCAAGCTCGCCTACACCGAGTTTCTCGCCTTGCTCATCGAGGACGAGGTCGCGCGACGCGAACAGAAGAAGTTCGCGCTGCGCCTGCGCCGGGCCGCCTTCCGCGCGAGCAAGACCCTCGACCAGTTCGACTTCGAGCGCCTGCCACAGCTTAACCGCGCGCTCGTGCACGAACTCGCCACGGGCCGCTACCTCGACGAGCACGTCCCGGTGCTCATCGTCGGCCCCTGCGGCACTGGCAAGTCGCACCTCGCGCAGGCGTTGGGCCACTGTGCGATCCGCCAAGGTGTCGACGTGCTGTTCACCACCTGCGCGCAACTGGTCACCGCGATGAACGCCGCCCGCGCGACCAGCAGCTACGAGCGCAAGCTCGCAAGCCTCGCGCGCATTCCGCTCCTGGTCATCGACGATTTCGGCCTCAAGCCCCTGCGCCCACCCGCCGACGAGGATCTGCACGATCTCATCGCCGAGCGCTATGAAACCGCGGCCACGATCGTGACCAGCAACCTCGACTTCACCGAATGGGACCAGGCATTCCCCGCCAACCGGTTGCTCGCCTCAGCCACCCTCGACCGGCTACGCCACAACGCCTACTGTCTGGTGCTCGACGGCGACTCGTACCGGGCACCGAAACTCCCGCCGGCGACGACCAAAATGAAGGTTGCCAACACCTCCAAAACCACGCATTCTTAACCCCGCCGGGATGTCCGTTTCACCCCACCGAAACTGGCTCCAATATGCCGACCATCCCCGGCTCCATTACGCCGATCAGCGACAGGGGTGTGGGACTGTGTCACCAAGCCTCAGGGCAAGGACATCCGAGTCCTGTCCTTGAACCAGATCCGCCCGTGAGCGCGCGACCGGTGTGGTCTAACCCGCGGTTCGAGCGGACCCGCTCCGGCGGGCTTCGCCCGCCTTCGCGGGCCGCTCAACCGCGACGTTATGCGGCACGGGGCGCCGGCGGACATTCGTCGCGCGGTGGCACCATCGGTCAAGAGTGGACAGTCACCAACCCGTGACGGATCGGCCGCGCGCAAGCGCGGCGCGAGCCGGCAACTCAGGATGCCCAAGGCAGTTCGATCGGTTGGCCGTCCGGGAAGAACACCGGAACCGGTGATACCGCAAACACGCCGACGAGTTCGAGCGGACAGTTACCGCTGTTGATGATCTGATGCGGAACGTTGCGCGGCACCACCAGCGTCGTGTTCGCGCCGAACCGATGCACCTTCCCCTCCACGTGCAACTCACCGCTGCCGGTGCGGATCAGCACCACCTCCTCGCAGTCGTGACGGTGTGGCGGGGTCGCGCCACCGGGGGCGATGCTTTGCTCCCAGATGGAGAGATTCTTCAGGCCATTCTCCGAACCCGCCAGGGTGACGTGTTCGATGCCGGGCAGCGCCGCGCGAGGGAGTTCCGAGTTTTGGATCACATACATGATTGCCTCCTTCAAGTGTTGGTCTGGCCGGGTGTCGGACATCGGCGGCGCCACCGCATCCGATGGAACGCAGTTTGGTCGTGAATGATTGAGGTGTAAATGGCATTAAATGTCGTAACATTCACGAATAGAGTTCTTCAATCAAGAGGCAATCGATGGCCAGCCTTGACCTCATCGTCTCGTTTGCTGCAGCGGCACGTCATGCGGGCTTCGCACGCGCGGCACGCGAGCTCGGGCTGTCTCCTTCAGCGGTCGCCAAGAACGTTGCAAACCTGGAGGCGCAGCTGGGCATGCGCCTGTTCCATCGCACCACGCGGCAGGTAACCTTGTCGCCGGATGGTGAGGACGTCTACGCGCGCTGCAAGCGCATTCTGGAAGAAGTGGAGTCGCTCGAGAGCGTGGCGGCCGACGCGCGCACCGGGCCGCGCGGTACGCTGCGTATCGACATGCCTATCACGTATGGCCGCCAAGTCGTCTTGCCGGTGCTGACCAGGCTGATGTCGCGTTACGCGGAGTTAAAGATCGATGCACGGTTTTCCGATCAGTTCGTCGACATCATCAAGGAGGGGCTCGACGCCGCGATACGCGTCGGGCCGCTTGCCGATTCGAGTCTTGTTGGACGCATGTTCGATCAGCAAGTTATATGGACTTACGCGAGTCCCGCCTATCTCGCCCGGCATAGTATGCCCCAATCTCCCGACGCCTTGTCCGCGCACACCTGCCTGCTGTTTCGTCTGCCCTCGAGCGGCCAGGGGCGGCCGTGGCAGTTTCGGATTGGCAAGCGAGAAGTCTCCCTCGTGCCCGAAAGCGGTGTGCGACTGGGTGATGGCGAAGCGCTTGTGCAGGCCGCGACGGCCGGACTGGGACTCATCCAAGTGCCGACGTACATGGCAGAACGCGAAATAAAGCGCGGGAAGCTCGTGGAGATTCTTCAGAAGTACAGGCCGGCACCCATGCCCATTTCACTCGTATATCCCAGCCATCGCCACATACCGCTGCGGGTGCGTGTGCTCGCCGACGCGCTCGCCGAGCGATCACATGCCGCATAACCTGCGCTTCCAGGGGACCGTCAACCAGCGGCGCTTCGCTTGCTGGTCGCCGGCCCCTGAAGCTTGACGTTAGGTCGCAGTATTCCTCGATCATGTCCGACAGGTTTGTCACTATCGACTTTGAAACAGCAAACGCTGACCTGGCGAGTATTTGCCAGGTGGGCATCGTAACGTTTGAGGATGGAAGGGTTGCCGACACTTGGGGAACATTGGTGAACCCGCAGGACTATTTTGACTGGATAAACATTGACATTCATGGGATTGATGAGGATTCGGTTAAAGGCGCACCCACGTTTCAGAAAATCTATGCGGCGATCTCGGAGAGACTGCAACAACAGGTAGTTGTCAGTCACACGTCATTCGATCGAACTGCTTTATCTCAGGCCGTAGCAAAACACAGCCTTCCCATGGTTTCCTGCAACTGGCTTGATTCCGCTCGCGTCGTTCGCCGAGCATGGACACAATGGTCGTACAGAGGCTACGGGCTAATGAATGTATGTAATGAGTTGGGGATTGAGTTTGTCGCTCACGACGCTGTCGAGGATGCGCGAGCTGCGGGGGAAGTTCTTCTCAGGGCAATTAAGGCAACTGGTATTGGGCTTGACGCTTGGTTAGCACGCGTTCGTCAACCAATCGATCCGAGCTTAAGGGAGCCAATCGCCTTCAAAGGCAACCCGGATGGAGTCCTTGCGGGCGAAGTAATCGCCTTTACTGGCGCCTTAGCTATGCCGCGCCGCGAGGCCGCAGCACTTGCCGCTAAAGCTGGGTGCGATGTTGTTCCGGGCGTGAAGAAGACAACAACGCTGCTCGTGGTTGGCGATCAAGACATCCAGAAATTGGCGGGGCACGAGAAGAGCAGTAAACATCGGAAAGCCGAGGAAATGATCGCCAAGGGCTACAGCATCAGAATTCTTAGAGAAAGCGATTTCCTACGTTTGATCGATATCACTGACTAGTCAGGGATCGCCCACGTGGAGGTAGTGTTATGCAGACAGATACCCCAAGCGAATACGCTATTCGTCGCCTGTTGCAAAACCTCGACCTCTTGATCGTTCTCGACTCTCCAGACAACGACTACCGATTCGAATACTACACGTCCCCCGAAAGGACGGTAGAACAGGTGAAGCACGCTTGGCTAGGACCTATCGCCTAATCGATCTCATAAGGGGCGCGGTCACGCCCGAACCGTGGGATACGTATGATCTCGATAAACAAACAACCCTGGTTACAAACCTTATGAGGTTTAGTCACTACCGCATGACGAAAGTGGTTTCGGGATGGGATGTCACCTGTTCAGTATGCGGCCACATGATGCACGGCAAGACATGGGAAACGGTACCGAAGACGTGCCCCAATAGAGATTCGAACAAATGTGGTGCGGCCATCGACGAGAAGCAAGTCGTTGAACTTCTGTATTCTGAACATGCGACCTAACAAGCGCATGCACCGGACAGTCCAACGGCGGCGCTTCGCTTGCCGTTGTCCTGCCGGTGATGCGCAACGTTAGACCGCCGATGTTGCCGCCTCTACGCTTCGTATATACACTACGCGCATGCGGTTCACGTGGCGTGAATCCAAGCGCAGGAAGAATCTCAAAGACCACGGGCTAGATTTCGTCGACGCGCCGAGGGTATTTGAGGGGCCGACGTTCACTTATGAGGACAATCGGTTCGCGTACGGCGAATTGCGCTTTGTCACGCTCGGGCTTCTCGCAGGTATCCCTGTGTCAATTGTTCATACCGAGACTCGAAATGAAATCCACATCATCTCATTCCGCAAGGCCACGAAGCGGGAAGAGGAAATCCTCTTTCGCGGTATCCAAGACTGATTGGGCACGCGTGAGATCCATGAAGGACAAGGAGATCAAGCGCACTCGTGAGCACCCCGAGGCGGATGTAAGGCACATCGCTCGCGGTATCGCTCGTCGAGGTCTTCGTCCACTGCCGCCGAAGGCTTCGATATCGCTTCGCCTGGACCGGGATGTCCTTGACTGGTTTAAGTCTCAAGGTCCGGGGTACCAAACGCGGATGAATGCCGTGCTCAGAGCGTTTCGTGATGCGTCGGTCTAACCACCGCATGCACCGGACCGCCGCAAGCGTGCCGCTTGCGGTTCCCTCGGGCCGTTGGCCCTCGGCGGCCGGTGATGCGGCGCGTTATGCCGCAGAGGGCGGCGCGTTCCTTGACATAACATATGAGATATAGCCATAATATGGCATGTGGCGCATCGAGGAGCACCGCCGGGTCGACAAGCAGCTGTCTGGCGCAGTCCCGAAAGAGATCCTCAAGCGGTACGAGAAATGGAAGGACATCGCCCGGCTCTCGGGGCCGCCCGGTCTACGGTTGATCAAAGGGTTTCATGACGAAGCCCTTTCTGGTGAGCGGAAAGGCTATCGCTCCTCTCGCCTCGGACTTCAGTGGCGCGCGATCTACCGTGTGGTTGCCGATGCGCTTTTGATTCAGGTGGTCCAAGTGACACCGCATGACTATCGAAGGCACTGATATGAAAGAGTTTCGTCCTGCCCGGAAGCGCGTCGAAGTCTCCGTGGGAGAGTCCGTGCGGATCCTGCGCGAACTTCAAGAGCTGAGCCAGAATCAGCTCTCCGAGCTCACTGGAATCCCCAGGCGACGATCTCAGCGATCGAGAATGGCCGGGTCAACCTAGGAGTTGAGCGTGCAAAGGTTCTTGCGCGCGCTCTCAAATGCCACCCGGCGGTGCTCATCTTTCCAGGCTGGGAGGTCCCGGTTGAATCTGCGGCATAACACGGCGCTCAACCGGACGCGCCGCTAGCAAGCTTCGACCTTCGCCTTCGTTTTTCAATCGCACTGCCTTCTCGTAAGTCGACCGGCGGCGCGCCGGTTAATGAGAGCTGCATAAGTAATGTCCTATCTGAGGCAAAAGAGAGATCGCTGTGGCGGAGAAACGACCTCAGTAGCGGCTGGTCGTCGCCGATGGCAAGGACGGTGAGATGAGCTTGCATCGCCAAGTCCGTGAACTCGACTGGCGCGAAGTTGGCAAGCTCGTTCGTTTTGGCGTGGCCCCAGATCAGTTCGACCGGATTGAGCTCGGGCGCATACGGCGGGAGCAACTCGGCGCGGACGCGATGGCGGTTTTGCTCGAGCCAGCCTTTGACCGGTTCGCCCACATGAGCTTGCAGTCGATCCCAGACCAGGGCGATCGGCATGCGCAGCGTGCGGCACAACTGCCGCAGAAACGGGATGATGTGCTCGCCATCGAAGCTTGCGTCGGCAAGGAGGCTGAAGTAGGCGCGCACACGGCGACGGCGGGGCGAAATCGCCAGAGCGCCGATCACCGAGACCTTGCGACGGGAGCGACCACGCTGCATGAGCACGGGAGTGTGCCCGCGGGGCGCCCAACTGCGGCGCACCAGCGGGCCCATGAGGAAGCCCGTTTCGTCTATGAAGACGATCGCCGCGCCGCGGCGCCAGGCGTTTTTACCCGCGGCCAGTCCTCTCGGACCCAGCGGCGGATCTCACGTTCGTCGCGTTCCAAGGCGCGCCGCGCCGGCTTCTGCGGACTCCAGCCCAGGTCATGCAGCAATCGCCCGACATGATCGACGTGGTAGCTGATGCCGAACCGCTCCTTGATGAGCTCGGTCACGCGCGGACAGGTCCAAAGATCGGTATCAAAACCGGTCGCGAGCGGCCCTTTGAGCAGCAGCGCCTCGAGACGACGCTTCTGATGAGCCTTGAGCTTTTGCGGTCGGCCGGGCGCAGCTCGGGCGCGCACTGCCGCCTCGCCGTGCTTGCGTGCCGCTGCCTTCCAGCGTCGCACGCTGCGTCGATCCACACCTACTCGCCGCGCAACTTCCGAAGGAAGCAGCCCTTCGTCCAGCAATGCCAGCGCGCGCAGTCGGCGGCGCTCCAACTCTTCTGGACTTCCGGTCGGTCTCATGGCACACCTCCGACCGGAAGTATAGGACATTATTTACGCAGGCGCCATTAGCTCTGCGTTGGGCGTCTCATGTCGTGGTCTCGCTATACTTGAGTCGTTCGCCGTTTCAAGTCGGAGTTTCAGAATGAAGCTCACCGCAGTGTTTCAGAAGGTCCGTGAGGGCTATATCGGTTTCGTCGAGGAGTTACCGGGGGCAAATACCCAGGCCCGAACTCTTAAGCAGGCTCGCGCCAACCTGGCTGAGGCCGTAGAACTTGTGCTCCAAGCGAATCGCGCTCTTGCGAAGAAATCTATCGGGAAAAGGAAGGTGATCCGTGAACCGCTGGTTCTCGCGGCGGAATGAAGCGCCGCGATCTCATCCGACACCTTGAGTCACACGGATGTGTTCTCGTTCGCGAAGGGGCCAACCATTCCGTCTACGTTAACCACTCAACCGGGAAGGTATCGACCGTCCCGCGTCATCGCGAGATCAACGACTTCCTTGCCCGGAAGATCTGTCGTGATCTCGAAGTCCCCGACCCGTAAGACGCCCAACCACGCGCTCGAGCCGACCGCCGCCAGCGCGCTTCGCTTGCTGGCGGTTCCCTCGTCGCTTCGCTCCTCGGCGGCGGCTCAGCGCGAGCGTTGGGCCTCAGAGGAGTCGTCGCGGGGAGGGGAGTATCATTACGTCGGTTTCAGCGAGAGGAGATCTGCTGATGTCAACCCCCGTTAAAGTCCTTGAAGCCGAGGCGATGAAACTCGCGCCCGAAGAGCGGGCGCGCCTTGCTGACCGGTTAATTTCGAGCCTGTCTGCCGACGCCGAGATCGAGGAGGCCTGGGCCGTCGAGGTCGAGCGCCGCATTGCCGAGATCGAGGCTGGACGGGCTCCGGTCGTTCCTGCCGTGGACGCGATCGCACGCGCACGTGATGCGCTGAAGTGACCCCGTCAGTCAGTCTCGAGGCCGAGCGCGAGCTGATCGAGGGAGCTCTCTTCTACGCACGGGAAGCCAATGCTGAGCTTGGGTTGGCGTTTGTCGCCGAGTTCGAGCGCGCTTTGGGCGTTCTGTGCAACTTCCCGCACCTCGGCCCCGTTTGGCGAGGAACCACGCGCCGTTTTCTCCTCCGGCGCTTTCCTTACAGCATCATCTACCAGGTCAAGCCCGACGAAATTCGGGTCATCGCTCTTGCGCACCGGAGTCGTAGGCCTGAGTACTGGCGTGGCCGAAAGTAGCCATTTCGGCTGCTCGGTCACGCAGCTGAGGCCCAACCCTGCGCTCAACCGGACGCGCCGCCAGGGAGCTTCGTTTGAGTTTCCCGTCTCCCGGTCGCCGCGCCGCCTCACAGGTCGACGGGCGGCGCGCCGGTTAGCACTGCGTTAGAGCGCGCGCACTGTGATGCCTCAGACTCCAGAGATCGAAGCTGATGCCCTGATTGCCACGCTTGTCGCGCAAGCGGAGCGTGAGACTGATCCTAAGGTCCGGGCCGATCTACTGGCGACGGCAGATCATCTTCGCGCCACCATCCGAAAAGCTCGCACTAAGGTCGCGGAGGTCGAAGGATTAATGCGAGCTGCATAAGTAATGTTTTATCTGAGGCAAAAGAGAGATCGCTGTGGCGGAGAAACGACCTCAGTAGCGGCTGGTCGTCGCCGATGGCAAGGACGGTGAGATGAGCTTGCATCGCCAAGTCCGTGAACTCGACTGGCGCGAAGTTGGCAAGCTCGTTCGTTTTGGCGTGGCCCCAGATCAGTTCGACCGGATTGAGCTCGGGCGCATACGGCGGGAGCAACTCGGCGCGGACGCGATGGCGGTTTTGCTCGAGCCAGCCTTTGACCGGTTCGCCCACATGAGCTTGCAGTCGATCCCAGACCAGGGCGATCGGCATGCGCAGCGTGCGGCACAACTGCCGCAGAAACGGGATGATGTGCTCGCCATCGAAGCTTGCGTCGGCAAGGAGGCTGAAGTAGGCGCGCACACGGCGACGGCGGGGCGAAATCGCCAGAGCGCCGATCACCGAGACCTTGCGACGGGAGCGACCACGCTGCATGAGCACGGGAGTGTGCCCGCGGGGCGCCCAACTGCGGCGCACCAGCGGGCCCATGAGGAAGCCCGTTTCGTCTATGAAGACGATCGCCGCGCCGCGGCGCCAGGCGTTTTTTTACCCGCGGCCAGTCCTCTCGGACCCAGCGGCGGATCTCACGTTCGTCGCGTTCCAAGGCGCGCCGCGCCGGCTTCTGCGGACTCCAGCCCAGGTCATGCAGCAATCGCCCGACATGATCGACGTGGTAGCTGATGCCGAACCGCTCCTTGATGAGCTCGGTCACGCGCGGACAGGTCCAAAGATCGGTATCAAAACCGGTCGCGAGCGGCCCTTTGACCAGCAGCGCCTCGAGACGACGCTTCTGATGAGCCTTGAGCTTTGGCGGTCGGCCGGGCGCAGCTCGGGCGCGCACTGCCGCCTCGCCGTGCTTGCGTGCCGCTGCCTTCCAGCGTCGCACGCTGCGTCGATCCACACCTACTCGCCGCGCAACTTCCGAAGGAAGCAGCCCTTCGTCCAGCAATGCCAGCGCGCGCAGTCGGCGGCGCTCCAACTCTTCTGGACTTCCGGTCGGTCTCATGGCACACCTCCGACCGGAAGTATAGGACATTATTTACGCAGGCGCCATTAATCGATCAATCTAGGGCACTGAGAGAACGGCTCGAACGCAGTCGCAGAGTACCGCTTTGGATGGCCGCCTTGGTCATCGCCGTACTTGTCGCCGTTATCTTCTACGGATTTTCAAGGCAACTAGGATCGTTCGGTGCCTCATTGCCCACTTTCTCGTGTAGATATGACCCCGCGCTCTAACCCGCGGTTCCAGGGGAGCGCCGGCCAGCGAGGCTGGCCGGTACCCTCCTCGCTTCGCTCGTCGGCGTCCCCTGAACCGCAGCGTTAGACCGCGAAGGGTGTCCGCAAGCCTTCCTGGTATCCTGCGCACGTGAAGGTCAGCGAGGTGCTGCGGATGCTGCAAGACGACGGGTGGTTCTTGGTCGCAACCCGCGGGAGTCATCGTCAGTTCAAGCATCCGACGAAACTAGGGCGTGTCACAGTAGCCGGAAAACCGAGCGATGACCTTGCGCCCGGGACCCTGAACAGTATCCTTAAGCAAGGTGGTTTCAAGAAGTAAGGAACGAAAATGCGATACGCCATTGTCATCGAAAAGGCCCACGGCAACTTCTCGGCCTACGTGCCCGATCTTCCCGGCTGTGTGGTCACGGGTGACTCGGAATCTGAGGTCGAATCGCTTATTCGCGAGGCCATCGAGTTTCATCTCTCGGGCTTGCGTGAGGATGGGCTGGCCATTCCTTCTCCTTCGAGCAAGGTCGAGTACGTCGACGTCGCGGTCTAACCACGCGCTCGAGCCGACCGCCGCCAGCGCGCTTCGCTTGCTGGCGGTTCCCTCGTCGCTTCGCTCCTCGGCGGCGGCTCAGCGCGAGCGTTGGGCGTCGGGTCAGTCGTCATGAATCAAAGTGCCGTGAGGCAGTGCCCTCCCGAGCGCTCGTGTAGCGCTGAGGGCGCAGCGCGCGGTTATCGCGGCGCCGGTGCCGTCTCGACCCGCGTTCACCTTGCCTCCTCGAAGCTCGTGCCGCCTAACAATGCTGGCGTCTTCGGCGAGGGCAGGGGATTTCAGGTGCCGAGCCTTCGTTCAGTGTCGGCGCGCTGCGCGCAGCTTCGGCCAAGGCTGTCGGTGGTCGCCGTCACGGTGCTGGGCGAGTCGTTCATGGAGGCACAGTTTTTAGTCCTGCGTCGGTCTTCGCTACGTCAGGCGTTTCCGTTTTCGCGTAGTCCGCGGCCCAACCCTGAGCTCAACCGGACGCGCCGCCAGCGGACTTCGTTTGTTTCCGTCGTTCTTCGGTCGCCGTGCTGTCTCGGGGGTCGACGGGCGGCGCGCCGGTTAGCACCGCGTTGGCAGGCATCGTGAGAATCAGGTGGCGGTGAGGATCAGGTCCGCAACAGATGCAGACCGCGCCGCTATCATCGGCGTCCATGAGAACGCGTTCGGAGAGACGCAGGGCTCGGAAATCGCCCAGCTAGTCAGTGGACTGCTCGATGACAAGACCGCGATGCCTTTGTTCTCTTTGGTCGCGGAAATCGGCGAACGAGTCGTTGGGCACATTCTATTCACCTCAGTACGGATTCAATCCGGTCGCTACTCCGTTTCCGCACAGATCTTGGCGCCGCTAGCAGTCGCGAAAGACCATCAGGGCGGAGGTATTGGCGGTTTATTGATCAAAGAGGGGCTGAAGGAACTTGCGGCTTCGGGAGTCGAGTTGGTCTTTGTGCTTGGCCATCCCAGTTACTATCGAAAGTTCGGGTTCAGGCCAGCGGGGGTGCTTGGTTATGAAGCACCTTATGCAATACCGATCGAGCACGCGGATGCGTGGATGGTTCAAGAACTGAAAGCGGGCATCCTTGGAGGCGCGCAGGGACGGATTCAATGCGCGGAGACGTTAGATCACCCTCGGCATTGGCAGGAATGATGCCTGCCAACAAGCCCATGCAGCGGACCCGCCACAGCGGGCCGCTGATGGGCGACGTTAGACCCCGAGTTGCAGGGGCCGCAGAGTTGGGAGTACGCTGACACCATGACAAAGCCGGTAATCTCCTGCAGCCCTGATGTGATGGGTGGGACTCCCGTGTTTGCTGGTACCCGGGTGCCCGTTCAGACGCTCCTTGACTATCTGGAGGCTGGCGACTCTATCGATGAGTTTCTGGCCGGCTTTCCCTCGGTCAGTCGCGAGCAGGTCATCGCGTTTCTCGAGCAAGCGAAGGACCGCCTCGTCGCAACTGCCTCGTGAAGGTACTCGTTGACGAGTGCGTTGATTGGCGTCTCTCGCGCGAGATCGTCGGCCACGAGGTCAGGACGGCGCGTCAGATGGGCTGGTCGACGATAAGCAACGGCGAGTTGCTGGCGCTGGCCGAGAAGGAATTCGACGTGTTCGTCACCGTTGACCGGAATTTGTCCTTTCAACAGAACCTTCCCGCCTTCGCCATCGCGGTTATCGTACTGCGTGCCAAAACGAATCGCCTCTCCGATTTGCAACCGCTGGTCCCAGAACTGGTTGCGTCCATTGCGACAGCAAAGCTGGGTGTGGTCACCTACGTCGGGGTCTAACCCTGCGTTCGAGCGGACGCGCCGCCAGCGGGCTTCGTTCAGCGCTATCGTTTCTTGGTTGTTGCGCCATTGGTTGGCGCGTCCCTGGCAGCGCGCCGCTCAACGCCGGCGTTCGGCGTCTTGATCGGTGTAACCGTTAGGGTTACACTGGCCACGTGATCCGGAGCTTCAAGCACAAAGGACTGGAGCGCTTCTTCCTTTCGGGGTCGAAGAGCGGTATCAGGCCGGAGCAGGCGGACAGACTACGCCTCATCCTGGCCCAGCTCCACGCTGCGGTGGCTCCGGGCGATATGGCGCTTCCCGGACTAAGGTTGCACGAACTGAAGGGCGACCGGAAAGGTACATGGTCTTACATTCCGCACATCGGCGGACGCATTTGCAGCGAATTTCCTGAGGCGACGCCGAAGCGCTGGGGATCAGGCGCTGACGCGGTAGGCGTGTGCGGGGACGGCGATCAGGGCGAGGATCTGGCGCTGGAGGTCGGTGAGGTCGGCATCGAAGGTCTGCACGGTCTGGCCCTCGTGCAACAGGCGGTGGCGCTGCGCGAGGCTGAACAGGCGCAGCACCTGCTCGGTGGTGGGCCGACGGCACTGGCGCTGCTCGGGGTAGAGCGGCAACTCGTCGATGGCCTCGCGCTGCATCGCCAGACGTAGCTCGCGCTCGATGAGCGCCTGCACGAGCAGGGCCAGGAAGTACAGCGTGAACAGCGCCTCGATGCGGCCCTCGTTCTTCAGGTACACCGGGGCGATCTCATGCACGGTCTTGACCTGCTCGAATCGCTTCTCGATGGTGGGCTGGCCCTTGTGGGCTTCGAGCACCTGCACGGGGGTGAGGGTCCGGTCGTTGCTGAGCAACGGATACATGCCGTCGCTCTTCTCGTCGTAGGCCACCGCTGCGGCGTCGATCGACCACTCGATGTCGAAACGCCGACGGGTGATCTTGCGGTAGGCGGTGTCGGGGCCGGGGCGGCCGCGGCGCAGCTGCTTGAAGCTGTGCTCCTCGCGCACTACGCGTTTGACCTTCAAGTAGCTGGCGACCCGGTACTGCTCGAGGATCTCGGCCACGCGCCGGTCGATCTCGGCGGCGCCGCGCAGCCGCGCTCGCGCCCCCGCCAGGCGCCGGTGCAACTGCTCGAGCGCCTCGGTGGCGCCGGCCAGCCGGCGATCGCGCCGGGCGCGCTGGTGCAGCGTGAGCAGCGTGCTCCACACCCAGGTGATGGGCCAGACCTCCATCGAGGGTAACGGTTGACGATAGACGTACCAGCAGTCCCTCGGGCCATCGGCATGCCGGGCATTGGGTCGCTCCCAGACGAGCTCCCACGCCGGATCGTGGGTCTGGATCCACTTGCGAAAGCGCGCGTCCTCCTGGCGGCTGCGGGGGCATCACGGTGACGAAGCGCCCGCCCGCGGCGTGGATGTGCCGCATGTTCTCGTAGGAGCACAGCTTGGAGTCGGCGACGTACAGGAAGTCGGCGCGGCCGGCCACCGCGCGCAGCGCCTCCCAGCTCTGGACGTGGGTGACCGAGTCGCTGGTGTTGCCGTCGGCGCAGCGAAACGAGGCCGGCACCCCCGTCGGCGGTGACGCTGAGGATGAACAGCAGCTGCTTCAGATCCGGGCGGTGATCCTTGCTGAAGCCGAAGGTGATCACCGGTGCCGTGCGCGCACGCAGCGCCCGTCCGCTGGCGGCCCGGTACTGGCCGGACAGCGCGATCGAGGTCGAGTCGTTGTGCAGCCGATCGAAGGCCACGCCGAAGCGCTGGCCGACGGCGATCACGACCGCGGTGAGCAGTGCGCCGCGGTCGGCATCGAAGAGCCGGTCCAGGGCGCGCCCGATGCGGTCGTCGGACAGGCGCTGCATCTGCGCGGCGTCGATGCCGAACATCCCTGGCGCGAACCCGTGCACGGTCTCGTGCTGGCGGTAGACCGGCTCGCGCTCCACGAGGATCGAGCGCAGCAGCACGCCGAGCGCCTGGGCGTGGGTGACGGCACTGCGCCGATCGGCGGTGGGGACGTACTTCTCAAGCAGGGCCGGCAGGCCCATGCGCTCGAGGAAGTGGTTGACCAGGGGTAACGGTCCCAGTCGTTCGCTCAGCAGAGCGAAGCGTTCCGGTGGGCGGGGTTGCGGTCGGTACAATCTGCCGATAGTATTACCAACAGATATGGCCAAGTCAAGCACCACGCCAAAACGCAACCTCGCCACGCAGGCGCGGCTATCACGTCAACGCATCGAGAAGATCCGCACCGCCATCGGACAGACCGACTACCTGTGCTCGGGCACGCTCTACGAGCACCTGAGCCGATGCGGCAAACCCGGCTGCCGCTGCGCCGAGGATCCCGCCGCCCGCCACGGACCGTACTACGACTGGGGGGCACATGCAGGGCGGCAAGCTCGTACGTCGCCGGCTCTCTGCCGAGCAGGCGCAGCTCATGCGCCGTGCCATCGACAACTACCGCAAGGTGAAGAAGCTGCTGCGCGACTGGGAGACAGAAACCGAGCGCCTCATCGAGGCCGAAGCACCTCGCGATCACTGAACCGGGTGCGCGCTCCGGAAATTACGGACAAATGCGTCCGGCGATGTGCGGAATGTAAGACATGGTCGGTCACGGTCAGTGGCAATTGGAGAATGACCTTCTCGTTCGACGGGAAAGACGCTGTTGGCGTCGATTACGAGGATTACCACAGAGCATGAATGCACCACTTCGAATGCACAATCCGCCGCACCCCGGCGAGATCGTCAGGCAGTTGTGCCTTGAGCCACTGGGACTAACGGTTACGGAAGCGGCGGAGGGGTTGGGCGTGAGCCGGAAGACCCTATCCGCCATCCTGAACGGACGCGCTAGCGTCTCGCCGGAGATGGCGGTCCGTCTGTCTCTGGCCTTCGGGACTTCCGCGGAGAGTTGGTTGAATCATCAACTGCAATATGACCTGTGGCAGGTCCAGAAGCAGCGGAAGAATCTTCGGGTGGTCAAGTTCGCAGCGTGAGCAGCAAGACGCCGAACCCTGCGCTGCAGCGGAGCGTTCAACAGCGTCGCTGCGCGCCGCTGTTTTGCGCCCGCTGAGCGCTGTCGTTCGGTGGCACGATGAAGGCTCTACGCTGAATCGCCGCTTTTGCCGAGCCATATGAGCCGCCGCGCCGTCTCTGCACCAAGGGTGATCCGTACTGGGCGTTGCATCGAGCTGTGCAGTCCTAGATTGCGACAATGATCTATTCGCTTCGAACACTGTTATTTTCCTTCGCAGGTCGGATCAACCGAGCGGCCTATTGGACGCGAGCGTTTCCTCTCCTCTTGGCCTACGGCTTGATCGTCAATTCCGTCCTGGCGCTCGAATACAAATTGACTGGCGCTCAAGGCGTGGCCTCCCTCGCTTTGACTCTCTTCGGCCTATGGCCGATTCTTGCCGTCCCAGTGAAGCGGCTTCACGATCGTGCTCGGTCGGCGTGGTTCTTACTGGTGTTCCTGGTTCCGGTCGTGGGTCCGATTTGGCTGTTGGTCGAGGTTTGGTTTCTTCCGGGCACGGATGGTGCCAACCGATTTGGAGACGTGCCTCGAGACGTTGGTTTGGATCGCCGATGGGTTATCCCCTTCGCGGCTGTCGGTGTTGCTGCGCAGACGTTCCTGCTCGCCTGGGTATACTTGCCGCCGCCAGGAACTCTTCTGCAGCGCGCCCTCATTGCGAACGGGTATCAGTTGATCCGAATGGAGGCGCCCGTGTCCGGCCCCGTAGCAGTTCCGGCAGGTAATTCGTTGATCCTCATGCGGGTCGATGGCAGCGCCTCGATCGGCGATGTTGCGATAGTCGGGTGTATGGACTACGACATGGACCGAACAGAAGCTCAGGCTTGCCGCCTGAATGTTCCGGCCTCGAAAGGCTTCGAAAATCTCGTCATTCTGATCGGGACGCCACACATGACGCCGGCGTTCTCGATGAGCACGGCTAACGGGCGAGTCATCGTCATTCTAAGTAGCAACTTCCTCGGTCCTGATCCTCCGAACCGCAATGTTGGATGGATTATCGAGGAACTCAAGCGACCTGGGCGGCTGTTCTGAATGACTGGCCGATACCAGCCACTCGTAGCAGCGCCCTTTGAGGGCGTGTGCCACCGAACAGCGGCTTTCAGGGCGACGCGCCGCAGGCGGCGCGCGCCTGAAGCCGAGCGTTGGGTACGGCAGGGAGGGCAGTGCTACAGTAGGCTCGATTCCGTGGAGGCCATTGATGGACTGGAAGCCCTACATAACCGCTGACCCGAAGGTCATGCATGGCGCTGTGTGCTTTAGGGGGACCCGAGTGCCCGTCTCGGCGGTCTTAGATAACCTAGCGGCCGGTGAAACGGCTGAGCGCATACTTGAACAACATCCGTCGCTCAAGCTTGAGCACATCCCTGCTGCCATTGCCTACGCTGCCGACCTGGCGCGCGAGCGTGTAGTGCCAATTCCTGCGTAGCTGTGGAGGATGTCGGCACGCTTCAAGCTCGACGAAACCCTACCGCGCGAGGCGCGGGTATTTCTAGCCGACGCGGGCCACGACGCGCATTCGGTGAGTCACGAGCGCCTCGGCGGCGGTCCGGACGCCAGGGTTCTTGAGGCTTGTCTGAACGAAGATCGGATTCTCGTCACTCTCAATCTCGACATTGCGGACATTCGAGGTTATCCGCCGTCGAGCCACCGCGGGATCTGGGTTCTCCGACCCGCGACGCAGAGCATCGAAAACATCCTTGCCGTGCTAAGAGGCGCAGTCGCTCTTTCCGCCAAAGAGCCGACCGACAGGCGCCTCTGGATCGTCGAGGAGACTCGTGTTCGCATCCGCGAGTAAGGGCGCGGCCGTGCCCAACCACGCGCTCGAACCGACCGCCGCCAGCGCGCTTCGCTTGCTGGTGGTGCCCTCGTCGCTGCGCTCCTCGGCGGCGGCTCGGCACGAGCGTTAATGGCGCCTGCGTAAATAATGTCCTATACTTCCGGTCGGAGGTGTGCCATGAGACCGACCGGAAGTCCAGAAGAGTTGGAGCGCCGCCGACTGCGCGCGCTGGCATTGCTGGACGAAGGGCTGCTTCCTTCGGAAGTTGCGCGGCGAGTAGGTGTGGATCGACGCAGCGTGCGACGCTGGAAGGCAGCGGCACGCAAGCACGGCGAGGCGGCAGTGCGCGCCCGAGCTGCGCCCGGCCGACCGCCAAAGCTCAAGGCTCATCAGAAGCGTCGTCTCGAGGCGCTGCTGCTCAAAGGGCCGCTCGCGACCGGTTTTGATACCGATCTTTGGACCTGTCCGCGCGTGACCGAGCTCATCAAGGAGCGGTTCGGCATCAGCTACCACGTCGATCATGTCGGGCGATTGCTGCATGACCTGGGCTGGAGTCCGCAGAAGCCGGCGCGGCGCGCCTTGGAACGCGACGAACGTGAGATCCGCCGCTGGGTCCGAGAGGACTGGCCGCGGGTAAAAAAAACGCCTGGCGCCGCGGCGCGGCGATCGTCTTCATAGACGAAACGGGCTTCCTCATGGGCCCGCTGGTGCGCCGCAGTTGGGCGCCCCGCGGGCACACTCCCGTGCTCATGCAGCGTGGTCGCTCCCGTCGCAAGGTCTCGGTGATCGGCGCTCTGGCGATTTCGCCCCGCCGTCGCCGTGTGCGCGCCTACTTCAGCCTCCTTGCCGACGCAAGCTTCGATGGCGAGCACATCATCCCGTTTCTGCGGCAGTTGTGCCGCACGCTGCGCATGCCGATCGCCCTGGTCTGGGATCGACTGCAAGCTCATGTGGGCGAACCGGTCAAAGGCTGGCTCGAGCAAAACCGCCATCGCGTCCGCGCCGAGTTGCTCCCGCCGTATGCGCCCGAGCTCAATCCGGTCGAACTGATCTGGGGCCACGCCAAAACGAACGAGCTTGCCAACTTCGCGCCAGTCGAGTTCACGGACTTGGCGATGCAAGCTCATCTCACCGTCCTTGCCATCGGCGACGACCAGCCGCTACTGAGGTCGTTTCTCCGCCACAGCGATCTCTCTTTTGCCTCAGATAAGACATTACTTATGCAGCTCTCATTAGCTGGCAGCAGGAGAGAAGCACCATGACACGAAGCGTCCAATCGCGTATCGCGGTCGCTGCAACAGGGCGGTGCTGGGCTGCGGCCCTGGCCGCATTGTGTGCGGCGATTCACCTCGTCCCGCTGTCTGCTTCGGCGCAGGAAGGCGACGCTGCCGGTCTGGCCAAGGCGGCACAGAACCCCATCGCCGACATGATCAGCGTGCCCTTTCAGAACAACACCAACTTCAAGACTGGGCCGCGCGAAGAGACGCAGAACATCCTGAACATTCAGCCCGTCTACCCGATCAACTTGAACACGGATTGGAACCTCATCACGCGCACGATTATGCCGGTCATCTCGCAGCCGGCCTTCACGCAGGCCCAGGACCGCGTCAACGGCATTGGCGACGTCCAGTTCTCCGCCTTCTTCTCGCCCAAGCAGCCGGTCAATGGATGGGTGTGGGGCGCTGGCGTGATCGCGCAGCTCAATACGGCGACCGACGATCGGCTCGGTCAGGGCGCCTGGGGTCTCGGCCCCACGGCCGTGGCGCTGCACCTGGGGAAGACGTGGGTGTACGGCGCGCTGATCAACAACGTGTGGTCGGTCGAGAAGGACGATGGCCGGAAAGACGTCAACCAGATGCTCCTGCAGCCTTTCGTCAACTACAATTTTCCCGAGCACCCAGGACGCTACCTCAGTTTCGCCCCGGTCATTACCGCGGACTGGGAGGCCGACAGCGGGCAGCGATGGACCGTTCCGCTCGGGCTCGGCATCGGGCAGATCATGCGCTTCGGCAAGCAGCCCGTGAACTTGCAGGCTGCGGCGTACTACAACGTCGAGCGGCCGGACAATGGTGCGCTCTGGCAGTTGCGCCTGCAGATCCAGCTCTTGTTTCCGAAGTAATTGGGGATACCCATCCTGAAAGCAGCAGATGACTCTCGGGAACCGCACGTCAGTAGGCGCGTGAAATGAGGGCAAGCAGGTGTGACGACGCGGCGACGGCGGGGCCGATCGCCAGCTAACATCCGCATACACCTGACCGGCTACAGCGGGCTTCGCCCGCTTCCCGTCGGCAGGAGATGCGGGGCGTTGGGCACCTGAATGCCTGCGTGGCACACGTCACGTCGGGCCCGTTGGCATCGCTCGCGCTGTTGTGGCACCCTATCTATAGTTCGTAGCACTAGCAGTTTGTTGAAATTCGTCGCGATTTCATGGAATTCATGGTGTCGTGCGTTGCCCAACTCCCGTCGAGACGAATGACGGGGAACCGACGATGCGCGGTGCTGATGTGACGCGAGAGAGCCTGTTCAGCTATGTGACGGTGAGCAAGTTCGTGCCGCGCGAGCACCCGCTGCGGCCGATTCGGGAGATCGTGAACACGGCGCTGCGTGAGATGGATGCGACGTTTGCGGCGATGTACGCCGATTGCGGGCGTGACTCGATTCCGCCGGAGCAGTTGCTGCGCGGGCTGATCCTGCAGTCCCTCTATGGGCTGAGGAGCGAGCGGGTGCTCTGTGAGCAGCTCGGCTACAACATGCTGTTTCGCTGGTTTGTGGGTTTGAACATCGAGGTGGAGCCTTGGGATCATTCGACCTACACGAAGAACCGCGACCGGCTCATCGAGCACGAGGTGGTACGCGAGCTCTTTGAGCGGGTGCTCGATCAGGCCAAGGCGAAGGGGTTGCTCTCCTCGGAGCACTTCTCGGTGGATGGGACGCTGATCCGCGCCTGGGCTTCGCACAAGAGCTTCGTGCCGAAAGACGGCCCCCCACTCGCCTGGCGGCGGCAGCCGCAGCAATCCGGAGGTGGACTTCAAGGGCCAGAGGCGCACCAACGAGACCCACGCGAGCAAGACCGATCCGGATTCTCAGCTCTACACCAAGTCCCCCAAAGCCGGAGCCATTCCCGCTACATGGGCCACGTGCTCGCCGAGAACCGCAATGGGCTGGTGGTCGATACGCGGCTTACCCAGGCCAACGGCACCGCGGAGCGCGAAGCGGCGCTGGAGATGCTTGCCGAATTGCCGGGCGAGGTGCGCAAGACCGTCGGTGCGGACAAGGCTTACGACATCGAGCCCTTCGTCGAGGGGTGCCGCCAGATCAATGTCACGCCGCACGTGGCACAGAATACCTCGCGCAGGAGCAGTCGCATCGATCAGCGCACGACGCGCCATGCCGGCTACGGGCTGAGCCAGTACGCGCGCAAGCTCATCGAGACGGTGTTCGGTGACGCCAAGCAGCACGGCATTCTTCGCCAGGTGAAGCTGCGCGGCCTGGAGAAGGTCGAATTGATCTTCACGCTCGCCGCGACGGTCGTGAATCTGCGTCGCCTGCCAAGACTGCTGGCAATGCGACCGAGCGGATAGACGGCAGAGGTGCGTCCAGTGATTGGAGAACAAGCGCAAATGACCCCGATCAGGGGTCCAAATGGGCTCGTCTCCAGACCCCACGGCGTCGATTCGCTCGGTCCTCAGCGCTGAAATCATGAAAAACAGCAGAAGTTCAACAAACTGCTAGTTCGGAGGGGTTATGTCCTCGACAGTAGAAGCCCTTGAAGCAGAAGCGCTACAGCTTTCCGCCTCGGAAAGAGCACGGCTGGTCGAGCGGCTGATTGCAAGTCTCGACATCGATCCCGAGGTCGAGGAGGCTTGGGCCGCGGAGATTGAGCGCCGCAACGCCGAAATTGAGAGCGGCGCCGTTTCCCTGGTTCCCGGTCCTGACGCCTTGGCGAAACTGAAGACTGAGTTCCGGTGAACTACTGGCTGCACCCTGAGGCACAGGAAGACCTCCGGGAGGCAGCCGAGTTTTACCGAGACCAGGCCGGTACCGCACTGTCGCAGTCCTTCCTCTCGGAATTCGAGCACTCCGTCAGCCTATTACTTCAGTATCCGCGCCTCGGCGTGGTATGGCGTCACGGCAAGCGTCGTCTCGTCACGCGTCGCTTTCCGTTCAGCGTCATCTACGCGGTCGTCGATGATCAGATTCGCATCCTCGCTGTCGCACACCACAGTCGCCGTCCTGGTTACTGGCGCGGCAGAAAGTAGCGCGGTGCGTCAGGTGACCAACCACGCGCTCGAGCCGCCCACTTTCGGCTTCAGTCAGCGTTGACGCGCTCAACGCGATTGAGCGCGTTTACTAGTACGACCTTGCGAACGGCATTCCGCGCGCCGAAATCAATACGCAGTATGAGAAATCCCTAAATGCGATGCGCGTCCCTGCGCCCCTGACTTGGAAACATGAGTTCACAAAGTTATACGCAGTCGGCGGAATTCCTCAGTATCTTGCGCAAGGGGCGGAGCGCAAATAGGCGAATGCCATTGCGGTCCAACCACCCCTTGCTGCGGAAGCGCCGCAAGCGGCGCGCCGCTGAACGGGAGCGTTCGGCGTCACAACCCACCGTGCCACGGCCGGGAGTAAGATTCACGCCATGAAGGTCGCCGCCGGCACTGTCGTCGACGGAAAAGTGGTCGTCGAAGGGGGAGTCCCTCGCGGAAGGCACCAAAGTAACCGTGGTGCTTCTGGACGACGAGGAATCCTTCGATCTGACGCCAGAAGAAGAGGCAGAACTGCTCGCTTCGATTGACGAAATCGAACGCGGCGAATACGTTTCTGCAGACGAATTGTTGGAGCGGCTGCGCCGCTTCGGTTGACGCGGACAAAGAGCTGACGAGCAGTAGCTCATGGAGCGCCCAGTCAAGTTCCGCATAACAACGCGTCGCGGCCGACCGTCTTCGGCGGTGGCTCAACGCGGACGTTTGGGCCGCAGTGGTAGATGCTTCGCGACGGGGTGCGCTGATGACAGTGCCGACCTACGACAAGTTTATTGAGCCGATCCTTCGGTACCGCGCTGGCCACCCCCGATGGGGCGCTGGCTCGTATCGCTGCTGTCGTTGCTTACGCAGCCGGCCTGGCGCGCGAGCGGGTGGTGCCAGTTCCCGCGTAGTCGCGAAGGATTTCCGTGCGCTTCAAGCTGGACGAGAACCTTCCGCGCGACGCGCGGATATTTCTGGCCGACGCAGGTCGCGACGTGCGTTCCGTGAGTGACGAGCAGGCCGACGGCGGTCCGGACGCCAGAGTTCTCGAGGCGCGTATGAAGGAAGATCGGATTCTCGTCACTCTCGATCGCGACGATTCGGACACTCGAGCTTATCCGCCGTCGAGCCATCGCGGGATACGGGTTCTCCGACGCGTGACACTGGGCGTCGAGAACATCCTCGCCGTGCTCAAAAAAAGCGCAGCCGGGCTTTGTGCGAAGGAGCCGACCGACAGGCGGCCTTGGAGCGTCGAGGAGACTCGTGTTCGCACCCGCGAGTAAGGGTGCGGCCGTGCCCAACCACGCACGCGAGCCGACCGCCGCCAGCGGGCTTCGCGCGCGGGCGGTGCCCTCCGGAAGGTGACAGGAGGTAAAGGATCAGCACATGAGGATTGATGGGGCTTGCCACTGCGGCTTGATCACCTACGAGGCGACGATCAACCCTGAGGATGTCGGGATCTGTCATTGCACAGACTGCCAAACCCTATCGGGATCGGCGTTCCGCACATATGTTCTCGCCTCCAAAGACGGTTTTCGACTGATCACGGGGAAACCAAAGACCTACGTCAAGACCAGCGCAAGTGGTGCGAATCGAACCCAAGCCTTCTGCCCTGAGTGTGGAACGCCCATCTATTCGGCGATTCCGAACGATCCGCAGGTGTTCTCGATCCGGGCCGGCACAGTGCGCCAACGAAGCGAACTCATCCCCAAGAGGCAGATCTGGTCTCGGTCCGCCCAGGCTTGGCTCATGCATCTCGAGTCGATAGAAGACTTTGCCGAGCAACCCTCGCTGCGTCTCTAGCTGAGTCTGGAGGTCACCTATGCAGACGCCCGTCCACCCGCTGCAGCGGCCCGCCCGCCAGCGTCGCTGGCGGCTACTCTCGGCGCTTCGCGGCTGGGCGACTGCTCGACGCGAGCGTCGAGGCGCCTGGGGAGGAGTCAGGCGTAGGTAGTGACCGCAGGTCTTTTTCTGTGGAGGGGAGGCAATGGCAGCATACGTGATCTTCGATGGCCGGCTACGTGACTGCTGCAGGAACCGGGCGCGGCGCCATTGCCCTCTCCCCTTGGAAGTTGTAGCAGAGTAGTCGCGATAGCCCAGGGTGGAAATACTCGTGCTGAATCTGGTCTGCTTGCTTGGGATCGAGTTTCTCGAAGTCATCGACAAAGACGGCCCCCTCCAGGTTCCCCTGCCGTTGCAGGATGAACGGGTTTCTGGAAAGGAAGGCGGCGGTTGCGGCCGTAGGCGATAGAATCCTGAGCGCAAACCCGTCGGGATTCCGAGCCGGGACGATCCGTTGAGAGAGGCTTCGCTTAAACCTGAGCACCCCATCTTTCAAGAACGCCCGCGACCAGCCGAGAAACGCTCTAACGTGCCCTTGCTCATGAAGATACTGCAGACAGAAGTGGTAGCAAGCGGCGGCCACCCCGGCTTGAACGTATTGCCGATTGTTATCGCGAATTCCCAGCTGCCATAGGAACGGACCCGCTTTGAGATAGCGGATGAGTTGCCCCGCGATAAACTGTTCGTCTTTCCTGACCAGGAGTAACTCGCCATCTTGGAGGTGGCCTTTCATCTCCTCGTAAGATTCGATGAGCGCACTTTCTCCGTACGTGTTGATGATATGCGGGACGTACATCCGATGATAGAAGTCATCAAACGCTCCAGGGTCCTGCGTTACTTCGAACCTGAAATCGCTCCGTCGGATCCTTCTTCGAAGCTCCGCCTTCATCTTGCTAGTTACGCGCTGCTCATACGGAAGGTCGATTTGCCCGAGCAGCCAGAGTGGAATCAGAAACCAAGGACCGCCCTGCGCAAAGCGCAGGTGGGATGCGTCGGTCTCGATTATCATCATCGAGCAGTCGTCTGGCACTGTACGTATCGCCTTCTGGAGGTTCCATAGCCAGTAGCGACCGACACGGCGCTCGCGATGCGGGCCTTCGAAGACCAATCGAAGTAGGTACTCTTTGTCCTGATCGGCTGCCGCGAACAGAATAGAGATCGGTAGACAGGTGCCTTTCCCTAGCCCTTCCGCGTAGCGCAGTTCGACCCGAAAGGAACGACACCATTGCCAACAAGCGCGCAATGCCCGTTTGCCAAGGCGTAACGGCATCAGCAGCATCCTGAGCGGCTTCAGATGCGTACGGTGGTTGAGCACGAACACCCTCCGGAGCGGTAGTTGCTTGGACGGGGCTACGGCAAGTGGATGGTGAACCTGAACCGAACCGTCCGACAGCTGCCTCGAAGGGTAGCTGTTGCTGCTCTAAGGGGTGGCGTTCTTTGGTGAAGCGAGGATGTCGTACTTCGCACAGTTGACAATTCTTGAAGATTGAGCGTTTGGTCGAAGGGCTGATTCCGCTCGTGCAGGCTTCCTCGGGGCATGGACCAGACGCGAGTGATCGGGCGTCGGGTTACCCGGCGTAGAGCCAGGCGGTCTTCCGCTCCAGCTTCGCCATGCCCGCCATCGCCGAGCGGATGAAGGCGGCGATCGACCGCGGGCGCGGACGCGCGTTCCACGGCCGGCGGATTGCCACGGTCGGGTCGGTGTTCGCGAAACTCCGGTACAACGAGCGGCTGGACCGCTTCACGCTGCGCCCACGGCCGAAGGTGAACACGCAAGCGCTATTGCCCGGTTCACAACGTCGAGAAGCCGGCGCATGATGGCTACTGGAGATAGGAAGGGGGAGCCGGAGCGCAGTCCTCCCTCGCTGAAGCAGAACCGGGCTGCGAGGCCGACACCATGCGATTGCCCATCGTGACGCAACAGCACGCGCCGCAGCTGTTGCGAAAACGGCTTCTTGTAAGGCCCGCTGGCCGTTCCATGACGTCACCCTGGCTCAATATCCCGCTGGCGGAGTATGAGGGGCATATGTCCCTCCCAGGCATCGGTCAGGCTCGGATGCTGTCGGACCACTTCGCCGAGATCCTGGCCGAGTACTCGCCTGGCTCGGTGGCCGTGATTGGATGCGCGGGCGGAAATGGTCTCGATCGCATCCGTCCCGAAACTACCACCCGCATCGTGACGATCGACATCAACCCGGACTACCTGCGGGTGCTCGCCAGCCGATTCACGCACCGGCTTCCCGGCCTCGAGCCGTATGTCGCGGACGTCGAGGTGTCCCTTCCGGCCGTCGAGCCGGTCGAACTCGTCTACGCCGCTCTGTTGTTCGAGTACGTTGCCCCGGCCCCCACCTTTCGCAATCTGGCTGTGCTGTGCCGCCCCCGTGGTTCGCTGGTCACGGTCGTGCAACTGCCCGCCGGGTCTCTGGCGCCTGTCTCGCCCTCGCCGTATACCAGCCTCAATGCGCTCGCCGCGGTCATGAGACTCATTGCTCCGGAGGTCTTGGTGAGGCACGCGGCCGAGGCCGGTTTCGTGCTGTCGTCGACACGACAGGTCGTCTTGCCCTCGGGAAAACGATTCCTGGCGCAGGTTTTCAGCAGATCGCCGGATGAGCACGCGCCGCAGGCGACTGGCGTAGACGGCGCTACGCTTGCTGTCGCGGGTGCCTGAGCGCAGGTCTGGGCGCGACGACCGGCGCCGGGGCTATACTGTCGTGCTAGACCGTGCCGCAGGCGGAGTTCTCCGTGAAGGTGATTGCGGGAGCAACCGTGCGCGCGGCCGCGACGCTCGGCGCGCAGACCCCAGAGGCGCGGGACGCCATACGGGCAGCGCTGCGGGATGCGGTAAGGGCATACATGCGTGGCCCGTGTTTCGAACTGCCGATGCCCGCCGTTGCCGCTGCTGCGGCGAAGCCGTGACGTCCACGCTCGAGACCGAGCTGCGCCTGACCGCCTCCAGCGTCCGCTGCGCTTCCGGTTCCGGCAGCGGGTGAGTCTGGGCGTCGGGCGTACGATGCTTCGGCGTGGCGCAGGCGCGGTGCGCGAGAGGCTCGGGCGGCGATGGTGCGTGGGCAAACCCGACAGACGCCGGCGCGTGCCGGACACAAAGGCCGAAGCTCGGCGCTTGCAAGGCCGGAGAAGCGAGGTCGTGCCGCAGAACTGCGCTTTGGCGCAAGAGGAGGGCGGCAATGAGTGCCATAGACGATTTTCTCCAGGCGCGCGACATCCTGCTCGCGCATCGCGACGACTGCGCGAGCGCTCATGCGGGGGTTCCGCTGGCCCGCGCTCGATCGCTTCAACTGGGCGCTCGACTATTTCGACGCCTACGCGACGGGCAACAGCCGCGCCGCGCTCTGGCTGGTCGACGAGAGCGGGGCCGATGCGCGATTGAGCTTCGCGCAGGTGAGCGAGCGGTCCAATCGCGTGGCGAATTTTCTGCGATCGTGTGGGGTTCGGCGCAAGGACCGGGTGCTCGTCATGCTGCCCAACGTCGCACCGCTGTGGGAGATCACGCTTGCGGCGATCAAGCTCGGTGCCGTGATCAGTCCGGCGACCACGCAGCTCGCGCACGCCGATCTGCACGATCGGATCGAGCGCGGCGGCATGCGTCACGTCATCACCGATGGCGCGGGCGCGGAGAAGTTCGCCGCCCTGCCGGGCGATTATTCGCGCATCGCGGTGGGCGGCGGGGTGGCGGGCTGGGTCGCGTACGCCGATGCCGACTCCGCTCCGGCACGGTTCGAGCCCGATGGGCCGACGCGCGCGACCGATCCGTTCCTGCTCTACTTCACTTCGGGTACCACCGCGAGGCCCAAGATGGTGCTGCATACGCATCAGAGCTATGCGGTTGGCCATCTTTCGACGATGTACTGGATCGGGCTGCGACCGGACGATGTTCACTTCAACATCAGCTCGCCGGGTTGGGCCAAGCACGCTTGGAGCTGCTTTTTCGCGCCATGGAATGCGGGCGCGACGATCTTCGTCTGCACGCAGGCGCGCTTTGACGCCAGGAAGACGCTCGAGGCGCTGGTACGCTGCGGCGTCACGACGCTGTGCGCGCCGCCGACGGTATGGCGCGCGTTGATCCTCGAGGACCTGAAGGCCTACCGGGTGAAGCTGCGTGAGCTCGCCAGCGCCGGCGAGCCGCTCAATCCCGAGGTGATCGAGCAGGTCCGCGCGGCGTGGGGGCTGGTCATTCGCGACGGCTACGGCCAAACCGAGACGACTTGTCTCATCGGCAATTCCCCTGGGCAGCCGGTCAAGGTCGGTTCGATGGGACGGCCGATGCCCGGATACCGCATCGCGCTCGTCGATCCCGACGGGAACGAAGGCAGCGAAGGCGAGATCGCCATCAAGCTGAAGCCAGCCCCCACCGGCCTCATGACCGGCTACATCGACAACCCGGAGCGCACCGCCGAACTGCTCGGCGGTGACTACTATCGCACCTCCGATGTCGCCCGCCGGGATGCCGATGGCTACTTCTTCTACGTGGGCCGCGCCGATGACGTGTTCAAGAGCTCCGACTACCGCATCAGCCCGTTCGAGCTCGAAAGCGCGCTGATCGAGCACGAGGCAGTGGCTGAGGCGGCGGTGGTGCCGAGCCCCGATCCGATCCGGCTGTCCGTACCGAAGGCCTACGTCACCCTGAAGCCCGGCGTCGAGCCTTCGCGCGCCACGGCACTCGCGATCTTCGGTTTCCTCCGCGAGCGGCTCGCGCCGTACAAGCGCATCCGGCGCATCGAGTTCTCC
Source organism: Burkholderiales bacterium (assembly GCA_027493935.1). Taxonomy (GTDB): domain Bacteria; phylum Pseudomonadota; class Gammaproteobacteria; order Burkholderiales; family SG8-39; genus JAABRB01. The sequence goes on along the minus strand of JAOSJV010000001.1, from coordinate 2,466,647 downwards.
GATCTGCCGAAAACCATTTCGGGGAAGATACGGCGCGTGGATCTGCGCAAAGCGGAGAGCGCGCGAGAAGAAGCGAACCGTCGCCGGGCGATGGAGTTCTGGGAGGAGGATTTCGCAGAGCTCGAGTGAATCGAGCCGGAACGCTGCGCGTCCCGGCGCAACGGGGTTTGCGCGCATGGCCTCGCGGCGGACCGCGCTGCGGGAGAGCCTCCCCGCAGGAGTCCTGGCCTGACAGCTGCGGGTGGTTGTGGCGGAACCGAACGCCGCCATCATGTCGGGCCGGTGCCGGGCGTTCACCGCGGCAGCGTTCAGTTTGTACTGGGTCGAGGGCCGGCCCGACCGGGCCGGAGGACGACATCGCGGCCGCGCTCGCTTCGCTCGGAACGGATGTCAGCGACGTCGTCGTGCGCGCGCAGAGGACGGAGAACGAAGCGGCGTGGAATGCGCACGCGGATTGCGCACAGCGGCTGCGGCTTTCGGCGCGCCTTCGTTCGTCGCCGACGAGGGACTATTCCGGGGCGATAATGGGCTCGCGCAGGCGCTCGAGCGGGCAGGGACGAAGCAGCCTGCCCGTCGCGGGCCGATGGGCAGATCGAGGGAGCGGCCGAAAGCGCGCTTCGCTCGTCGGCGTTTGGCTCCCCGCCGCGCTGGTCGGGTGCCCTCGAGCTGCGGCGCCGGGCCCGGAAGAGGATCCGGAAACCATGCTGATCCGCGGTGTCGTCATCGTCACGCCGAAGCAGCCGTATCTCGACTGGTATGCGGGCTTGGACGATTCTGGAATTCTTTCCGACCCCGCAGGCGAGCAGACCGTTTACCTCGTTCCGAGCTTCGAGAGCGAGGAGGAGGCCTGGGCGCTGCTCGGGGGAAGTCCACGACGATATCTTCCGGAACGAGCGCTGGGGCTGGCACACCGATCCTGCCGCATGGCCGAAGGATCGCAGCTTCGATTCGTTCAAGCAGTGGTTCCGGATCGCGTTTCACTCGATCGTCGAGGACCTGTGCGACGACGAGATCGTCGACGAGGACGACGAAGCGGACGATGAGTAGCACACCGAGGCGCGTTGCTCGGCGCGGAATGTGGTCCGACCGCGCGCCCGCGCCCGCCGCCGCCAGCGCACTTCGCTCGCCGGCGGTTGCCTCGGCATTGGGCTCCTTTCTGCCGGTGCGAGGACGCTCGACGTCGACGTCCGCGACCCGAAGCGGTATCCGGAGCTCATCTCCTAGGCGAAGCCGGCGCTGGCCGAGGCCGGCGCGAGGTATTCCGCGCGCGGCGGCGCACACACGTTCTACGCGGGCGACCGGGCGCCCCGTCGGATCGTCCTCAGCGGGTTTCCGTCTCTTTCGGCCTGGGAGTCGATCTACCACGGCTGGGTGTATCGCGAGCTCGAGGGGATTCGGGACGAGTGCAGTGCGGCCCGCCTCGTGAGCGTGGAGGCTATGACCGATCGACCGGTGCTGCGGCGGCCGAGACGGCCGTTCGATCCCGCGTCGCGACGGACGGCCCGGCACCGTGCGGGCGAGCGCTCCTCGGCGGCCGTCGATCGCGCGCCCCGCCCACGCGAGGGGAGACGGGCCCCAATCGCCTGGGTGCATCGAACGGTGCAATCGCCTCGTGACGGACGCGCGATCTGCCGTCGCCGCTTGACGCGCCCGCACCGGGAGACTAAGGTGGCGTCGTTCAGTACGTGGGCCGCTGTCTCACGATGCAAAACGGAACCCAGTCGGTGCGGCGTGCGCTCGCGCTGCTCCGCGCGTTCGGGCGCGACGCGCCCGCGCTCGGCGTCACCGAGCTCGCGGCGCGGGTCGGCCTGCACAAGTCCACCGCGCACCGGCTCGCGGCGACGCTCGCCGGCGAGGGCTTCCTGCGCCGGGACGCCGCCACCGGGCGCTACAGCCTCGGCGAGGGCCTGTACCGCGTCGCCGCCGCCTTCGTCGAGCACGATCCGCTGCTGCGCGAGGGCCGGACGGTGCTGCAGGAGCTGGGCGCCGCTTGCGGTCACATGGTGTCGCTCGGCGTGCTCGACGGCGACGGGGTGCTCTTCGTCCTCGTGCTGGAGGCGACGCTTCCAGTGCGCGCGGCCGCGATGCAGGCCGGCGACCGGTTGCCGCTGTCGGTCAGCGCCGCCGGGAAGGTGCTGCTCGCGAGCTTGCCGCCCGGCGAGGCGGGGCGATCCTGCGCCGCCGCGCGCTGCCGCGGCTCACGCCGAAGAGCCCCGTCTCGCGCGAGCGGCTGCTGCGCGAGCTCGCGCGCGTGCGGCGGGAGGGCACCGGCTGGAGCCGCGAGGAATCCGCGCTCGGCCTGGTCTCCGTCGCGGCACCGGTGCGTGCGGGCGCGCGGACGGTGGCGGCGTTGAGCGTCACCTGTCCCACCAACCTCGTGAGCGCATCGAGCCTGGACGACCTTGCCCGCCGCGTACGGCGCGCGGCGGAGGCGCTATCGCGCCGATTGAGCCACCAGTAGAGGAGGAACGCGTGTCCTGCGACTTCATCATCGTCGGCGGCGGCCACAACGGCCTCGCCTGCGCCGCATACCTCGCCAAGGCCGGCGCCAGCGTCCTCGTGCTCGAACGTGCCGCCGAGGTGGGCGGCGGGTGCAGCACCACGGAGGCCACGCTGCCGGGGTTCAAGCACAACATCTGCTCGGTGGTGCACACTCACATTCCGACGAGCCCGGTGTACCGCGACCTCGAGCTCGAGCGCCACGGCGTGCGCTATGTCTATCCGGAGCACTTGCGCGGGACCGTCTTTCCCGACCACCGCAGCATCGTGATGTACCGGGAGCCGGAGCGGATGGCCGCCGAGCTCGCCCGCTTCTCGGCGCGCGACGCGCGCACCTACACCAGGCTCCAGGCGGACTACGGCGAGTTCATCGAGTCGACCTACCTGCCGCTCATGTACTCGCCGCCCCTGCCGCCCTCGGTGCAGACCGCGATGCTCGAGCGCTCGGAGGAGGGAAGAACGCTGCTGCAGTGGCAGGTCAGCACGCCCGCGCGGCTGCTCGACGAGCTCTTCGAGAGCGAGGAGGTGAAGGTGCATTTCCTCGCGCGGCTGACGGTGCTCGGCTTCGCGCCCGACCAGTTCGGGCTGGGATGGATCTGCCTCTTCCGCATCCTCAAGGCCGAGGCGCCGATCTGCGTGGGTGGCTCGCAGCAGCTCGCGGTCGGGCTGCGGCGCGCGCTCGAGGCGCACGGCGGCGCGGTGCGCACGAACGTCGAGGTGAAGCGGATCGTCCTGGCCGGCAACCGGGCGGTCGGCGTGGAGATCGCCGACGGCACGCACATCGCGGCGCGCAAGGCCGTGGTGACCAACGTCGAGCCGAAGAAGAGTTTCCTCGGCCTGGTCGGCGCGGAGCATCTGCCGGAGGCGTTCGCCACCCGCGTGCGGAACTACCATTCGAGCGGGCGTTCGCTCTTCGTGCTGCACCTCGCGCTCTCGGAGCCGCCGCGGTACCGCGCCGCGGCCGACAACCCGGCGGTGGACACGGCGTTCAGCCAGGAGATGTTCGGCGCGACCGTGGCCGACCAGGTGTGTGCCTACCACGACATCGCCATGGGCCGGGCGCCGAGCGAGGCGATGCTGCAGATCACGCTGCCGACGCTCTTCGATCCGTCGCAGGCGCCTGCGGGCAGGCACACGGCGGTGGTCTGGCAGTACGCGCCCTACGCGGTGGCGCCCGAGGGCCCGGCGGGTTGGCGCAGCCGCAGGCAGGCGTACGCCGAGCACCTGCTCGAGCTGTGGCGCTCGTACGCGCCGAACATGTCGCGCGACAAGGTCCTCGCGATGACGATCCAGGATCCGACCGACACCGAGCGTCGCAACGACAACCTGGTGAACGGCGTCGACGTCGTGGGCGACATGACACCCGACCAGATGGGGTACTTCCGGCCCTTCGCCGGCTGGTCCGGCTACCGCACGCCGGTCGAGGGCCTCTACATGTGCGGCGGGTACTGCCACCCGGGCGGCGGCGTGCATGCCGGCGCGGGGCACAACGCGGCGGGCGTGATCGCGGAGGACTGCAAGCTCGCGAAGTGGTGGGGCTGATGCACCGGCGCGAGGCGCAGTTCACCGTGAGCGCCGCGCCCGAGGCGCTGTGGCGGTTCATCCGCGACTTCGAGTCCCTGTGCACGTGCATCCCGGGCGTCGAGCGCATCCGGCGCGTGGACGACCGCACCGCCGAGCTCACGGTCAAGGAGAAGATCGGCGTCGTGCCGCTCGTCGTGGACCTCACGGCGCGCATCGAGGCCGAGGAGCCGCCGCGCAGGCTGCGCGCCACCGCGCGGGCCGAGCACCTCACGATGGAGATCGACGTCGCGCTCGAGGGCACCGCAGCGGGGACCGAGCTCGTGACGCTGTTCAGCGTCGCGGGCGAGGGGCCGCTCAAGCCGGTCGTCGACCGCCTGTTCGAGCGCCGGGCGACCGAGCGTGCCGCCTATTTCGCCGACTGTCTCGGGCGGCGTTTCGGCGCTGTCCCGGCGGCCGGCGCCCCGGCGCAGCCGCCAGCGCTCGCGGCGCCGACGCCGGGCCTCGCCGCCCGGGTCGCGGCCTGGCTCGGCCGGCTGTGGCGGCGGTTGTCTGGTTGAAGCGCGCCGCTGCACGGAACGAGTCATCGGCTCGCGCCGCCGCTGGAGCTCAAAGTGCGCAGCGTCGCACGGCAGAATCGTCGCCATGGCCGGTGCCAGCGATTTCGGCAAGACCATGCCGCCGAGGCTGGTCGGCGGGCCGGATTCACCCCCGACCGCCGTAGCAATCCCGGCGGCACGTCGCGGCAGATCCGCGGCTGGCTTGACCCATTCGTCCACGCACTGATTGACGGCCTGGCCGGCTTCCACATTCGGGGAGAGCCACGTGCGGCCGACCGGTCGTTACAATCACGATGCGAGGTGACGCGCCGACCGCAGGGGCCAGCCTTTCTCGGCGGCCAAGCGCTCGGAAAGCAAGCGCCGGGTCCATGCTACCTGATGCGCACAACCCGCCCCGCCGCAAAAGAGAGAACGACGTCGGCGCGCGCGGCCGCTCCGACTCGGTGCGTCGAGAAAATTATCGTGCGATCGGCTCGGCGGCACGCCGCTAATCCTTCGAGCACCGCCAGCTCCCTTTCCGGATCTAGAGACGAGGTTGCCTCGTCCAGCAGTAGCAACTCCGCGTTACGGACCAGTGCGCGTGCGATCGTCAGTCGTTGCCGTTGCCCAGCGGACAGCAGAGCTCCGCCTTCGCCTATCGCTTCGTCTCCGGCAAGGTGAGGCAGCTCGATCGCGGTATCGAGTGCCGCAGCACGCAGCGCAGCGTTGATCTCCTCGGCGCTGGCGTCCAGGCGGCCCAGCCTGACGTTCTCGGCCGCCGAGACATTGAACAGCAGCGGCGTTTGCGGCACTAGAGCGACGTGATTGCGCCATGAATCCACGCTAAACGATCTCAAGTCCCGGCCGGCGACCGACACGCTGCCGGTGTTCGGGTCAAGAAACCGCATCAGCAGATGAAGGAACGTGGTCTTGCCCGAACCCGATGGGCCGACCAAGGCGACGACGCTGCCTGCGGGAATTACCGCCGATACGCGCTTCAGTACGTCGGTACCGACCACGTAGGCTACGCTCACGTCGCGCAGCTCGATCTCCCCGATCGGTCGCTCGAATGTGGCGGACCCGTCGTGCACATGGTCCGATGTCTGCAGGAAAGACTGCACGCGCTCCAATGCGCCGGCCGCAATCGACAACTCCCCGTAATAGTCGGCGATGGTGACGAAGGGCGCAATCAGCCCAGAAACTACGGCGAGGAACGCGACGAGCGCACCCACGGTCATGTCACCGCGAAAGATCAGAACGATGCCGATCGCTAGAACGACGATCCGGGTGCCTTGAAACACCAGGTGCGTGCCCGCCGTAAGCGAAGCATCGATACGCGCTACCTGAATGCTCGTGCTCAGGATGCGCCGCAGGACGCCGAGAACCACATGCTGCGCCCAGGCCCGCAGGTCGAAAGAGACGATGATCGTCTGATTGGTCAACTGCTCATTGACCGTTTCCGACAGGCGGCCCATGCTGTCCTGCAAGGATCGGCTGTTCTGCCGCAACCGACGGCTCGTTGTGAGATACATGGCGCCAAAAAGCGGCGCTCCGATTCCCAAGACGACGAGCGTCATCAGGGCGTTGAGATAGAGGGCGTAGACCGCCAGTGCGATCAGCGTAGCGGTCTCGAAGATCAATGCGGGCAGTATCCTCTCGATGACGCCGTGCAGATGATCGACATCGTTGGTGATCCGCGACAGCAGATCGCCGCTCGGCACGTGGTCGAGAAAGCGCGGCGAAAGGGAACAGTACTTCTCGACGCAGCGCTGACGCAACTCGGCCAGCACCCGCGCCGCCATCGTGCTGGCGATGACGATCCGGCGATAAGACACCAAGGCTCCGACGAGTACTGCGACCGCGAGCGCGGCGATCCACGACACCAGACCCCGCACATCGTGATTCGGAATGACATCATCGATCAGACGTTGCGTCGCGAACGGCAGCGCGAGATCGCACAACGCCATCAGCAGCAGGCAGCCGAGTACTTCGAACCCTTGCCACGCGTGCAGGCGCAGCATGGCCAGTATCGGCAGCAAGGGGTGCCGCGCTGCCGGCCCAGCCTGCACCATTTCAGCCAGCGTGCCCGTCGACATGCGCAAGGTTGCGATAGAGCGCGGCCAGGAGGTCGTAGAGGACATACTCTTGAGCGCGCGGGGCCGAACGCAACATTCGATTTGCGGTCATGTGCAGATAGCTCTCCAGTGCGTCTTCGACCGACAGGCCCACCAAGGTGCCCGGGGTGGACAGGCGGCCGACCAGGGGAGCAATCGCGCCCGATCGCGTGCGGAGCGAGACCGCGCCGGCGTGCAACACGTGACCGCTTGCTGGGTCGGCCACCAGCAAGTCGAGCAATCCCCTACGTTCGCGGCGCAACTTCGCGCCGATTTGCCTGCGTAGCAGGCTGTCGACCTTCAGCTCGCGGGCGTATCGGTCCCGGAGCCTCGAGATCAGGTCGACGCGCGCGCCGATATCGAGCGAGAAATCCGCTAGCAGCCGGTCGAGCGCCAGCACGGCGAGACGCCATCGGGCTTCACGTCCCCGATCGCCGTGGTAGCGAGCAATGATATCGGCGGCGGCGACGCTGTCGCGGTAGAACAACTCCTCTGCGAGTTGCACGCCGGCGACCCCGCCGTATCGCTCGATCTCCCGTTCGTAGGTCGCCAGCTCGACACGAGTCAGGTGATTTGACGCCATCCAAGGCGAGGCGTCGATACTGAGCCTCGTTAGCAAGCCCGCGAGGCCGGGCGGATCGCCCTGCAGACGCCAGCGCAGATGGTGATCTGGATCCGCATAGCGGACATAGAACCAGCGACAGGCTATGCCCTCGGCGAGCGCCTGCCTCGACAAGGGCAGCACGAGCCGCCGCAGGATCAGATCGCTGCTCGCTTCTCCGCAATAGAGCTTCACATACAACCACTCGCTGCCCGGCGGAAAGCTGCGCTGGCGACGCTCGATGGCCCGGCTCGCCCCCGCGTCCTGGGGTGGCGGTGCCTGCGCCGGCACCGTCCGGCAGAGAAACGGCACCACCAGCTCGTGGCAGTAAAGTCCGTCCGAGCCTCGCGCCGCAAGGCGGCAAGAGGACTGCAGCCACTCGAGCAGGACGAGGGAACGGCCGCTTCTGCCGAGCAGGCTATCGGCGCAATACACATTGTCCAGGTCGAGCAGCAGTTCGTTGTCGTCATCCGCGAGCACGACATGCCGCGGCAGCAGGCGCCGCATTCGCCACTCGTGGAACCGGCGATACCGCTGCGGCCCATCGAGGCCGGCGAAGGATTCGAACTCGTCGCCAGTCACGCGCCAGCGTGCGCGCGCAAGCACGATGCGTCCGAACGTTACGCGCGGCAAGAAGCCCGCATCCTCCAATGGGCCCCAATTCCAGGCTAGGGAGCTGACGACACCCTGCCCCTGCAGGGCGGCAAGAAAGCGGTATACCCCGGGATTCTTCGGATGGGCGATGTTGTGGGCATTGGACAGCCTGGGGATCACCTCGCGTCCCAGACGCGCCGAACGCAGGACGATCCTGCCGTCGCGCAGTGCGACGCGCAGATCGCCGACCGGAATCTGCCGCTCGGCGGGCGCGCCTGAACGTCCCAGGTAGGGAATCTCGTGGCCGCGCAGTAGCGGACGCGACAGGACGTTGCCGACGCGGTCCTCCGGCTGGCAGACGATCTCCGCAAAAACGGCTTCCGGCCTGAGCGCTTCTTCCTGCCGAAGATGGCCGACCACCGCAGCCATCAGTTCCTCGTCGGCGTGACAGAAGCGTCCCAGTAGCTGAGCGCCGGACGGGCCGGCGATCGAGTCAACGAACACTTGGTAGGTGCCGCCATCGATGTCCTGCTGGTCCCCGATAACCGAGCACAGGACCGCCAGCGCGTCCGGCAATGGGCGTCGCGTTGCGGGTTCGAGATTCATCAGATCCGTTTCGATCAGCTCGAGAACGGTATCGCCCGAGCGCCAGCATTCCTGGCATCTCCGCAGCAGGTAACCGTCCCGGGCCGTCCAGTTCTGCCCGAGCGCCGCGTCGGTTGCCGGGAAATCGAGGTCCCGTATGAGCGGTTCCGCCTCGGATGCCAGTGATCGTCTGGTCCCGAAGCCGACGCCGAGCTCTTCGTCGAGGGCCTCCATGAGACCGACTTCTCTTTCCTCGTAGCGCTGCTCGAACGCCTTGGCAAACTCGGCCAGCCGACCTTGCCGTGCATCCGTGATCCGGTGCAGCAGACGAATCGCCTTGACGAGATCGGCCACCACCGCCCGGCCGAGCGTCGCCTGCGATGTCCGGCGAACCGCGTCGACCTGGAAGAGATGGCCTTCGTCGGGTCTTGGGGGAAGCGCCTTCAGCCTCTCGCCGATGGCCCTGTATCGGTCGGGCGTGGCTTCTGTCTCGCCTCGATCGAGCTCTCGCAATGCGTCGCGGACTCGGCCGAGCAAGCCGACGATCTCACCCAAACCGCCGCCCCGTCCCGCTTTGTCCAGCCAATCGTCAATCACTTCCGCGCCTGTCAGCATCGGTTCCAGGTCGGAGATCAGGATGCGGCTGTCCGCCAGGGCACCAACGAAGCCGGCCGCCTGAGCTTTCGTGACCCCCGGCCCGACGAGCAGGCCGGCAAGTTCGTCGATCGTGGCGCCATCCCTGGCTGCGGCGAGCACGGTATCCAGCGCGCTGGATGCGTCTACGGCAACCAGATGGTAGTGCCGCGTCCTGCCGTCAGCCTTCCATTCGACATATCGGAACTGTTCGCCGGCCGGATACAGGGTGTTGTTCGGTCGGTAACGCAGGGATTGGCGCATTACGGGATCGGCCTCGATCGCCGATGCCAGCCCGGCTAGGTACTCCATGTCCAGGCTGGTTCGCCGCCGGCAGCGCCGCTCGTCGGTCAGGATCAGTCGGGTTCGTTCGCCCATCCGGCCCAGCGAATGGGTGGCGAACAGGCCAAACGGCGTCGATCTCGTGGACATGCGAGCCAGGTAGCGGGACAGGGCAACCGCGAGGCCGTCGCCCTCTGACGAGGACGGAGACTCCGCCAGCCATCTGCTGAGGCGAGCCTCGAACCCCGGGGACGCCAGGAAGATCGCTTCGCGAACAAGTGGCCGGGCCGCCCAGTCTCGCAACCGCTGCCGCAACAGCTCGCGATCGTGATCGAGCGCCGTGGCCAGCGCCGTTGCGTCACCGCGGCGGAGCGCAGCGGGCAGTGCCAGACCCTCGTTCCAGGCGATCCAGGCATCGACCGGCAACATCGGCGTGCGCCAGCCGAAGAACCCGGTCGGTGCCAATTGTCTTGGCGAGTCCGTGCTGCTCATCCGCGCCTTGACCGAGCCCCAGGGATGCCGGCCGCGGAGTCTTCACGGCCGCGCTGCGCGCCCACACCGCAGATTCGCTCGCCGAGGCCCTCCTGGGCGGCTGAGAGAAGACCTCCACCGCCGTCGCGTCGGACCGTACGTTCCAGCACTGCCCGCGGGCGTTCGGCGACGTCATGGTCGTAAACCCGCTTCTGGATCGACTCGCGTATCACGGTCGCCCGCTCATGTTCGAGGGCATGCGCAGGCGGCGCAGTGTTGCCGACGCATGGGTCGTCGAGCGCGCCTCGCGCGCAGCGCATCGCCGCATCTCGTCGACGGACGGGTACGGAAGCTCGACCCGGCCAGGGGTGGTTGAGATCGAGCGGGTCATCCGGGTCGCAGCGGGGAGATGAGCAGTATTCGGTCCCAGCTTGGTTCGTCGGGCAACATGCCGGCAAGCAGTCCGAGACCGATGCCCGCGGCGCCGTTCAGCAGTTCCGGGGTGGTGATCCAGAGATCCTGCAGGTTGGAGTCGCGTATCAGGGAAAGAAACCCGCCGATACCCCTGCCTTTCCGATGCATGGCGAACACGTTGCCGTACCCATTCCTCGCCGCATCGAGAAATGCGCTGTCGCCGGTCGCCTGGTACATTCGATTGAACAAGTGGGCGATGCCGCAGCTGCCATGGCAAAGACCGGCATCGACCTTCGACGAAGCGTGCATCGACCGGATCGCTGCAGCGAGCCCGATCCGGACGGCATGATCGCGCCAATCGCGCCGACCCGCTGCCGTCGCCGCCGTCATCATGGCGAGCGCGATGCCCAGATCGCCATAGCACCAGGCAAGCTCGGTGCTCCGAGTCGGGCCGACTGGCGCGACCCAGTACGGAAAGGCGGCCGACTCGCTCCCGACGCGTTCCTGCCGCATCAGCCAGGCAACGCTTCCCGCGACGAGCGCCGAAGAGCGTTCCCGCTCGATGCCGGTGGCGGCGACGCGCGCCAGGAACGCCATGATACCGGGAACGCCGTGCGCCACGCCCAGATCGAAGCGGCCCTGCGGATATTGCACACGATCGACCTCATCCAACTGCTCGGCTGGTACCCGCCAAGCCGTGCCACCGGCGCCATCGGTCTCGGCCCGACTGTCGAGCATCGCGACGATGGATTGCAAGCCGGCCTTGGCTGCCGGGCTCGGCAGCCTTTCGAGAAGATAAACACCGATGCCGACGATCCCGGAGATCAGATCGACTTGCCGGCACCCCCGCTGAAGTAGATATTCGGCGAGCACATCGTCGATCGACGCGAGCGGATCGCGGCCGGGCGAACGCGCCGCAGGCAAGAATCGCTGTACCGTCCAGGCAATCCCCGTGAAACCGTTGAACAGGGAGGCGTCCATCGCCCGCGCGGCCAGAGCATCGGTGGCACGTTTGAGCAGCGTGTCGCGCAGGGCCGCCGCATCGAGCGGAGCGTTTTCGTACCGCGTCAATCCGGCCAAGAACAAGGCCAAGCCGGCGTCGCCGCTGGCAAGGGCGGCAGCGTTGCCGGCTTGATGGAGGTCGGCGAATTCCTGCGGGGCCTGCACGAACCTCGCGACGTCGAGTGCGAGGCCTTCGAGTATCTCGGCGGCGCGTATCCTCTGCGCACCTTCCAGGATCGGACGCCAAGCCGGCCGTGCGGTCAATTTTCGAGACGGGACTTCGGTAACGAGCGGTCGGCGGGCGATGGGAACCTGTTCCCCGGATCCGCGCGCGAATCCGGGTGCGCGCCTGGGCGCCGCAGCGCCCAGGCCGGATCCATCAACAGCAATGCGCGGTTACTTTTGTCTTGGTCGATGCGGGACAGTCATCCTTCGTCCGATCCCGCGGCTTGGCCTCGGGATTGGACTCACTCTCCATCTCGGAATCGAGCCTGAGGATGGTGTCGCGATTCAAGCTCAGCAAACCAAACGAGATTTCCGTTTCGGGCATGACAGCTTCTCCTCTCAAAAATTACATCAACGAGTACAGCGACGATCGATCCTTGTCGGCATCCGATTGGATTGCGGTCGGGAGAAAAGGAAACAACCAGGAATATTCTTCGGCGGCTGATCCGAGGTCTTCGCAACGGAAAATACTAGCATTGCCGCCGAACCCGGAAAAGGGCGGGTGACACGCTGCGTGCGATGTTCCAACCGCGGCGTCGAGGTGCGCCACACGCTGGAAGGGGTCGCCCGCGGTGCGCCATGCCGTCGTCATCGATCAGGCCGGGCGGTAGAGCTTGCGCACCTGGCGCAGCGCGTCGGCACCCGAGAGCGAGACGATCTGCCGGAAGGCCTCCAGGACGGGGTTCTGCTCCGGCAGCGGCCGCAGATCGTGCCAGGGCGTCGCGAGGACGGTGTCCAGCCCGAGCGGTATCGCGAGCGTGAGAAAAGCGCGCGCGAGCTGTACCTTCAGATCGGAGCCGTCGGTCGCCTTGGCCGGCAGCTGCTGACCGATGTTGGTGATTCCGCCCGAGACGTGGATGCCGGCGAGCTCGGGGTCGGCGGCGATCGCGCGGATCGCGTCCAGCGCGGCGCGGTTGAGGCCGGTGGTGTCGGCGGCGACCGCGCTCACCGTGACGTCGACGATGACGTCGTCCGGGGCGAGGCCGTGGTCGCGCACCAGGCGCAGCGCCGTGCGCTTCGCGGTGCCGGCGATCTCGGCGCTCGTGCGGTTCGGCCGACCCGCGCCGCCTTCGAGCCGCTCGGAGGCCATCAGCATCGCCGCGAACGGGCGGATGCGCAGGAGCTCGGTCATCTCCCAGCGCGTCTCGGCGAGCGAGTTCACGATCGGCTTGCGCCCGCGCGCGCGGGCCTCGTCGTACGCCTCCAGGCAGACGCGCTGGATCGCGGCGTCGGGGTAGTCGAAGCAGAGCGGCACATCGACCGCCGCCTGGATCGCACGGATCACCGCGACGAGAAAAGCCGGATCCTCGCCGGCGCGCGGCCCGATCGTGACGTCGAGCGCCGCCGCGCCGGCCTCGACCTGCCGCACCGCGAGCGCCTGGATGCCCTCGAGGTCGTTCGCGTCGAGGAGCGCGCGCGTGCTCTTGAACCCCGGATTGATGCGGTCGCCGATGACGGCGAGTGCGGGCGCGTCAGTCAAAGCCGATTCTCCCCAGGAAGGTCTGCTGGAATCCGGCGAGCGAGCCGAGCTCGATGTAGCGGCAGCGCTGTGCGATCCGGCGCGCGCGCTCGCGCAGCGCGACCGAGGCGAGCGCCATGCGCACGCCGACCCCCGCGGCGTTACCCACCTGCACGAAGCGCTCGACCGGCAGCGCGGGCACCAGCCCGCACGCGATCGCGCTTTGCACGTCGATGTAGGCGCCGAAAGCGCCGGCGATGAGCACGCGATCGATCGCACGCTCGGCGAGGCCCGCCTCGCCGAGCAGGAGATCGATTCCCGCGCGCACGGCCGCCTTGGCGAGCTGAACCGCGCGCACGTCCTCCTGCGTGAACATCACCTCCGGCGCGAGCGCGAGCGCACGGCGGCCGCCGGCATCGTGCACCGCCGGATGCCCCGGCTGGATGCGCCCGCGCGCGTCGAGTAGGCCCGTGCGGCGCATCTCCGCCACCGCGTCGAGGACGCCGGAGCCGCACAGCCCGACCGGCTCGGCGCCGCCGATCGTCTGCGCCTCGATGCGCCCGCCGTCGATGCGCACGCGCTCGATCGCGCCCTCGGCCGCGCGCATCCCGCAGGAGATGTGGCCGCCCTCCAGCGCCGGGCCCGAGGGGCAGGAGACCGTGGCGATCGCGCCGGCGTGCACGAGCGAGATCTCGGTGTTGGTGCCGATGTCCATGACGATCGACGTGCCCGCATCCCACTGCGTCTCGGTGGCGAGGAGCGCCGCGACGTGATCGCCGCCGACGAAGCCGCCGACGTTCGGCAGCACGTGCACCCACGCGCCCGCGGCGAGGGCGAGCCCGACCTCGCGCGCCTTGTAGTCGGCGGCCGCCTCCAGCGCGGGCACGAACGGCGCGCGCCCGAGCTGGGCGACCGGCAGCTCGAGCAGGAGATGATGCATCGCCGTGTTCCCGCACACTGCGACGTCGACGATCTCGCGCGGCTGCGCCGACGCCGCCGCGCAGAGGTCGTGCGCGAGCGCGCCGACGGCGCCGGCAGCCGCGCGGCGCAGCTCGGCGGCGCCGTCGGGCGCGCGCACGGCGTGGTTGATCCGGCTCACCAGGTCGGCGCCGTAGGCGGCCTGCGGGTTCTCGATGCCGAGGCTCGCGAGCTGCACGCCGGTCGTAAGATCGAGCAGGAAGCCCGCGACGTTGGTGGTGCCGAAGTCCACCGCCAGGCCGAGCGTCCGCCGCCCCGGCGCATCGACCGCGATCACCTCATCGCCGCGCACGCAGACCGCCGCGCGCCAGCCGCTCGCGCGCAGCTGCGTGGGCAGTTCGCGCAGCACACCGAGATCGATGCGCGCGACGGACGGGTCGCCGAGCGCGCCGAGAAGGCGCGCGGCGTCGGCCACCCCCCGAGGCGAGCGTCGGCGGGGGAGGGCGACCGTGAGCGCGCGCACCGCCGGCGCCGGTTCCACCGCGGCGCCGCCCGCGCCCTCCACCTCGGCGCGCGCGACCGGCGCGAGCGAGCGCGGCGAGAGCTCGACCAGGCAGTCGCCGAGCGGCCGCGCCAGGCAGGCGCGCAGCCATCCGTTCGCGAGTTGCGCCCTGGCATGCGGCCCGGGCGGGTCGAGCAACTCGACCTCGCCCGCGGCGATGCGCACCGCGCACGTGCCGCACACGCCGCGACCGCCGCAGGCGCCGACGACGCGCACGCCGGCGCGGCGGGCGCCCTGGAAGATCGTCTCGCGCTCGGTGCACTCGGCGTCGCGATCGATGCCCGCAAACCGGACCCGGCGCCGCGACGCCGCCGGATTCACGCCGGTCGAACGCTGCATCGGGCGTGCGCGCGGCACCGGGCGCAGCGGCCTCCGGCGGGCGCGGTCAGGGCGCGGCCGAGCGCGACGACGAAGCAGAGCGACTTCGCCGGGCGCAGCATGCCTTGCGGCGTCGCCGTGATTGCGTGCGACGCGGCCTGCGCAAGCGCGAGCACTCTGCGCTGCTCGCCGAGCGCGATACCCACGTCACCGGGGTTCAACGCCGCGCCGGCGCGCAAGCCCGCGCGCCGCGCCTCGCGGCGTATGCATGCCGTGAGGCGCTCGGCCAGCGCGAACAGCCACGCGGTGCCGAGGGCGTCGAGCTCGAGCGCGAGCAGCGCGCGGTGCGCGCGAAAGAGTGACGCGACGCGCGCTTCCAGGCGCGGGCCGAGCGAGCAGGCGCAGGCGGCGAGCGCTTCGATGGCGCCGGCGCAACCGGCGAGCGCGGGGATCTCGAGCACGCCGGGCCCGGCCTCGAAGCGCGCGCCGCACGCGCTTCGCACCGGCCACACGCGGTGCGCGCTCGCGGGGGCCACCAGCGCCTCGCCGACCGCGAGCGCGAGCGCCTCGCGCCGCGCCCGATCGCGCGCGGCGACGGCGCCTGGCGCGCCAGCGCGAGGGTGCACCGCGTCTCCGGCAGGCACGCGCTCAGGCTCCGATCCACTGCCGGCACAGGGCGACGGCGGCCATCGCGTTGCCACCGAACGCGTCGGCTCGGGTGTGCGCACGCACCGCCTCGTCCACCTGTCCGCCGCCGATCATGATCTTGCGCCCCTCGCGCAGCCCGGCCGTCTCGATCGCCTGCACCGTGTCGCGCATCGAGTCGAACGCGAGCGTCAGAAAACCGCTCAGACCGATCACCGCCGGCTGGAACTCGCGCACCGCGTCGATGAAGGTCGCGGCGGGCACGTCGATGCCGAGGTCTCTCACGTCGTAGCCGTTGATGTCGAGCATGAACGTGACGATGTTCTTGCCGATGTCGTGCAGGTCGCCGTGCACCGTGCCGATGAGGACGCGGCCGCGCTTCTTCGCCGGGCCGCCGGGGGCCTGCGCGATGAGCGGCTTCGCGAGCGCGCCGATCGCCTCGAGCATCTCGCCGCCAAGGATGAGCTCGGGCAGGAAGTACTCGCCCTGCTCGAAGCGCCGGCCGACGATCTCCATCCCCGCGCGGCAGAGCTCGAGCACCCGCAGCGGGTCCACGCCGCCCTCGAGCATGGCGCGGGCGAGCGCGAGCGCCTCGTCCTCGCGCATGTCCGCCAGCGCTTCCACCAGTTGTTGTTCGCGCTCCTGCATCGTCTTCCTCCCGGCCGGGGACGCCGCGGCGCCGCGCGGCGTCAGTTCGCGTACTTGTGCACCGAGCGCGCCATCGCCAGAACGTTCTCGGTGCGCGCCTCGTCCGGAACGCTCGCCGCGCCGTCGAGGATGAAGCCGCCGCCCTTGCCCACCTTGGTGATCAGCATCCGGCAGTAGGCGTCGATCTCGTCGGGCGTGCCGGCGACCAGCATCGAGGTCGGTACGTTGCCGCGCAAGCACACCGTGTCGCCGAGCACCTCCTTCGCGCGCACGAGGTCGGTCCGCTCGAACCAGTACACCGCCTTGCCGCGCGGGATATCGCCGATCTGCTCCAGACGCGAGGTGCAGTCGCCCTCCCATAGCACCACCGGGATCAGCTCGTGCTCGATCAGGCGCAGCAGCACCTTGCGCAGGCCCGGCCAGTAGAAGGTGCGGAAGTGCTCGGGCGACATGAACCCGTCGAGCCCCCAGTGCAGCGGAATGAAGACGTAGGGCGTGCCGCCGGCGCGCGTCTCCTCCACCACGCCACGCATGAGAAGCTCGCTCACCTTGTCGATCGCCTCGAGCAGCTTGTCGCGGTTGCGAAAGAGGTCGAGCATGCAGCCCTTCGAGCCGCGCAGGAAGTCGCTGATGTGGTCATACGGCGCCTTGCAGAACCCGCCGCCCACCGAGGGAAAGCCGAGCGAGGCCATGCGCTTCACGAACGCGGCGCTCTTCTGCGCGGCCTCCTCGGCGCGCTCGCCTGCTTCGAGCAGCCGCAGCAGGCTCGCGCGCAGCTCGGGCCGGCCGAACGCGCGCATCGCGCCGACGAACCGCCACTCCGAGAGCGAGGCGAAGTCCGGCATGCGGGCGAGCCCCTCGAAGGCGCCGGCCACCTTGGGCAGGTAGTGACGCAGGCAGTACCCGGTGGGGTCGAAGAGATACTCGTCGTAGTCCTTCGCCGCCATGTACTCGCGGTCGAGGTACTGGAAGGTGGCATTGGGGTCGGTGCCATGCCCCGGCCACTGCATGAGCCGGTAGTCGAGCGCCGAGAGCGTCGGCCCGTAGATGTAGAGCGAAGGCGTGTAGCCGTCGGGCTCGAGCAGGCGCAGGGCCTTCTCGAATGCGGCGGCGGACTTCTCCGCGTCGTACATCTGCTCCTCGTAGGTGATGCCGGCATAGGCCGCCGCCCAGAAGCGTGTCGCGAAGACGAACGGCGTACGATCGGTCTCTCTGAGCGCAACCTGGTCGAGCAGCCGGCGCCGGCGCGTCTCGTAGCGCTCGCTCGCCGCGGCGTTGCCCTCGTCCATCGGCCTTTCCTCCTGATCGCCTGGTCCGGGCGCGGGATGCCCATCCGCAGCCTGCCGCCCGAGCGCCGGTCGTCGCGACCGGCACGGCCGGCGTCGCGCTGAGCGCGCGCCGGCACCCACGCGAGGCTAGCGCTGCGCGACGCGCATTTACTTGATCTGCGTCACCGGGATCGCCGAGCGTGGTGCCGCCGCGCCCGCCGCCGCAGCCGCGCGCGGCGCCGATCTCGGGGTGCCCCGCCGAAGCGTGGGACGAACCCCACTGATCGCGCACGCTCGGCGCAAGTCCGGGCAGCGGGAGCCGCGGCGTGCGCGCCGCGGCTTTGCTCGCGCGCGTCGCAGCGCGGGCGTGGCGGTACGTCGCCCGGGTGGTTCGCGGCGTGCGCGCCGCGCCCGATCGCGCGAAACGCCTCTGCGTGCGACGGACCGCTCGCGTCGCGTCCGCGCTCCGCTGGCGATGGGCGATCGACGCAATCCGCCGCAAGCGGTGGGATATGATCGCACTGGCGGCCGCCGCCGCCGCGGGGATGGCGATGGTCGCGCTCGGGCTGCGCGTGGGGCGGCGGGCGTCCCCGAGACCGGGAGAAGCGGATGTCGGAGTCGGCCGTGAACCGCCAGGTGCTGCTCAGGGCGCGCCCGGACGGCATTCCGCAGGCCGAGCACTTCGCGCTCGTGGCGCAGCCCGTGCCGTCGCCCGCGCCCGGGCAGATCCTCGTGCGCAACGTCTACCTCTCGGTCGATCCGGCGATGCGCGGCTGGGTGAACGCGGTCGCGAACTACGCCGAGCCGGTGGCGATCGGCGGCGTGATGCGCTCGTTCGCGGTCGGGCGCGTGGCGGCTTCGCGCCACCCGGACTACCGACCCGGCGAGATCGTCACCGGCCTGTTCGGCTGGCAGGACTACGCGCTGGTCGACGCGGCGACCATCGAGCGCAAGGTGGCCCAGACCGATCTGCCCATGACCACCGCGCTCGGCGTGCTCGGACTGAACGGCATCACCGCGTATTTCGGCCTGCTCGAGATCGGCCGGCCGCAGGCGGGCGAGACGGTCGTGGTGTCGACCGCGGCCGGGGCGGTCGGCTCGTGCGTGGGCCAGATCGCGAAGCTGAAGGGCTGCCGCACCGTGGGCATCGCGGGCGGGGCGGCGAAGGTGCACCTGTGCCGCGACGAGTTCGGCTACGACGCCGCGATCGACTACAAACACGGTGATCTCGCCGCGGCGCTCGCGGCAGCCTGCCCCGGCGGCGTCGACGTGTACTTCGACAACACCGCCGGGCCGATCAGCGACGCTGTGCACGCGCAGCTCAACGTCGGCGCGCGGATGGTGATCTGCGGAACGGCGTCGGTGGCACGCTGGGACCCGCCGCCGCAGGCACCGCGCGTCGAGCGGCATCTGCTGGTGAAGCGCGCGCGCATGCAAGGCTTCGTCATCTTCGATTACGCGGCGCGCTACGACGAGGCGCGTGCGGCGCTCGCCGGTTGGGTTCGCAGCGGTAAGCTCCGCTACCGCGAGGACATTCTCCAGGGCATCGAGCATGCGCCCGGGGCGATCGCCGGGCTCTACCGCGGCGAGAACCTGGGCAAGCGCCTGATCCAGATCGCGCCGGAGGCGTGATGGCGCGCGCCGATTCCGTCCCGGCTCCGACGCCCGCCGCGACCAGCGGCGCGGCGGGCGTGCGGCTCGTGGCGATGACCGAGACCGAGGTCGCGGATTTCCTCGAGACCGTGCTGCCGTCCTACATCGCCGAGCGGGCGACGGCCGACCACCTCTCCAGCGCGGAGGCGGAGCAGGCGGCGCGCGCGCAGCATGCGCAGCTCTTGCCCGGCGGCAAGGTCGGTGCCGGGCACACGATCGCGTGGATCGCCGCGGGCGAGGAGCCGGTGGGCGGCGTCTGGTTCTTCCTGGACACGGCCAGCCGCGAGGCGTTCCTGTACAACATGACCATTTTCCCGCAGCACCGGCGGCGCGGCTACGCCGCCGCAGCGCTCGGGCTCGTCGAACAGGCCGCGCGCGCCGCGCGCTGCCGGATCCTGGCGCTCAACGTCTTCGCGCCGAACGCCGGCGCGCTCGCGCTCTACCGCAAGCTCGGCTTCACGGCGGTGTCGGTGCACATGAACAAGGTTCTGTGAGGCGCGGTCTGGTGCCGGAATGCCGCCGCATGGCCCCCCGCGGCGAGGCGAGCGCGTGCGGCGCCGGGCGACGCGCTCGGTAGGCGATCGCAGATGCAGCACCGCAGCGCCGCGCCTCCCGCGCCGACTGCCGTCGCGCTCGCCGGCGCGCTGATGATGGCCGCGGCGATGGGCATCGGCCGCTTCGCCTACACGCCGCTGCTGCCGCCATTGCAGGAGACGCTCGGCTGGTCGGTGTCGCAGGCGGGCGACGTCGCCGCCGCGAACTTCCTGGGTTACATGATCGGGGCGCTCGTCGCCGCGACCCTCGCGCACCGGCCCGAGCGGCGTCTGTGGCTCGCGGCGGGCATGCTCGCGAGCGCGGCATCGACCGCGGCCGGCGCGGTCGTGGTGTCGTTTGCCGCGTGGCTCTCGATCCGGTTCGCGTCCGGCGTCGCCAGCGCATTCTGCCTCGTCCTCGGCACGGCCGCGGTCGTCGAGCACATCACCATGCAGGGGCGCGCGCAGCTCGGGGCGCTGCACTTCGCTGGTGTCGGGCTCGGCATCGTCGGGTCGGTCGCGGTGCTCGAGTGCGCGCGGCTTGCGGGCGTGTCGATGTTCGGCCAGTGGGGGCGCTCGGCCTCGGCGCAGCACTGCTGCTCGGCGCCGCGTGGCGCGTGATGGGACGCCTGCCGCTGCGGACCCACGCGCACGCCGCCGCGCCGGCGAGCCGCGCCGAGGCGCTCAGTGCACCGGCGCAAGGCGCAATGCGACGGCTCATCGTGGCCTACGGCCTGTTCGGCTTCGGCTACGTCGTCACGGCGACCTTCATCGTCGCGATCGCCCGCAAGCTCGAGCACGCGGCGATCGTGGAGCCGGTCACCTGGATCGTCGTCGGATCGTGCGCGGCGGTGTCGGTGGTCGTGTGGCAGCGCATCGCGCAGCGCTTCGGGCTGCTTCCCGCGCTGCGCCTTGCCTACGCAGTGGAGGCGGCAGGCGTTCTGCTCGCGGGCGTCACGACGGGTCCGGTGGCGGTGGTGATCGGCGGCGGACTGCTCGGCGGCACGTTCGTCGGGATCACCGCGCTCGGCCTCGCGGCGGCGCGCCAGCGGGGCGGCGCGAACCAGGGCCGCGCAATGGGGCTCCTGACCGCTTCGTTCGGGCTCGGTCAGCTGCTCGGGCCGGCGGTCGCTGGACGCATTGCCGAGGCAACCGGCGGGTTCGCCGCGCCGTCCGCGCTGGCCGCGGCGCTGCTGGTGATCGGGATCTTCCTGCTGCGGGGGCTGGAGCGGCGCTGAGCCGGGCGTAGAATCGCTGCGTTCACCCGAGCAGGGGGGCAGGCATGGCCGACACCGTCTTCAGCCGGATCATCGCCGGGGAGATCCCGTGCGCCAAGGTGTACGAGGACGCGCACGTGTTCGCCTTCATGGACGCCGGGCAGGTGAATCCCGGGCACGTGATCGTCGCGACGAAGCAGCCGTTCGAGACGCTGATGGACGCGGACGACGCTTCTGCCGCCGCGCTGATGGTCGCCGCACGCAGGATCGCGCGCGCGGTGGAGGCGGCGTTCGGCGCCGAGGGCGTCACGGTGCTGCAGGCGAACCGGCCGGCCGGCTGGCAGACCGTGCCGCACCTGCACCTGCACGTCCTGCCGCGGCACAAGGACGACGGCGTCGGGCTCGTCTGGCCGCGCAAGGAGCCGGGCCTCGACACGCTCCGCGAGCTCGCCGCGCGGATCCGGGTGTAGCGCGCTCAGGCGAGCGCCTCGCGCAGGCCGTCGTACAGCAGCTTGCAGCCGGTGGCGAACATCGCCGCGTAGATGATACGGAAGAACGCCGCGCGGCTCAGGCGGGTGCGCAGCCAGATGCCGAGCCAGATGCCGAGCGCGCCCGCTGGCGCGAGCACGGCCGAGGTCGCGACGTTGGTGGCGTCGAACAGCCCCAGCGCGAGGTAGGGCAGCACCTTCGCCGCATTGACGGCCGCGAAGAAGACGAGGAACGTCGCCGCGAAGGGAAGCGTCTCCAGGCGCAGCGGCAGGACGTACACGTTGAGCGGCGGGCCGCCCGCGTGGGCGATGAAGCTCGTCAGCCCGGCGAGCGCGGCCCAGAACCTGCCCTTCGCGTCGCTCGGCCGCGTGAGCCGGGGCGTGTGCGGCAGCACGCTGTAGAGGACGAAGCCGATCGAGATCACGCCGAGCAGGATGCGCAGCCAGTAGTCGGCGAGGAACCGGAACGTGAGCCAGCCGAGCACGACGCCGAAGAGCCCCGCCGGCAGGATGACCCGCATCACCCGCTTGTCCCACTTGCCCCAGTAGGCGTAGAGCCCGAGCGCGTCCATCAGCATCAGGATCGGCAGCATGATCGCGGCGGCCTGCGTCGGCGCCACGGTGAGGGCCAGCAGCGGCACCGCGAAGCCGCCCATGCCGCCGCCGAAGGCGCCCTTGGCGATCCCGCTCAGCGCGACCGCGGGGATCGCGGCCGCGTAGAACCAGGGGTTGTCGATCAGGCTTGCGAGCAATCCGCCAGCGCCGTCTCGCGGGATGGATTCGGATGCGGGGGCCGGCGCTCGCCGCTCAGGCGCCGCCCGCGGCGGCCGCCTGGTCGCGCAGCACGCGCTTGAGGATCTTGCCCGTGGCGCTCTTCGGGAGCTCGGTCACGACGTCGACCCGCTCGGGTGCCTTGTACACCGCGAGATGGTCGCGGCAGTACTGGACGATCTCCTCGGGCGTGACGCGCTTGCCCTCCCTGGGCACCAGCGCAACTCGCACCTGCTCGCCCTTGACCGGGTCGGGCGCGCCGTAGACCGCGACCTCCTTCACCGCCGGATGACGGTAGAGCACGTGCTCGACCTCGGCCGGCCACACCTTGAAGCCGGAGACGTTGATCATGTCCTTCACGCGGTCGACGATGTAGACGTACCCTTCCTCGTCCATGCGGCCGACGTCGCCGGAATGCAGCCAGCCGCCGCGCAGGGCGCGGTCGGTGTCCTCCGGCTTGCCCCAGTATCCTTTCATCACCCCGGGCCCGCGGATCACGATCTCGCCCCATTCGCCGCGCGGCGCCTCCTGGTCGTTGTCGTCGAAGATCTTGAGCTCGAAGCCCTCCACCGCGGTGCCGACCGAGCCGAACTTGTGCTTCGTGAGGTGGTTGTAGGCGGCGAACGGCGAACACTCGGTGAGCCCGTAGCCCTCGTAGATCGGCCGCCCGAAGCGCTCGGTCCAGCGCCGCGAGATCTCCTGCGGCATGGTTGCCGCGGCGGAGAAGTCGTAGCGGATCGAGGAGAGGTCGTACTTCGCGAGGTCCATGCCGAGCAGCGTGATGTAGATCGTCGGCACGGCGAAGAACAGGGTGATCTTCTGGCGGTGCACGGCGTCGAGCACCTGATCGGGCACGAAGCGGCGGAAGAGCGCGAGCGTCGCGCCTGCCTCGAAGCAGCCGTTCATGATGTAGTTCTGCCCGAAGACGTGAAAGAGCGGCAGGAAGCAGGCAAGGCGGTCGTCGCGCCGGTAGCCGGAGTACTTCGCGGCGGTGCGGATGTTGGTGACGATGTTGTTGTGGGTGAGGGTGACCCCCTTCGGGAAACCGGTCGTGCCCGAGGAATAGAGCAGGACGGCCGGGTCGTCCGGTTGCATGTTGTTCGCGCGGAACGCGGGCGAGCCCATCGACAGCCAGTCGTCGAGGGTGATCTCGTCGGGCTCGCGCCCCTCGCAGAGAACCGTGTGCTCGACCGAGGGACACTCGGGCCGCGGCAGGTTGGGCAGGAGCTCCGCGGTCGTGAACACCACCTTGGCGCGCGCGTCGTTGACGATGTAGCGGACCTCGTCGGACTTGAAGATCGAGTTGATCGACACCGCGATCGCACCGACTTTCTGCGCCGCGACGTAGGCGAGCGGGAAAGCCGGGATGTTCGGCAGGTAGAGGGCGACGCGGTCGCCGCGCTGCACGCCGTGCTTGCGCAGCGAGTCGGCGAGCGCCGAGGCGCACATGTCGAGCACGCCGTAGCTGACCGGGGTGCCCTCGAAGACGATCGCGGCGTGGTCCGGATCGCGCCGGGCGGCGCGCTCGACGTGTTCGGCGATGTTCATGGCTTCCCCCTGGGTGCAGCGGTCGCGCAGCGGCTGGGCTGCCGCGCGGCGCACGATTCGAACCGCAAGTCCCGCATTGTAGCGAACGGTGGCTGCCGGGGTGCGTGCGGCGGCCGGATAGAGGGCGGGAACGCGCCGGTCCGGATACAATTTTCGCGTCGACGTGAAAGGACGTGCAGATGATCTCACCCTTCCTCGAAGCCGGCGCAGCGCCCGCCGATGCGCGGCGCCGCAGACTGATGCTGGCCGGCGCCGGAGCCTTACTGCCCGGGCTCGCCGCCGCGCTGGTGGCGCCGCGTGCGGCGATGGCGCAGCGTGCCGACGCCGCGCTCGCGCCGCGCGTCGGCGACACGTGGCGCTACGCGTATCGGAGCGGATGGAGGAACGTGGCGCCGCGAAACGTGGCCATGCGGGTGACGGCGGTCAAGGGCGGCGCCGTGCGCGACGCCGTCTCGGTGCGCGCCGACGGCGACTCTGCCGGGGTCGAGCACGAGTTCAGCGCTCGCCTGGAAGTGGCTTCGCGCACCGCGGGCGGCCTCGACGTCGTCGAGCTCTCGCCTTACCTGCAGGCGTTCGCCGTGCCGCAGTCCGGCAGCGCGCCGGTGGCGATGCGCGCGGCGCAGTGGGGCACTGAATGGAGCGCAACGGCCCGCTTCGGCGTGCGCGAACGGGTCACGGTCCCGGCGGGAACGTTCGACGCAATGCGGGTGAACGTGCTCGCCCGCCGGCCGTTCCTGCGCGGCCAGATGGACGACGCGATCGATCCGACCCGGCTGGATCTCGCGGCGTGGTACGCGCCGCAAGTCAAGCGCTACGTCCGGCTGACGGTCTTGTCCCACGCCGAGGGGGCTCAACCCGCTCCTGCGCGACACCTACGAGCTGATCGAGTACCGGGCAGCCTGAGCGCGCGACGCCGCTTCACCCGCAAACCGCCGCGGCGATCGCCGTGCCGACTTCCTCGGTGGAGGCACTGCCGCCGATGTCGCGCGTGCGCGGACCTTCGGCGAGCACGACCTCGACCGCGCGCACGATCGCCGCGGCCGCATCCGCGTGCCCGAGGTGCTCCATCATCATCGCGCCCGACCAGATCTGGCCGATCGGATTCGCGATCTTCTTGCCGTAGATGTCCGGCGCCGAGCCGTGCACCGGCTCGAAGAGCGACGGGAAGTGGCGCTCCGGGTTGATGTTGCCCGATGGCGCGATGCCGATCGTGCCGGTGCACGCCGGTCCGAGGTCGGAGAGGATGTCGCCGAAGAGGTTCGAGGCGACCACCACGTCGAACCAGTCGGGGTGCTGGACGAAGTGCGCGGTGAGGATGTCGATGTGGAACTGGTCGGTGCGCACGTCCGGATACTCGCGCGCCATCGCGGCGAAACGCTCGTCCCAGTACGGCATCGTGATCATGATGCCGTTCGACTTGGTGGCCGAGGTGAGATGCCTCTCCGGCCGGCCCGCCGCGAGCTCGAAGGCGTAGCGCAGGATGCGATCGGTGCCGAATCGGGTGAAGGTGCTCTGCTGGACCACGGCCTCGCGCTCGGTGCCGCCGAAGATGCGTCCGCCGATCGACGAGTACTCGCCCTCGGTATTCTCGCGCACGACGTAGAAGTCGATGTCGCCCACCTTGCGGCCGGCGAGCGGCGACGCGATCCCGGGCATCAGCCGCACCGGCCGCAGGTTCACGTAGAGATCGAACTCGCGCCGCATCGGGATCAGCATCTCCCACAGCGACACGTGGTCGGGCACGCCGGGGAACCCGCAGGCACCGAAGAAGATCGCGTCGTGGCTGCGGATCGTTGCGAGCGCGTCCTGCGGCATCATGCGGCCGTGCTTCGCGCGGTACTCGCAGCTCCAGGGGTACTCGTCCCAGGCGAACTCGATGTCGAAGGCGCGGCCGGCCGCCTCGAGCACGCGGATGCCTTCGGGCACGACCTCCTTCCCGATGCCGTCGCCGGGGATGACCGCGATGCGGTAGCGCTTGCCTGCCACGGCGCGGGCGCTCAGAAAGCTACGTGCGCCTTGCCCTTCAGCCCGAGCATCTGACGCGCCTCGTCGGGCGTGGCGATCTCAAGGCCGAGTTCCTCCAGGATGCGGCGGATCTTGGCGACCTGCTCGGCGTTCGATCTCGCGAGCTGCCCCTTGCCGAGCCACAGGCTGTCCTCCAGTCCGACGCGCACGTTGCCGCCCATCACCGCCGACATCGTCGCGACGTACATCTGGTTGCGCCCGGCGCCGAGGACCGACCAGTAGTAGCTCTCGCCGAACAGCCGGTCGGCGGTGCGCTTCATGTGCAGCACGTCCTCGGGATGCGGGCCGATGCCGCCGCGGATGCCGAACACCGACTGGATCAGCAGCGGCGGCTTCACCAGGCCGCGGTCGAGGAAGTGCGCGGCGGTGTAGAGATGACCGATGTCGTAGCACTCGATCTCGAAGCGGGTGTCGTTGCCGCTGCACGACTCGAGGATGTAGGCGATATCGCGGAACGTGTTCCGGAAGATACGCTCGTCGCTGCCGGCGAGGTAGGGCTTCTCCCAGTCGTGCTTCCAATCCTTGTAGCGCGCCATCATCTCGTAGAGCCCGAAGTTCATCGATCCCATGTTGAGCGAGGCGACCTCGGGCTGGAGCTGCAGCGCCGGCTGCAGGCGCTCCTCGACCGACATGGTCGGCGCGCCGCCGGTGGTGAGGTTGATCACTACGTCGGAGGCGGCCTTGATCTTCGGCGCGAAGCGCCGGAAGACCTCCGGGTCCTGCGTCGGACGGCCGTCGGCGGGCATGCGCGCATGCAGGTGCACGATGGCGGCCCCGGCCTGTGCCGCGCCGAGCGCGCCCTCGGCGATCTCCTCGGGCGTGACCGGCAGGTGCGGCGACATGGTCGGCGTGTGGATCGCGCCGGTCACGGCGCAGGTGATGATGACCTTCTTCTGCGCGGCTGCCATCGTGGGCCCCCTGTACGTCGCTTCAGATCGGGTATTGTACGTCGCTGCAGACGGCCAGCGCGTGCCCGCAGATTTGCTTGCCGGGGTCGGTGGCGGGGAAGGGCGCGGGGTTCCAGGGCTCGCTCGCCGTAGCGAATCCGGCGTCGCGCGCAGTCTCGAGCGACTGCGCGATCCAGCGTGCGCGCGCCGCTCGGCGCATCGCGACCGCCGCGCCCGTCCTGTGCTCGACGGCCCTCTTCGCGCTGCGCGCGGGGCCCTGATGCGGCGAGCCGAGCGCACGGGCTGCGGCCGCGCGGACGGGCGCGGCATGGGCGGCGCCGGGGCGCTCCCTCCTGCGCGATCCGAGCACCCGGAGACGGCGGGCACTGCGTGCCGCGCTCGCGCCTGAAGGCCCCTCTGGTGGCCGACGCGCCCCGACGCGCGCGCAAAGCGGCGTCGATGTAACAAAAATTTGCAAATCGATCGCCGAGTTTCGATTACAACCGGACTATCGTTACGCCACACACCGCGGGATGGGCTGCCGTATCGCGCCAACGGCAATCGTGCCGGCCCGTCGCCGGTCCACGTCGGCCCGTACGGATGCAGCGACGACAATCGTCGAGAAAGAACAAGGAAGACATGAACAAAGAACCTCTGGTCGTTTACCACGACTGCTGTGACGACGGTTTCTGTGCGGCGTGGGTTGCGTGGAAGCGATTCGGGAGGAAGGCAGACTTCCTTCCCAGCTTCTACGGCGCACCCGCACCGGACGTCAGCAGCCGGACGATCTACGTGCTCGACTTCTCGTTCACGCGCGAGGAGATGAAGCGCCTCATCGCGACCGGCAACCGCGTCATCTTGCTCGATCATCACAAGTCCGCGCTGCAGGAACTCGGCCCCGATCAGGACGAATTCGGCCGACCCGGAGTCGACTTCCAGTTCGAGTTCGACATGGACCGCTCTGGCGCGATGATGGCCTGGGATCACTTCTACCCGGGGACCGATGCGCCAATGCTCGTTCGCTACGTCGAGGACCGCGACCTGTGGCGCCGTCGGCTGCCGAACGTCGACGAGTTCACGATGGGGCTGCGCAGCTTTCCGCGCAGCTTCGACCTGTGGAATCGTATCGAGCCCGAGAAGCTGATCGCCGACGGCACGCCGATCCTGCGGTTCGTGCGCCGCCACGTCGAGCAGCTCTGCGATCATGCGTATTCGTGGCGGATCGATCGTCACGTCGTGCCGACGGCGAACTCGCCTCAAGCCTTCGCCGTCGACGTCGCGGCGAAGCTCTCAGAGGACGCGCCGTTCGGCGCGGCGTACTACGACACGCTCGACCAGAGAGTGTTCTCGCTCAGATCCTACGGACCCGACCG
Organism: Burkholderiales bacterium; assembly: GCA_027493935.1. GTDB lineage: Bacteria > Pseudomonadota > Gammaproteobacteria > Burkholderiales > SG8-39 > JAABRB01. Next base: position 2,438,854 of record JAOSJV010000001.1, on the reverse strand, counting down.
CGTCGACGTGAGCGAGATCGCCCGCCGTTACGGTGGCGGCGGCCACATCCACGCGGCCGGATTCCGTCTGCCCCGCGGGATGATGCCCTGACGCGGGCGCGGCGGCCCCGTTTCGCGCTATTCTCACGCGCCGGAGGCACTCGCGCGCGGCCTGCCGGCCGGCGTCGGCGCGACGTAGCCCGGCGCACGGCGCGGGCGGGCCTGGTGCGTGACCTATGCCCCCGAATTGACAGATTTTGACGGTCTTCGCCGCGCCGACCGGATAGCTTCATCCTCTAGCGCGGGAACGATCAATCAACCTGGGGTTACTGGCGTGGGTGCAGGACTGCTGGAGCATGCGCAGGAGTATCGCGCATGGCGAATTGCCGTCCGTGAGCGCGTGATCGAGTACGCGGATTGGCTGCGGGCGAACGACCTGTTCGAGGACGCCCTGCGCTCGCGTTTCGAGCGGCTGCTCGAGGAGATCGGCGACGACCGGATCACGATCGCGGTGGTCGGCGAGTTCTCGCGGGGCAAGTCGGAGCTGATCAACGCACTGTTCGCGGACGGTTTCGGCCGGCGGCTGCTGCCCGCGTTCCCCGGCCGCAGCACCATGTGTCCGACCGAGCTGCGTTGGGATCCGGCCGAGCCGCCCTGTATCCGCCTTCTCCCGATCGAGTCGCGCGCGAGCGACCGCTCCTTCCACGAGCTGAGGCGAGATCCCGCCGCGTGGACGACGATCCCGATCGATCCGAGCGATACGATCGCCACCGGCGAGGCGCTGCAGGTCATCAGCCAGGCGCTGAACGTGCCGCCGTCCGAGGCGCGCCGCTACCAGCTCGCCCCGACGCGGGCCGCCGGCGTCGGCGCGGGGGGAGGCATCGGTCGCGATTCCGCGCTGGCGCCATGCGATCGTCAACTTTCCGCATCCGCTGCTAGAGGAAGGCCTTGTCATCCTCGACACCCCGGGGCTGAACGCGATCGGCAGCGAACCCGAACTGACCCTCAGCCTGCTGCCGAGCGCGCAGGCCCTGCTCTTCGTGCTCGCCCTCGACACCGGACTCAGCCAGACGGACTTGGACATCTGGCGCCAGCATCTGGCGCCGACCTCGGGGCATGAGGACGGCTGCTTCGCGGTGCTCAACAAGATCGACACTCTCTGGGACGGGCTTCGCTCCGAAGAGGAGATCGCCCATCACGTGCGACGCCAGGCGCGGCAGGTCGGCGACAGCCTCGGTCTGGGTCCGAGCCAGATTCTCCCCGTGTCGGCGTTGAAGGGATTGATCGCCAAGGTGATCGGCGACGAGAAGCTGCTTGCGTCGAGCGGTCTCCCGCTGCTGGAGAACGCGCTCGCGGCCCGGGTGCTTCCGGCGAAGCACGAGCTCACGCGCGGCATCATCCGCTCCGAGATCTCGGCGCTGCTCGGCATCACGCGTGCGGTGCTCGAGACCCGCATCGCGTGGACCGACAATGCGCTCGCCGAGCTCAAGCTGGTCCGCGGCGACAAGGTCGAGGCGGGGCACAGCCTGCTGGAGCGGGCGTTCCGCGAGAAGATGGAGTTCGAATCCAAGCTGGCGGACTTCCAGGCGCTGCGCAGCGTGCTGACCGAAAAATCCAACGCCCTGTTCGCGCATCTCGGCACGGACGCGCTCGACGCCGAGCTGAAGAACGCGCTCACCAGCATGACCGAGAGCAACTTCACCGTCGGCATCCGGCGCGCGATGCGCCGGTGCCTCGAGGAGCTGCGGGCGAAGCTCGACGCATCGAATACGATCGTCGGCGAGGTCCACGCGATGATGGTTCAGGCATCCGCGGAGTACGGCGCCCGCCTCGGTCTGCGGCTGGACGACCTGCCGACGTTATCGCTCGAGAGACCGGCGCGGCGCATGGCACGCGTGGAGCAGACCTTCAGGCGGCGGTTCGACACCATATCGATGATGCTCACCTACGAGCAGATGTCGCTCACGCGCAGGTTCTTCCGGACGGTCGCGGCGGAGATCCGGGATATCTTCCTGGGGGCCAATCTCGAGGCGACGTTCTGGCTCCGGGCCGTGGTCGCGCCGCTCGAGAGCCAGATCAGCGAGCGGCAATCCCAGCTCCGGCAGCGCATGCGTGCGGTCAAGCGGCTCAAGGACGCGAGCGAGAAGCTCGAAGATCAGATTGCGGATCTGGAGTACGCGCGCCGCAGCCTCGCGGCCCAGCTGGAGAGTCTCCAGGCGATCGCGGCGGAGATCGAGTTCGCGCTCAACTCGGATAGCCGTCCGCTCGCGCAGGCGGCCTGATCGGCACGGGTGCCCGGCCGGAGTCCCGCGGCGAATGCACCTTCCTCCGGTGAGCGATTGCCACCATGCCGCGTTCCGCCGGCCGACCATTCCGTCACACGGCGCGATCCCCGAAGCGGTCGAATCGTCAAACCGCGTCAGATCGCGGCACGATCTCACGCCGCGCCCGGCGTGCTCGTGGCAGCATACGGGCTTGTCCGAGTACCCGGCAATGGATGGAGCAACAGAACGCATCGCTACTCCTTCGGTGCAGCCGCGGCGCCGGCCGCGCGAGAAGCGCCTGTGGCCGCGTCGGGCGGCTGGGCGCGGCGGCCATCGCATTGGCGACGTTGCTACTTGCCGTGCCGGCGGCCGCCCCTGCGCTCGCGGCGCAGTCGCCGGCGGAGGCGCACGGGCGGGCCATCGCGGCGGCGCGCGCGGGACGGTTTGACGAGGCGCTTGCGACGCTAGCGGCCCTCACGGCCGAGTTTCCGGGCGAAATCGGGTACCTGCATGACTACGTGGTCGTCCTGGGCTGGGCAGGTCGGGACGCCGAGGCGCTCGCCCTGCTTCCACGCTTGGATCCGGAGCGTGCCCCGGCCTACGTGCTCGAGAGCGTCGCCGGGTCGGCCCGGAACGGCCGGCAAGGGCCTGCTTGCAATCGGCATTCTCATGGACGTGGTACGGCGGTTCCCGGACCAGCCTCGAGGGCCGGCTGGCGCTCGCGCGTTCGCTCGCCGACGCCGGCCGGCACGATGAGGCCGCCGAGGCGGTGGCCGCCGCCGGCGCCCGGCAGGGGGATTCGCTCCAGATTCTCCTAGCAAAGGCATACCTCGCCGAGGCCCGCGGCGACGCCTTCGAGGCCCTGTCCCTCTACCAGTGGGCCCTCGACCGCGACCCGACCAGCCGCGAGGCGCGCCGTGGCCGGATCCTGATGGCCGCACGGGGTGCAGTCGCCGGTCATCGCCTACGAGCTCGCGACCGCCGACCCGGGTGCGCTCGGTGCCGCCGAGCTCGCGGCGCTGCATGCCGATGCCACGGCGGCTCGGATCCGATGGGGTGCGATTCGCGCGACCCGCGGTCGCGGACCGGAGCGCTTCGCAGAAACCGACGCCGCGTTGGCCTCGACGGACGCCCTGGCGGCGCGCGCGCATACGGAGGAGACGCCGCTCTCCGGTCCGGAGCGCACCCTGCTGCTGGACCGCATCGTGGCCCTGCAGGGCCGGTACCGGATGGCCGAAGCCGTGGCGCTGCATGACCGGCTGCGCCAGCTTGGGGTGGATACCCCGGCATACGCGCGTCTTGCGACGGCCGAGGCGCTGCTCTACCTCGAACGTCCCGAGGCGGCGGGCGAACTCTACCGCGGCGTGCTGATCGACCAGCCGGAGAACTTTGCGGCCGAGCTCGGTTGGTTCTACGCGCTCGTCGAGTCGGAACGTCACGCCGAGGCGGCGGACCGGATCGGCCGTCTGGCTGCGCGAACGCCGCGGCTGCTTTTCGCAGATGTCCCGGGCATGACGCGGCCGAATCCGCGCTACCAGACCGCCACCGCCGCTCGGAGCATGGCCCCGGCGTACGCGGACCGCCTGGATCGTGCCGAGGCCGAGGTCTCCGCATTGGTGCTGGAGGCCCCGTTCAGCATGCCGCTGCGCGAGAATGCGGCGGCCGTATCGTCGCTGCGCGGCCGGCCGCGGCGCGCCGACGAGGAGCTGCGATGGATCCTCGCGGTCGAGCAGGACAACGGTATCGCCGACGCGCAGCGCGTTTCGCCGCTGCTCGAGATGCACGAGTTCCGCGCCGCGGAACACGCGCTGGAGCACGGACTGCGCGCTGCACCGGAAGACAAACGGGTCCAGCTCGCGCTGGACCGCTGGCAAGTCCACAATCTGCGCCAGCTCTATGTCGATGCCGCATTCGGCCGCTCGTCCGGTGGCGCGCCGACCGGTACGCGCGACTACGCCATGGACGCACTTGCGTACAGCGCCCCAATCGCGTACGACTGGCGGGCCTTCGCTCACGCGCATCTGGCTTCCGCGACTTTCGACACCGGCCCGGTCGACTGGCGCCGGTTCGGCGCGGGCGTCGAGCACCGCCGCCGCGACCTCGTCCTCACCGCCGAGGTGAATGCCGGCGCCGGCGCCAGCGGCGGCGCGGCCGTCGCGCTCGGCGGCCGGTGGTGGGCGAACGACAGCCTCAGCGTGTCGGGGACGCTGCAGACCCAGTCGAATTCGATCCCGCTCCAGGCCCGGCGCGCCGGCATAGGCGGGCGCGGCGTGGATCTGGCCATCGCCTACCGGGTACACGAGTCGCGGGCGTTCGGCGCCGGTCTGCGTGCGCTCGACTTCTCAGACGGAAACGTGCGCACGGGCGCGAGCGCCTCCTGGTTCGAGCGGCTCGTCACCGGCCCGGTCTACAAGCTCGACGTCGAATTCCACGCGGACGCGTCCAGCAACAGCCTCGCGGACGCGCCGTACTTCAATCCGCGTCGCGACTTCACGCCTTCACTCACGCTGGTGAACGACTGGCTCACCTGGCGCCGCTACGCGCGTTCGTTCCGCCAGCGGCTGTCGGCAACGGCCGGCAGCTATCACCAGTCCGGATTCGGCGCCGGCGGGCTGTGGGCGCTGCAGTACGAGCACGTGTGGGAGGTCGACCGCCGCCTCTACCTGCGCTACGGCATCGGCCGCAGCGTGCGTCCGTACGACGGCGAGCGCACGACGCGCGACTTCGCGTTGCTTACGATCGACTGGAGATACTGATGCGGAGCGCGATCTCGCACGCGCTGGCGGTGCTCCTGCTGCTGGGTGCGACTTCGACCGATGCGGCGCCGGCGGTCGAGGGCGGCTCGTTCGTCGTCCTCTGCTACCACGAGGTTCCCGACGACGTGCGCCAGCTTCCCGACCCTTACGCGGTCGAGGCCAACGAGCTCGCGTCGCAGTTCGCCTGGCTGCGCGAGCACGGATACCAGCCGGTCGGCCTGTCGGACATCCTCGCCGCGCGCCGCGGCGAGCGGGCGCTTCCGCCGAAGGCGGTCCTGCTCACCTTCGACGACGGTTATCGCAGCTTCTATACGCGGGTGTATCCGCTGCTGCGGCTGTACGGCTATCCGGCGGTGCTCGCACTGGTCGGACGCTGGATGGATGCGCGGGCCGACGAGCTGGTCGACTATGGCGGTCGCCCCGTTCCGCGCGCGACCTTCCTGGGCTGGGAAGAGGTGCGCGAAATGGTGCGTTCGGGTCTGGTCGAGGTGGCCTCGCACTCGTACGACCTTCATCGCGGCATCGCCGCGAATCCGCAGGGCAACGTCCAGCCCGCCGCCACGACGCGGCTGTACGACCCGGCGACGGGCACATACGAGAGCGACGAAGCGTACGCTGCTCGGCTGCGCGACGATCTCGAGCGGTCCGCGCGGCTCATCGAGCGGGAAACCGGCCGTCGGCCGCGCGCGCTCGTCTGGCCGTTCGGCAGTCACAACGCGACGGCGGTGACGATCGCCGGCGAGCTCGGCATGCCGGTTACGTTCACGCTGGAGGACGGCTGGACAACCCCAGGGGACCCGCTCGGCAGCGTCAGGCGCACGCTCGTCCGGTGGAACCCCCGTGCTCAGTGACTTCGTCGGCGGGCTGCCACCGCAGAAGCGGGCGCCGCGCCGCGTGGTCCACGTCGACCTCGACTACGTCTACAGCGACGATCCCGGGCAGCAGGAGCGCAATCTTTCCGTGTTGCTCGATCGGGTCAAGGCGCTCGGCCCCAACACGGTCTATCTGCAGGCGTTCGCCGACCCCGACGGCGACGGGGTTGCCGACGCCCTGTACTTCCCGAACCGCCACATGCCCGTGCGGGCCGATTTGTTCAGCCGGGTCGCCTGGCAGCTCTTCACGCGCGCCGACGTGGAGGTGTTCGCTTGGATGCCGCTGCTCGCGTTCCGCCTGCCCGCAGACCATCCCGCGAGCCGGTTGACGGTGCAGAGCGACGGCGCAGCGCCCCCGCCCGGGACCTATGCGCGGCTCTCGCCGTTTCATCCCCGCGCGCGCAGCGTGATCCTGGACATCTACGAGGATCTCGCGCGCCATGCCGCGTTCCAGGGCATCTTGTTTCACGACGACGCGACGCTCACGGACGCCGAGGACGCCGCGCCGTGGGCGCTCGACCTCTACGCGGGCCAGTGGGGCCTCGCCGGCTCGGTGGCCGCGATCCGGAGCGACCCGGCGCTCGCGCGCCAGTGGGCCCGCCGGAAAACCGCGGCGCTGATCGCGCTCACGCACGAGGCGATGGAACGCGCACGCGCGTTCAGGCTCCCGCTCAAGAGCGCGCGCAACCTCTACGCCGGGGTGGCGCTCGACCCCGAGGCAGAAGCGTGGTTCGCGCAATCACTGCCCGCTTTCGTCGCGGCGTACGACCAGACGGCGATCATGGCCATGCCGTACCTCGAGGGCGCGGCCGACCCCGGTCGATGGCTCGAGACGCTGGTGCGGCGCGTGAAGCGCCGGTTGGGATCCCTCGACAAGGTGGTGTTCGAGTTGCAGGCGACCGACTGGCGTGCCCGGCGCCCGGTCGATAGCGCCGAGATCGCCGGCGTGATGCGCCAACTCCAGCTCGGCGGTGCCCTGAACTTCGGCTATTACCCGGATGACTTCGTGGGCAACCATCCCGACCTTCGGGCCGTCAAGCCAGCGCTTTCGCTGACCGCCGATCTGGACTGAGCACTGCCGTCATGCTTCAGACCCTAGGCATCTTCGTCGACCTGCTGTTCGACTTCACCTTCTACTATCCGCTGTTCATGTCGTACCTCTGGATGGCCGGCGCGATCTACTACTACTTCCACTACGAACGCCGCAACGCAGTGCGCGGCGGCGAAGGCCCGCCGACCTTGCCCGAGTACCCGCTGGTGAGCATTCTCGTCCCCTGCCACAACGAGGGCCGGGATGTCGAGGAGGTGGTGGAGTACCTCCTGCGGACGCGCTATCCGAACTACGAGATCCTGGTGGTGAACGACGGCAGTACCGACGACACCGGCGCCGTGCTGGATCGGCTCGTTGGCCGGCACGAGCAACTGCGGGTGGTGCATCTCGCCGCGAACCAGGGCAAGGCACTCGCGCTCAACACGGCCGCGCTCCTGGCGCGCGGCGAGCACCTCGTCTGCATCGACGGCGATGCGCTGCTCGATCCCGACGCGGTCTCCTGGCTCATGACGCATTTCTTCACCGGTCCGCGGGTGGGCGCCGTGACCGGGAATCCGCGCGTCCGCACGCGCTCGACCCTGCTCGGCAGGCTCCAGACCGGGGAGTTCTCGTCCATCATCGGCCTCATCAAGCGGGCGCAGCGGACCTACGGGCGGATCTTCACGGTCTCCGGCGTCGTGGCCTGCTTCAGGAAGGCCGCGCTTCAGGACGCGGGCTACTGGAGCACCGACATGCTCACCGAGGACGTCGACGTGAGCTGGAAGCTCCAGCTCAATCACTGGGACGTCCGGTTCGAGCCACGGGCGCTTTGCTGGATCCTGATGCCGGAAACCCTCAAGGGGCTGTGGCGACAGCGGCTGCGGTGGGCGACCGGAGGCATGCAGGTGCTTCTCAAGGAGGGACGGATCCTCCGGAGCTGGCGCAAGCGCCGCATGTGGCCCGTGTTCGTCGAATACCTGACGAGCGTGCTGTGGGCGTACCTGATGCTCGGCGTCTTCCTGCTCTGGCTGGCCGGGAAGCTCCTGCCGCTGCCCGCCGGTATCGCGGTCCCGACGCTCGTGCCGCAGTGGACCGGGGTGGTGATCGGCACGACGTGTCTGCTCCAGATCGGGCTCAGCCTGTTCCTGGATTCGCACTACGACCGCGGGTTGGCGCGCCAATACTACTGGATGATCTGGTACCCGCTGGCGTATTGGACCCTGAACGTCTTCACGACGGTCGTAGCCGTGCCACGCGCGTTGCTCTGGCGCCGCGGGAAAAGAGCAACCTGGCGCAGCCCCGATCGCGGTGTCCGCCCGTGAGAAGACCGCTCATCATCGAGCGCCCCGACCTGCAGACCGGCGGCCAGCGGTGGCTGTCGCTCGCCCTCACGCTTCTGTTCTGGCTGTTCTACATCTACCTGTGGCTGCCGCTCGTGACCCTCGCCGGCTGGGCGTTCGGGCTGTGGCGCGGCTACGACGTGTTCCTGCTGAACGAGGGCTACCGGAGCTTCACCACGATCCTGCTGTGGTATGCCGCGACGATCGCGCTGTTCTCCGCAATGCTCATCGGCTGGGCGCTCTATAACGGCTTCCGCTTCCGCGGTCGCGAGCGCCGGCGACGGCCGCGACCGCTCGACGTTGACGAGCAAGCGAGATATTACGGCGTCGAGGCGGGCGACCTGGAAGCGTGGCGCCGGGAGAAGACGCTCGTCGTCACGCACGATCCGCTGGGACGCATCGTGAAAGTGACGCCGCGACCGGCTGGCCCGGTTGTCGCGCGGCCGGTCGAAGTTCCTCCGCCGCCTTCGGGCTCCCGCGCCGGAAGACGTCCGATCAACGTCGATCCCGCGGAAGCCGCCACTGCCGCGGTTCTGCCGCTGCGGCGCAGCGCGCGCCGGCGCAGTTGAGCCGCGCGGCGCAAGTCCGGTTCGATCCTACCCGGCGAACCCCGGTGGCCTGCCTTGGTAGGCTACAATTCCCGGACGCTCCGCGACCATCGTTCTGCGGGCTCGGCCGGCCACGCCGCTGCGCCGGTGCCGCGCGCCGGCACATGAGCATCGCTTTCGCTTCGACATCCATTCTGGCGCTTTCCGCGGGGCCGTGATGCTGATTTCGCGCGTCGTCGGGCGCGTATTGATCGCCGTCGCCCCGCTAGGGCTCCTGGTCGCCGCGTTCCTGGTCACGCGCGACCCGTCGCACGTGCCGCGCCCGATCGCGATGCTCGCCCCCGGGATCGCCTACCTCGCTACCGGCGGCGCAGCGCTGCTCGGGCTTGCCTTCCACCGGGGCCGCACCTTTTACTCCGCACTGGTCTTGCTGATCGCCTTCGGCGCTTTGGATCGCGTCGTCGCGGACGCCCGCGGCTTCGAGTCTCGCACCGTGTACGCCGCGCTCTGCATGCTTCCCCCGCTCCTGCTCATGACGCTCGCGGTGCTCGGAGAGCGGGGCGGCGTGCGGGGAGGCCTGCCCCGCCTGGCGATGATTGCGGTCGCGTGCGCGATTCCCGCGGCGATGATCTACGCGGGCGAGCAGAGGCCGTTGCACTGGGCTTACCTGCAGCTGGTCGAACTGCCCGCGAAGCTCAAGACGCCGATTCCGCAGCTCGGCGTCGTCGCGATCGCGGCGAGTCTCGCCGGCACGGTGGTGCTCGCCGGGAAGCGGGGTCGAACGCTCCCGGCGTTGTGGTTGATCGTTGCTCTCGGCGGGGCGCTGCACGGCGTCAATACCGCAGTCGGGCCGCCCGCGTACTTCACCGCCGCCGGCCTCATCCTGGGGATCTCGGTCCTGTCGGAATCGTACCGGATGGCGTTCCAGGACGAGCTGACCGGCGTGCCCAGCCGCCGGTCGCTCGAGGAGGCGCTTCGCAGCCTGGGGGGGGGCTACGCGATCGGCGTCGTCGATATCGACCACTTCAAGCGGCTGAACGACACTTACGGCCATGACGTCGGCGACCACGTGCTGCGGATGGTCGGCGCCAAGCTCATGGACGTTGCGGGCGGCGGCCGCGCGTTTCGCTACGGCGGGGAGGAGTTCGTCGTGCTGTTTGCGGGAAAGGACGTCGACGAGGCGCTCCCTTTTCTCGAGCAGTTGCGTGCGACGATCGCGGGTCACCGCGTCGCCATCCGTAGCGCGCCGCGCGAACGCCGGGGTGATGCGCGCGCCCGTCGCCAGGCGGGCGGCGATCCCGAGCCGGCGTCGGTCTCGGTGACCGTCAGCATCGGCGTCGCGAGCCGTTCCGAGGCCCATCCGGATCCGCGGTCGGTGATCAAGGCGGCCGACGTCGCCCTCTACCGCGCGAAGCACGGCGGTCGTAACCGCGTGTGCACGTGATATCCGCGCCGCCGTCTGTCTTGGGCGCGGTGCGGTCGGCCGCCCTGCCTGAACCCGGAAGCGGCGGCCGAGGTAGCGTGCGGCCGTAGTCACCGCGCGACATCGCCGTCCTCGGCGCGTTCCGGCGCTGAAGGTCGCGCATCGAGCCGCGTGCTGCCGTATTCCGTTCACCGGGCGCCTCGTGCAACGCGTAGAATGCCGCGGCCATTGCCGCGCGTGCGCAGCCTGCGTTGACCGTTCTCGCCATCGAATCCTCGACCGAGCATCTGTCGCTCGCGGTCGCCCGCGACGGCGGCGTCCTCGAGTCGCACCAGCCGGTGGGGCAGCGCCATGCCGAGCTCATCCTGCCCGCTATCGTGCGGCTACTTGGCGAGGCCAACACCGCCATCCCGGGGTTGACGGCGATCGCGTTCGGCGCCGGTCCCGGATCGTTCACCGGGTTGCGGATCGCGTGCGGCGTCGCGCAGGGCCTCGCACTCGCGCGCGGGCTTCCGGTGCTCGGCGTCGGCACGCTCGAGGCGCTCGCGGAGACGAGCGGCGACGAGCGGGTCATCGCCTGCCTCGACGCGCGCATGGGCGAGGTGTATCACGCCGCGTACCGGCGCGGCGCCGGGCGCTGGATCGAAGCGAGCGCGCCGGCGCTCTTGCGTCCGGCCGACGTTCCGCTGCCCGAAGGCGACGGGTGGCTCGGCTGCGGCAGCGGCTTTCTCGCGCACGCCGATGCGCTCGCGGCGAAGCTCGGCGGGCGGCTCGCGCGCGTCGAGCCGGCGGCGGTGCCGCGCGCATCTGCTATCCTCCGGCTCGCGCTGCCACGCTTCGCCGCGGGTGCGGGGCGCGATCCGGCCGAGGCGGTCCCGCTCTACGTCCGCGACAAGGTGGCGCTGAAAACGCACGAGCGATGAGCGCAGTACTCAAGCCGCAGCCCGCTTTCCGGCCGCTCGTCGAGCGCGACCTCCCGGCAGTCATGGCGATCGAGCGGGATCTGTACGAGTACCCGTGGTCGCCCGGGAATTTCCGCGACTCGCTCGCGGCCGGTTACAGCTGCTGGGCGATGGCCGCGCCGCACGGCCTGCTCGGCTACGCCGTGCTGATGCTCGGCGCGGGTGAGGCGCACCTACTGAACCTCTCGATCGCGCGCGACGCGCAGCGCCGCGGTCACGGCACGCGGCTACTGCGCCACCTGCTCGGCGTGACGCGGCGCTACGGCGCGACGCGGCTCTTCCTCGAGGTGCGCCGTCGAACGTCGCCGGCCGCGCGCTCTACGCGCGAAGCGGCTTCGCCGAGGTCGGCGTGCGCAGGGGCTACTACCCGGCGCGCGCGGGACGCGAGGATGCGCTGGTGCTGAGCGTGGCGCTGTGAGCACCCGGCGCGACATGATGCTCGAGGAGATGGAGCTCGGCCCGGTGTGGCGGCTGCGCACCCGGCGCGCGGGGCTCGCGCAAGCGCCGGAAACAGCGCCGGCGCTCGCGCGCCCCGCGGGCGAGGCGCCCGCGCCGGCGGCGCCGCCCGTGGCGCCGCTTGTCGCAGAGGAGGACCGCGCCGGGCATATCGCGCGCATGGACTGGTCCGGGCTCAAGCAGGCGGTGGCCGGGTGTACCGCGTGCGGGCTGTGCAAGACGCGCCGGAACACGGTGTTCGGCGTCGGCGACGAGCAGGCGCAGTGGCTGCTCGTCGGCGAGGCGCCCGGCGCCGAGGAGGACGCGCGCGGCGAGCCTTTCGTCGGACAGGCCGGGCGGCTGCTCGACAACATGCTCGCTGCGATCGATCTCGCGCGCGGGGCGGGCGTCTACATCGCCAACGTGCTCAAGTGCCGCCCGCCGGGCAACCGCAACCCGGAGCCGGGCGAGGTCGCGCGATGCAGCCCGCACTTGCACCGTCAGATCGCCCTCATCCGCCCGAAGCTCGTGGTCGCGATGGGGCGCTTCGCCGCGCAGACGCTGCTCGACACCGACGCGAGCATCGCCGCGCTGCGCGGCCGCACCTTCGAGTACCGCGGCGTGCCGCTCGTCGTCACCTATCATCCCGCGTATCTGCTGCGCAACCTCCCGGACAAGGCGAAGGCCTGGGAGGATCTGCTGTTCGCGCGCGGCGTGCTGCGGGGCATATCTTTGCAATGAACGCCCCGATCCGCGCGATTCCGCCGGAGGGGGTGCGGACACCCCATGGGAGAGACTCGATGCGCAAGCTTGCCGCGTTCTTGACCGCGGTCGCGACCGTGACGCTTTCCGGCTGCGGCTACAACGACATCCAGCGGACCGACGAGGCAACGAAGGCCGCCTGGTCCGAGGTGGTCAACCAGTACCAGCGCCGCGCCGACCTGATCCCGAACCTGGTCAACACGGTGAAGGGGTTCGCCCAGCAGGAGCAGGAGGTGCTCACGCGGGTCACCGAGGCGCGCGCGCGGGCGACCGGCGTGCAGCTCACGCCCGAGCTCCTGAACGACCCGGTCGCACTGCAGCGGTTCCAGGCTGCCCAGGGCGAGCTCTCGAGCGCGCTCGCGCGCCTGCTCGTCGTGGTGGAACGCTATCCGGAGCTGAAATCGGACAAGAACTTCCTCGAGCTTCAGGCGCAGCTCGAGGGCACCGAGAACCGCATCGCGGTGGCGCGCAACCGCTACATCCAGGCGGTGAACGACTACAACGTCCTCGTCCGGCAGTTCCCGGTGAACCTGACGGCGATGGTGTTCGGCTACTCGGTGAAACCGAACTTCACGGTCGAGAACGAGCAGGCGATCCAGCGTGCGCCGACGGTGGACTTCTCCAAGCCGGCCGGCGCGGCCAAGCAGTAGGCGCGCTCCCCGCCGATGCACGGTCGTACGCTCGTCCTGGCGGCGCTCTGCCTGGGTCTCGCGCTCGGTGCCGACGCGCGCGCTCAGGAGCTCGCGCCGATTCCGGCGCCCCAGGGCGCGTCACCGACCTCACCGGCACGCTCACCGTGGCGCAGGCCGCCGCGCTCGAACGCGAGCTCGCGGCTTTCGAGGAGAAGAAGGGCAGCCAGATCGCCGTGCTCATCGTACCGACCACCCGGCCCGAGGCGATCGAGCAGTACGCGATCCGCGTCGCCGAGCAGTGGAAGGTCGGGCGCGAGGGCATCGATGACGGCGTGATCGTGCTCGTCGCGAAGAACGACCTCCGGCTGCGAATCGAGGTCGGCTACGGCCTCGAGGGCGCGATCCCCGACATCAAGGCGAAGCGCGTGATCACCGAGATCATGGCGCCGCACTTCGTGCAGGGCGACTTCGACGCCGGACTACGGGCCGGCACGCAGGCGCTCATGCGGCTCGTCGAGGGCGAGGACCTGCCGCCGCCAGCGGCGGGGCGCGCACCGGGCGGCGGCGCCGACCTGCAGTCGATGCTGGTCGTGCTGTTCATGGGCGCGGTCTTCCTCGCCGGCGTGCTGCCGCGACTGTTCGGCCGGTTCCTCGGATCGCTCCTCACCGGGGGCGCGGTGGGCGTGATCGCATGGATCCTGGCGGGCGCGCTCCTCATCGGCATCCTCGCTGGCGCGATCGCGTTCGTGTTCGCGCTCGCATTCGGCGGCACCGGGCTTGGGGCGACGCGCCCGCATCGCGGCGGCTGGGGCGCGGGTTGGCCCGGCGGCGGGTTCGGCGGCGGCGGGTTCGGCGGCGGCGGCTGGTCGGGCGGGGGCGGGTCGTTCGGGGGCGGCGGGGCCTCCGGCAGCTGGGGCAGGTGAATGCGGCTCGTGGCGCGCGCGCAGCGGCTCTTGCGCCACCTCGTTGTCGATCGCTGGGCCGTGCGTGCGGCGTTCGCGCAGCGGACGCTCGAAGCCATCGAGGCGGCGATCGCGGCCGAGGAGGCGCGCCACGACGGCGAGCTGCGGTTCGCCGTCGAGGGGCGCTGCCGCTCGGCGAGCTGCTCGCCGGCGTCACGGCGCGCGAGCGGGCGATCGAGCTCTTCGGCCGGCTCGGGGTGTGGGACACCGAGCAGAACGCCGGCGTGCTGATTTATCTCCTGCTCGCCGACAAGCGGGTCGAGATCGTGGCCGACCGCGGCGTCGACCGCAAGGTCGGGCACGCGGCGTGGGAGGCGATCTGCGGCGCGATGCAACGCGAGTTCGCCGGCGGTGGCTTCGAAGCCGGCGCGATCGCGGGCGTGCGCGCGATCAGCGATCTCCTCGCGACGCACTTTCCGCCGCGGCCAGTGAATCCGGACGAGCTGCCCAACCGTCCTTTGATCCTCTGACCGGTCGACGGCGGCCGGCACCGGCGATCACTGCGATGCCGACGGTGCGCGCTACGCGGCCCACGCGCGGGTGCGCGCCCCGGCGCCTGCATCATGCCGGTCCGCGCCCTCGCGCAAGATTGGCCGCGTCGCATTCAGCACGACGAAAATGCTGCTCGTCGACATCGCCAGCGCCGCGAACAGCGGATTCAGCAGGCCCGCCATCGCGAGCGGGATCGCGACCGCGTTGTACGTGAGCGCCCAGGCCAGGTTCTGGCGGATCCGGCGCCGCGTCGAGCCGATCAGGGCGAAGGCATCGAGCACGCGCTCCAGCCGCTCGCCGGGAATGACGATGTCGGCGGCCTCCGCAGCGAGCGTCGTCGGCGCGCCGAACGCGATCGCAAGATCTGCTTCGGCAAGGGCGGGCGCGTCGTTCGCGCCATCGCCGATCATCGCCACCGGCCCGCGGGCCTTCAGCCGGCGCACGGCGGCTGCCTTGGCCTCGGGCGGGACGCCGGCGAGTACCTCGTCGACCGTCTCGACGTATCCGCCCGGATGCTCCGCTCCGGTGAGCAGGATCACCCGGCTGCGCTCGCGCAGCCGTGCCACCACCCGGGCCCACTCCGGCCGCGGCCGATCGCGGGTGACGATTGCACCCTGCGCCTCGCCATCCCAGCCGACGTAGGAGACCACACACTCCCCGGGCGCATGCCGCGCAACCGCGGCGGCGAGCGGCGCGGGAACCGGCCATCGCAGCGCTTCGAACAGCGCGCGGCTGCCTACCGCCACGCGACGGTCACCGACGCGTCCCGACGCCCCCTGCCCGGGGCGCGACTCGACGTCGGCCGCGGTCCGGCTCCGATCGAGCTGTGCGATCGCCCTCGCCACCGGATGGGGCGAGTGGCGCTCGACCGCGGCGGCGCGTGCGGCGACCTCGGGCGGACCGATCACCTCGACCACGGACATCTCGCCGGTCGAGAGGGTCCCAGTCTTGTCGATGGCGACGGTGTCGATGCGCGTCGCCTTGTCGAACAGATCGGCGCTGGTGACGAGCATGCCGTGGCGCAACGCCGCGCCGATGGCCGCGGCCGTGGTGAGCGGGATCGCCAGGCCGAACGTGCAGGGGCAGGACACGATCAGGGTCGCGAGACTCGCGAGCAGCGCCCGCTCGAACGAGGCGCCCCCGATGTGGAATCCGAGCCCGACCATCACGGCGAGCACCAGCACGGCCGGGACGAAGCGGCGCGCGATGCGGTCCACACGCCCCTGGACGCCCGCGGTCGAGCTCTGGGCGTTCCACAGAATGCGCGCGAGGCCGGCGATCCGGCTCTCGACCACTGCGCCGACCTCGATCTCGAGCTCGCCCTCGCGCAGGATGGCGCCCCCGAGCACCCGCTCGCCCGCGTGCCGCGCCACCGGGAAGGGCTCTCCGGTCAGGAGCGACTCGTCGACCGCGCCGGTCCCGCCGGCGATCGTCCCATCGACTGGGATTGTCTCGCCCTGGCGCACGAAGACGCGGTCGCCCGGCAGGATGTCCTCGATCGCGCACGCGAGATAACGTCCGGCACGCAGTACCCGGGCCTCGGACGACCAGGCCTGCATGATCCGGTCGACCTCGCGCATCGCGCTCAAGCGCATGCCGCGCTCGAGGAACCGCCCGATGGTGACCACGGCGACGATCGAGCCGGCGACGTCGAAGTAGAGGTCGACCGGGTCGCGCGCGAGCTGGAAGGCGCTGTAGCCGTAGGCGGACAGGATGGAGACGGCGAGCAGGCTGTCGATGTTCAGCATCCCCACGCGCAGCCCGGATCCACGCCCCGCGCAGGATCGGCAGGCCGACGTAGAACACCAGCACGGAGGTGAGCACGAAGAGCGCCACCGGCGTCACCCCGAACGCCACCCAGCGGATCGCGTCGTAGTCCTGCGGCGAGGCGAATCCGCCGTGGATGGGGTAGATGAACAGGAAGGACAACATCATCACGGCGCCCGCCAGGCACGCGCCGGTGAGCAGGCGCAGCAGATCCGGCCGCTCGTCGTACTCCGGCGCGCGCTCGCCGCGCAGCCGCGCGCGGTAGCCCGACACGCTGAGCAGCGCCGGCAGCTCGGCCTCGGCGACGAGCGCGGGATCGTGGACGATCTTCGCCGTCCCGGTGGCGAAGCTGACCGCCGCCGCGAGCACGCCCCGGGCACGCACCGCGGTCTGCTCGATCAGGCGCTCGCAGGAGGCGCAGTGCATACCCTCGATCCGAAAGTAGGCTTCCCGCGCGTGCGGGGCACGCGGAGTCTGCTGCGGGGCCGCGGCGCGCGCTTCGGCGAACGCCGCGTCGCCGAGCAGCCGCGCCACCTCGCGACAGGCGACGCAGCAGTAGGCGCGCTCGCCGTCGCGCAGCGGCGGCGAAGGCGCAGGCAGGCCGCACAGCGCGCAGTTCACGGCGCGCTCCAGCCGATCGCGGCTGCGCCGCGCAACGGGGGAGGTTGGGCGCGCGCCGCGGGCGCGCGCCGGGTCCGGCCCGGTCAGGCCGGCACAACCCGCTCTCCGGTCGCCGCCGGGATCTCGCGCGACTTCAGGAGGTTGTAGGCGTAAACGACGAGCGATGCACCGAGCACCAGCCCGAAGAGCAGGATGAGGTTGCCGTACAGCATCCATCCCTCCTGGGTCCAATCGGCGTAACGGCGCGGCATGCCGGCCGCGCCTCCGGCGAGCATCGCCAGGGCCGCGCCGATGCCGCCGACGGAGAAGAGGCGGATGAACCAGCGCCCCAGGACCGGATCGAGGTTGCGGCCCGTGATGACGGGATAGTGATGGTAGAGCGCGCCCAGCCACATGATCGCCATCGCGACGATCACCGTCATGGTATGGCCGCTCTGCCACATCGTGCCGTGCAGCATGTACGACCAGGCGACGTTGGAGGTGACGACGGCGCTGGCGCCGTCGAGGATGTAGAGCACCCAACCCATGAGCATGGCGATGATGGCGGGCTCCGGTCGCAGGCCGTGCTGCCAGATCGTGGCGAACACGGTGAAGATGCTGATCGCCGCACCGACGCCGGTGCCCCAGCTCATGATGTTGCCCCAATAGGAGAGGCCGGCCGGCTGGTTCGGGTACAGCGTGATGAAGTGGTGCAGGAACGAAGTGAGCGAGGTGAGCAGCAGGATCCACAATGCCGTGTTGGCGAGCTTCTTGCTGAACAGCTCCCGCGTGCCGTCGGCGAGGTACAGCGGGAGCGTCGCATACATCGCGCTCATCACCATCAGCGCCATCGCCTCCATCAGGTTGTGGGCGAAGATGTAGAAGCTGTACTGGAACACCACCGGCTCGGCGGCCCAGGCCGCCATCGACATCGGAATGATCCCGTAGAGGGCGGCCACCAGCGTCGTCCCGACCGCGACCAGCGGCAGTCCGGTGACGAGCAGCGTGAGCGCCGACAGGGTCATTCCGAGCATGCCGGGGTCGTTGAGCGAGCGCTCGGAGAGGATGAGCTCCGGCCGCTTGCGGCCGAAGAACAGCATCTTGAGCACCAGCAGCGGGTAGAAGAGGATCATGCACGCGAGCACCAGGTAGATCCCGGTGAAGCCGAGGATCACCGCGTTCATGCTCCAGATGCCCATCTGCGCGCCGACGAGCGGCAGCGGGTACATGACGACGAGGCTCACCTTGAGGCCCATCAGCACGGCGACCGTGAGCAGGGCCGATCCCAGATTCATCGAGATGTAGGCCGCCGCCGGAAGCCATCCGGTGACCGGCTTGCCGACGCAGCCCGCCGAGCGGTGCAGACCGACGCCGGCCATGAGCTGGAACGTGAACGGGAAGGTCAGCGCCGCGCCGTGCAGCGTCAGCGTCGTGTAGAAGAGGTCGCTCTCGAGCTCGAAGAGCTGGGTCGCGGGCATGACCAGCCCGAGCACGCCGGCGACGGCGAGCCACACGAACGAGGTCATGATCATCAGCGCCGGCCAGGCGTTGATCTCCTCCAACCCGCTCGACTTGTCGACGGTGAACATGCGGCCGAAGAGCGGCGTGTTCTGAACGATCGTACTGGCGATGCTCATGGGTCGTCTCCCTGTGCTGCGGACGCGCTCAGTTGCGCGCGACCACGGTCAATTCGTCCAGCATGCCGTGATGGGCGATGCCGCAGTATTCGAGGCAGCGCACCTTGTACTTGCCGGGCTCGCGGAACGTGTGCACGAGCGTGGTGGGGTTGGTGAGGCCCGGCATGAGCATCATGGTGAAGAGCATCCGGCCGCTGGGGTGATAGACGGCGAAGCCGTGCTGCGTGTCGCTGCTCTTGCCCGAGAACCGGACCGGCCGGCCGGCCTCGATCTGGCGGCTCGAGATGTCGTAGCCCCAGGACTTGGCCGTAAGGTTGATCTCCTGCACCGGGTCGCGGCTCGTCTCGGCGCGCGCGGCGGCGATGGTGGGCATGTACTTGAGGCTGGCGAGGTTGACGCCGACGAAGACCACGAACACCACCGTCAGCCAGATGCCCTCGATGCGGGGAGAGCGTGCTGCGCGGGGTGCCGCTCGGCGCGGGGTCGACCACGCTCTTCCGGCGCACGACGTAGTAGAACATCGCGCCGAACGGCGCGACCATGAAGAGCATCATCCAGAATGCGCCCCAGCCGGTGAACAGGAAATCGCGCATGTCGCCTCCTCCGAACATTCGACGCGCCACGCCACGCCATGTGATGCGCGGCGGCTCGGCGGTTGTGCCGGTCCCCGCTCGCGGCGCAGCATCCAGCAACGCCGCACCGGCGCCCGCCGGCACAGCGCTTCCTTTGTTCTCCCGGTGACCGGAAACTTAACCCCGCGCTGCCTCCCAGGCAACTAGGGTACTTCCTAGGCGGATCAAGGTTGTCCCGGATTGAGTCGCTGTGCCAGTGGGTTAGACTGGGCCTGCCGGCGCGCGCGCGCCGGCGGGAGGGGTCATGAACGAGCTGCTTCTCACCCGATCGATCGCGAGCGAGCGGCTGCGGCAGTACCTGCGGCTCGCCAAGCCGCGGGTGATCACGCTGATCGTCTTCTGCTCGGTCATCGGCATGTTCCTTGCCGCGCCCGGCATGGTACCGCTGCAGACCCTCGCGGCGGGCACGCTGGGCATCACGCTGGTGGCCGGCGCCGCCGCGGCCGCAAACTGCCTGATCGAGCGGGAGATCGATGCCGTCATGGCGCGCACGCGCGGGCGCCCGCTGCCGCGCGGCGAGGTGGGCGCGCTCGAGACCCTGGGCGTTGCGGGGCTGGCGGGCGGCGCCGGCCTCGCGCTGCTCTACGCCGGGACGAATCCGCTCACCATGTGGCTCACGCTGGCGACCTTCGTCGGTTACGCGGTCGTCTACACGGCGATCCTGAAGCCGCGCACGCCGCAGAACATCGTCCTCGGCGGCGCTTCGGGCGCGATGCCGCCGGTGCTCGGCTGGGCCGCGGTGACCGGCGAGACGCCGGGCGAAGCCTGGCTGCTGTTCCTGATCATATTCGTCTGGACGCCACCGCACTTCTGGTCGTTGGCGCTGTACCGGGCGCGCGAGTACGCCGAGGCGGGTCTGCCGATGCTGCCAGTGGTGCGCGGGCGCGCGTACACCCAGGCGAGTATCCTCGCCTACACGCTCGCGCTCGCGCTCGTCGCGCTGATGCCCTTCGCCATCGGCATGAGCGGCTGGCCCTATCTCTGCGCGGCCGCGCTGCTCAACGCGGCTTTCGTCCGCCATGCCTGGCGGGTGTGGCGACGCTACAGCGACCGCGCGGCGCAGCGTGCCTTCCGCTTCTCGGTCCTCTACCTCGCGGCCCTGTTCGCGGCGCTGCTCGTCGACCACCACCTCGGCGCCTGAGCGTGGTGGCGGCCTTGCGCGCCCGGCGAATCAGGCCTCGCTTGCGTACTGCATGGCGAGCTTCACCAGGTCGGTGAGCGACCTGGCGTGCAGCTTCTCCATGACCTTGGCGCGATGGAACTCCACGGTCTTCGCGCTCACGCCGAGGGAATTGGCGATCGCCTTGTTCGACAGCCCCTCGACCACCAGGTCGAGCACCTCGCGCTCGCGCGCGGTCAGGCTGGCGAAGAGCGCCCGCCGCTGCTCGCGCTGGCATTCGCGCTCGCGCTGCGCCGCATCGTGCGCGATCGCCCGTTGGACGCGGTCGAGCAGATCCTGGTCGTTGAAAGGCTTCTCGACGAAATCGAACGCGCCGGCCTTCACTGCGCGCACCGCCATCTGCACGTCGCCGTGCCCGGTGATGAACACGATCGGCAGGTGATACGCGGGCCGCGCGGCCAGGCGCTGCTGCAACTCGAGACCGCTCATCTCCGGCATGCGCACGTCGAGCACCAGGCAGCCCGGCCGCGCCGCATCGTAGGCGTCCAGGAAATCGTGCGCCGAGGCGTACGTCTCGACCTTGAGGCGCACCGACTCGATGAGCCAGCGCAGGCTGCGCGCGACCGCCCGGTCGTCGTCAACGATGAATACTGTAGCGTCGCTCAACGCTGCTTTCCCTCTGCGCGACCGCCTGCAGCGAGAAACGGAACGTCGCGCCGCCGCCGGCGCGCGATTCGGCGCGGATGCTGCCACCGTGCGACTCGACGATCGAACGGCTGATCGACAGCCCCATGCCGACGCCTTCCGGCTTGGTGGTGAAGAACTGGTCGAACACCTGGTCGATGAGCGCGCCGTCGATCCCCGGCCCGGTGTCGCCGATCTCGACCTCGACCGCGTCGCGTCCGCTCGCTGCGGTGCGGATCGTGATCTCGCGCCGCCGCGAACGCGCCTCGGCCATCGCCTCGATCGAGTTGCGCACGAGGTTGCCGATCACCTGCTCGACCATGATGGGGTCGGCCCACACGCGGGGCAGCTCGGGAGCGAGGTCGAGCTTCAGGACGGCGTTCTGCTGGCGGGTTTCCATCTCGTTGAACTTCGCCACGCCGCGCACGATCTGGTTGAGGTCCGTGGCGGCGAGCACCGGCTCGCGCTTGCGGACGAAGTCGCGCACGTGCCGCATGACCTCGCCCGCGCGCTCGGCCTGCTGGCAGACCTCCTCGAGCGGCCGGATCAGCTCGCCCGGCGCCACGTCGCCGCTGCGCAGCCGGCGGATGCAGCCGCGCGCGAAGTTTGCGATCGCGGCGAGCGGCTGGTTGAGCTCGTGCGCGAGGCCGGTCGCCATCTCGCCCATGGTCGAGAGCCGCGCCACCCGCGCGAGCTCGGTCTGATGGCGCCGCACCTGCTCCTCGGCGAGCTTGTGCTCGGTGACGTCGCGCGTGATGCCGAGCAGCGCGTAGATCGCACCGCGGGCATCGCGCAACGGGACCGCGTGGGTCTCCATCCAGCAGGTCCTGCCCTTGAGGGTGATCGAGCGGAACTCGTAGACGAGCGCTTCACCGGCGAAGACCCGGCGCATGTTCTCGCGGTAGATCTCGATGCACTCCGGCGCGACGACGCTGTAGATGGGCTTGCCGACGATGTCCTCGAAGCGGTCGGCGTCGACCAGCTTGAGGCCCGCCGGGTTGATCTCGAGCACCGTGCCGTCGGCGGCCTGGAGCTTCACGCACTCGGGCTCGGACTCGATGATCGCGCGCAGGCGGTACTCGTTCTCCTGCAGCCGGTCGAGCACGCCCTGGTGCTCGACCTCCTTGTCCCGCACCCGTTGCTCCGCCTCGCGCAGGCGCAGCGCCGCGACGGCGAGCGCGATCAGCGCCGCGGCGAGCGCTCCCCCCAGCGCGACCAGGCCGAGCCAAATCGCATCGCTCTCGATGCCCATGCCGAAAGATATCGTTGCGCCAATCGCCGCACAGTCGGGCCGCGCAGCGGGGCCGCCCTGGGCCGTCGGATCGATCGCGAACCGTGACGGCGGCTGCCCGACGCTGCCCCTACCTCTGACTCTACGCGCGGAAGGCGCCGCAGGGAATACGGCCACCGCGCCGCGCGGGCGGGCCGGATGGCGCGGCGTGCTTCGTGATCGACGGGTGCCACGCGGATCGGCTGCCGGCGCGGGTTGCCGCGGCACTTCACCACGCTCGCAACTTGCGTCCGATTATCAGGGAGTTATGCTCGCATGCCGGGGCGCGTCGGGCGCGCGCGGCGCGCGGTCCGGGTGCGCCCCGCACGGGTGCGCAATGCGGCTTCGGCGGCGGTCGTCGGCAACGCCTTCCGCCGGCGGCGATCACCCGCGCCAGGCGTGCTCCAGCACGTCGAGCCGCAGCGGTTGCGTGAACGTCTCTGCGCCGCGCGTGACTTCGAGGGTCACCAGGTAGTGGCCCGGCCGGTCGAACGCGACGCGGTGCTCGAACGTGCCCGGCGCGGCGACCGCGGCCTCGGCCAACGGTTTGCCTTCGGCATCGCGCACGGCACAGGTCGCGGTGCCGGTGCCGTCCAGAACGGCCTGGATGCGAAACGCTTCGCGCGGCACGCGGCGGTAGACTTGCGGGTCGCGGTTCGGGTTGTACTGGAGGTTGTTGAGCTTGACGAGCTTGACCAGCTTCTTCACGGTCCTCTCCTCGCACAGCGTTCGCTCGGGATGCCGATGCCGGCGCGCTCGCCGCGCTACGCGCTAGAATAGCGAGACATTAGAACCGATATCAAAATGAGAATGCAACCGCGAAAGAGGGGATTTGCGAGGGGCCGCCCCGGGTTCGCTCGGGGATATAGAAGGGGCGATTTGCCCCTTGTTCGTACGACCTCAGTTCACGCAGAAGCACGGCCGCGATTCTGAGATGGCTTCTGGCAAGATCTAATACTGTCGGCAATGCATTCCACGAGCGAAGAGGCCGTGCACGCGGCGCTGGCAGGCCGCCTCGCGGCGATCGACGGTGCGATTGGCCGGCTGGAGGCCGCCGTCGGCGCGCCTGCGGAGATCGACGTCGCCGAAGTGCTCGAACCCGCGATCGCCCACGTGCGCGAGACGATGCGCGCCTACCTCGCGGCCGCCGGCGACAAGGCCGCCCCGGCGCCCGACGCCGACGTGCTCGAGGTGTGGAAGGCGCTTGTCAAGGGCGATCCCGCCTGGAACGCGATCCGCGACAGCTGCCGCGAGCTCGTCTACTACCGGAACTGCCTCGCCGCGGCGCGGCGCGACGCGCTGCCCGCGGCGGCGCAACGGATGGCGGTGCGCCTCGCGCGACACGTCCATCTCTACGTGCGTACGCGTTGCGTCCGCGAAGGGCGGGTCGCGGATTGACCGGCACGCCCGCCGGCGCGACGATTCCGCCCGGCCGGCCGGCCCGCTTCATCGGCTCGGAGCGTTACCGCCTCCGCGCGTACGCGCCGAACCATCCGCTCGCTATTCCGCGCGTCGCCCTCGCGCGCGACCTCATCGGGGCCTACGGAGCGATCACGCCGGCCGAGGAGGTGCCGGCGCGCGAGGCGACCGACTTCGAGCTCGCGTGGTTCCACGACCGCGCGTACGTCGCCGCCATCAAGCGCGCGGAGCAGCTCGGCCGCGTGCGCCAGGCGCATCGCGCGGCGTTCGCGCTCGGCACGCTCGAGAACCCGTACTTCGACCACTTTTTCAGCACGCCGGCGACTGCAGCCGGCGCGAGCATCCAGGCCGCCGAGGAGGTGCTCGCCGGGCGAGTCGCGTTCAACCCGGCCGGCGGCATGCACCACGCGCGGCCCGGACGGGCGCAGGGTTTCTGCTACTTCAACGACCCGGTGCTGGCGGTGCTGCAGGCTGCGCCGCGCGGGCTGGCGCGTGCTCTACGTGGACATCGATGCGCACCACTGCGACGGCGTGGAGGCGACCTTCCGCGATGATCCGGAGACGCTCACGCTCTCGCTGCACATGGATACCGCCTACGCGTATCCGGGGTGCGGCGGCCGCCTCGAGGACACGGGTAGTGCCGCCGGCGGCCACACCACGCTCAACGTGCCGCTGCCGCGCGCACTGACCGACGCGGAGTACCGGCTGGTCTTCGACGCCGTCTGGCCGGGGGCGCTCGCGCGCTTCCGGCCGGACGCGATCGTGCTGCAGGCGGGCACCGACATGCTGGCCGGCGATCCGCTCGGCAGGTGGCGCTGCGCGACGCAGACATTCCTCGCGGTGTGCGAACGCATCGTCGAGAGCGCGCCGCGACATGCCGACGGAACCCCGCGTGTGCTCGCCACTGGCGGCGGCGGCTACCATCCGCTGCTCGTGGCGCGCGCCTGGGCCGGCCTGTGGGGCGTGCTGTCGGGCCGCGCGCTGCCCGAGACGCTTCCGGCCGCGGGCGCGGCGCTGCTGCGCGGCGTCGACTGGGAGCGAGACGCCGACGACGACGACGCGTTCTACCAATCGCTTCTGCGCGCGCGCGTCGAGCCCGCGACCACCGAGACGGTGCGCGAGGAGGTACGCGCGCTTGCGGCGCGGGCGCTCGAGCATCCGCTGCTCGCCGCCGCGGCGCTGTCTGGCTGAACGCGCGCGATGAGCACGTTGCGGCCGGGCTACGCGACGCGGCAGGGCACCGAGGCCTACGCGCGGACGTTCGGCGCCGGGTGTGCGCCGGGGCACTACAGCGACTTCCTGAACTGGCACCTCAAGCTCTCCTCGCTCGGCCTCGGCACCTTTCCCGGCGCGGCGACCGACGACGTAGACGAGGCGTACGCGGAGATCGTCGCCACGGTCGCGCGCGCGGGCATCAATGTCTTCGACACCGCGGCGCACTACCGCTACGGCCGCTCGGCGCGCGCGCTCGGCGCCGGCCTAGCGCACGCGTTCGCGGCCGGCGTCGCGCGCGAGCAGGTCTTCGTCGTCGCCAAGGGCGGCTTTCTCGCCTTTCCGGAAGGCGTGCCGGCGGATCTCGATGCGTGGCTCGACGCGAACATCGTCGCGCGCGGCCTCGGCACGCGCGCGGATCTCGCCGGGCGTCATCTCATCAGCCCGGCGCACCTCGCGGCGCAGATCGACGCGGCGCGCGAGGCGCTCGGACTTGCGACGCTGGACGCGTTTCTGCTCGACCAGCCCGAGGTGCACATCCCGGCTATCGGCAAGGAGCGCGCGAACCGCAAGATCGGCGCGGTGTTCGAGGCGCTCGAGACCGCCGTGCGCGCGGCCAAGATCCGCTGCTACGGCATCGCGACTTTCGATGGGCTGCGCGCCGCGACCGACGCGCCGCTCTTCCAGTCGTTGACGTCGCTGCTCGGCCTCGCCGAGCGCGCGGCGCAGGCCGTGGCGGGGCACGCGAGGCACGCCTTGCGCGTCGTGCAGCTGCCGTTCAACCAGGCGATGCCCGAGGGCTTCACGCGCTTCTCGCAGGCGACCGGACAGGGCAACGTCGCTTCGAGCATCCAGGCTGCGCGCCAACTGCACCTCTACGTCGTGGCGAGCCACACGCTCGGCAAGGGTCTGTTCGCCCGCGAGTGCGCCGCAGCACTGGCCACGGCGACGCCCGGGCTCGCCAACCCCGCGCAGCGCGCGCTGCAGTTCGCCCGCTCCACGCCCGGCATCGGCACCTGCCTCGCGGGCATCAGCTCGCCCGCTCACCTCGAAGATCTCCTGGCGGTTGCCCGCGTCGTCCCGCTCGCCAAGGCCGAATACCTGAAGCTCTACGCGCGCGCCGGGGAGCCCTGATCGGCGGCATCGGCGGCGGCGCGCTTCGCCCTCGGGCGGAAGCTCGCGGGGCCTCGGCGGCACGATGGCTGCCCCGCGGATCGGCCCTCTCCCGACCCACGCGGAGGGTCTACTGCGGCGGCGCCTCGCGCGACTGGGGCTTCTCCATGCCGATGAGGTGCAGCGAGTCGCCCTGGCTCTGGTTGTACCGATGGCGGTGGTGCACGAGCACCATGGTCACACTGACGAACAGCCCGAAGAGCGCGATGATGGCGTAGACCGAGAGGTCGAGCCGGATCAGGAGCGCGTAGACCGCGAGCATGATCAGGATCGACAGGTTCTCGTTGAAGTTCTGCACCGCGATCGAGTGGCCGGCGCCCATCAGAATGTGCCCGCGGTGCTGAAGCAGCGCGTTCATCGGCACGACGAAGAAGCCGGCGAAACCGCCGATCAGGATCATGAGCGGAATCGCGATCCAGAGCTCGCGCACGAAGTTCATGGCGATCACCACGATACCCATCGCGATGCCGACCGGCACGACGCTCACCGACTTGGCGAGCGGGATGTAGCGCGCGGCGGCGACCGCGCCCGCAGCGATGCCGATCGCGACCACGCCCTGCAGCATGCTCGCGCGCGCGAGCGGCATGCCGAGCGCGACCTCGGCCCACTTCAGCACGATGAACTGCAGCGTGGCGCCGGCGCCCCAGAAGAGCGTGGTGGTGGCGAGCGAGATCTGGCCGAGCTTGTCGCGCCACAACAGGCTGAACGAGCGCTGGAAGTCGTGCAGGATGTAGAGCGGATTGCGCTTCAGCAGATGATGGTCGACGCCGGTGTCGGGGATGAACAGATTGATGACGGCGGCGGTGACGTATGACAGCGCGATCACCGCGATCGCCGCTTCGGCCGGCGAATCGACGTGCGTGTCGAAGAGCGGAAAGTCGAACGCGAGTAGCACGCCGGAGACCGCGGGGCTGATCAGTGCCCCACCGAGCACGGTGCCGAGAACGATCGAGCCGACCGTGAGGCCCTCGATCCAGCCGTTCGCCATGACGAGCTGGCGCGCCGGGAGGAGCTCGGTCAAGATGCCGTACTTCGCCGGCGAGTACGCCGCTGCACCCAGGCCGACCACGGCATAGGCGGCCAGCACGGCGACGTAGGGCGAGGTGCCGGGCAGGGTGAGCTGCTGCCAGAAGAACATCATCGCGCAGCCGCCGACCTTCACCGCGTTGGTGATGTACATCACGCGGCCCTTGGGCATCGAGTCGGCGAACGCGCCGACGAAAGGCGCCAGCACGACGTACGAGATGGTGAAGAAGAACTTGAGCAGCGGCACCATCCAGGCCGGCCCCTGGAGCTGCATGAGCAGCGCGATGGCGGCGATCAGCAGCGCGTTGTCCGCGAGCGAGCTGAAGAACTGCGCCGCGAGGATGGTGTAGAAGCCGCGCTTCATCGCCACGCCGGCGCCTTCCATGCGCAGGCGGGCGCGCCCGCGAGCTTCGGCCCGGAGACGGGACGCGCCACCGGTCAGTCGTTTTCGGTCGTCCGCGCGCCGCGTTCGCGCGCGGTGTCTGTCGCGAGCGCGCGCAGCACACGCTCCTGCTCGGCGAACGACGGTGCTCGCGCCGCCGCCGGGCGCTCGTCGAGCTCGCGCCCCCGGTACCCCGGTGGCGGCGCGGCGCCCTGCGAGAGGTAGATCCGGCGGCGGATCGCCTTGTTCAGCGCGACCACGCGCCGGTCGATCCAGTAGAGGTCATAGAGCGCCGCGGCCGCGAGGAGGAGGGCGATGGCTGCGCCAGCCCGCCAGTCGAGAAACGCCGCTGCGACCGCCGCCGCGGTCGCGGCACGGTAGGCCCATGCCCCGCGTGGATCGTCGAGGTGGGCGCGGTGCAGGCCGAGCGGAAATGCGGCGAGGCGCCAATAGGCGCCGGACTTCCGCTTAAGTGCCTGAGCCAGGCGGAGATTCGCCGACTGGAGGCCGCCTCCTCCAAGGTCGAGCCCGCGCCAAGACGCACTCACCGGGCACCCTCATAAATTTTATTCATGCCCGGGTTTATGCTTCAATACCGGGGCCCAGATTATCACACACGCCGGGAGCACCGCCGATGGCCGACCGACGACTGCAGGTGTTCCACGCAGTGGCGAAGCAGATGAGCTTCACCAAGGCGGCCGAGGTCCTGTACATGACCCAGCCCGCGGTGACGTTCCAGATCAAGCAGCTCGAGGAGCACTTCAACGCGCGCCTCTTCGAGCGCGGGCACGGCAAGATCTCCCTCACCCCGGCAGGGGACGTGGTGCTGCAGTACGCCGAGAAGATCCTCGGCCTGTCGCAGGAGCTCGAGACGCGCGTGCGCGAGATGACCGGGCGGCTGTCCGGCCCGCTCCTGATCGGCGCGAGCACGACGATCGCCGAGTTCCTGCTGCCGCCGGTGCTCGGCGAGTTCAAGGCGCAGCATCCCGAGGTGCAGGCGAAGCTCACGGTGGCGAACTCCGAGGCGATCGAGAACCGCGTCTCGGAGCACACGCTCGACATCGGCCTGATCGAGGCACCGTCGCACCTGCCGACCCTGCTCACCGAGGTGTGCTGCGACGACGAGCTGCAGGTGATCGTCGCGCCGAAGCACCCGCTGGCGAAGCTCAAGATGGTGACGCCGAAGCAGCTGGTCGAGTACCCCTACGTGACGCGCGAGCAGGGGTCGGGCACGCGCGAGTTCACCGACCTCTATTTCCGCAAGGCGGGGATCCACCCCGACCACCTCAACGTGGTGATGGAACTCGGCAGCCCGGAGGCACTGAAGGGCGTGGTCGGCACCGGCATCGGGTTCGCGGTGATCTCGCGCGTCACCGTCGAGCGCGAGCGGCGGCTCGGCGAGCTCGTCGCGCTGCCGCTGCAGCCGACCCTAACGCGCACGCTCTCGCTCGTGTATCCGAAGGAAAAGTTCCGCTCCCGGCTCGTCAACACGTTCGTCGAGTTCGCCAAGGCGAAGCTCAAGCGGCACGCCGCCTGAAACGCAGCGGCGCGTGCCGCCCGCTGCGATGCGCGCTGCCGCATCCCCGCGCACGCCCCTTGCAGCGAGAGCTGTCGCGCCGGCGCTTCTGTGATAGCTTAGGATTGGTGTCGTCGACGGACGACAGTCCGCGGCGCTCGCTCCCCGGCTGGATGTCGGGACCCTCAAGCAAACCCACACGGAGCGACCCCGATGGAACTCTCGGCACTCGCAAGTTCCCTGCAGAGCACCCTGGGCGCACACCTGCCCGGAGTCCTCGGCGCCATCGCGATCCTCGTCGTCGGCTACGTCGTCGCGGTGGTCGCGCGCGCAGCCGCGCGCCGCCTGCTCGGCGCGCTGAAGGTGAACCAGCGCATCGAGGAGAGCACGCATCAGCGCATGAACGTCGAGGCGGGCATCGCGATCGGGGTGTTCTGGGTGGTGATTCTGGTGACGCTGGTCGGGGTGTTCAACACGCTCGATCTCGCGCTGGTGTCCAAGCCCTTCGCCGACATGATCGGCAAGTTCCTGGGCTACCTGCCGCAGCTGATCGCCGGCACCGTGCTCGTAATCATCGTCTGGGTGATTGCCACCGCGCTGCGCGCGATCGCGACGAAACTGCTGTCCGCGACCACGCCTCGACGAGAAGCTCGCCGCCCAGGCGGGCATGCAGCCGATGAGCAGGAACGCCGGCAACGTGCTCTTCTGGCTCGTCATTCTGCTCTTTCTGCCGGCCGTCCTGGCGGCCTACGAGTTGCGCGGGCTCCTCGAGCCGGTGCAGGAGATGCTGATCGAGCTGCTCGACGCATTGCCGAACATCTTGGCGGCGGCGGTGATCGGGTTCGTCGGCTGGCTGGTGGCGACGGTGCTGCGCGGCCTGGTGACGAACCTGCTGATGGCCGCCGGCGCGGACAAGGCGGCCGCGAACGCAGGGCTGCACCCGTCGGTGCGCCTGTCGCGGATGGCCGGGACCATCGTATTCATCTTCGTGTTCGTGCCCACGCTGATCGCGGCGCTCGAGGCGCTGCGGATCGAGGCGGTCTCGCGGCCGGCCACCGACATGCTCGCCCAATTCCTGGAGGCGGTGCCGAACCTGGTGGCCGCGGCCTTGATCCTGACGGTGACCTATTACGTCGCGCGCTTTGCCTCGCAGCTCGTGGCGCGGCTACTCTCGAGCATGGGCGCGGATGCGCTGCCCGAGCGCATGGGGCTCAAGGGCGTCTTCACCGGCGGCTTCAAGCCCTCCGACCTCGCCGCTTGGCTGCTGCTGTTCTTCGCGATGCTGTTCGCGACCGTCGAGGCGGCCAACCGCCTCGAGTTCACGCAGGTGCGCGACGTCGTCACGATGTTCATCGAGTTCGGCGGCGACGTCTTGCTCGGCGGCGTAATCCTAATCGTCGGTTTCTGGCTGGCGAACGTCGCGTACCTGGCGATCGTGCGCGCCTCGGGCGAGGGCACGACGGGCCTCGCACAGATCGCGCGCGTCGCGATCCTGGGTCTGGTCATCGCGATGGGCCTGCGCGCGATGGGCATTGCCGACGACATCGTGAACCTCGGCTTCCTGCTGACGTTCGGCGCGGTGGCGGTCGCGGTCGCGCTCTCGTTCGGTCTGGGCGGCCGGGAGGCGGCCGGCCGGCAGATGGAGTACTGGCTGTCCAAGCTGCGCAAGTAGCCGCGTGGCGCGGCGCGCCGAGGGCATGTTAGGATCGGCGCGCCGCCGCCTGCGCTAGCGGGCAAGGGGTTGCGCGCCGGCTTGCACGATCGGCCGATGCGGTCTTCCGGCAGCGGCACATGTCCGATGATCCGCTTCGCCGCCGTCCAGCACACCTTCTCGGAGTTCTTCGGCGCCCTCGAGCCGCAGTTCGAGGCGCGCGACATCGGATTCACCTACATCCGGCCGGTGGCCGGGCAGGACGTGATCGGCAGCGCCATGCAGTTCGACGCGCTGTGGCTGCTCGGCGGCGCCTATCCGGTGTCCGACCGCGAGCACTGCCCGTGGGTGGACGAGGAGCTGCGATTGATCGCGATTTTCCGCAAGGCGCGCCGGCCGGTGATCGGCCTCGGTTTCGGCGCGCACCTCGTTGCGCTCGCCGCGGGCGGCACTGCGCGCACCCAGCCCGAGCACGACGCCTACTGGACGACTGCGAGTGCGACGGACGCCGGCCGCGGAGATCCGCTCGCCGACGCGGTCGACGGGCGGCGGGTGCTGGTCATGGCGAACGGCAGCATCGCGCTCCCGCCGGGGGTCGAGCCGCTGGTGGCGGACGAGGCCGGGCGCTGGATCGCGATCCGGCCCGACCCCCTCGCCTACGGGCTCCTGTTCCGGCCCGAGCTCAAGCCGGGCATGATCGAGGACATGGTGATGGAGGAGAACCGCCCGGTGCCCGAGCACATCGGCGCGCTGATCGAGGAAGCGCGCGAACGCTGGCCGCAAACACAGGACACCACCGGCCGCGTCGTTGCCGCGCTCGTCGAGGCGCTCGATCTGATGCAGGAGCGGCACAAGATGCCGGTGTTCGCGATCCGGCAAGTGGACAGCGGACAGTAGAAACCATCTCAAAATCGCGGCCGCGGTCATCCCGGAATCGGGGTCGTACGGACAAGGGCGAGCGTGTTGCAAATCCCCTATTCCGCGACCGCATCCGTATTTTGAGATAGGTTCTAGGCAGCGGTCGGCGGACAACGGACGGAGCGGGCAGCCAGGGGCGAAGAGTGAGGAGTGAGGAGAAGGACGGCCGAGCGCGGATCGCAGAGCTGCTCGACCGGCTGGATGCGGAGGCGTTGCGCACGCTGGCCGAGTTCGCCGAGTTCATCGCCGCGCGGGCGCAAAGGCGGATCGACGCGGAGATCGTCACGCTGCGTCCGCAACGCGAGAGCGTCGTGCAGGCCGTGAAGCGCCTGAATCGGAGCTATCCCATGCTTTCGCGCACCCGACTCATGGGCCCGGTCGGTGATCTCGTCTCGGCGCACATGGTGGACGGTCGCGACGCGAAGGACGTGATCGACGACCTGGAAGCGCTTTACGCCGCCGCCTTCTCCGCGTTTCGCCAGGGAGCATAGCGGCTGCGTCGCGGCGGAGCTGCCCACGGGCCACTGTAACCGCGATGCCGCGCCCGATCCGCGCCACGTTCGATCTCGCCGCGCTGCGCAACAACCTCGCGGTGGCGCGCGCGCGGGCGCCGCGCGCGCGCGCCTGGGCGGTGGTCAAGGCGAACGCATACGGGCACGGCACGCTGCGCGCGGTGGCGGCGCTCGACGCGGCCGACGGGTTCGCACTGCTCGACCTGGCCGACGCCGTGCGCGTGCGCGAGGCGGGCGTGCGCAAGCCGATGCTGCTGCTCGAGGGTTTCTTCGCGCTCGACGATCTGCCGACGATCGCAGAGCACGGGCTGGCGGTGGTCGTACACTGCGAGGAGCAGGTGCGGATGCTTGAGTCGGCGGGTCTGCCGGCGCGCATCCCGGTGTACGCGAAGCTGAACAGCGGCATGAACCGGCTCGGATTCGCGCCGGCGGACTTCGCCGATGCGGTGCGCCGGCTGCAGGCCTGCCGCATGGTGAGCGGCGTCACCCTGATGACGCACTTCGCCGACGCCGACGGCGAGCGCGGCATCGCCGAGCAGATGGCGTGCTTCGCCTCGGCGACGGCCGGGTTAGCGCTGCCGCGCAGCCTGGCGAACTCGGCCGCGGTGCTGCGCTACCCCGAGGCGCACGCGGACTGGGTGCGGCCGGGCATCATGCTCTACGGGTGCTCGCCGTTCGCGAACGACACGGCCGAGGCGCTGGGACTCGAGCCGGTGATGACACTCGCGAGCGAGCTGATCGCGGTGCGGGAGCTCGCACGCGGCGAACGGGTGGGTTACGGCGGAACGTTCTGCGCGCCCAAGCGGATGCGCATCGGCGTCGTTGCGTGCGGCTACGCCGACGGCTATCCGCGCCACGCACCCGACGGGACGCCGGTGCTGGTCGACGGTCTGCGCACCCGCGTCGTCGGCCGCGTGTCGATGGACATGCTGACCGTGGATCTCGAGCCGGTGCCCAATGCAGGGGCCGGCGCGCCGGTCACGCTCTGGGGCGAGGACTCTGCGCGGACGAGGTGGCGGCCGCCGCCGGCACCATCAGCTACGAGTTGCTCTGCCGCCTGGCGTCGCGCGTTCCACAGGCCGAGCGGGAGTAGCGTCCGTGGCGAAGGCGCGCGCGATCTACGTCTGTACCGAGTGCGGCGGCCAATCGACCAAGTGGCAGGGCCAGTGTCCGCACTGCGAGGGCTGGAACACGCTCGTCGAGAGCGTCGCCGAGCCGGCCGCGAAACACCGCCTCGGCGGCGCAAAGGCGGGTGCGCTGACGGCGCTCGCCGAGATCCGCACGCGCGAGGCGCCGCGCATGCCGACCGGGATCGCCGAGCTCGACCGCGCGCTCGGCGGCGGGCTGGTGCGCGCTCAGGTGGTGCTGATCGGCGGCGATCCCGGCATCGGCAAGTCGACCCTGCTCCTGCAGGCGCTCGCGGGGATGAGCGCGTCGCATCGCGTCGTGTACGTGAGCGGCGAGGAGTCGCCCGAGCAGGTGGCGCTGCGCGCCGGTCGGCTGCAGCTCGATTCGGCGCGCGTCGCGCTGCTCGCCGAAACCCAGCTCGAGCGCATCGCCGCGACGCTGACCGAGGCGGCGCCCGAAGTGGCGGTGATCGACTCGATCCAGACGCTCTATTCGGAGGCGCTACAGTCGGCGCCGGGGTCGGTGGCGCAGGTGCGCGAGTGCGCCGCGCAGCTCACCCGGCTCGCAAAGTCGCAGGCCGATCGGCCTGGTCTTCGTCGGGCACGTCACCAAGGAGGGGCGCTCGCCGGCCCGCGCGTGCTCGAGCACATCGTCGACACCGTGCTCTACTTCGAGGGCGACCCGCAGTCGAGCTTCCGGCTGGTGCGCGCATTCAAGAATCGCTTCGGCCCGGTGAACGAGCTCGGCGTGTTCGCGATGACCGAGCGCGGCCTGCGCGGCATCGCGAACCCGTCGGCGCTGTTCCTCTCGGAGCACCGCGCCGACGTGCCCGGATCGTGCATTCTGGTGACGAACGAGGGCACGCGGCCGCTGCTGGTGGAGGTGCAGGCGCTGGTCGACGGCGCGCACGGCATGAGCCCGCGGCGCCTTGCGCAGGGTCTCGAGGCGGGACGGCTCGCGATGCTGCTCGCGGTGCTGCACCGGCACGCGGGCGTCGCCTGCCACGATCAGGACGTGTTCGTGAACGCGGTGGGCGGCGTGCGCATCGGCGAGCCGGCCGCCGATCTCGCGGTGGCGCTCGCGATCGTGTCCTCGCTGCGCAACCGGCCGCTGCCCGGCAAGCTCGTCGCATTCGGCGAGGTCGGCCTCGCCGGGGAAGTGCGTCCCGCACCGCGGGGCCAGGAGCGGCTGCGGGAGGCGGCAAAGCTCGGCTTCACCCGCGCGCTGATCCCGCGCGCGAACGCGCCGCGCCAGCCGATCGCCGGGCTCGAAGTCACCGCGGTCGACCGGCTGGAGGACGCGCTGCGCATGCTCGGACAGTGACGCTCGGCAAGCCGCGTCGCGCCCGGCAAGACCAGTCCCCGCGGGCGTGATCGGGGCGCGAGCGCAGTCGACCGCTTGCTGGATCCCCGCATGCGCGGGGATGACGAGAGCCGCGGTTTCCCCGCGCTACGAAGGCGGAGCTTTGCGGCAGTGCGGTCAAGCGGTGCGGCTTGCCGCCAGCGCGAGGCGCGCGGCGGCGAGGCCGCTGCGCACCGCACCCTCGAGCGTCGCCGGATAGTCACTCGCGGTGTAATCGCCCGCCAGGATCAGCCGCGGCAGCGCGGTCGCGTTGCCGGGCCGGTCGAGACCGGGCGTGCAGCTGAACGTCGCGCGCCGCTCGGCGATCACGCGCGACCATTCGGGCGCGGGCAGGCGGGGCACGAGGCGTGCGAGCTCGCGGTGGGCAGCCAGGGCGAACTCGCCGCGCTCGAGCGCCTCGTGCGCGCCGCGGGCGCTGACCACCGCGGCGAGCAGTCCGCGTCGCCCGTCGAGCGCGCCGCGGTCGAACACCCAGTGCAGCAGGCTGTCGGCGAGGCCGAGCATCGGCTGCGGCAGGCCGACCGCCGGCGGATACTGGAGGTAACACGTGTAGATCGGCTCGAACGCGAGCGCCTCGAGGCGAGCCCGCTCTTCGGGCAGCAGCGCGTTACGCGCCAGAAGCTGCGCCGCATGCGGCGGGGCGCAGGCGAGGATCGCCGCGTCGTGGCGCTCGCCGTCGATGGCGATCCCGTCTGCCGCGGGCGTCACACGCGCGACGCGCCGGCCGGTCAGCACGCGGCCGCCGCGCGCCTCGACGAAGCGCGCGCCCGGCTCGGGAAAGAGCGCCGAGAGATCGCGCCGCGGCAGCAGGAGGTCGCTCGCGGCGCGCTCCGCGCCGAGCGTGTCGCGCACGACGTTCATCAGCACCTGCGCTGAGGCGGCTGGGAGCGGGGTGTTGAGCGCGGCGACGCAGAGCGGCGCCCACAGGTAGTCGGTCGGCGGGCCAAGCTGTCCGTGCGCGGCGAGCAGCGCCGAGGCCGCGGTATCGGCGCGCAGGCGGTAGCCCCGCGCGGCCATCGTGAGCATGAAGCGCACCACCAGGAGCCGCTCGCGCACGGTGAGGCCGTGCGCGCGCAGCAACCCGGCCAGCAGGTGAAGCGGCGCGGGGAGCCGCGGCGCACGCAGGCGGAAGCGGCCGACGATCGCGAAGTCGAGCGGCAGGCGAACGAGCAGCGCGCCCGCGTCGGCGCCTACCGTGCGCATGGCGCCGAGCACCGCGCGGTACGCGCCGACCAGAATGTGCTGGCCGTTGTCGAGGTCGATGCCCTCGAGCGTCACGCGCCGCGCACGGCCGCCGAGGGTGCGGGCGGCCTCGAAAACGGTGACCTCGGCGCCGTCGCGCGCGAGCGCCACGGCGGCGGCGATCCCGGCCCAGCCGCCGCCGACGACCGCGACGCGCATCCTCGCTCGCGGATCAGGTCGCGTCCCGCTACCCGTCACGCCTCACTCCTCGCGTCAGGCAAATACCCACGTGCGCCACGCGATCCAGAGCTTGCGGAGCGGCGTGAGCGCCGTGCGGTGCGTGAGCACGCGGCAGCCGTCGCGCTCGATCTCGACGAG
The DNA here is from genome assembly GCA_027493935.1 of Burkholderiales bacterium. GTDB lineage: Bacteria > Pseudomonadota > Gammaproteobacteria > Burkholderiales > SG8-39 > JAABRB01. The sequence continues at coordinate 2,402,828 of JAOSJV010000001.1, read as the reverse complement.
CAGGGTGCGGTAGATCGCGGCCATGACCAGTCCCGGACGCTGCGCGCGCCGGTCGACCGGCGGCAGCAGACCGAGCGCAACGTCGTAGGCGCGCTGCGCGCGCTCGATCTGGAAGCGGATCAGGGCGGCAAAGCCCTCGATCTCGCGCAGCGCGAGGACGTCGGCGGGAGTGACGCCGAATCGCTGCATCGTCGGCCGGCAGATACACGCGGCCCTTGCGGGCGTCCTCGCCGACGTCGCGCACGATGTTGGTGAGCTGGAACGCGGTGCCGAGCGCTTCGGCGTAGCGCAGCGTCTGCGGGTCGCGGTAGCCGAAGATCCCGGCCGCGAGCAGCCCGACGGCGCCGGCGACGCGATAGACGTACCGGCCGAGCGCCGCGTAGTCGGGGTACGGCGTCGGCTCGAGATCCATCTCCATGCCGTCGAGGATGTCCTCGAGTCGCGCTCGCGCAATGCCGTAGGGCGCGAGTGCCGGCGCGAGCGCCCGGGTCACCGGGTGCGTCGGCCGCCCGGCGAAGAGCTCGCCGACCTCGGAACGCCACCAGGCGAGCTTGGTGCGCGCGAGCGCGACGTCCGAGCACTCGTCGACCACGTCGTCCACCTCGCGGCAGAACGCGTAGAGCGCGGTGATCGCGCGCCGGCGCGCGGGCGGCAGGAACAGGAACGAGTAGTAGAAGCTCGACCCGCTCTGTGCGGCCTTGTGCTGGCAGTATTCGTCGGGCGACACCGCGTGCGGCAGGCGTGGGGGAGATTGCGGCGGCAGCGGGCGTCACATGCGCAGCGCACGCCACGACATCAGGCACCAGTCCGGACTGCGCAGCACCGGCCGGTGCCGGAACACGTCGCCGCCGGCGCGCTCCAGCTTCTCTGGGATGCGGAAGCCGCCTTGCACGATCATGCGCAGCTCGAGGCCAATGCGTCCGGACAGCGACTTCGCGAGCGGCGCGCCGGATTCTAGCATCGCGCGGGTGCGCTCGATCTGGAATGCGATGAGGGCGGCGCCAGGCGTCGCTGCAGCGTCGCTCCGCGATGTCGCGCTCGCCGACACCGAAGCGCGCCATCTCGTCCGCCGGCAGGTAGATGCGCCCGCGGGCGAAGTCTCCTTGGACGTCCTGCCAGAAGTTGACGAGCTGCAGTGCGCTGCAAATCGCGTCGGACTGGCGCAACCGCTCGGGCGTCGCCGCCCCGAACAGGTGCAGCATCAGCGCGCCGACCGGATTCGCCGAGCGCTCGCAGTAGTGGAGCACCTCGCCGAAGCTCGCGTAGCGCGTCTTGACCACGTCCTGCGCGAAGGCGTCGAGCAGGGCGAAGAAGGGGTCGAGCGGCAGCGAGAACTCGCGCACGGCGCGCCCGAGGGCGCGGAACAGCTCGGTCGCGGGCGGCTCGCCCGCGGCGACGCGGCGCAGCTCTGCACGATAGGCCTCCAGCGCCGCCAGCCGCTCGACGGGCGGGCGGTCGCCTTCGTCGGCAAGATCGTCCGCCGAGCGGGCGAAGGCGTAGACGAGCTCGACCGGCCGCCGCAGGCGGGCGGGGAGGAGCACCGAGGCCACCGGAAAGTTCTCGTAGTGGTCGACCGGCATCGCGGCGCGGAATGGTGCGGAAACCGTCGGGGAATCAGGGGCTTCCCCGCTGACAGTGTACCAGTCGGTCGGGTACAATCGCACGTTTCCTCGAAACTGCATGCGAAGGTGGCGGAATTGGTAGACGCACTGGATTTAGGTTCCAGCGCCGACGAGGCATGGGGGTTCGAGTCCCTTCCTTCGCACCACGCAGCGTAAGTACAGGACTGGAGCGATGCAGAGCAATCTGGAGAACCTGAGCGCGCTCGAGCGACGCCTCACGATGTCGTTGCCGCTGGCCGACATCGACAAGCGCGTCGACGAGCGGTTGAAGCAGATCGCGCGTTCGGTGCGCATGGCGGGCTTTCGCCCAGGCAAGGTGCCGCTGCGCATCGTCGCCCAGCAGTACGGTCCGCAGGTGCGCTCGGAAGTGATCGGCGATGCGGTCGAGAAGGCCTTCAGCGAGGCGGTGCGTGGGCAGAATCTGCGCGTCGCCGGCTACCCGCGCATCGAGCCGAAGGACAGCGGCGACGCCGCGCAGATCGAGTTTAGCGCCACGTTCGAGGTCTACCCCGAGATCGCGCTCGGCGATCTCGCGCGGGCGCGCATCGAGCGGCCGGTCCTGACGGTGGGCGAGGCGGAGGTCGACAAGACGATCGAGGCGCTGCGCAAGCAGCGCAAGCGCTACGCGACCGCCGATGCGCCCGCCGCCGTCGGCGACCGGGTCACGGTCGACTTCGCCGGCACGATCGACGGTGCGCCGTTCGAAGGCGGACAGGGCGCCGACGTCGCGCTGGTACTCGGCGAGGGGCGCATGCTGCCGGAGTTCGAGGCGGCCCTTCCGGGCATGAAAGCCGGCGAGTCGAAGACGGTGGCGGTCAGCTTCCCGGCCGATTATCACGGCAAGGACGTGGCGGGGAAGATCGCGCAGTTCGCGATCACGCTGCGCACGGTCGAGCAGGGGCGGCTGCCGGAGCTCGACGCGGAGTTCGCCAGAGGCCTCGGCGTCGCCGACGGCGACCTCGAAAGGATGCGCGCCGAGATCAAGGCGAACGTCGAGCGCGAGGTGAAGCAGCGGCTCGGCGCGCGGCTCAAGGCGAACGTGATGCAGGCGCTGCTCGAGGCGACCAAGGTCGAACTGCCCAAGAGCCTGCTGGACATGGAGGCCAGGCGGCTGGTCGATAACGCGCGCGCCGACCTGCAAGGGCGCGGCCTCAAGATGGAGAATCTGCCGATCGACCCGGGGATGTTCGAGGCGCAGGCGCGCCAGCGGGTCGCGCTCGGGCTGATCATGGGCGAGTGCATAAAGCGCCACGACCTCGGGGCGAAGCCCGCGCAGGTGCGCGCGCTCGTCGAAGAGCACGCCCAGAGCTATGAGCAGCCGGGCGAGGTGGTAAAATGGTTCTATTCGCAGCCCGAGCGCCTCGCGGAGTTCGAGGGCCTCGCTGTCGAGGAGAACGTGATCCAGTGGGTGCTGGGGCAGGCGAAGGTGGAAGAGCGGACGGTGGCGTTCGACGAGCTGATGGGTGGTGGCGCATCATGAGCGTGCGGGATCCGCGGACAGTGGACTATGCGATGCCGGGCGTGACCGCGATGGCGCGGTCCGCAGCCCAGGCGCCCGAGGCGCTCGGCCTGATCCCGATGGTGATCGAGCAGAGCGGCCGCGGCGAGCGTGCGTATGACATCTACTCGCGCCTGCTCAAGGAGCGGGTCGTGTTCATGGTCGGCCCGGTCAACGAGCTCTCCGCGAACCTGATCGTCGCGCAGCTCTTGTTCCTCGAGTCCGAGAACCCCGACAAGGACATCTTCTTCTACATCAACTCGCCCGGCGGGCTGGTGTCGGCGGGGCTGGCGATCTACGACACCATGCAGTTCATCAAGCCCGATGTCTCTACGCTGTGCATCGGCCAGGCGGCGAGCATGGGCTCGCTGCTGTTGTGCGCGGGCGCCAAGGGCAAGCGCTACTGCCTGCCGAACTCGCGCGTGATGATCCATCAGCCGATGGGTGGTTTCCAGGGCCAGGCGTCGGAGATCGAGATACACGCCCGCGAGATCCTCTACCTGCGGGAAAAGCTGAACCAGATCATGGCGAAGCACACCGGGCAGCCGATCGAGCGGATTGCGCGCGACACCGACCGGGACTATTTCCTTTCGGCCGAGGAGAGCCGCGAGTATGGTCTGATCGATCGGGTTCTCACCTCGCGGACCGAGGCTGCTGCAGCGTAGCGGAGGCACACCCGGATGTCGGACAAGAGCGGCGAAAAGCTCCTTTACTGTTCCTTTTGCGGCAAGAGCCAGCACGAGGTTCGCAAGCTGATCGCCGGCCCGTCGGTGTTCATCTGCGACGAATGCATCGAGCTCTGCAACGACATCATTCGCGAGGAGAGCGCGGGCGACAAGAGCGGCAAGGCTTCGAAGTCCGACCTGCCCACGCCGCGCGAGATCTGCACCATCCTGGACGAGTACGTGATCGGGCAGGACCCGGCCAAGCGCATCCTGTCGGTCGCCGTCTACAACCACTACAAGCGGCTCAAGCACCTCTCGAAGTCCGACGAGGTCGAGCTCGCCAAGGCGAACATCCTGCTGATCGGCCCCACCGGCTCGGGCAAGACGCTGCTCGCGCAGACGCTTGCGCGGCTGCTGAACGTGCCGTTCGTGATCGCCGACGCCACCACGCTCACCGAGGCGGGCTACGTCGGCGAGGACGTCGAGAACATCATTCAGAAGCTGCTGCAGAACTGCGACTACGACGTAGACAAGGCGAAGCGCGGCATCGTCTACATCGACGAGATCGACAAGATCTCGCGCAAGTCGGACAACCCGTCGATCACGCGCGACGTGTCGGGCGAGGGCGTGCAACAGGCGCTGCTCAAGCTGATCGAGGGCACCATCGCCTCGGTGCCGCCGCAGGGCGGGCGCAAGCACCCGAACCAGGACTTCGTGCAGGTCGACACGACCAACATCCTGTTCGTCTGCGGCGGGGCGTTCGACGGCCTGGACAAGATTATCCGCAACCGCACCGACAAGACCGGCATCGGCTTCGGCGCCGAGGTGAGGAGCCTCACCAGCCGCAAGGACGTGAGCGAGGTGCTGCGAACGGTCGAGCCGGAGGATCTGATCAAGTACGGACTGATCCCCGAGTTCGTCGGGCGGCTGCCGGTGGTGGCCACGCTCGAGGAGCTCGACGAGGCGGCCCTGATCCGCATCCTGACCGAGCCCAAGAACGCCCTCATCAAGCAGTACCAGAAACTTTTCGCGATGGAAGGGGTCGATCTGGAGGTGCGTCCGCAGGCGCTGAACGCGATCGCGGAGCGGGCGCTCGCGCGCAAGACGGGCGCGCGCGGCCTGAGGTCGATCCTGGAGCACGTGCTGCTCGACATCATGTTCGAGCTGCCGACGCTGGAGAACGTGAGCAAGGTCGTCGTCGACGAGCCCACGATCTCGGGCGACGGCAAGCCCCTGCTCATCTACTCGGATCAACCGAAGGTTGCGGGCGGCGCCTGACGGACCGGGCGGGAGTCCCCTCGCCAGGCCGCAGCGGCCGGCGGCGGCCGCCGCTCCGGTGACCTTCGGCGCGATCGGCCGTCCGGCGGCTTGCTTTCGGGCGCGCCGGCCGCATATCCTGAAGTGCTCTTTTTTTGGGTGCAGCCACCATGTCTAGCCAAACCGAACTCACGCCAGCCCCGGGACAGTATCCGCTGCTGCCCCTCCGGGACGTGGTGGTCTTCCCGCACATGGTGATCCCGCTCTTCGTCGGGCGCCCGAAGTCGATCAAGGCGATGGAAGTCGCCATGGAGGCCGGCAAGAGCATCCTGCTGGTCGCCCAGCGCTCGGCCGCGAAGGACGAGCCGACCGGCGACGACTTGTACACCATCGGCTGCATCTCGAACATCCTGCAGATGCTGAAGCTCCCCGACGGCACTGTGAAGGTGCTGGTGGAGGGCAGCCAGCGCGCGCAGATCGAGAGCATCGTCGACCAGCGCACGCACTACGTGGCCACCGCCGTGCCGGTGCCGCCCGACCAGCCCGAGACCACCGAGCTCGAGGCGATGCGCCGTGCGCTGATCGCCCAGTTCGACCAGTACGTCAAGCTGAACAAGAAGATCCCGCCCGAGATCCTGACGTCGCTCGCCGGCATCGAGGAGGGCGGCCGCCTCGCCGACACGGTGGCGGCGCACCTGCCGCTCAAGCTCGAGCAGAAGCAGAAGGTGCTCGAGATGTCCAATCCGCGCCAGCGGCTGGAGAGCCTGCTCTCGCAGCTCGAGGCCGAAATCGACATCCTGCAGGTCGAGAAGCGCATCCGCGGCCGCGTCAAGCGGCAGATGGAGAAGAGCCAGCGCGAGTACTACCTGAACGAGCAGGTCAAGGCGATCCAGAAGGAACTCGGCGAGGGCGAGGAGGGCGCTGACCTCGAGGAGATGGAAAAGCGCATCAAGCGTGCCCGCATGCCCAAGGACGCGCGCCACAAGGCCGAGGGCGAGCTCAAGAAGCTGCGGCTGATGTCGCCGATGTCGGCCGAGGCGACGGTGGTGCGCAACTACCTCGACACGCTGGTCAGCCTGCCGTGGAAGAAGCGCAGCAAGATCTCGAAGGACATCACCGCGGCCGAGAAGGTGCTCGAGGCCGACCACTACGGCCTGGAAAAGGTGAAGGAGCGCATCCTGGAATACCTCGCGGTGCAGAGCCGCGTCGAGCAGATGAAGGGCCCGATCCTGTGCCTGGTCGGCCCGCCCGGGGTCGGCAAGACCTCGCTCGGCCAGTCGATCGCGCGCGCGACCAACCGCAAGTTCGTGCGCATGTCGCTCGGCGGCGTGCGCGACGAGGCCGAGATCCGCGGCCACCGCCGGACCTACATCGGCTCGATGCCGGGCAAGATCCTGCAGAACATGGTCAAGGTCGGGGTGAGGAATCCGCTGTTCCTGCTCGACGAGGTCGACAAGCTCGGCATGGACTTCCGGGGCGACCCGTCCTCGGCGCTGCTCGAGGTGCTCGATCCGGAGCAGAACCACACCTTCGTCGACCACTACGTCGAGGTGGAGTACGACCTCTCCGAGGTGATGTTCGTCGCCACGGCGAACACGCTCAACATCCCGCCGGCGCTGCTCGACCGGATGGAGGTGATCCGCCTCTCGGGTTACACCGAGGACGAGAAGGTCAACATCGCGATGCGCTACCTGCTGCCGAAGCAGATGAAGAACAACGGCGTGAAGCGCGAGGAGCTTGCCATCTCCGAGGCCGCGGTGCGGGACATCATCCGCTACTACACGCGCGAGGCGGGCGTGCGCTCGCTCGAGCGCGAGCTCTCGAAAATCTGCCGCAAGGTCATCAAGACGCTCATGACCAAGGGTGGGCAGAAGCGCATCGGCGTGAGCCCGCGCACGCTGGACAAGTTTCTGGGCGTGCGCCGCTACACCTTCGGCGTGGCGGAAAAGGAGAATCAGGTCGGCCAGGTCACCGGTCTCGCCTGGACCGAGGTCGGCGGCGAGCTGCTCACGATCGAGGTCGCGGTGATGCCAGGCAAGGGCAAGACCACCACCACCGGCAAGCTCGGCGAGGTCATGCAGGAATCGATCCAGGCCGCGCTCACCGTGGTGCGCAGCCGCGCCGAGCGGCTCGGCATCGACGCCAAGGTATTTCAGGAGAAGGACCTGCACATACACCTGCCGGAGGGTGCGACCCCCAAGGACGGGCCGAGCGCCGGCATCGGCATCTGCGTCGCGATGGTGTCCGCGCTGACCGGCATTCCGGTGCGCGCCGACGTCGCGCTGACCGGGGAGATCACGCTGCGCGGCGAGGTGCTCGCGATCGGCGGGCTGAAGGAGAAGCTGCTCGCGGCGCACCGCGGCGAGATCAAGACGGTGCTGATCCCCGAGGAGAACGTGAAGGACCTCGCCGAGATCCCAGAGAACATCAAGAACCGGCTCGAGATCCAGCCGGTGAAGTGGATCGACAAGGTGCTGGAGGTGACGCTCGAGCGCATGCCCGATGCCGCCAAGCCCGTAGCCGAGACGCCGAAGGCGCCGCCGGCGGACGACAAGCCCCAGCCCGTGATGACGCACTGAGCGTCGTTCCGGCGCAGTGCACCGAGACCCGCCTCGCGGCGGGTTTTCTTTTTCGTGGCTTGCCGCTGCTGGTGCGTCGGCGAGGCGCCCCACCCTGCCGCCACACCACGCTCGGAGGGAGGCCACCAGCGCCGGTGCTCGTTTCGTCCTGGCCTGCGTTGGCGGCCGGGCCCGGCGGCGCGGCCGCGGATGCCGGCGCGAGGAGGCCTGCGGACTACCCGCCCACCGCGCGCAGGAAGCGCTGGCGCTCGTCCTCGGTGGCGAGCTCGGCGGCGAGGAGCTGGTGGAACTCGGCGCGGTCGCGCGTGCGGCCGGAGATCTGCTTCGCGACCACCCTGGCGATCGGGCCGAGGAACGGCGCGAGCGCCTTCGCCGCGTGCTCCACCGCCTCGGGCGTGAGCGGGGCGGCAGGCGGCGGTCGCATGGTATGCGATGTCCCGTGGCGCGTCGGGGCGATCGTGCCGCGCGGCGGGGGCGGTGGAACCGTGGCGGTCGCCGGCCGCGAAGCGAGAAACGCCTCGCGCTCCTGCGCCGTCGGCAGCCCCTCGGCGAGCTTGCCGTAGAGCGTATGCAGGTCGGTGGTCTGCTGCGCCGCGCGCTTGACGAGCACGCGCGCCACCGGCCCGACGATGCGCGCGAGCCGCTCCTCCACCTGCTTCAGTGCGGCCGCGTCCCAGCCGGTCGGCGGCGTGCCGGTCGCGGACACGGGCGTGAGCGAGGGATGGGTGCGCGGCGGCGAGCTCGCGTCGCCGACGCCGATCGGCTGCGTCGGCTCGGTGATGATCGTCTCCTCGGAGACGGCCGGGCTGACCGGAGCGGCGTAGGCCTCGAGGATCGCGGCGCGAAACTCGGCCGCCGTCTGGTAACGGTCCGCGGGCTTCTTGGCGAGCGCGGTCGCGATCACCGGGTCGAAGCGCTCCCAGCCGCGCGTCGCGTCGAGCTGCGACGGCGCCGGCGGGTTCTCGTAGCAGATCTTGAACGCCACCGTCTCGGCGCGGCCGCTGAACGGGCGCGCCCCCGTCAACAGCTGGTAGAACACTACCCCGGCCGAGAACAGGTCCGCGCGCCAGTCCACTGCCTGTCCGGCGTACTGCTCGGGTGCCATGTAGCCGGGCGTGCCCATGACCGCGCCGGTCTGGGTCAGGCTCGACGAGTCGATGCGCGCGATGCCGAAGTCGGCGATCTTCAGCTTGCCGTTCAGCATGATGATGATGTTGGCCGGCTTGACGTCGCGGTGCCAGACGCCCTGCTCGTGCGCGTAAGCGAGCGCCTCCAGGAGCTGCGCCATCACGGCCACGGCGTCGCGCTCCTCGAACCGGGTGCCGCGATTGAAGTACTCGCGCAGCGGGTTGCCCTGCACGTACTCCATCGCGATGTAGGCGATGTCGTCGTCCTCGCCGTACTCGTAGACCCCGACGATACCCGGATGCGAGAGCCGTCCGGCGGCCTGTGCCTCGTGCCTGAACCGCGCGACCAGCGCACTGCCGCGATCGTCGTCCATCAGCTCCTTACGGATGGTCTTGATCGCCACCGCGCGCCGGATGTTCGGGTCGAAGGCCTTGTACACGATGCCCATCGCGCCCTTGCCGAGGATCTCGGTGACCGCGTACTTCCCGAACTGCAGCGGCGGGTTCATGCGGGGCGAATCTGCTCAGGGCGCGCCGATGTCACGATTCGAGCATCCTCATCGCCTGCACCAGGCTCTTGCGCATGCGGTTGAACGATTCCGCCAGCGTACCGATCTCGTCACGCGTGCGCACCGAGAATTCGGGCGCGTCCATGTTGCCGAGGCTCACCTCGTCGGCGAGCTTCGAGAGTTTCGAGACCGGGCGGATGACCATGCGCCACAGCATCAGGTTCAGCGCGAGCCCGATGAACACGAAGACGGCAGTGAGCGAGACCATGAACACGCGAAACGCCGCTTCGGCACGCTGGATCGGCACCGCCATCGGCACCGACACGACCTGCGCGCCGACGGTCTCGTTCAGCTGCCAGCCGAAACCGTTCGCCGGGCCGTAGCGCTCGACCATGGTCTTGGGCGCCGCATCGACGGTCGAGTGGCAGGAAAGGCAGCCCGGATCGGTGATCTTGATCGGCCGCGCGATGTAGAGCGAGCGGCCGGTGGGCGTGTCGCGCTCGCCGACGATCTCCTTGCGCTCGCTCGTGCCGCGGAACTGCTGCACGATGTCGGCCTCCCAGTCGGCGGCGCGGTCGCGCGGGTTGGTCGGGTTAAGGGTGGCCTCCTTGTAGCTGTACTCGGGGAAGTTCTTCTTCAGTCCTTCCAGCACCTCGGTCGCCGAATACGCCGGCACCGACTGCGGGAGAAATGTGTACTTCATCTGCGTTGCGAGCAGCGGCTGAACCTGGCTCGACGTGTAGCCGCGCGTCGAAAGCGCCGTCTCCATGACCAGCCGCGCGTTCTGCACGATCTCGTCGCGGGCATTGTTCTGCAGCAGCGTCCACGATACGTAGCCTGCGGCGGCGAGCCCGGCGAGGAAGACCAGGATGAACACCAGGTTGAACTTCAGGATGAGCTTCATGCCGTGTCTCCTCGTCTGGTCCGCACCGTCATGTTGTTCGCTTCTTCGTCGCCTTTGCCGGCGGTTCGCCGCCGCTAATCCTTCGGCCGGTATTTCTCCGGGAACAGGATCGGATCCCATTCGCCGTGATGCCGCAGGTTCTTGACCAGTTCGGCCCGGAAGTCGGGATCACCCGCCTTGGCGCGCATGAGGGGCACGAGCGCGCGGCGCACTTCGCGCTCGGTCTTCAGCCAGCCCTCGACGTCGGCGTAGGCGTAGTCGGGTCCCGGCTTCGGCGCGACGTCGCGGCCCTTGAACTTGGCAAGACGGGTGGGTAGCGTGTCGCGGAAGGCGGGCGGCATGGTCTTGATGAACTGCCCGGTCGGGCGCCCGGCGAGGACGCCTTTCTGGCCGGCCTGGCGCGAGTAGTAGCGGCCGGACCCCACGGCGACCTGCGCCGCACTGCCGGGCTCGAGCACGATCGCCTCGCCGCTCTCGACGAAGACGGCCGCCTCGGACGCGCCGACGCGCAGCACCGCGACGCCGGTCGCCAGCAGCAGGTCGAAATGGGGCGAGTCGATGCGGTAGGTCTGTGCCTGCTTGCGCTTCGGCACCGACAGCTTGGCCCACCCGGACAGCACGAAGTGCGGCCCCCACACCGGCGGCCGGCTGACGACGCCGGGAATGTGGGCGAGGAACCGGGTGCCGGCACCGAGCTCGAGCGCGGTACCGTCGTCGAACTCGATCTGCACGAAGCCGCTCTGGCCGGTGTGCACGATGTCGGCGTGCTTCAGCTTTACGCCTTCGGCCGGCACGTAGCCGCGCGGTCCGCGTACGAGCGCCACCTGTCCCTCGACCAGCGTCAGCGTGGCCACGTCCTCATGCGCGGCTGCGACCCGCGGGGACAGCAACAGCGGCAAAAGCATCACGGCGATCGCCGCCGGAATCGGCTGCTTGACGCGCAAAGGGGGTGTCTCCTGTGTGCACCGGCCCCCGCCCGCCGCCCTCGGGTGCGCGACTTCGCCGTGGTGCGCGACTCTGGTGCGGCGTCTGCGGTCCGACACGCTACTCTAGACATGGTAACGAGAGACTGTCAACGTGAGCGGCCGGGGCGGCCGCGGCGGCCGCGGGAGGCGTGGCGCGGCGACACGAGCGGCTGGCGCGCACAAGGGGCGCGAGCCGAGGCTGCGACACCGCGCAGCCTCGCAATCCGTTCCCGCGCGCCGCCCTTCGACGCGGCGCTGCTTCGACACGCCGAGACGCCGATTGCTATAAGGCGCCTTCTCTGCGACGCTCGCGCGCACCGGGCGTCCGCACTGCATCCCGGCAGCACTGTGTCCACACAAGGGGGAAATCCGTGAACAAGAGCGACATGATCGATCAGATCGCCCGGTCGGCGGACATCTCGAAGGCCGCGGCCCAGCGCGCGCTCGACGCCGCGGTCGCAAACATCAAGACGACCCTCAAGAAGGGCGGTACGGTGACGATCGTCGGCTTCGGCACGTTCTACGTCGGGCAGCGCGGGGCGCGCGCCGGGCGCAATCCGCAGACCGGCGAGCCGCTCAGGATCAAGGCGGCCCGGGTGCCGAAGTTCCGCCCTGGCAAAGCCCTGAAGGATGCGATAAACTAATTGCCCTTTGCGGGGGCCCGCCGGCGTCCGCAAAGGGGTGCTTAGCTCAGCCGGTAGAGCGTCGCCCTTACAAGGCGAATGTCGGCGGTTCGATCCCGTCAGCACCCACCAGGAACAGGGTTCGGCATCGCGGAGTGGTAGTTCAGTCGGTTAGAATACCGGCCTGTCACGCCGGGGGTCGCGGGTTCGAGTCCCGTCCACTCCGCCAACATTCGAACAAGAGGCGAACCGCGGTTCGCCTCTTGTTTTTTCGAAGGGACGCGGGATGTTCAACGTCGTTCGCAAGCACAAGATCGTCCTCCAGGTCTTTCTCGGCCTGATCGCACTCAGCTTCGCGTTCTGGGGCGTGGAGTCCTACCGGGGCGCGTTCAGCTCGTCGGACACGGTGGCCGAGATCGGCAGCCTGCGCATCACCCAGCGCGAGTTCGCGCGCGAGCTCGAGCAGCAGCGCGACCGGATGATCCAGATGCTCGGCCGCGGATTCGATGCTTCGGCCTTCGACACCCCGGAGTTGCGGCGCGAGCTGCTCGACGGCATGATCGCGCAGCGGGTGCTGGCGGCGTACGCCGCGAAGCACAACATGGCGGTGGACGACGTGCAGCTGCGCGAGGCGATCGCCGGCCTGCCGGCGTTCCACGAGGACGGCAAGTTCTCGCTCGAGCGCTACCGCAGCCTGCTGCGCGCGCAGAACCTCGCCGAGGCGCAGTTCGAGCACGACCTGCGCGGCGATCTGGTCATGCAACAACTCTCGTCGGGCATCGCCGACACGGCGTTCGCCGCGAAGGCGCTCGCACCGCCACCTGGCGGCCGCGCGGGCCGAGACGCGCACGATCGCCGAGCACGTGCTTCCGCCGGAGCGCTTCCGCGACGAAGTCAAGCTTGCGCCGGACGCGGTCGAGGCCTATTACCAGGCCAATCCGCGGGAGTTCGAGTCGCCCGAGCAGCTGCGCGCCGAGTTCGTGGTGCTGAGCCAGGCCGCGATGGCCGAGCGCGAGCAGGTGAGCACCAGCGAGGTCCGCGCCTTCTACGACCAGACGATGGCGCCGCAGTACGAGGAGCGGGTCGCGGCGCGGCGCAGGATCGAGGCGCTGCTCGCCGAGTTGCGCAAGGACCCCGGGCGCTTCGCCGAGCTCGCCAAGACGCACTCCCAGGACCAGGGTTCGGCGCAAGAGGGCGGCGCCCTCGGATTCATCGCGCGTGGCGCGATGGTGAAGCCGTTCGAGGATGCGGTGTTCCGGCTCAAGCAGGGCGATATCAGCCCGGTGGTCGAGACCGAGTTCGGCTTGCACATCATCCATCTCACGGGCATACGCAGGGGTGAGGGCGGCGCCGAGGAGCGCTCGGCGAGCCACATCCTGATCACCGCGCCTAAGGACGCGCGGCCGTTCGAGGAGGCGCGCGCCGACATCGAGGCCGAGCTCAAGCGTCAGCGCCTGCTGAAGAAGTTTCCCGAGGCCGCCGAGACATTCAGCAACATCGCCTACGAGCAGCCGGACAGCCTGCAGCCGCTCGCCGAGCGCTTCGGCCTCAAGATCGAGCGCAGCGGCTGGCTCGCGCGGCCGGCGGAGAAGGAGGACGGCCCGCTCGCGAATGCGCGGCTGCGCGCGGCGCTGTTCGGCGACGATGCAATCCGGAACAAGCGCAACACCGAGGCGGTGGAGGTGTCGCCTGGCACGCTGGTGGTGGCGCGCGTCTTCGAGCATCGGCCGGCCGCGCAGCGGCCCCTCGCGGAGGTGCGCGAAGAGATCCGGCGACAGCTGACCGAGCGCGAGGCGCAGGCGCTCGCACGCAAGGCGGGCGAGGCGAGGCTTGCCGAGCTGCGCGCGGGCAAGGACGCCGGCATCAAGTGGTCGGCGCCGAAGACCGTGAGCCGCGAGAACCCGGGCACGCTCGATCGCGGCGCGCAGTCCGCGGTGTTCGGGGCCGATGCTTCGAAACTGCCGTCGTACGCGGGCGTGCCGCTCGGCGCGCTAGGTTTTGCGCTCTTCCGCATCTCGCAGGTGACCCCGGCGACCGAGCTCGGCGACCAGCGTCTCACGGCGAGCCAGTTCGGGCTTGCCCGCCTGGAGGCGCGCGAGGACTACCGGGGGTTCCTCGAGGGTCTGCGGTCGCGTACCGACGTGCAGATCAACGAGCAGAACATCGCGCCGCGCGGCGGCTGAGCGCGCCAGGTGCGGGTCGCGCAACGCCGCGCCTACTCCTCGACGCCGGGGAGCAGGCCGCCGATCACCACGTTGAAGCCGCAGTCGACGAAGGTCACCTCGCCGGTTACGCCTGCGGCGAGGTCCGAGAGCAGGAACGCGGCGACGTTGCCGACGTCCTCGATGGTCACGTTGCGTCTGAGCGGCGCGGTCTGTTCGACGAACTTCAGGATCTTGCCGAACCCGGATATCCCGCTTGCGGCGAGCGTCTTGATCGGGCCGGCGGAGATCGCGTTGACCCGATGGCCGTGCGGACCCAGGTTGGCGGCGAGATATCGAACCGCGGCCTCGAGGCTCGCCTTTGCCAGTCCCATCGTGTTGTAGTGCGGCAGCACGCGCTCGGCGCCGAGGTAGGTCAGCGTCAGCAGCGCGCCGTTGCGCCCCCTGCATCATCGGACACAGCGCCTTCGCGAGCGCCGGGAAACTGTACGCGCTGACTTCGTGGGCGACGCGGAACGCCTCGCGCGAAAGGCCGTCGAGCAGCTCGCCCGCGATCGCCTCGCGCGGTGCGTACGCGATCGCGTGCACCAGGCCGTCGAGCCCGTCCCAGCGCCGGCTCAGCGCGCCCGCGAGCGCCTCGATCTCCGCGTCGCTCGCCACGTCGCAGGCGAACACCGCATCGCTGTCGAGCTCGCTCGCCATCTCGGCGGCGCGCGCGCGGAACCGCTCGTTCTGGAAGGTGAACGCGAGCTCGGCCCCCTCGCGGCGGCACGCGCGCGCGATGCCGTACGCGATCGAGCGGTTGCTGAGCAGACCGGTGACAAGGATCTTCTTGTTTTGCAGAAAGCCCATGCTGGCTCCGCGTAGACGATTCAGCGCGATTATATCCCGGTGCGCGCGCGGTTCGGCCCGCCCTCCGTTACACTCCTCTGCGCCATGCAGCGCAACGTCGTGCTTCCCGCCGCCGTGCTCGCGGTCGGCTGCGCGCTCGCCGCGGCCGGATGCGGCGAAACCTGGAACAACCCGTATCCCGCGGCCGAGCGCGGCGCCAACATTCTCTACACCTCGTTCATCGAGCGCCCGAAGACGCTCGACCCGGCGCGCTCGTACACTTCCGACGAGTGGGGCTTCACCGCGCAGATCTACGAGCCGCCGCTCCAGTACCACTACCTCAAGCGGCCCTACGAGCTCATCCCGCTCACCGCACGCGCGGTGCCCGTGCCGCGCCTGCTCGACGCGCAGGGTCGCGATCCGCCGCCCGACGCGCCGGGCCAGCCGGGTCGCGCACAGCGTCTACGAGATATCGATCAAGCCGGGCATCCGGTATCAGCCGCACCCGGCGTTCGCGATCGACGCCAAAGGCCGCCCGCGCTATCTGGCGTTGCCCGAGTCGGTAGTGCGCAGGAAGTTCACGCTGGCCGACTTCCCCGACCAGGGCACGCGCGAGCTCACCGCCGAGGACTACGTCTACCAGATCAAGCGGCTCGCCCACCCGCGCGTGGTGTCGCCGATCTTCGGCCACATGAGCGAGTACATCGTCGGGCTGAAAGAGCTCGGCGAGCGCCTGCAGGCGGAGAACCGCCGTCTCGCCGCGGAGCACGCCGGGCGCTACGGGCGGGCCGATCGCAACCTGCCGTGGATCGACCTGCGCGAGCATCCGCTGGAAGGCGTCGCGGTGGTGGATCGCTACACCTACCGCGTGCTGATCAAGGGCGCGTATCCGCAGTTCGTGTTCTGGCTCGCGATGCCCTTCTTCGCGCCGATGCCGCACGAGGCCGACCGCTTCTACGCGCAGCGCGGCATGAGCGACGGGCGCAACCTGAACCTCGACTGGTATCCGGTCGGGACCGGTCACTACATGCTGGTCGAGCACAATCCGAACGCGCGCATGGTGCTCGAGCGCAATCCGCACTTCCGCGGCGAACCGTATCCGGACGAGGGCGCGCCGGGCGATGCGGCCGCCGGCTTGCTCGCCGACGCCGGCAAGACGGCGCCGCTCGTCGACCGCGTGGTCTACACGCGCGAGAAGGAGGCCATCCCGTACTGGAACAAGTTCCTGCAGGGCTACTACGACCAGTCGGGCATCAGCTCCGACAGCTTCGACCAGGCCGTGCGCCTCGACCTCGACGGCGAGGCGCGCCTGACGCCGGAGATGCAGGAGCAGGGCATCTGGCTCCGGACGTCGGTCGGCACGACGACCTACTATCTCGCGTTCAACTTCCTCGACCCGGTGGTGGGCGGACTCGCGGAGCGGGCGCGCAAGCTGCGCCAGGCGGTGTCGATCGCGGTCGACTGGGAGGAGTTCATCTCGATCTTCTCGAACGGGCGCGGCATCGCCGGCATGGGGCCGCTGCCGCCGGGCATCTTCGGCTACCGCGACGGGCGCGAAGGCTTGAATCCCGTGGTATACGAGTGGGTCGACGGCGCGCCGAGGCGCAAGCCGATCGCCGAAGCCCGCCAGCTGCTGGCCGAGGCTGGCTATCCGAACGGACGCGATGCGGCGACCGGCCAGCCGCTGGTGCTGTACCTCGACACGGTGCAGCGCGGGCCGAGCGACAAACCGCGGTTCGACTGGTATCGCCGCCAGTTCGCCAAGCTCGATATCCAGCTCGAGATCCGGGCGACCGACTGGAACCGGTTCCAGGAGAAGATCCGCGCCGGCAACACCCAGCTCTTCTTCCTCGGCTGGAACGCCGACTACCCGGACCCCGAGAACTTCATGTTCCTGCTGAACGGTCCGCAGGCGCGCGCCAAGACCGGCGGCGAGAACGCGGCGAACTACCAGAACCCCGAGTACGACCGGCTGTTCGAGCGCATGAAGAACATGGCGAACGGGCCCGAGCGCCAGGCGATCATCGACCGCATGACGGCGATCGCGCGCGCCGACGCGCCGTGGGTCTGGGGCTTCCATCCCAAGGACTACAGCCTCGGGCACGGATGGCTGTACAACGTGAAGCCGAACCACATGGCGCGCAACGGCCTGAAGTTCTATCGCATCGACCCACAGCTGCGCGAGGCGAAGCGCCGCGAGTGGAACCAGCCGGTTGTCTGGCCGCTCGTGCTGCTCGCCGTCGTGCTGGCGGCGGTGGCGCTCGCGGGCGTGCGCGCGTACCGGCGCCGCGAGCGCGCGGCCGCGCGGCCTTCGCAACGGCCGGCCTGACGTCCGCCGCGGCATGACCGCCTACATCGTTCGCCGCATCCTCTACGCGATCCCGATCCTGGTCGGGGTGAACCTCGTCACGTTCGTGCTGTTTTTCGTCGTCAACACCCCAGACGACATGGCGCGGCTCGCGCTCGGCGCGAAGCGCGTGACTCCGGAGGCGATCGAGAAGTGGAAGATTGAGCGCGGCTACGACAAGCCGCTGCTGGTCAACACGGCGGCTGCGGGCGGCCGCGCGCTGACCGACACGGTCTTCTTCGAGAAGTCGGTGCGCCTTTTCGTGTTCGACTTCGGCAACGCCGACGACGGCCGCAACATCGGCCACGAAATCCGCACCCGCATGTGGCCGAGCCTCGCGCTCGCGGTGCCGGTGCTGCTGGTGGGCCTGGCGGTGAACATCACCTTCGCGATGTCGCTCGCGTTCTTCCGCGCGACGCCATACGACTTCTGGGGCGTCGTGCTGTGCGTGGCGATGATGTCGATCTCGACGCTGTTCTACATCATCGGCGGCCAGTACTTGGTGAGCAAGCTGTGGAGCCTGGTGCCGATCTCTGGCTATGCCGGCGGCGTCGACGCCGTCAGGTTCCTCGCGCTGCCGGTGGTGATCGGGGTGGTCGGCGGCATCGGAGGCGCGAGCCGCTGGTACCGCACGATCTTCCTGGAGGAGATCGGCAAGGACTACGTGCGCACCGCGCGCGCGAAGGGACTGTCGGAGGTCGCAGTGCTCTTCGGCCACGTGCTCAGGAACGCGCTGATCCCGATCCTGACCGGCGTCGTGGTGGTGATCCCGCTTCTCTTCATGGGCAGCCTGGTCACCGAGTCGTTCTTCGGCATTCCAGGCCTCGGCAGCTACACGATCGACGCCATCCAGGCACAGGACTTCGCGGTGGTGCGCTCGATGGTCTTCCTCGGCTCGGTGCTCTACATCGCCGGTCTGCTGCTCACCGACATCTCGTACACGCTGGTCGATCCGCGGGTGAGGTTCGAGTGAGACCCGTTTTCCTGTGGATCGACGCGCTCGTCTGGCTGCTCGTCGCGGTGGCGCTGGCCTACGCGTGGTACGCCCGGCGCCAGCCGCACCTCGCGGCGGCGTGGCGGCGGGTGGGCGCGAGCGGCGCGGGAGTGGCCTCGCTCGTGGTGCTCGCCGCGTTCGCGGTGGTGGGTCTGCTCGACTGCGTCCACTACCGGCCGCTGCTGCCGGGCACGAGCGACGCCGCACCGGTCTACTCGGTCGAGGTGAGGTCGCTCCTCGACGCGGCGCTCGAATCGCTGCGCGCGCGCTCCGAGCGCACGTACTCGGCGCCGCTCGCGATCCACGCGCATGCGCGCGAGACGGTCGAGCTGCCGGACGGACGCATCGTCCGCGCCTATCCGCGCCTGCGGCACGCGGGCGCCGGCCTCGCGGACGAGGCCGCGCGCGCACCGCGACGTGCTGGCGCGCACGCTCGTCGGGCTCGCCGCCGGGCTCGCCGCGTGGGCGCTTGCGGCGCTCGTCCTGGCGGCGCGCATCGCGCGCCGCCGCCGGATGCCGCTCGCGGCAGCGATCGGCGCGCTCGCGCGCGGCGAGACGGCCTTCGCCTGCCGCGCGGTGCTCGTCGCGCTGCTCGCCGTGGCGGTGGTTGCGGCCGTGACCGCGGCACTCGCGGCCGAGTATCACGTGCTCGGCACCGACAAAGTCGGGCAGGATGTGCTTTACCTCTCGCTGAAGAGCGTACGCACCGCGCTGGTGATCGGCACGCTCACCACGCTGATCGTGCTGCCGTTCGCGGTGCTGCTCGGCATCGCCGCGGGCTACTTTCGCGGCTGGGTGGACGACGTGGTGCAGTACGTCTACACGACGCTGAACTCGATCCCGGCGGTACTGCTGATCGCCGCCGCCGTCCTGATGGTGCAGGTGTACATCGACACGCACGCGGAGCGCTTCGCCACCGCGGTAGAGCGCGCCGACCTGCGCCTGCTGTTCCTGTGCATCATCCTCGGGGTCACGAGCTGGACCGGGCTTGCGCGCCTGCTGCGCGGCGAGACGCTCAAACTGCGAGAGGTCGACTACATCCAGGCCGCGCAGGCGTTCGGCGTGCGCCACGGACGCATCATCACGCGCCACATCCTGCCGAACGTGACGCACATCGTGCTGATCTCGGTGGTGCTCGACTTCAGCTCGCTGGTACTGGCCGAGGCGGTGCTCTCGTACGTGGGCGTCGGGGTCGATCCGTCGATGCAGAGCTTCGGCTCCATGATCAACGCCGCGCGGCTCGAGATGGCGCGGGAGCCGATCGTGTGGTGGACGCTCGCGGCTGCATTCGGCTTCATGCTGGTGCTGGTGCTGGCGGCGAACCTCCTCGCCGACGCGGTGCGCGATGCGCTCGACCCGCGCGTGCGCGTGGGCACGGCGGCGGCGCCGGGCGGTGCGCGATGAGCGCGCCGCTGCTGGAGGCGGAGGGCTGCGCACCGTCCTCGAGCTCGGCGGCGGAACGGTGCGGGCGGTCGACGGCGTCGACCTCGAGATCGGGCGCGGCGAGACGTTCGCGATCGTCGGCGAGTCCGGCTGCGGCAAGAGCATGACTGCGCTGTCTCTCGCGCGGCTGCTGCCCGAGACCGGGCGCATCGCCGGCGGTACCGTGCTGCTCGACGGTGCGGACCTCCTCGCGCTGCCCGAAGCGGCGATGCGCAGCGTCCGCGGCCGGCGCCTCGCGATGATCTTCCAGGAACCAGCGACGAGCCTGAATCCGGTGCTCACCGTCGGACACCAGATCGGGGAGGTGCTGGAGCGCCACAGCGGCGTGCGTGGCGCGGCGGCGCGGCGGCGCGCCGCCGAGCTGCTGGACGCAGTGGGCATCGCAGAGAGCGAGCGCAGGCTCGACGAGTATCCGTTCCAGCTCTCGGGCGGCATGAAGCAACGGGTGATGATCGCGACGGCGCTCGCCGGCGATCCCGATCTACTGATCGCCGACGAGCCCACCACCGCGCTCGACGTGACGATCCAGGCGCAGGTGCTGGCGCTGCTCGGCGCGCTGCAGCGGCGCACCGGAATGGCGATCCTGCTGATCACGCACGACCTCGGCGTGGTGGCCGAGGTCGCGCACCGAGTGGCGGTGATGTATGCCGGCGAGATCGTCGAGGTCGCCGACCGCGACGCGTTCTTCCGCGCGCCGCAGCATCCGTATTCGCGCAAGCTGTTCGACGCGCTGCCCGGACGGGGCGCGCGCGGCGGCGCGCTCGCCGTCATCGAGGGCCAGGTACCGCGGCTCACCGACCGGTTCAGCGGCTGCCGGTTTGCCGAGCGGTGCGACTACGCCCTCGACCGCTGCCGCAACGAGGCGCCCGGTTGGACCGCAGCGGGCGAGGGCCACCGCGTGCGCTGCCACCTGCGCGAGCGGGAGCGCGCCGGGCCGCGCGAACCGGCCGCGGCAGTCGCGGCGGCAGTCGCGGCGGCGGGCGCGGCGCAGGGCGAGGCTTCCGAAACGCTGCTCGAGGTGCGCGGTCTCGAAGTGCACTTCCCGATCCGCCGCGGGTTGCTGCGGCGTACCATCGCGCACGTGCGCGCGGTGGACGGCATGTCACTCGCGCTGTACGCCGGGCGAACGCTCGCGCTCGTCGGAGAGTCCGGATGCGGCAAGACCACCGTCGGCAAGGGCATCCTTCAGCTCGTGCGCCCGACCGCGGGCAGCGTCCGTTTCGCGGGCGAAGAGCTCACCACGCTGCGCGGCGAAGCGCTGCGCCGGCGCCGCCGCGAGCTCCAGATCATTTTCCAGGACCCGTACGCTTCGCTCAACCCGCGCATGCGCGTGGCCGACATCCTGAGCGAAGGCATGCGGGCGCTCGGCGTCCACGCCGCGCGCGGCGAGGCCGAGCGGCGCATCGACGGGCTGCTCGCCCAAGTCGGCCTCGACGCTGCGGCGCGCGAGCGCTATCCGCACGAATTCTCCGGCGGCCAGCGCCAGCGGATCGCGATCGCACGTGCGCTGGCGGTGGAGCCGCGGCTGATCGTGTGCGACGAGCCGACGAGCGCCCTCGACGTGTCGGTGCAGGCGCAGATCCTGAATCTGCTCGCCCGGCTGCAGCGCGAGACGGGCGTCGCCTACCTCTTCATCACGCACAACATCGCCGTGGTGGAGTACCTCGCCCACGAGGTGGCGGTCATGTACCTCGGGCGCATCGTCGAGCACGGCACGGTGGGGGAGGTGCTCGACGCGCCCAAGCACCCGTACACGCAGTCGCTCTTGTCTGCGGTGCCGGTCATCGGGGGCGGGCGCGAGAAGCCGCGGCTGGTGGGCGAGCTGCCGTCGGCGGTGACGCCGCCGGCCGGCTGCCACTTCCATCCGCGCTGCCCGCGCGCGCAGCCGCGCTGCAGCGCCGACGCGCCGCACGACGCGCGGCTCTCGCCGACGCACTCGGTGCGCTGCTTCCTCTACGAGGACGAGGAGGGCCGTGCGACCTGATCCGGCGCCTTGCGCGCCGGGCGCTTCGCGGCCGAACTTGCGGCTGGGTTCGCCGCTGTTGCGGTTCCGCGCACCTCGATCGTCAGCCGCTGGCCGATTCGCAGCTTCGATCCCTTGAGGTCGTTCCAGCGCCGCAGCTCGGCGACGCTCACCCGGTGGCGCCGCGCGATCGCGGAGAGCGTGTCGCCCTGCTTCACGCGGTACACGAACGTGCGGCCGGTTGCGGCGTGGCTTGGAAGCTGGAAGAGGGGCAGGTCCTCGGAGGCGACGACGGCAGCGTCCACCGGCAGCAGGATCGTCTCGCCCGGCCTGATACCGTGGCGGCGGCCGATGCCGTTCACCCGGCGCAAGCGCGCCTCCGTGATGCCGTGCGCGGCCGCGAGCTTATCGAGACGGTCGCCGGGTTGCGCCGTGTAGGTCCGCCACGAGGAAAGCGGCTCGTCGGACTGCGCGAGGTTGCGCACGAACGCCTGGGCACGGTCGGTCGGCAGCACCAGCGACGGCGCCACCGCGGTCGATACGACCGGCCGGTTGTGCCCGGGGTTGAGCGCGACCAGCTCGTCGACCGGCATCTCCGCGAGGCGCGCGGCGATCTGCAGATCGATGTCGCGGGTCAGCGCGACGGTGACGAAGTACGGGGCGTTCGGGATCGGCTCGAGCACGATGCCGAAGCGCTCGGGCGCGGCAACGATGTTCTTGAGCGCCTGGAGCTGCGGTACGTAGTTGCGCGTCTCGCGCGGCAGCCGCAGGCTCATGAGGCCGGCCGGCTTGCCGCGGGCACGGTTCTTCGCGATCGCCCGCGCGAGCCCGTTCTCGCCGAGGTTGTAGGCCGCCAGCGCGAGGTGCCAGTCGTCGAACATCTCGTGTAGGTCGGCGAGGTAGTCGAGCGCGGCGCTGCTCGAGGCGACGATGTCGCGGCGCCCGTCGAACCACCAGTTCTGCTGCAGGTTGTAGTTGCGTCCGGTGGAGGGGATGAACTGCCACAGCCCCGAGGCGTGCGAGCGCGAGTACGCCATCGGGTCGAATGCGCTCTCGACCATCGGCAACAGTGCGATCTCGGTCGGCATGCCGCGCCGCTCCAGCTCCTCGACGATGTGGAACAGATACCTTCGGCTGCGCTCGACCAGCGTCTTCAGGTGCTCTGGCCGGCTGGCGAAGCGCGCCTGGAAGCGCGCCACCAGCGGGCTGTCGAGGTCGGGCATCGCAAACCCCTCGCGGATGCGCTGCCAGAGGTCTTCGGGCTGTCGCAGCGCTTCGCGGTCGGCGCGCGTCCGGGGCCCGAGCTCCCTCACCTCGCGTACCTCGACCTCGGCCGGGTCCAGCGCCGCAGCGGGGCGCGGTACGACGACCAGCGGCGCCTCGGCTGCGGCGTCCTCGGGGAGCACGATTGGGAGATTGTGCAGGAGCGGATCGACCGCGCGCGCGGCCGGGACGGCCGCGGCGAGGGCGAACGCCAACAGGAGCTTCGCTGCCTTGCGCGACCCTGTCGGGTGCGGGATCCCTCCGCATTGCCTTTGCACGGCCGACTCCCTGAAAGCTGCACCATGCTAGCGGGCGCGCGGCGAGCGGGTCAAGGGAAAATGGGCGAGAAAGCGTCGGCTTCGGTCCCCGGCAACGCACTGCCGGACGCCGCGCGGGTGGGCCGCATCGGGGCGCCCCGAGCGTGTATGATCGGCGGGCGGAACGTCGAGTGGCCGTCATCGTGCTGCAAACGCCGGAAAAGCCCACCCTGCAAGCCTGGTTCGAGACCCCTAGAGGCGCGTACGTCCTCGAGTGGCTGCGCGCGCAGTTCGACAATGCGGTCGAGGATGTATTCGGCTTCAACGCCGTGCAGATCAGCCTGCCGCGGCTCGATTTCCTGCGGGCCAACCGCATACCGTTCCGCACGCGCGCCGGCACCGAGCAGGGCTGCGAGGTGCGCGCCGATCCGCGCTTCCTGCCCTTCGCGTCCCAGAGCGTCGATCTGCTGCTGCTGCCGCACGTGCTCGAGTTCAGCGCGCAGCCGCACGAGATCCTGCGCGAGGCCGAGCGCGTGCTGATGCCCGAGGGGCAGATCGTGATCGCCGGATTCAATCCGGTCAGCCTGTGGGGGATCAAGCGGGCAGTGTCGCGGCGGTCCGCGCAGTACCCTTGGTGCGGCGACTTCATCGGACTACTGCGCTTGCGCGACTGGCTGAAGCTGCTCGGCTTCGAGCTGAACGGCGGGCGCT
Organism: Burkholderiales bacterium; assembly: GCA_027493935.1. Classification (GTDB taxonomy): domain Bacteria; phylum Pseudomonadota; class Gammaproteobacteria; order Burkholderiales; family SG8-39; genus JAABRB01. Next base: position 2,379,108 of record JAOSJV010000001.1, on the reverse strand, counting down.
TCGGCTGTTACGCGCCGCCGTTCGGGCAGGCGAAATGGCTGCAGCGGTTCGCCTTCATGGAGCAGGCCGGCGACCGCTGGTGGCCGATCGCCGGCGGGGTGTACGTGGTGCGTGCCAAGAAACGCATGGTGGGCATGCGCCTGGTGTCGCCGGCGTGGCGCAACGGGAGATCGCGCGTGCGCGCGCTGTCGCCGGTGGCGCGGCGCGAGCCAGCGCGCGAGGCGGCCGCGCGGCGCGCGACGCCGTTGCTGCGGCTGATCCGCGGCGGCCGCGATGGGTGAGGTCGTCCGCATCTACACCGACGGCGCGTGCAAGGGCAACCCGGGGCCGGGCGGCTGGGGCGCGCTGCTCCGGTGGGGCGACCGGGAGCGCGAGCTCTTCGGCGGCGAGCCCGCGACGACCAACAACCGGATGGAGCTCACTGCAGTGATCGAGGCGCTCGATGCGCTGAAGCGGCCTGCGGCGGTCGAGCTCTACACCGATTCGCAGTACGTGCGCAACGGCATCACGGAATGGCTCGCTGCCTGGAAGCGCCGCGGCTGGCGCACGGCCGACGGCAACCCAGTCAAGAATCAGGACCTGTGGCAGGCACTCGAGCGTGCCGCCGCGCGCCACGAGATCCACTGGCACTGGGTGCGCGGCCATTCCGGCCACGACGGCAACGAGCGCGCCGACACGCTCGCCAACCGGGGTGTGGCTGATGCCGCGCGCCGCCGGTGACGGCGAGGCATCCGCGGCGATGAAGTCCAGGCGACGTCTTTTCGTGCTCGCGCCGCTCGCGCTGCTTGTCGTGCTCGGGTACTTCGCGTACCACGCGTACCGTACGCCCGGCGCTCCGGCAACGGCAGCCGGCGGCGCGGCGAAGGGCGCCGGCGCGCCGGGCGGTGCCGCGGGCAAGGCGCCCGCCGGGCCGGTCAGCGTCGAGGCGGTGCACGCGGCGGCCGCGACCGTGCGCGAGAAGACGACCGCCGTCGGCACCCTGCGCTCGAACGAGTCAGTGGTGGTGCGGCCGGAGGTCTCCGGGCGCATCGCGCGGATCAACTTCGCCGAGGGCAGCCGGGTCGAGCGCGCTCAGCTCCTGATCGCGCTCGACGCCTCGGTGCCGGCGGCCGAGGTCGAGCAGGCCAAAGCGAACCTCGCGCTGGCCAAGACGAGCTACGGGCGCACGGTCGAGCTCGAGCGGCAGAACTTCGTCAGCCAGACAGCGCGCGATCAGGCGTTGAACAGCCTGCGCGTCGCCGAGGCGGCGCTCGCGCTCGCCGAGGCGCGCCTCGCCAAGACGCAGATCCTCGCGCCGTTCTCCGGCATCATCGGGATCCGCCAGGTGAGTGTCGGCGACTACGTCAAGGAAGGGCAGGACCTCGTGACGCTCGAGGATATCTCGGCGCTGAAGGTCGACTTCCGCGTGCCGGAGCTCTTGCTGACAAGACTCAAGCGCGGGCAGACAGTCGAGGTCGAGACCGACGCGCTGCCGGGCAAGACCTTCGCCGCGACGCTCGACGCGATCGACCCGCTCGTCGACCAGAACGGCCGCGCCCTCTCGCTCCGGGCGCGGCTGCGTAACGTCGAGGGCGTCCTGCGGCCGGGCATGTTCGTGCGCACGCGCGTCGTCCTGGCCGAGCGGCCGGACGCGGTCGTCGTGCCGGAGGAGGCGATCGTGCCGATCGGCGCCGAGCAGTTCGTGTTTCGCGTGGCGGACGGCAGGGCCGAACGCGTGCGGGTAGCGACCGGCGTGCGGCGCGCGGGCGAGGTCGAGATCAGCTCCGGGCTGCGCGCGGGCGATCTCGTCGTGACCGCCGGGCAGATCAAGATCCGCGACGGCGCGGCGGTGCGCGTGGTCGGGGCGGGCGGCGCGCCGGGCAGCGCGCCGTCGAGCGCGGGGCAGGCGGCGGCGAAAGGCGACTGACGTGGTCATTTCCGAGCTCTCGATCCGCCGGCCGGTGCTCGCCACCGTGATGAGCATGGTGATCGCGCTCGTCGGCTTGGTGGCCTACCAGCGCCTGCCGGTGCGCGAGTACCCGAAGATCGACGAGCCGGTCGTGACGGTAGAGACCAAGTACCGCGGCGCGAGCCCCGACATCATCGAGTCGAAGGTCACCAAGCCGCTCGAGGAATCGCTCGCGAGCATCGAGGGGGTGGACGTGCTCACCTCGATCAGCCGGGCCGAGTCGAGCCAGATCACGGTGCGCTTCCGCCTCGAGCGCGAGCCCGACGGCGCGGCGAGCGACGTGCGTGACCGCGTGGCCCGGGTGCGCAGCAAGCTGCCCGACGACGTCGACGAGCCGGTGGTGGCGAAGGTCGAGGCCGACGCGAACCCGGTCATCTGGCTCGCCTTCTCGAGCGATCGCTACTCGCCGCTCGAGGTGACCGACTTCGCGAGCCGGCTGGTGAAGCCGCGCCTGCAGACCCTGCCGGGCGCGGCGGACGTGCGCATCTACGGCGAGCGGCGCTTCTCGATGCGCATCTGGCTCGACCGCAAGAAGCTCGCCGCCTACCGCCTCACGCCACAGGACGTCGAAGAGGCCCTGCGGCGGCAGAACGTCGAGGTGCCGGCTGGGCGCATCGAGAGCCAGGCGCGCGAGTTCTCGGTCGTCGCCCAGACGGACCTCGCGCGCCCCGGCCAGTTCGAGAACGTGATCGTGCGCACCGTCAACGGCTATCCGGTGCGTGTCCACGACGTCGGCCGCGCCGAGATCGCCGCGCAGGACGAGCGCTCGGTGGTGCGCTTCAACGGCCGGCCGGCGGTCGCGCTCGGCGTCGTGAAGCAGGCGACCGCCAACCCGCTCGACCTCTCGCGCGCGATCCGGGCCGAGCTGCCGCGCGTGGCGGCGGATCTGCCGGACGGCGTCGCCGTGCGCGTCGCGTACGACAGCTCGGTGTTCATCGACCGGTCGATCAAGGCGGTCTACATCACGATCCTCGAGGCGACGCTGCTCGTCGCGCTGGTGATCTTCGTGTTCCTGCGCTCGCTGCGCGCGAGCGTGATCCCGCTGGTCACGATCCCGGTGTCGCTGGTGGGCGCGTTCGCCGTGATGTATCTGTTCGGATTCACCGTCAACACGCTCACGCTCCTCGCGCTGGTGCTCGCTATCGGGCTGGTGGTCGACGACGCGATCGTGATGCTGGAGAACATCTACCGCCACGTCGAGGCGGGCATGTCGCCGTACCGCGCGGCGCTCGCCGGCGCGCGCGAGATCGGCTTCGCGGTGCTGGCGATGACGCTCACGCTCGCCGCGGTGTACGCCCCGGTCGCGTTCATGACCGGGCGCACCGGCAAGCTGTTCATCGAGTTCGCGCTTACGCTCGCCGGCGCGGTGCTGGTCTCCGGGTTCGTGGCGCTCACGCTCTCGCCCATGATGTGCTCGAAGCTGCTGCGGCACCAACCACGCCACGGGCGGCTGTACAACTGGGTCGAGCGCGCGCTTGGCGCGCTGACGCGCGGCTACCGGCGCGCGCTCGCGCGCGCGCTCAGCTTGCGCTGGCTGGTGCTCGCGGCCTTTACCGTGGTCGCCGGGTCGAGCACCGTGTTCTACCTGTCGCTCAAGGAAGAGCTTGCGCCGCTCGAGGACCGCGGCACGGTGCTCGCGGTGTTCCTCGGGCCCGAGGGCGCGACGATCGAGTACCTGGACCGCTATTCGCGCCGCATCGAGGGGATCTTCGCCGGCACCGCCGATACCGAGCGCTACTTCGTCGTCTCGGGCAATCCGGTGGTCTCCCAGGGCATCGCTTTCCTGGGGCTGGCGGACTGGCAGGCGCGCGACCGCTCCTCGTTCGAGGTGGCCGGCGAGCTGCGCCCGAAGCTCGGCGCGCTGCCCGGCGTGCTCGCGTTCCCGGTGCTGCCGCAGTCGCTCGGGCAGAGTCCCCGCTCGAAGCCGCTCGAAGTCGTGATCGTTACGTCGACCTCCTACGAGGCGCTGGAGCAGGTGATCGACCGCATCGTGGAACAGGCGCGCCGCAACCCGAACCTGCTCGCGCTCGACACCGACCTGAAGCTGAACAAGCCGGAGCTCAAGGTGAGCGTGGACCGCGACCGCGCCGCCGACGCCGGCGTCGAGGTCGAGACGATCGGGCGCACGATGGAGACGATGCTCGGCGGGCGCCAGGTGACGCGCTTCAAGCAGAACAGCGAGCAGTACGACGTGATCGTCCAGATGCTGCCCGCCGATCGCGCCGATCCGGGGGACATCTCGGACATTTTCGTGCGCGGGCGCGGCGACCAGATGGTGCCGCTCGCCAGCCTGGTGTCGGTGCGCGAGTCGGTGGCCCCGCGCGAGCTCAATCATTTCGGGCAGCGCCGCTCGGCCACGATCACCGCCAACCTCGCCCCGGGCTACTCGCTCGGCGAGGCGCTCGCGTTCATCGAGGGAATCATCGAGCGCGAGCTGCCGCCGGGTGCGGCGCTCGACTACAACGGCACCTCGCGCGAGTTCCGCGAGTCCTCGACCAGCCTGTACTTCACCTTCCTGCTCGCGCTGGCGTTCATCTACCTCGTGCTGTCGGCGCAGTTCGAGAGCTTCCGCGACCCGCTGGTGATCATGCTCACGGTGCCGCTCTCGATCGCCGGCGCGCTCGGCGCGCTGTACCTCACGGGGCTTACGCTGAACGTCTACAGCAAGATCGGCCTGGTGACGCTGATCGGGCTGATCACCAAGCACGGCATCCTCATCGTCGAGTTCTCCAATCAGCTGCGCGAGAAGGGGCGCTCGGTTCGCGAGGCGGTCATCGAGGCCTCCGTGCTGCGCCTGCGGCCGATCCTGATGACCACTGGCGCGATGGTGCTCGGCGCGCTTCCGCTCGCGCTCGCGCAGGGGCGGGCGCCGAGAGCCGGCAGCCGATCGGCTGGGTGATCGTCGGCGGGCTTCTGCTCGGGACGGTCTTCACGCTCTTCGTGGTGCCGACCGTGTACACGTTCCTCGCCCGGCGGACGCGGTCGACCGGAGAGGCGCCGGAGGAGAGCGCCGCCGACGAGCGCGCGGGGCCTCCCGCGGCGCCGCGGACCGCCTGATGCGCCAGGTCGTGCTCGACACCGAGACCACCGGGCTCAACGCGAGGCTCGGCGACCGGATCATCGAGATCGGGTGCGTCGAGATCGTGCACCGGCGCCTGACCGGCAACCGCTTTCACCGCTACGTGAACCCGGAGCGCGGCATCGAGGACGGCGCCTTGCGCGTGCACGGGATCACGAGCGAGTTCCTGGCGGACAAGCCGCGCTTCGCCGAGGTCGCGCAGGACCTGCTCGACTACCTGCGTGGCGCGGAGCTCCTCATCCACAACGCCGCATTCGATCTCGAGTTCCTGAACCTCGAGCTCGGGCGGATCGGCGCCGAGCCGATCGAGCGGCACGCCGCCGGTGTACTCGATACGCTGCAGCACGCGCGCGAGCTGCATCCGGGCCGCAAGAACTCGCTCGACGCGCTATGCGAGCGCTACGCGATCGACAACGCCCGCCGGACGCTGCACGGCGCGCTGCTCGATGCCGAGCTCCTCGCCGAGGTGTACCTCGCGATGACGCGCGGCCAGGAAACGCTGGCGATCGAGCTCGAGCGCCCGCCCGCACCCGCTGTCGATGCGCCCGGCGCGCCGCCCGAGCGGCCGCCGCTCATCGTCCTGGCCGCGAGCGTGGACGAGCTCGCCGAGCACCGCCGCGTGCTGGAGGGAATCGCACGGGAGTCGAACGGCCGCTGCGTCTGGCTCGCCGGCGCAGCGGCTGCGGCGTAGTAAGCTAGCGGAGGTCTCTCGCACGGAGGCCGGACATGCGCGACGCCAGAACGAACCCCTTCGAGCGCGACCTCGATCGCAACCCGGCGAACTACGCGCCGCTCACGCCGCTCACCTTCATCGAGTGGTCCGCCTACACCTACCCGCAGCGCGCGGCCGTCGTCCACGGCGCGCGGCGCTATACGTGGGCCGAGACCTATGCGCGCTGCCGCCGCCTGGCTTCGGCGCTCGCCGGCCGCGGCATCGGTGTCGGCGACACGGTGGCCGCGGTGCTCTCCAACACCCCCGAGATGTACGAGTGCCATTTCGGCGTGCCCATGGCCGGGGCGGTCCTGAACACGATCAACACCCGCCTCGACGCCGAGACGATCGCCTTCATGCTGGACCACGGCGAGGCCAAGGTGCTCGTGGTCGACCGCGAGTTCGCGCCGACCGTGGCCAAGGCGCTTGCGCGGACCGAGCGGCGGCCATTCGTAATCGATGTGGACGACGATGCATTCGACGGACCAGGCGAGCGGATCGGCGCGCTCGACTATGAGGCGTTCCTCGCGCACGGCGACCCGGCGTTCGACTGGCGGCCGCCGGCCGACGAGTGGCAGGCAATCGCGCTCAATTATACCTCCGGCACGACCGGTAACCCGAAGGGTGTCGTCTACTCGCACCGCGGCGCGTACCTGAACGGCGTGGCGAACCTGCTCACCTGGGCGATGCCCCGGCATGCGGTATATTTGTGGACGCTGCCGATGTTCCACTGCAATGGCTGGTGCTTTCCATGGAGCATGGCGGCTAACGCCGGCCTCAACGTCTGCCTGCGCAAGGTGGATGCGGCCGTCATCTTCGGCCTGATCAAGGAGCACCGGGTCACGCACTACTGCGGGGCGCCGATCGTGCACACGACGCTCATCAATGCTCCGGCCGCGCTGCGCGAGGGGATCGACTGGCGGGTGTCGGCGCTCGTCGCCGCGATGGCGCCCCCGGCGACGATGATCGAGGGCATGGAGCGCATCGGCTTCGACCTGACGCACGTCTACGGCCTCACCGAGGTGTACGGCCCGGCGTCGGTATGCGCAAAGCACGAAGAGTGGGCGGCGCTGCCGGTCGGCGAGCGCGCCGAGCGCAACGGGCGCCAGGGCGTGCGGTACATCCTGCAGGAAGGCATGACGGTCATGGACCCGCAGACCATGCGGCCGGTGCCGTGGGACGGGGCGACCATCGGCGAGATCATGTTCCGCGGCAACATCACGATGAAGGGGTACCTCAAGAATCCGCGCGCCACGGCGGAGGCGTTTGCCGGCGGGTGGTACCATTCCGGCGACCTCGCGGTGACGTACCCGGACGGCTACGTCAAGATCAAGGACCGCGCCAAGGACATCATCATCTCGGGCGGGGAGAACATCTCGTCGATCGAGGTCGAGGACGCGCTCTACCGGCATCCGGCGGTGCTCGCCTGCGCGGTGGTCGCGACGCCCGACCCGAAATGGGGCGAGACGCCATGCGCGTTCGTCGAGCTGAAACCCGGCGTGCGAGCGACCGAAGCGGAGATCCTGGAGCACTGCCGCGCACACCTCGCGCGCTTCAAGGTGCCGAGGGCGGTGGTCTTCGGCGAGCTGCCGAAGACCTCGACCGGCAAGATCCAGAAGTTCGCGCTGCGCCAGCAGGCGAAATCGGCGAGCGCGATCGAGTAGCCGAAGGAGGACGAATCGATGAAGGCGGCGAAGGCGGAAGGCGCAGCGCAGGGCGAGCCGGTCGTGCTGCGCGGCGCGCAGGGCGGCGTGGTCACGCTCACCCTGAACCGACCGAAGCAGTACAACGCGCTGTCTGCGCAAATGCTCGACGCCCTGCAGATCGAACTCGACGCGCTCGCGGCCGACGAGACCGCGCGCGTGGTCGTGCTTGCTGGCGCGGGCCCGGCGTTCAGCGGCGGCCACGACCTGAAGGAGATGATGGCGAACCGCAGCCGGGAGTTCATCGGCGGGCTGTTCGACCGCTGCAGCGCGGTGATGCTTACGCTGCAGCGCCTGCCGCAGCCGGTGATCGCGCGCGTGCACGGCATCGCAACGGCGGCGGGGTGTCAGCTCGTTGCGGCGTGCGACCTCGCGGTCGCCTCGAGCGAGGCCCGGTTCGCGACCTCGGGTATCAACTTCGGCCTCTTCTGCGCGACGCCCGGCGTGCCGGTCTCGCGCAATGTCGTGCGCAAGCGGGCGTTCGAGATGCTGTTCACCGGCGAGTTCATCGACGCGCAGACCGCGCACGCGTGGGGGCTCGTCAACCGGGTCGTCGCGCCCGAGGCGCTCGATGCCGGGGTCGCCGATTTCGCCGCGACGATCGTCGCGAAGCCGCGCCGAGTGGTCGCCGCGGGCAAGCGGCTGTTCTACGAGCAGATCGAGTCGAAGCTGCCTCACGCCTACAAGATCGCGAGCGACGCGATCACGCAGAACATGCTCGGCGCGGATGCCGCCGAGGGCGTCGGCGCGTTCATCGAGAAGCGCAGGCCGGACTGGAAGGACTGAGCGCGCGCGCTCGATTGGAGCGGCCGTTGCCTCGGCGGGCGCGCTGCCGGATAATCGCGCGGCCCCCGCCCCGCCGACCCCGCGCGCTGACCACCCATGTCCGAGACGTTCATCCTGCGGACGCAGGACCTCACCAAGGAGTTCAAGGGTTTCGTCGCAGTGCGCAGCGTCAACCTGCAGGTCCGCGGAGGCGAGATCCACGCGCTGATCGGACCGAACGGCGCCGGCAAGACGACCTGCTTCAACCTGCTCACGCACTTCCTGACGCCGACCGCGGGCAGGATCTTCTTCAAGGGACGTGACATCACCGGCGCGAGCCCCGCGGCGATCGCGCGCATGGGGCTGGTGCGCTCGTTCCAGATCTCGGCGGTGTTTCCGCACCTGAGCGTGCTCGAGAACGTGCGCATCGCGCTGCAGCGCAAGCGCGGCGCCTCGTACGACTTCTGGCGTTCCGAGCGGGTGCTCGAGGCGCACGACCCGCGCGCGCGCGAGCTGATCGAAGCGGTGGGGCTCGCCGAGTACGCCGATGCGATCGCCGTCGAGCTGCCCTATGGGCGCAAGCGTGCGCTCGAGATCGCCACGACGCTCGCGCTCGAACCCGAGATGATGCTGCTCGACGAGCCGACCGCCGGCATGACGCACGAGGACGTCGAGCGCATCTCCGCGCTGATCAAGCGCGTTGCGGCGAACCGCACCGTCCTGATGGTGGAGCACAACCTCTCGGTGGTCGAGCACCTGTCCGACCGCATCACGGTGCTCGCGCGCGGCGAGGTGATCGCCGAGGGCGACTACGTCGCGGTCTCGCGCCATCCGGACGTCATCCAGGCTTACCTGGGGACCGCGCATGCCTGACCCGCGCGACGGCGCGCTGCTCGCGGTGCGCGATCTGCACGCCTGGTACGGCGAGTCGCACATCCTGCACGGGGTGAGCTTCGAGGTGCGCGAAGGCGAGGTCGTCACCCTGCTCGGGCGCAACGGCACGGGCAAGACGACCACGCTCAAGTCGATCATGGGCATGGTGGGGCGACGAACTGGCGAGATCCGCTTCGAGGGTCGCGAGCTCGTCGGTCTCGCCTCGAACCGCATCGCGCGGTTCGGCGTGGCCTTCTGTCCCGAGGAGCGCGGCATCTTCGCCAGCCTGAGCGTGGCCGAGAACCTGCAGTTGCCGCCGCAGGTGCGCGAGGGCGGCCTCGGCCTCGAGCAGATCTTCGAGCTCTTCCCGAACCTGCAGGAGCGCCTGTCGAGCCAGGGGACCAAGCTCTCCGGCGGCGAGCAGCAGATGCTTGCGATCGGGCGCATCCTGCACACCGGGGCGCGACTGCTCCTGCTCGACGAGCCGACCGAGGGGCTCGCGCCGGTAATCGTGCAGCAGATCGGCGCTATCATCGGCAAGCTCAAGGCGCGCGGCTTCACGATCCTGTTGGTGGAGCAGAATTTCCGGTTCGCCGCCACGGTGGCCGACCGGCACTACGTCATGGAGCACGGGCGCGTGATCGACATGATCCCGAACGCCGAGCTCGAGAGCCAGCTCGGCAAGCTCCACGACTATCTCGGCGTATGACGCGTGTGACTCAACCCAGCCCTGCAAGGAGGAAGCGAATGAGGTTCCAGAAACGCACCTTGATGGCCGCCGCGGTCGCGTTGGCGGCCGGCACGGCCCAGGCCCAGGTTTCCGACGGTGTGGTCAGGATCGGCGTGATGAACGATCAGTCCGGCACTTACGCCGATCTCGCTGGCCCGGGCTCGGTGGTCGCCGCGCGCATGGCGGTCGAGGACTTCGGCGCCGCCAAGAAAGGCATGAAGGTCGAGATCCTGGTGGCCGACCACCAGAACAAGCCGGACATCGGCTCCAACATCGCCCGGCAGTGGTACGACGTCGACAAGGTCGACGTGATCGTCGATGTGCCGACCTCCTCGGTCGTGCTCGCGGTGAACGAGGTGACGCGGCAGAAGAACAAGGCGCTGATCGTGTCCACTGGCGCGACCTCCGACCTGACCGGCAAGGCCTGCTCGCCGAACGCGATCCACTGGACCTATGACACCTGGTCGCTCGCCAACGGCACCGCGAACGCGGTGGTGAAGACCGGCGGCAACACCTGGTTCTTCCTCACGGCGGACTACGCGTTCGGTCATGCGCTCGAGCGCGACACCGAGGCGGTGGTGCTGAAGAACGGCGGCAAGGTGCTCGGCAAGGTGCGCCATCCCTTCCCGAGCTCCGACTTCTCGTCGTTCCTGCTTCAGGCGCAGGCGTCCAAGGCGAAGGTGATCGGGCTCGCCAACGCCGGGGCCGACACCACCAACGCGATCAAGCAGGGCGCGGAGTTCGGCATCACGTCGGGCGGCCAGCAGTTCGCCGGTCTGCTCGTGTTCCTGACCGACGTGCACGCCCTCGGCCTCGACAAGGCGCAAGGGCTGCTGCTCACCGAGGCGTTCTACTGGGACCTCAACGACCAGACCCGCGCTTGGTCCAAGCGCTTCGCGCAGGGACACAAGGGCGCGATGCCGACGATGGTGCAGGCCGGAGTGTACTCGGCGGTGCTGCACTACCTGAAGTCGGTCGAGGCGCTCAAGTCGGACGACGGGCCGAAGGTAATCGCGAAGATGAAGGAGATGCCGACCGACGATCCGATCTTCGGCAAGGGGATGGTCCGGCAGGACGGCCGCAAGATCCATCCGATGTACCTGTTCGAGGTGAAGAAGCCGTCGGAGTCGAAGGGCGCGTGGGACTACTACAAGGTCCGCGCGACCGTCCCGGCCGACCAGGCATTCCGGCCGCTGAAGGACGGCAACTGCCCGCTGGTCAAGTAGCGCGCGCGCGCCGAGGGCCGCACGGCCCCGGCGCGCGCCTGACCCGCGCGACCGGTCCCGCCATGTCCGAGATCTTCGGCATCCCCACGCAGGCGCTCTTCGGGCAGCTCCTGATCGGGCTGATCAACGGCTCGTTCTACGCGCTGCTTTCGCTCGGGCTGGCGGTGATCTTCGGGATGCTCAACATCATCAACTTCGCGCACGGTGCGCAGTACATGATGGGCGCCTTCTGCGCGTACTTCCTGCTGAGCAAGCTCGGGCTCGGATACTGGTGGGCGCTGCTCCTCGCGCCGGTGATCGTCGGCGCGACCGGCATCGTGATCGAGCGGCTGATGCTCGCGCGGCTGTACCAGCTCGACCATCTCTACGGGTTGCTGCTCACGTTCGGGCTCGCGCTGGTGATCCAGGGCCTCTTCCGCAACGAGTTCGGCTCGTCCGGGCTGCCGTACAACATTCCCAAGGGGCTGGAGGGCGGGCGCAACCTCGGGTTCATGTTCCTGCCGAACTACCGCGCATGGGTGGTCGTCGCCTCGCTCGTGGTGTGCCTGGCGACGTGGTTCGTCATCGAGAAGACCCGACTCGGCGCGTATCTGCGCGCGGCGACCGAGAACCCGGCGCTGGTGCAGGCGTTTGGCATCAACGTGCCGCGCATGATCACGCTCACCTACGGCTTCGGCGTCGGCCTGGCGGCGCTTGCCGGCGTGATGGCGGCGCCGATCTACCAGGTCAACCCGCTGATGGGCGCCGATCTCATCATCGTGGTGTTCGCGGTCGTCGTCATCGGCGGCATGGGCTCGATCATGGGCTCGATCGTCACCGGCTTCGCGCTCGGCGTGATCGAGGGCCTCACCAAGGTGTTCTATCCGGAGGCCTCCAACACCGTGATCTTCATCATCATGGCGATCGTGCTCCTGGTGCGGCCGCAGGGACTCTTCGGGCAGAGGTAGCGGCGATGGCGAATGCGCAATCGGCGATGGTCGGCACGCGCGCGGCGCGGGCCGACCTGCGCCCGCAGTGGATCGCGTTCGGCCTGATGCTCGCGTTCTTCCTGGTCGCCCCGGCGACCGGGCTGTACGCGGTGTTCCTGATGAAGGTGATGTGCTTCGCGCTGTTCGCGTGCGCCTTCAACCTGCTGATCGGCTACGGCGGCCTGCTCTCGTTCGGCCACGCGATGTTCTTCGGCCTGGCGAGCTACGCGTCCGCGCATGCCGCCAAGGTCTGGGGCGTCACGCCCGAGCTCGCGATCCTCGCGGGCACGGCGGCGGCCACCTTCCTCGGCGTGCTCGTCGGGCTGCTCGCGATCCGGCGCCAGGGCATCTACTTCGCGATGATCACCCTCGCGCTGGCGCAGATGATCTACTTCTTCTGCGTGCAGGCGCCGTTCACCGGCGGCGAGGATGGTATCCAGGCCGTGCCGCGCGGCAGGCTGTTCGGCCTCATCGACCTCTCGAACGTTTGGGCAATGTACGCCACCGTGATGGTGGTGTTTTTCGGCGGTTTCCTGCTCATCTTTCGCGTGATCCACTCCCCGTTCGGACAGGTGCTGAAAGCGATCCGGGAGAACGAGCAGCGCGCGATCTCGCTCGGCTACGACACCGACCGCTACAAGTTGCTCGCGTTCGTGCTCTCGGCGGGACTGTCGGGGCTCGCCGGCGCGACCAAGGCGCTCGTGTTCCAGCTCGCCTCGCTCACCGACGTGCACTGGACCATGTCCGGCGAGGTGGTGCTGATGACGCTGGTCGGCGGCCTCGGCACGGTGTTCGGTCCGGTGGTCGGCGCCTTCGTGATCGTCGCGATGGCCAACTACCTCGCCCAGCTCGGCGCCTGGGTGACGGTGGTGCAGGGGGCGATCTTCGTCATCTGCGTGCTCACCTTCCGCCGCGGCATCATCGGCGAGCTCGGCCACTGGCTGAGGAAGCCGCTCTAGAGTCCCGAGTCAGCGATCCGTCGACGATAAACCGCACGGCTCGCCGCCAGGCGTCGTTCCGCTCCTTGCCAAGACGGCCGGTCTCGGCGGCGTCGCGCGCCTCGCCTGACGACGAACCGTGCGGTTTTTCGCATGCCTGTGGTCGCGTCCGAGCCTGGTCGAGCGCCTTGCTCTCGATGAACGTGTTCGACGAACTTCTGACCCGGGACTCCGGCCAGTCGGCGAGAGCGACAGTTGCCGCGGACCCGGGCGGCGAGGGCGAGCCGGCCGCAGCCGCTGACGCTTTCGCGCGACGCACGCACCACCCCGCCGGCTTCGCCGGCACCCCTCCGTGAGAAGGAGGGGCTCCGCGCCTTCGGCGCCACCACTCCGGCCGCTTGCGCGGCCACCCCACCTCGGCGAGGAGGGGCGTGCGGCCGCAGGCGCCAGCCGTGCGCGGCCGCTGACGTTCCTGCGCGCCTCGAGCGGGGCGGTCGGTTTCTCCAGTCCCCCGCCGCTCAGATGATCCCGGCTGCGGCGAGCGCGTCGAGCTCGGCGTCGGTCTTGCCGAGGAGCGTGCCGAGCACCTCGCGCGTGTGCTGGCCGAGCATCGGCGGCGGGACCTCGTAGGCGACCGGCGTCTCCGAGAAGCGCATCGGGCTCGCGACGCTGGGCACGGCGACGCCGAGCGCGTGCGGGATGTCGATCCGCATGCCGCGGTGGCGCACCTGCGGATTCTCGAATACCTGTGCCATGTCGTTGATCGGCCCGCATGGCACGCCGGCCGCCTCGAGCGCCGCCAGCCAGTCCGCGCTCGCGCGGCCGCGCAAGATGTCGCGCACGATCGGCAGCAGCACCTCGCGGTTGCGGACCCGGTCGGGATTGGTGCGAAAGCGCGCATCGTCGGCGAGCTCGGCGCGTCCGGCGACGCGGCAGAACGCGGCGTACTGGCCGTCGTTTCCAACCGCGAGGATGATGTGTCCGTCGGCGGTCGGAAAGACCTCGTAAGGCACGATGTTCGCGTGCGCATTGCCGTAGCGCTTCGGAACCGCGCCCGAGCACCAGAAGTTCAGGATCTGGTTCGCGTTGAACGCGACGATCGAGTCGAGCAGCGCCATGTCGATGTACTGGCCGGCGCCGCTGCGGTCGCGATGGGCGAGGGCGGCGGTGATCGCGAGGCTCGCGTACATCCCGGTCAAGACGTCGGTGATCGCGATGCCGACCTTCTGCGGGCCGCCGCCGGGCCGGTCATCGCGCTCGCCGGTGATGCTCATCAGCCCGCCCATGCCCTGGAAGATGAAATCATAGCCCGGGCGCGCGGCAAGCGGCCCGTCCTGTCCGAAGCCGGTGACCGAGCAGTACACGATGCGCGGGTTGGCCTTGCGCACGGCCGCGTAGTCGAGCCCGTAGCGCGCGAGATCGCCGACCTTGTAGTTCTCCACAAGGGCGTCGCACTCGGCTGCGAGCGCAAGGCACAGTGCCTGCCCTTCGGGCCGCGAGAGATCGAGCGTCACCGACTTCTTGCCGCGGTTGACCGAGAGGAAGTAGGCTGCCTCGCGCGACTCGGCGCCGCACTTGCCGGGAAGCCACGGCGGGCCCCACGAGCGCGTGTCGTCGCCGGTGCGCGGCCGCTCGATCTTGATCACCTCGGCGCCGAGATCGGCGAGGTTCTGCGTCGCCCACGGCCCGGCGAGGATGCGGGTGAGATCGAGAACGCGAACGTGTTCGAGCGGGCGAGGCATGGGGTGCAGGACCGGAAGGCGCAAGGGTAGGGAGAAGCCGGCGCACTGGCAAGCGCCGCGCGCCCTGCGCCGCGCAGTGCGGCGATTAGAGCCCGCGTTCTACGGGACCGTCCGGTGCACCGCCTATAATTACGCGGATGAACCGCAGCGCAGCGCCGGCCGGCGACGTCGAGCGCCTCCGGACGATTCTCGAGGGGCAGCGGGCGGCGTATCGGCGCGATCCGATGCCGACGGCGGCGCACCGCCGGGCGCAGCTCGGCCGCTTGGCGACCGCCATCAAGGCGGCAGCGCCCGCGATCGCTCATGCCATCTCGGCCGATTTCGGCAACCGCGCGCCGCAGGAAACCCTCCTCGCGGAGGTGTTCACCTCGCTGGAGGCGATCCGCTATACCGCACGCCACCTTGCCCGCTGGGCGAAGCCCGAGCGGCGTCCGGTCTCGCTCTGGCACCGGCCCGGTTATGCGCGCCTGCATCGTCAGCCGCTCGGCGTGGTGGGCATCGTCGTGCCCTGGAACTATCCGCTGTACCTGGCCGCAGGACCGCTGGTGAGCGCGCTGGCGGCCGGCAACCGTGTCATGATCAAGCTCTCCGAGGCCGCGCCGCGCTTCGGCGAAGAGTTCGCGCAGCTGATCGCGGACACGTTCGCCGCGGACGAGGTGGCGGCGGTCACCGGCGGCGTCGAGATTGCCGAAGCGTTCGTGCGCCTGCCTTTCGATCATCTGCTGTTCACCGGATCGACGCGGGTCGGGCGGGAGGTGATGCGCGGGGCCGCCGACAACCTCACGCCGGTGACGCTCGAGCTCGGCGGCAAGTCGCCCGCTATCGTGTGCCACGATTTCCCGATCGAGCTCGCGGCCCGGCGCGTTCTCTACGGCAAGTGCGCAAACGCCGGGCAGACCTGCGTAGCACCGGACTACGCGCTGGTGCCCGCCGACCGGGTGGGGGCGTTTCTCGTCGCCGCCGCACGCGCGGTCCAGGGATTCTTCCCGTCGCTGCGCGCCTCCGCCTACACCTCGATCGCGAGCGACCGCCATTACGCGCGACTGGCCGGGTACCTCGAGGACGCCGCGCGCCTGGGCGCGCGGCTGCACCCGCTGCACCCGGAACCGTCGGATCCGGCCGCCCGCAAGCTCGCGCCTACCGCCCTGACGGACGTCGACCTCGGCATGCGGGTGATGCAGGAGGAGATCTTCGGACCGCTGCTGCCGATCGTACCGTACGAGCGGCTCGCCGACGCGATCGGCTTCGTCAACGCGCGGCCGCGCCCGCTCGCGCTCTACGCGTTCAGCGACGACCGCAGTAGCGTGGATCGCATCCTGCACGGCACGATGAGCGGCGGAGTCACCGTGAACGACACCATGCTGCACGTCGCGCAGGACGCGCTCCCTTTCGGCGGCGTCGGGCCGAGCGGAATGGGCGTATACCACGGCCGCGAAGGCTTCGACGCTTTCAGCAAGCTGCGCGGCGTGTACTACCAGCGCCGCCTGAATGGCCTTGCGCTGCTGCAGCCCCCGTACGGCACACGCTTCGGGCGCCTGATCGGTCTGATGCTCCGTTGAGTTTATAATCGCGCCTTTGCCGGCGAGGAGGAGCGCATCGATGAAGGTCCTGGTGCCCGTCAAACGCGTCGTCGACTACAACGTCAAGGTCCGCGTGAAGAGCGACGGCTCCGGCGTGGAGACGGCCAACGTCAAGATGTCGATGAACCCGTTCGACGAGATCGCGGTCGAGGAGGCCGTGCGGCTCAGGGAGGCAGGCATGGCGACCGAGGTCGTCGCGATCTCGTGCGGCGTGCCTGCGTGCCAGGAGACGCTTCGCACCGCGCTCGCGATCGGCGCCGACCGCGCGATCCTGGTGGAGACCGATGCCGAGCTGCAGCCGCTGGCGGTCGCGAAGCTCCTGAAGGCGATCGCCGACAAGGAGAGCCCGAAGCTCGTGATCCTCGGCAAGCAGGCGATCGACGACGATGCGAACCAGACCGGACAGATGCTCGCCGCGCTGCTCGGATGGTCGCAGGGGACCTTCGCGTACAAGGTGAAGGTCGAAGGCGAGAGAATCACGGTGACGCGCGAGGTCGACGGCGGGCTGGAAACGCTCGACCTCAAGCTTCCGGCGGTGGTCACCACCGACCTGCGGCTGAACGAGCCCCGGTACGTGACGCTGCCGAACATCATGAAAGCGAAGAAGAAGCCGCTCGAGACGCTGAAGCCCGATGCGCTCGGGGTGGACGTCGCGCCGCGCCTGGCCACGCTCAAGGTCGAGGAGCCGCCGAAGCGCAAGGCCGGCGCCAAGGTGGCCGACGCGAAGACGCTGGTAGAGAAGCTGAAGAACGAAGCGAAAGTGATCTAGCGCGCGCGCTGATCATCCCCGCGAAAGCGCGGATCCCGCGGCAGGGCAGAGCGATTGAAGCACCATCCCGCGCAGGCGGGGCTTGTCTGGAGAAGGAACCGTACATGCCGATCCTGGTCATCGCCGAGCACGACAACAAGGCGCTCAAGGAATCGACGCTGCATACGCTCGGCGCCGCTGCCAAGCTGGGCGACGACGTCCACGTGCTGGTGGCCGGCGCCGGCTGCCAGGCGGCCGCCGAGGCCGCGGCGAAGGCCGCGGGCGTCAAGAAGGCGCTGCTCGTGGACGCGCCGCACTACAAGGACGAGCTGGCCGAGAACGTCGCGCCGCTCGTCGCCGGCCTGGCGAAGAGCTACAGCCACGTGCTTGCGCCGGCCTCGACCTTCGGCAAGAACGTCATGCCGCGCGTCGCCGCGCTGCTCGACGTCGCGCAGATCTCGGAGATCGTCGAGGTCAAGAGCGCGGACACGTTCGTGCGGCCGATCTACGCCGGCAACGCGCTCGCGACCGTGCAGTCGAAGGACGCGGTGAAGGTGATCACCGTGCGATCGACCGGCTTCGATGCGGCTTCCGCGACCGGGGGCGCCGGCGCGGTGGAGAGCGCTGCGGCCGGCTCGGACGCCGGGCTCTCGAGCCTCGTGGGGCGCGAGCTCACCAAGAGCGAGCGGCCCGAACTCACCTCCGCCAAGATCATCGTGTCCGGCGGCCGCGGCATGGGCTCGGGCGAGAACTTCAAGATGCTCGAGCCGCTCGCCGACCGGCTGAACGCGGCGATGGGCGCCTCGCGCGCGGCGGTCGACGCCGGCTTCGTGCCGAACGACTGGCAGGTCGGCCAGACCGGCAAGATCGTCGCGCCGGAGCTCTACATCGCGGTCGGCATCTCCGGGGCGATTCAGCACCTCGCCGGCATGAAGGACAGCCGCGTGATCGTCGCCATCAACAAGGACGAGGAGGCGCCGATCTTCCAGGTGGCCGACTACGGCATCGTCGGCGATCTCTTCAAGGTGGTTCCCGATCTGATCAAGGAGCTGGGGTGACCCGCTTCACCCCGGCGGACAGGCGAGCACAATGAGCTACACCGCACCGATCCAGGACATGCTGTTCGTGATGAAGGAGCTGGCCGGGTTGGACCAGCTTCCCAAGCTGCGCGGCTGCAAGGAGGTGACCACGGACGTCGTCGAGCAGATCCTCGAGGAGAACGCTCGATTCTCGAGCGAGGTGCTCGCGCCGCTCAACGCCGTCGGCGACCGGGAGGGATCGCGGCTCGACGGCGCTGCGGTCACCACGCCGCGCGGCTTCAAGGAAGCCTACCGGCAGTTCGCCGAGGCGGGCTGGCCCGCGCTCGAGGGCCCGGCCCAGTACGGCGGCCAGGGGCTGCCGAAGCTCGTCGGCACCGCGGCGCTCGAGATGTGGAAGTCGGCGAACCTCTCGTTCTCGCTCGGGCCGATGCTCACCGTCGGCGCGACCGAGGCGCTGCTCCTGCGCGGGAGCGACGCGCTGAAGAAGAAATTCCTGCCGAACATGGTCTCCGGCACCTGGATGGGCACGATGAACCTGACCGAGCCGCAGGCCGGCTCGGATCTCGCGCTCGTGAAGGCGCGCGCGGCGCGCGAAGGCGACCACTACCGAGTGAAGGGCCAGAAGATCTTCATCACCTACGGCGAACACGACTGGTCCGAGAACATCGTGCACCTGGTGCTCGCGCGCACGCCCGACGCGCCGCCGGGGGTGAAGGGTATCTCGCTCTTCGTCGTGCCGAAGTTCCTGGTGAACGCCGACGGCTCGCTCGGCGAGCGCAACGACGTGCAGTGCATCAAGCTCGAGGAGAAGCTCGGCATCCACGCGAGCCCGACCTGCGTGATGGCGTACGGCGAGCAGGACGGCGCGATCGGCTACCTGGTCGGCGAGGAGAACCGCGGGCTCGAGTACATGTTCATCATGATGAACGCGGCGCGGTTCGCGGTCGGCATGGAGGGCCTCGCGATCTCCGAGCGGGCGTACCAGAAGGCGGCCACGTACGCCAAGGAGCGGGTGCAGAGCCGCGATCTCGCTGGGTCGGGCTCGCAGGCGGTGACCATCATCCACCACCCGGACGTGCGGCGGATGCTGATGAGCATGCGCGCCGCCACCGAGGCCATGCGGGCGCTCGCCTACGTCGTGGCCGCGGCGCTCGACCGCGCGCACCGCCACCGCAGCGAAAAAGGAGCGCCATAAGGCGCAGGCATTCGTCGACCTGATGATCCCGGTCGTGAAGGGCTGGTTCACCGAAACCTCGATCGAGGTGGCCTCGCTCGGCATCCAGGTCCACGGCGGCATGGGCTACATCGAAGAGACCGGCGCGGCGCAGTACTACCGCGACGCGCGCATAACCACGATCTACGAGGGGACCACCTCGATCCAGGCGAACGACCTGGTCGGGCGTAAGATCGCGCGCGAGGCCGGCGCGACGGCGAAGGCCGTGATCAAGGACATGAAGGCAACGCTGCGCGCGCTGAAGGCCGTCGAGGGCGAGGACTTCGCGGCGATGGCGCGCCACCTGGCCGCGGGCGCCAAGGCGGTCGAGCAGTGCGTGGGCTGGATCGTCGACACCTACGCCACCGATATCAAGGCGGTGCACGCCGGCTCGGTACCGTTCCTGAAGCTGATGGGGATCGTCGCCGGCGGCTGGCAGATGGCGCGCGCCGCGCTCGCGGCGCAGGCGAAGGTCGCGAAGGGCGAGGGCGACGCCGGGTTCTTGACGGCCAAGATCGCTACCGCGCGCTTCTTTGCGGATCACTACCTCGCGCAGGCGCCTGGCCTGCGCGAGACGGTCACCGGTGGTGCAGCCGGCGTCATGGCGCTCGCCGCCGAGCAGTTCTAGGGAAGCTCTGCAGAGGGTCGCCGTGCCCGCGCAAGCGGGGATCGTGCGCGAAAGAATCGGCGACTTTCCGGATCCGCACCGTCGCGGGGGTGATTCAGGCAGAGCCTCCCCGCGAGCGGGCGGGCGCGCCGAGCTCGCGGCGGGCCTCGCGGCCGGTCTCGAACACGCGCGCGGACAAGCGCCGCTTCTCCAGCTCCTGGCCGAGCTTCAGCCGCATGAATCCACTGTTCGTGTAGCGGGAGACCTTCAGGTAGTAGGTCTGCTCGACGTGGCGGACCGCCTCCATGTAGTCGGCCACGGCGTCGTCGTCGATCGAAAAACCGTCGTAGTTGACGATTGAGTTGACGCGCCTGCGGAGGGGTTCGAGCAGGCGATCCACGGCCGCGACGATCGTGTCGACGTCGCGCTTGTCCTTCACGCGCATCCCGGCATAGTTCATGAAGACGGTGTTGGTCTCCGGGTCGTAGGACAGGCGGTCGTCGATGTGGATGTCGAGCATGCGCTCGCGCAGACCCATCGGCGGGTGCTGGAAGATGGCGGCGTCCATCGACGCCGGTGCGCCTACGATCGGCACGAACGGCAGCCGTGCGAGGATGTCGCGCTCGATGTCCACTCCCGGCGCCACCTCGGCGAGCCGCAGGCCATCGGGCGTCAGGCGGAACACGCAGCGCTCGGTCACGTAGAGCACTTCCTGCTCGTCCCGCGCGGCGAGCGGACCGTTGAACGTCACCTGGCCGAGGCGCTCGACGAACTTCACGTGCTTGCCTTCCTTGACGATGCGCAGGCGCCCGTCCTCGATCGCGTACTCGGCGCCGCCCGCCGCGAAGTTCGAGACGAAAACGACCTTCTTCGCGTTCTGGCTGATGTTGACGAAGCCGCCGCAGCCGGCAATGCGGCCGCCGAAACGGCTCGCGTTCACGCTGCCTTCGCGGTCGCACTCGGCGAAATCCGAGGAAGGCGGCGTCCAGCCCGCCGCCGTCGATGAAGTCGAACTGCGAGCAGTGGTCGATCACCGCCTGCCAGTTCACCGCCGCGCCGAAGTCGAGCCCGCCCATCGGCACGCCACCGATCACGCCGGGATCGACCGTGAGGGTCATGAGATCGTGGATCTTCTCTTCGCTCGCGACGGTCGGGATGCAGTCCGGCATGCCGAGGCCGAAGTTCACGACGCTGTTCGCGCCGAGCTCCATTGCCGCGCGGCGCGCGATCACCTTGCGCTCGTCGAGCGGCAGCGGCCTGATGGAGCGCAACGGCACTCTGACCTCGCCGGAGAACGCCGGGTTGTACTGGGTGCCGTAGGTCTGCATGTGATGCTCGGGGTCGGCGACCACGACGCAGTCGACGAGGCTGCCGGGGATCTTCACCTGCCTCGCGTCCAGCGTGCCTTCGGCAGCGATCCGCTCGACCTGGCAGATGACGTAGCCGTGCGAGTTCTTGGCCGCGATCGCCATTGCGAGGTTCTCCAGGATGAGCGATTCCTTCTCCATGGTGATGTTGCCGTCCGGATCCGCGGTGGTGCCGCGGATGAACGCGATCTTGATCGGCATCCCGCGGTAGTAGAGGTACTCGTGCCCGAAGATGCTCAGCACCTGCACGAGATCCTCGGTGGTGCGGTCGTTCATCTTGCCGCCCTCCTGGCGCGGGTCGACGAACGTGCCGAGACCGACCCGGGACAACGTGCCGGGCTTGCCCGCCGCGATGTCCCGGTAGAGATGCGTGATCACGCCCTCGGGAAAATTGTAGGCTTCGATCGCGTTGGCGGTCACGAGCGCGGCGATCTTGGGCATGAGCCCGTAATGGCCGCCGACGGTACGCTTGACGAGCCCCTCGTGACCGAGGCGGTTTAACCCCTTCTCCTTCGCGTCGCCCTGGCCGCCGGCGAAGAACAGCGTGAGATTGCGCGGCGCGCCGGTGTCGAGAAAGCGCCGTTCGAGGGCGACGACGAGCTGGTCGGGGGTGCCGTTGCCGCCGTAGCCGGTGGTGGCGAGGACATCGTCGTCCTGCACGATCGCGATCGCGTCCTCGACCGGAATGACCTTCTTCAGCATTTCGCCCTCCTGGTGGTGGGCGGCGCGGCTCTCTTGGCGATGCCGGGCCCCGCCATCGGGCGGGGCGGCCGACGCGCGGTCCGCTTCCGGAGCCCTAGTATGCGCGCATCCCGCGCCCTCGGCGATGCGCCGCGCGGCGGGTGGCAGGAGTGCGCCGCGAACGGTGTCGCAGGCGCGTGTTTCAACTGTCCCGCACGCCCTCGGCGGGCGGGGTCTTGCCGCTCGCGTGCGCGAGGATCAGGCAGGTCGTCGTGCCGTGGGCGTAGAGGCGGCCTTCGCGATCGCGCAGGTGGCCCTCGGCGGTGGCGATGCGGCCGCCGCGGTGGATCACCTTCCCCTCGGCGCGCAGCAGCCCGGTCGCGGTGGTGATCGCGCGTACGAGATTCACCTTGAGCTCGGCGGTCGTGTAGCCGGTACCGGCGGGCAGCGTGGTGTGCACCGCGCAGCCCATCGCAGAGTCGAGCAGGGTGCAGGCCACGCCGCCGTGCACCGAGCCGATCGGGTTGTAATGGAACTCCATCGGCTCGATCTCGAACACGGCGCGGCCGGATTCCACTTCGGCGAGCACGAAGCCGAGCACGCGCGCGAGCGGCGCGGCGGGCACCGCGCCGCGGATGATCGCCTTCAGGTAGTCGAGGCCCGCCATGCTCGCGCCGGCCCGGGCGCCCGCACCGGGATCGTCCCACTCGACCGTGCGCACGCGCGGTGGGGTCGACGCGCTCATGCTTTGCGCACGAACGCGCGCTGGAGGGTGCGCTGATCGCCGCCAGTCGATCTAGTATTATGCTTATACATCAATATAATATACCAACAAGCTAATGTAACATATTAAGTCTGAGTGCTCACATGTTCGGATAGCTCGGCCCCTCGCCGCCCTGCGGTACCACCCAGTGGATGTTCTGGGTCGGGTCCTTGATGTCGCAGGTCTTGCAGTGGACGCAGTTCTGGGCGTTGATCTGGAGCCGCGGATTCGATCCGTCGGCGTCACGCACGATTTCGTAGACCCCTGCCGGGCAGTAGCGCTGCTCGGGCGCGTCGTAGAGCGCGAGATTCACCGTGATCGGCACTGCGGGATCGGCCAGCGTGAGGTGCGAGGGCTGGTTCTCCTCGTGGTTCACCCCCGAGAGGTAGACCGAGGAGAGCTTGTCGAACGCGATGACGCCATCGGGCTTCGGATAGGCGATCGGACGCGACTCGGCCGCCTTGCGCAGCTGCGCGTGGTCGGCGTGGATGCGGAACGTCCACGGCGCACGGCCCTGGAGGACATACTGGTCGATGGCGGCGTACGCGAGCCCCGACCACATGCCCCAGCGGAACGAGGGGCGGATGTTGCGGACGCGGTAGAGCTCGTCCCAGAGCCAGGATGCGCGGACCCCCTCCGGGTAGTCCTTCACCTCGCGCGGCGCGCCCTCGCCGAGCGCGTCGAGCAGCGCCTCCGCGGCGACCATGCCCGACTTCATCGCCGTGTGCGTGCCCTTGATCTTGGGCACGTTCAGGAAGCCGGCGGTGTCGCCGACGAGCAGACCGCCGGGGAAGCTGAGCTTCGGCAGCGACTGGAAGCCGCCTTCGGAGATCGCGCGCGCCCCGTAGGCGACGCGCCGGCCGCCCTCGAACGTCGGCCGCACCTCCGGGTGGGTCTTGAAGCGCTGGAACTCGTCGAACGGCGAGAGGTAGGGGTTCTGGTAGTCGAGCCCGACCACGAACCCCACCGCGACCAGGTTGCGCTCGAGGTGGTAGAGGAACGCGCCGCCGTAGGTGCGCGCGTCGAGCGGCCAGCCGATGCTGTGGAAGACAAAGCCGGGTCGGTGCTTCTCGGGCGCGACCTCCCCACAGCTCCTTGATGCCGATGCCGTAGGTCTGCGGGTCGACGCCCTCGCGCAGCCCGAAGCGCTTGAAGAGCGTCCTGGTGAGCGAGCCCCGGCACCCCTCCGCGAAAACGGTCTGCTTCGCGTGCAGCTCGACGCCGGGCTGGTGGCTTTCGGTCCTGCTGCCGTCCTTGGCGATGCCCATGTCGCCGGTCGCGACGCCCTTGACGCTGCCGTCCTCGTGGTAGAGCACCTCCGCGGCGGCGAAGCCGGGGTAGATCTCCACCCCGAGGGCCTCGGCCTCGCGCCCTAGCCACCGGCACAGGTTGCCGAGGCTGATGATGTAGTTGCCCTCGTTGTGCAGGAACGGCGGCAGCGGCAGCCGGTAGGCGCTGCGCTCGGTGAGCAGCACCATCCGGTCTTCGCGCACCGGGGTCTCGAGCGGCGCACCTTTCGCCTTCCAGTCCGGGATGAGCTCGTTCAGGCTGCGCGGCTCGATCACCGCGCCCGACAGGATGTGCGCGCCGATCTCGGAGCCCTTCTCGATCAGGCACACGCCGATGTCGCGGCCGGCCGCGGCGGCGAGCTGTTTCAGGCGGATGGCGCAAGCGAGCCCTGCCGGACCGCCGCCGACGATCACGACGTCGTACTGCATCGATTCGCGCTGCATCGCTCCGGCCCCTCGCTTGTTCGGGTCTGCGGACGGCGTCCGGCGCCGCGTCCAATGTGCCGATTGTATAATTCTTCGTGCCGCTCTTTCGGCGCCGCCCTGTTCTGCTCGCGCGGTCCGCGGCCAACTCTTAGACGAACGACCCGTCCGTGACGCTTCAGCGCCGCACGCTCGTGCACACCGAGCTCGTCCCGATCCGCTGGGGCGACCTGGACGCGATGGGCCACGTGAACAACACCGTGTACTTCCGCTACATGGAGCAGGCCCGCATCTCGTGGTTCGACGGCCTGGGCGTCGCGTTCGATCCGCGCGGCACAGGGCCGGTGATCGTCAACGCGAGCTGTTCCTTCCTGAAGGAGCTCGTCTACCCGGGTACGGTCGAGGTGCGCATGTTTGCCGGCAGGGCCGGCCGTTCGAGCTTCGAGACGTGGCTCGAGTTGCGGCCGAGCTATGACGCGCGAACCGTATATGCCGAGGGCGCCGCGAAAGTCGTGTGGGTCGACTTCGCCAAGGGGCGCTCGACCGCGCTGCCGCAGGGCATCAGACAGATCATCGAGGAATGAGCACGATGGGAAAGCGAGAGCGACCGCTGTGGGAGCCGAGCCAGGACCGGGTCGAGCACGCGAACCTCACGCGCTTCGCGCGCATGGCGGTGCACGACTGGGGGCTCAAGCGCAACACCTACCCGGCCTTCTACGAGTGGACGGTCGAGCAGCCGGAGAGGTTCTGGCAGTCGGTGTGGAAGTTCGGCGCGGTGCGCGCTTCCGAGCAGGGCAGCCGCGTCGTGGCGGACGCCGACCGTATGCCCGGCGCGCGCTTCTTCCCCGACGCGCGCCTGAACTTCGCCGAGAACCTGCTGCGGCTGCGCGACGACACCGAGGCGATGGTCTTCTGGGGCGAGGACAAGGTCGTGCGGCGGCTCTCGCACCGCGAGCTCTACGACGCCGTCGCGCGCCTCGCTCAGGCGCTGCACGCGGCGGGCGTGGGCCCCGGAGACCGCGTCGGCGCGTACCTGCCGAACATGCCCGAGGCGGTGATCGGGATGCTGGCCACCGCCAGCCTCGGCGCGATCTGGTCGTCGTGCTCGCCGGATTTCGGGGTGCAGGGCGTGCTCGACCGCTTCGGGCAGATCGAGCCGAAGGTGCTGATCGCCGCCGACGGCTACTGGTACAACGGCAGGGCGATCGACTCGCTCGAGAAGGTGCGCGAGATCGTCGCGCGCCTGCCGACCGTCGAACGGGTGGTCGTGGTGCCGTACTTGGCCGATGCGCCCGACGTGGCGAGCGTGTCGAAAGCCGCGACGCTGCCCGATTTCGTCGCCGACGCGGCGCCTGGACGGATCGATTTCGCGCAAGTGCCGTTCAACCATCCGCTCTACATCCTGTACTCCTCCGGCACCACCGGCGTGCCGAAGTGCATCGTGCACGGGACGGGCGGCGTGCTGCTGAAGCACCTCTCCGAGCATCTCCTGCACGCCGATGTCAAGCACGGCGACCGCTTGTTCTACTTCACCACCTGCGGCTGGATGATGTGGAACTGGCTTGCCTCGGGCCTCGCCTGCGGCGCGACGCTGCTGCTGTACGACGGCTCGCCGTTCGTGCGCGGCGGCCGGATCCTGTTCGACCTCGCCGATGCCGAGCGCATGACGCACTTCGGCACTTCGGCGAAGTACATCGACAAGTGCAACAAGGACGGCCTGCGGCCGATCGAGACGCACCGGCTCGAGCACCTGCGCACGATCATGTCGACCGGCTCGCCGCTGGTCGCCGAAGGCTTCGACTACGTCTACCGCGCGGTCAAGCGCGACGTGTGCCTGTCGTCGATCTCGGGCGGAACCGACATCGTCGGCTGCTTCGTGCTCGGCAACCCGATCCTTCCGGTATGGCGCGGCGAAATCCAGTGCCGGGCGCTCGGCCTCAAGGTCGAGGTGTTCGGCGAGGGCGGCCGGCCGGTGCGCGGGGAGAAGGGCGAGCTCGTTTGCACGAAGCCGTTCCCGTCGATGCCGGTGCACTTCTGGAACGACCCGGACGGATCGAAGTACCGCGCCGCGTACTTCGAGAAGTATCCCGGGGTCTGGTGCCACGGCGACTGGTGCGAGCTCACCGCGCACGACGGCATGATCATCTACGGCCGCTCGGACGCGACGCTCAACCCCGGCGGTGTGCGCATCGGCACCGCCGAAATCTACCGTCAGGTGGAGCGGCTCGAGGAGGTGGCCGAATCGCTGGTGATCGGCCAGGACTGGGACAACGACGTGCGCGTGGTGCTCTTCGTCAAGCTGCGCGAGGGGCTCGCGCTCGACGACGCGCTGGTTGCGAAGATCAAGGCGCAGATCCGCGCCAACACCACCCCGCGCCACGTGCCGGCGAAGGTCGTGCAGGTCGCCGACATCCCGCGCACCAAGAGCGGCAAGATCGTCGAGCTCGCGGTGCGCAACGTGGTGCACGGGCAGCCGGTGAAGAACGTCGAGGCGCTCGCGAACCCCGAGGCGCTGGAGCATTACCGGCACCGCGCCGAGCTGGCGAGCTGAGGCGCCGAAGACTGAGCGCGGTGTCGGCGGCTGCGCCCGCCCGGCGCCTACGGCCGCAAACGCCCTGCGGCAGACGGGGGAAGGGGTTCCGCGCCCCTTCACAGCCGGGTTGCGGCAACCAGTCAACACACGACTGCCCGCCACAAGCCACACCCGTGGCGGACGGCGCGCCCGAGAGGCGCCGGCGGCTCAAAACGACCGCGGTAACTCGAGCACGTGCTCGGCGACGTAGGAGAGGATGAGGTTGGTGGAGATCGGCGCGACCTGGAAGAGACGCGTCTCGCGGAACTTGCGCTCGACGTCGTACTCGGCGGCGAAGCCGAAGCCGCCGTGCGTCTGCAGGCAGACGTTGGCCGCCTCCCCAAGAGGCGTCGGCGGCGAGCAGCTTCGACATGTTCGCCTCGGCCCCGCACGGCTCGCCGCGGTCGAAGAGCTCGGCGGCGCGGTAGCGCATCAGGTTGGCGGCCTCGACGTTCACGTAGGCGCGCGCGATCGGGAACTGCACGCCCTGGTTCTCGCCGATCGCACGGTCGAAGACGACGCGCTCGCGCGCGTAGCCGGAGGCCTTCTCGACGAACCAGTAGCCGTCGCCGACGCACTCCGCGGCGATCAGGATGCGTTCGGCGTTCATGCCGTCGAGGACGTAGCGAAAGCCCCTGCCTTCCTCGCCGACCAGGTTCCCCGCCGGCACCTCGAGGCCGTCGAAGAACACCTCGTTCGTCTCGTGGTTCATCATGTTGCGGATCGGTCGCACGGTCATGCCCTTGGCGGCCCCGGCGTCGAGCTCGACGAGGAACACCGACAGTCCGTCGCCCTTGCGCTTCACCTCCGCAAGCGGCGTGGTGCGCGCGAGGAGAAGCATGAGGTCCGGAGTGCTGGACGCGCGAGGTCCACACCTTCTGTCCGCTCACGACGTAGCGGTCGCCCTTGCGGACCGCCGTCGTCTTGAGCTTGGTCGTATCGGTGCCGGTGGTCGGCTCGGTGACGCCGAACGCCTGCAGCCGCACTTCGCCGCTGGCGATGCGCGGCAGGTGGCGGCGCTTCTGCTCCTCCGAGCCGTGGCGCAGGATCGTGCCCATGATGTACATCTGGGCGTGGCAGGCGGCCGAGTTCCCGCCGGCGCGGTTGATGCTCTCGAGGATCACCGAGGCCTCGGCGATGCCAAGTCCCGAGCCGCCGTACTGCTGCGGGATCAGCGCGCCGAGCCAGCCGGCCTGGGTGAGCGCCTCGACGAACGCCTCGGGGTACTCGCGCGCCTCGTCGCGCTCGCGCCAGTATTCGCCGGGGAAGCGCGCGCACAGCGCGCCGACGGCCTCGCGGATCTCGGGAAAGCGGTCGAGCTTGGAATGCATGGCCGGCTCGGGTGGAGAAGGTTGCTGTCGAAGTGGGCGCGGGCGGCGCGGCTCAGGCGAGCGTCGCGGTGGCGTCCATCGCGAGCGCGCCGTCCTGACGGCGGACCCACAGCCGCGCCTCGTGCCCGCCGGGCAGCGGCGCACCGCAAACGGTGAGCGGCGCGGTGTCGAAGACCGGGCTCACGGCACGGAAGCGGAACGAAGTCACTCGCGCTTGCGGGCGCTCGCGGCGCAGCAGGTCGAGCAGCAGCGTGGCGAGCAGCGGCCCGTGCACCACCAGGCCGGGATAGCCCTCGACGTCGGTGCAGTAGCGCCGGTCGTAGTGGATGCGGTGGCCGTTGAACGTGAGCGCCGAGTAGCGGAACAGCAGCAGCGGATCGGGTGCGACCTCGCGCGTCCAGTCGGCTTCGACGGGCGCTGCCTGCGGCGCGGCCAGCGGCTCGCCTGGCCGCGGCGCGTCGCGGTAGACGATGTCGTGCTCCTCGGTGAGCGCGTGCCCAGCAGCGCCGCCGACCTCGTGGCGCACGACCACGAAGACGAGCGCGCCGCTGCGGCCGCTCTTGTGTTTCACGTCGGCCACGGTCGAGACGCGGTGCACGCGCTCGCCGACGCGCAGCGCACGCGTGAACGTCATGCGGCTGCCGGCCCACATCCGCCGCGGCAGCTCGACAGGCGGCAGGAAAGCGCCACGCGCCCGGTGTCCGTCGGACCCGGCTTCCGCGTGGCGGTATACCGGCAGAAAGTAGAGCCAGTGCCACAGCGGCGGCAGCGCATCACCCTCGCGCGGGGAGGGATCGTCGCGATCGAGCGTCGCCGCGAGCGCCGCGACCGGGAAGGCGGTGACCGTGTCGGCGGCTTCCTCGGTCCGGCCGATCCAGCGCTCGAGCACCGCCGCGTCAATTGCCGTCGGCACGCTCGGAGAGCTCGATGAGGTTGAGATCCGGATCGCGCACGTAGACCGAGCGGAGCGGGTACGCGGCGCCGGTCTTCGGCACCGGCCCCTCGACGATCGCGACCCCGGCCGTGCGCAGGCGCGCCATCACCTCGGCAAGCGGCACCGAGGCGATGAAGCACAGATCCAGGCTGCCGGGCGTGGGCCGCGCGGCCTTGGGCTCGAACTCCCGACCGGAGACGTGGAGGTTGATCTTCTGGTCGCCGAAGCGCAGCGCGAGGCGGCCCTCGCCAAAGCGCTCGAGCTGCATCCCGAGCGCGCGCGTGTAGAAGTCGATGCAACGCTCGGGATCGTGCGTGGTGAGGACGAGATGGTCCAGGTGGTCGATCATCGTTTCCGGGGCGGACCGCGGGCGCGGCCGGTCAGTATAGTGGAGACGGCGCGCGCGGGCTTGCGCCCCTGCGCGCGGATCGCTGGCGTCGCCGCGGTCGGCCGCAGCCGTGCGATGCGGCGGGACGCGCCGGCGGGGCGTTTTCGACCCGTGCTCCTCGCGCGGCGAAGCAGTGTGCTCGAGGCGCAGCGTGTGGCCGCCGCGGCAGCGCCAGGCGCGCGCAGGGTCGAGTCGGCGCGCACCCGCGCGCGGCACCCTGGGCCGCGTCACCCCGCAGCGGCGCGTCTGCCTCCAGAGCGCAAGCGGCACCGTGGGCGGCAGCGTGCGAATTTGCACGCTGCCGAAAAATCTCGCTCGGGGCCCTCGGGCAAATTGAGCGGGCAGGCGAATTGGGGTAGACTTCCCCATCCCGACTCATGGTTCGTCGATGACCAAGTATGTATTCGTGTCGGGCGGGGTGGTTTCGTCCCTGGGCAAGGGTATAGCCGCCGCGTCGCTAGCCGCGATTCTCGAATCCCGCGGCATCAAGGTCACCCTCCTCAAGCTAGACCCCTACATCAACGTCGATCCCGGCACGATGAGCCCTTTCCAGCACGGAGAGGTGTTCGTGACCGAGGACGGCGCCGAGACCGACCTCGATCTCGGCCACTACGAGCGGTTCCAGACGAACCGCATGCGCCGGTGCAACAACTTCACCACCGGCCAGATCTACGAGAGCGTCATCAAGAAGGAGCGCCGCGGCGACTACCTCGGGCGCACGGTGCAGGTGATCCCGCACATCACCGACGAGATCAAGCTCTTCGTGCAGCGCGGCGCGCAGGGCGCCGACGTGGCGATCGTCGAGATCGGCGGCACCGTTGGCGACATCGAGTCGCTGCCGTTCCTCGAGGCGGTGCGCCAGATGCGTCTCGAGCTCGGGCAGAAGAACACCTGCTACATCCATCTCACCCTGGTGCCCTACATCAAGTCGGCCGGCGAGATCAAGACCAAGCCCACGCAGCACTCGGTGAAGGAGCTGCGCGAAATCGGCATCCAGGCCGACATCCTGCTCTGCCGCACCGATCGGCCGCTGCCCGACGAGGAGCGGCGCAAGATCGCGCTGTTCACCAACGTTCCGGTCGAGGCGGTGATCTCGGTGTGGGACGTCGATTCGATCTACAAGATCCCGGGTATGCTGCACCGGCAGATGCTCGACGAGATCGTCTGCCACCGGCTCGACATCATTGCCCGCGCGGCCGATCTGTCCACCTGGGACAAGCTCGTGTACGCGCTCGAGCACCCGCAACGCGAGGCCACCGTCGCGCTGGTCGGCAAGTACGTCGATCTCACCGAGTCGTACAAGTCGCTCTCCGAGGCTTTGATCCACGCGGGAATCCACACGCGCAGCAAGGTGAACATCCGCTACATCGACTCCGAGTCGATCGAGCGCGAGGGCACGGGGCTGCTCGCCGAGGTCGACGCGATCCTGGTGCCGGGCGGCTTCGGCAAGCGCGGCGTCGAGGGCAAGATCAAGGCGATCCAGTACGCGCGCGAGCACAAGGTCCCCTACCTCGGGATCTGCCTCGGCATGCAGCTCGCGGTGATCGAGTACGCCCGGCACAGGGCCGGCATGTCCGGCGCCCACTCGACCGAGTTCGATCCCGAGACGCCCTACCCGGTGATCGCGCTGATCACCGAGTGGATGGACGCCGCCGGGAAGGTCGAGCATCGCGACGAGCGATCCGACCTCGGCGGAACGATGCGCCTCGGCGGCCAGCCGGCGATCCTGGAGGAGGGCAGCCTCGTGCGCGAGATCTACGGCGCGGAGCAGATCAT
Organism: Burkholderiales bacterium; assembly: GCA_027493935.1. Classification (GTDB taxonomy): domain Bacteria; phylum Pseudomonadota; class Gammaproteobacteria; order Burkholderiales; family SG8-39; genus JAABRB01. The sequence continues at coordinate 2,347,712 of JAOSJV010000001.1, read as the reverse complement.
CGAGCGGCACCGGCACCGCTACGAGGTGAACAACCACCTCGTCGGCCGGCTGAAGGAAGCGGGCCTGCGCGTGAGCGGCGTGTCGCCGAACGAGCTGCTGGTCGAGATGATCGAGCTGCCGGGCCATCCGTGGTTCGTCGGCTGCCAGTTCCACCCGGAGTTCACATCGACGCCGCGCGTCGGCCATCCGCTGTTCAAGGCCTTTATCGAAGCGGCGCTCCAGCACCGCGCCGCGGACACCAAGCAGGCCGTGGCGGCATGAAGCTCTGCGGCCTCGAGGTCGGACTCGACAAGCCTCTTTTCCTCATCGCCGGCCCCTGCGTCATCGAATCCAGGGCGCTTGCGCTCGAGACCGCCGGCCGACTGAAGGAGATCTGCGCGGCGGTCGGCGTCCCCTTGATCTTCAAGTCCTCGTTCGACAAGGCGAACCGAAGCTCGGGCAAGTCGTTCCGCGGCCTCGGCATGAGTGAAGGCCTCGCGATCCTCGCGGAGGTCAGGCGCCAGATCGGCGTGCCGGTGCTGACGGACGTGCACGAGCTCGACCAGATCGCGGCGGTGGCCGCCGTGGCGGACGTGCTCCAGACCCCGGCGTTCCTATGCCGCCAGACCGACTTCATCCACGCGGTGGCGGCTTCGGGTCGGCCGGTGAACATCAAGAAGGGCCAGTTCCTGTCGCCCTGGGAGATGAAGAACGTCGTCGACAAGGCGCGCGAGGCCGCGCGCGCGGCGCGGCCGGACGACCCGGCGGCCGGCGACCGCATCCTCGTGTGCGAGCGCGGCGTCTCGTTCGGCTACAACAACCTCGTCTCGGACATGCGCTCGCTCGCGGTGCTGCGCGAGACCGGGGCGCCGGTGGTGTTCGATGCGACCCATTCGGTGCAGCTGCCGGGCGGCCAGGGCACCGCGAGCGGCGGGCAGCGCGAGTTCGTCCCGGTGCTCGCGCGCGCGGCGGTCGCCGTCGGCGTCGCCGGCCTTTTCATGGAGACGCATCCGCGCCCCGAGCAGGCGCTCTCCGACGGCCCGAACGCCTGGCCGCTCGGCATGATGGAGGATCTCCTCGGCACGTTGCGGGAGCTCGACACGCTGGTCAAGCGGCGCGGGTTCGTCGAGGCGCGCCTGGGGCGGGACGCGGGCGAGGGTGCGCGCGAGGCGGTGCGGTCGAAACAAGGCAGAAGGGTGACCAACTCATGAGCTCGATCGTTGACGTGGTGGCACGGGAGATCCTGGACTCGCGCGGCAACCCGACGGTGGAGGCCGACGTGCTGCTCGAGTCGGGCGTCATGGGCCGCGCCGCGGTCCCCTCCGGCGCCTCGACCGGATCGCGCGAGGCGATCGAGCTGCGCGACGGCGACCGGCAGCGCTACGGCGGCAAGGGCGTGCTGAAGGCGGTCGAGAACATCAACACCGAGATCTCCGAGGCGATCATGGGGCTCGACGCCTCGGAGCAGAGCTTCATCGACGCCGCGCTCGTCGACCTCGACGGCACCGAGAACAAGTCGCGGCTCGGCGCGAACGCGCTGCTCGCGGTCTCGATGGCGGTCGCGAAGGCGGCGGCCGAGGAGTCGGGACTGCCGCTGTACCGCTACTTCGGCGGGTCGGGGGCGATGGCGATGCCGGTGCCGATGATGAACGTGGTGAACGGCGGCGCGCACGCCAACAACAGCCTCGACGTGCAGGAGTTCATGATCATCCCGATCGGCGCACAGAGCTTCCGCGAGGCGCTGCGCTGCGGCGCCGAGGTTTTCCAGGCGCTGAAGGGGCTGCTCGACGAGAAGGGCCTCTCCACCAGCGTCGGCGACGAGGGCGGGTTCGCACCGAACCTCGCGTCGAACGCCGCGGCGCTCGACCTCGTCATGGCCGCGATCGAGCGCGCCGGCTACATGCCCGGCGGCGATGTCGTCCTCGGTCTGGACTGCGCGAGTTCGGAGTTCTTCGAGAACGGGCGCTACAAGCTCGCGGGCGAGAAGCTCGACCTCACCGCCGCCCAGTTCGCGGACTACCTGAGCTCGCTCGCCGACAAGTACCCGATCATCAGTATCGAGGACGGCATGGCCGAGAGCGACTGGGACGGCTGGCAGCTTCTGACCGAGCGGCTCGGCAGGCGCGCGCAACTCGTCGGGGACGACCTCTTCGTCACCAACGCCCGCATCCTGCGAGAGGGGGTGAAGCTCGGCGTCGCGAACTCGATCCTGATCAAGGTTAACCAGATCGGCACGCTCACCGAGACGTTCGCTGCAATCGAGCTCGCGAAGCGGTCGGGCTACACCGCGGTGATCTCGCACCGCTCGGGCGAGACCGAGGACACGACGATCGCCGACATCGCGGTCGGCACCAACGTTCTGCAGATCAAGACCGGCTCGCTCTCGCGTTCGGACCGCGTGGCCAAGTACAACCAGCTCCTGCGCATCGAGGAGGACCTCGGCGACGCGGTGAGCTACCCGGGCCGCGAGGCCTTCTACCAGCTGCGCTGAGGGCGTGCGGTGCCGGTCGCGCCGCTGCGCTTCCTCACGCTGGTGCTGGGTGCGCTGGTCGTTGCGATCCAGTACCCGCTGTGGTTCGGCAAGGGCGGCTGGCTGCGGGTGGCCGAACTCGAGCGCGAGTTCGCGGCGGCGCAGGAGCGTAACGCGCAGCTCGGGGCGCGCAACGCCGCGCTCGACGCCGAGGTGCGTGACCTCAAGCAGGGCTTCGGTGCGGTCGAGGAGCGCGCGCGCTTCGAGCTCGGAATGGTCCGGCAGGACGAGGTATTCTTCCAGGTGGTCGAGCCGCCGGCCGGGGCGCAACGCTAGGGAGACTCCGATCAAGTCATCCCCGCGAACGGGGGGATCCGTAAGGGCGCGATCGCGCTCGGGCTGGATTCCCGTTTTTGCGGGAATGACGAGGTTCTTTGGAGCCTCCCCAGCGTGGGCCGGGCACGCGGCCCGCGCCGTCCAGAGGAGGGCCGCGGATGAATCTCCATGCCAGGCTTGCCGCGCGCGAGGCGCAGGGCGCGCCGCTGCGCGTAGCGCTGATCGGCGCAGGCAAGTTCGGCACGATGTACCTGGCCCAGGTGCCACGCACGCCGGGTGTGCATCTCATCGGCATCGCCGATCTCTCGCGCGCGAACGCGGTCTCGAACCTGGAGCGCGCCGGCTGGCCGGCAGAGCGCTACGGCGCGGCCAGCCTGGAAGAGGCGCTGCGTGATCGGCGCACGCACCTCGGCGAGGACTGGCGCGCGCTGGTCGCGCATCCGGCCGTCGACGTCGTGATCGAGGCGACCGGCAACCCGATCGCCGCCGTCGAGCACGCGCTCGACGCATTCGGTCAAGGCAAGCACGTGGTCATGGTCACCGTCGAGGCCGACGCGGTCTGCGGGCCGCTGCTCGCGCGGCGGGCGCACGAGGCGGGCGTGATCTACAGCCTCGCCTACGGCGATCAGCCGGCGCTCATCTGCGAGCTGGTCGATTGGGCGCGTACGGCGGGCTTCCCGGTGGTCGCCGCGGGACGCGGTCACAAGTGGCTGCCGCACTTCGCGCAGTCCACGCCAGAGACGGTGTGGGACTACTACGGCCTCACGCCCGAGCAGGCGCGGATCGGTGGCCTGAACCCGAAGATGTTCAACTCGTTCCTGGACGGCTCGAAGCCTGCGATCGAGAGCACGGCGGTGGCCAATGCCACCGGGCTCGCGCCGGCGCCGTGGGGGCTCGCGTTCCCGCCCGCCGGTATCGACGATCTGCCGTTCGTCATGCGGCCGCGCGCGGACGGCGGCCAGCTCCACCACAAGGGACAGGTCGAGGTCGTGTCCTCGCTCGAGCGCGACGGACGTGCGGTGCCGTACGACATCCGCTTCGGGGTATGGGTCGTCTTCGAGGGCGACACCGAGTACATCCGCCGCTGCTTCGCCGAGTACGGCGTGCGGACCGATCCGGGCGGCCGCTACGCGAGCCTGTACAAGCGCTGGCACCTGATCGGCCTCGAGGTCGGCATTTCGGTCGCCTCGGTCGGGCTGCGGGGCGAGCCGACCGGCTGCGCGACCGGCTTCACGCCGATGCGGTCGCGACCGCGAAGCGCGACCTGCGCACAGGCGAGCTCCTCGACGGCGAGGGCGGCTTCACGGTCTACGGGAAGCTCATGCCGGCGGCGGATTCGCTCGCGTGCGGTGCGCTGCCGCTCGGCCTCGCTCACCGCGTGAAGCTTCTCAACCCGGTGCCGTCCGGCCAGGTGCTGCGCTGGGCTGACGTGCAAATCGACAGTGCGGCCGCGGCAGTGCGCCTGCGGCGCGAGATGGAGCAGGCGTTTGCGACCGAGAAGCGCGCCGCCGCCTGAGGGCGGGGCGCCTCCCGGTCCGGCGTGCCGGAACACTTGGACTTAGAATCGGCGTTCGAGCGGAGCCATCGAGGAGCACCAGGATGCCGGTCACCGAGCTCAATCACTATTTCGTGCGTGCGAACGATCTCGAGCGGACCAAGCAGTTCTACTGCGAGGTGCTCGGGTTCGAGGTGATGCCGCGCCCCGATTTTCCGTTCCCCGGATATTGGCTCGGCGTCAACGGCAAGATCCAGGTCCACATGGGCCCCGCCGGCGTGCCGAACCAGGCGCTCTACTACCTCGGTACGACGCCGCGATCGGCGTCCGACAATTCCGGCGTGGTCGATCACATCGCGTTCCTCGCGAGTGACCACGAGGCGATGGCGAAGCGGCTCGACGAGCAGGGCGTCGCCCGCCGCAACCGCTATTTCCCCGAGTTCAAGCTCTACCAGATGTTCGTCAAGGATCCCGACGGGCTGATGATCGAGCTCAACTTCCACGGCGTCGCGCAGGCGCCGGACTGGGGCGGCGAGAACTACGCGGAAATGCCGCGTGTCGGCGAGGCCGAGCGCACCTGACCCGCACGGCGGTTCGCACCTGCAGTAGAAGCTCCGCGCACGGCGTTGCCCTGCCTCGGGATCAGGCGCGGGCGAGGCTCGCGAGCGCCGCCAGCGCGACGACGAGCCCGGCGCCCTTGCGGGCGGTGAAGCGCTCGCGCAGGAAGACGAATCCGACCAGCGCGGTCACGACGAAGCCCATCTGCGCGACGGGCACGAGCACGCTCGCCTGGCCGCGCGCGAGGCCTTCGAGCAGTGTGACGAACGCCGTGGAGAGCAGCGCCGCGGCGGCAATCGAGAAACGCCACGTCGCGCGCACCGGCCGGATGCCATGGTCGAGCGAGCCGGCGAGCGCAGTGGACATCATCACCACGAGCGAGGCCTGCACGACGAGCAGGCCAGCCGGCGTCGCGCCTGCGCGCATGCCGACCTTGTAGAGCAGGTTCGCGATGCCGACCGCCAGCGTGGCGACGAGCACGCGCACAAGCGAGCCGGCGACGGCCCGGCGCGCGCCTGCGCTGCCGGTCTCGCCGCCGGCGAGGAGCAGCCAGACGGCGACGAGCGCAAGTCCGATGCCGAGCGCCTTGGGCCCGTTCATCGGCTCGCCCAGCACCACCACCGCCAGTGCGGCGGTGACCGTGAAGCTGAGCCGGAAGATCGGCGCGTTGATGCTCACCGACCCGCCGCGCAGGCTCTGCGCGAAGTTATAGAACCCGGTGAACGCGAAGACCCCTGCGGCGAGGCCCCAGAGCGTAGCCGGCGTGAAATCGAGCGTGCCGCTTACCGCGCCGTAGAGCGTGCAGAACGAAAGGAAGAACCAGGTCTGCACCATCATGAACTGGTGCGGTGGCACGCCGCGCATCGCCGAGCGCTTGTAGACGAGGTCCGCCAGGCCGTAGCAGGCCATGGCAACGAGGGCGAAGGCGATTCCGGGCGTCATCGGTCGGCGGTGGAGGTGCGAGCTGCAGGCGCGCATCGTAACAGCCTGCCCCGGGATATCGGCGACTGGCGACCGGCGGCCGGCGGCCGGCGGCAGGCGGCAGGCAAGGGCTCTTGCTGCGCAGCTCCTCGGTCCGAAGGCGGGCCTCACGCAGCTGCCCGATGGCACACGCTTGGCTTGACCGGCCGGATGGCTGCCCGCGCCGTACGCGCAGAAGCGGCCGCCGCCGACCGCATCCAGGATCGCATCGGCCGTGATCGAGCGGCCGAATTGCCGGTGCAGAGGAAGAGAGCGTTGTCGATGCGGCGCATGGGCGCCTCGCGCGTCGTCGACTCGCTGGGTCGGTCCCGAGCGGACGAGGGCGCGCCTGGATCATGACAGTCGCGGTACAGGTCCGAGTCGTCCAGCAGAGACGAGCCCGTGCTCGTCCGTGTGCCTGTCATATGAATGCAACAATCGCCCCGTAAGATGCGCGCCCTTCGAACGTGACGCGAGGTCGACCCCCCGCAGGCCGCGCGGTTGCGATCCTAGAAGAGGAGAGTCTCACATGATGCAATTCCACAAGAGCATGGCGGTGGCGGCCGCGCTGGCCGGTATCGCGCTCGCCCCGGCGGCGCTCGCCGACATCGTCAAGATCGACGGCTCGAGCACCGTGTTCCCGGTCACCGAGGCGGTGGCCGAGGATTTCCAGAAGTCCACCGGCGGAAAGTACAAGGTAACCGTCGGCATCTCCGGCACCGGCGGCGGCTTCAAGAAATTCTGCCGCGGCGTGACCGACATCTCCGACGCCTCGCGCCCGATCCTTGCCAAGGAGATGGAGGAGTGCCGCAAGAGCGGTATCACGTACATCGAGCTCCCGGTCGCGTTCGATGCCCTGACGGTGATGGTGAATCCGAAGAACACGTTCATCAAGCAGATGACGGTGGCCGAGCTCAAGAAGATCTGGGAGCCGGGCGCGCAGGGCATGGTCACGAAGTGGAGCCAGGTGAACCCGGAGTGGCCGGACGCGCCGCTGAAGCTGTTCGGCGCGGGCGCCGATTCGGGCACGTTCGATTACTTCACCGAGGCGATCGTCGGCAAGGCGAAATCCTCGCGCGGGGACTTCACCGCCTCCGAGGACGACAACGTACTGGTGCAGGGCATCGCCCGCGACGTGAACGCGCTCGGCTTCTTCGGCTACGCCTACTACGCGGAGAACACCGACAAGCTGAAGGCCGTGGCGATCGTCGAGAAGGCCGGCGCATCGGGCGTGCTGCCGAGCGAGAAGACGGTGCTCGACGGGACCTACCAGCCGCTGTCCCGGCCGATCTTCATCTACGTGAACGCCAAGTCGCTGCAGAAACCCGAGGTCAAGCAGTTCGTGGAGTACTACCTGACCCACGGTCCGAAGCTCGCGAAGGAAGTCAAGTACGTCCCGCTGCCCGCCGGCGCCTACGAGATCGGCAAGAAGCGCTTGGCTAACGTCGAGACGGGCACGGGGTTCGGCGGCATCGCCGAGGTCGGGGTCAAGCTCGACGAGCTGCTGGCGCGCCCGCTCAAGCAGTGAGGTGCCGCCGGCGCAGCGGGTGCGCTGGCTGATCGGACGCGGTGCGGGAGAAGGACCGGCTGCCAGCTCGAGCATCGCGGCTTAGCGCTTCGTCGTCGCCGCACAGCCCTCCACCGGCAAGCGCATCGGCGCCGAGTAGGCTTGTCGCTCCGTGTCGCCGTCGCCAGGAAAACCGTGATGCTGGCGCGCCTCGTCGCGAACCTTGCGCCCCGTGCAGCACGGTTCGCAGTGGCGCGCGGCAACCGCCATGCGAGGCGCGCGCGCGGCTGCCGTTCGTGCCTGAGCGCTACGAGCGCGGGTCGCCTGCGTTCGCCGTTGCGGCCGTCTTTCCGCCGATTGCGTCGAGCTCCTCCTGCAGGCGCAGGGTATCGAGCGAGCCGATCGGCAGGGCGGCGAAGATCCTGATGCGGTTCTCGAGCTCGCGCAGCGCGGTGCGGAAGGCCTGCACGCGCGTGACCTCGTCGCCCTCGACCGCCGCCGGGTCGGCGACGCCCCAGTGCGCGGTCATCGGCTGGCCCGGCCAGATCGGGCAGACCTCGGCCGCAGCGTTGTCGCACACCGTGAAGACGAAATCCATCTGCGGTGCGCCCGGCCGCGCGAATTCGCCCCAGCTCTTGCTGCGCAGGTCGGCGGTAGGGAAGTTGAGCGACTCGAGCAGCTGCAGCGCGAGCGGATGCACCGTGCCCTTGGGCTGGCTCCCGGCGCTGTAGCCGTGGAACCTGCCCATGCCCCAGTGGCCAATGAGCGCCTCGGCCATGATGCTGCGCGCCGAGTTGCCGGTGCACAGGAACAGCACGTTGTAGGTGCGTTGCGCCATGGGACCTCCGCATGCGGGACGAACGGCAGATGATCGCCGCGGCATGTTACGGTTTCTTGACAGCAGTGCCATCGGTGCGGGTAGATCCCCCGCACGGAGGGAAGCACGATCGAGATCGCGATCAGCACGATGAGGATCCACTCGGGCAGCGCCAGCCGGCGGTGGGCGACGCGCTCGGTGATCTTGTCGTAGATGATGCTCTCCTGCGTCTGCAGCTTGCGCTGGACGCCGCGGGCGCGGGGCTCGAGGCGGCCGCGCCGTGCGCCGAGCCGCCGGTAGCGCTGGTCTTGGCCGATCAAGTGAAGGCGCCCGCCGGCACCGCCAGTCGTGCCTGCGCAGCAGACCGTGGCGGGGGAGCGAGGGCGATTCCGTGGGTCGTCGAGGCGAGCGCGCGCAATTGCGCATGGTGCCGGACTCCCCGGCATCGCCCCGGTCCGCGCGGCGAGTGGGCCGCTGCCCATGGCCGGCTTCTTCGAGGATGCGCCGGGCACGGCGCTGTCATCCGTCTGTAACCTTCGCGGAGCACATTTCTGTCACGGAATTTTCGCAATGCGTCGGTAGAGTCGCGGCGCGTTGCACAAGGACGGGACCGCGTTCGATGCAGAGCGCTCCCGGCCCAGGCGTCGTCCTGTACGGCGGCGGCGTAGGACTGGACATCATCGCAACCCGAAGGAGCACCTCATGACCAAAGCGACACTCGTAGCGGCGGCAGCGCTCGCCGCGGCCGCCGTCGGCGCCGCGCACGCGCAATCCTCGCGTGACTACATCAGCATCGTGGGCTCGTCGACGGTTTATCCGTTCGCGACCGTGGTCGCCGAGCAGTTCGGCAAGGCCACCAAGTACAAGACGCCGAAGATCGAGTCGACCGGCTCGGGCGGCGGCATCAAGCTCTTCTGCCAGGGCGTCGGCGTGCAGCATCCCGACATCACCAATTCCTCGCGCGCGATCAAGAGCTCCGAGCTCGAGACCTGCGCCAAGAACGGCGTCAAGGAAGTGATCGAGATCAAGATCGGCTACGACGGCCTCTCGATCGCGAACTCGAACGCCGCCAAGCCGGCGAGCATGACGCGCAAGGAAGTGTGGCTCGCGCTCGCGAAGGAAGTGCCCAATCCCAAGGGCGACGGCTTCGTGGCGAACCCCTACAAGACCTGGGCCGAGATCAACCCCAGCCTGCCGAACGCCAAGATCGAGGTGCTCGGCCCGCCACCGACCTCCGGCACGCGCGACGCGTTCGTCGAGCTCGTGATGGACGAGGGCTGCGACCAGTTCCCCACGGTGAAGGCGCTCAAGAAGTCAGACGCCAAGAAGCATAAGGCGGTCTGCCAGACGGTCCGTGAGGACGGGGCCTTCGTCGAGGCCGGCGAGAACGACAACCTGATCGTGCAGAAGCTCGCTGCGAACCCGAACGCATTCGGCATCTTCGGCTACAGCTTCCTCGACCAGAACCGCGACAAGGTGCAGGGCGTCGCGATCGAGGGCGTGAAGCCGGAGTTCGACGCGATTGCGAGCGGCAAGTACCCGGTCTCGCGCCCGCTCTTCTTCTACGTCAAGAAAGCGCACGTGGGCGTGATCCCCGGCCTGAAGGAGTACGTCGGCGAGTTCGTCAGCACCAAGGCGATCGGCGACGAGGGTTACCTCTCCGAGCGCGGCCTCATTCCGATGCCGGCCGAGGAGCGCAAGAAGGTCATGGCCAACGCGGCGGGCATGACGCCGATGATGGCGAAGTAGGCGCGAGTGCGACGGCGGCCGGTGCCTCCGGCCGCCGGGCATTTTTCGGTCCCCGGAGAACGGCAGGATCCTGAAACGTCCCGTTGCGATGCAGCCCTCGGTCCTCGTCCTGGTACTGCTGCTCCTGAGCTCGGCCGCCTACTACGCCGGGCGCAAGCGCGCGTTCACGGTCGCGCAGGGCCGGCTGCGCAACCTGCAGTCGCTGCCGGCGTACTACGGCCTCTATACCGCGATCTGGTGTGGGCTGCCGGCGCTGCTGCTCCTGGCGGCGTGGGTATCGCTCGAGCACACGATCATCACCAACGCCGTGGTGGCCGGCCTGCCGGAGGAGATCCGCCAGCTCGGCCCCGACCGGCTGAACCTGATCGTCAACGACATCAAGAACATCGTCCAAGGAAACATCGTCTCGCGCGCGCCGGACGCCGTGATGGACGCCGCGGCCGGTCGCTACCGCAGCCTGCTCGCGATCAGTCACGCCGCAATGTTCGTGGTTGCGCTCGCCCTCGCTATCGGCGCCGCGGCCTTCACGCTCACCCGCATCAAGCCGAAGCAGCGCGCGCGCAACGCGGTCGAGACCATCATTCTCGCGCTGCTGATCGCCTGCTCGACGATTGCCATCCTCACCACCGTGGGCATCGTGCTCTCGGTGCTGTTCGAGTCGATCCGCTTCTTCCAGGCGGTTCCCGTCACCGACTTCCTCTTCGGCCTCGACTGGAGCCCGCAGATCGCGCTGCGGGCCGACCAGGCTGGCTCGTCGGGCGCATTCGGCGCGGTCCCGATCTTCGCCGGGACTTTCATGATCACGCTGATCGCCATGGCCGTTGCCGTGCCGATCGGCCTGATGTCGGCCATCTACCTGTCCGAGTACGCGACGCGCCAGGTGCGCGCGGTCGCGAAGCCGCTGCTCGAGATCCTGGCCGGCATCCCGACGGTGGTCTACGGATTCTTCGCGGCGCTGATCGTCGCGCCGTTCCTCCGCGACACCGGCGGCATGTTCGGCCTCGGCATCGCCTCCGAGAGCGCGCTCGCCGCCGGGCTCGTGATGGGCATCATGATCATCCCGTTCGTGTCGTCGCTCTCGGACGACGTGATGAACGCGGTGCCGCAGGCGATGCGCGACGGCGCGTACGGCATGGGCGCGACGCAGTCCGGAAACCATCCGCCGGGTGATCTTCCCGGCGGCACTGCCAGGCATCGTCGGTGCGATCCTGCTCGCGGTGTCGCGGGCGATCGGCGAGACCATGATCGTCGTGATGGCGGCCGGCCTCGCCGCCAACCTCACCGCGAACCCATTCGAGGCGGTCACCACCGTGACGGTGCAGATCGTCACGCTGCTGATCGGCGACCAGGAGTTCGACAGTCCCAAGACCCTCGCGGCGTTCGCGCTGGGGTTGGTGCTGTTCGCGGTGACGCTGGTCCTGAACGTGATCGCCCTCTACATCGTGCGCAAGTACCGGGAGCAGTATGAGTAGCGTGGCCCCGGCCGCGGGCGGCGTGGGCGTCCTGCCGCGGCGCAAGTTCGAGCTCGTCCTGGCCGGCATGCCCCGGCGCCGGGCCGCCGAGAAGCGGTTCCGGCTGTACGGGCAGATCGCGATCGGCCTCGGCCTCGCATTCCTGGTGATTCTGTTCGCCAGCATCATCCTCAACGGATACACGGCGTTCTGGCAGACGCACATCCGCCTGGACGTGACGCTCGACGCCGCCCGGATCGACCCGCAGGGGAACCGCGACCCGGAGGCGCTGCGCCGGGCCGACTACAACGAGCTCATCAGGGATCAGCTGCGCGCGATGTTCCCGGACGTGTCCGGGCGCCGCGACCGGCTCGCGCTGTACGGCCTGGTCAGCAACGGCGCGTCCTTCGACCTGCGCGACCGCGTGCTCGCGAATCCGGAGCTCGTCGGCCAGAAGATCGCGCTGTGGGTGCCCGCCGACGACGACATCGACATGCTGATGAAGGGCAACGTCGACCGCTCGGTGCCCGAGAGCGACCGGCGGCTCAAGGACAACCAGCTCGCGTGGGTGGACAAGCTCGCCGCCGAGGGGCGGCTGCAGCAGCGCTTCAACGCCGATTTCTTCACGCGCGGGGATTCGCGCGACGCCGAGCTCGCGGGGATCTGGGGCGCCGCGGTCGGCTCGTTGCTCACGCTGATGGTCACGCTGGCGCTCTCGTTCCCGCTCGGCGTGGCCGCCGCGGTGTACCTCGAGGAGTTTGCGCCACGCAACCGCTGGACCGACCTCATCGAGGTCAATATCAACAACCTCGCCGCAGTGCCGTCGATCGTGTTCGGTCTGCTCGGGCTCGCGGTGTTCATCAACTTCTTCGGGCTGCCGCGCTCGGCGCCGCTGGTCGGCGGCCTGGTGCTCACGCTGATGACGCTGCCGACGATCATCATCGCGAGCCGGGCCGCGCTGAAGTCGGTGCCGCCCTCGATCCGGGAAGGCGCGCTCGGCATCGGCGCCTCTCCGATGCAGGTGATGATTTATCACGTCGTCCCGCTCGCGCTGCCGGGCATGCTGACCGGCACCATCATCGGGATGGCCCAGGCGCTCGGCGAGACCGCACCGCTCCTGATGATCGGAATGGTCGCGTTCATTGCCGACATCCCGAAAGGCATCTTCGATCCCGCTACCGCGTTGCCGGTGCAGATCTACCTCTGGGCCGACTCCCCGGAACGCGCGTTCGTCGAGCGGACCTCCGCCGCGATCATCGTGCTGCTCGCTTTCCTCGCGGTGATGAACGCCGTCGCCGTGGTGCTGCGCCGCCGCTTCGAGCGCCGCTGGTAGGCGGGGAACTGCAGAAAGGCAACCAGGAACCTCTCATGACAGCCACGCAAACGAGCGCCGTCGACGCCACAGTCGCCGCTAGCCGCGTCAAGGACGCGGTCAACCTCTCGCACATCGCAACGGTGGCGCGCGACGTCCGCGAGACGGTCGGCGAGGTCCGGGTCAGGACCCCCCGCATGCGGTGCACCGCGGTCAACGTCTATTACGGCGACAAGCAGGCGATCAAGAACGTCAGCGTGGACGTCGGGCAGAACGAGGTGCTCGCGATGATCGGGCCGTCGGGCTGCGGCAAGACGACCTTCCTGCGCTGCCTGAACCGCATGAACGACACGATCGCCGGCTGTCGCGTCACCGGCGAGATCGTCATGGACGGCGAGGACATCAACGCGCGCCGCATCGACGTCGTTCCGCTGCGCGCGCGGGTCAGCATGGTGTTCCAGAAGCCGAACCCGTTTCCGAAGTCGATCTGGGAGAACGTCGCGTTCGGACCTCGGATCCACGGGCTGGCGCAGGACAAGACCGAGCTCGAGGAGATCGTGGTCAACAGCCTGAAGCGCGCCGGGCTGTGGGACGAGGTGAAGGATCGCCTGGGCGACCCCGGCACCGGCCTCTCGGGCGGCCAGCAGCAGCGCCTGTGCATCGCGCGCTCGATCGCGGTGCAGCCCGAGGTGATCCTGATGGACGAGCCGTGCTCGGCGCTCGACCCGATCTCGACCGCGCGCATCGAGGAGCTGATCGACGAGCTGCGCGAGCACTACTCGATCTGCATCGTCACGCACTCGATGCAGCAGGCGGCCCGAGTGTCGCAGCGCACCGCGTATTTCCACCTTGGCGACCTGATCGAGGTGGGCGATACTAAGCAGATCTTCACGCGCCCGCGCCACCAGCTCACGGAAGACTACATCACCGGACGCTTCGGGTAGCCGCGGACCGTCTGGTCGGGGCGCGCGCAGAAAAGGAGCGCGGCCGAATGTCCGAGATCCTGGAAGGCCACACCGTCCGCCGCTACGACGGCGAGCTGAACACCCTGCACCTCCTGGTGCTGGAGATGGGCGGGCTGGTGCTCGAGCAGTGCCGGGAAGCGCTGGAGGCGCTCAAGAGCGGCGATCTCGAGACGGTCCGGCGGGTGCTGACGCGCGAGAGCCAGGTCGACGCGCTCGAGCTGAAGCTCGACGACAACGTCTGGTGGGTCGTGGGCCGGCGCGGCCCGGTGGCGCGCGACCTGCGGGTCGTGATGGCGTTCGCGAAGGCGGTCGCCGACCTCGAGCGCATCGGCGACGAGGCGGTACGGATCGCCCATACCACGCTCGCGGTCTACGACGACGAGGTCCGGCGCCCGAGCCGCAAGCTGCTGCGCGACGTGCAGACGATGGGCCGCCTCGCCGTCGGCATGCTGCAGGACGCGGTGGCGCTGTACGACACGTTCGACCTGGCCGGCGCCGAGTCCCTGGTGCAGCGGCACCACGAGCTCGACGCCGAGTTCCAGTCGAGCCTGCGGCGCCTGTCGACCTTCATCCTCGAGGACGCGCGCAACGTCGGGCACGCGATCAACGCCGTGCTGCTGGTGAAGGCGTTGGAGCGCATCGGCGACCATGCCCGCAATCTCGCCGAGTACGTCATCTACCTGGTCCGCGGCGAGGACGTGCGCCACGGCGGCGCGCACCCGCCCCAGGAAGGCGCGGGCGGCGGACGGGGGTCTCGCTAGGCACGGCCATCGCCGCGCGAGCGGCGGGATCCACTGTGCGTTGGCAACGCCCGGCTGGATTCCCGCTTGCGCGGGAATGACCTGCTCGCGTCGTCCCTGGGAAAGCGGGGCCCGCCTGCCTTCGAGCACAGTCGGGCTGGATTTCCGTCTGCGCGGGAATGATCTTCTTTCGTCACCCCTGCGGGAGCGGCGATCGATCGGTGCATCGAGGGCCTCACCCGGCGCGCTGCACGATGCCCATCAGCTTGTAGGCGAGCAGTGCGGCCGCGAACTCGAAGGCGTGAAACCCCGGAATCGGGGCGAACTCCATCACGTCGAAGCCGATGATGCGGCGCTGGCGCGCGACCGATTCGAACAGCGCCAGCGTCTGGTACCAGCCCAGCCCGCCGGGCACCGGCGTGCCGGTGGCGGGCAGCACCGACGGGTCGATCCCGTCGACGTCCACCGTGAAGAACACCTCGCCGGGAAACCCCGCCGGCAGCGCGACCGAATCGATGCCGCGCGGCACGAGCTGGTCGGCGTCGACGTAGCCCACGCCGTATTCCGCGCGCGCGGTGCGCTCCTCCTCGCAGTAGGCGCGGTTGCCGAGCTGGAAGAGCGGGATGCCGGCCTCGACGATCCGCCGCATCACGCTCGCGTGGCTGAGCGGGTCGCCCTCGTAGCGCTCGCGCAGGTCCGCGTGCGCGTCGATCTGCACGACGCCGAAGTCGCCGATGCCGGCGTCCAGGTAGCCGCGGATCACGCCCCAGGTCACCGTGTGCTCGCCGCCCAGCACGACCGGCAGCTTGCCGAGGCGCAGGATGCGCCCGACCGCCGCCGCGATCGCCTCGATGACGCGCTCGGCCGCGCCGCTGCAATCGATCGCCGGCCAGGTGTAGATCCCCTCCGCCCCGGGGTCGCTCGCGCCGTCCCAGCGCTCGAGCTGGCCCGAGGCCGCGATGATCGCCGCCGGACCGCGCGCCGTGCCGCCGCCGTAGGACACGGTCTTCTCGTAGGGCACCGGCAGGACGTGGAAGCGCGCGTCTTCGGGCGCGACGTCGGGGAGCTCGGTGCCGAAGAAGCGCTCCGCCGCGCGTCCCGCGAGGGATGCGCTCACGAGAGCCGGCCCTTGAAGTCTTCGTAGCCGAACTCTCGCACCACCCGGATGCGGTCGGTCGCGGAGTTCCAGATCGCGATCGCCGGGAGGGCGATGCCGTTGAACGTGTTCGTCTTGACCATGGTGTAGTGCGCCATGTCCTCGAACACGAGCCGGCGTCCGACCGTGAGCGGCGCGGCGAACGAGTAGTCGCCGATCACGTCGCCTGCAAGGCAGGTCTGTCCGCCGAGGCGGTAGGTGTGCGCATGCGCACCGGCCGCCCCGGCGTCGATGATGCCCGGCCGGTAGGGCATCTCGAGCACGTCCGGCATGTGACAGGTCGCGGAGGTGTCGAGGATCGCGAGCGGCATCCCGTTCCACGGCAGGTCGAGCACCTCGGCGACCAGCACGCCTGCGTGGAGCACGACTGCCTCGCCGGGCTCGAGATACAGCTGGACGCCGTGGCGGGTCTGGAAGCCGCCCACCAGCCGGATCAGTGCCTCCACGTCGTAGTCGGGCCGGGTGATGTGGTGCCCGCCGCCGAAGTTGATCCACTGCATGCCCGGGATGAACTCGCCGAATTTCGCCTCGAAGGCGGCGACCGTGCGCTCGAGGGGACCCACGCTCTGCTCGCAGAGCGTGTGGAAGTGCAGGCCGCTGATGCCGTCGAGCGCGTGTCCGGGGAAGCGCGCGCGCGCAATGCCGAGCCGCGAGCACGGGGCGCACGGGTCGTAGAGCGGCACCTCGCCCTCTGAATGTTCCGGGTTCACGCGCAGGCCGAGGCGCAGCTCCGGCCGGCGCCGGGCCGCCGCGCGCGCGAGCGGGGCGAAGCGATCCCACTGCGACGGCGAGTTGAACACGACGTGGTCCGAGATCTCCAGCACCTCGGCGAGATCGTGCTCGGTGAAGGCCGCGCAGAACGTATGCACCTCGCCGCCGAACGCCTCGCGCCCGAGCCGCGCCTCGTGCAGCCCGCTCGCGCAGGTGCCCTTCAGGTAGCGCATGACGAGCGGCGCGAGGCTCCACATCGAGAACGCCTTCAGCGCGAGCAGGATCTTCGCGCCGGTGGCGCGCTGCACCCGGTCGAGCACCTGCAGGTTCTCCTCGACCGCCACCTCGTCGACGACGAAGCAGGGCGAGGGAACGCGTGCGGGATCGAGCTTGCGGAAACGGGCGGTGCGCATTGCGGGGGCTGCGGCCGGCGGCGCCGGACTCAGTCCATCGGCTTGTCGAGCGTCGTCACCACCCACGGCAGCCCGTGCCGGTTCATGTCCTCCATGAAGGGATCGGGATCGAACTCTTCCATGTTGAAGACGCCCTTGCCGCGCCACTTCCGGGTCAGCATCAGCTTCGCGCCGATCATCGCCGGCACGCCGGTCGTGTAGGAGATCGCCTGCGAGCCGACCTCGCGATAGCACGCCTCGTGGTCGCAGACGTTGTAGAGGAACGCGATCTTGTCCTTGCCGGCCTGCTTGCCGCGCACCAGGCAGCCGATGCAGGTCCTGCCCTTGGTGAGCGGCCCGAGGCTCGACGGGTCGGGCAGCAGCGCCTTGAGGAACTCGAGCGGCACGATCGCGCGCCCCTGGAACATCACCGGCTCGATGCCCGTCATGCCGACGTTCCCGAGCACCTCGAGGTGCTTCAGGTAGTTGTCGGAGAAGGTCATCCAGAACCGCGCCCGCTTGAGCGACGGAAAGTGCTGCGCGATCGACTCGAGCTCCTCGTGGTAGAGGAGATAGATCTTCTTCGGGCCGATGCCCTCCGGGAAGTCGAACATGCGGCTCACCGAGAGGGGATCGGTCTCCTTCCAAACGCCGTCCTCCCAGTAGCGGCCGCGCGCGGTCACCTCGCGGATGTTGATCTCCGGATTGAAGTTGGTCGCGAACGGCTGGCCGTGCTCGCCCGCGTTGCAGTCGATGATGTCGAGCGTCTCGATCGTGTCGAAGTGGTGCTTGGCGAGGTACGCCGTGAACACGTTGGTCGCACCCGGATCGAAGCCGCTGCCGAGCAGCGCCATGGTGCCGCGCTCGCGAAAGCGCTCGTGGTAGGCCCACTGCCAGCGATACTCGAACTTCGCCGTGTCGCGCGGCTCGTAGTTCGCCGTGTCGAGGTAGTCGACGCCGGCCGCGAGGCACGCGTCCATGATCGGCAGGTCCTGGTAGGGCAGGGCAACGTTGACCACCACGCCGGGTTTCACGCGCTCGATCAGCCGCGTCGTCTGCGGCACGTCGTCGGCATCCACCTGGGCCGTCTCGATCGTGCGGCCAGTCCGCTCGGCAACCTGCGCCGCGATCGCGCGGCACTTCGCCTCGGTCCGGCTCGCGAGCACGATCTCGGCGAACACCTCGGGCACCTGCGCGCACTTGTGCGCCACCACTTGACCGACGCCGCCGGCGCCGACGATCAACACCTTGGCCATGTCGCTCGCTCTCCCAGAAGGTTGCCGATTGTGACCCCCCCGGCGGCGGTCGGGGTTCCAGGCGTGCGCGTCGCCCTCCGCCCGGAGCGACCGCCTCCGGCGCGGCGGTCGCGCCCCGCGTGCGGCGGGCCGGACGCCCGCCCCGCTCTGCGTACCGCCTCAGTCCTCGTAGTAGGTGTAGCCGCGCAGGCTCGCCGAGAACGCTTCCAGAATCGCCTGCCGCTCGCCCACCGAGATCCGCCCCTTGCGTACCGCCTGCTCGGCGGTCGTGCGGAACTGCTCCAGCAGTTGCTGCGGCTGGTACTCGACGTAGCTCAGCACGTCGGCGATGCTGTCGCCAGCCATCTCGCGCGCCACGTCGAAGGTGCCGTCCTCGTTGATCCGCACGCTGGCAACGTTGGTGTCGCCCATGAGGTTGTGCAGGTCGCCGAGCGTCTCCTGGTAGGCGCCCACCAGGAACACGCCGAAGTAGTAGGGCTCGCCGTCGACGAACGGGTGCACCGGCAGCGTCTTGCGTACCCCGCGGGTGCCGATGAACCGGTCGATCTTGCCGTCCGAGTCGCAGGTGATGTCGGCGATGATCGCCTGCCGGGTGGGCGCCTCGTTGTGACGGTGCACCGGTATCACCGGGAAGACCTGCTCGATGGCCCAGACGTCGGGCAGCGACTGGAACACCGAGAAATTGCCGTAGTAGATGTCGGCGAGGGACTCCTCGAGCCCCTCGAGGCTCGGCGGGATGCGCTTCGCGCCCTGCATCTCGCGCGCGATCGTGCGCACGATCTCCAGGAAGATGTTCTCGGCCGCCGAGAGCGCGCGCAGCCGGATCTGGCCGCGCTTGAAGAGCTCGCGGATCTCCCTCGCGGTAGTACAGCGCGTCGTTGAACGTCTCCTGCAGGTTCTTCGGGTTGATCCCCTTCAGCGACTCGCGCAGGTTGCCGATCAGCTCGTGCTCGCCCTCCGGCAGCACCTCGGGCACCGGCGCCGGCTCGAAATGGGTGACGTCCAGGATATTGAACAGCAGCACCGAGGAGTAGGCGACGGTCGCGCGGCCCGATTCGGTAACGATGGTCGGATGCGCGATGTCCTCCGGATCGAGGGTGCTCATGATCGCCTCGACGATGTCCGAGCAGTACTCGTCGAGGGAGTAGTTCTTGCTGAAGCCGTAATTCGTCTGCGAGCCGTCGTAATCGACCGCGAGGCCGCCGCCGAGGTCCAGGTAGCCGAGCGCGGCACCCTCCTTGGCGAGGTCGACGTAGTAGCGGCAGGCCTCGAGCACCCCGCTGCGGATGTCGCGGATGTTCGGGATCTGGGACCCGAGGTGGTAGTGCAGGAGCCGGAGGCAGTCGAGCATGCCGTGGCCGCGCAGCTCGTCCACGAGCTGCACGATCTGCGCGGTGGTGAGCCCGAACAGGCTGCGGTCGCCGCTGCTCTCGGTCCAGTGCCCGCCCACCTTCGCGGCGAGCTTCACGCGGGCGCCGAGCATCGGGCGGATGCCGAGGCGGCGGCTTTCCTCGACGATGATCGGGAGCTCGCTCGGGGTCTCGATCACGAAGATGCAGCGGTAGCCGAGCTTGAGCGCCTGCAGGCCGAGGCTGACGAATTCGGTGTCCTTGTAGCCGTTGCAGACGATGTGGCCGGAGTCGGGGTCCAGGCTGGCAAGTGCGATCAGGAGCTCGGCCTTGCTGCCGGCCTCGAGCCCGTGGCCGTAGCGCGCGCCGAAGCGGGCGATCTCGCCGATCACCTGGCACTGCTGATTGACCTTGATCGGGAAGACGCCGCGGTAATCGCCGCGGTAGCCGAGCGTGCGGATTGCGCGCCCGAAGCTCTCGTTCAGCAGCGAGATCTGCGCGTCGAGGATGTTCTCGATGCGCAGCAGGATCGGCATCTGCAGGCCACGGCTCTGCACGCCCGCGATGATGTCGAGCATGCTCACGCCGAGGCGCTTGCCGTCGGAGTTCACGTTGACGGTGACCGAGCCGTCCTCACCGAGGTCGAAGTAGCCGGCGCCCCAGCTGCGGATGCCGTAGAGATCGGCCGATTCGGCGGGGGTCCAGGCGGCGGTCTTGATCGAGCGTACGGCGGCGGTCTTCAATTTCGGTCTTTCCCCCCTGAGGCGACAAAGAGCGCCCTCGGCACGGGGCGAATGATGCGCGCCGCGGCTCCGAAATATCAAGCGCAAATCCATGTCGATTCAGTGAAAAGACGCTCTCGTCGCGTCCGCACCGCGCGTCGCGTGCGCACTCGCGCCGCGGGGCGCGCAGCAGGTCGCGAAGCCGCTCGTCGCGCGCTATTCGGGTTGCGGCCAGGCTCGCGGCGAACGCCGCGCGTGGTGCCACGCGCGGCGTTCGCGCGCGTTTCGGCGCCCGGGACCAGGGCGAGTAAGAGCGGGCGTCACGCGTCGTGGACGATCAGAATGCCGACCGCGGACTCCTCCGGAGTTGCCGCGGCACGAGGATTCCGCAGAACCGGCGCGCCGGTGTCGCGGGCGGAGCGAAGCGGGCGCGGTCCGCGCGCGCAACGAACACCGCACGCCGGCCGCGCGGCGCCGATGGACACCGCATCGCGGCGGGCGTATCGTGGTCTCGTCGATCGCGGAGGTTTCCATGCGCGTTCTCGCGATGCTCGTCGCCGCGTTTCCCGCGGCTGTTCTCGCCCAGGTCATTCCGCAGCCGGTGATCCCGCAGACCAGCGTGCCGGGCGCCGGCCACGCGCCGCGCTATCAGCAGCCGGGCATGGGCGTCGGTGTGATCGCGCCGATCCAGGGCGGCGGCGCGGTCGTGGTCGCGCCCGGGCAGGTCGCGCCCGGATACTTCGTGACCGATCAGAATCCGTGGGGCACCGGCCTCGTCGGACCAGGCGGCGCGCCGACCTACATCGTGCCGAACGCTGGCGGCAGCACGATCCTCTCTCCGGGCGGCACGACGATCATCCGCCCGAACCCCGCCGGCGGCACGACGATCATCGGCCCGAATCAACCGACGACGCTGTTCGTTCCGACCGGGCGCGGTGGTTCTGTGATCCTGGGCCCGGGCGGGACCGGATACGTCGTGCCAACGCCGCAGGGCACGTACATCCAGCCGCCGGCGCAGCCGCCCCTGATCATCTACGATCGCTGAGTACCCCACAGGGCACCGTACGGTCTGTCGACACTCCGACGTGGTGCGGCGAACGTGACGTCCGGGGCGAGCAGGCGTCGGTCTATGCGGAGGCGACCAACGCGTTCGCGGTGCGCGGCGCGACGCGCGGCCCCGCAACCGCCGCGATGAAATCGTGCGAGTGCCCACGCCGGCGCAACTCGCGTGCGCAGGACCGCCTTGCCCGCCGTCGGCTTCTGCAAACGTGAAAAACTGTCTCACGCGTGCAATTCGTGCCCAATCCGCGGCCGAACCGCGCGCACCGGGGCCGGCGTCGCGCCGCACCGGTATTGATGCCGGCATCCCGATGTACTACATTTCCCATGCGAGGGAGATACGGTATGACAGCGGGATCGCGGAGGTTCGGGCGGCGGATATGCGCGTTGGCGTGCGCATGGGCGGCGATGCCCGTCGTCGTCCTGCTTGCCCACCACGCGGCCGCGCAGGGCTTCAAGTTCGAGCAGAATCCCGGCGCCGATCGCGCCACCGCCGAGGCGGCGGCCCGCGAGCAGCGGGTCAGACAGAACCTCTCGACGCCGTGCCGCCAGTCGATCAAGAACAAGAAGATCATGTTGGTCATCGGCGAGCAGCAGACCAACGGCAACGTGCTGGCGCAGCAGCAGAACTACGGCCCGCACTTCGAGGCGATCAACGCGCGCCTGCGGGCGCTCGGGCTCAAGACCTACACGGCCGAGGAGATTCGCAAGCAAATCGCGCAGGCCGAGATCGACGCCTATTTCAGGAACGATCCCGACGCGGCGCTCTCGGCGTCGCGCCGGCTCGGTGCGAGCTTCATCCTGCGCGGGCTGATCACGGCGCAGGCGACCGTGAATCCGGTCATGCGCATCAATCAGGTATCGGTCGGCATGGGGTTCACGCTGGCCTCCGCCAACGGACGGACGGTGGCCGACGCCAACGCGGCGGCCGCTTCGTACGCCGGTCCGGACGTTCGCGCGATGGCACTCGCGCTGCTGAACGAGCACGCGGACGAGGTCGTTTCGAAGCTCTACAGCGACTACTGCCGGAACGCGCAGCCCGCGGCCCCGGCGAAGGGCATGCAGGCGCAGTGAACCGCATAAGGCACGCGCCGGGCAGGGAACAACACGAGTCGTTTGAACGCGGAGGAACCCAGATGAACAGCTTTCGCGGCAGCCTGATCGCCGGCCTCGTGACCGGCCTCGCCTTCGCCGGCCCGGTCGTCGGCCAGCCGGTATTCGAGAGCGCCTCACCGACCGCCGGCACCGCCACCTCGGAGCGGGCGAACGAGATGGCCGACAAGGCCATGTACAAGCCGATCGAGTACGCCAACGCAGGCAAGAAGGGACCGGCGCTGGTCGTGATCCCCGGCGAGATCAAGAGCAGCAACGCGACCTTCCTGCAGAAGTTCGGACCGACCAACATCGCCGACTTCGCCGAGATCGAGCTCAGCAAGGCCAACTTCCAGGTGCTCGAGCGCTCGAACCTCGGCCCAATCCTGAACGAGTTCACGCTCGCGTACAACCTGGGCGATCCGCAGAAGGCGCGTCAGTACCTCGGCATGGGCAAGCTGCGCAGCACGAAGTACATCGTGAAATTCGACATCCTCAAGACCGAGCAGGTCGCCGCCGCGCAGCAGGGCTTCGACGGCGCCTCGATCGGGCGGGTGATCGGGATCCTCGGCGCGTTCAGCGGCTCGACGGGCGGGGCGCGCGCCGGAGCGATCGGCGAGACCGCGGTCGGGTCGGTGAAGACCGGCGACTCGACCGGCGTATGGGTGATCGGCATGCGCTACAAGATCATGGACGCCGAGACCACCGAGCAGCTCGCGCAGGGCTACACCGAGGAGAAGATGGAGATCGGCGCGACCGGAACCTCGGTGATGGGCGTGTCGCAGTCCGCGCAAGGCGGCGTCGGCCTGGACACGATGGTCCAGCGTCTCGTGCAGAAATCGGTGTGGGAGATCGACAGCAAGTACAAGTAGTCCGCCCGTGGACGGCGAACGCGCGACGCCGGCCTGCGGCCGGCGTCGGCGTCTTGACGCGGAGACTTTCGGTCGTGGAGAGGACGGCGCATGAGTGAGGTCACTAAGCTCGGCAAGTTCGAGGTCCGCCGCGAGCTCGGCAAGGGCGCCATGGGCGTCGTCTACGAGGGCTTCGACCCGATGATCGAGCGGACCGTCGCCATCAAGACGATCCGCGCCGAGAATCTGCAGGGCGAAGACGCGCAGGAGCAGCTTGCGCGTTTCCGCCGCGAGGCCCAGGCCGCAGGTCGCCTGACGCACCCGAACGTGGTGTCGATCTACGATTTCGGCGTCGACGACGGCACGTATTACATCGCGATGGAGTTCGTGAAGGGCCGCGAGCTGCAGGATATCCTCGGCCAGAACGAGCGGTTCGGCATCCCGGGCGTGGTCCAGATCATGAGCCAGCTGCTCGAGGCGCTCGACTACTCGCACAGGAACGGCGTGGTCCACCGCGACATCAAGCCGGCGAACATCATCCTGCTCGAGGACGGCACGGTGAAGGTCGCCGACTTCGGCATCGCCCGCGTCGAGTCGTCCAACCTGACCCAGGCCGGGATGGTGCTCGGCACGCCGAGCTACATGTCCCCGGAGCAGTTCATGGGGCAGACCGTGGACGGACGGTCGGATCTGTTCTCCGCCGGTGTCATCCTCTACCAGCTGCTGACCGGGGGAGAAGCCTTTCACCGGCTCGATCACGACGATCATGCACAAGGTGCTGCAGGAGCAGCCGCTGCCTCCGTCGACGCTGAACGTTCAGGTGCCGCGCGCCTTCGATGCCGTCGTGCAGAAGGCGCTCGCGAAGCGTCCTGACGAACGCTACCAGACGGGCCGCGAGTTTGCGGCCGCGATCAAGCAGGCGGCTGTCGCGGCCGGCGCGGGGGCGCCGGCCGATGCCACGATGATGAACGTGGACGCTACCGGTACGCTGGGCGACACGATCGTCCGGCCGGCCGCAGCCGCAGCGGCCGTCGCAGCGCCGCCGCGGCCGGCCGAGGCCACGCAACGAACCGCGAACATCGAGGCCCCGCGCAAGCCCGCAGTGTTGCCGCCGCCCGCGGGAAAGCGCTCGCAGGCGCCGGTGATCGCCGTCTTCGGCGGTCTCGCCGTCGTGGCCGTCGCCGCGGCCGCCTGGCTGCTGCTGGGTCGGTCGCCGCAGCCGAGCGTGACGGCGCAGCCTCCGGCGCCGGCGCCGGTGCCCGCAGCGGCGGCCCCGGCTGCTCCGGCGCCGACGCCGTCGGCGCCGCCTGCCGCCGCTGCCTCGCCAGCGAGCGCGCCGCTGCCCGCGCCGGTGATCGTCGCGGCGCCGCCGGCGATGCCGGCCGCGCCGCCCGGCACGGTCGTGGTGGCGGCGCTCGGCCTCGCCGATCCGACCGACGCACGCT
Organism: Burkholderiales bacterium; assembly: GCA_027493935.1. GTDB lineage: Bacteria > Pseudomonadota > Gammaproteobacteria > Burkholderiales > SG8-39 > JAABRB01. Next base: position 2,323,339 of record JAOSJV010000001.1, on the reverse strand, counting down.
ACAAGGAAGACCGGGCCGCGCTGCAGGCGGCGCTGCGCGCCGATTCGCGCGCGCAGATCGTCGAGAAGGCGCTCGGGCTGTACCTCCAGCAGGCATCGCTCACGCAGCACTACGATAAGCTGCGCGAGACGCTGCTCGCGCGGAGCAACGACTACATCGCGTCGGTCGTCCAGGAATCGGCGCCGCAGCTCGGCAAGGACGGACTCATGTACGTCACCACCCAGGCGGTGGTGAAGTCGAAGGAGCTGCAGAAGTCGCTGAACCAGATGTCGCGCGACGAGCGCATCGACTTCATCCGCAACAACGGCGATCCGAAGATCTCGGTGCGCGTGACGACACGCGACGCCGATCGCGCCGACGGCCCGGCGCAGCCCTCGGCGATCGCCGAAAACGTCCTCAAGGAGCGCATCAAGTCATTCGGCTTCCGCACCTGGTCGGACGAGAGCGGTGCGGCCAAGCCGGACTTCGCGGTGCTCGGCGAGGCGCGCATCAAGCGGCTCTCCGCGCGCCTGCAGGCTTCGGGGCTGACCATCACCAAGTTCACGCTGACCTCCTGGACGGTGAAGTGTACCGACCGCGCGAGCGGCGAGGAGATCTACTTCAACAACACGCTGCCGAAGGGCGTCGGCAGCTGGGCAAGCGAGGAGGAGGCGGTGCGCGCGATCGGTCAGAAGCTCGCCGACGAGTTCTCGCGCGACTTCTTCCTGCAGCACTTCGGCATGAGCGGGCAGAAAGCGGTGGTCAAGCTCCAGGGCGTGACCGACCCGCGCATGGCCGAGCTCTTCGGCCGCGAACTGGTCGGCCTCGGCACCGTGCTCTGGAGCGCCCCGCGGCCGGGCGCCGCGCCACGCACCTTCGACGTGCAGCTCGCCGGTGGCGGCGCGGTGCAAGAGCTCGTCGTCGAGGGCATCCTGAAGCCGCTCAACGCGAAGCTCGGGCAGGCCTGCTTCGGCCTCGGCGCGAGCGCGGGCCAGGAGGTCACGATCACGCGCGATCCGTCCTGCGCCGAGGCGAGCATCGTCCAGCGGCTGGAAAGCGCGCCGCCGGCCGGACTCTACGGGGCGCCGCCGTCGCGGCAGCGCTCGGTGGTGAAGAACCCGGAGACGCTGAAGAAGCTGACGATCTGAGCGAGCTTTCGCGGAAGATCGTCATTCCCGCGAACGCAGGCGTGTGAAGACTCCGCGACCTGCAGGCACAAGCCGTCATGCCCGCGCACGCGGGGAACCAGTAAGCCGTCGAGGAGGCGCGAGTGGCATTCTGGGCTCCCGCTCTCGCGGGGATGACTTGCACAGAGGCCGCAGACGTCAATCGCCCTTCGGCCGGACCTCGCACACGAATGTGACGAGCTCGGCGCCGGGCGCGCTTGCCGAGTGGCCGAAGCTCAGCGTGCCGCGCCCGCGCAGCAGCACCTGGTCGCGCCGCACCACCGTCTCGACGCCGTCCTCCAGCGTGACGTACGTGCCGTTGGTGCTCAGGTCCACGTAGTAGAAGCGGTCGGCGCGCCGCTCGATGCGGCCGTGCAGGCGCGAGGCCATGCGGTCGGCGACCGAGATGTGCTGGATCGCGTCGCGGCCGATCTGCACCGCAGGCAGGGCGTCGTCCATCACCAGCGTGCGCACGCCGTGCGTCAGTCGCAGGACCGATTCGATCCTGGCCGCACCGCGGTTCGAGGCGAGCATCGTCAGGTCGTCGCCGGTCTGCCACAGCACCTCGCACACCTCGACCTCGGCCTGCTTGCCCTTCACCGACAGCGCCGCCACCTCGCGCGTGCTCTCGCGCAGCATCGGGGAGAGCGCGGCGACCGTAGCGCCGGTGGTGATGATCTGCCCGCCCTTGGCGAAGCCGGCCATCCGCGCGGCGGTGTTCACGGCGTCGCCGAAGTAGTCGCCGTTCTCCTCGATCGCCTCGCCGTAGTGGAAGCCGATCCGGATGGCAAGCTGCACCTCGCCGAACGGCGGCAGCGCCGTGATGCGGGTCTGCATCTCGGTCGCGGCCTGCAGCGCGGCGTCGGCGTCGGGAAAGGCCGCCATGACCTCGTCGCCGATGGTCTTCACGACCGCGCCGCGGTAGGCGGCGACCGCGCGCTTCATGACGTCGATCGCGGTTTCGACTGCGTTGAGGGCGGCGCGGTCGCCGAGGATCTCGTACAGCGTGGTACTGCCGCTCACGTCCGCGAAGAGCAGAGCCAGGCTCCGGGCATTCGGCGTCATTCCGACCTTGTGGTCTTGTCCTTGGTTGGCCGTAGGATAGCGCCAGATCGGCTTCCGGACATGCGCATCTTGACGACACGCGTGCCGGATCCCCGGTCCTTTGCCGTGCCCGGGGCTCGGACGCCGGGCCCTGCAGTTGCCGGTGGTGCTCACCACGCCCGGCCCCAGCGCGCTCGCCGCGGCGGGCTGCACTGTGGCACCTGTGCGCGCGCCCCGGCGCACCCGCCTGCCGGAGCCGTCCGCGCGGGCAGTCCGCCTCAGCTGTTGCACCTGAGAAACCAATATCATTAGAATGCGGGGTCATGGAGCGACTGACGCGTCAGCGGATCGCCATCGCATCGGTTATCGCGGCCGCGCGACGGCCGCTGTCGCCCCAGGAGATCTGCGACGCGGCCCAGGCGCACGTCGCCGGGCTCGGGGTAGCGACCGTGTACCGGACGCTGAAGGCGATGATCGCCGAGGGGCGGTGCGCGGCGTGGAGCTTCCCGGGGAGCCGCCGCGCTACGAGCCGACCGGCCTCGGCCACCATCACCATTTCCGCTGCGACGGCTGTGCACGCGTGTTCGACTTCGACGCCTGTCCGGGCGGTCTCGATGCGCTCGCACCCAAGGGCTTCGTGCCCGAGCGGCACGAGCTGGTCCTCTACGGCAAGTGCCCGGAATGCGCCGCGCACAAGCGCGGCGTCGGCAGCCGCGTCAGGCGGCCGCGTCAGGCGCCGAGATGATGCGCGCCACAGCGGCCCGCTTCCTGCTCGCGATCGCGCTCGTGCTGGGGCAGGTCGGCGCCTACGCGCACGGCCTCGTGCACCTAGACCAGGCGGCGCCGGGCAGCCACGACGAAGGCGGGGCGCCGCATTCGCCGTGCGAGCTCTGCGCGGCGTACGCCGTCGCAACGACGCCCCCTGCGGCGCCGGCGCCGCTTCCGCTGGCGGACGTGGCGGCCATCTCGATTCCCTCCCGGATCGTCGACGAAGTCCGTCAGGACGCGGCGCGCGCGCACCAGGCCCGCGCGCCGCCTCCGCTCCCCTAGTCCGATGCCGCCGCGCGGGGGACCCCCGCGCGCCGAATCCACGCCCGGGCGCAAGCGCGGGTGGCGCGGCCGTGCGCCGTGCTCACTGGGGAGTCTCTCGAATGACACGCAGCATCGCGAACGCCGCGCTCGCGGCCGCTCTGCTCTCGCCGGCCGTGGCGGCAGCGCAGGGCACTGGACTGCGCATCACGGACAGCGCCGTATCGATCCTGCCGCCGGTGGTCGTCACCGCGACCCCGCTCGGCGCCGAGCTCTTCGGGCTCGCGAGCCCCGCGGCCGTCCTGCAGGGTCAGGGCTTGCGGCGCAAGACGCAGTCCACGCTCGGCGAGACGCTCGGCAACGAGGTCGGCGTCGCCTCGACCTACTTCGGCCCGAACGCGAGCCGCCCGATCATCCGCGGGCTGGACGGCGACCGCATCCAGCTCCTGCAGAACGGCGTGGGCGTCCTCGACGCCTCGGCGGCGAGCTTCGACCACGCCGTGTCGCTCGAGCCGCTGCTCGTCGACCGCATCGAGGTCGTTCGCGGACCGGCTGCGCTCATGTACGGCGGCAATGCGGTGGGGGGCGTCGTGAACGTCGTCGACGGCCGCATTCCGCGCGAGCCGCTCGGCCGACCCTTCGCGGGGGCGATCGACCTGCGCTACGGCTCGCAGAACGACGAGCGTGCGGGCGGCGTGCGCCTGGACGCCGAGGGCAAGGGCGTCGTGCTGCACGCGGACGCCTTCGGGCGGCGCACCGACGATCTGCGGATTCCCGGCTTCCAGCGCTCGGCGCAGCTGCGCGCGCGCGACCCCGCTGCCGCCCGGCGATCCCGAGCCGGCCGGCCGGCTGCCCAACAGCGACGCGCGGGCGTCAGGCGGCGCGCTCGGCGGTTCGCTCCTGTTCGAGCGCGGCCACCTCGGCGCCGCCTACTCGGTCTACGACACCGATTACGGCACCGTCGCGGAGGACACGGTGCGCATCGACCTGCGCCAGCGGCGCTGGGAGGTGGCGGGCGAGCTGCGCGATCCGTACCCGTCGATCAAGGCGCTGCGCCTCAAGGCCGGCCACTCGGACTACCAGCACAGCGAGCTCGAGGACGGGGAGTTGGGCACCGTGTTCAGGAATCGCGGCTACGACGCGCGCCTCGAAGTCGGGCACGCGAAGCTCGGCCCGCTCGAGGGTGCGATCGGCTTCCAGCTCACGCGGTTCGACTTCTCCGCGCTCGGCGACGAGGCGTACGTGCCGGACACGGCGATCGACCGCTTGGCGGCCTTCGTCTACGAGCAGGCGGAGCGCGGTCCCTGGACGCTCTCGTTCGGTGGGCGGCTCGAGCGCAACCGGGTGCGGGCGAGCGCGCTCGTCGACACCGCCGGCGCGCCGGTGCTGGACCCGGCCGGGAGCCCGATCCCCGGCGGCGAGCGCACTTTCACGCCGGCGAGCGGCTCGGTCGGGGCCGTTTACGCGCTCTCGCGCGAGTGGGCGGCAGCGCTCAACGCGGCCTACACCGAGCGCGCACCGACCTTCCAGGAGCTCTTCTCGAACGGCCCGCACGTCGCGACGAACGCGTTCGAGATCGGCGATCGAGACCTCGGCAAGGAACGCTCGACCGCGTTCGATCTCGGCCTGCGGCGGCGGGGCGACGACTGGCGCGGCGCAGCCGCGTGTTCTACAACCGTTTCTCCGGCTTCGTCGCGCTGCTCGCATCGGTCGACCCGGCGACCGGCCAGCCGCTCTTCCGCGACGCCGACGATCGCACTTCGCCGGCGGTGGCCGATCCGGCCGGCGCGGGCTACGCCGCGCCGATCCAGCAGTACCAGTACGGCGCCGTGCCGGCGACCTTCTACGGACTGGAGCTCGAGGGAAGCGCGCGCGTGTGGCAGGGAAGCGGGCAGCGCGTGGATGTCGAGCTGCGCGGCGACTACACGCGCGCGAAGAACCGCGCCACCGGCGCGCCGCTGCCGCGCATCGCGCCGCTCCGTTACGGGGGCGCCGCGATCTACGCCCGCGGCGTGTTCAGCGCGCGGCTCGACGTGCTGCGCGCCGAGGCGCAGCGCCGCGTCCCGGCCGGCGAGCTCTCCACCGACGGCTACACGCTGCTCGATGCGAGCATCGCATACCGCCTGCGCGCGCGCGGCGTCGCGGGCGAGGTCTTCCTGCGCATCGTCAACCTGCTCGACGACGAGATCCGCTACGCGACTTCATTCGTGCGCGACATCGCGCCGGCAGGCGGGCGCGGCGTGGCGATCGGGCTGCGGACGAGCTTCTGAGCGCAGTGCAGGCCGCGCGTGCGCCCTCGGCCCGGCCATCGCCGGACGACTATACTTGCGCCACCGGCCATCGAAGGAGAGCGAGCGATGATTCCGAAGCGCGCTAGGTCTGCTAGCAGGTCTGACACTCGCCCTGGGCGTCGGCGCGGCCCACGCGAAGGAGTGCCGGGGCGTCGCTTTTCCCGATCAGGTGCAGGCCGACGGCGCCGCGCTGAAGCTGAACGGCCTCGGCCTGCGACAGGCGACGTTCCTCAGGATCGACGTCTACGTCGGTGCGCTCTTCCTTGCGCAGCCCTCGAAGGACCCGGGCGTCATCCTGAAGGCGGACGCGCCGTGGCAGCTCGTCCTGCACTTCGTGCGCGACGTTGGGCGGTCCGATCTCGTCAAGGCGTGGGACGAGGGCTTCGAGAACAACGCCAAGGGCGAGATTCCGGCGCTCAAGGACCGCATCGAGACGTTCAAGGGCACGATGGACGACGTGAAGGTCGGCGAGCGCATCGTCATGACCTACAAGCCTGGCGCGGGCGTACAGACGGCCGTCAAGGGCGCGGCCAAGGGCACGATCGCGGGCGCGGACTTCGCGCGTGCGTTGCTTTCCATCTGGCTGGGTCCGAATCCGCCGAACGCGGACCTGAAGGCCGGGCTGCTCGGCGGGCCGTGCGGCTGAAGATCGGCCGGGCTCGCGGCTTCCGCTCGCCTCGGCCCCGCCGCTCGCAGCCTGCCTCAGGTCTTCCGGAAGATTCCGAGCTTGCCCAGGATGAATATCAACAGCACCGCGCCTCCTAGAGCGACCACGAAGCCCAGGATGCCTCCTGCAGGTGCGATCCCGAGCAGTCCCGCGATCCAGTAGCCCAGCATCGAGCCCACGACGCCCACCAGGACGTTGGCGATCAAGCCCATCTGGGCATTGGTCTTCATGATGATGCTCGCCAGCCAGCCGACGATTCCGCCAATGATCAACGTGATGATCCAGCTCATGTCCGTACTCCCCTCGTGATCGATGCCACCGCTCGCGTACCCTGCGCACGGCGCGGTTAGCGAATTACCCCGCGGGCCGTTCGCAGGATGGCATCCAGTCGATTGCCGTCGCCTTTCAGGTCGCGCGTCGAGGCGGGCCCTGGCGCCGCGGCGGCCGGCGGCTCGCGGCCGGAACCGGCGGCCTGGCCGCCGAGCAGGCTCCCCAGCAAGCCTCCGAGCCCGCGGCCCGCAAGGGCCGGCTGCGCCGCAGCGCCGCCGCCCTGTTGCTTCGCCACGAAGCCTGCGACCAGCATCGCCAGCATCGGCAGCATCTTCTTCAGCAGGGACGGATCGAGCCCCGACTGCGAGGCTGCGTCCTGCGCGACCGCGCGGCTCACGTCCTTTGAGCCGAAGATCTGTCGGAGGACATCGTTGCCGTGGCTGACGTCCGTAGGCTGCGGTGCCAGCACCTCGTCGAGCAGGCTGCCGCCCCCGAGGTGCCCGAGCAGGCCGCCGAGCCCTTCGAGCCCAGAGGGTTGCGACCGTGCCTGCTTCTTGAGCCCTCCCAGGATGGCCGGGACGAGCGCTTCCGCTGCGCTCGTGGCTTGGGTCTCGCTGACGCCCAGCTCGCGCGCCATTGACCGGAGGCCGCCCATCCGGGCGAGGATATCGGTGATCTGCATGTGCTTTCCCCGTCGCCTGAGTGACTGCAGCCGCCGGCTCAGTCCAGGAGCTCCTTGGGCACGTTGCCGCCATTGGCGGCGATGCGCGCGAGCACGGTCTTGTGCAGCCACATGTTCATCTTCGCCGAATCACCCATCAAGTCAGCCGGGCAGCCCAGCTCCGTGGCGAGCTCTTTGCGCGCCGCGAAGCTGCTGTCGATGTCGAGAAGCTTCAGCAGGTCGACGATGGACGTCCGCCAGTTCAGCTTCTGCGGGTTCGCCGCTGCGCGCGTCTCCAGTTGCGCAACGACATCGACAACGGCGATCGGCTTGGGCGGCGGCGGTGCAACGGGCGCCGTGACCGGGCCCGCCGATGCCGCGGCGGGGGCTGGGGTTGAGGGGCGGCGGCGGCCGCCGAGGCACCCATGCCGAGTTTCTCGAGGATCTTGCTGAAGAATCCCATATTGCTCTCCTTGAGTGGTTGGTGTCACAGGGCACCCCGTTGAGTGCAGGCCTGCGGCACACGTCGATATGCACTACGACGGGCCGGAAGATCATTCCGACGGCTTCGTCCATGGTCACGCGCGCGAAGTGACGCGCGCGGTGTGCCGCCGCCAGAACCGCGATAATTCCTCCTAATCCGAGGCGACGTATCAAGTCCAGTGTAGCGACCGAGATCGAGCAGGTATTGAGACAAGTCAACTGCCCACAGGGGTGCCGCCCGGTGCCCGGCGGGAAAGAACTCGAGTGCACCGCGGACTGCTAGGAACGCCGTTCGGCCGACAAGCCTTCGCCACGGCAAGCCGGAAACGACAACGGCAAGCGCGCGCTGCCCGTTGATTTATCTGGCTCCCCGGACAGGGCAAATCCGGGCAGTGGGAGATTGAGGTCAGCTTGAAGTAGCGGCCTTTCGAGTGCCTGCTATCCGCCACGTGCGACGGGTGCATATCGACCCAATGGCGTCACTCGCTGATGGATCGGGTGTCCACGAAACCGGGTCAACTCCAAAAGCGAGCATTCAATGCATCAAGCAAGCCCCGCCTTGTCCAGACCGAAGGTCTTGTCGTGCGCGCCAGGCGTCGGGCGGAAGGCCACGTTGACGCGGTTCCAAGCATTGATGCCCATCACGCGAAAGGTCAGCGTCGAGAGTTCCTTTTCGTTGAAGTGCTCGCGCACCTTGGCATAGAGATCGTCGGAGATGCCGGTCGGCGCGATCTGGGTCAGTGCCTCGGTCCAGGCCAGCGCGGCGCGTTCCTTTGCGGTGAACAGCGGCGACTCGCGCCAGGTTGGCACATGGTACAGCCGCAGCTCGCGCTCGCCGTGGAGCTTGGCTTCCTTGACGTGCATGTCCAGGCAGACGGCGCAGCCGTTCATCTGCGAGGCACGGATATCCACTAGGTGGCCGAGCCCCGGCTCCATGTGACCGCTGTTGACGATGGCCATGCTGAAGTCCTGGAGCTTCTTGACTAGCTCGGGTGACTGTTGGATGTGGCTCAGGCGGCATTGGACGTTAGTGTGGCTCATGATCGTTTCCTTTCCTGTGGATGATGAATACACCCTCAAGACGATCCGGCCCCGCTCCTTGTGACATTCAGCGCGGCCAGCACGCCCTGCAACTTGTCAGGGTTGCGCTGGACGTAGAGTGCGCCGATGCGGCCCGGCTCGGTGGCCGAGGGCGCCAGCGCGATGGTCTGCACCAGCTGGCCGGACGCGTCGTTGAAGATCAGGCAGCCGGGCAGGCCGTTGATACGTGCCGGCTCCAGGCGCCAGGCGCGGCTGGTCGGGAGCTTGGCGAAGCCGATGAAGGTCTCGGCGATCAGCGCGCCTCCGTGCAGCGGAACCGGCACCGAGCTTGCCTTACCGCCGCCGTCGGAGAGCATTACCGCGTCTTCGGTCAGCACCTTGGCCAGGGCCTCCACGTCGAAATGGCCGACCGCCTCGCTGAAGGCGCGGAACAGGCGCTCGCGTTCCTCCTCTTTCACTTCGCGGCGTGCGTAGTCAGCCTTAACATGGTTGCACGCGCGGCTGGCCAGCTGGCGGCAGGCGGCCGGGCTGCGCTCCAGGCGCCGCCCGATCTCGTCGAAGTCCAGGTCGAACACCTCATGCAGTAGGAAGGCTGCGCGCTCCAGCGGCAACAACCGCTCCAGCGCGAGCATGAAGGCCACGGACACATCGTGCGCAAACTCGGCCTGCACCTCCGGACCGGGCGACCAGCCGGCGTCCTCTTCCAGCAGCGGTTCGGGCAGCCAGACGCCGACATACTGCTCGCGTTTCGCAGCGGCCGAGCGCAGTTTGTCCAGGCACAGGTTGGTCACTAGGCGCGAGAGGTAGGCGCCCGCATGCTGGACAGTGCTTTCGTCCACCTGGGCCCAGCGCAGCCAAGCCTCCTGGACGATGTCCTCGGCATCGGTGCGCGAGCCGAGCATACGGTAGGGCCAGCCCGCGCAGACTGCGCGCATGTTCACGGTCGTAGCGCAGGGCGCGTTCGGCAAGAGTCGTCATAATGGCTGGGTTCTTCCAGTGTAGGAAGTGGATCACATACCTTTGGAGACGGAACAGCCCGGCCGTTTGTGACATGCAGCGGCGCGCGAATGCGGAAGTTCGGGTGGCAGCTTGTAGGCCCCCGTTGCAGTAACACGGGGGCCTACGGATGCGTCGGATTCCCTTAGGAAGTGAAAACTACTGCGGAGTCAGTGGGATAGCAAGGAATTACTCTGCAAGAGAGGATTAAGGGTCACCAGCCGAAGCGGAAGGCTTGACTATGGGTTACGTAATGGGTCACAAAGCGTCACCCATCCGGAGAATGAGCAATGGCTAGACCAGAGAGCGTGCTGTCGGGTGCTCACCAGGGAGCTCAACGAGCTTAAGACACGCAGTGACCGGCTCTTTGAGGCGGTAGAGTCCGGGCATCTACCGCTTGACGCGGCCCTTCAGCAGCGCGCGCATAAGCTGCAGGCGCGGCGGCAGTAGCTGCTCCTCGAGATCGCAGGGCTGAAGCGGCAAGCAGAGGTTCCCTGGCGGGCGCTGAACGCGAGGCAAGTAGAGGCTTTCGGGAAGGCGCTTAGGTCGAAGCTCGGCGCAAGCCGTCCCTTTGCTAAGCAATACCTGCGCTTGCTGGTCTCGGAGATCCGAGTCGTAGGGCGGGCGCTGGAGATGCGGGGGAGCTTTGCGTCGCTTGCACACGCAGTGGCGGGGGAGAGACAGGGCACGGCTGGAAGCGTGCCCAGTTTTGCATCTGGTTGGCTCCCCGACCAGGGCTCGAACCTGGGACCTGCGGATTAACAGGCTCGTAATGCATTGATCTAACGATGGTAATGGCCCGCCCTCGCTCGCCAAGAATAGTCGAAATGCGCTGATCTGGACACGTTTTCACCACGCATCCCGTTGTGAAGACGAGCCCAGCTTGCAGCAGCACGCCTGGGCCGGTCGCGGCAGAAAGTTCACCCCCCTTCCGGCCTGGAGATACGCAGGTTGCGTACCTACGCAAACTGCGTATAATACGGTCCGTGAAGGCTGTCTTCGTCGAATTGCCTGCCTTCGACCGTCACCGGGACGAGTATCTCAGCGACGAGGCGTTCAGAATGCTTCAAGCGACCTTGACGAAGAATCCCGAGGCAGGCGATCCAATCGAGGGCACCGGTGGCCTACGCAAACTTCGCTTCGCTGATGCGCGACGCGGCAAGGGCAAACGCGGCGGCCTGCGAGTGATCTATTACTGGTGGCACGCCGGGTCGCAGTTCTGGCTCTACACCGTGTACGACAAGGATGAACGAGACGACTTATCTGCGCAGCAGCGGAAGACGTTGAAGGCGATGATCAAGGCAGAGCTTGAAGCAAGGAGAAAGAGATGAGGAAAATCGTGAAGCGTCAGGACGGGCGGAAGGCCAAGCGCGACGTGTTCGCCGAACTCACCGAAGGCATGGTGGCGTTGGCCGAAAGCCGTGAAGGAAAGCGGACCCTTCGAACCCACGCGGTGGAATTCAAACCGGCGCCAACGGTTACCCCGAAGGAACTGGTCCGCGTACGCAAGAACCTGAATATGTCGCGAGCCCTATTTGCCGTTTACCTGCGTACAAACGTTCGCACCCTGGAAAACTGGGAACAAGGGCGCGCCAAGCCGAATGCGCAGGCGGCCCTTCTGATCAACCTCGTGAAGCTCTTTCCGGATACGGTTCAGCGACTCGCGGCCGTCTGAAGGCCGCAATGTCGCAGTGTTTCGGATTGCGATGAAGGCGAAGGATCGCATAGCTCTCCTGGAGGCCGAGTGCGCCAGGCTTCGGTCCGAGAATGACAGGCTACGTGCCATCGTCGAGCGACGAGACGTTCGCGATGTTGATGTAGCTCCGACCCATTCGGCAGCACCGACGACGGCCGATGCCTCCGTCCGCTATGACTCTCCGTCAGCCGACAAGATCTCTCTCTTCCGGTCGTTGTTCCGCGGACGCGATGACGTCTATCCCATCCGGTGGGAATCGAAGACCGGACGCTCTGGTTACAGCCCTGCCTGCAACAACGAGTGGGCGCCCGGAATATGCGAGAAGCCTCGCATCAAATGTACCGAGTGTCCCAATCAGGCATTCCCGCCGGTTTCCGACGACGCCGTCTACGAGCACCTATCCGGGCGCCGGACCCTCGGGGTCTATCCTTTGCTGCCTGGTGATACGACATGGTTCATCGCGGCCGACTTCGATGGGTCGACCTGGCGTGCCGACGCCATGGCGTATGCGGCAAGCTGCCGCGAACTGTCAATTCCCGCCTACGTGGAGGTTTCGCGCTCCGGCAAAGGCGCTCACGTCTGGATCTTCTTCGATTCTCCGATTGCGGCAAGAGAGGCCCGGCAACTTGCCAGTGCTGCGATCACCCACGCCTGTGCACGGCACCGAACGCTTGCATTTGCCTCGTATGACCGACTCTTCCCGAGCCAAGACACGCTGCCCAAGGGTGGCTTCGGTAACTTGATCGCCCTCCCGCTCCAGCGCAAGGCTCGGGCTCGCGGAGCGAGCGTTTTCGTGGACGACGAGTGGCGTCCCTTTTCGGATCAGTGGGCGTTCCTCGCCGCCATCGAGCGCATGTCGATTCTCGCCGTCGACTCTGTTCTGGCGCGCGCGGCGCGTGAGGATGGGATCCTCGGCGTTCGGCTGGTCGCGCTTGGCGAGGACGCGATCGACGATCCATGGACGTTGCCTCCATCTCGGCGCCGACTCGAACCGCGACTTGCAGGCCGTCTGCCGGGGAAACTCAAGGTCGTATCTGCAAACATGCTGTTCATTGCCAAGGAAGGTCTGCCGGACGCACTTTTCAACCGACTTGTTCGGCTGGCGGCTTTCCAGAATCCCGAGTTCTACCAGGCGCAATCGCTGCGGCTTTCGACCTTCGGGAAGCCGAGGATCATCGGGTGCGCCGAAGACTTTCCCAACCATCTCGCACTACCGCGCGGATCTGCGGGCGAGTTGTGCGACCTCTTACACGATTGCGGTGTCAAGCTGGAGATGGAAGACAAGCGGCAGACCGGAACCCCGATCGATGTGTCCTTTCAGGGAGTCTTGCGCGCAGAGCAAGCTCGGGCGGTCGACGCGGTCCTGGCACACGAGATCGGCGTTCTCTGCGCTCCCACCGCGTTCGGCAAGACCGTCATCGCCTCGGCCGTCGTTGCAGCGCGAAAGGTCAATACGCTAATCATCGTTCACAGGACCCAACTGCTGGATCAATGGCGCAATCGCCTGTCTGCCTTTCTCAGGATCGACAGTCGGTGCGTCGGGGCTATTGGAGCGGGGAAGCGGTCACCGACCGGCATGATTGACATCGCCGTCATGCAGAGCCTCGTGCGGAAGGGTGTCGTTCGAGACCTCGTCGCGAACTATGGCCAGGTGATCGTCGACGAGTGTCACCACGTCTCGGCGTTTTCGTTCGAGCGTGTCATGAAGGAAGCAAAAGCCCGTTTTGTGCTCGGTCTCACGGCGACACCGCTGCGGCGGGATGGGCATCACCCGATCATTTTCATGCAATGCGGGCCCATTCGTTTCCGGGGCTCCGACGCGCGTCAGAGCACTCAGGTACGGCACGTGGTTATCCCGCGTTGCACCGGCTTCGCAACCGAGAGCAGCGGCAACGGCATCCAACGGCTGTTCCGCGTGCTGGGACAGTCGAACGATCGCAACATGTTGATCGTACGCGACATCGGGAGAGCGCTTGCCGAAGGTCGACATCCGCTTGTCCTCACCGAGCGCAAGGATCACCTGGATCAGCTTGCGAACATTCTTGACGCGGCCGCATCGGCAGAGGTCATCGTCCTTTCGGGCGGGATGGGACGCCGCGAGCAAGCCGCAGCGTTCGTTCGCCTCGAGGAACGGTCCTCCACGAAGAACCGTCGCGTCGTGCTCGCCACTGGGCGTTTCATCGGCGAGGGATTCGATGATCCCTGGCTCGATACCCTTTTCCTCGCAATGCCGATTTCGTGGCGGGGTACGCTGCAGCAGTACGCCGGTAGGTTGCACCGCGAACACGCCGAAAAACGCGAGGTTCGAATCTACGATTACGTCGATGCCGACGTCCCAGCCCTGCAGCGGATGTTCAGCAAGCGATTGCGTGGATACCGGGCGATGGGTTACTCGATTGCCGACGATCCCGAGAATTCGATGACCTCTGGTTTGCCAATGCATCGCCCTCCGGAGGATATTGCATCCTCCTTGGCTGATGTCGCCGGTCGCTAGTCAGAGGCCCAGGCTACGTATATGCCCGAGCGAATTGCTTCGAGGCCTTGAGCCAGCATGCTTCAATCGGCGTGATGCCCGGAAATTCGATTGAATCGAGCGCGACGCGCGCGCCTCGCTTTCCCTTGCTGCGCACCGCAACGAGAGTCAGCCCGTCTTTGAGCTCGAAGCCGTCAAGGGCTACCTCCTCGCCCGTAAGCTTGACGCGATCGTATCGCTCGAAGCCCGATCGACGAAAACTGCGACCTTCGTCACGCTCGCAGGTCCGGAGGGTCACGGGGTGAGCCAGTGGCGGCGACACCCTGGTGCCACATCCGACTTGCAGGAGCCAGGACCATGGGCAAGACTTACACAGTGGAAGCCGCGAAGCGCGCACTAGGGACGGCGTTCTTCCCGGGCGATCGCGTGCGCGTGTGGTACCGGAGCGAGCGCCGCTGGAAGGCGGCGACGGTGCGCGCGCTGATCCTCGAGCCGCCCCCGACCTCCCGGACCTACTACCAGATCCGTTGCGACGGCAAGGACAACCCGCGCTACTACCGCGCCGAGGAGCTGCGGCCCCTCGGGTGAAGCGCGACCGAGGCGGACCTCTCCGCACCCAGTCCCGGCCGGCTGTACGAGGGCAACTCGCCACCCTTTGCGCGTAACGTGGCGAGTCGGGGGGCGAGGACGTGATACAGGAGACGGCTTGACCCCGACGTTCACCCCCCGTACGACGGTCATTGCCTTCGTGGCATGTCAGCATACGCGCCAGTCAATGCTTCGCCCATTTGCGTTGCCAGAGACATCCATTCCGGTGTTCCCACGTTAGCTGCGGCCACGGGCCATTGCAGGGTGTTGATCGTCAACGGCGCGACGACGCGCCGTCCCCCAAGCCTGGACTCCGTCACGTAGTGAAGCTCGGGCACGCCCAGGAGGGTCGCAGTCACCTCATACCTGGGAGGAGCACTTGTCGCCTGAAGCGTTGACGCAACCAACTGGAAGAAGTCGTCGAACATGTCCGCATAGAAATCGGCGAGCGCAAGCACGCTCGCGTCGCGTACCGGGACCTCGGGGAATCGCCAGATTCCGGCGACGAAATGGCAGTCACGATGGACCTCGGCAGCCCATCCCGGGTGGTCCCGAGCGGGAAGGCCGGCGATGCCGTGGAACGTTGGTCTCGGTGCAATCATTGAGTGGAACCCTTGCCACCAACCATTATTGGTCTGTACCCCAGCAAGAAAGCGCTTCTGCATCTCCCGATCGTTCACATCGATAGCGCTGCGAGCATCCGCGTCTGGAGCCTGTCGGGCTTGAAGCACCAGCGAAGGCCGGTCGGCCGCCCCGTAGGACTGCAGGAACTCAGCAAGCCGGAGAAGGAACTCGGGACGGTCTCGTAGCCGTACCGAAACTAACTTATCGTCGAGGAGTGTTGCCATAATTCTTGGCATTGGTGCATTGAAATCATCTTCGATTCTATGCTGCGGTGTTCTATTTGGTCTGAACGACCCGATGATCCGTTACGATACACTCATGTAGGCCTCGGGATAATCAAAGCATTGGTTACGTAGGCGCCGCCATATCATGGCAAAGATCTTCTTCTCGTACTCCCACGATGACGAGCAGTACCGCGACCAGCTCGAAAAGCACTTGGCATCCCTCAAGCATCAAGGGCTCATCGACTCCTGGCATGACCGACGGATCCTCGCGGGCAGCGAAGTTGATCGAGAAATTGACGAGCAACTCGAGCAGGCAGATGTCATCCTGCTACTGATCAGCGCCAGCTTCCTCGGCTCGACCTACTGCTACGGAATTGAGATGCGGCGTGCCATGGAGCGTCATGCCGCGGAGGAGGCGACTGTCATACCCGTCATCGTTCGTCCGTGCGAGTGGCGTTCGGCGCCGTTCGGTTCGCTGTTGGCCGTCCCTCGGGACGGGAAACCCATCACGACATGGGCTAACTTCGATGAGGCATATGCGGATGTAGCGCAACAGGTCCGTAGGGTGGTGGAGGGCAGGACCGTCCGCAAGGTGGTGCGTTCACGTCCATCACCCGGCACACAAGAACAGGCGACCCAGTCTGCAGGTCAGCCGCGTCCGAGGTCCAGCAATTTGCGCTTGAGGAAGACCTTTACGGAAGCGGACAAGGATGATTTCTTGCACAGCGCGTTTCAATTCATCGCAGAGTTCTTTGAAGAATCTCTTCAGGAACTCCAAACACGCCACCCCGATATCGAATGTCGCTTCCGTCGAGTTGATGCAAACACCTTTACGGCGACGATCTACCGCGACAGGCAAAGGCGAGCTGAATGCGCCATAAATCTGGGTGGCGGATTCCGGCGAAGCAGCATCACCTACTCGAGCGACGCATCATCTCGTGGCGGTAGTTTCAACGAGGAATTGTCCGTACAGCACGACGACCAAGTTCTCTTCTTGAAGCCGCTTGGAATGTCGTTTCACGGGGCATCAGAAGCTAAACTTACTTTGGAGCAGTCGGCCGAGCACTACTGGCAGATGCTGATTTCCTCGCTGCAATAGCGGAGGCGGGTTAGTTGCGAGCCCCAAAGTCGCAAGCGACTAGTAAGAGGGCGACCGACAGACTTCGGGAGCCGAGGATGGGGATCTTAAGCGACACAAGCGGCTACTGGGCTTTAGCAATCTTCCGAGCGTTGATAACACGGACCCACGGCGCTGGCACTTCAAAGCGTGCCAAGTTTGGGGGCGCAAACCACGACTCCTGCTGCAGCCGGCGGCGTAAGGGTGTTAGGACAAAACCCGGCGCCCGGTAGATATACTCTGCCGCCTTCGCTTTCCCCTCTGGCGAAAGCTCCTGAAGATGCAGACGGGCCTCGTCTAATGAGAACGCCTTGCTTCTTTGCCTCTCGAAATTACTCGGCAAGTCTGTCCAGACCACGACATCTGCGTTCTTGTCGATAGCCCAAGTCCTAATCGTCTCTCCGGGTTCGTCCGTCGCCGCCTTGCCCGCGCGAACCATCGAGAAACATGAAGCCTATCCACGTTCGCACCGTTCCTTCGCGATTGCGGAGGTCGCAGATCGCATCTTCAGGGTCGTCCCGCGTGCTGTCCGCGTACGCAACCTGGCACTCAGCGCCGTGGGCGGCATCGATCACCAAAGTCAGCGCTCCGAGCCGCGTCTCCGATATCCGGGAAAACTCCAGCTTGAGCCTCGGACCATCGTCCTGCCAAGCGCCATGCCGGGCGTCAAACGCGGGATGGTGGTCCCACAAGAGCGAACCCCAACCCAAGATGCAGATTCGCATTCAGCCGGGTTGCTTTGCGCCGAAACGCTTTGCAAGCGCACTGAGGGTCATGTTTTCGGCGATTTCATCGTGCGGAATCAGTACGTAGCTCCACGGCTTGCCACCGTAGGTCGTCGCATGTTCGGTAGCCTGCTTGCACCACTTGAGCGCTGCTTCTCGCTTCGCAAGCACGTCGGCACCATCCATTTCGTTGCGTGCTTTCGGCTCCAGCATGTAGATCATGTCGCTCGTCTCGGCCACGAAGTCGGGCTGGTACTCCCTGGAGATCGGCGCCTGATTTGTAGAAGATCTGGAACTGACCCTTTGCGGGCTTGAACCACTTTTCGGCGTCTCGCTCCAGGATTACTGCCATTCTTCGCTCGGCGTCCGACTGGAACTTCTGCAGCTGGTACAGGCAGCGCTTGAATCCGCCGAAGGCGTATTTCGCCATGTTGCTCTTGTCGTCCAGTGATACCCGGTAGTCGGCAGGGGGCTGTCCGGCAACCAGTGTGTACGCGCTGTTCTTCAGGTCCGTGAAGCCTTTGCTGACCTTGGTCTCATAGGCGTCGGCTTCCTCCCCAGTAGTGCTGCTGCATCTGCGCGTGGATGAATCGTGCGATGTCGCGCTGGTAGCAGCGCAGCACTTTGCGCGTGTCCTCCTCCGAGAGATAGGAGCGAAAGTGTCGGACCGTCTGTCCGGCGAGGTCGTAGAGCAGATCAGCGTGATCGTCATACGCTACGTCGTCGAAGTCGACGAGGCCGCCGACGACGTAGTCTTCCAAACGCGCTTCGTCGATGCCGCCGCGTCCCAGGGCGATCACTTCGAGCTGGTTGGTGCGCAGATGCTGGACCCAAAGCTCGTCCGAGACCGACGGGTACTTGAGACTCTCGAGCTTCAATTGGAACGACTTGAAGCCGGATTTCACTTCTCCGCGCGGAACGACCAGGATGCGCGGGATATCGATGGTCTGTTGCGTTACCAAATCGACCGTCTTTGCCACCACGGCGGCGATGTCCGGTTTCTCAGTAACGCCCTCCAGTTCGAGCTGCGCCGGCCGGTGCTGCTCTTCAACCGCCTTCACTATCGCCGCCTGGATCTCGGGTTTTTTGAGATGGCCCACCGTCGGAAGGGTCTCGGGCTGGTTCTCCAGCTTCTTGATGACCCCCAGGCGATCTGTGCGACCTTCTGTTCCTCCGGCTTTGCAAACGCCGGCGCCTCCCCCTTGCCAGCGATGGCTGTGCTGTTGCTTAACTGCTCAGGAAGCAGTCCGAGCTTGATAGCCAGTTGGGACTGCGACACCAGGGTCACGGTTTTCTGCCCGAGCTGCCCGGGGTCGATCACCAACGCTTGAAGGCGTATTGCGGAATCGGATTTGCTCGCTTCGTCGATGATCTCCTGAAATCTGTCGTGCGCCACGATATTGAGCCGGTCTACCGCGGATACGCCCGTTCGCTTTCCATACGGAAGCCTCAGACCTCGCCCGATGGACTGTTCGATAAGGATGCGCGCGTTGGCCGCCCGCAGCGGGACGATGGTGTACAGGTTCGTCACATCCCAGCCTTCCTTCAACATATTGACGTGGATGACGACCTCCGTCGGCTCCTCGGTGTGCTCGACCCTGAGCAGACGCTCAATCATTTCCTCCTCTTCGGCACCCGTCTTGCTGGAATCGACCTGGATGACTTTGTCCCTGTAGCGGCCCTCGAAGAAACCCTCTGACTGGATCAGCTGGAGCAACTGCGCCGCGTGCGTCGTGTGCGCGCGATGACGAGCAGGAACGGCTTCACGATGGCGTTATCGGTGGTGCGAGCGTAGGTTTCCAGCTCGACCTTCACGCTCTCGTGCAGGCGCACGCCATCTTCGGTTTTAGCCGCTCGATCTCCTCGGCCGACATGCCCGCCGGATTGAAGTTCTTGCGCGTGACGACCGCAGGTTCCTTGACGAAGCCATCGGCCATCGCTTTGCCTAGGGGTAGTCATAGATGACGTTCTTAAAAGCGACCGCGCCTTTGCTTGACTCGGTGAAGGGCGTCGCCGTGACCTCTAGCCCAAGGATGGGCTTCAGCTCGTTGATGGCGCGAACGCCTGCGCTGGCGCGATAGCGGTGCGACTCATCCATGAGAAGGACGAGGTCGGGCAGAGCGGCCAGGTAATCGAAATAACTCTCGCCGATATACTCCGAGAGGCGCTTGATCCGAGGAGCCTTCCCGCCGCGGACCTCGGAGTTGATCTTCGAAATATTGAAAATGTTGATCTTGCAGCGGATCAACTCATCGAACAACGTCCCTGCCTTGGCTTCATGGTATCGCCCGTGATGATCTCGGGCGCCGCCGTGGCAAACTCGGCGACCCCCTTGAATACGTACTTAGGCGTGTTCGGCGTAAAGTCGGTGATCAGTTTCTTGTAAATCGTCAGATTCGGCGCCAGCACGAAGAAGTTGTTGAACCCGTGCGCCAAGTGCAGATAGCTGATGAACGCGCCCATCAAACGCGTCTTGCCTACGCCGGTGGCAAGCGCGAAGCAGACCGAAGGAAACTCACGCTCGAAATCAGTAACTGAAGGAAACTCGCTCCGGATCGCCTCCAGCGTAGCGGGCAGGTCCGCCCCCTTCTTGGGCGGCGCAATCTCAGTGACCCGATCCAGCAGCTCGAGTGATCGCCGTTGCGGCGCGCGCAGCGAAAGCCTGGCGGCGATCGCGTTTACCTGCCGGTTCACTTCTCAGCCTCACCAAAAAGGGGTTGCTGCCCCACCTTGGGCGGCGCCTTAGGCAGGTTCTCCACCCGCAGGCTGTAGTCGTCGTGTCCCCATTCGCAGCGAGACAGGACCTGCTTCGGAATCTTCTTTACTGTCAGATTCGGATACTCGCCTTTCCCGCGAAACGCAGTGCAAAGAACGAGCAGCGAGCGATCAGGCCCGACCTCATCGCTCAACTGCTGGAGCTGCTCGTGGCTGAGATGCGCGGTCGTGATGTAGATAAAATCTCGCTCCGTCGAGTGTCCGTGCTGCCAGTACACCGAATCACTCGGTGCACAGATAAATCCCTCCAGCTTGCATAACGCCTCCGCAAGCATCGTCGCGTTGTACGTCTTGTTGATGACCCAATTCCCCCACTTATCTCTTTCAAGGAGTGACGGCGCCAGGCGGTAGTACCGGTATCCTCCACCGCCTTTCCAGTCAACTGCTTCCGTGATCCCGCCCGAGTCGTCGCCGTCAATGACCTTTCGCAGACGCGGGATTATGTGCGTATAACAGTGATCGCCGAGTTCGACCATGATCCATCGACGACCGATCTTGTGAGCTACGGCCCCAGTTGTGCCGGACCCAGCGAAGGAGTCCAACACCAAGTCTCCGGGCGTCGTTGCCAATTCAATTATTCGCCTCATTAATGCTTCGGGCTTCGGAGTATCGAATTGCCCAACTTGATCGACTAAGGCCTTCACCTCGGCCTTAGATGTTCTATTGCTACCCACTTCGTCATGGGGCCAGATAGTCTCCGGCGGCCGCCCCTGGCTCTCTTCTGCGAAAATCTTGTAGTAGAGACTCCATCCATTCTTCGTCTTTACCCATTCGAGTTTGTCGGGCTCGCGCTCGACGCGATCCTGGCTCCATCGCCATCGCCCATCCGCACCGTCTTGGCGCTTTGGATAAACCAAAGTGCCGTCCGGCGCGGAAATGGGGAAATAGAGCGTCGGTCGTGCTTCCCTCGTATCTTCCCCGCTCCCCATAGCGCGGAGCGGTTTCAGGTAGTACCTACGTCCATTCTTGTCGACCTTGTTGTAATGCTTCGTCGCCTCGCCGCTGGTATCGATTAAGCGCCCTAGCTGCATTGTCTGTAGGGACTTGGCATAGACCAATATGAAGTCATGACGCGAGGAGAAAAATTGCGAGTCCATCTTTGGACTGTCCGATTTCTCCCAGATTACTGTCGAGACGAAGTTCGAGCGTCCAAAGATCTCGTCACAAAGCACCTTCAAGTAGTGCGCTTCGTTATCGTCAATCGTGATCCACAATGACCCGCCCTCAGACAATAATCGGTGGAGTATTTCGAGCCGGTCACGCATAAGGGCTAGCCATAACGAATGCTCTATCCCATCGTCGTAGTGCACGAAGGCGCTTCCAGTGTTGTAAGGAGGATCGATGAACACGCACTTCACTTTGCCGGCGAACTCCTGCTCGAGGGCCTTCAACGCCAACAAGTT
Organism: Burkholderiales bacterium; assembly: GCA_027493935.1. Taxonomy (GTDB): domain Bacteria; phylum Pseudomonadota; class Gammaproteobacteria; order Burkholderiales; family SG8-39; genus JAABRB01. Next base: position 2,302,087 of record JAOSJV010000001.1, on the reverse strand, counting down.
GTCACCGAAGATCAGGCGATTGTCGAAGATGTCATGCTCCGTGACGCGATGCTTGGCGTGATATGACTTGTCTGGCTCTTCGAGGAGGATTCGCGGTTCAACCCTTGGCCGGTTCTCCTTGCCGACCCAGGTAAGTTCTAGCTTGGGTTTTGCGGTCACAGTGTTTTAGGTCTCAATGCTGTAGCGGCAGCAACCGGACGTCTTGCGCCGCGATGCAGCTGCACTGGAAATACGTGCCAGTTCTCTTTCCGGGGATTTGGCCGCATGTCGGGCAGCTCAGCGCCTCGGCTAGCTTCACCGTGAGGTCGGCAAACTGCTGCACGTCAGCGTCAGAGATCGCCGTCCCGGCGACGTTGAAGTGCGCTCCGACCTGGTTACGAAGAAAGGCTAAGGCGCGGATCTGATTTCCAACCCCGACCACGGTTGAGGTCGAATACTTCGGCGGGGTATAGGGTTTACCGGAACCGTCGAGATCGGGGGCGATGGACTTCGATTTTTCTTGAACAGGCTCTCCGTGCCGTCAAGCAGCTCACCTAACGTGTAGTTGCCGTCATGCGTAAGAGCAATGCGGCATCGGTACTGGCGGGCCAGGTAGTCGAGTATCGCTTCGAGAAGGACGCCAGCCCGTGACGCGGTGACCTGTCGGTCGAAAGGAGCAGCGGAAATCGAGGCAATTAGATCGTCAACCGCGAGTCTTGTCCGGTAGTTGGATATTCCCTTTGCAAGGCTCCAGCGCTGCAGCTCGATGACTTGGGTGAGCCTGGCTGCGCCGTGCTGATACCGGTAGATGTCGCGCCACAGCCGTTGATGGGTGGTCGCAATGACGTGACCAAAGTGTTTGCTTTCGTCCGTCAGGAGCTGCGCGATCCGGGGTAAGGTGGCCCGCGTCCACTGAGATAAAGATGTCGTCCAGCACAATTACCATGTCGGCGTTTTGGCTTTCGCGCTTTACAGTGGCGAGCCAAGAGCAAAAACCTAGTGTGTCGAGATGCGAGTCGCTGAAGTAGGCTTGCGGAGGGACATCGGCATGGCCTTCAAATGACGCTTCTTGGTTGAGTGACGCTCGCTTTCCCTGGTCAAGTGCTAGTTTCGAAATAGCCAGCGGTTCACCTGGATGAATCAGGGCATACAGACGATTGCATTCGGTGGCGACGTTATCCAGAATCTTCTGAGTGAACTCAATGCGGGCCAGGCGGGCGACGTCATACGCCTTCTTGAGTGCAGGCTGGAGCTTCGCGAGCTCTTCGCTCTTGGTAACGCTCTCCCGGACTTGTTTGTAAAGAGTGCTGATTAGATTGAGTTGCCCCCGATCGCTTGGCCGCTACCAGTTGGGCGTCCGACAGCTTCTGCTTCAGCGGTGAAAGGACCTCGATCAATTTTTCGGCTTGCTTCGTCGCCAGCTCGGCGTTGGCCGGTGTTTGCTTCGCCAACTCAGCGTAGTCTTGCCCCGGCAGGCCAGTACCCGACGCGGCAGTGATCTCGGCCTTCTGGGCAATCGTGAGCAGACCACGCCCCGCGGCAATCAGGGAAATCTTCTTTGCCTCGACGTTCTGGCTCGAGAGTTGGACACCACGGTTAACCGCCTCTCGTTTTTGGCGAAACGCGTCGTACTTCTTGAGTTCGGCAAGGCGGGCCTGGATGTCCCCTTTAAGGGTCTTCAACGGGATAGCTTGCTGGCAGACCGGGCACTTGTCGGGGTGAGTGCCGATTTCGAGGTGCTGGGCGACATGATTGAGGATTCCTACCAGACTGAGCGTCTGCCGAGTATCTATTCCCGGCAGGTTTGCGACTTCCTGTTCGACGGCTTTGCTTCGGTATGACGCTGTGCAACCGCTGTCCGCGCTTCCTTCCAGCTCAGCAAGTGCCACCTCCGCCTTCCCAAGTGAGCTCTCCGCCTCACGGAGCGACTGCACATCTTTTGTTAGCTTTGCTGCATCTTGCGATGCTGCGTTCTTGGCCCACGTCAGTGCGTCTGAATCCGGCTTCCCTTCCGCGGTCCAAGCCTGGTGAAGCTGATTCTCCGCTTCGAGTCGTCTGTCGCTCGCTGCCGTAAGGCCAGCATTAACGGCAGACGCTGCGTCTCTTAATGCGTACTCCGAACGCTCGACGGCATCCACGTCGATAAACCGTCGCAACTCCTCGTACCTTTGAGCTGGTTGTGCCTGGATCAAGCGCTGGAGCTGACTTCGTCGCAATACCCGAATCTTCGGACAGTCGGGAGGCTTCGTCGTCAGATTGTCACCGGCTAAGGATGCGTGCCAAGTGGAGGCGCCTGCCGTGACTTCGATCCGTACATCAAGCGGCTTTCGGCCTATTGTCGGCAAGTGATCGCGCGCTCGTGTGGAACTTCTATCCTCAAGGGAACCCTTCGACGAATTACCAGTGCATCCAACGCGTCAGTGATGGTGGTCTTACCTGTGCCGTTTTCGCCGAAGATCAGTGCGACCTGCTTATCCTTTTCGAAATCGAGCTGAAGACGCGTCGATGCGCCGCGATAGTTCTCGATTACAAGGCGGTCAACTCGCGACATCCTTTGTCCCCGGCTTCTTTGCCTGGCCAAGATCGATCCACAATTTCCAGTCTTCGCTGGTCGCAGTTCCCGCTTTAACCTTCGTGAGGACTTCGGCGGCTTTCGCTTTCGTGACTAGTCCGGCCTCCACTAACTTGTTGACGACTTCTTGCGCCAATGTGTCATTTGGCGATAGGTCCTCCGTGTCCTTAGAAGTCATACTTCCTCCCCTTCCCAGGGCTCCTGGTCGCGGGCCCGTGAACCAACTAGGAATCCCTATGCAGGTATTCTCCAACGGATCACGAACAACTGTTTGCTCTCGGCGCGTTGTGCCAGCTTGCCCTCGATCGTTGCAATTAGCTCTTCGCGTTGCCGATCCACCTGGTCCTGCGCATCGAAGAGCGTGCGGCGTTTTTCATTGCGCTGCGCCTCGAGTAACTTTATTTTCTTTTGGCCAGCGAGCTTCTCCTCCAGGGTAAGCGCGGCGGTTGCCGCCCGGCGGGCATCCTTAATCTGCTTGTCTAGCTCCTTGATCTCCCGTTCGAGACCCAGTTTGAGGTCGTCGGCCCAGCCTTCGAGTTTCTCGGCCTCGTCCTCGAAGAAGCGGGCGTTGCGCTCTGAGATGGCGCGCTGGATCGCCACTTGACGCTCGCTCGCAAGTCTTTCAAGCGCCGATGCGCTTTCCTCGCCGAGCGGCAGAGCGGAGTCGTTGTTTCGAGCGGGTAGGGAGAAGAAGCGGCGCAGCTGGTCCTCGTCCAGGGGCTGCCCGTCGTCCGTAGCGCCGGAAAGGATCAGGTGGTCCTCGGCCTGGTCGAGGGACTCGACGGTGAAGAGGCCGAGCCTAAGGTTGCCGCCTTTGCCTCGCAACGGCTCCAGAATTGTGATCCGCCCGTCGTGCTTACCGTAGTCGAAGGTGATCTCCGCATATGGCAGGGTGTGGCCCTTCGCTTGCTCCAGCACCTTCTCGGCGAGCGGGTGTGCCATGCGGTACAGGTGGGCTTCGCCTGAGCGGCGTGGCAGCTCGTAGAGTCCGAGCGGTATACCGTCACCGAAGGGGCAGGACTTCAGCCGGAACGACGAGTCGTCGAGAAATTCCGTGTGGTCGGAGAGCTCGTGGCGGGTGATATCGATCAAATGTCGTTCGAATTGGCTGAGATAGGCCTTAGAAGCCTCGTCCCGGACCCTGAGCTTCTCCCCGTACCTCGTCGTCGAAATTCTCCAGGAGCTGCCGGCGCGTGCGGGTCATGGCTTCGGTGATTTCGAAGCTGAGTTCGAGCTGAAGCTGGTCGAAGGCGGTCTTGATCTCTTCGGTCTTGCGGCAACGGTGATAGATGCCGGCTATGCGCTTCTCGAAGTCCACGCCGGACTCGATCGCACCGAGCACCTCATCGCTCGCTCCGAACACGCCCTCGAAGAGCTGGAATTTCTCCGCAAGGAGCTGGTAGACGCGCTGGTCGGCTTCGTTCTTTCTGTTCAGGAAGTTGACGACTACCACGTCGTGCTTCTGTCCGTAGCGGTGACAGCGACCGATGCGCTGCTCGATGCGCTGAGGATTCCAGGGCAGATCGTAATTCACCACGAGCGAGCAGAACTGAAGGTTGATGCCTTCAGCACCGGCTTCCGTGGCGATCATGATGCGGCCTTCTTCACGGAAGTAGTCGACGATCGCGGAACGCATATCCGCGGTTTTCGAGCCGCTAACGCGATCGGTTCCGGCGTGGCGTTCCAGCCAGGCCGCATAGATCTGCTTGGACCGGTCGTCGGTATTGGAGCCGTTGAAAAGGACTACGCCTTCGGTGAACGCGCTGTCCCCCAGGAGTCGCAGCAGGTAGTTCTGTGTGCGGCGCGATTCCGTAAAAATCACCGCCTTTTGCGCAGCGCCGAGTTCGGCCGCCTTGGCGAATGCGATTTTCAACGCCTTGAGAAGGGCCTTCCCTTTCGCGTTGTGATCGATCGAGGTCGCAAGCTGGGTGAAAGCGTCCAGATCGGTGATCTCCCGCTCAAGAGCCCCCCGGTCCGCGTCCGAAAGCTGTTCGATAGGCTCTTCTTCCTCCCATTCCTCGGCAGTCTGGTCCAGGGCTTCATAGTCCTTCTCAAGCTCCTCGTCCAGCGGTCCCGCAGGAGGCTGTTTCGCGAGCCTCTTCTTGAGGCGGTCGGATAGCGTGGTCAGCGCACCGGCGATCGCGAACGTCGAGGATGCCAGCAACTTTCGCAACACCAGCGTCATCAGCGAGCGCTGGCTAGCGGGAAGTGCTTGCAGATTGTCGCGTTGCAAGTACTCGGATACGAGGTGGTACAGTCGATCTTCACCTTCCTCGGGCGTGAACTCCTCGACGAGCGGCAGCCGCTGCGTGTACGAAACGTATCCGGTCACCTGCCTCCGAAGCGTGCGGTGGCAGATGGGCTTCAGCCGTTCTTTCAATGCGTGGTAGGCCTGCTCCTGGCTTACGCTCGCAAATTGCTCGCGAAAGCTCTTTAGATCACCGAATGCGTGATCGTCGATAAAGCTCACCAAGCCGAAAAGCTCAAGGAGCGAGTTCTGCAAAGGCGTGGCCGTAAGAAGGAGCTTCGGCGCGTGTGCGAGCGCGCGCTTGAGCGTGTTCGCGATGACGTTGGAAGGCTTGTAGACGTTACGTAGCCGATGCGCCTCGTCGAGAACCACGAGGTCCCATTGAATGGCATTGAGGTCCGTGGCCTTGTTGCGCGCAAACTGATATGAACAGATGACGATCAGGTCCTTCACTTCAAAGGGACGAAAGTTCCCTTGCTTTACCGTCTCGTTGTATGAGCGCGTTTCCAATATCCGGCAAGGCAGGAAGAACTTTTCAGTGAGTTCTTGGTGCCATTGCTTACGCAGGTTGGAGGGCACGATCACCAAAATGCGTCGTCTGCGCTCGGCCCACTTCTGAGATAGGACCAGCCCGGCCTCGATTGTTTTGCCAAGCCCCACTTCGTCCGCGAGCAGAGCCCCTTTAGAAAGTGGAGAGCAGAACGCAAACAGCGCTGCGTCGACCTGATGAGGATTCAGGTCCACCTGGGCGCCCGCAACCACGCCAGCGAGTTTCTCAATGTCGTCGGACGAACAGCGCCGCGTTAGCTCGTGCGCAAAGTATTGCGCGTGATAATCTGTTAGTTGCATCTTGAAGCGGGATGGGCGCCCGAGTATGGGGTTCGGCCGCCGTAGATCCGCTATCGTGGGAGACGATTCTGACATGTCGGCTGGTGGCTAGCACAACCGCCAAGCGTGCAATAGGAAATACTGACGCTTCTAGCGCGACGTCAGGGCCGCGACCCGTTCTGCGCTTCGCCCGCAGCGTAGCGCCAATGAGAAGAAAGCTCGAAAGAAGTCTTCGACGCTACGAGAACATCGAGAGGACGTCGAAGGAGTGCTTCGCTTGGCCTAAGAGCTATGCGATCGGACGAAAGCTTGATGGGCGCTAGCGTTCCGAGGACCGATCGCCGATCTGCCGGGGAATGACGGTCGACGGCCTAAGAGAGTGGTACTTCGCGGTCGTTGGGGGAGAACCGGGCTACCAAAGCCCCCTGAACCGCTTCGCATCGAGCGTCGTGTACCGCACCGTGTTCTGCACGTACCGGTGCCCGAGGTAGTCCTGGATGAGGCGAAGGTCGCAGCCCCTGTTGGCGAGGTGATACCCGCAGGCGTGTCTCAGCATGTGGGTGTATACCTTCATCGGCAGTCCCGCCCGTTTCCCCGCCTCCGACACCACTCTCCAGAAACCCCATCTCGTCATCTTCCCACCTCTCTCGGAGGTGAAGAGCCACTCCGCCTTCCCGCCCCCACTCCCGCCGAGCACCTGCTCGATCGCGGCACACTCGTCCGCCTTCATCGGGTGGACGCTCGATTTCGAGCCCTTCTCGCGCCGGCAGTGGATGGTCCCGGCCGCGAGATCGACGTCATCCCGGCGCAGCGACACGAGCTCGGAGGCCCGGAAGCCGTGCCGGTAGGCGAGCAGGATCATCGCGAAGTTGCGCGCCCCGTAGCGCTTGCTCGCCCTCGCCGCGCGAAGGAGCGCGCGCACCTCGGTGGCGGTGAGGTAATCGCGGAGGCGGCCATGGGTTGCCATGCCGCCAGCGTGCCCGACGAGGTCGTTTCTTCAACCCCCGCGGCCGGGCCAGGCGCACACTATCTACACCAATATCTATCCGTACCCTTCTGCAAGCGCCCGGCGCCCGCCCGGAGCCGGGCAGGGGGATCCGGACAGGGGCCGGCAGGGGAGGCCACTTCCTCCTGGCAAGCTTTCAGGGCTTCAGAGGGGGCACTTGCCACAGATCAAGCGTAGGGTGGCGAGTCCTGAGCCCGACCGGGAGGCACGCGGCCATGGTCGCGGGAAATTCGGGCGGTCCCCGTTTCCGCGCGGGATGCCCTCGATCAGAGAATCATGCGTTGCGCTTGTGGGTGATTGCTCGGGGACGGTCGCGATCGTGACTGGCGCGTGCCAGCGCGTCCCGAGCACTTCTGCCCGGATTCTCGACGAGCTTGAGCTTCACGCCTCCGCGTCCAGCGGCACCGGCACGTACCGTTCACCCGCCATCTCGGAGCCGTACGCGATGCACGCCTGGACGTCTTCCGGCGTGATGCCGTACTCGCGAACGATCTCCTCGATGGTCGAGCCCGAGGCGAGGAGATCGAGCACGAGCGATACCCAGATGCGGTGTCCGCGGATGCATGTGCGCCCTCCGCATCACGCGGGGTCGATCCAAATGCGCTGTGGCAGCTCGTCTCGGGTCATCGCCAAGTCCTGAATCGCCATTCTGCGCACCCCGAACGGGCGCGGACGCTGATGCGCCGGCTGTCGCTGCCGGTGGGCTCCGGGAGCGGTAACCAACTGAAATTGCACGTCGTACGGCGGCGGAGTTATCCCCGCCGCTGCCGTTCGCCCGGCTGGTTATCGCCGGCTGTATTGACATATTTATACGTACAAATTATCGTCCCCGGCCATGAAGCCCTCGCCGCTCTACATGCGCGTCCGGGACTCGCTCCTGCGGGAGATCTCCGCGGGGCGCGCCGGGGGCGAGCAGAAACTGCCGACCGAGTCGGAGCTCATGCACGCGCACGACGTGAGCCGCGCGACGGTCCGCAAGGCGCTCGACCTCTTGCGCCACGAGGGCCTGATCGAGCGCTATCCCCGGCGCGGAACGTTCGTCGCGAGCCGGCCCGAGACCACCGTGTGGACCGCGAGCTCGCTCGACGACGTGCTGCAGCTCGGGGCGGAGACAGTGCCGGAGTGGTTCGAGTGGAAGCCGGCGCAGTCGCCTGCGGCCGCCGGCCGGCTCGGCGTCCCGTCGACGCACGAGCTTCACCGGCTGCGCAGCATCCGCTGCCGCGCGGGCGCGCCGATCTACTTCCTCGAGGCGTTCGTCGCGTCCGAGATCGGCCGCCAGCTCACGCGCGACGATCTCAAGGTGCGCATGCTGCTCGACGTGATCGAGCAGAAGCTCGGCATCCCGATCCCGCGCGGCGTCGAGGAGATCTCGGCCGAGGTCGCCGACCGGCGGATGGCGCAGCGGCTGCAGGTTGCTCCGGGCGCGCCACTTCTCGTGCTCGAGGTCGTCTACTTCGGCGTGGACGGGCAGCCGGTGGAGTTCGCCAAGGCCTGGTATCGCGCGGACCGCTTCCGGCGGCGGCATCAGCTCGCGCGCGAGTGGGTGCCCAAGCGCGCGGCGCGGAATGAAGCGCCGGGAGGCCTGGAGGCCGAGGTGCTCTGAGCGACGAACGTCGCCCGTCGGTCGAGGCGGACGACGAAGGAGGAGGGAGATGGCGACCGACTACGCCGAATTTACGCTTGCCGCCGTGCAGGCGGCGCCGATTCTCTTCGACCGCGACGCATGCACCGAGAAGGCCTGCCGGCTGATCGGGCAGGCGGCCGATCAGGGCGCGACGCTCGCCGCCTTCGGCGAGGTGTGGCTCGGGGGCTATCCGTTCTGGACCTTCACCACGCCGGGCGAGAAGTGGTGGAAGGCCGCCGCGGAGTACCTCGCGAACGCAGTCGAGATCCCGAGCCCGGCGACCGATCGGCTGTGCGCGGCGGCGAAGCGCGCCGGCATCGACGTGGCGATCGGCGTTGTCGAGCTCGATAGCGCCACGCGCGGCACGGTCTACTGCACGCTCCTCTTCATCGGCCGCGAGGGCAAGATCCTCGGCCGGCATCGCAAGCTCAAGCCCACCTGCGTCGAGCGGACGATCTGGGGCGAGGCGACGCCGCCGGGCTGCATCCTTACGAGCGATCCTACGGACGGATCTCGGGCCTCAACTGCTGGGAGCACAACATGGTGCTTCCCGGCTACGCGCTCATGGCGCAGGGCACGCAGATCCACGTGGCCGCCTGGCCCGGGCGCGAGCCGCCCGCGCCACCGGGCGGCGTGCCGCTGTGGCCGCGTCAGCTCCTGCTCTCGCGCGCGTTCGCCTCGCAGGCGGGCTGCTACGTCATCGCCGTCGGCGGCATGCGCCGGCCCGAGGATACGCCGGAGCGCTACCGCGACTTGAGCGCGTTCCACCACTCGGGCGACAGCTACATCATCGATCCGCGCGGCGAGGTGATCGCCGGTCCCGCGGAGGGCGAGACGATCCTCACTGCGCGCGGCTCGCTCGAGGCGGTGCTGAAGGCGAAGGCGGTGTGCGACGTCGGTGGACACTACTCGCGGCCGGACGTCTTCCAGCTCCTCGTGCACGGCGAGCCCGCCGAGCGGCTGGTGCAGGCATCGAGCCGCGCCGCAGCCGCGTGGCCGACGTCCGAAGCAGGCGAGGAGGCGCGAGCGGCCGCGCGCGCCGGCGCGCGAGCCGAGGCCGCGGTCGGGGCGAAGGGCTCAGGCGCGTGAGGGTCGCCGCGATCGACATCGGCGGGACGTTCACCGACTGCATCGTCTTCGACGAGGGCAGGCTGCTCAGCCTGAAGGTGCCGAGCACACCGCCGGATCTCGAGCGTGGGCTGCTCGACGCCCTCGCGCATGCGGCGGCGCTCTTCGGCAAGCCGGTGTCCGAGTTCCTCGGCGAGCTGCCGCTCGTCCTCCAGGGCACGACCGCGGCGCTCAACACCGTGCTCACGCGCACCGGCGCGAAGGTCGGGATGCTCACGACCGAGGGCTTCCGCGACGTGATCGAGACACGTCGCGGCATCAAGGCCGAGTCCCTCTACAACGTGTTCATTCCGCCGTACGAGCCCCTCGTCCCGCGCCACCTGCGGCTCGGCGTCGGCGAGCGCACGCGCTACACGGGCGAAGTGCTGCAGCCGACCGAGCGGAGGGACGTCGAGGTCGCGGCGGCGGAGTTTCGCGCGCAGGGCGTCGAGTCGGTCGCGGTCTGCTTCCTCTACTCGTATCTCAACCCGGGCAACGAGCGCGTGGCCGGGGAGCTCGCGACCAAGTTCCTGCCCGGCATCGCCGTCTCTCTGTCGTCCGAGGTGCTGCCGATCTGGCGCGAGTACGAGCGGTTCAGCACCACCGTCATCAACGCCTACGTCGCGCCGAAGCTCGCCAATCACTTGAACACCCTCGAGCGCAAGCTGGGCGAGAGCGGGTTCCGAGGCCACGTGATGCTGATGACGGGCGGCGGGCTGCTCGAGTCGCCCGCGTACTGCTCGAGCCGGGCGGTGCATCTGCTCGGCTCGGGGCCGGCCGGATCGGCGAACGCGGCGCTTTACATCAGCCGGGCGCTCGAACTGCCGAATGTGATTTCGGTCGACATGGGCGGCACGAGCTTCGACGTGTGCCTGATCCGCGACGGGCAGATCAAGACGACCTCCGACGTGTGGATAGACGGGCATCGCGTCGCGGTGAAGTCGATCGACAGCGAGAGCATCGGCGCGGGCGGCGGCAGCATCGCGTGGGTGGACAAGCGGCAGCTGCTGCGCGTCGGGCCGCAGAGCGCGGGCGCGGTCCCCGGCCCGGCCTGCTACGGCGCAGGCGGCGTCGAGCCGACGGTCACCGACGCGAATCTGGTGATGGGCTTTCTCGCGCCGTCCACGTTCCGGTGGGGCGACCGCAGCCTCGATCGCAAGGCGAGCGAGGTTGCGATCCGGCGCGTCGGGGAGGCGATCGGGCTTGACGCCGACCGGACCGCGGCGGCGATCTACGAGACCGTGAACGAGGTGATGGCGAACGGCATCATCCGCCTCACGACGCAGCGCGGCATCGATCCGCGCGATTTCGTCCTGGTGGCGGGCGGCGGCGCCGGCGCGATCCACGCCGCCGCCATCGCCGAGCGGGTCGGCCTCGACCACATCGTCGTGCCGTCGTATGCCGGCGTCTACAGCGCCTTCGGGATCCTGTCGTGCGACCGCGGCGTCGAGGCGGCGCGAAGCTTCCCGTGCACCGAGTCCGACCTCACCGCGGAGACGCTCGCGGGCATCTACGGCGAGCTCGAGCGCGAAGCGACCACGCACCTCGTCGAGCAGGGCGTCGCGAGCGGGTCGATCGCTCTGCGCCGGACCGTGGACATGCGCTACGTGAAGCAGTTCCACGAGGTCGAGGTCGACGTGCCGGAAGGAGATCTCGCGGCCGGGGACATCGAGACGATCGTGCGCCGCTTCCACGACGTGCACCGTCGCGTGTACACCTTCAGCATGGAGCACGAGCGGGTCGAGTTCCTCACGTTCCGGCTGCGCGCGAGCTGCGTCTCCGACCTGCGGCTGCCGACCTACGCCGAGGGCACCGAGAAGCGGCCGCGCAGCACCGACGAGCGCCCCTGCCTCGTCGATGGCGCGCGGCGCTCGGTACCGGTGTTCGACGGCGCGCGCTTCGAGCCGGGCGACCGGCTCGAGGGTCCGGGCCTCATCGAGGAGGCCACCACGACCATTTACGTGCCGGCGCGTTACGTCTGCACGATGGACCGGTGGCGCAACTACCACCTCGAGCGGGTGGCGGCATAGCGAGGACACCGATATGAGCGGCGCCGATCCGATCACGCTGAGCGGAGTCTGGTACTACCTGCAGCGGGTGTGCGACGAGATGGCCTACCTCGTCGAGCGCACCGCGCGGAGCTACCTCATCGGGCAGCAGCACGACCTCTCGGTCGGCATCTGGGACACCGCCGGGCGCACGCTCGCGATCGGCCGCGCGCTGCCGATCCAGGCCTTCAGCGCGCCGTTCGCGATCCGCTCGATCATGGAGCAGTACGAGCGCGACATCCATCCCGGCGACATCTTCCTCACCAACGACCCTTACCACGGCGGCCACAACAACCACCTGCCCGACTGGGGCTTCATCCGGCCGATCTTCTACCACGGCAAGCTCAAGTTCTTCTGCCTGGTGCGCGGGCACCAGCAGGACACCGGGGATGTTCCCCGGCGGCTACTTCCCGAACGCGCACGACATCATCGCCGAGGGGCTGTGCATCCCGCCGATGAAGATCCGCGAGCGCGGGGTTGAGAACCGCGAGCTCATGAAGCTCATCTTCCACAACGTGCGCCTGCCCGACGGGGTGCGCATGGACAACGCGTCGATGATCGCGGCTGCCGAGCTCTGCGACCGCCGCCTCGGCGAGCTGCTCCACAAGCGCGGCGAGGGCACCGTGGACCAGTGCCTGGACGAGATGATCGCGCGCACCGAGACCTCGATGCGCGAGGCGATCCGCCGGATCCCGCGCGGCGAGTTCCGCGGCGCCGCGGCGATGGACGACGACGGCACCGTGCACGGCGAGCCGGTGACGATCCGCGCGAAGGTGAAGGCGAACGGCGACCAGCTCGAGATCGATCTCTCGGAGAGCGACGCGCAGCGGCCCGGCTTCGTGAACTGCGGCTTCGCGAGCTCGTATGCGGCAAGCCTGCAGGCGATCTTCATGTGCCTCGACCCGTCGCTCGCGGACTTCCTGAACGAGGGCGCCTTCCGTCCGGTGAGCGTGACCGCGCGACCGGGCCTCGTCGTGAGCGCGGAGTACCCGGCCACCGTCGGCGGGATGCACGCGACGGTGAACGCGGTGGTCGAGGCGGTGCTGGAGGCGATGGCGCAGGCGGTCCCGGAGCGGGCGGTGGCGCCGTGGGGCCGGCACCGCGGCTGCTACATCTTCGGCGTCGATCCGCGGAGCGGCGAGCACTACGTGCGGACCTACTTCGACGGCAACGGTGGCAGCGGCGCGGTGTCGGGCCACGACGGCGATTCGGGGTTGAACCTCCTGATCTCGCTCGGCCTGATGTCGCGCAGCAACGTCGAGGAGGCCGAGATCCGCTTCCCGTGGGAAGTCGAGAGCCTCGAGTACGCGCGCGACTCGATGGGCGCGGGCGAGTTTCGCGGCGGGGCCGGGTATCGCTGGGTGATGCGGAACGCCGGGAGCCGCGCGGGCGTCGCCTCGGGGCAGTCCGACGGCGACGTCATGGTCGGCCGCGGCCTGCAGGGCGGGCACGACTCGCCGCCCTCGCGGACCTATCTCGTGCGCGGCGACCGCGAGATCCCGGTGCCGTCGAAGCGGCTGGTGTGGGCCGAGCCGGGCGACCGCCTGGTGATGGAGACCGGCGGTGGCGCGGGCGTGGGCCGGCCGGAGCGCCGCGACCCGGCGCGCGTGGCCGAGGACGTGAGGAATGGCCTGGTGTCGCCGGAGGCGGCGCGCAGCGTCTACCGGGTCGCGATCGACGAGAAAACGGGAGAAATCGACCTACGGGAGACCACGAAGCTGCGGGGATCTTGAGACGGACGATTCCCATCGAGGAGCGTTGCAATGAAGCAGGCGCCCCGCGGGGGCGCAAGGGACCACACCACCGTGTGGAGAAGAGGAGAGGAGCCATGATGCGTAGGAATTTCAGATCGAGGCTGTACAGCGGGTTGCTGGCCACGGCGATGGGCATGGCGGTGCACACGCAGGCGGGCGCAGCGCAGACGATCAACCTGACCGTCGTTTCCGGCTATGCGCCGGTCGCTGCCTGGGTCAAAGTGTTCAAGGAATACTACGTGCCCGAGGTGGCGAAGCGATTGGCGAAGACTGACGCCTACCGAATCAGGTGGAACGAAGGGTTCAGCGGCACGATCGCCAAGCCCGCCGGCGAGCTCGACGCGGTGCAGAAGGGTCTCGCGGACATCGGCATGATCCAGACGGTGTTCCATCCCGACAAGCTGCCGCTCTACGGCGTCGCCTATGCGACTCCCTTCGTCACAACCGATATCGGCCTCGTCGTGCGTACCGTGAACGAGCTTACCGACAAGTTCCCGCCGATGAAGGACGGCTGGGGTAAGTACAACCAGGTGTTCCTGACGACCCTCGGCACGGTCGACAACTACCAGGTTGCCACCAGCAAGCCGATCAAGAGCCTGAGCGACTTCAAGGGGATGAAGATCGGCGGCGCCGGGCCGAATCTCCGCTACCTGGAGGGCCTGGGGGCGACCGGTGTCGCGAGTAACCTCGTGGAGATGTACAACAACCTCAAGACCGGCGTCGCCGACGGGTGGGTAATCTGGGCCGAGGCCGCGGTGAACTTCAAGGTGTACGAGGTTGCCCCGTACTACGTCGTGGCCGATCTCGGCGCCGCCAACTCGATCGCGCTCTCCGCGAACAAGGACACCTGGGCGAAACTGCCACCAGAGGTGAAGGCGGCGCTCGCGGAAGTGGCGATCGGCTATGGCGCCGAGCTCGCCAGGTATGTCGACAAAGTATCCGCCGCGAGCGTCGAGAAATTCGTGGCGAACGGCGGCAAACTCGTCAAGCTCACGCCGGAGCAACGCAAGCAATGGGCCGCTGCTCTGCCGAACATCGGGAAGGAATGGGCCGATAGCCTCGAGAAGGACGGTCTGCCCGCGCGCGCCGTGCTGGGCGCGTACATGGACACGATGCGCAAGAACAATCAGCCGATCCTGCGTAACTGGGACAAGGAGTGATCTGAATGGCCGAGCCCTTGCGCGACGGGGACTCGGTTGGCAGGTCGGGGAGTCGCCGCAGGGCCGCTCCCCCGGCGCCTATTTCTCGAAGCTGGTGATGGGGCTCGGCGCGCTCGGCACGTTGGGCATATTTGCTCTCATGCTGCTGATCAACAGCGACGTCATCGGGCGCGCATTGTTCAATTCGCCGGTGCCCGGCGTGCCCGAGATGGTCCAGATGGGGGTAGTGGCGATCGTCTACCTGCAGCTCGGCCAGGCGCTCGCGGGCGGCCGCTTCACGCGGTCGGACCCGTTCTACACGCGGATCGTGCGGCGCTACCCGCGCTTCGGGTGCGCGCTGAGCGCGGCGTTCCACCTGACCGGCGCAGTGCTGATGGGCCTCATTCTCGCGGGCGAGGTGCCGCGCCTCATCGAGGCGGTGTCCCAGGGCGAGTACTTCGGCCACCGCGGCGTGTTCGTCGCGCCGCGCTGGCCGGTCGAGCTTGCGATCGTTCTCGGGTGCGCCGTCACCGCCGCGCAGTTCCTCGTCATGGCGTGGCGCGATCTGCGCGGGATGCCGGGTAGCGCGCAGCCCGGCTCCGTTGCCGCTCGCTGAGACGCGCCATGGAAGCGCTGGGAATCGGCCTGGTTTCCATCGCCGCCATCCTGGTGTTGATCTACCTCGGCATGCACGTCGCGGTGGTCCTGACGCTGGTGTCGTTCTTCGGCGTCTGGGCCGCCAAGGGCAACGCCACGGCGGCGATGAGCCTGCTCGTTCTCGCTGCCTCCGACGGCATCGCGAGCTACATCTTCGCCGTTATCCCGCTCTTCGTGCTGATGGGGCTGCTCGTCAACGTCTGCGGCTTCGGCGGCGACGCCTTCCAGGTCGCGAACCAGGTCTTCCGCAAGGTACGCGGCGGATTGGGGGGTGGCCACGGTGGCCGCGAACGCGGTGTTCGCGGCGATCACCGGCGTGAGCGTCGCCTCGGCGGCAGTGTTCACTCGCGTGGCGGTCCCCGAGATGCTGCGCTTCGGGTACCGCCCGCGCTTCTCCGTGGGCGTGGTGGCCGGCAGCTCGGTCCTTGGCATGCTGATCCCGCCGAGCATTCTCCTCATCCTTTACGCCGTGCTGACCGACCAGTCGGTCGGCGACATGTTCCTCGCCGGGGTCGTACCGGGAATACTGCTTGCGACTTGCTTTGCGATCGCCATCGTCGTGATGGCGCGCTTTGCCCCGGCCTACGTGGGTGGTCCAAGCCGAGCCGACATACGCGAGTCGCCAGACGCGGTGCTGCTCTCCATCTGGCAAATGGCGTCGAGGCTGCTTCCCATCATTGCCCTCATTGCGCTCGTCCTCGGCGGGATCTATGGCGGGTTCTTTACCCCGACCGAGTCGGCTGCGGTCGGCGCGCTTGGCGCGCTGGTGCTCGCGATGGCCAAGCGCAAGCTCGACTGGGCCACGCTCTGGCAGGTGCTGGTCGAGACCGGTCAGATCACGGCCTCGATCTGTTTCCTCATCATCGCGGCCACCATGTACAGCCGAATGCTCGGGGTAACGGGCATGCCGACCGAGCTCGGTGACTGGATTGCTGAAATAGGTACCAGCCCCGGGGTCGTCATCGCCGTCTTCGTCATCGTACTGCTTGTCCTCGGTACGATGCTCGATGCCGCATCGACGATGCTGATCACGGTGCCGCTTTTTCGTACCGGTGGTAACGACGTTCGACACCAACCTGGTGTGGTTCGGAATCGTGGCGGTCATCGGCGCCGAGATCGGGATTCTGACCCCGCCGCTCGGGCTGGCGGTCTATGTCATCAAGACGACGCTCAACATGGACGCGATCTCGCTCTCGGATATTTTCCTTGGCGCCTTTCCGTTCGTGATGGTAATGCTGCTTGTTCTCATCGCGATCATCGTCTTCCCTTCTATCGTGCTGGTGCTGATCTGACCGACACCCAGGAGCCCATGTGACCCGCGATGTGATCATCACCTGTGCGCTGACCGGCGCCGGCGACACCACAAAGCTGAGCTCCGCGGTGCCGATTACGCCGGAGGCGATCGCCAATGAGGCGATCGCCGCGCGAGCGGCCGGCGCCTCCATCGTGCACATCCACGTGCGCGATCCCGAGACTGGCGCCCCCAGCATGAGATTCGAGCATTACCGGGAAGTGGTCGAGCGGATCCGCGACGCCGGCAGCGATGTCATCATCAACCTGACCACGGGAGCAGGAGCGCGCTTCACGCCGAGCGCCGAGGATCCGCGGCAGGCGACCCGCGAGAGCACGATCACGCATCCAGAGGCGAGAGTCGAACACGTGCTGCGGCTCAAGCCCGAGATCTGCAGCCTGGACGTCGCCACGATGAATTTCGGCTCGCACGCGTTCCTCAATGTCCCGGCGCATATCGAGCGCATGGCCGCGCTCGTGCAGGACGCCGGCGCGAAGCCGGAGCTCGAGGTCTTCGACCTGGGGCACGTCCGCCTCGCGCGCCACCTCTGCGAGCAGGGCGTGATCCGCGGGACGCCGCTGTTCCAGCTCTGCCTGGGCGTCCCCTGGGGCGCGCCCGCCACGCCCGAAACGATGCTCCTCATGCGCGACCAGCTGCCGCCGAACGCCGTGTGGGCCGGCTTCGGCATCGCGCGGAATCAATTTCCGATGGTGGCGCAGGCCGCGCTGCTGGGCGGCCACGTCCGAGTCGGGCTCGAGGACAACCTCTATCTCGCGAAGGACCAGCTCGCGCCGGGCAACGCGGCGCTGGTCGAGCGGGCGGTTGCGATCATCGGGTCGGTTGGCCTCGTCGTCGCGACTCCGCGCAGTGCTCGCGCGTTACTGGAGCTCTGACAGCTATCGTCCCGGCGAATCGCGAAGCATCCGATGCTGGGTCGAGGGAGCATCGCTGTGAGCGCACCGGGGTACGACCCGCAACACTTTGAGCGTAAGGTGGCGAGTCGCCGTGCGCCCGGACGGCGCTGACCCCCCGCGGGCCCGTCTTGCCCTGTCTCGCCGGGGCGAGCGCGCGATGGGTGAGTCTTGCGTTGCTTGGATTCACGGAGTGGCTCCCTGCCTCGCGCGAATGTGAACGACCGTCAACGCGCCGTGCGGATCGGACACTCCGCGCACGGTTTTGACGGCTTGTGACAGTTGGCCTCGGCCCGGGCTCACCCGGTGAGCCCGCCTCCCCTAGAATCTTCCTCAAAGGAGGGGCCTTCTATGTCAGGGAGGCATCCATGGAGACTGGCCGTCTTGCGCTTCGGCGCACGGCGCACGCGCGGGCGCGCATGAAGCAGCGCGCGATCGATGCCGCCGCGCTCGAGACGTTGCTCGATTACGGCCGCGCCGAGCATCAGCCGGGCGGGTCGCAGAGCATCCGCCGGTACTCGTGATCGCCCAATGAGCGCCGAAGACAGCACCGCACTTTGGGAGGTCAAGGCCCAGATCTAGCGCCTGCGCCGCGATCTGCTGGCGAGCGTCGAGCGGCAGGCGGAGATCGCGGACGATCTCACGAAGTATGTGCCAGAGGAGGTCCGGGATCGGATCATGGCGAGCATCGACGGGGTCCGCGCCCGGCTCGTGGCCTTTGGGGAGGAGACCGGTCGAAGTTGATTGAAGCGGCCTCGGGGCCGGTGCCCCGGGGCCAATCGCCGAGTTAAGCGACAACTTGCAGGGCGATTCACAAATTCTGCTAAAGCGTTGGCCGCGGCTCGCTCCCCGGAGCCCGTGCCCGACGTCCGGGCATCTCGGGGGAGGAGCCAGACATGGCCGAGAACGCACCGCTCGCGGCGATCGCCGCGCATTCCGACGAACCTGAAGCGCTGCTTGAGGCGCGCCTCGCGGCGCGGCTCGATGAGCTCGCACGCCTGGTCGAGACCGACCCCGCCTGTGCGCACACGTTCGCGCTCCGGCTTGCCCGAGCGCTCTACGAGCTCACCGGCGTGACGCCCGGGCCGCAGGTCCGCAACGTCATGGCCGCGATGGATTTCGCCGTGCGCGGCCGCTGCGGGTGGGACAGCGTCGAGCGCATGCGCCGGCTCGCCAGCACCCACTTCTTCAACGCCACCATGTTCGCCGGCAAGGGGTTCGCCTCGGCCATGATCGCTCATCTCGTCAGCCACCTGAGCGCGAGGAAGCCGGACTACCGGTACGTGGCGGACGGCTTCTATCGGCTGCTCGAGCGGCGCATTCCACTCTACCGCGGGGACATCGCGGTCGAGTTCACGCATGCTGCGGCGATCCATGCCTTTCTCGCCTGTGCGGACAGGCCGGTGGGCTCTGAAGGCTGTTGCGGGTGACGGCGGCTGATAGGCCTAGGCAGTGCTTCCGTTATATGGCTGAGATAATTGATATTTTAAGCACTTATGTCCAGGATTGCTTTATGTCCACGGATCGTGGACAATCGCGATAAATGGACAAAGCACCTCAAGAGACCGAGCGTCTTGCCCTCCTCGATGCGGCGCTCGAGGCCGCGCGTGGTTTGGGGCTTGCCGCGAAGGTCGTTCGGAAAGCCCCTACCCCGCAACAGCCGCGGGCAGATGCGTTCGTGCGTCTCGCACACGGCAAGGACGAGGCGCTCTACGCCGTCGAGCTCAAGCGGGCCGTGCGGCCGGGCACGCTCGGCGGCGTGCTTCACGAGCTCGGTCGCCTCGGCAAGCGGGCGCTGCTGGTGACGGACTACGTCACGCCGCAGGTGGCCGAGGCGCTGAGGGCGCGCCGCGTGCAGTTCATCGATACGGCCGGCAATGCCTATCTGGAGCATCCGGGTCTGCTGGTCTGGGTGAAGGGGCAAAAGCCCGCCGCGAGGCTTTCCGCGCCACGGCTCGGGCGAGCTTTCCAGCCGACGGGCCTGCAGGTCCTCTTCACGCTGCTGTGCGACCCGGAGGCGATCAACCGACCCTATCGCGAGCTCGCCGCGATGGCCGGCGTGGCGCACGGCACGGTCGGCTGGGTCATCCCCGATCTCCAGCGCCAGGGGTTCGTCGCCGAGCTCAAGCGCAGGCGCCGCGGCCGGCGGCTCTACCAGCGCAAGCGCTTGCTCGCGCAATGGGTAGACGCTTACGCCCGGCTCCTGCGGCCGCGCACGCTGATCGGCCGCTACTACGTGCCGACCCTCGAGGGGTGGCGCGACTGGCCGCTCGCGCAGCACGAGGCGCTGTGGGGCGGCGAGCCGGCGGCAGCACTTCTCACGGAATATCTGCGGCCCGGAGAGCTCACGATCTATGCGGCAAAACTGCCGGGCCTGCTCGCCGCGCAGAAGCGATTCCAGAAGGGCCCCGCCCCGGGCCAGGCTGCGGCGGTGGATGTGCGGCGGCGTTTCTGGAACTTCCCTGGTGATCCGGATCACCCGGACCTCACGCCTCCCGTCTTGGTATACGCCGACCTGCTTGCGACCGGCGACGCGCGTTGCATGGAAACCGCGCAGCTCGTGTACGACGCTCATGTCGCTCGACTTCTCGACGAAGCTTGAGTTACGGGGCCTCGCGGCGGTGGTGCGCGGTTTGCAGGCCGTGGCTGCGCCGCTCGGCGTGCAGCATTTCCTGATGGGCGCGGTGGCGCGCGATCTCATGCTTCGCTACGCGCATGGCATCGAGCCTGCACGCGCCACCGCGGATGTCGATGTCGCGGTGATGGTGGGCGATTGGGCGATCTACGAAGCGCTGCGTGCCGGATTGATCGCGAGCCGCGAATTCTCCCCGCGCCCCGGTCCACCGAGCCATCGCCTGCGCCACGCGAGCGGCATGCCGCTCGACGTTGTGCCGTTCGGCGGAGTCGAGGGGCCGGACCGGAAGTTCGCGTGGCCGCCCGAGCGGAGCACGGTGTTCGATTGCTTCGGCATGAGCGAGGCGCTCGCTGCGAGCGCGAGCGTGAGGTTGCCGGAAGCGGTCCAGGTGCGTGTTCCCACCGTTCCGGCGCTGACGATTCTGAAGATCGCAGCCTGGCAGGATCGCAAGCACGTCTATCCGGGACGCGACGCGCCCGATCTGATTCTCTATCTCCGCCGGTATATGGACTGCGGAAACCTCGAACGCGCGGCCGACGAGCATCCGGATCTCTTCGCCGGAGATGACTTCGATTACGGCGAAGCAGGCGCGCGGCTGCTCGCCCGGGACGTGTTGAGCCTGCTGGGCAACCGCGGCGCAGGACGGTTGCTCGAGGCGCTCGCGCCAGAGGCGGACGAGAACGGGGCGCTGCTTCTCGCCCACCAGTCGGGGCATGACATCGAAAGTGCGCGGCGGATGCTGGAGGTCTTTTGCGGGGAGCTTGCCGAGCGCATGTGATGCGGACGGTGCTCGCAGTCTTTCGCGTCACTTCCCGCTCAGCTCGCCAGCTCGCTCTTGAGCGCATGCGCCTCCTGAAAGAACAGCTCCGCCTCGCTGCCCTCCACCAGGCGCACGGCGGGCGCCTTGATGGCGGTCGAGAACGCCATCCGGTTCAGGTCGTCCACCTGCTCGAGATGCGTGTAGAGCACGAATAGACCGATGCCCGCGCTCGCCACCGTGACCGCCGCGAGTCGCGCGCCGCGTCCGGCATTGCGGAGCGCGAGCGCGAGGTGACGCCAGAGCGCCCAGGCGAGGATCGCCCACACCGCGGCGAGCGCCAGGTACTGGGCGCCCGGCATCGCAAGGGCGAACGCGAGGTAGTCGGACTGATCCACCGCGACGTAGACCCCGATCACGGCGAGCGCGCCGACGGTCACGTGCGCGGCGAAGCGGCTCGCGCCCGAGAACAGTCTTCCGGCGAGCGCCCATGCGCCCGCCCAGGCGAGGAGCGCGAGCATGGTTAGGACCGGCTGAGTCGCGAACTTCGTCAGTTCGGTCTTCTCGAAGGTCCCGCTCCAGACATCAAGAAGGACCACGGCGGCCATCGCCATGACCGACACGAGGGCGACGAGGGGTGGGCGCAGGCGGCCGGGGCCCGCATCGACGAGCTCCTCGGCAACCGCGTACGCCGAGGAGCGGATCCGGAACTCGTTCTTGCCGGCGCGATAGCGCGCTTCGGGATCGACGCGCGCTCGAGTGATACGCTGGCGCGCGCCCGCCCGGAAGAGCCCGTTTCGCGACCCGGCGTCGACGATCTCCAGTTCCCCGGTTGGCCCGCGCTCGAGGACGAGGTGGTGCGGGGCGAGGTAGGGGTCCTCGAGGATGAGATCGTTGTCGTAGGCCCGGCCGATGCGCACCGGCAAGGTCCGCGCGACGTGGCGCGCAGCCACCTGGCCGTGACGGTCCAGCACTTCGATGTGGATCAGTTCGTCCATGAGAGGGCCTCCAGGTACTGCTGGGCGAAGCGCCGCCCGGTCTCGAAGCTCACGCCGCGAAGCGTCAGGGTGCTCACGAGGGCCGAGGTGGAGCTGTCCACGGTCGCCGCTCGCAGCACGAAGTCGTAGAGCCCCGCGAAGTGCTTGTAGGCGCGCGAGCACAGTGCGACGCGCAGCGTGCCGGCGGGACGGCTGACGAAGCCGTCGTGACAGCGGAACGCCGAGAGCTCCTTCTTGTTCGAGGAGATGAGGTTGGCGAGTAGGTTGTACGCATAGGCGCTCTCGATGCGGGCGGCGAACCGCACGGCCCCGAGCTCGCGGGCCTCGAAGCGCTCGTGCATGAACTGGATCTCGCCGGTGGAGAGGCGGCTCTCCACGAAGAGCTCGCTGTTCGATGAGCAGTACCGGGTGTCCTCGTCGACGAGCCGCGTCTCCGACGAGTTCGGAAATCCCCAGCAGCGCACGAACGGCGCCTTCAGGTCCGGAACCGTGTAGCGGCCCATGGTGATGGTCCCCATGGGAACGGATTGGAGCCGTTCGTAGAGTCGTTCCTGCTGTGCCAGGAGCTGGGCAGCCACCTCCTTACGGAAGTCGGCGGGCTCCCCACGCTGTGCGGCGGCGCGGCGGAGGAGCGCCGCCGCGTGGTCCGACGGGACGAGGTAGCTCACGAGCTGGTCGAAAATGCGACGCGCGACGTTGACGCCGAACACCTCGCCGTCGGCCGTGACGGCGGGGCCGCCGCTCATGCCGGAGTTGATCGCGCCGGTGTAGTGGATGCGCCGCGCGAACTCGGTCTCGATGTAGCCGTTGTAGTTGCCCTCGACGATGGTGAGGCCGAGATCGAGGGGGTGCCCCATCGAGAAGCCGCGCTCGCCTTGGCTCAGCGGTTCGGGCCGGATCGGGAGGAAGCCCCGTCCGGTGCGGCCGGTCGCGAGCACCGCGAGGTCGTTCGCTACGTCGATGGCGACGAGCCGGGGCGTCTCGGTCGAGCCGTCGGTGCACTCGAGCTCGAGCGCGTAGTCCTCCGGCTCGAGGGCGAGCTTCGAGACGACGTGGTAGTTGGTGAGGACCAGGCCCTCAGCGGTGGCGACGAAGCCCGTCCCCGTGGCCGCGCGGGCCCGCGTCCCCTTGTGGATCACGCGGACCTGGAGCAGCTTGTCCTTGGCGTGCGCGAAGACGGCACGGGCCTCGGCGGATGTTGCCGGTGAGAGGGGAGGGGACTCGGCCGGCGCGGCGGTCGCGTTGACCAATGCGCCGGGGAGCGCGCAGGCGAGAAGCAGTGTCGCCACGCCCGCCCTGGCGCTGATTGCAAGTTGCCTGATCTGCATGGATGCCTCCGAACAAAGCACCCCTCCTTTTGTGGCTGCAATGCTGAGACTCTGGGTGGCTCAAAAGATGAGCCTCGCGGCCTGGCGTTTGTCAGAGATTGTCAAATCTTCGCGGTTGCGGAGGCAACGGTACGCCCGGGCCGGAGTGGCCAGCGCCGGCGCGCTCCCGTTTCAGTTCGTTCGCAGCGTCTCGAGCTCCGCCTCGAGCTTGCGTGCATCCCGAAGGAAGTGCTCCAGCCCGGTTCCCTTGACGAGGTGCGGCGGTGGCGCCTTCGACGCGTAGGCCATGTAGGCGAGGTCGTCCCGGTCGCCCAGGTAGGTGAGCAGGGCGTACCACGCCACGGATGCCGCGGCGATCGCGACGACGGCCACCGCGGCGCATCGACCGGGTGCGCGAAGCACGAGCCTGACGTGGCGCCACAGGCCCCAGGCCACGATCACACCGAGCATGGAGAGCCAGAGATAGTCCGACTCCGGCATGGCGAGCACCCCGGTCAGGAAAGCCGGGCTGGAGGTGAGGAAAAGGCCTGTGAAGGCGAGCGCCGCGACGGCGAGATGCGCGGCGAAGCGGTGGCGCCCCGAGAGGCGCGCTCCGGCGAACGCCCATGCCCCCGACCAGGCGAGCAGCGCAAGCCCGATGACCACCCATGCGCCGGCGTCCAGATGGATCAGTTCGTCCATGAGATCCCCTCCAGAAACTTCTTGGCCACGTCCTGCCCGTCCTTGAAGCCGACTCCGCTGAGCGCCAGGGTGCTGAGGAGCGCTGCGGAGGAACTGTCCACGGTCAGGGCGCGCAGGCGGAAGTCGTACAGCCCCGCGAACTGCTTGTAGGCGCGCGCGCAGAGCGCCACGCACAGCATGCCTCCGGGGCGGTGGATGAAGTCTTCGTGACAGCGATACGCCGTGAACGCCCTGGATTCGCCCGGCGTCGCGAGGGGGTCGGGCCTCCGGCAAAGACGGTCTCCATCAGCTCGGCGAATTCCATCGTCGGGAGGCCGCCCTTCTCGAATCGCTCGTGGGTGAGGAGGAGCGCGCCCGTCTGCAGGTCATCATCGACGAAGAGGTCGTAGCCGATCTGGCAGGTCCGGGTGCTCTGCGGAAAGGCAGGCAGGCGGAGCCACGGGCGAGCGTCCGAGCAGCGCGCGTAGGAGGATCGCGTGTCCGGCACGATGTAGTGGCCCATCGCTGCGGTTGCGTCGAGATCGAAGGCGTAGTGGAACTCCAGGGTTGCCGAGACCTGGGCGGCGACCTCCTTCCGGAAATCGGTCGGTGGCTCTTTCACCGAGGCAGCGCGCCGGAGGAGGTGGGCGGCGCTCCTCGACGGGACGAGCTTGCGCGCGAGCCGCTCGCCGGCGCGACGCGCGACGTTCACGCCGAGGACCTCGCCGTCGGGCGACACAGCGGGCCCGCCGCTCATGCCGGGGTCGATCGCGCCGGTGAACCGGACCGGCCAGGCGGACCCAGTGTCGTAGTGGATGGTGCCTTCGACGATCGTTGGTTCCAGGCCACGCGAATAGCCCATCGCGAAGCCGCGGTTGCCCACGGTCATCCACGTCTCGCGGATCGGCAAGAAGCGCTGGTCGCTGCGGCCCGTCGCGAGCACGGCAAGATCATCCGCGACGTCGATGGCCACGAGCCGGGGCGTCGTGCGCGAGCCGTCGGCGTGCTCGAGCTCGAGCGCATGGTCGTGCGGCTCGAGCGCGATCTTCGAGACGAGGTGGTAGTTGGTGAGGACGAGGCCGTCGGGTGTCGCGACGAAGCCCGAACCCGCGGCCGTGCGGGCGCCCGTCGCCTTGTGGATCACGCGAAGCCGCACGAGCATGTCCTTCGTGTGTGCGAGCAGGGTGGGCGCTTCGGCGGGGGCCGCAACAGGTTCGGCCGACGACGCCGCGCCGGCCGCTCCGATGAGCGCAAGCGCGACGAGAAGGGCCACGGCGTCTGCCCGGGAGCTGCAGGAGCGATTCATCGAGTCCACCTCTCATAGCGTCTCGTGGCCGTCCGAGGTTTCCCGCGCAACCAGCAAATCTCGGAGACCCGCAATCGGACCGTGCCCGTCGAAACGGGACCGGCGTGCCATGGGGCGATGCTCGTTCCCCGGCAGGCTCACGGGATGACCCACTACCCGCCGCGAATGTGAACAACTGTCAAACGGTGTCAAAGACCGCAGCAGGACGTGCGTGCCGGGCTCGCCTCGATGGACACGAGCCACACGGCGGTCGATCGAGAACACTATAGGGAGAACCCCCGGATAAATGTAGGCGCCGCGTATCGTGTCGGCGTCCTTTTCCGACACGCCGCTGGCCCGCACGGTCTCGTACCAAGTCGCGCCCACCTGTTCCTTCATGTGGTTGACGATCTTCTCCGCTTCGCCCCTGTCGAGCAGAAAGCGCGCGTGCTGCGAGAGGATGTTCTTCGCGTTGGCATACCGGCCCATGTCACCGCACTCCATGGCCAGGTCGCGGCGCTCCAGGCTGATGGGCACCGACGGTGTCAAGTCATAGGCCGGCGAGAGCTTCCAACCCTTCTCCTTCGCGATCACGGCGTGGTTGCGGGGATGATCGTCGAGGTTTGAGATGAGGGCGTTGAAGCACACCCGGCGAAAGAGCTCGTGGGCATCTCTCCTCGCGTCTTCGACGATCCGGCGAAGCTCTTCGACCAGGATCACATAGGACCAGCTCTGTCTCATTTCCGGAGCGTCGTCGGTGCGCAGGACCGTCAAGGCGCTGACCATGCGTGCACGCGTGTAACCCTTCTCCCTCTTCTCGCGGTCGAAGCGCTTGATGAGCAGCACGTCTCTGTCGCCTACCGTTTCGATACGGCTCTCCGCCGTCGCGATGCCGCATTCACGGGCGAGCCGCAGCATGGCGTGCTCGACCCGCGGGTTGTTCCAGCGGTCGTCCGGGCGATTGAACTTCGCGACCCACAGCCCGTCGTCGTCCTGGACGACGGCTTTCGGGCGCGCGCCGCCCATCGACGTGCCGAGCAGCATCAAGTCCTGAACCCGTTGGGCCTCGGGGTCGTCGGGAATCTCGTCCTTGACCAGAGCATCGGCGAGGGCCTGGAGCTTGGCCAGGTCGATCGTCTTGTTGAACTTCCGGCGCGGGGCGGGCGGCGTGTTGTTCAGGCCGAAGCCCAAGGCGCCGGCGCGATCGTCCGGTGACTCGAGGAGGTAGTCGAGCTCGCCGAGCTGCGCCTTGCCCGCATGCTTCTCGATGACGAGGCGGCCCCAGTAGTCCGGCCCGGCATCGCGCAGCGCGCCGAACACGCCGTTCAAGCGAGTCGTCTCGTAGGTCCGCGTCGAGAGTTTGAGCTCGACCGGGTCGATCTCGACCGCCTTCGGGTTCTCCAGGTAGGAGCGGCCGTAGACAAAGCGCCCGAGCGTGTCGCCTCTCGCGTTCTTTGCGAGTACGAACTTGCCCGCCGTGACCGCGGACACCTCCTCCGGTAGCGTGACGTAGACAAAGCACTCGGATTCGGAGGCCCTAGAAATCACTGTCGAGCTCTCCGCTCTTGCGGGCACGCACTTTTTCTTTGGCAGCGGCGAGAGCGAGGCCGTGCTCGTCCATGGTGGGACTCGCCAGCTCGTTCACGGGTTGGAGCAGGTCGTAGACCCACAGCAGGGCGGCGTAGACGCCGATGCCAGTGGAGGCCTTACCCCTCTCGGCGTCCCTCACTGCGCGCACTCCGGCGCCTATTCTTTGTGCGACCTCTTCGATCGTGTAGTTCCGACGGATCCGGGCCGTGCGGAGGTTTGCGCCGAGGCGGTTCAACGCTTGTTCGACGGGGTAGGGTGGAGCTTCGAACAGCTGATTCCTAGCAGCCATATACCCTCAAGAGCAGCTTAAGCGAGTTTGTATGCTCTTGACAGCATATTCTAGGCTTGGTGAGGTAAGCAAGGCTAACTGCTATGAGAAGCATCTTCTTGGCGCGAGGCCCACTCTGCCCAGGCTTGTCTCTGCCGGCGTGAAAGCCACGTAAATTCAATGACTTCAGGCGCTGGCTGCCGGCCCGGACACGTTGATTGGTCTTCGCCGGCCGGCGCCCAAAGGCTCGGAGACGCCCTACCAGCGACCCTCGGCACAGATCGCGCTCGGGCTATTGATGCGTCTACGCAGCGTCGGCGCAGCGATGGGCGGGGACGGGCGGCCGGATTCGATGCATCGATGCGTCGACGCAGCACCGGCGCATCTATGGCAACGTCATAGCTGCGCTCGCCGTCGTCGCGATTCGGAGCGCGCGCGATGCACAGAACGGTCCGGTTCACGGTGCCGCGGCGGCGATTCTCGCACGCGATTAGAACCAGAGGTATCTGAAAACCTCTTGATTTCAACCCCTCTCTGGGGGTGGGCGCGCTTTAGGCAGCCATTAAGATTGACGCGATTCGACGCACGCCGACCCGGTCGTCGACGTGCGAGGAGTTTTCTCGCGAGCCCTCGGGGCTCCAAGGGCAGCTGACAGGCCCCGCCATCGAGCAAAGTCAGCGCGTAGAGGAAGGCGGCCCGCGGCAGCAAGACGCTGCCCCTGGCCGATTGACGGCGGGCGCATCGACGCCCGTCTCGAGTAAGCCGCGTGCGCCATCGAGCGCGCGCCGCCCGTCGGCTCGACCGACGTCGTCGTGGAGTCCGCATCCTGCGGACTCCCGGAGCATGTAACACGCGCGGGCAAGGCGCTTCTCACGAGCGTCCACTCCCCGGCTCGCGGCTCGCCTGACGAGTCGCCCGGGAGCCTACCGCGCACCAAGTGGCCGCCTGCTGGCAGGGCGGAAGATCACACGCTGGGTTACGTCTGCCAAGGAATGCCAGCACCAGGCTGGATCCGGGACCGACCCGGATGCCGCTGCGCCCATCGAGGTGCGGCGCCGGCTCGCGGTCTTCGAACCGCGAACGGGTGAGGCGTGTGCGGGAAACCCGTCACGCTCACGCGCGCACGTTTTAAAGAACTGCCGGCCCCGCGATGGGCGAATCGATCATCTTCCCGTCGACCCGGATGGAGCGGCTGGGGACGGGACGGAAGAACGCCCCGTGCGTGCTGCGCCGAAAGGAGCGACCCGCGCGGACTTTGGAAACCCGCTCGGCATGCCTTGCGCGCCGGGCCCGCCATGGAGGGCACCATGTCAAACCAATCCGATCGTAACCGCACGCGCGCGGAGGAAGTCGCGCGGCTTCGCGACGTGCTCGGCCCGCGCCCGCTCCCGGGGGGCAAGCCGCGCCCGTCGTGGAAGCGCACCCTGCAGGACATCCTCTGGACGCATAACGACCGCCATGCGACGAAGCCGAAGGTGGTGAGCGCCAAGACCCAGGCCGAGCGCGCTTGCGCGCTCTTCCGCTGCTTTCGCGATCTTCATGTGCTCGGGTACAAGATCCGCAACCCGCACTGCCTCGGCGGGCGCCACGTTCGCGCGCTCGTGGCGGACTGGACGAGCGATGAGCCGCGCACGCGACGCTTGAGCCCGTCCACTCTCCAGAACGAGCTCTCTGCCCTCCGGACCTTCGCCGAATGGATCGGCAAGCCCGGCCTGGTGCTGCCGGCGGAAACTTACGTGTCAGACCCGGCACGGGTCGCCCGGCGCACCGCCGCGACCACCGACCGCAGCTGGGCGGCCCGCGGCATCGACCCCGACGCGCTGATCGAGGAGATCGCCGCCTACGACGCGTGGGTCGGTGCCGAGCTTCGCATCGCGCGCGCCTTCGGTCTTCGCGTCAAGGAGGCGGTCATGCTCCAGCCGCGTCTCGCCGAGAAAGTATCGGGCCAGGCCGCGGCTGGGTCCGATGTCCCGATTCTCGAGCTCGAGACGGAACGCGGAACCAGGGCGGACGGCTGCGCCACATTCCGATCGATACGCCCGTGAAGCGCGCCGCGCTCGAGGCGGCCAAGGCGCTGGTCAGCACGGAGTCGCAGTACCTCGCCGACCCGGCGCGAAGCCTCAAGCAGAATCTTTATCGGCTGCGCAACGTGCTGCAGAAGTTCGGCGTGACGCGCCGTGAGCTAGGCATCACGGCGCACGGGCTGCGGCACGAATACGCCGCCGATCGCTACGAGACGTTCTCCGGTGCCGCGGCGCCGGTGCGGGGCGGGGTGGCACCCGACGCGGAGACCGACGATCGCGCGCGGCTGCAGGTCGCCGAGGAGCTCGGGCACTCGCGCATTGAAGTGGTCGCAGCGTATCTTGGTGGTCGCGATAAGCGACACGCGAGATCAGCCGCGCCGGCGCAAGCGGAGGACCAGCAGCGAAGCGTTGACGATGCGGATCCGGTGGAAGGGGAGGCTGACGTGGATTGATAGGCGCCCTTGCTCGCCGCCCTTTACTATCGACCCAGCTTCCGCTTCAGGGCGCTCAGCGCCTCGCGATGTTTGGTGCGGTCCATCCGTGCGATGTGCTGCAGCTTCCACTGAATGCCGGGTAGAGCATCAACGCCGGGGATGCCGAGCTGGGCCCAATCGGGAACGCCTTCCTTGATCGAGATGAGGAACCGCCGCTCGGCGTCGCTGAGCGATCCGCGCAAGATCTCGATCAGGCGATCCCGGGCGGCGACGAGGTCCTCATAACCAACTGGCGCACGGGTCATCCCCGAGAAGTGGTCTTCAAAGATGTGCTGGACGTCGAGCAGCGTCGGCTGGATGAGTTCGTTCATGGGTCGGTCGTGACTTGCGAGGTAGACGACAAAGGCGCGCCGGATATCGGCCGTGACGCCCTCGTTTTCGAGCAGGAGCTTGACGTCGAAGAGATCACGCGGGTGCTGGCGATCGAGGGCGGCGCAGATCTTGCCGCCGTAGAGATCGGGCAGCGAGAGGATGTTGATCGCCACCGAGCGCTCGAAGATGGCCTCCGCGGTGGCAACCAGCGATCGCTGCTCGACTCCGAAAACGGTTCCGCGCAGAACCAGATTCGGCTCGATCTTGATCTGCGCGCGGGGCGCGGACGAACAGCCGCACGATGTGTCCGCCTTCACCGGGGACTTCGTTGACCTGGACGCGCGGGATGGTCTGCCTTAGGCGCTGAGCGATGCGCCGCAGCGCATCGCTGATGCGCCGCAGGGAGTCCGGGCGGGCTTCGACAGGGACATAGGTGAGATCGATGTCGACCGAGAGCCGCGGAAGGTCGCGCACGAACAGGTTGATCGCTGTACCTCCTTTGAGGCGCGAAGCAGGTCTCGGCAGCAACCGCGGGGAGGGCCCGCACCATCAGATCCGCTTGGGGGAAGAAGCGACTATCTCTCAAGGCCGATCCTCGCCGGTCTCGGCCTCCTCGCGGGAGACCGGGAGGACGATCTGATACTTTGCGTCGAGCCGACCGCCCTTGACGAGCACGCGTTTCCCTTTCCCGAGGTCGATGCGGGTAAGGTTTAGTCTTCCGAGCCAGGCGTGGTTAGCGGTCTCCGCAAGCGATAGAAACAGGCGCTTGACCTTAACGGAGTTGCAGGCTTCGAGAAGGGGTTGAAGTACCGAGGGACGCAACGTCGTCTGTGCTTCCATGAGGAGCCGCGCCTCCTCGAAACTCTCCTTTCCGGGACGTGGTGGAGGAGTTCGAGTAGCGCGCGCTCGCGTGCCGAGACGCGCAGCGCGAGGTCACGGTCGGTGAGCTCGGTGAATCCGAGGTCGCTGCCCACAGGGAAGAGATTGGTGGTCACGTAGAGGATCTTCACACCCCAGTCATGCGTCCGAAACCACGCGGGGGAGCCTCTCGCCGGGTTCGCCGAACAGCAATGACTCGGCCACCGCCCAACGGCAGGAAATGCGCGTCGCCTTGCAGCTCCAACGCGGTCTTGCCGCCTGGATGGACCGTCATGTGCAGTAGCCGCTGAAGAGGTCCACACGGCGCCGGTCCATCTGATCTCCCGGTCGTCCGCCCGCGCGTAGGCGCCACGCGCGAGGGCGGCGAAGCCAACCTCTCTTGCAGTAGGTGTCGGCGAGTTGCCTGAGGAACGCCGCGGGTCGCCAGCCAAGTCGACGGGGCGACCGTGCCCTTGGGCCAAGCGGTCAGAAGCTGGTTTATTTTGCTTCGGGTTAGACTATCCATGATTGACGAGTACGCAGAAAAGCAAACCGCCCCAGGGTCAAGGGTTTAGTTTCAGTCTAATTCGTCAAGCTGTTATTGTCAAATCAGGACTAAAGTAAACCTGCCACCCTTCCTCGGACGCATGGGGCCAGCGAGCGCCATCGAGGGCGGCCCTGGCGTCTGAGGACGAACAGGGCCCGGGCAAGATATCAAGCGTAAGTTGTGTGGATCGAGCAGGCCGGACTTGTCGCCAGCCTGCTTAGAATCCATGGGGCGCGCCCCGAAAATGTCGCCAGATCGCTTAGTTTGATGGCGACTTTGTCGCTGACCCACTACGAACGCTCGGTGGCCCTCGATGAAGCTCGCCTGGCACGGCGACGTCCTTTCCGTCCAACCCCGGATCCGCCTCACGCGCTCATTCGACGAGCGTAGCCACACGTATCTTGGCTACGCGCTGCGCGTGCGAGGCTCGCTTGGGGCAGAGGCACGGGAATTCTCCGTCGGGATCGGAAAGGCCGCGCAAGCGAAGCACGAGTTCCGCGCCGGCGACCGCGTCTCGGGCGAGGCCGAACCGATCGCCGATCCGCGCCTCGAGCCGGTCGAGCTCTACAAGGCGGCGAAGCTGAAGTTAGTCGCTCGTACGACGGTCCCCGAGTCCCCTGCACCGCCGTGGACGGGCGTGCCGCCCGCGCTGGAAGAGTGCCGTGCCCGCGGGCATCGGCGGCTCGACGTCCGCACATACGACGTGAAGTGCACGACCTGCATCTGGGGTGCCGCATGCCGGTCGAGCTAATCTTGGACCAGTGGAACCCGGAGCGTGCGCGAGCATCGCTTCGAGACCTTCTGCTACGGGCCGAAGTCCTGCGCGCTGTACCGCGCCGGTCCAACGCGCAAGGTTCCAGGGCGCAAGGGCATGCGCTGGGAGGAAGAGGACTGGGTCGACGATGAGGCGACGGCACACCGAAAACCCGACGAGTGAGGTCGAACCCTCGCAGGGCCCGGAGAGCCCGGCTTTCCGTGCGGCTCTCTGCGCCAGCACCCGCCACGCTCGGTGTTACTGTCCCAGGCGTTGCACGATGCAGGGTGAGATCCTCGCCTGCATGCACCCTTCCGGGTCGAGAGACTCGGCGTCGCGCTCGTTACGCGCACTTGGTCTAGAGCGTTTCACCTTCCGCGTTCGCGTCGCCCGAGCCTGCTGAGCTCGCGGCACACGCGAGTGGGGGCCGCAATCGGCCCTCCGCCGCTGACTCAGGCGGTAAGCGCGCAGCGTTCCATCGCTGTTTCCCAACTCATCGTCGCGGCGGCGCGAGCTGCCGCGCGAACTATCTCGATCGGAGTCACGAACATGCTTACGACGAAACTCGATCCACCCAGGCCGGACGACGACCGACCGGCCAACGAGGCGGCGGCCGAGACCGCGCTGCTGCCCCTTCCCACCGCGCGCTGCCTCACCTTCGCGCAGGCCGCGGCGTACCTCGCCATCCGCGAGACGTTGCTCGCCGATCTCGGGGTGCCCTACCTCAAGTTCGGGCGCCGGCGCGTGTACGACAAAGTTGACCTCGATGCCTGGCTCGACGAGTATAAGCGCCGAGGGCGGGCCGGAAAGGAGACTCGATGGCCCGTAAGAACGGAATCCACCGGCGACGCGACTCGCGCTTCTGGTGGATCGACGTTGTACTACCCGGCGGCCGACGCCTACGCCAAAGCACTCGGACTGAAATCCGGGACGAAGCCGAAGCGTTCCTCGCAAAGCTGAAGTTCGAGGCTTTCCGGGAAGCGCACCTCGGCATCAAGCCGCAGCGCACCTGGCAGGAAGCCGTCGTCCGGTACCTCGAAGTGAAGGCGTCCCTGCGGAGCATCCGGGACGTGCGGCGGATCTGCCGGCGGCTTCATCCCTATCTGGGGGCGAAGCTCCTCACGCAGATCGACGGGGATGTGGTCTGGCACTTCTGCCAGCGGGAGCTCGCGCGGGGGAACAAGCCCGCGACGGTGAACCGCTATCTCGCCACCATCCGGGGGATCCTCCGTATGACGCGCGACGAATGGCAGTGGATCGACAACTTCCCCAAGGTCCGCATGCTGCCGGGTGAGGTGGAGCGGGACCGGTGGTTGTCGCGCGAGGAAGCGGAGCGGCTGCTCGCAGCCTGTTCCGCGCATCTCGCGGCGATCGTCCGGTTCGCGCTCGCCACGGGATGCCGCGCTTCGGAGATCACCGGGTTGGAGTGGAACCGGGTGGATCTGGAACGGCGGACCGCCTGGTTGAATCACACCAAGAATGGAACGCCGCGAGGCGTCCCGTTGAACCGAGACGCGGTGGCCGTCTTGGACGCGGAGAAAGGCAAGCACGCGCGCTTCTGCTTCACCTTCCGGGGAGAGCCCATCAAGTGGGGGCTCTGCAACTCCGGGTGGCGCGAGGCGGTGAAGAAGGCGGAGCTTGTCGACTTTCGCTTCCACGATATTCGGCACACCTGGGCCTCTTGGCATCGGCAGGCGGGCACCTCCTGCGACGAGCTGAAAGACCTGGGCGGCTGGAAGTCGCGGGTGATGGTCGACCGCTACGCGAAGTTCGCGACGGAGCATTTGAGCGCCGCGGCCTCGCGGATCGAATCCCAAAGGTTTGGGGAGAACGTGGTGCGGTTTCCACGAATTCCCCACGGTGAGGCAGAGACGCAAACGGCCAGCACACGCTGACCGTTGATTGGATTGGCTCCCCGAGTAGGGCTCGAACCTACGACCTGCGGATTAACAGTCCGTCGCTCTACCGACTGAGCTATCGGGGAACAGGGGCGGGATTCTACGCACCCGGCGGCGATGGGTCAACGCGCTGCGGTGCGGCAAGAGCGGTAAGATCCGCGCTCGCTGCGATTCGAGCCGAGATGGCGCCGTACGAGATTGTCTTCCTCGCCACCGACGAGAGCGTGCAGCGCTGGCGCGCTCCGCTGAGCGAAGCGCTTGCGGGCGAGCGGCTGCACTGGTCGCCGGAGGCGATCGACCCGTCGGCGGCAGACATCGTGCTCACCGCCGTGCCCGCGCCGGGCGCACTCGCGCCGTTCACCTCGCTCAGGCTGATCCAGTCGCTGTGGATGGGCGTCGAGACGCTGCTCGCGGACGCGACCGTGCCGCGGAACGCGCCGCTCGCGCGCATGATCGATCCGCACATGACGCGAGGCATGGTCGAGAGCGTGTGCGCGCACGCGCTCGCCGCGCACCTCCAGCTCGACGAGTACGCGCGCTTCCAGCGCGAGCGGCGCTGGAAGATGCTGCGCGGCCCGATCGCCGCGGAGCGCACCGTCGGCATCCTGGGGATGGGCGAGCTGGGGCAGACGGCGGCCGCGGCGCTGCAGGGCCTCGGCTTTCGCGTGCTCGGCTGGAGCCGCACGCCGCGCGCGGTCGCCGGCGTCGAGTGCTTCGCCGGCGCCGCGACGCGCGACGCGTTCCTGGCGCGCACCGAGATCCTGGTCGTGCTGCTGCCGCTCACGCCCGATACGCGCGGGCTCATCGACGCGAACTTCCTCGCACGGCTGCAGGAGGGCGCGGTCCTGATCAACCTGGCGCGCGGCGCGCTGGTGAGCGACGACGATCTGCTTGCAGCGCTCGATGCGGGCCGGCTGCGGCACGCGGCGCTCGACGTGTTCAACACCGAGCCGCTGCCGCCCGAGCATCGTTACTGGACGCATCCGCGCGTGACGGTCACGCCGCACGTCGCGGCGCTCACGAATCCGGCGACCGCGGCGGCGTTCGTCGCCGAGAACGTGCGGCGGCTGCGGGCGGGGGAGAGGCTGCTCGGGCTGGTCGATCGCGCGAGGGGGTACTGAGGCGTTCGCGCTTCGCTGGAACCACCCGCCGGCTTCGCCGGCACCCTCCCCTGGGAAGGAGGGAGGCGCTTCGCGCACCACCCCGCCGCACGTGCGCGCGGCGCCTCTCCTCGGGAAGGAGGGGGAACCGGTCAGCGCAGCACGGCCGCGATCGCATCGGCGACGTAGTCGACGTTGCGCGCGTTGAGCGCCGCGACGCAGATGCGGCCGGTGTCGATCGCGTAGATCGAGTACTCCTCGCGCAGGCGCTGCACCTGCGCCTTGGTGAGCCCGGAGTAGGAGAACATCCCGCGCTGGCGCAGGACGAAGCCGAAGTCGGCGCCCGGCACGCGCGAGTGGATCTTGTCGACCAGGGTCTTGCGCAGGGCGCGGATGCGCTCCCGCATGCCGCCGAGCTCCTGCTCCCACAGCGCGCGGAGTTCGGGCGTGGTGAGTACCATCGCCACGACCTTGCCGCCGTGCGTGGGCGGGTTGGAATAGTTCGTGCGCACCACGCGCTTCAGCTGGCTCAGCACGCGCGCCGCCTCGTCCTTGTCCGCGGTCGCCACGCTGAGCGCGCCGATCCGCTCGCCGTAGAGCGAGAACGACTTCGAGAACGAGCTCGCGACGAATACCGGGCTGCAGGCATGGGCGAACATGCGCACCGGCGCGCCGTCGGCCTCGATGCCCTCGGCGAAGCCCTGGTACGCGATGTCGAGGAACGGCACCAGCCCGCGTGTCTTGACGATCTCGAGCACGCTCGACCACTGGTCGAGGCCGAGATCGACC
Organism: Burkholderiales bacterium; assembly: GCA_027493935.1. Taxonomy (GTDB): domain Bacteria; phylum Pseudomonadota; class Gammaproteobacteria; order Burkholderiales; family SG8-39; genus JAABRB01. The sequence continues at coordinate 2,266,626 of JAOSJV010000001.1, read as the reverse complement.
CCGGTCGGGTTGTGGCAGCACGCGTGCAGCACGGCGATCGAGCCGGCGGGCGCCCGCTCGAGTGCGGCGCACATGCCCGCGAGGTTCAGGCCGTGCGTGGCCGGGTCGTAGTACGGGTAGGCGCTCACCTGGAAACCTGCGCCCTCGAACAACGCGCGGTGGTTCTCCCAGCTCGGCTCGCTGATCAGCACCTGCGCGCTCGGGCTCACGCGCCGCAGGAAGTCGGCCCCGACCTTCAGCGCGCCGGTTCCTCCGAGCGCCTGCACGGTGACGCCGCGCTCCTGCCTGACGACGGAGCATTCGGCGCCGAACACCAGCGCCTGCACCGCCTTGTCGTAGGCCGCCAGCCCGTCGATCGGCAGGTAGCTCCACGGTCCGGGGTTCTCGAGGATCGCGCGGTCCGCCCGCCGCACGCATTCCAGCAGCGGCACCTTGCCGTCCTCGTCGTAGTAGACGCCGACGCCGAGGTTCACCTTCTTCGGGTGCTGGTCGGCGACGAAGGCCTCGGTGACGCCGAGGATGGGATCGCGAGGCGCCATCTCGACGTGCGCGAGGAGCGAAGTGGTCATGGGCGGGAGTCTCGTGGTCGAATCGGCCGGCGTGACCGGGCGCGCGGCGCGCCGCGGCCCCGCGTCACCGCGCGAATTCTACCGCGCCGCCGCGCCGGCGGGCGGCGCGACGCAGGGCATGGGCGATCTCGCCCCGTGCATGTGCGAAAATCACGGGTTGCCCGTGCCGTTCGCGGGCCGAAGCGGTCCAATCGATTGCCCCCGCGCCGCGCGCACCCGATGTAAGGATGACGACCACTGCGCCACCCGCGCCGCCCGAGGCCCGCACGGCGGCCCGCGTCCTCACGTTCCCGGACAGCCCGTTCCGGCTGCATCAGCCGTTCGCTCCCGCGGGCGACCAGCCCGAGGCGATCGAGAAGCTCGTCGAGGGCATCGGCGACGGCCTCGCGTTCCAGACGCTGCTCGGCGTCACCGGCTCGGGCAAGACCTACACGATGGCGAACGTGATCGCCCGGCTCGGGCGTCCGGCGCTGATCCTCGCGCCGAACAAGACGCTCGCCGCGCAGCTCTACTCGGAGATGCGCGAGTTCCTGCCCGAGAACGCGATCGAGTACTTCGTCTCCTACTACGACTACTACCAGCCCGAGGCCTATGTGCCCTCGCGCGACCTCTACATCGAGAAGGACTCGAGCATCAACGAGCACATCGAGCAGATGCGGCTTTCGGCGACCAAGTCGCTGCTCGAGCGCGAGGACGCCGTGATCGTGGCGACCGTGTCGTGCATCTACGGCATCGGCGACCCGGTCGACTACCACGGCATGATCCTGCACCTGCGCGAGCGCGAGCGGGTGTCGCAGCGCGACGTCATCGCGCGCCTGGTGGCGATGCAGTACGAGCGCTCCGAGCTCGATTTCCGGCGCGGCACGTTCCGCGTACGCGGCGACGTGCTCGATATCTTCCCGGCCGAGCACTCCGAGACCGCGCTCCGGGTCACGCTGTTCGACGACGAGGTCGACAGCCTGATGCTGTTCGACCCGCTGACCGGGCGCACCCATCAGCGCGTCGCGCGCTTCACCGTCTACCCCTCGAGCCACTACGTCACCCCGCGCGCGACCACGATGCGCGCGATCGAGGCGATCAAGGCCGAGCTGAAGGAGCGCATCGACTTCTTCGTCACGGAAGGCAAGCTCGTCGAGGCCCAGCGCATCGAGCAACGCACCCGCTTCGACCTCGAGATGCTCGCCGAGATGGGCTTCTGCAAGGGGATCGAGAACTACTCGCGGCACCTCTCGGGGCGCAAGGCCGGCGAGCCGCCGCCGACGCTGATCGACTACCTGCCGCAGAACGCGCTGATGATCGTCGACGAGAGCCACGTCACGATCCCGCAGCTCGGCGGGATGTACCGCGGCGACCGCTCGCGCAAGCAGAACCTGGTCGACTACGGCTTTCGCCTCCCCTCGGCGCTCGACAACCGCCCGCTCAAGTTCGAGGAGTTCGAGCAGATCATGCGCCAGACCTTCTTCGTGTCGGCGACGCCCGGGCAGTACGAGCTCCAGCGCTCCGCGCAGGTGGTGGAGCAGGTGGTGCGGCCGACGGGGCTGGTCGACCCGCAGCTCGAGGTCCGGCCCGCCTCGACCCAGGTGGACGACCTCCTGTCGGAGATCACTCTGCGCGCGGCGCGCGACGAGCGGGTGCTCGTGACCACGCTCACCAAGAAGATGGCCGAGGACCTGACCGAGTACCTCGGCGAGCACGGCGTGCGCGTGCGCTACCTGCACTCCGAGATCGAGACGGTCGAGCGCGTCGAGATCATCCGCGACCTGCGGCTCGGCGAGTTCGACGTGCTGGTCGGCATCAACCTGCTGCGCGAGGGGCTCGACATCCCCGAGGTGTCGCTGGTGGCGATCCTCGACGCGGACAAGGAGGGCTTCCTGCGCTCCGACCGCTCGCTGATCCAGACGATCGGCCGCGCCGCGCGGCACATCAACGGCACCGCGCTCCTCTACGCCGACACGATGACCGGATCGATGCGGCGTGCGATCGACGAGACGGAGCGGCGCCGCGCAAAGCAGATCGCGTTCAACGCGCAGCACTCGATCGTGCCGAAGGGCGTCTCGAAGCGGATCAAGGACATCATCGACGGCGTCTACGACGCCGACGAGTCACGCGAGGGCCTCAAGGCGGCCGAGGAGCAGGCGCGCTACGAGGCGATGAGCGAGCGCCAGCTCGGCCGCGAGATCAAGCGGCTGGAGAAGCAGATGCTCGACTACGCCCGCAACCTCGAGTTCGAGCGTGCGGCCGAGGCGCGCGACCGCCTGCTCGAGCTGAAGAAGCGGGCGTTCGGCGTGGACGCCGAATCGGACGAGCCGGGCCGGCTGCGCGCGGCGGGGTAGACGTGGACGCAGCCGCACTTCCCGGAGGGCAGGCGAGGCGGGTGCTCTTCGTGTGCACGGGCAACATCTGCCGCTCGCCCACCGCGGAGGCGGTGTTCGTGCGCCTGGCCGAGGAGAGGGGCGTCGCCCACCTCGTGCGCGCCGACTCCGCCGGGACGCATGACTACCACGCCGGCGAGCCGCCGGACGCGCGGGCCCAGGCGGCCGCACGCGCGCGCGGCTACGAGATGTCGCACCTGCGCGCGCGCAGGATCGTGCCGGCGGACTTCGTCGCGTTCGACCTGATCCTCGCCATGGACCGCGGCCACCGCGAGATTCTCGGACGCCTCGCGCCGCAGGCGGAGGCGGGCAAGATCGCGCTCGTGCTGACCTACGCCCGGCACGCGCAGACGCTCGACGTGCCCGACCCGTACTACGGCGGGCCGGGCGGCTTCGAGCACGTCCTCGATCTGCTCGAGGACGCGGCCGCCGGGCTGCTCGACGCACTGGGCGCCGAGATCGCCCGCGGGATGCGCTGATACGCCTCGGCGCGGTCCCGATCGCGCGGGGCCGCAAGCCCCCGCGCCCGCCTAGGTCGACTGATCCGGGCCGCGCGTCTCGACCTGCACGAGCGGCTCGTCCTGCGCGACCGGCGCCGGCCGTCGCTCGCGCGGCGCGCGCGGCGCGGGTGCCTGCTCCGCGGCGGGCGCCTCCGCCGTCGTCTTGCTCGGATTGGTCTCGATCAGCACGAGGCCGCTCTCGCGCAGCGCCTCGTCGAGATCGGGTTGTGGCGCTGGTGCCGGAGCGGCGCTCTCCGCGACGACCTCCACCGGCGCTCGCGCAGTGACCCGCCGCTCCGCGGCTTCCGACACGTTGAGATCCGCCGCGGCCGGCGGGGGCTCGGCCGGTGCGGACGCGGCCGTCCATGCAGGCGCCGCCCGTTCGCTCGCCATCGGGGCAGGTGCCTCCGGCGCGCGGGTCGGCTCGGGGGCGGGCACGGGCGCGAGGGGCTCGATCACGGGCGCCTCGAAGGCGGGTGCACCATGAACCGGCGCCGGCTCCCCGGTGAGGTCTCGATCGCCTGGAGCGCGCTCGACACCGATTCGACGGGAACGGCGGCAAGCGGTGCCACGCCAACTGCAGTGTCGGGACGCGGCGGCTGGGCAGCGCGCTCGCCGCCGCGCCCGCGGCGACGGCGCCGCCCCCCGCGGCGCTCGCCCTCCGCGGCCGGCTGGCCTTCGGCCGCCACAACGGCGCCCTGCGGTTGCGGCCGCGCCTCGGGCTCCGGGCGGCGTTGGCGCTCGTCGCGGCGCTCGCCGCGCTCGCGCTGCTGGGGGCGTCCTTCGCGCGGTTGATCGCCCGAGCGCTCCCGGCGCTCGCCGCCGCCGGGCTGCTGCCGCTCGGACCGCGGCGGTTGCGGGCGGCCGTCGTGCCGATCGCGCCGCTCGGAACGATCGCGCCCGCGGTCGCCACGGTCGCGACGGTCGCCGCGGCGCTCGCGATGATCACGGTGCTCGCGGCGCGGCTCGCTGCCGGCCGCACGCACCACCGGCCCAACCGGCGCCGGCACGACCGTGGCCGGGCGCCTGAACCAGCCGACGATCTTGTCGATGATGCCGACGTGCGGTGCCGGTGGCACGGCGCCGACGGGTGCGGCGGCCGGGACCGGCTGCGCCGGCACCGGCGCGGGCTGCTCCGGCGTGACGCCCTTCACCAGCGCCTCGGGACGCGCGGGCTTCGCTTCGGGCAGCAGGAGCTTCTTTTCCTCCTCGGCGGGCGCTTCGACCAGCCGGTAGCTCGGCGGCAGCACGCCCTCCTGATTCAGGTCGTCGTGGCGCAGGCGCTCGATCTTGTAGTTCGGCGTCTCGAGGTGGATGTTCGGCAGGATGACGATGTTCACCTTGAGTCGTGCTTCGAGCGCGTGGATCTCGTCACGCTTCTCGTTCAGCAGGAACGTGCCGACGTCGACCGGCACCTGGACGTGCACCGCGGCGCTGTTCTCCTTCATCGCCTCCTCCTGCATGATACGCAGGACGTGCAGCGCCGAGGACTCGATCGAGCGCACGTGACCGGTACCGTTGCACCGCGGGCACGCCTGGTGGCTCGTCTCGCCGAGGCTCGGCCGCAGCCGCTGGCGCGACAGCTCCATCAGGCCGAAGCGCGAGATCTTGCCCATCTGCACGCGCGCGCGGTCGAAGCGCAGCGCCTCGCGCAGCCGGTTCTCCACCTCGCGCTGGTTGCGCTGGCTCTCCATGTCGATGAAGTCGATCACGATCAGCCCGCCGAGGTCGCGCAGCCTGAGCTGCCGCGCGATCTCGTCGGCCGCCTCGAGGTTGGTCCGCAGCGCGGTCTCCTCGATGTCGGCCCCCTTGGTGGCGCGCGCCGAGTTGACGTCGATCGACACCAGCGCCTCGGTGTGGTCGATCACGATCGCGCCGCCCGAGGGCAGCGCCACCTGGCGCGAGTACGCCGAGTCGATCTGGTGTTCGATCTGGAAGCGCGAGAAGAGCGGGATATCGTCGCGGTAGCGTTTCACGCGCTGCACGTTGTCGGGCATCACGTTGCCCATGAACGCGACGGTCTGCTCGTAGATCGCGTCGGTGTCGATCAGGATCTCGCCGATGTCGGGCTGGAAGTAGTCCCGGATCGCGCGGATCACCAGGCTCGATTCCTGGTAGATGAGGTAGGGCGCGGGGTTGGCGCGATCGCCGACGCGGATCGTGCCGCCGCGCTTCTTCGCCTCCTCGACTTCCTCCTCGGTCCAGCGGTGCGGCTCGGCCGCCTCGACGATCTTTTCCCACAGCTTGAGGAGATAGCCGAAGTCCCACTCGAGCTCCTCGTAGCCGCGGCCGATGCCGGCCGTGCGCCCGATGATGCTCATGCCCTGCGGGACGGGCAGGCGGTCCATCGCCTCGCGGAGCTCGTTGCGGTCCTCGCCCTCGACGCGGCGCGATACGCCGCCGCCGCGGGGATTGTTCGGCATCAGTACGAGATAGCGCCCGGCGAGGCTGATGAACGTGGTGAGCGCGGCGCCCTTGGTGCCTCGCTCGTCCTTCTCGACCTGGACGATGAGCTCCGTGCCGTCGGCGACGGCGTCCTGGATGCGGGCGCGGCCGGGGTCGGCGGAAGCCTTGAAGTAGCTGCGGGCGATCTCCTTGAAGGGCAGAAAGCCGTGGCGCTCCGCGCCGTAGTCGACGAATGCCGCTTCGAGACTGGGTTCGACCCGAGTGATGACTCCCTTGTAGATGTTGCCCTTGCGTTGTTCCTTGCTGGCCGATTCGATGTCGAGGTCAATCAGCTTCTGACCCTCGACGATCGCGACACGGAGTTCCTCGGCCTGTGTCGCATTGAACAGCATGCGTTTCATGTAGTTCTTCTCCTGCGCGCGGGCAGGACAAGACCAACGCCGCTGAAGATCGCGGTCCTCAGGTGTGCGTCTCTAGCGTCATTCCGGGATCGGTGCTCGCGGAGGCTGGCTGGTCGTGTCGTTGCGGTCCCGGCGCCGGGATTCGGCGGGGGCCACGGGTTCTGCCGCTTACTGCCTGGTTGTGGCGCGCTTATCCATTAACATCGCTACTTCTGGTGAGCGAAATTAACCCGCTGGCGGGCACCGGGTCGTGATCACCGGTCTAGCGCCGCGCGCCGCGCTCCAGATCGCGGCACGGGCGGCAGGTGAGCCGCGCGGCCGCAGCGTCGCGAAAGCGGCTGCGAAGACCCTGTCAGCCAACAGAGTATAAGCAGAATGAAGGAGTTAGGCAACGCCCGCGTGCACCTCGTCGCAATCGACGCGGCGCACGCGGGCCAGCGCGTGGACAATTTCCTGCTGCGAACGCTGAAAGGTGTCCCGCGCAGCCGGGTGTACCGTCTGGTCCGGTCCGGCGAGGTGCGGGTCAACAGCCGGCGGGTGGACGTCACCTACCGCCTGCAGAGCGGCGACCGCGTCCGGGTGCCGCCGGTGCGCACTGCGGCAGTGGCCCGCGGTCCTGCGCCGGTCCGCGCGGCTGAGTTTCCGGTCGTCTTCGAGGACGACGCGCTACTGGTGATCGACAAGCCGGCCGGCGTGGCGGTGCACGGCGGCAGCGGCGTCAGCGCCGGCGTGATCGAGCAGCTGCGCGCCGCGCGGCCGGCCGCCCAGTACCTCGAACTCGTGCACCGCCTCGACCGCGACACTTCCGGCCTGCTGATCGTGGCGAAGAAGCGCTCCGCGCTGCTCGCGATGCACCACGCGCTGCGCGCGGGCACGGTGGAGAAGCGCTACCTCGTGCTCGTGAAGGGCCGCTGGACGCGTGCCGCGCGCGAGGTCGCGCTGCCGTTGCGGCGCTACCTCACCGCCGCCGGCGAGCGGCGCGTCGGCGTGAACCCTGCAGGGCAGGCGTCGCGGACGCGTTTCGAGCTCGAGCGCCGCCTCGACGGCTACTCGCTGCTCGCCGCCGCGATCGAGACCGGGCGCACCCACCAGATCCGGGTGCAGCTCGCGCATCTTGGCTTCCCGGTCGCGGGCGACGACAAGTACGGCGACTTCGAGCTCAATCGGGCGCTCGCGCGGCGCGGGCTGCGGCGGATGTTCCTGCACGCCGAGCGCCTCGCGTTCGACCATCCGCGCAGCGGGGAACGCGTGAGGCTCTGCGCGCCGCTGCCGCACGACCTGCGCCGCTTCCTCGGCTCCCTCCAGGGTGCCGCCGTCGATGCCGATGCGCTTTGAGCTGATCGTCTTCGACTGGGACGGCACGCTGATCGACTCGGCGGGGGCGATCGCGGAATGCATCCAGGCGGCCGCGCGCGATCTCGGCCTGGCGGTGCCGAGCGCAGAGCGCGCGCGCCACGTGATCGGCCTCGGGCTGGAGGACGCCCTCGGCTACGCACTGCCGGAGCTCGACCGTGCGGACTACGGCAGGCTGGCGGAGCGCTACCGCCAGCATTTCCTCGCGCGCGACGCCGCGCTGCCGCTCTTCGAAGGCACGCGTGAGCTGGTCGCTGCGCTGCGCGCGCGCGGCCATCTCCTCGCGATCGCGACCGGCAAGAGCCGGAACGGGCTCGCACGCGCGCTCGAGCAGACGACGCTCGCGGAGGCGTTCGCGGCGACCCGCTGCGCGGACCAGTGCGCGCCTAAGCCCGCCCCCGATATGCTGCTCGAGCTGATCGCCGAGCTCGACGCCGATCCGGCGCGCACGCTGATGATCGGCGACACCGCGCACGACCTGCGCATGGCGGCGAACGCAGGGGTGGCCGCCGTCGGCGTCGCCTACGGCGCGCATCCGGCGGCCGCGCTCGCGCCGCTCGCGCCGCTCGCGCTCGTCGCATCGACCGCGGAGCTCGCGGCGTGGCTGGCCGAGAACGCGTGATCTGCGCCTCCGCCGCGCTCGCCGAGGGCGGGGACGGCGTGCGCTTCGAGGCGGAGCGCGGCGGCGAGCGCATTGCGGCGTTCGCGATCCGCTTCGGCGGCGAGGTACACGCCTACGTGAACCGGTGCGCGCACGTGCCGGTCGAGCTCGACTGGCAGCCGGGCAGGTTCTTCGATCAGGGCGGACTGGTTTTGATATGCTCGACCCATGGTGCGCTCTACGATCCGGCGACCGGCGGCTGTCTCGGCGGCCCGTGCCGGCGCGGCGGGCTCGAGAAGCTCGCCGTCGAGGAGCGCGGCGGCGTGGTCAGGCTGAAGGATTGACGCGATGGAGTCACCGGTCGATGCAAGTGCGGGCGGCGCGCGCGGGGGCGCCGCGGAGCGCAACTGGGAACGCGATACGCTGCAGAAGCTCGCCTTCGAGGCGCTCGCCGAGCAACGGCGCCGGCGGCGCTGGGGCATTTTCTTCAAGCTGCTCGGCTTCGCCTATCTCACGTTCGTGCTGGTCGCGCTGTTCGACCTGCGCGCCGACACCGACGCGCTGACCGGGGCGAAGCACAGCGCGCTCGTCGACATCGCCGGCGTGATCCAGGCGAAGAGCAACGCGAGCGCCGACAACGTCACCGCCGCGCTGCAGAGCGCGTTCAAGGACAAGAACACCAAGGGCGTGATCCTGCGAGTGAACAGCCCCGGCGGCAGCCCCGTGCAGTCCGGCATCATCTACGACGAGATCCGGCGGCTGCGCGGCAAGTACCCCGACATCCCGATCTACGCGGTGGTGGAGGACGTCTGCGCCTCCGGCGGCTATTACATCGCCTCGGCCGCCGACCGGATCTACGTCGACAAGGCGAGCATCGTCGGCTCGATCGGCGTCCTGATGGACCAGTTCGGCTTCACCGCGACGATGGAGAAGCTCGGGGTCGAGCGGCGCGTGGTCACCGCCGGGGAGAACAAGGCGTTTCTCGATCCGTTCTCGCCGCTCGATCCGGAGCACGTCGCCCACGCGAAGACGATGCTGAACGATATCCACCGGCAGTTCATCGACGTCGTTAAGAAGGGGCGCGGGCCACGCCTGAAGGACGCGCCAGAGCTCTTCTCCGGCCTGATGTGGACCGGTGCGAAGAGCGTGGAGCTCGGCCTCTCGGACGCGCTCGGCAGCGTCGACTCGGTCGCACGCGACGTGATCGAGGCCGAGCAGATCGTCGACTACACGCGCAAGGAGAACATCGCCGAGCGCTTCGCGCGGCGCTTCGGCGCGGCGTTCGCCGATGCCTTCGGCCTAGCGGCGGGCGCGCGGCTGCGCTGAGAGCGAACGAACACGAGGGAGCACACGGGTCCTCCCGTTACCGTCCTTCCGCTAGAGCGAGCAGCAGGAACACTGCCGGGCGCTTGCCGATTCGCGGTGCCGCCCGCCGCCAGGCGGCGACCTCGCGCACCCCGATCGACTCGGAGGCAAGGGTGAGATCGGATGCGATGGCGATCCGCGTCGCCGGCCGGCACTCGCGCAGCAGGACTTCCAGCAGCCGGTCGTTGCGGTACGGGGTCTCGATGAAGACCTGCGTCTGGCCGAGCCGGCGCGACTCGGCCTCGAGCTCGCGCACGCGGCGCGCCAGCGCTTGCGCCTCGATCGGCAGGTAGCCATGGAACGCGAAGTGCTGCCCGTTCAATCCGGCCGCCATGAGGGCAAGCAGTATCGCCGAGGGTCCGACGAGCGGCGCGACGCGAATGCCGCGCGCGTGCGCGAGCCGCACGAGCGCGGCGCCCGGATCTGCGACGCCCGGTGCGCCGGCCTCGGAGAGGAGCGCCCCCGCTGCGCCCGCGAGCGGTGCGAGCAGCTCCGGCAGCGCCTCGTCGGGCGTGTGCTCGTCCAGTGTCGCGATGCGCACTTGCGTCAGCGGGCAGGGGAAGTCGACCGACCTCAGGAATGCGCGCGCGCTGCGTGGCCGCTCCGCGATGAAGTAGCGGAGCGAGCGCACGCGCGCAAGGACGCCCTCGGGCAGGACGTCGCGCGGTGTCCCCGGTCCGAGCGGCGTCGGCAGCAGGTAGAGGGGGCCGAATTCGGACGCGGCGGCGGTGTCGGACAACTCGATGCCGGAAGGACTGGACGGGCGTTCTGCCGGGCTGCTAGCCTGACTCGGCGGACGCGGCTCGCTTCTCGGAGTCCCGCGCAGTCTAACCGATTGGTTGTGTTCGGCGCGAGGCCCTCGAGGGTACCGCGCTCTCGCCACCTCGGTGGCGCAGGCCGCCGGCGCGGTCGCGCGCCACGTGAGCGCCGGCGGCCGAGATTGAGCGATCATTTAGCCGACCAAGGAGGCGGGCACTCATGCCGAAGCAGATTGTGTACAGCGACGCAGCGCCGGTAACGGGATTCACCGACAAGACCAAGCCCTCGCCCCTGGCGCAGGCCCTGCGCGCCGGCGATTTTCTGTACGTCTCGGGGCAGGGCCCGCTCGACCCGGCGACCAAGGAAGTGGTGCCGGGCAATATTCGCGAGCAGACCCGCCGGGTGCTGGAGAACCTGCAGGCGATACTGGCGGCCGGCGGCGCGTCGATGGCGCAGGTGGTCAACATGCGCGTGTGCCTGCGCGATGTCGCCGACTTCCCGCGCTTCAACGAGGCGTTCAGCGAGTTCATGCAGGGGGAGAAGATCACCCGCACGTGCACCGGGGGCACGCCGCACCGCAAGGGCGTGCTGATCGAAATCGACTGCGTCGCCTATCTCCGGATAGTCGCGGCCCGCGTTCCGTACCAGGAGGTCCCGACTGTGTACAAGATGCCGATAGTGAGCCTTTCGGCCGAGGCTGCCAAGCTGGCCGGTACCGGCAGGCGCGTAAGCGTGCTGTGGCAGGAAGAGGAATCGCTGGTGTTCGTCGCGCGCGGCCGCGAGTATCGCAGCGAGTTCCACATCAATCCGGCGGACGAAGTGATGTTCCAGATCAAGGGCGAGATGCGCCTGCACTACCGCCAGCCCGACGGCAAAGAGGAGGTGGCCGTGCTCGCGGAGGGCTCGGTGATCTACACGCCCGCCGGTATTCCGCATTCGCCGCGCTTCCCGCCCGATGCCTTCGCCATGATCCTCGAGCGCAAGCGTCGTCCGGGTGAGGTCGACCGGTTCCAGTGGTACTGCCCGACGTGCGATGAGTTTCTGCACGAGGTGCAGTTCGTCGTGGACGATTACGGGCGCGATCCGGTGTACCACGCTTACAAGGAGTTCTACGACAACGAGGCGCACCGCACCTGCAGGAAGTGCGGGCACGTCGTGCCGAACGAGCTCGCCGAGGCGGAAAAGGGACGGCGCGACTGATCTTGTGCATGCGCCTCGGCGACGTCCCTATTGCGCGGGTCGAGGACTCGCACGTTCCGGGCTCTCGGGCCGAGCTCGTCTTCCCCCAATGTCCGTCCTGCCACGAGGGAGGCGGGGCGCGACCGGCGGGCGCCGCGGTGCCACGGTGAGGCGGCGAGTCAGCGGGGCGCCAGCACCGGCAGCTCGCTGGTGCGTCCACCGCGGCCACGGCGCTCCGGCAGCGCAGATCCCTATGGGTGGGCGCCAGGTCAAGCAAGCAATCGCCTGGCCGCCGTATCCCGTCGAATCCGCCGCGTTCGGCTACGGCAACAAGTAGCCGTGCTCGGCGAGCAGATCGACGAGCGCGATCAGCGGCAGGCCGATGAGCGCGTTGGGGTCCTCGCCCTCGATGCGGCGTATGAGCGCGATGCCGAGGCCTTCGGCCTTGGCGCTGCCGGCGCAGTCGTAGGGCGCCTCGGCGTCGAGGTAACGTTCGATCTGTTCGTCGGAGTAGCCGCGGAACTCCACGACGCATGGCACGATCCGCGACGCGGTGCGTCCGGCGGCTGCGCGGTGCACCGCGAGCGCGGTCAGGAACTCGACCCGGCGGCCGCGCATCCGCCGCAGCTGCTGCACCGCGCGCGCGTGCGTTTCCGGCTTCGAGAGCGCCTCGCCGTCGAGCGCCGCGACCTGGTCGGCGCCGATGACGAGCGCGTCCGGATGCGCCGGCGCGACCTCGCGCGCTTTTTGCGATCGCGAGCCGCAGCGCAAGCTCGGCCGGGGGCTCGCCCGGCCGGCGCGTCTCGTCGACGTTCGGCTGCGCCACGTCGAAGGGCACGCGCAGTCGCTCGAGCAGCGCCCGGCGGTAGGGCGAGGTGGATGCGAGCACGAGGCGTGGCAGGGGCATCGGCATCGGTTCGGGCGCGCCGCGGGCCGCACGCCGGAGGTGGCGCGCGGAAGCAACGCGGCAACAGCGCTGCATACACCGCCACGTAACGCTACGTCTATGATTCTTTTGACAGAGTGACCCGGAAATCATATCATGCGACCCCTATGTCGGAAGGTGGAACTATCGACGGGCTGGAATTCGCCCGTACCGGCGCGACACGCTCCGGCGTCCTGGATCCGGCACGGCTGCCGCGGCTGAAGGAGCTCGGATGCCGGTCGGCCGAGTTGCGTTACACGCTGCGCGGCGGCACGAGCGCGCAGGGCAGGCCGATGCTGCTCGTCGAGGCGGCCGGCGCGCTCGAGCTCGTCTGCCAACGCTGCCTCGAGGCGCTGCGCCTGCCGGTCGACGTGTGCACGGAGCTCGAGCTCGCGACGTCGCAGCAGGAGGTCGACGCGGCCGAGGACGACCTCGACCGCGTGCTCACCTCGCGGTCGATGCCGGTGGCGGAGCTGGTGGAGGACGAGGTGATCCTCGCGCTGCCCATGGTGCCGATGCACGCGCGGTGCAGTGCGGCCGCGCGCCGCGGCCGGGCCGCGCGGCCGTCGCCGTTCGCCGGGCTGGCCGACATGATTTCTGACCGGGCGAAGCGCTGAGCGGCGCGTCCGGCGTCGAGGCTTGTCTGATACGAGATCCTAGCGAGGAGCCCTGCAAATGGCCGTGCAGCAGAACAAGAAGTCCCCGTCCCGGCGGAACATGCGCCGATCGCATGATGCGCTCGGCAGGCCCGCCCTCGCGCTCGAGCCCTCCACCGGCGAAGTGCATCTGCGCCACCACGTGAGCCCGAGCGGGTACTACCGGGGCAAACGCGTCCTGCCGAGCAAGGACGAGTAGGGCACCGCGCGCGGTGCGGAGTGCGCCGGCGCGAGGCCCCGGAGTGCGCGACGGGGTGCGCTTCCAGCGGCCGTACGGCCAGCACTCGTGAACCAGGTCATCACACTGGCGGTGGACTGCATGGGCGGTGACCACGGTCCCCGGGTCACGGTCGCCGCTGCACTCGACTTCCTCGCCGCGGTTCCCGATGCGGCGGTCGTCCTGGTGGGCCTCGCCGACGTCGTCGAGGCGCAGCTCAAGCGGCGCAAGGCGCGCCCGGAACAGCGCGCGCGCTGCCGCGTGCACCACGCGGGCGAAGTCGTCACGATGGACGAACCGCCCGCGCAGGCGCTGCGCAACAAGAAGGACTCGTCGATGCGCGTCGCGGTGGACCTCGTCAAGGACGGCGCCGCGCACGCGTGCGTGAGCGCGGGCAATACCGGCGCCCTGATGGCGATCTCGCGCTTCGTGCTGAAGACACAGGCGGGCATCGACCGGCCGGCGATCGTCTCTGTGCTGCCGACGGTCACGGGCAGCACCTACATGCTCGACCTGGGTGCGAACGTGGACTGCACGCCGCAGCACCTGCTGCAGTTCGCGCTGATGGGCGCGGCGCTCGTCGCGGCGGTGGAGGGAAGAGAGCGCCCGACGGTGGGACTGCTCAACATCGGCGCGGAGGCGATCAAGGGGAACGAGGTGGTCAAGGAGGCCGCCGAGCTCCTGCGGGCGAGCGGTCTGAATTTTGTCGGTAACGTCGAGGGCGACGGGGTCTACAAGGGGGGCGCCGACGTGGTGGTGTGCGATGGCTTCGTCGGCAACGTCGCACTGAAGACCTCCGAGGGGCTTGCGCAGATGCTGGCGCGTTTCCTGCGCGAGGAGTTCACGCGCAGCATGTTCACGCGCATCGCGGCGCTGGTCGCCTGGCCGGTGATCGCGCGGTTCCGCCGCCGGGTCGATCCGCGCCGCTACAACGGCGCGACACTGCTCGGCCTGCGCGGCATCGTCGTCAAGAGCCACGGTTCGGCCGACCGCTACGCGTTTCGCCGCGCGCTCGAGCGCGCGCGGCCGCGGAGGTGCGGCACGAGGCGCTCGCACGCATCGCCGCACGCTTTGCGCCGCAGCCACCGGGCGCTTCGCAGCCCGCCGCCGGTGGCGTAGGCAAGGCGGCGGCATGACGCGCTGGCCGAACTTTGCGGAGCCGGCGCGGTGACCTTCGCACGCATCGTCGGGACCGGCAGCTATCTTCCACAGCATATCGTCACGAACGACGATCTCGCGCGGCGCATCGACACGTCCGACGAGTGGATCGTGACGCGCACCGGGATCCGTCAGCGGCACATCGCCGAGCCGGACCAGACCTCGAGCGATCTCGCGCTGGAGGCGAGCCGCGGCGCGCTCGCCGCGGCCGGTCTCGGCGCGGGCGAGATCGAACTGATCGTCGTGGCGACATCGACGCCTGATTTCGTGTTCCCCCAGCACCGCCTGTCTGCTGCAGGCGAAGCTCGGCGTCAAGGGCTGCGCGGCCTTCGACGTGCAGGCGGTGTGCAGCGGGTTCGTCTACGGGCTCGCGGTCGCCGACAGCTTCGTCCGGACCGGCCAGGCGCGCACCGCGCTGGTGGTCGGCGCGGAAGTCTTCTCGCGCATTCTCGACTGGAGCGATCGCGGCACGTGCGTGCTGTTCGGCGACGGCGCCGGCGCCGTGGTGCTGCGCTCGGACGAGCGACCCGGGATTCTCGCGTCGGTCCTGCACGCCGATGGCAGCCACGCCGGCATCCTCACCGCGCCGGGCAACGTCTGCGGCGGCAAGGTGATCGGCTCGCCCTACGTGCGCATGGACGGCCCGGCGGTGTTCAAGTTCGCGGTGCGGGTGCTGGACGAGGTCGCGCGCGAGACCGTCGCGAAGTGCGGGCTCGCACTCGATGACATCGATTGGCTCATCCCGCACCAGGCCAACATCCGGATCCTGGAGGCTACCGCGAAGCGCCTCGGCGTGCCGCGCGAGCGGCTGGTCGCGACGGTCGACCGCCACGCCAACACCTCCGCGGCATCGGTGCCGCTCGCGCTCGACTTCGCGATCCGCGACGGGCGCGTGCGCGCCGGCCACCGCGTGATGCTGCAGGGCGTGGGCGGCGGTTTCACATGGGGCGCGACGCTGGTGGAGATGTGAGACGTCGATGAAGAAGTTCGCCATGGTATTTCCCGGGCAGGGCTCGCAGTCGGTGGGTATGCTGCAAGGCTACGGCGACCTGCCCGAGGTGCGCGAAGTGCTCGAGCGCGCGTCGGCGGCGCTCGGCGAGGATATCGGGCGGCTGATCGACGAGGGACCGGCCGAGGCGCTGAGTCTCACGGTCAATACGCAGCCGGTCATGCTCACCGCCGGCTATGCCGTCTACCAGGCGTGGCGCGCGCTCGGCGGCCCACAGCCCGCGGTCGTGGCCGGGCACAGCCTCGGCGAGTACACCGCGCTCGTGGTCGCCGGCGCGATCGAGTTCGCCGACGCGCTGCCGCTGGTTCGCTTCCGCGCGCAGGCGATGCAGGAGGCAGTGCCCCAGGGCGTCGGCGCGATGGCCGCGGTGCTCGGCCTCGACGACGAGACCGTAGGCGCGGCGTGCGCCGAGGCGGCGCAGGGCCAGGTGGTCGAGCCGGTCAACTTCAATGCCCCTGGGCAGACGGTGATCGCCGGGCACGCCGAGGCCGTGCAGCGCGCAATCGCGGCGGCGAAGGCGCGCGGCGCAAAGCGCGCGGTCGCGCTGCCGGTGAGCGCTCCGTTCCATTCCTCGCTGCTCGCGCCGGCGGCGCATCGGCTGCGCGAGCGCCTCGCTGGCGTACGCGTCGCCGCCCCGCGCATTCCGGTGATCCACAACGTCGACGTGCAGAGCTACGTCGACCCGGCGCAGGTGAAGGACGCACTGGTGCGCCAGGCCGACCATCCGGTGCGCTGGGTCGAGACGGTCCGTGCGGTCGCCAGGCAGGGTATCGGGCTCGTCGCCGAATGTGGGCCGGGCAAGGTGCTGGCGCCGCTGGTCAAGCGAATCGCCGAGGGCGTCGAGGGCGTCGCGCTCGTCGACCGCGAGGCGATCGAGCAGACGATCGCGGCGCTGCAGGGGGAGTGAGATGCTCGACGGCCAGGTCGCGCTCGTAACGGGCGCATCGCGCGGCATCGGCGCGGCGATCGCGCGCGCGCTCGGCGCCACCGGCGCGGTCGTGGTCGGCACCGCCACGAGCGAAGCCGGCGCGCGCACCGTAGGCGAGGCGCTCGCGCAGGCGGGCGCGCGCGGGCGCGGCGCGGTGCTCGACGTGACCGACGCCACCGGTATCGACCGGGTGCTCGGCGAGATCGAGGCCGAGTACGGCACGGTGTCCATCCTGGTCAACAACGCCGGGATCACCCAGGACAATCTGCTGCTGCGGATGAAGGACGCCGAATGGGATGCGGTGATCGACACCAACCTGAAGTCGGTGTTCCGGCTCTCTCGCGCCGTGCTGCGCGGCATGATGAAGGCGCGCGTCGGACGCATCATCAACATCACGTCTGTGGTCGGCGCCAGCGGCAACCCCGGCCAGGCGAACTACGCTGCGGCGAAGGCCGGCATCGCCGGCTTGACGCGCGCGCTCGCGCGCGAGATCGGCAGTCGCGGCATCACCGTGAACTGCGTTGCGCCGGGCTTTGTCGACACCGACATGACCCGGGCGCTGCCCGAGTCCGCGCGCAACGCGCTGCTCGCGCAAATCCCGCTCGGACGGCTAGGCCGCCCGGACGACGTCGCGGCGGCGGTCGTCTTTCTCGCCTCGCCGGGCGCGGCCTACGTGACCGGCGCGACGCTGCATGTAAACGGCGGGATGTACATGGGATGAGCGGCAGCCTCGGCCGCGGCGCGAGTCGCAGCCGGAGCCGAGTGCCAATCGGCCGCGCGCGCCGCGCGCGGCCGGACGCGACGGGGCGCAGTTTCGATTCTGCTAGAATTGCCCGGCTTCGCAGCAGCCCCCGGCATTGCGAGCAGGGTCATAAAGGGAAGGAGTCCCCATGGAAAACGTCGAACAGCGCGTCAAGAAGATCGTCGCCGAGCAACTCGGCGTCAACGAATCGGAAATCAAGAACGAGTCCAGATTCGTGGACGATCTCGGCGCGGATTCTCTCGACACCGTCGAGCTGGTGATGGCGCTCGAAGAGGAGTTCGAGACGGAGATCCCGGACGAGGAGGCGGAGAAGATCACTACCGTGCAGCAGGCGATCGACTACATCGTCTCGCACACGAAGAAAGCCTGAGGGGGCTGCGCTTACCGACTCCAGGGGAGGGTCTGTGTCGCGCCGCCGCGCCGTCATCACCGGCCTCGGGGTGATCTGCCCCGTCGGCAACTCGGCCGCGGAGGCCTGGGGCAGCATCGTGGCCGGGAAGCCCGGCATCACGCGCATCACGAGGTTCGATCCAGCGGCGTTCTCGAGCCGGATCGCCGGCGAAGTGAAGGGATTCGATCCCGCCGCGTTCCTCGGGCCGAAGGAAGTCCGGCGCTTCGACACATTCATACACTACGGGGTCGCCGCGGGCCTGCAGGCGGTGCGCGACTCCGACCTCGATCTCGCGCGCGAGGACCTCGAGCGGATCGGCGTCAACATCGGCTCGGGTATCGGCGGGCTGCCGCTGATCGAGGCGACGAAGGACGAGTACAACTCTGCGGGCCCGCGCAAGATCTCGCCGTTCTTCGTTCCCGGGTCGATCATCAACATGATCGCCGGCCAGCTCTCCATCATGCTCGGCCTGCGTGGGCCGAACCTCGCGATGGTCACCGCGTGCACGACGAGCGCCCACTGCATCGGCGAAGCCGGGCGCCTGATCGAGTACGGCGACGCCGACGTGATGGTAGCCGGCGGCGCGGAGGCCACCATCTCGCCGCTCGGCCTCGGCGGTTTCTGCGCGGCGCGCGCCCTGTCGACGCGCAACGACGATCCGGCAGGTGCGAGCCGACCGTGGGACAAGGAGCGCGACGGCTTCGTGCTCGGCGAGGGCGCGGGCGTGGTGGTGCTGGAGGAATACGGGCGCGCGAAGCGCCGCGGCGCGCGCATTTACGCCGAGCTGGCCGGCTACGGCATGAGCGCCGACGCCTTCCACATCACGCAGCCGGCCGAGGACGGCGAGGGGGCGGCTCGGTGCATGGCGGCCGCGCTGCGCAACGCGCGCCTCGCGTCCGATCAGATCGACTACATCAACGCGCACGGCACCTCGACCCAGCTCGGGGACATCGCCGAGACGGTCGCCGTCAAGCGGGTGTTCGGCGAGCACGCGCCGCGGCTCGCGATCAGCTCCACCAAGTCGATGACCGGTCATATGCTCGGCGCCGCCGGCGGCGTCGAGGCCGTCTTTTCGGCCCTCGCGATTCATCACCAGACCGCGCCGCCGACCGCAAACCTGGTGTCGCCGGACCCGGCCTGCAACCTCGACTACGTCCCGCGCGAGGCGCGACGGATGCGGATCCGGGCGGCCCTTTCCAACTCGTTCGGGTTCGGCGGCACGAACGGCACGCTGCTGTTCACGCAGGTTTGAGCGCTGCCTGGCCGGTGCTGCTCAAACCCTCTCCCGCCGGCGTGGCGCTGACGGGGCTCGCACATGCAGCCGCTGCGGCAGCGGCCCTCTTGGCGCTGCCGGCACTGCCCGCGGTGCTCTGCATCACCGGGATCGCCATGTCGATGATCGCCGCCGGCGGGCGCCTCCTTCTCCGGTCGCGCTGGTCGGTGCTGGGCCTGGAGCTGCACGCCGACGGCACTGCCGCATGGCTCGCGCGCGACGGACGCTGGCGTCCGGCGGCGCGCGCCGCCGGGGTCGCCCTCGCGCCCTGGCTGATCGCGCTCGCGGTCGAGATGGACGGTGAGCGCGGCACGGTCAGGACGCTGCTGGTCCTGCCGGATGCCGCGGAGGCCGAAGGGCGTCGGCGGCTGCGGGCCTGGCTGCGCTGGCGGCCGGCGGGCGCGACGCGGCCCGACCGCGGAGAAAGTCGCGCGGCGGTCGTCCAAGACGGCGGAAAGCCCTTTGAACGGCTGAACTAATCGGATCGCACCATGTCAGTACCTGCGAGGTCGCGTGCAGCACCGGCGGTGACGCGAAGCCCTCGGCGGGCCTGGTCCAGAGGCCGGGCGCGGAGGGTCGATGCGTGACCGCGAGATCGACCAGCAGCTCGTAGAGCGGGCGCAGCGGGGCGAGAAGCAGGCGTTTGACCTGCTGGTCGCCAAGTACCAGCGCAAGCTTTGGCGGCTGCTGTCGCGGTTCATCCGGGACCCGGCCGAGGTCGAGGACGTGGCGCAAGAGGCGTTCATCAAGGCGTACCGGGCACTGCCCTCGTTCCGCGGCGACAGCGCGTTCTACACGTGGCTGTACCGGATCGGGATCAACACGGCCAAGAACTACCTCGTGGCGATGGGGCGCCGGGCGCCCACGACAACGGAGTTCGACTCGGAGGAGGCGGAAGGGTTCGACGACGGCGACCAGCTGCGGGACATCAACACGCCCGAGAGCATGATGATGTCGAAGCAGATCGCCACGACGGTGAACCAGACGATGGAAGACCTGCCCGACGAGCTGCGCACGGCGATCACCCTGCGCGAGATCGAGGGCCTGAGCTACGAGGAGATCGCGAGCATCATGAACTGCCCGATCGGCACGGTGAGATCGCGGATCTTCCGGGCGCGCGAGGCGATCGCCGCGAAGCTGCGCCCGCTGATCGACACGCATAGGGACAGAAGGTGGTGAATCGATGAAGGAACGAGTCTCGGCTCTGATGGACGACCAGCTCGACGGCAGCGCGTGTGACGGCTGTCTCGACGAGCTCGGCAAGGACGCGGACCTGCGCCGCGACTGGGCGCTCTACCATCTGATCGGCGACACGCTGCGCGGCACCGCCGCACACACGCTGCCGACGGCCTTCGGCGCGCGCCTGGCCGCGGAACCGACCGTCCTCGCACCGCGCCCCGCGCGGCGGCGCGCGGCTCCGCGCGGCACCTGGCACTACGCATTCGCGGCTGCGGCGGGCGTCGCCGCGGTCGCGTTCGTGGGCGCGTTCATGCTGCCGCAGCTCCAGCCCGGCGGCGGCGTTCCGGTGGCGAACGCTCCCCAGAAGGCCCCGCTGCCGGTGGCCTCCGCGCCGGCCACACCGGCACCGGTCGTGCCGGTCGCGCACGGCATGGACGATTACCTGCTCGCGCATCAGCGTTACTCGCCGTCCTCGGCGATGTCGGGCGTGGCGCCTTACGTGCGTACCGTCTCCGAGCCGGCAGGGTCGCGCTAGCGATGCGCGCCACCGCCGTTGCCGTCGTGCTGGCCGCCGGCCTCGCCGGGCTGGTTCCGGGGCGCGCCCCGGCCAGTCCGATCCGGAAGCGCTGCGATGGCTGCAGCGGATCTACACCGCGAGCGAGCGCCTCAGCTACACCGGGGTGTTCGTGTATCAGCACGGCGAGCAGATCGAGACCTCGCGCATCACGCGCATCGTCGACGCGGCTGGCGTGCAGGAGCGGCTCGAGGTGCTGGACGGTACGCCGCGCGAGGTGATCCGCGTCAACGAGGAGGTGAAGTGCTACCTCCCGGGCTCGCGCACGGTCAAGATCGATCCGCAGACCGACCTGAAGCCGTTCCGCTTCCGCACCGACGACATGGGCGCCATTGCGGCCCAGTACAGCATCCGCATGCTCGGCATCGAGCGCGTCGCCGGGCGAGACTGCCAAGTGCTGGTGCTCGAGCCGAAGGACAATCTGCGCTACGGACTCAAGCTCTGGGCGGACCTGGAATCCGGCCTCCGGTTGCGTGCGAAGGCGTTCAACGAGCGGGGCGAGATGGTCGAGCATTTCTCGTTCACCCAGCTGCAGATCGGCGACGATCTCGACAGGGCGCTGCTGCGGCCGCGCTTCGCATCGAGCGGCGAGACGTGGCGGGTCGAGAAACAGGCAGCCGTCGCCGCCAACCTCGCCGAGCGCGGCTGGACTCTGCGGGCGCTGCCGCCCGGGTTCCGCACGGTGACCGAGCTCAAGCGCGACCTCGGCGGCGGCCATGAGCTCACCCACGTCGTGGTCTCCGACGGGCTCGCCGCAGTGTCCTTGTTCATCGAGCCGCTCGCCGTAAGGGGGCAGACGCCGCCGGTCGGGGCGTCGCGCCAAGGCGCGGTGAACATCTTCAGCCGCGCGCTCGACCAGCATGTGGTCACGGCGGTAGGCGAGGTGCCCGCGGAGGGCGTACGCCGGATCGCCGACGCCCTCGAGCGCAAAGCGCCGCGCTGAGCCGCGCGTCACGCCCGGCGAGCGGCGGTCCTTGCGCGGCGCGCGCGGGCTCTCTAATCTCTCTTTCACCTCCACCCCAGGACCCGCCATGATGAAGCCGTTCCTCGCCGCCAGCCTGCTCGCGCTCGGGCTGTCCTTCGGCGCCGCAGCCCAGGCCCGCGAGCTGCCGGATTTCACGCAGATCGTCGAGCAGCACGGTCCCTCGGTCGTCAACATCAGCACCACGCAGCAGCGCCAGCGCTCGGGGCAGCCGCGTATGCCGCAGCTCGACGAGGACGATCCGTTCTACGAGTTCTTCCGCCGCTTCATCCCGCGCGGCCCGCAGGAGCCGCGCGAGTTCGAGAGCCAGTCCTTGGGCTCCGGGTTCATCATCAGCCCGGACGGATATGTCCTCACCAACGCGCACGTCGTGGACTCCGCCGACGAGATCACTGTCAAGCTGAGCGACAAGCGCGAGTTCAAGGCCAAGGTGATCGGCGCCGACCGTCGCACCGACGTCGCGGTGATCAAGGTCGAGGCGAGCGGGCTGCCGGCGGTGCGCTTCGGCGATCCGAGCCGGCTGCGCGTCGGCGAATGGGTGCTGGCGATCGGCTCGCCGTTCGGCTTCGAGAACACGGTGACCGCCGGGATCATCAGCGCCAAGGGGCGGTCGCTGCCGCAGGAGAACTTCGTGCCGTTCCTGCAGACCGACGTGGCGATCAACCCGGGCAACTCCGGCGGTCCGCTGTTCAACCTGCAAGGCGAGGTGGTCGGCATCAACTCGCAGATCTACAGTCGCACGGGCGGCTTCATGGGGCTGTCGTTCGCAATCCCGATCGACGTCGCCATGGACGTGCAGCAGCAACTGCGCGCGGCGGGGCGTGTCAGCCGCGGCCGCATCGGCGTGGTCATCCAGGAAGTGTCGAAAGAGCTGGCCGACTCGTTCGGCCTAACGAAACTCGGTCGGCGCGCTGGTGAATGCGGTCGAGAAAGGCGGCCCCGCCGAGAAGGCCGGTGTGCAGACCGGCGACATCATCATCAGGTTCGACGGCAAGGATGTCAGCGGCTCGAACGACCTGCCGCGTATCGTGGCGGCCACGCGGCCAGGCTCGACGGTGTCCGTGCAAGTGTGGCGCAAGGGCGCCGGGCGCGACCTCAGCGTGACAGTGGGCGAGATCCCGGAGGAGCGGGTCGCCGGGCGCGGCGAGCCGAGCAAGGGCGGCGACAAGCCGGCGCTCGCCGCGAACCGCCTGGGTTTGGTCGTGAGCGACCTCTCGGCCGACAAGAAGCGCGAACTGAAGGTGCAGGGCGGCGTGCAGATCGAGGAGGTGCGCGGCACTCCGCGCGGCGACGTACGCCAGGGCGACGTGGTGCTGGCGCTGACCGCGAAGGGCGTCACCACCGAGCTCATCAGCGCCGAGCAGTTCAATAAGCTGCTCTCGCAGATGGACAAGGGCACGACGCTCACGCTGCAGATCCGGCGCGGCGAGGCCAATGTGTTCGCCACGATCAAGGGCGACGCGAGCGGTTGAGCTGGGGGCTCTTGAAGCTGACGCTGTACGGCCGGCGCTGCTGCCACCTGTGCGACGAGATGGCCGCCGCGCTCGGCCCGATCGCGAGCGCGCACGGCCTTCGCGTCGAGTTCGTGGACGTCGACGCCGACCCGGCGCTCGAAGAACGCTATGGCGAACGAGTGCCCGTGCTGGTGCACGGCGAGACCGAGATCTGCCACTACTTCCTGGACGCGGAGCGCGTGCGTGCCCACCTCGCCGAAATCCGCTAGAATCGCGCGATTTGACTGAACGAAAGGGTGCTCGCCGCACCCTTTTTTCATGCACCATATCCGCAACTTCTCGATCATCGCCCACATCGACCACGGCAAGTCGACGCTCGCCGACCGCATCATCCAGCGCTGCGGCGGCCTCGCCGAGCGCGAGATGGCCGAGCAGGTGCTCGACTCGATGGAACTCGAGCGTGAGCGCGGCATCACGATCAAGGCGCAGACCGCCGCACTGCGCTACCGCGCGCGCGACGGCAGGACCTATGATCTGCACCTGATCGACACGCCGGGCCACGTCGATTTCTCCTACGAGGTCTCGCGCTCGCTCGCGGCCTGCGAAGGTGCGCTGCTGGTGGTCGACGCGAGCCAGGGCGTGGAGGCGCAGACCGTCGCGAACTGCTATACCGCGATCGAGCAGGGCGTCGAAGTGGTTCCGGTGCTGAACAAGCTCGACCTGCCTTCGGCGAACCCGGAGCGCGCCATCCAGGAAATCGAGGACGTCATCGGCATTCCGGCGCATGACGCGATCCGCACGAGCGCGAAGACCGGCGAGGGCGTCGAGGACGTGCTGGAGGCGGTGATCGGCCGCATTCCCCCGCCGCGGGGCGACCCGGCTGCGCCGCTCAAGGCGCTGGTGATCGACTCATGGTTCGACAACTACGTCGGCGTGGTGATGCTGGTGCGGGTGGTGGACGGCGTGCTGCGCCCGAAGGACCGCATCCTGCTCATGTCGACGGCGGCGACCTATCTCTGCGAGCGCGTCGGCGTGTTCACGCCGAAGTCGGCGGACCGGCCGGCGCTCGGCGCGGGCGAGGTCGGGTTCGTGATCTCCGGCATCAAGGAGCTGCAGGCAGCGCGCGTCGGCGACACGGTGACCGCGGCTGAGCAGCCGGCCGCGCAGGCGCTGCCCGGGTTCAAGGAGATCAAGCCGCAGGTGTTCGCCGGCCTGTACCCGGTGGAGACGAACCAGTACGAGGCGCTGCGCGAGGCGCTGCAGAAGCTCAAGCTGAACGACGCCTCGCTGCACTACGAGCCGGAGGTCTCGCAGGCGCTGGGCTTCGGGTTCCGCTGCGGCTTCCTCGGCCTGCTACATATGGACATCGTGCAGGAGCGGCTCGAGCGCGAGTACGACATGGACATCGTGACGACCGCGCCGACAGTCGTGTACGAGGTCCTGACCGGCGGCGGCGCCGTGACGCCGGTCGAGAACCCGGCCAAGATGCCCGAGCCGTCGAAGATCGCCGAGATCCGCGAACCGATCATCACCGCCACCATCTTCGTCCCGCAAGACTACGTCGGCAACGTGATGACGCTCTGCACCGGCAAGCGCGGCGTGCAGAAGAACATGCAGTACCACGGACGCCAAGTGATGCTCACCTACGAGATGCCGCTGAACGAGGTTGTGCTCGACTTCTTCGACAAGCTGAAGTCCGCGTCGCGCGGCTACGCCTCGCTCGACTACGAGTTCAAGGAGTACCGCGCCGCCGACATGGTCAAGCTCGATATCCTGATCAACGGCGAGCGGGTCGACGCGCTTTCGCTGATGGTCCACCGGTCGACCGCTCAGTGGCGCGGGCGCGAGCTCGTCGGCCGCATGCGCGAGCTGATCCCGCGGCAGATGTTCGACGTGGCGGTGCAGGCGGCGATCGGCTCGCACATCATCGCCCGCGAGACGGTGAAGGCATTGCGCAAGAACGTCCTGGCGAAGTGCTACGGTGGCGACATCACGCGCAAGAGGAAGCTGCTGGAGAAGCAGAAGGCGGGCAAGAAGCGCATGAAGCAGGTCGGCACCGTCGAGATCCCGCAGGAGGCGTTTCTCGCGATCCTGCAGGTCGAGGAAGTAGCCGCCGCGATGAACTTCGCGCTGATCCTGTTCCTGCTGCTCGTCGTCACCGGCGCGGTGGCGCTCGCCGACCGCCTCGTGTTCGCGCGCCGCCGCGCGCCGGACGCCAAGGAGCCCTGGTGGATCGAGTATCCGAAGAGCTTTTTCCCGGTGATCCTGATCGTGTTCTTCCTGCGCTCGTTCCTGGTCGAGCCGTTCAAGATCCCGTCCGGGTCGATGATCCCGACGCTGCTCGTCGGCGACTTCATCCTGGTGAACAAGTTCGCGTACGGAATCCGCATCCCGATCGTGAACGTCAAGGTAATGGACGTGGGTAGCCCGCGGCGCGGCGACGTGATGGTGTTCCGCTATCCCGAGGATCCGTCGCTCGACTACATCAAGCGGGTGGTCGGTCTGCCGGGCGACACGGTGAGCTATGTCGACCGGCGGCTTTCGATCAACGGCAGCGTACTGCCGCTGCGGCCGGACGGCGAGTACCAGAACCTAGAGCGGCGCACGTTCGCGCGCCAGTTCGTGGAGACGATCGACGGACGCGAGCATCGCATCCTGCTGGAGGGGGACGCACCGTTCACGCCGCAGTTCGTGAAGCAGTTCCCGTTTCGCGGGAATTGCACCTACAATACGAGCGGGCTGACCTGTACGGTTCCGCCAAACCATTACTTCCTCATGGGGGACAACCGTGACAACTCGAGCGACAGCCGGGTGTGGGGCTTCGTCCCGGACGCCAACATCGTCGGCAAGGCCTTTTTCATCTGGTTCAACTTCGGCGAGCCGCGGCGCATCGGCTCATTTCAGTGACGCGCACGCGGCGATGAGCCGGCAGGGCGGCATGAGCGGCATCGGGATCCTGGTGATCCTGATCCTGGTGGTGTTCGCCGCGCTGATCGGCATGCGGGTGACCCCCGCCTACCTCGAGTACTTCGCGATCAAGAAGGCGATCAACTCGATCGCCTCGAGCGGCGAGCTGCGCGGCGCGTCGGCAGCCGACGCGCGCAAGGCGTTCGAGCGGCACCAGGCGATCGAGGATTTCACCTCGGTCGGCCCGCAGGACCTCGAGATCGCCAAGAACGGCAACGAGATGGTGATCTCGTTCGCCTACGAGAAGCGCATCCCGCTCTTCTACAATATCAGCCTGGTGATCGATTTCGCGGGCGCGAGCAAGCCGGGCAGCCTCAAGGGGCGCGGCGAGTAGGCGGCCTCCAGGAAGGGACCGACCGGTGCGCTCCGCATCCGCCGTGCAGGATGAAACGTGACGCGCTAGAAGAGGCGCTCGGCCACCGTTTCGCCAATCCCGCGCTGCTTGCGCAGGCGCTCACGCATCGCAGCCACAGCTCGCCGCACAACGAGCGCCTCGAGTTCCTCGGCGACAGCATCCTCAATTTCGTCGTCGCGGCCGAGCTCTACGAACGGTTTCCCGGCCTGGAGGAAGGGCGCCTCACGCGCCTGCGGGCGAACCTCGTGCGCGAGGAGTCGCTGCACGGCGTGGCACTGCGGCTCGCGCTCGGCGACCACCTGCGGCTCGGCAAGGGCGCCCTGAAGAGCGGCGACTTCCGGCGCGCCTCGGTGCTGGCCGATGCGCTCGAGGCGGTCTTCGGCGCGGTGTTCCTCGACGGCGGCTACGACGCGGTGCGCGCGACGATCGTCGGCCTGTTCGAGCCGCTGCTCGCGAGCCTGGATCCCGCCACGGTCACCAAGGACCCCAAGACGCGCCTGCAGGAGTGGCTGCAGGGGCACCGGTACGCGCTGCCGCAGTATGCCGTGATCGCAACGCACGGTGCCGGCCACAGCCAGCAGTTCGAGGTCGAGTGTGTGATCAGCGAGCTCGATATCCGCACCGTGGGCACCGGCGCGAGCCGGCGCAGCGCCGAGCAGGAGGCCGCGCAACAGGCTTACGCGCGGGTGGAATTGTGACGGCGGCGACGCGGTGCTCCGCGGCGCACGCCGGTGCGGAGGGTGCACCGCCGTCCGCCGGCGGGTTTCGGTGCGGCCTGGTCGCGATCGTCGGTCGGCCGAACGTCGGCAAGTCGACCCTGCTCAACCGGCTGGTGGGACGGAAGGTCAGCATCACCTCCGCCAAACCGCAGACTACCCGGCATCGAATCATAGGCATTCACACGACCGGGGCCGCACAGATCGTGTTCGTGGATACTCCAGGGTTTCAGACCCGCGAGGGCGGCGCCCTGAACCGCGTGCTGAACCGCACAGTGCGCAACGCGCTGGAAGGCAGCGACCTCGTGCTGTTCGTCGTCGAGGCCGGCCGGTTCGGCGCGCCCGACCGGGCTGTGCTCGACCTGGTGCCGCGATCGGTGCCGGTCGTGCTGGTGGTGAACAAGTCCGATACTCTGCGTGGACCGTCACGGATGCTGCCGTTCCTGGAGCGGGCCACTCGCGCCCGCGCGTTCGCGGAAGCGGTGCCGGTCAGCGCGCGGACCGGCCGCCAGGTGGGCGAGCTCGTGCGCGTGATTGCCGGCTACCTGCCCGAGCAGCCGCCGCTCTATGGCGCCGACGAGATCACCGACCGGAGCGAGCGGTTCCTGGCCGCGGAGCTCCTGCGCGAGAAGGTCTTCCGGGCGGTAGGGGAGGAGGTGCCCTACGGGGCGACCGCGGTGATCGACCGTTTCGAGGAGGCCGGAAGATTGCGCCGGATCCACGCCGCGATCGTGGTCGAGAAGCCGGGGCAGAAGGCGATCGTGATCGGCGAGGGCGGGGAGAAGCTCAAGGCGATCGCGAGCGCGGCGCGGCGCGACATGGAGGCGCTCTTCGGCGGCAAGGTGTTCCTCGAAGTGTGGGTACGGGTGCGCAAGGGCTGGCGCGGCAGCGCCGCAGAGCTGCGCCGGCTGGGCTACGAGCATGGCTGACCGGCCGCGCGTCGACGGCGAGCAGGCGTTCGTCCTGCATGCCTACCCGTTCCGCGAGACGAGCCTGCTGGTGGAGCTCTTCGGCCGCACGCCCGGCCGCATGGCGGTTCTCGCGAAGGGCGCGCGCCGCCCGCGCTCGGCGCTGCGCGGGCTGCTGCTCGCTTTCCAGCCGCTCGTCGTCGGCTGGGCGGGCAAGGGCGAGGTGCGCACGCTGACCAAGGCGGAGTGGCGCGGCGGCCATCCGCTGCTCGCGGGCGAGGCGCTCCTGTGCGGGTTTTACCTGAACGAGCTCTTGCTGCGCCTGCTGCCGCGCGAGGATCCGCACGACGCGCTGTTCGACGCGTATGCGGATACGGTCGCAGGGCTAGGGCGCGGGCTGGCTTCGGCGCCGCTCCTGCGCAGCTTCGAGCGGCGCCTGCTGAAGGAGCTCGGCTACGCGCTCACGCTCGACCGCGACGCCGCCTCGGGACGCCCGATCGACGCGGACGTGCTCTACCGCTACGAGCCGGAGCGCGGGCCGATCGGCGCGCCGCCTGCGGTGGCCGAGGGCGCCGGGGCGCTCGTGTTCCGCGGACAGACGCTGCTCGACATCGCCCGCGACGACTATCGCGATCCGCGCACCTTGCAACAGGGCAAGCTCCTGATGCGGCTGCTGATCGACCATCGGTTGGAGCAGCGCCCGCTTGCGAGCCGGCGCATCTTCCACGAGCTGCAGCAGCTATGATCAGAGGCTGCGCAAGGCCATGCTGCTTCATGCAAGAGGGATCGTACGCGCAAGAGGGAGATTTCCCCTTGCATGCCGCCCGACAAACCAGGGGCACGCCCCTTGTATCGGCGCGCCTTTGCAGCGATAGTCGCTTTGGGCGATCCCGGCAGGGGGTAGCAAGCGGATGATCGAGCTCGGCGTCAACATCGACCACGTCGCGACGGTGCGCCAGGCGCGCCGGACCTACGAGCCGGACCCGGTATGGGCAGCGGTGGAGGCCCACCTCGGCGGCGCCGACGGCATCACGGTCCACCTGCGCGAGGACCGACGCCACATCCAGGACGAGGACGTGCGCCGGCTGCGGGAGCTCACGCACATCAAGCTCAACCTCGAGATGGCCGCGACCCCCGAGATGATCGGCATCGCGGCGAAGCTGCGCCCCGAGATGGCGATGCTGGTGCCCGAGGGACGGCACGAGGTGACGACCGAGGGCGGCCTGGACATCGCCGCGCAGGAAGACAAGATCGGGGATGCGGTGCACCGGCTGGCGGACGCCGGCATCTTCGTCAGCGTATTCATCGACGCCGAGCTGCGCCAGGTCGAGGCGGCACGCCGCGTCGGTGCGGCGGTGTGCGAGGTCCACACCGGCCCGTACGCGCACGTCTTCCATTCGCGCGGTCGCGACGCCGAGAGCCCACCGGTAATGGCCGAGTTGGCCAAGCTGCTCGAAGCCGGGCGGGCGATACGTGCGAACGGAATGCGGTTCAACGCCGGTCACGCGCTGAACTACTCCAACGTCGACCCGGTGGCGCGGCTGCCCGGCCTGCGCGAGTTGCATATCGGCCACGCAATCGTCAGCCGCGCGGTGTTCGTCGGCATGCGCGAGGCCGTGCGCGAGATGAAGACGCTGATCGCGCAGGCTGCGCTGCGCGGGCCGCAGGAGGACCTGGCTTGATCGTCGGCATCGGCACCGATCTGGTCGAGATCCCGCGCATCGAGCGCGCGCTCGACCGGCACGGCGAGCGCTTCGCCCGGCGCATCCTGGTGCCGGACGAGTTCGAGCGCTTCGCGCGCCATCGCAAGCCGGCCGCGTATCTGGCGAAGCGGTTCGCCGCGAAGGAGGCGTTCTCCAAGGCGATGGGCACCGGTATCCACTTTCCGGTCAACTGGCAGAACGTGAGTGTCGCCAACCTGGTCTCGGGAAAACCTTGCCTGCGCTTTTCCGACGCGCTCGTCGCGCTGCTCGCCTCGCGCGGCATCGGCGAGACGCACCTCAGCCTGACCGACGAGCGCGAGGTGGCGGCCGCGTTCGTGATCCTCGAGGGCGCGTCGATGCGGGTTGAGCGACCGTCCGGTCCGGTCGTGCTCGACCTGTCCGGACCAATGCTGGAGGCGGGCGACCGCGAGCTACTGCTGCACCCGGCGGTCGGCGGCGTCATCCTGTTCAAGCGCAACTACGTGTCCCCGGGGCAGCTTGCAGCGCTCGCAAGCGAGATCCATGCGCTGCGCGCGCCCGGGCTGCTGATCGCGGTCGACCACGAGGGCGGGCGCGTGCAGCGCTTCGTCGACGGCTTCACGCGTCTGCCGCCCATGCGCTCGCTCGGCGCGCTGTTCGAGCGCGACCCGGAACTCGCCGGCCGCTTGGCGCACGCCATCGGGCTGGTGCTCGCCGCCGAGCTGCGCGAGCGCGGCGTGGATCTCAGCTTCGCACCCGTCGTGGACGTCGATTTCGGCGCCAGCAGCGTCATCGGCGACCGCGCTTTCCACCATACGCCGCACGGCGTGGCGCGTCTCGCGGCCCAGCTTGCGGCCGGCATGTCGGCCGCCGGCATGGGCGCGGTGGCGAAGCACTTCCCGGGCCACGGTTTCGTGCGCGGCGACTCGCACCTCGAAGTGCCGGTGGACGAGCGGACGTTTGCCGAGATCGACGCGGCCGACCTGATGCCTTACCGCGCGCTGATCGGGCAGGGCCTTGCCGGGGTCATGCCGGCGCACGTGATCTACCCCGAGGTCGACGCGGCACCGGCCGGCTTCTCTGCGCTGTGGCTGCGCGAGATCCTGCGCGAGCGGCTCGGCTTCGACGGCCTGGTGTTCAGCGACGACCTGTCGATGGAGGGGGCGCGAGTCGCCGGAGATATCGTCGCGCGGGGGCGGGCGGCGCTCACGGCGGGTTGCGACATGGTCCTGGTGTGCAACGACCGCCCGGCTGCGGAGCGGTTGGTCGAGGGGCTCGGTGGACCGCCACCCGAACCGCGGCGCGTGGCGCGATTCAACGCGGGTTCGGCTGAGGGCTCCGGCCGTGCCGGCTACCGCGGCGCCCGGCAACTGCTCGCCGAAGCGCAAGACGCGGGCATGCTCGCCTGAGACTGGCAGCCGCTGCCGGGACTGTCCAATCGCGCGCCGGCCGCCCAGCGGCGGGGCGCCCACGGCTCGGTCACCCAGGCCCTTACGCGCGCTCCATGTATGCGCCGTCGTCCGTATTCACCTTGATGCGCTCGCCCGCCGCGATAAACGGCGGAACCTGCACGGTAATGCCGGTCTCCATGCGTGCCGGCTTGAAGGAGGTGGTGGCCGTCGCGTTCTTGATGCTCGGGTCGGTCTCGACGACGGTCAGGACCACGCTTGCCGGCAGCTGGACGCCGATCGGGCGCTCGTTGTGGAAGTTGACCTGCACATCGGTGTTGGGCAGCAGGTAGCCCGTCTGGCCTTCGAGGAGGTCGCTGGAGATCGGGAGCTGCTCGTACGTCTCCTTGTCCATGAAGACGTAGGCATCGCCGTCCTGATAGAGATACTGCATCTCGCGCGGTTCGACAAAGGCGCGCTCGACCTTCTCGTCGGTCCGGAAGCGCACGTTCGTCTTGGTGCCGGCCTCGATGTCCTTCATCTCGACCTGCATGTAGGCGCCGCCGCGGCCGCCGACGTGCACGTGATACGATTTCAGCACGCGCCACACCCGCTTGTCCCACTCGAGCAGGTTGCCGACGCGGATCTCGGTTGCCAGTACTTTCGCCATATCGTGCCTGTTCTTCGCGGCCCGGGAAAATCCAAAACCCAAAACCCGTTAGTGTACCGCAATCCGCCCGACCGACCCGCAGCGTCATGGCAGCGTCCGCGCAGGCCGCATCGTTCGACCCGACCACGCTGATCGCCGGGCTGCCGCACCGCCCCGGCGTGTACCGGATGACGAACGCCGCCGGCGACGTGCTGTACGTCGGCAAGGCGCGCGACCTGCGCAAGCGCGTGGCGTCGTACTTCCAGAAGTCCGACCACGGTCCGCGCATCCAGATGATGCTCTCGCAGGTGGCCGGCGTCGAGGCGACGGTCACCGGGTCGGAGGGCGAGGCGCTGCTGCTCGAGAACAACCTCATCAAGTCGCTGGCGCCGCGCTACAACATCCTGTTCCGCGACGACAAGTCCTATCCGTATCTGATGATCGGCGGCGGGAGGTTCCCGCGGCTCGGCTTCCATCGCGGCCCGCTCGATCGCGACAACGCCTACTTCGGCCCATTCCCGAGCGCTGGAGCCGTGCGCGAGAGCATCCAGCTCCTGCAGAAGGTGTTCCGGCTGCGGACCTGCGAGGACTCGGTGTTCCAGAACCGCTCGCGGCCCTGCCTGCTCTTCCAGATTCGCCGCTGCTCCGGCCCGTGCGTGGGCCTGGTGCGCGAGGCGGACTACGCCGCCGACGTGCGCAACGCGCAGCTCTTCATGCAGGGGCGCGAGGACGACGTGCTCACCGCGCTCGCCGCGCGCATGCAGGCAGCCTCCGACCGCCTCGACTACGAGACCGCAGCGCTGCACCGCGACCAGATCAAGGCGCTCTCCGGCCTGCAGCAGCGCCAGTACGTCGACACCGCGAAGTCGCTCGATGCCGACGCGCTTGCCTGCGTGGAGCAAGGTGGCGTGGCCTGCGTGAACCTGGTGATGATCCGAAACGGGCGCCACCTCGGCGACCGCAGCTTCTTTCCCGAGCACGCCGAGGCCCACACGCCGGCGGACATCGTCACGGCGTTCCTCGCGCAGCACTATCTGCAGGCGCCGGCGCCGGCGCCGGCGGTCATCGTCGTCGGCGAGGGGGTCGAGACCGGCGAGCTCGCCGCGGTGCTCTCGCAGCAGGCAGGGCGCCCGGTGCAGATCGTGAACCGCCCGCAGGCGGAGCGGCGGGCGTGGCTCGAGATGGCCGGCCGCAACGCGGCGCTCGCGCTCGCGCAGCGCACGCGCGAGCGCGGCACGCAGGAGCTGCGGCTCGCGGCCGTGCGCGAGGCGCTCGGGCTGCCGCCCGGCGTGCAGCGCATCGAGTGCTTCGACGTGAGCCACACGATGGGCGAGGCGACCGTGGCCGCCTGCGTCGTGTACGATCAGCTGCGCATGCGAAACGCCGAATACCGGCGGTACAACATCGCGGGCGTCGAGCCCGGCGACGACTACGGCGCGCTGCGCTCGGCGCTCGCCCGCCGCTACGAGCGGATCACGCGCGGCGAGGGCGTGGTGCCCGATCTCGTCCTGATCGACGGCGGCAAGGGACAGCTGAACGCAGCGCGCGGCGTGCTCGCCGAGCTCGGCCTCTCCGACGTGTTTCTGGTCGGCGTCGCCAAGGGCCCGGAGCGCAAACCGGGGCTCGAGGAGCTGATCGTGGCCGACGGCGGGCGCACGCTCGTGCTGCCCAAAGACCACCCGGGACTGCATCTCGTGCAGCAGATCCGCGACGAGGCGCACCGCTTCGCGCTCGCCGGACATCGCGCGCGGCGCGGCAAGACCCGCGTGACGTCTTCGCTCGAGGGCATCCCGGGAATCGGCGCGAAGCGCCGCCGGCAGCTTCTGGAGCGCTTCGGCGGCCTGCGCGGGGTGGCCGCGGCGAGCGTCGAGGACATCGCGCAGGTCGAGGGGATCAGCGAGCGCCTCGCCGAGCGGATCTACCGCGAGCTGCATTGAGGCCGCGCCGATGCCGCTGAACGTGCCGAATCTGCTCACCTGGCTGCGGATTCTGGCAATCCCGCTGCTCGTGGCGCTGTACTACCTCCCGGCGCACTGGATGACGATGCATGAGCGCAACCTGGCCGCGACCATCCTGTTCGCCGGCGCAGCCGTTACCGATTGGCTGGACGGCTACCTCGCGCGCCGCCTGAACCAGCAGTCGGCGTTCGGCGCGTTCCTCGACCCGGTGGCGGACAAGCTGATGGTGGCAGTCGCGCTGATGGTGCTGGTCGAGATCGATCGCGTGAGCGCGCTCGTCGCCGCGATCATCGTGGGGCGGGAG
Organism: Burkholderiales bacterium; assembly: GCA_027493935.1. GTDB lineage: Bacteria > Pseudomonadota > Gammaproteobacteria > Burkholderiales > SG8-39 > JAABRB01. Next base: position 2,232,685 of record JAOSJV010000001.1, on the reverse strand, counting down.
ATCGCGATCTCGGCGCTGCGGGAGTGGATGGCGAAGGTCGGCGAGGCGAAGAGCGTCGCGGTGAACTTCCTCGGCAAGCTCAAGACCGCGTTCCAGATGATCGCCATCCCGATGCTGCTCTATCACGACCCGATGGGGGTATGGTTCGATCCGCAGCGCGTGGGGACGTGGCTGATCTACCTTGCGGCCGGGCTCACGCTCGCCTCGATGTTCTACTACCTGAAGCTCGCGAGCCCGCGGGCGTTCCGCGGACCCTGACCGACCCGGTGCGCCGTGAGCCGGCGTGCTGTGCAAAGCCCGATCGGAACCCGGTGGCGCGACGGGCCATCGGCACGCTGTCGGCGCGTTGACACCCTGGCCATGGGCGACGGTATAATGCGCGGCCGCAGCGCGGGAATAGCTCAGTTGGTAGAGCGCAACCTTGCCAAGGTTGAGGTCGCGAGTTCGAGACTCGTTTCCCGCTCCAGATTCCAGAGGGAAGGCGCGTTGCGGCTTCCCTCTTTTCGCTTTGACGCCCGGACACGCGCGGATGCGCATCCGGGCGCACCCCCGGCGGGGTGGCAGAGTGGTCATGCAGCGGCCTGCAAAGCCGTGGACGCCGGTTCGATTCCGACCCCCGCCTCCAATCTCGCCGCCCGTGAACGCGAGGGCGCGACACCGACGATCCGCGCCGGGTTGACGCGGCGGCTGCGACGCGCGACCCTGTGCGGGCAGCAGCCCGGATGGCGGAACCGGTAGACGCAAAGGGACTTAAAATCCCTCGGCCGCACGGCCATGCAGGTTCGACCCCTGCTCCGGGCACCACGGCCTCCTTGGGCGCGCAGTCGGCGCTTCCGCGCACCGTCCCTTGGCCCGGGTGCGGCACCGCTCGCATTCGCCGGCAGCTCTCCGTGCCGGATTCGGCAGGCTGGCGCTCTCTCTACTTGCATCCCCCGGCGGCGGAACTCTACTCTTCACGTGAAGACTCTGCCGCAAGTGCATGTCGGATAAACGGGGAGAACAATGGTCACAAAGGCTGGAACCGAGTCCGCCGCGGCGAAGACCGCCGAGCAGCCCGTGCCGGCAGAGCCCGCCGGACGGTCCACTACGCCCCACGCCGCGCGCGTGCGCTGGAACGTGGCCAACGTCAAGAGCTCCTACGCGAATTTCTGCAATGCCTCCAGCACGCGCGAGGAAGTGGTCCTGAATTTCGGTGTCAGTCACGACTGGGAGCGCTCGCCGCAGAACATGGAAATCGAGCTCTCGCATCGCGTCGTGCTTTCGCCGTTTGCCGCAAAACGGCTTTCCGAGCTCTTGTCCAAGCTCGTGGGCGAGTACGAGACGCGCTACGGCGAACTGAAGTAGCGGCGCGCCGGGGTCTTCGGCAATCGCCATATCCAACGGGTGAGCGCAACTGACATGAGCGTCGCCATGCCGCCGTCCGCGCTCGGTGCCGCGAAGTCTGGCGCCGCCGCCTCCGGTGCGCGCGCACCGGAGGCCGGGCTGGATTCCGCACTGTGGGCCGGGATGGCCGGGGCGGACGACGCCCAGCTCTTCGCGCAGAGCTGGCTCGCCATCCAGTGCCGCATGATTCCGGCGGTGAGCGGCGGCCTCGTGCTGCTGCGCGCCGAGCGTGACACGAGCTACGCCCCGGCCGCGGTCTGGCCGGATGTGCGCCGCGACATGCGCTACCTCACGCCGGTGGCGCAGCGCGCGCTCGCCGAGCGATGCGGCTTCACCACGCCCCGGGCGGGCGAGAGCGATGCCCCGGCTGGACACTTCGTCGCCTACCCGGTCGAGGCGGTCGGCATGCTGCAAGGCGTGGTGGTGTTGGATCTCGCGCCGCGCCCCGACGCGGATCTGCAAGCGGCGCTGCGGCAGCTCCACTGGGGCGCCGCCGGCCTCGCGCTCTTCTTCGCCCGTAACGCGGTGGCGAAGACGAACGCCCGCCGCGAGCGCCTGCAGAGCGTGCTCGAGATCGTGGCCGCCGGCGCCGTCCAGGAGCGGTTCACGGCCGCGGCGATGGCGATCGCGAACGAGCTCGCGACCCGCCTGCGCTGCGACCGGGTGAGCATCGGCCTGTTCCACGGCCGCAAGCTGCGGGTCGACGCGGTGTCGCACAGCGCCCAGTTCCAGGAGCGCACCAACCTGATGCGCGCGGTGGCCGCGGCCATGGAGGAGGCGATCGATCAGAGCGCGACGGTCGCGTACCCCGCAGTCGGCGAGGGGGCGCCGGCGGTAAACCGCGCGCACGAGGCGCTCATGCAGGGGCACGGCGGCGGCGCGACGCTGACCGTGCCGCTGATGGCCGGCAGCCGGGCCTGCGGTGCGCTCACGCTCGAGCGGCCCGCGGAGCGCCCGTTCGACGCCGATACGGTCGGGATCTGCGAGGCGGTCGCCGGCCTCGCCGGACCGATGCTCGACGTCCACCGGCGCGAGGACCACTGGCTCCTCGGCCGCGCGATCGAGCGCTCCGGCGAGACGCTGCGCAAGCTCCTCGGGCCGCGCCACGCCGGCCTCAAGCTCGGGGCGATCCTGGTCACGACGCTGCTCGCGTTCATGTCGCTCGGCAAGGGCACCTTCCGCGTGTCGGCCACGACGCTACTCGAGCCTCTCGTGCAGCAGGCGGCGGTCGCACCGTTCGACGGTTACATCCGGGAGGCGCCGGCCCGCGCGGGCGACATCGTCGAGGCGGGCGCGGTGCTCGCGCGCCTCGATGATCGCGAGCTGCGCCTCGAGCGCCTGAAGTGGATGTCGCAGGAGGAAGAGTTCTCGAAGCAGTTCCGTCAGGCGATGGCCGACCGCAATCCGGCGCAGGTGCAGATCGTCACCGCGCAGCTCGAGCAGGCGCGCGCGCAGGCCGCGCGCGCCAACGACCAGCTGGAGCGCACGACGATCGCCGCGCCGTTCGACGGCATCGTCGTCGCGGGCGATCTCACCCAGCAGCTCGGCGCGCCGGTGGAGAAGGGCAAGGTGCTGTTCGAGGTGGCGCCGCTCGCGTCGTTCCGCGTCGTCATCAAGGCCGACGAACGCGACGTCGCCTACGTGCAGGCGGGCCAGCGCGGTGCACTCCTGCTCTCCGCCTTCCCGCACGACCCGATCGAGTTCACCGTGTCGCAAGTGACCCCGGTGTCCGAGCCGAGGGACGGACGCAACACGTTCCGCGTCGAGGCGGAGCTCGCCGCCGCGGAGCCGCGCCTGCGGCCGGGCATGCAGGGCGTCGGCAAGGTCGAGATCGGCGAGGCGCGCTACGTCTGGATCTGGTCGCGGGAGATCGTCGACTGGCTACGCCTTGCGGCGTGGAAGTGGCTGCCGTAGCGCGGCGCCCGGGGCGATGTCGCAGCAGTCCCTGTTCAGCCCGTCCTGGTACCGCGTCGCCAACCTGACGCCGCGGCTGCGCTCGCACGCCCGGATCCACCGCCAGGAGTTCCGCGGCGAGATCTGGTACATCCTGCAGGACCCGACCTCCGAGCGCTATCACCGGTTCTCGCCGGCCGCCTATTTCGTGATCGGCCTGATGGACGGGTGCCGGACGGCGCAGATCATCTGGGACATCGCGCTGCGCAAGCTCGGCGACGACGCGATCAGCCAGGACGAATTCATCCAGCTCCTTTCGCAGCTGCACGCCGCAGACGTCCTGCAGTGCGACGTTCCGCCGGACACCCAGGAGATGTTCCGGCGGCGCGAGCGGCTGCGCCGCAAGAAGTGGCAGCAGCGGCTGATGAGCGTCTTCGCCTGGCAGATCCCGCTGATCGACCCGGAGCGGTTCCTGTCGGCGCTCGCGCCGCTCGCCCGCCCGGCGTTCACCGTGCTCGGCTTCGTCGTCTGGCTCGCCGTGGTCGGATGGGCGACACTGGTCGCGGGCTCGAACTGGCCCGAGCTCTCGCAGAGCACCCTCGACCAGCATCTCGCCCCGCGCAACCTGATCATGCTGTGGCTGCTGTTCCCGGTGATCAAGACGCTGCACGAGCTCGGCCACGGCTTGGCGGTGAAGGCCTTCGGCGGCGAAGTCCACGAGATGGGCGTCATGATCCTGGTGCTCACCCCGGTGCCGTACGTCGACGCCTCGGCGGCCTGGGCGTTTCGCAGCAAGTGGCAGCGCATCGTCGTCGGCGGCGCCGGCATGGCGGTCGAGCTCCTCATCGCCGCGATCGCGCTGGCGATCTGGGTAAACGCTGAGCCGGGGGTGGTCCGCTCGCTCGCCTACAACACGATGCTGATCGCAGGCGCCTCGACGGTGATGTTCAACGCAAATCCGCTGCTGCGGTTCGACGGCTACTACATGCTGATGGACTATCTCGAGATCCCGAATCTGCGCACGCGCGCCAACCAGTACCTGGCAACGCTCGCGGAGCGCTGCCTGTTCGGCCAGAAGGATGCCGAGCGGCCGGTCGCGACGGCGGCCGAGCGGGCCTGGTTCGTCGGCTTCTCGATCGGATCTTCCGTTTACCGGATCGTGGTAGTCCTCGCGATCCTGGTCTACGTGGGCGAGATCTCGGTCGCGCTCGGCGTCATCTTCGCGGTGATGACCGCTACCGTGTGGTTCGTGGTGCCGGGTTTCAGGATTCTCGACTACCTCGCGAACAGCCCGCGCATCCGCCGGGTGCGCTCGCGCGCGATCCTCGCCACGGCGCTGGTGGTCGCCGGCACCGCCGGTCTTTTTCTTCGCAGTCCCGATGCCGCAGCGGACGATGACCGAAGGGTGGTTTGGGTGCCCGAAGAGGGTCTGGTGCGGGCGGGGGCCGACGGTTTCATCCACACGGTCGTCGCCAGGCCGGGCGACTGGGTGACGCGCGGCACGCCGCTGCTCGAGATCTACGACCGCGATCTTGCCACCGAGGTGCGCGTGCTCGAGTCGCGCGTCCGCGAGCTCGAGGCACGCCACCGGGAGCAGGCGGTGCTCGACCGTGTGAGGGCGCAGATCCTCGAGGAGGAGATGGGTTACACGCGCTCCCAGCTCGCGCGCGCCCGCGAGCGCACCGGCGAGCTCACCGTCGCCGCCGAGGCCGACGGCCGCTTCGTGCTGCCGCGCGCGGTCGACCTCGACGGGCGCTACGTGCGAAAGGGCGAGCTGGTCGCGCACGTGGTCAACATCGAGACCGTGACCGTGCGCGCGGTGGTGCCGCAGGAGGACATCGATCTCGTGCGCAACGCCACTCGGCGGGTGGACGTGCGGCTCGCCGAGCGGCTGGGCGAATCGATCCGGGCCGAACTCGCGCGGCTGGTCCCCGGCGCGAGCGAGCGCCTGCCGAACGCAGCACTTGGGACCGGCGGCGGCGGGCCGCTCGCGATCGACCCGGCCGACTCGAGCGGCCAGAAGACGGTGCAGAAGTTCTTCGAGGTCGACCTCAAGCTGCCGCAGGAGAGCCGCACGCTCAACGTGGGCGGGCGCGCCTACGTGCGCTTCCACCACGGCTGGGAGCCGATCGCGCTCCAGTGGTACCGCCAGGCGCGCCAGCTCTTCCTCGCGCGCTTCACCATCTGAGCATGCTTCCAGGGAGCGAAGCGTGGCGGGCGCTGCTCAGCTGAGCGTAGCGAACGTTTCTCCGCTCGCCGCCTATCCCGAGCTGCACGTCGAGCGCCCTGGATGGGTGGAGCGCGCCGCGCAGCGCCTGACCGCGCCGCTCGAGCGCTCCATCGCGTCCCGCCGCGCGCTGCGCGTGCCGATCGATGCCATGGTCGACAAGGCGGGCGGAGCGCTCACGGGACTCGGACTGAGCGAGCTGCGGCGCGCCGCCGACCGCCTGCGCGCGGCCCTGCGCCGGGAGGGGTTGCGCGACGATCTGGTCGCGGCAAGCTTCGCGCTCGTGCGCGAGGCGGCGGGGCGCACGGTCGGCATGCGGCACTTCGGCGTGCAACTGCGCGGCGGCTGGGTCATGCTGAACGGCATGATCGCCGAGATGGAGACCGGGGAGGGCAAGACGCTGACCGCCACGCTGCCGGCGTGCACCGCGGCGCTCGCCGGCTTCCCGGTGCACGTCATCACCGTAAACGACTACCTGACCGCGCGCGACGCGGAGCTGATGCGGCCGGTCTATGCCGCGCTCGGCCTCTCGGTCGGGGTGGTGGTGAACGGCGGCGACTCGGCGAGCCGCCGCGCCGCCTACGCGTGCGACGTCACGTACTGCACCAACAAGGAGCTCACCTTCGATTATCTGCGCGACCGCATCGCGCTCGGCTCGTCGACCAACCGCGTGCAGCTCCAGGTGGAGAAACTGGCCGGCACCGAGGCGCGCGCGGCGCGGCTCGTGCTGCGCGGCCTCTACTTCGCGATCGTCGACGAGGCCGACAGCGTGCTCGTCGACGAGGCGCGCACGCCGCTCATCATCTCCGCCCGCGGCGACACCGCCGGCGTGCGGGAGATGTACGACGGCGCGCTCGACCTGGCCGGCCGGCTCACCGCCGGCGAGGACTTCGCATTCGACCAGCGCGAGCGGCAGGCGCACCTGAGCGAGGCCGGCCGAGAGAAGCTCGAGGAGTGGGCGGTCGCGCTGCCGGGCGTCTGGAGCGGACGCCGCCGCCGCGAGGAGCTGGTGACGAAGGCGCTCGCCGCCCTGCACCTCTATTGCCGCGACAAGCAGTATCTCGTGCACGACGGCAAGATCCAGATCATCGACGAGTACACCGGGCGGGTCCTCGCCGACCGCGCGTGGGAGCTCGGGCTGCACCAAATGATCGAGGCGAAGGAGCGCGTCGCGCTCACCGATCAGCAGGTCTCGCTTGCGCGCATGACCTACCAGCGGTTCTTTCGCCGGTACCTGAGGCTTGCGGGCATGACCGGCACGGCGAGCGAGCTCGCCGGCGAGCTCTGGTCGGTCTACCGCCTGCCGATGGTCAAGGTGCCGACCAATCGCCCGGCGCGCAGGCGCGATCTCGGCGAGCGCGTCTACGCGAACGAGCGCGAGAAGTGGGACGCGATCGCACGCCGCGTGCGCGAGCTGCACCAGACCGGGCGCCCGGTGCTGATCGGCACCCGCTCGGTGGCGGCCTCCGAGCGCCTGAGCGCGCTGCTCACGACGCACGGCGTCGACCACCACCTCCTGAACGCGCGCCAGGACAAGGAAGAGGCCGAGATCGTGGCGCAGGCCGGCAAGCCGGGCCGCGTGACCGTCGCGACCAACATGGCCGGGCGCGGCACCGATATCGTGCTCGCGCCGGGGGTCGCCGACCGCGGCGGCTTGCACGTCGTCGCGAGCGAGCTGCACGAATCGCGCCGCATCGACCGGCAGCTGTTCGGCCGCGGCGCGCGCCAGGGCGATCCGGGCTCCTTCGAGGCGATCGTCTCGGCCGAGGATGAGCTGATGCGCACCTACCTGGGTCCGGTCGCCCGCTGGGCCGCCCGGCACCGCGGCATCGCGGCGCACCCGCTGGGGCGGCGCCTGCTGCGACGGCTGCTGCGCGCCGCGCAGCGCCGCGCCGAGGCGAGTCACGCCCGCATCCGCCGCGACGTCCTGCGCATGGACGAGCAGCTCGGCGACACGCTCGCGTTTTCCGGGCGCGGGGAGTAGGGCCGCCGCGCGCGGGGCCGCGGCACGTACCGCCGGAACGCTACTGGTTCGGTCTGCCGCCGCCCGCCGCGCGGGCGAAGCGCACCTTGCAGCGCGCCCCGGCAGGCACGACGTAGTTCCGGTTCGGCAGCTCGAGCCGCACGCCGAACGTACCGCTCGCCGCATTGATCACCTTGTCGACCACGACCACGCGGGCGATATAGGTTCCGCGCGGTGTCTCCGGCGAAACTTCGGCGACATCGCCCGAGCGGACGGCGCCGTACAGGGCCGCGGGCAGGATCACTTCGACATTCAGCGGATCGATCTCGGCGAGCCGCATGATGGGCTCCTTGACGTTGGTCGTCGCGAGCTCGCCGGGCTTCATGAGCCGTTCCACCACGACGCCGCCGATCGGGCTGCGCAGGGTGCGCAGGCCGAGCGCCTCGTTCGCGCGGTGCACCTCGAGCTCGGAGAGCTGCTGGGCCTCGCGCGCGACCTTGAGCTCCGACTCGGCGAGCATGCGCTCGGTGCGGGCCTCTTCGAGCGCGTTCGGCGAGATGAAGTTCTGGCGGGAAAGCTCCTCGGCGCGGCTTTCCTTGCGCCGCGCGAGCTCGAGCTTGGCCTCCGCGGCCTTCACCGCGCCGAGCTGCTCGGCGCGCGACCGGGCGACCGCAAGCGCGGCGCGCTCAGGACCCGACTCGAGCGTGACGACCACCTGGCCGCGTTTGACCGCGTCGCCGCGCTCGACGAGGATCTTCGCGATCAGGCCCTCGACCGGGCTGCGGATCTCGACCATCTGCCGCGCCTCGATAATGCAGTCGAACAGGCCGTCCTGCGCCGACGCAGGCACGGACACCGCCAGTGCGACGCCGAGCAAGAAGGCGCGCGTGAAGTCGGTGGTGTGCGAAGCAGCTGCTGCCATCGTACGCGCGGGCCCGGGTCCGAGCGCAAGCGTAACATCAAAGTTGCATCGCAACGCCCTGATCGAAGGGCAAAGGGTGATGTCCGCCACGCTCGTGGACCGGCGCGTGCGGAGTGCGGGAAGAATTCCTCGGCCGGGCGGTCGGGGTGGCCCGAGCCGCGCACCGGGCGCGCTGTAGAATGGCCGCCATGCAACCGCACGCGCTACCCGTGTGATCGTCTTCGAGCTCATCTGCGACGGGCTGCACCGATTCGAGGGCTGGTTCGCCTCGGGCGCTGCATTTGAACGGCAGGCGAGCGACGCACTGATCGCCTGTCCCGTGTGCGGGAGCGCGGAGGTGCGCCGCGTACCCTCCGCAAAGGTTTCGCGCCCGCGGGTGGACGGGCAGCCAACCGGCCGCAACGGGACGCGCACCCCCGAGGCACAACCCGGCGCGGCGCCGCGCCCGGTCCGGAGCGCGGCGGGCCAGCAGATAAGCCTCGCGGCGTTCATCGATCACGTTCTTGCGAATTCCGAGGACGTCGGCGAGCGCTTCGCCGAGGAGGCGCGGCGGATCCACCACGCGGAAGCCGTCAAGCGCAGCATTCGTGGCCAGGCGTCCCGGGAGGAAACCGAGGCGCTGTTGGAGGAAGGCATCCCGGTGCTCCCGCTGCCCATCCCCCCCAAGGACGAGTGGCAGTGAGTCGGCACGGGCGAGGGCTTTTCCGGGTCCCTAGACTTCGCATAATGTGTATTATGTTAAATTGACTGTTTTGTGAGTGTTCCGTTGGGCTTGGGTCCTCGCCTGGGAGCTCCTCTGGGTCGGAGCGCCGTTCAGCGCCTGGCCCCGGCTGCCTTCAGCAGCTCGGCGATCTCCGCGTTCTCGGTGGCCTGTGCCCACTGGAGCGCTGTGCGGCCGGTGTCGGTCTCGAGATTCGGGTCGGCACCGGAATTGAGCAAGAGGCGCAGCACCCCGGCGTGCCCCTCTCGCGCTGCCATCATGAGGGGACTGCTGCCGTTCTCCGAGCGGGCGTTGACGGACGCCTTCTCCTGGATCAGGAACTCGCAGACGCGCACGTGGCCGCCGAAGGCGCAGTAGTGCAGCGGCGTCCAGCCCGGATGATCGATCTGCGCACCGCTGGCCCGCAGGATCCGGGTGACCTCCAGGTTGCCCCCAGTGCCGCAAGCATGATGGCGGTGTCGCCGACCGCGTTGCGGGCGTTCACGTTCACCTTCCGCTCGACCAGCAGCGTCACGATGCGCGGATGACCCTCCCGGGCCGCCTCCACGAGGATCGAATTGCCGGCCTGATCGGTGGAGTTGATGTCCAGGCCGCGATCCAGGAGTTTGCGTACCGTGGTCAGGTCTCCGAGCCGGACGGCCTTGAACAGATCCTCGAGCAGTGGCGCTTGCGCCCAGGCACCGATGGCCATCGATATACAACTTATAAAGAGCAATAACTTGGACTTCATAGCTCACTTTCTACCTTAGAAGCGGAAGCGAACAGGCGGAAGAAATTCGCGGTCGTCGCCGCGGCGAGCTCGGCGAGCGGGATCCCCGGATCGCCGCCACCGCCTCGGCCACGTGCCGGACATAGGCCGGCTCGTTGGTCCGCCCCGGTGTGGCACCGGCGCGAGGTAAGGCGAGTCGGTCTCGACCAGCAGCCGATCGAGGGGGATGGCGGCGGCCACCTCGCGCAGCGCCCCGGCAGTCTTGAAAGTGACGATACCCGAGAACGAGACGTGAAAGCCGAGCCCGATCGCAGCCTCGGCGAACGCGCGCGACTCGGTGAAGCAGTGCATGACGCCGCCCACAGCAGCCGCGCCCTCCTCGCGCATGATTCGCAGCGTATCGTCCGCCGCGGCTCGCGTGTGCACGATGAGCGGCTTGCGGGCGATTCGCGCCGCCCGGATGTGGTTGCGGAAGCGCTCGCGCTGCCACTCGAGGTCGCCGGCGAGCCGGTAGTAGTCGAGGCCGGTTTCGCCGATCGCGACGATCTTGGGATGGTTCGCGAGTGCCGCAAGACGCTCGGGCACAACCGCACCGGCGTCGGGATAGTCGGGGTGGACGCCGACCGAGGCGAAGAGATTCGGGTGCGCCTCGGCAAGCGCGAGCACGCCCGGGAAGTCCTCGAGCGTCACGCTGACGCAGAGCGCGTGGGCCACGCCGGCCGAACGCATCGCGTCGAGGACTTCGGGTATCCGGCCATGGAACTCCGCGAAGTCGAGGTGACAGTGGGAGTCGACGAGCATCGGCTGGTGCACGCGTGCGCGCGGGACCCGAGGCGGTTCGCGCCTCTCCCGGCCTGGCTTGCACCGGTGGCGCGCGCGATTCAGTAGGTGTGCGTCGTGCGGCTCGACTGCAGCAGGCCGCTCAGCACGGACTCGATTCGCCGGCGCGCGGCCTGGCCGCTCTCGTCCTCCGAGAAATGGACGCCCACGCCCTGCGTCTTGTTACCCTGGCAGTTGGGCGGGGTCAGCCAGACGACCTTACCCGCGACCGGCAGCTTGTTCGGATCGTCCATGATGCTGAGAAGCATGAATACGTCGTCGCCCAGCCGGTACTGCCGGGTCGTCGGAATGAAGATCCCGCCGCGCTTGAGCTGTGGAAGGTAGGCGGCGTACAGGGCCGAGCGCTGGCTGATGGTGAGCGACAGGACGCTCGGCCGCAGCCCGCCCCGGCTGCTGCTCTCCTCAGCCATGCGCGCCTCCCGCGCCTTGCGCGGTAACGAGTTCGCGGTATCGGATCAACAAATCCTCCAGGACCAGTTTCGCATTGAGCGGATGCAGCGCCAGCGCGCGCGCGCGCGCGACCCTCGCGCCGTAACGAGCAACCGAAAGCGGATCCAGCCGCTGCGCCAGGCGCTCGAGGCGAGCACCCGCGTGCGGATGATAGCGCGGCGCGGCGCCCGATCGCAGTCGCAGCAGGTCATAAGTCCACTTTTGCATCCACATCAGCACCTCCGCGAGCGGAGGACCGAGGCAGAGTTCCGCCCCCCGCACCGGATCCAGTTCCGGATCGGACAGGAGTTCGGCGAGCGCGGCCCGGGCCTCGGCAAACGCCGCCTGCTCCAGCGCGGCGAGCGGCGCGTTGGCGGCAAAGCTCGCGGCACCCTCCGGATCTCCGACGCCCTGGGCGCGCAGCCACGTCACCGCCGTCTCGGCACTCGGGGAAACACCGTGACCCCCTGGCAGCGGCTGCGCACGGTCGGCAGCAATCGCTGCGGATCGCTCGAGACGAGCAGCAGCAGCGTCCGCTCCGGCGGCTCCTCGAGGCTCTTGAGGAGGGCGTTCGCCGTCGATGCGTTCATCGCCTCGGCCGGGCGGATCAGCGCGATGCGCAACCCGCCGCGATGCGTTCCGACCCGCAGGAACGGCTGCAGGTCGCGCACCTGGTCGATACGGATCTGGCGGCTCGGCGCGGCGCCCTCCCCGCGTCTGGGCTCCTCATCGCCTGGTTCGAGGGCCTCGGGCTGCACCTGCCGGTAGTCCGGGTGGTTGCCCTGGTCGAACCACCCGCATGCCGCGCAGGCGCCGCAGGCTTCGCCCCGCCCATCGGGCCGCTCGCACAGCAGGCTTCGCGCGAACGCGCGCGCCAAGTGCGCCTTGCCGAGGCCCGGCCGACCCTGGATCAGAATCGCATGGGAAGCGCTGCGCGACGGTCGATCAGGCGCGACCAGGCATCGATTTGCCAGGAATATATTTCTTTATTCACAGAACTTTAGAAGTATTACTTCAACTTGTTTCTTAACTGCAGAGAGGCTCTGCCCCGCGTCCACGGTCCGGATCCGTCCCGGGCTCTCGGCCGCGCGCACATGGTAGGCGGCGCGTACCCGGTCGAAGAACCGGGTGTCCTCCCGCTCGAAGCGATCGGGCGCACCGGTCGCCGCCTCGAGGCGACCGCGAGCGACCGGCACCGGAAGGTCGAAGTACAGGGTCAGGTCCGGTTGAAACCCGCCATGCACCCAGTGCTCGAGGACTTCCAGGGCGGGGCGCGGTACGCCCCGCCCGCCGCCTTGATAGGCGAAGGTCGCGTCGGTGAAGCGCTCCGACAGCACCCACCGCCCCGCTGCCAGGGCGGGCTCGATCCGCAGCGCCAGGTGCTCCTGGCGGGCCGCGAAAATGAGCAGGGTCTCGGTGCGCAGATCCATCGGCTCGGCGAGCAGCAGCTCGCGCAGCCGCTCCCCGAGCGGCGTGCCGCCGGGCTCGCGCGTGACGAGCACGTCCCGCCCACGGGCCCGCAACCAGCCGGCGATCCAGGCGGCGTGGCTGCTCTTGCCGGCGCCGTCGATGCCTTCCAGCGTGATGAACTTGCCGCGCACTGCGTCCCTCGCTCGTTCGCGGCAGGCTCAGCGGCCACCGCGCTGGTATTTTGTCACGGCGCGGTTGTGCTCCTGGAGCGTCCGCGAGAACTCGCTCGAGCCGTCGCCGCGCGCGACGAAGTAAAGCGCATCGCTCGCGGCCGGGTTGAGCACCGCCTGCAGCGAGGCGAGCCCGGGCATCGCGATCGGCGTCGGCGGCAGACCGGCGCGCGTGTAGGTGTTGTACGGAGCGTCGCGCTCGAGATCGCGGCGGCGCAGATTGCCGTCGAAGCGCTCCCCGATGCCGTAGATCACGGTCGGATCCGACTGGAGCCGGATCCCGGCGCGCAAGCGGTTCACGAACACCGCAGCGATCAATGCCCGATCCTCCGCGCGTCCGGTTTCCTTCTCGACGATCGAGGCGAGGATCAGCGCCTCGTCGGGCGAGGCGAGCGGCAGCCCCTCGGCGCGCGCCGCCCAGGCTGCCTCGAGGCGGCCTTGCATCGCCCGGTAGGCCATGCGCAGGACCTCGAGATCGCTCGTGCCGCGCGCGAACCTGTACGTGTCGGGGAAGAAGCGCCCCTCCGGCGCGATCCCGTCGGCACCAAGGCGCGCCATGACCTCCGTGGCGCTCGCCTCGGTCGTCTCGTGCTTCAGGTGCGCGTGTGCCGCGAGCGCAGCACGCATCTGCCGGAACGTCCAGCCCTCGACGAAGACGATCTCGGTCAACGCCACCTCCCCGCGCACTAGCTTGTCGAGCAGGCCGCGCGGCGTGATACCCGACTCGAGCAGATATGTTCCCGCCTTGAAACCGCCATCCTGGCCGAGCGCGCGCGCCAGCAGCTCGAACTGCCAGGGCTGCATCGGCACGCCGGCCGCGGCGATCTGCCGCGCTGCGCTCCTCGCGGAGCTCCCCGGCGCAACGGTCACCTCGAGCGGACTCGCGCGCAAGGCGAGCGGCTGAGCGGCGAACCACGCCAGCCATCCGGCACACGCCACGGTCGCGAGAACGCCGGCGAGCAGCAGCGCGACGATCCGCTTCAGCACGATGCGTGGGATCCCGCGGGAAACATTGCGGAGGGAGACATCGGGGCGAGGGACGAGACAAGGCATCGATATAATAGCGGTCCGCGCCGGATGCGTCCCGCAGTGCGTCCCGCGCGGCACGGCGAAACTCGCGAATGATGGCGCAGACCTGGCAGGCGTTTCTCGCATCGCGCGGCGCACAGGCGGCCTCCGACGGACTGCGCTTCGGCGACGCGCGCGAGGAGCTCGCCGCCGCGCGGTCGGGGAGCATCGTCGCGGCGTTGGTCGATCTCGCGGTGCTCGCGTTCGCGGGCGTCGATGCGCGCGCGTTCCTGCAAGGCCAGCTCTCGTGTGACGTCGCCGGCCTAGCGGCCGGGCGCAGCGTCTACGGCTGCTACTGCACGCCCAAGGGCCGCATGCTCGCGAACTTCCTCCTGTGGAGCGAGGGCGAGCAGTTCAGGATGGTGCTCGATCGCGAGCTTGCCCCCGCGATCCGCAAGCGCCTGCAGATGTTCGTCCTGCGCTCGAAGGTCGCGATCGCCGAATCCGGCGAGGCGCTGTCCCTGTGCGGGGTGAGCGGCCCCGACGGCGCGCCCGCGTTGCGTTCCGAGCTCGGCGGTACGCCCGCGCAAGCCCACGAGGTGCGGATCGGGCCGCGGGCGACCGTGGTGCGGCTCGCGGGCGAGCGCTTTCTGCTCGCGCTGCCGCAGGCGTCCGCCGCGCCGCTGTGGGACGCGCTGGCCCTGCGCCTACGACCGGTCGGACCCGCGGCCTGGCAATGGCTCGACGTGGTCCATGGCCTGCCGCGCATCACGGCGGCGACGCAGGACCAGTTCGTGCCGCAGATGGCGAACCTCGAGCTGATCGGCGCGGTGAACTTCCGCAAAGGCTGCTATCCGGGGCAGGAGATCGTCGCCCGCACGCAGCATCTGGGAAAAGTGAAACGCCGCATGTTCCTCGCGCACGTCGTCGATGCCGACGAGGCGCCGGTCGCGGGCGACGCGGTGTTCGCCGCGGACGGTGAAGTGCAGGGAATGGTGCTAAACGCCGTGCAATCGCCCGAGGGCGGCGCCGATCTGCTCGCCGTGATGCAGTCCGCAAGCGCTGCCGCCGGGGAGTTGCGGCTGCGCGGCGCGCACGGCCCGCGGCTCGAGCTGCGCCCCTTGCCCTACCGCGTCGAGTGAGCGTCGCGCTCTACGTCTACTACCGCGTCGCGGCCGCCGAGGACGCTGCGGCCCGCACGCTGGTGCGCGCCGTCCAGGACGACGTGCGCGAGGCGACCGGCGTGTCCGGGCGTCTCTTGTGCCGGCGCGACGATCCGGGGACCTGGATGGAAGTGTACGAGGGCATCGAGGACCCGGTCGCGTTCGAGCGGGCGCTCGAGACCGCCCTCGCCCGCCGCGGGTTCGCGGCGCTGCTGGCGCCCGGCGCCGCGCGGCACACCGAGCGCTTCGTCGCGCTCTGACGCGCACCCAATGTGCCTCATCCTGATCGCGTATCGGGCACACCCCCGCCTACCGCCTCGTCGTCGGCGCGAACCGCGACGAGCTCTACGGGCGCCCGACCGCGCCGGCGGCTTTCTGGCCCGACGCGCCGGCCGTGCTCGCCGGGCGCGACCTGGAGGCCGGCGGCACGTGGCTTGGCGTCACCCGCGGCTTGCGCTTCGCCGCGGTCACCAATTTCCGGGACCCGACGGCGGCGCGCCCCGGCGCGCGCTCGCGCGGCGAGCTCACGCGCCGCTTCCTCACCGGCGACGCCCCCGCCGCCGAGTACATGGCGGAGGTGCATCGGCACGCGAGCGCGTACAACGGCTTCAACCTCTTCGTCGCCGACGCGAGCGGGCTCTTCTACTACTCCAACCGCGACGGCGAGGTGCGCGAGCTCGGCGCCGGCACGTTCGGACTCAGCAATCACCTGCTCGACACGCCCTGGCCAAAAGTGGCCGAGCTCAAGCCGCGCTTCCTCGCGGCGCTCGGCGCGCCGCTCGACGCCGGCGCCATCCGCGACATCCTCGCCGATCGCGCCGTCGCGCCCGACAGCGCGCTCCCGGACACCGGCGTCGGGCTGGAGCGGGAGCGCATGCTGTCGCCCGCCTTCGTCGTCACCGAGAGTTACGGCACGCGCTCGACCACCGTGCTCGCGCTCGGCACCGACCGGCGCGTCGAGTTCAGCGAGTGGTCGTACGCCGCCGGCGGTGTGCCGGCGCCCGGCGGCACGCGCGCTTTCGCCTTTGCCGCCGAGTAGTGAGTCTGTCGCGCGGGCAATGCGCGCTCAGCCGGCGTTCAATCGCCGCGTCATCGCGATGTGCGGGATGCCCGCCTCCATGAACTCCGTGCCGACCGGCGCGAAGCCATGCCGGGCGTAGAAGCCGCGCGCCTGCGTCTGAGCGTTCAGCGCGATCTCGCTCATGCCGCGCGCCGCCGCGCGCTCGACCAGCGCGGCGAGGATCGCCGCGCCGAGGCCCCGCCCGCGCCAATCCGGCAGTACCGCCATGCGGCCGATGTGGCCGTCGGGCAGCAGCCGGCCGGTGCCGACGGCCACGCCGCGGGCGTCGCGCGCGAGCGCGTGATCGCTGCGCGCATCCCATTCGTCGAGCTCGATCGCGGCCGGCACGCCCTGCTCGGCGACGAAGACAGCGAAGCGGATCGGTCCGGCCTCGGCGCGGGCCGCTGTCCAGTCCATGATCGCGACGGAGAACGCACGGCGCATCGGGGGAATCTCGCGCAGCGGCCGCTATAATAACCTTCCACCCGGCCACGCAGGTATCGATGCAGAGTCTCTGGCAGGACGAGGAAGCGCGCCGCTACGAGGGCGAACTCGGCCTGCGCGTGTACACCTCGCGGCTTCTCGGCCGCGACAGGTCGCTCGTGCTGCACGGCGGCGGCAACACCTCGGTCAAGCTCGACGTGCGCAACCGCTTCGGCGAGGACGAGGCGATCCTCTACGTCAAGGGCAGCGGCTGGGATCTCGCGACGATCGAGCCGGCCGGCTTCTCGCCGGTGCGCCTCGCGCACGTCGTGCGGCTCGCCGGGCTCGATCGGCTGTCCGACCCCGACATGGTGAACGAGCTCGCGACGCACATGCTCGACGCCGCCGCGCCGATGCCGTCGATCGAGACCATCCTGCACGGCTGCCTGCCCTTCAAGTACGTCGACCACACGCATGCCGACGCGGTGCTGGCGGTGACGAACACGCCGGACGGTGCGCGCCGCGTCCGTGAGATCTACGGCGACGAAGTTCTCGTGGTTCCGTACCTGATGCCGGGCTTCGACCTCGCGCAGGCGGTCGCGCGGGCTTACCGGCGCGAAGCCACGCCGCGAACGCTCGGCGTCGTCCTGCTCAAGCACGGCATCTTCGCGTTCGGCGCGAGCGCGCGCGAGGCGTACGAGCGCATGATCGCGCTGGTCTCGCGCGCCGAGGCGTACCTCGCGCGCCACCGCGCGTGGGATGTCGTCGCCCCGCCGACACCGGCGCGGACCGAGGCGGTGGCGCCGGAGGCGATCGCCGCCTTGCGCCGCCGGATCAGCGATGCGGCCGGCGCGCCGATGATCCTGCGCGTGCGCACCACCGCGCAGACGCTTGCGTTCGCGCGCGGCCCCGAGGTCGAGCGCCTGTCGCAGCAAGGTCCGGCCACGCCCGACCACGTCATCCGTACCAAGCGAACGCCGATGCTCGGGGCGGATGTGGACGCCTACGCGGCCGCATACCGGTGCTACTTCGAGCGGCATGCGCCCCACGCGCGCGAACCCAAGGCGATGCTCGACCCGGCGCCGCGCGTGGTGCTCGATCCGCGCTTCGGCCTGGCGAGCGCCGGGCGCAGCGCGCGCGACGCCCAGATCGTCGAGGAGATCTACGAGCACACGATCGACGTGATCCTGCGCGCCGACGCGCTGGAGCGCTACGAGGCGCTGCCCGAGCGCGACCTCTTCGACGTCGAGTACTGGGATCTCGAGCAGGCGAAGCTGAAGAGGGGCGGCAAGCCGCCGGTCTTCGCCGGCGAGGTGGCGCTGGTGACCGGCGCGGCGAGCGGGATCGGACGAGCTACGGTAGCCGCCCTGCTTGCACGAGGCGCGGCCGTGGCCGGGCTCGATCTCGCCGAATCGGTCGCGACGCCGCTCGGCCGGCCCGACTACGTCGGCATCCGCTGCGACGTCGCCGACGAGGCGGCGATCCGCGATGCCCTGCGCGATGCGCTCCTCGCCTTCGGTGGACTTGACATGCTGGTGCTGAATGCCGGGATCTTCGGCGCCAGCCAGGCCATCGCCGAGGTCTCGCCCGCGGAGTGGCGCCGGTCCATGAGCATCAATCTCGACGCCAACCTCGCCATGCTGCGCGCCTGCCACCCCTGTCTCAAGCTCGCGCCCCGCGGTGGGCGCGTGGTCGTCATCGGCTCGAAGAACGTGCCGGCGCCGGGCCCCGGCGCCGCGGCCTACTCCGCGTCGAAGGCCGCGCTCGCTCAACTCGCGCGCGTGGCGGCGCTCGAGTGGGGCGCCGACCGGATCCGCGTCAACACCCTGCACCCGAACCAGGTGTTCGACACCGGCATCTGGACGCCGGAGGTGCTCGCCGAGCGCGCGCGCCGCTACGGCCTGACCGAGGAGCAGTACAAGACCAACAACGTGCTGCGCACCGAGGTGAAGAGCCGCGACGTCGCCGAGCTCGCCGCGGAGATGTGCGGGCCGCTCTTCGCGAAGACCACCGGCGCGCAAGTGCCCGTGGACGGCGGCAACGAGCGGGTGATCTGATGGCCGCGCGCGCTGGCGGCGTGCAGACGCTCGACTGGACGGGCGAGCGGCTCGAGCTCATCGATCAGCGGGCGCTGCCGCAACGGGTCGAGTACGTCGCCTGCACGAGCGCGGCCGAGACGGCACAGGCGATCCGCGACATGGTCGTGCGCGGCGCGCCGGCGATCGGCTGCGCCGCGGCCTACGGTATCGCGCTCGAGGCCCGCCGGCTTGTTGCGGCGAGCGACGCGGCGCGCGAGGACGGCCTGCGACGGGCGTTCGCGACGCTGCGTGCCAGCAGGCCGACCGCGGTCAATCTGTTCTGGGCGCTGGATCGCATGCAAGCGGCGCTCGCCGCTCTGGCCGGGCGCCGCAGCGCAGACTTCGCCGCCGCACTGCTGGCCGAGGCGCAGGCGATCGCCGCCGAGGACGTCGAGTGCAACCGCGCCATGGGCCGGCGCGGCGCCGCGCTGGTGCCCGACGGCGCGCGCATCATGACCCATTGCAACGCGGGCGCGCTCGCGACCGCGGGCTACGGCACCGCGCTCGGCGTAGTGCGCGCGGCGCGCGACGCGGGCAAGCGCGTTTCGGTGATCGCCAACGAGACCCGGCCGTTCCTGCAGGGTGCGCGGTTGACCGCGTGGGAGATGGTCGAGGAGCGCATCGCGGTCACGCTGGTGACCGACAATATGGCCGGCCACCTGATGCAGACCAACAAGGTCGACCTCGTCGTCGTGGGCGCGGACCGCATAGCCGCGAACGGCGACGTCGCGAACAAGATCGGCACCTACATCCTGGCGGTGCTCGCGGCGCGGCACGGCCTGCCGTTCTACGTTGCCGCGCCCCGCTCCACCATCGACCTCGCGGTCGACTCGGGTGCCGCCATCCCGATCGAGGAGCGCGCGGCCGCCGAGGTGACCGGCTTCCGCGGCGAACGCTGGGCGCCCGAGGGCGTGGCGGTCGCGAACCCCGCGTTCGACGTGACTCCGGCGGCGCTCGTGACCGCCCTGATCACCGAGCGCGGCATCGTGCCGGCGCCCTCGGCCGCGGGGCTGCGCGCGCTGTTCGAGTAGCCTTCTCGCGGGCGCCGCACGGCTCCGAGAGCATCACGATGCGCGTCGCGCCCGCCTTCTGCGGGCGGAACGCCTCGATCGCGGCGACCCACCCGCCTCTGCTTCGGGAACGCCGGCGCGCCGCCACCGGCAGCACCCCGCTGCGCCCTGGCCGCTACGCGATTCGCACCGAGCGCGTGCGCTGCACATCCGCGGGGCCCGATTCGACCCGCGCACCGCCCGCGAATCGACCGACAGGGTTCGCGACGAGCTCGCGTTGCGGGCGTTCTCGCATCGCCACCGCGTCTCCAGCGGTCAGACGCAGTCGATCGCCAAAGTCGTGCAGCGGGTCGAGGCGCACGAGGGCAGCGAACTCTTCGCCGAGCCGGACTTCCGGGTTCGCCAGCGGATTCCCCGGGCTCGAGAACACGACCAGGTTCTCCACGCGGTCGCCGGCGGTGTGGGAAAGCTCAGTCTGCGCATCGTCGCCTACGAGGAGAACCGCGGGCCGGCCGTGGCTTGTACCGCGGTGCCGCAAGCCCGCAACCCTCTATTCAGTGCGTACCGCGTGCGGGGCGCCGCGACGCGGCGGCGCGCGCAGGTCGCTTTGCCTTCCGGATCGGCGGCGCGGCGGGAGCTTCCGGCACCGTGGCCGCAGCCGCCGCAGCGGCGCCGAATGCCCCCTCCTCGACGCGGGCCCGGGCGGTCTCGCCCGCCTCGGCCCAATGGTCGGCGATCTCCCTCGCTCGCCTCGGCCGCGGCCAGTCGGGTCTGCTCCCAGCCGCCCGCCGCTGCGGCGAACACTCGGCGCAGGAGGTGCGGATCGCGCCCGAGCAGGTAACCGGCGGCGAATCCGACGACCGCCGTGCCGGCAAGCGCGAGCAGCACTGCGGGGCTGGCGAAGCTCTTGAGGTTCGTCATCGTGGTCTCCTGGAGGAAGTGATTCGCTTCGCGCGCGGGCGATCGACCGCCGGCGCATGGTTTCGATCGAGGACTGTCGACGCAGCAGTGCGCGCAAGTCGTGCGCTTTGCCAGAGCAGCAGAAAGGCCAAGCCGTGTCGCAGCGCGCTGATCGCGAGCGGCGAAGCAACCCGCATGGCGGCCGCGACCATCAGCGTCGAATTCGCCGTTACCGAGGTGCCGAACTGCCAGCGCAGGCTTTGCCGCAAGCGAGCGGCCGCGGCGCGCGCCGCCACGAGCGCGGCGAGCGGGTCGCCGAGCAGCACGCCATGCGCGCCAGCTTCGGCATCCGCGGGACAGAGGCTGAGCCCGCCCGGCGGCAGGATGTCGCGCAGGCCTGTATGCACCAGCGCGACGCGCGCGCCACGCTCGACCTCTTCGTTGAGCCAGCGCTCTTGGGCAGCGCGATCACTGCTGACGACCACGTCGGCACCGAGCGCGGTTAGAGCCTTTGCCGGCGTTGATGCCGGGTCCTCGGTGAATACCGCGACGCGCTCTGCGCCGAGCGCGCGCAGCGCTGCGAACTGCTCCGCGATCGAGGCGCGCAGCCGGCAGCCCAGGTGCACGGTCGCGAGCAGCCGGCCGTCCTGCACGATCCCGGAGCCGCCGGACCAGGCTCCGTCGGTCCGGTTCGGAGAGCGCGATGCCCCAGGTCCGGGCGAGCAGCCTTGCTCCGCCGACGTGCAGCACCCGCACGATGCCGCGCTCCTCCGGCAAGGGCAGCACCGCACCGTGCTCCCGCCAAGCGGCGACGCACTCGTCGGGGAACCCGGCCGCGGCATCGTGCTCGCCGGGCGCCCCCATCAGCTGCAGCAGCCAGCGCGCGGCGACGGTCGTATCGACGTAGGCCTCGTCGGCGACCACGCGCTCGATGTGCCAGGTCGACTCGGACAGCACGCCGACGTCCTCGAACGCAAAGCTCGTCGCCGCGGCAAGGCGCTCGATCGCATCGAGTCCGCTCATCAGGGCGCCGTGGCGTGCCGAGGCGTAGAGCGCCGCAGCCCGTGCCACCGGGTTCGCGAGCTGCAGCCCGTACTGCGGATCGGCTTGAAGCATCGATGCGGTGCGGATCGTATCCCCGGTGAGCGCCAGTACCAGGCCGGCCGCACCGATCGGCAGCGCGACCAGTCGCTGGAGATCGGGGTCAGCGGCCCTGCGGCCTCACGGGCCCGCAGCGCATGGCGCAGATGCGCACGCAGTCGTGCCGCGCGCGAAGCGGCGGCCGCGCGCTCGACGCGCAGCGTCAATGCGCCTCCGGCGAGTCGCTCGCCGGAACCGACACGCTCGCCGGCGCGCACCGCGATCGATCGGTGCGGCCCGAGCAGGTCGAAGACCGCCCCATCGCCCTGCACGATCAACCCGTCGGCCGGCACGACGTCGCCAGCCTCCAACAGTACGCGGTCGCCCGGCTGGAGGTCCGAGGGCTCGAGTAGTTCGGTCGCGTCGCCTCCCCGCGTGCCGCGCCGTGTGCGATATGCCGGCGCCTCGGCGGGCGTCAGTTGCGCGAGCAGCCGGTCGGTGTCGTCGACCAGCGAGTCTCGCCAGCGCTCCGCGGCCGCGCTCACCATGACCGAGGTCGCTGCCATCATCGGGTGGCCGCTTAGCGCGGTCGACGCGAGCGCGATCGCATCCAGCACGGCGCCGGCCGGCTCGGCGCCGGTGCGAAGAACCTCGAGCGCTCTCGCCCCGACCAGCCCGACCGCCGCCGCAGGCCGCAATGGACCGGGCAGTACCGGCACCAGCGCGGCGGCGAGCACGGCGCCCTCCAGCGAAACGCCGCGGGGAGCCACCGTTGGTGCGCGATCCTGCGCCGGCGCGCTGGCGCGTTGCCGGTCGACGCATCTCAGCACCGCGCGCCGTGTGCGCGCGCGGCCGTCGTAGCCGACGATGATCGAGCGCGCCGCCTGCGCGATGCGCAGGGACGTGATCCCGGGCAATGCGCTCAGCGCCTCGCGCACCGCGTCGAGATCGGTCGCCGCGGGCAGGCGGAGACGCAGGCGCGTTGCGGTCTCGTGCGCGATCGGTGCGGCGCTCATCGGTCTGTGGTGCGGTCCCGGGCGCCACGGAGGCGCTTGAGCGCTTCGCGCGCGAGCGTCGGTGCCGCTGCAGCGGTCAATGCTACCCCGGCGTCAGCCAGCCCGAGCGGCGTCGTGCGCAGCAGCGCGCGCAGCGGTGGGAAGAGCACGGTGCCGGCCTGCGCCGCGAGCGAAACGAGGACAGTGCGCGCAAGCCACGGATTGGCGCGATGGCCGTCGCGTTGGAGCGTGACGGGTCCATCCGAGCGTGCCGAGAGCGCGTACAGCAACTGGCCGGTGGTCATTGCCGTGAACGCCAGGGTGCGCGCGCGCGGACCCTGGCCGTAGCGGCCGATGCCGTACAGATAGGCGGCGAGCGTCGCCGCGGTGATCATTCCGCCGTCCACGGCAACTTGGCGCCAGTCGGCCGCGCGCAGGAACCCGCTTGCCCGCGGAAACGGCGGTCGCTCGAGTATGTCCGGCTCCGGCGGCTCCAGACCGAGCGCGATCGCCGGCGACACGTCCGTGATCAGATTGGTCCACAGCAGCGCCAGGGGATCGACCGGCTCGGGAAGCCCGGCCGCCACGCAGAGGGCGGTGGCGGCCAGTTCGCTGACGTTGGTCGCCACGAGGTAGCGCACGGCCTTCTTGACGTTGAGGTACGCGGTTCGTCCTTCCGCGATCGCCGCGAGCAGCCCGTCGAGGTGATCGTCGCGCAGGACGAGATCGCTCAAGGCGTGCGCCAGGTCGGTACCGGACGCGCCCATCGCAACGCCGACGTCGGCGATCTTCAGAGCGGGACCGTCGTTGATGCCATCGCCCGTCATCGCGACCACGTGGCCGCCTGCCTGCAGCGCCTTGATGATGGCAAGCTTCATACCGGGGCTGGTGCGCGCGAATCCCGCGGCCTGCTCGATCACTTCGCCAAGCCGAGCCGCATCCTCGATCAGCGTGCCGGCATCGGCGATCGAGCGCCGGCCATCCAGCTCGATCTGCTCGGCCACCGCCTGCGCAGTGCCGGGCTGATCGCCTGTCAGCATCATCGGCCGGATCCCGGCCGCCTTGAAGCGGCCAATCGCCTCGGTCACGCCGTCGCGCACCGGGTCGGCGAGGCCGACCAAACCGAGCCACGTCAGCCCATGCGTCTCACCCAGCTGACGGCTCTGCTGCCGGTGCAAGGCCAAGGCTAGCACCCGGTGGCCGAGTGCTGCCAGCGCGTCGTTGTGTGCGAGGAGTTGGCGCCTCCGCGCCGGCGTGAGCGGCGCGACCCGCTTCCCCGTCGTACCACTGGGTACAGCGCGCCAGCAATTCCTGTGGCCGGCCCTTCACCGCCACCAGCGCGCCGGCGCGTCCCATCGGGTGCAACGTGACGAGGTAGGGATGATGCTCGGAGCGGTGCTTGACGGCGAGCCGCGGATGCTTGCGGCGCAGCGATGGAACGTCAGCACCCTGCGCCTGAGCGAACTCGACCAGCGCAAGTTCGGTGGCCGAACCGGCCAGCGGCTTGCCCGCTCCCTGCTCGAGTTCGTTGTTCAGCGCCGCAACGAGCAGCCAGTCTTCGGGAAGCTGCGGGATCGCCTCCTTCGCGACAAGTACGCGGCGAAGGCCGAGGACCACCGATTCGACGCGCATCCGATTCTGCGTCAGCGTGCCCGTCTTGTCGAAGCACACCACGTCGACCGCGCCGAGGTTCTCGACCGCGTCGAGTTTGCTTGCGAACACATTGCGCTGCTGCAGCTTGCGGATGCCCGAAGCGAGCAGGCTGGTGGCCACCGTCGGCAGGCCCTCGGGAATCGCCGCCACACCGAGGGACACGGTGGTGCGCAGCAGTGGACCGACTGCCCGCCCGCGCATCAGCCCCAGGCCGAAGACGCCCACGCACAGCGCGGCAGCACCGAGCGCGAGGGTGCGACCGAGCCCGTCCAATTCGGTCTGCAGCCGCGTGTACGGCTGCTCGGCCGCCTGGGCGAGCCGCCGGATGCCCCCGAGCAAAGTGCGCTCGCCGGTGGCCACGACCACCGCTTTCCCCATGCCGCCCGACACGACCGTACCCATGAAGACCATGTTGCGACGCTCGCCGATCGCTGTCGCCAGCGGCAGGGAATCGGTCGGCTCCTTGCGCACCTGTTGGCTCTCGCCGGTGAGCGGCGCCTCGTTCGTGGACAGGCGATGCGCTTCGATCAACCGCGCGTCGGCTGTCACGGCAGTGCCGGGCTTCAGCACGAGGAGGTCACCGGCCACCACCTGTTCGGCGGAGACGATCGCCTCGACGCCGTCGCGCACGACCAGAGTCTGACCCGGCGAGAGCTTGCGCAGGCTCGAGATGGTCTGCTCGGCCTTGCGCTCGGTGTAGAAACCAACGCCGGCGTTGGCGGTGAGCACCGCGCCGATCGCGGTCGCATCGGCCCACGCGCGGGTGGCCGTCGCGATCGCGCCCGAACCGGCAAGCAACGCGACCGGGACCGATTTGAACTGGTCAGCCAGGATCTTGCGGTCGCTCCGACCTGCTATGTCCTCGATCCGGTTGGGACCGTCGCGGGCGAGGCGTTCGCGCGCCCGCGCGGACGTCAGACCCTCCGGACCCGATGCCAGGCGCGTCCAGAGTGCGGCGGTCGTCAGGGCGTGCCAGTCCGAGGCCGTTTCCCGCGCCAGCCCCGTCGAGCGATGCTGCTCACCGGGTGCCGGTGCTGTTGGCTCGGCGCGCATGCGTATGGTTGCCCGCGGCGAAGGCAGCGCTACGACCCGCCGCCGCGCGGACGCCCGCGCGCGATGCTGCCCGGCAAAGAAATCGTCCACGCAGCGCCGCAGCGTGACGCAGGCATCGAATGACGTCCGGCCCTCGATGCGCACCACTCCGGTCCGGGCGCTCGCCCGCAAGCGGATGCCGGCCGGCGCCTCGCAGCGGCTCTCGATCCACTCCGCGAGCGCCGGCGAGCCGAGCAGACCGCGCACGCGGAAGCGTGCGGCGTACGGACCACCGGTGAGCGGGCCTGGGGCGACCAAACGTGGGGCGGGAAAGCGGACGGGCATCTGCTGAACTACGAGGCACGAGACAATGCCCGTGCCGGATTACAGAAATGTGACCGTCGGGCGCCGGCCGTCAGGCGCTCATCCGACGATGTCCACCGGCATGCCGGGAAACACCTCTTCGAACAGCTCTACGATGTCGGCGTTCCTCATGCAGATGCAGCCGATCGACCCCAGCTGCCCCATCGGCACCAAATCCGGGCTGCCCTGGATGTAGACGTCGCGGCGCATCGTGTCGACGTCGCCGAGACGGTTGAACCCGACCTCGCGTCCGGACCGCCAGAGGATGCGCGACAGGACCCCGTCCCGCTCGGGAAACAGCCGTCCGAGTTCGCGATTGTAGTCCTCCCCGGCTGGGCGCCGGCCAACGGACACCGTATTCACCGCCCGCCCGCCTATCTTCGCCAACACGGCGTGCCGACCGCGCGGCGAGCACAGGCTCCCGCGCCGCTCACCCGCCCCGTTCGTCGCGGTGGAGACGCCATACCCGCGCAGCACGCGAGCCTAGTCATCACACGTGGCGAGTGTCTGCCGCGCGATGCGAATGCTAGCCCGCCGCATCGTCCGCTTCTCGTCCCGCCCGGCGTCGCGCAGACAAGAACCCGCAAAGCAGTGCCGGCGAACGACAAGACGCTCGCTGCGGCGCGCGCGGCTGGCGCGAGGGCGATCCTCGCCGCGTCGATCGGCCCGGAAGCGACCTTCGTGAGTGGTGGTCCGAGCCTCGGTGTCGGATTCGGCGGCTGGGGCGGCGGCCGCGTGAGCGGCGCGGGCATCGGCATCGGCATCGGTATCCCGATCGGCGGCGGCGAGGCGCACAGCGCGTATGCGGCGAGCATCGGGCTGACCGACGTCGCGACCGTACGGCTCATGTGGTCGAGCAAGGTGACGTCGCCCGCCTCGCGGAGCGTGAATGCCCAGATCGCGGACCTCGCCCGCGTGGGCGTGGAGGCGCGCAATGCGGGGTTTCCTAGGAAATTCAAACGGCCTTCTTCCGTACCAGTCACGCTATAGCGCCACAGTGCGCCGGGGAAGGGCGTCAACCAGGCTGCAGGCGTTGACGAAATTCGCTCTTCGGGTCTGTCCTACCGCTTATAGGAGACCGAGGGCAGCCGCGCCGGCTCGCGGGGCGGCGCCCGTACGGGTAGCCCCGGGTGCGTGAGATTCCGGCCGATCACGGCCGGCTCCTCGACCGCTGCGATGACCTTCAACTCGCCGCCGCAGCGGGGGCAGCGCTCGATGTCGATGTCGAAGACGCGCTTGAGCAACCGTGCCCAGCGCAAGCGGACCGGCTTGACGGACAGCAGTGCACAACCCCCGCGCGCTTGACAACTAATCCAAGGTTAATCAAGCTCCCTGCCCGCCGGACGCGATGCCTGCGTGCACGGCTGATCGAATATATTCCTAGGGAGTGTCACATGCGTGAGACGAGCGCGCGGTGCGTCGCGCTGATTCTGGCGTCGGCCGGCCTGATGGTGTCGGC
This sequence comes from Burkholderiales bacterium, assembly GCA_027493935.1. Lineage (GTDB taxonomy): Bacteria > Pseudomonadota > Gammaproteobacteria > Burkholderiales > SG8-39 > JAABRB01. Next base: position 2,205,734 of record JAOSJV010000001.1, on the reverse strand, counting down.
GGCCGCACAGGGCCAGACGCCGGGTGCGTCGCTGATCCCCGCCGACAAGGGCGCGAGCGTCGCGAAGCACTTCGATCCGTCCGGCAAGCCACCGTCGACGTTCACGCTCGAGCTACGCAAGGGGCTTCAGGCGGAGCTGCCATTCGCCGACAAGCGCGACTTCGAGGAGGCGAAACGAGGTTTCATTGCCGAGCCACCGTATACCCAGATCATGGCCGACGCGGGCCACGTCGCCTGGAGCATGGGGAGCTACGGCTGGCTGCTGACCGGCAAGGACTTCGAGAGCATCCATCCGTCGCTGCAGCGACAGGCCGTGCTCAATATGGCCTACGGGCTGTACGAAGTCGTTCCGGACAGGATCTACCAGGTACGCGGCTTCGACCTCGCCAACATCAGCTTCATCAAGGGCGACACCGGATGGATCGTGTTCGATCCCCTGACGGCGAAGGAGACCGCGCGCGCGGCGCTCGAATTCATCAACCAGAAGCTCGGCAAGCGGCCGGTGGTCGCTGTCGTGTACTCGCACTCGCATGGCGACCACTTCGGGGGCGTGCGCGGCGTCGTGGACGAGGCCGACGTCGCGAGCGGCAAGATCATGGTGATCGCGCCGGAGGGCTTCCTCGAGGCGGCCATCGCCGAGAACGTGTTTGCCGGCAACGCAATGTCGCGACGACTGCAATGGCAGTACTCCGTATTCCTGCCGCGCCACCCGTTCGGGCACGTCGATCAGGCGATCGGCAAGAACGTCGCGAACGGCAACACCGGGCTGATCCCGCCGAACCGTATCGTCAGCAAAGACTTCGAGGAGATCACGGTCGACGGCGTGCGCATGGTGTTCCAGAACACGCCAGACACCGAGGCGCCAGTCGAGATGAACACCTACTTTCCGCAGTTCAAGGCGTTCTGGGCCGCTGAGAACGTCACGGGCACGGTGCACAATATCTACACGATCCGCGGTGCGGCGGTGCGCAACGCGCTCAACTGGTCGAAACAGATCAACGTTGCGCTCTATAAGTTTGGCCAGGAGGCTGAGGTGATGTTCGCGTCGCACAGCTGGCCGCGCTGGGGCACTGCACGCATCCAGGAGGTGCTGCGCGCCCAGCGTGACGCCTACGCGAACCTGAACAACCAGGCGCTCCATTACGCCAACCGCGGCGTGACGATCAACGAGATCCACAACGTCTACCAGGTGCCGAAGGGCCTGCGTCAGCAATGGGCGGCACGAAGCTATCACGGCGACGTACAGAACAACGTGCGCGGCGTGGTCAATCGCTTCCTCGGCCACTTCGACGGCAACCCGGCCAATCTGATCCCGCTCTCGCCCAGAGATTCGGCGCCGCTCTACGTGGAGATGATGGGCGGCTCGGCGAAGATCATCGCCAAGGGCCGCGAGCTGATCGCGCAGGGCAAGTACCTGCACGCGACCGAGATTCTGAACCGCCTCGTGTTCGCCGAGCCGCGCAACGTGGAAGCGCGTCGGCTGCTCGCGGACGCCTTCGAGCAGCTCGGCTACCGGGCCGAGAGCACGAGCGTGCGCAACAATTTCCTGCAGGGCGCGTTCGAGCTGCGCAACGGCCAGCCGAGCGGCGCTCCCCCTCGCTCCGCCGGCCCGGACGTGGTGCGCGCGATGGCGACCGAGCAGTGGCTGGACTTCGTCGCAATCAGCATGGACCCGAGGAGAGCCGAGGGGATGACGTTCACGATCAACCTCGTGACGCCGGACAACGGCGAGCGGTTCGTCGTCGAGATGAGCAACGCGACGCTCACCACCCTGAAGGGCTTCCAGGCCCCGCAGCCGGATCTCGCGGTGACGGTGAACCGCGCCGACCTCGATCAGGTGATGATGGGCGCTGCGACGTTCGACGACCTGATCGCTACCGGCAAGGCGAGATTCCAGGGTGACCGGACGGGCTTCGACCAGTTGCGCTCGATCCTCGTGCCGTTCACGCCGGATTTCGAGATCATGCCGGGCACCGCACCCGAGCAGCCGTCCATCGCCCCGAAGCCGTTCGAGCTGCCCGCCGGCCTGGTCGATCGGGATTAGACGCGTCACGCGGAGCGGAGGGTGAAGCTCGAGGTTCCGGTGGGGACTGGGTAGCGCTCGTGCGCGGTGCGGGTACGGGGCCGATGAGGAGAACTCGATGAGGCAGGGAATCGCCCCGTGCGGTCTCTCGCCGTCGCGGTCATGTTGACCACCGCGGGGCTGGGCACCGGTCCCGCAGCGGCCGGCGGGCTGCTGCTGTATGAGTTCGGCACCGCCGAAGTGGGCCTTGCGGCGGCCGGCTACAGCGCGCGCGCGCAGGACGCTTCGACGGCATTCACCAATCCGGCCGGCATGACCCGTCTCGCGGGCACGCAGGTGCTCGCCGGTGGCCAGCTCATGTGGCTGAACAACCGTTTCTCGGTCGGCAGCGGCAGCTCGGCCGCGCTCGGCGCTGACGACGGCGGACGGGCGCTCGGCGCGAACGGCTTCGTGCCGGGCGGCGGCGCTTTCGTCACCCACAGTCTCTCGCCGGACCTCAGAATTGGCTTCGCCGTCGCAGGCAATTTCGGCTCGATCCTGGACTACGACGATACTTGGGTCGGCCGCTACCGTGTGCAGGACGCGACCATCCTCGGCATCTCGTTCGTGCCGTCGATCGCCTACCGCGTGAACGACAAGCTGTCCGTCGGCGCGGGCGTGAACGCGATGTACGGCGTGTTCAAGCAGCAGGTCGCGATCAACAACGTCGTGCCCGGAACGCCGGACGGTCAGCTCAAGCTAGACGACAACGCGTGGGGCTTGGGCGCGAATCTCGGGTTGATGTACGACGTGACGCCTGCAACTCGTATCGGGCTGACGTGGAACTCCCGGGTCGAGCTCGACTTCGAAGCGCCGGCCCAGTTCTCCGGGCTGGGGCCTGGGTTCTCCGGTCTGTTCGGCGCCCGCGGCCTGCTCGATGCGCAGGTCAAGCTCGGCGTCAAAGTGCCGCAGCAGGTGATGGCGAGCGTCCTCACTCAGCTCGACGAGCGCTGGGCTCTGCTGGGCAACGTGGGTTGGCAGCAATGGTCGGAGTTCGGGGAAGTCGAGGTCGGCGTCGAGAACACGCTCAACCCGGTCGGGCTTACCACCGCGCTCGACTTCAAGGACACCTGGCATGTGGCGGTCGGCGCGCAGTTGCGCGTGAGCGATACCTGGAAGCTCAACTTCGGCGTCGCATACGACTCGGGCTTCCAGTCGAGCGACGACGTGTCGCCGCTTCTCCCGGTGAACGCGGCGTGGCGCTTCGGGGTTGGCGGGGAGCAGCAGGTGAGCAAGGTCATGAAATGGGGTATCGCCGGGGAGCTCCTCTACGGGGGCACACTCGAGGTCGACAAGCGCAGCACGCTTGCGCCTGCTCTCGGTGGGCGCGGCAATCTCGTGGGCTCGTACGAAACCACCGCGTCTGTCGTGGTTTCGGTCTACGGCAACTGGACATTCTAGCGTGCACAGCGGCCAGGGAGCTCAAACGGCCTTCTTCCGTGACGGTCACTCTATAGCGCGAACCGGGCAGATCGATTCTCCGGTCCCGCGCGCCGGGCGCAACTTCTCGGCTACGCGCGAGCGCGACCAGGTGCACGAGGCCGAGCCCCGGTCGATCGAAACGGCCGGAATCATCGGGGTGTAGGACGTGTTCCTGGACGGTACCGGCGCCCAAGGCCCCGGCGGACCGTAGAACCAGGATTTCATGCGCCTCGGCAACGCCCGCTGCGACGACGCCCCGATGCTCGACGAGGCGCTCGAGACGTCCGGGTCCGCGCGCTGCCTCCGCAAGGAGCAGGCGAAACCGCGGGGGCAGCGCCGGCACCGAGGGGGCAGGATCGCCTCACCAGCCTCACGCAGACCGCCGGCGGGCAGCGCGGCGTCGACCTCGCCGACATCGACGTGATCTCCGGCGGCAACACCGACCCGCTCTACTGGGGCGCCTGGCCGCGGAGCATTTCGGATCGAATGCGCGTCCGGCGACCTCGAGCTCGCCGGTTCGCCCGGAGCGACCCGACCGGATGGCGGGTCGCGAACCTCGCGTGCCGCGGGCGTGCGACTTGAGCGAAACTCCGGTTTCGACCCGATCCGCTGCGGCTGGATGGCAACCGAGGGGACGAAGTAGTGGAGTTCGGAAGTCCGCAGTTCTGGTTCGCGGTGGCGCAGATCATCGCGATCGACATCATGCTCGGCGGGGACAACGCGGTCGTGATCGCGCTCGCGTGCCGGCGGCTGCCGGAGGCGCAGCGCAGGCAGGGCATCTTCTGGGGCGTCGTCGGTGCGATCGGCCTGCGGGTGGTGCTGGTCTTCTTCGCCTTGCAGCTCCTCGCGATCCCCTACCTGAAGGTCGTTGGCGCGCTGCTCCTGCTGTGGATCGGGGTGAAGCTGCTGCTGCCCGAGCACGACGCGGAGGCGCACGGCAGCGTGGAGGGCGCCACCACGCTGGCCGGAGCGATCAAGACGATCGTTGTCGCCGACGCCGTGATGAGCCTCGATAACGTCATCGCCGTCGCCGGTGCCGCCAAGGGCGACATCGGCCTGGTAGTCTTCGGGATCCTGGTGAGCATCCCGATCGTCGTATGGGGCAGCCGGATCGTGCTCAGGCTGATGGAGCGCTTCCCGATCGTGATCACCTTCGGCGGTGCGCTGCTCGGCTGGATCGCCGGCGACATGCTGGTGACCGACGTCGCGGTCAAGGCCTCGCTGGCGGATGCGCCGCGCGGGCACACCTATGTTGCGGCGGCGGCCGGTGCGATCCTCGTCGTGATCATCGGCACGCTGCTCAAGCGCCGCGCCGAAGCCGCGCGGGTGGGCGTGCCGATGCAGCCGATCGCGGCGACCGAGGCGCCGGTAACGGTCGGCCAGGTGTTGCGCGTCCTGGTGCCGGTGGACGGCTCCGAGGGCTCGCTCGCGGCGGTGCGTTATGCGATGGACATGGGCAAGCGGCTTGCCGTCGGCCTTGGACTGCAGCTCGATCTCATCAACGTCCAGCGGGCCGTCTCGAGCGATGTCGCCTCCTTCGTGTCGCGCGACGACCTGCAGGACTATCACCGGGAGCGCGCCGACAAGGCGCTCGGCCCCGCGCGCGCGCTGCTCGACCAGGCCGGCATCCGCTATGGCGTGCACCAGTTCGTCGGCCAGCCTGGTAAGGTGATCGCCGAGTTCGCTGCCGAGCAGAAGGCCGACCAGATCGTGATGGGCACGCGCGGCCTCGGAACGCACACGGGCGCGCTGCTCGGCTCGGTCACGCAGGATACGATCGTCAATGCGATGGTGCCGGTGCTGGTGGTCAAGTGAAGCTCGCTGTGCGTCTCCTCGGTCCGTCCGCAGCGCTCGCCGCCGCGGCGTGCTTGCTCGCGGGCTGCGCGACCACCCGCGTCGCCGCCGACTGGAGCGATCCGGAGTTCAAGGGGCGGTCGCTGCGGGGCGAGCGTGTGCTCGTCGTCTGCGACGCCGACTCGACGGCGGCGAAACGCATCTGCCAGGATAAGCTCGCGGCCGAGGCGCGTGCGGTCGGGGCGATACCGGTCGGTGGGGCCGAGGCGGCCACGCTCACCGCTGGTCCGCCGCCGGCGAACGACAAGACGCTCGCCGCGGCGCGCGCGGCCGGCGCGAGGGCGATCCTCGCGGCGTCGATCGGCCCGGAAGCGACCTTCGTGAGTGGTGGTCCGAGCCTCGGTGTCGGATTCGGCGGCTGGGGCGGCGGCCGCGTGAGCGGCGCGGGCATCGGCATCGGCATCGGTATCCCGATCGGCGGCGGCGAGGCGCACAGCGCGTATGCGGCGAGCATCGGGCTGACCGACGTCGCGACCGTACGGCTCATGTGGTCGAGCAAGGTGACGTCGCCCGCCTCGCGGAGCGTGAATGCCCAGATCGCGGACCTCGCCCGCGTGGGCGTGGAGGCGGCGCGCAAGGCGGGGTTTTTCTAGCCTCACCCTCTCCCCTACCCGCGAGGCGCGCGGTAGTCCGGCAGGCCGGTCGGGTGGCGGTGGAGAGACCGGGCGTGGGCGGGCGCTCGGGTGAAAGACCGCGCACGCAAGACCGACACCCCCGTGGTGCGCGTCGGCGAGCCCGATGCCCGCTGCCGCAGGCGCCGGGCGCAACACATCGGGCGATTGCGCTGGCGCAACCTCCTCGCCATCAATCGGCGCACCCCGCGAGCGCCCCGGTTCGCGCCGGACCCGTGCAGGCGCCCAGTCCGGGTCCGCCTTGGGCGAGCGATTGCGTCATGCAATGAAAGACGCTAAGTGCGTAATATATTGTCGCGATCGCAATGCCGTTCTGCTGGAGGCGATCGGCGATCTTGGGCTCGAGGGCGAGCAGGACGCCGTCCGGTTTCAAGCGCGCGCGCGGATGTCCTTCCGCGTGGCGACACGCGCAGCACGGTCGTGAACGCAGTCGCACGCGGTCACGACATCGAACTCCCCCTCTGGGGTCGAGGTCCGCGATATCGTGTGCCACGAAGCGCGCGCGCCCGCCCAGCACTTCGGCGTCAGCGGCGGCTCTCGCCGGGCGGATCGACTCGCCGTCCGGGCTAGGCCAACCGTCGTCGCCCGCGGAAACGCGTTGGCGAGCGTCGGCACGACGCGGCCCACGCCGCAGCCGAAATCGAGGACGCTCCCGCCGGCCTACCGGCGGTCGACGACGTCCGGAAGCCCATTGAGTTAATGCGTGGCGAAGCGCTGCTCGTACTGTCCGCGGTTGATCCGGTCGAAGGCCCCCACGCAGTCCACACCAGAGTCGGCGAACGGCACCCCGCCACCGGTCGCGAACGGCTGCGCCACGCGCGGCGCGACGCGCAGCGGCATCGGCGCGGCGCAGGACAGGCCGCCCACGAAGTGGTCCGTCCCTTCGGACGCCAACCGGTACGCGTGCTCCTCCGGCAACCGATACGTGTCCTCCTCCGGCTCGTGATCGAGGTATCCGGCGCAGACCATGCCCTCCGACCACGCCTGGACGTCGCGCGTCTGACGCCCGTCGCGGCGACGATCGGGATCGACGTTATGGGACACTTCGGGCTGGCGCGGCCATCGATCCGTCGTCCTCGAGCATCTCGCTCCGCAGCCACGAGACGAATGCTGCCACCGGCTCGCGCTTGGCCGCCGCGGGGGCGATGACGACAGAGAAGCGGCCGAGCCGCGCCACCCATTTCCGGCCGAACGGGGCGCACAGGAGTCCGTCCTGAGATAGCGCGTGAGGTGCGGCCGCTTGCCGATGGCGACGCCACTACCCTCGAGCGCCGCCTGGATTGCCTGGTCGTAGTGTGAGAAGTGCAGCGTACCCGCGGGTTTGACCGGGCGGAGATCCATGCCTTGGAACCAATGCGCCCAGTCGGACCACGGCCGGCCGAAGGCGATTCGCTCGAAATCGAGCAGCACGTGGCGCGCGAGATCCGCGGACGTCTTGAGCGGGAGCGTCCGGTCGCGCGCGAGCCGTGGCGAGCAGACGGGAAAGGTCTCATCGTCGACCAGTCGCTCGCCCCCGGGGATGTCCCAGCCCGGCGCCACGAAGCGAATCGCGACGTCCAGGTGCTCGCGCTCGAGGTCGAGGTTGACCATGTCGTTCACCGCGGCGATCCGCACGTCGACTCCGGGGTGGACACGGGTGAAGCGCGCAAGCCTCGGCGCAAGCCACAGCGACGCGAGCGAAGTCGTCGTGGTGACCGCCAGCGCCTTGCCGGGCGCCGCGATCCGCTCGACCGCCGTCTCGACGAGCGCGAGCGCCTCTTCCGCCGCACGGTGCAGCTCCTGGCCAACATGGGTCAGCTGCAAGGTGCGGTTCACGCGGCGGAAGAGCGGATGGCCGAGCTGGTCCTCGAGGGTCTTGATCTCGCGGCTGACCGCCGGCTGCGTCACGAACAGCTCCTGCGCCGCGCGCGTGAAGCTCAGGTGACGGGCGGCGATGCAAAGGCGCGCAGCAGGTCGAGCGAGAGGCGTGGACCCCGGGCGCGATGCATTACCAGGACTCGTGCGTGCACCGACCAGGGGTCGCTTGACGGCCTCGCCGTCCCCGCGAAGAGTCCGCGCCGAAATCCGCGCGGATTGTCCACCTAGGGTCGAAAAATTGCCTACAACCGATCTCAAAATGAAAATGCGACCGCGAAAGCGGGGATTTACAAGGGTTCGCCTTTTGTTCGTACGACCTCATTTGACGAACAAGCACAGCCGCGATTCTGAGATGGCTTCTAGAGGAGTCTGACATGGACACACCTACCGGCGCGGCGCGCTGCCTCAGGACTATCGCCGCCGGAGGGTTCGCCCGCGCCCTCCCGCTGGCGCCGCTCGCCGCGGACGCCGCGCCGCCCGAAACGCTGTACGTCAAGGTCGTCCCCGACCGGTGCGCCGCGCCAGGGAGGCCGTTCTCGGACCTCGCGGCGCTGGACGCGCGGGCAGGACTGAGCTTTGTCCGCTCGGTCCGGCTCTGCTGAACCAGGCCAATACGAAGGTCGGGCACGGCCGCGGGCCCGTTAGCGCGCCCGCTTGAACGCGGGCCGCCCGGTGCAGCGCGCGCACCACGCCGCTGCGCGAGGGTGCCGGTCGAGTTCGAGCCCGAACCCGACGCCCAGCGCGAGCACGCTGCCGGCGGCGACGTCGGCGAGCGAGAACGCGCCGAGCAGGGAGTCGCGCGCGTCGAGCTGCGTCTCGAGCGCCTGCAGCTGCCGCCTCAGCTGCGCCAGGCAATACTCGGCGGCCGCCTGGCTGCGATGCTGCGGCGGGTACGAAACCGGGGTGTCCATCCCGTGGTACAGGTACTGCATCATGTACTCCATGAGCTCGGAGATCGCCCACACGGTCCAGCAGAGCGCGTCGGCATGCGCCTGGCCGCCCGGCGCGGGCCACAGGCCCTTCGCCACCCCGTATCTGTCGCCGAGGTGTAGCAGGATGGCGGCCGATTCGAAGTAGCGCTGACCGTCGTCCACCAGGGCCGGCACCTTGCCGTGCGGGTTGACGGTCAGATAGTGCGGCGTCAGATGCTCCTGCTTCTTCGCGTCCAGCGCGACGTACTTGTACGGCACGCCGAGCTCCTCGAGCGCCCACGCGACACGCGTACCAGAGCTGTGCGGCCAGGAATACAGTTCGATCGCCATGTGTGCCTCCTGAGTAGGCGTGGTGTGAATTCGCGCGGCTCATGCGCCGCGCTCGTCGTCCGCCCGGTCCCGTGCCGGCAAGGCGTCGCGAAACACCTCGAACGTCTTCCACGCGGGGACCGGCGGGGTGTACTGCGGGCGTGGTGCGTATGCCGAATGCTCGACCAGCTGCATCCGGTGGATGTAGCGCGGGCAGTTGGGGAAGATCCGCTCCGCCGTGACGCGGACGATCAACACGGCGCCGGGAAACGCCTCGCGCAGTGGATCGTCCGCGCGGATCTGCGCCGTGCCGTTGACCCGAATGCGCCGTGGGTTCTCGAAGTCCAGGAACAGGAGCCCGACTCGGGGGTTGACGAGGATGTTGCCCCAGGAGCGGTACATGCCGTTTCCGTCGTAGTCCGGGATGGCGAGCGTGCGCTCGTCGAGCACGCGCACGAACCCTGGCAGGCCGCCCTTGTAAGAGCACTCGGGCCGGCCACGAGCGTCCGCGGTGGCGAGGAAGAACATCGCGCACCGCTCGATGAACTCCCGATCCTCGTCGGTGAATGCCCCGCGCAGGGTCACTTGGCTCAGGCGGTCGGCGATCGGCCCCGTCTCGCGCGCGTCCTGCAGCTGCCGCATGCCATTGTGATAGAACGGTTCGTCGGTCACGGGTCGCACCTCATCCGGGGAGCGCGCTGCCGTTGCGGTGCAGGAATCGGCCGCTCGTCGCGAGCGCGAGCTCGCCGATGCGCGGCCGGATGTCGCGCACCGCGATGGCCGGCGCGACGGCGTCTGCCGGCTGCGCCCTGCCGCCGACGGCGCCACGCGAAGTCTCGTACCTTCGTCGCTGATCGGACAACGCGCGCGATCGGTTGCCGCAAGAATGGGGGCGAGCGCCCGCCATCAAGCAGTCCGCCGCGCGGCAGGGTTGGAGTCGTTTGCAGCAGCAACGAGGCAAGCGGAGCTCGCGCTCCACAAGGCGCTTGCAGCGTGCGGGCGCGCCGGCGCGCCCGCCACCGCGCCGAGCCTCTCGCTAGATCGCAGCGAGGATCTTCTTGAACTCCTCCGGCGTGAAACCGCGCAGCGTTTGCGTCCGGACGTTGCCGAGCGAGCCGACCTTGAGCAGCGCTGCCGTCACGTCCTCCCCGGTACCCTCCACGACCGTGACGAGGTCGTAGCTCCCGACCGTGTAGTAGACGTCCTTGACCTTGACGCCCAGTTTCTCGGCCGCTGCCCTGAATGCCTGCAGCCGATCGGGCGAGTCCTTGACGTTCTTGACGCCCTGGTCGGTGAAGTTTACGAGCGAGATGAATGTTGGCATGGCGTGTCTCCTTGGTCGACTGTCAGTTCTCTCGCGATCGCGCGCACCGCGGCGCCTGTCGCGTCGAGGTGGTGCGGGGTGGCACAGGCAGTGCCGCTAGAGCGGGCCCCCGCGGCCCGAACGTGAACGACTCGCAGCCGGTCGGCCGATTCCCTGCCGTTGTTCCTGCGGGAACTGGGACAGTGTACGCCTGCGCCGGATCAACACAAGGGGCATGCCCGCAGCGTGCGAGCCGTCCGCCGCCGCAGGCGCCGGGCGCGACACATCGGGCGATCGCGTTGGCGGAACGTTCTGCCCATCAATCGGCGCACCCCGCGAGGCCGGGCAACGCGCGCCCAGCCGGTCCGGTATGGCGATCTAGCCGGATTCGCCTTCCACTCCGTCGCTGCGCGCGGCGCGGCGCCGCACGGCCTGCCGATCTACGTTGCGGCGCCATGCCGGAGCATCTGCCGCGCGATCGCCCCGGGCGTCGGAATCCCGATCGAGGCGCGCACGGCCGCCGGGGCGAGCGGCTTCCGCGGCGAGCGCTGGCGCCCGAGGGCGTCGCGATCGTGCGGCCGGCGTTCGACGTCATCCCGGCCGCCCTCGTCACCGGCTTGCTCACCGAGCGCGGCATCGTGCCGGCGCTTCCGGCTGCGGGCCTGCAAGCCCTGTCGGGCTACTGCCCCGGGGCTGGACCGTGTCCGGTCAGGCGACGACCTCGACCGGCGTCCGCGGCGCGACGGCCTCGAACAGCTCGAGGATGTCGGCGTTCCTCATGCGCACGCAGCCGATCGAACCGGGGACGCCCATCGGCACCGAGTCCGGGCTGCCGTGGATGTAGACGAAGCGGCGCATCGTGTCGACCTCGCCGAGGCGGTTGAACCCGACCTCGCATCCGGACAGCCAGAGGATACGCGTCAGGATCCAGTCCCGCTCCGGAAACAGCCGCCCGAGTGCTGGACTGAAAATCTCGCCGGTCGGGCGCCGGCCCACGAACACCGTGTTGACCGGCATGCCTGCGCCGATCTTCGCGCGCACGATGTGCCGTCCCCGCGGGGTGCACAGGCTGCCGCGCCGCTCACCCGCCCCGTTCGTCGCGGTGGAGACGCTGTACTCGCGCAGCACGCGAGCCTGGTCGTCGTACAAGGCGAGCGTCTGCCGCGCGATGCAGATGCTAATCCGCCGCATCGTCCGCTTCTCGTCCCGCCCGGCGTCGCGCAGCGAAGAACCCGCTGAGCAGTGCGGCCGCCTCGGCGGCCAGCACCCCGCCGCTCACCGCGGTGTGATGATTGATGCGGCGATCGGCAAAGAGATCCACGATGCTTCCGCAGGCGCCCGTCTTGGAATCGCGCGCGCCGTAGACGACGCGCGTGATGCGTGCGTGCATGATCGCTCCGGCGCACATCGGGCACGGCTCGATGGTGACGTACAGCTCGCAATCGGCGAGCCGGTAGTTGCCGAGCCCGCGCGCCGCCTCGCGCAGCGCCACGATCTCGGCGTGGGCGGTCGGATCGTGCGCCGAGATCGGGCGGTTGTAGCCGCGGCCGACCACCGCGCCCCCGCATACCACCACGGCGCCGACCGGCACCTCGCCCGAATGCGCGGCCGCGCCCGCCAGCGTGAGCGCTTCGCGCATGAACGCCTCGTCGCCGGCCACGCTCATCGCCCCCGCTCCCTCAACAGCGCGTCACCTCCGCTCGGCACGGTCCCGTGCGCAACGCGACGCGCCCGGGTGACTCGCCTGGCAGCGCCGACCGAAGGCGCGCCCACCGCGCGCTAGCCGAAGGCGCATCCACACCCGAGGGTCCACGGGCCCGCGTCGCCGATGATGACTGGATGCGCATGACGGCGCACGGGCGGCGCCTGAACAGCGCGGGGCGCCGGCATGCGTCCCGCGGGAAGCCAATCGGGACTCACCGGGAGCGACGGGGGCGAGAGCCGCGAGTACGTATCCGCCGCGTACACGACTTTGCCGCCCACCATCGTGAGCACCGACTCGAGACGCTTGATCGCCTCGTCCGGAACGCTGAAGTAATCGGCCGAGAGGATCGCGAGATCGGCCCACTTCCCTGACGTGAGCGCGCCCTTGGTTCCCTCCTCCGAGCTGGTCCACGCGCCCCCTTGCGTCCAGTATCGCAGCGCGTCCATGCGACCGAGCACGTTGCGGTCATCCCGGAGCTTGCGCCCCCAGCCGTGCGCCCGGTGACCAACCAGTAGATCGACAGCCACGGATTGTGGCTGTTCGCGCGATTGCCGTCGGTTCCGGCCGCGAGCGGGATGCCCATCTCGCGGATCCGGGCAATGGGAGGCGCGGCGGCGCCCACCTCCGCCCCGAACGTGCGCACGAACGCGTTCTCGCCGATGTAGATGCGGTTCTGGATGCCGATGCTGCCGCCGAGCTTCGCCAGGCGCTCGAGATTGCGCTCGCTGATCGTCTCGCAGTGCTCGAGCCCCCAGCGCAGCCGCTCGAGCGGCACCTCTTTCGCCACCTGCTCCACCACGTTCAGTACGCGCTCGATCGAGGAGTCGTAGACCGTGTGCAGCCGGAACGGCCAGCCGCGCTGGGCGACGAACGCCATTACGCCCCCGAGCTCCTTCTCCATGACCGGGGCGAATCCATTGAAGTCATAGCCGAAATTGGCGACGTCGGCCGCGGCCCAGACGAGATACTCGCCCCCGCCGAGCATGCGCAGAAAGCCGTCGCCGTCGCCGGGCTTCACCATCTTCGCCCAGCCCTCGTACTGGCCGAGTTCCTCGCCGCGCTTCTGGCCCATAAGCCAGTAGCCGATGCGCAGCGTGAGCTCCTTGCGGCGCGCGAGATCGAGGATGATCTGGTAGTCGTTCGGGTAGAACTGCCCCGAGCCGCCGTGGTCCCCGACGCTCGTCAGGCCGAGACGGTTGCACTCGCGCATGAAATGGCGCGTGGACAGGGCCTGCTGCTCGGGGAGAAAGTCCCGGGATCTTCAAGACCACCGACACGAGGCCTGCCAGCGTCGTGCGGGCGGTCACGAGCCCGGTCGGATTGCCGCTCTTGTCGCGCTCGATCTCGCCGCCAAGGACATTGGGCGTGTCCTTGTTCCAGCCGAGCACCCGCAGCGCCGCCCGGTTGAGCCACAGGCGATCGTAGAGGTGCATCACCAGCACCGGAACGTCCGCCGACACCGCGTTGATCTCCTCCAGCGTCGGGAACCGCTTCTCCGCGAACTGCTCGGGCGACCAGCCGCCCACCATGTGTACCCAGTTCGGCGCGGGGGTGCGCGCTGCCTGCTCGCGAAGCATGTGCAGGCCTTCGGCGAGCGAGGTGACGTCGTCCCAGCGCGTCTCCATCGCGTAGCCGAGACCGCCGCGGATGAAGTGGGTATGGGCGTCGTTGAGACCGGGGATAACCGTGCGTCCGGCTGCGTCGATCACCTCCGTTGCCGTGCCGTGCAGGTGCGCGAGCTCCGTCTCGCTGCCCGCGGCGACGATGCGGTCCCCCGTGATGGCGAGCGCGCTCACGAACGGCCGCCCCTCGTCGAGTGTGGCGATCCGCCCATTGACGATCATGGCGTCGGCCGGCCCGGCCACCGCGGCCGGAGCCCCCGCGCCGGCGCCGGGCTGTTCGGCCGGTCCCGCGCTCGCCGTGGGGTGCATGAACATCTCGCGGTGCTCGCCCGCCGCCAGTTCCGCCTTGCTCAGGCGCCGCCCGCCGGTCGCGGAATCGCCTCTCGGTCCCCGTAGGATGCCCATCAATCCGCTCCTCGATCACGTTCTGGCTTGAGAAATGGCGTGGAATCCCCGCCCGGCGACACGCCGCCTGCTCGCGGCGAGTGCATCACACACGAAGGTAGTATCACCGCCAGCGCGCCATGATGCCTTATATCAAAGGAATCGAACCCGGTGAGCCGTAGCGAGCGCTCGCCGCGTCGCCGTCCGGCATCCCGCCCGTCCTGCTCGCTCCCACTCGATCATCAACGGCGTCGGCAAGTCGTTGTTTGGCTTGATGCCCGTCTGAAAGCGCCTGAGCGATCGCCTGCCCGGGCGCATTCCTCCACGCCGGGCGCCACGAGGGACTGCTGCCATCCCCAAAGCGCACCCCGCTCGATGTGGCAGTATCGAAGTTGAAGTTCAACTTGAAGTTGATGGGTACGATCTCGTGTCACCTCGCTCGAAGGTCGTAGCCTGGGCTGATCCGATACGACCGCTCCATCATTGCGCAGGAGACTGCCATGTTGGCTCGCCATGCCCTCGATGCGATTGGACACACGCCGCTGGTCCGGCTCGAAGCCTTCGAGCCCGCGGGTGGTGCCGAGATCTGGCTCAAACTCGAGGGTGGTAATCCGACCGGCTCCTACAAGGACCGGATGGCGGTCGCGGTCCTGCGCGGCGCGATGGAGCGCGGCGCCCTTCGGCCCGGCGATCGTGTCGTGGAGTATACCGGCGGCAGCACCGGCGCGGCCCTGGCATTCGTCTGTGCCGTGCTGGGGCTGAAGTTCACTGCGGTGTTCTCCGATGCGTTTTCCGAAAGCAAGAAACTGGCGATGGAGGCCTTCGGGGCGCAGGTGCTGGTCGAACGCAGCGGCAACGGCGCGATCACCCCGGATCTGATCGCCCGCATGAGGGACCGCGCCCGTGTGCTGGCCGCCGAACCGGGAAGCTTCTACGCCGACCAGTTCGGATCGCCCGATGTGCGCAGGGGCTACGAGCCTATGGGCCTCGAGGTTGCCGGCGACCTCGCCGGCGAGGTACACGCGCTGATCGCCGCCGTGGGCACCGGGGCTGCGCTCATGGGAACCGCCGATGGGCTGCGAAGGGCCGGTGTCGAGGCGCAGGTGATCGCGCTGGAGCCGCTGCAGTCGCCGTTCCTGACGACCGGCAAGGGTGGCGCGCACCGCGTCGAGGGCATCGGTGTCGGGTTCGAACCGCCGTTTCTCGAACGATCCCGCCTTCGCGACATCCGTGCCGTCGACCAGGACAGCGCCTTCGCGATGTGCCGCCGGCTGGCGCGCGAGGTCGGTATCTTCGCGGGCGGCTCGACCGGGTTGAACGTCGTCGCCGCCATCGATCTCGCCGCCGAGCTGGGCCCCGGTAAGCGCATCGTCACGCTGGGGTGCGACAACGGATCCAAGTATCTGGGCGGCCACATCTACCGAACGTCGGCTCTGGATCAGGCCTGACGACCGGACGCGGAGCAGGGGAACTCCAAGCGCCGTCGCAATGACGCTCGATGACCCTCGATGGCTCTTTACGCTGCCAAGCAGGATCGCCACGAACATCGTTCGGCGCGTTGTTCGGTCGCATCACAGCGCCCCGCGCTGCCCGCTCGGCGATACACCGCGGTTCGGCAACGGCGTCTCCGGCTGCGTGAACCGGCACGGTCTCGCTGCCAGCCAGCGCGGCGGTGTTGAGCACCGTGCGTGGCCGGAGCGCATTCACCGCAGTCCAAACGCTGCGCGGATCCTCCGCCTTGCCGGGGACGCACATGCTCGCCGTGTTCGCGACGTTGGCGTCCTCCTTCGCCGCGCGTTTCGCGATCGCGAGCCCGATACCGCGCGAGGTGCCAGTGACGAACAGGGTCTTGTCCGCGAGACTCATGGCAGCGATGCACCAGCGAGGGCGATCAGGTGCTTGCGCGAACCTCGACGACGAGGCGTTCTAGGCGGGTGACGTCGCGCACGACGAGCGCATTCCCCTCCCGGACGACGATGCCCGCCTTGGCGAGCGCGGAGAGCTCGCGCGTGACCTGCTCCCGGTAGGTGCTCACCTCGCTCGCGACGTCGGCGTGCTTCGGCGCCGGCTCGATTCGGGCGGTGTTGCCGGCGACGCCGGCGGCTCGCGCGCGGCGCAGGAGGTCCGCGTGGATGCGGTTCTGCACGCCGAGCGTGCTGAGATCGATGACGCGCTCGGAGAGGCGCCGTACCAGGGTCGCGAGCCCGCGCAAGATCCGTTCCGCGACGTCGGGATGCTCGCGCAGGAGCAGGCGGAACACTGCCGGCGCGAGCGACGCGGCGAGTGTGCTCTCGAGGGCGACGACGTCTGCCGAGCGCGGCGCGCCGTCGATCGCCGCGATGTCGCCGAAGAACTCGCCGGTGCTCAGGTCGCGGAACGTCACCTGTCGGCCCGCCGCTGAGTAGATCGTCACGCGCACGCGGCCCGCGATGATCAGGTAGACATCGCGGTCCTTCGCATCGCGCGAGACGATATGCTGCCCGGCGGCGAAGTTCCGCCACGCGCACTCGCGCGCGAGCGCTTCGAGCGCGGCGCCAGGGAGGCCCTCCAGCAACGCCACCCGGCGCAGGCCGAGCGCGGAGGGCTGCGTATCGGCCTCGGGCATCCGGTCTCTTCAGCCGAGGCGGCTGAGTTGCCCCTCGGCCTGCTCCAGCCAGAAGCGCATGTCCATCTCGCGGTACATCCTCGTCGCGGCGTGGAGGTGCTCCCGCGTCGGCTCGCGTTTCCCGGCACTCCGATAGAGCTTGCCCAAGCCGAGATGGCAGTGCGCGGCGAGTGGGCGCATTCCGAGCTCGTCGGCGAGCGCCATCGCCTCTGCGTACCGGCGCTCGGCGGCCGCGAAGTTGCGCGGATCGCGATGCGCGGCGGCGTCGCCGAGCAGACGCAGCGCCCAGGCCTCGTGGCCCCGCTGGCCGCGCTCGCGGGCGGTCGCGAGGGCCCTTTCGGCAAGTCCGAGCGCCTCGTCGGGCGCGCCTCCGAGCAGCCGCGCCTCGCCGAGGTGCACCATCCCGGGCGTGCTGAACATCGTCAGGCCCACGGATTCGCCCAGCGCGAGCGCCTGCTCGAGCACCTGCACGCCCTCCGGTAGCCGCCCGGACAGTGCGTACACGTAGCCGAGCATCTCCATCACCGTCGGCATCGTGAAGTGGAGGTTCCACTCGCGGCACAGCGCGGCGCTGCGCTCGAGGAGCGGGATCGCGTGCCGGAAATCGCTCCTGACGCCGTACACGTGCCCGAGGCCGCGGCAGGCGAACGCGAGACTGTAGGGGTGGTTGAGCGCCTCGGCGCGCTGGACCGCCTGGTGACCGCGATCGGTCCCTTCCTCGAACTCGCCGCGTTCGGCGAGCGCCCAAGCCCAGAAGGCGCGGGCCATCACGACCGGAAACCCCGCCATGCCGAAGCGTTCGCGACCGACGTCCCCCTCGAGCGGTGCGATGGTCTTGCGGAACAACTCCCCCGCGCGCGCGTGGTCACCCGCGGCGAAATGCGCGGTGGCGAGGTAGTAGTTGGCCGCGACCGCAAGCGAAAGGTCGCGGAGCGTCGCGGCAATGGCCTCGGCCTTCCGTGCCGATGCCACCGCGTCCGCCGTATGGCCGGCCAACCGGGCGTGCTCGCTCATGTACCCTGCGATGAGGCCGAGCCGCCGCTGATCGACGAGGGCCTGGGCGATCGGCTCGGCCTCGCGGAGATGCGCGAGTCCGGCTTCCACCGCTCCCAGCGGGAACAGCGAGTTCCGCAGGCCGAGGCGAAGCTCCACCGCCAGCTCGAGCGTCCGGGGCGTCTTCGCCAGGTGCGCGAGGGCGCCGAGCGCCTGTTCGTGGCACGAGACCGCATCCCGGTGCGCCGACCGCGCGAAGGCGCGGCTGCCGGCCTGGTGGAGATAAGTCACAGCCTGCTCCCACAGCTCCCCCCGCACGGCGTGGTAGGCGAGCCGCTCCACCTGCTCCGTGAGACGCCCCGCGTACAGGCGCTCCAGCGCCTCGACGATCCGGGCGTGCAAGGTGCGGCGGCGGTCCTGCACCAGGTTTTCGTAGGCCACCTGGTACGTGAGCGCGTGCTTGAACGTGTACTCGAGCTCCGGGAAGAGGCGCGCTTCATAGAGAAACTCGGCGGACTGGAGGTGCGCGAGTCCCGCGTGCAAGGCCTCGTCCGGCTGATCGGCGATCGCCTGGAGCACCGAGAACGGGACCTCTTCGCCGATGACCGCCGCGGCCTGCAGGAGGCGCTTCTCCTCGAGCGGCAGGCGGTCGATCCAAGCGGCGAGGACGGCCTGAACCGTCGCCGGCACCTGCGCCGTCGTGGGCGCCTTGGCCAGCCGATACGCGCCGCGCTCGCCCTCGAGCACACGGGTTTCCGCCAGCGTGCGGATGCTCTCCTCCAAGAAGAAGGGATTGCCCTGGGTCCGCGCGATCAGCGGTGCTTTGCGCGGCGCGACGCTCGGGTCGAACCCGAGGAGTCCCTCCAGGAGAACTTCGCAGCTCTCCGGCGGCAGTGGGTCGATCCGCAGCTGGGTGTAATAGCTCTTGTTCCCCCAGCCGTGCTGGTACTCGGGCCGGTAGTTGACGAGCAGCAGCAGGCGCGCCATCGGCAGGCTCTCGACTAGGCTGTCGAGCAGCGCCTGGGTCTCGGAATCGATCCAGTGCAGGTCCTCCAGGGCCAGCCCGAGCGGCTGGACCTGGCTCTCGCGCAGCAGCAGGCGCTTCAGGGCGTCGAGCGTGCGCTGCCGCCGCTGCGGCGGATCGAGCGCCTCCCACTGGGGGTCACCGACCGGAACGTCGAGCAGCGCGAGGAATGCGGGCAGCGCGGACTCGAGTGCGTGGTCGAGGGAGATGATCTTCCCGGTCACCTTCTCGCGGATCTTGCGCGGGTCGTCGCGGGGCTCGAGTTGGAAGTACGACTTCAGGAGGTCGATGATCGGCAGGTAGAGGCTCGACTTGCTGTAGGAGGCGGTGCCGGTCTCGAGCACCAGCCAGCCGTGCGTCCGGTGCGAGTGGATGAACTCCCAGAACAGGCGCGACTTGCCCACTCCGGGCTCGCCGACGAGGGCCACCACCTGCCCTCGGCCGCCGCGCGCTTCTCGAGCGCCCTGCGCATGGTCTCCCTGCTCGGCGTCGCGTCCGACGAACCGCGTGAGGCCACGCGCTGCCGCGGCCTCCATCCGGGAGCGCAGGCTCCCCGCGCCGGTCACCTCGTAGACCTCGACCGGGCTCGCGAGCCCCTTCACCTGCGTCGGGCCGAGCGGGCTCACCTGCACGTAGCCCTCGGCGAGCGCCAGCGTGCCGGCGGTCGCGAGGATCGTCCCGGCCGCCGCCATCTGCTCCATGCGCGAGGCGAGGTGCGTCGTCTGTCCCACCGCGGTGTAGTCCATCCGCAGGTCGCTGCCCACGGAACGGACGACGACCTCGTCCGAGTTCAGGCCGACCCGGATCTGCGGCAGGATCCCTTCGAACCGGCGCAGGTTCTCCGCGTAGCGCCGCGCCGCCTCCTGCATTCGCAGCGCCGCGTAGCAGGCCCAGACCGCGTGGTCCTCGTGCGCGAGCGGCGCGCCGAAGAGCGCCATGATGCCGTCGCCCATCACCTGGTTGACGGTGCCTTCGTAGTGGTGAACCGCGCTCATCATCCGCTCGAGCAGCGGGTCGAGGAGCCGGCGCGCCTCCTCCGGGTCGCGGTCGGCGAGTAGCTCCATCGACTCTTCATGTCGGCGAACAGCACCGTGACCTGCTTGCGCTCGCCCTCGAGGCTTGGCTTTGACGTGAGGATGCGTTCCGCCAGGTGCTTCGGCGTGTAGGCCTCCGGGGACGCGTAGCGGGGCGGCTGTGTCGGCGGGGCGAAAGGCATGGGCTGCCCGCACTCGGGGCAGAACTTCGCCGTCGGGGAGACCTGGCTATTGCAGCTCGCGCAAATCCGCACGAGCGGCGCCGCACACTCCTCGCAGAACTTCGCGCGCGGCGCATTCTCGTGTCGGCACCGGGGACACTGCATCGGAAGACCCCTGAGGCCGACGCTAAACCGCCTGGCCTAGGCCGTCAAGCAAGGCGGGCGCCAGCCGCGCTTCGAGGTGCGTTTGCGCACTTACCGGCGCCCTCCCCCTCCGTAGCCTCTGCGGCATGGAACACCGATGCTGCAATGGAAACGTCGTGCGTCGCCTTGGCCGCTGGGTCGGGATCCTCGCGATGATCGCTTGCGTCGCGCCGGCCGCCGCGGGCGAGACCGGCGAGTCCGCCCGGCGGGCGAAGCTCCGGTTCGATCCGCAGTTCATCCTCGCGCAGGTGGCGCGCCGAATGAACGTCGCCCTCCGCCCCGAGATCCCGGTTCCCACGATCTTCGTCGAGAGCCGGACGCCCTTGCGGCAGTTCCAGGACGCCATCGCTCCACAGTGGCACTTCCGTCCGCACGTGTTCACCAACGCCTACGTGACGGCCCGAAACGAGATCTACTTGATCGATGACGCGGCCTACTACGCGCGTCCCGGCCGGACGATCGACGGCTCGCTCGCGCACGAGTTCGCGCACTACCTCCAGGTAATGTACTTGCGGTCCGACCTCGCCGACCCGACGCTCGAGACCGAGGCGGTCGCGGTACAGCGCGCTTTCCAGCAGGATCACGTGCACCCGAGGCACGCCGCGGCCCGCCGCTAGCGCCGCTTGGCCGAACCGCCGCGTGCGTCCCCGCGAGGAGCCGCGGGCGCGGGCGAACGGCGGGCTCAACGCGGGAGCACGCGGGAATCAGCCGTGGCTCGAGAAGTCCGGCGGCCGCTTCCCGAAGAACGCGCTGAACGCTTCTCTCACCTCCGGCGGCTCGAGCCGCGCCGCGAGCGCCCCGAACTCCGTCGCGATCGCCGCCTCGATCTGCGGCGTGAGCGCGTGCGGGAGGAACTCCTTCGAGCGCCGCAGCGACTCCGACGGCTTCGCGGCGAGCTCCCGCGCGGTCGCGGCCACCGCGGCCAGGCGCTCCGGTTCGGGGACGATCTCGGTCACCGGCCCGGCCTCGCGCGCGCTTGCCGCGTCGAGCGGCTCGCCGAGCATGATGAACACAGCCGCGCCGGAGCGCGCGGCCGGGCTCTCGCAGGCAAGCCCGGGTGCGTGAGTCTCCTGACGATCACCGCGGGCTACCCGATGGCGGCGATGACTCGAGCTCGGCGCCACACTTCGGGCGATGTTCGAGCTCAGTATCGAACGCGCGCTCGATCAGGCGCGCCCAGCCGATGCACGCCATCGAGCGCCAGACCGTGTAGATGGATGTTCAGTTGGCGGCCGCCGGCCGGGGCCTCCGGCGGGCGATGCACGCCGAGGACGGGTCCGTAATCGTCACGCCTCCGGCCGGAGCAGGCGCGCCGGCTCGCGGCGGAAGGTCATCCGTCCTCGCTTGAAGCCATACAGGGGCGTGGCGAGCTCGGCCACCGCGCTGGCGCGATCCGGCGCATCGAGGATGACCAGGTCTGCCGCGGCTCCAAGCTCCACCATGTGGCGCTCGAGGCCCAGGATGCGCGCCGAGCGCCGGGTGATCATCTCGAAGCACTCGGCGAGTTCCCGGGCGCGGCCGAGCTGCGCGATGTTGGCGTACAGGTTGGCCATTCGCAGCAGGGAGGAATCGCCGAACGGCGTGAACGGATTGAGGACGTTGTTGGTGGACAGCGAGCAGTTGACCCCGCGCTCCACCAGCCGGTGCGCTGGCGCCGTGCCGCGCGGGACGTTGTGGGTCGCGCCGCTGCCCATGAGGAACAGGTCCGTGGAGGGCAGCACGGTGACCGCGACGCCGGCCCCGGCAATGCGGCGCGCGAGCCGGTCGAGAGCCTCGGGATCGAGTGTGGAGAGGGCGCTCACGTGGCCGACGTTGACCCGCCCCGCGTACTGGTGCCGATCCGTCATGCGGCAAACGTACTCGACGTCCATCCGCTCGGGATCGAGGAAGAAATCCAGGTGCAGGTCGACGTCGGCGTCGTAGCGGCGCGCGATCTCGAACACCCGGTCGATCTGGCCGTGCGGATCGCTGTCGACGTACGGAGCGCCACCCACGACTCGCGCGCCGCGGTCCATGGCTTCCAGGATCAGCGCGTCGGTGCCCGGGTTGCTGATCAGGCCCTCCTGCGGAAACGCGACCAGCTCGAGATCGACCGCCCAGGCGTAGTCGCCCTTGAGCTGCAGCATCGCCTCGAGCCCGCGCGTGCCGATGCTGGGGTCCACTTCGACGTGGGTGCGCAGGTGGGTCACGCCGTGAACGATCGCGGCCTCCAGCGTTCGCGAGGCGCGCCGATACACGTCCTCCACGGTGAAGGCGCGCTTGGCCTGCGCCACCTCGCGGATCGCCTCCGCGAGCGTGCCTTCCTCGGATCGGCAGCGGTCCATGATCCGCGACTTGTCCAGATGAACGTGGGTCTCGACGAGGCCCGGGGACAGCAGCCGTCCGTCGAGATCGAGCGCAGGGGAGCCGGAATCAATATGGGGCGCGACGAGGGCGATTTTCCCGTTTGCAATCCCGACGTCGATCGGGTCGGCGGGACGGCCGTGGTCGAGGCGGGCGTTTTGCAGAACGAGATCCATCGGGTTCACCCCAGGTAGGCGCGTTCGAGGTTGGGGTCGCTGCGGATCTCGTCTGAGCCGCCCTCGTGGACGATGCGGCCCGACTTGAGGACGTAGGCGCGATCGGCGACCGACAGCGCGAGACGGGCCATCTGGTCAACCAGTAGCAACGTCGCACCTTCGCGGCGCAGCTCTTCCAGCACCCGGTACAGCGACTCTACGATCGCGGGCGCGAGGCCCAGCGACGGCTCGTCCAGGAGCAGGATGGTTGGCCGGGCGGCGAGCCCGCGCGCGATCGCCAGCATCTGCTGCTCGCCCCCGAAAGCAAACCCGCGCGCTTGTCGCGCAACGGCTTCAGCTGAGAGAAGCGCTCCAGCAGCCGCTCCACCTCGACGGTCGCGTCGCTGCTCGCGTTCGGCCGGCAGCCGAGCGCGATGTTGTCCGCCACCGACAGTTCCGGAAACACCTGCCGGCCCTCGGGCACCAGCGCCAGACCCTCCCGCGCGATCCGGTACGCGGCGAGCGACTGGATGCGCTCGCCCAGCAGCAGCACGCGCCCCGAGATGGGTCGGTGCAATCCGGTGATCGCCCGCATCAGCGTGGTCTTGCCCGCGCCGTTGGTGCCGAGCAGCGCCACCAGCTCGCCGCGACCGACGCGCAGTCCGATGCCCTCCAGCACCGGCAGCGCGCCGTAGCCGGTAGCGAGATCCTCCACTTCCAGCACCGGCGCCGGCGCTTCCGCAGACCGCGCGCCGCGCTCGATACGCAGCTCGCCTTCGCCCAGGTACGCGGCGCGCACCCCGGATCGGCGCGCACCGCCGCCGGGTCGCCCTCGGCGATCATGCGGCCGGCATCCAGCACCGTCACGCGGTCGGAGAAGCCCATCACCAGGTTCATGTCGTGCTCGATGATGACGACGGCGATGCCCAGCGACCCCATGCGGCGGAGGAGCTCGCCGAGGCGGGCGGTGTCGGCGTCGTTGAGGCCGGCTGCGGGCTCGTCGAGGGTCACCACCCGCGGCCCGAGCGCGAGGGCTCGCGCCACCTCCACCAGCCGGCGGTCGACGTGAGCAAGGGCGGCGGCCGGGCATTCCACGGGACCGGCATAGCCGACGAACCGGAGAAGGCCGGCGGCGAGCCGCGCGCGCGCCTCGTCGTCGGGCCCCGCGAGCGCCCGGTGCAGGCCGCCGAGACGGCCGAGCCGCATCGCGATCAGGAGATTCTCCAGCACGGTCATGCGCGGGAAGAGCTGGGTGGTCTGAAACGTGCGCGCGACGCCGGCGCGAGCCACGAGGTGCGTCGAGCCCCGCGGCAGCGGCGTCGCTCCGAGTTGCGCCCGGCCGCGATCCGGCTTGTAGAATCCGCTGATCAGGTTGAGCAAGGTCGTCTTGCCGGCGCCGTTCGGGCCGATGATGCTGGTGACCGCTCCGGGGCCGGCGGTCAGGCGCACGCCGTCGACGGCCCGGGTTCCGCCGAAGGCGATCGAAAGATCATGCGTCGACAGCGGCACGGGATCGTCGCGGCGCAGGAAGGCTTCGACCTCGGCCTCGGAAGCCGGCTCCGCTGCGCCTCGCCGCGGCGCGAGCCACGGCTCGAGCTTGCCCATGATTCCCTCGGGTGCCAGCCATAGCACCACCAGCAGCAGGCTGCCGAAGAAGAGCAGCCGGTACTCGGCGAGGAAGGCGAGCATCTCCGGCAGCAGCACCACGATCATCGAGCCCACCACCGGGCTCAGCACCGTTCCCGCGCCGCCGACCAGCACGACCAGCAGGAAGGTGATCGACTGGAAGAACGGAAACGATTCGGGGCTGATGAACTGATTGAGCGAGGCGAACAGCGCGCCTGCGAGCCCGGCCAGGAAGGCGGACAGGGTGAACGCCACCGTGCGCACCGCGACCAGGTTGAGCCCGATCGCCTGGCTCGCCACCTCCGCGTCGCGGGTGGCGCGCATCGCCAGGCCCCAGGTGCTGTCGCGCAGCCGGGCGAACAGGATGAGCAGTACCGCGGCGAGGGCGATGGCGAACACCGCGAGCGAGATTTCCTCGAAAGCGAAGCCGCCCAGCGCCGGACGCGGAATGCCCATGAGCCCGTTCCAGCCGCCGGTGAAGTCGCGAAGCTCCGCGGCACTCTGCTCCACAACGAAGCCGAACGCGATGGTGACCATCGCCAGATACGGCCCGCGCACCCGCAGCGCCGGCATCGCCAGCAGCGCCCCCGCCAGCGCGGCGAGCAGCCCGGCAATCGGGAAAGCGGCCCAGAAATCCCATTCGTGGCGGGTGGTGAGGATGCCGCAGGTGTAGGCACCGATGGCGTAGAAGCCGACGTGGCCGAGCGAGATCTGACCGGCGAGACCCAGCAGCACATTGAGGCCGATGGCGACGATGGCCGTCAGCGCCACGTTGGCGATGACGAACACCTGGTAGCCGTCGGAAAAAAAGCACGCCGTGATCGAGGCCGCGGCGAGAATGACGATGGCCGCGAGGAGGCGCGCGCTCATACCTTCTTCACTTCCGCCCGGCCGAACAGCCCGTGCGGACGGAACGCCAGCGCGACGATGACCAGGCTGAAGGTCACGATCTGGGTGTAGGTGGACCCGAAGCCGGCGGTGACGAGCGCCTCGGCGGTGCCGTAGAGGAGGCCGGCGACGACGACGCCCCAGGGATTGGTGATGCCGCCGAGGATCGCAACCGCGAACGCCTTGATGCCGAACAAGGTGCCCATGGTCGAAGACACCGTGAACAGCGGCGCGATGAGCAGGCCCGCCACGCCAGCGAACAACCCCGAGATCGCGTAGGCCGCGACGATGGCGCCGCGCACGTTGATCCCCATGAGCCGGGCCGCATCCGGGTTCTGCACGATGGCGAGCATCGACTTGCCGAGGCGCGTGCCACGAGTCACCAGATGCAGCGCCACTGCGATGGCCAGGCCGATAGCGGGGATCAGGATCTGCAGCCACGAGATGCGCAGCTCGCCGACGGTGAACGCCTCTTCCATCAACCGGAAGGCGGGCATGCCGCGGGGATCCTTGCCGAACGTGAACAGGACGACGTTCTCCAGCACCAGTCCGAGCGCAACCGTCGCCATCAGCCACAGGTCCGAGCCCCGGCGCGCGAAGGGGCGGACGCCGATCCGCTCGACGATCACGCCCCAGGCGGCGCACACGGCAAGCGCGCCGGCAATCGCCAGCGGCCACGGCCAGTTCCAGCCCACGCCGAGGGTGAACGCGGTCACTGCGCCCAGCATCATGGTGCTGCCTTGGGCGAAGTTGACCGTGCTCGACACCGCGTAGGTGATGTAGAAGCCCAGCGCGAGCAGGCCGTACATCGCGCCGAGCCCCACCCCCGGTCACCAGGGCCGAGAGAAACAGGTCCATCGAGGAGAACGTCGGCGCAGCCCGCCGCCCGAGCGGCGGGCGGCGACGGTCAGTTGACCGGCACGATCCGCTTGCCTTCGAAGCGGACCATCAGATAGTCGTCCGGGCCCAGCGCGTCGTGGTTCCCGACCGTGAACGGCTTCACGTAGGTCTTGATCAGGCCCTTGTGCTCCTCGATCGATTCCAGCGCCTTACGGATCGCGTCGCCGTCGGTGCTGCCCGCCTTGGCGATCGCCGCGGCCAGCAGGTGCATCGCGTCATAGGCGTTGGCGGTGCCGACAGGGGAGAAGATCTCCTCCGGCCCCTTGAGGTTGTAGCGCTTCTTCATCTCGTCGAGCAGTCGCTGCCCGGTCTCGCTCTGTTTTCCGAAGAAGCTGTAGGTCTGGACGAAGTGCGCGTCGCCCGCGCTAGGCCCGGCGAGCTCGGGAAACCGGCCGCCGGAAATGCCCCAGTGGGGAGACTACCGGCACGCTCCACCCCATGCGCTCGCGCGCCTTCATCACCTGCGCGCCGGGCGCGGCGTTGGCCACCAGGATCAGCGCGTCCGCGCCCGCGTTCTTGAGCCGGGTGAGCTGCGGCACGACGTCCACGTCGTTCGCCTCGAACTTCTCTATGCCTGCGATCTCGATCCGCGTCTTCTGGGCCACCGACTTCAGGCCCTTCTCGTTGGACTCGCCCCACGGGTTGTTGATGAGGATCAGGCCCGGCTTCTTCGCGCCGAATTTCTTCTGCGCGTACTTGAGCAGCGCCTCGTCGACCAGGATGTCGACGGCGGAGACGCGGAACACGTAGTTCGGGTTCGCCCCGTTGCGAGTGATCGGCGTACCGGCCGCCCACACGCCCATCAAGGGCACCTTCTCCTTGTTGACGATCGGCACGATCGCGAGGGAGACCGGGTGTCCAGGCCGCCGAACAGCGCCGTCACCTTCTCCTTGAAGATCAGCTCGCGCGCGGCGGTGACGCCTTTGGGCGGGCTCGACTCGTCGTCGCGGCGGATGAGCTCCAGCTTCCGGCCTAGGACGCCGCCCTTGGCGTTGATCTGGTCGATGGCGATGGTGAGACCGCGAGTGATGGCCTCGCCCGACTGGGCCGAGGGCCCGGACAGGGCCGCCACCAGCCCGATCTTGATCGACTCGGCCGAGTGGGCCGCGGCTGCAGCGACAGCGAGCGTCGCGGCCGCGGCGATGCCCGCGGCACGGCGCCCGAACGACAGCAGGGAAAGTCCCGAAATGGGCATGTGTGACTCCTCCATAGAACAAACGCGATGAATGACAAGTAAGGGTGCGATTACCTGCCGTGTCGGTCCGCCTCCCGGCGAAATGCAGCGCTGTCGGTCCCGGTGCGCGGGCCGCCGCAACCGGCGGCCCGCGCAGCGTTCCTAATCCTGCACTAGTGAATGGATTTTTGCTAGAACCTCTTCCAAAACCGCTGAGGCGACGAATGTGGGTTCCTATATTCGCACTGGTGCATCGCTTGAGCGACGGTCAGCGGGAGCGGATCCGAAAGCACTTTCCCGAGGAGAACATCGCCGCAGGTCGCCCTCGTCGAGAACCCTTGCCCACGCGCGACGTGCTCGAACCAGTGCGGTGGACTCTATAGACAACGGCGCGCGGTGGCGGCTGCTTGTGCAGTGATGCCCGAACCACGCGGCGGTGCATCGGCGCTTTCAGCGCCGATGCGAGCGTGAGGTGTCAGCGCAAGGTCATAGCTGTACATCGATCCACTCGCAAGCTCCAGCACCAGGATGCACGCATGCTGCGCCGTCATACGCACTGCCGGATCGGCGAGCGGTCCTTTGCGCGGTTGCAATGGACGCGCCGCCTTCCGGCCCACTGGGAGTACTATGCTTCGAACTTCCTCGGTTTCGCGCAACTCGCGTGAATCGTGATGCTGCTCAGGAAATTTTGCGATCGGTCCTTGTCTAGCCTGGTGATCCGGGCCGTCAACCGGCAGCCCTGCCGCCCTGCCGCCCCGCCCGGTCCGGCGACGATGACCCAAGACTCGTATAGGACATTCAAACCACCCTGTCCTCCGTGCGCGACTATGTCACCGGCCCGAGAAGCGGCGAATCGCGCGGTGTCTTGCGGCAGTCCCCCGCACGCGCGGATTTTCCGGTCCCGACGTCGACCCGTCGAGGCTGTTTTGGACGCGCGCTGAGCGTCACATGCGCGCGCGGATCACACCGGATCGACGCCCCGTTGCAGAGCCGTTCCTGCATCGAGGATCAGGCGGCCTGGAGCAGGCCGGCGGCCGCGCCGGTGAGCGCGGCCGGGCTCTCGCAGGCACGCCCGGGCGCGTGAATATCCTGACCATCACCGCGGGCTCTCCGATGGCGGCGCCGATCTTGAATTCGGCGCCACACTGGGCGCAGTGTTCGAGATCAATGCCGGACAGGCGCATTGGAAACGGCACCCAGCCGATGCGCGCCAGCGCGCCGTGCGCGCGTTCGTCCGCGGGCACACTGTCGTTCTGTGCCGGGCCGGCACGATCTCAGCCCGCAGCCGGGCACTGGGCGCAAGCACGCCGTGGATGCGGATCAGTTGCCCCACGCACGACACAGGCAGGGCAAAGGCGATGGGGCGGGTGGAATTTCGTGGATCACCGTGCGATGCGGGCTGGATGCGACGCGGTCAGCGGGCCGAACAGGCGGCGTGACTTGCGGATGAGGCGCGGGATCGCAAATTGACCGGCGGGGGCAAGGGCGTTTATTCTTCCTATGTGCATGATCAACAACAAGGCACGCCGCCACATACCGCCCCGCGGCCCGATCAGTCTGAAGGAAAGCGTGTCAAGGGGGCTGTCATTCGCCCACCCGCTGGACACCCTTGTCGCAGTTGCTGACGGTGCGTGTCGCGCTACCTTCACGAGTGAAGGCGAGGTCACACGCACTCGGTGTGCTCGCTCCCTCGGCTTCGCCATTTGATCATCGCGCCGGTGATCTCGATGCGGACAAGTCGAGTAGGATGTCGCCCGTCATAGAACTCTGCTTGCTCCGAATTCCGGGGCAATCTCGATTGCCATGAACATGGCACGCGTGGTGACTGTCGCATTCGTCGCGTTGCTGTCACCACAAAGCAGCGTTGCTCAGCAGGACCCGGTTCGAGATTGCCGAAGGGAAGGCGACGCGGCGCGAGTCATTCGTGGGTGTACGGCCGTTATCGAGCACGGGAAGCGGATCGGCGGGTATCCGGAGGCGTGGGTCTTCGTCAACCGAGCGTTGGCCTACGAGCAGATCGGCGAGTACCGAAAGGCTATTGTCGATTATGACCTCGCAATCAAGCTCGATCCCAAGAACCCTGTCGGGTACATGATTCGAGGCAACGCCTACGTCAAGCTCGGCGATTTCGTTCGCGGGCTCGGAGATCTCAAGCACGCGCGGCAGATCGACGAAAGTGATCATCGAATACCCTACAACCTCGGAGTGGCTGAGGAGTCTCGAGGGAACTTCGACGCTGCTGTGTCCCACTACTCGGAGGCCATACGGCTTAAACCGGACTTCGTTAACGGCTACAACAACCGCGCTAATGTCTACTGCCGCTTGGAGCGAGTCCAGGAGTCCATGGATGACCGCCTTGCATCGATGTCGTTGGGGGTGACCACACCGCGCACTTCACAGCGGTTCCTTCGAGCACTCGGTTATTACGACGGGCCCGCCACCGCCTCGATGGACGCGGCGACTATCAATGCCCTGCGCCGCTGGACCAGGGATGGATGCCCGCAGAATCAGCGAAAATGAAGCACGGAATTGCCGTAACAGTACTGCACGACGGGAGGGCGGCTCCCTAAGAATAGGAAATCCTACGGTACGTACGAAAGTATCGCTCCGCCTGCTGGGCAACCCGCCCGGCAAGTGCGTTACGAAAAGGATGTCTGTTCCCACAAACAGGCATCGATGAAGTCGATAGACCGGCGAGCGTTCGTCAAGCCGGAAAGCGCCCCTACTCCCACTCAATCATCAACAGCTTCGGTAAGTCCTTGTCGGACTTGATGCTCGGCTCGTAACGCCTGAGTTTTACCGTCATCCTTACCGTCATTTTGACTGGGATCCCCAAGCGCAGCTTTCACCATCAATCGAGATCTATCGAGGACAGTCGGCGCGTCCACGATGGCCAGCTTTCGAGATCTATCGCGGTCTATCGGTTCTTCGCATGCAACCTCTGACGCTTGAGCAGACGATTTGCCCCCTTGAGGGGACAGCAAGAAGACGCCGGCATCAAACCACATAAGTCATTGTCGCATCGAGTCTTTTCGCCAATATTTTTACCGTCAAAGCGCCGCCGCCCTCACGCAGCGCCCCAACCCTAGACGATCAGCCTTCAGGTTCCCACGCATCGCCAGGCGAACGCAACGTCCATCCGCGCACGAGCACCGCACGATTGTCGCTCCTCTCCGGGCGCTACTTGCGACGCGCGTCGTCCCGGTAGTCCGTCGACTGCACGCCGCAGCACAGGATCGCGGATGCCATCCTGGGATTGCCAGCAGGCTCTGACACCGTCACGGTCCACCCAGTGATGATGGACATGCACACCAGCATTGATCGAGCACGAGCTCGGCACCGCCCAGCCCCGGGCGCCTGCGGAGCCCGTCAGCAAGTCATTCGCGCTCAACTTCGAGGTAGGTGCGGCTGGCGTTGCCTGGATTCAGTTCAGCCGCGTTCGACAAGTGCAGGAACGGCTTCGCGTCGAACGACTTCACCGCATCGCTGATGTCGACGCCCTCCTCGACCGCGCGTTTCATGTGCGCACGCAGGGCCACAAGGTAGGCACGGGTCTGGCTGCGCGCCGCAGCCAAGTCGGTGACCCCGCCGTGGCCCGGCACGATGCGCTTCGGTGCCCACTGCTCCAGAGCTGCGAATGCGTCCAGCCAGGCCCGGGTGCTGCTGACCGGCAGCACGGCCAGCAGGCGGTCCACGTAGACGATGTCACCGGCAAACGCCACATGCGCCTGTGGCAGCCAGACCATCATGTCGCCCGGCGTGTGACCGCCGCCGCGGTGGCGGAACTCGAACACCGTGCCGCCGAGTTCCAGGCGCGACTCCGGGCCCTCCAGCAGGCGCTTCGGCAGCGTGGGCACAGTGCCCTCCGCGGCCGGGCCGAGCAGCGTGCGCAGCGCCGCAAGCTGATCGCCGCCGCGCGCGCGCATGTCCGGCACGGCGGTCGCATGGGCGATGAGTTCGGCGCCCTGGGCCTCGAAGTAGCCATTGCCTAGCCAGCGGTGGTCCTGGCCGCCGGTGTTGATGACCCAGCGCACGGGCTGCTCGGTCACCTTGCGGATCGCCGCGTGGATGTCGCGGGCGCTGCGGAACGTGGCGCCGCTGTCGATGAGCACCGCACCCGCGGGCGTCACCACCAGGCCGAGGTTGGCGTTGAGCCCTTCGTTGGCGACGCTGCGTGCGCCGATGTCGCCGACATGCGCGTAGACGTTCTCTGCCACGCGCTGGAAGCGGACCTCGACAGCCTCGACCACGAAAGCCTGAGCAACAAGCAGTGCGGCCAACAGCTGGGCCACGGTACCGCGTGCAATCATGATTGGTTCCTCGCTGGCAAACTGACATGGCGCCGCACGGCCTCTACCAGCGGCGTGATTGCTGACGGCGGGAACGGCGACACACTGCTGACGTTGATCTCGCAAAGCACGAATCGCGGCGCGCCGTCGGCCGTCCCCTCGCCCAGCATGAAGTCGCAGTCCCACAGCAGCGGCAGCCGGTCGCGCGCCAAGCCGACTCGCTCGCGCAGCAGCGTAATCCAGCTCGACTCCAATTGCCGCTTCAGCGCCTGGAACTCCGGCAGTTCAGGTCCGTGGTACAGACGCGGCCCCGGCAGCGGCGCATCGGGATGCAAGGCGTTCACGGCCTGGACGCCAAAGCCGGCCACACGGTCCTCGACCAGATAGGCGCGCACCATGCCTTCGGCCAGCCGCGGCTGCCAGGCTTGGTCGATCATGTGGCCGCCGCAGGCGGAAGCTCGAAGTAAGGCGACAGCATCGCCTTCAAGGCAGCCAGATCCATGCGCTGCGGCACGCTGCCGCGCTGGGCATGTTGCACTGTCAGCGCGCCGTCGCCGGACTGCTCGACGCGCCACACGCCGATGCCGCTGTGGCCACGATGCTGCTTGAGCACGCGCGCGCCGGACCGCAGGCGCTGCGGCAGTTCCGACGCCAGTTGCGCCAGGCTGTCGATGCGGTGCACGTCGCTGCCGAATGGCAGGTCGCGGGTCTCGAACAGCACGTCCTTGGTGCCCAGGCGCTGGATCGCGTCGGGATGCGCGCTGACGAGCACGCCCGCACTCGCCACCTCGCGCAGCAGCGCATCGAGCCGGTCGCGCCGGCGGCCGTCCTCGATCGGGTTGCACCACACCAGGACGACCCGCACGCCACGCAGCTGAGCCATCACCTCGTCGGCGAAGTCGTCGTGATAGACGGCAGGCTCGGCGTTCACGCCGGCGGCAGCCAGGGCCTCGAACAACGCCGTGAAGCGGCTCGCCGCGGGGTCGGCACGGTCGCGGGCGGCCCGATCGCCGGGATACAGCAGCGCGACCTTCGGAGCGAGCGCGGCGCTCATGGCGTCTCGGGCGCAGGCTTGTCGACCACGGGTCGACCCGCCGCCTGCCAGCCATCGATGCCGCCACGCAGGTAGCGTGCGTTCAGACCCGCGGCCCGCAGCCGCATCGCGGTGGCGCGGCCGACCTCGTGACCGTAGACGCAGTACACGACCAGTTCGCGATCGCCGGGCAATTCCGCGGACCAGGTGCCGACCGCGGCCGGGTCGCACCAGCGCGCACCGGGGATCATGGTGCGTGCCTGCTCGTAGACACCGGCGCGACGCACGTCGAACACCAGCGCGTCGCCGATTTCGTCCTGGCTTGCGCCGAACGGCTCGCTGGCGGCGTGTACGGCCTGCTGGTAGCGCCCGTAGACCGCAGCCCAGTCGATGTTGTCCATGAATGCATCGACGTAGGCACCCGCCGCGGCGCCGTAGTCCATGTGATACGCATGCTCGTACATGTCCAGCGCCAGGATCGGCACGCCGCCGGCCACCGCATGGGTGTGATCGGCGGCCCACTGGTTGACCAGCGTGCCCTCGCGCGGCTGGAACACCAGCAGCACCCAGCCCGAGCCCCCGCCCAAGGCCTTGCCCATGGCAATGAACTCCTCGCGCCAGCGCTCGACGCTGCCGAAATTGGCGTCCAGAGCGAGCTTCATCGCCGGCTCCATCGTCACGCCGTCACCACCAGGCTGCCGAAGTACAACTCGTGCAGCAGCATCGAGTTGGTGGCGATCAGCTCCTCGCGCTTGAGGCCGTTGAGCTGGAAGCCGGGAACGGTGGTGAACGCCGTGGTCGCGAGCTGGGCTCGGATCGCATTGAGCCGCTTCACCGCGCCGCCGTAGTTGTTCTGGTGGTGGCTGGTGATCAGGCCGGGCGTCAGGCGGTGCAACGCCGCGGGATCGAACGGCAGGTCCAGGATGCGTGCGTCCATCGGAACTCCTTCAGCGCAACAGAGGCAGCAGCCAACTCACTATCAGCCCGGCGGCTGCGCAGGCACCGAGCAGCGGCATCACGCCGACCTTGAAGCGGAACAGCGCCACCGCGGCGGCGGCACCGATCGCTGCCGACATCACATCGAAGTGCCCGCCGAAGCCCTGCGGCCAGAGCACGTGGTAGGCGAAGAACATCGCCAGGTTCAGGATCACCCCGACCACCGCCGCGGTGATCGCCGACAGCGGTGCCGTGAAGCCCAGCTTGCCGTGCGTGGCCTCGACCAGCGGCCCGCCAGCCAGGATGAACACGAACGACGGCAGGAAGGTGAAGAGAGTGACCACGGTGGCAGCCAGCGCGCCGCCTAGGAACAGCGCCTCCGGGCCCAGCACCTGCTTCAGCCAGCCGCCAACGAAGCCGACGAAAGCCACCACCATGATCAGAGGGCCCGGTGTCGTCTCGCCCAGGGCCAGGCCGTCGATCATCTGCGGCCCGCTGAGCCACTGGTGGGTCTCGACCGCGCCCTGGTAGACATAGGGCAGCACGGCATAGGCGCCGCCGAAGGTGAGCAGCGCAGCCTTGGTGAAGAACCAGCCCATCTGTGTCAGCGTGCCCTGCAGCCCGTTCGTCGCGACCAGTGCCGCCATGGCCAGCAGCCACAGACCGACGCCAGCCGCCAGCACTTTGGCCAGGTGGCTGCGCGAGAAACGCGCGTGGACAGGCGCCGGCGTGTGGTCGTCGATCAGCGCCGGGCCGTAGCTGGCTTTGGCGCCACTGTGACCGCCGCCGAGCGCGAACACCTGCGGCCAGCGTCGGGCGCCGAAGTGGCCGACCAGCCCGGCTGCAAGCACGATCGCCGGGAACGGCGCGTCGAAGGCGAAAATGGCGACGAACGACGCCGCCGCGATGCCCCACATCCACCGGTTCTTCAGCGCGCGCGTGCCGATGCGGTGCGCCGCGTGCAGCACGAGTGCGGTCACCGCCGGCTTGAACCCGAAGAAGACGCCAGCCACCAACGGAACGTCGCCGAATCGCAAATAGATCCACGACAGTGCGATCAGGATGAACAGCGACGGCAGCACAAACAGCGCACCCGCCACGATGCCGCCCCAGGTGCGGTGCATCAGCCAGCCGATGTAGGTGGCGAGCTGCTGCGCCTCCGGTCCGGGCAGCAACATGCAGTAGTTCAGCGCGTGCAAGAAGCGCTGCTCGCTGATCCAGCGCCGGCGCTCGACCAACTCGGTGTGCATGATCGCGATCTGGCCCGCTGGGCCACCGAAGCTGATGAAGCCGAGCTTGAGCCAGAAGCGGAAGGCCTCGGCAAAGCTCACGGCCGCGGGAGCCGAAATCGGGGCGGCCGAGACGTCGCTCGCCGGCGTCGTGGCAGTGCTCATGTCGGCGCTCCGGGCGCAGCGTGGAGGGCGTCGAACACCGTCGCCGCCGCCAAGGTCAGTGCGTCGTCGTCGGCATGGACCTCGCGCAGGCCGGACAGCACGGCTTCCAGCCCCGCCGCCTCGGGCACCGGGATGCCGCCGATGTCCAGGAAGTGCACGGCGCGGGCGATGCGCTGCAGTCGCGGGTCCGCATCCAGGCCGAAGCTAGCGGCCAACACCTCGAAGCTGACGCGCGCGCCGACGTGGGTGAAGCGCGCGCCGTCGTAGTCGAAGCCCAGCGCGCCGCGGGGTGCGGGGGTCGATCCGGCCGGGTCGGCGAGCCAGACGAAATGCGCCTCGGGATCGATGAAGCGGCGGATCAGCCAGGCGCAGGCCAGCCGGTCGACCCAGGGCCGCGCACGCGTGGCCCAGCGCTTGCCCTTGAACTTGCGCGGGTCCAGGCGCGGGATGCCGTGCGGCGCTTGCGCCACCGGCTCTCCGCGCGAGAAGCGCGCGTCGAGCGCCTGACGCAGCGCATCGAGCTCGGCCTGCGCCTGCTCGGCGGCGGAACCCGGGTAGTAGTCGATGCGCCGGAGCGCCTGCAGCGCCTCGGCGATGCCACGCCAGCGTCGCCGTGCCTCGGTCTCCTCCATTGCAGGCAGCGCCGCTGCCAGCGCCTGTGCTTCCGAGCGCCACTGGCCGTAGGCCTCGGTGCGATCAAACAGCGCCAGCACTTCGGCACGCTGGACCTCGTCACGAGTCGACAGCTCGAGCACGCTGGCCTGGCCACCGTGCGAGCGAACCTCGGCTGCCAGCGGATCGAACAAGGCGGCCTGGGCGTCGGGCAGGACATAGACACCATCGCGCAAGGATCCGCAGCCCAGGGACTTCAGCGCCCGCCAAATGCGCAGGCGCACGGCGCTGGGCTGCGTCGGCAAGGTGAGAAAGAGCGCGCTCCACATCAGTGAAGCATACGCTACTGCCTCCGAAACATCTAATACTCAATGCGAAGGAGTCGCATCGACCGCTTGCCGGGGTTGTCCGCAGAACCAAGGACTCATGAAAGGTCATCCGGCGTCAACGGGTACCGTGCCCCCGCGCGGCAGTCCGACACTTTTCCGTGGGAGTCCGTATCTACAACCAAGGACCCGAAGCGCGTCCCGGTATCCATCGCCGACTAGACCGGAGGACACACACAAGGAGCTACTGAACAATACGTGAGGCGCGTCGCCTGCGCGGCGCCCTTCCCCACTTCGCGGCTTGCGAGCTGCCCTACATAACGAGGCTGGAGAAAGCCTCGACGGGCTGGCTCGTCCCCTCACTCCCACTCGATCGTGGCCGGGGGCTTGCTCGAGATGTCGTAGACAACGCGGTTGATGCCGCGCGCCTCGTTGATGATGCGGTTCGACACGCGCGCGAGAAGGTCGGCGGGCAGCTCCGCCCACTGCGCGGTCATGAAATCGCTCGTCTGCACCGCGCGCAGCGCGACCACGTGCTCGTAGGTCCGGCCGTCGCCCATCACGCCGACCGAGCGCACCGGCAGGAACACGGCAAAGGCCTGCGCGGTCTGGTCGTACCAGCCCGAGGCGCGCAGCTCCTCGATGAAGATCGCGTCGGCCTCGCGCAGGAGATCCGCGTACTCGCGCTTCACCTCGCCCAGGATCCGCACGCCGAGCCCCGGGCCGGGGAACGGATGGCGAAAGACCATCTCCCGCGGCAGCCCGAGCGCGAGCCCGAGCTCGCGCACCTCGTCCTTGAAGAGCTCGCGCAGCGGCTCGAGCAGCTTCAGGTGCAGCGTCTCGGGCAGTCCGCCGACGTTGTGATGCGACTTGATCGTGTGCGCCTTCTTGGTCTTGGCGCCGGCAGACTCGATCACGTCCGGGTAGATCGTGCCCTGCGCCAGCCACTTCACCGCGTTGCCGCGCCCCTTCAGCTTCTCCGCCTCGGCCTGGAAGACATGCACGAACTCGCGGCCGATGATGCGGCGCTTCTCCTCCGGGTCGGCGACCCCGGCGAGCGCACTCATGAACCGCGCCGCGGCATCGACCATGTCCACGCGCACGCCAAGATGGCGCGCGAACGTCTCCATCACCTGGGCCGCCTCGTCCTTGCGCAAGAGACCCGTGTCGACGAAGATGCAGGTGAGCTGGTCGCCGATCGCGCGATGGATCAGCGCGGCCGCCACCGACGAGTCCACCCCGCCGGACAGGCCGAGGATCACCTCGTCGCGGCCGACCTCGGCGCGGATGCGCTCGACCGCCTCGGCGGCGTAGTCCGGCATGTTCCAGTCGCCGTGGCAGCCGCAGATCTCGGTCAGGAAGCGCGTCAGGATCGCCGCGCCCTGGCGCGTATGGGTGACCTCGGGATGAAACTGCACGGCATAGAAGCGCCGCGATTCGTCGGCCATGCCCGCGATCGGCGTCGAGGAGTTGCTCGCGATCACCTGGAAGCCCGGCGGCAGCCCGGTGACCTTGTCGCCGTGGCTCATCCAGACGTCGAGCAGGCCGTGTCCGGCGCTGTTGGTCCGGTCCTCGATCCCGCGCAGCAGCGCCGAATGCCCCTGGGCGCGCACCTCGGCGTAGCCGAACTCGCGCACGCGCGCGTTCTCGACCGCGCCGCCGAGCTGCGCCGCCATGGTCTGCATGCCGTAGCAGATCCCGAGCACGGGCACGCCGAGCGCGAACACGGCCTGCGGGGCCCGCGGCGTGGCGTCCTCGGTCACCGAGGCCGGTCCGCCCGAGAGGATCACTCCGCGCGGCGCAAACTCGCGCACGAACGCGTCCGAGACGTCGAACGGATGGATCTCGCAGTAGATCCGGTTCTCGCGCACGCGGCGTGCGATGAGCTGCGTGTACTGCGCGCCGAAATCGAGGATCAGGAGCTTCTCATGCATCGGCGTGACCAGCTCACGTTCCACGCTTCACGTTTCACGCCCTTCGCGTCTCTCACTCGGCTCTGTAGTTCGGCGCTTCCTTGACGATCTGCACGTCGTGCACGTGCGATTCGCGCACCCCGGCCGCGGTGATCTCCACGAACTGCGCCCGCTCGCGCATCTCCTCGACGCCGTTGCAGCCGAGGTAGCCCATGCTCGCGCGCACGCCGCCGAGGAGCTGCTCGATCACCGACAGCACCGTGCCCTTGTAGGGCACCCGGCCCTCGATGCCCTCGGGCACGAGCTTTTCGACGTGCATCGAAGGGTCCTGGAAGTAGCGGTCGGCAGCGCCTTGCTGCATCGCCCCGAGCGAGCCCATGCCGCGGTAGGACTTGTACGAGCGGCCCTGGTAGAGCTCGATCTCGCCCGGCGCCTCCTCGGTGCCGGCGAACAGACTCCCGAGCATCACGCAGTACGCTCCGGCCGCGAGCGCCTTGGAGATATCGCCCGAGTAGCGCACCCCGCCGTCGGCGA
The DNA here is from genome assembly GCA_027493935.1 of Burkholderiales bacterium. Taxonomy (GTDB): domain Bacteria; phylum Pseudomonadota; class Gammaproteobacteria; order Burkholderiales; family SG8-39; genus JAABRB01. Next base: position 2,167,508 of record JAOSJV010000001.1, on the reverse strand, counting down.
TCAACGGCACGTCGGTCGCCTTCAGGCCCTCGACCACGTTGTGGATCGCAGTAATCTGCGGAACGCCGACGCCGGCCACGATGCGGGTGGTGCAGATCGAGCCCGGCCCGATACCGACCTTGACGCCGTCGGCGCCGTGCTCGACGAGCGCGCGTGCCGCTTGCGCCGTGGCGATGTTGCCGCCGATCACGTCGAGCTTCGGATAGTTGCGCTTGATCCACTTGACGCGATCGAGCACGCCCTGCGCGTGGCCGTGCGCCGTGTCGACGACCAGCACGTCGACGCCGGCCTCGGCAAGCGCCGCGACGCGCTCCTCGGTCCCCTCGCCCACGCCGACCGCGGCGCCCACGCGCAGATTGCCCTGCCCGTCCTTGCAGGCGTTCGGATGCTCGCTCGACTTCAGGATGTCCTTGACGGTGATCAGGCCGCGCAGCTCGTAGTCCCCGTTTACCACCAGCACGCGCTCCAGGCGATGGCGGTGCAGGAGATCGGTCGCCTCCTCGAGTGTCGCGCCCTCGCGCACGGTCACCAGCCGCTTCTGCGGCGTCATGATGTTGCGCACCGGCTGGTCGAGCTTCTCCTCGAAGCGCAGGTCGCGGTTGGTGACGATGCCGACCACCCGTCCGTTCTCCACCACCGGGAGGCCGGAGAACTTGTGCTGCTGGGTGAGCGCCTTCACCTCGCGCACGGTCATCTCGGGCGGGATGGTGATCGGGTCGCGCACCACGCCCGACTCGTAGCGCTTCACCTTGCGCACCTCGGCGGCCTGCGCCTTCGGCGCCATGTTCTTGTGGATGATGCCGATGCCGCCTTCCTGCGCGAGCGCGATCGCGAGCCGCGCTTCGGTCACCGTGTCCATGGCGGCCGAAACGAGCGGGATGTTGATCTGGATGTTGCGGGTCAGCCGGGTCTTCAAGCTGACGTCGCGGGGCAGGACCGAGGAGTGGGCGGGGACGAGGAGGACGTCGTCGAACGTGAGAGCCTTGGGAATCTGGCGCATGTGCCCGCTACCGTCGCAAAGAGGCATTATACGCCCGGCAAAATGCCCGGTAAATCCGTCGGTTGCCCGGCCGGCCGGATTGACGGCCGGGAGCAAAGCCGATACCTTGGCCCGGTTCCCCGTCCCGAGGACAACGTCATGATCCGACCCGGCCTGCGTTTCGGCCTTTCCCTGCTGATCCTGGCCGCGCTCGCCGCGCCGACGCAGGCGCAGCTCTACAAGTGGGTCGATTCGAGCGGCCGGGTGCAGTACTCCGACCGGCCCCCGCCCGGCGGGAGCAAGGCCGAGCAGGTCTCGAACGCCAACGTGAGCGCGATCGGCGCCCAGGGCAGCGCCGGAGGCGCCCAGCGCGCGGCCGACCTGGAGGCGGACTTCCGCAAGCGACGCGCCGAGCAGGCCGAGGCCGCCAAGAAGCAGCAACAGGCGCAAGCCGAGCAGAAGCAGAAGGCCGAAAGCTGCGCCGCCGCGCGCCGCAACGTCGCCGCGCTGCAGTCGGGACAGCGCATGGTGAAGTACAACGAGAAGGGCGAGCCGAGCTTTGTCGACGACGCCGGCCGGGCGCGCGAGCTGCAGCAGGCCGAGCAGCAGATCCGCACCTACTGCAACTGAGGCTAGCGGTCAGCGCCGCCGCGCGCGGCGCCGGCGCGCCTCCTTCGGGTCCGCCAGCAGCGGCCGGTAGATCTCGATGCGGTCGCCCGCGCTCACCGCCCGCTCGAGCGCAACGAGCGTGCCGTAGATGCCGACGCGATTCACCGCGAGATCGATCTCCGGAAACGCGCGCAGCACGCCGCTCGCGCGGATCGCCTCGGCGAGCGTCGCGCCCGAAGCGACCTCGACTGGATAGCGCTCCTGCTTGACGGGAGTCGCGTAGATCACCTCTACCGTCACGCTGCCTCGGATGCGTCTCGCGCTCATGCACCGTACAGCGCGTCGGCGCGCCGCACGAACGCGTCGACGAGTGTGCCCGCGATGTGCTCGAACGCCGGTCCGATCGCGCGCGCGACGAGCGGACTCGCCAGCTCGTAGGCGAGCCGCAAGTCGACGCGGCACGCGCGCGGCGCGAGCGTCGTGAACCTCCAAGTCCCGTCAAGCCTGCGGAACGGCCCGTCGACCAGCTGCATGTCGATGCGCTCGCCTTGGCGCATCGTATTTCGCGTCGTGAAGCGCTGGCGCACGCCGCGGTAGCCGATGCCGAGCGTCGCGACCGCCTGTTGCGCATCGCCCTGGACGAGCGTGGCCGACGCGCACCAGGGCAGGAAGGCAGGGTAGGCTTCGACGTCCACCACCACGGCAAACAGCGCCGCGGCGCCGTGTCCGACGAGGGCCGAGCGCTCGACGGTCACCATGACCGCCGCTGATAGAATCGGCTCCGATCGCCGGAGCGCAGGTCAATGAGCATCGTCGAGAACCGCAAGGCCTTTCACGACTACTTCATCGAGGAGCGCTACGAGGCTGGCGTCGCGCTCGCGGGCTGGGAGGTGAAGGCGATCCGCGCCGGCCGCGCCCAGCTGAAGGAGGCCTACGTCGTGGTCAAGGGTCACGAGATCTTTCTGCTCGGCGCCCATGTGAGCCCGCTCGGCAGCGCGTCCACCCACGTCACGCCGGACCCGACGCGCACCCGCAAGCTCCTGCTGCACGCGGAGGAGATCCGCCGCCTGATCGGCAAGGTCGAGCAGGCCGGGTACACGCTCGTGCCCCTCAACCTTCACTACGCCAAGGGCCGCATAAAGCTCGAGCTCGGCCTCGCCCGCGGCAAGAAGCAGTACGACAAGCGGGCCGCCGAGAAAGAGCGCGAGTGGAACCGTGAAAAGCAGCGCCTGCTCCGCACGCGCTGAGGTGTCCCGACCCGCCGGCTAGCCCGTCTTGACGCCGCGCGCCGCGGCGACCTGCTTGCCGAGCGCGATCCAGGTCTCGACGACCGTGTCCGGATTGAGCGACATGCTCTCGATGCCCTCCTCCATCAGCCACTGCGCAAGATCCGGGTGGTCCGAGGGCCCTTGGCCACAGATGCCGACGTACTTGCCCGCCTTACGGCACGCGCGGATAGCGACGCGCAGCAGCGACTCGACGGCCGGATCGCGCTCGTCGAACGAGCCGGCGACGAGCTCCGAGTCCCGGTCCACGCCGAGCGTGAGCTGGGTCAGGTCGTTCGATCCGATCGAGAATCCGTCAAAATGCTGGAGAAACTGCTCGGCAAGGATTGCGTTCGACGGCACCTCGCACATCATCACGATGCGCAGGCCGTTCTCGCCGCGCCGCAGTCCCTGCTCGGCGAGCAGCTCGATCACGCGCTTCGCCTCGCTCACGGTGCGCACGAAGGGCACCATCAGCTCGACGTTGGTGAGCCCCATCACGTCGCGCACCCGCTTCATCGCCTCGCATTCGAGCGCGAACGACGCCCGGAACGACTCGGCGACGTAGCGGGAGGCGCCACGGAATCCGAGCATCGGATTCTCCTCCTCGGGCTCGTACTCCTTGCCGCCGGTCAGCTTGCGGTACTCGTTCGACTTGAAGTCCGACAGTCGCACGATCACCGGCTTCGGCCAGAATGCTGCGCCGATCGTCGCGACGCCCTCGGCGAGCTTGGCGACGTAGAACTCGCGCGGGCTCGCGTAGCCGCGCGCGGCCTTCTCGACCGCCGACTTGAGCGGCGCCGGAAGCTGCGGGTAGTCGAGCACCGCGCGCGGGTGCACGCCGATCATGTTGTTGATCACGAACTCGAGCCGCGCGAGGCCGACGCCAGCGTTCGGCAGCGCCTGGAAGTCGAACGCGAGCTGCGGATTGCCGATGTTCATCGCGATCTTGACCGGCAGCTCGGGCAGCTCTGCGAGGCTGGTCGTCGTCACCTCGAACTCGAGTGCGCCCTCGTACACGTTGCCGGTGTCCCCCTCTGCGCACGATACCGTGACTGCAGTGTCGTCCTTCAGCACGCGCGTTGCATCGCCCGCGCCGACCACCGCCGGAATACCGAGCTCTCGCGCGATGATCGCTGCATGGCAGGTGCGCCCGCCGCGATTGGTGACGATCGCCGCGGCTTTCTTCATCACCGGCTCCCAGTTCGGGTCGGTCATGTCGGTCACCAGGACGTCGCCCGCCTCGATCCGTCCCATCTCCGAGGCGTCCTTCACGACGCGCACCGGCCCTGCACCGATCCTGTGCCCGATCGCACGCCCGGTGACGAGGACTCTCGAGCGCCGCTTCAGGCGGAAACGCTCCTGCCCCCTCTGCCTTCTTCTGCGAGCGGACCGTCTCCGGCCGTGCCTGCAGGACGTAGAGCTTGCCGTCGCGCCCGTCCTTGCCCCCACTCGACGTCCATCGGACGACCGTAGTGCTTCTCGATCGTGACTGCGTAGCGCGCGAGCTCGACGATGTCGTCGTCGGTGAGACAGAAGCGGTCCTGGTCGGACTGCGGCACCTCCACCGTCGCGGTCGACCGGCCGGCCTGGGCTTCGCCGGTGAACACCATCTTGATCGCCTTGGAACCGAGCGCCCGCCGGATGATCGGGAATCTGCCAGCTTCGAGCATCGGCTTGTGCACGTAGAACTCGTCCGGGTTCACCGCACCCTGCACGACCGTCTCGCCGAGCCCGTACGCGGCGGTGATGAAGACGACGTCGCGGAAGCCCGATTCGGTGTCGAGCGTGAAGAGCACACCACTCGCGGCGAGATCGCTGCGTACCATCCGCTGCACGCCGGCCGACAGTGCCACCGCTTCGTGCTCGAATCCCTTGTGCACGCGGTAGGAGATCGCGCGGTCGTTGTAGAGCGAGGCGAACACGTGCTTTACCGCGGCGAGCACCTGGTCCAGTCCGTGGATGTTGAGGAAAGTCTCCTGCTGGCCGGCGAAGGACGCGTCCGGCAGATCCTCCGCGGTGGCCGACGAGCGCACCGCCACCGGCGCCTCGCCGCCGCGCATCATCTTGTCGTATGCGGCGCGGATCGCCGACTCGAGCGCCGCCGGAAAGGGCGCCGCGACGATCCAACCGCGGATCTCACCGCCCGTTTGCGCCAGCGCCGCGACGTCGTCCGGATCGAGCGCCTTCAGCCGGGTGTTGATCCGTCGCGTCAGACCCGCGTCGGCGAGAAAGTCGCGATACGCCTGGGCAGTGGTCGCGAACCCGCCCGGAACGCGGATGCCGGCGTGCGCGAGCTGCGAGATCATCTCGCCGAGCGAGGCGTTCTTGCCGCCCACCTGGTCGACGTCGCCCATGCGCAGCGCGTCGAGTGAGATCACGTACCGGTCGCGCGACATCTGCTGGCTCCCTCTCGTTGTCGAAGTCCGCCGAAGCGGCTATTTTAGCGGTATGCGAGCACCGCCCGAGCTGCCGGAGAACGGATCCCCATGCACCGCGACCGCGTCATCTTCTTCATCTCGGACGGCACGGGCATCACCGCCGAGATGCTTGGGCACAGTCTGCTCACCCAGTTCGAGGGAATCCGGTTCTCGCAGGTCGTCATCCCGTTCGTGGACAGCGCGGAGAAGGCCACCGAGTGTCTCGCCCGCATCGAGGCGGCCAAGGCCTCGTCCGAGGCCCGGCCGGTGGTGTTCACGACGCTGGTCGACGAAGGCGTGCGCGCGATCATCCGCGGCGCCGACGCCCTGGTGCTCGATTTCTTCGAGACGTTTCTCGCGCCGCTCGAGAGCGAGTTCAGCACCGGATCGACCCACACCGTCGGCCGCTCGCACAGCGTCGCCGACAGCACCGGATACCAGCACCGCATCGAGGCGGTGAATTTCGCGCTCGCTCACGACGATGGGCTCGCGTACGCGGAGTTGCATGGCGCCGACGTGCTGCTGGTCGGCGTCTCGCGCAGCGGCAAGACGCCGACCTGCCTGTATCTCGCGCTGCAGTTCGGCATCAAGGCGGCGAACTATCCGCTCACGCCGGAGGATTTCGCGCGCGGGCGGCTGCCCGACGCGGTCGAGCTCCACCTCACGAAGGTGTACGGTCTCACCATCTCGCCCGAGCGGCTGGCACGCATCCGCCACGAGCGGCGGCCGGGCAGCAAGTACGCCAGCCTGGAGAACTGCAAGTACGAGATCGAGTCGGCGGAGCGACTCATGCGCCGCTACGGCATCCGCTGGCTGAACTCCACCACGCGCTCGATCGAGGAGATCGCGACCCAGATCCTGCAGGATGTCCCGCTCGAGCGCCGCGCATATTGAGGAACAGGAGGGAACCCCCTCGGGTTCCCTCCCGTTACCCGCCTTCCGCAGCGGGGAAGGAACAGGAGGGAACCCCCTCGGGTTCCCTCCCGTTACCCGCCTTCCGCAGCGGGGAAGGAACAGGAGGGAACCCCCTCGGGTTCCCTCCCGTTACCCGCCTTCCGCAGCGGGGAAGGAACAGGAGGGAACCCCCTCGGGTTCCCTCCTGTTACCCGCCTTCCGCAGCGGGGAAGGAACAGGAGGGAACCCCCTCGGGTTCCCTCCTGTTACCCGCCTTCCGCAGCGGGGAAGGAACAGGAGGGAACCCCCTCGGGTTCCCTCCTGTTACCCGCCTTCCGCAGCGGGGAAGGAACAGGAGGGAACCCCCTCGGGTTCCCTCCTGTTACCCGCCTTCCGCAGCGGGGAAGGAACAGGAGGGAACCCCCTCGGGTTCCCTCCCATTACCCGCCTGCGGCGGCGCGTCGCTGCCGCACCTGCTCGAACAGGCAGACCGCCGCGGCCGAGGCGACGTTCAGCGACTCGGTGCCGCCCGGCATCGGGATCCGCACGAGTTCGCTCGCAACCGCCGCCAGGGCGGGTGTGATGCCGGCGCCCTCGTTGCCGAAGATCCACGCCACCGGCCCGCGCAGATCGACGCGGTCGAGCGACCGCGCGGCGCGCGGGTCGGTTGCGATCAGCTTGCCGGCGCAGCGCTCGGCCAGGGCCTCGAGCGCGACGCCCTCGCGGATCGTGAGCCCGAAGTGCGCACCCATGCCGGCGCGCAGCACCTTGGGCGACCAGGCGAAGGCGCACCCATGACCCAGAAAGACGTCCGTCAGGCCGGCGGCGGCTGCGCTGCGCAGAATGGCGCCGAGGTTGCCAGCGTCCTGCAGTCCGTCCAACAGCAGCGCGTCGCCGATCGCCGCCGGCAGCGCCGCCGGCGCGGGCGTGGCTACGACCGCAAGGACGCCGACCGGCGTCGCCACCTGTGCAAGCGCATCGAAGAGCCGGTCGGGCAGGATCACGTGAGCGTGCGCCGGTGCCGCGCCGAGCAGCCCGTGCACGTCCGGTCGCGTGCTCCCGGACTCGCTTGCCACGATGGCTTCGGCGATTCCGCCGCGCGCGCGCCAGGCCTCGATCAGATGCGGGCCGTCCAGGATCGCCATTCCCAGGCGCCGGCGCTCGCGCGACGACGAAGCGAGCTTCACGAGCGACTTGTACCAGGCATTCTCGCGGGACTGGATACGCTTGATCATGCGGGCCGGTGCGGGATGCGGCGGGTCAGAAGAGCTCCGGCTGCGCCGGCGGCAACCCCAGCCCGGAGATCAGCTCGCGTACCGGCGCGAACGTCCGTCGATGGGCCTCGCAGGGGCCCAGACGGCTGAGCGTGGCGAGATGCTCCGGCGTCGGGTAGCCCTTGTGGCGGTCGAAGCCGTACTCCGGCAACCGCGCGTGGAGCTGCAGCATCGCGGCGTCGCGGGCGGTCTTGGCGAGGATCGATGCGGCCGAGATCGCCCGGACCGTGCCGTCGCCGCCGACGATGGCGCGCGCGGGCACGGCGGTCGCCGGGCAATGCAGGCCATCCACGACGAGGTGGTCGGGCGCGATCGGCAGCGCTTCGACCGCGCGCTTCATCGCGAGCAGCGTTGCGTGCAGGATGTTCAGCGCATCGATCTCGGCGACCGAGGCGCTCGCGACCGCCCAGGCGAGCGCGCGCTCGCGGATGGTTGCCGCGAGCGCGAGGCGCACCTTGGCATCGAGCCGCTTTGAGTCGTCCAGCCCGGCGATGCGCCGCCGCGGATGGAGGATCACCGCGGCGGCGTAGACCGGGCCCGCGAGCGGGCCACGGCCGGCCTCGTCGACGCCGCAGCGAAGCCGACCGGACGGGCGCGCGCCGGGCGCCTCCTGCCGCGCTTGCCTAGATCGGGAGTCGCCCACGCTGCGCTTCCGTGACGAGGGGCAGCAGCGCGCGCGCCGCCGTCTCGGCGGCATCCCGGCGCAGCAGCCGGTGCAGATCGGTGAAGCGCGCTTGCACGGCCGCGCGCACGGTATCGTCCTCGACGAGATTCACGAGCGCCTGCGACAGATTGACCGGACTCGCCTCGTCCTGCAGGAACTCGGGCACCACCGACTCGCCGGCAAGCAGGTTGGGCAGCCCCATGTGCTCGACCCGCACCAGGCTCACGGCGATGCGGTGGGAGAACGGCGCCACGCGGTACGCGATCACCATCGGCCGGCCGACGAGGGCTGCCTCGAGCGTCACCGTGCCGCTCGCCGCGAGCGCGACGTCGCATGCCGCGAGCGCCTCCTGCGTGTGCCCGAACAGCAGCGCGAGCGGCAGGTCTCGGGCGCCCAGGCGGTACACCTCGCCCTCGAAGAGCTCGCGCGTCTCCCGGGTCGCGAGCGGCACCAGGAACCGCGCCTCGGGCAGCCGCTCCAGGACGAGCCGCACCGTCTCGATAAAGATCGGCGCCATCTGGTGGATCTCCGACTGCCGGCTGCCGGGGAGCACGGCGATCACCGGTGCCTGCTGCGGCAGGCGCAGCGCCTCGCGCGCCGCGCCGCGGTCGCTCTCGAGCGGGATCTCGTCGGCGAGGGGGTGACCGATGAACGTCGCGGGCACCCCGGCGGCGTCGTAGATCGGCGCTTCGAATGGAAAGAGGACCAGCATGTGGTCGACCGCCTTTCGGATCGCGCCGATGCGGCCACGGCGCCACGCCCAGACGGTCGGGCTGACGAGGTGCGCCGTGGCAACCCCGGCCGAGCGCAACCTGCGCTCGACCCCCAGGTTGAAGTCGGGCGAATCGATACCGACGAAGAGCGTCGGGCGCTGCGACCGCAGGCGCGCGAGCAACGCGCGGCGGATCGCGAGCAGCTCGCGCAGGTGGGCCAGCACCTCGACGAGGCCGCGCACTGCGAGCCGCTCCTGCACGAACCACACCTCCAGGCCGGCGGCGGCCATACGCGGCCCGCCGATGCCCACGAACGACGCGTCCGGGAGATGGCGCCGCAGCGCACCGATCAACCGGCTGCCGAGAAGGTCGCCGGAAGCCTCACCCGCCACGAGCGCGATCGTCGGCGCCGAGGACACGCGGCTAACCCGGGCTCACCGGGGATCGAGCGGTCCGCAGGACGCCCGCATCCGTGCCGCCTCAGCGCACGATCCCGCGCGTGGCCGCGCCGAGGAAATCCACTAGCGCCGCGAGCTCGGGCGTCGCCGCCGCCTGCGCCGCGACGCTCGCCCGCGCGTCGGCGAGCGTCAACCCGCTCCGGTAGACGGTCTTGTAGGCGCCACGGATCGCAGCGATCACGCCCTCGCCGAAGCCGCGCCGGCGCAGCCCCTCGGCGTTGATGCCGTAGGGCTTCGCCGGATTGCCTTGCGCGGTCACGTAGGGCGGCAGGTCCTGCAGCAGGATCGTGCCGCCGCCCGTCATCGCATGGGCGCCGATCTTAACGAACTGGTGCACACCGGTGAACCCGCCGAGAATCGCCCAGTCGGCGATGTCCACGTGGCCGGCGAGCTGGGCATTGTTCGACAGGATCGTGTTGCTGCCGATCCGGCAGTCGTGCGCGATGTGCACGTACCCCATGATCCAGTTGTCGTCGCCGACGCGCGTGACGCCCGCGTCCTGCACGGTTCCGGTGCTGAAGGTGCAGAACTCTCGGATCGTGTTGCGGTCGCCGATCTCGAGCCGGGTCGGCTCGCCGCGGTACTTCTTGTCCTGCGGCTCACAGCCGATCGACGTGAACTGGAAGATGCGGTTCGCGCGCCCGATGCGGGTATGCCCTTCGATCACGACGTGCGAAGCGATCTTCGTGCCAGCACCGATCTCGACATGCTCGCCGATCACCGAGTACGCGCCGACGCTCGTGTCCGCCGCGAGCCGCGCACCGGGATGAACGATCGCGGTCGGATGGATCACGCGTCGCGCACCGTGCACATCATCTTCGCCTCGGCGGCAAGTGTCTCGCCGACCCTCGCCTCGGCCGCGAACTTCCAGATGCCGCGCAGGTGCCGCTCGACCCGCGCATGGAGCATGAGCTGGTCGCCCGGCCCGACCGGGCTCTTGAATCGCGCTTCGTCGATGCCGACGAAGTACACGACGTGCTGGTCGCCAGGCACGTCGTTCAGGGTGCGGAAGGCGAGGATCGCGGCCGCCTGCGCCATCGCCTCGATGATCATCACGCCGGGCATCACCGGGTGGTGCGGGAAATGGCCAGGGAAAAACGGCTCGTTGATGGTGACGTTCTTGAGCGCGACGATACGCTCGCCGGGCACGCATTCCAGCACCCGGTCGACGAGCAGGAACGGGTAGCGGTGCGGAAGGTGCTCGAGGATCTGCTTGATGTCCAGAGCGTTCACTTTTCCCTCTCCCTACCGGAATCGCGCCGCTCCAGCGAGCGCAGCCGCTCGGCCATGCGCTCCAGGTTGCGCAACAATGCGACCGTCCGCCGCCACTCCCGGCTCGGGGTGGCCGGGATCACCGAGACGTAGGTGCCGGGCTTATCGATCGATTTCGTCACGACCGTCCCGCCGGCGATCACCACGCGATCGGCGATGGCGAGGTGGCCGCCGATCATCGCCGCACCGCCGATCATGCAGTGGCGCCCGATGCGCGTGCTGCCGGCGATCCCGACGCAGCCGGCGATCGCCGTGTGCTCACCGATGGCCACGTTGTGCCCGATCTGGATCTGGTTGTCCAGCTTCACGCCGTCCCCGATCACGGTATCGTCCAGCGCACCGCGGTCCACGGTGGTGTTGGCGCCGATCTCGACGTCGGCCCCGACGCGCACGCGGCCGGTCTGGGGGATCTTCAGCCAGCTGCCTTCGTCGAGCGCGTAGCCGAAGCCGTCGGCGCCGATCACCACGCCCGAGTGCAACACGGCGCGCGGACCGATCTCGCACTGGGCGTAGATCGTGACGCGGGCGTGCAGGCGGCTGCCGCCGCCGATCGAGACTCCGGCGCCGAGCACGCAAGCGGGGCCGAGCGCGCTTCCCGGTCCGATGCGCGCCCCGTCGCCGACGACGCAGTGGGGGCCGACCGCCGCATCCGGTGCAATCTCGGCCCCCGGCCCGACCAACGCCGTCGGATGGATGCCCGCCACCAGCGGCGCATCCACGTGGAACAGGCGCGCAGCCCTGGCGAACAGCAGGTATGGATCGGCGCAGACGATGCGCGGCAGCGCAGTTGCGTCGCGCTCAGGCAATCCGACGATGACCGCCGAGGCGTGCGTTGCCTGGAGTTCTGCGCGATAGCGCCCGTCGGAAAAGAACGCGAGATCGCCGGACCGCGCGGCACGCAGGCTGGCGACGCGCCTGACGAGCGCGTCGCCGCGACCGACCACCTCGCCGCCGATGAGCGCGGCGAGGTCGGCGAGTCGAACCTCCCGTTCCGCCATGGCGGCCCCTCGCGAGATCCGGCCGCGCGCTACTTCGCGGCGGGCTTCGTGTCGTCGAGCGCCTTGATTACCTTGTCGGTGATGTCGATCCGCGGGCTCGCGTACACCGCCTCCTGGAAGATGATGTCGAACTTCTCCTGCTCGGCGATCTGCCGCACCGCGCGATTCGCGCGGTCGAGCACCCCCGCCAGCTCCTCGTTGCGGCGCTGGTTCAGGTCCTCGCGGAACTCGCGCTGCTTGCGCTGGAAATCGCGCGTCAGCTCGGCGAACTCGCGCTCGCGCCGCTGCCGGTCGCTTTCCGCGAGCGTCACGCCGTTGCGCTCGATGCTGTCCTGCATGCGCTTGAGCTGCTCGGCGAGCTTCTGCATCTCCTGGTCGCGCTTGGAAAACTCGGCCTCGATCTTCTTCTGCGCGCGCACCGCCGGCGCGGCGTCGCGCAGGATGCGGTCGAGGTTGACGAAGCCGATCCTGCCTTCGGCGTGCGCAACGCCCGCGGCGAGCGCCAGGAGCGGAACCAGCGCGAGTGTGTGCAGCTTCTTCAAGTCACTTCTCCTACGCGTTGCCGCCCCGGCTAGAATGTCTGGCCGAGGGCGAACTGAAACTTCTGGACGTTGTCGCTTGGCCGTTCGTTCAGCGGGATGCCGATCGTGAGCGTGATCGGCCCGAACGGCGAGTTCCAGTTGAACAGCCCGCCGGCAGAATAGCGCAACTTGAGGTCGCTTAGCGTCTGGCCAGGCTCGTCGGTCCAGACCTGGCCGACGTCGAAGAACGGCCCGATCCGCACCGAGCGGTCCAGCCCGAGCCCCGGGAGCGGGAACAGGAGCTCGACGTTGCCCACCACCCGCCGGGATCCGCCGAGCGCGCCGTTCACGTCCTGCGGGCCGAGCGAGCTCTGCTCGAAGCCGCGCACCGACGAGACGCCGCCGACGTAGAACGCCTTGTAGAACGGCAGGGTGCCGTCGCCGTAGCCGTCGGCATAGCCGACTTCACCGTTCAGCTTCAGCGTGATGTTGCGCGTCACCGGGTAGTACCAGGTATGCTGGTAGCTCAGCTTGTAGTACTTGAGGTCGGCGCCGGGCAGCGCGATCTCGCCGAACGCACGCTGCGCCGTGCCCTGGGTCGGGAAGAACGCGCTGTCCCGGCGGTCGCGCACCCAGCCGATCGTGCCGATGAGCGCCCATGGCGAGTCGCCGTTCTGGGTGACGAAATCCTTGAACCGCTGCGGGCTGTCGTCGAACACCTCGATCTTGGTCTGCTCCGGCGTTAGTCCGAAGTTGAGGCGGTCGGTGTCGGTGATTGGAAACCCGACGCGCACGCCCGCGCCGGTCGATTCGGTGACGTAGCGCCCGACGTCAAGCGCATCGGCGTCGAAGCGACGGTTGTACACGTCGAACCCGAGGCTCATTCCGTCCACCGTCCAGTACGGCTGGGTCCACGAGAGGCCGATGTTGCGGTTGATGCGGCTCGTGTTCGCGCTGAGGGTCAGCTGCTGGCCGGTGCCGAAGAGGTTCGCCTGGCTGACCGATCCCTGCAGGATGATTCCGTCCGCGCTCGAGAACCCGACCCCGAACAGCAGGTTGCCGGTCGGCTTCTCGACTACCCGTATGGTCACGTCGACCTGATCGGTGGTGCCGGCCACCGGCTCGGTGCCGATCGTCACCTCGCTGAAGATGCCGAGCCGGTCGACCCGCGCGCGCGAGCTCTGCAACTTCTGGTTGTCGTAGAAGGCACCCTCGAGCTGGCGCAGCTCGCGGCGGATGACCTCGTCGCGCGTGCGTGTGTTGCCGACGACGTTGATGCGGCGCACGTACACCCGCCGGCCCGGATCGATCAGGATCGTGAACGCGACGGTGCGCTTGTCGCGGTCAACGTCCGGAACAGCATTGGCGTTCGCGAACGCGTACCCGTCGTTGCCGAGCCGGTCGCTGATCGCCTTGGTGGTCTCGGCCAGCCGCTCGCGCGAGAAGATCTCGCCCGGCTTGATCTTGACGAGCTGCTCGAGCTCGGCCATTGGCACCGGGCTCTGCCCGCCCAGCTTCACCTCGCGCACCGTGTAGCGCTCGCCCTCGCGGATGTTGACCGTGATGAAGATGTCGCGCCGGTCCGGCGTGATCGCCACCTGGGTCGACTCGATGCTGAAGTCGAGGAACCCGCGGTTGAGATAGAACGAGCGCAGCGTCTCTAGATCGCCCTGCAGCTTCTCGCGCGAATACTGGTCGTTCTTCGTCCACCAGCTGATCCAGTTCGGCGTCTGCAGGACGATCTGGTCGAGCAGCTCCTTCTCGCTGAACGCGCGGTTGCCGACGATGTTGATCGAGCGGATCTTCGCGACCTCGCCCTCGTCGATCGAGAAGTTGAGCGCCACACGGTTGCGCTCGAGCGGCGTCACGGTCGTGGCGACGGTCGCGCTGTAGCGCCCGCGCGTCAGGTATTGGCGCTTGATCTCCTGTTCGGCGCGGTCCACCAGCGCCTTGTCGAACGTGCGCCCCTCCGCGATCCCGCTGTCGCGTAGCGCCTTGCGCACCTGGTCGGGCTCGAACTCGCGCATGCCGGCGAAATCGATCTGCGCGATGGCCGGGCGTTCCGCCACCACGATGACCACGACATCGTTCTCGACCTCCACCCGCACGTCGGTGAAAAGACCCGTGCCGAACAGCGCGCGGATCGCCTCGGTCGCCTTCGCATCGGTCATCGTGTCGCCGACCTTGATCGGCAGGTAGCCGAACACCGTGCCGGCCTCGATCCGCTGGATGCCCTCCACGCGGATGTCGCGCACGGTGAAGGGGTCGAAAGCAAGGGCGCCGCGCGCCAGCAGTAGACTCACGAGCGCCCCGGCGAGACGGCTTTTCATGGACGGCGGCGTCTGTCTGTTCTAGCCCGCGATGAGCCGGTTTATGTCGTTGTAGAAGGCGAACGCCATCAGGAACAGCAGCAACGCAAGACCAACCCGCTGGCCGAGCTCCATCGCACGGTCGGACACCGGACTGCCCTTCACGATCTCGACCAGATAATACATCAAGTGCCCCCATCGAGGAGCGGGATCGGCAGCATGTTCAGCACGCCGAGGCTGATGCTGATGAGGGCGAGGAACGCGAGATACGGGACGACGCCGAGCTGCGCGCTCTGGCCGGCGTAGTCCGCGATCGTCACCGGGCCGGAGAGATTGCGCCACGATACGCTGCCGGTCACCATGCGCCACAGCATGCGCAGCGCGAAGACCGACATCTCCCAGGTCTTGTGCGCTGCGCGCCCGAGCGCGGCGAGCGGCGGGTGGCTGACCTCTACCAGATAATCGCGCATCAGCGCCGGATCGGTGCGCGCCGTCGCGCCGATCTGGCCGACGGTACGCTCGCCGCGCGCGACCGGAGCCGGCGTCACCTCGGTCGTCCGCAAGACGCCGTCGCGCTCGACGCGCACCCTGAGCGCGCGGCCGGGGCTCGCCTGCACCGCCCCGACCAGATCCTCCCAGGCCTCGATCGGCGCGTCGTCGATCGCGCGGATCCGGTCGCCCGGCTGCAGCCCGGCGCGCTCGGCCGCGCTGCCGCCGATCACCCGATCGATCACCGGCGCGACCCGCGGGCGGTCGAGCCGCACGCCGAGCTGCGTCAGGAAATCGCCCTCGAAGTCCTCGCTGGTCACACCAGAGAGATCAAGCGCGCGCCAGGTGATTGACCGGCCGTCGACGAGCACCTCGAGTCGAGCGGCTCGGCGCTCGAGCGCGAGATCGAGCAACCGCCAGCGGACGTCGCTCCAGCTCGTCACCGGTTCACCATCGATCGCCCGCACCACGTCGCCGCGCTGGATGCCGGCTGCGGCGGCAACCGTGCCGGCCTCCGGCGCCGCGAGGATCGGCTTCGCCTCCTGCACGCCGACCACGAACAGCACCCAGTAGACAGCGATCGCAAGCAGGAAATTCGCGACCGGACCGGCCGCGACGATCGCGATCCTGCGCCATACGCTCTGTCGGTTGAACGCACGGGGCAGATCGGCCGGTGCGACGGCACCCTCGCGCTCGTCCACCATCTTGACGTAGCCGCCGAGCGGAAGCGCCGCGATTACCCACTCGGTGCGGTCGCGTCCCAGGCGCCGCATCCACAGCGGGCGGCCGAAGCCGACCGAGAAGCGCAACACCTTGACGCCGCACAGGCGCGCGACGACGTAATGCCCGAACTCGTGCACCACGATCAGCAGGCCGAGTGCGATCACGAACGCCGCAGGGTGTGCAGGAAGTTCATGCGAACCTCAGCATGCCGGACCGTACGGCGCCGTGCGCGTAGGCGCGTGCGGCTCGGTCGGCCTCGAGCACATCCTCCAGGGTGCCGATCGGGCCGCCCGGCACCCCGGCCAGCACGGTCTCGATCAGGGCTGTGATACTGGTGAACGGCATGACTCCGCCGAGAAACGCCGCGACCGCCACCTCGTTCGCCGCGTTGAAGACCGCCGGGGTGGTGCCACCGGCGCGCAGGACGTCGTAGGCCAGCGCAAGTGCGCGGAAGCGCTCGAAATCGGGCCGCTCGAACGTGAGCGCGCCGAGGGCGGCGAGATCGAGCGGCTGGACGCCGGCGGCGATCCGCTCCGGATAGGCGAGCGCCTGCGCAATCGGCGTGCGCATGTCCGGATTGCCGAGCTGCGCGATGACCGAGCCGTCCTCGTATTCGACCATCGAATGCACCACGCTCTGCGGATGCACTACCACCTCGATGCGTTCGGGCGCCGCGTCGAACAGCCAGTGCGCCTCGACGATCTCCAGCGCCTTGTTCATCATCGTCGCAGAGTCTACCGAAATCTTGCGGCCCATGACCCAGTTCGGATGTGCGCAAGCCTCGTCCGGCGTGACCGCGGCGAGCTCGGCGAGGCGCCGGGTGCGGAAGGGTCCGCCCGACCCGGTGAGCAGGATCCGGCGCACGCCAGCCCGGGCGATGTGCGAAGCGCCGCCGGCCGGCAGGCACTGGAAGATCGCGTTGTGTTCACTGTCGATCGGCAGCAGCGTCACGCCGCTCGCACGCGCGGCGCTCATGAAGATCGGGCCGGCCATCACCAGCGCTTCCTTGTTCGCGAGCAGCAGCTTCTTGCCCGCCCGCGCCGCGGCGAGCGTCGGCCGAAGGCCCGCTCCGCCCACGATCGCTGCCATTACGCAGTCGACCTCCGGCATCGTGGCGACCTCGAGCAGGCCCGGCTCGCCTGCCAGCACGGCGGTCGGCGCCCCGGCCGCGGCAAGCTCGGCGGCGAGCGCGCCGGCCTGGGCGGCGTCGGCGACGACCGCATAGCGGGGCCGGTGCACGGCGCAGAGCTGCGTGAGCTCCGCGATCTGGCTGTGCGCGGTGAGCGCAAACACCTCGAAGCGCTCCTGATGCCGGGCAGCGACGTCGAGCGTCGAGCGCCCGATCGAGCCGGTTGCTCCGAGAATCGCGATGCGCGACGGCCGCCGGCTTCGGGGCTCGGTCATGCGATCATCCAGGCGAGCGCTGCCACGGGGAGGGTTGCCGTGAGCGCATCGATGCGGTCGAGCACACCGCCATGGCCGGGCAACAGGCGGCCGCTGTCCTTGATGCCGGCCTGGCGCTTCAGTGCGGACTCGAAAAGGTCGCCCAGCGCCGCGAGCACCGCGAGCCCCTCCACCAGCAGTAGCATCCACAACACCGAGCCGGGGACGTCTCGCACGAGCGGTGGCATGAAGCGCGGCGACTGTCCCGCCCACGCAAGCGCGTAGATGCCCGCCGCCAGCAGTGCGCCGTAGAAGCCGGCCCAGGTCTTGCCCGGACTCACGTGCGGCGCGAGCTTACGCGTGCCGAAGCGACGCCCCGCGAAATAGGCCGCGATGTCGGCGACCCAGACGATCCCCATCGTCAGCAACAGCGCGACCGGGTGGATGTTGCGCAGCTGCACCAGCGCGAGGAACGTCGGCACGAGCACGATCAACCCGGTCGACAGCACTGCGCCGGCCGGCACGGCGGGGGGCGGCGGTGGAGCCAGAGCGGCACGGCGACCACCCAGAAGACGAGCGCGACGACGTACACGGGATAGAGGAGAAGCGCACCGGGACGGCCCGCCCACAGGCCGAGCATCCAGGCGAAGCCCGCGCCGAGCGCGGCGATCCCGAGCGCGTAGGCGGCGCGCGGCAGCGAAGGGCTGCGCGCGAACCCCCACCACTCCCAGGCCGCGAGCCCGAGAATCGCGGCCGCAACCGCCGCCCAGCCCTCCGACGGCAGCGCGAAGAGCGCGGTTACGAGCGCGACGCCGAGAACTAGTGCTGTCAGGACCCTCGTGCCGAGCATGCGCGGTGCATCCGGGCGGCGTCGGAGTCCGACGCTCAGCCGCGCCTCGGTCCCGACGCGTCCGGCTCCGACGTTCCGAGGAACTCCGCCACCGCGCCTTCGGCGCGTGCCGCCTCGCGTCCTGCCGCAGCGGTCAACTGCTCGCTCGTGCGGCCAAAGCGGCGCTCGCGCTCGCGAAAGGAGAGGATCGCGGCGTCGAGCGCGGCGCGATTGAAATCCGGCCAGAGCGTCGGGGGTGAAATAGAGTTCGGTGTACGCGAGCTGCCACAGGCAGAAGTTGCTGATGCGCTGTTCACCTCCGGTGCGGATGAACAGATCCGGCTCCGGCGCGTAGTTCAGCGCGAGGTGCCGCGCGAGATCGCGCTCGTTGTAGCCTACGCCGGACGGGCGCGGCTCACGCGTCATGCGGTTGACCGCCTGCACGAGATCCCAGCGACCGCCGTAGTTCGCGGCGATCGAGAGCGTGAGACGCGAGTTCCCCGCGGTGAGCGCCTCGGCCTTGCGGGCGAGCTCGGTCACGATCTGGCCGAACGGGTCGAGGTCGCCGATCACGCGCAGCCGGATACCGGCATCGCGCAGCTTGGAGACCTCTTGCTCGAGCGCGGCGCGGAAGATCTGCTGCAGCACCGAGACCTCCTCGGCCGGGCGCCGCCAGTTCTCCGAGCTGAACGCGAATAGCGTCAAGTACTCGATGCCGCGATCCACGCAGGCCCTCACCGTTTCTCGCACCGCCTCCAGGCCGCGCCGGTGCCCGGCCACCCGCGGCAGGAAGCGGGCACGCGCCCAGCGCCCGTTGCCGTCCATGATGATCGCCACATGGCGCGGAACCCCGCGCGGCGCGGGCACCGATTCGGTCGTGCTGGTAAACATAGGTCCTATTCGCCCTCCCGCTGCTGCATCTACACGGCCATCAGATCCGCTTCCTTCTGCTGCAGCACCTTGTCGATGTCGGCGACGCAGCGGTCGGTGAGCTTCTGGATCTCGTCCTGCGCGCGGCGCTCCTGGTCCTCCGACACGGTCTTCGCCTTCAACAGCTCCTTCAGGTGGTGGATCGCGTCGCGACGCAGGTTGCGCACCGCCACGCGTGCGTTTTCGGCCTCGTGCCGCACCACCTTGATCAGCTCCTTGCGCCGTTCCTCGGTCAGCGCCGGCATCGGTACGCGCACGAGGTCACCCTGCGAGGCCGGGTTGAGCCCGAGATCAGCGTCGCGGATCGCCTTCTCGATCGACGGCGCCATCTTCTTCTCCCACGGAGCGACGCCGATCGTGCGCGCGTCGATCAGCGTCACGTTCGCGACCTGGTTGAGCGGCGTCGGGTTGCCGTAGTAGTCGACCATGATGTGGTCGAGCAGACCGGTGTGCGCCCGCCCGGTGCGCACCTTGGCAAGGTCCGCCTTCAGCGCCTCGATCGACTTCTGCATCTTCTGCTCGGTGGTCTTCTTGATCGTCGCGATGTCCATGTTGCACTCCTTGCCGGGTAGGGCAGTTGCCTGCGCCCCGCTACAGATGCACCAGCGTGCCTTCGTTCTCGCCCAGCACCGCGCGCCGGAGCGAGCCGCGCTTGTTGATGCTGAATACCATGACCGGCAGCCTCTGGTCGCGGCACAACGCGAGCGCGGTCGCGTCCATGACCCGCAGGTTGCGCGCGATCGCCTCGTCGAAGCTCACCCGCTCGTAGCGCTGCGCATCCGGGTCGAGCTTGGGGTCTGCGGTGTACACGCCGTCCACCTTGGTCGCCTTCATCACGACCTCGGCGCCGATCTCGCTGCCGCGCAACGCCGCCGCGGTGTCGGTCGTGAAAAACGGGTTGCCGGTGCCGGCGGCGAACACGACGATCTTCCCCTCCTCCAGATAGCGGATCGCCTTCGGGCGGATGTAGGGCTCGACGATCTGCTCGATGTTGATCGCCGACTGCACGCGCGCCACCAATCCGCGCTGGCGCATCACGTCGCCGAGAGCAAGCGCGTTCATGATCGTCGCGAGCATACCCATGTAGTCGGCCGTCGCGCGGTCCATGCCGGCGGCACCGAGCGCCACGCCGCGGAAGATGTTGCCGCCGCCGATCACGACACCGATCTCGACGCCGAGCGCGGCCACGTCGGCGACCTCCGACACGATCGTCTCGATCGTCTGCCGGTTGATGCCGAAAGCGTCCTCGCCCATCAGGGCTTCCCCGAGAGCTTCAGCAGGATGCGCTTGTAGCGCGGCTTGCCCATCATGTGTCGCGCAGCCGTCCGCCCGGGCCTACGCGCGCTGCGCGGCGGCTCGCCTGCGCGAGGACCTCGGCGGCGAAGTCGCCCGACTTCTTCTCCAACCCTTCGCCGACCACGAAGAACCTGTAGGAGAGGACCTTCGCCTTGCGCGCGGCGAGCGACTTCTCCACCGACAACTTGTCGTCCTTGACGAAAGGCTGGCCGAGCAAAGTGATCTCGCTCACGAACTTCGCCAGCCCGCCCTCGACCATCTTGGCTGCGATCTCGGCCGGCTTGCCGGACTCGCGGGCGCGCGCGGCGAGCACCTCGCGCTCACGCTCGACGACGTCGGCCGGCACCTCGGTTCTGGACGCGTACCGCGGCTTCGCGAATGCGATGTGCAGCGCAATGTCCTTGCCGATCTCGTCCGGGCCTTCGAATTCGACCATGACACCGATCTTGACGCCGTGCACGTAGTGCGCGATGCGCGCGTGAGTCTCGATGCGGTGCAGGCGGCGGATCGTGATGTTCTCGCCGATCTTCTGCACCAGCGCCTGGCGTTTCGCCTCGACCTCCTGGCCGTCCAACTCGAGCGCAGCGAGCGCCTCCGCGTCAGCCGGGTTCTTGCGCGCTGCGAGCTCGGCCAGTCCGCGGGCGAAGGCGAGGAAATCCTCGTTCTTCGCCACGAAATCGGTCTCGCAGTTGAGTTCGACCATCGCACCGAGCTTCGCGTCGGGCGCGACGAACATTCCGATGACGCCCTCCGCGGCGATGCGACCGGCCGCCTTGCTCGCCTTCGCGCCGCTCTTCACGCGCAGCAGGTCCTCGGCCTTGCGCAGGTCGCCGCCCGCCTCCTCGAGCGCCCGCTTGCACTCCATCATGCCGAGGCCGGTCGCCTCGCGCAGCTCCTTCACCATAACGGCGGTGATCTCTGCCATCACATGCTCCTGTGCGATAATGCCTGGCGCGTGCCGCGCGCGCGGCCTGCCCTGTCTGCGGGACCGCGGCACGGCAGTCCCGCTTGAAAAAAAGGGGCTGTGCGCCCCTTCGGATAAGGTGCGGGAACGCGTATCACGCCGCTTCGCCTGCACCCTCCTCCACCTCCACGAATTCGTCGGCGCCGGCGCTGATGATCTCCTGCACCGACTGCGAGCGCCCCTCCAGCACCGCGTCGGCGATCCCGCGCGCATACAGCCGGATGGCGCGGCTCGAATCGTCGTTGCCGGGGATGACGTGATCGACGCCCACGGGCGAGTTGTTAGAGTCCACCACCGCCACCACCGGGATGCCGAGCTTGTTCGCCTCGGAGACCGCACCCTTCTGGTAGCCTACGTCCACCACGAACAGCGCGTCGGGCAGACCGTCGAGAATCTTGATGCCGCCTAAGCTGCGATTGAGCTTGACGAGCTCGCGCTGGAAATGAAGCGCCTCCTTCTTCGGCATCCGCTCGATCGAGCCGTCCTCGACCATCTGCTCCATCTCCTTCAGCCGCTTGATCGACTGGCGGACCGTCTTGAAATTGGTCAGCATCCCGCCGAGCCAGCGGTAGTCCACGTAGGGCATTGCGCAGCGGATCGCCTCCTCCTGGATGATCTCGCGCGCCTGGCGCTTCGTGCCGACGAACAGGATCACGCCCTTGTTCGCCGCGAGGTTGCGCACGTACCGCGTCGCCTCGTTGAACATCACGAGGGTCTGCTCGAGATTGATGATGTGGATCTTGTTCCGGTGGCCGAAGATGTACGGTGCCATCTTCGGGTTCCAGAACCGGGTCTGGTGGCCGAAGTGGACTCCGGCCTCCAGCATCTGGCGCATGGTCGTGGACATCGCTTCTCCGCTTAGGGTTGTCGACCGCCGTCGCGCCCGCTACAACGACCGGCCGGCGCGTGCGCCGGACGCGGCACCCTAAATCGAGCGCGCGGGAGAGTTACCGCTACGGGCGTGTAGCAAGTGACACACCCGCTCGGGCCTTGCCTCGCAAGGCAGCCCCGAAGGATAGCACAAGGCGTCTCGCGGTCTCAAGAAATTCCTTCAGTTACAGGAAATTATGGTGTCGCGGACGGTCGCTCCCGAGCGGCAGGGCAAGTGCGAAATTGCCACTGCCGGTACCATCGCTTATGCTTCCGGATTTTTTGAAGGATTCTCGTTTACCGATGGCGGTCGTCCCAAAGAGCGCTGAGGAAATCGAGCGCATGCGCGTCGCGGGCCGCCTCGCCGGCGAGGTGCTCGACTTCATCGCCCCGCACGTCGTGCCGGGCGTCTCGACCGAGGAACTCGACCGGCTCTGCCACGACTACATGGTGCACGAGCAGGGAACGGTGCCGGCGCCGCTCAACTACGCGCCGCCCGGCTACAAGCCGTTCCCGAAATCGATCTGCACGTCGGTGAACCATCAAGTGTGCCACGGCATCCCGGGCGAGCGGGTGCTCAAGTCCGGCGATATCCTCAACATCGACATCACCGTGATCAAGGACGGATTCCACGGCGACACCAGCCGCATGTTCTGCGTCGGCCAGCCCTCGATCCAGGCCCGGCGTCTCGTCGACGCCACGTTCGAGTGCATGTGGCTCGGCATCCTGGCGGTGCGCCCGGGCGCTTTCCTGGGCGACATCGGCGCCGCGATCCAGCGGCACGCCGAGACCCGCGGCTACAGCATCGTGCGCGAGTTCTGCGGTCACGGCATCGGCCGCCGGTTTCACGAGGAGCCCCAGGTGCTGCACTACGGTCGGCCTGGTACCGGCCTCAGGCTCGAGCCGGGGATGATCTTCACAGTCGAGCCGATGATCAACGCCGGCCGGCCCGCCATCCGCGAGCTCGCCGACGGGTGGACAATCGTCACCAGGACCACAGCCTGTCGGCGCAATGGGAGCACACGGTGCTAGTCAGCGAGACTGGGTTCGAAGTGCTGACGGCCTCGGCCGGCGCACCGCCGATGCCGCAGCACCTGGTCGCCGCGTGAGCGCGCCCGCGCGCGCCGGCCTTTCCGGGCCGGTTGCAAGCCTCCGGCAGCGGCTGCAAGCCGGCCGCGATGCGCTGCGCTCGGAGTACGGACGCAGCCCGAACGCGGCGCGCTTCTTGCGCGAGCACAGCCGTCTGGTGGACGGTGTCCTGGGCGAACTCTGGCGCGACAATTCGCTGCCCGCCGGCTCGGCGCTGGTCGCGGTCGGCGGGTACGGCCGCGGCGAGCTCTTCCCGCACTCGGACGTCGACCTTCTGGTGCTCCTGGCCGGCACGCCGCACGACGCCGAGCGTCGCACCGTCGAGGCGTTCGTCGGCCTGCTGTGGGACATCGGGCTCGAGATCGGCCACAGCGTTCGCACCGTAGAGCAGTGCGCCGATGCTGCGGACGCCGATATCACGATTCGCACGACGCTGCTCGAGGCGCGTCTGCTCGCCGGCGACCGCGCGCTCTTCGACGCGCTCGAGCAGGCGGTGCGCAGCCGCCTCGACGTGCAACGGTTCTTCAAAGCGAAGCGGCTCGAACAAGAGCAACGGCACGAGAAGTTCCAGGACACGCCGTTCAGCCTGGAGCCCAACCTCAAGGAATCCCCGGGCGGGCTGCGTGATCTGCAGGTGATCCTTTGGGTGAGCCGCGCCGCCGGGGCTTGGACGCGATTGGGTCGCGCTCGCCGCCGCCGGACTGATCACCCCGCTCGAAGCGCGCCAGCTCAAGCAGCACGAGGAGCTGCTGCGTCATGCACGCATCCGGCTGCACCTGATAGCCGGGCGGCGCGAGGACCGGATCCTGTTCGACCACCAGGATGCGCTCGCGCGTGAGTTCGGTATCGGCGCCGGCACCGGGCCGAAGCGCCCGAGCGAGACGTTCATGCAGCGCTACTACCGGGCGGCCAAGGCCGTCACGCAGCTCAACACGATCCTGCTGCAGAACCTCGGTGCGGCCATCTTTCCGGCGTTCGACGCGCAGCCGGAGATCCTGAACGAGCGCTTCCAGAGCGTGCGCGAGCTGCTCGATGCGCGCGATCCGGAGCTCTTCGAGCGCGAGCCGGCGGCGATCCTCGAGAGCTTCCGGCTGATGCAGGACCACTCTGAGCTGAAGGGAATGACCGCTCCTACGTTGCGCGCGCTGTGGCGCGCGCGCGGCGCCTCATCGATGCGGCCTTCCGGCGCGATCCGGCCCACCGCGCGCGCTTCCTCGAGTTCCTGCAGCAGCCGCGCGGCGTCGTGCACGAGCTGCGGCGCATGAACCAGTACGGCATTCTCGGCCGCTATCTGCCGCCATTCGGACGGATCGTCGGCCAGATGCAGCACGATCTGTACCACGTCTACACCGTGGATCAGCACATCCTGCAGGTCGTGCGCAACCTGCGCCGGTTCACGATGATGGAGCACGCGCACGAGTACCCCCTCTGCAGCCGCCTGATCGCAGATTTCGAGCGTCCGTGGCTGCTGTACATTGCGGCGATTTTTCACGACATCGCCAAGGGCCGCGGCGGTGACCATTCCAAGCTCGGGCGCCTCGAGGCGATGCGTTTCTGCCGCGCCCACGGCGTGCCGGCCGGGGACACCGACCTCGTCGCCTTCCTGGTCGAGCATCATCTGACGATGTCGGCGTTCGCGCAGAAGCGCGACCTCGCGGATGCGGACGTGATCGCCGAGTTCGCCCGTATCGTGCGCACCGAACGTCGCCTGATCGCGCTCTACCTGCTCACCGTCGCCGACATCCGCGGCACGAGCCCCAAGGTGTGGAACGCCTGGAAGGGCAAGCTGCTCGAAGACCTGCTGCGCGCCTCGCGCCGGCTCCTGCGCGGCGATGGCGTCGGCTTCGACCAGGACGTGCAGGCGAAGCAGGTCGAGGCGGTGCGCCTGCTGCGCCTGTACGGGCTCTCGGATACGGTCGGCGAGCGGCTGTGGCGCGAGCTCGATCTTGCCTACTTCCTGCGCCATGAGCCGCAGGAGATCGCGTGGCAGACACGGCATCTGCACTACCGCGTGAGCCCGGACGCGCCGGTCGTCAAGGCGCGCCTGTCGCCGATCGGTGAGGGCGTCCAGGTCATGATCTACTGCCGCGACCAGCCCGATCTCTTCGCCCGCATTTGTGGCTACTTCGGGCAGATCGGCTACAACATCGTGGACGCCAAGATCCACACCACGCGGCACGGCTACGCGCTCGACACATTTCTCGTCCTCGGCGCGCCGGGCTCACCCGCCTATCGCGAGATGAGCAGCGTCATCGAGCATGAGCTCGCCGCGCGCGTCGCCGTCCGCACCCCCTGCCGGCGCCGGGCCGCGGCCGCATCTCCCGCCAGCTGAAGCACTTTCCGGTAACGCCGGAGGTGCACATCCGGCCCGACGAGAAGGGCCCGTATCACGTGCTCATGGTCACCGCCGGCGACCGCCCCGGGCTGCTCTACGCCATCGCCCGCGTGCTCAGCGAATACCGCATCGACCTGCACACTGCCAAGATCGTCACCCTCGGCGAGCGCGCGGAGGACGTCTTCGTGGTCACCGGCGATGCGCTCGCGAAAGAGCGCACGATGCTGCGGCTGGAGACCGACCTGCTTGCCGCACTACAGTAGCACCCGTCTCGAAACGAGAACGCAACCGCGAAAGAGGGGACTTACGAGGGGTCGCCCCTTGCTCGTACGACCTCAGGTGACGAAGAAACACGGCTGCGATTCTAACGCTGCTAGTGTGCAGTCGGCGATCACCCGCCGCGCACCAGAGCGCTGCACGGTCCTGCTCCGGACCGCCGTTGCCACCCCGGCTGCCAGCCGCCCACTGCAGGCTCCCCACCGTCCACGCTCACTCGTCCAACGTCGGCTGCCCCGGAAACAGGACGTCGGCGAAGCCAAAGTTGGCGAGATCGCGCACGCGCATCGGGTACAGGATGCCGTCGAGGTGGTCGCACTCGTGCTGCACCACGCGCGCGTGGAAACCTTCAACCGTGCGGTCGATGGGTTGTCCGGCCGCATCGACACCGTCGTAGCGCAGCCGGCGATAGCGCGCGACGAGCCCGCGCATCCCGGGCACCGACAGGCAGCCCTCCCAGCCTTCCTCCATCGCCAGGCCAAGCGGCGACAGGCGCGGGTTCACCAGCACCGTGTCCGGTACCTCCCCGGCATCCGGGTAGCGGGGATTGCGGTGCACGCCGAAGATCACCACGCGCAGATCGACGCCGATCTGCGGCGCGGCGAGGCCGGCGCCGTCGAGGTGCGCCATCGTGTCGCGCATGTCCTCGACGAGCGCGTGCAGCTCCGGCGTATCGAACATCTCGACCGGCCGCGCCCGCGCGAGCAGCCGCGGATCGCCCATGCGCAGCACCGGCCGGATCACGGCTGCCCCGCCAGCTCCTCGATCACGCGGCACGCGCGCGCGACGGCCGCCTGCAGAACCGCCTCCAGGCGATCGATCGAAACGCCGCCCTTCGACTCGCCGCGCCCGGCCGCGTGATTGACCACCACCGCGATCGCCGCGTACGCGAGTTCGAGCTCGCGCGCGAGCACCGCCTCGGGCATGCCGGTCATGCCGACGACGTCCGCGCCGTCGCGCTCGAGGCGATCGATCTCGGCGGCGGTCTCCAGGCGCGGGCCCTGCGTCGCCGCGTAGACGCCGCCGTCGAGCAGCTGCTCACTGGCCGCACGTCCGGCCTCCAGGAGGCGTCGCCGTAGCGGCTCGGAATACGGGTGAGTGAAGTCGACGTGCGTCACCGGCGCGCCGCCGCCCTCGAAGTAGGTCGAACGCCGGCCCCAGGTGTAGTCGATGATCTGGTGCGGGACGAGCAGCGTACCGGGACCGAGTTCGGCGCGCACCCCGCCCACCGCCGCCACCGCGACGACGCAGTCGGCACCCGCCTCTCGCAGCGCCCACAGGTTGGCCCGATAGTTGACTTCGTGCGGCGGAATCGTGTGGCGGTCGCCGTGACGCGCGAGAAAGAGCGTCCGGCGGCCGCGAATGGCGCCGAGCGTGAGCTCCGCCGACGGCTCGCCGTAGGGCGTCGGCATCGCCATGCGGCGCACCGCTTCGAGGCCCGCGAACTGCCCGAGCCCGCTGCCGCCGATCACCGCGAGCATCAGGTCCCCGGCATGGCGTAGATCGCGGGCAGGTTGCGCCACAGGCCGTGCGCATCGAGCCCGCAGCCGAACACGAAGCGGTCCTCGACCTCCAGCCCGACGAAATCGGCCTTCAACGGCTTGGGTGCCTGCTTGCGCTTATCGGCGAGCACCGCGACGTGGCACGTCTCGGCCCCGAGCTCGAGCACCCGCTGCTTGATCGCAGCCAGCGTCTCGCCGAGGTCGAGGATATCGTCCAGCACGAGCACGGCGCGCCCCCTGACCGCATCGGGCGGTTGCGCGTGCCAGACGACCTCCTGGCCGCGCGTCTCCTTGCCGTAGCGGGTGGCATGCACGTACGCGAGGTGCAGCGGAAAGCGCAGCCGCGGCAGCAGATGGCCACAGAGGAACACCGCGCCGTTCATCACGCAGAGCAGCAGCGGAAAGCGGTCGTGGAGCGCCGCGCTGATTTCGTCGGCGAGCCGCGCGATCGCGGCTTCGACGACCGCGGTCGGCACGAGGAGATCGGCCTCCTCGAGCATGCGCCATGCCTGCTCCGCGCTAGGTACGGGCACGGTCAGTACGTAAACGTCACGACGTCGTCGTCCATTGCTTGCGCGATCACGTACGCGCCGCCCACCGTCTCCTCGATTTCCGGGATCAGATCCTGGCCCCAAAGGTCGAGCGTCGGCGTGCACACCTTGAACTTGACGCCGGCCTCGTGCGCGTCCTTGATGAAATCGTAGACGCTCTTGGGCGAACCCTCCTTCACGTGCAGCTTCTCGGCCACGCCCTTCACTGCGAGCTCACCCGAGCGGCCGGTGAGAATCACCTCGACCTCGTACTCCATTGCTGCGGCGACGGTCGCCTGGAAGAACGGTGCGCCGAGCTCCGGGCCGTTGCGCGGGTCGGTGTTGACCATCACGATCATCAGCTTGTCCGCCATGAAGCCCTCCGCCTGGAATATCAGGAAACGCTAACGCACCCGCAGTATATCCGCCGATCGACCGCGGGCAAAGCGACCGCACACCGCACGATAGCGCGTGCGCGCCGCCGCGTCCGCACGGTCACGCGCCCGAGAAGCGCTTCAAGTACTCGGTGAACGCGTCGCCCACTTCGCCGTGGCGGATTCCGAACGCCACGGTCGCCTGCAGGTAGCCGAGCTTGGAGCCGCAATCGTAGCGCACGCCCTCGAACCGGTGCGCGAGCACGCGCTCCTCGCCGAGCAGCGCGGCGATGCCGTCGGTCAGCTGGATCTCGCCGCCGGCACCCGGGCGCACCCGCGCCAGGTGGCGCAGCACCGCTGGCGTGAGCACGTACCTGCCGATCACGGCGAGGGTCGAGGGCGCATCGACCGGCTGCGGCTTCTCGACGATCGCCTTCACCTCCTCGATACGCTCGCGAAACGGGGCGGCGGCGACGATACCGTAGCTCGCGGTCTGCGCGCGCGGCACCTCCTGGACGCCGAGCACGCAGCAGCGCTCCTGCTCGAACACCTCCACCATCTGCCGCACCACCGGCAGCCGCGCATCGATCAGGTCGTCGGCCAGGATCACCGCGAACGGCTCGTCGTTCAGCACCGGCTGCGCGCACAGCACCGCGTGACCGAGCCCGAGCTGCTCGGGCTGGCGGATGTAGATGCAGTTGACGTGCTTCGGAATGATCCCGCGCACGACATCGAGCAGCGCGTTCTTGCCGCGGGTCGCGAGCTCGTTCTCGATCTCGTAGGCTTTGTCGAAGTGGTCCTCGATCGCGCGCTTGTGCCGGCCAGTCACGAACACCATGTCGGTCAACCCCGCCGCGACCGCCTCCTCGACGGCATATTGGATCAAGGGCTTGTCGACGATCGGCATCATCTCCTTCGGACTCGCCTTGGTCGCCGGCAAAAACCGGCTGCCGAAGCCGGCCACCGGGAAGACCGCCTTCCTGATGAGACGCATGACTGAGATCCTTTCGTCGCGAATCGCGCGCCGCGGCGCACCTAGCCTTGTTCGAGCAGCCGTTTCAGTCCGGCCTCGTCGATTACCGCGATGCCGAGCGCACGCGCCTTGTCGAGCTTGCTGCCCGGCTCGGCGCCCGCCACCACGTAGTCGGTTCTCGTCGACACCGACCCGCTCACCTTGCCGCCGTGAGCCTCGATCAGCGCGGTCGCCGCCTCGCGGGTCATGTCGGGCAGGGCACCGGTGAGGACGAACGTCTTGTCGAACGCTGGTCCGCGCGTCGACCGCCTTGGCTCGCCTTCGGCCCAGGTGACCCCCGCCCTGCGCAGCGCTCGGACGACCTCGACGTTGTGCTGCTCGCCGAAGAAACGGCGCACCGAGGCAGCGACCACCGGGCCGACGTCGGCGACTTCCTCCAGCTCGGCTTCGCCGGCCGCCATCAGCGCATCGAGGCGCCCGAAATGCGCTGCGAGATCCTTCGCGGTCGCCCCGCCGACGTTGCGGATGCCGAGCGCGTAAACGAAGCGCGCCAGCGTCGTGCCCTTGGATTTCGCCAGGGCGTCGAGCAAACGCTGCGCGGATCTCTCCCCCATGCGCTCGAGCCCGGCGAGCTGCTCGAGCGTGAGTGCGTAGAGATCGGCAGGCGTGCGGACCAGACCCCGATCCACCAGCTGATCGACCAGCTTCTCGCCGAGCCCGTCGACGTCCATGGCGCGGCGCGACGCGAAGTGCAGCAGCGCCTGCTTGCGCTGCGCCGCGCAGACCAAACCGCCCGAGCAACGGGCGATCGCCTCGCCGGGCAGCCGGATCACCGCCGAGCCGCACACCGGGCACTTCTTCGGCAGGTGGAAGACGGGCGGATGGCCGCGCCGCTTGCCGGGGACGACCTGCAGCACTTCGGGGATCACGTCCCCGGCACGGCGCACCACCACCGTGTCGCCAACCCGCACGTCCTTGCGGTGCACCTCGTCCTCGTTGTGCAGCGTGGCGTTGGTGACAGTGACACCGCCGACGAACACCGGCCTCAGCCGGGCGACCGGCGTCACCGCGCCAGTGCGCCCGACCTGCACCTCGATGTCCACGACCTCGGTGGTCGCCTCCTCCGACGGGAACTTGTGCGCAACCGCAAAACGCGGCGCGCGCGAAACGAACCCGAGCCGCTGCTGATCGGCAATGCGGTCGACCTTGTACACGACGCCGTCGATCTCGTATGGAAGCGCGGGCCGCTTGCCGAAGAGGTCGGCGTGGAAGGCGAGCAGACCGTCCAGGCCGGACACTACCGCGCGCTCGGCGCATACCGGCAGCCCCGCCTCGAGCAGCAGATCGAGTAGACCGCTCTGGGTCGCCGGCAGCCTGCCGCCCTCGACGTGGCCGACGCCGTAGGCGAAGAAGCGCAGCGGCCGTGCGGCGGTGATCCGCGGGTCGAGCTGCCGCAGGCTGCCGGCCGCCGCGTTGCGCGGGTTGACGAACTCCTTCTCGCCGCGGTTGCGCTGTGCCTCGTTCAGGCGCGCGAAGTCCGCTCGGTACAGGATCACCTCGCCGCGCAGTTCCAGCGCGCGCGGAAACGACGTTCCGCGCAAGCGCAGCGGGATGCTGCGGATGGTCTTCAGGTTGGCGGTGACGTCCTCGCCTGTGTAACCGTCGCCGCGCGTCGCGCCCTGTACGAATACCCCCTCCTGGTAGAGGAGGCTGATCGCCAGCCCGTCGAACTTCGGCTCGCAGTCGTACTGCACGTGTTCGCGTTCCAACGACTCGTGCACGCGGCGGTCGAACGCCGCGACCTCTTCCTCGTCGAACGCATTGTTGAGCGAGAGCATCGGCACGCGGTGCGTCACACTGGCGAAGGCCGCCAGCGGCGCACCGCCGACGCGCTGCGTCGGCGAGTCGGGCGAGACGAGCTCGGGGTGCTCGGCCTCCAGCGCCAGGAGCTCGCGGAACATATGGTCGTACGCCGCGTCGCTGATGGTCGGCGCGTCGAGGACGTAGTAGCGGTAGTTGTGCTCGTCGATCGCGCACCGCAGCTGCTCCACGCGCGCGGTGACGTCGCGACGAGCCACTTGGCGCCTCAGGCGAACAGGCGCAGGGCGAGCGTGCTGCCGGCCGCGACGCCGCGCGAGGCCATCGTCTTCTGGATCGCCTCGAGCTGCATCGCGATCGAATCGAGCGCCGGCTGGTCGATCGGCTTGCGGTTGTCGTCGACCAGCGTGCCGCCCAGCGCTTGCTCGGCCTTGCGCGCGAACTCGACGAAGGCGCGGAACGTGGCGCCGCTGCCCGGCGCGCGTGGTACGTCGAGGATCACCGTCACTCCCTGTGTCGCGAGCCCGCGCATGGTCTCGGCGTGGAACGGCATCGGTTCCAGGTTCGCCAAGCCGAAATGCTCGGCGCCGCCCTCGCCCAGACGGTGGTAGCGTCCGTCCTTGCCGTGCTGCATGCCGGCGCTCTCGGCGAGCGCCCGGATTTTCGTCCCCGGGAAAGTCGCGCCCCCGGCAGCAATCACGTTCAGCCCGACCTGGACGTCGAACTCGGCGCACAGCCGGTCGAGCTCGACCGCCCGCGCAAGCGCCTCCTGCGGGTCGGGCAGATCGATCTCCGCACCGAGCGCGAGCGCGGCCTCTTGGACGCCCTCGAAGAACGCGCTTATGTCCTCCGTGGTCGCAGGACCACTGCGGTTCGCGAGCTGCATGCCCACCCGCGCGCGGGCATAGCGCTTCGACGCGAGCGGCGCTTCCCACGCACCGTCCGCGCCGTCGAAACCCTCCCAGTGGATCGGACGTGTCAACCCGGCATGCGCGAGCGCCTCGGCCTGCCGCAGTAGCTCGACCCCCGCCGCCGCGGTGGGCAGCTCGAGGGCGACGATGCAGTCGACCGCCTCGTCGAGCATGCCTAGGCCGGCGTCCTCGGCGGCGGCCGCCGGCGGCGCCGCACCCGCGGGCGCGTGCGGAACGCCGTTGGCGTCGATCGTGTGCTCCATCGCGTGGCGCGTCACCGGCAGCGGCTCGTCGTCGCGGCGCTCGGCACCGGCGGGCGGCGGCGTGTCGGCCGGTGCGCCGGCGCGCAGCAACACGTCCTCGTGCCGCGACCCGAACGCCGCGTCGCCGCGCCGGCCGAGCTTGCGTTCCTGCCAGCGGTTGTACGCCAACACGCCGGCGACCACCAGCAGACCGATGACCAGCAGGCTGAGCTGCAGATCGCTCACGAGGCGCCGCCGGCCGCCGACCGCGCGTCACGGCACGGCATCATGCCGCGACGGCTTCCTTCATGCGCAGCGCCTCCTCGATGTCCACGGCGACCACCCGCGAGACCCCCGACTCCTGCATGGTGACGCCGATCAGCTGCTCGGCGATCTCCATGGTGATCTTGTTGTGGCTGATAAAGGCGAACTGCGTGTTCTCGGCCATCTTGCGCACCAGGGCGCAGAAGCGCTCGGTGTTGGTGTCGTCGAGCGGCGCGTCGAC
The DNA here is from genome assembly GCA_027493935.1 of Burkholderiales bacterium. Taxonomy (GTDB): domain Bacteria; phylum Pseudomonadota; class Gammaproteobacteria; order Burkholderiales; family SG8-39; genus JAABRB01. The sequence continues at coordinate 2,135,093 of JAOSJV010000001.1, read as the reverse complement.
CTCGTCCAGCAGGCAGAACGGCGCCGGGTTCAGCTGGAAGAGCGAGAACACCAGCGCGATCGCGGTCAGCGCCTTCTCGCCGCCCGACAGCAGATGGATCGTCGAGGTGCGCTTGCCTGGCGGCTGCGCGCGCACTTCCACACCGCAGTCGAGGATCTCCTCGCCGGTCATCACCAGGCGCGCCTCGCCGCCGCCGAACAGTCCGGGGAAGAGCGCGGCGAAGTTGCGGTTCGCGTCGTCGAACGTCTGGCGCAGCATCTCCCGCGTCTCGCGGTCGATGCGCCGGATCGCGTTCTCGAGCGTCGCAAGCGCCTCGGCGAGGTCGGTCGCCTGCGCGTCGAGGAAGGCCTTGCGCTCCTGCGACGCCGCGAGCTCGTCCAGCGCCGCCATATTGATCGCCCCGAGCGCCTCCATCTCCTGGTGCAAGCGCCCGATCTCGGCCTGCAGCGCGTTTGGCCGCATGCCCTTCTCGAGGCTTGCCGCGAGCACCGCCTCGTCGGCGCCCGCCTCGGCAAGCTGGCTCGCGTACTGGTCGTGGTTCAGCCGCGCCGCCTGCTCCTTGAGGCGCAGCTCGCCAATGCGATCGCGCAGCGGCGGCAGCCGCTGCTCGGATGCGAGCCGCGTCTCCTCGGCCGCGCGCAGCTGCGCGCCGAGCGTCTCCTGATGATTGCGCGCGGCGGCCACCGCCTCCTCGCGGGCGAGCCGCGTCTCGAGGGCGCCCTCCAAGCTTGCGCGCAGCGCGGCGTCCTCCAGCCCCCGGAGTTCGGCAAGCGCGCTTTCGCGGCGTTCACCAGCCTCCGAAATTTGTTGAAGTAATGTCTTAAGAGATCTCTCTAACTCGCTAATTTTGTTTATACATTCGCGTGATGCGAACTGTGCCTCCCGCACTTCGTGCTCTGCCGCCTGGACCGCTTGGCGCTGTGCATCGAGCCGCTGCTCGGCGGCGTCGTGCGCCGCCTTGATCTTCTCATGGGCATCGTACTCGCGGTCGATCCCGCCTTGGTAGGCAAGGATGTTCGCCTCGGCCGCACGCTGGCGTTCGCGCTCGGCCGCCTGCTGCAGCCCGATCTCGTCGAGCTCGCGGCCGATCTGCTCGCTGCGCTCGCGCACGCGGGTCGCGTTCTCCGTCAAACGCAGATGCTCGAGCTCGTGCGCGTGGCGCGCCTGCTTCAGTTCGGCCTCGCGTCCGCGTGCCGCCGCAAGCCGCGCGCGGCATTCCACCAGTGCCGCCTCCTCGCGTGCGAGCTCGGACCGCGCGACGGCGATCTGCGCCGCGTAGCCCGCCAGCTCCGCGCCGAGAGTCTCGATCTCGCGCTGGCGCACCAGGATACCGGCGTCGCCGGAGTCCGGTCCGTGGAAGCTCACCGAGAAGCGGCCGAACTGGTGCCCTTCGCGGTTCACGAGCACCGCCCCGCCCGGCAGGGCCATACGCTCCATGAGGCGCGGCGTGCCCTCCACCGCGTAGTAGCCGGCCAGCCACTCCTCGACCAGCCCGCGCACGCCGGGATCACCGTAGCGCACCAGCGATGCGAGCGCCGGCAGGCCCGTCGCGGGGCGCGGTGAGGCGGGATGCTCGCCACGTGCGAACACCGCGAGCCTTGCCGAGGGCGGATCCTCGAGCAGCTGCTGGATGGCGGCGGGGTCGGCGAGCTCGAGCGAGTGCAGCCGCTCGCGCAGCACCGACTCGACGGCCACCTCCCAGCCCGACTCCACGGTGATCTTCTGCCACAACCGCGGCAGGGCAGCGAGCGCGTGGCGGTCGAGCCAATCCTGGATCTGCTCGTTCTCCTCGACCCGCTCCTGGATGCGTTTCAGCGTCGAGAGCCGCCCCTCGAGCGTGCTGCGGTCGCGCTCGAGCTGCTGCAGCGCCTCGAGCGCCGCGCGCTCGGCGGTCTCGCGCGACGCGCGCTCCGATTCGGCCGCCTCGATCTGCGCGCCGAGCCGCGCGATCTCGCCCGCGGCGGCCTCCGACTGCGCGCGCAGCTCCTCCAGCCGCGCGGGATCGGGCTCGGCGAGCTCGGCGCGCTCGGCGGCGAGCCGCTCCGCACGCACTTCCAGCTGCTGCAGCACCCGGCCGACGTGCGCAGCCGTGGTCTGCTCCACCTGCAGCGCCTGCTCGGCGCGCGCGATCGCGCTGCGCGCCCCGGCGAGCCGCTCCTGCTCGGCGCGGTAGGCCTGCTCGGCGCCCGGGAGCTGCGCCTGCTCCTCGGCTGCGCGCGCCTCGGCGGCTTCGATGCGCGCGGCCGCCGCCGCCTTTGCGCCCGCCCCACAGCGTGAGCGCCTCGTCTAACTCCGCGCGGCCGCGTGCCCACTGCTCGAGCTGCAGCGCGAGCTGTCCGACCTGCGCCTCGAGCCGCTGGCGCGTCTCGCCGATGAAGCGGATCTCGGCCTCCAGGCGCGAGACCTCGGTGTTGACGTCGTACAGCGCGCCCTGTGCGGCGCTCACCGCGTCGGCGGCCGCGTAGTGCTCGGTGCGTGCGGTCTCCAGCCGGCGCTCGACCTCGCGCAGCCGTGCGGTCTCGCCCTCGAGCTCGTTCGCCGCCTTGTCGATCTCGCGCCGCTGGCGCTCCGCCTCGCTCGCCGCCTCCTGCCGGCGCAGCAGCCACAGCAGGTTCTGCGTCAGGTGCGCCTCGGCCTGCAGCGCCTTGTACTCGCGCGCGACCTCCGCCTGCTGGGCGAGCTTCTCGATCTGCCCATCGAGCTCGCGGCGGATGTCGTCCACGCGCGCGAGGTTCTCGCGCGTGTCCTCGAGCCGGTGCTCGGTCTCGCGCCGCCGCTCCTTGTATTTCGAAACGCCCGCGGCCTCCTCGAGGAAGACGCGCAGCTCCTCCGGCCGCGCCTCGATCACCCGCGAGATCATGCCTTGCTCGATGATCGCGTAGGCGCGCGGGCCGACGCCGGTGCCGAGGAAGATGTCCTGCACGTCGCGCCGCCGCACGTGGGTGTTGTTGATGAAATACGAGGACTCGCCGTCGCGCTGCAGGACGCGTTTCACCGCGATCTCGGCGTACTGCGACCACTGCCCGGCCGCCTTGCCGAGCGAGTTGTCGAACACCAGCTCGACGCTCGCCCGGGCGACCGGGTTGCGCAGCGCCGAGCCGTTGAAGATCACGTCCTGCATCGACTCGCCGCGCAGCGCCGAGGCCCTGGTCTCGCCGAGCACCCAGCGCACGGCATCGATGATGTTCGACTTGCCGCAGCCGTTGGGTCCGACGACGCCGACCAGGCGGCCGGGCATGTCGATGTGGGTCGGATCGACGAACGACTTGAATCCGGCGAGCTTGATCTGATTGAGGCGCAAGGTGGTGTTTCGGCCGAGAGGTGGGTGGAGACGGTGGCAGCGGCTCGCGTGCCGCACTTATTGGGCGAAAATCACGGCCGCTATAATAGCACTTCGCCCCACCGGCCCAGCCCACCGATGCCCTCCCCGACCGAGCAAGGCGCTCGCCACCTTCCCGAATCCGGCACCGCAGCGCGACTACCTGATCCACATGGAAATTCCGGAGTTCACCTGCCTGTGCCCGATGTCGGGTCAGCCCGACTTCGCCACGATTTATGTCGACTACGTCGCCGACCGCCGCTGCGTCGAGCTGAAGAGCCTGAAGCTCTATGTCTGGTCGTTCCGCAACGAGGGCGCTTTCCACGAAGCGGTGACCAACCGCATCCTGGACGACCTGGTGCGCGCGGTCGCGCCGCGCTTCGCGCGCGTCACCGCGCGTTTCGGGGTGCGCGGCGGCATCCACACGACGGTGGTCGCGGAGCACCGAAAGGCGCGCTGGCAGCGCGGCATCGAGATCGAGCCGCCGCGGTTCGCGCCGGCGGGCGGGCGCTGATCGCCCCGCCGGTGCCGAAGTCTGCTGGCGGGCGCGCAAAGTGAACCCGAACCTCGAAAAGCTGCAGCCCTACCCGTTCGAGAAACTGCGCGCGCTGTTCGCGCCGGTCGCGCCCAATCCTGCGCTGGCGCCGATCAGCCTGTCGATCGGCGAGCCGAAACACGCCACGCCGGAGCTCGTCAAGCGGGCGCTGACCGAGAATCTCGGCGGACTGTCGGCCTACCCGGCGACCAAGGGCTCGGTCTCCCTGCGCGCGGCGATCGCCGTCTGGCTCGAGCGGCGCTACCGCCTGCCGGCGATCGATCCCGAGACCCAGGTGCTGCCGGTGAACGGCTCGCGCGAGGCGCTGTTCGCCATCGCGCAGACAGTGGTCGATGCGCGCGACTCGCGCGCGACGGTGGTGTGCCCGAACCCGTTCTACCAGATCTACGAGGGCGCGGCCCTGCTCGCGGGTGCCGCGCCGTACTTCGTCAACCAGGTCCGCGCGTGCGGCTTCGCGCTCGATCTCGACCGCGTGCCGGACGAGGTGTGGCGGCACGCGCAGCTCCTCTATGCCTGCTCGCCCGCAAACCCGACCGGCCGCGTGATGCCGCTCGAGGAATGGCGTCGCGTATTCGAGCTCGCCGACCGCTGGGGGTTCGTGGTCGTCTCGGACGAATGCTACTCCGAGCTCTACCCCGAAGAGGCACACCCGCCGCTCGGCGCGCTCGAGGCCGCCGTGCGGCTCGGCCGCGCCGGCTACCCGCGGCTGGTGGTGCTCTCGAGCCTTTCGAAGCGCTCCAACGTCCCTGGCATGCGCTCCGGCTTCGCCGCCGGCAGCGCCGAGGTCCTGCGCAAGTTTCTGCTCTACCGCACCTATCACGGCAGCGCGATGAGCCTGGCGGTGCAGGCGGCGAGCGAGGCGGCGTGGCGCGACGAGGCGCACGTCGCCGAGAACCGTGCACTCTACCGTCGCAAGTTCGACGTCGCACTGCCGCGCATCGTCGCCCCGCTCGAGACCACCCGTCCCGACGGCGGCTTCTACCTCTGGATCCGAACGCCGGTCGCCGACGACGTCTTCGCCCGCGAGTTATACCGCGACTATAATGTGACAGTGCTGCCGGGGAGTTACCTCGCGCGAGACGCCCACGGCGAGAATCCCGGCCGCGGTTACGTGCGCGTCGCGCTCGTGGCCTCGCTCGAGGAATGCATCGAGGGTATCGAGCGGATCAGACGCTTTGCCGAGACACTGTAGAAGCTCACTCGAGATCATGGCCGTGCTTCTTCCCGGACCGAGGTCTTACGCGCGAGGGCGAACCCCTTGTATATCCCCACTTTCGCGATCCCGTGTGCATCTTGAGATAGGCACTGGTGCCGACAGGAGCCATGCAGGACATCGAGAAGATCATCGACCAGGCGTGGGAGGACCGCGCCCAGCTGTCACCTGCGGACGCCAGCGCTGCGCTGAGCACCGCGGTGGACCAGGTGCTCGCGCGGCTCGACCGCGGCGAGCTGCGCGTCGCCGAGAAGATCGGCGGCCGCTGGCATACCCACCAGTGGATAAAGAAAGCGGTGCTGCTCCTCCTTCCGACTGCAGGACAACGCGGTGATGGAAGGCGGCGCAACGCGCTACTTCGACAAGGTGCCCACCAAGTTCGCCGGTTACTCGGCTGCCGACTTCGCCGCCGGCGGCTTCCGCGTCGTGCCCCCGGCGACCGCGCGCCGCGGCGCCTACGTCGCGCGCAACGTCGTGCTGATGCCGTCCTACGTCAACATCGGCGCGTACGTGGACGAGGGAACCATGGTCGACACGTGGGCGACCGTTGGGTCCTGCGCCCAGATCGGCAGGAATGTGCATCTCTCGGGGGGCGTCGGCATCGGCGGCGTGCTGGAGCCGGTGCAGGCCGGACCGACCATCATCGAGGACAACTGTTTCATCGGCGCCCGCTCCGAGATCGTCGAGGGGGTGGTGGTCGAGGAGAACGCGGTTGTGTCGATGGGCGTATTCATCGGCGCCAGCACCCGGATCTACGACCGCGCGACCGGCGAGGTGAGCTACGGGCGCGTCCCGGCCGGATCGGTAGTAGTTCCTGGAACGCTGCCCTCCCCCGACGGAAAATACGCGCTTTACTGTGCCGTCATCGTCAAGCGGGTCGACGCCAAGACCCGCGCGAAGACCGGTATAAACGAACTGCTGCGGGGAGAGTAGAAAGCGCCGATAGAGCTCGCGCACGAGCAGGGGTAGGACTCCCTCGTGTAGTATTTCTCCGGGGGGACAAGAGGCTGGGCCACTTGCAGACCCCTTGCGGTGCGCGCACAGCGTCCCTCGGCACGGCTTCTACACCAGACCGCCCAGGAGGATGCGATGGCTGCGATGCGACGCCTGCTTGAGCTGATGGCCGAGAAGAAGGCCTCGGACATCTTCATCTCGTGCGGCGCGCCGATCAACATCAAGATCAACGGCACGACGATGCCGATCAACCAGCAGATCGTGACCCCCGACGCGGTGCGCTCGCTCATGAGGGAGATCCTGAACGAGCGCCAGCTGAAGGAGTTCGAGGACGAGTTCGAGCTGAACACGTCCTACCCGATTCAGGGGCTCGGCAGCTTCCGCGTGAGCTGCTTCATGCAGCGCACCACGCCCGGCGTGGTGGTGCGCTACATCCCGGGCGAGGTACCGAAGTTCGACACGCTCGGACTGCCCCAGGTGCTGAAGGAAGTGGTGCTCGAGAAGCGCGGCCTGGTCCTGATGGTCGGAGCCACCGGCTCGGGCAAGTCCACCTCGCTCGCGGCGATGATCGACCATCGCAACGCGCTGATGTCGGGTCATATCATAACGATCGAGGACCCGATAGAGTTCCTGTTCAAGCACAAGAAGTCGATCGTCAACCAGCGCGAGCTCGGCACCGACGCGAAGTCCTACTACATCGCGCTGAAGAACGCGATGCGGCAGGCGCCGGACGTGATCCTGATCGGGGAGATTCGCGACCGCGAGACGATGACCGCGGCGATCGCGTACGCACAGTCCGGGCACCTGTGTCTGGCGACGTTGCATGCCAACAACAGCTACCACGCGCTCAACCGTATCATCAGCTTCTACCCGCTGGAAAACCGGCCGGCACTGCTGCAGGACTTGTCCGCATCGCTCAAGTGCGTGGTTTCGCAACGGCTGATCAAGAACCTCACGGGCGGCCGCTCGCCGGCGGTCGAGGTGCTGCTCAACACGCGCCACGTCGCCGATCTGATCGAGAAGGGCGAGGTGAACGAGATCAAGGAGGCGATGGAGAAGAGCATGTCGCCCGGCTCGCAGACCTTCGAGCAGTCGCTGTTCAAGATGATCAGGGAAGGCGTCATCTCGCAGGACGAGGCGCTGGCGAACGCCGACTCGGCCAACAACCTGCTCTGGCAGATCAACAACGCGCAGCTCGGCAGCGACGCGCCCAGCCAGAAGCCAGCGGAGAAGCCCGCCGACAAGCCGGCGAGCGCCTCGTTTGCGGAGTTCAAGCTCTCGCTCGACCAGGACGAGCGCGCCGCCTGACGTGCCGCCCCCGGGGCGCGAAGGGCGTCACGCCTGCTAGACTTCGCGCGGCGCGCGTTGCGCTGGACGACGCTGCCCCACGCGAGATGAGCGAGACCCTCGAGCTCGCCCGCGCGCTCATCGCGCGGGCGTCGGTGACGCCGGACGACGCCGGCTGCCAGGCGCTGATCGCCGAGCGGCTGCGGCCGCTCGGCTTCGCGCTCGAACGCGTGCCGAGCGGACCGGTCGAGAATCTGTGGGCGCGCCACGGGGTGCAGGCGCCGCTCGTCGTCCTCGCCGGGCACACCGATGTCGTGCCACCCGGGCCGCGCGAGAAGTGGCGCTCCGATCCGTTCCGGCCGACCGAGCGCGACGGTCGGCTCTACGGGCGCGGCGCCGCCGACATGAAGACCGCCGTCGCCGCGTTCGTCACCGCCGTTGAGCGCTACGTGCGTGCCCGTCCGGACCATCGCGGCTCGGTCGCGCTGCTGCTCACCTCCGACGAGGAGGGGGTCGCCGTCGACGGCACCGCCAAGGTCGTCGAGCGGCTGCGCGCGCGCGGCGAGCGCATCGACTACTGCATCGTCGGCGAGCCGACGTCGGCGGCGCGCCTCGGCGACACGATCAAGAACGGCCGGCGTGGCTCGCTCTCCGGGCGCCTCGTGGTGCGCGGCGTGCAGGGGCACGTCGCCTATCCGCATCTGGCCCGTAACCCGGTGCACCTCGCCGCGCCGGCGCTCGCCGAACTCGCGTCGACCGAATGGGATCGCGGCAACGCGCATTTCCCGCCCACGACGTGGCAGATCTCGAATGTCCACGCCGGCACCGGCGCGACCAACGTCACTCCCGGCGAGCTCGTGGTCCTGTTCAACTTCCGCTTCTCAACGGCGAGCAGCGCCGAGGCGCTGCAGGCGCGGGTGAAGGAGATTCTCGACCGGCACGGCCTCGACTGGGCGATCGAATGGTCGCTCTCGGCGCAGCCGTTTCTTACCGCGCGCGGCGCGCTGGTCGATGCGCTGCGCGCGGCGATCCGCGAGGTCACCGGGATTGTGACCGAGGTGTCGACCACCGGCGGCACTTCCGACGGGCGCTTCATCGCCGAGATCTGCCCGGAGGTGGTCGAATTCGGCGTGGTGAACGCCTCCATTCACAAGGTCGACGAGCACGTCGCGCTCACTGCGGTCGATCCGCTCGCCGAGATCTATCTACGCGTGCTCGGCAAGCTGCTCGCTTGACCGGGCCGCGGCGTCCCGCGCCGGCCGCGCCGCGGACCGTCGGCGAGTGGTGGAACGATCTCGCACGCCGCTTCGGCGCCGCGCGGCTCGCCTTCGGCCACGGGACGCACAACGCGCGCGACGAGGCCGCGTGGCTCGTATGCAGCGTGCTCGGCATCGGGTTCGATGCGCTCGCGGGCGCGCTCGCACGGCCGGTGGGCGGCGCCGGCGCGCGGCGCTTGGCGCGCCTCGCGCGCCGGCGCGTCGAGACCCGCACGCCGCTCGCCTACCTGCTCCACGAAGCGTGGCTGCAAGACCACCGGTTCTACGTCGACTCGCGCGTCATCGTGCCGCGCTCGCACATCGCGGAGCTGCTGCCCGACGGCCTCGCGCCTTGGCTCGCGGGGCCTCCCGTGCGGCGCGTGCTCGACCTGTGCACCGGATCCGGCTGCCTGGCGATCCTCGCCGCGCTCGCCTATCCGCGGGCGCGCGTCGATGCTTCCGACGTCGCGCCCGGCGCGCTCGCGGTCGCGCGCCGCAACGTCGATGGCTACCGGCTTGCCTCGCGCGTGCGACTCGTGCGGTCGGATCTCTTCGCCACGCTTGGCGCCGCACGTTACGACCTGATTCTCTCGAATCCGCCGTACGTGACGCGGGCCTCGATGCGCGCCCTGCCGCCGGAGTACCGCCACGAGCCGCGGCTCGCACTCGCGGGCGGACGCGACGGCCTGGACGTCGTGCGGCGGATCGTCGACCGCGCCGCCGCGCACCTGCACGAGCACGGTCTGCTTGTCGTCGAGGTGGGCGCGGGGCGTATCGCGCTCGAGCGGGCGTTTCCGCGCCTGGTGTTCACCTGGGTGCGCACCGCGGCCGGCGGCGAGGCGGTCTGCGTGATTCCGCGGACCGAGCTCGAGCGCGCGAAGGCCGTGCGCTGAGCCGCAAGCAGTACGCGCCACCTTCGGTGGGGCGCCAGCGGCGAAGGGCCCGACCAACCGAGTCGGTCCAGCGCGGCCCCGTCACAGCGCTGCCCCGCCGGGGGATATACAAGGGGGTACCCCCTTGTTCGTACGACCGCGGGAACACCCCGTGAGCCCGCCCCGAAGGCGGCGGGCGCGTCGCCGGTACGCCTCGCCATCGAGGCGCCGCGCGCGGAGTCACGCAACCGAGCGGCTCAGTGCGAGGCCGTCGCCACGCTGCCACGCCGGGGATATACAAGGGGGCACGCCCTTGTTCGTACGACCGCGGGGAACACCCCATGCGCCCGCCCCGAAGGCGGCGGGCGCGTCGCCGGTACGCCTCGCCATCGAGGCGCCGCGCGCGGAGTCACGCAACCGAGCGGCTCAGTGCGAGGCCGTCGCCACGCTGCCACGCCGGGGGATAGACAAGGGGGCACCCCCTTGTTCGTACGACCGCGGGGAACACCCCGTGAGCCCGCCCCGAAGGCGGCGGGCGCGTCGCCGGTACGCCTCGCCATCGAGGCGCCGCGCGCGGAGTCACGCAACCGAGCGGCTCAGTGCGAGGCCGTCGCCACGCTGCCACGCCGGGGATAGACAAGGGGGGCACCCCCTTGTTCGTACGACCGCGGGGAACACCCCATGCGCCCGCCCCGAAGGCGGCGGGCGCGTCGCCGGTACGCCTCGCCATCGAGGCGCCGCGCGCGGAGTCACGCAACCGAGCGGCTCAGTGCGAGGCCGTCGCCACGCTGCCACGCCGGGGGATAGACAAGGGGGCACCCCTTGTTCGTACGACCGCGGGGAACACCCCGTGAGCCCGCCCCGAAGGCGGCGGGCGCAAATGGGGTGGCGGATGGGACTCGAACCCACAACAACCGGAATCACAATCCGGGACTCTACCTTTGAGCTACCGCCACCGTTGCCGCACGCGAGTTCTGGCGTGCCCGGAGGGACTCGAACCCACAACCGTCAGCTTAGAAGGCTGATGCTCTATCCGGTTGAGCTACGGGCACGTTGCCGGGCCGCCCGCGGCTTCGTCGACGAGGTAGATCGGCGACGCGCCGCGACGAACTGGTCGGGGTGAGAGGATTCGAACCTCCGACATCCTGGTCCCAAACCAGACGCGCTACCAGGCTGCGCCACACCCCGGGGGCGACGTAGTTTACGCGCGCCCCCATTCGGGGTCAACGCGCTGAAAATTCGCGCGATTTTTGCTTGCCCACCCCCCTTTTTCTGGTATCTAGGCGCCTTCGCTGCGGAGCAAGAGCCGAGTGCACGATGCCAACCGAGACACTGCGCAAGACCGTCGCCCCTTATGTCCCGCAGAAGGGCGAGGAATACATGAGCCATCGCCAGCGGGCGCATTTCCGGTCGATGCTCGAGACGCTCCGCGAGGAGCTGTCGGCCGACATCGAGCGGACGGTTCACACGATGCAGGACGAGGCAACCCTCTTCGCCGACCCGAACGACCGCGCGACACAGGAATCGGACATTGCGCTCGAGCTCCGCAACCGCGACCGAGAACGCAAGCTGATCAAGAAGATCAACGAGACGATCCTCAAGATCGAGACCGACGAGTACGGTTACTGCGAGTCGTGCGGCGCCGAGATCGGGCTGGAGCGTCTGGCCGCGCGTCCGACCGCCCTCGCTCTGCATCGACTGCAAGACGCTCGACGAGATGCGCGAGCGCCAGGTCGCCAAGTGACCGTCGCGTAAGCGACGGTCATCCCCGAGAGCGCCGCTGGCGCGAATTCGGGGATCCAGGCGAGCCTCGGCCGCGAGTCCGGGTCGGTCATCCCCAAGAGCGCCGCAAGCGAGATATCGGGGAAATAGGACTCCGGCAGTACGACTGCGCACGATCCCCGCGTGCGCGGGGATGACGCCGCTCGGGTGCGCTTCGCGCGCTTTCGGCCGCGTCAGCTCGCCGATGCGGTCGCTTCGGCCTCGGTGACCGCCTTCATCGACAGACGCAGCCGACCCTTCTCGTCGGCCTCGAGGACCTTCACCTTCACCGCCTGCCCTTCCTTGAGGAAGTCGGAAACGTTGTTCACCCGCTGCTGGCTGATCTGCGAGATATGCAGCAGCCCGTCCTTGCCGGGCAGCACCTGGACGATGGCGCCGAAGTCGAGTAGCTTCAGAACCGTGCCGTCGTAGACGCGTCCGACCTCGACCTCTTGCGTGATCTCCTCGATCCGGCGCTTGGCCGCGAGTCCGCCCTCGGAGCTGATGCAAGCGATGCTGATCGTGCCGTCGTCGGCGATCTCGATCGTCGTGCCGGTCTCCTCCTGCAGCGCGCGCACCACGACGCCGCCCTTGCCGATGACGTCGCGGATCTTCTCCGGGTTGATCTTGATCTTGATGATGCGCGGCGCGTAGCTCGAGATCTCGGCGCGCGAGGTCTCCAGCGCCTGGCGCATCAGCCCGAGGATGTGCATGCGCCCCGCCCGCGCCTGCGCGAGCGCGACCTGCATGATCTCCTTGGTGATACCCTCGATCTTGATGTCCATCTGCAGCGCGGTCACGCCCTGCTCGGTGCCGGCCACCTTGAAGTCCATGTCGCCGAGGTGATCCTCGTCGCCGAGGATGTCGGTGAGGACGGCGAAGCGGTTGCCCTCCTTGATCAGGCCCATCGCGATCCCGGCGACGTGCGCCTTGAGCGGGACACCGGCGTCCATCAGCGCGAGGCTGCCGCCGCACACCGAGGCCATCGAACTCGATCCATTCGACTCGGTGACCTCGGAGACGACGCGGATCGAGTAGGCGAAATCCTCGGCGGTCGGCAGCACCGCGGCGACTGCACGCTTCGCGAGCCGGCCGTGGCCGACCTCGCGCCGCTTCGGCGCGCCCATCCGCCCGGTCTCGCCGGTTGCGTAGGGCGGCATGTTGTAGTGGAGCATGAAGCGCTCGCGGTACTCGCCGGCGAGCGCGTCGATAATCTGCTCGTCGCGGCCGGTGCCCAGCGTGGCGGTGACCAGCGCCTGCGTCTCCCCGCGCGTGAAGAGCGCCGAGCCGTGCGCGCGCGGCAGCACGCCGGCGCGGATCGTAATCGGGCGTACCGTGCGCGTGTCGCGGCCGTCGATGCGCGGCTCGCCGTCGAGGATCTGCGAGCGGACGATCTTCGCCTGCAGGTTGAACAGGATGTCCTTGACGAAGTTGGCGTCCGGCGCGGCATCGCCCTGCACGACCGCATCGAGGACACGCTTCTCGATCTCGGCGAGGCGCTGGCTGCGCACCTGTTTCTGCTTCACCTCGAAGGCCGCCCGCAGGTCGGCCTCGGCCATGGCGACGATGCGGCCCTCGAGCTCGGCGTCCTTCTCCGGCGCCTTCCAGTCCCACGCCGGCTTCCCGGCCTCGTCCGCGAGATCGAGGATCGCCTGGATCGCGGTCTGCATCTGCTGGTGTCCGAAGACCACCGCGCCGAGCATCACCTCCTCGGAGAGCTCCTGCGCCTCGGATTCGACCATCAGCACCGCATGCTCGGTCCCCGCCACCACCAAATTGAGTCCGCTCTCGCGCAGCTGGGCGGCCGTCGGGTTGATGACGTACTCGCCGTTGACGTACCCGATGCGCCCCGCGCCGATCGGACCGTTGAAGGGAATCCCGGAAAGCGTGAGCGCCGCAGACACGCCGATCATCGCCGGGATGTCGGGATCGATGTCGGGGTTCAGCGACATCACGGTCGCGACGACCTGCACCTCGTGGTAGAAGCCGTCCGGGAAGAGCGGCCGGATCGGGCGGTCGATCAAGCGCGAGGTGAGGACCTCTTTCTCCGAGGGCCGCCCCTCGCGCTTGAAGAAGCCGCCCGGGATGCGCCCTGCGGCGTAGGCTTTCTCGACGTAGTCGACCGTGAGCGGCAGAAAATCGGCGCCCGGTCGCGGCGCCTTCGATCCGACCACGGCACACAGCACCACCGTGTCGTCCATGGTGACCAGGACCGCGCCGGTCGCCTGGCGAGCGATCTCGCCCGTTTCCAGCGTCACCGTATGGGCGCCGTAGGTGAAAGTCTTGCGAATCGGGTTCAACGCCAGCTCCTTTGCTCAGAGGCCGCCGCGACGGATGCCGGCGTAAGCCGGGGTCGCAATTCCGGCGGCGGGAAGCGGGAGGGAAATCCTGTTCGTCAAAACGCCCACCGGCGGGGCCGTGTGGGCGTTGGCGAGGTCACTTGCGAAGTCCAAGCTGCTCGATCAGCTTGCGGTAGTTCTCGAGATCCGTGCGCTTGAGGTAGTCCAGCATTCGGCGCCGCTGGCTGACCATCTTGAGCAGGCCGCGCCGGGAGTGGTGGTCCTTGACGTGGGCCTTGAAGTGGTCGGCGAGGCCGTTGATGCGCGCCGTGAGCAGCGCGATCTGGACTTCGGGTGAGCCGGTATCGCCCGGCTTGCGCTGGTGCGCGTCGATGATCTTCGCCTTGTCGGCGGTGGTGGTCGGCATTTCCTGTGCGCTCGGCTTCTCTCGAAAACCCGCTATTTTACACTCGGCTCAAGAGGTTCCACAAGGCGCACTGCGCTCGAGCGGAACCACGACGCGCTCGGGCCGCACGGTCCGCCCGTCGCGCGCGCCACGGCCGAGGAATACCCGTTCCGGCCCGTAGACGCGCACCAAATCCGCCGCCGGCGCGTCCGGCGCGTCGCCGGCGGCGAGCGCAACCGCCTGGCCGTGGCGGAAACGCCTGGCGCCCTCCGCATCCAGCGCCACTTCCGGCAAGCCGGCGAGCATCGCGTCCACCGGATGCAGCAGCCGGGCGCGGCCCGGCGGTTCGATGCGCTCGAGCGCGTCCAGCGTGAGTGCTGCTTCCACCCGGAAGCGCCCGACGCCGGTGCGTCGGAGCGCCCCCAGGTGGGCGCCACAGCCAAGGTGCCGTCCGATGTCCTCGGCGAGGGTGCGGAGGTAGGTTCCTTTCCCGACCCGCGCATGCACCCGCAGGTCGCGCCCGTCGAACGCCTCGAGTTCGAGCGCGTAAACGGTCACGCGGCGCGGCTGCCGCTCGACCGTTTCGCCCGCCCGCGCGTAGGCGTAGAGCGGCCGGCCGCCCTTCTTCAGGGCGGAGTGCATCGGCGGCACCTGCTCGATCTCGCCGACGAACGCGCGCAGCGCCCGCTCGACTTCCGCGCGCGAGCTCTGCGGCGGATGTGTCCCCAGCACCTCGCCCTCGGCATCGCCGGTCGCAGTCGTGATGCCGAGCCGGATCGTCGCCGCGTAACTCTTGTCGGCAGCGAGCAGCCCGCCGGCGAACTTCGTCGCCTCGCCGAGCGCGATCACCAGCAGGCCGGTGGCGAGCGGGTCGAGCGTTCCGGTGTGCCCGGCGCGTGGCGCCGCGTACAGACGCTTGACGGCCTGCACCGCCTGGTTGGACGACATCCCCAGGGCCTTGTCGAGCAGCAGGACGCCGTGCACCTCGCGCCGTCCGCTCGCGCGCGACCGCACGCTCCTCGCCATCGCGCGCGCGGCCTACTTGCCGTCGTCGCGCCCGGCAATCGCCTCGTCGATCAGGCGCGCAAGCCGCACGCCCTGCTCGACGGTGGCGTCGTGCACGAACGTGAGCTCCGGGATGTTGTGAATGCGCATGCGGCGTCCGAGCGCCGAGCGCAGGAAGCCGGCGGCACACCGCAGTCCCGCCGAGGTCTCCGCGAGCGTCGCCGCGTCGGCGAGCGCGCTGAAGTAGACCTTGGCGTGGGCGAGGTCGGCGCTCACCTCGACCCCGGTGATGGTCACCATGCGCACGCGCGGGTCTTTGAGCTCCGTGTGCAGGATCTCGGCGAGTTCGCGCTGGATCTGGTCGGCGACGCGCCGGGTTCTGGGCGTGGTTCTCATAGGTTCGCCAGAGCGCGCTCGCGGCGGCTTCGATCGGTGACCGACAGGTGCGCGACGCGAGCGCCGGTCGTACGAGCAAGCGCGACCACTCGCCTTGTGCATATGCCCCAAGTCGGGACAAGGGGCAAGCCCCTCATACATCCCCTCCGGCGGCCGATGTCGGCTAGAGCGTCCGGGCGACTTCCTGGACTTCGTAGGCCTCGAGCTGGTCGCCGACCTTGATATCGTCGAAGTTCTTCAGCGAGAGGCCGCACTCGAAGCCGGACTTCACCTCGCGCACGTCGTCCTTGAAGCGCTTCAGCGAGTCGAGGTCGCCGTCGTGGATCACCACGTTGTCGCGCAGCACCCGCACGCGGGCGTTGCGGCGGACGAGCCCTTCCAGCACGTAGCACCCGGCCACCGTCCCGACCTTGGAAATCCTGAACACCTGCCGGATCTCGACCAGGCCGAGGACGTTTTCCTTCTTCTCCGGGGCGAGCATGCCAGAGAGCGCGGCTTTCACTTCGTCGACGGCGTCGTAGATGATGTTGTAATAGCGGATATCCACGCCCGCGGTCTCGGCGAGCTTGCGCGCAGCCGCGTCGGCGCGGGTGTTGAAGCCGATGATCACCGCCTTCGAGGCGAGCGCGAGGTTCACGTCCGATTCGGTGATGCCGCCGACCGCGGCGTGAACGACGCTCACCTTGACCTCTTCGGTCGACAGCCGCGAGAGCGCGTGCACCAGAGCTTCCTGCGAGCCCTGCACGTCGGCCTTGATCAGCAGCGGCAGTACCTTCGCCTCGCCCTCGCCCATCTGCTCGAACATGTTCTCGAGCTTGGCCGCCTGCTGCCGGGCGAGCTTGACGTCGCGGAACTTGCCCTGGCGGAACAGCGCGATCTCGCGCGCCTTGCGCTCGTCGGCAAGCACCGCGAGCTCCTCGCCGGCGTTCGGAACTTCCGAGAGGCCCTGGATCTCGACCGGAATCGACGGCCCGGCCGAGGGCACCGGGCGGCCGGTCTCGTCCAGCATCGCGCGCACGCGTCCGTAGGCGGCCCCGCACAGAACGACGTCGCCGCGCTTGAGCGTGCCCGACTGCACCAGCACGGTCGCCACCGGGCCGCGGCCCTTGTCGAGGCGCGCCTCGATCACGATCCCGTGCGCCGGCGCGTCGACCGGCGCCTTGAGCTCGAGCACCTCGGCTTGCAGCAGCACGTTCTCGAGCAGGTCGTCGACGCCCTTGCCGGTCTTCGCCGACACCGGGACGAACGGCGCGTCCCCGCCGTACTCCTCGGGCACCACGCCCTGCGCGACGAGCCCCTGCTTGACCCGCTCGGGGTTTGCCTCGGGTTTGTCGATCTTGTTCAGTGCCACCACCAGCGGAACGTTGCCCGCCTTCGCGTGGTGGATCGCCTCGACCGTCTGCGGCATCACCCCGTCGTCGGCCGCCACCACCAGGATGACGAGGTCGGTCACTTTCGCGCCGCGCGCACGCATCGCCGTGAACGCCTCGTGGCCGGGTGTGTCGAGGAAGGTGATCATTCCACGTGGCGTCTCGACGTGGTAGGCGCCGATGTGTTGCGTGATGCCGCCGGCCTCGCCGGCCGCGACCTTCGCGCGGCGGATGTAGTCGAGGAGCGACGTCTTGCCGTGGTCGACGTGGCCCATGACCGTCACGACCGGCGCGCGCGGGGCGAGCGCGGCCTCGACCTGCGCCGGCGCCGCTTGCTCGAGATAGGCCTCCGGGTCGTCGATCTTCGCGGCGATCGCCTTGTGACCCATCTCCTCGACGACGATCATCGCCGTCTCCTGGTCGAGCACCTGGTTGATGGTGACCATCTGCCCGAGCTTCATCAGGATCTTGATCAGCTCGGCCGCCTTGACCGACATGCGGTGGGCGAGATCGGCGACGGTGATCGTCTCGGGCACGTGGACCTCGCGCACGACCGGCTCGGTGGGCGCCTGGAATGCGGGCTGCAGCTGCTCGCCGCCGGTGTGGCGGTGGCGCGCTACCTTCGGCGTATGCCAGCCCGCGGCGCCGCCGCCCGAATCGCCGCGTGTCTTGATGGTGCGCTTCTTCGCGCCTTCGTCGCGCCACACCGTGACCTGCTTGACCGGCTTCTTGGCCTTCCTTTCGGCCGACGGCGCGCCGGCGGTCTTCGCCTTGTGCAGCGTCGTGTCGGCGCCCGGCGCGGGCGCGGGTGCCGCGGCCGCGGCCTTCGCCGCGGCTTCCTCGGCGGCGCGCTGCTCGGCGAGCCGCCGCTCGCGCTCCTGGCGTTCGGCGAGCTCGGCTGCCTGCCGTGCGGCCAGCTCGGCCTGGCGGCGCGTCTCCTCCTCCCGCAGCTCCGCTTCGCGCGCGTCGATCACCGGCGCCGGCGCCGCTGGCGCCGGGACTGCCTCGGGCACCGCCGACGGCGTCTCGCCGGCCTCGCGCTTGACGAACACGCGCTTCTTGCGCACCTCGACCTGGATCGTGCGGCTCTTGCCGGAGGCGTCGGCCTTGCGGATCGCGCTCGTTTCCTTGCGGGTCAGCGTGATCTTGGTCTTCGGCTCGGCCGCTCCGTGCGAGCGGCGCAGATACTCCAGCAGCTTGGTCTTATCCTGCTCGGTGAGCAGATCTTCCGCCAGCTTCTTGTGCACTCCGGCGGCGCGCAGCTGCTCCAGAAGCGCTTGCGGCGGCATCTTCAGCTCGCCCGCGAACTGCGCGACACTCGATTGGGCCATGCGTCCTTACCTCACTCCTCTGCGAACCAGTGCGCGCGCGCCTTCATGATCAGCGCCTTCGCCCGCTCCGCGTCGATCTGCGTGATCTCCACCAGGTCGTCGACCGCGAGGTCGGCGAGGTCGTCGCGCGTGCGCACGCCGCCCTGAGCAAGCTTCGCCGCGAGCTCGCTGTCCATGCCCTCGAGCTGCAGCAGCTCCGGGTCGACGTTCTCGATGCTCTCCTCGCTGCGTATGGCCTGCACCAGCAGCGCGTCGCGCGCGCGCGAACGCAGCTCGTTCACCACCGCCTCGTCGAACCCCTCGATCTCGAGCAGCTCGTTGACCGGGACGTAGGCAACCTCCTCGAGCGTGGAGAACCCCTCTTGCACCAGCGTGTCAGCGACGTCCTGGTCGACGTCGAGCTTCTCCATGAAGAGCTGGCGGGTCGCGGCGGTCTCTTCCTCGGTCTTCTTCTGGCTCTCCTCCTCGGTCATGAGGTTGATCTGCCAGCCGGTGAGCTCGGAGGCGAGCCGCACGTTCTGCCCGGAGCGACCGATCGCGATGGCGAGGTTCTCCTCGTCCACCACCACGTCCATCGAGTGCTTCTCCTCGTCGACGACGATCGACTGCACCTCTGCCGGCGCGAGCGCACCGATCACGAACTGCGCCGGATCGGCCGACCAAAGCACGATGTCCACGCGCTCGCCGGCGAGCTCCTGCGTGACCGCCTGCACCCGCGACCCGCGCATGCCGACGCAGGTACCGATCGGGTCGATGCGCCGGTCGGTGGTGTGCACCGCGATCTTGGCGCGCACTCCGGGGTCGCGCGCCGCCGACTTGATCTCGAGCAGGCCCTCCTCGATCTCCGGCACCTCGAGCCGGAAGAGCTCGATGATGAACTCGGGAGCGGTGCGCGACAGCACGAGCTGTGGCCCGCGCAGCGTGCGGTCGATCTTGAGCAGATACGCGCGGCATCGGTCGCCGATTCTCAGGTTCTCCTTCGGGATCATCTGGTCGCGCGGCAGGATCGCCTCCACCCGGCCGGACTCGATGACGGCGTTGCCACGCTCCATTCGCTTGATCGTGCCCGTCACCAGCTTGTCGTTGCGCGCCAGGAAGTCCTGCAGGATCTGCTCGCGCTCGGCATCGCGAATCTTCTGCAGGATCACCTGCTTTGCCGCCTGCGCGCCGATACGCCCGAACTCGACCGGCTCGAGCGGCTCCTCGATGTAGTCCTCGACCTGCACGTCGCCGTACTGCTTCTGCGCCTCGGAAAGCGGGATCTGGTGGCCAGGGAACTCGACCGCGTCATCGGGGACAACCTGCCAGCGCCGGAACGATTCGAAGTCCCCGGTGTTGCGGTCGATCGCGACGCGCACCTCGACCTCCTCGTTGAAGCGCTTCTTGGTGGCCGAGCCGAGGGCGAGCTCGAGCGCGCCGAAGACGATGTCCTTGGGGACGTTCTTCTCGCGCGACAGCGCGTCGACCAGCAGCAGCAGCTCGCGGCTCATCTCGACTTTCTCCTACAGCTTCGGCACCAGCCGGGCTTTCTCCAGATTCTCGAACGGGACGCTCATTACGGCGCCGTCGACCTCGAGGTCGAGCGCCGCTTCGGTCGCACCGCGCAGCACGCCGGTGAAGCGTCGCCGGTTGCCCACCGGCACGCGCAGGCGAAGCTCCGCCTCCTGGCCGGCGAAGCGCCGGAAGTGCGCCGCGGTCTTGAGCACTCGGTCGAGCCCCGGCGACGACACCTCGAGGCGGTCGTAGTCGAACCCCTCGACCGCGAGCACGCGCTCGAGGTGGCGGCTCACGCGCTCGCAGTCCTCGACCGAGATACCGCCTTGCGACGCGCCGGTCACGGCCGGCGCCGCGGCATGTCCGGGCACGGCACCGGCCGCCGCCGGCCGGTCGATGAACACCCGTACCAGCCGGCCGCGCGCTGGCAGTTCGGCGTCCACCAACTCGTATCCGAGCCCGGCCACGGTTCGCTCGAGCACTGCTTCGATGCCTCGCATGTTCACGCTACAAACAAAAAATGGGCACGCGGCCCATCCTCTTATCGGAGGCGGATTCTAACAGGGAAGGCCCGTCCAGACAACGGGATACACACCCGCGGCGCCGGGTGCCGGCGCCGATCACCCGGACGCGGCAGGCACCGACCGCGGGGCGGCGGCCGGCAGCTGCGCCAGAAGCCCCGCCACGTCCTCGCGTCCGGAGCTCCCGCCACTGCCCGCGCTTCAACCCTGGCGGCAGGGCCATCGGTCCGAAGCGCAGTCGGATCAGGCGGCTCACCCGCAGCCCCAGTGCCTCGAGCATGCGCCGAACCTCGCGGTTGCGACCCTCGCGCAGCGTCACGCGGTACCAGTGGTTGGCGCCCTGCCCGCCCGCGTCGACGAGCGTGTCGAAACGCGCCGGCCCGTCTGCCAGCGGCACCCCGCGCAGCAGCCGGCGCACGTGGTCCTCGGTGAGTGCGCCCTGCACCC
Organism: Burkholderiales bacterium; assembly: GCA_027493935.1. Classification (GTDB taxonomy): domain Bacteria; phylum Pseudomonadota; class Gammaproteobacteria; order Burkholderiales; family SG8-39; genus JAABRB01. The sequence goes on along the minus strand of JAOSJV010000001.1, from coordinate 2,114,626 downwards.
GCACGGCGTACTCGCGCTCGATCGCGTAGCGCGGATGCATCAGCCGCGCCGCGAGCTCGCCGGAGGTCGTGAAGACGAGCAGCCCGCTCGTGTTGAAGTCGAGCCGGCCCACCGCGATCCAGCGGCTGCCGCGAACCCGGGGCAGCCGCTCGAACACCGACGGCCGCCCCTGCGGATCGGCGGCGGACACGATTTCGCCGGCGGGTTTGTTGTAGAGCAGGACGCGCGGTGCTGCAGTCGCCGGTTGCGCCGCCAACGCGCGTCCGTCCACCCGGATCCGGTCGCGCGGGCCGACCCGCTGCCCGATGTGCGCCGGCTTGCCGTTGACCTCGATCCGGCCAGATGCGATCCACGCCTCGACCGTGCGCCGCGAGGCGATCCCTGCCGCGGCGAGCACCTTCTGCAGCTTTTCGGCGGGCGCGGCCGGCGCCTTCGGTGCGCGCTGGGGCAGACGCCTCCCGTCCAGCCGATCGCGCGGCCGGCGGCGTTCGGTTTCGGCCGCCGCGTCGCGCCGCCCGGCGGCTGGCGCCTCAGGACTGCTGTGCGGTGGCGAGCGCGGTGCCCGGAGCGGCGTCGCCCGCCGCCTCGACCGCGGGCGCTTCGGGCCGCGGCTCGGCGGCCGCGTCGTCGAACGAGGCTTGGGTGCCGGCATCGGTAGGCGCTCCCGCGTGGGTTCCTTCGAGGCTGCGCGCGATTTCCTCCAGCGGCGGCAGTTCCTCGAGGGAGCGCAGCCCGAGGTCGTCGAGGAACCGCTTGGTGGTGGCGTAGAGCGCGGGACGCCCGGGAGCGTCGCGATGCCCGACCACGTCGATCCACTCGCGCGCCTCGAGCGTCTTGATGATGTTCGGCGACACCGTGACGCCGCGGATCTCCTCGATGTCGCCGCGCGTGACCGGCTGACGGTAGGCGATGATCGCGAGCGTCTCGAGCACCGCGCGCGAGTAGCGCGGCGCCCTCTCCGGGTTCACGCGGTCGAGGAAGCGCTGGAACTCGGGCCGCGTCTGGAAACGCCAGCCGCTCGCCAGATTGACGAGGTCGACACCGCGCCCGCCCCAGTCGCCGCGCAGCTCGTCGAGCAGGCGGCGCACGGTGTCGGGGCCGATCTCCTCGTCGAAGAGCTTGCGCAGCTGCCCGATCGATAGCGGCTCCTGCGCCGCGAGGAGCGCGGCCTCGAGGACGGTCTTCACCTCACTCGGATTCAGCATGGCGTGCCAGCTTAACGTAGATGGGGGCGTACGGCGCGGCCTGCGTGACTTCGATCAGGGTCTCGCGCGCGAGCTCGAGCAGCGCGAGGAAGCTCACCACCAGCACGGCGACCCCGCGCCAGGGTTCGAAGAGCTCGCCGAACTCGCGGAAGCCGCCATCGGCGAGCTGCCGCAGGATACCGGTCATGTGCTCGCGCACCGACAGCTCGTCGCGCGTGACCTTGTGGTGCTGTCGCACCCGGGCGAGCGAGAGGAGCTGGCGCCAGGCGTTCTCCAGGTCACGCACGCTCACCTCGGGCAGGCGCTCGACCACCGTCTGGTCGATCCAGACCTCGATCGCGGCGAAGTCGCGCCCGCGTTGCGGCAAGGCGTCGAGCTTCTGCGCCGCGAGCTTGATCCGCTCGTACTCGAGCAGCCTGCGCACGAGCTCGGCACGCGGGTCCTCCTCCTCCTCGATGTGCTTCGGCCGCGGCAGCAGCATGCGCGACTTGATCTCCATCAGCATCGCCGCCATCACCAGGTACTCGGCGGCGAGCTCGAGATTCTTGTGCCGCATCGCCTCGACGTATTCGAGGTACTGCGCTGTTACCTTCGCCATCGGGATGTCGAGCACGTCGAGGTTCGCGCGGCGGATCAGGTAGAGCAGAAGGTCCATCGGACCCTCGAAATGCTCGAGAACGACCTCCAGCGCATCGGGCGGGATGTAGAGGTCGGCCGGGATGTCGATCCACGGCTCGCCGCGTACGCGCGCGATCGGCGGCTGCACGCCGTCCGGGCGCAGCTCCACCACGGTGCTCATGAGTAGGCGAGCCCCATGACCTCGCGCACCTCGCGCATCGTCTCGCGGGCGAGCTCGCGCGCCTTGTCGCAGCCGTCCGCCGCGATGTTCTTCACCAGCGTCGGGTCGTCGAGATAGCGTTGCGCGCGCTCGCGCATCGGTGCCTGCTCGGCGAGGACGGCATCGATCACCGGCTGCTTGCAGTCCAGGCAGCCGATGCCGGCGCTGCGGCAGCCTCGCTGGACCCACTCCTTGGTCTCCTGGTCCGAGTAGGCAAGGTGGAACTGCCACACCGGACACTTCGCCGGATCGCCCGGATCGTTGCGCTTCACGCGCGCCGGATCGGTCGGCATCGTACGAATCTTGCGGGTCACCGTCGCGGCGTCCTCGCGCAGCCCGATCGTGTTGTTGTAGGACTTCGACATCTTCTGCCCGTCCAGCCCCGGCAGGCGCGAGGCCTCGGTCAGCAGGACGTCCGGCTCGACCAGGATCACGCGCCCGCCTCCTCGAGGTAACCGAACAGGCGCTCGCGGTCGCCCTGGGACAGGTTCTGCGCCTCGTCGAGCAGGGCGCGCGCGGTCTCGAGCGCGCCTTCGTCACCCCCTCTCCTGGTAGCGCGTGCGCAGCTGGTCGTAGAGCTTCGCCTTGCGGCTGCCGAGCTTCTTCACCGCCGCCTTCGCCTTCTCCTCGAAGCCCGGCTCGCGGCCGAAGATGTGATTGAAGCGACGCGCGATCTCGCGCATGAACTCGACGTGCGGCACCTGGTCCTCACCCACCGGCACGTACTTCGCGCGGTAGATCAGCACGTCGGCGCTCTGCAGCAGCGGATAGCCGAGGAAGCCGTAGGTGGCGAGGTCGCGGTCGGCAAGCTTCTCCTGCTGGTCCTTGTAGGTCGGCACCCGCTCCAGCCAGCCGAGCGGGGTGATCATCGAGAGCAGCGTGTGCAGTTCGGCGTGCTCCGGGACGCGCGACTGGATGAACAACGTCGCCTGCGCCGGGTCGATCCCGGCGGCGAGCCAGTCGATCACCATCTCCCACGCGTTCTGCTCCACCACCTCGGGCTCCTCGTAGTGCGTGGTGAGCGCATGCCAGTCGGCGACGAAATAGAAGCAGGGATACTCGCTCTGCAGCCTGACCCAGTTCTTCAACGCGCCGTGGAAGTGGCCGAGGTGCAGCGCGCCGGTGGGCCGCATGCCGGAGACGACGCGCTCGGGGTACATTTCTGGCGACGCTCCTGCCCTAGCGTTGCATGGCGTGAACGACTTCGCAGAGTCGCTCGAGCTTGCACAGGATCGACTCGGCGGTGGCGGTCCGCCTGAACGGCCTGGGATGCTGGTTGCAGTGCTCGATGAGCATGTTGATCTGGCACTAGATCCGGAAAACCGTCTCTATGACCTGCAGCGACGCTGCAATCATCGGATTCAGGATCATGCCGAGCATATTGGTGAAGAGACAGCGCGAGCAGGATCGGGAACCCGAGCGGCTCGAGCCGCAGGTAGGAGACCGCCGCAGACTCCGGCAGCAGGCTCGCCAGGATGCGCCCGCCGTCGAGCGGCAGGATCGGCAGCAGGTTGAGCAGCATCAGCACGACATTGATCAGGATGCCCGCCTGCGCCATGAAAGCGAGCGGCGCCGAGAAGTAGCCGCCCGGCATGGCGAGCGCCGCCTTGAGCGTCACCGCCCACATGCATGCCATCAGCAAGTTCGCGCCGGGACCGGCGGCGGCCACCCACAGCATATCGCGCTTCGGACGGCGCAGGGCATGGAAGTTGACCGGCACCGGCTTCGCCCAGCCGAACAGCAGGCCGCCTCCGCCGAACAGCTTGCTCACCACCAGGATCACCAGCGGAACCACGATCGTGCCCACCAGGTCGATGTGGCGCAGCGGGTTCAGGCTGATCCGGCCCAGCCGGTGCGCCGTCATGTCGCCGAAATGGCGGGCGACGTAGCCATGCGCCGCTTCGTGAAACGTGATCGCGAAGATGACCGGAAGCGCATAGATGGCGATCGTCTGGACGAGGTTGAATTCCATCGAGCGGGGAGGGGCGGGTGAACTGTCTAGAAGCTATCTCGGAATCGCGGGCGCGCTTCTTCCTGAACCGGGGTGGTAGGAACGAGGGGCACGCGCCTTGTGGATCCCCGTTCTCGCGATCGCATCGGAAATTTGAGAGCCGGCTTCTATTCTAGCAGAGGCGATCAGCGCGACAGCGCCTCGGTCGCGCCGCGGCCCTTTGCGCAGCACCTCCGGCGACGGCCCGGTCAGGTCCACCACGGTGGTGGGCTCGATGCCGCACGCCCCGGCGTCCAGCACCAGGTCGACCTGCCGCTCGAGCCGCGCGCGGATCTCACCGGCGTCGTTCAGCGGCTCGGCGTCGCCGGGCAGCACGAGCGTGCTCGAGAGCAGCGGCTCGCCGAGCTCCGCGAGCAGCGCCAGCGCGACCGCGTGATCCGGTATGCGCACGCCGATCGTGCGCCGCTTCGGGTGCATCAGGCGGCGCGGCACCTCTCGCGAAGCCTCGAGGATGAAGGTGTAGCTTCCCGGGGTCAGCTTCCTGAGCAGCCGGAAGCGGACGTTGTCCACGTGCGCGTAGGCGCCGACCTCGGCGAGATCCCGGCACATCAGCGTGAGGTGATGGCGCTCGTCGACGCCGCGGATGCGCCGCAGCCTGACCATCGCGTCCTTGTCGCCGATGCGGCAGCCGAGCGCATAGCACGAGTCGGTCGGGTACGCGACGACCCCACCCGCGCGCACGATCCCGGCCGCGCGCGCGATCAGGCGCGGCTGTGGCGTGGTCGGGTGGACCGCGAAGTACTGCGCCACTTACCAGTCGTGCCAGACTGGCCTCAGGCCGCCCGGCAGCGGCGGCAGCGCGCCGAGATCGGCGCCCTCGCCCGGGGCGTGGAAGTCCGACCCGCGCGACGCGAGGAGATCGAGCTCGCGGGCGAGCGCGGCGAACTCGCCGTACTGGTCGCGACGATGGCTGCCTGTCACCACTTCGATGCCCTCGCCGCCGGCGGCCCGGAACTCCGCGAGCAGCTCACGCATGGCGCCGCGATGAATCTTGTAGCGGCCCGGATGCGCCACCACCGCGCGACCGCCCGCCGCGCGGATCCATCCGACCGCGTCGGCGAGCTCGGCCCACCGGTGCGGTACATGGCCGGGCCGCCCCGCCACCAGATAGCGATCGAATACCGATTTCACGTCGCGCGCGTGGCCGCGCTCGACCAGGAAGCGGGCGAAATGTGTGCGCCCGATCAGTCGCGGGTTCCGGGCCTGCGCGTACGCGCCCGCCAGGCTGTCCGGGATGCCCGCCGCGGCGAGTCCCTCGGCGATGCGCGCGGCGCGCGCCGCGCGGCTGCCGCGCACCTTCTCCAATCCGCGCCTCAAGGTCCCGTTGGCCGGATCGATTCCGAGCCCGACGACGTGGACGGTGGTGGTGCGCCAGGTCACCGAGATCTCGACGCCGTCGACGAGGCGAACGCCGAGTGCCGCAGCGCGCCCGCGCGCCTCGGCGAGCGCGCCGAGCTCGTCGTGGTCTGTGAGCGCGAGCATCGGCACGCCGCGGTCGGCAGCGCGCCGCACGAGCTCGGCAGGCGTCAGCACGCCGTCCGATGCGCTCGAATGGCAATGCAGATCGAAGTTCTCGCCCGAAGCGCTCATCGCCGCGACGATGGTAGCACGCGGCGCCCGCCCGGCCCCGTTTTCAGGTGCGCAGAAAGTCCTCGATCGCGCGCGCGAGCGCCTCCGGCTGGTCGTGATGAATCATGTGGCCGGCCCCGGGCAGCACCCGCAGCGTCAGGTCGGCGAAGCACGCGCGGCGAGCGGCGAGATCGGCGTCGCCGAGCCCGAGGCGGCGCGGCGTATCAGACTCGGCGCCCTCGACCCACAGCACCGGAGCGCGCACGCTGCGCCAGCAGGCCTCCGCCTCGGCCAGGCGATACGGCACCGGGTTCACGATCTTGTGCGCGGGATCCGCGCGCAGACGCACGCCTGCGCCCTCCGCGCGCATCGCACCCCAGTGCCGCGCGAGGTACTCGGCGCGCCCGCTGGACAGGCGCGGGTTCTCCGCCCGCAGCCGCGCCGCGAGCTCGGCGAAACTCGCATATTCGCGAAAGGCGCGTGCGCGTGCGAGCTCGTCCAGCCACTTCGCCAAGCGCTCCGGCGCCCGCGCCGAATCGCTCGCCGCAAGCCCGAACCCCTCCAGATTCACGAGCGCGCCGACGCGCTCGGGCCGGGCGCCGGCATACAAGCAGGCGACGTTGCCTCCCATGCTGTGCCCGACGAGCGTGGCGGGCCGGTCGGGCTCGAAGTGCGCGAGCAGCGCGTCGAGATCGGCGAGGTAGTCGGGGAACCAGTAGCAGTCCGATCGGCCATGCTCGGTCAGGCCGTACCCGCGCCAGTCGGGCGCGATCACGCGCCAGTCCCCCCTCGAGCGCGTCGACCAGGAACTGGAATGACGCGGACACGTCCATCCAGCCGTGCAGCAGGAAGATCCGCGGGCGGTAGCGATCACCCCAGCAGCGGCAGTGGTAGCGCAGCCCGCGCACGGAGACGAAGACCGACTCGCTCGGCGTGATCGTGGCCATGGCGCAGCGATGGTACCAAAGGGCGCGGCCGCGGCCTCTGCTACCATCGCAGCCGACGCGACATTGCGGAGGTGGGAGCGTGCCGGTTTATTCGCTCGGCGAGCGCAAGGTGCAGTTCCGCGGTCCGGAGTGGTACATCGCGCCCGACGCGACGGTGATCGGCGCGGTCGTCATCGGCAACGAGGCGAGCGTCTGGTTCAAGTGCGTGATTCGCGGTGACAACGAGCTCATCACCATCGGTGACCGCTCCAACATCCAGGACACCTGCGTGCTGCACCCGGATCCGGGCATCCCGCTCACGGTCGGGGCGAGCGTTTCCGTCGGCCACATGGTCATGCTGCACGGCTGCACTATCGGTGACGGCTGCCTGATTGGCATCGGCGCCGTCGTCATGAACCACGCGGTGGTCGGCAAGAACACGCTGATCGGCGCGAATACGCTGATCCCGGAGGGCAAGCGCATTCCCGAGGGCGTCCTCGTGCTCGGCCAGCCAGGCAAGGTGGTGCGCGATCTCAAGCCGGCGGAGCTCGAGTTGCTGCAGCATGCCGCCGACAGCTACGTCGCGAAGAGCCGGCGCTACCGCCGCGAGCTCGTGCCACAGGCGCTGCCCGGCGTCGGCGCTTGACGCGCGCGCCGGCGAGCCGCTCAAGGCCCCGGCTTGGACGCGTAGCGGTCGCGCAGGATGCGGTGCAGGACCTTGCCGGTCGCCGTGCGCGGCATGTCCTCGTCGCGTACGAAGACGACCGACCGCGGCCGCTTGTAGCCTGCGATCTTGTCGCGGCACCAGTCGAGGATCTCGGCCTCGGTGGCGCTCTGCCCGGCATGCAGGATGATCACTGCGTGCACCGCCTCGCCCCCACTTGTCGTGCGGCACGCCGACGACCGCGACGTCCTTGATCTGCGGATGCGCGCCGAGCAGGCTCTCGACCTCCGACGGATAGACGTTCTCCCCGCCGCTGATGATCATGTTCTTCTTGCGGTCGACCAGGTAGTAGTAGCCGTCCGCCTCGCGCCGCGCCATGTCGCCCACGGTGCAGTAGTTCCCGCGGAACGCCTCGGCGGTCTTATCCGGCAGGTTCCAGTAGCCGGCAAACGCGTATGGCGTGCACGAATAGAGCTCGCCCACCTCGCCCCCGGGCACCTCGTTTCCGGCGTCGTCGAGCAGCCGGATCCGCGCCGACCCGGTGAGCTCACGGCCGATCGACCCGAGCTTGTCGAGCTGCTCCTCCGGCCGCAGCACCGTCACCCAGCCCGCCTCCGTGGAGCCGTAGCCCTCCAGGAGCCGACAACCCCGGAATTGCTCCAGGATCGCGAGCTTGGTCTCGCGTCGTGCCGGCGCCGAGGAGATCAGGAGCTTGTTCACGCCGCTCGCGCCGTAGCGCGCGCGGGGTCGCGGCGGGCAGTCCCAGCATCATGATGTAGTGCGTCGGCACGAGCGACGTGAAGGTCAGGCGCTCCTCGGCGAGGACGCGCAGGACGTGTTCGGCGTCGAAGCTCTTGCGGTCGTAGATCATGCAGCTCGCGCCGGTGTAGCCGAGCAGAGTCGCGTACCAGAGCGAGTTCGAATGGCAGAGCGGCATCACCAGGAGGCCCGCATCGTCACGTGTGAAACCCTGGTCGAGCGCGGTGATCAAGGCGAGCAGCGCGCTCGCCGCGTGCGTCCGGATCGCACCCTTCGGCCGCCCGGTGGTGCCCGAGGTGTACATGAACGCCCATGCGTCCGCGGGATCAACCGCAACCTGCGGTTCGGCGGGGGCGCCCCACCCGATGAGCTCCTCGTACGATCGGTAGCCCGCCGGCGTCCTCTCCGCGCCGAAGTGGATGTAGTTGGACGGCGGCACGGGCAGTTCCGCGCGGATCTCCTCGACCCGCTCGACCAGGTCGTCCTGCACGATCAACGCCTGCGCTCCGGCGTCCTCGACGATGTACCGGACCTCTCCGCCGAGCAGGCGGAAGTTGACCGGCACCGCGACCAGCCCGGCCTTCGCGGTCGCGACGTAGATCTCGAGCCACGCCACGCAGTTGTAGGCGAGGATCGCGATCCGATCGCCCTTGGCCAGCCCGGCGCCGAGCAGCGCGTTCGCCAGGCGGCAAGCGCGCTCGTTCCATTGCCGGTAGGTCAACGAGCGCGCAAGATCGCGCGCGCCGATCTTGTCGGGCGTGAGCTGCGCGTGCACGCGCACCGCCGCGCCGAGATTGAGCAGCTGATCCATGACGGATTTCCGCCGATCGGGGAGCGCGCGTGGCGCTCAGCCGCGCCGCCGGCGCTCGGCTTCGTCCCAGGCGGTGAGCGCCTGGTAGTCGGGCACCCAGCCGAGCCCCTTGCCGGCGTCGGAGGACACCGCGTGCCGCGTCACCACGACGTCGAGCAGCGCCGGCGCTCTTGCGAGCGCCGCGCCGAGCGCGCGCGGTAGCTCGGCGGGGTCGGTCACCCGCTCGGCGTGCAGTCCGAACGCGCGCGCCATCATCGCGTAATCGGCGTACTGGAGCGTGGTCCCGACCACCCGCCCGCCGTAGTTCAGCTCCTGGTCGATCCGCTCGATGTTCCAGGCCGCGTTGTTGGCGATGACGAAGACGGCCGTGGCGTCGTGCCGTTTCGCCGTATCGATCTCCATCGCGTTGATGCCGAACGCGCCGTCGCCGCTCACGACCACGACCTGCCGCCCCGGGAAGGCGAGCGCAGCGGCGATGCCGTAGGGCACCCCGACGCCCAGGCAGCCGAACGCGCCCGAGTCGAGGTAGGTCGTCGCGTTGAGGCCGGCGCGCGCGAAGCTCAGGATGTCGCCGCCATCGGCGATGGCGATCGAATCCGCGGCGAGCACTTGGCGAAGCGCGGCGAAGATGCGGTTCGGATGCATGTGCCCATCCTTGCCGGCCGGAGCGCCCTGCATCGCGTCCGCGTAGCGCGCCGCGCGCTCCAGGTGCTCCCGTCGCAGCCCCTCGACCCACGCCGAGTCGAGCCGCGTCGGCGCCGGTGGCAGCATTCGGGCGATCTCGGCCAGCGCGATCTCCGGGCTCGCCAGCAACTCGACCTCGCCGCGCCGGTTCTCGCGCAGTTCCTCCCAGCAGTCGGCAATGCGCACGAACCGCGCGCGGGGAAACACGGCCGGCGAGCCATAGCCCACCTGGTAGTCGAGCTTGCGCCCCACCACGACGACCAGGTCGGCCTCCTGCATCGCCCGGGCGCGCACGGCACCGACCACCGAGGCGTGCTCGGCGGGCAAGAGCCCGCGGCTTTCCTGCGTATCGAGATAGGCTGCCCGGGTCCGGTCGAGCAGGCGCACGAGCGCCGCGCGCGCCTGCAGCGCGCCGCGGCCGGTCAGCACGAGCGGCCGCCTCGCGCCGGCAATCGCCTGCGCCGCGCGCTCGACGTCCGAAGGGTCGGGGTGGAGATGCCGCGGCGCGCGCGATCGCAGGAATTCCGCAAGCACGACGCCGGGCGCGACCGGTTCGCGCAGCACGTCGGTGGGAATCTCGACGTACGCGGGTCCGGGAGCGCCACCGTCGCCGAGTGCGGCGCTTGCGGCCTTGTCCAGGTCGCGCAGCACGTTGTCCGGGACGCGCAGTGTTCGCGCGAGTCGCGCCACCGGCTGCAGGATCTCGGTATGCGCGATGCCCTGCAGCGGCCCGAGATCCTCCTGCGCGCGCGGCGCGCAGCCGCCGATCAGCAGCACCGGAACGCGCTCGAGCTGCGCGTTCGCCATCGCGGTCACGCAATTGGTTACGCCAGGGCCGGCGGTGGCCATCGCGACGCCGAGCTCGCCTGTCAGCGCGGCGTGTGCGTGCGCCATGTGCACCGCGGCGCCCTCGTCGCGCACGTCGATGATGCGCACCCCGCGCCGGCCGAGCTGGTCCCAGATCGGCTGGATGTGCCCGCCCTGCAGCCCGAACACGCGGTCGACCTTGCGCGCGACGAGAAAATCGACCACCAGCTCGGCGACCGAGCGAGCAGCGGACCCTGGCATGGCAAGCCTCCTGGCCGAAGGACTGCGGGAGCGATCCGGATGCGGGTAGTCTAGCCGAACCCAGGCGCCGCTGCCCCGGGAGGGGATCTTGCTGCGCGGGGCCGAGTGCCCGGTAGCCCGGCGCAGCCTGCGGCGCTCGAGGCACTCGTCACTCCCGCGAAAGCCGGAATCCAGGCGGCCGCTCGCGGGACGGCGGGCGCCCCGCTGGATCCCCGCCTCCGCGGGGATGACCGCGCGTTGCGCGAGCGTCGCTCGCGCGTGCGCGGTCACTTCGGCGCCAATCTTATGGCGCCGTCCAGACGCACGGTCTCTCCGTTCAGCATCTCGATCTCGACCATCGCCTTGACGAGCTGCGCGTACTCGGCGGCGCGCCCGAGGCGCGAGGGGAACGGCACCTGTCTTCCGAGCGAATCCTGGATCTCCTTCGGCAGCCCGTGCAGCATCGGCGTCTCGAAGATCCCGGGCGCGATCGTCAACACGCGGATGCCATCGCGCGCGAGGTCACGCGCGATCGGCAGGGTCATGCCGACGATCCCGCCCTTTGAGGCCGAATAGGCGGCCTGGCCGATCTGGCCGTCGAAGGCCGCGACCGAGGCGGTGTTGACGATCACCCCGCGCTCGCCGCTCGCCTGCGGCGGCTGCCTGACCATCGCCGCCGCCGCGAGCCGGATCATGTTGAACGTGCCGATCAGGTTGATCGTCACGGTCTTGGCGAACGAGGCGAGCGAGTGCGGCCCCTCCTTGCCGACGGTCTTCTCGCCGATCGCGATCCCGGCGCAGTTGACGAGGCCGTGCAGCCCGCCGAAGCGGCCGAGTGCGGCCTCGACCGCGGCCTTGCCGTCGGCCTCGCTCGTCACGTCGCACTTCGCGAACTGCGCGCTCTTGCCGAGCTCGCTTGCCAGCGCCTCGCCCTTGTCGGCCTGGAGATCCGCGATGACGACGTTCGCGCCGTTCGCGGCGAGCATCCTGACCGTGCCCTCGCCCAAACCCGATGCGCCGCCGGTGACGATGAACGTGCTGCCCTTGATCTGCATATTTGCTCCGCCTGTCTATGAATGGTTGATGATTCCCGAGAATGCCCGACGCGCGCCGCCTCCGGCGTCGATCCAGATCACGCTTTCTCCGTCGTCCGCGCGGACGCATGCGCAACCGCGCGCCGCGCGGCGGTCGCCGCCGCGTCGACCCGGCCCTCGGCGTCGAGCACCACGCCGAAGCGCGCGTCCGCCGCCTCGCGCGTGTAATACCCGTGCGCGACGTCGCGCGCCACGCGCTCCGGAGCGCGCCGGTGCGGATCGCCGAAGCCGCCGCCCCCGGGCGTGGTGACCTCGATCAGGTCGCCCGCGCCGATCGCGATGCCCTGGTCCTTCGACAGGTGCGGCGGAACATACGGCACGCCGCCCCGGACGATGCGCACTCGGTTCACGCCGCCCGCGGCGCCGCCGACCGCCCCCTGCGGGCCGAACCGGCCGTGGTCCATGACCATCGAGGCGCGCGCCTCACCGCGCCGCAGCCGGATCTTGTAGTTCACGCCGAAGCCGCCGCGGAACTCGCCGGCGCCGCCCGACCCTTCGGCGAGCGAGTACTCCTCGAACAGCACCGGATAGTACTGCTCGATCACCTCGATCGGCGTGGTCTTCGAGATGCCGATCGTCGAGCACCCGTTCGAGAGGCCGTCGCCGTGCAACGAGCCGCCGTAGCCGCCGCCGGAGATGACGTACATGACGTACGAGCGCCCGCGTTGCGGATCGTAGCCGCCCACCGAGAGATTGCCCGAGGTGCCGGCCGGTGCCGCGAAGAGCTTGTCCGGAATCGCCTTGACCAGCGCCGCGAACACCGCTTCAGCGATGCGCTGGCTCACTTCCGCGGCGCAACCGGACACCGGCCGCGGATACTCCGCGTAGAGGAAGGTTCCCCGCGGCTCGACGATGCGCAGCGGATCGAACGTGCCGGCGTTGATCGGGACGTCGGGGAAGACGTGCTTGACCGCGAGGTAGATCGAGGATTTGGTGGTCGCGATCACGCTGTTCATCGGCCCGCGGCACGGCGGCGAGGAGCCGGACATGTCGAAGGTCAACGTTTCGCCGCGCTTGTCGATGCGCATCGCGATGCGCAGCGGCTCATCGACCACGCCATCGGAGTCCACGAATGCCTCGCCCTCGTAGTTGCCGCGTCCGGGATCGCTGCGATCTTGGCGCGCATCTGCTGCGCCGCGCGCGCCTTCAGCTCGCCGATCGCCTGCTCGACGGTGTCGGCGCCGTAGCGGTCGACGAGCGCCGCGAGCCGCTTCTCGCCGATCGCGAGCGCGGCCGCCTGCGCCTTGATGTCGCCGATGCGCTGGTCCGCGATGCGGATGTTCGACAGGATGATCGAGAGGATCTCCTGGTCCAGCACGCCGCGCTTGTAGAGCTTCACCGGCGGCAGCCGCAGGCCCTCCTGCTCCACCTCGGTTGCGTTCGCCGAGAACCCGCCCGGCACGACGCCGCCGATGTCCGGCCAGTGCCCGGTGTTGGCGAGCCACGCGAAGAGCCGCCCCCTGGTGGAAGAACGGCTTCACGAACCGCACGTCCATCAGGTGGGTGCCGCCGAGGTAGGGGTCGTTGACGACGAAGAGGTCGCCCTCCTCGACCCGGGTGCCCTGCGCGCGCACGCGCTCGATCACGGCCTGGGTCGAGAACTGCATCGTGCCGACGAAGACCGGCAGTCCGAGCTCGCCCTGCGCGACGAGCTCGCCGGTGTCGCGATGGTAGATGCCGTCCGAGCGGTCGAGCGCCTCCGAGATGACCGGCGAGAACGCCGCGCGCGCGAACGCGAGGTCCATTTCGTTGCACACCTGCTGCAGGCCGTTCTGGATCACGACCAGCGTGATCGGGTCGATCACGCCGGCGCGTACGCCCGGTAGGTCCTGAGGATCCATTTGCAACTCTCGGTCAGCCGGTCGATGCGCCGCGCCCACTCGGTCTCGCGCGCGGCCTGCCATTCGCGCGCGCGCGAAACGCTCTCGTCGGCGAGATCGTACAGCGCGACGTAGCGCAGCGTCGCGCTGCGCGCCCGGAAGCGGCGCGCGCAGAGCACCCCCGGGACTCGCGCGAGGAGCGGCACGTGCTCCTCATCGTACCAGCGATTGAACCCGACCTCGTGCCCGGCCGGCACGTCGCCGCAGGCGAGGAAGAGCGCGCGCGACCCGGCCGGCGGGAACGCATCACCCGGCAGGATCTGCGCGCAGGCCCGGCGGCGAAACAGCAGCGCACGCCCGAGGCAGCGCTTCGACCAGGGCGAGAAGTCGTCCCCGACGCGGGCGAGAAAGGCCGCGGCCTCCAGCACCTCGGGCCGCTCGAGCTCGTAGGTCGCGACATGCGGGCAGTGGGCAATACACGGCGGACCGTCGAAAGAGTGCAGGCGACGGCGGGGCTCCGATCTCTGTCCACCGCGCGCTGCGCACTGTCCACTCCGGCTCATAGCGTGACGACGAGATTCCCGAGCGCGTCGATTGCCACCCGGTTGCCCGGCTCGATCACCGCGGTCGCATCGAGCTGCTCCACGATCGCCGGGCCGGCGAACTGCGCGCCGCACGGCAGGCGCTCACGGCGGTAGACCGGCGTCGCGATCGGCGCGCCGTCGAACCATACCGCACGGCGGTCGATCTCGGCGTCGGCGAGCACGGTGCCCGGCGCGCCGGCGGCGAGCGCCGCGAGCGGCACCGCGGGCCGCTTGCCGATCACCGCCGTGTGCAGGCCGACCAGCACCGGCCGGATCTCCTTCAGCTCGACGCCGAAGCGCTGCCAGTAGGCCTCCTCGAACAGCCGGTGCAGCGCGGCCGGACCGATGCGCGCGTCCGGAAGCGCGACGGCGAGAATGTGGCTCTGGCCCTGGAACTGCATGTCGGCGCGGTGCACGCACTCGATGCCCTCGACCCTGACACGCTCGCGCTCGATCATCGCCCGGCCCTCGGCGACCTGCGCCTCCAGGACGCCGCGCACGAGGCCCCGCTGCAGCGCCGGCAGCGGTCGGTTGACCGTGCGCACGAAATCGTGCCGCACGTCGGCCGCGACGCAACCGAGCGCGTTGGTGAGCCCGGGCCGCGCCGGGATCAGCACGCGTGGGATTCCGAGCTCGCGCGCGAGCGCCACCGCGTGCAGCGGGCCGGCGCCGCCGAACGCGAACAGCGCGAAGTCGCGCGGATCGTGCCCGCGCGCGAGGCTCACCATGCGGATGGCACCCGCCATGTTGTCGTTCGCCACCCGCACGATCGCCGCCGCCGCCTGCTCGGGCGCGAGCCCGAGCGCGCGTCCGATCGCGCGGTCGATTGCATCGCGCACGGCCTCGAGCGTGACCGGGCGGTCGACGGCGAGGAGCTTGCGCGGATCCAGCCGGCCGAGCAGCAGGTTGGCGTCGGTGATGGTAACGCGCGTGCCGCCGCGCCCGTAGCAGATCGGTCCCGGCACGGCGCCCGCGCTCTGCGGTCCGACCTGCAACAGTCCTGCCTCGTTCAGCCGCGCGATCGAGCCGCCGCCGGCGCCGATCGTGTGAACGTCGACCATCGGGACGTGGATCGGCATGGCGTACTCGAGCTCGAGCTCGGCCGAGACCTGCGGCAGACCGTTCTGGATGAGCGCCACGTCGGTCGACGTGCCGCCCATGTCGTAGCTGACGACGTTCGGGTACCCGGCGGCGCGCGCCGTATACGCCGCGGCGATCACGCCCGAGGCCGGGCCCGACATCACCGTGTTCACCGCGGCTTCGGCCGCGATCGACGCCGCCACCGTGCCTCCGTTGCCCTGCATGACCAGGAGCTCGCGCGTGAAGCCGCGCGTGGCGAGCTCGCCGCGCAGGCGCTCGAGGTAGCGCTGCAGCACCGGGCGAACCGCGGCGTTTACCGCCGCGGTGACGCCGCGCTCGTACTCGCGATACTCGGAGATGATCGTGTGGCCGGCGGTCACGTAGCCGTTCGGCCACGCGCGGCGAACGATCTCGGCGGCGCGCAGCTCGTGCGCCGGATTGACGTAGCTGTGCAGGAAATGGATCACGATGCTCTCGGCACCGAGCGCGGCGAGCCGCTGCGCCGCCTGCGCCACCGCCGTCTCGTCCAGCGGCCGCACGACGCGGCCCTCGGCATCGACGCGTTCGTCGACTTCGAGCCGGAGCTCGCGCTCGACGAGCGGCGTGAACGACCCGAGCAAACCGTAGGGGGCGCGGGCGGGTGCGCCGGCCGAGCTCGAGCACGTCGCGGAACCCCCGGGTGGTGATGAGCCCGACGCGCGCGATCCTGCGCTCCAGCATCGCGTTCGTCGTGGTCGTCGTCCCGTGCACGATCGCCGCGAGAGCTCCGAGCGCCGTGCCCGTCTTCGCCAGCGCGGTGAGCACGCCGAGCGCCTGGTTGTCCGGCGTCGTGAGCACCTTCGCCAGCTCGAGCGCGCCCGAGTCCTCGTCGATCAGCACGAGATCGGTGAACGTGCCGCCCACGTCGATGCCGGCAATCCTGCTCATGCCTTCGGCGCCGATCGCCGGAGCGCCGATCTCCTGGTCGAGTTCGCCCACCGCCGCCCGTGCTATACCGCGAGATAGTTGTTGCGCACCTCGGCGTTCGCGGCGAGCTCCGCGATGGTGCCGGAGAAGCGGATGCGCCCCTTCTCGATGATGTAGGCGCGGTCGGCGACCTCGGTCGCGAAGTGCAGGTTCTGCTCGGAGAGCAACACGGCGACGCCCTCGGCCTTGAGCTCCTTGATCGCCGCGGCCATCTGGTCGACGATCACCGGCGCCAGCCCCTCCGAGGGCTCGTCGAGCAGGATGCACGACGGGTTGCCCATCAGCGTGCGGGCGATGGTGAGCATCTGCTGCTCGCCGCCCGAGGTCCGGCCGCCCGGGCGGTGCTGCATCTCCTTCAGGTTCGGGAACAGCGCGCACACCCGGTCGACCGTCCAGGCCGGCGCCCCGGCGCGCGGCGGCTGGCGCCCGACGTCGAGGTTCTCCGCCACCGTCAGGTCGGTGAAGATGCGCCGGTCCTCCGGCACGTAACCGAGGCCGGCCGCGGCGATGCGGTACGGCGCCAGGCCGTCGATGCGCCGGCCGTCGAAACGGATCTCGCCGCGCGCGGCCGGCACCAGCCCGATGATCGTCTTCAGCGTCGTCGACTTGCCGGCGCCGTTGCGCCCGAGCAGCACCGCGACCTCGCCGCGCGCGACCGCAAGCGACACGTCGGCGAGGATGTGCGCGCGGCCGTAGTACGCGTGCACGCCGGCCAGCTCGAGCACGGCGGCGGCGCCGCTCACCCGTGCCCTCGCGAGCCGAGATAGACCTGCCGCACCTGCGGGTCCTCGCGCACCTCGTCGCCGGTGCCGGAGGCGATCAGCCGCCCGCGGTCGAGCACGATCACGCGATCGGCGTGCCCGAAGACCACATCCATGTCGTGCTCGGTGTAGAGCACGGCGATGCGTCGCTCGCGCACGATCTGGCCGACGAGCTCCATCAGCGTGATGCGCTCCTTCGGCGCCATGCCGGCGGTCGGCTCGTCCATCAGCAGCAGGCGCGGCTCGTTCGCGAGCGCGACCGCGAGCTCCACGCGCTTCAGGTCGCCGTAGGCGAGCACCGAGCACGCGCGCTCGGCCTGCTCGCGGATGCCGACGCGCTCGAGCAGGCGATCGGCTTCGTCGCGGTAGAGCGAGGCTGCGCGCGTCCACAAGCTCGCGAGGCGCCGCCGGTGCGAGATGAGCGCCATCTGGACGTTCTCGCGCACTGTCATCGACGCGAACGTCGCGGTGATCTGGAACGTGCGCCCGACGCCCATGCGCCAGATGTCGCGCGGCGGGCGCCCGACGGTGTCCGCGCCGCCGATGCGCACGCTGCCGGAGTCGGGCGCGAGTTGGCCGTTCACCATGTTGAAGCACGTCGTCTTGCCGGCCCCGTTCGGCCCGATCATCGCGAGGAGCTCGCCCTCGCCGAGCACGAACGAGACGCCCTGCACCGCCTGGACGCCGCCGAAAGCCTTGCTCAGCCGATCGACCGCGAGCACCGCGCTCACTCGGCCTCCGTGCGCCCGCCGAGCCGGGAGAGCGATCCGACGATCCCCTGCGGGAACGCGAGCACGATGACGAGGATCGTCGCGCCGAGCAGCGACTGCCAGTACTCGGTGTTGCGCGCGATCGTGTCCTGCAGCCAGGTGAGCGCCGCCGCGCCGACCGCCGGGCCCGCGAGCGTCTGCACGCCGCCGAGCAGCACCATCACCAGAGCGTCCACCGAGCGCGGGATCGCCATCACGTCCGGCGAGACGCTGCCCTTCGAGAAGGCGTAGAGCGCGCCGGCGATCCCGGCGAACGCCCCGACCAGCGTGAACGCCGCCCATTGCAGCCGCTTGATGTCGATTCCGATCGCGTCGCAGCGCAGCGGCGAGTCGCGCCCAGCGCGCAACGCGTAGCCGAACGGCGAGAACAGGATGCGCCGCAGGGCCGCGAGTCCCGCGCCGCACAGGACGAGCGCGAAGAGGTAGAACGCGCTCTTCGACGCGAGCCACGCCGCCGGCCACACGCCGACCAGCCCGTTGCTGCCGCCGGTGAAGCTGTCCCACTGGAACACGACCGACCAGCCGATCTGCGCGAACGCGAGCGTGAGCATCGCGAAGTAGACGCCGGCGAGCCGCACGCAGAACCAGCCGAACACCGCTGCGCCGAGCGCGGCGGCGAGCGGCCCGGCGGCAAGCGCCACCTCCATCGGCGCCCCGGCGCGCAGCAACAGCAGGCCCGCGCCGTAGGCGCCGAGCCCGAAATACGCCGCGTGCCCGAACGACACCATCCCCGCCGGGCCCATGATGAAGTGCAGGCTGGCGGCGAACAGCGCGAAGATCAGGATGTCGGTCATCAGCACGACCGTATACGCGGCCCCGGTGAGCGGCAGCGCCGCGAGCACGAGCGCGAGCACGGCGGCGCCGGCGGCGAGCCCGCGCGGCGCCGCGCGCAGCGGCGGCTCGATGTGCGTGGGCGCCGCCCGCTGCGCGGCCTGCGGGCGTCCGAGGAGGCCCCACGGCCGCACCACCAGCACGATCGCCATCACGATGAACTCGATGACCAGGGTCAGCTTGGAGAACGAGACCTCGACGCCGAGGAGCGTCACGTTGCCGAGCCCGATGCAGAACGCCTTCACCTCGCCGATGATCAGCGCGGCGAGGAACGCACCGGGGATGCTGCCCATGCCGCCGACCACCACGATGACGAATGCGTCGGCGATCGCGGTGAGGTCGAGGAAGAGCTGCGCCGGCTCGCGCGGCACCTGCAGCGCGCCGCCGAGCCCGGCGAGGCAGGCGCCGAGCGCGAAGACGCCGGTGAACAGCCACTTCTGGTTCACGCCGAGCGCACCGACCATCTCGCGGTCCTGCGTCGCCGCGCGCACCAGCGTGCCCCAGCGGGTGCGGTTCAGCAACAGCCACAGCAGGCCGAGCACCACCGGCCCGACGGCGATCATGAACAGGTCGTACTCGGGGAACCGCTGGCCGAGGATCGTCACGGCGCCGTCCAGCCCGGGTGCACGCGGCCCGAGCAGGTCCTCGGGGCCCCACGCCCAAAGCACGAAGTCCTTGACCATCAGCACGAGCGCGAAGGTCGCGAGCAGCTGGAAGAGCTCGGGCGCCTGGTAGATGCGGCGCAGGATCAGCACCTCGACCAGTGCGCCGAACAGGCCGACCGCGAACGCCGCGGCGAGGATCGCGCCCCAGAACCCGAGCGCACCCGCGGCGCCGAACGCACCCACCGCGCTGTAAGCGATGTAGATGCCGAGCATGTAGAGCGAGCCGTGCGCGAAGTTCACGATCCGCGTCACGCCGAAGATTAGCGACAGGCCGACCGCGATCAGGAACAGCGTGGAGGCGCCCGCCAGGCCGTTCAGGAACTGGACGACGATGCTCGTCACGACGCTGCTCCGGCGGGTCGGTCAGCTCACGTGGACGCGAGGCGTCAAGCGCCACCCGCGTGCCGGGAGCGGCGCCCGGCGCGCGGTCCGCGCTCGCGCACCGGCCGTCAGTCGGCCGGACGCATCTTCCGGACCTCGGCGTCCGGCGGCAGGTGCTTCTCGCCCGGCTCGTAGCGGAAGCTCGTCATGACGCCCTTGCCGTCCCTGAGCCCGATCTGGCCGACGTAGGCGCCCATCGTCGACTGGTGGTCGAGCGCGCGGTAGGTCATCTTGCCGAACGGCGAATCCACCTCGAGCCCCTTCATCGCGGCGATCAGCTTCTCGGTGTCGAGGCTGCCCGCCTTCCGGATCGCCGCCGCGACCGTCTTCACCAGCGTGTAGCCGACCACCGAGCCGAGCCGCGGGTAGTCGTTGTGCCGGTTCTTGTAGGCGTCGAGGAACTTCTTGTGCTCCGGCGTGGCGATCCCGTACCAGGGATAGCCGGTGACGTACCACCCGTTCGGCGTCTCCTGCTTCAGCGGATCAAGGTACTCCGGCTCGCCGGCGAGCAGGTTGAACACCGGCCGGTCCTTGAACAGGCCGCGCAGGTTGCCCTGGCGGACGAAGTTCGCGAGGTCGGGGCCGAAGAGCGAGGAGAAGATCGCGTCGGGCTTCGAGTCGGCGATCGCCTGCACGACCGCACCGGCGTCGATCTTGCCGAGCGGCGGCGCCTGCTCGGTCACGAACTCGACGTTGGGCTGCTGCGCCGTGAGGAGCTTCTTGAAGGCGGCGGTCGCCGATTGGCCGTACTCGTAGTTCGGATAAACGATGGCCCAGCGCTTCTTCTTGAGCTTTGCCGCGTCCGGAATCAGCATTGCGGTCTGCATATAGGTCGAGGGACGCAGGCGGAAGGTGTAGCGGTTGCCGTTGTCCCACACGATCTTGTCGGTGAGCGGCTCGGCGGCGATGAACAGCACCTTCTTCTGCTTGGCGAAGTCGCTGACCGCGAGCCCGATGTTCGACGCGAAGGTCCCGGTGAGGAAGCTCACGCCCTCGCGCGAGAGCAGCTCCTCGGCGAGGCGCACCGCGTCGCCCTGGTTCCCGCCGTCGTCGCGCGACACCAACTCGAGCTTGCGGCCGAGCACGCCGCCGGCGGCGTTGACCTCCTCGAGGCCGAGCTCCCAGCCCTTCTTGTAGGGCTCGAGGAAGGCGGGAAAGCGCTTGTAGCTGTTCACCTCGCCGATCTTGATCGTACCCTGCGCGGCCGCGGGAGCGGCAAAGCCGGCGGCCAGCACGCACGCCGCCGCAGCGAAGAATGCCCGTCGAGTGCCCATCGTGTCCTCCTCCTGTGGGTTTGCGTCCGTTCGTCTTGCCGGGAAAATATACACAATCCGCGCTGCGGCAGTGCCGCCGCCTCAGCGCGCCGCCGCCGCGAGCAACGCGCGCAGCCGGTCCGGCGTCGCGGGAGCGTGTCGCACCGTGACGCCGGTCGCGTGGCGGATCGCGCCGAAGATCGCCGGTGCGGTCGCAATCAGCGCCGGCTCGCCGACGCCCTTGGCGCCGTGGGGACCGAGCGGCTCGGCGTCCTCGATCAGGTGCACCTCGATCGGTGGCACGTCGCCGAAGGTCGGGATCAGGTAGTCGTGCAGGTTCTCGGTGCGCCCGGCGTGGTACTCCTCCATCAGCGCGAGGCCGATGCCCTGCGCGATGCCGCCGTGGATCTGGCCCTCGACCTGGGTCGGGTTGATCGCCCGCCCGACGTCGTGCGCGGCAGCGATGCCGAGCAGACGCACCGTGCCGAGCGCGAGATCCACCTCGAGCTCGGCGAGCTGCGCGGCGAAGCCATAGGTCGCGTAGGGCTCGCCCTGGCCGTCGGCGTCGAGCGGCACCGTCGGCGGGTTGAACTCGCCGCGACCCACCTCGACGTCGCCGCGCGCATCCGCGGGCAGGTAGGCGAGCGGGATCGCGCTGCGCCGCCCGCCCTCGATGCCGACCAGCTCGCCGCGCTCGATCGCGAGCTCGGCGTTCTCGCCCACCTCGAGGCGCTGGAGCAGCTTGCGCCGCAGCGCGGCAGCGGCGAGTCGTGCGGCGTTGCCCGAGACGAAGGTCTGGCGCGACGCCGAGGTCTTGCCGGCGTCCTCGGTGAGATCGGTGTCGCCCATCACGCAGTCGATCGCATCGAGCCGGACGCCCAGCGTGTCGGCTGCGATCTGGGCGAGGATCGTGTTCGAGCCCTGCCCGATGTCGACCGCGCCGTTGTAGAGGACAAAGCGTCCGTCCTTGCGCAGGCTGACGCGCATCGCCGAGGGGTTTGCGATCACGGTGTTGCCGATCCCGTACCACATGCAGGCGACGCCGACACCGCGCCGGCGACCGGCGTCGCCGCCGCGCGCGGCCTGTTCGTGATTGAACGCCTCGTGCGCGGCCACAGCCGAGCGCCAGCGCGTTCGCAGCGCGTCCAGGCACTGTGCGAGCCCGCAGCTCGCGCGCAGCACCTGGCCGGTCGGGGTGGGCTGGCCCGCGCGCAGCGCGTTGCGGTGCCTGAGCTCGAGGCGGTCGATCCCGGCGCGCTGCGCGAGCTCGTCGAGCAGCGCCTCGTGCGCGATGGTCGACTGCGGGACGCCGAACCCGCGGAAGGCGCCGGCGATCGGGCCGTTGGTGTAGATCGCGCGCGTGGTCGCGCGGACGTTCGGCACCAGGTACGGGCCGGCGGCGTGGATCGGCACCCGGTTGGCGACGGTCGTGCCCCACGAGGCGTACGCGCCGGTGTCGAAGTCGCCGTGGAAATCGGCGCCGACGATGCGCCCGTCGCGATCGCAGCCGAAGCGCGCGCGCATGCGCGCCGGGTGGCGCTTGCTCGTGCTCGCCATCGACTCGGGCCGCGTGTAGGCGGTGCGCACCGGGCGGCCGAGCCTCCAGGCCGCGAGCGCGAGCAGCGGCTGCACCGAGAGGTCGAGCTTGCCGCCGAAGCCGCCGCCGACCGCGGAAGGCACGACGTGCACCTGCGCCGGCGCGACGCCCAGCACGCGCGCGACCTCGTCGCGGTCCATGTACGGCGTCTGCGTGCACGCGAAGATCCGCACGCGGTCGCCGATGCGCTCGGCGTAGCCCGCCTCCGGCTCGATGTAGGCGTGCTCGACGAAGCTGGTGGTGAACTCACCCTCGGCGACGAACGCGGCCTGCGCGAGCGCCGCGTCGACATCGCCGCGCACGAGGCGGCCGCGAATCAGCACGTTGTCGGGGCGGGCGGCGTGGATCGGCGCATCGGTGGCGGCAAGCGCCTCGCCCATCCCGGTGCGCGCTTCGAGCGGCTCCCAGCGGATCGGCAGCTCCGCCGCGTCGATTCGCATCACCGTCTCGTACTCGCCGACCAGCGCCGCCACTGCCTCGCCGCGAAAGCGCACCCGCCCCTCGGCGAGGACCGGCTGATCCTTGTAGTCCGGAAAGATGCCGAAGCTGTTCTGCGGCACGTCGCGCGCGGTCAGCACGTCCACGAGTCCGGGATGTCGCGCGCGCAGCGCGGCGAGATCCCCGATGGAGAAGCGCGCGTGCGCGTGCGGCGAGCGCACCGCGCGCAGCCAGAGCGCGCCCGCCGGCCACTGGTCCGCGCCGTAGCGTTCGGCGCCCGTGAGCTTCGCCGCGCCGTCGGTCTTCGGCGCACGGCTGCCTACGGCACGGCCCGCCGGCGGGCCCGCGAGCGCAACCTCGCCCGCCGCCGCGGCGAGCACCGCGTCGACGATCTTGCGGTAGCCGGTACAGCGGCACAGGACGCCGCCGAGCGCGTCGCACACCTCCGACGCGCTCGGGTGCGCATTGCGGGCCAGGAGATCGGTCGCCGCCATCAGCATCCCGGGCGTGCAGATGCCGCACTGCGCCGCGCCGTGCGCGTGGAAGGCGCGTTGCAGCCGGCCGAGCGCGCCGTTGCGCGCGAGCCCTTCCACCGTGGTCACGTCGCGGCCGGCCACCTGACCGAGTGCGGTCAGGCACGCACACGCCTGCCGGCCGTCGATCAGCACGGTGCACGCCCCGCAGTCGCCGGCGTTGCACCCGACCTTGGTTCCGGTCAGGCCGAGCGACTCGCGCAGGACGTCGCTGAGGCGGCTCGCCGGCGACGCGGCGACGCTGCGCGCGACGCCGTTCAGCCGGAACGCGATCGCGCCGGCCTCGGCGGCGACCCGGGACTCGACCGGCTCGTTCATGCGGCGAGGGACTCCAGCGCGCGCCGGACCAGGGTCAGCGCGGCGTCGGCGCGATACTCGGCGGAGCCGCGCACGTCGTCGATCGGCGTCAACCCGGCCAGGTGCTCGGGCTGCGCCCGCGCCCCGATGCGCGCGTCGAGCGGCGCGCCGACGAGCGCTCGCTCGAGCGCGGGCAGCCGCTGCGCGACGGCCGAGCACGCCCCGACGGCGACCCCGCAGCGCGCGACGCGCCCCGCGGCGTCGGGCTCGATCACCGCGGCCACCATCGCGATCGAGATCACGAGATAGCGCCGCGCGCCGAGCTTCAGGAACGCCGAGCGCGCGCGCTCGCTCCAAGCCGGCATCACGAACGCGGTCACGAGCTCCTGCGGGCCGCGCGCGGTGCGCCGGTTGCCGAGCACGAACTCGCCCAGCGGCAGTCGCCGGCGGCCGGCGACGCTAGCAAGCTCCACCTCGGCGCCGAGGGCGAGGAGCGCCGGTACGCCGTCGGCCGCGGGCGAAGCGTTGCAGAGGTTCCCGGCCACGGTGCCAGCGTTCTGGATCTGCACGCCGCCGACCTCGCGCGCGGCCTGCTGCAGCGCGCGGCACCACGGCGGCAGCGGCGCCGCGAGGAGATCCGCCCAGGTGGTCGTCGCCCCGATGCGCAGCCCGTCCCGCTCGGCGCGCACGCCGCGCAGCTCGCCGATGGCCGTGATGTCGAGCACGTCCTCGTCGACCAGACGTCCGACGCGCGCCGGGTAGAAATCGGTGCCGCCGGCGAGCACCGTGCGCGCTGCGCCCGCAAGCGCGTTCAGCGCATCGGCGAGGCGCTCGGGACGAAGGTAGCTTGCCATGCGCGGGGCGGCGCGGATCCGGCCAGGCGGTAGGGCAATGTAGCCGAACGCTACCGGCAGTTCAACCGCGCGCGCCCGGCGCGCCGCGCGCGGCGGCGCGGCTCACGCACGGCATGCGGCGGGTACGGTTGCAGGCGCGAGCCGTACGGCGCAAGATGCGCACGCAAGGAGGGCTTTCCCATGGCCGATGCAGCCGCCCATGACCAGCGCGCGCGCTACGACGCACTGATGGACGTCGTGCGCAGCCGCATGACGACGCGCCAGTTCGATCCGTCCTACGCGGTGCCGCGCGAGCACTACGAGCTGATCCTGGAGGCGGCGCGCCACGCACCCTCGGGCGCGAACGCGCAACCCTGGCACTACGTGGTCGTCACGAAGCCGCAGACCAAGAAGGCGATTGCCGACTACTTCGTCGACGAGCAGCGCCACCGCGCGAAGCTCAAGATGAAGTTCCCGACGCCGAACTACCGCGGCCTGGAGACCGCGCCGGGCATGATCGTCGTGGCCTCCGACTTCCGCTGGACGCGCGCCTTCCCGGTGTTGCTCGACGGCTCGGAGCTCGACCGCCAGTACCACGAGAACGCCGAACGGATCCTGCTGCAGTCGGTCGCCGCCTCGACGATGTGCGCGCATCTGGCAGCGGCCGCGCTCGGCTACAACGTCTGGTGGGTCACCGCGATCGGCCAGGAGAATGCGCAGAAGGCCATGAAGCCGCTGCTCGGCATCCCGCACGAGCTCTCGGTCATCGACATCTTCTGCTTCGGGCCGCCCGCCAAGCCCCCCTACAAGCGGTGGAAGAAAGACCTCGACGAGATCGCGAGCTGGGACCGCTTCGATCCGCGCCAGTACAAGACGCTCGAGCAGATCGACGCCTGGATCCAGGACAAGCGCAGCCAGGTGATGTACCGCGACGAGCGGAAGATCGACTGACCGACCGGCGCCCCGCCGGCGGCTGTGACATGGGTCAAGCCGCGGCCGAAACGTTGGCCCCCCAAACAAACTGGCTTACAATCACCCGGTCCGGAGGCGCCGCGGGATGGGCTCGCAGCGTCGGCCGGCGCCCGTGCGCGAGACCGTTCAGCCATGACCCACGTCGTTACCGAATCCTGCATCAAGTGCAAGTACACCGATTGCGTCGACGTCTGTCCGGTGGACTGCTTCAAGGAAGGGCCGAACATGCTGGTGATCGACCCGGACGAGTGTATCGACTGCGCGGTGTGCATCCCGGAGTGCCCGGTCAATGCGATCTACGCCGAGGAGGACGTGCCGGCCGGGCAGGAGGCGTTCACCGCGCTCAACGCCGAGCTCGCCAAGGCCTGGCCGGTGCTCGCGGACAAGAAGGACCCGCTGTCCGACGCCGAGCAGTGGAAGGACGTCAAGGAAAAGCTGCAGCATCTCGAGCGCTGACCCGATGAGCGCTCAGCCGGCTCTCGCCCACGGCCTTGGCTTTGCCGACCTGTACCGCCGCGAGGGACTCGAGCGTCTCGACGCCGCGTTCGTCGCGCGGCCTCGGTGCCGGCGACGCGCCGCTCCAGGCGCGCCTGCTCGCCGCGCGCGCGGCGCCCGACGCGCTCGCCGCGAAAGACGAGTCGGCGCTGATCCTCGAGGTTGCGCCGCACCTCGAGCGATTCGTCGCCGGGCTGTTCGGTATCGAGTCCGAGGTGCAGGCGCTCGGCCGGCGCCACGAGGAGCTCGCGCCGCTCTACGCGGTCAAGCGCCAGTTCGTCCAGCGCCGCGCGGCGAACAAGATCAAGCCGGAAGAGGCCGCCACCATCGACGGCGCGCAGCTCGAGCGCGAGCTCAGGCGGCTCTTCGGCGGCCGCTTCGACGAGCTCACGTTCGCGCAGCACGTGACGCGCTGGCTGGCGGACGAGCCGGCCCACGAGCGCGAGCTCGAGCTCGCGACCCGCTACGCGGCCTGGGCGCTGCACCACCGGCGAGGGCCGCGAGGCCGCGCGCAACGGCGTGCTGTTCAAGGCGCCGGCGAAGGTCGAGCCGCACCACCTGCTGCACTCCGCGGAGAACGTGAACCTGCAGGGAACCAGCGCCTACCGCATCCGATCGGGGCACCTCCGGCGTCGCGAGGGTTCAAGCTTACCGACACCGGCACCGATCTGGTCGGTGCGCTCGACCAGGCGAACTACTGCATCTGGTGCCACGCGCAAGGGCAAGGACTCGTGCTCGAAGGGCCTGCGCGAGAAGCCGGCGGCGGACCGGCCGCCGAAGTCGCGCTACAAGCAGAGCGCGTTCGGCGTGACCCTCGCCGGGTGCCCGCTCGACGAGAAGATCTCCGAGTTCCACATGCTGAAGACGCAGGGGCTCGCGGTCGCGGCGCTCGCCACGATCGTCGTCGACAACCCGATGTGCGCGGCGACCGGCCACCGGATCTGCAACGACTGCATGAAAGCGTGCATCTACCAGAAGCAGACGCCGGTCGACATCCCGCAGGCCGAGACGCGCACGCTGAAGGACGTGCTCGGGCTGCCGTGGGGCTTCGAGATCTACAGCCTGCTCACGCGCTGGAACCCGCTCAACGTGCGCCGGCCGCTGCCGCGCCCGCGCTCGGGCTACCGGGTGCTGGTGGTCGGGATGGGCCCGGCCGGGTTCAGTCTGGCGCACCATCTGCTGAACGACGGCCACCAGGTGGTCGGCATCGACGGGCTCAAGATCGAGCCGCTGCCCGAGGCGCTCGCCGGCATGCGCGTCGACGGCGCGCGCGTGCCGTTTGTGCCGATCCGCGACGCGATGAGCATGTACGAGGCGCTCGACGAGCGCCCGATGGCCGGCTTCGGCGGCGTGGCCGAATACGGCATCACCGTGCGCTGGGACAAGAACTTCCTCAAGCTCGTGCGGCTCCTGCTCGAGCGACGGGCGGAGTTCGCGATGTACGGCGGGGTACGCTTCGGCGGTACGCTCACGCTGGAGGATGCGCTCGCGCTCGGCTTCGATCACGTCGCCCTCGCGATGGGTGCCGGCAAGCCGACCACGCTCGACATCCCGAACGGGCTTGCGCGCGGCGTGCGCACGGCGTCGGACTTCCTCATGGCGCTGCAGCTCACCGGCGCGGCGAAGCGCGACTCGATCGCCAACATGCAGCTCAGGCTTCCGGCAGTGGTGATCGGCGGCGGCCTCACCGCCATCGACACCGCGACCGAGTCGCTCGCCTACTACGTGGTGCAGGTCGAGAAGTTCCTCGCCCGTTTCCAGGATCTCGCCGCCGAGATCGGCGAGGACGCGATCCGCGACCGCTGGACGCCGGAGGAGCGCGAGATCGCGGAGGAGTACCTGTCGCACGCGCGCGCGATCCGCGCCGAGCGGCGCAAGGCGTCGGCCGAGGGCCGCGCGCCGCGCATCGCCGAGCTGCTGCAGCACTGGGGCGGCGTCACCATCGCATACCGGCGCCGGCTGGTCGACAGCCCGTCGTACACGCTGAACCACGAGGAGATCGAGAAGGCGCTCGAGGAGGGCATCGTCTTCGCCGAGGGGTTGACGCCGCTCGCGGTGGAGGTCGACGACTACGGCGCGGCGGCCGGCATCCGCTTCCGGCGCCAGCGATTCGGCGCCGACGGCAAGGGAGCCGAGGACGGCGAGCTGCGTCTGCCGGCCGGCACGATCTTCATCGCCGCGGGAACGCAGCCGAACACGGTGCTCGCGCGCGAGGATGCGGCGCACTTCGCGGTCGACGGCAAGTACTTCCGTGCGTGCGACGAGAACGGCGACCCGGTCAAGCCCGAGTTCTCGATCTCCAAGCCCGCGCGCGCCGACGTGCTGCTCTCGCGGGTCGCCGACGGCCGGTTCGTCTCCTTCTTCGGCGATCTGCACCCGTCCTACTTCGGCAACGTCGTCAAAGCGCTCGGCTCGACGAAGCAGGGCTATCCGGTGGTCTCGCGCGTGCTCGCCAAGCGCTCCCCGGCGCACGCAGGCGCCGACGCGGAGTTCGTGGCGCGCCTCGATCGCGATCTGCGGCCGGTTGTGCACGCCGTCAAGCGGCTCACCCCGACGATCGTCGAGGTGATCGTGCGGGCGCCGGCGGCGGCGCGGCGCTTTCAGCCGGGGCAGTTCTTCCGGCTGCAGAACTACGAGGCGCTCGCGCCGCTCGTGAGCGGCACCGCGCCGCGTTCCGGCCCGACGCGCATGCAGATGGAAGGGCTCGCGCTGACCGGCGCCTGGGTGGACCGCGAGCGGGGCCTGGTATCGGCGATCGTGCTCGAGATGGGCGGCTCGTCGGACCTCTGCGCGATGCTCGCCGCCGGCGAGCCGGTGGTGCTGATGGGCCCGACCGGCGCGCCGACGCACGTCGCGCCGGGCGAGACGGTAATGCTCGTCGGCGGCGGGCTCGGCAACGCAGTGCTCTTCTCGATCGGACAGGCGTTTCGGGCGCAGGGCTCGAAGGTGCTCTACTTCGCCGGCTACAAGAAGGCGATCGACCGCTACCACGTCGAGAACATCGAGGCCGCCGCAGACGTCGTCGTGTGGTGCTGCGACGAGGAGCCGGGTTTTGCGCCCGCGCGGCCGCAGGACCTCGCGACGGTCGGAAACATCGTCCAGGCGATGGAGGCCTACGCCGCCGGCCGGCTCGGCGCGCAGCCGGTGGACATGCGCGCGGCCGATCGCGTGATCGTCATCGGATCGGACCGGATGATGGCAGCGGTGGCGCGCGCGCCACGCGGTGCTCGAACCCTACCTCAAGCCCGAACACACTGCGATCGGCTCGATCAACTCGCCGATGCAATGCATGATGAAGGAGATCTGCGCGCAGTGCCTGCAGCCGCACCGCGATCCGCAGACCGGCCGGGTGAGCTACGTGTTCTCGTGCTTCAACCAGGACCAGCCGCTCGACCGCGTCGACTTCCTCGCGCTGTCCGAGCGGCTGAAGCAGAACTCGCTCGCCGAGAAGCTCACCGCGCAGTGGCTGCGCCACCTGATGCCGCAGCTGCGCCGCGCGCGCCAGCTCGTTCAGGCAGACTCTGCAGCACCTCGCTCTTGCGAGACCTTGCCTGGCAGAGGGATTGCGAAGGCCGCCGGAGGCCGTTCTTGCAGCGTCCGCCGGTGGCCCTATTCGAGCCCCGCGCGCAGCTCCGCGAGCAGCGCCTGATGCGCCGGGTGCGTCCACGTCGCCACGAACTCGGCGACCTCCCGCTCGCGCCGCTCGGCGAAGCCGGCGCCGAATCGCTCGCCGAGGGCGAACGCCTTCAGCGCGCGCAGCACGTGCGGATGGTGCTCGCGCACCGGTGCGGCGAAGCGCTCCACCTCCTCCAGGAAATCGCTCTCCGGCGCGGCCACCGCGTTGACGAGGCCGAGCGCCTGCGCCTCGGCCGGTGCGAGCCGGCGTGCGGTTGCGAGCAGTTCAATCGCGCATCCGAGCCCGACGAGGCGCGCGAGGTCGGTCGCGCCGCCTAACCCCGGCAGGCGATGGTCGCTCGCATGCACGAACCCGATGCGTGCGTCGTGCGCCGCCACGCGCATGTCGCACGCGAGCGCGAGCTCGGCGCCCTCCGCGAGCGTCACGCCGTTCAGGGCGGCGATCGTCGGCACCGGGAACGCGCGCAGTGCGTCGAGCGCGGCCATGCCGTCGCGCGCGTACCTCTCGGCCGCAGCGGCCGTCTCTACCGCGCCTAGCTCGGCGAGATCGGCACCGGCGCAGAACGCGAGCGCGCCGGCGCCGGCGAGGATCGCGAGCCGCAGATCCTCCTGCGCGGCGTGCGCCTCGAACACGACGCGCAGCTCGCGCAGGGTCGCGCGCGTCAGCGTGTTGCGCTTCTCCGGGCGGTTCAGCGTGACGCGCAGCACGCCGCGCTCGTAGGTGCGAAGCAGGTCGGTCATCGTCTGCCGGGAAACGGACCGCGCAGTGTAGCGCGCCCACGGATGCCTGGGCAACGCGCGCCCTCGGCGCAACCGCGCCTATAATTGCCGCCGCCGGCATGGGCCGGCGGCGGCATTGAGCCACGACATGGAACTGCGGCTGGACGGCAAGACCGCGATGGTGACCGGCGCCTCGTCAGGGCTCGGCGCACGCTTCGCGCGCGTGCTGGCGCAGGCCGGCGCACGCGTGGCGGTCGCCGCGCGCCGCGTCGAGCGCCTCGCGCAGATCGCCGAGGAGATCGCGGCGGCAGGCGGCACCGCGCGCGCTCTCGCCATGGACGTGACCGACGTCGCCTCGGTGCGTGCCGGCGTGGCGGCCGCGGAGGAAGCGCTCGGCCCGATCGACGTGCTGATCAACAACTCCGGCGTCTCATTCACCAAGCGCATCGGCGAGGTCGAGGAGGACGAGTACGACCGGGTGATGGACACCAACCTGAAGGGGGCCTTCTTCGTTGCGCAGGCGGTCGGCCGGCGCATGATCGCGGCGCGGCGCGCGGGACGCATCATCAACATCGCCTCCGCGGCCGGGTTGCGCCCGCTCGGGCAGATCTCCGTGTACGGCATGTCGAAGGCGGGGGTGATCCACATGACGCGGTCGATGGCGCTCGAATGGGGCCGTCACGGCATCAACGTGAACGCCGTCTGCCCGGGCTACATCGAGACCGAGATCAACCGCGACTACTGGGCGACCGAGGGCGGCAGGAAGCTCGTGCAGATGCTGCCGCGCCGCCGCGTCGGCGCGCCCGAGGATCTCGACGGCATCGTGCTCCTGCTCGCCGCCGAGCAGTCGCGGTTCGTGAACGGCGCCGTGATCGCCGCCGACGACGGATTCACTGCGGGGTAACGAACGAACAGGAGGAAACCCACCCGGGTTCCCTCCCGTTACCCTCCTTCCGCCGGGGAGGGAACGAACAGAAGGAAACCCACCCGGGTTCCCTCCCGTTACCCTCCTTCCGCCGGGGAGGGAACGAACAGAAGGAAACCCACCCGGGTTTCCTCCCGTTACCCTCCTTCCGCCGGGGAGGGAACGAACAGGAGGAAACCCACCCGGGTTCCCTCCCGTTACCCTCCTTCGATCAGCGCGCGCGTCCTCACCTGGCGCGGCCGCCAACCGCGCGCGGCTGGAACTGCGCCAGCCGCTCGGCGTCAGGCGGCGAGAGCTCGCGCAGGCGGCGCACCACCTGCTCGTACTCGGCCGTGCGCCCGAGCTGCGCGTACGCGACGCCGAGCCCGTACCACGCCGGCACCAGCCGGCCGTCGCGGCGCAGCGACTGCTCGTAGTATTCCACCGCGCGCTCGGTGCGGCCGAGCGCCTTGAAATTCTCGGCGATCAGGAAGTAGATCACCGGCGACTCGCGGTCGATCAGCAGGCTGCGGTCGAGCGTGCGGATCGCGCGCTCGTGCTGCCCCATCATGCGGTACGCTTCGGCGAGCAGGCTGTAGCCCTCGATCTGGTCGGGGCTGTAGCGCACCACCTGGGCAAACGCGTCGGCCGCCTTCTCGTACTCGGCCTTCTGCGAGTACGCGTACCCGAGCACCATCCACCAGTCGGGGTTGCTCGAGTCCGCTTGCAGGTTCTGCTGCGCGAAGGCGATCATCCCGTCCCAGTCGCGCTTCGCCTCGAACTCGGCGAGCTTGTCCTGGTTCGTGCGGGACATGCCGCGCACGTTGTTCATCAGCGTGACGAACACCGGCGACAGCAGCTGCGCCGCCTGCAGCGCGAGCTGCGCTTCCGGCGTGCAGCCGGCGAGCGCGAGCGCGGCCGCGAGCGCGGCCGCTCGCCAGGACGAGGAGATGCGGCTTCTCCTACCCCTCGGTTTGATAGACGTAGCCCTTCTGCGGCACTCTCGACTCGCGCGCGCGCCGCAGGTGGTCGAGATCGAGCTTCTTGTCCCACCAGAGCGAGCGGCCCTTGCGCTGCTCGTCGACGATGCGTGGGTTCTGCGCGATCACCGCGCGGATGAGCCGCGTCGTTTCGGATTCGTAGCCGGTCTTGATCTTCTTGCCCATGCCTGTCGTGGCCTCGGTCGATGCGCCGAAAGGGCGCGCGCCGTGAGTATAGCGCATCGTTGGCCGGCCGAACTTCATGAAAAAACAGGGTGTTGGGACGGCGATCGGCCCGCACGGCAGATTCCGCTTGCGCGGTCATCGGATACTGTATAAAAATCAGGTCTGGGGTGTGGCAACCACCGACAGGGAGCCATGCGATGGCGCACGAAACGACCTTCGAAGCAACATTTGAGACGACATCCGAAGCGATGCGCGCGGCAGCAGGCGCCATGAGCGACGAGCGCGCACGCGCGATCCTGCAGGCGCTGGCCGACGGCGCCGACCCGGCGAGCGGCGCGGCGTTTCCCGCCGGCAGCCCCTATCAGCGGACCGACACCGTGCGCGCCCTCTTCCATGCGATCCGGGCGCTCGAGACGGCCCTGTCGCAGGCGGGGCGCAAGCCGCGAAGCGCCCGCGGCAACGCCGGCCAGCCCTGGTCGCCCGAAGAGGACGCGTCGCTCGCCGCCGGCTTCGATGCCGGGCAGCCACTTGCATTGCTCGCCGCCACCCACGGCCGCAGCCGGTTCGCGATCGAGGCGCGGCTCGCCAAGCTCGGCAAGGAGTCGATGCCCACGGGCGTGCGCGCAGGCGGCGCGCCGCGTGTCGGCGAATGGCTGCCGCAGCAGGCCGCGAGACCCTGAACCGCTGCCCTCGGGAGCACACATGAGACGCCGCGCAGCCATCGATTCCTCGTTCCAGCTTTGCCTGTGGGACGAGCTGGGGCGGATTGCAGACGAGCGGGACGGCAGCTTCGCCGCCGGCGCCGCGCCGGCGGCCGACCCGCGTCCGACGCTCCGGCGCACGGAAGCAATGGAAACGCCGCAAGAGACGCCGAGCGCGGTGACACGATGAACGACCTCACCCGCCGGCAGGCTGAAATCCTGCAGCTCATCCGTGAGTCGATCGAGTCGAGCGGCTTCCCGCCGACCCGCGCCGAGATCTGCCGGGTGCTCGGCTTTCGCTCGCCGAACGCCGCCGAGGTGCACCTGCGCGCGCTCGAGCGCAAGGGTGCGATCGAGATCCTCGACGGCACCGCGCGCGGCATCCTGCTCAAGACACCGCTCGGCGTGCCGCTCGTGGGCCGCGTCGCGGCTGGCGCGCCGATCCTCGCCGAGGAGAACATCCAGGGACGCTACCAGATCGATTCCGGGCTCTTCCAGCCGCGCGCCGACTACCTGCTGAAGGTGCGCGGCATGAGCATGCGCGACGCGGGGATTCTCGACGGCGACCTGCTCGCCGTGCATCGCGCCGCGGAGGCACGCTCCGGCCAGATCGTGGTGGCGCGGATCGCCGACGAGGTCACCGTGAAGCGCCTGCGCCGCCGCGGCGCCACCGTGGAGCTCGTGGCCGAGAACCCGGACTACGCCCCGATCGTGGTCGACACCCGCGAGGAGCAGTTCGCGATCGAGGGCATCGGCGTGGGCGTGATCCGCACCGGCAAGGCGCTGTAGCGCCTGGACCGTAACGGCGTAGCACATCCCTTTCCTCTGCCTTCACTCCCTCCCCCTGTCAGAGGGAGGGTTGGGGTGGGGGTGCAGGATAGTGCGTATCATGTCCTCGCTTCTGCAAGCGATCCTGCAGCGCACCGACGTCTGGCGCGGCGCCGCACCCGGCGTCGCCGCACCGGGCATCGCAAGCGGCTTTGCGGCGCTCGACGCCGCGCTGCCTGGCGGCGGCTGGCCGACCGGCTGTCTCGTGGAGATCCTTCCGCGGCACGAGGGCATCGGCGAGCTGCGGCTGCTCGGGCCCGCCCTCGCCGGGCTCGCACGCAGCGGCCGCTGCCTCGCCTGGATCGCGCCACCCCACCTGCCCTACGCGCCGGCGCTTGCCGCCGCCGGCATCGATCCGCAGCGGCTGCTCGTCGTCCGGACCCGCTCGCCGCAAGAGACGCTGTGGGCGACCGAGCAGGCGTTGCGCTCGGCCGCCTGCGGGGCGGTGCTCGCATGGCCGGCTGCGCCGCGCTATCCCGACCTGCGGCGTCTGCAGATCGCCGCCGAGAAAAGCAGCGGTCTCGCCGTGCTGTTTCGCGCACCGCACGTCGCCGATGAAGCTTCGCCGGCGCCACTGCGCCTTTGCCCTCGACACCGCCAACGGCGGCCTCGCGGTGCGCGTCCTCAAGCGCCGCGGCGCGCCGCTCGGCGCGCCGGTGCTGCTCCAGCAGCCGCTCGCCGCACGCCCTGCCGCCACGACCCCTGCCGATCATGCAATGGATCGCGGTCAACCTTCCGCAGCTGCCGCTCGAGATCCTCGGCGCACCCCGCCTGAGCCCTGCGCCGTCGCGCAGGACGGTCGCATCCTCGTCTGCGACCCGCGTGCGGCGGCGCGCGGCGTCGCACCCGGGCACACGCTCGCCGCAGCCGTCGCGCTCGCGCCCAATCTCGCCGTGCGAGCGCGCGATCCGGCGGGCGAGACCGAGGCGCTGCTCGGGCTCGCCGCCTGGGCGGCACAGTTCACGCCGGCGGTGGCGCTCGAGCTGCCATCCGCAATGCAGCGGCACGGAGCGCACGCCTTCGGCGCGCTGTCGCTCGAGGTCTCGGCGAGCCTCAGACTCTTCGACGGGCTCGCGCCGATTCTCGCCGCGCTCCGACAAGGGCTCGCTCCGATGGGCTTCACCGCGCATGTCGCCGGCGCCCCCACCGCGAAGGGCGCCCTCTGGCTCGCGCGCGCGGGGCGCGAGATCGTGCTCGATCCGGCACGGCTCGCCGCCGGCCTCGCCAATCTCCCCGGTCCGCCTGCTCGACTGCGACCCCGACACGCTCGCAGCGCTCACCGCGATCGGCGCCGAGACGATCGGCGATCTCGAGCGGCTCCCACGCGACGGCCTCGCCCGCCGCTTCGGCCACTGTCTTCTCGAGGAGATCGATCGCGCGTTCGGCCGGCGCCCCGATCCGCGCACCTTCTTCGCGTCGCCGCCGCGCTTCCACGCCCGGCTCGAGCTCGCCGCCGAGGTCGCCCAGGCCGAGATGCTCGCCGTCGCCGCGCGGCGGCTCGTCGTGCAGCTCGCCGGCTTTCTCGCGGCGCGCACCGGCGGCGTCCAGCGACTCGCACTGCGGCTCTTCCACCGCGACGCGCCCGTCACCGAGATCGCGATCGGCCTGGTCGCACCGACCCGCGATGCGGAGCACTTCGCGCGCCTCGCGCGCGAGCGGCTCGCCATGGTCGGCCTGCGCGCGCCGGTGCGCGCGATCGCGCTCACTGCCGAGGACATCGTGCCGCTCGCCGGCAAGCCGGGCACGCTGTTCGGGGAGGCGGCCGGCGATGCAGCGGGCGAGTGGGCAAAGCTCGTCGAGCGCCTGCGTGCGCGGCTCGGCGCCGCGGCGGTGCACGGTATGACGGCCGCGGCGGATCACCGTCCGGAACACGCGTCGCGCCGCAGCGAGCCCGGGTGCGGGCGGCCGGCGCCTGCCCGTCAGCCATCGATTACCCCGGCCTCCACCACCACCCGCGGCACCCTGCTCGGCGTGCCAGGCGGCCCACGCCCGTTCTGGCTGCTGCCGCAGCCACGCCCATTGGCCGAGATCGACTCGGTGCCACATCACGGCGGCCCGCTCGCGCTTCTGGCCGGCCCGGAGCGCATCGAGTCGGGCTGGTGGGATGGGGACGAGGTCGCACGCGACTACTTCATCGCGCAAACGTCCGATCGGACCCTGGTCTGGGTCTACCGGACCCGCCCGTCCGGCCCGAAGAGGGCGAGCTGGTACCTCCACGGGCTGTTCGCATAGCGCCGGAAGTTTCCGCGGAACTCCCCACCTTCCGTTTTGTCATAGACAAAGTTCGGAAACAGCCGAGCTGATCTCGATCTCATGTAATCTCTTAGAAGGAGAACCTAAGTGAGTTCTTTTAAAAAGCTTCTTGTCTCTAGATTCCGTTGCAACTGCTCTTCTTGGAGTCACTGGCGTAGCGATCAGCGGCGGTGGCAACTATAGTACGACTAAGACATCTACGTCGGCTGCCCGCGCGGATATCATCGATACCGCCGTGGCGTCGGGGCAGTTCAACACCCTCGCCAAGGCGCTCACCGAAGCCGGTCTGATCGACACCCTCAAGGGCTCGGGCCCGTTCACGGTCTTCGCCCCGACCGATGCGGCGTTCGCCAAGATCCCGGCCGACCAGCTGAACGCGCTGCTCGCCGACAAGGCGAAGCTCACCGCCGTGCTCACCTACCACGTCGTTCCCGGCAAGATCATGGCCGCCGACGTCAGGCCCGGCGCGGTGAAGACCGTGCAGGGCCAGACGCTGGAGGTGGCCGCGTCCTCGGCCGGCGTGAAGGTGAACGACGCGAACGTCATCAAGACCGACATCGTCGCCACCAACGGCGTCATCCACGTCATCGACACCGTCGTGCTGCCCAACTGAGCACGCCTCGGCGCATCACCGCAAGGCCCCGGTCCGCCGGGGCCTTTTCTTTGTTGCCGGCGCATCCGCAGGAGTGTAGTTTTATACAGTCCCATGCGGCCTCGCCTGTCCGATGTCCTCCGCCTCTACCCTGCCGGCCTACGCCGAGCTGCACTGCCTCTCGAACTTCACGTTCCTGCGCGGCGCGTCGCACCCGGAGGAGCTGGTCGCGCGCGCCGCGGCGCTCGGCTACGCGGCGCTCGCACTCACCGACGAGTGCTCGCTCGCCGGTGTCGTGCGCGCGCACATCGCGGCGAAGGATACCGGCCTCAAGCTCATCGTCGGCGCGGAGCTCGCGCTCGCGGACGGTCCGCGGCTCGCGCTGCTGGCGCAAGACCGCGCCGGCTACGGCAACCTCGCCGAGCTCCTCACCCGCGGGCGGCGCAACGCCGCGAAAGGCGCCTACCGTCTCACTCGCGCCGACCTCGACGGCGGCCTGGCTGGCTGCCTCGCGCTCCTCCTGCCGGCCGACGGCTCCGGACCCGGCGACACCCGCGTACGCCCGCTGGCTCGGCGAGCGCTTTGCGGACCGCGCGTGGATCGCCGCGGAGCTCCTGTGCGGGCCGGACGACCGCGCCGCGCTCGCGCGGCTGCGCGCGGCCGCGCACGCGGGCGGCCTGCCGCTCGTCGCCGCCGGCGACGTGCACATGCACGTGCGCTCGCGCCGGCGCCTGCAGGACACCCTCACCGCGATCCGGCGCGGGCGCCCGGTGCACGCCTGCGCCCACGCGCTGCACCCGAACGCCGAGCGCAGCTTGCGCCTGCGCATGCGCCTCGCGCAGGTCTATCCGCCCGAGCTTCTCGCCGAGACGCTGCGCGTCGCCGAGCGCTGCAGCTTCTCGCTCGACGAGCTGCGCTACGAGTACCCCGAGGAGCTGGTGCCGGCCGGCGAGACGCCCGCCTCGCACCTGCGCAGGCTCGTCGAGTCAGGGATTCGATGGCGGTTTGGTCATGCCGTGGAGAGCGCCTCACCCTCTCCCCACCCCTTCCCCTCTAAAGGGGAGGGTGAGAGCGCCGGTACGCCCGCCGATTCCGCTCCCGCAGACCCGGCACCACCGCACGTGCGCCGACTGATCGAGCACGAGCTCGCGCTCATCGCCGAGCTCGGCTACGAGCCCTACTTTCTCACCGTCCACGACATCGTGCGCTTCGCGCGCGACCGCGGCATCTTGTGCCAGGGACGCGGTTCGGCCGCGAACTCGGCGGTGTGCTACTGCCTCGGCATCACCGAGGTCGATCCGGCGCGCATGTCGATGCTCTTCGAGCGCTTCATCTCGCGCGAGCGCAACGAGCCGCCCGACATCGATGTCGACTTCGAGCACCAGCGGCGCGAGGAGGTGATCCAGCACATCTACGCCAAGTACGGCCGCGACCGCGCCGCGCTCACCGCGACCGTGATCACCTACCGCGCGAAGAGCGCGGTGCGCGACGTCGCGAAAGCACTCGGCCTCGAAGCCGCGCAGATCGACCGGCTGACGCGCTCGCTCGCCTGGTGGGACGGACATCGGGCGCTGCCCGAGCGCCTGCGCGAGGCGGGCTTCGACCCGGCGAGCCCGGTGATCGGGCACCTCGTCGCACTGGTCGGCGCGCTCATCGGCTTTCCGCGCCATCTCTCGCAGCACACCGGCGGCTTCGTGATCGCCCGCGACCGGCTCTCGCGCCTGGTGCCGATCGAGAACGCCGCGATGCCCGAGCGTTCGGTGATCCAGTGGGACAAGGACGATCTCGACGCGCTCGGGCTGCTGAAGGTCGACGTGCTGGCGCTCGGCATGCTCTCGGCGATCCGCCGGGCGCTCGACCTGGTGAGCGGACACCGCGGCGTGCCGTTCGCGCTCGCCGACGTGCCGGCGGAGGATCCCGGCGTCTACGCGATGGTGAGCCGCGCCGACACCGTCGGCGTGTTCCAGATCGAGTCGCGCGCGCAGATGTCGATGCTGCCGCGGCTCAGGCCCGCCTGCTTCTTCGATCTGGTGATCGAGGTCGCGATCGTGCGGCCCGGCCCGATCCAGGGCGGCATGGTGCACCCGTACCTGCGGCGGCGGCAGGGGCTCGAGCCGGTCACCTATCCGAGCGACGCGGTGCGCGCGGTGCTGGATCGCACGCTCGGCGTGCCGATCTTCCAGGAGCAGGTGATGGCGCTCGCGGTGGTCGCCGCCGGTTTCACGCCCGGCGAGGCCGACCGCCTGCGCCGCGCGATGGCGGCCTGGCGCCGCAAAGGCGGCCTGGAACCGTTCGAGCGGCGCCTCAAGGAAGGCATGCGCGCGCGCGGCTACGGCGAGGCGTTCGCCGACCAGATCTACCGCCAGATCCTCGGCTTCGGCGAGTACGGCTTCCCGAGTCGCATTCGGCGAGCTTCGCGCTGCTCGTCTACGTCTCGGCGTGGCTCAAGCGCTACGAGCCGGCGGCCTTCTGCGCGGCGCTGCTCAACAGCCAACCGATGGGCTTCTACGCGCCGGCGCAGCTCGTGCAGGACGCGCAGCGCCACGGCGTCGAGGTACGGCCGGTCGACGTGGCCGCGAGCGGCTGGGACTGCACGCTCGAGCCCGCTGCTTCAGGACCCGCGCTGCGGCTGGGGCTACGGATGGTGAAGGGCCTGCCGCAGGCCGCCGCCGAGCGCGTCGCCCGCGCGCGCGCCGCGCGGCCCTTCGCCTCGGTGGACGATCTCGCGCGCCGCGCAGGGCTCGACCGGCGCGCGCTGAAGTGTCTGGCGGCCGCCGATGCGCTCGCCGCGCTCGCCGGCCACCGTCGGCTCGCCCACTGGCACGTCGCCGGAGTCGAGGCCGCACCGCACCTGCTGCGCGACGCGCCGTTCGTCGAGGCCGATCCCGCGCTTGCGGCGCCGAGCGAGGGCGAGCGGCTCGCTGCCGACTACGCGAGCACCGGGCTCACGCTCGGCCGCCACCCGCTCGCCCTGCTGCGGCCGCAGCTCGCGCGCATGCGCCTCGCGACTGCCGCCGAGATCCGCGCCGCGCCGCACGGCCGCGCCGCGCGCACCGCCGGGATCGTGATCGGACGGCAGCGTCCGGACACCGCGTCCGGCGTGGTGTTCGTGACGCTCGAGGACGAGACCGGCGCGATCAACGTGATCGTGTGGCGCAGCCTCGGCGACCGTCAGCGCCGCGAGCTGCTCGGCGCGCGGCTGATGGGCGTCTACGGGACGGTGGAGCGCGAAGGCGAGGTGGTGCATCTCGTCGCGCAGCGGCTCGCCGACCACAGCGCGCTCCTCGGCGGGCTCACTGCCCGCTCGCGCGACTTCCACTGAGGGAAAGGAACGGAGAACGGAACGAACAGGAGGAAACCCACCCGGGTTCCCTCCCGTTACCCTCCTTCCGCGGGGGGAACGAACAGGAGGAAACCCACCCGGGTTTCCTCCCGTTACCCTCCTTCCGCGGGGGAACGAACAGGAGAAACCCACCCGGGTTCCCTCCCGTTACCCTCCTTCCGCGGGGGGAACGAACAGGAGGAAACCCACCCGGGTTCCCTCCCGTTACCCTCCTTCCGCGGGGGGGCGAACAGGGAGAAACCCACCCGGGTTTCCTCCCGTTACCCTCCTTCCGCGGGGGCGAACAGGAGGAAACCCACCCGGGTTCCCTCCCGTTACCCTCCTTCCGCGGGGGAACGAACAGGAGGAAACCCACCCGGGTTCCCTCCCGTAAGCCCCCGAAGAGGTTGTCTCTACGCCGCCGCGATCGCCGCCTCCAGAATGCCGATCATCCGGTCGATCTCCGCCTCGGTCACCGTCAGCGCCGGCATGAAGCGCAGGCACGCCGGCCGCGGCGAGTTGATCAGCAGTCCGCGGTCTCGCGCCGCCTCGACGACGGCGGCACCCGCGTCGCGCCCGAGCTCGAGCGCGAGCAGCAGCCCCGCGCCACGCACTTCGCCCAGCCCCCGCCGCGTAGAGAGCGCCGCGAGCCGCTCGCGCAGATGGCGACCGGTCGCGCGCACGCGTTCGAGGAAACCCGGCGCGACGAGCGTTTCCCATGACGGCGCAGCCGACCGCGGTCATGAGCGGATTGCCGTTGAACGTGCCGCCCTGGTCGCCGTGCGCGAAGCAGCTCACCGCCTCGGCGGCGACGAGCGCGGCAAGCGGCACGCCGCCGCCCAGCCCCTTGCCGAGCGTCATGATGTCGGGCGCGACGCCCGCCTGCTCGAAGCCGAAGAGCGTTCCGGTGCGCCCGACCCCGGTCTGGATCTCGTCCAGGATCAGCAGAATGCCGCGCTCCCGGGTGAGCGCGCGCAGCGCGCGCAGGAACTGCGGATCGGCCGGCAGGACGCCCGCTTCGCCCTGGATCGGCTCGATCATCACGGCGGCCGTGCGCTCGCTCAGCAGACGTTCGACCGTGCCGACGTCGTTCAGCCGCGCCTTCGGAAAGCCCGGCACCTTCGGCTCGAACAGGCGGTCCCAGCCGGCCTTGCCCGAGGCCGACATCGTGGCGAGCGTGCGGCCATGGAATGCGCCCTCGAACGTCACGATCTCGTAGGCGCCCCCGCGGTGGAGCGCGCCCCACTTGCGCGCGAGCTTGATCGCGCCTTCGTTCGCCTCGGCGCCGCTGTTGGCGAAGAACACGCGCTCGAGCCCGCTCGCCCGCGCGATCAGCGCGGCGAGCCGCGCGCTTGGCGCATTGTAGAACGCCGGGCTGCAGTTGACGAGCCTTGCTGCCTGCGCTGCAAGCGCCTCGCGGATCACCCGCGGCGAGTGGCCGAGGCAGTTGACCGCCCAGCCCTGGACGAAGTCGAGGTAGCGCCGGCCGGCGTGATCCTCGAGCCACGACCCCTCGCCCGCCACGAACACGAGCGGCGGCCGGGCGGTGATCTCCATCAGCGCCTGCAGCGGGAACTCCTCGATCTTCATCGTCACCTCGTTGCGTTGAACCGTGCACGCAAGAAGGCCACGGCGCGCGTCCGTGGCCTTCGCCTCGAATCGCCCGATTCCAGTTCAGAGTTGTCGTCGCGCCCGCGGACGTGGGCCCGACGGCGGGCGCCGGCAACGGCGCGTGAGCGCGTGGATCGGAGTGCCGCCATTCTGCGGGCGTCGCGCGGCGGACGTCAACTCGCGGCGCTGGCGCCGCGCGGCGCGGTCGCCTTACAATTCCGCGCTGGTACCGCGCGCGCCGCGCCCGGTACCCCTCCCCGGGAGACGGTTCGCATGAGCGAGATCGACATCCGCCGCAAGCATGCGCTTTCGCTGCCCAAGGCGCGCCAAGCCGCCGAGCGTATCGCGAAGCAGCTCGAGTGCGAGTTCGACCTCGAGTACCGCTGGGAGGGACACGCGCTGCACTTCCGGCGCGCCGGGGTGGACGGCCGGCTGACGGTGAGCACGGAGGAGATCCATCTGCGCGCCAACCTCGGCATGATGCTGTCGCTGCTCAAGGGCCGCATCGAGGGAAAGGTGCACGAGCACCTGGACGAGGCGCTCGCGCCGCCGCGCAACGTCGCGGCAAAGAAGGTGAAGCCGGCCAAGAGGGCTGCCGCCGCGCGCACCGCGCGGCGCAAGGCCTAGCGCGCGGGCGCGCCGGCGCGCAAGTAGGCGAGCGGCGCCGCTAGGGAAGCCGCCCGACGAATTTCATTCCCGCAGGACCGGTCTTCGCGGGCGTACTCGGGGAGCTCGATTCCGGCGCGAGAAGTCCTGGATCGCCACCGTCGGGGGACGACGAAAGCACAGGTGCCCTACGCGCCGAGCGACTTGACGAGATCGACGTACTTCTGCATCGCCGCCTCGCGCGTCATGCCTTTCACCTTCGCCCAGGCGTCGTACTTGGCGCGCCCGACCATGTCGGTGAACCCTGGGCGCCGGCCCGCCACGTCGCCCTCGCTGCCCTGCTTGTAGAGCGC
The DNA here is from genome assembly GCA_027493935.1 of Burkholderiales bacterium. Classification (GTDB taxonomy): domain Bacteria; phylum Pseudomonadota; class Gammaproteobacteria; order Burkholderiales; family SG8-39; genus JAABRB01. Next base: position 2,072,050 of record JAOSJV010000001.1, on the reverse strand, counting down.
GTAGATCTCGAGCTTCGCCGCGTTTCCGGGATCCTCGTCGAGCTTCTTCACCGCCTGCGCGGCGGCCTCGAACCGTTTCTTCAGGTCGCTCATCTCGTCTCCTTCGCGTGGCGCCGTCGCAGCCGACGTCCTTGCGTTCGCTATTATATGCACGCCGCGCGCGCCGCAACGGCGCGCGCGGCGCACCCTGTGGCCCGGATCACGACGATGACGGCACGCGAACGCATGTCCGGCGTGGACACCGCCTGGTGGCGGATGGACCGCGCGTCGAACCGCATGATGATCGTCGCCGTGCTGGTGTTCGCCGGGCCGATGTCGGTGCGCCGCTTGCGCACCACGGTGCGCGCGCGACTGCTGCGCTATCGGCGGTTTGCCCAGCGAGTCGCCGAGGATGCGAGCGGCTACTGGTGGGAGGACGACCGCGACTTCGATCTCGCGCGGCATGTCAGCCGCGCGCGCCTTTCCGGAAAGTGCGGACCAGCCGAGCTCCGCCGCCTCGCTGCGCGGCTCGCGGCGAAGCCGCTCGATCCGCGTCATCCGTTGTGGGAGTTCACCGTGGTGGAGAACTACGGCGGCCGCGCCGCGCTCGTCGCCCGGATCCACCACGCGATCGCCGACGGCATCGCGCTGGTCGGCGTGCTGCTCTCGCTGACCGACGACGCGCCGCACAGACCGCTGCACGGTGCAACGCGCGCGCGCCGCCGCGCGGCGCCCGCCGCCGACGACGGCGGCATCGAGGCGCTGCTCGCGCCCGTCGCGCAGATGCTCAAAGGCGCGGTGCGGCTGTCGGGCGGCGCCCTCGAGCGCTCTTTGCAGTTGCTGCGCCATCCGGCCGGTGCGCTCGACTACGCGCGGATCGCCACCCGCGTGGCCGAGGATGTCGCCGCGCTCGCGACCATGCCCGACGACTCGCCGACGCGCCTGAGGGGACAGCCGGGCGTGCACAAGGTCGTGGCTTGGAGTGCGCCGCTCCCGCTCGTCGAGGTGAAGGCGGCCGGCCGCGCGCTCGGCTGCTCGGTGAACGACGTCCTGCTCTCGAGCGTCGCCGGCGCGATCGGCGGCTATCTAGCGTCGAAGGGCGACCCGGTGGCGGGCGTCGAGGTTCGCGCGATGGTGCCCGTCAACATGCGCCCGCCGGGCGCACCGGACGGTCTGGGCAACCGCTTCGGCCTGGTGCCGCTCGTCCTGCCGGTCGGCATTACGAATCCGTTCCGTCGGCTGTACGACGTGCACGAGCGCATGGAAGCGCTGAAGGGCTCCTACGTCGCAGCGCTCTCGCTCGGCCTGCTCGAGGTGGCCGGGCTGCTGCCGGCGCAAGTTCAGCAGGAGGTGGTCGACCTCCTCGCAAACAAGGCGAGCGCGGTGATGACAAACGTCCCGGGGCCGCAGTCGCCGCTGTACCTCGCGGGCCGGCGCATCGACGAGATGATGTTCTGGGTGCCCCAGTCGGGCAACATCGGCGTCGGCGTCTCGATCCTGTCCTACAACGGCGGCGTGCAATTCGGGCTGATCACCGACCGCCGGCTGGTACCCGACCCTGAGCGGATCGTCGGGCGCTTCCGGTCGGAGTTCGAAACGCTGCTGCTCGCGCTGCTGATGGAGCCGTGGGGCGCCAGACGCCACCCGGACGCGATCGAGCGCGATCTCGCAGCCGCGCTACGGGCGGCGCGCCGGCGCGCCCCGCCGCCCGGCGCGGCGCCCGACGCCGGCGCGCCGGACTGAGCGCACGCGCTCAGTCCTCGAGCTCGGCGCGCGCGAGCTCGACGTCGAGCCGTTCCATAGCGTCGGCCGGCTTGCACTTGGCCGCCTCGGCGTAGAGCTTCTCCGCCTCCGCCATGCGCGCATCGCCGAACAGCGTCGCCAGCGCATTCGCGTACTCGATGCGCCCGATCGCGGAGTCTGGATTGAGCTTCAGCGCCTGCTTGAAGTGGCCGATCGCCGCCTCCTTCTTCGCGCCGTAGGTTACCCCGCCCACCAGCGCGCCGACCTTGCTGACGATCTCGGCATGCCAAGTGCCGAGCGCGATGTGCGCGTCGGCGTGCTTCGGTGCAAGCGCCAGCGCCTTCTCCAGCGACGTCTTGACCTTGCCGGCGAGCCCCTTCTTCAGCGCTGCCGCCACCGAGATCCCTTGGCTGTAGCGCCCGAGCGCAAGCGCGTGGCAGTAGTAGGCGTTCGCGCTCTTCGGATACGCTTTCATTGCCTGCTCGGCGCGCGCGGCCGCTTCCTCGAGCAGTTCGAGCCGCTTCGCCCCGGACTTCTCCAGGTAGGTTGCGTAGATCGCAGCCGCCTTGTTCGCGACGTTGTATCCGGCCGGCCCCGCCGCAACGCCCGCCTCGATCGCCGCGCCGAAGTCGCCGCGGTGGTAGAGCCGCCAGGCCTCCTGCAGCGCGCCGTCCTCGGGGAACGGCTCGCAGTCGCCGCGGTGCAGACGCCCCCAGCTCTTCTTCAGCGCGGCGCCCTCGTAGACGTAGGACTTGTCCGCGTGCGGAAACTTCGCCCAGCCGCCCTTCGCCATCGCTCGCTCCTCCCGGTTGCCGATGTCCGCCTCATTCGGGCAGGTACTCGCGCGCGAGGCGCTCCACCAGCGCGCGCGACGCGCCGAGCAGGAACGGCGCGAGCAACGCCATGACCTGGTGCGCGCCGCGGGCCGCGATCGGCCCCGCCTGCGGGTCGCGCGGATTGCGCACGTACTCGAACGAGAGCCAGTAGGTGATCACGACCACCATGTTGCGCGCAAGCGTCTCGATCTCGTCCGGCCTCGCGCTCAGCTCTCCGGCCTGGGCGAGCGCGCCGCAAAGCAGCGTCGCCGCGGCAACCTTGCGCTCGAGGATGCGCTTGAAGTGCACCTCCAGCAGCCTGTTGCGCGACAGCAGGTCGTTCAGGTCCCGGTACAGGAAGCGGTAGCGCCAGATCGCCTCGAACATCAGGTGCAGGAACAGCCACAGGTCCTCGATCGTGGCAGTCCGCCGCCCCGGGGCGTCGAGCAGCGCGTCGATCTCGCGCTCGAACTGGCGGAATATCGTGTTGGTGATCTCGTCCTTGCTGCGGAAGTGGTAGTAGAGGTTGCCCGGGCTGATACCCAGCTCGTCGGCGATCACCGTGGTTGTGACGTTCGGCTCGCCGAACTCGTTGAACAGGCGGAGCGACGTCTCGACGATCCGCTCGCGGGTGCGTCTCTTCGGTTTGGGCTGCATCGGCTCCGAGGCTCTGCGCAGACCGCGCCGGGGCGCGGCGCGCCGAGGATAGCATCCGCGCCGCCCTCAGCCAGGGCGTCGCGCGGCCGGCGCCAGCGCGACCCAGCGCGCGAGATCGTCGAGGCAGTGCGTGAGCCGGTCGGCCGCGGCCTTGGCCGCGATCGGCGCCTTGTGCGGGGCGTGCCGCTTGACGAGATGCCGGTGCGAGTCGGTCAGCACATCGACACGGATCGCGATGCCATGTCGCGCCAGCACCGGCGCAAGCGCATGGCGCCGCTCGAGCAGCTCCTTGCGCGTCTTCTGGTAGGCATGCTCGGCGAGCCTGCGGCGGCTCGCGTAGCTGAAGATGTTGGTGAAGAACATTTCGGCGTCGTTGCGGTTCGGCTCGAACAGGACGATGTCGGAATCGGGATACTCGGTCTCGTAGCGCCGCATGCCGACCTGCATGCGCGAATGGATGATCGCGCGGAACGTCTGCGCGAGCACCGCCGGCAGCCCGCCCTCGACGAGCTTCTCCGGACGGCCGCCGGTGGGGCGCGGCAGATGCGCGTCGAACGGGACGAGCGGGTTGATGCCGAGCACGAGCCCGGCGCCCCGCGCGAGCGCAACCGACGCATGCAGCGTCTTCTTCAGCGCGCCGTCGACGTAACAGCGGCCGCCGATCTCGACCGGCGGGAACACACCGGGCAGCGCGGCGCTCGCCTGCACCGCAAGCGAGATCGGGACGTCGTCGTGGCCGGGCGCGCCGAACTGCACCGAGGCGCCGCTGTCGAGATCGGTCGCGATCAGATACAACTCGTGCGCGAGCTTCCTGAAATCGTTGGTCCGTCCGGGCTCGGCGAACGCGCGACCGAGGAAGCGGTGGATCGCCTGGTTGTCGAAGATGCCGGTCGGAATCGCCCGCCCGAGGCGGGCGAGCGGCGCGAGGGTGCCGTAGGCGAACGGATTGCTGAGGTAGGACCACGCCACATCGAGCAGCACCGGCGGAACGGCAGCGATGCGCCTGGCGTACTCGCGCAGCGCCGGGCGCAGCAGCACCGACGGATCGAACGGTTGTTCGTGCGCGTCGCTCTCGACGAACATCCGGCACATTTCCCCCGGCGTGACGCCGTTCGCGAGGCCGGCCGCGATGAAGCTGCCCGCGCTCACGCCCACGTAGACGTCGAGCGCGTTGAAATCGATGCCTGCCAGCGCCTCCGACAGCGCGGCGAGGGTGCCGAGCTCGTAGACCGCGCCGAGCGGCCCGCCCCCCGCCAGCGCGAGGCCGACGCGCGGCCGGCCGGCGCTGCCCGCCGGTCCGCGGCGGCGCGCGACGCGCAGCCGCGCCTCACGGCGCCCGGACCCGGAGCGCGCAGTCATGGCTCGGTGCGGGCGCCGGCCGGCGCTGCGGCGCACGCGGTTATTGCGCCTCCGAAGATGGTGCAGCCGGAGCGGGCCCCGCGCGCTTGGCCCCACTGCGCCGCTTTGCACCCGCCTTGCGCGGCTTGCCGCTGGCCGCCCTGCTCTTCTTCGGCCGCAGTTCCGGTGCGCGGCCAATTCTCTCGACGCTCGCGGTCAGCGCTTCCACGCGGCGCGTGAGCGCCTCGATCTCCTTGCTGGTCGGCACGCCGAGGCGATGCAGCGCGCGCGCCACCCGCTGCTCGAACACCTGCTCCAGCTTGTCCCACGTTGCGCTCGCGCGCGCCTGCGCTTCCGAGGCCGCTTTGCCCACTTGGCCCGTGACCATTTCGACTCGCGCGCCGGCGAGCTTGCGCGTGTGCGACTCGATGCCCTTGCCTTCGCGCACCAGCGCGTTGAACACTTTGGCGCCCTCCGCGCGGGTCTTGCCCCAGGCCCCGAGGCCGGCGAGCCAGATCTGATGCGCCGAATCGCGCACCGTCTGCGCGAGATCGCTGTCGCCGGCCGCCGTGCCGGAGCGCTTGGCGAGCTTCCTCAGCTTCCTGCCCATCATGGCCTCCCTTCTCGTCGATGCGCCCTCGCGGGCCGCCAACTCCGCCCTAGTTCGGACAGTCTAAGCGCCGCCGCTAGAGCGTGCACTCTAGAACCGATCTGAGGAATACAAACGCGGTCGCGAAGCACGGGATTCACGAGGGCCGGTTGGGAAGGCAAGGGGTGGGCGCCTTCCATTCCGCCCAGGCCACGCAGATCCGCTCTTTCGCGACCGGACGCGCACTCTGGGGCAGGTTCTCACGGATCTCCGTTGCGGCGGCGCGCCGCCGTTCGGCCGGCGCGTGCCGCGAGACTATAATCGCCGCGGCACGGACCGCGCGGCCCGCGCACGCTTTACTCCACGAGCCCGAGGAGGATCCCGATGCACTACTTCGTCACCGGCGCGACCGGGTTCATCGGCCGGCGCCTGGTCGCCAAGCTGCTCGCGCGCAAGGGCTCGGTGGTCTACTTCCTCGTACGCGAGGCTTCCGCCCGCAAGGCGGCCGAGCTGATCGAGCACTGGGGCGTCGACAGGACGCGCGCGGTGCCGATTCCGGGCGATCTGACGCAGCCCGGGCTCGGCGTCGCCAAGGCGATGCGCGAGCGCCTCCAGCGGCGCATCAAGCACTTCTTCCATCTCGCCGCCGTCTACGACCTCGCCGCCGACGCCGCCTCGCAGGAGCGGGCGAACATCGACGGCACGCGCAATGCGGTCGCCTTCGCCGGCGAGATCGGCGCCGCGTGCTTCCATCACGTGAGTTCGATCGCCGCCGCCGGCCTCTACGAGGGAGTCTTCCGGGAGGACATGTTCGAGGAGGCCGAGTACCTCGACCATCCCTATTTCAAGACCAAGCACGACGCCGAGCGTATCGTGCGCGAGGAGTGCCAAGCGCCCTGGCGCGTATACCGGCCCGGCATCGTCGTCGGCGACTCGTGCACCGGCGAGATGGACAAGATCGACGGCCCATACTACTTCTTCAAGTTGATCCAGCGCATGCGGCAGATCCTGCCGCCGTGGCTGCCGACGGTGGGACTGGAGGGCGGCCGGATCAACATCGTGCCGGTCGACTTCGTGGTCGACGCGCTCGACCACATCGCGCACCTGCGCGGCAAGGACGGCAAGTGCTTTCACCTCGTCGATCCGACACCCTATCGCGTCGGCGACGTTTTGAACGTCTTCGCGCGGTCGGCGCATGCACCGGCGATGGCGATGCGCGTCAATGCGGCGCTGCTCGGCTTCGTGCCGAAGAGCGTCAAGAAGGGCCTGCTGTCCCTCACGCCGGTGCGGCGCATCCGCAACGCCGTGATGAAGGACCTCGGGCTGCCCGAGGACATCCTCACCTTCGTCAACTACCCGACCCGCTTCGACTGCCGCGAGGCCCAGGCCGCGCTGAAAGGCAGCGGCATTGCGGTGCCGCGGCTGGAGGACTACGCCTGGCGCCTGTGGGACTACTGGGAGCGCCACCTCGACCCGGCGCTCAGCATCGACCGCAGCTGCGCGGCCAGGTGTCGGGCAAGGTCGTGCTCGTCACCGGCGGCTCCTCGGGCATCGGGCTCGCGGTCGCGCACAAGATCGCCGCCGCCGGGGCAACGACCGTGATCTGCGCGCGCGATGCCGAAAAGCTTGCCGAGGCGAAGCGGGCGATCGAGGCGGAGGGCCACGCGCTCGCCACCTACCAGGCGGACATCGCCGACTACGCGCAGTGCGACGCGCTGGTCGCGAAGCTCGCCGCCGAGCACGGCGGCGTCGACATCCTGATCAACAACGCGGGGCGCTCGATCCGGCGCGCGATCGAGAGCTCGTTCGACCGCTTCCACGACTTCGAGCGCACCATGGCGATCAACTACTTCGGCGCGGTGCGCCTGACCATGGGCCTGCTGCCGGGAATGATCGCCAAGCGCAAGGGTCACGTGATCAACATCTCCTCGATCGGCGTGCTCACGAACGCCCCGCGCTTCTCGGCGTACGTCGCCTCCAAGGCCGCCCTCGAGGCGTTCGGCCGCTGCGCCTCGTCGGAGTTCGCCGACGTGGGCATCGAATTCACCACTATCAACATGCCGCTCGTGCGCACGCCGATGATCGCCCCGACCCGGGTCTACCAGCACGTGCCGACGCTCTCGCCGGAGGAGGCGGCAGAACTGGTGGTCGAGGCGATCGTCACGCGTCCGGCCCGCATCGCGACGCGGCTCGGCGTGTTCGGCCAGGTGCTGCACGCGCTCGCCCCGCGGGTCGCGCAGATCATCATGAACACCGCGTTCCGCATGTTCCCGGACTCGGCCGCGGCGCGCCATCAGCCCGAGGGCGAGGCGCAGGCACCGAGCCCCGACATGATCGCCCTTTCCAACCTCATGCGCGGGATTCACTTCTGACATGAAGCGGCCGCAACCCGGCGAAAGGGCACCGGACTTCGCCGGCGCGACCGGCGAAGGCAAGCGCGTGAAGCTCGCCGACTTCCGCGGGCGCAAGCTGGTGCTGTACTTCTACCCGAGGGACGACACCCCGGGCTGCACCGCCCAGGCCTGCAGCCTGCGCGACCATAATGCCGAGATCGCGGCCAGGGGCGCGGCCATCCTCGGCGTCTCGGCGCAGGACGCGGCCTCGAAGCAGCGATTCGCCGGCAGGTACGGGCTCAACTTCCCGCTCCTCGCCGACACCGACAATGCCGTCGCCAAAGCATACGGCGTACTCGGCTCGGGGCTCTTCGGGCTTGCGCGCGCGGTCGTCGGCGCCTATGAGCGCGTCACCTTCATCATCGACGAGCAAGGCCGCATCGCCCACGTCATCGACCACCCCGACACGCGCGAGCACGGCGAGGAGGTGCTCAAGCTGCTCTGATCGGCGCGGTCCTCAGGGTCGCGCGCTCTCCGGCGAGCGCGACGGCCACTCTGTCGGCCAGGTGCGCCGAGAGATACATCTCGACGTGCCCGGAGCCGCCGAGGGGCACGTTGCGCGCCCATTCCAGCCGCCCCGAGACCTGCGGCGCGACGTAGTTGTCGTGATAGCTGAAGAACGCGACCGCGGGCGGCAGCGCGCCGAGAGAGAGCGCGCGCGCTTCGTGCCCGGCGAGCTCGGCCAGCCACGCGCTCCCGGGCGCCATCTGGCGCGCATTGGCGCCCAAACCGATCCGCGCGACGCGCGTGCCGGCATGCGGCGCGCCGACGGTCACCAGCCGCGCGACGCGCCGCACCCCGTGCCCGCGCAGGTAGGCGCGGCACACCAGCCCGCCCATGCTGTGCGACACGAGGCTCACCCGCTCGGCGCCGGTCGCCGTGCAGATCGACTCGATCTCGCGCGCGAGCGCTTCCCGCAATCGCGTCGATGCTGCCGAACGCCGGGACAACGCTCACCGCGTGCGTGGCAAAGCCGCGTGCACGCAGCCGGCGCGCGAAACGCAGCCAGGCGCCCGCGCTGCAAAGGTAGCCGTGGACCAGCACCACCGGGTCGCCCCGCGCGGCCGCGCACGGCGCCGTGGTGCGTCGCATCCAAACCGCCTCGAACGGCACCAGCACACAGAAGACCACGACATGCGCCGCCAGCTCGCGCAGTATCGACCAGCCGAGCGAGATCGGCCCAATCGCAAGCTCCGCGGGCGGGGTGCTCGCGTAGCGCCGCGAGACAAGGTAGGTGATCGCGACGACCGTGCCGGCGACGCCGAGCACGGCTCCGCCCATCGCGCCGACGACGAGCGCAATCGAAGCTTCGTCGCCGCCAGCGAGCCGCGCCACGACCGCACCCGCAGCAAGCGTCGCGGCTAGTACGACCAGGTATCCGCCGGCGACCGCACCCATCGGCCGCTGCTCAGGGACCGGCGCCGCCGCCACGCGCGGGCGTCGGCCTGGCAAGCGCCCGTGCAAGGAGCGCGGCATTTCGCGCCGCGAGTCCGTAGATCGAGAGCTGCGGATTCGCACCGACGCTGGTCGGGAACACCGATCCGTCGTGGATCGACAGGTTCTCGAGCTGGAAGTGGCGGCCGCGATGATCGACCACGCCGCGCCGCGCGTCGCCCGCCATTGCGCAACCGCCCATCACGTGGGCGCTCACCACGCGCGCGGCGAGCGGCTCGAGCGGCAGCCGCTCGATTGCGGACTTCCGCGGCCGCCCAGCTCGAGTAGCCGGCCGCCTGCTCGTGCACCGGATACACCGTGCGCGCCCCGGCGGCGAACTGGATCTCGGCCATCGACAGCAGGGCACGCCGCACTCCGTCCCAGACGAACGTGCTGATCGGATAAGCGAGCACCGGCGAGCCGTCGGCGCGCAGGCCGACCATGCCGCCGCGGCTCTGCGGATGGAACCCGTCGCGCAGCAGGGCGATGATCGCGTGCGTGTTGGCGAACGAGCGCATCTGTGCAGCATGCTTTGTGCCGAACCCCCGCAGCGTGATCGCGAAGAGCACCGGATGCAGCGGCGGCACCTCGAGCTTGTAGCCGATCGGCCCGTCGAGCGGCACGGCGTCCAGGAAGTGATCCGAATAAAGCGCCTGGGGCGCACCGGCGTAGCCGTTGACCGCCTCGGGCATGTCCGCGGCGCAGATGACCGTCGGGTGCAGAAACGTGCGCGCGCCGACCAGGCGATAAGGATCGGGCGTGCCGCTTCGCAGCAGGACGGCAGGCGAACCGATGCCCCCCGCGGCGAGCACGTAGTGCCGCGCGATCACCGTCACGCGCCGGGCGGTTTCGCCGATGCCGCGCGCATCGAGCGCCGCCGCCTCGAGCGACGTCACGCGCTCGCCGCGCCGGACGAAGCGGCGCGCGCGCGCGAGCGTGACCAGGGTCGCCCCGCGGTCGAGCGCCGCCGGCAGCGTCGTGACGAGCATCGACTGCTTGGCGTTGGTCGGGCAGCCCAGCCCGCAGTAGCCGAGATCGAGGCATCCCCTTACGTTACGCCGGATCACCTCCGTCGCAATGCCGAGCTTCGCCGCGCCGTCGCGCAGCAGTCGATTATTCGCATTCGGCGGCGCGGTCCAGGGCGCGATCGACAGCCGGCGCTCGACCGTCTCGAACCACGGGGCGAGCGCCGCCTCGGTCAGTTCGGCGAGCCCGAAGGCGTCGCGCCAATGCGCGAGCGTCGCGGCCGGCGTGCGAAAGCTCGAGGTCCAGTTCACGGTGGTCGAGCCGCCGACGCAGCGGCCCTGCAGGATCGTGATCGCCCCGTCGCGCGTCTTGCGTGCGGCCGACTCCTGGTAGAGCCGCGGATAGGCATCCGCCTCGCGCATGTTGAAATCGCGTGTGCTCGCGAGCGGCCCTTCCTCGAGCAGCACGACCTTGAACCCTGCCGCGCTCAGGGTCTCGGCGGTTACGCCACCGCCCGCGCCGCTGCCGACGATCGCGACGTCCGCCTCGAACACCGCGTCGCGCGCGAGCCCGGCGGCGTTCACGACCCGCCAGCCGCGCGCGAGCCCTTCGTGAAACGGATCGGCGAACATCTCAGCCGAGCGCCGGCGGCCCCGGGTAGCCGATCGCCGGCCAGCTCGCGGCGTCGGCGTAGTGTGCGGCGAGGACAAGCTCGTGCAGCGCGAGGTAGCCCTGCCGCAAAGGCGGCCAGCCGCTGTTCCGCCAGCGCTCGAGGAACGCCGCGATCTCGTTGCGCGAGGCTTCCCCCACGGCGCTCGAACGCCGGCAACGAGCCAGCGGCCGGGTGCGAACGCGAGCAGCGCGAAGAGACCGCCGATTCGCGACTGCAGGTGCGGCGGCAGCGCAGCGACCGACTGCCCGATGCGCTCGATCGTCGCGGCGACCTGCCCGACCCGCTCCGCCGGCGCCGCGGGCAGCGCGCCCTCGAGTATGACCGGCACGAGCGCGGCGAGCACTCCGCGCGCGGCGGCGCCGAGCGGCGCCGTCCCGCCCGATGCGGCCCGCACGTAGCCGAACCGCGCAATCACGAGCACCGCGGCTGCGCCCGCGCCGACCTGCAAGAACCGACGTCTGGTCACCATGTGCACGAAGCAGAACCCCAACCGGCCGACACGCTCTGGCGGGGCATGCTCGTGCGATTCTAGCGGAGGGCGCACGGCGGTCCGTAGAGGCAGTCCTCTAATCGCGCCGCGCGCGTGCGCGCGCGGCATCCCTATAATTGGCCGAGCATGGTTGCGCCGTTCCAGTCGCGGGAAAAGGCATCGATCGCCGTGGCGATCCGCAGCGATCTCGCGCGCGCGAAGGGCCTGCGCGCAGCGGGCCGTCGCGCAGGCGACGACCGGCTGCGCCTGCGCGAGTGGCAGGCGGCGCGCCTCAAGCACACCTATCCCGATCTGCTCGCGAGCGCGCGCTACGGACGCGCCGCGCGCTTCTTTCTCGACGAGCTGTACGGGCCGAAGGACTTCGCCGAGCGCGACGACGAGGTCGCTCGCATCCTGCCCAGCATGACCCGGCTGCTGCCGGTCGGGGCGGTGCGGACCTTCGGGCTCGCGGTGGAGCTCGATTGCCTGTCCGAGCAGCTCGACGCCGCGCTCGTCGCCGCGCTGCGCGCCGGCGGCGGCGCGGACGGCGCGCTTCGCATCGACGAACGGCGCTACGCCGATGCGTATCGGCGCTGCGCGAACCGCACCGAGCGCGAGCGGCAAATCCAGCTGGTGCGGCAGATCGGCGAGGCACTCGACGCGCTCGCGCGCAAGCCGCTCATCGCGAGAGCGGTCGAGATGATGCGCCGCCCGGCCGAGCTCGCGGGCCTCGCCGAGCTGCACGCGTTTCTCGAGGGCGGCTTCGCCGCGTTCCGCCAGATGCAGGGCGCGGCCGAGTTCCTCGACACGATCGAGCGGCGCGAGCGGGGCATCATGGATCAACTGTTCGCCGGCGATGCGGACCCGTTCGCCGCTGCAGGGCGTAACAGCCGCTAGCGTCTCGGTGTGCTTGTCCCGAGTGCACGGCCGCTCACTCGCGCGAGATAGGCCCTGCGGACTAGTCCCCCCGGTCTAGGGGCGTGCGCGCCCGGGAGGGATTCTCTCGCCCGTTTAGCGGGTTGCACGCGGATGCCGGATCCGGCACCGGTTACCGGAACGTGGTGCTCGAAAGCCTCGTCGTATTGAATCTGCGCGCGATTGCCGTATAGTGGCCCGACGGATCGGCCATGCCGGTTCGTTACCTTCGAGGGCGCGAAGCACCGCGCTCTTCCTCCCTATTGACGGCCTCCGGGCCGTCATTTTTTGGCGCTGCGCGGGCGCCGCCGGCCCCCGCTAGACTCCCAGCTTTTCGGCCGCTGCGGACGAATGCGGATCACCTTTCTCGGCGCCGCTGGCGAAGTGACCGGAAGCTCCTACCTGGTCGAGGCGGACGCCGCGACGTTCCTGGTCGACTGTGGGCTCTTCCAGGGCGGCAAGGACGCCGCGGCGAAGAACTTCGCCGCGCCGCCGTTCGACGTGCGCGCGATCGATTTCGTGGTCGTCACGCACGCACACCTCGACCACTCGGGTCTTCTCCCGCGGCTGGTCGCACTCGGCTACCGCAATCCGGTCTACTGCACGCCGGCGACGGCCGACCTGCTCGCGATCATGCTGCGCGACAGCGCCTACATCCACGAGAAGGAGGCGGCGTGGGCGGCCGCGCGCCCGCGCCGCGGCACCGCGCCCCGGATCGCACCGCTCTACACCATCGCGCAGGCCGAAGCGTGCCTGCCGCTCCTCGCGGGCGTCGGCTACCGGGAAGAGTTCAAGCCGCGCACCGGCGTGCGTCTGCGCTTCGATGACGCGGGACATATCCTGGGTGCGGCCATCGCGCAGCTGCGTGTTCGCGACGCGGGCCGCGAGGTCAAGCTCGTGTTCTCCGGCGACCTCGGGCAGCCTGGGCGCCCGGTGGTGCGCGATCCGACGCCGATCGAGCAGGCCGACGTCCTGCTCGTCGAGTCGACCTACGGCAACCGCGATCACAAGGGCTGGACCGAGACGGTCGACGAGCTGATCGAGGCGCTCGCGGACACGCTCGAGCGCCGGCGCGGCAACCTCATCGTCCCGGCGTTCGCGCTCGGGCGCACCCAGGAGCTGATCGCGCTCCTCGCCCAGCTCGCGGCCGCCCGGCGCGTCGGCCGGCTGAACGTCTTCGTCGACTCGCCGCTCGCCTGCGCCGCGACGCAGGTCACGCTCAAGCACGCCGACCTGCTCGACGCCGAATCACGCGACGCCATCGCGCGCCTGCTGCACGGCAAGCTGCCAGTGCGCGTTCGCTTCACCGAGGACGTGAGCGACTCGAAGAAGCTCAACCTGATCCGCTCCGGAGCGGTCATCATCGCCGCGAGCGGGATGTGCGACGCCGGGCGCATCAAGCACCACCTGGAGCACAACATCGCGCGGCGGGAATGCTCGATCCTGTTCACCGGTTTCCAGGCCGAGGGCACGCTCGGACGGCGCATCGTCGAGGGCGCGCGCAGCGTGCGCATCTACGGCGAGTCGCTCCCGGTGCGCGCTCGCGTATACACGCTCGGGGGCCTGTCCGCGCACGCCGACCGCACGGCGCTGCTCGGGTGGCTCGGCAACTTCCGCCGCGCGCCGCGTGAGGTCTTCGTGGTGCACGGCGAGGCGGAGGCCGCGCGGAGCTTTGCGCAGGCGGTACGGCGCGAGCTCGGCTGGCGCCCGAGGCTGCCGGCCTATCGGACGCGCTACGAGGTCTGATCGCGCGCGAGCGGGCGTACGCGCGCGCCGTCCTCGAGCTGGTTTCCCGGATACTTCACGACCCGCGCGCCGGCGGCGAGGCTGTCGAGCACCTGCGCCTCGAACGGGTTGCGCTGCCCGACCTTCACCGTCCGGATCCGGGCGCGCCCCTCTTCCACCACGAACACCGCCCACGCGTCGCCGCGCCGGAAGAGCGCGCTCGCGGGCACCTTCAGCACGTCCGGTGCCGACCAGATCACGATGCGCACCTCGACGCGATAGCCGTCGCCGAGCGGACCCAGCGGGTCGACCGGATCCAGCACCACGTTGACCCGCTGCTCCTCGATGCCGAGCGCCGAGATCTTGGTGAACGCGTACGGCTCGACGACCCGCACGCGCGCCTGCAGGCTACGGTCCCCGCCCCATTCCTCCAGCCGCGCCTGCGCGCCGGGCGAGATCTTGACCGCGTCGGTGGAGAGCACGTCGGCGACGATCTCGAAGCGCGACGGATCGCCGATCACCATCAACGGGGTCCCGGCGGCGAGCGTCCGCTCGCTTTCCTCCAGGACCCGCAGCACGCGCCCGGCGACCGGAGCGGCGAGTTCCACGAGCCGGCCGCGGCGTCCGTCCACCGCCGGCATCGCGAGCAGCGCCGCCTCGGCCACGCGCTCGTCCTGCCGCGCCGCCGCCGCACGGGCGCGCGCCGCATCGAGCTCCGCCTCCGCCGCCGCTTCGTCGGTACGCGCCTTGTCCACCGCCTCGGCCGACACGAACCGCTCCTCGCGCAGCTTCTCCATGCGCTCCCGTTCGCGCGAACGCTGCGCGACGAGCGCGGCGGCGCGCGTCACCTGGAATTGCGCCTCGCGCACGAGCGCGCGTGCCGCGTCGACGCGCGCCAGCGCTTCTTGTCGCGCGCGCGGATCGAGTGGCACCGGCTCGAGCGAGGCGACCACCTGCTCCGGCTGCACGGCGTCTCCGGCCCGCAAGGCCACCCGGATCAGCTTTCCGGCGACCGGCGCGGCGATGACGTAGCGATCGTGCACGCGCACCTCGCCCTCCTGATCGACGGTCACCTCGAGCGGGCCGCGCACCGTCTCGGCGAGCTCGACCGCGACCGGCTCCGGGGCGAAGATCATCCACCCGGCGCCGATCGCGACGATCGCCGCGAGCGCCCACCCCGCCCAGCGACGCGCGCGCACCGTGCGTTTGCTCCCGTTCATCTCATTCCCGCACCTTGAGGACCGCCACCAAGTCGAGACGCCGCACGCGCCACGCGACCACAGCGCCCGAGGCAAGCGCCGCACCGGCGACCAGCGCGGAAGCGTACACGTAAGTCCGCAGGCTGATCGCGAGGGGCAGGCGGTACAGCTCGGTCGCGATCAGGTTCACCAGCCAGGCGCAGATGCCGTAGCCGATCGCGAGACCGAGCGGGATCGCGATCGCGGTGAGGATCGCCTGCTCGCCGAGCAGGATGCCGCTCACCTCGCGGCGGGTGAAACCGAGGATCCGCAGCGTCGCCAGCGTCACCGCCTGCTCGGAGAGGGCGATGCGCGCGCCGTTGTAGACTACCCCGGCGGCGAGAGCGCACGCGAACGCGATCAGGATCGTGGTCGAGATCAGGAAATTCTCGGCGATCGTGTCGAGAAAGCTCTGCAGCGTGGCCTCGCGCAGCGTCACCCCGGCGACCGTCGGCAGCCGCTTGAGCCGGTCGTAGAGCTCGCCGATGCGCGCCGAATCGACCCGGAGGTACGCGTCGGTATAGCGCAGCCCTTCGCCGAGCACCGCGGCGAGCGCCCGCTCGTCCATGTAAACGTAGAGGCCGATCGGCTCCTCGACGACGGCGGCGACCGGGACCTCGCGAACGTGCCGCGCGCCTTCGAGCATCTCCAGCGTGACCACCGATCCGGGCACCGCGCCGAGCACGCGCGCCAGCCCCGCGCTGACGACCGCGCCGCTCGGGGGCACTTTGATCTCGCGCATGTTCACGTCCACCACGCGATGGAGCTCGGTGCGCGCGGGCAGCCCGAACACCGCGGTGCGCTTCGACCGGTGCCCGAGACGCACGCGCGCAGGCGCGACGCGGAACGCCTCGGCATACATGACGCCGGGCAGCGCGGCGAGATCGTGCCGCACCTGCGGACTGCGCGCCTCGTAGAACCCGACGCGCACGTCGTCGCGACGCGCCGCACGGAACTGCACGTCGACCGTCTCGTCGATCGCGTCCAGGCCGAACTGCCCGACCACCAGCAGCGCGCACGAGAGCCCGACCGCCAGCACCGAGATCGCCGCACGCACCGGGCGGCGCTCGATGTCACGGAAGATCATCCGCAGCGCGGGTGACAGCAGCGCGACGTAGCCGACCCGCTCGATGACGAGCGGCCTGAACCGCGCCGGCTGCTCGGGCCGCATCGCCTCGGCGGGCGGCAGCCTCACCGCGCGCCTCACCGCCGGCCACGCGCCGCTCGCCGCGGCCACCACGCAGACCAGCGCGACCCCGGCGACGTTCCGCGGCGATAGGCGGAACTCGAGCGCCGGCATGTGGAAGAAACGCTGGTAGATGTCGGCCAGCCCGCTGCCGAGCCATGCGCCGAGCGCGACGCCGAGCGCGACGCCGGCGAGCGCGGCGGCGACCGCGAGCTTGAGATAGTGCGCGGCGACCGCGCGGTCGGAGTAGCCGAACGCCTTGAGCACGCCGATCTGCGCGCGCTGCAGCGCGATGAGGCGCATCAGCACGTTGTGGATCAGGAAGGCAGCGACGCCCAGGAAGATCGCCGGCACGACGAACCCGGTGACGCGGTCCTGCTGGATCTCGCCGTCGAGCATCTGGTGAGAGATCTGCTCGTCGCGCGCGTGCGCACCGGCGCCGCCGTACGGGGCGAGCAGCGCGTCCAGCCGGTGGATGACGCCCTTCTCGTCGGCCCCGGGCGCGAGCCGCAAGGTCACGCTGTTGAAGCCGTCCTCCATGTCGAGGGCCGCCTCGAGCGCCTTGCGGCCCATCCAGAGCACGCCGTAGCGCTTGTTGTCGGGGAAGATCCCGGCACCGCCGATCACGTAGACGAACTCGGGCGAGTTGGCGATGCCCACCACCCGCAGCCGCTGCCAGCGCCCGTTGATCACGGCCGCCAGGGTCGCGCCCGGCTTCAGGTCGTGCGCGCGCGCGAACGACTCGCCGACCAGCACCTCGTCGGGCGCCCGCGGCGCGAGATACCGTCCGGTGCGCAGGTGCAGGTCGTTCAGCAGCGGTCGGCCTTCATCGGACACCGAGACCAGGCGGGCGGTGACCGGATCGCCGAATCCGGGCACGTCGAGCGTCACCTCGTGGACGATGCGGTCGTCTACCGCGGCGACGCCCGGCAGCGCCGCGATGCGCGGCACGACCGAGCGCGGCGCCCGCTTCGCGTAGGCGAAGACCTCGGCGAAACGGTACTGCGCGTAGTAGCCGTCACGCGCATCCACCAGCGCCTCGTAGGCGCCGCGCATCGTCACGTACGTCGCGGCACCGCAGGCTGCGACCAGCGCGACGGCAACCAGGTGGCCGCGCAGGCGCCACATGTCTCGCGCGAGTTTCAGGTCGAGCGGCGCGAGCCTCACCACGACAGCTCTCCGGGCGTTGCCTTCACCGCGTTGGCCTCGACGCCGACGATGCGGCCGCTCGAGATGCGGATCACGCGGTCTGCCATGCGGGCGATGGCGGCATTGTGCGTGATCACCGCGGTCGTGGTGCCGAGCTCGCGGTTCACGCGTTCCAGCACCTCCAGCACCACCTTGCCCGTCGCGTAGTCGAGCGCGCCGGTCGGCTCGTCGCAGAGCAGCACGTCGGGCCGCTTGGCGACCGCGCGCGCGATGGCGACCCGCTGCTGCTCGCCACCCGAGAGCTGCGCCGGAAAGTGGTTCATTCGCTCGCCCAGGCCGACGAGCCCGAGCGCCTCGGCCGGCGTCATCGGCGCCAGCGCGATGTCGGTGACCAGCGCGACGTTCTCCGGCCGCGGTCAGGCTCGGGATGAGGTTGTAGAACTGGAACACGAACCCGACGTGCTCGCGCCGGAAACGCGTGAGCGCCTCGTCGCCGGCACCCGAGAGCTCGTGATCGAGGTACCAGACTTCGCCCGCGGTCGGCACGTCGAGCCCGCCGAGGATGTTGAGGAGCGTCGACTTGCCGCTGCCCGACGCGCCGAGCAGCACCACGAATTCGCTGCCGAAGAGCTCCAGCTCGACGCCGTCCAGCGCGCGCACCTCGACCTCGCCCATGGCGTAGACCTTGGTGACGCCGCGCATGCGGAACACCGGGGCGCGCGGCGCGGCGTGATCGGAGGTCATGCAGCGAGCCGGAGCGTGTGCGTCGAGGGGTGCGTGCGCCGCGCCCGGGCGCGACGAGACGGGACGATACACCGCGCGAACGGCGCTCGGTTGAGCGAGATCAACGCGCCGCGCCGGCGCGGCGGGCCCCGCGAGTCCGCTTCACCGCGTGGCGCGTCTTCGCACCAGCGGCCGGCTGCCGGGTCTGGCGCCGGGCAAGCCCGGCGCGCAGCTCGGCGAGCGGCCGCGTGTTCAGCACGTCGGCCTTGTCGAGCCAGCCGCGCCGCGCCTGTCCGACGCCAAAGCGCAGGTTGTCGAACTCGTTGACACTGTGCGCGTCCGAGTTGATCGCGACCAGCACGCCCTCTTCCTTCGCCATGCGGCAATGGACGTCGGTCAGGTCGAGCCGCTCGGGATGGGCGTTCAGCTCGAGCGCAATGCCGCGCGCACGCGCCTTGCGCACGATCTTCAGCATGTCGACGTCGTAGGCCTCGCGCTCGCCGATCAGCCGGCCGCCCGGATGGGCGAGAATCGAGAGGTACGGCGACTCCATGGCGGCCAGGATGCGCTCGGTCTGCCGCGCGCGCGGCAGACCGAACTTGCTGTGGACCGCGCCGACCACCAGATCGAGCTTCGCCAGGGTCGCATCGGGCAGGTCGAGCGCCCCGTCCTCCAGGATATCGACCTCGATCCCCTTGAGCAGGGTGATGCCGACGAGCCGCTCGTTCAGCCGATCGATCTCTTCGATCTGCCCGGCGAGGCGCTGCGGATCGAGGCCGTGCGCGACGGTCATGCGGCGCGAGTGCTCGGTGATCGCCAGGTAATCGAGTCCGGCCTTCTTCGCGGCGAGCGCCATCTCCTCGAGCGTGTTCTTGCCGTCGGTCGCCTTGGTGTGCGCGTGCAGGTCCCCGCGCAGGTCGCCGAGCTCCACGAGCTTCGGCAGCTCGCCCCGGCGCGCGGCCTCGATCTCGCCCGAGTCCTCGCGCAACTCGGGTGCGATGAACGGCAGGCCGACCGACGCGAACACCGACGCCTCGGTCTCGCCGGCGATGCGCTTTTCGCGTCCCTTGCCGTGCGCGCCCTTCGCGACCTTGAACACCCCGTACTCGTTGATCTTGAGGCCCTTCGCCTGGCCCAGCCGGCGCACGGCGATGTTGTGGGCCTTCGACCCGGTGAAGTAATGCAGCGCCGCGCCGAAGCTCTCCGCGGGCACCACCCGCACGTCCACCTGAAGGCCGCAGGCGAGCACGGCGCTCGCACGGGTCTCGCCGCGCGCGATCGTCTCCCTCACCTCCGGGTACTTCGCGAACCGCGCCATGACGGCCGCGGGCGTCGCCGAGGTGACGAGAATGTCGATGTCGCCGACCGTCTCCTTCATGCGCCGGAAGCTGCCGCAGACCACGACCTCGCCGGCACCTCTGCCGCCGGCGAGGTATGCCGCAAGCGGCTCGGCGTACTGCGCGGCGACCGCCAGCTTGAAGCGCTGCTTCTTGGTGAGATGGGCCTCCGCCGCCTCGAGGATGCCGGCCTCGGTCTTCGCGCCGAAGCCCTTCAGCGCGCCGATCCTGCCCGCGCGCGCGGCGCGGGCGAGCTCCTCGAGCGTCCGGATCTTGAGCTCGCGGTGGAGCATGCGCACGCGCTTCGGCCCCAGCCCCGGAATCCGCAGGAGCGCGGTGATCGTCGGCGGCAGCTCCTTGTGCAGCCGCTCGAGGAGCGCCGTGGTGCCGGTCGCGACGATCTCGTGGATCTTCTCGTCGAGATCCTCGCCGATGCCGGGCAGCTTCGGCAGCGGCCTGCCCGCCGCGATCGTCTGTGCGAGGTCGATGCGCACGTCGCCAACGGTACGCGCCGCGTTCCGGTACGCGCGCACGCGAAACGGATTGGCTTCCTGGATCTCGAGCAGATCGGCGATCTCCTCGAACACCCGCGCGATATCAGCGTTGTGGACGGCCATGCCGGCCGTGGCCGCGACGCAGCCCTGCGCCTGCGCGCCCGCTACTTCCTGGTGCGCGCTTCGCGCGCCTGCTCCTGACCGATCACCTTCACCAGCCCCTCGAGCTGCTCGGCGACGGTCTCGACGAGATCGTCCACCGTGACGATTCCGATCAGCACACCCTCGCCGTCGACGACCGGCACCCGCCGCACGCCCTTCGCGCGCATGCGCTGGATCGTGTCCCAAGGCTCGTCGGACTCGCGTGCGGTGACAAGCTCGGGGCCCATGACGTCCCCGACGGTCACGCTCGCCGGCGCCACTCCGGCCGCGACCACCTCGATCACGATGTCGCGGTCGGTCACGATCCCCACCGGCTTGCGCCCGAGTGCGGTCTCGTCCACCACCACCAGGCTGCCGACGTGGTGCTCGCGCATCAGGCGCGCCGCCTCGTCCATGCCCGTGCCGCGCGTCGTCACGACGACCACGCGGTTGCAGAGTTGTCCAAGACTCATGTGCGGCTCCCCGTGTTCCGGTTCATGCGGGCGCTAAACGCCCGCCGCGACGCCGGCATCGACCGGCCGATCGGCCGCGTGCGGCGCCGCCTCGGCCGGCTCGAGCGCGTGCCTCGCCGCGTCATCCACCGTCTCGAGCCAGACGAACTCGAGCTCGGCCCGCGCGGCCTCTGGAACGTCGACGAGATCCTTGCGGTTGCGCGCCGGCAGCATCACCCTCCGGATGCCCGCTCGCATCGCGGCCAGCACCTTCTCCTTGATCCCCCCGACCGGCAGCACCAGGCCGCGCAGGCTGATCTCGCCGGTCATCGCCGTGTCGCTGCGCACGGTGCGCCCGGTGAGAAGCGAGGCGAGCGCCATGTACATCGCGACCCCGGCGCTCGGACCGTCCTTCGGGATCGCCCCGGCCGGCACGTGGATGTGCACGTCCGCCTTGTCCAGGTTGTCGGCGATGCCGAGCGCGGCCGCGCGTGACTTCACGAGGGTAAGCGCCGCCTGGGCGCTCTCCTTCATGACCTCGCCGAGCTGGCCGGTGAGGATCAGCTTGCCCGCGCCGGGCGTGCGGCTCGCCTCGACGAACAGGATGTCGCCGCCGACCGGCGTCCAGGCGAGCCCGGTCGCCACCCCCGGCAGGGTGGTGCGCAGCGCGACTTCCGCCTCGAACTTCGCCGGCCCGAGGATCGGCGCGAGATCCTCGACGTCGACGCGCGCCGAGGCGATCGCGTCTTCCGCGATCCGGGCGGCGACGTTGCGCAGCAACGAGCCGATCTCGCGCTCGAGGTTGCGCACGCCCGCCTCGCGCGTGTAGTCGCGGATGATCGCCTTCAGCGCCGCGTCGGTGATCTCGGCCTGCCCGGGCGCGAGCCCGTTCGCCTCGAGCTGCCGGCGCACCAGGTAGCGCTTCGCGATCTCGAGCTTCTCCTCCTCGGTGTAGCCCGGGAGCTGGATGATCTCCATCCGGTCGCGCAGCGGCCCCGGAATGGTGTCGAGCATGTTCGCGGTGGTGATGAACAAGACCCGCGACAGGTCGAAGGTCACCCCGAGGTAGTTGTCGCGGAACGCCTTGTTTTGCTCCGGGTCGAGCACCTCGAGCAGCGCCGACGACGGATCGCCGTGGTGGACACTCGCGCCGACCTTGTCGATCTCGTCGAGCATCATCACGCAGTCGCGCGTCCCGGCCTTCTTGATGCTCTGAATGATGTTGCCGGGCAGCGCGCCGATGTAGGTGCGCCGGTGCCCGCGGATCTCCGCTTCGTCGTGCACGCCGCCGAGCGCGACCCGCACGAACTTGCGGCCGAGCGCGCGGGCGATGCTCTGGCCGAGCGAGGTCTTGCCCACGCCGGGCGGGCCGACGAAGCACAGGATCGGGCCGTGCCCTTCGGGGTTGAGCTTGCGCACCGCGAGGAACTCGACGATCCGACGCTTGACCTTCCCGAGCCCGAAGTGGTCCTCGTCGAGGATCCGCCTCGCCCCGGCGATGTCGATTGGCGTGTCCGAGGTCTTCGACCAGGGCAGCTCGACCAGCCAGTCGAGATAGGTGCGCGCCATCGAGTACTCGCCCGAGGCCTCGGGCATGCGCTCGAGCCGCTTGAGCTCCTTTTTCGCGTGCGCGGCGACCTCCTCGGGCATGCCGGCCTTGTCGAGCGCCTCGGCGAGTTCGGCGAGCTCCTTGCCCGCCCCCTCGCCCTCGCCGAGCTCCTTCTGGATCTGGCGCATCTGCTCGCGCAGCACATACTCGCGCTGGCGCTCGTCCATCGTCGCCTTGGTGCGCTCATCGATCTCGCGCGAGAGCTTCAGCACCTCGATGCGATGGGCGAGAAAGCCGAGCACGGTGTTCACCCGCGCCGGGACGTCGAGCGTCTCGAGCACCGACTGCTTCTCCGCCGGCGTGATGTCCATGAAGCCGGCGATCAGATCGGCGAGCGCGCCGGGTGACTTGAAGCCCTTCACCGCCTGCAGCAGCTCCTGCGGCGTCTGCGGCAGGAGCTCGAGCGCCTGCGCAGCGCGCTCGCGCAACTGGAGCAGCTGCGCCTCGAGCTCCTTGGTCACCGCCTCGGGCTCCTTCAACCGGTCGACGCGCGCGACCAGGAACGGGTGCCCGCCGAGCAGCTCGCGGATGCGGTAGCGCGCCTCGCCCTGGCACACGACGTGATGCGACCCGTCCGGCGTCGTGACGTAGCGCAGCACCTGGGCGACCGTGCCCACGACGTGCAGGTCGTCGGGTCCCGGGGTGTCGACCGCCGGATCGCGCTGCAGGATGAGCCCGAGCGGTCGGTCGTTCTTGACCGCGTACTGCGCCGCGGCGACCGACATCTCCCGCCCGATGGTGACCGGCAGGATCATGCCGGGGGAAGAGAACGAGGTTGCGCACCGGCACGAGGACGAGCGCGTCCTCGGGGAGCGTGAGCTCCGGCGCGTGCGGCGCTTCGGCCGGCAGGGTCGGCGCCGGCGTCTTCTCGGGGGCGTTGTTCTGGTCGAGGTCCATCGCGTTGCGGTCTCTCACGCAGTGCGGCGCAGCCCGAGCACCAAGCAGCCGCGGTCGAGTTGGCGGGCAAAGAGCTCGAAGCGCCCTGCCGGAAGCTGCACCCGGCGCTCGAAGCGCCCGTGCGGGATCTCCAGCCGGCGGATGCTGCCTGAGCGCGCCGGCACCGGCAGGCGGCGCTCGCCGCGCACGACAATCGCACCGGCCTCGTCCACCAGCACTTCGATCTGCTCGGCGCTCACGCCGGGGACGGCGAAGAAGAGCCACACGTCGTCGCCTTCGGCGAAGACGTCGACCGGCGGCTCCCAGCTCGGTGCCCGCAGCTCGCGCTCGCCCGCTTCGGTGAAGAACCGGCGCTGCAGGCGGTCGGCCTCGTCGAGCATCTGCAACGCCTGTGCCCACATCCAGCGGCGGGAATCGTCTCGTGTCATGTTTGTTGCGGCTCGCGCGCTCGTGCGTGAGGGCTCCAGGCGGTGTCGGACACCCGATACATGGCTCTGAATCCCGGACAATCAAGTGCTTGCGCCGGAGAATGCCGTAGCTGCCTCTGCAGAAACAAGAATTCCGGCGACCCGCCGGACCTCCGGACGCCCGTCCCTAAGGTTACCGCGGTCGCCGTCTGTGTGCCGGCGGGCTCACGCCGTGAGCCACCGGCATGCGCATCCTCCCACCCATCACCCAGCCGAGGGAATCATGGGCGGACTGTTCGACGCACCGATCGCGCTCGCCGACGCGCAGTGCGAGGTCAAGCCCGGCGCGCCGGCCAGCCCCCGTGCGACCGAGACGCTGATCGCCCTGCTCGAGCGCCGGCATCGCGAGCGCATCACGGGCGAGCTCGTCGTCCCGGAACGCCCGGCCCGCTATGCCCCATTCCCGGAGGCGCTCGATCCGCGGCTCGTCGCCGCACTGCACGCGCGCGGCATCGAGCGGCTCTACGCGCACCAGCGCGCCGCCTGGGACCACGTCGCGGCCGGCCGCCACACCGTCGTGGTGACGCCGACCGCGTCGGGCAAGACGCTCTGCTACAACCTGCCGGTGCTCGATGCGGCGCTCGGCGGCCGGGCCAAGGCGCTCTACCTCTTCCCCACCAAGGCGCTCGCGCAGGACCAGGTCGCCGAGATCCTCGCACTGAACGCCGCAGGCAGCCTCGGCGTGCGCGCCTGCACGTTCGACGGCGACACGCCGGGCGATGCGCGCCGCGCCGTGCGCACCCACGGCGACGTCGTCGTCTCCAATCCGGACATGCTGCACGCCGGGATCTTGCCGCATCACACCAAGTGGGCGCAGTTCTTCGAGAGCCTGCGCTACGTGGTCGTCGACGAGTTGCACACCTACCGCGGCGTCTTCGGCGCGCACGTGGCGAACGTGATCCGGCGCCTGCGGCGCATCTGCGACTTCTACGGCACCCGACCGACCTTCATCCTCTGCTCGGCCACGATCGCCAATCCGGGCGAGCTCGCCGAGCGGCTGGTCGGCGCGCCGGTCGCCACCGTTTCGGAGTCGGGCGCCCCGCAGGGCCGCAAGGTCCTGATGGTCTGGAATCCGCCGGTGCTGAACGCCGACCTCGGCCTGCGCGCCTCGGCCCGCTCGCAGTCGACGCGCATTGCGCGCCTCGCGATCAAGCTCGGCCTGAAGACGATCCTGTTCGCGAACACCCGCCTCGAGGTCGAGGTGCTCACCAAGTACCTCAAGGACGCGTTCGACGCCGATCCGCGCAAGCCCGCGCGGGTCGCGGCATATCGCGGCGGCTACCTGCCGAGCGAGCGGCGCGACAAGGAGGGCGAAGCTGCGCGCCGGCGCGCTCGACTGCGTGGTTTCGACCTCGGCGCTCGAGCTCGGCGTGGACGTCGGCGCGCTCGACGTGTGCGTGCTGAACGGTTACCCGGGCTCGGTCGCCGGCGCGCTGCAGCGCTTCGGCCGTGCCGGCCGGCGCCGGCGCACGGCGCTCGGCGTGCTGGTCGCCTCGTCGAACCTGCTCGACCAGTACATCGCGCAGCACCCCGAGTTCTTCCTCGGTGCGAGCCCGGAGCACGCCCGCGTGGACCCGGACCAGCTCCTGATCCTGATGGACCACATCCGCTGCGCCGCCTTCGAGCTGCCGTTCCGCGCCGGCGAGCGCTTCGGCAGCGAGGACCTTCCGGCCGCGCTCGACTACCTCGCCGCGCAGGGCGTGCTCCATCGCGAGGGCGATTGCTGGCACTGGATCGCCGACAGCTACCCCGCGAACGCGGTCAGCCTGCGCTCGGTGGCCGACGGCAACTTCGTCGTGATCGACCTGACCGATGGCCGCAAGTCCGTCATCGCCGAGGTCGACTACTCGAGCGCCGCGCTCACGCTCTACGAAGGCGCGATCTACATGGTGCAGTCGACGCCTTGGCAGGTCGAGAAGCTCGACTGGGTCGGGCGCAAGGCCTTCGTACGGGCGACGCGCGCCGACTACTACACCGACGCGATCGACTACACGAAGCTCAAGATCCTGGATCAGTTCGCGTGCGACGCCGCGGTCCCCGCGCGATGCGCGCACGGCGAGGTGCACGTCGTGCGGCGCGTCGCGGGCTATAAGAAGATCCGCTACTACACGCACGAGAACGTCGGCTACGGCGCGGTCAGTCTGCCCGACCAGGAGATGCATACCAGCGCGGTATGGTGGGAGATCGATCCGCAGGCGCTCGAAGCGGCGTTCGAGAGCCGCTACGAGGCCCTCGACGGATTTCTCGGCGCGGCCTTCGCGCTGCACCACATCGCCGCGCTGCTCTCGCTCGCGGAAGTGCGCGACCTCGGCCGTGCGGTCGGCGACGGCAACAGGACGTGGTCGGCGGTGGTGGGTGCCGACGGGCGTGGTACGGCGCGCGCCTTCGACGGAGCCGAGTTCGACGTCGGCGGCGCGGCGTTGCCGTTCCGTCCAGCGGTGTTCCTCTACGACAACTATCCCGGCGGCATCGGCCTTGCAGCCCCCCTGCATGGGCTGCGCGCCGAGGTCGTCGCGCGGGCCGCCGACCTGCTGGCCGGCTGCGCGTGCGCCTCCGGCTGTCCGGCATGCGTCGGCCCGGTGCTCGCGCGCGACGCGCGCGATCGGCTCCCGCCGAAGGCGGCGGCCGCGCGCGTGCTCGCGCTCTTCGCGCGCAGCGCGCCGCCATCCGCGGCCGCACGCTGAGCGTGCCGCCCAGCCTGCAGGAAAGGTTGCTACGGCTGCGGCGTACCGCCGCCACCCCCGCCACCCCCCGGTGGCACGGCGCCGCAGCCGTCAGCATCCCTCGCCGAACGGCTCGCGCGCCTGCGACCACGCGCGGGTGCGGCGAGCGATGCGGGGCGCGCAGTCGAGCTGGCCCGCCTCACCGGCGGGCGCTGGCACGCGCCCCAGCTCCTCGTCGTCGAGCGGACCTTCGATTCGACCATGCCCACGGCCGCGTCGCGCTCGGCGCCGCGCGCGCGTGCGGCGCACGCGTCGCCGAAGCGCTCGGCGCGCCGGGGGCGAGACCGCAGCGCTGCTCTTCTTCGACACCGAAACCACCGGACTCGCCGGCGGCACCGGAACGCTGGCTTTCCTCGCCGGACTCGCCTGGTTCGAGGCTGACGGGCTGCGTACCCGGCAGTACCTGCTGACCGGCTTTGCCGACGAGGCGGCTCTCTATGCGCAGATTCGCGAGACGGCCAGCACGCGCCGTTGCCTCGTCACCTACAACGGCAAGAGCTTCGATGCGCCGCTGGTGCGCAGCCGTTGCCGGCTCGTGCACGCACCCGATCCGCTTGCGGATCTCGCGCACCTCGACCTGCTGCACGCGACGCGGCGCCGCTTCGGCCGCAGCTGGCCCGACTGCCGGCTGCGCACCGCCGAGACCCGCGCGCTCGACTTTGTTCGCGTCGGCGATCTGCCGGGGAGCCTGGTGCCCGAGGCGTTCCGACGCTTCATGCGGCACGGTGAAACTGCGCCGCTGCCGGCCATCCTCGAGCACAACCGCAACGACCTCCTGACGCTCGCCGCGCTGCTCGCGCCGCTCGGCGAGTCAGCCCCGTAGCGGCGCCCCCGCGCGGCCGCCCTGTGCGCGGCGCGCGTCGCCGGCTGCGCCGAGCCGTCTACTCCTCGGCAGGCGGCGCACGGAATTCGGAGATGAGCTGCTGCTGCACCGGCGGTGGAACCGGCTCGTAGTGGCTGTAGGCGATGCTGTAGGAGCCGGCGCCGCCGGTCACCGATTTCAGGCGCGACTGGTAGTTGCCGAGCTCCGACATCGGCACCAGCCCGGAGATCGTCAGCATGCCGCCCGGCGCGGCCTGCGTCCCGGTCACCTGGCCGCGCTTCGACGAGAGATCGCCGGTGATGTCGCCCATCGCCTGCTCCGGGACCGTCACCTCGATATTCACGATCGGCTCGAGGATGATCGGCCGCGCCTTCGCTACCGCCTCGAGGAACGCCTTGCGCCCGGCGGAGACGAACGCGATCTCCTTCGAGTCGACCGGGTGGCTCTTGCCGTCGTACACCGTGACGCGCAGATCCTGCATCGAGTACCCGGCGATCGCTCCGGTCTGCAGCACTTGCTGCACGCCCTTCTCGACGGCCGGGATGAACTGGTTCGGGATCGCCCCGCCCTTCACCTCGTCGACGAACTCGAAGCCCGCGCCGCGCTCGAGCGGCTGCACGCGCAGGTACACCTCGCCGAACTGCCCGGCGCCGCCGGTCTGCTTCTTGTGGCGGCAGTGCCCCTCGGCCGGCGCGGTGATCGTCTCGCGGTAGGCGATCCGCGGCGGATGCGTCTTGACCTCGAGCTTGTACTGCGCCGCCATCCGCTCGAGCAGCGTGCGCATGTGCAGCTCGCCGAGGCCCTTCACCACCGTCTCGTTGGTGCTCATCACCCGCTCGACGCGCAAGCACGGATCCTCCGAGCACAGCTTGTCCATCACGTCCCACAGGCGCTGCTCGTCGCCGCGCTTGGCCGGCTCGATCGCCAGGCCGAAGATCGGCTCCGGGAATTCGAGCGGCCGCAGGTGGATGTGGTCCTCGTCGTGCGAGTCGTGCAGCACGCTGTCGAAGCGGATGTCGTCGACCTTCGCCACCACGCCGATATCGCCCGGCACGCCCTGCGGCACCTCGACGAGCTCCTTGCCCTTCGCCATGAGGAGGTGCCCGACCTTGAACGGTTTGCGGCCGTCGCCGATGTAGAGCTGGCTGTCCTTGGTGACCGTGCCCTGGTGGATCTTGAAGTAGGAGAGCTTGCCCATGAACGGATCGGCGATGAC
The DNA here is from genome assembly GCA_027493935.1 of Burkholderiales bacterium. Classification (GTDB taxonomy): domain Bacteria; phylum Pseudomonadota; class Gammaproteobacteria; order Burkholderiales; family SG8-39; genus JAABRB01. The sequence continues at coordinate 2,043,899 of JAOSJV010000001.1, read as the reverse complement.
CTTGAAGACGTGCGCGATGACGTGCTTCGCCGGGTCGGGCTCGGCGGCAAAGGCCTCTGCGCCGGCGCCTTCGCCGCGCAGGAACGGGCGCGGATTCCCCTCGGCCGGGTTCGGTGCGAGCTTCACCAGGACATCGAGCAACTCCTGCACGCCGGCACCGGTCCTGGCCGAGGCGAAGCAGATCGGCACGAGATGCCCTTCGCGCAGCGCCGCCTCGAACGGCGCGTGCAGCGCCTCCGGCGCGATCTCGCCCCTTCTCCAGGTAGACCTCCATCAGCTTCTCGTCGACCTCGACCACCTGGTCGACCAGCGCCCGGTGCGCGGCCTCGACCGAAGAGAAGTCCGCGTCACCTGCCGGATTGAAGAAGCAGTCGACGACACGGCCGCCGCCGGCGGCCGGGAGGTTGATCGGCAGGCACTCCTTGCCGAACACCTCCTGGATGCGGGTCACCAGACCGGGCAGGTCGACGGACTCGCCGTCGATGCGGTTCACCACGATCATGCGGCAGAGTTTCAGCTTCTCCGCCCACTGCATCATGCGGGTGGTCGTGAGTTCGATGCCGGTCTGCGCGTTGATCACGACGGCCACGGTGTCCACCGCCGCCAGGCTGCCGATCGCGTGACCGACAAAGTCCGGCGCACCCGGCGTATCGATCAGGTGGATACGCGTGCCGTCGGTCTCGAAGTGGACGGCCGCGGCCCGCAGGGAATGCTGTGATTCCTTCTCGAGCGGGTCGTGATCGCAGACGGTGGTGCCGCGCTCGATCGACCCCATCGCAGGGATGGCCCTGGCCCTGTGCAGCAGCGCCTCGGCGAGCAAGGTCTTGCCCGAGCCGGTGTGCCCGACGAGCGCGACCGCGCGGATCGCTTCGGTGGAAAGCGAAGCCATGACCTCCTCCATTGTCCGGCCGCGCTCTGCGGGTGGAGGCGCGGTCCCGGATGCAGTATAAGGAGGCCCGCACCGATGCCGCAAGGCACGTGGTGCACCGGGGTCGGCCGCGCCGGCGCGCGCCGAACGCTAGCGTTGCGAGACGCGATCGCGCCGCGTTGCGGGCAGCGTCGAGAGCGGGATCGCGAGTCCGCCGAGCGCGATCGTCACGCCGGCGCCGACGATGAGCCACTTAGGCGCCGCGGTCCACTCGGCGACAACCGGAGCCACCCCGGCGCCGAGGGCAACGATCATGAGACCCAGCAGGACCGCAACGCCGCCCATCCCCAGCACGAGCCCCTTGGGCGGGGTGTCGTTGCAGCAGAAAGCACGGGTCGGCATGGCGGAAGATGCGGCTAAGCGTACGCCGGGAGTATCGCGCGCCCAGGCTGCGCTGCGCGGGAAAATTTCACCTTCCGGTGCGATCGGACCAGCTTCCTTTCCACGAACCGAGCGCATTGCCGATGACGCGGATCCGACACCGCCGCTCGGGCGCTTGAGGTAATCTTTGCGTCCCGGCGGAATACCCATGAGCGACCCAAGCATCCTGCTCGAGATCACGGACGGCTACGCAGCGGTCACGCTCAACCGTCCCGACCGGCTGAACAGCTTCACTCCCGAGATGCATGCGCAGTTGCGCGAAGCGCTGGCGGCGGTGTCGGGGCGCGCCGAGGTGCGTGCCGTGCTGCTCACCGGCGCGGGCCGCGCTTTCTGCTCCGGTCAGGATCTGTCAGAGCGCCGCTTCGGCCCCGACGCGCCGCCGCCTGATCTCGGCGCCTCGCTCGACGCGAACTTCAACCCGCTGGTGCGCGCGCTGCGCACGCTGCCGAAACCGGTGGTGTGTGCGGTGAACGGCACCGCGGCGGGTGCCGGGGCGAACGTCGCGCTCGCTTGCGACATCGTCATCGCGGCGCGCTCGGCGAGCTTCATCCAGGCGTTCTGCAAGCTCGGGCTGCTGCCCGACTCCGGCGGCACCTTCTTCCTGCCGCGGCTGGTCGGGACCGCGCGCGCCGCCGGCCTCGCGCTGCTCGGCGAGCGGCTGCCGGCGGAGGAAGCCGCGCGCGTCGGGCTCATCTGGCGATGCGTCGACGACGCCGCGCTCGTCGAGGAGAGCCGGGGGCTCGCGCGCCACCTCGCCACGCAGCCGACCCGGGGCTGGCCGCGATCAAGCGCGCCCTGCAGGCCTCGGCGACCAACACCCTGGATGCGCAGCTCGATCTCGAGCGCGACCTGCAGCGCGAGCTCGGGCGCACCGAGGACTACCGGGAAGGCGTAACGGCATTCTTGGAGAAGCGGCCGCCACGCTTCATCGGGGGCTGAGTGTCCGGACAAAGATGTGGATGCGGTTACGACAGGGTCGCATGCAAGGGAGATCTGCCACTTGTTCGTACGGCCTCGGTGGAGTAAGAGGCATGGCCGCGATTCCGAGAACGCGTCCAGCGCACTCGCAGTTTGATCTGAGCTAAGGCGGCTCGCCGGCGACCCTGCTTCACTTTGACCGGTGCGTGCCCCGAGAGGAGGAACGGCATCATGACCGAATACGATGAGCTCGAGCCGATCGAGAAGGCGGGCATCGACGAGCTGCGCACGCTGCAGTTCAACCGCCTGAAGCAGTCGCTGAAGCACGCCTACGAGAGCGTGCCGCACTACCGCCGCAAGTTCGACGAGCACGGCGTGCATCCCGGCGACCTGAAGTCGCTCGCCGACCTCGCGCGCTTTCCGTTCACGACCAAGCAGGACCTGCGCGACAACTACCCGTTCGGCATGTTCGCGGTGCCGATGGACCGCGTCGTCCGCATCCACGCGTCGAGCGGCACCACCGGCAAGCCGACCGTGGTGGGCTACACCAAGCGCGACATCGAGACCTGGTCGCACGTCATGGCGCGCTCGATCCGCGCCGCCGGCGGCCGCTCGACCGACAAGATCCACGTCGCGTACGGCTACGGTCTCTTCACCGGCGGGCTCGGTGCGCACTACGGCGGCGAGACGCTCGGCGCCGCGGTGATCCCGGTCGGCGGCGGCATGACCGAGCGGCAGGTCCAGCTGATCAACGACTTCAAGCCCGAGATCATCATGGTCACGCCGTCCTACATGCTGGCGATCGCCGACGAGTTCGAGCGCCAGGGACTCGATCCGGCGGCCTCCAGCCTGCGCATCGGCATCTTCGGCGCCGAACCGTGGACCGAGTCGATGCGCACCGAGATCGAGAAACGCATGGGTCTGCAGGCGATCGACATCTACGGGCTCTCGGAAGTGATGGGGCCCGGCGTCGCGCAGGAGTGCGTCGAGACCAAGGACGGGCTCACCATCTGGGAGGACCACTTCTATCCGGAGATTATCGACCCGGCCACCGGAGCGGTGCTGCCCGATGGCGAGCCGGGCGAACTCGTCTTTACCGCGCTCTCCAAGGAAGCGCTGCCGATCATCCGTTACCGCACGCGCGATCTCACCCGGCTGCTGCCGGGCACGGCGCGCACGATGCGCCGCATGGATCGCATCACCGGCCGCAGCGACGACATGCTGATCATCCGCGGCGTGAACGTGTTCCCGACCCAGATCGAGGAGCTACTGGTGAAGCAGGAGAAGCTCGCGCCGCACTACCTGATCGAGGTGAAGCGTGAAGGTCCGCTCGATGACATGACCGTCTTCGTCGAGATGCGCCAGGACCTCGCGGGCCGCCTGTCCGAGGCCGAGCGCACCGGCGTCGAGCACGAGATCCAGCACCTGGTGAAGAGCTATGTCGGGGTTACGACCCGGGTGCAGGTGCTCGAACCGGGCAAGATCGAGCGCTCCCAGGGCAAGGCGAAGCGGGTGATCGACCTCAGGCCCAAGTCCTGACCGCCGGGCGTGCAGGAGGCGCCGCTCCGGTGGAGAGCCACGCCATCGGGGCGGTGCAGCACACGGTCTGCGCGCGCAGCCGCCGCAGGCGAAGGCGTGGTGATGCACGATTTGATCCATTGAGACTGCCGATATCGAGGTGCTCCGCCGGCGCCGGAGGAACCCCCGCCCGAACACGACGGGGCGTGGCGGGATTCGCTATCCTCGCAATCATGCTCGGTGCCCTCACCCCCGACCCCGGTCACGCCGATGATGCGTACGCGGCGCGGCGGGCGGCCATGGTCGCAGAGATCGCGGCGATGGCCCGCGCCACCGGCGCGGGAGACCGGCCGCGCGCGCTTCGGCGCACCCGTCATGGCGGCGATGGGCAAGGTTGCGCGCCATCGCTTCGTGCCCGCCGACCAGGAGCGTGCCGCCTACGATAACCGCCCGCTCCCGATCGGCCACGGCCAGACGATCTCGCAGCCCTACGTCGTCGCGCTCATGACCGATCTGCTCGATCCGGAAGCCGGGCGACGTGGTGCTCGAGATCGGCACCGGCTCGGGCTACCAGGCCGCGGTGCTGGCCGAGCTCGTGCAGCAGGTCTACACGATCGAGATCGTCGAGCCGGTCGGCAAGCAGGGGGCCGCGAACCTCAAGGCCGCAGGTTACGCCAACGTCACCGCACGCGTCGGCGACGGGTATCTCGGCTGGCCGGAGGCCGCCCCGTTCGATGGCATTCTGGTCACCGCCGCCGCGCCCGACGTGCCCCCGGCGCTCGTCGAGCAGCTCACACCGGGCGGGCGGCTCGTCATTCCGGTCGGCGGCCGCTACGACGTGCAGGACCTCCTCGTTATCGTGAAGAACGCCGACGGCACTACCACCCGACGCAGCACGATTCCGGTGCGCTTCGTCCCGCTCACGCGCTCGAGGTAGCGCCGCTCCCGGCTGCCGGCGCCGTGCTACCCTCCCGCGCCGCGATGACCGCCCCGAAGCCGCTCGTCGAGCACCTGATCGACGCTCTCGCCGCGCGCGGCGTGCGCCGGGTCTTCGGGGTCCCCGGCGGCGGCTCGAGCCTCGACGTGATCGCCGCGGCGCGCTCGCGCGGCATCGATTTCGTCCTCGCGCGCCAGGAGACGTCGGCGGCGATCATGGGACTCGCGACTGCACGCATCGAAGGCACGCCCGGCGTCGCGCTCACGACCGTCGGCCCGGGCCTCGCGAGCGCGGCGAACGGGCTCGCCTGCGCAACGCTCGACCGCGCGCCGCTCCTGCTCGTCTCCGACGGGCTCGCGGCGGAGGCGGCGCGCTTCGTGACCCACCAGGCGCTCGACCAGCGCGCGCTCAGCGCGCCGCTCGTCAAGGGCCACGCGCGACTCGAGGTCGGCGAAGACGCGGGCGTGCTCGATCGGTTGCTCGATCTCGCGATGACGCCGCCGCACGGCGCGGTGCACGTCGAGCTCACCGGCGAAGCCGCGCGGCGGCCCGTCGAACGCGCCGCTGCGCCTGCCGCCGCCGCGCCGAGCGCGCCTGCGCCGGCCGCGATCGAGGCCGCACGCGCCCTGCTCGCGTGTGCGATGCGTCCGGTGCTGGTCGTCGGCCTGGAGGCATGCACCGCTTCGGCCGCAGCGGCGGCGCGCCGACTTGCTGCAGTGCTCGACTGCCCCGTGCTGACGACCTACCAGGCGAAGGGCGTGATCCCCGACACCGACCCGCGTGCGGTCGGCCTGTTTACCGGCGGCACGCTCGAGGCGCCGCTCGTGGAAGCCGCGGACCTCGTCGTGCTCTTCGGCGTCGACCCGGTCGAGCTGATTCCGCAGCCCTGGGCGTACCGCGCGCCGGTGCTGGAATTGGGCCTCACCCCGCGGCAGCGGTACTACGCCACTCCGGCGGCAGCCCTCTACGGCCCGCTCGATCGGTGCTTGGCCGAGCTCGCGCCGCGCGCCGTGCCGCGCGGCTGGCCCGCCGACACCGCAGCGGCGCACCGCCGGCGGGCCCGGGCACGGCTCGCCTGCGCCGCCGGCGACGGCGTCTCCCCGCAGCGGATCGTCGAGATCGCACAGGACGCCGCACCGTCGGATGCGCGGCCGCGCGTCACCGTTGACGCCGGCGCGCACATGTTCTCGGCGACCGCGTTCTGGCAGTGCAGTGCCCCGAACGACCTGCTCATCTCGAACGGGCTCGCGACCATGGGGTTCGCCCTGCCCGCCGCGATCGCGGCGTCGCTCGCCGACCGGTCGCGCCCGGTCGTCGCGCTCACCGGCGACGGCGGGCTGGCGATGTGCCTCGGCGAGCTCCTGACCGCCGCCGAGCGGCGCGCGCGCGTCGTGGTCGTGGTGTTCAACGACGGTGCGCTCTCGCTGATCGACATCAAGCAGCAGGCGCGCGGGCTTCCGACCGAGGGCGTGCGCTGGGGGCGGGCCGACTTCGCCGGCGCCGCCGCTGCGTTCGGGTTTGCCGTGTGGCGCGCTCGCTCCGAACGGGAATACGCCGACGCGATCGTGAGCGCGCTGCGCACGGACGCACCGTGCCTGATCGACGTGCGCGTCGATCCGGTCGGCTACCGCGAGCAGCTGAAGGCGCTGCGCGGCTGAGCCTTCACAGCGCTTCGACCTGAAGCCGAGCTTGCGCGTCGATCCGGAATACCGACGCGTCCGGAAACGCCTCCCACGGCTCGGAGCGGGTGATCGGCTCGGAGGCCACGACCGTCGCGTGATACTGCTCCGGCACCCGACCCTCCACGTGCAGCGCGCCGCCGCACACCTCGCACGGGTGTACGCGGTCGCGCAGCGCGTACCAGAGCGAGCGTCCGAAGCGCACGCCCAGGCTCTCGCGCCCGTCGGTCATCAGGATGTTCAGCCCGATCTCGCTGCCCGGCGCCGCGCGCTGCACCCAGCCGACGAGCGCGGCGACTCCTGCGCGCACCGACGCGATCGACGCTCGCTCGGGTCGCGTCCGGATCTGCGCAAGCAGGAAGTGAAAGATGTGCTCGCTGTCGGTGTGACCGAGGATCGCTCCTCGCTGCCGTTCCGGGATCTCGGCCAGCATGCGTTCGCGCAACGCCGGAAACGCGGCCAGCGTGCCGTTGTGGGCGAACGCCCAGCGGCCGTCCGAGAACGGATGGGTGTTCTCGACCCGCAGATCGCCGATCGTCGCGCGCCGCACGTGCGCGAGAACGTTGCGCGAGTGCACCTGCGCCGACGCCCAGCGGAAGGCCTCGCTGTCACCGGCGGCCTCGGCCTCGCGCACGACGCGCGGCGCCACGCCGTCGTGCGTGGCGAGGCCCCACCCGTCGGGATGGCTGTTGCCCAGAGAATCCTTGCGGCTCTGCGCGAGCAGCGAGTTCTCGGCACGAATCAGCTCGCACTCGACCTTGCGCGGATAGCTCGAGCGGAAGCCGTACAGACGGCACATGGCGAAGACGACCTGGAGCGCTTACTTGGCGGAAATGCGGCGCGATTAGGCAGTTCGCGCGGTCGCGATGCGAGACTCGCCGGGCCGCGCCGGAGGAGTCAGGGAACTAAGCCGCGCGCCCGCCGTCGAGGGTGCAGGCGGGCAGTGCGGCGACCGGAGAAAGTCGCGTCCTCAACGGGTAGCGGGACGGAGACGAGCCCCTATAATCTGCGCCTTCGCCGGGCCGCTCGAGCCGGCAGGCAGCAAGGAGCAGCACGATGACGGAGCCCTGGTTCGCAAAGTCGATCATCGCCACCGCGGTCATCGTCCCGACTTTCGTCGCCATCCCGTTCTTTCGCAAGAATTTCGGCGTCGATCCGCTCGCCTTCGTCGTCTGGTACTTCGGCGGCACGGCGGTGGCGATCGCGCTCTACCTGCTGACGACCCGCGGTCCTGCAGCCGTCGTGCCGCAGGCAACTGCGGTGGTGGGCATCCTCGCGATCGGTCTCACCATCGGCGCAGCCGCAAACGGGCTGCTCTTCCAGGCGGTCACACTCGCGCCGAACCCCGGTCTGCCGCCGGTGATCTACGCGACCTCGAGCGTGTTCGTGTTCCTGCTCTCGGCGCTGCTTGCGAGTGCGCTGCCGGCGCTGTTCAACCCGGTGAGCACCGACCTCGGCCGGCTCGCCGGCCTGGCGCTCGTGCTCGCGGGGCTATACCTGCTGGCCGGCGGTCGCGTCGGAGGCACTGCCGTCTGACGGACTTCGCTCGCCGAACCCGCGGGGTTCTGCGTACTCCATGGACAGGCCAATGGTGCGCGGGAGACCGAAATCGGGCAGGACAGACTTTGGGAAACTCGGGATGGCCAACGGCTGGACACCAGAACGGCGGGCACGGCAGCGGCAGCTGATCCAGCGATGGCGCCCGTGGGAAAGATCCACGGGGCCGACGACGCCGGCGGGGAAGGCGCGAGTTAGCCGGAACGCCTACAAGGGCGGTACGCGGGAGACGCTTCGGGAGCTGCGCCGAGTTCTGCGGCACCAGGGCGAAGCTCGAGAAGAATTCGCCGGTCAACCCCTCCGCCGTGCCATCCAGCCGAGCAAAGCCAGGCCCGCAAGCATCAGCGCGTAGGTCGAGGGTTCGGGCACGCCCGCCGCGATCTGGTAGATGTTGCCGTTGCGCGCCACCGCGTAGAGCCCGCCGTAGCCGTCCTCGCCGAACGACGCGAGCTGCCACGCGCCCAACGGGTTGCCGAGCTCGGCGGTGCGATCTATTACGTCCACGAAGCTCGCGCCGCTCTTGCGCGCCGAGAACACCTGTCCGGTGACGAAGTCGCCGAAGAAGTAGGTGCCGTCCAGGCCCTCCACCGCGCCACCACGGTACACGTAGCCGCCGATGATCGCGCGACCGCCGCCGACTTGGGCATACTCGTAGAATGGATCGACCGCGCCCACGGGCGCCGAATCGCCCACGTTCGGGTTGTCGACCGAGCCCTCGCGCGCGCGCCAGCCGTAGTTCGCGCCGCCGGCGAAGTCCGCCGCCTCGAAGTTCAGCTCCTCGCGCAGATCCTCCCCGACGTCCGCGATCCAGAAGTCACCGCTCTGCCGGTCGAAGCTGTTGCGGTACGGGTTGCGCAGCCCGTAGGCCCAAATCTCGACGTTGCCGGCCGCGCCGACGAACGGGTTGTCCGCGGGCACGGTATAGCCGCCGCCGGCCTGCGGCGTCACGCGCAGGATTTTGCCAAGGTTCGAGGCGAGGTTCTGCGCGTTGTTCGACGGGTCGTTGCCGGGCCCGCCGTCGCCACTCGCGATGTAGAGGTTGCCGGGCTCGCCCGGGCGGAAGCCGATCCAGCCCGCCTTGTGAATCGCCTGGTCCGCCGACTGATCGATCGTGAGGATCGTCTTGCCGCTCGCCGGGTCGGCCGTGTCCGCCGAGGCGCTCGAGGCGGTGTACATCGCGACCACCGTATCCTTGCTCGTCTTGTCGATGTAGTTCACGAACAGCCGGCCGTTCGTCCCGAACGCCGGGTCGAACGCGAGACCGAGAAGCCCCCGCTCGCCGCTCGTGTCGACGAGGCCGGAGAGGTCGAGGTAGGTCGAGGCGACACCGCCCGAGAGCAGCTTGATCGTGCCGCCTTTCTCGACCACGAAGAGCCGCGCATCGCCGGCCGGCGCGGTCAGGAACACCGGGACGTTGAAGCCCGAGGCGACGAGCGTCGCATCCAGCGCCGCGCACGGCAGCGCGACGAGCGCGGCCGCCACGAAACCGACCGGCCGTAGCAGCGTGCAGCGCATCGCGAGGCGGTGGACTCCGGGGAGACGCGCGCGACTATGCGTCCGCGCGCCGCGCCTGTCAAGCGACGCGCACCGCCGGCGACGCGCGCAGCGCAAACCGCCGCACGCCGCGCGCTGCCGCAGTGCAAGACCGCGAGCGTCTCGCGCGCTCTCGGCCGAAAGACATATTGCGGTGCGCAGCGCGCTTCGCCACGTTGTAAGCGCACCGGCTGGGGGAGCAGCGCTCCCGCTTCGCGACCGACCGCGTACGCGCCGCGCCGCTCCCTGATCGAGCGCCGTGCCCGTTCCACGCTCTCGCTCCGGAAATCCCAATGGGCCACAATCTCGGACGCTTGATTCTTGGAAGCACTTCACTACGCGGGATGCGCCATTTTCTCCTCCTGCTGGCGCTTCTAGTCCTCGGACTTCGACCCGCGCTTGCCGAGTCGTGAGTCGTCGAGGGCCGCGTTGTGGGCGTCACCGACGGCGATACCGTCACGGTACTTGACCGCGACAAGAGGCAGCATAACGTCCGCGTGGCCGGAATCGACGCCCCGAGAACGGCCAGCCATTCGGCGACCGCTCGCGGCAGCATCTAGCCTCGCTCGTCCTCGGTCGGAACGTCCGCGCCGAGTGCGGAAAGCGCGATCGCTACGGCGGCGAGGTCCGCAAGGTACTCGACAGCTCGCGCGACGCAGGGCTTGAGCAGATCCGGGACGGCATGGCGTGGTGGTATCACGAGTACGCGCGTGAGCCGTCGCCGGGGGACCGGGAGCACTACGTGCTCGCGGAGCAGGAAGTTGGAGAGAAGAAGGGTGGCCCATGGTGCGACCCGGACCCGGTGCCGCCGTAGCCGTGGAGAAGGTCCAAACGCGTGAGCGGCTTCACCTGTACCACGCGTTCCGCGGACTCGCGAAGCTCGTGCAGGCGCGGCATCGAGTAGTGCGTGGTGATCTTCTCGTTGCGGTGGCCAAGCAGGACCGGCCTCACCTAGACCGCCCGTCGCGAGCTGCGGCTGGCCGCCGAGTTCGCGGCCACGCGTGGAAAGCTAAGCATTCCCCGGCATTCCCGGGGAGCGCTTACTGCGGTTCGATGCCCGCGTCGCGCACAACGTTTTCCCACTTACGGAGGTCCCGGGCGATCGTGGCTGCGAGCGGCCCTGGCCCTGAGGTGCCAGGCTGGTAGCCGATCGGTGCCAAGCGCGCTAGCACCTCACTGTCGTTGAATATACGCTGCATTTCGGCGGCTAGCGTCGACACGACGGATGCGGGAGTCCCGCCGCGCGCCGAGTGGCTCGTGCAGTACGACACGCACGAACCGGTGATCTCGACCGAAGAGGCCGAGGCGATCCTCGCGCGATTGGAAGCGGGGCGACCCAGCACGCGACGGCGTCCCGCCAGCTATCTGCTCTCCGGGCTCTTGCGGGCTCCAAACGGGGCGGCGTGGCACGGAAACGGCGGCAGGTTTTATCGCCTCGCCAAGGGAAAGAGGATCCTCCACGAGTCGCTCGAGCAGGCGGTCGTAGCGCGCGTGGTCGATGACCTCCGCTCGGACGTTTTCATCGAGGATCTGGTCGCCGAAGCCCGCCGAATCTCGGCCCCGTCCCAATCTGACACCGTTCGACCACTCCGCGAACGCGTGAACGCCCTGAACGCACGCATCCATCGGATGGGCGAGCTCGCCGCCGAATGCGATGCGCCGCGGGCGTTCTTCGAGCAGATGCGTGAGGCCGAGCGCGAATCGCTACTGGCCGAGCTGGACGAAGCCGAAGCCGAGAAGCGCGTCGCTGAGGCGCTGCGGACGATCTCCGCACCCGACGTGCGACGTATCCTCGACGGGCTCGCGGAACACCTGGAAAGCCTCGACCGCGAGGCGATGAAGGACTTCCTGACCAGGCTGATCGAGCGGATGGAGCTGGATGGAGCGGCCGCCGAGTACCGAATCCACTACCGGATCAGCACCGGGGATACGCTGGCGTCCCCACGGGGATTCGAACCCCGGTTTGCGCCGTGAAAGGGCGATGTCCTAGGCCTCTAGACGATGGGGACTTCCGGACGGCTGCGGGTCCCCACATGGGACGGGGGCCCGAAAAGGTTGGCTGGTGGAGGTAAGCGGGATCGAACCGCTGACCTCTTGCATGCCATGCAAGCGCTCTCCCAGCTGAGCTATACCCCCAACCGCGAGCGGCGAATTATACCGGGGCTCCGCGGGGAGTGCAAAGCCGCGCCGGCTCACGCCGCCGCGTAGCGGCGCAGCCGCCCCACCACCCGCTCTCGCCCGGCCAGCGCGAGCACCGGGTAGATCGACGGCGTCTGCGCGAGGCCGAACACCGCTACGCGCACCGGGACCGCGAGCTTCGGCATCTTGAGCTGGTGACGCTTCAGCACGCCCTCGAACGCCGCGCCGATCGCGTCCGCGCGCCACTCAGGCAGCGCGGCGAAGGCCTCGGCAAGCGCGGCGAGCGCCGGGCGGATGGCGTCGGTCACGTGAGCGGCGAGCAGCGCATCGCTGGGATGGACGTCGCCGTAGAACATCATGGCGGCGTCGGCGAGCTCGGCGAGCGTGAGAGTGCGGTCCTTGAGGAGCGCCACGACCTCCACGAGCGGCGGCCCCTCCTCCACGCGGCCGCCGTCGGCGGCGATGCGCGGCGCGACGTCCGCCGCCAGGCGCTCCGCCGCCGCCGCCTTGATGTACTGCCCGTTCAGCCACGCGAGCTTCTCCGGGTTGAATTGCGCCGGCGAGCGGCTGATGTGCTCGAGGTCGAACCACGCCACCAGCTGCTCGCGCGAGAAGATCTCGTCATCGCCGTGCGACCAGCCGAGCCGCGCGAGGTAGTTCACCAGCGCGTCGGCGAGGTAGCCCTCCTCCTTGTACTGCATCACGCTGACGGCGCCGTGCCGCTTGGACAGACGCTCGCCGTCCGCGCCGAGGATCATCGGCACGTGCGCAAAGCGCGGCAGCGGCGTGCCGAGCGCGTCGTAGATGTTGATCTGGCGCGGCGTGTTGTTGACGTGATCGTCGCCGCGGATCACATGCGTGATCGCCATGTCGAGGTCGTCGATGACGACGCCGAAGTTGTAGGTCGGCACGCCGTCGGCGCGCAGGATGACCAGATCGTCGAGCTCGGCGTTCGCGATCTCGATCGGGCCTTTGACGAGATCCACCCAGCCCACCGTGCCCTCGTCGGGATTACGGAAGCGGATCACCGGGGGCACGCCGGCCGGCGGCGTCCGGCCGCGCGCGTTCTCCGGCCGCCAGCGACCGTCGTAGCGCGGCTTCTCGCCGCGCGCGCGCTGAGCCTCGCGCATCGCGTCGAGCTCCTCCTTCGTCGCGTAGCACGGGTAGGCGCGCCCCGCCGACACCAGCCGGTCGGCCGCCTCGCGGTAGCGCGCGAGACGCGCCATCTGGCGCATCGGCATGCCCCCGCTCGAGTGATAGTCGCGGTCGCTCTCGAGCCCGAGCCACGCCATGCCGTCCAGAATCGCCTGCACCGACGCCTCGGTCGAGCGCTCGAGATCGGTGTCCTCGATGCGCAGGAAAAACTGGCCCCGATGGCGGCGCGCATAGGCCCACGCGAAGAGCGCGGTGCGCGCGCCGCCGATGTGCAGGTAGCCGGTGGGACTGGGTGCGAAGCGCGTGCGGATCATGGCGCGGTGCGGTCGGAGGAGCGCGAATTCTACGTCATGCGCGCTGCCCCGCGCCGCGCTGTGCTCCGTCCGAGGAGCCGCGGCGGCAGGCTGCCATTCCCGCGGGACGCGTTCTCGGGGAGCCCGCCGCAAAGCGGTGATCCGGCACGAGCGCGCCCAGCCACTTCCTGGAGCCCCGCGTCCACGGGGGGCCACCAAGCCAGGGCCGAGTCTCTCGCGGGGACGCGAGACGCCGATCGCCTAGCCGGCGGCGAGCGCGGCGCGCGCGTCGGTGAGGCGCTCGCCGAGCGCCTCGGCAACGGCCGCGTGCGTGATCTTTCCGCGGCAGACGTTGAGGCCGTTGCGCAGGTGCGGATCGTCCTCGAGCGCGGCGCGCCAGCCGCGCTCGGCGAGCGCTAGCACGAACGGCAGCGTCGCGTTGTTGAGCGCGGCGGCCGAGGTGCGCGGCACGGCGCCCGGCATGTTGGCGACGCAGTAGTGCGTCACCCCGGCGACGACGTACACCGGATCCGCATGCGTCGTCGGCCGCGAGGTCTCCGCGCAGCCGCCCTGGTCGATGGCGACGTCGACGATGACCGACCCGGCGCGCATGCGCTCGACGAGCGTCCTCGTGACCAGCCGCGGCGCCCGCGCGCCGGCCACCAGCACCGCGCCGACGACGACGTCCGCGCCGGCAACGTGCTCCTCGATCGCGTCACGCGTCGCGAGGCCTGTCTCGACGCGCCCGCCGAGGCGGCGCGTCGAGCCGCCGCAGCGGTTCGGACGAGCGGTTCAGGACCGTCACCCGTGCCCCGACGCCCGCCGCAAGGCGAGCGGCGTTCGCGCCGACGACGCCCGCGCCGAGAATGGTGACTTTCCCGGGCGCCACGCCGGGCACGCCGGGCAGCAGGACTCCGGAACCGCCGTGCGGGCGCTCGAGGTAATGCATGCCGACCTGGATCGCCATGCGCCCGGCGACCTCCGACATGGGGGTCAACAGCGGCAGTGCGCCGGTCGCCGAGGTGACCGTCTCGTAGGCGATGGCGATGCAACCCGGACGCGACGAGGTCACGCGCCTGCTCGGGATCCGGCGCGAGATGCAGATACGTGAAGAGCACCTGTCCGGGACGCAGCAGTTTGCGCTCGGCGGGCTGCGGCTCCTTCACCTTCACGAGGAGGTCGGCCGCGGCGAAGACCTCTTCCGCCCGTTCCACCACCCGGGCACCCGCCGAGCGGTACACGTCGTCCGACGCGCCGACGCCCGCGCCGGCACCACGTTCGGCGATCACTTCGTGCCCGCGCGCGACGAGCTCGCGCACGCTCGAAGGCACCAGCCCGACGCGGTACTCGTGCGTCTTGATCTCCCGTGGAACGCCGACGATCACCAACTCCTCCGCCGGCCGCGCGCGTTGACCGGGCGCGGCCGCCTGTGGTTAAATTCGCCCTCCCCACGGGGGGCGGTTAGCTCAGCGGTAGAGCACTGTCTTCACACGGCAGGGGTCGCAGGTTCGAACCCTGCACCGCCCACCACCCCTGCGCCGTCCCGAGATCACGTCAGGCAGAGCAGCCCTTCGCGCAGTCGGGCGCCCAGCCCCGGCGTCTGCACGAGCGCGATGATGCCGAGCGCGGCGATCGCGACGCCGGCAGTGCGCCGCAGACCCGGCCGCTCGATCGCCTGCCGAAGCCGGTCGGCGAGCAGTCCCGCCGCGATCAGGTTCGGCAGCGTGCCGAGCCCGAACGCGAGCATGATGACGGCGCCGCGCTCCGCGCTTCCGCCCACGAGCGCGGTCGCGAGCATGCCGTACACCAGGCCGCACGGCAGCCAGCCCCACACCGCTCCGGCAGCAAGCGCCTTGGTCGGCGTGTCGGGCGGAAACACCCCGCGTCCGATCAGGCGCACCCCGCGCCAGAGCCGGGCGCCCGCGCCCTCGAGCGATGATATGACCATGCTTCCGACTCCGGCGACGTGCAGCCCGAGCAGGACGATCAGCCCGCTTGCCGCCACCCGCAGCGCGAGCTGCACCGGCGCGGCGGTATCGAGCAGCAGCCCGAGCGAGCCGATCGCGCCCACGCCCGCACCTGCAGCCGCGTAGCTCGCCACCCGCCCGGCGTTGAACGCGAGATGGAACAGCGACTGGCTCGCGAGTGCCGGCTCATGAACCGCGAGCGCGCCCATGCCGGTGGCCATCGCCCGTGCGCCGCAACGGCGCAGGGCGACGGCGGCCACGATGCCGCCGCACATGCCCACGCAATGGACGCCCCCGGCGAGCCCGACGAGGAACGCCGCGAGCAGGGACGAATCCATGGGCGGTCAGATGACCTTCGAGTAGCGCGCGCGCGCCTGCGCCGTGCGCAGATGGTAGTCGAAGATCATGCACACCGCGCGCACCAGCAGGCGGCCGCGCGGAGTCACCGTGATCCAGTCGTCGGTCACTTCGACCAGCCCCAGTTGCCGGTAGTCGCGCAGCTCTGCGAGCTCGGGCGCGAAGTAGCGCTTGAAGTCGATCAGATGATTGATCTCGATCGCCTCGATCGACACCTCGAAGCTGCACATCAGCGCCTGGATGACCGCCCGGCGCACGACGTCGTCTTTGGTGAGCTCGAGGCCGCGCATGACTGGGAATGCGCCGAGGTCGAGCCGGTCGTAATACTCGTCGAGCGTCTTCACGTTCTGCGCGTAGGCGGCGCCGACGGCGCCGATCGCCGACACGCCGATCCCGATCAGGTCGCACTCCGGTCGCGTCGTGTAGCCCTGGAAGTTGCGATGCAGCGTCCCGAGCCGCTGGGCGACGGCGAGGTCGTCCGCCGGCAGCGCGAAGTGGTCCATGCCGATGTAGCGGAACCCGGCCACGGTCAGCAGCCGGATCGCGAGCATCATCAGGTCTAGCCGCGTCTCGGCGCTCGGCAGGTCGGCCTCATTGATGCGCCGCTGCGGCTTGAACGCCGTGGGCAGGTGTGCGTAGTTGTACAGCGCAATACGGTCCGGCTTGAGCTGCAGCACCCGGTTGATGCTCTCGTGGAAGCTGCGCGGGGTCTGCTTCGGCAGGCCGTAGATCAGGTCGATGTTGACCGACTTGAAGCCGGCCTCGCGCGCGGCGTCGACGACCTCGGCGGTCTGCGCGTAGCTCTGGATGCGGTTCACCGCACGCTGCACGTCCGGATCGAAGTCCTGCACGCCGGCCGAGAGCCGGTTGAACCCGATCTCGCCCAGAACCTGGATCGTTTGCGCGTCGGCCGAGCGCGGATCGACCTCGATCGAGTACTCGCCGTCCGGGTCGAGCGCGAAGTGCGCGCGCACGAGCGCCATCAGCTCGCGCAGCTCGTCCTTCGACAGGAAGGTCGGCGTGCCGCCGCCCCAGTGCATCTGCTCGAGACGCTTGCTGCCGCCGAGCGCCTGCGTGACGAGCCCGAGCTCCTTGGCGAGATACCGGATGTACTTGCCTGCGCGTCCGTGGTCGCGCGTGATGATCTTGTTGCAGGCGCAGTAGTAGCAGATGGTGCTGCAGAACGGCAGGTGGGCGTATAATGAAAGCGCTCGCGCGACGCCGCCGATGGCGCGCTGTTCCAGCGTGCGGCGGTAGGCATCCGCGCCGAACGCTTCGACGAACCGGTCTGCCGTGGGGTAGGACGTGTACCGCGGCCCGGCGCGGTCGAAGCGCCGGATCAGATCCGGATCGATGATAAGTTCGTCCGCGTTCATGTGCGAGGGTCCCGACGGGCGGGAATCATTCTGGTTTCCGGCCCGATTTCCGCATTGACGCAGATCAACCCCATGTGCACGACAGCCAGCCGCCCGACCTCATGACTGCGCAACCCGCCCTCAAGGCGATCGACATCCCTCAGCTCAAGACCGTCTGCTCGAGCTGCAGCCTGCGCGAACTCTGCCTGCCGATAGGTCTCTCGCAGAGCGAAATCGAGCAGCTGGATCAGCTCGTGTACACGCGCCGTCGCATCAAGCGCGGCGAGAACCTCTACCGCGCCGGCGACGAGTTCGCCTCACTCTACGCCATTCGCAGCGGGTTCTTCAAGAGCAACGTGCTCCTGGCAGACGGCCGCGACCAGGTCACCGGGTTCCACATGCCGGGCGAGATCATGGGCCTGGACGGCATCAGCATCGACCGGCACGCGTGCAACGCCACCGCGCTGGAGGACAGCGAGGTGTGCGTGATTCCGTTCGCGCGCCTGGAGGAGGCGAGCCACCAGGTGCGCAGCCTGCAGCACCACTTCCACAAGGTCATGAGCCGCGAGATCGTGCGCGACCAGGGCGTGATGATGCTGCTCGGCTCGATGCACGCGGAGGAGCGGCTCGCCGCGTTCCTGCTCAACCTGTCGCAGCGCTTCGTCTCGCGCGGCTACTCGCCCGCCGAGTTCCACCTGCGCATGACGCGCGAGGAGATCGGCAGCTTTCTCGGGCTGAAGCTCGAGACGGTCAGCCGGATCTTCTCGAAGTTCCAGCACGAAGGCCTGATCGGCGTGCAGCAGAAGCATATCCGCATCCGTCGCGTCGACGGTCTGCGCGCGCTCCTCGACCGCGGCGATTAGGGAATCCCCGCGCCGGTCGATCCGGCGAACGCGCGGATCGGTCGCGCAAGCCGCTCGCGCGAGACCGTGCGTCCCGGCAGCGCTCGGGAACGCGAGCGGCCGGACCGGACTGCAGCGTCCCGGCTCAGCGGTAGACGAGCACCGGCACCTTCGAGTGCGCCAGCACCTTCTGGGTGACGCTGCCGAGGATGAGCGCCGCCAGCTCGCCGCGGCCGTGCGAAGCCATGAAGATGACGTCGCACTTCTTGCGCTTGGCGGCATCGACGATACCCTGGTATGGCGTCGCCGGCTTGGTCATCAGCTTCTCGCACGCGACGCCCGCCGCTCTCGCCTCGCGCTCGATCTGCGCCAGATACTTCTCGCCCTGCTCGCGCGCGCGCCGCTCGAACGCGTTCAGCGTCGCGGTATCGATCACGGTACCGTCGCCGTACACGTAGGGTTGGAACATCTCGAGCGCGTAGTACGCCACGATCTTCGCCTTGGTCTGCTTCGCAAGGCGGACGCCGGCCTTGACCGCCTTGCGTGACAGCGCCGAGCCGTCGGTTGGAATCAGGATGCGCTTGAACATGCTCTCCCTCCTTGGCGTGGGTCGTTATGGGCGGGTCGCGCTCGGCTCGTCGGGCTTTGAGCAACCCTCCGCGCGCGCGGCCGGCGGCGGCGGGCGCCGGTTGATCTCGGCCGCGCCGCGCTGGAAGAAGCAGGTCAGCCCGCTCGAGGCCGCGCCGAAGGCCCAGAACGCGAAGAAGCCGACCGAGTATACGGCAAGCCGGCTCCAGCCGGGCTCGCGGCCGAAAAGCCGCAGCTCGCCCGGATCGAACAGCGTGAAGAAGACGCCGGTCGCGGCGGCAGCCACGATGAACGACGGCCAAAGGATCCAGATCAGTCGCTGCGCCCGCATCGCAACGCTCCTCCTGTGTCGCTCCCGACCTCACTCGCCCGCCGGCGTTTCCGCCGCCAGGCGCACGCTGCGCTGCCCGACCTCCCACAGGCCGCTCAGCCGCCAGGTGCGGTCGGCGTCCTCCAGCACCACGTGCCAGCGCCCGCGGCCGGGGGTCGCCAGCGCGCCGGCGTAGGTCCCGCCGCCGCGCGGCACGAGCAGTACCTGCCGGTCCCGTCCGGCGCGCGTCGGGTGCACCAGCGTAAGCAGCATCGCCTCGGAGCGCGCGCCGCGCTGGTCGAGCGTGGCGATGATCTGGCCGTCGCTGAAGTCCAGCCCGACCCGCACGGCGAGCTTCGCCGCCCGGCGCTGGCGCTCGAGCGTCTGATTGATCGCCAGTCCCTGCTGGTAGTAGTCGTCTACGACGAGGCCATCGTTCGATCGCACCGCAAGCGTCAACATGACAACGCCCATCACGACCGCTGCAAGCGGCGCGAGCATCAGCAGCCACGGCCAGGGTTCGCGGTACCAGGGCTTCACGGGCGGGGTTGTCGCGCGCATGCTCCGCGGCTCATCGCACGAGGAAGACGGAGCGCTCGCGCGCGGCCACAGCGGGATCGTCCGCGGCCTGGACGGCGACCTCGATCGGATGCGAGCCCTTCGCGGCCACGCCCGGCTCGATGCGCAGGCGCATGGCGAACTGCGCCGTGGTCGCCGGCGCCACCTCGATCTCGGACTCGCTCGCGACCGCCAGCGTGTCCAGCCCCGACGCGCTGACGCGGTAGCGCCGCGCCACTTCCGCGGTATTGGCCACGCGCAGGCGGTAGACGTTCTCGAGCCGCCCGCCCTCCACCTCCCCGCATCAGGCTCGCGCGGTCGGGCAGCACCTCGACCTTCAGCGGCACGCGGGTCGCCAGGCTCACCATGAAGGCCACCATGGCCGCAGTCAGGATCGCGGTATAGACGAGCACCCGCGGCCGGAAGACGTGCCGCCACACCTCGCGGCGACCGAGGCCGCGCTCGATGGCGTTCTGGGTGTCGTAGCGGATCAGCCCTTGGAGTAGCCCATCCGCTCCATGACCTGATCGCACGCGTCGATGCAGGCGGCGCAGCCGATGCACTCGTACTGGAGCCCGTTGCGGATGTCGATGCCGGTCGGGCACACCTGGACGCACATGTCGCAGTTCACGCAGTCGCCGAGGCCGAGCGCACGCGCATCGGCCCGGCGCGAGCGCGGCCCGCGCGGCTCGCCGCGGGCAGGATCGTAGGTCACGATCAGGGTGTCCTTGTCGAACATGACCCCCTGGAAGCGCGCATAGGGACACATGTACTTGCACACCTGCTCGCGCATCCAGCCGGCGTTGCCGTAGGTCGCAAACCCGTAGAACAGGATCCAGAACGTCTCCCACGGTCCGGTCGAGAGCGCCGTCACCTCGCGGCCAAGCTCGATGACCGGCGTGAAGTAGCCGACGAAGGTGAAGCCGGTCCACAGCGCGAGCGCGATCCAGACCGCGTGCTTGAGCACCTTCAGGCCGAACTTGCGCGGTCCGAGCGGCGCCTGGTCGAGCCGCATCCGCTCGAGCCGCTTGCCTTCGATCTTCTCCTCGATCCACAGGAAGATCTCGGTGTACACGGTCTGCGGGCAGGCGTAACCGCACCACAGCCGCCCGGCCACGGCGGTGAACAGGAACAGCGCGAGGGCCGAGATGACCAGCAGCAGCGTGAGATAGATGAAGTCCTGCGGCCAGAACACGAAGCCGAAGATGTAGAACTTGCGCGCCGCCAGGTCGAACAGCACCGCCTGCCGGTCGTTCCACTGCAGCCACGGCAGTCCGTAGAAGACGATCTGGGTGAGCCAGACGAGCGCCCAGCGCCAGGCGGCGAACCAGCCGTGCACCGCCCGTGGGTAGATCTTGCGCCGGATCTCGTAGAGCGACTGCTCGGTGTCGTCGGCGCCGCCCGGTGGCGGCGCCGGCTCGATCGCTGGACGGATTACCTGTGCGGCGCGCGCGGCTTGCGTCAACTACTTTCCTTCGGCGACCAGGTGCGTACCCTGCGCTTGCCCCGTGCCGCCGCGATTGGACAACCCCCAGATGTAGGCCGTCAGCAGGTGGATCTTCGCATCGCCGAGGCGCTCCTGCCACGCCGGCATCACGTTGTTCCGCCCATTGGTGATGGTCTCGATGATGGTCGGCTCGCCCGCGCCGTACAGCCAGGTCTTGTCGGTGAGATTCGGCGCTCCGAGCTGCTGGTTGCCCTTGCCTTCCGGGCCGTGGCACACGGCGCAGTTCTCCGCGAACTTCCCCCTGCCCCGGGCCACGCGGATCGAGTCGGCCGCCATCCCCGAGAGCGACATCACGTAGTGCGCGACGTCCTTCGTCCCTTCGGCGCCGAGCGCGGCGCCGAAGGGCGGCATCACCCCGTTCCGACCGCTGGCGATACTCGTCCTCATCGCCTCCGGGTCGCCGCCCCACAACCAATCGCCGTCGGCGAGGTTCGGAAAGCCGCGGCTGCCGCGCGCGTCGGTGGCGTGGCACTGCGCGCAGTAGTTGAGGTAGAGGTTCTGCCCGATCGCGCGCGCCGCCGGGTCGGCGGCGACGGCCTGGATCTCCTGGGCGGTGAACTTTGCATAGATCGGACCGATCCGCTCTTCCGTACGCGCGACCTCGGCCTCGTACTGGCCGGTGGAGGTCCAACCGAAGGCGCCCGCATAGAGGCCCAACCCGGGGTAGAGCAGGACGTACGCCAGCCCGAACACCACGGTGATGTAGAAGAGCCACACCCACCACTTCGGCAGCGGGTTGTTCCACTCCCTGAGATCCTCGTCCCAGACGTGCCCGGTGGTCTCGAGCTTGGTGCCCTTCGGGCGCTTGATCGTCTGCGCCTTGAGCAGGACCGCGCACGCGACGATCGAGACCACCGAGAGGACGGCGATGTAGATCTCCCAGAAGCGGCTGGTGAAGTCGCTCACTTTTCTTCTCCCATTGCGCCCGCTTGCCGGCCCTGCTCGTCGCTCTCGTCGAGGATCGATCGCGCCGCCTGGTCGAAGCCCCGCTTGCGGCGCGCGCTGTAGGCCCATGCCACGATGCCAAGGAACGCGAGCAGGCTCGCCACGGTGATCGCCGCGCGCAGATCATTGATGTCGGGCATCACTTCTTCTCCTTGAGCGTAGTGCCGAGCTCCTGCATGTAGGCGATGAGCGCGTCCAGCTCGCTCTTGCCGGCCAGGTTCTTCGGCGCGGCCGCGATCTCTTCGTCCGTGTACGGCACGCCGATCGCCCGCATCCCGCGCATCTTGGCCTGAATCGTGCCCGCGTCCGCCGGCGTCGCCGCGAGCCAGGGATAGGCGGGCATGATCGACTCCGGCACGACGTCGCGCGGATTGACGAGGTGGATCCGATGCCACTCGTCGCTGTAGCGGCCGCCTACCCGCGCGAGGTCCGGCCCGGTACGCTTGCTTCCCCAGAGGAACGGGTGGTCGTACACGAACTCCCCGGCCACCGAGTAGTGCCCGTAGCGCTCGGTCTCCGCGCGGAACGGGCGAATCATCTGCGAGTGGCAGTTGTTGCAACCTTCGCGGATATAGACGTCGCGCCCCGTCAAGCGCAGCGCCGAGTAGGGCGCGAGGCCGTCCACCGCCTCGGTGGTCGACCGCTGGAAGTAGAGCGGCACGATCTCCACCAGGCCGCCGACCGCGACCACCAGGAGAGTCAGTACGATCAGCCAGGTGTTGCTGGTCTCGATTCGCTCGTGTGTCAGCGCCATGCTCCGGCTCCTATGCGTGCGCCTGCGCGTACGCCGGGATCGGCGCATCGGTTGCCTTGTGCCCGGCAACCGTCTTCCAGACGTTGTAGGCCATGATCAGCATGCCGCTCAGGTAGAGCAGGCCGCCGCCGAGGCGGATCCAGTAGAAGGGCATGCTCGCCTTGGTCGACTCGACGAAGGTGTAGGTCAGCGTCCCGTCCGGATTCACCGCCCGCCACATCAGTCCCTGCGTCACCCCGGCGATCCACATCGCCGCGATGTAGAGCACGATGCCGATGGTGGCGACCCAGAAGTGCAGCGTGACCAGCCCGACGCTGTGCATCTCGGTGCGTCCGAACATGCGCGGGATCAGGTAGTAGACGCAGCCGATCGAGATCATGCCGACCCAGCCGAGCGCGCCCGAGTGCACGTGCCCGATCGTCCAGTCGGTGTAGTGCGACAGCGCGTTCACGGTCTTGATCGACATCATCGGGCCCTCGAACGTCGACATGCCGTAGAAGGAGAGCGAGACGATCATGAACTTCAGCAGCGGATCGGTGCGCAGCTTGTGCCAGGCGCCCGACAGGGTCATGATGCCGTTGATCATCCCGCCCCACGACGGCGCGAGCAGAATCAGCGAGAAGATCATCCCCAGGCTCTGCGTCCAGTCCGGCAGCGCCGTGTAGTGCAGGTGATGCGGGCCTGCCCACATGTAGGTGAAGATCAACGCCCAGAAGTGCACGACCGACAGCCGGTAGGAGTACACCGGACGGCCCGCCTGCTTCGGCACGAAGTAGTACATCATGCCGAGGAAGCCCGCGGTCAGGAAGAAACCCACCGCGTTGTGGCCGTACCACCACTGCACCATCGCGTCCTGCACACCGGCGTAGACGTAATAGGATTTCCACCAGCCGACCGGGATCTGCACGCTGTTCACCACGTGCAGCAGCGCGACCGTCAGGATGAAGGCCCCGAAGAACCAGTTCGCGACGTAGATATGGGGAACTCTGCGCGTGCCGATGGTGCCGAAGAACACGATTGCGTAGGCTACCCACACCAGCGTGATCAGCACGTCGATCGGCCATTCGAGCTCGGCGTACTCGTGCGAGGTGTTGAGGCCGAGCGGCAGGGTGATCGCCGCCAGCACGATGACGGCCTGCCAGCCCCAGAACGTGAACGCCGCCAGCGGTCCGGCGAACAGCCGCACCTGGCTCGTGCGCTGAACCACGTAGTAGGAGGTCGCGAAGAGCGCCGACCCGCCGAACGCGAAGATCACGGCATTGGTGTGCAGCGGCCGCAGCCGGCCGTACGACAGCCACGCGATTCCCTGGGTGAGATCGGGAAAGATGAGCTGGGTCGCGATGATCACGCCCACCAGCATCCCGACGATTCCCCACGCCACCGTCATGATGGCGAACTGCCGCACCACTTTGTAGTTATAGGTCTCTGTTGCCGTGCCCATCGCGTCGTCCTCGTTATCTGCTGTCCCCGGCGGCGGCGGGCGTCCCGTCGCTGCACGCATCCTAGTGGCAGGGGTCGCCCCGCCTTTGATCTACATCAAAATGCCGGATCGCATGATACCGTGCCCGCCGCCGAGGACTTCAGCGTTCACCGTCTCGCGTGCCCGTGGCGTCGTCGCTCGGCCCCCGTTCTCCGGCGCCGCCCGCACGCGGCGTGTCGTCGTCGAGAAGCACCTTGAAGCCCGGGCTGTCCAGGTCGTCGAACTGCCCCGAGCGCACCGCGTACCACAGCACGCCGGCGATCAGCAGCACCAGCACGACCGAGAGCGGCACGAGCAGGTAGAGAATGTCCACGGTCAGCCGTCGGCGCGCGCGGCGTGTGCGCGGCGCGCGCCGTCACCTTTCGGCGCCTCGCGTACCAGCCGGGTCGCGTTCAGCACCACCGCGAGCGAACTGGCCGCCATGCCGATCCCCGCGAGCCAGGGCGTCACCAGTCCGGCGACCGCCGCCGGCAGCGCGATCAGGTTGTAGGCGACGGCCCAAGCGAGGTTCTGCCTGATCACTCGCATCGTCCGTTTCGCGGTCGCAAACGCTCCGGCCAGATCGGACGCCGTGCCGCTCATCGACACCGCATCGGCCTGCGCCTGCGCCAGGCGGGCGCCGCTCGCCATCGCGACCGATACGTCGGCCTGCGCCAGCACCGGCGCGTCGTTGACGCCGTCGCCGACCATCGCCACGACACGCCCGGCGCGCTGCAACTCGCGCACGTAATCGCGCTTGGCCTCCGGCAGGCACTCGGCCCGGTACGAGGTGATACCGAGCTCGAGGGCGACACGACGCACCGCTGCGTGCCCGTCGCCGCTCAGCAAGTGTACGGCGCGCCCTTGCCCCTGCAGCAGGGCGATCAGGCGGGCGGCATCGGGCTTGAGCGCGTCGCTCAACCGGAAACGCGCGGCCCACTCGCCGGCGCGCACGAGGTGCACCATCGTCGCGTCGGCGGCGTCCTCTCCCGCTGCCGGGACATCGCGGCCAGCGAGCTCCGCACAGTACGCGGCACTGCCGACCCGCCAGAGCGCGGCGTCCGCCCTGGCCTCGATTCCCGCACCGACCCGGACCACAGGTAATGCGGTCTGGGCTGGGGTCGCCCCTCGTCCGCAGCGAAGGCGCGAATCGCGGCTGCGTAGGGATGCTCGGACGCCTGCTCGATGCCCGAGGCCACCGCCAGGCAGCGCTCCCGCTCGACGGATCCCAGCACGTCGATTCCGGCTACGCGCAGCTTCCCCTGCGTCAGCGTGCCGGTCTTGTCGAAGACGACATCGGTGGCGTGCGCCAGCGTCTCGAGCGCGTGGCCGCGCGTGACGACGAAACCGCTGCGCGCGAGCGCGCCGGTCGCCGCGGTCAGCGCGACGGGGGTCGCGAGCGAGAGCGCACATGGACAGGTCACCACCAGCACCGAGACGGCAACCCACAGCGCACGCTGCGGATCGATGGCGAGCCAGCCCGCGGCGCTCGCGAGCGCGACGGCCAGCACGGCGAGCACGAACCAGCGGGCGACCTGGTCGGCGAGCTCGACCAGTCGCGGCCGCTCTGCCGCCGCGCGCTCCGCGAGCCGGGCGATCGTGCCGAGAATGGTCTGCGCGCCCACGCGCTCGATCCGCATGAGCACGGCACCCGAAACGTTCACCGCGCCGCCGATCAGCAGCGCACCGGCCGATTTCATGACCGGCGCGCTCTCCCCCGTGAGCAGCGCCTCGTTCACGACCGACTCGCCCTCGAGCACGACGCCATCGGCCGGCACCGGCTCGCCCGGCTTGACCAGCACCACGTCTCCACGCGCGAGCGCCGCGACCGGCGTGGCGGTGGTCTCGATCGACCCCGGCGGACCGGTGACCCGGTGGCAGACCTCGGGAACCAGCCTTGCAAGACGGTCGAGCAGCCCGCTCGCCCGCTCGCGCGCGCCGAGCTCGAGAAACCTGCCGAGCAGCAGCAGGAAGACGAACATCGTGATCGAGTCGAAGTAGACCTCGCCCGTCGTACGCAGCGTGGCGATGACGCTTGCGCCGAAGGCGACGGCGATGCCGAGCGCGACGGGAACGTCCATGCCGAGACGGCCGACCCGCAGAGCGCGCCACGCCCCGGCGAAGAAGGGCTGGGCCGAGTACAGCACTACCGGTACGGTGAGAATCAGGGCCGCCCAGCGCATGAGCTGCTCGATGTCCGCGGGCAGCGTGCCCCCGGACGCGACGTACTTCGGGACCGCGTACATCATGACCTGCATCATGCCCAGGCCGGCCACCAGCAGGCGCCAGAGCGCGCTGCGGCGCACCGCCGCGCGCAGCGCGTCGAGCCGCGCGGCCTCGTACGGGTGCGCGCGGTATCCCACCGCGGCGACAGCGCGCAGCACGTCGCTCAGCCGGCGCGCGGCCGGATCCCAGCGCAACCGGACGCGCTGCGTCGCGTAGTTCACCTGCGCAGCGCGCACACCGGGCACGCGCCGCATGGTCTGCTCGACGAGCCACGAGCACGCGGCGCAGCGGATGCCGTCCAGAAGCAGTACGACTTCGTTTTCGCCCCCCTCCACCGCCGCGACGAAGCGCGCCTGGGCCACGGGATCGTCGAAGAGTTCGTACTCGCCGGCTGGCGTAGCCTCCTCGGCCGGCCGGCCGGGCAACGCCGCGCGCAACCGGTAGTAGTCCTCGAGTCCCCGATCGACGATCGCGTGCGCCACGGCCTCGCAGCCCGCACAGCAGAACGCGCGCGCCTCGCCCGCGAGCGCCGAGTGGCGGCCCCCGACGCGCGGAACCGGCAGCCCGCAGTGATAGCACTTGGCTTCCGCTGCGCAGGGGTTGCCCGACGGCGCTTCACCGTGCGATGTGGAAATGGAGGGGTTCAGCACGGACGCGGCTCTTCCTGGGGTCATGCCGCCGACGCGCAGCGCGCGCCGCCGTATAGCCCGACCCTCGCCCACACGGACGCGGGCTTCCGCAGGTGGGCCGGATGAGCAGCCGCGCGCCCGCGCCCGCCGATCCTAGTCCGACAGACCACGCCGATTTTGATGAGCATCAAAAAAATTCACCCCCCATCGCGGCCCCCAGTGTCGAACGGTGAACGCCCCTCGTGCAGGGGCGGCCGGTCGCCCATCGACTCTCCAACGCGCTGATTCCTCGCCGGAATGGCGATGTCCGAGCAGCGCGCGCCCGGCGCCGCCGGCCGCGCGCCGCGGGGGCGCTGGAGCGGAAGTGTGACTTTATGACACATGAATAGCGCGAGCGTGAAGGTCCTGGGAATTGAGCCGCTATTTGCAATAACCTCGAGTTAAGGTTAAATCGCACATTAGGGGAGATGTCGGGTCGCGCCTTGGCGGGCGAGTGTCCGTCCTCTCTCTGGGAACGACGACAGACTGGAAAAGAGAGGAGCTTTGCCATGAATGCCATGACCGAAGTGGCGAATCTGCGCCTTCCGTACGGCAGCGCCGGCTCGCAGTACGAAGTCGAGTTCGATCCCGAGTACGGCACGCTGTGGGGCTTTTTCAATCCGCGCGGCACGCCGTGCTTCAGCCTCCCGCTGCTGAACGACATCCGTGCGCACGACTCGCTGCTGGCGCTGAACGGCGGCCAAGTGCTGTTCGAAGGCGAGCTGCATCCGGCGCAATATTACGTCGTCGGCTCGCGGGTGAAGGGTGTGTTCAATCTCGGCGGCGACCTCAGCCTTTTCCAGATGCTGATCAAGACGCGCGACCGCGACGCGTTGATGGACTACGGCAAGCGCTGCATCGACTGCATCCATCCGCACATCCAGCACCACGGCTCCGCGACCATGACCACCATCGCCCTGGTCCAGGGCGACGCGCTCGGCGGCGGCTTCGAGACCGTGCTCGCGAACGACGTCATCGTCGCCGAGGAAAGCGCGACGATGGGCCTGCCGGAGATCCTGTTCAACCTGTTCCCGGGCATGGGCGCCTACAGCCTGCTCGCGCGGCGCCTCGGCATGAAGGCCGCCGAGGACATGATCCTCTCCGGCCGCCTGTACAAGGCCGCCGAGTTGCACGAGATGGGGCTCGTGGACGTCGTCGCAGCCGATGGCGACGGCGAGAAGGCGGTCTACGAGTGGATCCGCCGCAACCATCGCCGCCGCAACGGCATCCAGGCGATGTTCCAGTCCCGCCAGCACGTGCACCCGATCACCCGCGAGGAGCTCGACCGCGTGGTCGAAGTCTGGGTCGACGCGGCGCTCCGGCTCGAGAAGGACCTCAAGATGATGCATCGCCTGGTCCGCGCGCAGACCCGACGCACCGGCGCCGAGTCGGGCGCGCTCGAGCAGGAACAGCCGGTCGAGCGCCTGCTCGCCGCCGGCGGCGCCTGAACCGCAGTGCAAGCCCGCACGGCTCCGGTCCTCCTCTCTCCGGAGCCGTGCCAGCGCCGCACCGATGCGCCGCCAACACGGCGCGGGCCGCCCGAAAGGCCGCAATCTCAGGGCGACACGGAGCGCGGACCGATGCGTGTCGCCGCCCGCCAAGACCCTACGGCGAGTTCGGTCAGACCGCCCCGCTCTTCCTCTTCTGCAGGTAGGAAGTCAGCTCCCCGCGCGCGATCTCGAAGTCGGCGCGGATCGCCTGGACGTGCTGCCCACCGCGGGCCCGCAGCTCGACCTCGGTGAGCTGGTGGACGCGGCTGCAAGTCCGCGCGAGATCGTCGGCGCCGATGCTCCCGGCGGAGCCTTTGAGCGCGTGTAGCAGCGAACGAAACTCGCCGTAGTGCTTCGCGTCGACCGCCTCCTGCATCTTTTCGATCAGCACCGCGTTGTCGTCGATGAACACGCGCACGAGCTTGTCCATGAAGTCCGAGCGCGAGCCGAGCCCCTTCCAAGAGCCCGAGCGTCTCGTAGTTGAGCGACCCGTGCTGCGGCTCGGCTGCTGCCGTGCGGCCCTCCATCCGGCTCCCCCGGCCGCCGCCTCGCCGGCCTGGCACAGCTTGGCGATCGCGTCGAGCAGCCGCGCGGCCTGGATCGGCTTCGGAAGGAACACGTCCGCCCCGTTTGCGAGCGCCTCCTGGCGCGCCTCCTCGGCGACGTCCGCGGACAGGATCACGACGGGCGTGCGCGCGTGCCCGCCCTCCAGCGCGCGCAACGCGCGCACCGCCTCCACGCCCCCATCACGGGCATGTTCCTGTCGAGCAGCACGACGTCGAAGCGCTCCCGCTCGAGCGCGTCGAGCGCCTGGTCACCGTTCTCCACCATCGTGACCTGGTAGCTTGCGCGCTCCAGGATCTTGCCCAGCACCGCGCGGTTGGTCGCGTTGTCGTCGGCGACCAGCACGTGCAGCGTGCGAGTCGGCTCGCGACGCCGCAAGTAGTCGCTGATGAAGACGACACCGTCCTTCGGCTCCTCGGCGGTGAAAGAGTGCAGCGCGTTGTACAGCAGGCGCTTCTCGAGCGGCACACGCAGCACTGCGCCGAAGTGGCCTTGCACCACCGGCAGCCGATGCACGTCCGAATCCTCCGGCGCGCACAGCACGAGCGGCAGCCGCTCGCCCGCCAGCAGCCGGAACAGCCGGGCGACCGACGCGTCTGCCGCCGCGAGCGTCTGCGAGTAGAGCAGCCCGCACTGGAACGGCCGACCCTGCTGCATCGCCGCGCCCGCGTGCGCTGCCGCCGAATCGACGTCGGGCACCGGCATCGACGCGCCGCCCCAGGCGCCGAGCATCGCGTCGATCTCCTTGACGACCGCCATCGGAAACCCGATCAGCACCACGCGCACTCCGAGCAACGCGTCGACCTCGGTCTCGAGCGCGCGCTCGACGGTCTCGAAGCCGAGCTCGAACCAGAAGGTGCTGCCCAGGCCCACCGAACTCTCCAACCCGATCGATCCGCCCATTAGCTCGACGAGCTGCTTCGAGATGGTGGTGCCGAGGCCGGTGCCGCCGAACTGGCGCGTCACGCTCTGGTCGGCCTGCGTGAAGCTCTCGAAGATGCGCTTCTGGTGCTCCGGGGCGATCCCGATGCCGGTGTCGCGGATCGAGAACTTGAGCCGCGCCAGCCCCTGATCGTCTCCGAGGCGGGACACGTGCAGCGTCACGCCGCCCTTCTCCGTGAACTTGACCGCGTTGCCGAGCAGGTTGATCAGCACCTGCCGCAGATGGCCGGCATCGCCGCTGACGTACGGCGGCACGTCGGGCATGATCGACACGACGAACGAGAGGCCCTTGCGCTCGGCCTGTGGCCGCAGCACCTGGATCGCGCCGTTCACCAGCGCGTAGAGGTCGAAATCCTCGCGGGCGAGCGTGAGCTTGCCGGCCTCGATCTTGGAGAAGTCGAGCACGTCCTCGACCAGGCCGAGCATCGCGCGCGAGGAGGCGCCGATCGTGCGGACCATCTCGGCCTGCTCGCCGCCGAGCTGGGTGTCGCGCAGGAGCTCGGTCATGCCGATGATCGCGTTGAGCGGCGTGCGCAGCTCGTGCGAAATGGTCGAGACGAACCGCCGCTTGGCGACGTTCGCCGCCTCGGCCTTGTCGAGCGCGTCCGACAGACGGTTGACGAGCGTGAGAACGTACAGCGAGACCCCGACCATCCCGACAAGCAGGCTCACGCCAGCACCGACGTGCGCGCGCCAGAACTCGCTCAGCACGATCACGACGGTGAAGCCTACGACACTCAGCACCAGCGTGTTGAGCAGGTAGAAGCGGCCGTAGCGGAACCCGTTGCCGAAGATGATCCACAGGTAGACGACATAGAGCAGGATGCCGTCCACCCCCATCTCGATCATGAAGTAGCTCGCCGTCGCGCTGTCGAGCATCGCGCCCACCACGCGTCGCACGGGTGATGCGCCGGGCTGGATCAGGATCGCGCAGAAGATCGCGAGTGCTCCGCCGACGAACGCTGCGAACGGCAGCAGGGTCTGCCAGGCGGTGCCGGCGCCTTCGCCCATCAGGTTCGGCAGCAGCAAGTAGGCGCCGAGGCCGAGTCCGAGCGCCAGGCGCACGAGCGCCTGCTCGTGCTCGGTGTCGAGCCGGCCGCGCAGGCGCGCGCGCGCCCAGTGCAATGCCGAGAACGGGCGCAGGCTCATTGCGGGGCGGAGGCCGCGGCGAGCGGCGCGACCGCGTCGCGCAGCTCCTCCTGGATCGCGAGCGCGTCGGCCCGTCCCTTCAGAAAAGCGTCCACCAGCGCCGGATCGAAATGAGCGCCGGTGTGCGCCTGGAGGTACTTGAACGCCTCCTCGCTCAGCCAGGCGGCCTTGTACGGGCGTCGAGAGGTCAGGGCGTCGTAGACGTCCGCGACCGCGACGATCCGCGCGGCGAGCGGAATGTGGTCGCCGACCAGCCCGTACGGGTAGCCGGTGCCGTCGAACCGCTCGTGGTGCCCGAGCGCGATCAGCGCGCCCATGCGCAGGTACTTCGAGGGACTGTCCTTCAGGATCTCGTAGCCGATCACCGGGTGCCGCTGCATGATCTTCTGCTCGGCGTCGGTGAGCTTGTCGGCTTTCAGCAGGATGTGGTCGGGCAGTCCGATCTTGCCGATGTCGTGCAGCGGCGCGGCGAGCTCGATCGTCTCGGCCTCCTCGCTCGCGAGGCCGATCATCTCGGCGATCAACCGCGAGTAGCGGGCCATCCGGATGACGTGGTTGCCGGTCTCCTCGTCGCGGAATTCACCCGCCTTCGCGAGCCGGAATAGCGTCTCCTTCTCGCGGTGGCGCAGCTCGCGGGTGGCGTCCTGGACCATCCCCTCGAGCAGCCGGCCCTTGTCCTCGAGCGCGAGCTGCTGGCGCCGCAAAGTCAACAGGTTCCGGCACCGGGCGAGGCACTCCCGAGTGTCGATCGGCTTGGTCAGGAAGTCGGTGATGCCAGCGTCGAGCGCCGCGTAGCGGACTTTGCGGTCGTCGTGTACCGTGACCATCACCATCGGGACGTGGCCGTACTCGGGCAGGGTGCGCAGCCGCCGGACGCACTCGATACCGTCCATCTCGGGCATCTGGTAGTCGACCAGCACCAGATCGGCGGCGTGGGTCGCCGCCCAGCGCACCGCGTCCATTGGATTCTCGAAAGCCTCGACGTGGACGTGACTGTCTACGCTGCGCACCACCTCCTCCAGGATAGCCCGGCCCGTGGACTGATCGTCGACGATCAGGACAGTGTTGCGGAAGGCGGGGACAACCCGGATTTTCGGCTTGGACATCCTACACTTAGCGAAGAATATCGGCTAAAGGAGCCTACTCCCGGCGCCAGTGCCCGTCCAGCAAATCGGTCAACTTCCCCGCGCTAAACCGCCGGCCTATCCGCTGCCCAAGACCCAGGGCACAGCTTGTGCGGCGCCGTATGGAGACGGGAAGCATGCGCCACACAGCCCGGCTCCGACTGCGGACCCGACCTCGGCGAGGCCGGCGCCGCGTCGGGCAGCTGCGCGGCCTGCGCGCGCCCACGCCCAATCGGTCAGTGGCCGCTGCAAAGCAAAACGCCCTGGGGGAGTCCCCCAGGGCGCTTTCGCTTCGGTTAGCCTGGCAGTGACCTACTTTCGCGTGCGCGCTGCACACTATCATCGGCGCCGCTCCGTTTCACGGTCCTGTTCGGGATGGGAAGGCGTGGGACCAGAGGGCTATGGCCGCCAGGCAATTCTGGCGTCGGCGGCCGGCGCCGCATCGCGCGATGCCGGCCGCGACATGTTCGGGAGGAAGTCCTGGGTCTGGCGATTGCCCGACGGCTGCTCCCGCGCAGGGTCTGCGCAGGCGCGCCGCGTCAAGGCTTCGAGGTTATAGGGTCAAGCCGCACGGGCAATTAGTACCGGTTAGCTCAACGCCTTGCAGCGCTTCCACATCCGGCCTATCAACGTGATGGTCTTTCACGACCCTTCAGGGGGATCGAGCCCCGGGACGTCTCATCTTGAGGCGAGTTTCCCGCTTAGATGCTTTCAGCGGTTATCTCTTCCGCACATAGCTACCCGGCGATGCGACTGGCGTCACAACCGGTACACCAGAGGTGCGTCCACTCCGGTCCTCTCGTACTAGGAGCAGCCCCTCTCAAACGTCCAACGCCCACGGTAGATAGGGACCAAACTGTCTCACGACGTTCTAAACCCAGCTCACGTACCTCTTTAAATGGCGAACAGCCATACCCTTGGGACCGGCTACAGCCCCAGGATGAGATGAGCCGACATCGAGGTGCCAAACCTCCCCGTCGATATGAACTCTTGGGGGAGATCAGCCTGTTATCCCCGGCGTACCTTTTATCCGTTGAGCGATGGCCCTTCCATACAGAACCACCGGATCACTATGTCCTGCTTTCGCACCTGCTCGACTTGTCAGTCTCGCAGTCAAGCACGCTTTTGCCATTGCACTTTCAGCGCGATTTCCGACCGCGCGAAGCGTACCTTCGAGCTCCTCCGTTACGCTTTGGGAGGAGACCGCCCCAGTCAAACTGCCTACCATGCACTGTCCCCCGCCCGGATTCACGAGCGCAGGTTAGAACCGCAAACAAACCAGGCTGGTATTTCAACGTTGGCTCCACCGAAGCTAGCGCCCCGGCTTCAAAGCCTCCCAGCTATCCTACACAGATCGGTTCACAGTCCCATGCAAAGCTACAGTAAAGGTGCACGGGGTCTTTCCGTCTAGCCGCGGGTAGATTGCATCATCACAACCACTTCAACTTCGCTGAGTCTCTGGAGGAGACAGTGTGGCCATCGTTACGCCATTCGTGCAGGTCGGAACTTACCCGACAAGGAATTTCGCTCAGTTCGTCCCGGCCGTTTCCGGCCAAGCTGGACTTTACCTTGAGCGTCCACGGTTCATCGTTGCGGCGATGCGCCGGATCTCTCCGATGCCCTCGCTCGTCAGATGAACCCGCTCACCCATCAAGAGCACGACGTCGCGGAACTTGTGAAAGTCCACGTTCTTGCTCGTCTTCAACGGGTGCTTGACGAAGAATGGAACGATTCGGTCGCGCAGATGATCCAGCCCGCCACCCGGTAGGCCATCCGGTCCGCGTGGTTCTTGCAGAACCACGCCGCAGCCGAAATGGCTCTTCAGGGCGTGCAGAACCGAAACGTCGCGCTGGTGCTGGACGACGGTGAATTCCGGCAGTACCTGGAATCCCGCGGTCATTTCCGGATGCGGGTTGATGCCCACATGGAAGCAACCTTCGCCGTCGACGAAGCCGACGATCCACTGTACGTCAAGATGCATGAAGGAACGCTCCCGAACGTCAAGTCTCTGAGGATTCTCGCCGTGGCCGGCGAGTCTTTCCTGCGGATCGTCCCCGTGTCCGTCGGATTTTTACTGCTTCGGCGCGGCCGGGCGTCTCACAGATCCCGGACGAGGCCTTCGAAGCGAGTACCGAGCGGTTTTTGAGGAGTTTCCCGCATATGGTTCGGTTTAACCAAGGCTAGCGGTTGTTAACCTTAGGACCGTTATAGTTACGGCCGCCGTTTACCGGGGCTTCGATCAAGAGCTTGCACCCCATCACTTAACCTTCCGGCACCGGGCAGGCGTCACACCCTATACGTCCACTTTCGTGTTTGCAGAGTGCTGTGTTTTTAATAAACAGTCGCAGCCACCGATTCTCTGCGACCCCCTTTCGGCTCCGCTTGTGCAGCTTCACCTACCGGGGGCACACCTTCTCCCGAAGTTACGGTGTCAATTTGCCGAGTTCCTTCTCCAGAGTTCTCTCAAGCGCCTGAGAATTTTCATCTCGCCCACCAGTGTCGGTTTACGGTACGGTCAATCGGAGACTGAAGCTAGAGGCTTTTCCTGGAAGCAGGGTATCTGCCACTTCGCCCGGCGAACCGGACTGGTCGTCACGCCTCAGGATTGACCCCGCGGATTTGCCTACGGGGTCTCCCTACACGCTTGAACCGGGACGTCCAACACCCGGCCGGCATAACCTTCTCCGTCCCCCCATCGCATCCCCGACTGGTACAGGAATATTGACCTGTTTCCCATCGACTACGCCTTTCGGCCTCGCCTTAGGGGCCGACTCACCCTGCGCCGATGAACGTTGCGCAGGAAACCTTGGGCTTACGGCGAGCGGGCTTTTCACCCGCTTTAACGCTACTCATGTCAGCATTCGCACTTCCGATACCTCCAGTGTCCATCGCCAGACACCTTCGCAGGCTTACGGAACGCTCTCCTACCGCGTGAGCAATCCCCTCAATCCGCTTTGCGTCGCTCGCACATTCCGCCGCCCGACTCGATCGTGCGTGGGAGCGCTTTGGCCTCGGCCGCGGCGCGATGCGCCGCTTAACTTCGCGCGTTCGCGCGAAGTTAGCCTCGTCCAAGCTTGCTGGAATGGCGCGCACCGTCTTGGACGGCGACGCAAAACGGGCTGAGGTGGATTGCTCACACCCCGAGCTTCGGTTATTGGCTTGAGCCCCGTTGAATCTTCCGCGCGGGACGACTCGATCAGTGAGCTATTACGCTTTCTTTAAAGGATGGCTGCTTCTAAGCCAACCTCCTGACTGTTTTCGCCTTCCCACTTCGTTCGCCACTTAGCCAATCATTTGGGACCTTAGCTGCGGGTCTGGGTTGTTTCCCTCTCGTGTCCGGACGTTAGCACCCGGTGCACTGTCTCCCGCGCTGCACTTCCCGGTATTCGGAGTTTGCCATGGTTTGGTAAGACGCCATGTCCCCCTAGCCATAACAGTGCTCTACCCCCGGGAGTGATCACGCGAGGCACTACCTCAATAGTTTTCGGAGAGAACCAGCTATTTGCGGATTTGTTTGGCCTTTCACCCCTACCCACAGCTCATCCACTACTTTTGCAACAGTAGTTGGTTCGGTCCTCCAGCCGGTGTTACCCGACCTTCAACCTGGCCATGAGTAGATCATCCGCTTTCGGGTCTACACCCACCGACTGAATCGCCCTGTTCGGACTCGCTTTCGCTGCGCCTACCCTAACGGTTAAGCTCGCCAGTGAATGTAAGTCGCTGACCCATTATACAAAAGGTACGCAGTCACCCTTGCGGGCTCCTACAGCTTGTATGCATGCGGTTTCAGGTTCTATTTCACTCCCCTCCCGGGGTTCTTTTCGCCTTTCCCTCACGGTACTGGTTCACTATCGGTCGATCACGAGTATTTAGCCTTGGAGGATGGTCCCCCATCTTCAGGCAGGATTCCACGTGCCCCGCCCTACTTGTCCTCACCCTAGTTCCACCGCCATGTTTTCGCATACGGGGCTGTCACCCGCTATGGCCGGACTTTCCAGACCGTTTTGCTAA
Organism: Burkholderiales bacterium; assembly: GCA_027493935.1. Lineage (GTDB taxonomy): Bacteria > Pseudomonadota > Gammaproteobacteria > Burkholderiales > SG8-39 > JAABRB01. Next base: position 2,008,045 of record JAOSJV010000001.1, on the reverse strand, counting down.
CGCGACGGCTAAATGTGAGAGGCTGGTCCGATTTCGCTCGCCACTACTCTCGGAATCTCGGTTGATTTCTGTTCCTCTGCCTACTTAGATGTTTCAGTTCAGCAGGTTCGCCCCGCCTTGCCTATGGATTCGGCAAGGTGACCCCTGCGGGCCGGGTTTCCCCATTCGGACATCTCCGGATCAAAGCCTGCTTGCGGGCTCCCCGAAGCTTTTCGCACGCTACGACGTCCTTCATCGCCTGTGATCGCCAAGGCATCCACCACATGCACTTAGTCACTTGACCCTATAACCACGAAGCCTTCTGAACGTCGCCGTCCGCTGGCCGCCCGGCCAAAGGATCTCTCAGCGCTTGTACGCCACGCTCGCTGCGACTTGCAGCAGAGCCTGGTCGTGACAATCACTCAACCCATGCTCGACCCTCTGGAGGACCGAGCATTGGACTTCTCCCGAATTGTTAAAGAGCAAACAGCCTTCACTCGTAATGAGTGATGGGTAAGGGGTGAGGGCCGCGCCCTTCACTCGTCACTCATCACGCATCACCCGGAAATGGTGGAGGTGAACGGAATCGAACCGATGACCCCCTGCTTGCAAAGCAGGTGCTCTCCCAGCTGAGCTACACCCCCGAACGTGATGGTGGGTCTGGATGGATTCGAACCATCGACCCCCGCCTTATCAAGACGGTGCTCTAACCGGCTGAGCTACAGACCCTTCCGTCAGGATCCGGCGCCCAAGAGCCCAGGACCGGGGCGTCCGGTTCGAGCCCGGCTCCCTCATCCTCGGTCCCTGAGACCTGTTCCCCGCTGCTGCGAAACAACCGATAGGTTGTGGACGCTGACGAGCGCGCCTCGCGCGATGCTCTAGAAAGGAGGTGATCCAGCCGCACCTTCCG
>JAOSJV010000001.1:0-2005686 GCA_027493935.1 Burkholderiales bacterium | reverse complement strand
CAGGATCAAACTCTTCAGTTGAATCCTGTTTGCTTCGATCGCGACTGCGCGGACCGTGAGATCCGCCGTCCACGAATGCGCTCACTCAAAGGTGAATCGACCGGGCTCCTTCATGCGAAGGAGTCCCGTCTTCACTTATGTGCGAGCACCGTAAGGTTGCTTGAGCGGCGCGGATTCGCACCCGCGCTTGCGCAGAAGCCACCGACAGCGCCCACACCTATCGGCTGTTTGGATTGTTAAAGAGCGTTCCGACCGTCCCCGGAAAGGGGAGCTGGTTGCGGGGGCAGGATTTGAACCTACGACCTTCGGGTTATGAGCCCGACGAGCTGCCAGACTGCTCCACCCCCGCGACTGTCGAGAAGCGGGATTATAAGGACTCTCCGGATTGCGTGTCAAACGGCCCCGTCCCGCGCCTTCATCCCGGGCGCGCGGCCTAGAGCCGTTCCGTCTCGCCGCTCCGCGGCTGCCAGACGAGGAGGCGCCGCTCGACGACGGTGACCACCTCGTCGAGCACGAGGGCGAACGCGGTCAGCACCAGGATCCCGGCGAAGACCGTGTTGATGTCGAACACCCCCTCAGCCTCGAGAATCAGGTAGCCGACCCCGCGCGCCGAGCCCAGGTACTCGCCGACCACCGCTCCGACGAACGCGAGCCCGACCGAGTTGTGCAGGCTGGCGAAGACCCAGCTCATCGCGCTCGGCAGGTAGACGTGGCGCAGAAGCTGGCGCGGGGTGGCCCCCAGCATCCGCGCGCTCGCAAGCACCACCGGACTCACCTCCCGCACCGCCTGGTAGACGTTGAAGAACACGATGAAGAACACCAGCGTCACGCCGAGGGCGACCTTCGAGGCCAGGCCGAGGCCGAACCAGACGGTGAAGATCGGCGCCAGGATCACCCGCGGCATCGAGTTGAGCGCCTTGATGTAGGGGTCCAGGATCGCGGAGGCGAACGCCGAGCGGGCTAGCCAGAGCCCGATCGCCAAGCCCGACACCGTTCCGATCGCGAAGGCCATCAGGGTCTCTAGCAGCGTCACCCAGAGATGGCCGTAGATGTTGCGCTCGGTGACGAACCACTCCCAGATCCGCCACAGCACCTTCTGCGGCTCGCCGAAGAAGAACGCCGCCATGTTCGGCTCGTCGAAGTAGAAAGGCGGCAGCAGGGTCGGGCTGGTCAGCACGTACCAGCCGGCGAAGAACAGCAGCAGCACCAGCGCCTGGTAGAACCGCAGGCTGTGCGCGCCCGGCGCGAGCAGGCGCGCGAGATTATTTCTGCTGTTGGGCATAGCCCTTCAGCACTTCGGCCTTCATGCGGTGCCAGATCTCGGTGTGCAGCTCGATGAAGCGCGGCGTCAGCCGGATCTCGGCGACGTCGCGCGGGCGCGGCAGGTCGATCGCGAACTCGCCGATCGGGCGCGTCTCCGGGCCGGCCGAGAGAACGACCACCCGATCCGAGAGCGAGATCGCCTCCTCCAGGTCATGGGTGATGAAGACCACCGACTTGCGGTCGGCCGACCAGAGCTCGAGCAGTTCGTTCTCCATCAGCTGCCGGGTCTGGATGTCGAGCGCCGAGAACGGCTCGTCCATCAGCAGGATCCTGGGGTCGAGGATCAGGGTCTGGGCAAGTGCAACGCGCTTGCGCATCCCGCCCGAGGCTGATGCGGGTAGCGGTCGCCGAAGCCGCGTAGTCCGACGCGGGCCAGCCAGCCCTCGGCCCGCTCGCGCGCCTCGTCGCGCGTGACGCCGCGGAACTCGAGGCCGGCGGTCACGTTGCCGAGCGCGCTGCGCCAGGGCATCAGCGCGTCCTGTTGAAAAAAGGTAGCCGGCGCGGGCGTTTACGCCCTGGAGCGGCTCGCCGAACACCCTGACCGATCCCGCGGAGGGATCGAGCAGCCCGGCCGCGACGTTGAGCAAGGTCGACTTGCCGCAGCCGGTCGGCCCGACCACAGACACGAACTCGCCGTCGGCGACGACGAGCGTCGTGTCCCTGACCGCGGTGTAGCGCTGCCGTCTGTCGTCGCGCGAGACGAAGGTGCAGGTGATGCTCTCGAGCGCGACCGCCGGGACCCCCGCCACCATGACTCCCGGACGGCTGGGCGCGCGACTACTTCCCGTATTTCTTGAGCGCGCTCTGCGCGAAACGGTTGGTGTACGTGTCCTCGAGCTTGACCTTCGAGTAGTCGACCTTCGGGTTGGAGGCGATCAGTACCTTGAGCGCAGTGCGCGCGCCGGCCGCCGGGATAAGGCCGTCGCGCGACATCGCGTCGCGCACGTTGCCGTAGGCGAACAGGTACATCGCCTTGTCGCCGAGCTGGTACTCCTCCGGAACGGTGGCGAGAATCTGCTGCGGCGTCGCGTCCCGCAGCCACAGGAGCGCGCGCACGATCGCGTTCGCGAGCGCCTGCGCAGTGTTCGGGTACTTCTCCACGAAATCGGACGGCGCGTACAGGCACGCCGCCGGCATCGGGCCGCCGAACACGTCCTCGGTGCCCCGCGGGGTGCGCGAGGTGAAGATCACCTTCACCGCGCCCTGCTTCTCGAGCATCGTCATCACCGGATCCACGTTCGAGATCGCGTCGATCTCGCCCTTCTGGATCGCGGCCATCGCCGCAGCGCCGGTGCCCACGCCGACCACCGAAACGTCGGCGGGCTTCAGGCCCCCTTTCGCGATCACGTAGTTCGCGAACATGTTGGTGCTCGAACCGGGCGCGGAGACGCCGATCTTCAGACCCTTCAGGTCTCTCGGCGACTTGTAGTTCGGAACCTTCGCGGTCGAGATCCCGATCGAGGATCTGCGGCGCGGCGCCCTGCAGCACGAACGCCTTGAACTTCTGCCCGCGCGCGTGCATCGCGATGGTGTGCTCGTACGCGCCCGACACCACGTCGGCGCTGCCGCCGACGACCGCGCGCAGGGCAGCCGAGCCGCCCTTGAAATCACTGATCTTGACCGCCAGCCCCTCGTCCTTGAAGTAGCCGAGCCGCTCGGTGATCGTGAGCGGCAGGTAGTAGAGCGCCGCCTTGCCACCGACCGCGATGTGAACGTTCGGCCTCTCGGGCGCGCCTTGCGCCGACGCGGCGCCTGCCGCGGCCAGCGCGCATGCGCCGACGGCGATGCGGATGAGCTTGTACATCTTGTCCTCCCAAAATTTCGGCCGGCCGCGATCGCGGCACACCGGCGCTGTGATCCGTTCCCGCGGGCGCGGGAAGCGGCGGAATGCTCACACACGGGCCCGGGACTGTCAACGCGGCACGGTCGAAGCGCCGTGCGGCCAGAGAAGCCGCATCCGACGCCCGGCGTCAGGGGCCCTGAACCGCGTCGTGTCCAGGTCGTCGCGCCGACCCACGCCGAAGCCGAACCGTGCGCGGGCGACCTCGAACCGCCTCGCGATCAGCTCGGCAAAGTTGCCCGTGCCGCGGTGGCGCACGCCGAAAGTCGCGTCGTAGTCCTGGCCGCCGCCCTTCTTGCAGACGAGGCTCGTCGCGTGTGCGGGCTTGCGCGGGTAGTGCGTCGCGAGCCACTCCTTGAAGGGCGGCGCGGGTTCGTGCGCCACGCGCAGCAGGATGCAACCCGCCTCAGACGCGCCGGCCGCGCGCAGACGGTACGCCGGCTTGCGCGATCGCCCGCGGGCGAGGACGCGAGTCCTGACGCAGTGCCGGCACCGCCCGCGCCCCTCGGTACCGTAGATCTCGTCGCCCGGGCGCAGCTCGGCCAACGGCTTCACGGACCCGTCGCCCGTTCGATACCGGCGTCTCTCCTTCCATGCAGTACACGCATCCGCGCTCGCAGCCGCGATATGGGTTGATCGACTGCGCGAAAGGGATGTCGGGCGAGGCGCTGCGCGCGATGATCGAGCGCGCGGTCTCGGGATGCGACCACCGTGTCGAGCCGCCCCGGCGCCTCGTCATCGCGCGCCCAACCGTCGACGACCTGTTCGCGGCGCCATTCCTCGATTCGGCCGCCCCGGTTCGAGGACGCGCCGCGGTCCGCGGTCGGGGCGTCGCGGCCGCCGCGGCCGCCACGGCCGCCACGGGCGAACCTTAGCGACGTGCTGTAATTCTATACAATCTCGGCGCGCTGCTAAGTCCGCCGCGATCCGACCCACTCCCGGGTCAGATGACCTTGCGCGCGCGCAGCGCCTCGATCTCGGCCGCGGAGTAGCCGAGCCGCCCGAGGATCTCGTCGGTGTGCGCGCCGAGCGCCGGCCCCTGCCAGTCGATGTCGCCCGGCGTCGCCGAGAGCTTCGGCACGATGCCCGGAACCTTCAGCCGCTCACCGCCCGGTAACGCCACCTCGCGGATCATCCCGCGGGCGAGGTACTGCGGATCGCGCACGATGTCGGCGATGCTGTAGATCTTGCCGCTCCGGAACCTGTGCTTTCGCAAGCACCTTCAGCACGAGGTCGGCGTCGTGAGATGCGGCCCATGCGCCGATCACGCCGTCGAGCTCGTCGGCGCGCTTCGCCCGCCCGGCGTTGTCCGGCGAGCCCGGGGTCGGCGGCGAGGTCGTCCCGCCCGATCGCGCTCATCAGCCGCTTGAAGATGCTGTCGGCATTCGCGCCGATCACCACGTGCTTGTCATCGCGCGTCAGGTAGGTGTTCGAGGGCACGATGCCGGTGAGGTTGCTGCCGGTGCGCTCGCGCACGACGCCGTACATGTCGTACTCGGGCAGCGTGCTTTCCATCATGTTGAACACCGCCTCGTACAGGCCGACGTCGACCACTTGGCCGGCACCGCCGTTCGCATCGCGGTGGTGCAGCGCGGTCAGGACACCAATCACGCCGTGCAGCGCCGCGAGCGAGTCGCCGATCGAGAGATTGAGGCGCACCGGCGGACGGTCCGGGAATCCGGTGACGTAGCGCATTCCACCCATCGACTCGGCGATCGCGCCGAAACCGGGAAGATCGCGGTACGGCCCGCTCTGGCCGAAGCCCGACAATCGGAGCATGATCAGTCCGCGGTTGACGGCGGCGAGCTGCTCGTAGCCCAGCCCCCACCTCTCGAGCGTCCCGGGTCGGAAATTCTCGATCACCACGTCGGCGTCGCGCGCCAGGCGACGCACGATTTCCTGCCCCTCGGGCATGCGCAGATCGGCGGTAACCGACTTCTTGTTGCGCGCCTGGACGTACCACCAGAGCGAAGTGCCGTCGTGGACCTTGCGCCAATTGCGCAGCGGATCGCCGCCCTGCGGCGGCTCGATCTTGATCACCTCGGCGCCGAATTCGGCGAGCATCTTCCCGGCGAAAGGCCCGGCGATCAACTGCCCGAGTTCGATCACCGCGAGGTCCTGGAGCGGCTTGCCTGGCATCGCCACATGCCCCTCAGGCCGGCCGGCGCTCGTAGTACGCCTGCGCGAGCGTCCCGATGTCCACGTACTCGAGCTCCCCGCCGACGGGGATGCCACGCGCGATACGGCTCACCTTGAGTCCGCGCTCGCGCAGCATCTCGGCGACGTAATGCGCGGTCGCCTCGCCCTCGTTCGTGAAGTTGGTGGCGATCACCACCTCCCGGATCGCGCCATCGGCGATGCGCTCGAGCAGCCGCGCGAGCCCGATCTCCTTCGGGCCGATTCCGTCGAGCGGCGACAGGCGTCCCATCAGCACGAAGTAGAGGCCCCGGAACGCATGCGTCTGCTCCATCGTGACCAGATCGGCGGGGGACTCGACGATGCAGAGCAGGCTCGCGTCGCGCCGCGCGGAGCTGCACAGCGCGCACACCTCCGACTCGCTGAAGTTGTTGCAGCGCGCGCAGCGACGCACCGCACGCAGCGCGTGCCCGAGGGCGCCGGCCAGCCGCTCGGCGCCCGGCCGGTCGTGCTGCAGCAGATGATAGGCCATCCGCTGGGCCGATTTCGGCCCGACGCCGGGAAGGCACCGCAGCGCCTCCACCAGATCATCGAGTGCGGAAGAACCCACGCGGCATCCGCCTATGTCGAGACTCCGCCTTCTACGCAAAGGCGGGGACGGAGAGACCGCCCTTAGCCCGGACACCGCCTCAGAACGGAAGCTTCATGCCGGGCGGCAGGCCGAGACCCGACGTGAATCCGGACATGCGTTCCTGCACCGCGGCCTCGACCCGGCGCACGGCGTCGTTCACCGCGGCGGCAACCAAGTCCTCGACCATCTCCTTATCGTCGGCGAGCACCGAAGGATCGATGGTCACCCGCTTGACGTCGTGGTTGCAGGCCATCACGACCTTCACCATGCCGGCGCCGGCCTGCCCCTCCACCTCGACGGTCGCAAGCTGCTCCTGCATCTTGCGCATGTTCTCCTGCATCTGCTGCGCCTGCTTCATCAGCCCGGCCAGCTGGCCCTTGTTGATCATCTCGCGTCTCCGTTCACGCAGCGGGTTTGATGGACGAGTCGACGACCGTGCCGTCGAACTGCTCGACGAGATCGCGCACGAACGCGTCCGATTGGATCGACGCCGTCGCCTGGTCCTGGAGTGCCTTACGCTCGCCTTCCTGGATGGCCGCCACCGAATCACCGCGCGTCGCGCCGATCCTGACCGTCAACCCGACGCTCGCGCCGAGATGCGCGCCGAGCGCGGCCTTCAGCTTGTCCGCGTAGGCCTTTTCGCCGAGCGCCTTGGCGTCCGGCGGCAGGCGAAGCTCGACCACGTTTTCGGCGAACGACACGAGCTCGCTGCGCTCGGCGAGCTGGCGCGCAGCGCCCGAGAGCTTGAGCGCGCCGACGAGCGCCGGCCAGTCCCCGAGCGGTACCCGCGGCGCGCGGCCGGGGCGCTCGGCGGCGTGCGCCCGACCACCGCGGCCGGCGCGACCGATGTGCCGTCCGGCGCAGCGGCCGGCGCGAACGCCAGCATGCGCATCAGCGCCATCGTAAACCCGGCGTACTCGTCGGGCGCGAGCGGCAGGTCGCGGCGGCCGTGGACCGCAATCTGGTAGAAGAGCTGCACGGTCTCCGGATCGGCGCGTGCGGCGAGCGCGAGGATCCGGTCGCGGTCGGGCAGCTGCAGGTCGAGCGCGTCCGGCGCGGCCTGCGCGAGCGCGACGCGGTGCAGCAGATTCGCGAGCTCCGCGAGCGCGCCATCGAACGACAGACTGCGCGCCTCCATCGCGTCGGCGATCCCGATCGCACGCCCGGCGTCGGCGTCGAGGAGCGCGTCGGCCAGGTCGACGAGATAGCCCAGGTCGACCGCGCCGAGCATGGCACGCACCGCCCCCTCGGTGACCTCGCCGGCCGAGTACGCCACCGCCTGGTCGAGCAGCGACAGCGCGTCGCGCATGCTGCCGCGCGCCGCCGCAGCGAGCAGCCGCAGCCCGCCCGGCTCGGCGCGCACGCCCTCCTCGCCGGCAATGTGGTGGAGGTGGCCGGCGATCGCGGCCGGCGGCATCTGCTTGAGGTTGAACTGCAGGCAGCGCGACAGCACCGTCACCGGGATCTTCTGCGGATCGGTCGTCGCCAGGATGAACTTGATGTGCGCGGGCGGCTCCTCGAGCGTCTTCAGCATCGCGTTGAAGGCCGAGGTCGACAGCATGTGCACTTCGTCGATCACGTACACCTTGAACCGTCCGCGCGTCGGCGAATACACCGCGCTCTCGAGCAGCTGGCGCATCTCGTCGACCTTCGTGTTGGTGGCCGCGTCGACCTCGATCAGGTCGACGAACCGCCCGGCGTCGATCTCGGCGCAGGCGGCGCACTTGTCGCACGGCGCGGCGGTGATGCCGCTCTCGCAGTTGAGCGCCTTCGCGAGGATGCGGGCGAGCGTGGTCTTACCCACCCCGCGCGTGCCGGCGAAGAGGTAGGCGTGATGCAGGCGCTGCTGCTCGAGCGCGTGCGTGAGCGCCTTCACGACGTGCTCCTGGCCCACCAGCGCGGCGAACGAGCGGGGACGCCACTTTCGGGCGAGGACCTGGTACGACATGCGCGAAATTCTAGCAGAGCGGTTGCGGCCGGGGTCGGCACGCGGTCGCTCGGGTGTGCACGCAGCGGCGCAACGGCGCCTTTCGTCGCCTACCCCATGCGGCGCGCCGGTGGCGTGTCGCACACGACGCCCGCCTCGTCGGGGCAGATGTAACGGCGGTCGATCGCGACCGCGCTGGCCGCGGTGCGCTCGACCCGGAACCGGCTGCGCGCGTGTACGAGAGCGGCGGCCTCGGGGCCTCGCCCGGCGCCGACGTCGGCGCCCACGGGCCCCGCAAGCGTGGCGCGCGACGCGCCGGACGATTCACGCGCGGCGGGACGGCGCGTCTGCCGCGCGAGCGATGGGCGGCGAGCCTAACCCCCGGCACTTGCAGTGAGTAGCTATGGCTGCTTCCTTCCGGACCTGACCAGATTCGCCACGCTGCAATGCGGGGAGGCCCGCCATTGATCGTTGATCGCCGCACCGACCATGCCGCGCGGTCGGCGACGAGTGAGCTCGGATTATACGCCCGGATCCGCGCGGTCCGGCGAGGATTCGTTGCGTCGCCGGCCGAGCACGCCGGCGATGAGCCGCGGCGGCGCGAGCATGCGCCAATCGAGCGGCGGCAGTTCGAGCCCGTCGAGGGCGTTCTTGATCCGCAGCCCGAGCTCGGTGTCACCCTCGATCACCAGCCGTCGCGCGAAGAACAGCGTGTCCGGATCCTCCGCGCGGCGCGCAAGCTGAAAAAGTCCCACGCCGACGCCGCGATCGCGACATCGGGCGCGCCGTGCCCGCCGAGGACCTGGAGGCGAGCGCCCGCCACGGTGAAATCGGCGTGCACCCCGGCGTCGGTGACGCGCAGGCGCACGCGCCGTCCGGCCAGCGCCGCGAGCAGGTCGGTCGGCAGTGCCGGCACCAAGGTCGCGTTCAGCGCCTGCGCGAACAGCCACGCGGGCGGACGGCTCGGCAGCAATCCGAGAAGACGCGCGAGCGGCGCGGGCACAGTCCAGGCTTCGGTCATGTCGCTTGTCCTTCGGTCCGGACGCGCTCGAGGCCCGCAACGCCGTGCCAGTACCCGTTGCAGGTCTCGTCCGGCGCATGACCGGCGAGGTGCAGGTCCGCACTGGAGCGCGACGCGCCGCGCTCCAGTGCGTTCCGGTACGCGCGCAGGACCTCGAAGGTGCCATGCGCCTGCGGGCTGATCCGCACGATATCCACCCCGGAGCACGCAACCGCAGCGAGATCCCCGAGCAGCGCATAGACGCGCGCGGACTGCGTCTGGATGCCGTTCAGCACGAGGAACGGGTCGCCATCGGCGGTCTGCAGCGGCAGCCCGTCGGGATGATCCATACAGCGGAAGCCGCAGTCGTCCTTCTGCAGGTTGTAGTGCCGCGCCGTGAAGCACCGGGCCGAGAACGCGAGCGGCAGGCGCCCGTGGGCGAAGAGTTCGATCTCGAGCCCCGGCGGCCGGTCGGCCGCGATCGCCTCGAGCTGCGCGCGGGAGATCTCGACCGGCGCGACCCACCGTGCGGCCCCCAGCCGCGCGAGCAGCGCGAGCGTGCGCGCGTTGTAGACGTTCAGGTGCGGGCCGGCGACGAACGGACCGCGGCCGGCGAGCACGCCCACCGCCGACAGGTCGTTCGCCTCGATGCAGAAGGCGCCCGCCTCCGCCAGACGCCGCAGCGCGCGCAGGTCGGCCTCGGACTCGAGCAGCGCCTGCGACGAGAGGACCACCTCCTTCCCGCCGGCGGCGAGGATCCGCGCAGCAGCGAGCCAGTCGTCGAGGCGCATCTCGCGGCGGCGCGCGCACACCGCTTCGCCCAGGTAGACGATCTCGACGGGCGCCTCGGCGGCCTCGGCGTAGAACCCGAGCATGCGCTCGCGCGGCCAGTGGTACAGCACCGGACCGAGCGCTAGTCTCATCGCAACCTCACTTCCACGGCCGGTGGTACGCACCGAGCGTCTGGCTCCGGCCTTCGGAGAGCCGCCTCAGCTCCGCGTCCCAGTCGGGCTTCACCGCGAACCGCGCGGGGTTCGTCTCGAGCGCATCGATCGCCGCACGCCACACGCGCGTCACCTGCGCGACGTACGCCGGGCTGCGCTGCCGCCCCTCGATCTTGATCGCCCGCACGCCGATGCGCTCGAGCTGCGGCAGCAGCTCGAGCGTGTTGAGGCTGGCCGGCTCCTCGATCGCGTAATACAGCTCGCCCCCCACCTCGAAGCGTCCTTTGCAGAGCGTCGGATAGGCTGCGTGTTCGCCGGCGCCGAAACGGTTGATGAGCACGCCACCGAGGCGCGACTCGAGCCCGCGCGGCGTCTCCTCCCAGCGCACCGCCCGCGCCGGCGAGCAGGCGCCCGCGGTGTTCGGCGACTCGCCGGTCACGTAGGACGAGAGCTGGCAGCGTCCCTCGACCATCACGCACAGGCCGCCGAATCCGAACACCTCGATCTCGACCTCGGTCCGCGCGACGAGCTCCTCGATCTGCCTGAGCGCGAGCACCCGGGGCAGCACCGCGCGCTGCACGTCGAACAGGCGCCGGCAGAGATTGATCGCCTCGTAGGTGGTCGCCGAGCCCTGTACCGAGAGGTGCCGCCGCAGATCCGGATGGCGGGTCGCGGCATACTCCATCAGGCCGAGGTCGGCCAGGATCACGGCATCCACGCCGCGCTCGGCGGCGATGTCGACCGCGCGGGTCCATTTCACCCAGCCTTCAGGCTGCGGGTAGGTGTTCACCGCCAGCAGCAACCTGCGTCCGCGCGCGTGCGCGTACGCAAGCGCCTGCTCGAGCCCGGCGACGTCGAAGTTCAGCCCGGCGAAATTGCGGGCGTTGGTGTCGTCACGCAGCCCGAGGTAGACGCAGTCGGCGCCGTTGTCGACGGCCGCCTTGAGCGCGGGAAGGCCTCCTGCCGGACAGACGAGCTCCATGGATCGGGCGGGCACGGGATGAGGTCGAACGCGATGCGTGACGTGGTCGAACGGTCGAACGCGATGCGTGACGTCGAGTATATCGGCGCGCGCCGGGCGGCCGGCGCGCGCGGCGCGATTTCCGTGATGCCGGTCAAACGGCCGCAACGGCGGACGCCGGCTGCGCGAACTCCGCGAGCGCCGCGTCCACGCCGGCGCCGCGCGGCAGGCCGAGACCCTCGGCGGCGAGCGCAGCCTCGAGCGCCCCGAGCGTGACCAGCACCGCGTCCTTGCGCGCGTTGTATCCCATCGTGCCGATGCGCCAGATCCGGCCGTGCAGCGGCCCGAACGAGGTGCCGATCTCGATGTTGAAGTCCTCGAGCAGCCGCCGGCGCACGCGCTCGCCGTCGACGCCGGCCGGGATCCGCACGCCGGTGACGTTCGGCATCCTGTACGCGGCATCGCCGAACAGCTCGAGACCCATCGCCCGCAGGCCGGCCGCCAGCCCTCGGCTCGCCCGTGCGTGGCGCGCATGCGCGTTAGCGAGCCCCTCGGCGAGCACGATCCGGGCGCACTCGCGCGCGCCGTAGAGCATGGTCGTCGCCTCGGTGTGATGGTTGAGCGCCGTCTCGCTCCAGTAGTCCATGATCATCGCGAGATCGAAATAGTTCGAGCGGATGATCGCCCCTCCGCCCGGCGCATCCGCGTCGCCGGCGGGCCGCAGACCCTGCTCGACGTGGCGCCGGCGCTTGATTGCCGCTGCCGCCCGGTCGCTCAGCGTGATGGGCGCGATGCCGGACGGCCCGGCGAGGCACTTCTGCAATCCGGCCGTGCAGACGTCGATCTCCCACGCGTCGACCGGCAGCGGCATGCCCACGATAGACGCGGTGGCGTCGACGTAGAGGAAGGCGTCGTGCGCGCGGCAAATGCGGCCGATGCCGGCGAGCGGCTGCGCCATCGTCGTCGAGGTGTCGCCCTGGCAGAGCGCGACCAGCTTCGGCCTGTGCCGCTTCACCGCGGCCTCGATCGCATCGGGCGCAAAAGACCGTGCCCCACTCGGTCTCGATCGCGTGCACCTCGGCGCCGCAGCGGCGCGCGATCTCGCACTTGAGGTGGCCGAAGCGTCCGAACACCCCGACCAGCACGCGGTCGCCCGGCTCGACGAGCGAGACCATCGCCGCCTCGATGCCGGCGCGCGCGGTCCCGTCGATCAGCATCGTCCAGCGGTTGTGCGTCTCGAACACCTGCCGGTACAGCTCCATCGTCTCGGCCATGTAGGCGCGGAACTGCGGATCGAACTGTCCGAGGAGCTGCGCCGACATCGCGCGCAGCACGCGCGGATCGGCGGTGATAGGCCCCGGCCCCATCAGGAGCCGCGGCAGCGGGTTCAGATCCTCGTACCGGCTGGACATGCGCATCGTCTTCCCGCGCCGGCGGGGATGCGGCGCCCGCGCAGGATAATCGAGCGTCCGAGGAGAGGCAAACGCCGGCCGGCGGCGCGCCGCGCGCGTCGGCTACTTTGCCGGTGCCGCCGGCTTCGGGCCTGGGCGGAATGCCCAGCCCCGCCGGCTTCATGCGGTCGGGCAGCACGCGACCCATGCGCGCGCGGTGGCCGGCGAAGTGCGCGAGCCGCTCCCCGGCGAGCCGCGCCTCCTTCTCCTTCCCGCCGCGACCGGTTCCGCGCACGAGGAGCTCCCTCGCGTTCGTCACCAGAACGGCGGCGAGCTGCTCGCCTTCCTCGAGGCCCATCACGATCACGCCTCGGCCGCGCGCCATCTCGCGCATCTCGGCGACATCGAAGACGAGCAGTCGGCCGCCGCTCGCGACCGCCGCGACGTAGTTCCCGCCCGCCTCCTCGTACGGCGCCGGCGCGAGCGGGAGCTCGCCCTCGTCCACCGACATGAACTCGCGCCCGGCGCGCCGGTTCGAGACCATGTCGGCGATCTTGCACAGGAACCCGTAGCCGCCGCTCGAGGCCACCATCACCCGCGTCTCGGGCTTGCCGGCGATGCATTGCACGATGCGCGCACCGTCCTGCACGTCCACCAGCGAGGACGCCGGGGCACCGTCGCCGCGCGCCGGCGGGAGCTCGCCCGCCTGCACCGTGTACGCGCGGCCCTTCGAGTCGAGGAAGACGACCGGGTCGACCGTCCGGCACGGAATCAGGGCCTGGAGCGCATCGCCCTCCTTGAAAGAGAGCGCGCCCGGGTCCACCGCCCAGCCCTGGCGCGCGCGCACCCAGCCGTTCTTCGAGAAGATCACCGTCACCGGCTCGTCGATCACCGGCGTCTCGACCGCGGCCTTCTCCGATTCCTCGATCTTCGTGCGGCGCTTGTCGCCGAAGGCCGCGGCATCGCGCTCGATCTCCTCGATCAGGAGCGCCTCGAGCGCTTTGCGGCTACCGAGCACCTTGTCCAGCCCCTTCTGCTCCTTGCGCAGATCGCCGAGCTCCTGCTCGATCCGGATGTGTTCGAGCTTGGCGAGCTGCCGCAGCCGGATCTCCAGGATATCGTCGGCCTGGCGCTCGGTCAGCTTGAAGGCCTTGATCAGCTCGGCCTTCGGCTCGTCGGCGTGGCGGACGATCTTGATCACCTTGTCCACGTTGAGGAGCACGATCATGCGCCCCTCGAGGATGTGGATCCGGTCGAGCACCCTGTCGAGGCGGAATTGCGTGCGCCGCGTCACCGTCGCGAAGCGGAAGTCGAGCCACTCGCGGAAGACGTCCTTCAGGCTCTTGCCGGTCGGCCGGCCGTCCAGGCCGACCATCACGAAATTGATCGGGACGTTCGCCTCCATGCTCGTCTTGGCGAGCAGGAGCTTCACGAACTCGTCCTCGTCGACGCGCGAGGTCTTCGGCTCGAACACCAGGCGCACCGGGTGCGAGCGGTCGGACTCGTCGCGCGCCCGGTCGAGCATCGCGAGCACGAGCTGCTTCTCGCGCAGCTGCTCGGGCGCCGCCGACTTCTTGCCCGGCTTCGGCTGCGGGTTGGCGATGGCGTCGATCTCCTCCAGCACCTTGCGCGCACAGGCCCCCGGCGGCAGCTCGTACACGACGACCTGCCACTGGCCGCGCGCGAGCCGCTCGACCGTCCAGCGCGCGCGCACGCGCACCGCACCGCGGCCGCTCTCGTAGGCCGTGCGGATCTCGGCGCGCGGCGTGATGATCTGACCGCCGCCGGAGAAGTCCGGCCCCTTGACGTGCCGCATCAGGCCCGCGACCGAGATGTCCGGGTCGCGGATCATCGCCACCGCGGCCTGCGCCACCTCGCTCAGGTTGTGGCTGGGCACCTCGGTCGCCATGCCGACCGCAATGCCCGAGGAGCCGTTCAGGAGCACCACCGGCAGGCGCGCCGGCAGCACCTCCGGCTCCTCGATCGAGCCGTCGTAGTTCGGCGCGAAGTCGACCATGCCGCTGTCGAGCTCGGCGAGCAGCACCTCGGCGAATCTCGTGAGCCGCGCCTCGGTGTAGCGCATCGCCGCCGGATCGTCGCCGTCGCGCGAGCCGAAGTTGCCCTCGCCGTCGACGAGGGGGTAGCGCATGGTGAATTCCTGCGCGAGCCGCACCAACGCGTCGTACACCGACGCGTCGCCGTGCGGGTGAAACTTGCCGAGCACGTCGCCGACCACGCGCGCCGACTTCTTGCGCGGCGTGCCGGCGCGCCCGCCCATCTCCCACATCGCGTAGAGGATGCGTGCCTGCACCGGCTTCTGTCCGTCGGCGACGCGCGGCAGCGCCCGGTCCTTGACCGTCGCGATCGCGTACTGCAGGTACTGGGACGCGGCGTACTTGCCGAGCGGCAGCGTATCGCCGAGTTCGCCAGCGAGCGGTGCAAAGTGCGGCGGCAGCCGCCCGCCGCCGCCCTTGCCCCCCGCCGCCGCCGCCCGCTGCGGCCGGCTTCTGCGGCGCGTCGCCCGTGCGCGCTTTGCGCTCGGCCACGGCGAGCTCGCCGCCCGCGCCCTCGAACAGGTCTTTCTGGTCGTCCGGTTGTCGGTCGTCCATCTTCTTGCGGCCCTTACGAGATGTCGGCATCGACTAGGTTGCCGTAGGTCTCCATCCACTCGCGCCGCGCCGGCGCGTTCTCGCGCGCCATCATCATGTTGAAGACGTCGCGGTCGGCCTCCAGCATGCCGTCCTCCACGCGCACGGGCAGCATCCGGCGCGTGTCGGGGTTGAGCGTCGTCTCCCAGAGCTGCTCGGGGCTCATCTCGCCGAGCCCCTTGAACCGGCTGACGGTCCACGCGCCCTCGCGCACCGCTTCGTCCCTCAGCTTCTCCTCGAGCGCGGCGAGCTCCTGCCTGTCGAGCGCGTAGAGCTTGCGCGCCGGCTTGCCCTTGCCCTGCGACGGGACGTCGATGCGGAAGAGCGGCGGCTGCGCCACGTACACGGCCCGCTGCTCGATCAGCTTCGGGAAATGGCGGAAAAACAGCGTGAGCAACAGCACCTGGATGTGCGAGCCGTCGACGTCGGCGTCGGCAAGGATCACGATCTTGCGGTAGCGCAGCCCGGAGAGATCCGCCGCCTCGTCGAGCCTGTGCGGTTCGACCCCGATCGCGAGCGCGATCGCCTCGATCTCCTTGTTCGAGTAGAGCGACTCCGGGCTGTCCTGCCAGGTGTTCTTCGGCTTGCCCTTGAGCGGCAGCACCGCCTGGAACTCCTTGTCGCGCGCCTGCTTCGCCGAGCCGCCGGCCGAGTCGCCCTCGACGATGAAGAGCTCGTTGCGCTCCGGATCGTCGGACGCGCAATCGGTCAGCTTGCCCGGCAGGACCGCGACGCCCGATATCTTGCGGCGCTCGACTTTCAGCGCGGCGCGCGTGCGGGCGAGCGCTTGGCGGATCGCGAGCTCCGCGATGCGCTTGCCCTCGTCGACGTGCTGGCTCAGCCAAAGTTCGAACGGGTCGCGCACCATCTGTGCGACGAGCTTCACCGCGTCGCGCGAGATCAGCTCGTTCTTCACCTGGCCCTTGAACTGCGGGTCGAGCATCTTGACCGCTAGCACGTAGGAGGCGCGCGACCACACGTCCTCGGGCACGATCTTCAGCCCGCGCTGGCCCATCGCGTGATGCTCGATGAAGCTCTTGACCGCATTGTAGGCGCCCTCGCGCAAGCCGGCGACGTGCGTACCGCCGTGTCGTGTCGGGATCATGTTGACGTACGCCTCGGCGACCACGTCGCCCTCGGGGGTCCAGGCGATCGCCCAGAGCGCGCCCTCGCCTTCGGCGAAGCTGTCGCCCTCCGACTGCGCCGCGACGTAGCGCTCGCCGAAGAAGGGCTCGGCCACCGCGCCGAGCGCGGCCATCGCCTCGCCGAAATAGCCGCGGATCCCGGTCGGGAAGTGCCAGGTCGTCGCCTCCATCTTCCCGTTCTTCTCCACCCCGAGCGTGAACTTGACGCCCGGCAGCAGCATCGCCTTCGCCCGCAGGAGCGCGGCGATCTCGGCCGCGACGATCTTCGGCGAGTCGAAGTACTTCGGGTCGGGCCAGAACCGGATGCGAGTGCCGGTCTCGCGCGGGCCAACCGCCTTCTGCCTCCTGAGCGGCTCCTTGACCTTGCCGTTGTCGGCGAATACCAGCCGGTGGAGCGCGCCGTCGCGCTTGACCTCGACTTCGAGCCGCTTCGCGAGCGCATTGGTTACGCATACCCCAACGCCGTGCAGGCCGCCCGCGATGCGGTAGACCGCATCGGCGTCGGTCTTGCGGAACTTGCCGCCCGAGTGGAGCGTGGTGAAGATGACCTGCACCGCGGGGATCTTCTTCTTCGGGTGCACATCGACCGGAATCCCGCGACCGTCATCCTCTACGGCGGCCGAGCCGTCTTCGTAGAGGACCACCGAGACGTTCTTCGCGTGACCGGC
Source organism: Burkholderiales bacterium (assembly GCA_027493935.1). Lineage (GTDB taxonomy): Bacteria > Pseudomonadota > Gammaproteobacteria > Burkholderiales > SG8-39 > JAABRB01. The sequence continues at coordinate 1,989,072 of JAOSJV010000001.1, read as the reverse complement.
GAGCCCCTCGTCCGCCGCGTTGTCGATCGCCTCGACCAGCGCGTGGTTCGGGTTGACCGGGTCGGTGTACATCCCCGGCCGATGCAGGATCGGCGAGAGATCCTCGAGGATTTCAATGTCTTCTGCGCGGTACTCGCCGGCCTTGCGTGCCATCGTGCTGCTGGTCTACCACGGGTTGGGGCCGATCGGTCGTCGACCACGATGGGTTGCGATCATACTCCGCCCGCAGCCGGCGTGCACCCTCCCCGGACGGCCGGAGTGCGGCGGATCGGGCATTCCGCGGCGCGGCGGCCGGGAAACCGCAACGCACCACGCGGCTGGGCTAGAGCTGCGCCGCGGCGAAGCTGTCGCAGCTGCGCACGTCGCCGCTCTCGAGGCCGCGGCGGAACCAGCGGACGCGCTGCTCGGACGAGCCGTGCGTGAACGCCTCGGGCACCACGTACCCGCGCGTCCGGCGCTGGATCTGATCGTCACCGATGGCGGCCGCGGCGCGCAGCCCCGCCTCGATGTCGCGCGCGTCGATCAGGCCGCGCCGCGCGGCGAAATGGGCCCACACGCCGGCGAAGCAATCCGCCTGGAGCTCCTGCCGCACCGACAGCGCGTTCGCCTGCTCGGGCGAGCGGCGGCGGCGCTCGCGCTCGAGCTGCTCCGACACCCCGAGCAGAGTCTGAACATGGTGCCCGACCTCGTGCGCGATGACGTAGGCGCGCGCGAACTCGCCCGGCGCACCGAAGCGCTGCGCGAGCTCGTCGAAGAAACCGAGGTCCAGATACACCTTCTGGTCCCCCGGGCAGTAGAACGGCCCGACCGCGGCGCTCGCAAAGCCGCACGCCGAGCCGACCTGCCCGCGAAACAGGACCAGGGCGGGGTCCTTGTACTGCCGCCCGCCGGAGGCGAAGAGTGCGCGCCAAGTGTCCTCGGTGTCGCCCACGATCGCACGCACGAAATCGGCTTGCTTGTCCGCTTGCGGGGGCGGCGGCGCCTCCACGCTCGGCGCCGACCCCGACATCTCCGCGACCGGGCCCAGCAGCTCGAGCGGGTTGATGCCGAAGAGCAGGCTCGCCACGAGCACGATCACGAGGCCGAGCCCGCCGATCCGCACCGGTCCGCCGCGTCGCCCGATCCCGGCGGCGCGCCGGTCCTCGACGTTCTCGCTGCGGCGCATGTCGCCCCAACGCATCAGGATTCCTTCCGCGAAGCGCAGCCGGGGACGGCTAGCCGCCCAGCCGCTTGGCAATGAGACTGGCGTCGTCCACGACCTTGAGCGGGCTGCCGCCCCACAGGATCGCGGCGTAGAAATGGTTCTCCAGCTTGGCCTTGACCAGCGCCTCCCACTGATAGCCGTTCAGCAGGATGATCTGCCCGGTCATGCCGAGCTCGCCGATCACGGTGAAGGCGCCCTCGACCACTTTCCCGGCCGGCGGCTTGCCCCAGGTCACCGGGTCGACTTTGGCCACCGACTTCGGTTCCTCACCCGGATAGACGGAAAAAACGCCACTCGCGCCGTCGCTCGTGCGCAGCGATGCGGCCAAGCGGGTTCCGCGCGGCTTCATTCGTACTCGCTCCTGATTCAAGTCGGGGCGTTTCCGGACCGGCGACCAACCAGCCTGGAATTCTAGCGGAACCCGCCGGTGCCGCGCTCGCAGTCGGCGTCGGGATCCTGTGCGGCGCTCGGGCGGCGCGCGCGAATCAGCCGCGGTGTGGCGGAGAGAGTGGGATTCGAACCCACGATACGCTCATCACGTATACACACTTTCCAGGCGTGCGCCTTCGACCGCTCGGCCATCTCTCCGTTGATCGCAATCTCACTGCAAACCTACCCCACCTCCGACCGCGTGCCACCACGCGGTCTCAGGCGCAGCGCGCCAGGTCAACGCGCGCCCGCCGGGCGCCGACCGCTCGGCCATCTCTGCGTTGATCGCAATCTCACTGCAAACCTACCCCACCTCCGACCGCGTGCCACCACGCGGTCTCAGGCGCAGCGCGCCAGGTCAACGCGCGCCCGCCGGGCGCCGACCGCTCGGCCATCTCTGCGTTGATCGCAATCTCACTGCAAACCTACCCCACCTCCGACCGCGTGCCACCACGCGGTCTCAGGCGCAGCGCGCCAGGTCAACGCGCGCCCGCCGGGCGCCGACCGCTCGGCCATCTCTGCGTTGATCGCAATCTCACTGCAAACCTACCCCACCTCCGACCGCGTGCCACCACGCGGTCTCAGGCGCAGCGCGCCAGGTCAACGCGCGCCCGCCGGGCGCCGACCGCTCGGCCATCTCTGCGTTGATCGCAATCTCACTGCAAACCTACCCCCACCTCCGACCGCGTGCCACCACGCGGTCTCAGGCGCAGCGCGCCAGGTCAACGCGCGCCCGCCGGGCGCCGACCGCTCGGCCATCTCTGCGTTGATCGCAATCTCACTGCAAACCTACCCCACCTCCGACCGCGTGCCACCACGCGGTCTCAGGCGCAGCGCGCCAGGTCAACGCGCGCCCGCCGGGCGCCGACCGCTCGGCCATCTCTGCGTTGATCGCAGCATCCGGTGAGCGCGCGATTCTACCGCAACGACTCGGCCTAAAGCACCTTTCCGGGGTTCATGATCCCGCGAGGATCGAGCGCGCGCTTGATCCGGCGCATCAGTTCCATCTCGAGCGGCGTCTTGTAGCGCAGGATCTCCGCGCGCTTGTAGACGCCGAGCCCGTGCTCGGCGCTGATCGAGCCGCCGAGGCGCGCGGCCGCGTCGTGCACGATGCGGTTCACCTCGCCCATGCGCGCCATGAACGCGTCCTCGCTCATCGACGCCGGCCGCGCGACGTTGTAGTGCAGGTTGCCGTCGCCGACGTGTCCGAAGCAGATCACGCGCACGCCGGGGGAACGCCCGCTCGAGCGCCGCGTGCGCGGCGTCGATGAACTCCGGGATGCGCGAGATCGGCACCGACACGTCGTGCTTGACCTGGCGGCCCTCGCGCACCTGTGCCTCGGTCATGTTCTCGCGCAGCGCCCACAGGCCGCGCGCCTGCGCCTCGCTCGTCGCGACGGCGGCATCGGCCGCGATGCCGCGCTCGATCGCCTCGGCGAGCGCGGCCTCGAGTAGCTCGCGCACGCTGCCGGCCGCCTGCGTGTCCGACAGCTCGAGCAGCGCGTGCTCCGGGTGGACGCAGTCGAGCGGCGACTGCACGCCCGGCATCTGGCGTGTGACGATCTCGACGCACGCCGCGGACATCAGCTCGAATGCGGTCAGCCGGTCGCCGCAGCGCTCCTGCACGTGGGTGAGAAGCGCCAGCGCGTCGCGCGGCGAGGCGACGGCGACGAATGCGGTGGCCTGCGTGCGCGGCTTCGGGAAGAGCTTCAGCACCGCGGCCGTGATGATCCCGAGCGTCCCCTCGGCGCCGATGAACAGGTGCTTGAGATCGTAGCCCGTGTTGTCCTTGCGCAGGCCGCGCAGCCCGTCCCAGAGCTCGCCCGACGGCAGCACGACCTCCAGCCCGAGCACGAGATCGCGCATGTTCCCGTAGCGCAGCACCTGGACACCGCCGGCGTTGGTGGACAGGTTGCCCCCGATCTCGCAGCTGCCCTCGGCGGCGAGGCTCAGCGGAAAGAGGCGGTCGGCCTCGGCGGCGGCGGCCTGCAGGCTCGCCAGCACGCATCCCGCCTCGACCGTTACGGTGTTGTTCACCGGGTCGAGCGCACGGATGCGGCGCATGCGCGAGAGGTTCACGACGAGCTGCGCGCCACTCGCGTCGGGCGTCGCCGCGCCGCACAGGCTCGTATTGCCGCCCTGCGGGACGATTGCAGTACCGGTCTCGGCGCACAGCCGCACGACCGCCGCGACCTCCTCGCGCGCACCCGGCTTGACCACGGCCAGCGTGCGACCGACGTACCGCTTGCGCCAGTCGACGACGAACGGCGCGGTGGCCGTCGCGTCGGTCAGCACGTTGGCCGGACCGACGATTTCGGCGATGCGGTTCGTGAGCGTCGTGGTGGTCATCGGGATGCGAATCAGCCCCGCGCCGCCGAGGCACCGGTTAAAGCGCGCGGCGGCGCGCGGGGGCGCAATGGAGAAGCCGCGGCGTCCCGCTCGCGCGCTACTGCGACTGCTTGAGCTGCTCGAGGATCGCCGGGTTCTCGAGCGTCGTCACGTCCTGCGTGATCTCCTCGCCCCGCGCGATGGAGCGCAGCAGGCGCCGCATGATCTTGCCCGACCGGGTCTTCGGCAGATTCTCGCCGAAGCGGATGTCCTTCGGCTTCGCGATTGCACCGATCTCCTTGGCGACCCAGTCGCGCAGCTCCTGCGCGACCTTCTTCGCTTCCTCGCCGGTCGGACGCGGACCTTTGGTCACCACGAACGCGACGATCGCCTCGCCGGTGAGCTCATCGGGCCGGCCGACCACCGCAGCCTCGGCGACGAGCTTCGAATTGGCCACCAGCGCCGACTCGACCTCCATGGTGCCGAGCCGGTGGCCCGAGACGTTCAGCACGTCGTCGATGCGCCCGACGATGCGGAAATAGCCGTCCTCGTCGATGCTCGCGCCGTCGCCGGCAAGATAGAGCTTGCCCTTGAAGTCGTCGGGGAAGTAGGTCTTCTTGTAACGCTCCGGATCGCCCCAGATGGTGCGCAGCATCGCCGGCCAGGGGCGCTTGATCACGAGTAGCCCGCCCTTGCCCTTGCCGACCGAGTTGCCGGTCTCGTCCACGATGTCGGCCATGATGCCGGGCAGCGGCAGCGTCGCCGACCCGGGCTTGGTCGGGATCGCGCCGGGCAGCGGCGTGATCATGATGACGCCCGTCTCGGTCTGCCACCAAGTGTCCACGATCGGGCAGCGCTCGCGGCCGACGGTGGTGTGGTACCACATCCACGCCTCCGGATTGATCGGCTCGCCGACCGTGCCGAGGATGCGCACCGACGAGAGGTCGTACTTCTTCGGCTCCTCCGGCCCGGCCTTGATGAGCGAGCGGATCGCGGTCGGCGCGGTGTAGAACACGTTCACCTTGTGTGCCTGGATCATCTTCCAGAAGCGGCCGGCGTCGGGATACGTGGGCACGCCCTCGAACATCACCACCGTCGTCCCGCAGGCGAGCGGACCGTACACGATATAGCTGTGGCCGGTGACCCAGCCGACGTCGGCAGTGCACCAGAAGATATCGGTCGGCTTGTTGTCGAACACCCACTTCATCGTGAGGATGCAGCCCAGGAGATAGCCCCCGGTGGAGTGCTGCACCCCCTTCGGCTTGCCGGTCGAGCCGGAGGTGTACAGGATGAACAGTGGATGCTCGGCACTCACCCAGACCGGGTCGCAGGTGTCGCCCTGCCCCTTCACCGCTTCGTCCCACCACAGGTCGCGGCCGGCGGTCATCGGCACGCTGCTGCCCGAGCGCTTGTAGACGATCACCTTGCGCATCGCGTCGCACCCGCCCATGCCGATCGCCTCGTCCACGACCGGCTTCAGCGGGATCTCGCGGCCGCCGCGGAACTGGCCGTCGGCAGTGATGACCGCGACCGCGCCGGCGTCGATGATGCGCTCCTGCACGCTCTTCGCGGAGAAACCGCCGAAAACGACCGAGTGCGTGGCGGCGATGCGCGCGCACGCCTGCATCGCGACCACGACCTGGATCGACATCGGCATGTAGATCAGCACGCGGTCGCCCCGCTGGATGCCGAGCGCCTTGAGCGCGTTCGCCAAGCGGCAGACCTCGCGGTGCAGCTCCTTGTAGGTGATCTTCGTGACCTTGCCGTCGTCGGCCTCGAAGATGATCGCGGTCTTGTCCGGCTGACTGGCGAGGTGCCGGTCGAGGCAGTTGTAGGAGGCATTCAGCTCGCCGTCATGGAACCACTTGAAGAACGGCGGGTTCGCCTCGTCCAGCACCCTGTTGAAGGGCTTCGACCAGTGCAGATGCTCCTTGGCGAGCCGGCCCCAGAAGCCCTCGAAGTCGCGCTCGGCCTCGTCACACAGCGCCTGGTAGGCGGCCATGCCCGAGACGTTCGCCTGCTTGACGAACTCCGGAGAAGGCGGAAAGACCCGCTTCTCGCTCAGGACCGACTCGATCGTTGCAGCCATGGACCCACTCCTCCTCGTTGTGCCTGGAACGCCCGTTGCCGAAAATCCCCCGCCGCCCGGTGCGCACACGGGGATGCGCTCGATCCGACGTGCTGGGTCCGCCACTCCCCGCGCGGCAATCGCGCGCTTCGATACGTAGTATAAAAACACTAAACCACGGTCTTGTAAACCGAATCACCTCGCGCCGGGAGCACCTCTGCCCGCACGCGGGCGCCCCGCGCGACCCGTGATGTCAGTGGTAGAATCGCGACCCGCCGCGGCGCACGTGCGCGTCGCCTTCTGCCAGTCCACAGCCGTCAGAGCCGACGACCCTGATGCAGCCGCCCACCGTTCCCGGCACCCGCCCGCCTTATCAGCGCGTTCTCGCCTCGTCGATCTTCACCAGCCGCTGGCTGCAGGCGCCGCTCTACCTCGGCCTGATCGTCGCCCAGGCGGTCTACGTCTACCTCTTCTGGGTCGAGCTGGTGCATCTGCTCGGCGACGTCGCCAACTTCAAAGACATCGACGAGACGAAAGTCATGCTGGCCGTGCTCGGGCTGATCGACGTGGTCATGATCTCGAACTTGCTGATCATGGTGATCGTCGGCGGCTGGGAAACGTTCGTGTCGCGTCTCGAGCTGGAGACGCATCCCGACCAGCCGGAATGGCTGTCGCACGTCAACGCGGGCGTACTGAAGGTGAAGCTCGCCACCGCGATCATCGGGATCTCCTCGATCCATCTGCTCAAGACGTTCATCAACGCCGAGGCGTATCAGCCCGAGACGATGATGTGGCAGACTTTGATCCACATCACGTTTCTCGCCTCGGCGCTCGCGCTCGCCTTCGTCGAGCGACTGACCTACGCGAGCTTCGCCGCTGCCGGCATCGAGCGCTGACCGGCATCAGCGCACCGGGGCGCCGTCCTCGAAGCGCTCGCCCTCCTCGCCGAACGCCATCGGCGGGTAGAACGCGCGGAAGTCCGCCACCACCCGCTCGAAGGGGAAATCCGACCACACGCCGTGGTCTTTCACGTACTCCATGTGCCGGCGGTCGGCGGCGTCGAACTCCTGGAACAGCGCATCCGAGCGGCCGTCGAACTCGGTCGGATGCACGCCGAAGCGCGCGCAGAGCTCGATGTTGAACGCCGGGGCGGCTTTCACCCAAGCGCCGTCGAGCAGCACCACCGCGTAGCCGTGATGCATGAAGTAGGTCTTGCCGCCCAAGCGCGCCTTGAGCTTCTCGGTCGTGAGATGGTTCACCACGTCGGACAGGCCGATGCCCGCGTGTATGCCGACGGCACGCAGGCTCGCGGCGAGCAGGACTGCCTTGGGCAGGCAGAATGCAGAGCCGGTGGCGAGCACATGGCTCGCGACGTAGGTGGCCGCATCGAGCCGCATCGAGAACGGGTCGTAGCGGATCCGGTCGCGCACCGCGTAGAAGAGCCGCACTGCCTTGCCCACTGCACTGGTCTCGCCGCCGACCGCCGCCTCGGCGAACGCGCGCACCTGCGGAGCGTCGAAGTCCATGAATCGCGTCGCGGCCAGGTACTCCGGCCCGGCCTGCGGGATCTGCCCCGGCGGTGTGAAGATCATCCTGCCTCTCCTGGTTGATGGTCGGTGCGGCTTGCTCAGCGCTTGCGTGCAAGCATCGTCCCGCGGCAGCGGCGCGCCCCGCACAGGCACGCCCAGATGCGCTTCATGCGCGGAGAATGGCGCTCCTCGAGCGTGATGTTGTAGTCGTAGGTCAGCTCCTCGCCGACCTGGATGTCGCGGGTGGCCTCGATGAAGATCCTGCCATCATCTTCCACCGTCTCGCAGTTCGGGCTGCAGCCGTGGTTGATCCAGCGCGCGGCGTTGCCGCGCACGCCGGCGTCGATGACCCACCGGTCATCGAGTTCGAACAGGAACGTGTGGTTGTCGGTGTCCGGGACATCGGCATAGCGGCGGTCGACCTCGGCGTGGGTCACGCGCTCGCCCTTGTACTCGATGATGCGGGTGCCCTTGCGGATGCCCCGGGCGGCGAAGACGCCGCGCCCGTGGATCCCGGACCTGCGCACGAAGTAGAGCGGTTTCGCGCGCTTCGCGCCGTTCATGCGTGCGACCGGCTTGCCGTTGCGGTTCATGTGCTTCGACGAGAGTTGCTCCGGGGCCGCATTGTACGCAAGCGCGGCCCCGCGCGCCGCCGCCCCCGCGCTATCGGGCGCCGCCCAGCGCCGCTTTGATCTGCTCCAGCGCGCCCGGATCCTCGATCGTGGTCAGGTCGCCCGGATCGCGCCCTTCGGCGAGCGCCTGGATCGACCGGCGCAGCGTCTTGCCCGAGCGCGTCTTCGGCAGCAGCGTCACGAAGTGGATGTGCCGCGGACGCGCGATTGCGCCGATCGCGTCGTCGACGGTCTTCATGACCTCCTTTTCGAGGGAAGCCCGGCTCTCGGCGCTCGCGATCCGCGCCGGATCCTTCACCACCGCGAACGCGAGCGGCATCTGCCCCTTGACCTGGTCGCTCACGCCGACCACCGCGCACTCCGCGATCGCCGGGTGCATGCTGACCGCCTCCTCGATCTCGCGCGTGCCGAGCCGGTGGCCGGCGACGTTGATCACGTCGTCGGTGCGTCCGAGAATGAAGTAGTAGCCGTCCTTGTCGCGCAGGCCCCAGTCGAATGAGGAATAGATCAGCTTGCCGCCGAACCCGCTGAAGTAGGTCTTGACGAATCGCTCGTCGTCGCCCCACACCGTCGACAGGCAGCCCGGCGGCAGCGGCGGCACGACGCCGACCACCGCCTTCTCGTCGACGCCGGCCTCCGAGGCGTCGGCCTCGCGCAGCAGCTGCAGGTCGTAGCCGAACGCCGGGAAAGAAGGGCTGCCGAACTTGATCTCGGTCTTCTCGATGCCCGGCACCGCGGTCAGCATCGGCCAGCCGGTCTCGGTCTGCCAGTAGTGGTCGTAGACCGGTCGGCCGAGCGACTCCATGATCCAGCGATGGGTCGGCTCGTCGAGCGGCTCACCGGCGAGGAACAGGTGCTTGAGGTTCGACAGGTCGTACTTCTTCATGTACGAGACGTCGCTCTTCTTGAGCACGCGAATCGCGGTCGGCGCCGAGAACATCACCGAGGCCTTGTGGTCCTGCACGATCTTCCACCAGATCCCCGGGTCGGGTCGGATCGGCACGCCCTCGTACATGATCGTGGTCATGCCGGCGATCAGCGGGCCGTAGATGATGTAGGAGTGGCCGACGACCCAGCCGATGTCGCTGGTGGTGAACATCGTCTCGCCCGGCTCGCCGCAGTAGATGTGCTTCATCGACGCCGCGAGCGCGACGGCGTAGCCGCCGACGTCGCGCTGCACGCCCTTCGGCTTGCCGGTGGTGCCGGACGTGTACAGGATGTAGGACGGCTCGTTCGACTCCAGCCACGTCACCGGCACCTTCGCGTCCATGTACTTCTCGCGCAGCTCGGCGTAGTCGAGGTCGCGCCCGGCCGTGCGCGCCATGTTCTTGTCGAGTCCACGGTCGAAGATCACCACCTTCTCGGGCGGGTGCTTCGCCAGGCGCAGCGACTCGTCGACCAGCTGCTTGTACAGGACGCTCTTGCCAGCGCGCATTCCCCCGTCGGCGGTGATCATGAGCCTCGGCCGGGCGTCGTCGATGCGTGCGGCCAGGCTGTTCGCAGCGAATCCGCCGAACACAACCGAGTGGATCGCGCCGATCCGCGCGCAGGCGAGGATCGTGAAGCACGCCTCCGGGATCATCGGCATGTAGACGATGACCCGGTCGCCCTTGCGCACACCGAGGCTCTGCATCATTGCCGCGACCCGCTGCACCTCGGCGTGCAGCTCGGCGAAGGTGAAGCTCCGCTCCTCGTTCACCTCGGTGGACAGGTACGCCAGCGCCTTCTGCGCGCCGCGCGCCGCGAGATGGCGATCGACCGCGTTGTGGCAGAGGTTGGTCTCGCCGCCGACGAACCATCTTGCGAACGGCGGCCGGCTGTAGTCCAGCACCTTCGTGAAGGGTTTCGCCCAGTCGACGAGCTTCGCCTGCTCGGCCCAGAACCCTTCCGGATCCTTGATCGAGCGTTCGTAGAACGCGCGGTATGTCGTGCCCATCGCTTCCTCCTCGTTCCGGCCGGCGCGGCCTCGCGCGCCGGCAACCTTCGATTCTCGCCGCGCGCCGCCGCCCCGCATTGAGCCATGTCAAAGCGGCGCGGCCGTCCCGCGGCGGCGCGCCTACGCGGCCATGTCCACCACAATGCGGCCTTTGACCCGCGCCTCGATGAAGTCCTCGAACACGGTCGGCAGCGCGTCGAACGGCACCGTCCGTGTCGCGGCCGACAGGTGCCGTGGCCGCATGTCGCCGGCCAGGCGTGCCCACACCCGCTGCCGCACCGGCATCTCGCAGTTCACCGAGTCGACGCCGAGCAGGCTCACCCCACGCAGGATGAACGGCGCCACCGTGGTGTTGAGCGACATGCTCGCGGCGAGCCCCACCGCCGCGATCGGCGCGCCGATCTGCATCGTGCTCGCCATCCACGCGAGTACGTCGCCACCGAGGTTGTCGACGGCGCCCGCCCAGGTCGCCTTGTCAAGCGGCTTGATCTTCGCGAGGTCCAGGTTCGCGCGCGCCAAGACCTCGGCCGCGCCCAGCGACTTCAGGTAGTCGGCTTCGCCCGCCTTGCCGGTGAGCGCGACCACCCGGTGCCCCAGCCCGGCGAGGATGTCGATTGCGATGCTGCCGACGCCGCCGGTCGCGCCGCTCACGATCACCGGCCCCTTGCCCGGGCGCAGCCCCCTCGTGCTCCATGCGCGCGACCGCGAGCCCGGCGGTGAAGCCGGCAGTGCCGAGCGCCATCGCGTCCTTGAGCGTCATCCCCTTCGGCATCGGCACGACCCAGTCGGCCGGCACGCGCGCGTACTCGGCGAACCCGCCGTCGTGTGCGACCCCGATGTCGTAGCTCGTTGCGATCACCGCGTCGCCCTTCGTGAAGCGCGCATCGCCCGAGCCGACGACGGTCCCGGCGAGGTCGATCCCGCCGATGCACGGGAAGCGCCGGATGATGCGCCCCTTGCCGGTCGCGGCGAGCGCGTCCTTGTAGTTCACGCTCGAATAGGCGACGCGCACCACGACCTCGCCCGGATCGAGTTCGTCGATCGTCGCCTCCTCGAAGCCCGCGACTACCCTCTTGTCGGCCTCGCGCAGCCGATAGACCTTGAACTTCTCCATGCCGGGATGCCTCCTCTTGCCTGCGCTTCGCCCGTCAGCCGGATGCCGCGACCGCTCCGGTCGCCGCCTCCGAGCGCCGGTGCTGGGCAAGGTACTCCTTCGTGCGCATCTCCGCCAGCCGGCTCGCCGTGCGCTGGAACTCGTGCGCGAGCACGCCCTCGCGGTAGAGCTCGTCCTCCGGCGCGGCGGCCGAGACGACGAGCTTCACCTTCGCCTCGTAGAAGACGTCGACCAGCAGCGTGAAACGGCGCGCCTGGTCGGCGTTTGCCGGTCCCATACGCGGCACGCCGGCGAGCAGCACCGTGTGGAACCGCTTCGCGAGGTCGAGGTAGTCGAGCTGCGAGCGCGGCCCGCCACACAGGTCCTCGAAGCCGAACCACACCACGCCGCCGGCGCGCCGGACGTAGGGAATGACCCGTTCCTCGACGTCGAGCTCGTGATGCTCCTCCTCTACGTCCTTCAGCTGCTCGAACGCGGCGGCGAGCGCGCGGTCGGCCTCCGGGCCGAGCGGCGCGTGGAAGATCTCGACGTGCTCCAGCGCCCGCCGGCGGTAGTCGACGCCGCTCTCGACGTGCACCACGTCCAGGCGCTCCTTGAGGAGCGCGATCGTCGGCATGAAGCGGTCGCGCTTCAGACCGTGGCGATAGAGCTGGTCGGGGTGGTAGTTCGAGGTCATGCAGTAGACTACGCCGCGCGCCATCGTCCGCTCGAGCAGGCGGCCGAGGATCATCGCATCGGCGATGTCGTTCACGTGGAACTCGTCGAAGCAGATCAGCCGGTAGCGCTTCGCGATGCGCCACGCCACCGCGTCGAGCGGGTCCTCGCGCCCCCTGAGATTCTCCATCTCGCGGTGCACGTCGCGCATGAAATGGTGGAAATGCACCCGGCGCTTGCGCACCAGCGGGACGGTCAGGTAGAAGCTGTCCATCAGGAAGCTCTTGCCGCGCCCGACCCCGCCCCACAGATAGACGCCGCGCGGGAGCGGCGGCTTGACCACCAGGCGGCGCAGCGCCGAGCTGCGCTTGCCCTTGTAGGCTGCCCACTGCTCGTAGATGCGCTGCAGCCGCTGCACCGCGGCGTACTGCGAGTCGTCGGCGACGAAACCGCGCCGCGCCAGGGCGTCGCGGTAGTACTCGAGCACCGTCACCGGCAGCCGCTTGGCTGGTTCGGTGTACTCCGCCGCGTCGAACACGCTGCCGCCGATCGGCCGCAGCTGCGCCTGATGCGCTTCCTCTAGGGTGCCGTCGTGCATGCGCGACGACAACGCTCAAATGTCCGCGGACGGCCAGCGGCAGGCGGTGCCCCCTCCCGCGACCTTTCCGCTGTCCACTGCCAACTGGGCGATTACCACTCTTTTCACATGTTGAGCGCCCGCTTGTCCACCGCGAGCGCCGCCTCGTGCATGACCTCCGAAAGCGACGGATGCGCGTGGACGATGCGGGCGATGTCCTCCGAGCAGGCGCGGAACTCCATCGCGACCACCGCCTCGGCGATGAGCTCCGAGGCGTGCGTGTTGATGATGTGCACGCCGAGGATCTCGTCGGTCTTGGCGTGCGCCAGCATCTTCACGAAGCCCTCGGTCTCGTCCTGCCCGAGGGCACGCCCGTTGATCGTGAACGGGAACTGCCCGACGCGGTAGGGCGTTCCCTCCTCCTTGAGCTGCTGCTCCGTGCGGCCGACCCAGGCGATCTCGGGCGAAGTGTAGATCACCCACGGAATGGTCTCGAGATTCACGTGCGCCTTCTGGCCGGCGATCAACTCGGCAGCCATGACGCCCTCCTCCTCGCCCTTGTGCGCGAGCATCGGTCCGCGCACGACGTCGCCGATCGCGAAGACGTTGTGCAGGTTCGAACGGCAGTGGGCGTCGACCTCGATGAAGCCGTTGGCGTCGATTTTCAGGCCGACGCGCTCGGCGCCGAGGCCGTCGGTGTTCGGCACGCGTCCGACCGACACGATCAGCTTGTCGCACTCGAGCGTCGCGCGCTTGCCGTCGCGCTCGTAATCGACCACGACGCCCTGCCTGCCCACGTCGACCTTGCCGATCGCCGCCCCGAGGCGGATGTCGAGCTGCTGCCGGTCGGCGAAGATCTTCCACGCCGCCTTGGCGACGCTCTCGTCGGCCGCACCGAGAAAGGTCGGCAGAGCCTCGAGAACGGTGACTTTCGCGCCGAGCCGCCACCACACGCTGCCGAGCTCGAGGCCGATGACGCCGGCGCCGATCACGCCGAGCCGTTGCGGCACCTCCTCGAAGGCGAGCGCCCCGACGTTGTCGCAGATCGTATCGTTGTCTACCGCGATGCCCGGAAGCTGCCGCGCCTTGGATCCGGTGGCGATGATCACCGCTTTCGCCTCCGCCGCCTCGGCCGGCCCGTCGCCGGCCACCTCGATCTGCCAGCCGTTGTCGCTCTTTCCCGCGAACCGCCCGTGGCCCTTCAGCCAGTCGATGCCGTTCTTCTTGAACAGGAACTCGATGCCCTTGGTCATCTTGGCGACGATCGCGTCCTTGCGCGCCATCATCCGCGCGACGTCCATCTTCGCCCCGCTGACGGTGATGCCGTGGCTCGCGAACTTGTGCGCGACGCGCTCGTAGTTCTCCGAGGACTCGAGCAGCGCCTTGGACGGGATGCACCCGACGTTGAGGGCAGGTCCCGCCGAGCGCGGCCTCGCCCTTCGGCGTCCTCCACTGCTCGACGCAGGCCGTCTTCATGCCGAGTTGCGCCGCGCGGATCGCGGCGATGTAGCCGGCCGGACCGGCGCCGATGACGATCACGTCGTATGTCTTTGCCATTTGGATGGTGAATGCGTGAACGACTGACTTCGTGAATGCGTGAAAGCGCTGACGCGTCGCCCGACGCCTTCACGCATTCACGTCCTCACGCCTTCGCGTCAAAGGTCGAGCAGTAGCCGCGCCGGGTCCTCCAGCGCTTGCTTGATCGCGACCAGGCCGAGCACCGCCTCGCGGCCGTCGATGATGCGATGGTCGTACGAGAGCGCTAGATAGTTCATCGGCCGGACCGCGATCTGCCCGTTCTCGACGACCGGGCGGTCCTTGGTAGCATGAATGCCGAGGATCGCGCTCTGCGGCGGGTTGATGATCGGCGTCGAGAGCATCGAGCCGAACACCCCGCCGTTGGAAATCGAGAACGTGCCGCCGGTGAGCTCCTCCATACCGAGCTTGCCGCTCTGTGCGCGCTTGCCGAAGTCGGCGACCTTCTTCTCGATCTCGGCCAGCGGAAGCTGGTCGGCGTCGCGCAGGATCGGGACCACCAGCCCGCGCGGGCTGCCGACGGCGATCCCGATGTCGAAGTAGCCGTGATAGACGATGTCGTTGCCGTCGATCGAGGCGTTGATCACCGGGAACTTGCGCAGCGCGTGCACCGCAGCCTTGACGAAGAAGCCCATGAAGCCGAGCCGCACGCCGTGCTCCTTTTCGAACCGCTCGGCATAGCGCTTGCGCAGGTCGATGACCGACTGCATGTTCACTTCGTTGAACGTCGTCAGGATCGCCGCGGTCTGCTGCGACTGCACCAGGCGCTCGGCGACGCGCGCGCCAGCCGTGACATCGGCACCCGCTGCTCGGGGCGGCCCTCGAGCAACGATTCGAGTCCGGCGGGGGTCGGCGCCGGCGGCAACGGAGGCTTGCCCGCCGCCGGCGCAGCCGGAGCGGCCGGCGACGCCGCCTGGGCGTCCGCCGCGGTGCGGTTCGTCTGCTCGATGACGTCCGCCTTGGTGACGCGCCCGTCGCGGCCGCTGCCGGCGATCTTGGTCGGATCGACGCCGCCCTCTTCGACCAGCTTGCGCGCGGCCGGCATCAGCCGCGCGTCCGTCCGCGCCGTCTCGGGCGACGGGGCAGGCGTCGGCTGCACGGCGGCGGGCTCGGTGCGCACGCCCGCGGCCGGGGCGCCCGCCACGGCAGCCTTCGCCTCGGTGTCGATCTGGGCAATGGTCTCGCCCGCGACGACCGAGCCGCCGTCGCCCTTCATGATCTTGGTGAGCACGCCGTCGGCGGGTGCCGGCAGCTCGAGCACCACCTTGTCCGTCTCGATCTCGATGAGGTTCTCGTCGCGCTTGACGGCCTCACCTTCCTGCTTGCGCCAGGCGAGCAGCGTCGCCTCGGAAACCGACTCCGAGAGCTGCGGCACCTTCACTTCGACCAGCATGATCGCTCCGATTCGTTTCGCCGGGTTCGGCCGGGCCTCGCCGCGGCGTGTCAAACAGATGCACCCAAGGTGCGCGGACCGGGCCGCAGGCAGCCACCGCCGGCGGCCCGAGGCGCCGCCTCGGGCGGCGCCCGGATCACTCGAGCGGCTGGCGCGCAGAGCCTCCGCCGCCGCTCGTCCCGTGGACGTCCTGCTCCGTCGGTAAGTCTAGCCTCTCCTTTCGGCGTGCGCGGTCAGCCCTTGAAGCGGCCGAGCGACATGTCGACCAGCTTCTTCTGCTGCTCGTTGTGCTTGGCCGTGTAGCCCACCGCCGGCGACGCCGAGGACGGACGGCCCGCATAGTGCAGTCTCTGGTCGGTGCGGATGTTCTCGACCAGGTAGTGCTGGCTCTGGTACCACGCGCCCTGGTTCTGCGGCTCTTCCTGGCACCACACCACCTCGGACGCGCCGGGATAGCGCTTGATCTCGGCGGCGAACTGCTTGTGCGGAAACGGATACAGCTGCTCGACCCGGACGATCACGATGTTGTCGAGCCGCCGCTCGCGGCGCGCCGCCAGCAGATCGTAGTAGACCTTGCCGCTGCAGGCGACCACCCGCGTGACCGCCTTCGGGTCGAGCGCGTCGATCTCGCCGATGACGGTCTGGAAGCCGCCCTTGGCGAGCTCGCGCAGGTTCGACACCGCCTCGGGCTTGCGCAGCAGCGACTTGGGCGTAAGGATCACCAGCGGCTTGCGGAACGGGCGCAGCATCTGCCGGCGCAGTACGTGGAAGATCTGCGCCGGAGTGGTCGGCACGCACACCTGGATGTTGTGCTCGGCGGTGAGCTGCAGGAAGCGCTCGAGGCGCGCCGAGGAGTGCTCGGGCCCCTGGCCTTCGTAGCCGTGCGGCAGCATCAGCACCAACCCGCACATGCGCCCCCATTTCGCTTCGCCCGAGGTGATGAACTGGTCGATCACGACCTGGGCGCCGTTCGCGAAGTCGCCGAACTGCGCCTCCCAGATCACGAGTTCGTTCGGCTCGGCGCAGGCGTAGCCGTACTCGAAGCCGAGGACCGCCTCCTCCGAGAGCACCGAGTCGATGACGACGAAATCGGCCTGGTTCTCCTGCAGGTTCGAGAGCGGCACGTAGGTTCCGGCGTCCCATCGCTCGCGGTTCTGGTCGTGCAGCACGGCATGCCGGTGTGCGAACGTGCCGCGGCCGGAATCCTGGCCCGACACCCGCACGCCGTAGCCCGACACGAGCAGCGAGGCGTAGGCAAGCGTCTCGCCCATGCCCCAGTCGAGCATCTTCTTGCCCTTGCCCATCTCGCGGCGGGCGACGATCACGCGCTCCACGGCCGGGTGCAGCTTGAGGTTCTCCGGCACGGCGGTCACGCGCTCGGCGAGCCGCTTCAGCTCATCGAGCGGCACCGAGGTGTCGGCCTGGTCGGTCCACTTCGTGTTCTGGAACGGCGTCCAATCCACCGCGTACTTGCGCTGGAAGTTGGAGAGCACCGTGCTCGAGGTGTGCCGCCCCTCGTCGAGCGCCTGCCGGTAGCCCGCGATCAGCTGGTCTGCCTCGCCCTCGGCGAGCACGCCCTCGGCGGCGAGCTTCTCGGCGTAGACGCGCCGCGTGCCGGGATGCTGGGTGATCTTCTTGTACATCAGCGGCTGCGTGACCGACGGCTCGTCCTGCTCGTTGTGGCCGAGCCGGCGGAAGCACACCAGGTCGATGACGACGTCGCGCCTGAACTCCTTGCGGTAGTCCATCGCAAGCTGCGTCACGAACAGGGCCGCCTCGGGGTCGTCGGCGTTCACGTGGAAGATCGGCGCCTCGACCATCTTGGCGACGTCGCTGCAGTAAGTGGTGGAGCGCGCGTCGCGCGTGTCGGAGGTCGTGAACCCGATCTGATTGTTCACGATGATGTGCACCGTGCCGCCGGTCGAGAAGCCGCGCGTCTGCGACAGGTTCAGTGTCTCCATCACGACACCCTGTCCGGCAAACGAGGCGTCGCCGTGCAGCACGAGGGAGAGCACGCGCTCGCCGGTGAGATCCTTGCGCCGGTGCTGGCGCGCGCGCACCGAGCCAGCGACGACCGGGTTCACGATCTCGAGGTGCGACGGGTTGAACGCCAGCGTGAGGTGGACCGGCCCACCGGGGGTCGAGACGTCCGACGAGAAGCCGTTGTGGTACTTGACGTCGCCCGAGGAGAGCTCCGAGACGCGCTTGCCCTCGAACTCGGCGAACAGGTCCTTCGGCGTGCGCCCGAGCGTGTTCACCAGCACGTTCAGCCGGCCGCGGTGCGCCATGCCGATCACCAACTCCTCGATGCCGTGGCTGCCGGAGCGCTGCACGATCTCGTCCATCACTGCGATCAGCGTCTCGCCGCCCTCGAGCGAGAAGCGCTTCTGACCGACGTAGCGCGTGTGGAGGTACTTCTCGAGCGTCTCGGCCGCGGTCAACCGTTCGAGGATGCGGCGCTTCTGCTCAGCGGCGAAGCTGAACTTGCCGCGCACCGGCTCGAGCCGGCTCTGGATCCAGCGCTTCTGCGCCGGATCCGAGATGTACATGTACTCGGCGCCGATCGCGCCGGTGTAGGTGTCGCGCAGGATCTGCAGGATCTCGCGCAGCGTCGCCTCCTCCGGGCCGACCAGCGTGCCGGTGTTGAACACCGTTTCCATGTCCGCGTCGGTGAGGTCGTAGAACACCGGCTCGAGCTCGGCAATCTGCGGCCGCGGCATGCGCTTGAGCGGGTCGAGCTGCGCCCAGCGCGTGCCGAGCGTGCGGTAGGCGCCGATCAGCAGCAGCACGTACACCTGCTTGCGGCTGGTGACGCGCTCGCCCGCCGCGGCACGGCCGAGCGTGCCCTGGCGCGCGCGCTGCGCGAACGATTCGACCACCGATGAGTGCGCGACGTCGCGCCCGGCGTAGCCGCCCTCGGCGCCGCCCGGCACCAGCTGCAGCTTGTCGAAGTACTCGCGCCAGGTCTCGGGCACCGACTGCGGATTGTCGAGGTACGACTCGTAGAGCTCCTCGACGAAGGCGGCGTTGCCGCCGAAGAGGTACGAGCTCGCCCGGAACTGCTTCATCGCGCTCATGACGGCCTTCGCCCTAGCCGCGCTTGACCATCGGCACGACCTCGCGCGCGGTCGGACCGGTGTAGAGCTGTCGCGGCCGGCCGATCTTCTGCTCCGGGTCGGCGATCATCTCGTTCCACTGCGCGATCCAGCCGACGGTGCGCGCGAGGGCGAAGATGCCGGTGAAGAGGTTGGTCGGGATGCCGAGCGCGCGTTGCACGATGCCCGAGTAGAAATCGACGTTCGGGTAGAGCTTGCGGCTCACGAAGTAGTCGTCCTCGAGCGCGATCCTCTCGAGCGCCATCGCCAGCTTGAACAGCCGGTCGTTGCCGAGACCCAGCTCCTGCAGCACCTCGTGGCAGGTCTCGCGCATGAGCTTCGCGCGCGGGTCGTAGTTCTTGTAGACGCGGTGGCCGAAGCCCATCAGCTTCACGCCGGAGTTCTTGTCCTTGACCTTGGCGATGAACTCCGGGATCTTCGACGCGTCGCCGATCTGCTCGAGCATGGCGAGCGCGGCCTCGTTCGCGCCGCCGTGCGCCGGTCCCCACAGGCACGCGATGCCCGCCGCGATGCAGGCGAACGGGTTCGCGCCCGAGGAGCCGGCCAGGCGCACCGTGGAGGTCGACGCGTTCTGCTCGTGGTCCGCGTGCAGGATGAGGATGCGGTCGAGCGCCCGCACCAGCACCGGGTTCGGCTCGTACTTCTCGCACGGCGTGGCGAACATCATGTGCATGAAGTTCCCGGCGTACGAGAGGTCGTTGCGCGGGTACATGAACGGCTGGCCCATGTTGTACTTGTAGGCCATCGCAACGATCGTCGGCAGCTTGGCGATCAGCCGGATCGCCGCGATGATCCGGTGCTCCGGATGGTTGATGTCGAGCGAGTCGTGATAGAACGCGGACAGCGCGCCGACCACGCCGACCAGCACCGCCATCGGGTGCGCATCGCGCCGGAACCCCTGGTAGAAGCGCACCAGCTGCTCGTGCACCATCGTGTGCCGCTTCACCCTGCCGACCCAGTCCTCATACTGCGCCTTGCTGGGCAGCTCGCCGTGCTTGATGAGGTACGACACCTCGAGGAAGTCGCAATGCACGGCGAGCTGCTCGATCGGGTAGCCGCGGTAGAGCAGGATGCCCTTGTCGCCGTCGATGTAGGTGATCGCCGACTTGGTGCTACCGGTGGACATGTAGCCCGGGTCGTATGTGAACATGCCGGTCGTGCCGTAGAGCGTCCGGATGTCGATCACGTCCGGCCCGATGGTCCCCTTCAGGATCGGGAACTCGGCCGCCTGGCCTGTGCCCCAGGTCAACGTCGCCTTGTCGGTCATGGCTCTCTCCTCTTCGCGAATCACACCGCCCGCGTCCCCGCGCGTCGCGGGGACGAAGCACGAGCGGGTGACCCGCCCCGTTCGGCCGGCCGCACACTCCGCCTGAGCAAACTCTGCACCCCGGCGTCCGCCCCACGCAGGCCGGACTCCAAAGCATACGCAATCTGCGGCTTGCCGATCCCCGCCTCCGCGGGAACGACTTGCTCCGCCCCCGCTAGGACTCGCGCAGCATCCTCACCATCGGCGCGAGCCGGGCCTCGGCGCACTCCTGCCGGCCGCTCAGCACGTCCCACAGCTCATTATCCCCGAGCTCGAGGAGCGCGTTCAGCTGCGCGAGCTGCTCGGCGTCGAGCGTGCCGCCGTGCCGGTCGAGAAAGCGCGCGAGCACCAGGTCGTTCTCGAGCATGCCGCGCCGGCAGCGCCACCGCAGCCGGCGCAGATCCGCCTCGCTCATTCGCGTTCCTGCACGCCCGCTCACGCGCTCGCCCTCGCCGCCCACGCCTGACGCGCTGGCGCCGTCAGACGGTCCGCTTGACCATCATCTCCTTGATCTTGCCGATGGCGCGTGTCGGGTTCAGGTTCTTCGGGCACACATCGACGCAGTTCATGATCGTGTGGCAGCGGAACAGCCGGTACGGATCTTCCAGGTTGTCGAGCCGCTCGTTGGTCGCACGGTCGCGGCTGTCCGCGAGAAAACGGTATGCGTTCAGCAATCCTGCCGGCCCGACGAACTTGTCCGGGTTCCACCAGAACGACGGGCACGCGGTCGAACAGCACGCGCACAGGATGCACTCGTACAGCCCATCGAGCTCGGCGCGCTCCTCCGGCGACTGCAGGCGCTCGCGCTCCGGCGCCGGCTCGTCGTTCACCAGGTAGGGTCTGACCGAGTGGTACTGCTTGAAGAACTGCGTCATGTCCACGATCAGGTCGCGGATCACCGGCAGCCCGGGCAGCGGACGCAGCACGACCGGCTCCTTCAGGTCGGCGATCCGGGTGATGCAGGCGAGCCCGTTCTTGCCGTTGATGTTCATCGCGTCAGAACCGCATACGCCCTCGCGGCACGAGCGCCGGAAGGCGAAGCCGTCGTCCATCGCCTTCACCTTGACGAGGAGGTCGAGCAGCATCCGGTCGGCGGGCTCCACCGGAACCTCGTAGTCCTTCATGTAGGGCTTCGCGTCGCGGTCGGGATCGTAGCGGTAGATCGAGATACGCATGGCGTTCCTGTCAGTACGTGCGCGCCTTCGGCGCAATGGACTCGACGCTGAGCGGCTGCAGGTTCACCGGCTTGTACTCCATCCGATCGCCGTCGCGATACCACAGCGAGTGCTTCAGCCACTTCGCGTCGTCGCGCTGGTGGAAGTCGGCGCGATCGTGCGCGCCGCGCGACTCCTTGCGCGCCGCCGCCGAGACTATCGTCGCGCGTGCTGCCTCGATCAGGTTGTCGAGCTCGAGCGCCTCGATGCGCGCGGTATTGAAGACCTTGCTCTTGTCGCGTATCTCCACGCGCGCGACGCGCTCGGCGACCTCGCCGATGCGCCGCAGCCCCTGCTCGAGCATGTCCGGGAAGCGGAACACGCCGCAGTGCGCCTGCATCGTGCGGCGCAGCTCGGCGCCGACCTCGTGCGCGCTCTCGCCGTTCTTCTGCGTCTCCAGCCGCGCGAGCCGCGCGAGCGAGCGCTCGGCCGCATCCGCCGGCAGGTCCTTCAGGCCGGGGTTCTCCTTCAGGAATTGGATCACCGAGTCGCCCGCCGCCTTGCCGAACACGACCAGGTCGGTGAGCGAATTGGTCCCGAGCCGGTTTGCACCGTGCACCGAGGCGCACGCGCACTCGCCTGCGGCGTAGAAGCCCGGCACCACCGCGCTCGGGTCGCCGCCCTTCGGCGCGACCACCTCGGCGCGATAGTTCGTCGGAACGCCTCCCATCTGGTAATGCGCGGTCGGCACCACGGGGATCGGGTCGCGCACCGGATCGACGTTGGCAAACTTGATCGAGATCTCGCGTATGCCCGGCAGCCGCTTCTCGATCACCTCCGGCCCCAGGTGATCGAGCTTGAGCAGCACGTAATCGCCGTCCGGGCCGCAGCCGCGGCCCTCCTTGATCTCGGTCGCCATCGCGCGCGAGACCACATCGCGGCTCGCCAGATCCTTCGCGTTCGGCGCGTAGCGCTCCATGAACCTCTCGCCGGTCTTGTTGAGCAGCATCCCGCCCTCGCCGCGCACCCCCTCGGTGATCAGCACGCCGGCGCCGTACACCCCGGTCGGATGGAACTGGTAGAACTCCATGTCCTCGAGCGGGATGCCGGCGCGCGCGGCCATGCCGAGGCCGTCGCCGGTGTTGATGAAGGCGTTGGTCGACGACTGGAACATGCGGCCGGACCCACCGGTGGCGAGCAACGTCGCGCCCGCGTGCAGGATGCTCAGCTCGCCGGTCTCCATCTCGAGCGCGGTGACCCCGAGCACCTGTCCGGAGGGATCACGGATCAGGTCGAGCGCCAGCCACTCGACGAAGAACTGCGTGCTCGCGCGCACGTTGCGCTGGTAGAGCGTGTGGACCATCGCGTGACCGGTGCGGTCGGCCGCGCAGCACGAGCGCTGCACCGCCGGGCCTGCGCCCATGTTCTGCATGTGCCCGCCGAACGGGCGCTGGTACACGGTGCCGTTCTCGTTGCGGTCGAACGGCATGCCGAAGTGCTCTAGCTCGATGACGACCTTCGGCGCCTCGCGGCACAAGAACTCGATCGCGTCCTGGTCGCCGAGCCAGTCGGAGCCCTTGATCGTGTCGTACATGTGCCAGAGCCAGGAATCCTCGCCCATGTTCCCGAGCGCCGCACCGATGCCGCCCTGCGCTGCGACCGTGTGCGACCGCGTCGGAAACACCTTGGAGAGCACCGCGACGCGCAGACCCGCCTCGGAGAGCTGCAGCGCCGCGCGCAGACCGGCGCCGCCCGCGCCGACCACGACCGCGTCGAACCGCCTGACCGGAAGCGTCATTGCTCAACCCCTCCAGAGGATCTGCACCGCCCAGCCGGCGTAGCCAGCGAGCGTGAGGATGACCAGCACCTGCAGCAGCAGCCGCAGCCATACCGGCTTGATGTAGTCCATCAGGATGTCGCGCATGCCGATCCAGGCGTGGTAGCAGAGGCTCGCGAAGAAGAGGAGCGTCGCGAGCCGCAACCACCCCTGCGAAAAGAACGCGCGCCAGGCGGCGTGGTCGGCCGGGCCGGCGGCGGCGTAGGCGATCACGAAGACAACGCTGTAGACGGCCATGACGCCGGCGGTGACGCGCTGCGCGAGCCAGTCGCGAAAGCCGTAGTGTGCGCCGACGACGATTCGCTTCACCATGGCCGCCTCACCAGAGCCACGCCGCCGCGAGGGCGGTGACGAGCAGGCTCGCGGCGAGCACTGCCCAGCTCGACTTGCGCGCCGCACCGAGCGCCACGCCGATGTCTGCGTCGATGAACAAATAGCGGATGCCGGCGAAAAAGTGATGCAGGAACGCCCAGGCGAGCACGGTGAGCACGAGCTTCGCGAACGGATGCGCCGCGACAGCGCGCATCGCCTCGTACTGCTCCGGCGAGCGCAGACTCGCGTCGAGCAGCCAGAGCAGCGCAAAGCCCGCGAAGAACAGCAGCGCGCCGCTCACGCGATGCAGGATCGAGACGAAGCCGGGAAGCGGCAAACGGATCCGCACGAGGTCCAGGTAGACGGGGCGCTTCCTTTTCGCAGTCAGTTCGGCCATAGGCGTCGTAGTCCTCGCTCCGTCGCGCGGCTCCGCGGCGACGCGCGGAGCGCGCCGGATTATATCAAGCCATCAGCAGAATTTTTCGCCATCCGCGTCAGAACAGCGCGTTCGTGTAGTGATGCCTGTCGGTTCGGTACAGGCCGCGGCGCCACTCGACGGGCCGGTCGCCGTAGGTGAACGCGATCCGCTCGATGCTCAGGAGCGGCGTGCCCGCGGCCACGTCGAGCAGGCGCGCCGCCACGGCGTCGGCCGCAGCCGCCTTGAGCTTCTCCTCCGCGCGGATCATGCGCGTGCCGAAGTCGGTCTCGTAGAGGTGGTAGATCGACGCGCCCTCGTGCTCGGCGAGCCGCTCGGCGGTGAGCCCCTTGAACCGCGCGGCCGGCAGCGTGATCTCCTCGAGCACGATCGGCTCGCCGCCGAACAGCAGCACGCGGCGGATCGCGATGGCCGCGTCGCCCGGCTTGAGGTCCAGTGCGCGGGCCGCCTCGGCGCCCGCGCGGCCGCGGCGGCACTCGCAAGTGCGGCTGGCGTAGGATCCCGCCTCGCCGTGATCGGGCGCGAGGCGCAGGAAGCGGAACTGCTCGCGCGGCTCGCCATGCGTCGCGACAAACGTCCCGCGCCCCTGGCGCCGGACCAGCAGGTTCTCGCCGGCGAGCTCGTCGATCGCCTTGCGCACCGTGCCCTGGCTGACGCGGTAGCGCGCCGCGAGCTCGCTCTCGCTCGGAATCGCCTCGCCCGGCTTCCATTCGCCGGCCTCGAGGCTGCGCAGAACGAGCGCCTTGATTTGCCGATAGAGAGGCAGGAACGTCGGTGCTGCGGGGCTGAGCGTGGCGGCGTAGATCATGTGGGCCCGGCGATCCTTGACCTTGAGCGATCTTAACTCTTATAAAAGACATAGGACAAGATTGACAGTTCCCGGGCGCGCACCTACACTCGAACGCTTGCTGCAGCGCACCAATCCACGCCACCCGTCTGGTCGAGCGGCGCGCCGCCAACCCTTCTACCATCGTGTCCGTCACCTCGGAGGAGTCTCGCCCCATGTCCAAGTCCCCCGTTCGGGTCGCCGTCACCGGTGCCGCTGGCCAGATCGGCTACAGCCTGCTCTTCCGCATCGCGAGCGGCGAGATGCTCGGCAAGGACCAGCCGGTGGTGCTCCAGCTGCTCGAGATCCCGCAGGCACTCGGCGCCCTGAAGGGCGTGGTGATGGAGCTGGAGGATTGCGCCTTCCCGCTCCTCGCGGGCGTGGTGACGAGCGACGATCCGAACGTCGCGTTCCGCGACGCCGACTACGCCCTGCTCGTCGGCGCCCGGCCGCGCAGCAAGGGCATGGAGCGCAAGGACCTGCTCGAGGCGAACGCCGCCATCTTCACCGCGCAGGGCAAGGCGCTCGACGCGGCGGCCAGGCGTACCGTGAAGGTGCTCGTGGTCGGCAATCCCGCGAACACGAATGCGCTCATCGCCATGAGCTGCGCCCCGGGGCTCGATCCGCGCAACTTCACCGGCATGATGCGGCTCGACCACAACCGCGCCGTGTCGCAAGTCGCGGCGAAGATCGGCAAGACCGTCGGCGACATCGAGAAGTTGACGGTGTGGGGCAACCACTCGCCGACGATGTATCCGGACTACCGCTTCGCGACCGCTGGCAAACAGCCAGTCAAGGCGCTCATCAACGACGACCAGTGGAACCGCGAGACCTTCATTCCGACCGTCGGCAAGCGCGGCGCAGCGGTCATCGAGGCGCGCGGCGCCTCGTCCGCGGCGTCGGCGGCGAACGCCGCCATCGACCACGTGCGCGACTGGGCGCTCGGCACGCACGGCCGATGGGTCACGATGGGCGTCCGGTCCGACGGCAGCTACGGAATCGCCGAGGGCATCATCTACGGCTTCCCGGTCACCTGCTCGGGCGGGGACTACCAGATCGTCCCGGGCCTCGAGATCGATGCCTTCAGCCGCGAGCGCATGGACCTCACGCTGAAGGAGCTGCTCGAGGAGCGCGACGCGGTGAAGCATCTGCTCGGTTGAATACGCGGGGACGTGAAGGCGTGAGGCGGGGCAGCGCGGCGCGCCGCCGTTCGCGCACTTCCCCCGTCCATGCGCTCATTGCATTCGCGCCCTCGCTCCGCTCACCGTCTCGACGCCATGCCCGCCCATCCTAACGACGCGCTCTTCAAGGGCGAGAAGCCATTCCCGGCGATCCCGTCCTGCGAGCACTACGCGGGCACCGAGCGCCTGATGCGGAAGGCGCTCGAGCTGCAGATCGAGATGGGGCCGCTGTTCGATGTGACCTGCGACTGCGAGGACGGCGCGCCGGCCGGGCGCGAGACCGAGCATGCGCAGATGATCGTGCGTGTGCTAAACGGCCCAGCCAACCGCCACCGGACGCGCCGGCGTGCGCATCCACGACCCCCTCGCACCCGCAGTGCCGGCGTGATATCGAGGCGACCGTCGGCGGGGCAGGCGCGGCCCTCGCCTACGTCACCATCCCCAAGGCGACCAGCGCCGCCCAGGTCGCCGAGACCATCCTCCATGTCCAGCAGGTCGCGGCCCGCCACGGGGTGCGCCGCGAGCTCCCGATCCACGTCCTGGTGGAGACGCACGGCGCGCTGCGCGAGGCGCACGAGATCGCCAGGCTGCCATGGGTGCAGACGCTCGATTTCGGCCTGCTCGATTTCGTCTCGGCGCACCACGGCGCGATCCCGGCAGCGGCGATGCGCTCGCCCGGGCAGTTCGAGCACCACCTGCTCGTGCGCGCCAAGACCGAGCTCGTCGCGGCAGCGCTCGCCCACGGCGTGGTGCCGGCGCACAACGTCACCCTCGACCTCAAGAACGCCGCGCAGATCGGGGCCGACGCGCGGCGGGCGCGCCTCGAGTTCGGCTTCCTGCGCATGTATTCGATCCATCCGGCGCAGATCCGGCCGATCGTCGAGGCGATGCAGCCCGACCACACCGAGGTCGCCGCCGCGGCCGCGATCCTGCTCGCCGCGCAGCAGGCCGACTGGGGTCCGATCCAGCACGCCGGCGAGCTTCACGACCGCGCAAGCTACCGCTACTACTGGGAGCTCCTCCAAGGCGCCCGCCTGACCGGGGTCGCCCTCCCGGAGGCTGCGGAGCGTGCGTTTTTCGCCGCCCGCCCGCCTTCGGCGGCATGACAGGCGCATGTTCTGTGGTAAACATGCGCGGTACACTGCTGGCAAGGCGCCGCTCTCGGCGCGAGGAACGAGGGAGAGCCACCGATGAACGCTCGTGCAGCATTTGTTGCGGCCGTGCTGGCTGCGGCCGCCGCGGCGACGGCGCATGCGCAGGGGAACGTGCGGTCAATGGCCGGCGCCTGGGAGTGCCGCCAGGCCGAACACGTCGGATCGAAGACGCCGCCGATCCTGTACATCGGCATGACCCGTAGCGGCAGCGAGGTTCGCCCCCGACCTGGTGGAGGTGGACGGGTTCGCGCGCGCGGTCGCGGGCATGGCGAAGGTGTCGGCCGCCGACGGCGGCTGGACCCAGCTCGCGCCGGAGTCGGGCGCCCCGTTTCTCGTGCAGCCCGCGACCGGTGGCGCGCATGGCGCGATGATGGTCAAGCGCAGCCCGAGCGGCGAGCCGTATCGCTGCCTGCGGCTGCCCTACCCGAGGATCTGACGCAGGCCGGGACACCGCGGCGCGCGCGCATCCGCACGCGCGGATCGGTCCGCCGGCGCGGCGCTCGCACGCGCGCCGCCGACCGTCTTTCCGCTCCGATCCTTCCGAGCCTGCGGGACGGCATGGCCGAGTCTCGCTAAAATGTCGCGCCCGCGCGCACCGCGGCCCGTCGTGCGCCCGGCACACGAGTCCCGCGCCTGGCAAACCACCTCAAGCAAGAAGGGAAGCTACATGGCACACAGCCCGTTCGACAGCCTGCAGGAGTTCCGCGTCGCTCCGGGGCGCACTGGCAAGCTCTACTCGCTGCCAGCACTGGAAAAGGCTGGGCTCGGAAAGGTGTCCCGCCTGCCGGTATCGATCCGCATCGTGCTCGAGTCCGTGCTGCGCAACTGCGACGGCAAGAAGGTCACCGAGGCGCACGTCCGGCAGCTCGCCGCGTGGAAGCCGGCCGCCAGGCGCACCGAGGAGATCCCGTTCGTCGTGGCGCGTATCGTGCTGCAGGATTTCACCGGCGTGCCGCTGCTCGCCGACCTCGCCGCGATGCGCGGCGTCGCGGCGCGCATGGGCAAGGACCCGAAGCTGATCGAGCCGCTCGTACCGGTGGACCTCGTCGTCGACCACTCGGTCCAGATCGACCACTACGGCCGCCGCGATGCGCTCGATCTCAACATGCGGCTCGAGTTCAAGCGCAACGCCGAGCGCTACCAGTTCATGAAATGGGGCATGCAGGCGTTCGACACGTTCAAGGTCGTGCCGCCCGGGATCGGCATCGTGCACCAGGTGAATCTCGAGTACCTGGCGCGCGGCGTGCACCGCGGCAAGGACGGGGGTGTACTACCCCGACACGCTGGTCGGCACCGACAGCCACACCACCATGATCAACGGGCTCGGCGTCGTCGGCTGGGGCGTGGGCGGTATAGAGGCCGAGGCAGGCATGCTCGGCCAGCCGGTCTATTTCCTGACCCCCGACGTCGTCGGCGTGCATCTCAAGGGCCGCCTGCGTTGGGGTATCACCGCGACCGACCTCGTGCTCACCATCACCGAGATGCTGCGCAAGGCCAAGGTCGTCGGCAAGTTCGTGGAGTTCTTCGGCGAGGGGCCGCAGGCCTGCCACTCACCGACCGCGCCACCATCGCCAACATGGCGCCGGAGTACGGCGCAACGATGGGCTTCTTTCCGGTGGACGACGCAACGGTCCGCTACCTGCGTGACACCGGCCGCACCGACGAGGAGATCGAAGCGTTCCGCGCCTACTTCAAGGCGCAGGGTCTCTACGGCGTGCCTGCGCGCGGGGCGATCGACTACAGCGAGACGCTCGAGCTCGACCTCGGGCAGGTCGAGCCCTCGCTCGCCGGGCCGAAGCGTCCCCAGGACCGCATCCAGATCGGCAAGGTGAAGGCGGCCTTCGCCAGGCTGTTCGCGGCGCCGGTCGCCGAGAACGGCTACAACAAGTCCGCGGGCGAGCTCGGCCGGCGCTACCCCGTCGCGCCGGCGGCGGCGAGCGTGCAGGCGAGCGGCGGCGGCACCCAGGCGCCCGAGTCGCTGAGGCCCGGCGCTCCGGCCGACGTGATCGAGATGGTCGACAACCGGCCCTCGCCGGATCGGGTTCGCATCGTCGAGCACCACGCCGAAGCCTTGACGCTCGGACACGGCGACGTGCTGATCGCCGCGATCACATCGTGCACCAACACCTCGAATCCCGGCGTTCTGATCGCCGCCGGCGTGCTGGCGAAGAAGGCGGTCGAGCGCGGCCTCGCGGTCAAGCGGCACGTCAAGACCTCGCTCGCGCCCGGGTCGCGCGTGGTGACCGACTACCTGAAGAAGTCGGGGCTGCTGACCTACCTCGAGCAGCTCGGCTTCTACGTTTCGGCGTACGGGTGCACCACGTGCATCGGCAACGCCGGACCGCTCGATCCGAACCTAGAAGAGGTGATCGTCAGGAACGACCTCGTTTGCGCGGCGGTGCTCTCCGGAAACCGCAACTTCGAGGCGCGCATCCACGCGAACATCAAGGCGAACTTCCTCGCCAGCCCGCCGCTCGTGGTCGCCTATGCGATCGCCGGCACCATGCAGAAGGACCTGATGAGCGAGCCGCTCGGCACCGGCAAGGACGGCAACCCCGTCTACATCGGCGACGTGTGGCCGACGCCCCAGGAGGTGGCCGATGCGCTCCGGTTCGCCACCGACGCCAAGACCTTCCGCCGGCTCTACCAGGACCTCGCCGCGGCCAATCCGCTCTGGATGGACGTGCCGACTGCAAGCGGCCAGGTCTACGACTGGCCGTCGTCGACCTACATCGCCGAGCCGCCGTTCTTCGCCGATTTCGCGCTCGCGCCGGGCAAGCCGGCCGAGGTGGTCGGCGCGCGCGCGCTCGGCATCTTCGGCGACTCGGTCACCACCGACCACATCAGCCCGGCCGGCGCCATCAAGGAGACCTCGCCCGCCGGGCAGTACCTGATCGGCAAGGGCGTCGTCAAGGCCGATTTCAACAGCTACGGCGCGCGCCGCGGCAACCACGAGGTGATGATGCGCGGCACGTTCGCGAACGTGCGCATCAAGAACCTGATCATCCCGCCGAAGCCGGACGGCTCGCGCGTCGAGGGCGGCGTCACGCTGTTCCAGCCCTCGGGCGAGCAGATGTCGATCTACGACGCGGCGATGAAGTACGTCGCGCAGAGCACGCCGACGGTGGTATTCGGCGGCGAGGAGTACGGCACCGGCAGCTCGCGCGACTGGGCGGCCAAGGGCACGCAGCTCCTCGGCGTGAAGGCGGTGATCGCGCGCAGCTTCGAGCGCATCCACCGCTCGAACCTGGTGGGCATGGGTGTGCTGCCGCTTCAGTTCAAGGGCGCCGACTCGGTCGACTCGCTCGGCATCAGGGGCGACGAGGAGTTCGACGTCGTGGGCCTGGGCAGCGGGATCACACCGCAGCAGGACGTCACGCTCGTCATCCGGCGCAAGGACGGCGGCCGGCGGGAGATCGCAGTCAAGCTGCGCATCGACACGCCGATCGAGGTCGACTACTTCGCGCACGGGGGAATCCTGCCCTACGTGCTGCGCGACCTGATGGCCGCGGCTTAGGCGCGATACGCGCGCTGCCCGGCGCGCGGGGCGCCCTACCTCACGACCCAGAGGTAGACGTCCTTCCCGGCCACCGTGAGCCTGCGGTCGGGCACCCAGTCGCCCATGTCGAACGCGTGCGACACGATGCGCGTGCCGCGCGGCAGCTTCTCGAGCTTCGGCCGCAGCAGCAGGTTCAGGTCCGGCAGCAGATAGAGCGTGATCACCGTCGCGCGGCTGAGATCGAGCTCGAAAAGATCGCCCTGCACGATCCGGATGCGGTCGGCGACGCCGGCGCGGCGAGCGTTCTCGCGCGCCTCGGCGACGCGATCCGGGTCGATGTCCACGCACACGCCGCGCGCGCCATAGCGCCTCGCCGCCGTGATCACGATGCGCCCGTCGCCGCACCCTAGGTCGAAGACGAGATCCTGCGGCCCCGGCCGAGCGAGCTCGAGCATCGCTTCGACGACAGGCTCGGGCGTCGGCACGTAGACCACGTCAGGCGCACGCGCGCCGCCGGAACGCACGGGGACGAAGGTCGGCGGGTCGCTCTGCCCGATGTCGGGTGCCGGGCGCGGCGCCTGCGCACATGCCGCGGCCGTGAAGCCGGCGAGCACGACGATGCCGAGTAGCTGCTTCATCGCCGATCGACTGCCGATGCCGGACTCACGCCAGCCGCTCGATGTCCGCCGTCGCGAGCACGTCGGCGAAACGGTCCGCGAGCGCGCTCAGGCTCGCGCGGTGGATCTCCGCATGCGCCACCGCCGCGCCGGTACCGCGGTCGGGCAGGTCGCGCGTCGCGCAGGCGTCGCCGGCGACGACCGTCCGGTAGCCGAGCGGAGACCGCGTCGCGTGCGGTGGAATCGACGCACATGTGCGTCATCAGGCCCGCGACGACGAGGGTGTCGACGCCCCTGCCCTTCAGGAACGCGTCGAGCTCGGTGCCGACGAAGCTGCTCGGCAGCGTCTTGCTGATGCGCTGGTGGCCCGCGCGCGGCACCAGGCGCGGATGCGGCTCGACCCGATCGCTGCCGGGCGTGAAGAGCGCCGCCTGCGCGCTCGGCGCGACGTGATGCACGTGCACCACCAGCACCCCCGCGCGATCGGCCCATTCCACAAGGCGCGCGGCGTTCGCCGCGGCCGCCTCGCCTTCGGGCAGCGGCACGTTGCCGGTGAAGTACTCCCGCTGGAAGTCGATCAGCACGAGCGCCGTGCGCTTCGGATCGAGCGCCGCGGGCGGCTGCGCCCCGCCATGCGCCGCAGCGTCCGCGGCGCGCCACCTGTTTCAGGCTGCATTTGCCGGTGAAGCCGTTGAACTCATCTCGAAATCGCGACCGTGCGTCTTCCGCTGGGAGCGGTCGTACGCGGGAGGGGGCAGGTCCCCGGTAGACCCCCTCTCACGCAACGGCACTCGCATCTTGACACAGGTTCTGGAACCTATCGCAAGATGAGAATGCAACCGCAAGAGAGGGGACTCCCAAGGGGTCGTCCCTTGTTCGTACGACCTCGGTTGACGAAGAAGCAAGGCCGCGATTCTGAGATGGCTTCTAGTGATGGTGCCCGCCGCCGCCGTGCACGTGGCCGTGATCGATCTCCTCCTTCGTCGCCGGGCGAACCGACACCACGGTCGCACGGAAGTCGAGCGCGCGGCCGGCGAGCGGATGGTTGCCATCGACGGTCACGCTGTCGCCGGAGACGTCGACGACCTTGAACACCACCGGCTGCGCGTGCTCGCCGTGCTTGAGCTCGGCCTCGAAGTACATGCCGACCTCGACTTTCTCGGGAAAGCGTCCGCGCGGCTCGTCACGCACCAGGGCGTCGTCGCGCTCCCCGAAGGCGTCCTCGGGCGCGAGCTGCACCTGCACGTCGTCGCCTTCCTCCTTGCCGGCGAGCGCCTCCTCCACCCGGGGAAGATCCCGGCGTGCCCGCCGTGCAGGTACACCAACGGTTCCTTGCCGCGCTCGATCGTCGCGCCCTGGTCGTCGAGCAGTTCGTAGTGCAGCGCGACCACGGCGTTCTTCATGATCTTCATTCGTTCGGACCTCCGGAGTGCCGGCGCACGCGCGGCAACGGTCCGATAATACCCGGAACCGTCATCGAGGGAGCTCCAAGTGGGTATTCTAAGTCGGATCGCAGCCGCGCTCGGTCTCGCTGCCACGGTCGCGGCATGCGACGTCGGGATTCACGACCTTAAGCCTGGCGAGTCGAGCGCCGAGCAGGTGCTGAAGGTGATGGGCGCGCCATCCTACGAGTGGCGCGAGGCCGACGGCACCCTCGTGTGGGAGTTTGCGCAGTGGCGCGCCGGCCTGGTCACCTACATGGCCGAGATCGGGGCGGACGGCGTGCTGAAGGCGCTGCGCCAGGTGCTCGCCGAGGAGTACTTCGCGCAGGTGAAGAACGGCATGGCGCAGGCCGAGGTGCGGCGCCTACTCGGCCAGCCGGGCGCGCGAATGACCTTTCCGGCGCGCAGCGAGGAAGTCTGGACCTGGCGTTACGGGCCGGTCATGCCCGAGGGCATCGACGAGTTCAATGCGCACTTTGATCTTGCCGGCCGCGTCGTGAGTACGAGCCGTTCGCGCACCGCGCAGCCGCAGTGAGCCGCGGACGCGGCGCCGGCGCCGGCGCGCTCACCCGGGTTTTCTCACCCAGAACTGGTACATGCGCGCGAAGGCGTGCGGATGGCGCGCCTCGAATGCGCCCCAGTTCGCGAGCGACCGGCCGCCGGGGTCGCCCGGGTACTCCGAGCGATACTGGCCGAGCGTCTCGGGCGCGTCGAGCTCGAAGCCGAGAAACTCTAACCCGAGCGCGTCGATCATCGCCGCCAGAGCGGCCGTCGTGTAGCGATGCTCCTCGACGTGCATGACGAGGTCGCGGGTCCCCGAGGCGGTCCAGAAGTCGGCCGCCAGCAGCGCCTCGCGCACCGCGCTGCCGGGCGGCTGCGCGAGGATGAGCTGCCGCGCCGCACGGATGCCGGCGAGATCGGGCGCGAGCCCCGCCTGCGCGATCAGCTCGCGTGCCGCGACCACGCCGCGCCGCGCGATCTCGCTGTAAAGCCCGATCTTCATTACGCCGCCGGGCTCGAGCAGCCCGCAAAGCACGCGCCACCCGGCCAGCGGATCGCGCATGTGGTGCAGCACGCCGGCGCACTCGATCCAGTCGAAGCGCTCGCCGAGCGATCCGAGACCGAGGATGTCGGCCTGCGCGAACCGGACGTTGGTCAGTCCGAGCTCGCGGCACCGCCGCATCGCGTACGCGAGGCTCGTCCGGCTGAGGTCGACGGCGAGCACGCGTCCGGCGGGATTGCGCGACGCCGTCACCGCGACCTGGAACCCGCTGCCGCACCCGGCCGCGAGGATCCGCGGCGCCTCGGGTACGCGCAGCCGATGCGAATCGACGTGCGGAAAAAGCGCGCGCAGGGCGCGGCCGAGCGGATATGCGGCGGATTGCGTGCGCGGCAGGCGATGCCAGCGCGGATACGGATTGCGCTCGTACTGTGCCTGGACCGCGCGCGAGATCGCGTCCTCGATCGCGCCGACGACCGGGATCTCCTGCTGCAGCCGTGCCTCGGCGGCCGGCTCCTCGACCTGTCGCCGCCACAGGCGAGCGAATGCCGGACCCGCATCGAGTGGGGTGCGCAAGCCCTGGCAGGCCGCGACCGGCCGGTAGGCGGCGAGCAGCGCCACCTCGACGGCCGACAGTCCCCCACTGGCGCGCGCGGCGAGCCGCTCGACCGCCGCCGCCTCGTCCGCGCCCTCCGGCCACACGTACTCGTTGAGAAAGCATTGCTGCGCAAGCGCGCACAGCAGCTCGGCCGCCGGCGGCGCGCTGACCAGCGTGCCCGCCCCCCAGCTCTCGAGCGCCCGGCGCCTGAGCGCGCGCAGGAAGAGTTCGAAGTCGGGCTCCGGCACGACCGCATCTTCGATGAGCGCGAGCAGGAGCGGGGGCGCCAGCGCTCGCACGCGCGCCGCATCGCTCCATTCGCCAGCCGGCGCGCTTCCGGCAACGAGCCCGCGGAACGCCGGTCCGAACGCCGGATCGAGCACGAGCAGCGCCGCCGCGGTGGGCGCGAGCACTCCCGCATCGACCGCCGGATGGCGCAGGATCCGCGTGAAGTCCTCCGCCGCGCGTGGATCCCACGCATCGAACTGCGCGTGCGCGAGCGCGTCGGCGAGCCCCTGCCAGGCCGGAGCGAAGTCCGCTCCGTGCTCGACCGCGCTGCGCAGTGCGCCGAACGCGTCGTCGTAGTCGCCTTGTCGGCGCAAGGCGAGCGCGAGGTTGTACCAGGCGAGAGCGTAGCTCGGCGTGAGCTCGACCGCGCGGCGGAAGCTCGCGATCGCCCCGGCGGCGTCGCCAGCAGCGCTGAGCGCCGAGCCGAGGTTGTTGTGCGCGACGGCGTTGCGCGGCTCGCGCGCGATGGCGCGGCGCAGCCACGCCTGCGCGCCCTCGACGTCGCCCTGCTCGAGCAGGCAGAAACCGAGGTTGCTCGTCACGGCGGGGTCGTCGGGCGCGCGCTCGAGCGCCGCGTGGTACGCGGCTGCGGCTTCGCCGAGCCGGCAGAGCCGCTGCCGCACCATGCCGAGGTAGTGATGCGTGGCCGCGTTCTGCGGCTCGAGTGCGATCGCCTCGAGCAGCGCGCGCTCTGCCGCGTCGAGGTCGCCCGCCTCCGAGCAACACGACGCCGTAGTTGTGCCGCGGCTTCGCCTTGCCCGGCAGCAGCGCGATCGACCGCGCGAGATACGCGCACCCCTCGGCCACGCGACCGGTCTGCGCGAGGCACAGCCCAAGGAAATGCAGCGCGACCGCGTGCTCCGGCTCGCGCGCAAGGATCTCGCGGTAGATGCGCTCGGCCCCATCCGCGCGCCCGGCCTGCAGCTCGGCCGAAGCGCGCTCGATCAGGGATTGCAGCTGCGCTTCGGCCACGCGCTCAATCCTTGTCCCTGAAGCGCCGGATCAGGCGTCGGTCGCGCTTGCTTGGCCGTCCGCGCGATCCAGCGCCCGCGCCAGCCGCCTGGCGCGCGGCGAAGATCCGCTCTCGCTCGGTGCGGGTCGCCGTGTCCTCGACGTAGAGCGCGCGCGCCGACGCAGCCGGTCCGCGGCGTGCGTCGAGGGCGCGCACCTCGACGCGCCACGCGAGGGCGCCGACGCGCACGTCCAGCACGTCGCCTGGCTTCAGGTCGCGCGCGGGCTTCACGCGCGCGCCGTTCACCTGCACCCTGCCGCACTCGACCGCCTGAGCCGCGAGGCTCCGCGTCTTGAAGAAGCGCGCCGCCCACAGCCACTTGTCGATGCGTACGCGCGCTCCGTCTGCGCTCTCTCCGCCGCTCAAACCGTTCACCTGCTCCGGCTAACCCCGCGAGCTCGTGCTCGTGCACGGCGCGACCGCTCGCATGCTGCCTGATTCGGCGGCGTCCTGCCACTGGCGCGCGTGCGACGAAGCCGTCCCGAACAAGAAAACCGCCCCGGATCGGGGCGGTTTCCGTCGCATGCTGCGGGCGAGCGCGGCCCGCCGCGGGGTCAGTCGCCGAAGTTGCGATGCCAGCCGTAGGCCTTGCCCTTCGGCACATTCCTGGGCTTCTTGCCCGGCCCGCCCTCGTCGTAGTGATGGTGGTGCACGACCTGCGGTCCGGATTGCGGCGTCGGTTTCGGCGGGCTCGCGGTCTGAGCGCCGCCGCTGCCCCCGGTCACGTTGGCCCCGATGGCGGCGCCGGCGCCGCCGCCGACCGCCCCGCCGATCGCGGCACCCGAGGTGCCGCCCAGCTTGTGCCCGACCGCGCCGCCCGCCGCACCGCCGAGCGCGCCGCCCACGACCGCGCCGGTCCGCGCATCGCCGTCGGTGGAAATCGCGCCGCCCGCGGCGCCACCGAGCGCGCCGCCGACGATCGCGCCGTTCTTACCTCCCATCATCGACCCGACGGCCGCGCCGGCGCCGCCGCCGATCGCGCCGCCGAGGGCCGTCTCGGCGGTCTGCGCATGCGCCGCGCACACCGCGCCAAGCAGCGCGGCCGCGAACATCCAGCTTCTCGTGCTCATGTCCCGAGACTCCGTTGATTCGACCCGACCATGCTAACGAGTGCGGTCGCGGGACGAGCGAGCGCACACCGGACAACCGGCATTCGTACACGCCTTCGGCTGCCAACAATTTGGCACTCGCGGACGGCACGCCGCCGCCGACGGATCAGCGGCCGCGCAGCGCGGCCGCGGACCGCCCGAAGCGGTGCCGCAGCAGCACGACTGTCGGAATCGATGCGATCATCATCCCGGCGGCGACCATGAAAACGAGCTGCGGTGCACCACGGTCGAGCAGCCAGCCGAGCACGAGCGGCGCCACCAGTCCGCCGAGGTCAGCGCCGAGTACACGAAGCCGTAGACCTTGCCGCGCGAATGCGTCGGCGTGACCTCGCGCACGAGTATGTCGCGCGCCGGCGCGACGATGCCGACCGCGAAGCCGGCGAGCGCGGCGATCGGAGCGAGGAGCGAGACCGAGAGTGCCGCAGTGCCGAGCGCGACCGTGCCCACCGCACCGCCCAGCATGCCGCCCACCGCGATCGTACGGTGCCGGTCCGAGCGCGACGCGAGCACGCCGCCGAACGCCACGCCGGCCGCGCTGCCGAGCATGAACGCGGTCAATGCGCTCGAGGCGAACACGAGCTCGATCGGATAGAGCTGGGCGAGCGCGGTCGTCGAGAACGTCTGCCAGCCCGACAGCGCCATCGAGAGCAACAGGAAGAAAGCGAAGCAGAGCATCACCGGCGTCGAGAGGAGCAGGCGCACGTCGTGCCGCAGTCCGGCCGGCGCGCCGGCCTCGCGCGGCGCGGCGCGCGTGCCGCCCCGAGGATGCGCTGCGTCGCCATGAACGCGGCGAACAGCGCACCGAGGCCCGCGGCGACGGCGAGCGCGCCGCGCCAGCCCCAGACGTTCGAGACCGCAACCGCGAAGACCGGCGCGACCGCCCAACCGAGGTACCCGGTGATGCTGTGCGCGCTGAACGCGTAGCCGAGACGACGCGGCGCGATCTTGGCGTTGAGGAGCGCGAGGTCCGCCGGATGGAACACCGAATTGCCGAAGCCGGCGACCAGCACGCAGACGTAGAGCCATGCGAACGACGGGACGATCGCGGCAAGCCCCAGTCCCAGCGCCGACAGCGCGAGCCCACCGAGCAGGACCGGCCGCGCGCCCCAGCGGTCGACCGCGAACCCGGCGACGGTTTGCAGGACGCCGGACACGGCAAAGTACATCGCCATCACCGAGCCGAGCGCCGCGTAGCTCACGCCGAACTCGTCCTTCAGCAGCGGGAAGAGCGGCGGTATCGTCAGGTGGTAGAAATGCGAGAAGCCGTGCCCGGCCCCCACCAGGCCGATGACCCGGACGTCGGTGCGCAGCGGCGTGGCGGCGGCGGCCGTCATCGCGCGCGAGAGCGGGAGCGAGTCGCGCGTGCGTGTGTCAGCATGCAGGGCAGCACCCCGCCATTATATCGCGGCGCTTTCGTGCATCGCGACCGTTGCCGTACGGTCACGGCATGTGCAGCTCGTCCGACCTCATGTCGGTCACGAACGCGTGCGCGGGCGCATGGCAGATCATCAGGTCGAGTCCCGCGGCGAGCGCCGCCTCGTGCGGCGTGACACCGCAGGCCCAGAACACCGCCACCTTGTCCGCGGGGACGCCCTCGACCGGCGGGCCGAACAACGGCGCCGCAAGATCGGCGCCGATCGCGGCCGGATCGCCGATGTGGATCGGGGCGCCGTGGTTGAACGGAAAGCGCGCCGAAACCTGCGTCGCCGTGATCGCCTGCGCCGGCGTGAGCCAGCGCATGGTCACGACCAGCGGTCCCTGGAACCGGCCTGCGCGCTCGGTCGGCAGGGTCGTGCGCAGCACCCAGCGGTCGCGATCGGTCGGCACACCAGCGCGCTGGAGCGCCTGATCGAACGTGATTCCAGAGCCGATCAGGAACGCCACCAGGTCGCCCGCCCACAGGTCGCGCACGTCGTGCACGCGCGCGACGCGGCGGCCGTCGCGGAAGACGTCATATGCCGAAAGATCGGTGCGCAGGTCCGCCCCGGCGCGAGCCGTTTCGGCTCCGGGTCGCCCGGGTCGCACACCTCCAGCACCGGGCACGCGCGCTGGTTGCGCTGGCAGTACAGCATGAAGTCGAACGCGTGCTGGCGGCGCAGCACCGCGAGATTGCAGTGCACATACCCGAGCGCATGCCCGCGCGTGGGGCCGGTGTGGCGACCCGCGCGAATCGCTTCCCGCAGCGCCTGCGGAGGCGACCGATCGGCCGGCTCGGCGGCCCGCCGACTCATAGCACGACCTCGTAGATCTGCGCGTGCCCGCTAGCATCGGAAGTGTAGACGACGCGCGTGCCGTCGGGCGAGAAGCGCGGGTGGGGGGTGCGTATGCTGCGGCGCGTAGACCTCGCGCGGGCCGTCGTTGTACGGAAACGGCCCGCCCCAGTGCGCGCCCGCGTTGCTCGAGCGCGGGCAGCATAGACGCCGGACAGCGTGTTCGGCGCCGCGCACCGGGAACACGTGCAGCCCGCGGTCCGGAAACGTGGTGTCGCACACGATGCGCTCGCCGCGGCAGTCGGCCACGGCGTGCCATGCGGGAAAACGCGTGATGTCGCGCACCGCGCCGGTGTCGACGTTCACCGCCTTCATGCCGCGCGGCCAGTCGACGAATGCGAGCTCGCGCGTTCCGGGAATCCAGCTCTCGTGGGTGATCCACTGCGCGGAATCTGTGCGCGGATACGGATTGCGGCTTCCGCTGCCGTCGCGCCCCACGACCCAGATCCGGTTCGTCAGCGGGCCGGCGTAGAAGAGGAGACCGGTATCGTCCGGGTGAAACTGCGGATGCCCGATGGTGTCGCGTTCGAGAATCACTTCGGCACCGCCGCGACGCGTGTCCACGATATGGAAGCGCGCCACCCTCTCCGCCTTGACCGGGATCGCCCACCAGCGGTCGTCGCTCGAGAGCGCGGTGGTGCCCATCGCGGCGCCGACCATGCCGCGCTCACGCATCCTGACCCGGCCGAAATCGGCGAGGCATTCCTCTTCGAACGTCGCGAGATCGAGCCGCCACGCGCCGGTGCCGGCCACGAAAAACACGCTCGTGCCGTCATGCGACGGGTAGAACGACCACTCCACGAGATCGTCTCGGTCGGTGAGCTGCACAATGCAACCGTCGTCCTGAATCTCCGCGTAGAGCTGCGCCACGCCCGTGCGGTGCGAAACGAACACCAGCCGGCGCATCGCGTCGTCCCACGCCGGCACGAAGAAGAACGGATGGTGATGGATCGACCGATGTGCCGTCACCTGGCGGATGCGCGTGCCGGTCTCGGGGTCGGTCGACCACCGGGCTTCGGAAGGAAAGACGGCGCCCTTGCCCATCCGCGCCCTCTGCTCACGGCAGCAGCACGTCGCGCGCGGCCTCCGGCCTGAACGCCGCGCCGCAGCCGGGGCAGCGCAGGTCGACCGCACCGAGCGCCACGAGCGGCACCGCGACCGGAAACCAGCTCGCGCACTGCGGGCACTGTGCCCACGCGGTCGCGCCCTGCTTCTCCCACGCCGGAGTCGCGCCGCTCATGTGCGCGGCCAACCTGCGTCGTCCGCCGCGGCGACCTGCGCGCGCGCCCGCGCGAGGGCCGCCTCCGGCATCGCGTTCACGGGCGCAAACGGCCGCGGCCGGCCTGCCGCGCGCGCAGGCGGCAACGTTGCGTCGATGCCCGCCTTGGTGATCGTCGCCGCGCCGGGCGGCAGCGACGGATCCAGGTTCGGATGCGTGAGCCCATCGATGCGAAGCAGGTCGCGATGCCACTGAACGCGCGTCGCCACCGCCCACAGCACCGCACGCTCGTCGAATAGGTCAACATCCTCGTCCACCGCGATCGCGGTGCGCAGTCGACGGTAGGCGAGCGCGGCGGTCAGGGCGTCGCGCACCTCCCCCCGTGGCGGATCGCGTAGCTGCAGATACGCGTGAAAGCGCCGGCCGGAGAACGGCACGTGCACATTCGCGAGCGTGGGCGCGACCGCGTGCGCGAGCTGGTAGAGCCGGCCCTCCATCATCATATTCTCGGGAATCAGATGATCCTCGAGCCCGGCGCCGAAGTCGACGTAGATGGCGTCCGCGCGGCGCGTGATGCAGGTCACCTCGACGACTGGCGTCGCGACCTGGACGC
Organism: Burkholderiales bacterium; assembly: GCA_027493935.1. GTDB lineage: Bacteria > Pseudomonadota > Gammaproteobacteria > Burkholderiales > SG8-39 > JAABRB01. Next base: position 1,948,683 of record JAOSJV010000001.1, on the reverse strand, counting down.
CGACGTACCCGGTGTACTCGGCGAACGGCCCGTCGGCGGCGAGGCGATGCGGCGGCACCCAGCCCTCGACGACGATCTCGGCATCGGCCGGCACCATCAGCCGCTCGCCGTGCGTGACCGTAGGCACCAGTCGCACCGGCGCGCCCGCGATGCCGCCCGCCGCGGCCCAGTGGCTTTCCGGGTGACCGAGCTTTGCCTGCGCGCCGAGCATGACCTTCGGGTGATGGCCGATCCACAGCGCGAACGGGCACGCACGACCCTGCGCCCACCACTTTCGCACGTTGCGCGCGTTGTGCGAGCCCTCATACGGGTAGTACGTCATCAGGCGCGGCTCACGCACCCAGCAGCGCTGCAGCGACGTGTTGTCCAGACCGGTGTCCGGGTCAACCGTCGTGCAGTGACCGGAGGTGATGTAGTGGCCGACGTCCAGGCTGTGCTGGCGCAGCACCGGCAGGTCGAACAGGCTCGCGGCATCACCGTGGCTCACGAGCTCCTGCACCGGCGCCGCGCTCACGAGGACGGGCACGCGCCGCGCGTTGGCGAGCGCCGCGATCCCGGCCGCGGCCTTCCGCTCGTCGGCGAGGCCGAGCAGGCGCGCAACGCGCGACCGGCTCGCGAACAGATTGGTCACGACCGGGATCGCGCTCGTGCTTCCGTCGGCGCGCAGCGGCTGCTCGATCTGCAGCACGGGATAGCGCACGCTCGCCGACAGCGCGTGCTGCAGGGCCGTGATCTCGTGCACGACCGAAACCGGCTCGGCCACACGCCAGCACTCCGCCGTGCTCGCGGCCAGGAAGGAGCGCAGGTCCAGCGTCATTCGAGCGGCGCCCCCGCGGGCGCGCCGCTGCCGAGTACGCGCGGACGCAGTAGTGCCCCCCACACGACAAGCCCGGCGAGCAGCAGGCAGCCCGCGCCCCACGCGAGCGTTCCGGTCCTGCCGAAAATGATCGTGAGCGATGCCGCGCCGAACAGGACGCGCTCCGGCCAGCTGAGCGGGCAGACGAGGTATCCCTGCAGCATCACCGCCCAGGCCAAAGTCGCCGCCATCATCGATGCGAACGCGAGCGCGATCCACACGAAGGACCCCGACCACAGCAGCGCCGGATCGAAAGCGAACGCGAACGGGATCAGGAACAGCACGAAAGAGAGCTTGAAAGCGAGCCACCCGGTGCGCATCGCGTCCGCCTTCGCGAGACCTGCCGCGGCGTACGAGGCGAGCGCGACCGGCGGCGTGATCATCGACATGACGCAGTAGTACATGACGAAGAAGTGCGCTGCGAGCGTGTCGATTCCGAGCCTGGTGATCGCCGGAACAAAAAGCGATCGCGCCGATGATGTACGCGGCGACCGTGGGCAGGCCCATCCCCATGATGAGGCAGCCGAGGATGATGAACAGCATCGCGCCGATCAGGGTCCCGCCGGAGATCGAGATGAGCTGGGTCGAGAACTTCAGCGCGAGGTTCGACTGGATCGCGACCGCGATGATAATGCCAATCGTGATGATGGGAATCGCCACCTGCGCAGCCTGGCTGGCGAGATCTTCGACCATCTCGAGCGCCGCCTTCGCGCCGATCCGCGTGGCAGTGCGCAGGAAGCACGACGCCAGCGCGATCACGCTCGCCACCATCGCCGCCATCGTCGCCGAGAAGCCCGCGATGAGCAGGCCGATCAGCGCGATCGGCGCCAGGAACAGGTGCAGCCGGGGCAGGATCGGCGGGATCGCGGCGATCTCCTCCGGCGCGAGCGAGCCGACCCGCCGGTGCCTCGCCTTCAGGTCGACGATCATGTAGAGCGCGAAGTAGTACGCGACGGCGGGAATCAGCCCGGCGATCGCGATCCGCGCGTAGGACGTGGCGAGCAGCTCGGCCATCACGAACGCGGCGATACCCATCACAGGCGGCATGAGCTGCCCGCCGGTCGACGCGGTCGCCTCGTGGGCGCCGGCCTCTTCCGGCGTGTAGCCGGTCCGTTTCATGAGCGGGATCGTGAACACGCCGGTCGCCATCACGTTCGCCACCGCACTCCCGCTCACGCTGCCGAACATGGCGCTCGAGACGATCGCGGATTTCGCGGCGCCGCCCTTGCGACGGCCGACCGCGCGCAGCGCACTGTCCATGAACAGCGCGCCGCCTCCGGTGGCCGAGTACACGACCCCGAACAGGATGAAGTAGAAGACGAAGGTGACCGAGGTCTCCGTGGTAACGCCGAGAATACCGTGCGTCGCCATGGTCACGATCTCGATGAACGTCGCGTACTCGAACCCGCCGAACTGCAGCCAGCCCGGGAACCATGGACCGAGGAACCCATAGGCCACGAACGCGAGCACGACCGTGAGCAGGCTCCAGCCTACGGTGCGTCGCGTCCCCTCGAACAGCAGCAGAAGGACCAGCGTGCCGAAGACGAGGTCCTGCACCAGCACCTCGTCGATACCGTCCATGCGCTCGTACAGGCGCTGGAAGTCGGCGAGGTAGTAGCCGAGCATGGCAATCGTTCCGGCGACCAGGCACCAGTCGACCACACGGCGCCAGATGCCCGGGCCGAGCGGCAGGAAGAGGAACGTCGCCGCGAGCGCGAACGCGACGTGTACCGGCCGCTGCGCCGTCGGTGGCAACGGCTCGTACAGAATGTAAAGCTGGAACGCGAGCCAGCCGACGGCCACGAGCCAACGCGGGCGCACCAGACGCTGCAGGGTGTCCACGAGTCTCCCTCTGCGCGGCGGGATGCGCCCGGCTTACCGCGGCGGCACGGCACCGGTGCCCGGTTTCCGGCGGGCCGGCGCCTGCCTCGACAAGGGCGGAACGAGCGCGCTACCGACGCGCGACCGTCCTCACATCCATCCACGTTCCTTGTAGTACTTGACCGCGCCCGGGTGGAGCGGGATGCCGACGTTCTCCGGCCGCCAGGCGTCTTTCGCGACGAACCCGCGCATCGCCTTGTTCTCGGCGACGAGCGCGTCGCGGTTCTCGACGATCGCCTTGGTGATCGCGTAGGCGGTCGCCTCCGGCATGTCCTTGTGTACGATCAGGTTGGTGCCGAAGTCCGCCGCCTTGGTCGGGCCGTTTTGGCCCTTGAAGGATTGCGGCAGCGGGTGCACCTTGAGTCCGTTCGCGCCCAGCACCTTGAGCGATTCTTGCGGCAGATCGACGAAGCGCACTGGGACGGTGAGCGTTACCTCGGTGGTGGCCGGATGGCCAGGCGACACGCTCTCAAAGTAGAGATCGGCGCGCCCGTCGCGCATCATTGAGGGATCTGGCTTACGCCCACCTGAATGATCTCGCCGCCCGCGGCCTTGTACTTCTCAAACGTCAGGCCGAGACCTTCGAATACCATCCGCACCGACGGCGGCACCGTGCTGCCGGCCGGCTTCATAATGACCCGCGGCGGCTGCTTGGAAAGCAGCGCCTTTTCCAGCGTGTCGTTGCCGGTGCGCTTGATGTAGTCCTCGGTGAGCATCGCAGCGATCCATACCTCGTTCAGCCCGCCGAGCAGTGCGCGGATGTTCGGGTACTTCTTGCCTTTGTAGATCTCCGGCTCGCCGTTCATCGCCCAGACCGACGTGCAGACGTTGGCTAGCGCGACGTCGGCCTTCTTGCTGTCCACAGCGATCGGGTTGCCGACGCCGCCGCCGCGTGCGATGACTTCCATCTTGGACCCGGCCGGTAGCGTCGGCTGGATGAGCTTGGAGAAGCTCGCGGCGAACACGTACCAGATCGATCCGAGCGGCATCGCGCCGAACTTGATCTCCTCGGCGCGTGCCGTGCCGGCGGTCGCCAGCGCGGCGCCGATTGCCACCGCCCCTAGCGCGTGATACAGCCTTCTGGATGCAGATCTCATTTCACACTCCTCCTCTCGACGGGATGCAAGCGCGGCGCGTCGGCACGGACCGTACGCGCCGCGCGTGTCTACGAACCTCTCGCGAACGGCACGCTACGCCGCCTCGCGCTGGAGCATACCGGCCCCGCGCAGCGCGTCCTTGATCGCCGCCAGGTCCTTGCCCTCGACCGGCCGCGCCGGTCGCCGACACAGCGGCGACTTCATCAGGCCGGCGAGCGCCATCGCTGCCTTCATGCGGGCGTGCGCCTCGCCGGTGGGCTCGCCGAAGCCGTAGACCGCCTGCTTGAGCGGGTTGATCTCGAGCTGGAGCTGCATCGCCCGGTTGAGGTCGCCCGCCTGGACCGCCTCCCAGAGCGCCGCGATCTTCTCGGGCAGGAACGAGCCGAAGCCGACCAGCGCGCCGTCCACACCCTGGACCATCGACGGCAGGAGGTACTCGTCGTGGCATGTGAGAACAGTCTTCTCCGGTGCGGCGTCGCGAATCGCCTTGATATCCATGGCGTACTTGTTCATGTCGCGCGTACCGAGCTTGAACGCCTTGACGTGCCGCAGCCGCGCGAGCTCGGCCAGCAGCTCGCACGAGTACGCAGCTCGCGTCCATGAGGGATACACGTGCACGAACAGATCGAGTCCCGACGCCTTGCCGATCTCGCTGAAGTGCTCGATGACGTGCTCGGGCTTCATGCCGAACCGCAGCCACTGGTGCGGCGGCATGACGAGCAACGCGGAAGCGCCGGCGTCGCGCGCCATCACCGCGTGCTCGCAGGCGTCGATGATACCCTCGACACAGATGCCCGAAACCACCGGCATCTTGTCCTTCACCTCGTCGGCCACAATCCGCGTGACCTCGGCGCGCTCGGGCGCGGTGAGCGCGAACACCTCGCCAGTGTGTCCGTTCGTCACCAGGCCCGTGATGCCCCGCGTGGCGCCGAGCCGCGCCGTGAACCGGCGCAGCTCGCCCTCGTCGATCGAGTAATCGGGCTTGAACGGCACTTGCATCGCCGGGAGTATGCCCTTGTAGTCCCATTTCGCCATCGCTTGCTCTCCTCGCACACGCACAGTTGGTAAGTCACCCCATCACGCCGCCGGCGGCAGCGCGGTGGCGCCGCCGGACTGCATCGCCTTGGAAATCGTACGCGCCGCATCCAGCACGGGGTTGACGGCCTTCCCTCAAGAACGCCTCGAGCGGCATGCGCAGCACCGGCGCGACCACGCTGACAGCGGCGATCGGATGCCCGTCCACGTCGAGCGCCGGCGCGGCGAGCGCCCGCAATCCGCTCGTGATCTCCTGGTCGACCACGATATAGCCGTCGCGCCGAACGCGCGCTAGGCGGGCCAGGATTTCGCGCTGGTCGGTCACGGTCCGCGGCGTGAGCTTCACGCGCGGCGCGAGACCGAGGATGCGGATCTGCTCGCTCTTCGGCAGGCAGGCGAGGATCGCAAGCCCAACCGCAGAGCAGTACGCGGGAATCCGCGAGCCCACGCGCACGTCGACGCCCAGACGGACCATGCCGGCCTGCACGCGCTCGATGTACACCGCCTCCGCGCCGTCCAGTACCGCGACGCTCGCGGCCTCGTTCACCTCGCCGACGAGCGAACGCAGCACCGGACGCACGCGCTCGCGCATCTCCATGCGGGCAATCGCGTTGAAGCCGAGGTCGAGCACCTTCAGCGACAGCCGGAAGTTGCGGCCGCGCGCGGCGCGCTCGACGTAGCCGAGCATCACGAGCGTGTTCAGCAGGCGAAACGCGGTGGCGTTGTCGAGCTCGGCGCGCCGGGCGAGCTCGGCGAGCGGCAGTTCGGGCTCGACGGCGGAGAACGCCTCGAGCACGCGAAATCCCTTGGCCAGGGACTGGACCAGGTTCTTCGGGTTTTCCGAAACACTCGGCCTCTCGCCGTGCCGCGAAGATCGCAAAACCACGTGCAGGCTGCTCCCGATGCTTTGTTCGGATTGCGAATTCTTATTCGCGTATCGGCTCGGACTATAGGGAGTTCGTCGCCCTCGTGTCAATAGAGAGTTCGTCGCGCTCGTGTCAACCATGTCGCCGATCCAAGCTTGAGCAGGCATGCCGGCACCGACGATAATCGCCCGGCTCGCAACCAGTCTTGGGGATTCCCCCGTGCTCAGCGAACCGAGTCCGCCGGCCCAGCACGCTTTTCCGCGTCTCTTCGCGCCGCTCGATCTCGGCTTCACGCGCCTCGCCAACCGGCTCGTGATGGGTTCGATGCACACCCGGCTCGAGTGCGAGCCGGACGGCGCGCGCAAGCTCGCCGCGTTCTACGCCGAGCGCGCGCGCGGCGGCGTCGGGCTCATCATCACCGGCGGTGTCGCGCCGAACGCGGACGGGGTGCTCGAGGCGGACGCCGATGCGCTCGCCGACGCCGCGCGCGTCCCTTTCCACCGCGAGATCACCTCCGCGGTGCACGCCGAGGGCGGCCGCATCTGCCTGCAGATCCTGCACGCCGGCCGCTACGCGCGCATCGCCACGCCGGTGGGCGCCTCCGACATCCCGTCGCCGATCAACCACCGCCCGATCCGCGCGCTCGCCGATGCCGAGGTCGCGCAGACGGTCGAGGACTTCGCGCGCACGGCCGGACTCGCCCGCGAGGCCGGCTACGACGGCGTCGAGATCATGGGCTCGGAGGGCTATCTCGTCACCCAGTTCACCTGCCCGCGCACCAACCGCCGCGACGACCGCTGGGGCGGAACATTCGAGAACCGGATGCGCTTTCCGCTCGAGATCGTGCGCCGCGCGCGCGCCTGCGTCGGGCGCGACTTCCTGATCGTGTTCCGGATCTCCGCGCTCGACCTCGTCGAAGGCGGCCTCGATGCCGCCGAGACGGTCGAGCAGGCGCGCCTGCTCGCCGCCGCCGGCGTCGATGTCCTCGACACCGGCATCGGCTGGCACGAGGCGCGCGTGCCCACGATCGCCTACTCCGTGCCGCGCGCCGCCTGGACGTTCGCCGTGAAGCGCATCAAGGACGCCGTCGCCATCCCGGTGATGGTCACCAACCGCATCAACACGCCCGAGCTTGCCGAGCGGGTCCTCGCCGACGGCGTGGGCGACCTCGTCTCGCTCGCCCGACCCTTCCTCGCCGACGCCGAATTCGCAGCGAAAGCGCGCGCCGGCCGCAGCGGCGCGATCAACACCTGCATCGCCTGCAACCAGGCCTGCCTCGACTACCTCTTCGCCAACCGGCCGGCGACCTGCCTGGTCAATCCGCGGGCCGGCCGCGAGACCGAGTTTCCGACCGGGCAGGCGCCGCGCGCGAAGCGGGTCGCGGTCGTCGGGGCCGGCGCCGCCGGCCTCGCGTGCGCGCTCGCTGCCGCCGAGCGCGGGCACCACGTGACCCTCTACGAGGCCGGCGCGCGCATCGGCGGGCAGCTCAACCTGGCGAAGGAAATCCCCGGCAAGGAGTTTGCCGAGACGCTGCGCTACTTCGAGACGCGGCTCGCCGAGACCCACGTCGACGTGCGGCTCGGCGCGGTCGCCGATGCGCGAACGCTCGCCGCCGCGGGCTTCGACGAGGTGGTCGTCGCGACGGGCGTGCGTCCACGCATGCCGGAGCTCGCCGGCATCGATCATCCCAAGGTCGTGCGCTACGACGAGATCCTCTCCGGCGAGCGCGCGGCCGGGCGCGACGTGGCGATCATCGGTGCCGGCGGCATCGGCTTCGACGTGGCGGCGTTCCTGAGCGCGCCGGCGGACGCCGGACGCACCGAGCACTTTCTCACCGCATGGGGCGTCGACACCACCGGGGCGGCCGGCGGCGGGCTGACGCAGCCCGCACCGGAGACCGCGGCGCGCCGCATCACGCTGTTCCAGCGCCGCTCGACGCCGCCGGGACGCACGCTCGGACTCACCACCGGCTGGGCGCTCAAGGCGGAACTCGCGCGCCGCGGCGTGCGCTTTGTCGCGGGCGTGCAGTACGCGCGCGTGGACGAGGCCGGCCTGCACTACGTGCACCAAGGCGCGCCGCACGTCCTCGCCTGCGACACCGTCGTCCTCTGCACCGGGCAGCGCGCCGCGCGCGAGCTGCACGAGGAGCTGGCCGCGCTCGGCGTGCGGTCGCGCCTCATCGGCGGCGCCGAGCGCGCCGAGGAGCCTCGACGCGCTGCGCGCGATCGACCAGGGATGCGCGTCGCCTGCGCATTGTGACGGTGGTAGCTACCCGACGCGGCGGCCCGGCAGCGGGAGCGCCGGGTAGCGGCCCGCGGCGGCGTTCCGGCTGACTGGCGTCTGAATGAGCGCGAAGCGCGGCAGGCGAACCGCGCGTAGGATCCGGGCCGGCCTTCGCGTCAGGGTATCGACGAGCGCATGATCGCCGCGCGAAACGACTCGATGTGTGAGCGCATCGTGGCGCACGCGCGGTCGACATCGCGAGCCCGAATGCTTTCGGCGATCTGGCAATGCTCGACCAGCACCTGCCGCAGGTGTCTGTCGTCCGAAAGCGAGATGAACCAGAACCGCAGACTGCGCTCGTGCAAGGAGCGCAGGACATCGCCCAGCACAGCGTTACGCGCCGCGTTCGAAAGCTGGATGTGGAACTGGCGGTCGAGCAGCATCAAGCCTTCGACGTCGCGCCCCTCGATGAGCGGCACCGCCTGATCCAGCATCGCGCAGAGGTCGGTTATCTCCGTTTCGGTCGCGCGCTCGGTGGCCAGCCGTGCACAGTGAACCTCGGCCACCAGACGCACGTCGATGATGTCGAGGATCTCCTCGAGCGAGACCGGCCGGACGATCGCGCCCTTGCGCGGAACCACCTCGACCATGCCTTCGATCATCAGGCGGTTGAGCGCTTGATTGACTGGCGTCGCGCCGAGCCCAAGCTGCGCCCGTACTTGGGCCGCGCTGAGATAGGCCCCCGGACGATAGTCCATGCGGATGATGCGGCGCTTGATCTCCTCGAACGCGATTTCGCTCAGCCGCCGACCTCCTTCGGCAGTCGTCGCGGTGCCCGCAGTCGCGCGTCGACCCGATAATGCACGCCGTGCGCGTAGGCGCGCCGCTCGTCGCGCCGGCCGCGCTGCCGAACGCGCCTTCATCGGCTTAGGCCGTGTCGGCTGGTCGGTTTGTCCGGCATCGGATCGGCGCTCCTGGTGTTTCCAAGAAATTTATGTAAAATATTAGCACCCGTGCAGGGGCCAGGCAAATCCACGGAACGCGCAGGCCCGAACGCTGTGCAGGCACACGCGGGCTACGGCGTGCATACGAGAGCGGTGGGGATATGGCAATGAGCGCTAAGGGCCAGAGCGAAGTCAAGGTGGTGCGCTCGACGACCTGGTCCGCGGGCACCGGCTGCCACGGCGGCTGCGGCGTGGAGTTGCACGTGCGCGACGGCAGGCTGCTCAAGGTCGAGGGCATTGCCGAGCACCCCTACAATCTGGGTACCTTATGTCCGCGCGCGCTTGCACTGCGCGAGTACGTCCACGCCCCGGACCGGCTTCTGCATCCGCTAATCCGACGCGGCCCCCGCGGCACGGACACGTGGCAGCAGGCCACCTGGGACGAGGCGCTGGAACTCGTCGAGCAGCGTATGACGGGCGTCCGCGCCCGGTACGGCGCCGAGTCCACGCTGTTCGTGCAGGGCACGGGCCGCGACGTCGGCGGCTGGCTGGTCATGCTGGCCTACAACTTCGGCAGCCCGAACTGGATGCAGTCGCTGCCGGGCAATTCGTGCTACCACCCGCGGCTCCTGTCGATGAAGATCGCGATGGGCGACTACGTGGTGCCGGATTCCTCGCAGTTCTCGGGCAAGCGCTACGACGATCCCGCGTGGCGCGTGCCCGAGTGCTACCTGGTGTGGGGTCAGAATGCAGTGGCCACCTGCAATGACGGCCTGCACGGTCACTGGATCGTGCACGCGCTCAAGCGCGGCTCGAAGCTCGTGGTGATCGATCCGAACTACAACTGGCTCGCTTCGCGTGCCGCGATCTGGCTCCCGGTGCGCCCCGGCACCGATGGCGCGCTCGCGCTCGGAATGCTCAACGTCATCATCAACGAGGGTCTGTACGACAAGGCGTTCGTCCGGGACTGGACTATCGGCTTCGACGAGTTGCGCACGCGGGTGCAGGAATATCCGCTCGACAAGGTATCGCAGATCACTTGGGTTCCTGCCGACAAGATAGCCGCCGCGGCCCGACTCTACGCCGCCGGCCGGCCCTCGGCCCTGCAGTGGGGCGTACCGATCGATTTCGCGCCCGAGGGGCTCACCGTGGCGCTGGCGATAAATGCTCTGTGGTCCATCACGGGAAACGTCGAGAAGCCCGGCGGCATGGTGGTCGCTCGTCCCGCCTACGGGGTGACCTCCTATCCCATGAGCCAGGCCGCGATCGAGGCGATGTACGGCGACGCGATGCCCCGGGAGCAGTTCGCCAAGCGGATCGGCGCCGATCGCTATCCGATCGTCCGGGATCTGCACTGGCGTGCCCAGCCCGACGCCGTAATCGACCAGATCTTCTCCGGGAAGCCCTATCCCGTGAAGGCGTCCTTCATCGCCGGCACGAATTTTGTCGTCGGGGCCCAGGACCCGCGCAGATGGCGCAGAGCCTTCGAGTCGCTCGAGTTCAACGTCGTTGTCGATCTGTTCATGACGCCGACTGCGATGGCTCTGGCCGACGTCCTGCTGCCGTCTTCTAGCTTCGCCGAGCGGGACGGCGTACGCGCGTGGTGGTCTCCGCTCACGTCGCAGAACCGCGCGCTGCGTGTCGGCGAGTGCCGCTCGGACGCGGAAATCTGCTTCGAGCTGGCCCGTCGGTTCAACACCAAGTTCCAGTACGCGACCTTGGAGGAACTGTACCGGTTCTACCTCAAGCCCTCGGGCATCGGCCTCGAGGAAGTGCGCGAGAAAGGCTGGATCCTGCCGCGCGCGGGGTCGCGTGAGCTGCCCTACGCGCGCCACGAGCGCGGACTGCTGCGCGCCGACGGCAAACCCGGTTTCGAGACGCCGTCGGGCAAGATCGAGCTTGCTTCGTCTCGCATGAAGGCGTGGGGCTACGACCCCCTGCCCTCGTACACCGAGCCGCAATTCAGCCCGGTCAGCACGCCCGCGCTGGCGGCGGAGTATCCGCTGATCCTCAACACCGGATCGCGCTCGATCGCGTTCTTCCACAGCGAGTTTCGCAACATTCCAAGCCTGAGGGCGATGAATCCCGAGCCGCTCGCGCAGATCCATCCGCGCACCGCTGCGCAATACGGCATCGCGAACGGCGACTGGGTGTGGATCGAGAACCAGTTCGGCCGCATCAAGATGCGCGCGCGCTACAGCCTGGTCCATCCGCGCTTGGTCCTGACGCAGCACAGCTGGTTCTATCCGGAGCGGGTGCGCGAGGACGCCGACTTCAGCGCCTACGAGGCAAACGGCAACGAGCTGATTCCAGGCGGCCTGCACTCGAAGACCGGCTTCGGCGGCGCGCAGGTCAAGTCCCTCCTGTGCCGGATCCGCAAAGTCGAGGAACGAGCGCCATGACAAGCGAAGGGAGCGTGTCATGAGTGCGCGCGGGCTTTGGATCGACGTCGAGTTCTGCACCGGGTGCATGGCCTGCGAGGCCGCCTGCCGCCAGGAGCACGACCTCGGCCCCACCGAGTACGGCATCAAGGTCGTGGAGCAGGTGCTCAATGGCGGGCAGACGTTCAACTACGTCCCCATTCCCACCGACCTCTGCGACCTCTGCGCGCGGCGCGTGCAGCAGGAAGGCAAGCGGCCGGCATGCGTGCACCATTGCATGGCGATGGTGATGGAGTACGGGCCGCTCGACGCGCTGATCGAGCATATGGCACGGCGCCCGCGCAGCGTGATGTGGTCGCCGAAGCCTCGGCCGCCGAGGCGGCCCTACGAGGATCTACCGGGCACGACCGGGGAGTAGCGCCCCGACGCCTAGGCCCGGAAGGCGATGCGTTTGAAACTCACCAACAGGGGGATGACGATGAACCTGAAGCGCAAGAATCTCGCGGCGGTGCTGGCGGTCGTCGCGCTGGCCGTTGCCGGCCACGCGACCGCCCAGAAGCTTGGCGGAAGCGAAGTGAGGATCGGGGTCGTGGTGCCGGTGACGGGGCATGCCGCAGACGTCGGCAAGCGCGAAGCGATCGGCGCGCAGGCCGCAGTCGATGTGATCAACGCCAAGGGCGGCGTGGCCGGGGTGCCGATCAAGCTGTACTTTGCCGACGAAGGGTCCAACCCCCAGGAGGCAATCAGCGCGGTGCGCAAGGTCGCCGGCGACGACAAGGTGCTCGCCATCGTCGGTCCGCACTACAGCAGCACCGCCGAGGCGACTTTCCCCCTCGGCAACCGCTTGAAGGTGGTGCAGGTGGCGGTCGCCTCGTCCAAGCCGGGGGTGGCCAAGGCCAACCGGCCCTACGCGTTCCGCAACACGCTCACCGAGGACAAGATCGCCGACGCAGTCGTCAAGGCCGCGATGAAGCGCTATGGGTTCAAGCGAGTGGCGATGATTTCGGATACCAAGGACGCGGTCGCCCGCGCGATCGGGACTGGCGTGATCCCCGCGGCGTTGACGGCGAACAGCGTCGACGTGGTGACCGGCAAAGACCCGGTGACCTTCCAGACCGGCGACCTCGGCTTTACCACCCAAGTCACGCGGCTGAAGTCGCTGAACCCTGACGCGGTCGGGCTGGGTGCGCTCGGACCGGATGCCCTGAACATCATTCTCGAGGCGCGCAAGCAGGGCATGAAGCAGCCCTTCTTCGGCACTGCGCCCCTGATGGAAGGAAATCTGCCCGAGCGTGGCGGCAAGGCGGTCGAGGGGTGTTCGCCGGCGGCATCTGGCACGAGTCGTTGGACGACCCCCTGAGCAAGGCGTTCAAGGCCGCTTACGCCGAACGTGCAAAGACCCTTTACCCCGGGCCGTTCACGCAGGTGCCGGACTACTACGCGGTCAACGCCTGGGACGCCGTGCACATGATCGTCGAGGCGATTCTCAAGACAGGCGTCCAGAACCGCGCAGAGACGCTCGAAGCCGATCGCGAGAAGATCATGCGCTACTTCACCGGCCTGCGCGACTTCAAGGGTGTCGCGAGCAAGGGTTTCAACGACGACGGCGACGGCGTCAAGGACGTCCTCGTGATGGAGGCGCGCGGCGGTCACTGGCAGGTCGTCGGCGGGCGCTGATACGCCTTACGTCGGCCATTCGCCAGAGTCATGCTGGGTCAGCAGCTCGTCAATGGCATCACCCTGGGGAGCACATATGCGCTGATCGCCATCGGCTATACGCTGGTCCTCGGGGTGCTAAAGAAGCTCAACATCGCGCACGGCGAGCTGTTCATGGTCGGCGCGTTCGCCGGCATTGCGCTCGCGGCGCTGGGGGCACCGCTGCCGGTGAACCTCGCCGCGGCGTTCGCGGTTGCCGGGCTTGTGGCGGTGGCGGTCGAGCGGGTGTGCTTCCATCCGCTCCGCCACGCGAGCTTCCTGTCGCCAATGCTGACCACGATCGCCTTCGGCATCCTGCTGCAGAACGTCGCGACGCAGATGTTCGGATCGGAACCGTCGCGCTTTCCGCATTCGGCCGAGCCGCAGCAGTTCGCCATCGGGTCACTCTCGATTTCCGCGGTGCAGATCGCGATCCTCGCGACCGCGTTCACGCTTATGTTCGGGCTCGACCTGCTCGTGCGCCGAACGCGTTGGGGCATCGCGCTGCGCGCCACCTCCGACGATCCGGAGACTGCCGCGCAGCATGGCGTGCACCCGTCGCGCATCACCATCACCACCTTCTTCGTCTCCGGTGCGCTGGCCGGGGTCGCCGGTGTGCTGACCACGCTCGTGTACTCGCAGGTCACACCGCTGATCGGCATCCGGCAGGGACTGATCGGCATGGTGGCGATCGTGATAGGTGGGCTCGGCAACCTGCGCGGCGCGATGATCGGCGGGCTAGCGCTCGGACTGATCGAGACGATGAACGACGCATACTTCTACGCCGGCTACCGCGACTTCGTCATCTTCTCGGTGTTTTTCGCCTTCCTGATTTTCAAGCCAGAGGGCCTGTTTCCGGCACAGGCGGGGCGCTAGACGTGAACGTCTACTACGAGGGCGTGCTCGCATCGATGGGGATCAACATCCTCCTCGCCCTATCGGCGTATGCCATGCTCGCTACCGACCGCCTTTCGCTCGGCAACGCCGGTTTCATGGCGATCGGCGCCTACGTCTCGTCGTTCCTGACCGTCGAGCTCGGGTGGAATCTCTACCCGGCGCTGGCGGCGGGGGCCTGCGCGGCCGCCGTCACTGGCGCGCTGGTCGGCCTGCCCGTGCTGCGCCTGCAGGGCATCTATTTCGTGATGGGGACACTGGCATTCGGCGAGGTGGTGCGCACCTTCTTCCAGAATTTCGAGCCGACCGGAGGTGCCTACGGAATGCGCGGCATGTCCGGAACGTCGCTCGAGATGATTGCTGCTTTCGTCGCCGTGTTCGTGCTGCTGTTTCTCGCCTTCGAGGTGTCACGCGCCGGCCGCGCCGCGTATGCGGTTCGCGACGACGATCAGGCCGCCCGTTCGATCGGTATCAACGTCACCGGCGCGCGTCTTCTGGCCCTCGTCTCGGGTGCTCTCATCGCAGGCATCGCCGGCGCGCTCTTCGCGCACTACGCCCTCTATATCGAAAGCGGAAATTTCAATTTCCTGGTGTCCGCGAACGCCGTCCTGTTCGTGATCCTCGGTGGTATGCAGACATTCTGGGGCGCGGTCCTCGGTGCGGTGATCTTCACTTTGCTCCCCGAGGCGCTACGGTTCCTCGCCGATTGGCGTCTCTCTGCTTACGGCGCGCTGCTGGTCGCGTTGATGGTGCTACGGCCCGAAGGCCTGCTGACCCGCACCTTCCTGATCCGTTTGTGGCGTGCCCGTTCCGGCCGCGACGCCGCATGAGCGTCATTCTCGAGGCACGCGGCGTCGACAAGCGCTTCGGTGGCGTCGCCGCGGTCGAGAGGCTTTCGTTCTGCGTCGACGCGGGCGAGCTGGTCGGTCTGATCGGGCCCAACGGCGCCGGCAAGACTACCGTCTTCAATCTCGTGACCGGGGTGCACCGCCCGACGGCGGGAGAGATCCTGCACCGCGGTACGAGAATTTCGGGGTGCGATCCGACGGCGATCGCGCGCCGCGGGATCGCGCGTACGTTTCAGAACATCCGCTTGTTTCCCAGTCTCACAGTGCTCGAGCACATACTGGTAGCGCAGGCGTGCCGGGCAACCGTTCGCGCCACGCAGTTCTGGCCGTTTCGGACCGCCGGCGAGCGCGAGCGGCGGCGGCAAGCGTTGGCGGTTCTCGACGGGGTCGGGCTGTCCGCACGCCGAGACGAGGCGGCGACCCACCTTCCCTACGGTGCCCAGAGGCGCCTGGAGATCGCCCGCGCGCTGGCCACCGGACCCGAATTGCTCCTGCTCGACGAGCCGGCCGCGGGGCTGAACGACACCGAGACGGCAGACCTGCGGCGCCTTCTCGACGCACTGCGTGCGCAGGGCTATACGATCCTGCTGGTCGAGCACGACATGAAGCTCGTGATGCAGGTCTGCTCGCGCATCCTGGTGCTCAACTTCGGACGGCTCATCGCATCGGGGCCCCCTGCGCAGGTGCGCTCCGACCCGGGCGTCATAGACGCGTACCTAGGTGTCGCCCACTGAGATGTTACGGATCGAAGGACTGTGCGCCGGCTACGGCGAAATTCAGGTGCTGACAGACGTGAAGCTCGACGTCGGACGCGGCGAGATCGTGGCGATCGTCGGCGCGAACGGCGCCGGCAAGTCGACGCTCTTGCGCACGATCATGGGCTCGCTCGCCGCGCGGCGCGGTACCGTGCGTTTCGAGGACGCGTCGATCTCCGGTCTTCCGGCGCACCGGATTGCCGAGCGCGGCATCCGCCTGGTCCCGGAAGGTCGTCGGGTCTTCCCTAACCTCTCGGTCGAGGAGAATCTGCTCACGGGAATGTACCTCGCGCCGCGCGCTGAGTCCGCGCGTCGGCTCCAGCGCGTATTCGCGCTGTTTCCCGTGCTCGCCGAGCGGCGCCGACAGCTCGCCAGCACACTGAGCGGCGGACAGCAGCAGATGCTCGCGCTGGGCCGGGCGCTGGTCGGCGAGCCGAAGCTGCTGATGCTCGACGAGCCCTCGCTGGGGCTCGCACCCAAAGCAGTCGAAGAGATTTTCCTCACCCTTGCCGAGCTTCGCGGCGTGGACTCGGGCATCTTGCTGGTCGAGCAGAACGCCCGCAAGGCGCTCGCGCTGGCAGATCGCGGTTACGTCCTCGAGCAGGGACGCGTGGCGCTCGAGGGCCGCGCGAGCGACCTCGGCAGCGACGAGTCGGTGATCAATGCGTATCTGGGCGGAAATGCCTGATCCCTCGCGCGCGCGACCGCTTCTTGCCCCGGCGCACCGGCTGCTTCTCCGACGTACGGTCGTCGGCGCCATCATTGACGGAGGCCGTGCTAAGTGATTGACCAATCCATCCGCGGGCATCTCCGGGCGCTCGAAGCGGCGGGCGAGTTGATCCGCATCCGTCGCGAAGTGGATCCGGACGAGAACCTTTCGGCGCTGTCGTTCCAGGCGCTGGCCGGCCTCGGCAAGGCCTGTCTGTTCGAGAGCATCCGCGCTGCGCCGCAGTGGCAGGTGGCGAGTCAGATCGTCGCCGACCGGCGCAAGTGGGGCGTCGCGCTCGGCGTAGCGGAACAGGACGTCGTCGCGCGTTTCACCGAGCGCGTCCGTGCGACCGTCGCGCCGGTTCTCGTCGACCGTACCGACGCGCCTGTCAAGGAAGTGATACAGACCGGCGATGGCGTCGACCTGCGGCAGATTCCCGCGATGTGGACCTCGGAGCAGGACCCCGCGCGCTATATCGCGTCGGGTATGTGCATCATCAAGGACCCCGACACCGGGATCCGCAACGTATCGGTGCACCGGGCACAGGTCTACGACCGCGCGAGCACCGGCTACTACATGCTGCCGCGCCAGGCGATGCGCATTCAACGCATGTACGGCGATCGCGGCAAGGCGATGCCCGCGGCAATGGTGATCGGCGGGCATCCGCTGATCATGTTCGCCTCCGGATTCGTCGCGCCGTTCGGCGTGGACGAGCTCGCGATCGCCGGCTCGCTGCTGGGAGAGCCGGTCCGGCTGGTCCGGTGTGAAGCCGTCGACATCGAGGTTCCCGCGGAAGCCGAAATCGTGCTCGAGGGCGAAATCGCGCCGGGCGACATCGCCGCCGAGGGACCGTTCGGCGAGGTGACCGGCACGTACTCGAAGCGGGGCGACTCGCCGGTGTTCCGCGTGAAAGCGCTCAGCCGTCGCAGGAACCCCATCTTCTACGCGATGACGTGCGGCCAGCCACCCTCCGACGCGCATTCGATCACCTGCGCCACGGTGGAGGTCAGGCTCGCCGAACATCTGCGCAACGTCGACGGCGGGATGCTAGACATCCGCGACATCCGCTGCATCGGCGCGATGTCGCCACTGATGGTCGCGCTGCGCATCGAGCAGCGCTACCCCGGCCAGGCCCGCACCGCGCTGATGGCTGCGGCGTCGAGCCCGTACCTCCACCCGAAGTTTCTCGTCGCGGTCGACGGCGACATCGACATTAGCGAGCCGGGCGAGTTGCTGTGGGCCCTGGGCATGCGGCTCGATCCCGCAGCGGGACTCACCAAGATCGACCGGACGCGAGTATTCTCGCTCGACAACGCGTCGCCGCTGGATCCGGGGAAGGCCTGGAGTCAGCGGGTTGGCACCAAGATGCTCATCGATGCCACCAGGCCGTTCGGATTGCCGCCGTCACAGCACGATTCGCTGGCACGCACTTTCCCGCCGGGGTTCGAAGGTGTGCGTCTAACGGACCTGGTGGGATCGGAATGAGCGGCCCGTTTGCAGATTGGATCACTCGCTCGATAGCCGATCGCGCCCTCTACGTGATCGACACCCAGGTCTCGACCGAGCGCAACCTCGCCGCGGCGGCGTGGCTTGCGCGCCGCACCCGTGGTCGCGGATCGGTGTTCTCGCGAGTGGAGGGCTTCCCCGGGTGGCGCGTCGCCGGCCAGCTCCTCACCTGCCGCGCCGATTGGAGCCGTGCGGTCGGTGTCGCAGAGGGGGATCTGCTCGCGCAACTGTGCCGGCGGCTAGGAGCCGAGATTCCGCCGCAGGCAGAGACGGCCGCGCGCCTCGAGGAGACCGACCGGCTGCCGCTGCCGGTACCCGCCGCGAGCGCACCCGACGCGCGCGCGGGCGCCGCCGTGCTCGTCTTGCGCGGAGCCCCTGGCGACGAGCCCGAACTCTTCCTTGCCCGCGTCGTACTGGCATCCGATGGCCGGGCGGTCATCACACTCGATACGCCGCGCCTGCACGCGGCCCTGACCGACCGCGGCGCGTCGGTTCGAGCCCGTCTCGATGCCGCGCTGGTGCTGGGCTGCGATCCCGCGCTCTATCTCGCCGCTGGCATCGGAACCTACGGCCGTCGCGCTACGTTCGCGCTCGCCGGTGGTCTCGCCGGTCGACCAATCGCGCTCGCCGAGACGAGCGGCATGCACCTGCCGGCCGATGCGCAAGCCGTGCTTCGGGGAACGATCGATCCCGCCGGGGTCACGGTACTCGACGGCATACCCGGCCTCGCGGGGCGCGCGGCATGCCGGGTGCCGGCGACCCCTTCGCGGTGTCGCGCATTCTCGCAGCGCCCGATCCGATCCTGTTCGCGGCGCACGTCGGTGCCCATCCGGCCGACTGGGGCGGCATCGCCTCGCTCGCCATCGAGACGCTCACGGCGGCGCACCTGCGCGACGTCGAGGGCGGCCTGAACGTGCTGGACGTGCGCTGCCCGGTCGAAGCCGCCAACCAGCTCGTCGCGGTGCGCATCCTGCCCCGCGTGGAAGGGCAGGCCAAGACCGCCCTCCTCGCCGCACTCTCCGGTCCATCGACGATCGCGCGCTGGGCGGTGGCGGTCGATGCGGACGTCGACCCGTCCGACCCGCGGGAACTGTTCTGGTCGATCGCGAGCCGCACGCACGCGCAGTCGGACGTCGCGGTCATCAGCGGTGCGTCGGTGCCGACCGAATGCCTGGTCTACGCTGATGACCGCGGCTGGCCTGCCGTCGCTGGAGCGAAGTGGTTCGTCGATTCGACGATCCCGGAAGTGAGCGACCCAGAAGAGCGCAGCACGTTCGAGCGCGCTCGACCCCGGAACTGGGCCACGGTGCATCTGCGCGATTTCCTCGCGCCGGAGTGAACTCGCGGCGGCGCCGAGCGAGCCTATTCCTCGCCCACCGGATCGAGCCGCGGCACCACGGCCTTGGCGTACGTGTGCTTCTCGCTGATCCGGCCGTTCTCGAAATGCAGGATATCGAGACCGCGCCATCCGGCGGGTCCGCGCTTGGTGTGCAACGTGCACAGCCAGCGAATCAGTGCCTTGCCAGCCGGCGCGTCCACGAACAGATCCTCGGTGTGAAACTTCATCACGCCGAACTGCCCGCGAAACTGCGGTTCGAACGCCCCGCGGATGGCCGCGCGACCGCGGTTCACCGTGCCGTTGAACTCCTGGTAAACCGCGTTCTCGGTGAAATAGGACATTACGCATTCGAGGTCATTGCGGTTGAACGCATCGGTGAAATCGAGCACGAGCCGCTCGATCATCTCACGCTCGAAAGCGGATCCGGTCATCACGCGCTCCTCGTCCAGGCTACCGGTCATCGGACCGCCGCGCGGCGTCCCCGCTCGCGCCGAGGCGTGGCGTGTCGGCGCCCGGTGCGCCCAGGCGGCCGACGAACCGCGTCAGCGCATCGAGCACCGCGTCCGGCCGATCGCGGTGCGGTGCGTGTCCACAGTCCTCGAGCAGCAGGAGGTCCACCGGGCCGCGCACCTTGCGTTCGATCGCCTCCAGGTGCGCGGTCGTGCCGTACTCATCGTCGCGCCCCTGGATGGCAAGCACGGGGCAGCTGATGCGCGGCAGAAATTGCTCGATGTTCCAGGCGCGGAAATCCGGGTGCAGCCAAATATCGTTCCAGCCGCGAAACGCGTGCTCGGCATCGGCGTGATAGCGCGCCAGCTTGCGCGGCAGGTCGGTGGTCTCGAATGCGGCCTTCGCGGCGGCGATGGCGTGCGTGGTCTTCTCCTCGACGAAGACATGCGGCGCGGCAAGCACCAGCCCGCCGACTCCACCGGTCACCGCGGCGTGGATGATCGCGATCGAGGCGCCGTTGCTGTGGCCGTAGAGCACCGGCTGCGAGATCCCGAGCCGGCGAAGGAGCTCGGGCAGCACCTCGGTGGCTTCGGCGTGCATGTACTCGACGGCAAAGGGTGCCGCGCGAGGCGCAGAGCGGCCGTAGCCGAACCGCGAGTACGCGACGACCGGGCAGCCGGTGGCGCGGGCGACCCGTGCCGGGAATTCCCCCCACATCGACACCGAGCCGAGGCCTTCGTGCAGCATGACCAGCACCGGCGCGGCACGCTCGTCGCCCTCGATGCGCGAGTACTCGATCCTGCGTCCGTCAATCGTGACGAAGCAGGTGTCTTTCGGCGTCGATTCGGACGACATGGACGGTACGGCGATTCTGCCGGGCGAAGTCTATCGTAAGGGCCTTCGCCGCGTCTGGCAGGCGCGCGGTTGACAACGCTCACACGTTCCGCTAGCCTTGTGTGAAATTTTACGCGCGTTTCACGATACGTCCCGCCCGGTCAACCGCACCCGGGTGACGGATGCCGAATCGGCCGCGGCCGCCGCTTGCCATGCTGCAGACGCCCCACTCCCTGCTGCCCGAGGTGCTCGACACCCGGTTTCGCACCGCGCTGCGCAGGCTGTGGGCGGCGGGCAGGCTGAAGACGGTCGGACGCCGGGTCAGCACCGAGCTCGAGATCGCTGGACTGATGAAGCTCGCCGACGGCGGCCCGGCACTGCTGTTCGACTCGATCGACGCTCATGCGCTGCCCGTCATCGGCAACCTTCTCTGCTGCCAGGCCAATTGCGAGGCTGCTTTCGGCGTCGATTTCCGCGGCATACGCGAGCTCGTGGCGCGCGCGATGGCGAATCCGCTCCCGCCCAAGGTCGTAGACAGCGCACCTGCCTACGCGCGGACGTTCGCCGACGGCTTCGACCTCGGGCGCGAGCTCCCGGTGCTGCGCCACGCACCCAACGACAGCGGGCGGTTCATCACCGCCGGCGTGGTGGTGGTGCGCGACCCGGAGACCGGCGTATACAACGCCTCCTATCACCGCCTGCAGCTCGTCGGCCCCCGCCGCACGGCGATCAAGCTGGATTTCGGCCGGCACCTGCGCCTCGCCTTCGAGCGAGCGGCGAAGCGCGGCATGCGCCTGCCGGTCGCGGTGTGTATCGGCGCCGACTTGGCGCTGCAGTTCGCCGCCGCCACGATGGGATCGCAGTTGCCCGAGGCGGTCGACGAGCTCGCGGTGGCGGGCGGCATGTGCGGGCAGCCCATCCCGGTCGTGAAGGCGCAGACGCAGGATCTATTGGTGCCGGCCGAGTCGGAGATCGTGCTCGAGGGCGAGCTGTGCCCCGACCAGAGCGTCCGCGAAGGACCGTTCGGCGAGTTCATCGGCTTCGAGTCGCCGGAAGGCGATGCGCCGGTGTTCGAAGTGAGCCTCCTCGCCCATCGCGATCGGCCGGTGTATCACGCGATCAACGGCTATGGCCGCGAGACGGTGATGCTGCGCAAGTACGTGCTCGAAGCAAGCCTGCTGCGCGTGCTGCAGTCGGCGGTGCCGGTCGTGGTCGACGCCGAGATGACCGCCGGGGGCCTGCACCGCTTCCACGCGATCGTGAGCGTGCGTAAGCGCTCGCCGCAGCACGAGGGTTTCCAGCGCAATGCGATCATGGCCGCGTTCGGCGCGCTGAAGGATCTCGACCTCGTCATCGTGGTCGACGACGACATCGACATCCGCGACCCGGTCGACGTCGAGTACGCGCTGGCGACTCGCTTCGAGGCATCGCGCGACCTGGTGATCGTGCCGCAGGCGCGCGGCCACGAGTACGTGCGCATCGGCAACGCGGGGGTGCGCGCCAAGCTCGGCATCGATGCCACGGTGGCTGCGGGCGAGCAGGAGCGCTTCCGGCGCGTCGAGTTTGCGGAGGTCGCGCGCCTGCGCGAGAGCGAGCTGGGCGATACGGTGCCCGCCTCGCTTGCCTGGTTGAGTTAACCCGGGAGGCAGTCAGCATGGCGACAGGGCGATTGGCGGCTCGTGTAGCGATCGTCACCGGTGCGGCGCAGGGTCTCGGCGCAACGTATGCGGAGGCACTCGCCGCCGAGGGTGCGCGCGTATGCGTTGCCGACGTGCTCGACGCCGAGCCGGTCGCGGCCGCGATCCGCGGCGCCGGCGGCCAGGCGATCGCCGCGGCCTGCGACGTGACCGATCCGGCATCGGTGCGGGCGATGGTGGATGCGACGGTGCGCGCGTTCGACGGCGTCGACATCCTGGTCAACAACGCGGCGCTGTTCGCCAAGCTGGCGCTCAGCCGCTGCTCGAGATCGAGAGCGCCGAGTGGGACCGGGTGATGGCGGTCAACGTGCGCGGCCCCTTCGAGTGCGTGAAGGCGGTGGTGCCGGTGATGCGGCGCCGCCGCTATGGCAAGATCATCAACATCTCCTCGGGCACGGTGTTCAAGGGCACGCCGCTCTTCCTGCACTATGTGACCTCCAAGGGGGCGGTGGTCGCGATGACACGCTGCCTCGCGCGCGAGCTCGGCGAGGACGGCATCCGCGTGAACACCCTCGCGCCGGGTCTGGTGATGAGCGAGGGAGTGCGCGAGAGCGAGAGCTGGACCGCGCCGATCGTCGCGGCCAACGTCGCCACCCGAGCGCTCAAGCGCGAAGCCGCGCCCGACGACGTCGTCGGCACGCTTCTCTATCTCGCGAGCGCCGAGAGCGATTTCGTCACCGGGCAGCTGATCGTGGTGGACGGCGGCTCGGTCATGCATTGACTGCTTCCACGGCGGAGGTGTCCCCATGGCACAGATCCGATCGCTCTTTCCTACACTCACCGGCGAGCTGCCGGACGGAATCCGGCCGGATCGGGCGCCAGCGAAGGCAGCTGCGCCCTCGGTCACCACCCCGGTCGTCGGCGAGATTCCGCAGTTCGACCAGCGCGAGCAGCAGCACACCAAAGCGGCGATCGGCGCGCTGGGCGAGAAGATTCAGCAGCGCTGGACCTCCGAGTCGGTCGACCCGTTCCGGCGCGTGTTCTATCCCGAGAACCGCCCCTTCAACTCGCCGCTGCGATCGCTGCTGGCGGTGGCGGAGGGTCCGCTGAATCCGAAGCGAATACCCGTCAACGATCCTGCCAAGATGGCGGCCCACATCAAGGAGGTCGCGAAGTTCTTTGGCGCCGACCTGGTGGGCGTCTGCGAGCTCAAGCGTCATCACGTGTACTCGCACCGCGGGCTGCGGATCGACGCGCGCAAGAACCGCTGGGGCGAGCCGATCGCGCTCGACCACCGCTACGCGATCTCGCTCGCGCATCAGATGAACCACGAGCGGATGCGCTACTCGCCGAGCTTCATCGACGGCGCCGAGGTCGGCTTCGGCTACCTCGAATCGGCGAAGACCGCGACCTCGCTCGCTTGCTACATCCGCGAGCTCGGCTACCCCGCAACCGCGCACTTCCATGTCTCGGAGCGCGTGCTGCAGGTGCCGATCGCAGTGGAGGCCGGACTGGGCGAGCTTGCCCGCAACAACTGCCTGATCACCCGGGAGTTCGGTCCGCGCCAGCGGCTCGCGACCGTGACCACCGACCTGCCGCTCGCGGTCGACCGCCGGGCGGACCTCGGCGTACAGCAGCTGTGCGAGATGTGCGACAAGTGCGCCGCGCTGTGCCCGTCGCAGTGTCTGCCGCGCGGGCCGAAGCAGGTCGAGCGCGGCTACCTGCACTGGGTGGCCGACAACGACAAGTGCATCACGTACTGGAACGCCAATCGCGAGAAGTGGAACGACTGCGCCCGCTGCATCACGGTCTGCCCGCTCAACCGGCCCCCGGGCGCATGGATGCGCTTCGCGACGTGGGCGCTCCGGCGCGGGCGGCTGCTGCGCAAGTTGGTCCTCAATGTCGACGACCTCTTCTGGAACAAGCGCTACCACCTCAAGGCGGGCAAGGGCTGGCTCATGTACGATCGCACCACCTCAGCCAAGAAGTTCGAGAGCGGGCAGATCCACCCCAACGCATGACCGGCGCAGCAGCGCACTCGGCGCTCGGGAACAGCATCCAGTCGCTGCCGGCCGGATGCCTTCCGCCGGCTGAGCATCTGCCCGACCTCGTCTTCGCGCTGCCCGAGCTGCAGTACCCTCCGGCGCTCAACGCCGCGCGGGAGTTGCTCGATCGGCCGATCGCGCTCGGCCGGGGCGATCGAGCCGTCTACCTGTTCGGCGAGCACCGCGTGACCTATCGCGACCTCGCGCGCGACGTCAATCGCCTGGGCAACGCCCTGCGCGCGCTCGGTGTCCGCCCCGGCGACCGCGTGCTGCTGCGCATCCCGGACCGCCCCGAGCAGGTCGTGTGCATGCTCGCGCTCGCGCGCATCGGCGCCATCGCCGTGCCGACCTACACGCTGCTGCGCGCGGCCGACATCGCCTACCGGGCGCGGGATACCGAGGCGCGGGCGGTCATCGTCGATGCGCGGTTTGCCGGCGAGGTCGACCAGGCGCGGGGCGATCTCCCGCACGTGCGGCACTACGTCGCGCTCGGCGCGCGCAGCGGCGATGATTACCTCTCGTACGATGCGCTCCTCGCGGCGCATTCCGCGGAGCTCGCCCCGGCGCCGACGCGGCGCGACGACCTCGCGCTGGTGTTGTACACCTCGGGCAGCACCGGCGAGCCGAAGGGCTGCTGCATCAGCCACAGCGACCTGCTCGCGATCGCCGACGGTTTCTGCACCTATCAGCTGCCGTTGCAAACCGACGACGTGATCGCCGGCCAGCCGCCGGTCGCGTTCTCGATGGGCATCGGGTTCTTTCTCTCCTACCCGCTGCGCTTCGGCGTGCCGGCGGTGTTGATGGAGGACAAGAAGCCGCCGGCGATGCTGCAGGCGATCGAGCGCTACCGGGTCACGATCCTGGGCGCGGTGCCGACCTACTACAACATGCTCGCGCTGGCGGTCGACGAGTGCCGCAGCGACACGTCCTCGCTGCGCGACCTGCGCAGCGCCGGCGAGACGCTGTCGGCGGCAGTCGCGGCGCGCGTCCGGGACCGCCTCGGGGTTGCGGTCCGAGACTCGATGGGCTCCACCGAGTCGTTGCACATCATCTGCTCCACCCGATACGAGGACCCGGTGCGGGAGGGCTCGTGCGGGCGGCCGATTCCGGGCTTCGAGGTCGTGGTGCGCGACCCGGAGTCGTTCGCAGAGGTGCCGCGGGGCGAGACCGGGCTGCTGACCTTCCGTGGTCCGACCGGGATTCGGTACTGGCGCAAGCCCGCGGTGCAGGCGAACGCCGTGCGCAACGGCTGGTCGATCCTGCAGGATGCGGTGCGGATGGACGAGGACGGCTATCTCTTCTACGTCGGGCGGCAGGACGACATGATTGTCACCGCCGGATACAACATCGCGCCGGCCGAGGTCGAGGCGGTGCTCATGCGTCACCCGGCGGTGCTCGAGTCGGCCTGCGTCCCGGCACCCGACCCCGCGGGCGCGCGGACGCAGGTCGTCAAGGCGGTCGTCGTGCTGCGCGCAGGCATATCGGCGTCGCCTGCGCTGGCGTGCGAGCTCCAGGCCTTCTTCAAGCGGCACGGGGCGCCGCACATGTATCCGCGCGTCGTCGAATTCGCTGAGACGCTGCCCAAGACTGCGACCGGCAAGATCCGGCGCGCGGCGCTCAGGAGCGGACGATCGACCGCCGCGGAGGCAAGTCGCGCATGAGCGCGTGCGACATGACGGCGAGAACGGTCCTCGTGACCGGGGCCGCCAGCGGCATCGGCCTCGCCTGCGCCCGGCTGCTGCTGGCCGACAACGCCAATGTCGTCGCGATGGACCTGCAGGCCGAGCGCATGGCGAGCGAGTTCGCGAGGAGCGGCGACCGGCTGGTCCGCTTCGCGGGCGATTTCTCGCGGCCCGAGGACTGCGCGGGCGCGGTGGCAGCGGCAATCGAGCGCTTCGGCGCGCTCGATGCAGTCACGCACTGGGGCGCCGCTCACTCATCGGCGCGTTGGGACGAGCTGGACGCCGACGAATGCAACCGGACCATGGCGGTCAACGTCACCGGCACCTTCCTCATCGCCCAAGCTGCCGCTCGCCACATGGTGGCACGCCGGCGGGGTGCCATCGTGCTCTGCACCTCGACCTCGGTTAGCTTCGGAGTCACCGGCGGACGGGGCCAGGGCGGTCCGGCGTACGTCGCCTCCAAGGGAGCGGTCATCGCGCTTACGCGTTCGTTCGCGCGGGCGTTCGGGCCCTGCGGGGTGCGCGTCAACGCGGTCAGCCCCGGCATCACCGAGACGCCGATGATCGGCGGCTACACCGAGGAGCAGCGCAGCGAGATGGTGAAGCGCTTCCCGCTGGGACGCTTCGGCACCCCGGAAGAGGTGGCGAGCGCCGGCATCTTCCTGATCTCGGACCGCGCAAGCTTCATCACTGGCGAGATCCTCCAGGTGAACGGCGGCTCGAACTTCGTCTGAGGCGCTCGGAACGGCGGCGGGCCCAGCCCGCTCCGCTCAGCGCGGTAGGTCTTCTCCCGGATGGGTGCCGAGGCGGTCGAGCGCATCGGCGACGAAGCGCGACGCGATCACCGCGGACGGCGGAACCGGTGCGAGCTTCGGGTGGAGCGCGAAGAAGGCCTCTGCCTGGGCGCGCCAGTGCGCTTCGGTGGTCTCGCCGTTCACGGCGAAGCCGCCGGCCTCTCGCTCCTGCCGCCAGATCGCCTCGACCGTCTCCTCCGGCACCGGCACCGACACGTGATGTTGAAAAGTCTTGCGGAAGGCGTCGAGATCGTCATTCAGCGCGCGCGAGGCACGGATCATGCCGCGCGTGAGCCGGTGCAGCGCCTCCGCGTGCGCGTCCTCGAAGTCCTGCGTGGTCGCCAACACGCCGTGCGGCTGCACCGGCACTAACGCCTTGAGCTCGGCGAAACCGAGCAGCGTGCGCAGGCCGCTGCTGCGGTCCCGGCTGAGCGACAGCGCCTCCTCCACGCGGACGAGAGAGCGTCGATCTTCCGTGCGAGCAGGCGCGCGATCCGCTCGGGAGGCGGGCCGACCGCCTGCCAGTCGATCTCGGTCTCGGGGATACCGAGCGCCTTCACCACCAGGCGCGCCATGTGATGGCTGAGCGCGCCGAAGCCGTCGATCGCCCAGGACGCGCCGCGCAGCTCGGCGGTGCTCGCGATGCGCTCCTGCGCCACCAGGTTCTGCGCCAGCGCTCGGGCCATCGATACGACGATGCGCACCGGCTTGCCCTCGGACCGGCAGCGCAAGACCGGACCCAGTCCGCCGTAGGAGACGTCGACCGTACCGTCCATCACGGCGTTGATCGCCGCGACGCCTCCATGCACCGGTGTCCATGCCACTTCCAGGCCCTCGTCCGCCCAGAATCCCAGGTGCGTCGCCGCCGCGCAGGCGAGGTCATCGACGCCGAACGTCGGCCCGGAACCCGCCGCGAGCCGAATCGGAAGCCGCGTCGTCATGATCGCTTTCCCACGTTCTCTCCGCGGCAGGTGCCGGTCACGGTGCCTGCGTGGTGTCAAGATGGATGTGGACCGGATCGCTGCCGTCGGCGATCTCGCGCCCGAGCACACGCACTGCTCTCTCCGCTTCGCCGATCGGGTAGGCGTGGGTGCAAAGCTTGCGCAGCTCGCGCCAGTGGTCCCGCAGCAGCGCGAGCGCCCGCTCCGTGTCGACCCAGTCCGACGATAGCACGCCGAGCATCGAGATCTCGTTGAAGAGCAGGCGGTCGGTATAGAACTCGCGGATCGCGTTGCGCGTCTTCACGCCGGCGACGACGATCGCGCCGCCCTTCCTCACCATGTCGATCGCCTGCACGATCGGCTCGGTCGCACCGGACGAGACATCGAGCACGACGTCCGCCCGGCGCCCGTGGGTGAGTTGCCGCACCCGCTCCACCGGGTCCTCGTCCTCGACGGTGATGGTGGCGGTGGCGCCGAGCTCGCGCGCGAGCGCGAGTCGCCGGGCGTCGGCGCGCGTGCCAGTGACGATGATCTGCCCAGCGCCGTGCTCGCGCGCCGCGACGACGCTGAGCAGCCCCCGCTGTCCCGGTCCCTCGATCACGATGGTCTGGCCGGCCCGGAGCTGCGGCCGTGCAATCGCCCAGCGCACCGCGTTTGCGAGCGGGTTGAACAGGCTCATCGCGTCGGTGGGGATATCGTCGGGCACCCTGTGGATCAGCGCCTTGGGATGCAGGTACAGGTGCGAGGCGTAGCCGCCCCACAGGTGCGGCGCAGCGTCGAACCCCATGCGGATCCCGTACCCCATGTTGAGGTCACAGAAGATCGGCCGGGACTCCCGGCATGCCGGGCACTCGCCGCACGGGATCGAGGTCTCGACGATCACCCGGTCGCCTTCCTTCACGTCCCAGCGCGCGGCGGCGCGCGCACCCACCCGCTCGACCCAGCCGAGGATCTCGTGGCCCGGCGTCATCGGCAGGGTGCCGTAGACTGTGCCCCGAAAATGACCGTCGAACTGCTCGTAGTCGGTGCCGCACAGTCCGGCAGCCTCCATGCGAAGCAGCCCCTCGTCCGGACCGATGTCCGGGATGTCCACCTCGCGGTAGTCGAATCGCCGAGCCGCGGTCAGTACGGCGGCGTAGGCCTTGCTGCTCATGGAGTCGCTCCTCCGCTTGCCGGGTAGGTGACAAGCGCCGGAAGGCAGCGCTCGCGCGGGCGGATCACCGGTCCTCGAAGCCGAGCTCATGCCACCGACGCTCGACCCGCTCCAAGTCCTCGGCCGGCGGTTTCACAGAGGGTGGATAGCGCTCGCCGCCAAACGCCTCCTCGCGCCGGTAATCGAAGTTGACCGTGGCGTCGATCAGCACGCGGCACCACTTGCCGGTGCCGAACTGCAGCGCGTCGCGGTCGGGGAGCCGGGTGCTCGGATCGATCGGCACGCCGAAGGTCCCGGGCACGGTCAGGATGTCGCCCTCGGCGGCGTTGACGCGGAACGCGTACGCCCAGTCGATGGCGCTGTAGTCGCGGATATCGATATCGCGATCGACCACCCAGATGTGCTTGTAGCGGTTGTGCGCCGCGCCCGAGCCCCAGATCGCCATTGCCGCCTGCTTGGCCTGGCCGCGATAGGATTGCTCGATCTGGATCATCAGCACCACGCCCATGTGGATCGGCGGGCAGTGCACGTCGGTGACGCCCGGAACCCCGGCCCGGTCGAGCACGTTCCAGGCGATCGCCGCCCGCTGAACGGAGCTCATGATCGCGTTCTCGTTGATGTGGCCGGGGTACGCACCCTCCAGAGTCCCGCGCATGATCGGATCGTTGCGGTGCGTGATGCAGGTCACCCGAGTGCTGTGTCGCTTCGCCCGCTCGCCGCCGAAGTAGCCGGTGAACTCGCCGAACGGCCCCTCCGGCTCGAAGGTCGCCGGATCGGACGAGATGAAACCCTCGATGACGATTTCGGCCGATGCGGGAACCAGAATGTCGCTGGTCTCGCACTTGACCAGTTCGACCGGTGCGCCGCGGATGGCGCCCATGACGTCGTACTCGCACACGCCGCCGGGCAGTGCGCCGCCGGCGCAGAAACCCAAGCTCGGCTCCCAGCCGTAGACATAGGCGATCGGCATGTTCGTGCCCATGCGCTCGTACTTGGTGAAGTGTTGCCCCCAGTGCTGCGGCCGGAACAGCAGCACCGGAATCGTGTTCTTTTGCCCGATCAGGCCGCGGTAGATGCCGACGTTGTGGATACCGGTCTCCGGGTCGCGCGTCACGCATCCGGCATAGGTGTTGATATAGCGGCCGCCGTCGCGCGCATGCCAGCGCGGTGCCGGGAACTGGTGCAGATCGATGTCGGCGCCGGTGATGATGTTCTCCTTCACCGGACCGGTGGCGACGACCTTCGGCGGCAATCGCTCGGCGAACACTGCGCGGGTCTTCTTCACCAGCTCGCCGACCGGGGTGTCCTTCGGCAGTCCGAGCATCATGGCGAGGCGGCGGTAGCTCGACAGGCCGCCGGTGAACAGTCTTCGGCAGACGGTATCCTGATGATCGGTGATGTTGTTGAACAACAGCGCCGGACCGTCGCCGCGGCCGAATACCTTGCGCGTGATCGTGCCGAGCTCGCGGTCCCAATGGACCTCCGCGTCGATCTCGTGCAGCTCCCCTGCCGCGCGCAGCGCATCGATCCAGCCGCGCAGGTCGCCAAATACCATGGCCTCGGTTCCTTTCCTTCGAGTGCGGGTCCCGCCGGCCCGGCCGGAGCCCGGTTACCGCGCTGGGATGACCGGCAGCAGCAGGTGCGACGGCCGCTCGCGGTCGTGAAACACCTTGTGCACGGTCGTTCTGCTGCTGCACAGGTGCCACGGCGCGTGGGTGCGGCCGAGCGACTCGGGCGCGAGCTCGTAGTCGCGCGCGCGGGCATGATCCATGCAGGAGATGACCAGCTTGATGCGGTGGCCGACCTTGAAGACGTTCGAGAGCGGCGCAAGCGCGATCGCGTACTCGCAGATCTGCCCCGGGGTTACCGGGCGCGGATCGACGTGTGGATGGTAGGGCGTGTGCGGCTCGGAGCGCGCCGCGTCGAGCGCCCGGTGCGACGCCTTGAGAAAGCCCTTGGTCAGCTCGACCTGCTTCCCGTTCGGAGCGACGTCGCGCAACGAAACGATCCAGTTGGTGTCGTCCTGGTCGATCGCGGCGTGGAGATAGAGCGCGGCCGGTCCGGTGATCTCCAAGTCCTCCTCCAGTCGCGCCGAGAGATACTGTACCGAGGCGATCGCCACCGTCTCGTCGGGCGGCTGCTGGACGAAGACATCGGGCTTGTCCATCGCCTCCTCCGGCTCGGTCGCGAGTTCCTCCCAGCGGCGCAGGTAGAATCGGGTCCAAGCGGTGCGGGCGAGCGGCCACTCGTTCTCGCGCCGCCACTCCCCGCTCCCGTTGACGAAGAACCGGATCGGAGGCTCGTCCATGATGCCGGTGTCGATCCCCTTCAGCCAATAGTCGTACCAGCGCAGCACCTCCGCGTTGTAGTCGTCGGTCAACGGGCGCTTTTCGACGACCGGCGCGTCGATTTCGAGCTTCTTGGGCGCGGCGATACCGTTGTAGTTGCGGAAGGCGCCGACCAGGTGCATGTGCGCGTACGCCCACCAGCCCGACCGCGCGTAGAACGGGATCCTGATCCGGTCGTACATCGTGTACGGGGAGCGCTCCCAGTAGAAGGGGCCGTCGTGCGGGTTGGCGAGGATGTCGAACAAGCAGGGCGCCTTGCCGGGATTGTCGGCGAAGGTGAAGAGCTCCGGGTTGATCCGCAGGTCGGGATCGGTCTTGAGCTCAGCGAGCAGACGCGCTCGCTCGTCGGCGCCGAGGCGCTTCAGCGTCACCGAGGTGCTGCGTTCGGCGCAGATCCGCTGCACGTAGAGGTAATGGAAGAATGACTGCAGGATGCCACCATGGTGGGTGGACTCGCGGTAGAAGTCCGCCGGCGCGTTCCAGGGCATGATCGCCTTGAGGTGCGGCGGCTGCTGCGCCGCGACCACCAGCTGCACCGTTCCGAAGTAGGAAATGCCCACCATGCCCACGTTGCCGTCGCACCACGGCTGCGCGGCGATCCATTCCACGAGATCGTGGCCGTCCTCGGCCTCCTGCCGCGACATCCAGCCGAGATATTCGCCCTCCGACTGGCCGGTGCCGCGGACGTCCGCGATCACGTGAACGTAGCCGCGCGCGGCGAAATACGCGGGACTGCCCGCTTCGATCGGCGTGTGGTGGATGGGCGAGCGGTCGGGCTGGTGGGCTATGGGCAGCGACTGGATGCCCTTCCCGTAGGGCGACATCGCGAGCAAGGCCGGGAACCTGCCGGCGGCGTCGGGGCGGAAGACGTCGAGCGCAATGCGCACGCCGTCGCGCATCGGTGCCATGACGTCGTGCGCCTCGGTCATGGCGAATTCCGGATCGGAAGCGCGTCGCGTCGCGGCTATTGGTCGCATACTTTGCCTCGGGCCCCGAAGATGCCTGACACGGTTTGAGCAGCCGGTTTCGTGGGCTTCTGGGTCATGGTCATGGGGCGAGGCCTTGATATGATACTGAGATGGTCGTAAAATATCAAAACAAAAAGCTGCCGGCTTCGTCGGGGTGAAGGGCCCGCAGCGCGTTCGAGTACGCTTGGATCAACGCACCGCTGGCCGAGAGGAGGAGAAATGAAGCGTCGGGAATGGATTCGGCTCGTTGTTGTCGCCGCGTCATTGGCGTTCGCCGCAGCGGCGCACGCGCAGACCGTTGGCGTCGGCACCACCAAAGGCGGCGCCACCGCGCAGGTGTCGGCAGCGCTCGCCAAGGTCGTCTCGGCGAACTCCGGAATGCAAATGCGCCCGCAGCCCATGGGCGGCACGCAGCAGTACATCCCGCTCGTCAACTCCGGCGAGCTGGAGTTCGGTATCTCCAACATGATGCAGGCGTACATGGCGTTCAGCGGCACCGGTCTTTCCAAGGGCTCGCGGCATGACAACCTGCGCCTGGTCTCGACCCTGATGGTGTTCAGGATCGGCGTCTTCGTGCGCTCCGATTCGGGAATCAAGTCGGTAGCGGACCTCAAGGGCAAGCGCGTGCCGAGCGAGTACACGTCGGCACCGCTATTTCATCACCTCATGACGGCCTTTCTCGCCAATGGCGGGCTCGAGTGGAAGGACGTACAGCCTGTACCGCAGGCGGCGCTCGCGCCGCACTGGGGAGGCAATCTCGCAGGGCAGGATCGACGTGGCGATCGGCGCCGCCGGGACCGGCGCTCTCAACCAGGTCGGCGCCGCGGTCGGCGGGATTGAGTACCTGGACCTCGCGACCGACGAGGCGGCGCGCAAGCGGACGCTCGCCTCGGCGCCCAAGACCACGCTCGCAACCGTCCAGCCCGGGCCGGGCCTGCCCGGCGTGGTGCGGCCGGTCAACATGATCTTCGTCGATTACGTCCTGTGGGCCCACAAGGGTGTGGCGGACGCAGCCGTCGAGCGGGTTGTCCGGGCGATGTACGAGAACGAGGCGGCGTTGCACGAGGCCGGTCCGATCTGGCGCAGCCACCGGTCGGCGACCATGGGCAGGTGGCAGGGCGAGGACATGCCCTACCACCCTGCGGCCATCAGGTTCTTCAGGGAAAAGGGCATCTGGCAGGGCAAGTGATTCGGCTCGGCTGACACTCGTCGCCGGGCGCACGCGGTATCGCCTGCTCAGGGTGCCAAGTGTCCGAGGCTAGCGCGCGCGCGGTCATCCGCGGGCTCGGTGTCGGCATCGTCCTGGTCGTCGTCGCCATTGCAGTCGAGTTGCGGGCCCTGCTCGGCGTAGTCCTGCTCCACGAGCAGGGTATCGCGCTCGCGCTCGGCTTCGGGCTGGCAATCGTATTCCTGAGCGTTCCCGGCCGACCGCGTGACGAGCGCGAACGGGTGCCGCTGCATGACGTCGCCGCCGCGGCGCTCTCGGTCGCGGTCGGCCTGTGGCTCGCGGGGTGCGGTTCCCGACCATCACGTCGGCGTACTTCCAGCACCGTGACGAGGCGTTCGTCATCGGGCTGGTCGTCATCCCGCTCGCCTTCGAGGCGCTGCGGCGTACCGCCGGGTGGCCGCTCGTCTTCATCCTCGCCGCGTTCTTCGTGTACGCGCTTTGGGGGGATTCGGTGCCCGGCGTCCTGCAGGCGCGCTCGCCCGGCTTCTATCGGCTGGTGGCCTACCTCACGGGCGACAGCGTCGCGCTGCTCGGAGTCGTGTTGAACATCATCGTGACGGTCGTCGTGATGTTCGTGATCATGGGTCAACTGCTCGCCACGAGCGGCGGCTCGGCGTGGTTCACCGACCTCGCCATGTCGATGTTCGGCAAACGCCGCGGCGGACCGGCCAAGATCGCGGTTGCGGCTTCCGCGCTGTTCGGCTCCATATCGGGCAGCGCCGTCGCGAATGTCGCCTCCACCGGCGTCGTCACCATCCCGCTCATGCGGCGGGCGGGATACTCCGCAGCATCGGCGGGGGCTTTCGAGGCGGTCGCTTCGACCGGCGGGCAGATCATGCCGCCAGTCATGGGCGCTGCCGGCTTCCTGATGGCGGAGTTCCTGCAGATCTCGTACGCGGAGGTGATCCTCGCCGCGCTGGTACCGTCGCTGCTCTACTACTTCGCGGTCTTCATTCAGGCCGATCTCGAGGCGGCGCGTCGCGGCCTGAAGGCGCTCGCTGACGACGAGGTCGCGCCGCTCGGCCAGGTGCTGCGGCGCGGCTGGCTCTTCGTACTGCCGTTTGCGCTGCTCCTGGTCGCGCTCTTCAGTTTCAACCGCACCGCGTCGGAGGCGGCGCTCTGGGCGACCGCCTCGCTGCTCGTCGTCGGGCTGCGGGGCTACAAAGGCCATCGCCTGACCCCGCGCAAGCTGATCGAGGACATGCACGCCGCCGGTCGGACCGCCGCGCCGATCATCGTCGTCGGCGCGATGGCCGGCATGATCATCGGCATCGTCGAGGTGACCGGCCTCGGCTTCGGACTGACATACGTGCTGGTTTCGGTTGGCGAGAAGAGCCTGCTCCTGCTGTTGCTGCTGACGGCGGTGGTGGCGATCATTCTCGGCATGGGGATGCCGACGACCGCGATCTATTTCTTGCTCGCCGTGCTCGCCGCGCCGCCCCTGGTCAAGCTCGGGGTCGAGCCGCTCGCCGCGCACCTGTTTATCCTGTACTTCGGCCTGCTGTCGATGATCACGCCGCCGGTAGCGCTCGCGGCGTTCACCGCCGCAGGCCTGTCGGGGGCACGGCCGATGGAAACCGCCGTGATGTCGGTCCGCTACGGTTGGCCGGCGTTCGCCCTGCCTTTCGTCTTTGTGCTGACGCCCGGATTGATTCTGGCCGGATCGCTCCCGGATATTGCAAGGACCGTCTCCTTCACGTTCCTCGGAGTATGGTTTGCGACGGTCGGCATTGGTGGCTATTTCCGGGGCGAGATGGCCCGCGCGCCACGTTTCGCGCTGATCACCGGCGGACTGCTGCTCGTGTTCCCCAACGCCTACTTCGGCGTACGCTGGCTGGACGTCGTTGGCGCGGCAATCGCTGCCGCCGGGCTGCTCTTGTGCCGGCGGACAAGGCCGCGGGTGGCGCCGACGCGCCAGTGACCCCCGCGTCGCGCTGCACCGAGGAAACGACCGCTGCGAGCATCGTCGGCGCGCTACTCGGCTTCAGCGCCCTCGGCTAGGTTTCGCCGCAGCCGGTGCGCGCTTCGGGTTCCGAAGCGCTCAGCGGGCCCCGGCAGCGGCCAGCTTCTCCCAGTGCTCGGCCGCATCGACCGGGTTCCACCACGGCGCGATCCCGAGGTCGCGGCACACGACGCCGGCGGCGTTGTGGCCGGGGGCCCCGGTGATATTGCCGCCCGGATGCCCGCTCGAGCCGCACAGGTAGAGGCCCGCGACCGGCGTCCGGTACTGGCTGCACTCCGGGAACGGGCGCCGGTCCAGATACTGGCCCTCGCTCAGCTCGCCGACCTGGATGTCCCCGCCCTTCATGTTCGGCAGGTGCCGCTCGATGTCGATCGGGGTCATCCCGAACTTCGCGACGATGTTCGCGGGCGTGAGATTGGTCGCGTAGTGCGCGAGATGCGTCGCGCAGCGCTCGGTGAACTCTCGGCGGATCCGATCCCAGCGTTCGCGCCCGCCCTCTGCCGCACACAGGTCGCCTGGCGCCACTTGCCAGAAGAAGGCGGTGCACTTGCCCTCCGGCGCCTGGCTCGGGTCGTGCTGCGCGGGCTGCGCGCCGATCAGCTGAAGCGCGCGCGGCAGGCGCCCGCTATTCGCGTCCTCGTAGAGCTCGACGATGTCATGCAACCCCTCCAGTCCGGCGATGAGATAGAACGCCTTGTCGACGTCGGGATCGTACTCCGCCGCCTTCCAGTAGAGCCGCTCGTTCAGCGCGAGGTGCAGGGTGAAGAGCGGCGTCGTGTTGGAGTACTTGAACCTCTCGACCTTCCCGGCGAACTCCGGCTGCAGGTTCTCCCGTCCCACCAGGTCGAGGAACGTCTGGTTGGGATTCAGACTGCTGACGACGAACTTGCGCGCGCGAAACTCGCGGCCGCTCGCGGTGCGCACGCCGGCGGCGCGTCCGTTCTCGACGATAATCCTCGCGACCGGATCACTCTCCACGACGTCGGCACCGGCGCGGATCACCATCTTGTGCAGGCTGTGGGCGAGCTTGTGCGTCGTCCCCTTGGCCATCTGTGTGTTCACCCCAGAAGCGATGGCGGCAGCGGCGATCATTCCCATCCCCTTCGAGTCGGTCTCGAAGCCGCGGATCACCGACAGGAAGGCGACCATGCCGCGCACCACGTCGTTCTCGAAGATCCGCGACACCGCCTCGTTGATCGAGTAGGGCTGCCACTCGAGGTACTGGCGTCCTGCGTGGCTCCTCTCCAGGATCGCGCGCTTCTTCGCGAACGGAATCGGCGGCGCGAACTGCTCGCGAAAGAAGATTTCCCGCGCCATATCCGCGTATTTCGCGTTCACTTCGAGGAATGCTTTCGCGTCGCGAGCCGAAAAACGCCCGATCGAGGCCGCGGTGCGCTCCGGCTCGTTCGCGTACCAGAGCAGCGCGCGGTGGTCGCGCGTGAGCATGGCCACCGACACCGGCAGGCGGATGTACTCCTGCCCCATCTCCGCCAGCTCGAGATCGCGGTACCACATCAGGTCGGACACGCCGCGGTGGTTGTTCGAGTGGATGTTGTGCCAGAAGCCGGAGCGCGCGCCCTCGTGCGAGTCCAGGCCGCCGCCCATCTCGAGGTGCCGCTCCACCACCAGCATCTTGAGCCCCGCCTTGGCTAGGTAGCCGCAGCAGATCAGACCATTGTGCCCGGCACCGATGATGATTCCGTCGTACTCGTTCTCCATCGTTCCTCCGGCGTCAGTTTCCGCCGCTCTCGGCGGAGTCTGCGGTTCGCTCCTTCTTCGCCAGCAACTCGCCGCGCGTCTCCCGACGCTCGGGGTCGGGGATGATCGCATCCACCGGGCAATGTGGCACGCACTGCGGCGCGTCGTAGTCGCCGACGCACTCCCGGCAGCGCTCGGGGTCGATCACGTAGATCCCCGGGCCCTCGCTGATCGCCTGGTTCGGGCAGGGTTCGACGCATGCCGCACAGGCGATGCAGTCGTCGGTGATCTTGAGCGCCATGGCGTTCAGGAGAGATGCTTCGCCGCCCCTTCCTCCGCTACGATCGGGGCGCCCATGATCTTGCCCACGTTCTCGATGAACGCACCCTCGAGCTTCGCCCGCTGCCCCTTTATGACCGCCACGTAAACGCGCTTGAGGTTGCCGTGTGCATCGGCGAGAAGGTTATAGCCGATCCGGCAACGCTCGGGACCGAGCTCCTCCAGCCTGAGGGTCATCGTGAGGCGCGTCAAGCCCTCCCTGTCCATGACCCTTGCCGCCGCGGCAAGGCCCTTGCCCGGGATCGCCACCCCCTGCGCGACCAGGCGCAGCGGCGGCGTGCGCTCGACCACTTCCAGCGAGACGTTGCTGTCAAGCGACATCAGGCCCATCTTGAGCAGGATGCCGATGTTCATGTGGTCGCAATCGACCACCTCGACCCGGCGCACAGTGGGGAACGCGTAGGCGATGTTCTCGATCTGGCTGAAGACGTCGAAGACGTGGCCGGCAGGCCGGTCCACGAGAAAGCTGTTGTCGATGCTGATCACTGTCCGGATTCCCCCGTTCGAATGCAGTACTACGCGTTCTCCCACCACTTCCGGGAGCTTGAGGTCGTCGAAGATGATGTCCGCGGCGATGACGCCCGGCCCGGCGATGATTCCGCCCCCCGGATGCATGCACGCGCCGGCCATGTACAGTCCGGGGATCGGCGTGCGGAACTGCGCCACCTCCGGCAGCGGCCGGAAGTGCTCCATCTGGGCGAGGTGGGTACGGCCCATGAAGACCCCGCCCCTGGCCATGTTGATGATGCGACCCTCGATGTCGACCGGGGTCTGCGCGGCCGCGGCGAGGATGTTGTCCGGCGTCAAGTTCGGCGCATACTCGCGCCACTTCGCGATGCAGCGCTCGGCGTAGTCCTCCTTGACCTCGTCCCACGTCGCGCCCTTGATCTGGTAGGGCACGAGCTGCCAGAGGAACGCAGTGTGGTGCCCGGGGGGCGCCTGCGAGGGATCGAACCAGGTCGGCACGCTGGCAATGAACGCGAGCTTGTCGGGTAGCTGCCCGAGGCGGACCTGCGCCATCAGCTCGACGAAATCCTCGGGCGTGTCGAAGCCGATGTCCAGCCGCAGCGACTGGTTGATGTCCTCGGATCCCGGCGCTGCCCTGAACTTCGGCGCCTCGCGCAGCGCGAGGTGGACGGCGAACACCGAGAACTCGTCCAGCCGATGTCCCCTCACCTTGCGAACGAATCCGGCGTCCAGATGGCCCTCGCCGACCAGCTGCAGAAACGTCTGCTTGAGATCCACCGTGCTCACGACGAGCGGGGCGCGGTACTCCCTGCCCTCCTTCGTCCGGACGCCCGACACCTTGCCGTCCTCGAGCAGAATCTTCTCGACGTGAGTGAAGGAGGTCGCCTCGCCGCCGTGGCGCAGGAGCGCGCGCCACAGCGCGTGCGCGGTCACGTGCGAGCCGCCGAGCGCGATCTGCGCATGCTCCACCTGGCTCACCACCAGCGGCACCACCGTCCCGAGCCCGGCGTAGTCGGGCAGGATACCGCGCGGAATCGGCAGGTGGTGCAGCACCAGGGCCTTGACGTGCTCGTTCTCGAACCACTCGTCGACCACCTCGAACGGCGTCATGCGCTGCAGGCGCAGCCACTCCATGCCCTCCGGCGAGCCCTCCATCACCAGCATCTGCTCGGACGGCGCTGAGGGCGCGCTGTAGAGCGCCGGGACGATCACCGTCGAGCAGAACTCGCCGTAGTTGTTGACGACGTCCCGCCACGTCTCGGCGTCGCGCTTCGAGAAGCGCGCGATGCTCGCGCAGGTGCGCTCGAGGTCGTCGTACAGGCAGAGCGCGCGCCCGTCCGGAAGGATCAGGCCGGCCTGGACCGGAGGGTGGTAGTAGCGGGCGTTGAACCGCTCCAGCTCCAGATCGGTGTACGCCGGCATTATGTTGATGGTGTCGTGGAAGTAGGAGTGCAGGTTGTGCGCAAATCCCGGCAGCGTGATCTCCTCGGTGCTGAGTCCGCCGCCGACCTCCAGGCGCCGCTCCATGACGCAGACTCTTAGCCCGGCCCTGGCCATGTAGCAGCCGAGCACCAGTCCGTTGTGCCCCGCGCCCACGATCAGCGCGTCATACTTCAGCTCTTTCATCTCGTCCCCCTCACCTGCCGCGGACTCAGGAGCGATCGATGCGCAACCGCGCGCGCTTCGGGATATCGAACTTCGGCAAGCCGACGCGGTTCCAGACCTCGAGCGCCTGCATCATGATCGCGCGCGGCGGCAGCGAGAACGTCCCGGCGTCGATCTTGAGCGTGGCGTCGCAGACGATCTTGCTGCCCATGGTGCTCTGCGACGTGCGCGAACGCACGGACGGATCCATGTTGATCGGGAAGTACACGTCCTCGATCAGGTCGGTATCGCGCGCCGGGTTGTAGCGCGCGTTCATCGCCCACTCGACGTGGAGATGGTCGCGGATGTCGACGTCGTCGTCGACCACCGTCACGCGCTTGATCGGCGACATCGCGGCGACCAGTCGCCCGACTTTCTTCGCGTGCGCCGGATAGGCGGGTCGCATCGCGATGACCGCATGCGCCAGCAGGCCGCCGAAAGTCAGATCGATATAGGCATCGCTGACGGTAGTCTCGCCGAGGTCGTAGCGCAGCGGTCTTCAGCAGCACCCCGCGTTGGTGAGACTCTGAATGGTGGTGCTCTCGGAGGGCGGCATCTGGCTGGTATAGCCGTAGTAGATCGGATTGCGGCGATGCGTGATCGCGGTGATCCGCACGACTGGCCGGCGGTCGACCGGGCCCATGTAGCCGGCGAACTCGCCGAACGGCCCTTCCATGTCGGTTTCGCCCGGACGGATCTCGCCTTCAACGACGATCTCGGCCTCCGCCGGAACCAGCAGGTCAATCGTGCGGCACTTCACCATCGGCACCGCCGCGCCGAGCATCCCTCCGGCGATGCCGATCTCGTCGGTGCCGTAGGGCAGGTTCGCGACGGTGGCAAGGTGCACCGCGGGCGGGGCCGCAATCACCCAGGCGATCGGTGCGACCTTCCCTTTGTCGGTCCAGGTAAGCGTGTTGAGGTAGCCCTGGCGCCCGGGCGCCAGGTTGGAAACCACGCTCCGCTCGTCGCGCACCTGGGTTCGATAGACCCCCATGTTCTGGATCCCGGTGTCGTGGTCCCGGGTCACCGTGATCGTGGTCAGGTACGGGCCGACGTCCTTGCCCGGGGTCCACACCGGAATCGGCAAATAGGACAGGCGTACATCCCTACCGGTGATCACCACCTCCTGGCACTGGGCGTCGGCGACGACCACGGGCGCAACAGGGTTGCGACAGGCAGCGACCCAGGCCTCGTTGATGTCCTCCTCGGCGACGTCGAGCGCGACGGCGTAGGCGGCGGGGTTCGCGCCGAGCGCCGCGGTGACGATCGGGATATCGTAGCCCTTCACCTCTTCGAAGAACATGCCGAAGCGCTCCTCCGCGGGCAGCGCTCGGTACATCCACTTCGCCAGCGCCGCCGGCTCCCACATCCGGTCGACCGGCTCGCGGATGCGGCGAAGCAAGCCGCGGCCTTCCAGGGCGGTCAGGAAATCCCTCATGGTGCGATGGGGCATGCGCTCCTCCTCCTCGTGTGCCTCGCGCGTCGCCGGGTCTCAGCCCCTGAGGAGCATCAGCGGGGCGAGCGAGAGCGCCGGAATGTAGGTCACCAACATCAGCGCCACGAAATAGACCGCCAGGAACGGCACTACACCGCGGTAAATGATTGGTAGCGGCACGCCGAACAGCGCGTGCACCGTGAACAAGTTGAGGCCGAACGGCGGCGTGAACATACCGATCGCCAGATTGACGGTCATGATGATCCCCAGATGAATCGGATCGATGCCCGCAGTTTGCAGCAGCGGAAGGAACATCGGCGTGAGGATCAGGATTGCGGCTGGTGGCTCCAGGAAGCTGCCGACCACGAGCAGCAGCAGATTGAAGGCGAGCAGCGTCACTCCGGTCGTAACCTGCAGTCCCTCGACCAGCGCCACCAGCCGCTGCGGAAACCCGCTGGTCGTCACCAGCCATGAATAGGCGCCGGCGGCTGCCACGATGATCATCAACTGGGCAATCAGGTACATCGAGTTCTGCGCGATGCGCCAGAGATCTGCCCAGCTCACCTCGCGGTAGACGAAGCGCGCGACCAGCGCCGCGTATGCGACGGCAATACCGGCCGCCTCGGTGGGCGTGAATACCCCCGTAGATCCCGCCCAGGATCACCACCGGCGCCCCGAGCGACCAGCTCGCTTCACGCGTGCTACGGCCGACATTGCGCCATCGTGTGCGCGATGTCAGCGGAACCATCTTCACGCGTGCATAGAGCATTACGTAGACGGCCGCCATGAGGCCGATCATCAAACCCGGCACGACGCCGGCGAGGAACAGGCTGGGTATCGACTGCTGCGCCGAGATGCCGTAGATGATCATTGGGATCGAGGGCGGGATGATCACTGCGATCGCGCCGGACGAAGCGATGACGCCGGTTGTAAACCGATCGTCGTAGCCGCCGCCGCGCAGCGACGGAAACATCAAGCGACCGATGGCGGCGACACAGCCCATGGCCGAGCCCGACATCGCGCCGAACAGCTCCGAGGAGGCGATCGTGGTGAGCGCGAGCGAGCCGCGGATCCCGCCGATCAGCGACATCGCCCACGCGATCATGCGCTTGGCGAGCCCACCCTGGCCCATGATGTCACCCGCCAGAATGAACAGCGGCACCGCCAGCAGAGGGAAGGTGTCCAGGCTGCCGAAAATCACCGTCTGCAGCGTAGACAACGGCATGCCGGGCGTGATGGCGATACCGACGATCGCGGTCAGCAGCAGAATCACGTAGATCGGGATTCCGACGGCGAGGAGGAGCGCCGGAAGCACGAAATACAGGACGAACGTCACTGCGCGCGGCTCACTATAATAGCCCGTGCTTGCCGTCGGCGGCCGCCGCCCTGCCGCTCAGCCTGCGCGCTGCCAGTGCGAGCGCCGCTAGCCCCAGCCCAAGCGGCACGCTGCCTTGCGGCAGCGCCATCGGCAACCCGGTGGCGTGACTGCGCTGCTCGAACTCGACGAGCTTCA
The DNA here is from genome assembly GCA_027493935.1 of Burkholderiales bacterium. Lineage (GTDB taxonomy): Bacteria > Pseudomonadota > Gammaproteobacteria > Burkholderiales > SG8-39 > JAABRB01. The sequence goes on along the minus strand of JAOSJV010000001.1, from coordinate 1,906,514 downwards.
CGATCACCGGTACCGACGCATACGCGAGCAGCGCGGTGACCGAGAAGCTCACTAGATCGGCGAGCACCTCGACGACGCGCCGGACAGCGCCGGGCAGCGACCGCACCAGGATGTCCATGCGCACGTGGGCGCCGTCCCAGCTCACCGGTGCGAGCATCACGAAAACCGCGCCGATCATCAAGAACAGCATCACCTCCTCCGCCCAGCTGATCGGCGCCGACAGCAGGTACCGCCCGAATACGTTTGCTACGTCCAGCGCGACGATGACGACTAGGAACGCGGCGGCGACCGCACGCAGCGACCGCGCGATCGCATCACCGGCGCTGCGCACGGTGCTTCGAGTCACGAGGTTCGTCCCGGCGCGGCGTGCGGCTACTCGTGCCGTCTGGCGACCCGCTGCAGCAGCTCGAACAGCGCCTTCTCGTCCGCCTTACGCGCGGACACCCCGGTGCCGATCGGTGCCATCAGCACCGTGAGCTGTGTACGCTCGGCGGCACTCGGCGCCGCGACCTCGCCGCCCGCCTTGCGCCACGCCTCGCGCTGGCGCGCGACGAAATCGACCGACCATTGAAACACCTCACGGCTGGCCCGCGGACCGGCATCCACCACCACCTTCCGCAGGTCGGCCGGAAGCTTGTCGTGCCAGTCCTTGCTGATCACCGTGATCACGCTGACGATCGCATGGTCCGATTCGTAAAGATACTTGGCGGCATCGTAGAAGCGCAGCGCGGTAAGCACCGGCGTCGAACTCATCACGCCGTCCAGCGCGCCCTGCTGCAGCGCCGGCATCACTTCGCCGAGCGACATCGGCACCGGCGTCGCCTTGAGCTTCCTGATTTGCTCCATCTGCAGCGCAGCGGCCAGCACGCGGATCTTCTTGCCCTCGAAGTCAGCGAGCCGCTGCACCGGTGCGCGCATTGCGAATACGGTCGGCCCGGACAGGAACAGGCCGACGCCGCGCAGCCCCTTGTTCGCGCCGAGCGCGAGGAATGCGGCGCCGAACTCCGGATCCTGCAGCACGCGGTTGGCGTGGGCCATGTCCTTGAACAGGCCCGGTGCGCTCAGCACTTCGTAGCGCGAGTCGACACCGGCGAGGAACTCCGGCGGTCCCACGTACGCCTGGATCGAACCGAACTGGGTGCCCTCGATCATGCGCGGAATGGCGCCGAGCTGGCTCGCCGGGTACAGCTCGACCTTGATCCGCCCCGCAGTCTCCTTCTCGACCAGACCGGCGTAGATCTTCATCCACTCGTGCTGGCTGTCGTTCAGGGTCGCCGTCCCGATTTTCATCACCGCCGGAGCGCCTTGCGCCCATACGGCGGAGGTGCCGGCGGCAAGCATGCCGGAGCGATCGCGCGGCGAGTGGATTTCAAGCGGCAGCAAGAGGTCTCATGGGCCCTCCGAGAGGTGTGTTCACAACCGGCAGACCGACCGGGCGCACACCACCGGCCAGCCACCGAAACTTGAAGTCGACTACAGATATTTCACAGCTATGTTACGAGTTGCCGCCGAGCTGTCAAGCGGATTCCTCGAATTCCGTGAGGTGCGCTCAAGACGGCGCCGCACGCGCCCCGGCCGGGGCGCTCGCGCTCGACGCGCGCACCGTCGGCGAGCTACTTCTCGATCGGCAGGCGCTCGATCCGATACCGGTGGGCGATGCGACGCCCGAGCACCGGGTCGGTGAGCTCCATCTCGAACGCAGCCGCTGCCGGCTCGATGGCGCCGCGCACCGCCAGAGTGCCGCAGAACATCGCACAGCCGGGCGCCAGCCGCGAAGCACCGCCGCAGTACATACGCATCAGCTCCTCCGGATGGCGCATCGCGCTCACGGCCCCCTCCTGGTAGAGGCGCCGCTCGGCGCCGACCGCAATCCAAGAGCGCAGCACCAGGCGGTCCCAGTGGGGAGCGACGTCGTCGTAGCGCCATACCGCAGGCGCGATCGGCTTGGCGCACAGCTGCTTCGACAGCGTGACGTCGACCGCCTCCAGCTTGCGGTCAGTATGGTCCGAACCGAGACCGACGCACAGCTCGCCACCGAGGTCGAGCAGGACGAACTCGACTTCGCCGCTCGATTCATCGCCGACCACCTGGATCGCCGGTGCAACGGTGAGCAGCCCCGCGCTGACGCGGTAGAAGATCGGCGTGCGGCTAGGGCGTGGCACGCCGATCGCTTCGAGCTCCGCGATATGCTTCTCCACCGCTGCGGCGTCCCGGCCGGTCCAACCCGCGATCACCAGCCGAGAGACTTGCGCGCGCACGGCGCGCTCGGCGCCGTGCGCGCCCTGGGTGAGGGTCAAGCCGTCCAGTATCGCGACGGCACCGGCGTCCGCGCTCACTTCTCCGCCGGATGCGTACCGAGAAGATTCCATCTTCCATCCTGCATCTCGAGCACATAGATCGGCTTGAGCGCATCGTTATCCGCGCCGAACGAGATCGAACCCTCGAGGGCCGGGAAGTCGCGCATCCGCCTGAGCGCGTCGCGGATCGCGGTGCGCTCCTGCGCCAGCTTGTCGGCCGCACCGGTCACCTTGGCCTCGCGCATCGCCCACGCGTAATACATGACGATGTCGTAAGTGGCGGCGTCGAACATCGAGGCCGTCGAGCGATCGAGGTTCGCCGCCTTCGCACGCTTGGTGAACTCGGCGTCGAACTTACGCGTGCGCTCGTTCAGGCCGGCGAAGAAGGTCGAGGGCAGCGTCGTGCCGTTGCCGTCCTTTGCCCATGCGCGACGGCAGCTCGGGATCGTTGATGGTCGAGCCGGCAACGATACGCCCGCCGTGCCCTTGGCGGCGCATCTCCTGCGCCAACTTGATCGCCGCCTCCGGCGGCGCGCCAACCGCGACGAGATCGGTGGGGTTGGCTTTGAGCTGCGACACCTGCGCGGAGAGATCAAATGCTGCGAGCTTGAAGTCGACCGTCGCCTTGATCGGCACGCCCGCCTTCCCGAGCACCGCCGGGAGCACCTTCTCGCCCATCGCACGCGAGACCGTGTCGTCGTTGGCGTAGGCGACCGCCGCGCTTCCGGCCGGCGCCCCCTTCGCCTTCAGCGAACGCATCACCCGCTCGAACATGTAGCCCTCGTCCGAGGTATTGCGGAAGGCGTAGTTGAACTTCGCCACCAGTTTCGGTGCCGAGGACGCCATCGCCATGATGACGACGCCAGCCCGCTCGGCAGCCGGCGCGGCCACCTGTACCTGACCCGAGCTGAACGGTCCGATGATCGCGAGCACGCGGTCGTCCTCGGCGAGCTTGCGCAGACCGACCACCGTCTGCCCCGGTTGGCCAGCGGTATCGAACGCGATATAGCGCACAGGCTTGCCGTTGACGCCGCCCGCGGCGTTTACGTCTTCGATCGCCATCCGCACGGCGATCTCGTTCGGACGCGACAGGCTGACGAAGGGCCCGGTCTCGGCCGCCAGGAATCCGAGCACGAGTTCCTGCTGGGCGAAAGTAGGCTCCGACCCGACGCTCACCGCTACGGCCACGACGAAGGCCAGGATCCAGCCACTCGGCCGATTACGCAACTTGACTCGATCACGCATCGCTCCACTCCTCCTTGGTTGACCGCCCCCGTTGGACGGCAAAGAATGCACGACTCAATTCTGCGCGCTCGCACCGGCACGCCCGAGATAGGCGTCGCCGAGCGCCTCGTCGGCAAGCAGCTCGCGCGGGGTGCCCTGAGCGACGATCCGGCCCAACTCCATCACGTAGGCGCGGGTGGCGAGCGCCAGCGCCTTGCGCGTGTTCTGCTCCACCAGCAGCAGCGCGAGACCGCCGCGGTTGAGCTCGCCGAGCAGGCGAAACAGCTGCTGCACGAGCAGCGGCGACAGCCCGAGCGACGGCTCGTCGAGCAGCATCAGGCGCGGGCGAGCGAGCAGGCCTCTTCCGATGGCGAGCATCTGCTGCTCGCCGCCCGAGAGCACCGCTGCGGGCAGGTGGCGGCGGGCATGCAGGTTGGGGAAGCGCTCGAACACGGCCGCGATTTCGGTCCGCACCGCGTCGCGATCGCGCCGCAGGTACGCGCCCATCAGCAGGTTCTCCTCGACCGACAGCGTCATAACGATGCGACGCCCTCCGGCACCAGCACCGCGCCGCCCTGGAGCCGCCGGTGCGGCGGCCAGCGCTCCGCGGCGGCGCCGTCGAGCCGTACCCCGCCCGCGGCAGGGACCAGCCCCATGATGCCCTTGAGCAGCGAGCTCTTGCCGGCGCCATTGGCGCCGAGCACGGCCACAACCTCTCCTACCCCCACCGCGATGCTGGCCTCGCGCACCGCCTGCACGCTGCCGTAGCGTACCGACAGTCCGTGGACCTCAAGCAGCTTCGACATCGAACGCTTCGGATTCACTGCCGAGATACGCCTCGCGCACTCGCGGATGGGCGTGCACCTCGCCCGTAGCACACTCGGCGATCTTGCAGCCGAAGTTGAGCACGATCACGCGCCGGCAGAACGCGCCGATGAAGTGCATATCATGCTCCACCACGACGATCGCAATACCCGACCGGGACACCATCTCGAGGCGCTCGCGCAGCGCGTCGGTTTCGGCCGGATTCAGACCCGCGGCTGGCTCGTCGAGCAGTAGCACGCGCGGTTTCGCCAATAGGGCACGCACCAGTTCGACCTGTTTCTGGATTCCATACGGAAGGGCTCCGGTCGGCTCGTCCGCGTAGCGCCCGAGCCCGGCCGCGGCCAGCACGTCGAGCGCCTCGCGCCGCCACCGGTTCTCGCGCCACAGGTTGACCGGCTGCAGCATGGCCGTGAATGCGCCTGAGTGCGTCGCCTGCGTGATCATCACGTTCTCGATCACACTCAGGTGCGCCATCAGCCGGATGTTCTGGAAGGTGCGCGCGAGACCGTGGCGGATGCGCTTGCGCGCTGGCAGTGCGGTGATGTCGATGCCGTCGAGCAGGACACGGCCCGAATCGACCGGATATGCACCGGTGATCAGGTTGAATGCAGTGGTCTTGCCCGCGCCGTTCGGTCCAATCAGGGCAACCCGCTCCGAGGCTGCGACTTCGAACGAGAGGCCGTCAATGACCTTGAGCCCGCCGAAACGCTTGCTGACGTCGTCAAGCGCCAGCATGGGCCGCGCGCTGCTCATGCGCGTTCACCCTCCGGCCGCCGATTCCGCAGCAGCCGGCGCACCAGATCGACCGTCACGGCGCCCTGCGGCCGCCACGCCATCAGCGCTAGGATGAGGCATGCGAAGATCACATAGCGCCACTCGGCGCTGCCTCGCAGAAACTCCGGCAGCAGCGTGAATACAGCCGCGCCCAGCAGAGGCCCGAAGATGGTCTGCGTTCCGCCGAGCAGGACGTAGAGCACGATGTATATGCTGAAGAGAACCGTGTAGTTCTGCGCCTCGATGTAGCTGAAATGGTGCGCGTAGAGCGCCCCGGCCAGGCCGGCGATGGCTGCGCCGATGGTGAACGCGGCGGTCTGGAGGCCGCGCACCGACAGCCCCATCAGATCGGCAGCCGTCTCGTCGTCGCTCACTGCGGTGATGCTGATGCCGAAGCGCGTGCTGAACAGCAGGTATACCGCGGCGACGACCGCTAGCGCGAATGCACCGATCACGCCGAAGCCGACGAACTCCCGCACCGGGTAGCCCGCCGCTCCACCCACCACGTTCAGGTTGAGAATGGTCGCCTGGACGACCTGCCCGAAAGCGAACGTGGCCAGTGCCAGATAGATGCCGCGGGTGCGCAGCAGCGGAAACGACACGATCAGCCCGATCAGCCCGGCGAACACCGCGGCCGCGAGTGCCGCGACCGTCGGCGGGACACCGAACTCATTGCTCAGATAGGCGGAGAAATAGGCACCTGCCGCGACGAATCCAGCGATGCCGAGGTTCAGCTGACCCGCGACGATCGGCAGGAACGCAGCGTAGGCCAGGATGGCGTTGATCGCCAGCAGGACCAGCACACCCTCCAGGTAGCCGCTCACGTCAGACCCGCGCGCGCGACGCGTTGCCGCCGAACAGCCCGGTCGGGCGCACGAAGAGGATCGCCAGCAGCAGGCCGTACACCCAGATATCCACCGCACGGGCGCCGAACCAGTGGATCGCCGCGGTCTCGACCACGCCGATCAGCAGGCCGCCGGCGATCGCGCCCCAGATGTTCCCCATGCCGCCGATCACCATTGCGGAGATGCCCTTCAGGGCAACCTCCTCGCCCATGAACGGGCTTACCTGCTGATAGTTCAACGCGAACATCGCTCCGGCGAACGCGGCGAACGCCCCGCCGATCACGAACACTACGTGGACCACGCTGCGCACGGGGATGCCGAGCATGGCGGCGGTCTCGACGTCCTCGGCGATGGTGCGCACGCCGCGACCGATCCGGGTGCGCTTCAGCACCAGCGCCAGCGCCCATACTGCGGCGACCGCAGCGACGAGCCCGATCACCTGGGGCACGCCGATGATGACGCCGCCGAGGCGCCACGCTGACGCTGGCGAACGGCAGTTCGACCCGCTGCAGGTCCGAGCCCCAGGCGATCAGCGCCAGGTTCTCGAACAAGATCAAAAATGCCATCGATCCCACCAGCGGCACGTAGTGGCTGCCTTGGCTGGTCGGCCGCCAGATGAGCCGCTCCACGATCAGCGCGAGGATGGCCGCGCCGATCAGCGCCGCCGCGATCGCGAACGGAAGCGCGATTCCGCCCTTGAGCATCGCCCACACCGCCATCCCTGCCAGCATGAAGATCCCCGGCAGGCTGAAGTTGAGGAAGTTGAGGATCCCGATCATGAAGGTGAACGCGACCGCAACGAGGGCGTAGACGCCACCCAACATCAGGCCGTTGACCAATTGCTGTGCGAGCACGCGGCTTCCGGAGCGACGATGTCGCGACCACTGTCAGCCGCACCTCGGAAGGCGCGGCGGCGCACCCGCCTCAGGCCGGCCGCTTCGAACGTACCGCCATCACGCTGCCGACCTCCTTCCGGACGCGGCAGGCCCGAATGGCTGCGCCACATCTGCTCCAACAGCTGGCGCGACTCCTCTGGCATCGGCTCGACCCGGCGCGTGGTCAGATCGACGTGCAATGCGAGCTGCTCGAGCGTCGCCATCTGCACCCCTTTCTCGGCATGCCACATGGTGTGGAAATAGTGGATCCTCTTGTCGTCGAAGCCGAGCAGCTGCGTGGTGACTTTCACCTCCTCGTTGACGCTCAGCTCCTTCTGATAGGTAACGTGCGACTCGACCGCGAAGGTCGATTTTCCGGTGCGCTGGCGGTAGGGCTTGCCGAGACCGACGAGCGGGTAGAACGCGTCGGTGCCGTGGTCGAAGATCAGGACGAAGTACGCCACGTTCATGTGGCCGTTGTAGTCGAGCCACTCGGGCAAGACGCGCTCGCGCCAGCGCGAGATCGGCGCTTCGAATTCCACAGTATCCCCCTGCCTCGTGATGCACTAGAGATATTTTACCACGATTTGTGCTATTCTGACACGTGCCCGGCAGGGGGTTTCTGTCGCCCCATCGACCGGACGGTGATACCCCGACATGACGAACGTCTTCCGCCGCACACCGATCGGCTGCGCGCCGGCGTCTTGCCGGCGTAGGCTGGCCGCCGCTTCATGTCCGGGCCACGCTCGCTGACGACTCTCGCCGCCGAGCTCGCGTCTCGGCGCGTCAGCAGTCGCGGCCTGGTCGAGGACTGCCTCGCCCGGATCGAAGATCCCTCGGGCGAAGGCGCGACTGCGTTTGTTTCAGTGAGCCGCGAGCGCGCGCTCGCCGCGGCCGATGCGATCGACCACGCTCGCCGCCTCGGCGTCGCCCCCTTCGCCATTCGCCGGCATCCCGATTTCGGTCAAGGACCTGTTCGATGTCGCCGGAGAGCCGACCCGCGCCGGTTCTCGAGTGCTCGCCCAGGCCGCGCCTGCCGCCGCCGATGCGCCGGTGATCGCCCGGCTGCGCGCCGCCGGCCTGATCATCGTCGGGCGAACCAACATGACCGAGTTCGCTTACTCTGGGCTTGGCTTGAATCCCCATTACGGCACCCCCGCGCAATCCTTTCGATCGCGCATCGGGTCGCATCCCCGGCGGTTCCTCCTCCGGCGCCGCGGTGTCGGTCGCCGACGCAATGGCGGCCGCCGGCCTCGGCACCGACACCGGCGGATCGTGCCGGATTCCGGCCGCCCTAACGGGCCTGGCGGGGTTCAAGCCCACGGCGCGCCGGGTTCCCCGGGCCGGCGTGCTGCCGCTGTCGCCGACCCTCGACTCGGTCGGTAGCATCGCCCCAACGATCTCATGCTGCGCGGTGATCGACGCGATCGCCGCCGGCGAGCGGCCGCTCGCGCCGCAACCGTTCCCGCTTGCCGGGCTGCGGTTCGCCGTGCCGCAGTCACTGGTTCTGGAGGACATGGACGCCTCGGTCGCGCGCGACTTCGCACGCGCGACCGGTATGCTGTCGGCCGCAGGCGCGCGCGTGAGCGATCTTCCTTTGCCGGAACTGCTCGACCTGCCGGCGCTCAACGCCAAAGGCGGACTGGTCGCCGCCGAAGCGTTCGCATGGCACCGAAGTCTGCTCGCCGCACGCGCCCCGGATTACGACCCGCGCGTGCGGATGCGGATCGAGAAAGGTGCCGAGCAGGACGCGTCGGACTACATCACGCTCTGCATCGCGCGGACCGACTTCATCGAGCGGGTAACTGCTCAGTGCGCGCTCTTCGACGCGCTCATCATGCCTACCGTCCCGCACATCGCGCCAACCATCGCCGAGCTCGAGGACGATGACGCATACGCTCGCGCCAACTTGCTCATGCTTCGCAATCCCGCGGTCGTCAACTTCCTGGACGGCTGCGCCGCATCCGTGCCGTGCCACCGCGCCGGGGACGCACCGGCAGGCCTGATGGTCTCCGGCCTCGGCGGCACCGATTCGCGGACACTGGCAATCGCCCAGGCGGTCGAAGCGCTGCTGGCGCCCCTGCGCGGCTAGCGCCGCAGCGCGACCCGAGCACGATCAGGCGGCAAGTTCCGCCGGGGACTGCTGCCCCGGCCCGGAACCGAGGATGTGCGCCATGATGTTGGTGCGCGAGGACTCGATATGGTTGCGCACCGCGCGCTCGGCGGCGTCCGGGTCGTGCGCCTTGATCGCATCGACGATCGCGCGGTGCTCGTTCTTGACGCGGGCATGGTGCACCGGATCGCGCAGCGAGATGAACCAGAATCGCAGCGAGCGCTCGTGCAGCGACCGCATGATCTCGCCCAGCACCACGTTGCCGGCAATGCGCGAGAGAAGGCTGTGGAAGTCGCGATCGAGCAGCATCTGGCGCACGGTGTCGGGCGCGGCGGCCGCCTTCTCCGATTCGGCGAGGATTCGGTCCAGCTCGGCGGCGTCGGACTCGCTCGCTCGCGCTGCCGCGAGCCGGGCACAGTAAGTCTCGTTGATCGCCCTGACGTCGATGATGTCCAGGATCTCGTTCAGGCTGACCGCCTTGACGATCACGCCCTTGCGCGGGATGACCTCGACCATCCCCTCCAGCATGAGCCGGTTGAGCGCCTGATGCACCGGCGTCCGACCGATGCCGAGCAGCTCGCTCACCTGCGCCTCGTTCAAGTACTCGCCGGGGCGGAAGTGCAGCGTGATGATCTCGTGCTTGATCCGCTCGTAGCACTCCACGTGCAGCGGCTTGCGCGACGCCGGGGCAGGCGTCCGCGCACCGCGCGCCCCGCCCTTGGCGCCGGCGCGCCGACGGCCCGCACGACCTCGCGCCGCCACGCGACGGTCGCTCACGTCACGTCTCCTTGCCGCAACCGGAACCGCTGGATCTTCCCGGTCGCCGTTTTCGGCAACTCGCTGACGAACGTGAACCAGCGCGGATACTTGTAGCCGGCGAGCCCCGCCTTGCAGAACTGGGCGAGCTCCTCGCCGGTGGCGTCCCCGGCGTCGCTCGCGGCGCGCAGCACGACGTAGGCGGCCGGCTTGAGCAGGCCATCGGCATCGGTCCGGCCGACCACCGCCGCCTCCAGCACCTTGGGGTGCTGCAACAGCCGCCCCTCGATCTCCAGCGGCGAGCACCACATGGCGCCGACCTTGAACATGTCGTCGCCGCGGCCGGCGTTCACGTAGTAGCCGTCTTCGTCGACGCTGTACATGTCGCCGGTATTCAGCCACTCTCCGCGCATGGTCGCCGCCGTCTTCTCCGGATTGTTCCAGTAGCAGCGCGCGTTGGAGTCGCCCTTCACCATCAGCGTCCCGACCTCGCCCGGGCGCACCTCGTTCCCTGTTCGTCCACGATCTTGACTTCGTATCCCGGCACCGGCCGTCCGGAGGTCCCCGGCCGGATGTCGTCGTGGCGATTGGACACGAAGATGTGCAGCACCTCGGTCGATCCGATGCCGTCTAGGATACTGATGCCGGTACGCTCGCGCCACCGCTGAAAGATCGCCGCGGGCAATGCCTCGCCCGCCGAAGCCGCGATCCGCACCGATGCCAAATCGCGCGGACCGGACTCGAGCGCATGCAGCATCTGCCCGTAGAGGGTGGGAACGCCGAAGAAAACGGTGGGGCGGTGTCGAGCGATCATGTCGAGCGCCATCTCGGCCGACGGCCGCTCCTCGGACAAGACGATCGTCGCCCCGGCCCACAGGGGAAAGGTCATGCCGCCGCCGAACCCGTACGAGAAGAACAGCTTGCTCGCGCAGAACACGACGTCGTCGGTTCGAATGCCGAGAACCTCGACGCCATAACGTTCGCTGGTAACGACCATGTCCCGGTGCACGTGCACCACGCCCTTGGGCTTGCCGGTCGATCCCGAGGAGTAGAGCCAGAAGCAATCCTCCTCGGGTCGCGTCGCCGCCGGTTCCAGCTCAGCGGGCATCCGCTGCATCAATTGCCACAGCTCGTCGGTGGACGATATCGTCAGCGGCCGCGCCCGCGCACCGAGGCCGGACACGCCGTCGCGCACCTCCGCCTCCAGGCCCGGCGAGTGAACCACAGCCGCGCAACCGGAGTCCTCGGCCAGATAGCGGTAGTCGGCGGCCTTCAGCAGCGTATTCACGGCGACCGGCACGACGCCCGCCTTGACCGCGCCCCAAAAGACATAGAAGAAGTGCGGCGTGTCGCGCACCACCATCAGCAGCCGCTCGCCGCGCCCGATGCCGAGCGCCCCGAGCGCGCTTGCGCAGCGGGCGACGTTCGCGGCGAGCTCCGCGTACGAAACGTCGCCGTTCGCGCCCCGCAGCGCCACGCGCCCGCCGCGGCCCTCGGTGACGTGCCGATCGATGAAGGGCACGGCGACGTTGAAAAGCGGCGTATAGCGGAGCACGGGGAAGCGCCCCCCGGCTCGATGATCACCGCGTGCTGCTGCGCCGTCGCGCCCGGCATCTTGCACCTCCTTGCGCGCGCCGCTGCCGCGCTCCGTCGTCCCGGCCGCACGCGCTCGGCGGCGTCGCTATTGACAGCTCCGCCTGCAGGCATACAAAATATCACAAGCGTTTTACATCGCACAAGTCACACGCACGGTCTGCCCGGACCTCCCCCGGCGGGCAGAAGAGGATCCCGCCCGATGAAGCACGAAGCCCAGGTAGGGAAGTTCGTCGGCCGACCGCTCGAGCGCGTCGAGGACGCCAGCCTGCTCGCTGGACAGGCGCCGTTCTGTGACGATCACGCGACCCGTCCGGACACGCTGCATGCCGCAATCGTACGCTCGCCGCACGCGCATGCGGAAATCGTCGCGATCGACGCGCGCCAGGCGCTGCAGCAGCCCGGGGTCGTGGCGGTTCTCACTGGGCACGAGATCAGGCAGGACTCCGACCCGTTCCTGACGGTACTGCGTCAGCCGATCGACCAGTGGTCGCTCGCCATCGATCGCGTGCGCTTCGTCGGCGAAGCGGTGGCGGTGGTGATCGCCAAAGACCGCTACCTGGCCGAGGATGCGGCCGAGCACGTCAAGGTCGAATACCGGCCCCTGCCGTGCGTCGTCGACGCCGAGGCGGCGGCCCAGGCGCGCGCACCGCTGGTCCACGAGGCGGTCGGCTCCAACATCCTGTCCGAGCGTCATTTCAACTACGGCGATCCCGATCGGGCATTTGCCGAGGCCGACCGCGTGGTGGAACTGACCGTCTACTACCCGCGCAACTCTCAGACCCCGCTCGAGGGCTACGTGGTCGTCGCCCATTACCGCCCCGAGGAGGGGGTGTACGACGTCCTCTCCAACTTCCAGGGGCCATTCACGGTCCACCCGGTGATGTCCAAGGCCCTGCGCGTCAAGGGCCCGCAGCTGCGCATGCGCTCGCCCGCCTATTCGGGCGGGGGTTCGGCGTCAAGCAGGCGATCTTCCCCTACGTGGTGCTGATGTGCATCGCGTCGCGGCGGGTCGGGCGCCCGGTGAAATGGGTCGAGGACCGGCTGGAGCACCTCACCGCCGCGATCGCCGCGCCCAACCGGATCATTCGCGCGCAGGCGGCGGTGCAGCGCGACGGCAAGGTGACTGGCTTCCGCTTCGAGCAGCTCGATGACTACGGCGCTTACCTCAGGCCGCCGATGCCGGGCCCGCTCTACCGGCAGCACGGGATCATGACCGGCGGTTACGACGTCAAGCACATGAGCATCACCAACCGGCTGGTGGTGACGCACAAGACCCCCTCCGGGATGGTGCGCGGATTCGGCGGTCCGCAGATCTACTACGCGATCGAGCGCCTGATGCAGCGCGTCGCGGTCGAGATGAACATGGATCCGCTCGACCTCATCCGCCGCAACCTGATCCCGGCCGGATCGTTTCCGTACAGGGCGGCGGCCGGCGCGCTGATCGAGTCGGGCGACTATCAGACGGCGGTCGCGATCGCGGTGCGCGATGGCAAGCTGGACGAGTTGCGGCGCCGCCGCGAGCAGGCGCGCGCCGAAGGCCGGTTGTACGGAATCGGCCATGCGGTCGTGGTGGAGCCAGCGCAGTCGAACATGGGCTACCTCAGCACCATTAACACCGTCGAGGAGCGGCACAAGGCCGGCCCGAAGGGCGGCAACGTCGCCTATGCGACGGTGAGCGTCGACGCGCTGGGGGGGGTCAGCGTGACCGCCGACAGCCTGCCCCAAGGGCAGGGACATGCGACCGTCCTCAGCCAGATCGTGGCCGACGAGCTCGGACTCGAGCCTCGCGACATCGTGTGGCAACATGGAGCGCGACACGCAGCGCGACCCGTGGTCGATCGCGACCGGCAACTACTCGAGCAGATTCAGCTCCTCGACGGCGGTGGCCGCGAAACTCGCCGCGCAGAAGATCCGCGACAAGCTCGCGCGCATCGCCGCGCACGTGCTCGGCGTTTCGGCCGCGGAGATCGGTTTCGCCGAAGGCAAGGTGTTCTCGTACCAGGATCCGGCCAAGTCGCTGCGCTTCTCGCGCGTGGCGGGGACCGCGCACTGGTCGCCGGGAGAACTGCCGCCGGGCATGGAACCGGGCGTCTCGGAGACCGGCGTCTGGTCGCCCCCGGAACTCGAGCCGCCGAACGACGCCGATCAGATCAACACCTCGCTCACTTACGGCTTCGTGTTCGACTACTGCGGTGTCGAGGTCGATCGCGACACCGGCGACGTGCGCATCGACCGCTACGTCACGATGCACGACTCGGGCAAGCTGCTCAATCCGCTGCTCGCCAACGGCCAAGTCTACGGCGGCTTTGCGTGGGGTGTCGGCGCTGCGCTGCGCGAGCAGTTCGTCTACGACGAGGACGGCAGCTTCCTTTCGGGTACCTTCGCCGACTATCTTTGCCCCACGGCGTGCGAGGTGCCCGAGCCGCTCATCCTTCACATGGAAACCCCCTCGCCCTTGACCCCGCTCGGGGCGAAAGGCATCGGTGAGGGCAACGTCATGAGCACGCCGGTGTGCATCGCAAACGCAGTCGCCGACGCGACGGGTCTGCGCGACCTGCGCTTGCCGCTTACGCCGTCGAAGCTCGCCGCGCTGATCCAGGGTCCCGAACCGGCCCGCCCACAAGCGCGGGTTGCGCCGGTCGCAAAGCCGGGAGGACGCGGGCTGCACGGCCGCGGCTCGACGCTCGTTTCGACTTCGCCGCAGGCGCTGGCAGACGCTGCTCGATCCCGACCAGCTCGCGAAAGCGATCCCGGGCTGTCATGCGATGCGGCGCGTAGCGCCAAACCGCTACGAGGCTACCCTGTCACTCGGCGTCGGCGCGGTGCGCGGCAAGTTCGACGCGCAGGTCGAGTTGCGCGACCTAGTCCCCCCGGAGGCGGCGGTCATCTCGGGCATGCTGAACGGCCCGCTCGGCTCGTCGCACGGTCGCGGCAGCATCAGGCTGGCGCCGGAAGCGGACGGTACGCGGCTCGAGTACGACTACGAGATCGAGATCAGCGGCAAGGTCGCCGCTGTCGGCGGACGAATGCTCGACGGTGCCGCGCGAGTGCTGATGAGCCAGTTTTTCCAGCGGCTGGCCGCAGTCTCCGCCGCACCGGCCGGACGGCCTCCGGCGACGGTACCCGGGGACTCATGGTGGCGGCGTTTGTTGGCCTACCTGGGAATCGGCAGATGAAACCGGCAAAGTTCGAATACGTCCGGGCGCGCAGCGTAGAAGAGGCCGTCGAACACCTCGCGCGCCGCGGTGAGGACGCGCGCATCCTCGCCGGCGGACAGTCCCTGGTGGCAATGATGAACTTCCGCCTGGTCCAACCCAAGCTGCTGATCGACATCTCGGGGCTGCCGGCGCTCTCCTATGTGCGGCTCGACGGCGGTGTCGTCGAGGTCGGCGCGAGCGCGACTCAGGCGAAGTTGATGTCCTGGCCCGACCTCGCGGCTACTGTGCCGCTCCTGAGCGCGGCGCTACCCCACGTTGGGCACTTTCAGACGCGAAGCCGCGGCACGGTGTGCGGAAGCATCGCACACAGCGACCCGAGCTCCGAGCTTCCGCTCTGCCTCGCTACGCTGGGCGGAACGGTGGTGCTGCAGTCCAGGGCGGGCAGACGCGAAGTTCCCGCGGCTGATTTCCAGATCGGCCTGATGCTGACCGCACGCCGACCCGACGAGTTGGTGGTCGCGGTCCGGTTTCCGGTGCGTGCGCAGCGTACCGGCTACGCCTTCATGGAGATGACCGAGCGGCACGGCGATCTCGCGGTGTGCGCGGTCGCGGTGCAGGCGACCGACCGCGCCGTTCGCCTGGGCGTAGGCGGGGTCGCCGACAAGCCGACCGTGCGCGATTGGCGCGACCTGCCCGCGGGCGGCGTGGAGGAAGCGCTGAACGAGTTCGCCTGGGACCTGGAAGGCAGCGACGACATTCATGGCACCGCGATGTACCGCCGGCAGCTCGTCCGGCGCCTCGGCCATCGCGCAATCCTGGAAGCGAGAGCATGTCTGAACTGAGCGCCGACGGCCCCAGGGCCGTCAACTTCACCCTCAACGGCCGCTCGGCGACCGGGCATGCCGAGCCGCGCATGCTGCTGACCGATTTCCTGCGGCAGATCATGGGACAGACCGACGTCCATGCGAGCTGCGAGCACGGCGTTTGCGGTTCCTGCACCATCCGGCTCGATGGCGAGCCGGCGCGCGCGTGCCTCACTTTCGCGGTCCAGGTGGACGGACGCCGCGTCGACACCGTGCAGAGCCTGCTCGGCGCCAAGGGCGAACTCAACGACATCCAGCGCGCCTTCCGCAAACATCACGGCCTGCAATGCGGGTACTGCACGCCCGGAATCATGATGTCGGTCGCCGCATTCCTCGAAACCAATGCCGACCCGACCGAGCAGCAGGTGCGCGAGATGCTGAGCGGCCACCTCTGCCGCTGCACCGGCTATGTCGGCATGGTGCGCGCGGTGCTGGAAGTAGCGGCGACCCGCCGCGCCCAGCCGGCCGGCGGGTCGTAGCAAGCTGCCCGCGCGCGTCGCCTGGACCGGCTATCCGACGGGCGTTCGCCCGCGTGCTCAATCCGCATCCCGGTACTGGCCGACGTAGCCCTCCTGGGCATGCAGCGCACCGCGGGTGTGGTACTGCTCCGGGATGCCGACGATCCCGTGGCCTTCGACCAGTCGATTGAACAGGTTGAACAGGGCGCAGACGTGCACCACGTCGCTCAGCGTCGTCTCGCTCCAGCCCGCCGCCAGCACTGCCTCCGCGTCCAACCAACTGACCTCGCGCGGCGCGCGCGTGAGCTTGTAGACGAAAGCAAGAGCCGGCTTCAGCTTCTCGCTCACCCGCGCCCCGGGGATGCCGCCCCTCAGCGAGTCGAACGCTTGCTCGTCGACGCCGAGGGCGATCGCGGCCGCGCGGTGGCCGCCCTCACAGTAATCGCAACCGTTGAGGGAGGAGACATAAGCCGCGATCATCTCGCGCTCGCCCGCCGTGAGCTCCGACTCCCCGCGCATGACCTGCTGCAGGAATCGCAGCAACGGCGAGTAATAGCCGGGCCGCAGTCTAAAAAGCTCGGCCAGCTTGGCGTCGTCTGACAAACTCGTTAGAAACGGCATTCTCCGGCCTCGCGCGCAGGCCTCACGAAGGTCATCGCAATGCTCCGGTCAACGCCGCCTGATGTCAAGCCTGGACTGCGATCGTCTGGGCAGAGTCGGCCCAGCCCTGCTCCCTTCTGGCTGCGCAACCGGCGGCGCGCGCGATCGCCGATGACGCAGCGACCCTCGCGCCAGGTCTTCCGGCCAGGCGAACGCCTCGGCGAAGTGGCGCCTATCCCCTGCGGCTTGGGCATAGTGTCCGTCGAGCGCCGGAAGCGCTCGCTCCGGCTTGGTCCTCACCGCAATGCAGCTTGACTTTAGTAAACCTACTTAATAATCTGCAAGTCCGACGCCGTGCCCGATGGAGCATGCCATGTTGGACCTCACTCCCAGTCATGCTGCACCGCCGCGCCTCTCGGGAAAGCCGCTCGACCGCGACCTGCGCGGCTACCTCGATACCAACGCCGACATCGTGCTGCGCATCGCGAAGCCGGTCAGCATCGAGCACGTGGGCGCGCTCGCGGCGCAGAGCGAGCGGCCGATCCTGTTCGAGAACATTGTCGAGAAGCCGGGCTTCCGGCTTTGCGACATCCTGGTCAAGCACCGGTCGCTGCAGGCGCGCGCCCTCGGGGTGCCGCAATCCGACTACCTGAAGACGCTCGCCTACCGCCTCCGCAAGCCAGCGCGCGGGTTCGTTCACGTCAAAGACGGGCCGGTGAAGGAGGTCAAGCGCCTCGGCAAAGACGCCGATTGGACCGAGCTCCCGATCCCGATTCACTCCGAGCAGGAGACGCGACCATACGTCACCGCGATGAACATCGTAAAGGACCCGGAGACTGGCTTCTACAATACCTCGCACGCCGGCACCGCCGCCGCCGGGCCGCGTCGCGGCCTGCCGAGCTTCGTCACACCGCACACGCACGTCATCATGCGCAAGTACCGCGAGCTCGGCTTGAAGAAAATGCCGATGGCATTCGTGTTCGGCTTGCACCCGGCCTACGAGATCATGGCGAACTACTCCGGCCTGCACATGGACATGTGGGGCGAGCTCGAGATGGTCGGCACGATCATGGACCGCGACGTCGAGATGGTTGCGGCCGAGACGATCGACCTCGACGTCCCAGCGCACGCCGAGATCGTGGCCGAGGGCGAAGTTAGCCTCGAAGCGCTCGAGCAAGTCGGCGTCTCGGTGTCGCCGAGTAGCTACTACCTGCCGAAGGGCGCGCGCCTGCCCGAGATCGAGATCACCGGCATCACCATGCGCGCGGACCGGCCGATCTACCGCAACCACCAGACCTGCCCGGAGACCGACCACCAGCCGCTGCCGCGGTTGTGCCACGAAGCGATGCTCTACAACCGCCTGACCGAGATGGGTCTCAATGTGAAGGACGTGCGCTTCCCCACCTGGGGCGCGGCGCTCTCCTGCATCCTGCAGTTCGAATACCCGCGCGAGGGCTTCGTGAACGACGCCCTGATGATCGCGATGGGTTCGCCGTGGCTGAACACCAAAATGGTGATTGCGGTAAGCCCGGACACCGACCTCGACAAGCCCTCCGACGTATACCACGCGATGGCGACACGCTGTGACCCGGCGCGCGACGTCATCGTCGTGCCGCACACGCGCGGCTCGCCATACGACCCAAGCGCCCAGCCGCTCGCCGCCGACCCGTTCTGGCGCACCGTCGGCAAGATCGGTATCGACGCGACGATCAAGGCGCGCCACGACGCTCAGGACTTCGAGCGCAGCTGGCCGAAGCACTGGGGCAAGGTGCACCTGGAAGACTATCTGTAGTGACCGTGGAGGCAGACGCATGAACGCTCCGAAGCCCCGCGTGACCGTCGAAGCCGAACCCTTCATCCCGTACGTGCCCGACGAACAGGTCGTCGACCGCCTGCGCGCCGTGGTCGAGCCCTACGTCAAGCGCATGGGTTTTCTGCCGAACGCGCTCAAGCTCTATGCCCACCGGCCGGAAATTGCCGAGACCCTGTTCCGCCTGAACAGCAACATCATGCGCGACCCGAGCTCGACGCTCGACCAGCTCCTCAAGCGCAAGCTCGCGGCGATCGCGTGCAAGACGAACGGTTGCGCGTACTGCACCGCGCACAGCTGCTCGATGCTCAAGCGCCCGACGGATGCCAGCGCCGAGGGCTGGGGGTTGAGCGACGACGACCTGATGCAGCTTCTCAGCGGCGAGTATCGGCCGGAGAACGAGCTCGAGCGCGTGTGCATCGACTATGTAAGCGCCGCCTCCACGAATGCGTCCAACGTGCCCGACGAGATCCTGGATCGGCTCAAGCGGCATCTGAGCCCGCCGCAGATCGTCGAACTCGCCTGTCTGGTCGGCTTTTGGAAGTTCTACAATACGGTGCACGACAGCCTGAAAGTTCCGATCGAGTCGCACCTGCTTCCGCAATCCGGCTGGGTGGATGTCTGAGCGCCCCGACTCCGCACTCCGGCGCGCAGGCGTCCGTCGCGCGCCCCGATCGGCGAGCGGTTACCGCCCTGCGCCGAGCACGTCGCTCAGGGCGCTGCTTCGCGGAGGCAGCGATGCCGCGTTCCGGCACTTCCTTGCCGACCTGCTCACGGTCGCCGACCGTATGCGTCGGGTGCGCGACCATCTCGCGCGCCTCGCCCGCGTCACCGGGCCACAGTACACGATGATCATGGCGATCGCGCAGCTTGAACGAGCGCATCCCAGCGCCATCGGCGTACGGTTGAGCGCAGTTGCCGACTACCTGCGCGTGAGCCGTGCCTTCGTCACGACCCAGGCGGGAATCCTGATCCAGCGCAGGCTGCTGACGAAGCGACGTAATCCGCGCGACGGCCGCAGCGCGCTAGTCCGGCTTTCGCGCAGCGGCGAACGGCTGCTCGAGCGCATGATGCCCGAGGTGCGGTCGATCAACGACGCCTTCTTCGAGGGCCTCGACGCGCGCTCGTTCGACACCGCCCGCCGCTTGGTCGCCCGTTTGGTGACCAGTTCCGAGGTCGCGTTGATGGGATTATCCGGTGCCCCGCGAGCGCCGGGCGGCAGCGTTGATCGCAAGACCCGCGACCGAGGGAAATTCTAGTCCTTCACGCTCATTCCCTATTTCCAATCAGCCGGCGGGAGCGTCCCATGGTCTCGTATTTCGTAACCTACAACGGACTACCGCGCGATGCGCACGCCTTTCTCGCCTACTACGCCCGCGTGCACGTACCGATCCTCATGCGCTTCCCGCGCATCCGCTCGGTCGCTCTTCACCCGCCCGATCGATTGGACCGATCCGTGTGAAGTGACGCACGGCGACGCGGCGCTGCTGGTGCAGATGACGTTCGATTCGGCGGCAGAACTGGATGCCGCCCTTGCATCGGCGGCCCGCGCCGAGGCGCGAGTCGACTTCTCACGCTTTCCCCGCTTTGACGGAAGGGTCACCCACCAGGCGTTCACGACCGTCGAGCACTCGTGAGCATGAGCGAGAACCCACGTCGAATTCTGCGGCGCGACCCGCAACCGCACCTGTTTCGACCGCTCACGCTGCGATCGGTGACCGCCCGCAACCGCATCATGCTCTCACCGATGTGCCAGTACTCTGCGCGCGACGGCCTGGCCGACGATTGGCACTTCGCGCACCTCGCGGCACGAGCGGTCGGCGGCGCCGGCATCGTATGCGTCGAAGCGACGCACGTGGCTCCGGCTGGTCGCATCACGCCGCACTGTCTCGGCCTCTGGAACGACGCCCAGCGACGCCGGCTGGCACGCATCGCGGCGTTCGTCGCGCGCCACGGCGCCGTGCCGGCGATACAGCTCAGCCACGCTGGGCGCAAGGCTTCGGTCTCTCGCCCATGGGAAGGAATGCAGCCGATCGCGATCGCCGACGGCGGCTGGCCGGTCGTCGGACCGTCGCCGCTCGCCTACGCCGATGGCTATCCGGTCCCAGTACCGCTCGCAGCCGAAGCGATAGGCGAACTGATCGGTCGTTTCGCCGCTGCGACCCGTCGGGCGCGCGAGGCGGGTTTCCGCGTTCTCGAGATTCACGCCGCACACGGCTACCTCCTCCACCAGTTCCTCTCCCCACTCAGCAATTGCCGCGACGACACCTATGGCGGTTCCCTCACGAACCGTGCCCGCCTGCTGATGGAGACGCTCGACGCGGTGCGCGCGGAATGGCCCACCGAGCTACCGCTGTTCGTGCGCCTATCGGTCACCGAATGGGTCGATGACGGGTTCAACCTGCCGGAAGCGATCGAGCTCTGCCGGCGACTCAAGTCGCGCGGTGATGTCGATCTCGTCGACTGCAGCTCGGGCGGCAACGATCCGCGCCAGCGGATCCCGATCCATCCGGGCTACCAAGTGCCCTTTGCCGAACAGATTCGCCGCGACACTGGCCTAGCAACGGCCGCGGTAGGCCTGATCTCGTCGGCGGAGATGGCCGAGGAGATCGTGGCAAACGGCCGCGCCGACCTGGTGGTGATGGGACGAATGCTCCTGAACGATCCGCACTGGCCGCTGCACGCGGCACGTACGCTGCGCTGCAGTACGCAGGCGTGGCCGGAACAGTATGAACGCGCCGACATCTTCTAGCATGCCGGCGCGGCACGACGGGGCGTACGGCCCTCGCCCGCGTACCTCGACGGGCCGACCACGGAGAGAGGAGGAAGGCATGAAACGCAAACTACTGGTGCAGATGGCCGTCGCGGGAATGGTGTGCGCATCAGGCGCATCAGCCCAGGACCTCGTCCTCGGTTACCTCACAGCCGAGACCGGACCGTTCGTCAGCCTGTCGCGGTCGAATGAGATTGCCGCGAGCATTGCGATCAACGAGATCAACAATGCCGGGGGCGTGAACGGCCGCAAGCTGCGCTACATCGCGTTCGACACGGCGGGCAATCCGGGCCAGACCATAGTCGGGCTGCGCAAGCTCGCCGAAGACGACAAGGTTCTCGCGATCATCGGTCCGTTCAGCTCCGGTCAGGTCCAGGTGACCGCGCCCGCCGCCGATCGAATCGGTGTCGTCACCATGTCCATGGCGTCGTCCGCGCCGAAGCTGGTGGCGGGTTTCAAGTTCGCCTTCCGCAATACGTCCGACGAGGCGTACATGTTCGAGCGTGTGATGCGTACGGTGAGGGCAAAGAACTATCCTATGGCGACCGGGGCGGTGGCATACGGAAACGACGACACGATCTCGCGAGTGATGGGAGAGAAGGTAATCCCGGGCATGATGAAGAAATCCGGGGTCGACGTCAGGCTGTCGGTGGATTTCAAGCTCGCCGCGTTCGACATGTCGGCCCAGGTCGCGCGGCTGAAGGCCACTCCGACGGACCTCGTGGGTGTCGGGGCGCCGCCCGAAGCGGCGATCAAGTTGGCCCACGAGATGCGCCGCCAGGGACACCACGGGCGCTTGGTGGCCGGATCGACGATCAACGACCCGGACCTGCCGGCGCGAATGGGTGCTGCCGGCAATGGCACGGTCATTCCGTCCACCTTTTTCGCCGACTTGAACGAGCGCACGCGTAAGTTCGCCGCCGAATTCCAGAAGCGCGCAACGGCGCTGAAGGTCGAGCGCACCGCACCGGCGCAGTTCGACGCCGCGACCTATGACATCGTCCAGTTTTACGCCTGGGCGATGAAGGAAGCAAAGGTGACCGGCGAACCGGCGCGGCTGGCGGCCGAACGCGACGCGATCCGTGCGAGAATCGCGAGCATGAAGGAATTTCCGGCGCTGGAGGGCGCGATCTCGATCGGCGCGGACCACGACGCTCTGAAGCCGGTTTACGTGCTGGAGATGCGCGACGGCAAGTGGACGCTGCTCGAGACACACGATCCGCAGCGCTGAGCGGCCGAGTCCGGTAGCTGCGCACCGCGGGGGTCCGGGCACTCCTTACGGAAGCGCGCGCAACCGCGCCGCGCACGAGATTCTGCATGAGCAAGCAAGGAGTCAGCTGATGAGCACCACCAAGCCGCACCTGGAGTTCGCTTCAGTAAGCATGACCGAGGGGTTCTATCCGGTGCCAGGCTACCCACCGGGATTCACGGAGAAGATTCTGGCGGGCGGACTCGACGAGCAGAACGGGCGCGGCAACCGCACGCGCCTGCTGCGCATCGACCTGGCGCCTTCAGTACGCAGCCTTTCGTGCACGAGTACTGGGAGGAGGTATATCTGCTCTCCGGCGACCTCGTCGTAGGCAACGACGCCGAGGAAAGGGCGGCGAGAAGTTCACCGGGCCGACGTACGCCTGCCGGCCGCCGGGGGCGCAGCATGGCCCGTTCAAGTCCGATGGTGGGTGTCTGCTGTATGAGATCCACTACTATGCGAGCGCGTGACCTGAAGCGCCCAGTTCGGCTGCACCAACGTGGCGCTCAACCGCCTCGCGGCGAGGCACGGGGTGGAGGTGCGCATCCTCGCGATCGCGGCGGAGGTCGCGTTCGACCGGCGCGGCGTGGCGCTCGAGGCGCAGATCGAGGTGCCGTTCCCCGAGATCAGACTGGAAGTGCGACTCGACACCTCGGCGAGCGAGTCGCAAGTGAGCGCGCTTCAGCAAGCGCCGGGCCGTCATTGCCCGGTGGCCACGCTCCTGCGTTCGGCCGGCACCCGCCTACTCGTCTCCTTGCGCGTCAACCCGGATTGAGCCGCGGCCGCAGCGCGTGCCTGGCACACTGGCCGCAGAGCCGTCCGTCCGCAAGCAGACTCAGAGCCTGAGCGGCCGCCAGTAGCCGGTCAGCTCGAGATAGCCGCGGCCGATCTCGCGCGCGCCGTCGAGCGCGCGCACCGCGCCCTCCCAGTACACGGTGCCGACGCTCGCACGCGAGTCGAGCTCCTGGTCGTCCATCATCGGCGCGAGCTCGAGCTCGAGCGTGCCGGCACGCACCCGCATGGCCACCGGATACTCGGCCTCGGTGCGCGGCGAGCGCCACGTCCTGAGCGGCGTGAAGACGATCTCCTCCGGCGCGAACGTGCGCACGACGCCGTCGGGCCGGCGCAGGGTTCCGCCCGACCAGAAGACGCCGCCGCGCTTGTCGCGGATGCGGAACGCCATCAGCGCGCTGCCGTCGGCGAGGTTGATGCCGATCCAGTCCCAGCCCTGCGCATCGGGCGCGAGGTATTCAGCTCGACCACTCGTGGTCGAGCCAGGCCTCGCCCTCGACCTCCAGGCGCGCGCCTTCGAGGACGACCGTGCCCGAGACCGCGAGGTGCGGCCGGCTGTAGTAGAAGCTCGCCTGCTCGGGCAGCGGACCCTTGCGGCTGTAGCCGCCGGCGCCCTGGAGCAGGAGGGGCTGCGTGACGCGGAAGCGAGGTCGAGCGTGAACGCGCTCGCCGGGATTCGCGCGGCGTATCCCTGCGCCGTGGCGCGGAGCGACCAGTCGCCGATGTGCACATCGGTCGCATCTCGCGCCGCGCGGGCAAATTCGAAGCCCGCCCGTGCCGCGCGCTGGTCGTGCCGCAGCCGGCCGTGCGCGGCATCGGCGAGCGCCGCGTGCGCGAACAGGAGCTGGCGCGGCGCGAACGCGCTGGGGTTGTCCTCGCCCAGGCCGGGCCGGTTGCGGAAGAACGTGACCTGGATGCCGAGGTCGCGGCCGGCGCGGTCGCGCACCCAACCGGTGATGTACCACCACTCGGTGCGATAGGCCGGATGCGCGCCATGGTCGCGCGGAAACGCGACCTCGACGCCCGGCAGGACCGCGGGGTACTCGGTCTCTGCCAAGGCGGGACAGGCCGCAGCCAGCGCAACCGCGGCGAGGCTCGAAACTGCACGCCGGCAGCAGGCTCCGCTTACCGGTCACTCCTCGCTCCTCACCAGTCCTCCTTGACCGCGCCGAACCGCGTCACTGCCCATCGCCTGGCGGCCGCTCGCGAGCGCAGTGAGGCTCGCCAGACCGAGCATGATGGCGGTGAATGCCGCGAGCGACCCCCACGGCACGTGAAGATCCATGCTCCAATGGAACGATTGCCGGTTGACGACGTGGATCAGGATCAGGCTGATGATCCAGCCGAGCGCCGCGCCGACGCCGAGGCCGAGCGCGCTGACGATCCCGCCCTCGGCGGCGAGCATCGCGCCGATCTGCGCGCGCGTCAGGCCGAGGTGCCGGAGCACGCCGAACTCGCGACGCCGCGCCAGGACGAGGGCGCCGAAGCTCGAAGACAGGCCCATCAACCCGATCGCGAGCGCGGCCGTTTCCAACGCGTAGGTCACGGCGAACGTGCGATCGAAGATCGCGAGCGAGCGTTGCCGGATCTCCGCTGGCAGGGCGGTTTCGAGCGCGCCGCCACCCGGCACGCGCTCGCGCAGCGCGCGCGCTACCGGTTCAGGCGCTGCGCCCGGCTCGAGATAGATCGCGGCATCGTTCGCGTTCCGGTCGCCGGTGAGCTCGGCGTAGAGCGCGCGCTCGATTACGACCGCGCCCTGCTGGCGCGCGTAGTCGCGCCAGACACCCGCGACGTGGAAGCGCACGCTGCGGCCGCCGATCGGAAGCTCGATCTCCTGCCCGACGGCGAACCCATAGAGGTCGGCCGCAACCTCGCTTACCCATGCCGGCGGCGCCGCTCCGGCCGGCGGCGGTGCACTGCGCACGAGCGGGAGCCATCTGGCGGCGGACGCCGCTTCGATGGGCCGTGCGAGCAGCACGATCTGCGGTCGCCGGGCGTCCAGCAGGAGGCGCTCGCTGCGCAGGAACTCGACGCGCCGAACTCCGGGCAGCGCCGCGATCGCCTCCTGGACGTCAGGCGGCAGGAACGCGCTGTCGCCGGTCGGCGCGGCGCGCAGGTAGAGGTCCGCCGGCAGGACGCGCTGGAGCCACTGGTCCAGGGACTGCCGGAACGACGCGACCATGATCGCCATCGAGACGAGCAGGCTGACGCTGGCGACGATCGCGGCCAGGCTCACCGTCGCTTGTCCCGGTGCGCCGCGCAGCTGCAGGACCGCGAGGCGCGCGGCGGGCGGCGCGCGACCGGAATCCGGTCGAATACCGCGCGCGCGATGCGAGCGAGGAGCAGGATCGTGCCGACCAGCAGACAGGCGATCGCGGCGTAACCGAAGATCGGCAGCCCGTTCACGGGCGGCGCGCCCGCGAGGGCTGCGCCGAGCGCGATGCACGCCAGACCCGGCCAGACCCGCGCGAGCCGCCGAAAGGCGCGCTGCTCGTCGCCCGCCTTGAGCGCCTGCGCCGGCTCGGTGCGCGCGGCCTCGTTGGCGGCGGCCAGGCTGCCAAGCAACGCGGTCGCGACGCCGAGCACGAGAAACGAGAGCGCAGGCGCCAGCTCGAAGGTCGCCCGCGCGACGACGCCGCGAAAGAACCCGGATCCAAGGTCGGGTCCAACGGTACCGAGCACGAGCTCGGCGAGGGCGTACCCGCCGCCGAGGCCGACGAGTGCGCCGACCGCGCCGACGGCTGCCGCCTCCAGCAGCAGCAGTCGCACCATTGCGCCGCGCGTCAGGCCGAGAACGCGCAGCAGCGCGAGATAGGGGCGTCGCCGCACCACCGCAAGCGCCTGGGTCGAGAAGACGAGTAGCCCGCCGGTGAAGAGCGCCACGAGGGCGAGCACGTTCAGATTCACCCGGTAGGAGCGCGACAGGCGCAGTGTGGACTCGATCGCGGCCGATGGAGGCTCGACCGCGACGCCGGGCGGCAAGACTCCACCGATGCGGTGCGCGAGCGCCGCGACGTCCACGCCGGGATGCACGCGCAGATCGATCCGGCTCAGGCGTCCGAGGCGCCCGAGCCGCCATTGCGCCCCGGCGATGTCCATGACCGCGAGCGGCTGCGCGTGACCCTCCGCGCGCACCTCGCCGGCGATCCTGAGCCGGACGATGCCGGTGCCGACCTGCACGGGCAGGACATCGCCCACGCCCATCCCGAGCGAGGTCATCGCCGCGGCGTTGAGGAAGACCGTGTCGTCGCGCAGCGTGTCGAGCGAGGGCATCTCGCGCGACGGCGAATCGGGTGCGGACGGTTGGGGGCGCCGCGGCGACCTCCGGCACCAGTCCGGGCTGAACGAGGCCCGCGCGGAAGACGTCGATTCCGAGCAGCCTGAGCGCCTCGTCGCGGCCCGGGATGCGCGCCTCGACTTCCACGATCGGGCTCGCGGCAGCCACTTCCGGTCGCCGCGCCACCTCGCCCAGCACCTGCTCGGCGAAGCCGCCGCGCGGTCCCCGGATCACGAGGTCCGCAGCTCCCGACAACGTCTGCACCGCCTGTGCGAACTCGTTCACCGCCACGCGGTTCACCAGCTGCACCGCGTACCCCAGCGCCACGCCGAGCGCGATCGCGACGATGCTGATCGACAGACGGCCCGTTCCGGCGCCGAGCGAACCCGCCGTGGCGCGCAGCAGCCCGAGAAGCCGCGATGCCGCCAGAGACGCCATCTACGCCAGCTCGCGCGTGTCGCCCGCGAGCAGGCCGCCCGCCGTGAGCGTGTAGATACGGTCCGCGGTCGCGGCGGCGGCACGCGAATGCGTGACCAGGATCGCGGCGCTGTGATGGCGCTTCACCGCGTCGCGCAGCAGCGCCAGGACCTGCACCGCACTGTCCGGGTCGAGGTTGCCGGTCGGCTCGTCGGCGAGGACGAGCGCGGGACGGTGCACGAGCGCACGGGCGATCGCAACCCGCTGCAGCTCGCCGCCCGACAGCTCGCTCGGGCGGCTGGCGGCGCGCTCCTCGAGCCCGACCGCGCCGAGCATCGCCGCGACCCGCTCGTCTCGGTGCGCCGCGCGCTCGCCGAGCAGCACGAGCGGAAGCGCGACGTTGTCCGCGACCGAAAGGTACGGCAGGACGTGGAACGCCTGGAAGACGAATCCCATGCGCGTGCGGCGAAGCCCGGTGAGGGCGTCGTCATCGAGCACGCCGAGCTCGCGCCCCTCCAGCTCGATCGATCCGGCATCCGGCCGGTCCAGGCCTGCGATCAGGTTGAGCAACGTCGATTTGCCGATCCCCGACTCGCCCATCACCGCCACGTACTCGCCGGCGGCGAGATCGAAGTCCACGCCCGCGAGCACTGTCCGCGATCGCGGGCCGCGGTAACGCTTGGCGAGCGAGCGGATCCTGAGCACGCCGCTAGCTTAACCCAGCCGCGGCACTCTCCGGCCGCGCACTGCGCCGCGCGCGGCCGGCTGCGAGGGCGCGAGGCCGCGCCACCCGCCGCGACGGGTGCAAGCTCCCGCACGGCGCGCTCACGCCGCGCCGCGCCATCGGCGCGCCGGGTCGCGGGCGCAGGCTACTAGACCCCGAGGTATTTCGCGTGCAGGTCCGGCTGTGCCCGCAGCTCGGCGCTCGAGCCCTCGTAGACGGTCGTTCCCTTCACCAGGATCTGCGCGCGGTCGGCGATCCCGGAAACCGCGTTGAAGTTCTTGTCCACGATCACGGTCGCGATGCCGGCCTCCTTGATGCGCCGGATGATGTTCCAGATCTCGCGCGAGATCAGCGGCGCGAGCCCCTCGGTCGCCTCGTCCAGGATCAGCATGTCCGGATTGGTCATCAGCGCGCGTCCGATCGTGAGCATCTGCTGCTCGCCGCCGGAGAGCTGTCCGCCGCCGTGGTTCATCCGCTCGGCGAGCCGCGGAAACGTCTCGACGACGCGCGCGAAGGACCACTCGCGCCTGCCGCCGGCGCCCGGGCGCGCCGCCATCATCAGGTTCTCCCGCACGCTCAGGTTCGGAAAGATGCCGCGGCCCTCGGGGACGTAGGCAATCCCGGCGCGCGCGATCTCGTGCGGCGCCGCCCGCGTCATGTCGCGCCCATTCACCGTCACGCGCCCCTCGCGCGGCCGCACCAGGCCGAGAATGCTCCGCAGCAGCGTCGACTTGCCCATGCCGTTGCGGCCCATGAGCCCCACGGTCTCGCCGCGCCGCACGCTGAAGTCCACCCCGTGCAGGACGTGGCTCGCCCCGTAGTAGGTGTGGATGCCTCGCGCCTCGACGAGGACGTCGCCGCTCATCGCCGCACCGCTCAATGTGCCTCCTCGGTGCCGAGGTACGCCTCCTGTACCTCGGGGTTGCTGCGTATCGCCTCCGGCGGACCACTCGCGAGGACGGTTCCGTTGACCATCACCGTGAGCACGTCCGCGACGGCGAACACCGCGTCCATGTCGTGCTCGACCAGCAGGATCGCGTGGCCGGCGACGAGCTTCTGCAGGAGCTCCACGATGCGCGCCGATTCCTCGGCGCCCATGCCGGCGAGCGGCTCGTCGAGCAGCAGCATGCTCGGCCCGGTAGCGAGCGTCATCGCGATCTCCACCTGGCGCTGCTCGCCGTGCGAGAGTGCAGACACCGGAACGCCCCCGCGACCCTCGAGCCCGGCCTGAACGAGCGCGCGCTCGGCCGCCTCGTTGACCTTCCGATAAGTCCGCGCCGCACGGAAGAACCGCATCGAGGACGGCAGCCGCGACTGCGCCGCGAGCCGCGCGTTCTCGAACGCCGTGAACGACAGGAAAACGTTGGTCTTCTGGTAGCTCCGGCCCACGCCCAGGCGCGAGATCTCGTCGGAGCGCAGGCCGGTGATCTCGCGGTCGCGCAGGAACACGCGCCCGGCGGACGGCGGCAGATCTCCCGAGAGCATGTTGATCAGGGTGGTCTTCCCGGCGCCGTTCGGGCCGATGACCGCATGCACTTCGCCCATGCGGCACTCGAGCGCGACGTTGTCGACCGCCGCGAGCCCGCCGAATCGGCGCGAGAGCGCCTCGGTGCGCAGCACCGTCTCGCGGGCCGCGGCCTCAGCCACGCGATTCGTCCTTTGCACGCGCGCCCGTCACGAGACCGACCAGCCCGCGCGGCAGCATCAGCGCCACGAGCACGATGAAAACGCCCATCGGGAGCAGCCAATGGTCGGTGATCCTCTGGAACAGGAGCTCCAGGATCATCATCACGGCCGCGCCGATGGCCGGACCGACCAGCGTTCCCATCCCGCCGAGAATCACCATCATCAGCGCCGATGCGGAAACGTGGAAACCGAGCATGTCCGGATTGACGACGCCGAACTGCACCGCGGAGAGGTAGCCCGCCAGCCCGGCGAGCGTGCCAGCGAGCACGAAGCACACGAGCTTGTAGCGGAAGGTGTGATACCCGAGCGACCGCATGCGATGCTCGTTCACGCGGATGCCGACGATCACGCGCCCGAACGGCGATGCGAGCACCATCCGCAGCAGCGCGTACACCGCGAGCGCGGCGACCAGCACCACCAGATAGAAGTGGGCGAAGTTCTCGAAGTCGAACGGCTGCCAGCCGAAGACGGCCCCGACCGGGCGCACATAGACGTAGACGCCGTCGGAGCCGCCGGCGATGCTCGTGTCGTGGAACACGTGGAACAGCATCTCGCCGAAGGCGAGCGTCACCATGATGAAGTAGATGCCCGACGTGCGCAGCACCAGCGCGCCGATCACCAGCGCCAGAACCGCGCTGCCCGCGAGAGCGATCGCGAGCGAGGTCCACAGGCTCGCCGCCTCGTACTGCGGCGAGACGAGCGCGAGCAGATACCCGGCGAAGCCGAAGAATGCGGCGTGCCCGGAGGCTGACGAGCCCCGTGTAGCCGACCAGCAGGTCGAGGCTCATCGCGAAGATCGCGAGAATCAGGATCTTGGTGGCGAGCTGGACGTAGAACTTGTCGGCGAGGAACGGCAGCGCGAGGAGCGCCAGGGCGAGCACGCCGAGCACCGCAAGGCGAACGCCCGCGCTGGCCACCTCAGAGCCGCCTTCCGAAGATGCCCTCGGGCCGCCACAACAAAACCGCGGCCATGAGGAGGTAGACAGTCATCCCTGCGAGCTCCGGCAGCACCCGGAAGCCGGCGATCTCCACCTGGACGATCTTGCCGAAGGTGTCGACCAGCCCGATGAGGATGGCCCCGGCCATCGCACCCTTCACCGAACCGATGCCGCCGATCACGACCACCACGAAGCAGATGATCAGCACCTGGTTGCCCATGCCGGGAAAAACCGACGAGACCGGCGCGGCGATCATGCCGGCGAACGCGGCGAGCGCCACACCGAGGGCGAAGACGAGGCGGTAGACGAGCTGGATGTTGATCCCGAGCGACTGCACCATCTCGCGGTTCGAGGCGCCGGCGCGGATCATCATGCCGAGACGCGTGCGCTGGATGAGCAGGTACATCAGCACCGCGAGCACCAGGCAGACGGCCGAGATCCAGAGCCGGTACACCGGATAGGCGAGCGTGTCGGTGAGCCGGATCGAAGCGCTGAGCCACTCGGGCACAGCGACGCCGTGCACGTCGTTGCCCCAGATCACGCTGCGCAGCTCCTCGAAGACGAGTATCAGACCGTAGGTGAGCAGCACCTGGTAGAGGTGATCGCGGTGGTAGAGCTTGTTTATGAGCAACCACTCCAGCGCCATGCCGATCAGCACGGTCAGGACGACGCCGGCGAGGATCGCGAGCCCCAGGCTGCCGAAGTGCTGCGACAGCGACCAGGCCAGATAGGCCCCGATCATGTAGAAACTGCCGTGCGCCAGATTGATGATGCCCATGATGCCGAACACCAGCGTCAGGCCGCTCGCGACCAGAAAAAGCAGCAGCCCGTACTGAACGCCGTTCAGCACCTGGATGAGGAACGTGCCGAGGTCCATGATTCACGAAAACGGGCCGACACCCCCGTGAGGCGCCGGCCCGTGTCGGAGCGGCCGGGGTCAGGCCATCCTGCAGAGGCGCGCCGGCGGATAGTCGAGCGCCTTCGCCGCCACGCCGATGACCTTGTTCTCCTTGCCCACCACCTTGCGCAGGTAGAAATCCTGCACCGGGTTGTGCGCCTTCGACATGCGCCACCGCCCGCGCGGGCTGTCGATCTCGGCCTTCTCCATCGCGGCGATCATCGCCTTCTTGTTCCCGATGTCTCCCTTGACCGCCTTCATCCCGGCGACGAACAGCAACCCGGCATCATAGCCCTGCACCGCGTATACGTCGGGCTGGAGCTTGTACGCCTTGGCATAGCTCAGGCGGAAAGCGTTGTTCTTGGCGGTGTCGATGCCGTCGCCGTAGTGCAGCGTCGTTTCGACCCCCGCGGCCGCCTCTGCGACGCCGGCCGCCTCGAGAATCCCGTCGGTCAGGAATCCGGCGCCGTACAGCGGGATCTTGCCCTTGAGCCCCGCGGCCTGGTAGTCGCGGAGGAATTTCGCCGCGCCGCCGCCGGCGAAGAAGACGTAGACCGCCTCGGGCTTGAGCGAAGCGATCTCGGTGAGCAGCGACTGGAACTCGACGTTCGGAAACGGGATCCACAGCTCGCGCATGATCTTGCCGCCGCCCTTGGTGAACGCGTCCTTGAATCCGTTCACGCTCTCCTCGCCGGCCGAGTACTTCCACGTCAGCGTCACCGCGTTCTTCACGCGCCGCTCGGCGAGCACCTTGCCCATCGGGTAGGACACCTGCGAGTTCGCGAACGACGTGCGGAACATGTTCGGCGCGCACAACGCGGTCGTCATCGCGTTCAGGCCCGCGTTCGGACCGATGTGCAGCACGCCCGTCTCGCGCACGATCTTCAGCATCCCGGCCTGGACGCCGGAGTGCACTGTGCCTACCAGGATGTCGACCTTGTCGCCAGTGACGAGCTTGTTCGCATTGTCGGTCGCCTTGGCCGGGTTCGACTCGTCGTCGAGCTTGACGTACTCGATCTCGCGCCCGGCGATCCTGTCGCCGTTCTCCGCGATCGCGAGCCGGAACCCGTTCTCGATCGCTATCCCGAGCTGGGTGTACGTCCCGCTGTAGGGAAGCATCAGCCCGACCTTCACCTTCTGCGCCTGCGCGCGGGCGATCGTGGGGGCGAACCCGCCGAGCGCGGCCGCGCCGCCGAGGGCTGCCGAATCCTGCAGGAACTTGCGGCGAGCGCTGCTTCGGAACTTCGCTTCTGACATGCTTCCCTCCGTGGACATCGTGGTTGCAGAAAGCTTTGCTCTTGGTGTCACTTGCGCGCATCCTCCTCACGCGCGCGCAGCTTGAAGCGCTGGATCTTGCCGGTCGCCGTCTTCGGCAGCTCCGGGACGAACTCCACCCAGCGCGGGTACTTGTACGGCGCGAGGCGGTCCTTGACGTGCTGCTTAAGCGCGTCGCCGAGCGCGTCGCACGCCTTTACGCCCTGCTTCGCGACGACGAACGCCTTGGGCTTGATCAGGTCCTGCTCGTCCGGCACGCCGATCACGGCCGCCTCGAGCACGTCCGGATGGGTGAGCAGGGCGGCCTCGACCTCGAACGGCGAGACGTAGATGCCGCTCACCTTCAGCATGTCGTCCGAGCGGCCGCCGTAGGTGTAGTAGCCGTCGGCGTCGACCGTGTATTTGTCGCCGCTGCGCGTCCACGCGCCGATGAACGTGTCGCGTGACCGCGCGCGGTTGTTCCAGTACATCGCCGCCGCGGTGGGTCCGTTGATCTGCAGTTCACCGAGCTCCCCGGCCCGCACCGGGTCGCCGTGCTCGTCGACCAGCCGCAACTCGTAGCCCGGCACCGGCTTGCCGGTCGTGCCGTAGCGCACCTCGCCCGGCCGGTTCGACAGGAAGATGTGCAGCATTTCGGTCGAGCCGATGCCATCGAGGATCTCGACGCCGAAGTGGTCGGTCCACCGCTTGCCGATGTCGGCCGGCAACGCCTCGCCCGCGGAGGTGCACAAACGCATCGCGACGTCGGCACGCTTGGGCAGCGACGGCGCCGCGAGCAGCGCCGCGAAGAGTGTCGGCACGCCGTAGAAGATCGTCGGCCTGTGCCCGGTTAGGCGCTTGAACACCGCGTCAGGCGTGGGCCGCTCGGCCATGAGGATCGTCGTGGCGCCTGCCGCGAGCGGAAACGAGAGCGCGTTGCCGAGACCGTAGGCGAAGAAGAGCTTCGCGGCGGAGAAGACGACGTCCTGCTCGCGGATGCCGAGGATCGGCCGCGCGTAGAGCTCGGCGGTCAGGATCGCGCTCGAGTGGACGTGGACCGTGCCCTTCGGCGCGCCGGTCGAGCCCGACGAGTAGAGCCAGAAGCACGGATCGTCGCTCGTCGTCGGCGCGGGCTCGCGGCGCGGTCCGGCCTCGGTCATCAGCGCCTGCAGCGACAGGTAGCGGCCGGCATTCCCGCCGGAGACCACGACGTGCTCGAGGAGCGGCGAGGCCTTGATCGCGGGCTCGAGCACCGGCAGCAGCTGCTCGGAGACGACGAGCGCCCGCGCGCGGCTGTCTCTCAGCATGTACTCGTAGTCGGCGCTCGTGAGCAGCGTGTTCACCGCGACCGGCACGATCCCGGACTTGATCGCGCCGAGGAACACGCTCGGCCAGTCGATGGTGTCGAGATGCGCGAGCATCACGCGATGCTCCATCTCGAGGCCGAGGCTGGTGAGGGCGTTCGCGGCGCGGTTGACGCGCTCGGCGAGTTCGGCGTATGTGTAGCGGCCGGCGTCGTCGATGTAGGCGAGCTTGCCGCCGCGGCCAGCCGCAAGGTTGCGCTCGACGAGGTCGTGCGCCGCATTGTAGTCCCGCGGGACGCTCACCGCCGGCGGGCTCACGCCGTGGTCGGCCGTGCTCAGGCTCGGCACGCTTTCCCCTCCTCTCTCGCTGGGGCGTCCGCCGGCCGCGATGCACGGCAACGGCGCAGACGCTCGTCCCGGTTCGTCCCGCTCCGGCACGGACCGTTCTACCGCGGCCGCTCAGCTCCGCGTGAATTCGATCGCGCCCTCGGGCAGAAGATACAGCACTAGGGCCTTTCCGTCCGTCACGGTCGGATGGTGCGCGGTGCCCGGCCCGTACACGAGCCATCCGGCCCCGTGTCCATCGAACTTGGCGGTCGCGGTGACGGGCATGATCAGATCGATCTCGCCGTTCGGGTGCCGGTGGTGGGGGCCCTTCACGTCCTCCATCTCCACCACGTCCACGCTGCAGCCGGCGAGCTCCAATTGCGGCTTGACGACGCGACCGTATCTTATGCCCGCGGCCTCGCGATTGCACATCCAGCCCGCCGCGATCGCCTCGCGGCAGGCGCGCGCGAGCGCCTGCACCGCCTCGCCGTCGCCCGGGAAGTCCCTGTTCAGGTCGCGCTCGAGCGTCTTGTCGAGCGCCCGGCCCCGCACGCGCTCGGCCATCGGCCGCAGCAGCGCCTGGAATTCCTCTGGTGTCACTTCCGCCCTCCTCGGTCGTCTGCCCGGACCGCGCGCGCGTCAGCCGGGCTTGCTCCACTCGATGCGGCCTTGCGGCAGCAGGTAGAGCACCAACGCGCGTCCCTCGGTCACCGTCGGGCGGTGCCCGCTGCCGGGCGGATAGACCAGCCAGCCGCGGCCGCGGCCGTCGAAACTCGCCGCCGCGGTCACCGGCATGATCATGTCGATCTCGCCCGTCGGATGAACGTGATGATTGCCGACCAGATCGGTGATGTCCACCACGTCGACGCTGAAGCCGGCGAGCGCCGCCGCCGGCTCGAAGATTCGGCCGTACCTGCGCGCGGCATCGCCCTCGCGGCACATCCAGCCCGCGGCGATCGCAGCGTGGCAGGCGCGCTCGATGGCGCGGAACGGCCCGCTCGCGGGCGGAAAGGCGCGGTTCAGCTCCTCTTCCAGCGCGGCGTCCAGCGGCCGCCCGGCGATGTGCTGCGTGAGCGGCGCAACCAGCGCGTGGAATTCGGTCGGCGTCATGCTGCGCTCCTTGCCGCGGTCAGGCCGCGAGTTGCATCCGCTCGCGTGCGAGCGCGATCCAGCGGTCTACCCACGCCTCGGCGACCTCTTCCGGCATCGTCCCGGCGCTCGCGTCGTGGCAGAGAAGCTCGCCGATGCGGCGCGCGCCGCACGCCGCGAGCGCGGCGTCGAACCGCTTGCCGCCGTTGCAGAACGTGTCCGCATAGGTCCGGTCGCCGAGCGCGATCACGCCGTACCGGACGTCGGCGAGATCCGGCCGCTCGTTCTGAAGCGACTCGTAGAGCTGCTTCGCATTGTCGGGCACGTCACCCTGGCCGTAGGTCGAGGTGCAGATCAGGTAGAGGCCGGCGCCAGCGAACGCTTCGGCCGTCAGCCCGTCCATCGGCCGCACGCTCACGCGCGTTTCGCCGTCGTCGAGCGCGAGCTCGAGCGCCTGCGCCACGAGCTGCGCCGTTCCGGTCATGGTGCCCACGAGGATCGTCAGATCCAGCGCCATCGGGTCCTCTTGCGTTCTTCCGGACTTTCGTTCTTCCGGACCTTGCGCGCCTCGGCTGGGCGCTTGCAATTCGACTGGAGTGCATTATAATGCATGAATCCGAAAACACAAGCAGTATAATTCACCTAGTTCTTGCTGATGGCGAGTGCCGCCGGAGAGGCTAGAGTGCAAGCACCCGGAGATCAAGACACGATGGGCGCCCCGATCGCGCCGCAACGCCTCGCGCGCAAGACCGCCGAATCGGCGGTCCGCGAACCGCAGGCCGCGGAGTTCCTCCAGCGTCTCGGCGAACGGGTGCGCGAGGCGCGCGCGCGGCGCGGCATGACCCGCAAGCTCCTGGCGCGCGACTCCACGGTCTCCGAACGTTATCTCGCGCAGCTCGAGGCCGGCCAGGGCAACACGTCGATCCTGGTCCTGCGGCAGATCGCGCAGGCACTCGGGCTGCCGCTCGCCGATCTGCTGCGCGACGAAGCCGAGCACCCGGTCGAGCTCGTCCTCACCCAGCAGTTTCTGAAGCGGCTGCCGCAGGAGAAGCTCGCGGAGCTGCGCGCCCTGCTCATCAAGGACTACGGCGCCGCGGCGGCCGACCGGCGCAAGCGCCTCGCGCTGATCGGGCTGCGCGGGGCCGGCAAGTCGACCCTCGGCGCGCGGCTCGCGGCCGAGCTCGGCGTGCCGTTCATCGAGCTCGATCGCGAGATCGAGGCCGACGCCGGCACCAGCCTGCACGAGGTGTTCCTGCTACACGGGCAGGCCGGCTACCGCCGCTACGAGCGCCGCGCGCTCGAGCGCATCCTCGAGCGCGGCACGCCGTGCGTGATCGCCGCCGGCGGAAGCATCGTCTCGGAGCCGGGAACCTACGATCTGCTGCTCTCGACCTGCTTCACAGTGTGGCTCAAGGCCGCGCCCGAAGAGCACATGGGCCGCGTCGCCGCGCAGGGCGACTACCGGCCGATGGCGGGCAACGACGCGGCGATGGAGGACCTGCGGCGCATCCTCGCCGGGCGCGCGGCGCTCTACGGCCAGGCCGATCGCACGGTGGACACCGCCGGGCGGACGATCGAGGAGAGCCTGGGGAACCTGCGGCGCGCGGTGCGGGCCTGAACAACATACGGCGAAGGAGAAGGAGACACACATGAGCGCGGTTCCCGAGCAGACGGCCGGCGGCGAAGCGAAAGCCCTCGTCAGCTACGACACGCATCCCGACAAGTACGCCCACTGGCGCCTCGCGTTCGACGGCCCGGTCGCGACGCTCTCGATGGACGTAAACGAGGAGAAAGGCTTGCGGCCGGGCTACCGGCTGAAGCTCAATTCCTACGATCTCGGCGTGGACATCGAGCTGCACGATGCGCTGCAACGCATCCGCTTCGAGCATCCGGAGGTGAAGGTCGTCGTCGTCACCAGCGCGAAGGAGCGCATGTTCTGCTCCGGCGCGAACATCTACATGCTCGGCCTCTCGCCGCACGCGTGGAAGGTGAACTTCTGCAAGTTCACCAACGAAACGCGCAACGGCATCGAGGACGCCAGCCGCTATTCGGGCCTGCGGTTCCTCGCCGCGGTGAACGGCGCGGTGGCCGGCGGCGGCTACGAGCTCGCGCTCGCCTGCGACGAGATCCTGATGATCGACGACCGCTCATCCGCGGTCAGCCTGCCCGAAGTGCCGCTGCTCGGCGTGCTGCCCGGCACCGGCGGACTCACCCGCGTTACCGACAAGCGCAAGGTGCGCCGCGATCTCGCCGACTTCTTCTGCACAACGACCGAGGGCGTGCGCGCCGACCGCGCGAAGCAGTGGAACCTGGTCGACCACGTCGCAAAGCCGCAGAGCTGGGCGCAGGCGCTGAAGGAGCACGTCGACCGGCTGGTCAACGCGAGCGGACGCGCCGGCGGCAAGGGCGTTGCGCTCACGCCGCTCCAGCGTGAGGTGGACGACGCCGGCTACCACTACCGGCACGTCGATGCGCAGATCGACCGCAGCGCGCGCACCGTCACGATCACGGTGACGGCGCCGGCCGGGCCGCAGCCGTCCGATCTCGCCGGCATCCACCAGGCCGGCATGGCCTGGTGGCCGCTCGCGATGGCGCGCGAGCTCGACGACGCCGTCCTGATGCTGCGCACGAACGAGCTCGAGATCGGCACGTGGCTGCTCAAGACGCACGGCGACGCGGGCGCGGTGCTCGCCGTTGACCAGGCGCTCGCGGCCAACGCGAAAGACTGGTTCGTCAACGAGACGATCGGCATGCTGCGCCGGACGCTCGCGCGGCTCGACGTCTCGTCGCGGACGATGTACGCGATCATCGACCAGGGCTCGTGCTTCGCCGGCACGCTCGCCGAGCTCGCGCTCGCCGCCGACCGCAGCTACATGCTGCACCTGCCCGACGACGCCGTGGCCGCGCCGAAGCTCGCGCTCTCGGAGGCGAACTTCGGCGCCTACCCGATGGTGAACGGCTGGACCCGCATTCGGACCCGCTTCTGCGGCGAGCAGGCGCCGCTGGACGCCGCCCGCAAGCACGTCGGCGAGCCGCTCGCCGCCGAGGCCGCCGCCGGGCTGGGGCTGGTCACGTTCACGCCCGACGACCTCGACTGGGAGGACGAGGTGCGCATCGCGATCGAGGAGCGCGCCAGCCAGTCGCCGGACGCCCTGACCGGCCTCGAGGCGAACCTCCGGTTCCCGGTCGCCGAGACGATGGAGACGCGCATCTTCGGCCGGCTGACCGCGTGGCAGAACTGGATCTTCAACCGGCCGAACGCGGTCGGCGAGGAAGGCGCGCTGAAGGTGTTCGGCAAGGGCGCCAAGGCCAAGTTCAACTGGGAAAGAGTGTGAAGAAACGTCTCAGGCGTAAAGTTGTGAAGGCGCGAGCGCATTGGCGCACTCACGCGTTCACGCGCTCGCCCACGCACGCATTGATACGCATTGGAGCAGGCAATGTCTAACGTCGACTACAACGAACGCATCCCCAACAACGTCCACCTCTCCGGACAACAAGACGCTGCAGCGCGCGCTCGAGCACTGGCAGCCGGCCTACCTCGATTGGTGGAAGGAGATGGGGCCGGAGGAATCGACCAAGTTCGAGGCGTACCTGCGCACCGCGATCAGCGTCGATCCGAAGGGCTGGGCGCATTTCGACTACGTCAAGATGCCCGAATACCGCTGGGGCATCTTCCTCACGCCCGCCGAGGCGGACCGCCGGATCAACTTCGGCGCGCACAAGGGCGAGCCCGCCTGGCAAGAGGTGCCGGGCGAGTACCGCTCGACGCTGCGCCGGATCATCGTCACGCAGGGCGACACCGAACCCGCCTCGGTCGAGCAGCAGCGCCATCTCGGGCTCACCTGCCCCTCGCTGTACGACCTGAGGAACATCTTCCAGGTGAACGTCGAGGAGGGCCGGCACCTGTGGGCGATGGTCTACCTGCTGCACGCGCACTTCGGGCGCGACGGCCGCGAGGAGGCCGAGGCGCTGCTCGAGCGCCGCTCCGGCGACGCCGACAACCCGCGCATCCTCGGCGCTTTCAACGAGAGGACGCCCGACTGGCTGTCGTTCTTCATGTTCACCTTCCTGACCGACCGCGACGGCAAGTACCAGCTCGCCGCGCTCGCCGAGTCCGGGTTCGACCCGCTGTCGCGCACCTGCCGCTTCATGCTCACCGAGGAGGCGCACCACCTCTTCGTCGGCGAGAGCGGGATCAGCCGCGCGATCCAGCGCACCTGCGAGGTCATGAAGACGCGCAAGGTCGACGATCCCGCCGAGGTGCGCGCGCTCGGCGTGATCGACCTGCCGACGATCCAGCGCTACCTCAACTTCCACTACAGCGTGACGCTCGATCTGTACGGCTCGGAGGTCTCCTCCAACGCCGCATGCTTCTACACCACCGGGCTCAAGGGCCGGTTCGAGGAGACCAAGCTCGGCGACGACCACCGCCTCGCGAACGACGAGTACCCGGTGCTCGATCTGGCCGGCGAGAGGATCGTCACGAAGCACGTCCCGGCGCTCACCGCGCTCAACGAGCGGCTGCGCGACGACTACATCCGGGACGTCGAGGCCGGCATCGGCCGCTGGAACAAGGTGGTCGAGAAGGCGGGAATCGATTTCCGCTTCAAGCTGCCGCACAAGGCGTTCAACCGCCGCATCGGCACCTTCGCCGGCGCGCACATCAGCCCGGACGGCAGGGTGCTGTCCGAGGCGGAGTGGACGCACATGCACACGCAGTGGCTGGCGACGGAGTCCGACCGCGAGTTCGTCGCCTCGCTGATGGGGCGCGTGGCCGAGCCCGGCAAGTTCGCGAACTGGATCGCACCGCCGGCGCGCGGCATCAACAACCAGCCGCTCGATTTCGAGTACGTCCGCTTCAACTGACCGGTGGGGCTGGTGCACAACACCGGTGACCCGGGCACGCGCGGAGTGATCGAGCGATGAGCGCTCCGACCGAGCTTGTCCGCCAGCACCTGATCGACCCGGCCCGATCCAACAAGGGGCGATGCCCCTTGTAGATCCCCCGAATCGGTCGATCGGGCTGGCGTGCACGGATCCTCGCACCGTGAATGCAAGTAGCGAGCACAGCATGAGCGCTCCGACCGAGCTTGTCCGCCAGCACCTGATCGACCCGGAGATCTGCATCCGGTGCAACACCTGCGAGGAGACTTGCCCGATCGACGCGATCACGCACGACTCGCGCAATTACGTCGTCAAGTTCGAGGTGTGCGAGGGCTGCAACCAGTGCATCTCGCCCTGCCCCACCGGCGCGATCGACAGCTGGCGGCGCGTCGCGAAGGACAAGCCCTACACGCTCGAGGAGCAGTTCGGCTGGGACGAGCTGCCGCCGCAGACCGAGGTCGACGCCGGCGGGGTGGAGGACATGCCCGAGGACGTCGTACGCATCACGGCCGAGGCGACCGCCGGGCAAGGCGGCACGGTCGCCCCGCCGTGGTCGGCCGCGCATCCCTACATCAACCTGTACGGACTCGCGCGGCCGGCGGTGGCGACCTGCAGCGGAAACTTCCGCATCACCGCGGACGACGCCCCGAGCGAGATGCACCACATCGTGCTCGATTTCGGCAATACGGCGTTTCCTGTGCTGGAGGGCCAGTCGATCGGGGTGATCCCGCCCGGGGAGGACGCCAACGGCAAGCCGCACCACGTGCGCCTCTACTCGGTTGCGAGCCCGCGCAACGGCGAGCGGCCCGGCTACAACAACCTCTCGATCACGGTGAAGCGGGTGACCGAGGACCGCGAGGGCAAGCCGGTGCGCGGCGTCGCCTCGAACTTCCTGTGCGACCTCAAGAAGGGC
Organism: Burkholderiales bacterium; assembly: GCA_027493935.1. Taxonomy (GTDB): domain Bacteria; phylum Pseudomonadota; class Gammaproteobacteria; order Burkholderiales; family SG8-39; genus JAABRB01. The sequence continues at coordinate 1,865,795 of JAOSJV010000001.1, read as the reverse complement.
GACCAAGTGAAGGTCGTCGGCCCCTACGGCGCGACCTTCCTGATGCCGAACCACCCCGGCTCGTCGATCATGATGATCTGCACCGGCACCGGCTCGGCGCCGATGCGCGCGATGACCGAGCGGCGCCGGCGCCGCATCGCGCTCAAGGAGGGCGGCGACCTGATGCTCTTCTTCGGCGCCCGCACGCCGGGCGAGCTGCCCTACTTCGGCCCGCTGATGAAGCTGCCGAAGGAGTTCATCGACATGAATCTCGCGTTCTCGCGGCTGCCGGAAAAACCGAAGCAGTACGTGCAGGACCTGATCCGCGCGCGCGGCGACAAGGTGGCGCGCATGCTCGCCGACGAGAACTGCTACATCTACATCTGCGGCCTGAAAGGCATGGAGAAGGGCGTCGAGCAGGCCTTTGCCGACGCCTGCCGCGCGAACGGCCTCGACTGGGAGACCCTGCTGGCGCAACTGCGCGCGCAGAGCCGCTATCACGTCGAGACCTACTGAGCGCGGACAAAAGCAGAGCTCACCAGGAGACTTCATGAGCATCAACTACTCGGAGCGCATCCCGAACAACGTCGACCTCGCGCACGACCGCACCCTGCAGCGGGCGCTCGAGCACTGGCAGCCGAGGTTCCTCGATTGGTGGCGCACGCTCGGACCGCACGACTTCGAGGCGAACGACGTCTACCTGCGCACTGCGGTCGGCGTCGACGCGCAGGGCTGGGCGAGCTACGGCTACGTGAAGATGCCCGACTACCGCTGGGGCATCTTCCTCGCCGACGAGATCCCGGACCGTAAGATCGGCTTCGGCGACGCGTTCGGGCAGCCGGTGTGGCGGCAGGTGCCGGGCGAGTTCCGCGCGCAGTTCCGCCGTCTCATCGTGACGCAGGGCGACACCGAGCCCGCCTCGGTCGAGCAGCAGCGCCTGCTCGGGCACACCTGCCCGTCGCTCTACGATCTGCGCAACCTCTTTCAGGTGAACGTCGAGGAAGGCCGCCACCTGTGGGCCATGGTCTACCTCCTGCACGCCTATTTCGGCCGCGACGGCCGCGAGCAGGCCGAGGAACTGCTCGCGCGCCACTCGGGCGACGCCGACAAGCCGCGCATCCTCGGCACGTTCAACGAGCCGATCGAGGACTGGCTGTCGTTCTACCTGTTCGGGTACTTCACCGACCGCGACGGCAAGTTCCAGCTGAAGAGCCTCGCCGAGAGCGCGTTCGACCCGCTCGCGCGCACCTGCCGTTTCATGCTGACCGAGGAGGCACACCACATGTTCGTCGGCGAGACCGGCATCGGCCGCGTGATCCGGCGCACGCTCGAGGTGATGAAGGAGATCGGCACCGACGACCCCGAGGCGATCCGCCGTCACAGCGCGGTCGATCTGCCGACGCTGCAGCGCTATCTGAATTTCTGGTTCACGTCGTCGCTCGACCTTTTCGGCTCGGAGGTGTCGTCGAACGCGGCGACCGCGTTCGCGAACGGAATCAAGGGCCGGCCCGACGAGTCGCAATACGACGACCACGTGTGCGCCGACGCGACGTTCGCGCTAGAGGTACCGGACGGTCGGGGCAGCATCGCCACCGACACGGTGCCGATGCGCAACGCCATGAACGAGGTCGCGCGCAACACCTACGTGAAGGACTGCGAGATCGGCGTCAAGCGCTGGAACATGGCGATCAAGCGCGCCGGCGTCGATTTCGAGATCGCGCTGCCATCCACGCGCTTCCGCCGCTCGATCGGCGCCTGGGCCGACGTGCCCACCGATCCGGCCGGCACGCCGATCCCGCGCGAGGCATACGAGCGGCGGCTTCCGGCCTGGCTGCCGAGCGAGTCCGACCGCGCGTTCGTGCACAGCCTGATGCGGCCAGTGCGCGAGCCCGGCAAGATGGCCGCCTGGATCGCGCCGCCCGACCGCGGCATCAACAACCTCCCGGTCGACTACGAATACGTCCGGGCAGGCTGACCTCGCAAAGCGCGGCGCAGCAGCGGGGGTCCGGGGAGCGTCCGCGAACCCCGGCCCGGATTCGCGCTTGCGCGACAGCGACGGCGCCGCGGCCCAGTCGCCCGCCGACGCGCGCGAGGTCATCTCCACGGCGACGGGGATCCGGCGAACGCCCGCGAACCCCGGCCTGCATCCCCATTTGCGCCACAGCGACGGCGCCGCACGCCGAGCGTCCCCGACGGCGATACGGCGTGCCTCCCCGGCGCTTCGCTCCTCATCGCACCGGGCGTTTGCGCCAGAGTGACCCGTGGTTCGCTGAAGAACTTCGCGTCGGTTCGCGGCGCCGGCCGTTCGCGTTCGGCGATATGCGCACGCATGAAGGGTGGAACGCGAGGGCGGCGCGGCTCGCCGGCCGCTGACGCGCCGCACGCTCAGCCGAGCGCGCGGAACTGCGGCAGCGTGATGCGCCAATGGATCGCGGCGAGACGCACCGCCAGGATGGCGGCCGCTGCGCCGACCGCCGCGATACCCTCGGCGATGCCGGCCGCGATGAGCCCGACCATGAGCAGCGCGCCGCTCCACGCGGCCGTGCCGTAGAGCTCGCCGCCGAACACGAGGGGCACCTCGTTGCACAGAATGTCGCGCAGCACGCCGCCCAGGACGCCGGTCGCCACGCCGAGGAACGTCGCGCCGAGCCACGGCACTCCGTGCGCGAGCCCGAGCTGCGTGCCGACGACGGTGAACAGCGCAAGGCCCACCGCGTCCGGCAGCAGGAAGAGTCGCGCGGGAAGCCGCATCACACGCGCCGCCGCGAAGGTCGCGAGACCCGCCGCCAGGGCCGCGTACAGGTAAGTCCCGTCGGCGAGCCAGAACGCGGTCCGGTCGAGCAGCAGATCGCGAACCGTACCGCCGCCGAGCCCGGCGGCGAGCGCGACGAGCACCATCCCGAACAGGTCGATCGGCTTGCGGCCGGCCTCCAGCACGCCGGCGGCCGCGGTCACGGCGACGGCGCTCATCCCGAGCCAATAAACGAATTCGTCCATCATCCGCTCTCCCCGAAGCGCGCGCCTAGAATGCGCGTCGTCCGCGCGCCAGTCTGCCATGCTTCCGCTCGGTCGCATCGTGTGTCCTCCGGCCGGCGCACGCCGATACACGGCGACACCGCATGGCGGACGGTCGGGGCGGTACGCGGCGCCGGGACGTGCGAGGAGTAGGCGCCGCCCCAGTCCGGGTCGCCGATGCGCGAGGACGGCGCCACCGGGTCGCACCGGGCAGGCTCGACAAGGTCTCGCCGGCGCTCTGCGGCTGTGCGTCGTCGCCGATGCACTGCCCGACCCCATCCCGATCGGTCGCCGCGTCTCAAGCGCGAACGTCAGCGCCGTGGCGCGTGACGGGTTGGTTACCGCGAGCGCTTGCCCATCGGGGTTCGCCTCCGGCCAACGCGACGCCACGCCGCCGAACTTCTCGGACCGGTCGGTCGAGACGCGCGTACGTTCGGGTGCACGGCAACGTGCCGAAAGCCTCCGTCGGCGCGCGGAAAGGGATGGCCAAGGGCCTCGTCGCTTGCTCCAATTGGCGCATGTGCGCATCGGGAGCCCGCCCCCATGGAGCTGCTGGTCGAGCGTGACGGCCCGGTCACGCTGCTCACGCTGAACCGCCCGGACAAGGCGAATGCGCTCTCGTCCGAACTGGTCGAGGCGCTGCTCGCCACCGTGGCCGAGGCGCATCGCGACGGGACGCGCCTGCTGGTGATCTCCGGCACCGGAAACGATTTCTCAGCCGGCTTCGACTTCACCGACTTCGAGGTCGCGAGCGAGGCCGACCTCGTGCTCCGATTCGTGCGCATCGAGCAGCTGCTCCAGGCGGTCTACCATGCGCCGTTCGCAGCGCTCGCGCTCGCGCACGGTCGCAGCGTCGGCGCCGGCGCCGACCTGTTCGCCGCGTGCAGCATCCGCATCGCCACCCCCGAGGCGAGTTTCCGCCTCCCCCGCACTGCACTTCGGCGTGCAACTCGGCACCCGCCGTCTCGCGCACCGGGTCGGCGCCGACCACGCCCGCGCGGTGCTCGCGGCGTCGAAGATGGTCAGCGCGCCCCACGCGCTGTCGATCGGGCTCGTGCAGCGGCGCGCGCCGCGCGAGCGCTGGGCCGAGGAGATCCTCGCCGAGCGCGAGCGAGCGACGACGCTCGGGGCCGAGGCGGTCGCACGTCTGAACGCCGCCACGAGCGTCGACACGCGAGCGCAGGACATGGTGGACCTGGTCGCCTCGGTGGCTGCGCCGGGCCTGAAGGATCGCATCCGGACTTATCGTGCGGCCCACGCCGGTTAGACCGGCGCAGCGCGCATCACGCGGCGGCGGGTGCTGGCAGCCGACGCGCTCGTCCTGGCGGGCTGCGCGGTCGCGCTCAGTCCGCGGATGAACTCCCCGCGCTCGCTACCGTGAAATCGAGCGCCTCGCGCGAAGCCGGCTCGGCGACCGGTTCCGAGTGCGGCACGAACTGCGGATCGACCGGGATCCGGTAGCCGTTCGCGAGCCGGTTCGTCTCGTTCGCGAGCCCGACGACCGCGAGCAGCTCGCCGAACATTGCGTCGGTCATACCCTTCGCCCGCGCCGCGGCGGCATGCGAGTGGATGCAGTACTCGCAGTTGTTGGTCACGCTCACCGCGATGTACACGAGCTCCTTCACCAGCGGATCGAGGTCGCCGCCGGCGCCCATCACCTGCTTGACGTCGCTCCACACGCGCGCGAGGGTCGGCGGATGACTCGCGAGCGCCTTCCAGAAATTGTTGATCCAGTCGGTCTTGCGCGTCGCCAGGATGTCGTCGTACACCGCACGCACCTCGGGCGAGGCCTGGTCGTAGTCGATCAGTGGAACCATCGGCATGGTCGCCTCCGCATGGTCGGGCTGCCGCGCTATGGTAGCGTTGGCCTTGCGCTGGCGCCGCGGCCGGATTGCCCGCTGGCGCGCGGAGCGCGGCACCGGCTGCCGGAAGACAGGCCGGAACCGACGAGCGGTCGGGAACCGGCGGGCCGCGGCGCGATCTGAATGCGGAAGGCCGCGTCGCGCCGCGGGCGGGCCGCGCGAGACCCGGACCGGAGACACCTTGAGCAAGAGCGAGCCCAGGACAAAGGTCGTGAAGACCGACGCCGAGTGGCGCCGGACGCTGCCCGACGTCGCCTACCGGGTCGCGCGCAAGCACGCGACCGAGCCCGCGTTCTCGGGAGCGTACTGGAATCATCACGAGGAGGGCTTGTACCACTGCGTGTGCTGCGGCGCGCCGCTCTTCGCCTCGCAGACCAAGTTCGACTCGGGCACCGGCTGGCCGAGCTACTGGGCGCCGGTGGGCCCGGGGAGCGTCGCCACGCAGGAGGACTACAGCCACCTCATGGTGCGCACCGAGGTGCACTGCGCGACCTGCGACGCTCACCTCGGGCACGTGTTCGACGACGGCCCGCAGCCCACCGGGCTGCGCTACTGCATCAACTCCGCCGCGCTCAAGTTCGAGAAGGCGTGATAGGCGCGGGCAGACCAGCCCGGACCGGACCGCCGCCTTGCTCGTGGCATAATCCGTGACGCGAATGAAGTTCCTCTTCGATCTGTTCCCGGTCATCTTGTTCTTCGCAGCCTACAAGGTCGCGGGGATCTATGCGGCGACCGGCGTCGCGATCGCCGCTTCCTTCCTGCAGGTGGGGTGGCTCGCGCTGCGCGGGCGCCGGGTCGACCCGATGCTGTGGGCGAGCCTCGCCATCATCGTGGTGTTCGGCGGCGCGACGCTGCTCCTACAGAACGAGACGTTCATCAAGTGGAAGCCCACGGTCCTCTACTGGCTCTTCGGCGCGGTGCTGCTCGGCGGCGCGCTCGCCGGGCGCAACTTCATCCGCGTCCTGCTGCGCGAGCAGATCGCCCTGCCCGACGACGCCTGGCGCAAGCTCAACTGGAGCTGGATCGCCTTCTTCCTGCTCATGGGCGCCGCGAATCTGTACGTCGCCTTCGCGTTCTCGACCGACGTGTGGGTCAATTTCAAGCTGTTCGGCTCGATGGGGTTGATGCTGCTGTTCGTCCTCGTCCAGGGGCTGCTCCTCGCGCGGTACGTCGAGGAGCCGAAGCCGTGACTCCTCTCGAAGCCGCCATCCGCAGCCGCCTCGCCGTGCTCGCGCCAGAGCGCATCGAGTTGGACGACGAGAGCGCGCGGCACGCCGGCCACGCAGGCGCGCAGGGCGGCGGCCGGCACTACCGCCTCACCCTCGTCTCGGCGCAGTTCCGCGGCAAGAGCACGCTCGCCCGGCACCGCCTCGTCTACGAGGCACTCGGGCCGCTGATGGAGCGCGACGTCCATGCCCTTGCCATCCGCGCCTACGCGCCGGGCGAGACCTGACCAACCGTTCCACGCATCCTGAACAAAGGAAACCGAATGCGCATTTCCCTCTCGCGGCTCCCGGCCGTCGTCGCGGTCGTGGTCGCCGCCGCAGCGCCCCCCGCGCTCGCGCAGACCACCAAGCCCGCAGCCGCCCCGGCGAAGGCGGCAACGGTGAACGGGGTCGCGATCCCGCAATCGCGGGTCGACGTCATCGTCCGCGCGCAGGCGCAACAGGGCGTGCCCGACTCGCCGCAGCTGCGCCAGGCGATCCGCGACCGCCTGGTGATGGACGAGATCGTCAGCCAGGAGGCCGCGCGCAAGGGGCTGACGAAGAGCCCCGAGGTGCAGGCGCAGCTCGACCTCGTGCGCCAGCGGGTCATCGTAAGCGCCTACCAGGCGGATTTCATGAAGTCGCACCCCGTGTCCGAAGCGCAGGTGAAGGCCGAATACGACCGCATCAGGGCGAGCATGGGCGACCGCGAGTACAAGGCGCGCCACATCCTCGTGGAGAAGCAGGAGGAAGCGAGCGAGATCATCGCCAAGCTCAAGCGGGGCGAGAAGTTCGAGGAACTCGCCAAGTCCTCGAAGGACCAGGGCTCGAAGGACAGGGGCGGTGCGCTCGACTGGAACTCGCCCGCCGGCTACGTGAAGCCGTTCTCGGACGCGATGGTCAAGCTCGAGAAGGGCAAGCACACCGACGCGCCGGTGCAGACCCAGTACGGCTGGCACGTGATCCAGCTCGACGACGTGCGTCCAGCCAAGTTTCCGGCGATGGACGAGGTGAAGGGCCAGCTCGTCGAGCGCCTGCAGCAGCAGGCGCTGGAGAAGAATTTCGCCGAGCTGCGCGCGAAGGCGAAAGTCGAGTGACGCCGTGCCCGCGCGGCGCGCTCAGGTCGTGAAGGCGATGCGGCGATGGGAGCCGTCGCGGAAGGACTTGTCCTAGAGCCACCGCAGCGGCACAGCCAAACGCTCGATCCCTTGCGCTCCACGCATCCCCGGCTGCATCGAGGATCTCGACCTCGCCCTCGACGTAGAGCGGTCCGAACGCGCTGAGTTGGACGACGTCGGCGACGTCGTCCTGGCTCATGCTCGTTCCTCCTCTGCCTGCTGGCACCCTCAATAGACGTTCTCGACCTTGGCGATCTGTGGATGGCGCCGGCGCACGAGCGCCTCGACGACGTACCGCAGATCGAGCGCCGCGCGCGGGCACCCGGCGCACGCGCCTTTCAGCCGCACCCGCAACACGGCATCGGCGAGCCCTACGAACTCGAGGTCGCCGCCGTCGCGAAGCAGGATCCGGCGCGCCTCGGCGAGCGTCGACTCGATCTCGCCCCGCGCGGGCGGCTGCGCGGCCGTGCCCGCCGGGAGCGCGCGTGCGAGCTGCGCCCGCAGCAGGTGCTGCTCGCGCGAGATGCGCATCGCCTCGACCGGGTTCTCCTCGTACAGCGCGTCGAGCTCTTCCTCGGTATAAAACGGGGCGTCGAGCTTCATTCGACGGAGTCGGCCGTTCGCAGTGGACAGTGGTCGGCGGGCTCCGGGAGCTCTGCCGACCGTCGACTGTCCACCGTCATTCCACCCATGCCCGCGCATTGCGGAACATCCGCATCCACGGGCTGTCCTCGCCCCACTCCGCCGGGTGCCAGGAGCACTGCACGGTGCGGAACACCCGCTCGGGGTGCGGCATGAGGATCGTGATACGGCCGTCGCGCGTCGTCACGCCGGTCACGCCGCCGGGCGAGCCGCCGGGGTTCAGCGGATAGCGCTCCGTCGGCGCCCCGCGATTGTCGACGTAGCGCAGCGCGACCAGCGCGCCGGCCGCGGCGCCGGGGCTAGCGAACGACGCCCGCCCCTCGCCATGCGCCGTCGCGATCGGTAGCCGGCTGCCGGCCATGCCGCGGAACAGGATCGACGGGCTCTCCGCGACCTCGACGAGCACGTAGCGCGCCTCGAACTGCTCGCAGCGGTTGCGCACGAACTTCGGCCAGTCGGCGGCGCCGGGGACGAGCTCGTGCAGGTTCGACATCATCTGGCAGCCGTTGCACACCCCGAGCGCGAAAGTGTCGGTGCGGGCGAAGAACGCCGCGAACGCCTCGCGCGCGCGCGGGTTGTACAGGATCGTCTTCGCCCAGCCCTCGCCGGCGCCGAGCACGTCGCCGTAGGAGAAGCCGCCGCACGCGGCGAGCCCCTTGTAGCCGTTGAGCGTCGCGCGGCCCGCGATCACGTCGGTCATGTGCACGTCGTGCACCGCGAAGCCGGCACGCTCGAACGCGGCCGCCATTTCGACCTGGCCGTTCACGCCCTGCTCGCGGACGATCGCGATCCCCGGCCGCGCGCCGCGCAGCACGAACGGCGCGGCGACGTCCTCGGCCGGATCGAACGTCAGCACCGGCGCGAGCCCGGGGTCCGCGGCGTCGAGAATCCGGTCGAACTCCTCGCGCGCGCACTCGGGATTGTCGCGCAGCGACTGCATGCGGAAGGTGACCTCCGACCACGCCCGCTCGAGATCGATGCGCCGCTCGGCGAGCACCGGTTTGGCGTTGCGCACCAGCCGCACCTCGCCGCGGTCGTTCGGATGGCCGACGACCTGTGCGTGCAGCCCGGCTCCGCTCAGGGTCCGCATCACCCGCGAGCGGTCGTCCGAGCGTACCTGAACCAGCGCACCGAGCTCCTCGGCGAACAGTGCGCCGAGCACGCGCTCCAGGTCGCGGCCGCGCATCAGCTCAGGCCGGCGCTCGTTGCCGTCGACGTCGTGCGCGAGCGGATCGTACGCGAGCGCGTCGAGATTGAGCGTGACGCCGACGCGGCCGGCGAACGCCATTTCACACGCGGCGGCGAAGAGCCCGCCGTCCGAGCGGTCGTGGTATGCGAGGATGAGCCCGTCCCGATTGAGCGCCTGGACGGTGTCGAAGAACGCACGCAGCGCCGCCGGATCGTCCACGTCCGGCGCCGCGTCGCCGACCTGGCCGTAGACCTGCGCGAGCACCGACCCGCCCAGGCGGTTGCGGCTGCACCCGAGGTCGATCAGCACGAGCTCGGTCGCACCGACGCCGGTGCGCAGCTGCGGCGTCAGCACCCGCCGCGCGTCCTCGCACGGCGCGAACGCCGAAACGACGAGCGAGAGCGGCGCGACCACTGTCTTCTCGACGCCCGCGTCGGACCACGTCGTGCGCATCGACAGCGAATCCTTGCCGACCGGGATGGCGACGCCGAGCAGCGGACAGAGCTCCAGGGCGACCGCGCGCACGGTGTCGTACAGGGCGGCGTCCTCGCCCTCGAAGCCGGCCGCCGCCATCCAGTTCGCCGAGAGCTTGACGCGACCGAGCGCGGCGACCGGCGCCGCGGCGAGGTTGGTGAGGGCCTCGCCGAGCGCCATGCGGCCGGACGCCGGGGCGCTGATCAGCGCGAGCGGCGCGCGCTCGCCCATCGCGAACGCCTCGCCCGCCGTGGTCTCGTAGCCGAGCAGCGTCACCGCGCAATCGGCCACCGGCACCTGCCACGGGCCCACCATCTGATCGCGCGCGCACAGGCCGCCCACGGTCCGGTCGCCGATCGCGATCAGGAAGGTCTTCGATGCGACCGTCGGCGAGCGCAGCACCCGGTAGCAGGCCTCGCGCAGCTCGGCCGCATCGAGATCGAGCGGCGCGGCGCGCGGGCCGCGTACGCCGCACGTCGCGCAGCGCCCGCGGCGGCCGGCCGAGGATGGCCTCGAGCTCCATGTCGACCGGGTCGTTGCCGAAATACGGATCGGCGCACCCGCAGGCGAGCGTCGCCGGTCGCCTCGCCCAGCACCGCGAACGGGCAGCGCTCGCGCTCGCAGATCGCGCGGAACTCGGCGAGCCGGGCGGGCGCGATCGCGAGCACGTAACGCTCCTGCGCCTCGTTGCTCCACACCTCGCGCGGCGACATGCCGGGCTCCTCGCTCGGCACGGCGCGCAGGTCGATGCGGGCGCCGCGGCCGGCCGAGTGCACGATCTCGGGCAACGCATTCGACAGCCCGCCGGCGCCGACGTCGTGGATCGACAGGATCGGGTTGGCGTCGCCGCGCGCCCAGCACGCGTCGATCACCTCCTGCCCGCGCCGCTGGATCTCGGCATTGCCCCGCTGCACCGAATCGAAGTCGAGATCGGCCACGTTCGCGCCGGCGTCCATGCTGGACGCCGCGCCGCCGCCCATGCCGATCAGCATGCCGGGGCCGCCGAGCTGGACGAGCAGCGCACCTTCGGGCAGCGGCAGCTTGTGCGTGTGCACGGCGCGGATGTTGCCGACCCCGCCCGCGATCATGATCGGCTTGTGATAGCCGCGCACGACCCCGCCCGACTCGGTCTCGAACGCGCGGAAATAGCCGCACAGGTTCGGACGCCCGAACTCGTTGTTGAACGACGCCGCGCCGATCGGCCCCTCGAGCATGATCGCGAGCGCCGAGACGATCCTGTCGGGTCGCCCGAAGTCGCGCTCCCACGGCTCGATCGCGCCGGGAATGCGCAGGTTCGACACCGAGAAGCCGCACAGGCCGGCCTTGGGCTTCGCACCGCGGCCGGTCGCGCCCTCGTCGCGGATCTCGCCGCCGGCGCCGGTCGCCGCCCCCGGGAACGGCGAGATCGCCGTCGGATGATTGTGGGTCTCCACCTTCATCAGGGTATGGGTGAGTTCGTCGACGTGGCCGTAGCGGCCGTCCGCGCCGGCGAAGAAGCGCCGGACTTCGCGTCCTTCCATGACGGCGGCATTGTCGGCATAGGCCACCACCGTCCCGCCCGGGTGCGCCGCGTGCGTCGCGCGGATCATCCCGAACAGGCTGTGCGGCTGTCGCTCGCCGTCGATGACCCAGTCGGCGTTGAAGATCTTGTGCCGGCAGTGCTCCGAGTTCGCCTGCGCGAACATCGTGAGCTCGACGTCGGTCGGGTCGCGCCCGAGCCGGCCGAACAGCGCGGCGAGGTACTCGATCTCGTCGGCCGAGAGCGCGAGGCCCATCGCTCGGTTCGCCGCCTCGATCGCCGCGCGGCCCTGCCGGCCGACCGGAACGCGCTCGAGCGGGCGCGGGGCGACGTGGCGGAAGAGCCGCTCGGCCTCGTCCGGCGTCTCGAGCACGCTCTCGGTCATGCGATCGTGCAGCGGCGCCGCGAGCGCCTCGCGCGCGAGATCGTCTGCGCCGGTCAGGTAGAACAGCGTGCCGCGCTCGACGCGGCGCACGGCGGCAAGGCCGCAGTTGCGCACGATGTCGCTGGCCTTGGACGACCACGGCGAGATGGTGCCGATACGCGGGGTCACCAGCAGCACGCGCCCGCGGCGCTGCGGCGCGGGCTCGCCGTACGCCAGGATACGCTCGAGCACCGCCTGCTCGGCCGCCTCGAGCGCCCGCTCGACCTCGACGAAGTGCCGGAACTCCGCGCCGACGAGCCGCGCGGACGGTGCGATCGCGGCCAGCGCGGTGTTCAGTTTCTCGACGCGGAAAGCGGAGAGGGCGTCAGCCCCGCGCAGCTGGAGGATCGGCATGAGGGCGCGGCGGTAAGCGCGGATTATACCGGGCGCCGGCCAGCCGAGCCCGCGCCGCGCCGCCACTCGCCGCGTGTCGCCGATCGACGGCCGGCTACCGGCCAGCCTGCAGCTTCGAGATCGACCCGCTCAGGTTGAGGTTGCCGCGCCGCACACCGGCCGGCGTGTTCATCTCGACCGCCACGCGGCCGCTGATGCCATCCGACGAGGCAAGGTCGACACTGCCGCTCGCCGTAAGGGGTCCGGCGAGCAGGCGCAGGTTGCGCAGCTGGACGCGCTCCGGCCCGGAGATCACCTGGCCGGTGACTTCGTTGAAGGTGGTTGCGCCCGCCGCGCTCGCGCCGGTCTGGAGCACGCGGGCGAGGTCCACCGTCGAGAGCTGGCCGCGCTGGACCACGAAATTGCCTTCGACCCGCGGCGCGCCGAGCAGCGCCTCGCCCGAGCGTGCCTTCGCGTACACCCTGCCCCGGCCCTCGAGGCTGCCGCTCGAGAAGACCGCGGGCGCGATCCGGGTCATATCGAGCTGCCGCACTTCGACGTCACCCTCGAAGGTCCACTCGGCGCCCCAACGCAGCGTACCCCGTCCTTCCAGGATCCCGTCGAGCAGCTTGCCGTCGAACTGACCGAGCTGGAGTTCGCCCGGCAATGCCACTGCACGCGCGCTGAAGTTCTCGACCGAGAGCTTCAAGCCGAGCGTTCCCTGCAGGTCCTTCGCGGCAATCTCCACGCTCGCCCGCCCCGGCTGTGGCGCAATCCGCGCGACCAGCCGCTTCTCCGCCGTCGCGGCGACAAGCCGCTCCAGGCTGCCGCCAGGGCCCAGTGTCGCGGTGATCTCGAGATCGGGTAGCGCAACACCAGGCAGTGCGAGCTTCACGTTGGCCGCATGCACTCTGTCGAACACGAGATCCTGCCCGGACAGCCGACCCCACAGCACGCCGGCGAGCGCCTCGGGTTGCGCGCTGACGCCCTTCAGCTCGATGCCCTTGAGCACCCTGGTATCGCCGAAGAGCGAGCCGATCTCGGGCGACGCCGCGATCGCTGCGATCTTCACCGCACCGTTTTTCCCTATCACCACGTCGCGGAACTTCACCTTCGGCGACGGCAGGATCGACAGCTCGCCACCGCCGATCTTGACCGGCGTCCCGAGCTTGCGTGTCGCGAGCCGTTCGTAGAAGGCGGTGTCGAGCGGCAGGAACTGCGCGACGACAACCGCCGCGACCAGCGCCGCCACCGCACCGGTCGCGAGCAGGCGCTTCAGTCGGCCCGCGCGCCCGCTCTTGATCGCCTCGAGCCGTGCGGCGACCTCGGCGCGCGTCTTTTCCTCTTCCCTCGCCCGCACCTGGGTGCGCTCCTCGGCCTCGGCCTTCTCGCGCGCGCGCTCCTCGCGCCTGGTTCGGGCGGCGGCCTCGGCCTCCGCCTTGGCCCGCGCCTTTTCCTCCTCGCGCGCGCGCTTCGCCGCCTCGGCGCGCTCCTGCTCCTCGGCTGCGCGCCGCACCTTCTCCTGCGCCTCGTGCTCCGCGCGCTCGGCCACCTCGCGCCGCGCGCGCTTCTCGGCTTCCTGCTGAGCACGCTCCTCGGCCTCGCGCCAGGCACGCTCCTCGGCTTCCCGCCGAGCACGCTCCTCGGCCTCCTGCCGTGCGCGCTCCTTGGCCTCCTGCCGCGCACGCTCCTCGGCCTCGCGCCGTGCGCGCTCCTCGGCCTCACGCCTGCGGCGGGCTTCCGCTTCGCGCTGCGCCGCCTCCTCGGCGATGCGGATGCGGTCCTCGAGCTCGCGGCGGATACGCTCCTCGTCCTCGCGCTCGCGGCGCAGCCGTTCCTCTTCCTCGCGGCGCTTGCGCTCGGCGCGCTGCTCGGCCTCGCGCCGCGCGTGCGCCTCGGCCGCCTTCGCGTCCGCCTCGCTCTTGGCGCGGGCGGCGGCGACCTGCCGCGCCACCTCGTCGGCCTCCGCGCGCTCGGCCGCGGCCTGCATCGCTCGCGGTGGCGAACTCGCCACGTTGGAGAAGTCGAGTTCCGGGCCCTCGTGCACGATCGGGACCTGCGAGGGCGGGGAGATGCTGGTCGGGGCCGACACGAACTCGCGCGCGAAGCCGTCCCTCGACAGCTTGGCGAGCATGTCGAGTAGTTTATGCTCGGAGAACTTGTCGAGCCGCTGGTGGATGTCGCCGACAGTGGCCTTGCCGTCGACTTGCGACAGCACGTTACGCTGCTCGCGCGAGAGCAGGCTCGTCTTCCCGGTGACCTCCATCAGGCCCTTGGCCGTCTTTGTGAGGACGGTTCTTCTGTCCATAGACGCGCGTCTCCGCCCTTTCGAAGCCGATTCCCGGAAAAACCCCGACAACTACACATGCTAGCACCACCGCCGCTGAGTCCGCAGTCAATATTGCCGCCGTCCCCGTCGCGCCGTCGCGCGCGCCGAACCGTGCCATTTCGCACATAGGCCGGGCGCCGGCTGCCCCTAGAATGCCTCGTCGCCATAGCCGCTCACTCCCCGTTGAATGAACCTCGGTTCGCTTCGAATGATGGTGGTGGAGGACCAGTATGTCCCGCGCCAGGTGGCGGTCGCGCTGCTGCGCGATCTGGGCGTGGCCGAGGTGCTGCAGGCCGAGAACGGCCGCGACGCGCTCGATCAGATCCGGTGCACGGTCGCGCCGCTCGACGTGATCATCTGCGACCTCGACATGCCGCAGATGGACGGAGTGCAATTCATCCGCAACGTCGGTGCGGCCACCGCCGGCACCTCGATCGTTCTGGCGAGCGGGGTCGAGCATGCGGTCCTCACCTCGGTCGAGGCGATGGCGCGCTCGCAAGGGCTGGACGTGCTGGGGGTGCTCGAAAAACCGGTCACGTCGAAGAAACTCGGCGATGTGCTGGCGCGCTTTCGCGCCGGCGCGGCGCGCGCCGTGCGGCGGATGGCACCGCCAATCGATCCGGTCGAACTGCGCGACGCGATCGCCGCGCGTCAGATCAAACCTCATTTCCAGCCGATGGTGCGGATCGCCGACGCGCGCGTCGTCGGTCTCGAAGCGCTCGCACGCTGGGCCCATCCGGAGCGCGGCACGCTCGGGCCGGACGCGTTCATTTCGATCGCGGAGCGCTGCGGAATGATCGATGATCTCACGTGGCTCATGCTCGAGGCCGCGATCGCCGAGGCCGCGCTCTGGCACCGGGCCGCGCATCAATGGCGGGTGTCGGTGAACCTCTCGCTGCCCTTCCTCGAGAGCGAGGACGTCGCCGACCGCATCGCCGGACGGGCCGAGCGCTACGCAGTCCCGCCGCAAGAGGTGGTGCTCGAGGTGACGGAGCGGCTGGCTACGACCCAGATCGCGCCGGTGCTGGCCAACATCGCACGCCTGCGCATGAAGGGCTTCCGGATCGCGATCGACGACTACGGCACGGGCTATTCGTCCCTTCAGCAGCTCGCGCGCATGCCGTTCACGGAGCTCAAGGTCGACCGCACCTTCGTCGGCGGGTCGCCCGAGCGGCCGAACCTGCAGGCGATCCTGAGCTCGAGCATGCAGCTCGCGCGCCGGCTCAACCTGGTGTCGGTCGCCGAAGGCGTCGAGACCGGGAGGGAGTGGCAGCTGCTGGAGGAGACGGGCTGCGACATCGCGCAGGGCTACCTGATCGCGCGCCCGATGCCGGCCGAGGCGGTGCAGCCGTGGGCCGGCGGGTGGGCCGGCACCGCGTAGGCATCGCGCGTGCGCGAGCGCCGCCGCGCTCGCCCAGCAAAGCGGGCGAGAAGCCATCTCAAATCGCCAAATGCGGTCGTGGAACGGGGGACTTGCAAGCGCCGGCCGGGAAGGGAACTGGGCCGACCCTTCCCTCGGGTCCCTTGTACGTACGACTCCAATTCCGGAATGAGCACGGCCGCGATCTTGAGCTAGGTTCTAGCCCGAAGCCCCGAATCCGCCGCCGCCCGGGGTCTCGATCACGAATACGTCGCCCGCTGCGAGTTCCGTTGCGTCGGCGCCGCCGAGCGCCTCGCGCCTGCCGTCCGCCCGCTCGACCCAATTGCGCCCGGTCGCGCCGTCGCCGCCGCCGGCCGCGCCGAACGGCGGAACGCGCCGGTGCCCCGAGAGGATCGCGGCAGTCATCGACTCCAGAAACCGCACGCGGCGCACCACCCCGTCGCCGCCGCGCCAGCGGCCCGCTCCGCCGCTGCCGCGCCGGATCGCGAAGCGCTCGAGCAGCACCGGGAAGCGCCATTCGAGCACCTCCGGATCGGTGAGCCGCGTGTTGGTCATGTGCGTGTGCACCGCGTCGGTGCCGTCGAAGCCCTGCGCCGCGGCATCGCCCCCCGTGTCGAGCCGGCCGGCGCCCGAGCCGCCGCAAATCGTCTCGTAGTACTGGTAGCGGTCGTTGCCGAAGGTGAAATTGTTCATCGTGCCCTGCGCGCCGGCCATCATCCCGAGCGCGCCGTACAGGGCGTCGGTCACGTACTGCGAGGTCTCGACGTTGCCGGCCACGACTGCCGCCGGGTAGCCCGGCCGCAGCATCGACCCCTCGGGAATCACCACCTCGAGCGGCTTGAGGCAGCCCGCGTTCAGCGGGATCTCGTCTGCCACCAGGGTGCGGAACACGTACAGCACCGCGGCCATCGTCACCGCCGCGGGCGCGTTGAAGTTGTCCGCGAGCTGCGCCGAGGTGCCGGTGAAGTCGATGCGCGCGGAGCGCCGCACGCGGTCGATCGCGATCGCGACGCGCACCACCGCACCGTTGTCCATCTCGTAGGCGAAAGTGCCGTCGCGCAGGACGTCGATCACCCGCCGCACCGCTTCCTCGGCGTTGTCCTGCACGTGCTTCATATATGCGTGCACGACCTCGAGCCCGAAGTGCGCCACCATCTTGCGCAGCTCCTGCACGCCCTTCTCGTTGGCGGCGATCATCGCGCGCAGGTCGGCCATGTTCTGATCCGGATTGCGCGAGGGAAGCGCGCCGAGGTGAGTTGCGCGACGGTCTCGCCCGCGCGGAGCCGGCCCTCCTCGACCAGCAGGAAGTTGTCGAACAGCACCCCCTCCTCCTCGATGTGGCGCGATCCCGGCGGCATCGAGCCCGGCGTGATCCCGCCGATCTCGGCATGGTGCCCGCGCGAGGCGACCCAGAAGAGGATCCGAGGCGCAGCGGCGCCGGCGGGCTGTTCCTCGAATACGGGCGTGATCACGGTGATGTCGGGAAGATGCGTGCCGCCGTTGTACGGCGCGTTCAGCATGTAGACGTTCCCGGGACGGATGCTGCCGGCGTTCTCCCGGATCACCGTACGCACCGACTCGCCCATCGACCCCAGGTGCACCGGCAGGTGCGGCGCGTTCGCGACCAGGCTGCCGCCGGGGTCGAACAGCGCGCACGAGAAGTCCAGCCGCTCCTTGATGTTCACCGAGTAGGCAGTGTTCGCGAGGCGCACGCCCATCTGCTCTGCGATCGACATGTACAGGTTGTTGAACACCTCGAGCATCACGGGGTCGACATCGGTGCCGATCGCGACGCGCCGCGGGCGGGTTTCGAAGCGGCGCAGCACGAGGTGGTCGAGCGGCGTCACCTCGGCCTGCCAGCCCGGCTCCACCACCGTGGTCGCGTTCGCCTCGGCGATGATCGCCGGACCGTGCACGCGGTGACCCGGCGCGAGCGCGCCGCGTACGAACACCGGCGTCTCGCGCCACTCGCCCGCGGCGTACATTCGCACCCGCTCGGCCGGCGCCGGCGTGCCCGTCGGCGCCGCCGCCGCGGGTACGGCCTCGTCCGGCGCCTCGGGGGCGCCGAGCGCCTCGACCGAGACCGCCTCGGCGATCAGCCGGCGGTCGGGCATCAGGAAGCTGAAACGCTGCTTGTAGGCCGCCTCGAACTCGGCGGTCATCTGCGCGAGCGCGCCGTGCGGCACGACGAGCGCGGTGTCGGTGCCGTCGTACTTGAGATGCACGCGCTTCATCACGCGCACCCGCCGCGGCGGCACGCCCTGACCCACCACCTCGCCGCGCGCCGCCACGGCGAGTGCGTCGAGCGCCCGCGCGATCGGCGCGAGCACCGCCGCGTCGAGCGGCGTCTCGACGGTCTGTTCGCGCAGCGCCGCGATGTCGGCGAGCCCCATGCCGTACGCCGACAGCACCCCGGCGAGCGGATGGACGAAGATGGTTCCCATGCCGAGCGCGTCGGCCACCAGGCACGCGTGCTGCCCGGCTGCACCGCCGAAGCACACCAGCGTGTACCCGGTGACGTCGTGACCGCGCTGCACCGAGATCTGCTTGATCGCATTCGCCATGTTACCGACCGCGATCTGCACGAAGCCCTCGGCGACCGCCTCCGGTGTGCGCGTGTCGCCGGTGGCCGCGTGGATCTCGCGCGCGAGCGCGGCGAAACGCGCCCGCACGCCCTCGGCGTCGAGCGGCTGGTCGCCCGCCGGGCCGAGCACCGGCGGGAAATGGGTCGGCTGGATCTTGCCCAGCATCAGGTTCGCGTCGGTGACCGCGAGCGGCCCACCGCGTCGGTAGCTCGCCGGGCCGGGGCTCGCCCCGGCCGAATCCGGTCCGACGCGGTAGCGCGCGCCGTCGAAGTGCAGGATCGAGCCGCCGCCGGCCGCCACCGTATGGATGCTCATCATCGGCGCGCGCATGCGCACGCCCGCCACCAGTGTCTCGAAGGCGCGCTCGTATTCGCCGGCGTAGTGCGACACGTCGGTCGAGGTGCCGCCCATGTCGAAGCCGATGATCCGGTCGAACCCCGCGGCGGCCGCGGTGCGCGCCGCACCGACGATCCCGCCGGCGGGGCCCGAAAGAATCGCGTCCTTGCCCTGGAACAGCCGCGCATCGGTCAGGCCGCCGTTCGACTGCATGAACATCAGCCGCACTCCGGGCAGCTCGGCGGCGACCCGGTCGACGTAGCGTCGCAGGATGGGCGAAAGGTAGGCGTCCACGACCGTCGTGTCGCCGCGCGAGACGAACTTCATCAGCGGCGAGACCTCGTGCGAGGCCGACACCTGGGCGAAACCGATTTCGCGCGCGAGCGCCGCGACCGCGCGCTCGTGCGCGGCATAGCGGTAGCCGTGCATGAGCACGATCGCCACCGACCGGAAACCGGCGTCGTGTGCGGCCTGCAGATCGCGCCGTGCGCCGTCGGCATCGAGCGGCACCAGCAGCTCGCCGCGCGCGCCGACGCGCTCGGTCACCTCGAACACCTGCGCGTACAGCAGCTCGGGCAGCTCGATCTTGAGCGCGAAGAGGTGGGGCCGGTTCTGATAACCGATACGCAGCTGGTCGCGGAACCCGCGCGTCACGAAGAGCGCCGTGCGTTCGCCCTTGCGCTCGAGCAGCGCATTGGTGGCGACGGTGGTCCCCATCTTCACCGCCGCGATGCGCTCGCCCGGGATCGGGTCGTCCGGCGCGACGCCGAGGAAATGCCGAATGCCGGCGATCGCCGCGTCGCGGTAGCGCTCCGGGTTCTCGGAGAGCAGCTTGTGCGCGAGCACGACGCCGTCGGGCCGCTGCGCGACGACGTCGGTGAACGTGCCGCCGCGGTCGATCCAGAACTGCCAGCGACCCTCGCGCATGTGCGTGCGGCCTTGCCCGGTGCTCATGGACCGATTCTAACCGCGCCGTGCTAGACTGCGCCGCCCGCGCGCGGCCGCGAGCGCGGGCGCAGCCGCTCCCCGCGCCATGGCGCTCTCTCCGTCTTCGGCCTCGCTCACCGTCCTGCTCGGCTTGCTGCTTGCGCTCACGCCGCTCGGCACCGACATGTTCCTGCCGGCGATGCCGGCGATCGCGCACGATCTCGGCGCCGAGCCGGCGCTCGTGCAGCTCGGCCTGACCGCGTACTTCATCGGCATCGCGGTCGGCCAGCTCGGCTGGGGTCCGCTCTCCGACCGCTTCGGACGCCGGCCCGCGCTGCTCGCCGGCTGTGGCGTCTTTCTCGGTGCGAGCGTCGGCTGCATGCTCGCCGGGTCCGCGCACGCGCTCATCGCGCTGCGCCTGCTCCAGGGTCTCGCGATGTCGAGCGGGCCGGTCGTCGCGCGCAGCATCGTGCGCGACATGCATGCGCGCGAACAGGCGGCACGACTGCTCGCGCAGATGCAGATCGTGTTCGCGGTCGTGCCGATCGCCGGCCCCCTGATCGCGGGTGCGCTGATCGACTGGACCGACTGGCCGGCGGTATTCGGCTTCCATGCCGTGACGGCCGCCGCGCTCGCAACCGCCGTCGCGCTCGGGCTCACCGAGACCGCTCCGGGCGAGCGCTCTTCGATCCATCCCGCGCGCATCGCGGCCAGCTTCGGCGCCCTGCTTGCCGACCGACGGTTCGTCGCGCCGCTCGCCACGCTGCTCTGCGCGCAGATCGGGCTCTATGCGTTCCTCGCCAACTCGAGTTTCGCGCTCGTCGGCCGCTCCGGCGTCACCGCGGCCGGGTTCGGCCTGCTGTTCGCGGCCGTGATGGTCGGACACATGCTCGGTGCGTACCACAGCAGCCGCTGGGTGGGCCGCCGCGGCGTCCCGCGCATGCTGCGCTTCGGCACCCGGCTCTGCGCCACGGCCGGCATCGCCATGGCGGCGCTCGCGTGGTCGGGCGCGTCGCACTGGACCGCGGTGGTCCTGCCGATGATGGTATACATGTACGCGTTCAGCTTCGTCTTGCCGCACGCGACCGCCTTGGCGATGACTCCGTTCCCGCAAGCGGCCGGTGCAGCCGCCTCGCTGCTCGGCGCCGGACAGTTCGGCCTCGGCGCGATCGTGAGTGCCGCGCTCGGCGTGCTGTACGACGGCACGACCCGCCCGATGGCGGCGGCCGTCGCGCTCGCCGGCATCACGGCGGTCGCCGCAGAATGGCTTCGCACGCGGTGGGCACGAGGCGCATCGGGAAGCGCGCGTGGAGACGATTGACGCCGCAGTGATCGGTGCCGGCGTGGTCGGGCTGGCGGTCGCGCGTGCGCTCGCGCTCGCCGGCCGCGAGGTGCTCGTGCTCGAGGCGGCCGGAGGCGATCGGCACCGGAACGAGCTCGCGCTCGAGCGAGGTGATCCACGCGGGCATCTACTACCCGCCGGACTCCGTCAAGGCGCGGCTGTGCGTCGCCGGCAGGCAGGCCCTCTACCGCTACTGCGGCGAGCGCGGCGTGCCGCACCGCAACTGCGGCAAGCTGATCGTGGCCACCGCGCCCGACCAGGTGTCGGGCCTCGCACGGCTGAGCGCGCAGGCGCAAGCAAACGGCGTCCTCGATCTGCGCGAGCTCTCCGGCGCGCAAGCGGCCGCGCTCGAGCCCGAATTGCGCTGCGTCGCGGCGCTGCTCTCGCCCTCCACCGGGATCCTGGACAGCCACGCCTACATGCTCGCGCTGCAGGGCGACGCCGAGGCGCGCGGCGCGGTGATCGTGCTGCGCAGCCCGGTCGCCGGCGGTCGCGCCGCCGACGGCGCCGTCGAGCTCGACGTCGGCGGCACCGAACCGACGCGTCTCCGCGCGCGCGCAGTCGTCAACAGCGCGGGCCTACACGCGCAGCGCGTCGCGGCGAGCCTCGCCGGCTTTCCACGCGTGCGTATCCCGCCGACCTACTACGCAAAGGGCAACTACTACGGTCTCGTCGGACGCGCGCCGTTCGCGCACCTCGTCTACCCGATGCCCAACCAGGCCGGCCTCGGCGTCCACATCACGATCGACCTCGGCGGGCAGGCGCGCTTCGGCCCCGACGTCGAGTGGATCGAGCGCATCGATTACCGCGTCGATCCGCGCCGCGCCGATGGCTTCTACGCCGCGATCCGGGAGTACTGGCCCGGCCTCGAGGACGGCCGGCTGCAGCCCGCCTATGCCGGCATTCGCCCGAAGATCGTCGGCCCGGACGCGCCCGCCGCCGACTTCCTGATCCAGGGCCCAGCCGAGCACGGCGTGCCGGGGCTCGTGAACCTCTTCGGCATCGAGTCGCCCGGCATCACCGCCTCGCTCGCGATCGCCGAGGAGGTCGTCGCGCGCCTCTGATCGGAGCAAGGGGCAAGTCGATTCCGGCGTCCGCGGCGGCGCCTGGCCGGCGCCGGCGGCCGCAAACGCCCGCCTGCTGGCGGGGGGACGGGAAGGCCTCCCCGCACTTTCCCGGCCGGTTTCTCCCCACCCGCCGACACGCCACTGGCCGCCACGAGCCTCCGCGTAACGGAGGGCGCGGCCGAAGGCGCCAACCGGACGCAGCGGCTGACGCAGGCACCGCCCACCGGTGCACGGTCGCCGTCGAACCCTCGCAAGGCATGGCGTGCCCCCGGCCCGCCCCGTCCCGCCGTCGGCCCGAACCAGGCGTCCGCGATGCGCGGCCGCCGTTGACAGCCTCCGACCGCTCGATTAGCGTGACCGCTGAGCCCGCCGGCATCCGTCCGGATGACCCGGTTCGAATCCCGAATCCACCCAGCGGAGGAGCCATCATGACCAAGCACATCCTCGCCGTCGCCGCGCTCGCCGGCGCGTTCGCCGCGGCGCCGGCGCTCGCCCAGACCAAGTGGGACATGCCCACGCCGTATCCCGATGCGAACTTCCACACCCAGAACATCGCGCGGTTCGCCGAGGACGTGAAGAAGTCGAGCGGCGGCAAGCTCGAGATCAAGATCCACAGCAACGGGTCGCTGTTCAAGCATCCCGAGATCAAGAACGCGGTACGCGGCGGGCAGGTGCCGATCGGCGAGTTCCTGATCTCGCTGCTCGCGAACGAGAACCCGGTGTTCGAGGTGGACTCGGTGCCGTTTCTCGCCACCGGGTACGACGACGCCAAGCGGCTGTGGAGCGCCTCGCGCGCGCAGGTCGAGAAGGTGCTCGACAAGGAGGGGCTCATGGTGCTCTACGCCGTGCCGTGGCCGCCGCAGGGCCTGTATGCGAAGAGCGAACTGAAGACGATCGACGACATGAAGGGCGTGAAGTTCCGCGCCTACAACACCGCGACGCAGAAGCTCGCCGCGCTCGCCGGCGCGGTGCCTACCCAGGTCGAGGCGCCGGACATCCCGCAGGCGTTCACGACCGGCCGCGTCGACGCCATGATCACCTCGCCCTCGACCGGCGCCAACTCCAAGGCGTGGGACTTCGTCAAGCACTATCACGACACGCAGGCCTGGCTGCCGAAGAACGCGATCGTGGTCAACAAGCGTGCGTTCCGGGGGCTCGACAAGAGCGTCCAGCAGGCGCTGCTCGACGCGGCGAAGCGCGCCGAGGCGCGCGGCTGGGAAATGAGCCTGAAGGAGACGACCGAGAAGACCGCGGCGCTCAAGCAGAACGGCATGACCGTCCACACGCCCTCGCCCGCGCTGATGAGCGGCCTCAAGGCGATCGGCAAACAGATGACCGACGAGTGGGCGAAGAAGGCCGGCGCCGACGGCGAGGCGATCCTGAAGGCGTACCGGAAGTAGCCGCGCTTCGGCGAGCGGACCGCACGGCGGCGGCGCGTTCGCGTGCTGCCGCCGTGCCAGCTCGCTCCCCCACCGGGCGCCAGGCCATGCGCGTGCTGC
Source organism: Burkholderiales bacterium (assembly GCA_027493935.1). GTDB lineage: Bacteria > Pseudomonadota > Gammaproteobacteria > Burkholderiales > SG8-39 > JAABRB01. Next base: position 1,842,569 of record JAOSJV010000001.1, on the reverse strand, counting down.
TCGACTGGCTGTACCGCGCGAGCGGCGCGCTCGCCGCCGCGTTCCTGGTCGCGATCGCCCTCGTCGTCCTCGCGCAGGTCGGCGCCAACCTGGTCGACGCGCTGATCAAGGCGTTCGGCGGCGAGCCCTACGGGCTGCTGATTCCCTCCTACGCCGAGTTCGCCGGCTTCTTCCTTGCGGCCTCATCCTTCTTCGCGCTCGCGTACACGCTGCGGCATGGCGCGCACATCCGTGTCGAGCTGCTGGTGCACCGCCTGGGTCCGCGCGCCCGCCATTGGGTCGAACTGTGGTGCGTCGCCGTGGCCACGGTCGTCTCCGGCTATTTCGCGTGGTACAGCTTCGGCCTGGTCCGTGAGTCGTTCGAGTTCGGCGACCCGTCGCCGGGGATCATCGCAATCCCGCTCTGGATCCCGCAGTCGGGCATGGCGCTCGGCCTCGCGGTGCTCACCATCGCGTTCACCGACGACCTGGTGGCACTGCTGCGTGGGCGTGTCCCGAGCTACGGCGCAGCGGTGCAGGGCTCGGCCGCGGAGCACGAGTGATGGAAGCGACCGCGCTCTCGCTCGCGCTCGTCGTGCTGCTCTTCGCCCTGCTCGGCAGCGGCGTCTGGGTGGCGTTCTCGCTGCTCGGCGTCGCCATGGTGGCGATGGCGCTGTTCACCCAGGCGCCGCTCGGCCAGGTGCTCGCGACCACCTCCTGGGGCTCGAGCAGCTCCTGGCGCTCGCCGCGCTGCCGCTCTTCATCTGGATGGGCGAGATCCTGTTCCGCACCCGCCTCTCGGAGGATCTCTTCGCCGGCCTCGCGCCCTGGCTCACGCGCATTCCCGGCCGCCTGCTGCACGTGAACATCCTCGGCTGCGGCATCTTCGCGGCAGTCTCCGGCTCCTCCGCGGCGACCGCCGCCACGATCGGCAAGATGTCGATGCCGGAGCTGATCGGGCGCGGCTACGACCGGCGCATGGCGATCGGCACGCTCGCCGGATCGGGCACGCTCGGGCTGCTGATACCGCCCTCGATCATCCTCATCGTGTACGGCGTCGCGACCGAGGAGTCGATCGCCCGCCTGTTCGTCGCCGGCGTGCTCCCCGGCGCGATGCTCGTGCTCTTGTTCATGGGCTACGTGGTGCTGTGGGCGCTCATCAATCCGACGCGCGTCCCCCCGCGGCCGCGGACGGCTCGTGGGCGCAACGCCTGGCCAGCCTCAGACGCCTCGCGCCGGTGGTCCTGCTGATCGCCGGCGTCATCGCCTCGATCTATCTCGGGATCGCGTCGCCGACCGATGCGGCCGCCGTCGGCGTGCTGCTGTCGCTCGCGCTGTCGTGGCTCTCCGGCACGCTCACGCGCGCGAGCTTCGTCGAGAGCCTGATGGGCGCAACCCGGACGTCGTGCATGATCGCGTTCATCCTCGCCGGCGCGGCTTTCCTCTCGGTCGCGATGGGCTTCACCGGCATCCCGCGCCGGCTCGCCGAAGGGATCTCGGCGCTCGAGCTCTCGCCGCACATGCTGATCGTCGCGCTGACCGTCTTCTTCGTCGTGCTCGGATGCTTCCTCGACGGCATCTCGGTCGTGGTCCTCACCACCTCGGTGATCCTGCCGATGGTCGAGGCGGCGGGCATCGACCGCATCTGGTTCGGCATCTACATCGTGCTCGTGGTCGAGATGGCGCAGATCACACCCCCGGTCGGCTTCAACCTGTTCGTGCTGCAGGGCTCACCGGCGACGACATCCTCCGCGTCGCGGCGTGCAGCGGCGCCGTTTTTCGTGATCCTGCTGCTGGCGGTGGTACTGATCGTCCTGTTCCCGGAGATCGCGACATGGCTGCCAGCGCGCATGGCGGCAGCCGCGTGATGCGGCCGGCGTCGGTCGCGCGCGCCGCGCTACACTCCCCGCGCCATGCCAAGCGCCTTCGCCCCGCTCTACCTGACCGCGGAGATGCGCGCGCTCGAGGCGCGCGCGACAGACGCTCGGCCGCAGCCGACGCTGATGGAGCGCGCCGGCCGCCGCCGCCGCCGAGCGCGCGCGCGCGCTCGCGGGCGACGGGCGCAGCATCCTGGTGCTCGCCGGCCCGGGCAACAACGGCGGCGACGCGCTCGAGGCTGCGGCGCATCTCAAGCAATGGTTCTACCGCGTCGACGTCCTGCTTGCGGGCGACCCGGCACGCCTGCCGACCGACGCCAAGGCCGCTGCGGCGAAGTGGAGCGCCGCGAACGGCCGCCTGCTGACGTCAAATTCCGCAGGGTACGCGCTACGGCCTGGTGATCGACGGGCTGTTCGGCATCGGGCTCGCGCGTCCGGTCGGCGGCCAATACGCAGAGCTCATCGCCCAGGCGGAGCGTCTGTGCGCGCGGCGGCTGGCGCTCGACGTCGCGAGCGGGATCAACGCCGACACCGGCGCGGTGATGGGCGTTGCATTGCACGCGACCCACACGATCACGTTCATCGCGCGCAAACCCGGCCTGTACACGCTCGACGGACCCGATCATTGCGGCGAGGTCGCGGTGGCCAGCCTCGGCCTCGACGCCGAGGCGCTCGCGCCGCCGCAGGGGCGCCTGGTGGACGCGACCCTGCTCGACACTTCCCTCGTCGCGCGGCCGCGCAATTTTCCACAAAGGGCTCGCCGGGAGTGTCGGCATCGTCGGCGGCGCCGACGGCATGGTAGGCGCAGCGCTCCTTGCGGGGCGCGCGGCGCTGCGCGTCGGCGCCGGGAAGGTGTTCGTCGGCTTGCTCGCCGCGCAGCCGCCGCAGGTCGACGCCGGCCAGCTCGAGCTCATGCTGCGCGATCCCGGCGCGCTGCTGAGCGAGGTGCCGCTGTCCGCGCTCGCGATCGGACCGGGGCTAGGCGTCGCGACAGCTGCCGAGCAGCTGCTCGCGCAGTCGCTGCGCATGGCGCGTCCGATCGTCGTCGATGCCGACGCGCTGAATCTGATCGCGCAGCAGCCCGCGCTGCAGGCCGCCGTTGCCGCCCGCGCGGCGGCGACGCTCCTCACGCCGCACCCCGCCGAGGCCGCGCGGCTGCTCGGCAGGTCGTCGGCGGAGGTGCAGGCCGACCGGATCGCGGCCGCGCGCGCGATCGCCGCCCGGCTGACGAGCTGGGTCGCGCTCAAGGGCAACGGCACCGTAATCGCCGCGCCGGACGGGCGCTGGTGGGTGAACACCTCGGGCAACCCAGGCATGGCGGGTGCCGGCATGGGCGATGTCCTCACCGGGATGATCGCGAGCCTGCTCGCGCAGGGCCTCGACGCGGAGCGCGCGCTCGTCGCGGGCGTCTACCTGCACGCGGCGGCCGCCGACGCGGCGGCGGCGAGCGGTATCGGACCGGTCGGCCTTACCGCCTCGGAGATCGTCGATCCCGCACGCACGCTGCTCAACCGCGCGGGCGGCTGAGCGCGAACCACCCCGCCTGCGCCAGTCCGTGCGTGCGGACTCGTCGGCGGTTTCCTACCCGGTTCGCGACGGGGAATCAGCCGGTGCCGGCACGATCATTCTGACCGCGCCGGGGTCGTCGGCCGACCCGCGGCCGATCTCCTCCGGGGTGGCGGCACGCACGTCGCGCACCGTGCACCGGAACCGGACTGCCACGCCAGCGTACGGGTGATTGCCGTCGAGCACGACCTTGCCCGCCGCGATGTCGGTCACCGTGTAGATGACGCCGCGGTCGGACGCGGCCTGCTCGCCCGGAACGCCCTCGAGCCGCATGCCGGTCGCGAGCCCCGCCGGGAAGCGCTCGCGCGGCTCGACGCGCAGCAGCCGCTCGTCGTAGTCGCCGAACGCGTCCGCGGGCTCGAGGTCGAGGGTCAGCCGATCCCCGACCGCTTTGCCCTCGAGCGCCGCCTCGAGCGCCTCGAGCAGCTCGCCGTACCCGCCGTGCAGATAGCGCACCGGCCCTTCGGCACGCTCGACGACGTTGTCCCAGAGATCCGACAGCGCGACCTCGAGCGCGACGACCGTATCCTTCGCGATCCTCATTGTCCGAGCTCGCGCACCAGCGCGAGCACCTCGGCGGCATGCCCGCGCGGGGTCACGCCGTAGAGCGCGTGCCGGACCACGCCCTTCTTGTCGATGATGAACGTGGAGCGCACCACGCAGCTGCGGCGCTGGCCGTTCAACTCGGGCTCCCGCCACACGCCGTACTTGCGGCACACCTCGCCCTCGGCGTCGGCGAGCAGCGTCACCGACAGGCCGTTCTCGTCGCGGAACTCCGCGTGGGTGATGCAGTCGTCGCAGGACACGCCGACCACTACAGCGTCATGCTCGGCGAAATGCTCCTCGTGGTCGCTGAACTCGATCGCCTGCAGCGTGCACGCGGGCGTGCCGTCCTTGGCGTAGAAGTACAGCACGACGTTCTTGCGCCCTTTGAACTTCGCGAGGCTCACCGTCTCCATGTCGGCATCCGGCAGGGAAAGTGCGGCGCGGGTTGTCCGGGTTGCAGCATGCGTGGTCGCGAGCGCGGGTCGCGGCGATTCTAAACCAGTTTGACGAGGCGTAAAGGCGCACCGACGGCGCGCAAATATAATCGCCCGATGCCCGACACGCTGCTCGGCGGACTGACGCCGGACGCTTTTCTCCGTCGCCATTGGCAGCGGCGCCGCTGCTCGTGCGCGGCGCGATCCGCGGCTTTCGCGATCTGGTCTCCCCAGCCGATCTGTTCCGCATCGCGGCATCGCCCGACGCCGAGTCGCGCGTCGTCCGCCGCGACGGGCACAGCTGGCGCCTCGCGCAGGGACCGTTCGCCGGCGCGGCGCTGCGCCGCATGCCGTCTCGGCGATGGACCCTGCTCGTGCAGGGCGTGAACCATTTCGTTCCCGGCGCCGAGCGCCTGCTGCGACGCTTCGCGTTCCTGCCCTACGCGCGGCTGGATGATGTGATGGTGAGCTGCGCGGCGCCCGGCGGCGGCGTCGGGCCGCACGCCGACACGTACGACGTGTTCCTGCTTCAGGGCGCGGGCCGGCGACGCTGGCGGATCGCGCCGCCGCGCGAGGAGCGCCTCGATCCGCGCGCGCCGCTCAAGATCCTCTCCCGTTTCGCGCCCACCGCAGAGTGCATTCTCGAGCCCGGCGACATGCTGTACCTGCCGCCGGGCTGGGGCCACGACGGCGAGGCACTCGATACCTGCCTCACCTACTCGATCGGGTTCCGGGCGCCGTCCGCGCAGGAACTCGCGGTCGCCTACCTGCAATCGCTCGAGGACCGGATCGCGCGGCGCGGACGCTATCGCGACCCGGGGATCCGGCCGACGCGCCACCCGGCGCGGCTCGGCGACGACATCATGGACCGCTGTCTGCGCCTGCTGCGCGGCATGCCCGGAGCGCGCGCCGAGCGGGCGCGCTTCGTCGCGCGCTACCTGAGCGAGCCCAAGTCGCATGTCACGTTCGCGCGGCCGGCACGGCCGATCGCCGTGGGGGCGTTCGCCCGCTCGATCGCGCGCCGCGGCGTGCGCCTCGCACCCGCGACAATCATGCTCTACCGCGGCCGCACGCTCTACGTGAACGGCGAGGCGTTCACGGCCGACGCGGCGGCCGGCGTCCTGCGCCGCCTCGCCGACCGGCGCTCACTCGCGCCTGCGCCGCGCATTCCGCGTGCGGCCGCCGCGCTGCTTCATGCGTGGTACCTTTCGGCTACGTGCTGCCGGGCACCGCGGAGTGAGCATCGGACAATCTCGGCCGTGGCCCCGCAAGGAGGATCAGATGAACGACCTCGCCGCGCCACCGTCGCCGCAGCCGGAGCGGCGGATCATTTCGTCGCGCGCCGAGTACCTCGCCGCCTTCGACCAGCTCCTCGCCGGCGCGCGGCAGGCGCTGCGCATCTTTGACCCGGACCTCGCGCAGCTCGGGCTCAACGCCCCGAGCGCGCCGAGCGCATCCGGCAGTTCATGCTCGCCAGCCGCGAGAACCGCCTGTACATCGCGCTGCACGACGTCGACTACGTCACGCGCAGCGCGCCCCCGCGTGATGAGCCTGCTCACGCAGTTCAGCGCCAACATCGCCGTGCACCGCACCGAGGACGATGCCGCGCGCGCGCAGGACTGCTTCGTGCTGGTGGACGCCGAGCACATGGTGCGCCGGCCGGTGGCCGCGCAGCCGCGCGGCGTCTTCGTCGCCCACGATCTCAAGGAGTGCCAGGCGATCCGCGATCGCTTCGACGAGATCTGGCAGAATTCGGTACCGGCGGTCTCGCCGACGCGGCTCGGACTGTGAGCCGGCGCCGGGTCGAACCGGGGCAGTCAGTCGAGCGCGCGCCAGTCGAAGCCGTCCTCCTGGTCGGCGACGCCGATCCAGCCGGCGGCGCAGCCGAGCGCGCCGGCGAGCGCGGCGCGCGCAAGCCCGGGCGCGTTGTTCTGCTGCGAAAGATGCGCGGCGACGACGTGCCGCAGGCCGCGGTTGTCGAGCGCCGCGAGCAGCCGCGCTGCGGCTTCGTTGGCGAGGTGTCCGTAGCCGCCGCGGATTCGCTCCTTCAACCGCGCGGGATATGGGCCGCGATCGAGCAGGCCCGAATCGTGATTGCACTCCAGCACCAGCGCCTGGCAGCCCGAGAGCATCATCTCGATGTGCGGCGTGGACGCGCCAGCGTCGGTGAGCACACCGAGCCGGCGACCGCCGTCGGAGAAGACGAACTGGACCGGCTCGCGCGCATCGTGCGGCACCGGGAAGGATGCACCTCGAGCCCGCCGACGGCGAAGGTGCGGTGGCTGTCGAGGACGTTCACGTCGGCCGACGGCACGCTCTCGTCGGCCGCGAGCGCGCGCCATGTGCCGTAGGTCATCCAGACCGGCAGGCCGTGGCGGCGCGCGAACGCGAGCGCGCCGTCGGCGTGGTCGCCGTGCTCGTGGGTGAGGACGATCGCCGCGAGGTCGGCCGGCGCAAGGCCGCGCCGCGCTAGGCGCCGCTCGACCTCGCGCGCACCGAGCCCGCAGTCGAGCATCACCCGCGTGTCGTCGGCCTCGACGACGAGCGCGTTGCCGCTGCTGCCGCTCGCGAGCGAGGCGAAGCGCAACGCGTCGGACCCGGCGCTACTTCAGCTGGTTGTAGAGCAAGCCGAGTATCTTGTTCGAGGTGTCCGAGGCGTCGGGAGCGCCATCCTTGCCGAGCACCTGTACGCGGCTGGTGTCCTTGATGTCCGTGACCTGCACCTGGTATTGCGGGAGCTTGCTCAGGTCCATCTTGGGCTCGCTGCGCCAGAACGCGAGCTTCGAGAGGAAGCCCTCGCTCTTGGCGCCGCCGTCGGTCGCCGGATCGATGTAGCGGACGTAGTACAGCCCCTTCGAGCGGTCGCGGTCCTCCACCGTGAACCCGGTCCGGTCGAGCGCCACGCCGACCCGGCGCCACGCACGGTCGAACGGCTCGTAGAGTTCCAGCGTCGCCGTGCCGGCGGCGGTCTTGACCATCTTCGCGCGCTCAGCGGTCGCGGCGCCGGAGGCGATCACGGCTTTCGCGCGCTCCTGCTCGACGCCAAGCCGCACCATCAGGCGGCTCAGGAACTCCGCCTCGAGCTCGGGATCCGCCGGACGCGGCATCCACTTCGAGCTGTCGACCTCCTTGGTGACGCCCGAGCCGGTGAGCTCCTCGACCATGCCGCGGTGCGTGATGTAGATCTCGATCGTACCCGGTTCGGCGCCGCGCTCCATGCGGGTGCGGAACTTGTCGCGCTCGCCGGTGGAATACATCCCGTCGATGACTCTGCCCACGGTGCGGCGGATGACGTCGTCCGGAATCTTCGCGCGGTTCTCGGCCCAATCGGTTTCCATCACGCCCGCCTCGGGCATCTCGACCCGGATCAGGAAGCCGTTCTCCTGCCAGAACTCCTTCACGACCGGCCACAGCTTCTCCGGGTCACCTTTCACCACCAGCCAGCGCTCGCTTCCGGCCCGCGCGAGGCGCACGCCCTCCGCGGTCGGCAGCACGTCGGACGGCCGCGTCGTCTGGCCGGTGCGCTCGAGGTTGTACTGGGAGTAGGTGGTCGTCTGCTCGGGTTCACGTCCGGAACGGCGTAGCGATCGTCGCGCCCGGGACGCGTCAGATCCGGCGGCACCTCGAGCGGCGGCATCTTGCCGGCCGACTTGTACTCGATCTGCTTGCCCTCGAACAGGCTGTTCCAGCTGCATCCGGCGAGCAGCGCCGGGACCAGCGCCGCGGCGACCAGGATTCTCTTCGTCACGCCCCTGCCTCCACGACGCGTAGACCGGCTGTACTTGTCGCGATGCCGGCTTCCCGCAATGCCTCGCGCACCGCCTCGTGGTGCTGCGCCGCGAGCGGCGTCAGCGGCAGGCGGATCCCGCCCTCGATCATGCCCATCTCGCGCAGGGCCCACTTCACCGGGATCGGGTTTGCCTCGACGAACAGGCGCTTGTGCAGCGCGAGCAGCTTCATGTTGCACTCGCGCGCGCGCGCCACGTCGCCGGCGAGCGCCGCCGCGCACATCTCGCGCATGAGACGCGGGGCGACGTTCGCGGTGACCGAGATCACGCCCTGCCCGCCGAGCAGGATCAGGGCGAGGGCGGTCGAATCCTCGCCGCTGTAGACCGCGAACCCCGGCGGTGCGCGCTTGAGGAGATCGGTGCCACGCTCGAGGCTCGCCGTGGCGTCCTTGATCCCGATGACGTTGGGGAGCTCGGCGAGCCGCAAGGCGGTATCGTTCGCGAGATCCGCAACCGTGCGCCCCGGTACGTTGTACAGGATCATCGGGATGTCGACCGCCTCGGCGATGGCGCGGAAATGCCGGTAGAGCCCCTCCTGCGTGGGCTTGTTGTAATACGGCACGACCGACAGGCACGCGGCCGCGCCCGCCCGCTTCGCCGACTCGGTAAGCTCGATCGCCTCGGCAGTCGAGTTGGCGCCGGTGCCCGCCACCACGGGAACGCGGCCGGCCGCGTGGCCGACGGCGATGTGGATGAGTTCCTTGTGCTCGTCGAAGTCCACCGTGGGCGACTCGCCCGTGGTGCCGACCACGACGATGCCGTCGGTGCCCTCGTTGATGTGCCAGTCGATCAGCGCTTCGAAGCGGGTGATGTCGAGGCGGCCGTCGTCCAGCATCGGCGTGACGATCGCGACCAGACTTCCGGTGAGCATGCGGCGGCGCCCCTGAGTCTCGAAACCTCGGAATCTTACCGCTATTGGGACCTCTCCGGGGGAACGCTCAGTCCAAATAAATTGTTACAGGATCGCGGCTTGCGGCACAAAGCCGCTGAACCGCGGCCGGTCGGGGCGTGCGCACGAGGCCCTGCTCGAACGCGACGAGCGCCAGGCGGCCGGCCACCGCCTCGGCGAGCTCGCCGGGGCGCAGCAGGAAATGCGGATTCGCCGGCCGGCCGAACTGCGCGTGTCCGGCCATGAACGTCTCGTAGATCAGCACGCCCGAGGGCCGCAGGGCAGCCAGCAGGTGCGCGAAGAGCGGGCGGTGCAGATAGTTCGTGACCACCACGGCGTCGAAGGATGCGGGCTCGAACGGCCACGGATCGCGCTCGAGATCGGCCTTGACCGGCGAGATGCGGGCGGCTCCGGCTGGCGTATCGAGCGCCGCCGCATCGCGATCGACGGCCACGACGGCGCAGCCGCGCGCGGCGAAGTGGCGCGCATGGCGCCCCGCGCCGCAGGCCACGTCGAGCACGCGCCCGCCGGCGCCGACGAGCGCTGCCCAGCGAACCACCCAGCCGGACGGCGGCGCGAGGCCATGCCGATCCTTCATCGATCGCTCCCTTGCGTGCGACGTATCGGCCGCCATTATCGGTCGGCGGACGAGATCCAGGCGCATCGCGCTGTCAGGCCGGCCCTCGCCGCGCGACCGAACAGCTGTCGCATACCGGGGAGGAGCCGCCCATGACGCCTGCAAGCCAGCGAATCGACTTTCCCGGCAGCCAGGGCGGGCGGCTCGCCGCCCGCCTCGACCTGCCCGCCGTGCCGCCGGTCGCCTACTGCTTGTTCGCGCACTGCTTCACCTGCTCCCAAGGATACGCGGGCCTCGACCTACCTCGCGTCCGCGCTCGCCGCACGCGGCTTTGCGGTGCTGCGCTTCGACTTCACCGGGCTCGGCGGCAGCGAGGGCGAGTTCGCGAACACGAACTTCTCGTCCAACGTCGCCGACCTGGTGGCGGCGGCCGAGTTCCTGCGCACGGAGTTCCGTGCACCGGAACTCCTCGTCGGCCACAGCCTCGGCGGCAGCGCGGTGCTCGCGGCGGCGGCGGCCATTCCCTCGGCGCGGGCGGTGGCGACGATCGGCTCGCCGTTCGAGCCGGGGCACGTGCTCGAGCGTATCGGTGGCCGCGACGAGATCCAGCGCGCCGGCGAGGCCGAGGTGGATATCGGCGGCCGGCGCTTCCGCATCCGCCGCCAATTCCTCGAAGACGTCGCCGGCCGTAGGCTCGACGCTGCGCTCGGCGGCCTGCGCAAGGCGCTCCTGGTCATGCATTCGCCGCGCGACACGATCGTGGAAATCGAGAACGCCGCGCGGATCTTCGCCGCCGCGAGACATCCGAAGAGCTTCCTCTCGCTCGATCCCGCGGACCACCTGCTCAGCCGGCGCGAAGACGCGGCCTACGCGGCCGAGTTCCTCGCCGCGTGGGCACAGCGCTACGTCGCCGGCGCCGTACCCGGGCCGCCGAGCGGCGTGGCCGGAAAGGTCGTCGTGCGCGAGACGTGCGAGGGCAAATTCGCGCAGCACGTGGTCGCCGGGCGGCACGTGCTGCGGGCCGACGAGCCGACGGCCTCCGGCGGGCTCGACAGCGGTATCTCGCCCTACGATTTCCTGCTCGCCGGCCTGGGCGCGTGCACCGCGACGACGTTGCGGCTCTACGCCGAGCGCAAGCACCTCCCGCTCGAGCGGGTCACCGTCGAGCCGCGGCACGATAAGCTGCATACCGCGGATTGCGCCGATTGCGAGTCGCGGGCGGCGAGGATCGATCGCATCGAGCGGCTGATCCGCCTGGAGGGTACACTGGCGCCGGCCGATCGTGCGAAGCTGCTCGAGATTGCAGACAAGTGCCCGGTGCACCGCACTCTGCACGGCGAGATCGAGATCCCGACGCGGCTGATGGACGATTGAGGCTCGGCGAGATCGGCGACCGCACCACCGCAGCGCTGATCGCGCTGCTCAGAAAGACGAACCCGGCTGCTGCAGGAACGCGAGCTCCTCCGGCGTGGACGCGCGGCCGAGCACCGCGTTGCGGTGCGGGAAGCGGCCGAAGCGCGCGACGACGTCGTGATGGCGCCGCGCGTAGTCCAGGGTGACCGTGCTCCACGGATCGGGACCGAGGCACGCGAAGAGCTCGAGCCGAGCGCCGCTGCGCGGCGAGGTCCTCGGCGTGCTCGAAGGGCAGATAGGCAAAGAGTCGCTCGACCGGAAGCATGACCGCATCGAACCCCCGGTCGATGACCTCGCGCGCGACCGCGAGCGCATTCGAGTCGGAGGCGAAGGCGCGCGCATCGCCGCGGTAGATGTTGCGCGGGAACTGGTCGAGCGCGACGACCAGCGCGAGCGCCGCGAGCGGCGTGCGCCGCCACGCGTCGAGCGCGCCCGCGTGCGCCGCCGCGTGGGTCGCGCCGAAGCGCGCGCGCAGCTGCGCATCGAACGACGCCGACTTCTCGAACCACGCCTTGCGCGGGCGTCCGCGCTCGGCCGAGCCGGGCGGCCCGAACCAGAAGTCGAGCACCTCGCGCCAGTGCACCGCCTCAACCGTGGCCATCACACCGCCCGTGCCGCGCGCTCCGTTCACCACTCACCGTTCACCCCGCACCACCCGCTGCCCCTGCCCCCCGTCCACTTTCCCTTCTCCGTCCACGACCGTCTGCGACTGCTCGCGCAGGTACTGGGGCAGGTAGTAGTAAGAGCCGATCGCCTTGCCGGTGGTGCCCGAGCCCTTCCAGCCGCCGAACGGCTGATAGCCCGGCCACGCGCCGGTGGTCGCGCCCTGCGGCCGGTTGACGTAGGTCACGCCGGCCTCGATGCGCTCGAGGAACCGCGCGATCTCGCCCTTCCCGCCGTAGAAGCCCGCGGTCAACCCATACTGCGTGGCGTTCGCCCGCTCGAGCGCCTCGTCGAGAGAGCCGACCTCGCCCACCAGCACCAGCGGGATGAACTTCTCCTCGCGCCACAGGCGGAACTCGTACGGCGCGGTCGCGACGGTGGGCGCGCAGAACCAGCCCTTCGCGAGCGCCCCGTCGCGCAGATGCTCGCCGCCGGCGAGGATCTCGCCGAGCTCGGCGGCGTTTTTGCAGCACTTGCGGAAGCGCTCGTAGGCAGCCTGGTTGATTACGGGCCCCATCCAGTTTCCCTTCACGGTCGGATCGCCGACCTTGACCGCGCGGGTGAGCGCCACCAGCTTCGCGCGTAGCGTCTCGGCGACCGGGCGCTCGACCAGCACGCGCGAGGTCGCCGAGCACTTCTGCCCTTGCAAGCCGAACGCCGAGCGCACGATCCCGGTCGCCGCACGGTCGAGGTCCGCGTGCCGCGTCACGATCGCGGCGTTCTTCCCGCCCATCTCGGCGATGCACGGCCGCGGGTACGGACCGGCCGCGAAAGACCGGTAGATCTGCATGCCGACCTCGTAGGAGCCGGTGAAGGTGACTCCGGCCACCGCCGGATGCTCGACCAGCGCCGCCCCGATCGCGCTGCCGGCTCCGGTCACGTAGTTGCACACGCCGGCCGGCAGCCCGGCGTCGCGCAGCGCCTCGGCGAGCAGCCAGCCGCTCCAGGCGGCGTCGCTCGCGGTCTTGAACGCAATCGTGTTGCCCGCGACGAGCGCCGCAGCGACCGGTCCCCCGGCGAGCGCACACGGGAAGTTGAACGGCGCGATCACGGCCCAGACGCCGTAGGGCTTCAGCACCGAGCGGTTGCGGCTCACGAAACCGGCGAGCGGGTCGTTCGGCAACTCGCGCTCGAACCCGCCGTTCGCCTCCATCTGTTCGCAGTACCAGTAGAACAGGTCCGCGGTCTCCTGCACCTCGCCCAGCGACTCCATGCGGTTCTTGCCGACTTCGAGCGCCACCGCGGCGCCGATCTCGTAGACTCGCTCCTCGATCAGCGCGCCGGCGCGCCGCAGCAGGCGCACGCGCTCCTGCCACGGGGTCGCGGCCCATGCCGGGAAGGCGGCCTGCGCCGCACGCACCGCCGCATCCGCCTCGGCCGCGCCGCCGCGCTGGAAGCGGCCGAGCAGCCAGTCGCGGTCGATCGGGCTTCGCACGTCGAACTTCTCCGCCGCGGTGGCTGCGACCCCGCCGATCCACATCGGGTGCTCGGCGCCCAGGGCTGACTTGACGCGCGCGAGCGCGGCCTCGAACCGCTCGTGCAACGCCGCGGGCGGATCGAACATCGTGGAATAGGTCAGCTTGAATCCGGCTTGCGCTTCCATCTCGAGCCTCTTCACGCGCCCCGCCCGCCGAGGCGCCATACCAGCAGGCGGTTGTTCGCGGGCATCGCATCGTCCTCCAGCAGCGCGAAGCCCGCGGATCGCGCCGTTGCTTCCACCGCCTCGAAGTCGCGGATCCCCATGCGCGAGTCGCGTGCGCGCAGCGAAGCATCGAAGCGCGCGTTGCTCTCGGAGGTGAAGCCGCCCGCGTAGTTGAACGGTCCGTACAGGCAGAAGCGCCCGCCCGGACGCAGCGCCGCTGCCGCGCGCGCCACCATCCGCTCGACTTCGGGCCAGCTCATGATGTGCGCGGTGTTCGCCGAGAACACCGCGTCGTACTGCGCTGCGGGCCACGGATCGCGGTTCACGTCGAGCGCGAGCGCCGGCCGCACGTTCGCCAGTCCGGCCTCGGCGCTCCAGCGCTCGATGCCCGGCAGGTTCTCCGCAACGTCGCTCGGCTGCCATACGAGGTGCGGGAAATCGGCCGCGAAGTACACCGCATGCTGCCCGGTGCCGCTGCCGATCTCGAGCACCGGGCCGCAGTCCGCCAGCACCCGTGCCAGCACGGCGCGGATCGGCGCCCGGTTGCGCTCGGACGCCTCCGAGAACGGCTTCGCCGCATGCATCAGCGCCTGCGCGTCGCGCGCCACGGCCACGTCCCGGCGGCACCCCGCGCCGTGCCCACCATCTCGTCGCCGCGCACCTCGCCCGCGAACGCGAGCGGGCCGGCGCCCAGGTCGAGCGAGAAGCGAATCAGCACGCCGCGCAGAGCGGGCTCGCGCAGCGTCGCGCTGAGGCCGCCGAGCGTCGCCTCGCCCTCGATCCTCTGGAAGTTCTGGCCGAGCGCGAGCTGCACCTCGCCCGGCGCCGGCAGCGCGGCGCTCTCGAGCCGCCACGCGCCGCGCACCTCGGCCGGCACGATCCAAAGCAGGACCCGGCTCTCCCCGCCGCGGCCGTTGTGCTTCTCCGGCGCGTAGAAGCTCTCCACTCGATCCGGGCGCCAGCTCTCCATGTCGAAATCGTGGGCGACCACGCGCGTGCCGGGTCTCAGCTCGGCAAGCAGCTTGTCGCGCAGCTTCCGGTTCACGTCCGGCAGCAGATACACCGTGACCACCGTCGCCGGCGACAGATCGACCTTGAAGAGATCACCCTCCAGGAATCGTACGCGGTCGGCGACGCCGGCGGCGCCCGCGTTTCGCCGGCTGACCGCGACGAGCCTCGGGTCGTACTCGACGCCGGTCGCGCGCGCGCCGTGGCGCTTCGCCGCGGCGATCACGATGCGCCCGTCGCCGGAGCCGAGGTCCATCACGACGTCGTCGCGGGTCACCTGCGCGAGGGCGAGCATCCGCTCCACCGCGACCGGCGGCGTCGGGACGTAGGGCGAGCTGAAGTCGCTCTGGGCGTGGGCGGCAGCGGCAGCGAGCACCGCGGCCGCCGCGTGCGCGAGCGGCGACGTGAACGGGCGCGGAAAGCGGATCATGCGCGGACGGGTCGGAGACGGCACCGATGTTACCCGAGCGCGCCCAATTGGTCGCGGCGCGAACCTCGCATAGAATCGGGACTCGGCGGCCGACACGGCTCGCCGCACGGCCCCGGTAGCTCAGTGGATAGAGCGGCCCCCTCCTAAGGGGCAGGTCGGACGTTCGATTCGTCTCCGGGGCGCCAGAGGACCCGCCACGCGCACGACGAGCGCCGCCTCGATCGCCGCCGCCGCGTGAACCGTGGGTTAGGCCGCGTCTGGCTGCCGGGCACAGCGAATCGTCGGCCCGCCGCTATGCGGCGTCCGGCTGCCTGGACGGCTGCGCGGCGTCAAAGGCCGGCACCCGCATGCACGCCTGGAAGATCCGCATCGCGGTGGGATACGGCGCGAGGTCGCACTCGTAGCGCTGCGCGTTGAAGACCTGGGGCACCAGGCAGCAGTCGGCGAGCGTCGCGGCGTCGCCGAGGCAGTAGTGGCCACTGCGCCCCTCGGACACGAGATAGCGCTCGATCATCGCGAACCCGTCGGCGATCCAGTGCCGGTACCAGGCATTCACGCCGGCCTCGTCCAGGCCGTAGGTGCGGCGGATGTGCTTCAGCGTGCGCAGGTTGTTCAGCGGATGGATTTCGCACGCGACGATGCCGCACAGCGCCCGGACGTACGCCCGCTCGAGCGGATCGCGCGGCAGGAGCGGCGGCTGGGGATGGCACTCCTCCAGGTACTCGAGGATGGCGAGCGACTGGATCAGCCGTCGATCGCCGTCGACGAGCGTCGGGACGAGCGCCTGCACGTTCACTGCGCGGTAGTCGTCGGCCTGGTGCTCGCCCCTGGGCAGATTGACGAGCACCGGCTCGTACCCGAGCCCCTTGAGATTGAGCGCGATGCGCACGCGGAACGACGCGGACGAGCGGAAGTAGGTGTAGAGCTGCATCGCGGCCTCCTCCGGGGCGGTGCGCCCGAGTGTAGCCCATCGCACCGCTCGCTTGCGGGCCGGCCGCCACTGCGCAACAATCCGCGCGTTGCTTCGCACCGGACGAAGAAGCGTCGTGTTCCCCGGAAAGCATTACGACGAGGTAAGAACTGGCGAGACGTTCAGCTCGGCGCTGACGGTCACCGAGACGCACCTGGTGCTCGCCGCGGGGCTGTTCGGCGACTTCAACCCGCTGCACATAGACGAGAGCCACGCGCGCGGCTCGCGCTTCGGCGGGCGCATCCTGCACGGTCCCTTCACCAGCGCGCTCGTGTCGGCGCCGGTCGGGATGTACTTCCACACCACCGCGATCGCGTATCTCGAGCACGCGTGCCGATTCAGGGCGCCGGTCAAGCCCGGCGATACGCTGACCACGACCTGGACGATCCTGGAGAAGCACGACAAGCCCACGCACCATGGCGGCATCGTGGTGCTAAGCGGCGTGTGCCGGAACCAGGCGGGCGAGGTTGTCGCCGAGGCGGACGGCAAGATCCTGGTCAGGTCGCGGGAATGACGAGCTTCTGCAGCGTTCCCCGGGCGCGTGCTCCGCAGTCAACCCGTGCCGGCCCGCTCCGCCTGCATGACGCTGCGGCGCACGCGCCGCACGCCGAGGGCGACGAGCACGGCGACCAAGGGGATCGCCACGCCCATCGCGAGAGCGCTGTCCAGCGCGACCCCGACCGAGTTGAGGCCCTTGGCCGCGTAGCCGACGAGGCCCACGACGTAGTAGGTGATCGCGGCCACCGACAGTCCCTCGACGGTCTCCTGCAGGCGGAGCTGCAACCGCGCGCGTCGCTCCATCGAGGCGAGCAGCTCCTGGTTCTGCCGCTCGCGCACGATGTCCACCCGCGTCGACAGCAGCCGGCTCGCCCGGGCCACGCGCTCGGCGAGCTCGCGCTGGCGCCGCGCGATCGACTCGCAGGTCGCCATCGCCGGCGCCAGGCGCCGCGCCATGAACTCCTCGATCGTCTGCGTGCCCGGCAGCCGCCGCTCGCGCAGCTCCGCGATCCTGCTGTTCACCAGCGAGTGGTACGCACGGGCCGCGCCGAAGCGGTACTGCGACGACACGACCGCGCGCTCCGCCTCGGCCGCCAGCGGAATCAGCCGTTCGAGCAGCGCATGGTCGTCGGCGCGCCGGCCGGCATCGCCCGCCATCGCCGCGGTGATCTCGACCAGCGCCTCCTCCATCTCGGCGAGCCGCGGCGCGGCCGCTTGCGCGACCGGCAGCGCGAGCAGCGCCATCATCCGGTAGGTCTCGATCTCGAACAGCCGCTGCACCATCCGCCCCGCCTGGCGCCGCGACATGCCCGCGTCGAACACCAGAAAGCGGTTGTGCCCGTCCGCATGCACCCGGAAATCGGTGAAGACCGCGCCCACACCGTCCCCGATCTCGCCGCCGACGACGTAGTCGCCGCCGAACGCGCGCGCGATCTCTCTGCCCTCGGGCAGCGCGATCCCGCGCGGCACGAGCTCGGCATGCGCCGCGACGAGAGTCTCGCCGGGGATCGCGGCCGACCAGTCCGCGGGAACCGCCGCGACCGCGGTCTCGGCGAAGAGATCCGCGGCCCCGCCACGCAGGAAGAACGTGTACCCGGAAAACTCGGTGTGGCGCTCCCACTTGACACGGTAGGCGCCGAAGTCGGCGCGGAAAAGGCTCGCGGCTGACCGCGGTGGATGCACGCCACCGCGCTCGCACAGCCGCACAAGATGCGCGTGCTCCGCGGCGCGCTCGCCGGACAGGACGGCGAGGAACGAAACGCGCTCGGGCGCCTCGAGCGCGTCGTACGGCCGGGCGTGGATCTCGTTCGCGAGAGCGTAGCGCTGCGGATGGTCGGCCGGCAACCGCATCAGCGCATTCCGGTCATCCCGTCCCGCCGCGCTTGCGCTCTTCCTCGCGCAGCCGCAGTACCCGGCGTTGAACCTTACCGGTGGTGGTCATCGGCAGCTGATTTACGAACTCGATCTCCTTCGGATACTCGTACGGGGCGAGCTTGCCGCGTACGTGCTGCTGCAGCGCCTGCTCGAGCTCTGGCGACGGCGCGTGCCCCGGCTGCAGCACGACGAACGCCTTCACCACGTTGGTGCGCTCCGGATCGGGACTGCCGACCACCGCCGCGTTGGCGACTGCCGGATGCTTCACCAGGCAGTTCTCGATCTCGGAGGGCCCGATGCGGTAGCCGGCGCTCTTGAACACGTCGTCGGCGCGGCCCTGGTACCAGAGGTAGCCGTCGGCGTCGCGCTTCGCGAGATCGCCGGTACGGCACCAGTCGGCGGTGTACTTCTTGCGCGTGGCCTCGTCGTTCCGCCAGTAGCCGAGGAAGAATACCGCGTCGCGGTCGCCGTGCACATCGGTCCGGTTGACCGCCACCTCGCCCGCCTCGCCTTCGCGCACCTCGTTGCCGTCGTCGTCGATCAGCGCGACGCGGTGGCCGGGATACGGCCGCCCGATCGAGCCCGGCTTTGCCGGCCACAGCGCGTGCGAGTTGCCGACGATGTAGTTCACCTCGGTTTGGCCGAACATCTCGTTGATCGTTACGCCGAGCGCGGCACGCGACCACTCGAACACGGTCTCGCCGACCGACTCTCCGGCGCTCATGATCGAGCGAAGCGCGAGGTCGTAGCGCGCGCGCGGCTCGGGCACCGCCTTCATCATCATCTTGAGCGCGGTCGGAAAGAGGAAGCTGTTGCGAACGCCGTACTTCTCGATCAGGTGGAACGCCTTGTCCGGATCGAACCGGCCGCGGTAGCCGAGAATCGGGTAGCCGTAGTACATCGTCGGCAGAAGCGCGTCCATCAGACCGCCGGTCCACGCCCAGTCGGCGGGCGACCAGAACATGTCGCCCGTCCGCGGGAACTGGTCGTGCGAGCAGGCGAAGCCCGGCAGGTTGCCGAGCAGCACGCGATGAGGCTTGAGCGCGCCTTTTTGGCGGGCCAGTCGTGCCGCTGGTATACACGAGGAGCGCCGGCTGCTCGGCGCCGGTGTCGACCGGCGTGAAACGGCACGACGCCTTGTCGAGCAACCGCTCCCAGGGCTCGGCGCCCGCCTCGCGCGCGCCGGCCACCCCGATTACGTGCCTGAGATCCGGCAGCGACGCCCGCACCGCGGCGAGGTTCGGCGCGGAAGCGGGATCGACGAAGGCGACCGAGCTCTGGCTGTCCTGCAGCCGGTACTCGAGCGCGTCCGGGCCGAACAGGATCGACAGCGGCATGGCCACCGCTCCGAGCTGGTAGCACGCCATGTGCGCGACCACCGTCTCCGGACGCTGCGGGAGGATGATGCCGACGCGATCACCGCGCTTGACGCCGAGCGCCGCGAGCGCGTTCGACAGGCGGTTAGCGTCCTGCTCGATATCCCAATAGGTGAGCGCGCGCATCGCGCCGTCCTCGTCTTCCCAGTACATGCAGAAGCGATGCCGGTCGACCGCGTGACGACGGCAGCAGGCCACCGCGATGTTAAATCGCGCAGGCACCGCCCACCGGAACGCGTGGTAGATCTCCTCATAGCGGTCCTGCATGGCCTCGCGTCTCGAAGGGGGCTTACGTTCGGGGCACCGATCCCGCTCGGGCCGGGGTCAACTTAGCACGGAGCCCTCCGGAGGAGAAGGCCACGCGACGGCGGCCGGCGTGAACGGGGCTTCGCTCGCCGCGCGTTACTGCAGCAGGCGCAGGCGCCGATCCACGAATGCAACGAGGTCGGGCGACAGCCCCGCCATCGAGCGCGCCTGGCGGTAGGCCGCAAGCGCCGCGTCGCGGTGCCCCAGCGCCTGCTCCGACATGCCGAGGCCCATCCACCATACGCCGACGGCCGGATTGATTACGAGGGCGGACCGGAACTCGTCGGCGGCTTCCGCGTTGCGGCCGGCGCGCTGCAGCAGCGCCGCGGTGAACGCACGGTACTCGGCGTTTGCCGAAGCGTACGCGGCATGCGCCTGCAGTACCGACAGCGCTCGCCCGCTGTCGCCGCGGTCAAGATGCAACCGCGCAAGCAGGCTTGCGAATCCGGTCTGGGCGGGGTCGAGTCGCAGCCCCTCCTCGAGCACGGCCTGCGCCTCGGCAAGCGCCCGCCGCTCCACCAGCAGTGCCACGAGCGTCTGGCGCGCGCGCGCGTGATCGGGCGCCAGCTCGAGCGCCGATCGCAGGCCGGCGATCGCCTCATCGAGGCGCCCGCGCTGCACGAGCGACACCGCGCCCCGGAAGGCGATCTCCGCGGCGCGCGGGGGTGCTTTCGATCATCTGCTTCTCGATGCGCGGCTCGGCCTGCGGTGTGGCCGGCGGCGTGTCCACGCGGTCGCCGGACGGTGCGGCTTCAGCGGCCGGCGCCGGCGTCGATGCGGCCGTGCTCCGGCGCTTCACCGGCCCATGGCTTGCGGGCGGCTGGGCTGCCGCCGCATGCGCGACGCGGGTGGTGGCGGCGGCGACCGGCGTCGCCACCCGCGTGTGCCGCTGCGCTTGCGGGATCGCACCCGCAACGGTCTGTCCGTGCGTCACCGGTGCGGCCTCGGCGACTTCCGGTGCCTCCGCTTTGCCCACCGGCGCCGCGACCGGGTCGGGTTGCCGCAGGTCCGCGCGTTCGGCCCTCACCACGGATGGCGCTGACGCCGGCGGTCCACCGGTATCGGATGCCGTCGCATCCACGGGATTCGCGTGAAGCGCGCGATCCAGCGCGGCGGGAGCGACCATCGCGGAGCTCGGCGCGTCGCCCGTATCCACGTCGGGCGGAACGGTGGCACGCGCTTCGGATCCCGCGCGCCCGGCGCTCGCGGCGGCCGGGCCTGCCGCATCCGCCGCCGTACCCGGCTCGGGCGTGCGCGGTTGCGCAGGCGCTGCCGGACTCGCCGGTTGCGACGCCCCCGACGGCGCCGCATGCTGCGGCGCGCGGCCCTGCAGCCACCACATGGCGCCCGCAGCCGCTGCCAGCACCACTGCCAAACCGGCGAGCAGCACCGCGCTGCGCGGCAGCGGCGCCCGGTGCTCGACCGGCTTGATGTACTGAGCCAGCCCCCGCCCGCCGCCGCCGAGTTGCGCCGGTCGAGCTCCCGCAGCATCTGGTTGACGACGCTCATTGCAGCAGCACCCAACCGAGGCTCGACCCCGCGAGGCACACCATCGCCACCCACATCCAGGCTGGCTGCGCGAGGCGCGCGGCCGGCGTGTCCTTCGCCGCGCCGAGCGCGTCGCTCCAGCGCGCGCGCCGGCTGCCGCGGCCGAAGGCGAGCATCAGTGCCTTGTTCGCGAGGATGTTTACCAGCCGCGGCACGCCGCGGCTCGCGCGGTGGATCACGCGTGCGGCGGGGCGCGAGAACACCTCGCGCCCCGCGTAGCCCGCCACCGCCAGCCGGTGCGCCAGATACTTGCGCACTTCGGCCGGCGTGAGCGCGGTGAGGCGCTGCTCGAAGGTGATCCGCTGGCGCAACTGGCGGATCTCGCGCCGGGCGAGCTTGTCGTCGAGCTCGGGTTGCCCGAACAGCACGACCTGCAACAGCTTGCGCTTCTCGGTCTCAAGGTTGGTGAGCAGGCGCACGGTCTCGAGCGTCTCGAGCGGCATCGCCTGCGCCTCGTCCACGCACAGAAGGACGCGTCGTCCGGCGTCCGCATGCTCGAGCAGCGCCTGGCTGATGACGCGCAGCAGGTGATGCTGGTCGAGCGAGGCCTGCCACTCGAGCGCGAGCTCCTCGGCGATCGCGCGCATCAGCGTGAGCGGACGCACGGCGGGGTTCGGCAGGTACGCGGTAACGTACTCCGGACCGAGCGTCGCGAGCAGCTTGCGGCAGAGCAGGGTCTTGCCGGTCCCGACCTCGCCGGTGATCTTGATGAAGCCCTCGCCGTTGGCGACCGCGACCAGCAGCGTGTTCAGACCCTGCTGGATCGCCGAACAGGAATAGTAGAAGGCCGTATCGGGCGTGATCCCGAACGGCGCCTCGCGCAGGCCGAAATGCTGCAGGTAGATCATGGCAGGCTCCAGGGCGTACTGCGCGACGGCGCCGGCGGCAGCATCTCGATCATGCGCTCGCGCGCCGCAGCGACGTCCTCGGCGAGTTCGACGCCGGTCCTGATGACGGTCGGCTTGATCAGGATCACGAGCTCCTTCTTCACCGACACCCGCGCGCGGGTCGCGAACAGGTGACCGATGCCGGGGATGTCCTGTAGCCACGGCATGCCGGTGCGCTGGTCGGCGCTCGAAACCTTCATCAGGCCGCCGATCGCCACGATGTTGCTGTCGGCGACCTTCACGATACTGTCGGTCTCGCTCACCGTGCTGCGCGCGAGCGGCAGCGTCACCTGGCCTCCGAACACCTGCCCGAGGTTTACCGTGCGGTCCTGCTGCACGACCTCGCTCACCTGCGGGTGGATGTGGAGGACGATCATGCCCTGGTCGTCGATCTGCGGCGTGATGTCGAGCGCAACGCCGGAGAAGAAGGGCTGCAGCGTAAGGGTCGGGAAGGTCGTCGTGCCGCCGGTCGCGACCGCGGTGGTAGTGCCGGTGGAGCCGCCGGTCACGTTGGTGATGAAGAACTCGTCGCTGCCGACCTTGAGCACCGCCTTCTGGTTGTTCAGCGTCGCGATGCGCGGGCTGGAGAGCACCTGGACGCTGCCCTGCCCCGCGAGGAACTCGAGCAGTGCGGCGAAGCTTCCGGTCTGCAGCGCGAGCCCGAAGAGCGAAACGCCGGGAAAGTTGGTGAAACCGGCGATGCCCTGCAGGAACCGGTTGTCCGCCGAGGTGTTGGTGATCGACCTGCCGGCCGGGTTCGCCGTGAGATTGGGCGAGGTGAGCGCCCCGGTCGTCTGCAGCGTCGAGCCCGGCCGCACCAGGCCGGCGCTGAATCCGCTCGAGGGGAACGACGCCCAGTTGATCCCGGCCTGGAACTGGTCGCCCAGCTCGACCTCGACGATCTTCGCCTCGAGCATCACCTGCCGGTCGACCGCCACCTGGATCGCCTTGAGGTAGGCCTCGACCTGGCGGATCTCCTGCGGCATCGCCTTCACCAGCAGCACGTTCGCCTGCGGATTGACGATCACCATGCGGCCGCCTTCGCTGCCGACGATGCTGCGCACCGTCTCGCGCAGCTCGTCCCAGAAATCCGTGCGGGTCGAGGTCTGCACGCGGCTCGACTCGGTGACGCGGCCGGGCAGCGACGTCGGCGATCCCGGCGCGCCGGGCGTCGCGAGCGCCGGCGCCGGCTGCGGCACGGCTACGCCGCCGGCCGAGGTCGTCACCGGAGCGTCGGCGACCGAGCCCGAGGTGACCCGCACGTCGCTGCGGCCGATGCGCTGGCCGATCAGATAGTTCACCTGGAACACGTGGGTGCGCATGCCCGCCGACTGGACGAAGATGCGCGTGCCATCGATCCGGTACTCGAATCCGTACAGCTCGCGCAACGCTTCGAGCGCCTCGGCGACGGTAACGTCCTTGAGGTTGACCGAGATCGCGCTGGACACGTCCGGGTGTACCAGCATGCTGAAGCGCGTACCCGATACGATCGCCATGAAGACCTGTTGCGCGGGTGCATTCGCCACGGCGAGATCGAAGCGCTGCTCGACAGGACGGGCCTCGACCTTCGGCAGCTCGACGCGCAGTGGCGGGATCAGCGCCTGGCTCGCGGCGCGCTCGTCGGTGCGCGGTGCCGGCTCGCCCTGCACGGGACGGTCGAGCGCGGCCTGAAGCGCAGGATCGAGCGCGTTCGGACGCGGCGGGATGCTGCAGCCGGCGAGCGTCAGCAACAACAAGGCGCCCACGGTTCGCATCATTTTCGTTCCTCGCCTTTCCCCATGCGTCGGCTGGCCTTGTCTACGGGCCGCGCGCGCTTCAGCACGTCCGGATGCATCGTCAGTACCGTCGTGCCGCGGTCGCCCTGCAAGGCGACGCCGGCCTCGCTGATGCGCACGACTCGCGCGTCGCCGTAGCGGTCGCCCGGCGATACCCGTGTCCCGTCGATCACCGCATAGCGGCGCGATCGAGAGACATAGACCTGCTGCAGCACGGGACCGGAACTCGCGCCCGCTTCTCCTGCCGCGGCGTGGACGGGCGGGCGCATCGGGTCGACGAGCGCCTGCCCGCGCGCCACTGCGCCGACGCTCGAGGCGGCGACCAGCACTGCGGCGGCGACGAGGGTGGTTCTCACACCTTGAGCCATGCCCGGTCGAGGCTGATCGTGTGCACCGTCAGCTTCATCGTGATGGTTGGGTAGTCGGTGGCCGCGACGTCGACGCTGCCCCAGAACATCTGGTACGGAAGCGCCTCGAGCTGCTCGAGGTAGCCGAGGAGATCGAGATAGGTTCCGCGCAGCGTGAGCTCGACGCCATGCCGGTACACCTGCGATGCGCGCGGAGCGCCGTCGGCGGCGGCTTCGAGCAGCGGCGCGACAGCGAGCGTCTTGAGCGCGACGAGCTCGAGCCGGCGATCGCGGGCGATGAGGCTCTCCAGCAGCCCGCGGATGCGCTCGGGCGGGACGAGCCGCGCATTGAGCTCGCGCAGGCTCGCCTCGTTCGCCGCGATCTTCGCCCGCGCGGCGGCGAGCCGCACGCGCGTCGCGGCGTCCGGATCGGCGCCCCGCTCGCGCAGCAGCTTGCGGATCTGGCCGTCGAGCTGCCGCTGGGCCGCTTGCTGCTGGGCAACCTCGGCAGCGATGCGACGTTGCCGCTCGATCCGCGGCGCGATCAGCAGCGTGTTCACGACCAGGAACAGGACGGCGGCTGCGGCGATGAAGAGGATCGCCCGCTCGCGCAGGGTCATCGCGTCGATGCGCTCCGAGTACCGGGCCCAGAGCCTTCTCACTAGCCGCCTCCCGCCTTGGCGCCGACGCGCACGCCCGTGAGCGCGAACTCGATGTACCGCCCGGCGGGCGCCCCGGGTGCCCGGGCGCCGGCCGCCGCCTCGCCACCGACGAGGCTCATCCGCAACTCGCCGAACGACTGCCCGCGCAGCGTCTCTTCACCGTTCAAGAGCGCCATGTAGGCCGGCAGCAACTCCGCACGCAGCGCCCCGCCGCGCAAGTCGAGTCCCGCGCCGCCGGCGGCGACGCTCACGCGCGTGAGCCACACGCCCTCGAGCGGACGGCGCGCGAACGCCGCAAGGTAGCGCGAGAAGCCCGTCGTGTCGCCAAGCGGACCGCCCGAGAGCGCGCCGAGCAGCCGCTGCTGCGCGTCGAGGTCGGCCTCGGTGCGACGCAGCGCGTCGGCGAGCGCGGCGCTCGTGCCGCGGCCACCCGCCTCCGCGGCGAGCGCGGCCAGCTGCTCGCGCGACTTGGCGAGCTGCGCCTCGGCATCCGCGCGCTGCGCGCCGAGGCCGCCCGCCTGCGCCGCCACGACCATCCAGTAGGCGGCGAGCGCCGCCGCGATGATGCCCAGCCCCTGCGCCATCGTGCGCGCGGAGAAATAGCGCTTCTGCCGCAGGAAGAGCGGATTGAACAGGTTGATCTGCTGGCTCACAGCGCGGCCGCCTCGTGGCGCAGCGACGCGCCGATCAAGTGGAACAGGCGCCACTCGGCGTCGCGCGCGATCTCGCCGCCCGGCACCTCGAGCACCTCGGCGAGGCGCACGCGCGCGATCGGCACGCCGAGATTGTCCCGGAAGTGCTCGAGCAGGCCGCTCTCGCCGGCCTCGGGCGCGAGCATCAGGCGCGCTACGGCGATCGCACCGAACTGGCGCTCGAAGTGGTCGAGCGAGCGCTGCACCTCTAGCAGCAGCCGCTCGTGCGCGTCGAAGCGTTCGCGCTCGGCGGCGGCGCGCGCGTCGCCGGCCGACACGTCGATGCGGCGCGCCGTGTAGAGCTCGCCGCCCGCACTGATCGTGAGCAGCGCGTCGCGCTCGCCGAGATGGAGCAGCGCCACCGCGCGCTCGTCCTTCTCGTAGAGCGCCGCGATGTTGCGCTGCGCAGTCTCCGGGATGTCGATCACCGAGAGGCGGTACGGCCGCTTCTTCGAAGCGGCGCATGTAACCGTGGATGGTCTCGTTCGGCGCAGCCACCGCGTACATCGAATGCCCGCGCGCGGGCGCGCTCTTCGGCGGCGGAATGTCGAGCACGTCGAGCGTCGCATCGTCGACGTGGTAGTCGAGCAGATCCTTCACCCGCCAGCGGATCGCAGTGCGCAGCTCGTCGCGCGGTACGTTCGGCGCGTCGACCAGGAGCAATTGATACTCGCCGGGCTTGAGCAGCGTTTCGCACGCGCAGCGCGCGAGACCGAGCTCGCGCGCGGTGCGCGCGAACGCGTCGGGCGCGGCGAGCGGGCGCGAGCCGAACTGGAAGAGCTGCGGACGCTGCGTGCCGCTGCCCGCCGCCCCGTACGCGAGATCGAGGCGTCCCTCTGCGACCGCGATCGCCATCCAACCCGGCGCCTTGGTCTTCTTCTTGAGCCAACCCAAGGGGATGCGCCTCTCCGACGTAATATCCGACTTGAACTTATCTAAATAACCTATTGTTGTCAATGCGCTTTATAGGGTAAACAGCAAAACCGCCCGAATTGACGAGACGGCGGCGGAAAGCGACCGACCGAGGCCGCGGCGGAGCCTGAAAACATTTCAGGAACAAGCGACTACGAGGACCCGAGCGGAGTCGGAACGGCGCCTCAGTAGTTCTCGCGCCGATAGATGAACTGGTTGGGGGTGCGGTCCAGCCCGTAGACGCCGAACGAGGCACGCGCGCTAGGATCGTCGTCGCTGCTGGTCGTCGCAATGCCGTCGTCGTCGGTCGCGTTCCAGCGCCCCTTGAGGTAGGAGTGCGCGGCGCTCGTGGCAGCCGGTCCGGGGCCGCCTACCGCGTTGCACGCGTTGCCCGAGGGCGTGCCGAGGTTCACGCGGAGATCGACGCTGCCGCCGTTGCCCGCGCCGGATGCGGCGAGCTGCGGCGACGCCGCGCCGTTCGTAAACGCGATCGTCGCCGCGGTGAACGCCGTCTCGCACGCAGCGAGCCCGCCCTGGTAGTTCGACAGCGTGACGGCGCTGCGGGAAAGCGTCGTGCAGCTGTCGGCGCTGTTCGCCAGGAAACCAGCTCCGCTCCAGTATTCCACCTGCATCGGCACGGTGAGCGCCGCGAGTTCCGGAGCCGAACGCGCTCGTCAGGCGCAGCCGCCCGAACCGGATCCGGGTGTCCGCCCCGGCCTGCGCGCGGTCGTTCGCCCCGCCCGTGGTCGAGAAGTCGAGCGCGGAGGCGGCGAGCGCCACGCCGTCGGGATCGCTCGGCGCGATGCCGAGCTTCACCTGCTCGAATGGGCCGTCGGGATCGTCGGGGTTCGATCGGACGATCGCGAGCGTCGCCTGCACGTTCGCCGCCACGCCGTTCGCCCACGCGCCGCTCGTGCCAAGCGCGGTGTCGATGCGCGTCGTGAGATTGGTCCCCGCGGCGACGTCGCGCGCGCCGAACACGAACGAGGCCGGGGAGGCGAGATCGAGGCGGGCGAATGCGCCGCGGTAGTTCGTCGTCGTCGCGCCCGCCGCGCTGCGCGCGGTCAGCGTGAACCGGAGCGCGAGCGCCTCGTTCATGTAGGTGAAGGCGGACGCCGGCGCGCAGCCGCCCGCCGCGCGGTTGGCGAGCACGCCGCCAGAGAGCGCGAAATGATCCGGGATGAAGCGCCCGACGCCGGTGAGGCCACCCGCCCCCGCGGTGACGTTCTCGCCGCTCGCGAGATAGTTCTCGCTGGTCGCGAAGAGATCGACGATCCCGACCTCGCTGTAGCTCGTGGTCTGGGCGCGCGCGCCGGCGGCGAATCCCGTGAACGACGTGTTCGAGAGCGCGCCCGCCGCACCGCCCGCCGGCTCGGCGAGCGCGTGCGATACCGTCGCCGTCGCCGGTCCCGCTTCCTGGCCGAAGCCCGGCGTCGCGGCGTTGCCGGCGACCTGCGCCTGCGAGTCGGGCATGCCGTCGGCGTCCGCGTCGTCGCCGCTCTTCCACGCGACTGCGGTCAAGGTGACGCCGAAGCCCTCTCCCGCGCGCCGGAAGACCGCGCTCGCCGGACCGGAAACACCGGACGGCACCCCGGAAATGCGGAAGCCGAACGGACGTACGACGAACGGGTTGGAGGCGCCGCGCATCTCGAAGCCGGCAATCGCCGGATCGAGGTCGTAGCGCCCGTGCAGCGAGACGCGGCCCGCGTCCGGATAGGCGATGACGGTCTCGGCCTCGGAAGCGGCATCGAAAGCGAGCGAGTGCCCGGTATACGCGGCGGCGCCGGCGCCGCCGTCGTCGCTGCTGGTGGCGATCGGGCCGCCGTTCACCGTCACTTGCGCTCCGGCGCACACCGCCGGGTCATTGCACTCCGCGCCGAGCTCGATGGTGCGCGACTGGTTGGCGAACAGACCCACGCACGCGCCGGTCTGCGTGTCGGTGCGGATCGCCTGTATCCGGAGCGTCTTTGCGTTCCAGCCCACGTTCGACGGCTTGCCGGCGATCTGCGTCGGGATGATGGTGGTCCCGTCGGTCGCATTCCGGAAACGGAACCCCGCCTGCGCGAAGGTGATCGGCGGGTCGTCTGCAGCGGTCGCCGCACCGCTCGTTTCCGAGACGCCGCCGCCGCTCGCGTCGAAGCCGAAGGTCTCGGAGGTCGTCGCGAGATCCGCGTAACGCAGGGAGAGCTGGACCGCGCTCGAGCCGGGGGCGAACGTGTAGATCGCCGCGCCGTCGCCCGGTATCGGGTCGGACAGCACCCCGCCGCCGGCCACGATGCCGCTCCAGGTCCCCTTGCCGTTGGTGGTCGACAGCGCGATCGCAACTCCGCCGGCATCGACCGCGGCATGCGACGCGTCGTGAGCGGTGATGGTCACCGTCTCGTCGGCGCAGGCGACGCCGCCACCCGAGTGCGAGATCGACAGGTGATCGAGCGCCACCGGGCACGTCGGATTCTCGGCGTAGATCGCCTGGACGTCCGCTTCGGAGAGCGCCGCGGCGTAGATGCGAAAGTCGTCTATCAGCCCGTCGAAGTAGCGACCGGCGAAGCCCTGGTCCTGACCGATCTGGAACGGGTCGCTGTTCTGCGCGAGCAGGTTACGGTCGGGGTTCGCCCAGTTGTTCGCCGCGCGCACTCCGTTGATGTAGATCTCCTGCGCGCCGCGCGTGTAGACCAGCGCAACGTGCGTCCAGGTGTTGATCGGCGCCGCGTTGTTACCGGTGAAGATCTGGTTGGCGCCCCCGGTCCACCACCAGTTGATGCGGCCGCTGGTCGCGACGTGAAACTCGTAGTTCTCGTCCTTCGAGGCGATCGACATGAGCCCCGAGCCGGGCCACGAGGCGGGCCGGATCCAGGCGGTGATCGTCAGCCGATCCGGGATGTCGAGCAGCGCGTTGTCGCCGATCTGCAGGTAGCGTCGCGCCGCGTTGCCGGTGAACTCCGCGCTGCGGCAGAACTTCGCGTCGATCGCCGTCGTGGTGGCGCCGTTGAAGGCCTGCATGTGCAGGCCGTTGCCGCTCGCGTCGATCACCTCGCCGGTCGTGCCGCCGTAGCCGCCCTCGTCGAACTTCCAGTAGGCGCGTGGCGCCGCCAGCGCGGCAGGCCGCAGCGCGACCATGCCTCCGACCCGGGACACGCCGTTGGCGCCCGCCGTCGCGACGCGCGTGCCCGTCGGGCCGCCGGTGACAGCCGTCGCCTCGTAGGCGCCGCTCACCGTCAGGCTGCTGACCCGCCGCTCTGCGGCTTCGGTCATCGGGGCCGCCCAGGCGATCGCGGCGTCGACCCGGGTCGACGCCGCGCCTACCAGCATGCGCCCTGTGCCGGTGACGTCCACGCTCGGGATGGTGATCGTGTTCTGGTCCGGACCGCTGAACTCGGCCTGCTGCGCGGAGGCTTCCACCGGGTTCGACGGATCGACGCCGCGGAAGACGAGGATCACGCCGGCCGCGTTCCGGGTCCCGGCCCAGCTCCACGTCCAGCTCGCGCCGGCCGCGGCGACGTCGCCCGCGGTGACGAGGCGGTACTGCAGGAGTTGGACGATTTCGTTGCCGCCCGAACCGGTCTGCGTCGCGGCGATATCGGTCCAGCCGCCCGGCTTCGTTACCTGCACCACCGAACGTTGGCGCACCGACACGATCGCGACCATGAGGTCGCCCTCTCCCGTCCCAACGGGAATCGTGAGCGAAAGGGATCCCGCGGTGACGCCGTTCGAGCCGCTCGTCCTGTAGCTGATCGCCGCGCTGGCGTGCCCGGTCAGCGCGAGCAGCGCGAGCGCACCACAGAGCGCAACGATCCTCCGTAGGGCTCCGGCCGCGCTCAAGGTGGCGGCGCTCCGACGGTGGCGCGCAACTCGCGCTCGACGTAGGTTGCGTCAGCCGTGTCCGGGCACGCGCCGCGATTGCACGCGGTGGCGGTGAGCTGGTAGACGACGATCGCCGGCGGCGCCACCTCGACGTGCGTGCTCGACTGGCACTGTACCCGCACCGAAAACCCGTCAAGCATGCCGCCGAGCGCGAGCGTGGTCGAGGCCGGACAGCTCGAATTGCGGATCGCCTCGTACATGCCGAGCTCGAGGCCGGCGCGCGCGGACTGCAGCGCCTTCGCGCCGAGCGCGTCGAAGGCGAGCGTGCGGCTCTGCCCCGCGAAGATGCTCACGAGGTACGCGCCGAGCAGCGCCAGCACCACCAAAATGAAGATCCCGGCGATCGCCGCGAAGCCGCGCTCACGGAAGGTTGTCAACGTGGGTCTCATGGTAGAGCGTCACGCTGTCGCCGCCACGCGTGAGCTTGATGCGCAGCGCGACGATGCCGTTGCGGGCGAACGCGGGGTTCGCCGGTGCCGCGTCGTAGGCGATCTCGCACTGCTCGACGTAGCCCGCGAGCACCGCCGAGGTACCGGCGCCGAAGGCGGTCGGTTGCACGAGCGCGATCGGGTAACCCGAATGGCGTACTAGCGTGCCGGTCGCGTCGCCCGCAGCGTTCACCGGCCCCGGCCGGCACGCGAAGGTGACGGGCCCGGACACGACGTGGAAGCGGTTGCCCGGCGAGGCAACCGGAAACTGCCGCGAGGCGGTGAGCGTGATGCGTCGCTCGTTCGCGAGCGCACCGGCGCCCTCGCTCGCGATCGGCTGCGAGTTGCAGATGGGCGAGTTCGCCGCGCCGCACCCCGCCGCGTTGCGCGTATACGCGTTGCTCTCCTGCAGCGCGGCGCCGGCGTTCAGGTTGTACACGACCACGACGTCGCCCGCGGCGATCGCCTGACCGGTGAAGGAGACGGATCCCAGCGTGTCGAATTGACCGTCGGGGGTGTCGAAGCGCAGGACGTCGCCGGCCGCAGACGCGTCGGTCTGCGCGCGATAGCGCCCGCCCGTCTTGGTCAGCAGCAGCTCGAGGTACGTGTCGGTGCCGCTCGATGCGATGCGCAGGCTGTTCGGCAAGGCAAGCCGCGCGTCGCGCGCCATGCGCCGGAGCGCGCCATCCGCCACGTCGGTGAGCTCCGCGCGGCGGACGCTCAACGAGTACGAATCGAGCAGCGGCTTCACCGCGATCGACGCGGCGATCGCGAGCACACCGAGGATCGTCATGACCACCACCAGCTCGACGAGCGTGACCCCCCCGGGTCGCGCCGGCCCGACCGCCGCCGCACCGGCGCGTCGGGCGCGAACCGCCTGCTCCATTGCGAGAGAACCCGTCGTCATGGACCGTAGTTGAGCTTGTAGCCGTCGAGCGTATAGCTCACCCCGGGGCCGGTGACCGTCACGCTGATACGCTTCGAGTCGACCGCGGTCACTGGCCCGAGCGCGGCGTTCGCGACGGCGACGCTCACGCTGTATCCTGCCAGACCGGCCACCGGCGCGCCGTCGATCGTGGTGACGCCTGCCGAGCTGTAGCCGTCGTAGTCGGAGACGTCGTTGAAGTCCGCACGCGAGGTGCCGCCGGCGACCGGGGTGAACGGCTGCAGCAGGATCTCCTCCATCAGTGCCTCGGCAATCGCCAGTGCCTGTTTCTGGACAAGTGGGTCGCCGCTGCCGCGTACCGCCTGCTGCAGCCCGGTCGCGACGCCAGCGAGTCCGACCGCCAGCACGACGATCAGCAGCAGAAGCTCCGGCAGAGTGAAACCGCGGTCGCGGCGACAACGGAACCGCTGACGAACCCCGTCATTCCGGCGCAACAGGCCGTTTGGACACCCGATCGTCGCGCGGGCGCAACCCGGCCCCGAACGGGGTAGTTGGGGCGCGGCAGCCGGGTATGCGGCTCCGTGCCACCTCAACGACCTACTGGACCCCATCGGCTTTCGCGGGGAGGACGGTTCGCCTGCCGTTCGGCGAGTTTTCACACGGACTCGCAAGGGGATCCAGCTTGAGCGCAATCGGCGACATCGCGGATCCCCTTCCGCGGTGATGACCTGACCAGGCGATCCCTAGCGGACATAGCCAGTGTCGGGCTCCACGGTGAAGCTGCGCGCGCCGTCGCCGGTGACGCTCAGCGTCAGCGCTGCACCGAAACTCGGCTGGCCGAGGCCGTTGAAGCTGAAGCTGGTCGCGGGCGAGACCGTGACGCCGCTCGGCGCCGTCAGGACCAGGGCCGATCCCGTTGGCGAGGCGATCGGCGTCGCGCAGCCGGCGTCGTAGCACGCCGCGGCGGAACCCGCCGTCGTCACCACGAATACCGTGCGCCGCTGCGCGATTGCGACCTTCTGCGCGTATGCGACCGTCGAGCGCAGCTGGTCGGCGAACCCGGCGGTCTCGAAGGTCAGGCGGCTGAACAGCGCGCTCGCGCCGGCTGCGAGGATCGCGGCGATCAGGATGCCGGCGACGAGTTCGGCGAGCGTGAAACCGCGCGACGCACGGCGCGGCGCGGCGGCGCCGAAGCGCGAAAGGGAACGCGCCCGGCGCGCCGTTCCCTTTCGCAGTTCGTCGCCTGCCCGCGCAGAGCGCACCGTCGTCACTTCCTCGCGGCCGCCCTCCTGCGCTTCGAAGGAGGTCGTCGCGGCATCAGTTGATGCCGATCGCGGTGAAGGTCGCAGTCTTGCCGCCCGGGCCGTTCAGAGTGCAGTTCGCCGTGTTCCCGGCCGTGACCGCCCCCGCCGTGATGGTGTACCCGGTCGGCATGGCGCCGCCCGTGAGCGTGCTGGCGATGTTCGTGCAATTCGTGACCGCGACTCCCGAACCCGCGTTCACGCTGCGCACCGCGTAGTTCAGCGTCGCGCCAGACGACAACGCACCGGCTACGCCGTCGGTGGCGGCCTGCTGTGCGTCGCTCCGCAGATCGACGAACTGCGGCACCGCCACGACTGCCAGGATCGCGAGAATCACCAGCACGGCGACCAGTTCGATGAGCGTGAAACCACCCTGCTTCTGCATGTCTAGCTCCTTGTTGTTCCCTTGCTCCATCCGCTCCGGGATTGCGCTAGCGATTCTATAGATTCGACTTTCAGAAGCGGCGGTAATTCTTTCACATTTCGAGGGTTCTTGGTCCGCAACCGTGAATTTTCCTCGCACTTGCCGCGCCGACCGCCGGGGGTGCAACGACTCGCCCGGAATCGTAAGTGCAACCAACGCGCCAACAGGATCAGTCGGCGTCTTCGGCCCAGGAATAGGCGCGCACGACGCGGATATCCATTTCGCCGACGCCGTCGACGCCGCCGTGACCGCGCCCCGGGCCGACGTCGAGCACCGTCCGGAACCGCAGCTCGGTCATCTCGCCGCGATCGGACGCCGTCAGGTATCGCCGGTGCCGCGGCCGGTAGACGAGCTGGCGGTCGGCGACGTCGAAATACCAACGGCCTGCGGGGACGTGCGGCGCACCCGCGGGTTCGTACGCTCCGGCGTAGCTCTTCGGCTTCCGCGCGAGCCAGTTCATCGGGTTCTCGGTCGCGAGTGCGGAAAGCTGGGCATCGCGCCCGGCGGCGATCCTTCCCGCGACCTGCATCTGCAGCGCACTGCGCAGCACGGCGATGGTGGACTCCATCGCCGCGCGTTCTGCGCGCTCCTGATACCAGACCGCCTGTCGCAGCAGGACGACCGCGAGCACGGCAATCACGACCAGCACCGCGAGCAGCTCGATGAGGCTGAACCCGTCGGCTGCCGTGCGGCGTCGGGCCACTCGCGCGCCCACCTACTTCGCGCCGAGCGCGGCCTTGCCGAGGCCCCAGATCGGCATCAGCACGCCGAGCGCGAGGATCAGCACCAGCGCGGCAAGCGCAATGATCAGGATCGGCTCGATCTGCGTCGAGAGATTCTTCAAGTCGTACTCGACGTCGCGCTCGTACATCTGCGCGACCTCGGCCAGCATCTCGTCGAGCTGCCCGGTCTCGTCACCGACCGCGACCATCTGCAGGACGACCGGCGTGAACACCCCCGCGGTCGCCGCGGTGCGGGCGATGCTCTCGCCACGTTCGACGCCGTCGCGCATCTGCTCGATGCGCTGGCCGACGAAGTCGTTCTCCACCACCGCGGCCACCACCGTCAGGCTCTGCACCAGCGGCACCCCGCTCTTCAGCGTCAGCGCGAAGCTGCGGGCGAAGCGCGCGAGGGTCGCCTTTAGGACGATCTTTCCGGCAATCGGGATGCGCAGCTTGAAGCGGTCCCATCGGTAGCGTCCGGCCGGCGCGCGGATCCAGGTTCGGAACGCCATCCATCCCGCGATCGCCGCGGCGACGATCAGCCACCCGTACTGGACCGTGAACTCCGAGAAGCCGATTAGCACGCGCGTGAGCAGCGGCAGCTTCGCTCCGAAGCCGTCATAGATCTGGGCGAAGGCCGGAATTACGAACACGTTGACGATCGCGAGCGCGGCCGCCATGACGCCCACCACCAGCAGCGGGTAGCGCAGCGCCGTCTTGATTCGACCGCGCATCTCATTCTCGAACTCCAGGTGCTCGGCGAGCCGCAGGAAGATCTCTTCCAGACGCCCGGTCATCTCGCCCACGCGCACCATGTTCACCACGAACGGCGAGAACACCGCCGTGTGTCGGCGCATCCCGGCGGAAAGCTCGCGCCCGGCGTCCAGGTTTATCTGCAGATCGTGGATCACGCGGCCGAGCGCAGGATTGGTCGCCGACTCGCGCAGCCCGCCGAGCGCGCGCAGCATCGGCACGCCGGACCGAATCAGCGTGTACATTTGCCGGCAGAAGAGCATCAGGTCGGTGAGCGTGATTTTCTCGGCGAAGCGCGCGGCGATCGCGGCAGCGATGCCCCGACCGGCCGCCACCGCCGCGGCCCCGGACTTGATCTCGACCGGCGTGATGCCGGTGTTGAACAGCTGGTCGGCGATCGCGCCACTGTCGCCCGCCTCGAGCGTCCCCTGCACCAGCTCGCCGCGCGCGTTGCGGCCCTTGTAGGAGAAGACCGGCAAGTCAGTTCTCCACGACGCGCGGCGGCAATGCCGCCTTGCGTATCCCGCGCGCGCTTGTGCGATCCGGGAACAGCGACGCAACCGGTTTCAACAGTCTAGTCCTCCACCTGGCTCACGACACGCATCGCCTCGCGAACCGTCGTACGACCGCCGCGGGCAAGCGACACGGCATGGTCCCTAAGCGTGCGTCCCGCGAGCCGCGCATGCGCACGCCGCAGGAACTCGCCGGGATCCGCCTGTACCACCGCATCGGCCAGGTCGCGCGTGAGCTCGAGCAGTTCGTATACGCCCGTGCGCCCGGAGTAGCCGGAGCCATTGCAGTGCGAGCATCCGGCACCTTCCTGGTAGGTCGTCGCGCCGGCGTCCGGCCCGAGCCAAGTCAGCTCCTGCGCCGTCGGGCTGCAGGCCCGAGCGCAGCTCTCGCAGATCGTGCGCACCAGTCGCTGCGCGAGCACCGCGTGCACCGACGTCGCGACCATGTAGGCCGGTGCGCCCATGTCGAGCAGGCGCATCGGCGTGCTCGCCGCGTCGCGCGTGTGCAGCGTCGAGAAGACTAGGTGACCAGTGAGCGCCGCGCGCAGCGCGATCTGCGCGGTCTCCTCGTCGCGGATCTCGCCGACCAGGATCACGTCGGGGTCGTGCCGCAACGCCGAGCGCAGCACCCGCGAGAAGGTGAGATCGATCTTCTCGTTGACCTGGACCTGGTTGATGCCCGGCAGTCGGTACTCGATCGGGTCCTCGACGGTGATGATCTTCTTCTCGGCGCCGTTGATCTCGGCGAGCGCGGCGTAGAGCGTCGTTGTCTTGCCACTGCCGGTCGGCCCGGTCACCAGGATCATACCGCTCGAGCGGCGCGCGAGCTCGCGCATCTTGTCGAGCATCGGGGGTGGGCAGCCCGAGGTGGTCGAGCCGCATCATGCCGTGCGCCTGGTTCAACAGGCGCATCACCACCGACTCCCCATGCTGCACCGGCATCGACGAGATCCGGATGTCGACCGGCTGGTCGCGGACAAGGACGTTGAAGCGACCGTCCTGCGGCAGCCGCTTCTCGGAGATATCGAGCCCCGCCATGAGCTTCAGCCGCTGCACCAGCGCGGGGCCGATGCGACGGTCGGCCTCGGTCAGCGGGATCAGCATGCCGTCGATCCGGAACCGGATCTGCACGCGCCCTTCCCGCGGCTCGATGTGGATGTCCGAGGCCTTCACCTGGGTCGCGTCCTCGAACATCGTCTGCAGCAGGCGCACCACCGGCGCGTCCTCAACGCTCGCCGTCGCGCCGAGCGCGCCGAAGTCGACGTAGCTGTCGCCGAGATCCTGCTCGAGCTCGCGCGCGAGGCCGCTGATTTCCTCGGTGCGGCGGTAGATGCGGTCGATGGTCGGGACGATCACCGCCTCGCTGACGACGGCGAGCTGGATGTCGCTCTTGAGCACGCGCACGAGCTCGTCGTAGGCGAAAAGATCACTCGGGTCGGCGACGCCGACGAGGTAGCCCTCGCGGCGCTCCTCGAGCACGAGCGCGCGGTGACGTCGGGCGTAGGTCTCGGGCAGCTTGTGTGCGACGTCGGGGCGGAGGTTGTAGAACTTGAGGTTGATGTAGGGGATGCCGAACTGGCGCGCGAGCCCCTCGCAGATCTGCTCCTCGGTGACGAAGCCGTTCTCGACCATCAGCCGGCCGAGCCTGCGGCCGTTCCGCCGCTGCTGCTCGAGGGCGAGCTTGAGCTGCTCCTGCGAGATCAACTTCTGCTGGACGAGCACATCGCCCAGACGGATCTTCTCGGGTCGACCCATGCGTGCCTCACGCGGGCTGAAGCGAAATACGAGCTTGTTCGCCTATGTGCCCGGAAACTAATACGTTTCCAGACGCAGCGCAACCTGGGATCCGACCTGTGCGAGGCACTATGGCCGCTGCCGCACCCGCTCGAGCACCCAGCCGAGCGCGGCGGGCTCGACGGCGGCGAGCGGGGCGAGCGCGCGGGCGTACTCGCCCCGTAATCCCGGATGCAGCACGAGCGCGCGTTCCAGGAGCGCCGCCGCGCGCTCGCGCTCGCCCGCCAGCGCGAGCAGCGTCACCTGCCGGTAGACTACCGGTCCGATCGGCGCAAAGCGCAGCGTCCGCCCGTTCAGGGCGAGCTGCGCGGTGACGTGCGATCGCCGCGGCTCGATCGCGGCCGCGATCGGCAGCTCGGCGTACGGTCGGAGCAAGGTCGCGCCCGCGCGCCGCAGCACGTCGCGCTGTCGCTCGCGCACGCCGGGCTCGGCGAGCGCGGCGTCGGGTAGCGCGTAGACCCAGGTGCGAAGCTGCAGATGCCACCACATCGCACCGGCGGCCAGCGACAGCCCGGCGAGGCCGAGCAACGCCGGCATCCAACGCGCGGCGAGCGCCGAGCGCAGCGCGACCGCCCTGCGCTCGCCGACCCCGAGGAACAGCGCGGCGACGCCTGGGAACTGCGCGTGCCAGAGCGGGAACTCGATCACGCTGTGCGTGGACTCGATCCCCACGACAGCCAGCGCAAGCCACGTCGCCGGGTGCCATTGCGCCACCTGCGCCTTCGCCACGCGCACCAGCCACCCCAGCAGTCCGAGCGTAATCGGAACCGCGCCAGCGAGCCCGGTCTCGGCGAGCAGCTGGAGCACGAGGTTGTGCGCATGGCGCTGATAGCTGCCGAGCAAGGCGAAATGCTCGGGCGGATGGGCGTTGAAGTACGCCCAGGCGAACTCGCCGACCCCGACGCCGAGGAGCGGCGCCGTGGCGAAGATGTCGAGCGCGACGCGCCACACGAAGAGCCGCGCGGCGATCCCACCGACCGGCTGGTGGCCCTGCGCCACCTCGTCGGCGAGGCGGCCGAGCGCCGATCCGTCCCGAGTCGCGAACCCGACGCCGCCGGTCGCGTGAAAGACGAGCTGCAGGACGACGAGCGAGGCGCCGATCGCGGCCGCACCGTGCAGCGCCGCGCGACCGCCCGTGCTTCGGCCGAGCAGTCCGCATGCGACGAGCCACGCAACGAGCAGCCACGCCGTGCGCGAGCCGGTGAACGCGAGCGCGGTCACCAGCGCAAGCCCGAACGCCGCCGCCGTTCGCACGCGCATCGCCCCGGTGACGAGCAGATACAGCAGCGCGGCGAGCCCTAGCGCGAGATGATTCGCGAGCAGATTCGCCTGGCCGGTGAGCCCGTACACGCGCCCGCCCCCGGGTGCGGCGAGCAGCGCGCCGAGCCCGCCGGTGCCGGTCGCCGCCTGCAACAGCGCGACGGCACCGTTCGCCAGCGCCCCTGCCACGATGAACCCCGCGAGCACGCGAGCGGTGCGCTCGGCGCCACACCGCTCGCGCAGCTGCGCGCCGAGCCACACGAGCAAGGCCGCCCACAGGACGTAGAGCACGCCGAGCTCGACCGTCTCCCGGTACGCGGTCAGGCGCAGCGCCCACTGCAGCACGAGCACCGGTGCGAATGCGACCAGCCACAGCGCGACCCGCGGGAAGCGTCCCGCGCCCGGGCTCGCGACGCCCACCACGAGCACGCCCGCGAGACCGAGCGCGAACGCGAGCCACTCCTCGTAGAACGTCGGGATCGGCAGCCCGTGCAGCGGATTGAGGAAGGGGATCGAGCAGACGAGCCCCGCCGCGACGAGCCCCGTGCCTTGCGCCCTCGGCACGCCTGAGGCACAGTGTCGCTCGCGGGTTGCGTCCGTCACGTGCCGGTGGCTTTCATCTCGAGCTGGCGGTGCGCCGTGCACGCCCGCGAAAGTAGCACGGAGCGTCCCCGATGAGCACCCCGATCAAGGCTCTGGTGTTCGATGCCTACGGCACGCTGTTCGACGTGCACTCGGTGGCGCGGCTCTGCGACGAGCTCTGGCCCGGCAAGGGGGCCGCACTGTCGCAGCTCTGGCGCACCAAGCAGCTCGAGTACACGTGGCAGCGCAGCCTGATGCAGCGCTACGAGGATTTCTCGCACGTCACCCGGGCGGGTCTGCGCTTCGCCTGCAAGGCGCTCGGCCTGACGCTCGGCCGGGCTGCGGAGGCGCGCCTGATGGACGCCTATCTGCATCTTGCGACGTACCCGGAGGTCGCGCAGGCGCTGAAGGCGCTCGCTTCGCGCAAGCTGGCAATCCTCTCGAACGGCGCGCCCGCGATGCTCGAGCCGGTGGTCGCGAACGCCGGCCTCGCGCATACGCTCGACGCGGTGTTGAGCGTCGACGCGCTGCGCGTCTACAAGCCCGACCCGCGCGTTTACGCGCTGGCGGTCGAGAAGCTCGGCGTGCCGACCGGCGCGATCGGCTTCGTGTCGTCGAACTGCTGGGACGCGCTCGGCGCCAAGGCGTTCGGGTTCCGCGTCTTCTGGTGCAACCGTGCGGGCGCGCCGGTCGACGAGCTCGGCGTGCTGCCCGACCACGAGATACGCTCGCTCGCCGAGCTGCCGGCGCTCGTCGGGGCGTCGTAGCCGTGGCGGCGCTTGCGGACAGGGTGGTCGTCGTCACGGGGGCGGCCGGCAACCTCGGCCAGGCGGTCGCCCGCGCCGCGCACGCCGCCGGCGCCAAGACCGCGCTCGCCGACCGATCGGCCGAGCAGCTACAGCGGGTGTACGGCGACGCGGGCGCCGATGCGCGCCGGATGATCTCCGGCGGCGTCGATCTCGCCGAAGAGGGCAGCGCGCGTGCGCTCGCCGCCTCGGTGCGCGCGCGCTTCGGGCGCATCGACGTGCTCGTCAATACGGTCGGCGGATTCCGCGGCGGCAAGCCGGCGCACGAGGAAGAGCTCGCGACGTGGGAACTGATGATGACCGTGAACCTGCGCACCACGCTGCATGCGTGCCGCGCCGTGGTCCCGCTCATGCTCGAGCAAGGCGCGGGCGCGATCGTCAACGTGGGTGCCGGCGCGGCGCTGGCCGCCCCGGCCGGACTCGCCGCCTACAGCGCGTCGAAGGCCGCGGTGCTGCGACTGACCGAGAGCTTGGCCGCCGAGGTCAAGGACCGGGGCGTGCGAGTGAACGCGGTGCTGCCGGGCACGATCGACACGCCGCAGAACCGTGCCGCGATGCCGGATGCCGACACCTCGCGATGGGTGGCGCCCGAGGCGATCGCCGAAGTGATCGTGTTCCTCGCCTCGGACGCGGCGCGCGCGGTGAACGCGGTCGCCCTGCCGGTGTTCGGCCGCGGCTGAGAGGCGCGCGTGCAAGAAGGCGCGGTACTCTGGGAGCCGCCGGCGGCGTTTCGCGAGGCGACCGGCCTTGCCCGCTACATGCGCTGGCTCGCCGAGCACGAGCACCGATCGTTCGCGGCCTATGACGCGCTCTGGGCGTGGTCGGTGCGCGACCTCGAGGAGTTCTGGGCTTCGCTGTGGACGTTCTTCGACGTCCGCGCTTCGGCCCCGTACACGCGCGTGCTGTCGGAGCGGCGCATGCCCGGCGCGAGGTGGTTCGAGGGCGCACGGCTGAACTACGCCGCGCACGTGTTCCGCAACGCGGCGCCCGACCATCCGGCGCTCATCGCGTGCGCGGAGGCGCGACCCGCCGCTCACGTGTCATGGGCCGAGCTCGAACGGCAGGTCGGCGCGGTGGCCGATGCGCTGCGCGAGATGGGCGTGGAGCCCGGCGACCGCGTCGTCTCCTACTTGCCGAATCTGCCGGAGACCGTCGTCGCGTTCCTCGCCTGTGCGAGCCTCGGCGCGATCTGGTCGAGCTGCTCGCCCGACATGGGCACGCGGGCGGTGGTCGACCGCTTCCGCCAGATCGAGCCCAAGGTGCTGTTCGCGGTGGACGGCTACGTATACGGCGGCAAGGCGTTCGATCGCACCGCAACGGTGGCGGAGATCGCGCGCGCGCTGCCCTCGCTCGAGCACGTCGTGTTCCTGCAGCGCCTCGGGCGCGACGCGCCCGCGGGTTTGCCGCACCCGCTCGCGTGGGAAGCGCTGCTCCGGCGCGCCGTGCCGCTCGCCTTCGCGCAGCTGCCCTTCGATCATCCGCTCTGGATCGTGTACTCCTCGGGCACCACCGGCGCACCGAAGGCGATCGTGCACGGGCACGGCGGCATCGTGCTCGAGCACCTCAAGACGCTGGTGCTGCACCATGACATGCGGCCAGGGGACCGCTTCTTCTGGCTGTCGAGCACCGGCTGGATCGTCTGGAACCTGCTCGTCGG
The DNA here is from genome assembly GCA_027493935.1 of Burkholderiales bacterium. GTDB lineage: Bacteria > Pseudomonadota > Gammaproteobacteria > Burkholderiales > SG8-39 > JAABRB01. The sequence goes on along the minus strand of JAOSJV010000001.1, from coordinate 1,801,424 downwards.
CGGGCTGCTGGCCGGCTGCACGATCGTGACGTTCGACGGCAACCCCGGTCACCCCGATCCCGGCGCGATCTGGCGCACCATCGGCGAGACGCGCACCCGCCACTTCGGCTGTGGCGCGGCGCTCGTCGCCGCCAGCATGAAGGCCGGCGTGGCGCCGCGCGCGGCCGCCGACCTCGCGACGCTGGAGGTGCTGAACACGACCGGCTCGCCTTTGCCGATCGAGGCGTTCGAGTGGGCGTACGCGAGCGTCAAGCGCGACCTCTGGCTCGCGCCGATCAGCGGCGGCACCGACGTCGCGTGCGGGTTCGTCGGCGGCTGCCCGCTGCTCCCGGTGACCGCGGGCGAGATGCAGTGCCGCATGCTGGGCGTCGCCGCGCGCGCGCTCGACGAGCGCGGACGCGAGGTGGTCGGCGAGGTGGGCGAACTCGTGATCACCGAGCCGATGCCGTCGATGCCGCTCTACTTCTGGAACGATCCAGGCGACGCGCGCTATCGCGAGAGCTATTTCGAAATGTATCCGGGCCTGTGGCGTCACGGCGACTGGATCCGCTTCACCGAGCGCGGCACCAACGTCATCTACGGCCGCTCGGACACCACCATCAACCGCCATGGCATCCGGATGGGCACCGCGGAGATCTACCGCGCCGTGGAGGACATGCCCGAGATCGTCGACAGCCTGGTCGTCGACCTCGAATACCTCGGGCGGCCTTCGTTCATGCCGCTCTTCGTCGTGCTGGCCGACGGCGCTGCACTCGACGACGGCCTCAAGTCGCGCATCAAGCAGCGCATCCGCACGGCCGCCTCGGCCCGGCACGTGCCGGACGAGATCTACGCGATCGATGCGGTACCGCGCACGCTGACCGGCAAGAAGATGGAACTGCCGGTGCGCAAGATCCTGCTCGGCGCGCCCGCCGACCGGGTCGCGAGCGCCGACGCGATGGCGAATCCCGCAAGCCTCACGTCGTTCGTCTCGCTCGCAGCGCGACTCAACGCGCGCTGACCGGGCGGCGGGACCGCGCCCCGGCGAAGCCCCGGGGACGCTCAGATTGCGTTGCCGCGGTGGGGCTGCACCAGTTCTTCCCACAGCCCTTCGGTCGACTTGCGGAAGAGGAGCTTGGCGTCGGGCCGCTGCACGTACCACAGGCCGCGCTCGAGCTCCTGCGCGAGCTCGCCCGGGCGCCAGGCGACCATGCCCGCGAAGAAGCGCGCATGCTCGGCGTCGTGCTCGATGATGTCGTCGACGGTCGTGGCGTCGACCGCCACGTGCAGATCCTCGAACAACGGAATCGATTTCCCGCCCGGGCTCGCTTCGCGCTGCACCAGCGCGAAGATCGTGTCGACGTAGACCGGGCCGCCGAGATACACCGGGTCGGACACCTTGGCCGACGGCGGGTGATCCGGAAAGAGCTTGCCGAGCGTCATCTGCGTCGGCCGATTAACGATGAACCCGATGTGCTGGCCGTTGCCGACCGGACGCACGACGAGCACGGTCGCCCGGTAGAACTCCCCGAGCTTCGGATTGGCGACCAGCATGACCGGCTCGGTCACGTCTGCCGCACGCGCGACGGGCGCCGCCGCGAACCCCAGCACGACGCAACCGGCCAGCACGGCGCAGAGGCGATTCAGCTTTGCTCTCATGACACTACCCTCCTTCCCGCAGGGCAACTTCAATCCGCCAGCCGGGCTGTGAGCGCGGCATCCGGAACGGACTGCGCGCGCCGCACGACCGGCGCCTGCCCGGGAGGGTTGCAAGTTCCGGACCGCTCCTCGGCCGCAGGCGCTCCGAAACGGAAACTAATTCCGGTCCACGCCGGCCCGCCGCCGGGTCCGGCGGCGATCACGGCGAGTTGAGCTGCACCCGCTCGCCCCAGGGTATCGGCGCGTTGCCCTTGACGAGCCACAGCACCGGGTACGCGGGCGCGCGCTCGGGAAACTCCCCGAGCGCATCGGTGAAATACAGCAGCGCATCCGGGCGCACCGCCTCGGCGTCGAGCCACTCGAAGACGGGCGTGAAGCGGGTACCGCCACCGCCCGCGAGTCCCGGCGGCAGCGCGAGCCGCTCCCACGGCTCGAATCGCCACGGTGCGCCCGACGCCAGCGCATCGTCGCAGGCAAGCAGCGTCACGCGCGCACGGATCTGGCCCGTGAGCGCATCGATCTCGCCGACGAACGCATCGAAGTCCCGCGCGCCGATCGAGCCGCTCGTGTCGAGCGCAACCGCGAGGTTGGTCTCGCCGCTCGCGAGTCCGGGCAGGATCGCATCGCCCTCACGGCGGCTTGGCCGCTGGAAACTGTAGTCCTCGCGCGCGAGCGTCATCAGGAAGCGGGCTAGGAGCGCACGCCACGGCAGGCGCGGCTGCGCGAGCGAATCGAGCACCCGGCGGAACACGGTACCGAGGCGGCCGGCGGCGGCGGCCTCGATCCCCGCGCCCGCGAGGCGCTCGCGCCATTGGGCGGCGAGCGTACCCTCCAGCGCGGGCGCCGGCGTGACGAACGGCGCGCGCGCGCGCACCTCGTCGAAATCGTCGCGATGCGCGTCCAGCAGGCTTGGCGCGACCGGCGCGGCCGCATGGGCGCCGCCGACGCCCGCGGCCGGCGGCGGGTGGCCGACCGCCGCACCGAACCAGTGCTCGTCGAGCGGACGCTCCTGGTACGCGTCATCGAGCAGCGGATAGATCTCCTCCGCGGCAAGGCCGCGCAGCCGCGGGTCCCGCAGGACGCCCGCGGGCGCGCGCATGCCGTCGTCGACGAGCAGCTGGTTCACGGCGTAGTCGCACGCGCGGTCCCAGCGGCGGCGCACGCGGTGCCGTGCGCGGTCGAAGTGCAACAGCGCGCAGTGCAGCGCCTCGTGCGCCAGGACGAACTGCGTTTCGCCGAAGTCGAGCCGCGCGACGAAGGCCGGGTTGAAGTGAAAGCCGCGACCGTCGGTCGCGACGGTACGGCACGCGGCCGAGGGGACGAGCGGCAGGTGCAGCACCAGCGCGCCGAGAAAGGGCCGCTCGAGGACGAGCCGCGTGCGGGCGGCGGCGAGCTTCGCGAGCGCCCGCGCGGCGGCTTCCCGCGCGCCGCGCGGAGCCTCCGGCGATTCGCGCCCGCTCACGCGCGCTCGAAAGAGATCAGGTCGCTCACGTCCTGCGCCCACTCGGCGAAGGCGCGCAGGCCGTAGAGCGGCCGGCCGAGCACGCGCTGCAGATCGGTCACCAGCATCACGCCGAGCTCGCGCTGCGGAAGCGGCGCGCGTAGTCGAGCGCGTGGTTCACCGCCTCGTCCTGCCGTACGGCGGGCAGTCGGGCGATGTGGCGCACGAGCGCGGCGGCCACCGCATACTGCAGCTCGAGCCCGCGCGGCACCTCGCCGCCCTTGCCGGCCGCGATGTCGACCACGTCCGGCATCGCCTCCAGGTGCTCGATGTACGCGCGGCAGGCGGCCCCCGCCGCGGCGCCGACGCAGGCACCGAGCGCCTCGCCCAGGAGCGCCCGCGCATGCCGGAATTTCGCCAGGGCGCGGCTCGCGTACTCCCAGGACCGCGGTGACGCAAACGCCGCAGCATCGCGCGCCGGGTCGAACTGGAACAGCAGATCGGGCCGGAATCGCAGGAAGGCGACGAGCCGCGCATCGATGCCGCTCGCGTGCGCCCAGGCGATCCAGTCGTCGAGCTCCGGTTCGAGCTCGTAGTGCGCGAAGCGGTTGGCGAGCGGCGCCGCCATCTGGTAGGTGACGCCGCGGTCGCCATGGCGGTTGCCGGCGGCGAAGATCGCCCAGCCGGGCGGCACGCGGTACTCGCCGAGGCGCCGGTCGAGGATCAACTGGTAGGCGGCGGCGGTGACCGTGGGCACCGCCGAGGTGATCTCGTCGAGGAACAGGATTCCGCGCACGCCGTGACGCGCCGCATCGGGCAGCATGGCTGGCACCGACCACACGACGCTGGCCCCGTCGCGAAACGGGATGCCGCGCAGGTCGGTCGGTTCCATCTGCGCAAGGCGCACATCGACGAGCGGCACCCCGGCCCGCGCGCCGACCTGCGCCACGATCTGCGACTTCCCGACCCCGGGCGGGCCCCAGAGCATCACCGGCGTGTGCACACCGGCCTCCGCGGCGGCGAGCTCGCCGGCCAGCACGGCGGCGATCTGGGATGGGCGCATTCAGGAAAAAGCTTTGAAGATCCGAGGTTTGCGCTATCATAGCACGCCTGCCCAGGCGATCTTGCGCGCGCTGCCTCTCGAAACCGCGACGGCTCGCCGAATCGGTCGCACCTGCTCGAGAGCGCTCCCTCCGGCCCCATGAACTTCTGCTCGAACTGCGGCGCGCCGGTCACGCTCAAGATCCCGCACGGCGATCATCTGCCGCGTCACGTCTGCGAGGCCTGCAGCACGATCCACTACTCGAACCCGAAGATGGTGATCGGCTGCATCGCGCAATGGGAAGACCGCGTGCTGCTGTGCAAGCGCGCGATCGAGCCGCGCGCCGGTCTGTGGACGCTGCCCGCGGGATTCATGGAGAACGGCGAGACGACAGCCCAGGCCGCGCTGCGCGAGACGCTCGAGGAGGCGAACGCGCGCGTCGAGCTCGCCGAGATGTTCACCGTGCTCTCGGTGCCCTACGTGAACCAGGTGCACATCTTCTACCGTGGCCGCCTGCTCGACCTCGACTACGCCCCGGGCGCGGAGAGCCTCGAGGTGGCGCTGTTCCGCGAGGACGAGATCCCCTGGAAGCAGATGGCTTTCCGGACCGTCACGCTGACGCTCGAGCACTTCTACGCGGACCGCCGCACCGGCACGTTCCGGACGCACGCGGGGGACATCCACCCGATACGGTGAACGACAGGTCGCCGGTGGTGCGTGACGGAGGCGACGCGCCCGCGAGCAATTCGGCGGCGCGGATGCCGCGCGCCTCGGGCGGCGCCCGCCATCACCCGGCGCCCTTTCGTTCATTTCCCATCACCGATTGACTGCGCGGGAGGGCTTGGCTAGCCTCCCGGAGAACGCCACAACACAAGACCAGGAGACCGAATGGAACGACGCGAATTCATGCGCGCCTGCGCGCTGGGTGTCGTCGCCGCCGGCGCGGCGCTGCCTGGCGTCGTCCAGGGCGAGGTCGAACCGCGCATGTATGGCCGCGCGCGGCTCACCGACGCGGGCGGTGCGCCGCTCAAGTCGCGCGAGATCCCGGCCGACACCAATCTCATCTTCCATTACCCGTTCGCCGCCACGCCGTGCTTCCTGCTGAACCTCGGCCGGCCGGTGCGCCAACCGGCGCGGCTCAAGACCGCCGACGCCAAAGCCTACGAGTGGCCGGGCGGTGTCGGCGCGCACTCTTCGATCGTCGCGTACTCGGCGATTTGCTCGCACCGCCTGACGTACCCGACCCGCGACATCAGCTTCATCAGTTACCGGGAGGAGCGCACGCCGACCAGCCGCCACGCCCGCGTGATCCACTGCTGCTCGGAGCACAGCCAGTACGATCCGGCCGGCGGCGCCAAGGTCCTCGCCGGGCCGGCGCCGCAGCCTCTCGCGGCGATCCTCCTCGAGCACGATCCCGCGGGCGACGAGCTCTGGGCGGTGGGCACCCTGGGCGGCGAGATGTTCAACGACTTCTTCGCGAAATTCGAGTTCCGTCTCGCGATCGAGCACGGCGCCGCGGCACGCCGGCCGGCCGAGGGCGCGATCCCCGTGGTCGAGCTCGCGCAGTTCTGCCGGCAGCAGGTGAAGTGCTGATGTGATCCCCTGGCTCGAACGCGACGCGCCCTTCCCCCCACTCGAGCGCGCACTCAGGGAGCCGAATGGACTGCTCGCGATCGGCGGCGACCTGTCCCCGCGCCGGCTGCTCGACGCTTACCGCCGCGGCATCTTCCCGTGGTTCGCGGCCGGGGACCCGATCCTGTGGTGGAGCCCGGATCCGCGCATGGTCCTCTTTCCGGACGAGCTCAAGGTCGCGCGCTCGCTCGCCAAGGCCTTGCGCAACCGTCGCTACGAGATCCGCTTCGATCACGACTTCGACGGCGTGGTGCGCGGCTGCGCGGCGCCCCGCGCCGGACAGGCCGAGACCTGGATCACCCCCGAAATGCGCGCCGCCTACCGGCGCCTGCACGCCCTCGGCCACGCCCACTCGGTCGAGACCTGGACCGACGGCGTGCTCGCGGGCGGGCTCTACGGGGTGGCGCTCGGCCGTGCCTTCTTCGGCGAGTCGATGTTTACGCGGGTACGCGACGCCTCGAAGATCGCGTTCGTGCATCTGGTGGCGCGCCTGCGCGAAACCGGCTTCGGCATCATCGACTGCCAGATGCGCACCGACCACCTCGCCTCGCTCGGTGCGCGCGAGATTCCGCGCGCCGAGTTCGCCCGGCGGATCGCGGAGTTGGTAGACTACGACCCGGCGCCGGGTATCTGGCGCCAGCCGATCGAGTGGATCCGTGTCGCAGCTGAATGATCTGCCGCATGCCGTCCTGCAGTTCTACGTGACGGCGCCCTATCCGTGCAGCTACCTGCAGGGACGGATGGCGCGCTCGCAGGTGGCGACGCCCTCGCACCTGATCGGCAACGACCTCTACGGCGATCTGGTCCGCCTCGGGTTCCGGCGCAGCGGAATCTTCACCTACCGTCCGTACTGCGACGCGTGCCGGGCGTGCGTCCCGGTGCGCATCCCGATCGCCGAATTCGCGCCGTCGCGCTACCAGCGGCGCGCGTGGCGCCGGCACGCGGGGCTGCACGGACAGGCGCTCGGGCTGCGCTTCCGCGTCGAGCACTACGCCCTCTACCTGCGCTACCAGGCGGCGCGCCACGCCGGCGGCGGCATGGACCAGGACAGCCGCGACCAGTACTCGCACTTCCTGCTGCAGAGCCGTGTCAACACGCGACTGGTCGAGTTCCGCGACGCCGGCCGGCTCGCAATGGTGAGCATCGTCGATTACCTCTCCGACGGCCTGTCTTCGGTCTATACCTTCTTCGACCCCGAGTCGCAGGGCGCGAGCCTCGGCACGTTCAACATCTTGTGGCAGATCGAGCAGTGCCAGGTGCTCGGGCTGCCGTACCTCTACCTCGGCTACTGGATTCGCGACAGCCGCAAGATGGCCTACAAGGCACGCTTCCGGCCGATCGAGGGCTTCGTCGACGGCAGCTGGCGGTGCCTGCGCGACGACGAGATCGCCGCCTGAGCGGCGCGTTCGGCGGCGGGGCCTGACCGATGCTCTTCGAGCTCGCGCGGTCGCTCCTGTTCCGGCTCGACGCCGAACTCGCGCACGAGCTTGCCCTACCGTCGGCGCGGCTCGTTCACCGCGTCGGGCTCTCGGGACTGCCGGGCGGTCCGCTCCCGGGCGGCGCGTGCGGGCGATGGGACTAGAGTTCCCGAACCCGGTCAGGCTCGCCGCCGGCTTCGACAAGAACGCGGAGTTCATCGATCTGTTCGCCGCATTCGGCTTCGGGTTCCTGGAAGTGGGCACCGTCACGCCCCGCCCGCAGCCGGGCAACCCGAGGCCGCGCCTGTTCCGCCTGCCGCAGGCGCGCGCGCTGATCAACCGGATGGGGTTCAACAACTGCGGGGTCGAGCGCTTCGTCGCCAACGTGCGCGCTGCACGCTACGACGGGATCCTCGGCATCAATATCGGCAAGAACGCCGATACGCCGATCGTGCGGGCGGCGGACGACTACGCCGCATGCCTGCGCGCGGTCTACCCGTTCGCGAGCTACGTCACGGTGAACGTCTCCTCGCCGAACACGGAGAACCTGCGCGACCTGCAGGGCGGCGACGCGCTCGAGTCGCTGCTGACCGCGGTGGTGCGCGGGCGGACGAGCCTTGCGCGTAAGCACAAGCGGCGGGTGCCGATCGCGGTCAAGATCGCGCCGGACCTCCCGGACGAAGCCCTGCCGGGGATCGTCGAGCGCCTGCTCGCGCACGAAATCGATGCGGTCATCGCCACCAATACGACCGTGAGCCGCGCAGGCGTAGCCGGTCTCGCGCATGGCGACGAGGCAGGCGGCTTGTCTGGTGCGCCGCTTTGCGCACGCGCGACGGCGGTCGTGCGCGCGCTCGGCGGGCTGCTCGACCGCGCGGTTCCGATCATCGGCGTGGGCGGCATCCTCTCGGGCAAGGACGCGGCCGAGCGCGTCGCGGCGGGTGCTGACCTCGTCCAGCTGTACACCGGACTCGTGTACCGCGGGCCGGCGCTCGTGCGCGAGGCCGTCGCCGCGATCACGCCGCACGCAACGCGCAAGGCAGCCTGAGGGAGGCGCACGGGTGACGTCGTCCGCCGGATCGGCCGCAGCGGCGGCGCGCGCCACGGCACTCGCCGCGCGAATCGACGCCCTGCTGCCGCAGACGCAGTGCACCAAGTGCGGTTATCCCTCGTGCCTTGCCTACGCCGAGGCGCTGGCGGCAAACGCTGCTGCGATCAACCGCTGCCCGCCGGGCGGCGACGCCGTCATCCTGCGGCTCGCGGCAGTGCTCGGCCGCAGCCCCGCGCCGCTCGACCCGGCTTGCGGCGTGGAGCAGCCGCGCCGCGTCGCGACGATCGACGAGCCGTGGTGCATCGGCTGCACGCTCTGCATCCAGGCCTGCCCGGTCGACGCGATCGTCGGGGCGGCGAAACAGATGCACACCGTGGTGGTCGATCTCTGCACCGGCTGCGACCTGTGCGTGCCGCCATGCCCGGTCGACTGCATTGCGATGGTCCCGGCCGCGGATGCAGATGCCGTGTGGGATGCGCCGCGGATGGAGGCGGCACGCCGGCGCTTTGCCGCCCGCAACCGCCGCCTCACGCGCCCGCGCGCGGTCCGACCCGGCCCGCACGCGGTCGAGGCACTGCCGGCGATCGCGAGTCGGGCGCTCCAGGCCACGGACAAGCAGACGGTCATCCGCGCGGCGGTCGCACGCGCACGCGCGCGACGCGCGACCGCGCGCCGGCGGTCCTGAGCCTCGCACCGTGAACGCCGCGAAGCGCGAGGCGGTCTTTGCCCGGCTCCAGGCGGCGAACCCGACGCCGACCACTGAGCTCGAGTACGGCTCGCCGTTCCAGCTGCTGGTCGCCGTGATCCTCTCGGCTCAGGCCACCGACCGCAGCGTCAACCTCGCCACGCGCGAGCTGTTCCGCGTCGCGCCGACGCCGGCGGCCATGGACGCGCTGGGCGAGGCCGGACTCGCCGAGCGCATCCGAACGATCGGGCTCTACCGCAACAAGGCGAAGAACGTCATGGCCACGAGCAGGATCCTGCTCGAGCGGCACGGGGGTGAGGTGCCCGCATCGCGCGAGGCGCTGGAGGCGCTGCCGGGAGTCGGCCGCAAGACCGCGAACGTAGTCCTGAACACGGCCTTCGGTCATCCCACCATCGCAGTCGACACCCACATCTTCCGCGTGGCGAACCGGACCGGCATCGCCCCGGGCCGCAATGTCGTCGAGGTGGAGCGCAAGCTGGAGAAGCTCGTGGCGGAGCGCTTCCGCAAGGACGCGCACCACTGGCTGATCCTGCACGGCCGCTACGTGTGCAAGGCGCGCGCGCCCGACTGCGCGCGGTGCGCGATCCGCGACTTGTGCGAGTATCGGGGGAAAGTCGAAGGAAGGGAAAAGTGGAGCGTGATACGTGCTGCCCCTCCTCCACCTCTCCCTGCCGGGGGAGGTAGGGAGGCGGCCCGGCAGCGCCACTCTCCACGGACGACTTTTCGCTTATCACGTACCTCGCGTCTCTCGTGTTCAATCCCACGCGCGATCAGGTCCGCCGCTTCTTCTTCGACGCGTGGCGCAAGCACCACGAGCGCAGCCCGCTCGTCGGCCTCGAGGCGCTGGCAGTGGACGTCATTCTGGCACACCCGGAGTACCGCCCCGTGCTGGACGATCCCGCGCAGTTTCTCGGCCGGGAGTACACGCCCGAGGACGGCGCGACGAACCCGTTCCTGCACCTGAGCCTGCACCTGGCGATCGAAGAGCAGCTCGCGATCGACCAGCCGCCCGGGATCCGGGCCGAGTTCGAGCGGCTGCTCGCGCGCCGCGGCGACCGCCACGAAGCGCTGCACGTCGTGGTGGAGTGTCTCGGGGCGGCGGTGTGGGAAGGGCAGCGCGGCGCTGGCGTGCCCGATGCGCCCGCCTACTTGGAGTGTCTGCGCAGGAGGTAGCCGCGCGCGGCGCGTGCCGGAGCGCCGGCTGCCGCGACGGCCAGAGGATATCCAACCACTCGCCCCCACTCGCGGACCAGGAGTCACGAGAGGAAACCCGGGGGGTCCTCCTGTTCCCTTCTACCGCTTGGTCACGAGCGTGCTCGGCCGGCTCGCGTAGTACGCCGCGAGATCCTCGATTTCCTTGTTGGTCAGCGCCTGCGCCTGGCCGGCCATGATCGGATTCGTGCGTGCGCCGGACTTGTAGTCCTTGAGCGTCTTTGCCAAGTAGTCGCGGTGCTGGCCGCCGAGCTTCGGGTACTCGGGTGCAATCGGCTTGTTTCCGTCGGGCCCGTGGCACGCCGCGCAAACCTCGTTCGCCTTCTTCTCGCCGGCGGCGATGTCGGCACCGCACGCCGGCAGGGCGAGCGCAAGAGTCACCAGGCCGAACGCGAGCGTCTTCTTCCGCGGCACGCTCATTTCGCGCCCCCCCGTAGTACGCCGCGAGGTCGGCCATGTCCTGCGCAGACAGGGTACGCGCGATGCCTCGCATCGATGGATGCGGACGCTCACCGCTCTTGTATGCCTCCAGCGCCTTGACGATATACGCGGGCGACTGGCCGCCGATCTTGGGGACGGTATACACGTCCGGGTAGGCGGTGCGATAGCCGTCCACACCGTGGCAACCTTCGCACATCGCGATCTTGGTCTTGGCCGCGGCAGCATCGCCCTTGGGAGCGTCCTCGGCGAGCGCTGCGCCGGCCGCGAGGCCGAGCACGAGTGCCAGGAGGGTTCTGATCATCTGAGACCTCGGTGCGCGCATGTCCGGGTGCGCTGGGAGTCGCGCGATTCTACCGAAGCGTCACCGCCCGGTCAAAAGAGCCGGCGCTGGGGCGGTATAATCGGGCGTCGCCCGTCCGGGGCAACATTCCAACACCCCAACACCCGCGAGGAACCGCAGCATGCGTTTCAAAGGCTCCGCCACCTACGTCGCGACGGACGACCTCAATCTCGCGGTGAACGCCGCCATCACCCTGCAGCGGCCGCTGCTCGTCAAGGGCGAGCCCGGCACCGGCAAGACGAAGCTCGCCGAGGAGGTCGCCGCGGCGCTCGACCTGCCACTGCTCGAGTGGCACATCAAGTCGACCACCAAGGCGCAGCAGGGCCTCTACGAGTACGACGCCGTGTCGCGGCTGCGCGACTCGCAGCTCGGCGACCCGCGCGTGCACGACATCGCCAACTACATCGTGCGCGGCATGCTCTGGCAGGCCTTCACCAGCGACGCGCCAGTCGTGCTGCTGATCGACGAGATCGACAAGGCGGACATCGAGTTCCCGAACGATCTCCTGCGCGAACTCGACCGCATGGAGTTCTTCGTCTACGAGACGCGCGAGCTGGTGCGCGCGAAGCACCGGCCGATCGTGTTCATCACCTCGAACAACGAGAAGGAGCTTCCGGACGCCTTCCTGCGCCGCTGCTTCTTTCACTACATCCGCTTCCCCGACAAGGAGACGATGGAGCGCATCGTCGACGTCCACTTCCCCGGTATCAAGAAGATGCTGCTGCGCGAGGCGCTCGAGGTGTTCTTCGAGGTGCGCGAGGTGCCCGGGCTGAAGAAGAAGCCCTCCACCTCGGAGCTGCTCGACTGGCTCAAGCTGCTGCTCGCCGAGGACATTCCGCCCGAGGCGCTGCGCGCGAAGGACCGCAAGACGATCGTGCCTCCGCTGCACGGTGCGCTGCTCAAGAATGAGCAGGATGTCCATCTCTTCGAGCGGCTGGTGTTCATGGCGCGGCAGAACCGGTAGGCATCGTGCCGCACGCGGCGCAGCGCACGCCCTGGCCGCCGCTCGAGGCAATCACGCTCGAGCGCGAGCCGGTGCGCCTGCGACCGCTCGCGCGCGCCGACGCGCCGGCACTGGTCGAGGCCGCGCGCGACGGCGAGCTGTGGAAGCTGGGTTACACCTCGATCGGCGGGCCGGACACGATGGCCGCGTGGATCGACCAGGCGCTTGCCGCCCGCGCGCAGCACCGCGTCCTGCCTTTCGTCGTAGAGCACCTGCCGAGCGGGCGGCCGATCGGCTCGACGCGCTACCTGAATATCGAGCTCGCTCAGCGGCGCCTGGAGATCGGCAACACCTGGTACGCCGCCTCGTTCCAGCGCTCGGCCGTCAACACGACGTGCAAGCTCCTGCTGCTCGCGCACGCCTTCGACACGCTGGGGGCGGTGGCGGTCGAGTTCCGGACCGACGAGCGCAACGAGCACTCGCGCCGGGCGATCCTCGACCTCGGTGCACGGCACGACGGCGTCCTGCGCCACCACATGATCATGCCGGACGGCTGGCTGCGGAACACCTACGTCTTCTCCGTCCTGCGCGCCGAGTGGCCCGCGGTGCGCTCGCGCCTGCAGGCGCGTCTCGCGCGCCACGCCACGTCCCGCGCACCGGCGCAGAGCTGAGATGCTGGCCGGATTCTTTCTGCGCCTCAAGTCGGCGAAGCTCCCGGTCTCGATCAAGGAGTACCTGACGCTGGTCGAGGCGATGTCGAAGCACGTCATCGAGCCCTCGATCGACGAGTTCTACTATCTCGCCCGCGCCACGCTCGTCAAGGACGAGTCGAACTACGACAAGTTCGACCGCGTCTTCGGCGAATTCTTCAAGGGCATCGAGTCGCTGATCGGCGCCGAGGCCGACATCCCGCTCGAGTGGCTGCTGAAGCAGGCCGAGCTCAACCTCTCGCCCGAGGAGAAGGCGATGATCGAGGCGCTCGGCGGGTGGGAGAAGCTGATGGAGACGCTGCGCAAGCGCCTCGAGGAGCAGAAGGGCCGCCATCAGGGCGGCTCCAAGTGGATCGGCACCGCAGGCACCTCGCCATTCGGCGCCTACGGCTACAACCCCGAGGGCGTGCGCATCGGCCAGGACCGCAGCCGCAACCGCTCGGCGGTGAAGGTGTGGGATGCGCGCGAGTACCGCAATTACGACTCGGAAGTCGCGCTCGGCGTGCGCAATATCAAGGTCGCGTTGCGCCGGCTGCGCCGCTTCGCGCGCGAAGGCGCGCCCGAGGAGCTCGACCTGCCGACCACCATCGACTCGACCGCGCGCAATGCCGGCTACCTCGACCTGCACATGCGTCCGGAGCGGCACAACGCGGTGAAGGTGCTGATGTTCCTCGACGTCGGCGGCTCGATGGACGACCACATCAAGCTCGCGCAGGAACTCTTCAGCGCGGCGAAGACCGAGTTCAAGCACCTCGAGTACTTCTACTTCCACAACTGCCTGTACGACTTCGTGTGGAGGGACAATCGGCGCCGCCACTCCGAGCGCACCCGCACCGCCGACATCATGCACAAATACGGGCACGATCATAAGCTCGTCTTCGTCGGCGACGCGACGATGAGCCCGTACGAGATCCTGCAGCCGGGCGGCTCGATCGAGTACCACAACGAGGAAGCCGGCGCGGTCTGGATGCGCCGGATGCTCGACGTCTATCCGAAAGCGGTCTGGCTCAACCCCGAGCCCGAGCAGCTCTGGCCCTACCGCCAGTCGATCGGCATCCTGCGCGAGCTGATGGGCGGGCGCATGTACCCGACCACCATCGAAGGGCTGGAGCGGGCGATGAAGCATCTTTCGAGGTGACCTCGCTCTGCGGATGCGCAGCATCCGCAGAGCGAGGTCACCCTTGAACGCGGGAATCCAGCCCGGCTCCGCAGAACCCCTGACTGGATTCCCGCCCGCGCGGGAACGACGGCCTACCCGCGCCGCGGAAACGCGAAGATGCTCGCGGTGCGCAGCATCGCGCGCTCGAACTCGCTCGCCGGCACCGGCGGCAGCAAGAGGTTGCCCAGGTATTCGTTGCAACCCATGTCTCGCAGCAGATGCAGCTCCGACTCGCGTTCGACACCCTCGGCGATCGTCGCGAGCTGGAGGCTCCGTGCCATGTCGATGATCGCGCGCACGACGATGCGATCGTCCTGGCTCGTGCCCATCAGCCGCACGAACGAGCGGTCGATCTTAATCGCGTGCACACCGAGCCGGCGCAGCTCGCTCATCGATGAGTAGCCGGTGCCGAAGTCGTCAACCACGATCCGCACACCGAGCTCGCGCAGCTTCGCCGTCAGTGCGCGGCTGTTGTCCGCATTGCGCATCAGCGCACGCTCGGTGATCTCGATCTCGAGCAGCTCGGGCTCGAGCCCGCTCGACTGCAGCGCCTCGGTAACCCGACCGAGCAGTGCCTGGTTGAACTGCTTGCCGGAGAAGTTCACCGCGACGGCGAACGGCGGGCCGTGCAGCGCGTTCCACGCCTTGGTCTGATTGCAGGCAGTCTGCAAGACCCATTCGCCGAATGCGTGGATCATGCCGGTCTCCTCCACCACCCGCATGAAACGCGACGGGCCGACAAGGCCGTGCTCCGGATGCGCCCACCGCAGCAGCGCCTCGGCACCGGTGAGCCGGCCGGTGGTGATATCCACGCGTGGCTGGTAGAACACGCGCAGCTCGCCGCGCTCGAGCGCGCCGCGAAGCGCCTCCTCGAGCTTCAGCCGCTCGGTCGCGCGCACGTTCATGTCAGACGAGAAGAACTGGTAGTTCTTGCGGCCGCCGGACTTCGCCGCGTACATCGCGGTGTCGGCGTGGCGCATGAGCGTGTTCGCGTCGCCGCCATCTGTGGGATAGATCGCGATGCCAACGCTGCCCGCCGTGCTGAGCGTGTGGCCGTCGAGCACGTAGGGCTGGGCCAGCGCGTTCAGGACCTTCTGCGCCACCTGCCCCGCATCGTCGGCCGACCTGAGGCCCTCCAGCGCGATCACGAATTCATCTCCGCCGAGCCGCGCCAGGGTGTCGCCCTTGCGTACGACGCCGCCCAAGCGGCGCGCCACCTCCATCAGCAGCAGGTCGCCGATGGAGTGGCCGAGCGTGTCGTTCACGGTCTTGAAGTGGTCGAGGTCCACGAACAGGACCGCGAGCAGATCGCCCTCGCGCTGCGCGCTCAGCAGACCCTGCGCCAGCCGGTCGCCGAGCAGCAGGCGGTTCGGCAGTCCGGTGAGCGGATCGCGGGTGGCTAGCTCCTCGATGCGGTGCTCGGCGCGCTTGCGCTCGGTGATGTCGAGCGCGGTGCCGCGATAGCCGCGCACGCGTGCCGCGTCGTCGAGGATCGGCACGCCGCTCACCAGCTGCCAAACCAGGCTGCCCGACCGGGCGAAGGCGCCGAACTCGAGGTTGCGGAACGGGTGCGCCTGTGCGGCGAACTCGGCGACGATCGCCGCCACCCGGTCAGCCTCGCCCGGCGGCATGAGATCGGTCGGCTTGCGCCCGTAGAGCTCCTCGGGCGCGTAGCCGAGCACCTGCTCCACGCGGCGCGACAGGTAGCAGTAGCGGCCCTCAACGTCGGTCTCCCAGACGTACTCGCCGGCCGCTTCGGCGAAGTCGCGGAAGCGCCGCTCGCTCGTCTTCAACTGCCGCTCGGCGCGCTTGAGCTCGGTGATGTCCATCACCGAGGTGAGCAGGCGCGGCTCGCCGGCGAGATCGATCGCGTCGGCTGAGACCAGCACGTCCACGATCTCCCCTGAGCGGCGCCGCATCCGGCATTCCAGGTTGCGCACCGAGCCTGAGGTCCTCACCTGCGCCGCGAACTGCGCCCGGTCCTCCGGCGCGAGCCAGACACCGATTTCGACCGCCGAGCGCCCGAGAACCTCGTCCTTCGAGTAGCCGAAGAAGTCCACCCACGCCTGGTTCACCTCGACGTAGCGCCCGTCGCCCGGCTCGCTGATCACGACCGGCACCGGGCTCGCATTGAAGATCCTGGAGAAACGTCGCTCGGACTCGGCCAGCAGCCGCGCGGCCCGGTTGCTCTCGGTCACGTCGGTGCTGCTCGAGAGCATAACCGTCTCGCCGCCCAGCTCGGCGCGGTGGCCGGAGAACAGCACTTCGACCAGCGCTCCCGCCCCCGTGCGCCAGCGGCAGGGCAGGTCGCGCACGGTTCCGGTCGCGCGCACCTGCTCGTACATTGCGTCGCGCGCCCCCGGTTCGACCCATAGCTCGATGTCGGCGAAGCTGCGCCCGACAAGCCCCCCGCGCGGGTAGCCGTAGGTACGGATCCAGGCGTCGTTCACGTCGATGATCCGCCCGTCCTGCCACGCGGAGATCGCGAGCGGCTGCGGATTGTCGCGGAACATCGCCTCGAGCCGGCCGCGCGACTCGCGCAGCTCGCGCTCCACGCGGTTGCGCTCGGTGACGTCGACGAGCGAGGCGACGACCCAGCGCTCGCCGT
The DNA here is from genome assembly GCA_027493935.1 of Burkholderiales bacterium. GTDB lineage: Bacteria > Pseudomonadota > Gammaproteobacteria > Burkholderiales > SG8-39 > JAABRB01. The sequence goes on along the minus strand of JAOSJV010000001.1, from coordinate 1,785,086 downwards.
GCAGCCTCAGCACCGAGCCCGAGTACAGCACCTCGGCAATGCCGCCGCCGCGACGGCCGGAACCGGAGCTCGACATCGCGCACCGCCCCCCTCGCCTCGAGTCCGCGGCGGATCGTTTCGCGCGCATCAGGGTTCTCGAGCAGATCGAGCTCTGGCACCGACCGACCGATGGCCTCCTCGCGCGGCACGCCCGACAGCGCGCACCAGGCCGCATTCACCTCGATCAGCGCCTGATCGTCCATCCGGCTGAGCGCCATCGCCTGCGGGCTGGCGTCAAACAGGTGCGCGAAGAGCTGCTCCGAGTCGCGCAGCGCCTGCTCCGCACCCAGCTCCGCGGTGATGTCGCGCCCGACGCCGCGATAGCCCACGAACGTGCCGGCCTCGTCGAGCACGGGCTCGCCGCTCAAGCGCGCGTAGCGCACGCTACCGTCGGGCAGCGTGCGCCGCACGTGCAGGTCGCGGAACGGGCGCCGTGCCTCGAGGTCGGTGCGGTGCGCATCCCAGGTGCCGTTCAGCGCCTCAAATCCCTCTAGCTCCCAGCGCCGCTTGCCGAGCACCAACTCGGGCGCGATGCCGCCCGTGGCCGCGACGTTGCCGTTCATCGAGGTGAAGCGCAGCTCGGCGTCCATCTCCCAGTACCAGTCGGCCGAGAGCGCGGTCAGGCTGCGGAAGCGCGCCTCGCTCTGGCGCAGCCGCACCTGGGCATCACGGCCGGCGGCGCCGATCGCACAGAGCGTGAGCGTCAGCACGGCGAGCGTCGCGAGCATCGCGTGAAGCGTCACACGCTCGTAGTCGGTTTGGGCCGGACGCGTCGCTCGCCAGACCGCCCGCGACTCCGACTACGCACACCGCCGCGACCGTGAGATTGAAGCTCGCCACCTCCCTGAGCGGAAAGCGGATCGCGGGTAGCACCGCCACCGGGGCGAGCGCGAAGGCGGCCACCGGCAGGGCGGTCCGAACAGCGAACGCTTCGCCGAGCGCGTTCGACGCGACGAGCAGACCCGCACCGATCAGCATGCCATAGGCGATCGCGCCCGCCGCGACGCGATCTGGGCGCGGCTGCGCGGTCCAGGCGAACACCGCGGGCGCGAGGATCAGCACGCCGAGTGCATCCCCGCCCCACCATGCTAGCCATGCGCCGATCGATGCGACGGCCGGCTCGGCCCCGGAAAACCACAGGCTCGCCGTCCCGACGGTCGCGCTGACGGACGCGGCGCTGGCCGCCGCCGCGAGCATCAGAAATACGTCGCGTCCGCGTCGCAGCGTGGGCTGGAAATCGTGGGCGTGCGCGAGCAGCAACGCGCCGGCGAGCGCCGCGAGCGCGGCGCCAGCGCCCGCACCGACTGCTGCGGCCAGCGGCAATCCGGACCAGGCGCCCGCGGCCGCGCCGCCGACGAGGACCGCGGGGGCGAGGCGCGGCCCGCGCAGGGCGAGGACGGCAAGCGCGACCCCGGAGGCGAGCCAGAGGGCGGGCACGCCAGCGTGCAGCGGCGCAACGTGGAACCCGACGCGCGCCGCCAGAACGTATGCCAAGGCAAGGCCGGCGGCGCCGAGCAGATCGCGGCCAAGCGGGCTGCGCCGCGTCGCCGGGCCCTCACGCGCCTGCTGGGCGGACGGCGGCGAGTTCATGGCTCATGCACTGCGGCTGCCGCGCTCGGGCGTCGTCGAGACGGCCGCGAGCGCTCAATGGTCCGGCTGGTGCGGCGGCGCCGCCTTGAGGACTTCCTCGAAGGTCGTCAGACCGGACGCCACCTTCATTGCACCGCTGATTCGTAGGCTCTTCATGCCTTCCTTGTACGCCTGCTCGCGGATCTGCCCGAGGTCGCCCTGGCCCGTCACCAGGCGCTTGATCGCCGGCGAGAGGAGCATGACCTCGTAGATGCCGCTGCGGCCGCGGAATCCGGTCATGCGGCAATCCAGGCAGCCCACCGGGCGGTAGACATGATGCGGTCGACGCGCCTTCCAGGGCGCCACCAGCTCGTCCCACGAGACGTCGGCAGCGCGCTCGGCCCCGTAGGGCACTTTCTGCTTGCATTCCGGGCACAGCGTCCGGACCAGCCGCTGCGCCATGACGCCCAGAATGGTTGCGTTCAGCAAGTAGGCGGGTACGCCGAGATCGAGCAGCCGCGTCACCGCCGTGGCGGCATCGTTCGTGTGCAGCGTGGAGAGCACGAGGTGGCCGGTGAGCGCCGCCTGGATCGCCATCTCGGCGGTCTCCAGGTCGCGGATCTCGCCGACCATTATGATGTCCGGATCCTGCCGCATCAGCGCGCGCACGCCCTCGGCGAACGAGAGATCGATCGCGCTCTGCACCTGCATCTGGTTGAACGCGGGCTCGATCATCTCGATCGGGTCCTCGATCGTGCAGACGTTCACCTCCGGCGTCGCGAGCGACTTCAGCGTCGAATAGAGCGTGGTCGTCTTGCCCGAGCCGGTCGGCCCGGTGACCAGGATGATACCGTTCGGCTTGGCAGTCATCTCGTTCCAGCGCACCTTGTCCTCGTCGGAGAAGCCGAGCTCGCTGAAATCCTTGACCAGCACCTCCGGGTCGAAGATCCGCATCACCAGCTTCTCGCCGAACGCGGTGGGCAGCGTCGAGAGCCTGAGCTCCACCTCCTGCCCGTCGGCGGTGCGCGTCTTGATTCGGCCATCCTGCGGCCGCCGCTTGTCGACCACGTCCATGCGACCGAGGATCTTGATGCGACTGGTCATCGCCGCCACCACCGGCATCGGCAGGGTATAGACGTTGTGCAGCACGCCGTCGATGCGGAAGCGCACGTTGCCGAGCTCCCGGCGCGGCTCGATGTGGATGTCGCTCGCGCGCTGGTCGAACGCGTACTGCCACAGCCAGTCGACGATGTGGACGATGTGCTGGTCGTTGGCATCGAGCTGGCGATTCGCCTTGCCGAGCTCGACCAGCTGCTCGAAGTTCGAGAGCTCCGAGCGACTCTCTCCAGATTTCGCCGCGCGCTTGACCGACTTGGCGAGGTTGTAGAATTCGACGATGTAGCGGTTGATATCGAGCGGGTTCGCAAACACCCGCTTGATCCCGAGCTTGAGGATGCGCGCGAGCTCCTGCTCCCACTCTCGCAGGTAGGGCTCGGCCGTGGCGATGACGGCCTCCTTCGAGCTCACGTCGACCGGCAGGATCTTGAAGCGCTCGGCGTACGCGCTCGACATGATATCGGTCACCGCGGAGAAGTTGATCTTAAGCGGATCGACGTGGAAGTAGGGCATACCGATCCGACCGGCGAACCACTCGGTGACGAACTCGAGGGTGAGCGGCTTGTGCGGCGGCAGCGCCGACTTCCACTTCTGGTCGGCGATCACCACCAGCGGGTGCACGCCGCCGCGGTGCATGCGGCGCTCGGCAACCAGCCGCTCGCACTCCTCGCGCACGACATGGCCGTCAGCGATGAGCGCGTTCACCACCTCGACGAGCGTCAGGCGGCGTTCCTGGTGGGCGACTGCGGCGACGGCCATGGCGTTTGCGACGCGGCAAGAACTGTCAACTATAGCCGCAAAGCCCTTGTCCCTCAACGGAATCGCGGACTGCGGCCGTGACGCTTTTGACTTTGCGCCGGAGTTCGGCCATCCTCGCCCCGCATCCCGCTGGCGTCCGTGTCGCCGGAGGTGCGATCCAACGAGGAGAACGACCCATGACCATCAAAGTCGGCGACCGCTTGCCCGACGGCAAGCTGTCCGAATCCGTCGAATTCGATGCGACCGGTTGCCCGGTCAACCCGCGGGATCACTCGGTGGCCGAGCTCGCCAAGGGAAAGAGGATCGTAATCTTCGGACTGCCGGGCGCGTTCACGCCGACCTGCTCGGCCAAGCACGTGCCGAGCTACGTCCATAACTACGAAGCACTGCGCTCGAAGGGCGTTGACGAGATCTGGTGCGTCGCGGTGAACGACGCGTTCGTCATGAACGCGTGGGGCCGCGACCAGAAGTCGGCGGGCAAAGTGCGGATGCTGGCCGACGGCAGCGCCGATTACACGAAGAAGCTCGGGCTCGAACTCGACCTTACCCCCCGCAACATGGGCATCCGCTCGGCCCGCTACTCGATGCTGGTCGAGGACGGCGTAGTGAGGCGTCTGAACATAGAAGCGCCCGGCAAGTACGAGGTCTCGGGCGCGGAGGCGATGCTCGCGCAGCTCTGAGTAACCGCCTGGGACCGGCACCTGGTCCGCCCCGGTCGGCGCGGACGTGACGCGCGCCACACCGGGGTGAGGCAAGGGTCGATCCCGCCCGGCCTCTCGTCGATAATCCAGCCGGGGACCCGCGCCCGCCCCCCATCCGGCATGAAGATCCTCATCGTCGACGATTCACGTACGATCCGTGCCGCGCTCGAGGGCATGGTCACGCGGCTCGGTCATTCGGCCACCTGCGCCGGCAGCGGCGGCGAGGCGATCGAACGGTTCCTGCACGCACGGCCGGACCTGGTACTGCTCGACGTGACGATGCCCGACCTCGACGGCTATGCGGTCGCGCGCAAGCTGCGCGATCTGTCGGGCAGCGACTGGCTGCCGATCATCTTTCTGTCGGCGAGCGACGAGGACCAGGATCTCGACCGCGCGATCACCGCAGGCGGCGACGACTACCTGATCAAGCCGGTGAGCCAGGTCGTCCTGGGCGCAAAGATCCGCGCCATGCAGCGGATCGACGCCATGCACCGAAATCTCGCGCGGCTCTCGGCCGACCTCGAGGCGGCGAACCAGACGCTCGCGCGCCTGTCGCGCGAGGATGGGCTCACCCGGCTCGCCAACCGGCGCCGATTCGACGAGCACCTCTCCACCGAGCTCATGCGTGCCGCACGCACCGGGCAACCACTCTCGCTCGCGATGTGCGACGTCGACCACTTCAAGGGCTTCAACGACCGCTACGGGCACGCGCAGGGCGACGAGTGCCTCAAGCGGGTCGCGCAGGTGCTGCGCCGCGAATGCCGCCGTCCGACCGATCTCGCCGCCCGCTACGGCGGCGAGGAGTTCGCGCTGGTCCTGCCCGACACGCCGCTCTGGGGCGCGGCCGAGGTGGCCGAGCGCGTGCGCCGCGGCGTGCACGGGGAGGCGATTCCGCACGCCGCCTCGAGCGCCGCGCAAGTGGTCACGCTGAGCATGGGGGTCGCCTGCGCCGAGCCACGGTCGCAGACCGCGCCCGAGCGGCTGATCGAGTGGGCCGACAAGGCGCTCTACCGCGCCAAGGAAGCCGGGCGCAACCGCGTCGTGGCGGCTTCAAGCGGGTGATGCGCGGTGAGTGATCACCCGTCACCCGAATTACCGGCCATCTCCAGCATCAGCTCATTCATGCGGCGGACGAATCCGGCCGGGTCGTCGAGCGTGCCGCCCTCGGCGAGCAGCGCCTGCTCGAAGAGGAGCAGCGCCCAGTCGTCGAAGCGCTTGTCTTCCTGTTTCAGCCGCCGCAGCATCAAGTGGCCGGGATTCACCTCGAGAATCGGCCTCCACTGCGGCGCGGTCTGCCCCACCGCTTTGAGGATGCGCTGCAGATTCCCTCCAAGGTCGAGCTCGTCGGCCACCAGGCACACCGGCGAGGCGGTCAGGCGCCGGCTCACGCGCACGGCCTTGACCCGCTCGCCGAGCGCAGCCTCGAGCTTTGCGATGACCTCCTTGTATTCCTCGGCCTGCTGCGCCTCGCTGGACTGCGCCGCCTCGCCCGCGAGCACGCCGAGGTCGAGGTCGCCGCGCGCCACCGAGGCGAGCGGCTTGCCGTCGAACTCGGGCAGGTGCGCGACCACCCATTCGTCGACGCGGTCGGAGAGCAGCAGCACCTCGACGCCGTTCGCGCGAAACACCTCGAGATGCGGGCTGTTGCGCGCGGCGAGGAACGTCTCGGCGGTCAGGTAGTAGATCGCCCCTTGCCCCTGCTTCATGCGGGCGGCATAGTCGGCGAGCGAGACGCTCTGCGCGTCGGTGTCGGCGCGGGTCGACGCGAAGCGTAGCAGCTTTGCGATGCGCTCGCGGTTCGCGGCGTCCTCGCCCACGCCCTCCTTGAGCACGCGCCCGAACTCCTTCCAGAACGTCGCATACTTTTCCGGCTCCTTGGCAGCGAGTTCCTCGAGCAATCCGAGCACGCGTCGTGCGCACCCCGAACGGATCGCCTCGACGTCCTTGGATTCCTGCAGGATCTCGCGCGAGACGTTGAGTGGCAGGTCGTTCGAGTCGACCACGCCACGCACGAAGCGCAGGTAGGCGGGCAGCAGCTCGCCGGCGTCCTCCATGACGAACACGCGACGGACGTACAGCTTGATGCCTTTGCGCTGGTGGCGATCCCACAGATCGAACGGTGCGTGCGACGGCACGTACAGCAGCTGGGTGTACTCCTGGCGACCCTCGACCTTGTTGTGGGTCCAGGCCAGCGCCGGCTCGAAGTCGTGCGCGACGTGCTTGTAGAACTCCTGGTATTGCTCGTCTGAGATCTCCGAGCGCGGACGCGCCCACAGCGCGCTTGCCTGGTTTACGGTCTCGTCCTCGGCGCCGGCGCGGTACGCCTTCGTCTCGTCGTCCCACTGCCGCTTCGTCATCATGATCGGAATGGCGATGTGATCCGAGTAGCGCCGGATGATCGAACGCAGCCGCGCCTCGTCGAGCAGGTCGTCCTCGCCGTCGCGCAGGTGCAGGATCACGTCGGTGCCGCGCGCCGGCTTGTCGGCGCCCTCCAGCGTGTACTCGCCCGCGCCGGCCGATTCCCAGCGCACCGCGGCGTCGGCCGCCAGCCCGGCGCGACGCGTGAGCACGGTCACGCGGTCGGCGACGATGAACGACGAGTAGAAACCAACGCCGAACTGGCCGATCAGGCGCGCGTCCTGCGCCTGGTCGCCGGTGAGCGCAGCGAGGAACTCGCGTGTCCCGGACTTGGCGATGGTGCCGATGTTGGCGACCACCTCGTCGCGCGACATGCCGACGCCGTTGTCGGATACGGTGATCGTGCGTTCGGCGTGGTCCACGCTGACGCGGATCCGCAGATCCGGATCCTCGGCCAGCAGTCCGGGCGCGGAAAGCGCCTCGAAGCGCAGCTTGTCGGCCGCGTCGGAGGCGTTCGAGACGAGCTCGCGCAGGAAGATCTCCTTGTTGCTGTACAGCGAGTGGACCATCAGGTGCAGCAGCTGCTTCACCTCGGTCTGGAATACCAGCGTCTCCTTCTGTGCCGCTCTCATCGCCGCGCTCCCCGGTTTGGCCACCCGGGCCGAGATGCGGGCGCCCGCGGAGCGTTTCAATCCCCGGCCCACCCGGTTTCCGCGCGCGCGGAACGGCGCGGCGGACGCCCCCGGCGGACGGCTCGGGGCGTGTGACAATTGTTGACAGACGCGACCGCCGGCGCCGCGCTACGATGACGCCGTCATTGCCGGTGGCGGTGCGCACCGCTGACAACCAGGAAGTCGCCCGGCGTGCGGCCGCAGGCCGCCGGGCCGCGGGCGGCCGCCCCGCCGGCAACCGATGCGGCGGAACAGGTCGTAGGGGAGCGGATGGCCGCAGGCCCGGCCCATCGGGCTGTCGTGTTGCTCGTCGAGGACGACCCGGACGAGGCGGCGCTCGCGCTGCGCGCGTTCGCGCGAAGCGGCTTCGGTGCCCGCGTCGAGGTGGCGCACGACGGCGAGTCCGCGCTCGAACGCCTGCACGGGCTGGACGCCGCGGCGCGCCCCGTGCCGGCCCTGGTGCTGCTCGACCTCAAGCTGCCGCGTCTCGACGGCATCGAGGTCCTGAAGCGCATCCGGAGCAACCCGCGTACGCGGCTGGTCCCGGTAGTCATGCTGTCGACCTCGGTGGAGCCACGCGACGTTGCGGCGGCGCTCGGCCTGAACGCGAACGCATACGTGAGGAAGCCGACCGCCTTCGACGATTTTGTCGATGCGCTGCGCCGCGTCGCCGAATTCTGGCTGGTGCTGAACGAGCGGCCGCCGGAGGCGTGAGGCGGCGTCCCGGGCCTTCAGGGCAGCCGGAACCAGAACGTCGCGCCCTCGCCCGGGCGGCCCTCCGCCCACACCGCGCCGTCGTGCCGCGCGACGATGCGGTGAATGGTCGCAAGACCTATACCGGTCCCCTCGAACTCCTCGGCGCCGTGCAAGCGCTGGAACGGCTTGAAGAGCTTGCCGGCGTAAGCCGGATCGAAACCCGCACCGTTGTCGCGGACGAAGAACGCCTGGCCGCCGTCCCGCTCGGCCTGCCCGAAGCGTACCCGCGATACCGGCGCATGCCGGGTGTACTTCCATGCGTTGCCAAGCAGGTTCTGCAGCACGATCATGATCAGCCGGCGGTCCGCGTTCGCGCGCAGTCCGGGCTCGATCGTCCACTCGTGTCCGCGCCCGGGCTCGCTCGCGAACAGCTCCTGCGCGACCGCGGTTGCGAGCGCCGATAGGTCGACCACCTCGATGCGCACGTCGGCGCGGGTCACCCGCGACAGCGCGAGCAGATCGTCGATGAGCTGCCCCATGCGCTCCACTGCCGCGCGCACGCGCCCGAGGAAAAGCCGACCCTGCTCGTCGAGCCCGGCCGCGTGCTCCTGCTCGAGGATCCGACTGTAGCCCTCGATATGCCTCAGCGGCGCGCGCAAGTCGTGCGACACGGAGTACGAGAAAGACTCGAGCTCGGCGTTGGTCGCTTCGAGCTGTGCGGTGCGCTCGCGCACCCGCTGTTCGAGTTCCTCGTTCAGCCTGCGCACCTGGCCGTGCGTCCGGTCGCGCTCGATCGCATTGACCAGGATGTCGGCGACGACCTTCATCAGGACCAGCACCTCCTCGCCCCAATCGCTGCCCGCGCCCAGGCGCTCGAAGCCGACTGCACCGATCGCCTCGCCGCGGACGATCAGCGGAACGGTCAACATCGAAACGATGCCGGCTTCCTCGAGTGCCGCGCGGTAGATCGCCTCGCCCCGCGGGAGCTCGGCCGTGTGGTGCACGCAGTGCACCTCGCCTCGGAGCAGGCGATTCCACCCGTAGGCGAAGCGCGCGACCGGCTGCGGCTGCTGCCGGTGTACCGCCGGCCCAGCGCTCGGCGCGTACCACTGGTAGGGCGTCGAGAACACGGTGCGCGTCTCGTCGAGCAGGCTCACGTAGCCGCGGTCGACGCCGAGGAACTCGCCGACCTGGCGCAGCGCGTTCAGGACCGCAGCGTCGAGCTGGTCGGCCGGCAGATTGATCATGCGCGTCGAGATCGCCAGGATCAGCGACTCGAGGCCGATGCGCGCCTGCAGCGCGAGCTCGGTGTGCTTGCGATCGGTGATATCCTGCACCGCGCCGGCGAGCGCGCGCACGCGGCCGGCCTGGTATACCGGCTCGCCCTGCATACGCACCCACCGCGCGCGTCCTGCGGCGGTCGAGACCGAAAGCTCGAGATCAAACGGCTCGCCGTGGCGCGCGCACCGCCGTACGGCGGCATTCAGCGTCGAGCGTGCGTCGGGCGCGACGAAGCTCTCGGCGGTCGCGGGCGTCGGACGATAGTCGGGTGCGACTTCCAGGATCCGCCGCACCTCGCCGCCCCAGTAGAGCTCGCCGCGCGGGAGATCGAGCCCCCAGCCGCCGACGCGGGCGATCGCGCTCGTCCGGGTCAGCATCGCCTCGCTCGCGGCGAGCGCCTGCGCGGTGCCGACGCCGCTCGATGGCGCCGGCGAAGATGTCGGCCACCACGCGCAGCAGCGGCAGCGCCTCTTCGCTCCACGGCTCCTCTCCGTTCACGATGTCGAAGCCGAGCGCGCCGATGACGCGCCCCTGGATCGTCATCGGCACGCCGAGCAGCGACCGGATCGAGGCCGCCTCCAGCAACGACCGGTATTCGGCGGCAGGCTCGCGCAGATCGCATGCGCTGCGCACGAGCAGGATCTCGCCCCGGAGCAAGATGTCCCACGAATAGCGCCCGCGCGTGAGCTGCTCCCCGGCGCGGTGCGGCGCCGGCGCGACGCCAGGCGCGCACCACTGATAGGGCACGGTGTAGCGCTCGCCGGTCGCATCGAGCAGGTCGACGTGGCCGCGGTCGGCGTGGATGAAGGTGGCGACCTCCTCGAGCGCGGAGGCAAGCGCGGCGTCGAGCGCCTCCGGGGGCAGGTTTATGAAGCGCGTGGAGATCGAGAGGATCAGTTGCTCGAGGGCGAGGCGCGAGGCGAGCCTCTCGTGCGCGCCCTTGCGCTCCATCGCGCCGACGACCGTGTCGCCGATGACGCGCGTCAGTCTGACCTCCTCCTCGCTGAGACGATGCGGCGCGCGACATGCGTCGAACGAGATCGCCCCGATCACGCGCCCGCCGGATGCGAGCGGCAGCGATAGGCTCGAGCGTACGCCGGCCGCCTCCCCATCCGGCGCGCAACGCCGAACTGGGCGCGAGATCCTCGACGTTGCGCTGGGCTGGCTCGCCCGCGAGCACCTGGCGCCAGATCTCTGCGAAGTCGGCCACCGGCACCGGCTGCCGGCGCTGCGGCGCCGAAGACGCGACACCCTCGGCGCACCACTCGTGAGTCATGTACCGGTAGGTCCGCGTGGGGTCGAGAAGCACGACTGCGGCGCGATCCCAGCCGAGGAAGCCGCCGGCGAGACCCAGCACTCCGGTGATCGCGCTGTCGATTTCCTCGGGCGCCATACTGATCAGCCGCGTCGAGGCTGCGAGCACCAGCTCCTCGAGCTCGGCGCGGAAGCGCAGCGCCGCGGTGGCGCGCTTGCGCTCGAGAGCGCTCGCGATGAGGTCGGCGGTGACGCGGAAGAGCAGCAGCTCGTCCTCGGTCCACGTACGCTCGGCGCGCACCACGTCGAACCCGAACGAGCCCACCGTGCGTCCGCTCAGCACCAGCGGGACTATTGCGATCGACCGCGTACCGGCCTGCTGCAGCACGGCACGCCACCCCTCGGCACCCTGCGGCAGATCGTCGCGGCGGGCGAGCTGGAACGGCTCCCCGGCGAGCAGCGGTGTCCACGCCGGCCGCGCCGCCTCGAGCGGCAACCGCTGGCGTGCCTGCGGCGCCGGCTCGACGCCGGTCGCGCACCACTCGAATCGGCGGGTGTAGTGGCGGCCGTCCTGGTCGATCTCGGCGACGAAGCAGCGGTCGGCGCCGACGAAGGTTCCGACGCGCGCGAGCGCCTCCTCCACCGCGCGGTCGGCCGCCTCCGGGTTGAGCGCCATGAAGCGCGCGGAGATCGCGAGAATCAGCGATTCGAGCTCGCGGCGCCGGCGCAGCGTCTCCTCGGCCGCCTTTCGCTCGGTGATATCGGTGTAGGTGCGCAGCGTGCCGCCGCCCGGCACCGGCATCGAGCGCACGTCGACGATCCGCCCCTCCGGACCGTGCAGCTCACGCGAGTACCCGATGCCGCCGTGCGCGCCCGACGCGCGCAGACGCGCGATCTCCTCGACGTCGATCTCGCCAGTTCCCGCCCGGCCGGTGTAGAAGCGCGTGAGCTCGGCGTAGCTCGTGCCGGCGTGCACCGCTTCCTCGGGAATACCGAAGAGCTCGCGGTAGCGCCGGTTCCAGGCGGCGACGCGCAGCGCGGCGTCGAGCATGACGACGCCGTCGACCATGCTGTCGAGCAGCGACTCGAGCTCGGCGGACTTGCGCCGGATCGCCAGCTCGGCGCGCCGCCAATCGGTGACGTTCGAAATCGTGCACAGCGTTCCACCGTCCTCCAGCGGCGCAGAGCGGACCTCGAGCGTGCGCCCGTCGGCCAGCGTGACCTCGTAGAGGTTTGGCTCCCGGCGCGCCATCTGCGCGACGAGCACCCCGGCGCGACCGTTCGGGTCCCCCGGGCCGAAATCGCCGCGCGCGGCCATCGCGCGGCAGAGGTCGGCGAACGGCAAGCTCGGCTTCAGGAACCCCTTGGCGAAGCGGAAGATCTGCTCGTGGCGGTCGTTCCAGGCGATCAGCCGCAGGTTCGCGTCCCACATCGAAACGCCCTGCGCCATGTTCTCCAGGATCGCCTCGAGCTGTGCGTTCTTCGACGCGAGGACGTGCTCGGCGCGCTTGCGCGCGCTCACGTCGTGCACCAGCGCGATGCGCGCGTTGCGGCCGCCGAGCACGTGCGGACGCGAGCGCACCACGACCTCCAGCTCGCTGCCGTCCTTGCGCCGATGCCGCAGGTCGAGCACCAGCCGCGCCTCCTCCTTCCGGGAGCGGCTGTCGGTCAGGACCCGCTGCCACTCCGCCGGATCGTGCAGATCGGCGAGCCTCATGCCGAGGAACTCCTCGCGGCTGTAGCCATACTCGTCTAGCGCCGCCTGGTTCACCGCGAGAATCTCGTATGAATCGGCGTCAAAGACGAGCATCGGGCTCGGGTTCGCGTCAAACAGCGTCCGGTAGCGGCTCTCGCTCTCGCGCAACGCCGCTTCGGCCCGGCGCCGTTCGGTTATGTCCGTGTGCACTCGCACGAGCCCGCCCGACGGCGTGGGCCTCTGGCTCATCTCCAGCACGGCGCCGTTCGGCCGCACCCATTCGTGGACCGACGTCTGCGCACCGTCCATGCGCGCCAGCCGCTCGCGCACTCGGCGCTGCGGGTGCTCCGGGCCGTACTCGCCGTTCGCAGCGAGCAGCCGCAGGATCTCCTCCGTCGTCACGCCTTCGCGCATCGACTCCGCCGGCAGACCCCACAGCTCCGGGAAACGCCGGTTCCATACGGCCAGCCGGCCGTCCGCGTCGCACAGCGTGAGCCCCTGGTCGATGCCGTCGAGGATCGCCTGCAGCTGCTCGGAGCGCGCGCGCAGGCTCTCCTCCACGGCTTTGCGCGCCGTGATATCGGTAACCAGGCCCTCGACCACCGGCGCGCCCGCCCGGTCGCCGACGGCGCGGCCCCGGTCGAGCATCCATCGCAGCGTTCCGTCCGCGTGGCGGATGCGATACTCGATCTCGTAGCGGCCGCCGGTGCGGATCGCGTCGGTCACCGCAGCGTCCAGGCGTGCGCGGTCCTCCAGCCCGGCGATGACCTGCTCGCGATAGAGTGCGCGGCCGCGCAAGAGATCCTCCGCGCGCCGTCCGGTGAGGCGCTCGATGCCCTCGCTCACGTAGAGCGCCCGCGGCGTATCGCCCCATTGCACGCGATAGACCGCGCCGTCGACGTCGTCGACCAGCGTCTCGAGCGCGTGCCACGCATCGCGCGCGACGATCTCGGCCTTCTTGAGCGAAGTCACGTCGCCGAACGTGGTGAGCACCGCATGGTGCCGCGACTCGCCGAGGCGGAACAGCGGGGTCGATTTCGAGGAAAGCCAGACCTCGGAGCCGTCGACGCGCACAATCCGCGTGACGCCGTTGCCGCTCGGCTCGCCGCCGTGGGCAGTGTCTGCGATCGGCAGCATTCCCGGATCGAGCGCCCGACCGGCCTCGTCGAACGCCCGCCAGCCGGCCGTCGGCGCCGCCCAATCGCCGGCCGGGTCCGGCTCGGCGCCGAGGATGCGCGTGGCGGAGCGGTTGCAGAAGAGCAGCCGGGCGTCGGGCACGCCGCGCAGCACGAGTCCCTGGTCCATCGCGTCAAGCAGCGCACGCAGATGCGCGTGGCTTTCGCACAGGGTGTCGATCGCAGCGAGCTGCGCTCGCCAGCCGACCGCACCGCGCGGCAGCTCGCGCGCGCCGAGTACTTCACTCGCGCGAGCCGACTGGGCGAGCCAGCGCCACCCGATCCATCCCGCAACCAGCAGCGCGAGCGACACGATCGCGGCGGGAACGACCGCCAGCGTGTCCATCGCTGCGGCGCCGGCTTGGCCGGCCGACACCGACGCCAGCACCGCTGTCCACACGAGCGCGACCAACGCGCAGGCCGCGACCATGGCGATCGCCGGATGCCGCAGGAGCGGGCTCGCGCGCCACGCGAGAGCGGGCGCCGTGTCCGTGTCTGCGGCGGGCTGCGGCAGGCCGATCATAGCGCGACATTAGATCAGAGGGATGCGGCTCGAAGCAACGCGTCCAAGCGTCTGAGCGTGCTCGAGTTTGCACACTCGCGGCGAGTGGGCGCGGCGCCCGGGATGGCTGCGGGCGGGGCAATGCCCGGCGGCCCCGGCGGCGATCCGAACCCGACCCTCGCCGTCGTGGCAGTTCTCGTCGCGGCCCTGTCCACAGCATCATTGCGACCCGCCTGCCTGGAATGCCCGTCCCCCGCGTCGCGCGCGCGGTCCCGGCCGCCTGACCGGTTAGAATCGCGTTCCAGCGACCCCCGCCGGAGCGAGACCACCGCAATGAAACGATCCCGCCGGACGATCCGCGCATTCGTCCTTTTTCTCGCCGCCGCGCTGGTCCCGCTTGACGCGGGCGCGGCTGCCGTGCCGCCCGCCGGCACCGCCCAGGGCCCCACCGTAGCCGGCATCACCGAGTTCCGGTTGCCGAACGGGCTGCAAGTGCTGCTCGCGCCGGACGCCTCGCAGGACACGATCACGGTCAACGTGACCTACCTGGTCGGCTCGCGCCACGAGGACTACGGCGAGCGCGGCATGGCGCACCTGCTCGAGCACATGCTGTTCAAGGGCACGCCGCGCCATCCCAACATCAAGGGCGAATTCATGAAGCGCGGCGTGCGCTACAACGGCACGACGTCGTTCGACCGGACCAACTACTTCGGGACCTTCCCCGCGAGCGAGGACAACCTCGCGGCCATGCTCGCGCTCGAGGCCGACCGGATGGTCCACTCGCACGTGTCCAAAGCCGACCTCGAGAGCGAGATGACGGTGGTGCGCAACGAATTCGAATCGGGCGAGAACAGCCCGTTCGGGCTGTTGCGCGACCGCATGATCGGAACCGCCTACCACTGGCACAACTACGGGCGCTCGGTCATCGGCACGCGCTCGGACATCGAGAACGTCCCGATCGAGCGGCTGCAGGCGTTCTACCGACGCTACTACCAGCCCGACAACGCCACGCTCGTGATCGCCGGACGGTTCGAGCCGCAGCGGGCGCTGGAGCTCGTCGTCGACACCTTCGGCGCGATTCCACGGCCATCGCGCCGGCTCGTGAGGACCTACACCGTCGAGCCGCCGCAGGACGGCGAGCGCCAGGTCGTGCTGCGCCGCGTCGGCGACGTCCAGCTCGTGAGCGCCATGTACCACGCGCCGCCCGGCACCCATCCCGAGTTCGCGGCGGTCGAGCTGCTGACCCTTGCCCTGACGCAGCAGCCTTCGGGCCGGCTGCACACGGCGCTGGTGGAGCCGGGCAAGGCGACCGCGACGTTCGGCAACAGCCGGCAGACGCGCGAGGCGGGATCGGTCTACTTCGGCGCGGCGCTCAGCAGGCAGCAGTCGCTCGACGCGGCGCGCGACACGCTGCTCGGTGTGGTCGAGGGTTTCGCCGCTCAGCCGATCACCGACGCCGAAGTCGAGCGCGCGCGCCGGAAGATCCAGAACGACATCGAGGACCTGCTGTCGAATTCGCGCGCGCTCGCCATCACGCTGTCCGAATTCGTGGCAATGGGCGACTGGCGGCTCTTGTTCTGGTTCCGCGATCGCGTCGCCCAGGTCACCCGCGAAGAGGTGCAGGCGGCGGCGGTCAAGTACCTGCGTCCGGCCAACCGCACGCTCGGGATCTTCGTGCCGCGCGACCAGCCCGATCGCGTTGTCGTTCCGGCGGCGCCGGACGTCCCGGCCATGCTCAAGGAGCTTGCCGATGCGGGCGACGTCGCGGCCGGCGAGGCCTTCTGATCCGAAACCGGAGAACCTCGAGGCACGGCTCGTCCGCGAGGCGCTCCCCGGCGGAATGAAGCTCGCGATGCTGCCCAAGCGCACCCGCGGCGGCAAGGTGAACGCCACGCTGGTATTGCGCTGGGGCGACGAGCAGAGCACCATCGGCCGCAGCACCGCGTGCTCGATCGCGAGCGCCATGCTGTCGCGCGGCACGCGGCACCGCAGCCGCGCGGAGCTGCGCGACGCGCTCGACCGGCTGCGCGCGAACGTGAGCGTCGGCACCGATGGCGCCACGATCGACACCGTGCGCGATAACCTCGCCGAGACCCTCAAGCTCGTCGCCGAGATGCTGCGCGAGCCGTCGTTCCCCGAGAGCGAGTTCGCGCAGGTGAAGCAGTCCCTCCTCACTTCGCTCGACGGCCAGCGCAGCGATCCGGCGGCGCTCGCCGAGCTCGCGATCGATCGCCACCTCGCGCCCTACCCGTCCGGGCACTGGCGCTACACGCCGACGCTCGACGAGCGCGCCGCGCAGCTCCGCGCCGTCACGCTCGAGGACGTACGCCGCTGTCACGCCGACTTCCTCGGTGCCTCGCACAGCGAGCTCGCCGTGGTGGGTGACTTCGATCCGGCCGAGATCGCGCCGCTCGCTACCCGGCTGTTCGGCGAGTGGGAGACGCCAGCGCCGTACGCGCGCATCCCGGCCCGCCACTTCGATGCGCCGCCGATCGACCGCGTGATCGAAACGCCGGACAAGGCCAACGCGGTCTACCGCGCCGGACTCAACCTGGAGCTGCGCGACGACGATGCGGATTTTGCGGCGCTGGTGCTCGGCAACTACCTGCTCGGCGGCTCGTCCGACTCGCGGCTCTGGCGCCGCATCCGCGAGACCGACGGCCTCTCCTACAGCGTCGGCTCGTGGCTGACCGCCGGCTCGCACGACGCGGTCGGCGCGTTCGGGATCAGCGCGATTTACGCGCCGCAGAATCGGGCAAAGCTCGAGCAGGCCGTGCGCGAGGAGATCCGACGCGCGCTCGAGGAGGGCTTCACCGCCGAGGAGGTCGAGAACGCCAAGAAGGGCCTGCTCAGCGCCGCCATCTCGCGCGCAACTCCGACGCCGCGCTCGCCGCGCGCCTGAGCCGCTACCTCGAGCTCGGCCGCACGTTCGCCTGGGACATCGACTTCGAGGCGCGCATCGCGGCACTCACGCCCGACGAGATCCGCGACGCGCTACGGCGTCGCCTTAAGGTCGGAAACCTGACCGAGGTGAAAGCCGGCGACTTCACCCGTCTCGCCGGCACGCCGCGAGACGCACCGTCAAACTGATGCCCGCGCGTCCGCCGCGCGGCCGGATCCCGCCTGCGCGCTGGTGACGACCCGCTGCCGCGACGCCCTAATCGAGCCGCACATAGCGGACGTCGACGACTTCGAGCTCCTCGACACCGGCCGGCGTACGCAGCGTCACGGCGTCGCCCGCGCGGGCGCCGAGCAGCGCCCGCGCGATCGGCGCGGCCCAGGAGACGCGTCCGCGCGACGGGTCGACCTCGTCCACGCCGACGATCGCGACCTCCCGCGTCTCGCCCGCCGAGCGGACGGTGACCGTCGCGCCGAAGTACGCGCGGTCGCACTCGTCGCGCTGCAGCGGATCGACGATCTCGGCGAGCTCCAGGCGCTTCGAGAGGAACCGGATGCGTCGATCGATCTCGCGCAGGCGGCGCTTGCTGTAGATGTAGTCCGCGTTCTCCGAACGGTCGCCGTTCGACGCCGCCCAGGCGATCGTCCTCACCAGCTCCGGCCGCTCGAGCTCCCAGAGCCGCTTGAACTCATCGCGCAGCCGGGCGTGGCCGGCAGGCGTGATGTAGTTCTTCGCCCGCGACCGCGCTTCGGGCGTGCCGTCCCCGGGGCCGTCGCCGTCGGGGAGCTCGCCGGAGGCGCGGTCGGAATCGCGAACGAAGCCCTTGCTCACCGTCCCTGCCTGACGCGCCCAACCCTCACCATGGCGACATCTCAGTCGCCCCGCCGGCGGGTGGCGGCACGCCGCGGCGCGAGCCACCACGCGAGCGCAGCGACCTCCAGCGCCACGCAGGCGCCGAACGCGGCGCGGAAGGCGGCGAGCGGATAGACGCCGTCCGCCGCCGGCCAGAGATTCACGATGGCGCCGATGCCCCACTGCGCGGCGAACGCGGCGGCGAACACCAGGAAGTTGAGCGCGGTGTTGACGCGCCCGCCCTGCGCGCTCGGATAGCGGCGCGAGAGTATCGCGTAGGAGAGCGCACCGGCCGGGCTGGAGAAATAGACGACGATCCAGATCGCCAGCGCAGCGCGGGTCACGCCCAGCGCGACGAGCGCCAAGCCGGCGGTCGACACCGCCGCGCCCAGCACGAAGAGGCGCTCGGCGCCCCAGCCGGCGGACTCCAGGCGGTCGGCCGCGGTGCCGAAGAACGCAAACCCGGCAGTCATCGCCACCGCGAAGACGAGCAGGTAGGTCGCCACGGTGCCGCGCGGCAGGGCGGCCACGTCGTACAGCCACGGCCCGACCCACAGGCCGGCCACCGACAGGAAGGTCGCCTGCACCGCCATGCAGATCACGGCGATGCGCCAGAATCCGGCGTCGCCGAAGATCCCAGCGACGCCGCGCAGCATCGCGCCGAGCCGCTCGCCGCCGGCGGGCGCCGCGCGCTCGGGCACCAGATACAGAATCGCCCCCGCGGCAAGCAGCGTGAGCGCCGCCAGGACCTCGAACACCCCGCGCCAGTCGGTGAACCGCAGCGCCGCCTCGACCGGAACCGAGGCCGAAAGCGCGCCAAGCCCGCCGATCGCCATCACCCAGCCGTTCAGCGAGGCGAGGCGCGAAAGCGCGAACCACAGCGTGAAGGCCTTGATCGAGGCCATCAGCGCGGCCGACACGCCGAAGCCGATCAGCGCCCGGGCGAGGACCAGCCCGGCGAAATCGCGGCTCAGCGCGAACACGAGCGCGCCCAAGCCGGCGACCGCGAGCAGCGCGGCGTCCACGCGGCGCGGACCGAACCGATCGAGCAGGATCCCGAGCGGCAGCTGAAAGAGGCCGAACGCGAGAAAGTAGGTGCTGGTCAGCAGACCGAGCTGGCCCGCGTCGAGCGCGAGATCGCGTACCAGGTCGGGCGAGATGACTGCGTTGATCGTGCGATAGAGGTACGACAGGTAGTAGCCGCACGCGAACGGCACGAACACCCGGAAGATCGGCATGGCCGGCGTCGGTGCGCTCGCCGTCGCCGGCAGCGCTTCGCCACGTTCGGCCTTGCGCGGCACCTTCCTCGTCGAGCCTTCCGGCATCTCCCCTCCCCCCCGGCGCCGATCTTACCGGACCCGCGCCCGTCTTCCGTGGTGCGGCCGACCCCGCACCGAGGTGTAACGGACTGTTACGGGCGGTAACAAACTGTTGACGGCTGGAACCGCGCCGCGTCCTTGCTGCCGAACCGCCCGCAAGGACCCAAATCACCTTTCCGAGGAGAACGCAAATGAGAAGAGCCACAGCCCGTGCGATCGCGATTCCCGCCGTGCTGGCGGGCGCCGTCGTCGTCGGCGCGCTCTGGGGCACCCTGTCGCCGGTCCGCACGCTGCACGCTGCCGCGCCGGCGAGCGTCGCCGTGCCTGCAGGCGCGCTGCCCGACTTCACCGCACTGGTGAAGTCGCAGGGCCCGGCGGTCGTCAACATCAGCACCACGCAGCGGGTCCGCACCGCGACGCCCGATCTGCCGTTCGAGCAGGGCGATCCGATGCGCGAGTTCTTACGGCGCTTCGGCATGCCGTTGCCCGAGGAGAGACAACCCATGCCGCACCGCGGCGTGGGCTCGGGCTTCATCATCAGCCCGGACGGCTACATCCTCACCAACGCGCACGTGGTCGCCGACGCCGCCGAGGTGATCGTCCGCATCCCCGACAAGCGCGAGTTCACCGCCAAGGTGATCGGCGTCGACCGCCGCGCCGACGTCGCGCTGGTGAAGATCGACGCCGACGACCTGCCCGCGGTGAAGGTCGGCGACTCGTCGCGGCTCGAGGTCGGCGAGTGGGTGGCGGCGATCGGTTCGCCGTTCGGACTCGACAACACCGTCACGGCGGGCATCGTTAGCGCCAAGAGCCGTGCGTTGCCGAGCGAGGGCTACGTGCCGTTCATCCAGACCGACGTCGCCATCAACCCGGGCAACTCCGGCGGACCGCTGTTCAACATGGCGGGCGAAGTCGTGGGCATCAACTCGCAGATCTACAGCCGGACCGGCGGCTACATGGGACTCTCGTTCGCGATCCCGATCGAGACCGCGATGAAGATCAAGCAGGATCTGCTGAAGTTCGGCAAGGTTCAGCGCGGTCGGCTCGGCGTGACGATCCAGCCGGTGACCGCCGAGCTCGCCGCATCGTTCGGCCTCGACAAGGCGCGCGGCGCGCTGGTGAGCGCGGTCGAGCCGGACAGCCCAGCCGACAAGGCCGGCGTGCGCAGCGGCGATATCATCCTCGCGCTCGACGGCCGCGCGGTCGACGAGTCGATCGAGCTCCCGCGCATCGTCGGCGAGACCCGTCCCGGCACCACGGTGTCGATGCAAGTCTGGCGCCAGGGTGCGGCGCGCACCCTCTCCACCACGGTCGGCGAGTGGCCGGCCGAGCGCGTGGCCGCGGCCGGCGCCGAGCGCGCGCCGCAGACCGGCAAGCTCGGCCTCGCGGTGCGGCCTCTCGCCGAAGCGGAGCAGAAGCGCCACGGCGTCGAGGGCGGCGTCGTCGTGGAGGCGGCAGAGGGCCCGGCGGCCAAGGCCGGCCTGCGCCAGGGCGACGTGATCCTCGCGCTGAACGGCGAGCGCGTCGCGAGCGTCGACGATCTGCGGCGGCTCGCGGCCGAGGCCGAGGGCAACGTCGCGGTGCTCGTCAAGCGCGAGGACGCGCGCATCTACCTGCCGCTGCGCGTCGGCTAGCCACGTCTCGCATGTCCGAACGCCGCGTCCTCCGACGCGGCGTTCGCGCGTCCGGACGCCGCGTGGCGTCGCGGCGCCCTGATAGAATCCGCCCGAACGGCTCGGAGGCGCGATGGCTGGCCCGAAGTATCTTCATCTCGACACGCTCAGCCTGCACGCCGGGCAGCGACCGGATCCGACCACCGGCGCGCGTGCGGTGCCGATCTTCCAGAGTACCTCGTTCGTCTTCCGCGACACCGACCACGCCGCGGCGCTGTTCGACATGGAGCGCGCGGGCCACGTGTACTCGCGCATCTCCAACCCGACCAACGCCGTGCTCGAGGAGCGCATGGCGGCGCTCGAAGGCGGCGTCGGCGCAATCGCGGTCGCGAGCGGGCAGGCCGCGCTGCACTTGGCGATCGTCACGCTGATGGGCGCCGGCGGCCACATCGTCGCGAGCCGTGCGCTGTACGGCGGCTCGCACAACCTGCTCGCCTACACCCTGCCCCGCTTCGGCATCGACACCACCTTCGTGGCGCCGCGCGAGCACGACGCGTGGCGCGCGGCGATCCGTCCCAACACGCGGCTGCTCTTCGGCGAGACGCTCGGCAATCCGGGCCTCGACGTGCTCGACGTGCCGGCCGTGGCCGAGATCGCGCACGCGCACCGGCTGCCGCTGCTCGTGGATTCCACGTTCACGACGCCCTACCTGATGCGTCCGTTCGATCTCGGTGCCGACCTGGTCGTGCACTCGGCCACCAAGTTCCTCAGTGGGCACGGCACTGCGGTGGCGGGCGTGCTGGTGGACGGAGGCACTTTCGACTGGGAGGCCGCGGGGCGCTTTCCCGAGCTGACCGAGCCCTACGCCGGCTTCCACGGCATGGACTTCCAGGAGGAGTCCACGGTTGCTGCGTTCCTGCTGCAGCGCGCGGCGCGAGGGGCTGCGCGACTTCGGTGCGTGCATGAGCCCGACCACTGCCTGGATCGTCCTGCAGGGCGTCGAGACGCTGCCGCTGCGCATGCAGCGCCACGTCGAGAACACGCGCAAGGTAGTCGAGTTCCTCGCCGTGCATCCGGCGGTGGCCGCGGTGGGCTACCCGGACCTGCCGGAGCATCCGGACCACGCGCTCGCGCGGCGGCTCCTGCCGCGCGGCTGCGGGGCCGTGTTCAGCTTCGAGATCAAGGGCGGACGATCGGCCGGCCGGCGCTTCATCGAGACGCTGCGGGTCTTCTCGCACCTTGCGAACGTCGGCGACGCGAAATCGCTGGTGATCCACCCGGCCACGACGACGCACTTCCGGATGGACGATGCCGCGCTCGCCGGGGCCGGCATCGGCCCCGGCACCGTGCGGCTGTCGATCGGGCTCGAGGCGGCCGAGGATCTGATCGACGATCTGGCGGCGGCGCTGCGCGCCTCGCAGAAGGCCTGAGGCGCGCGATGGACCTCGACGTCGGCGGCAAGCGCGTCTTCGCCTACCACCGGCGGCAGGCGCTTCGACGCCGACCTGCCCTGCGTGGTGTTTGTCCACGGCGCCGAGAGCGATCACTGCGTCTGGGTGCTGCAGAGCCGCTATCTCGCGCACCACGGCTACGGCGTGCTGGCGATCGACCTGCCGAGCCACGGGCGCTCCGAAGGACCGGCGCTCGCGTGCATCGAGACGATCGCCGACTGGCTACCGGCGTTGCTCGACGCGGCGGGCGTCGCGCGCGCGCACCTCGTCGGCCACAGCATGGGTTCGCTCGCGGCGCTCGAGTGCGCCGCGCGCCATCCCAGCCGCGTCGCCAGCCCTCGCCCTTGCTCGGCACCGCATTCCCGATGCGCGTCGCGCCGGAGCTGCTCGAGGCGACCCGCGCCGATGAGCCGGCCGCGCAGGACATGATCAACATCTGGTCGCACAGCGCCTACGCGCAGTACCCGAGCAACCCCCGGGCTTCTGGGTCATTGGCGAGAACCTGCGCCTGATGCAGCGTCAGCGGCCGGGCGTGCTGCACGCCGACTTCGCGGCGTGCAACGGCTACGCCGGCGGCCTCGATGCGGCGGCGCGCGTCCGCTGCCCCACCCTCTTCGTCGTCGCGCGCCGCGACTGCGATGACGCCGGGCCGCGCCGCGCAGGCGCTGATCCAGGCGGTGCGCGAGGCGCGGGTGGCCGAGATCCGGGGAGAGCGGCCACGCGATGATGGCCGAGAAGCCCGACGAGGTGCTCGACGCGCTGCGCGCGTTCCTCGCGCAGACGAGCGCGGCAGCGTGACGGGGGCGCTATGGCGTTCAACTGGCTCGTCGCGTTCAAGGTCATCCCGTGGGGCGAGGTGATCGCTGCTGCGCCCGCGGTGGCGAAGACCGCGCGCGACCTGTGGCGCACGCTGAAGAAGCCGGGCCCCGGCGAGCCCGCTGGCGCCCGGACGCCCGCGAACGAGTCGCTGCCGCTCGACGAGCAGGTGCGCGCCCTGCGCGCGGAGCTCACCGAGGCACGTGCGCAGCTCCTGTCGACCTCCGAGGTTCTGCGCACGCTCGCCGAGCAGGACGAGAAGCTGATCGCCGCGGTCGAGGTGCTGCGCGTGCGCACGCGCGTTCTGCTCGTCGCGAGCGCAGCGCTCGTCGCGGCGCTCGCCTGGCTCCTCCTGCACTGAGGCACCCAATCCCCTCCTTTCCAAGGAGGGTGCCGGCGAGAGCCGGCGGGGTGGTTCGCGCGAAGCGCGCCCTCCTTTCCAAGGAGGGGTGCCGGCGAGAGCCGGCGGGGTGGTTCGCGCGAAGCGCGCCTTACCCGTCGCCGAGCTCGATCAGCACCGGCTGGTGGTCCGACGCCCGGGTCCTTTCGTTCACGCTCACCGATTCGATCCGCGCGGTGAGATCCTCGGTGACGAACGCGAAGTCGCACGTACGCGGCGCACCCGGCCACTGCCCCTTGTCGTAGAGGCCGACGGTAGGCGCGTGCGCGGCGCGCGGGTGTGCCACCGACCACGCGTCGCGGAAGGCCGGCGTGCCGCCGCCGAACAGCTCCTGGAGCCGCGCATGGAGTGGATCGTCCGGCGTGAAATTGAAGTCACCGACCAGGATCGCGGAGCGCGGGCGCGGCGTCCAGGCGAACGGTCCGTCGCTCGCGCGCTCGTCGGCGTCGCCCGCCTTCACCGCGCGCCCTGCCGCCTCGGCGTGGAGCTCGCGCAGGCGCTCGACCTGGGCGCTCCGTTGCAGCGCAGAGTAGTACTCGAGGTGCGTGTTCACGATGCGCAGCACGCCGGCGGGCGCCTGCACGACGGTCTCGACCGCGACGCGCTGCATTCCCGTCGCCGTAGGGTCGGCCGGCCACGGCAGGAAGTGCCGGTACGCCCGCAGCACCGGAAGTCGCGAGAGGATGACGTTCCCGAAGTACTGCCGCCGCCCGTCGCTGCCGCGCACGTCGACGCCGGCGCCGAACACCGGTGCATAGGCGGGCAGGAAGCCCGCGATCGCGGTCACCTGGTCCTCCCCGGCCGAGCCGGGCAGGCCGGGGAAATTCACCGCCACCTCCTGCAGGCAGAGCAGATCGAAGTCCGCGATCTCGCGGGCGGTGCGCACGATGCGGGCGGGATCGACCCGCCCGTCGCAGCCCCTGCACCACTGCACGTTCAGGTGATCAACCGCATCGCACCGAACCTGCTGCTGTCGCGTCCCCGCAGCCCGCCGTCGCCCCGGCGACCCATCCAGCGGTGAGTCGCGCATCTTCGTCACGCACGCCGCGCACCGTGCGCTCCGCCGCGCGGCAAACCTCCGCCGCGCGCCACCGGTGCACACGCCGCGGTCTCACGGCCATTCCCCGGCGAGCAGCTTCTCGGTCCACAGCAGGCCGGTCACGGTCTTCGAGTCGGTGATGCGTCCGTCGCGCACCCACGCCAGGGCCTCGGCAAGCCGCAACGCAAAGGTCTCCAGGAACTCGCCGTCGTCCAGGGCCGCGCCCCCGGTCTCGGCAAGGCCGCGCGCGAGGTAGAGCTCGATGCGCTCGTTCGAGTAGGCGACCAGCGGATGGATCGTACCGATGTGGCGCCACTCTCGCGCCGTGTACCCGGTCTCCTCGAGGAGCTCGCGCCGGGCGGTGCCGAGCGGATCCTCGCCCGATCGATCTTCCCCGCGGGGAGCTCGACCATCACGCGGCCGATCGGGTAGCGGAACTGCCGCTCGAGCAGGATCCGCCCGTCGTCGAGCACTGGCACGATCGCCACCGCCCCCGGGTGATCGATGTACTCGCGCGTGGCGACCCGCCCGTCGGGCAACCGCACCGCGTCGCGCTGCACGTGCAGCAGGACACCGCCGTACACCTCACCGCCGGATACCCGGTGCTCGGTGAGATCGCCGCCGGCGGGCTTCTTCATGCCGGCAGATCAGCGCAGCCCGTAGGACTGCTGGATCGCCGTCAGGCACAATCCCATCAGCGGCTGCGGGACGATGCCGAGCGCAAGCACCGCCAGCCCGTTCGCCGAGAGCAGCACGCGCATGTCGGCGCGCGCCTCGATCGGCGCCGCATCCAGCGGCTCGTCGAAGTACATCAGCTTGACGACGCGCAGGTAGTAGAACGCCCCGACGAGCGAGAAGAGCACCGCAACGACCGCGAGCCAGACGTGCCCGGCGGCGATGACCGCCTGCAGCACCGCGAGCTTCGCGTAGAACCCGACCGTCGGCGGGATACCGGCGAGCGAGAACATGAGCACGAGCATCACGAAGGCGTACCAGGGACTGCGCTGGTTGAGCCCCTTGAAGTCCGCGAGCGCGTCGGCCTCGAAGCCGGCGCGCGACAGCAGCAGGACCACGCCGAAGGCCCCGAGCGCCATCAGGACGTACGTGACCACGTAGAACATCGCCGCGCTGTACGCCTCGTCCGCCGAGAGCAGGTTGCCGCCTACCACGCCCGAGAGCAGCCCGAGCAGGACGAAGCCCATGTGCGCAATGGTCGAGTAGGCGAGCATCCGCTTGATGTTCGCCTGCGCGATGGCCGCCAGGTTGCCGAGCGCGAGCGAGAGTACCGCCAGCACGATCAGCATCTGCTGCCAGTCGATCGCCAGCGGCAGCAGCCCGTCGACCAGCAGCCTCATCGCCATCGCGAACGCAGCGACCTTGGGCGCCGAACCGATCAGGATCGTCATCGCGTTCGGCGCGCCGTGGTAGACGTCCGGGATCCACATGTGGAACGGTACCGCTCCGAGCTTGAACGCGAGCCCGGAGATGATGAAGACCAGGCCGAACACCGGCACCAGCTCTGGCGCCTGGCCGGCACCGATGCGCGCCGCGATCTGCGGCAGCTCGAGCGTTCCGGTCGCGCCGTAGAGCATCGACATGCCGTACAGCAGCAGGCCGGACGCCATGGCGCCGAGCACGAAGTACTTCATCGCCGCCTCCGTCGAGGCGGCCGGAGTCGCGGTTGAGCGCAACCAGCGCGTAGAGGCAGAGCGACAGCAGCTCGAGCCCGATATAGACCAGGATGAAGTGGTTCGCCGAGATCATCACCATCATTCCGAGCAGGGCGAACAGCATCAGGGCGAAGTACTCGCCCTGCAACAGTCCGCGCTCCTCGAGGTAGCGGCGCGAGTACACCAGGCATGCAGCCACGGCCACGTAGCACGCGAGCTTCAGCGCGGTCGCCATCGCGTCGCCGACGAACATGTTGCCGAACGTGAACGCGGTACGCCCGCCGACCACGCCGGATATCGCGAGCGTCAGCGCCGCGCAGCCGGCGAGGGTCGCGAGGGTGAGCGCGTAGCTCGCCCAGCGCAGCCGCTGCGGCAAGAACAGGTCGACCGTGAGGACGATCAGCGCCATGCAGAGCAGGAACATCTCGGCGTACGCCGGGAACATGATCGGGAGCGTCGGATCGGTCATCGTGGTCGGCGCCTGGCGCTCAGAGCTTGCTGACGGCGACGTGCTTCACCAGCGCCTCGACGCTCGAGTGCATCACGTCCGTGAACGGCTTCGGGTAGACACCCATCGCCAGGACCGCGGCTGCGAGCAGTCCGAGCACCAGCAGCTCGCGGCGGTTCGCGTCGGCGAGCTCGGCGACGTGCCGGTTCGCGATCTCGCCGAAGATCACCCGCTTGTACATCCACAGCGTGTAGGCGGCGCCGGTGATGAGCGTCGTCGCGGCAACGAATGCGATCCAGAAACTGTGGCTGACCGCGCCCATGATGACCATGAACTCGCCCACGAACCCGCTGGTGCCGGGCAAGCCCGCGTTCGCCATCGCGAACAGCATCATCAGCGCGGCGAACTTCGGCATCGTGTTCGCCACCCCGCCGTAGTCGGCGATCATGCGCGAGTGCACGCGATCGTACATCACCCCAACGCACAGGAACAGCGCGGCCGATACGAACCCGTGCGAGATCATCTGCACCAGCGCGCCTTCGATTGCGATCGGGATCAGCCGCCCGTCGTTGAACATGAAGAAGCCGAGCGTCACGAAGCCCATGTGCGCGATCGAGGAGTACGCGATCAGCTTCTTCATGTCGGCCTGCACCAGCGCGACCAGGCCGATGTAGGCGACCGCGACCAGCGACAGCGTAATCATGAAGCCCGACAGCGCGACGCTCGCGTCGGGCAGGATCGGCAGCGAGAACCGGATGAACCCGTACGCGCCGAGCTTCAGCATGATCGCGGCCAGGACCGCCGAGCCGCCGGTCGGCGCCTCGACGTGCGCGTCCGGCAGCCACGTGTGGACCGGCCACATCGGCACCTTGACCGAAAACGCCGCGAAGAACGCGAGGAACAGCATCACCTGCGCGGCCATCGAGAGCGGCAGCCGCCAGAAGTCGACGATCGCAAAGCTGCCGCCGGCGTGGTTGTACAGGTAGATCAACGCGACCAGGAAAAGCAGCGATCCGAGCAGCGTGTACAGGAAGAACTTGAGCGCCGCATACACGCGGTTCGGACCGCCCCACACGCCGATCACCAGGTACATCGGGATCAGGTTCGCCTCGAAGAAGACGTAGAACAGGATCGCATCGAGCGAAGCGAACACCCCGTTCATCAGGCCCGACATGATCAGGAACGCCGCCAGGTACTGGCTGACGCGCGTTCGGATGACTTCCCAGCCGGCCAGCACCACCAGCACGGTCACGAAGCTGTTCAGCAGGATGAATACGACCGAGATGCCGTCGACGCCGAGGTGATAGTTGATGTTGAACCGCTCGACCCACGGCGCGAACTCGACGAACTGCATCTCGGCGGTGCCGACGTCGAAGCCGGTGTACAGCGGAAGCGTGACGGCGAGGCCGAGCAGCGCGCCGGTGAGCGCCAGCGGGCGCGCGATGTGCGCGTTGCGGTCGTCGCCGGTCGCCATCACGCCGAGCCCGGCGAGCACCGGGACCCAGATCGCGAGCGACAGCCAGTAGATCTCGGCCTGCATTCCCACACGCTGGGACCAGGGTACGTTCGCGGCATGCCCGCACGCAGAAGCGGTCGCACGAACAAGCGGGAGCTCCCACTTGCTCGTATGCCCCTCCCTCTCGTCGAGCGATTCATCCGTTCAGCGGGGCAGCGCGTCTCGCCACAGCCACAGCCAGACGCTGAGCAGCGCGAGCAGGCCGATGAACATGGTGAACGCGTAGTTGTAGATGAACCCGGTCTGGAACCGCCGCACGATCCGCGCGATCAGCCCGACCAGCCGCGCCGACCCGTTGACCAGCACGCCGTCGATGACGGCCACGTCGCCGCCCTTCCACAGCCCGGTGCCCACCGCGCGGGCGCCGCCGGCGAAGAACCAGTCATTGAAGTCGTCGAAGCCGTACTTGCGCTCGAGGATGCGCGTGACGATCCCGAGCCGGTTGCGGATGACGCCGGGCAGATCGGGCCGCGCAATGTAGAGGTACCACGCGGTCGCGAGGCCTGCCATCGCGAGCCAGAACGGAGCCGTCGTCAGCGCGTGCGTCATCATCGGCCAGACGCCGTGGAAGTCGCGCGCGAGCGTCCCGATCCACGTGTGCTCCGGAGCCACCACGATCGCGCCGCCGAAGAAGCTCCCGTACAGCACCGAGCCGATGGTCCAACCGGCGGCGATCGACGGGAGCGCCAGCAGCGCGAGCGGCACGGTGATCACCCACGGCGACTCGTGCGGCGCGCCGCCGCCGTGGCCGTGGCCATCGCCGTCGTGGCCGTGGACGTGGCCGCCGTGGCCGTGGTGCGTGGCGTCGAACCGCTCCTTGCCGTGGAAGGCGAAAAAGACCAGCCGGAAGGAGTACAGCGCGCCGACGAAGACCCCGGCGACCGCCAGCGCGTAGGCGAAGCCGGCGCCGGGGCGCTGCGCCGCGTGCAGCGCCTCGATGATCGAGTCCTTGGAGAAGAACCCGGCGAACGGTGGGAACCCGGCGTTCGCCAGCGCGCCAATCAGCACGGTGGCGTACGTGATCGGCATGTACCGGCGCAGGCCGCCCATCCGCCGCATGTCCTGCTCGTGATGCAGCGCAACGATGACCGAGCCGGCGCCGAGGAACAGCACCGCCTTGAAGAATGCGTGCGTCATCAGGTGGAACATCGCCGCCGAGTAGGCCGAGGCGCCGAGCGCCATGGTCATGTACCCGAGATGCGACAGCGTCGAGTAGGCGACCACGCGCTTGATGTCGTACTGCACCAGCGCGATGAGCGCCATGAAGAAGGAAGTGATCGCACCGATCGCCAGGACGAAGGAGAGCGCGGCGTCGGACAGCTCGAACAGCGGCGACATGCGCGCCACCATGAAGATCCCTGCGGTCACCATGGTCGCGGCGTGGATCAGCGCCGAGATCGGCGTCGGGCCCTCCATCGAGTCGGGCAGCCACACGTGCAGCGGGAACTGCGCGCTCTTGCCCATGGCGCCGATGAACAGGCAAATACAGATCACGCTGAGCAGCGCCCACTGCGCGCCAGGCAGGATCTCGATCGTCGCACCGGTCTTGCCCGGCGCGGCGGCGAAGACGGTCGCGTAGTCGAGGCTGCCGAAGAAGGCCAGCACCAGGCCGACGCCCAAAATGAATCCGAAATCGCCCACGCGGTTCACGAGGAACGCCTTCAGGTTCGCGTAGGTCGCGCTCGGGCGCTTGTACCAGAACCCGATGAGGAGATACGACACCAGGCCGACCGCCTCCCAGCCGAAGAACAGCTGCAGGAAGTTGTTCGCCATCACCAGCATCAGCATCGAGAACGTGAACAGCGCGATGTAGGCGAAGAACCGCTGGTACCCCGGGTCGTCGGCCATGTACCCGATCGTGTACACGTGGACCATCAGCGACACGAAGGTCACCACCACCATCATGAGCGCGGTGAGCCGGTCGATCAGGAAGCCGATCTCGAAGTTCACCCCGCCCGAGACGAGCCACGTGTACACCGTGCCTTCGATGCTGGCGCCGCCGAGGACCTGGTTGAAGATCGCGCACGAGGCGGCGAACGCCACCGCGACCCCGGCGATGGTCACGCGGTGCGACCAGGTGCGCCCGATCACCCGACCGAACAGCCCGGCGACGATCGCGCCGGCGAGCGGCGCGAGCGGCACCAACAGCGCGAGCTTCATCGCGCCGCTCATCCGCCGTCTCCGGCGCGCAGGCGGCGGGCCTCGTTGATCGAGCCTTGCTGCACCCTCCCCTCCCTTTCAGCCCTTCAGACTGTCCAGATCCTCGACATGGATCGTCCGCAGGTTGCGGAACAGCGCCATCAGGATCGCCAGCCCGATTGCCGACTCGGCGGCGGCCACCGTCAGGATAAAGAACACGAACACCTGTCCGGCGATGTCCTGCAGGTAGTACGAGAACGCGATGAAGTTCATGTTCACCGCGAGCAGCATCAGCTCGATCGCCATCAGCAGGATGATCACGTTCTTGCGGTTGAGGAAGATGCCGACGATGCTGATCGCGAACAGCGCCGCTGCGAGGATCAGGAAGTGCGACAGCGACAGCATAGCGCTCACTCCTCCTTCTCGGCGCGCATCGGCACCAGGCGGACGCGGTCCTGCCGCCTCACCGCCACCTGTCGCGCGGGATCCTGGTACTTCGTGTCCTTGCGCCGCCGCAGCGTGAGCGCAATCGCCGCCACGATCGCCACCAGCAGCAGCACGGCCGCGAGCTCGAACGGATAGACGTAATCGGTGTAGACCACCCGCCCGAGCGCCTTGGTGTTGCTGTAGCCGGCGCCGGGGTCGCGCGGAGCGGGCAGCGCGTCGGCGCCGAAGTAGCCGCGGCCGAGCACCAGCGCCGCCTCGAGCAGCATGATCACCGCGACCGCGAGGGCGAGCGGCAGGTGGTGCCAGAAGCCTTCCCGCAGCCGGTCGATGTTGATGTCGAGCATCATCACCACGAACAGGAACAGCACCATCACCGCACCGACGTATACCAGCACCAGCGCGATCGCCAGAAACTCGGCGCGCAGCAGGAGCCAGAGCTCGGCGGCGGTGAAGAAGGCGAGCACCAGGAACAGCGCCGCGTGCACCGGGTTGCGCGCGGTGACCACGCGCAGTCCGGCGAAGATCAGGATCGCGCCGAAGAGCCAGAAGACGTAGTACTCGAACATCACCGGTACGCCGCGTCGGTCGCGCGGTCCTTTGCGATCTGCTCCTCGTAGCGGTCGCCGACCGCGAGCAGCATCTCCCTTCGTATAGTAGAGGTCGCCGCGCTTCTCCCCGTGGTACTCGAGCAGCCGCGTCTCGACGATCGAGTCGACCGGGCAGGATTCCTCGCAGAAGCCGCAGAAGATGCACTTGGTGAGGTCGATGTCGTAGCGCGTGGTGCGGCGCGTGCCGTCGGCGCGCTTCTCCGACTCGATGGTGATCGCGAGCGCGGGGCAGACCGCCTCGCACAGCTTGCACGCGATGCAGCGCTCCTCGCCGTTCGGGTACCGGCGCAGCGCGTGCAGCCCGCGGAAGCGCGGCGACAGCGGTGTCTTCTCCTCCGGAAACTGAATGGTGACCTTGCGCGCGAACAGGTGGCGGCCGGTGAGGGCAAGCCCGCGTACCAGCTCTAGCAGCAGGAAGGTCTTGAAGAAGTCGCGCACACGTTCGATCATCGCGCGCCTCCTGGGCGGGTGCCGTTCATGGCGAGGGCCAGATGCTGTACGGCGTCTGCATCCACACGCCGACCACCACCAGCCACACGATGGTGAGCGGAATGAAGACCTTCCATCCGAGCCGCATGATCTGGTCGTAGCGGTAGCGCGGGAAGGTCGCCCGGAACCACAGGAAGCAGAACAAGAGCGCCGCCACCTTGAGGGCGAGCCACATGATCGGCGGCACCGCGTTCAGCACCGGCGCGTCGAGCGGCGGCAGCCAGCCGCCGAGGAACATGACCGCCGCGAGCGTCGACACCAGGATCATGTTGGCGTACTCGGCAAGGAAGAAAAGCGCGAACGCCATGCCCGAGTACTCGACGTGGAATCCCGCCACGATCTCCGATTCGCCCTCGGCGACGTCGAACGGCAGGCGGTTGGTCTCGGCGACCGCCGAGATGAAGTAGACCAGGAACATCGGAAAGAGCGGCAGCCAGTTCCACGACAGGAAATTGACGCCCTCGCCGGCGAAATGGCCGCGCGCCTGGGCGGCGACGATCTCCGACAGGTTCAGGCTCTGCGACACCATCAGCACGCAGACGAGTGCGAAGCCCATTGCGATCTCGTAGGATACGATCTGCGCGGCCGAACGCATTGCGCCGAGGAAGGCGTACTTCGAATTCGCCGCCCAGCCGGCGATGATCACGCCGTACACGCCCATCGAGGTGATCGCCAGCACGTACAGCAGTCCGGCGTTGATGTCGGCGAGCACCAGCCCGGGCGCGAACGGGATCACCGCCCACGCGGCGAGCGCCGGCATCAGCGAGAGCATCGGCGCCACCACGAACAGGAACCTGTTCGCGCCGGTCGGTACGACGACCTCCTTCACCAGCAGCTTCAGCACGTCGGCGAAGGGCTGCAGCAGCCCCGCCCAGCCGACCCGGTTCGGGCCGATGCGCACCTGCATGTAGCCGATCACCTTGCGCTCGGCGAGCGTCAGGTAGGCCACGCACAGTATGACCGGCAGCGCGATCGCGATGATCAGGACGAGGTACCTGGCGGTGAGGAACACGACCCCCCCCACTCTGGGCCGAAGAACGCGGCCGAGTATCCTTCGAGCGCCTGCGCGAACTCGTTCACGCCCGCTCCACCGCGATCGGACCGAACATCGCGCCGAGCGCCGCAGTGGACGGATGGGCCGCCGCCACGCGCACCACGCCGTCGGCGAGCCCTCGTCCGCAGCGAGCTCGAGCGCCGCGTCGCCGCCGCTCTGGCGCACGCGCACGCGCGCCCCCGCCTCGAGGCCGAGCCGGGCGATCGTCGCCGCGTTCATGCGCACCTGCGGCGCCCGCGCGTCGCGCGTGCGCTGCAGCGAGCGCGCGCGGCGCACCAGCGGGTCGGCGAAGTAGATCGGCACGTCGGCGATGCGCTCTAGCGTCGTGCTCGCGGGCGCGGGGTCGAGCGCGATGCCGCGCACGCGGTTGTCGAGCCGCGCGGCCACCGCCTCGGCCCGGCACGCCGCGTCGCGCACCGCCTCGCTCGTGTCGAAGTCGAACCCCTCGAGCCCGAGCAGGTTGCCGAGCACGCGCAGCACCTTCCACCCGGGACGCGCCTGGCCGAGCGGCTGGACGACGCCATTGAAGCTCTGCGCCCGTCCTTCGGTGTTCACGAAGGTGCCCGAGGTCTCGCTGAACGGGCCGACCGGCAGGATGACGTCGGCGTAGTCGAGCACGGGGCCGGCGAACGCCGACAGTGCGACGACGACGTCCGCGGCCGCCATCGCCGCCGCCGCCTGCCCGGGATCGTGGCAGTCAAGCCCGGGCTCGACGCCGAGCAGCAGGTAGCCCTTGCGCGGCGCGGCGAGCATCGCGCGGGCGTCCAGTCCGCGCTCGCCCGGCACGCAGCCGGCGAGATAGCCGCCGACGCTGTTCGCCGCCTCGCCGAGAAAGCCGAAGCGCGCGCCGAGCGCCTCGGCGAGCGCCTGCGCGAGCGCGTGGAGCTGCGCGGCGCGCGGATGCTGCTCGGCCGCGTTGCCGAGCAGGATGCCGACCCGCTCGCCGCTCGCCAGGCTTGCCGCGACCGCGCGCGCCGCATCGCCGGCCTCGATCCCGGCAAGTCCCGCGGGCACCGGCGCGCCCTTCGCCTCGGCGGCGGCGCGGGCGATCTGGGCGAGCGCGTGCGGCAGCGCGCCGGGCGCGACGATCATGCGGTGCGCGAGCGCGATCAGCGGATCGTCGCCGGCGACGTGCAGCAGACTCACCTGCTGGCCGCGCTTCGCTGCCTGCCGCAGACGGTGCGCGATCAGCGGATGATCCTTGCGCAGGAACGACCCGACGACGAGCACGCGATCGAGCGCCCCGAGCTCGGCGACCGGCATGCCGAGCCAGGGCGCGCCGGCGCGGGCGCCGTCGGCGGAGAAGTCGGCGCGGCGCAGCCGGAAGTCGACGTTCTCCGAGCCCAGCCCGCGCACGAGCCGCTGCAGCAGGTAGAGCTCCTCGAGCGTGGCGTGCGGCGAGCCGAGGGCGCCGATCGCCGAGGCACCGTGCCGGTCGCGCACCTCGCGCAGCGCGTGCGCCGCGTGCTCGAGCGCGGCCGGCCACTCGACTTCGCGCCATTCGCCGCCTTGCTTGACGAGCGGGCTCGTCGCGCGCTCCTCGGAGCCGAGACCCTCGTAGGAGAAGCGGTCCTTGTCCGACAGCCAGCATTCGTTCAGCGCCTCGTTCTCGCGCGGTACGATCC
This sequence comes from Burkholderiales bacterium, assembly GCA_027493935.1. Classification (GTDB taxonomy): domain Bacteria; phylum Pseudomonadota; class Gammaproteobacteria; order Burkholderiales; family SG8-39; genus JAABRB01. The sequence continues at coordinate 1,750,884 of JAOSJV010000001.1, read as the reverse complement.
GCATCACGCGGTTGTGCTTGGACTGAACGATGAGGTTCGCGCCGAGGCCGCAATGCGGCGACACCGACTTGCGCCGGGCGAGCTCCCAGGTGCGCGCCGTGTAGCGGAACGGTCTGGAGGTGAGCGCGCCGACCGGGCAGATGTCGATCATGTTGCCCGAGAGCTCCGAGTCGACCGTCGCGCCGACGAAGGCGATGATCTCGGCGTGCTCGCCGCGGTTGATCATGCCGAGCTCCATCACCCCGGCGATCTCCTGCCCGAACCGCACGCAGCGCGTGCAGTGGATGCAGCGCGTCATCTCTTCGGCGGCGACGAGCGGTCCGAGGTCCTTGTGCGCTACGACGCGCTTCTCCTCGCGGTAGCGCGAGGCGCTTGCGCCGTAGCCGACCGCAAGGTCCTGCAGCTGGCACTCGCCGCCCTGGTCGCAGATCGGGCAGTCGAGCGGATGGTTGATCAGCAGGAACTCCATTACGCCCTGCTGCGCCTGCCGCGCGTATTCGGAGCGCGTCCACACCTTCATACCATCGGTGACCGGCGTCGCGCACGCAGGCAGGGGCTTGGGCGCCTTCTCGACCTGGACCAGGCACATGCGGCAGTTCGCCGCGATCGAGAGCTTCTTGTGGTAGCAGAAGTGCGGGATGTAGATGCCGAGCGCGTTGGCGGCCTCCATTACCGTGGCGCCGTGCAGCGCCTCGGTCTGCCGGCCGTCGATCTCGATCTTCAGCATCGCATCCTCGCGCGGCATTCTCACGCCGCCCGTGCGAGCGAAGCGCCGGGCACCGTGAAATACCCGCCCGGGACGTCGACCAGGCAGCGCTGGTGCCGGATGTGGTGCTCGAACTCGTCGCGGAAGTGCGCGATGAAGCTCTTCACCGGCAGCGCCGCCGCGTCGCCGAGCGCACAGATCGTGCGTCCCATGATGTTTTCGGCAACGCTCACCAGCGCGTCGAGGTCCTCCGGGCGGCCGCGCCCGGACTCGATCCGGTGCACCATGCGGTAGAGCCAGCCGGTCCCCCTCGCGGCAGGGCGTGCACTGCCCGCACGACTCCTCGTAGTAGAAATAGGAGAGGCGCCCGAGCGCCTTTACCATGCAGGTCGAGTCGTCCATCACGATCACCGCGCCGGAGCCGAGCATCGAGCCGGCCTTGGCGATCGAGTCGTAATCCATGTCGGTGCGCAGCATGACGTCGGCCGGCAAGACCGGCATCGACGAGCCGCCCGGGATCACCGCCTTCAGCCGGCGCCCGGCGCGCACGCCGCCCGCCATCTCGAGCAGCTTCGCGAAGGGCGTGCCGAGCCGCACCTCGTAGTTGCCGGGCCGCGCGACGTGGCCAGACACCGAGAAGATCTTTGTGCCGCCGTTGTTCGGGCGGCCGAGCTCGAGGTAGCGTTCGCCGCCGTGCAGCACGATCCAGGGCACCGCCGCGAAGGTCTCGGTGTTGTTGATCGTCGTGGGCTTGCCGTACAGACCGTAGCTCGCAGGGAACGGCGGCTTGAAGCGCGGCATGCCCCGCTTGCCCTCGAGCGACTCGAGCAGCGCCGTCTCCTCGCCGCAGATGTACGCGCCCCAGCCGTGCACCGCGTGCAGCTCGAAGCCGACGTCGCTGCCGAGAATGCGCTGGCCGAGATAGCCCGCCGCGCGCGCCTCGGCGAGCGCCTCCTCGAAGCGCTCGTAGACGCTCCAGATCTCGCCGTGGATGTAGTTGTAGCCGACCGTGGCTCCGGGTGGCGTACCCGGCGAGAATCATTCCCTCGATGACGCTGTGAGGGTTGTAGCGCAGGATGTCGCGATCCTTGAACGTGCCCGGCTCGCCCTCGTCCGAGTTGCAGACCATGTACTTCTGCCCCGGAAAGCCGCGCGGCATGAAGCTCCACTTGAGGCCGGTCGGGAACCCTGCCCCGCCGCGCCCGCGCAGCGCGGACTTCTTGACCTCTGCGATCACGGCGTCGGGCGCGACGCCCTCGGCGAGCACCTTGCGCAGCGCCCGGTAGCCGCCGCGCGCCTCGTAGTCCTTGAGCCGCCAGTTGAGTCCGTCCACGCCCTTCATGACGAGCGCTTCGGGCCCGTAGGCGTCGGCGGGAAACGGCGCATGCGCGGTGATCACTTGGCGAGCTCCTCCAGCAGGCGGTCGATCCGCTCCGGTGTCATGAACGAGAGCATCTCCTTGTTGTTGCGCAGCACTGACCGGTGCGTCGCCGCAGGCGCCGAAGCACTCCCCCTCGCGCAGCGAGAAGTTGCCGTCTGGTGTGGTCTCGTTCACCTCGATGCCGAGCCGCCGCTTGAGGTGCTCGAGCGTCTCGACCGCGCCGCGCAGCGCGCATGGCAGGTTGGTGCACACGCACAGCTTGTGTCTGCCGAGCGGTGCCCGGTCGAACATCGTGTAGAAGCTCGCGACCTCGTACACCGCGACCGGCGGCATGCCGAGATAGCGCGCGACGAAGTCCATCACCTCGGTCGACAGGTGCCCGTGCTCCTCCTGCGCGATCGCGAGCGCCGCGATCACCGCCGATCGCCGGCGGTCGGCAGGGAACTTCGCCAGCTCGCGGTCGACCTTGCTCAATGCCTGTGCGGACAGCATTCTCTTTCAGCGAAGTCTTGAATTCATGTAGGCGTGAGGGTCCCGGACCGGCCGGCGCATTCGCGCATCCACTCGTTCAGGCGCTCACGGCCTCCTCACCTGTCGATTTCCCCGAACACGATGTCCATGGTACCGATGATCGCCACGACGTCGGCGAGCATGTGGCCCCTCGAAAGCTCGTCCATCCCGGCCAGGTGCGGGAACCCGGGCGCGCGGATCTTCATGCGATATGGCTTGTTTGCGCCGTCGGAGACGAAGTAGATCCCGAACTCGCCCTTCGGATGCTCGATCGCGGCGTAGGCCTCGCCCGGCGGCACGTGGATGCCCTCGGTGAAGAGCTTGAAGTGGTGGATCAGATCCTCCATGCCGCTCTTCATCGCCACGCGCGACGGCGGCGCGACCTTGTGGTTGTCGACCATGACCGGTCCGGGGTTGGCGCGCAGCCAGTCGATGCACTGCCGGATGATGCGCGCCGACTGCCGCATCTCCTCGACCCGCACCAGATAGCGGTCGTAGCAGTCGCCGTTGACGCCGACCGGCACGTCGAAATCGAGCCGGTCGTACACCGCGTACGGCTGCTTCTTGCGCAGGTCCCACTCGATGCCGGAGCCGCGCAGCATCGGGCCGGTGAAGCCGCGCGCGAGCGCCCGCTCGGGCGACACCACGCCGATGCCGACGGTACGCTGCTTCCAGATCCGGTTCTCGGTGAGCAGCGTCTCGTACTCGTCGACGCGCGCCGGAAACCGCTCGACGAAGCGCTCGAGAAAGTCGAGCAGCGAGCCCGAGCGCGGCTCGTTCAGCTGCGCCAGCTCGCGCGCGCTGCGGAACGGCGAGGACGCGTACTGCGGCATGGTCTCGGGAAGGTCGCGGTACACGCCCCCCGGCCGGTAATAGGCCGCATGCATGCGCGCCCCCGAGACCGCCTCGTAGCAGTCGAACAGGTCCTCGCGCTCGCGAAAGCAGTACAGGAACATCGTCATCGCGCCGATATCGAGCCCGTGCGTGCCCAGCCACAGCAGGTGGTTGAGGATCCGCGTGACCTCGTCAAACATCGCGCGGATGTACTGCGCGCGGATCGGCGCCACGATGCCGAGCAGCTTCTCGATTGCCAGGCAGTAGGCATGTTCGTTGCACATCATCGACACGTAGTCCAGCCGGTCCATGTACGGCAGCGACTGGATGTAGGTCTTGTGCTCGGCGAGCTTCTCGGTCGCGCGGTGCAGCAGCCCGATGTGCGGGTCGGCGCGCATGATGACCTCGCCGTCCATCTCGAGCACGAGGCGCAGCACGCCGTGGGCCGCCGGGTGCTGCGGCCCGAAGTTCAACGTGTAGTTGCGGATCTCGGCCATCACCGGCTCCGCAACGGCACGACCGCTGCGCGCTCAGCCGGCACCGAGATCCCCGTACTGGTCCTCGCGGATCACGCGCGGCGTCACCTCGCGCGGCTCGATCGTGACCGGCTGGTAGACGACGCGCTTCTGCTCCGGGTCGTAGCGCATCTCGACGTGGCCGGAGAGCGGGAAGTCCTTGCGGAATGGATGTCCGGTGAAACCGTAGTCGGTCAGGATTCGCCGCAGGTCCGCGTGCCCGCTGAACACGATGCCGAAGAAGTCGAACGCCTCGCGCTCGAACCAGTCGGCCGCCGGCCACACCTCCGCCAGCGAATCGATCACCGGAAAGTCGTCGTCCGGCGCGAAGGTGCGCAGCCGCAACCGCCAGTTGTGCCGCAGCGAGAGCAGGTGCGCGACGACCGCGAAGCGCGCGCCGGTCCACGCGCCGTCGCCGTAGGCCGAGTAATCGACGCCGCAGAGATCGATCATCTGCTCGAAAGCGAGCTCGGGACGGTCGCGCAGCACGCGCGCGACCTCTGCCCAGTCGGCGGCCTTCACCACCAGCGTCAGCTCGCCGAGCGCGCTGGTGAGGCTCACCGCGCGCTCGCCGACGGCGGCGCCCGCCGCCGCGGAGAGTCTCTCGAGCTTGCTCGCCATGCTAGGGTGCCTCGGTTCGCGTGTCAGCGCGCGATCGTGTTCGTGCGACGGATCTTGTTCTGCAGCTGCAGCAGGCCGTACACCAGCGCCTCGGCGGTCGGCGGGCAACCCGGCACGTAGACGTCCACCGGCACGACGCGGTCGCAGCCGCGCACCACCGAGTACGAGTAGTGGTAGTAGCCGCCGCCGTTCGCGCACGAGCCCATCGAGACGACCCAGCGCGGCTCGGCCATCTGGTCGTAGACCTTGCGCAGCGCCGGCGCCATCTTGTTGCACAGCGTGCCGGCGACGATCATCACGTCGGACTGGCGCGGGCTCGGCCGGAAGACGATGCCGAACCGGTCGAGGTCGTAGCGCGCCGCGCCGGCGTGCATCATTTCGACCGCGCAGCAGGCGAGCCCGAAGGTCATCGGCCACATCGACCCGGTGCGGGTCCAGTTGATCACCTTGTCGATCGACGTGGTGACGAAGCCTTGCTGCATCAGGCCGTCATTCGCGCCCATGCGGCTCCTCCGTGTCTGCGCCCCGCGCGGTCATTCCCACTCCAACGCGCCCTTTTTCCACTCGTACACGAACCCGACCACCAGGATCGCCAGAAAGACCATCATCGAGACGAAGCCGAACAGGCCGATCTCGTTCAGCGTGATGGCCCACGGGAAGAGGAACGCGATCTCGAGGTCGAACAGGATGAAGAGGATCGCCACCAGGTAGTACCGCACGTCGAACTTCATGCGCGCGTCCTCGAACGCCTCGAAGCCGCACTCGTATGGGGAGAGCTTCTCGCTATCCGGCCGGTTCACGCCGAGCAGCGTGCTCGCCGTCCAGCCGAGGCCGACCAAGAGGCCGCCGAAGGCGAGCGCCACCGCGATGAAAAGCAGGATGGGAAAGTACTCCGCGAGCATCGCTAGGTACGCGAAGACCGGAGCAGTCCGCCCGGGCGCGCCGCGCGTGGCCGCCGCGCACTCCCGTCGATCAGCTTCTCGAGTCGCACGTTCTTCTCAAAATTTCGGGGACCGGGCAGGGTCCCCACCCGTGTCCCCGGGATACTGGTGCCGACGGTGAGATTCGAACTCACACGGCAAAGCCACCGCCCCCTCAAGACGGCGTGTCTACCAATTTCACCACGTCGGCGTCGATGCGCGCCCCGAGATGCATCAAGAACTGCGCGGACGACGCACCGCATGGGATTTTACCTTACTTCGGCACCTCGTTGGCCCGCGAGCCGGGCGCGTCGGCCGGCGCCTTCGGCGCATCGCTCTTGGCGGGTGCCGGCACCGCCGGGACCGGCGCCGATTCCATCACCGTGCCGGTCGCGGTCGGCGCGCTCGACGCGAGGTACGCGAGACCGAGGCTGGTGATAAAGAACACCGTCGCCAGCGCCGCCGTCGTGCGCGACAGGAAGTTCGCCGAACCGGTCGCGCCGAACAGGCTGCCCGAGGAGCCGCTGCCGAACGCGGCGCCGACGTCGGCGCCCTTGCCGTGCTGGAGCAGCACCAGCACCACGATGCCGGCGGCCGTGAGCACGTGCACGGCGAGGACCACGATCGTCAGAGTTTCCATCGGCTTCTTCCCATCGGCTTCCAACTCCAAGGGGGACAGCGCGTCCCCGTGTCTCTGGGGGTCCGGTCGCTCAGCGGCCGGCGGCCGCCTTGCAGATCGAGGCGAAGTCCTCCGCCACCAGCGAGGCGCCGCCGATCAGCCCGCCGTCGACGTCCGCCATCGCGAACAGCTCGGCGGCGTTCGCCGGCTTGACGCTGCCCCCGTAGAGGATCGTCAGGCGTGCCGCGATGTCCGCGTCCTGCCTCGCCACGGCCGCGCGCAGGAACTCGTGCACGGTCTGCGCCTGCGTCGGCGTCGCGGTGCGCCCGGTGCCGATCGCCCACACCGGCTCGTACGCGACCACCGCGTCGCGCAGCGACTGCACGCCGGCGGCGTCGAGGACGGCGCCGAGCTGGCGCCCGACCACCGCGTCGGTCTCGGCGTTGTCGCGCTCGGCGAGGGTCTCGCCGACGCACAGGATCGGGATCAGCCCGGCGCGCTGCGCGGCCTGGAACTTCGCGGCCACCTGTGCGTCGCGCTCGGCGTAGTGCGTCCGCCGCTCGGAATGCCCGACGATCACGTAGCGGCAGCCGAAATCGCGCAGCATCGCGCCGGCGACTTCGCCGGTGTAGGCGCCGGCGTCGTGCTCCGAGACGTTCTGTGCGCCGAGCGCGATCTCGGTTCCGGCGAGCGCGGCGTGTGCCTGCTGCAGGTAGGGAAACGGAACGCACACCGCGCACCGCGCGCCCGCGAATTCGCGTGCCGCGGCCTTCAGCGCCTCGAGCAACCGCAGGTTGGCGGCGAGGCTGCCGTGCATCTTCCAGTTGCCTGCAACGAGCTTGGTTCGCATCTCGCACGCTGGCGCCCGCGGCCCAGGAGCCGCATTGCGCGGGTCTGCGGCGGGCCAGCCGGTCCGCCTAAATCTTTGAATTTTACCGGTGCGCGAAGTTCCAGGTCAACGTCCTCTGCGCGCGGACCAGGGAGGTGCGCACGGTCACGCGGTGGCGCGCGACGCAGCGGCGGCGAACGCGGCGACGCTCATCCCGGGCGCTGCGCCGAGCCGCGCCGCCGGGCCGTTCACGTGCGAGAGCACGCCGGTCGCCCACATCGACCGGGCGTCGCCGATGCGCGCCGACGCGCAGTCGACGGCCGCGGCCGCGATCCCGCGCGCTGCAAGGACCGGAAGACGCGTGATCCCGGCGCCGTCGGTGCCGACCCCGGCGTCGTTGAATACCGCCGCGCGTGCGTCGACGCCGAGCGCCGACTCAGCGCGGCCGCCGTGTAAATGCGCCGTGCGACCCGATCACCAGGATGCGCCCGGCGTCGGCGGCGGCGAGCTTGCCGATCGAATCCAATCCCCACACCTCGGGCCGGCCGGCCGCGCGGAGCAGCAGGTAGCGACCCTCCGCGTACGGCGGCGGCGCTGCGTGCGCCGCCGGCGCGTGCCGCAGGCGCTCGGCCGCATCGCCGCAGCGCATGCCGGCAGTCACACCGAGCGCCCGCGCAGCGCGGTTGGCGTGGCTGATCGTGCCGCGCCGGAGCGCATCGGCGCCGTCGCCGATGCGCGCGGTCAGGTGCGATACCGCTGCCGCGGCCATGCCGATGTCGTCGAGGTACGCCAACCCTGCGATTCCAGCGCGATCCTTGCCGACACCGGCGTCGTTCAGGATCACGGCGCGTGCGCCGGCCGTCGCGGAAAGAAAGGCCGCGATCACGCCGCAGTGCGAGCCCGCGACCAGCACCGCACCACTTGCCGACACGCCGAGCGCGGTGACGCTCTCGGCGGTCACGATGCCGGCGGGGCAGGGTCTCATGCCTCCTCGCTCGGCGGTGCGAACCGGATCGGACTCTGCAGCGCGGGATGCCGGCCGACCTTGCCGGCGTAGACGCGCCGCATCCGCTCGAGGTCGCGCTGCGAGTCGCCGCTCAGGCCGATCCACTCGGCGACCCCCACCTCGCGGCGCCCGTAGTCGATGAACGCGAGGCCCACCGGCGCCTTCACCGCGCGCGCGACCCGGTAGAAGCCCGTCTTCCAGTGCGCGGTTCGCGCGCGCGTGCCCTCGGGCGTGAACACGAGATGGAACTCGTCGGCGCGCTCGAAGTGCATGGCGACCTGCTCGACGAAGCCGGTCGGCGCGCTGCGGTCCACCGGTATGCCGCCGACGCGCCGCAGCCATGCGCCGAGCGGGCCGCGGAACAGCGACGCCTTGGCGACGAAGTGGCAGCGCAGGCCGAGTGCCGCGCGGGCGAGAAACCCGAACACGAAGTCCCAGTTCGACGTGTGCGGATACACGACGATGACCGTCTTCGCCGCCGGCGGCGGCTCGAACACCGTCCGCCAGCCGGCAACGCGCAGCACCGCCCGCGCGAGGCGCGCGCCCATGCCGAACCGGAGCGCGCGCAGCCTCAGCGGCACGCCGCGCACCCCGCCGGGACACTGCTCATGCCGTCCGCTGCGGCTCGACGCGCAGCCAGAAGGTCACCGGCCCGTCGTTCACGAGGGCGACCCGCATGTGCGTCCCGAAGCGGCCGGTCGCCACCGGCGCATGCAGCGCGCACACCTCGTGCACGAGCGTCTCGAACAGCGCCTGCCCGGTCGCGGGGTCAGCCGCCGGCGTGAAGCTCGGGCGGTTGCCGCGGCGCGTATCGGCGGCGAGCGTGAACTGCGGCACCAGGGAGCAGGCCGCCGCCCGCCTCGCGCACCGAGCGGTTCATCCGGCCCGCCGCGTCGGCGAACACGCGCAGCGCGACGATGCGTCCGGCGAGCCGCGCCGCCTGCGACCGCCCGTCGTCGCGCTCGGCGCAGGCGAGCACGCACAGGCCGGGCCCGATCGCGCCCACCGTCTCGGCGCCGCAGAGCACGCGCGCCTCGGTCACCCGCTGCAGCAGCGCGATCATCCGGCGCGCCCCGCTCCGCCTCGCCCGTACGACGTGGGTTTGTCCAGCACGCGCGGACGACCAGGCGAGGGCGCCTCGGCCGGTCAGCCGAAGCGCCCCGTTATGTAATCCTCGGTCTGCTTCATCTTCGGCTTGATGAAGATCGCGTCGGTCACGCCGAACTCGATGATCTCGCCGAGGTACATGTACGCGGTGAAGTCCGAGACGCGCGCCGCTTGCTGCATGTTGTGGGTGACGATCAGGATCGTGAGCCGGCCCTTGAGGTCGGTGATCAGCTCCTCGATGCTCGCGGTGGCGATCGGGTCGAGCGCCGAGGTCGGCTCGTCGAACAGCAGGATCTCGGGGTCGGTCGCGAGCGCGCGCGCGATGCACAACCGCTGCTGCTGGCCACCCGACAGGTTGAACGCGAGGTCGTCGAGCCGGTCGGTCACCTCGTCCCACAGCGCCGCGCCGCGCAGTGCCTGCTCCACCTTCTCGTCGACGTAGCGCTTGCGCCGCTCGCCGCGCACCCGCAGGCCGTAGGCGACGTTCTCGTAGATCGACTTCGGGAACGGGTTCGGCTTCTGGAACACCATGCTGATCCGCATGCGGACCTCGATCGGATCGACCTCGCGGCTGAGCAGGTTGGTGTTCTCCGGATGGAGCAGGATGTTCCCCTCGTAGCGGTTGCCGGGGTACAGGTCGTGCATCCGGTTGAAGCAGCGCAGGAAGGTCGACTTGCCGCAGCCCGACGGACCGATCAGCGCGGTTACGTTCTTCTCGTGCAGCACCATGTTCAGGTTCTTGAGCGCATGGTACTCGCCGTAGTAGAAGTTGAGGTTCTGCACCTCCGCCTTCGCCGCGAGATTGGTATCCGGTCCGGTCATCGCTGCCATCTGCAGGTCGGGTCGCGCGAGATTACCACTTGATCCTCTGCCGCAGGCGGTAGCGCAGCCAGATCGCGAGACCGTTCATCGCGAGCGTCATCAGCACCAGGACGAAGCCCGCTGCGGCTGCGTTCACCTGGAACGCGGCCTCAGGCCGCGAGGTCCAGTTGAACATCTGGATCGGCATCACGGTGAACGGCGAGAACAGCCACGCGAACGGGGTTGCCCTCCAGCGGGCTCGGCGGCAGGAAGGCGATGAACGTGAGCGCGCCGATCGTGATGACCGGCGCGGTCTCGCCGATCGCGCGCGCCATGCCGATGATCACCCCGGTCAGGATGCCCGGCGCGGCATAGGGCAGGATGTGGTCCTTGACGGTCTGCCACTGCGTCGCGCCGAGCGCGTAGGCGCCCTCGCGGATGCTCTGCGGAATGGAGCGGATCGCCTCGCGCGTCGCGACGATCACCACCGGCAGGATCAGCAGCGCGAGCGTCAGCCCGGCCGCGAGAATGCTCTGGCCGAGGCCGAACGCGTACACGAACAGCCCGAGCGCGAGCAGCCCGTAGACGATCGAGGGCACGCCGGCGAGGTTCGTGATGTTGATCTCGATCACGTCGGTCACCCAGTTCTTGCGCGCGTACTCCTCGAGGTACACGCCGGCCGCGACGCCGAGCGGCACGGCCACTGCCGCGGTCACGAGCATGACGAGCGTCGAGCCGACCCACGCCGACAGAATGCCCGCCTGGCCGGCGCGCCGCGAAGGAAACGACGTGAAGAAGTCCCAGTCGAGCCGCGGTACGCCCTTGATCGCCATGTCGACGAAGAGCGCGGTGAACGTCAGCACGCCGATCAGCAGGCACGCCAGCCCGACCAGCCCGAACCCGAAGTCCCGCCGCTTGTGCCGGGCGATCAGCTCGCGGATCTGCCGGACCTCGTCCTGCTTCACTAGTACGCCTCCCGGAACCGGCGCCGCAGCACGTGGCCCAGCACATTGAAGGCCAGCGTCAGCAGGAACAGGGTGAGCCCGGCGGCGAAGATCGTCTGGTAGCCGATCGAGCCGTGCGGCAGGTCGCCGAGCGCGACCTGCACGATGAAGGCGGTGATCGTGGCGGCCGGCTCGAGCGGGTTGAAGGTCAGGTTCGGTTGCATGCCGGCCGCCACCGCGAGGATCATGGTCTCGCCGACCGCGCGCGAGATGCCGAGGATATAGGCCGACGCGAGCCCGGAGAGCGCCGCCGGGACGACCACCTTGGTCGCGGTCTGGAACCGCGTCGCGCCCATCGCGTACGAGCCCTCGCGCAGGCTCATCGGCACCGCGCGCATCGCATCCTCGCTGATCGAGGACACGTACGGGATGATCATGATGCCCATCACCAGCCCGGCCGAGAGCAGGTTGAAACCCGGCAGCTCGGGATAGACGCGCTGCAGCAGCGGGGTGACGAAGAGCAGCGCGAAGTAGCCGTAGACGATCGTCGGGATGCCGCCCAGCAGCTCGAGGAACGGCTTGGCGACCTCGCGCAGCTTGAACGGCGCGAACTCGGACAGGTAGATCGCGATCGTGGTGCCGAGCGGGATCGCGATCGCGAGGGCCACGAACGAGCTCGTGAGCGTTCCCGAGAGCAGCACCACGATGCCGAAATGGGCGTCGTCGAAGAGCGGGGTCCACTGGGTGTCGGTCAGGAAGTCCCATACCGGGACGTGACGGAAAAACGCGACCGACTCGCTCACCAGCACGTACACGATTCCGAGCGTGGTGAACACCGACGCCAGGGCGGCGAGAAACAGGATGGTCTCGATCAGCCGCTCGGCCCACCGGCCGCGGCGGCGGCGCGCGAGCCGCGCGCTGGTCAGCCCCTCGCTGCTGGACACGGCGCTCCCCTGTGGCCTGGCGTGGCACGCTTCGCCGGCGCTTCGTTGTTCGATGGGTAGTGAGTTTAGCCGAATCGGCGCCGGGCCACGGCCGCGCGCGCCCCCCCGCCGCGCGGGCACCACGGACTAGAGCCGCGCTTCGCGCTTGAGCAGCTCGTCGATCGTCACGCCGACCTCGGGCGTGCCGCCGAAGACGGTGCCCTTCTTGCCCTGGCGCAAGTGCTCCAGCGCGGTCTCGTACGCCGCGGCGGGCAGCGGTACGTACTTCACTTCGCGCGCGAGCTCGCCGCCGTGCGTCAGGTAGAACTCGACGAGCTCCCTGACCTCCGGCTTCGCCAGGCTCTTCGCGTTGACGTAGATGAAGATCGGCCGCGAGAGCGGCTGATACCTTCCCTTCAGCACGGTCTGCATCGATGGCGCGACCGGCTCGCCGCGCGGATTGAGAATCGGGACCGCCTTGAGCTTGTCCTGGTTCTCCACGTAGTAGGCGAACCCGAAGTAGCCGAGCGCGTTCAGGTCGCGCGCGACACCCTGCACCAGCACGTTGTCGTCCTCGGAAGCCGTGAAGTCGCCGCGGCTCGACTTCGCCTTGCCGACGACCGCCTCGGTGAAGTAGTCGAACGTGCCCGAGTCCGCCCCCGGCCCGAAGAGCTTCAGCGGCGCGTCCGGCCACGCCGGATCGACCTGCTTCCAGCTCGTCACCTTTCCTTGCGCGCCGGGCGCCCACATCCTCTTCAGCTGCTCGATCGTGAGCGCCTTGACGAACGGGTTCTTCGGATGCACGACCACGGTGAGCGCATCGAACGCCACCGGCACCTCGTGGTACTCGATGCCGGCCGCCTTGCAGTCCTCCATCTCCTTGCTCAGGATCGGCCGCGAGGCGCCGGTGATGTCGATCTCGCCGCGGCAGAACTTCTTGAAGCCGCCGCCGGTGCCGGAGATGCCAACGGTCACCCTGATCGCTCCCCGCTTCGCCCGCTGGAAGTCCTCGGCGACGGCCTCGGTGATCGGGAATACGGTGCTCGAGCCGTCGATCCTGACGACCTTGAACTGGGCGTGCGCGGCAGCGGCCAGGAGACCGCCCGCGGCGAACACCGCTGCGGCGGCCATACGATTGATCTTCAACATGCTTTCTCCCGAGGCGCGCGTCCGGGCCGAACGCCCGAGTGGTCGCAGTTCATCGGCGCGCGTGTAGGAGCGCAATACGGCGGCGCCGCGGCGCGAGGGACCTAGGCGTGCGGGCCTGCCTGCTGCGCCGCCCGCTCGACCGCGCGCGCCACCTCCGCGGCGATCGCCTCCACTTCCGCAGCGTCCTCGCCTTCGACCATGACCCGCAGCACCGGCTCGGTGCCCGAGGGACGTAGCAGAAGCCGTCCGCGCCCGCGGAGCCGCGCCTCGGCCGCGGCGCGCGCATCCGCGACGAGGGTGCTTGCGGTCCAGTTGAACGTCCGGGCGACGCGCACGTTGACCAGCCGCTGCGGGTAGAGCGCGAGCCCGCCAGCGATCTCGTCGAGGCCGCGGTCCTGCTCGCGCATCGCGGTGAGCACCTGCAGCGCCGAGACGATGCCGTCGCCGGTCGTGTGCTTGTCGAGGCAGATGATGTGCCCGGAGTTCTCGCCGCCGAGGACCCAGCCACGCTCGTGCAGCAGTTCGAGCACGTACCGGTCGCCGACGTTCGCTCGCACGAACTCGACGCCCAGCGCGCCGAGCGCGTGCTCGAGCGCGAGGTTGGACATGAGCGTCCCGACCACCCCCGGCAGGGAGCCATGCCGCGCGCGGCTCACCGCGATCGCGTACAGGAGCTGGTCGCCGTCGTAGACCGCACCGTTCGCGTCGGCCATCAGCACCCTGTCGCCGTCGCCGTCCAGGGCGACGCCGAGGTCGGCGCGGCTCGCGCGCACCAGCTCGGCGAGCGCCTTCGGATGCGTCGCGCCGACCCGGTCGTTGATGTTCAGCCCGTTCGGCGCTGCGCCGGTGGTCGTGACGTCGGCACCGAGCTCGTGGAAGACGTGCGGCGCGACGTGGTAGGCCGCCCCGTTCGCGCAGTCGAGCGCGATGTGCAGCCCGCGCAGGTCGAGCGCGGTCGGAAACGTGCTCTTGCAGAACTCGATGTAACGCCCGGCCGCATCGTCGATGCGGTGCGCCTTGCCGAGCTCGCCCGACGGCCGGCAGGCGAGCGGCCTCGCGAGGGCGGCCTCGATCTCCATCTCGATCGCGTCGGGCAGCTTGCCGCCGTCGGCCGAGAAGAACTTGATTCCGTTGTCCGGGTAGGGGTTGTGAGAGGCGCTGATGACGATGCCCGCCTGCAGGCGCAGCGCGCGCGTGAGGTAGGCGATGGCCGGGGTCGGCAGCGGGCCGCTCAGCATGACGTCCACGCCGCTTGCCGAGAAGCCCGATTCGAGCGCGGCCTCGAGCATGTAGCCGGAGATGCGGGTGTCCTTGCCGATGAGGACCGTCGGCCGGTGGTCGCCGGTCACGCTGCGGCGCGCGAGGACCTCGCCGGCCGCGAACCCGAGGCGCAGCACGAAATCGGGCGTGATCGGCGCCTCGCCGACCCGCCCGCGAATCCCGTCAGTGCCGAAGTACTTCCTGCTCATCTCTCTCCAGCCAGCGCAGGACGGCGAGCGCATCGCGCGTCGCCGCCACGTCGTGAACGCGCAGGATTCTAGCGCCGCGCTGGGCGGCGAGCAGTGCGGCGGCGACGCTCGCGGCCAGGCGCTCCCCAGGCGGCCGGCCAGTGATCCGGCCGAGCGTCGATTTGCGCGAAAGTCCTGCGAGCACCGGGTGGCCGAGCGCGGTGAGGACGTCGAGCGACCGCAGCAGCGTGCGGTTGTGCGCCACCGTCTTGCCGAATCCGAACCCGGGATCGATCACGATGCGATCGGGCGCGATGCCCGCGGCGACGGCGGCCGCCGCCCGGTCGGCGAGGAAACTCCGCACCTCGCCGACGACGTCGACGTAGTGCGGCGCAACCTGCATCGTGCGCGGCTCGCCCTGCATGTGCACGAGGCACACCGCGACCCCGGCGCCCGCCATCGCGGCGAGCGCGCCGGGGGCGCGCAACGCATTGATGTCGTTGATCATCGAAGCGCCGCAGCCGATCGCCTCGCGCATCACCTCCGGCTTCGCGGTGTCGACCGAGACCGGCACCGTCCCGGCGGCCAGCGCCGCGAGCACGGGCGCGATCCGCTCCAGCTCGTGCGCCGCCGGCACGGGGGCGGCGCCCGGCCGACTCGATTCGCCGCCGACGTCGAGGATGTCCGCGCCCTCCTCGATCAGCCGGCGCGCCTGCGCGACCGCCGCCTCCGCATCGAGAAAGCGCCCGCCGTCGCAGAAGGAATCGGGGGTGACATTGAGCACCCCCATGATCAGAGGACGGTCGAGCGGGAGCGAGAAGCGCCCACAGCGCAGCCGCGGCGAGGCGGTGCCGCCCGGTGGAGGCGCGTCGCGTACCACCGGCCCACCCCCCCTGTACGGCGCTTCCGCGCGTCGCCGCGCCTCGTGCCTCGCCCCTCACCCGCTCACGCCGCGCTCGGCGCGGCGGCGCCGGCCGCGTCGCCCTTGGGCGGCTGCTGCGGCGGCTGCACGGGCTGGGCCGGCTTCGGCGGCCGCGGCGGCAGCCCGGCCATGATGTCGTTGATCTGCTCGGCGTCGATGGTCTCGTACTCGAGCAGCGCGCGCGCCATGGCTTCGACCTTGTCGCGGCTCTCCTCGAGCAGCCGGCGTGCGAGCGTGTATTGCTCGTCGATCACGCGGCGGATCTCCTGGTCCACCTTCTGCATGGTGGCCTCGGAGACGTTCTTGTGCGTCGTGATCGAACGGCCGAGGAAGATCTCGCCCTCGTTCTCCCCGTAGACCATCGGCCCGAGCGTGTCCGACATGCCCCACTGCGTGACCATGCGCCGCGCGATCTCGGTCGCGCGCTCGAAGTCGTTCGCCGCGCCGGTGGTCATCTGGCCCATGAACAGCTCCTCGGCGATACGTCCGCCGAACAGCACCGCGATCGTGTTTAGCAGCCGGTCGCGGTCCTGGCTGTAGCGGTCCTGCTCGGGGAGCTGCATGGTCACGCCGAGCGCGCGACCGCGCGGGATGATCGTCACCTTGTGCACCGGGTCGGTCTTCGGCAGGAGCTTCGCCACCACCGCATGGCCGGACTCGTGGTACGCGGTGTTCCTGCGCTCCTCCTCGGGCATGACCATCGAGCGGCGCTCGGCGCCCATGATGATCTTGTCCTTGGCCCGCTCGAAGTCCTCCATGTCGACCAGGCGCTTGCTCTGGCGTGCGGCGAAGAGCGCCGCCTCGTTCACGAGGTTGGCGAGGTCCGCGCCCGAGAACCCGGGCGTGCCACGCGCAATGATGTCGGCCTTGACGTCGGGCGCGAGCGGCACTTTGCGCATGTGCACGAGCAGGATCTGTTCGCGCCCGCGGATGTCGGGCAGCGGCACGACCACCTGGCGGTCGAAGCGGCCCGGGCGCAGGAGCGCCGGGTCGAGCACGTCCGGACGGTTGGTCGCAGCGATGACGATCACGCCAGTGGTGCCCTCGAAGCCGTCCATCTCGACCAGCAACTGGTTCAGCGTCTGTTCGCGCTCGTCGTTGCCGCCGCCGAGGCCCGCGCCGCGCTGACGGCCGACCGCGTCGATCTCGTCGATGAACACGATGCAGGGCGCGTGCTTCTTCGCCTGGTCGAACATGTCGCGCACGCGCGCCGCGCCGACGCCGACGAACATCTCGACGAAGTCCGAGCCCGAAATCGAGAAGAACGGCACCTTCGCCTCGCCGGCGATCGCGCGCGCGAGCAGCGTCTTGCCGGTTCCCGGCTGCCGACCATCAGCACCCCCTTCGGAATGCGGCCGCCGAGCTTCTGGAACTTCGACGGGTCCTTCAGGAAGTCGACCAGCTCGGCGACGTCCTCCTTCGCCTCGTCGCACCCGGCGACGTCGGCGAAAGTGACGTTGTTGTTCGACTCGTCGAGCATGCGCGCGCGCGACTTGCCGAAGGAGAACGCGCCGCCGCGGCCACCGCCCTGCATCTGGCGCATGAAGAAGATCCACACGCCGATCAGGAGCAGCATCGGGAACCACGAGACGAAGATATTCATGAGGAGCGAGGGCTCCTCCTCGGGCTTTGCCTCGACCTTGACGCCGTACTTGAGCAGATCGTTGATGAGCCAGATGTCGCCGGGCGAGTAGCTGTTGACGCGCTTGCCATCGTTGGTGGTCGCGCGCAGCATCCGCCCCTCGATCACCACGCTCTGGATGCGGCCCTGTTTCACCTCCTCGACGAACTGGGAGTACGGCATCGGCGCTTGCGCAGCCTGCCGGGTGTTGAACTGGTTGAAGACGGTCATCAGCACCAGGCCGATCACCAGCCAGATCACCAGGTTCTTGATCAGGTTGTTCAAGTACGCTCCTTCGCCACGGGATGACGCCCGCCCGTTATTGTAAACCCAAAGAAACACCCGTCGCAGGCACAACTCCCTGCGCCACATCAAGCACTTAGGCGGCTTTGCGGACCGTCGGGTGCCGCGCGACCAGATACATCTCGCTCGAGCGTCCACGCGAAGCGCCGGGCTTGCGCGAAGCGACGGTCGCGAAGGACCCCCGCATTCCAGCCACGAGTTCCGCAAAGCCTGCGCCCTGGAATGCTTTGACCACCAGCGCACCGCGCGGTTTCAAGTGCGCCAGCGCGAACTCCACCGCGAGCACCGCGAGGCGCAGCGCGCGGGCCTGATCGCTCGCCGCCACCCCGCTGATGTTGGGGGCCATGTCGGAGAGCACAAGGTCGACGCCGCCGGCGCCGAGCAGCCGCTCGAGCCTCGCGCGCGTCCCCGCCGCGGTGAAATCCCCCGCACCATCTCGACGCGCTCCAGCGGCGCCATCTCGAGCTGGTCCACCGCGATCACGCGCCCGGCAGCACCCACCTTCGCCGCCACGACCTGCGACCAGCTGCCGGGCGCCGCGCCGAGGTCGACCACCGTCTGACCCGCGCCGATCAGGCGCTCCTTCGCGTCGAGTTCGATCAGCTTGAACGCCGCGCGCGAGCGGTAGCCTTGCGCCCTTGCCCGCCGGACGTACGGGTCGTTGACGTGCTCCTGCATCCAGCGACCGCTCGTCTTGCTGCGCTTCATCGGGCGATCGCTTCTACACGACCGCGTCTACAATCGGGCCGATGCAGGCCGTTCCGCTGACCCCCGCCGCGCGCCAGGCGCTCAAGGCGCGCGCGCACGCGCTCGCCCCGGTCGTTCTCGTCGGCGCCGGCGGCCTGACGCCGGCGGTGTTCGCCGAGATCGACCGCGCGCTCGCAGCCCACGAGCTCATCAAGATCCGGGTCGCGGGCGAGGACCGCACGGCGCGCGAACGTCTGCTCGCCCGGATCTGCGAGCGCTCCGGCAGCGTGCCGGTCCAGCACATCGGGAAGATCCTCGTCGTATACCGCGAACGGGTCGAGCCGCCGCCGGCATCGGCCGCGCCGCCGCGACCGGCCGCGCGGAAGCCGCCCGCCGTCGCCCGTGACCGGGGAACCCGCCCCGGCGCAGGCGCGCGCGCGGCCCGTCCGCCGGCGCAGCGGCCGCGCCGCGCACGAGTCCGCCCCCGATAGCGAATCGCCTTGAACGCAGGTGCCGCGGGCACGGTTTCGCTGCCCACTGCGCAGCGTCGATCGCCAACTTGCCCTTACTCGTAGCGGACGTCGAGGATCTCGTAGTGCTTCACGCCGCCCGGCGCCTTCACCTCGGCGACGTCGCCCGCGGACTTGCCGATCAGGGCACGCGCGATCGGCGAGCTGATCGAGATCTTGTTCTCCTTGATGTCAGCCTCGTCGTCGCCGACGATCTGGTAGGTCACGGCTTCGCCGCCGTCCTGGTCCTCGATATCGACCGTCGCGCCAAACACGCAACGCCCGTCCGCATCGACCAGCTTCGGGTCGATGATCTGGGCGCTCGCGAGCTTCGCCTCGAACTCGGCGATGCGGCCCTCGATGAAGCCCTGCCGCTCCTTGGCGGCGTCGTACTCGGCGTTCTCGGACAGGTCGCCGTGCGAGCGCGCGTCGGCGATCGCCTGGATGGCCTTCGGCCGTTCCACGGTCTTCAACCGGTGCAGCTCGGCGCGCAGCTTCTCGGCGCCGGCCACAGTCAGAGGGGTCTTCGGCATGGGTGATCCGCCAGAAAAGGAAAACCCCGGCGCTCGGGCCGGGGACGGGTACCTGGACGCGTATGCTCAGGCGCTAGTTAAGCAGCCTTCAGCCGCTTGTGCAAGCCCTGCAGGTCGTACGGCGCGAGCGAGCCCAGCGCGCGCATGCCGGCGCAGGCGGCCCGCGCGCCGGCGATGAAGTGGTGAAGTAGGTCACGCGGCTTTGCACCGCGGTGGTCCGGATCGAGCGCGAGTCGGCGATCGCTGTGCGCTTCTCGTCCACCGTGTTCACGATGAGGTCGATCTCGCCGTTCTTGATCATGTCGACGACGTGCGGCCGGCCCTCGGTGACCTTGTTGACCGGGGTAACCGGCAGGCCCGCCGCGGCGATCGCCGCCGCGGTGCCGCGGGTCGCGACGAGCGCGAAGCCGAGTGCGGCGAGCTCGCGCGCGACCTCGATGGCCGGCGGCTTGTCGGCGTCGCGCACGCTGATGAACGCGCTGCCGCCGGTCGGCAGGCGCACGCCCGCGGCGAGCTGCGCCTTCACGAACGCCTCGCCGAATCCGGCGCCCACGCCCATCACCTCGCCGGTCGACTTCATCTCCGGGCCGAGGATCGTATCCACGCCCTGGAACTTGATGAACGGAAATACCGCTTCCTTCACCGAGTAGTAGGCGGGGATCACCTCGGCGGTGACGCCCTGCGCCTCGAGCGTGCGCCCGACCATGCAGCGTGCGGCGACCTTCGCCAGCGCGATCCCGGTCGCCTTGGACACGTAGGGCACCGTGCGCGAGGCGCGCGGGTTCACTTCCAGCACGTAGACGTCGCCGCCCTGGATCGCGTACTGCACGTTCATCAGCCCCACCACGCCGAGCGCCTTGGCCATCATCGCGGTCTCGCGCCTGAGCTCCTCCCTGCAGCGCGAGCGGCAGCGAGAACGGCGGCAGCGAGCACGCCGAGTCGCCCGAGTGCACGCCGGCCTGTTCGATGTGCTCCATGATGCCGCCGATCAGCACGCGCTCGCCGTCGCACACCGCGTCGACGTCGACCTCGGTCGCATCGTTCAGGAACCGGTCGAGCAGCACCGGTGAGTCGTTCGAGACCCGGACCGCCTCGCGCATGTAGCGCTCGAGGTCGGGCTCGACGTGCACGATCTCCATCGCGCGGCCGCCGAGCACGTAGCTCGGCCGCACCACCAACGGATAGCCGATCTCGCGCCCGGCCGCGATCGCCTCGGACTCGGTGCGCGCGGTGCGGTTGGGCGGCTGGCGCAGGTCGAGCTCGTTCAGCAGCCGCTGGAAGCGCTCGCGATCCTCGGCGACGTCGATCGAATCGGGCGTGGTGCCGATGATCGGCACGCCGTTCGCCTCCAGGTCGCGCGCGAGCTTGAGCGGGGTCTGGCCGCCGTACTGAACGATCACACCGGCAGGCTTCTCGCGCGCGACGATCTCGAGCACGTCCTCGAGCGTGAGCGGCTCGAAATAGAGCCGGTCCGAGGTGTCGTAGTCGGTCGACACGGTCTCCGGGTTGCAGTTGACCATGATGGTCTCGTACCCATCCTCGCGCAGCGCGAGCGCGGCGTGCACGCAGCAGTAGTCGAACTCGATGCCCTGGCCGATCCGGTTCGGGCCGCCGCCGAGCACCATGATCTTGCGCCGGGCGGTCGGGTCGGCCTCGCATTCCTCCTCGTAGGTGGAGTACATGTAGGCGGTGCGGGTCGCGAACTCGGCTGCGCAGGTGTCGACCCGCTTGAACACGGGGCGCACGCCGAGGGCGTGCCGGCGGCCGCGCACCGCGTCGGCGGTCGCGGCGGTGAGCTTCGCCAGGCGCCGGTCGGAGAAGCCGGCGCGCTTGAGCGCCAGGAGCTCCTCGCGCGCGAGCGTCCCGAGCGCTCGGCCGGCAAGCCGCCGCTCCTGCGCCACGATGTCCCCGATCTGCGCCAGGAACCAGGGGTCGATCCTGGTGTCGCGGTGGATCTCGTCGAGCGTCCGCCCGTCGCGGAAAGCGTCGGCGACGTAGAGGATCCGCTCCGGGCCCGGCAGCCCGAGCTCGCGGTCGAGCACCTCGGCGTCGGCCGTGCGCTCGTCCAGACCGTCGATCCCGGTCTCGAGCCCGCGCAGCGCCTTCTGGAACGACTCCTGGAAGGTGCGCCCCATCGCCATCACCTCGCCCACCGATTTCATCTGCGTCGTGAGGCGGTCGTTCGCGAGCGGGAACTTCTCGAACGCGAACCGGGGGATCTTCGTGACGACGTAGTCGATGGTCGGCTCGAACGAGGCCGGGATCGCCCCGCCCGTGATCTCGTTCCGGAGCTCGTCGAGCGTGTAGCCGACCGCGAGCTTGGCCGCCACCTTGGCGATCGGGAACCCGGTCGCCTTGGAGGCGAGCGCCGAGGAGCGCGACACGCGCGGGTTCATCTCGATCACCAGCATGCGGCCGCTCGCAGGGTCGATCGCGAACTGCACGTTGGAGCCGCCGGTGTCCACCCCGATCTCGCGCAGCACCGCGATCGAGGCGTCGCGCATCAGCTGGTACTCCTTGTCGGTGAGCGTCTGAGCCGGGGCGACCGTGATCGAGTCGCCGGTGTGCACGCCCATCGGATCGAGGTTCTCGATCGAGCACACGATGATGCAGTTGTCGCGCCGGTCGCGCACCACCTCCATCTCGAACTCTTTCCACCCGATCACCGACTCCTCGATCAGGAGCTCGCGCGTCGGCGAGGCGTCCAGCCCGCGCTCGCAGATGGCGAGGAACTCCTCGCGGTTGTAGGCGATGCCGCCGCCCGAGCCGCCGAGCGTGAACGAGGGCCGGATCACCACTGGGAAGCCGATCGCGGCCTGGATCTGCTGCGCCTCCTCGGGCGAGTGCGCGAGCGACGAGCGCGGGCACTCCAGGCCGATGCGCTTCATCGCCTCCTTGAACTTCTCGCGGTCCTCGGCCTTGTCGATCGCCTCGCGCTTCGCGCCGATCATCTCCACGCCGTAGCGCGCGAGCACCCCCTCGCGCGCGAGATCCAGCGCGCAATTGAGCCCGGTCTGCCCGCCCATGGTCGGCAGCAGCGCGTCGGGCCGCTCGCGCGCAATGATCGACTCGATCGTCTGCCACTGGATCGGCTCGACGTAGGTCACGTCGGCCATCTCCGGGTCGGTCATGATCGTCGCCGGGTTCGAGTTCACCAGGACGACGCGGTAGCCCTCCTCGCGCAGCGCCTTGCACGCCTGTGCGCCCGAATAGTCGAACTCGCACGCCTGCCCGATCACGATCGGACCGGCACCGATGATCAGGATCGAGTGGATGTCGTTTCGCTTCGGCATCGATCCATCAAAGCCACGAACCGGTCGAAGAGATAGCCGATGTCGCGCGGGCCCGGGCTCGCCTCGGGATGGCCCTGGAAGCAGAAGGCGGGACGGTCGATGTGCGCGAACCCCTGCAGGCTGCCATCGAAGAGCGAGACGTGCGTCGGCCGCAGCGTCGGCGGGAGCGAGTCCGGATCGACGGCAAAGCCGTGGTTCTGGCTGGTGATCGCCACCTGGCCGGTGTCCAGATCCTTGACCGGGTGGTTCGCGCCGTGGTGGCCGAACTTCATCTTCACCGTGCGCGCGCCCGAGGCGAGCCCCATCAGCTGGTGGCCGAGACAGATGCCGAACACCGGGATGCGGGTCGCATCCAGGATCTCGCGGATCGCCCGAATCGCGTAGTCGCAGGGCTCCGGGTCGCCGGGACCGTTCGAGAGAAAAACGCCGTCCGGGCGGCACGCGAGCACCTCGCGCGCGCTCGTCTGCGCGGGAAACACCGTGACGCGGCAGCCGCGGTCGGCGAGCATTCGCAGGATGTTGCGCTTCACGCCGTAGTCGTAGGCTGCCACGTGGAAGCGTGGCTCGGGCAGCGCTCCGGGTGCGGCGCCCAGCCGCCAGCCGCCCGCGCGCCACTCGTACGGCGCGCGGGTCGTGACGACCCTGGCGAGGTCCCGGCCGGTCATGCTCGGGTGGGCGCGCGCGCGGGCGACCGCCTCCTCGGCGTCGCCGCCGGCGAGGATGCAGCCGTTTTGCGCCCCCTGCTCGCGCAGCGTCCGCGTGAGGCGCCGCGTATCGATGCCCGCGATCGACACCACGCCGTGCGCCTCCAGGAACTCGGCGAGGCTGCGCTCGGCGCGCCAGCTCGACGCGCGCGGCGGGACGTCGCGCACGACGAGCCCGGCGGCGAACGGCCGCGCCGCCTCCTCGTCCTCGGCGTTCACGCCGGTGTTGCCGATGTGCGGATAGGTCAGGGTGACGATCTGGCCGCAGTACGAGGGATCGGTCAGGATCTCCTGGTAGCCGGTCATCGCCGTGTTGAACACCACCTCGCCCACGGCGACGCCCGGCGCGCCGACGGAACCGCCCCGAAACACGGTGCCGTCGGCGAGCGCTAGAACGGCGGGCGGAAACGGCTCGGTCACTTGGCTTCGGGCGCGCGCGATGCGAAAACGGGACCGGCGCAGCGCCCGTCCCGTTGTTGCATCGCATTATAGCGCAGCGCAGCGCGTCCGGTTGCGGGGCGCCGCGCGTTGACGCCGATCAGGGTGCAGCGACGCGGCGGGCGCGCCACTCGCGCTCCTGCCACGCGCCCGCCTCTCGCACGGCCACGGCGCCTGCGATCGTGTCGCCCGCGACGCGGCCGCGGAAGCTGTGCCGCCGGTGCACGCCGCCCACCGTCACGTCCAACGCAAAATGGATATCGGAGCCCCCGAGGTGTGCGCCATGTAGCGGAGTCCGCCGTCCGGGTACTTCCGCGTGCCCGCCGATGGCCTGGAACGATTGCGTGATCTCGAGCCCGATCGGTACCGCCCTGCCGTCGGCGCCGACGACTTCGGCGCGCCAGCGGCCCGCCACCCGCGCCGGGACGATCCAAAGGTAGACGTAGCTCAGCCCCGGATCGCCCACCTGCTTCTCCGGTACGCGCAGCGTCTCGCGCTCGTCCGGCGGCCAGTCGCCGAAGTGGTAGTCGTGCGCGACGATGCGCGTGCCCGGCGCGAGGTCGAGCAGCTTCGGGCGCAGTTTCAGGTTCATCTCGGGGAGCAGGTAGCTTGTGACCACCGTCGCCTGCGCGAGATCGGTGTGGAAGAGATCCTGCCGCCGGAAGTCGACCAGATGGGC
The DNA here is from genome assembly GCA_027493935.1 of Burkholderiales bacterium. GTDB lineage: Bacteria > Pseudomonadota > Gammaproteobacteria > Burkholderiales > SG8-39 > JAABRB01. The sequence continues at coordinate 1,726,882 of JAOSJV010000001.1, read as the reverse complement.
GACGCCCTCGCGCCCTGCTGCATCGTTCGCCAGCGCGAGCAGCGACGCGTCGAGATCCACGCCGAGGCCACGGGCACCGTGGCGCTTCGCGGCGCTGATGACGATGCGCCCGTCGCCCGAGCCGAGATCGATGAGGTAGTCGCGCGGGCCGACGCGCGCCATGCGCAGCATGGCATCGACCACGATCTGCGGCGTCGGCACGTACGGCGCGTCCGCGCCCTGGGCGGCTGTCGACGGCAGCACCCCAGCGCCGCACCGGCGAGCAGCGCGCGGACCGTCCCGGTGCGCGCCCTCATCGCAGCTCGCGCACGTCCTGCATGTCGTACAGGCCGGCGGCCTTGCCACCGAGGAACCGCGCCGCGCACGGGCGAACGAACGCGCAGCGCATCTCAGCGCAACCCCAGGACGTCCTGCATGTCGTACAGGCCGGCGGCCTTGCCACCGAGGAACCGCGCCGCGCACGGGTGAACGAACGCGCAGCGCATCTCAGCGCAACCCCAGGACGTCCTGCATGTCGTACAGGCCGGCGGCCTTGCCACCGAGGAACCGCGCCGCGCGTAGGGCCCCGAGCGCGTAGGTCATGCGGCTTGCCGAGCGCACGGCGAGCTCGACGCGCTCGCCCGTTCCCGCGAACATCACGGTGTGCTCGCCCACGATGTCGCCGCCGCGCACCGCGTGGAAGCCGATCGCCCGGCGCGGACGCTCGCCGGTGTCGCCCCTGCGGCCGTGCACCGCGTCGCGCGCGAGGTCGCGGCCGAGCGCGGCCGCGGCGATCTCGCCCAGCCGCAGCGCGGTGCCGGACGGCGCGTCGACCTTGTGCCGGTGATGCACCTCGACGATCTCGACGTCGTAGTCGTCGCCGAGCGCGCGCGCCGCGACGTCGACGAGCTTGAACAGCACGTTCACGCCCACTGCGAAGTTCGGTGCGAACGCGATCGGGATGCGCTCGGCCGCGCCCGCGATGCGGCTCCGCCCGGCGGCGTCGAAGCCGGTGGTCCCAATGACTGCGGCCTTGCCGTGTCGCAGGCAGGCCTCCAGGTGCGCGAGCGTACCCTCGGGGCGGGTGAAGTCGACCAGGCAATCGCTTGCCGCGATGCCGGCGTCGAAGTCCGCGCTCACCACGATGCCGGTGCGGGCACCGAGCGCTTGGCCCGCGTCGGCGCCGAGCGCGGGCGACGCGGCCGCCTCGAGCGCCGCGCCGAGCGCGAGATCGCCGGCGGCGGCCAACGCCTCGATCACCGTGCGGCCCATCCGGCCCGCGCTGCCTGCGACTGCGATGCGCATTGCCGGCATGCTCGTCTTGCGCCGCGCCGCCCGCGTCACCGCGTCGCGCTCGGTCCCGGCTGGCCCGCGCCCGGAACCACGTCGCCCTCCACGCGCTCCAGCAGTCCATCCTTGTCGAAGAACAGCGTGAGCCGGCGCGATTCGGCCACCTGCGTGCTGCGCGCGGGCTTGCGCGAGTACACGTAGTCCCAGCGATCGGCGTGGAAGATGTCGGTCACGAGCGGCGTGCCCAGCACGAATCGGACCTGGTCCTTGGACATGCCCGGCTTGAGCTGCGACACCGCCTCTTGCGAGACGAAGTTGCCCTGCTGGACTTCGATGCGGTAGACGATCGGTCCGCAGCCGGCCAGGGCGAGCGTCGCTGCCACGAGCGCGACCGCGATCGGGCGGCCGCTCGGGTAGCTTGCCGTCATTCGGGAGCTGGTGCCGCGCATCAGGGGAACGGAGGACTCAGTGAAAACGGTTATCATACCGGAGTTCGTTTCGACTCCCGTCCGGCCACCTGGCGCCGGCTGACCGACCCACACGATGCCCAACGCTTCGGATCTCAAGAGCATCGGCCTCAAAGCGACGGTGCCGCGCCTGAAGATTCTCGAGCTCTTCGAGAAGAGCACGGTGCGCCATCTTGCCGCCGAGGACGTTTACCGCATGCTCACTGCCGAGGGCCACGATATCGGCCTCGCGACAGTCTACCGGGTGCTGACCCAGTTCGAGCAGGCCGGGCTGCTCGAGCGACACCATTTCGAGTCGGGCCGCGCGGTCTTCGAGCTGAAAGACTCGAAGCACCACGACCACATCGTCTGCCTGGGAGTGCGGCCGCGTCGAGGAATTCCACGATCCGGAGATCGAGAAGCGCCAGATGCGCATCGCCAAGGAGCGCGGCTTCGCGATCCGCGATCACTCGCTCTATCTCTACGCCGACTGCACCCGGCCCGACTGCCCGCACCGGCGCGCCCGGCGCGCGGACGCGCAGGCGCTCAAGACGCGCACCGGAGAGTAGAACCCATACCGGAATGCGCACGCGGTAGCAAGAGCGGGGATGTACTGGGCCGCGCGGGAAGGGGAAGCGTCCCGGCCGTGCCGCCCGGGCGTTCGTTCGTGCAAGGAAAGACCAGGGGCAGGAAAGCGTGAGCGGGCGCCTTCGCTTCCCGCCCGGTGCCCCATGTTCGTACGATTCCGGCCGAGAGAGAACCACGGCAACGAATTCGAGATCGCTCATAGCGGGCGCTCAGCGCTCGCCGCCGCCGTCGCCCGACGGGGGTGGAGGAGAAGGCCGGATCGCGATAGAGGGCGATGTGCAGCAGCCCGCCGCCGTCGAACACTGCGTCGGCGATCATCTCGAGCGTGCCGTCCATCCAGCGATAGGTCCAGGCCTCGGTGTTCGAGCGCGCGAAGCGCATCCGCTCGATCGGTGGCCCGAGCAGGTCGAGCAGCTCGTCGCGCGTCGCGCCCTGGGCGAACTTCGCGAAGTTGCCCGCGGTGAGCACCTGCTGATAGTCGGCAACGGCGCCGGTGCGGTCGAACACCACCCGCCAGGTGTCGAATCCCGACGGACCAGTGACGTAGTACCACGCGGTCGCTCCCGACGCGAGCTTGCGCTCCATGGCGGGCACGCCGAGCTTGCCGCGGACCTCGGCCTGCGCGTCGCCCGGGCCCACCGTCGCCGGCCGGGGCGTTGTGGCGGCGCACCCGGCGGCGGCGAGCGCCATTGCCAGCAAGACCCATCGCTTCATCTGCTCTCTCCGCTTCGTTTCGTTCCTGCGCTCCATCCGGATAAGATACCCCTTCCGCTGCAGTGCGGCGCACCCGACGGAGCAACCGAGATGGAGCTCATACTCTGGCGCCATGCCGAAGCCGAGGACGGCCTGCCCGACCGCGAGCGCGCGCTCACCCGGCGCGGGCGCAAGCAGGCACGAGCGGTGGCGAAGTGGCTCGCGCGGCGTCTGCCCGAGCGCTGCACCGTGCTCGTCAGCCCGACGGTGCGCGCCCAGCAGACCGCCGCCGCGCTCGCGCGCAAGCGCGTCACCGCAGCCGAGGTGGACGTCGGCGCCTCGGCGCGCCGCGTCCTCGCGCGGACCGGCTGGCCCGACGCGCGCGGCGCGGTGCTGGTCGTCGGGCACCAGCCGACGCTCGGACGGATTGCCGCCCGCGTGCTCGCCGGCAGCGAGGCCGATTGGTCGATCCGCAAGGGCGCGGTATGGTGGATCGCGCGCCGCGACGGGGAGGTCGTGCTGCGGGCGGCGATCGATCCGGATCTCGTCTGACCGGGCTTTGCCTCAGCCGCTCGCCTGCGCGCGCGTCGCCGGGACCGCCTCGACGTCGAGCTTGAGGCCCACTGCGCGCCAGTCCTCGTCCTCGCCTTCGAGGGCGGCGGCCGTCAGCGGGTGCGCTTCCAGCCATGACACGGGCAGGCTGACCTGGAATCCGCTCGCGGTCGCGCGGCAACCGATGCGCGGCAGCGCCATGTCGGTCCGGCGCCGGTAAATCAGCGCGGCAAGCCGCAGCGCGAGCACGAGCTGCCAGTCCGGGCTGCGCGCCGGCAGCGCCTCGAGCTTCCCGAGCCTGCCGCGGTGGGCGAGCACGACCCGGGCAAGGCGCGCCTGCTCGTCGCGCGAGAAGCCGGGCATGTCGGCGTTCGAAAGGATGTAGGCCGAATGCTTGTGATAGCCGGCATGCGCGATCGTCAACCCGATCTCGTGCACCGCCGCGGCCCACGACAGCATCAGCCGGTCGTCCTCGCCCGCGTCCGGAACGAGCTCCGCGTGGAGCCGCAGCGCGAGCTCGCGCACGCGCGACGCCTGCGCCGCGTCCACGTGGTAGCGCCGCACGAATGCCTTCACCGTGAGCTCGCGCATGTCGTGATGGCGCACGCGGCCCAGCAGGTCGTACAGGACGCCCTGCCGCAGCGCGCCGTCCGCGACGCCGATGCGCTCGATGCCGAACTCCTCGAGCACCGCGCCCATGATGGCCACCGCCCCGGGGGTGATCGCCTTGCGGTCCTCGCGCAGTCCCGGCAGGTCGAGCCGATCCACGCCGCCGGCCTTGACGAGCTTGTCGCGCAGGCGCGCGAGCCCCGCGGCGTCGATGCCGTGCTCGCACCACCCGCTCGCGGCGAGCACGGTCCCGATCGACTTCGCCGCTCCCGACGAGGCGACCGCCTCGCGCCAGCCGGCCTTGCGGTACTCCTTCACCATGCGCTCGAGCTCGTTCGAGGCCGCGAGCTCCGCCTTCTTCATGGCCGGCTTGTCGATGCGCCCCTCGGGGAAGTATCTCAGGCTGTAGCTCACGCAGCCCATGCGCACGCTGTCCATCAGCTCCGGCTCGTAGCCGGTGCCGATGACGAGCTCGGTCGAGCCGCCGCCGATGTCGACCACCAGCCGGCGATGCTGCGCGAGCGGCAGGCTATGGGCAACGCCAAGGTAGATGAGCCGCGCCTCCTCGCGCCCGAACACCACCTCGATCGGGAAGCCGAGCGCCTCGCGCGCCTCGGCCAGGAACTGCGGCGCGTTCTTTGCTTCGCGCAGGGCGTTGGTGCCGACCGCGCGCACGGCCTCCGGCGGGAATCCCCGCAGCCGCTCGCCGAACCGGGCGAGCGCCTCGAGCGCGCGCAGCTGCGTCGCCCGGTCGATCCGCTTGTCGCGGGTCAGCCCCGCGCCGAGGCGCACCGGCTCGCGCAGCCCGTCGAGCAGGTAGATCTGCCCCTCGGCCGCGCGGCCGATCTGCAAGTGAAAGCTGTTCGAGCCGAGGTCGACCGCTGCGAGCGTGTTGTTCTGCACCTGCGCCAGGGTGGAAAACCGGGTGGAAGCGCGGCCGACCTTAGCATCGCGGCGCCCCGCCCGCAACGGCGTGCTCATGCGGCCACAGGCGTGCCCGCGGCCGCAATGACCGGAACCGCTGACAGCGGACTGTAACAGTACACCAGGGAGCAACCGGGTAGAATGGTTCGATACTATCGTCGGCACGTGACCGTTCGGTGGCGGCGGCAGGCCGGCAACTCGAGGGCTCCAAAGTGGCATTGACTCTGGTCGGCCAAGCACCGGCCGCAGCGAGCGCGCCGAAGCACATCCACGCCCACTTCCTCAACCGCGAGCTCGGCATCCTCGAGTTCCAGCGGCGCGTGCTCGCGCAGGCCGAGGACGAGCGCGTGCCGCTGCTCGAGCGGCTGCGGTTCCTCTGCATCGTGTCCTCGAACCTCGACGAATTCTTCGAGATCCGCGTCGCCGGGCTGAAGGAGCAGATCAAGATTGGGCTGCCCGGCTCGGGTCCGGACGGCATGACCCCGCGCGAGACGTTCGCGCAGGTGAGCCGCATCGCGCACGAGCTCGTCGAGCGCCAGTACCTGCTGCTCAATGAGGCGCTGCTGCCCGCGCTCGAGCGCGAGCGCATCCGCTTCCTGCGCCGCGCAGAGCTGACCGAGGCTCAGCGCGCCTGGGTGCGCGACTACTTCTTCCGCGAGATGCTGCCGGTGCTGACGCCGATCGGGCTCGATCCGGCGCATCCGTTCCCGCGCGTCTTCAACAAGAGCCTGAATTTCGCCGTCGAGCTCGAGGGCCGCGACGCGTTCGGCCGCGACGCGCGCGCGGCGATCGTGCAGGCGCCGCGCATCCTGCCGCGCGTGATCCGTGCGCCCGACGAGCTCGCCCCGAGGGCGAGACCGACTTCGTGTTCCTGACCTCGATCCTGCACTCGCACGTGGACGAGCTGTTCGCCGGCATGCAGGTGCGCGGCTGCTATCAGTTCCGCGTCACCCGCAACAGTGACCTCTTCGTCGAGGAGGAGGACGTCAGGACCTGCGCCTTGCCCTGCAAGGCGAGTTGCCGCAGCGCCACTTCGGCGACGCAGTGCGCCTCGAGGTCGCCGACGACTGCTCGGCCGGGATGACCGAGTTCCTGCTGCACCAGTTCGGGCTGGAGACGGCCGATCTCTACCGGGTGAACGGCCCGGTCAACCTGGTCCGGCTGATGCCGGTGCCCGACTCGGTCAACCGCGAGGAGCTGCGCTACCGGCCGTTCCGGCCCGGATTCCCGGCCGAGCTCGCGAAGCGGCCGGCCGACCTGTTCGCGGTGATCCGCCAGCGCGACATCCTGATGCACCATCCGTTCCAGTCGTTCGCACCGGTCGCCAACTTCGTCGAGCAGGCCGCCGCCGACCCGACGTGGTCGCGATCAAGCAGACCGTCTACCGCACCGGCACCGACTCGGTGCTGATGGAGTCGCTGATCCGCGCCGCGCAGAACGGCAAGGAGGTGACCGCGGTGGTCGAGCTCAAGGCGCGCTTCGACGAGGAGGCGAACATCAACTGGGCGGCGCGGCTCGAGGAGGTCGGCGCGCACGTCGTGTATGGCGTCGTCGGCCACAAGACGCACGCCAAGATGCTGATGGTGGTGCGGCGCGAGGAGGGGCGGCTGCGCCGATACGTGCATCTCGGCACCGGCAACTACCATCCGCGCACTGCGCGCCAGTACACCGACTTCGGGGTGCTCACGACCGACGAGCAGACGTGTGCCGACGTGAACGAGGTGTTCGTGCAGCTCACCAGCCTCGGGCGCGGCGCGAAGCTCGAGCGCCTGTGGCAGTCGCCGTTCACGCTGCACTCGAACGTGATCGCCGCGATCCGCAACGAGACGCGCCTCGCCGCGGCGGGCAAGCCGGCGCGGATCATAGGGAAGATGAACGCGCTGCTCGAGCCGGAGATCGTCGAGGCGCTGTACGCCGCCTCGCAGGCCGGCGTGCCGATCGACCTCGTCGTGCGCGGGGTGTGCGCGCTGCGGCCCGGCGTGGCGGGGCTCTCCGAGAACATCCGCGTGCGCTCGATCGTCGGCCGCTTCCTCGAGCACCACCGCGTCTTCTACTTCCGCAACGACGGCCGCAACGACGTGTATCTCTCCAGCGCGGACTGGATGGACCGAAACTTCTTCCGACGCATCGAGCTCTGCTTTCCGGTGCTCGACGGCGCGCTGAAGGAGCGCGTGATCGAGGAAGGCCTCAAGACCTACCTCGCCGACGACGTGCGCGCCTGGGAGATGGGTCCGGACGGGACCTACGCGCAGCGCCCGCCGGCGGGCGAGGCCGCGCACGACGCGCAGGAAGTCCTCCTTGCGATGCTCGCGGGCGCCAAGGCGATGACATAGCGCACGCGGGCGCTCAGGCGCCGCGCGGGCCGGCCGAGTGGAGCCGCGCGCCTGCGCCGCAGGGCGCGGCCGGCACTCGGACGACGTCGGCGCCGATATAGCGGCGTGCGTAGCGCGCGTCGAGCCGCGCGAGCGGCAGCAGCACGAGCAGATCCGCGGTGTTGAAGGCCGGGTCCCACGCCGGGGCTCCGCACACCCACGCGCCGAGCCGCAGGTAGCCCTTGATGAGCGGCGCAGGCTCGGCCGGCGCTTCGGCAGTCAGGCGCTCGAGCGGCAGCGCATGGCGCGGCACGACGCGGTACTCGGCGGGCGACAGCGCCGCCGCCGCGATGCGCCGGTACATCGCCGCGGCGGCATACCCGCCGTCGGCCATACCGATGCTCGCGCAGCCCATCAGATGCGCATGGCGATGGGCAAGCATGTAGCGGGCAAGCCCCGCCCACAACAACGAGATCACGGCCCCGGTGCGGTAGCCGGGATGGATGCAGGAGCGGCCGACCTCGACCAGGCCTGCGCGCAGCGGGGCGAGGCGCGCGAGATCGAACTCCTGCTCCGAGTAGTAGCCGCCGGCACGCGCGGCCGCCGACGGCGACAGGATGCGGTAGGTGCCGACGATCTCGCCGCGCGCGGCCTCGCGCACGACGAGATGCTCGCAATGAGGGTCGAAGCGATCGGCGTCGATACCCGCCTCGGGCGCGTCGAGCCGCGCGCCCATCTCCTCGGCGAACACGGCGTAGCGCAGCCGCTGGGCGGCGCGCACGTCGGCCGCGGTGCGCGCGAGCTCGACCGCGAAGCGCGGCATGCGCGCCTCGCGCAGCGGCAACGGCTCTCTCAGCATGGCTCATCCTCCCCCGGTCGGTTGCCGCGCGCGACCGGGCCGCTCGCGCGCGGCCGCGCAGTGCGGCGGCGGAGCGCCGTGACGGTTCCGTCAAGCGCGCGCGTCTGCGGCGCCGACCGGCATCCAAACCTGTCGCAGTCGGTGCTACAGTGCGCGGCATCGAGAGCAAGCGAGGAGCGCGATGGATCGACCACCGCCCGAGGCAGCCGCGCGCGACGCCGATCGGGCGGCGCGACCGACCGAGAGCCCATTCAAGGGCAAGACCGGCCTGCGCCGCCTCGTCAACGCGCTCGGCTATTCGCTGCACGGCTTCGGCTCGGCGTTCCGTCACGAAGACGCCTTCCGCCAGGAGGCCTTGCTCGCCGCGGTGCTGATTCCGGTCGCCCTCGCCTTGGATGTCGGCGGCGCGGGCAAGGCCATGATGATCGCGAGCGTCTTGTTGGTCCTGATCGTCGAGCTCCTGAATTCGGCGATCGAGGCTGCCGTCGACCGGATCTCGCTCGACAGGCACCAGCTCTCCAAGCGCGCGAAGGGACATCGGCAGCGCCGCGGTGTTCGTCTCGCTCGTGAACGTCGTGGCGGTCTGGGCGCTGGTGCTCATCGGCTGAACGCCGGTCAGGCGGCCCTGCGCGCGGCGGGCCGCGCGCCGATGCGGCCGGTCGCTGGCGGGACGCCGTCCGCCGGCGGATCCGGCAGCGCGCGCGCGAGGACCGCCGGCGCCGCCACAGCCGGTGCGCGCTCGGCGGCGGCGACCCGGCCGAGCCAGCGCACGAGCTCCATCCGGCCGTCGGCGTGCTCGAGAATCGCGGTGCAGTTGTCCACCCAGTCGCCGCAGTTGATGTAGACCAGGTGGTCAGACTCGCGCACGACCGCCGCGTGGATGTGCCCGCAGATCACGCCGTCGACGCGTCGCTCGCGCGCGTGGCGCATGACCGCCTCCTCGTAGTCGAAGATGAAGTTGACCGCGCCCTTCACCTTGGTCTTGACGTAGCCCGAGAGCGACCAGTGGCCGGCGATGCCGAGCGCGCAACGCGCCTTCGACAGAATCCGGTTCAGCCGCACCACCAGGCCGTAGGCGCGGTCGCCAAGCACCGCGATCCAGCGGTGGTACTTCGTGACCTGGTCGAACTCGTCGCCGTGCACCAGCAGGTAGCGCCTGCCGTCGGCCGCGGTGTGGACAAGCTCGCGCTCGACGCGGATGTTGCCGAACGAGGCTCCGACGTGCTCGCGGGCGATCTCGTCGTGGTTGCCGGGCACGAAGATCACCCGCACGCCGTGTCGCGCGCGCTTCAGGATCTTCTGCACGACCGTGTTCTGCGCGGCCGACCAGTACATGCTGCGCCGCATCGCCCAGAAGTCGACGATGTCGCCGACCAGGAACAGGTTGTCGCAGCTGTGCTCGGCCAGGAACTCGAGCAGCCGCTCGGCCTGGCACGCACGCGTGCCGAGGTGGACGTCGGACAGGAAGATCGAGCGCACGTGGGTCATTCGAGCCACGCTCCTCGCAGCGGCGCCTCGCCGCGCCGGCGCCCGACGAATACGTAGTAGGGGGCGGCGAGCCAGGGCAGGTACGGGACGCGCCCAACCCCCTCGGCGAGATGGACTTCGGCCGTTGCCGCGCGCAGGTACGGCAGATGCGCGGCCGACAACCGCACCCCGCCGCGCCGGAACCAGCGCGGCCAGAAGCCGCGCGCGAGCCGCGAGTGGCGGGCGAGCCCCGGGGCCGGCCGGGCCTCCGCGACGTAGAAATCGACGACCCCGAGCACCGCGCCCGGGCGCAGCATGGCGAGCGCGTTGTCGATCGCTCGCCGCCAGTCCGGGATCATCGTGAGCGCGTAGGAGAAGTACACGCAGTGCGCCGGCTCGGCCGGCTGATAGGAGGTGACGTCGGCCTCGAGCACCGCGACGTTCGGCCATCCGGCGGCGCGCCGCCGCGCGACGGCGAGGAGCGCCGGACAGAGGTCGACGAGTTCGAACGCGGCGAGCGCTCCGAGCCGCTCGCCGAAGAAGTCCAGATTGCGGCCGGTACCGCCGCCGAGCTCGATCACGCGCCCGCCCGCAGGCGCCGGCAGGCGCTCGATCAGCTCGCGGCGCCCGTGCAGCATGCGCTCGCGGAAGGCGTCGTAATGCTCCGCCTGCGGGGCGTAGAAGCGCTCGAGCCGCGCGCCGTGCGGGCCGCGGCCGGAGAAGCCGCGCGCGAGACGCCACAGGGTGCGCGCGTCTGCGGCAAGCGGCAACGTCAAGCCCTCACGTCGGCGATGTGGAAGCCCGCGTAGGTATGCACGCGGTCGAGCGCTTGCAGCCGCGCGGCGAGCGCCGGATGGAACTCGAGCACCTCGGCCAGCGGCCGGCGGGCGCGGCCTTCGCCCACCGTCACGCGGCCGAGGTAGGTGGGCTGCGCGTGCGCGCTGCGGAAGATCACCCGCGCCGAGGCGCTCGCCCGCGCGAGAATCGCGCTCCACTCCTCGGCGAGCGCGGCCGGCTGGCAGGCGCTCATCCAGTCCATGTGATCGAGCAACACGAACCTGGACACGCGCGCCTCGGTGCGTTGCAGGAAATCGGTCACGGTGCAGGTGTGCGTGCTGATCCGCCCGGCGAGCCCCGCCTTGAGGGCGAGGAAGTTCGGCTTCTTCAGGTACTCCGGGCAGCAGCCCAGCGTGTGGCGCCCCGCGCAGGTAGAGCGTCCAGAAGTAGTTCGACCAGAACGGCAGCTGACGCACGACGTACTCGATCGCCTCGCGCACGAAACCGGCAATCCCCCGGCGTGTTGGCGCTCGACCTCCTCGCGCTGCGCACGCGGTACGCCGAGGACGCTCATAGTGATCTGGCGCGAAAGCGTCCAGGCGAGCGGCCCGCTCCACAGACGCGGCGCGATCTCGCGGTCGTAGATCTCGCGCTGCTCCTCGAGGCTGCGCGCCTCCAGCAGCGCCTCGACCCCCTCGTGTAGCCTGGGCCGCAGCGCGAGATAGCCGCGGAACGCCCGCGCGAAGCAGCCCGACAGCCCGTGGCCGTAGAATGTGGCGCCGCCACGGCCCGGCGCGAACCAGCGCCAGTGCCGGTCCCAGTAGTCGCGCGCGAACGGCGAGAGCTCCTCGCGCAGCGCCGTGCGGTAGATCGCCTCGAACTCGCGATGCGCGCCGGCGCCGAACGCGGCGAAGAAATCGTCGAAGTCTAGCCGACGGATTCCGGCGAGCTTGAGCTCGAGCAGCGCGGTCTGGCGCGGATTGGCGTCCACCGCGTGGATCCGCGCCGGTCCGTCGAGCGCGTAGTCGAGCGCGTTGCACCCGGCACTGGTGATCACCAGCACCGTGTCGGCGGCGCCGATCCCGAGCGCCCGGCGGTCGACCGCCGGATCTTCCCAGCAGCTGTTGTAGATCAGCGCCCGGGCGTAAATCGCTTCGAACACCTTCTGGTCGAGACGGTCGGCAAGCGTCGCAGCGCGTGTCACGCTCAGCGCCAATGCAGGTTGAAGTTTCTCGCGCAAGCCATTGGCGCGGCACTCTATGCGTGCTCCGTGACACCACCGTTGCGGCGACGTGGCACCGACGTGACGCTCAGCTGCGCGTGCCAACCAGTGCACGCAACATTGCCGTCACAATAGGCGAATACAGTCCCGCGCCGATGCCCGAGCGTTCACGGCGCCGATGACCCCCGCAGCGGCCGCTGCGCGTGCTTTACCTTTCCGACGTCTACTTCCCCCGCGTCAACGGCGTTTCCACCTCGATCCAGACCTTCCGCCGGGCGCTCGCCGCCTTCGGGCACGTGACCACGCTCGTAGCGCCTGCCTATCCAACCGCGTACGCCGGCGACGCCGCCGTCGTTCGCATCGCCTCGCGGCGCGTTCCGTTCGATCCCGAGGACCGCGCGATGCGCTGGCGCGCGCTCGCGCGCCTCGACGAGCGGCTTGCTGGGCAGGCCTTCGACCTGGTTCACATCCAGACGCCGTTTCTCGCCCACTACGCCGGCGTGCGGGTCGCGCGCCGGTGGCGCGTGCCGTGCGTTGCGACCTACCACACGCTGTTCGAGGAGTACCTGCACCACTACGTGCGCTTCGCGCCGCGCCGGCTGATGCGTGCGGTCGCACGCGAGTTCTCTCGCCGCCAGTGTCATGACGTTGACGCGGTGGTGGTGCCATCGACGGCGATGCGCGACACGCTGCTCGCCTACGGCGTGCGCACGCCGCTCCAGATCATCCCGACCGGCATTCCGTTCGGCGAGATCGCCGGCGGCGACGGCGCGTGCTTCCGGCGCGCGCACGGCATCACGCCCGGGCGGCCGCTGCTCGCGTACGTCGGCCGCGTCGCGTTCGAGAAGAACATCGATTTCCTGGTGCGCATGCTCGCGCGCGTACGCCTCGAGTTCGCCGAGGTCCTGCTGGTGATCTGCGGCGAGGGCCCCGCGCTCGGCGCGCTGCGCACGCTCGCGCGCGACTGCGGCGTCGCCGCCAACGTCCTCTTCGTCGGTTATCTCGATCGGACCTCGGCGCTGCTCGACTGCTATCGCGCGGCCGACGCGCTCGTCTTCGCGTCGCGCACCGAGACGCAAGGCCTGGTGCTGCTCGAGGCGATGGCGCTCGGCGTGCCGGTGGTGTCGACCGCGGTGATGGGCACTCGTGACATCGTCTCGCCCGGCAAGGGGCACTCGTCGCCGAGGACTCGGAGGTCGACTTCGCCGCCCAGGTCGTGCGGCTGCTGCGCGACCCCGCGCTGCGTCGAAGGCTGGCGGCCGAGGCATCGGACTACGCGCGCTCGTGGAGCGCGCCCGCGACGGCGTTGCGGCTGCAGGAGGCCTACCGCCGGCTGCTCGCCGAGCCACGCGTCGCTTGACACGCGCGCGGCCCCGCGCGGTCACAAAAGATTCAAGCGGCGGACATGCGGCGTTCACGCCGCGCGGCGATGCTCGCCGCTCATGACGACGCCCGACCCGGAGCACCGGGCGCAGCCGCTCGGGCGACCGCTGCGCATCGCGGTCGTCACCGAAACCTATCCGCCCGAGGTGAACGGCGTGGCACGCACGATCGCCACGATGATCGAGCGTCTGGCCCGGCGCGGCCACGCGGTGCAGCTCGTGCGGCCCCGCCAGGAGATCGACCGGGCGCGCGTGACCGATGCGCCGGGCGCGGCCGCAGGCGTGGAGACGGTGCTGCGGGCCGGCATGCGGTTGCCGCGCTATCCCGGGCTGCGCCTCGGATTGCCGGCGAAGCGCGCGCTCGTGCGACTGTGGCGCGAACGGCGGCCCGATGTCGTCCAGGTCGTCACCGAGGGACCGCTCGGCGCCTCCGCGGTCGCCGCGGCCGAGCGCCTCTCGATCCCGGTCGTCTCCGAGTTCCATACGAACTTCCACTCGTACAGCTGCTACTACGGCTTCGGGCTGCTGAGCGGCGCGGTGGCAGGTTATCTGAAGCGGCTGCACCGCCGCGCGGCGGTCACGCTCGTCCCGACCGAGGAGATGCGCGCGCAGCTGGAGGCCGCCGGGTACGGGCGCCTGAGCATCGTCGGCCGCGGAATCGACGCTGCGTCGTTCGGGGCGCATCACCGATCCGAGGCGCTGCGCCGCAGCTGGCGCGCCGGTCCGACGGACCTCGTCGCGCTTCTACGTCGGGCGCGTCGCGCCGGAGAAGAACCTCGATCTCTTCGTGGACGCGGTCGACGCGATGCGCGCGGTTGCGCCATCGACCCGGGCGGTCGTCGTCGGCGACGGCCCGGCGGCCGCCCGGTTGCGCGAGCGCAACCTCGACTATCACTTTGCCGGCGTGCGGCGCGGAACCGACCTCGCGGCGCACTACGCCTCGGCCGACGTGTTCCTGTTCCCCAGCCTGACCGAGACCTTCGGCAACGTGACGACCGAGGCGCTCGCGAGCGGGCTGGCGGTCGTCGCCTACGACTACGCCGCGGCACGCCAGTACGTCCGGCACGGCGAGTCGGGGCTGCTCGCGCGCGTGAACGAGCCGGGCCACTTCGTCGATCTCGTGTGCGAGGTGAGCGCGGACGGCCGCTTGCGCGAGCGGCTTCGCACGGGTGCGCTGCGCGCCGCGGCCGCGCTTGACTGGGAGCGTGTGGTGGACGCACTCGAGGCGGTCCTCGCGGACGCGCTGTTCCGGGCGCGCGCTGCACGCGCGGCCAGCGGCCGCCGTATCGCGGAGGCGGCATGACGCGGGCGAGCAGCAGCCGCCTCGCCGTCGGACTGCGCGCGCTCGCCGTGCTCGACGCGGCCTGGTGCCTGCACCTGAACCGCGCGCTGCGGATCCGCCCGCTGCGACTCGTGCTGCGCGCGGCGAGCCGCCTCGGCGACGGCGTGTTCTGGTACGTCCTGATGGCCGCGCTCGTCGCGACCCAGGGGCGCGCTGCACTACCGGCGGTGCTGCACATGGCGCTCGTCGGCGCGCTCGGGGTGGCCGTGTACAAATGGCTCAAGCGCCACACCTCGCGGCCGCGTCCGTACCAGGTGCAACAGGCGATCCGGCGCGGCGCGCCGCCGCTCGACGCGCACAGCTTCCCGTCCGGTCACACCATGCACGCCGCAAGCTTCTCGATCGTGGCCGCGAGCTACTACCCAGAGCTGGCGTGGCTCGTGACGCCCTTCAGCGTGCTGGTCGCGGCTTCCCGGCCGGTGCTGGGGCTGCACTATCCGAGCGACGTGCTCGCCGGAGCCGGGCTCGGCGCCGCGATCGCGGGCGCCTCGTTGCTGCTGATCTAGTCTCGTTCGCCTGGCGCGCGCTCGCGCGCGAACTCCTGATCGAGCGCCGCAACGCTGTCCAGGATGACTGCGAACTTCGCTCCGAACTCGGTCAGCGAGTACTCGACGCGCGGTGGGATCTCCGGGTAGGACTGTTTCTCAAAGGATACCGAAGCGCACGAGCTTGCGCAGCCGCTCGTTCAGGACCTTGGCCGAGAGCCCCGGCACGGCGTGCTCCATTGCCCCCGGACGTACCACGCCGTCGCGCACCAGGCCGAGCACCGTCAGCGACCACTTGCAGCCGACGATGTCCTCCACCATGCGCGCGACGCTGGGCGCCGACGCCGAGACCTTTTTTGATCCGCTCCATCAGGAACATGCACCGGAAAGTGCCCGCCACACCGTTTCGTGCCCGCTTTGCGCGGGCGGCGCCGCGCGGCAGGACGCCGAACCCATGCACTCGGCATGCGGCGCGCGCGGATGCTCGATGCGCGCAGCACGTTTCGACCCGCTGTACGACGCGTTCGGCGGCATCCACCACCTGTACGCGAACCGAGCCGCGATGGAAGGCTACGCGAGGGGCCGGTTCCCGGACGGCGCGGTCATCGTGTTCGACCTGCTCGCGGCCGAGCGCGGCGAAAGCGCGCTCACCGAGGGTCCGCGCAAGATCGTCGGCGTGATGCACAAGGACGCGAAGCGCTTCGCCGCCACCGGTGGGTGGGGCTTCGAGGGCTTCAGGGCCGGCAACTCTGCCGAGCGGGCGGTCGGGAAGGACGCGGCGCGCGCCTGCTTCGCATGCCACATCTCGCAGCGGGGACGCGACTACGTTTTCAGCAACCTTCGCGACTGACAGGCCCGACGCACGAGCGCCGTCGCCGCCGGCCGGCGCCCTGGCCTCAGACCGCGTTCTTCAAGGCGCGGCAGATCGTGCGCAGCACCTTCACCCGCGCGAAGTGCTTGTCGTTCGCCTCGACGAGCGTCCACGGCGCGATCTCGGTCGAGGTGCGGTCCACCATGTCGGCAACCGCCTGCTCGTAGGCCGCCCACTTCTTGCGGTTGCGCCAGTCCTCCTGGGTGATCTTGAAGCGCTTGAACCGCGTCTGCTCGCGGTGCTTGAAGCGTCGCAGCTGCTCGTCGCGGCCGATCTGCAGCCAGAACTTGCAGAGAATGGCGCCGTTGCGCAGCCACTGCTCCTCGAACTCGTTGATCTCGTCGTAGGCGCGCATCCAGTCGGCCTCGTTCGCGAGGTCCTCGACGCGCTCCACCAGCACGCGGCCGTACCACGAGCGGTCGAAGATGACGATCTCGCCCTGGCCGGGCGCATGGCGCCAGAAGCGCCAGAGGTAGGCCTGCGCACGCTCCTCGTCGGAGGGCGCGGCGACCGGCACGATCCGGTAGTTGCGCGGGTCGAGCGCGCCGGTCACGCGCCGGATCGCGCCGCCCTTGCCGGCGGCGTCCGTGCCCTCGAATACCAGCACCAGCGAACGCCGGCGGAACGCCCTGCTCCGGACGAGGAGGCTGAGCCGACCCTGGTACTTCTCGAGCTGCTCTCCGTACGTCTTCTTGTCGAGGCTCCGGTCGACGTCCAGGTTGCGCAGCAGCACCACGTTGTCCATCTGCGGTGCGATCGGCGCCGCGGTGACGCTGGGCGCGGTCTCGGGTGCGTCTAGCCGCCGCCGCATCGCCTCGAGCAGGACGCGGCCGGTGGTGAGCTCGCGGTAGCGGCGGTCCGAGCCGTCGACGACGATCCAGGGCGCCTCGAAGGTGCTCGTCTCGCGCAGCACGTGCTCGGACACCTCGCGCAGCTTGTCGTAGCGCTTGAAGAGCGCCCAGTCGCGCTTGGTGACGCGCCAGCGCGTGCGCGGGCTCTTCTCGAGCTCGCGCAGGCGCTCGCGCTCGGTCTCCTTGGAGAGATGGAACCAGAACTTCACCATTAGCATGCCTTCGTTGTAGAGCATGCGCTCCAGGTGCCGGATCTCGTTCACGGCGCGGTCGAGGTCGGGGTCGTCGATGCGGTTGAACGCGCGCTCGAGGATCGGCATGGTGTACCACGAGCCGAAGAAGATCCCGATGCGCCCGCGCGGCGGCAGCGCACGCCAGAAACGGTACATCGGCGGGCGCTCCGCCTCCTCGCTGCTCGGCGCGATGAAGCCGTGCGTGCGGATGTGGCGCGGATCCATCCACTCGTTCAGCCGCTGGACCGTCTCGCCCTTGCCCGCACCTTCGACGCCGGAGATGATCGCGAGCACCGGGAAGCGCCCGGCCGCGGCGACGTCGTACTGCGCGTCGAGCAGTGCCTCGCGTAGCCGGGGCACCTCTGCCTCGTACGCCGCCTTGCTTGTCCGGTGCCCGAGCTCGGCCGACTCGAACATTGCGCCCCCTCACTTCCAGAATTTCTTGCGGCCGGCGAAAGCTTCCCAGACGGCGCCGAACCGCGCAAGCTCCCGCTCTGCGCCGGCGGCGAGCCAACCGCGCACGATGCCGAGCAGGTGCGGGTCGATTGGCGTGCGCCCGGCCCCCGCCGCCTCGACGAGGAGCCGCTCGGTGACCGCAGCGTCGTTCACGGCGCCGAGGATGTCCTGGATCTTCTCGAGGGCGCCGATGTAGCGCCTGGTCCGCTTGCCGGGATGGAGCGGCGCAAAGAACTCGGCGGCGTAGCGCAGCCGCTTCGCCGCGATCCGCGCCGCGTGCCGCTCCGCGGGCGTCGCACGATCGATTCCCGGCGCGCGCCGGCTCAGCTTGCGGTGGCGCGCGTCGAGAACGGCACGCGCGAACGCGTCGGCTGGCGCGGCGAGCTCCGGCACGCCGTCGGCGAGCGGTGCGAGATCCGGGCGCGCGAACGCCGCGCCGAGGGCGAGCACGAGCGCGGTGTAGCGCGGCGAGGCCACCGCCTCGCGCGCGCGGGCGTTGTGCATGCGCCGCAGCCGCGCGCCGCGCCGGCGCAGCGACGGCAACCCCTCCATCCCGGCAAAGCGCCGGGCGATCGGCGGCAGGCTCTCGGTCATGAAGACGTCCCAGTCGCGCGCCGGATTCAGCGCTTGGCCGAGCCAGCGCAGCTCCTCCGCGCGGTCGCCGAGCCGCTCCGGCGGCACCAGCTTGCGGATGAGCGAGTAGCAAGAGCGCAGCCGCCGCAGCCCCACGCGCAGCTGGTGCAGGTACTCGGGGTCGCGCCGGCCGGGCCTGCCCGCGGCGAGAAAGCCCGCTTCGTTCGCCTGGACCTGCGCCAGGCACGCCAGCGCGATGCGCTGCAGAGCGGCCGCGGCGCTCATCCCCGGCTCGAGATCGACCGGCTGCTGCTTCCGCGGCGCGCGCCTTCCGATGCCGGCGAGCGCATAGCCGCGCTCAGCCTTGCTGCGGAAGCCGACGCGCAACGGAACGTCCGCGAGCACGGCGCGCGCGAGCTCGAACAGTCGCGCCGGCTCGCCCGAGCGCAGTTCGATCTCGACCTCGCTGATCAGCTCGGCGCGATCCCCGGCGCGCACCTCGCCGTGGTCGAGCGCGAGCTCGGCGCTCGACCCGTCGGGCCACGCGATTGGTCGTGCGGTGCGGACGAACTCGGTGACGAACACCGGCGCGAGCCGCTCCCTCACCGCCTGCGATGCGAAGAGCTGCGCCAGCGGCGTGCCCTCGGCGAGCGCCGCATCCGGACGCTCGTCCGCGAGCGGCCACTCGTGCTCGGCCCGCTGGTGCAGCCCCGCCGCACTGCCACCGCCGCCCTTGACCGTCTGCACCCAGCCCCCGTTGATGCGGCGCACGCGCAGCGCGACGCCGGCGCGCGCGAGATCGCGCGCCGGGGTGTCGTAGTAGACGCTGACGAGGGACTCCTCGTGCGCGTCACCGGCATGCAGGGCGGCAACGGCCGGATGCGCGGCCACCCGCGCGAGGTCGCACGGCGCGACCAGCAGCTTGAGCTCGATCTCCACGCGTGCGTTCTAGCGCCGGCGGGCGGTAGTCACGCCCTTGATCTCGCCGATCTGCGCGAGCGCCCGCGCGAGATGGCCGACGTCGGCGACCTCGACGGTGAACTGCATCGTCGCCATACCCTGCCGGGTGAGCGTGTTCACCGCGGTGACGTTGATGCCCTCGCGCGAGAGCACCTCCGAGATGTCGCGCAGCAGCCCCTGCCGGTCATACGCCTGGACTGCGACGTCCACCGGAAACGCCGCGGCCGCGCGCTCGCCCCAGGCGGTCTCGATCGCCCGCTCGGGGTGGCGCGCGAGGAGCCCACCGAGGCTCCGGCAGCTCGCGCGGTGCACCGACACGCCGCGGCCGCGGGTGACGAAGCCCACGATCGGGTCCGGCGGCACCGGCTTGCAACAGCGCGCGAGCTGCGTCATCAGCCGGTCGACGCCGACGATCAGCACGCCCGCGGCAGCGTCCGATGCGCGGCTCTTGCGCGCGACGACCTCGTCGGACGGCGGTGCGGGCGTCGCGCCGCGCAGGGCGACGCGCAGCGCCTGGCCGCCGATCTCCTCGCGCCCGACCGCGGCGAAGAACTCGTCGGTCTTCGAGAAGCCGAACTCCCGCGCCAGCGTCTCCAGTCTGGCACCGGTGACACCCTCGCGGTGCAGCTCGCGCTCGACGAGCGCGCGGCCGGTCGCCGCGAGCTCGGCTTGCTCGAGCGCGTTGAACCATTGGCGCACCTTGTGGCGCGCGCGCGCTCGCGAGGTAGCCGAGCTCGGGGTTGAGCCAGTCGCGCGACGGGCCGCCGGTCTTGGCCGCAACGATCTCGACGCGCTGCCCGTTCGCGAGTTTCGTGGTGAGCGGCACGATCGCGCCGTCAACCTTCGCGCCGCGGCAACGGTGGCCGAGGTCGGTGTGCACCGCGTAGGCG
Source organism: Burkholderiales bacterium (assembly GCA_027493935.1). GTDB lineage: Bacteria > Pseudomonadota > Gammaproteobacteria > Burkholderiales > SG8-39 > JAABRB01. The sequence continues at coordinate 1,707,121 of JAOSJV010000001.1, read as the reverse complement.
AAGTCGACCGGCGTGGCGCCGGCCGGCAGCTCGATCACGCGCCCGTGCGGGGTCAGCACGTATACGGTCTGGTCGAGCGCGGCGCGCTTGGTCTCCGCCACCCAGTCGGCGCCGTCGACGATGTCCTCGCGCCAGGCAAGCATCTGGCGCAGGACCGCGATCCGCTCGTCGAATGTGCCGGCGCGCGCGGCCCCGGCCGCCTGCGGCGCCGCCCGGCCCTCCTTGTAGCGCCAGTGCGCAGCGACGCCGAGCTCGGCGTGCCGGTGCATCTCATGGGTGCGGATCTGCACCTCGAGCGGCCGCGCGTCGGGGCCCACGACCGCGGTGTGCAGCGACCGGTAGTCGTTCTCCTTGGGCCGCGAGATGTAGTCGTCGAACTCGCGCGGGATCGGCTGCCACAGGTCGTGCACCACGCCGAGCGCGGTGTAGCAGTCCTTGACCGAATCGACCAGCACGCGCAGCCCGCGCACGTCGTAGAGTTCGGCGAAGTCACGGCCCTTGCCGCGCATCTTGTTGTAGATGCTGAAGATGTGCTTCGGCCGCCCGGTCACCTCGGCGCGCAAGCCCGCCGCGGCAATCTCCCGCGCGAGCGCGGCGCAGGCCGCAGCGATGAACGTCTCGCGCTCGCCGCGCTTCTCCTCCAGCATCCCGGCGATGCGCTTGTACAGCTGCGGCTCGAGGAAGCGAAACGCGTAGTCTTCGAGCTCCCACTTGAGCTGCCAGATACCGAGCCGGTTCGCGAGCGGTGCGTAGATGTCGAGCGTTTCTCGCGCGAGCGGCACGCGCGCTGCGTCAACCGACCTCGCCGCCGCCCGCAGGGTCTGCGTGCGGCTCGCAAGCCGGATCAGCACGACGCGCACGTCCTCCACCATCGCGAGGAACATCTTGCGCAGGATCTCCGCCTGCGATCCCTTCGCCGCGCTCGCGCCCTGGACGGCGAGGCCGCGTGTCACGACGCGCAGTCGGTTCAGCTTCCACAGCCCGCCCACCAGCGCGCCGACGCGCTCGCCGAACTGCGCCGCGATGCGCTCCGTGGCGCCCGGCACATACTCCGGCAGCGCGAAGAGCAGCGCGGCGATGCGCGCCTCGGCGTCCAGCCTGAGATCGGCGACGATCGCGGCGAGGCCGATCGCGTGCTCCATCGCGGCCTCGCCGGTGCCGAGCCGGCGGTCGCCGTATGCTTGCGCGGCCAGGGCACGGGCGCGCAGGACGAGCGCCCGCTCGCCCGGCTCGAGACCGGCGAGCGCGGGCGCCATCGCGGCATCCGGGGCGTCCCTGACAGCGGAGGCGGTGACCATGGCAGATCCGATGGGCGCCCGAGGCGCGGGGCGCCGCGCGTCGGGAGGTGCGTCGCGCCAGTGCGCGCGACGGATCCCGGCATTATGCCACCGCGCGGTGCGCGCGACGGTCGCCGCGGTGGATAATCGCGTGTTCGTGCCGCTGCCGCACGATGGCGATGAGCATCCTGAGAGACTGGGGCCGCAGGCGCCTACTGCGCCGAGTGAAGCTCGACCCCGCGCTGTGGCGCCGGGTGGTCGCGGGCCTGCCGTTCCTCGATTACCTGACCGAGGAAGAGCTCGCGCGGCTGCGCGACACGGCGCTCGTCTTTCTGCACGAAAAGGAGCTGCACGGCATCCGCGGCGTCGAGCTCGCCGACGACGTGCGCTTGTCGATCGCCGTGCAGGCGTGCCTGCCGGTGCTCAACCTCGGCCTTGCGCTCTACGACGGCTGGGTCGGCATCGTCGTCTATCCGGGCGAGTTCCGCGTGCGCCGCGCCGAGACCGACGCAGACGGCGTGGTCCACGAATGGGACGACGAGCTTGCGGGCGAATCCTGGCCGGGCGGACCGGTCGTGCTCTCGTGGGAGGACGTGCGTCGCGTCGACGCCGGCTACAACGTGGTGATCCACGAGTTCGCGCACAAGATCGACATGCTGGACGGCGACGCCGACGGCTATCCGCTCGCCCACGCGGGTATGGACGCGGCTGCCTGGCACGGTGCGCTCGAGGACGCCTACGCCCGCTTCTGCGCAGCCGTCGACCGGGGCGAGCGGCGCCTGCGCGGCGACGACGACCCCCGAGTGCCGGTCGACGAGCGCGGGCGCGCGCTGCCGTTCGACGCCTACGCGGCCGAGCACCCCGCGGAGTTCTTCGCCGTCATGAGCGAGGAGTTCTTCACCGACCCGCTTACCCTGCGCGGCGAGTTCCAGGAGCTCTACCGCCAGCTAGCGCTCTTCTACCGGCAGGATCCCGCGCTGCGACGCGAGGCGTAGACCGCCGCTGGACGCCGTCGCGCGCCGGACGCTCCGCGCAGCGGCGCTTCACTCCCCGCCGAGCAGGAAATCCCGTACCAACGCGATCTGCTCGGCCTGCATCAGCGTCGGCGCATGGCCGACGCCTGCGAACTCGACCGCACGCGCGCGCGGGCCGCGCTGACGCATCTCGGCAATCGTCTCGCGCGTCAGCAGATCGGAGAGCTCGCCGCGAATGACGAGCGTGGGACAGGCAATCGCATCCCACAGGCCCCACAGCTCGACGTCCTGATGCGGGCGCACGGCGTTGAACGGCAGGGCGAGCTGCGGATCGTAGTGCATCGCGTAGCCGCCGTCGGGCTGCTGCCGGACCACGTGCTCGGTCAGGAACCGCCACTCGGCGTCGCTATGCGGTCCGAACGGCGCGCTGACCGTGCGCACGTAGGCCTCGGCCTCGGCGAACGACGCGAAGCGCGGCGCACGCCCCACGTAGGTGGCGATGCGCTCGAGCGACGCCGCCTGGACGAGCGGACCGGCCTCGTTCAGCACCATGCGCCGGACCGGCGCGCCGGGCTGCGCGGCGAGCGCCATGCCGACCAGCCCGCCCATCGACGTGCCCACCCAGTCCACCATTTCCACGTCCAGCCGCGCGACGAGTGTCACGACGTCGTTGACGTAGGTCGGGATAGCGTACTCGGCCGGATCGCGCAGCCAGTCCGAGAAGCCGCGGCCCGGCATGTCCGGGCACACGACGCGGTAGCGGTCGGCGAGCGCCTGCGCGAGCGGGTCGAAGTCGCGTGCGCAGCGGGTCAGCCCGTGCACGCACACGACCACGCGCGCATTATCCGGCGCGCCCCACTCCACGTAGGACAGCCGATGCAGCCCGGAGGCGCTGGCGCACAGGACGCTGCGCCGGCGGATCGCCTCGGCCACGTCAGCCAGGCCCGGCCGCGGCCAGCCAGTGGCGCAGGATCAGCGCGGCGACCGGCCGCGCGGACGCGTCCAGCGACTCGAAGGCATAGCCCTGCGCCGTGCGCGTCATGGCGCCGCGCAGCCGCTCGGCGCGCAGATTGGCCTCGTTCACCGCGAGGCCGTAGAGCCCGTACCGGTGGCGCTCGATCGCGGTCTCGGCCTCGGGCGCCGCCGCGAACCAGATCCAGCTGTCGGCGAACTCGTTCGCGAGCTGGTCGAGCTCCTCGAGCAGCGTTGCGTCGATGGGTTCGCGCGGATCGAGCTCGGCGTAGGCCGCCGCGGTGCCGTCCTCCGCGCCGGCGCCGGTCCCGATGCGCCAGCGCTCGGCCCACTCGGGCGCGACGCCGTCGCTCGCCGAGAGCACCTGCGCGGCGCCGTCCGCACGTACCAGGACGAATGCGTGCTGAGCGGCAGTGACCGCGTAGCCGATCCAGCTGCCGTCGGCGCGCAGGCGCGTCGCGAGCGCGAACTCGAGCGTGCCGTCGGCGCCTGCGCTTGCCTGGATCGCGAGCGAGCCGCCCGGCGCGGCCGCGCGCTGCGCCTGCTCGACGAGCTTGCCGGCCTGCACCGTGGCGCTGCCGCGCGCGCCGCGCCGCGCCCTCGTCCAGGCGAGCGCGACCACGAGCTCGGGGAAATCCCCGGAGACGGTGACGAACGGCGGGAACGGCGCCCCGTCCGGGGTTCTGAGCTCGTACTCGAGACGGCCGGGCGTGTGGAGCTCGCGGTATTCACCGGGGTATTCTGCGTCGAGCAGCGCGTTCACCCGGCGCCGATACGCCTCGAGCACTTCGGCAGCACCGGCCACGACGACCCGGGTGGTGACTTTGTCGGCCATGGAATGCGACTATGTTCGCGCGCAGTATAGCAAGCGCGCGCGCGGACCGCGCAGGCTCTGCAAAGGACGGGCGCGGCGCGCCGCGCACGGCGGATCAAGCGGCCGCGCGATCGGCGCTGCCGCCCACGCCGCGCAGCAGCTCGCGCACGAGCTTGATGTGCTCGCGCAGCGTGTACACCTCGTGCGCGAAGCCGAGCGGCACGTTGATTCCGGCGACCTCCGTCTCGATCTCGGCGAGCCGCGCGAGCCTGGCGGACGCATCGCCCTCGGCGCCACGGTGGCGCGCACCCTCCTCGATGAATTTCAGCTCGCCGTACCAGCGGTAGACCTTGCGGCGCACGCGCCACGCGTAGAGCGCCGGCAGCACGCGAAAGAGCGGGATCGCCACCGCGAAGAGCGGCAGCAGGAGCACGATCAGCCGGTCGACGAGCGTCGCCGCCCAGAACGGGAGGTAGCGCTGCAGGAACGGCGGCCCGGACCTGTAGAACCGCTCGGCCTCGCCCGCAAGCGGGAAGTCGCTGTCGCGCGGGCTCGGGAACGCGCCGACGCGGTGAAACGGCCCGGCGCCGCCGTGAACCTCTCGCGCGGCCAGCAGCAGCAGGTACGCGAGCGCCGGGTGCAGGCTGTCGTTCGCGACCAGGTTCGCGGTCGGCGCGAGCAGCACGATGTCGTCGGCCGGGATGTCCTGCGCGATGTCGATCGCGCCGCGCGGGAGCACCAGCTTGTGGAGGAATGGCAGGCGCATCGTGTAGGCGTCGGCGCGCGCGATGCTCATCAGCCGGACCCCGGGCGCGCGCGCGAGCTTGCGCACCGACGCCGCCTCGGGTCCGGCGACCAGGAACGCCGCGTCGACCTCGCCGGCGACGAGCGCGTCGGCCGCGGCCAAGCCGCCGAGGTCGAAGGGCTGGACGTCCTGATCGGTCATGCCGCTCGCGGCGAGCAGCGCGAGCGCGAGCCGGCGCGCGCCGCTGCCCTCGGAGCCGATGGCGATGCGCCGGCCCTCGAGTTGCCCGAGGCGGTCGAGCGGCTGCTTCCCGCGGTGAAACACCCAAAGCGGCTCGTAGTAGACGCTGCCGAGCGAGACGAGCTCCGGCGCCCGCTGCGCCGCGGCGATGCCGCCCTGCACGAAGGCGACCGACACGCCCGCGGCGGGGTCGGTCAGCCGCGCGAGGTTCTCGACCGCCCCGGAGGAAGGCAGCAGCTCGAGCCGGATGCCGTCGCGCGCGAGGATCGCCTGGTAGCGCTCGGCGAACGCGTGGTACGCGCCGCCTTCGCCGCCGGTCGACATCGCGAGCGTCCGCGGCGGCGCGGGCTTCACGAAGACGAAGGCCGCCCAGAAGGCCGCGGCGACGATCAGCGCGACCGGCAACGCGACGGTCGCCAGCTCGCGTGCAGAGTAGTCGCGGATGCGCTTCATCGTCGTCGCCGTGCGGCCGTGCGCCGCGCGGCGCCGATTATACGGGTCTCGCCGGCGGCCTCATGGCGCGGCCCGCGCGCGCCAGTAGCGCCGGACCCGCGCGCGCTCGGCGGTCGCCGCCAGCCCCGCCTCGCTCAGCGTAAACGCGACGGCACCGTCGCGGTCGGTACGCCAGCGCCGCGCACTGGCGTAGCGGGCGAGGACCTCCGCGGCAGGATGTCCGAACCGGTTGCGGTAGCCGACGGTGAACACGGCATGCTCGGGGGCCACAGCGGCGACGAACGGCGGTGTCGAGGGCTGCGGCTGCCGTGATGCGGCACGAGCAGCACGCGCGCGCCAAGGGCGGCGCCGCTCGCAACCAGCGCCGCCTCCTCCGCGCCTCGATGTCGCCCGCGAGCAGCACCGCCCCGTACGCAGTCCCGATGCGCAGCACGCAGCTTCGCGAATTCGGCCTGAGCCAGGGGTCGGCGTAGCTCGCTGCCGTTGGATGCAGGAACGCGAACTCGACGCCGTCCCAGGTCCAGCGCTGGCCCGCGCTGCACGGCAGGCGATACGGCGCGCCGGCGAGCGCCGCGTGCTCGGCTGCGAGCGGCGCATGCACCCGCCCGACCTCGACCGCGCGGCGCACGCTGGCGGCGCCGCCGGCGTGGTCGGCATCGTCGTGCGTCACGACGAGCGCGTCCAGGTACGCGATCCCCGCGCCGCGCAGGTGCGGCACCACCACCCGCTCGCCGGCATCGGCATCGGTGCCGTACGCCGGCCCGGCGTCGTACACGAGCGCGTGCCCGGCGGTGCGCACGACCACGGCGAGCCCCTGCCCCACGTCGAGGAACTCGGCCCGCACCGCGCCCGGCGGCAGCGGAGCGGGACGCACCGCGAAGAGCGGCGCGAGCAGGACGAGCCCCAACGTACGTGCCGGCACGCCGCGCGGCGCGAGCAGCCAGGCGACCCCCGCGATCGCCAGCGGCACCGTCCATGGCGCGGGCGCATGCTGCTGCCACACCGCCGCCGGTGCGGCGGCGAGCGGCGCCAGCAGCGCCATCACCCACTCGAACGTCCAGTGCGCAAGCCGCGCCAGCGCGTCGCCCGGCCACAACGCGCCCGCCAGAGCGAGCGGCGTCACGACGAGGCTCACCGCCGGGATCGCGATCGCGTTCGCGGCAGGCGATACGATCGAGACCTGCTTGAACAGCGCGAGCAGGGCGGCGCAAGCCCGATGGTGACCGCCCACTGCATGCGACCCCACGCGAGCAGCCAGCGCGCGCCGCGCGTCGTCGCCGCGCCCGCGCCCGCGTAGAAGATCGCGACGACCGCACCGAACGAAAGCCAGAAGCCGGGCGAGTTGACCGCCCACGGGTCGAGCAGGAGCACGAGCGCGAGCGCGGCGCACAGCACGCGCGAGGTCGATCCCAGGCGATCGAGCCAGAGCGCGGCGGCGGCGACACCGACCATGTAGAGCGTGCGCTGCGCCGGGATCGCAAAGCCGGCGAGCAGACAGTAAGCGAAAGCGGCGGCGAAACCCGCCGCGGCGGCCGCCTTGTGCGCGGGCAGGCGCAGCGCGAGGCGCGCCGAGCGGCGCCACAGCCCGAACACCGCCAGCGCGGCGAGGCCCGCGACCATGGTCACGTGCAGCCCCGAGATGCTCATAAGGTGATTGACTCCGGTGCGCGTGAACGTTTGCCAGTCCTGACGGTCGATCGCGCGCTGGTCGCCGATCGCGAGTGCGATCACCACTCCCGCATAGCGGTGATCGGGCAGTGCGTCCCAGAACTTCTCGCGCAGCCCCTCGCGCAGCCGCTCGACGAGGTAGGCCGGCCGGGCAACGAGCGCGGCGAGCCGCCGCGGCTCGCCGCGCGCCGCGACGTAACCGGTCGCGCCGATCCCGCGCTCTAGCAGCGAGGCCTCATAGTCGAAGCCGTGCGGATTGACCGGGCCGTGCGGCTGCCGCAGCCGCACCGGAAACGCCCAGCGCTCGCCGCTGCGCAGCGGGACCACTGCCTGGAACTCCTCCGGCGTGAGGCCGTTGTACCAGGCGAGCAGGATGCGGCGCGGCACGCGCGCGCTGTGGACCTTCGCAGACTCCGGTGGCGGGTGCGCGAGCGCGGCGCGCTCGGCGTCGAGCTCGAAGCGCACGCCCCGTTCGAACGGTTGCGGCAGGCTCGCGACGACGCCGGTTACGACCACATCGCGCCCCTCCAGCGCCGGGTCGAGCCGGTCGGCCATACGGATGTGCGCGTGGCCTGCGGCCCACGACCAGCCGAGGACGCCCGCGGTCGCCACGCCAATGACGCGGGCAAGCGAGCGGCCGCCGGCGAACAGACGCGCCCACACCCACGCCGCGATGGCGACGAGTGCGGCCATGCCGAGTGCCGCAGGCGCGGGCAGGACCGCGGCACGCTGCAGCAGCCATACGCCGGCGGCGAAGGCGAGCACCTCGAGGCGCATGGGGCATCCTTCGCCGCGCGGGAATGGATCTTCGACCGACAACGCACGAGGCCCGGTTCCGGTTGATCGGCGAGCCGCGCCCACCCGCGCCGAACGCCGCGCCGCGCGGCCGCGCTAGAATCCCCCAACCCGAAGCGCGCGCGAACGAACCGCACGCAGCCGGCGCCACCGACCGCCTTCGATGCCCCGCAAATACTTTCGCAGATTCCTGCCGACGAGCGAGGAGGTCCGGCGCCACCGCCACATCGGCCGCTTCGGCCGGCTGCTGCAGCACCCGAACCTCTGGCATCTCAATCGCGCCTCGGTGTCCGGCGGCGTCGCGGTCGGGCTGTTCGCCGGGCTGATCCCCGGCCCGCTGCAGATGCTGACCGCGCTCGCGCTCGCGATCCCGCTGCGCGTCAATCTGCCGGTCGCGCTGGTCACCACCTTGTACACGAATCCGTTCACGATCGTGCCGCTGTACGTCGCCGCCTTCTACCTCGGCAGCCTGCTCACCGGCCATGCCGGCGCGATGGTGCCGCCGCCGCCTTTCGTCTGGTCCGAGCTCGGCGCCTCGGTCGCGGCGCTTGCCGCCTGGGCGATGTCGCTCGGCAAGCCGCTCGCCGTCGGGCTCGTGGCGCTCGCCGTCTCGCTCGCCGCACTCGGCTGGATCGGCGTCCAGGTAGGCTGGCGGGCATGGGTCGTGGTGCAGTGGCGGCGGCGCAAGCTGCGCCGCGCGAACGCCGGCTGAGCGCCGCCCCTCAGCCGCGCTCCGGAACCAGCACGCCGTCCTGCAGCCGCAGCACCCGGTCGGCGCGCGCCGCGAGCGCCGGATCGTGCGTGACGATCACGTAGCTCGTGCGGTATGCGCGGTTGAGCTCGAGCATCAGCGCGTATACCGCAGCCGCGGTGTGCCGGTCGAGGTTGCCGGTCGGCTCGTCGGCGAGCACGCACGCCGGGCGCGTGACCAGCGCGCGGGCGACCGCGGCGCGCTGGCGCTCACCGCCGGAGAGCCGGCCCGGCGTGTGGTCCAGCCGCTCGCCCAGGCCGACCTCACGCAGCACCTCGGCGGCGCGCGCGTGCGCCTCGGCGCGCGGCGTGCGCCGGATGAGCAGCGGCATCGCGACATTCTCCAGCGCGCTGAACTCCATCAGCAGGTGATGGAACTGGTAGACGAAGCCGAGCGCGGCGTTGCGCAGGCGCCCGCGCTCGGCGTCGCCGATCGCCGTCATCCGGCGGCCGAGGATCTCGACCTCGCCGGCGGTCGCCGTGTCGAGGCCGCCGAGCACGTGCAGCAGCGTGCTCTTGCCCGACCCGGAGGCGCCGACGATCGCGACGACCTCGCCGGCGGTGACCGCGAGATCCACGCCGAGCAGCACCGGCAGCGGCGCGCGCCCCTCGAGATAGGTCTTCGCGACCCCGCGGCAGGCAAGGACCGGTGCTGCGCCGCTCATGCGCCTTCCGCTTCGCGGCGGCGCCGCGCGCTCGGCGGTTCAGGATTCACGATTCACTCGTAGCGCAGCGCCTCGGCCGGCCGCACGCGCGCGGCGCGCCAGCTCGGATACAGCGTCGCGAAGAAGCCGAGCGCGAGCGCGACCGCGGCGATCGCGACGACGTCGCCGCGCTGCAGGTCGGAGGGCAGGTCGCTGATCATGTAGACGTCCTTCGCCAGGAACTGGATGCTGAGCAGCCGCTCGAGCGCCGGCACCACGACGTCGATGTTCAGTGCGAGCGCGATGCCGCCCGCCACACCGATCACGGTGCCGAGCACGCCGATCACCGCGCCCTGCACGACGAAAATCTGCATGATGCTGGCCGGGCTCGCACCGAGCGTGCGCAGGATGGCGATGTCGGACTGCTTGTCCGTCACCGCGATCACCAGCGTGGAGACCATGTTGAAGGCGGCAACCGCGATGATCAGCGTGAGGATGATGAACATCATCGTCTTCTCGATCTGCACCGCACGGAAGAAGTTCGCGTGGCTGCGTGTCCAGTCGCTCACGTACAGGTCGCGTCCGAGCGCGCGCGTCACCTCGCGCGCGACCGCGCGCGACTGGAACAGGTCGTCGAGCTTGAGCCGCACTCCGGACACCCGGTCGTCCATCTGGTACAGGCGCTGCGCGTCGGCCAGGTGCACCAGCGCGAGTCCGCTGTCGTACTCGAAGAAACCGACGTCGAACACGCCGACGACCGTGAACTGCTTCAGCCGCGGGATCACGCCCGCCGGCGTCACCAGTCCCTGCGGCGCGATCAGCGTCACGCGGTCGCCGGGGTAGGCGCGCAGCACGCGCGCGAGATCGGCGCCGAGCACGATGCCGAACTCGCCCGGCACGAGCGCCTCGAGGCGCCCGGCGGTCATGTGATCGCCGATGTCGGCCACTGCGGTCTCGAGCTCCGGCTCCACGCCGCGCACGAGCACCCCGCGCACGCCCCCCGCGTGTTGGAGCAGCCCCTGGGCGTTCACGTACGGCGCGGCGGCGACGACGTGCGGCTGCGCGCGCGCCCCCTCGGCCACCGCGCGCCAGCCCGCGAGCTCGTTGTCCGGGCCGGTGACCTGCACGTGCGAGGCAACCCCCAGGATGCGCGCGCGCACCTCCTGCTGGAAGCCGTTCATGACCGACAGCACCACGATCAGCGCTGCGACGCCGAGCGCGATGCCGAGCATCGACACCGCGGAGATGAAGGAGACGAAGTGGTTGCGGCGCTTGGCGCGGGTGTAGCGCAGGCCGACGAGGAGCTCGTACCGCACGGGTGAACGTCTGGGCGAGGACGCCGAAGTGTGCCACACGTCCACGCTTCGCGCGAAGACGCCCGCCGCGCACTTCGCGTGCTAGACTGGGCACAGGTGTGGACGGCGCCCCGCAGCGCGCGGCAGGCTCCGCACCACGCGCACCGCCGGCGTCGCTCGTGGCGCGATGAACCTGCATCTGGTCGTTCCCGATCTCCTCTGGACCCCGCGCGGGGCGCGCAGCCCGCCGCGCGAGGCGGCGCGCCGCACGCGCGCCCGGGTGCGCTCGAGCGGCTGCTCGCGCGCGGCCGGCGCGCATCACGCGCCGGTGCGACCCTCGAAGTCTGGCTGCTCGAGCGCTTCGGCGTCGGCGCGGCCGGCGACTGTCCGGCCGCGCCGTACTCGCTCCTCGCCGAGGGCGCCGATCCGGAAGCGCACTGGTGGCTGCGCGCCGACCCGGTGCACGTCGAGGTGAACCGCGACAGCCTGTGGATCGCCGATGCGACGCTGTTCGAGCTCGTGCATGCCGAGGCCGAGTCGCTTGTCGCTGCGCTCGACGCGCATTTCGCGCCGGAGGTCCGCTTCCTGGCCGCGCAGCCCGGACGCTGGTACGTGCGTACCGCCCGCCCCGGCGCGCTCGCGACGACGCCGGTCGCCGAAGCGCGCGGCCGCCCGGCCGACGAGCACCTGCCGCGCGGCGCGGACGCCGCGCGCTGGAATGCGCTGCTGAACGAGGCGCAGATGCTGCTGCACGCGCACCCGGTCAACGAGGCTCGCGAGGCGCGCGGCGCGCCGACGGTCAACAGCGTATGGCTTTGGGGCGCCGGCCGCTACACGGCGCCGGCACGCGTGCCCTATGGGTGCGTGTGGGCGGATGATCCGCTCGCGCGCGGCCTCGCGCAGAGCGCGGGCGCGCACCACGCGCCGCTGCCGCCCTCGGCGCCGGCGCTGCTCGCGACGGCCGCAACGGGCGGCGTCGCAGCGGTCGTGCTGGACGCGTTGCGCGCGCCGGCGGCCTACGGCGATCTGCAGGCGTGGCGCACGGCGCTCGATGCGCTCGAGCGCGACTGGTTCGCGGCGCTGCTGGCGGCGCTGCGCAGCGGCCGCATTGGAATGATCACCCTGCACGTGCCGGCGGCCGGCAGCACGCTGGAGGCCGAGACCACGCGACAGGATCTGCGCTACCTTTGGCGGCGCGCGCGGCCGCTCGCCGCGTACGCGCAATGAGCGCGATCAGCGTGCGGCCGGTGCCGCAGCGCTCGTTCCACCTGCTGGTGCAGCAGGGCGTGCATCCGCTGCTCTCGCGCCTGCTGGTCGCGCGCGGCGTCGGCAGCGCGGCCGAGCTCGCCTACGAGCTCGGCTCGCTCCTTCCCCCCGACGAGATGAAGAACGCCGAGGCGGCGGGCGAACTCCTAGCCGACCACGTGCAGTCGGGCAAGCGCATACTGATCGTCGCCGACTACGACTGCGACGGGGCGACTGCCTGCGCGGTCGCCATGCGCGGACTGCGCGCCCTCGGCGGGCGCGTCGGCTACCTGGTGCCGAACCGCTTCGAGACCGGCTACGGGCTCTCACCGCAGGTGGTCGAGCTCGCCGCAGCGCGCTCGCCCGACCTGATTGTCACGGTCGACAACGGCATCGCGAGCGTGGAGGGGTGGCCGCCGCGCGCGAGAGGGGTATCGCCACGCTCGTCACCGACCATCACCTGCCGGGCGACACGCTTCCCGCCGCGGACTGCATCGTCGACCCGAACCAGCCCGGCGACCGTTTCCCGAGCAAGTCGATCGCCGGCGTCGGTGTCATGTTCTACGTGCTGCTCGCCGCCCGCGCTGCGCTGCGCCGGCGCGGCGCCTGCGCCGGGCGCACCGAACCGAACCTCGCCGTGCTGCTCGATCTCGTCGCGCTCGGCACCGTGGCCGACATGGTGCGCCTCGACCACAACAATCGCGTGCTCGTGAGCCAGGGGCTCGCGCGCGTCCGTGCAGGGCGGATGCAGCCGGGCATCGCGGCGCTCTTTGCTGTGTCGGGGCGCAACCCGCGCACGGCGAGCACGTTCGATCTAGGGCATGCGATCGGGCCGCGGCTGAACGCGGCCGGGCGGCTCGCCGACATGGGCCTCGGCATCGAATGCCTGACCACCGACGACGCGGCGCGCGCGCTCAATATCGCGCGCGAGCTCGACGCGCTGAACCGCGAGCGCCGCGTGCTGGAGGCGGGCATGCAATGCGACGCCGACGCGCTCCTCGCGGCGGTCGACCCGGGCGATGCGGCGAGCGTGTGCCTCTACGACGCGCACTGGCACCAGGGCGTGGTCGGCCTGCTCGCCTCGCGGCTGAAAGACCGGCTGCACCGCCCGGTGTTCGCGTTCGCCCCCGCCGCCGGTGGCGAGCTGCGCGGCTCGGGCCGCTCGATCCCGGGGTGCACCTGCGCGACGCACTCGACCTCGTCGCAAAACGCGCGCCGGGCCTGCTGGCGCGCTTCGGCGGCCACGCGGCCGCCGCCGGGCTCACGCTGCGCGCCGACGCGCTCGAGCGCTTCGGCGCGCTCCTCGAGAACGCGGTGCGCGAGCTCGCCGACCCGGCGGCGCTCGCCCGCGTGGTCGAGACCGACGGTTCGCTCGAAGTCGAGTTCGCGAGCCTCGAGGTGGCGCGCATGCTCGAGCGGGAGACTTGGGGGCAGGGCTTCCCGCAGCCGGTGTTCGCGGACCAGTTCACAGTGCAGAACCAGAAGCTCGTCGGCGAGCGCCATCTGAAGCTGCGCCTCGTGCGCGACGGCCGCGCGTTCGACGCGATGCTCTTCCGCCATCGGGCGCCGGTCCCCGGGCGCATCCGCGGCGCCTACCGTCTCGCGATCGACGAGTTCAACGGCGCGCAGACGGTGCAGCTCACGCTCGAGCACTGGGAGGAACCGGGATGATGGCGCGCGGCGCAGGCTGCGTCCTTTCCGATAGCGGACAGCCCGAGGGGCCACGGCCTCTCGCGGCGTGACGACCGCGATGCAGTCGCTGCTCGCAAGCGAAGGGCTCGGCGCGCTGCCGGCGCTCGCGACCAGCCTCGCCATCGGACTCCTGATCGGCATCGAGCGCGAGCGCAGCCCCTATGCGAAAGCCGGCCTGCGCACCTTCGCGCTGATCTCGCTCCTCGGCGCGGTGAGCGCGCTGGTGGCTGACCGCGCCGGAGCGCCGTGGGTCCTCGCCGCCGGCCTCGTCCTGGTCGGGATCGCGATCGTCGCGGCCTATCAACGCGGCGAACCGGGCCCCGATCCGGGCACCACGACCGTGGTCGCCGTGCTGCTTGCCTACGTGCTCGGCGCGATGTGCTGGTACGGCGAGCGCACGCTCGCGGTGATGCTGGCGATCGCCATCACGGCGCTCCTCTACTTCAAGCCCGAGCTGCGCGGGCTCCTCGAGCGCTTCGAGCGGCGCGACCTGATGGCGATGCTGCAGTTCGCGGCGCTGTCGTTCGTCGTGCTGCCCATCTTGCCCGACCAGGGGTACGGCCCGTACGCGGCGCTCAACCCCTACCGGATCTGGCTGATGGTCGTGCTGATCTCGGGCTTGAGCCTCGCCGGCTACGTCGCACTGAAGCTGGTCGGGACGCGGCAGGGCGCCTTCGCGCTCGGCGTCCTCGGCGGACTCGTGTCGAGCACCGCGACAACCCTGCTGTACTCGCGGCACGGGCGCCAGGCGGCGTTCGTCGGCATCGCGGCGGTGGTGATCCTCACCGCCAATCTGGTCGTGCTCGTGCGTCTCGCGATCATCGCCGCGATCGTCGCGCCGCGCACGCTGCCTGCCCTCCTCCCGGTGCTCGGCGCCGCGCTCTGCAACCGGTCTCGCGGGCACCGCGCTCGTCTGGTGGCACCGCCTGCGCGGCGGCGGCGAGCTCCCGGTACCCGAGGTGAAGAACCCGACCGAGCTGCGCACCGCCTTCACGTTCGGTGCGATCTTCGCGATCGTGCTGTTCGCCTCGGCCTGGTTCTCCGAGGCGGCCGGGCGCGGCGCCCTGTACGCGGTGGCGGCCGTGTCCGGGCTCACCGACGTGGACGCCATCGCGCTCTCCGCGTTCCAGCTCCTCGGCGCGGGGCGCATCGCGGTGCCCGATACCGCGATCGTCATCACGATCGCGCTCGCCGCGAACATGGTGTTCAAGTTGGGCGTCGTGCTGGCGGTGGCCGGGTGGCCGGTGGCGCGCGCGGTGCTCGTCCCGGCAGCGGCCTCCGCCCTCGGCGGCGGGATCGCGCTCGCGTTCGTCGCCGGCGGCGGCTGACGCGGACGGCGCCGGCTGCGGTATCCTCGCGCGAGGAAGCGGAGGAAGCGGCATGGAGCGCAAGCGCATCAATTCGAGCCGGATCCGGGCGGTGGGCTACGACCCGAAGACCCGCGTGATGGAGGTCGAGTTCAGCGACGGAAAGATGATGGCCTACAGCGGCGTCTCGCCCGAGATCCACCGCCAGTTCATGGCCGCGCCGTCGCCGACCAGCTTCTTCGAGGACAAGATCGAGGAAGATTTCACCGGCCGCCGGATCTAGTCCGCAAGCGTCCATGGAGACCTACGCCGACCGCAGGCAGCGCCTGGTGGACGCGCTCGCCGCCGCCGGGACCACCCCGCGGCTGCAGAAGGACACGTCGAACCTGTTCCGCGACCGCGCGGACGCGCCGCGGCGGCGGCTCGACGTGCGCGCTTTCGACCACGTGCTCGAGATCGACACCGCGGCGGGCCGGGTCGACGTCGAGGGCATGACCACCTACGCCGATCTCACCGACGCGACGATCGCGCGCGGCGCGATGGCGTGCGTGGTGCCACAGCTCAAGTCGATCACGATCGGCGGCGCGGTCGCCGGCATCGGCATCGAGTCCTCCTCGTTCCGCCACGGCCTGGTGCACGAGACGGTCGAGGAGCTCGAGATCCTGCTCGGCGACGGCTCGGTGGTGCTGGCCCGACCCGACAACGAGCACGCTGACCTCTTCCACGGCTTCCCCAACTCGTATGGCACGCTCGGCTACGCGCTTCGCGTGCGCGCGAAGATTATCCCAGTGCGGCCCTACGTCCGGCTCGAGCACGTGCGGCACGCCGATGCGCAGGCGTTCTTCGACGACCTCGGGCGCCGCTGCGCGGGCGACGCGGATTTCGTCGACGGGGTCGTGT
This sequence comes from Burkholderiales bacterium, assembly GCA_027493935.1. Taxonomy (GTDB): domain Bacteria; phylum Pseudomonadota; class Gammaproteobacteria; order Burkholderiales; family SG8-39; genus JAABRB01. The sequence continues at coordinate 1,691,350 of JAOSJV010000001.1, read as the reverse complement.
TCGGGCGTGCCGAGCACGTGATCACCACCGGGCGGTTCGTCGACGCGGCGCCCTACGCGAGCGACTATACTTTCGAGAAGATCTACTACCGGTCGCTGCGCACTCGCGAGGAAGACTACCTCTCCACGCGCGACTACATCTGGCGCTGGGACACCGACTGGTTCTGGTGCTCGAAGAATCTCTACGCGCAGAACCCGCTCGTGCGGCGCTTGCTCGGCCGCAAGCGGCTGAACTCCGTCTTCTACACCAAGGTGATGCGGTGGAATGCTCGCGTCGGGCTCACCCGCCGCCTCGATCGCCTGCTCGGCAAGCATCCCGAATCGGTGATCCAGGACGTGGATATCCCGCTCGAGCACGCGCGCGAGTTTCTCCGAGTTCTTCCAGCGCGAGATCGGCATCCTCCCGGTGTGGATCTGCCCGTTCCGTTCGCCCGCGCCGGCGCGCGGCGAGCCCGATGTCCACCCTCTCCCCCGGCCCCTCGCCCGCCCGGGCGGGAAACGGGAGTTTCCTGCGCGCCGCGCGGCGCGCTGGCCGTTGTTCCCCACCGATCCGCGGACGCTCTACGTCAACTTCGGGTTTTGGGACGTCGTGCGCCCGGACGAGCCGCATCCGCCCGGGCACTTCAACCGGCTGGTCGAGCGCAAGGTGCACGAACTCGGGGGCATCAAGTCGCTGTACTCCGACTCGTACTTCACGCCCGAGGAGTTCTGGGCCACCCACGACCGCGCCGCCTACGCTGCGCTCAAGGCGAAGTACGATCCAGGCGGAGTGTTCAAGGACCTGTACGAGAAGACGGTCCTAAAGCAGTGAACAGTTGGCAGTTGGCAGTTGGCAGTTGGCGATTCGACGAAGTCTAGGCGCTCGCATCGCTCCGTCGACGGCCCGCCGCCGACGCTGCAGAAAAAGACGCCGCCAGGAGGCGGCTTGTTTCCCGGGGGGCGGGAACGAAATCGAGGCGTGCGCGCGAAACGATGCGCGAGCAACAGGGCGAGCGGATTCTTCTCGATCGCGGCGCCTCGCACAACCGCGCCGGTGCGGATTTCACAATTGTTTACGGGTAGCGGCGGCGCCGCGCGCTCAAGCGTGAACTGCCCCCCCATTTTGCACTGCGCACGCGCGTGACATCCGGTCGAGCTGCGCCAGACGGGCACGGGGCGACCCTGCGTCGGCGGGCGCACCTCGCTACACCGGACAAGCCGCCCGCGCGGACTTGTTCCCGGGATGGGGTACTCGCAAAGGAAGCCATAGGCTCCTCTTGCAGAGCTCGCCTAGGCGCGGACCAGACGCGGCAGGAACGCGAGCACGATCGCGAGCGCAATGAACATCACGAGCGACCACTCGGGGATCGACAGCCAGAGGAAGGTCCACGGGTCGAGCCTGCACGGGCCGTCGTACTGAAGAAGCGGCGGCGCCCAGCTGCCGATGTCGATCCGGTCCAGGAGTCGCTCGACCGGCGATCCGGCGCAGGCCGCCAGGCGCTCCGGGTCGAACTGCAGGTAGACGTGGTAGCCGGCCGCCAGCGCACCGGCCGCCGCGGTGGCCGCACCGAGCACGGCGTAGACGACGCCCATGCCGGGACCGGGCCGGTGCAGCGCAGCGATCAGCGCGATCAGACCCACGGCGATGAAACCCAGCCGCTGCACGATGCACCAGGGGCAGGGGTAAAGCCCCTTGGCGTGCTGAAGGTACAGGGCGAAGCCGAGAATCGCGACGCACGCCACGAACACCAGCGTGAACAGACGTCCGCTACGCTCGGCGAGGATGAGTCTTTCGTCGGTCATGAGTGCGCAATGATACGGCCGGCGCGGGGATCGGTCTCGGCGGCGGCCGCCGGCGCCCGCATCGGCGGCCGCCGTCCGGTATAATTTCGGCGTACCGATGATCGCCGGGCGCCTGCGCGCGTCGGCCGCAGTAGGACAATGGAAGCCGAACGCGTCAACGCCGTCGCCAATGCGCTCGCCGACCTCGCCGCACGCGAGGGCGAGCTGCGGAGGTATCTTTGACTTCGACGCCAAGCCGAAGCGGCGCGCAGAGGTCGCCAAGGCGCTCGAGGCCCCCGGCGTCTGGTCCGACGCCAAGCGCGCCCAGGAGCTCGGCCGGGAGAAGAAACTGCTCGAGGGCACGGTCGCCAGGCTCACCGAGCTCGGCAGTGCAGCTGCGCGATGCCACCGAGCTCTTCCAGCTCGCGCGGGCCGAGAACGACGACGCCACGCCCGTCTCGATCGAGGGCGACGTCGTCACGATCCGTACCGCGGTCGAGGACTTGGAATTTCAGCGCATGTTCGCCGACCCGATGGACCCGAACAACTGCTTCATCGACATCCAGGCCGGTTCGGGCGGCACCGAGGCGCAGGACTGGGCGCAGATGCTGCTGCGCATGTACACGCGCTACTGCGAACGCAAGGGCTATCTGGTCGAGGTACTCGAGTCGTCCGAGGGCGAGGTGGCGGGGATCAAGAACGCCTCGCTGAAGGTCAGCGGCGAGTACGCCTACGGCCACCTGCGCACCGAGACGGGCGTGCACCGGCTGGTGCGCAAGTCGCCGTTCGACTCCAACGCGCGGCGCCACACCTCGTTCGCGAGCGTGTTCGTGTTTCCCGAGGTCGACGAGTCGATCGAGATCGAGATCAATCCGGCGGATCTGCGCATCGACACCTATCGCGCCTCCGGCGCCGGGGGCCAGCACGTGAACCGGACCGACTCGGCGGTGCGCATCACGCATGTGCCGAGCGGGATCGTCGTGCAGTGCCAGAACGACCGCTCGCAGCATCGTAACCGCGCCGAGGCGATGGCGATGCTGAAGTCGAAGCTCTACGAGGCTGAGATGCGCAAGCGCCTCGAGGCACGACAGGCGCTCGAGGACGCCAAGACCGACATCGGCTGGGGCACCAGATCCGCTCGTACGTCCTCGACCAGTCGCGCATCAAGGACCTGCGCACCGGCGTCGAGGTCGGCAACACGCAGGCGGTGCTCGACGGCGAGCTCGACGACTTCATCGCCGCCAGCCTGAAGCAGGGAGTCGGCGCCGCGGCCGCCGCGGTGAAGCTCGAGGCGCGCTAGAACCTAGTAGCTCCCAGTGTCCGAAGAAGAGAACCAGATCATCGCCGAGCGCCGGGCGAAGCTCGCGGCGCTGCGCGCCGCCGGCGACCCCTATCCGAACGACTTCGCGCGCGAGCACCTCGCCGCGGACCTGCAGCGCGCCTACGGCGCCATGGCCAAGGAGGAGCTCGAAGGTCACGCGATCCGCGTCGCGGTGGCGGGGCGCATGATGCTGAAGCGGGTGATGGGCAAGGCGAGCTTCGCGACACTACAGGACATGAGCGGGCGGATTCAGGTCTACGTGTCGAACGACGCCGCTGGCGCCGACGCCCACGAGTCGTTCAAGCACTGGGACCTCGGCGACATCGTCGGCGTGCGCGGGACGCTCTTCAAGACGCGCACCGGCGAGCTAACCGTGAATGTCGGCGATCTCCGCCTGCTCGCCAAGGCGCTGCGGCCGCTGCCGGAGAAGTTCCACGGCCTCACGGACCAGGAGACGCGCTACCGCTTGCGTTACGTCGACCTGATCACCAGCGAGGAAACGCGCCGCACGTTCGCGCTGCGCAGCCGGATCATCCAAGAGATCCGCGCGTTCATGGTGGAGCGCGGCTACCTCGAAGTCGAGACGCCGATGATGCAGCCGATCCCGGGCGGCGCGGCGGCACGGCCGTTCGTCACCCACCACAACGCGCTCGACATGCAGCTATACCTGCGCATCGCGCCGGAACTGTACCTCAAGCGGCTGGTGGTCGGCGGCTTCGAGAAGGTGTTCGAGATCAACCGCAACTTCAGGAACGAGGGCATCTCGACCCGGCACAACCCCGAGTTCACGATGCTCGAGTTCTACGAGGCGTACCGCGACTACCGCTATCTGATGGACTTCACCGAGGAGATGCTGCGCACGGTGGTGCGGAGCGTGCTCGGCACGCTGCAGGTGCCGTACGCCGAGAGCGTCATCGACTTCTCGCAGCCGTTCGCACGCCTGACGATCGTCGAGGCGATCCGCCTGCACCACCCGCACTTCCCGGCCGTCGACCTCGCGTCGCGCGAGCGGCTCGCCGCCGAGATCCGCAAGGCCGGCGCCGAGCCGGCGCAGCACGCCGGGATCGGCACGCTGCAGCTCCAGCTCTTCGAGCAGACCACCGAGCAGATGCTGATCCAGCCCACCTACATCGTGGACTACCCGGCGGAGGTCTCGCCGCTCGCGCGCCGCAGCGACGCCAACCCGGAGGTCACCGACCGCTTCGAGCTCTACATCGCCGGGCGCGAGATCGCGAACGGTTTCTCCGAGCTGAACGACCCCGAAGACCAGGCGGCCCGCTTCGACGAGCAGGCGCGGGCGCGCGCCGCCGGCGACGAGGAGGCCATGTACAAGGACGCGGACTACGTGCGCGCCCTCGAGTACGGCCTGCCGCCGACCGCCGGCGAGGGCATCGGCATCGACCGCCTGGTGATGCTGCTGACCGACAGCCCGAGCATCCGGGACGTGATCCTTTTCCCGCACATGCGCCCGGAAGGCTGATCGGCGGCTGGGCGCTTCGCTGCCATGGCGGCACGCCGCCGGCGCGTGCCGGCCGAACGACGCCGCGATCGTCGGTGGGACCGACCACGGCCTGGCGCCGACTGGCGACGGCTCCAGCCGCGCGCGCAGCGCCGCGCGCTTTCCGCCCGCTCCGCGTCTGGTCGCCTCGCCGTCACGGCAGTCCACGGCGCGCGTGCGCCAGTTCACGCGCGCGTTCCGCGGCTGGCGCGATTTTCGCTCCTGAATCAACCGACAGCATAGCGTGGGGCATCGCAGTTGCACGGATCGAAGCAGACACGCAGCACGACCCCGGCGCGCGCGCCCGCGAGGCCAGGCGAGCGGGGTGCGCGCCCCAGATACACGGCCGCCGCCACGGCGCGCGCGGACGTCGATCTCGTGGCGTGACCGTGGCGCTCACGACAATCACCCGCGTCACCGGAAGACGGGTGCACGCTGCTGGCGGCGCATCGGCGCTCGAGGCGGAGGTGCACCTTCGATGCGGCGCGTCCGGGCGCGCGGTCGTGCCGATCGGCGCGCGCGGGCGCACGGTGCACGACGGCGTGCGCGAGATCGCAACGGTGGTCGATGGCGCGCTGCACGGGCTGGACGCCCGCCGCGCCGGCGACGTCGACGCGAGCCTCGCGCGCCTGAACACCTACTCGCCGATGCGCGTCGGCGCCGAAGTGCGCGCGGCGTGCTCGATCGCCGCGCTGCGCGCGACCGCCGAAGCGGCCGGGCAGCCGCTCTTCCGCTACCTGCAGCCCGAAGCCGCGCGCGTGCCGCGCCTGATGGCGACTACCCTCGTCGCTGCGGCGCCGGACACCGCGCTCGCCCGTCTCGCGGTCGTGCCGCTTGCCGCCGCGGGCGCGGAGGAGGCGCTCGACGCCTGTGCCGCGGTGCACGCGGCCGTCGCCGCCGCCCTGTCGCGCCGGCCGGACGCACAGCATGGCGGAATCCCGGTGTTCGGCGACGACGAGTGTGGGCTCGAGGCGCTGGTGACGGCGATCGAGCGCGCCGGCTTCGTCCCGGGCGGGGAGATCGCGATCGCCGCCGAGCTCAATGCGGCGCGCGACGACGCGAGCGCCCGCGGCCCGCGTGGCGAGCTGCTCGCGCGCTGGATCGAGCGCTACCCGATCGCGCTGCTGGAGGACCGATTCGCGGCCCTGGAGCGCGCGCCGGCGGAGCCGCTCACGCGGACCGGGTTCGGCAGCCTGCTGCGCGTGGGCGCCGCCGCGCGCGATGCGCGCGGCGCCGGCCCGAGGGGCGGCGCCGGCGGGCAGAGGTTTTGCGGCGCGATCATCGCCGCGCCCGAGCAGGCCGGCACTGCGAGCGAGGTGCTCGCGGCGTTCGAGGCCGCGAGACGGGTGGGTTGGGACACAGCGGTCGCGGCCGATGCAATCGGCGCCGAGGACGCGGCAGCGGTGCACCTCGCGGTCGGCTGGGGCGCAGGCATGCTGAAACTCGGTTCGGTCGCCGACGGCGCGAGCACCGCGCGCTGGAACGAGCTCCTGCGCATCGATGCCGCGCTCGCGCGCGCTGCGAGCCACTCGCGGCCGCAAGCCGCGGCGCACCGCGTGCACTGACCAGCGCATACGCGCGTCCGCGACATCTTGCCCCCGAAGGCGGTGGGCTATAATCGGCGCGCGCCGCTCGCAGCGTCGGCGCGCCCGCTCCGCCGCCGATGCCCCCGCCGTCCGCCGGCCCACAGCACCACCTGCGCGGCATCCTCCTGCTGATCGCGGCGGTCTCGACTTTCGCGGTCATGGACACCACCGCGAAGTACCTGTCCCAGACTTACCCGGTCCCGGCGATCGTGTGGTTCCGGTACGCGTTCCAGACGGTCTTCATGATCGCGGTGCTTGGTCCCCGCCTCGGGCGTGGACTGCTGCGCTCGCGTCGCCCCGGGCTGCAGATCGCGCGCGGCGCGGTGCTCGCGCTCTCGACCGTGCTCTACTTCCTCGCGCTCTCGCTGATGCCGATTGCGGAAGCCTCCGGCGATCACCTTCCTCTCGCCGCTCTTGCTGACGGCGCTCTCGGTGTTTCTCTTGCGCGAGCGCGTCGCGCCGGTCGCGTGGCTCGCCGTGGCGGCCGGCTTCGCCGGAGTGCTGATCATCGTGCGTCCCGGCGGAGCGGTGTTCAGCCCGGCCGCGCTGCTGCCGCTCGCCACCGCGTTTTGCTTCGCCACCTACCAGCTCATGACGCGCCAGCTCGCGGGCGTCGATTCGAGCGTCGCCACGCTCTTCTACGGCGCGCTCGTCGGCACCGCGCTCGTCAGCCTGCCGCTGCCTTTCTACTGGCATCCGCCCGCCACGCTCGCCCACGGCCTGCTGCTCGTCGCGCTCGGGATCCTGGGGGCATCGGCCACTTCGTCCTGATCCGCGCGTTCGAGCACGCCCCGGCGTCCGTGCTCGCGCCGTTCGTCTACACCCAGCTCGTCTCGGTCATGATCCTCGGCTACGTCGTCTTCGGGGACTTCCCTGACGGCTGGTCGCTCGTCGGCATGGCGATCATCGTCGCGGCCGGCGCGTTCATCGCCGCGCGCGGGCGCCGCTGAGGTCCGGGCATGGACACGTCCTTCGGCTCGGCGGTGGTGATCCTGCTGCTGGTGATCGACCCGGTCGGCAACATTCCGCTCTTCGTCTCGCTGCTACGCGGCGTGACGCCGGAGCGGCGCACCGCGGTGATCGCGCGCGAATGGGCGATCGCGCTCGCCGTGCTGCTCGTGTTCCTGCTCGCCGGCGAGGGCGTGCTGCGACTGTTCGGGCTCTCCGAGGTCTCGTTGAGGATCGCCGGCGGCGTCATCCTGTTCCTGATCGCGCTGCGCATGATCTTCCAGAGCGGTGCCGGCGCGTTCGGTGCGCTGCCGCAGGGCGAACCGCTCATCGTGCCGCTCGCGGTTCCGGCGATCGCCGGGCCGGGCGCGATGGCGAGCGTCATCGTCCTCGCGTCGCACGCGCCGCAGCGCACCCCCGAGTGGGTCGCCGCACTCGCCGTCGCGATGCTGGCCACGCTCGTCGTGCTGCTGTTCGCCGAGCGCATCGCGCGCCGGCTCGGCGAGCGCGCGCTCGGCGCGCTCGAGCGCCTGCTCGGGCTGATCCTGACCGCTTTCGCGATCGAGATGCTGCTGCGCGGGATCGAGACCTTCGTGTCGCAGCTGCGCTCTTGAGCGCCGTTCAGCCCACCCTGATCACGCCCATCATCCCGCCCTCTTGGTGCAGGAGCGCGTGGCAGTGGAGCATCCAGTCGCCGGGGTTGTCCGCGACGAGCGCGATTTCCACGGTCTCGCGCCGGCTGACCAGCACGGTGTCGCGCCACGGCCGGTGCGGCACCGGCGTGCCGTCTCGCGCCAGCACGCGGAACACGTGGCCGTGCAGATGGATCGGATGGTCCCAGCCCGTCTCGTTGCGGAGCGCGAGCACGTAGTGCCGGCCGCGGCGCAGTTCGAGGAGCGGCGCGTCCTCGTGGCTCTTGCCGGCGACGCCGTTGATCGCCCAGGCGAGATGGTGCTCGCGCAGCATGCGCTGGATCGGCAGCACCGCGCCGCGCACGCGTGCCTCGCGCAGCGCGCCCATGGCGCCACCCTGGAGCGCGAGCACATGACGCTCGGCCTTGGCCGGGTCGGGTTCGGCGAGCGGGTTGGCGGGCAGCGGCGGCACCGCGCCGCGCGCGCCGGCGCGCGCATGCGCGCCGTCCGCATACGCGATCTCGGTGAGGGTTGCGCGATCGCCCGGGTAGTAGGTGTCCTCGATCACGTGCCGCCCACCGGGCTTGCCGTCGAAGTCGATGACGAGGTCGGCGCGCATGCCCGGCGCGAGCACGAGGCCGCGCTCGTCGAGCGCATGCGGCGCAACCGGCTGCCCGTCCAGCGCAACGACGACCGGCCGGTGCGCGGCGAAGCGCAGGCCGAAGATGCGCGCGACCGCGGCGTTCACGAGCCGCAGGCGCACGCGCTCGCCCGCGCGCGCCTCGAGCGGGTACTCGCGCGCGTAGCGCCCGTTGATCGTCACGACGCTGCCGAGCCGCCCGGCGTGCGCGAGGTCGTGCAGGTCGTTGAAATCCTCCTGGATCGCGGCGCGGCGCGTCATGCGCCAGTCGGCGAGCACCCAGACGAGATCGCGGTCGACCTCGATCGGGCGCTCTTCCTCGACGACCAGCGCACCGTGCAGGCCGCGTGCGACCTGCTCGTAGCTCGCCACGTGCGGGTGGTACCAATAGGTGCCGGCGTCGGGCACGTCGAACTCGTACGCGAAGCGTTCGCCCGGCCGCACCGGCGGCTGCGTGAGGTGCGGCACGCCGTCCATGGCGTTGGGGAGCCGGATGCCGTGCCAGTGGACCGTGGTGTCCTGCCGGGCGAGACCGTTCGCCAGCGTGATCCGCAGGCGACCGCCCTGCTTGACGCGAAGCAGCGGGCCGGGGGTCGTGTCGTTGTAGCCCCAGATCGCGGTGGCCGGGTACTGCGCCGGCGCGAGCTGCTGCTCGGCCGCCGCCGCCTCGAGCACCGCCGGATACGCGGCATCGGCGCCGGCCGCGCGCGGCGCGCCGCAAAAACCGGCCAGCGCGAGGCTGGCCGATGCCTTCAGGAAGCGGCGGCGCGCGGCGCCGCCTTCCCCGTCACGTCCCACGTCCCGCTCCGCGCGCGTTTCACATCCGCTCGAAGATCGCAGCGATGCCCTGGCCGCCGCCGATGCACATCGTGACGAGCGCATAGCGCTTGTCGATGCGGGCGAGCTCGTAGAGCGCCTTGACCGTGAGGATCGCACCGGTCGCCCCGATCGGATGGCCGAGCGCCACCGCGCCGCCGTTCGGATTCACGCGCGCCGGGTCGAGCTCGAGATCGCGCGTCACCGCCATCGCTTGCACCGCGAACGCCTCGTTCGATTCGATCACGTGCATGTCGGCGGGCTTCATGCCGGTCTTCTCGAACACCCGCCGCACGGCCGGGATCGGTCCTAGCCCCATCAACTGCGGCTCAACGCCGGCGTGCGCGTAGCCTACCAGCCGCGCCAGTGGCTTCACGCCCTGCCTATCGGCAACGGCGCGCTCCATCAGCACGACCGCGGCGGCGCCGTCGTTGATGCCGGACGCGTTCCCGGCGGTGACGGTGCCGTCTTTCTTGAATACCGGCTTCAGCTTGGTCATGTCCTCCAGCTTCACGTCCTTGCGGACGTGTTCATCGGTCTCGAACCTCACCGTGCCCTTGCGGGACTTCAGTTCGACCGGGACGATCTGGCTCGTGAAGCGGCCCTCGGCGATCGCCAGCGCCGCACGGCGGTGGCTCTCGACCGAGAACGCGTCCTGCTCCCCGCGCGTGAAACCGTACTTCGCGGCGATGTTCTCGGCCGTCACGCCCATGTGGCCGTGTCCGAACGGGTCGTGCAGCGCGGCGGTCATGGCGTCGATCGCCGCGCTGTCGCCCATGCGCTGCCCCCAGCGCGCCGCCGGCAGGAAGTACGCCGCGCGGCTCATGCTCTCGGCGCCGCCGGCGACTGCGACATCGCAGTCGCCGAGCATGATGTGCTGCGCGGCCGACACGATCGCCTGCAGCCCGCTGCCGCACAGGCGGTTCACCGTCAGGCAGGGCGTGCCCACGGGCAGACCGCTCTCGACCGCCGCGACGCGCGAGATGTACATGTCGCGCGCCTCGCCGTGGATCACGCTGCCGATCACGACGTGCCCGACCGCGGCCGGGTCGATCTTCGCGCGTGCAACGGCCTCGCGGATCACCGTGGCGCCGAGCTGGGTCGGCGCCAAGTCCCTGAGCGCGCCGCCATAATCGCCGATCGCCGCCCGCACTCCGGATACCAGCACGACTTCACGAGCCATATCGTCCTCCTGTCGCCAGCCCGCGCGGTCCGACGCGCGGGAATCATCAGCCGTTCACGCGGGCGCCGCGCGGCGCACCTTGCCCGCCTGCCTATCCGAGCGCCCGTCCGGGCGCCTTTCGGCGCGTTTCCGATTGGAGCCGCCCCGGCGTAACATGGTTCGCGCCGGCGTACCGAACAGATCGTGCGCGTCGGAACGCTCGATCACCACGTCCGCCCAGTCGCCCGCCCGGAGCGCGCCGGCGCGCGCGATGTGCACCACCCGTCGATCTCGGGCGCATCGGCGGCCGAGCGCGCGACCGCACGGCCTTCTCGCGCCTCGTCGACGAGCACCGGCAGCGTGCGCCCGATCTTGCCGGCAAGTCGCCGGGCGCTCACCGCCGCCTGCGCCGCCATGAAGCGCGCGCGGCGTTCCTCCCGGACTTCGGCCGGCACTGCACCCGGCAGGGCGTTCGCCGCGGCACCTCCGATCGGGGAGTAGGCGAAGCAGCCGACGCGGTCGAGCGCAGCCGCCTCGACGAAGGCGAGGAGCTCCTCGAATTCGGCCTCGGTCTCGCCCGGGAAGCCGACGATGAACGTGCTGCGGATCGCGAGCTCGGGACACGCCGCGCGCCACGCGTGGATGCGGTCGAGGTTGTCCTCGCCGCTCGCCGGGCGCTTCATGAGCCGCAGAACGCGCGCGCTCGCGTGCTGGAACGGCACGTCGAGGTACGGCAGGACGCGCCCGGCGGCCATCAGCGGCAGCACCTCATCGACGTGCGGATAGGGATACACGTAATGCAGCCGCACCCAGACGCCGAGGCCGCCGAGCGCGTGCGCGAGCTCGGTCATGCGCGTGCGGATCGGCCGGCCATTCCAGAAGCCGGTCCGGTAGCGCACGTCGACGCCGTAGGCGCTGGTGTCCTGCGCGATGACGAGCAGCTCCCTGACGCCGGCCTCGACCAGGCGCTCGGCCTCGCGCATCACCTCGCCGACCGGACGGCTCACGAGATCGCCGCGCATCGTCGGGATGATGCAAAAGGTACAGCGGTGGTTGCAGCCCTCCGAGATCTTCAGGTACGCGTAGTGCCGCGGCGTGAGCCGGATGCCCTGCGGCGGCACGAGGTCGGCGAACGGATCGTGCGGCCGCGGCCGCTCGGCGTGCACCGCTGCCATCACGGCATCGACGTCGTGCGGGCCCGTCACCGCGAGCACCGCCGGATGCGCGCGGCGCACGCGGTCGGCCTGCGCCCCGAGGCATCCGGTCACGATCACCCGCCCGTTCGCGGCGAGCGCCTCACCGATCGCCCCGAGCGACTCCTCGACCGCCGCGTCGATGAAGCCGCAGGTGTTCACGACGACCAGGTCGGCACCGTCGTACGTGCCGGAGATCGCGTAGCCCTCGACGCGAAGCTGCGTCAGGATGCGCTCGGCGTCGACCAGCGCCTTCGGGCAGCCGAGCGAGACGAACCCGACCCGCGGCACGCCGGTGGCCGGGGCCGCGCGCGGCGTCTGTGTGCGCGCGGCCTTGCGCTGAGTCACTCCCGCTCGTCCGGTTTGGCGCCGGAGCTGCGGCCGCCGTCGGCCGGCTGGCCGGCGCCCGAGAAGGCGGTGAACATGTTGCGCGTCTGGGCCTGCAGCTGATCCTGCATCTGCTGGAACATGTTCTTGCTCTGCTCCAGGTAGGTCTGCATGAGGCTCTGCATGGCCGGCCCCTGGAACGTGAGGAACTGCGACCAGAGCTCCTGGTTCGCCTTGCCCGAGTCGCCGTAGAGCGTGCGGGTCTGCTCCTGCATGTTCTTCTGGATCTCCATGAACGCCTGGATGTTGCGCTCCAGGTAGTTCCCCATGATCCCCTGCATCGCGTTGCCGTAGAAGCGGATGAGCTGGGTGAGCGCGTCGTGCGAGAACATCGGCGAGCCGGCCGACTCCTCCTCCAGGATGATCTGGAGCAGGATCTGGCGCGTGAGATCCTCGCCGGACTTGGCGTCGACCACCTGGAACTGCTCGTGCTTGAGCACCAGCTCCTTCACGTCGGCGAGCGTGATGTAGCTCGACGTCTGCGTGTCGTACAGGCGGCGGTTCGGGTACTTCTTGATCAGGCGGACGTTCTCGGGCATGGGCTCGGCGACTGCGTTGGGTTGCAAGACTGCTGGGAGGCGCGAGCGCGAATCACGCCACTAGCGCGCAGCCGCCCCGACTTGCCAAAGCGGCTGCAGAGGAGTAGATTGTTGCGTTGCAACACGCGGCGCTCCGGCCGGTGCACGCTGCGCGCCGCCCCGCATTTTCGTCCGAGAGAGGCCCGTCATGACCGACCCCGCCAAGGACATCGCCGCCTGGAACCAGGCCGCCGTCGAGGCAGCGATGACCTATGCGCGCACCAGCCTCGCGACCGCCGAGCAGCTGCTCAAGCTGAATCTGGAAGCCGCGCGCACTGCGCTCGAGCAGAACAGCAAAGCCGCCCGCGAGCTGCTCGCGACCGACGACCCAGAGAAGCTGATGGCGCTGCGCGGCAAGCTCGCCCACACGAGCGTGCAGCAGGCCGCGACTTACGCGAGCAGCGTGTACGAGGTGGTCGCCGGCACCCAGGCGCAGCTCGCGCAGATGTTCGAGCAGAGCGTCGCGCGCGTGTCGCAGGACATCGCCGAATCGGCCGACCGCCTCGGACGCTCGACCCCGGGCGGCGAGATCCCGGTCGCGGCGATCAAGTCCACGTTGAGCGCGGCCGCCGCAGTGATGGACAGCCTGAACCAGGCGACGCGGCAGTTCGCCCAGCTCTCCGAGGCCGCCATGAAGACCGCTGCCGAGCAGATGGTCCGCAACACCGGGAAGAAGTAGCGTCATCGATCTCCAGTCGCCGCCGCGGGGATTGCGGCCCCGGCGGCGCGTGCTATGCGCGCCGGCCGGCGCTCAGTACATGTGCTGCCCGCCATTGATGGCGATGTTCGCACCGGTCACGAACGCGGCCTCCTCGGAGCACAGGTAGATGATCAGACCGGCGACCTCCTCGGGCTTGCCGAGCCGCCCGACCGGGATCTGCGGAATGATCTTCGTCTCCAGGATGTCCTTCGGGATCGCCGTCACCATCTTGGTGCCGATGTACCCGGGCGAGATCGTGTTCACGGTGACGCCCTTGCGCGCCACCTCGAGCGCGAGCGCCTTGGAGAAGCCGTGCATGCCCGCCTTGGCGGCCGAGTAGTTGGTCTGGCCGAACGCGCCTTTCTGGCCGTTCACCGACGACACGTTGATGATGCGGCCCCAGCCGCGCTCGACCATGCCGTCGCAGACCGGCTTGGTCATGTTGAACACGCTGTCGAGGTTGGTCTTCATGACCGCGTCCCAGTCCGGCTTGCCCATCTTCTTGAAGGTCATGTCGCGCGTGATCCCGGCGTTGTTGACCAGGATGTCGACCGGTCCGGCCTCGCTCTGCACCCGCGCGACGCACTGCTGGCACGACTCGAAATCCGACACGTCGACCGGGACGGGGTGAAAGTCGTACCCGCGCGACTTCATCTCGGCGTTCCACCCGGCCGCGTTCCTGTTGCCCGGGGAATGCGTCACCACCACCCGGAACCCGGCGTCGTGCATCTTGGTGCTGATGGTCTCGCCAAGGCCACCCATGCCGCCCGTGATCAGGGCCACTCTCTGCGCCATCGTCCCCTCCGTGCTGCTGTGTCCGGCCGTCGGCGCCTTCCGGCGGCCGCGGCGTCCGTTCGCGTCATTATGGCACGCCTCGGCCACGCGCCCCGAGGCGCCCCGGTCCCCGCCTCATTCCATGTGCAGGCCGCCGTTGATCGATATGTTGGCGCCGGTGATGTAGCCCGCCTCGTCGGAGCAAAGGTAGGCGATCAGTCCGGCGATCTCCTCGGGCTCGGCGAGCCGGCCCATCGGGATCGAGGCAACGATGTTCTGCAGGATCTCCGGCTTGATCGCCCGCACCATGTCGGTGTTCACGTAGCCGGGCGAGAGCGTGTTCACCGTTACGCCCTTCTTTACCACCTCCTGCGCGAGCGCCTTCGAAAAGCCGTGCATGCCGGCCTTGGCGGCCGAGTAGTTGGTCTGGCCGAACTGGCCCTTCAGCGCGTTCACCGAGGAGATGTTGACGACACGGCCCCAGCCGCGCTCCATCATGCCGTCGACCACCTGGCGCGTGACGTTGAACACCGAGTTCAGGTTGGTGTTGATCACCGAGTACCAGTCGGACGGGGTCATGCGCCGGAACACGCCGTCGCGCGTGATGCCGGCGTTGTTCACCAGGATGTCGACCGGCCCGACCGCCGCGCGGACGTTGTAGAACATCTCGGCGCACGAGTCGTAGTCCTCGACATTGCCTTCGGCGGCGTAGACGGAGTAACCCTGGGTGCGCATCTCGTGCAGCCACTCGTCCTTCTTCTCGTAGCCGGGCAGGCAGTTGGCGACCACCTTGCGCCCGTCGCGCGCGAGCCGCTTGCAGATCGCGGTCCCGATGCCGCCCATGCCGCCCGACACGAATGCGACCCGTACAGTCATGCGCTGCTTCCTTCCCCCGTGTGTCTTTCTGCCTGCTGCCGCGCCAGCGCCGCCTGCGGCGCCGGCCGCTTGCCGCCCGTTGCTCGATCAGCGCTCGACCGCGAGGGCGACGCCCATGCCGCCGCCGATGCACAGCGACGCGAGGCCCTTGCGGGCGTTGCGCCGGCCCATCTCGTGCAGCAGCGTCACCAGGATGCGGCAGCCCGACGCCCCGATCGGGTGCCCGATCGCGATCGCGCCACCGTTGACGTTGATCTTCGCGGTGTCCCAGCCCATTTCCCGGTTGACCGCGCAGGCCTGCGCCGCGAATGCCTCGTTGATCTCCATCAGGTCGAGGTCGTCCTTGGTCCAGCCCGCCTTCGACAGGCAGAGCTTCGACGCGAGCACCGGCCCCATGCCCATGATCTTCGGATCGACGCCGGCCGACGAGTAGGCGCGGACGCGCGCGAGCGGCGCAAGGCCGAGCGCCTCGGCCTTCTTCGCCGACATCATCACCACCGCCGCGGCGCCGTCGTTGATGCCGGAGGCATTGCCCGCGGTGACGCTGCCCTGCTTGTCGAACGCCGGCCGGAGCGCGGCGAGCGCATCGAGCGTGGTGCCGTGCTTCGATGAACTCGTCGGCGTCGAACACGACCGGCGCGCCCTTCTTCTGCGGGATCTCGAGCGGCACGATCTCGTCGGCGAACCGCCCGGCCTTCTGCGCCTCCTCGGCCTTGCGCTGCGACTCGAACGCAAAGCGGTCCTGGTCCTCGCGCGTGATGCCGTACTTCTTGGCGACGTTCTCGGCGGTGACGCCCATGTGGTACTGGTTGTAGACGTCCCACAGGCCGTCGACGATCATCGAGTCCTGCAGTTTCGCGTCGCCCATCCGGAACCCGCCGCGCGAGCCCATCATCACGTGCGGCGCCTGGCTCATGCTCTCCTGGCCGCCGGCGATCACGATCTCCGCGTCGCCCGCCTCGATCGCCTGCGCGGCGAGATGCGTGGCTTTCAGGCCCGAGCCGCACACCTTGTTGATCGTCATCGCCGGCACCATGTCCGGCAGCCCGGCCTTCAGGGTCGCCTGGCGCGCCGGGTTCTGGCCGACGCCCGCGGCCAGCACCTGGCCCAGGATCACCTCGGACACCTGGTCCGGCGCAATGCCGGTCTTCGCCAGCAGCGCGCGGATGACGTGCGCGCCCAGGTCAGCCGCCGGGAGCCTCGCCAGCGTGCCGTTGAAGCTGCCGACCGCGGTGCGCGCCGCGGCCACGATCACGACATCAGTCATTCGGTGCCTCCTTCACGTTTGCGGACCGACCGGCCCGCGGTTCAAACCACCCGGTGCTGCACGTAGCGCCCGGGGGCATCCTCGATGCGCCGGTACCTGCCGCCGCCGAAGCGCTTCGGCGCGGGCGCCTCGCCGCCGGCGAACCCGGCGAGCCACGCGTCCCAGTCGCGCCACCAGCTTCCCTGCACCTCGCGCGCACCGGCGAACCAGGCCGCGGGCGAGTCGGTGAGGAACTCGCTCGTCCAGTAGCTGCGCCGGTTCTTGGACGCCGGGTTGACCACGCCCGCGATGTGTCCGCTCGCGCCCAGCACGAACCGCTTGCGGCCCGCGAGCAGCCGGGTCGCCGCGTAGCTCGAGGTCCACGGCACGATGTGATCCTCGCGCGTCGCGAGGACGTAGGCCGGCATCCGCAGCCGCCCGAGGTCCACCGGCTCGCCGCACACCGTGAGCGCGCCCGGCTCGCGCAGCCGGTTCTCGAGGTACATGTTGCGCACGTACCAGCAGTACCACGGCCCCGGGAGATCGGTGGAGTCGGCGTTCCAGTACAGGATGTCGAACGCCTCGGGCGAGCGCCCCTTGAGATAGTTGTTGACCACGTACGACCACACGAGGTCGTTCGCGCGCAGCATCGAGAAGACGAACGCGAGGTTGCGGCCTTGCATGATTCCGCCGCGGCCGATCTCGGCCTCCTTCGCGGCCACGCTTGCCTCGTCGACGAGCAGGCCGATCTCGCCGGCGTCGGCGAAATCGAGCAGCGTCGCGAGCAGCGTCAGACTCTCGACCCAGTCCTCGCCGCGCGCGGCCAGCACCGCGAGCGCGCAGGCGAGCAGCGTTCCGCCGACGCAGAAACCGAGTGCGTTCACGCGATCGGCCTGCGTGACGCAGCGCGCGGCAGCGAGCGCCTCGATCACGCCGTCGCGCACGTAGTCGTCCCAGCTCAGGTGGCCGAGCTCGGCAGTCGGGTTGCGCCAGGACACCATGAACACCGTGTTGCCTTGCGCCACCGCGTGGCGGACGAATGAGTTCTCCGGCGTGAGGTCGAGCACGTAGAACTTGTTGATGCACGGGGGGATCACCACCAGCGGGCGGCGCCGCACCGTCGCGCCCGCCGGCGCGTACTGGATGACCTGCACGAGCTCGTTCTCGTGGATCACCGCGCCCGGCGTGATCGCGAGGTTGCGGCCGACGCCGAATGCTTCCTCGTCGGTGGTCGCGATGCGGCCACGGCCGAAGTCGAGAAAGAGATTCTGCGCGCCGCGCGTGATCGTCTCGCCGTTCGACTCGCGCGCAAGGCGCAGCACCTCCGGATTGGTCGCGGCGAAGTTGGCCGGGCTGGCGGCGTCGATGAGCTGGCGCGCGAAGAATCGCAGCCGGCCCTTGGCGCGGGGCGCGATCTCGGCGGCCTCGACGAGCTCGGTGATGAACTGCGCGTTGAGCAGGTAGCTCTGCTTGAGAAAGTCGTAGTACGCGTCCTCGCGCCATTCCGCCGCCGCGAAGCGCCGGTCGCCCGCTGCGGGCCGCGCGACCACCTCGGCCGGACGGCCGGCGCTCCGCGCGAAAACCGAGTTCCACAGTGCGGCGGCGCGCTTGTGATGCGCGGCGTAGAGCTCGGTCGCCCGCGCCGAGCGCGTCGACCATTCGGCAAGCTGCCGGCAGGCGTCCGCCCCGGCGCTTCCGGCCTTGGAATCGGCCGCGTCGGCGCCGCCGGCAAGCCACCGCAGGAGGCCCTCCACCACGTCCCTGGGGCGGGCGCGGCGGCACCGCTCGGCGAGTATCCAGAGGCGGCCAACTTTCCTTTGTGCAACAGCAGATTAAGCCAAGACGAGCGAATGAGTATTGCACCGCACAAACGGCGTGTCAAGAAACCCCGGCGGAGCCGCTTTTTCGTTGCGGATCAGTGGGTCACGCGGTGCGGCCGCCTTGCGGCGGCTGCTAGAATCGGCGTGTCGCTTCCGCCCCCATGCACATCGTCGCGATCGCCTGGCTCTTCGTCACCGTCCTGATGGCCGCCGCCGAGGCGAGCCTGACGGCGGCGGTGATGACGCTCGTCTTCTACGGCGTCGCGCCGCTCGCCTTGTTCTGGTGGCTGGTCGGCACGCCGGTGCGCCGGGCGCGTCGGCGACGCTCAGCCGCCGTGAGCAAGCTCTCCGGCGAGCCAGATCATCAGCACGCCGAGCCCGATCAGTAGCACCTGCTGCGCGGTCGCCCGCAGCTCGGTCCGCCGGTGCAGGGACGGGATCAGGTCGGCCACCGCGACGTAGATCATGCTCGCCGCGGCGAGCGCGAGCAGCGTATTGATCCAGCCCTGCAGCTGCTGCAGCGCGAAGTACGCGCCGAGCGCGCCGACGAACATCGCCAGGCTCGTGGCGAGGTTCAGCACGAACGCGCGCGTGCGCGAGAAGCCGGAGTGCAGCAGGATCAGGAAATCGCCCACCTCTTGCGGGATCTCGTGCGCAATCACGGCGGTCGCGGTCACCGCCCCCAACGCGGGGCTCTCGATGAAGGCAGCGGCGATCAGCACGCCGTCGACGAAGTTGTGGAAGCTGTCGCCGATCAGGATCAGCGTTCCCGAGCGGCCGTGGTCGTGGCCGCCGTGCGCGCTCGCGTGCGCGCGGTCGCGCGTGCCAGCCGCGGGCGACTCGTCGTCGCCGATATGGAAGTGACGCCACAGCACCAGCTTCTCGAGCAGAAAGAAAACGAGGATCCCTCCGAGCACGGTAGCGGCGACTGCGTGCACGTCCCCTGCCGCCTCGAAGGCGTGCGGCAGGATCTCGAGGAACGCCGCGCCGAGCAGCGCGCCGATGGCGACGCTCACCAGCGCGCCGATCCAGCGCTGCGGCGCAGCGAACGAGAGCGCCGCGGCGCATACGATCGACAGCACCGCGCCGACGAGGCTCGCCAGAATGATGTACCCGAGCGTACTCATGTCAGTCGATCCAGATCACGGTGGCCATGCGTCCGGTCGCCCCGTCGCGCCGGTACGAATAGAAACGATCGCGCTCGGTGAACGTGCACCACCCGCCGCCGCCCACGGCGGTCACGCCGAGCCGCCCGAGCCGCAGCCGCGCGAGCGCGTACAGATCGGCGTGATACTTGCCCGGACGGCCGGCGCGAAACGCTCCGGCGGCCGCCGGATCCCCGGTGACGAACGCACGGCGGACGTCCTCGCCGACCTCGTAGGCGGCCTGGCCGATCGCCGGGCCGAGCCACGCGAGCAAGCGCTCGCCGGCGACGCCCATGCGCGCCACGGCCGCTTCGAGCACGCCCGCCGCGAGCCCGCGCCAGCCGGCGTGCACCGCCGCGACGGCCGCGCCATCGCGCTCGGCGAGCAGCACGGGCAGACAGTCTGCCGTGAGCACCGCGCAGGCGCGGTGACGCGTTCGCGCCACTGCGGCGTCTGCCTGCACGAGCGCCGGTGCGCTCTCCGCGTCGGCCACGCCGGTTCCGTGCACCTGGTGCAGCCAGAGGGGATCGAGGCCGAGCACGCCGCGCAGCACCTCGCGGTTGCGCTCGACCGCGGTCGGGTCGTCGCCGACGCGGGTCGACAGATTGAGCAAGGCGTAGCGGCCGCGGCTGCACCCGCCGGCGCGGGTGGTCGAGAGCGCGCGCACCGGCGCCGGCGCCGGCCACCGCGGGGCGATCCAGCCGTGCGGCAGCGCGAGGCTCAATCGAGCGCGTCCAGGAGCGCGCGCAGGTCGGCGGGTAGCGGCGAGGTCCAGCCGACCTCCGCTCGCGTCATCGGGTGCACCAGCGCGAGCCGCGCCGCGTGCAGCGCCTGACGCGCAAACGCCGCGAGCGCCGGCGACACGCCGGGCGCGCGCCGGCCGTACACCGGATCGCCGACGAGCGGATGCCCGAGCGAATGCATGTGAACGCGGATCTGGTGCGTGCGACCGGTCTCGAGGCGGCACTCGACGAGCGTCGCGCGGGCGAAACGGCGCAGCACCGCGTAATGCGTGCGCGCCGGCTTGCCGCGCGCGGCGACCGCCATGCGGGTGCGTGCGACCGGATGGCGCCCGATGGGGGCGTCGACCGTGCCGCCGGCGCGCAGCGCGCCGTGCACCAGCGCGAGGTACTCGCGGCGCACGGTGCGCGCGTGCAACTGCCGCGCAAGAGCGGTCTGCGCGGTGAGCGTCTTTGCGACCACCAGCAGGCCGCTCGTGCCCTTGTCCAGGCGGTGAACAATGCCGGCGCGCGGCAGCGCCGCGGTCGCGGGTGCGTGGTGCAGGATTGCATTCAGGAGCGTGCCGCGCCAGTTGCCGCTGCCGGGGTGCACGACCAGTCCGGCGGGCTTGTCGATCACCAGGATCGCTTCGTCCTCGTAGACGACGTCGAGCGCGACGGCCTCGGGACTGAACGCGGCTGCGCGCGGGTCGGCAGCCGGCTCGATGCGCACCTGCTCGCCGCCCCAGACCTTGCGCTTGCCCGCCTTCCCCGCGAGGCGGTCGGAATCGACCGCGATGCGCCCGTCGCGCAGCCAGGCCTGCATGCGGCTGCGCGAATGCTCCGGGAACATGCGCGCGAGCGCCACGTCCAGGCGCAGGCCGGCGAGCGCATCGGGGACCCGTCGCACCTCGGCGACGCTATAATCGGCGCTGCCGGGCGGGCGCGCGAGCGCGTCCCGCTTGCGCGCCAGACCGGCGCGCTTCGGCGCCGCCTTCGTCGACGTCTTCTCGCGATCGGATCGCAACATGTGGCGTAGTTTAGCGGTTCTCGTCGTCGTCCTGCTCGCCGGCTGCGGCCGCTTCTCGAGCGAAGACCACACGGTCGGGTGGACGGCGCAGCGCCTGTACACCGAGGCGAAGGACGAGCTCGCCAGCGGCAATTACGAAACCGCGATCTCCTACTTCGAGAAGCTCGAGGCGCGTTTTCCATACGGGCGCTACGCGCAGCAGTCGCAGCTCGAAGTCGCCTACGCCCACTACAAGAACGGCGATCCGGCCTCGGCGATCGCCGCGATCGAGCGGTTCATCAAGCTGCATCCGAACCATCCGAACATCGACTACGCGTACTATCTCAAGGGCATCGTCAATTTCTACGAGGACCAGTCCACGCTCGCGCAGTGGTTCGGCGAGGATCCGTCGCAGCGCGACCCGCGCTCGGCGCGAGACTCGTTCAATGCGTTCAAGGAGCTGGTCGCCAAGTACCCGCAGAGCAAGTACGCGCCCGACGCCGTCGCGCGGATGAACTACCTCGTGAACGGGCTCGCCTCGCACGAGGTCCACGTAGCGCGCTACTACTATCTGCGCGGCGCCTTCGTCGCGGCCGCCAACCGCGCGCAGTTCGCGGTCAAGACCTACCCCGAAGCCCCGGCCATGGAGGAGGCGCTCTTCATCATGGCGCGCGCCTACGAGCGCCTCGGCATGAAGGAGCTGCGCGACGACGCCGAGCGCGTGCTGCGCGCCAACTTCCCCGACAGCAAGCTCCTGCAGGGCGGGCGGGTGGCGCCCGACCCGGCGTGGTGGCAGTTCTGGAAGCCGCGCAGCTGAGCGGCGCGCATCGGGCGTATCCCCGGCAGCCGGCGGCGCGCGCTCAACGGCCGGCAAGACCCTCTTCTTGCATGTGTTCGCGGATCACGGCGTCGATGCCGGTATCCGCCGTGAACCCCAGCGCGCGCGCCCGCGGCGTTTCGATTCGCGTCGGCCAGGTGTCGACGATCGCCGTGATGCGGGGGTCGGGCACGAAACTGAGCCTCGCGGCCGCTTGGGCGCCGGCGATGCGCGCCATGGCGTCCACCGCCTCGCGCACCGTCACCGAGATCCCCGGCAGGTTGACCACGCGGTGGGGGCCCCATGCCGCGGCGGGCAGCGCGCAAGCGTGCAGGAACGCGTCGATCGCCTTGCGCGGCGAGAGCAGCCAGATGCCGGGGGTATCGGGCACCGGGCACTCGTAGTCGCGGCCGGCGAGCGGCTCGCGGATGATCGCGCTCGCGAACGACGAGGCAGCGAGGTTGGGGCGGCCCGGGCGCACGACGATCGTCGGCAGCCGCAGGCTGCGCCCGTCGAGGAAGCCGCGCCGCGAGTACTCGGTGACGAGGTACTCGCCGATCACTTTCTGTACGCCGTAGGAGGTTCGCGGCGTCGGCATGGTGGCGTCGTCGAGCGTCGCCGGCAGCGCGCCACCGAAGGCGGCGACCGAGCTCGCGAACACCAGCCGCGGCGGACGCGCGAGGCGCCGGCACGCGTCGAGCAGCGTGCGCGTGCCGTCGAGGTTCACGCGCATGCCGAGGTCGAAGTCGGCCTCGGCGCCGGCGCTCACCACCGCCGCGAGATGGAACACCGCCCCGGTGTCGGGCGCGAGCGCCGCCTCGACCACGCCGGGCGCGCAGAGATCGCCGGTCACCGCGTGCAGGCGCGTATCGACCTCGGCCGGGAATCCGGTGTCGAACAGCGTGATGCCCGAGATCGCCGCGGCGCCGCCGTCCAGTCCTCCCAGCGCGCCCTGCGCGAGCAGCGTGCGCGCGAGACGATAGCCGAGGAATCCGCCGCCGCCGGTGATGAAGACCTTCATGTGCGCGCGCCTCCCGCCACGCCGCAGCGACGGCGTCGGCGCGATTCTAGAACCGATCTCGAAACGAGGGTGCACCCGCGAAAGAGGGGATCTGCAAGGGGTCGCCCCTTGTTCGTTCGGGGATATTCACGGGGCAATTTGCCCCTTCTTCGTACGACCTCAGCCGACGAACAAGCACCGCCGCGATTCTGAGACAGCTTCCAGGCGATCCCGGGGGGATCAGCCTGCCGCCGCCGCGTGGCCGGGCACGGCGGCCGCGGGCGCTCCGGCCGGCTCTGCGTCGGCCGCCGCGGCGAGGAAGCGGCGCACCTCCTCGAGCTCGCGCGTGCGGCGCATCGGCGGCAGGCTCGCGAGCAGCCGCGCGCCGTAGCTGCGCGTCGCGAGGCGCGGATCGCAGATCATCAGCACGCCGCGGTCGCGCTCGTCGCGAATCAGCCGGCCGGCGCCCTGCTTGAGGAGCAGGGCCGCAGCCGGCAGCTGCAGTTCGACGAACGGGTTGCGGCCGGCGCGCTTCAGCGCCGCGAGCCGCGCGGCGAACACCGGGTCGTCGGGCGGCGCGAACGGAAGCTTGTCGATTACGACGACCGAGAGCGCCTCGCCGCGCACGTCGACGCCCTCCCAGAAGCTCGCCGCCCCGACCAGCACGGCGTTGCCGAGGCGGCGGAACCGCTCGAGCAGCGCGCTGCGGGTGCCCTGTCCCTGCAGGAGCAGCGGAAAGTCGAGTCCGGCGTCGCACAGCGCCTCGCCGAGGCGTGCGTGCGCGCGCCGCATCGCGCGCAGCGTGGTGAACAGCACGAACGCGCGGCCGCCGCTCGCGCGGATCACCGGCAACGCTGCTTCGACGACCGCGTCGCAGTGCGCTTCCGTGTTCGGCTCCGGCAGCGCGCGCGGCAGGTAGAGCAGCCCCTGGCGCGCATAGTCGAACGGGCTGCCCCAGCACGCGGTGTCGGCGTCCTCCAGTCCGAGCATGCGCTGGAAATGCGAGAAGTCGCCGTCGACCGCAAGCGTGGCCGATGTGAATATCCATGCGCGCCGGTGCTCCTCGAGCTGGCGGCGGAAGATCGGCGCGATCGAGAGCGGCGTCGCGTGCAGCGCGAGCGAGTGGCTATGCGCCTCGACCCAGCGCACCAGGGTCTCGCGTTCGCCCGCGCGCCACGTCTGCAACCGCTCGCCGAGCGAGCGAGCGCGCGCGGCGCAGTTGGCGAGGCCCTCGCCGCGCTCGGCGAGGCTGCCGAGCGCGGCGGCGAGCCGTTCGAGCGCCGTCGCGAAGCGCGCGAGCGCAGCTGAGAATTCGGCGCTGCGATCGAGGTCCGCGGCGTGACGTCGGCCGTCGCGCGGGCCCGCCGCGATCCGCAGATCGCGCGCGCCGCGATCCATCGCGCACACGAGCTCGCGCAGCTCCGGCGCGTCGGGAGCCTCGGCGATGCCCTCGGCGAGCGTGTCGCGCGCGAGCTCGAGCGCCTGGCCGGTGGTGACCGACTGGCCGAAGAAGAGCGTAGCGGTATCGGGAAGCTGGTGTGCCTCGTCCAGGATGATCGTGTTGCACGTCGGCAGGAGCTCGGCCATACCCTCGTCGCGCAGCACCACGTCGGCGAAGAAGAGATGGTGGTTCACCACCACGACGTCGGCAGCGAGCGCCTCGCGCCGTGCCCGCATCACGAAGCACTCGCGCAAACGCGCGCAGCCCTGCCCGAGGCAGTTGTCGCGCGTCGAGGTCGCACGCGTCCAGGCCTCGGCGTCCTCGGGCACCTCGGCAAGTTCGGCCCGGTCGCCGGTCTGGGTGCGCCGCGCAAAACCGGCGATCAGCTGCAGGTCGTGCACCGATTCGCGGCTCGGCAGCCGGCCCTCCTCGAGGTTGCGCGCCAGATGATGCGGGCAGACGTAGTTCGCCCGGCCCTTGAGGAGCGCGCCGGCGACCGGCAGCCCGAGCGCCTGCCGGATGATCGGCAGGTCGCGGCCGAACAGTTGGTCCTGCAGTGTCTTCGTCCCGGTCGATACGAGCACCTTGCCGCCGCTCGCGAGCGCCGGCACGAGGTACGCGAAGGTCTTGCCGGTGCCGGTGCCCGCCTCGGCGACGAGGACGCGCCCGGCGCCGATCGCCGCCTCGATGCGCTGCGCGAGCGCCACCTGCTGCTCGCGCATGCGGTAGCCGGGCACCGCGCGCGCGAGCGGCCCATCGGCGGCGAACACGGCGGCGAGCGGCGACGCGTCGGAGGCGCCGCTCACTCGAGCTCGTCCACCTTAACCCAGACGCGCGAGGAGGACTCGCGCGACGAGGTGCCGCTCGCGAGGATGCCGCGCTCACCGCGGGTCGCGCTGCGGTCGATGCCGCCGAGCTCGAACCACTCGCCGAGGCGGCCGCTTACGGTGGTGGCGAGGCGCTGCGACCTCACGCTGCCGGGATAGCGTCCGGGCGCTTCGCGCTGCGGATCGATCTCGAGCGTCACGCGATCGCCCGCGATGCGTGGCAGCACGTAGAAGCCGCTCGCCGTGTCGCGATAGACGACCGAGTCGCTCACGATCGCGCCCCCGAGGCCGCGCGTCACCGTGCGCGAAGGCACTGGCACACTCTGCCCGATGCTGATGTATGCTGGCGAGCCCTCGAGCGCCTGCACCTGCTGCAGGAGCCGGTCGTCGCCGGCGCTCGTCGAATCCGTAACGTGGGCGTTCACGCCGCCGCCGACCGGTGCGCCCTGCCCGACCGATGCACGGCCGCGGTTGCCGGCAACCGTTGCCCCGGCGGCGACGCTGCGCCCGACGCTTGATCCGCCCACGTCCTGGCGCACCGAGATCATGAGCCTGCGCGGCGCGCGATCGAGCGCCACGATGACGCGCTTGAGCGCTTCGATGTTGGCCCGGTCCGATCGGATAACGAGCGAGCTGTGCATGCCGGTGAGCGCTGCACCGGGCGAGAGCAGCGGCCGCAGCGCGGGAATCATCTGCTCCGCGGTGCGGTGTTGGAGCTGGACGACCTCGACCTGGTCGGCAAGCGCCGAGGCGCACCACAGCAGCACGGCCGCCGTCACAAGCCGGAGCGCGTTCATGCGACAAGACCTCCATCCCGAGGCGGCACTGCCGGCCGCCCGTCGACGAACGCGAGCCTAACCCGTTTGGCCGACCGGTGCCCCGCTCGCGGCGCATTTGCGCGGGCCGGCATCGCGACCACGACCCCCGGACACGCGCCGTACGAGGCCTTGCAATTGGCTCACAGTTTTCTTAAATTACTCCACATATGCGCTACAACATATTGTTTCTACTTTTATTTACGGCTGCGGTAGCGGCTGGATGCGCGACCATACCCACGGCGCCGCGCGGCGCTGTGCCTGACGCGTCTGTGCGGGCCGTAAGCGCCGCGGCGGTCGAGACGAGCGAGGTTGCGCTGCATGCCCTGAGCGCGCTCGGCGCACCCTACGCCGAGGGCGGCCGCTCGCCCGAAACCGGCTTCGACTGCTCCGGGCTCGTCGCCTACGCCTACTGGCGTGCGTCGCGGCTCGCGCTGCCGCGCACGACGCTCGAGCTCAGCCGGATCGGCCGCCACGTCGCGGCGCCGGACCTCCAGCCGGGCGACCTCCTCTTCTTCGACACCCAGCGACGTGCCTACTCCCATGTCGGCATCTACCTCGGCGAGCAACGCTTCATCCACGCGCCGAGCGCCGGCGGCGCGGTGCGCATCGACGACTTGCGCCTCGACTACTGGCTGCGCCGCTTCAACGGCGCCCGCCGCCTCGCGCTCTGACCCGAGCCGCGCATCGTGCGGCGGTGATCCAGATCAAATGCCTTCGCGTACAGTCCTGCTAGAGTAACAACGCGAATGATTCTCGCTACTATTGTGAACAGGAATCATTCTTGATAAATTACGGGCTGCAGGCGCGTCCGTGCCGCACCCCTGTGGAGGAATCACCGATGTCACGCCAGCCCAGCATGCTCGCCGCCGCGCTCGCGGCCGTCCTTGCCGCCTTGCCCTTCGCGGCCGCCGCACAGCAGGTGCTCAATCTCTATACCGCGCGCCACTACAGCACCGACGAGGCGCTGTACGCCGACTTCACCAAGAAGACCGGCATCAAGATCAACCGCATCGAGGGCGGCGAAGACGCGCTGTTCGAGCGCATCAAAGCCGAGGGCGCGAACAGCCCGGCCGACGTCTTTCTCACCGTCGACGTCGGCCGCATCTGGCGTGCCGACCAGGCGGCGATCTTCGCGCCGGCGAGTTCGGCGACGCTCGCGAAGCGCATCCCTGCGTCGTTCCGCGACCCCGACGGCGAATGGTTCGGCTTTTCCGCCCGGGCACGCGTCATCGCCTACGACAGGATACGGGTGAAGCCCGGCGAGATCGCCCGCTACGAGGACCTCGCCGATCCGAAGTGGAAAGGCCAGATCTGCTCGCGCTCGAGCAGTCACCCGTACAACCTCTCGCTGATCGCGAGCATGGTGAGCCATCTCGGCGAGGCGAAGGCCAAGGCCTGGGTCGAGGGCGTGCGCGCGAACCTCGCGCGCGACCCGAAGGGCGGGGACACCGACCAGCTGCGCTCGGTGGCGGCCGGCGAGTGCGCGATCGCGATCGGCAACCACTACTACTACGTGCGCCTCATGCGCTCGTCCAAGCCGGCCGACAAGGCGGTGGTCGAGCGCGTCGGCCTAATCTGGCCGAACCAGGGCGACCGCGGCGTGCACATGAACATCTCCGGCGGCGGCATACTCCGGCATGCGCCCCACAAGGAGGCCGCGGTCAAGTTTCTCGAGTACCTCGCGAGCGACTCGGCCCAGACTTACTTTGCCAACGGCAACAACGAGTGGCCGACGGTGCCGGGCGTGAAGCTCGCCAACCCCGAGCTCGAGTCGCTCGGCGAGTTCAAGCCCGACACGTTGAACGTCGCCGAGCTCGGCAGGAACCAGGCAATCGCGCAGAAGCTCGCCGATCAGGCCGGCTGGAAGTAGCCGCTGCGCGCGGCCGCGCGCGGCGGGTTCAGCCGCGCCGCCGCGCGCGCGCGATCTGGCGCGAGAGCACGATGAGCGGCACTAGGCCGATCCCCACGATCACGAGCGAGGGCACGGAGGCCTCGGCGAGGCGCTCGTCCTTGGTGAGGTTGTACGCTTCCACCGCCAGGGTGTCGAAGTTGAACGGCCGCATTGCGAACGTCATCGGCAGCTCCTTCATGACGTCGACGAACACCAGCAGCCCGGCGGTGACGATACTGCCGCGCAATATCGGGACGTGCACGCGCGCGAGCGCACCGCTCGGCGAGAGTCCGAGGCTGCGCGCCGCGTCGTCCATCGCCGGCGTCACGCGCGCGAGCGCCGCCTCGGTAGTCTGGAACGCGACCGCCAGGTAGCGCACCAGGCACGCGTAGACCAGCGCCACGATCGAACCGGTGAGCAGGAGGCCGGTCTTGACCCCGAACTGGGCGTGCAGCCAGCCGGCCGCGGCGTTGTCGAGCTTACCGAGCGGCACCAGGATCCCCACCGCGAGCACCGCGCCGGGCATCGCATAGCCGAGCGCGGCCAGCCGGTTGGCGAGCGGCACCAGCGGCGACCTCGCCAGGCGTCCGGCGTAGGCGAGCAGCACGGCGACGGCAACGGCGATGACCGCGGTGACGCCCGAGAGCGTGAAGCTGTTCGCGATCAGCGCGTAGAGGCGTGTGCCGACCCGGACGTCCGGATCGGTCAGCGCGAGCTCGAGCAGCACACCCGCCGGCAGCAGGAAGCCGAACAGGACCGGCGCCGCGCAGAGGACGAACGCGGTCGCCGCCTGCCAGCCGCGCAACGCGTGCGGCGGCGTCGGCTTGCGGCCCGCGGCATAGCGCGCGCCACCACGTTGAACGCGCTCGAGGGCGAGCACGATCAGGACGAACGCCAGCAAGCAGGTCGCGAGCTGCCCGGCCGCGATGCTGTCGCCGAGAGAGAGCCACGCGCGGTAGATGCCGGTGGTGAAGGTCTGCACGGCGAAATACGAGACGGTGCCGAAGTCGGCGAGCGTCTCCATCAGCGCGAGCGCGGTGCCGGCGACGACACCGGGGCGCGCGAGCGGCAGCGCGACCCGCCAGAAGCTGCCCCACGCGCTGTAGCCGAGCAGGCGCCCCGCCTCGATCGCGGTGCGCGACTGCTCGATGAACGCGTTGCGCGCGAGGAGATAGACGTACGGATACAGCGCGAACGAGAACATCGCCCCGGCGCCGTAGAGCGACCGGATCTCGGGGAACCAGTACTCGCGCGCGCGCAGGCCGGTCAGTTCGCGCACCGTCGTCTGAACCGGACCGCTGTACTGCAGCCAGTCGGTGTACGCGTAGGCCATGACGTAGGCCGGCACTGCGAGCGGCAGGATCAGCGCCCACTCGAGCACCCGCTGGCCGGGAAAGCGGTAAGCGGTGACGAGCCACGCCGAGAGCACGCCGATCGACATCACCCCCGCGGCCACCATCGCCACCAGCAGTGCGGTATTCCAGACGTAACCCGGCAGCACGGTGGCGACGAGGTGCGCCCAGGTGGTCCGGCTCGGCACGAAGACGTTGCCGACCACGAACAGCAGCGGCGCCAGCACCAACGCGGCCACGGCGAGCGAAGTCCAGCCGAGCGCGCCGAGCCGGTGCGTGCCGGCCGCGCGCTGCGCGCGCACCGGCGAGGTGGCAAGCGCACCGCTCATGCTTTGCGGAGACCTCGGTACGATGCCGGTAGCCAATCCGTCGCGAATCGCATAATATCAATAATGATTCTTGTTAGTAATATCGCCATTCCTTTTATAATCACGTCATTATGACAGCAAGCGCGGCCTCCAATCTGCTCGAGCTGCACGGCGTCCGGCACGCCTACGGCGACCGCGAGGTCGTTCGGGGCCTATCCCTCGCGCTGCAGCGCGGCGCCATCGGCTGCCTGCTCGGAGCAAGCGGCTGCGGCAAGACCACCGTGCTCCGCTGCATCGCCGGCTTCGAGCCAGTGCAGGCCGGCGAGATCGTGCTGAGCGGCCAGGTGGTCTCGGCGCCCGGGCGCACGATGCCGCCGGAGAAGCGGCGCATCGGCATGGTGTTCCAGGACTATGCGCTCTTTCCGCACCTGACCGTGCTCGACAACATCGCGTTCGGCCTGCACCACCTGCGGCGTGGCGAGCGATCACGGCACGCAGCCGAATGCCTCGAAGCGGTCGGGCTCGAAGGCGAGGGCGCGAAGTTCCCGCACGAGCTCTCGGGCGGCCAGCAGCAGCGCGTGGCGCTCGCGCGCGCGCTCGCGCCGCAGCCTGACTTGCTGCTGCTCGACGAGCCGTTCTCGAACCTCGACGTCGAACTGCGCGAACGGCTGGGCGAGGAGGTGCGCGAGGTCATCAAGCGCAGCAACACCACCGCCATCCTGGTGACCCACGACCAGCACGAGGCCTTCGCGATCGCCGACGAGATCGGCATCATGCGCGAGGGCGGATCGAGCAGTGGGACAGTGCGTACAACCTCTACCACCGCCCCGCCAACCGTTTCGTCGCCGACTTCGTCGGCCAGGGCGTGTTCCTCCCGGGCTACGTACGCAGCTCGCGCGAGCTCGATATCGAGCTCGGCGCGCTGCACGGCGAGATCCCGCCGATGTGCGAGCTCGGTTGCGACCAGTGCGGCAAGGGCTGCCAGGTCGAGGTGCTGCTGCGGCCCGACGACATCGTGCACGACGACTCGAGCGCGCTGCGCGCCGAGGTGACGCACAAGGCGTTCCGCGGCGCCGAGATCCTGTATACGCTGCGCCTCGCGAGCGGCCGCAAGTTGCTCGCGCTCGTGCCGAGCCACCACAATCACGCGCTCGGCGAGCGCATCGGCATCCGCCTCGACGTCGACCACGTCGTCGCCTTCCCGCCTGCGCCTTAGCCCCAGCTTGAGCGGCATCGCCGCTCTGGCCGCGTTCAATCCATGAGTTAGGTTGGGCCAGGGCGGATCCACGGTTCGCTTCCCGCCGAGCGTGGCGCGTGGCCGAAAGCGTTTCGCGCTACTGGACGGCGTCAGCGGCTGCGCGCGGCCTTGGGGAATCCGCCCACGCCGAACAGCGTCGTGCTCAGGCCGCACGAGCGCAGCTTCAAGGCTGCGCCGCGCTCAGCGCTCAGGTATCTCGTCGAGCGCCGCGAGCCAGGCGGCGGCCTCGCCGTCGCTCGGCGCACGCCAATCGCTGCGCGGCGAGAGCGAGCCGCCGGAGCCGACCTTGGGCGCGTTCGGGAGGGCGCTGCGCTTGTACTGGCTCGCCTGGAAGAAGCGCTCCAGGAACACGCGCAGCCACTTGCGGATCTCGCCGAGCGAGTACTGGTTGCGCTTGCCCTCCGGGATGTCGGGCCAGGCGCCGCGTGCGCGATCGCGCCACGCCGTCCAGGCGAGATACGCGACCTTGGGCGGCGAGTAGCCGAAGCGAAGCACATAGTAGAGGTTGAAGTCCTGCAGCTCGTAGGGACCGATCACGTGTTCGGTCGTCTGCCCCGGCTCGCCGGGGCCCGCCGGCACGAGCTCCGGGCTGATCGCGGTGTCGAGCACGTCGGCGAGCACCCGGCTCGCCTCCGCACCGAGCTCGCCGGTGCGGATCTCGTTGCGCACCAGGAACTGGATCAGCGTCTTCGGCACGCTCGCGTTTACGTGATAGTGCGCCATGTGGTCGCCGACGCCGTAGGTGCACCAGCCGAGCGCGACTTCCGAGAGGTCGCTCGTGCCCACCACCGGCGCGTTCTGCATCCCGGCGAGCCGGAAGAGGTGGCTCGTGCGCTCTCCCGCCTGCACGTTCTCGAACGCGAGATCGAAGACCTGCTCGCCGCGAGCGTACGGGTGCCCGATGTCCTTCAGCATCTGCATGCAGCTCGGCCGGATGTCGATCTCCGCCGCGGTGCAACCGAGCGCCCCCATCAGGCGCCGGGCCTGGTCGAGCGTGCGCTCCGAGGTCGCGAATCCCGGCATCGTGTAGGCGAGGACGTTCGCGCGCGGCAGGCCCATCACGTCCATCGCGCGCGCGCAGACGATCAGCGCCTGCGTCGAATCGAGGCCGCCCGACACGCCGATCACGACCCTCTCGGCGCGCATCGAGCGCAGGCGCTTCACCAGGCCGTGCACCTGGATCTCGTAGATCTCGCGGCAGCGCGCCTCGCGCGTCGCCGGATCCGCGGGCACGTACGGGAACCGCTCGTACGCGCGCTCGAGCGGAACCTTCCGATCGAGCGGGAGCGGGCTAGAGAAGCGCACCGTCCGGTAGCCGGCAAGCGCGTCCCGGCAGTGCGCCACCGACTGCCCGAACGTGGTCTGCCGCATGCGGTCCTGGACGAGCCGGTCGAGATCGATGTCGGCGGTCACCATCTGCGCGTGGTACGCGAAGCGCTCGGTCTGGGCGAGCAGATTGCCGTTCTCGTACACGAAGCCGTGGCCGTCCCACGCGAGATCGGTGGTGGACTCGCCGAACCCGGCGGCGCTGTAGAGGTAGGCCGCGAGGCAGCGCGCCGACTGGTTCGACGCGAGCTGCCGCCGGTAGTCGTCCTTGCCGATGGTGACGTTCGAGGCCGACAGGTTGGCGAGCACGGTCGCGCCGGAAAGCGCGGCGAAGGACGATGGCGGGACCGGCGTCCACAGGTCCTCGCAGATCTCGCAGTGGAAGACGAAGAGCGGCTGCTCCTCGCACCGGAACACGAGCCCGGCGCCGAACGGGATGTCGCGCTGGCCGAGCAGCGTGACCGCGCGCTCGGGCGAGGTGTCGCCCGGCGTGAACTGGCGCAGCTCGTAGAACTCGCGGTAGTTCGGCAGGTAGGTCTTCGGTACGACGCCGAGGATGCGGCCGCGCGCGAGCACCACGGCGCAGTTGTAGAGCAGGCCGCCGACCTGCAGCGGCGCACCGACTGCGGCGACGATCGGTAGCTCGCGCGAGGCGGCGAGCACGTCGCCGAGCGCCGCGAGCGCGCCATCGAGCAGCGCCTGCTGGTGGAACAGATCCTCGCAGGAGTACGCCGACAGGCCGAGCTCGGGGAACACCGCGAGCAGCGCGTCGCGCTCCGCGGCCCGCCGCATCAATGCCACCGTCTGCCGGGCGTTGAACGCCGGGTCGCCGACGCGCACCTCCGGAATGCACACCGCCGCGCGTGCGAAGTTGTGGCGGTACAGGTTGTCGAACGGCACCGTCACCTGTCTCAAGATGGCACTGCCGTGGCGAACAAGAGGATATGCAGGCGGCCCGCCCCCTGTTCGTTCGGGGAATTACAAGGGGGCGAGGGGGCAATGGAAGGCCCCCTCATCCCTTCCGGCCCCCTTGCTCGTACGACCTCATTGGCACGTAGATGCACGGTCGCGATCCTGCGATAAGTTCCGACTCCGGGTGCGTCGCTGCTCCGCCGGCATTGTGCCCCAAACGGAGCGCCGGGGCGACCGCCTGCGGTACACTCGGTCGCGAAGCACGCCGCGCGGGATGTAGGCTCTTGTGCCGCTCCGCCGACGCGCGTTTTTCCGAGCCGAACCCGTGTGGCGACCTCCGGAACGCATCAAGTGGAAACCCGCTCCGGGCCGCTGGCCGACGCGTGCGGAGGCGGAGCAATCGCTGCTGTTCCGCCCGGTCGAGGTCGGGCCGCTGCGGCTCGAGAGCCGCACGTGGGTGCCGGCGATGGTGCCCTGGCGCGCCACCGCGGACGGCTTCGTCACCGAAGAGAACCTCGAGTGGTACGAGCGCTTCGCGCGCGGCAAGCCCGGCGTGATCGTGGTCGAGGCGACCGGCATCCGCGACGTCCCCTCCGGA
The DNA here is from genome assembly GCA_027493935.1 of Burkholderiales bacterium. Lineage (GTDB taxonomy): Bacteria > Pseudomonadota > Gammaproteobacteria > Burkholderiales > SG8-39 > JAABRB01. Next base: position 1,657,992 of record JAOSJV010000001.1, on the reverse strand, counting down.
CCGCTGCTGCGCATCGGGCACGACCGCTTCGTGGCGGGGCTGCGCGAGCTCGTGCAGGCCGTGCGCCGCGCGAGCGCAGGCCGCACGCGCCTGTTCATCCAGTTGATCGACTTTCTCGCGGTGCGGCGCCGGCCCGAGCCGGCGAAGTTCTTCGCGCGCCATCTCGAGATTCAGCCGTGGCACCGCGAGCGCCTCGGCGCCGAGGACTGGCCGGAGGAGCGCGTGCGCGCGACGCTCGCCGAACTGCCCGAGGACGAGCTCGCGCGCGTGCTCGAGACGCGCGAGCTCGAGGCGCTGCGCTACGGCTACCGCGAGCGCGTCACCGACATGGATCTCGAGCACGTGCGCACGCTGCCGGCGGTGTTGCCCGATCTCTTCGCCGGCGCGGCGCGCCGCGCGCAGGACGCCGGCTTCGACGGCGTCGAGCTCCACTACGCGCACGCCTACACGATGGCCTCGTTCCTGTCACGGCTGAACGACCGCCCGGACGGCTACGGCGGTGCGCGCGAGAACCGGCTGCGCCTGCCGCTCGAGGTCTTCCGGCGCGTGCGCACGGCGGTCGGCGCGGCCTTCCCGGTCGGCTGCCGCTTTCTTGCCGAGGAGTGCGTCGCCGGCGGCAACACGGTGGAGGACACGGCCTTCTTCGGCGTGGAGTTCGCCCGCGCCGGCATGGATTTCCTCTCGCTCTCGCGCGGCGGCAAGTTCGACGACGCGAAGCAGCCGGCAATCGGGTGGGCGGCCTATCCGTACACCGGCCCGAGCGGCTACGAGTGCATGCCGCAGTACGTCTCCGACGCGCGCGGCCCCTTCGGCCGCAACGTCGAGCCGACCGCGGCGATCCGCGCGGCGGTGCGCGCCGCCGGCTGCGCGACGCCGGTGGTCGTCGCCGGCGGTATCCACGGCTTTGCGCAGGCCGAGGCGCTGCTGCGCGAAGGCAGGGCGGACATCGTCGGCCTGGCGCGCCAGAGCCTCGCCGACCCGGACTGGTTCGAGAAGGTGCGTACCGGGCAAGGCGATGCGGTGATGGTGTGCGAGTACACGAACTATTGCGAGGCGCTCGATCAGAAGCACGAGCAGGTGACCTGCCAGCTGTGGGACCGCAAGGACCTCGAAGCCCCGGGCGTGCGCAAGACCAAGGACGGCAAGCGCCGCCTGGTGCCTGCACCCTGGCAACCGCCGCACGATTGATCCGGAGGGCGAGATGAAGATCGCGCACGTCCGGGCGGACGCAATCAACGCGCCGGTCGACTTCCGCATCGCGGGCGTCCGGCGCGAGAGCCAGCGCGCGGCCTGCCGCTTCGGGATCGGGACCGATTCCGGTGGTCCAGGCCACGGCCCGGCGTGGATCGCCGTGGAGGAGGCGATCGGCGCGATCGTGGCCGGGATCGCGGCGCCCGCGTGAACACCGCTCTCGTCACCGGTGCCACCGACGGCATCGGCCGCGAGACGGCACGCACGCTCGGCGGCTTCGGCTGGCGCGTGCTGGTCCACGGGCGCGACGAAGCGCGTGCACGCGGCGCGGTCGCCGCGCTTGCCGCGGCGGTCCCGAAGGCCGCATTCGAGCCGGTGTGGGGCGATCTCGCGCGCATGCGCGAGGTCGTCGGGCTGGCGCAACAGGTGCTTGCGCTCGCCCCGGCGCTCGACGTGCTGCTGAACAACGCCGGGGTGTACGAGGGCGCCGCGCGCTCACCGAGGACGGCTTCGAGCGCACGATGGCGGTCAACCACTACGCGACGTTCCTGCTGACGCATCACCTGCTTTCCGCCGTGCGCGCCGCGCCGGCCGGCCGCATCGTCGCTGTCTCCTCGATGGCCCACTCCGGCGGAAGCATCGCGCCAGCCGACCTGACCTTCGCGATCGGCTTCTCCGGCTATGCGGCGTACGCGAGCTCGAAGCTCGCGAACGTTCTCTTCACGTTCGCGCTGGCGAAGCGCCTCGAGGACAACGGCGTCACGGCGAACTGCTGCCATCCCGGCGTGATTTCGACCAAGCTGCTGCGCCGCGGCTGGGGCATGGGCGGCGCGCCGGTCGAGGCCGGGGCGCGCACGCCGGTCTACCTCGCCGCCTCGCCGGAGGTCGCGCAGGTGACCGGCCGCTACTTCGACGACCGGCGCGCGGTGACGCCCTCGCCCGCGGCGCGCGATCCCGCGCTCGCCGAGGCGCTATGGATCGCCACCGAGCGCGCGCTCGCCGGCCTCCTGCCATAGGCTTCGACACCACCCGGAGCAGTCGATGAGCACCAGCCCGATCGATCTCGTGCGAAGCTATCTCACCGCACTGGAGCGCCGCGACCTCGCCAGGGCGGACGCGATGCTCGCGCCCGGCTTCGCGATGACCTTCCCCGGCGGCAAGCGTTTCACGACCCTCGAGGAGCTCGTTGTCTGGGCCAAGCTCCGATATCGGTCGGCGCGCAAGGACTACGAGCGCTTCGACGTGGTGCCGTCGCCCGACGGCGGCATCGTGTACTGCCACGGTACCTTGCGCGGCGAACTCGCCGACGGCACGCCGTACTCGGGCATCCGCTTCATCGACCGCTTCACGGTGGCGGGCGGCAAGCTCGTCGATCAACAGGTGTGGAACGACATGGCCGAGGTGCTCGGCAGGCTCGGCACCGGCGGCTGATCGCGCCGGCCAGCCCCGGCGGCGCCCGCGCGCGCAGCAAGCAATGTCGCTCATCGCCGTCATCGCGCTCACGGTGTGCGTGCACACCGCCTACGCGGGCGGCCGCGTGGCGGCGTCCCTGCTCGCGATCGACCTCGGCGCGTCGCCCGCCGCCATCGGCGGGATCCTGTCGCTCTTCGCGGTCCTGCCGATGCTCTTCTCGGTTGCCGCCGGCCGGATGATCGACCGTGTCGGCCTGCGCGGCCCGATGACCGCCGCCGCCGCGATCACCGCCACCGGTGCGGCGGTTGCGTACTTCTCGCCCACGCTCGCCGCGCTCGCGGTGGTGAGCACGGCGGTCGGGTCGGGCTTCATGCTGTTCCATCTCGCGGTCAGCAACCTGGTGGGCGCCGCCGGACCGCCCGCGGACCGACCGCGCAACTTCAGCCTGTTCTCGATGGGTTTCTCGGTATCGGGATTCGTCGGCCCGATGCTCGCCGGCTTCGCGATCGACCAGGTCGGCTTCCGCAACGCGTTCCTGCTGCTCGCCGCGTTTCCTCTGACGACGCTGGCGGTGCTGCTCGCCCGCGGCGGGTCGCTCCCTGCCGCGGGCGGCGCGCATGCGCGCGAGGGGCGCCGGCGGGTCATGGATCTCCTCGCCAACCGCGGGACCCGCACGGTCTTCGTCGTGAGCGGCACGCTCTCGATGGGCTGGGATCTCTTTTCCTTCGTCGTGCCGATCTACGCGGCGCGCATCGGCCACTCGGCCTCGACGATCGGCGTCATTGTGGGCGCGTTCTCGGTCGCCACGTTCCTCGTGCGCGTGGTGCTTCCCGGCCTCGCGCGCCGCTTCGGCGAGTGGCGCATGCTCGCCGGCGCGTTCCTTACCGGCTGCGTCGTCTACGGCGTCTACCCGTTCGCGACGCCGGCGCCGCTGCTCGTCGCCCTCGCCTTCGTGCTCGGCCTCGGGCTCGGCAGCTCGCAGCCGATGGTGCTCTCCGTGCTGTACAACACCGTGCCGCCCGGCCGCGCCGGCGAGGCGGTCGGCGTGCGCAACACGCTGGTGAACGCGAGCCAGACGCTGATGCCGCTCCTCTTCGGCGCGCTCGGCTCCGTGCTCGGAATGGTACCGGTGTTCTGGACCATGGCGCTCTTCCTCGGCGCCGGCGGCTGGTTCGCCGCGCGGCGTTGACCTACCGGGGCTGCTGTCCCGCCCGACGCCCCGCGCAACCCGCGGCGCGGCGCCTGATCGACAGCCCCGCGCCGAGCGGTCGCGCTATCATGAATCGATGCGCCCGACTCTCAGCAGCGGCTACTGGCAGAACCTCGCGACGACCGACTTCGCCGGGGTAGACGAGGAGCGTACCGTCGCGCTACTGCCGGTGGCCGCGATCGAGCAGCACGGTCCGCACCTGCCGCTCGCCACCGACGCGCTGATCGTCGAGGGCGTCGTGCGCCGCGCGCTGGCGCTCGCGCCCGCCGACGCCGCGGTGCTGGCGCTGCCGGCGCTCGCGATCGGCGACAGCCTCGAGCACACGGCCTTCCCCGGAACGCTGTCGGCCGGTCTCGACGCGCTGCTCGGCGTGTGGCTCGACGTCGGCCGCAGCGTCGCGCGCGCCGGCGTGCGCAAGCTCGCGATCGTCAACAGCCACGGTGGTCAGCGCGCGCACGTCGACCTCGCCGCGGTGCGCCTGCGCGCCGAGTGCGGCATGCTGGTCGCACGCGTGAACGTTTTCGCGCTCGGGACGCCGCCGGGCCTCTTCGCCGCCGACGAGCTCGAGCACGGCATCCACGGCGGCGAGGTCGAGACCTCGCTCGTGCTGCATCTGCGTCCGGAGCTCGTGCGCCGCGACGCGCTGCGCGACTTCGCGGGCCTCGGACAGCGCATAGCGGCCCGCGGCTCGATGCTCGGCCCCGAGAAGCCGGTCGGATTCGGCTGGATGGCGCAGGATCTCGACGCCGCCGGAGTGTGCGGCAACGCGGCGCGCGCGGACGCCGGTCGCGGCGCCGCGCTGCTCGAGCATCTCGCGACGCAGCTCGCCGCGGTGCTGCGCGATCTCGCCGCCACCCCGCTCGCCACGCTGACCCAAGGGCCCGCGGCGCGCTGAGCGTCTCTCAGCCGCCCGCTGGAACGTCCTGCTCGCCGGTGAGATGGCCGGCGCGCTCGCGCTTGGTCTGCAGGTAGCGCTCGTTGTGCGCGTTCGGCGGCACCACGAGCGGCACCCGCTCGACCACGTCGATGCCGCCCTCGCGCAGCGTCTCGATCTTGTCCGGGTTATTGGTCAAGAGGCGGATGCGCGCGATGCCGAGGCTGCGCAGTATCGCCGCCGCGGCGCGGAAATCGCGCTCGTCGGCGCGAAAGCCGAGATGACGGTCGGCGTCGAGCGTGTCGAGCCCGCCGTCCTGGAGCCCGTAGGCACGCAGCTTGTTGGCGAGCCCGATGCCGCGTCCCTCGTGCGCGAGGTAGAGCAGCACGCCGCCCGCCGCCGCCAGGCGCTCGACCGCGCCGCGCAGCTGGTCGCCGCAATCGCAGCGCAGGCTGCCCAGCAGATCGCCGGTCAGGCAGGCCGAGTGGACCCGCACGAGGACCGGCGCGGCGACATCGGGGCGCCCGACCACCACCGCCACGTGCTCGAGATCGCCGGGCGCCTCGCGGAAGAGCACCAGCCGGCAGTCCTCGTGCCCGGCGAGCGGAACGCGCGCGTCGCTCACGCGCAGGAGGCTCGCCTCGAGCGCCTGCGCCACCGCCGCAACGTCGGCGGCCTCCACGGCGAGCAGCTCGTCTGCGTCGTCCGCGCGCGCGTCGGGCGTGAACACCACCGCCGGCAACAGGCGCGCGCGGCGCGCAAGCTCGAGCGCTGCGGCGACCGTAGGCGCTGCCGCTGCCGCCGCGGTGGCATCGAACCCGGTCGGCACGCTCTCGGACTCGATGACGCCCACGAACCGCGCGATCGCCTCGAGGCCGACGCCCTCTTCGAGCGGCAGCGCGATGCCGCGCCCATCGGCCTCGATGCCGAGCGCGCGCGCGCGCTCCCCGGTCACGGCAAGCGCGAGGCGTGCACCCGGCGCGCCGAGGCGCCGCAGCAGATCCTCGCTCAGCGTCTCGACCGCGGCGGCGACGATGCCGCCCGCCGCGTCGGCGATCCGAACTGCGCGGCCGCGCCGCAGCTCGGTCAAGCAGCGGTCGACGCGTACGGCGGCACGCCGCCAGGCTGGTGGAGGGAGGTTGCGAATCATGACCCGGGGAATGTTACGGCAGTCTGGGTGTTAGCATACGCTGACGGGTTGCATCCTTGAACCGATCTCGAAATGCGAACGCGGTCGCGTACGTGGGGAGATCCGAGAGCGTGCAGGAACGGAACGGTCTCGCCCGCTGCCTCGGGCCCGGTGTTTGTGCGGGGAAGTAGCGCGGGCAGTCTACCCCTCGTGCGTACGGCCTCCGTTTGAGAACGGGCGCGGCCGCAATCTCGCGCTAGCTACCGGCACGGAATCCGCTCCCCAGCCCCCGAAACCGACGTGCATCACCCGGCCCCGCGCGACGCTTCTGCGCAGCCGCCGCCGGCCGGCGACGGCACCCTGCGCTCGGCAGCGGAGGCGTGGGCGCTCATGCTTGCCCTCGCCCGGCGGCGCCGCAAACACGGCCTGCCCGATCGGGCCGCCGCGTTCCGCCTGGACGGCGACGCCGCGCTCGAAGTAGCGCACCGCGGCGAACTGTGCGCAGCGTCCTGGAACCCGGACGCGGGCTGGTCGGTCCCAGGCGCGCACGCCGCGCCAGTTGGCGCGATGCTCGAACTCTACCTGCCGGTGTGCAGTGCCCGCGCCGGCCGACCGGTCGTCGTCGCCCATCTCGGCCAGAGCATCGACGGACGCATCGCCACCGACTCGGGCGATTCGCACTTCGTCACCGGCGAGGCCAACCGGCGGCACCTCCACCGGATGCGCGCGCTGTGCGACGCGGTGATCGTCGGTGCCGGCACGATCGCCGCCGACGATCCACAGCTCACGACGCGCCAAGTGCCCGGCGACGATCCGGTGCGCGTAGTGCTCGATCCGAACTGCCGCGTCGCCGCGGCGGCCGGCGTGCTGCACGACCGGCGCGCGCCGACGCTCCTCGCCGTCGGCGCGGCGCGGTTGGCCGAGGCCCGGCACGGCGCGGGCGCAGCCGAGATCATCGGTGTCGCCTGCGACGGCGGCGCGCTCGACCTGCGCGCGCTGCTCGCGGCGCTGCACGCACGCGGCCTGCACGCGCTGTTCGTCGAGGGCGGCGGCGTGACCGTCTCGCAGTTCCTCGCGGTCGGGCTGGTCGACATCCTGCAGATCGCGATCGCGCCGGTGTTCATCGGCGCCGGCCGTCCCGGCCTGCAGCTGCCGCCGGTGCCGTCGATGCGCGATTGCCTGCGCCCGCCCGGCCGGGTGTTCCGCATGGGCGAAGACGTGCTGTGGTCGTTCGACCTGCGCGCCCCGCCGGCGGGCGCGCGCCCCGCGGCGCCGCCCGACCTGGAACGCATTGCCTGAGGCGCTCACGCCGGCCGGCCCGCGAGGTCGACATGGCCGACGTGCAGGGTCGACGCCCCCTGCGCGATCGCCGCCGCGCGGCGCGCCGCCCAACCCGCGACTGCCGCGCGGCTGTCGGGTGCGATCGCGTTCGCCGCGGCGTGCCAGTCCTCGAGCAGCGCCGATTGCATCGCGCGCGCATGCGGTCCGATGCGCCAGTCGCTGCGCGCCTCGCTCACCTCGTAGCCCGCCACCCGCAAGAGCGCCGCCGCGCACCCGGCGGCGTCGGGACCGAGCGCGGGTCCGAATCCCTTGTCGGTGCGCTGGTGGCGGTTCACCGCGTCGCGCACGCGCGCATCGTCGGCATCGGCAGGCGACCAGGCGATCCTGCCGTCGTAGGTGAGCGCGAAGAGCACCGCAGCACGCGCGGCGCGGCATGCGCGCACCAGGCGCGCAAGCCAGTCCGCGGACACGAGATCGAGCAGCGCGGCCGCAGTCACCAGGTGCACGCCCGTGTGCTCCAGTCGCTCCAGGTCGCACGCAAGCTCGCGCTCGAGCGGACGCACCTCGGCTTCGAAACCGGTCGCTGCGATCCACATCGCGCCGTCTTCGACGCGGAACGTGCCGCCGGCCTGCGCCGCCCACTCGCGCAGGCGCGGTGCAGCCGCGGCGAGCAGCCGCGCGTCATGGTCGACGAGCGTCCAGCGCTGGCGCCCGCCCAGGCGCGGCGCGAGATAGCGCAGGTTCGCGCCGGTGCCGCACCCCAGGTCGACGATCTCGATCGGCTCCACCGCCTCCGGCCGCGCGGCAAGCCAGCCGCTGCGAGCGGTCGCGTCGAACGGCTCGCGCAGCGCGAGCCAGCCGGCGTCGAAACAGTTCACGTGCGCTCCACGCGCTCGAGCGCGTTCGCGAACCGCTCGCACGCGTCCTCCCAAGGCGACAACCGGGCGCGCGCGGCGCGTGCGCCCGCCGCCAGCTCGGCGCGCCCGCGCCGGCGCATCGATCAGCGACGCGAGCGCGACGGCGAGCGCAGCGGGGTCGCCCGGCGGCACCAGAATCCCGGCATCGCCCGGCAGCGTGTCCGGGATCGCGCCCGCACGCGTGGCCACCACCGGCAGTCCGCGCGCAAGCGCTTCGGCGATCGCCATCCCGTAGCCTTCGTGGAACGACGGGAGCACGAAGAGGTCCGCGCGGTCGTAGTCGACCTCGAGCGAGTCCGGCGGCTTCTCGCCCGCCAGAACGATCCGCCCGCTCAGGCCGAGCGCGTCGATCCGGCGCCTGAGCTCGACAACGGTTTGCGGGCTGCGCTCGACGCTGCCGACACAGGTGAGGCCCCACGCACGGTCGGCAATGCGCGCGAGCGCTTCCGCGAGGACCACATGCCCCTTGCGCGGCGTCACCGTGGCCACGCAGAGGAGCGCGACCTCGGCGCCGCCGGCACCGCGCGCGGGCGCGGCCGGGTCGGTGCCGGGCTCGACGACGTCGATGCGCGCCGCCGGCACGCCGTAGGCCGCGAGGCCGCGCGCGGTCGCGCGGCTCGTGACGATCACGCGGCGCGCGGCGGCGAGCGCACCCTGTTCGCGCGTACGCAGGCGCGCCGCCTCGCCCGGCGCAAGGCCGCCTTCCTCGGCCAGCGGATGGTGGACGAGCGCGACCAGCCGCAGCCGCGCGGCGTGCGCGGCTGCGACCTCCGGCATGGCGCCGAAGGCCAGCCCGTCGACGACCGTGAGGCGGCCGTCCGGAATCGCCGCCAGCGCGGCATCCGCGTCGCGCAGCGCGGCGTTCGTCGGCGCCGGGAAGCTCGCATCGAGCGCGTGGCAGGTCACCTGCCAGCTCCGCGCGCGCAGGCCCTCGACGACGCGGCGGTCGTAGCGATAGCCGCCCGTCAGGGCGGCGAGGTCGCCCGGGTAGACGAAGTCGAGCGCGCGCACGCCGCTCCTTACCCGCTACAGCGGCGCGTCGTAGGCCGCCCAGGCGACGTGCGACTCGTGCAGCGTGACGCGCATCGACGCGAGCCGTTGCGCGCTCGCGCCCAGCTCGCCTGCGCGGATGCGCCCGGCGAGGCGATCGAACACCGCGCGCGCGAGGAACTCGGTGGTCGTGTTCTGCCCGGCGAACGCGGCGTGCTCGTCGAGGTTGCGGTAGTTGAGCTCGGCGAGCACCTCGCGCAGCACCTGCGCGGCGCGCCCGATGTCCGCGACCAGCCCGTCCGCGTCGAGGGCCGGACGGCGCAGCTCGACGTCGACGACGTAGGTCGCGCCATGCATGCGCTGCGCCGCCCCGAAGGTCTCGCCGCGGAAGCTGTGCGCGATCATGAAATGGTCCCTGACGCAGAGGCTGTACATGGACGCGCTCCCCTAGAATCTACTCGAAGCTATCTCAGAATCGCGGCCGTGCTTCTGCGCCAACTGAGGTCGCACGAACAAGGGGCGACCGCTTGCAAATCCCCTCATTCGCGGTTGCATTCTCGTCTTGAGATAGGTTCTAGTCGTAGCAGATCCGGTGGCACAGCGTGGCGCCGGCCCCGCGCGCGAGGCGCACCATCACCTCGGGCAGATCGTCGAACCGGCCCTCGCCGGTGATGAGCGCGTCCAGGCGCGGGTGGGCGAGCAGCGCGAGCGCGAGCGCCATGCGCCGGCGATGCGACCAGCGCGCGCGCTGGTGCGTCGCGACCGCGCCGACCTGCGAGGCGCGCAGCGTGAGCCGCTGCGAGTGGAAAGCCTCGCCGAGCGGCGCGGCGACAGCTTGCCTGCCGTACCAGCTGAGCTCGACGATGGTCGCCTCGAATGCGGCGAGCGCGAGCGCGGTCGCCAACCCCTCTGGCGCGCCGCTCGCGTGGAACACGAGATCCGCGTCGGGCGTCGCCGCGCCGGGCAGCGCGAACGCTACGCCGAGCTCGGCCGCGACCGCCGCGCGCGCCGGGTTCACGTCGATGAGCTCGACCCGGCATCCCGGCATGCGCCCGGTCAGCCACGCGACGAGGCAGCCGACGACGCCGCCGCCGACCACCGCGATGCGATCGCCGACGCGCGGCGCGCCGTCCCACAGGGCGTTGACCGCGGTCTCCATACTCGCGGCAAGCACCGCGCGCGCGGCCGGCACCTCGTCCGGCACGACGTGCAGCGCCGCGGCGGGCACGACGTAGCGCGTCTGATGCGGGTGGAGGCAGAAGACGGTCCTGCCGGCAAGCGGCGGCGGACCGGCGTCCACCACGCCGACGCTGACGTAGCCGTACTTCACCGGCGCGGGAAACTCGCCCGCCTGGAACGGGGCGCGCATCCGCGCCGCCTCGCCCGGCGGCACCTCGCCGCGAAACACGAGCGCCTCGGTGCCGCGGCTGACCGCGCTGAAGCGGGTGCGCACGACAGCCTCGCCCGTCGCCGGCTGCGGGAGCGCCTCGCCGCGGATCTCGCCCGAGCCGGGGGCGACGACCCAGAACGCGCGGGCCTCGCCGATGGTCATAGGTGATACCTTTCGCAACATCGCGCGGGCGCCGCCGGTCGGCGGCCGCGCGCGGCGATCCGGAACGGATTCTAGATCATGCGCTCCGCCTGCCCTTCCGCCGCGCCGCACCGCGCCATGACGCACGGCGCGGCGTTGACGGCCGCCGCGCTCACGCTCGCGCTCGGCGCGCTCGCCCTCGCGCTCGCCGCGTGGGCCGGTCTCGGCGCGGATTTCGCCGGCAGGGCACTCGCGGTGTTCGTGGTCGGCGCCGCGATCGTCCTGGCGACGCTGCCCGCCGATCATCCGCATCCGCGCTTCGGCCCGGCAAACCAGGTGACCCTCGCGCGGCTCGCGCTCGCTGCGCTGCTCGCCGGACTCCTTGGCGAACCCGTGTCCGGAGCGCTCGCATGGATCGCCGTCGCGGTGGCGGCACTCGCCGCGCTGCTCGACGCGGTGGACGGCCCGATCGCCCGGCGCACCGGGCTCACGAGCGTGTTCGGGGCGAGATTCGACATGGAGACCGACGCCGTCCTCATGCTCGCGCTCGCGGCGCTCGCCTGGCAGCTCGGCAAGGCCGGTCCGTGGATCCTGCTCGCAGGGATGCTCCGCTATCTCTTCGTCGGCGCGGGCCGGGTGAGTCACTGGCTCGCGCGGCCGCTGCCGCCGAGCCTGCGGCGAAAGACGGCGTGCGTCGTGCAGATCGTGGCGCTCGTCGCTTGCCTCGCGCCAATCGTCCCGCATCCGGCGAGCGCCGCGCTCGCCGGCACGGCGCTCGCGCTGCTCTCTTACTCGTTCGCCGTCGACGTCGCCTGGCTGCGACGGCATGCCCGCGAACCGCTGCTGGAGGCTGCCTGATGATTCGAGCTCGCTCCGTCCGCCGCACGCTCGGCAGCGCCCTCGCCCTCGGCGCGCTGCTCGCGCTCGCCGTCCCCGCAGCGGCCGGACCGGCGAAGTACGAGATCGACCCCGAGCACCTGTCGCTCGGCTTCCTTGTCGATCATCTCGGCTACGCCAGGGTGCTCGGCATGTTCCGCAACGCGACCGGCAGCTACGTGTTCGACGAGGAGACCGGCACGCTCGCGGAGGTGAAGATCGTGGTGGACACCGGAAGCGTCTACACCAACCACCCGAAGCGCGACGACCATCTGCGCAGCGCCGATTTCCTGAATGCGGTCGAGTTTCCGCAGATGACCTTCACCGCCGACCGGGCAAAGCGCACCGGCGCGCGCACGTTCGTGATCGAGGGGCGCCTCGAACTCCTCGGACGCTCCCCGCCCGGTCACGCTCCAGGCGACCTGGAACAAGAGCGGCGAGTATGCGATCGGGTCGCTCTTCGGCGGCAAGCCCTACGTGATGGGCGTCTCGGCCCGCGGCAGTTTCAAGCGCAGCGCATTCGGGATGACGTACGGCGTCGACAACGGCTGGGTCGGCGACGAGGTGCACCTGATCGTCGAATTCGAGGCGCGGCGCCGGTAGCTGAGCGCGGCGAGCGAGCGCGGGACTCTCCAGCGAACGCAAGCCCCGGGAACCACTGCAGACGGCCGTCATTCCCGCGCACGAGGCCGGGCGAGAACCCGGTCGTCGCTCCCGCGCAGGCGGGCGCTCGGAGCGCGCCGGCTTCCCTGCTCGATGATTTGATGAGATCCCCGCGTCCGCGGGGAGGACGGCTTGTTTGGCGTTCGGCGACTTTTCACTCGGCCTCGGAAGCGGAAATCCGAACCAGGCGTCGTCAAAGAGGTGCCGGATTCCGGCTCCCGACAGGAGCATTCGGGGGTAGCCATGCTTCGTGGGAACGACATGCGCAGAGATTGCGCGGCACGCACGCTGCGACTCGCCGCGGCGCTCGTCGCGCTCAACTTCGCGTTCACGTTCGAGAGCGTCTGGCCGACGCTGTGGGTGCAGCCCCAGCTCGCCCTATCGGTCGAGGCTGCGGCGATCGTGCTCGCGCTCGCGCTCGTCGCGCGCGGCGGCCGCCGGGCCGCAATGCGTCTCGTCGGAGGGCTCGCCGCGCTCGCCACCGTGCTCGCCGCCGGCCGCTACGCGGATGTCACGATCACGGCGCTCTTCGGCCGGCCGATCAACCTCTACTGGGACGGCCGCCACCTGCCGGAGGTGTTCGCGCTGGTGACCGACGGTCGCACCGCGGCAATTGCGGCCGCGGGTGCCGCCGGCCTTGCGCTCGTGCTCGCCGCCGTGTTCGTCGCGCTGCGCTGGTCGCTGCGCACAATCGCCAGGGTTGCGGTGGTCGCGCGCGGCACACTCGGCATCGCGTCGGGTGCCGTCGTCGCCGCCTTCGTCGTTGGACAGGCCGGCGCGCTCGACACCGGCCGCTACTTCGTCGCGCCGGTCAGTGCAGCCTACGCCGCGCAGGCGCGCTTCGTCGCCGATGCGCTCTCCCGTACCGCCGCCGACGAGCGCCTCGCCCCGAGCCCGGCATTCGTCTCGCGCCTGCGCCGCCTCGACGGCGCCGACGTGCTGGTGGTGTTCCTCGAATCGTACGGCGCGGCGACTTACGACCGGCCGGACTACGCGCGCGCGCTCGACGCGCACCGCGCCGCACTCGACGCCGCGGCGCGCAGCGCCGGACGAGCGGTCGTCTCCGCGTTCGTCCGTTCGCCGACCTTCGGCGGGGCGTCGTGGCTCGCGCACGCGAGCCTGCTCGCCGGCATCGGCGTCGACGCAGCGCGTTACGACCTGCTGCTCACGACCCGCCGGCCGACCCTGGTACGGCACTTCCGCGACCACGGCTACGACGCATTCGCGCTGATGCCGGGCCTGCGCGCCGACTGGCCGGAGGGCGCATTCTACGGCTTCGACGCGATCGTCGACAGCCGTGCCCTCGCATACCCCGGACCCGAGTTCGGCTTCTGGCGCATCCCGGACCAGTTCGCGCTCGCCCGGCTCGAAGCGACGGCGCTCGACGCGCCCGCGCGCCGCCCGGCGTTCGTCCTCTTCCCGACCATCACGAGCCACATCCCGTTTCAGCCGCTGCCGCCCTACCAGCCCGATTGGCAGCGGCTGCTCGGCACCGACCCGTTCGACGCCGACGGCGTCGCGCGCAGCGCCGCCCAGCCCGACTGGGATCGCCTCGCGCCGGCCTACGTCGCGACCATCGGTTACGCATACGACTGGCTCACGGGCTTCCTGCAGCGGCCCGCGGCGCGCGATTACGTGCTGGTCGTCGTTGGCGATCACCAGCCCGTCAGCGCCGTCGCCGGCGAGCGCGCCCCCTTGGGAAGTGCCGGTGCACGTGATCACGCGCAAAGCCGAGATCGCGGACGCGCTGGTGGCCGCCGGGTTCCGGCCGGGCATCGTGCCCGCGCGTCCCGCCCTCGGCGCGATGCACGATCTCACCCGCGTGCTGCTCGAGGCGTTCGATGCGCCGCAGTCGCCGCTCGCGCTCGACTCAGCGCGCCGCCGCGCGCCGCGCGTAGACGTCCCCTGAGCCGGCGCCGGCGGCAGTCCGGGCAAGCCGCGCGCGCATCGCCGCGGCGTCGAGCCATTCCGGCTCCACCAGCCGGTGCGTCTCGCCGACCGACCAGTTGAAGCGGTAGTCCGCGAGCGCGGCCAGCCGCTCGGTGCAGCCGAGCGCAACGTCGATCGCCGCCGGGACGTACTCGAACGAGAGCGCCGGCACCGGTTGCGTCAACCCCTCGAGCGCCTCGCGCTCGAAGCCCTCGACGTCGATCTTCACGAACGCCGGCACGCCGAAGCGCGCGACGAGCGCGTCGAGGGTCGTGACCGCGACGACCGGGCCACGCGTCCACCCCACGCCGCGGAACGACGGGTCGGCGCCGACCCGTTCGATCCAAGCGCGCGAGAGGGTCGTGACCGTCGGGGTCCGCTCGCTCACGAGAAGCTCCGCCGTGCCCGCCGTGCGACCCACTGCGGCGGCGACGACTGCGACCGCCGGATCGCGCCCGAACAGGCGCTCGAGCAGGCGCACGAAATCGGATTGCGGCTCCACCGCGACCACGCGCGCGCCGAGCCTGCGCCAGCAGCGCACGCGATCGCCGGCGTGCGCGCCGATGTCGAAGCACAGCGCGCCCGCAGTCACGAACGGCGCGTAGAGCCGCGCCATCCGGCGCACCCGCCACGGCCGCCCGTGGTAGACGGCGAGCGAGCGGGCGATGCCCGCCAACCTCCGGAGCCGCATGCGTTCGCGTGCTGAGACGGCGTCGTGCGGTCAGGGCATCACGCTGTCGCCCTGCGCGTAGAGCCCGAACGCGAGCGGCGCGCCGACCGGCCATGCGCCGCTTTGCAGGCGGCTCCCGGCCTGGCGGTTGCGCTCGACGAGCGCGCGGCCGAGGAGAGCTGGCGCGGCTCCCAGTCGCGCAGCGCCGCCGACACGTCGCCGCCTGCCGCGCGCAGCGCGAGGCCGAGCTGCCACGCGTCCTCGGCGGCCTTCGCGGTGCCCGCGGCCGCGTGCGGCCGCGCGACGAACGCGCCGTCGCCGATCAGCGCCACGCGCCCGGTGGCCATGCGCCGCACGTCGCAGTCCATGATCGCTTGGATGAACGGCGAGGCGGTCCGCCCGATCGCGTCCGCCAGCCACTGCGGCAGCCGCACGGCGGCATCCCGCTTGAGCGCGGCGACGTTCTGCGGCCGCACGGTGCCGGGCCCGAGCGAGACGTCGCGTACGTTGCCGTCCTGGTCGGTCATCAGCGCATCGAACGCCGGACCGCGCGGGACGTTGCGGTACCAGAGCCAGTTGACGCAGCGCTCGACGTCTCCGAGCGACGCGCCGACCTCCGGAATCGGATAGATCAGCATGTGGCTGTCCGGCATCAGACGGTAGGCGATCGTGTCGCGCAGCAGATCGAATGTCCGCGGGTCGATCTCGCGCTCGCTCAGCGTGCCGCGCCAGGCGACGTAGCCGGCGTATTGCGGCTGTGCGTCCGGCGCGAGCCACGTGCGCGCGGTCGAGCGGACGCCGTCGGCGCAGACGAGCAAGTCGCACCGCTCGGCGCCGCCGTCGGCCGTCCGGACAGTCACGCCTGCTGCGTCCTCCTCGAAGCCCACGATCGTTCGGCCGAGGTGATAGCCGGCCGGCCCGAAGGCGTCCATCAGACTGCGGTAGAGCACGTCATACGAGCCGAAGCGGTATGGCACCGCGATCTCCGCCGCGCTGCCGCCGTCCTCGCCGACGTAGCGGACACGGCGCGTTGCCATGCTGATCGCCTCCACCGCTATCGTCCCGCGCAGCGTGAAATACCGCACCGACGCGGGGTTGAGCGCGATGCCGGCGCCGCGTCCGGCGAGCGGCGTCCGCGAGCGCTCGAACACCGAGACTTCGCAGCCGGCCTCGCGCAGGAAGAGCGCGGCCGACAGTCCGCCGAGCGATCCGCCCATGACGACCACGCGCAGTGCGCTGCACCCCATCGGTCCGCTCCGTCGCTCCGCCTCGCGGGCCTCGCTTTGCCGCGCTCCTTGGGTCGCATACTGCCACGATCGCGCCCGCTCCGAATCCGCCATGCCGCCGCATTGCGCATCGGGTACCCAGAGCGCGCAACGCAATCTCTCGCCGCAACGCCCGCGCGAGACGATCGGCGTGCGGGTCCCGGCGGTCGCCCAGGCCCGCATTCGTCGCCGCGCGTCTCGTCCCGCGATGCAGGGCATGCCTGCCGGCCTCAACCGAGGTACTTCAGGTGCGCACCCGCACGCGGCGCGGCAATCCGAAGCGCCGAAGCCGGGCACCAGAACGCGCCCGGTCACGGCGCGGTTCAACGCGCACTCCGCGCGCCGCGAGCGGATCACTTGCACCACTGCGACGCCGGGCTTGCGCAGCAGGTGGTCGATGTGCCAGCGCAACGCCTTGTCCAGCCGCAGGTGGCGCGCGATGCGGGCCTCGAGCCCGCTCTTCGCCGAGCCCGAGTACACGTAGCGGCCGGCCGGAAAGTCGAACGCGCCGAGGCGACCGACTCGGCAGCGCACGGGCTGCGACACGTCGATCAGCAGCTGGTAGCTCGTCGCGCTGGACATGAATCGCAGAAGCCGCGGGGCGACGGTCTCAGCGCCCGCCCGTGACCCGGCGCGCGCAACGCCTCATCACCTACGGCCAGCGCGCGGCCGCTTAACGAGAACGGCGGGGAGACCCGTCTCCCGCCGCTTTCGGCTCCGCATCGCCTGGGCCGCTGCGGCTTGCCTGGCAGAGCCCGGCTGCCGCGCCGCGGCTACTTCGCCTTGATGAACTGGACACCCTGCAGGACTGCGCCACTCTTCGACCTGTTTGCGACATCGAGGACGACGCCGGCTTCCTGCAGCCAGCTCTCGCCTTGCTTGCGCTGCACGGTCTTGTCCCCGTACTTGTACGTGAAGACCCCTCTCGTCACCCACAGGATCTCGGATGAACCCACCTTGAAGCTCTTTACTTCGGCGCCCGGATCCATCTCGAACTGGATGAGCTGGGCCTTGTCGACGCCGGCCAGTTGGGGCTTGAACGTGTTGAGCACCTTGAAGCGAACCGGCTCTTTCTTTCCTTCGCCGGCGGAGAACGCCGACTGCGACACCAAGCCGACGACGGCAAGCGTCGCCACGACCACCGCTACGCTGCTCACAAGCCGTTTCATGACTCCCTCCTTCGCGGATGAGTGTGTCGGTCGTGCCTCCCCGGTCGAAACGGATGTGTTTCAAGAACGCTCTGCACGCGGCTACCTCGCGGCCGCGAGTCGATCGGCCCGGCGAGCGCGAAGATCACCAGCCCTCGGCGCCGCCGGCCGGCGGCACCGGCGGATCCCGTTGCATTGCGCCATTCCCGGTGGCGGAATCGGCCTCCGCCGATCCGATCACGGCACAAGGCTATACCGCCCGGACGAGGTTAGCAATTGCTCGCGGGCGCGAAACCCGGGGCGGCGCGGATCCGCGTTCCGCCGCCACCGGCCAGCGAAATGCCGCGCCGCGCCTTCTTGGGCGCTCCGGATGCGTCCGCACCGCGCGCAACGCGGCTCGCCGGACGGACGCACCGGACGCCGGTGCCAACTTGCATGCGAAGTCCTCATCGCAGATCGCGGAGTGCGGCTTCCCAGAGCGCGCCCCCGATGCGCCGCTCGCCTGGAATGGGACCTCCGGTTCGTCCGCGTCTTGCTGGCACGCCACTGCACACGCCGCGGGCCGAACGGCGCGCGGAAGGATTATCATTCGGCCTGGTCGGGTCGCAGTGGTGCGAGGCTCGTCTCGACACGGCGCCATGCGAGCGTCGGCAGGCGGCCCGCCATCCAGCGCGTCGATTCAGATTTCCCGAGATTTCCCCGGAGGGATACGCAGGCATGGCAACGATCAGCGACATCTTCATCATCGACTCGAACACCGCGGAGGCCCGCGCGGTCGCATCCGGAACCGAGAAGACCTTGTGCAGCCCCGCACTGTGCGGCGCGAAGAATCTCACCGTCTACCGGCGCTCGATCGTGCAAGGCAGGCAGTGGGATCTCAAGGCCGGGGACGACTATCACGTGGTGTACCTCATGGCGCCCGCCAAAGGCGTCATTCACTACGGCAACAGCGCTCACGATGCGGCCGAAGGCGCCGGGGTCCTGCTCGCACCGGGTGAATCGGCGCGCTTCGACGCCTCCGGATCGGCGATGGAACTGCTGCACATGGCGGTGCCGAAGCCTCCCGCGGCGATCGAAGCCGGGCTCCCCGGAGGTCCAGGGTACTTCTTCGACCGGAATTCGCTGCGCGCGCTGAGCGATGCGAGCGGCGGACGCATCCGCCGCTTCTGCGCCGAGTCGAGCGTCCGGCTCACGGACGGCGGCCGGCTTACCCCGACCAACGCCATCCAGGCTGGGGAGATGCACTACAAGGCGGGCGGCAGCTCGCCCTATCACGTGCATGGCGGCACCGACGCCAACCCGGACGGCCCGTACCACTGCTACATGACCTTCAAGGGACGCGGCGTGGTCGAAGTGGAGAACGAGTTCCGCGAGCTCGCGCCCGGCACGCTCGTGTACTTCCCTCCCGGCGTGCCGCACCGGCTGCGCTCGCACGGAGGTCCGCTCGACTACTTCGAGATCCAGGCGTGGCGAAGCTTCAAGACGACGGTGCTCAGCAAGGAAGCCCAGGGCCTCATGTGGTTCTACGAGCGCCAGAGCCCGAACGACACGCTCGTGGAGTGGAATCAGAGCTAGCCCGGAGTTGCTCCGGCGCTTCTCTGCGCGAGGGAAATCGCACGAACATCGACCCCTCGGGGATTCGATCCCTCCCTTCCCGCGCCGGGCGGGTCGATCCCCTCTTTGACGACCCTCGTCACATCGTGCGCTCGGTGATCGTCGTGCCGGCCAGTGTGAGTGTGAGGCGCGGCCGCGGTGGATGGAGGCTGCTCAGGGCGTCCGGCGATAGCCGGCGTCGGTGTAGTGGATGAAGAGCTTGGCGCCCCGCGGTGTCCACCACCGGGCGAGCACAGCGCCGTAGCGGGTGAGCCGCAGGCAGCCGTGGCTGACCGCGGCACCGAGATTGTTGATCCGCGTCTCGCCTCGGCTCAGCTCGTGCAGCCCCTTGACCGTGCCGTCGTTCTCGAACCCCCGGCGGGCAGCCACTGCATGAAGTTCGGCATCACCCAATCGACGTCCTGGTGCCGGTAGTGCGACAGGCGCGCGCCGGAAGACTCGTGGTCCGAGATTCCGGCGAGCGCGGCGTCGCGGCGCGCATCCGCCGCGGTGTACCTGCGGTTCGCCGTCCAGCTTCGCAGAACGATCTCGTTCAACGGCGCGTAGAAGCGCCGCGCGGGTCCGGAGTCGCTCAGCAGTCCGGACGTGCCGAGCCTTGCGATCTCGACCGGCTGTCCGCGCCTGATCTCGCAGAGCGAGAGCGTCTGTCCGATGCAGTAGCGTGCGCCGCCGATCCGCACCACCGGCGCCTTGACCGTCGGCGCCTCGAAGTAGCCTTTTCCCGGTCCGTCTCCTTGAACGTTCGACACGAAATGCGCGAGCGTCTCGGGGTCCTGAAGCTCGGGGAAAGTCTCGTAATCCGGCTGCCCGGGATCGATCAGCGGATAACGCTCCTCGAGGCCCCGGCACTGCCCGTCCGGCGCCTTCGTATCGAGGTTTGCAACCAGAAAGCGGCTCCGGTAGTTGTACCGCTCGTCGTCCTCGACCGAGATTCCCGGCGCCGTGTTCATCGCATCGCGCAGCGCGAAGCTGCGGGCAGTGGGAATGCGCGACAGGGCGCCCGCGACGATCGCCTTGGCGCTACGCGGATCGATGATCTCGGAGAACGGCAGCTCGCATGGATTTGCGCCCGGCGCGGCCGCCCGGGTGAGTGGCGCGGCGTCGGGTTCGCGGCGATCGGGTAGCAGCAGCGTGACCAGCAGCACGTCCGCACGCTCGCGCACCGGCGCCGGCAAGGGTGCGAACGGCGCGACGCGGCGCACGGCGGCGCGCAGCCGCGCGTCGATCGCAGCGCTGCCCGAGCCGCGATCGAGCTCGATCGCCTGCAGCGTACCATCCGCAAGGATGGCGAGCGTCACCAGCGCGCCGCGGCTCCCTGTCCGCCGCGAGGTCCACGCTGCGCGCTACGCGCTCGCGTACGTCCTTGACGTACGCCGCGAAGGGCTCCTCCTGCGTGCTCCCGCTGACGAAGACCTTGCGCGGGCGCGCCTTCATGCGGGCTAGCCTCCGCTTCACGCGCGCATCGAGGGCGGCGATCTGCTGCTCGAGCGACGGCGTCGGGGCCGGCTTCGCGGTGTCGGCGCGAAGGGTCGGGCCGCTGCGCAGCGCGGTCGGCGCGCGGTCGCGCAGCGCCACCTGCACGCTCCAGCCCGATTCCTTGTAGTAACCGACGCGAAATCCGATCGGCTTGGCCTGCGCCCCCGCGCGTGCGTACGCCTGCGCGAGCGAGCCCTGGGCCTCTGCCCCGAACAGGGCGTGGGCCTTCGTGAAGCGGCCGTACAGCGCCACCTTGAAGTGCTTCGCGAGCACGCCGTACTCGATCCCCGTCTCGTCCTGCCAGACGATGGGCGCCCGGGTGAGAATCGCATCGCGGACGGATCGGAACCCCCGTTCTGCGGCAGGTGTGACGCGGCCTTGAGCACCGTCGGATTGCCGGCCACGTCTTCGAGCCACGCGCGCCCGGCTGTGTGCTTGCGCAACGCGGCGTCGGAGAGATCGAGCCGCACGTAGTCGAGCACCGCCTGGCCGCCGTCGCGTGCGAGCGTCAGGCGCACCGACTCCCAGGCGTGGCAGCTCCGGTCGTCGCCCGGCTGCGGCTCGAGCCGGGCGCCGGCCGCCGCGATCCGGACCGGCTGCACCCCGGTCACCTCGAACCCCTGCCGCGCGGCGAACGCCATCAGTAGCGCCGTGACGCCCACGCGGTGCTCGGTCCGGCTCGCATCCGCATTCAGCTCGCGGGTGAGGAAGAATCCCATCACCGCGAAACGCCGCCACCCCCTCGCGGAACCGCGCAAGATACGCTGCGAGCGCCGGGGGCGCCATCCGTTCGAGCGCAGGAGGCGGGCAGGCGGGCTGATCCGCGACAAGGACGTAGCGCGCGGCGTCCGGGTAGAGCTGCGCCACCGTCGCGAAATCCGGTCCGGAGAACGGGTAGAAGACGGTCGCGCCGCGCGCAGCGGGCAGCTCGCTCTGCGCCCAGGCGCGCATCGGCTTGCCGATGCGCTGCACGTACGTCTCCCAGGACGTCGAGACGTCCTTCGAGTAGGCCGGCAGCACGTGCAGCGCGGCCGGCGCCAGCCCCGCGGGGTTTGCGTCCATTCCCGCGAGGATGCGAGCG
This sequence comes from Burkholderiales bacterium, assembly GCA_027493935.1. Lineage (GTDB taxonomy): Bacteria > Pseudomonadota > Gammaproteobacteria > Burkholderiales > SG8-39 > JAABRB01. The sequence continues at coordinate 1,636,734 of JAOSJV010000001.1, read as the reverse complement.
GTCTCGCCCGGCGGGAGGCCGGCGGCCGATGCCGCGCACGCGATCGCAGGCGGCAGCAGCGCAATCGCGCAGGCGACGCGCGTGATCGCGCGCATCGAGCGAGCGCCGCGAAACCCACCCGACCACGGTCGCCACAACGTCGCGGGGTCTCGCACTGACGCAAGCACGCGTCCACGCCCACGCCACGCAAGCGCAGCCCCACCAGCCATGCGGCCTCCTCTCGGTGGTCTGGCGATGCGAAAGATACGAACAGCCACCCCGTCGCCGCAGACGCTTCTTGGCGGCGCCGTGGACTCCAGCATATCGCCGGGCGTCGCCCGGAATCAACTGCGTCGGAATCGCGACAGCGGCGGCCTGCGGCGCCTACGGTCGTTTCCCCTGACGTGCTGTGCGAGTCGTGGGTCTCGCAAGGCAGGGATCACTGCGCAGCTCGTCAGGGCACAGCACCGCACGGGTTGATCGTCGCCGATTGCCTGCAAATCCTCGAGGCGGAGGCGAGGACGCTGCACCCGCCGCTCGTCGTTCGGGTCGAGCAGGATCGCGAACCGCAATGTCGAGGGATGCCGCATCCGGGCCACGAATCCCGCCCGAGAGCGGCCGCGGCGCTTCGCGGCACGGCAGCTCGCAGCCCTCCGCGAGGAGGCGCGATGCGATTGGTGCCGCAAGCCAGCATGCCCGGGCATGCCTGCTATCATGCATCGGAGGGTCGATCACGCGCGGGCGCGAACAATCCAGTCGAGGCAATGGAGGAAGAATGCCGAAGATCGAAGGCAACTGTCGCGATGTCTGCGAGGCAACCGAGTTCCTGACCATCGTCACATCGGGCGACGACGGCCCCTACGTGGTCGGCAATTGGGGCGACTACATGCGCGCGCTGGGCATTGGAGACGACACGATCGTGCTCCCGGCCGGGCGCTATCACCGCACGGAGCAGAATCTCAGGAAGGACGCTCGTGTCCAGCTGATGGTTGCTTCGCGAAAGGTGCAAGGTACGCGCAGCCCGGGCCAGGGGTACCTCATTTCCGGGACTGCCGAGATCGTCACCTCGGGCGAGGTCGCGGATACGGTCAAAGCGAAGTTCCCGTGGGCGCGGGGCGCGATGGTGATCCGCGTCGAGGAAATCAAAGCGCAGCTATAGGACAGCCCGCACCCGGGTCGGCGCGTCGGGCAGCGTCGGGGAAGTAGCCAGGCCGCGCCGCCATCGCCGGCACGGCCGCGCTCACCCTCTCGGCTTCTGGCGCGGCCCAGGCCTGAGCGTGAACCGCGACGGATGGGACTGTAGCGGCCATCGCGGGCTGCGGGCGAGCTAGCTTCAACTCGAGCGTTCTGCGAGGCGCCGTCGGGTCGCGGCGCTCTTGCGCGGCCACTCGCTCTGGCGCTACTGCGTTCGAGTACGCCTCGCGTGCCGCCATCACTGCCCCAGCGCGTCGCTATCGTAGCTCACCCGCTGTCGTGGAGTCTGGCCTTGATCTCGGCTGGGTCGGGGGTCTCGTAGAACAACTCGAGCGCCTCCTTGAGGTTGGTACGTGCCGTCTCAATCGTATCGCCACGCAGCAAAAATGTAGTGCCGAGTTCTGGCCTAAGCCAATGTCGTTACGTCGCTACCCCGATTCTGCGCAAGTTGGGCTAGAACCTAGCCGCAATCGAGGGCGGCGCCGAGCGGCGTCAGATCACCTTCGGATACGCCTGTTCCGGCGCGAAGCGCGGGCCGTTCACGATGCGGTCGAAGTAGAAGGCGTGCGCGGGCGATCCATCCGGTCACATCTCGACGAACTCGCGCAGCCAGTGCCGGCGGTCGAAGAAGACCGGCAGCGCCTCGATGAACACGCCGTCGCGCGCGACCCGGCACAAGGTCGCCTGTGCCGACGGGCGCACGCCGATCCGGGTGATCACCCCGAACGAGGTTGCGCGGAAGTTCGGCATGCCCGCCGCGCCGATGTTGATGACGGTGAGCCGGCCCGAGGGGAGACGAAAGTTGCGCCCTGCCGGCAGGCAGGTGTGGGTGCAGGCGTCCACGTCGATGCCCGAGGCCGCGCGCACTTCTTCGAGCCAGGGCCGCGCATCCGGCGCGTCCAGCGCATCGTGCGCGAAACGCCAGCCCGCGAGCGCCTCGGCGTGGCCGTGCACGACGCCGACGTGCAGGCCGCCGACGCGGGCGGCGAGCGTCATCGGCAGCGCGCGGAGACGATGGCGCGCCTGCGGCAACGCGTCCGCGCACCGCCGCAGGCGCGCGAGGATGCGGTTCGAGTACTCGGCCGTCGGGTCGTCCACCGACTCCGGATACGCGCAGCCGCACCCGGCCCCGAAGTCGGCCGCGCGCGAGCTCGGTCTCCACGTTCCCGCGCGTGGCGTGATGCGCGCCAACTCGGCGGTCGACCTCAGCGAAACGCCCGGCATCCGCGTCGAACCAGTGGCAATCGCCGTTGGACACCAAGGTCGCGCCGCCCGGCTCCGCGGCGGCCGTCGCCTCGACCGCGTCGAGCGCGATCCGGTCGCCGCAGAGCCCGCCCGCCGCGAGCGTGGCGCACTCGGCGCGCGATGCAAGCGTGCCTGCGGGCGAGGACGCGCACGGCGCGCCGGCGCGCTACGAAGAGCGGCTCGCGACGCTCGGGCCTGAGCGCTGAGCGCTTGGGACCGCGCCCGCGCGGGCTATACTGGCGCCCGTCGTCCAGCGGCGGCGCCAATCGCGTGCCGCCGATCCGGGACCCAGGATTTCGCAATGAGACGACCTGCGGCCGCGTGCCGCGCATTCGCCATGGCGGTCGCGCTGGCGGGGGTGCTCTGCGGCGCCCCGGCGCCCGCCGCCGATGCCGGCGCCAGCCGGATTGTCGTGCTGACGAGCACGGATCCGTATCTGCCGGCGTTCGTCGAGCTCGATCGCGCGGCCCGGGCCGCGATCCGCGAGTCGACGCTGCGGCCCACGGAGTTCTACGTGGAATCGCTCGACGTGCTGCGCTTCCCGCGTGAGAATTTCCGAGCAGGGAATGCAGGCGCTGCTGCGCGAGAAGTACCGCGGCGTGAAGATCGACGCCGTCGTGGCGGTGGAGATGGCTGCGCTCGACTTCGCGGAGCGGTTCGGGGACGTGCTCTGGCCCGGCGCGGCGATCGTCTTCCACAGCGTGCCAGCGCGGTCGGTCGCCGCGCGTACGCTCGGCCCGCGCACGGTCGGTGTCCCAGTTCGCTACGATTTCGGTGCGACGCTCGAGCTCGCGCTGCGGCTGCGGTCCGATGCGCGCCGCATCGTCGTGGTCGCCGGGACGACGGATTTCGATCGCGGCCTGCTGCGCCTCGCGCGCGCGGCGCTCGATGGCCGCTCCGCCGGGCGGCCGGTCGAGTACCTCGTCGATCTGCCTCTCGCCGACACGCTCGCCGCAGTGCGGAACCTGCCGTCCGATGCGATCGTGCTCTACCTCGCGATGTTCCAGGACGGCGCCGGCGCGCGACACGTGCCGCGCAACGTGATCACGCAGCTCGCCGCGGCATCCCGCGCACCCGTGTTCGGCGTGTTCGAGACGTACTTGCGCGACGGAATCGCCGCCGGGGTGATCGCGAGCTTCTCCGTGCAAGGCCGGCGCGCCGGCGAGCTCGTCGCGCGGGTGCTGAACGGCGAGCGCCCCGGCGGGCTCGGCGCGGAGGCGCCGGTCGCGCCCGCGTGCATCGCCGACTGGCGGCAGCTCGAGCGCTGGGGCATCGACGAGCGGCTGCTGCCCGGGGGCTGCGAGGTGCGCTTCAAGGAACTCGCGGCATGGGATCGCTACCGCTGGCAGATCCTGGGCGCGCTCGCGATCATCCTCGGCCAGGCCACGCTCATCGGGTCGCTCCTCGTCCAGCGGCAGCGGCGCCAGCGGGCCGAGCTCGCGGTTGAGCGGCATCGCGTGGAGCTCGCGCACGCGGGGCGGCTCGCGACGATGGGCGAGCTCACCGCCTCCATCGCGCACGAGGTCAACCAGCCGCTCGGCGCCATCCTCGCCAACGTGGATGCCGCGGACATGCTGCTCGAGGCGGGCGACGCCCGCCCCGGCGAGGTGCGCCAGATCCTCGCCGACATCCGCAAGGACGACCTGCGGGCGAGCGAGGTGATCCGGCGCCTGCGCGAGCTGCTCACCAGGCACGAGATGACGCGGGAACCGCTCGATGCGAACGAGACGGTCTCCGAGGTGCTGCGCCTTCTGGCGGCCGAGGCGCGGCGGCGCGGGGTCGAGCTCGTCGAGGCGTTCGACGCGACGCTGCCGCAGATCCTCGGCGACCGCGTGCACCTGCAGCAGGTGCTGCTGAACCTCGTCGTCAACGGCATGGACGCGATGGCGAAAACATCCCCTCACCTGCGTCGCGTGCTCGTGCGTACGTCGCTGCGGCCGGACGGCGACGTGGAGTTTACGGTGAGCGATCGGGGACAAGGGATCGATCTCGAGCACCTGCCCAAGCTCTTCGGCTCGTTCTACACCACCAAGGAGCGCGGCATGGGGCTCGGCCTCTCGATTGCGCGATCGATCGTGGAGGCGCACGGCGGCCGCATCTGGGCCGAGGCCGGCGGCGAGGGCGGCGCGACGTTCCGCTTCACGCTTCCCGCCGCGCCCCGACCGGCGCCCGCGGAGCAGGCCGCGTGAGCACGGCGACGCCGATCGTGCACGTCGTGGACGACGACGAGTCGTTCCGGACGGCCCTCATGCGCCTCCTGCAGGCGGCCGGCTTCGAGGTGCGTGGCTACGCCTCGGCCGGAGATTTCCTGATCGCGTGGCCGGGCGATGCGGCGGGCTGCGTCCTGCTCGACGTCAACATGCCGGGCCCGAGCGGGCTCGACCTGCAGGCCGCGTTCGCCAGCCACGGGATCGACCTGCCGATTGTCTTCCTCACCGGGCACGGCGACGTGCCCATGAGTGTGCGCGCGATGAAGGCGGGCGCGGTGGACTTCCTCACCAAGCCGGTCGAGCGCGAGCCGCTCTTCAAGGCGGTGCGCGAGGCGCTCGCGCGCGATGCGCGGGTTCGCGACGCGGGCGGACGCCTGCGCGAGCTGCGGGCGCTGTACGACCGCCTCACGCCGCGCGAGCGCGAGGTGCTCGCGGGCGTCATCGCGGGCAAGCTCAACAAGCAGATTGCGGCCGACATCGGCGCCGCCGAGCGCACGGTCAAGGCGCATCGGGCGCAAGTGCTCGAGAAGCTGCGCGCGGGCTCGGTGGCCGAGCTCGTGCGCATCGCGACGGAGCTCGGGCTCGTCCTCCCCTCCAAGCCCAGCCAACGGCGCGACGCATAGGCGGCGGCTGCCCGGACCGGCGCGGTCCGCCCGCCCGCGCCGCGGTTTGCCCGATAGGGCAAGCCCGTCTGCACTCATTGCCAATGGCGGCCGCTCCGGGCCGGGAGGAGCATCGCGGCCTGCGGGAATCGCCAAAATAGCCCGGAGGCACGCATGAAGATCAGATCTCGACTGTCCGCAGCACTGGCCGCAACCGTGGTCGCGCTGGCGTTTGCCGCGCCCGCGCTGGCACAGCAGAAGAAGCCCAACGTCCTGGTCATCTGGGGCGACGACATCGGCACCTGGAACATCAGCCACAACAACCGCGGCATGATGGGCTATCAGACGCCGAGCATCGACCGCATCGCCAGGGAAGGCGTCGCGTTCACCGATTACTACGGTCAGCAGAGCTGCACCGCCGGGCGCGCCGCATTCCTGAACGGCAGCGTTCCCGTCCGCACCGGCATGACCAAGGTCGGACTGCCCGGGGCCAAGGAGGGCTGGCAGAAGACCGACGTCACGATCGCCACGGTGATGAAGAGCCTCGGCTACGCCACCGGCCAGTTCGGCAAGAACCACCAGGGCGACCGCAACGAGCACCTGCCGACGGTTCACGGGTTCGACGAATTCCTCGGCAACCTCTATCACCTGAACGCCGAGGAGGAGCCCGAGAACAGGGACTACCCGCGGGACATGAAACTGGCCGACGGCAGGACCTTCCAGCAGACGTTCGGTCCGCGTGGCGTGCTGCACTGCTACGCGACGGACAAGGACGACCCCACCGAGGACCGGCGTTCCGGCAAAGTGGGAATGCAGAAATGCGAAGACACCGGTCCGCTGACCAAGAAGCGCATGGAGACGATCGACGACGAGACGGTTGCCGCCGCCAAGGACTTCATCCAGCGTCAGAACAAAGCGGGCAAACCCTGGTTCGTCTGGTGGAACGGCACGCGCATGCATTTCCGTACGCACGTCAAGGACGAGCATCGCGGGCTCTCCGGTCCGAACGGCGACGAGTACCACGATGGCATGGTCGAGCACGACATGCACGTCGGCCAGCTGCTCAGGCTGCTCGACGACCTCGGCATCGCCAACGACACCATCGTCTTCTACTCGACCGACAACGGCCCGCACTACAACACCTGGCCGGATGCCGGCACCACGCCGTTCCGCAGCGAGAAGAACTCGAACTGGGAGGGCGCCTACCGGGTCCCGGCGTTCGTCCGCTGGCCCGGCAAGTACCAGGCCGGTGTCACCCTGAACGGAATCGTCGCGCACGAGGACTGGCTGCCGACCTTCGCGGCCGCCGGTGGCGACGCGCAGATCAGGGACAAGCTCGCGAAGGGTGTGTCGCTCAACGGCCGCAGCTACAAGAATTACATCGACGGCTACGACATCAACGAATACCTCGCCGGCAAGGCGAAAGAATCGCCGCGCAAGGAGTTCATGTACGTCAACGACGACGGCCAGGTCGTCGCCATCCGCTACGATGCCTGGAAGGCGGTCTTCCTGGAGAATCGCGGGGTGGCGTTTGGCGTGTGGCGCGAGCCCTTCACCGAGCTTCGCGTCCCGCTCCTCTTCCACCTGCGCCGCGATCCGTTCGAGAAGGCCCAGCACAACTCGAACACGTACAACGACTGGTTCCTCGACCGGGCCTACGTGCTCGTGCCGCTGCAGGGGCTCGCGGCACGGTTCCTGAAAACGATGCAGGAGTATCCCCCCAGTCAGACGCCGGGCTCGTTCAACCTGCAGAAGATCGAGGAGCAGCTGCGCACGGGGGTCGGCTCGAGCTGACGAAGCAGGGGCGGCCGGCCGGCGACGGCCGGCAGCGCGCGCGGCACCGCAGTTCTCTCAGCTGGTGTCTCGTAACAGCCGGTGAACCTGGTGATGAAAACGATCCGATTCGCAACGCTTTCCCTCTCCGCCGTGCTTGCCGCCGGCTGCGCGAGCGATCGCGTCGTCGCCCCCGCGGAGATGCGCGGCGGCGTGATGACCGACTGGAGCTCGCACAAGACGCTCTATACCTATGACAAGGATCCGGCCAACCCGGCACGCAGCGCGTGCAACGCCGCGTGCGCGGTGAAGTGGCCGCCGTTCCGCCCGGTCGAGGGCGACCGCGCCATCCGGGACTTCACGATCGTCGAGCGTGACGACGGTTCGCCGCAGTGGGCCTACAAGGGCAAGCCCCTGTACTTCTTCGCCGGGGACCGGACGGCCGGCGACAAGGACGGGGACGGCGTGGGCGGCGTCTGGCACGCCGTCAAGTAGCGCTCGGAGGTCCGAGATGACGCGGATCGTCCGCCTGGTTATCGCGTTCGCCGTCCTGATCGCCGCCGGCACCGCGATCGCGCAATCCGATCCGCTCCCCTCCTGGAACGAGCATGCCGCGAAGGGGCGCATCGTCGCGTTCGTGCGGGCGGTCACGGACCCGGCCGGCAAGGACTACGTGCCGCCGGGCGACCGGATCGCCGTGTTCGACAACGACGGCGCCCTGTGGTCCGAGCAGCCCGCCTATTTCCAGCTGCTGTTCGCCATCGATCGGGTCAAGGCGCTCGCGCCGAAGCATCCCGAATGGAAGACCACGCAGCCGTTCAAGGCCGTGTTCGAAGGCGACATGAAGGCCCTTGCGGCCTCGGGCGAAAAGGGACTGCTCCAGCTCATCATGGCGACGCATGCGGGCAACACGCCCGAGGAGTTCCAGGCGACCGTCAAGGGGTGGCTGGCCACCGCGCGCCACCCGCGCTTCAAGCGGCCTTACACCGAGCTCGTCTACCAGCCGATGCTCGAGCTCCTTGCGTACCTTCGCGCGAGCGGATTCAAGACCTACATCGTCTCCGGCGGTGGCATCGAGTTCGTGCGGGCGTGGTCCGAGGCGGTATACGGCATCCCGCCGGAGCAGGTCGTCGGCTCGAGCATCAAGACGAAGTACGAGGTGCGCGGCGGCATGCCGACGCTCGTGCGCCTGGCGGAAATCGACTTCATCGACGACAAGGCCGGCAAGCCCGTCGGCATCCACCGGCACATCGGTCGCCGACCGATCGCAGCGTTCGGCAACTCCGACGGCGATTTTCAGATGCTCGAGTGGGTCACGGCAGGGCCGGGGGCGCGGTTCGGACTGATCCTTCACCACGACGACGCCGAGCGCGAGTACGGCTACGACCGCAAGTCGCACATCGGCCGGCTCGAGCGCGGGCTCGACGAGGGGGCCGCAGCGCGGCTGGACCATCGTCAGCATGAAACGCGACTGGCGCACGGTCTACCCGCCGGCCAACCGCTGACGCCACCGCCGCGCGTGGAGCGTCCGTCGTCCTGATGATGGTCGCATGCACCGGGCCTCGAGCATCGGAGCCGGAGGTCGGGGCATGGCGAACGGCACCCGGACGACCGTCGTCGTGGTCGAGGACGATTGTGGGATGAGATCGGCGCTGACGCGTGTCCTGGGAATCGCGGGCTTCGAGGTCGAGGCCTTCACGACCGCCGAGGACGGTCTCGCCTCCGGAATGGCGGCGCGCGCCGACTGCATCGTCTGCGACGTGCACCTTCCGGGAGACTCAGGCCTCGAGCTCGGCCGGCGCCTCGCGCACGCCCGATCGAAGGTACCGGTGATCTTCATCACCGCGCACGACTCTCCGGCTGCACGCGCCGAAGCCGAGCGGCTCGGCGCGGCGGCTTACCTGCCGAAGCCGTTCGAGGGGCGCGCGCTCGTCGACGCCGTCAGGGCAGCGACGCGATCGAGCTGATCGGCCGCGCGCTCGCATCGATCGAAAGGAGGCGGTGATGCCCAAGCCTTGCGAACGCTGCCTGCACGCGATCGAGGTCCCGGGCGCGGGCCTGCACTGCGCGCGCTCCGGGGGCTGGTACCGGTGCGAGGACGAGCGCGCCCTGGGCTGGCTCGCGGCCCGCGCATACGCGGCTTGCGGTGCGGAGGGCCGGCTCTTCGTCGACCGCATCGACGAGGTCCATACGAGTCGCCCCGTCGCTCCTGTCGCCGGGGCGACCCTGTGAGCTAGGACCGGCCGTCGGTCGCGCCGGCGCCGCCGAACCACTCGGCCTGCAGGTGCTCGCGCAGCGCCTTGCGCGCACGGTGGAGCAGCACCGCGCAGTGAGACGCGGTGATGGCGAGCTCGGCGCTGATCTCGTCGGTGCTCATCCCGAGCACCTCGCGCATGCGGCAAGCGCGGGCGACCTTGTTTGGCAGCCGCGCGATCCCGCGCTCCAGCACCTCGAAGAAGCGCTCCTGCGCGAACGCCGCCTCCGGGTCGCCCCAACCGGGCGCGGCGGGCTCCGCGAGCTCTTCCGGCTCTGCGGCGGGCGCGTCGGGTTTCTCCGCAGCCGGACGCTCGGGCGTGGCCTTCCGCTGCCCGCGCTGGAAGTGGTCGAGGATCTTGTGCTTGAGGATCCCGGTGAGCCAGGTGCCGACCGAGGCGTCACCCTGGAAGCGCGCGGCGCCTTCCAGCGCGGCGAACAGCGTTTCCTGCACGACGTCGTCGGGGGCGGCCGGGTCGCGCAGCCGCCGCTGCGCGAACTTGACGAGCTGCGGCCGCTATCCGGCAAGCGTGAGTGGGTCGATGCGCGAGGTGGGTGGCGTCGGCGCCGTGCCCGGGCGGCGCGCGGGGCATCGCGGCGCGCACCGTGCGCGCGGTTGTGCGGCGGTCGATAGCCGCGCCTGCTGGAGAGGCTGCCGGAGTTGTTCCAGGCGGCCTGAAACTCAAGCCAGGAACGCCTGCGCAACGGGGTCGGCGCTGCGGCTCGACCCATGCCCGCGCGAAGCGGTCAGACGACCTCGGCGCGAGGCGATTCAGGCCGATTCAGGGCTCGCTGGGGATCGCGGCGGAGCAATTCTCACCAGACGCCCGCGTGATTCGACGCTGTGCCGGGCCGGCAACCGAGTCGCACATGGGGAGAAGGTGTTTCGAGTCTCCTACGCGCCGCCGGAGGCGCGAGCTCCTTGATCTCGCGGATGCGGGCATCGTCGACCTGGTAGTCCGGCTGTGGGCCGTCGTTCCGCGCGACCGGTCGCACCTTTCCGCAGTAGGGCATGGCATTGTTCGTACGGGCGTGCAAGGGGTCGATTCTGGCCGAACGGCCGGTCCAGCCGTGCATCGCAAGCGCCGGGACGGGCCCCCAAAGAGGCGCCGGGCGTGCAGATTGCCGTCCCGGCGGCGCCCGCACCGCGGAAACCCGCCGGGACTGTCGGGTTTGCACGCTCGCGCCGCCGCCGGCCGCGGCAGAATCGCAGACGATGCGCCCGCACGAAGCACCGCTCCTACGCCACGCCTGCCGCGGCGGCGCCCCCCGCCCGCCGCGCGGGCGGGGCGCGGCTTCACGCTGGTCGAGCTGGTCGCCGTCGTCGCGATCCTCGCCGTGTTGGCGGTCGTCGCGGCGCCCGCCTTCGTCGACCTGCGCACCGACGCGCATCGCAGCGCGGTCGCCGCAACCGCGGGCGTGCTGGCGAGCGCCATAGCGACCGCGCGCGTGATGTGCCTCGCGCGCGGCCACGCCTCGAACATCAACCTCCCGGGTTACGGCGCCGGCAACGTCGACTTCAATGCGAACTGCCTGCCGTCGCGCACCAACGGCAACCTCACCAACGTGAACGCGACCGCCAACGCCAACCGTTGCCGCCAAGTGTGGGACAGCGTGCTCGCGGTACGGCCGTCGATCAGCACGCTCGCGACCGACCCCGCCACCGAATACCGCGCGCAGGGCAGCGGCGCCACGAACACCTGCACCTACACGTACCGCAAGGACGCGTCGACGACGCGCAGGATCACCTACGGCATGACGACCGGGGTGGTGGCCGCGATCAACCCGTAGGCGCGGCCCGCGTCTTCGGATCCGCTGCTCGACCCAGCCGCGCACCGGGGCGAGCGCCGCCAGCACCTTCGCCGGCTCGCCGCCGCCGGCCTGCGCCACGTCCGCGCGCCCGCCGCCCTTGCCGTCGACCTGCTGCGCGACGAAGTTCACGGAGTCGCCGGCCTTCAGCTTCGCGGTGAGATCCGGGGGTGACGCCCGCGATCAGGCTGACGCGCGGCCCCTCGCTCGCCGCCAGCACGATGGCCGCGCTCTTGCGCTTGTCCTTCAGCTTGTCCGTCGTCTCGCGCAGCGTCCCGGGCGTCGGCGCCCTCGACCGTCGCGGCGAGCACGTTCACCCCCTTGACGTCGGCGGCCTGCGCGACGAGCTCCTCGCCCTGCGAGACCGCCATCCGGGACTTCAGGCGCGCGAGCTCCTTCTCGAGCGCGCGCACGCTGTCCATGATCTGCTGGGTCCGGTAAGTATCCCCGGCAAAGCCGGGGCTTTAGATTGTGAGCCGCTCAATGCGGCTGGAGTCGCGCATGGGGAAAAGGTGTTCTGAATTTCCTATACGCTTACCACAGCGCAGCATCCGCCGCTCGGCACCGGCTCACGCGAGCTTGCGCAGCGCGTGCCGCGTCTCGGGCGCCGGGTAGCCACCCTCGCCGCCAGCGTCGTTGAGGGCGCGGTTCGTGTCGAAGAACACCTGCCAGTAGTGGTCGTTGTGGCAGCAGGGCCGCACCGCGAGCACCGTGCCGAGAGGATTGAAGTCGAGGATCGCGACGCTCGGCGCCGGTGTCTTCAGCACGTTGGGGATCGCCGCGAGCTTCGCCTCGCTGAAGTTCGCGTCGGGGAAGTAGCGGGTCATGAGCTGGTCCATGTACTTCGCGCCGCCGTGGATGTTCGATTCGGCGACGTTGATGTCGACCTTCAGCTCGGCGCCGGTCGCAGGCATGATCTGCATGATGCCGATCGCGCCGACGTGGCTCTTCGCATTCTGGTCGAGCCCCGACTCCTGGTAGCCCTGCGCCGCCAGCATCAGCGGGTCGAAGCGGTACTTCTCGCCGTACTTGCGGAAGAACGCGAGCGTTTCCTCGAAGCGCTTCCAGTCGGCCGAGCCGGTCGGGTCCTTGAGCTGCCGGATCCGGTTGGAGTACTGCTTGATGCGGGCTTGCTGCAGGCCGTGCTTCTTCACGAACTTCTCGTGAAACTCGTTGAGGATCGCCGCGAGCTTGGGGCTCTCCTTGCGCACCGCCCAGCCGGTCAGCCCGCCCGAGCGCAGCACCGCGCCGTCGTTCACCTTGATCTTCGGCAGCACCTGCGCCCAGATCCGCGCCTTCCAGTCGTCGACCACGATCGCCTCGAGGAGCCCCGCGTTCAGCATCTCCATCATGTCCTCGTCCTCCAGGGCGTCCGGCACGAGGACGCGGATGTGGCGCCGCTTGACCATGCCGTCGAAGTCGCCCTTCCACGGCTTGGTCTGGGTCGGCAGGGCCCGCGGGGCCGCCGGGGCCGGGACGGTTTGCTGGGCGTGTGCGAGGGCGGCGGCGGAGAGGAGCAACGCGCCGAGCGCGGCGCGGCGAAGCGGTCGGGTGGTCATGAGCGGGCCTCCTCCTGGGAGTGCCCCGGAGGCTACGCGCGCTCGGCCGCCGCGCCTGTCGCGCGGGCGACAGGTCGCGCGCCGGCCGCCCCGATCAGCTCTGCAGGGCGCCCGCCTTCGTGCGCTCGAGCACCGTCCGCCGTATGCCGGGCAGCCGCGAAAGAATCAGGCGACCAGTCGGAAACCCACGACCGAGAAGTGATGGTCGAAGGTGAAAGCGAGCCGTATGCGGGCTCGCTTCATGATGACAAAGCTCGTCGCGTCGACTGCCGAGAGCTTGTGCAGGTCCCGGCGCTGGAAGTACTCCCACGACTGCTCGAGGTCGCGCAGTTCGCAAGCCAGGATCTTGACCATGCCCCGCTCGTAGATCGAGTCTTTCCACGCCAGCGCCACGTCCCGGTTGGCGTTGCGATCGAGAAACGTGAACGTCTCCCACGACGACCGGAACCGACGTATGGAGCCTCGCACCGGCCGCATGGAGTAAGTCCCATTGCTCCCGCGCCTGGGCGTGCAGCGGATCACGCGAAAGCGCCAGAGCGATCCACGCGCCGCTATCGACGAACGCGGCCTCGCGCTGCCGCATCAGGGCTCGTCGTGAACGCTGTCGTGCTCCATCGCCGTTCGCCGCGGCTTGCCATCCCAGATCGCTACCGGGCCGGTGGTCGGCGGCCTGAGCACGACCTTGCGGATCGCCTCGCGGACGAGCTCAGCGACGCTGCGGCCGGAGCGCGCCGCGGCCTTGCGCAGGGCCTCGAGTTCTTCCTTGGGCAGGTAGATCTGTGTCTTTTCCATGTATGTCACTTTAATTCCAGAAGTGACATACGTCAAGAAATCACGCGCCCGGCCGATTCGACGCACGGCTCGCCACCCCGATACGCGACCCGCGCTACTTGAATCGCTCGACGTTCGGCAGCCCGGCAATCAGGGGGTTCCGGCTCCGGCCAGATCCACTTGCCAGGAACGCGCCGGCGACGGTTCGACGCCGACAAGAATTACTTCGGCACCAAGACCCTGGCGGAGCGGGAGGAACTCCGTCACGTATCGCGATCGCCGCGCGCCGGCCGTTTCGGCATCGGCGCGCCCTTCGAATCCCTCACGCGAGCCAAGCAGTTGGCTCGCTCCTCTGTTGCCATGAACAACGAAGCCCGCGATCGCGGGCTTCTCTTGCTCGTGGCGGAGAGGGAGGGATTCGAACCCCCGGTACGGTAAACCGTACAACAGATTTCGAGTTCGGGCGTGTAGTTCGCGGGATCAAGTAGTTACGACGTCGACCTTCTCCAACTTTTGGTCAGCTTGCCGCCTCGAACAGTCGGATTCGACGCGTTGCAGACCCGAATTGGAGAAGGTCCCTGAAGGGACACGACTCATCGCGGAAGCCTACGTCAATGCTCGAAGAGCTCGCGTGGCAATCCGGACTGGCGGATGATCGACTGCAGCGTGCCGATGCGGATCTCGTCGTGCAGCGGGACGGGCACCGTTACGGTCGTCGCTTCCGTGCGCTTCTGCATGACGACATGACTGCCGCGCTGCCTGACCTGCTGGAACCCTTGCTGCATCAACAACCGGCAAAGCTCGCGGCCGGAGAAGACGCGGAGCCTACCCAATCGCGACCTCGACGCGCGTGACGAACACCTCGTCGTGGAGTCGAGCCTTGATCTCGGCAGGGTCGGCCGTCTCGAAGAACAGCTCGAGCGCCTCCTTTAAGTTGGCGCGCGCGGTCTCGATCGTGTCGCCCTGGCTCGCGATGTCGAGCTCCGGGCACAGCGCGACGAACCCTTCACCCTCGCGCTCGATGATGGCCGTAAGCTCGCGCGTTTGCATCGTTCCCTCGCTTGACATTGCTCGGCTCCTGTGCCGGGCTCCTTCCAGTCTAGCATGGCACTGCGGGGGTGAACCCTTGAGCACGTCAGGCGTGCGTGAAGATTCCTCGCCCGGAGGACTTCGGCGCCGTCGCCAGCAGATTTCCGTCGCTAGGTGAGCTTGACCAGACCCTCCTGGATCGTCGCGAGCGGCCTCAAGGTCTGCGCCTGCGTCCCGAACTGCGCCGAGCCGAGCACGTCCTGCGCCGCGTTCGTCGCAATGCCGGCGAGCTTGCCGTTCACCCCGTACTGGTAGGTGAGATGAGCGCCGCATCGTCCGAGCCCCCGAGGTGAGTATCCAGAAGGGCGCTCATCAGCCCCCAGCTCGTGAGCGCTGGGTCCGCGGCGCCCGCGGTGTCGAACGCGGCCACGAGCGCCTGGAAGTCGAACTGCTCCACTTTGTGGTCGAGAAGCGGATCGGCCCCGCCCGGAGCTTAGCCCGTCATCGCCTCGGTGATCACCTGCAGCGAGAGGAACCCCTGGTTGGCCGTCGCGGCGTACCAGTCCTTGAGGGTGAGGCTCTGGGCGCCGAGGTTCACGGTGTCGTCGCCGTCGACACCGGAGAGCGTGTCGGCCCCCAACCCACCCTGGATCGTGTCGTCGCCGGCGGAGCCGGTGATGGTGTCGTTGCCCGCGCCGCCCCGTTGGCTGATTCACGCCCGTCGGGTGATCGAGTCCATTCGATGATTACTTGGGCCCTGAACAACTTCTCTTCAACGCCCTTGCCGGGCCGGTCGTTGACCTCGCCTCGCCTTTCGCGTCGCCTGCGAGAGCGCGGTGCCGCGCGATCGTGGCTCGCGCGTTTCAGCCCGGATGGGACTGGAACGCAAGGCCCTGCTGCGCGCCGCGCCGGCGCACACGGTCCACTACGAGCGGCGGCGCCCGGAGGAGACGATCCTGCACGGCCTGGTGCGCGAACACCTCGAGACGTTCCTCGCGCAGGTCGAAGCCAGGACCGGCACGGGCGTGCCCGGGTTCGTCAAGGACGAGTTCGAGGCCTTTCTCGAATGCGGCGTTCTGGCGCACGGGTTTCTTCGCGTGCGCTGTGCCGAGTGCGCGCACGAGAAGCTTGTCGCTTTCTCGTGCAAGCGACGTGGGTTCTGCCCTTCGTGCGGCGCGCGGCGCATGGCCGAGAGCGCCGCGTACCTGGTCGATCGGGTCATCCCGCGAGTGCCGGTCAGGCAGTGGGTGCTGTCGTTTCCCATTGCGCTGCGCATCCTGTTCGCGGCGCAGCCCGAGTTGCTCACGCCGGTGCTGCGCATCGTGCACCGCGTCATCGCGCGGTTTCTGCTCGGGCAGGCCGGCCTGGGCCGCGCCACAGCCGACACCGGCGCGGTCACGCTCATCCAGCGATTCGGCTCGGCCGCCAACCTGAACATCCATCTGCACTGCTTGGTGCTCGATGGCGTGTATCGGCGCGGCGGAGGTGAACCGGTGTTCCGGCAGGCGCGTGCGCCGACCCGAGATGAGTTGCAGGAGCTCCTCGGCAAGATCATCACGCGCCTGCTCAAGAGGCTGACACGCTCAGGCCATCTGCTCGAAGAGGAGGGCATGACTTACCTGGCCGACCTCGATCCTGCTGACCCGCTCACGCCCTTGCAAGCGGCCTCGTGCACCTATCGCATCGCGCTGGGGCCGCGCGCCGGACAGAAGGTGCTCGGCCTGCGCACCGTGCCCGGCCGGGACGACAAAGCCACCTCGGCCCTGTGCGCCCAGGCGCACGGCTTCAGCCTGCATGCCGGGGTGCGCTGCGGCGCGGATCAACGCAAGCAACCTCGAACGGCTGTGCCGCTACATCACCCGCCCGGCGATCGCCAACGCGCGGCTCGGTTGCAACGGCAAGGGCGAGGTCGTGCTGCAACTGAAGAGCCCCAGGCGCGACGGCACCACCCACCTCAGGCTGTCGCCACTGGAATTCATGCAGCGCCTGGCAGCGCTGGTGCCGCGCCCGCGCCTGCACCTCATCCGCTTTCACGGGGTGCTCGCACCCCATGCGGGGCTTCGCGCCGTGATCGTGCCGGGCACGCTCGAGAAAGCCAGTGAGCCTGCCCACGAGCCTGCGCACGCAGCTGCGCGGTTGAGTTGGGCGCGGCTTCTCAAGCGCGTGTTCGACATCGACATCGAGCATTGCCCGGCCTGTGGCGGCACGCTAAAGATCATCGCTGCCATCGAAGAGCCTGCGCTGATTGTCAGAATCCTCACCCACCTGGGCTTGCCCGCGCGCGCCCCGCCGCGCTCCCCGGCACGGCTGCCGGAGTTGTTCCAGGCGGCCTAAAACTCACGGAACGGTTGTGCAACGGGGCCGGCGATGCGGCCCGGCCCGTGCTCGCGCAAAGCGCTCAAACGACCTCGGCGTGAGGCCATTCGGGCCGATTCAGGGCTCCCCGGGCTTCGCGGGCGGAGGAGTTTTCACCAGACACCCGTGTGATTCGACGCTCGGCCGCGCCTCGGCCGCGCCGGCGATAGAGTCGCGCATGGGGAAAAGGGTGGTTTGAAATTCCTATTCGCCAGACACCCGTGTGATTCGACGCTCGGCCGCGCCTCGGCCGCGCCGGCGATAGAGTCGCGCATGGGGAAAAGGGTGGTTTGAAATTCCTATTCGCTGTGGGACTCGCTCACGCCGCACATGGACTCGATCGTCGCGGGCGCCTTCAGCGCGCTGCCCTACGGCTACTCCGTGCTGGAGGCGGTGTGGGAGAAGGGCGAGGACGGGCGAATCCGGCTGGCGAAGATCGAGGAAAAGCCGCTGGAGTGGTTCAAGCCGCAGCGCGACGGGACGCTTCGCTACTTCGCGCCCGACGGCTCGACGCCGGCCGACGGCGAGGTGGTGGACACGCGGCTCAAGTTCTTCCTCACGCGCCACCGCCCGAGCTACCGGCAGCCTTACGGCGAGGCGCTGCTCTCGCGGCTCTATTGGCCGTGGTTCTTCCGCTACAACGGCTGGCGCTTCTGGATGCAGTTCCTCGAGCGGTTCGGAATGCCGATCCTGCTCGGGAAGGTGAACAAGCCCTCCGACTTCGTGAAGGCGCTGACCGAACTCGGGATCGACTCGGTGATCGCCGTCGGCAAGGAGGAGGAGATCACCGCGGCGATGCCCTCGGGCGGCGACCAGCAGTTCGAGCGCCTGGAGAACGCGCTGTGCAAGCGCGTCCAGAAGGCGATCCTCGGGCAGACGCTCACGTCCGACGTGGGCTCGTCGGGCAGCTACGCCGCGGCCAAGGTGCACGACTACGTGCGCGAGGACAAGCGCAACGCGGATATCCGCATGATCTCGCCGACGGTCCAGGCGATCGTCGACGCGCACCTCGCGCTCAACTTCGGCGCGAGCGAGTCGCTGGACTTCGTGATGGAGGACGGCACGGGCCTGGAGCTCGAGCGGGCCAAGCGGGACGCCGAACTCGTGAAAGCGGGAGTGGTAAAGCTCACGGAGGACTACCTCCTCCGGGTGTACGACTTCGAGGAGGGCGACATCGAGATCCCGGAGACGCCCGACCCGAGCGCCGATCCGGCCGCGCCACAGGGCCAACGTGGCGCCGACGACCCCGAGGACGGGGGTGAAAGCGAGAAGGCTGGCGACAAGGGCAAGTCGGGCCGTTTCGCGGGCTCGTCGCGGCCCTCTCGCCGGCGGAGCTTCACCGCGGCGCAGGAGGAGGTGGAGCGGATCGGCGACGCCGCGCTCGCGGCGGTGCAAGCGCCGATCTCCCAGGAGGAGCTGCGCGGGGTGATCCTGCAGGCGCGCGACCCCGAGGACCTCGCCGAGCGGCTGGCGCTCGTCATGCGCGAGGCCGACACGGCGGAGTTCCGCCGGACGCTGGAGCAGGCGCTCTTCGCGGCCGACGTGGTCGGCTACGTCCACGCCGAGGAGCGGCGGTGACGTATTCTGGCGCCGCGCTGCGGCGCTTCGACGCTCCGCGGCCGGCGCTCAAGCCGGTCCCGTTCGAGGACGCCATCGCCTTCGCCGAGAGGCGCGGCGTCGTCCTCCCGGACGTCTACTACGGGCAGCTTCAGGGCTTCGCCCGCGCGAAGGCGTTCTCGGTAGCGGGCCTCACCTCCGCCGACCAGATCCAGCAGGTGCTGGACTCGCTGAATCGGTCGCTACGGGAGGGCGACCACTTCTCCGATTGGGTGAAGAAGGTCCGCGCCGGCGAGGTGCCGCTCGCCTTCCCGCGGCACCGGCTCGAGACGATCTTTCGCACGAACGTCCAGGGCGCCTACGGGCGCGGGCGCGTCGAGCAGCAGGAGCGGACGAAGGACCGCTACCCCTACCTGATGTACGACGCGGTGAACGACTCGCGCACGCGGCCGAACCACAAGGCGCTCGACGGCTACATCGCGCCCTACGGCGACCCGTTCTGGCGCACGCATACCCCGCCGCTCGGCTACAACTGCCGCTGCACTCTCGTCTCGCTCACGCGCGCGCAGGCGATCCAGCGCGGCTACGGGAAGCAGACGGTTCCGCCCGATGGCGTCGCCGACCTGGGGTGGGACTACGACAAGCGCGAGGAGCTGGAGAAGCGCGAGGACGTCGGGATCAGGCGGGCGATCCAGCGGCGGATCGACAAGGCGCCCCCGCCGGTCAAGGCCGCCATCGAGGAAGTCACCACGCCGAAGGCCGGCCCCCTCGGGACGCCGCTGATGGACGCGCTCGTGATCGGCAAGGGGTCGAGCGCGGAGCCCTTCCGGCACATCCTCGGGGTGATCGAGAAGCTGCACGGCGACGGGAAGCTCCCGAAGACCCATGGGCTCGCCGGCCGGTCGCGCCAGAACTACGGGCACTTCTCGCACGGGGTCGAGGGCCGCGTCGCGCCGGAGGTGGTCTACTCGGCCCCGCTGGCGAAGGACCGGCTCGGGCATCCCGAGCTGACGCTCGCGCACGAGATCGGGCACTGGATCGACTTCTTCGGCATCGCCAAGCCGCGGCTGTTCGCCTCGGAGGCGGCCGACGACCTGATGTACGGTTGGCGGAAGGCGGTCCAGGAGTCCGAGGCGTTCCGCAAGATCCAGCAGGCGGTGGTAGAGAGGCGGAACGTGAAGTACGCGAGCTACCTCCTCCGCGCCCGCGAAATATGGGCGAGGAGCTATGCTCAATGGGTCGCGGTGCGGAGCGGCGACGCGAAGCTCCTCGAGCAGCTCGACAAGATCCGGCGGAAGGCGTATTCGGGCGAGCAGCGGGCCTCGCAGTGGGAGGACGCCGATTTCGAGCCCATCGCGCGGGAGATCGACGCCCTGTTCAGAAAGCTCGGATGGATGGCATGAGGTTCAAGGCGGACGAGTACGACGAGCAGGTGGACGCGCTCCTTGACGAGCTGATCGACGCGCGCACCTACGAGGAGTTCGGCGGCGACGTCGGGCACGCCCGGTTCGCCGTCGCGCTGGAGCTGGGCCTGTCCGACGGAGACGAGCGCGAGATTGGGGCCGACGGCTACATGGTGCTCTCGACGCCCGCGGAGAAGATCGAGGCCAACGTCGCGCGCGCCCGGGAAGCCCGGGCTCGCGGCGAGCCGCTGATCGCGCTGGTGCGGGCGGGGGCGTTTGATTGATCCTGAGCCCGGCCAAGGGGTGCCTGGGCGCGTACAGCGTCACCCTCTTGGACGATTCGTTGTTGTTGGGCGGGTGCCGGTGAGCTAATGTCTCGACCGAGCAAGCTCAGGTGTCTTCATGGAAATTCCGCGCGAGCATCAGCAGGTCTTGATAGCCATGGGCGTGGCAGTGCTGATGCTTCAGGTCACGGAAAGGGTCATACGTCTCTGTATGACGATCGTTCTCCAAAAGCAATCTCCTCTCACGCTAGAAGCGCTGCAGGCACAGGAAGAGTTTGAGAGGAACAAGGCGCTTGGCTATTTCGTTGCTGAGCTGCGGAAGCGAGCCGATCTTCAGGACGGTTTCGATGCGCTGCTGAAGGACTTCCTGAAGAATCGCAACGACTTCATCCACGATCTCTCGAGGGTTCCTGGCTGGGAGCTGGGCTCAGAGGAACAGACCGAGAAGGCGAAGCGGTTTGTACATGGGCTCATACACCAGTCCGACAGAGTGCTTAAGGTATTCCTCGGCCTCGTTAGCGCGTGGCAAGAGCAAGTCGGCGTACCTGATACGTCGTTCTCGACCCACGAGTGGCTCTCCGAGATCGAGAGAATTTACAAACCACTAGCAGATCAGGTGTTCTTTGCGAAGGACGCCTGACCTGCGTGCCAACCGGATCAGTCAACAGCTGTGCTGTTGGCTGCGCTTGAGGGGGACGGAACTCGTCGGCCTTGTAACGGCAGGCCAGCAGGGCGCCCTGAACGCATGGCGGACATGTCAGCGGGGGCGTAGAGCGCACGTCCCAACGACTTTTTGAGAAGATCCATCCGTATATCGCCGATGTGGGAGGGACTATGCCGTATACAGCTGAGATTAGCCGGGCGAACCCGAGTTGCTTCCTATTTCTACTCGATCAATCAGGCTCGATGAATGACCGCTTCGGTGGTAACGAGAGTCCGTTGAGCAAGGCGCAGTTCTTGGCGGACGTTGCGAACCGAACCATCCATGACCTGTGTTTGCGCTGTTCAGCGACGGAGGAGATTCGGAACTATTACGACATCGCGGTGATCGGCTACGGGAGCGCGGTGGGGCCAGCATTTGCGGGGGGGCTAACTGGTCGGACCTTCATCCCCATCTCGGAAGTCGCTAACACTCCCGCGCGGGTCGATCAACGGATGAAGAAGGTTCCGGACGGTGCCGGTGGACTCGTCGAACAGAGTGTTCGGTTTCCGGTCTGGCTTGATCCTCAGGCCTCGGGAGGCACGCCGATGTGCGAAGCCATCAGGCAGGCGACCTCGCTTGTCGGGGACTGGATCAAGCAACATCCAACTAGCTTTCCTCCGACGATCTTGAACATCACCGATGGAGAGTCCACGGACGGCGATCCATCAGGACCAGGACAAGAACTCCAGCGCCTCCGAACCTCGGACGGGGAGGTGTTGGTGTTTAACTGTCACGTCACAGCGCAAGCGATCGGCAAGATTGAGTATCCGTCAGGTCCGGATTCATTGCCGAACGATCACGCCAGAGCATTGTTCAGCTTCTCGTCGCTGATACCGCCGGTTTTCCGGCAGACGGCAACGCAGCTTGGCGTAGACATTCAAGAAGGGGCTCGCGCCTTCGTGTTCAATGCCGACCCGGTATCGCTGGCGCAATTCTTCGAAATCGGAACCCGACCGGCAAATCTCCGTTAGCTGTGCCGGTCATTGCGCGGGCCTTCCTTTGTTCGAAGGTGGGCCATCGGCTACTTGAGTGCGAGGACTCCGTTGGAGTCCTTGCGACCAAGGGTCGGTTTGCGGTCGCCGATGGTGCGACAGAGTCATTCGACTCGCGCCGCTGGGCGAGAGCGCTTACGAAGCTGTGGGTCCAGGCACGCTCTATCCGCTTCGATCCCATAGAGATGCTGCTGACTGTTCATGAATTAGGGGAGTGGCTTGCGCGCAAGTGGAGCACGCGCGCGATGCCCTGGTACGTCGCTGAGCGAGCGACGGAGCCAGCATTCGCCGCATTCCTCGGCCTCCAATTGGTCCCGGACGCGGAGAATCGCGGATACAGATGGCGTGCCGTCGCGTTAGGCGATTGCTGTCTCGTGGTCGTGCGGCGGGGACATCCGTTTGAATCTTTTCCGCTGTCAACCCCCGAGGACTTCACTATCCGCCCGGTCCTTGTGTCGTCCAAGCCGTCGGCCGATCCAGGCCCGATGCTCAAAGCAGTCGTGGTTCGAGAAGGGTGCGTCGAACCCGGAGACACAATTTGGCTTCTTTCCGATGCGGTTGCTAAGTGGATGCTGGAATACGGTCTACGAGAGCGTCCAGTTCTCGCGGTGCTGGAAGCAGCTTGTGCGCAAGCTTCTGACGACGCACTAGGGCAGTTGGTGGAGTCCGAGCGATCTGCTCATCGACTGCGGAACGACGACGTGGCGATCGTACGAATCGAGATCCACTAGGCGCCTGACAACGTCCAACAAACGCTATGGCTCATTGGCCAACCGCAAGGGACTTCTCGGAGGCGCTGCAAAACCCCCAAATCGCGTTCAAGAGCCCAGTGCTGAAGGGCCTAGTGCCGGCGCTCGACAAGTTCGGGATGCCGGTCATCGCCTCTGGAAATTTCGCTGCAGTCTGCAAGATGGGTAACGACGTTGACGCGTTCGCGGTCCGCTTTTTACGCGAGACCCCGGCGACCGGCAGACGCGCTACGAGCTCATTCATAGATACCTCGATGTTCACAACATCGCATGCATCGCGGATTTTGAGTATCGACCCGAGGAAGTGTTGATCGCCGGACGGCGCTACCCCGTTATTCAGATGGAGTGGATTCAAGGTGTTCGCTTGGACGTGTTTGTCGAGGACGTGCTTGGGAAAGGCGACGTACTCGGCCTTCTCGCGGATCAATGGCTACGAATAGTCAGCGCGCTGAAAGAGGCCGGGGTCGCGCACGGAGACCTTCAGCACGGGAACGTGATCGTGGAGCCAGGACCGAAACTGCGGCTTGTCGACCTCGACGGCATGTTTGTACCAGGAATGACGCATCTAGGCGCTTGCGAGGAAGGACATCGGGCGTATCAACACCCCAAGCGCATTGACGCCCCGTTTGATGCTCGGTTAGACCGGTTCTCTGCGCTTGTGATCTACCTGTCGCTCATCGCACTCAAGTCGAAGCCCATGCTTTGGCAACGCTTTCACGATGACAATCTGATCTTCAAGCGAGCGGATTTCCTGGATCCGAGCAGTTCGGCGCTTTTTGGAATGTTGCGGCGAGAAAGCGGGCATATCGGGCGGATGTGTGAAGCTCTATTGGACGCTTGTCGAGGCCGCCCTGAAGGTGCGCCGATGCTGGCCGACTTGGGCGAGAAGCCTTCCCGGTTGCCCGATTGGATGCGGGCGACGTCGGGCGTTTCTGTGACGACGAGGACGCGCGAGGTCGCGACTGGAACTCCCCCCGTTCAACCGCCCACCACACAGCCAAGACCTGGGGACGGTCGCGCCAGTGGAACGCCTACTCGTCCCGTACCCCCCTGGGGGCCGCCTCAACCGCAACCGGGTTCTGCACCGAAACCAGCTACTACACCGCCCAAGCCCCCCTTCCCGGTGGATGCATGCATCAAGCACGCGCTATTTTTCGCAGTCTTTCCGTGCCTCTTTCCAATAGGGTTCCTGGGAATCCCTATCAGCCACTCTGTCTTGGTGGGTATGGGAGCCGAGTCGCGAAGCGACTACGGAGTTACGTGGCTCGTGTACCTCTCCGTCTCATTCGGAGTCGGGCTGTGGTTTGCCGTGAGAGAGGAACTGGACCGCCGCAGTCGGCCTGCTTACCTCCCGTCGTCCACGACGACGGTGTCCACTCCGGCAAGCAGCCCTCGAAACGTGCCCGCCACACCGCCACAACCCACTGTCGCGGGTACCGCGGTCGTCGGGAGCCGGATTCGCACCAAGTTTCATCGTCCAGGCTGCCGGTGGGCCCGGAAGATTTCAAGTCGAAACAGAATTACATTCGCGTCAAGTGCGGATGCGCGTCGGGCTGGTTATCGGCCGTGCGGGGAGTGCCGACCGAGTTGACCGTGTCGCGAAATCCAGGCTCACCTCGTGGCCGCTTGTGCTGGACGAGTGCGCCGAGAAGATGGAGTGACTGAAAGCCAATTGCGGACTGCCGACCTCGACCGCGGCGACCGCAAAATGGGCGGTGAAACGTCATGATAGTTACAATAGCGGTAGAACTACTCGAGGGGAGGGGCCGTTGGCGCATCCGCTGGTCGCGTACTTGAATGAACTAGCCGAGATCCGACAGACCGGCGCTAACGTTCCGGAAACCTCTTACTACCCCGCCCTATCGACCCTCTTCAATGACGTCGGGCGCGAGGTTAAGCCTCGTGTCCGGTGCGTGATCAATATCGCCAACCGTGGCGCCGGCCTGCCCGACGGCGGGCTTTTCACGGAAGAACAGTTCAAGAAGCGTCTCGAATCCGAGCCGATGCTCGGACAGATGCCGTCGCGGGGGTGATCGAAGTCAAGCCCGCTGGGACTAGCTTGGAGAAGCTTGCCGCCTCTGAGCAGGTGCAGAGCTACCTTGCGAAATACGGCGTCGTCCTCGTCACCGACTATCGCGACTTCTGGCTACTCGCCAAGGAGAACGGAAAGACCGTGCGACGAGAGCAGTACTCCCTGGCAAAGGATGCAAAGGCCTTCTGGGAGGTGACCAGACACCCGCATAAGGCTGCCGCCGCCCAAGAACGCACCTTCATTGAGTTTATTCGCCGCACGCTCCTTCATGCGGCGCCTTTGGTTGAACCGAAGGATGTGGCCTGGTTTCTCGCCTCATATGCTCGGGATGCCCTGTATCAAGTCGAACAGGCTCAGCTTCCTGCTCTCGACACGCTGCGCTCTGCGCTTGAACAGGCCCTGGGCGTGAAGTTCGAAGGACAGAAAGGCGAGCATTTCTTCCGTTCAACTCTGGTGCAAACGCTCTTCTACGGTCTCTTTGCAGCGTGGGTCCTATGGCATCGGTCGGGCGGAAGCGGTCGCTTTGACTGGCACAGTGCCGTCTGGTCGCTTCACGTCCCAATGATCGGCGCGCTCTACGCTCAGGTCGCACAGCCGGCACGACTCAAGCCACTTGGGCTCGAGGAACCTCTCGATCACGCGGCAAATGCTCTCAACCGCGTCGACCGTGTGGAGTTCTTCAAACGCTTCGAGGATCGGCGCGCAGTGCAGTACTTCTATGAGCCATTCCTTCAAGCCTTCGACCCGAAGCTGAGAAAGGAGCTCGGGGTTTGGTATACACCGGAGGAGATCGTGCAATACATGGTCCGGCGCGTGGAACAAGTACTCGTCTCGGAATTGGGTATCGCCGACGGTCTAGCCGACCCACAGGTCTACGTGCTTGATCCGTGCTGTGGCACGGGGGCATACCTTGTCGAGACGCTGCGCGTTATCGCCGGACGGCTAGAGGCTAAAGGTACCGATGCGCTTGCCGCGCAGCGTCTGAAGCAAGCGATGACCGAACGCATCTTCGGCTTCGAGATTCTGCCAGCGCCCTTCGTCGTGTCGCACCTCCAGATTGGGCTTCTGCTTGCGTCGCTCGGCGCACCGATGGCCGGAACAGAGCGGGCGAGCGTCTATCTCACCAACGCACTAACCGGATGGGGGCCGGCTGAAGGCGCCAAGGCGAAGCTCCTCTTCCCGGAGCTTGAGGAGGAGCGCGAAGCGGCTGAGCATGTCAAGCTCGACAAGCCGATCCTCGTTGTTCTAGGGAATCCGCCCTACAACGCTTTCGCTGGCGTCGCGCAGGGGGAGGAGCAGGATCTGATCGAACCGTACAAAGAGGGCTTGACGCGGGACTGGAAGATCAAGAAATACAACCTCGAGGATCTCTACATCCGCTTCTTCCGTCTTGCCGAGCGTAGGATCGCCGAGAGATCAAAGCGCGGAGTCGTGTGCTTCATCTCGAACCACTCATGGGTCAGCGAGCCTTCGTTTGTCGTGCTCCGCAAGCGCCTGTTAGAGAACTTCGATCGGTTCTGGCTTGAGAACATGCACGGTAACCGGAAGGCCACCGAGTATGCGCCGGATGGCCGGTCCAGCGAAACTGTGTTCGCGGTGCCTGGCTTTTCTCCGGGAATCCGACAGGGCGTTGCGATTTCCCTTTGGGTTAAGGAGGGGGCGCACTCCACTGGCGCCCAGGTGATGTTTCGCGAGGATTTGCACCAAGCTCGGGCCGCCGATCGTCGCGCAGCGCTCCTTGCCAGCTTGGAAGACAAGAGTGCAGCATCACACTACTTGCTGGCATCGCCGTCGCCCGCAAACCGGCTCTCTTTCTTCCCGCAACAATCGTCTGCTGCCTATCTTTCCTGGCCGATGGTGACCGCGCTGTGCGGGCACGAGCCACTGTACGGCCTAAACGAGAACCGTCGCGGTGCGCTGATCTCGATCGATAAGGAACCGCTCATCGAGCGCATCAAGACCTATCTCAACCCGGCCGTTTCCGACGGCGAAGCGGGACAAGCGTGCGGTGGGCTAATGAAACGTGCTGCGCGCTTTGATCCCGAAAAATGCAGACAGCGCGCGCTGGTCGCGCAACCCTTCGACCTAGCGGGGGTTCACCGATTCAGTTCGTCTCCATTTGACAATCGATGGTGTTTTTGGTCTCCCGTCCGTCCAATATGGAATGAACCGCGGCCCGACCTAGTCGAGCAGCACTGGTCCGGCAACTCCTTCCTTCACGTGCGGCGTTTCGGGCGCAGACCCCACGAGCGGCATCCGATGCACTACGGCTCCGCGCTTCCGGAGCTGCATTTGATGGACCCGGATATCGTGTCGATCCCACTACGGTGGCGATCGACGGTCCTAGGTGTGGAGAGTTACGGAGCGAATCTCTCAGTAGCCGCGCGCAGCTATCTAGCTGCCGTCGGTATCCAAGATCCGGATCTCGATCCTGAGCACGCGCAGCTGTTATGGTGGCACGTACTTGCGATCGGCTATAGCCCCGCGTGGCTCGAGGAGAACGGGTCCGCCATCCGCACGGGGTTTCCACGCGTTCCTTTACCGGCCCATCCTGAGCTCATCCTGGCCTCGGCTGCGCTCGGCCGGGAGGTCGCTACATTGCTAGAAGTGGACACTGCTGTGCAAGGCGTAACGACCGGTTCGATCCGTCCTGCGCTGCGGGACATGGCCCTCGTCTCGCGCGTCGGCGGCGGAGCGCTAGATCCGTCGAAGGGAGAGCTTGGGATCACGGCAGGCTGGGGCCACGCCGGCAAGGAAGGCGTCACGATGCCAGGCAAAGGTCGCGCAGAAAGCCGCGCGGCGCCGGGGCTGCCGCCCGCGCTCGGCTCGCGCACTCACGACATTTACCTCAACAGGGTCGGGTACTGGAAGAACATCCCCGACAATGTCTGGAGTTTCACCATCGGCGGTTACCAGGTGATGAAAAGATGGCTCTCGTACCGCGAGCGCAAACTGCTCGGCCGAGACCTGACAATGAGCGAAGTTGACTACTTCACAGAGATGGCCCGACGGATCGCCGCGATCGTGCTGATGTCAGAAAGGCTCGATGAGAACTACAAGGCGATCAAGGGCAAGCCGTTCGACTGGAAAGGATAGTTCGGTCGCTCGGCAGATTGTCGTGCGTTCCGACGCCAGCATCTAGCTCGAAACCCGCCGGTGCACGCGGACGGCAGATTCTATCGCCTGGCGCGGCTCTTGTCCCGCCACTCCCACGGCGGCGTCGGGTTCTTGTCTGCCCACAGCCCGCGGCGCGCCGTGCGAGCGCGCCCCTCGGCGTCGGCGAACTCGACGCGCGCCTGCGGCGTTTGCTCGCTCTCGAACCGTTTGTAGTGCCACGCCATCCCGGCGCGCACCTGTTCGAGCCCTATGTCTCGCGCATCGATCAAAACGGCGCAGACTTCGCGGCCGTAGCGGTCTCGCTTGTGGCAGCGCGCCTCGACGCGACGGTCGAAGATCAGGCGAGAGAGATTCTGCTTTGAAGCGTTGCCGAACGGCTGCCGTTTCTCCGGCGCATCAATTCCGGCGAAGCGGATCTTATGCTGCTTCTTCTCATCGTCAAGCACCGTGACGGTGTCGCCGTCGCTTACTCGGACGACCCGGCCCTCGATGAGCCAATCGGCGCCTACTGCCTGGCTGAACTGAAGACTAGCAACGAGCGCAACAATTATCGCCAGCGCGCGTCCATGGGTCGCCACACCGCGGGTACCGACAACCGCCACGGGCGTGCCGATCTCACGGCTCGGCGAGAGCGTACGTCGCGGCAACTCTGAGGCGTTAGGGGATGCGAAAGTGACTGCCTTTGAACATAAGCCCTTTCTCGGCAAGGGCCTTCAACTTTGGCGACTTCTGCGTCAGCAGGGCCCTCCCACTAGCGACCCAGACAAACTCGCGTCGCAACTGACTAAGCATAGTATTCGAGGTCGTGAGCCACGTTTTCAGCCAATCTAGCTTCGCCATCATGACCCCAATTTGCCCGTCGGTTGCCGGGTGCACTTCAGCCCAGTAAACGACATCGCCGCCTGCCCCTCGTGCACCGATTCCATAGTCCCACCGGTTCACGTTTGGGTAGGCGTGGCGCAACGCGTCGTCGAGGTCTACGCTGCCACGCAATCTTCGCGGTTTCGTAGCTGTCAGCCTTTGGCGATCTGGGGCACGCACGGCTTGCAACCCTCGCCTGTACGCAGCAGCGAGTCCGGGCGTGGCCGCCACAGCCTGTTGGAAGCTCACTCCTCGTCATCCTTGGACGAGTTCGCGGCGACGCGCGCAACCGTCTCGTTTATGCGACCACTGAATTCCGACAAGCCGCCCCACCCATCCAATCCCGAGTCGACTGGTTCTGTGTCCAGAGCAGAGATGTCCTGTGTCGTTCGCGTCTGGCCATTGAAGTAGAACACGCGAACATCCTTCTTAAGCACATCGCGCGCTACTTCGTAAAGACTTTGGTCTCTTGTCGCATCGAATACTTCGAGCACCGCATCCGGTTTTGCCTTGTACTCCTTAATACGTCCCAGCGCCCACACGTACTCAAGAACCTGTGGAGAGTGGGTAGAGACGCACACACGATACCCCGATGCAACAGCTCGAAGACCATCAACATTACGACCGCGATTGCCCGGGGATGCAGGCCCATCTCCAGTTCTTCGATTACTACCCATTCGATCGCTCCTCGGCGCGCGACCTTCGTAGGTGGCATCAACCAATAGAAACCGAGCAACAACGGGACGAACTCGCGCTGGCCTGCCGACCACACCATGTAGGGGAGCGAATCCTTCGCGTCGGCAGTACCAAGGACCAAACGCTTCTGCGAGCGGACCTTATCTATTCTCAAATGGAAGTTCGCGAAGACGTCTCTCTTAAGCAACTCCCGGAATGCTTTCTTCAGACGCCGCTCTTGCGGGAATAGACTCTCGGCAGTGAACTCTCGCTCGACGAGCAATCGCAACTTCTCGCTGAACTCCCGCACGGCGAACGGATCGCCTGGCGCGTAATCGGTAAAGGGCCGCGGCCAGCCGTCCCGGAGGGTTAACACTCGTTGCGCCGGAACAAAGAACAGCTTCTCATCTTCGGTCCGCCTCTTTCGCCGAGCGATAGCCTTCATGTCGATGGATTTTCCGAGCCAAGTCACGGTACTTTGCTCGCGCCAGATCGACCTCATGCCTTCTCCGAAGTAGAGATCCAGGAAAGGAGGAAGCAAGCGCTCCCAGTCCATGCCGTAGCGCTGCAACTCCTCCTGCACGTAGCCAGTATCGACGAGCAGCTTCACGAGCTGTAGCACGACACTCTTGCCCGTCGCCTGCGGCCCGACGAGGACCGTGAGGTCGCCAAACTGCAGATCAGCCTGCTTGATCTGCCCAAGATCTCGAATCCGAAGGGTTGCCATCAAAGGTTCCTACCTACGCCAATGGGCGACCCTAGTCAGGTCGCAGAACGAATAAGAGTACAGCTTCCAACTAGGCAAAGGCTCGCGGAGCAGGCCCGCGGCGTCGACCCGCGGGAAGCGGGTTTGGTGCTGAAAGACTTCAAGTAGCGCACTGATTCTAGCCTTTCGCAGAATTCTGGCCGTGGATAGCGCGAAAGTCACGGACCCGAAGGCGTATCGCTTCTCCGCCGGCACCCTCTCGCTCCAGCCGGGCGAGGGGCAGCGGCGCTTCGAGGGTCTGGCCTACTCCGGGAAGGAAGTCACCGACCACCCCTTCTGGCCGAAGGTCATCTTCGACCTGTCGAGCACCCGCGCGCCCGAGCGCGTCCCGGTGCTGCTCAACCACGACGGGGATCAGATCGTCGGGCACACCGAAGCGGTGGAAGTCGGCGCCGAGATCAAGGTGAGCGGCGTCCTGTACGCCGACGAGCCCGACGGCGCGCTCGTCGCCAAGCGTTCGGACGCCGGCTTCCCGTGGCAGATGTCCGTCCATATTGCGCCCGGCCGCGTGGACGAGGTGCGCTCCGGCGAGACGGTGAAGGTGAACGGCCAGAAGTTCGCCGGCCCCGGCTACGTGTTCCGCCAGGCGCGCATTCGCGAGGTTTCGTTCACCCCGGTCGGGGCCGACCAGCGCACGCACGCGGTCGCGCTCTCCGGGCTTCAACAGGAGAGCAACGTGGAGATCACGCAGGAGCAGTACGACGCCGTCGTCGCCGAGAGCAAGACGCTCAAGGAGCAGGTCGCGAAGCTCACCGAGCAGGTGAGCGCCTTCACCGCCGCGCGGGGAGAAGGCCGCGAAGGACGCGCGCACCGAGGCGGTCAAGAAGCTGTTCGCCGACACCGGGCGCGAGTTCAGCGACGAGGCCGCGAAGCCCTACATGGAGATGACCGCCGAGCACTTCGCCGCGGTCGAGAAGGACCTGCGCGCCGCGAAGCCGGCCGCGCCCGCCTACCTGTTCAGCGAAAAGGCGAAGGGCGAGCTCGGCCCCGCCCGGAGCTTAGCCCGTCATCGCCTCGGTGATCACCTGCAGCGAGAGGAACCCCTGGTTGGCCGTCGCGGCGTACCAGTCCTTGAGGGTGAGGCTCTGGGCGCCGAGGTTCACGGTGTCGTCGCCGTCGACACCGGAGAGCGTGTCGGCCCCCAACCCACCCTGGATCGTGTCGTCGCCGGCGGAGCCGGTGATGGTGTCGTTGCCCGCGCCGCCCCGTTGGCTGATTCACGCCCGTCGGGTGATCGAGTCCATTCGATGATTACTTGGGCCCTGAACAACTTCTCTTCAACGCCCTTGCCGGGCCGGTCGTTGACCTCGCCTCGCCTTTCGCGTCGCCTGCGAGAGCGCGGTGCCGCGCGATCGTGGCTCGCGCGTTTCAGCCCGGATGGGACTGGAACGCAAGGCCCTGCTGCGCGCCGCGCCGGCGCACACGGTCCACTACGAGCGGCGGCGCCCGGAGGAGACGATCCTGCACGGCCTGGTGCGCGAACACCTCGAGACGTTCCTCGCGCAGGTCGAAGCCAGGACCGGCACGGGCGTGCCCGGGTTCGTCAAGGACGAGTTCGAGGCCTTTCTCGAATGCGGCGTTCTGGCGCACGGGTTTCTTCGCGTGCGCTGTGCCGAGTGCGCGCACGAGAAGCTTGTCGCTTTCTCGTGCAAGCGACGTGGGTTCTGCCCTTCGTGCGGCGCGCGGCGCATGGCCGAGAGCGCCGCGTACCTGGTCGATCGGGTCATCCCGCGAGTGCCGGTCAGGCAGTGGGTGCTGTCGTTTCCCATTGCGCTGCGCATCCTGTTCGCGGCGCAGCCCGAGTTGCTCACGCCGGTGCTGCGCATCGTGCACCGCGTCATCGCGCGGTTTCTGCTCGGGCAGGCCGGCCTGGGCCGCGCCACAGCCGACACCGGCGCGGTCACGCTCATCCAGCGATTCGGCTCGGCCGCCAACCTGAACATCCATCTGCACTGCTTGGTGCTCGATGGCGTGTATCGGCGCGGCGGAGGTGAACCGGTGTTCCGGCAGGCGCGTGCGCCGACCCGAGATGAGTTGCAGGAGCTCCTCGGCAAGATCATCACGCGCCTGCTCAAGAGGCTGACACGCTCAGGCCATCTGCTCGAAGAGGAGGGCATGACTTACCTGGCCGACCTCGATCCTGCTGACCCGCTCACGCCCTTGCAAGCGGCCTCGTGCACCTATCGCATCGCGCTGGGGCCGCGCGCCGGACAGAAGGTGCTCGGCCTGCGCACCGTGCCCGGCCGGGACGACAAAGCCACCTCGGCCCTGTGCGCCCAGGCGCACGGCTTCAGCCTGCATGCCGGGGTGCGCTGCGGCGCGGATCAACGCAAGCAACTCGAACGGCTGTGCCGCTACATCACCCGCCCGGCGATCGCCAACGCGCGGCTCGGTTGCAACGGCAAGGGCGAGGTCGTGCTGCAACTGAAGAGCCCCAGGCGCGACGGCACCACCCACCTCAGGCTGTCGCCACTGGAATTCATGCAGCGCCTGGCAGCGCTGGTGCCGCGCCCGCGCCTGCACCTCATCCGCTTTCACGGGGTGCTCGCACCCCATGCGGGGCTTCGCGCCGTGATCGTGCCGGGCACGCTCGAGAAAGCCAGTGAGCCTGCCCACGAGCCTGCGCACGCAGCTGCGCGGTTGAGTTGGGCGCGGCTTCTCAGCGCGTGTTCGACATCGACATCGAGCATTGCCCGGCCTGTGGCGGCACGCTAAAGATCATCGCTGCCATCGAAGAGCCTGCGCTGATTGTCAGAATCCTCACCCACCTGGGCTTGCCCGCGCGCGCCCCGCCGCGCTCCCCGGCACGGCTGCCGGAGTTGTTCCAGGCGGCCTGAAACTCACGGAACGGTTGTGCAACGGGGCCGGCGATGCGGCCCGGCCCGTGCTCGCGCAAAGCGCTCAAACGACCTCGGCGTGAGGCCATTCGGGCCGATTCAGGGCTCCCCGGGCTTCGCGGGCGGAGGAGTTTTCACCAGACACGCGCGTGATTCGACGCTCGGCCGCGCCGGCGATAGAGTCGCGCATGGGGAAAAGGGTGGTTTGAAATTCCTATTCGCCGTGGCGCCGATGCCGGGTCGCGCCGCGGGTCGCGTCGCCTGGCCCGGATTCGGTCACCTCGCGGCCGTGCCCACGCGTCCGCGGGAGCGTCAATCGATCGGCTCGCGCGCGCCGACGCGGGCGCGCAGACGGTCCAGCACCGCGGACGGCGGCCGATGGCGCATGACGAAGTCCGCCGTGATGCGGTCGACGCCCTCGCTCACGGCACGCTCCTCGAGCAGCGCCCTCACCTTGCCACGGACGAACGCAGGCACGCGCAGCAGCCGCGCTTCGGCATCGCGCTCCCAATCCACGCGCCGGCGCTGCGCCGCCTCCGGCGGCGGTTCCGGCGCGCGCTCCGATGGCGGCAGGTATGCGCACTTCGGGTCCTCGGCGAGCAGGTCACCGTGCTGCGCGAGCGCCCGGGCCCGGCAGCCGCCGCAGCCGTAGCGGAAGTCGCAGGCGCCGCACTTCCCGCCCGGCGACTCGTTGCGCAGTGCGAGCAGCATCGGATGCTCGGCCCAGATCTGCTGCACCGACTGCGACCTCAGGTCGCCGGCCTCCGCCGGAACATATGGGCAGGGGGTCACCCGCCCCTGCGGGGTGATGCGGAAATAGCGCCGGCCCGCGAGGCACGCGCTCGACCAGTCGGCGTAGCCACCGCCGCGCTCGCCCGCGTGCAACCCCTGCATCCGGCGCATGTAGGGCGCGCACCGGGCGCGGATCTTCAGACCGGGGTGGTCGTCCTGCAGCCGGACGATCTCGCGCAGCGCCTCCTCATAGGCTGCGGACGTGAGATCGGTCTGCGTCACGCCGCGTCCGGTGCACACGAGGAAGAAGACGTTGAACGCCATGGCGCCGGCCTGCGCCGCGATATCGGTGAGCGCGGCGAGGTCGTGGCGGTTCTCCTCGAACACCGTGGCCTGCACGACGATCGCGAGCCCCGCTTGGCGCGCCGCCGCCATGCCGCGGCGTGCACCGACCCACGCGCCCGGCGCCCCGCGCAGGCGATCATGGAAATCCGGCGCCGGTGAGTCCAGGCTGATCCCCGCCCCCGCCGCCCCCGCGTCCTGGAGGGACTCGGCGCGCGCTGCATCGAGCAAGGTGCCGTTGGTGCCGATGACCGGCATCAGGCCGCCGTCGGCGGCCGCCTTCACCAGCCGTACCAGGTCGGATCGCAGCAGCGGCTCGCCTCCGGTCAGCACCAGCATGGCGCCGGGCGCCATTTGCGCGAGCTGGCCGACGACGGCGAGCGCGTCCTCGGTGTCGAGCTCGTCGCGCGCCTGCGTCTTCCGCTGAACGGCGTCGAGATAGCAGTGTGCGCAGGCGAGATTGCACCGGCTCGTCAGGTTCCAAGAGACGATGTAGGGGGGCCGGCGGCGGCGCAGTGGCCGGAATCGTCATGGCCGCGCCTCGCTCATTGGACTACCCTCGCGCTGCGCGCCAGGGATTCGCCCTTGGGGCGGCCCGGCGGGCTTGTATGTTGTCCACTCATCGTATCAATCCGAGAATGGGCGCCGACGGAATCCGGGAGAGGGTCGCCGCAGTGGCGGGCTCGAGGCCAAGTCCTCGGGCATGAGATTGGCGCCCTCGACCGGTGCTCAGGGCCCGGACGGTATCCCGAGGCCGGCTCTGCCGAGTCCTCGCATGCACAAGCGCGGGCAGGGGACCGGCTCCGAGGCTCCCGACTTCCTCTGTCGACAGGAGGTCGTATGCGATTTGCCGGCGTGGACATTGCCTCCGAGACCCACGTGGTCGCGCTGGTCGATGAAGACGGGAAGGTGTTGGTCAAGCCCACTGCGTTCGCCGAGGACGCGGCCGGCTACGAGAAGCTCTTCGCGCAGCTCGGCGCGAGCGCCGAGCTGCTGGTCGCCATGGAGGCCACCGGCCACTACTGGAAGAACCTCTTCGCCGCCCTGGCCGCGCACGGCTTCAGCGTGGCACTGCTCAACCCGGTGCGCACCCATCGCTTCGCCGAGGAGGACCTGCAACGCACCAAGACCGACGCGATCGATGCCCTGGGCATCGCGCGCTTCGCCGCGCAGAAGCGTCCCGTACCCACTCGCCTGCCCGACCCGGCCACCGAGGAGTTGCGCGAGCTGGTGCGCCTGCGCGAGCGGCTGCTGCAGGACTTCGGCGACCGGGTACGCCAACTCCACCGCCTGGTCGATCTGGGCTTCCCCGAGTTCACCCGCTACGTCAAAGGCCTTGATAGCGAACTCGCCAGCGCCATCCTGCACGACTATCCCACTGCCGCCGCCTTCCGAGGGGTATCGGCCAAGCGCCTGGCGGGGCTTCGCTACGACGGCCGACACCAGGTCGGCGCCGAACTCGCCGGCTCGCTCATCGAGGCGGCCAAACGCTCGGTGGGACACCATCACGGCGAGGCCTACCGGGTTCAGGTCCGCTACGCCTGCGAGGATCTGGACATCCTGCGCCGGCGCCTGCGCCAGCTCGATCGGGACATCCAGGGCACTCTCGGGGCGCACGAAGTGGGCACGTTGCTCACCACCATCGAGGGCATCGGCCCCAATACCGCAGCGCGCCTGATCGCCGAGCTCGGCGATCCTGCCGACTTCCGCGCCCCCGGCGCTCTCGCCGCCTACGTCGGGGTCATCCCGGCGCTCAGTCAATCGGGCAAACGCAAGCACACCCGCGCCGCGACCACCCCGATCGGCAACGCGCGCCTGCGCGCCGCGCTCTGGATGCCTACCCTGACCGCAGTGCGCACAAACCCCTGGCTGCGCGCTCACTACCAACGCATGCTCGCGCGCGGCAAGCTGCCCAAGGTCGCCCTGGTGGCCTGCATGCACAAGCTGCTGCTGGCCGTCTATAGCGTCGCCAAGAACCGCAGGCCATTCGTCGCCCAACCGCCCACCGCGCAGGCCACACCATGAGCTCGCACCTTGACGAGGAACACGGTATCTCATGGGCGCTCGAGGCCGACGCCGGCCGCACTCAGCGGCCGGTCTTGCCGCGCTGTGAAAAGCGCGCGCGCAGATCTGCGATCCATCCCTGTCCGTCGGCGCGCGGCGTTTCGTCCGCATTGCGCGCCGCACGGCGCGCCCGGAGCACGCGCAGACCCGCGAGTTCGATCGCGGCGACGCCTGCCAGCGCGAGCACCGGCGCCGCGTAGGTCAGGGCGCCGACCGGTTGCTCCAGGCTGAGGAAGTACCAGGTCGAGACCGCCTTCTCCCCGCCGCGCTCGCGCTCCGCGCCATCCCACGCGGCGAACGCCACCGGGACGGTCTGGCCGCGCGCGAAGGTGAACTGCTCCTGGCCGCGCGGAATGCTGACGACCGCCGTCCACACGCCATCCTTCCACACCGCCTTGCCCTCGCCGTCCTGCCGGTCCGCAGGCGCCGCAGCGACGGTTCCGGAATCCGCGCGCCTCCAGCTTCTCCACCGACCGCTGCGCCTGCAGCGCCGGATCGGCGAGCGTGTTGCCGGCCGCCCAGGAGGTGAGGGGAACGCCCTGTCGCCGTCCTTGCTGCCGTAGTCCGACGGCTCGGCGATCTCACCCGGGCCGCGCCCGGAGAACGGATACCAGTCGACCGCCATGTTCGGATATTTTTCGTCCACGTCGTTGTTCGGCGCGGGCTGCCAATCGGACTTCCATTGGTAGATCGTGACGGGGCGGTTGGGCTCTCCCATGCCGAAGAACGGGATGCCCGCCTTCGGATCCGAAGGGAACTCCAGGGCGAGCGCGTCCCGGAACGCGCTCACGCCGCCTTTCATCGCTTCGCCCGCCGCGTCCCGCCACTCCAGCCGCAGCGCGAGCCGGCTCTCGTCGTAGAGCGCGCGCACCGCCACGCCGGTGATGGACGCCGCGTAGCTCCGCGGCTTGACCACCGCCTGCGGCGACGGCGGGACGTCGAGGGCGTCGGCGCTCTGCCACGCGGGATCCTCCGGCGCCGCCGGGACCCGCGTCACCAGCTTCGCCAGGAGCGTCGCCTTCTGTTGCGCGTGGGCGCGGCGCCCCGGCAGCAGCAGCCATCCCGCCAGCGCGACGAAAGGCGCACCGAGCAGGCGCCGGCGCCGGCTTTGACGCGTGTTCGGATTCATCTCACCCCCTCGAGGCCACGGCATGCTTCACAGGCCTGCGGCACTCCGGCTTCACCCTCGGGCGACGCCGGCGCACCCTCCTCGACCAGGTCCGGGCCTGCGACCTCGTCAGGCTGCAGGCCCAGCGTGCGCAGCTCCGCAGCAAGGAATGCGGCGAGCAGTTGGGCGAGCCCTTGATACACGGTATCGCCCGCCCTGGCGCGCACGCGGCGCGCGAATCCGAACGCCCAGCGGCAGACATGCTCGCAGAGGAACTTTCTTTGCGCCTCGCGGCACACGGCGAGTTGTTCGTCCGCATGCTCTTGCGCCAGCGCGTAGCCCTCTTTCAGGCACAGGAAGTGCATGAACTCGAGCTCCACGCTGATATGATCCACGCGCTCATGTGAATCGGCGGCCAAGTCCAACCCGAACGCCCGGTAGAAGCCGGCGATATCGGCGAGGGTGTGCGTTTTCTGAAAGATATGCGCCTGGCCGTACTCGGCCTCGTACGGCGGACAGTCCTTCGACATCGCATGACCGAAGCATTGCGTGTAGCCGTCGCCGAGCGAAGCCGCACTCAACGCCATAATGACAGGTCGCAGCGCGTCCGCTGCTTTCTTACTGGCAGAGTCGGCAAGCGTCTCCAGACTGCCCGACAGCAGATCGCACTGCCGCTTGAGCGAGTCCGGCTGCTCACCGTCCGGATACGATAACGCGAGCGCCAGGAACGAATA
Organism: Burkholderiales bacterium; assembly: GCA_027493935.1. Lineage (GTDB taxonomy): Bacteria > Pseudomonadota > Gammaproteobacteria > Burkholderiales > SG8-39 > JAABRB01. The sequence goes on along the minus strand of JAOSJV010000001.1, from coordinate 1,598,999 downwards.
CGCCTGGCTGCGGGCTTTCGATCTGGCCATGACCTCGGCTGCGTTCATCGCGAATCCGCCCCTCAGATCGAGTTGTAGTGCTTCGCCGGGCGCTCGAACCTCGGCTCTTCGACCATGACCCGGGCGACTTCCTGCCGTTCTTGTCGTAGCCGACGACCGTGTCGTTGAACATCTCCCACTTCTTGCCACCGACGGTGCTTTCGAAGACCTTCTTCCCCTCCACGATCTCGTACTTGAAAACGATCGTCTGGGACGCCCGGAACAGCTGCAGCACGGCGAGCAGCTCGCGCGACGGGCGGGTGTACTTCTCGACGGCCGCGTCGGCACCGGGACCGAACATCTGCCTCAAGTACGGTCGCGGCACCCAACGCGGCGGAATGTAGTATCCGTTGGGTTCGGTGCCGAACTGGGGATACAACGGCAGCGCCACCTTTGCTACCTTGACAAGGTAATAGAGCGGATTGCTGCGGTCTTCGACCCAGCCCCCGTCCTCGCCGATGCGGACCAAGCCCTGGAGCCGGATCTTGCCGACGCAGGCCGTCATGCAGCGGGTTTCCATCGGCTCGCCTTCCGTGAGCGGGTCCTTGCCCTCGATGCGCGGATAGCAGGCGATGCATTTCTCGCTCACGCGGGTGGTGGAGCGGAACATGGGTTTCTTTGTACGGGCACTGCGCCACGCATTTGCGATAGCCCCGGCAGCGGCTCTGGTCGATGAGCACGATGCCATCTTCGGGGCGCTTGTAGATCGCGCCGCGCGGGCAGGCGGCGAGGCACGCCGGGTAGGTGCAGTGGTTGCACAGGCGCTGCATGTAGAAGAACCAGGTCGCATGCTCGGGCAGCATCGCCGGTGCCAGATTATGGCTTGCGCGCAGATCCGTGGAACCGGTGGCGGCGTCCTCGTAGAAGTTGGGAGATCGCCACTCCTCATCCGCAGGCTCATAGCCCAGCGCGACTTCCTCGCGCTTGTCCGCCGTGCGCGCGGCCTCGAAAATGGTCATGCCGTCGTAGGTCCCGTACGGCGTCTCGGCGCTCCCCGGCCTGCGCCTCACGCCAGGCCGGTTCGCGGCCGGCCTTCGCATGCGCCGCGTCGAGCATCGCCAGCAGCCTGACGTCCCAGGACTGCGGATAACCACCGTAGGGCTTCGTCTCGACGTTGTTCCACCACATGTACTCCTGGCCTTTCGAGAAGGTCCAGGTGGACTTGCACGCCATGGTGCAGGTCTGGCACGCGATGCAGCGGTTGGTGTTGAACACGAAGACGAACTGCGTGCGCGAGTGCGCCTCCGGATGCGGGTAGTGCATCTTGCGGCCGAGCTGCCAGTTGTAGACGTCAGGCATCGCGCTGCTCCCCACGGCTTGCCTCCCGCGTCCACTTGACGCGAACCTCCTGGACCAGCGAGCGCACGTACGCCTCGCCCTTATCCAGGTAGATGCGATGCGTCGCGCGGAAACAGGGGCGCGTGAACAGCATCATCACTTGCCGTTCGTCCCAGCCTAGGAGCAGATACTCCTCCACCAGGCATTCGGCCATCGCCCGCGAATTCCCGCCTGGAACCGGCACGCCCACCAGCTCCATCGGATCCGTGAAATCCGCCGACTTGGTCATGGTTTCCCCCGCACCTTGGTCAAGGTGCCCGAAAGGTAACGAGCCATCACGTCGCTCTCGTGCCCCGGGGTATACCCGGTGCTCGCCGGCTCCCATACGCCTTTGCCGTCGCGCCCGCCGGGCTCGGCCTTCTCGATGCGCACCAGCGTCTCTTTCGGCACGGTGTTGACGGCGTGGTTGTCCACGTCGAACCCGAAAACAAATGACATGCTGCCCGCCTTCTTGTGAAACAGGCTGTCGGTCTGATGCATCGGCGGCGCCCACCCGCGCGTCACGCTCTGGTGCGAGCCGTAGCGGAAGTTCGACTGGTAGCCGGTGTCCGCCGCCAGTGCCCGTCCGTCGGGCCGGGTTTCGTGGGCGAGAACGGTGCGCTCGGTGGCGATCCAGGCGCTGTGCTTGGTCATGACCACGCCGTACGGGTAGGCGGGGTTGTACTTCACCCGGGTGAGCAGGCGGAAGGCCTTGTAGCGCGGGTCCGACTGTTTCCACCCGGCGTAGGGTCGGTCCGCCGGGTTGGCGTCGATATAGATGTAGTCGCCATCCTCGATGCCGAGATCCTTTGCCGCCTGCGGGTTCATGTGCACCTGCCAGTCGCCGACCCCCGGGCTGGCGCTTGTCCATGCGGTACGGATCGCCGAAATTGGTGCTCCAGATCCAGTTCCAGTCCACCGTCGCCCACGATGAGTGGGTGGTGTGCCGGCTCTTCGGCGTCATGCAGAAGAAGCGGAAGCCCTGCGCCCACAGCGGGTTCTTGGTCTTCTTGACCTCCTGCCACGGCAGCTTGTTGTTCGCCACGGCGCGCAAGTCCGCGTCGAGCAGCTTCTCCTGCAGCATCTTCGGGGTGATCCCGTAGTTCTTCGGCCGGACATAGGGGCTGGACGAGACGATGACGCTCGGCAGATAGGGCGTCGCTTCCGGGGCCTCGCGGTGCACCACGAGGTTCTCGCCGTACTCGATCGCCTCGGGAATGTCGGTGTAGGCATTGAGCCGGCCGGTATCCGTGTAGAACGGGATGCTGTCGTGCACCTGCTCGTAGAAGGCCACCCGGGGATAGGTGCGGAACAGCATCAGGGCGGCGCCCGGCTCGCCGTACTTGCCGGCCATGATGTCGGCGACCGTGTAGCCCTGGGTGGTCGTGGAATTTTCGAGCACCCGCTGGATGTAGACTTCCGGCTTGCCCTCGAGCATGAATTTCCAGTGATCGCGGAAGCGCTTGTCGCCGGTGAGCTTGGCGAGCTTCTCCGCGACCAGCGCGAAGATCATGCCGTCGTCCTTGGAGTCGTAGAGCGGCTTGATGCCGTCCCCGCCCCAGATTTGCAGGAACGGATTGGAGCACGAGACGCCGCACTCGAGGGTCTGGAACTCGAGCCAAGTGTTGGCCGGCAGGACGACGTCGGAGTACTCGGCGGAGCCGGTCCATTCCACCTGCTGGTCGATGATCAGGTCGATCTTCGGATTGACGTTCACCAGCAGGTGGTAGATCCACTTCGCCTGGTTCAGCAGGTTCGCGTTGTTGTACCACATCACCTTGGTGGGGCTCGGCATGTGGGTCTTGCCGGTGAAGACCTTGCGCCCCGCCCCCGGAGTGTCGACGATGAACGGCCGCTCGCCGAATCCCCAGTAACTCATCTCCTCGCCGTGCTCCAGCTCGCGGATGTTTTGCGGCCCGATCTTGCCGCGCGGATCGAGCACCTGGTTGAACGGATCCTCCCGCACGTAGGCGCCGCCGACACCGGGACCGGACCAGGGGGACCCCTGGAACAGGGCGCCCTTGTAGTTGCCGGCCCAGGTGTGCGCTCCGGAGCCCGGGATGCCGATGCTGCCGACCAGCATGAGCGGCAGGCACACCGCGCGATTGTGCAGCGTGGCGTGGAAGTAATGGTTGATGCCCTCGCCGTAGTGGATCGCAATCGGATAGGCCTCACGCGGCTTGCCTTTGAAGTCCGGATCCCAGAAGCGCCGCGCGAAATCCTTCGCCAGCCGCTCGATCAGCTCCTTCGAGGCACCGCTGATGTCGCTCGCCGTATCAAGGTCGTAGTCGCGCAGGTGCGCCTTGTACATCTGCCATACGGTCATTGCCTCGATCTCGTCGCCGCTCGCGAGCTTCACCTTCCCTTGCCACGCGAGCTCGGGTTCGACGCCGAGCGCCGTGAGCTTGCCGCCCACGTCGTCGCGCGAGATCGGCGTGAAACGCTGCGTCTTCGCGTCGCGGACCACGTAGTCGCCCAGGCGTTCACGCTGCTCGGCAGTCATGCCCTGGATCGTGAAGCTCGGGCCGCGCGAGATGTCCTTGCTGCGATAGCCCGCGAAGAGTTCCTCCGGCTTCAAGCGTTTCAGCGTGTCGGTGCGCACCAGGAGCGGAAAATCGGTGAACTGCTTGACGAAGGCCTCGTCGTACCAGCCCTTGTCCATCAGGTACTTGGAGACTCCGAGAAAGATCGCGGTGTCGGAAAGACCGGGGCGAACCGAAATCCAGTAGTCGGCCTTCGTCGCGGTGGGGTTGTATTCCGGCGCGATGACCGCGATGCGCCCGCCGCGCTCAATGATCTCGGTGAGCCAGTGGGCCTCGGGCATCTTGTTCTCGATCAGGTTCTTGCCCACCTGCACCGTGAACTTGGTGAAGCGCAGGTCGTTCAGATCGATGTCGGAGGTCTGCAGTCCGTGCACGAACGGCTGCCCCGGCGCCTGGTCGCCCCGCCAGGTGTACTCGGACCACTCGCGCGCCCCCTTCGCCTTGTCCGGACCCACTTTGCGCACGTGCGCGTCGAGCAGCCCCATCAGGTTGGCCATGCGGAACGTACCGAACTTGCCGACCACCCCGTGCGGCGGCAACGAGCTGCCGAGCTTCATGGTGCGCGTCCCGGCGCCTTCCCAATACTCCAGCATCTCCTCGGTGTAGCGGTCTTTCTCGATCAGACGCCGGCGGCCGTCACTGCCGCTGTACGTGCGCGCGATCGCGATCAGCGCCTTGGCCACATAGGTGGTCGCCTCGTCCCACGAGAGGCGGACAAACTTGTCGGTGCCCCTGGTATCGAACTTGTACTTGGTGCGCAGCGTGGGATCGTCGGACAGGGACGGAAAACCGGCGTCGGCCCACTGCTTCCAGCCTTCGCGGATCATCGGGCCCTTGGCGCGATAGGGCCCGTAGACGCGCCGGTGCATGGTGAAGCCCTTGAGGCACATGCGCGGGTTCCAGGCGTAGGTGGCCTGGTTGCCGTAGAGGTCCTTGTACTTGTGGTGGTCGTAGTTCTGCTCGAGGCGCGTCACCACGCCGTTGCGCACGAAGGCGCGCACGCGGCACATGTGGGTGTCGTTGGGCGCGCAGATGTAGGTGAAGGAGCGATCGTAGCGGTACTGGTCGTGATAGACCTTTTCCCAGCCGCGGTCCGGGTAGTGCTCGAGCGGATTCCCGATACCCGCCGCCGGCGCGAGGTTGCGCGCGGCGAACGCCGGCAGCGCGTTGCCCGCAGCGGCAGCGCCGACCGCTACGGCGCCGGCGCGTCCCAGAAACAGCCTGCGCGACAGCTTCTTCTCGTCCATGTCTAGCGGCACCCTCCTGGATTGCGCCTATGCGCGTTCACCGGCGCGGTTCAAAACCGGTTGCGCGGTAGAGATACATGATCACCTTCCACGCTTCATCCGCGGTGAAGTCATAGCTGTGGAGCGAGGATGCCTCCGGGTCATCGGCCGGCGTCGTCCAGCGCGGCATCGCGCTGTTGAACTGGTTCTGGATGCCGCCCACCGTGAGTCGCCAATACACGTATGGCAAAGTGAGCTGAGCGATCGTGCCGGCATCCTGGAAATTGGCCGGACGGATGGGATAGCGAAAACCTTCGGCGGCCGGCCCCTTGCCGTCGAGTTTCTCACCATGGCACACGGCGCAATTCGCCTCGTAGAGCACCTTGCCTTGCGCGACGGACTCCGGACTCCATTTGGCGGGCTCGGCCACCCAGTCCGGCACCTTGATGCTCCCCAGGATCTCTTCGCCGACGGTGGGATGGCGCTGGAAGATCTCCACCGGCGGCGCGTAGGTCGGGCGCAGCGCGTCGTACACCGACCACCCGATCAAGAGCGGGACGACGGCCAGCAGGCCCCAGCGCTGGATCCGTATCGCGACCGGCTCGCCTGCGGATTCGGCGATGAAAAAGTCGGCGAACTCGCGGATGCGCTCGTCGCGCAACGTGATGTGGATCACGATCCCGGCGATCGCGAATCCCATGTACAGCACGATCACGCTGCCCGGGATCACGGGACGCAGCAGCTTCAGGAGCAGGAATATCCCGGCCAGCACCAGGAAAGCGCGAGTCGCAAGCGGCAGGCGGAGGGCACCGGGCATCATGGCCGCTGCCCTGGCGCGGCGAGGTATCGCACCAGCGCGCTGGAGCTGCGTCGCGTTCATTCGGGTCCCGTAGTCCGCCGGCATGACGCCGCTCGGAACGCCTTTCCGCTCGTACGCCTTCGGGTCCACGATCGATTCCATGAGGAACGCCTCGAGGCTCATGCCGCGCTCGGCGGCCGCCTGCTTCATGCCGGCTGCGTCCAGCGCCGGTCCGACCTTCGTCTCACCGGTCTTGAGGCTGTGGCAGCCCTCGCATGCGAGCGCGGTGAACATGGCAACCGGATCGTCGGTCGCCGCGCCGGCCGACGGGGCGCTCCGCACGCTCGCCGCCGGCTTGGGGACGTCGCCCACCTTCACCGTGGCCGCCTTCCCGAGCGACTGCAGGTAGGCGATCACCGCCACCGCCTCTTCGTAGCCGAGATTGGCGGGGGCCGATATCGAGGGCGGCATGATGTTCGCGTAGCCTTCGACCAGGTAGGCGCCCGGCTCGTAGAGCGACTGCGCGAGGTAATCCACCAGGTTGCCGGGACCGCCCTTCGCTCCTTGCGCGCGGCGCGCGGCGATCCCTGCGAGATTGGGCCCGCGCCCGCCGCCTTTCACGCCTGCGCCGGGCTCGATCGTGTGGCAGGCGAGACACCCGCGCTGGCGAACGATCGTCTTTCCGATCTGGGCCAATTCCGGCGGCGTAAGCGACGCGCTGATCTCCTGCGCCTTTGGCGGCTCCCAGCGCGTCTGCGGGATCCAATTCGCGAACCAGACGAAGAATCCGATCACGACGAATGCGGGGACGAGCGGCGTCACGTACGGCAGGGCCCGATTCATGCGCCCTCCACGTCCGGCACCAGCGCGCGCCCGCCGCGGGATTCGGCATCCGGCGCCTTCGCGAGGCCCGAGATGCCGAAGGCGACCGCGAGCAGGACGAAGAAGATGAACGTGATTGCGGTGATGATCACCGCGACCTCGCCGAGGCTGGGCAGTCCCGCGCCGGGCGAGGTGTCCTGCATGATGCCGTAGACGTGCCAGTTCAGGCGCACGCCACTGCGCGCATAGCCCATCAGCGCCATGAGCCAGACGATGACGAAAGCGAGCATGATCAGCACGTAGTGGCCGCGCCGCGGCAGCGTGCCCCAGCGCACCTCAACCACCGTCCGCGCGCCGCGCAGCAGCATGAGGTCGAGGGCGAACGTCGCCACGATCCCGACCATGAGGACGATGATCTGCCAGATCGAGGTCTGGATCCGCACCTCCGCCGGAGCGAAGTACCCGTACACGCCGAGCGCCGTGATCGCGAGCGCGGTCAATCCCACCAGACTCCACTGGATCTTGGTGCCCTGCCGATGCCAGGTCACCGTGGGCTCGCGTCCGGCGCGGCGGTAGAGCAGGTAGCTCGCGTAGAGCACCACCAGCACCAGCGTCACGGCGATCATCTTCGGCGCCATCACGCCGAGCGCGCCGAGAATCGGATGGAATCCCCCGGTGGACTCCTCGATCGATGCCGCCATGGTGTGGGGCGTCGCCCACACGACGAAGCCGCCAATCAGCAGCCCGTTGAACACCGGGCTCCAGCGCTGCTGGGCCTCGGAGCCGGGGATGCGCAGCAGTCCGAGCCAGGAATAGTAGGCGGCGCCGATGAAGAGCACCGCGATCACGATCGCCTGAATGATGAACAGCCACGACAGCACGCCGCCCATCAAGGTGACGCCGTAGGTGGCGGAGAAGGCGAACAGCTCGAAGCCGAAGTAGTAGCCGGCGAAGGGCAGGAACAGCATCGTGAACAATGCGATGAGGTTGCCGGTGTAGCCCATCCAGTCGTACAAGGCCCGATCCCGCTCGCGCGTCGCCATCAGGAACCGGTACGCCGCGTATGCCGAGCAGAGCAAAGCGCCGAACGTGATGTTGGCGACCAGGCGGTGGATGTTGAGCGGCATCCATCCGGGGTTCCAGACCGCGTCGTACAGGCTGACGAGCGCGCCCTGCGGGTCGACGCCGGCCGGTGTCATCATGAACGTCGCCCACGCGTCGGCGATGAACATCACGATGGTGCCGAAAACGTTGAGCAGCAGCCCGAGCCACAGGTGCAACCACTTGCGCTCGCCCTGCAGCCGGTCCCAGGCGTAGTACCAGAAGTACAAGCACAGGGTCTCGGCGACGAAGAACAGCGGATACACGACGAATGTCGGCCCGAAGACCCCGGTCAGGTAACCCATGAACTTCGGGTACGCGGTGAAGAGCAGGAACCCGAGCAGGGCGCCGGTGATCGCGGTCAGCGAATAGGCGGCGGGCAGCAGGCGCGCCATCTCGTGGGCGAGCCAGTCGTAGCGTTGCGCTTCGCGGGGGTTGGTCTTCGCGGCGCGCCAGCCGAGATACTCGATGAACAGCGCGAACATCGGGACCGCCAGCACGAAGGCGGCAAACATCAGATGCAGCTGGGCCGCGATCCATACCGCGAGGCGGCTGTCCATGCCCAGCACCGATCGGTATTCCGGCCCGGCCGGCAACCCCTGCGCGCAAACGCTCTGGGCGACGACGAGCAGGCATCCGGCCGCTAACACTCCGGCGATGCCCTTGATCCGCGCTGGCGTGCTCCGCATCCCGGCGCTCCTCCCTCTCCCGCGTTCGTTCGAGCGGCCCGCTGGACGTCGGCTTGCAACAATCGCACCACCGGCGCGCAGCTTCGCCGGCGTACGAAATATCCGGGAAGAATCACGGACTAGCGCCAACGGCCCGCGGCCATTTCGATCACGTTGCGACGTTCGGGCGTGAACGTTCCGTCTCATCGAATGCCGTGCGCGGGACGAGGATTGAACGGATCGTTCACACTCGCCCTGCAATTCAATCGGACACATTTCCACGAGAATCTTCAATCCATTGATCTTGCGATTCATCCGGGACACCGGCGGCCATTGGCATGGATTCTGCGAGTTATGGCACCCAGGCCGGCGAGTACTTGCGCCAACGAGCGACAGCAGCTGCACGGGCGTCGGGATCGAATCGAGGGGACCATGGACAGGAGCAGCACGGCGTACTCGGAACAGGGAGCGCGTGGCACTCCGCGCGCCGGCCTCGAGCGAGTGGCGCGAGTCGACCGGGACGCGGCGGTGCAATCGCTCTATCGCGCCATCCTGGTGGCGGCGGATTGCTCCGATCACTCCAATCGCGGCGTGAGCGAGGCAGTGGCGCTGGCGGGGATTGCGCGCGCGAATGTCACCGGAATCCACGTCTACGCGGCCCGGCTGCACGACCTGCGCTTTCGCCAGATGGAAGGCGGGCTGCCGCAGCAATACCGCCAGGAGCAGGCGCTCGAGGAGCAGCGCGAGATCCACAACGAGCTCATCACCCGCGGGCTCACCCTGATCTCCGACTCGTATCTCGATCAGGCGGCGCACGCCTGCCGCGCAGCGTCGATCCCCTTCACGCCCCAGTCCCTGGAAGGCAAGAACTACCGGGCGCTGCTCGAGGAAGCCAACAGCGGGCGGCATGACCTGCTCGTGATCGGCGCCCAGGGGCTCGGCGCGGTGCCCGAGGGCGGCGTGGGCACCGTTTGCGAGCGCGTCGTGCGCCGCGCGGCAATCGATACTCTGGTGATCAAGGACCCGCAGCGACGCCTTGCCGGCGGACCGATCGTCGCGGCGGTCGACGGCTCGGATCACGCGTACGGCGGCTTGCTGAGCGCGCTCGCGCTGGCGCGGGCCTGGGGCGTCGGGCTGCAGGTGGTGGCCGCCTACGATCCGTACTTTCATTATGTGGCCTTCAACCGCATCAGCCGCGTGCTGTCGGAGGAGGCGGGCCGCACGTTCCGCTTCGCCGAACAGGAGCGACTGCACGAGGAGATCATCGACGCCGGTCTTGCCAGGATCTACCGGGGCCACCTGAGCGTCGCGGAATCCATCGCCGCGGAGCACGGCGTGGCGATCGAGACCGCGCTCCTCGACGGCAAGCCGCACGCCGCGATCGAGCGACATCTGCGCGAGGTCAAGCCCGCGCTGCTGGTGATCGGCAGGCTCGGCATCCATGCCGACCCGGAGCTCGACATCGGCGGCAACGCCGAGCGCCTGCTGCGCAACGTCGATTGCGCGGTGCTGCTGAGCCAGCGCGCGCACCGGCCGAGCACCGTCGCGATCGCCGCGGTCACCACCACCTGGACGCCCGACGCCGAGCGGCGCCTGGACCGTGTGCCGGAGTTCGCGCGCAGGATGGCGCGTATGGCAATCCTGCAATTCGCCCGGGAGCGGGGACACACGGTGATCACCGAGCGCATCGTGGACGACGCCACCGACGCTCTCTGCCCCGGCCACGCGCGCGACCGCGGCGTGCGAGACGCCGGGCGCGGTGCGTCAGGACCGCATGAGTGACCCGGATGTCATCGTCGTAGGCGGGGGGGTCTCCGGGCTGTCGGCGGCGTGGTGGCTGGCTCAGGCGGGCTGTTCCGTCGAAATCTGGGAGCAGGACGGCCGGCTCGGCGGCAAGATCGCGACCCGCCAAGCGGACGGCTACCTGACCGAGCGCGCCGCCTCGATGATGCTGAACTTTCGTCCCGAAGTGAGTCAGCTGCTCGCCGCGACCGGACTCGATGTCGGGAGGATCGCGTGCCCGAGTGCCCCACAGTGCCAGCGCTACCTGGTTCGGGGCGGCCGGCTGGTGCCCGTTCCGATGCGCCTGGGAGCGCTCGTGCGATCTTCGCTCTGGACCCTCGGCGGAAAGCTGCGCCTGCTCGCCGAGCCGCTCGTCCCGAGAGGCGGCCGACCCGACGAGACCGTGAGCGAGTTCGTCGTCCGGCGTCTCGGGCGCGAGGTGCTGGAGACGGCGATGGAGCCGTTTGTCGCCGGTCCGCTCGCGTCCGATCCGGACCAGGCGAGCGCGCACGCGGTGCTGCCGCGGCTGGTCGCGCTGGAGCGGCGCTATGGCAGCCTCGTGATCGGGGCGAGTGTCCGCAGGTTCCTGCGGCGCGGCACCGCTCCGGTGCGCGAGATGTTCTCCTTCGGCGGAGGCATGGCGACGCTGACCCGGGCTCTCGCCGCGACCGCCGGCGTGCGCTTCCGCGCGCGGAGCACGGCGCTGCGCCTCGAGCCCGCCCGGTCGGGCTGGCGTCTCGATGGCCAAACGCCCGCGGGCGGACTGACGGTCCGGGCCCGGCAACTCGTGCTGAGCGTGCCCGCCCCGGCCGCCGCCGCGCTGCTTCGCCCGCTCGATGTCGGCTTGGGACACCTCCTGCATGGCATCGAGTACAGCGCGTTGACGGTGGTGCACCTCGCTTTCGATCGATCCGCCATCCGCCATCCGCTGGATGGCCTCGGATTCCTCGTGCCCCGCGGCGAGGGGCTGCCCCTCACCGGCTGCCAGTGGATGAGCAGCACGTTCCCGTCTCGCGCGCCGCGCGGCAAGGCGCTCCTTACGTGCTACGTCGGGGGCGCACGCGTCCCGCAGGCGCGGGACTGGACCGACGGCCGGTGCATCGACGCGGCCATGGCGTCGTTGGAACCCTTGCTCGGAATCGAGGCAGCGCCCGAGCGGGTGTGGATCGACCGGCACACGTCGGGCCTGCCGCTCTATCACGGCGCATATGCCGGCCGCCTACGTGCGATGTCGGAGCGGCTGCGGAGCTGGCCCGGCTTGCATCTGGCGGCCAACTACTGGGGCGGCGTGTCGGTCCGCGACCGCATCGCCTGCGGGCATGCAACGGCGAGCCGTGTCCACACCTCGCTCGCAAGGTCGCGGTTGTCGGCGTCGGTGACCGGTCTCGATTCGCCGCCCGTGCCGGCCGTGCCGCGCAGTTTGGGCTAGGATTCGCCGTGAGCTAACGGCATTGCATCCGACTGCGTCCGGTCGCGGAGTGATCCATGCGGCGTTCCGATCTCAAAGCCAGCCCGCCTCTGCGTCGTCTGCGAGGACAAGGATGGCGTCATGCCACCGGGAATCGAATCGGCTGCCGCTGAGCGGCCGAGCACGCCAGCAACGGCCCCGCCGCCTGCGGCGGGCAGCCCGGGAAAGCGCGAACCACGGCGTGGCCGGCCTTCCTGGTCGGGTCCGCCGTCGCCGCGGCGACGCTCGGCTTGTGGCAGGCGTTGTTGGCGCAGGAGCGGTCCCAAACGGAACGCGCGGTCGCGCTCAGCCTGGAGACCGTCCGGAACGAGATCAGCTCGCGCATGGATTCGCGCATCCTGGCGCTGGTGCGCATGGCCCGCCGCTGGGAGATGCGCGGTCGGCCGCCGCCGCCGGAATGGGAAGCCGACGCCAATCTCTATCTCAGTCACGACGCCGGCTACGTGGCGATCGCGCGAGTGGAGCCCGATCTGCGGGTAAGTTTGATCGTGCCGCAGGATGCGGGGCGTGGGCTGCAGGGCGTGGAGCTCATCGGCGTGCGGCAGCGCGGAGCGCTCGAAACGGCGCGCGCGCGCGGCGACGTGACGCTCACGCATCCGTTCAGCCTGGCCACGGGCGATCGGGCCATCATGGTCAACGTCCCGGTCTTCAGGGGCGACGCGTTCGACGGATTCATCGTCGGCGTCTTCCGGGTGCAAGCAGCGCTCGCGACGATCCTGGTCCCCTCCATCGCGCCTCGCCACGCTATCGCCGTGTACGACGGCGGGGAGGAGCTCTACAGTCGCGACTCGGGCGGCGGGCGCGCGGCCGACGATTGGAGCCAGGAAACCGGCGTCCCGCTGGTCGGTGTGACCTGGCGCGTGCGCGTTTCGCCGCAGGAGGAGCTCGTCGCACAGCGCTCGCCCCTCCGGCGCGCGATCCTCGCGGGAGGGCTCGCCTTGGCGCTGCTCCTCGCATCGACTGTGCGCTTCGCGCAGATGGCGCGCCTGCGCGCGCGCGAGACCGACTCCGCCAACCGCGCGCTCACGCGCGTGGTCGCACAGCACGAGCTGGCCAACGACCGGCTGCGCAAGCTCTCGCGCGCCGTCGAGCAGAGCCCAACGATGGTCATCGTCACCGACCTGCAAGGCGCAATCGAGTACGTGAACCCGAGGTTCTCGCAGGTCACGGGCTACGCGCTCGACGAGGTGGTGGGAAGGAACCCGCGCCTGCTGAAGTCCGGCGAGACACCGCCCGAGGAGTACCGGCGGCTCTGGCGGACGGTCACCGCCGGCGGCGAGTGGCGCGGCGTGCTGCACAACCGGAAGAAGAGCGGGGAGCTCTTCTGGGTGCGCTCGGCCATCTCCCCGATCCGGGATGCGCAGGACGTCGTCAGCCACTTCCTGGCGGAGATGGAGGACATCACCGAGCACAGGCGGCTCGAGGAAAAGGTGGCGGAGCACCACCGCGAGATGGCCGAGAGCCAGGCGCTCGCCGCCATGGGCCGGGCGGCGAGCATGATCGCGCACGACCTGCGCAATCCGCTCTCGTCGATCAAGATGGCCCTGCAGATCCTGAGCCGGAACCCGGTGCACGGCGCCACCGGGCCCGAGCGGGAGCTGCTCGAGATCTCGCAGGGGCAGGTGCGCTACATGGAAGAGGTGCTGTCGGACCTGCTGACCTACTCCCTGCCCGACGCCTTGAAACCGGAATGGCTGAGCATCGAGAAGCTGCTCGACACTGCGCTGATGCTGTCGCAGAAGCAGATCGAGGAGCACAAGGTGCGGGTCAAGACCCACTATCAGCCGGGCCTGCCCTTGCTCTACGGCGACGCCAACAAGCTGCGCCAGGCGCTGACCAACCTGATCGTCAACGGCGCCCAGGCGGCCGACGGGGTGGAGACGTCGAACCCCACGCTCGTCGTCGATGCGCGATTCAGTCTGGGCGCCGCAGATCAGCCTTCCATCCAGGTCGAGATCTGCGACAATGGATGCGGAATCCCAGCCGGGCACGCGGAGCGGGTATTCGAGCCGTTCTTCACCACGCGCGCCCAGGGAACCGGCCTGGGTCTGTCGATCGCGAAGCGGATCATCGACCAGCACAAGGGGAGCATCCACATGCAGCCGGAACCTCCGGGAGGAACCCGCGTGACGGTGGTGTTGCCGCTCGAGGCGGCCGGTAACCGGTACGGCGCATGAGCACGTTCCTGATCGTCGACGACGACCTCGCCAGCTGCCGCACCCTGCAGCTGCACTTTCGCACGCAGGGTCACGAGGCACACGTCGCGCACAGCGCCACCGAAGCGCTCGCCGCCCGCAGCCGGGTCGCGCCGGAGCTGATCATCCTCGACGTGCGGATGCCGGGGCGCAGCGGCCTGGACGCGCTGCCGGAAATCAAGCGGACGTTTCCCGCGGCGCACGCCATCGTGGTCACCGCCTTTCACGACATGGAAACCACGATCCAGGCGATGCAGCGCGGCGCCGACGACTACATTCAGAAGCCGATCGACTTGGAGGAGCTGAACGCCGCGGTGGCCAAGGCGCTGCGCTACGCCGGCGGCGAGGCGCACGGCGTGCTGGTGTCCTCGGCCGAGCACGCGGGCGGCGACCATGACTGCATGGCCGGGCACAGCCGTGCCATGAAAGAGGTCTTCAAGCGGATCGGCTTGGCGGCCGCCAGCAACGCCACGGTGCTGATCACCGGAGAGTCGGGCACCGGCAAGGAGCTGGTCGCCCGCGCCATCCACCGCGCCGGGGCGAACCCGACCGGACCGTTCGTCGCGGTCAATTGCGCGGCGTTGGTGGAGACGCTGCTCGAGTCGGACATGTTCGGGCACGAGAAGGGCGCGTTCACCGGCGCCGTCGAGCGCCGGATCGGCAAGTTCGCCGCGGCCAACCACGGCACGCTGTTCCTCGACGAGGTGAGCGAGCTGTCCCATGCGATCCAGGCCAAGCTTCTGCGAGCGCTGCAGGAGAAGGAGTTCGTGCCGCTCGGCGGGAGGGAGCCCCAGACCACCGACGCTCGCGTGATCGCGGCGACCAACGTCGATCTCGCCGACCGCGTGCGCGACGGCAGCTTTCGCGAGGACCTGTATTACCGGCTGCAGGTCATCAACATCCACCTGCCGCCGCTGCGCGGGCGCCGTGAGGATCTGCCCGACCTGGTCCAGACGCTGCTCGCGCGGATCAACCGCGAGATGCGCCGCCACGTCTGGCGCATCGATCCGCAGGTGCTGCGCTGCTTCGAGACGTACGACTGGCCGGGAAACGTGCGCGAGCTGGAGAACGCCCTGATGAAGGCGGTCGCGCTATGCACCGGTGACGTGATCACGTGCGACCTTCTCCCCGAGCGGCTGTGCAGCGCGCCCGCCGCGCTGCGCAAGGAGAACCGTCCGGACGCGGGCTGGCGACTGAGCGACGTGGAAAGAACGCACGTCCTGCGCGTGCTCGAGGCGACCGGCTGGCATCGCGGCCGCGCCTGCGAGATCCTGGGCGTGTCGCGGCCCCGGCTGCGGCGCCTGATCAGGCAGTACAGCCTGACCGTTCCGGCGGACGCGGAGCCGGACGACCACGACGGCGCGCGGGTTTGATCGCGATCGCGCGTCGCGGCCGCGCGCCGCTCGGCAAGCGCGGATGATCGGCGCGTGCCGGCGCGAGCTGGGCTGATAGTGCGGCTTAGTGACATACGTCAAGAAATCACGCGCCCGGCCGATTCGACGCACGGCTCGCCACCCCGATACGCGACCCGCGCTACTTGAATCGCTCGACGTTCGGCAGCCCGGCAATCAGGGGGTTCCGGCTCCGGCCAGATCCACTTGCCAGGAACGCGCCGGCGACGGTTCGACGCCGACAAGAATTACTTCGGCACCAAGACCCTGGCGGAGCGGGAGGAACTCCGTCACGTATCGCGATCGCCGCGCGCCGGCCGTTTCGGCATCGGCGCGCCCTTCGAATCCCTCACGCGAGCCAAGCAGTTGGCTCGCTCCTCTGTTGCCATGAACAACGAAGCCCGCGATCGCGGGCTTCTCTTGCTCGTGGCGGAGAGGGAGGGATTCGAACCCCCGGTACGGTAAACCGTACAACAGATTTCGAGTTCGGGCGTGTAGTTCGCGGGATCAAGTAGTTACGACGTCGACCTTCTCCAACTTTTGGTCAGCTTGCCGCCTCGAACAGTCGGATTCGACGCGTTGCAGACCCGAATTGGAGAAGGTCCCTGAAGGGACACGACTCATCGCGGAAGCCTACGTCAATGCTCGAAGAGCTCGCGTGGCAATCCGGACTGGCGGATGATCGACTGCAGCGTGCCGATGCGGATCTCGTCGTGCAGCGGGACGGGCACCGTTACGGTCGTCGCTTCCGTGCGCTTCTGCATGACGACATGACTGCCGCGCTGCCTGACCTGCTGGAACCCTTGCTGCATCAACAACCGGCAAAGCTCGCGGCCGGAGAAGACGCGGAGCCTACCCAATCGCGACCTCGACGCGCGTGACGAACACCTCGTCGTGGAGTCGAGCCTTGATCTCGGCAGGGTCGGCCGTCTCGAAGAACAGCTCGAGCGCCTCCTTTAAGTTGGCGCGCGGTCTCGATCGTGTCGCCCTGGCTCGCGATGTCGAGCTCCGGGCACAGCGCGACGAACCCTTCACCCTCGCGCTCGATGATGGCCGTAAGCTCGCGCGTTTGCATCGTTCCTCGCTTGACATTGCTCGGCTCCTGTGCCGGGCTCCTTCCAGTCTAGCATGGCACTGCGGGGTGAACCCTTGAGCACGTCAGGCGTGCGTGAAGATTCCTCGCCCGGAGGACTTCGGCGCCGTCGCCAGCAGATTTCCGTCGCTAGGTGAGCTTGACCAGACCCTCCTGGATCGTCGCGAGCGGCCTCCAGGTCTGCGCCTGCGTCCCGAACTGCGCCGAGCCGAGCACGTCCTGCGCCGCGTTCGTCGCAATGCCGGCGAGCTTGCCGTTCACCCCGTACTGGTAGGTGAGATGAGCGCCGCATCGTCCGAGCCCCGAGGTGAGCATCCAGAAGGGCGCTCATCAGCCCCAGCTCGTGAGCGCTGGGTCCGCGGCGCCCGCGGTGTCGAACGCGGCCACGAGCGCCTGGAAGTCGAACTGCTCCACTTTGTGGTCGAGAAGCGGATCGGCCCCGCCCGGAGCTTAGCCCGTCATCGCCTCGGTGATCACCTGCAGCGAGAGGAACCCCTGGTTGGCCGTCGCGGCGTACCAGTCCTTGAGGGTGAGGCTCTGGGCGCCGAGGTTCACGGTGTCGTCGCCGTCGACACCGGAGAGCGTATCGGCCCCCAACCCACCCTGGATCGTGTCGTCGCCGGCGGAGCCGGTGATGGTGTCGTTGCCCGCGCCGCCCCGTTGGCTGATTCACGCCCGTCGGGTGATCGAGTCCATTCGATGATTACTTGGGCCCTGAACAACTTCTCTTCAACGCCCTTGCCGGGCCGGTCGTTGACCTCGCCTCGCCTTTCGCGTCGCCTGCGAGCGCGGTGCCGCGCGATCGTGGCTCGCGCGTTTCAGCCCGGATGGGACTGGAACGCAAGGCCCTGCTGCGCGCCGCGCCGGCGCCACACGGTCCACTACGAGCGGCGGCGCCCGGAGGAGACGATCCTGCACGGCCTGGTGCGCGAACACCTCGAGACGTTCCTCGCGCAGGTCGAAGCCAGGACCGGCACGGGCGTGCCCGGGTTCGTCAAGGACGAGTTCGAGGCCTTTCTCGAATGCGGCGTTCTGGCGCACGGGTTTCTTCGCGTGCGCTGTGCCGAGTGCGCGCACGAGAAGCTTGTCGCTTTCTCGTGCAAGCGACGTGGGTTCTGCCCTTCGTGCGGCGCGCGGCGCATGGCCGAGAGCGCCGCGTACCTGGTCGATCGGGTCATCCCGCGAGTGCCGGTCAGGCAGTGGGTGCTGTCGTTTCCCATTGCGCTGCGCATCCTGTTCGCGGCGCAGCCCGAGTTGCTCACGCCGGTGCTGCGCATCGTGCACCGCGTCATCGCGCGGTTTCTGCTCGGGCAGGCCGGCCTGGGCCGCGCCACAGCCGACACCGGCGCGGTCACGCTCATCCAGCGATTCGGCTCGGCCGCCAACCTGAACATCCATCTGCACTGCTTGGTGCTCGATGGCGTGTATCGGCGCGGCGGAGGTGAACCGGTGTTCCGGCAGGCGCGTGCGCCGACCCGAGATGAGTTGCAGGAGCTCCTCGGCAAGATCATCACGCGCCTGCTCAAGAGGCTGACACGCTCAGGCCATCTGCTCGAAGAGGAGGGCATGACTTACCTGGCCGACCTCGATCCTGCTGACCCGCTCACGCCCTTGCAAGCGGCCTCGTGCACCTATCGCATCGCGCTGGGGCCGCGCGCCGGACAGAAGGTGCTCGGCCTGCGCACCGTGCCCGGCCGGGACGACAAAGCCACCTCGGCCCTGTGCGCCCAGGCGCACGGCTTCAGCCTGCATGCCGGGGTGCGCTGCGGCGCGGATCAACGCAAGCAACTCGAACGGCTGTGCCGCTACATCACCCGCCCGGCGATCGCCAACGCGCGGCTCGGTTGCAACGGCAAGGGCGAGGTCGTGCTGCAACTGAAGAGCCCCAGGCGCGACGGCACCACCCACCTCAGGCTGTCGCCACTGGAATTCATGCAGCGCCTGGCAGCGCTGGTGCCGCGCCCGCGCCTGCACCTCATCCGCTTTCACGGGGTGCTCGCACCCCATGCGGGGCTTCGCGCCGTGATCGTGCCGGGCACGCTCGAGAAAGCCAGTGAGCCTGCCCACGAGCCTGCGCACGCAGCTGCGCGGTTGAGTTGGGCGCGGCTTCTCAAGCGCGTGTTCGACATCGACATCGAGCATTGCCCGGCCTGTGGCGGCACGCTAAAGATCATCGCTGCCATCGAAGAGCCTGCGCTGATTGTCAGAATCCTCACCCACCTGGGCTTGCCCGCGCGCGCCCCGCCGCGCTCCCCGGCACGGCTGCCGGAGTTGTTCCAGGCGGCCTGAAACTCAAGGAACGGTTGTGCAACGGGGCCGGCGATGCGGCCCGGCCCGTGCTCGCGCAAAGCGCTCAAACGACCTCGGCGTGAGGCCATTCCGGTCGATTCAGGGCTCCCCGGGCATCGCGGGCGGAGGAGTTTTCACCAGACACGCGCGTGATTCGACGCTCGGCCGCGCCGGCGATAGAGTCGCGCATGGGGAAAAGGGTGGTTTGAAATTCCTATTCGTAAGGTTCTGGCGGCCTCGCGCGCCGATGCGCACAAGGCCCCGCAAGACAAAAAGGACCGGCAGGCGCTCGCGACCACCATACACACCGGGGGATTGAAAATGAACGGTCGTCCAGCAATCTTGCTTGCCGCCATGACGGTTGGCGTACTCGCCGCGGATCCGGCACAGGCGGATCCAAATCTGCTGTTCGGAGAGAAACAGAAATTGGGCAAGGGGACGGTGCGCACCTATGTCGTCACCGCCGCGGATGGCAAGCCCACGGCGATCGGCATTTCCTTCACTGCCGGGGCGCTTGAAGGCCTGCCGGCAACGCCGAACAAAACGAGCCGATGCTTCGACCTGAACAAGAACGGCCGCATCGACGATCAGGGCGAGTGCGAGGGGGATTACGAACTGAGACTGGCATTGCCGCAGTCGGTGGCGGGAAAGAACGAGCTACCGTTTCGCTGGGTCGGCTTCAACTGGAACCCGCACGGCCATCCGCCGCCGCCCTGGTCGGTCGCGCATTTCGACATGCACTTCTACATGGTGGACGAGGCTCAGATCGACGCGATTCGCGTCGGAGGCTGCGAAATATTCATCGACTGCGCGGATCGCGAGCGGGCACTGAAGCCCGTCCCGGCGCAGTACGTCCACCCCGAGCATGTCAGCGTCGGAGCGGCCGTCGGCAAGATGGGAAATCACCTGATCGACGCGAAGACACCGGAACTCGCGAAGGAGAACGCAAAGCCGTTCACCCATACCTGGATCTATGGTGCGTACGACGGACAAATCACTTTTTACGAGCCGATGATCACGCGCGATTACCTGCTCGGGAAGCCGAACGCATGCATGCCCATCAAGCAACCGAAGGCGTGGGCGCAACCGGGTTACTACCCGACGCGGTACTGCATCCGCTATTCCGAGAAGCACAGCAACTACACCGTCTCGCTCGAAGGTCTGGTGCACCGGCAAGCGCAATAACGTAGGCACATCTGGTAGCCTCGAGCTCGTTTGCCCGGGCAGGGCCCCGCATGGCTTCCTGATCGCGGTAATCTCGGAATCGACCCTCGGCAGTTCCGTCAAGGAGCCGCCCGGGGCCGATTCGAGATCCAGCTGCTGGGACAGAGCCACGTCCGCCAGCGCCTCTTGTGCAGGCTCCCCCGCTTCGTGAGTTCGTGCACGACGTAGATGTAGTTGTCGCCCTTCCGCCACTCGACGTCGAACACGAGATATCGTCGCGGATCCGGCTTGTGGCCCTTCATGGTGGTGCAGACGCGGATCGGGTCGCCCGGCTGGAACGGCGCAAGTGACAGCGCCCGCTGATGGCGCAGCTCAGCCAGACAAGCCTCGGTGAGCTTGAGCAGGTGTGAAGCCTGTTTGAAGCGGAGGTATTGCAGCTCGCGCGCGAACGGACAGTCCCGACGCCTGGTGGTGAACGACTCTCGGTATGCGCGGTTGAAGTTGGCCCGCGCAGTCGGCAGGTACCGGCGGAGGATCTCGATCTGATCGGTGAGCCGCGCTGGTCTTTGCGCCATGGCTGGATTCCCATCGAAGTATCACCTGTCGTAGCGTCGTCACCCACAAGTGCGCTCAGATGAAGAAACAACCCCAATCAGCTATAGCAAATGCATAGCAAGGCCAAAAATGAAAAGGCCCTAGCTCTCGCTAAGGCCTTGAATGACTGGCGCGCCCGGCAGGATTTGAACCCACGACCCCCTGGTTCGTAGGCGGTACGTCCAAAAGTGAATTTCTTCTTGTAGATCAGCTACTTACGTTCATACAACTGTATCATTCAACGCCCGAGATGTGGGCGTTAAGCGCTTGATTTGGTGGTGATCACCCTCGTTGAATGATACAGCCTGGTTCCGCACCAGGTACTCGGCAGGAAAGAGCGCGGAGCCAAAGGGCTCCGCAGCCCGCTCTCGCCGCTGCGCTCTTCCGAGCAACTTGCCGTCCCGCCGCGCCTTCTTGCTCACGCTCCTGCGTCGTGGTCGCTGTGCCAATGCGCCTGAGCAAACCGGACGCTCGTGGACTTCGCTGATCTGGCCAGGACCAGTCATTCGGTGGCTGACCGTCCGGACTTCTGGGGCTGCAATTCCTTGGCGCGCAGTGACCGCACCTGACGAGCCACCCTCCGAGCCGCTTGAACAAAGACTTCCGCGCTCGGCGCCAATGTTCGGCCTCTTGGTCGAAGGATCCCGATGGAAATGCCTACCGGCAGATCGATGGGAAGCACGCGTACAAACCCTGGGGCGTTCCCCAGGCGAAGAGCAGAACCGTATACGACTGTGAGGAAGTTGTTCCTGCCGATAAGGTTATACCGAACAGAAATGGACATCGTCGTCACGGCTGTCTCCGAGAGAGTTAAACCGCGCTTGCGGAATTCGTTCCTGAGTTGCACGGTTACCGGCGCATCTGCTCCCGGTAGCACCCACTGCATGCGCGCGACGTCCTCCAACTTGATCGATCGTTTGCTAACCAGCGGATGGCGCGCGGCTGCGACGATGAAAAGCCGATCGGCAAACAGCTCCTCAAATACCAATCCGTCGGCGTCCCCCGCGGCGTGTTGCGCGCCTATGCCGATATCGACCGACCTTGCAGCCAGCTCGTCAGTCAATTTCCTTGCGTCGAGCTCGGCGACCTCAAACCGAAACTGTGGGTGATCGCCCAGTACGCTGTTCATGATGGCGGGCACTAGCCCAGCACACATCGTGGGCGTACCGCCAATGCGCAGGTCGCCGCCGCTCGCGCCGGAGAGAGACCGCAACTCGTCGACGGCGTGGCGGAGCTCTTCCAAGACGCCCGTCGCGCGGCGGAGGAGCACCTCCCCCATGCGGGGTCGGGGAGATTCCTCGATTTGTCCGGTCGAACAACAACACGCCCAAGGTTCTCTCGAGCTCGGTTATGCATCTTGACAGCGCAGGTTGGGTGAGGCCGATGTCACTCGCTGCCTTCGACATGCTTCCCGAACGCGCGGCCGTGACGAACAAGCGAAGCTCGCGCAACGTTATACGCCGGGTGATGTCTACGGCGCGCATCGCTATTACTGATTGGGTATAGCGGAAAGCCAACTTTTGATAACTGGAGTATAGCCACTTGCTAAGCTGCGCTGCGTTACCACCACCCAATCGAAGGAGTAATGCCCATGCGAACCACGCTCATGATGTGCGCTACCGTCTTGGCTCCAGCTATCGCCGATGCGCAGGCACTGGCCGGAGCCCACGGGGAGCGCGAAGGGATCACCGCTGTCGCCCGGCACGTCTTTGATGACCCAACGATGCCTGGAAAAGAGTTTCGCGTGCTCCATACGACGTACGCTCCGGGCGGGCAGAATCCGAAGCATTACCACCCCTCACATGTCGTGTTCTACGTGCTCGAGGGCAAGGGGGTCTGGCAGGAGGAGGGAAAGGAGGCCGTCAATCTCAAGCCTGGCGAGAGCCTGCACGTTCGGCCAGGGACAGTTCACGCACATAGAAACCCGAGTACCACCGAAAGATTGGTGTTTCTGGAGTTTGTGATCGTCGACAAGGGTCAGCGCAGCACAGTGCCCATGCGATAGGGAGTTGCCTGCTTTGGGTCGATAGCGCTGTTGAACGACTGGTTTCGGCAAAGCAGCCGTCATGGCGTATGCAGCCCGATGCGGCCTCAAGTAGCGTACCCGACTCGCCACCTTACGGCTGAAGTGTGGCGAGTCGCCCCTATGACGGCGGGCGGTGAGTCGGTTGTAAGCGGCTAGCGCTCCTCCGGGGCCTTCCACGACCGGAACCGCTCGAGGGCATCCACGCCGCCGAGGAGTTTCCGGGCCCGCTCCAGGCGCTCGACCATGGCGCTCGACGCCCCTGCCTCCAGGCTCGCGGCACGCCGCCCGGCATCCTCGAAGAACGCCTCGACGCGCTTCGCCTCGGCCCAGTGATCGATGATCGCCGCGAGCTCCGCCCGGCTCTCCTTAAGCGCTTCCGCGCGCCGCCGCGCCGCCTCTTCCCGGCGCCGCTGCCGCTCCGCTTCCTCCCATTGCCGCCGCTCGAGCTCGGCCTGGCGCTCGCCCGCCTCGACCTGCCGCGCGATGACGGGGGCGGCCGCCTCGAGCGCCCGGGCGATGCCTGAAACTCAAGGAACGGTTGTGCAACGGGGCCGGCGATGCGGCCCGGCCCGTGCTCGCGCAAAGCGCTCAAACGACCTCGGCGTGAGGCCATTCCGGTCGATTCAGGGCTCCCCGGGCATCGCGGGCGGAGGAGTTTTCACCAGACACGCGCGTGATTCGACGCTCGGCCGCGCCGGCGATAGAGTCGCGCATGGGGAAAAGGGTGGTTTGAAATTCCTATTCGTTGCCCTCGCTCGACCGGCTGCAAATGAGGCTCGGCGGATCCGACTTCGCAGTGCTCGCGATCTCGATCGAGCGTGGGGGGCGCGCCCAAGGTGCGCGCGTTCTACAGCGAGACCGGCGTAACGGCCCTGCGCATCTACAGCGACGACCAGGGCGAGGCGAGCGCCGCGGTCCGCTCGGCCGCGATTCCGACCAGCGTGCTCATCGACCGCGACGGCAAGGAGATCGGGCGCCTGCTCGGACCGGCCGAATGGGACAGCCCGGCCGCGATCGACTTTCTTCGGATCCGGATCGCCGGATCGAAAGGGAAATAGCCGCACGCGATCCGCCTGCCGGTCGGCGTGCGCGTGCGAATACCGGAGAAGAGCCATGTGGACGAGACGCGATCTTGGGAGCGGGTTCGTCGCGGACGGTGTGGCTGCTCCATTCCCGTCCGCGGCGAGTTCGGCGGTCGACCCGAACGTGCCGCGGGGATCGTGGACGATGGCCTCCGGGACACGTTTCTCAGCGATTCGGGCGAATGCATTCGCACTTCCGCTACGCCGGCGAATTCGCTCGCCCCTCTCACCACTGAAGGAGCAGTTCCAATGGAAAACATCCGAAGACTCGCCGCAGCCCCGTCCGCGACCGCGCTGCGCTGGCTTACCCTGGATGGCCGCCTCGCTCTCCGAACGGCCATCCTCGGATTGGCGCTCGCGGGCGTTTCAACGGGCGTCCTCCTGAGCTGGGACTGGCTGGTCGCCGCGGGTCTCTCGTCGCTGGTCGTCGGTGTACTGCCGTGCGTCGCGATGTGCGCGGCGGGGCTGTGCATGGGGCGCGGCAGCAAGGGAATCGCCCGGGCCGCCACCAAGGACGTCCCGTCGGCTCGGGCTGCACCCGATAAACCCTGATCCGTCGCCGCATTCGATCACTGCGCCTAACGCCATAGGATTCCCCATGAAGAACCTCATCGGTATGTTTCTTGTCGCCGCGACGGCGATGCTGCCGGCGCATGCCGCCGAGCCGGCTGCACGGTCCGCGGCCGAACCCGATCCTGCGCTGGTAATGCGATCGTGCGCAAGCTTGAGACCGACGGCGTGCTGGATCGCGCGGTGGAGGTAGCGATCACGCGCGTCGTCAATCGCCAGCGGGCGGCCCAGCAGGCCGCGGAAGAGCAGCGCGAGTCGGCGCTACGCGACCGGGTCGGGGCCGCGAGACCGGTGTCGCGCAGCCGCGACCACATGCGCGGGAACGCTGCGGCCGAGGTGTCGATCATCGAGTACTTCGACTTCGAGTGTCCGTATTGCAAGCGTTTCCACCCCACGCTGGGCGAGCTCACGCGGAAATTCGGCGACCGGGTCAACTGGGTTTATCGCCACCTGCCGCTCGAGTTCCACAATCCGGCCGCGCGACGGGAAGCCATCGCGAGCGAATGCGCCGGGAAGCTCGGAGGAAACGAGATGTTTTGGAAGTATTCAGACGCGATCTTCGAGCACACGCGGTCCAACGGCGCCAGCCTGCCGGCGGAGCATTCCGAAGCCGCGCTGGCGGCGCGCCTGGGTCTGAACGGCGCGGCATTCGCCAGGTGCCTGACCGACCCCGCGATTGCGAAGCGTGTCGATGAAGACCTGGCGGATGCCGTCGCGGTGCGGATGTCGGGCACGCCGACCACGCTGATCCGTAGCAACCGGACCGGCGCGACGGAGGTCGTCGTCGGTGCGCGGCCCGCCGACTACATCGCGCCGATCATCGAGCGTGTGCTCGGCGGGAGGCGCTAGGGCTAGGTATTCGGGCAGGTGAAGGCCCTCGCCTGGGCTCGAGTTCAAACACCGGCGGATCGCACGACAATCCTGCTCACCACAACGATGTTCGTCCCGAGGGCCGCGGAGTGAAGGGGGAATGACGAGAGGAGAACCATCATGGACGCAAGGCTGATCATTGCAAATTTTCCGAGCGACAAGCTGCAGGTCGTCGAAAAGAAGCTGGAGGGACTAGGGGTCGAGCGCCTTAACGTGACCAAGGTCAAGGGATTCGGGGAGTATCACAACTTTTTGCACCAAACTGGTTGAACGATGAAGTCAGAGTGGAGATCTTCACCAGGAAGGACGAGGTCGAGGCGATTGCCTCGGCGATCATGGAGGAGGCTCACACCGGGCTGCCGGGCGATGGCGTGGTCGCTGTCGTGCCGATCGAGAAGCTGTACCTGATCCGCACGCGTTCCGAGGCTACGCCGGAGACCTTCTGGCCGCCAGCGACGTCGTAGCATCGTTCCCCTGCGCAATGGCGGGCAGAATGGTGGTGCGTCGTCGGGATCCGCGCGTCGCGCTTTCCGCGACACCGCTGTGCGCCATCCCGTCGATTTTACGTACATCACATGATCGCGATCTGCATGCTTCCGGCGCTGGCGCGGATGCGCCGGCCGTCGGCCTCCCGTGAATTCCGGCACGACCGCTCCCGGCCAGGATGAGTCCTGCGGAACTTCCGCATTGCCCCGCGGTCTGCAATGCGTTAGAGTCCGGCCCGAACAATGTGTCCTACCGCGTAATCCGGTGAAGCGTCTGCTCGTCCTGTTCCTGTGCCTGTGGCTGCCCCTGCAGGGGATCGCCGCAACCGCTCTCGCCACCAAGTGCGCCGAGAAGCCGGGCGTCGGACATGGGACGAGCACGCACGCGCATGGCCCCGCTGCGGCGCCCGAGGTCCTCCAGGGCGGTGACGCTTCCGGTGATTCCTCCACCGAACTGCCCGCGCCCGCGCAGGATTGCTGCCACCATCTCTCGGCCGCAATGCCGCTCGCGATACCGGCACTGTTCGGTCCACCGTCGCCCCACATCGAGCCGATCGCGCTCGATCCCCTCCCGAGCTTCATCTCCGAGCTGCCCAAGCGCCCGCCTCTCGCGGTGCTCTGAGGCTCTTCGCGCGTTGATGCGCGCAGGCGCGGCCTGCGGCGTTTGCGCGTGAGTTCCCCCTTGTCGAATTGAGGCCGGCATCGGCCGCCGCCGGCGCCGCCTCGTGCATGGAGCTCGGATTCGATGTTTGCCAGGAGACTCATTGCGGCAGCGCTCGCCTGCGCCGCCGCGGCTGCGGCTGTTGCGCAGGAAGCCGCCCAGCGCACTTCGGCGGACCCGGCCCCGCCGGGTCCCATCCCCGCGTACCACTCGCCGTTTGAGCGATATCGGCCGTATGCCGAGGAGCCGCTTGGCGCCTGGCGCGAGCTGAACAACACCGTCGGGCGCGTCGGTGGCCACATGGGCGCGCTACGCGCCCGCCCGCCGGCCGCGCCACCCGCTGCGCGCTCGGCCCCGCAATCGCCCCGCAAGGAAATGGAGATGCCGCGCAATGGCAGCCAATCGAACTAAACGCCTGTCGGCGCCACTCGCGATGCTCGCGCTCGCGGGCTGCGCCACCTTCTCGACCGACGGCGGCTTCGGCTCCGTGGAGCAGACCGCGCAACGGGCCGTCGGCGCGCAGCCCCGGTGGCAGCGTACCGACGCCGAACGCGCGGAGGCAACGAAGCTCGTTCGCGCGAAGCTCATGCAGCCGCTCAGCGCCGAGGACGCCGTGCAGGTCGCGCTCGTCCACAACCCCGGCCTGCAGGCCACGTACAACGAGCTCGGCATCGCCGAGGCCGACGTGGTCGCTGCAGGGCGCTTTCCCGCGATCCGCATCGCATCGCTCCGCACCAAGCGCGGCAACGATGTCGCGGATATCGAGCAATCGATCGGCATCGGGGTCCTCGAGATTCTCACCCTGCCGCTGCGCTACCAGCTCGAGTCGAGCCGCTTCGCGCGCGTGCAGGCCGACGTCGCCCGGGCGACGATCCAAGTCGCCTACGACACGCGGCGCGCATGGGTCGAGGCCGTGTCCGCGCAGGAGGCGGTGCGCTACATGGCGCAGGTGCAGGCCTCGGCCGAGGCGAGCGCCGAGCTCGCGCGGCGGATGGCCGCCGCAGGCAACTTCCCTCGCCTCACGCAGATGCGCGAACAGGTGTTCTACGCGGAGGCGACTGCGGCCTACGCCCGCGCGAGCCTTGCGGCGAACGCCGCGCGCGAGCGCCTCACTCGTCTGATGGGGCTCGAAGGCGCCGACGCGGGCTACCGGTTGCCCGAGCGGCTTCCCGATCCGCCCGCCGCCCCGAAATCGCCCGCGGACGTGGCAGCGATCGCGCCCGATGAGCGCCTCGACATCCGCGCGGCCAGGCGCGACGCGGACAGCCTTGCCCGATCCCTCGGGCTCGTGCAGGCGACGCGCTTCGTAAACGCGTTCGAGGTCGGGCGCGCGCGAACCGCGGAGAACGGCGAGCCCTTCGCGTATGGCTGGGACTTCCGCATCGAGATCCCGCTGTTCGACTTCGGGACGGCCCGGGTGGCGCAGGCCGAGGCGCTCTACATGCAGGCCGTGAGCCGCATCACGCAGGCGGCGGTCGACGCGCAGTCGGAACTGCGCGAGGCGTACGCGGCGTACCGCAGCACTTACGACGCGGCGAAGCACTACCGCGACGAGATCGTCCCGCTCCGCAAGAGGATCTCGGATGAGAACCAGCTCCGCTACAACGGAATGCTCATCAGCGTGTTCGAGCTGCTCGCCGACGCGCGCGCGCAGGTGAGCGCAGTGAGCGCCGCGATCGAGGCGACGCGCGAGTACTGGCTCGCCGAGACCGATTTGCAGGCCGCGCTCTTCGGCGTGGGCGGGGGGGCGCGATCCGCCGCCCGGCGCCGGGCGACGCCCACGGCGGCCGCGAGCGGCGGCCCCCACTGAACCGGACGAGGAAACCGAACGATGTTCTCACGCAGAATGTTCATCTCCGCGGGGGCGGCGATCGGCGCCGCGGCGGTCTCACGCGCCGCGCTTGCCGCGCTTCCCGAACCGGTCCTCCAGTCGAGCGCGGCGACCCAGCCGCCGCTCGCTCCGCCCAATGGCCGCCCGTACCAGCCGGTCGTGACGCTGAACGGCTGGACCGCGCTCCTGGCGCATGCGAGACGGCGTGAAGGAGTTCCACCTCGTCGCCGAGCCGGTCGTTCGCGAGATCGCGCCCGGCATGAAGGCGAACCTATGGGGCTACAACGGCCAGTCCCCGGGCCCGACGATCGAGGTCGTCGAAGGCGATCGCGTGCGGATCTTCGTGACCAACCGCTTGCCCGAGCACACGACGATTCACTGGCACGGCCAGCGGCTGCCGAACGGCATGGACGGCGTCGGCGGGCTCACCCAGCCGCAGATCCCGCCAGGCAAGACCTACGTCTACGAGTTCGAGGCCAAGCGCCCTGGCACTTTCATGTACCACCCGCACGCCGACGAGATGCTGCAGATGGCGATGGGGATGATGGGGTTCTGGATCACCCATCCACGCAACCCCTCGGTCATGAAGGTCGACCGGGACTTCGTGTTCCTCATCAATGCGTTCGACATCGAGCCCGGGAGCCGCACTCCGAAAGTGGCCACCATGCTCGACTTCAATCTGTGGACGTGGAACAGCCGGGTCTTTCCCGGGATCGACCACATCGTGTGTCGAAAAGGCGATCGCGTGCGCATCCGCATGGGCAACCTGACCATGACCAACCATCCGATCCACCTGCACGGGCACGAGTTCGTCGTGACGGGGACCGACGGCGGCTGGACCGAGCCCCGGTCCCGCTGGCCCGAGGTGACGGCAGACCTCGCCGTCGGCCAGATGCGCGCAATCGAGTTCGACGCGACCGATCCCGGCGACTGGGCCTTCCACTGCCACAAGTCGCACCACACGATGAACGCGATGGGCCATGACGTACCGACCATGATCGGTGTCGATCCCCGCGGCATTACGCAGCGCGTCATGAATCTCGTGCCCGACTACATGGTCATGGGCGAGCGGGGTATGGCCGACATGGGCGAGATGGAGATGCCGCTTCCGGACAACACGCTGCCGATGCTGACCGGTACCGGCCCGTTCGGCGCGATCGAGATGGGCGGCATGTTGACGGTCGTGAAGGTGCGCGAGGGTCTCGCGCGCAACGATTACACGGATCCGGGCTGGTACAAGCACCCGCCCGGTACGGTCGCCTACGAATGGACCGGTGAGCTGCCCAAGCTCGCGACCGCGAGCGCCGCCTCGAGCCGGTAACCCCCTGCAATCCAGCCCCCCGATCTCCATAGGAGCGATTCCAATGTACAAAGCAATCACCGCCACCCTCTCCGCCCTCGCCCTGTCGTTGCCCGCACTCGTCCTCGCCGACGCGGGCCACGGCCCCGAGTTCGGCAAGCCGGGTGATCCCAAAAAAGTCTCGCGCACGATCGAGATCACCTCGGGCGACGACATGCGCTACCGGCCCGCGGAGATCGCCGTGAAGCGCGGCGAGACGGTCCGGTTCGTGGTGAAGAACACCGGGAAGGTCGCGCACGAGCTCGTGCTCGGTTCGATGAAGGAGTTGAAGGCGCACGCCGAGCTGATGCGCAAGCATCCCGGGATGGAGCACGAGGAGCCGAATCAGGCTTTCGTGAATCCCGGTGAGACTCGCGAGATCGTGTGGCAGTTTACGCGCGCCGGAACCGTGGACTTCGCGTGCACGGTTCCGGGCCACTTCGAGGCGGGGATGACCGGAAAGGTCGTGGTGAGCGCGCGCAGACCGTAGTCCGGCTGAGGACGAGCGAGACCGCGCTGGGGCGCGGGCAAATTTGGTTGCAGCACATACGAACGGAGATCGGAATGAAACGCATCGAAACGTTCCTTTTCATCGTTGCACTGGCGGGCAGCGTCGGCGCGCAGCAGGCGGGTGCGCAGGGCATGACGCAGGTTCAGACGGGCGCGGGCTCGATGACGGACTCAGGAAAATCCCCAATGGGGCAGATGGGCGGGAAGGGCATGATGGGCGAGGCCGACGGCACTCTCGCCGAGGGCGAGATTCGCAAGGTGGACAAGGAGGCGAAGAAGCTCACGATTCGCCACGGTGCGATCCCGAACATGGACATGCCGCCCATGACCATGGTCTACCCGGTGAGGGACCCAGCGATACTCGACCAGGTGAAGGCGGGCGACAAGGTGAAGTTCGGCATGGAGAAGGTGGGCGGCGCCTACGTCGTGACGCGCATCGAGCGGCCCTAGCCGGCACGCGCCTGATTCCTGCGAACGGCTTCGACACCCGGGGACTTAGATGAAAAGTTTGCTGCTCTTCGTGGCGCTCGCGCTGGGGGTTCCCGCGCATGCGCAGACGCTGCGCCAAGCGGTCGACGCGGCGTGGGCGCGGCAGCCCGCGGCGCGCGCGCAGAGCGCGCGCGAGGCCGATCTCGCCGCGCGACGCGACGCGGCAGGTGCGCTCACGCCGCAGCCACCGTCGCTTGGTCTCGGCGCACGCAGCGACGCGCCATTCCAGAACGAGGGCCAGCGCGAGTACGAGGCCGAGCTCGCGTTCCCGCTCTGGCTGCCCGGGCAGAGCGCACGGCAGACGGCGGTCGTCGACGCCGAGCGCTCCCAGCTCGATGGGAGCCTCACCGTCGCCAAATGGAAGGTCGCGGGGGAGGTGCGCGAAACCTACTGGGACGTGCGGATCGCGGACGTCGAGCTGGCGCTCGCGCGACGCAAGGTCGAGGAGTCCGCCGCGCTCGCCGCTGATGTTGCGCGGCGCGTCAAGGCGGGCGATCTCGCGCGCGTGGATCTCAACCAGGCGCAGGGGGCCGAGCAGTCGGCGCGAGCGGCAGCGGTCGAGGCCGAGCTCAAAGCATTCCGGGTGCGACAGGGCTTCCAGACGTTGACCGGAATGACCACCGTGTCGGCAGCCGAGGAGACCGCCGGCCTTGCACCCCCGCTCGACGACCATCCGCGGCTCTCCAGCCGTCAGCGTGCCGCCGGGGCGGCACGGGCGAAGCTCACCCAGGCCGCCGAGGACCGGCGCGACAACCCGGAACTCGCGCTCGGAATGCGCCGCGAGCGCGGCGCGTTCGACCAGCCTTACGACAATTCCCTCATCCTCAAGTTCAGCTGCCCTTTGCGACCGACGCGCGCAACCGGCCGCGCATCGCGGCGGCGAACGCTGAGCTGATCGAGGTGCAGGCCGAATACGAACTCGAGCGCACCCGGGTCGCCGTCGAGATCGAGGTGGCGCGGCGCGGTCTCGCGCAGGCGGAAACGATTCGCAGCTTCGCCGCTGCGCGCTTCGAGCTGGCCGCGGAAACGCAGCAGCTGATCGCGCGGGCGTTCACCCTCGGCGAGATCGATCTCGTCTCGCGGCTGCGTGCAGAGAATGAGCGCTTCGACGCCGAACTCGGCCTGACCCGGGCCGAGGTGGAGCGGGCGCGAGCGGTGTCGAGACTCAATCAGGCGGTGGGAGTGATGCCATGAAGCGCTTGGTCTACCTGTTTCTCGCCGCACTCGTGCCCGGTCCGAGCGCGTTCGGCCACGAGGGCGAGGACCACGGTCCGCCCCCGACGCCCGCGGTCCAGACGAGCATCCCGCGCGTCGCGGCGGTTTCCGAGGCTTTCGAACTGGTGGGTGTCGTCTCCGGCGGCAATCTCGTTGTGTATCTCGATCGGTTCCCAACCAACGCTCCGGTGACCGGCGCCACGCTCGAGCTGGAGAGCGGCGCCCTGAAAGCCCTCGGCATGGCGGCGTCCGAGCCCGGCATGTATACCGTTCCGCTAGGGGCGCTCGCCAGCCCCGGCCGGCACGCATTGGTATTTAGCGTAACGGTCGGTAACGAGTCGGACCTGCTCTCGGGCACGCTGGACATCTCGAGGCCGCCCGACGAGGCGCACGGACACGCCTGGAGTGAATGGCTCACCTGGACGGTGGGAGGCGCGGTGCTCCTGGTCGGCATTGGATGGCTGGTGCTGCGCCGCGCGAGGCGGACCGCGGGATGAGCGCCAGGCCCCGAATCGGCTCGCGATGGACGGCGCTCGTCGGTGCCGGAGCGCTGGCGCTCGCAGCGCCGGTGTTCGGCCTGGAGACCGTTACCCTGAGGCACGTTCACGGTCTCGGCTACAGCCCCGACGGTAGCCGACTCATGATTCCAAGCCACGATGGACTTGCCGTGTACAGCGACGGCCGCTGGTCGAAGGCGCCCGGGCCCGAGCACGACTTCATGGGCTTCGCGGTCACCCGCGATTTCATCATCAGCAGCGGGCACCCCGCGCGAGGCGCTGGCCGCGCCAATCCGCTCGGCCTGATCCGCAGTCGCGACGGCGGGCGGTCCTGGACGAGGCTCGGCTTCGAGGCGGAGGCCGAGTTCCACGTGGTCGCTGCGGGCTACGCAAACAACGTGGTGTACGTCCACAATCCGGCGCCAAACTCGCGCATGCCGCGCCCGGGGATCTACCGGATGATCGGCAAGGGGCCCGCCTGGCGCGGAGCCAGCGGGCGGGGCCTGCACGGCGAGCTCCACACGCTCGCGGTGCATCCGACGCAGGCGGAGTTGATTGCCGCGGCGACCAGCGCGGGCCTGTTCCTGTCGCGAGACGCCGGCGACGAGTTCAAGCAGGTGATGGCGGGCGCGCATGCCACGGCTGCGCACTTTGCGCTCGAGGGCGATTTGCTCTGGTTCAGCGCGTTCGACGGCAAGCCCAGCCTGTTTCGCGTGGCAATCGGGGACGACGCGCGCGAAGAGACCGCGCTGCCGCCGCTCGAGCGCGACGCGGTGGCGAACATCGCGCAGAACCCGGCGCGCCGGGCCGAGTTCGCAATTGTGACGTTCGAGCGCGCCGTGTTCCTCACTCCCGACGCCGGCACGACATGGACGCGGATTGCGCCCCCGCGAGGCTCGGCGCCGGAGCGATGAGAGCGACCCGGTCCGGGGGCAGCTTGAACGGATTCCTAGGAGACATCATGAGAGGACTGACGACACTTGTCGCTGCGCTGCTCGTCGCGGCCCAGGCCGCCGCACACGAGGGTGAAGACCACAGTAAGGAGGCGGGCAAGCCGGGGCCGGCACTGCGCACCGCGACTGTGAACGCCGCGGAGGCTCCGCAGCGCCTTGCCGACGGGAGCCTGTTCGTGCCCAAGGCCGCGCAGCGCCAGCTCCGCATCCGCACCTCCGTCGGCACGGTGGGCGATCTTGCCCAGACCGTCGAGCTGATCGGGCGTGTGGTGACCGACCCGAACGCCGGCGGACACGTTCAGTCGAGCCAGGCCGGGCGCGTCGAGGGCGGGCCGCGCGGCCTACCCACCCTGGGGCAGAAGGTGGCCAAGGGCGAGGTGCTCGCGTACGTGCGTCCCGTGGCGAGCAGCATCGAACGCGGGAATCAGCAGGCGGCGCTCGCCGAGCTGCGTGCAAACCGCGCGCTCGCCGAGAAGAAACTCGCGCGTCTTCAGGCGCTGGAGGGCACCGTCCCGCAGAAGGAGATCGATACCGCGAAGGCCGACCTGCAAAGCCTGACCGAGCGCTCGGCTGCGGTGGGTGCGAGCCTGGCTAATCGCGAGCCGCTCGTGGCGCCCGTGTCGGGGGTAATCAGCGCGGCCGCCGCGATGAACGGCCAGGTGGTCGAGGCGCGCGAGGTGCTGTTTGAGATCATCGATCCGCAGCGGCTGATGGTGGAGGCGCTCGCGTACGACCCGGCAATCGTGGCGACCCTCGCCGGTGCGAGCGGCATCCCGCATTACGGGCCCGCCCTCCAGCTCGCGCTCATCGGCGGGGCGCAGCAGATGCGCGAGCAGGCGCTGCCGGTGCTGTTCAGGATCACACCGCCGCTGCCACCGCTCGCGGTCGGCCAGCCGGTCAAAGTGGTGGCGCAGACGCGGCAGACGCTCAAGGGAATCGCCGTGCCGCTCGCGGCGATCGTCAAGGACGGCGCCGGTGATTCGGCAGTCTGGGTACACGACGCGCCGGAGCACTTCGTCTCGAAGAAAGTCCGCGCCCGGCAGCTCGATGGCGCGAACGTTGCGGTCACCGAGGGGCTCTCCGCCGGCGATCGGATCGTCACCGAGGGCGCAGCGGTGCTCTCGCAGGTGCGCTAGTCATGTTCGCGTTTCTGATCGACCAGAGCCTGCGCCACCGCCTGCTCGTCTTTGCGGCCTCGCTCATCGTCGTCTTCTACGGCGTCATCACCCTGAAGCAGATGCCGGTGGACGTGTTTCCGGACCTCAACAAGCCGACCGTCACACTGCTCGCCGAGGCGGGCGGCATGGCGCCGGAGGAGGTCGAGCAGCTGGTGACCTTCCCGATCGAGACGGCGATGAACGGCATGCCCGGCGTGACGCGGGTGCGCTCGGTGTCGGGCATCGGCCTCGCGGTCATCTTCGTCGAGTTCGACTGGGGCACCGAGATCTTCCGCAACCGCCAGCAGGTCGCCGAGCGCCTGTCGCTCGTGCGGGAGCAGTTGCCCGAAGGCATCGCGCCGCAAATGGGGCCAATCGCCTCGATCATGGGCGAGATCATGCTGATCGCGCTGCCGGCCGATCCGGCAAGGGCATCGGCAATGCAGGTCCGGGAATACGCCGACTGGGTGATGCGTCCCAGGTTGCTCACTATTCCGGGCGTCGCACAGGTGATTCCGATCGGCGGCGAGGTGAAGCAGTACCGCGTCGAGCCCGACCCGGCGCAGCTCGCGGCGCTCGGGGTACCGCTCGAGGCGATCGAGTCCGCGCTCAAGAACTACGCCACCAACACGAGTGGCGGCTTCCTCGAGGCCGCCGCCCGCGAGTACCTCATCCGGAACATCGGACGCACGTCGCGGCTCGCTGACCTGCAGAACCTCGCCGTCTCGTCCAAGAACGGCCAGCCGATCCTGCTCAGGCAGGTGGCCGCGGTGCGCTTCTGCCCCGGCGGTGAAGCGCGGGGACGCGAGCTACAACGCGCGGCCCGCGGTGATCCTCTCGGTGCAGAAGCAGCCGGCGGCTGACACCGTGAAGCTCACCGCCGAGATCGAAGCCGCGCTCGCCGAGCTCACGCGCTCGCTCCCGGCCGGAATGAGCGCCCCGGAGGTGATTTTCAAGCAGTCGAACTTCATCGGCGCCTCGATCGGCAACGTCGAGGAGGCGCTCCGTGACGGCGCGATCATGGTCGCGGTGGTGCTGTTTCTCTTCCTGCTCAACGTCCGCACGACGCTCATTTCTCTCACTGCCATCCCGATGTCCATCCTGATCACGGCACTGGTGTTCAAGGCGATGGGTCTGTCCATCAACACCATGACCCTCGGCGGGCTTGCGATTGCTATTGGCGCGCTGGTGGACGACGCGGTCGTGGGCCTGGAGAACATCCTGCGGCGGCTCAAACGCAACGTCGCCGAGGGCGCGTTCCGGCCGGCGCTGGGGGTGATCGCCGCCGCGACCAAGGAAGTGCTCTCCGGGATCGTCTACGCCACCGTGATCATCGTGCTCGTGTTCGTGCCCCTGTTCGCGCTCTCCGGGATCGAGGGCGCCTCTTCGCGCCGCTCGGCGTCGCGTTCATCATCTCGATCCTCGCGAGCATGCTCGTGTCGGTGACGCTGACGCCGGTGCTGTGCTACTTCCTGCTCGCGAAGGGGAACGAAACCCCGCACGAGGTCGAGCGCAAGCGCTCGAGGTTCTCACTCCATTTCGAGCTCCGCGCGAAGGAGGACTACAGCCCGCTCGTGAAGAAGCTCAAGGCGTGGGACGCCCGGCTGCTCGCCTGGTCCTTCGATCATGCCCGGCTGCTGCTCGTCGGAGCGGTCCTCGCCGTGGTCCTCGCCGCCGCGGCCGTACCGCAGTTTCCGCGCTCGTTCCTCCCGCCCTTCAACGAGGGCACGCTCACCATCAGCCTCCTGCTGAACCCCCGGCACCTCGCTCGCCGAGTCGAACCGGATCGGCATGCAGGCGGAGCTCGGAATTAAGCAGGTGCCGGAGGTGACGCACGTCGGGCGGCGCACCGGCCGCGCCGAGCTCGACGAGCACGCCGAGGGCGTGCACTCCACCGAGATCGATGTCGACCTCGCGCGCTCCGAGCGCGGGCGGGACGCGATCCTGCAGGACATCCGCAACCGGCTCGCCGTGCTGCCGGCCGTGGTCAACGTGGGGCAGCCCATCTCGCACCGACTCGACCATATTCTCTCGGGCGTGCGCGCGCAGATCGCGCTCAAGGTCTATGGCGACGACCTCGACACGCTGCGCGGGCTCGCGGCGAACCTGCGCGATCGTCTGGCGAAGATCCCCGGGATCACCGACCTGCAGATCGAGAAGGCAGTGCTGATCCCGCAGCTCAAGGTGCGGGTGGACTACGAGCGCGCCGCGACCTACGGCGTCTCTCCCGCCGCCGTGCTGAAAGCGCTCGAAACGCTCGTCGGCGGCGAGAAAGTGGCGCAGGTGATCGAAGGCAACCGCCGCTTCGACCTCGTCGTGCGCCTTCCCGACTCGGCACGCGGGCAGTACGCGCTCGAGCGGGCTGCCGGTCGAGACCTCGAACGGACGCGTCCCGCTGTCGCTGATCGCGCAGATCGAGGACGGCGACGGCCCGAACCAGATCAGCCGCGACAACACGCGGCGGCGCATCGCGATCTCGGCCAACTCCGACGGCACCGATCTCGCGACGATTGTCGGGCGCATGCGTACCGAGCTCGCGGCGAGCCCGCTGCCGACCGGCTACTTCACCAGCCTCGAAGGCCAGTTCCAGGCGCAGGAGGAGGCGACACGGTTGATCGGGGTGCTCTCGGCGATCTCGGTCGCGCTCATCTTCCTCGTCCTCTACAGCCGCTACCGCTCGGCGGCACTCGCCCTGATGATCATGGGCAACATCCCGCTCGCCCTTGTCGGCGCCGTGGTCGCGCTTTGGCTCTCCGGGCAGCCCCTATCGGTCGCCTCGATGATCGGATTCATCACGCTCGCCGGCATCGCCACGCGCAACGGCATCCTGAAGGTGAGCCACTACATCAATCTGTGCGCGTTCGAGGGCGAGAAATTCGGCAAGGCGATGATCGTGCGCGGCTCGCTCGAGCGGCTGACACCGGTCCTGATGACCGCGCTGGTGGCGGCGTTTGCACTGGTGCCGCTGCTCCTCGCCGCCGACGCGCCAGGCAAGGAGATCCTGCATCCGGTGGCGGTGGTGATCTTCGGCGGGCTCGTGAGCTCGACAATCCTCGACACGATCCTCACGCCGGTGATGTTCTGGCTGTGGGGCGAGAGACCGCTCGAGCGGCTGCTCAAGCTGCACAGCGCGGAGGCGTTCTAGAAGATACCTGCCATGCTGCCGGCCCGCTACATCCCGTCGCTCCGGTATCACGTTCTCACGCGCTTCTACGACCGCGTGGGTTGGGTGACGACCCGCGACCGTACCGTCAAGCGCATGCTCGTCGAGCAGGTTGGCGCTCGCCCTGGCGAGCACGTGTTGGATCTCGGGTGCGGGACCGGGACACTTGCCGCCGCGCTCGCGTACCGCAATCCGGCGGCGGCGACCACCGGGGTCGATGCGGACGTCGAGGCGCTGGTGATCGCGCAGGGCAAGGCCAAGCGCGCCGGTATCCTCGGGAACCGGGAGCTCGGACGTGCCGAGGCACTGCCGTTTGTCACAGAATCATTTGACCGCGTCGCCTCCGAGCCTCTTGTTTTTTCACTTGACGAGTACAAAGAAGGGCGCGGCTCTACGCGAGGTGCGGTGCGCGCTCAAAGAACGGTGGCGATTTGCATGTCGCCGCTTGGGGCCGGCCCGCAAACCGCGCCAGGCGGGTCGCGTTCGTCGCGGTGCAGTTGCTCGACGGGTTCGAGAGGACGGCGCACCACGGGGCCGGCCACCTTTCGGCGCTGATCGCGCGCGCCGGGTTCGCCGCGGTGCGCGAGACGGGATCGTTCAGTACGGAGGCCGGCATCTTGCGGCTTTACTGGGCGGCAAAGTGAGTTCCAACGCTGAGAAGTCGGAGTAGGAATGACCATTGCTGATCACCCCCTCCACGGATCCGGACGAGCGGCTTTCCCGCATCCGGCTCTTGCCTCAGGTGATGACGCCAAAGCGACGTAGAGGATAGGGATGGCACACGCGCGCAACGGGCAGCCAACGCCGGAGCAGGCGCCGCATGCGCTCCCAGCGCACCCGGCCGCGCTGGCTGCGCCGGCACAGCGCGCGATGCCAGAGTCGACCGACGTGGAACCGGAACAGATGCAGCGCCGGGCTGTTCATGGGAACCCCGTAATAGCGGAAGTGCCCATCGACGACCGCGCTCAACCATTGACCCTGCGCAGGGATGGGCGCATGCATGCGTCGCCGCAACTCGGCTTTCACCTCGCGCAGCTTCGCCTGCAGGCGCTTGCGCATCGTCTGCCGCAGCACCGTGAAGCGTCCATTGCTTCGTTTGGTCGCGCAGATATGCGTGAAGCCAAGGAAGTTGAACGTCTCGGGCTTCCCGAGCCCCTTGCGTGCACGGCGCTCGGCCGCATACGGGCCGAACTCCAGCAGCCGGGTCTTCTCCGGATGCAGCTCAAGCGCGAACTTGGCCAACCGCTCGGCCAGTGCCCCGCGGAACCGCTCGGCATCGGACTTCACCTGGAAGCCGAGCGCAATGTCGTCGGCGTATCGCACGACGATCATCTCGCCGCGCGCATGCGTTCGGCGCCACGCCCGCACCCACAGGTCGAACGCGTAGTGGAGGTAGATGTTGGCCAGGAGCGGCGATGCACTGCCCCCTGGGGCGTACCCACCTCCGTACGCATGCGCTTGCCATCCTCCAGCACGCCGGCGTTCAGCCACTTCTGGATGAGCCGCACGACGCGCCGATCCGCGATGCGGTGCTCGATGAACTTCACCAGCCACCCGTGATCGATCGAATCGAAGAAGCCACGGATGTCCACATCGAGTACCCAGTTCACCGGCCTCGTGAGCAGGCCCACGTACAACGCATCCAGGCAATTGTGCTGGCTGCGCCCGGGGCGAAACCCGTACGAGAAGCCGAGGAAGTCCGTCTCGTAGATGGCGTTCAGCACCTCGACGGCGGCCCGCTGGACGAGCTTGTCCTCCAGCGCCGTCACCCCAAGCGGGCGTTGCCCGCCGCCGTCTTTGGCGATGTACACCCGACGCACCGGCCTTGCCCGGTACGCGCCCCGCTGGAGCCGCTCCGAGAGGTCCTGAAGATGCTCCTCCAGTGCCTCGCCGTAGTGACGCCAGGTCTCGCCGTCCACACCCGGGGCGGCTTCCTTCTTCAAGCCGAAGTAGGCCGTGCGCAGCGTGTCGAGGCTGTAGACATGGTGCAGGAGCGCGGTGAACCGCATCGTCCTGTCCTTCTTTGCCGCTTGACGTACCCGCTCGAGTGCACTGCGCACGCCTTCCCGGCTTTGCATCCGGAGCGTGTTTTGCTCTGGCAGGTTCCCTTTGGCCAGACCCCTTCCCTCCATCCCCTCCGCGGCCGGTCGCCCGGCCTTGTTCGGGGACTTCGTCGGTACTGCGGATCTGTCCGACTTCCCTTGTCCGTTCATCATCGGCGTACGTCGATCGACTTCCCGACACGGCCCGCTGTTCTGGGCGAACAAGGGATCTCCCGGCTCCCGCGCAAGGTGTTTCCGTACGTGCACGGGGTCTGTGACCGCGCAGGGTCCCGACGCATCTTGCGAGATCGATGCGCCGGATGTGGCCTTCCGCTTCTCCTTACAGCGTCGGCACCCCGGAGGAAGCTTCTTTCGCGGCTGAATACCCGGCCCGCACGTACCCCTGTCAACGCCTCGACGCCGCCCTTGCGGGCGACTCCGCATGACTCGGGGCCGGTGTGGGTCGCTACACCTTCACCGTGTAACTCTTTCATTTACAACACCTCGCCGGTTTAGCCGGCGCACAAGGAGATCTGCCATGGAATTGGGTCGGTTCGGAACGTGGTTGGTCGCGCTCATGTTTGCGAGCGCAACGGTGTTTGCGCACGGGGAAAAGGCGGGCCCAAATGGCGGGGTGGTTGAGGATGCGGGCAAGTACCACGTGGAGCTGGTGATGAGAGCCGACGAATTGCGCGCGTTCGTCACCGACGCCAAGGACGCAAAAGTGGACACGAAGGGTGCCGAGGCCACCGCCACGGTGCTCACCGGAAAAGCGAAATCGACTGTGAAGCTCATGGCCTCCGGAGGCAACGCGCTCGCCGGCGCCGGCCGCTTCGACCCGGCAGCCGGAGCTAAGATCGTACTGTCTCTGACGCTGCCTGGCCAGGGTGCGATGCAGGCGCGGTTCAGCATCGCCCCGGCAGCCGGCAAGCGATGAGGAACCCTCGCAACGCGAAGCGATGATTCGATCCGTACAAGGACGCTTCCGCGACTGCACGAGCGCCGCGCTTGGCGTCGCGCGCCGAGGCGCGGCGTGTGGTGAACAGAAGCTTCGCGGCGGAGCAGATCGCGTACCGCGAGTGCAGTCACGGCGACGGCAACGATTGCGGGCACTTAGAGCCCCAACGGCTCACGCGGTGTCCGCGGTCCGCACCATGCGGCCGGGACTCCGCCAGGTTTCGCAAACGCTCGCGCAGGCTTCGGCTCGACCGCAATCCGATTGCGCTGCGGTCCACGCGGCGAGGAACGAGACCACGTCTCGATTCGCGGCCTTGAGCGGGGTCGGGTTTCCTGATTGGGCGCGGCGCCGCCCTGGCGGGAGCCTCGAGACCGCCCTGCGCCCGCGCCCCAGGAGCGACCGCAAGTGCTCAGTGCAAGTCCGGACCTTGCGCGTCGGGACGGGGTGCGCGGCGGCGCTTCAATTGATCGCGGAAGGCCTTGGCGAGAAGCGGTATGGCGACCAGCACGCCGAGGTCCCGCGGCCGCGAGCAGGATCCGGTCGCTCTCGCCGGTCGCCATCTCGCCTCCGAAATGGGCGAGGAGGAAGCTTGCCGGGGCGATCCCGGCGAGCGTTGCCAGGGCGAAGCGCCAGAACGAGAGCACCGTCAGGCCGGCGGCATAGCTGATCACGTCGAAGGAGATGAATGGCAGCAATCGGCTCGCGAACACGAGCCCCATGAGGGCGTTCTGCGAGCCGAACCACCCGAGCGACAGCCGGTCGCCGAACCAGTGGCGGAGCAACTCGTGGCCCAGGAGCCGCGCGATGCCGAATGCGGCGAGCGCTCCGAGTTCCGCGCCCGCGAGCACGTAGAAGGTACCCCAGGTGTGTCCGTACGCGGCGCCCGCGGCAAGGGCAATCGGCGCGCTCGGGATGGGGCTGACGAGGATCGCGAGCACCATCAGCCCGATCACCGCGACCGGCCCCCAAGCGCCCAGGGCGTTGACATAGCTTTCAGGGCCATGGCGTCCAACGCCGTGCCGATTACACCCACATCGCGCAAGAGCCCGTAGACGGCGCCCAGCCCGAGCAGGAGTCCGATCCCGATCCACACGCGCGAGTGCTTCACCACGGCCGAGGTACGGAGCGATTGGGTACGCGGCGGCCGCGCATCCGAGGCGCGATCGGGGAGAGCGGTGAGGGGGTGGGCATGCGAGCGCGGAGCAGGGGTCGCGGCAATAGCGTACGGTACCGTGAGGTACGGTCAGCCGCAAAACAATCCCTCGGGTCCCCGCGCCTCTCGCCGCTGGCGCACGGTGCACTCGCGCCCGCGGTCGATCATGTTCGAGAGCAGACCAGGCCAGCGCGCTGCCGCTGCGGCCCATCAGTCAAGTAGCGCCGTCTGAGCGAGAGAATGCGCGTACTCATCGTCGAGGATGACCCGAAGGCCGCGGCGTACCTTCGAAAGGGGTTGATGGAGTTGGCCTTCGTCATCGACGTGGCGGCGAACGGGACCGACGGGGGCCACCTCGCGGTGACGGGCGAATACGATGCCGTGATTCTCGACGTGAACCTGCCGGGCGCAGACGGCTGGACCGTGCTGCGCCGGATTCGCCAGCACCGTCCGACGCCGGTGCTCTTCCTGACCGCGCGTGACCGCATCGAGGACCGCGTGCGCGGGCTCGACCTCGGGGGCGATGACTATCTCGTGAAGCCGTTCGCTTTCAGCGAGCTGGTGGCGCGACTGAGGTCGATCATGCGCCGGTCCGCCCCCATCGAGCCGACCGTGCTGCGCGTCGCCGACCTGCAGGTCGACCCGCTCCGACGCAAAGTGCGCCGAGCGGATGCGCGAATCGATCTCACGCCCAAGGAATTCGCGTTGCTTCATCTGCTCGCGCGGCACCACGGCGAGGTGCTCAACCGGACGCGAATCGCGGAGCAGGTCTGGGACATGAACTACGACAGCGACACCAACGTCGTCGATGTCGCGGTTCGCCGGCTGCGCGCCAAAGTCGATGAGCCTTTTCCGGTGCGCCTCATCCATACGATCCGGGGCGTCGGATACGTGCTCGAGGAGCGCGGATGACCGCGCGCCCGGCGCAACGGACGCCGTCGATCTCGTGGCGGATCGGGGCCGCGCTCGCGATCGTCGCGATCAGCGTCTTTGGCGCGGTCGCCGCCTATGCCTACGGCGCGATCCTGCGCGATTACGAACAACACGATGCCCTGGAGCTTCGAAGCAAGGCCGAGCTCGTCCGCCGCG
The DNA here is from genome assembly GCA_027493935.1 of Burkholderiales bacterium. Lineage (GTDB taxonomy): Bacteria > Pseudomonadota > Gammaproteobacteria > Burkholderiales > SG8-39 > JAABRB01. The sequence continues at coordinate 1,556,418 of JAOSJV010000001.1, read as the reverse complement.
TGCTCGCGCAAGCCGGCTCGGCGGCGGACATCCCAGCCGCGGGCGAGCGGCTGCGCGAGGTCGTGCTGGGACATCGCGGGCTAAGCCTAGTCATCCTCGACCAGGCGGGGCGGTTACTCCTCGCCGTGCCGGATGTCGAGCTGCCTTCCCTCCCGCCGGAGCACGGGTCCGACGCTGAGGCGATCGAGGCCTTCTCGAGCCGCGGTGCCGCCGGTCTCGCGCGGTACCGGATCCTACGCGGCCGAGTCGCGCCGTCCGGCGACGCGGCCCCGCTTCGCGCTCGTCCTCGATGTCAGCATGGAGGCCGATCTTGCCGCACGCCACCTTCGTTCGATCGGCCTTGCCGCGACAGCGGGCGCGGCCCTCAGCGCGGTCCTCGGCGTACTCATCGTGCGCCGGCAGCTGCGGCCGCTCGCGGCGGTGACCGTGGAGGCCCGGCGGGTTTCGGCGTCGAATCTGGACGTCGACCTGCCGATTGCCGGACTGCCCGGCGAGCTGCGTGCGTTCGCGGAGGCGTTCAACGACATGCTTGCCTCACTGCGCGCGTCCTTCGCGCGGCTCACCGCCTTCTCGGCCGACCTCGCACACGAGCTGCGCACCCCTCTGGCCAACATGATCGGGCTTGCCCAGGTCACGCTCGCACGGTCGCGCACCGCCAGCGAGTACCGCGAGGCGCTCGAATCCAACGTCGAGGAGCTTGAGCGGCTCGCGCGCATGGTCGCTGACATGCTGTTCCTCGCGCGCATGGATCAGCCCGCCGCGCCCCTGCGCCGCGAGCGCTTCGATCTCGCCGCGGAGGCGCGCCACGTCGCGCAGTACTTCGAGGCGCTGCTCGACGACCGTCGCGTGTCGGTGGAGGTGTCGGGCCGCGGGGAGGTCAGCGCCGACCGCGACATGGTGCGCCGCGCGCTGACCAACCTGCTATCCAACGCGATCCGGCACACGCCGGCGGGCGGGCGGATCGAGGTGTCGGTCCGATCGGCCGCCGGTCGGGTCGGGCTCGCGGTGCGCAATCCCGGACCGGGGATTCCTCCGGAGCACCTGCCACGCGTGTTCGACCGCTTCTATCGGCTCGAACCGTCGCGCACCGGGAGCGGAGTCGGACTCGGGCTCGCGCTCGTGAAATCAATCGTTCTCGCGCACGGCGGACGGATCGAAGCGCAGAGCGAACCGGGTCTTTACACGGCGTTCGCGTTCCAGATTCCGGCGAGCGCAGACGCCGGAAAGGCAGAAGGGGGCACCCGCACCCGCGCTGCAGCGAGTGACGCGCTGCGGCGCGGGTGAAGGCCGGGAAGGCCTCAGGGGTTGAAGCAATCGACGAGCGGATAGCGACTGTCGCAAGCGGCGCCGCTCCCGGATTTGGCGCTTGCCTGCTGCGCCGCGGGCGTGGAGCTCTTGCCAGACCAGTAGTCATCGTCGCCCGACCATTCGTCCTTGGCAAGGGCGCCGCTTGCCGCGGTCGCCATGAGGGTCACGAGCACGGCCTTGGAGAGTTTCATGTTGCGCATCAGTCGATTCCTTTCGAGTCGGCCCGATCAGGTCGAATTGACCTTCGAGCGTGGAACCGAGGCTAGCGGCGCTGGCCGGTCACGACCCTGACGTGGACATTACAATTGCGTAAGGTATGCTGATCGAACGACAAACGGTGCAGGTCCGCGAACCGCAGTAATATGTGAATCGCGTTCTGTCTCCCCGGGGCCAGTCGAACGTTTCGGGCGCGGACTCTCTGTTACGCGTCACGGACCCTTCGGATTTGAGCCAAGTCAAAGGCTCACGTCCAGGGCGGACTAAGCTTGGCGGCACATCGACAACGTGAAGTGATGCGTTTCCTCTTTCCCGAAATCCGCCGTACAGCGTTTGGCATCCGCCGCGGCATCGCCGCGGGTGCGGCGCTGTTGCTGCTTCTGACGCAGGCAGCGGCGGCGGCTGACCGCTGCCTGGTGGAGCGCCTCGCGGGTCACGACGAATCGCGCGTTGCGGTCGCGGCCAACCACCATGGCAGTGCGCCGGATGCGCATTGTGCAGTCGACCTAGTAGATCACGCGCAGGCGCCGGCGACCGAGCCCAGGCGCGACTGCGCTGCGCATCCTGTTCGCGGCGCAGCCCGAGTTGCTCACGCCGGTGCTGCGCATCGTGCACCGCGTCATCGCGCGGTTTCTGCTCGGGCAGGCCGGCCTGGGCCGCGCCACAGCCGACACCGGCGCGGTCACGCTCATCCAGCGATTCGGCTCGGCCGCCAACCTGAACATCCATCTGCACTGCTTGGTGCTCGATGGCGTGTATCGGCGCGGCGGAGGTGAACCGGTGTTCCGGCAGGCGCGTGCGCCGACCCGAGATGAGTTGCAGGAGCTCCTCGGCAAGATCATCACGCGCCTGCTCAAGAGGCTGACACGCTCAGGCCATCTGCTCGAAGAGGAGGGCATGACTTACCTGGCCGACCTCGATCCTGCTGACCCGCTCACGCCCTTGCAAGCGGCCTCGTGCACCTATCGCATCGCGCTGGGGCCGCGCGCCGGACAGAAGGTGCTCGGCCTGCGCACCGTGCCCGGCCGGGACGACAAAGCCACCTCGGCCCTGTGCGCCCAGGCGCACGGCTTCAGCCTGCATGCCGGGGTGCGCTGCGGCGCGGATCAACGCAAGCAACTCGAACGGCTGTGCCGCCACATCACCCGCCCGGCGATCGCCAACGCGCGGCTCGGTTGCAACGGCAAGGGCGAGGTCGTGCTGCAACTGAAGAGCCCCAGGCGCGACGGCACCACCCACCTCAGGCTGTCGCCACTGGAATTCATGCAGCGCCTGGCAGCGCTGGTGCCGCGCCCGCGCCTGCACCTCATCCGCTTTCACGGGGTGCTCGCACCCCATGCGGGGCTTCGCGCCGTGATCGTGCCGGGCACGCTCGAGAAAGCCAGTGAGCCTGCCCACGAGCCTGCGCACGCAGCTGCGCGGTTGAGTTGGGCGCGGCTTCTCAAGCGCGTGTTCGACATCGACATCGAGCATTGCCCGGCCTGTGGCGGCACGCTAAAGATCATCGCTGCCATCGAAGAGCCTGCGCTGATTGTCAGAATCCTCACCCACCTGGGCTTGCCCGCGCGCGCCCCGCCGCGCTCCCCGGCACGGCTGCCGGAGTTGTTCCAGGCGGCCTGAAACTCAAGGAACGGTTGTGCAACGGGGCCGGCGATGCGGCCCGGCCCGTGCTCGCGCAAAGCGCTCAAACGACCTCGGCGTGAGGCCATTCCGGTCGATTCAGGGCTCCCCGGGCATCGCGGGCGGAGGAGTTTTTCACCAGACACGCGCGTGATTCGACGCTCGGCCGCGCCGGCGATAGAGTCGCGCATGGGGAAAAGGGTGGTTTGAAATTCCTATTCGTCTGGTCCGACGAGGAGCTGTGGAAGACCTACGTCCAGCTCACCGACGCCGAAGCGGCCTTCCGCGTCCACAAATCCGACCTCGCCATGCGCCCGATCTGGCATCACAAGGAGACACGGATCAAGGCCCACATCCTGATCTGCTTCCTCGCCTACGCGTTGTGGAAGACACTCCAGCAGTGGCAATCGCGCGCCGGCCTGGGCCACTCCCCGCGCACGGTACTCACCGAGCTCTCGCGCATCCATAGCGCCGATGTCGTCCTGCCGCTCGCCGATGGATCGCGGCGCCAACTGCGACTGCGCTGCGTGGTGCGCCCCGATCCCGGCCAAGCGCTGCTGCTGGAGCGGCTCGGGCTCACTCTCCCGCAACGGCTGCGCGCCCCACAGACCACCCAAATGTAGTGGCGACCCCAGACCCTAACTGCTTGATTCACCGTGATTGACACCCTCGAACTGTGGAAGTTGGGCTAGCGGGCCGCTTCGTGGGCGATGCGCGCACGCAGCGTGGAACTCTTGAATCGTCCTTGGCCGCTGGCAAAGATGCGTCCACGCAGCGCCCGCGCTGCGCGGTCACTGGCGGCCCTCGGCCGCTTCCGGCCTCCTATGCAACTTCGCGCAGTGCGCTCGGGTTCTTCGCCGCGATGAGAAGGAGCGTCCGGGCAGCCCCCCGACGGAGCGCGACGGCCTTGCTCCCATTCCTGGAGCGTGCGGACGGAGACGCCCAAGAGCTGGGCAAACTGAGATTGCGAGAGCCCGGTGCCCTCGCGGACCGATGCTACCGGCGGGACAGTGATCACCCGCCCGTGTTCGCCGCGCTTAATCTCCCGGATCCCGCGGAGGATCTCGAGCCCGATATTGCGTTTTGACTTAGCCATCAATCTCGTCCTTGATTTGACGAAGTACGTGCGTCGGGATCGACTCGGCGACGTTCTTCGCATACAGCGTCAGCATCCAGATCTGTCCCTGGCGGGTCCGCGCGTAGTAGATCACCCGCACTCCACCGCGCTTGCCGCGCCCTTTCACGCCCCAGCGGACCTTCCGTACCCCGCCGGAGCCGGGTATCAGGTCACCCGTCTCCGGGTCCTTGATTAAGACCTCTTGAAGTCTCGAGTACTCGTTGTCGGATAGGAGTTCCGTGACCAGCTTCGTGAAGAGCTTGGTCTCAATGAAGCTGAGCATCGACGGATTATACGTCTTTGCCGTACTCCGTCAATGACGGAGCATTTCAGTGCCTTTCGGATTGCAGAGCACAGGAATAGGAGAAATACTCGACAGCGCCGGCTACGCCTCCTGCCCCCCTCCCCCAAGAGCGCCCCATTTCGCCCCGCTCTCCGGGGCCCTGACCTGTCTGGAACGCCTTACCCTGGGGCAGTTCGTCAGTGCACTCGGTCGCGCGCAAGCGGGTGATCGGTGCGAGGCCCTCGCGGGTCCCCGGGTTGAGATACCCGGGCGCGGCGTGCGATAAGCGCATGAGAGCAGTAGCCCGAGCAGCGACGCTGCTCGTCGGTCGGCGTAGTGGCTGTCCGCGACCGACCGCGTGTGCGTCTTCCGAATGTGCCTCATGCAAGCGGCGGCATTCCGGGAGAAGCATGCGCCGGGTTGCGGATAGACTGAGCCTCGTCTTCAGAAGCCCTCACCCGTTCGCGGGGAGGCGAGGTAGCTCCCAGCCCTGGCAGCACCGAAGGGAGCATGAGTAGCGGTTAACACCGCTTGCTGGCCGCGCAGTCGCTCGACGACGCGCGGCCTGTCACCGGCGATCGGGACGTCCCTCGAGGACCCCGATCGCGCATCGAGCAGGCGCCAGCCGTTCCCACGGCGCCCCCGCATGCCGACGCGATCGGCATGCCAGCGAGACGACCCTCGTGGGGCCGCCGAGCCCCGCAGGCGTCGTCGATCCTCACGAGAGCCACTGCGCGACGTTTCGCGACGTGTGATGCCAGCACGATAAGCCGAGCCTCGCTCGGCCCCCGCGCTGAGTGCGTCACCGTCGCAAGCAGGCGCGTCGTCACTGGCGTGTCAGTGACGACGCGCATAGGTCATCGATCCGATTGACCTTTTTCGCGACGCGCTGGCGTGAGGAGCCAAGTGCTGGGGCCCGAAACGGGCCCCGCACTTCACCCAGCCAGGCCGGCCTGGGCCGCGCCACAGCCGACACCGGCGCGGTCACGCTCATCCAGCGATTCGGCTCGGCCGCCAACCTGAACATCCATCTACACTGCTTGGTGCTCGATGGCGTGTATCGGCGCGGCGGAGGTGAACCGGTGTTCCGGCAGGCGCGTGCGCCGACCCGAGATGAGTTGCAGGAGCTCCTCGGCAAGATCATCACGCGCCTGCTCAAGAGGCTGACACGCTCAGGCCATCTGCTCGAAGAGGAGGGCATGACTTACCTGGCCGACCTCGATCCTGCTGACCCGCTCACGCCCTTGCAAGCGGCCTCGTGCACCTATCGCATCGCGCTGGGGCCGCGCGCCGGACAGAAGGTGCTCGGCCTGCGCACCGTGCCCGGCCGGGACGACAAAGCCACCTCGGCCCTGTGCGCCCAGGCGCACGGCTTCAGCCTGCATGCCGGGGTGCGCTGCGGCGCGGATCAACGCAAGCAACTCGAACGGCTGTGCCGCTACATCACCCGCCCGGCGATCGCCAACGCGCGGCTCGGTTGCAACGGCAAGGGCGAGGTCGTGCTGCAACTGAAGAGCCCCAGGCGCGACGGCACCACCCACCTCAGGCTGTCGCCACTGGAATTCATGCAGCGCCTGGCAGCGCTGGTGCCGCGCCCGCGCCTGCACCTCATCCGCTTTCACGGGGTGCTCGCACCCCATGCGGGGCTTCGCGCCGTGATCGTGCCGGGCACGCTCGAGAAAGCCAGTGAGCCTGCCCACGAGCCTGCGCACGCAGCTGCGCGGTTGAGTTGGGCGCGGCTTCTCAAGCGCGTGTTCGACATCGACATCGAGCATTGCCCGGCCTGTGGCGGCACGCTAAAGATCATCGCTGCCATCGAAGAGCCTGCGCTGATTGTCAGAATCCTCACCCACCTGGGCTTGCCCGCGCGCGCCCCGCCGCGCTCCCCGGCACGGCTGCCGGAGTTGTTCCAGGCGGCCTGAAACTCAAGGAACGGTTGTGCAACGGGGCCGGCGATGCGGCCCGGCCCGTGCTCGCGCAAAGCGCTCAAACGACCTCGGCGTGAGGCCATTCCGGTCGATTCAGGGCTCCCCGGGCATCGCGGGCGGAGGAGTTTTCACCAGACACGCGCGTGATTCGACGCTCGGCCGCGCCGGCGATAGAGTCGCGCATGGGGAAAAGGGTGGATTGAAATTCCTATTCGCGCGCGCCGGCCGACTCGGCATCGGCGCGCCCTTCGAATCCCTCACGCAAGCCGAGCAGTCGGCTCGCTCCCTGCGCCAGAAACGACGAAGCCGGCTGCGCCGGCTTCTCTTGGTTTCTGGCGGAGAGGGAGGGATTCGAACCCCCGGTACGGTAAACCGTACAACAGATTTCGAGTTCGGGGATGTCGCGCTGTGAATCAAGTACTTGCGACATTGGTCTTCTCCAACTTCGCTCAGGTTGCCGCCCGCAACACCCGGATTCCACGCGTTGCACACGCGAATTGGAGAACGCAATAGTCCTTCACCGCGCGGCCAGCTCCGCCGCGCCGAGCCCGCTCCCGATCGTCTCGACTTCGAGCTCGAACCAGAATGTCGTTCCCTGCCCCGCCGCGCTTTCGACTCCGATCCGGCCACCCATCAGCTCGACCAGCCGCTTCGAGATCGTGGTGCGAAGGCCGGTGCCGCCGAACCTGTCCGTCACGCTCTGGTCGGCCTGGGCAAAGCTCTCGGAGATGCGCCGCTGATGCTCGGGCGCGATGCCGATGCCCGTATCGTGGATCGCGAACCTCAGCCGTTCCCGGCCCTCCTCAGCGCCCAGGCGCGACACGCGCAGCGTGACGCTGCCCCTGTCGGTGAATCTCACTGCGTTGCCGAGCAGGTTGATCAGCACGCGCCCGAGATGGACCGGATCCCCGCGCACGTGGGGAGTCACGTCCGGCATGATCGCCACGACGAACGAGAGGCCCTTGCCCTCGGCCAGCGGCCGCAGCACGAGGCTCGCGCCGTTCACCAGCGCGTAGAGGTCGAAATCCTTCTTGGCGACGGTGAGCGCGCCTGCTGCGATCTTCGAGAGGTCGCCGAGAGCGTCCACCAGTTCCCGCATCGCGCGCGACGAAGCGCCGAGCCAGCGCCCGATTTCCGACAGCTCGCCGCCGCGCTGGGTGTCGCGCAGGAGTTCGGTGGCTCCGATGATGGCACTGAGCGGCGTGCGCATCTCCTGCGAGAGCGTCGCAACGAAGCGGCGCTCGGCGACGAGCGCGGCCCCAATCGTGTCGAGCGCGTGCGAAAGGCGGTTGACCAGCGTCAGGACATAGAGCGATATGCCGATCATGCCGACGATCAGGCTGATTCCGGCCCCGACGTGGGCGTGCCAGAAATCGCTGAGTATGATCACCAGCAAGAAGCCGACGACGCTCAGCACGAGCGTGTTGAGCAGGTAGAACCGGCCGTACCGGAAGCCGTTGCCGAAGATGATCCAGAGATAGACGACGTAGAGCAGCAGGCCGTCCACCCCCATCTGGATCATGAAGTAGCTTATCGCCGCACTGTCTCCGATGGCCCCGATCACGCGCCGCACCGGCGAGACTCCCGGGTGAACGAGGATCGCACCGAAGATCGCGAGCGACAGCATTACCCAGGCGCCGAACGGCAGCAGCGTGTGGAGCGCGACGTCGGTGCGCTCCCCCATCACGTGCGGAACGAGCAGGTACACGCCGAGGCCGAGCCAGAGGGCAACGCGTACGAGCGCCTGCTCGTGCTCGGTGTCGGGTCGGTCCTTGAGCCGCCTATGCACCCAGGCGATCGGGGACATTCGCGGGCTGCCGATTCTTGCGTGACCAACGCCGCTCAACGGCGCAGCCTGTCGCTCGTCGCGTCGAACGCGCCGAACCAGAACGTCGGGAGGCGCAAGTCGAGCCCCAGCAGCCAGTCCCGAAAGTCCTTCCGCAACAGGAACTCCTCCGATAGCCTCTCGCGTCGGCCCGGTTCACGATCCCGAGCAGATGATCCTTCCACCGCGCGATCGTTGACCTCGTCGACGCTCTGGAGCTTGAGGCCGTCGCAGACCACTCCGCGCGCAAGCGCGCCTGCGACGATGTCCTCGTGTTCGAGGCGCTCGCGGGCCCACAGGGTTACGACGTCCCAGAAACGATAGGACTCGACGAATTGGGTCAACGGTTGCCGCGTCGCCATGATGCAGCCTCTAGCGCGCGTGGCGCCCGCCGACTCGATGATGGCGGAAGAGCGCCAGCGCCGGGATCACCCACAAGAAGTCCATGAACGCCAGAGCATGGACTTCGGAGTAGAAGCGATCAAAGTACACGGCGAGCGGCTGCCCTTGCGCCCGGAACTCAAGGTAAGTGGAAAGTGCCCCGAAGCAGAACGCGAGCATTGGCATACCCAGGAACACCACGGCAAGCCACAGGAGCGCGCGGATCGTGAATCGCCGCTTCGCGAGCTCGTCGGCGGCATCCCGATCGATCATCGCTCGCATGCGCCGCAAAGCAAACACCGCCATACTACGTTGCAATTTCTCGTCTACGTAGCCGGCGATTTCATCGCGATTGACAGACATATTGACCTCTCGCGCAGGGTATTCGATGCTGGATGGGCACGGCGCCCCAACGGGACAGGGCGCGAACCGAGGAAAGGAAGGCGACAGGAACTGCCAGCTGGCGGCGCGCCCGGTTGCGCGCCGCATCGGGTACGACTCCGCGAGGCGACCAAGCCTGCAAAGCGCCCACCCTGGAAGGAGCGGAATGACTGCACTCTAGCGCATCGCATGAAGTCCAGTCCGTGACGGAAAGCACAGCGCAGCACGGCTATTCCCCAAACCGCCGCGCACAATTTCTGTGCTTACATGAAGGGTCGAAACTGCCAACCCGGCCTCCGATCGCGGAGCGAGGAGGTATCGCCGCAGCCGCACCAGATCCCCGGCGTAGCGGCGGCCGCGTTGCCGGCCTTCGCCCGAGCGTCGGCGACCGCTGCCAGGGCGAACGCCTTCGCGACCGTGTGTCCGATGGCGAAGGCGACGTCCAGCGCCTCCCGCTCCTCCCGGGCGTTCGCTTGCCACACCGCGATGAACAGCAAGGCCACGTCCTTGAACGTCGGGTCCTTGGATCTGTCCTCGCGCCGGAGTTCGAGGAGTCTCGAGGCTGTCGCGAGCCTCCTGAAGGACGTGACGCGTGCCGCTGACGGATGGCGTCGTGGAACGAGATGGCGATGTCTACTCCTGCGGGGTGTGGGGCCAGGTGCCTGATTTCGTCGAGCCCGGCGAAGCATTGCGCGAGGCGGCGTACCGTGTGGTACTTCCGATGCGGCTCGGAATACCGAAACATCAGCTCATCGAACTCACGAATGAGGATCGGGGTAGTTGAAACGCCCAGCCCGCGCCACGATCCCTGCCCCCGATCAGCCAGCGCATTCACTCGAGCGGCCAACGGGTGCGTCACGGGTCCATCCTGCGTCGCAGAAGTGCTGCGGCCTCGGCGTGCCGATGGCTTTGCGCGACATCCGAAGCGCTGGATCCGCTGTCCGCCCTTACGAGCGGATCAGCGCCGGCGGAAAGAAGTTGCTCGACGATCTCGCATCGACCGCCGCGGGCCGCATGAATCAGCGCCGTTTCGCCGGATGCGTCTCGAGCGTGCACCTCTGCGCCACCCTCGATCAATTCCCGAACCCTTCCCAAGTCGCCGTCAGCTGCGCAGATCATCAGGTCGGTCAGCCAGGCACTTCGCAGCTCCCGCGATTTGACAATATCGGCGAGCCAGAAGAAAAGGATAGAAACTCCTAGTAACACCGCCAAGGGAAAGTGAAAGGCAATCCCGAGCGCCCCTACGACCCCGAACCAAAAGATCCACGGGCCCCATGCCACTTTGAATTCCGGTCTGTCGGGCAGCGCCGTACCCGGCGGTGCCGTTGGGTCGGAACTCGCGGCAACTTCTACGAGCCGTCGCCCCGGCAAGACAAACGCCGCGTCCTCCAGGCGAGCGGGAACGAGCTGGATCTTCGGCTCCACCAGGGGCAGGTCTGAATCGGCGATCCAGAAGCAGATGATCTGAACCCTGCCGCCATGCCGCAGGGCGTCCCGGACAATGCTAGCCAGAGCGTAGTAGTTGCGCTGGGTGCCGCTGCTCGCTCGCCCCGGCCCGTCAAATTTTTCGGAATAGCCCGCAGGAGCAAGGCCACTTTCCGACAGGCGATCCAATGCGATAGACATATCGTCCATCGAGCTTCGCGCGCACGGATCGGGATGCGTAGTCTTCTACGACGTGGAAGGCCGGAGTACGGCCATTCCACGACGGAGCTTTGGCAATCCTCACATCGCTTGCGAGGTAGACAAACACACACATATGCGCTTCCTTGTCCGGAGCGCTGCCACTGCGGGCGGCGAGCTCGTTCCTCACTTCGGGGTCCGACCGACGACAATCTCCTCGTCGACGATGAAGACCTGTGCCAGCTGGATGACGTCGAGCTCGATGCCCGATCCGCCTCGCTCGGAGACGACGGTCATGAGCGCTCGCCGGACGGCGTCGATGAGGGTCGTCCTGCGCTGCTCGATGCACTCCCCTAACGTGAGGCGCGCTGCAGTGGCGCGCAGCCCGCCGACGCAGATGTGGCTGATCATGGCGCGGATCTCTTCCAAGCCTGCCCCGGTGAAATTGAGTATCGTCGCAGCCGCCACCGGATCAGCGACGCGGTAGATGACGACTCCCTTGAAGCCCAGCGGAATCCCGTCGCGCGTCTCCTGCGTCGTTTCGAAGCGAGCCTCCTGTCGCCTCGCCGGAACGCGCACGCAGGTCGCGCCCGGCCCAACGAAAACGCTCGCTGCCGTGCCAGCGCTGATCACGCGGCTGTGCTTCCCCACTACCAGGCGCTCGTTCGGTCCGGACTTTGCGAAGCGCATCGTGGCTCCCTCCTTCATGAAGCCATGCTGCGCATGAGCGCCTTCGCGCTCTGTGCCGTATGGCACACAAAAGCGATAAAGTCCCGGCATGACGTCCCCGCACGACCGCGCCGTGCTCGCTCGCGTCGCCTGGCTTGCCCCGCTCGGAGCGGCGGCGCTCGCGGAGATCGCCGCGGCGTCCCGCCGCCTCACCCTGGCGCGCGGGGCCTCGCTGTGGCGAAGAGGAGACCGCGCCGATGCCGTAGCGGTGATCGTGCAGGGTCGCATCGACATCCTGCGCGACACGGCGAGTGGGAAGCGGATGATCCTGCGATCGCTGGGGCCGGGCGCGTCGGCGGGGTTTTCCACGCTCGGCGGCGCGGCGCACACGGCCGATCTCGTCGCCGCGGAGCGTTCGACAGTGCTCATTATGCCCGGGCATGTGCTCCGCCAAGCGATCAGCCGCGATCCTGCCCTCGCCTTGCGTGCCCTTGTGGAGCTCGGAGAAACCATTGGACGCCTCACCGACGAGATGGAAGACCTGCGTTTCCATGACCTCGACGAGCGCCTTGCCACCCTTCTGCGGCGCCGCGCGCGCGGGTTTGCGTGAGTTCACTGCTACGCACGACGAACTCGCGCAGCGGGCGGGCGCCACCCGGGAAAACGTCTCCCGGGCGCTCAAGCGCATGGAGCGCCGCGGGAAGATCGTCTGTCACCGGGGCCGGATCGAGATCCGAGAACTCTGACACTGGCCTGATCCACGCGTGGCCAGACTTCTCCTCTGCGCCACTCAATACGAAGAATACGAAGAGCCCGAACTCGGCAGCCGGCCTATCGCGCGACCCGGGCTTTGCGCTGCGGTTGGGGTAGCGGCGAGCCAAAAACGGCTCGGTAGGCGTCGGTTTTTCTTACGTTTCTTCTTTCGATTCTGAACAAACACCAGGGTAAGTACTTGATTGCTGAGCATGCCGAACGATCAGCACATCTTTTGCTGGAGGCCAACGGCAAGGATTCTGCGCGAAGAAATCTAAGGGATTTAAAGGAGATGCAAAGGGAGGTCATATGCAACGCGTGCGAAGGGCCGCAGTTGCAGTACTTATTCTTGTGCTTGGCGTTTCCGCGCCTGCCATGGCTTTCGAAGTCAAGTTGTACGACTTCAACATCACGCGGCTCGACCTAGCTATCCCCACTGTCATCTTCGACGATCCGTTCGCTGACGGCATGCCGCCGCCTTCCGCACCGAATTTTTCCAACGGTGTGCCCGCGACTTACATCGTGGCGGGCAGCTATCCCAGCGGAAGCGAGGTGGGGGGGTATCTTCAGCTCAATTCCGCATACGGTGCGGTGATTACATCGGACGCAGGAGGCGGCGTCTTATTGGCAAATCAGAGAGCCCGACTGGACACCGATACCAACCCAAACACCGACTTTGGGTTCAAGCAGGTGAAGGCCTTCGTACTCGACGCTCAATTCGATCTCGTCGATCCGGGAGGGGGAAACATCCTCACCGGGTACGGTATCGCCTTCTTGGATCCGATCCCCTCCAAGTCCACGGTCAATTTTCTGTCGCTGAACGTGGGAGGTGGACCTGCAGGCCCCGTTCTTAGATTCGTGTACGTCGATAACGCCGGTATCATCATTGCAGGGGTCCAGACCTCTACACACTCGGAGAAGTACCCCTGACCGCTGGCGGGCAAATTGACCTTCGCTTAGAGAAGATGATCGCGGGGGGTGATATGGTCCAGGCTTTCTACTCCCTGGACGGGGTGGTTTTCAATGAGATCACCGATACGAATCCAGAAGTAGACGCGAAGATTTTCCGCGAAGTAAATTGGACCCAAGCGGAGTTTCGGGCCTTCGCCGCTGTCCCCGAACCAGCGACCCTCGCGCTCCTCGGCGTGGCCCTCGCTGGTTTGGGCTTCTCTCGCGGCCGCAAGCTGCACTGAGTAGAACGCAACTCGTAACAAGCCCGTCGCGTGCGGGCTTGTTGTTTATGCGGACGCGCTCTTGGCGGAGAGGGAGGGATTCGAACCCCCGGTCCGGCAAGCCGGACAACAGATTTCGAGTCTGCCGCATTCGACCACTCTGCCACCTCTCCGGGAGCGGGCGATTCTACCAGATCGAAGCGGGTGCTCCGGCGTGGTTCGCGCGCATCGCGCGATCGGTTCCGGCTTGCGCGGGCATGACGGCGACGGTGCGCGAGCAGCGGCCGCCGGCCCGCGCTCAGCGTGCAGCGGCGACCGGCTTCACCGCGACGCCCGCCCTCGCGAGCTCGGCGCGGATGCGCTCGGCGAACGCGAGCGCGCCCGGCTGGTCGCCGTGGATGCAGAGCGTGTCGGCGCGCACCGGCACTTCGGCGCCGCTCACCGCGCGCACCGTACCGTCGAGCACCATGCGCTGCACCTGCGCGATCGACACCGCGACGTCCTCGATCATCGCGCCGGGCCGGCCGCGCGGCGTGAGCGTGCCGTCGTCCTGGTAGGTGCGGTCGGCGAACACCTCTGCGGCCGCAGCGAGTCCGGCGGCGTCCGCGGCGCGAATGAGCTCGCTGCCGGAGAGCCCGAAGAGCACGAGCGAGCGGTCGACGTCGCGTACCGCGCTCGCGATCGCGTCGGCGATCGCCCGATCCTTCGCCGCCATGTTGTAGAGCATCCCGTGCGCCTTCACGTGCGCGAGCCTGCCGCCGCACGCGCGCGCGAACGCAGCCAGCGCGCCGACCTGGTAGACGACGATGTCGTACGCCTCGGCCGGCGAGATCGCCATCGCGCGGCGCCCGAAGCCCTGCAGGTCGGGCAGCGACGGATGCGCGCCCACGGCGACGCCCTTCTCCACCGCGGCCTTCACGGTGCCGTGGATCGTGGCCGGGTCGCCGGCGTGAAAGCCGCATGCGATGTTTGCCGAGGTGACGTGGTCGAGCAGCGCCGCGTCGTCGCCCATGCGCCAGGCGCCGTAGCTCTCGCCCATGTCGCAGTTGAGATCGATCCGATGCATCGGTGCCTCCGGTCCCTCGACCGGATGCTACCGCGGCGCGGAGATCCTGGCAGCGCGGCGTGCGACTACGCAGCCGCCGCGACGGCTCGCGCTACTGAGCCGTCGCCGCTTCGCGCTCCCCGTCAAGCGCGCCACGCGCTCCGCGCCGCAGCCGGCCGATCTTGCCGAGCAACGAGTTCTGGGACACGAAGCCATCGAGCCACTTCCGTGCGAGCCGCGGCTGCAGCTGCGCGAACGGGTTGTCTTCAATCGAGAAGGTCGCCACGGCCATGCGCCGCCCGAGCCGGAACGCCCGGTCTTCCAGGTCATTGAACATGCACACCCCTCAGTTCTGGTTGTTCCGTACCTACAACGTACGGAGCGAGGTTAGCGCCTCCGGCTCGACAACATTGAAAACTCCTGTCAACGGGGTGTGAGGATTGCGCACCGCGTGCTATGCCATGGGCATAGATGGACTTGCGTTGGACTTTCGTGGCGTCACTTGAGCCGGGCCCGTGCGAGCGTTGATTTCGTTGGCAGACCCGACGCGCGCTGCGCCGCGGCAAGTGCTTCGCGGCCGCTCAGGTCCGCCGCCTGAGATCGACCGATTCGCGCAGGAGCGCGAATTCCGCCTCGCGCGCGAGGTACGCGCGCTGCGCCTCGCCGAGCGTCGCGAGCGTGAACCGCACCGGTTCGAGCGGACGCGTCTGCGCGAGGCGCGGCAGGTCGACGGCGGCGACCTGCGCGATCTTCGGATAGCCGCCGCTCGTCTGTCGGTCGGCCATCAGGATGATCGGATTGCCGTCCGGCGGCACCTGCACGGTCCCGAACGCCACTGCCTCCGAGATCATCTCCACCGCGCGCCGCGGCTTGATCGTCGCGCCGGAAAGCCGGTAGCCCATGCGGTCGGAATTCACGCTGATGCGAAACGACGTACCGACAAACAGCGCGCGCGTCTCCTGCGAAAAGAGTTCCCACTGCGGCCCGGCGATCACGCGCACCGGGCGCGTGGCCGCACCGGCCGCCGAGTCGCCGGCCGACCAGCGCACCGACGCGCACGGCGCATCGCTCTTGCGCAAGGCCGCATCGAGCGCGGGGAACCACCCCGGCGCATGGGGCGTGATCGGCAGCTTGTCCCCCTTTTGTAGCGCACGGCCCTCCAGGCCGCCGAGCGCCGCGCGCACGTAGGTGCTGCGGCTCGCCATCACCGCCGGCACGCCGATCCCGCCGCGCACCGCGAGGTAGGCACGGCAGCCGCGCCCGAGCCCGCGAAACTCGAGCACCGCCCCGGCGCGGACGAGCACCGGTCGGCCGTACGGCAGCGCCGTGCGGTCGAGCCGCGCCGCGAACTCGGCGCCGCACACCGCGATCAGGGCGGTCACACCGAAGCGCAGGGTCGGCCCCTGCAGCGTCACCTCGAGTGTCGCCGCGTCCGCCTCATTCCCCACCATGATGTTCGCCAGCCGGTGCGCACGTTCGTCCATCACGCCGCCGGCGACGACGCCGAAGCGCTGGTAGCCGAAGCGTCCCAGGTCCTGGACGGTGGTGAGCAGCCCTGGCTTGATCACCTCGATCGTCATCGCGCGCTCTGCCACGCCGCTTCGCGCAGCGGTCCGAACTCCTTCGCCGGGATCGCGACGAAGCGCACCTCGTCGCCCGGCTGGAGCAAGCAGGGCGGGTCCTGTTCGGGCAGGAACAGCCTGAGCGGCGTGCGGCCAATCAGGTTCCAGCCGCCCGGCGTCTCGAGCGAGTAGATGGTCGACTGGCTGCCGGCGACCGCGACCGAGCCCGCAGCGACCTTCAGCCGCGGCGTCGCGCGCCGCGGCATGGCGAGGCGCTTGTCGAGCCCGGCGATGTAGGGATGACCCGGCGCGAACCCGAGCATATGCACGACGTGCGGCGAGGCGCAGTGGAGCGCGATGACCTCGTCGGCCGCGAGACCGTGGGCGCGCGCAAGCTGAGGCAGATCAGGCCCGTGCTCGCCGCCGTAGCAGACCGGGATCTCCATGCGCCGCGTCGGCGGCGGGCGGCGGCCGACCCCGCGCGTCAGGATCTCCTCGAGGCGCGCGGCGAGCCGCTCGAACGGCACCACCGCGGGATCGTCGGCGAACGCCTCCGGGCGATAATGCAGCGCCACGGTGGTGAACGCGGGCACGACATCGAGCACCCCGGGATCGGATGCGCGAGCAGATGCGCCGCCACCGCGCGGGCGCGGAGGTTCGTCTCTGCGTCGATCTCCTGGCCGAACTCGACGATCAGGCAGCGATCGCCGAGCGGCGCGATGCGCCAGGTGTGTTTCGCCGCGGCAGCCGCCATCGGGCGTCTGCCGCAGGCTACGCAGGCGCGAGCGTATCGAGGCCGCGCATGTACGGCCGCAGCGTCTCGGGCACCGTGACGCTGCCGTCGGCGTTCTGGTAGTTCTCGAGCACCGCGACGAGCGTGCGCCCGACCGCGAGGCCGGAGCCGTTCAGCGTATGCACGAGCTCCGGCTTGCCCTGCACATTGCGGAACCGCGCCTGCATGCGCCGGGCCTGGAAGGCTTCGAAGTTCGAGCAGGACGATATCTCGCGGTACGCGTCCTGCCCCGGGAGCCAAACCTCGAGATCGTAGGTCTTGGTCGCGGCAAAACCCATGTCGCCGGTGCAGAGCGCCATCACGCGGTACGGCAGCGCGAGGCGCTTGAGGATCTCCTCCGCGTGGCCGGTGAGCGCCTCGAGACTCTCGTACGAGCGCTCCGGCGCGACAATCTGCACCAGCTCGACCTTGTCGAACTGGTGCTGGCGGATCATGCCGCGCGTGTCCTTGCCGTAGGAGCCCGCCTCGGAGCGGAAGCACGGCGTGTGGCACGCGAACTTCAGCGGCAGCCGCTCGAACGGCACGATCTCATCGCGCACGAGGTTCGTGACCGGAACCTCGGCGGTCGGGATGAGGTAGAAATCGCCGAGGTCGCCGCGCGGCACCGCGAAGAGATCGTCCTTGAACTTGGGCAGCTGGCCGGTGCCGAACATGCACTTCGCATTCACCATGTACGGCGCGTAGACCTCGACGTAGCCGTGCTCGCCGGTGTGCACGTCGAGCATGAACTGCGCGAGCGCGCGGTGCAGGCGCGCGACCGAACCGTGCATGACCGCGAACCGGCTGCCGGCGATCTTCGAAGCGATCTCGAAGTCGAGGCCGCCAAGGGCAGCGCCGAGATCGACGTGGTCTTTCGGCGCGAACTCGAACCGGCGCGGCTCGCCTACCCGCCGCACCTCGACATTGTCTTCGGCCGAACGCCCGACCGGCACGCTCGCGTGGGGAATGTTCGGCAGCGTGGCGACGAAGTCGTTGAAGCGCGTGAGCGTCTCGGCGAGCTCGGCCTCGCCCGCCTTCAGCGCATCACCGAGCCCCGCGACCTCGGCCATGACCGCGGTGGCGTCCTCGCCGCGCGCCTTCATCTGGCCGATTCTCTTCGACAGGGTGTTGCGCCTGGCTTGTAGGTCCTGGGTGCGGGTCTGGATGAGCTTGCGGTCCTCCTCGAGCTGCTCGAACGCGGCGCGCGCCGCGGCGCCCGGCAGGGCCGCGACGCTCGCGCCGGTGCCGGGACCGCGCGTCTCGAGGCGTTCGGCGACCCAGGCGGTGCGGGTACGGAGGAGATGGGGGTCGAGCATGGGTAGTGGACAGTTGGCAGTTGACGGTTGGCAGTGGGCAGTGGACGGTAGGCGGCGTACCGGTCACTCGTCCTCGCGTGGGGGCTTCTTGCTCGCCTTGCGGTCCAGTTCGCGCAGGTGCGCGAGCTTCTCCGCGATGCGCGCCTCGAGGCCGCGTTCGGTCGGCCGGTACCACTCGACGCGCGGCATGCCGTCGGGCAGGTACCGCTCGCCGGCCGCGTACGCCTCCGGCTCGTCGTGCGCGTAGCGGTACTGCCGGCCGTAGCCGAGCTCTTTCATCAGCCGCGTCGGCGCGTTGCGCAGGTGCGGCGGCACCGGGCGCGATTCGTCCCCCGCGACGAAGGCGCGGGCCGCATTATATGCGACGTAGATCGCGTTCGATTTCGGTGCACAGGCGAGATAGACCGCCGCCTGCGCCAAGGCAAGCTCGCCCTCCGGCGTGCCGAGCCGCTCGTAGGTCGCGCAGGCGGCGAGCGCCAGCTCGAGCGCGCGCGGATCGGCGAGGCCGACGTCCTCGGTCGCCATGCGCACGATGCGCCGGCCGAGATACTGCGGATCGGCGCCGCCGTCGAGCATCCGCGCCAGCCAGTAGAGCGCGGCATCGGGGTCGGAGCCACGCACCGACTTGTGCAGCGCCGAGATCTGGTCGTAGAACGCCTCGCCGCCCTTGTCGAAGCGGCGCAGACTCCGGGCCGCGGCGCGCTCGACCAGCGCGCCGTCGATGCGGCGCGTGCCCTCGCTCGCCGCCGCGGTTTCGAGGATCTCGAACAGGTTGAGCAGGCGGCGCGCGTCGCCGTCGGCCAGACCGATGATGCGCTCGCGCGCCTGGGCGTCGAGCTCGAGTCCCGGAATCGCGCGTGCACGCAGGCGCGAAAGCGCGCGGTCGAGCAGTGCGCCGAGCTCCTCGGGCGCGAGTCCGGCGAGCACGTAGACCGCCGCGCGCGAGAGCAGCGCGCTGTTCACCTCGAACGAAGGATTCTCGGTGGTCGCGCCGACGAACGTGAACAGGCCCTGCTCGACGAACGGCAGGAACGCGTCCTGCTGCGCCTTGTTGAAACGGTGCACCTCGTCCACGAAGACGATCGTGGCGCGCCCCTGTGCCGCCGCGGCTTGCGCCCTCGCCACGGCCTCGCGGATCTCCTTCACTCCGGCGAGCACCGCCGAGAGGGCAATGAACTCGGCGCGGAAGGCGTCCGCCATCAGCCGCGCGAGCGTCGTCTTGCCGGAGCCGGGCGGGCCCCACAGGATCATCGAGTGCGGCTTGCCGGCCTGGAACGCGAGCCGCAGCGGCTTGCCCGGACCGAGCAGGTGGCGCTGACCCACGATCTCGTCGAGAGTGCGCGGACGCATCGCCTCGGCGAGCGGCACGTGCGGCGGCGGCGCGACGGCCGGCGTCGCGGGCGGTGCACCGTCGTCGAAGAGGTCCGTCACCGGGCCGCGCGTCCGCAGACGGTCACCGGTCGCCGATGACGTCGGCGCCGGGGGGCGGTGCGAAGCTGAACATCTCCGGCCCGAGGCGCGGATTGCGCTCGAGCGCGGTGAATACGAGCTCGGTTCGCTGTCCGAACGCGTCGGTGAGCTCCATGCGGGCAAGCCCCTCCGGGCCGAAGCCCATGCGGATGCGCTCGAAGCCCGACTCCCTGTCGCGCGGAGCGGCCGCCAGCCACGCGAGCCCGTCCTGTACACCCTCGTCCTGCAACGCGAAGGCGCGCAGCGCCGCGTTGTCGCCGGCGAGCAGCGCGGCCGGTGTCGCGCCGAGCGCAACGTCGAGCTTGCGCACCGTGACCTGCTTCAGATCCTCGTCGTACACCCATACACGCTCGCCGTCGCCGACGATGAGCTGCGGGTAGGGCTTGACGTAGCTCCAGCGGAACCGGCCTGGACGCTGGAACGCGAGCGTGCCGCTCGACGACTGCACGAGCTTGCCGCCGCGGTCGTAGATGCGCTGCTGGAACTCGCCTTGCGCGGTGCGCGTCGCGGTAATGAACCGGTCGAGCCGGTCGAGCGCGCCCGTCCGGTCCATGGCGGGGGTTGCCGCGGAGGCGCAGAGGGCGCAGAGAATTGCGAGTAGTCTAAGGCCAAGCATTGCCGCCGGACATCGCCACGACAGGAGACCGTTGGACAGCCGCATCCCGGATTCGCTCCGTGTGCTCCGCGCCTCTGCGGCAAAGAGCTACGCCTCGGCGCGGTTGGGGACGATCACCTCGCGGTTGCCGTTCGCCTGCATCGGCGAGACGAGGCCCGCCTGCTCCATCTGCTCGATCAGCCGCGCCGCGCGGTTGTAGCCGATTCGCAGGTGCCGCTGCACGAGCGAGATCGACGGCCGGCGCGTGCGCACCACGATCTCGACCGCCTGGTCGTAGAGCGGATCGGACTCGGTACCCTCGCCGCCGCCGACCACGGTCGCGAGCTCGTCCGGGCTCTCCAGCACCGCCTCGACGTGGTCCGGCGCGCCCTGCTGCTTGAGGTAGTCCACGACTGCGTGCACCTCGTGATCGGCGACGAACGCGCCGTGCACCCGGACCGGCACCCCGCTCCCGGGCGGCAGGTAGAGCATGTCGCCCTGTCCGAGCAGCGCTTCGGCGCCCTGCTGATCGAGAATCGTGCGCGAATCGACGCGCGAGGAGACCTGGAACGCGATCCGCGTCGGGATGTTCGCCTTGATCAGGCCGGTGATCACGTCGACCGAGGGCCGCTGGGTGGCGAGCACGAGGTGGATGCCGGAGGCGCGCGCCTTCTGCGCGAGGCGCGCGATCAGCTCCTCGACCTTCTTGCCGGTGACCATCATCAGGTCGGCGAGCTCGTCGATGATGACCACCAGGTACGGCAGCTTGGCGAGCGGCACCGGCTCGCCGCCCGCGAGCGTGTCCGGGTCCTCGAGCCGCTCGCCGCGCTTCTCCGCCTCGGCGAGCTTGTGGTTGTATCCGGAGAGATTGCGCACGCCGAGCCACGACATGAGCTTGTAGCGCCGCTCCATCTCGGCGATGCACCAGCGCAGCGCGTTCGCCGCCTGCTTCATGTCGGTGACCACCGGCGCGAGCAGATGCGGGATCTCCTGGTAGACCGAGAGCTCGAGCATCTTCGGATCGACCAGGATCAGGCGGACGTCGCGCGGTTCGCTCTTGTAGACGAGCGAGAGGATCATCGCGTTGATCGCCACCGACTTGCCCGAGCCGGTCGTGCCGGCCACCAGGAGATGCGGCATCTTCGCGAGGTCCACCACCACCGGCCGGCCCGCGATGTCCTTGCCGAGCGCGAGCGTGAGCGGCGAGTGCATGTCGTGGTAGGCCTGCGAGCCGACGATCTCGGCGAGGCGCACGGTCTGCCGGTGCGGGTTCGGGATCTCGAGCCCCATGCACGACTTGCCCGGGATGGTCTCGACCACGCGGATTGCGACCACCGACAGCGCACGCGCGAGGTCCTTCACGAGATTGACGATCTGGCTGCCTTTGACGCCG
This sequence comes from Burkholderiales bacterium, assembly GCA_027493935.1. Lineage (GTDB taxonomy): Bacteria > Pseudomonadota > Gammaproteobacteria > Burkholderiales > SG8-39 > JAABRB01. The sequence continues at coordinate 1,534,989 of JAOSJV010000001.1, read as the reverse complement.
ACCGCGGGCTCGATCTCGTAGCGCGTGATCACCGGGCCGGGGTAGGCGGCGAGCACCTTCACCTCGACGCCGAAGTCCTTGAGCTTCTTCTCGATCAGCCGCGACGTGAACTCGAGCGTCTCCGCGCCCATCGCCTCCTCGTCCTCGGCGGCCTCGTCGAGCAGCGCGAGCGGCGGCAGCGGCGTATCCGGCAGGTCCTGGAAGAGCGGCGCCTGCCGCTCGCGGATGACGCGCTCGGACTGCGGGATCGCGCCGGCCGGCGCCTCGATGCGGATCGGCTCGTGCTCCTCGACCTTGCGCCGCTCGGCCGCGACGAGCGCCTCGCGCTCCTCGGCGGCAGCCTCGCCGAGCCGCGCGTCGGCGCGCCGGTCGCGCAGCTCCAGGGCCTTGAACCAGACTCCTTCCAATCCGGCGCCGACGCGCTCCATCACGCCGAGCCACGAGAGCCCGGTGAAGAGCGACAGCCCCACCGCGATGAAGGTGAGCAGTGCGAGCGTCGCTCCGGTGAAGCCGAGCGTCGCCTGCGCGACCTCGCCCACCACCGCGCCGAGCAGCCCGCCCGGCGCGAGCGGCAGCGCGGCCTGCATCGACCAGAAGCGCAGCGCCTCGATACCGCAGCTGCCGACGAGCAGCACCGAGAAACCGGCGAGCGCGATCACGAACGGCCGCTGATCGCTGATCGAGCTGCCGTCGAGTCGGCGATAACCCCAGATCACGGCATAGACGAGTAGGAGCACCCACCAGTAGGCCGACAGGCCGAAGAGATACAGCGCCACGTCGGCGATCCAGGCGCCCAGGCGGCCGCCGGCGTTGCGGACCTGCTCGACCGCGACGCTGTGCGACCAGCCTGGATCGGCGCGGTTGTAGGTGACCAGAATCAGCGCGAGATAGAGCGCCGCGGCGATCAGCACGAACCAGCGCGATTCGCGCAGGAGCGCTGCGACCTTTCCGGGCAGGGGTGCGGCTTTCACCTACGTCGGGCGGAGCGTGCGACCGCGCCGCGCGGACGGAATGCCCGGCGCGCACAGCCAGGGAGGAATTCTAGACCAGCGGGGACGTCGCGGCCAGGGGGCGTCGCAGGACCGCGGCGCCGGCACGCGCATCGTCAGGCGCGCGCCTCCTGCACGAGCAGGTTGTCGCGCAGGAAGATCGCGCCGGCGCGCACCTCGATGTAGCCGCTCGTCTGCAGGTCCTTCATGACGCGGCTCACCATCTCGCGCGAGGCGCCGATCATCTTGGCGATGTCCTGCTTGGGCAGCTTCTTGGTGACCACCATCTGCCCGTCGACGCTCTCGGCCATCTCCATCAGCAGGCGCGCGACGCGGCCGTACACGTCCATCAGCGCCAGGCTGCCGATCTTCTTGTCGGCCTCGCGCAGCCGCTTGACCAGCCCGCGCATGACGCCCATCGCGATGTCGAAGTTCTCGGCCAGGCACTTCTTGAAGTCGAGCTTGGACATCGTGAGGAGCTCGCACGGCTCGATCGCGATCACCGTCGCCGAGCGCGGCGCGTCGTCGACCAGCCCCATCTCGCCGAAGAACTCACCCTGACCGAGGATCGCGAGGATCACCTCGCGGCCCTCGTCGTCGCTCATCATGACCTTGAGGCGGCCGGAGATGACGATGTACAGCGCGTCCGTGGGATCGCCCGCCGCGATGATCGTGGAGCTGCGCGGATAGGACTTGCGTCCGACCACCCGCGTGAGCAGCTGGAGCTGCGCCTCGGGCAAGGCGGCGAACAGGGGCACGTTGCGAAGCAACAGCGTTGAAACACTGGCGGGACCTGCCATCTCGCTCTCCCTTCTCGGCCGCCCATCGCATGCCAATGGGCTATGGTAACAGAACACTTCCCCCGAACCGCCGCAGCCCCGGCGGCACCACCGTCGCCGCCGGCGCGGCACGCGCCCCGGCGCGCTCTTGCATTCACTCGCTTCGGGTCGGCTTCATGCGGCGCGCGCGCGACGACCAACCTCTAGTAACGCTGTCACCTTGTTCTGCTTGCGTCGTCGTGCTGCGCCTCGCTTTCCTCCGGCGGTGCGCCCTTCCTTCAATTGCCGCTGCCGTGCACGTCGCGTGACGCGTTCCGGTCACGGACAATGCGAGGCAGCGGTGGCCGGATCGCGACAGTCGGTCGACACGACGCAGCACCGCAACGTGACCAGTATATGCTTTGATTTTCAATAAAACAAGTGGTTACGATAATTTCCTCAAGTAAGGTCTACGAGCAGCCCGACTGTGGGGGCCCGCTATAATCGGAAGCACGGCTATGCGCCTCCTCCCTCGCAACTTGCGAACCATGCCCACCCCCGCTACCCGTCACTGCAAGCTCCTGATCCTCGGCTCGGGGCCGGCCGGCTACACCGCCGCCGTCTATGCCGCGCGCGCCAACCTCCGCCCGGTGCTCGTGACCGGCATGGCCCCGGGCGGGCAGCTCATGACGACCACCGACGTCGACAACTGGCCCGCGGACTGGGATGGCGTGCAGGGGCCGGCGCTGATGGAGCGCTTTCAGAAGCACGCCGAGCGCTTCGAGACCGAGATCGTGTTCGACCAGATCAACGCGGCGCACCTGCGCGCGCGGCCGTTCCGCCTCGAGGGCGACAGCGCGACCTACACCTGCGACGCGCTGATCATCGCAACCGGGGCGACCGCGAAGTATCTCGGCCTGCCCTCGGAGCAGAAGTTCATGGGCAGGGGCGTCTCCGCGTGCGCCACTTGCGACGGCTTCTTCTACAAGGGCCAGGACGTCGCGGTCATCGGCGGCGGCAACACCGCGGTCGAGGAGGCGCTCTACCTCTCGAACATCGCGCGCAAGGTCACGCTGGTGCACCGACGCGACAAGCTGCGGGCCGAGAAGATCATGCAGGACAAACTCTTTGCCAAGGAGAACGTCGAGATCGTGTGGGACCACGTCCTCGACGAAGTCATCGGCGACGAAAAGGGCGTGACCGCCGTGCGCGTCAAGCACGCCGCCTCGGGCACCGCCCGCAAGATCGACGTGCACGGCCTCTTCATCGCGATCGGGCACGCGCCCAACACCGGTCTCTTCGAGGGGCAGCTCGAGATGCAGGGCGGCTACATCGTCACGGCCGGCGGCCGCGACGGCAACGCGACCGCTACCAGTATTCCCGGGGTGTTCGCCGCCGGCGACGTGCAGGACCACGTCTACCGGCAGGCGGTCACGAGCGCCGGCACCGGGTGCATGGCAGCGCTCGACGCGGAGAAGTTCCTCGAGCGCCTGCATTGACCACAGCGCCGATGAAGCGGCCGCGCCAGGTATACGTCAGCGACGCCGATCTCGACCTCTTCCGCGAGGCGGTGCGCGACGCAGTGCCGCTGCCCCCATCGGGCCGCGCGCCGCCGCCGCGCCGCGCGCCGCCGGCGGTGCCGGTGCAGTCGCTCCTCGACGGGCACGAGGCGCTCGCCGAGAGCATCCGGGGCCCGCTCGCTCCGGAACAGGCGCTCGAGACCGGCACCGAGGCGAGCTACGTGCGCGCGGGCGTATCGCGGCAGGTGCTGCGCCGGCTGCGCCGCGGGCACTGGGTCGTGCAGGCCGAGATCGACCTGCACGGGCTGCGGCGCGAGGAGGCGCGCCACGCGCTCGCCGAGTTCCTGCGCCGCTGCCACGGCGGCGGCGCCTGCTGCGTGCGCGTCATCCACGGCAAGGGCCTCGGCTCGAAAAACCGCGCGCCGGTGCTCAAGCAGAAGGTGGGCGGCTGGCTCGCCCAGCGCGCGGAGGTGCTCGCCTACTGCCAAGCGCCCGCCGCCCAGGGCGGCAGCGGGGCAACGCTGGTGCTCTTGAGAAGCTAGAGAGTGTCCCGAGTCAGAGATCCGTCGACGAACTTCTGACTCGGGACACTCTAGAACCCTCGCACCACGCTCGTGAAGAAGGGAGGCAAAGAGGGCGGGTTCTAGATAGCTTCTTCGTTCGCCTCTCCGGTGCGGATGCGCACCACCTGTTCGACCGGCGCGACGAAGATCTTGCCGTCGCCGATCTTGCCGGTGCGCGCCGACTTGATCATCGCATCGATCACGCCCTCGACCATACCGTCGGTGACGACGACCTCGATCTTCACCTTGGGCAGAAAGTCGACGACGTACTCGGCGCCGCGGTAGAGCTCGGTGTGCCCCTTCTGGCGGCCGAAGCCCTTGACCTCGGTGACCGTGAGACCCGTTACCCCCACCTCGGCGAGCGCCTCGCGCACCTCGTCCAGCTTGAAGGGCTTGATGACCGCTTCGATCTTCTTCATGGCGGCTCCACTTGCAGGGTGGTGAGGAAACACGCTCCTCATTGGCGGTGCTCACGTCCGCCGACGCTCAGTATAGCAAACGCGACGCCGGCCGCCGGTGCGCGCATCGCGCCGGCGCCTTGTCGCGCGCGGCGCGTTCGCCAATAATGGGCCGATGAGCAGCGTCCGGGTCGAGCGCGAGACCGTCCGCCGCGCGCACCTCCCGCCCCGCGACGGCGCCGAACCGCCCGCAGCGCGTGACCGCTCCGGCAGAACCGGTGCTGCGCGTGGTCGAAGACCTCGCGGACATCCCGGCAGCGCAGTGGAACGCGCTCGCGGGGGGGCACCCGTTCCTGCGCCACGAGCTGCTGCACGCCATGCACGCGACCGGGTGCGCCTCGACCGAGACTGGCTGGTTGCCTCAGTACCTCGCGCTCTGGCGCGGCGGGCGCCTCGCCGGGGCGATGCCGCTCTACGCGAAGTCGCATTCCTACGGCGAGTACGTGTTCGACTGGGCGTGGGCCGACGCCTACGCGCGTCACGGCCTCGAGTACTACCCGAAGCTGCTGTCGGCGGTGCCCTTCTCGCCGGTCGCCGGCCCGCGGCTGCTCGCGCGCGACGATACGGCCCGCGCACAGCTGCTCGGTGCCGCGCTCGCGCTCGCGCGCGAGACCTCCTCGCTGCACGTCCTGTTCCCGACCGTGGACGAGGCGCAGCTCATGGAGGCCGCCGGCATGATGCTGCGCCGGGGCGTGCAATTCCACTGGCGCAACCCGGGCTACGCGAGCTTCGACGAGTTCCTGGCGACGCTCAGCCAGTCAAAGCGCAAGAAGATCCGGCAGGAGCGGCGCAAGGTCGCCGAGGCCGGGATCACGCTGCAGCGGCTGACCGGCGCCGAGATCGGCCCCGAGCAGTGGCGCTTCTTCACGCGCTGCTACAACCTCACCTACCGCGCGCACTACTCGACGCCCTATCTCAACCTCGCATTCTTCCAGCGCCTCGGCGCGACGATGCCGGAGAGCGTCCTGCTCGTGCTGGCCGAGCGCAACGGCAAGCCGTTCGGCGCGGCGCTCGACGTCTTCGACACGCAGGTGCTGTACGGCCGCTACTGGGGGCGCGATCGGCTTCGTCCCCGGATTGCACTTCGAGGCGTGCTACTACCAGGCGATGGAGTTCTGCATCGAGCGCGGCATCGGCCTCTTCGAGGGAGGCGCGCAAGGCGAGCACAAGCTCGCGCGCGGGTTCCTGCCGGTCGCGACCCGCTCGGCGCACTGGCTGCGCCACCCGCGCTTCGCCGAGGCGGTCGAGCAGTTCCTGGCGCGGGAGGCGCGCGGCGTCGACCGCTACATCGACGAGCTGAACGAGCGCGCGCCGTTCAAGGCGGTCGGCGCGTAGGCGATAATCGGCCCCGGCACGCGCCGGGAGGGGAGGCGGATGGCACTGCGACTCGAGGGGAAGGTGGCGGTCGTCACCGGCGCGGGCTCGGGCTTCGGCGAGGGCATCGCCGCGCGCTTCGCGGAGGAAGGCGCGAGGGTCGTCGTCAACGACATCGACGCGGCGGCTGCCGAGCGGGTGGCCGGCGCGATCCGCGGCCGCGGCGGCGCAGCGCTGGCGGTGGTCGCCGACGTCGCCGCCGATGCCGGCTGGTCGCGCATCGTCGCGGACACGCGCGCGGCATACGGGCGCCTGGACATATGCGTGAACAACGCCGGCTGGACGCATCGCAACAAGCCGATGCTCGAGGTCACCGAGGCGGAGTTCGAGAGGGTCTACGCGGTCAACGTGCGGAGCATCTACCTCTCGGCGAAGCACTGCATCCCGCAGTTCCGCAGCCAGGGCCGCGGGTGCTTCGTGCAGATCGCGTCGACCGCCGGAGTGCGCCCGCGACCGGGGCTCACGGTCTACAACAGCTCCAAGGCCGCGGTCATCAACATGGCCAAGTCGATGGCCGCCGAGTTCGGCCCCGAGAATATCCGCGTGAACTGCGTGAACCCGGTGTTCAGCCCGCAGACGGCGCTCTCGGCCGACTTCGCCGGCGGCGCGGTGACCGACGAGGCGAAAAGGCGGTTCCTCGCGACGATTCCGCTCGGCCGCTTCTCGACGCCGCTCGACGTCGCGAACGCCTGCCTCTATCTCGCCTCCGACGAGGCGGATCTCGTCAGCGGCGTGTGCATCGAGGTGGACGGCGCGCGCTGCGTCTAGGGGTCGTCTCGACATCGCGGCCGCGCTTCTTCGTGCAAGAGGGGTCGCACGAACTAGCGGCAGATTGCCCCTTGAATCCCTGAACGAACAGCGGGCGAGCCCTTTGTGTGTGCCCTATCCGCGCAGGTTGAAGGTCAGCCGGGCTTGCGGATGAAGCCACCGAGCAGCGCGGCCACCTGGCGCTCGCCCTTCTGCGGCTGCCGCGCGCGCGTCTCGGCCGGCGGCGCGGCGCCCGGCTCGTAGGGCTTGCTGAAGATCGGGTCGGCCGGCCGCGCCGGCCGGGCGGCCGGCGCGGCCGGGCGCTCGGCGCGCCGCCCGCGAGTGAGCCGCGGCTCGTCGGCACCGCGCCGGCGGTCGCGGTCGGGCCGGCCCATGATGCCCGGCGCCTCGCGCACGTCCGGCCCGTAGTTCGGCACGATCTCGCGCTCGATCTTCACCTTGATCATCTTCTCGATCTCGGCGAGACGCTCGGTCTCCTCGCCGCACACGAGTGAGATCGCGAGCCCGGTAGCGCCCGCGCGCCCGGTGCGGCCGCTGCGGTGCACGTAGTCCTCGGGCGAGTTCGGCAGCTCGAAGTTCACCACGTAGGGCAGCTGCTCGATGTCGAGCCCGCGCGCGGCGACGTCGGTGGCGACCAGCACCCCGACCTTGCCGGTCTTGAATTCCTCGAGCGCCTGCAGGCGCTCGCCCTGCGTCTTGTCGCCGTGGATCGCCGCCGCGTGCACGCCCGAGCGATTCAGCTGGTAGGCGAGCCGGTTCGCGCCGAGGCGGGTCGACGTGAACACCAGCGCCTGCTTCATCTCGCGCGACTTGATCAGGTGCACGAGGAGGTCGCGCTTGCGCTCGCGCGCGACCGGGTGCACCAGGTGGCTCACGAGCTCGGCGGCGGCGTTGCGCCGCGCCACCTCCACTAGCACCGGGCTCTTGAGGAACGCGTCGGCGAGCTTCTTGATCTCGTCGGAGAAGGTCGCCGAGAAGAGCAGCCCCTGCTTGCCCGACGTGAGCAGCGCCATGATCCGGCGCACGTCCGGGATGAAGCCCATGTCGAGCATCCGGTCGGCCTCGTCGAGCACGAAGATCTCGACCTGCGACAGGTTGACCGTGCGCTGGTGCACGTGGTCGAGTAGCCGGCCCGGCGTCGCGACCAGGATCTCGACGCCGTTGCGCAGCTCGCGCATCTGCGGCTCGATCGGCACGCCGCCGAACACCACGGTGGTGCGCAGGGGCACGTACTTGCCGTAGTCGCGGAAGCTCTCCTCCACCTGCAGCGCGAGCTCGCGCGTCGGCGCGAGGATCAGGGCGCGCACCGGGTGGCGCGCCGGCGACATGCTCGTGTTGGCGTGCGGCGCGAGGCGCTGCAGGATCGGCAACGCGAAAGCGGCGGTCTTCCCGGTGCCGGTCTGCGCGCCGCCCATGACGTCGCGGCCGGCGAGCACCAGCGGGATGGCCTGCGCCTGGATAGGAGTGGGTTCGGAGTAGCCCTGCTCGGCAATGGCCTTCAGCAGGTCGGGAAGCAATCCGAGGTCAGCGAATGTGGTCAAGCAATGCGATCGTCAGAGAACGAAACGACATGGCACTCCGGGCCGCCCGACGGTCCGAAAGCACGTCGAAGGCAAGTGTCGAGCGGGAAGAAGACCGGAGCGGGGCGGGAGCAAGTACGCGCAGTATACCAGAGGCGGGCTCCGTCGCGCAGCGCCGCTTTCCTATAATCGCGCCGGAACATGATTCACCTGCGCAATCTAACCCTGCGCCGCGGCGCGAAGCTTCTGCTCGCCGGCACCGACGCCGCGATCGCACCGGGACAGCGCGTCGGCGTGATCGGCCCGAACGGCTGCGGGAAGTCGACTCTGTTCGCGCTGTTCACCGGCGATCTGCACCCCGACGGCGGCGACGTCGAGGTCCCGCCGGGGTGGGTGGTGGCCCACGTGGCGCAGGAGATCCCCGACACCGGGCAGGCCGCCATCGAGTTCGTCATCGACGGCGACCAGGAACTGCGCACGATCGAGGCCGCGCTCGCGCGGGCCGACGCCGACGACGACGGCGAGCGGCTCGCGCACCTGCACGACCGCTACGGATTGATCGACGGCTATTCGGCGCGCGCGCGCGCCGCCGCGCTGATGGACGGCCTCGGGTTCGGGCCCGACGATCTCGCGCGGCCCCTCGCCGAGTTCTCGGGCGGATGGCGGATGCGCCTCGCGCTCGGGCGCGCGCTGATGTGCCGCTCGGACCTGCTGCTGCTCGACGAGCCGACCAACCACCTGGACCTCGACGCGGTGCTCTGGCTCGAGGGCTGGCTCACCGGCTACCGCGGCGCCCTGCTCCTGGTGTCGCACGACCGGGAGTTCCTCGACGCGACGGTCGGGTCGATCCTCGCGTTCGAACGCCAGGGGCTGCGGCTCTACGCCGGCAATTTCTCGGCGTTCGAAGCCGAGCGTGCCGAGCGGCTCGGCCGCGAGCAGGCGCTGTACGCGCGGCAGCAGCGCGAGATCGCGCGGCTCGAGCGCTTCATCGAGCGGTTCCGCGCCAAGGCCACCAAGGCGCGCCAGGCACAGAGCCGCATCAAGGCGCTCGAGCGCATGGAGCGCATCGCGCCTGCGCACGTCGACTCGCCGTTCACGTTCCACTTCCGCGAGTTCCCGGGCAGCCCGGATCCGGTGCTGGTGCTCGAGGATGCGGCGGCCGGCTACGACGGGCGGCCGGTGCTCGCGCAGCTCAAGCTCGCGCTCCCGGCCGGCGCGCGCATCGGTCTGCTCGGCCGCAACGGCGCGGGCAAGTCGACGCTGGTCAAGCTGCTCGCCGGCCGGCTCGCCCCGCTCGCCGGGCAGCGGCACGAGGGCAGGAACCTGCGGGTGGGCTACTTCGCGCAGCACCAGATCGAGGAGCTGCGCCCGGACGAGAGCCCGCTCGCGCACCTCGCGCGCCTCGATCCCCAGGCGCGCGAGCAGGATCTGCGCGACTATCTCGGCACCTTCGACTTCCCGGGCGACATGGCGCTCGCGCCGGTCGCGCGCTTCTCCGGCGGCGAACGTGCGCGCCTCGCGCTCGCGCTCATTATCTGGCGCCGCCCGAACCTGCTGCTGCTCGACGAGCCGACCAACCATCTCGATCTCGACATGCGCGAGGCGCTCACCCTCGCGCTGCAGGAGTTCGAGGGCGCGATGGTGCTGGTGTCGCACGACCGGCACCTGCTGCGCACCGCGACCGACGCACTGATGCTCGTCGCCAGCGCCCGCCTGCAGCCGTTCGACGGCGACCTCGACGACTACCGCGATTGGCTCGGCGCGCAGCGCACCGACGGCCGGCGCCGCGCGGCCGGCGCGCCCAGCCGGCGCGACGAGAAGCGCGCCGAGGCCGCAGCGCGCCAGGCGCTCGCCGACCGGCGCAAGCCGCTGCTCAAGCGCGTGGCGACGCTCGAGCGCCGCATGGCCGCACTCGGCGCCGAGAAGCGCCGGCTCGAAGAGCTGCTCGCCTCGACCGAGTTCTACAGCGGCGCCGACCAGGACGAGGTCGGCAAGGCCCTGCGCGAGCAGGGCAGCGTGAGCGCCGAGCTGGAGACGGTGGAGTCCGAATGGTTCGCGCTGCAGGCGGAGCTCGAGCAGATCGGGTAGCGCGCGTCACTGGATCCCCGCGTGCGCGGGGATGACGCGAGCTGGCGCTCGCGTCAGTTGATGGTTGGGCGTCCGCTCGCGGCGTCCGCCGCCTGCACCACCACGGTCGGCAGCGCGAGATCGAGATCCCAGTCGCTCTTCGACACCGCGTTCTGCAGCAGCTTCATCAGCCCGTGCAGCAGGCCCTCGTCGAGCGTGAGGTGCACGCCCTGCCCGGCCGCCGGCAGCAGCCCGAGCACGTGGCGCCCCTGCTGGTCGCGCCGCGGCTGGATGCGCGCGACGAGCAATGGCTCCGCGCCGAGCGGGCGCTCGCGCGCCGTGTCCGCGTACGGCGTGGAGAAGTTCGCCTGGCGGATCGCCTTCTCGTGCTGGAAGCCGACCAGCGCCTTGCGCGCCTCGGGGTTGGGCTGCAGCGCGACCTCGGGCGCCGCCTGCGCCATGTTGAGCAGCACGGGCCATAGCCCCTTCACGCAGCGCCGCGTGAGCCATAGCAGCACCTCCGCGCCGGTATCGGTCGCGAGACGCACCAGGAGGCGATCCTCCTCCGGCCGGAACTCGACCTTCAGCTGGTGAAGCCGCATCGCAATCCAGTTTAACCCCAAAGCGCGGGCCGGACCGTTCCATCCCGGGCACGGGTTGCGTCGGTTGTCACACCCGCCGGCCGGTACGCGCTCGCGCTACACTTGCCGCGGCATGGAGGAACGCGCATCTGAACGCACGCCCGACGAAGAGCTGATGCTTCGCTACCGCGGCGGCGACGCCGGCGCGTTCGACGAGCTCTACGGCCGGCACAAAGGCCCGGTGTTCCGGTACCTGCGCCGTCAGACGGGCGACGCCGCCGTGGCCGAGGAGCTGTTCCAGGACGTCTGGATGCGCATCATCAACGCACGGGCCGAATACGAGGTCAGGGCGAAGTTCACCACCTGGCTGTACACGATCGCGCGCAACCGGCTGCTCGACCACTGGCGCAGCGCGGGCCGGGCGGTGCTCGCGAGCTTCGACGAGCTCGTCGATGCGAGCGCGCTCGACGCGGTGATCGCCTTTCCGGCGGCCGGCCCGCCGCCCGAGCATAGCCTCGAGCGCAAGGCGCTCGCCGGCCGACTGCTTGCCGCGCTCGAGGCTCTGCCGGCGCCGCAGCGCGAGGCGTTCCTGCTCCAGCAGGAGGGGGCTGACGGTCGAGGAGATTGCCCGCACCACCGGCGTCGAGCGCGAGACCGCCAAGAGCCGCCTGCGCTACGCGCTCGCCAAGCTGCGCGCGACACTGAAGGATCTGGCGTGAGCCCGGGTAAGGACGCCGACGATCCGCGCGATGAAGCGCTCGCGCGCGCCTACCGCGCAACGCCGCGCGACGAGCCGCCGCGCGCGCTCGACGATCGAATCCTCGCCGCCGCGCACCGCGCCGCCGGCGCGCGGCCGGCGCCGGCGCGGCCGGACTGGACGCGCCGCTGGCGCGTGCCGCTGTCGGTTGCGGCGACGGTCGTACTGTCCGCGACCATCACGCTGATGGTCTACGAAAGCGAACAGGCGCCGCCGCCGTTCGCGCCTGCGGGCGCACCGGCGGAGGGCGCGGGCGAGCGGGCGCCGGTCAAGCGCACCGCGCCGGCTCCGGGTGCGACCGCCGAGGAGCGCCGCCGCGACGATCGCGCCGTCGGCGACGCGCTGCCCGACGCCGTGCAGCGGCCGCCCGAGGAGCTGAAGAGGCGGCTGGAGCTCGAGCGCAAGTCGCAGGCGGCGCCGACACCGCCGGAAACGCCGCCGAGCCCGCGCGCGCGCGAGCGAGCGCATGCGGGGGAGCGACGCGATGCGCGAACAGGCGAGACCGCTCGCGAAACAGCGCGCCCCCGCGCCCGAGCAGGGGCTTCCCGAGCGGCAGGCGACACCCGCGCCGCGCGCGGCGCCGGCGGCCCCGGGCAAGCGCGAGGCGGAGTCCGGGCTTGCCGCGCCGGCGCTGCCGCTCGGCGCCGCGTCGTCGCGCGAGGATCGCGGGTCCGCGCTCGTCACGCCCGAGGACTGGGTCGCGGAGATCCGCCGCCTGCGGCGTGCCGGCCGCGATGCGGAAGCCGCCGAGCGCCTGGCCGAGCTCAAGCAACGGTTCCCCGGCTACGCTCTTCCGGACGACTTGCGCTGAGCGCGTCCGCTCATTGACCCCGGCGGCGGCCCGCGGCCGTTTACAGCGGCGTCACCAGCACGGGGAGACGCCCATGAGACCCTTCATCCTCGCCGCCGCCGTGGCGGCGCTCGCCGGCTGCGCCGGCCTCCCGGCGGCGACCGCCGGTGGACTCGTCGACGTCGCGGTGATCGACCGCGCCACCGGCGAGCGCCTCGCGGTCCATCATCACCGCGGCAAGCGCTACGTCGCCGGAACGCCCGGCCGCAAGTACGCCGTGTACGTCGCGAACCGCTCCGCCGGACGCGTGCTCGCCGTGATGTCGGTCGACGGCATCAACGTCGTGACCGGCGAGACCGCGGCGGCGAGCCAGTCCGGCTACGTGCTCGCGCCAGGCCAGTCGTACGAGGTGGCGGGGTGGCGCAAGTCGATGCGCGAGATCGCCGCCTTCTACTTCACCGCGCTGCCCGACAGCTATGCCGCGCGCACCGACCGGCCGCACAACATCGGCGTGATCGGCATCGCGGTGTTCGACGAGGCGCGGCCGCCGCGGCCGGCAGCGATCCCGCGGCCCGAGCCGTTCGACGGACCGCGTTCCGGGCGCGAGCGCCCCGCCGAGTCGCGCACCGAGCGCAGCGCGGCCGGTGAATCGTCGGCCGACGCGGCCGAGACCGTGGGCGCATCGGCCGCGGCCGGCAAGCGTGCCGACGCGCGCCGCCAGCGCGAGGAAAAGCTCGGCACCGGGCACGGCGAGCAGGAGTGGTCGGCGGTACGCTACACGGAATTCCGCCGCGCCTCGAGCGCACCGGTCGAGACCGTCACGATCTACTACGACAGCTACGGCAATCTCGTCGCGCGCGGCGTGATCCGCCGCGCGCCGCCGCCGCCCGGCGGGCCCGATCCGTTCCCGGGCAGCCGATTCGCGCCGGATCCCTGGGGCTAGCAGTCAGCGCGCGCAGCGGCGCGTGCTACGGCATGCGATGCTGCGCGAGCGCCCACGCGACGTGCTCGCGCACGAGCGCCGACGCATGGTCGGCGCGCGCGCGCAGCGCAGCGACGAGCGCGTCGGAGCGCGGCGCATTGCCGAGCCCGACGGCGAGGTTGCGCAGCCAGCGCTCGTAGCCGATGCGGCGGATCGCGCTGCCGGCGAGCCGACCCTCGAACTCCGATTCGGTCCACGCGAACAGGCCGATCAGGGTCGCGCGATCGAGTCCGTCGCGCACGCGGAAGTCGGGCTCCGGCGAGACCCGCGCATGCCTGTTCCACGGGCACACGAGCTGGCAGTCGTCGCAGCCGTAGACGCGGTTGCCGACGAGCGGCCGCAGCTCGACCGGGATCGCGCCGCGCAGCTCGATCGTGAGATAGGAGATGCAGCGGCGCGCGTCGAGCACGTAAGGCGCGACGATCGCGCGGGTGGGACAGACGTCGATGCAGCGGCTGCACGAGCCGCAGTGCTCGGCGAGCTGGGCGTCCGCCGGCAGCGGCAGTTCGGTGTAGATCTCGCCGAGGAAGAAGAACGAGCCCGCGCGCCGCTCGAGCAGCAGCGTGTGCTTGCCGCGCCAGCCGAGGCCGGCCCGCCGCGCGAGCTCGACCTCCATCACCGGCGCCGAGTCGGTGAACACGCGGTAGCCGAACTCCCCCCACCTCGGCGGCGATGCGGTCGGCGAGGCGCTGGAGCCGCGCGCGCAGCACCTTGTGATAGTCGCGGCCCGTCGCGTAGCGCGAGACGAACGCCGCCTCGCGGTCGGCGAGCACGCTCCAGCTCTGCGCCGCGTCGGGCAGGTAGTCCATGCGCGCGCAGATCACGCGTACGGTGCCGGGCACGAGCTCGGCGGGACGCGCGCGCCGTGTGCCGTGGCGCGCCATGTACGCCATGTCGCCGTGAAACCCGGCCGCCAGCCAGTCGCGCAGTCCGCGCTCGGCCGCCTCGAGATCGACTTCGGCGACGCCGACCGCCTGGAACCCGAGCTCGCGGCCCCAGGCCTTGATCACGGCGGCGAGCGCGCCCCAGTCGCGCGTAATTTTGCGAGACTCCGGGGAGACGATGCCGCCGGTCATGGAGCCGATCTTACCGCCCCTCGTCCAGCACCTCGTGGACGAGGCGGCCACGCTCGCGCTCGGCGCGCGGCTCGCCGAGGTGGTCGGGCCGGGCATGTCGATTCACCTCAGCGGCGACCTCGGCGCCGGCAAGACCACCCTCGCCCGGGGACTGCTGCGCGGTCTCGGGTATGGGGGAAAAGTCAAAAGCCCGACCTATTCTCTGGTTGAACTTTATAATCTTTCGAGATTACACTTGTACCACTTTGATTTCTTTCGGTTAGAGGATCCGAACGCGTGGCGGAACTCAGGCTTCCGGGAGCACTTCAACGACGCCTCGCTCTGCCTCGTCGAGTGGCCGGAGCGCGCGGGCGACCTGCTGCCGGCGCCGGATCTGCGCATCGCGCTGGCGATTCGCGACGGCGGGCGGGACGCCAGGATCGACGCCTGCACCGCGCGCGGCCGCAGATGCCTGAGCGCGCTCGCCGTGGCACCTGGTTAGCGGCACGCGCCGCGGATCTGCCTGCCCTCGCGCGGCTCTGCTTCGATTCGATCGGCCGCGCCGCTCTCGTGCCGGACTCCTGCTGTCGCTCGTCCTCGGCGCCCCGGCGGCGCTCGCCGCCGACCCGGTTCGGGCGGTGCGGGTGTGGCCCTCGGCCGACTACTCGCGCGTCACCGTGGAGCTCGAGGCCGAGCCACAGCACACCGTGCACCTGGTCCGCAATCCCGACCGCCTGGTGGTCGACTTCGAAGGGCTCGATCTCGACTCGCTCGCCGGCGAGGTCGCGAACAAGGTGCGCCCGGACGACCCGTACATCGCGCAGATCCGCGTCGGGCGGTTCAAGCCCGGCGTCGTGCGACTGGTCATCGACCTGAAGTCGGAGTCGAAGCCGCAGGCGTTCCTGCTGAAGCCGATCGGCGAGTACGGCCACCGGCTGGTGCTCGACGTCTACCCTGCCGTGCCGGTCGATCCGCTGCTTGCGCTGCTCGGTGAGCGCGAATCGAAGCCGGGCGGCACCGAGGGCGTGCCGCGCATCGAGCCGTGGCCGCTCGAGCCGAAGAACGGCCGCCGCCGCGCCGGCGAGCGCGACAAGCCGGTCGCGCACCGCCTGGTGACGGTCGTCGTCGATGCCGGGCACGGCGGCGAGGACCCGGGCGCCGTCGGCCGCCGCGGGACGCACGAGAAGCAGGTCACGCTGTCCATTGCGCGGCGGCTGAAGGCGCTGATCGACGCCGAGCCGAACATGCGCGCGGTGCTGACGCGCGACGGCGACCACTTCGTGCCGCTCCATGCGCGCGTGGAGAAGGCGCGGCGCGTGCGCGCCGACCTGTTCGTCTCGATCCACGCCGACGCGTTCATGCTGCCGCACGCGCGCGGCGCCTCGGTGTTCGCGCTGTCCGAGCGCGGGGCGACGAGCGCTGCGGCGCGCTGGCTCGCCAAGCGCGAGAACGACGCCGACCTGATCGGCGGCGTGAACCTCGACGTCAAGGACCGCTACCTCGCCGAGACGCTGCTCGACCTCTCGCAGACCGCGACCATCAGCGACAGCCTCAAGCTCGCCCGCGCCGTGCTCGACGAGCTCGGCGAGGTCAACACCCTGCACAAGCCGCACGTCGAGCAGGCGGGCTTCGCGGTGCTGAAAGCCCCGGACATCCCCTCGATCCTGGTCGAGACCGCCTTCATCTCGAACCCGGAAGAAGAGAAGAAGCTGAAGAGCGCGGCGCACCAGGACAAGGTCGCGCGCGCGATCCTCGCCGGCGTCAAGCGCTACTTCGCCGAGAATCCACCGAGCCGCGGCACGATCGCCGCCGACGCCCCGGAGGAGCGCACGCCCGCGCTCCTCGAGCCGGTCGTGCGGCGCAACTGACGGCGCGCGGCGGCGGGGAGCCGCCCGCGCCGGCTACGCGTTCGCTCGCGGCGCCGCCATGCGGCGCGCCTGCGCGCGGTGGCGCAAATAGCCGATCGCGATCGGCATCAGCGAGAGCCCGATGATGCCGAAGATCACCAGCGTGAGGTTCTCGCGTACGGCCGCGATGTTGCCGAAGAAGTATCCGGCGTACGTGAGCGACAGCACCCACAGCGCCGCGGCGAACACCGAGTAGACGAGGAAGCGCGCATAGCTCATCCGGCCGACCCCGGCGACGAACGGCGCGAAGGTGCGCACCAGCGGGACGTAGCGCGCGATGATGATCGTCTTGCCGCCGTGGCGCTCGTAGAACGCGTGCGTCATGTCGAGCGCGCGCCGGTTGAACCAGCGCGACTGCTCCCAGCGGAAGACGCGCGGGCCGATGTAGCGCCCGACCCAGTAGTTGACGTTGTCTCCGCAGAGCGCCGCAGCGATCAGCGTCGCGGCGAGTGCCTCGACCCGCATGCCGGCGGCGGCCCACAGCGTGCCGGCCACGAACAGCAGCGAGTCGCCGGGCAGGAAGGGCGTCACCACGAGCCCCGTCTCGCAGAAGACGATCGCGAACAGGATCAGATAGATCCAGCCGCCGTACTGCTGCAGCAGCACGGCGAGGTGCCGGTCGAGGTGAACGACGACGTCCCAGAACCAGAGTAGGAGTTCCATCGCGCCGTATTCTATCCAGGTGCGCCGGTATAATCTCCCGCGGCGTTGGCGGGTTGCTGCAAAACTCCGCACGTCCGTGCGCCGGAACGCTTGCAAGGCAGGGGTACGGGGCGAACGCCGATCTCGTCCAACGGAATCACCGCGTCGGCATGTCGCAGACGCCTGTTATGGCCGCCATCCGGATCCTCTCCGACACGCTGATCAGCCAGATCGCCGCGGGCGAGGTCGTCGAGCGCCCGTCGTCGGTGCTGAAGGAGCTGCTCGAGAACAGCCTCGACGCGCAGGCGCGCACGCTCTCGGTCGTGCTCGCCGAGGGCGGCATGCGTCAGGTGCGCGTGACGGACGACGGGATCGGCATCGCGCGCGAGGAGCTCGCCCTCGCGCTCGCGCGCCACGCCACCAGCAAGATCGCCTCGCTCGCCGACCTCGAGCGGGTCGGCACGCTCGGCTTCCGCGGCGAGGCGCTCGCGAGCATCGCCGCGGTCGCGCGGGTCACGCTGACCTCGCGTCCGGCCGAGTCGCAACACGCGTGGCGCATCCGCGCCGAGGGCGGCCCGCCGTCGGCCCCGGAGCCGGCCGCGCACGCGGCCGGCTCCACCGTCGAGGTCGCCGATCTCTACTTCAACACGCCGGCGCGGCGCAAGTTCCTCAAGACCGAGGCGACCGAGCTCGCGCACTGCGCCGAGGCGTTCCGCCGCACCGCGCTCGTGCGTGCGGACGTCGCGATGACACTGCGCCACAACGGACGCACGATGGCGCACTATCCCGCAGCCGAGCTCGCCGCACGTATCGCGGCGGTGATGGGCGAGGCGTTTCCACGCAGCGCGCGCGCGGTCGAGGCCGGCGGCGACGGTCTGCGGCTGTACGGCTACGCCGGCAGCCCGGCCGAGGCGCGCGGATCGCGCGACGCGCAGTATCTCTTCGTGAACGGCCGCTTCGTGCGCGACAAGCTGCTCGCGCACGCGTTGCGCGAGGCGTACGCGGACGTCGTGCACGGCGACCGGCATCCGGCGTACGTGCTGTACCTCGAGGTCGATCCGGCGATGGTGGACGTCAACGTCCACCCGGCGAAGACCGAGGTCCGCTTCCGCGAGCCGCGCGCGATCCACCGGTTCGTCTACCATGCCGTCGAGAAGACGCTTGCCGGGTCCGTCGCCGCGCCGGCCGCACGCGCCGCTTTCTCCGGCGCGCCCGCCCCCGGCCGACGATGCCGACCACGTGCCTGGGCGGCGACCGTTCGCCGGATTCCAGACGCGCCTCGGCGTCGCGCAACCAGTGGCCGCCTACACGGCGATGTTCGCGGAGCTCGGCGAGCGCCCGGCGCCGGCGGCGGCACCCGCCACGGCCGAGCACGACGCCCCGCTCGGCTTCGCGCTCGCGCAGCTCCACGGCGTGTACATCCTCGCGCAGAACCGCGCCGGCCTCGTACTTGTCGACATGCACGCAGCACACGAGCGCATCCTGTACGAGAGCCTCAAGACCGCGCTCGCCGGCCGCGCGGTGAGCGCGCAGCCGCTCCTCATTCCGGCGACCTTCCACGCTGACGCGCTCGACGTGGCGACGGTGGACGAGCAGCGCGCGACGCTCGAATGCCTCGGCTTCGACATGGCCGCGCTCTCCCCGACCGCCATCGTGGTGCGCGCCGTGCCAGCGCTCCTCGCGCAGGGCGACATTCCGGCGCTCGCGCGCGCCGTGCTGCGCGACATCCGCGAGTACGGCGCGAGCCAGGTGCTCGCCGGCCGCCAGAACGAGCTGCTCGCGACGATGGCGTGTCACGGTGCGGTGCGCGCGCACCGCGCGCTCACGCTGCCGGAGATGAACGCGCTGCTGCGCCGGATGGAGGAGACCGAGCGGGCCGACCAGTGCAACCACGGCCGGCCCACCTGGCATCAGCTGAGCCTCGCCGAGCTCGACCGGCTCTTCCTGCGCGGCAGATAGCCCGCGCGTCTGGTGCCCGGAACCGAACCGCGCGTGGCGCCACCGAAGCCGGTCGCGATCGCGATCATGGGTCCGACGGCGAGCGGCAAGTCGCAGCTCGCGATGGCGCTCGCCGGGCATGCGCCGGCGGAGATCGTGAGCGTCGACTCCGCGCAGGTCTACCGCGGCATGGACATCGGCACCGCGAAGCCGCCGGCGGCCGACCGGCGGCAGATTCCGCACCATCTGATCGACATCGCCGAGCCCACCGAGGCGTACTCCGCGGCGCGCTTCTGCGCCGACGCCCTGCCGCTGATCGCCAACATCGCGGCCCGCGGCCGCGTGCCGCTCCTGGTCGGCGGCACGATGCTCTACTTCAAGGCGCTGCGCGACGGCCTCGCCCCGCTGCCCGCGGCCGACGCCGCGCTGCGCGCCGAGATCGAGGCGGAGGCGGCGCGGCGCGGATGGCCGGCGCTGCACGCCGAGCTCGCGCGCCTCGATCCGGCGAGCGCCGACCGCATCCGGCCGACCGATCCGCAGCGCCTCCAGCGCGCACTCGAGGTCTGCCGCCTCGCCGGCCGGCCGATGTCCGAGCTGATCCGCGGCGAGCGCTCGACCGACGCGTCGCTCGACATCGTCTGGATCGCGCTCGTGCCGAACGACCGCGCCGTCCTGCACCGCCGGATCGCTGAGCGGTTCGACGCGATGCTCGCCGCCGGCCTGGTCGAGGAGCTCGCTGCGCTGCGCAGGCGCTACGCGCTCTCCCCCGACCTGCCGTCGATGCGCTGCGTGGGCTACCGGCAGGCCTGGCAGTACCTGGAGGGCGCGATCGCGCGCGACGAGCTCCGCAACCGGGGAATCTTCGCCACGCGCCAGCTCGCCAAGCGCCAGCTCACGTGGCTGCGCAGCTGGACCGGCGCGACGAGGCTCGATGCGCTCGCGCCGGACGCCGCGACGCGCGCGCGGGAGGCGATCGCCGCGCGATCGTGACCGGCGCGGCGCGCCGGCTCAGCCGCCGCGCGCCTTTCCCTCGCGGCGCGGATCGGCCGCGCCGCGCCAGCCGCCGGGCACGCGCTCGATCGCGTGCAGGCCGCTCGTCATGTCCATCACGCGCACCTCGTGGCCGAGCAGCCGCAGCCCGTCGGCGAGCGCTTCGGCCTCGGTGCCGCGCTCGAGCTCGGTCGGTCCGTTGCGGCTGCCGAAGTGGCCGAGGCCGACCGCCTGCTGCGCGTCCATGCCCCAGTCGAGCATCGCGACCAGGGCCCGCGCGACGTAGTTGATGATGAGCGGCCCGCCGGGCGAGCCGACGACGTGCGTCAGCCGGCCGCCGTGGTCGAACACCAGCGTCGGCGCCATCGAGCTGCGCGGCCGCTTGCCCGGCTCGACACGGTTCGCGACCGCCCTGCCCTCGGCGCGCGGCGCAAACGAGAAATCGGTGAGCTGGTTGTTGAGCAGGAAGCCGCGCACCATCACGCGGCTGCCGAAGGCGTGCTCGATCGTGGTCGTCATCGCGACCGCGTCGCCGCGCGCATCGACGATCGAGACGTGACTGGTCGACGCGAGCTCGGGCGCCGCCGCCCGCGCGGGTGCCGCAGCCCCGGCCGGGACGCCGGGCGCGGCCTCCCCGAGCGATCGCGTGTAGCCGATCGCTGCGGCGCGTGCGGCCAGGTACTCCGGCGCGAGCATGCCGGCAACCGGAACCGCGACGAAATCGTCGTCGGCGACGTATCGGTTCCGGTCGGCGTAGGCGAGCCGGCCCGCTTCGGAAAAAAGATGCGCCGCCATCAGCGATTGCGGCGCCACGTGCTCCATCGGGAACCGCGCCAGGATGCCGAGAATCTGCAGCACCGCGATGCCGCCCGAGCTCGGCGGCGGCATGCCGCAAATCCGGTGCACGCGGTACCTGCCGCAGACAGGCCGGCGCTCGATCGGACGGTAGCCGGCGAGATCCTCGAGCGCGAGCCGCCCGGGGTTGGTCGGGTGCGAGCGCACCGCGGCGACGATGTCCGCGGCGATCTCGCCGCGATAGAAAGCGGTTGCGCCGCCGTCCGCGACCGCACGCAGCGTTGCCGCGAGCGCAGGATTGCGGATCGTCTCCCTGCCCGGCGCGGCGTGCCGTCGTCGCGGCGGAAGAGCCGGCGCGCCTGCGGTTCGTCGATGCGAAAGCGCTCGTCGGCGAGGAGCACGGCAAGCCGCGGCGAGACCGGGAAGCCGCGCTCCGCGTGCGCAATCGCGGCGTCGAAGAGCTCGCGCCACGCGAGGCGCCCGTGGCGGCGGTGCGCGAGCTCGAGCACCGCGAGCAGTCCCGGCGTGCCGACCGCGCGGCCGCCGACCACGCCGTCGTAGAACGCGATCGGCTTGCCGTCGACGCCGAGGAACAGCTCCGGCGTCGCCGCCGCCGGGGCGGTCTCCCGCCCGTCGTACGCGCGCACGCGCCGCTCGGCCGCCGACCAGTGCAGGACGAACGCGCCGCCGCCGATGCCGGAGGCCTCGGGCTCGACCACGTTCAGCACCATCTGCACCGCGACCGCCGCGTCGACCGCGCTGCCTCCGCGCGCGAGCACCGCGTAGCCTGCGTCGACCGCGAGCGGGTTCGCCGCCGCCACCATGAACCGCTTGCCGATCGCCGCAGGCTTCGGCGCGTAGCCGGACGGGCCGGAAGGCAGCGGCTGCGCGAGCGCAGTCCCGGCGAGCGCGAGGAACAGCGCGAGCGTCGCGGTAAGCGGTCTCATGCGTCGCAAGGGAACCATGCCGTTCATCGCGTTGCAACCCCCTCCAAACGCTCGAGGAAGGATGGGGCAGCCCGTGGTCACATTGATGTGCACTACAACGCGACGGTGTTGAGGAACGGCAGGCACACTTCCCACGTCGCACGCCGCAGCGGCTTGCCCGCCCGGCGCCTTCGGCCGCGCCGTCCGTTGCGGGTGGCGCGAGGGTAGGGGGGCACGCTTCGGCTCTTGCCCCCTGCCCTCGCGCTGGGACCCGTAGGAGGGCGTTTGCGGCCGTAGGCGCCGGGCGGGCACAGCCGCTGCCGCGCCTCCGGCGACACCTCCCCGGCCGCTCGGCGGCCACCCCTCGGAGAGGAGGGGATAGCGCCCTCCCCGGAACGAAAAGGGCAGCTCGAAGGCTGCCCCGCGAGGCAATGGTGCGGCCAGAGAACGGCCGCGGCGTGTCGTCACGCCATCAGCGGCACGATCAGCAGCGCGACGATGTTGATGATCTTGATCAGCGGGTTCACCGCCGGGCCGGCGGTGTCCTTGTACGGATCGCCGACCGTGTCGCCGGTGACCGCCGCCTTGTGGGCTTCCGAGCCCTTGCCGCCGAACTGCCCGTCCTCGATGTACTTCTTGGCATTGTCCCATGCGCCACCACCGGTGCACATCGAGATGGCGACGAAGAGCCCGGTCACGATCGTGCCCATCAGCACGCCGCCGAGCGCCTGCGGGCCGAGGATCAGGCCGACGAGGATCGGCACCAGCACCGGCAGCAGCGACGGCACGATCATCTCCCTGATCGCGGCGCGCGTGAGCATGTCGACCGCCGTGCCGTACTCCGGCTTCGCCTTGCCTTCCATGATGCCGGCGATCTCCCTGAACTGCCGGCGCACCTCGACCACCACGGCGCCCGCCGCGCGCCCGACCGCCTCCATCGCCATCGCGCCGAAGAGGTACGGCACCAGGCCGCCGATGAAAAGGCCGATGATCACGCGGTGATCCGACAGGTCGAACGAAAGCGTCTGGCCGGCGTGCTCGAGCGCGTGCGTGTAGTCGGCGAAGAGCACCAGCGCGGCGAGGCCGGCCGAGCCGATCGCGTAGCCCTTGGTGACCGCCTTGGTCGTGTTGCCGACCGCATCCAGTGGGTCGGTGATCGCGCGCACCTCGGGCGGCAGCTCCGCCATTTCGGCGATGCCGCCCGCGTTGTCGGTGACCGGGCCGTAGGCGTCGAGCGCGACGATGATACCGGCCATCGAGAGCATCGAGGTCGCCGCGATCGCGATGCCGTACAGGCCGGCGAGCGTGTAGGCGAGCAGAATCGAGGCGCACACCGCGATGACCGGCCACGCGGTGGACTTCATCGACACGCCGAGGCCGGCGATGATGTTGGTCGCGTGACCCGTCTGCGAGGCTGCGGCGACATGCCGCACCGGGCTGAACTCGGTGGCGGTGTAGTACTCGGTGATCACCACCATCAGCGCGGTCAGCACCAGGCCGACGAGCGCGCTGCCCCAGAGGTGCCAGATGGTGATGAAGTGGCGGCCGCCGGCGAACTCGAACGGCACGCTCTTCACCACGTCGCCCATGATCCAGTGCGTGATCGGGACGAAGGCGATGGCAGCGAGGACTCCGGCGACGATCAGGCCGCGGTAGAGCGCGCTCATGATCTTCTTTCCGGGGATGATCTTCACCACCATCGCGCCGATGATCGAGGCGATGATCGAGAAGCCGCCGAGCGCGAGCGGGTAGATCACCGCCGCGTCGGTCGCGGTCTTGATCATCAGCGCACCGAGGATCATCGTCGCGATGATCGTCACCGCGTAGGTTTCGAACAGGTCGGCCGCCATGCCGGCGCAGTCGCCGACGTTGTCGCCGACGTTGTCGGCGATAACCGCCGGGTTGCGCGGATCGTCTTCCGGGATGCCGGCCTCGACCTTGCCGACCAGGTCCGCGCCGACGTCGGCGCCCTTGGTGAAGATGCCGCCGCCGAGACGCGCGAAGATCGAGATCAGCGAGCCGCCGAAGCCGAGGCCGACCAGCGGGGCAAGCACTTGCACGAGGCTCGTGCCTCCCCTGGCGCTGGAGACCAGGATCGCGTAGTAACCGGCGACGCCCAGCAGCCCGAGTCCGACCACCAGCAGGCCGGTGATCGCGCCGCTGCGGAACGCGACGGTCAGCGCCTCGTTCAGCCCCTTGCGCGCGGCCTCGGCCGTGCGCACGTTGGCGCGCACCGAAACGTTCATGCCGATGTAGCCGGCCGCCCCCGACAGGACCGCGCCGAGCGCGAAACCGAACGCGGTGGGCCACCCGAGCCCCGGCACGACGCCGATCACGATGAACAGAATCACCCCGACGAT
Organism: Burkholderiales bacterium; assembly: GCA_027493935.1. Classification (GTDB taxonomy): domain Bacteria; phylum Pseudomonadota; class Gammaproteobacteria; order Burkholderiales; family SG8-39; genus JAABRB01. The sequence goes on along the minus strand of JAOSJV010000001.1, from coordinate 1,511,249 downwards.
GCCGATCGTCGTGTACTGGCGGTTGAGATAGGCCGATGCGCCCTGCTGCACTGCGCTCGCGATCTCGCGCATGCGGTCGTTGCCCGTCGGCTGCGCCAGGATCCACTTGATCGAGACCGCGCCGTACAGGATGGCGACGATGGCGCAGGCAAGGGCAAACCACAGTCCTGCCGTCATGGCTTCCTCCTCTAAGGGTTCTTCTGCGGCGCGGGGTCGGGCACGGCCGTGTTTGCGCGTCGGCCCCCAGGCCGGACAAAGCGCGCGATTATACCGCGCCGCGGCGGCAGCGCGACGGCCGCACTCAGACGAGCGCGGCGAAGCAGCGGTCGCGGATCTCCTCGACCGTCCCCTGCCCGGAGACGCGCCGGAGCCTGGGCGCGCGCGGGTCTCCGGCAGCGGCCCAGGCGGAGTAGTAGTCGACGAGCGGGCGAGTCTGGCTGCGGTACACCTCGAGCCGCTTGCGCACAGTCGTCTCGCGGTCGTCCTCGCGCTGCACCAGCGGCTCGCCGGTGACGTCGTCGCGATCGGGGGTGCGCGGCGGGTTGAATGCGACGTGATAGGTGCGCCCCGACGCGAGGTGCACGCGGCGGCCGCTCATGCGCCGGATGATCTCCTCGTCGGGCACGTCGATCTCGAGCACGGCGTCGATCGCGACCGACGCCGCCCGCATCGCCTCGGCTTGCGGAATGGTGCGCGGGAAGCCGTCGAAGAGATAGCCCTGCGCGCAGTCGGGCTCGGCGAGGCGCGCCTTGACGAGCTCGATGATCACGTCGTCGGCGACGAGCTGGCCGGCGTCCATCGCCTGCTTCGCGGCGAGGCCGACCGGCGTGCCCGCCTTGATCGCCGCGCGGAGCATGTCCCCGGTGGAGATCTGCGGAATGCCGTATCGCTCGGTGATGAACGCCGCCTGCGTTCCCTTGCCGGCACCCGGCGGACCCAGCAGTATCAGGCGCATCTGGTAGCCCTCCTCGTCCTGCGCGCCGCGCCGGGCGGCGCCGCGCGCGCGAGCGGCCCCACGCCGCTCGCGTGCCCGCTCGCCCCGCTTCTTCTTACCCCCTCCGCCGCCGCCGGTCAAACGCCCCGGTCACGGCTTCGGCTCATTTCGTGAGCAGGCGGCGCACGCGCTCGAGGTCCGCGGGCGTGTCCACCCCCGGCGGCGGCGCGTCCGCCACGACCGCGACCGCGATGCGATGGCCGTGCCACAGCGCGCGCAGCTGCTCGAGCGCCTCGAACTGCTCGATCGGCGCGGGGCCTAGCCGCGCATACGCGCGCAGGAATCCCGCACGGTAGGCGTAGATGCCGACGTGCCGGTAGCAGGGCAGCCCCTCCGGCAGGATCGCAGGCGCGGCGCCGCCGAGGTGCGCGCTCCAGGCGTCGCGCGCGAACGGGATCGGTGCGCGGCTGAAATAAAGCGCGTTCCCGGCGTGGTCGACGACCACCTTCACGACGTTCGGGTTGAACGCCTCCGCGGGATCGGCGATGGCGTAGCAGGCGGTCGCGATCGCCGCGGCGGTGCGGCGCGCGAGCGTATGGGCCACCTCGCCGATCAGCACCGGCGGCACGAGCGGCTCGTCGCCCTGCACGTTCACCACGATCTCGTCGTCGGCGAGTTCGAGCCGCTCGGCGACCTCCGCCAGCCGGTCGGTGCCGGAGGCGTGGTCCGCGCGGTCAACAGCGCGTCGCAGCCGTGCGCCTGCGCCACCGCGAGGATATCGGGATGGTCGGTGGCGATCAACACCGCGGCCGCCCCGCTTTCGCGCGCCCGCTCGGCGACGCGCACCACCATCGGCTTGCCGGCGATGTCGGCGAGGGGCTTCGCGGGCAGACGGCTAGACGCGTAGCGCGCCGGGATGACAACGTGAAACCGGAGCAGGCCGGCCATGACGGCGGCTTCGGCGCGTCGCGCCTACTCGACCTCCTCCTGCGGGTCGAGCTTGCGCGCGTCCTCCTCGAGCATCACCGGGATGCCGTCCCGGATCGGGAACGCCAGCCGGTCGCCCTTGCAGACGAGTTCGCGCTCGGCCTTGCGGTAGACCAAAGTGCTCTTGCAGAGCGGGCAGACGAGGATATCAAGCAGTCGGGCGTCCACGGATGCGGGCCTCCACGCGATCGGCGAGGCACGGTCGACCTCGGCATCCACGCGCAATGCAACCAGATCCGACCGGCCAAACGAGCGGCATTTTACTGCATCCTTCTCGGTCATCAGAACGAGGTCGCACTCGGCGAAGTCGAGATCGGCCGGGCGATACGCGTGGTGGTCCGGGAACGGGTGCTCCGCCGGCGCGAGGCCAAGCGCGCGCAACGCCGCGAAGAAGCGCGCCGGGTGCCCGATACCGGCGACCGCGTGCAGGCGCTTGCGGGCGAGCGCTGCGGGCGACACCGGGCCGCCCCCGGGGCCCACACGCCGGAATCCCGCCGGCACGAGGCGCATCAGTACTCGCCCGGCGCGGCCGGCGCGCCGTTCACGACCCAGGCGTCGACCGCTCGCGTACGCGGCTCGCGCAGGGGCCCCGCCGGCAGCAGCAGGCCGTTACCGGCGCCGCGCGCGTCGCGCACCGCGATCTCGAAGTCGCGCGCGAGCGCGTAGTGCTGCAGCCCGTCATCGCACACGATCGTGTCGCATTCGGGGTGCGCTGCGAGCAGCGCGCGCGCCGCGGCCGCGCGGTCGCGGCCGATCCACACCGGCACGCCGGCGCGCTCGGCGAGCAGAACCGGCTCGTCACCGTAGGCCGCCGGGTCGCCCGCTGCGGACACCGGCCGCGGCGCCGCGTTCGCGCCGCCGTGCCCACGCGAGACGATCCCGGGACGCAGGCCGCGCTGCGCGAGCTCCTGCACGAGCCACAGCACGAGCGGCGTCTTTCCGGTGCCGCCTGCGACGAGATTGCCGACCACGACCACCGGCACCGCGACGCGCGCCGAGCGCAGCACTCCGCGGCGGTACAGCGCGCGCCGCACGGCGACCGCGGCGCCGAACGCGAGCGCCGCCGGCGCGAGCAGCAGCGAGAGCCAGGAAAGACGACACCAATGCCGCTCCGCGAACGTCGCCGCGGGGGGTCGGGCGGGCGGACGACGCGGCCGGTCGCGCTTGCCGCGCGTCCCGCCCGTCGGAGCTCATCGCCGCGCGCGGCGCTAGCGCGCCGGGGACTCGACGGCGAACGAGACCTGGCCTAACCCGGCGAGGCGTGCGGCCTCCATCACGCGGATCACCGACTGGTGCGGCGCGTTGGCGTCGGCGTTGATCACGACGACCGGATCCTTGCGGCCACCGCCCGCCGCCGTCATCGCAGCGGCAAACGCGTTCGCGTCGGCGAACGTCATCGGCTTGCCGTCGATCGTGTACTAGCCGCGGGCGCTCACGGTGACGTTGATCTCGTCCGGCCGCTCGGCGGGCTGCTGCGCCTGCGCGCTCGGCAGGCTGATCTGCAGCTCTGCGAACTTCGCGTAGGTCGTCGTGACCACCAAAAAGATCACGATGACCAGCAGCACGTCGATCATCGGGATCAGATTGATCTCCGGGTCCTCCTTGAAGTCGCCGCGGAAGTTCATTCCTGGCTAACGCCGATCGCCGTGGACCATGTCGACCAGCCGCGCGGCCTGCTGCTCCATGTCGACGACGAAGCCCTCGACCTTGCCGCGGAAGTAGCGGAAGAAGATCATCGCCGGGATTGCGATCAGCAGGCCGAAGCCGGTGTTGTAGAGCGCGACCGAGATTCCGTGTGCGAGCTGCGCCGGGTTGCTCCCGGTCGGCGTCTGGGCGCTGAAAATCTCGATCATCCCGACGATCGTGCTGAAGAGGCCCATCAGGGGACTGATGGAGGCGATCGTGCCGAGCGTGGTGAGGAAGCGCGCGAGCTCGTGGCTCACTGCGCGGCCCTCGTCCTCGATCGCTTCCTTCATCACCGGCCGCGGCGCGGCTTGTGGTTGCGCAGGCCCGCGGCGAGCACGCGGCCGAGCGCGGAGTCGCGGTACAGGTTCTCGATCAGCTGGGCGGTCACGCCCTGCTTGCGGTACGCGTCCACTACCCGATCGAGCAGCCCGCGCGGAACGATCTTGTCCCGCCGCAGCACGATCGTGCGCTCGATGATGAGTGCCACCGCGATGACCGACGCGACGAGCAGGAACCAGATCGGCCAACCCGCGGCCTCGATGATTGCGAACACTGACGGCGACTCCCGCGCGAGAAAGCACGTGACTTTAGCGACGTCACCCACTTTCGGCAAGGCGCGGGGTCGCCTCGCCACGCATGTCGGTGGCGCGCCGCACGGTCGCGCCGCCGTGCGCCGCCGCGCACGAACTTTCCCAGCGAATTCAATGACGCGTGCATAGCGGGTGCCAGGCGCTTATCCACAATTCCTGTGGATAATGCTGTGCATACTGTGTCGACAGGCGTCCTAAGTCGACCGCATGCAAGGATTTTTGGCTCGCTGCCGAAAAAATACACTTGCAATTTTTTTCCTGTTAATCAACGTGTTATCGCATCGCTCCGAGGTGGTTGCGCGGGCGTTCGGCGCGCCGGGCGCGGCCTTGCGCAGTCGGTCGCGCGATGTGGATAGCTTAGAATCGGGGCCATGCTCGAAAATGCCGATGGGGGCGCGCTGCGCGAGCCGTTCCCGCGTCCGCGGCGCCGGGCGAAGCGATCCTCACCGTCAGCGCCCTGAACCGTAGCGTCCGCGACCTGCTCGAGCACCGGATGGCGCCGCTCTGGGTCGCCGGCGAGGTCTCCAACCTCACGCTGGCGCGCTCCGGCCACGTCTACTTCACCCTCAAGGATGCCCAGGCGCAGGTGCGCTGCGTGATGTTCCGCAGCCGGGCCCAGCTCATCGACTGGGCCCCGCGCGAGGGCATGCAAGTCGAGGTGCGTGCGCTGGTGACGCTGTACGAGCCGCGCGGCGACTTCCAGCTCAATGTCGAGTACATGCGGCGCGCCGGACTGGGCGCGCTCTACGAGGCCTTCGTGCGGCTGCGCGACCGGCTTGCGACCGAGGGATTGTTCGACGAGGCGATCAAGCGTCCGCTGCCGCCGTGCCCGCGCACGATCGGCGTGGTGACTTCTGCTCGGCGCAGCCGCGCTGCGCGACGTGCTGACCACGCTCGCGCGGCGCAACCCGTCGGTCGCGGTGCTCGTCTATCCGACCGCGGTGCAGGGCGAGGCGCCCCGGCCGAGATCGTCGCCGCGCTCGGGCGCGCCGCGCGCCGCGCCGAGTGCGACGTGCTGTTACTCTGCCGTGGCGGCGGCAGCATCGAGGATCTGTGGGCGTTCAACGACGAGCGGGTGGCGCGCGCAGTGCGCGCCTGCCCGATCCCGGTGGTGGTCGGGGTGGGCCACGAGTCCGACGTGACGATCGCCGACCTAGCGGCCGACCGGCGCGCGCCGACGCCGACTGCCGCGGCCGAGCTCGCCAGCCCGTCGCGCGTGGAGCTGCTCGAGCGCATCGCGGCATTTCGCGGGCGGCTGCGGCGACGGCTCGCGCGCGAGCTCGAGACCCGGATGCAGCTCCTCGACCATCTCAGCCGGCGCATCGTGCATCCCGGCCGGCGGCTGCAGGCGCAGGCGGCGCTGCTCGAGCAGCTCACGGCGCGGTTCGCCCGCGCGAGCGCGCACGCGGTCGAGCGCGAGCGCTGGCGCGTGGTTGCGCTGGCGGAGCGGGCACGGCGCGCCCTGCCGCGGGTCGCCCCTGCTCGCCGCGCGCGTCGATGCGCTCGCCGCGCACCTGCGGCGCGCGGCGGCGGCACGCGTCGCCCAGTCCGATGCGCGTTTGCGCCAGGCTGCGGGCGGGCTCGCGCAGCTCGACCCGCGGGCGGTGCTCGCGCGCGGTTACGCGATCGCGCTCGACGCCGGCGGTCGCGCGGTGCGCGACAGCGCGGCGCTCGAGGCCGGCGACCGGCTCGAGATCTCGTTCGCGCGCGGCCGCGCCGGGGTGCGCGTCGAGGACAAGTCCTGAGCGGTGCCCGACGCGGTTGCCCCCATCGCAGGCGCGGTTGCCTTGCCCGGTTCGGCCTCCTAGAATCCCGGGTTCCCAAGGCGAAACCCCGGAGACCACACATGGAGCACAAACTGCCCGCGCTGCCGTACGCTATGGACGCGCTCCGGCCGCACGTCTCGAAGGAGACCTTCGAGTACCACTACGGCAAGCATCACCAGGCGTACGTCACCAACCTCAACAACCTGATCAAGGGCACCGAGTTCGAGAGCCTCGCACTGGAGGACATCGTGCGGAAGGCGCCGGCTGGCGGCGTGTTCAACAACGCCGCGCAGGTCTGGAACCACACCTTCTTCTGGAACAGCATGAAGCCGGGCGGCGGCGGCCAGGCCGGCGGTGCCCTCGGCGCGGCGATCGGCAAGAAATGGGGCGGCTTCGACGCGTTCAAGGACGCGTTCGCCAAGTCGGCGGTGGGCAACTTCGGTTCGGGCTGGACCTGGCTCGTCAAGAAGGCCGACGGCTCGGTCGACATCGCCAACACCTCGAATGCCGGCACACCGCTCACCACGTCCGACAAGCCGCTGCTCACGATCGACGTGTGGGAGCACGCGTACTACATCGACTACCGCAATGCGCGACCGAAGTTCGTGGAGACCTTCCTTGCCAGCCTGGCGAACTGGGACTTCGCGTCGGCGAACTTCGGCTAGCCGCGCATCGGCGGCGCATGAAGAATCCGCTCGACAGCCTGGCGGGGACGCTCGCCGTCGGCGTCGCGATCACGGTACTCCTATACTTCGCGGTGCGCGCCGGCCTGGGCGGCTGACATGGAGTGGGTGCCAGCGATCTCGCGCTGGGTCCACGTCGCCGCCGGCATCATGTGGGTCGGGCTCCTGTTCTACTTCAACTTCGTGCAGGGGCCCGCGCTGGCGGCGGCAACGGCGGACGGCTCCGGCGCGGGCATCGTGCGCCACGTCGCGCCGCGCGCCCTGCTCTGGTTCCGCTGGGCGGCGGTGGTGACCTGGCTGGCGGGCGCCGCACTGCTCGGCAAGGACTTCGTGGCCGCCTTCGCGCTGCAACCGTCACATCTTGCGATCGGGGTCGGCGCGTGGCTCGGGACCATCATGCTCGCGAACGTGTGGCTGCTCGTCTGGCCCGCCCAGAAGAAGGTGCTCGGCCTGGTGCCGGCCGACGCGGCGGCGCGCGAGCGCGCGCGCCGCGCGGCGTTCCTGGTCTCGCGGCTCAACCTGGCGCTGGTGGTACCGATGCTGTTCTTCATGCTCGCCGGCGCGCACAGCGCGGTCTACTTCGGACGCTGAGTTTCCCGAAGCGCGCCGCTTCCGCGAGCCTCGATCGTCAGGCCGGGCTACGGCAGGTCCGCGGCCCGCGCGATCCCGTTCACGACCGCGCCGGGCCCGATCCGCTTCGCGGCGAACCAGCCCTGGTTCATCTCGAGCGCGTAGCGCACCGCGCGCGCCGAGCAGTGCAGATCTTCCGACTGCGGCTGCATGTCGGCGATGTTCACGATCGCGCCGCGGTCGTCGAGGAACGCGATCGAGAGCGGGATCAGCGTGTTCTTCATCCAGAAGCACTGCCGCTCGGCATGCGGGAACACGAACAGCATGCCCCGGTTCGCGGGCATGGATTGCCGGAACATCAGCCCGCGCGTGCGAGTTTCGGGCGTGCGCGCGACTTCGGCCTCGATCACGTACAAGCCGCTCGTGAGTCGAACGGACGGCAGCGGCCCCGCCGCCCGCGCCGTCGCTGCGAGGACGGCAAGCACGAGCGCCGCGGCGAGGATGGTGCGCGTCACGCGGGGCACGGGACCGGCGATCGCAGGTTGCGGCACGATCCGGGGTCAGGCCGCCCGCGCCGCCCGCGGCCCTGGCGTGCGCGCAGGATGCCGGTTGCAGTAGCGGATCGACTCCGGGTAGGGGAAGAAGTCTTCCACGTGCCCGCTCGAGATCTTGCGCTGGGTCGCCTGCCAGAAGTCGGGCGCGAGCAGGTCGGCGTGATGCTTCAGGAATGCCGTGCCGGACCCGCGGGTTGCTGAGCAGGAACGGAGCGAACTCCTCGGGGAAAACGTCGTTGCGGCCGACCGGGTACCAGACCTCCCCGGACATCTCGAGCTCCGGATACGGCGCCGGCGGGATGCAGCGGAAGTTGCAGTTGGTGAGGTATTCGATCTCGTCGTAATCGTAGAAGACCACCCGGCCGATGCGCGTGACGCCGAAGTTCTTCATCAGCATGTCGCCGGGGAAGATGTTGGCGATCGCAAGCTCGCGGATCGCAAGCCCGTAGTCGCGCACCGCCTCCTCGAGCTGCGCGTCGGTCGCGCGGTCGAGATAGATGTTGAGCGGCGTCATGCGGCGCTCGATGTAGAGGTGCTGGATCACGATCTCCCGGTCGTCCTCCTCGAGGATCGAGGCGCAGCTCCGGCGCAGCTCGTCGAGCAGTCCCTGACTCACGCGCGCCTTGGGCAGCGCCACCTCCGGAGAACTCCAGCGTATCGGCCATGCGACCGACGCGGTCGTGCTGCTTCACCAGCAGGTACTTGGCCTTCACCGCCTCGCGATCGATCTCCTTCGGCGGCGGGATCTCGTCCTTGATGACCTTGAACACGTACGGGAAAGACGGCAGCGTGAACACGAGCATGACGAGACCCGGAATACCGGGCGCGACGACGAACTCGTCCTCGGAGTGGCGCAGGTGATGCGCCAGCTCGCGGTAGAACATGGTCTTGCCCTGCTTGCCGAGACCGAGCATGGTGTAGAGCTCGGCGGCGGGCTTGCGCGGCATGATGCCGCGCAGGAACCGCACGTACTCCGAGGGCACCTCCATGTCGACCATGAAGTACGCGCGGTTCAGGCTGAACACCATCCGGATGTCGCGCGGATCGAGCAGCACGGTGTCGAGGTACAGGTGGGCCTCGTCGTCGTGCAGCACCGGCAGCACGAACGGAATATCGCGGTCGCCATTGACGATCCTGCCGCAGACGTAGGCGGCCTTGTTGCGATAGAAGGCCGCACGCAGGACCTGCACGTGGCAGTTCGGGTCGAGTTCGGCGCCGCCGATCAGCGCCCCGATGTCATCTACGACGTAGCCGACGTCACCGTCGAGATCCGCGAACGGGAGGCGCCAGCCGCAGTCGGCCAGGATCCGCCGAAACACCGCGCGCCATCCGTGCCGCAGCGGATAGTAGGTCTGGTAGGCCGGAGGATCGGACTCCAGGTACTCGGTGGACACAGCCGGACGGAAGAAGATGAAGTCGTTGTGGAAGTAGGTCCGGTGCATGATCTGGCAGAACACCGAGTTGAAGAACGTCTCGGCGAGCTCGGGCTGCCTGTGGTTGGTGAGCAGCCCGATGTAGAGGAGCTTCGCCTGCTGCCAGGTGTTCTCGTCGAGCAGATCGGCGCGGAACTCCTCGCGCAGCCGCTGCACGGTCTCGCGCACACGCTCGTCGTAGAACGCGATGCGCTCGCGCACCGCCTGCTGCTGCCCGAGCCAGTCGCCCGCCTCGAAGCGGGCCCTCGCCTGCGCGCTGCTCTGGCGGAACAAGCGGTAGTGCCGGTCAAAACCGTCGACGAGTGCTCCGGCAATCGCCGTGGCGACCGGGTTCTCGCCCCTGGGAATGTTCATCGTCCGCTCATCGCCCGAGCCTGAGGGCCGGCGTCGGCCCCGGTCCGGCAAGCATAGCCGCAAATCGGCCGCCGCCGCATCACGCCCGCCGACGCCGCTGCCAGGAACGCCCGGGATGGCGCATAATTACGGGTTATCGAGCCGAAGCGCGGTTTATGGCGCGAGCGGCGGCACCACGGGCACACCCCAACGATGACGGAGCGGCAATGGCAACGACGACCTCGCACATCAAGGTTCCCCAGGGCGGCAGCAAGATCGTCCCCGGGAAGCCGGTTCCGGACAACCCGATCATCCCGTACATCGAGGGCGACGGCACCGGCGTGGACATCACGCCGGTCATGCTCAGAGTGGTCGACGCCGCGGTGCAGAAGGCCTACGGCGGCAAGCGCAAGATCCACTGGATGGAAGTCTACGCCGGCGAGAAGTCCACGCGGCTCTACGGCGGCGATGTCTGGCTGCCCGAGGACACGCTGGCGGCGGTGAAGGAATACTCGGTGTCGATCAAGGGCCCGCTCACGACGCCGGTCGGCGGCGGCATCCGCTCGCTCAACGTGGCCTTGCGCCAGGAGCTCGACCTCTACGTCTGCCTGCGCCCGGTGCGCTACTTCCGCGGCGTGCCCTCGCCGCTCAAGGAGCCCGAGAAGGTGGACATGGTGATCTTCCGCGAGAACTCGGAGGACATCTATGCCGGCATCGAATGGCCGGCCAAGACCGCCGACGCCAGCAAGGTCATCAGGTTCCTGCGCGAGGAGATGGGGGTCAAGAAGATCCGCTTTCCCGAGACCTCGGCGATCGGCATCAAGCCCGTGTCGATCGAGGGCTCTGAGCGGCTGATCCGCAAGGCCTTCGAGTACGCGATCGACAACGACCGCAAGTCGGTGACGCTGGTGCACAAGGGCAACATCCAGAAATTCACCGAGGGCGGCTTCCGCGACTGGGGCTATGCGCTGGCGGCGCGCGAGTTCGGCGCCAAGCCGCTCGACGGCGGTCCCTGGCACGTTTTCAGGAGCCCGAAGAGCGGGCGCGAGATCGTCGTCAAAGACGTCATCACCGACGCGTTCCTGCAGCAGATCCTGCTGCGCCCCGCCGAGTACGACGTGATCGCGACGCTCAATCTGAACGGCGACTACATCTCGGATGCGCTCGCCGCCCAGGTCGGCGGCATCGGCATCGCGCCGGGCGCGAACCTGTCCGACACGGTCGCGAACTTCGAGGCCACGCACGGCACCGCGCCGAAGTACGCCGGTCAGGACAAGGTCAATCCGGGATCGCTGATCCTGTCGGCCGAGATGATGCTGCGGCACATGGCCTGGCGCGAGGCGGCGGACCTGATCATCCGCTCGATGGAGAGCGCCATCTCGGCGAAGATCGTCACCTACGACTTCGCGCGTCTGATGAGCGGCGCCACCGAGGTCTCCTGCTCGGGCTTCGGCGAGGCGATGATCGAGCGCATGTGACCGCGCCCCGCGCGGGGGCCGCCCCGCGCGATGCGCGCGCGCCCGCGCACCCTCGGCGGGACCGGCCCATGACGACTACGCGGATCGCGGTGCTCGGCGCCGGGGCCAATGGCGCGTCCATCGGCGCGGATCTCGCCCGCGCCGGCGAGGACGTCGTGCTGATCGAGCAGTGGCCCGAGCACGTCGAGGCGATGCGCCGGCACGGCGCGCGCATCGAGATGCCCGAGGTCACGCTGACCCAGCCGGTGCGCGTTCAGCACCTGTGCGAGGTGGCGACGCTGCGCGAGCCGTTCGACGTCGTGCTGCTCGTCAACAAGGCCTACGACACCCGCTGGTCCTGCCATCTCATCGCGCCGCTGCTCAAGCCCGACGGGCTGCTGGCCGGCGTGCAGAACGGCATGACGGTGGACGCCATCGCCGAGGTGGTCGGGCCGCAGCGTACGATCGGCTGCGTGATCGAGATCTCGTCGATGATGTTCGATCCCGGGGTGGTGCAGCGGCACTCCGGGCATGCCCGGTCCTGGTTCGCCGTCGGCGGCGTCCACCCCTCCACGCGCGGGCGCGAGGAGGAGATCGCGCGGCTGCTGCGCCATTCGGGGTCGGTCGAGATCGTGGACGACATCCGCTCGACCAAGTGGATGAAGCTGGTGAGCAACGCGACGACGCTCGTCACCACCGCGATCCTGGGCCTGCCGATGAAGCAGGCCGTGCTGCTGCCGGGCATGCGCGACCTGATGATCCGCTCGGGTCGGGAGGCGCTGGACACGGGGCGCGCGCTCGGGCACCGCATCCTGCCGATCTTCGGGCTGACTGCGGCCGAGCTCGGCAGGACGGACCGTCTGGTCGAGCAGCTGCTCGACACGCTGCTCGCCGGCTTCGTGCTGCCCGACACCAAGACCACGGTGCTGCAGGACTGGATGAAGGGGCGCCACAGCGAAGTCGACGATCTGAACGGCCTGGTCGCCCGCGAGGGACGCAGGCACGGCGTGGCGACGCCGGTGAACGATGCGGTGGTCGAGATCGCCCGGCGCATCGAGCGCGGCGAGCTCGAACCGGACGCGGACAACATCGCCCTGCTGAAGAAGCTCTCGGGGCGCGGCGCCTGAAGCAGCGCCCGCGCGCGGGTGCCACGCCGCCCGCGACGCCGCCGGATGCCCGCAGACCGGTTCCGGCCGCACCCGCGATCCCGCGCGGAAGAGAGGGCGACGCGGGACCGCGACCGCCGGACGAAAAAAAACCCCGCCGGAGCGGGGCTTTCGCAGTCGCTGGGGCGGCGGCAGCCGCGCCGCCGCAAAGGTTCAACCGGCCGACTGAATGTTCGAGGCTTGCTTGCCTTTCGGGCCCTGGACGATCTCGAAGCTGACCTTCTGGCCCTCCTTCAGCGTCTTGAAGCCCGACATCTGGATCGCCGAGAAATGCGCAAACAGATCCTCGCCGCCGTCGTCCGGCGTAATGAATCCGTACCCCTTTGCGTCATTGAACCACTTCACCGTACCGGTTGGCATAGCCCCTTCCCTCGAAAATTCACTCCCCCGGGGTCACCCCCCTGCCTATGCCTGTACTCCAAGACTGCCGTAGATCAGCGACGGGAACTGCGATTGATGCCCGACCTGCCCACCGCTCGAGAGACAAACACAAGCGGGGCTTTTACGCGCTTCCGCATTGGGCGTCAAGTGGCGGCCCGATCCAAGCCCCTGACGCGACAGGCGTTCTACGCAATGCGCGAGCGTTGCGCGACCACCCAAGTCTGGCTAGGATTGGAATCGCGACGGTGCACCGGGCCGAGGGCGTGGGAATTTCACCGCTGCAGTGCGGTCATTGGATTTGACGGGGTTGCGGTTCGGCATTAGTGTGGGTCGGTGATGGGGTATGGCAACGCGGACGCGAGAGGGGACGGTACTTGAGCCCAGGAAGACCAAGCTCAAGCCGCCGCCCCTGTTCAAGGTGATCCTGCTGAACGACGACTACACGCCGATGGAGTTCGTGGTGGTGGTGCTGCAGTCATTTTTCGCGATGAACCGGGAAAAGGCCACGCAGGTCATGTTGAAGGTCCACCGGGAAGGCATGGGCGTCTGCGGCGTGTACCCGCGCGACATCGCCACCACCAAGGTCGAGCAAGTGATTTCCTACGCCCGCAAGCACCAGCATCCGCTGCAGTGCGTGATGGAGGAAACCTAGAAATGATCGCCCAGGAACTCGAGGTCAGCCTGCACATGGCATTCGTGGAGGCACGCCAGAAACGCCATGAGTTCATCACGGTGGAGCACCTCCTCCTGGCGCTGCTCGACAACCCGACGGCGGCAGAGGTGCTGCGCGCTTGCGCCGCCAACATCGACGAGCTGCGCAAGCAGCTCGGCGATTTCATCGGCGCCCACACCCCGACGGTCGCCGGCACCGAGGAGATCGACACCCAGCCGACGCTCGGCTTCCAGCGCGTGATCCAGCGCGCGATCCTGCACGTCCAGTCATCCGGCAAGAAGGAGGTCACCGGCGCCAACGTCCTGGTGGCGATCTTCGGCGAGAAGGACTCGCACGCGGTGTACTTCCTCCACCAGCAGGGCGTGACGCGACTCGACGTCGTCAACTACATCTCGCACGGCATCGCGAAGGCGCCCCAGCAGCAGCAGCCGAAGCAGGGCGAGGAGCAGGCCGAGGAGGAGCAGGGCCAGCAGTCCGGCGGCGCGCTCGAGACCTACACGCTCAACCTGAACGCGATGGCGCTCACCGGCAAGATCGATCCGCTGATCGGCCGCGAGCGCGAGCTCGAGCGCGTGATCCAGACCCTGTGCCGGCGGCGCAAGAACAACCCGCTGCTGGTCGGCGAGGCGGGCGTCGGCAAGACCGCGATCGCCGAAGGTCTCGCGCGCCGGATCGTCGAGGGCCAGGTGCCCGAGATCCTCTCGCGCTGCCAGGTGTTCTCGCTCGACATGGGCGCGCTGCTTGCTGGCACCAAGTACCGCGGCGACTTCGAACAGCGGCTGAAGGCGGTGCTGAAGCAGCTGGTCGACAACCCCAACGCCATCCTGTTCATCGACGAGATCCACACGCTGATCGGCGCCGGCGCCGCGTCGGGCGGCACGCTAGACGCGTCCAACCTGCTGAAGCCGGCGCTCTCGACCGGGCAGTTGAAGTGCATCGGCGCGACGACCTACAACGAGTATCGCGGCATCTTCGAGAAGGACCACGCGCTGTCGCGCCGCTTCCAGAAGATCGACGTCGCCGAGCCGTCGATCGACGAGACGGTCGAGATCCTGCGCGGGCTGAAGAGTCGCTTCGAGGCGCATCACGGCGTCAAGTACTCGACTTCGGCGCTGTCGAGCGCGGTCGAGCTGTCCTCGCGCTACATCACCGACCGCCACCTGCCCGACAAGGCGATCGACGTCATCGACGAGGCCGGGGCGGCGCAGAAGATCCTGCCGAAGTCGAAGCAGAAGCGCGTCATCGGCAAGGGGGAAATCGAGGAGATCATCGCCAAGATCGCGCGCATCCCGCCGGCGACGGTCTCGCACGATGACCGTGCGGCGCTCAAGAACCTCGACCGCGACCTGAAAGCGGTGGTGTTCGGGCAGGATAAGGCGATCGAGGCGCTGGTCGCGGCGATCCGCACAGCACGCTCCGGTCTGGGCAACCCGCAGAAGCCGATCGGCAACTTCCTCTTCTCCGGCCCGACCGGCGTCGGCAAGACCGAGGTCGCCCGCCAGCTCGCCTACTGCATGGGCATCGAGCTGATCCGCTTCGACATGTCGGAGTACATGGAGCGCCACGCGGTGAGCCGGCTGATCGGCGCCCCGCCCGGCTACGTCGGCTTCGACCAAGGCGGGCTCCTCACAGAGGCGATCACCAAGAAGCCCTACTCGGTGCTCCTGCTCGACGAGATCGAGAAGGCGCACCCGGACATCTTCAACATCCTGCTGCAGGTGATGGACCACGGGACGCTCACCGACAACAACGGGCGCAAGGCCGATTTCCCGCAACGTAATCATCGTGATGACGACCAACGCCGGCGCCGAGTCGCTGAACAAGCCGGTGATGGGCTTCACAGCGAAGAAGGAGGCGGGCGACGAGATGGCCGAGATCAAGCGCCTCTTCACGCCCGAGTTCCGAAATCGCCTGGACGCGACCATCTCGTTCGCCTCGCTCGACCACGAGATCATCCTGCGCGTGGTCGACAAGTTCCTGATGCAGCTCGAGGAGCAGCTGCACGAGAAGAAGGTCGAGGCGCTGTTCACCGACCGGCTGAAGGAGTTCCTCGCCGAAAAGGGGTTCGATCCGCTGATGGGCGCGCGGCCGATGTCGCGCCTGATCCAGGACACGATCCGGCGCGCGCTCGCCGACGAGCTGTTGTTCGGGCGGCTCGCCGGCGGCGGCAAGGTGACCGTCGACCTCGACGACGACGGCAAGGTGGCGCTGCGTTTCGCCGACGCGGGGACCCCGGCCGAGCCGCAGTCGGCGGCGCCGTCCGAAGCCGCTTGACCGCCGCTCCGGTCGCAGCGCGAGGGCCGCGCACCGCACGGGCCTCGGCTTTCTGGGGCCATCAGCACATCCTATCCGCATCCGGCGGGCGCTTGATGCATGCTACTTGACGGCCGCCGTTGAACGGACCGACACTGACCCGCCGGGCCGTGCTCGGACTTCTAACATCAAGAGGAGGGGGTGGCATGGAAAAACGCGTATTGCTCGTCGCGTTGCTCGCCGGTCTGCCGGCGCTTGCGGCAGCGCAAGGGAGCAACCCCAACCTGAGCCGTGATCTGGCGGCGGGCTGCGCGCACTGCCACGGCACCAATGGCAGGAGCGCCGGCGTCACCGAATCGCTCGCCGGCCGCAGAGCGGACCAGATCGTCTCGACCCTGAAGGAGTTCCGCGAAGGCAAGAAGCCCGCGACGATCATGCACCAGATTTCCAAGGGCTACAGCGACGCGCAGATCGCGGCGATCGCCGCGTTCTTCGCGGCACAGACGCCGGTGAAATGAAGGGGCACGCCATGACACGCGAATTCAAGCGACGCGACTTCATCAAGCTCGTGGGCGCCGGCGCGGCGGCCACGCTCGCCGGCTGCGCGACCGAGCCGGCGAAGCCGGCCGGCCGGGTGATGGTCATCGGCGGCGGTTTCGGCGGCGCGACGGTGGCCAAGTACATCCGCATGTGGAGCGGCGGCACCATTCAGGTCTTCCTGATCGAGCGCGAGCAGAAGTTCGTTTCGTGCCCGCTTTCGAACCTGGTGCTGGCCGGCTCGCGCTCGATCGAGCAGAACACGCGCGGCTACGAGAAGCTGCGCGATTACGGCGTGACGGTGCTGAACGGCGAGGTCGCGGCGATCGATCCGCAGAAGCGCCTGGTCAAGTTCAAGGCGAAGTACGGCGACATGAACTACGACCGGCTGGTGCTCGCGCCCGGCATCGACTTCATGTACGACCAGCTTCCCGGGCTGAACAACGCCGAGGCGCAGAAGCAGGTGCTGCACGCATGGAAAGCGGGCGAACAGACCGTCGCCCTGCGCAAGCAGCTCGAGGCGATGCCCAATGGCGGGGTGTTCGTGTTTTCGTTCCCGAAGATGCCGTACCGCTGCCCGCCCGGACCGTACGAGCGGGTGTGCCAGGTCGCCGACTACTTCAAGCGGGCGAAGCCGCGCTCCAAGGTGCTGGTGCTGGACGCCAACCCCGACATCGTATCGAAGAAGGGCTTGTTCCTCGCCGCCTGGAACGACCTGTACAAGGGCATCATCGAGTACCGCCCGAACCAGGAGGCGAAGGACGTCGACGTGCGCGGCCGCACCGTCAAGACCGAGTTCGACTCGTTCAAGGGCGACGTGCTGAACGTGGTGCCGCCGCAGCGGGCCGGGGCGATCGCCGTACAAGCGGGCGCGGTGACCGCGAACAACCGCTGGTGCGAGGTCAACTGGCTCACCATGGAGTCGATCAAGGTGCCGAACGTCCACGTGCTCGGCGACGCGACCCAGTCCGCGTCCGGCATGCCGAAATCGGGCTCGATGGCGAACCAGCACGCCAAGATCGCGGCCTCGGCGATCGTCGCGATGATGACCGGCCAGCCGGTCAACCAGACGCCGATGATCAACAACACCTGCTACAGCTATGTGAGCGCGACCGAGGCGATGCACGTCACCTCGATTCATGCCTGGAGCGTGGAGAAGAAGACGCTGCTGCCGGTGAAGGGCGCGGGCGGCGTCTCGACGGCGCGCAGCACGCTCGAGAAGCAGTTCGCCGACGGCTGGGCGGTCAACATCTGGACCGACATGCTGGGCTAGCCCGCCCGCGCGGCGCAGGAAGGGCGGCCTGCGGCCGCCCTCTTTCTCGATCGCTCTACCCGCGGCCCGTGCTGCCGAATCCGCCCGCGCCCCGCGCACTCGCGGCGAACTCCTCGACGACGTTCAGCGTCACCTGCAGCACCGGCACGATGACGAGCTGCGCGATGCGATCCATCGGGCGGAGCGTGTACGGCTGCGCCGAGCGGTTCCAGGCCGAGACCATGAGCTGCCCCTGGTAGTCCGAGTCGATCAGCCCGACCAGGTTGCCGAGCACGATGCCGTGCTTGTGGCCGAGTCCCGAGCGCGGCAGCACCAACGCCGCCAGGTCCGGATCCTCGAGATGGATCGCGATCCCGGTCGGCACTGAGCTCGGCCGCCCCGGGTGCGAGCACGAGCGGCGCGTCGATGCACGCGCGCAGATCGAGACCGGCGGCGCCGCGCGTCGCATACTCGAGCGGCGTCTCGTGCAGGCGAGGGTCGAGGATCTTGACGTCGATGACATGCATCGGAGTGGACGGTGGGCAGTGTACCGAAGGCGGCACGCAGCGGAGGCGGCGGCCTCGCCGCGGGCGATGGGCGAGCGCGGATGCTACGCGCGGACGATCATCGTCCCCGAGCATCGCGGCGACGTGGGCGATGAGCCTGCGCGCGAGCTCGATCTTCGGCGCACGCGCAAGCGCGTGCTCGCCGGCGTCGTCGAAAAGCGTGAGCGCGTTGTCGTCGCGGCCGAACGCCTCGTGCGCGAGGTTGGCGGCGAGCAGCGGCACGCCCTTCTTCGTGCGCTTCGCCTGTGCGAACTCGCGCAAGTTCTCGGTCTCGGCGGCGAAGCCGACGCAGAACGGCGCCCGCGGCAGCGCGGCGACCGCCGCGAGGATGTCCGGGTTCTCGGCGAGCTCGATCCTCGGCGGGCCGGCATCCTTCTTGACCTTCACTTTCTGCGGGTTCGCCACGCGGTAGTCCGACACCGCCGCCACCGCGACGAACACGTCGGCCTGCGGCGCGAGCCCCATCACCGCATCGTGCATCTCGCGTGCGGTGACGACGTCGCAGCGCGCGACCCCGGGCGGTGCGGCGAGCGGCGTCGGACCGGCCACGAGCGTTACCTGCGCGCCTGCCTCCGCCGCCGCCTGCGCGACGGCGAATCCCATCTTGCCCGAGCTCAGGTTCGTGATCCCGCGCACCGTATCGATCGGCTCGAACGTCGGCCCCGCGGTGACGAGCACGCGCTTGCCCGCCAGCGGCTTCGGCGCGGTCATCGCGACGAGCTCGGCGAAGATCTCGGCCGCCTCCAGCATACGCCCCATACCGACCTCGCCGCACGCCTGGTCGCCGGCCGCCGGACCGAGGATCGCGATGCCGTCGGCCCGCAGCGTCGCGACGTTGCGCTGGGTCGCCGGGTGCTCCCACATCTGCCGGTTCATGGCCGGCGCGAGCGCGAGCGGGCATTCGCGCGCGAGGCACAGCGTCGCCAGCAGGTCGTCGGCGAGCCCGTGTGCGAGCTTCGCCACGAAATCGGCCGTGGCGGGCGCGACCACAATCAGGTCGCGGTCGCGCGAGAGCTCGATGTGGGCCATGTTATTGGGCACGCCCGGATCCCACATGTCGGTGTGCACGGGCCTGCCCGAGAGCCCCTGCAGCGTGACCGGCGTGACGAAGCGGCACGCGCTCGCGGTCATCACCACGCGCAGGTCGGCGCCGGCCTTGACCACCAGGCGCGCAAGCTCGGCCGCCTTGTAGGCGGCAATGCCCCCGGTGATCCCGAGCAGGATGCGCTTGCCCGTCAGCCCTGCGGTTGCGTCCACCCGATCGCGCCTCGCGCCGTTGTATCCCTCTGCGGCGCAGCGCGCCGCTCGAGGCCGATTTTACGCGAACCCGGAGGGAGCCCATGGGCATCACCCAGTGGCCGGCGCGCGAGCGCCCGCGCGAGAAGCTGCTCGCCCTTGGTCCGCGCGCGCTGGCCGACGCCGAGCTGCTCGCGATCTTCCTGCGCACCGGCGTGCGCGGCGCGAGCGCGGTCGACCTCGGCCGTGCTCTGCTCGAGCGCTGCGGGTCGCTCGCCGGCGTGTTCGGCGCCGACCCACGCCAGCTCACTGCCCTGCCCGGCCTCGGCGCCGCCAAGTGCGCGCAGCTGCTGGCGGCTTTCGAGCTCGCGCGGCGCACGCTCGCCGAGCGCATTGCCGCCGGCGAAGCCCTTTCATCGCCGGCCGCCGTACGCGACTACCTGCGGCTCTCGCTCGGCGCCCGCGGGCACGAGGTGTTCCTCGCGGTGCTGCTCGACGCCCAGAACCGCGTGATCGCCGAAGAAGAGCTCTTTCGCGGCACGTTGTCCCAGACCAGCGTCTACCCGCGCGAGGTCGTCAAGTGCGCGCTGCGACACAACGCGGCCGCAGTGATCTTCGCCCACAACCACCCTTCGGGCGTCGCCGAGCCGAGCCAGGCGGACCGCTCGCTCACCGAGACGCTGCGGCGTTCGCTCGCGCTGGTCGACGTGCGGGTGCTCGATCACTTCGTGGTGGGGCGCGGCGAGGTCGCGTCGTTCGCCGAGCGCGGCCTGCTCTAACCCTCGGTTTGCGCAGGCGCTTGATGCGATTCGCGTTTCTGACCTATAATCGCCGCCTTTCGCGAACCGAACCGGAGCAGCACCGATGGCGCGAGTATGCCAAGTCACGGGCAAGAAGCCGATCGTCGGCTACAACGTCTCCCACGCCAACAACCGGACCAAGCGCCGTTTCCTCCCCAATCTGCAGTACCGGCGATTCTGGGTCGAGTCGGAGAAGCGCTGGGTGCGGCTGCGCGTCTCGAACGCGGGCTTGCGCCTGATCGACAAGAGGGGCATCGAGTCGGTGCTCGCTGACCTGCGCGCCCGCGGCGTGCTCTGAGTCCGGAGGACAGGCCATGCGCGAGAAGATCAAGCTGGAATCGACGGCCGGCACCGGCCACTTCTACACGACCACCAAGAACAAGCGCGCGACGCCCGACAAGATCGAGATCAAGAAGTACGATCCGAAGGCGCGCAAGCACGTCGTCTACAAGGAAACCAAGCTGAAGTGACCGCGGCGAACGCCGCGGTCATCCCCGCGAAGGCGGGGATCCAGCACCCCCCCTCGCGGCGAACGCCGCGCTCATCCCCGCGCAAGCGGGGATCCAGTAAGCCGTTGAGGAGACGGGATTCGCATTCCGGGCTCCCGCTTTCGCGAGGAGCGACGATCGGGTTTTCACACGGCCTCTTGAGCGGGAACGACGAACAAAAAGCCCGCCGACCGGCGGGCTTTGCTTGCATCACGGCCAGCCGCGCTACGCGTACGACCGCAGCCCGCGCGAGAACTCCACCAGCGGACGGATGCCGGTCGCCTCGGCCCGCTGGCACCAATCCTGGAGCTGGCGCACCAGCTGGTCGCGCGAGGCATGCGAGCGCTCCCACAGCGCCACCAGCTCGCGGCGCATCGCGTACGCGGTGGCGAGCGACGAGCTGCGCTTGAGCTCCTCGGCGAGCTGCGTGCGCCGCCCCTCTGGAAGCTTGCGCTCGTCGCGAACCAGCCAGCGCTTGAGTCGGCGCAGCGCCTGCGCGTCGTGCGGCGCCAGGCGCTTGAGCTCCTCGGCGTAGGTCGCTTTGAGCGAGCGGGCGTATCTGGCGAGCACGTCGTAGCGGTTGGCGATCACCGCCTGGACCGTCTCGAGATCGATCGCGTGCTTGGTCGGCGCGAAGCGCGGCGTCGGGGCGACCTTCTTCACTTTCGCCAGGCCGAGCGCTTGGAGGATCCGGATGTAGAGCCAGCCGATATCGAGCTCGTACCACTTGTTCGAGAGCTTCGCCGATGTGGCGTAGGCGTGATGGTTGTTGTGGAGCTCCTCGCCGCCGATCAGGATGCCGAACGGGACGATGTTCGTGCTCGCGTCCGGCGTTTCCCAGTTCCGGTAGCCGAAGTAGTGGCCAAGCCCGTTGATCACCCCGGCCGCCCAGAATGGAATCCACGCGATCTGCACCAGAAAGATCGCGAACCCCGGCACGATCCCGAAGAGCAAGACGTCGGCGAGCCCCATCAGCGTCAGCCCCAGCCGCGTGCGCTTCGCGTAGACGTTGCGTTCGAGCCAGTCGTCCGGCGTGCCGTGGCCGTAGCGGCTCAGGGTCTCGCGGTTGTAGGACTCCTTGACGTAGAGAAACACCCCCAGCCAGAGGACACGGTTGATGCCGTACACCTGCGGGCTGTGCGGGTCCTCCGCCGTCTCGCACTTCGCGTGGTGCTTACGGTGGATCGCGGCCCACTCCTTGGTCACCATGCCGGTGGTGAGCCAGAGCCAGAAGCGGAAGAAGTGCGACGCGATCGGATGGAGCTCGAGCGCACGATGCGCCTGGCACCGGTGCAGGAAGATCGTCACCGCCGCGATGGTCACGTGGGTGAGCGCGAGCGCGACCAGTGCTAGTCCCCACCAGGAGAGGTCGAACAGTCCGGAAAAAGAGCATGAAGATCCGCGAGTTGGTTATAGGTATTCGGGGTATTCGGGGCGTTCCGCGTGGCCGCCCGATTCTACGGGGAATTCGCCCCGCTGGCAACCGCAACGATCTGCTGCCAGTGCGGGAATGTAGCACGCAGCGCGCGCCTGCGCGTTCGTAGGCCCGCCGGGGCCGTCGCACCCGGTTCAGCGCGCCGGTCGACCGTACGGAAGCGCCTGCGCCCGCCGGCGCTCCCAGTTGGCGAGATATTCCAGCGCGAGATCCCGGTTGCGCCGCACGATCAGCAGATTCTCGGCATTCTTGCGCTGCGCCGCCGAGGTCCAGTTGAAGCTGCCGGTGATCAGCACGCTCTCGCGCGTGTCGGCGTCGATGACCATCACCTTGCTGTGCGCCGCGGCATAGCGCACCTCCAGCCAGACCGGGATGCCTGCCCGGGCGAGCTCCGGTATGCGGGTGAATCCTGCGCCATAGACCTGCCCACGGTCGGCGGTCACCGCGACGTCGACGCCGCGCTGGCGTGCGGCGACCAGGGCGCGGGCGATCGCGCGATTGCTGAAGGTGAAGGTCTGGACACGGATCTGACGCCGCGCGGCGTCGATCGCCGCGACGACCAGTCCTTCGGCATCGTCCCAGGGCGGGAACGCGACCTGCACCGTGCCCGCTGCCGCGAGCTCGCGCGGCGCCGGCGCGCGCTCGCCGTCGCGCGCGAGCGCCGGCGCGGCAGCGATCGCGCACCAGGCAGCGGCCGCGATCAAGACCGCCCGCATCATGCGGCGCGCTCCAGCAGGGCGGCGAAGAAGCCGTCGGTACCGTGCACGTGCGGCAGCAGCCACAGGTACTCGCCGCGCTCCGCGTTCTCGCGCGCGGCCGGGACATCGATCCCCTGCGCCGCGAGGGCGGCACGCGCCGGGGCGGCGCGGAACGCCGGATGGGCGGCGAGGAACGCGTCGACGATCGCCTCGTTCTCCTCGGCCAGCAGGCTGCACGTCGCGTACACGAGCCGGCCGCCCGGCCGGGCGAGCGCCGCTGCCGCGGCCAGGATCGCGAATTGCTTGCGCGTCATCTCGGCGACCGACTCCGGGCGCTGCCGCCACTTGAGGTCGGGATTGCGGCGCAGCGTGCCGAGCCCGCTGCACGGCGCGTCGATCAGCACGCGGTCGATCTTGCCGGCGAGCCGCTGCAGCCGGGGATCGCGCTCCGACGCGATGCGCTGCGGGTGCACGTTCGACAGGCCCGAGCGCGCGAGGCGGGGCTGGAGCTCGGCGAGCCGGCGCTCGGAGACGTCGAAGGCGTACACGCGTCCGGTCGAGCGCATCGCGGCGGCGAGCGCGAGCGACTTGCCGCCCGCGCCGGCGCAGAAATCGGCCACCATCTCGCCGCGCCGCACGCCGAGGAGCAGGCAGACGAGCTGGCTCGCCTCGTCCTGCACCTCGATCATCCCGTCGAGGAACAGACGGTGGCGATGGAGCGGCGGACGCCCCGCGACGCGGATGCCGAACGGCGAGTACGGCGTCGGCGAAGCCGCGATTGCGTCCGCGTGCAGCGCCGCGAGCACCGCGTCGCGACCGGCCCGCGCCGCATTGACGCGCAGGTCAAGGGGCGCCGTCCTCTGCAGCGCGCGGGCGAGCGCGAGCAGCTCGTCTTCCGGATACCACGCCCGCAGCCGCTCCACGATCCAGTCCGGAAGGTCGCAGGCGACGGCGAGCGGCAGGCTCACGCGCTCGGCGCCCTTCAGCGTCTCGAGCCAGCGCAGCTCGGCGGCGGTCGCCACACCCTCCAGCGCGCGCACGCTGTAGCCGCCGAGATGCGCGAGCGCGGCGAGCGCGAGGCGCCGCGGCTCGGCACCTGCGCCACGGTGCTCGAGCAGCCGCCGGCGGCGCAGCACGGCGTAGACGGTCTCGGCGACGAGCGCCCGATCGCCCTGGCCGAGCCCCGGATGCGCGCGGAAATAGCTCGAGAGCAGCCTGTCCGCCGGACGGTCGAGCTCGAGCACCTTGGCGAGGGCGGCCTCCAACCGGGCGAAGAGCGGCGTGGTCAGGCGCGGCGTGCGGCGCGCCGCGGCAGCGCTCCCGCCGTCGCGGGTGGGGGCGCCCGGGGTCACGCGGCGACCGCTGGCGCGAACACGAGCTGCGCCTCGCGCCGCCCCGTGACCGTCACGGTGCCGCCCGAGACAGCCAGCCTGCCGGCGAGGAACCACTCGATCGCCCGCGGATAGATCACGTGCTCCTGCGCGAGCACGCGCGCCGCGAGCCGGTCGGCGTCGTCGCCGGGCAGCACCGGCACGGCGGCCTGGATCACGATCGGCCCGCGGTCGAGCTCGGGCGTCACGAAGTGCACCGTCGCCCCGTGGACCTTCACGCCGGCGGCGAGCGCCGCCGTGTGCGTGTGCAGCCCGGGAAACGCCGGGAGCAGCGACGGATGGATGTTCATCAGCCGGCCCGCGTAGCGCACGACGAACGGCGCCGTGAGGACGCGCATGAACCCGGCGAGCGCGACGAGCCGCGGCGCATGGCGATCGACCACGGCGGCGAGCGCCTCGTCGAAGGCTTCGCGCGAGTCAAAGGCACGGTGCTCGAGGACCTCGGTAGGCACGCCGCGGCCGCGCGCGAAGGTCAGCCCCGCCGCGTCCGCCTGGTTCGCGATCACGGCGGCCACCGGCAGGCCGGCCTCCACGATCGAGCGCAAGTTGCTGCCGCGCCCGGAGATCAGGACGACGATGCCACTCATGCTGCGATGATAGCCGGAAGCGCCGCGCCGCACGGCGCGGCGGCCCGCGAGGCTATGCGGCGCGCTCGACGCCGTAGCCGTCGTCGGCGAGCATCGCGAGCAGGCCCCGATCGCCCTCGAGGTGCAGCGCGCCGACAGCGATGAACACACCGCCGGCGCGCAGCGGCAGCGCGAGCCGGAAATGCATCAGCACCGTGCGGTTGTGGATGAGGTGCCGCACGAGCTCGCGATAGTGGGCGCCGAGCCCAGGGAAGCGCGCCTCCATGCGCTCGGGAAACCGCGCGAGCGTCACCAGATCGCCCGCGAGCCAGGCGCGGATCGTCGCCTCGGTTTCGCCTTCCAGCACGTCGCGGTCGTCGAGGACGTGCCGCAGGAGCGCGATCTGCGTCGCCAGTGGCACCGCATCGAACGACGCGGCCTGCTCCTCGAGCGACTCGAGCGGCTGCAGGCGCAGGCGCCGCGCGCGCGCCGCCGCCAGCAGCCGGCGATCGAGCGGGACCGATCCGTCACGGGCGCTGGTGCGCGAGACGGCGAGCATCGCGGCCCAGGGCTTCATGCGCTCGATCGCGTGCGCGGACACGCCCTGCGCCGCAAGGCGCGACCGGACGCGCTCGAAGTCCGCCGCGCCGATCAGCGTCTCCAGGCGCCGGCCGCCGCTCAGCTTCTCGATGTCGAACATGCGGTCGTCGATGATCCGGTCGGTGACCAGCTCCATCGCGAAAGTCCGCGAGACCGCGAGCGCGTCGAGCGCGGCTGCCGGAGGCTCGGCCACGCGCGCATCGACGATGTGGATGGTGCCGAACGCGTGACTGTCGGGCACGCCCGCGCGCGACACCCGCCAGAAGAGGCCGCGCGAGAAACGCGCCCTGGAACGGTCGACCGAGCCCCCCGCCGGCAGCCACGGCGCCGCGAGCGCGAGCCCGCCGCCCGCGAGCAGCACGCGACGCACACGATCGGGCGCGCCGGCCGTTGCTTGCACGGCGGGCGCGCAGCCTCTCGGGCGATGCCTCTCTCGCATGGCGCCTCGGGCGCGCAAGGGGCGTCAAGCCCCGTCTGCACGCCATTGTGCGCCAACCGGGCTCAGCCCGCGAGTCGCCCGGACACCTCGACCAACCGGCGCGCGAGACCCGCCACCGCCGCCCGGTGGCGCGGCTCGGCGAGCGCGCCGTCGCCGGTGAACGCCTCGTGGGCGCGCGGCAAGGCGAACTGCTCCGGCAACACGAGAACCCCGAGCCGCTCCAGGATCGCACGCAGATGCGCGAGCCCGCGCACGCCGCCGATCCCGCCCGGCGAGGCCGCGACGAGCGCAGCCACCTTGCCCTGGTACGGCACCAGCCCGTTCCGGCCACCGACCGGCCGCGAGATCCAGTCGAGCGTGTTCTTCAGCAGCGCCGAGATCGAGCCGTTGTTCTCCGGCGAGGCGACCAGCAGCGCGCCGTGCGCGAGGAACATCTCGCGCAGCGTGCGGGCGTTCGCCGGCATCCCTTCACGCGCCTCGAGGTCGCCGTGGTAGACCGGCAGCGCATAGTCGTCGAGATCGACCACGGTCACCTCGGCGCCGGCGGCTGCGACCGCATCGGCCGCGACGCGCAGAAGGCGCTTGTTCAGCGACGCGGCGCGCGCGCTGCCTGCGAAAGCGAGCACCCGGACCTGGGTCACGGCAGGTCGAAGACCAGGACCTCGGCACCGGCGCCGTGCGCGAGCACGAGCTCGGGCGTCTCGGCGGCCTTCAGCCCGTCGCCCGCCTCTAGCGCATGCCCATTGACCGTCACGGTGCCGCGCGCGACGTGGACGTAGGCGCGCCGGCCCGGCGCGAGGCGGTGCACGGCGCGCTCCGCGCCGTCGAGAAGTCCGGCGTGGATCGTCGCGTCCTGGCGGATCGTGACCGAGCCGTCGCGCCCATCAGGCGAGGCGACGAGCCGCAGCGTGCCGCGCCGCGCCCGTGCGTCGAAGCGCTTCTCCTCGTAGCCGGGCTCGATGCCGCGCACGTTCGGCTCGATCCAGATCTGCAGGAAATGCACGGGCTCGCTGTCCGAGGCATTGAACTCGCTGTGGCGGATCCCGCGGCCCGCGCTCATGCGCTGCACGTCACCGGGCCGGATCACGGAGCCGTGGCCGGCGCTGTCCTGGTGCGCGAGCGCGCCGGCGAGAATGTAGCTCACGATCTCCATGTCCCGGTGCCCGTGCGTGCTGAACCCCGCGCCCGGCTGCACGCGGTCCTCGTTGATCACCCGCAGCGGCCCGAACCCCATGTGCGCCGGATCGTGATAGCCGGCGAACGAGAACGTGTGATACGAGCGCAGCCAGCCGTGGTCCGCATAGCCGCGGTCGTTGCCCCTGCGTACCTCGATCACGCGCATCTCCTCGTCGCGCGCCGCCGCCCGCGTGCCGCCCGTCTCGGTGCCGCACGCGCCACGCGCGCGTCCTCAGCTGCTGTAGAACTGATAGCGGTTCTTCCCGGCATCCTTCACGCGGTACATCGCCGCGTCGGCATGGCTGAGCAGTGCCTCGGGTGTGAGCCCGTCGCGCGGGAAGATGCTGATGCCGATCGAGGCGCCGATCTCGAAGCGGCGGCCGCCGGCGGGGATCGGTCCGCTCAGCGCGGCGAGGATCTTCTCGGCGACGAGCGCGGCGTCCTCCGCCGACTTCGGCCCCATCAGCACGACGACGAACTCGTCGCCGCCGAGCCGCGCGACGGTGTCGCTCTCGCGCACCGCCTCCAGGATGCGCCGTGCGACCGTGCGCAGCACGTAATCGCCGGTCAGGTGGCCGTAGCTGTCGTTCACCACCTTGAAGCCGTCCAGGTCGATCAGCATCAGCGCGACCATGCGGTCGCCGCGCCGCGCGAGCGCGATCGCCTGGCGCAAGCGATCCTCGAACATGCGCCGGTTGAGCAGACCGGTCAGCGCGTCGTGGTCGGCCAGGTGCTGGATCCGGCTCTCGCGCTCCTTGCGCGCGGAGATGTCGATGTAGATCCAGATCGAACCCTCCTCGGGCCGGTCGGCATGCAGCGGGCGCCCGCGCGCATCGCACCAGAGCATGCTGCCGTCCTTGCGCTTGACGCGGATCTCGCACTGGAGTGCGCCCTGGTCATAGCGCGCCGCTCGCGGGAGCGAGGCGTCCGGATTCCATTCGGAGGCGTCGGCGTACCAGAGGAGCGCCGGCTTGCCGGCGAGCTCCTCCGGTGCGTATCCGAGCATGGTCGCGAACTTCCGGTTGCAGCGGCGCACCACCCCGTTGCGCAGTATCACGATACCCTCGGCCACGGAGTCGAAGATCAGGCTCTGGTCCTCGAGCGCCGCCGAGAGCTCCACCTCCTTGCGCTTGAGCGGCGTGATGTCGGTCGCGGTGCCGGTCACGCCGACAATCCGCCCGGCGTCGTCGCGTAGCGCCATCGCATTCAGCGAGAGCACGATGCGCTCGCCCGCACGATTCAAGTGCCCCGTCTCGAAATGCGACGCAGTGCCCTCGGCGAGCACGCGGGCGAGCATCGCCTCGGTGCGCGGCCGGTCGGCCTCGGGCTGCGTTTCGACCATCCTGCACCCGATCATGTCCTCGGGCGCGCAGGCGAAGATCTGCTGCGTGGCGCGCGGCGAGAGGTAGGTCCAGCGGCCGTCACGATCGACCATCCAGACGAGGTCGTTCGCGTTCTCGACCAGATAGCGGAAGTGGCGCTCGCTCTCGCGCAGGCGCTCCTCGATCAGCTTGCGGTCGGAGATGTCGATGATCGATCCCACCGAGCGAACCGCACGCCCGCCGGCGCCGCAGATGACGAGCCCGCGCCCGTGCACCCAGCGATAGCCGCCGTCGGCGCAGCGCAAGCGGTACTCGGCATCGAACGTGGCGCTCGGATGCGCGAGCGCGCGGTACCAGACGACGAGCACCCGTTCGCGGTCATCAGGGTGCAACCACTCCTTGAAGCGGAAGATCGCGCCGAAATCGGCGTCCGGGGGGTAGCCGAGGATCGCCTTGAAGCTCGGCGAGTAGTAGGTGGCGTCGGCGGCGATGTCCCAGTCCCACAGCCCGCCCTGCGAGGCACGCACCACCAGGTCGAGCCGCTGCTCGCTCTCGCGCAACGCCCGCTCGGAGGCGAGCCGCGCGGTCAGGTCGGCGAGCACGAGCACCATGCCGCGCTCGGGCGCATCGGGCCAGACCGGCCGGCTGGACAGCTCGCAGCGCACCGTGCGGCCGTCCTTGTGCCGCAGATCGACCTCGCGCCGGAACGACTCACCGGCGCACGCCGCGCCGCCGCTCTCGGCCATGACCGCGTTCCACGCCTTCGCGTCGCACGCCCAGACGCTGTGCGGGGCCGCGAGCAGCTCCTCGCCCGACCAGCCGAGCAGGTCCGCGAGCGCGCGGTTGCAGTCGACGATCCGGCCGTCGCGCACCAGCGCGATGCCGACGGTCGCGGCGTCGAACAGGCCGCGCTGCTCGGCGAGCAGCCGCTCGTTGGCGAGCCCGCGTGCGAGGTTCTGGATCAGCTCGCGATGGAAGTTGCGGTAGATGCGCCACAGCGCCACGCCGAAGACGAGCACCAGCACGGCCATCGCGCGCTGCGGCGCCTCGGACTGCACCGCCAGGACCGAGAGCATCGCGCCCAGGCTCGGCACGGTGAACGCGGCGAACGCGGCGCGGCTCGCACCGAGCAGCGCGACCGCGCCGATCGCCATGCCGCCCACCGCAAACGTCGCGAAGACCCGGAGCTCGGGGCCGGCCGACGCCGCGAGCGCCGCGAGCGCCGCCCAAGCCAGGCCGTGCACGGCGGTGCCGGCGACGAACCACTGTTCCCAACGCCCGAGCGCCGCACCGGCGGCACGCTCCGCATAGCGTCGGCACAGACCGTAGCGCAACAGGCTCACCAGCAGCACCGCCGCGAACCAGGCGATCGCCCACGCGCCGGCGTGCCGCCAGAAGAGCGCCGCGCAGACGGCAGCCACCAACGGCGCGACCGCGAGGCCGATGCTCGACTCGCGGAAGAGCGCATCGATCCGGCGCGCATCGAGCACTGCCGCGGACGACGCGTCGTTCGCTGCCGTCGGTTCGGCGGCTGTCATGCGACCGGTTCGGTTCGCAACGGACGTTCGGTGCGCGCGCGGCGGTCAGCCGCCCGGCTCGTCGTGCGCCGCGCCGCCCTGCGCCGCGATGTCACGACGGACCTCGTCCATGTCGACGCTTTTCGCCGCTTTCAGGACCTCCTCGAGCATCCTCGGCGGCAGCGCCCCCGCCTCCGCGTACAGGATCACTTGCTCGCGGAAGAACATCAGCGTCGGGATCGAGCGGATGTTGAACGCCGCGGCGAGCTCGCGCTCCTCCTCGGTGTTCACCTTGCCGAACACGATGTCGGCGTGCTGCTCGGAGGCGGCTTCGAAGGCCGGGCGGAAGGCCCGGCACGGGGCGCACCATGGCGCCCAGAAATCGACGACCACCATGTCGTTCTGGCGCACGACCTGCTCGAAGTTATGCTGGGTCAGCTCGACGGTAGCCACGCTTGTCGTCCCCGCCCGGACTGGTGCAATCTGCGCAGGTGGTCGGCGCGAAACCCGGCGCCGAGAACATCATCGGGGCGCGGGGATCCAGCAACCAGTTCGCTGCGCATGCCCTGGGATGACGGTCCACCCGCCCTTCGCCGAGGCTCGACATGCGCTCTCGCGCGGGAACGACGACCTGCCGCAACGTTCCGCCGGCGCAAGTATAGCAGCGCACCACGCGCGGCCCTTGCCGCACCGTAGCCGAAAGCGCGGCAATATACGCGCTGCCCGTGCTGCCCGTCCCTGCCGATCCGTCCCAGCGCTACCGCGGCCGCTTCGCGCCCTCGCCGACCGGGTCGTTGCACTTCGGCTCGCTGGTCGCGGCGGTCGGCAGCCATGCCGACGCACGCGCGCACGGCGGGGAGTGGCTAGTGCGCATGGAGGACCTCGATGCGCCCCGCACCGTGCCCGGCGCCGCCGCGGCAATCCTGCACGGCCTCGCCGCGCTCGGAATGACCTCCGACGCGCCGGTGCTTCTCCAGAGCCGCCGCGGCGAGGCCTACAGCGCCGCGCTCGACCGCCTCGCTTGGGCGGGCCTCACCTACCCCTGCGCCTGCTCGCGCAGGGAGATCGCCGACTCCGCAGGGCGTTTCGGCGCGCTGGCGAACGGTCCGCGCGAGCGCGTCTACCCGGGGACCTGCCGCAACGGGCTCGCGCCCGGACGCAGCGCCCGTGCGGTCCGCTGCCGCACCGGCGACGCGCCGATCGCGTTCGAGGACGCCGTGCAGGGGACGGTGCGACAGTGCCTGGCCCGCGCGGTCGGCGACTTCGTGCTCCTGCGCGCCGACGGCATCTTCGCCTACCAGCTCGCCGTCGTCGTCGACGACGCCGCGCAGGGCATCACCGACGTCGTGCGCGGTGCCGATCTGCTCGACTCGACGCCGCGCCAGATTCACCTCCAGCGCGCGCTCGGCGTGCCGACGCCGCGCTATTGCCACCTGCCGGTCGCCACGGACGCGCGCGGGGAAAAGCTCTCGAAGCAGACGCGCGCGGCACCGATCGACCTCGGCCGACCGGCGGACGCGCTGCGGCAGGCGCTCGGGTTCCTCGGCCATCGGCCGCCGGCCGGGCTGAACGAGGTCGACGCGCTGTGGGCGTGGGCGACGGAAAATTGGGACCGCACCCGCATCCCGCGCACGCGCACGATCCCGGTCGCTTAGGCGGCAGCGCGTCAGGGCTCGGCCGGCGGCTGCGCCGCGCTGGCGTCGTTCGCGCGCGGCGGCACGAGCACGGTCGCGATCGACAGCGTCACCAGCACGAGCGCGGCGTAGTCGAGCCACGAAGGCTGCTCGTCGAGCACGACCATCCCGCTGAACACCCCGACGACCGGAATCATCAGCACGGAGAGGCTCGACGCGCCGACGCTCGCGCTGCGCGCGATCTTCATCCAGGCCCAGAAGCAGAAGACGAATGCGATCAGCATATTGTAGAGGGTCGCGAACAGCGGACCGGCGGAGAGCGCCAGGAGATCGAAGCTCCCCGGCTCGACGAAGACCGCGATCGCGAAGATCGGCAGGCCACCGATGACCATCTGCCACGCCGTGAACGACGTCACCGGCAGTCCGACCGGCCAGCGCTTGATCATCACGGTGCCGAGCGCCCAGCTGATCGCCGCGCCGAGGAGCAGCAGCGCGCCGAGCGGCGCGCGCCCGACCGCCTGGATCTCGCCGCCGAGCAGCGCCACCATGCCGCCGAACCCGAGCGCCATGCCGAGCGCCCGGCGTCCGGTCAGCGGCTCCCTCAGGAGCCAGAGCGACAGCGGCACGCTCCACACCGGCATGGTGTAGGCGAGGATCGCCGCGCGGCCCGACGGCAGCAGCGGGATGCCGTAGATCGCGAAGACGTTCCAGCAGGTCATGTTCGCGAACGCGATCACGGCGAGCCGCTGCCACTGGCCGGCCGGTACCCGGATCGCAAGCCGGTTCGCGTGCGCGATCGCGAACAGGCCGACGGCACCCGCGGCGAGGCACCAGCTGCGAAAGTGCATCGGCGCCATCTCGGTCAGCGCGAGCTTCATCATCGGCCAGTTGAACCCCCAGCCGAGCGTGAGCAGCGCGAGCAGGCCGATCAGGTGCGGCGGGAAAGCGCCTTGGTCGCGCATCGGCCTCAGCCGCCCGCCCCGCCGGGTGCCTCCGCCCAGGCGTCGCGCAGCCGCGCGGCGACCTCCTCGGGGTAGGTCATCGAGAACCGCTCCTCGAGCAGCAGGTGCATGTAGGCCACGTCGGACACGTGCAGCCGCGGGTTGAGGTAGAAGCGCGGCAGCAGGCGCGCGCTGAGCGCATGCCGGCGAGGCTCGCGAGCGCCGCCACATGCGTCGGGCATCAGGCAGAGATTGAAGCTCCACAGTCCCTGGGCCGCGAAGCCGCGCAGGACGCGCACGATGCCCTCGGCGAAGGCCGCGATGTCGTCGTCCGTGAGATCGGTGACGGTGGCGCGCCCGGCGAACAGCGCCTGCGCATCGCCGAGCAGGCCGCTCGGCGCGAACGGCGCAAGCCACGCGACACCGCCCGCCTCGCCGATCCACCGCGGCCCGCCCCGCTCGGTCGCGACGAGCTCGTCGCCGTAAACCCGGCCGCGCCGCTCGAGCCAGGCCGCGGCCGCGGCGAGCTCGCGCCGCAGCGCGTTACCGGGATTGCTCGTCGCCACGACCTGCATGTGGGGATGCACCTGCGAACCGCCCGAGGCCGGCATGTAGTTCCAGGTCACGATGCCGTAGGCGGTGTCGCCGGCCACGTGCCCGGCCGCGACGCGCAGGAAATCGCGCGCGGCGGTGAGCCCGTCTCGCACCGCCGGTGCCGGCACCGCGTCCATCGCGAAGAAGTGCTCCGGGCACATCGCCGCGATGCCCGACACGTCGTCGTAGGGGAAGAGGTTCGGGAAGACGACCGCGCCGCCGCGGCGCAGCCGTCCGCCAGCGACCAGGTCGTCCGGAAAGCGCGGCGTGACGACCTCGATGCGCTCCGGGCAGAACGGGCACCCCTCGCGCGTCGCCGCCGCGATTGCGGCGAGGTCGGGCGGCCGCGTTCCGCCGTGCGCGAAGTGGCAGATCCGCGCCGAGTTTCCGGTCAGCGGGTCGTAGCGCACCTCGCTCTCGACGTCGATCGCCGCGAAGCCGCGCCGCGGATCATGCAGGCGCGCGCGCTTCTTCTCTACGCGGAAGGAGACCGGTTCGTCCAACGCCGCGCGTCCTAGGCGGCCAGCCGGGCGAGCGCCGCCCGCAGCTGCGCGGGCAGCGGCATCGGCCGGCGGGTGCCCCGATCGACGTACACGTGGACGAAGTGGCCCTGCGCGGAGGCGGCCGCGTCCTCGTTCCGGAAGAGCCCGATCTCGTAGCGCACGCTCGAGCCGCCGACGCGCGCCACCCGCAGCCCCGCGTGCACCACGTCGGGAAAGCTGATCGGGCTGAAGTAGTTGCACTGCGTTTCCACCACCAGTCCGATCACCGGGCTCGCGACGATGTCGAGCACCCCGCTCTCGAGCAGGTACTGGTTCACCACCGTGTCGAAATAGGCGTAGTAGACGACGTTGTTCACGTGCGCGTAGACGTCGTTGTCCATCCAGCGTGTCGTCATGGTGCGGAAGTGCCGGTAGTCGGCGCGCGCGGGCGGGGCGGGTCTGCTCATGGGCATACGGCCGAACGCGCGCGTTGGCGGGCCGGCGGCCCGCATTCTAGCAGCCACGGTGCCCCGGCCCGGCCCACATCGCCTACCGGGCCGACCGTCGCAAAGCTTTGAATCCAAAATCGAAATCCTGTCGCATCGCAAAGGTTGCTGCGTCGCACAAAAAATAGTTGACTTCTCATGATCCATCAGTACAATTTCGATTGTGCAACGCAATATTTCGGCTTCCTGGACGGTTCCGATGGTGCATCGCACTAGACGATCCAGCCGGAGGCCACAGCAAGACCCGCAGCACCGAGCAACAACCGATTACGCCGAACAACCATAGGAGCATGACCATGTACGTGACCCCCGAGCAGATCGCCGCCGCCAACAAGTCGAGCGTCGAAGCGGTGCTGGGCCTCGCCCAGTCGAACTTCGCCGCGATCGAGAAGATCTCGGCCCTCAACTTCAACGCGACCAAGACCGCGTTCGAGGACGGTCTCGCGCACGCGAAGGCGCTGATGTCGGTCAAGGATGTGCAGGAGTTCGTGAACGTCAACGCCGCCGCGGCGCAGCCCGCGATGGAGAAGATGATCGCGTGGCAGCGCAGCCTGTACGAGGTCGCCAGCCAGTCCCAGGCCGAGATGACGCGCTACTTCGAGGCGCATGCCCAGGAAGCGAACAAATCGGTCGCGACCTATCTCGACAAGTTCGCGAAGAACGCCCCGGCCGGCTCGGACGTCGCGGTCGCCGCGGTGAAGTCCGCGATCGCCGCCGCGAACTCGGCGTACGACAGCTTCACGAAAGCCGCCAAGCAGGCCAGCGAGATCGCCGAAGCGAACATGGCCGCCGTCAGCGCGGCCACGACCAACGCCAAGAAGAAGGCTGCCTAAACCCCTCCTCCTCCCTTAGGCAGCACTCTGGAAGCCCCCGGGGAACCCCGGGGCTTCTTCTTATCCCGGCGCCGGCGCGCTCACGGCGCGCCGCGCACCAACGCCTCCCACGTTGCCCCGATCCCGGCAACGCCAGCCTTGACCGCCTGGATCGCCTCGGCGACCTCGCCCGGCTCGCCGCGCACGCCGAGCTCGATGTGCCGGCGCGCACCGTCCTCGCCGATCGAGGGCAGGCTGAAGACCTTGACCCGCCCGAAGCGCGCCTCGATTTCCTCCATCAGCGGCGTCAGCGTGCTCTCCGCCGAGCCGAAGACGCGGATCGCCGCCTCGGCCTCAGGCCGCCGGTGGTGCAGGCGCGCGTAGCGCGTATCGAGCACCCATTCGACCATCGGCCACGCCATGATCGGAAAGCCCGGCACGAAATGATGCTCGCCGAGCGAGAAGCCGGGGATCTGGTTGTAGGGGTTCGGGATGATCGCCGCCCCCTGGGGGAACTCGCCCATGCGCAGCCGTAGCGCCGTGGTCTCGGCGCCGAAGCGACCGCGGATCAGCGCCTCGGCCTCCGGGTGCAGCGCGAGCGGCACCCCGGCCGCCGCGGCCGCGCACTCCCGGGTGTGATCGTCCGGCGTCGCGCCGATGCCGCCGAACGAGAACACGATGTCCGGGCCCGCGAGCGTACGTGCGAGCGCTGCGATCATGCGCGCCGGGTCATCGCCGAGATACTCGCACCAGGCGAGGGCGAGCCCGCGCGCGCCGAGCAGCTCGACGAGCTTCGCGAAGTGCTTGTCGGCGCGCTTGCCGCGCAGGATCTCGTCGCCGATGACGATCGCGCCGAAGCCGGCTCCGGGAACGGTGTCGCCGCCCACCGCTCAGCCCGCCGCGGCCGCGCGGCGCAGCCCGGCGAGGCGCGCGAGCCCGTAGTGAATGAACGCCAGACCGGCGGCGACCGGCACGACCAGCCCGGCGAACGGCACGTACGACAGCAGCGACACGAGCACCCCGAGCCCGAAGAACTCGCGGCGGTGGCGCCGGAAGAGCTCGCGCATCTCGTCGGCCGCGGCGTGCTCGGCGAGCGCGTCGTAGCGGAACATGCGCTGGTTGAGCAAACCCATCAGGAGCGCCGCGAGGAACGGCCACAGCGGGGGCACCAGCCAGAGCGGCAGTGAGACGAGCCCGAGGCCGACGAAGAACGCGACCCCGACCACCGCGTTCCAGATGCTGCCGGCGATCGTCCCGCCGCGCCGGTGCTGGAGATCCGGGTAGCTTCGTCCGGCGACGTGCTCGACCATCGCCGGCATCGAGAAGATGCCGATGATCACGCTCGCCGTGGCCAGCACCAGCGGCACCAGCAGCACGACGAGCAGGACCCAGCCGAGCCCGGTCACGACCGCGCCGACCGGCAGCCACGCCGACATCCACCGTCCGATCGCCGAGCCCTCGAGCGTCGTCGACAGCCACGCCACCGCGTCGTCGCCGAAGACGACCGCGAGCAGCAGCCAGACGAGGAGCGACACGCCGAGCGGCCACGCCACCAGCCACAGCATCTTCGGGTGAAGCAGGTCGCGCGCCGCGCGTGAAACCGCCTGGAGGATCTCGCTCATCGGCGCAGAGTGTGCCACACCTTGTGCAACCGCTTGACCGACACCGGCACCGGCGTGCGCAGCTCCTGCGCGAAGAGCTGCACCCGCAGCTCCTCGAGCAGCCAGCGGAACTGCGCGAGCTCGCGATCGGGCGCGCCCTGCCGCCGGCTGCGCAGGTCCTCGCGCAGCCAGGCCTGCTCGAGCGGCGCGAATTCGGCGTACGCGCGGGCGTCGCGCTGCGGGTCGGCGCGCAGCTTGTCCAGGCGCAGCGCGATCGCCTTCAGGTAGCGCGGAAAGTGCTGCAGCCGCTCGTAGGGCGTCGCCACGGCGAAATCCTTCGGCACCAGGCGAGCCAGTTGCGCCTGCACGTCGCGGACCACCTCGGGAAACGCCTTCGCCGCACCCTGCAGCCGCTTGCCGAGCGCGCGGTGCTCGGCGAGGACGGCACCGACCAGCCGCGCGAGCTCCTGCGCGACGAGCGCGAGCCGCGGCCGCGCCTCGGCGCAGCGCGTCTCGAACGCGGCGCGGTC
This sequence comes from Burkholderiales bacterium, assembly GCA_027493935.1. Taxonomy (GTDB): domain Bacteria; phylum Pseudomonadota; class Gammaproteobacteria; order Burkholderiales; family SG8-39; genus JAABRB01. The sequence goes on along the minus strand of JAOSJV010000001.1, from coordinate 1,474,660 downwards.
GCGCGGCAGCGGCTCGCCCATGCACGCGCGCTCGAACGTCGCGGCGACGAGCTGCTCCTTGAACCCGCCCGCATCGCCGATCGCGGCATACGCGAGCGCCATCTCGCGCAGGCCCGGCAGGTTCCGTTCGAGGTATTTCGCCTGCTCGCGCAGCTTGAGCATGAACAGCCGCCGCAGGCCGGCGCGGTGCTCCGCTGCGGCGCGTTCCGGCGCGTCGAGGAGCTCCAGGGCGACCGAGTCACCGTGGTCCACGAGCGCCGGATGGCCGATCAGCGTCCGCCCGCCGTCGCGGACCTCCATGATCTCCTCGAGCGGCCCGAAATCCCAGTCGGTGATTCCGGTGCGCGCCGCGGCGGGCTTCGCGACCGCGCTGAACTGCTCGCCGGCCTGCGCGCCGAGCTCGGCGCGCAGCTGCGCGAGGTTGCGCCCCATCGCGAGCTGGCGCCCGTGCTCGTCGACCACGCGGAAGTTGATCGCAAGGTGCGCCGGCAGCGTCTCGGCGCGGAACGCGTCGAGCGGGATCTCGAGGTTGCGCTCGGCACGCGCGAAGCGCGCGATCGCCGCGGCGAGCGGCGTGTCGGAGGGCGCCGCCGCCGCGGCGAACTGCGCCGCGAACTCGGCCAGCGGCCCCAGCCGGTGTCGCAGCTTCTGCGGCAGCGATTTCGCGAGGCGCTGCACCTTGTCCCTGAGCAGGCCCGGCACCAGCCACTCGCAGCGCGCGGCGCTCACCTGGTTCAGCGCGAGGAGCGGCACCATCATCGTGACCCCGTCGCGCGGTCCGCCGGGATCGTGCAGGTACTCGAGCGCGAAGGCACGTCCGGCCATCTCGATCCGGTGCGGGAACTGGTCGGTGGTGATGCCGGCCGCCTCGTGGCGCATCAGATCCTCGCGCCGCAGGAACAGCAGCCGGGGGTTCTTCGCTTCGGCCTCGCGCCGCCAGGCGTCGAACGCGGCACCGTTGTGGACTCCGGCCGGGATCAGGCTGTCGTAGAAGGCGAAGACCAGCGCGTCGTCGACGAGCACGTCGGGCCGGCGCGACTTGTGCTCGAGCGTTTCTATCTCGCGCACCAGGCGCCGGTTGTGCTGGAAGAACGGCGCGCGGGTCTCGTGCTCGCCGGCCACCAGCGCCTCGCGGATGAAGATCTCGCGCGCGCCCTCCGGGTCGAACGGGCCGTAGTGCACGCGGCGGTTGACGACGACCGGCAGCCCGTAGAGCGTCGCGCGCTCGCGCGCGACCACCTGCGCAGGCTTCTTCTCCCAGTGCGGGTCGTGACGGGTCCGCTTGAGGAGGTGCGCCCCGACCTGCTCGATCCACTCCGGATCGATGCCCGCCACGCCGCGCGCGTAGAGGCGCGCGGTCTCGGTGATCTCGGCGGCCATCACCCAGCGCGGCTGCTTCTTCGCGAGCGCCGAGCCGGGGTGGATCCAGAACTTGATCCCGCGCGCGCCCTGGTAGCTGCCGTCCTCCGCCCTGAGACCAACGTTGCCGAGCAGGCCGGCGAGAAGCGCGCGGTGCACCTGCGAGAAGCGCGGTGGCGAGGACGCGACCTCGGCGGCGGTGCCTGCCGTCCCGATCTTCGCGCCCGTTTCGGCGGCGAGCTCCTTCAGCTGCGAGTGGACGTCGCGCCACTCGCGCATGCGGTTGAAGGAAAGGAAGTGCTGCCGGCACAGGCGATGCAGCTTGCGGTTCGACTCGTGATGCGAGGCCTCCTCGAAGAAGGCCCACAGCCTGAGGTGGCCGAGGAAGTCGGAGCGCTCCGCGGCGAAGCGCTTGTGCGACTCGTCGGCGGCCTGCGCGCGCTCGAGCGGCCGCTCGCGCGGGTCCTGCAGCGTGAGCGCCGCGGCAATCACCAGCACCTCGGCGATGCTGCCTTCCTCGCGCGCGGCGAGCACCATCCGCGCGATGCGCGGATCGACCGGCAGGCGGGCGAGCTCGCGCCCGACGTCGGTCAGCTCGCGCGCCTCGTCGACCGCGCCGAGCTCGCCGAGCAGCGCGTAGCCGTCGGCGATCGCCTTGGGCGGGGGCGGATCGAGGAACGGGAACGACTCGATCGCCGCGAGCCCGAGCGCCTTCATGCGCAGGATCACCGCGGCGAGCGACGAGCGCAGGATCTCCGGATCGGTGTGCGCCGGGCGCCGCGCGTGATCCTCCTCGTCGTAGAGCCGGATGCACACGCCCGCCTGCACCCGGCCGCAGCGCCCGGCGCGCTGCGTCGCGGCCGCCTGCGAGATCGGCTCGACCTGCAGCTGCTCGACCTTGTTCCGGTAGCTGTAGCGCTTGATGCGCGCGAGGCCGGTGTCGACGACGTAGCGGATGCCCGGGACAGTGAGCGAGGTCTCGGCAACGTTGGTGGCGAGCACGATACGCCGGCCCGCGTGCGGCCTGAACACGCGCTCCTGCTCCTGCGCCGAGAGGCGCGCGTAGAGCGGCAGGATCTCGGTGTGCGGCGGATGATGCTTGCGCAGCGCCTCGGCCGCCTCGCGGATCTCGCGCTCCCCGGGCAGGAACACCAGGACGTCGCCCGGCCCGCAGCGCGCGAGCTCGTCGACTGCCTCGACCAGCGCCACTTCGAGATCGATCTCGTCGTTCCCGTCGGGCTGCGGCGGGCGGTAGCGGATCTCGACCGGATACAGACGCCCGGAGACCTCGATCACCGGCGCCGGCGCGCCGCGCGCGTCGACGAAATGGCGCGCGAAGCGCTCCGCGTCCAGGGTCGCCGACGTGACGATCACCTTGAGGTCCGGGCGCCGCGGCAGGAGCTGGCGCAGGTAGCCGAGCAGGAAATCGACGTTGAGGCTGCGCTCGTGCGCCTCGTCGATGATGATCGTGTCGTACTGGGCGAGCTCCGGATCGCGCTGCGTCTCGGCGAGCAGGATGCCGTCGGTCATCAGCTTGACGTAGCTCGCCGGGCTGGTGCGGTCGGTGAAGCGGATCTTGTAGCCGACGTGGCGGCCGAGCTCGCTCTTGAGCTCGTGCGCGATACGCGCGGCGGTCGCGCGCGCGGCGATGCGCCGCGGCTGCGTGTGCCCGATCAGGCCGTCGACCCCGCGGCCGATTTCGAGGCAGATCTTCGGCAGCTGGGTGGTCTTGCCCGAGCCCGTCTCGCCGCAAACCACGACCACCTGGTGGTCGGCGATCGCGCGCGCGATCTCTTCGCGCCGGGCGCTGACCGGAAGCTCGGGCGGGAACTCCGGCCGCGGCAGGCCGACCCGCCGCCGCTCGATCTCGTCCGCGGAGCGTCGCGGCCGACGCGTCGCGCTGATGAGTCCCGCAGGCTGCACGGCGCGCATTATGGCACCGCAGTGCGCCGCAGCCCGGGCGCGCCGGCGCAGTCCGGTCGCGCCGCCGCGCCAAAGCGGCAACGGTCCCGGCGGCCACATTCCGTCTCACGCGTGCGAAAGGTCCTCCGCTCCTTCCGGCGGGCAACCGGAATCCGTCCCGAGACCTGACGACAGTGGTGAAGGCTGGGATCGGCAAGGCGCTTGCCGCTCGTCCGTTCGGGGACACACCCAAGCGGCGGCTTCCCGTTCGTCGCTACGACGGCTCGCGGCGCAGGACGCGCTGCCACGGTTTTGCGGTAAGTTCCGGTCTGAAGGGCGCTCGCCACCCCGGGGCGCCCAGCACCGATGCACGCAGAGAAGGCCGAGCGCTCATGCTCCTGACCGGCGGATTACCCCCCTCCGTGACGCATTTCGTCCGGCAGGCCGCTCGCACCGAGGCGTCCCGGGGAGGAAGCGGCCGCACGGCTCGCCGCGCCGCGCCGACGCGCCCCGCACCGCTCGAGCAAGATCGGCTGACGGTCAGCGCCCGAGGTGCCGGACGGGATGGCAGAGTTGCGGCTCAAGCTGGCGATCACCGCCTACGACCACGTGCGCGACCTTCTCGACGGCAGCGTGCGCCTAGAGGGGATCGCGTTCGACGCGCAGCATCTCGAGGTCGAGGAGATCTTTACCGCCAGGGCACCGCGGCCGCGTGGGATGTCGCCGAGTTTTCGATGGGCAAGCTCATTTCGCGGATCGCGCACGGCGACCGCCGGCTGCTTGCGCTGCCGGTTTTCGTGTCGCGCATGTTTCGCCACTCGGCGATCTACGTGCGCCGCGACAGCGAGGTCCGAACGCCGTGGGACCTCGCCGGCCGGCGGATCGGTGTCCCGGACTGGACTCAGACCGCGGTCATCTACGGGCGCGGTATCCTGCAAGACGAGTACGGAGTGCGCCTCGAGGACGTGCACTGGTTCGTCGGCAACGTCTCCGGCGAGGGCGCCGGCGAGGAGCGCCCGCTGCATCTTTCCGGGCGCGTGCGTGTCACCCCGCGTGAGCGACGCCCCGATCGCCGCCCTGCTCGCCGCCGGCGACATCGACGCGATCATCTTCGCCCGCGAGCCGGCGGGCTTCTTCGGCGCCGATTCGACGATCGTCCGCCTCCTCCCCCGACCGAGCGGTCGAGGAAGCCGCGTACAGGCGCACGGGCGTATTCCCGATCATGCACACGCTCGTCGTTCGCCGGGCGCTCGCCGACGAGCACGCATGGCTCGCACCGCGCCTGTACGCGGCATTCGAACAGGCGAAGCGCTCGAGCCTCGCACGCCTGCGCTCGACCAACGTGGCGTGGTTACCGCTGCCGTGGGTGGCTCATCTCGCCGCGGAGAGCGCCTCGCTCGTCGGCGGCGATCCCTGGCCCTACGGCGTGGCGCCGAACCGCGGCACGCTCGAGACCTTCCTGCGCTACGGCTTCGAGCAGGGCGTCACCGATAGGCTGCTCGCGATCGACGAGGTCTTCGCGCCGGAGATTCGCGCGTTCACCGGCTGACCCACCGCTCGCACACCGCAGCGGCATGCGCGGAAATCGGGCGCCGGTGCTCGCAACGCGGCAGTGCCGATTCCCCTCGCGCCGGCGCGGCGAGCGCAGTCGGTCACCCGCCACACCGGCATGCGGTTTCGCTTCCGATCGCCTCCGGAATCCGGTCTGCATCGATACGGATGTCGTGACAGATTCCTTCCCGCGCCGAAACACTCCGCGCGAGGGCGGCCGCGCAGGCCGAGGACCTGGCGCGAAACCTGCTTGACCTCCGACGACCTGACGCAGCCGGGTTAGAAGGCGCGCCACGTGCGAGGAAGCGGACATGGAAGCAACGACGAAGCGAGAGCAGGAAGTCGCCGGCGAAGTCGAACGCCAGCTGCGAATGCTCGTGGCGGAACAGCCCCGGCTCGGCGAGTTGCCCGTGAGGCCGCTCCAGGGGCTGGACGATCTGGTGCGCCTCGAGCTTGCGCTGCAGCGCTTCGCCAGAATCCACCGCTCCGGACAGAGCCGCGCCCTTGTTCGACGGGTAAAAGCTATCCTCTGGGACGCGCGTGCGCGAATGCGCGAAGCGTTGGGCGACATCCGCGTAGGCGCGTAGGCCAGGGTGGTTTCGGTCTGCCGACGAATCCGCTCCGCACCGGGAGAGACTCCCCGCTCAGGCGTGTCCGCAGCGTGTGCTACACGAGCCCCGCACGTGCGCGGGTGGGGTTTTGTCTACCCTTGCGCGGAGTGCGCGGCGCGATTCGATCCGGAGCTGTGTCGACCACCGCCGACCCACGACAACCACGCCCGAATCGCGCTAGCGGAAACTGGGGTGGTGGATGGGATTTGAACCCATATCGACCGGAATCACAACCCGGGGCTCTGCCATTGAGCTACCGCCACCGTTCGCAATAAACCAGCAATCTGTCGAAATCCGCCGCGATTTCACCGAATCCGGGCAGTTCGCAGCTCGTTGCACTCGAGGGCCATCGAGCGCCGGGACCGCCGGGGTGTGAAACGGGCTCGTATCGCGCGCGTGGTCACCAGCCTCGCGCTACCGCAGAACGTCATCGCGCGGCCGTAGCGCGTTCTCGAGCGAGTAGTCACACCGGTGCGCCGTGCGGCGAGTCCTGTCGATCTCCGGCCTCGCGCCGCGGTCGAGCGCCCGCCACCGGAGGGGCGCTGCTCCGTGACTGCACCTCCTGCGCGCGGGCGTTGTCGGGCGGCGGGAACGCCGTCATCTCGAATCGGGCCGATCCGAGCATGGCGCGGATGCGCTGCGCACGAAACTCCGCTTTGGAGATCGTGTGACAGCCGAAGCGTTCGAGATTGGGCGTCGCCATCTGCGCATCGTGCAGCAGGTATCCGCCTGCCCTGAGGACGTGGCAGAGATATGCCATGGCAACCTGGCCCGCGCCGCTCACGAGATAGAACCGACTCTCCCCGCAGAAGTAGGCGCCGATCGAGACGCCGTATACCCCGCCGACGAGGCGCTCGCCCTGGTACACCTCGACGCTATGGGCGGCGCACATGCGGTGGAGCTCCGTGTAGACGTCTACGATCTCGGGTGTGACCCAGGATGCTTCCCCGCTCTTCAAGCGCCGCATGTGTCCGTCAGCGCAGCCTCGAATCACGCCGCGAAAGTCCCGATTCACCGTGACACGGAAGGTTCCTTTCCGACAGGTGCGCCGCAGCTCGCTTCCGACACGGAAGTCGGCGATCGGGATTACCCCCCGGGGATCGAAGTCGAGCCAGTGGATTCTGCCCTTCGCGTCCGTAAGCGGAACGAGTCCGAGCTGATAGGCTTCGATCACTCCCTCGGGTGTGAGGCGTTGCGCGTAGAACCTGACTCGGGTAATGCCATCCAGACCGCGCGGAAACCGTGCGACGACCCGTCCTGCGGCCCTCGCGAGCGCTGGCACCGCGCGTTGCCTGAGATTGGCGACGAATGTTCCAATTCGATCCGATGTCGCGCTGCCCGCGTCCCGCGCGGTCACGTCCTCGCAATGCACCGCCTCGGACCGAGATCCGTCGGTCATGGATGACCTGGTTCCCCTTGGAGCCGAAAGTGGCGGAAACATCCGACCGTCAATGCGATGCGATTCCTCGCGCCCACTGCGTGGATCGCGTGCTGCAGCCTCGTGCCGTGGCGGGTCGTCGGATCACGAATCGATCTTCGCAGTTGCGCAAGGGCACCTTAAGCTGCGCGCCGCCGCGTCACAAGTCTCGCGCGAGTGTTCTGCGCCCAAGTTGCACGAAATTGACGAAGTTTGACACCAGCGCCTGCGCGGCACGGCACCCCGCTTCGCTGGCAACGATTCGCCCACGGGGCGCGATCAGCGTCGCGGCCGCGTCGAGGATCGCGCCGAAAGCGAATGGCACGCGCACCCTGCCCGGCGCGAGCGCGAGACTGCGGGCCATCCGGAGCGCAACCGCCACGACCGGCGCGAGTGCTGCGCATCTCGCTCTGGTGCGCGAGCCGAGCGTCCGCCGACCCGCACCGAGTGTTCACCTGGTCGCAGTGGCGACGCGGGCGATATCGCGCGCGCCGGCCGCGTGGTCAGCGGCCTGGGGCGTCGATGCCGCCTAGAACCCGCCCCGAATGTGAAGGTTTGTGAAACCCGCGGGAATACTCGGTACGGCCATGCACGTTCCGCCAGAAAGATGCCGCCGTTTTTGGTAGAACATTCAATATGCAGATCGTAGGGATGATGATCGGTGCCGCCGGTAGCCACACCGTATCGGCGACCGTAGAGCGAGACAGCAGCGGGTGCTATCACATCCTGGTCCGTGCATTCGATCACCCCGATCCGGAGCGGACGCTTCCGTCGGGCACCACGCCCAGACACGTGGTGAGCGCGCAGGGAGAATCGGCCGAGGATGCGATGCGGGCCGTCGAGGAAGCGCTCGCCAAGCTCACCGGCCCGCTCGACTGGACGCGTTGGCGCTTTCTGGAAAGCCGGTGAGATAAGCCGCGGGACCGGGATCGCATCGGTTCCGCCGCCGAGCGGTCGCGGCACGTGTTGGGTGGCGTGATTTCCGGCTGCCGCGCACCGAGATTCCCGATCCGCTGAAATCCGTTCGGGGCCTGCCGCAAGATCCGGCTTCGAGCGTTCGAAAAGCAGCGCAAAGAAACTACGACCGATACATCGTACGGCCCCTGCACGGCGGTCGTCCCACGCGCGATCTCGCGCCATCCTCCAGTCTCCAGCAGCACTTCCTTAGCACTTTCTTCCTTTGTGCCGCGCATCCTCGCGCGGCACTCCGGATCCGGTTGCCGACATGCTCGATTCGGGGCGTTGCTCGATTTCCGTCGAACAAACCGTCACGGACTGGTGGAGATTGGCGACCCGCGGGCGTTGCCCGCCGGCTGTACGTCGCCGGGACCGCGGGATGCCATCGGTCACTGACCGGGTTCGGACCGCCGGGGCATCCGCGCGACGTAGCGGCCGGCGCGTGCGTTGTTGATCTGCACTGCGGGCGGCGGCGGTCCGGGAAGCGCGTATACTCCGTGACGGATGTCGATCTTGCCCACGGCGCCGAAATTCGCGCTCGTCCTCGTGCAACCGGGGCCGACGGCGGGATGGGGCGTGCTCCTGCCCGGCGCGGTGGTGTCCGAGCTCTTTCGCGAGCGTGCCCAGGCGCTCAGCTTCGCCAAGGCATGGGCGTCGGCGCACCGACCCGCCACGATGCACGTGAGCGGCGTCGGCGGCAACTTCACGCATGAATGGTCCTTCCGATGACCGCTGCGCCGTGCCGCGTGGTGCACGCCTTGCGGCGCCGACGCGACGCAGGCCCGCTCGCGCGGCTTGGGCCTTGCCCCCGATGACGGGGACGAGCCCGCGGCGGGATTGACGACATGTTCCAGCAGTTCCGCCTGCCGGTCGATGACGCTCCCGAACTCGTGTTCAGCGGTCACCTGATCGTGCGGGTGACCAGCAGCCCCGAGGCGAGGGCGGACAACTTCAGCCGTCACGTGGGCCGATGGGTCGAGCTGGCGCTGTATCGAACCGATGGCGGCAGGTACGTGTGCCACGAGGTCCGCCGCTCGGCCCGAGCAGGCGATCCGAAGCGCCGCGACCGCGCGGACATCGTGAGCACCGACGCGTCGGTGATCGCCTTCTTCAAGCAGACCCGGCTCGCCGAGCGCCTTTACTTGGAGGCCGGGATCGCGAAGCCGCAACGGGTCCGGTAGCCGATTCAGCACGGCGACCGCGGCGCGAAGCGCGCGGTCGCCTATCCCGCGCGCTGAGGCGAGAGCGGCAGGGGAAATGCGATGAGCGCAGCGCTCGTGCCGACGAGCGCGACGACGTCCGCAAGGCAGAACAGCGCTTGCGCGGGGTCACCGGCCGTCCTCGGACGCCTCGAGCATGCGCTCCACGTAGCGCGCAATCAGGTCGACCTCGAGATTGACGCGCGCGCCGCGCGCGAGCCGCCCGAGCGTCGTCGCCGCGAGCGTGTACGGGATCAGGTTAATTTCGAACTCGGGTCCGTCCACGCGGTTCACGGTCAGGCTCACCCCCTGTACGGCGATCGAGCCCTTCCGGGCGATGTACTTCGCGAGCTCGCCGGGCGCGCGCACGACCAGGCGGCGGTTGTCGCCGACCGCATCGAACGATAGGACTTCGCCGACGCCGTCGACGTGCCCGCTCACGAGATGGCCGCCGAGGCGATCGGCGAGTCGCAGCGATTTCTCCAAGTTCACCTCGCCCGGGGCGCCGAGGCCGGCGGTGCAGTCGATGGTCTCGCGCGAGACGTCGACTTCCAGGCGCGCGCCGTCGCGGGCGACCACGGTGAGACATACACCGTTCACGGCGATCGAGTCGCCGGTCGCGACGTCGCCCATGTCGAGTGCACCGGCGTCGATCGCGAGCCGCAGTCCGCCGGGGGCGGGCGCCGCGCGCTCGATCCGCCCGACCCCAGTCACGATGCCGGTGAACACTGGCCCTCCGCAGATTGCTGCGGCGCAATGCGCCTATCGCGCTGGAGAGTACTACGCACGGGGTCTCCTGGGAAGAAGGATCCGCCTTGTGTCGCGCGCCGAACACGGCGCCGGGCGCCCAGTTTGGACAATTGATGAGTCTGGATCGACTGTTGAGCTGTCGCCCACCAACGGTCGAGTCGAACGTGCAACGCCTCCGCGCCGCGTGACGCTGATCGCCGCGGCCTCGCGTCTCGGGCCCCCCGCCCGCGCTCGACTCCAGTTTCCGGCCTCCATCGACACGGCGGTTGTGACGCGTTCCCTCCCGCGTGGCAAGTGTGCACGTCAAGCGGGTCCGTCCGTGCGCGACCTGGCGCGAAACCTGCGTCGTCCCCAGAGCATGGGGCGCGTCCAGCCAGTGGAAGGAACGCCGCCGGCAAGGGGATCGACATGGAAGCAGCGATCAGAGCGCGGGAAGTCGCCGGCGAGGTCGAGCGCCGGCTTGCAACGCTCGCCACGGAGCAGCCCCGGCTAGGCGAGCTGCCTGTCAGGCCGCTCGAAGGGCTGGACGATCTGGTACGGCTCGAGCTCGCTCTGCAGCGCTTCGCGAAAATTCACCGCTCCGGGCAGAGCCGCGCCCTCGTTCGACGCGTAAGGGCCGTCCTCGGGGAAGCGCGTACGCGGCTGCGCGAGCCGTCGGGCGGCGCCTGCATGGGCGCGTCGGGCCGGACGACCTCGATCTGACGATGGTTCCTCTCCTACGGGGCGAACCTCTGTGCTGAGACGCATCTGCAACATGTGCTTCATGCGACCCGCGTGCGCACGGTGGAGCCACGTCTACCTGTGCGCGGAGTGTGCGAAGCGATTCCATCCGAGCGTTGGCGACCGCCACCAACGCGCGGCAAGCAGCCCTGAAACGGCATGGCCTGCCGTCGCGCGCGCCCGGCGGTCTCCGAGGTGACGCCACCGCAGTAATCGGCGGGACGTGCGATCCCCGCTCACGGTTCGCTGCAGATTCACCGCTGCCCCCTGCGCACCCGCGCAATCAACCGCACGTCCTCCCCGACCCGGCTGACCTCTCGCAGTGCGAGGCGCGGCGCCTGCTCCAGCGAGGCGAGCGGCGGCAGATGGAACATCCCGCGCGCCGAGTCGCCGAGCAGGCTCGGTGCGAGATAGACGACGAGCTCGTCGACGAGGCCGGCCGCGAAGAGCGCGCCGTTCAGCGTCACGCCCGCCTCGACGTGCACCTCGTTCGTGCCGCGGCACGCGAGCTCGCGCACGAGCGCGGCGAGGTCGACCTTGCCGGTATCGTTCGCGAGCACCAGCACCTCCGCGCCGCGCTCGGCAAGGGCCGCCCGCTTCGCCGGATCGTCGACGGCCGCGGCCACCAGAACGTTGCCGCCCTCGAGCACGCGCGCGGCGGGCGGCAGCTCGAGCCGGCTGTCGAGCACCACGCGCAGCGGCTGGCGCGTCGTCTGCACCTCGCGCACCGTGAGCCGCGGATCGTCGTCGCGCACCGTACCGATGCCGGTCAGCACGGCACAGGCGCGCGCGCGGAACGCGTGCCCGTCGCGTCGCGCCTCCACACCGGTGATCCACTGGCTGCGGCCGTCGGCGAGCGCGATGCGGCCATCGAGCGACGCCGCGACCTTCAGGCGCACCCACGGCCGCCCGCGCTTCATGCGCGAGACGAAGCCGATGTTCAACTCGCGCGCCGCTTCCTCGAGCAGGCCGACGCCGACCTCGATCCCCGCGGCGCGCAGCTGCGCGAGCCCATCGCCGGCGACCTTCGGGTTGGGATCCTGCAGCGCCGCAACCACGCGCCTGACCTTCGCGGCGACGAGCGCCGCGGTGCACGGCGGCGTGCGCCCGTGATGGCTGCACGGCTCCAAGGTCACGTAGGCGGTCGCGCCGGCGGCGCGACCGCCCGCCTGCGCCAGCGCGTTCACCTCGGCATGCGGCTCGCCGGCGCGCGCGTGCCAGCCCTCGCCCACCACCGTGGCGTCGCGCACGATCACGCAGCCGACGCGCGGATTCGGGGTGGTGGTGTAGAGCCCGCGCCCGGCGAGGTCGAGCGCGCGCGCCATGTGCTCGCGGTCGGCTGCGGAGAAGGTGGTCGGGACCGCCATTGCGCCTTCGCCGCGTTCGTTCCTGCGCCGAGCGCCCGCCGCACCCGCCCCGGGGCGCGCCTACTTGGGCGCGGCCGGGCGCCGCGCGCGCCGCGCGGGCCGCTTCACCTCGCGGATCTTCTCGCGGAAGTCGTCCACCCGCTGGAAGTCCTCGTAGACGGACGCGAACCGGATGTAGGCGACGTCGTCCATCTTCTTCAGCTCGCGCATCACCATCTCGCCGATGATGCGCGAGGGGGATCTCCTTCTCGCCGATCGCCATCAGGCGCTGCTCGATGCGGTCTATTGCGTCGTCCACGTACTGCGTCGGCACAGGGCGCTTGTGCAGCGCGCGCATGAATCCGGTGCGGATCTTCTCGCGGTCGAACGGCACGCGGTGCCCGTTCGCCTTGACCACCACCGGCATCGAGAGCTCGACGCGCTCGTAGGTCGTGAACCGCTTCGAGCACTTGCGGCACTCGCGGCGGCGGCGCACGCTCGCGCCGTCCTCCGACAGGCGCGAGTCGACGACCGCGGTGTCGTCAGCCTTGCAGTACGGGCACTTCACCGCCGTACACCGGAAACTTCGCGCAGAGCGCCGCGACCGCCTCGCCGGAGCGCGCGAGCGCGGCCTCGTCCTCGGGCGCGGCGAGCACCGCGGCGATCAGGTCGGCGACCTCCTCGGCCTCGAGCTCGGTTAAGCCGCGCGTCGTCATGGCCGGGGTGCCGATGCGGATGCCGCTAGTGACCGCGGGCTTCTCCGGATCGTTCGGCACCGCGTTCTTGTTCACGGTGATACGGGCGCGGCCGAGCGCCTCCTCGGCCGCCCTGCCGGTGATGCCCTTGCCGCGCAGATCGACCAGGAAGAGATGGCTGTCGGTCCGCCCCGAGACGATGCGGTAGCCGCGCTCGGCCAGCGCCTTCGCCATCACGCGGGCATTCGCGATCACCTCCTCCTGGTAGCGCTTGAACTCCTTGCGCATCGCCTCGCGGAACGCGACCGCCTTCGCGGCGATGACGTGCATCAGCGGTCCGCCCTGGTTGCCCGGAAACACCGACGCGTTCACGCGCTTCTCGTGCTCCGCCGCGGCGAGGATCATCCCGCCGCGCGGCCCGCGCAGCGTCTTGTGGGTAGTGGTGGTGACGAAATCGGCGATGCCGACCGGGCTCGGGTAGTAGCCGGCGGCGATCAGCCCGGAGTAGTGGGCGACGTCGGCCAAGAGCAGCGCCCCGACCGAGTCCGCGATGCGGCGGAACGCCTTCCAGTCGATCGCGAGCGAGTAGGCCGACGCGCCGGCGATGATCAGCTTGGGTTTATGGCCCTTGGCGAGGTGCTCGACCTGTTCGTAGTCGATCTCCTCCTTCTCGTTCAGACCGTAGGTGAACGCCTGGTAGAGCTTGCCGGAGAAGTTGACCGCGGCCCCGTGGGTGAGGTGGCCGCCGTGGGCGAGCGACATCCCGAGCACGACATCGCCCGGCTCGAGCACGGCCGACATGACCGCCTGGTTCGCCTGCGCTCCGGAGTGCGGCTGAACGTTGGCGTACTCGGCGCCGAAGAGCTTGCACGCCCGCTCGATGGCAAGCGTCTCTGCGGCGTCGACGAACTCGCAGCCGCCGTAGTAGCGCCTGCCCGGGTAGCCCTCCGCGTACTTGTTCGTCATCACCGAGCCCTGCGCGGCGAGCACCGCGGCGCTGGCGTAGTTCTCCGAGGCGATGAGCGAGAGGGTGCCTTCGGTGCGGCGGATCTCGTCCTGGATGGCCTGCCAGATCTCGGGATCGGCGGCGGCGAGCGATTCGCTTTTCTGGACCATGGCAGACGCGGGAAAACGTTCAGTTTACCATGGTGCGCCGCACCGCCCGCGGCGCGAGCGCCTCGGGTGCGGCGGGTCTTGGCTCGCGCGATCAGGCTCCGCGCACGAGGCGCGGCGCGTCTGCGCGCCCGGCCACGACCGGCGTGGCGAGCCGCACCGCGCGCACGACGCGGCGCAGGCGGGCATCGTCGGGATGACGCGCGATCAGCGTGAGCTGCGCGGCACGCGTGTCGTGCGCGAGCCGCACCTGGCGGCGATCGGCGGTGTCGACCGTCTCGACTCGGTAGACGAACTGCCGCGTATCGGCCAGCTCGACGACCAGCGTGTCTCCAACCGAGAGCAACTGGACGAGCCGGGCGTCGGAGCTCCGATAAATGTGAAAGACGGTGTTTCCCGCAGTCGCGAGCAGCGGTGTGCCGGCGAGATGGCCCCAGCCGCCGACGGGCATCCGGCCGGCCGGGTGCGACACGACGATACGCTCGGCGCGCCGCGCGGGCACGATCAGCCGCGCCACGGCGCACGAGCGGTTCGTGCACGGCGCTGCGGCCCCCGCCGCGGCGGCGCCTGCACCCGTGCGCGAGCGCACGGCGGGAAGCGGCGCGGGACGGGCGCGCCAGGCCTGCTGCAACTGCTCCTGCGCAAGCTTGGTCGAGAAACGCTCGAGCGGCGGCGAATCGGTGTGCGCGAGGCCAAAGGCCGCGGCGACGCTCGCGAGCCACACGAGCCGTCGGCGCGTTTCCGATCTAAGGCGCTCGCGGGTCGACATCGCGGGAACGGCGGGATCAGCGTGGAGCGGCCGCGGGCGAACGGTCGCGCTCCGGACGGGGGGAAGACTCGGCCGGGCTCCTGCGCAGAGGAGGCGCTGCGCAGGGTGCGGGCCCGGCCGAACGGTCCTCCCCGGTCGAGAGCGCCGCACGCCATGGCTACGGCTATTGCGCCCTGGTCGCTTCGGCTGCTCTCGGCGTCACCGCGGCCACCGCGGCCGGAGCCCCGCCGTCAGTGGCGCCGATGGCGCTTGCCTGCTCGGTCACCGTGCCGGAAGCGAGCAGCATCACAACGAGCGCGACGAGCGCGCTCACGACGACGCCCTGCACGACCGCGGCGACGACCAGCTTGCCGAAATCCAGCCAGATCCGCGGCCGCTGCAGACCGGCTTCTGGCGCGTCGTCGGCCACCGTTCCGTCCGGCATCGTCTCGCCCGTCCTCATACGCACATCCGCCCCGACGCCGCACGGCGCTCGAAATTGCGCAGCAGCCGAGCCAGCCCGGGCAGCGTGCCCACCGGGAGCGGCAGTGCGCCGGTCCGCTGCGGCGCCGTCGGGGCGGCCGCGCGGCCGCTCGTCCCTGATTCAGGTTTCATCGTTGTCTCCATTGCGCATCGGTCTCCGGCACTCGCCGTTGCGACCGATCTCAGCGCGGATTGCACGCCCGCCCGAGGGCGACCGGCGGGGGATCCCGGGCAAGGCTACCGATCGAATCTGGCAACATTCTGGCAATTGGAACCGAGGCGGGCCGGCGCGCACGACTGCCGGCCGCAGGGGTGCCGCGCGCGCTATAGTCGGCGCAGTCGACTACCCGATCCGTCCACCCGCGTCTTGACCGCGGTACCAGCCGCACTGCCACCGAGCATCATGAGCCGTCGCATCGCCATCGTCGAGGACGAACCAGCCATCCGTGAGAATTATGCCGATGTCCTGCGCAGACAGGGGCTACGAGGTCACGACCCACGCCGACCGGACGAGCGCCCTGGAGGGCTTCCGGATCCGGCTGCCTGATCTCGCGATCATCGACATCGGCCTCGGCGAGGAGATCGACGGCGGTTTCGCCCTCTGCCGCGACCTGCGTGCGATGTCGGCCACCCTGCCGATCATCTTTCTCACCGCCCGCGATAGCGACTTTGACGTGATCGCCGGTCTGCGCATGGGCGCAGACGACTACCTGACCAAGGAAGTGAGCCTGCCGCATCTGCTGGCCCGCATTGCCGCGCTCTTCCGCCGGGTCGAGATTCTGCGCGCCCCGCCGTCGAACGACGACGTGCTCCGGCGCGGCACGCTCACGCTCGACCTCAAGCGGATGACTGCGCGCTGGAACGACGCTCCGGTCGACTTGACGCTCACGGAGTTCTGGATGGTGCACGCGCTCGCGCGCTACCCCGGCCACGTGAAGGACCGCGACGCCCTGATGCGCGAGGCCAACCTGGTCGTCGACGACAGCACGATCACCTCGCATGTGAAGCGCATCCGGCGCAAGTTCCAGACGGTGGACCCCGCGTTCGACGCGATCGACACGGTCTACGGCATGGGATACCGCTGGCGCGAAGCGCTCGCATGACGCGGCGCTTCGGCCCCGGCATACGCACCAAGCTGCTCGCGGCGTCGAGCGTGTTCCTGCTCGTGCCGTGGCTCGGCTACCAGTACGCAAGCGAGCTCGAGCGCTTTCTACGCGAGGGCCAGCAGCAGAAGCTCGCCGGCACGGCGCAGGCGGTCGCGACCGCGCTGCACGAGCGGCCGCGCCTGTTCGAGCGGCCTGGCGCCGACCTCGCCACGGCGAGCGAGGCACGCGGCGACGACGACTTCAGCCGGCTGCCGCTGATGCCCGTTCCGCCGGCGCCGCCGCCGTTTCCCGCCGGCCCCGGCACCCGCGCCGAGATCGAGCAGATCCTCGCCGGCCTCGCGCGCTCCACCGCGCGTATCTGGGTCGTCGACCGCAACTTGCGGGTGCTCGCCGTCTCCGGCGGGCTGCGCCGGGCGCCGCCGTCCGAAGCGGCGCAGGCCCCGGCGGCCGGCGGCGTCTGGTCGATCGTGGAGTCGCGCGTGCTCGCCCCGGCGTACCGGCTCGTGCTGACGCAGCCGCGCGAGGACTTCGCCGAGGAACTGCCGGCCGAGGCGGTGGGGCGCTTCCGCGAGGTGCAGCGTGCGCTGACCGGCATTCCCTCCAATAGCCGCCGCGCAACGCCCGACGGGCGCGCGGTGATCGTCGCGGCCGCGCATCCCATCTGGGTCGCCTACGAGGTGCGCGGCGCGGTCGTCGTCGAGGAGACCACCAACGCGGTGCTCGCGGAGCGCAATCGCGCGTTCGAGCGGCTGTTCAGCCTCGTGCTCGCCGTGCTCCTGATCGGCTCGGTCACGATGTTCGTATTCGCTTCGCGCCTTTCCGGTCGCATCCGGCGGCTGCGCGACCAGGCCGAGGCGGCCATCGACGCGCACGGCCGCGTGACCGGACGCATGCCGCCGTCGACCGCCACCGACGAGGTCGGCGACCTCTCGCGCAGCTTCGCCTCGGCGCTCGACCGCCTGGGCGAGTACGCCGCCTACCAGAAGGCGATGGGCTCGCGCCTGTCGCACGAGCTGCGCACGCCGATTGCGGTCGTGCGCACCTCGCTCGAGAACCTCGCGCTCGCGCCGCTCGCGGCCGAATCGCGCGTCTACATCGAGCGGGCGCAGGAGGGCATCGACCGGCTCGGCCACATCCTCGCCAGCATGTCCGAAGCGACCCGGCTCGAGCACCTGCTGCGCGAGGCCGAGCGCGAGCGCTTCGACCTCGCGCGGGTGGTGGCGGGCTGCGTCGAGGGCTACCGGAGCATCTACCCGGGCCGCCGCTTCGATCTGCGCCTGCCCGACGGCCCGGTGTACGTGCTGGGGGCGCCCGAGCTCGCGGCGCAGATGCTCGACAAGCTGGTCGCGAACGCCATGGACTTCGGGCGGCCCGAGGCGCCGATCGTCGTTCGCCTGGCGAAGAGCGGGCTCGAGACGACGCTCGCGGTGGCAAACGAGGGCCGCCGCTGCCTGAGGAGATGCGCAGCCGGCTCTTCGAGTCGATGGTCTCGGTGCGCCCGGCGCGCACCGGCGGCGCCCCGCACCTGGGCCTCGGCCTGTACA
This sequence comes from Burkholderiales bacterium, assembly GCA_027493935.1. GTDB lineage: Bacteria > Pseudomonadota > Gammaproteobacteria > Burkholderiales > SG8-39 > JAABRB01. The sequence goes on along the minus strand of JAOSJV010000001.1, from coordinate 1,457,159 downwards.
TCGTACGGCTCATCGCCGAGTTCCACGGCGGCCGGGCGAGCGCTTCCAACCGCGAGGATGTCGATGGGGTGTTGGTCAAGGTAAGCTTTCCGCCGGAGCCTTTCTACGCCGATTGAGCCATGCCCACGATGGACCGCGCCAAGGTCAAGGAGCGACTGACCGCGCTCTACCCGCCGCTTGCAGCGCTCGCGCCCGACCGGCTCGACGCGCTGCTCGACGACGCCCCGACCATGACGGTGCCGGCCGGCACCGTCATGTTCGACGAGCAGAACCCCTGCATGGCTTTCCCGCTCTTGCTCGAGGGTACCGTGCGCGTGACCAAGAGCGCGCCGAACGGCCGCGAGCTGCAGCTCTACCGCGTCGTGCCGGGCGAGGCGTGCGTGATGACCTCGAGCTGCCTGCTCGGGCACGCGCCGTACGCCGCGCGCGGGATCACCGAGTCGGAGACCACGCTCGTCACCCTGCCAGCGCCGATCTTCAACCGGCTGGTCACGGAGCACGAGCCGTTCCGCACCTACGTCTTCAGCCTGTTCGCCGACCGGCTCGCCGAGCTGATGCAGCTCGTCGAGGCGGTCGCGTTCCAGCGCCTCGACCAGCGGCTGGCGGCGCTGCTGCTCGGTAAGGGCAGGGTGATCCGCACGACCCACCAGCAGCTCGCCGACGAACTCGGCAGCGTGCGCGAGATCGTAAGTCGGCTGCTGCGCAGCTTCTCCGACCAAGGCCTGGTCGCGCTGTCACGCGAGCAGATCGAAATCCGCGATCCGGCTGGCCTGCGCGGCATTGCGGCGCCCGCGGGCTGACCGGCGACGCCGCGATGCCGAAGGAAGATCCCGCGGGCCCGGAGTTCTGGGAGAAGCGCTACCGCGAGCGCTTCACGCCGTGGGACGCGGGCGCGGTCCCGGCCGAGGTGCGCGCGCTCGTCGCCTCGCTCCCGCCGCGCCAGCGCGTGCTGATTCCCGGCTGCGGCAGCGCCTACGAGGCGCGCGCCTTCGCCGAGGCCGGGCACGACGTCGTGGCGATCGACTTCAGCGACGCCGCGCTCGTGGCGGCGCGCGCGGTGCTCGGCGAGTGGCGCACGGTGCTGCGCTGCGCCGACTTCTTCGCCGACGATCTCGGTGCGCCATTCGATCTAGTGTACGAGCGCGCGTTCCTGTGCGCGCTGCCGCGACGGCGCTGGACCGCGTACGCGGAGCGCGTTGCGGCCGAACTGGGCGCCGGCGGACGCCTCGTCGGCTTCTTCTTCTGGAGCGAGGGCGAGCGCGGCCCGCCGTTCGGCCTGAAGACCGGCGAACTCGAGGCGCTCTTCGCCGGGCGATTCGCCCGCGTCGCCGACGCACCGGCGCAGGCCTCGATTGCGGTGTTCGCCGGCAAGGAGCGTTGGCAGGAGTGGGTCAGATCGCCATGACCCGAGTGTCCGGCGTCGGGACGGGCCAGCGCCGTGCACCGTGACCACGCTCGTCTCCGGGGCACCCCCGGAGCGGTTCACGCCGGGACGGTCGGCGCCGCGTCGCCGATCACACGCTCGCGCGTGCGGTTCTTGCCCGCCTTGCGCGCCTCGGCGAGGAGCTGCTCGGCCGTGGCGACCGCCTCCTCCCCCGTGGCCGGCGGCTCGAGATAGGTCACGAGCGCGAGGCCGAAGCCCATCGGCCGTCCCGCGCGGCGCAAGTCGTGCTCGAGCCGGTCGCGCAGCACCTGCCCTACGAGCAACGCGTTGTCACGGCCGGTCTCTGGCAGCAGCACGGCGAAGACGTCCTCGTGCAGGCGCGCAACCGCGTCGGTACGGCGCACGCTTGCGGCGAGCGTGCGGCCGATCGTGCGCACCGGCCGCTCGGCCTCGGAGGCGGCCAGGTGAGTCAGGCCGTCGCAGTGCACCAGCGCGAGCGTGAATGGGCGGCGGTAGCGCTGGTGGCGGTCGAGCTCGATGCCCAAACGCTCGGCGAAGCCGAGCCGGTTCATCACGCTCGTGACGACGTCGGTGCGGGTCGTCGCGCGCGCGCGGTCGGTCGCCGCACGCAGCCCCGCGGCCAGCGCGCCCACCACCGCGAGCACTCCGGAGACCGCGATGGTGTCGAACGCGAAGGCGAAGCCGGTCGCGTTCGGGTGGCCGACCGCGTAGCCGATCCCGGCAGTTAGCCCGCCCGCGAGCAGCGCCATGCCGACGCCACCTGTCACGCCGGCACCCCAGGCGGCGATCAGTACGGGCAGCGCATAGAACGCCGTGAAGCTCGCCGCGTCGCCCGTCACGGCGTCGAGCGCGGCGATCGGCGCCGCGGCCGTGGTGGCGACGAGGAAGGAGCGGATCCGGCTGCGAAACAGGGTGGCCGCAGGCGGTGCTCCGCGTTCGATGGCGCGCTCGGCAGGCTTCTCCATGGCGCCAGGCGCGGCCTCAGAGCAGCTTGCAGATCGCGGCGACATCGGCGTTGCCGCCCGACACGATGACCCCGACGCGCGCGCCGCGCACTTCGGCCTTGCCCTCGAGCAGGCCGGCGGCGCCGAGCGCCCCGGTCGGCTCGACGACGATCTTCATGCGTTCCCACAGGTAGAGCATGGCCCGCAGCAGCTCCGGGTCGGTAACCGTGGCCATATCGTGAACGTACCGGAGCACCAATGGGAAGGTAATTTTGCCGAGTGCGGGCGTTCTGGCGCCGTCGGCGACGGTGTCCGGATTCCGGCACGTCTGCAGGGTGCGGGTGCGGAACGAGCGCGTGGCGTCGTCCCCGGCAGCGGGCTCGATGCCGACCACCCGGCAGCCGGGTGCGAGCTCCGCCGCCGCGACGGCACAACCGGAAATAAGTCCGCCCCCGCCGCACGGCACGAACAGCCAATCGAGCGCGCCCACCTCCTCGAAGAGCTCCTTCGCCGCGGTGCCTTGCCCGGCCACGACGTCGGGGTGGTCGAACGGGGGCACGATCGTGAGCCCCCGTTCGGCAGCGATCCGCGCGCCGAGCGCCTCGCGCGCCGTCGCGTCCTGGTCGTAGGTGAGCACCTCGGCGCCGTAGCCGCGGGTCGCCGCGAGCTTTACCGACGGCGCGTCGGCCGGCATCACCGCGACGATGCGCACGCCGAGCAGCCGCCCGGCGAGCGCCAGCGCCTGCGCGTGATTGCCCGACGAGAACGTGAGCACGCCGCGCCGCCGCGCCGCGGCGTCGAGCCGCGCGAGCGCGTTGTAGGCGCCGCGAAACTTGAACGCGCCCGCGCGCTGGAAGCTCTCGCACTTGAAAAAGACCTTGGCGCCAACGTGCGCGTCCACCGCGCGCGAGGTCAGGACCGGCGTGCGGTGTGCGACTCCGGCGAGGCGCGCTGCCGCCGCCGACACGTCGGCGTAGCCGACCGGGGCTTCGCCGCCCGCGCTCATCGCGCACCGCCTCCGGCTGCATCGTCGGCGGCATCGCCGCGCGCACGACCGGTCGCAATCTCGGTCGGATCATCGGCCGTATCGACCGCGAGGTGCGCCACGTCGCCCCATCGCTCTATCGACAGCCGCCCGCCCGAGAAGCGCAGATAGTTGACCGAGGCGTTCGCGAGCGCGTAGGAGCGCGGGGCATCGCGCGGCAGGCCCGCCGCGCGGCGGTACGCCACGCCGAGCACGCCGCCGTGCGCGACGACGGCGACGCGCCGGCCCGAGTGCGCTGCGGCGATGCGCTCGAGCGCACGCACCACCCGCGCGGCGAATGCGGCCGCGCTCTCGCCGCCGGGCACCACGTACTCGTGATCGCGGGCGGCCACTCGTGCATACGCCTCCGGATGCCGCGCTTCGGCCTCCGCCCAGGTGCATCCCTCCAGGACGCCGTATGAGCGCTCGCGCAGATCGGGCTCGAGCTCGACCGCGAGCGCGAGCCGGTGCGCGATCGCCGCCGCCGTCTCGCGCGCGCGGCCGAGATCGCTCGCGACAAGGCGATCCACCGGCTCGCCGGCCAGCCGCGCCGCGAGCATGCGCGCCTGCGCAATGCCCGCCCTCGTGAGTGGGCTATCCTGCCATCCCTGGACACGGCCCTCCTCGTTCCAGCGGGTCTCGCCGTGGCGGATCAGGAGCAGCAGCGTGTCGCCCGGAAGTCGGGTCGCGTGTCATATCCGGTCGCGCGCGCCGCCTCCGCCGGCCGCGCGAGCGATCGGCGCGCCCGTGCGGGTCGAAGGGCCGCGGGAAAAATGCCTGCGCCCCGCGATCCGCGGCAGCGCATAATCGCGCGATAGTTTAAGTTATCGGCGTCCTTCGCGCCGCTCGACGCCCGCACGCCCCGGCAAGCCGCCCCGATTCGCGACGATCACATGGCCCTCTCGCTCGACGCCGCCACCGGGACGCACATCGGCGACCGCAAGGAGCAGCAAGACCGCGTCGCGATCATTCCGAGCAAGCGGCTGAAGGGCACCGCGCTCGTCGTGCTCGCCGACGGCGCCGGCGGCTACACCGGCGGCGCGGCCGCCGCCGAGCAGGTGATCCGCACCGCGACCAACCTGTTCGAGGGCTTCTCGCCCAAGGACGAGTCCCCGAGCAGCTGCTGCGCGAGATCTCCGCCGAGGCGCACATGGTGATCAAGCTGAACCGGATCCTGACCGAGGAGGAGCCGCACAGCACGTTCGTCGCCATGCTGCTGCAGCCCGACCGCGTCGACTGGGGCCACGTCGGCGACAGCCGCCTGTACCACTTCCGCGGCGCGAGACTCATGCACCGCACGCCCGACCACTCGCTGGTCGAGCAGCTGGCGCGCGAGGGTCAGCTCCGGGAAGCGGACCGCCACGCGCACCCGAACCGCAACCTGCTCCTACAGGCGCTCGGACAGACCGAGCATCCCCAGCCCACGCTCGGCGGCTCGAGCCCGCTCGCCGACGGCGACACCTTCCTGCTCTGCTCGGACGGGCTGTGGGACTACTTCTCCGACGCCGAGCTCGGCAAGATCCTCTCGACGCTGCCGCCGCGCAAGGCCGCGGAGATGCTCGTCACCGGCGCCCGCGGCCGCGCGAACGGCAGGGGCGATAACCTGACGCTCGCGCTGGTCAAGCTCAGCGCCGGCTGAACGCCGGCGCAGAGCGGGGCCGCCCGCTCATCCACGCAACCATTTCAGGCGCCTGCGGCGCGCCGCGGCACCGGCGCCCCGGTCGATCCCGACGACGCAGGTGTCGGCCGGTGCGGCGTCGAGCACGACCGAGCGCTCGAAGAGCTCGTCGCGGCGGAACGCGTGCAGGCGCACCGTCTCACCGGGCTTGCGCTGCGCGATCGCACGCGCGAACGTCTGCGGCGCCGCGCGCAGGCCTTCGAGCGCGACGATCACGTCGCCCGGCGCCAGTCCTGCGCGCTGCGCCGCACCGCCGTCGAGCACGTGCGTGAGCTTCACCTCGGCGCCTCGCCCGCGCTGCGCGCGCCGAGGCTCGCCTGCGCGGCGAGCGTGCGCGCCTCCGCCGCCGCCGGCTTGCCGCCTCGGTCGGTCGCCGACTCGGCCGGCCGCATCGCGAGCGCGAGCCCGACGTCGCGCAGCAGCGGCGCCAGCGGAAGCTCCGCGGTCGTGCGCAACGCGCGCTCGAAGAACGCATGCAGGCGAAGACCGGTGACCGCTTCGGCCAGGCGCTCGACGCCGTCCTCCGGCACGCCGATGCCGGCGCGGCCATGGTGCGCCCACAGCGCGCGCATCACGTCGTCGAGCGACTTCCTGCCGCGCGTGCGACGCCGGATCGTGAGGTCGAGGCAGAGCGCGATGAGTCCGCCCTTGCCGTAGTAGCTCACGACCGCGTTCGGCGCCGTTCTCGTCCGGGCGGTAGTACTTGATCCAGGCGTCCCAGCTCGATTCGGCGACGGTCTGCCGGCGCCGGCCGGGCGTGCGCGCGAGCGCGGTCACGCTGCGGCCGACCAGCTCGAGATAGTCGGCCTCGGAGATCAGTCCGGCGCGCACGAGCGCGAGGTCGTCGTAGTAGGAGGTGATGCCCTCGAACGCCCACAGCAGCTCGGTGTAGTTCTCCGCCGCGAGATCGTACGGCGTGAACGCCGCGGGCCGGATACGCTTCGCGTTCCAGGTGTGGAAGTACTCGTGGCTCGCGAGCCCGAGGAAGCTGCGGTAGCCCTCGCCGGCCTCGCGCACCCCCGCGCCGCGGCAGGTCGTCGCGGCGGCACGCGAGCGCGGTCGAGGCGTGGTGCTCGAGCCCGCCGTAGCCCTCGTCGCGCGCGCTGACCAGGAACACGTAGCGGTCCATCGGCGCGGGCGTGCCCCAGAACCGGATGTGCGTCTCGCAGAGCCGCTCGAGGTCGCGCTCGAGCCGCGCGAGGTCGGCGTCGTGCCGGCCGGTGATCGCGATCTCGTGCGGCACGCCGCAGGCGATGAAGCGGCCGAGCGCGAAGGTGCCCATCTCGACCGGATGGTCGATCAACTCGTCGTAGCCGGCCGCGGCGTAGAGGCCGAAGCCCGCGCGCGGCGCGCGCTTGCGCCGCATCGCGGTCGCCACCCGCCAGGCCCGGTAGCGCGCGCCGCGCGGCGGCAGGATCTCGACCTCGCACGGATCGGCCTCGTGTCCGGCAACCCGCAGAAACACGCACGCCCCGTTGAAGAAACCGTGGCCGGTGTCGAGATGCGCGCCGCGCACCGACGGATCCCAGGCGTAGATCTCGGCGGCGACGGTGAGCGGGCCGTCGCACGGCTCGGCGTGCCAGGTGTGCTTGTCGAGCTTGCGCAAGCCGACCGGACGCCGGCCCTGCGTCGCCCGGATCGCGACGACGTGGCGGGCGAACTCGCGGATCATGTAGCTGCCGGGGATCCACGCCGGCAACGCGAAGCGCTGGCCGGCTGGATCGGGCGACTCGACGGTGACGCTCACCTCGAACAGGTGCGCCTCGGGCGAGCGCGCGGCGATGCGGTAGCGGATCGGGCGGCGGACGGGCATCCGGGTCAGCGGATCATCAGCGTGATGCGGTACTCGCCGCGCAGCAGCGTGAGCCGCACCGGACGCTGTGCATTGCGCATCGCCCCGATCAGCTCCGAGACGGTGCGCACCCGGACCCGGTTCACCCCGACGATGAGGTCGCCCGCGCGCAGGCCGTTGCGATGCGCCGCGCTTGCCTCCTCGACCGCGGTGACGACGATCGCCTCGATCTGGCCGTGCATCGGCATGCCCGGCGCGACGTTCGCGACGCGCGCGCCGGCGAGCTGCGGAATGGTTTCGCCGGTCACGCGGGTCACTTGGTAGAGCTCGCCGACGCGCGCGCGAATCGCGCGCGGGCGGCCGTCGCGCAGCACCTCGAGCTCGACTTCCTCGCCGACCGGGATCAGTCCGACGCGGTTGCGCAGCTCGCTCGAAGTGCGGATGCGGCGCCCGTTGATCGCGGTGACGACGTCGCGCGGCCGCAGACCGGCACGCTCGGCGGGCGAGCCGCGCTCGATCTGTGCGACGACCGCGCCCTCGGTGACCGGCAGTCCGAGCTTATCGGCCGCCTCCGGCGTCACGTCCTGCGTGGTGACGCCGAGCTTGCCGCGCCGCACCTCGCCGAAGCGCAGGATCTGGTCGATCACCGCGCGCGCCATGTGGGCCGGCACGGCGAACCCGATGCCGACGTTGCCGCCAGCCGGGCCGATGATGGCGGTGTTGATGCCGACGAGCTCGCCGCGCAGATTCACCAGCGCCCCGCCCGAGTTGCCGGGGTTGATCGACGCGTCGGTCTGGATGAATTCCTCGTAGCCCTCGATGCTGAGACCGGTGCGCCCGAGCGCGCTCACGATCCCTGAGGTCACCGTCTGGCCGATGCCGAACGGGTTGCCGATCGCCACCACGAAGTCGCCGACGTTCAGCGCCTCCGGAGTCGCCCCAGCGCGCGGCAGTCAGCCGCTCGGTCGGCACCCGCAGCACCGCGACGTCGGTGCCCGGATCGGTGCCGACCACCTCGGCCTTGAGCACGCGGCGGTCCTTCAGGCCGACGTAGATCTCGTGCGCATCCTTGACGACGTGGTGATTGGTGACGACGAGGCCGCGCGCGGCGTCGACGATGACGCCCGATCCGGCCGCCTGCTCGCCGCGCGGCGGCCGGTCCGGAAGGTCGAAGAAGCGGCGGAAGAACGGATCGGCGAAAAGCGGATTCTCCTCCGGCACGCGCGCGACCACCGCGATGTTCACCACCGCCGGGGTCACCTCGGCGAGCATCGGCGCGAGGGACGGCAGCGGCTGGCCGGCGGCCGCTGCGGGCAACTGCGCGAGCGCGGGCGCGCCGGGCGGCGCGACGAGCACCGCGATGAGCAGCGCGGCGCGCAGGCGCGCGGCAAGGTCGGCGAATCGGGACAGGGCCTTGCGCATCGGGATGCAGGGCGCGAATTCTATGCTATGTCCAGGCGCGCGAGCGCGCACCGGCGCGGGTCAGGGGTCAGCTGCGCGGCCTCACGGCTCCTCGCCCTCGAGATCCGCCTGCGTGTCCACATCGCGCAGCACGCCCGGATCGTCGACCGTGACCAGCCTCACCTGGGCGCGGTCGCGGCGCAGGATCTCGCGTGCGCCGGCGTCTCCGGCGAGCGCCGCGAGCTCGGCGCCGTAGCGCGCGGCAAAGCCGACCGGATGCCCACGCTCGCCGCGATGGCTCGGCGCAACGATCGGCGCGCCTGCGGCGAGCGCTTCGGCGACGCGGCGAATCGACTCCGGCGCGACGAACGGCATGTCGGCGAGCGCCACCACCCAGCCGGCGGCGCCGGCGCTCGCGCGCACCGCGTGCGCGAGCGAGTGGCCCATGCCAGCGGCCGCGTCCGGGCAGACCGCGACCTCGAGGCCGGCATCGCGCAGCAGCCGTTCGAGCGCCGCGCTGCCGGGCCGCACCACCGCGATCGCCGGCTCGAGCGCGGCACGCAGCGCGCGTGCCGCGGCGAGCGCCATCGGCGTGCCGTCCGGAAGCGGATGCATCAGCTTGTCGGCGCCGAAGCGCGACGCGCTGCCCGCAGCGAGCAGCACGCCGACGATGCGGCCGCGGGCGGGGACGGTCACTGCCGCCGACTTCGCGCCGCGGGCGCGCGCGGCCTCAGCGCGCCGCCGTCGCCGGCGCGCCCGCGGGCTCGTCCGGCCGCGCGCGACCGGGCAACTGCACGCCGTGGCGCACCGCGGTCATCTCGGCGAGGATGCCGAGCGCGATCTCGGGCGGCGTCTTGCCGCCGAGCTTGTAACCCACCGGGCCGCGCAGGCGCGCGATCTCGCCGGCCGACAGATCGAACCCGGCGAGCCGCCGGCGCCGGCCGTCGTTGTTCGGCTGCGAGCCGAGCGCGCCGACGTAGAACGCCGGCGACTTGAGCGCCTCGATGAGCGCCGCGTCGTCGAGCTTCGGGTCGTGCGTGAGCGCCACCACCGCGCAGCGGTCGTCGATGTTCATCTGCTGCACGACGTCGTCCGGGTAGCCGCGATTCACCGCCACGTCATGCACGTCCCACTCGTCGGCGAACTCCTCGCGCGGATCGCATACGGTCACGTGGTAGTCGAGCGCCTGGGCGAACTGCGCGACGTAGCGCGAGAGCTGCGCCGCGCCGATCAGGAGCAGCCGCCAGCGCGGTCCGTGCACGGTCTTCAGCACCTTGCCGTCGAACTCGAGCCGGTCGGCGCCGCGGCCGGGCGCAAGGCGCGTCGTCCCGGTCGCGATGTCGAGGAAGCGCACCACGACCTCGTGGCGCTCGACGCTGGCGAGCAGCGCGTCGAGCCCCGCAGACGGCGACAGCGGCTCGAGCACCAGCTCGAGCGTCCCGCCGCACGGAAGCCGGAACCGCTCGGCCTGCTCCTGGGTGACGCCGTAGGTGATCGTGCCCGGCGTGCCGGCGGCGAGCACGCCGCCGCGAACCTTGTCGATCAGATCGTCCTCCACGCAGCCCCCGGACACCGAGCCGACGACGTGCCCATCGTCACGAATCGCGAGCATCGCCCCGGGCGGCCGGGGGCGACGAGCCCCACGTCCTCACCACCGTCACGAGTATCGCCCCGCGACTGGCGGCGATCCAGCCCGCTGCACTCCGGATGACCTCGAGATCGACGCTGTCCATGGTTTCGCCCCGCTTGCTGCGCGGAATCATCATTCTACGCCGCGCGATCCGCGGCTGCCACGGCGCTCCGGCGACGCGGCCGGCGCCGGCGAGTTGCCTACCCCGCACCGCATGCGCTACGATTTGCAGCGCGTCTCGACGAGCGCGTTCCGCGGCTCGTCCGTTCCCGCCCGAATCCGCGCCGCCAGGAGGATCGACCGGAAGGCTTTCGCACCGCGATCATTCCGCGTTGGCGGCGTTTGTTGCCGCGCCGCAACAAGATCATCGCACGCTCGACACCAAGGAGGAGTCCATGCCAGTCAAAGTGTCCATGACCGTGAACGGCAAGCCGGTGGCGGCCGAGGTCGAGGAGCGCACGCTGCTCGTCAGCTTCATCCGCGAGCACCTGCGGCTCACCGGCACCCACGTCGGCTGCGACACCGCGCAGTGCGGCGCATGCACGATCCACATGAACGGCAATGCCGTGAAGGCGTGCAACATGCTGGCGATGCAGGCCGAGGGCGCCGACATCCTGACGATCGAGGGAGTGGCGGCGGCCGACGGCACGCTGCACCCGATGCAGGAGGCGTTCCGCGAGCATCACGCCCTGCAGTGCGGGTTCTGCACGCCGGGCATGGTGATGAGCGCGATCGACCTGGTGAAGCGCCACCCGAAGCCGACCGAGGCGGTGGTGCGCGCCGAGCTCGACGGCAACTTCTGCCGCTGCACCGGCTACCACAACATCGTCAAGGCGATCCTCGACGCCGCGCCGAAAGTCGCGGCAATGCGCTAGCGCGCGAAGGAGCAGGCCATGGGAAGCATGAATCTGATCGGCGCTTCGGTGAAGCGCAAGGAAGACTACCGGTTCCTGACCGGCGGCGGAAAGTACACCGACGACGTCGCGCCCGGAGCGCGCCACCTACGCGGTGTTCGTGCGCTCGCCGCATGCGCATGCGAGGATCAGGAAAGTCGACCTCGCCAAGGCGGCCAAGGCACCCGGCGTTCTCGCGGTCTACACCGGCGAGGACATCGCCAAGGCCGGCATCAACGGCCTGCCGTGCGGCTGGTTGATCACCGACGTGAACGGGCAGCCGATGAAGGAGCCTCCCTACCCGGTGCTGGCGCAGGGCAAAGCGCGGTACGTGGGCGACCGTGTGGCGGTGGTGATCGCCGAGACCTATAACCAGGCGAAGGACGCCGCGGAGCGCGTCGAGGTCGACTACGAGGTGCTGCCGGCGGTGGTCGACGCCGCGGCGGCGCGCAAGCAGGGCGCGCCGGCGATCCACGACATCGCGCCCGACAACACCTGCTACGTCTGGGCGCTCGGCGACAAGGCCAAGGTCGACGATGCGTTCAAGGCGGCGGCGCACGTGACGAAGCTCGAGTTCGTCAACAACCGCCTCATCCCGAACGCGATCGAGCCGCGCTCGGCGATCGGCGCCTACAGCCGCGCCGACGACAACTACACCCTGTACGTCACCAGCCAGAACCCGCACGTCGAGCGGCTGCTGATGACCGCGTTCGTGCTCGGGCTGCCCGAGCACAAGGTGCGCGTGGTCGCGCCGGACGTCGGCGGCGGCTTCGGGTCGAAGATCTACCTCTACGGCGAGGACGTCGTCGTCACCTGGGCGTCGAGGCAGGTGAACCGGCCGATCAAGTGGACCGCCGAGCGCGTCGAGTCGTTCATGTCGGATGCGCACGGCCGCGACCACGTCACCACCGCCGAGCTTGCGCTCGACAAGGACGGCAAGTTCCTCGCGATGCGGGTGCACACCGCTGCGAACCTCGGCGCCTACCTCTCGACGTTCGCCTCGTGCATTCCGACGATCCTCTACGCCACGCTGCTCGCCGGCCAGTACACCACGCCGCAGATCTACTGCGAGGTGACCGCGGTGTTCACCAACACCGCACCGGTAGACGCGTACCGCGGCGCCGGGCGGCCCGAGGCGACCTATGTCGTCGAGCGGCTGGTCGAGACCGCGGCGCGCGAGATGAAGATCGATCCGGCCGAGATCCGGCGGCGCAACTTCATCAAGAGCTTCCCGTACCAGACGCCGGTCGCGCTGATGTACGACACCGGCGACTACCAGGCGACGCTCGACGCGGCGTTGAAGCTCGGCGACGTCGCCGGCTTCGCGAAGCGCAAGGAGGAGGCGGCGAAGCGCGGGAGGCTCCGCGGCCTCGGCTACAGCTGCTACATCGAGGCGTGCGGGATCGCGCCGTCCAACGTCGCGGGGGCGCTCGGCGCGCGCGCCGGGCTGTTCGAGGCCGGCGAGGTCCGCGTGCATCCAACCGGCAAGGTGACGGTCTTCACGGGGTCGCATTCGCACGGCCAGGGCCACGAGACCACGTTCGCGCAGGTCGTGGCGAGCCGGCTCGGCATCCCGGTCGAGGACGTCGACATCGTCCACGGCGACACCTCGAAGATCCTGTTCGGCATGGGCACCTACGGCTCGCGCTCGCTCGCGGTCGGCGGCACCGCGATCGTGAAGGCGGTGGACAAGGTGATCGCCAAGGGCAGGAAGATCGCCGCGCACCTGATGGAGGCGGCCGAGGCCGACGTCGAGTTCGCCGAAGGCGTGTTCAAGGTGAGCGGCACCGACAAGCAGGTGCCGTTCGCCCAGGTCGCGCTCACCGCGTACGTGCCGCACAACTATCCGCTCGACAAGCTCGAGCCCGGCCTGAACGAGAACGCGTTCTACGATCCGACCAACTTCACGTTCCCGGCCGGATCGTACGTGTGCGAGGTCGAGGTCGATCCGGAGACGGGCCGGACCACGATCGAGAGCTTCGTCGCAGTGGACGACTTCGGCAAGGTGATCAACCCGATGATCGTCGCCGGGCAGGTGCACGGCGGGCTCACCCAAGGCATCGGCCAGGCGCTGCTCGAGGGTTGCCGCTACGACCCCGAGACCGGCCAGCTCGTCACCGGCACGATGAGCGACTACTGCCTGCCGCGCGCCGGCGACGTGCCGAGCTTCAGGCTCGACACGCGCGAGACGCCGTGCACGCACAACCCGCTCGGCGTGAAGGGCTGCGGCGAGGCGGGCGCGATCGGCGCTCCCGCGGCGCTGATCAACGCCATCACCGACGCGATCGGCGTGCGCGAGGTGCCGATGCCGGCGACCGCCGAGACGGTGTGGCGCGCGCTGGCGTCGCAGAAGGCTGCATAACGGGACACGGAGACGACATCATGTACGCATTCGACTACCAGAAGGCCAAGAGCGTCGCCGACGCCGCCGCCGCGCTCGCCAAGAATCCCGACGCCAAAGCGCTCGCCGGCGGCCAGAGCCTGATCGCCGCGATGAAGCTGCGACTCGCCGCGCCGCAGGCGCTCGTCGATCTCGGCAGCATCGCCGAGCTGCGCGGCATCAAGGCCGACGGCAAGCACCTCGTCATCGGCGCGATGACGCGGCACAGCGAGGTCGTTTTCTCGGGCGACGTCAAGAAGGCGATCCCGGCGCTCGCGCATCTCGCGGGCGAGATCGGCGACCGCATGGTGCGCAACATGGGCACCCTCGGCGGCTCGATCGCGCACAACGACCCGGCGGCCGACTACCCGGCCGCAGTGCTCGGCCTCGGCGCGACCGTCGAGACCAACAAGCGCAAGGTCGCGGCCGACGACTTCTTCAAGGGCATCTACGAGACCGCGCTCGAGCCGGGCGAGCTCGTCACCTCGGTCTCGTTTCCGATCCCGAAGCGCGCCGGCTACGTGAAGTTCAAGCAGCCCGCTTCGCGCTTCGCGCTGGTCGGCGTCTTCGTCGCCGAAACGGGCTCGGGCGTGCGTGTTGCCGTCACCGGCGCCAGCCCGTGCGTGTTCCGCGTGCCGGAGATGGAGAAGGCGCTCGCCTCGAAGTTCGCGCCCGAGTCGGTCGCGAACATCAAGCTCCCGGCGAAGGGCCTGAATTCCGACATCCACGCCTCGCCCGAGTACCGCGCGCACCTCGTGACGGTGATGGCCAAGCGCGCGGTGCAAGCGGCGCTCGGCTGACCCCCGCACGGTCGACCCGAAGGCCCCGCGGCGCAGACCGCGGGGCTTTTCTTTTCACATCGCGCTCCAGTGCGAAGGCGAACCGGGACCCATAGGAGGGCGCTTGCGGCCGTAGGCGCCGGGCGGGCGCAGCCGCTGACGCTCCGGAGCGCTTCGACCGCGGACGCACGGGCTGCGTGCGGCCAATCGACACGGCTCGCGTGGCGGAGCCGCACGACTTGAAGTAATCTCGGGACTCCCGCACCGCTTCGGTCCCGTCCCCCGCCACGATGAACGACGCCGCATCGGCCCTGCCGAGAACAATCGACGACACCCTCGCGCTGCTCGCCAGGGCGGACTACGTCTCCGAGCGCAGCCTGGCGACCGCGGTGTTCCTCAGCCTGCGCATGGGGCGACCGCTGTTCCTCGAGGGCGAGGCGGGCGTCGGCAAGACCGAGATCGCAAAGGTGCTCGCCGCCACGCTGGGCCGGCGCCTAGTGCGGCTGCAGTGCTACGAGGGCCTGGACGTCGCGAGCGCGGTGTACGAGTGGAACTACTCGCGGCAGATGATCGAGATCCGCCTGGCCGAGGCTGAGGGCGTCAAGTCGCGCGAGGGGCTGACCGAGGACATCTTCGCCGAGCGGTTCCTGATCCGCCGCCCCCTGCTGCAGGCGCTCGAGGGCGACCTCGCCGGGCCGCCGGTGCTGCTGATCGACGAGCTCGACCGCACCGACGAGCCGTTCGAGGCCTATCTGCTCGAGGTTCTCTCGGACTTCCAGGTGACGATTCCCGAGATCGGCACGATCAGGGCCGAGACGCCACCCGTCGTGGTGATCACCTCCAACCGCACGCGCGAGATCCACGACGCCGTGAAGCGGCGCTGCCTCTACCACTGGGTCGACTACCCGAACGCCGAGCGCGAGCTCGAGATCCTGCGGCGCAAGGCGCCGGGCGCGGCCGACCAGCTCTCGCGCGAGGTGGTCGCCTTCGTGCAGCGGCTGCGCAACATGGACCTCTTCAAGCTGCCGGGCGTCGCCGAGACGATCGACTGGACCCGCGCGCTCACCGAGCTCGACCGCCTCGCGCTCGACCCGCAGGTGATCCACGACACGCTCGGCGTGCTGCTCAAGTACCAGGACGACATCGCGCGGGTGCAGGGCTCCGAGGCCGCGCGCATCCTGTCGGAGGTGAAGGCGGAAGTCGCCGCTCGATGAAAAGCGCGAGCCGCGATGCGCAAGGCGAGCAACGGGGGACGTCGCGCGCGCGTCGCGCGCACGCCCGCTTGGGCGATCGGCCGCGCAGCGGCGCGCGCTTCGCGTTGCACGGGTCGGGTATCACGCCCTGATGTCCGGCAAGCTCGCCGAGAACGTCATGCACTTCGCGCGCGTGCTGCGCGGCGCGGGGCTGCCGGTCGGACCGGACAAGGTGCTCGACGCGCTGCGCGCGCTGCAGGTGGCCGGCATCGAGCGGCGCGACGACTTCTACTGGACGCTCGCCGCGGTGTTCCTCGACCGGCGCGAGCAGTTCGAGCTCTACGACCAGGCGTTCCACATCTTCTGGCGCGATCCGCGCATGCTCGAGCGCGTGATGGCGCTGTTCCTGCCGAAGGTCCATGGCCGCGCGGACGAGGATCAGGCGCCGCCGGCGCGGCTCGCCGAGGCGCTCATGCCGCCCGCGAAGCCGCCCGGCGAGGACCAGGCCGAAGGGCCCGAGGAGGTCGAGCTCGACGCCGCCTTCACGGTATCGGACCGCGAGGTGCTGCAGCAGGCCGACTTCGAGACCATGACCAACGAGGAGCTCGCGCAGGCGAAGCGGCTGATCGCCGAGCTGCGCCTGCCGATCCCGCTGGTGCGCACGCGCCGGCTCGCGCGCGACCCGCACGGCATCCGCGTCGACATGCGCGCGTCGCTGCGCGCGAGCCTGCGCTCGGGCGCCGACCTGATCGTGCTCGAGCGCCGCTCGCAGACCCGGCGCCACCCGCCGCTCGTCGTGCTGTGCGATATTTCCGGCTCGATGAGCCGCTACTCGCGCATGTTCCTGCACTTCCTGCACGCGATCACGAACGACCGCGACCGCGTCTACACGTTCGTGTTCGGCACGCGCCTCACCAACATCACGCGGCACCTGCGGCATCGCGACGTGGACGTCGCGCTGGCGCACGTCGCCGGGGCGGTCGCGGACTGGTCCGGGGGCACGCGCATCGGCACCAGCCTGCGCGAGTTCAACCTGCGCTGGTCGCGCCGCGTGCTCGGACAGAACGCGGTGGTGCTCATGATCACCGACGGCCTGGACCGCGATCTCGGCCGCGACCTCGGCGACGAGATGGACCGGCTGCGCAAGTCGTGCCGCCGCCTAGTCTGGCTGAATCCCCTGCTCCGCTACGAAGGCTTCGAGCCGCGGCCGGCCGGAGTACGGGCGATGCTGCCGCACGTCGACGCCTTCCTGCCGGCGCACAACATCGCGAGCCTCGTCGATCTCGCGCGCGCCCTCTCCGGGCCGGGGCGCCGGACGCCGGTCCGCCACGCCGCCGCCTGCGCACTTGAACGGGCGCGCAGGTTTGCGTAAGTCTTGCTCGGTCATCGACGGAAGAAGGAGGAACGCCATGAGGCCATCGATCCCGGCGCTCGCGCTGCTCGTCGCGGCGAGCGCCGCATCCGCGCAGCAGATGCCCCCGAGTTCGCCCAGCGCCTCGGCCAGAGCTACCGCGAGTCTTTCGCGCTGTACGATGCGAACCGCGACGGCGTGCTGACGCGCGAGGAGGCGCGCGGCTCGAACCTGCTGCTCGCCCAGTTCCACGAGATGGATCTCGACCGCAGCAGCGCGGTGACGCGGGCCGAGCTCGAGCGCTTTCTCGAGGCGATGCCGCCGTCGGCGCGGTAGCGCGGTCCGCATCACGCACAGGAGCCACGAACATGGACATGAAAGGTGAACAGCTGATCCCGATCGCGCAACAGCGCGTGTGGGAGGCGCTGAACGACCCCGAGGTGCTGCGCATGTGCATTCCGGGGTGCGAAACGATCGAGAAGGTCACGGACACCGAGTTCAAGGTCGCGATGACCGCCGCCGTAGGCCCGGTGAAGGCGAAATTCAACGGCAAGCTGCTGCTCTCCGACCTCGATCCGCCGAACTCCTACGCGATCGCGTTCGAGGGCTCCGGCGGAGCGGCCGGCTTCGGCAAGGGCGGCGCGAAGGTGACTTTGAAGCCCGAGGGCGGGTCGACGCGGCTCGAGTACGCCGCGAAGGCGACCGTCGGCGGCAAGCTCGCTCAGGTGGGTTCGCGCCTGATCGACGGCGTCGCACAGAAGATGACCGACGACTTCTTCACGCGCTTCAACCGCGCGGTCGCGCCGGCGGTGACCGGCGCCGCCCCGGCACCGGCACCGCTCGAGATCGGCGTCGGGCTCCGCCCGACGTGGATCGTCGGCGCGATCGTCCTCGCGATGTTGATCGCGGCGTACCTCGCCCGCGGCTGGTCCGCCGCGCCCCAACCCTGGTAGCCCGCCGGAACCCTGGGTCCGCGGGTCGGCCGTCGCGGGCGATCGCGACGTCCGCCTGCCGCGCCTGTGCCAGTGTGCGCGCGGGCGGTCTGGTCAGCGCCGGGAGGCGCTCCAGCGCCCCTCGCGGCCGCCGTCGGAGCGCACCACGCCTTCCATCGCCGCGCCGCTGACCCGGCCGCCGAATTCGTGGCGCACGCCAGTGTTGTCCACCCAGGCGAACTGGATCTCGTCGCCGCGCAGGCGCGCGCCGCGCAACCCGGCTTCGATGCGCCCGAACTTCACGTGGCCCTCGAGCTTCTGGTAGCGCTGCGTCAGCGAGATCTCGTAGGTCTGACCGCCGGTGGCGAGGTTCCAGCCGCCCTGGACCTTCGCCGGGATGATCCAGAGATAGGCCTGCCGACCCTCGAGGCTGCCGCGCTCGTCGGGCTCCCAGTCGTCCATGTTGAACTGGTGCGAGACGATGCGGGTGCCCGGCTTCATGTCGAGCAGCTTCGGCCGCAGCCTGAGGTTCAGGCCCGGCAGCAGGTACATGGTGATGACGCTCGCCTGGCTGAAGTCGCTCTCGAAGATGTCGGCCTTCACGAACTTGACGCGGCCGTCGACGCCGGCCTCGCGCGCCTTGCGGTTCGAGAGATCGACCATGTCGGGGTTGTACTCGATGCCCATCGCGCGCGCGCCGATCAGCTTCGCCGCGGCGATCGCGATGCGCCCGTCGCCCGAGCCGAGGTCGATCACGAAATCCTTCGGCGTCGCCTGCGCCATGCGCAGCATGCGCTCGACGAGCTCCTCGGGCGTCGGCACCCAGATCACGTCCTTGCCGGCCTGGCCGATCTGCGGCGTGAACTCCTCGTTCTTCGCCGCCTGCGCGGCGGTGTCGGGCGCAAACGCGGCGGGCGGCAGCGCGACGAGCGCGCCGAGCAGGACGAGCAACGGAACGGATAGCGGCTTACTGGCGATCAAAGCAGGCGCGCGGTTGCGCAGCCGGAAGCGGCGATGCATTGCGGCGGTCTCCGAGGAAAGGGCGGTATGTTGGAAGTCGATCGATCCAGGGACCGGATTTCGAGGCGCCCCGGTAACGAAAGCCGATGTTAGCAAAAAGCCGGCCCCGCCGGACGGCGCGCCGCCGCTGACCGAGCGAGGACGCAGCGCCGCGAAGCTCGTCAGGCGACCGGCGAGCGCGCTCGCCGCGACAGTGGCCGGGCTCGCGAGCCACACCTGGCCGGGACCGGAGCGCCCGGGGAAGTTCCGGTTCTGCGCGCTGACGGTCACCTGCGACACAGCGTCCGAAACGCCCGGTCCGGCATTCACGCACGCCCCGCACCCCGGCTCGACGAGCTCCACCCCCGCGGCGCGGAAAGTCTCCAGCATGCCGGCCGCGACGCAGTGATCACGCACGTCGAGGCTGCCGAACTGGAGATAGAAGCGCACGCCCTGGGCGACCCGCAGACCGTGCGCCAGCCCCCACGCGAGCACCTCGTGCACCCGGTCCAGATCCTCGCGCTTCGCGCCGGTGCAGGAGCCGCAGTACGCGATGTCGATCGGCACCGCCTGCGCGAGCGCGTCGACCGCCACGCCGTTGCCCGGATCGCCCGGACGCGCGGCCATCGGCCGCAGCGCGCCGCAGTCGATCTCGATCGTGTGCGCGACCTCGGCGTCCGCATCGCCCGCCATCCAGTCCGCGAGCGAGGCGTGCGCCCCGCGCCGCTCGCGCAGGAATCGCAGGGTCTCGGCGTCCGCCGCAACCAGCCCGGTGAATCCGCCGATCTCGGCCGCCATGTTCGTGAGCGTGGCGCGCTCGTCGGTGCTCATCGCCGCGACGGCCGGCCCGCAATACTCGATCGCCTGGCCGATGGCGTGCCCGTCGCGCACGTACGGGAGGGCGAGCAGGTGCAGCACGAGGTCCTTCGCGGCAACGTCCTGCGGCAGCGCGCCGTTCAGCACCACGCGGCAGGTCGACGGAACCGTGATGCGCACGTCGCGCGTGCGCCAGGCGGCCGCCATGTCGCTCGCGCCGACGCCGAATGCGAGGCAGCCGAGCGCGCCCACGTGCGGCGTGTGCGAATCGGTCCCCGCGACGATCGTGCCCGGCAGCGCGTAGCGCTCGGCCACGATCGAGTGGCAGATGCCCTCCGCGCCGTCGCGGCCGGCGAGCGCGCCGTGCACGCGGATGGCTTGCCGCGCGCAGAACTCGGCCTGCGCGAGCGCGAGCGCGCGCGTCGCCGGAACCTGCGCGGCACGCTCGCCGCCGCGCGCCCCGCTCCAGCGCCCGAACACGAGGTGATCCTCGAACGCGAGCACCGAGCCCGGGTCGGCGACCCGCGCGCCCTCGCCGAACGCGCGCTCGAAGAGCGTCGCCGCCATCGGCGTGAGGTACTCGTACGAGTAGCGCCAGTCGGCGCGCACGAAGACGCCGTCGCCCGGCCGCACCGCGGCGACCCCGGTGCGCTCCTCGCGCGGATCGGTCACCACCGCCCGGGCGATGAGCTTCTCGGCGAGCGTCATCGGGCGCGCCGCGTGCGCAGGCGCCGGCACGCGCAGCGCACCGTCGAGCCGCGCTCGCGTGAACGCCGCCAGTCCGCCGCAGCGCACGATCGCGGCGGTGATCGGATCGTGTTGGCGCGCGAACTCCTCGACCGGGATCGGCTCGCCGCGGGCGATGCGCTCGAGCAGCCCGAAGTCGGTCGACGTGTAGATGCCGAGGTTGATGCAGTTCTGGCGGTAGATGCGCTCGAAGCTCTCGGCGATCACCAGCCGGATGCCGGCCGCCGCCTCGGCGAACGGACTGTGCTCGCGCGAAGAACCCTTGCCGCGGCGCTTGCCGGCGACGCTGACCGCGAACCCGCCGGCGCGCACCGCGCCGGGCCGCACCGGGAACGCCTCGCCGCACTTCAGGCCGACGTAAGCGTGGTCGCCGAGTCGCTCGTCGTGCTGGAAGCACACCCCGCGCGGGCGTGATCTCGTCGGTCGAGATCTGGTCGCGCAGCGGGCCGGCCGCCTCGCGCGCGAGATCGGCGCCGGCGAGCTGCGCGGCCACCACGCGCGCATCGGCCGCGAGATAGAGCACGCGCCCCTCGAATCGGACCGCACCGGCCGTCATAACGCGCGGCGCTACGCCCCGGCGGGGGCACGCGCATGCCGGGACGGTCGCGGGACGGGATTCGGTACAGCCACACCGCAAGCCCCGCGCCGAAGACCGCGAGCGATGCCTGCAGGTACGGATTGCGCACGAAGAGGACGATCGAGCTCGCCAGCGTGAGCGACATCAGCACGATGGCGGTCCACTTCGTGCGGTACGGGATGCTGCGGTAGCGGCGCCACTCGCGGATCGTCGGTCCGAAGGTGCGATTGTCGAGCAGCCAGCCGTAGAACCGCTCCGAGGCGCGCGCATAGCAGGCCGCCGCCAGCAGAAGGAACGGCGTGGTCGGCAGGATCGGCAGGAAGAGCCCGAGCACGCCGAGGCCCACGCACGCGGTGCCGGCGACGACGAGCACGCCGCGCATCACCGGCGAGGCGTGCGGTCGCAGATCGGCGCTGTAGTCGGGCTGCTCCATTCCGGTCGGGCAGAGTCGCGCGCGGCGACCGGGGTGACACCCTCGATTGCCGGGCCGCCGGCACGCTCGCCGCCGGCGGATTGGCGGAGAGTGCGCGGGTGCTCCATAATACCTGCCGCCGCGCGGTCGAGCACAACAAGCCCGCTCGTGGCCGCAGCGCGCCGCCGCCCCTTCAGGCGCTGCGCGCCGCCGTCACGGCCCGCCGCCCGGTGCAGCACCTTCCTGCCACGGGAGCGACCGCATGCAACCGCTACTCGCGCTGTCCGGCGCGATCGACCGGCTGAACGAATACGTCGGCCGTTTCCTGCTCTGGACCGTGCTCGTGCTCACGCTGCTCAGCGCGGGCAACACCCTCATGCGCTACGGGTTCAATTACAGCTCGAACGCGTATCTCGAGATCCAGTGGTACCTGTACTCGCTCGTCTTCCTCGGCGCCGCGGGCTACACGCTGAAGCACAACGCGCACGTGCGCATCGACCTCGTCTTCGGCCGGCTGACGCGGCGCAGACAGGCGTGGGTCGACGTGTTCGGCTTCGTATTCATGATGTTCCCGGTGTGCATCCTCATCGCCTGGTACGGCTGGGAGTTCTTCATGGAGGCGTGGCGCACGCACGAGATCTCGGCCGACGCGGGCGGGCTGGTGCGCTGGCCGGTGAAGCTCGTCATCCCGGTCGCCTTCGGCCTGCTCGTGCTGCAGGGCGTGTCGGAGCTCATCAAGCGCGTCGGCTTCCTGCGCGGCGCGCTCGCCGAGGAGACCGAGCATCGCACCGACGTCGACGAGCACCGCGAGGCGATCGAAGCGACGCACGCAAGGTCGGCCGAGACCGGCGGGGACCGCACATGACGCACCAAGATCTCGCGCCGGTGATGTTCTTCGCGCTGGCGCTGTTCCTGCTGCTCGGCTTCCCGGTCGCGTTCGCCCTCGCCGCGAACGGCATGCTGTTCGCGTTCATCGGCTTCGAGATGGGCCTGCTGCAGCCGGCGCTGCTGCAGGCCTTGCCGCAGCGGCTGTTCGGGATCATGACCAACCAGCTGCTGCTCGCGATCCCGTTCTTCACCTTCATGGGGCTGATGCTGGAGCGCACCGGCATGGCCGAGGATCTGCTCGACACGGTCGGGCAGCTCTTCGGCCCGGTACGGGCGGCGTCGCCTACGCAGTGATCCTGGTCGGAGCGATGCTCGCCGCCACCACCGGCGTCATCGCCGCCTCGGTGATCGCGATGGGGCTCATCTCGCTGCCGGTGATGCTGCGCTACGGCTACGACAGGCGGCTCGCCACCGGCGTCATCTGCGCCTCCGGCACGCTTGCCCAGATCATTCCGCCGTCGATCGTGCTCATCGTGCTCGCCGACGTGCTGGGCGCATCGGTGGGCGACATGTACATGGGGGCGTTCCCGCCGGGCGCGATGCTGGTCGGCCTGCTGTGCCTGTACGTGGCGGTCAGTTCGCTCTTCCGGCCGAAGCTCGCGCCGGCGCTCCCGCCCGAGGCGCGGCCGCTGCGCGGCGGCAGGCTCTTCTGGCACGTGCTGGTGGTGATGGTGCCGCCGCTGGTGCTGATCTTCCTCGTGCTCGGGTCGATCTTCGTCGGCATCGCCACGCCCTCGGAGGCCGGTGCGATGGGCGCGGTCGGCGCGCTCGGGCTGGCGATCGTCAAGCGCCGTCTCACGCGGCGGGTGCTGCGCGAGGCGCTCGACTCGACGCTGCGGCTCTCGAGCTTCGTCATGTTCATCCTGATCGGGTCGACCGTGTTCGCCCTCGTGTTCCGGGCGGTGGACGGCGATCTCTGGGTCGAGCACCTGTTCTCGCTCGTCCCGGGCGGCGTGGTCGGCTTCCTGATCGTGGTGAACGTCCTGATCTTCCTGCTCGGCTTCTTCATCGACTTCTTCGAGATCGCGTTCATCGTGCTCCCGCTGCTCGGACCGGTGGCGGTGAAGATGGGCCTGGACCCGGTGTGGTTCGCGATCATGATCGGCATGAACATGCAGACCTCGTTCCTCACGCCGCCGTTCGGCTTCGCGCTGTTCTACCTGCGAAGCGTGGCGCCGAAGGAGGTGAAAACCCTCGACATCTACCGCGGCATCGTCCCGTTCGTCGTCGTGCAGCTCATCGCGCTCGCCGTGGTGATCGCCTTCCCGCAGCTCACCACGGTGCTGCGCGACGATCCGACCCGAAGGCCGGTGAAGGACATCGAGATCAAGATCCAGAGCTACGACGAGCCGGCGCCCGAAGCGCAGCCGCAGGACGACGTCATGCGCATGTTCGGCAAGCCGTCGCCGGGCAAAGCCGCGCCCCCGGGCGGCCGGTAGCGCGCGGCGCAGCAAATAAGAAGCCCCGCTCGCGCGGGGCTTCGAACGCACACCGCAGCCGGCTAGCGCCGGATCGCCGCCGCGACGAAGTCGTCGAAGGTGTTCTCGGTGACGCGCAGCCAGGAGGCCGAGTCGTTCCGGAACGCCATGTAGCTGTCGTGCACCTTCTTGAACGCCGCGTTCTTGGCCGCGGTCTCGGCGTACAGCGCGTTCGCCGCCTTGAACGCCGCGTCCATCACCTCGCGCGGGTAGCCGCGCAGCTGCACGCCGGCGGCGATCAGCCGCTTCAGGGCGGCCGCGTTGCCGGCGTCGTACTTGGCCATCATCCAGGCATTCGCCTCGTACGAAGCGGCCGTCAGCATCGCCTGATACTCCTTCGGCAGGCTGTCCCAGGCCTTCTTGTTGACCTGGGTGTGCAGCGCCGGGCCGCCCTCCCACCAGCCCGGGTAGTAGTAGAACTTGGCGACCTTGTGGAAGCCGAGCTTCTCGTCGTCGTACGGCCCCACCCACTCGGCCGCGTCGATCGTGCCGCGCTCGAGGGCCTGGTAGATCTCGCCGCCGGCGATCTGCGTCGGCACGATGCCGAGCTTGGCGAACACCGTCCCGCCCCAGCCCCCGATGCGCATCTTGACACCGGCGAGATCCGCGGTGCTCTTGATCTCCTTGCGGAACCACCCGCCCATCTGCGCACCGGTGTTGCCGGCGAGCAGCGACACCACGCCGAGCCCCTGCGTGAACTCGTTGAACACCTGCTCGCCGCCGCCGAAGATCCACCATGCGTTGTACTGGCGGAAGTTGAGCCCGAACGGCACCGCGGTGCCGAACGCCCAGGTCGGGTCCTTGCCGACGTAGTAGTACGGCGCGGTGTGGCCGAGCTCGACCGTGGCGTTGGCGACCGAGTCCATCACCTGCAGGCCCGGCACGATCTCGCCTCCTGCGAAGACCCGGATGTTGAACTTGCCGCCGCTCATCTCGCCGACCCGCTTGGCCATGTGATCGGCGGCGCCGAAGATGGTATCGAGGCTCTTCCGGGAAGCTCGACGCCAGGCGCCAGTTCAGGGTCGGCTGGGCCCTGACGATCGCCGGTGCGGCGATCGCCGCGCCGGCCGCCGCCCCCACGCCGGCCGTCTTGAGAAAGTCCCTTCGTTCCATTTCGGCTATCCTCCTGTGCTTGTTCGTACGTCGATTCATGACGGGTGCGCCAGCCAGGGCAACCCCTGCGGACGATCGTCATTCCCGCGAAACCGGTCTCCTGGGACGTCGTCGGGGAGCGGGAATCGAGCGCGAGCGCGATCGATTACTTCCGCGACCGCCTCCTGGACGACTTCCCGGATCCCCCGTTTCGCAGGGACGACCGAAGCAGACGTTTTCCCAGTCTTGAAGCGCGCGGAATTATACCCCCGGCCTAAGCCGTGGTCTCCACGACATGCCTGCGGCCGGGGCGACACGGACGTCGAGCCGAACCCCCGCTCGGATCCACCCGCCCGCACCAGCGTGAAGCAGATCAGCGGAGGAATCCCGAGCGGGTTTCCTCCTGTGCATCGCCCTACTCTCCGGCGATCGTCATGCGCTCGATCAGGATCGAGCCGCTCTGGCGCGCACCGCGCACCAGCACGTCGCTGCCGACCGCGACGATGCGCTTGAACATGTCGCGCAGGTTGCCGGCGATGGTGATCTCCTCGACGGGATACTGGATCTCGCCGTTCTCCACCCAGTAGCCGCACGCGCCGCGCGAGTAGTCGCCGGTCACCATGTTCACCCCCTGCCCCAGGAGCTCGGTCACGAAGAGACCGGTGCCCATCTCGCGCAGCAGTCCGACGAGATCCCTGTCGCCCGGCGCGAGCATCAGGTTGTGGCTGCCGCCGGAGTTGCCGGTGCTGCGCATGCCGAGCTTGCGCGCCGAGTAGGTGCCGAGAAAGTAGCCCTGCAGCACGCCGTCGCGCACGACGTCGCGCGGCCGCGTCGCGACGCCGTCGTCGTCGAAGCACGCGCTGGCCAGTCCACGCGAAAGATGGGGCTCCTCGCGCAGGTTCACGATCGGCGAGAACACCTCGGTACCGAGGCTGTCGAGCAGGAACGATGCCTTGCGGTACAGGCTCCCGCCGCTCACCGCGGCGACGAAGTGGCCGAGCAGGCCGCTCGCGAGCGGCGCCTCGAGCAGCACCGGCGCCGCGCGCGTCGAAATCCTGCGGCCGCGCAGCCGCGCGAGCGCGCGGCGGCCGGCATAGTCGCCGAGCGCGGCCGGCCGCGCGAGGTCGGCGGCGGCGCGGGCGGTCGAATACCAGTCGTCGCGCTGCATCTCGCCGCCCTCCTGCGCGATGACGCTGAGCGAGATGTAGTGCCGCGAGCTGCGCTGCCCGCCAACGAAGCCGTCGGACGACCCGGCGACGAACTGCGACTGCTGCGTGGAGACGGTCGCGCCCTCCGAATTCGCCACGCGCGGATCGAGCCGGAACGCGGCCGCCTCGCAGCGGCGCGCGATCGCGACCGCCTGCTCTACGGCAAGGCTCCACGGATGGAAGAGGTCCAGGTCGCGGAAGTCGTCCGCGCCGGCGAGCAGCTCGCGGTCGGCGAGCCCGTTCGCGTCGTCGGCCGCGGTGAAACGCGCGATCGAGACGGCCGCGTCGACGGTATCCTCGATCGCCCTGCGCGCGAGGTCCGAAGTGCTGGCATAGCCCTTCTGCTTGCCGATGAACACCGTGACGCCGAGCCCCTTGTCGCGGTTGTGCTCGATCGTCTCGACCGCGCCCTTGCGCACGGTCACCGTCTGCCCGTAGCCCTCCGAGGCCTCGGCCTCCGCCTCGGTGGCGCCGCGCGCCGCGGCGCGCGCGAGCGCGTGCGCCACGATGTCGCGCAGCGTGTCGGTGTCGAAGGAGAAGCGCGACTGGGGCATGTTGCGTCCGTAGCGGTCTGATGGCGATCGGCGGGGTGCGCTGGGAGACGGGCGGCACAGAGCCGCTATTATACGGACGACGCCAGCGACACCCGAGACGCATGCAACGCGACGAACGGCCGAGCAAGACCCGCCGCAAGCAGGACATGCACGCGCTTCAGGCGCTCGGCGCCGCGCTGGTGGAGCTGGGCGGCGCGCAGCTCGCCGCATTCGCGCTGCCCGAGGACCTGCGCGAGGCCGTGCTCGCGGCGAAGCGGATCGCGAGCCGCGAAGCGCGGCGCCGGCAGCTGCAGTACATCGGGCGGCTGATGCGCGAGGTCGACGCGGCGCCGATCCGGGCGAAGCTCGACGAGCTGCGCGGCCGCTCAGGCGCGGCGACGGCTGCGCTGCACCGCGTCGAGCGCTGGCGCGAGCGCCTGATCGCCGAAGACGGCGCGCTCACCGATCTCGCCCGCGAGTATCCGAACGCCGATCTGCAGCGCCTGCGCGCGCTCGTGCGCAAAGCGCGCGACGAGGAGGCCGCAAACCGCCCGCCGCGCGCGTTCCGCGCGCTGTTCCAGGAGCTCAAGCGCGCGATGGAGGCAGGACGCGCGGACAGCGGGGAATAGCCGCAGGCAGCGGACGGTTGGGAGCGGGACGGTCGGCAGTCGACGGCGAACCGGCTGGCGATGGGCGGTATAGAATCCGCACGACGCGGTGGAAGGGCCCCGCTGTCCACCCCGCACGTTTCACGCGCATGAGCGAGCTTCTCATCGGCCTCGTCTCGATCAGCGACCGCGCCTCGCGCGGCGACTACGAGGACGCGGGCATTCCGGCGCTGCAGGAGTGGTTCGGACGGGCGCTCGCGTCGCCATGGCGGATGCAGACGCGCCTGATCCCGGACGAGCGCGCACTGATCGAGAGCACGCTGATCGATCTGGTCGACCGCACGGGCTGCCACCTGGTGCTCACCACCGGCGGGACCGGGCCAGCGCCGCGCGACGTGACGCCGGAGGCGACGCTCGCAGTCGCCGACAAGGTGATGCCCGGCTTCGGCGAGCAGATGCGCCAGATCGGCCTGCGGTTCGTGCCGACGGCAATCCTGTCGCGCCAGGTGGCGGTGATCCGCCGGCAGAGCCTGATCATCAACCTGCCCGGGCAGCCGAAATCGATCCGCGAGACGCTCGAGGGCCTGCGCGACGCCGACGGCAAGCGCGTGGTCGACGGCATCTTCGCCGCGGTGCCCTACTGCATCGACCTCATCGGCGGTCCGTACGTGGAGACCCACGATGCGG
Source organism: Burkholderiales bacterium (assembly GCA_027493935.1). Classification (GTDB taxonomy): domain Bacteria; phylum Pseudomonadota; class Gammaproteobacteria; order Burkholderiales; family SG8-39; genus JAABRB01. The sequence goes on along the minus strand of JAOSJV010000001.1, from coordinate 1,429,712 downwards.
TCGTCGAGGCGTTCCGGCCGAAGTCGGCGCAGCGTCCCAAGCCGTGATGCTCGACGCCATCGAGATCGAGACCGGACCGGAGGCGCAGGCGAGCGTGATCTGGCTGCACGGCCTCGGGGCCGATGGCTCGGACTTCGAGCCCATCGTCGGCGAGCTCGCGCTGCCCGCGCGGCCGATCCGCTTCGTCTTCCCGCACGCGCCGACGCGGCCGGTGACGATCAACGGCGGCATGGTGATGCGCGCCTGGTACGACATCCTCGGCAACGACGTGGCGCGGCGCGAGGACGCCGCGGGAGTGCGCGCGTCGCAGCGCGGGATCGAGGCACTCATCGCGCGCGAGCGCGAGCGCGGTACGGCCGCCGGACGCATCGTGCTCGCCGGCTTCTCGCAAGGCGGCGCGATCGCGCTGCAGACCGCGCTGCGCCACCCAGAGCGGCTCGCCGGGATCATGGCCCTGTCGACCTACGTGCCGATCGCCGATTCGCTCACCGCCGAGGCGCACGCCGCGAACCGCGCGACGCCGATCTTCATGGCGCACGGCGTGCACGATCCGATCGTGCCGGTGGCGCTCGGACGCCGCTCGCGCGATCTGCTCGCCTCGCTCGGCTACGCGGTCGAATGGCGCGAGTACCCGATGCCGCACGCGGTCTGCGCCGAGGAGATCGTCGACATCGGGGCATGGCTGCGGAGCGTGCTGGCGTGAGCGGCCCGGATGGGAGCAACGCATGAAGCGCGCACTCTTCGGCGTGGCGGCGCTCGCGCTCCTCGCCGCCACCGGCGTGGCGGTGTGGTTCTACCTGTCCCTCGACTGGATCGTGAAGCGGGCGATCGAGTCGTACGTGCCGGACATCATCGGCGCCGAGGTCAAGCTCGAGTCGGTCGCGCTCTCGCCAGCGAGCGGCGCAGGCGTAATCACCGGTGTCGTGATCGGCAATGCAAAGGGGTTCAGCGCGCCGCAGGCGCGACGGTCCGCACCGTGGAGGTGTCGGTCGACCCGGCCACCATCGCGAAGGAAGTGGTTCTGGTGCGGCGCATCGCGGTCGTCGGCCCGACGATCACCTACCAGGTGGGCCGTAACGGAAGCAATTTCGACGCGTTCAAGCGCAACGTGGACAACTACGTCGGCAAGCCCGACCCGCGCGCCGCGCGCGGCGCGACGCGACTCATCGTCGAGCGCCTGACGATCCGCGGCGCCACGGTGAATTTCGTGCCCGAGCTACCGGTGCGCGGCGCGACGATCGGCTACGCGCTGCCCGACATCCAGCTGGCGAACGTCGGCAAGCGCCAGGGCGGCGTCACGCCCGGCGAGGTCTCGAAGATCGTCCTCGACGCGCTGGTGGGCCGCATGACGCAGGCGATGGGGCGGCGCGCCGGCGAGCGCGCCCTGCAGAACCTGCTCAGCAGGTGAGGCGGCGGCGCTACGCGCCCCAACCCGGAGCGCTTCGGGTCGGGTCATCCCCGCGCAGGCGGGGACGCCGGCTGGGCGCGCATCAGCCGATCCCCCGCGCAGTCCCTTGCGCGGGAACGACGGCTCATCGCGGCGCTTCCCTCTTGCTGCGCACGAGCTGGCGGCAGCGCGCCACCTCGTAGTCCGGCCCGCGCGCCATCACCGCGATCGGCACGAGCTGCGTGCGCCGGCCGTCCCGCTCGAGCACGAACGTGCGGCCGCGCTGGCTCGTGCGCGCACGCATCACCACCGGAACCTCGGCCTCGCTGATGCCCGGATCGAGCAGGATTCCGGTCTCGGCACGGAAGGCGGTCGCGTTGTCGAGCTGGATCCGGAACGCCACCGGCGTCGGCGAGCGCGCGAGGGTCTGGATACCCACCTGCGCGCCCGACTCGTCGTTGCGCCGCAAGCGCTTCACGGTGCCGAGAATCCAGTTCCGTCCACCCTCGGGCAGCATTGCCACCAGGCAGCCGACCTGCAGCCACTCGCCCGGAATCGACGGCACCAGCGCGCCCACGCCACCCGCGCTCACGTTCTCTACGATCCAACTCTCCATCGCGCGGTTCTCCGCCGGGCGCGAACCCACCGGGTCGAGCGCGTCGAGCGCGCCGTCGAGGCCCCACGCCACGGTGACGCGCGATTTGATGCGGTGGCGCGGGTGCTGCCGGCCGCTCACCTTGGGCGCCCAGTACTGCGCCAGGTGATCGATGACGTCCACCACCTTGCCGGGCTGCAGCCGCCCGTCCATGGCGAGATCCTCGGGAATCTCCCCGAACGTCGCAATCTGCTGCTTCAGGCCGACCAGCTCCTGGTAGGCAGCCTCCGCCCCGAAGTAGCGCGCCGAAAGGCCACCCGAGGTCGGCCCGACGCACCGCACCGGGGAGAGCCCTGATCGAGGTCGAAGCGGTACGGGGTAGCGGCCGACCGGCGGCGCGAAATCTTGAAGAGCCGGGCGTACCGGCCCGTCAGCCGATCGGCGACCTCGATCTGCAAGGGCAGCAGGCTCCCGGGCGAGCAGACCGAGAACATCGCGATGCGGACGAATTCCGTCTCGGGCGTGATCCGCGCCGGCGCGCCGGGCGCCTCGGGGACGGGCAGCCGCGCGATCCCGGCTGCCTCGATGCGCCCGTACACCCGAGCGACGTTCGTCCAGATGTCCGGATCCAGCGGCCCGTAGCGCACGTGCTCGAGCTTCAACTGCTGCCCGAGTGCGCGTAGCGCGCGCACCGCGATCGGCGCCGCAAACGTCTTGTGCTCGGTCGCCGCGCGGACGCTGGGCGCTACCCCATCGAAGCAATCCAGGTACGCCCGCGCGGTAGCCGCGCAGAATCCATGGAGCGAGTCCCACAGCAGCATTTCCTGCGACTTGCTCAGCCGCGCCGCCAGCAGGTATTCGCCGCCGATCCGCTGCACCGGGCCGGCACCGGCCGAATCGAGCGCGTAGACGATGCCGGCTCTCGCCTCGGGGCGCACGCTGCTGTCCCCCGCGACCAGCCCCACGCGGCGCCGCAACTCCTCGAGCGCCCGGTGCGGCTCGAGCGCCGCGACCTGGCGGAGGAAACGGTCGCGCTCCTTCGAATCGGCGAGCGATTGCGCCGGGCCGGCGCGAGTGAAGACCTTGAGCATGTCGCCTCCGATTCCGAGGGCGCCGCCCCCACCGAAACGCGCGGCGACGCATCACGGTCAGTCTAGCCTGGACGCCCGGCGCGACACACCGCGCGGGACCTGCACGGAGGCACTTTTGACAATTGTTGACAACCGGCAACGCCGCAAACCCACCCGAGGGCCGCGGCCGATGTCCGGGCTTGCGCCGGCTGCCGCTCGTGTCTTCGCCGATGCGCCGCGCCCGCGAGCGCGCTCGAAACGAAGCGCGCGGCTACTCGCCGCCGCGAACCAGTTGGCGGCAGCGCACCACCTCGTAATCGGGCCCCCGCGCAGTAACCGCCATCGGCACGAGCTGCGTGTGCCGGCCCTCTCGCTCGAGCAGGAACGTGCGGCCGGGCTCGTTCGTGCACGCCCGCAGCAGCACCGGCACCTCCGCTTCGGTGTAGCCCGGGTCGAGCAGCACACCGGTTTCCGGCTTGAGTGCGGTGGCGTTGCCCGTCTGCACGCGGAACTCGACCGGCGTCGGCGACCGGGCGAGCGTCTGGATGCCGACGTGCGCGCTCGCCTCGTCGATCCGGGTGAGGCGCTTCACCGTGCCGAGCAACCAGTTCATTCCGCCCTCCGGCTGCATCGCGACCAGACAGCCGACCTGCAGCCACTCGCCGGGAATCGACGGCACCAGCGCGCCCACGCCGCCAGCGCTCGCGTTCTCGACGATCCAGCTCTCCATCGCGCGCTTCTCGAACGAGAGCGAAGCCAGCGGATCGAGCGCGTCGAGGACGCCCTCGAAGCCCCAGACAACCGTCAACCGCGACCGGATTCCGTGGCGCGGGTACTTGCGGCTCGCCAGACGCGACGCCCAGTAGTGCGCCAGATGATCGATCACCTCGAGCACGTCGTCGGCTCCCGCTGGCGCGCCCGGCGCGAGGTCCGGCGGCGCCTCGCCCGTCGAGGCGATCTCCTCGCGCAGGGCGACCAGCCGTTCGTGGCCGGTATCGGCGCCGAAGAACCGCGCGGCGGGCGCCGCACTCACCTCGCCCACGCAGCGCGCCGGCGGCGCGCCTTGCGCCAAGTCGATCCGGTAGGGCGTCGCCGGACCCGGGTGCGACGCGATCCGGAACCAGCGCGCGAATCGCGCCGTCAGCCGGTCTGCGATCTCGATCTGCGCCGGCAGGAGGCTGCCTGGCGAGCACGCGCCGAACATCGCAATGCGCAAGAACTCCAGCTCCGGCGAGGTGCGCGACGGCGATCCGGGAAACTCTCGCACGGCGAGGCCCGCGAGGCCCGCCGCCTCGAGCCGTTCGTAGAGGCGGTTTATCTCGGTCCAGAGGCCGCGGTCGATGGGACCGTAGCGCATGTGCTCCCACTTGAGCTGCGTGCCGAGCGCGCGCAGGGCGTGCACCGCGATCGGCACGACCTGGTTCGGCTTCGCTGCGGCGGCACGCGCGTCGGGCGCGATGGCCGCCGCACAACGCAGGTATCCGGCAGCGGCGGCGGCGCAGAAGCCGTGGATGCCGCCCCAAAGATGTTCTTCCTGCAGCTTGCTGAGCCGCGGCGTCGCGAGGTACTCGCGCGCGAGCATGTGCATCGGCACGCGTCCGGCCGCCTCCAGCGAACGCACGATGCCGGCCTTCTTGTCCGCACGCAGGTCCGCGTCGATCGCAGTCGAGCGTAGCCAGCGCGCCAGCTCTTCGACCGCGCGGTGCGACTCGAGCCCGCTCACCTCGCGCAGGACGCGGCTGCGCTCCCTCTCGTCGACCAGCGGATGCGTGGCCGCTCCGAGGCCGAAGACCTTGAGCATGGATCCTCCTTGCGACGTTCGGTTTCCGGGTCCGGTCGACCCCTGCCGGAAGCCGGCACACAGTCTACCGCGGCGCGCGGGCGCGTGGGCTGCACCTCCCCGCCGCCGCCTCACTAGAGCCGCGCATATAACAATTGTTTACACGTGCCGGAACCCCGCCGTTGCGTCGCGCAGGACCGCGGCGGCGGCTCAGCCGGACTGGACCACGCGGTCGCGGCACCGCAGGAGCTCGTAGTCGGCGCCACGCTCGGCGACTCCCGCGGTCAGCAATTCCGTCCGCCGCCCCGCGCGATCGAAGACGAGGGTCCGCCCCGCCACGTGCACGCCGGGACGCAGAACGACCTCGGTCTCGCCGGTGCCTCGTGCGTGAGCGAGGAGGATCCCCGCTGGGATCCGATCGAGAAAGTTTCGCCCGCGTGCACGTGCATCTCGACCGCGCTCGGGTAACGCGAGAGGGTCTGGATGCCGACGCGCGTATCGCCGCTGCGCGCGCGCGAGATGCGCCGCACCACGCCGAGCAGCCAGTTCTCGCCGCCCTCGGGCTGCACGGCGAGCAGCACCCCCACTCGGAGTCCGTCGCTCTTGCCTTGCGGCACCAGCGCGCTCAGGCCGCCAGCGCCGACGTTCTCCGCGATCCAGCTCTCCAGCCGATCGCCGTCCAAGCCGCGCGATGCGCGCGGCCCGAGCGCATCGAGCACGCCGTCGAAGCCCCGCGCGACCGTGAGCCCCGACTTCGCGCGATAGCGTGCGTGCCTGCGCTCGCGCGGCGCCGGCGACCAGTGCGCGGCAGCATGCCGAAGCACCCGCAGAACCTGCTCGGCCCGATACTCGCCGTCCAGAGCGAGGCTCGCGGGCACCTCGCCCGTCGTCGCGATCGAGTGCACGAGCGCGTCGATCTCCGCCAGCGCGCCGCCGGCGCCGAAGTAGCGCAGCGATTTCACGTCCGGCGGCGGACGTGAGTGCCGCGCCGGGGGAATGCCCCGGGCGAGGTCGACCCAATACGGCGTATCCCCGCGCGGCGAATCCGTCAGCACGAAGCGCGACGCGAAGTGCCCGATCAGGCGCTCGCAAAGCTGCCTCTCGAGCGGCAGCAGGCTCTCGGGAGAACACACGGCGGGCATCAGCACGCGCAGAAACTCCTGCTCGGGGTCGTCGCGCCCGGTACGCCGGGATACGCCACCACGCTCGCCCGCGCATACCGCCGCGCCTCGGCCAGCGAATGGCTGCCGACCGCCATGCGCCACAACTGCGGGTCCACCGGCGCGTACCGCATGTTGAGCCATTTCATCTGGCCTGCGAGCGCACGCAATGCTCGCACCGTGAGAAGCGGCAAGCGCGCCCTCAGGTCGCCCGTCCCCTTGGCGCCGGTGACGAACGCCTCGAGCGAACCGACGAAGGCGAGCGTCGCGTTGCGCCAAAACGCGTATACCGCGCCCCAGATCCGCTGCTTCTGCTCTTCGGCGAGCGGGCTCGTCGAAAGATACTCGCGCTCGAGCGCGCACAACGGCGCCTGCGCCGCCTCGTCCAACAGCAGGCCGAGCGCCGCGCGGTGGTCGGCGCGGAAATCCTGCTCGGCCCGCACCGCTTCGAACCAGCGGTTGATCCCGACGAGCGCCGACACGGCATCGCCCGCGCGCAGCCCGGCGAGCAGGCGCCGCGCCTGCTCGAGATCGGCCAGGGGGTGATCGGATTTCGCGCCGCCGAACAGCCGGAGCATCAGGTCGTCTCCGGCGCGTATTGTATGTGCGTGCGGGCCGGACGTGCGGCGCGCCACCTCGACGAGCCGAGATGCCGCCGCCGGCCTACGAATCGGTGGACTGCCGCGACCGGTCGGTCTTGCGTCGTCCGGCGCCGGCGCGGGCGACCTGTCCCTTCCCGCGGTTCACGACTGCCTTTCTGCGACCGCGGGGATCGAGGCGGCGCTCGACCATCAGCTCGTCCACTTGGTAGCCTGGCGGCGGCGGAGTCGTTTTCATTGGGCACTCTCGTGCGGCGGTGAAGCGTCTACGATGAGACGGAACAATTGTCCGCAAGTTCGCCGCACGTGCGATCGCCGTCCAGCGCGCAGAAGCCGCCGCTGGTCGGCTGCCGCCATGACGTTGGCATGCGACGTCCAGGCCGGGAGTGCCGCGTCGGAACGGGACCGCGGCGGCTCGGTCCGGCACCAGCGGGTCGATCAGGCGGCCGACCTGTGTTGCCGAAGCGTCACCGGCGATTGCCGCTCGACCGGGCGCGGCAAGGGCGATTGCGCGAACTTCCAATGACTCGTGATCTCCCCGTCCTTGTCGAGCAGGACCAGGAGGCTGGGCGGGTTGGCACGCGCCCACATCCTGCCGTAGGTCAGAGCGAGGCTCTTGGAGGTGAAGTAGTGCGCCTCGCTGCGTCCATCGATGTACACCGTCCAGCCGTGCGGCGTGGTTGGCTTGACCATGAACAACATGACGCGCCCGTCGTCGTCGAAGTGCAGGTTGGAGGTCATTCGAGTCCTTCCGATGGTGTCTTGCCAGCTGGCTAAGCAGGACGCATGCCAGGCGCGCAGTTCCGGGGCGACGTGCTGCACTGTTCGAGGACTGGAACCCATTTCAAGCGACAAGCGCGGTCGCGGAACAGAGGATTTGCAGGGACCGGTTGGCAGGGGAAGAGTCCCAACCTGCGTCTTCGTGTCGCGAATGCGCGGCGCAATAGATCTTCCCAGTCCCCGCCGACGCTGAGGCGCGATCGCCGGAGGCGTCGAATGTTCGCGGCGCTCAGGACCGGAGCGCGACGCGATCGGGTACGGCCGGCGCCTGCATATCTGATCCCCGGCTCAGCGTGTCGCGAATGCGCCAGCACCCCGGCCCCGACTGCACAACGCGGCGGGCTTTTTTTCCGCCGTACGAGCGGGCAAAAGCCGCGTGCCTCTGCCACGCCGTCCTCGAAAGTCGAGACAGATCAAATGGTTGAACGGTGCGCCCGGATTGGCTGGCCCGCCTCTTGCTTGTCGGCTGATGAACGACAATTACCCGGTGAGAAAAATGAACACGAGAGTTACCAGAGGGCTCGGCCTTGCCGTGCCGACGATGAGCGAGTCGCCCGCATCCTTGCGGGACGCCGGGCGCGCGCTGCGCGCGCTGCCGCCTGGACCAGCCTTGGAGCTCAATCCTCGCCCGTTGCGGGCGCATCTCGCGCGCGGACTGAAGTTCGCGGCAGGCGCGATCGTCGGGTTTGGCGTCATCGTCTCCGTCTTGCACCTGGTCCCGTGATCGGGGCGGACGATCCGGCGCGAGCCGGTGAATGAATCGTTCCAACTCCGATCGGTATCGGCTCATGCGAAGATCCGCTCCACACGCGTCGCGCTCCCCGCAGCGCGGATACACGTTGCTCGAGCTCGCCACCGTGCTCGTCGTCGCGGGCCTTCTTTTTGGAAGCGTGCTGCGAGGCATGGAGATGGTCGACCAGGCCCGCATCCGCGACACGGCGGCCGATTTCAATGCGCTTTCGTCGGCCCACCTCGCGTACTACGACCGTTACAAGGCGTTGCCTGGAGACGACCCCAACGCCGCGCGGCGGTGGGCAAGCGCGTCCGCGCGCGAGGGAACCGGGGACGGCGTGCTGAGCGGCAACTACAATGATCTTCCGCCGGCAAACCCTGCGACGATGACTGTCGACGCCTCGACGGGGGAGTCCCTGAACTTCTGGTGGCACCTCCGGCTGGCGGGATTTCTGGTCGGTCCGGCCGGCGGCCCGACGGCCGCCACGCCTCCCGTCAACGCCTTCGGCGGCGTCATCGGGGTGCAGACGGGCGGCGCGGGGCTCATCGGCCTCATCGCGTGCAGTTCGTATCTGCCCGGGAAGATCGCGATCGGCACCGAGACACTGCTCGACGACGGGCGTCCGGACACCGGCACGCTGCGCGCGCTGCGGGAAACCGCGCCGAACCAGTCGCTCGGCGCCGGGCTCCCGGTCAGCGCCTACGTCGAGAACGCAGCGACCCGCTACGTGCTGTGCCGAGGCCTGTGAGGCTCGGCGCGCGCGCAACCCGCATCGAGATCGTGCGATTGAACCGAAGGAGGACAGCGAGATGAACGAGATCGAATTCGAGCGCGTCACGCTCGAATCCCTTCGCCAGCCGGAACACGCCACGGGACAAGCGCTCCGCGGGGTGTCGCCCTACGCAGCAGCAGCAGCGATCGACGCCGAACGGGAGTTGCGCAAAGCACGCCGCGCGCACGAGATGCGCACGCTGCGGGCCGCGCCCTCGCCGACGGACATGCGGCTGTCGGAGCGGGCACTGCACTGGCTGATCGCGCTGCCGGAAGCGGTCCGGCCGATCAAGCTCGGCGCGCTCTTCCCGCGGGTGGCGAACCGGCTGTGCGAGAACTGGCACAGACCGCGCGAGATGGACCGCCTCTTCGAGGATCTGCTCACCGACACGCGCGGCGACCGGCGCGGGTTCCCGCTCGAGGTGGCGCTGGAGCTCACGGAGCTTTGCGAGCACTACCGCGCCAGCGTGTACCCGGTGCCGGCGACGATCTGGGACGATCAGTATCTGACGAGCTGCAAGTCGCGCTGACCGCGCGGCGAACTGCGCCCTTTCACGCGCGAAACGCCGCGCGGCGAGCGACGGCCGGATGTCCGGTGCGCGCCCTCCGCCTCCGAGCGCAAGCGGACGAAGCGCGGCGGCGCCGCTCCGTTCGAGCGCAGCGTTGCCGGATGTCTGGGTAAGTTCCGAATTCGGGCCCGCGAATTGCTGGCCGATCGCAGCGACGAGAGGCGCCAAGCGCGGGGGCGCGCTCAGCAAGTGTCGGTGCGCGCGAACGTCCAACGCTTCATGGCAAGGCCGTAGACGTCGTGCTCCACCAAGGCGCTTGGCGCGCTCACAGTTGCCCACAGTCGCGCGTACGTCATTGCGAGATCGTACGAGACGAAATGATGAACCTGCGGCTTGCCTTCCAGCGAGACCATCCACCCGGACCCTGATGCCGGTTTGATCCGAATGATGCTGGTCTTGCCGCTCGTTGCGGGGGCCAGGCGGGACGCCGGAGGGTTCCACATGCGCTGATCGTCGGCTTCCGTCACGCCGCTCGGAGCGTCACGCCGGATTCGGCGCCCTCTCCAGCGGCGCTCGTGCATGTCGCGCCGATCGACATGCGGCATTCCGACGTCCGTGGCGAGGAGAAACGGACACGATGAATGCGCTTGCTGCTCGCACGAACTCGGACTTCAAGGAACGCGTGAATCGAGTCGACCTCTGGATCACACCCGGTACTTTGCGGGTGGTGGGATCTCTTCTTAGGCGAAGAGGGATTCGAACCCTCAACCTTCGGCACGTCCTCCCGACGCTCTCCCGTTGAGCTATCCGCCTGGAGAAGACCTTAGCGCGGTTCGGTCTGCGCGGGTGTGAAAAATGGTCACACGGCCGGTCCAAGTACCGCGGCGGACGCCAGCCGTTGCATTGCGGCGTCGATTGCCGAGCGCGCGATCATCGCCGAGCCTCTTGCCTCGGCCATTCCGCGTGCAACGACAGGTGAATCTCGAGCGCGTCTACCGGAAGGCGCCCGAGCTCGCCGAGGTGCCAATCGATCGGCACCAGCAGACCGGCGTCGCGTAAGCGCGGAACCGCAAGTTTGACAATCTTTTGCACCCGCGAATCCTCGGGTGCGCTACGCTTGAATCGCAGGACGAGCAAATGTTCTTGGGGGCGCGCCCCTCTCGCCTGCTGCATGCTCTGCTCCTCTTACACCCCTTTCGCCTCGCACGACGCGAGGCGCTTCTTTTCGAGCGCACGGCGCTCGCACGGCGATCCGCCGATCATCGCGCGGTCGCACGGACCTCGCGCGGCCGCAACGCGGAGGCGCACCCCACGTCGGGCTCCGAGCGCCGCCGCGCGGATCGCGCCGCGCAGGCTGTGTGCGACGCGGGTGCTCGACCGCGGCGTGGAGACGGTGCAGAATGAGCGCATTCCTACGCCGCGGATCTGATCGGATGCTCGAGGTGGCCCGCACGACGACTCGCGCCGCTGCGCTTTCTGCGCAGCGAATCGCGCGCTGGCTGCGCGCGGCGGCATGCATGGCCGCAGCAGCGGCGCCGCTGGCTGCGGATGCGCAAGTGATGGCCGGCGGCGGGATCGTTCACGCGCCGGCCGCGCGCGCACCGACGTGGGCCATCGCGGCTCGCTTCGGTGCGGTGATACCGCTGAATCCCCGCGCGCCGCGGCAGATCTATGCGCCGGCTCGGAGCGACTGGAGCATGACGGTGACGCGCGACGCCGACATCCTTCCGACGTGCTACCGTTTCGGACGATGCTCGGTGGCCGAGATCTACGCGTACCGCGACCGACCGGGCCTGCTCGACCGGCGCGCGCCTTCGCCCGCGACGCCGGCTCCCGTACCGGACCTCGCCCGCTGGCGGGTGTACCCAGTGCCTGTCGCCCCCACACCGGAGGAGCACATCCGCCCCGAATACCGGAACGCGAGCCTGCCAAGGGAAGCGTTCAAGGAGAGCGGTCTCCCCAGGTAGCCCCATACCGTCCGACCCCGGCGCGATTTTCCCCCGCCTGTGCGTCGCGCGGGCGGTCCGGACGGATTCGCACGGGCAGCGCCGAGAATCCTCCTCCCGGTCCGCCGCACCGTCGGTGGGCGATGCCCCTCCCGAACCCCAGAGTCAGCGGCACGTAACAATCTTTGACATTGATCGCAGCGGGAATGGAGTAGCCTGACCAGAAGACACCTCGAAAACGGCCGATCGATTCGCACTGCGGGGGATCAATCGGACGCATGCGCTCGAACAGAATGGCTCTCATACGTCTACTCGAGTGTGCGGAATCGTCCGGCGCGAAGCCGCACGTCGGGCGGGACATGGAGCGGCACGACCGCGTCCACGAAGTCCTCGAGTGCTTCGAGCGCCTGAGAAACATGCTTCCTGGGCTCGATGCGAACCACCGCGCGAAGGTCGGGCAGAAGCTGATCGAGCTCGCCGATGCCGCCGGAATCGACATCCAGGAGCTCCGGCAAGAACGCCACAGGCGCTCGTCCCGAGCGTCCAAAGCCGGAGCCATCGATGTGGTGCTGGCGGCAATCGGCACACGTGAGGCGGTCAATTTCGGCCCCCGGCGCGGAATGACCACGGTCGTGTTCGAGCGCGTCACCGGTGACACGATTCGAATCAAGATGCCGGCGTTCTGGGCCGTGTTCAAGAACGGCCACTGGCATCGCGGCCCTGGTGTCCTGAGAGTCGGTGCGATGGTCCCGGAAGCGGAAGTCGCCGCCCGGGTCATGGACGTCATGCGCGCGCTGAAGCGTAGCGAGCTTCACGATCTCGATCGGATGAACTGCCCTGCCCCGTAGGGCCGGGCGAGCGGGTGGAATCCCTGGGTGGCTGGCAGTACGCGCGCCGTTCGATGCGGATGTCGAGTCGCGCGCGCCGGTCGAGCGTCGCTCCGCCAAACCGGAAGTTCGACCAGCCGTGTAACCACATTTCACCGTGCATCCGGTCGGCTCGTGCTAGCTTCGACCTCAGGCGGATAGCTCATCGGTGAGAGCGTCGGGGAGTCTACGTGCCGAAGGTTGAGGGTTCGAATCCCTCTCCGCCTACCAGACACCGCACTGCGCCGAAGAGATCTGTCGCCGTGCAGGTCGAGGAACCGTAGCGCGCTGGCATGCCGACCGCGAGGCGGCAACCCACGCTCGCGGCTCCGCGCCAGGCTGCGCATGCGACCGGCCGACCGGAGCGACTCGACCCGCGCTTTCGATTGGGCAGGATCGTGCGAGGTCCTGGGGCGCTGGTGCCAGCGTGGCGATCGCGAGAATCGAAACCTGCATCGAGGAGAGTACGCAATGCAGCAAGACCGAACATCGTGCGGGCGCCGATACTTCCGCAACCACGACGAATTCTTGCGCTGGTTCGAGATCAGGTCGGCGGGCTTCGGTGATTGGTACACGCCACCCCCTCCGCGACGGTGGAAACTATCCGGCGGCAGGCACATGGAGAACTGCATTGCCGCCGTGTTTCCCGAGTTCCTTCACGAGCTGCGCGACGAAACCGGGAAACCCATCGGATATCTCGCCACCGTTCCGGGTTACTGGAACGGCGACGTGAACTCGCTGCACACGTACGAGTACATCGACGAAACCTTCCAGTTCCGCCACTGGAAGATGATGGCATTGACTGCCTGGTACGTATTGACTACCGAGTGGCTGCGGCTGCCTCGACTCTTCGACCCGGTTGTGCGCAGGCTGAGAGCAAGCCGCATGAGGGGCGCGAACGCGATCTTCCTCCTTGCCATCTTGATTGACCCGGAGTACCGCAAGCATGGGTTGACGCAGCGGCTCATCGGACACGCCAAGGAGGCAGGACGACAACTCGGCTATGAGTATGTCGTTGCGCCGTTCCGGCCCAATGCCTATGGCGACTTCAAGCTGGCGCGCAAGGCTGCGCACAGCGACGAGCTGTTTGCACAGTACTCCCGCATGACCGACGCCCAAGGTCGGCTGATCGATCCGTGGCTGCGTGCCGTGGTGCGCATGGGCGGGCAACTCTACAGACCGGTGCCCCATTCATTTGCGGTACGGGGTTCGATCGAGCGTTTCGAGCGGTTCCGCCAGGAGTTTCGGCGGAACGACTGGTACTCGCCTGCCCACGACGTGTGGGAATGCGGCGAAACCTGCACGTGGTACGTCGACCGCGCGCGCGGCGAAGTCCTGGCGGTCGAATCCAACGTTTGGGGGCGTTTCGCCTGGGGCCGCAAGCCGCGGCTGTTCCCAGCGCCTCCTCGATGGAAGCGGCACTTGCGTCGGCCTCAGCCTGAAATGGTCGCGTACCCGAGGCGGCTCCGACTCCGTCGCGCGCGAGGCGTCGAGGCCCCCCTCGGCGTCTCGGGGGCGAGCCGCCGGCGCTTCGCGAGCCGCTGAGTGGTGTTCAACGCCGACCGAAGCGGGGATGCGGCGATCGTGCACGACGATGCCACCGATCCACACGGCCGGGACGTCCGCCGCGCCGAAGCGACGACCGCGGACCTACCGATCGCGAACGAGGCTGCGAAGCCGTGCAGCTCGTCTCACGGCATCGCATTCCCGAGGTTATCTCTCGTTTCCATCGCTGCAAGAGACCCCTGCGCCGATTCGCCCTGAACCGCGCTATCTCAGTGTGTCTCGCCGAAATGCTTGAGATATACGGATGTGACGGTCGGGAAGTTCTCTTTTGAAGCGCGCTTGATCAACTCGACAAGCGCCTTTCGGACATCCTCGCGCGGTAGGTGTCGTAGCAGCACAATCACTCTTTCGTCCAATTTGCTGCACGGTGTTTGCAGGAGCATTTCGGCAAGCCGCACGTGCGTAGCTTCGCGGTTTGTCCGTGGTGACGGCTTCTTCAATGTACTCATTCACCTCTCCGCCCGGCGGATGGCACCGAACACCGGCGAGGCGCCACCCGGGTCGAGGAATCCGAGCCGCATTCAGTCCGGGTTCGTCGCGAACCGGAATTCCGAGATGGGCGATGCGACGACTTGCCCGGCGCAAAGTCGAGCGAAGACTTCGTCGAGCGACGTGGCGTAGGCGCCGAGAATCTTTGCAGCCTCCTCCGCGGACGTGGGCCACCAGCGATCCTCGCCGATTAGCCGGGATTCGACTTGCAGCCCCGCGGCTCGATCCGCAAATGCTTGCGCGTCGCTCGGCATTGGTGAGGCAACGACCGAGCGGTCCCAAAAGAAGGCTTCAGCGTACGCGGTCATCACGGATTCCCCCTCGGCGCCAGAAGAAATGTGCGGCGCCAGCGGGGCAAATGGGGAGCAAGCCGTGTGCCGACCACTGTGTAGCGTGAACCATGACACACTCGCGAGGTTCACTCGTGACACATTGCGCGAACCGTGGCCTGGAGAGGCCAAGAGACCGTGCCGCGCGAGGGCTCGAAACCAGGCGGCTCGATCGAGCTTTCGACACGGGTGTCAGGGTGCAGTCAGGACGACCGTCCATGCGCGTTCACGGTAGAAAAAGAACCCCGTGCAAGACGGGGTCAAGTCTTCCTCCTCCGCTGGAGCCGCGGCCCTTCTTGTTTCATCGTTGGGTGTTCGAGGGCTTCCTCCCTTCGCTGAAGCTCTCACGGCCGCAGCGTCTGAATTCTTTCACTTCGCGAACCGCCGCGGGCGGAGTTTTCAAAATTTCACCTTGGGTCTTGCCGCTAGGCGGAAGTGAATGCGTCCAATCAGCCGCGGTCCTTGCCGCTCGAGATCGCGAGCAAGGTCACGGATGCCTTCCACGGCGCCCTGAATGTGATCCATCTCACATCGATACTGATCGTAGCGAGGCGGCGAGCGCCCGGACGACTTCGCCGGGCACCTCCTGGTGCGGCCAGATCAGCCTGAAGTGATGCTATGCAATCAATCGATCACGGAATGCGCTGTGGAAGCGCGCTTGCGCCATGTTGCAACGCGGGTTTGTCTCCTCGCAAAGACCTCCTCGCCAAGAAATCGCGCCGGCGCTGCGGTCCGTTGGGCGGCCTCGGAGGGTTCCGCATCGCTCGCCCGTACCGCAGCGGGGCAGCCGTCGAAAAACTCGACCTATCCGCCGAAGAAGCGAGTGAGTACTGCGCCGAATTCGAGGAGCGGCCGGCGAGCGGGTGTCCGCGAGCGCTCGGATCATTCCGGGCTCTTCGGCTTCGAAGCCGAGGCCCGATATGGCGAGAACGCAAGGCACGCAAGCCCTCTTCGCAAAGTGAAGCCGCGCGCCGATCAGATACCGCTTGCGCCGAGACTGGGACCTGCCCCCCAATGACGCTTTGTTTCTTTGGTGCTGGCGCGCGGACTCGAACCGCGGACCTACTGATTACGAATCAGTTGCTCTACCAGCTGAGCTACGCCAGCGGCACCGAAGGCGCCCGCCGCGCGCGGGGGCGGGGCGCGGCGATTATAGCGCCGGTCCAGGGGGCGGCTCACCCGCCCCCAGCGGCCGCGTGCGGATGATGACATCGATGCCTTCGGCGACGGTGCCCGGCGGCAGCGACGGCAGACCCTCGATGCGCAAGGCATCGGCGGGGATGTCGGTGAGCTCACCGGTCACCACGTCGTAGAAATGGTGGTGCGGCGTGGTGTTCGGATCGTAGAAGATCTTCACCGGGTCGACGATCAGCTCGCGGATCAGCTTGCGCTCGAGAAAGAGCTTGAGCGTGTTGTAGACCGTGGCCTTCGACGCCTCGGGGTGACGCGCGTTCACGGCCGCGAGGATCTGATCGGCCGACAGATGCGCGCGCCGCTCGAAGAGCGCGTGCGCGATCTCGATGCGCTGGTGCGTGGGCGCGATGCCGTGGGCGCGCAGGCGCGCCGCGACGTCCTCACGCGTGACCGGAACCGGATCGACGTGCTCGCGCCGCCCGTCTGTAATGGACTGAAATCCGGACTGAAATTCCATCGAATGCATGGTACTGCAGGATCTGGACTTTGTCTAATGGTAGTCCGCAGCGGCGCTCCCACCGACGCGCACGCGGCGCACGCGGCGTATGGGCGGGGTGCGGCGGCACCGCGCCGTCCTGCGTGAAATAGTTCCGCACCGCGCCGCGCCCGTGCGCCGCTCGTTCCCCGCCGGCGGCCGGTCATCGGGCGGCGTTTGCGCTCGCCCACGCGCCTCCTATGATGCAAGCGTCCATCAAGGGGAAAAGACGATGAGCGCCCAACGCGGATTCACCCTGCTCGAACTGATGATCGTGGTCGTGGTGATCGGCATCCTCGCGATGATCGCCTACCCGAGCTACTCGGACTACGTCCGCCGCGGCAAGATCGCCGAGGCGACCTCGACCCTGATGGAGACGCGCGGGAAGATGGAGCAATACTTCCTCGACAACCGCAGCTACGCCGGCGCGGATGCGGCCGGCCTGCCGTGCAACGCCGCGGTGATGTCCGGGAGCAAGAAGTACTTCGCCTACGCGTGCAGCAACCTCGGCCCCGGCACCTACACCGTGACGGCGACCGGCGCGGCGGGCGAGGGCATGGGTGGCTTCGTCTACACGATCGACCAGGCGAACCAGCGCGCCTCCACCGTCACCGGGGTGAGCGGCTGGTCGGGCAACGCCTCGTGCTGGGTCACCAAGAAGGGCGGGGTATGCTGATCCGCTCCGCGCGCGGCCTCACGATCATCGAGCTCCTGACGGGGCTCGTGCTGCTCGGCATCCTGATGGTGCTGGCGATGCCGACCTTCGTGCAGATGCTGCACAACCAGAAGCTGCGCGCCGGCGCCGAGTCGATCTCGGCCGGCCTGCAGATCGCGCGCACGGAGGCGCTGCGCCGCAACGCGCAGGTCGAGTTCCTGCTCACCGACACCGAGCCGGTCGAGGACAACGTCGGCGGACCGAACGTCAACACGGCCGGGCCGCACTGGATGGTGCGGGCCAAGCAGTACCCTCGGCTTCCAGTTCGTCGAGGGGCGCTCCGGGTTCGCGGGCAGCGGCCAGGCCAACGCGACCGTCGTCGCGATCGCGGCCGTGGTGCCTTCCGCGCCAACCGCGACGACCGCGGGGACGGTCACGTTCAATCCGATCGGGCGTGCCGAGCTGACCGCGAACGCCGTGTTCGACGTCTCGAATCCGACCGGCGGCGCCTGCAAGACCCCGGCCGGCAGCGAGCCGATGCGCTGCCTGCGCGTGGTGGTCACGCCGGGCGGGCGGGTGCGGATGTGCGACCCCGCCGTCACCGACGCGAACGACACCCGCGCCTGCTGAGGAGCCGTCGATGAACCCGATATCCAGGGAAGACCCAGGGCGGCATGATGCTGCTCGAGGCGCTGATCGGGATCCTGATCTTCTCGATCGGCATTCTCGCGCTGGTGGCGATGCAGGCGCGCTCGGTCAACGTGCTCGCCGACGCGCAGTACCGCATCGAGGCGGTGAACCTCGCCAACCGGCTGCTCGCCCAGATCTGGGTGAACGCCGACCGCTCGAACGACGCGGCGATGCAGGCCTCGCTCCTCAACATGGCCCACAACACCGACGGCGATCCGGCCACCTGCAACTTCACGGGCGGAGTCGCCGCGAGCGCGGTCGTCACTTCGTGGGCCGACGCGGTCACCGACGCGGCCAACTCGGGGGCGAAGCCGCTGCTGCCGGGCGCCACCGCCGCCATGCAGCAGGTGCAAGTGGACACCGGCATCTCGAACCGCGTGACGATCACCCTGTGCTGGCAGGCCCCGAGCGAGACCCGGCCGAGCCGCCACACGGTGGTGGGCTACGTCAACTAGGCGGGGCGAGCGATGCGCGCACTCACGACGACCCCCCGCACCCCGCCGCCAGCGCGGCCTGAGCCTGATCGAGATCCTGGTCGGCGTGCTGATCGGCATGATCGGCATCGTGGTGATCTTCCAGGTGCTCGCGGTCTCCGAGGCGCAGAAGCGCAACACCACCCACGGCGCCGACGCGCAGAGCTCCGGCGCGATCGGCCTCTTCGCGCTGCAGAACGACGTGCAGCACGGCGGCTACGGCCTCGGCCTCTCGGGCGACGACCAGATCGGCTGCACGGTGGACGCGTACAACAACGCGGCCGCGGTGAAGGACGTCGACTTC
The DNA here is from genome assembly GCA_027493935.1 of Burkholderiales bacterium. Lineage (GTDB taxonomy): Bacteria > Pseudomonadota > Gammaproteobacteria > Burkholderiales > SG8-39 > JAABRB01. The sequence goes on along the minus strand of JAOSJV010000001.1, from coordinate 1,411,341 downwards.
GCGTTCGTGCCGCTCGAGATCGTGCAGGGCGCGGCCGGGGCGCCGGACGAGATCCGGGTGCTCTACGGCAACTCGGCCTACTTCGTGGCCGCGCGCACCTTCACCGCCTCCACCGGCACCACCAAGACCATGGACAGCGCCGGGCGCGCCGGCTTCGACGTCGGCGACAAGGTGGTCTTCGTCGGCACCGGAGCCGCGCCGCCGTGCGTGCTGCAGCAGATCACCGACCGCCCGGCAGCCGACCCGCTGCAGCTCGAGCACGCCCAGGGCGGCAACGATGCCAACCAGGGCGGCGTCGCCGCGGCCTTCACGCCGGCCTCGGGCTTCGCCTACAACCTCGGGCCGCTGCCGCGCCGCAACGTCTGGCAGGTCTCGAACCGCCGGCTGGTGGTCGCCGACGCCACCTTCGGCGTCGGCACGGTGCTCGAGATGGCCGACGGCATCGTCGACCTGCAGGCCGAATACGGCGTGGACGCCAACGGCAACGGCCTCGTCGAGGACAGCGAGTGGACGACAGCGACCCCGGCCGGCGCCAACTGGCGCGCCTTGCGCGCGCTGCGCGTGGGGCTGCTCGCGCGGAGCGCCCAGTGGGACCGCGCCGCATGCAGCCCGAATCCGCAATGGACGAGCGGCGCGAGCGGGGCGCTCGTACGCACCAACTTCACGATGACCAACGCCGACGGCACCGCCGACGGGTTCGCCGGCTGCGCCGAGAATCCGCCCAGCCCGAACAACTGGCGGCGCTACCGCTACAGCGTCTACGAGACCGTGATCCCGCTTCGCAACATGATCTGGGGGACCGCGCCATGAGGACCGCACCCGCCCTTGCCCATGCCCGTCCTGCACGGCGCACGCCCGCGCGCCGGTCGCAGCACGGCGTGGTGCTCTTCGTCGCGCTGATCGTGCTGGTCGCCATGACCATGGTCGGCCTGGCGGTGATCCGCTCCTCCGGCGGCGCAACGCTGATGGCCGGGAACCTGACGTTCCGGCAGAGCGCCACGGTGGCGGGCGACCTCGGAATCGAGGCGGCGCGCACGTGGCTCGCCGCGCAGGGCCCGCTCACGCTGGAGACCAACGACACCGCGAGCGGCTACTACGCCACCTGGGACAAGACGTTCAATCCGGTGACGCTGCCGCTCGCGGGCTGGCACGACCCGGCGCTCGCGACCGACGCGGCCGGCAACAAGGTGCGCTTCGTGATCCACCGCATGTGCGCGCTCGCCGGCGGCATCACGCCGCCGGCCGCCCCGCCCAACCAGGAGTGCGTGACGCTCGCCGACCCCGGCAAGACCGGCTCGAAGGGCGGCGTGGTGTACGGCGAGAAGGCGCTCACCGGCACGTCGCAACCGTATTACCGCATCACTGCGCGCATCGACGGCCCGAAGAACACCGTCAGCTTCGTGCAGGCGATGATGTACTGAACCAAGGGATGGAGGTTTCACCGTGTCCTGGAGGTCTCAAATGAGCTCGAAACCTCGCATGCCGGCCGCGCCCGCGCGGCGGTGCAAGCGCATCGTCGCTGGCGCGACGCTCGTCGCGTTCCTGGCGACCCCGCCGTACGCGACAGCCGCGCTCACCGAGATCTCCAACGCGCCGCTCGCGAGCGCCTCGACCGCGCAGATCCCGCCGAACGTCATGTTCGTCCTGGACGACTCGGGCAGCATGGACTCGACCTACATGCCCGACAGCGCCTCGGCCTACAACGGCGACGTCGGCGGCAAGAGCCATCTCTGCAACACGATCTACTACAATCCTGGCAATACCTACTTCCCGCCGAAGAACGCCGACGGCACCGATTTCCCGGACGCGAGCTTCACCGGCGCGCGACTCGACGGCTTCTCCTCGAACTCCCCCTCGGGCAGCGTGAACCTGAGCACCTCGTTCACACCGAACGGCTCCTCGGCGAGCGAGCCCGCCTACTATTACCGCTGGAAAGCGGGCGACGCGACGGCGCTCGCCGAATGGGAAGGGTTGACTGCACTCCAGAAGGATGCCGAATGCGACACCGATGACGGCACCTCGAGCGGAGGTTCTCCGGCAGCCGCGAACCCCGGCAATTGGGTCAAGGTTCCGATCACGACCGCGACCGAGCAGCAGAACTTCGCGAACTGGCACGCGTACTACCGCACGCGGCTCATGACGATGAAGAGCGCGGCCGGCCGCGCGTTCGCCACCCTGAACGACAGCTTCCGCGTCGGCTTCATCACCATCTGCCCGAACGACAGCTCGAGCTGCGGCAGCGCCACGAACAACATCACGGTGGCGGCGAACAAGTACCTCAGGATCGACAACTTCACGCCGAGCCACAAGCAGGCCTGGTTCGACATGTTCTACGCGCAGCGCGCGCACAGCTGGACGCCGCTGCGCGAGGCGCTCTCGCGCGTCGGCCGGCACTACGCCGGCATCACGAGCGGGATCAACTCGGGAATGAACGACGACCCGGTCCAGTTCTCGTGCCAGCAGAATTTCGCCATTCTCACGACCGACGGCTACTGGAACTATGGCCAGGGCCAGCGGATCGACAGCTCGACCATGGGCAACGAGGACGCCAACCTCGGCCTCACGCCGCGGCCGATGTACGACAGCGGCACGGTCAGCACCGTGACAACGCAGGAGTTCTACGAGGACGTCGAGGCCGCGGGCGCTTGGCCCTGTAACGCCTCGCAACGGCGCGCGGACCGGCATCAGCGCACGCTGACGACGAATCAGACCGGATACACGACGACCTCCAGCTGGTCGCAGACGAACAACAACGCGTGCTTTCCGACAGCGACGATCGACAATGCGATCGCCAGCGGCTGCGGCACGACGAGCCAGGTCAGCCCGGGAAGCTCGACCACCGGTTGCGATGCCGGCACGACCACCGCGACCTCGGCGAGCGTCGGCAACACGCTCGCCGATGTCGCCGAGTACTACTACCGGAACGACTTGCGGCCGGCGGGCTCCACCAACACGAATGGCGACGACGTGAGCGATAACAACGTGCCCCAGGCCGGCACCGACCCCGAGGACGACACGGCGCAGCACCAGCACATGACGACCTTCACGCTCGGCATGGGGCTCTCGGGCCAGCTCGACTTCCAGCCCGACTACAAGGACGGCACCGGAGCGTTCGCGGGGCTGCGCGACGGCACGCTCGGCTGGCCGAACCCGAATCCGTCAGTCCTGAACCCAAGTTCAACCAGCCCGGATTCGGCGGCTCGGATCGACGACCTCTGGCACGCGGCGGTGAACGGCCGCGGCCAGGCGTTCAGCGCGAGCGATCCGACGAGCCTCGCGGTCTCGCTGCAGACCGCGCTCTCGGCGATCCAGGTGCGGCTCGCCTCGGCGGCGGCGGCGGCGACCTCGAGCCTGGAGCCGACGCTCACCGACCGGCTGGTCTTCACGCCGCTCTACACCACCGGCGAGTGGGCGGGCGAGCTGCAGGCGCGCGAGATCGATCTGGCGACGGGCATGGTGCTGCCCGGCGTGGTCTGGTCGGCGCAGTCGAAGCTCGACCTGCGCGCGAAGGCTGCGTGCGATACCCGCAAGATCCACCTGCACCGGCCCAACTGGGGGTCGACCAACCTGGTGGACTTCGCCTGGGACACGATGTCGTGCGACGGCGCCGGCAACCCGACCGGTTCGCCCGTCACCGGCCTCGACGCGACCGAGCAGGCGTTCTTCGGCGCGACCCAGACCGCGAGCTTCACGCAATGGGGCCTGATGACCGACGGCACCAACGAAACGGCGGACCAGCGCACCCCGGCGGCCGGCGCCAACCTGGTGAACTTCGTCCGCGGCCAGCGCGGGCTGGAGGACTTCACGCCGAACGACGCGAGCAGGCTCTACCGCAAGCGCACTCACGTGCTCGGCGATATCGTGAACTCGCAGCCGGTGTACGTGCGCGATCCCTTCTTCGACTACACCGACACCGGCTACGACGCGTTCAAGACCGCCATCAATAGCTCGAACGGGGGTCTCGGTCGCGTGCCGCTCGTCTTCGCCGCGGCGAACGACGGCATGCTGCACGCGTTCTACGCCGGTAGGTCGGTGTCCGACCCGCAGGGCGGCGAGGAGGCCTGGGCATTCGTCCCGCGCGCGGTGCTGTCGCGGCTGCATCGCCTCGCCGACACCAACTGGGCGCAGATGCACGAATACAGCGTCGATGCGACGCCGTCGGCCGGCGACGTGTACGACACCGCGTCGGGCTCGTGGAAGACGATCCTGGTCGCCGGCCTGAACAAGGGCGGCCGCGCCTACTACGCGCTCGACGTCACCGACCCGGCGAACCCGGTGGCGCTGTGGGAGTTCGCCAACGACGGCGTCTGCTTCGGCCCGACCAACCGGTACTCCGACTGCGACCTCGGGTACAGCTACGGCAACCCGGTGATCAGCAAGCTGGAGAACGGCAGGTGGGTGGTGTTCGTCACCTCGGGCTACAACAACGTGAGCCCCGGCGACGGCAAGGGCTACCTCTACGTGCTCGACGCGATGACCGGCGAGATCCTGTACAAGATCGGCACCGGCGCCGGCGACGCCACCACCCCCAGCGGGCTCGCCAAGATCCGCAACTGGGTGAGCGGCAACGCGGCGCAGAACAACACCACCGCGCGCGTCTACGGCACCGACCTCCTCGGCAACGTCTGGCGCTTCGACGTGAACGACTCGGTCGACTCGGGCGGGAACCCGATCATGGCGCCGCTAGGACGCGAGGCACAGCTCCTCACCGCGGTGAAGGACGGAAACGGCAACCCGCAGCCGATCACCGTGCGGCCCGAGCTCGCCGAGGTCGGCAGCCCGCCGGTGCCGTTCGTGTACGTCGCGACCGGGCGCTACCTCGGCCCGACCGACGTCACCGACACCCAGGTGCAGAGCCTCTACGCGATCAAGGATCCGCTCACGCAGACCCCGGTGTCGACCAACCTGCGCGCGGACCTCAAGCGCCTCGACATGAGCACGAACGGCACCGACCGCTTCGTGACCTGCGACCAGTCGAGCGGGAACTGCAGCTCGCCGCTCGGGTGGTACGTGGACTTCATGGACGCGGGCGAGCGCGTCAACGTCGAGATGAAGCTGCAGCTCGGCACGCTGGTGGTGGCCTCGAACGTGCCCGGCAACACGGCCTGCGCTCCGGGCGGGTACAGCTACAAGAACTTCTTCGACTACGCCACCGGTCTCTCGCCCGCGGGCGCGACGCAGCCGATCGGCTCGAGACTCTCCAACGCGCTCGCGGTCGGCATCAACGTGATCCGGCTGCCCGACGGGCGGATCGTGGTGATCGGCATGGACTCGAGCGGTACGCCGACGACGTTCGAGGCGCCGATCGCCTCGGGTGCGCCGACCGGCAAGCGCATCACCTGGCGGGAGATCTCGCAGTAGGCGGGACGCCCGCAGCCCCCAGACCCGCGCGCGACGCCTTGCGTCCCGCGCGGGTCTTGCGCGGCTCTTGCATGTGCGCCGCACCCTCGCACCCTTTGCCGTGAGACCGCCGTCCACCGCACCGGCGCACCGCCTCGCCGCCGCGCTCGCCGCGTCGATCGTCCTGCACGGCACCGCGGCTTACGTGGTGGCGGCGCCGCTCTCCGGCGCGGCGCAGGCCCGCGGCACGGCGGGCGGGCAACCAGTGCGCGCGCGCCTGGTCGGGGCGGATAGCGAGGCGAGCGCGCAGGCCGCGCGCCCGGCTGCGGCCGCAGCGGCGGCGCCTGCCGCGCCTCCGACGCTGGCGCAGGCGAGCGCGCCGCGCGGCTTGCCCGCGCCGGCGCGCTACTACCTGCCCTCGCAGCTCGACGCGCGGCCGCGCCTCCTGACGCGGGTCGAGCCGAGGTACCCGCAGGGCGCGCCGCCCGAGGGCGGCCACGCCGTCGTGCGCCTGCTGATCGGCGCGGACGGCAAGGTGGAGCAGGCGATCGTGGTCGAATCCACTCCGGGGGACAGGTTCGGCGCGGCCGCCGCGGCCGCGTTCGCGGCGGCGCAGTTCTCCGCGGGCATGCTGAAAGGCACGGCCGTGAACAGCCAGGTGCTGATCGAGATGGACTTCGCCTCGCTTCTGCCGCCGGGCGTCGCCGGCCTGCCGCCCAAGAGCCGCGAGTAGACGAGCGCCGCACGGGCGAAGGCGGCCCGTTGCAACGTCGCCCTACGCGTGCAGGCCCTTCGGCAGAGGGAAGCTCACGTGCTCGGCGACCCCGTCGAGCGTGCGCACGCGCCCGGCGCCGAGCGCGCGCAGGCGCGCGACCACGTCCTGCACCAGCACCTCGGGCGCCGAGGCGCCGGCGGTGACGCCGACGCGGCGCTTGCCCGCGACCCACTCGGCGCGCAGGTCCGCGGCGTCGTCGACCATGAACGCCGGCACGCCCATGTGCTGGGCCACCTCGCGCAGGCGGTTCGAGTTCGAGCTGTTCGGCGAGCCGACGACGAGCACGACGTCGACTGCGCGCGCGAGGAGCTTGACCGCGTCCTGCCGGTTCTGCGTCGCGTAGCAGATGTCGTCCTTCTTCGGTCCGGCGATCGCGGGAAAGCGCCGCCGCAGCGCCTCGACGATCGCCGCCGCGTCGTCGACCGAGAGCGTGGTCTGCGTCACGTACGCGAGCCGATCCGGGTCCGCGACCGCCAGGCGCTCGACGTCGGCCACGTTCTCGACCAGGTGCAGGCCGCCCGCGGACTGCCCCATCGTGCCCTCGACCTCGGGATGCCCGCGGTGCCCGATCATGACGACCTCGCGGCCCTCGGCGCGGCACTTGGCGAGCTCGACGTGCACTTTGGTCACCAGGGGGCAGGTCGCGTCGAACACGCGCAGCCCCCGCTCGGCCGCCTCGCGCCGCACCGCCTGCGAGACGCCGTGCGCGGAGAAGATCACGGTGGCCCCGCGCGGCACCTCGGCGAGCGCCTCGACGAACACCGCGCCCCTGGCGCGCAGGCGCTCGACGACGAACCGGTTGTGCACGATCTCGTGGCGCACGTAGATCGGCGCGCCGTGGCGCTCGAGCGCGCGCTCGACGATCTCGATCGCGCGGTCGACGCCGGCGCAGAAGCCGCGCGGGTTGGCGAGAATGACTTCCATCGGACCCCGGATATTGCCACAGCCGCGCGGAGCGAACTCGAATTGCCGCAGAGGCGCAGAGCACGCAGAGGAGGCCGGTTTCCGAGCGCGCCGGACCGCGGATTGCTCCGCGCCCTCCGCGCCTCTGCGGCAAATCCGCCCCGCTAATCAGGGTCTTTACGCCGCGACGGGCGCAGCGCGTCGAGGATCACGAGCGCGGCGCCGACGGTGATCGCCGAGTCGGCCAGGTTGAACGCCGGCCAGTGCCAGCCGAGCGCGTGGAAGTCGAGGAAATCGACCACCCTGCCGAGGTTCACGCGGTCATACAGGTTGCCGAGCGCGCCGCCGAGGATCGCCGTCAGGCCGGCCCCGAACAGCCGCTCGTGCGGATGACGCCGCAGCAGCACCACGATCACCGCCGCGGCGACCACGCCGATGCCGATGAAGAGCTCGCGCTGCCAGCCCGAGGCGCCGGCGAGGAAGCTGAACGCGGCACCGGTGTTGAACACCAGCACCAGGTTGAAGAAGCCCGAGACGCGCACGACCTCGCCCGGGACGAGATGGGCCTGGACCAGCGCCTTGGTCGCCTGGTCGAGCAGCGCGAGTCCGAGCGCGACGGCGAGCCACGCGGCCACCGGGCGCCAGGCGCCGGCGCCGACCGCGCTCAAGCGAACCGGCGCGGCTCGCCCGCGCCGAAGAGGTTGGCCGTGCAGCGCCCGCACAGGGTCGGATGCGCCGCATCGGCCCCGACGTCGGCCCGGTGGTGCCAGCAGCGCTCGCATTTCGCGTGCAGGCTCGGCGTCGCCACGATCGCGCGCCCGGCCTCCGCTGCGGCCTCGACCGCGCGCGCCTGCGAGGTGATCAGCACGAAGCGCAGGTCGTCGCCGAGGTGCGCGGCGGCGCGATGGCGCTCGCCCGTCGCGCGCACCTCGACTTCGGCCTGCAGCGACGAGCCGATCCTGCCGGCCTCGCGCAGCGTCTCGAGCGACTTCGCCACCTCGGCGCGCACCTCGCGCAGGAGCTTCCAGCGCGCGAGAAGCTGCACGCTCTCGGGAACCTCCGGAAAGCGGTGCCAGACGTGCAGGAAGACGCTGTCCTCGGGCCGCCTGGTCAGCACGCCCCACGCCTCCTCGGCGGTGAACGAGAGAATCGGCGCCATCAGCCTGAGCAGGCTGTGCGTGACGTGCCACAGCGCGCTCTGCGCCGAACGCCGCGCCAGCGAGTCGGCCCGGGTCGTGTACAGGCGGTCCTTCAGGATGTCGAGGTAGAAGGCGCCGAGGTCCTCGGAGGCGAAGATCTGCAGCTTCTGCGCGACGAGGTGGAACTCGTAGCGCCCGTAATGGGCGACGAGCTCGTCCTGGAAGGCGGCCGCGAGGGCCACCGCGTAGCGGTCGATCTCGAGCCATTCGGCAGGCGCAACTGCGTCCCGCTCCGGGTCGAAGTCCGACAGGTTCGCGAGCAGGAACCTGAGCGTGTTGCGGATCCGCCGGTAGCTCTCGACCACCCGCTTCAGGATCTCGTTCGAGATCGAGAGCTCGCCCGAGTAATCGGTGGCGCCGACCCACAGCCGCAGGATCTCGGCGCCGAGGGTGCCCGACACCTCCTGCGGGGCGATGACGTTGCCGCGCGACTTCGACATCTTGTGCCCGCCGCCGTCGACGACGAACCCGTGGGTGAGCAGGCCGTCGTACGGCGCGCGCCCGTCCATCGCGCACGCGGTGAGCAGCGACGAGTGGAACCAGCCGCGGTGCTGGTCGGAGCCCTCCAGGTACAGGTCGGCCGGCCACTTGAACCGCTCCGGCTCGCGCCGCATGACGGTGAAGTGCGTCGTGCCGGAGTCGAACCATACGTCGAGCGTGTCGGAGAGCTTCGCGTACGCGCGCTCGTCCACGCCGAAGTCGGCTGCGCTCATCGCGAACCAGGCCTCGATGCCGCCCCGCTCGACCGCCTGCGCGGCGCGCTCGAGGAGCGCCGGCGTCCCGGGATGCAGCGCGCCCGTCTCGCGATGGACGAAGAACGCGATCGGCACGCCCCAGTTGCGCTGGCGCGAGACGCACCAGTCCGGGCGGTTGGCGATCATGCCGTGCAGCCGCGCCTGCCCCCAGGCCGGGTAGAACGCGGTCGCGTTCACCGCGTCGAGCGCGGTCTCGCGCAGCGTGCGACCGTCGGCGCGCTTCAAGTCCATGCCGACGAACCACTGCGTGGTCGCGCGGAAGATGATCGGGGTCTTGTGCCGCCAGCAGTGCGGGTAGCTGTGCGTGGTCTTCGCGCGTTCGAGCAGCAGTCCCTTGCGGTCGAGCTCGGCGATCACCGTGGCGTTCGCGTCCCACACCAGGGCGCCGCCGACGAGCGGCACGCTCGCGAAGAAGCGCCCGTCGTCGCCCACCGGGTTGTCGACCGGCAGCTTGTAGCGCTGGCCGACTTCGTAGTCCTCGAGGCCGTGCGCCGGCGCGGTATGCACGAGCCCGGTGCCGGCCTCGAGCGTCACGTGCCCGCCCACGATCAGCGGCACCGGGCGGCCGTAGAGCGGATGGCGCAGGCCGACGCCGTCGAGCGCGGCGCCCCTGGCGGCGGCGAGCGTCTCGCCTTCGAGCCGGTAGCGCGCGAGCGCCGCGGGCGCGAGCGCGGCCGCCAGCACGAGCAGTCCCCTCGGCGTGCGCAGCAGCCAGTACTCGAACTCGGGGTGCACGCAGACCGCCTGGTTGGCGGGAATCGTCCACGGCGTGGTGGTCCAGATCACCGCGTATGCGGTCTGGGGCGGCAGGTTCGAAAGCCCGAACGCGCGCGCCAGCGCTTCGCGGTCGGCCACCTCGAACGCGACGTCGATCGCATCGGAGGTGCGGTCCTCGTACTCGACCTCGGCCTCGGCGAGCGCCGAGCCGCAGTCGATGCACCAGTTGACCGGCTTCTGGCCGCGGAAGAGCAGCCCCCGGCGAGGATGCGCCCGAGCGCCCGGATTTCCTCGGCCTCGGTGCGGAATTCCATCGTCTTGTACGGCGCGTCCCAGTCGCCGAGGACACCGAGGCGGATGAAGTCGCGCTTCTGCCGCTCGATCTGCTCGGCGGCGTAGGCGCGCGAGAGCTCGCGCGCGCGGTTGGCGTCGAGCGCCTTGCCATGGAGCTTCTCGATCTGGTGCTCGATCGGCAGGCCGTGGCAGTCCCAGCCCGGGACGTAAGGCGCGTCGAAGCCGGCGAGCTGCTTCGACTTGACGATCATGTCCTTCAGGATCTTGTTGACGGCGTGGCCGATGTGGATGTCGCCGTTCGCGTACGGCGGGCCGTCGTGCAGCACGAACCGCGGGCGGCCCGCGGAGGCGGCGCGGATGCGCTCGTAGAGCCGGGTCTCCTGCCAGCGCCGGATCCACTGCGGCTCGCGCTTCGCGAGGTCGCCGCGCATCGGGAACGGCGTGTCGGGGAGGTTGAGGGTCTTCTTGTAGTCCGCCATTGCTTCGTCCAGACGTCGGCTCGGGTTGCGGTTGGTGCTTCTTCCATCAGACCCTTGGGGGTCGCACGAACAAGGGGCTCCTCCTTGTGTATCCCCGAACGAACAAGAGGCAAGCCCCTTGCAGATCCCCTCCTTCGCAAGCGCACCCATGATCGCAGTGTTCTCGGTGCGACGGCGTCAATCCGCCGCCGCGAGCGCCGCGCGCGCAGCGTCGCAGTCGCGCGCGATCTGCGCGCGCAGCGTCTCGAGATCGGGGTACTTCTCCTCGTCGCGGATCTTCTGCACGAACTCGACCCGCAGGTGGCGCCGATAGAGGTCGCCGGAGAAATCGAACAGGTGCACCTCGAGCGTCGCGCGGCCGTCCGCTTTCACCGTCGGCCGCACGCCGAGACTCGCGACGCCGTGGCGCGGCGCATCGGCCATGCCGTGCACGCGCACCGCGAAGATGCCGGTGACCGGCGGCCGGTTGTGCTTGAGCTGCACGTTCGCGGTGGCGAAGCCGAGCGCGCGCCCGAGCTTGTCGCCGTGCACCACCCGCCCGCTGATGCTGTAGTTGCGGCCGAGCAGCACCCGCGCCCGGGCGAGATCGCCGCGCGCGAGCGCGTCGCGCACCGCGGAACTGGAAACGCGCGTCTCCCCGATCGCCACGCTCGGCATCGCCTCGACCTCGAAGCCGTGCGATGGCGCGGCGCGCACGAGCAGCGCGAGGTCGCCGGCGCGCCGTGCGCCGAAGCGGAAGTCGTCGCCGACGAGCAGCCAGCGCACCCGGAGCGCCTCGGCGAGCATCCGGCGCACGAAGTCCTCGGCCGGCAGCGCGGCGAAGGCGCGCGAGAAGCGCTGCACGTGCACGTGCGCCACGCCCTGCGCGGCCAGGAGCTCGAGCTTCTCGCGCAGGCTGGTGAGCCGGGTCGGGGCGGCTGCCGGCGCGAAGAACTCGCGCGGATGCGGCTCGAAGGTGAGCACGCTCGCCACCAGTCCGCGCGGCCGCGCGGCCGCGACCAGGCGCGCGAGCATCGCCTGGTGACCCTTGTGGACGCCGTCGAAATTGCCGATCGTGACTGCGGTCGGCCGATCGAGCCGCGGCGCATTGCCTCGCGTGACGAGCACGGCGCGAAAACCCGGTTGACGCTGCAAAAGCGTTGAATTTTAGCGGCTTTCGCCCTGCGCCGGAAGCCGCGCGCCGCGGTCCCCCGGGCGGTGCTCAGTGCAGCCGCGCGCACGCCGCGCGCAGCTCGAGGACGCGCTCGCGGATCTGTATGACGTCCGGCGCGGCGGGCGGCGCGCGGCGCAGGTAATTCGAGAGGTCGGCGAGCGCGGCGCGGAAGCACTGCAGCCGGTCGTGGACGAGCCCGCGGTCGCGCAGCTCCTCTGCGGACTCGGGCACCACCAGCAGCATCCGGTTCATGACCGCGAGCGCCTGCGCATAGCGCCCGGCCTCGAGGTAGATCGACTTCAGGTTGCGCAGCACGCGCGCGACGATCTGCCGCGGCGTCGCCGGCTCGAGGAACTCGGTGACGTCGATGCCGGCCTCGCGCGCCTCGGGCGCGAGCTGGGCGAGACGCTCGCGCAGGTCCTCGAGCGACTGCGGCGTCCCGCCGGCAAACGGATCGAGCACCAGCTGGCCGCGCGCAACGCGCAGCTTGACGAGGAAGTGGCCGGGGAAGGACACGCCCTGCAGCCGCAGGCCGACGCGTCGCCCCACCTCGAGGTAGACGATCGAAAGCGTGATCGGGATCCCGGTGCGCCGCGCGAGCACCTCGTTCAGGTAGCTGTTGCGCGGGTCGCGGTACGCATCGAGGTTGCCGCTGAACCGCAGCTCCTCGAACAGGTGGTGGTTGAGCGCCGCGACGCGCTGCTCGGGGAACGCGTCGGCCGCGAACCGCCCGCGCACGGTCGCGGCCATCGCCTCGATGTGGTCGAGCCAGCGCGCGGCATCGACGTCCGGGTACTCGTCCTCGGCGACCATCAGGCAGACCTCGGCGAGGTTGAACTGGTCCCGGGTGACGAGCTCGGCGAAGCGGTCGAGTCTGGCGGTCACGGTGCGTGTGGCCCGGGCCCGTGCTACGCCGCGCGCCTGGAGAAGTCGCGCAGCCGGAACCCGAGGCCCCATAGTGCACCGAAGTAGGTCGCCATGCCAAGCCCCACCAGACCCGCGAGGGCGACGATCCGGTGCGGCCCGGAGGCCGCGATCCACCACGCCTCGGGACCCATCGCGAACCACAGCGCCGCACCCATCGCCGCGAGCGCGGCGGCGATCTTGAGCGCGAATGCGCGCCAGCCCGGCTGCGGCGCGTAGATGCCGTCGCGACGCAGGCGCCGGTAGAGCAGTGCCGCGTTCAGGCAGGCGCCGAGCCCGATGGCGAGCGCGAGACCGGCGTGGCGCAGCGGGTAGATGAGCGCCGCGCTCGTGACCAGCGTCGCGCCGAGTGAGACGATCGCGATGCGCACCGGCGTGCGGATGTCCTGCCGGGCATAGAAGCCCGGCGCGAGCACCTTGACGAGGATCAGGCCCGCCAGCCCGACGCTGTAGGCCACCAGCGCCTGGCGGGTCATCGCGACGTCGTTCAGCGTGAATTCGCCGTAGAAGAAGAGCGTGGTGATGAGCGGCACCCCGACGATGGCGAGCGCGAGCGCGGCCGGCAGCGCGAGCATCAGGGTGAGGCGCAGGCCCCAGTCGAGCAGCCTGGCGTACTCCTCGGCGGCGGCGTGCGCGTGGTGCTTTGCCAGGCTAGGCAGCAGGATCGTGCCGAGCGCCACGCCGAGCAGCCCGGTCGGAAACTCCATCAGGCGGTCGGCGTAGTAGAGCCAGGACACGCTGCCGGTCTGCAGGAAGGAAGCGAAGATCGTGTTGGCGAGCAGGCTCACCTGCGCGACCGAAACGCCGAGCACCGCCGGCCCCATCAGCGCGAGGATGCGGCGCACGCCCGGATCGCCCGGCGCGAACCGCGGTCGCGGCAGCATGCCGATGCGCGCGAGGAACGGCACTTGGAAGGCGAGCTGCAGGACCCCGCCGACGAACACCGCCCAGGCGAGCACCATCGCCTGCGGCTCGAAGTACGGCGCGGCGACGAGCGCCGCGGCGATGAAGCTCAGGTTGAGCAGCGTCGGCGTGAGCGCCGGCACCGCAAAGCGGCTCCAGGTGTTCAGCACGCCGCCGGCGAGCGAAACCAGCGCGATGAACAGGATGTACGGGAACGTCACCCGCAGCATCGTGACGGTCAGCTCGAATTTGGCGGGCGAGGCCGCGAATCCGGGCGCGCTCACGTACACGATCGCCGGCGCGGCGAGCACGCCGAGCGCGGTCGCCGCGACGAGGGCGAGAAAGAGCAGGCTCGCCACCCGATCGACGAGGAGGCGGGTCGCCTGCTCGCCTTCGCGCGCCTTGTGCGCCGCGAGCACCGGGACGAAGGCCTGCGAGAACGCGCCTTCGGCGAACAGGCGCCGGAGCAGATTCGGGATGCGGAACGCGACGAAGAACGCGTCGGTGGCGAGCCCGGCGCCGAACAGCCGCGCGATCAGGGCGTCGCGCACGAATCCGAGGATGCGCGAGACGAGCGTCATGCTGCTCACCGTCGCCATCGCCCGGAGGAGGTTCATCGCGGCCGGATTATACGGGCCGCGCCTCTCCCGAGCCTTGCTCCTCCACCCGGCTGCCGCTATAATCATCGGCTCGCCCGATTCCGGCCCGAATTCGCCCCTCAGCCACCGCAATGGCAAACACCGCACAAGCCCGCAAGCGCGCCCGCCAGTCCGAGAGGCGGCGCCAGCTCAACGCGTCGATGCGCTCGATGGTGCGCACGGCGATCAAGAACGTCCGCAAGGCGATCGCCGCCGGCGACAAGGGCGCCGCCGAGGCGGCGCTGCGCCAGTCGACGAGCGTGCTCGACCGCATCGCGGACAAGGACAAGATCATCCACAAGAACAAGGCGGCGCGTCACAAGAGCCGCCTTGCCGCGCAAGTCAAGGCGTTGGCTTAGCAACAAGCCGGCGGGCGCGCCCTCCCAGCCTCGCGCCCGTTCGCCGCTGAAGGCGACCGCTCGGGTCGTCTTTTTTTGTTTGTCGGTGCGCCAAGCGCGTCCGCGGCTGCGCCCGCCCGGCGTCTACGGCCGCAAACGCCCTCCCATGGGTTCCGGTTCGCGGCGGCCGGCCAACCCACGACTGGCCGCCACGAACCACCCGTGACCGACGGCGCGGCCGGAGGCGCCAGGCGGGCGCGGCCGCGGACGCCGGCACGGCCGATCTGTGCAGGGGTGGTGCCGAACCTGCAGCTCGTTGTCCTTCGCGAAGCTCACCAGGAAACGGCTCACTTGCGGTCGTCGCCCGGAGCGCGCGGCGCGTCGCCCGGCCCCGCTTCGTCCCAAGAGCGCGCGGTCTTGCGCCCCGGCCGAACCTGCAGCTCGTTGTCGTTCGCGAAGCTCACCAGGAAACGGTGGGCGGCCGGCTCGATGGCCTTCAGCCGGGCGTCGACCACCACGCACTTCACGCCTTCGGACACCGTCGGCTGGCAATAGGGCGAGTAGCGGAACGGCGGGTCGCCGCCGAACTGCGCCATCACCCCGGCGAGCCGCTCGGCCCAATCGCTCGGGCGGAACGGCCGGCCCTCGAGCGTGAGGCCGATGATCACGAATTCGTCGGTTTGCGGAGCTGTCATCCGGCTGGCACACGCACGGGCGGCCGGCGCGCACTATAGCGACACGGGCGCAAAGCTCGCTTGCAAAAGCGCACGCTTTGGCGGTTAAATCGCGCGTTCTTTCGAGGGCCCCCGCGACCGGGGGCGCGCGTCGGGCGCGCACCGGGCAACGCGAGCGCTGCGCGCGGGCCCGTGGAGCCGCATGCGCAAGCCCGTCAGCCGCGTCCTGGTCATCAACGACGAAACCCTGATCCTGCGGGAGTTCGTGAAGGGCCTGAACGCGGCCGCCCGCTCGCTCGACAACCCGCTCGGTCTGACCTTCACCGGCGTGACGACCGCGAGCGAGGCGCTCGCCGCGATCGAGTCCGACGGCGACGTGCAGGCGGCGATCGTCGACGACAAGCTCTACTCGCTCGACGGCGGCAAGTCGAAGAGGCTGCAGATGACCGCGCTCGAGCTCGTGCAGCGCATCACCCGAATGCGCCCGGAGCTCGACGTCTACATCCTGATCGCGCAGGAGCACGAGGACGAGGTCGTCGACACGCTGTTCGCCGAGGCGGTAGACGGCTACTTCTACCGCGAGGAGCGCGACTACCGCGGCATGTACCGGATCCTGAACGCCGAGATCCAGGAGCGCGCCCGCACGCCCTTCTACGACCAGCTCAAGAACTACGTCTGGATGGCGAAGGACTCGTGGCACACGCCCGGACACTCGTCCGGCGAGTCGCTGCGCGCGAGCCCCTGGATCAACGACTTCTACGAGTTCATGGGCGAGCACGTGTTCGACGTCGACCTGTCGGTGTCGGTGCCGGTGCTCGACTCCCTGATGGAGCCGCGCGGCGTCATCGCCGAGGCGCAGGGCATGGCCGCGCAGGCGTTCGGCTCGCGGCGCACGTTCTTCGCGACCAACGGCACCTCGACCGCCAACAAGGTCATCTTCCAGACGCTGCTCGCGCCGGGCGAGAAGCTGCTGCTCGACCGCAACTGCCACAAGTCGGTGCACCACGGCGTGGTGCTCTCGGGCGCGCACCCGGTGTACCTCAACTCCTCGGTGAACCGCAAGTACGGGCTCTACGGACCAGTGCCGAAGAAAGTCATCCTGGAGGCGATCGAGGCGAACAAGGACGCCGAGGCGCTGATCCTCACCTCGTGCACGTACGACGGGCTGCGCTACGACCTGCCGCCGATCGTCGCGGCGGCGCACGCGGCCGGAATCAAGGTGATCATCGACGAGGCGTGGTACGGCTTTGCGCGCTTCCATCCGGCGTTCCGCCCCACCGCGCTCGAGGCCGGGGCCGACTACGCGACCCAGAGCACGCACAAGGTCATGAGCGCCTTCTCGCAGGCGAGCATGATCCACGTCAACGACCCGACCTTCAACGAGCACATCTTCCGCGAGAACTTCAACATGCACACGTCCACCAGCCCGCAGTACGCGATGATCGCGAGCCTGGACGTGGCGCGCAAGCAGATGATGATGGAGGGCTACAAGCTGCTCGCGCGCACGCTCGCGCTGGCGAACGAGCTGCGCGAGCAGATCAACTCCACCGGAGTGTTCCGCGTGCTCGATCTCGACGAGCTGCTGCCCGAGGATGTGCGCCACGACGGCATCCGCCTCGACCCAACCAAGGTGACCGTGGACATCTCGCGCTGCGGCTGCACGGTCGAGGACCTGCAGCGCGAGCTCTTCACCCGCTTCAACATCCAGGTCGAGAAGTCCACGTTCAACACCGTCACGCTGCTGCTCACGGTCGGCACGACGCGGAGCAAGGTGTCGCGGCTGTACGACGCGCTGATGCGCATCGCGCGCGAGGGACGCGCCGCGCGCCGCCTGGTCCAGTTCCCCGACGTGCCCGACTTCACGCGGCTGCGCTGCCTGCCGCGCGACGCCTACTACTGCGGCGGGGAGGCGGTGCCGCTGCTCGACCCGAAGGAAAACCCGAACAAGGCGCTCGCCGAGCGCGTCTGCGCCGACCAGATCGTGCCCTACCCGCCCGGAATCCCGGTGCTCGTCCCGGGCCAGGTCATCACCCGGCCGATCCTGGACTTCCTGGTCGGGCTGCTGCGCTCGCAGAAGCGCCTGGAGCTGCACGGCATCGTCTACGACGGCTACGCGCCCTGCCTGCGGGTGCTGAAATCGTCCGAGGAGCGCGGCCTGCGGCGGCTCGCCTGAGCGGCGGGCCCGCCTGCCCGGCGGACGGCCCCCGCCGCGCGCGCCTTCCCCGGGCTGACCCGATGGAGCGAAGCTCACGGCGTGTGCAACTGCTCACGCTCGGACGGATTCCGCCGCGGCAATCCCGTGGCCGCGTGAGCAGTTGCGTTGCGCTCCTCGGAGAGCTGTGCTAATTACGACGCAAGTGCTTGTAGGGGGAGGGGTTATGGCGCTGCACACATCGACGACCACGAAGTATGCCTTTCGCATCCGCACCCGGACGGGCCTGGTGGTGGACCACCTGATGATCCACGGCCGCGACGTCGCCGATGCCGAGCGCAAGCTGGCGCAGATGTACCGGCAATGCGAAGTGCTGGACTGCCGGCCCCAGACGCCGGCCCCTGCGCCGTCGGGCCGGTCGGCGGGCCGCGAGGCGGTGGTCGCGCTCGTCGCGAAGGAGTCGTAGCGCCCGCGCGTCAGGCGGCGCCGTCCGCGGCGGCGCGCGCGGTCGCCGGCGCGCCGCCGGCGACGAAATCCGCGACTGCGAGCTCGTCTAGGAGCCGCGCATGGTTCAGCGCGCCACGGCTCGTCGGCGCGCGGCTGAAGATGTCGCGCGTGTGGAACGGGCTCTCGGCGCGGCGCGGTTCCTGGTGGAACAATGTGCTACCATCCGCCTGTCTCACACGGCGGCGCCAGCCGCCGTTTGCTTTTCGCGGCCAATTCCCGACCTCGCGATCGCCCGCAGCCATGCCCTCCCACGTGATGAACACCTACGCGCGGCTGCCGGTGTCGTTCACGCACGGCAAGGGCGTCTGGCTGTGGGACGAGGCCGGCAGACGGTACCTCGACGCGCTCGCCGGGATCGCGGTCTCCGGACTGGGGCACGCGCATCCGGCGATCGTCGGCGCGATCGCGGACCAGGCCGCGAGGGTGATCCACACCTCGAACCTGTACGGGATCCCCCTGCAGGAGCGCCTCGCCGACCGGCTCTGCGAGCTTGCCCGGATGGACGAGGTCTTCTTCTGCAGCTCCGGCGCCGAGGCGAACGAGTGCGCGATCAAGCTCGCGCGCCTCTACGGCCACCGCAAGGGCATCGCGAGCGGCGCCATCGTCGTCATGGAGCACGCCTGGCACGGCCGCACGCTCGCGACGCTGTCGGCCACCGGCAACCGCAAGGCGCAGGCGGGCTTCGAGCCGCTCGTGCCCGGGTTCGTGCGCGTGCCGTACAACGACGCGCAGGCCGTGCGTCACGTGGCCGAGCACAATCGCAACGTCGTCGCGGTGCTGGTCGAAGTGCTGCAGGGCGAGGGCGGGATCCGCGTCGCCGACCCCGGCTACGTCCGGTTCCTGCGCCAGATCTGCGACGAGCGCGGCTGGCTCCTGATGATCGACGAGGTGCAGAGCGGCATGGGCCGCACCGGGAAGTGGTTCGCACATCAGTGGGCGGACGTGGTGCCCGATGTGATGCCGCTCGCGAAGGGGCTCGGCTCGGGCATGCCGATCGGCGCGTGCCTCGCGGCGGGTCCCGCCGCCGGCGTCTTCCAGCCCGGCAACCACGGCTCGACCTTCGGCGGCGGACCGCTCGCCTGCGCCGCCGGCCTCGCCACGCTCGACGCGATGCAGGCCGATCGGCTGGTCGAGCACGCCGCCGCGATGGGCGAGCGGATCCGAGCCGGCCTCGCCGAGGCGCTCGGGAGCTTCGCCGGCGTCGCCGACATCCGCGGCAAGGGCCTGATGATCGGCATCGAGCTCGACCGGCCGTGCGGCGCGCTGGTGAACGAAGCGCTCGCCGCCGGGCTGCTCCTCAACGTGACCGCCGAGCGCGTGGTGCGGCTGCTGCCGCCGCTCGTGATCGGCGCGGCCGAGGCCGACGAGCTCGTCGCGCGGCTCGCGCCGCTCGTGCGTGCCTTCCTCGCCCGGCCGGCGGACTGACCGGCTGCCCGCCCGTGACCGCGCCGCGGCACTTCCTGCAGTTCAAGGATTTCTCGCGCGACGAGCTCACCCACGTCTTCGCGCGCACGCGCTGGATCAAGGAGCGCTTCCGGCGCTACGAGCGCTACTGGCCGCTCGCCGACCGCACGCTGGTGATGATCTTCGAGAAAGCGAGCACGCGCACCCGCCTCTCGTTCGAGGCCGGCATGCAGCAGCTCGGCGGCTTCGCGATCTACTTCAACACGCGCGACTCCCAGCTCGGCCGCGGCGAGCCGGTCGAGGACGCCGCGCAGGTCATCTCGCGCATGTGCGACATCGTCATGATCCGCACCTTCGAGCAGGACATCGTCGAGCGCTTCGCCCGCCACTCGCGGGTGCCGGTGATCAACGGCCTCACCAACGAGTTCCACCCGTGCCAGATCCTGGCCGACATCTACACCTACACCGAGCACCGCGGCTCGATCGAGGGACGCACGGTGGCGTGGATCGGCGACTCGAACAATGTGTGCAGCACCTGGCTGCAGGCCGCCGAGACGCTCGGCTTCACGGTTCAGGTCTCGACGCCGCCGGGCTATGCGGTCGAACCCGGGCGCGCCGGGCTGCGCGGCACCGGCCACTACCGCGAGTTCGCCGACCCGATGGATGCGGTGCGCGGGGCGGACCTCGTCACCACCGACGTGTGGACCAGCATGGGCTTCGAGGCCGAGGACGCCCAGCGCAAGCGCGCGTTCCACGACTGGCAGGTCGACGCCGACATGATGCGCGCGGCAAGACCCGACGCGATCTTCATGCACTGCCTGCCGGCGCACCGCGGCGAGGAAGTGGCCGCCGAAGTGATCGACGGTCCGCAGAGCGTGGTCTGGGACGAGGCCGAGAACCGGCTGCACACGCAGAAGGCGCTGATCGAGTACCTTCTGCTCGGACGCGTCGCGGGCTGAGCGGCAAGCGGATTCATCGATGGCGGGAAGAATGGCAAAGGCGAAGAAGAGGCAGTCACCGGCCGCGCAGGGCGGCGTGCGGAAGGTGGTGCTCGCCTACTCGGGCGGGCTCGACACCTCGGTGATCCTGAAGTGGCTGCAGGACGTCTACGACTGCGAGGTCGTCACGTTCACCGCCGACATCGGCCAGGGCGGGGAGGTGGCGCCGGCGCGCAAGAAGGCGCGCATGCTCGGCGTGCGCGAGATCTTCATCGAGGACCTGCGCGAGGAGTTCGTCCGCGACTTCGTGTTCCCGATGTTCCGCGCCAACGCGATCTACGAGGGCGAGTACCTGCTCGGCACGTCGATCGCCCGGCCGTTGATCGCCAAGCATCTGGTCGAGATCGCGCGCCGCACCGGGGCCGACGCGATCTCGCACGGCGCGACCGGAAAGGGCAACGACCAGGTACGCTTCGAGCTCGGCGCCTACGCGCTGATGCCCGACGTCAAGATCATCGCCCCGTGGCGCGAATGGGACCTCACCTCGCGCGAGCGGCTCCTGCGCTACGCCGACCACCACGGCATCCCGGTCGACTTCAAGAAGCAGGGATCGAAGAAGCGAGGCGGGGGCGCGCCCTATTCGATGGACGCCAACCTGCTCCACATCTCCTACGAGGGCGGCATCCTCGAGGACCCGGACTACGAGCCCGAGGAGTCGATGTGGCGCATCACGGTGAGCCCGGAGAAGGCGCCCGGGCGCGCCGAGCACGTCGAGCTCGCCTACGAGCGCGGCGACATCGTCGCCGTGAACGGGCGGCGCATGACGCCCGCCAAGGTGCTCGAGAAGCTGAATGCGATCGGCGGAAGACACGGCATCGGCCGGCTGGACATGGTCGAGAACCGCTACGTCGGCATGAAGTCGCGCGGCTGCTACGAGACGCCCGGGGGGACGATCATGCTGAAGGCGCACCGCGCGATGGAGTCGATCACGCTCGACCGCGAGGTGCTCGCGCTCAAGGACGACCTGATGCCGCGCTACGCGCGCCTGATCTACAACGGCTACTGGTTCAGCCCGGAGCGGCGCCTGCTGCAGTCGCTGATCGACCAGTCGCAGGCCACGGTGAACGGCACCGTGCGGCTCAAGCTCTACAAGGGCACGGCGATCGTGGTCGGGCGCGCGTCGCCGACCGACTCGCTGTTCGACCCGGCGATCGCGACCTTCGAGGAGGACGCGGGCGCCTACAACCAGGCCGACGCGGCCGGGTTCATCCGCCTGAACGCGCTCAGGCTGCGGATCGCCGCCAACCTGCGGCGGCGCGGGCGGCGTTAGCCGCGCGCCGGGTGCCCCGCACGAGGCGTCCACCGGATCGCCGCGCACCTGGGTAGAATCGCGCCGGCGGGCGGTCCGGGACGAACCGGGCGGCCCGGAAAGGGGAGCAGTACGGACCCTGCCACGGTCGGTCGGCAGGCGGTCCGCGCGCGATTCCGACCATTCTCGAGGAGGAGATCCGGCAATGCGCATCCGTTCCATCGTGCTGGGCGCGCTCTGCGCGCTCGTCGTCGCGGCGCCCGCCGCCGCCCAGAAGCTCAACCCGGTGCGATTCGCGCTGGACTGGCGCTTCGAGGGCCCGGCCGCGCCGTTCTTCGTCGCCATCGACAAGGGCTACTACAAGGCCGAGGGGCTGAACGTCTCGATCGACCCGGGGCGGGCTCCGTCGAGGGCATCAACCGCGTCGCATCGGGCGCCTACGAGGTCGGATTCGCCGACATCAATTCGCTCATCAAGTACCGCGACGAGCCGCGCAACAACCCGGTGAGGGCGGTGCTGATGATGTACGACGCGCCGGCGTTCGCGATCATCACGCTGAAGAAGACCGGCATCGCCAAGCCGAAGGACCTGGAGGGCAAGGTGCTCGGCGCCCCGGCGCCCGACGGCGCCTATGCGCAGTGGCCGATCTTCGTGCGCGCGAACGGGATCGACGCCGCGAAAGTGAGGATCGAGAACGTCGGCTTCCCGGTGCGCGAGCCGATGCTCGCGCAGGGCAAGGTCGATGCGATCACCGGGTTCTGGTTCTCTTCCTTCATGAACCTGCGCGCGCAGAACGTCCCGGCGAGCGAGATCGTCGTGATGATGATGCGCGACTACGGGCTCGACCTGTACGGCAACGCGATCATCGCCAATCCCGACTTCATGCGCTTCAACGCGAAAAGAGCTCGCCGGCTTCGTGCGGGCGACGATCCGGGGCGTGCAGGAGACGATCCGCGATCCCGACAGCGCGATCGACTCGGTGATGAAGCGCAACCCGATCGCCAAGCGCGACGTCGAGCTCGAGCGCCTGAAACTCTCGATCGAGCGCAACTTCGTGACGCCGTACGTGCGGCAGAACGGCTTCGGCGGAGTCGACGCGAAGCGCCTCGAGCGCTCGATCGACCAGATCGGCATCGCGTTCAAGTACACGAACAAGCCGAAGGCGGCGGAGATCTTCACCGGCCAGTACCTGCCGCCGCGCGAGCAGCGGATGGTGAAGTAGTGCCGCGCCGGGCGGTGCCCCGGCGCGCGGCGCAGGCCGTACGCCGGGGACGCGCCTTCGTGCATCCCATGCACCGGTTCCGATGGACGAGTTGATCCGGCTCGACCGCGTGTCGATGGCCTACGGCCGCGCCGAGCAGGCGGTTAAGGCGATCGAGGAGGTCAGCATCTCGGTCGCCGCCGGCGAGTTCTTCGCCGTGGTCGGCCCGTCCGGCTGCGGCAAGAGCTCGCTCATGAAATTGATCTCCGGCCTGCACCCGCCGCTCGGCGGCACGCTCACGGTCGAGGGGCGGCCGGTCACCGGACCGCTGAAGAAGGTCGGCATGGCGTTCCAGAACGCGAACCTGCTGCCCTGGCGCACCGCCGCGCAGAACGTGCTGCTGCCGCTCGAGATCGTGCAGCCGCACCGCAGCCGGCTGCGCGCCGAGCGCGCCGCCTATCTCGACCGCGCGCGCAAGCTCCTCGATTCGGTGGGGCTCGCCGGCTTCACCGAGAAGTTCCCGTGGCAGCTCTCCGGCGGCATGCAGCAGCGCACCTCGATCTGCCGGGCGCTGATCCACGAACCCGAGATCCTGATGCTCGACGAGCCGTTCGGCGCGCTCGACGCCTTCACGCGCGAAGAGCTCTGGTGCACGTTGCGCGACGTCCAGGCGCGGCAGAAGGTGACCGTGATGCTGGTCACCCACGACCTGCGCGAGGCGGTGTTCCTCGCCGACACGGTGTACGTCATGTCGAGCCGCCCGGGACGCATCGTCAAGCGCTGCGAGGTGAACCTGCCGCGCCCGCGCGACCTCGACGTCACCTACACGCAGCCGTTCCAGGACATCGTGCACGAGCTGCGCACCCTGATCGGGCGCCACTGATGGAATCGCGCGAGCTCGCGATCAAGTTCGGCGCGCCGGCCGCGTTCACCGTTGGGCTGTTCGTCGTGTGGGAGGCGGTGTGCCGGCTGTTCGAGGTTCCGCTCACGATCCTACCGGCGCCGTCGGACGTGTTCGCCGCCCTTTGGCAGTACCGCGCGCCGATCGTCGACAACTCGTTCGTCACGCTGTGGACGACGCTCGCCGGCTTCCTGATCGCCACGGTGTTCGGCCTCGTGCTCGGCATCGCCGTGGGCTGGCACCGCGCGCTCTACGCCGGCATCTACCCGGTGCTGGTCGGCTTCAACTCGATCCCGAAGGTCGCGGTGGTGCCGGTGCTGATCCTGTGGTTCGGCTTCGGCGAGATCCCGGCGATCCTGACCGCGTTCCTGATCTCGTTCTTCCCGATCGTGGTCAACGTCGCCACCGGACTCGCGACCACCGAGCCCGAGCTCGAGGACGTGCTGCGCGCGCTCGGCGCCTCCAAGCTCGACATCATGCGCAAGGTCGGCATCCCGCGCTCGTTCCCCTACTTCTTCGGCTCGCTCAAGGTGGCGATCACGCTCGCATTCGTCGGCGCGGTGGTCTCCGAGACCGTCGGCTCGAACAAGGGCATCGGCAAGTTGATGCTCGACGCGCAGGCCTCGTTCCAGGTGCCGATCGTGTTCGCCGGACTGATCGTGCTGGCGGTGCTGGGCATCCTGCTGTACGCGATCACCGCGGCGGTGGAGAAGCGCTTCACCGGGTGGGCGTTCCGCGGCCAGGCGGCGCATTGAGCGCCGCGCCGGAGGCGACCGGCAGCGCGCGGCGAGGCCGCCGGCCGCTCGCACGGGAATAGCTCGCCAGACCGGGAGACGCATCGATGCCGAGATTCTGCGCGAACCTGTCGCTGCTCTACAACGAGGTCGACTTCATGGACCGCTTCGCGGCGGCCGCGCAGGCCGGCTTCAAGGGCGTCGAGTATCTCTTCCCCTACGCCTACCCGAAAGAAGCGCTCGCCGAGGCGCTCGGCAGGAACGGCCTGGTGCAGGTCTTGCACAACATGCCGCCCGGCGACTGGGCGAAGGGCGAGCGCGGCATCGCGTGCCACCCCGGCCGCACCGCCGAGTTCCAGGACGGCGTCGGCCGCGCGATCGAGTACGCGACCGCGCTCGGCTGCAGGCGGCTGAACTGCCTCGCCGGCATCCCCCGGCCGGCGTGACGGCCGAGCGGGCGCGGGCTGCGCTGGTCGAGAACCTGAGGTTCGCGGCGCGGCAGACAGGGGCTGCCGGGATCCTGCTCGTGACCGAGCCGGTCAACACGATCGACATCCCGGGGTTCTTCCTCGACCGGTCGCGCCAGGCGCTCGAGATCATCGAAGAAGTCGGCTCGGGCAACCTGCGGCTGCAGTACGACATCTACCACATGCAGGTGATGGAAGGCGATCTCGCGCGCACGATCGAGGCGGAACTCGGCCGCATCGGCCACATGCAGGTCGCCGACAACCCGGGCCGCCACGAGCCCGGCACCGGCGAGATCAACTACCCGTTCCTGTTCGAGCACATCGACCGACTCGGCTACGACGGCTGGATCGGCTGCGAGTACAAGCCGCAGACCAGCACTGCCGAGGGCCTGCGCTGGCTCGCGCCCTACCTGTGATCGCATCGCGAGCGTCAGCGGCTGCGCCCGGCCGGCGCCTGCGGCCGCAAGCCGGGTCCCCGCTCGACGACGCGCTTTGCCGCACCAGGCCCGCCCCGCCCGCCTCGGCTCAAGGCCGCGCCGCCGGGCTGGACATTCATATCGTCGGACGAAGCGATGGGCGGTAGCATTGATCGAAACCCTGCTCCGGCCACACACCAATCGACCAGGAGGACAGCATGAAACTCGGATTCATCGGACTCGGCATCATGGGCAAGCCCATGGCCGGGCACCTGATCGCGGGCCGCCACGAGGTGTACCTGCACAGCCGCAGCGGCGTGGCGGCCGAGCTCGCCGCGAAGGGCAAGGTCTGCAAGAACGCGAAGGACGTGGCCGCGCAGGCCGAGGTCATCTTCCTGATGGTGCCCGACACGCCCGACGTCGAGCGCGCGCTGTTCGGCGAGGACGGCGTCGCCGAGGGGCTCACCAAGGGCAAGACCGTGGTCGACATGAGCTCGATTTCGCCGATCGAGACCAAGCGCTTCGCCAAGCGGATCACCGCGCTCGGCTGCCAGTACCTCGACGCGCCGGTCTCCGGCGGCGAGGTCGGCGCGAAGAACGCCTCGCTCACGATCATGGTCGGCGGCGAGCCGGCGGCCTTCGAGAAGGTGAGGCCGCTCTTCGAGCTGATGGGCAAGAACATCACGCTGGTCGGTGGGAACGGCGACGGCCAGACCTGCAAGGTCGCGAACCAGATCATCGTCGGCGGCACGATCGCGCTGGTCGGCGAGGCGCTCGTCTTCGCCGCCAAGGCGGGCGCCGACCCGGCCAAGGTGCGCCAGGCGCTGATGGGCGGCTTCGCCGCGTCGAAGATCCTCGAGGTGCACGGCGAGCGCATGATCCATCGCATGTTCGACCCCGGCTTCCGCATCGAGCTGCACCTGAAGGACCTGTCGCTCGCGGTCGCCGGCGCGCGCGCGCTCGCGATGTCGCTGCCGATCACCGCGATCACGCAGCAGCTGATGAACGCGTGCGCGGCCAACGGCGGCGCCGGCTGGGACCACTCCGCCACGGTGCGCGCGCTCGAGATGCTGGCGAACTTCGACCTCGGCCGCAAGGGCTGAGCGGCCCGATGCCCCGCGCCGCACACGCGCTCCTCCGGCGCATGTTCGACGCCGCGATCGCGGCAGCCCTGCCGACGCAGTGCGTGCCGCCGCACCTGCCGCCGCGGCCGCGCGGGCGCACGGTGGTCGTCGGCGCCGGCAAGGCCGCCGCCGCGATGGCGCAGGCGGTCGAGGCGCACTGGGACGGCCCGCTTTCCGGGCTCGTCGCGACGCGCTACGGGCATGCCGCGCGCTGCGACCGGATCGAGGTCGTCGAGGCGTCGCATCCGGTGCCCGACGCTGCCGGCCGCGCCGCCGCCGAACGCATCCTCGCGATCGTTTCCCGGCTCGGCCGCGACGACCTCGTCCTGTGCCTGATCTCCGGCGGCGGCTCGGCGCTGCTCGCGGCGCCCGCGCCCGGGCTCACGCTCGAGGACAAGCAGGCGGTCAACCGCGCCCTGCTCACCTGCGGCGCGAGCATCGGCGAGATGAACTGCGTGCGCAAGCATCTCTCGGCGATCAAGGGCGGCCGGCTCGCCGCGGCCGCCGCGCCGGCCGAGGTGGTCACGCTCGCGATCTCGGACGTGCCCGGCGACGATCCATCGGTCATCGCTTCGGGCCCCACCGTCCCCGATCCGACGACGTTCGCCGACGCGCTCGCGGTGCTGGAGAAGTACGGCATCGCCGGGCCGGGCGCGGTGCTCGAGCATCTGCGCGCTGCGCGCGAGGAGACGCCGAAGCCGGGCGACGCGCGCCTCGCGCGCGCAAAGACCGTGCTCGTCGCCACCCCCGCAGCTCGCGCTCGAGGCGGCCGCGGAGGTCGCGTGCGCGAATGGCGTCGCGCCGGTGATTCTCGGCGACGCCATCGAGGGCGAGGCGCGCGAGGTGGCGCGGGTGCACGCGGCCATCGCGCTGCAGGCGGCGCGCCACGGCCAGCCGGCGCCGCCGCCGTGCGTGCTGCTTTCCGGCGGCGAGACGACGGTAACGGTGCGCGGACACGGGCGCGGCGGGCGCAACACCGAGTTCATGCTCGCGCTCGCGGTGGCGCTCGACGGCCACCCGTGCGTCGACGCCATCGCCGGCGACACCGACGGCATCGACGGCACCGAGGGTAACGCGGGGTGCGTGCTCGCGCCCGACAGCCTCGCCCGCGCCGGCACGCTGGGGCTGGGCGCGAAGCGCATGCTCGCCGACAACGACGGCTACGGTTTCTTCGCGGCGCTCGGCGATCTCGTCACCACCGGGCCGACGCTCACCAACGTGAACGACTTCCGCGCGATCCTGGTCGCGGCGCGCGAGCGCTGAGGCGATGAGCGTATCGCCCGCGGTCTCCGGCGCGCGCATCATGGCGCACATCGATGCGCTCGCCCGCTGCTCGGAGCAACCCGACGGGCTCACGCGCGTGTACCTCTCGCCCGAGCTGCGCGCCGCGAGCGAGCTCGTGCTCGGCTGGATGCGCGAGGCGGGCATGTGCGCGCGGATCGACGCCATCGGCAACGTCGTCGGCCGCTACGAGGGCGATGCGCTGCGCCTGCCCTGCGTGATGCTCGGCTCGCATCTCGACACCGTGCGCGACGCCGGGAAGTACGACGGCGCGCTCGGCGTCGTGACCGCGATCGAGTGCGTGCGCGCGCTCGCCGCGCAAGGCCGGCGGCTGCCGTTCGCCGTCGAGGTCGTCGGCTTCGGCGACGAGGAGGGCGCGCGCTTCGGGGCGACGCTGCTCGGCAGCCGCGCGATCGCCGGCACGCTCGGGCCGAAAGTGCTCGACCTCGCCGACCGCGACGGCGTCACGCTGCGCGCGGCGCTCGCGGACTACGGTCTCGATCCCGCGCACGTCAGCGACGCCGCGCGCCCGCGCGAGGAGATCCTGGCGTACGCCGAGCTGCACATCGAGCAGGGCCCGGTGCTCGAGGCCGAGGGCCTGCCCGTCGGTGTGGTCACCGCGATCAGCGGCGCCACGCGCCTCGCTATCGCGATCGACGGCACGGCCGGGCACGCGGGCACCGTGCCGATGGGGCTGCGCCGCGATGCGCTCGCCGCGGCCGCCGAGTGCGTGGTCGCGATCGAGGCGCGCGCGGCGCGCACGCCGGAGCTGGTCGCGACGGTCGGCCGCCTCGAGGCGCTGCCGGGCGCGGTGAACGTGATCCCCGGTCGCGCGAGTTTCACGGTGGACGTGCGCTCGCCGCGCGATGTCGACCGCGCGGCCGCGGTGGCCGACGCGACCGCGGCGATCGAGGCGATCTGCGCGCGCCGCGGGGTGCGCGCGCGGGTCGACCGCACCCACGAGCCGCACCGCACCGTGCGCGCCGTGGCTGAGGTCGCAGCTCGCCCGCGCGATCGCCGCCGAGGGGTTCGCGGTGCGCGAGCTGCCGAGCGGCGCCGGTCACGATGCCATGGCGATGGCGGAGGTCGCCGATATCGGCATGGTGTTCTTGCGCTGCCGCGGCGGCGTCAGCCATCACCCCGCCGAGAGCATCACGGCCGAGGACGCCGCGACCGGAGCGCACGTCCTGCTGCGGTTCGTCGAGGCGTTCCAACCGCGGCAATGAGCGCAGCCGCTCGCCAGCGGGTCCACGCATTGCACGACCGACTGCGTGCCTTCCGCGACGCGCTCACGGCGGTCACGCCGAGGACGCCCGGGAGCGACGCATGATGCGAATCCGGATCAAGTGGCCGAAGGGCGAGCTCGTCGCGGCGCTCGACGACACGCCGACCGCGCGGGCGCTCGCCGCCACGCTGCCGGCGGACTCGCGCGCGAACACCTGGGGTGAGGAGGTCTACTTTCCGCTTCCGGTTTGCGTCGCCAAGGAGCCGGATGCGAAGCAGGTGGTGCCGCCGGGCACCGTATGCTTCTGGGTCGAGGGCGGCGCTCTCGCCCTTCCCTACGGGCGAACGCCGGTCTCGCAGGGCAGCGAGTGCCGGCTGGTCACCAGCGTGAACGTGCTCGGCAGGATCGAGGGCGATCCCCGCGCGCTCGCCGGCGTCCGCGACGGCGACCCGATCGAGGTTGCGGCGATCTGATCGGGCGGGCGCATGGAAGCCTACATCCTGGACTGGCTCAATCTCGGCGTGCGCTGGCTGCACTTTGTCGCCGGCGTCGCCTGGATCGGCACCTCGCTCTACTTCGTCATGCTCGATCTCTCGCTCACGCCGCCGAAGAAGGCGGCCGACGCCGCGCGCGGCGTGCACGGCGAGCTGTGGGCGGTGCACGGCGGCGGCTTCTACCTCAGCCAGAAGTTCCTCACCGGCCCCAGGGGCGAGCCGCTCAGCGAGAACCTGCACTGGTCGAAATGGGAGGCTTACACCACGTGGCTCTCGGGCATGGGGCTGCTCGCGCTCATCTACTGGTACGGCGCCGAGGCCTACCTGATCGACCGTTCGGTGATGGCGCTTTCGGTGCCGGCCGCGATCGCGATCTCGGCGGGATCGCTCGTCGCCGGCTGGCTCGTCTACGACGCGCTCTGCCGCGCGGTCTCGAACGAGCGCGCGCTCGCCGCGCTGATGTTCGTACTGGTGGTGGCGGCATCGTGGGGCTACAGCCAGGTGTTCGGCGCCCGCGCCGCCTACATGCACACCGGCGCGCTGATCGGCACGCTCATGGTGTGGAACGTGTTCTTCCACATCATCCCCGGCCAAAGGCGGATGGTGGCCGCGATCCGCGCCGGCCGCGAACCCGATCCGCGTCCGGGTATCGTCGGCAAGCAGCGCAGCGTGCACAACACCTACTTCACGCTGCCGGTGCTGTTCATCATGATCAGCGGCCACTACCCGATGACCTACGGCCACCCGCACGGCTGGGCGATCCTCGCGGTGATCATGCTGGCCGGCGCGCTGATCCGGCAGTACTTCGTGCTGCGCCACGTCGGGCGCAACGTCGTTGCGCTACCCGCGGCCGCCGCGGCGCTCGTGCTCGGGCTCGCGGTCGCGATCGCGCCGGCGCCACGCGGCGCGCCCGCCGCCGCGGGCGACGCCGTGCCCTTCGCGCAGGTGCGCCCGATCATCGCGGCACGCTGCGCGGTCTGCCACGCCGACAGGCCCACTTTCCCCGGGTTTCAGCAGCCGCCCGGCGGCCTGCGGCTCGATGCGCCGGAGCACATCCGGGCCGCCGCGGCGCGCATCCACCAGCAGACCATCGCCACCCAGGCGATGCCGATCGGCAACCTGACGAAGATGACCGAGGAGGAGCGCGCGCTGCTCGGCCGCTGGCTCGCGGCCGGGGCGAACGTCGACTGACTACGCGCGCCTCAGGCGGGGCGCGCGTGCGCGCGCCGCCCGAGCACGTACGTCTCGGCGACGAAGCGGTCGTCGCCGAGCATCATCAGAGCGAAGAGCCGCTCCGCCAGCGAGGGCGCGCACGCAATGCGGCGCGCGGCGAGCGGCGTCGCCGCCGGGTCGAGCACGACGAAGTCCGCCTCGCGCCCCGGCGCGAAGCTGCCGATCCGCTCGTCCAGGCCGAGGCCGCGCGCGCCACCCAGCGTCGCGAGGTAGAACGCGCGGTGCGCCGAGAGCGGCTGCCCGGTGAGCTGCGCCACCTTGTACGCCTCCGCGAGCGTGCGCAGCATGCTGAAGCTCGTCCCGCCGCCGACGTCGGTCGCGATGCCTACGGCGATCCCGGCGCGATCGGCAGCGCGCAGATCGAAGAGCCCGCTGCCGAGAAAGAGGTTCGATGTGGGGCAGAACGCGGCGAGCGCGCCGCGCTCGCCCATCAGCGCCCGGTCCTCCTCGTCGAGGTGCAAGCAGTGGGCGAACACCGAGCGCGGGCGCACCAGTCCGTGGCGGACGTAGACGTCGAGGTAACTGCGCGCCCAGGGAAAGAGCTCGCGCACCCACGCCACCTCGGCGCGGTTCTCGGCGAGATGCGAGTGGACGAAGACGTCCGGGACCTCGGCCGCGAGCGCGCCTGCACGCGCGAGCTGAGCCTCGGTGGAGCTCGCCGCGAAGCGCGGCGTGATCGCGTAGAGGAGCCGGTCGCGGCCGTGCCAGCGCTCGATCAGCGCGCGGCTCTCGGCGTATCCGCGCTCGGCGGTGTCGCGCAGAGACTCCGGGCAGTTGCGGTCCATCAGGCACTTGCCGGCAATCATGCGCATGCCGCGGGCGCGCGCCGCCGAGAAGAACGCTTCCACCGACTGCGGATGCACCGTTCCCAGCACGAGCGCGGTCGTGGTGCCGTTGCGCGCGAGCTCGTCGAGGAAGAACTGCGCCGCCTCGCCCGCGTGAGCGGCGTCGGCAAACGCGCGCTCGGCGGGATAGGTGTACTTCTCCAGCCACTCGAGCAGCTGCTCGCCGTAGGAGGCGATCACGTCGGTCTGCGGGTAGTGAATGTGGCAGTCGACGAAGCCCGGCAGCAGCAGCTTGCCGGATCGGTCGACGACCGGCGTGCGCGCCGGCAGCCGCGCCAGCACATCCAGCGCCGGCCCGACCTCGGCGACCAGGCCATCGCGCACGACGAGCACGCCGTCCGCGAAATATTCGAACCCACCGGCCGGCTCCGCCGCGTCGCCCGGGTCGCGCAGGAAATGCAGCACTTCTCCGCGGAACGCGCTCACCCGCGCGCCGGCCGCCGCTGCGTCCGGTGTCATCGTGCGCCCGCTCGTGCGCGCAGCTCGTCGAGCGCGCGCAACACCGCCTCCGGCGTGGCCGGCGCGTCCAGGCGCGGGCTGGCCGCGTAGTCCGCCGCGCTCGCCACCGCGTCCTTGATCGCGTGCAGCACAGAGATCGCGAGCATGAGCGGCGGCTCGCCGGCCGCCTTCGAGCGGTGAATGTTGTCCTCGACGTTCTCGCCGCGCGCCCACAGCTCGACGCGCAGATCGGCTGGCACGTCGGACGCCACCGGGATCTTGTAGGTGGACGGCGCGTGCGTCATCAACCGCCCCTCGGCGCTCCACCACAGCTCCTCGCTCGTGAGCCAGCCCATGCCCTGCACGAATCCGCCCTCGATCTGGCCGCGGTCGATGGCCGGGTTGAGCGAGCGGCCGACGTCGTGCAGGATGTCGGCGCGCAGCAGCCGCGTCTCGCCGGTCAGCGTGTCGATGGCGACCTCCGACACCGCGGCGCCGTAGGCGAAGTAGAAGAACGGCCGGCCCTTGAGGGTCTTCCGGGTCGTAGTGGATCTTGGGCGTGCGGTAGAACCCGCTCGCCCAGAGCTGCACCCGCGCGTAGTAGGCGAGCTTCACGAGCTCGGCGAACGCGATCCGCTCGCGGCCGTCGAGCTCGACGTGGTCGTCAGCGAAGCGGATCGCCTCCGGCGCGACGCCGAACCGGTCGGCCGCGAACGCGGTGAGCCGCGCGCGGATCTCGCGCGCCGCCGCCTGTGCCGCCTTGCCATTCAGGTCGCTCCCGCTCGACGCGGCGGTGGCCGACGCGTTCGGGATCTTGCCGGTGTCGGCGGCCGAAACGCGAACGCGCTCGAGGCCGACGCCGAGCTCGTGCGCGACCACCTGCGCCACCTTGGTGTAGAGGCCCTGCCCCATCTCGGTCCCGCCGTGGTTCAGCAGCACGGTTCCGTCGGCGTAGTACACGTGCACGAGCGCAGCGGCCTGGTTGTAGAACGTCGCGGTGAAGGAGATTCCGAACTTGACCGGCGTCATCGCGATGCCGCGCTTGACCACCGGGCTCGACCGGTTCCACGCGCGGATCGCCGCGCGCCGCGCGGCGTAGTCCGACGAGCGCTCGAGCTCGGCGAAGAGGCGGTCGGCGACGAAGTCCTCGACCCGCATGTCGTAGGGCGTCACGTCGCGGCCGGGCCGGTAGAAATTCGTGCGGCGCACCTCGAGCGGGTCGCGCCCGAGCGCGCGCGCGATCTCGTCGACCACCTCCTCGATCGCCAGCATGCCCTGCGGCCCGCCGAAGCCGCGGAACGCGGTGCTCGATTGCGTGTTGGTCTTGCACCGGTGCGAGACGATCCGCGCGGCGGGCAGGAAGTAGCAGTTGTCCGCGTGCATCACCGTTCGGTCGTTGACCGGCCCGGAGAGATCGGCCGAGAAACCGCAGCGCGAGGCGAGCACGAGATCCAGGCCGAGAATGCGTCCGGCCTCGTCGAAACCGACGTCGTACTCGACCAGGAAGTCGTGCCGCTTGCCGGTGATCGCGATGTCGTCGTCGCGGTCGTAGCGCAGCTTCACCGGACGACCGAGCCGCCGCGCGGCGATTGCGGCGGCGCAGGCGGGAAGATCGCCCTGCGTCTCCTTGCCGCCGAACCCGCCGCCCATGCGCCGGCACTGCACGGTGATGCGGTTCGCCGGAACGCCGAGCGCGCGCGCGACCTGGTGCTGCGCCGCGCCCGGATGCTGGGTCGAGCTGTAGACGAGCATGCCGCCGTCCTCCTGCGGCACCGCGTAGGCGATCTGGCCCTCGAGGTAGAAGTGCTCCTGGCCGCCGATGCGCAGCCGCCCGCGCCGCCGGTGCGGCGCGGCGGCGAGCGCGGCGTCGGCGTCGCCGCGCGCGAGCGTGGCCGTGGGCAGCACGAACGAGCGGTGAGCGAACGCGTCCTCGATCGTGAGCACCGCCGGCAGGTCCTCGTAGTCGATCTGCGCGAGGCGCGCAGCGCGCCGTGCGGCGCCGACCGTCTCGGCGACCACCAGGAAGACCGGCTGGCCGACGTACTCGACCGTGCCGGCGGCGAGGATCGGATCGTCGCGTAGGATCGGCCCGACGTTGTTCTCGCCCGGGATGTCGTCGGCGCACAGCACCGCGACCACGCCGGGCGCCGCGCACACCGCGGCGAGGTCGATCGAGCGGATGCGCGCATGGGCGCGCGCGGCGAGGCCGAAGGCGGCATGCAGCGTGCCGCGCGCCTCGCGGATGTCGTCGACGTAGGTCGCCTCGCCCGCGACGTGCAGGTGCGCGCTCTCGTGGCGCACCGCGGCCCCGACGCCGCCGTGCGCGGCGAGCGCCGGCGCGACGGTTCGCGGCTCGTTCATGCGCGCACCTCGCGCAGATCGTCGAGCCGCGCGGGCGCTTGTCCAGGTCCGCGGCCGAGCGCGCCCGTCGTCTCGAGGTGGAAGCGCCGCAGCAGGTTCTGCGCCACCCGCAGCCGGTAGTGCGCGGAGGCGCGCATGTCGCTGATCGGCTGGTAGTCGTGCGCGAGCGCGGCGGCCGCGCGTTCGGAGGTCGCGTCGTTCCAGGTCGCGCCCGCGAGCGCGGCCTCGCACGCGGGCGCACGCCTCGGCGTCGCGGCCATGCCGCCGAAGGCGACGCGCGCCGAGACGATCCGGCCGTCCTCGAGGACGAGCGCCAACCCGGCGCACACCGCCGAGATGTCCTGGTCGAAGCGCTTGGAGACCTTGTATGCGGCGAAGCGCAGGCCGGCGGGGCGCGCGGGCACCACGACCCGCTCGACGAACTCGCCCGCCGCGAGCGCGGTCTTCTGGTAGGCGAGATACAGATCCTCGAGCGGGAGCTCGCGCGTCTTCTCCGCGCGGCGCAGCACGACGCGCGCGCCGAGCGCGATCAGGGGCGGGATCGTGTCGCCGATCGGCGAGCCGTTCGCGACGTTGCCGGCGAGCGTGCCTGCGTTCCTGATCGGCGGCGAGGCGAAGCGGCGCACGAGCTCGCCGAACTCGGGATAGCGCTGCACCAGCGCCGCCGCCGCGTCGGTGAGCGGCACCGCGGCGCCGAGCGCCATCTCCGCGCCCGCCGCCTCTATCGTGCGCAGCTCCGCCACGCTGCCGACGTAGATGAGATCGCCGAGGTCGCGCCGCTGCTTCGTCACCCACAGGCCGACGTCGGTGCCCCCGGCGAGCAGCCGCGCATCGGGCAGCCGCGCGCGAAGCGCCGCGAGCTCGGCGACGGTACGCGGGGCGTGGAAGGTGCCGCTCGCGTGCGGCAGCACGAGGCCCTCGCGGCGCACGAGGCGCGCGAGGCTGCGCGCGAGCGCGCGTTCGCCCGCCTGCGCGGCGCGCGCGCCCGCCGCGGCGGGCGTTGCGACCCAGTCCCGGGCCTCCGGCGGCAGCGCGCGGCCGTGCACGTACATGGACTGCGCGGCCGCGACGATCGGCCGGTAGCCGGTGCAGCGGCAGAGGTTGCCGGCAAGCGCATCGGTCACCGCTGCGCGGTCCGGCGCCGGATCGGTCTTGTAGAGCGCGAATAGCGACATGACGAAGCCGGGCGTGCAGAACCCGCACTGCGAGCCGTGGCCATCGGCGAGCGCCTGCTGGACCGGATGCAGCGCGCCGCTCGCGCGGTTGCGCAGGCTCTCCACCGTGAAGAGCGCCTTGCCGTCGAGCGTCGGCAGGAACTGGATGCAGGCGTTCACCGCGCGGAGCCGCACGCGGGCGCCGTCGAGCTCGCCGACGACGACCGTGCACGCGCCGCAGTCGCCCTCGGCGCAGCCTTCCTTGGTCCCGGTGCGGCCGAGGTCCTCACGCAGGTATTCGAGCACGGTGCGCGTGGGCGCGAAGTCGCGCGCGACATGCACCGCGCCGTCCAGCACGAACCGCACCGCACGCGCGCCGCCGCGCGCGCTCCGGGTAGGCACCGCACCCGCCATCGTGTACCTCGCTCCCCGCATCCGGCGAAAGGATAGCGCAGCCCACCTCGCCCCGGTGGACGCGGCGCCGGATGGCCGGCGCGTCGCGCCCGCGTCTCAGGGCGCCGGATGACGCGCACGCCAGTGCCGCGCGATGTCGATCCGCCGGCACACCCAGACCTTGTCGTGGCGCTCGACGTGATCGAGGAACCGCCGCAGTGCGGCGAAGCGGCCCGGCCGTCCGAGCAGCCGGCAATGCATGCCGACCGACATCATGCGCGGGCGGTCGGCACCTTCGGCGTACAGCACGTCGAAAGTATCGCGCAGATACTCGAAGAAGTGCCCCGCGGTGTTGAAGCCCTGCGGCATCGCGAAGCGCATGTCGTTCGCGTCCAGCGTGTACGGTACGACGAGATGTCGCACGCTGCGCCCGTCCGCGGTCGCGACGGTCGTCCAGAACGGCAGGTCGTCGCCGTAGTGGTCGGCGTCGTACTCGAAGCCGCCGTGCTCTACCACCAGGCGCCGGGTATTCGGGCTGTCGCGCCCGGTGTACCAGCCGAGCGGCCAGCGCCCGCCGGTCATGCGCCG
Source organism: Burkholderiales bacterium (assembly GCA_027493935.1). Taxonomy (GTDB): domain Bacteria; phylum Pseudomonadota; class Gammaproteobacteria; order Burkholderiales; family SG8-39; genus JAABRB01. The sequence goes on along the minus strand of JAOSJV010000001.1, from coordinate 1,375,084 downwards.
GATGATCTCGGTGCCGGTCCGCATGTGCTCGCGCTCGGTGGCCTCGTCGACGTTCTGATAGTGGATCCAGCGCCAGCCGTGACAGGCGATCTCGTAGCCGAGCTCGACGAAGGCGGCGGTGAGCTCCGGATGGCGCTCGAGCGCCATCGAGATGCCGAATACGGTGAGCCGCAGGCCGCGGCGCTCGAACTCGCGCAGGATGCGCCACGCCCCGGCGCGCGAGCCGTACTCGTAGAGCGACTCCATGCTCATGTGGCGCGCCGGGTACGCCTGCGCACCGATGATCTCGGAGAGAAACTGCTCGGACGCGGCGTCCCCGTGCAGCACGTTCGCCTCGCCGCCCTCTTCGTAGTTGAGGACGAACTGCACGGCGATGCGCGCGCCGTCGGGCCAGTCGGCGTGCGGCGTGTCGCGGCCGTAGCCGACGAGGTCCCGCGGATAGTTCTCGCTCACGCCACCTCCGGTCGCCATCCCCGGGCGCCGCCCGTTTGCACTGCGCCGTTTAGTATACGATCTTCCGTGACAGCGCCCGTGCAGATGCCCGCCGCCCTGCTTCGACTCGACGACCTCAACACCATGAACGCGGCCGAATTCGTCGACGCGCTCGGCAGCGTGTTCGAGCACTCGCCGTGGACCGCCGAACGTGCGCACGGGCGCCGGCCGTTTGCCGACGTCGGCGCGCTGCATCGGGCGATGGTGGATGCAGTGCGCCGGGCGAGCCGCGCGGAGCAGCTTGCGCTGCTGCGCGCCCACCCGGAGCTCGCAGGCAGGCAGGCGCAGGCCGGGACCCTGACGACGCACTCGCGCGCGGAGCAGAAGGGCGCCGGACTCGTCGACCTGACGCCCGCGGAGAAGCAGCGCATCGCGCGGCTGAACGCCGCGTACCGCGCGAAGTTCGGCTTTCCGTTCATCATCGCCGTGCGCAACTACACGCGCAGCGAGATCTTCGCCGAGCTCGAGCGGCGGCTGGCGCACGACGCCGCGACCGAGCTTGCCGGGTGCCTCGCGCAAGTGTACGAGATCGCACGGCTGCGGCTCGAGGGCATGATCGCGGTCTGAGCGCTGCGGTGCGCGGGCGCCCGCGCACCGCAGCGCTCAGACCGCCGCAAGCAGACAAGCTGGAGAGGACATGGGCAGGCTTTCGACGCACGTGCTCGACACCCGCACCGGCCGGCCGGCGGCCGGCATGCGCATCGACTTCTCGGTGCTGGAAAACGAGGTCTGGCGCAGGCTGAAGACCGTCCGGACCAACGCCGACGGGCGCACCGACGAGCCGCTGATGGACGGCGCGGTGATGCGCACCGGCGAGTTCGAGCTCGTCTTCCACGTCGCCGAGTACTTCCGCGCCCAGGGTGTGGAGCTGCCGCGGCCGCCGTTTCTCGACCGGGTGCCGCTGCGCTTCGGGATCGCTGACGCGGCGGCGTACTACCACGTGCCGCTGCTCTGCACGCCGTGGAGCTACGGCACCTACCGCGGGAGCTGAAGCTGTGTCGGAGCACCCGCACGACCCTCCCGATTCCGGCCGGCGGCGCCTGCTGGGTGCTGCCGGGGCGCTCGCCCTCGGCGGCTGCGCGGGCCGGACGATCCGGGCGCCCGAGGCCGGACCGGTCGCGGCGATGTTCCCGGGCAGCATCGACGACGGCGGATTCTTCGAGCTGGGTCGCCGCGGCCTGGAGCGCGTGCGCACCGAGCTTGGCATCCCGGTGCGCCAGATCGCCGGCGTGGCGCCGGAACGCGAGCCGATGCTCGCCGCGCTGCGCGGGCTCGCGGACTCGGAGGCCACACTCGTGATCGCCCACGGCGCGGTGACGAGCGATGCGGTTCAGCGCGTCGCGTGGGAATTCCCCGACGCAGCGCTTCGTCGCGATCGAGGGCGGCCTGACGCGGCCGAACCTGGCGATCTACGGCGTACGCCAGGCAGAGTCGGCCTGGCTCGCGGGCGCGGCAGCGGGACTGCTCACGCGCACGGGCGTGGTCGGCCATCTGGGCGGCGCGCGGAGCGAACGCGCGCTGGCCGCGCGCGCCGCGTTCGCCGGGGGCTGCGCACGACGAATTCGCGCGCGCGCCTGCTGACGCGCTTCACCGGCGCGGACGACGATCCGGCGCTTGCGCGAACGCACGCGCTCGCCGTGATCGGCGGCGGCGCCGACATCCTCTTCGCCGTGCTCGGGGCCGGGCGCGCGGGCGCGACCGAAGCCTGCCGCGCACGCGGTGTGCGCCAGATCGGCGCCGTGCGCGACTGGGTCGCCGCGGCGCCCGGGGACCATGTCGCCGCGGCCGTCGCCGACTCGGGCTATGCGCTGTTCATGGCGGTGCTCGACCTGCGCGACAATCTGCTCAGGGGCGATCTGGTCAAGCGCTATGGCGTGCGCCACCCGGCGGCGGTGCGCCTCGCGCTCGCGGCGGACGTGCCGTCGCAGGTGCGCTCGATCGTCGAGGGCTATCGCGATCAGATCGCGGCCGGCGCGATCCGGATGCCCGAGGCGTTCGAAGGGCCGGAGCTCGTGCACGGTTAGGGAAACCCCGCAAGACCTCGCCCGTGCGAGGTCTTGCCTGGCATGGGGGGCTTGCAACGGGAGCGGTAGGCTCCCTTTGCAGCGCCTCCCTTAGGGAGGGCGCATGTCTGGCGGAATCTCGATTCAGGTGGTCGACGTCTCGCGCGGCGTGGTCGCCGCTTGGATGCGCGTCGAGGTCTACCGGCTCGACCCCGACCGCAAGCTCGTCGCGAGTGGGATCGTCAGCGCGAAGGGCCTGGTCGAGGAGGCTGCGCTCGCCAAGCGCTTCGCGGCGGGACGCTACGAGGCTGACTTTCACGTCGGCGCGTACTACCGCGCAGTCGGCGTCACGCTGCCCTCGGTGCCGTTCCTGGATGTCGTCACCTACCGGTTCGGCATCGCCGATCCCGAGCAGCATTACCACTTGCCGATGAAGGTGACGCCGTGGGGCTTCTCCTGCTTCCGCGGCGGCGCCTGAGTCGCGTCGGAGCCCTGCGGCCGGGAACCCGAGCGGGGCGGCGCCGGAGCTGAGCGTGCGTCTCGCGCTGCGCGCGGCGCTGCTGCTCAACCTCGTTCAGGTGTTCACTGCGGTGAGCATGCTGAGCGTGCCGGTGCTCGCGCCCGCGATCGCCGCGGACCTCGGCGTGTCGACCACGCTGCTCGGTGCCTACTCGGCGATCCTGTGGAGCGGCGGCCTGGTCACCTCGCTCGCCGCCGGAGCGATCATCGCGCGGCTCGGCCCGCTGCGCACGGCGCAGGCGAGCCTCGTCCTGTGCGCCCTCGGCCTCGCCGCCGGCGCGCACGGCTCGCTCGCTGCGCTCGCGGTGCTGCCGGCGCTCGTCGGGTTCGGCTGCGGGGTGGAGACGCCGGCCGCCTCGCAGCTGCTCGCGCGCGTGACCCGTCCCGCGGAGCGGCCCTTCGTCTTCTCGCTCAAGCAGACCGGCGTGCAGCTCGGCGGCATGTTGACCGGGCTGGCCATGCCGGCGCTGCTGCCGTGGACCGGGTGGCGCGGCGCGCTCGCGCTCGGCGCGGCGCTCGCGCTCGCCTACGCGGCCGCGATCGAGCCGGTGCGCCGGCGGCACGAGGCGAACGTCGCACGCGGCGCCCACCGGCCCGGCGGGCTGGGCGCGCTTCTGCGGCGCGTCTTCGGCACGCCGCGCCTGCGCCAGCTCGCCGCCGCGTCGTTCGCGTTCCACGCGATGCAGATCAGCCTGAACGGCTTCCTGGTGAGCTTTCTCGTCACCGCGGTCGGGCTGCCGCTCGCCGCGGCCGGGATGCTGCTCGCGCTCGCGCAGTTCGGCGGCTTCGTCGGCCGGCTGGCCTCCGGCGTCGTGACCGGGCGCCGGCTGCCGGCGCGCGCGGTGCTCGCGGCGACGGGGTTCGCGATGGCGACGGCTGCCGTGGTCGTCGGCCTCGCGGCGGCGGCGATGCCGCTCGGCGTGCTCGCGCTCGCGTGCCTGCTCTTCGGCCTCACCGCCAGTGGCTGGAACGGCGTGTTCTTCGCCGAGATCGTGCACGAGGCCCCGGTAGAGGACGTCGGGCTCGTCACCGGCGGCATGCTGCTCACCGCCTACGCGGGACTGATCGTCGGGCCGCTTGCGTTCGGCGCGGTTGCCGAAGTGGCCGGCTACGCCCTCGCCTACGCATTCATCGCGCTGTGGGCCGCTGCCGGCGCGACGGTGCTGCTCCGACGCCCAGCCGTGGGCGTGCGCACGCGTTAACATCGGGCCTTCAGCTCCAGCAGCCGCTGTTTTCGCCGAGGTCGCCGATGCCTTCGTTCGACATCAGTTCCGAAGTCAACAAGATGGAGCTCAAGAACGCGGTCGAGCAGGCCAACAAGGAGATCGCAAACCGGTTCGACTTCAAGGGCTCGGATGCGCGCGTCGAGCTCGCCGAGCTCGTGCTCACGCTCTACGCGGACGACGAGTTCAAGCTCGGCCAGGTGCGTGACCTCCTCACCGCGAGATGCGCCAAGCGCGGCGTCGACGTGCGGGCGCTCGCCCCGAAACCGGTCGAGAAGGCCGCCGGCAACAAGGTGAAGCAGGCGGTCGAGGTGAAGAGCGGCATCGCGCAGGACACGGCGAAGCGGATCGTGAAGCTCGTGAAGGATTCGAAGATCAAGGCGCAGGCTGCGATCCAGGGCGCGGCGGTGCGGGTTTCGGGCGCGAAGCGAGACGATCTGCAGAGCGTCATCGCGCTGGTGAAAGGCGCGGTGACGGACATTCCGCTGCAGTTCGGAAATTTCCGGGATTGATGCGGCGGCTTCACGGCCGCCCTCTTCGACGCACCACCCCGGCCGCTTCGCCGCCTCCCCTCCTCGGCGAGGAGGGGAGGCAATCCAAGTATGGAGCGCACGCCGCGCAGCAGCGCGCGGTCAGCGCGCTTGCGGCCGGTCTCCGCCGTTCGCCGTCGCCGCGGCGAGGCAGCCGTCCATGGTGCTCGTCACCGCAGCGGTCGCGCCGCGCGTCTGGAACTGGGCGTGTATGCGGCTGCGGGCGTCACGCGGGTCCTGCACCGATACCACCACCAGCACCGCGCCGAGTATGATCGCGTCGGTGATCCACTTCACCTCGTTGCGGCCGGCGAGCGGTGCGCTCAGCGTGAACGAGAAGAAGCCGTCTTCCTGGTAGCCGCCGGCAAACGACGTCGTGACCGATACGTCGCGGCGCAGCGCCACCACGCGGATCGTGGCGAGCTTGCGCTTCGCCGCCGGCGCTTCCGATCCCCGAAATCCTCGAAGCTGAAGCCGCGCAAGTCCTGCGCGCCGCGCACCGCGAGCGCGATCGTCGCGACGCCGTCCGCGCCGGGCCGGCAGCGCACCTCGAGCCGCATCGGCACCTGTCCCGCGGGCGTGCGCCCCAGCGCCCAGACCGAGGCCGCGCGCACGCCGTTCGCGCTGTCGGTGAAATGCCAGCCTGACGCCGCCCGCGCTGGCGCAACCAGGACGGACGCGGCGAGCGCCGCGGCGAGAATCCGGACCGTTCGCATCTCGTCGGGCTAGCGCGCGAGGCCCGCGGTCCAGCGGCCGTACAGGCGGTCGGCGACCGCATGCAGCTCGGCCAGCCGCTCGCCGAGACCCTCGGTCATCTCGGCCGCGCTCTGGACGGCCGGGCTCGCGCGCGACTCGCGGATCTCGCGCTCGCCGCTCGCCGCCCACAGGCGGATCAGGTCGGCGGTCATCTCGACGTGGCACTGCAGGGCGAGGTGCGGGCCGAGCGCGAAGCCCTGGTTCGCGCAGTACGGGCTCGAGGCGATGCGCGCCGCGCCCGGCGGGATCGCGAACGTCTCGCCGTGCCAGTGGAAGCTCTCGAACTCGCCCAGGCCGCCGAACCAGCGTTCGGCGACCTCGCCCGGCACCACGGAGACCGGCCCCCAGCCGATCTCCTTCACCGGGTTGCGGGTCACCTGCGCGCCGAGCGCGCGGGCGATCAGCTGGCCGCCCAGGCAGTGCCCGAGCACCGGCACGTCCGCCGCGACCGCGGCGCGGATGAGCGCGAGCGTCGGTGCGATCCACGGCAGGTCGTCGTTCACGCTCATCGGCCCGCCCATGAAGACCAGGCCGGCGAAGGCGTGCGCATCGTCCGGCACTTCTTCCCCCTGGTCCGTTCTAATCAGCGTCCACGGCATGCCTCTTGCGTCGAGATAGGCGCCCAGATAGCCTGGGCCCTCGTTGCGATGGTGACGGAAGATCGCGATCGTTTTCATTCCGGAAAGTGACTGGATCGCCAGATATGGCAGGCAGAACGCGAAGACTCGTCGGGTATTTTATTGCATTGCTCGGCATCCTACTCGCGCCGGGCGCGACCGCGGCCGACGTGCGCGTCGTCGGATTGTTCGGCGCCAAGGCGGTCGTCAGCGTCGACGGCGGCGCGCCGAGAACCGTGCGCGCAGGCGAGCGGCTCGCCGAGCACGTGCGGCTGCTCGCGGTGGAACGCGACGGCGCGGTGTTCGAGATCGACGGCCAGCGGCGCACGCTGAGGATCGGCCAGCCCTACGTCTCGCGCGCGCCCGCCGCCGCGGCGAGCGTCACGCTGACCGCCGATGCAAGCGGCCACTTCGTCGCCGAGGGCACGGTGAACGGCGCCGCGATGCGCTTCCTGGTCGACACCGGCGCCACGCTGATCGCGCTGCCCGCGGCCGATGCGCGCCGCGCCGGCGTCGCCTACGCGAACGCGCCGCAGGGCGTCGTCTCGACCGCCGGCGGGGCCGCCGTCGCGTACAAGGTCAAGCTCGACACGGTCAGTGTCGGCGGCATCTCGCTCTCGAACGTCGACGCGGTGGTGCTCGAGAAAGGACTGACCATACCGCTCCTCGGCGGGAGTTTCCTGAGCCGAATGGCCATCGAGACCCTGGGGCGGACGATGGTGCTGCGCAAGCGGTTCTGAGCGGCGCGCCTTCGGCGGGCGCCCCGCCTCCGGCTAGTGGCGGTGGATCAGCGTGAGCGTGTCACCGACGCGGCGCATCTCGACGCCGTTCAGGAAGCTCATCCCGATCACCGCCGCCGGGAGGCCGGCGCCGCCGCCGGCCATGACGGCGCCGTCCACGTTGTGCAGCGTGATGTCGCCGACCCGCACGCTCGCGAGCGTCACGCGGTAGCCCTCGCGCGGGCCGCCGGCGGTGCGCAGCGTGATGCGCTGGCCGGGTCCGTAGGCGACGCCGAGGCGGCCCGCCTCCTCGGCCGGCAGCGTGACGAGCGTCGCGCCGGTGTCGATCAGCGCGGTGAGTGGCTGGCCGTTGAGATACGCGACGGTCCAAAAGAGACCCTGGCGGTCGGCCTTGAGCGCAGTGCTCCGGGCGTTGGTGCCCCCGAGCGTGAAGACGTACCGCCGCCCGTCGATCTCGATCAGCGCCTCTCCCGCGCTCGCGCTCACCAGGCGCACGCCCTCGGGCGAGGTCTGCCCGTCGCGCAGGCTGCGGACCGCCGTGCCGTTCACTACCAGCTCGGCGCGCCCCGGCGCGAGCGACATGACCATCACGGTGGTCGCGGCCGTCGCCGGCGGGGCGAAGCACGGGGCGGCCGCGAGCGCCGCGGCGAGCGCGACGCCCCGGCTCATCGCGGCCCGGCCGCGCGCTGCTTCTCGATCAGCGCGTAGGCCGAGTGATTGTGGATCGACTCGAAATTCTCGGATTCGACCCGGTACCACTCGATGCGCGCATCCGCGTTCAGGTGCGCGGCGACGTCGCGCACGATGTCCTCGACGAACTTCGGGTTGTCGTACGCGCGCTCGGTGACGTGCTTCTCGTCGGGCCGCTTGAGCAGCCCGAAGAGCTCGCACGAGGCGTTGCGCTCGGCGTACTCGACGAGCTCCTCGATCCAGACGAAACCGCGCGTGCGCGCCCTGATCGTCACGTGCGAGCGCTGGTTGTGCGCGCCGCGCTCCGAGATGTCCTTCGAGCACGGGCACACGCTCTGCACCGGCACCACGACCTTCATCTCGAAGCACGGCCGGCCGGCCTCGATCGCACCGGTGAAGGTCACGTCGTAGTCCATCAGGCTCTGCACGCCGGAGACCGGTGCCGCCTTGTTGATGAAGTACGGGAAGGCCATCTCGATGTGGCCTGACTCGGCCTCGAGCCGCGCGACCATCTCGTGCAGCATGGCCTTGAAGGTCTCCACCGAAATCTCGCGCTCGTGCGCGTTCAGGATCTCGACGAAGCGCGACATGTGCGTGCCCTTGAAGTGGTGCGGCAGGCCTACGTACATGCCGAAAGTGGCCACGGTATGCTGCACGCCGCCGCCGCGCTCGGCCACGCGCACCGGGTGGCGGATCGACTTGATGCCGACCTTGTCGATCGCCAGGCGGCGCGTGTCGGCGGCCCCCTGGACGTCGGGCATGGCGAGCGGGAGCCGGGTGTTCATGCGCGGATCGCTGGGTGCGGCCGGCGCGCGGCCGCGAACGGTCGAACGTCGGCCGATTCTAGCAGAGTGCCGCGGCCCCTCGCCGGCGACGGCGGGTCAGCCCGGCAGGCGCGCGCGGATCGCCGCGAGGATCCCCGTGCCGTCGAGGCCGGCGAGCGCGAGCTGCTGCGCCTGGTCGCCGTGGTCGATGAAGCGGTCGGGAAGGCCGAGCTGCAGGAGCGGCACCGTCACGCCACGGGCCGCGAGCGCCTCGGCCACGGCGCTGCCGGCCCCGCCCATGACCGCGTTCTCTTCGACCGTCACGACGAGCTCGTGCCCGCGCGCGAGCGCCGCGGCGAGATCCGCGTCGAGCGGCTTGACGAAGCGCATGTTGGCGACCGTCGCGTCGAGCGCCTCGCCGGCCTCGAGCGCAGCGCGGAGCGGCGCGCCGAAGGCGAGGATCGCCACGCGCGCGCCGCGGCGGCGCACCTCGCCCTTGCCGACCGCGAGCGCTGTCATCTCGGGCGCCGGCACCGCGCCAGGGCCGGCGCCGCGCGGATAGCGCACCGCGGACGGGCCGTCGAGCGTGTAGCCGGTGTAGAGCATCTGCCGGCACTCGTTCTCGTCGGCGGGGCCATCACGACCATGTGCGGCAGGCAGCGCAGGTACGACAGGTCGAAGGCGCCGTGGTGCGTGGCGCCGTCGGCGCCGACCAGCCCGGCGCGGTCGAGCGCGAACAGGATCGGCAGTTTCTGGATGCACACGTCGTGGATCAGCTGGTCGTAGCCGCGCTGCAGGAAGGTCGAGTAGATCGCCACCACCGGCTTCGCGCCGTCGCACGCGAGGCCCGCGGCGAACGACACTGCGTGCTGCTCGGCGATGCCGACGTCGAAGTAGCGATCCGGGTACTCGGCGGCGAAGCGCACCAGCCCCGAACCCTCGCGCATCGCGGGGGTGATGCCGACCACGCGCGGGTCACGCGCCGCCACGTCGCACAGCCAGTCGCCGAACACCTGCGTGTAGGTCAGCTTGCCGCCACCCTTGCCCGAAGCGATGCCCGACTCGGGCCTGAACTCCGACACGCCGTGGTAGAGCACCGGATCGGCCTCGGCGAGCTTGTAGCCCTGGCCCTTGCGCGTGATCACGTGCAGGAAGCGCGGGCCCGTGAGCTGCTTCAGGTTCGCGAGCGTCGGGACGAGCGACTCGAGGTCGTGGCCGTCGATCGGGCCGAAGTAGTTGAAGCCGAACTCCTCGAACAGCGTCGAGGGCACCACCAGCCCCTTCGCGTGCTCCTCGACGCGCCTGGCGAACTCGAGCAGCGGCGGCACCGCCTTCAGCACCTTCTCGCCCGCGCGCCGCGCCCGCTGGAAGACGCTGCCGGAAATCAGCCGCGCGAGGTAGCGGTTCAGCGCACCGACCGGCGGCGAGATGGACATCTCGTTGTCGTTCAGGATCACCAGCAGGTCGAGGTCGGTGACGCCGGCGTTGTTCAGCGCCTCGAACGCCATGCCCGCGGACATCGCGCCGTCGCCGATCACCGCGATCGCGTGGCGCCGCTCGCCGGCGAGCCGTGCTGCGTACGCCATGCCGAGCGCCGCGCTGATCGACGTCGAGGAATGTGCGGTGCCGAACGTGTCGTACGCGCTTTCCTCGCGCCGAGGAAACCCGGAAATGCCTTCGTACATGCGCAGCCGGGCCATTGCCTCGCGGCGCCCGGTGAGGATCTTGTGCGGGTAGCTCTGGTGACCGACGTCCCACACGATGCGATCCTGCGGCGTGTCGAAAACGTAGTGCAGCGCGATCGCGAGCTCGACCGTGCCGAGATTCGACGACAGGTGGCCGCCGGTCCGGCTGACCGACTCGAGGACGAAGGCGCGCAGCTCGTCGGCGAGCCGGTGCAGGTCGCGCCGCTCGAGCGAGCGCAGGTCGCGCGGATCGTCGATCGTCTTGAGGAGCTCGTACGCCTTCACGTCGCCGCCGGGCGTCGACGCCGGCTCGCCGCCGCCGAGCGCCAGTTGATCCCCTGCCCGTCATTCTCGCATCTCTTGCCGTGTCGCTCGCGCTCAGAACCGCCGCAGCACGATGAAGTCCGCTAAGCGCCTGCAGGCGCTCGCCGCGGCCGCCGAACCCGGCGAGCGCCTCGTGCGACTCGCGCCGCAGCTCCTCGGCGAGCTCCCGCGCGCGCTCGATGCCGAGCAGCGACACGTAGGTCGGCTTGCCCTGCGCGGCGTCCTTGCCCGCGGTCTTGCCGAGCGTCGCGGTGGTTGCCTGGGCGTCCAGCACGTCGTCGACCACCTGGAACGCGAGGCCGACGAGCTTCGCGTAGTGATCGAGCCGCTCGAGCTCGGCCGCGCCGAGTGCCCCGCAGTGCGCACCGAGCCTGACCGACGCGCGGATCAGCGCCCCGGTCTTGAGGATGTGCATGAACTCGAGCTCCGGCAACGTCAGCGTCCGGCCGAGCGCGGCGAGGTCGATCGCCTGGCCGCCGGCCATGCCACGCGAGCCGGCCGCCTGCGCGAGCAGGCGGACCATCTCGGCCCGTCCGGCGCCGTCGGCGCCGGCCGCCCTCGCCGGCGAGCATCTCGAACGCGAGCGATTGCAACGCATCGCCGGCGAGCACCGCCGTCGCCTCGTCGAACTCGACGTGCACGGTCGGCCGCCCCCGCCGCAACACGTCGTCGTCCATGCTCGGCAGGTCGTCGTGCACGAGCGAATAGGCGTGCACCAGCTCCACCGCGCACGCCACCGCATCGAGCCGCTCCGCCGCAGCCCCGGCGGCCTCGCCGGCGGCGAACGCGAGCAGCGGGCGCACCCGCTTCCCGCCACCGAGCACCGCGTAGCGCATCGCTTCGTGCAGGCGCGTGGGTGGCTGGTCGCGCACCGGCAGCGCGCGCTCGAGGGCCGCTTCGACGCGGGCCTGCACCGCCGCCATCCACGACTGGAAGTCAGGCCGTCTGATCGCCACCGGGCAGCGCCTTGAGCGTCTCCTCCTCCAGCACCCGCACCTGCTGCTGCGCCTGGGCGAGGGCCGCCTGGCAGAACCGGGCGAGCTCCAGCCCGCGCCGGTGCGCGGCGAGCGACTGCTCGAGCGTGAGGTCGCCCGATTCCATGCGTGCGACGATCTGCTCGAGCTCGGCGAGCGCGGCTTCGAAGGTCGGAGAGGCATTTTCCTGCGAGGGTTCGGCCATCGTGAACGGACCGGTATCGGCGGGCGGCGGCGTGCGCCGCCGGAGCGAAAGATGCAAAAATACCGCGCCGGCCGCCGCCGGGTCAAATTGCCCAGCGCAACGCCTGCGCCGGCGTCACGGCTGCCCGCGTACGGATCGCCGAACCGGACGGCGCGGGCAGGTATCATAGGCGATCATGGGCGGCGAGCTCGCAGCCGTCGTCCCGACCGATTCACCGCGGGGATCGCGGCAGATGGCAGACATACCGAAGCGCACTGTTGATCTGGCCGCCAGCCGGCCGCAGCTGCCGGTGGCGTGGTACGCCGATGCGGACATCTTCGCCGCCGAGCAGCGGGCGATCTTCGACGACGCGCCCGGCTACGTCGGCCATGAGGCGATGGTGCCGGAGGTCGGCAGCTATCACACGCTGGCGTGGAGCGACCTGGGCAGGATGCTCGTGCGCGGCGCCGATGGCGTGCGACTGCTCTCCAACGTCTGCCGCCACCGCCAGGCGCTGATGCTCGAGGGCCGCGGCCGCGCGCAGAACATCGTGTGCCCGCTGCACCGCTGGACGTACGATCTCGGCGGCCGCCTGATCGGCGCGCCGCACTTTGATGAGCGGCCGTGCCGCGACCTCGCGCAATGGCCGCTGCAGCGCTGGCACGGACTGCTGTTCGCCGGCCGGCGCGACGTGGCGGCCGATCTTGCCGGGTTCAGTCTCGCGCGCGAGTTCGACTACACCGGCTACGTCTACCACTGCACGGCCGTCGACCAGCTGCCGTTCAACTGGAAGACGTTTCTCGAGGTCTATCTCGAGCTCTACCACGTCGAGGCGGTCCATCCCGGGGTGTCCAGGTTCGTCGATCCGGCGAACTTCCGCTGGGAGTTCGGCGAGCGGTGGTCGAACCAGGTGCTCGGCGTGTACGAAGGCCTGAAGCGGCCCGGCACGCCCGCGTACGCGCGCTATCAGCAGCTCCTGCTAGAGCACCGCGGCGGCGAGCCGCCGCGTTTCGGAACGCTCTGGTTCATCCTGTACCCGAACGTGATGCTCGAGTGGTATCCGGAGGCGCTGGTCGTGAGCACGCTCCTGCCGCGCTCGCCGACCCACACCACGAACGTGGTGGACTTCTTCTATCCCGAGGAGATCTGCCACTTCGAGCCGCAGATCGTCGAGGCGCATCAGGCGGCCTACGCGGAGACTGCGGCCGAAGACGCGGGCGCGTGCGAGCGCATGGACCGCGGACGCCGCGCACTGCACGCGCGCGGCGCGGACGACCGCGGCCCGTACCACTCGCCGACCGAGGACGGCATGGTCCACTTCCATGAGTTCGTCCGCCGGACGCTGGACGAGCGAGCATAGATCTCACGCGCCGGCGCCCCGCACTGTCCACCGCCCACTGGCCGCTCGCGATGGCATTCACCACCCTCGTCGGCACCGAGACCCTCGCCGCGCACCTAGGCGACTCGTCCTGGGTGATCTTCGACTGCCGCCACGACCTCAGGAACCCGGACTACGGCCCGCGCGAATACGCCAAATCGCACGTCCCGGGCGCGCGGTTCATGCACCTCGACCGCGACCTGTCGGGTCCGCCGACCGGGCGCAACGGCCGGCACCCGCTGCCCGACCCGCAGGCGTTCATGCGCAAGCTCGGCGCCGCCGGGGTCGACCGCACGAAGCAGGTCGTCGCGTACGACGCGCACGGCGGCGCGTATGCAAGCCGCCTCTGGTGGATGCTGCGCTGGGTCGGGCACGACGCGGCGGCGGTGCTCGACGGCGGCTTCGGCAAGTGGCTGCGCGAGGACTGGCCCGAGACGGACGACATTCCGCAGCCGCGTCCCGTGCAGTTTGCAGGCAAGGTGCGTCCGATCGGCGTCGATCTCGCGTTCGTGCAGGCGCACCTGCGCGACCCGGCGCTCGCGCTCGTCGACGCCCGCGCGGCCGAGCGGTATGCGGGGGCGACCGAACCGCTCGACCCGGTCGCCGGGCACATCCCGGGCTCGATCAGCGCGCCGAACAGCGCGATACTCGCTGCCGACGGCACGTTCCGCTCTGCCGCCGAGCTGCGCGCGCACTGGCGGCGCGTCCTCGGCGAGCGCCGCGCCGATGAGGTCGTCCACACCTGCGGCTCCGGCGTCGCCGCCTGCCACAATCTGCTCGCGATGGAGGTCGCCGGGCTCTGCGGCTCGCGCCTCTACGCCGGCTCGTGGAGCGAGTGGTGCGCCGATCCGTCGCGGCCGGTCGCCACCGGCCCGCAGCCCTGACCGCTTGAACCGCCTGCTCGCCGACGCGATCCTGGTTGCCCACTTCGGCTTCGTCCTGTTCGTCGTCGGCGGCTTCCTCCTGATCCTCGTCGGCGCGGCATGCGGTTGGTCGTGGATCCGCAGCCCGCGCTTCCGCTACCTCCATCTCGCGGCGATCGCCTTCGTCGCGCTCGAGTCGCTGGTCGGGATCGCCTGTCCGCTCACGGTGTGGGAGGACGCCTTGCGACAGGCGACGCCGGCGCATCCGAGCTTCATCGGCCGTTGGTTCGGCCGGCTGCTCTACTACGATTTCCCGCCGTGGGTCTTCGCCGCGGCGTACCTCGCGTTCGCCGCGACCGTCGCTGCGATGCTCAAGTGGATTCCACCGCGAAGAATGGCCGGGCGTGGGGCATCCGGGCCGCGACACCCGAGCGCGTAAGGGGCTATCATCGACGCGACGGCCGTAGGTTCCGTTCCGACATGCGCGTCATTCTGATCGACGATTCCGCCGAGTTCCGCGACCAGGCACGCCGGATGCTCGCCGAGTCGCTGCCCGAAGCGGCGGTTCTCGCCTGGGACCCGGCGGTCCAGGGACGGCCGGTCGCCGGCTTCGACTGGGACCGCTTTGACTGCCTGGTGCTCGACGACGCGCCCGGCGTGGATGCCGACGGGCTCGCTTGGCTGCGCGAGTTCCGGACGGAGGGCGCTGTCCCGCCGACGCTGATCGTCTCGGATGGCGGCGGCGAGGAGACTGCGGTGCGCGCGATCACGGCCGGCGCCGCCGACTACCTGCGCAAGTCCGATCTCACCGGCGAGCGCCTCGCCGGCGCGATCCGCGAGGCGATCGCCGACGCGCGCGCGGGCCCGCGCGACGTCGGTTCGCTCCTTCTCACCCAGCCGCTGCGGGTAAGCGAGATCGGGCAGCCGGTCGGCGGTCATCCGGTGAACGTGCCGGGTTACCGCGTGCTGCGCCGGATCGGCGAAGGCGGCATGTCGCGGGTCTACCTCGCCGAACGCCAGTCCGACGGTCTGCAGCTCGTGCTGAAGGTGCTCGACCCGCGCCTGCGGCGCGACGAGAGCTTCCGTCAGCGCTTCCTGCGCGAGTACAAGATCATCCGGCGCATCCAGAACGAGCACGTCGTAATGATCTTCGACCAGGGGTTCACCGACGACTTCCCGTATCTCGCCATGGAGTACTTCCCCGGCGGCGACCTGACGATGCGCATCCAGGGCGGCGTGAGCTCGATCGGGGCGCTGAAGATCCTGATGCAGATCGCGCGCGCGCTCGACGCGGTGCACGCCGCGGGCGTCGTGCACCGCGACCTGAAGCCCGCGAACATCATGTTCCGCGAGAGCGGCCGGCTTGCGATCCTCGACTTCGGCCTCGCGCGCGAGCTCGACGCGACCTCCACGCTCACCCAGCGTGGCATGGTGATGGCCACCCCGCTCTACATGAGCCCCGAGCAGTGCCTCGGCCATCCGCACGATCCGCGCGGCGACTTGTACAGCGTCGGCTGCATCCTCTACGAGATGTTGACCGGCGACACGCCCTACCAGGGCGACAATCCGTCGGCGCTCGCCTACCAGCACGTGCACGCGCCGGTGCCGCAGCTGCCGGTGCGGCTCGCCGGGTATCAGTCGCTGATCGACCGACTGATGGCGAAGAAGCCCGACGAGCGCTTCCAGAGCGCGCGCGCCCTGTTCGCGCACGTCGCGCATTGACACCGGTCATGGACGCCAACCCGGTCGACCGCCAGTACCTCGCCCTGATGCGGCACGTGCTCGAGCACGGCGCCGCGAAGACCGATCGCACCGGCACCGGGACGCGCTCGGTGTTCGGGTGGCAGATGCGCTTCGACCTGCGCAGCCGCTTCCCGCTGCTCACCACGAAGAAGCTGCACCTGAAATCGATCGTCTACGAGCTGCTGTGGTTCCTGCGCGGCGACACGAACGTCCGCTGGCTGCAGGAGCACGGCGTGACGATCTGGGACGAGTGGGCCGACGCGCGCGGCGAGCTCGGCCCTGTCTACGGCTACCAGTGGCGCAACTGGCCGGCGCCCGGCTGCGGCACGATCGACCAGATCTCGCAGGTGGTCGCGTCGCTGCGGACCAACCCGGATTCGCGGCGGCACATCGTGACCGCGTGGAACCCGGCCGATGTCCCGCAGATGAAGCTGCCGCCCTGCCACGCCCTCTTCCAGTTCTACGTCGCGGACGGCGAGCTCTCCCTGCCAGCTCTACCAGAGAAGCGCCGACATCTTTCTCGGCGTGCCGTTCAACATCGCCTCCTACAGTCTGCTCACGCTGATGGTCGCCCAAGTCTGCGGCCTGCGGCCGGGCGACTTCGTGCACACCCTCGGCGACGCGCACCTGTACCTGAACCACCTCGAGCAGGCGCGCGAGCAGCTCGGCCGCGCGCCGCGGCCGCTGCCGCGCATGCGGCTCGACCCGGCGGTGCGCGACATCTTCGCCTTCCGGTACGAGGATTTCACGCTGGAGGGCTACGACCCGCATCCGGCGATCAAGGCGCCGATCGCCGTGTGAAGAAAAAACGGCGGGAGGATCGCCTCCCGCCGTCCCAAAAGAGGGGGCTTTGCGCCCGCTCTCCCCGCTTACGCATCCTCCCGGGGCGCTCGCGCGCCGCAAGAGGCAGGCGCAGTGTAGGCGAGCGCGTGGCGCCATAGAACCCATCCAATGTGAAACTCTGTGAAATGGCTCCAGCAGTGTGACTTACTGCCGGTGTACGCGGCCGCAGGCGGCGCACCGCGAAAAAAAAGGGCCCGCAGGGAGGCTGACGGGCCCTAACGCGGAGAGCTCTAGGGAAGGTCTCGGAGGAAGCTCTCGCTCGAGGAGTCGTTTGGCTCAGCCGCCGGCGACCGCCGCCGCATCGACGATCCGCACTTTCGCCCCGGGCTCGATGCCCGGTGCGCGCGGCTGCGGGATCGTGCGGTACGAGCCGTCGTCCATGCGGATCGTCATGCGGTACGCGTCCGCGGTGTCTCTGCCGCCGATCGCGCGCACCGACTCGACGGTGCCGCACGTCGCGCAGCCGCCGCCGGCCGCCCGCGGTGTCGGCTGCCAAGCCAGCGGCGCCGGCGCGGCACCTTCGCCCGGCGCTCCGGCGCCGGGCGCCGGGCGCATGGCGAGAGTGCCCGCCGCGATCGCGCCGCAGAACGCCAGTGCGAGCCCTGCACCGACTGCGAGGCGCCGTCGGCGCGATGCGGCCGGCGCGGCGCCATCCCCGCCCGGGGGATCGTCCGCTGCGGCGGCAGCGTGGTCGGGAATGTAGTGGTCAACGTCCATGAGCATCGCAAGCCGCAATGCCGGCAGGCTCGCAACCGCCATGCCAGTGAACGTTTCGGCACCGGGTCAATGGCTTGCGCGGATCGACCGCTGCCAGCCGTCGCGATGACCGTCGTCGTCCCCCGACGGCAGAACGCGCAGCGCACGCATGCGGCGAGAAGGCTCAGGAGTTGCATGGTCGCCGCCGCCCGACATGCTCGGCCGCTCGGGGCGGCGGGACCGGGGAACGCGCCGCGGCCGCGCGGGTTGCCGGGCGCGCGGGCGCTCGCCAAGGTGTGAACTATTTCGCGTCGCGCGGCTTGCAGTAGTCGAACCCGTCGCTCCAGCCCACTGCGTACTGCCCATCGGCCGGCGGGCGTGCGCCGGCCCGGGCGGCCCGCGCCGCCGTGCAGCCGTCGCTGAAGCCGCGACGGAACTCCGCCGGGAAGCCCGAGAGGTTGATCGCGCGCGTGACGCTCGCCGGATCGGACGCCCCGGGCCGGCCCGAGTCGGTCGCGGTGCAGCCGGCGATCAAGGCGACCACCAGCGCGCCGATCGGAGCGCGGGACCGGCGGGTGGGAAGCAGCCGCTGCAGCATCGGAATTTCGCGAGAAACGCCTGCGGCGCGCCACGTCCCCGCGCCAGCGGCCGCGCGGATTCGCAGGCGCGTGGCCTGGCAAAGACGATACAAGCCAGACGACATGATTCGAGCGCTGCGCATGAGGAATGGGGGCATCTTCGCCGTATCCGCTCCAGTCGTCAGCAATCCGCGTACCCGCCGCCCGTTAATCGGGTGCGATCAAGGACATGCGCGGACCGCAACTCCTCCCGGCCGCGGATGACTGCGGCCCCGGCCCGAGCATCGCGTCGGGCGCGGGCGACGCCGCTCAGCCGCGCCCGCGCTTGAACATCGCCGGCTGCAGCCGATGGCGCTCGAGCAGCTTGTAGAACTCGGTGCGATTGCGCTGAGCCATGCGCGAGGCCCTCGTGACGTTGCCGCCGGTCAAGCGCAGGAGGCGGATCAAGTAGTCGCGCTCGAACGCGCGCTTCGCCTCGTCGAGCGGCGTCAGGCCGGGCGGCTCGGACTTGAGCGCCGCCTGGATCAACGTCGCGGTGACGATGCTCCCGGTCGCGAGCGCCACCGCCTGCTCGATCACGTTCTGCAGCTGGCGCACGTTGCCCGGCCACGACGCGCCGATCAGCAGCTCGAGCGCTCCGGGCGCGAACGAGCGCACGTCCTTGCCGTAGCGCCGGGCGATCTCGCCGAGGAAGTGGTTCGCGAGCGGTACGATGTCCTCGCGCCGATCGTTGAGCGCCGGCAGCCGGAACGACACCACGTTCAGGCGGTAGTAGAGGTCTTCGCGGAACGCGCCGGACTTCACCTGCGCATCGAGGTCGCAGTGCGTCGCCGACATGATGCGCACGTCGACCGGCACGGACTGCGTTGCCCCCGACCGGCCGCACCTCGCGGTCCTGCAGCGTGCGCAGGAGCTTCGCCTGCAGGGCGAGCGGCATGTCGCCGATTTCGTCGAGGAAGATGGTGCCGCCGTCGGCGCTCTGGAAGAGCCCCTTGTGATCGTAGGCCGCGCCGGTGAACGCACCCTTGCGGTGGCCGAAGAGTTCGGACTCGAGCAGCGCCTCCGGTATTGCGGCGCAATTCACGGCGACGAACGGCCGCGCCGCGCGCCGGCTCGCCCTGTGGATCGCGCGCGCGAGCATCTCCTTGCCGGCACCGCTAGCGCCGTGGATCAGGACCGATGCGTCCGATTGCGCGACGAGCCTCGCCTGGCGCAGGAGATCCTCCATCGCCGGGCTTGCGGTGACGATGTCCGCGCGCCACGCTTCGTCCGCGCCGCCGCCGGCAACCGAGAGACGGATGGCCTGTGCGACCTGCTCGAGGAGCTGCTTGCCGTCGAACGGCTTGGGCACGAATCCGAAGACCCCGCGCTTGGTGGCGTTGACCGCCTCCGGGATCGTGCCGTGCGCCGTAAGAATGATAACCGGCAGCGTCGGCGCGACGCGCTGAACCGCGTCGAACAGCGCCATGCCGTCCATGCCGTCCATCCGCAGGTCGGTGATCACCACATCCGGCCGCGTGACGGCGATAGCGGCGAGCGCCCGCTCGCCGCTATCGGCCGCCTCGACGGCGTAGCCGGCCGTGGCGAGCCGCATCGAGAGCAGCCGCAGGATGTCCTGATCGTCGTCGACGATCAGGACCGTGTACCCGTTCGCCGATGCCTGTTGCGTGCTCGGTACGTCGATGACGGCTGTGCCCATGTCGGTGTCCCCTCGTCGTGCCATTATCGCTTCGCCGGCGGCCCCTGGCCGCGCTCGATGATCGCCCGCTCGACCGCGCGCAGCGCGTCGAGCTGTTCCTTGAACTGGTCGGCGCGCCCGCGCGCCTTGGCCCGCTCACTCACCTGCGCGTACAGGACCGCGCCGAGCTGGCCGACCCGCCCGGCACCGCCGTCGCCGGCCGCGAACGGCTCCAGCAGCCCGAGCGCGCGCACCTCGTCCTGGAACGGGGTGCCGGGCATCGCCGCAAGCATCGCAAGCCGTACGCGGTTGAACGCGCTGCGCTCGCGGTTGAACGCCTGGCTCGCGCTGGCGTACTCGCGCCGCTGCTCCGCCGGCGCCATGCCGGCGACACGTGCGTAGTGGTCCATCAGCGCCGTGAGCTGACGGGCGTCCTCGGGCACGACGACGACCTCGGCCACCGGCGGCGCGATGGCGATCTCGCTCACCGGCGATTCGGGAACACCCGCTCCCTCCGGTGCGCCCAGGTGGCCACATGCGCCGAGGACGATCGCCGCCGCGCCCGCGAGCAGTCCGCCAAGTCGCGGCCGGCGGGGCGGGCTCATGCGGGATTCTCCGCGGCCGCGAGCATGACGCGGAAATGCGCGCCGCCCTCGCCGGGCACCAGCTCGAGCGTGCCGTCGTGCGCGCGGACCAGCTCGCGCGCAATCGCAAGGCCGAGCCCGCTCGATTGTACCCGTGCGCCCGGCGCCCGGCCGCCGTGAAAGAACCAGTCGAACACCTTCTCGCGATCGGCCGCTGGGATGCCGGGGCCCTGGTCGGTCACGTCGATGGCGACCGCCGGGCCGGTGCGCGCCACGGTGATGCGCACCGTGCCGCCGTGCGGCGAGAACTTGACCGCGTTCGAGAGCAGATTGTCGATCACCGTGCGCAGCTTGTTGCGGTCGGCGAGCGCCGGCGTCGGCGGCGCGTCGATCTCCATCGCGACCGCACGCGCCGCCGCGGTGAGCTTGTGCGCGCCGGCCACCTCGCGCACCACCTCGGCGGCATCGACCGGCCGGCGCACGAGCCGGCCGCCGGTCGCGACGGCGCGCTGGTACTCGAGGAGATCCTCGATCAGGCGTTGCAGCTGCGCACCGTTCGTCTGCAGGATCTCCGCGATCTCGCGCTGCTGCGGCGTGAGCGCGCCCGCGGCGCCGTCGGCGAGCAGCGCGGCGCCCTCGCGCAGCGCGGTGAGCGGGGTCTTGAGCTCGTGCGACACGTGGCGCATGAAGCGCGCCTTCTGCTCCTCGAGCGCGCCCAGGCGGCGGCGCAGCCATTCGAGCCGTTCGCCCAGGTACTGCAGGTCGGCCGGCCCCTGCACCTGGATGCCGGCGGTGAACTCGGCGGCGCCGAGCTGCCGGATCGCGCGGTCGATCTGCCCGATCGGCCGCGCGATCAGGAACGCGACCACGGCGGCGATGGCGAGCCCGAGCGGGATCGACGCGAAGAGTTGCAGGAACAGCGCGCGCTGCGCCTGCGCGGACGAGGTCCGCACGCGGTTGATCTCGCGGTCGATGAGCTGGTTCGACTCGTTCAGGACGGCGCCCGCCAAGCCCGACAGCCCGACGTAGTCCGCGACGAGCCGCGCGCGGTCCGCGTTCGACTCTGGCCGGTTGCCGAGCGTCTGGTAGAGCATCTGCTCGCGGTCGACGGCGCGATTGAGCTGTGCGAGCTGCGCCTCGTCGAGCGGCAGGAGCGAGAGCTCGTGGGTGGTGCGCTCGAAATTCGCGCGGATCTTCGCGTAGTCGTCGAGCAGCCCCGGGTCGTCCAGAATGACGTACTGGCGCACCACGCGCTCCATCGCGAGCACCTGCTCCATCAGCAGCCGCGAGCTGCGCGCGGCCTGCGCCGCCTGGCCGACGATGCTCTCGCTCTGGTCGGCAATGCGCTGCACCGACACGGCCGCATTGGCGAGCGCCAGCACGAGCGGCGCCGCGACTACCGCGAAGCCGAGCGCGAGCAGCCTCAGTAGCGACCGCGGATAATATCGATGTGAGAGTTCTAGCCGCACGTAGAGGCGCCGGTCCGGCGCTCGGTGATGCCGTCGTCATGATACAGGGGAGCCCGACCGGACGCGCGGGCGCCGCCAGCCCGGCGCGCGTCCGCGCGCAGACCGAGCGGCTGGCGCCATGGCCCGCGTGACGCTCGTCGCCGCGGTGGCGCGCAACGGCGTGATCGGACGTCGAAACGCGCTGCCCTGGCGGCTGCCGGCGGACCTGCGCCGCTTCAAGGCGCTCACGCTCGGACACCCGGTGGTGATGGGGCGCAAGACGTTCGAGTCGATCCGCGCCACGCTGGGCGGCCCGCTGGCGGGACGCCTGAACATCGTCGTCACGCGCAACCCGGTCTACGTCGCCGCCGGATGCCGGCTCGTCGAGTCGTTCGAGGCCGCGGTCGCGGTCGCCGCCGCTGCGGACACCGACGAGGTGTTCGTCATCGGCGGCGGCGAGATCTACCGCGCGGCGCTGCCGGCGGCAGACCGGCTGCAGATCACCGAGATCGATGCCGACTTCGCGGGCGACGCGTGGTTCCCGGCCCTCGCGCCCGGCGCGTGGCGCGAAGTCTCGCGCGAGACGCACGCCCCCGGGCCGGAGTCTGCGCATCCGTTCGCGTTCGTGGCGTACGAGCGCGCGCCCGGGTGATCCGCGCCGCGCGCGCCCGGCTCAGCCGGGCACGTCGGTCCGCCCGACCAGGCACATCAACGTCTGCAGGCCGTAGGCGCACGGCTTTGCCGTGCCGCCCTGCACCGCGAGCACCTCGAGCTCGCACACGGTGAGCGTTCGCCCGGCCTTCTTCACCTGCCCGACCGCGACCAACCTCTCGCCCTCGGCGGGCGCGACGAGGTTCATCTTGTACTCGACTGTGAGCACCGAGCTTGCGGCCGGGAACAGCGTGTAGCCGGCGTAGCCGCCGGCCGAATCGGCGATCGTGCTGGTGGCGCCGGCGTGGAAATAGCCGTGCTGCTGCGTGAGATCGGCGCGGTAGGGCAGCTCGATCTCGACCCGGCCGGGCTCGATCCGCGTCATGCGCGCCCCGATGAGGCGCATGATGCCCTGGCGATCGAAGCTCGCGCGCACGCGCGCCTCGAACGCGGGATCGGGTGCGATGAAGTTCGTCATCGTCGTATCCTCCGCGCCGGAGTTTCGCACAGTTCGCGGCGGGCGGCGCCCCCACTGCAGCGTCGCCAGGACCCTAACGCACTAGGCGCTGGATCTCTGCCGGCGCGCCAGACACGCGCGTATCTGCCTGCGCGCCTTGGCCGGGCCGGATGGAGCACGCCGGCGCGCCGAGCGGCACGGGGACCGGCCCGTCGAGGAACGCAAGAGCGCCGGGCACACGCAGCCGATCCACGCGCGGCGCGGGTCGCGCAACTCGCGGCGGGCTGACACACCGGATCGGGCCGCAGGAATCGGGCTGCGGCCTGGCCATCGGCGGGCGTATCCTCGCCGCTTCCCGCTCACGGCACGCCCGCCTGCCGACACCGCTTCCGCGACCCGCCATGCAAGCCCGCGATACGCTGCTGCTCGTCGTGCTCGCCGCGATCTGGGGCGCCTCGTTCCTGTTCATGCGCATCGCGGCGCCGAGCTTCGGCGCGCTGCCGCTCGCCGAAGCGCGCGTCGCGCTCGCCGGCCTCGCGCTCGCCGCCTACGCCGTCGCGCTCGGCCGCGCGCTGCCGCAGCTCGCCGACTGGCGCACGCACCTTGTGATCGGCGCGTTCAACTCCGGCATCCCGTTCGCGCTGTTTTCGTTCGCGGCACTGCATATCGGCGCTGCGTACATGGCGGTGATCAACGCCACCAGCCCCCTGTTCGGTGCGCTGGTCGGCGCCGCGCTCGGCGCCGAGCGCATCGGTCCGGGCAAGCTCGCTGGCATGGCGCTCGGCATCGCCGGCGTCGCCCTGCTGGTCGGCCTCGGGCCGCTCGACGTGACCCCGTGGACGCTCGCCGCGGCGCTCGCATCGCTCGCCGCGGCGGCGTGCTACGGCTTTGCCGGCCACTATGCCAAGCGGCGCGGGGCCGGCATGACGCCGCTCGCGCTCGCGCTCGGCAGCCAGATCGGCGCAGCCGCGGTGCTCGCGCCGCCGACCGCGTTCGCGCTGCCCGCGGCGATACCGCCGCTCGAGGCGGTAGCGAGCGTGCTCGCCCTCGCGCTCGTCTGTACCGCCGCCGCCTATCTCGCTTACTTTCGCCTGCTCGTGCGGGTCGGGCCGGTGCGCGCGCTGACGGTGACGTTCCTGATCCCGGTGTTCGGCGTGCTCTGGGGCGCGGTCTTTCTCGGCGAGCGGATCACCGCCACGGTCATCGCCGGCTGCGCGGCGGTGCTGGTCGCGACGTACGTGGTGCTGCGCGCAGAGGAGCGTTGATCTACCACGGGTGCACCGAGGGACGGCGGACGCGGAAGAACGGACAGAACTCCTTACCTCCGTGCGCTCCGCGCCTCCGTGGCCAACCTCACGCCACCCGCGGCAGCGTGACGCCCTTCTGACCCTGGTATTTCCCGCCCCGGTCCTTGTACGAGGTCTCGCACACCTCGTCGGACTCGAAGAAGACGACCTGCGCGACGCCCTCGTTGGCGTAGACCTTGGCGGGCAGCGGCGTGGTGTTCGAGAACTCGAGCGTCACGTAGCCCTCCCACTCCGGCTCGAACGGCGTCACGTTGACGATGATGCCGCAGCGCGCGTAGGTCGACTTGCCGAGGCACACCGTGAGCACGTTGCGCGGGATGCGGAAGTACTCGACCGTGCGCGCGAGCGCGAAGGAGTTCGGCGGGATGATGCACACTTCGCCGCGGAAGTCGACGAACGACTTCTCGTCGAAATTCTTCGGGTCGACGATGGTCGAGTTGATGTTGGTGAAGATCTTGAATTCCTCGGAGCAGCGGATGTCGTAGCCGTAGCTCGAGGTGCCGTAGGACACCACCTTGCGGCCGGCGATCTCCTTGACCTGCCCGGGCTCGAACGGCTCGATCATCCGGTGCTCGGCCGCCATCCGGCGGATCCACCGGTCGGACTTGATGGTCACGCTTTCCTCCCCGGAAAAGCGGACGGCGCCGCAGAGGCGCCGTCCGGACTGATTTCGCTCGTGCTCACGGCCGCGATTCTACGCTCCCGGCGTTCGCGCTGCGAAACGACCGATTCCGCCCCTGTTGAGCGTCGTCGCGCGCGACGACGCTCCAACAAGGCGTGGTCAGGTGTTCTGAACCACGATGTTCGGGAACTTCGCCGTCATGTCCTTCTGCAGCTCGCCGACCTTCACCGCCACCCGCCGCGCGATGCGCCGGTAGATCTCGGCGACGCGCCCGTCCGGGTCGGACACCACGGTCGGCTTGCCCGAGTCGGCCTGCTCGCGGATGTGGATGTCGAGCGGCAGCGCGCCGAGGAACTCGGTGTCGTAGTCCTTGCACATCCGCTCCGCGCCGCCCGCGCCGAAGATCGGCTCCTCGTGGCCGCAGTTCGAGCAGATGTGGATCGACATGTTCTCCACCACGCCGAGGATCGGGATGCCGACCTTCTCGAACATCTTCAGTCCCTTGCGGGCGTCGATCAGCGCGATGTCCTGCGGCGTGGTGACGATCACCGCGCCGGTCACCGGCACCTTCTGCGCGAGCGTGAGCTGGATGTCGCCGGTGCCCGGCGGCAGATCGACCACCAGGTAGTCGAGCTCGCGCCAGCGCGTGTCTTTGAGCAATTGCTCGAGCGCCTGCGTGACCATCGGCCCGCGCCACACCATCGGCGTGTCGACGTCGATCAGGAAACCGATCGAGATCGCCTGGATGCCGTGGCCCTCCATCGGCTCGAGGCTCTTGCCGTCGCGCGATTCCGGGCGGCCGGTGATGCCGAGCATCGTCGGCTGCGACGGCCCGTAGATGTCGGCGTCCAGCATGCCGACCGAGGCGCCCTCGGCGGCGAGCGCGAGCGCGAGGTTGACCGCGGTCGTCGACTTGCCGACGCCGCCCTTCGCGGAGGCGACCGCGATGATGTTCTTGACGCCCGGCACGAGCTTGACGCCGCGCTGGACCGCGTGCGATACGATCTTCGAGCGCACGTTGACGCTCACGTTGCCGATGCCGGCGAGCGCGCGCAGCTTCGTGCCGACGAGCCGCCGGATCGGCTCGACCTGGCTCTTGCCCGGGTAGCCGAGCTCGATCTCGAGCGAGACGTCGGCGCCGGTCACCTTGAGGTTCTTGACCGAGCGGGTGGCGACGAAATCCTTGCCGGTGTTGGGATCGACGACGTCCTGGAGCGCGCTCTGGACGTCCTGTTCGGCGATGGCCATGGCGGATGGGCGAATCGACTCGGTGGGCCGGCGGCGCCGGGATGGCGCCGCGCGGGATCGCGAATGCGCTAGTCTACCAAAGCGGCTCGCGGCGCTAAACCACGATAAAATCGCGGGTTTAGAAGGAAACCCATGGCGCGCCGCATCCTCGTCACCTCGGCCCTGCCCTACGCCAACGGCGCGATCCACCTCGGACATCTGGTCGAGTACATCCAGACCGACATCTGGGTGCGGTTCCAGAAGATGCGCGGCCACGAGGTGCACTACGTGTGCGCCGACGACACGCACGGCACGCCGATCATGCTGCGCGCCGAGCAGGAGGGCGTCACGCCGCAGCAGCTGATCGCGCGCGTGTTCGGCGAGCACACGCGCGACTTCGCCGGCTTTCACGTCGGCTTCGACAACTATTACTCGACCGATTCGGCCGAGAACCGCGCCTACTGCGAGGACATCTACGCGCAGCTCGAGCGCGAGGGTCTGATCGCGCGGCGTCCGGTCGAGCAGTTCTACGATCCGGTGAAGGAGATGTTCCTGCCGGACCGCTACATCAAGGGCAGGTGCCCGAAGTGCGGTGCGGCCGACCAGTACGGCGACGCGTGCGAGGTATGCGGCAGCGCCTATGCGCCGACCGACCTCGGCGATCCTTATTCCGTCGTTTCTGGCGCGCGGCCGGTGCGCCGGTCTTCAGAGCACTTCTTCTTCCGCCTGTCCGACCCGCGCTGCCAGCGCTTCCTGCGCGAGTGGACGCGCTCGGGCACGCTGCAGCCCGAGGCGGCGAACAAGATGGACGAGTGGTTCGCCGCCGGCCTGCAGGACTGGGACATCTCGCGCGACCCGCCGTATTTCGGCTTCCCGATCCCGGGCACCGGCGGGCAGAAGTTCTTCTACGTCTGGCTCGACGCCCCGGTCGGCTACTTCGCGAGCTTTCGCAACCACTGCGACAAGCTCGCCGCGGCCGGCACGCCGCTCGACGCCGACGCGTTCCTGCGGCCCGGCGGCGGCACCGAGATGGTGCACTTCATCGGCAAGGACATCCTCTACTTCCATGCGCTCTTCTGGCCGGCCATGCTCCAGTACGCCGGCTACCGGACGCCCTCGGGCATCTACGCGCACGGCTTCCTGACCGTGAACGGCGAGAAGATGTCGAAGTCGCGCGGCACGTTCATCACCGCCGAGAGCTACCTCGCGCTCGGACTCAACCCCGAGTGGCTGCGCTACTACTACGCAGCGAAGCTGAACGCCACGATGGAGGACATCGACCTCAACCTGGACGACTTCGTCGCCCGGGTGAACGCCGATCTGGTCGGCAAGTACGTGAACATCGCGAGCCGCGCGGCGGGGTTCATCCACAAGCACTTCGACGGCCGGCTCGAGCCGGCCGCCGACCGCGCGCGCTTCGCCGGCGAGTTTCCGGGCCTGATCTCCGCGGGCGACATGGCGGCGGAGCTCTTCGAGCGGCGCGAGTTCGGCAAGGCGCTGCGCCTGATCATGCTCGGCGCCGAGGCGGTGAACCAGTTCGTCGACCGGCACCAGCCGTGGGCGCTCGCAAAGGCGGCCGCGACCGATGCCGCGAAGCGCGCCGAGCTGCTTCACGTGTGCTCGAGCGCGCTCAACGCGTTCCGGCTGCTCACGCTCTTCCTGAAGCCGGTCCTGCCGCGGCTCGCCGCCGAGGTCGAGGACTTCCTCGGGATCGCCCCGCTCGCGTGGGCCGACGCCGGAACGGTGCTGCCGGGCGGGCACCGCATCCGGGAGTACCGCCACCTGATCGGGCGGCTCGAGCGCGGGCAGGTCGATGCGCTGGTCGAGGCGAACCGCGAGTCGATGGCCGCGCCGCCGTCGCAGGGCCGCCACGCCGAGCACCAGGTGCACGCGGCCGCCAAGGGTGCGGCGGCGCCGGCCGCGCATGCCGCGCCGCCGGCCGCCGCCGACGGCAAGATCTCGATCGATGACTTCGCCAAGGTCGATCTGCGCGTGGCGCGGATCGTCAGGGCCGAGGCCGTCGAAGGCGCCGAAAAGCTGGTCAGGCTCACCCTCGACATCGGCACCGAGACACGCACCGTCTTCGCCGGCATCAAGAGCGCCTACGATCCGGCGCAGCTCGAAGGCCGCTTCACGGTGATGGTCGCGAACCTCGCGCCGCGCAAGATGCGCTTCGGCACCTCCGAGGGCATGGTCCTCGCCGCCGCGGGCGACGGCCCGGGCCTCTACCTGATCGGACCGGATGCCGGCGCGGTGCCCGGGATGAGAGTCAAGTAGCAGGGTCCGGGTCTTCCATCACCCCAGCGGCTGTGCGCGGCCGGCGCCGGCGGCGGCAAACACCCTGCTATAGGTCCCGCTCGCCGACGCGCCTTGCGGCGGCAGCCCCCGGCTTGCCGCGCCGTCTTGTTCAAACGCGCCGGGGCCGGCGCGCGGAGCGCCGTGCGCGGGTTTTCGCGCGCCCGGCCGGCGGCACGGCGCTGCGCGTCTCCCAGGTCACGCCGTGCGCCGTGAGGTACTCGCGGATCAGCTGGCGCACGACCTGGGACGGGGTCAGGTCGAGCGCCGCGCACAGCCGTTCGAACGCCCGCTTCTTCGCGGGATCGACGAGGATCGTCAGGCGGGCGGTCTTGGACTCCATCGGCGGTGGCATGCCGCGCGGCGGGTCGCCCGCGCGCGCAACTTATGCACATCATATGTTAACCGTATTATAATCGCGGCGCCGGCGCAGCACCACCGGCGCAGCACCGGAATGTCTCCCAGACCAGCGAAGATGGTGTCCTTCGACCGCGCCGCTGGGCGCGGCGCGGCGGAGCGCCGTTCGTGATCCACACCGCGCTCGACGGCGCGCTCGCCTGCGCGCTCGCGTGGCTCCTGATTGCCGCGCTCGCGCTGGTGCCTGCCGGCGGCGCGGCGTTCGCGCGCAGGATCGCCTTCCCGCTCGGCGCCGTCGCGGGCCTCGCGCTCGCGGCGTTCGGCCTGCTCGCGATCTGGCAGCCGCCCGCGAGCCGTACGCTGGTGCTCGGACTGCCGGACCTGCCGTTCCACGTGCGGTTGGACCCGCTCGCCGGCTTTTTCCTGTTCCTGCTCGGCGCCGTGTCGGCCGGCATCTCGGTCAACGCGGCCGGGTACTTCCGCGCGGAGGCGCCCGGCCGCCTGGCGCTGATCGGACTGCAGTACTTCGCGTTCCTCGCGAGCATGTCGCTCGTCGTGCTCGCCGACGACGCCTATCTCTTCATGGTCGCGTGGGAGACGATGGCGCTCGCCTCGTATTTCCTGGTCACCACCGACGCCGACCAGCCGGCGATCCGCCGGGCCGGCTTCCTCTACCTGCTGATCGCGCACCTCGGGGCGATCGCGATCCTGCTCTGCTTCGGCATCATGCACGGCGGGCGCGGCGACTACACGTTCGCGGCGCTGCGTGCGGCCGAGCTCGCGCCGTTCTGGTCGACGACCGCCTTCCTGCTCGCGTTCTTCGGCTTCGGTGCGAAGGCGGGAATGATCCCGCTGCACGCGTGGCTGCCCGAGGCGCATCCGGCGGCGCCCTCGCCGGTGTCGGCGCTGATGAGCGGGGTCATGCTGAAGACCGCCATCTACGGCATGGTGCGCGTCGTCTACGACCTGATCGGCGACGTGCGCTGGGAGTGGGGTCTGGTCGTGCTCGCGATCGGCGCCGGCACCACGCTCTTCGGCGTGCTCTTCGCACTCATGCAGCACGATCTCAAGCGGCTGCTCGCGTACCACTCGGTCGAGAACATCGGCATCATCCTGCTCGGGCTCGGGATGTCGCTGGTGTTCATCGGCTTCGGCCATCCGGCGGCCGGCGCGCTCGGTCTGGTGGCCGCCCTGTATCACACGCTGAACCACGCGGTGTTCAAGGGGCTGCTGTTCCTCGGCGCCGGCGCGATCCTGCACACCCGGGGCCTGCGCGACCTGAACGACATGGGCGGGCTGGCGCGCACCATGCCGCGCACTGCCCTCTACTTCCTGGTCGGCGCGCTCGCCATCTCGGCGCTACCACCGCTGAACGGCTTCGTGTCGGAATGGCTGACGTTCCAGACCGCGCTGCAGGCGCCGGTGCTCGGGGAAAGCGCGGTGCGCAGCCTGTTGCCGCTCTTCGCGGCCACGCTCGCGCTCGCCGGGGCACTGACCGCCATGTGCTTCGTCAAGGTGTACGGCATCGCGTTCCTCGGCCAGCCGCGCGAGCCGCGCCACCCCGCGCGCGCGCGCACCGGCGGCGACTGCGGGGTGCTCGAGCGCTTCGGCATGGCCTGGCTCGCCGCCGGCTGCGTCGTGCTGGGCCTCTTTCCGACCGCGATGCTCGCCGCGCTCGACCGTGTGAGCGTCGCGCTCACCGGCGCGGGCCTCGCGGATGAGGCGCTCGGCGCCGGCTGGCTGTGGCTCGTGCCGACCACCGCGGCGCAGGCAGCCTACAGCCCGGTCATCTTCCTGGTCGTCATCGTCGCCGTGGTGCTGCTCACGATCGTTCTCGTGCGCCGCTTCTACCATGGCCGTGTGCGCTACTCGCACCCGTGGGATTGCGGCTTTCCGGAGCAGACGGCGCGCATGCAGGACAGCGCGGACGCCTTCGGCCAGCCGATCCGTCACGTCTTCGGTCCGGTCTACCTGATGAAGCGTAGCCTCCCCGGCGCCGACGATGCGTCGCCGCGGTTCATGCTGAAGATCGAGGACCGGCACTGGCACTGGCTCTACCTGCCGGTCGCGCGGCTGACAGAGTACGTCTCGAGCCGCATCGCCGTCCTTCAGCGCGGGCGGATCGGCGTGTACCTCGCCTACAGCTTCCTCACCCTGATCGCGCTGCTGGCGTTCGCCGCATGAGCCAGGCCAGCGCGATCGCGTTCCAGGCCGTGCAATCGGTGCTGGTGGTGCTCGCGGCGCCGCTCGTCCTGGGCTGGGTGAACCAGTGCCGGGCGTGGCTGCAGAACCGCTCGGCGCCCCCGATCCTGCTGCCCTATTACACGCTCGTGAAACTCTTCCACAAGGACGCGGTGATCGCCGAGCACGCCTCGCCGCTCTTTCGCCTGACGCCCTATATCCTGTTCGGCTGCATGTGGCTCGCCGGCGGTATCGTGCCGGTGCTCGCGACCTCGCTGCCGTTCGCGCCGGCCGCCGACATCATCGCACTCGTTGCGGTGTTCGCCCTGGCGCGCGTTTTCGCTTCCCTCGCCGCGATGGACATCGGCACCTCGTTCGGCGGCCTGGGCGCGCGACGCGAGATGCTGATCGGGTTCCTGGCCGAGCCGGCGATGCTGATGACGCTCTTCACCGCCGCGTTCATCAGCGGCTCGACGAGCTTCACCACCATCGTCGCGACGCTCGCGCACCGCGAGCTCGCGATCTACCCGAGCCTGGCGTTCGCCGCGGTGGCGTTCCTGATGGTTCTGCTCGCGGAGAACGCGCGCATCCCGGTGGACAACCCGACCACCCATCTCGAGCTCACCATGGTGCACGAGGCGATGATCCTCGAGTACTCGGCGCGCCACCTGGCGCTCGTCGAGTGGGCCGCGGCCATCAAGCTGTTCGCGTACATGGCGATCGGCTTCGCGCTGTTCGCCCCGTGGGGGATGGCCGAGGCCGGCGACTGGGCCGCCCTGCCGCTCGCGCTCGGCACGCTTGCGGTGAAGCTCGCGCTCGCCGGCACCGGCCTCGCGCTGATCGAGACCGTCTCTGCGAAGTTCCGCATCTTCCGCGCGCCGGAGTTCCTGTCGACCGCGTTCCTGCTTGCGGTGCTCGGCATGCTGATCCACTTCCTGCTCAAGGGTTGAGATGGGCGGAAGCGTCTCCGGACAGATCGTCAACCTGCTCGCCGCCGTGCTGCTGCTGATCGCCTTCGCGATGCTCTCGCAGCGGCGGGTGCTGAGCCTCGTGCGCCTGCTCGCATGGCAAGGCGCCGCGCTCGCCGCATCGACGCTGATCGTCGCACACTCCAGCGCGCAGCCGCATCTGTACTACTCGGCGGCGCTCACCGTCGCGCTGAAGGTGATTTTGATTCCATGGGTCCTGCACCGGCTGATCGACCGCCTCGACGTGCGCTGGGACGTGGAGCCGCTGATCAACATTCCGACCACGATGCTCGCCGGCATCGCGCTCGTGATCTTCGCCTTCGCGCTGGCGACGCCGATTTCCGAGATGGCCACCACGCTCACGCGCGGCACGCTCGGCATCGCGCTCGCGAGCGTGCTGCTCTCTTTCCTGATGATGATCGCGCGTCGCAAGGCGATCCCGCAGGTGATCGGCTTCCTGGCGATGGAGAACGGCCTGCTGTTCGCGGCCACCAGCGCGACCTATGGCATGCCGCTGGTGGTCGAACTCGGAATCGCCCTCGACGTCCTGGTCGCGACTTTCATCTTCGGCATCTTCTTCTTCCACATCCGCGAGCAGTTCGACAGCCTGGACATCGGCCACATGGAGAAGCTGAAGGAGGACTGAGTGGAGATCCTGCCCGTCCTCACCATCCCGCTCCTCGGCGGGCTCGCGCTCGGGCTCGTCGGCCACAAGCGCTGGGCGCCCGAGCTGAACGCGCTGTTCAGCCTCGGCACGCTGGCCGCCGCCGCGCTGCTCACCGCGCGCGTGGTCGCGTCCGGTCCGATGACCGCGCTCGAGGGCACGGTGCTGCACGAGCAGTTCTTCGTCGATCCGTTCAACGTCTTTCTCGTCGCGCTCACCGCCTTCGTCGGCTTCACGACCTCGCTCTTCTCGCGGCCCTACATGCGCACCGAGGAGCACGACGGGCGGCTGAGCGCCGGGCGCCTGCGCCTCTACCACAGCATGTACCAGCTGTTCAGCTTCACGATGCTGCTGACGCTGCTCACCAACAACGTCGGCATCCTATGGGTGGCGATGGAGGGGGCGACCCTCTCGACCGTGCTGCTGGTGAGCCTCTACCGCACGCCGCAGAGCCTCGAGGCCGCGTGGAAGTACTTCATCCTGTGCAGCGTAGGCATCGCGCAGGCGCTGTTCGGGACGATCCTGCTCTACTTCGCCGCCGAAAAGGTGCTCGGCCCCGGCGGCACGGCGCTCCTGTGGACGCACCTGCACGAGGTGCGCGGCGAGCTCGAGCCGACCGTGCTCTCGCTCGCGTTCGTGTTCCTGCTGGTGGGATACGGCACCAAGGTCGGGCTGGTACCGCTGCACAACTGGCTGCCGGACGCGCACGCCGAGGGCCCGACGCCGGTCTCGGCGGTGCTGTCCGGGCTGCTGCTGAACGTGGCGCTCTACGCAGTCGTGCGCAGCAAGGTACTGGTCGACGGGGCGCTCGGCCCCGGCTTCTCGGGCAACCTGATGATGGGATTCGGCCTGCTCTCGGTGGTCATCGCCGCGTTCTTCCTGTCGCGCCAGAGGGACATCAAGCGCATGTTCGCCTACTCGTCGATCGAGCACATGGGCATCGTGACGTTCGCATTCGGCATGGGCGGGCCGGTCGCGGCGTTCGCCGGTCTGCTGCACATGACGGTGCACTCCCTCACCAAGTCGGCGATCTTCTTCACCGTCGGCCACGCCGCGCATGCGACCGGCACCCAGAGCATGGATGCGATCCGCGGCCTGATCCGCCGCAGCCCGACGATCGGCTGGGGGCTCGCGATCGGCAGCCTCGCCATCCTCGGCATGCCGCCGTTCGGCGTCTTCACGAGCGAGTTCATGGTCCTCACCACCGCGATGCACGAGCACGCGTGGGCGACGCCGTTCCTGCTCGTCGCGCTCGGCGTCGCCTTCGCCGCGATCTTCGGCAAGGTGCAGCCGATGGTCTTCGGCGAGACGAACGCCCGGCCGCTGCCGCACCCGCCGGCGCTCGTGCCGGTGTTCGTCCACCTCGCGATCGTGCTCGTGCTCGGTCTCTACATCCCGCCGTACCTGGTCGAGTGGTACCGCCAGGCCGCGGCACTGATCGGCTGAGGAGACCGGCGTGCCGGCAACCGGACCTCCGATCGCGGCCGACCGTCTTCCCGGCGCCGCACCGGCGTTCCTCGCGGTGGTCGAGCCCACCCGCCTGCGGGAGGCGTGCGAGCAGGCGCGCGCGAGCGGGGCCCGCCTCGTCGCGCTGTGGGGCAGCGACGAGACCGGCCGCGGCGCCGGGTTCGCGCTGCACGTCGCGCTCGCTTCGTCCGACGGGCTCCTGTGGCTCGCCGTGCCGCTCGCGCGGGAGCGCCCGCGCTACCCCGGCATCGCCGACCTCTTCCCGGCCGCGAACCGCATGCAGCGCGCGGCCTACGACCTCGTTGGCATCCACGCCGACGAGAACCCCGATCACCGCAAGTGGCTGCGGCACGGGGCCTGGCCGGGCGGCACCTTCCCGCTGCGCAAGGACTTCGACCCGGCGCGCCGCTTCCCGGTCGCGCAGGACCGCTACCCGTTCGTCCGGGTCGAGGGCGAGGGCGTGCACGAGATTCCGGTCGGCCCGGTGCACGCCGGCACGATCGAGCCCGGGCACTTCCGGTTCTCGATCGTCGGCGAGAAGATCCTGCGCCTCGAGGAGCGGCTCGGCTACAAGCACAAGGGCATCGAGAAGCGCTTCGAGTCGATGACGCTCGACGAGGGCGCGCGGCTCGCGGGCCGCGTGAGCGGCGATTCGACGGTCGCATTCGCCTGGGCCTACGCGATGGCCGTGGAAAGTGCGTGCGGTGGCGCGCCGCCGCCGCGCGCGGCGGCGCTGCGCGGCTGCCTGCTCGAGCTCGAGCGCATCGCCAACCACCTTGGCGACCTCGGCTACCTCGGCAACGACGTCGCGCTCGCCTTCGGCTTCTTCCAGTTCTGGCGGCTCAAGGAGGACCTGCTGCGCGTCAACGCGCGGGCCTTCGGGCATCGCTACCTGATGGACACGGTGGCGCCCGGCGGGGTCGCCCGCGATCTCTCGACCGGCGCGGCGGCCGAGATCCTGACAGCGCTCGACCGCATCGAGCCCGAGGTGCGGCGCCTGCGCGCGATCTACGACGAGCACGCCGGCGTGCAGGACCGGTTCATGACGACGGGCGAGGTGACGCCGGGGCTCGCGGCGAAGCTGGGACTCACCGGCCTCGCCGGCCGCGCGAGCGGCCTGCGCCGCGACCTGCGGGTCGATCATCCGTTCGCGCCCTACGACGCGCTCGGAGGTCCGCCTCGCCGCGCAGGACGAGGGCGACGTCGCCGCGCGCGCCGCGGTGCGGTTCGACGAGCTCTTCGAATCGATGCGGCTCGTGCGCCTGCTGCTGCGCAGCCTGCCCGAGGGCCCGACGCGGGGACGCTTCCCGTACCCGAGGCCGGCCGACGCGGTGTCGGCTGGGTCGAGGGCTGGCGCGGCGAAGTGCTGGTCGCGCTCGACACGGCCGCGGACGGCCGCATTCACCGGCTGCACCCGCACGACCCTTCGTGGCAGAACTGGCCGCTGCTCGAGCGCGCGGTGCTCGGGAACATCGTCCCCGATTTCCCGCTGATCAACAAGTCGTTCAACCTCTCGTATTCGGGGCAGGATCTCTGACCATGTATCAGCTGCTGAAGCAGATCGCGAAGGTAGGCGTCGTGACCGAGCCGGCGCCGGCGCCGGACGAGGCGCTGCGCGCACTCGCGCAGCGCCTCGACGAGACGGTGCTCAAGCACATCGGCCGCGCGCTCGCCATCCGCCATGTCGACGCCGGATCGTGCAACGGCTGCGAGCTCGAGATACACGCCACCAACAGCCCCTATTACAACCTCGAGCGGCTCGGCATCAAGTTCGTCGCCAGCCCGCGCCACGCCGACATGCTGCTCGTCACCGGACCGGTGTCGCGCAACATGGAAGCCGCGCTCAGGCGCACCTACGATGCGACGCCCGACCCCAAGCTCGTCGTCGCGATCGGCGACTGCGGCTGCGACGGCGGGATCTTCGGCGAGAGCTACGCGAGCTGCGGGCGGGTGTCGAACGTGATCCCGGTCGATGTCGCCGTGCCCGGCTGTCCACCCACGCCGGTCGCGATCATGCAGGGTATCCTCACCGCGCTCACGACGCGGTGCGCCTGACGCTGCGCCCGCCGCGCAGCGCGGGTCACGGCTTCACGTAGGCGTACCCCTCGTCGCTCTGCAGGCGCGCGAGCTCCGCCACGCCTGAGCGCACGAAGGCCGCCTGGTCGACGAACCGGTCCCGGGTCAGGTTGCGCTCGCGCAGGGTGATCTCGCACACGAGGAACTTCACCTCGAGGAGCTCGAGATCCTCGATCGCCGTCAGATACGGGTTGCCCCGCTCGGTCTTCGCGCCCCTCATCAGGAAGTCGACCCCGGCCGCGTGGGTGACCACGACGATCCTCGCCTTCGGGTTCGCCTCAAGGTGGTTGCGGATGAACTGCATCGCGCGAACCGGCTGCTCGCCGGCCTCGCTGACGTGGTAAACGGCCCGGTTCCGCGAGGGCTCCACGGGCGTGCCGGCGCAACCGCCGAGCAGCAGTCCCAGCAGGGCCAGCAGGGCCAGCAGCAGAAATGGCAAGCGAATCATGGGCATGTCCTCCGACGCCGGTACCGCGGCGCGTGGGTGGGTCGCGTCCGCGCGCCGCCGTAGAATCGCAGCCTACACACACTACCGGGCCATGGCCAAACATCTGCTGATCAGCGGCCGCGTGCAGGGGGTCGGCTTTCGCGACGCGATGTGCCGCGAAGCCGGGCGGCTCGCCGTCGTCGGCTGGGTGCGCAACTGCCGCGACGGCTCGGTCGAGGCCGTCGTCGATGGACCGGAGGAAGCGGTCGACGCGATCATCGCGTGGGCGAGGTGCGGCCCGCCCGCCGCGCGGGTGAGCGGCGTCGCCGTGAGCGACGCCGCCGGCGGCGACTTCACCGGGTTCGACTGGCGGCCGACCGCCTGAGCCGGCCCGCGCGCAGGCCGGGCGCGCCTACCGACGCTCTCGTCGACCGTGCCCGCCCCGGACCGGGCCGCGCGCCGGCGGTTTCCGTCCGGCAAAACGATCGGCGCGCGGCGACTGCGCGGCATCAAGGCTTCAGGTACGCATACCCTTCGCGCTGCTGCAACTTGCCGATCTGCCCCACCCCGGACGGGACGAACACCGCCTCCTCGATGAACTGCTCGCGCTTCAGCTTGCGGTTGCGCAGAGTGATCTCGCAGACCTGGAACTCGACCCCGCGCTCCTTCGACGCCTGCACCGGGATCTCGTACGGGTTGCCGTTCTTGTCCCGGGCGTTCTTCATCAGGAAGTGGACGCCGCGCGCGTGAGACACGACGACGATCTTGGCTTTGGGATTCACCTCGAGGTGGTTGTTGATGTTGCGCAGCCCGTTGGAGGCCTGGTCGGGCCCCTCGTTGATGTGGTAGATGACCCTGTCCTCGGCGACCATGCCGCTCGAGCCGCCGGTGGCGGCGCAGCCGGCGACCAGCGCCGCCAGAACTATCGTGCCGAACGCTGCAACGCTCTTCATGGTTGTCTCCCCGGTCGTGTGCACGTCACGGACGGATGACCGTCCAGCCGGCCTTCTGCTTCTCGATGATCTCGATCACGCCGGCCGGCACGTAGCCGATCTTGGCGTGCATGTCGTCCTTCGCGAGCTTGCGGCCGCGCATGGTGTTCTGGCAGGCGTACACGTGCGCGCCGGAGGCGAGCGTGTCGTCGATGCGGTTCGCCAGGGTCGAGTCGGCCTTCAGCAGGCCGATGCCGTTGCCGAACACGGCGACCTCGACTTCCACCTTGCCCTTGCCGTAGGCGGCCTGGACGTTGCGGACGACGTTCAGCGCCTGGTTCCAGGTCTTCGGATCGTCGTCGCTGACCTGGATCACCACGCGCTCCTTGTCCGCCGCAAAGGCCGCCGGCGCGGCGGCGAATGCGGCGAGGGCCGCAGCGAGCACGAACTTGAACAGGTTTCTACGCATCTCGATGTCTCCTCCCCGTGGCGGAACGATGCCCCGGCGCCGGAATGCGGGCGGCGGGGTCCTATCCGCTATACCTGCGGCGCCCCTCGCTTATTCCCGCGGCCGCCCGAACGCCCCGCGTGACGTCGCCTCTTATCGGCGCATTCAATCGGCTGATCCTGCGCGGCGCGGCGCGGCGGGAATAAACTCGCTGCTGCTGAGGTCCCGAGGGAAGGGGGAGGAGTGGGCCGCGACGGGAAGTGCGAGCGCTTCGAGCGGCTGATCGTCTACCACGTCAACGAGACGACCGACCCCGCGACCGCGCTGCGCAACATCGCCAACCACCTCCAGAGCGCGCCCGACCTGAAAGCCGTGGTCGTCGCGCACAACAACGGGATCGATTTCCTGCTCGCCGGCGCCCGCGACAAGGACGGCGAGCCGTTCGAGGTCCGCATCGCCGCACTGAAGTCGCAGGGAGTGGACTTCCGGGTGTGTGGCAACACCCTCGCCCGCCGGGAGATCGATCCGCGCCGCGTGATTCCGGAGGCGAAGCTCGTCCCTTCGGGCGTCGCCGAGATCGGCCGCCTGCAGGCGAAGGAAGGCTACGCGTACATGCGGCTGTGACGCGTGCGCCGGTGCGATAATGGGCGCCACTTCCGCACCGACCGCCGTCAATGCAGAACGCGACGCAGCTCTTTGTCTGGATCGCCGGCGGCTTCGCCGTCCTCGGACTACTGTTCGTCCTCTCGGCCGTCGGCGCGCTGCGCCGCCGCCGTCCGCTCGGGTTCACGACCCGCGCGCTCGTCGCAATCGCGCTCGCGGCGAGCGCGGCGCTCTGCCGGGACGCTGAGCGTCGCGACGCTCGGCTATCACGCGCTCACGCGCGAGGAGGTCGCCGCGCGCGTGTCGGTGCGGCCGACCGGGCCGCAGCAGTTCAGCGCGCACTTCCGCTTCGCCGACGGCCGCGAGGCGACCTACGCGCTCGCCGGCGACCAGGTCTACGTCGACGCGCACGTGCTCAAATGGAAGCCGATCGCGAACGTCGTCGGCCTGCACACCGCCTACCAGCTCGATCGCGTGGCCGGCCGCTACGCGGCGCTCGACAAGGAGCGCAACGGCCCGCGCACCGTGCACTCGCTCGCCGCCGACAAGCCGCTCGACATCTTCGACCTGCGCACCCGCTACGCCGCGCTCGCGCCGCTGCTCGACGTCGAGTACGGCTCGGCGACGTTCGCGCCGGCCGACCGGCCGGCCGAGTACGAGGTGCGGGTCTCCACCACCGGACTGCTGGTTCGCCCGCTTCCCGCGCAGTAGGGCCGCGGCACGCGGGTCCCTGCGGCACGCTGCCGTGCCGCGGTGGCGAGCGCGGCGCGACGGGTCGCGGCCCCGCATCCGGCGCTCATCGGGACTGCCGCCGTCCAGCCCGCGCGCGGGACGCGACCCGAGCGGCCCCGGCCTGACTGCGAGCGTCACGGCTCGCGCACGGTGAACTCGACCCGCCGCGACGTGATGATCGTATTGCCCTCGGTGTCCACGACGTGCGCCTGGATGGTGTGCCTGCCGAGCGCGACCGAGGCGAGCGAGAATTCGAGCGCCGTGCCAATCATCGGCAGGAGCTTGCCGTTGAAGGCCACCAACAGCGCGTGCCCGTCGAGCAGGTACGGGTCGAGTTTCACCTTGAACCACACCACGCCGCGGTCGGCCTCGACCGCGTCGCCTTCCACCAGGGTCCCGATCCCGATGCCG
This sequence comes from Burkholderiales bacterium, assembly GCA_027493935.1. Taxonomy (GTDB): domain Bacteria; phylum Pseudomonadota; class Gammaproteobacteria; order Burkholderiales; family SG8-39; genus JAABRB01. Next base: position 1,335,947 of record JAOSJV010000001.1, on the reverse strand, counting down.
CGGTACAGTCTTTTTCGCCCGCACGGGCGCGTGCTCGGGCGTCGAGCAGGATTCGAACGCGACGATCTCGGCATCGTGGCGCGCGTCGGCCGCTGCTGCGCCGGCGACGGCGAATACCAGGCCTGCAACGGTGGCACGAAGGGCTTGCACGGGAAGCTCCGAAGAAACCGGAAGGGGAGATCAAGCTAACACGCGGATTCCGGCCGCGGCAACGCAGCAACGTGACAAAGGTCAAGCGTGCGCGGCCGCCGGGGCGTTGCGGCGCCGCGGGCTGTGAAATTGTGCTGCCCGCACCCCCTCGGTGTCGGGCTTCCGACGTGTGTGGGCGCTTGCCCTGCCGGGGAGATCGACCCGCTCGCTCAGCCGTAGACGAACTCGACGTTCTCGGGCTGCAGCCAGGCGCGCAGCGAATCGACGAGGCCTTCGTCGGGCGTCACGCGCCAGTCGTCGCCGAGCCGCACCTCGCACGCGGCGGCACCGTTGAAGTAGCGGACCGCGACGGGGCAGCGCCCGTTGCGGTAGGGCTCGAGCAGCTGGCGGAGCTTCGCCGCGCTCGCCTCGCCGTTCATCGACAGGCGCAGCTGGCGCGCGAACCGCTCGCGCGCCGCGCGCAGATCGAGCAGCTTCTCGGCGACGACGCGTACGCCGCCGGTGAATTCGTCGCGCGAGACCTTGCCCTGGATCACCAGCGGCCGGTCCTCGCGCAGGATTTCGCGGTGCGCCTCGAAGAGCTCGTTGAAGACGTTCACCTCGACCTGCGCGGTGCCGTCGTCGAGCATCACGATCGCCATCTTGCCGCGCCGGGTCATCTGCGTTCGCGCCGCGGCGACCACGCCCGCGAGCAGCACCGGTTCGTTGCGCGGGGCGAGCTCGGCGAGAGTCGTGCGCACGAAACGCGCGATCTCGGGCCGGTAGCGGGTGAACGGATGCCCGGAAAGATAGAAGCCGAGCGCCGCCTTCTCCTCGGCGAGGCGCTGCGGCTCGTCCCACGGCTTCACCTGCGCGAGCTGCGGCACGGCGAGCGGCGCGGCCTCCTCCGCGCCGAACAGACTCACCTGCGCGGCCTCGCGCGCGCGCCGCTCGGCCACCTCCGAGCGCGATGCCGACCGACGCGAGCAGGCGCGCCCGGTCGGGATCGACCGCGTCGAACGCGCCCGCCCGCACCAGCGCCTCGATCGCGCGCCGGTTGACGACGCGCTTGTCGATGCGCTCGCAGAGATCGAACAGGCTCGCGAACGATCGCGCCGCCGGGTTCGCCGCGCCCGCACCCCCTTGCGCGTCGCGCGCGGCGAGGATCGCGCCGATCGCCGACTCGCCGGTGCCCTTGATCGCGCCGAGCCCGTAGCGGATCGTGCGCGCGTCCACCGGCACGAAGCGGTAGTCGCTCGCGTTGAGGTCGGGCGGCAGCACCGCGAGCCCGTTCGCGACCGCGTCCTGGTAGAAGCTCTGCACCTTGTCGGTATCGTCCATCACCGCCGAAAGGTTGGCCGCCATGAACGCGGCCGGGTGGTGCGCCTTCATGTATGCGGTCTGGTAGGCGACCAGCGCGTAGGCCGCGGCGTGCGACTTGTTGAAGCCGTAGCCGGCGAACTTCTCCATCAGGTCGAAGAGCTGGTTCGCCCGTGCGCGCGCGACGCCGTTCTGCTGCGCGCCGGCGACGAAGGTCTCGCGCTGCTTGGCCATCTCCTCGGGCAGCTTCTTGCCCATCGCGCGACGCAGCAGGTCGGCCGCACCGAGCGAGTAGCCGCCGATTACCTGGGCGATCTGCATCACCTGCTCCTGGTACACCATTACCCCGTAGGTGGGGCCCAGGATCGGCTCGAGCCGCGGATCGAGGTACTCGACGCGCTGGCGACCGTGCTTGCGCTCGACGAAATCCGGGATCAGGTCCATCGGGCCCGGCCGGTAGAGCGCCACCAGCGCGATCAGGTCCTCGAAGCGGTCGGGGCGCGCCCGCTTCACGAGATCGCGCATCCCGCGCGATTCGAACTGGAAGATCGCGGTCGTGTTGCCGGTCGAGAAGATCCGGTACGCTGCGGGATCGTCGAGCGGCAAGCTCTCGAGCGCGAGCGCCGAGGCGGGGTCGAGGCGCTTCACGAAGCGCAGCGTCCAATCGAGAATCGTGAGCGTTGTCAGACCGAGGAAGTCGAACTTCACCAGCCCGACCGCCTCGACGCCCTTCATGTCGAGCTGCGACACGACCGACGCGGCGCCCTGCGCCGCGTACAGCGGACAGAAGTCGGTGAGCTTGCCCGGCGCGATCAGCACGCCGCCGGCGTGCATACCGACGTTGCGGGTGAGGCCCTCGAGCTCGCCGGCGAGCGCGAGCAGCTCGCGCGTGTCCTCCTCGTTCGCCTCGCGCTCGGCCAGCCGCGGCTCCAGCTCGCGTGCCATCTTCAGCGTGATCAGCTTGCCGGGCTGGAACGGGATCAGCTTCGCGAGCTCGTCGGTGCGCGTGTAGCTCCATTCCGTCACCCGGCCGACGTCGCGCACCACCGCCTTCGCCGCCATGGTGCCGAAGGTCGCGATCTGCGAGACCGACTCGGCGCCGTACTTCGCGCGCACGTACTCGATCACGCGGTCGCGGCCGTCCTGGCAGAAGTCGATGTCGAAGTCGGGCATCGACACCCGTTCCGGGTTCAGGAAGCGCTCGAACAGCAGGTCGTACCGCAGCGGATCGAGGTCGGTGATACCGAGCGAGTAGGCGACAAGCGACCCGGCCCCGGAGCCGCGCCCGGGGCCGACCGGCACGCCGTTCGGGAATCTGTCGTCGCGGTGCGAGCGCGCCCAGTTGATGAAGTCGGCCACGATCAGGAAGTAGCCGGCAAAGCCCATCTGGACGATGGTCCCGATCTCGAATTCGAGCCGCGCGCGGTAGCGCGGCGCCTGCTCGGCGCGCTCGCCCGGATCGGCGTAGAGCTGCGCGAGCCGCCGCGCGAGCCCGGCGTGCGCGCTCTCGGCAAGATTGTCCTCGAGCGTCACGCCGGGCGGCGTCGGAAAACGCGGCAGCCGGTGCGTGCCGAGCTCGAGCTCGAGGTTGCAGCGGCGCGCGATTTCGACCGCGTTCGCGAGCGCTTCGGGGAGGTCAGCGAAGAGCGCCGCCATCTCCGCTTGCGTCTTGAAGTAGCTCTCCGGGGTGAAGTTGCGCGGGCGGCGCCGGTCGGCGAGCACATAGCCCTCGGCGATACACACGCGCGCCTCGTGCGCCTTGAACTCGTGCGGCTCGAGGAACTGCACCGGGTGGGTGGCGACCGCGGGCAGCCCGAGTCGGCCGGCGAGCCGCACGGCCCGCTCGACGTATGCCTCGGCTTCGGCGCGTCCGGCGCGCTGCAGCTCGAGGTAGTACGCGCCGGAAAGATCGCCGCCCAGCCGCGCGCGAAGCCGCTCGGCCTGCGCCATGTTGTCCTGCGCAAGCGCCATGCCGACGTCGCCGGTGAGGGCGCCCGAGAGTGCGATCAGCCCGCGCGCGCCACCGTCCGCGAGCCACGCGCGCTTGATCTCGGCCCGGCCGCGGTGCTGGTTCTCCAGCCACGCGCGCGAGACGAGCTCGCAGAGCGACCGGTAGCCGTCGCTGGAGCACGCGAGCAGCAGCAGCCGCGATGGCTTCTCGCGATCGGGTTCACCCTCGATCCAGACGTCGCACCCGAGGATCGGCTTGACGCCGGCCGCCCGGGCCGCCTTGTAGAATCTCACCATCCCGAACAGGTTGGCGAGGTCGGTGATGGCGAGCGCCCCCATGCCGTCTGCCGCCGCCTTGGCGACCGCCTGCTCGATGCGCACGATCCCGTCGACGATCGAGAACTCGGTGTGCAGCCGCAGGTGGACGAACGCGGGGTCTGACATTTGCGGAGGAGCGCGGCCGCCGGAAACTTTTCCGGTCGGTGCTGACCGCCAAAATTTTACCACCGCCCCCGACCGTCTCCGCGGTCCCGGGTGCGGCCGTCCGCGCCCTGCGTCCAGTTCACCTCGCCGGGGGCGCGGTCGGATTCGCAGAATCGAACTAGAATGAGCAGGTTGTCAGCCGGCGCGGGAGCCTGCGCGGAAGTTGGTCGGCCCGGCCCGGCCCGGGAATCAGGCGCGAATGCAATCGGGCACTTCCTGGATCCCTGTCACCGCGACGACGAGCGCAGACGTCTCCGCCACGCAATGGCGTGCGCGGTCCACCCGGCGCCGGGCTGGGGCGTTAAAGGACCAGCGTATCGAGCATCGACATCCGATCGGGGGAAACACAGATGCCCACCAGACCATTTTCCGCAACCGCCGTCCTCACCGCCGTGCTCGGATTCGCTGCGGCGCCGGCGCTCGCGGCGCCGGGGGCCGACGCGTCAGCGGCTCGACTGGCACAGGCCACCGCCGCGGCCGACCATGCGGGCAAGATTGCCGCTGCCGATGTCGAGATCAAGGTCGCCGTGGACGAGCTCGCACAGGCGCGACGGCGCCTGGAGGCCGGGCGCCAGGCCACGACCAAGGACCGCGTGAACCAGCTCGAGGGCGGCGGGCCGATGACCGAGGCGTACAATCTGCGCGTGCAGGCATTGCAGCAGGACGTCGCCAAGGCGCAGAAGCGCCTCGACCGGGCGCTCGCGGCGCGCAAGGCACTCGACAAGTGATGCGCGCGCGGAGCACGGCAATGAAGAACCGCAACGTCTACGCCCTGGCCGCGATCGCGGCCGCCTGCGCGCTCGGCACCGGCCCGGTGCTGGCGCAAAAGGTGCAGAAGTACCGCACACCGGACGGCAAGATCGTCTACTCGGACACGCCCGTACCGGGCGCGCGGCTCGTGGACGAGATCGCTCCGCCGCCGCCGCCCGATCCCAAGGCGGTCGAGGCGGCGCGGGCAGCGGCGCAGAAACGGAGCGAGCAGGCAGACAGGGCAGCGGGGCAGCGCCTGGAGCGGCGCGCCGGCGCACAGAGCGAGGCCGAGGCGGCGGCCACCGCGCTCGAACAGGCGAAGCGGCGCCTCGAGGCCGGCCGCGAACCGCTACCGGGCGAGCGGCTCGGCACCGTCAGCGGCAAGTCGCGGCTCACCGACGAGTACTTCGCGCGCCAGCGCGCAAACGAGGCCGCGGTCGCCGAGGCGCAGGCGCGCCTCGACAAGGCGCGCAGCGGCGCGCGTTGACCAAGGGCGTCGCCGCGCCTGAGCGATTCACCGCACGGAGGTGAGGTCGTCTTCCGCGCGCACGCGGCCGCGTCGTCATCGCGGCGCGATCGGGGACCCAGCCAGCGTTTCCTCGGGGCTCGCGCGTGCGTGGGAGCGACTTTGCGGCGGCCGTGCGCGGTTCGGCGTGAACGTCACTCGATGACCGTCTGCGGCGACCCGGCGGCGCAGGGCTCGATCGTCCCGATGCGGTAGACTGCCTCCCCGGCCGCCGCCAGCGACTCCATCGCGCGCCCCGCGTCGCGCTCGGCGACGACGACTGCCATCCCGATGCCGCAGTTGAACACGCGGTGCATCTCGGCCGCCGCGACGTTGCCCTCGGCCTGCAGCCAGGCGAAAAGCGGCGGCCGCGGCCAAGCATCCTCGCGCAGGATTGCACGCAGGCCGGCCGGCAGCACCCGCGGCACGTTCTCCACCAAGCCGCCCCCGGTAATGTGCGCGAAGCCCTTGACCGGCAGCGCGCGCGCATGAGGGCGAGCAGCGGCTTGACGTAGATGCGCGTCGGCTCGAGCAGCACCTCGCCGAGCGGCCGGCCGTGGAAGTCGCCCGCGAGATCCGGCTTCGCGCGCTCGACGATGCGCCGGATCAGCGAGTAGCCGTTCGAGTGCGCGCCGCTCGAGGCGAGACCGAGCACCGCGTCGCCCGCGCCGATCGTGCGCCCGTCGATAATCGCCGACTTTTCGACCACGCCGACCGCGAAGCCGGCGAGGTCGTACTCGCCGTCCGGATACATCCCGGGCATCTCCGCGGTCTCGCCGCCGATCAGCGCGCAGCCGGCGAGCTCGCAGCCTCGCGCGATGCCCTTCACCACCTCGGTCGCCACCGCGACGTCGAGCCTTCCGCACGCGAAGTAGTCGAGGAAGAAGAGCGGCTCGGCGCCCTGCACGAGGATGTCGTTCACGCTCATCGCGACGAGGTCGACGCCGACCGTGTCGTGCCGCCCGAGGGCGAACGCGAGCTTGAGCTTGGTGCCGACCCCGTCAGTCCCGGCGACCAGCACCGGCTCGCGGTACTTCCCGGCGAGCGCGAATAGCGCGCCGAAGCCGCCGATGCCGGCCATCACCTCCGGGCGCAGCGTGCGACGCGCGAACGGCTTGATGGCCTCGACCAATGCGTCGCCCGCGTCGATGTCGACGCCCGCGTCGCGGTAGGAGAGCGAATCGCCCTGGGAGGCCAAGGTGGGCAGTGAGCCGAGGCGGCCGAAGCCGGGTCGAAGCCGGGTTGAAGCCAAGCGGCGCTTGCCGCTACAGTAGCGCGTCGTGCCGCGATTCTACAGGAACATGCGCGCCCCGCTTTCCGCCCCGCCGCCAGCCGCGACCGCGCGTGCGGCGCCGTGCGCGCGCGCTACCGGCGCGCGCCGATGAGGCAGCTCGCGCTCGCGCTCGGCGAACGCCCCGCGCCCACGCTCGAGAACGTCGTGCCCGGCCGCAACGCGGCGGCGCTCGCCGCGGTGCGCGCGCTCGTCGCCGCGCTCGCCGGCGAGGTGTACCTGTGGGGGTGCCGTGGGCTGCGGCCGCACGCACGTGCTGCGGGCCGCGCTCGGCGCCGCGCGCGCGCGCGGCGCGGCGTGTGCGTGGATCGCAGCGCCGGCGCCCGACTGGGGCGCAGCGCACGATGCGCGCTTCGCGGCGGCCGACGACGTCGACCGCCTCGGCGCCGCGGACTAGGTGCGCCCTGTTCGAACTCGTCAAACGCCGCTCCGCGGGCGCGATGGCGCGCTGCTCGCCGCCGGCGCGTCGCCGCCGGGCGGCCTCGACCTGCGCGAGGACCTGCGCACGCGCCTCGGCGCCGGGCTCGTGTTCCAGCTTCACGCGCTGTCGGACGCAGAGAAGAGCGCCGCGCTCGCGGCGCATGCCGCGGCGCGCGGCCTGCGGCTCGGCGAGGGCGTACTCGCATATCTTCTCACGCACCTGCCGCGCGACATGGCGACGCAGAGCGCCGTCCTCGACGCGCTCGACCGCTACTCGCTCGAGCAGAAGCGGCCGGTGACCCTCCCGCTCGTGCGCGAGGCGCTCGCCGAGCTCGAGCGTGGGGAACGATGAGCGCGGCGACGGCGGGAGCGCCCATTCCTCCTTTTCAAGGAGCGCGGCGACCGCAGGAGCGCCCATCCCCTCCTTTTCACGGAGGGTGCCGCCGGCGGCGGCGGGGTGGCTGCGGCCTTCCCAAGCGCTTCACCACCCCGGCCGCTGCGCGTGCCCCTCCTCAGCGAGGAGGGCCCTGCGCCTTCGGCGCCACCACCCCGGCCGCTACGCGGCCACCCCTCCTCAGCGAGGAGGGGCCCCGCGCCTTCGGCGCCACCACCCCGGCCGCTACGCGGCCACCCCTCCTCAGCGAGGAGGGATCGATGTCGTAGGCGATGGAACTCGTCCTCTTCGACCTCGACAACACGCTGCTCGCCGGCGACAGCGACTACGCGTGGGCCGAGTTCCTGATCGAGCAGGGCGTGCTCGACCGCGCTCATTACGAAGCGAAGAACGACGAGTTCTTCCCGCCAGTACAAGGCGGGCACGCTCGACATCCGCGAATTCCTCGCGTTCCAGCTCGCGCCGCTCGCCGCGCACGACCGCGCGCAGCTCGACCGCTGGCACGCGCAGTTCATGGCCGAGAAGATCGTGCCGATGATCGGCGAGGCGGCGCGCGGGCTCGTCGCGCGCCATCTCGGCACCGGCAGCCTGTGCGCGATCGTCACCGCGACCAATTCGTTCGTCACCGGCCCGATCGCGCGTGCCTTCGGCGTGCCGCACCTGATCGCGACCGAGCCAGAGGTGCGCGACGGCCGCTTCACCGGCGGCGTGGCCGGCACGCCGTGCTTCCAGGCGGGCAAGGTCGAGCGCGTGCGCGAGTGGCTCGCGCGCGACGGGCACGGGTTCCACTCGTTCGCCGAGTCGTGGTTCTACAGCGACTCGGCGAACGACCTGCCGCTCCTCGAGCGGGTGAGCCGGCCGGTCGCGGTCGACCCGGACGACCGCCTGCGCCGCGTCGCGGCCGAGCGCGGCTGGCCGATCCTGGAGATGCATTGAGCGCCTCGGCCGAGCGCTCGTCCGCCGCGCCGGTCGTCGCGGCGCGGCCGCGCAAGCGGCCGCTCGCGGCCGGGGTCGCGCTCGGCGCCACGGCGCTCGCGGCGCTCGCCGCCGCGCTCGCCTTCGGCAGCGTCGAGCTGCCGCTCGCCGACTGGCTGGCCGCGCTCGCCGGCGGCGGCGACGAGACCGCGCGCGAGATCGTCTGGCGCCTGCGCGCGCCGCGCGCATTCGCGGCGTTCGCCGTCGGCGCGCTGCTCGCGCTGGCGGGCGCCCTGCTCCAGGTGCTGCTGCGCAATCCGCTCGCCGATCCCTACATCCTCGGCGTGTCGGGCGGCGCCGCGGTGGGCGCGCTCGGCGCGATGCTCGTCGGGCTCTCGGGCGCCGCGGTGCACGGCGCGGCGTTCGCCGGCGCGTGCGTCGCCGCCGCCGCGCTCTTCGCGTTCGCGCTGCGCTTCACCGGCTGGAACATCCACCGCGTGCTGCTCGCTGGAGTGGGCATCGCCGCCGGTACCGGCGCCGCGGTCAGCCTGATCCTCACGCTCGCGCCGGCGGGCCAGGTGCACGGCATGCTCTTCTGGCTGATGGGCGATCTCTCCGGGGCCGAGCACCCGCTCGGCGGCTGGTGGTGCTCGCCTGCGCGCTCGCCTGCGCGCGCGCGCTTGCGCCGAGTCTCGACGCGCTGGTGCTGGGGCCGCTCAAGGCGCGCTCGCTCGGTGTCGCGGTCACGCGGACGCAGGCGGTCGCGTTCCTGGTGGCGACCAGCGCCACGGTCGCCGCGGTCATGCTCGCCGGCAGCGTCGGATTCGTCGGACTCGTCGTGCCGCATCTGCTGCGGCTGGCGGGCTTCAGCGCCCACCGCGCGCTCTTGCCGCTCGCTGCGCTCGCCGGAGGGACGCTCGTCGTGGTGGCCGACACGCTCGCGCGCACCGCGGCGGCGCCGCTCGAATTCCCGGTGGGTGCGCTGACTGCGCTGGTGGGCGTGCCGATGCTCCTTTTCCTCCTCACCCGCTCGCGATGACGCTCGTCGCGCGCGGACTGACGCTTGCGGTGCCCGGACGCACACTCGTCACCGGGCTCGACCTCGCGCTCGCACCCGGCCGGTGCTGCGCCATCCTCGGGCGCAACGGTGCCGGCAAGTCGAGCCTGCTGCTCGCGCTCGCCGGTCTCGGACGCGCCGCGGCCGGCGAGGTCCTGCTCGACGGCGCGCCGCTCGCCAGTCATGCGCGCCGCCGGCTCGCGCGGCGTCTCGGCATTCTGCTGCAGTACGACGTCGAGGACTTCTGGGGCAGCGTGCTCGAGTACGTGCTGCTCGGCCGGCTGCCGCACGGCGCCGGCCCGCTCGGCGCCGACCCCGAGGGCGTCGTCCAAGCCCACGGGGCGCTCGCCGCGGTCGACCTCCAGACGCATGTGCTGCAGCCGTACCGCACCCTCTCCGGCGGCGAGCGGCAGCGTGCGCGCATTGCGCAGCTCCTCGTGCAGTCGCCCGACTACCTGCTGCTCGACGAGCCGCTCTCGCACCTCGACCTGCAGCACCAACTCGGCCTGATGCAACTCCTCGCCGGGCTCGCGCGCAGCGGGCGCGCGGTCGCGATGGCGTTGCACGAGCCGTTCTGGGCCGCGCGCTTCTGCGACGTCGCGCTCCTGATGTATGATTCGGGCGCCGTCCGTCATGGTCCCGTTCACGACGTGCTGACACAGGAGAACCTCGAGGCCCTCTACCGCTGCCGCCTCGAGGCCGTTGCCGGACCCGGCGCCCCGCTGTACTTCCCGGATCCGCGTTGATCAAGCGCCTCATCCGGCGTGTCCTGCGCCTAGGCAAGAGCACGGGGCCAGAGATCTTCCTCGCCGAGCGAGCACGGCATCGATGGCAGCCGCATCTCCTACGGCGCGCGCAAGGTGTGCGAGACGCTCGCCGGTCACGGCCATCAGGCCTACGTCGTCGGCGGCGCGGTGCGCGACCTGATGCTCGGCGTGCAGCCGAAGGACTTCGACGTCGCCACCGACGCCACGCCCGAGGACGTGCACAGGCTGATCCGGCGCTCGCGGCTCATCGGGCGGCGCTTCAAGCTGGTGCACGCGGTGTTCAACGCCGAGATCGTAGAGGTATCGACGTTCCGCGCGGTGAACGTCGCGATCGCCGACGACGCCACCGGCGAGACGGACGGCGGCCGACTGGTCGATGCGCACGGCCGTCTGCTCCGCGACAACATCTACGGCACCCGCGAGCAGGACGCCGCGCGGCGCGACTTCACGATCAACGCGCTCTACTACGACCCGGTCAGCGAAACGGTACTCGACTACCACCAGGGGGTGCGCGACCTCAAGCGCCGCACGCTGCGCATCATCGGCGACCCGCGCGCGCGCTTCCGCGAGGACCCGGTGCGCATGCTCCGCGCGGTGCGGCTCGCCGCCAAGCTCGACTTCCAGATCGCGCCGAAGACGCGCGCGCCGATCAGGGAGATGGCCGACCTGATCGGGAACGTGCCGTCGGCGCGGCTCTTCGACGAAATGCTGAAGCTGCTCCTGTCGGGGCACGCCTCGGCCTGCCTGCACCGCCTGCGCACCGAGGGACTGCATCACGGTCTGCTTCCCCTGCTCGACGTGATCCTCGAGCAGCCGCTCGGGGCGAAGTTCGTCAATCTCGCGCTCGCGCAGACCGACCAGCGCATTCGCGAGGACAAGCCCGTGTCGCCCGCGTTCCTGTTCGCCGCACTGCTTTGGCACCAGGTGGCTGCGCAGTGGAAGGTGCGCGAGGCGAAGCGCCAGGGCCGCATCGCCGCGCTGTACGAGGCGATGGACGAGGTGCTAGACCGCCAGACCGACGCGATCGCAATCCCGCGCCGGCTGACCGCGACCATGAAGGAGATCTGGTCGCTGCAGCCGCGCTTCGAGAGCCGCTCGGGGAAGCGGCCGTTCGCGCTGCTCGAGCACCCGCGGTTGCGCGCCGCCTACGACTTCCTGGTGCTGCGCGCCGAGAGCGGCGAGGCCGATCGCGAGCTCGTCGAATGGTGGCGCCGATTCATTGCGGGAACGCCCGAGGAACGCGCGCGTCTTCTGCTGCCTGCACCGAAGGGCGAGACCCCGCGCCGGCGGCGCCGCCGGCGGCCGAAGACGCGCCCCCCGCGGGACCGCCGCCGACCCTGGCCGACTGAGGTGGCGCGGGCCTTCGTCGGACTCGGCGCGAACCTCGGCGACCCCGCCCGGCAGGTCGCCGCCGCGCTCGACGCGCTCGGCCGCCTGCCGCGCACGCGTCTGGTGCGCGCCTCGTCGCTCTACCGCAGCGCGCCAGTCGGCAACGAAGCGCAGCCTGAGTTCGTGAACGCGGTCGCGGCGCTCCAGACCGGGCTCTCCCGCGCGAGCTGCTCGCAGCATGCCTAGGCATCGAGCATGCCTACGGCCGCGAGCGCTCCGTTGCGAACGCACCGCGCACGCTTGACCTCGATCTGCTGCTCTACGACGACCGCGTCCTGCGCGAGCCCGGTCTCGAGGTGCCGCATCCGCGGATGCACGGCCGCGCGTTCGTGCTCGCGCCGCTCCTCGAGATCGCGCCCGGGGCGATCGTCCCCGGCCACGGCAGGGCGGCGGACCTCCTGGCCGGACTTCGCCATCAGCACGTCGAGCGGATCGGGTGCGGTTGAGGCGCGCGGGGCGCGAGTCGCAGCTCGCGTGTGTATCATCCGCCACGGCCGCAGTTCGCAGCACCCTGTCAACGGGTCACTGTCCACTCAACGCTTGCGCGCATGCCGCCCGGCAAGTACCGCTACATCGCGATCGACGGTCCGATCGGCGCCGGCAAGACGAGCCTCGCGCGCAAGCTCGCCGAGCGGCTCGACGGCGAACCGTTCCTCGAACGCCCGGGCGAGAACCCGTTCCTGCCGGGCTTCTACGAGGACATGCCGCGGCACGCGCTGCCGACGCAGCTCTTCTTCCTGTTCCAGCGTGTCGGGCAGCTGCGCGAGCTCGCGCAGCTGCGGCTCTTCTCCGGGGTCACGGTGGCCGACTTCCTGCTGGAGAAGGACCAGGTCTTCGCGCAGCTGACCCTGTCCGGCGACGAACTTTCGCTCTACAGGCAGATCTACGCCGCGCTCAAGCCGCAGGCGCCGGCGCCCGACCTGGTGATCTACCTGCATGCCGAACTCGAAACGCTCTACGAGCGCATGCGCAAGCGGGCGGTGGACTACGAGGCGACGCTCGACCGCGAATACCTCGCCGCGCTGGCCGACGCCTATGCGCGTTTCTTCCATCATTACGCGGGCGCGCCGCTCCTGGTGGTCAACTCCGAGCGGCTGAACTTCGTGGACAAGCCGGCCGACCTCGAGCTGCTGGTCGAGCGCATCGCATCGATGCGCGCCGCGCGCGAGTACTTCAACGTGGGCGGCTAGAACCGATCTCGAAATGAGTATGCAACCACGAAAGAGGGGATCTACAAGGGGGCGACCCTTGTTCGTTCGAGGATATACAAGGGGCCATTTGCCCCTTGTTCGTACGACCTCGGTTGACGAAGAAGCACGGCCGCGATTCTGAGATAGCTTCTAGAATATCGTCGTCAGTGCTGCGAGCGTGGCGGTGTGAAGACCCGGTCGGCACGCCCGCAAGAGCGGCAACCCAGAATGCGGTACCCTGCCTACTCGACGACCTGCTGGATCCCCGCTTGCGCGGGGAGGGCGGCTTGCCGGCCGCTCGGCGAGTCTTCACGCGGCGGCGAAAGCGGGAATCCGCGGCGCGTATCGCCTTGATGGAAATCGTCCGCACCATCGCCGAGCTGCGCGAGCGCCTCGCCTCGCGCCGGCCGGTTGCGTTCGTCCCGACCATGGGCAACCTGCACGACGGCCACCTCGCGCTGATGCGCATCGGGCGCGCGCGCGCGCGCTGCCTGGTCGCGAGCGTCTTCGTGAACCGCATGCAGTTCGGGCCAAGCGAGGATTTCGACACCTACCCGCGCACGTTCGAGGCGGACTGCGCGGGGCTTGCGCGCGAGGGGGTCGACGTCGTGTTCGCGCCGCTCGAGCGGGAGGTCTACCCGGAGCCGCAAGGCTTCGTGGTAGCGCCCCGGCGATCGGCGACGAGCTCGAGGGCGCGTTCCGGCCCGGCTTCTTCCGCGGCGTCGCAACCGTCGTCCTGAAGCTCTTCAACATGGTGCAGCCGCAAGTCGCGGTGTTCGGCAGGAAGGACTACCAGCAGCTGATGCTGGTGCGGGCAATGGTGCGGCAGCTCAACCTTCCGATCGAGATCCTGGCCGGCGAGACCGTGCGCGCCGCCGACGGGCTCGCGCTATCGTCGCGCAACAACTACCTTGCGCCCGCGGAGCGCATCGAGGCTGCCCGGCTGCACCGGACGCTGGCCGCGGTTCGTGCTCAAATACTTGATGGAGCGAAGGATTTTACCGGCCTCGCGATGGAGGCGACGGCCGCTTTGACCCAGGCTAAATGGCGTGTCGATTATGTTGCAGTGCGAAAACAGGCTGATCTACAATCGCCCGGCACGGACGACCGCGAGCTGGTCGTGCTGGGCGCCGCATCGCTCGGGCGTACGCGGCTGATCGACAACCTCGAGGTGAGCCTGCCGCGTTGAAGCGGCATCGTGAAGGAGACACGGGATGCAGCGCACGATGCTGAAGTCGAAGATCCACCGGGTCACCGTCACCCGGGCCGAGCTCAACTACGAGGGCTCGTGCGCGATCGACGAGGACCTGCTGGAGGCGGCCGACATCCGCGAGTACCAGCAGATCGACATCTATAACGTCACCAACGGCGAGCGCTTCACCACCTACGCGATCCGCGCCGAGCGCGGCTCGGGCACGGTCTCGGTGAACGGCGCGGCGGCGCGCAAGGCGCAGATCGGCGACTGCCTGATCATCGCCTCCTACGCCGTCTACAACGAGCTCGAGCTCGCGCGCTACGCTCCCGACCTCGTGTACGTCGACGCGCGCAACCGCATCAAGCGGCACGGCCACCAGATCCCGCTGCAGATGGCCTGAACCTGTCGCAGCCCGCGGCCTACGGAACCTCTGCGTTACGGAACCTCTGCGTAGATCATCCCCGCGAAAGCGGAGACCCAGCAAGCCGTTCATTGCGCCCGCTCTGGATTCCGCTTGCGCGGGAACGACAACCCTCTTTTGACCTTCCCTACGCCGTCCCGCCGACGGTGAGGCCGTCGATGCGCAGCGTCGGCTGGCCGACGCCGACCGGCACGCTCTGGCCTTCCTTGCCGCAGGTCCCGATGCCGGAGTCGAGCTCGAGGTCGTTGCCGATCATGCTGACGCGCGTCAGCGCGTCCGGACCGTTGCCGATCAGCGTGGCTCCCTTGACCGGGTAGGTGACGCGCCCGTTCTCGATCATGTAGGCCTCGGTGCACGAGAACACGAACTTGCCGTTCGTGATATCGACCTGGCCGCCGCCGAAGCTCACCGCGTAGAGGCCGCGGTCGACCGAGGTGATGATCTCGCGCGGATCCCTGTCCCCGGCCAGCATGTATGTGTTGGTCATGCGCGGCATCACGGTGTGCGCATAGCTCTCGCGCCGCCCGTTGCCGGTGACCGGCATCCGCATCAGGCGCGCATTCAGGCTGTCCTGCAGGTAGCCGCGCAGCTTGCCGTCCTCGATCAGCACCGTACACTTCGACGGGTTGCCCTCGTCGTCCACGTTGAGCGACCCGCGGCGCAGCGGCAGCGTGCCGTCGTCCACGACCGTGACGCCGGGCGCCGCGACGCGCTCGCCGATGCGCCCGGAAAAGGCCGACGAGCCCTTGCGGTTGAAGTCGCCCTCGAGGCCGTGGCCGACCGCCTCGTGCAGCAGCACGCCCGGCCAGCCGGGCCCGAGCACCACGGTCATCGTCCCGGCCGGCGCCGGGCGCGACTCGAGGTTGACGAGCGCCTGGTCGACCGCCTTGATCGCATACTCCTCGAGCCGCGCGTCGGTGAAGTACCCGTAGTCGCAGCGCCCGCCGCCGCCGGCGACGCCCTGCTCGCGACGGCCGTCGCGTTCGACGATCACCTGCACGGAGAGCCGCACCAACGGCCGCACGTCGGCCGACATCACGCCGTCGGAGCGCGCCACCAGCACCACCTCGTACACGCCGGCGAGGCTCGCCATGACCTGGACGACGCGCGGGTCGCGCGCGCGGCAGAGCCGCTCCAGCCGCTCGAGCAGCCTCACCTTCTCGGTGTCGGCGAGCGACGCGAGCGGATCGAGCGGCCGGTACAGGTCGAGCCCGCGGCTCGTGTGCACTGCGGGTACCCGCGCGCGGCTGCCCGCGCGCGCGATCGCACGGGTGGCCGCAGCCGCATCGCTCAGAGCGTCGAGGCTGATCTCGTCGGAATACGCGAACGCAGTCTTGTCGCCCGAGATCGCGCGCACGCCCACGCCCTGGTCGATGTTGAAGCTGCCGGACTTGACGATGCCCTCCTCCAGGCTCCAGCCCTCGTTGCGCAGGTACTGGAAGTAGAGGTCCGCATAGTCGACCTTGTGCGCGAGGATCGCGCCGAACACCGTGCCGAGCGCCCCGGCCTGCAGGCCGTAGGGCGCGAGCAGCGTCGACTGCGCGGTGGCAAGGAGCACTTCCTGCACGTTTTCCTGGGAGGTCATGAGCATGGTGTGATGTCTTCCTGGTGTCCGGGCGCCGGCTGCATTCCCGGTTGCGCGGGAATGACAAGCCCGGCGGCTTGCGCGGGAGCGACCGCGACGACGGCTAGAGCACGCGATGATCGAGCGCCGGCAAGGCGGCGCGAACCTTCTCCTTGTAGGTTGGGTCGATCTCGGCGACCACAACGCCCGGACCCTCCGTCAGGCTCGCGAGCACCTTGCCCCACGGATCGACGATCATGCTGTGCCCGTACGTGACGCGGCCGGTCGGGTGCCTTCCGCCCTGCGCCGGCGCGATCACCCACGCGAGGTTCTCGATCGCCCGCGCGCGGACGAGCGTCTCCCAGTGCGCCTGGCCGGTCGGCACGGTAAACGCGGAGGGCACCGCTATGATGTCCACCGGCCCGAGCGCGCGGTAGAGCTCGGGAAAGCGCACGTCGTAGCACACCGAGAGCCCGATGCGCCCGAACGGCGAGTCGATCGCCACCGGCGTGGTGCCCGGCTCGATCGTGTGCGACTCCTGGAACTTCTCGGTCTCGAGGTCGAGGCCGAAGAGGTGGATCTTGTCGTAGCGCGCGACGCGCCGGCCGGCCTCGTCGAACACCAGGCAGCCGTTGCGGACGCGCTCGGCGTGCGCGGTCGCGAGCGGGAGCGTGCCGCCGATCAGCCACACTCGGTGCCTGGCCGCCATTCGCGCGAGCGCCGTCTGGATCTCGCCGTCGCCGTCGCGCTCGGCGAGCGCGAGCTTGTCGCGGTCCGAGCCGCCGATGAAGCAGAACCACTCCGGCAGCGCCACCAGCCGCGCCCCCTGGTCGGCCGCGTCGCCGACGAGCTCCTCGGCCACCGCGAGGTTGCGTGCCAGCACCGGTCCCGCCACGGTCTGCACGGCGGCGACGCGGAAGCGGCGGGCGGCGTTGGCGGGCATGAGCGTCGTGGTGGGGCGTTCGGCATCCTCGGGGGGTCGGCCATCGCGATGCGCTTTGGGGGCTGCCCGGGCGTTGCGGGAAGCTTCAGATTCTATGCCAGTCGGGTGCAGGCCGCCGCGAAGCCGCCCCCGATCCCCGGAGACGAGTGCTCAGAATCTCACAAATTCAGTGAGTTGCTGAGACAACCGTCAGTTCGTCGCCGCAGCCGGGTCGGCGGCCGCGACTCAGGTCACCTTGGGATCGCTCCAGGTCCCGGTCACGTTGTACTCGAATGCGAACATCTGCCCGATCGGATTCTTGAGCAGCGCCTGGGCGAGCAGCGTTCCGGCACCGACCAGCCGGATTGAGCAGCGCGATGCCGGCCGCGGCCGCGACGCCGGTGCCGACGTCTGGCACCACGCGAACCTGGAGATCCTGCGTCTCGGTTGCGATGTCGGTGCGGCCCTTCATGGAGACCGCGGCCGACGGACCGATCATGACGAAGTCGTCGGTCCACATGGCGCCCCGCGCGACGCGCGCGCTCGCGGTGATGGTGTCGAACGCGAAGCCGGCGCTGAACACGTCGCGAAAGTCCAGCGTCACCCGGCGCGGCAGCGACTGCAGCGAAAGCACGCCGAGCAGCTTGCCGAGCCCCGGCTCGATCTTGAGGAACTGCCCCTTCTCCGCCCGGAACACGAGCTCCCCGGCGAGACTCGCGTAGTCGAGATCGTGCGGCGGTCCCGCCCACGAGAGCCGGCCCTCGAGCAGCGCGGTACCGCCCTGGACCGCGCCCGGAAAGCCGAAGCGCGCGAGATAAGCACCCGCATCGGCGCTTTGCAGCTTGAAGCCGATGTCGGTGAGCTCGGGCGCAGCGCCGTGGGGCCGCCACCGGCCCTCTGCGCTGATCGAGCCCTCGGGCGCGCTGAGGAGCAGCCGCTCGATGCGCCAGTCGCGGCCCTCGTTCACCGCGAGCAGCGCGAGCTTGCCGAGCTCGCGGTCCCCGTCCACCAGGCGGTCGGCCACGATATCGAGCGCCGGGAGCTCGTTCAACCGGCCAGGCTCGCTCGCGGCCATCGCCTTCGGCAACTCGAGCCGCTCGAGGCGCGCCACGAGCGAGCCCTGGCCTTCGGCGCGCCAAACGAGATCGCCGGCGACCTCGCGCGACTTGACCTGTGCCTGCCACCCGTCATCCTGCACCTGAGCGCGAACGCTGACGCCGTTGAACCGGCGCCCGAGCGCGACGAGGGTCTCCGTCCGCACGCTGATCGCAGCCGGCAACCCGCCGGGCAGCCCGCGCGCGCCGCTGCGCCCGGGCGCCCCCGTCCCCCGTCTCGCGCGGCAACAGCGCGCGCAGGCGATCGAGGTCGAGCGCCTGGACGTTCGCCGCCACGACGATGCCCGACTCGCGCGGCAGCGCGACGCCCACGCCGCCCAGGCCGACCGCTGCGCGCTCGAGGATGGGCGTCGCCGCGTCGTAGCGCACCTCGGCGAGCACGCTCGCGACCTCACCGAGGGTAAGCGCGGCCGTATCGCGGCGAACCGCGCGCCCGGCCTCTCCGGTCGGCCTGCCGGCCCTGCGCTCGAGCCGGCTCGGCCAGCGCTCGTCGGCGCGCTTGGCGAGCGGCGCGGGCAGGTCGAGCGCGACGCCCTGCAGATCGGACTCCACCACGACGTCCGCGAAGCGCCCCCGATAGGTCATGCCGAGCCGGTACGTCGCGCCGCCGCGCATGCGCTCGCCGAGCGTCCACCCCTGCTCGCGCGCGAGTGCGGCGGCGTCGAACCGGCCCTCGCCGGACAGGGCGACCTCGCCGCCCTCGCGGCTGGCAAACCCGAACGTGAGCGGGCCGCCGAAGAGCTGCGCCCGGACCGCTTCCGCGCGCACCGTGCGCTCGGTGAAGCTCACGCGCCCGTTCGCGCTTTCGAGGGCCGGCTCGCCCGGTCCGAGGACGAGCCGGTTGTCGGCAAGCGCGTAGCTGCCAGCGACTCTGGCTTCCTCGACGCGATCCAGCGGCAACTCGAAGGCGAGCGCCAGTTCTCCTGCACCCTGCGCACGCCAGCCCTCCGTGAAGCGCCCGATCATGTCGTTGACCGGGCTCGTCTCGATGAACCGCAGGAACGCGTCGGTCGGGCCGCGCGCCGTGCCTTCGACCCGCAGCCGCTCGTCTCGGAACATGTCCGGGATCGCCGCCACTGTGCGGCCGATCTCGGCGCCAAGCGCATCGCCGCGCTCGGCGCGGATCTCGATGCCCGCGCCGGCGATCTCGATCTCGCCGGCGATGCCGGTGATCGCGGGCCAGTGCTCCGCATACGCCAGAGTCACCCCGCTCGCCTTGCCGACGATGCTGAACTCGCCGTCCGACCCGGGTCGGAACGGAAACTCGCGCAGATCGCCGCGCACGCGCACGCGCGCTCGGCGCGACGCCGGTGCGGATCGCCCGCCGCAGGAATCCGCGCGTCGTCGGCCCGATGGCCGGGATGTACCGGTGCACCGCCGGCCCGGCGACGCGCGTGAGCTCACCGGTGAAGTCGGCATACCCCGGCGAACCCGGCACGGAACGGTAGAGGCCCGATGCGCGGGCGGCGAGATCTGCGTTGGCCAGCGCGACGTCGTCCAGCCTGAGCTCGACCCCTTCGGCGCGCTTGGACCAGCCGATCCGCGCGGCGAGCGAATCGAACGCGAGCGTCGACTCGGCGAACAAGCGCGGCGCCTCGATTCGCGCCGGGGCGGGCTCGATAACGACCGAGCCGCCCGCTTCATTCGCGTCGACGCTGCCGCCGAGCCCGGCGAAGCCCGGCGCCCCCGCCCAGGGCCGCATACCGAGCCCTGCAAACCGCGTACGGGCGCGGAACGCCTGCGGCTGTTCGACGTCGCCGGTCCACGACACGCGCAGCCCGTCGAGACGCCCGCGCGGTGCGATTTCGGCGAGCGCGCGGCGCACGCCGGCCGGCAGCGGTACGTGCTCGGCAAGGTGCGCCAGGACCGCGAGCTCGAGGGTTTCAGCGCTCAACTCGCCGCGCGGCGGGCCGCCGTGCTCGTCGGGATCCCAGCCGAGCGAGAGATCGGTCGCCGGAAGCGCGTCCCCGAGCGCGTCCTGAGCGCGACCCCACGCGCGAAGCCCTCGTAACGCACGTCGTGCCGCCCGACGAGATCCAGGAGGTCGGCCGCGCGGCGCACTTCGCGCACGCCAATCCGGCCTTGCATCGACTCGAGCTCGAGGCGCGGGAGATCGGGCGCGAGCCGCGCGGCGACCTCCGCGAGCGCGAGATCCAGGGTGAGCTCGGTGATGCGCATGCCGTCGAATCCCAGCCACGCCTTCAGCGCTCCGCGCCCGCCGGCGACCTCGACCGGATAGTCGACCCACGCCTGCCACGCCGCGAGATCCACGTAGTCCGAGCCGACATACACGCCGCCGCGCCAGCCGGCGGTGCCGCCGGCACCGCCGCCCCCGCAAGTCGCCGCGCACGTCGAGCGCCGCTGCGAGCGCGCGCGGCGGCTGCGCCCGCAGTGCGAAGCGGCGACCCGCGCGGCCCGCCTCCAGCAGGAAGCTCACGTGATCGAGGCTGAGCGGCGGCGCGCCGCGCAATTCATCGCGCCACTCCAGGCTCGCGTCGCGCACCACGATCTCGTCGTGTTCTAAAACCCAGTCGACGAGCGTGCGCTCGCCGCGCGGCGCGCCGGGCGCGAGCGCGAGCCCGGCGACGAACAGCCGCCCGCCGGCGTCGCGCCGCATCCGCAGCACCGGACGGTCGATCACGAGGGAGCGCAAGCGCGGCGCCATGTATGCGAGCGAGCGCCAAGCGACGGTCGCGCCGACGTAGGGCAGCACGAGCGCCTCGCCCCCGTGCGGGTCGAGCACGCGTACATCGGCGAGCGTCAGCCGTGGATGCAGCGCGTACCATTCGGCCTCGATGGCGCCGATCTCGACGCGTGCGCCGATCGAGTCCGAGACGAGGCGCGCGATCTCGGTGCGATAGTCGGCGACCCGCGGCAGCACCAGGAAACGCAGTCCGAGCATGCCGATCGCCGCGAGGAAGTAGCAGGCGACCAGGGTCCAGCCGACGCGGCGCACCGCACGAAACCAGCGCCGCTCGCGCGGCGCGAGCAGCTGCTCGGTCTTCTCGGTGTCCGTGTTCATCGGCTGCGAATCCGCGTCCTCACGCCCGGCCGCGGGTCCGTCCGGTCCTGCGCAGGTAGAATCGGCGCCTGGAACGACGCCGCTCTCGATGCCCGCGGGCACGAACTTGCCGAGACCAGTCCGCCAACTCTTGCCCGGCCCTGCGGCCGCAGCCAGGCGCCCCGGCGCTGCACGATTCTAACAGCCCAGCGCGAAGCGCCACCGCCGACATGCCGACCCAGCGTGCACCGACACCGCCGGAACCCGCGTCCGAAACGCCGGCCGCCGCGCTGCGGTTCTCGCGCTACGCGCAGCGGGTGCTCGACGCGCATCCCGATCTTCAGGCCGAGGTCGAGCAGGCGGCCGTATGCGGGTGGGACGCGGGCGCGATGCGCACCTTCCTCGATGCGGCCGCGCCCGCCGACGAGTCCGCACTCGCCACCGCGCTGCGCCGGTTGCGCCAGCGCGTGATGCTGCGGCTCGCCGCGCGCGACCTGTCCGGCCGCGCGCCGCTCGCAGAGGTCGTCGCGACGATGAGCGATCTCGCCGAGGTCGCGCTGCGCGCTGCGCACCGGATCCACACCGAGCAGCTCGAAGCCGCGCTCGGCGTCCCGCGCGGCGCGGGCGGGCGCCAGGAACTGATCGTCGTCGGCATGGGCAAGCTGGGCGGGCGCGAGCTGAACGTGTCCTCGGACGTCGACCTCGTCTTCGTCTACCCCGAGGAGGGCGAGGTCGCCGGCGCGCGGGAGCTCTCCAACCACGAATTCTTCACGCGGCTCGGCCGCAAGATCATCGGCGCGCTCGCCGAGATCACCTCCGAGGGCCAGGTGTTCCGCGTCGACATGCGGCTGCGGCCATGGGGCGACGGCGGGCCGCTCGCATGCAGCTTCGACGCGCTCGAGCAGTACTTCATCACCCAGGGCCGCGAGTGGGAGCGCTACGCCTGGATCAAGGCGCGCGCGGTGGCCGGCACGCGCGCCGACGAGCTGCGCGCAGTGGTGCGGCCGTTCGTGTTCCGTAAGTACCTTGATTTCGCCTCGATCAGCGCGGTGCGGTCGCTCCACGCGCAGATCCGCCGCGAGGTCGCGCGGCGCGACCTCGCCGATCACGTCAAGCTGGGGCCGGGCGGCATCCGCGAGATCGAGTTCATCGCCCAGGCGCTGCAGCTCATCCGCGGCGGGCGCGACACGGCGCTGCAGGCACAGCCGACGCTCGATGTGCTCGCCGCGCTCGCCGCGCGCGGCGTGCTGCCCGAGGCGGTCGTGCGCGAGCTCGCCGCCGCCTACGAGTTCCTGCGCCGGCTCGAGCACCGCCTGCAGTGGCTGGACGACGCTCAGACGCACCGCCTGCCCGCGCGCGCCGAGGATCAGGCGCTCGTCGCGGAGGCGATGGGTTGCGCCGGCTGGGATGCGTTCCTCGCCGTGCTCGGCGCGCATCGCGACGCGGTGACCCGGCACTTCGAAGCGGTGTTCGCCGAGAATGCGGAGGAATCGCCGTCGGCGCCGCTGTGGCAAGGTACGCTCGAGCCCGATGCAGCGCATGCGCAGCTCCAGGCGAAGGGGTTCCGGGCGCCCGAGGAGGCCGCGCGCCGCCTCGCCGCGTTCCGCTCCGGCAGCCGTTACCAGCAGCTGCCCGCGGCGAGCCAGCAGCGGCTCGACGCGCTGGTGCCACGCCTGGTGGACGCGGCCGGCGGCACCGGCGAGCCGGACACCACGCTCGCACGCTGCCTCGATTTCGTCGAGGCGGTGAGCCGCCGCGCCGCGTACCTCGCGCTGCTGCAGGAGCATCCGCAGGCGCTCGAGCGCGTCGCCGGCATGCTCGCGTCCTCGAGCTGGGCGGCGACCTATCTCACGCGCCACCCGATCGTAATCGACGAGCTGCTCGACGCGCGCGTGCTGCACGCCGAGCCGGACATCGCCGCCTTCGCGCGCGGGCTGCGCGGGGCGATGGACGAGCACGCCGACGACCCGGAGCGGCAGATGAACCTGATGCGCGAGCTGCACCATGCGCTCGCGTTCCGGCTGCTCGCCCAGGACCTCGCCGGCGAGCTCACCGTCGAGCGGCTGGCCGACTATCTCTCGCTCGCCGCCGACGTCGTGCTCTCGACCGTGCTCGACGAGGCCTGGACCCGCGTCACGCGACGCCACCGCGAGGCGCCGCGCTTCGCGATCGTCGGCTACGGCAAGCTCGGCGGCAAGGAGCTCGGCTACGCCTCGGATCTCGACATCGTCTTCCTCTACGACGATCCGCACGAGGCGGCGCCGGAGAACTACGCGCGTCTCGCCCAGCGCATCAACACCTGGCTCACCGCGACGACCCCGGCCGGCGTACTGTTCGAGACCGACTTGCGCCTGCGGCCGAATGGCGAGTCCGGGCTGCTCGTCTCCTCGCTAGAGGCGTTCCGGCGCTACCAGCGCGAGTCGGCGTGGGCGTGGGAGCACCAGGCGCTCACGCGCGCGCGCTTCTGCGCCGGCGACGCGCAGCTCGGCGCGCTGTTCGAGGAGGAGCGCAAGGCGATTCTCACCGCGCAGCGCGACCCCGCAGCGCTCGCCGCCGACGTGCTCGCGATGCGCGGCCGCATGCACGAAGGCCACCCCAACCGCAGCGGACTCTTCGATCTCAAGCACGACCGCGGCGGCATGATCGACATCGAGTTCGTCGTGCAGTACCTCGTGCTCGCGCACGCGCATGCTCACGCCGAGCTCGCAGCGAACCTGGGCAACATCGCGTTGCTGTCCATCACCGCCGGTCTCGGCCTGATTCCGGTCGCGGTGGCACAGCGCGCTGCCGAGGCCTATCGTGCCTACCGCCGGCTGCAGCACCGCCTGCGGCTGAACGGCGCCGAGTACGCGCGGATCCCGCACGCGGAGATCCGGGAGCACGCGGCCGCGACGCGGGCGCTGTGGCGGGCGGTGTTCGGCATCTACGAAGCTGCGGACGCCGGCACGCCGGACCGGTGAGGCCGCCGCGACGCGCCCCGATGGCCGTGCCTCGGCGGCAGACCCCGAACCCGCCGGGCGCCCCGGGGCGACGGGCCGACGCCGCGGTCGCCATCGGCCACGCCGATACCACGCATGTGCGCCGCGGGTGCCCCGGCGTCCGCGGATAAGCCTCCGAATTCCAGTAGAATTTCGGGCTTCCGCGGATTCCGAGCGCGAGGGAGCGAACGATCATGTCCATGGCAGACCGCGACGGCCTCATCTGGTACGACGGCAAGCTCGTGCCCTGGCGCGAGGCCAACACGCACGTGCTGACCCACTCGCTGCACTACGGCCTCGCCGTTTTCGAGGGGCTGCGCGCGTACAAGACCGTCGACGGCACCGCGATCTTCCGGCTGAAGGAGCACACCGACCGCCTGTTCAACTCGGCGCACATCTACATGATGAAGATCCCGTACTCGCGCGAGGAGTTGATGGAGGCGCAGAAGGAGGCGGTGCGAGCGAACAAGCTCGAGGAGTGCTACGTCCGCCCGATCGCGTTCTACGGCTCCGAGAAGATCGGCGTCTCGCCGAAGGGGGCGAAGGTGCACGTGGCGATCGCAGCATGGCCCTGGGGCGCGTATCTGGGCGCGGAGGGCCTGGAAAAGGGCATCCGCGTGAAGACCTCGTCGTTCGCGCGCCATCACGTCAACGTATCGATGTGCCGCGCGAAGTACTCGGGGACCTACGCCAACTCGATCCTCGCCAACCTGGAGGCGACCGAGCACGGCTACGACGAGGCGCTCTTGCTAGACGTCGAGGGGTTCGTCGCCGAGGGCGCCGGCGAGAACCTCTTCGTGATCAAGGACGGCCGGATCTACGAGCCGGAGATCGCCTCCGCGCTCACCGGCATCACGCGCTCGACCGTGCACGCGCTGGCGCGCGAGGTGCTCGGCCAGGAGGTAGTCACCAAACGCCTCACGCGCGACGACATCTACGTTGCCGACGAGGCGTTCTTCACCGGCACCGCCGCCGAGGTCACGCCGATCCGCGAGCTCGACGGGCGCACGATCGGCATTGGCAAGCGCGGGCCGCTCACGACCAGGCTGCAGAAGGCCTTCTTCGACCTGGTCGGCGGGCGCAACAAGAAGCACAAGGATTGGCTCGCGCCGGTCTACGCGGCCCGGAAAAAGCCGGCCGCGGTGGCCGCGAAGTAGGCGGGCGGAGCCATGGCCGCAGCCGACCGGACCGAGACGCGGGTCGAGGTCGCCGAGACCGACCTGCCGCTGCATTGCCCCACGCCCCGCACGCCGGTATGGAGCTACCATCCGCGCGTGTTCCTCGACGTGGCGCACGAGGGCGAGGTGCGCTGCCCCTACTGCGGCACGCTGTACGTGTACAAGGGGAAGGCACCGGCGACGCATTAGCGCGTGTGGAGTGGACCGTGGACCGTGGGCAGCCGGCAGTGGGCGCGCTAGAGCCGACGGCGCCTGACTGCCGCGGGCGCTCGTGGGCCGCTCGGCAGCACGAAGCTTTCGGCAAGGACTCGGGTGCGTGAACGGCTTCCGGCCGACTGCGTGCTGTCCACTGCCCACTGTCCACTGATTTGTCATGCCCAGGATCCTGGTCGTCGCGCCGAACTGGATCGGGGACGCGCTGCTCGCGCAACCGCTCTTCGCGCGGCTGCGCGAGCGCACGCCGGGCCTCGTGCTCGATGCGCTCGCGCCCGCCTGGACCGCCCCGGTGCTCGCGCGCATGCCGCAGATCGACACGGTGATCGAAGCGCCGTTCGGCCACGGCGAGCTCGCGCTCGGCCGGCGCTGGCGGCTCGCCCGCGAGCTTGCCGCGCGCGGCTACGAGCGGGCGATCGTGCTGCCGAACAGCCTGAAGTCGGCGCTCGTCCCGTGGTTCGCGGGGATCGCGCGGCGCGTCGGCTACGTCGGCGAGTCACGGTACCTGGTGCTGAACGTGCGCCATGCGCTCGACGAGCAGGCGCTCCCGCTGATGGCCGAGCGCTACGCGAAGCTCGCGGAGCCTCCGGACGCGGCGCCGGTGCGTCCGCTGCCCACCGTGCGCCTCGAGGTGGACGAGGCCAATCTGCTGATCACGGTCGCACGGCTCGGGCTCGACCGGTCGCGCCCGATCGCGGCGCTGTGCCCGGGCGCCGAGTTCGGCCCGGCCAAGCGCTGGCCGGCCGCGCACTTTGCGGCGCTCGCGCGCGCGCTCGACGCGCGCGGCGCCGCGGTGTGGCTGATCGGCTCGGCGAAAGACCGTGCGCTCGGCGACGAGATCACCGAGCTCGCGCGGGGCGCCGCGCGTAACCTTTGCGGGCGCACCGACCTCGGCGCGGCGATCGACCTCATGTCGGTCGCGGCGGTCGTGGTGAGCAACGACTCAGGACTGATGCACGTGGCCGCCGCGCTCGGTCGCCCGCTCGTCGCGCTGTACGGCGCGTCGAGCCCCGACCACACGCCGCCGCTCGCGCCGGCCGCACGCATCCTAAAGCTCGACGTCGAGTGCAGCCCGTGCTACGCCCGCGAGTGCCCGCTCGGGCACTTCCGGTGCATGAACGAGCTCGCGCCCGAGCTCGTGCTCACGGCGCTTGCGCCGTTCGTCGACGCCCCGCACGCACCGCGCGACGAGCGCGCGCGCTGAGCGCGGCGCGCGCCCGGCGTAAGCGGCGTTGTCGCTCCCGCGAAAGCGGGGGCCCAGGACACGCACTTCCAAGCCCGGGCGCCCAATGGATTCCCGCTTTCGCGGGGATGAGGGCGTGGCCGCGCCGCGCGACGCCCGAAGTCCGATGTCGCCCGGACATCAATCGTTCGGGCCCCGCTTCGCCGCAGTCTTGGCGCGCTTCCTGTTCTCCGGCCACCGCTTCCAGCGCCGGTGCACCCACCACCACTGCTCGGGATGGCGCAGGACGAGCCGCTCGAGGCTCGCGTTGAAGAGGCGCGTGTTGCGCCGGATCTCCTCGCCGACGTCGTCGCAGCGCACGAGCTCGAGCGGCGCCTCGAAGCGCAGCGCGTGCCGCCCGTCGGGCTCGCGCCAGCTCGCGCCGGCGAGCACCGGGGCGCCGGCGGCGGCCGCGATCAGCGCGACGCTGCGGAACGTTCCGGCCGGGTGCCCGAAGAACTCGACCAGCACGCCGTCGCGCGGGCCGGCGTGCTGGTCGAACGGAAAGACGACGATGTCGCCGGCGGCGAGGCGTTCCAGGATCGCATCGAGCGAGCCCGACTTCGGCAGCACGCCGAACCCGGCGGCGCGGAAACGCCGCAGGATGATGGCGTCGAGCCAGGCCGGCTTGAACGGGCGCCGCACGAACCAGAACTTGCCCTTCGCCTCGGGAAAGCTTGCGATGGCCGCCGCGGTGGAGACCTCGAAGTTGCCGAAGTGGCCGGTGATCACGATGACGCCCTTGCCGCGCGCATGCGCCGCGACGATGGTCTCGAGATTCTCCACGCGCGCCATCGCGGCGCGCCGCGCCGGCGAAAGCCACGGGAACGAGACGAACTCGGCGGCAAGGCGCGCGAGGTGCGCGTAGTGCGCCCGCGCGATACGCTCGATCTCGGCGTCCGGCGCCGTTTCGCCGTAGACGCGCCGCAGGTTGTCGAGCACCACGCGACGGCGGATCGGCAGCAGGCGATAAAGCAGCCGGCCCGCGAGCGGCACCGCGGTCGCGGCCGGCTCGGCGAGCGCGACGGCCGATGCGCTCGCGCGGTCGTGCGTGAGGGAGAGCGCGATCGCGGCGATCCGGTGCCGGTCGAGCACCGCCCGCGCGGCGTCCGTGCACGCTACGCGCGGCGCGCCGTAGCTGTCGCGCTCGACCGCGAAGTCGGACGCCGCCAGCCCGCCGAGGGCCGTCTCGCGCGGGAAGAGCTTCAGGCACGCTTCCTTGGCGGCAAACCGCGCGGCGAGGCTCGCAGCGCGGCCTGGGCCGACGCCGGCGTCGGCGAGCTCCGCTTGCGAGAAGAGCTTGCGCAGATCCGCGGGCGGCGTGTCGGCGAGCAGGCGCTCGATGCGCGCGATCTCGACCGTGTCGATGCCGCAACGGGCGGTGGGTTCCGCCATCAGCCAGCGGTCGGACAACGCCGCCGCCCGAGGCTTCGTGCAGGAAAACAGGCGTCCAACTCAGACCCCGGTCGTACGAACAAGGGGCAGATCCCTCGTATCCCCCCTCGCGCACATAGGCTTGGCTTTCATCGACCGGCGGTCGCGACAGCGGCGCGCACGAGCAGCGCGGCGTTCGTGCCGCCGAAGCCGCGCGAGAGCACCAGCGCCACGTCGCTGCGCGGTGCACGCGCCGCGGCGGACACCGGCAGGTCGCCGAGCGCGGGATCGAGCACCTCGAGCGTCGCGATGCCGGGCACCACGCGCTCGCGCAGCGCGAGCAGCGCGAGCACGCTCTCGATCGCACCGGACGCCGCGATCAGGTGCCCGAACGCCCACTTGAACCCGGTCACCGGCGGCGGCGCGGCGCCGAATAGCGCGCGGATGGCGGCCGCCTCGGACGCATCGGACTGGCGCGTACCGTTCGCGTGGCCGACGATCATGCCGACGTCGGCCGCGCGCAGCCCCGCGTCGTCGAGCGCCGCTGCGATCGCACGCGCGAGCCCGTCGCCGTCCTCGCGAATCGGCAGCAGACCGAGCGCATCGGAGGCGCAGCCGCTGCCGAGGATCTCGCCGTGCACCATCGCGCCGCGCGCGGCGGCCGCGGCTTCGGTCTCGAGCACCAGCGCCGCCGCGCCCTCGCCGAAGAGGCTTCCGTCGCGCGCCGCGTCGTATGGGCGCAGCACGTCGCCTCCGAGCAGCCCGAGATGGTGGTAGTACAACACCATCTGCGGCTCGATCGGCGCGTCGTGCCCGACCGCGACCGCGCGATCGGCCTCGCCGCAGCGCAGCGCCTCGAACGCCTCGATGATCGCGAGCGTGCCGCTCACGCTGTGCTGCGTGATGCAGGCATTCGGCCCCTTCAGCGTGTGGCGGATGCCGATGTGACAGAGCACGTTGTTCGGCAGCGTGCGCAGGAGCCACATCGGGTTCACCGTGTCGCCGAGCTGACGGCCGAAACCCTGGAGGCCGCCGCCGGAGCCGGCGAGCAGCGGGAAGTAGTCGTACTGGCTCGCGTAGGTGCCGCCGCCGGAACCGACGTAGACCCCGGTGCCGTCGTTGAACGCCGCGGCCGCAGCCTCGCCCAGCCCGGCGCGATAAGCCGCGAAGCCCGCGGCCTCGATCGCGCGATCGGCCGCGTACAGCCCGAACACGTCGGAGCGGCGGATCAACTTGTGGAGCTTGCGGTCGGTGACGAGCTTGAACGGCTCGAGACCGGCGATCTCGCCCGCCTTGCGCGCCGGCCAGCCCGTGGTGTCCCACTGCGCGATGGTTCCGATGGCGTTGCGGCCGGCGCGCACCGCCGCCCAGATGTCGGCCGGCGTCTTGCCGGCCGCGCACAGCGCCCCGGTTCCCGTCACGACGATCCGCGGCCGCGCGGCCATCAGCGCACCTCGTCCGGATTGCGCAGCGCGAGGCAGCTGTTCGAGCCGCCGAAGCCGAGCGAGTTCGACAGCACCAGCCGCACGCGGCGCTCGCGCGGCGCGTCGCGCACGATGTCGAGGTCGCAGTCCGGATCGGGTTCGCGCAGGTTGGCGTTGACCGGCAGCCGGCCGTGGTGGATCGCCAGCGCGCAGACCGCCGCCTCTACCGCGCCGGCGGCGGCGATCAGGTGGCCCATCACGCTCTTCGTCGAGCTCACCGCGACCTCCTTCACGCGCGCGCCGAACACGGCGTGCGCGGCCGCGGCCTCGCTGCGGTCGTTCATCGGCGTCGAGGTGCCGTGCGCGTTCAAATAGTCGACCTCGTCGGGCGTCGCGCCCGCGCTTGCGAGCGCCTGGCGCATCGCCTGGATCGGGCCGTCGCCGGAAGGGTGCGAGTCGGTGATGCGGTAGCTCGAGAGCGAGTTGCCGTCGCCCGCGAGCTCGGCGTAGATGCGCGCGCCGCGGCGCCGCGCCGATTCCCACTCCTCGAGCACGACGAAGCCCGCGCCCTCGCCGAGCACGAAGCCGTTGCGCGTGGCGTCGAACGGCCGGCTCGCGCGCTCGGGCGCGTCGTTGTCGGGCGAGACCGCGTTCAGCAGGCAGAAGCCGGCGAGCCCGACCGGCGAGATCATCGAGATCGAAGCCGCCGGCGAGCACGAAGTCGCAGACGCCGCGCCGCACCAGCTTCATCGCGGCGCCGACCGCCTGCCCGCCCGAGGCGCAGGCGGTGTGCACCGAGGTGGCGTAGCCGCCGATGCCGTAGCGCTTGAGCAGCAGCGCCGCGCCGGACGAGGATTGGCTGCGGCAGAACACCATCGGGTCGCGCGCGGTCTCCTCGGAAACCAGCCGCCCGGTGTCGAGCTCGCCCGCGGCGGCGGCATGGCGTTGCAGCACCGCGAGCTCGGCGAACGCCACGCCCATCATGCCCGTGCCCACCGCGCAACCCCAGCGCGCGCGCGTGGCCGCGGTTGGCCGGATGCCGGCGTCGCGGATCGCCTCGTCGGCGGCCGCGAGTGCGAAGCGGTGCGAGCGGTTCGCCGACTTGAGCACGCGCCGGTCGCCGATCGCCGCCAAATGCGCGGTGCCCTTCACCTCGGCGGCGATGCGCACCGGAAAGCCGCTCGCGTCGAACAGGCTGATCGGCGCCACGCCGCTCCTGCCCGCCAGCAGCGCCTGCCAGGTCGACGCGACGTCGCTGCCGACCGGCGTGACAAGCCCGAGCCCGGTGACGGCGACGCGGCGCCTCGCCATCATGCGCGCTCGGCTGCGGCGTCCGTGCGCGCCGGCGCGATCTCGGCGCGCGCGGTGGCGACGGTCGCGCCGGCCACGCGCGCGCTCAGCTTCACCGCCGCCGCCCCGGCGGCCGGCGCAGCGAGCTCGGCGCGCAGCTCGACGCGCTGGCCGGGCAGGATCCAGGCGCGCATCTTCACGTCGCGCATGCGCGCGAGCTGCGGCTCCTCGCCGGCCCGCCACCCCGCCGCGCCGCGGGCGAGCGCGAGCGCGAGCCGGGTCTGCACGTCGAGCAGCAGCGTCGCCGGAAACACCGGACGGCGCGGGAAGTGATCGCCGAAGAACGGCGCGCTCGCCGGCACGTCGAGCGCGGCAGCCGCCCACTCGCCGGCGACGCCTTCGCCGGGCACCGCGGCGAGCGCCGGCACGCCCGGGAAGCGGTCGCTCGGCGCACCGCCGTCGCGCAGCAGCGCGAAATCGCCGCGCACTGCCGCGGGATCGTCGAAGTCCACCTGCGGCAGCATCGGACCGAAGCAGCGCTCGAGCTCGAGCACGCGCCTGCCGGCCACGCTCGCCCGCCCGCGGTAGGCCACGCCCTCGGCGTCGCAGCTGTCGATGTCCACCGCGAGCTGCAGCGTGTCGCCCGGCCGGACCGCGGCGAGGAAACGCGCCTCGCCGGCGAGCGCGGCGACCGGTCGGCGGCCGAAGTCCACGTGCGCCATCGCAACCCAGGCAGCGAGCTGCCCGACCGCCTCGGCGACGAGCGTGGGCGGGAAACGGCCGGCCCCGGCCGGCACGTGAAAGCTGCCGGCCGCGCGCCGAGCCGCCTCGAATTCGGTGATCCGATCGACGAACGAGAAAGCGCGAAAGCGCTCGCTCATCGATCAGCCGCCGGGCTGCCCCGCGCGCTGCGCGCGGACCACCATCTTGCAGAACGTCTCGGGCGTGAACAGGCGCGGGATGTCGGCGACCTTGAGCGGTAACTTGAACCGCTCCGCCGGCACCTCGCTCAGGTACTCGCGCAGGCGCTTCAGTCCAGCCTCGGTGACGACGCCCTTCTGCTCGAACTCGGCCTCCGGCAGGCTCCCGCGCGCGTCCTCCACGATCTTGCCGCGCGGGATCTTCACCTTGAACGCGCGCTCGAGGCGGAACACCATGTCGAGGAAGTCGATCGACTCGGCGTCCAAGTCCTCGATCAGCGAGGCCTTGAGCGTGACCTGGTCGACTTCACAGCCGAGCGCGTCGGCCATCGTCTCGGCGACGGCGGGAAACACCGCCATGATCTCTTCCTGCGTGATTTCCTGTGCCATGTGGGCTCACTCCATCTTGAAGCCGCCATCGACGTGCAGCACCTGCCCCGTCACGTAGTCCGCATAGCGCGAGGCGAGAAACCAGACCGCGTGCGCGACTTCCTGCGCGGTGCCGAAGCGCTTGAGCAGGATACGCGCCTTGACCGCGTCGGGCGCCTGCTCGCGCACCGCGGCCGACATCTCGGTCTCGATCACGCCGGGCGCCACGCAGTTGACCGTGATGCGCCGCGACGCGAGCTCGACGGCGAGCGAGCGCGTGAACGCGTTGATCGCGCCCTTGCTCGCCGCGTAGTTGGTCTGGCCGCGGCCGCCCTTCTCGCCGGCGACCGAGCTGAGGTTGACGATCCGGCCCGAGCGCCGCGCGATCATGTGCGGGACGACGGCGCGCGTGACGTTGAACACCCCGCCGACGTTCGTCTCGAGCACCGTGCGCACGTCGTCGTCGCTCAGCAGGGCGAGGAGGTTATCACGGATCACGCCTGCGTTATTGACCAGCACGTCGATGCGGCCGCAGCGCTCGGCGACTCGCTCCACCGCCGCGCCGCAGGCTGCCGGGTCGCGCACGTCCACCCGCTCGGCCGTGACCGTCCAACCGGCCGCGCGCCCGGCGGCGACCACCTCTTCGGCGGCGCTCGCATTGTCGCGATAGAAGAAGGTGACGTCGGCGCCGTCGCCGGCAAAGCGCTCCACGACCGCGCGGCCGATGCCGCGGCTGCCGCCGGTCACGATCACCGACTTGCCCGCGAGCCCGGAATCGGACGGCATGCGCTCCCTCATCCGGAGATCGCGAATCCGCCGTCGACCACCAGCGTGTGGCCGTTGATCATCGCCGCCTCGGGCAGGCACAGCAGGTACGCCGCGCCGGCCACGTCCTCGGCCGAGAGCGTCGGACCGGCCGGCGTGCGCTGCGCGAAATTCGCGAGCAGCTCTTCGCGGTTGGGGAAGTAGGCGAGCGCGTCGGTGTCCACCACGCCGGCGCTCACCGCGTTCACGCGGATGCCGCGCGGACCGAGCTCCTGGGCGAGCGTGCGCACCAGCGACTCGAGCGCGGCCTTCGAGGCGCCGACGAACCCGTAGCCGGGCATCGCGCGCGCGGCGCCGAGGCTGGACATCGCGATGATGCGACCGCCCGCCGGCATCATCGGCACCGCCTGCTGCGCGAGCAGGTTGAGCGCGAGCGCGTTGGTCTCCATGCACCAGCGCCAGTGCTTGAGCGACATCTCCATCGCGGGCTTGAGCACGCCGCTCGCGGCGTTGCTCACCACGATGTCGACGCGGTCGAAGTTCCGGCGCAGGTCGGCGAACATCTCGGCCACGCTCTCGGGCACGCCGACGCTCCCCTGGAACGCGCACGCGCGGCGGCCGAGCGTGCGCAGCTCCGCGCAGAGCGCCTCGGCCTCATCGTGGCTGTTGTAGTAGTTGAGCGCCAGGTCGCAGCCGCCAGCGGCGAGCTTGCGCGCGATCGCGCGGCCGATGCCGCGGGCAGCCCCGCTCACCAGCGCGACTCTTCCGGCCAACGGCTCGGACATGGGCGGTTCCCGGGCTCTCCAGAGTTGAGCTGTGTGCGCGCCCAGCGGCGCACACGCAGCCGTTCGCGGCCCGCATGGTGCGGCGCGTCAAGACCTTATTGTACCCGGGCGGGTGCGGCCGCTGTACCCGCGTCGGTGCGCACGGCGCGCTGGGCGCGGATCAGGCGTTGCGCCTCCCGGCACCAATGCTTCTTGATGCTGTGCCAGACGTCGGCGGCCCACAGCACGTTGTCGCTGCGACCCTCGGGCAGCGGTGGCGCTGCGTCGCGCCGGTGCGGGTCGTAGGCGTTGATCCAGCTTCGCATCCGGGGATCGGCGGCGAGGTGCGAGGTCACCGGGACGAAGACGTGGTTGTAGCTGGCGGGCAGCGATACGTTGCGCACCGTCGCCGCGCCGTTCCGGCGGTAGGGTTGCGCTTCGATGGAGCCGGGGGCGTTCCACGCCCAGAGATCGAGCTCGATGAAGAACCCGGTGAACTCCTCGACCGTGTCGGGAATGGTGCGCAGCCGTCCGGCCATGCTCCACTGATTGGGCAGCAGGAACGCCGCGCCGCCCGCGCCGACCGCCGTCGCGTAGGCGACCGAGAGACCGACCACGGGCCGCTTCCGGCCCGTGACCGGATCGACGATCTTCGTGCGGTCCTCAGCGCTATCGGCAAGCGGGTTCCAGACCGGGATCCGGTCGCCGAACGCGCCGTTCAGCGTGTGCAGGACCTTCACCGCCTGCATGCCGCCCTGGCTGTGCCCGACGAGCATCGGCCGCAGCCCATCGCGCTCGTAGTACCACGCCACCAGGCCGGCGAGCGCCACGCTCGACTCGTACGGGCTGTGCGAATAGCGGCCGTCGCCCGGGTGCCGGACCTTCGCCTCCGGATAGCCCATCCCGATCAGGAACTCCGCGAAATCGCTCATCGCGAGGTGGACCGGATAGATGCCGCCGTGCAGGCCGATGATGCGCGGCGTCGGGCCCTTGGCGAGCGTGTCGCGCACGTCGGCCTCGCCGATCCGCTCCGGATCGAGCGCGAGGATGCGCGCGGCGAGCACCGCCTCCACCTGCGGCCGCGCGGTGCGCGGCTCCACCTCGACCGGGGCGGTCGCGCAGCCACCGGCCAGCGCGAGCGCGACCGGAAGTGCAAGCCTCAGGAATGCTGATCCGCAGCGCATGTCGAGAGGGCGGAGATTCTACGCAAAAACTCGGCCGCGACGCCATCCACGGCTTCGCGCGGCACGGCGGCGCTGCGGTAGGTGATGCCGACCTGGAGCGCCTCGCCCATCGTGGTGATCGCGAACACGAACGGCGCCAGCGGCCCAGTGGATGCCGCCCGCAGGTACTCGATCCCGGGCAAGCGCTCGGCGGCGCGCCTCCACAGCAGGTTCACGTTCACCGCCGTCAGTCCGGCCCAGACCGGGTAGTTCTTCGGAAAGAAGCGGTCGCGCCGGTCATCGGACAGGAACGGCCAGGCGAGACCGGTCGCGCCGAGCACGAGCAGGCCCGGCAGGTACAGCTTGCCGCGCTTCACGCGCTCGGTCTCGGCGCGCACGTCGCGCGCGATCGCCTCAAGCGACGCGCCGGCCGGCACCGGGTGGGATACCCGCATCGCGCCGAGGAACTGGCCGAAGGTCCGATGGGCGTCGGGCTGATAGTCGCCGCGGATGTTCATGATCGAGGCGATCCCGAGCTCGCGGCGCCGCGCGGCGCGCTCGCGCGCCTCGGCGAGCGGAGCGAGCGACACGAGCAGCACCGCGATGAAGAGATCGTTCAACGTCACGCCCCAGGCCGCGGCCGCGCGCCGCATCGCGCGAAAGCCGGGCGGATCGATGCGAAACGCGGCGAAGCCGTTGTGGCGGCCGCCGCCGTCGGCGGTCGGCGGACGGAACGAGCGGCGGCAGCTCGCCGCCATCGCCGGCAGCCGCGCGAGACCCCGCACCAGCTCGACCGGATGGCGCAGGAAGAGCCTACGGTAGGTCGGCGGGTAGCGTTCGAACGGGCCGCCGGCGCCCGCCGCCGCAGAGCGCACGCCGGCATAGCCCTCGACGATCTCGGCCAGCAGCACGACGATCGAGTCGGCCGCCGCGACGACATGGTCGTATGCAAGCCCGAGGTGAAAGGCGTCGCCCGCGTCGACCGCGAAGAAGCGGAACGGGTCGATGCGTCCGGCGGCGGGAAACGCGGTATTGAGCGCCGACTCGATCGCGGCGGCGAGCGCTTCGGCCGGATTGCCGCTCGCGGGCGGCGCCGCGACCTCCGCGGTGGATGCGCCGCCGGCGTAGCGGTAGCTGCGGCGCGCGCTCGAGAGCTCGAAACCGGTGAGCCCGCGTCGCTCGAGGACGCCGCGGATCTCGGCCCCGAGCCGCTCGCGGTCGAGCCGCGTCGGTACGCGCACAACGTGGATGGCGGTGTACGGGTGCAGCGCGCGCCAGCGCAGCATCACGGCCTGGAAGAGATTGAGTCGCCCGGCCACGGGTGCGCGGTCCGGTGCCCGGCTCAGAACGCGGCCGCGGCGACGTGCGCGCGAGCGGCGCGGACCTGCCGCTGCAGCTTCGCGACACCAGTGCTTCTTGATTGCGTGCCACAGCTCGGCGGCATGAATGATGTTCGCGGCGTCGATGCCCTCGCCCGCCGGCGGCGCCGGGGCGTCCGCCGCGGGCGCGTATCGCTCGATCCACGCGCGCGTCACCGCGTTTTCCGCCAGATGCCGCGTGAGCGGGAGGCCGATGTGGCTGTACCCGGCGGGCAGCGTGACGTTGCGCACCGCCGCG
This sequence comes from Burkholderiales bacterium, assembly GCA_027493935.1. Classification (GTDB taxonomy): domain Bacteria; phylum Pseudomonadota; class Gammaproteobacteria; order Burkholderiales; family SG8-39; genus JAABRB01. The sequence goes on along the minus strand of JAOSJV010000001.1, from coordinate 1,299,892 downwards.
CTGCCGGTCGCGCGATATGGCTCGGGCGCACCGAACGTCCCGGCGATCGGATCCCACGCGATGAAGAAGCCCGCGAACTCCCCCACCGTGTCCGGCACCTTGCGCAGCAGCGCGAGCATGTCCCACTGCCCGAGCAGCACGCGCGGCAGCTTGCCGGTGGCGAGCGCAGCCGCGTACGGCACGCGTAACCCGACCACCGGGCGGAGCGCGCCGCTCACCGGGTCGACGATCGCGCTGCGCGGCTCGGCGACCTCGGCGATCGGATTCCAGACCGCAATCTCGCGCCGGAACGCGCCGGCGAGCTCGTGCAGGGTCCTGACGACGAGCATCCCGCCCTGGCTGTGGCCGATGAGCAGCGGCATCATGCCTTCGCGCTCGTAATACCAGGCGATCGCGCCGGCGAGCATCGCGCTGTCGGCAAAGCTCGACTGCGAGGTCGCGCCATCGCGCGGGTGGCGGAGGCTCGCGGCCGGATAACCCATCCCGACCAGGAAGTCTGCGAATGGCGCCATCGTGACCAGCGCGACGCTGCCGTGCAGGCTGATGATCCGCGGCGCCGGCGCCCGCGCGAGCGTCTCGCGCACCTCTTGCGCAGAGATGCGCTCCGGATCGAGCGCGAGGATGCGCTCTTCGGTGGCACGATCGAGCGCGGCGCGGCGCGGCGCCGAGAGCGACGCGGGCGCGGCGACGGCCGTGGCCGGCGCCGGCCCGGTGGCGGGCGGCGCGGCGGCGCAGCCAGCAAGCGCGGCAAGGAGCGCGCCTGCGCCGATCCGCGCCGTCGCTGCGCCGCTCACCGCTCGCCCGCGTCCGTGCGCCGCGCACCGAGCCGCGGCCAGAACCGCCCGGTCGCCGCCAGGTACGCGCGGTACGCCTCGCCGTGGGTGCGCACGAGATGCCGCTCCTCGTTGCGCGCCTTCAGGTGCATCAGCGCCACGTGTACGACGCCGACCGCGAGCATCGGCAGCGTCGGCACGATCGCCATCGAGCAGAGCATCAGGAGGATGCTGAGCCCGTAGATCGGGTGCCGGACATGCCCGAAGAGGCCGCTCGTCACCAGGTCGGTCTGCCGGTCGAGGGTGACCGCCATGCGCCAGTTGCGGCCCATGCGTGCCCAGCAGTCGATGGTGAGCGCGAGGCAGGCCACCGCGCATGCCGCCGCGAGCCAGCGCAGCGCGCCGTATGTCGCGCTCGCGCGCGCGAGCTCGGGCAGAGCCAGCAACGGGTGGGCGCGCGTCAGCGCGAGATACGGCAGCGCCATCCATGCCGCCACCAGCGGCACCCACAGCAGTGCCATGTAGCGCTCGCGCCGGTCCGCGGGGACCAGCACCTCGCGCTTCGAGCGCGCCCTGCGCCGGACGCGGTGGATCATCACGCCGACCCCGAACCAGTACGCCCAGATGGTCGCCGTCAGCACGATGCCGGGAATGTCCTTCATACGCTCCCTCGGCGCCGCCGCACGCACCGCCGCCGCACTGCGCGCGCCGCGCCGCACCGCGCGGCGCGGACAAAAGTTGGAGTCGGCCGATAAGCCGGGTTCTGTCCGGCGCCTCGCGGCGCCCCGGCAGCCATTCCTCTGGGCCCTGAGTTTCCTCGGGGCTCGAGCGACCAACCCGCAGGCATCGGGCGAGCAGCCCTCGGGCACCTGCCTATTCGGTCTTGCTCCGGGTGGGGTTTGCCAGCCAGCCCTGTCTCCAGGACCGCGGTGCGCTCTTACCGACGGCGCGCCCAATCGCGCCGCCCCCCGCCCACGCGGGCGGGGCACCATTTCACCCTTGCCGCCCCGGACCTCGGGCACGCGCCTCGCGGCGCCCACCCGCCTGGGAGACCGCGACCGCCGCTCGCGCGGCGGCCACGCAATCCGATCCGCGGCGGCGGTGTGTTTTCTGTTGCACTTTCCGTCGCCTCACGGCGCCCGGCCGTTAGCCGGCACCCTGCTCTGTGGAGCCCGGACTTTCCTCTGCGCACGCCGGAGCGTACGCAGCGACTGCCTGGCCAACTCCAGGCACAATGATAGCAAGCAGCCACTGCGTCTCCAAGTCGCCGCCGCGGCGCCAAACCGGCCGCATGCGCGACTTGCATTCGGACGTGCGGTGCGCTAGAAAGAAAGTGCGTAGCTCGCAAGCGCGGTTCTGCAAGACGGGCGGGCGGGTGCGCGTCCCTTGCGAAGCATTTGCTTCGCCAACGAGTGCCGTTCTCACGGCACAGGGCGTTCTCCGGGGCCATGCCCCAGCGCCCGAAGCCCCGCTCGTGCGGGGCTTTTTATTGTGCTCGCCCGCACGCACGGTTGCGCCGCGCCCTGGGTCGCCCGAGGCCTTCGCGCGGGCCACGTAGTCCTGGCAGGCGGGAATTGCAATCGCGCCCCGCTTGCGCGGCTGTCCTCGCGACCGGCTCAGGGCCCGGGAGCGCGCCGGCCGGGACGGAACTGCGTCACGTCGTCGTAGTAGGCCGGGTCCGCGTTCGCCGCCACCCAACCGGGAATGCCCAGCACCGGGAGCGGCGCCAGGAGCCGCGTCGATGCGAGTGACTCGGGGCGGCCGAAATAGCCGGCCGCGTACGCGTCGGCCAGCGCCACCTGCGCCTCCGCCGGCATCGCAAGATCGTCCGGCGTGGCCGCGAACACGAGCGCCTTGGCGGCCACGCCGCGGAACGGCGCGAGCGACCGCTCGCAGATCGCGTGCCCGAAGAGGTGAAAACGCATGCCCGCAGCGACCTCCGCGCGGCGGACCCAGAACAGCTCCTTCCACCGGAACGCGCGCAGCAGCGCGGCGAGCTTCGCATCGGCGCACGCAACCAGCATGCCGCCCTCGTCGAACAATGTCAGCACGTCACGCCCAATGCCGCGAGCGCCTGCGCGGTGCGCGTGCGGCGCCTCGCGCAGCGCCCGGTCGTGCCGCCGGTTCAGCATCGCCTTCGTGCGCGGGAACGCAAGCCAGACGAGCGCATTGAAGAGATCGTGCCAGCTGAGCTCGCGCGTCGGCACCTCGCCGGTGCGGTAGATGCGCACCTCGTACTGCGCATCGAGCGCGCGCGAGCGGCCCCGCCTCCGGAGCGACGAAGGCGATCGGTGCGCCGCCGCCGCTCGTCACGCCGCGCGCCGCCGCCAGCGCGCTCAGCTCGGCCCGCGTCGGGAAGCGCTCGGCGGGCAGCGCGCGCAGTACCCCGCGCAGCGCGCCCAGCCACGGCGATGCGAGCAGCGTCGCACGATCCCACGCCGGCGCGGCGGCGTTCGCACGGGCGGCCGCGCTCACGCGAGCCGCCAGGCGAGCCGTTCGCCGGCGCGCAGCGGCACCACTCGTCTGGCCGCCGAACGGCAGCTCGCGCGCCACGTCCTGCGGCGCCTTGGCGAGCGTGATCCGCGCGGTGTTGCGCGGCAACCGGTAGAAGTCCGGTCCGTGCAGGCTCGCGAACGCCTCGAGGCGGTCGAGCGCGCCCGCGGCCTCGAATGCCTCGGCGTAGAGCTCGAGTGCGGCGTGCGCGGTGAAGCAGCCGGCGCAGCCGCAGTCGGACTCCTTCTCGCCGCGCGGATGCGGCGCGCTGTCGGTGCCGAGGAAGAACTTCGGGTTGCCGCCGGTCGCCGCCGCGACGAGCGCCCGGCGGTGCTGCTCGCGCTTGATCACCGGCAGGCAGTACCGGTGCGGGCGCAGCCCGCCCTCGAAGAGCGCGTTGCGGTTGTACAGGAGATGGTGCGCGGTGATCGTCGCGCCGACGCGCGGGCCGGCCGACTCGACGAACTCAACGCCGTCGCGCGTGGTCACGTGCTCGAGCACGACGCGCAGACCGGGAAACCGTCGCACGATCTCGGCGAGCACGGTGTCGAGGAAGACGGCTTCGCGGTCGAACACGTCGACCTCGGGGCCGGTCGCCTCGCCGTGGACCAACAGCGGCAGATCGTGCGCCTCCATTGCCGCGAGCGCCGGAAACGCGCGCTCGAGCCGCGTCACGCCGGAATCCGCGTTCGTGGTCGCGCCCGCCGGGTAGTACTTCACCGCGTGTACAAAGCCGCTCGCGCGCGCCCCGGCGATCTCGGCGGGCGCAGTATTGTCGGTGAGGTACAGCGTCATCAGCGGCTCGAACCGCGCGCCTGCGGGCAGCGCCCGCAGGATCCGCTCGCGGTACGCGGCGGCGGCCGCGACCGTAGTGACCGGAGGCTTCAGGTTCGGCATCACGATCGCCCGCGCGAACTGCCGCACCGTGTGCGGCAGCACGGCCGCCAGCGCGGGGCCGTCGCGCAGGTGCAGGTGCCAATCGTCGGGCCGGATCAGGGTCAGGATGTCGGTCATCGCGGGGCGGATTGTTTCACGATCCCGCGCGGCGTTGCTCGAGCGCGATGGCGTAGAGCGCGTTGCGCGGCGCGCGGGTGATCTCGGCGGCGAGGCGTACGGCGCTTCGCACCGGCAGCTCGGCGAGCAGCACCGCCAGCACGCGCCGCGCTTCGGCCGGTACCGCCTCTCGCGCGCCCTCCCCGCCCGGCGGCGCGGCCGACACCACGAGGACGAACTCGCCGCGCTGGCGGTCGGGGTCGGAGCTTAGCCACTCCGCCGCCGCGGCGAGCGCGCACTCGTGTACCGACTCGAAGTGCTTGGTGAGCTCGCGGCCAATGACGATCCGCCGCCTGCCGCCGAGGACGCCGGCGAGATCGACGACACAGTCGACGATCCGGTGCGGCGCCTCGTAGACCACCAGCGCGTGCGGAAACCGGCGCCACGCGTCAAGCGCGGAACGCCGCGCCACCGACCGTGCGGGCAGAAAGCCGACGAACGCAAAGGGCCCTTGCAGGCCCGACACGGAGAGCATCGCGGCAAGCGCGCTCGCACCCGGCACCGGCACGACGGCGAAGCCCGCGGTGCGCACCGCCGCGACGACGAGCGCGCCGGGATCGGAGATTCCGGGCGTCCCGGCATCGCTCACCAGCGCGACGTCGCGCCCCTCGGCGAGCAGGTCCACGATCTCGCGCGCCGCGCGCGCCTCGTTGTGCGCATGGACCGCCCTCAGGCGTCCGGCGATACCGTGATGACGAAGCAGGTTCCGGGTGGTGCGCGTGTCTTCGGCGCAGACTACGTCCACCGCGCGCAGCACCTCGAGCGCGCGCAGCGCTGACGTCGGCCAGGTTCCCGATCGGCGTGGCGACCACATATAATCGACCGCTGCTGCTCGCGCCCCTGCCCCCGGCCTCCCGATGCTGCCCGCGCATTGCCTGCGTCGCGTCTTTGACCTGCTCGTCGCCGTCGTCTGCTCGAGCGCGGCATTGTGCGCGGCGCAGGGCATTCCGGCAAGCGACGCCGCCGGCGGCAAGCGGGCGATCGCGCTGGTGCTGCCGTTCTACGCGCCGGAGCTCGGCGCCGCAGCGGAGGCCGTGCGCCAGGGCGTCGAGACCGCGAACCGGGTCTCGGGCGGCCGCTATGCGATCCAGCTCTGGCACACCGATGCGTCGCCCGCGCGCGTCGTGCAGGCCTACGAATCGGCGATCGTCGCCGGCGCTCGCGCGGTCATCGGGCCGATGACCCGCGCGGGCGTCGCCGCGCTCGCGCGCGGCGGTGTTGCGCGCGAGGGGCCGCCGGTCGTCGCGCTCAACCAGCCCGACGCCGAGGTGACGCTGCCGCCGCGGTTCTTCGCGTTCGGCCTCGCGCTCGACGCCGAGGCGCGCGTGGTCGCCCGGCTCGTCTGGCGCCAGGGCCTGCGCACTGTGGCGGTGGTCGGCACGCAGACCCCGCTCGCGCGCCGCTCGACTGCAGCATTCGTCGACGAGTGGCTCCGGCTCGGCGGTAATCTCACCGAAATCTACGAGGTGCCGCAGGAAGCCGACCTCGTCGCGCTGCGGGACCGGATCGCGGCCAAGCCCGCCGAGGCCGTGTTCATGGCCGCCGATCCGGGGCGCGCGGCGGCGCTGCGTCCCTATCTCGGCAATCAGGCGCTCATCTTCTCGACTTCGCAGGTGAATTCGAGCGGCACGGCGCGGGTCGGCGCACTCGACCTCGCCGGCGTCCGGTTCGTCGAGATGCCGTGGCTGCTGCGGCCGGACGATCGCGCGGTGGCGGCCTATCCGCGCCCGCCCGGGCTCGGCGGCGATCTCGAGCGGCTGTTCGCGCTCGGCATCGACGCCTTCCGCATCGCCGCCGCGCTCGCCGAGGGCACGCGCTCGGCGGAGATCGACGGAGTGACCGGACGCATCCGCCTCGCACCGCCCAACTCGATCACGCGCGAGCCGCACGCGGCGACGTTCCGCGCCGGCGTCGCCGTCCCGCTCGAGTGAGCGCCGGGCACTCGCCTGATCGCGCTGCGGCCGGGCGCGCCGCCGAGACGCTCGCCGCGCGCTTTCTCGAGGCGCGCGGGCTTGCCATCGTCGCGCGCAACTACCGCTGCCGCCGCGGCGAGATCGACCTCGTCGCGCGCGACGGCGCGATGCTCGTCTTCGTCGAGGTGCGGCTGCGCAGCGATGCGCGCCACGGCGGCGCCGCCGAGAGCATCGACGCGCGCAAGCGCGCGCGCGTGCTCGCCGCCGCCCGCCACTTCCTCGCGCGTGCGCCCGACACGCCGTGCCGGTGCGACGTGGTACTGCTCGACCGGCTCGATGCCGCGCGCGTCGAGTGGATCCGTGATGCCTTCACCGAGTAGGTCCGCGTCGCGCGGCCGGTATAGAATTGCTCCCTGTGGTCGATACCGGATCGAGCCGCGGCGCATGACCGCGCGTCCCAGCATGTCGGGGGCGCCCGACACGACGCACGCGGCAGCCTAGCGATGGATCTCCCGGCCCGCGTCGCGCGCCACTTCGCGGAGAGCGCGCAGACGAAGCTCGCGGCGGCGGCGGCGCTCGCCCGGCCGATCGCGCGCGCCACCGAGGCGATGGCCGAGTGCCTGCTCGCGAACGGCAAGATCCTCGCCTGCGGCAACGGCGGCTCGGCGGCCGACGCACAGCACTTCGCCGCTGAGCTGCTCAATCGCTTCGAGCGCGAGCGTCCGGGGCTCGCCGCCATCGCGCTCACCACCGACACCTCGACTCTCACCTCGATCGCGAACGACTACGACTACCGCCAGGTGTTCTCCAAGCAGGTGCTGGCGCTCGGTCAGCCCGGGGACGTCCTGCTCGCGATTTCGACGAGCGGCGGGTCGAAGAACGTGATCGCCGCGGCGCAGGCCGCGCGCGAGCGCGACATGCCGGTGGTCGCGCTCACCGGACGCGGCGGCGGCGAGCTCGGCCGCGCGCTCGCCGAGCGGGACGTGCACGTGTGCGTTCCCCACGACGTGACGGCGCGCATCCAGGAGGTCCACTTGCTGGTGTTGCACTGCCTGTGCGACGGCATCGACTGCCTGCTGCTGGGCTCGGAGTGAACGTGATCGGAGCGAAGCGCATGAAGACAAGCAGAATTGTCGTCGCGGCGCTGGCCGCGGCGCTCGTCTCGGGATGCGCGGCGGTCGCCGTGACCGGTGCGGCCACCGGCGTGGCGGTCGCCGCCGACCGCCGGCAGCCGGACGTGATGGCGAGCGACGAGCGCATCGAGTGGGCGGTGCAGAACCGGGTCCGCGAGAAGTTCGGCGACCGGGCGCACGTCAACGCGACGAGCTACAACCGCCACGTGCTGCTCACCGGCGAGGCGCTGACCGAGGCGATCCGCAGCGAGGTCGAGCGCATCGCGGCCGGCGTGCCCGACGTCAAGAGCGTGATCAACGAGTTGGCGGTCGGCGCGCCGAGCGCGCTCTCGGCGCGCGCAAGCGACAGCTACGTGACCAGCAACGTCAAGGCGCGCCTGGTCGGCGAGCACGAGAAGATCAATCCGCTGCACGTCAAGGTCGTCACCGAGGCCGGCGTGGTGTACCTGATGGGCATCGTGACCGAGCGCGAGGCCGCGCACGCGACCCGCATCGCGCGCACGACCGGCGGCGTGAAGCGGGTCGTGCGCGCCTTCGAGTACATTGCGGAGCCGGCGGCGAAAGCGCCGGCACCCAAGTGATGCGGCGCCGGGCGGCGCGCCTCAAGCGCGCAGCCGCCGCTTGATCAGGCGCAGCAGGCCGCCGAGGACCGGCACCTTCTCGTAGAACTCCTCGGCGACGTCCCAGTAGTCGCGGTGCCGGGCGATGCGCCCGTCGGCGGCGAAGACGAGATGGCTGGCGCCGCGCACGCGGCGCCGCTCCCCCGGCGGGCCGAACGTGAAATGCCACAGCAGCATCGCCTCGCCCGCGCCGGTGAACCGCCCGGTCACGTCGAAGCGCGGCGCCTCGACCTGCTCGAACATGTGCGCGAAGACGCGCGCGATTGCCTCGACGCCGCGCACCTCGTTGAACGGATCCTTGAAGTGCGCGGCAGGCGCGTAGACCTCGCCGGCGCGCAGCGCCGACTCCGGCGTCAGCGTCTCGAACCAGCGCACGATCTCCTCCAGGGTCACGTGCCGGTGCTCTTGCGCACGGCCGGGAAGTAGAGTGCGTAGGGCAGGTGGCGCAGCGCCGCCAGCATGCGCGTGAACCGTTTGGGGAAGTGGATCTCGAACTCGCCGCGCGCAAAGCCGCGCAGGATCTCGGCGGCGGCCGCCTCGGCGCTGATGATCGCCGGCATCCGGAACGTGTTCTGCGCGGTGAGCGGCGTTTCGACGAAGCCGGGATTCACCAGGAACACGCCGACCCCACGCGGCGCGAGATCCAGGTAGAGCGCCTCGGCGAGATTGATCAGCGCCGCCTTCGTCGGCCCGTATGCCAGGCTGTTCGGAAGTCCGCGGTAGCCGGCGACGCTGGAGACGATCGCGATCGCGCCGCGCTTCTGCGCGAGCAACCCCGGCAAGACCAGCGGCAGCACGTGATACAGGCCCATCAGGTTCACCTCGACGTGCGTGCGCGCGTCCGCGACCGTCAGATCCCACGCGCGCTGCGGCTTGTAGGTGCCGGCGAGATACGCCACCACGTCGATGCCGCCCCATTCGCCGCGGATGCGCTCGTACGCGGCGGCGAGCGACTCGGGCTCGGTCACGTCGGCCGCGACCGCGAGCCCGGTCCGACCCACCACGGCGCCGAGCGCGTCCTTCGAGCGCGCGCTCGCCGCCACCCGGGCACCGCGCGCGAGCAGCGCCTTGGCAAGCGCAGCGCCGATGCCGCTCGAGGCGCCGACGAGCCACACCCGCTGATCGCGCCACTCCCGCATCCTGGGGTTCATCGCCACGCCTGCTCACCCTCGCTTGCGGAAGGCGATCGTGATGTCGGCAAAGCGGATGCCGAACTTCCTGATCACCGAACGGTTGAGCATGGTGCGCTCGTCGACGAGATACATCCAGTCGTCCAGGTCGACCTCCCAGCCGCCCTGCTCCGGGGGCAGCCTGAGCACGTAGCGCCACTGTAACGCATTGCCCTGCGCCTCGCCCTGCGCGGTGCCGACGACGTCGCCCGCGGTGCCGGTGTAGCGGTCCTGATCGACCTTCGTGATCGTCCAGACGCGCTTCTCCTGCTTGCCGTCGGACCACGCGAAGGTCTCGTCGAGCGTGCCGACGTTTCCGCGCCACTGCGCCTCGATCACGACGCGGAAGCGCCGCAGTACCTTGCCGGAGCGGTCCTGCACCATGCCCCATCCGTCGATCGTGCCGTCGAAGTAGCGCGCCAGGTCGAGCGCCGGCCGCTCGCTGCGGTAATCCGCCGGCGTCACGGTGGTGCACCCGACGAAGAGCAGCGGCACGACGAAGGGGCGATCAGTCGTACGATCATTCGCTCAATCTCCTTGCAGGCCGAGCCGGCCGGCGGCCGGGACGCAGCGCTGCCAGCGCCACAGTACGGCGGCCGAGCCGAGCTTGAATGCGCACGGCAGCACACAATAGACGAACGAGAGCGCGCCGGTTGCGGCCGGCGCGCCCGGTTGGTAGCCGAGCCACGCGAGCGCGGGCAGCGCGATCCCGGCCGCGGCCGCGAGATTCGCCTTGGTGACGAGGCTCCAGAGGCCGAAGTAGCTGCCCTCGGCCGCGGCGCCTGCGCGCGAACGCGCGTCGCGGTCGATCACATCGGCGAGCAGCGAGGGCGGCAGCGCGAGGTCGGCGCCGAGCGCCATGCCCGAGAGCACGCAGATCACGCCGTAGGCGACGACGTCGCCCGGACCGAGCAGATACGCCCATACGAACGCCGCGATCGCGAGCAGCATCCCGGCGAGCCAGGCGTTCGCCTTCCCGCCCGGCGCGCCAGCCACACCCAGAGCGGAACGCCGGCCGCCCCGGCGAGAAAGTAGAGCACCAGAAAGAGCGCGGTCAGGTTCGGCGCGCGCAGCACGTCCTGGATGAAGAACAGCACCAGCGTCGAGGGGATCGCCGCGGCGATACCCGACAGCACGAACACCACCAGTAGCGCGCGGAAGTCCGCGTTCGCGAGCGGCAGCCCGATCGCGGCGAGGATGCTCGAGCGGTCGGCGCGCCGCGCCAGCGGCCGCGGCGCGGCGTACAGCGTCACGGCGCCGCATGCGACGAGCAGCGCCGCGAAAAGCACGCTCGCCCGGCCGAGACCCTGCGCGTTCTCGCCGCCGAGCAAGGACGGCGCGACCGCCGCGCCGAGCACGCCCACCAGCGTGAAGATCTCGCGCGCGGCGGTGATGCGGGTGCGCTCGTGGATGTCGGTCGAGAGCTGCGCGCCCCACGCCTGGTAGGCGATGGTGGCCATCGAGAAGCCTAGATAGGTGACCAGCAGCGCCGCCGCGAGCCACGGCGCGAGCAGCGCGCGGTCGGCCGGCGGGTGGAACAGCGCGAGCATGCCGAGCGCGAGCAGCGGCAGGCTGCCGGCGACGAGCGCCGTGCGCCGGCCGGCGCGGTCCGAGAGATACCCGAGCAGCGGGTCGGAGACGGCGTCGGCGAGCCGGGTCCCGAGCAGAATCGCGCCCACCAGCGCGAGCGGCACGCCGAGATCGTCGGCGTAGAACTTCGGCAGGTGGACGTACACCGGCAGCGCCGCCATGGCGAGCGGCAGGCCGAGCAGCCCGTAGGCGGCGAGTTGTCGCGTCGTGTGATTCATCTTCGGGTGCGTCTCCGGGCCGTGCGCCGCGCCCCGGCGCTGCCGGCGCGCTAGCGCGTCACCGGCCGCCCTCGCCGACCAGCGCCGCGCGCAGCTCGGGCGCGCGGGTGCGCGGATCGAGCCAGATGGCGAAGAACGCGCGCGCGAACTCCGCATCGTCGATCGTGCCGACCGGCCGGCCGTCGTGGAAGAAGCGCGCCGCGGCCCGGGACGTGCAAGCCGGCGATCTCGGCGCCGGCTTGCACGTCGGGAAACACCCGTCGCATCTCGGCGAGCCAATGCGCGCGCTGGACCGGCGTGCCGAGGCCGAGGCGCTCGATCTCCACGATGCTCGTCTGCGCGATGCGCGCGCCCTCGAAGTCGCGCGCGTAGCGCAGCGCCAGTACGTAAGGCGTGTCGTCGCGCGGGGCGAGCCCCGTCGCCCAGAGTCGCGCGTCGTAGACGTGAAAGCCGAACCAGCGCATCGTCCCGCTGCCGAGCGGCGCGAGATCGGGAAACGCCCGCGCGGCCTCGGCCGGCAGGCGTGGCGCGCTTGCGCGCGCTTCGGCGTGCGCCGACGGGGCGGTCAGCCACCCGACCGCGGCGAGCACGAGCGCCGCGCTCAGCCCGCGTGCACGAGCGCGAATTGATGTACGTCGGTGCATAGCGTGTCGAAACCGGCTTCGCAATAGGCGAGATAGAACTCCCACTTGCGCGCGAACTGCGGCGCGTGGCCGAGCGCGTAAACCTCCGGCAGGCGCCCCATGAAAGCCTGCCGCCAGCGACGCAACGTCTCCGCGTAGTCGCGCCCGAAGGCGTGCTCGTCGGCCACCGCGAGACCCGCGCGCGCGGCCTCGGCGCGCAAGCGCTGCGGCGAGGCCAGCATGCCGCCGGGGAAGATGTGGCGCCGGATGAAGTCGGCGCCGGTGCGGTAGCTCGCGAACGACCGGTCGGCGATTGTGATCGCCTGCACGAGCGCGACCCCGCCAGGGGCGAGCGCGCGTGCGAGCACGCCGAAGTACGCCGGCCAGTAGCGTTCGCCGACCGCCTCCACCATCTCGATCGAGACGACGTGGTCGTAGCGTCCAGCGACGTCGCGATAGTCGCGCAGCTCCAGGCGCACCCGGTCGGCGAGCCCGGCGCGCGCGATCCGCGCCTCGGCGTACGCGAGCTGCTCGCGCGAGAGCGTGATGCCGGTGACGCGGCAACCGTACTCGCGCGCGGCGATCTCGGCAAAGCCGCCCCAGCCGCAGCCGATCTCGAGGATGTGCGCCCCGGGGCGCGGGGCGATCCGCCGCAGGATGCGCTCGTACTTGGCGCGCTGCGCCTGCTCGAGCGTGCGCGATGACTCGCCCTCGAACAGCGCGCTCGAGTAGGTCATCGACGGATCCAGCCACAGCGCGTAGAAATCGTTGCCGAGATCGTAGTGCGCCGAGATGTTGCGCCGGCTGCCGGCGCGGGTATTCGCCCGCAGCAGGTGCCGCGCCCGCTGCGCGACTTTGCCCCAGAAGCCGCTCTTTTCCACCCGCTCGCTCATCGCGCGGTTCGCGGCGAGCAGGCGCAGCAGCCCGGCGAGGTCGGGGGAGCTCCAATGTCCCCGCATGTAGGCCTCGCCGAAGCCGACGTCGCCGGAGGCGAGCGAAGCGCCGAAGGCGCTCCAGTCGTGGACGTCGATTTCCGCCGCCGGCGCACCGTGCCCGTACGCGTGCTCCGCACCGTCGGGCAGACGCACTCGCAGCTGTCCGTGCTCGACGCCTCGCAGAGCCCCCAGCACGATGCGCGCGGGAAGCGGCAGCCGCTCGCGCCGGGCCGCGCGCGCGACCTGCACGGCCGCCATTCTCGGATTCGAACCGCGTGCGCCGCGGGTCTGCGCAATCGACGCTTCGGTGCTCATCGGCTCAGGACCTCCGCGGGGGTTGTGGTTTGTGGAAGAACGGCACGCGCTTCAGCCACAGGCGCAGCGCCTGGGCGTGGATGCGCAGCATGATGCCGAGCGTCATCCACGGGTAGAGCGCGAACGCGCGTACGAGCGTGCGCACGCCGTAGGGCGCGGCCGCGCCGGCGATGCTGGTGTGCAGCAGGTCGCCCGATTCGTCGTGGTAGTCGATGCGGGCGAGCGAGCGCTCGCCCGCCGGCAGAAAGCGGAACCGGTAGCCGCCCTCGACGCGGAAGAACGGCGAGACGTGGAAAGCCTTGCGGGCCCGCAGCGTCTCTCCCGGCCGGATCGGCCGCGCGTCGGCGTGCGCCAGCAGATAGCGGTGGCGCTCGCCGAATGTGTTGTTGACCTCGCACAGGACCGCACGCACCCCCTTGCCGGTCGTGGCAGAAGAAGAAGCTCACGGGGTTGAAAACATACCCGAGAATCCGCGGGAACGTCTGCAGCCACACCTCGCCGTCGGCGGCGTCGAGGCCCTCTCGCGCGAGCGTCTCGCGCACCCACTCGAGCGGATGCCTGTCGTCGCCCTCGCCGTAGTCGCGAAAGTGCAGGCTGAAGAGCCCGCGGCGGTTCACGCCGAACAGCCGGTTCTCGAGCAGCGCCACGCGCGACAGCGGCACCAGCAGGTGAAAGACCGGGTACTCGAAGCGGTGCTCCACCGGCCGCAGGCGGCGGTGCATCACGCGGCCGAAGTAGATGCGCGGCGCCGGCGCTTTGCCGGTGGCCAAGCGCGCGCGCGCGTTGGTCGCGGGCGCGTTCATTCGACCGCCTCGAGCGCCGCCGGCGCCGCCGCGCCGGAGGCTCGGCGCACCGCTTTCGGCGCGACGTCGGCGTGCGCGCCCTGCCACGGCGCGGCGCAGCCGAGCGCGTTCGCCACCGCGAGCGCCGAGCGCAATCCGTCCTCGTGGAAGCCGTGGCCCGCCCAGGCGCCGCAGAACCACAGGCCGCGCCGGCCCTGGATCGACGCGGCCGCGGCCTGAGCGGCCGGCGCATCGGACCCGAAGACCGGATGCTCGTACTCGAACTGGGCCAGCACCCGCCGCGGGTCGGGCTCGACCGGCGGATTCAACGTGACCACTACCGGCGTGCGGAACGGCAGCGGCTGCAGCTTGTTGATCAGGTAGGAAACGCCCACCGGCCGGCCGCCGGCCGCCTCGGCGCCGGCGACGTAGTTCCACGCCGCCCACAGCGCGCGGCGCCGGGGCAGCAGCGCGGGGTCGGTGTGCAGAACGGCGCGGTTGCGCTGATAGGGGATCGCTCCGAGCACGCGCCGCTCGGCGGCGCTCGGCCGCTCGATCATGGCGAGCGCCTGGCCGGTGTGGCACGCGAGGACCGCGGCGTCGAAGCGCTCCATGCCCTGGTCGGTGCAGACGAGCACGCCGGCGGGACCGGGATCGACCGAGCGCACGGGGCTCGCGAGGCGCACGTCGGGAATCGCGTGCGCGAGCCGCCGCACGTACTCGCGGCCACCTCCGGCGACGGTCAGCCACTGTGGCCGGTCGGCGAGCTGGAGCAACCCGTGGTTGTGGCAGAAGCGGGCGAAGGTCGCCAGGGGATACTCGAGCATCGCGGCGGTCGGGCACGACCAGATGGCCGCGGCCATCGGCAGCAGATACCAGTCGCGCAATTCCGCGCTGTAGCGGCCCGCTTCGAGGAATTCGCCGCGCGTCGTGCCCGGCGCAGCGCCGGCCGACGCCGCGACCGCGGTCGCGGCGCGGTTGAACCGCAGGATGTCGCGCAGCATCCGCCAGAAGGCCGGCCGCGCGAGGTTGCGCCGCTGGCCGAACACCGTCGAGAGGCTGGTGCCGGCCCACTCGAGATCGCGGTCGGCGAGGCTGACCGAGAACGACATGTCACTCGGCACGGTCGCCACGCCGAGGTGCGCGAACATCGCGGTGAGGTTCGGATAGGTGCGCCGGTTGCAGACCAGGAAGCCGGTGTCCACCGGATGGGTGAGGCCCTCGAGCGTCACGTCCACCGTGTTGGTGTGGCCGCCGAGGTAGCCGTTCACCTCGAACAGCGTGACGCGATGGCGCTGGCGCAGCAGCCAGGCCGAGGCGAGCCCGGCGATCCCGGCCCCGATGACGGCGATCTTCATCGCGCGCGCTCCGGAGCGGGCCCAACGCGAGGGCGTTCGCGGCAGGCGCCGTCCGCCCGCTCGTATCCTCCGCGCGAGGCAGGGAGGAGGGAGGGGGTCGGCCTGCACGAAGCGCAGCAGGCGGCGCGCCGGCCCCGCGCCCCCGCGTTGGTCCGCATGCGCGTGATCATTTCAGCGCTTCCACGGGCTCCGCTTGTCGCGGCGGATGCGCGCGTAAGCGGAATGATTGTGGATCGACTCGAAGTTCTCGCTCTCGACCGAGTAGGCGGTGATGCGCGGATCGCGCTCGAGCGCGAGCGCGACGTCGCGTACCAGGTCCTCGACGAACTTCGGGTTGTCGTACGCGCGCTCGGTGACGTGCTTCTCGTCGGGCCGCTTGAGCAGCCCGTAGAGCTCGCAGGAAGCCTCGCGCTCGGCGGTCGCGACGAGCGACTCGATCGACACGCCGCCGTCGGCGCCGCCCGTGGCCTCGATCGTGACGTGCGAGCGCTGGTTGTGCGCGCCGTAGTCCGAGATCTCCTTCGAGCACGGGCAGAGGCTGGTCACCGGCACCGTGACGCGGAGGGTGAGCTCGTAGCCCCGCTGCGCGCTGAGCTCGGCACGCAGCGCGACCTCGTAGTCCATGAGGCTCTCGACCCCGACACCGGCGCGCGCTTGGCGATGAAGTACGGAAAGCGCAGCTCCACGCAGCCGCTCTCGGCCTCGAGCCGCTCGAGCATGTGGGCGAGGAGCTCGTGCATGCCCTCGGTCGACACCGCCGCGTGGCGGGCCTGCAGCACTTCGAGGAAGCGCGACATGTGGGTGCCCTTGACGTCGTGCGCGAGGCCGACGTACATGTCGACGGTCGCGACCGACGGGTGGAACGAGCCGTCGGGGCGCGCGAGGGCGATCGGATGGCGCACCGAGCGGATGCCGACGCGCTCGATCGGCATCGCGCGATCGTCCGCGGTCGCCTGAATGTCGGGCAGGAAGAGCTTCTCGGGGGCGTTCATCTGGCGCTGCACTCCTCGTCAGCGATTGGACGTTCCGGTCAGCGCGCCGCGGCGCGCGACGCGGCGGCGCGTTCGAGCGAGGCGACATTCGCGGTAGGCGCAGCCCCCCGCCTTGGCGCACCGTGCCGGTCTCCGCGGCGCCGTGCCCCGTGACCTCGCGGTGCAGGGCGATCAGCGCCATCGCGGAGCGCGTCACCGCCGGGGCTGGACGGCAGGTCTCAACGGAGATTCTGTCCTGGTCAAATCCACCGACGACGAGTAGGCTGTCCGAGTCGGTCCGGACGTCCCCAGCGGTGGCCGAGACGGGGATCAGCAGGGTAGAGATCAGTAGAGCAGTGCGGTACATGATTATTTGTCCTAGGCAAACATGGAAGACGGGCGTAAGATACCGGGTGTTGAGGGCACTGTCAACCTTTTGTCTAAGACAATTAATATGAGCACAATTGCCGCTGCCGAGCCATTGCTGTCGATCAGCGCTGTCGAGCGCGATACGGGTTTGTCCAAGGACACTCTACGCATCTGGGAGCGGCGCTACGAGTTCCCGCTCCCCCGCGCGCGATGCCCATGGCGAGCGCGTCTACTCGCCGGAGCAAGTCGACAAACTCAGATTCATCAAAAAGTTGATCGACCGAGGTCACCGGCCTGGCAAGCTGATCGGGCTGTCGCTCGACGAGCTGCGCCAGCGCTTCGAGGCCGCCAACCGAGTCACCGGAGGGCCCGCCGGGGAGATCCCGGCGGACCTGATCGAGGTGATCGAGTTGGTCCAGGCGCATCAGGTCGACGCGCTGCGCCAGATGCTGCGCCAGGCGATCGTCCAGCAGGGTCTAGCCCGTTTCATGCTCGAGACCGCGGCGCCGCTGAACAGCGTCGTGGGCGAGGCGTGGATGCGCGGCGAGATCGAGGTGTTCGAGGAGCACCTCTACACCGAGATCATGCAGGGCGTGCTGCGCAACGCGATCGCCGGGATTCCGGCGCAGCGCCGTCCGCCGCGGATCCTGCTGACGACGCTGCCGAACGAGCAGCACGCGCTCGGGCTGCTCATGGCCGAGGGCATGCTCGCCATGGAGGGGGCGACCTGCATCTCGCTCGGGACCCAGACCCCGGTCTGGGACATCGCGCTGGCGGCGCAGGCGCAGCAGGCCGACGTTGTCGCCCTGTCGGTGAGCGTCGCCTTTCCCGCGAACGTGGCGACCGACGTGCTCGCCGACCTGCGCGCGAAGCTGCCAGCCAGCGCCGAGCTGTGGGTGGGCGGCGCGAACCCCGGGCCGCAGCGCCGGCCGGTGGCGGGCGTGCTCGTCCTGCGCACGCTCGACGAGATCCCCGGCACGCTGGCGCGATGGCGGCAGGCGCACGCGGCCGCCGCACCCGCGCTGCGGTGATTCCGGGCGAGAATACGGCCTGCGGCCGGCGCCGGCGGGCGGCGCAGGGGATGACGGACATGCTCTACCCGGAGGTATTCAAGTCGCTCGAGCGCGTGCGCTGGAACATGGCGCACGACGTGCCGTGGTCCGGGTTCGACGCCGCCCGCCTGGGCGACGAGCAGGCGCTCACGATCAAGATGAACGCGATCACCGAGTGGTCTGCGCTGCCGGCCACCGAGATGTTCCTGCGCGACAACGCGCACGACAGCGATTTTTCGGCGTTCATGTCGGTGTGGTTCTACGAGGAGCAGAAGCACTCGCTCGTGCTGATCGAGTACCTGCGCCGCTTCCGCCCCGACCTCGTGCCGAGCGAGTCCGAGCTGCACGCGGTGCGCTTCCCGTTCGATCCCGCACCCGCGCTAGAGACGCTGATGATGCACTTCTGCGGCGAGATCCGGCTCAACCACTGGTACCGGCGCGCGGCGGAGTGGCATACCGAGCCGGTGATCAAGCGCATCTACGGCCTCATCGCGCGCGACG
Organism: Burkholderiales bacterium; assembly: GCA_027493935.1. Lineage (GTDB taxonomy): Bacteria > Pseudomonadota > Gammaproteobacteria > Burkholderiales > SG8-39 > JAABRB01. The sequence goes on along the minus strand of JAOSJV010000001.1, from coordinate 1,282,024 downwards.
AGGCGCGCCACGCCGGCGTCTACCTGCAATACATGCGGCGCGCGATTGCGCGGTTCGGCGACGAGGCGCGCGCCGCGTTCGCCAGGATCGGCACGCTGATGGCCGCGAGCGCCCGCAGCGGCAAGCCGCTGCATCCGACCAACCTGCACGTGAGCAAGGCGCTCTTCCCGAACGACACGGTGCAGTCGCGCCTGCCCGACCCGGCGTGGCTCGAGCGCTGGCTCGATCGCCAGATCCGCTTCGACCGGGCATGGGAGTCGCGCGTGGTATCGATCATCCTGAAGAACCTGTCGGGCCTCTTCGATCGCACGATCGGCTCGGTGCAGGAGCTCGCGCGCTACCGCAAGGAGCTCGCGGTGCGCACGGCCGGCGCCAACGCCGTGGAAGGTACCGCGTGAACCACGCGGCGCTGCTGCGCTGAGCGCCAGGACCGGCCGCGGTGCAGGCACCCCCACCCTTCGAGGCGAAGCTCTGCGCGCCGGAGCGGCTCGGCGAGCGCGTGCGCGCGCTCCCCCGGCCGGTCGTCTTCACCAACGGCGTGTTCGACCTCCTGCATCGCGGCCACGTGACCTATCTCGCGCGCGCGCGGGCGCTCGGCGCGAGCCTGCTGGTCGCGCTGAACTCCGACGCTTCGGCGCGCCGGCTCGGCAAGGGCGCGGAGCGCCCGCTCAATGCCCTCGCCGACCGCGCCGCGCTGGTGGCGGCGCTCGGCGACGTCGACCTCGTGACCTGGTTCGACGACGACACGCCGCTCGCGCTGATTCGCGCCGTGCGGCCGGAAGTGCTGGTGAAAGGCGGCGACTGGCGCGTCGAGGACATCGTCGGCGGCGACGAGGTGCGCGGTTGGGGCGGAGCAGTGCGCGCGATCCCGTTCGAGCACCAGCGCTCGACCACCGATCTGGTCGAAAGGATTCGCCACGCCGCCGAAGCACGGCGCGGCGGCGCGTCCGGGCGGCCGTCGCGGGAATGAACCGAACGCCGGATCCGGGCGCCGCGCAGCCGGCCGGGCACGCCGGCGAGGCAGGCGTGCCGGCCGGACCGCGATCGCGGGTCCGCGTCCTCGATCCCGACGATCCGATCGAGCGCGAGAACCGGGCGCGGCGCGCCCGCCTGCGCCTCGCACTGGCCCTGGCGATCCTGGCGAGCACCGCGGTCCTCGCCGCGATCGGCGCCGGGACCTACACCGCGGTGGAGCGCTCGGTGCGTGGCCTGCGCGCGGCGTCGCTCAAGTCGGTGCTCGACATGCAGACCAAGATGCTCGAAATCTGGATTGCCGACCAGACCGTCGCGATCGAGCGCCTCGCACGCGACCGCCAGGTGCGCGAGCACGTCGCCTCGCTCGTGGCGATCGCGGCGGCGCCCGGAACGACGCCGGCACAGTACTGCTCCGCGCCGGTGCGCCGACCACTCGTGGCCGCGCTCGACGACGCGTTCGCCGGCACCGGCGCGGTCGGTTTCAACATCGTCGATCGCTCGGGTCGGATCGTCGCGTCGCGCTTTCCGGAGTACTGCGGCCTTGCGCTGCGCCCCGAGCTGCTCGCCCGAGAGCTGGAAGGGGTGTTCGCGGGCTCGACGCTGTTCTTGCCACCGTCGCACGACGCGGACCGGCTCAAGCAGCCGCCACAGCGCCTGCCGCTGACGCGCCCGAGCGTGTGGGTCCAGACGCCGGTGTTCGACACCGCGCACGGGCGCGTCGCCGCGCTCGGCGTCGGGCACCACGCGCACGAGCAGTTCGCGGCGATCCTCGCCGCGGCGCGCGCGGGCGAGACGGCCGAAGTGTACGCGTTCGGCCGGCACGGCAAGATGCTCTCGGAGAGCCGTTTCGCCGACGAGCTCGCCGCGCGCGGCCTGCTGGCGGCTGGCCGATCCGCCATCCTGTCGCTCGCGCTGCGCCCGCCGGCGCGCGCCGGCCTCGGCGGCCGGCACGACCGAGGGCATCCTGGTGGAGCCGTATCCGGCTACGCCGGGCACGAGGTCATCGGCGCCTGGCGCTGGCTGCCGGCGTACGACATGGGCATCGCGGCGGAGATCGGCGCCGAGGAGGCCTACGCGCCGCTGAGCGTGCTGCGCATTGCATTCGGCGCGGTGTTCGGCACCCTCGTGCTCGCGGTGATCGCCGCGCTCGCGTCCTGGTTCTCGGCGGCGAAGCTGCGGCGCCGCCTCGCAGAACGGCGGCTCGGCCCGTACATCCTCGGCGAACGCATCGGCGAGGGCGGCATCGCTAACATCTACCTCGCGCGCCACGAGCTGCTCAAGCGCCCCACCGCCGTGAAGCTGCTCAAGCCGGCGCGCGCGACCGACGAGATGGTGGCCCGCTTCGAGCGCGAGGCGCAGCTCGCGAGCCAGCTCTCGCATCCGAACATGGTCGAGATCTTCGACTACGGGCGAGCGCCCGGGGGAATCCTGTACTACGCCATGGAGTACCTGGAGGGCTCGACGGTCGGCGACATCGTGGTTCGCACCGGTGCGATGTCCGTGCCCCGGACCGTGCATCTGCTGCGCCAGGTCTGCGCCGGCCTCGCCGAGGCGCACGGCAAGGGGCTCGTGCACCGCGACATCAGCGCCACCAACATCATGGTGTGCCGCTACGGCGGCGAGTACGACTTCGTGAAGATCCTCGACTTCGGCCTGGTGAAGAGCGTCGCGCGCGAGCAGTCGCAGACCATCACGCGCACGCTGCGCCTGCTCGGCACCCCGCTCTACATGGCGCCGGAGCGATTGCGCGACCCGGCGGACGTCGACGCGCGCGCCGACATCTATGCCGTGGGGGCGGTCGCCTTCTTCATGCTGGCCGCGCGCAAGATCTTCTCGGCCGACGACGAGCTCTCGCTCACGAGCTGCGTGCTGAACGAGACGCCGCCGCGGCTCGCGGAAGTCGCGCCGAGGCCCGTGCCGCCCGAGCTCGACGCCCTGGTCGCCGCCTGCCTGGAAAAGCGGCGCGAGGACCGGCCGCAGCGCATCACCGACCTGAGCGAGGTGCTGGAGGCGCTTGCGCGGACCGAGCGCTGGACCCAGCAGGATGCGCAGGCGGCATGGACCGCCTTCCGGGCGGCAGCGTCCGCGCGGCCCTCTGCCGAGGACCTCCGTTCCGGCGAGGCGCGAATCCGGAGCGTAGGCAGTGAAAGGCCTGCCGCACTCCCGCGATCCCGGGCATGGCCGACGCGGGACCGTCCCGGCGGCTCAATTGCCGCCAGCGGGAGGCGCAAGGTCGAGGGCGAGGTACATCGCTCCGGGGATCGGGTTGTCGTAGTACGGCGCGATCGCGCGGAAGCCGAGCACGCGATACAACCGCTGCGCGGCCGCCATCTGCGGCAGCGTGTCGAGCAGCACGCGCCGGTAGCCCATGCGCCGCGCCGCGCCGACGGTCTCCTCCGCGAGGCGCGCGCCGAGGCCGACGCCGCGGAATGCATCGCGCACGTACAGACGCTTCATCTCCGCGCTGCGCGCGTCGAGACCGGCGCAGGGCCGCGCAGCCGGCCACCGCTCCGTCGTGCGTGCGCGCGAGCAGAATGCAGCCGTGCGGCGGCGCGTAGACGCCGGGCAGCGATGCGAGCTCCGCGGCGAAGCCCTGGAAGCACAGGTCGACGGCGAGCCACGCGGCGTACTCGCGAAAGAGTTCGCGCACCGCTTCGATGTCTGCGCCCGCTCGCGCGGGCGCGATGATAAGCGCGCGGCGGTGCGCGCACCGCTCATCCCTTGCCGTCCCCCGGCGGGCAATCGCGTATTTCGCTCCCGGGAAACGCCGGCCGCAGCGCCTCGATGCGCTCGCGCAGCGACTCGGTGACCTGCGCAATCCGCAGATAGACGCGCCGCGCGCTACCGTCGCGCTCGGCGAGCATCGCGTCGCGCACGCCGCGCCGCTGCAGTGCGTCGAACCGGTTCTTCGCCGCCTCCTCGCTGCGGAACACGCCGAGCGAGACGGCGTTGCGGAACTTCGCGTCGTCCGGGATGATGAAGTAGTCCTCGATGCCGAGCCGCCGCAGCTCGGTCACGCGCTGGTTGGCCGCCTGCCGGCTCGGAAACGGCGGGATATAGACCCACCACCCGGCCGACTCCTCCGGGCGGCGCCCCTCGATCCTCAGCCCGGCCCGCAGGCCGGCGATCGCGTCCTCCGCGCGCGCGACGTCATTGGGGCCGATCGGCCCCCACTCGATGCAGGCCGGCCGCCGGATGCGCGCGAGGCGCGCCGCCTCGTCGGGGGTCACCAGTCGGATCCGCCCCGGGTCGAGCTGCTGCGCGACGATGCGCTCACCCTGCGACCCGACGGTCCGGTCGTAGTAGGTCCACGCGAAGAACGCGACATTCGCGAAGATCAGCAACAGGAAGACGGTCCTCATTGCGCGAGCCTGAGCACTCCCTCGAGGACAAGATGCTCGACCTCCTGGGTGGCAAACGCAAGCAGCGGCGCGATTGCGCGCGCGGCGCCGCCGCTCAGAAAGCACGGCGCGCCGGCCGGCAGCCGCGCGTACGCGCGCTCGATCGCGCCCGCCTGCGCGGCGAGGCAGCCGCTCTCTATGGCGTCGGGGGTGCTGCGCGGCTCGTCACTGTATTGGCCGCGCGCGAAGGGCAGCCCCGCGGTGCCGGCGGCAAGCGAGCGCTTCATCAGATCCAGGCCGGGGAGGATCATGCCGCCGCGGAAAGTGCCCCGCGCGTCCAGGCGGTCGATCGTCGTCGCCGTGCCGGCCATCACCACCAGGCTGTCGCCTGCATGGCGCGCGCGCGCCGCCACCAGCGCCGCCCAGCGGTCGACGCCGAGCTGGCCGGGGTCGTCGTAGCCGTTGGTGACGCCGCCGGCCGTGCGCACCGCGCGCAGCCATGCCACCGGCGCCGGCGCGGCCGCACGCGCAAAGAAGCGCAGGAACAAGGCCGCCAGCCGCTGCTCGGCTGCGGTACCGGCGACGTTGGCGACCGCGATGTGCGCCGGAGCGGGCAGCGGCGGCCACGCCTGCGCCGCGTGCCGCTCGATGTCGTCGATCGCGGCGGCGCCCAGCGCGCGCCACTCGCCGCGCTCGGCGAGCCCCCACTTGATGCGGCTGTTGCCGGCGTCCACCGCCAGGATCGTCGCCGCGCGGCTTTTCGCGCCCGGGCTCACCTCCAGCCTCACGTTGCGGCCCGCAGGCTCACCGCACCGGCGTGATGACGCTCGACGCCGGCCCGGGTCGCGACGAGCAGCGCGCCGTCCTCGGCCACGCCGAGCGCGACACCGTCCACCGCGCCGCCGCCGGGCAGCAGCAGCCGTACCGGCGCATCCTGCTGCGCATGCCGGCGTGACCATTCCTCGCGAAACGCCGCGAAACCGTGCCGCCCGAAAGCCTCGAGCGCGCTCGCGATCTCGGCGAGGAGCTCCGCGAGCAGCGCCGTGCGCGGCGGAACATCGCGCGCGAGCGCGGCGAGATCGGACACCGGCTGGCCCACCGTGGCGCCGAGCGCCCGCGCCCCGCGCACGTTGACGCCGACGCCGACCACCACCGCCGTCGGCCCGCCCGCCTCGCTCGCCGCCTCCACCAAGATGCCGCCGAGCTTGCCGCCGCCGTGCACGAGATCGTTCGGCCACTTCAGGCGCACACCCCGCACGCCGAGCGCATCGAGGGCGCGCGCGCACGCGACGCCGACGGCGAGCGGCAGCGCGCCGAAGTCGGATCGCGCCCGTTCGTAGCGCCACAGCACGGAGAACGTGAGCCCCGCGAGGAGCCGCGCGTGCCAGCGCGCCCCGCGCCGGCCGCGGCCGGCGGTCTGCAGCTCGCAGGCGAGCGCCGTGCCCGCGCCCGCGCCGCTCGCCGCCCGCTCCAGCAGCGCTGCGTTCGTGGATACGCACTCGTCGGCGAGATCCAGGACGATCGGCGCGCCGCGCTGGGCCAACCGCGCGGCGACCGCCGCGCGATCGAGCAGATCGGCCGGCGCGCCGAGGGCATAGCCGCGCCCGCGCACGGCGCGCACTTCGACGCCGTGCGCGCGCAGCTCGCGCACGGCGGCGCCGACCGCCGCGCGCGGCAGCCCGACCGCCTGCGCGAGGACCGCGCTCGCGCACGGCGTCCCGGCCGCGAGCTGGCGGAGCACGGCGAAGGTGGCTGCCTTCATCGAGGTGGCGGGATCGGCGTTCGCTCTCGTGGGCGCGCCCTGCTGCGGCGCGCCCGGCGCGGATACTAGCACACGCAAATCAGCCACTTAGGCGCGAGCGGCGGTGCGCCGGTGCGAGCGCTGCGGCACCCATTATGACGACGTCCTAAGCGTGCCAAACCGCACATCGACGCTTCCGCCTCCGCTACTATACTGGCGGCGTCGTTCCCATCCGCCGGGGCTGGCGCCGAAGTCGCCGGCACCGGCGTCCCTTCGTTCTGCCGCCGTACCCGACCGCCCCGCGGCCGGGGCGGACCGAGAAAGCGTCGACGTCCATGAACATTCGCGCACTGCTGATCGCCCTCGCCGCCCTTGCCACGCTCGCCGCCGCGGGTCCCGGCGCCGCCGCCCCGAAAGCGACCGAGCTTCGGTTCTGGCACGCGATGGACGGGGCGCTCGGCGAGGAAGTCGACCGGATCGCGGCCGCCTTCAACGCCGCGCAGAACGACTACCGGGTCGTGGCGACTTACAAGGGCAGCTACGACGAGACCCTCGCGCTCGGCATCGCCGCGCACGCGCAAGGCAAGGCGCCGCACATCCTGCAGGTCTACGACGTCGGCACGGCATCGATGATGGCTGCGCGCAGCCTCTACCGCCCGGCCTATGCCGTGCTCGCGCGCGCCGGCGTGAAGCTCGATCCGCGCGCCTTCGTTGCGCCCGTGGCGAGCTATTTCGCCGACGCGAAGGGCCGGCTGCTCGCGCTTCCGTTCAACACTTCGACCCCGGTGCTGTACTACAACAAGCAGGCATTCGCGGCCGCGGGTCTGGATCCGCAGTTGCCGCCGCGGACCTGGTACGACCTGCAGGCGCAGGCGCTCAAGCTCTACGAGAAGCAGGCGACGCCGTGCGGCATCACGACCACCTGGCCGGGCTGGATCATGCTCGAGAACGTGCTCGCGCTCCACAACGAGGAGTTCGCCACCGGCCGCAACGGCTTCGAGGGGCTCGATGCAGAGCTCGCCTTCAACACGAAGCTCGCGATGCGCCACGTCGCGCTGCTCAGCTCGTGGGTGAAGAGCCGGCTCTTCTTCTACACCGGGCGGCGCGACGAGGGCGAGAAGCAGTTCATCGCCGGGCAGTGCGCGGTTCTCACCAGTTCGTCGGCCTCCTACGCGAAGATTCGGCGCGGCGCGAAGTTCGACTTCGGAGTCGCGCCGCTGCCGTACTACGAAGACTTCCAGGGCGCGCCGTACAACACGCTGATGGGCGGCGCGGGCCTGTGGGTCATGTCGGGCAAGAAGGCGGCCGAGGAGCGCGGCGTGGCGAAATTCTTCGCGTTCATCGCGCGCCCCGCGGTGCAGGCGGCCTGGCACCAGAACACCGGCTACCTGCCGGTCTCGCGCGCGGCCTACGATCTCACGCGCGAGCAGGGCTTTTACGCGCGCAACCCGGGCACCGAGGTCGGCGTGCTGCAGATGGTGCGCACCGATACGCCCGCGGTCTACTCGCGCGGCATCCGGCTCGGCAACCACGCGTACATCCGCGCGATCCTCGACGAGGAGCTCGAGGCGGTCTGGGCCGGCGACAAGCTGCCCAAGGCCGCGCCTCGACGAGGCGGTCGAGCGCGGTAACCTGCTCCTGCGCCGCTTCGCGGATTCCGCGCGCGACCCGCGGCGCACGGCACAGGCGCGGTAGCCGCCTAGAACGGCAGCTGCGCGTCGGGTTTCGCCGCGAGCAGCGCGCGGCGAAACGCCTCTTGGATGCGACCGAGCCCCGCCGCATCCTGCGCCTCGAAGCGCAGCACCAGCACCGGCGTCGTGTTCGACGCGCGCGCAAGCCCGAAGCCGTCTGCGTACTCCACCCGCAGCCCGTCGAGCGTAATCACCTCGACCGCGCCGGGAAACCGCGCCTCGTGCTGCAGTCGCTCGACCAGGCGGTGCGGCTCGCCCTCGGCAAGCGGGACATGCAGCTCGGGCGTTGCGACCGAGTCGGGCAGCGCCTCGAGCGTGGCGCTCGGCTCGGCGCTGCGCGCAAGCAGCTCGAGCAGCCGCGCGCCGGCGTATACGCCGTCGTCGAAGCCGTACCAGCGGTCGGCGATGAAGATGTGTCCGCTCATCTCGCCTGCGATCGGCGCATGGAGCGCCTTCATGCGACCCTTGATCAGCGAGTGGCCGGTCTTCCACATCGCCGGCCGGCCGCCGTGCTGACGGATCCACGACGCGAGGTTTCGCGTGCACTTGACGTCGTACACGATCTCGCCGCCGGGATGCCGCGCGAGCACGTCGGCCGCGAGCAGCATCAGCAGCCGGTCGGCGTAGACGATCGTCCCGTTGCGGGTGACGACGCCCAGCCGGTCGCCGTCACCGTCGAAGGCGAGGCCGAGCTCGCCCGCGCCGTCCTGCAGCGCTGCGATCAGGTCGCGGAGGTTCTCCGGCCGGGTCGGATCGGGATGGTGATTGGGAAAGGTGCCGTCCACTTCGCAGAAGAGCTCGGTGACGCGGCACCCGAGCCGGCGGTAGAGCGCGGGCGCGATCAGCCCTGCGGCGCCGTTACCGCAGTCGACGGCGATGGCGAGCGGCCGCGCGAGCGAAACGTCGCCGGCGATGCGTGCGAGATAGGTCTCGCGCACGTCGGCTGTCTGGTATCCGCCGCTGCCCGCGGCGAGCTCGCCCTGCTCGATCCGCCGGCGCAGGCGCTGGATCTCCTCGCCGGCGAGCGTCGTACCCGCGAGCACCATCTTCAGTCCGTTGTACTCGGGGGGATTGTGGCTGCCGGTCACCATGACCGCCGATCCGGTACCGAGCGCGTGCGCGGCGAAGTAGCACATCGGCGTGGTGACCATGCCGAGGTCGACGACGTCGACTCCGCCGGCACGCACTCCGGCCGCGAGCGCAGCCGCCAGCGCCGGACCCGACAGGCGGCCATCGCGCCCGATCGCGATCGCGCCACCCCCGCGCGCGCGGCACTCGGTCGCCAGCGCGCGGCCGATTGCCTCGACGCCTGCCGGCGTGAGCGTGCGGTCGACGACGCCGCGGATGTCGTATGCCTTGAAGATCTCGGGCGGAGGCGTGTTCACGGGCGAGCGGCGGTAGCTGTCCCGATATTACACTGCCGCCGCCCGGCTGCGCCCACCCGCGGCATGCGCGCGGGACGCGGCCGCGGGCACGCCGCGCGCCTCGTCGAAGAAGCCGAGCACGCGCTTGGGCAGCCATGCAAGCGATCCCGGGAAGCGTCCGCTCACGAAGCCGACGTGCCCGCCGCCGTCCGGATAATCGAGCGTGACAGCCGGTGCGACCTCGTACGGTCCCGGCAGATGCGGCGCCGGATGGAACGGATCGTTGCGGGCGTGCACGACGAGCGTCGCGACCCGGATCCGGCCGAGCAGCGGCTTCGCGCTCGAGCGCAGCCAGTAGTCGGCCGCGTCGCGAAAGCCGTGTAGCGGCGCCGTGAACAGATCGTCGAACTCGCGCAGCGTGCGCGAGCGGGACACCGCCCTCGCGTCGGCGATGCCCGGAAAGCGCGCGATCTTCGCCACCGTCTTGCGCTTGAGCGAGGCGAGGAAGTGGCGGGTGTAGAGCCGGTTGAAGCCGCGGCCGAGCGCGTCGCCCGCCGCGGTCAGGTCGACCGGCGCGGAGACCGCCGCGGCCGCGGCGAGCACGTCGCGCGCTGTTTCGCCCCGCTCGCCCAGCCACTTGAGGAGCACGTTGCCGCCGAGCGATACGCCGACGGCGAAGAGCGGCGCCTCGCCCGCGGCCGCGCGGAACCTGCGCAGCAGCCAGTCGACCTCGTGCGAGTCGCCCGAGTGGTAGGCGCGCGGCAGGCGGTTCGGCCCGCCGCCGCAGCCGCGGAAGTGCGGCACCGCGCCGCGCCAGCCCCGCGCGCGCGCCTCCGCCATCAGCGCACGCGCGTAGTGGCTGCGCGAGCCGCCCTCCAGCCCGTGGAACAGCACCACGAGCGGCGCACCGGGCGCGCGCGGCGCGTCCAGCCAGTCGACGTCGACGAAGTCGGCGTCCGGCGTCTCCCACCGCTCGCGCCGGTAGCGCACCCGCGGCGCGGGGGCCGCGAGCGCGGCGTAGATCGTCTGCGCGTTGCCGCCCGGCAGCCACCACGGCGCGCGGAAAGTCGAGGACGCCGTCGGACCGGTGGCGCGCGTCAATGCAGGATCTTGCCCGATTCCGCGCGGCTCGGCGCCTCCGGCGCGGGCGAGGCGTGGTGGACGAGCATGCGCCACCCGCCGCCGGTGCGGATGTACACGTTGGTCGTCACCACCGGCGGGCGCGGCGCCGGCTCGCCGACGACGGTGACGTTCTCGTGCACGCTGTGGATCGAGAGCATCATGCCCTGCACGTACGCCGCGTTCGCGAGCTGCACGCGCAGGCGCTGGCGCGACTTGAAGATCGCGGTCCAGCTCGCGCGCACCTGCTCGAAGCCAGTGAGCCGCGGGCCGCCCGGATGCACGCACACGACCTCCTCGTCCTCGGCCCAGACCGCCATCATCGCATCGAGATCGGCGCGCTCGAGCGCTTCGTAGAACGCGGCCTCGGCGTCCTGCGAGGTGGGAAAGATCGCGCGGCTCACGGTCGCGCTCCAAGCGCGCGCCGCCCCGGGCGCGCAAGCGAGGCGCGGCGCCCGGGCCGCGCCGGGTTGTCGTGGGAAGGAAGCATCGCCGCGCGCGATGGTAGCGAAATCGCGCGCGGCCCGCTAGCGCTCGTACCCGGACACCCACCGCGCGATCGCCTCGAGCACCTCCGGCACCGCGCCGAGCGGCGGCGCGAGGGCGAGGTCGAGCCCGGGATGCGCCGCGCGGATCGACGCCATGAGCGCCGGCACGTCGCGCCGGAGGTGACCGCCGGGCGCCATGAAGAGCGGGAACACGACCACACGCCGCGCGCCCCGCGCGGCGAGCTGCGCCACGGCGCCAGGCAGCGTGGGCTCGAGCAGCTCGAGGAACGCCGCCGCGACGAGCGCCTCGGGTCGGTGCGCGGCAACGCGCGCCGCGAGCTCGCGCACCGGCCCGGCCCAGGCCGGGTCGCGCGCCCCGTGCGCGAAGAGCACGATCGCCTCGTTCATCGCCGGCGCCACGCCCGGGCGCGCGTGTTCTCGCAATTCGACGGCCGCCCGCCCGCCGGCGCCGCTTCCAGTTCGAGATTGCGCCTGGCGCGCAGTGTCATGCGCCTGCGCGCTGCCGCGCGCAGGCGCTGGCGATCGATGTGCGCCGCCACCCCGGCGTCTGCGCGCCGTGCCGCGCCGGTCAATGGGACATCAGCACCGGGACGGTCATGCTCTCCAGCAGGGTGCGCGTCGCCCCGCCGAGGATCCACTGGCGCAACCGCGAGTGGCTGTAGGCCCCCATCACCACCAGGTCGACGTTCAAGTCGGCCACGCGCGAGAGCATCAGCTCGCCGACCTCGATGCCCGTGCCGTGCTCGGCGCTCACTTCCACCTTCACGCCGTGCCGGGCGAGGTAGGCGGCGATGTCTGCGCCCGGGACGTCACCGTGCGCCTGCGCGTCCTCGCGCGGTCGCACCACCATCACCGTCACCTTGCTCGCGCGCCGCAGGAGCGGCAGCGCATCCGTCACGGCCCGGGTCGCCTCGCGGCTCGCGTTCCAGGCGACCAGCACGTGCGTGCCGAGCGCCTTCACCTGGCCCGCGTAGGGCACGAGCAGCAGCGGCCGCCCGGCGGCGAAGATCACGCTCTGGATGTCCTGCATGGCCTCGGCGTAGTAGGACGTGCCGGGATCGGGCTGGCTGACCACCAGCAGGTCGGCATAGCGGCCGTGGACCGCGGCAAGGTCCTCGGGCGCGCCTTCGACCACGCGGCACTCGCCCGACAGGCCCTGGCTCGAGAGCCGTTGGAGCAGCATGTCGCGCGAGGACTTGACGCGCGCTTCGGCCTCGCGCGCGCGCTTGGCGATCAGCTCGGCGATCTCGGCGCTTCGCACGTAGCCCGGCAGCTCGGGGCGGCGCAGCAGGCAGAGCCCCACCAGGTGGGCGCCGAAGTCCGCGGCGAGCTTCGCCGCGACCTCGAACCGGCCCGGCCACTGCGGGCTGTCGTCGACGTGGAGCAGGATGGTCTTGTAGGCCATGAAGTCCTCCAATAATGCGGCGTCCGATCTGTCCGCCTGCGTGTATCGAAGCGGAGTCTAGCGCGCTCCGGCGCCGCCGCGCTTGAGCTAGCGCAAACAGCGTGCATGCCCGGGGGCGCCCGGCTACCGGTCGTTCTCCCGCAGCGTCTCCCAGAGCTCGTAGAGCATCATCGCCAGCCCGATCAGGGCGACTGCGGCGAGCGCCGCGTCCTTCAGCTTGAGCACGACGCTGCCCAGGAACGCGAGCAGGAGCACTCCCGCAATGATGCCGCTGACGAGTTTCACGATCATGTGCGTCCTCCGTATGCCTTCCTTCAGCCGCCGTCGGCCACGGCGCCGACCAGCCAGCGCGCGGTGCGCAGCAGCCGCGCGTCGTCGCCGCGCGCGCCGACCACCTGCACGCCGAGCGGCAACCCGTTCTCGCCCTGCATCAGCGGCAGCGCCACGGCGGGCATCCCGCACAGCGTCCACAGCGTGCAGAACACCGGGCTGCCGGTCGACGCCAGCCCGTGCGGGGCGGTGCCGGTGGCGGCCGGGGTGAGGATCGCGTCGAAGCGGTCGAAGAGCTCGGCGAAGCCGTCGTTCAGGCGCGGGATGCGCGCGGCCGCCTTCAGATACTCGACCGCCGCCACCGCGCGCCCGCGCTCGATCTGGCCGCGCAGCGAGTCGGAGAGCCGGTCGCGGCCCTCGTCGTACTCCTTCTCGAAGCTCGCCGCGAGGTCGGCTTCCATGATCGTGCGGTGCCACTCCCAGGCCGCGCGCGCCGACTCGGGCAGCGTGAACTCCGCGACGCGGTCGCCGAGGTGCTCGGCCAGCTCGGCGAACGCCGCGCGCGTTTCCTCCTCGGCCGCGTCCCACATCGGCGTGCGCACGAACGCGAGCCGGGGCGGGAACGGCGGCTCTTCGGCCGCGACGCGCGCGAGCGGCGGCCGTGCGCGCGGGCGCGTCGCCGGGTCGTCCTCGTCGTCGCCCATGATCGCTTCGGCGCCGAGCGCGAGATCGTCCGCCGAGCGCGCGAACACGCCGACCTGGTCGAGCGGCGGCGACTGCTTGAGGATGCCGGCGCGGGGGACGAGGCCGTAGGTGGGCTTGAAGCCGTAGGCGCCGCAGTATGCCGCCGGCCGGATGACCGAGCCGTTGGTCTGCGTCCCGATCGCGAGCGGGACCATGCCCGCGACGACCGCCGCCGCCGAGCCGCTCGACGAGCCGCCGGGCGTGTGCTCGGGGTTGTGCGGGTTGCGGGTCTTGCCCGGCGCGTAGGTCGCGAGCTCGGTGGTGACCGTCTTGCCCAGGATCACCGCGCCCGCCTCGCGCAGCATCCGCACCACCGCGGCGTCGTGGAGCGGCGTGCGCCCGGCGTGCAGCACGGTCCCGTCCTCGGTCGGCATGTCGGCGGTGTCGATGATGTCCTTCACCCCGACCGGCACGCCGTGCAGCGCACCGAGCGGCTCGCCCGCCCGGCGCCACTTGTCGGCGGCACGCGCCTGCGCGAGCGCATACGCCTCGTCGAGGAACTGCCACGCCTGCACGCGCGACTCCTCGCGCGCGATCTGATCGAGGCAGGCGCGCACCAGCTCTTCCGACGAAGCGCTGCCTTCCCGGATCGCCCGGGCGGCGTCCGTCGCCGACAGCCAGTTGAGCGCGCTCGCGTCCATGCGCGCTAGCGAACCGAGTAGAACAAGTCCGGCAGCCAATACACGGTCTGCGGGAAGACGTAGATCGTCGCCATCGCGACGAACACCATCGTCAGGAACGGCAAGCAGCCGCGGAAGATGGTCCACAACTGCACGTGCGGCGGCGCGATGCCCTTCAGGTAGTACGCCGCCATCGCCATCGGCGGCGTGAGGAAGGATGTCTGCAGGTTGAGTGCGATCAGGATGCCGAAGAACAGCGGATCGACGTCGTAGTGCGAGAGCAGCGGCAGAAAGATCGGCACGAAGATGATGATGATCTCGCTCCACTCGAGCGGCCAGCCGAGCAGGAAGATGATGAGCTGCGAGAGCAGCAGGAAAGTGATCGTGTTGAGGTCGAGCCCGAGCACGAACTCCTTGATCAGCCCCTCGCCGCCGAGATACGAGAACACGGAGGAGAAAGTCCAGGAGCCGATGAAGAGATAGCACACCATCGCCGAAGTGCGCGCGGTCAGGAACACCGCCTCCTTGAGGCGCCCCCACGTGAGCGCACGGTATCCGGCGGCGATCACCATCGCGCCGAGCGCGCCGATCGCCGCCGCCTCGGTCGGCGTGGCGAGCCCGAACAGGATCGCGCCGAGCACCGAAAGTATGAGCACCGCGAGCGGCACGAACGCCTGCAGCATCAGCAGGAGGATCTTCAGCCACGGGATGTCGGTCTCGGACTTCGGCAGCTTCGGCGCGAGCGAAGGCGTGATCAGCGTGCGCAAGATCACGTACACGATGTACATCCCCGCCAGAATGAAGCCCGGGATCATCGCCGCGGCGTAGAGCTTGACCACCGATACCGCCGAGGTCGCGCCGTACACGATCAGCATGATCGAGGGCGGGATCAGGATGCCGAGCGTGCCGCCGGCGCAGATCACGCCGGCCGAGAGTTTCTGGTCGTAGCCCGCCTTCAGCATCGCGGGAAACGCGAGCAGGCCCATCAGCGTAACCACCGCGCCGACGATCCCGGTTGCGGTGGCGAACAGCGCGCAGGTGACGAGCGCGGCGACCGCCATCGAGGCCGGGATCGCCTTGAACGCGACCTGCAGGCTGTAGAACAGGCGATCGAGCACGTTCGCGCGCTCGATCACGTAGCCCATGAAGAGAAAGAGCGGCACCGCGACCAGCACGTCGTTGTTCATCACGCTGAAGGTGTTCTGCGAGAATAGGTAGAACACCCGGTTGTCGAAGAACGCCTGGTCGGGCTGGTAGTACGCGTAGTAGCCGAAGCCGATGCCCATCGCCATCAGCGTGAAGGCGATCGGGAAGCCGAGCAGGATGACGAAGATGAACAGCCCCAGCATGAGCAGGGCGATCTCCGGGTTGGTCATCGCCCGCCCTCCGCCGCGCGGCGCTCGGCCGCCTCGCGCCGTCGCCGGTCGGCCTCTTCGGCCGCGATCGCGCTCTCCAGCTCCTCGACGTCGTGCAGGCGCGCCGGCCACTGCCCGGTCCTGATGCACTGCACGCAGCGGATCACCTCGGCGATCCCCTGCAGGGTGAGCAGGGCGCCGGCCACCGGGATCAGCATCTTGAGCGGCCACACCGGGACGCCGACCGGGCTGTTCACGCTCACCTCGCGCAGCGCGAATGCGTCGTACGCGTAATGCCAGCCCGCGAACATGAACGACACCACCCCGGGAAAGAAGAACAGGAAGTACAGCACGAGCTCGATCCAGCCCTGGGTGCGCTGCGGCCACAGCCGGAAGATCACGTCGCCGCGCACGTGCGCGTTGCGCGAGAGCGCGTACGGCCCGGCCATCAGGAAGAGCCCGCCGTAGAGGATGTAGCTCATGTCGAACGCCCAGGTGGTCGGGCTGTTCAGCAGGTAGCGCATGAACACCTCGTACGAGGTGCCCAGCGTCAGAATCACGATGCACCACGCGAACGCGTGGCCGACCGACTTCGAGAGCTGGTCGATGGTGTAGACGATCCGGTCGAACATCGCGCCTCCCGGCCCGCGGCCGCCGCCGCAGGAGCAAAAAAAGGGCGGCGCCGTGGCGCCGCCCCGCGCTTCTCGCGTCCCGACCCGCGCGGTTCAGGTGGGAAGCTTGGTCTGGAACACGTGCTCGTACGCCTGCCTGAAGTCGGCCTCGTTCAGGAAGCTATAGTAGGCGACGCGCTTCGCCCACTCTCTCTGGCTCTCCACCACCTTCTTGAAGAACGGATCCTCGTCCGACAGCCGCTTGGTGACGACGTCCCACGCCTTGAGCTGCGCGGCGAAGATGTCCTTCGGCGTGCGGACCACGTTCACCTTGTACTTGTTGATCAGGCTCTGGAGGTCGCGCGAGTAGTTGTCCATCGCCATCGAGTAGTTGGCGGTGTTGGCCGCCTCCACCCCGTAGCGCAGGATCGCCTGCAGGTCCTTGGGCAGCGACTCGTACTTCTTGCGGTTGAACACGATCTCGAAGAACTCCATCGCCTGATGGTAGCTGCCCATCATGTAGTTCTTGGCCACGTCCTGCGCCCCGAAGCGCAGGTCCGAGGTCGGGTTGTTGTACTCGAACGCGTCGATCACGCCGCGCTCCATCGCCGGCACGATCTCGCCGCCCGGCAGCTGCGTCACCTTGACGCCGAGCTCGTTCATGAGGTCGGCGGCGAGACCGACCGTGCGGTACTTCAGCCCGGCGAGCTCCTTCGCCGACTTGATCGGCCGCTTGAACCAGCCGAGCGGCTGGGTCGGCATCGGCGTGCAGAAGAAGCCGACCACGTCCAGGCCGAGCTTCTTCAGCAGCTCGTCGTAGAGCGCCTGGCCGCCGCCGGCATAGATCCACGCCAGCTGCTGGTTGGCGTCGACGCCGGTGATCGGGCCGGAGCCGAAGAGCGACGCCACCTTGCTCTTGCCGTACCAGTAGACCGGCACGGAGTGGCACGCATCGAGCACGCCCTTGTTGGTGGCGTCCATCACCTCGAACGGCTTCACCACCGCGCCGGCGATCAGGTAGTCGACGCGCAGCCGGCCGCCGGCCATGTCGTTCACGCGCTTCACGTACTGCTCGGCCATCTCGTTGAAGACGTCCTTCGCGCCCCACGCGCCCTGCATCTTGAGCACGATCGGGGACTGCGACTTGGCGATCATCGGGAAGCCGAGCGCTGCCGCGCCGGCGGCGCCGGCCGCGGCGCCTTTCAGGAACTTCCTTCGCGCGGCCGGCTTGCTCGCTTGCTCAGTCTTCATGGTCGACTCCTCTGGTGGAAACCCGCTTCGGATGGCTGTGCGTGCGGGGTGACGCGGGCGCGCCGCGGCTGGCACTAATCCCGGATTGTGAAACGAGTGCCCTGCTATCTTATCTCTGTGTTCTCTCCGCACGGGCGAACGCGACGATGCTATCGCCCACCCCCGGAAAAGCAAGGCGCGCGGAGGCGCGCCCCGCTGCGGCGCAGCGTCCGGCCGCGCTCAGCTGCGGGCGCTGGCCGCGGCGGCGCGCCGGCGGCGGCGGCGCAGCGCCGCGATCGCAGTGAGGCGCCACACGAGCAGCGTTCCGGCATAGGCGAGCGTCGCGCCGGCCCCGGCGAAGATCGCGAGGCCCAGGACGAGCGGCTTGCCGAGCGACGCGAGCCCCGCCAACGGGCCCGGCAGCGCCTCGGCTGCGGCCGCCGCCGCCTGCTCCTCGACCCCGGTGACCGGCGCCCCGAGCACGAAGGCGCCGAGCTTGTAGGCAAGGATGTAGATCGGCGCGAAAGTGAACGGATTGGTGACGAGCGTGGCGAGCACGGCGGCCGGCAGGTTCGCGCGCAGCAGCACCGCGCACACCGCGGCGAAGGGGATCTGCGCCACCGGAATCAGGAAGCCGAAGAACACGCCTGCCGCCGCCCCGAGCGCGATTCCGCGCCGGTTCACGTGCCACAGGCGCGCGTCGCCGAGCACGCGCCGCAGCGGCCCGAGCAGCCGCTGGCGGCGGATCGCCGCGTGGTCGGGCAGGACGCGCCGCAGGAACTTACGCACCGGCCTTCGCTGTCATCTCGCCTCGACCGCCCGCCTCCGAGCCGTCCGCTCCTCCGAGTCGCCGCCGCGAGCGCAGTCCCCGCCGGGAGATGCTACAGATAATACAGTATCAGGTACGCGGCCAGCAGAAGCGCGACCCACGTCACCATCGTGCCCGTGCTGCGGGTGCGCGCCAGCGCTCCGGCGTCGTCGAATGCGGCGGCGGCGCGGGCGATCGCCCGCGCGAGCGCCCATCGCCCCAGGCGCTCGAGCGCGTCGGTGAGCGCGGCGAGCGCCGCCGCGCCGCCGGCCGCGAGCGCCGGCCCGAGCCGGCGGTACGCCCAATCCGTGTCGAGCGTGATCGTGCGCGTGCGCTTGAGCCAGCCGAGCATCACGAAGAATGCGAGGCCCGAGAAGAGCAGGAGCTGCAGCATCTCCACCACGTGCGGCGCGGTGTACGGCACGTACTCGACCGGAAACGGCAGCAGCGCGTAGAGCGGCCGGAAGAAGACGCCGAGCCCGATGCAGAGCGCCGCGAAGAGCACCATCGCGAGCCGCATGCTGAGCGGCGGATCGGGCGGTCGCAGGCCGGAGTCCTTCTGGAAGAAAACGAACCACGGGAATTTGATGCCGGCGTGCAGGAAGACTCCGGCCGAGGCCGCGGCGAGCAGGAACCACACCGCCGCGAGATGGCCGTCGGCGGCGGCCTGCCCGATCATCGACTTGCTCACGAACCCGGACGTCAGCGGGAACGCCGAGATCGACAGTGCGCCGATCGTCCCGCAGATCGTGGTGAGCGGCATGCTCTGGAAGAGCCCGCCGAGGTTGGAGCACAGGCGCTCGCCGGTGCGGTAAAGCACCGCGCCCGCGGACATCAGAAGAAGCGCCTTGTAGACGATGTGCGTGAACGCGTGCGCCGCCGCGCCGTTCAGCGCCATCTCCGTGCCGATGCCGATGCCGGTCACCATGAACCCGACCTGGTTCACGATGCTGTAGGCGAGGATGCGCCGCATGTCGTTCTCGAGCAGCGCATAGACGATGCCGTAGAACACCATGAACAGGCCGACCCAGACGAGAAGCTCGGTTCCGGGGAACCCGCGCATGAGCACATACACCGCGGTCTTGGTGGTGAACGCGGACAGGAACACCGTGCCGCTCCACGACGCCTCGGGGTACGCATCGGGCAGCCACGCCGAGAGCGGCGGCGCGCCCGCGTTCACCAGGAATCCGGCGAGGATCAGCCAGTGCGTCGGCGAGTCGAGCGCCATGCGGTCGAACTCGGTCGAGCCGGTCGCCGCCACGTGCCCGGCGATCCCGGCCATCAGCACCACCCCGCCGAAGAGATGGACCATGAGGTAGCGGAAGCTCGCGGCCCGTGCGCCGGCCGTGCCGGCGCTCCAGATCACGAGCGTCGAGCCGATCGCCATCAGCTCCCAGAACACGAAGACGGTGACGAGGTCGCCGGCGAGGGTCACCCCGACCGCCGCGCCGGCGTACACCAGCGCCGCGGCGACCTCGAGCCGGCTCGATTGCGCGAGCGCGAAGAGCGCACCGCCGAACGCCATCAGCCCGAAGATCGTCGCGAACAGGCGCGAGAGCCGGTCCACCGCGAGGGGCGCCACCGGGAGCCCGAGGAACTCGCCCGTCCACAGCCGGCCCTCGGGCAACGCCCACAGCGCCGCGAGCGCGGCGAGGGGCGCCGCGAGGACGAGCCCCGCGCGGAGCCGCCCGCGCAGCGCGCCGGCGAGCACGCCGCCGACGATGAGCAGCACACCCGGATGCAGCGCGTCAACCATCGTCGCCCCGGTAATAGTCGTCAGGTCGCTTCAGCACGATCCCTATGGCCTTCGCGACGATGATCAGCGCCACACACGCCGCGAAGCCGAACCAGGCGGCGAACGCGAACGTGCCGTCGATGCCGAAATGCGGATCGTGTGCCACCAGGAAGTCGGCGAGCACGACGAACGCGAGCACTGCCGCGAACACGCCCCACAGGACGCGGATCGATCGCGGGCGGACCAGCCAGTGCTTCTCGCCCATGCGTCAACCCCCGTTCAGCTGCCGTGCCAGCGCGAGCGGCAGGTCGGCGTAGAAGAACATCGCGACGGTCAGCGCGGCGGTCGCGAGCAGCGCCGCGACCATCGGCGCCGGCGCCTCGCCGTGCGCCGCGCCCGCGGCGCACGGCCGGAAGAACGCGCGCCATACGATCGGCAGGAAGTAGCCGGCGTTCAGCAGTGTGCTCGCCACGATCACCGCCACCGCCACCCAGTGCTCGGCGCTCATCGCGCCGGACAGGATGAACCACTTGCTCACGAATCCGGCGGTCGGCGGCAAGCCGATCATCGAGAGCGCACCGATCGCGAACGCCGCCATCGTCCACGGCATACGCCGCCCGATGCCGTCGAGCTCGCTCACCTCGGTCTTGTGCGCGGCGGTGTAGATCGCGCCGGCGGCGAAGAAGAGCGTGATCTTGCCGAAAGCGTGCGCGGCGATGTGCAGCGCAGCACCGATCACCGAGAGCGGCGTGAGCAGCGCTGCGGCGAGCACGACGTAGGAAAGCTGGCTCACCGTCGAGTAGGCGAGCCGGCGCTTCAGGTTGTCGGCGCGCAGTGCGACGACCGAGGCGGCGACGATCGTGAACCCGGCGACCGTGGGCAGCCAATCCACGCTCCCGAGCCCGGCCATCGCGTCGACCCCGAAGACGTACACGACGACCTTCACGACCGCGAACACGCCGGCCTTCACGACCGCGACCGCGTGCAGCAGCGCCGAGACCGGGGTCGGCGCGACCATCGCCGCCGGAAGCCAGCGATGGAACGGCATCAACGCGGCCTTGCCGATGCCGAACACGTACAGCGCGAGAAGCGCGCCGGTCGCCGCGTTGCCGAGCCGGTCGCCGAGGATGCCGCCGCGCACGAACTCGATGGTGCCGGTCGCGTACCACGTGACGATGATCGCCACCAGCAGGAACACGATCGAGGTCGCCAACAGGTAGCCGAGGTAGACCCGCCCGCCGCGCTTCGCCGCCTCGTCGCCGTGGTGGGTCACCAGCGGATAGGTCACTAGCGTCAGCGCCTCGTAGGCAAGGAACAGCGTGATCAGGTTGCCGGCAAACGCGATCGCGATCGTCGCGGCGAGCGCGCCGGCGAAGCAGACGTAGAAGCGCGTCTGGTGCGCCTCCCGGTTGGCGCGCATGTAGCCGATCGAGTAGAGCGAGTTCACGATCCAGAGCGCGGAGGCCACCAGCGCGAACAGCATCCCCAGCGGCTCGACGCGCAGGACGAGCGGCAGGCCCGGAAACATCTCGAGCAGCTCGACCGCAGGGCGCGCGCCCGCCAGGACGTGCGGCGCGAGCGCGGCGACTGCGGCGAACAGAAGCCCGGCGCACGCGAGGGTGACGCCCTCGCGCACGTTCGGCGCGCGATCGAGCGCCGCGATCAGCGCCGCGCCGGCGAGCGGGATCGCCGCTGCCGCGAGCACGAGCGCCTCCGGGTTCACCGAATGCCTCCGAGCAGCACCTGTGCGGCCTGCGCGGCGGCGCCGACGGTGAGCGGCGCGTCGAGCCCGAAGAAGACGGTGACCGCGATCAGCGCGAGCGAAGGCACCAGCAGCGCGGGCGGCGCCTCCTTCACGCCGGCGAGCGCCGGCCCCGGCGCGCGGAAGTAGGCGACCTCGACGAAGCGCCACATGTACCACAGCGCGATGAGCGAACTCACTACCGGCAGGAACGCCATCGACCACGACCCGGCCTCGAGCGCGCCGAGCACGAAGTACCACTTCGACACGAAGCCCGCGGTGCCGGGAACCCCGATCAGGCTGAACCCTCCGGCCACGATCCCGGCGCAGGTCAGGGGCATCGCCCGCGCGAGGCCCCCGAGGCGCTCGAAGCGCACGCTGCGCACGCGGAATGCGACTGCGCCGGCGAGCAGGAACAGTGCGGTCTTGGTCACCCCGTGGTTGACCAGGTGCACCACCGAACCGGTGAGCGCGGGCTGGTTGGCGAGGCTGATTCCGAACGTGATGTACCCGATCTGCCCGACGCTCGAGTACGCGAGCATGTGCTTCAGGTTGTCCTGGAAAACGGCGCCGAGCGAGGCGAGCATCATCGCCGCCACCGAGAGCGCGAGCAGGATCGCCCCCATCGGCAGCACTTCGAAGAGCTCGTGGGCGCCGAACACCGAGAAATAGAACCGCAGCAGCGCGTAGATCGAGACCTTGGTCGCCGTGCCGGCGAGGAACGCCGACACGATCGAGGGCGCATAGGCGTAGGCGTTCGGCAGCCAGAAGTGCAGCGGGAAGAGCGCGAGCTTTAGCGACAGGCCGACAGTGATGAACGCAAGCGCGGCGAGCACCGGGCGCTCGGTGCCCACCTCGGCGACGCGCGCGGCGAGGTCGGCGATGTTCAGCGTGCCGGTCTCGAGGTACAGCAGCCCGACGCCGATCACGTAGAAGGTCGCGCCGATCGTGCCGACGATCAGGTACTGGTAGGCCGAGAGCAGCGCGCGCCGGTCGCGGCCGAGCGCGATCAGCACGTAGCTCGAGAGCGACGAGATCTCGAGGAACACGAACAGGTTGAACGCGTCGCCGGTGATCGCGATGCCGAGCAGCCCCGCCAGGCACAGGCAGAACATCGCGTAGCACAGGTAGTGCTGGTCCTCGGGCACCTCGAACGCGGCGCTCCTCCAGGCGTAGGGCGCGACGAACGAGGCGAGCAGCGCGACCAGCACCAGCACCACCGAGTTCGCCGCGTCGATCCGGTACTCGATGCCCCACGGCGGCGCCCAGCTGCCGAGCGCGTAGGAGACGACGCCCGCCTCGCGCACCTCGACGAATAGCGCCAGCGCGATCGCGAGCGAGACGAAGCTCGCGATGGTCGCGATCAGCCACGCGGCCGCGCCGCGGCGCGCGAGCACGATCAAGGGCGCCGCGACGAGCGGCACCACCACCTGCAGGGCGGGGAGATGCTCGCCGATCACGCCGCGCGCCCGTGCTCTTCGCTCGCAGACGCGCGATCCTGCTCGAGGATCTCGTCCTCCTCGATCGAGCCGTAGGCCTCGCGGATCCGCACCACCAGCGCGAGCCCGAGCGCGAGCGTGGCGATGCCGACCACGATCGCGGTCAGGATCAGCACGTGCGGCAGCGGGTTGGAATAGACCGCGTAGCGGGCGTCGACGATGGGCGCGGTGCCGCCGATCAGCTTGCCGGGCGCGATGTAGAGCAGGTACACCGAGGTCTGGAAGATCGCGAGCCCGACGAGCTTCTTGATCAGGTTGCCGCGCGCGATCACGATGTAGAGCCCCGCGATCATCAGGAAGATCGTGACCGCGTAGCTGTAGTGACCGGGGAACGGGCTCATTCGCCGGCGCCCTCCGGGCGCCGCCGCCCGGCGAACATGTAGAAGATCTTGAGCATCACCCCGGAGACGGTGATCGCCACCCCGACCTCGATCCAGAAGATGCCGCGCTCCTGCCCGTGCACCGGGTCGTGCGCCAGCACGAAGTAGTCGAGGTAGTTGCCGCCGAGCAGGATGCCGGCGACGCCGACCAGCGCATACAGCAGCACGCCGCCGGCGAGCATGGTCTCCACCAGCCGGTCGGGCACCACCTTGCGCGCGGTCGGCAGCCCGAAGATGATGGCGTAGAAGATGATCGCCGCGGCGGCGATCACGCCGGCCTGGAAGCCGCCGCCCGGACCGCTCTCGCCGTGGAACTGCACGTACAGCGCGAACATCAGCATGAACGGGATCAGGAGCTTCCCGATCACCCGCAGGACGAGGTAGTGCCTCATCGCCGCTCTTCGCCGGCCGCGTCGTCCTTCTGCCGGCGCGCGCGCCGGCGCAGGAGCGCGATGACGCCCGCGCCCGCGGTGAACACCACGGTCGTCTCGCCGAGCGTGTCGTAGCCGCGGTAGCTTGCGAGCACCGCGGTGACGATGTTCGGCACCCCGGTCTCGGCGCGCCCGTGCGCGATGTAGCGCGGCGCGACGTGGGTGTGAATCGGCGCGCGCGGGTCGGAGAACGCCGGCAGCCCGAGCGAGCCGTAGACCAGCATGCCGCCGGTCACGAGCGCGATCGCGAGCGGCAGCCACGGCCGCGCGAACGGCTTCGCCTCCCTCGCCGCCGCAGAGGTAGAGGGCGCCGAGCAGCAGCACGGTCGACACGCCGGCGCCGACCGCCGCCTCGGTCATCGCGACGTCCACCGCGTCGAGCGCGACCAGCGCGCTCGCCATCAGGAAGCTGTAGATGCCGGAGAGCACGACCACGGCGAACAGGTTGCGCTGCACGATGATGGCGACGGTCGCCACCGCCATCAGCGTGAGCAGCACGTTCACGATCAGCGCTTCCATGGCCCCTCCTCCTCGGCGCGCGGGCCTGCGAGGCGCGGCGCGAGACCGCGGGTCATCGCCGCCTTGGCGAGCGCGTGGGTCGCGGTCGGGCTGGCGAAGAAGATCAGCAGGCCGACCAGGACGAGCTTCGCCGTCACGAGCGTGAACCCCGCCTGCAGCGCGAGGCCGGCGAGCATGAACCCCGCGCCGAGCGTATCGGTGACGCTCGCCGCGTGCATGCGCGTGTAGAAGTCGGGCATCCGCAGCAGGCCGAGCGCACCCACGACGCAGAAGAAGCCGCCGGCGCTGATGAGGAGCCAGCTCGCCGCGTCGAGCGCGCCGCTCACGCGCCTTCCTCCTCGCCCGGCTCGCCGAGATCGCCGTAGCGGAAGAACTTCAGCACCGCGATCGTGCCGACCACGTTCAGGATGCCGTAGACGATCGCGAGATCGAGGAAATCGGGCCGCCCGGTGAGAAAGCCGTACACGGCCAGGAGCAGCATCGCGACCGTGCCGATCGTGTTGGCCGCCTGCGCGCGGTCGAAGACCGTCGGCCCGAGCACCGCGCGCACGAGCGCGAGCGCGAGCGTCGCCAGCAGCGCGAGCGCCGCGGCGGCGAACATCACCGCTCCGCCTCGAACCGGCTGACGCGCCGGTCCATCTCGCCGCTCTCGACGCCCTGCGCGCCGGCGCGGGTGAGCGCGTGGACGAGGAACTCGCCCTTGCCGACCTCGATCGAGATCGTTCCCGGGGTCAGCGTGATCGAGTTGGCGTGCGTCGCGAGGCCGACGTCGGTCTTCTGCCCGGGTCGGAGGCGCACCAGCGTCGGCGACACCGGCAGGCGCGGGTCGAGGATGATGCGCGTCACGTCCCAGCCCGACTTGAGGATCTCGCGCGCGAGCCAGGGCCAGTAGGCGAACAGCGCGCGCGGCCCGAGGTGGATCGGGTGGCCCTCGCGGTCGACGACGTTCATGCGGCGCGCGAGCGCGACCACCGCGACCGCGCAGCCGAGGCCGGCCGCAACCAGGAACGGCGTGTAATGCCCGGACAGCAGCAGCCAGAACGCGAACAGCGCGCCGACGGCACTCACCGAGTAGATCACGGTCCCTCCCCCTTGCCAGCCGACCGGCGGCGCGGCGCTCTTCTTCGCGCCGGCGATTGTAATTGAGTCCGGCGCCGCGCCACAACTCGGCGCGCCGCGGCGAACGAATCGCGGCGCGGCTGGCCGTATTGCGGCCGTGTTTGCTTCGCTTACAATCCGCCGATGCTCTCGCGCTCCCGGCCGTGGTGCTGCTGCCGCTCGTCGCTGGCGTGATGCTCCCGCCGCTCGCGGCGCGGCGCAGCCGCACCGCCGCCGCGTGGACCGCGGCAGCGGTCACCGCCGCGAGCCTCGTCGTGCTCCTGTCGCAGGCCGGTCCCGTGCTGCGCGGCGGCGCGGTCGCCGCGCGCTGGGCGTGGCTGCCCGAGCTCGGCCTCGAGCTCTCGCTGCGGCTCGACGGCCTCGCGCTGCTGTTCGCGGTGCTGATCCTCGCGATCGGGTTGCTGATCATACTCTACGCGCGCTACTACCTCGACGCGGCCGATCCGATCGGCAAGTTCTACGCGCAGCTGATGCTATTCATGGCGGCGATGCTCGGCATCGTGCTCGCCGACAACCTGCTGCTGCTGGTGTTCGCCTGGGAGCTCACCTCGATCAGCTCGTTCCTGCTGATCGGCTACTGGGACCACCGCGCCGACGCGCGCCAGGGAGCGCGCATGGCGCTCGCGGTGACCGGCGGCGGCGGGCTTGCGATGCTCGCCGGCTTCCTGCTCCTCGGGCACATCGGCGGCACCTACGAGATCTCCGAGCTCGCCCGCCTGCACGATCCGGTGCACGAGCACCCGCTCTATCTCGCGGCGCTCGTGCTCGTCCTGCTCGGCGCGTTCACCAAGTCGGCGCAGTTCCCGCTCCACTTCTGGCTGCCCGAGGCGATGGCCGCGCCGACGCCGGTGTCGGCGTACCTGCACTCGGCGACGATGGTGAAGGCCGGCGTCTTCCTGCTGATGCGCCTCTACCCGGTGCTCGGCGGCGGGATCGAGTTCGAGTACATCGTGACCGGGGTCGGGCTCGCGACGCTGGTGTTCGCAGCCTACGTCGCCATCTTCAAGCACGACCTGAAGGGGCTGCTCGCCTATTCCACGATCAGCCATCTCGGCCTCATCGTCTTCCTGATCGGCCTCGACTCGCCGCTCTCGACGGTGGCCGCGGTGTTCCACGTCGTGAACCACGCCACCTTCAAGGCCTCGCTCTTCATGGCCGCCGGCATCATCGACCACGAGTGCGGCAGCCGCGACATGCGCAAGCTGAACGGCCTGTGGCGCTTCATGCCCTACACGGCGACGCTGGCGATGATCGCGGCGGCGGCGATGGCCGGGGTGCCGCTACTGAACGGGTTTCTCTCGAAGGAGATGTTCTTCGCCGAGGCGCTCGAGGTCGAGCAGCTGCGCCTGCTCGGCGCGGTCGCGCCGTACGCCGCCGCGCTCGGCGGGATCTTCAGCGTCGCCTACTCGGCCCGGTTCGTGCACGACGTCTTCTTCCACGGCGAGCCGCACGACCTGCCGCGCACGCCGCACGAGCCGCCTCGGTTCATGCGGCTGCCGGTGCTGGTGCTGGTCGCGCTGTGCGTCGCGGTCGGCCTCGCCCCGGCCTTCACCGTCGAGGCGATCGTGCGCATCGCCGCGGAGGACTCGTACGGCGGCCCGATGCCGCCGTACACGATCGCGCTGTGGCACGGCTTCAACCTGCCGCTGCTGATGAGCGCGGTCGCGCTCGGCGGGGGCATCCTGATGTACTGGCTGCTGCAGCACCAGTACAACCTGCACCTGCACGCGCCCTCCGGCTGGACCCTGCGGCTACTGTTCCAGCACACGCACGACCGCGGCATCGCGCTCGCGCGCGCGGCGACGGCGCGCCTCGCCAACGGCTCGCTCCAGCGCTATCTCGCGTTGCTCGCCGCGGCCGCCCTGGCGACCGGCGCCGCCCCGTTCCTGGCGGGCGGCCGGCCCGCAGCGGCCGCGCCCGCCTACGCGCAGGCGGACGCGCTCGCGCTCGCGCTGTGGCTGATTCTCGCCGCGGCGGCGCTCGGCACGGTGGCGGCGCATCGCCATCGCGTGGTGGCGGTCGTGCTCGCCGCGGTGGTCGGGCTGGTCGTGTCGCTCGCGTTCGTCTACTTCTCCGCGCCCGATCTCGCGCTCACCCAGCTGTCGGTGGAGGTGGTCACGACCGTCCTGCTGCTGATGGCGCTCGCGCTGCTGCCGCAGACCTCGCCCGCCGAGTCCACGCGCTCGCGCAGGCTGCGCGATGCGGCGCTCGCGCTCGCCGCCGGAACCGGCGTCGCCGCGCTCGCACACGCGGTGCTCACGCGCGAGCGTGGCGACTCGATCGCCTGGTACTTCCTCGAGAAGAGCGTGCCGGAGGGCGGCGGCTCGAACGCGGTGAACGTGATCCTGGTCGACTTCCGCGGCTTCGATACGCTCGGCGAGATCACGGTGCTCGGCATCGCCGCGCTCGGCGCGGCGGCGCTGCTCGCCGACTTGCGCGTGACGCGCTCCGCGCCGCTCGACCCGCCGCTGCTGCTCACGACCGCCGCGCGCGCGCTGCTGCCGCTCGCGGTGCTGGTCTCGGTCTACATCTTCCTGCGCGGCCACAACGAGCCCGGCGGCGGGTTCATCGCCGGGCTGGTCACCGCGATCGCACTGGTGATCCAGTACATGGCGCTCGGGCAGGCCGACGCCGAGGCGCGGCTGCGCGCGCGCTACGACCGCACCATCGGCGCGGGGCTGCTCGTGGCGGCGGGGACCGGAATGGCCGCCTGGCTGTTCGGGGCGCCGTTCCTCACGAGCGCCTACGGCCACCCCGTGCTGCCGCTCATCGGCGAGGTCCCGCTCGCGAGCGCCGCGGCGTTCGATCTCGGCGTGTACCTCACGGTCGTCGGCGCAACACTGCTCGCCATCGCTGCGGTCGGCCACGTGACGCGCGGCCCCGGCGCGGCGCCGCCGCCGGACGCGCAGGGCGCGTGATGGAGCTCCTGGTCGCCTCCGGCATCGGCTTGGTCGCCGCCTGCGGCGTGTACCTGCTGCTGCGCGGACGGACCTTTCCGGTCGTGCTCGGCCTCGCGCTCCTCTCCTACGCGGTGAACTTCTTCATCTTCGCGATGGGCCGGCTGACGCTCGGCGGCGCGCCGATCATCAAGCCGGGGAGCACGGGCTACGCGGACCCGCTTCCGCAGGCGCTCGTGCTGACGGCGATCGTCATCGGCTTCGGCATGATCGCGTACGTCCTCGCGCTCGCAATCAGGGTCTGCCGCGAGACCGGCGGCGACCACGTCGACGGCGGCGGGAGTCCGGCCGAACGGGAGATCCCGTGATCGCGCACCTGCCGGCCCTGCCCGTGCTGCTGCCCCTCGCCGCGGCGGCACTGCTCGTCGCGCTCTCGGTCGAACGGCTCGCGGCGCAGCGCACGGTCGCGATCGGCGCGTGCGCGGCGCAGCTCGCCGTCGCGCTCGCCCTGCTCGCGGCGAGCGCCTCGGGCGAGGTGCGCTCCTACCGCCCTCGGCGGCTGGCCCGGCCCGTTCGGCATCGTGCTCGTGGTCGACCGTCTCGCCGCGCTGATGCTCACGCTCACCGCGGTGGTCGCACTCGCTGCGATGGCCTACGCCGCGGCAGGCTGGGATGCGCGCGGGCGCCACTTCCACCCCCTGTTCCAGTTCCAGATGATGGGGCTGAATGGCGCGTTCCTCACCGGCGATCTCTTCAACCTGTTCGTCTTCTTCGAAGTGCTGCTGATCGCCTCCTACTGCCTGCTCGCCCACGGGCTCGGCCGTGCGCGGCTGCGCGCCGCGCTGCATTACGTGGTGATCAATCTCGCCGCCTCCGCCCTGTTCCTGATCGCCGTGAGCCTGCTCTATGGGGTCACCGGGACGCTCAACATGGCCGACCTCGCCGTCCGCGCGGGGCAGGCGGGTCCGGCGGACGCGCCGCTCGTCGCGGCGGGGGCGCTCCTGCTGCTGGTGGTGTTCGGCGTCAAGGCCGCGCTCTTCCCGCTCTACTTCTGGCTGCCGGGCGCGTACGCGTCGGCGGCGGCACCGGTGGCCGCGCTGTTCTCGATCATGACCAAGGTCGGCGTGTACGCGATCATCCGCGTCCACGGCCAGGTGTTCGGCCCCGATGCAGGCGGCGTCGCGCTCGTCGCCGCGCCCTGGCTCGTGCCCACCGCGCTCGTGACGCTCGCGCTCGGCATCCTCGGCGCGCTCGCCGCGCGCTCGCTCGCGGGCCTCGCCGCGTACCTGACCGTCGCTTCGGTCGGCACGGCGCTCGCGGCGGCCGGGCTGCTCACCGCCGCCGGCGTCGCCGCCGGAATCTTCTACCTCGTGCAGAGCACGCTGGTGATCGCCGCGCTGTTCCTGCTCGGCGAGCTCATCGCGCAGCAGCGCGGCGAGACCGCAGACGCGCTGGAGACGGGCCGGCCGGTCGCGCAGCCGCTGCTGCTCGGGGCGCTGTTCCTGGTCGCCGGCATGTCCGTGGTCGGCATGCCGCCGTTCTCCGGCTTCCTGGGCAAGCTCATGATCCTGCAAGCAGCGCGCGACGCGACGGCCGGCCCGTGGATCTGGACCGTGATCCTCGCGACCGGCCTGCTCGCGCTGGTCGGCGTCGCGCGCGCGGGCTCGGCGGTGTTCTGGCGCGTGTCGAGCGAGCCGCCCGGCGCCGCGAAGGCGGGCGCCGCCGCAGCGCCGGCCGTAGCGCTCGTGGCGGCCGCGGTGCTGGTCGTGGCCTGCGCCGCGCCGCTCAAGTCGTTCACCGACGCGACCGCGGCGCAGGTCCTCGACCGCCGCGCGTACGTCGATGCGGTCCTGTCGCCGCAGGCGCCAGCGTATCGACCCGGACCGCGGGAGGCGCGATGACGCGACGCTGGCTGCCGCATCCGGTCACGTCGTGCGTGCTGCTGGTCGCGTGGCTGCTGCTGAACAGGTCGGTCGATGCCGGGCACGTCCTGCTCGGCGCCCTGCTCGCGGTGGTGATCCCGCTCGCGGTGCGGCGCTTCTTCCAACGGCCGGTCCGGCTGCGCCGGCCGCGGGCGGCAGTGCGCCTCGCGCTCGTGGTGCTGTGGGACATCGTCCTCGCCAACGTCAGCGTCGCGCGGCTCGTGCTCGGGCCGTCCGCGCGCCTGCGACCGGCGTTCGTCGAGGTCGCGCTCGACGTCGAGCACCCGGTCGCGGTCGCGCTGCTGGCGAGCATCGTGACCATGACGCCCGGCACCGTCTCGTGCGACCCGAGCCGGGATCGGCGGCGGATCCTGGTGCACGCGCTCGACGTGGACGACCCGGACCGGCTCGCGCGCGAGATCAAGTCGCGCTACGAACGCCCGCTGCTGGAGATCTTCGCATGCTAGCCTTCGCCATCACCGTTTCGTTCGGCGCCGTCGGCCTCGCGCTGCTGCTCGCGGCATGGCGGCTCGTGCGCGGCCCGGACCTCCCGGACCGCATCCTCGCCCTCGACACGCTCTACATCAGCGCCGTCGCGCTGATCGTGCTCGCCGGCATCGCCTGGCGCACGCAGGTCTACTTCGAGGCGGCGCTGCTGATCGCGCTGATGGGCTTCGTCGGCACGGTAGCGCTCGCGCTCTACGTGGCGCGCGGCGACGTCATGCACTGAGGGACGCGGAATGCTGCTCGAGATCGCCGTTTCGTTCTTCCTGCTGGTCGGCGCTTTCTTCACCCTGGTCGGCGCGATCGGCCTCGCGCGCCTGCCGGACTTCTACATGCGGCTGCACGGTCCGACCAAGGCGACGACGCTCGGCGTGGGCGGCACGCTGACCGCGTCGATGATCTACTTCACCGCGATCGAGGGCACTAGCCTGCACGAGCTGCTGATCACGCTCTTCCTGTTCGTCACCGCCCCGGTGTCGGCGAACCTGCTCGCCAGGGCGGCGCTGCGCCTGAGGCTCAGGTCGCGCGCGCCGCTGCCGGAGGCGTCCAGCGCCGGTCGCGACTGAGCCGGGCGGGCGCGGCGCACGGCTGTGCTAGAATAGCGGCCGGAAACTTACCCAGTCGGCGCGGGAGATGCACTGACGCAGTCTCCGGCGCGCGGGCACGGCGTGTCGTTCGCCGCTTCGCGCTCGTCGCGGCGGATGGCTCCTGACGAGATCCGGGGCGCTCCCGGCAAAGTTTTCCGCCCTCGCGACGCGAGGCGGCGCGCACGACGTGCCTGCGCGACTCTTCCCACGACGACACGGCCGGACGCCGGCGAATGCGCGTGAACGCGCGCCCGCTCCAGCACGTCCGCGGATCACAGCGCCGCGAGATGAGGCGCGCACAAGACCGATGCGCGAGGAGGCACGCATGACCCATCGACCCGAAGTTCTCGCGATGGTGCTCGCCGGCGGCGAGGGCTCGCGCCTGCAGCCGCTCACCTCGGGACGCTCCAAGCCCGCGGTGCCGTTCGCCGGCGGCACGCGCATCGTCGACTACGTGCTGAGCAACCTGGTCAACTCGCGCATGCACGCGATCTACCTGCTAGTCCAGTACAAGTCGCAGTCGCTGATCGAGCACGTCGCGCGCTCCTGGGCGCTCTCGCCGGTGGTGCCGAACCACTTCATCACGATCGTGCCGCCGCAGATGCGCGAGGGACCGTCGTGGTTCCAGGGCACCGCCGATGCGGTCTACCAGAACCTGAACCTCATCGCGCATCACAATCCGGACATCGTCGCGGTGTTCGGCGCCGATCACGTCTACCGGATGGACGTGCGCCAGATGGTCGAGTTCCACCGCGCGCGCGACGCCGACGCCACGGTCGCCGCACTGCCGGTGCCGCGCGAGCGGGCGGGCGCGTTCGGCATCATCGGCGCCGACGCCGACGGCCGCATCCGCGAATTCCTCGAGAAGCCGGCCGACCCGCCGCCGATGCCCGACCGGCCGACGCATGCCTACGCCTCGATGGGCAACTACCTCTTCAACGCGCAGGTCCTCAGGAGCGCGCTCGGCGAGGCGCGCGAGCAGGGCGGCACCGACTTCGGCCGCCACGTGCTGCCGCGCATGCTCGCCACGCACCGGCTGTACGCCTACGACTTCGCGACCAACGTGGTGCCGGGCGTGCGCGCATACGAGGAGCCCGCCTACTGGCGCGACGTCGGCTCGCTCGAGGCCTACTTCGAGGCGCACCAGGACCTGCTCGGCGCCGAGCCGCGCTTCGACACGCACAATCCGCTGTGGCCGATCCAGTCGGGCAGCTACGTCGGCCCGGTCGCGCGCATCATCGGCGGCGAGATCTCGAACTCGATGGTCGCCTCGGGCTGCCGCATCGAAGGCGCGCGGCTCGCCAACTCGGTGCTGCGCTACGGCGTGCGCGTCGATCCGGGGGCCGAGGTGGGAAGACTGCGTGATCATGGATCACGTGCACGTGCAGCGCGGCGCGCGGCTGCGGCGGACGATCGTCGATCGCTACAACGTGATCGCCGAAGGCGCCCGCATCGGCCACGATCCCGCCGAGGACCGGCGGCGCTTCCACGCGTCGCCGGGCGGGATCGTCGTCGTCGCGCGCGCAGCGGCGGGCGGCGTGCCGTTCTCGCCGCTGTTCGCGACGAAGTTCGACCCAAGCCGGCCGGCGCTCCTGCAGTGAGGAGCGGCTGCCGGCCGGGCGGCGACGCCGCCGGCACGGCTGCGACGGGC
This sequence comes from Burkholderiales bacterium, assembly GCA_027493935.1. Taxonomy (GTDB): domain Bacteria; phylum Pseudomonadota; class Gammaproteobacteria; order Burkholderiales; family SG8-39; genus JAABRB01. The sequence continues at coordinate 1,249,256 of JAOSJV010000001.1, read as the reverse complement.
CACGACACCGGGAGACGCGAGTGCTGACCGACCACGACATCTATCTCTTCAAGGAAGGCAAGCACGGACGCCTATACGAGAAGATGGGCTGCCGGCTCGCGATCCGCGACGGCGCCGCCGGCGCCGAGTTCGCGCTCTGGGCGCCGAACGCGCGCGCGGTTTCGGTGATCGGCGAGTTCAACGGCTGGGATCCCGACGCGCACGCGCTCGCGGCGCGCTGGGACGGCTCGGGCATCTGGGAGGGGTTCGTCCCGGGCGTGGCCCGCGGACAGTCCTACAAGTACCGCGTACGCTCGCAGCACGGCGGCTACGAGATCGACAAGGCCGATCCGTTCGGCCTGTTCTCCGAGGTGCCGCCGCAGACCGCTTCGCGCGCCTGGACCCTCGAGTACCGGTGGAACGACGGCGACTGGATGGCGAACCGGCGCGCGCGCAACGCGCTCGCGGCGCCGATGTCGATCTACGAGCTGCACCTCGGCTCGTGGCGCCGCGGCGAGGGCGGTCGCTTCCTCTCCTACCGCGAGATGGCGCACCCGCTCGCCGAGTACGTGCGCGAGTGCGGCTTCACGCACGTCGAGCTGCTGCCGGTGACCGAGCACCCCTTCTACGGCTCGTGGGGATATCAGACGACCGGCTACTTCGCGCCGACCGCGCGCTACGGCGCGCCGCAGGATTTCATGTATCTCGTCGACACCCTGCATCAGCACGGTATCGGCGTGATCCTCGACTGGGTGCCTTCGCACTTCCCGAACGACGCCCACGGGCTCGCCTACTTCGACGGCACCGCGCTCTTCGAGCACGCCGACCCGAAGCAGGGTTACCACCCGGAGTGGGCGAGCTACATCTTCAACTACGGCCGCCACGAGGTGCGCGCCTTCCTGCTCTCGAGCGCGCTGTTCTGGCTCGACGAGTACCATCTCGACGGGCTGCGCGTCGATGCGGTCGCCTCGATGCTCTACCTCGACTACGGACGCCAGGCGGGCGAGTGGGTGCCGAACGCCTACGGCGGCAAGGAGAACCTGGACGCGGTCCTCTTCCTGCGCACGCTGAACGAGGCGGTCTACCGCGACCATCCGGACGCCCAGGTGATCGCCGAGGAGTCGACCGCCTGGCCGATGGTGTCGCGGCCGGTCTACCTCGGCGGGCTCGGCTTCGGCCTCAAGTGGAACATGGGCTGGATGCACGACACGCTGAAGTACATGAGGGAGGACCCGGTGTTCCGCAAGTACCATCACGACCGGCTCACCTTCTCGATCTGGTACGCCTTCACCGAGAACTTCGTCCTGCCGCTCTCGCACGACGAAGTGGTGCACGGCAAGGGCTCGCTCGCCGGCAAGATGCCGGGAGACACCTGGCAGCAGTTCGCCGGCCTGCGCGCGCTCTACGGCTACATGTGGTCGCACCCGGGGAAGAAGCTCTTGTTCATGGGCGGCGAGTTCGGCCAGCGGCGCGAGTGGGCGCACGACGGCGAGCTCGAGTGGTGGGTTCTGCAGTATCCCGAGCACGCGGGCCTGCGCAGCTGGATCGGCGACCTGAACCGCGTGTACCGCGCCGAGCGCGCGCTGCACGAGGTCGACTTCGACCAGGCGGGCTTCGAGTGGATCGACTGCGCCGACGCCGAGGCGAGCGTGATCTCCTACCTGCGCCGCACGCGCAGCGGCGAGGCGATCGTCGTGGTCTGCAACTTCACGCCGGTGCCGCGCCCGAACTACGTCCTCGGCGTGCCGGCGGGCGGCTTCTGGCGCGAGCTCCTGAACAGCGACGCGCCGCTCTACGGCGGCAGCGGTGTGGGCAACTATGGCGGCGTCGAGGCGGCGCCGGTCCCGGCGCACGGGCGGATGCACTCGGTGACGCTGACGCTGCCGCCGCTCGGCGTCGTGTTCCTCAAGCGCGAGGACTGACGTGGCCGCCGAGCGCAAGCCGAACCGAAAGGACGACCGGCGGCCGGCGGGAGCGCCCGCGAGCGAGCCCGACGGCCGCGTCCGCGTGGTGATCGAGGGCGTGAGCCCCGCGGTCGACGGCGGCCGCTTCGCCGTCAAGCGGGTGCTGGGCGACCGCGTCGAGGTCGAGGCGGACTGTTTTGCCGACGGCCACGACGCCATCGGCGCCTGCGTGCTGTGGCGGCGCGAGGAGGACGCCGAATGGCGCGCGGCGCCGATGCGCTTCCTCGGCAACGACCGCTGGCGCGGCAGCTTCCTGGTCGATGCGCTCGGGCGCTACCGCTACACGGTGACCGCGTGGGTCGACCACTTCCTCTCGTGGCACCACGACCTCGCGCGCAGAGTTGATCCGGAGGACATCCGGGTCGCCGCGTTGGTCGGCGCCGGGCTCATCGAGGGCGCGGCCAGGCGCGCGAACGGCGCGGAGCGCAAGCGCCTCGCCGAGTGGGCGGCACGGCTGCGCGCCGGCGGCGACGCCGCCGCGCTGAAGGCGGTGGGGGCTCGACGAGGAGCACTTCGAGATCGCGCGGCGTCACCCGGACCGCAGTCTCGCGCGGGTTCACCCGGTGGAGTACCCGCTCGTGGTCGATCCGGAGCGCGCGCGGTTCAGCGCCTGGTACGAGCTCTTTCCGCGCTCGGCCTCGTCGACGCCCGGCGCGCACGGCACCTTCCACGACGTCGAGGCGCGCCTGCCCTACGTCGCCGAGCTCGGCTTCGACGTGCTCTACTTCCCGCCGATCCATCCGATCGGCCGCGAGAAGCGCAAGGGGAAGAACAACTCGCTCGCGCCGAGCGCCGAGGACGTCGGCAGCCCGTGGGCGATCGGCGCAGCCGAGGGCGGCCACAAGTCGCTGCATCCCGAGCTCGGCACGCTCGAGGACTTCCGTCGGCTCGTCGCGCGCGCGCGCGAGTTCGGCATCGAGATCGCGCTCGACATCGCTTTCCAGTGCGCCCCCGACCATCCGTACGTCAAGGAGCACCCGGAGTGGTTCCGCTGGCGCCCGGACGGGACCGTGCAGTACGCCGAGAACCCGCCGAAGAAGTACCAGGACATCTACCCCTTCAACTTCGAGACCGACGACTGGCGCGCGCTGTGGGAGGAGCTCGCGAGCGTGTTCGAGTTCTGGATGGCCGAGGGAGTGAGGATCTTCCGCGTCGACAACCCGCACACCAAGCCGTTCGCCTTCTGGGAGTGGGCAATCGCGCGGCTCAAGCGGCAACACCCCGAGGCGATCTTCCTCGCCGAGGCGTTCACCCGGCCGAAGGTCATGCACCGGCTGGCGAAGCTCGGCTACACGCAGTCCTACACCTACTTCGCCTGGCGCAACACCAAGTGGGAGCTCACCGAGTACTTCACCGAGCTCGCCCGCGGCCCCGGGCGCGAGTACTTCCGGCCGAACGTGTGGCCGAACACGCCGGACATCCTGACCGAGCACCTGCAGTTCGGCGGGCGGCCTGCGTTCATGGCGCGCCTGGTGCTGGCAGCGACGCTCGCGGCGAGCTACGGCATCTACGGCCCGGCGTTCGAGCTGCTGGAGTCGAAACCGCGTGACCCGGGCGGCGAGGAGTATCTCGACTCCGAGAAGTACCAGATCCGCGCTTGGGACCTCGCGCGCGAGGACAGCCTGCGCGGATTCATCGCGCGGGTGAACGAGGCCCGCCGCGACAACCCGGCGCTGCAGTCGGACGCCTCGCTCGCCTTCTTCCCGGTCGACAACGAGCATATCATCTGCTACGCGAAGGCCACCCCGGACCTCGAGAACGTCGTCGTGACGGTCGTCAACGTCGACCCCTACCACACGCAGTCGGGCTGGGTCGAGCTCGATCTCGCCGCGCTCGGCGTCGACGAGCGCTCGCCCTACCAGATGCACGAGCTCCTGACCGGGGCGCGCTACCTGTGGCACGGCGCGCGCAACTTCGTGAGCCTCGACGTGACGCGCTCGCCGGCGCAGATCTTCCGCCTGCGGCGCAAGGTGCGCACCGAGCGCGACTTCGACTACTTTCTGTGACCATGCGCAATGCCATCCGACATCGGTTGACGAGGCGGAATCCGGCCTGCAGGGGCTCGAGCGGCCGCGCTCGGCCGGCGCCTGCGACCGCACTCCCCTCCTCTCCGAGGAGGGGTGGCCCGCGCAGCGGCCGGGGTGGTGGCGCCGCAGGCGCGGGCCCCTCCTCTCCGAGGAGGGGTGGCCGCGCAGCGGCCGGGGTGGTGGTGGTGCATGCAACAGTGCGAAGGCCGCAACCACCCGCCGCGCATTCGCGCGGCACCCCTCCTGAAAAGGAGGGGATGGTCGTGCTGCGATGCGCCGCCCGCTTCTGTCCCCTCCTCTCCGAGGAGGGGTGGCCGCGCAGCGGCCGGGGTGGTGGCGCCGCAGGCGCGGGGCCCCTCCTCTCCGAGGCGGGGCGGCCGCGAAGCCGGCGGAGTGGCGCCTGCAACTCGCGGAGGCGTGGGCGGCTGCGCCGATCAGTACGAAGGGGGCGTTGGAGATCCCTCGCAGCGCGGTGCGCGTCAGCGCAGCGCGCCGGCTCGCCTCGCCTTCGGACACTTTGGACGAATCAGCAGCAACGGGGCGCAGAGGAACCCTGCATGGACCGGGAAGTGAGCCCGCAGATCGCCGCCGCACAGGCCACGGCTCCGGCCGCGCAGGCCGACGACGCGCACTGGTACAAGGACGCGGTCGTCTACCAGCTGCACGTCAAGGCGTTCTTCGACTCGAACGACGACGGCTGCGGCGACTTCCGCGGCCTCGCCTCCAAGCTCGACTACATCAAGGAACTCGGCGTCAACACGGTCTGGCTGCTGCCGTTCTATCCCTCGCCGATGAAGGACGACGGCTACGACGTCGCCGACTACCACAACGTCCACCCGCAGTACGGCACGCGCAACGACTTCCGCCACTTCGTGCGCGAGGCGCACCGGCGCAGTTTGCGGGTGATCACCGAGCTGGTCGTCAACCACACGTCCGACCAGCATCCGTGGTTCCAGGCGGCGCGGCGCGCGCCGCCCGGCTCGCCGAAGCGCGACTACTACGTCTGGAGCGATACCGATCGCAGGTACGAGGGCGTGCGCATCATCTTCACCGACACCGAGCGCTCGAACTGGACCTGGGACCCGGTCGCCAAGGCCTACTACTGGCACCGCTTCTTCGGCCACCAGCCGGACCTCAACTTCGACAATCCGCGCGTGCTGCGCGCGGTGTTCCGCACCATGCGCCACTGGCTCGACATGGGCGTCGACGGCTTCCGCCTCGACGCCATCCCGTACCTGATCGAGCGCGACGGCACCTCGTGCGAGAACCTGCCCGAGACGCACGCGGTGATCCGGCAGATCCGCAGCCTGCTCGACGCGAACTACCGCAACCGGCTGCTGCTCGCCGAGGCGAACCAGTGGCCCGAGGACGTGCGCGAGTACTTCGGCGAGGGTGACGAGTGCCACATGGCGTACCACTTCCCGCTGATGCCGCGCATGTACATGGCGATCGCCCAGGAGGACGCCTATCCGGTGATCGAGATCATGCAGCAGACCCCGGAGATCCCGGAGAGCTGCCAGTGGGCGGTCTTCCTGCGCAACCACGACGAGCTCACGCTCGAGATGGTGACGAACAAGGAGCGCGACTACATGTACCGGATGTACGCCGCCGACCCGCGCGCGCGCATCAATCTCGGCATCCGGCGCCGGCTCGCGCCGCTGATGGAGAACGACGCCGACCGCATCAAGCTGATGAACAGCCTGCTGCTGTCGATGCCCGGCTCGCCGATCATCTACTACGGCGACGAGATCGGCATGGGCGACAACATCTTCCAGCTCGCCGACCGCAACGGCGTGCGCACGCCGATGCAGTGGAGCCCCGACCGCAACGGCGGCTTCTCGCGCGCCGACCCGCAGCGCCTTTACCTGCCGCCCATCATGGATCCGGTGTACGGCTACGAGGCGGTGAACGTGGAGGCGCAGGTGCGCGACGCCTCGTCGCTGCTGAACTGGATGCGGCGCATGCTGGCGGTGCGCAGGACGAGCCAGGCATTCGGGCGCGGGCGCCTGACGTTCCTGAAGCCCGGCAACCGCAAGATCCTCGCCTACCTGCGCGAGCTCGGCGACGAGGCGATCCTGTGCGTGGCGAACCTCGGCCGCTCGGCGCAGCCGGTGGAGCTGCAGCTCGGCCGCTTCCGCGGGCGCGTGCCGGTCGAGATGCTCGGCCGCACCGCCTTCCCGCCGATCGGCGAGCTGCCCTATCTCCTGACATTGCCGGCGCACGGCTTCTACTGGTTCCGGCTCGCGACCGACGCCGAGGTGCCGCACTGGCACGAGGAGCACTCGCACCCGAGGACGTGCCGATGCTCGTCCTGTTCGACGGCTGGTCGAGCTTCTTCCGCGATCACGTGGTGCCGTGGCGCATCGGCATGGCCGAGAAGCTGCGCGCGCAGCTCGAGACCCAGGTGCTGCCGCGCTACATCGAGGCGCAGCGCTGGTACGGCGCCAAGGGGGCGCAGGTCAGGCGCGCGCGCATGACCGACTACGTCAAGTGGCAGCGCGACCGGCAGGCGTGGCTGCTGCCCGCTGCTCCAGCTCGAGGGACCGCCGGAGGAGCCGGTGTACTTCGTGCCGCTCGCGCTCGCCTGGGAGGAGCAGGAGGAGGAGCGCATGAAGGCGCTCGCGCCGGCGATGGTGGCGAAGGTGCGCCAGCAGGCGAACATCGGCGCGCTCGGCGACGCGTTTCACGACGAGGCCTTCTGCCGCGCGATGGTCGCTGCGGTGGGCGCGCGCGGAGGAGACGGCCACCGCCCACGGCCGGCTGCGCTTCACGCCGACGAAGGCGTTCGGCGAGATCGCCGGCGAGGACATCGGTGCGCAGCCGGTAAACCGTCCGCGCGGGACAGAGCAGCAACACCATCGTCACCCTCGGCGAGCGGCTGTTCATCAGGGCTACCGCCGGATCCGCGCCGGCGAGAATCCCGAGCTCGAGATCGGCAGGTATCTCACCGAGGAGGCGCGCTTCGCGAACTGCGTCCCGGTCGCCGGCGCGGTCGAATACGTCGACGCCGACGGCATTCCGAGCACGCTCGCGCTGCTGCAGGCCTTCGTACCGAACCAGGGCGACGGCTGGGACTACACGCTCGATTATCTCGACCGGTTCCTCGAGGAGCGGCGCACCGTCGCCGAGCCGCCGCCGGCCGACGTCCACGGCGGCTATCTCGCGCTCGCGCATACGCTCGGCCAGCGCACCGCCGAGGCTGCACCGCGCGCTCGCGCGCGGCACCGGCGAAACCCGGCGTTCGCGCCCGAGCCGCTCGCCGAAGCCGACCTCGCCGCCTGGAAGCAGCGCGTGCGAGGACGCGAGGCAACCGCCAAGCCCTGCTCGGCGAGCGCCTCGACGCGCTGGCTCGACGCGGCGCGCGCTGGACGCGATGGCCACATCGATCGGCGCGAGGTCGAAAGCCCGGAGCGCACTGCCACCTGGTACGGCCGTCGCGCAGATACGATGCTGAAACAGACCAGGCTCCACGGCGACTAGCACCTCGGGCAGGTGCTGGTCGCGCAGAACGACTTCCTCATCATCGACTTCGAGGGCGAGCCGGCGCGCACGCTCGAGGAGCGGCGCGCCAAGGGCTCGCCGCTGCGCGACGTCGCCGGCATGCTGCGCTCGTTCGACTACGCCCGATGGGCCGCACTGCGCGCCGCGGCGCGCAGCGACGAGGAGCGCGCGCAGCTCGCGCCGCTCGTCGACGCATGGGAGACCGAGGTGCGCCAGACGTTCCTCGCCGCGTACGCCGAGGGCGCCGCCGGAAGCGGCCTGTACACCACGTTCGCGCAGGCACAAGACCTGCTCGGGCTGTTCGAGCTCGACAAGGCGCTGTACGAGCTGCGCTACGAGATCAACAACCGCCCCGACTGGGTTCGCATCCCGCTGCGCGGCATCCTCGCGCTCGCCGGGCCGCAGCGGCCCGCGGCCGACGCATAGGATAGGAGGTGCCATGGAGAATGTCAGCATGCTGCTCGAGCCGGTGCGGGCGTTCCTCGCCCAGCTCGGCGCGTTCCTGCCGCGGCTCGCGCTGGCGATCGCGGTCCTCGTCGCCGGCTGGCTCGCCGCCAAAGTGGCGCGGTTCGCCGTGGTGCGGGGACTGCGCGCGGTCAACTTCAACGTGCTCACCGAGCGCGCCGGCGTCGACGCCTTCCTCGAGCAGGGCGGCATCAGGAACGGGACGAGCGAGATCGTCGCGGTCCTCGTCTACTGGCTGGTGATCCTCGCCGCGCTGATCATCGCGTTCAACGGCCTCGGGCTCGCCTACGTCGCCGACCTGCTCGGCCGCGTCGTGCTGTTCGTGCCGAAGGTGCTGGTCGCCCTGGTGATCGTCGTCTTCGGGGCGTACTTCGCGCGCTTCGTCGGCGACGCGGTGAGCGCCTACTGCAGCAACGTCGGCGTCCAGGACGCGCCGCTGCTCGGCCGGCTCGCCCGCTATGCCATCATGGCCTTCGTCGTCTTGATCGTGCTCGACCAGGTCGAGGTCGGGGGCGATATCGTGCGCGAGAGCTTCCTGATCGTGCTCGCCGGCGTCGTCTTCGGGCTCGCGCTCGCGTTCGGCCTGGGCGGCAAGGACTGGGCCGCCGACCGGCTCGAGCGGTGGTGGCCGCGGCGCGAGAAGCAGGACGAGGACTGACCAAAACGGGCGCGGGCGCGGCGCAGGGCCTGCGCCGCGCGGCTGCGATCGCAGCGAGAGTGGACGAATGATTCGAGTGACGAGGAGCGCGGCGCCCGGAGGCGCCGGACGGGGCGCGGGCCTCGAGCGCGCGCGGCAACGCCGATGAGCACGCCGATCAGCGCCGTGTGGCCGGGCAAGCCTTTCCCGCGCGGAACGACCTGGGACGGCGAAGGGGTCAACTTCGCACTCTTCTCCGAGCACGCCGAGAAGGTCGAGCTGTGCATCTTCGACGTCGGCGGCCGGCGCGAGCTGCAGCGCATTGCGCTGCGCGAGCAGACCGACCAGGTCTGGCACTGCTACCTGCCGGAGGCGCGCCCCGGGCTGCTCTACGGCTACCGCGTGCACGGTCCGTACAAACCCGAGGAGGGGCACCGCTTCAATCCGCACAAGCTCGTGCTGGACCCCTACGCGAGGAACGTCGTCGGCGCGCTGCGCTGGAGCGACGCGCACTTCGGCTACAAGATCGGCGACAAGGCCGAGGACCTGTCGTTCGACCGGCGCGACTCGGCCGCCCTGATGCCGAAGTGCAAGATCATCGACCCTGCGTTCACCTGGGGCGACGACCGCCGCCCGCAGATCCCGTGGAACGAGATGGTGATCTACGAGATGCACGTGCGCGGGTTCACCATGCGGCACCCGGAGGTGCCGCCGGCGCTGCGCGGGACGTACGCCGGGCTCGCGTGCGCGCCGGTCGTCGAGTACCTGCAGCGCCTGGGCGTCACCACGGTCGAGCTGATGCCCGTGCACGCGTTCGTCGACGACCGCTACCTCGTCGAGCGGGGTCTGCGCAACTACTGGGGCTACAACACCATCGGTTTCTTCGCCCCCGACGGCCGCTACTCCGCCTCGGGCAAGGTGAACGAGTTCAAGACGATGGTGAAGGCGCTGCACTCGGCCGGGATCGAGGTGATCCTGGACGTCGTCTACAACCACACCGCCGAGGGCAACCACCTCGGGCCGACGCTCGCCTTCCGCGGCATCGACAACGCCTCGTACTACCGGCTCACCCCGGACAGCCGCCGCTTCTACATGGACTACACCGGCTGCGGCAACACGCTCGACATGCAGCACCCGCGCGTCCTGCAGCTCATCATGGACTCGCTGCGCTACTGGGTGACCGAGATGCACGTCGACGGCTTCCGCTTCGATCTCGCCGCGGCGCTCGCGCGCGAGCTGCACGAGGTCGACCGCCTGGGCGCCTTCTTCGACATCCTGCGCCAGGACCCGGTGCTCTCGCAGGTCAAGCTGATCGCCGAGCCGTGGGACCTCGGTGAGGGTGGCTACCAGGTCGGCAATTTCCCGCCGGGGTGGGCCGAGTGGAACGACCAGTACCGCGACACGATGCGCGCCTACTGGAAGGGCGATGGCGGACTGATCGGCGAGTTCGCGAGCCGCCTGACCGGCTCGAGCGACCTCTACGGCAGAAGCGGCCGCCGCCCGCACGCCAGCATCAACTTCGTCACCGCGCACGACGGCTTCACGCTGCACGACCTGGTGAGCTACAACGAGAAGCACAACGAGGCCAACCAGGAGGGCAACCGCGACGGCCACGACAACAACCTCTCCTGGAACTGCGGCGTCGAGGGGCCGACCGACGACCCCGCGGTGCGCGCGCTGCGCGAGCGCCAGAAGCGCAACCTCATCGCCACGCTGCTCCTGTCGCAGGGCGTGCCGATGCTGCTCGCCGGCGACGAGATCGGCCGCACCCAGCACGGCAACAACAACGCCTACTGCCAAGACAACGAGCTGTCGTGGGTCGACTGGCAGCTCGACGAGGACGGCCGCAAGCTCCTGCGCTTCGCGCAGCGCGCGATCGCGCTGCGCCGCGCGCATCCGGTGTTCCGCCGCCGCGACTTCTTCCAGGGGCGGCCGCTGCGCGGCCGCGACGTCAAGGACATCGTCTGGCTGCGGCCCGACGGCGCCGAGATGACCGACGAGGAGTGGAGCGAGCACCACGCGCGCTCGCTCGGCGTGTATCTCGCCGGCGAAGGCCTGACCGAGACCGACGCGCGCGGCCGGCCGCTGCGCGACGAGAATTTCCTGGTGCTGTTCAACGCGCACCACGAAGCGGTGCCGTTCCGGCTGCCGGCCTATGCCGGGCGCTGGCTCGTGCTGCTCGACACGAGCTTCCAGGACGGGCTCGCCCCGGACGGCGCGTTCGACGCCGGCGCCGAGTACGCCCTGCAGGGCCGGTCGCTCGCGCTGCTGCTGCACGCGCGCGCCGGGGAGGACGCAAGGGCGTGAAACGCGCGCACGCGATGCCCTTCGGCGCCGAGCTTCGCGACGACGGCGCGACGCGCTTCCGCCTGTGGGCGCCCGATGCGCGGCGGGTCGAGCTCGCGCTCGGCGAGCCCGCCGCACCCGCCTTGCACGCGATGGCCGCGCTCGACGGCGGCTGGTTCGAGACGCTCGTCGCGGGCGCGGGCGCCGGCACCCGCTACCGGTTCCGCATCGACGGCGGCCTGCAGGTGCCCGATCCGGCCTCGCGCGCCAATCCTGACGACGTGCACGGGCCGAGCGCGGTGATCGACCCGCTCGCCTTCGAGTGGACCGACGGCGCCTGGCGCGGCCGCCCGTGGGAAGAGGCGGTGGTCTACGAGCTGCACATCGGCACGTTCACGCCGGCGGGTACCTTCGCGGCGGCGATCGACCGGCTCGACTACCTCGCCGGGCTCGGCGTGACCGCGATCGAGCTCATGCCGGTGGCCGACTTTCCGGGACGGCGCAACTGGGGCTACGACGGCGTGCTCCTCTACGCGCCGGACGCGGCGTACGGCACGCCCGGGGACCTCAAGCGCCTGGTGCAGGCGGCGCACGCGCGCCGGCTGATGGTGCTGCTCGACGTCGTCTACAACCACTTCGGTCCGGAGGGCAACTACCTGCACGCCTATGCCAGACGGTTCTTCAACCCGCGCCACCGCACGCCCTGGGGCGCGGCGATCAACTTCGACGCCGAGGGCTCGCGCACGGTGCGTGACTTCTTCATCCACAACGCGCTCTACTGGATCGAGGAATACGGCTTCGACGGGCTGCGCCTGGACGCGGTGCACGCGATCGCCGACGACTCGGTGCCGGACATCGTGGAGGAGCTCACCGCGACGGTGCGCGCGCGTATCGCGCACGATCGTCACGTGCACCTCGTGCTCGAGAACGACCGGAACCAGTCGCGCTACCTCGGCCGCGATGCGCGGCTCGCGCCGACGCACGCGACGGCGCAGTGGAACGACGACGTGCACCACGCGATCCACGTGCTGGTCACCGGCGAGCGCGACGGCTACTACGCCGACTACGCCGACCGCCCGCTGTGGCGCCTCGGCCGCTGCCTCGCCGAGGGCTTCGCCTACCAGGGCGAAGCCTCGCCGTATCGCGACCACGCACGGCGCGGCGAGCCGAGCGCAGCGCTGCCGCCGGCGGCGTTCGTGGCGTTCGACCAGACTCACGACCAGGTGGGGAACCGGGCGCTCGGCGAGCGCATCGGGCACATCGCCGATCCGAAGGCGCTGCGCGCCGCGCTCGCGTGCCTGCTGCTCGCACCCGCGCCGCCGATGCTGTTCATGGGCGAGGAGTTCGGCGCGGACTCGCCGTTTCTCTTCTTCTGCGACTTCGGGCCCGAGCTCGCGGCGGCGGTTACCCGGGGGCGGCGCAAGGAGTTCGGCCGCTTCGCGCGCTTCCGCGACCCGGCCGCGCAGGCCGCAATCCCGGATCCGAACGACCCGGCGACGTTCGCGCGCTCAAGCTCGACTGGGCGGCGCTCGACCGCCCGCCGCACGACGAGTGGCTCGCGCTCTACCGCGAGCTGCTCGCGGCCCGCCACCGGCACGTCGTGCCGCGCCTCGCCGGCATGCGCTCCGGCGGCACGTTCGCGGTCGACGGAGACGACGTCCTGCGCGTCGACTGGACGCTCGGCGACGCCTCGCGGCTGCATCTCATCGCCAACCTCACCGGCGAGCCGCGCGGCGCGGTCGGCGCGCCGCCGGGCGAGGTGGTCTGCGCAACCGGCTTCGCGGCCGCGGGCGATCTCGCCGTCGGCGTCCTCCCGGCGTGGACCGCCGCGGTCACGCTCGAGCGCACGGCATGAGCGGTCCCGCGCGGCTCGCCGAGCTCGCCCGAGCGCACGGCATCGCGCCGGACTACTTCGACATCTGGGGCACGCGACATGCGGTGCCGGACGCGACCCTGGTCGCGCTGCTCGGCGCGTTCGGCGTCGCAGCCGGCGATGCGCAGGCGGTAGAAGCCGCGCTCGCCGCCTCGGCGCGCGCGCGCTGGCTCGAGGTGCTGCCGCCCGCGATCGTCCTGACCGAAGGCGCCGCCCCCTGGAAGGTGCGACTTGCGCTGACCGCCGCGCTCGACGCCGTGCCGCTCGCGTGGCGCCTCACCGAGGAAACCGGCGCACGCCACGATGGCACGCTCGCCCCCGCCGAGCTTCCGTGTCTCGAGCGCGGCGAGGTCGAGGGTGCCGCGTACGTCGCGCGCGAGCTCTCGATCCCGGTCGCCGCCGGCTGCGGCTATCACCGGCTCGCGATCCTGCACGCCGGCGCCGTCGCGGCCGAGGCGCTGCTGGTCGTCGCACCGCGCGCCTGCTACCGCCCGCTCGCCCTGCACGGCGAGGGCCGCGTGTGGGGCGCCGCGGTCCAGCTCTACGGTCTGCGCTCCGAGCGCAACTGGGGCATCGGCGACTTCACCGACCTGCGCGTGCTCGTGGAACAGTGGGGGCATCGCGGCGCGGCCATCGTCGGCGTGAACCCGCTGCATGCGCTCTTCCCGCACAACCCGGCGCACGCGAGCCCCTACAGCCCCTCCTCGCGTCTGTTCATCAACATCCTGTACATCGACGTCGAGGCGGTCGAGGACTTCCGCGAGTGCGAGGCGGCGGTCGCCGAGGTGCGCTCGGCGCCATTCCAGGCACAGCTGAAGAGCCTGCGCGAGGCACCGCTGGTCGACTACCCGGGCGTCGCCGCGGTGAAGCTGCCGCTGCTCGAGCGGCTGTACGCGCACTTTCGGGCGCGCCATCTCGCCAATGACACACCCCGCGCGCGCGCGTTTCGCGCATTCCAGGCCGAGGGCGGCGAGCAGCTGCGCCGTCACGCCCTGTTCGATGCGTTGCAGGAGCGCTTCCACCGCGAGGATCCGAACGTGTGGGGCTGGCCCGCCTGGCCGCAGGCGTATCGCGATCCGGCCGCTCCCACGGTCGCGCGCTTTGCCGCGGAGCACACCGATCGCATCGAGTTCCACGAGTACCTGCAATGGCATGCCGAGCAGCAGCTCGGCCAGGTGGGCCGGCGCTCGTTCGAGCTCGGTCTCGGCGTCGGCCTCTACCAGGATCTCGCGGTGTCGATCGACCGCGGGGGCGCCGAGGCGTGGGCGAACCAGGACCTCTACGCCGTGACCGCGAGCGTGGGCGCGCCGCCCGACGACTTCAATCTGACCGGGCAGAACTGGGGCCTGCCGCCGACGCGGCCCGAGCGGCTGCGCGAAGTCGCCTACGCGCCGTTCATCGCCACGCTGCGCGAGAACATGCGCCATGCGGGGGCGCTGCGCATCGACCACGTGATGGGTCTGATGCGCCTCTTCTGGATCCCGGCCGGCCGCAGCGCCGCCGAGGGCGCGTACGTGCACTACCCGTTCGCCGACCTGCTCGGCATCCTCGCGCTCGAGAGCCACCGCAACCAGTGCCTCGTGATCGGCGAGGACCTCGGCACCGTGCCCGACGAGGCGCGCGAGGCGCTCGGCCGGCTCGGCGTCCTCTCGTACCGCCTGCTCTCCTTCGAGCGAAACGGCGCCGGCGACTTCAAGCCGCCGGCCGAGTATCCGGCCGACGCGCTGGTCGCCGCGAGCACCCACGACCTGCCGACGCTCGCCGGCTACTGGGAAGGCGGCGACCTGCTGCTGCGCGAGGCGCTCGGCCTGTACCCGAGCGAGGAGCAGCGCCAGGCGCAGATCATCGGGCGCTCGCAGGACCGCGCGCGCCTCCTGCTCGCGCTCGAGCGCGAGGGTCTGCTGCCCACGGGTGCGGCCGCCAACCCGGTATCGGTCCCGCGCATGACCGCGGAGTTCGCGCGTAACGTGCACGTCTACCTCGCGCGCTCGCCGGCCAAGGTGCTGGTCGTGCAGCCCGAGGACGTGCTCGGCGTGCGCGACCAGGCGAACCTGCCCGCCACCACCGACGAGCATCCGAACTGGCGCCGCAAGCTCCCGCAAGCGCTCGAGCGCATGGGCGAGGACGAGCGGTTCGTCGAGCTCGCGCGCGCGCTCTCTGCGCTGCGCGGCGAGACGCGGCCGGCGCGGCCGCGGCGCGCCGGCGCGGCCGCCGCGCGCATTCCGCGTGCGACCTACCGGCTGCAGCTCAACCGCGACTTCAACTTCGCGCAGGCGACCGAGATCGTCCCCTACCTCGCCGCGCTCGGCGTGAGCCACGTCTACTGCTCGCCCTACCTGCGCGCGCGCCCGGGCAGCATGCACGGCTACGACATCATCGACCACGACGCGCTCAACCCGGAGATCGGCAGCCGCGAGGACTTCGAGCGCTTCGTCGCCACGCTGCGCAGTCACGGCATGGGGCAGCTCCTCGACGTGGTGCCCAACCACATGGGCGTGATGGGCGCCGACAACGCCTGGTGGCTCGACGTGCTGGAGAACGGGCCAGCCTCGGTCTATGCCGAGTACTTCGACATCGACTGGCACCCGGTCAACACCTACCTCACCAACCGGGTGCTGGTGCCGGTGCTCGGCGACCACTACGGCCTGGTGCTCGAGCGCGGGGAGCTCAAGCTGCTGTTCGACGCCGCGGGCGGCGCGTTCAGCGTCTTCTACTTCGAGCACCGCTTCCCGGTCGATCCGCGCGAGTATCCGCGCGTCCTCGATCGCGCGCTCAAGGCGCTCGCACAGGGCGAATTGCCCGGCCCGATCGAGGCCGAGCTCTCGAGCCTCGTCGCCGCGTTCGGCCACCTGCCCGCGAGCGACGACACCGCGCCCGAGCGCGTCGCCGAGCGCCACCGCGACAAGGAGGTGCACAAGCGCCGGCTCGCGCGGCTCGCCGCCGAGACCCCGGCCGTGTGCGAGGCGATCGAGCGCGCGGTGCGCCAGATGAACGGCGTCGCCGGCGAGCGCGCGAGCTTCGAGGCGCTGCACGAGCTGCTGGAAGCGCAGTCCTACCGCCTCGCTTACTGGCGCGTCGCCTCCGACGAGATCAACTACCGCCGCTTCTTCGACATCAACGACCTCGCCGGGCTTCGCATGGAGCAGGAAGCGGTGTTCGAGGCCACCCACCAGCTCGTGCTCCAGCTCGCGGTGGAGGGCAAGGTGGACGGCATCCGACTCGACCACCCGGACGGGCTGTACGACCCGGCGCAGTACTTCCGGCGGCTGCAGGACCGCTACGCCCAGCTCGCCGGCATCGACGCTGCGCCGCTGGACGACGGGCGGCCGGCCCGCCCGCTCTACGTGGTGGTCGAGAAGATCACCGCCGGTCACGAGCACGTGCCGGAGACCTGGGCGGTGCACGGCACCACCGGCTACCGCTACGCCACCGTCGTGAACGGTCTGTTCGTCGATCCATCGGCGCGCGGCAAGCTCGACCGGATCTACCGCGCGTTCGCCGGCGAGGACCTCGCGTTCGCCGAGGTGGCCTACCGCGGCAAGCGCGCGATCATGCGCGCGGCGCTCGCCTCCGAGCTCACCGTGCTCGCGACCGCGCTGCTGCGCATCGCGCGCGCCGACCGGCGTACGCGCGACTACACCTTCAACACGCTGCGCCAGGCGCTCACCGAAGTGGTCGCCTGCTTCCCGGTGTACCGCACCTACATCGCCGGGAGCGCATCGGCGCAGGACCGGCGCCACGTCGACTGGGCGATCGCGCACGCCAAGCGCCGCAGCCGCGCCGCCGACGTGACGATCTTCGATTTCGTGCGCTCGGCGCTGCTCGCGCGCCCGCCCAGGGACGCCGCTGCCGAGCAGAAGGCGCGCTACCGCGCCTTCGCGATGAAGTTCCAGCAGTTCACCGCACCGGTGACCGCCAAGGGCGTCGAGGACACCGCCTTCTACGTCTACAACCGGCTCGTCTCGCTGAACGAGGTCGGCGGCGACCCGGAGCTCTTCGGCGTCGCGGTCTCGGCATTCCACGGCGCGAGCGCCGACCGCGCGGCGCGCTGGCCGCACACGATGCTCGCGACCTCGACCCACGACAACAAGCGCTCGGAGGACGTGCGCGCGCGGATCGACGTCATCTCCGAGACGCCGGCCGCGTGGCGCCTGCTGCTCAGGCGCTGGAGCCGCATGAACCGCGCGCGCAAGCGCACGGTGGAAGGCGTTCCGGCGCCCTCGCGCAACGACGAGTACCTGCTGTACCAGACACTGCTCGGAACGTTTCCGTTCGGCGATCTCGATGCCGAGCGGCTCGCCGGGTACCGCGACCGCATCGAGCGCTACATGGTGAAGGCGGTGCGCGAGGCGAAGGTGCACTCGAGCTGGATCAACGTCAGCGAGCCCTACGAGACCGCGACCGCCGAGTTCGTGCGCCAGCTGCTCGGGCGCGCGGAGGGGAACCTGTTCTTCGAGGACCTCGCGACGCAGGCGCGCTCGGTCGCGTGGTTCGGCACGCTGAACAGCCTGTCGATGACGCTCGTCAAGCTCGCCTCGCCGGGCGTCCCGGACATCTACCAGGGCAACGAGACGCTCGACTTCAGCCTGGTCGACCCGGACAACCGCCGACCGGTGGACTACGCGCGGCGCCGCACGATGCTGGAGGATCTCGGGCGGCTCGCCGCCGGCGGGAAGGCCGGGCTCGCGCACGTCGCGCGCGCGATGGCGAACGCGCCGGAGAACGGCCGCGCCAAGCTCTGGACGACTTGGCGTGCGCTCGAGCTCAGGCGCGAGCACCCGCAGCTCTTCGAGCGCGGCGACTACGTGCCGCTCGCGGTGGCTGGCGCGCGCGCGCAGCACGTCGTGGCCTTCGCGCGCAGGCACGAAGGCTGCGCCGTGATCGCGGTCGCCGGCCGGCTGTGGACGTCGCTCGGCGCGGAGGTCGGCACGCCGCCGCTCGGCGAGGCGGCATGGGGCGACACGACCTTGTCGCTCGCGCCGCTCGCGCCGGCCGAACCGGCGGTCAACGTGCTCACCGGCGAGGCGCTCGCGGCCGCCGGCGGCGAGCTGCGCCTGGCCGCCCTCTTCGCGCACTTTCCCGCGGCGCTGCTCGTGCTCGCCAGCCGAGACGACGGATGACCGGTACGGGCGATGCGCCGCGGCCGGCCGGTGCGGACCGCGACCGGCCGCACGCGCCCGCCGCAACGCCAACGCCGGAGGCTCCGGCCGGACAGCTCGACGAGCTGCTGTCGCATCGCGTGTGGCTCGGGCGGCTCGCGCTCTGGGGCGGAGCCTGCGCGGTCGCCGTCGCCGCGATCGTGCTCGCGGTGGCGACCGATACGGCCGAGGCGTACTTCCGCGAGGCGACCGGCCGCTCGCCCTACCTGCCGCTCGTCCTCACGCCGCTCGGCCTCGGGCTGTCGGCGTGGCTGATGCGCTTCTTCCCCGGCACCGGCGGCAGCGGCGTGCCGCCGACGCTCGCCGCGCTCGCGCTCGCCGAGCGCTCGGCGCGCTCCGGGCTGATCGGCCTGCGGATCGCGCTCGGCAAGATCGTGCTCACCGTGCTCGGCATCGGCACCGGCGGCTCGTTCGGCCGCGAAGGGCCGATGATCCAGATCGGCGCCTCGATCATGCACGCGCTCGGCCGCCACGGACGCGGAACCCATCCGGGGCTCGACCGCAGCCTGATCCTCGCCGGCGCCGCTGCCGGCACCGCCGCGGCGTTCAACACGCCGCTCACCGGAATCGTCTTCGCGATCGAGATGAGCCGCTCGCTCGAGGAGCGCACGAGCGGCGTGATACTGACCGCGGTGCTGCTCGCCGGTTTCATCGCGCTCGCCGTGCTCGGCGATTACACCTATTTCGGCCGCGCGCCGGCCGCCGTGGGGCTCGAGGACGCCTGGATCGCGGTCGGCGTGGTCGGCGTGGCGGGCGGCCTCGCCGGCGGGCTGTTCAGCCGCATCCTGATCTTCACGCTCGGCGGCCTGCCCGGCCGCATCGGCGCGCTCGCGCGGCGGCATCCGGTCGGCTTTGCCGCCGCGTGCGGTCTCGCCGTCGCGCTGATCGGGCTCGCGTCGCAGGGCACGGTCTACGGCACCGGCTACTACGAGGCGCGCCAGCTCGTCGAGGGGACGGGCGAGGTGCACTGGAGCTTCGGTCCCGCCAAGTTCCTCGCGACCATCGTCTCGGCGGCATCCGGCGTGCCGGGCGGCCTGGTCGCACCGTCGCTCGCGATCGGCGCGGGCTTCGGCGCGAACCTCGCCCCGCTCATGCCGTACCTGCCGGCCACGGCGGTCGCGCTCCTCGGCATGGCGGCGTTCTTCGCCGGCGTGCTGCGCGTGCCGATCACCGCGTTCGTGATCGTGCTCGAGATGACCGCCGCGCGCGGCATGCTGCTGCCGCTCATCGCCACTTCGCTCGTCGCGACCGGGTTGTCGCGGCTGATCTGCCCGCAGCCGCTATTCCAGGCGCTCGCGGCGCGGCTGCTCGGGCCGGGCCGGCCGCCGGCGGAGCCGGCCGCGCCCCCGCCCCGCTGATGCGCCGCGCGCCCGCGGCCGGCCCGCTCGCGCCGGAGGACCTCACGATGCTGGACATGTGCCTGCGCGAGGCGGTCGCGCTCCTGCGCGCGAACCTGACGCCCGACGGCATTCTCGCCGCCGCGCCCGGCGCCCGAGCACGCTCGCGCGGCTATACCTCGATTTTCGGCCGCGATGCGGCGGTGTGCGCGCTCGGCCTGGCGCTCTCCGGCGACCCCGAGCTCGAGCGTGCAGCGCCCGCCGGCCTGGCGACACTCGCACGCCATCAGGCCGGGAACGGTCAGCTGCCGAAGTTCGTCGACCCCGCGCGCGCCGAGGCCGACTTCTGGTATCTCGGCTGCATCGACGCCACGCTGTGGTGGCTCGCCGCGACTGCGTTCCTGGACGCGCGCGACCCCGAGCTACGGCTGCGCGAGCGGCACGCAGGCGCGGTCGCGCGCGCGATCGCCTGGCTCCACGCGCAGGAGCACCAGCGCTTCTTCCTGCTGCAGCAGAACGAGGCGAGCGACTGGGCCGACATCATGCCGCGCTCGGGCTTCGTGCTGTACACGAACGCCCTCTGGTACTGGGTCAAGCGGCTGTACGGCCTGCCGCGCGCGCAGGCGACGCGCGCGAGCGCGAACCAGCTCTTCCGCCCGTTCGACGCGCCGCTCGCCGAGTATCGCCGCGCGCGGCTGCTGGTGCACTACGCGCGGCGCCGGGCGCGCAACCGCGAGCTCTACCTCTCGTTCGTGAACTTCGCGTTCTTCGGCGACGAGGGCGACGTCTTCGGCAACCTGCTCGCGGTCCTCTGCGGGCTCGCCGACGGGGAGTCCGCGCTCGCGGTGCTGCGCGCGCTCGAGCGCGCCGGCGTCGCCGAGCCCTACCCGGTGCGCGTGGTGTGCGACCCGATCCGCGAGTCGAGCATGCTGTGGCGCCCCTACATGTCGCGCCACCGCCAGAACCTCGCCTGGCAGTACCACAACGGCGGCGTTTGGCCGTTCGTCGGCGCCTTCTGGGTGGCGGCGCTCGCGGCGGCGGGGCAACGCGAGCGCGCCACGCACGAGCTCGTGAAGGTCGCGCGCGCGAACGCGCTCGGCGGCTGGCAGTTCAACGAGTGGCTGCACGGCAAGTCGCTCGCGCCCTCCGGCATGCCGCGCCAGTCGTGGAACGCCGCCGCGTTCCTGCTCGCCTGGCGCACGGTGTTCGACGGCGCGCGGCGCGTTCGCGGTGCCGCCGCCTGGCGCGACCGGCGGCGCGGCGCGCGCCGGCTAGCCCAGAGAACCTCGGCCTTGGTCATACCCGCGAAAGAGGCCGCGTGAGAAGCCGGTCTTCGCTCCCGCGAAACTTGTCCGTGAACGGGGTCATCGGGGGCGGTAGACCAGAGTTCGGGTACTCGCCTTCTCGACGGCTTGCCGAATCCCCGCTCTCGCGCGGATGACGGCAGAATCACCACACCGGAGGAGACAGGGCCATGGGAGGCGGCATCCGGCTCGGCCGCCTCGCGCGCTTCGCGCTGCGCGAGGACATCCTGACGTGGCTCGCGCTGTCCGGCGACCCGGACCTCGGCGGGGACCGGAAGCGTCGCTCGGCGCTCGCTCGTAGCGGGATTGACCCGGTGCTGCCCGCGCACGCCGCGGCAAGGAAGAACGCATGACCACCGACCAGCTGCTGATCCTCGGCGTCCTCGCCGCCACCGTCGCGATGTTCCTCTGGGGTCGCTGGCGCCACGACATGGTGGCGGCGGGCGCGCTGCTCGCATGCGTTTTCGGGGGGCTCGTGCCGTTCACGGAAGCGTTTGCCGGATTCGGGCATCCGGCGGTGGTGACGGTGGCCTGCGTGCTCGTGCTGAGCCAGGGCCTGCAGAGCTCGGGGGCGGTGGACGCGCTCTCGCGCGCCGTGCTGCCGGCGAAGGCGGGGCCCACCGCGAGCATCGCCGCGCTCACGGCGCTCGCGGCGGTGCTCTCGGGATTCATGAACAACGTCGGCGCGCTCGCGCTGCTCATGCCGGTCGCGATCCAGATGGCCCGCCGCCTCGAGCTGCCGCCGGGCAAGGTGCTGATGCCGCTCGCCTTCGGCTCGATTCTCGGCGGCATGACCACGCTGATCGGGACGCCGCCGAACCTCATCGTGTCCGGCTTCCGCCGCGACACCGGCGCGGGCACGTTCACGATGTTCGACTTCACGCCGGTCGGGCTCGCCGTGGCGGCGGTCGGAGTCGTGTTCGTCGCGCTCGTCGGCTGGCGCCTCGTGCCGGCGCGCAAGCAGGCGGGCGTCGAGGGTTTCGAGACCGGCGCCTACATCACCGAGGCGCGCGTGCCCGAGGGCAGCAAGGCCGCCGCGATGACGCTCGGCGAGATCGAGGGGGCGCTCGAGGAGGCCGGTGCGCAGGTGGTCGGTCTCGTCCGCAACGAGGTGCGCGTCACCGCTCCGAGTCCGTGGCGGCGGGTGCGCGCCGGCGACATCCTGGTCGTCGAGGCCGAGGCCGAGGCGCTCGCGAACGCGCTCTCGCGCCTCGGGCTCGAGCTCGAGGAGTCGAAGCCGGAAGCGGTGAAGGAGCGCGCAACGGAGGCGCGCGAGGAGGAGGAGGAGAACAAGAAGAAAGAGAAAGAGAAAGAGCAGGCAGGGGCCGGCGGCGGCGGGCACGGGCGGCAGGCGGCGGAGGAAGCGGAGGAGCGCGCGCATCGGTCGAGGGAGAACGACGACGAGAAGGCCAGACAAGGCAAGGAGGAGCAGGAGAAGGAGGAGGAAAAGGAGCAAGAGAAGGAAAAGGCGCAGGAGGCGCCGCCCTCGGACGAGATCGCGCTCGTCGAGCTCGCGGTGCCGCCGCGCTCGGAGCTCGTCGGCCGCTCGGCGAGCGACATGCTCCTGCGCACGCGCTACGGCATCAACCTGCTCGCGGTGTCCCGCCAGGGCCGGCGCTCGATGGCGCGGCTGCGCACGATGCGCATGCAGGGGGCGATGTGCTGCTCATGCAGGGACCGCCGGAGGCGATCGCCGAGTTCGCCTCGAGCACCGGCTGCCTGCCGCTCGCCGAGCGAGCGCTGCGTATCCCCGACAAGCGCATGGCGAGCCTATCGGGTGCGATCATGCTGATCGCCGTGGGCGGCGCCGCTTTCGGGCTCGTGCCTGCAGCGGTCTCGTTCGCCGCGGGCGTGCTCGCGTCGATGGCGCTGCGCACCGTGCCGCCGCGCGCAGTCTACGAGGCGATCGACTGGCCGGTCGTCGTGCTGCTCGCAGCGCTGATACCGGTCGCCGGCGCGATGGCCTCGACCGGGACCGCGGACCTGATCGCCCGGGTGTTGCTCGAGGGCGTCGCGCAAGGACACGCCGTGGTTGCGCTCGCCGCGATCCTCGTGGTCACCATGACGCTTTCGGACCTGATGAACAACGCCGCGACGGCCGCGGTGATGTGCCCGATCGCGATCGGCACCGCGAGCCAGCTCGGCGCGAGCGCCGATCCTTTCCTGATGGCGGTCGCGGTCGGCGCTTCGTGCGCGTTCCTGACGCCAATCGGGCACCAGAACAACACGCTGATCCTCGGCCCGGGTGGCTTCCGCTTCGGCGATTACTGGCGCCTCGGGCTGCCGCTCGAGGTTCTGGTCGTGGCCGTCGGCATCCCCATGCTGCTGCTCGTCTGGCCGCTGTAGCGGCACGCCGCGCGCTCGAGCGCGCCGAGCCGCACCGTGTGCCGATGCCGTTCCAGGACGCCGACCTCGTCGCGATCGGCGCGCGCGGCCGCTCCGAGCTCGCGTACTTCATGCTCGGCAGCGTCTCGCTGCACGTCGTGCTGGAAGCGCAGTGCGACGTCCTGGTCGCGAAGCGACCCTGACCCCGAGCGCCCTATCCGGCCGGCAAGGCGCTTCGCCGCACCAGCCACTTCTCGAGCTCGACCACGAAATACACCGACGAGGCGGCGGCGGCCGCGCGCAGCCATACCCCGGCGTCGAGCGCGGTCGAGTGGAACAGCCGCTGCATGAAGGGCGCGTAGGTGAACAGGAGCTGGAACCCGACCACGGTGGCGATCATCGCCGGCACGTACGGGTTGCCCGAGGCGAGCGCGCGCGGCGTCGCCGGCGTGGTGAGGAAGCGCGCGTTCAGCAGGTAGAAGGCCTCGACCAGCACCAGCGTGTTGACCGCGGCGGTGCGCGCCGCGTCGAGCGTCGCGCCGGCCGCCCGCTCCCAGAGGAACATACCGAGCGTCGCGGCCACGCCCACCAGCGAGACCAGCACCGTGCGCCAGACGAAGTAGCGCGAGAAGATCGGCGCGCCGGGATCGCGCGGCGGGCGGCGCATGACGTCCGGCTCGGCGGGCTCGACCACCAGCGCGAGCGAGAGCGTCACCGCGGTGATCATGTTCACCCACAGGATCTGCACCGGCAGGATCGGCAGCGCGAGCCCGAGCGCGATCGCGGCGACCAGCGTGCCGGCCTCGGCGCCGTTGGTCGGCATCATGAACAGGATCGTCTTGCGCAGGTTGTCGTAGACGGTGCGCCCCTCCTCCACCGCGCTCGCGATCGAGGCGAAGTTGTCGTCCGCCAGCACGATCTCGGCGGCCTCCTTGGCGGCCTCGGTGCCGGTGACGCCCATCGCCACGCCGATGTCGGCGCGCTTGAGCGCCGGCGCGTCGTTCACCCCGTCGCCGGTCATCGCCACCACCTCGCCGCGCGCCTGCAGCGCCTCGACCAGGCGCAGCTTGTGCTCCGGGCTCACGCGCGCGTACACGTTCACGTTCTGCGCGACCTCGCGCAGCTGCTCGTCGTCGGTGCGCTCGAGCTCGGGACCGCTCGCCGCGGCCGCGCCGGGCGCGATGCCGAGCGCGGCCGCGATCGCCGCCGCGGTGGCGCGGTGGTCGCCGGTGATCATCTTCACGCGGATGCCCGCCGCGCGGCACGCGGCGACCGCGCGGATCGCCTCCTCGCGCGGCGGGTCGATCATGCCGGCGAGCCCGAGCAGCGTCAGGCCGCCTTCCACGTCGCCGAACCGCAGCTCGCGCGTCTCGGGGGCGGCCGCGCGCGTGGCGACCGCGAGCACGCGCCGCCCCTGCTCGGCGAGCGCGTCGACGCGGCGCTCCCACAGCGCGCGCGCGAGCGGCCGGTCCTCGCCGGCCTGCCGCTCGTGCGTGCAGAGCTCGAGCACGCGCTCCGGCGCGCCCTTGAGGAAGACGAACGCGTGGCCGGCGTGGTCGTGGTGCAGCGTCGCCATGAAGCGGTGCTCCGACTCGAACGGGATCACGTCGGTCCGCGGCCGGCGCTCGTTCTCGAGGAAGGGGTCGAGCCCGGCCTTCATCGCGGCGACGATCAGCGCACCCTCGGTCGGGTCGCCGTCGACCGACCACCGGCCCTCGCGCTGGTGGACGCAGGCGTCGTTGCAGAGCATCCCCGCGCGCAGCAGCTCGACGAGCGTCGCGTGCTCGGCCTCCCCGGCGAGCGGGTCGACCACGGCCTCGCCGGCGACGAAGCGTCCCTGCGGCGCGTAGCCCGCGCCGCTCACGTCGTAGGCGCGCTCCGCGGTGACCACCGCGGCCGCCGTCATCTCGTTGCGGGTGAGCGTGCCGGTCTTGTCGGAGCAGACGACGGTCACGCTGCCGAGCGCCTCCACCGCCGGCAGGCGCCGCACGATCGCGTTCCTGCGCGCCATGCGCTGCACGCCGATCGCGAGCGTCACGGTCATGACCGCGGGCAGGCCCTCCGGGATCGCGGCGACCGCGAGCCCGACGGCGGCGAGGAACATCTCGGCCGCGGCGTAGCCGCGCGCGATGCCGCCGAGGAAGGCGAGCGCCGCGATCGCCAGGATCGCGGCGCTCAGGGCGCGCGCGAACGCCGCCATCTTGCGCAGGAGCGGCGTCTCGAGCGACTCGACCGCGGCGAGCAGCTCCGAGATCCGGCCGAGCTCGGTGTCGCGCCCGGTGGCGACCACCACGCCGCGGCCCTGCCCGAAGGTGACGAGCGTCCCCGAGAACGCCATCGAGGCGCGGTCGCCGAGCGGGGCCGCAGCCGCGACCGGCTCGGCCTGTTTCTCCACCGGCACCGACTCGCCGGTGAGCGACGACTCGTCGATGCGCAGCGACTTGACACGCAGCAGGCGCAGGTCCGCGGGGACCCGGTCGCCCGACTGGACGTGCACGACGTCGCCGGGCACGAGCTCGCGGGCCGCGATCGTCGCCAGCCGCCCGTCGCGCAGCACGAGCGCGGTGGGGGAGAGCATGGCGCGGATCGAATCGAGCGCGCGCTCGGCCTTGCCCTCCTGCACGAACCCGACGATCGCGTTCACCAGCACCACGCCGAGGATGACGCCGGTGTCGACCCAGTGGCCGAGGAGCGCGGTCACGCAGGCCGCGCCGAGCAGCACGTAGATGAGGACGTTCCTGAACTGGAGCAGGAAGCGCTCGAGCGCCGAGCGCGCGCGCCGCTCGGGCAGCCGGTTCGGGCCGAGGCGGGCGAGGCGCGCGGCGGCCTCGGCCGTCGAAAGGCCGTGCGCGGCCGAATCCACCGCGCGCAGCGCGTCCTGCGCTGCGACCGCATGGAGCCGGCGTACCGGCAGCGTCGATCGACTCTCTTGCACGTTCTCGATGGCTGGCCACGAACCGCGCGCCGCAGTCCGGCCGGATGCCGCTGCCGAGGCCGCGCGAGAGGCCACCGCTACTCCGTCGCTTGCGCGCCTCGCGCTCGCCCGATCTTACACGGCGGTGGCAGCGCCGGCACGAACGCGCCGGCGCGTTCCCGTGGTATATGTAGCCGACGTTGCCGCCAAGCAAGCGCGGCTCGGGCGCGCCAGCCCTGCTGCTCATCCCGTCCGCGGCGTTGCGTTCAGACCCGCCCGGCAGGACCCTCGCACCATCGACGACGATGTTTGCACATATCCCTCCGGTCACCCGCACGCTTATCATCGCGAACGCCGTGGTGTTCCTGCTCGTGCAGGTCGCGGCCGGCCCGCTGATCTCGCTCTTCGCGCTGTGGCCGCTAGGCGGCGGGTTCATGCCCTGGCAGGTCGTCACGTACGGCTTCCTGCACGCCGGGCTGCTGCACCTCCTGTTCAACATGTTCGCGCTCTACATGTTCGGCAGCGAGATCGAGCGGGTGGTCGGCCAGCGGCGCTACCTGAACTATTACCTCGTGTGCATCCTGAGCGCGGCGGCTGCGCAGCTCGTCGTGACGGGCATGGGGCACGCGCCGCCCTACCCGACAATCGGCGCCTCGGGTGGCGTGTTCGGCATCCTGCTCGCGTTCGGCATGTACTTCCCGCGCCGCGTGATCATGCTGATCATTCCGCCCGTGCCGCTGCCGGCGTGGTTGTTCGTCACGCTCTACGGCGGCATCGAGCTCTACCTCGGCGTCTCGGGCACCCAGGCCGGCGTCGCCCACTTCGCGCATCTCGGCGGCATGGTGGGAGGCTTCCTGATGATCCGCTACTGGCGCGGCCGCCCGCCGTTCGGCGGACGCCGGCGCTGATGGCGGAAGCGGGCCCGATACTCCGGCCGGGCGAGAATTGCTGGCGCGTGGCGCGCGCCCGGCGCGCCGCTTTCCTGGTCGACGGCGAGGCCTACTTCGCGGCGTTCCGTGCGGCCGCCGCGCGCGCCGAGCGCTCGATCTTCGTGGTCGGCTGGGATATCGACAGCCGCACCGTGCTCGCGCCCGGCGGCAGCGACGACGGCTGGCCCGCAGCGCTCGGCGACTTCCTCGATGCGCTCGCGCGGCGCCGCGATACGCTGCGCCTCCACGTGCTCGGCTGGGACTTTGCGATGCTCTACGCGCTCGAGCGCGAGCTCGCCGCCGATCTACACGCTCGGCTGGCGCACGCACCGGCGGCTGCACTTCCATCTCGACGGCCGGCATCCGGTCGGCGCGTCCCACCACCAGAAGATCGTGGTGATCGACGACGCGCTCGCATTCGTCGGCGGGCTCGACCTCACCGTCCGCCGCTGGGACACGCCCGCGCACCGCGCCGACGAGCCGCGGCGCGTCGACCCGGCCGGCGAGCCGTACGCGCCCTTCCACGACGTGCAGATCATGGTCGACGGCGAGGCCGCGGCCGCGCTCGGCGAGCTCGCGCGCACGCGCTGGCGCCGCGCCACCGGCGGCGAGCCGCACCCCGCCCCGTGCGCCCCCGCCGCGGATCCGTGGCCCGATACGATCCGTCCCGACGTCACCGACGTCGAGGTCGGCATCGCGCGTACCGCGCCGCCCTACCGGGAGCGCGAGGGCGTCGAGGAGGTCAAGCGACTGTACCTCGACGCGATCCGGGCGGCGCGCCGGTCGATCTACATCGAGAACCAGTACTTCACGTCCGCGGCGGTGGCCGATGCGCTCGCCGCACGGCTGGCCGAGCCCGACGGCCCGCAGATCGTCGTCGTGTCGCGTCTGCGCGGCGGCGGATGGCTGGAGGAGAACACGATGGCGGTGCTGCGCGCGCGGCTGGTGAGGCGCCTGCGCGAGACCGATCGCCACGGGCGGCTGCGCGTGTACTGCCCTACCCAGGCCGGGCTGGGCGAGGCCTGCATCAACCTGCATGCGAAGCTGATGATCGTCGACGATCGGCTGGTGCGCGTGGGCTCCGCGAACCTGGCGAACCGCTCGATGGGGCTGGACACCGAGTGCGACCTCGCGATCGAGGCGAACGAGCCCCGCGTCGCGGAGGCGATCGCGGCCCTGCGCACGCGGCTGCTCGCAGAGCACCTCGGCGCGCCGCCGGACGACGTCGCCGACGCGCTCGCCCGATGCGGCTCGCTCGTCGCCGCGATCGAGGCGCTGCGCGGCGGCGCGCGCAGTCTCGCGCCGCTCGACGCCGAGATCGATCCGCAGGTCGATGCGCTGGTGCCCGACGCCAATGTGATCGATCCGGAGAAACCGGTCGATCCGGAGGAGATCGTCGAGGAGCTCGTCCCGCCGGCCGAGCAGCCGCGCGCGGGCGCACGCATCGCCGCGTTCGCGGCGCTCGTCGTCGGCATCGCCCTCCTCGCCGCGGCCTGGCGTTGGGGCCCGCTCGCCGAATGGCTGGACCGCGAGCGCCTGGCCGAGGCTGGCGCGGCGATCCGCGGCTCGGCGCTCGCGCCGGTGTGGGTGCTCGGCGCCTACGCCGTCGCCGCGCTCACTGCGCTGCCGATCACGCTGCTCATCGTCGCCACCGCCGTCGTATTCGGCCCGCTCGCCGCGTTCGCCTACGCGCTCGCCGGCGCGCTCGGCGGCGCCATGCTCGGCTTCGGCATCGGCCACTGGCTCGGCCGCGATGCGGTGCGTCGGCTGGCCGGCGCGCGGCTGAACGACCTCTCCCGCCGGCTCGGGCGGCGCGGCGTGCTCGCCGTCGTGGCGGTGCGCGTCCTGCCGGTGGCGCCGTTCACCGTGGTGAACCTCGTCGCGGGCGCCTCGCACATCCGGCTGCGCGATTTCGTCCTCGGCACGGTGCTCGGTATGGCGCCCGGCATCGCCGCGGTCAGCGTCTTTGCGGACCGCCTGCTCGCGGCACTGCACGAGCCCTCGACCGCGACGCTCGTCACGCTGGTATTCGTGGTCGCGGCGATCGTCGCCGGCGCGGTCGCCGTCCGCCGCTGGCTCCGGCGGCGCAGCGCCGGCTCCGGCATCGGTCGCAGCGACGCCGCGGAGCCGGGCGGCGCCTGATGGCGCTCGCGGTCGCCACCTACAACGTCCACCGCTGCATCGGCGCGGACGGACGGCGCGATCCGCAGCGCGTGCTCGCGGTGCTGCGCGAGCTCGATGCCGATGTCGTGGCGCTGCAGGAGCTCGAGTGGCACCCGGCCGCCGCCCTCGACTTGCTGGAGGACTTCGCGCGTGCGCTCGGCTGCGCCGGAGTGGCCAGCCCCACGCTGCTCGCGCAGACCGGCCATTACGGCAACGCGGTGCTCACGCGGCTGCCGGTGCGTGCGGTGAACCGCGTCGACCTGAGCGTGCCGGGTCGCGAGCCGCGCGGAGCGCTCGACCTCCGACTCGACACGCCGCACGGCAGCCTACGCGTGATCGCGACGCATCTCGGCCTCGCGCCGGCCGAGCGGCGGTCGCAAGTCCGCCGCATTCTCGGGCTGCTCGCGCCGGTGCGGGCCGAGCCGGTGGTGCTGATGGGCGACCTGAACGAGTGGTTCCTGTGGGGCCGTACGCTGCAGTGGGTGCGCGCGCACTTCGGCCGCGCACCGGCGCCCGCGACCTTCCCCGCGCGCTGGCCGCTCTTCGCGCTCGATCGCATCTGGGTTGAGCCGCGCACGCTGCGCCGCGCGCTCGCGACGCATGCGAACGCCCGCGCGCGCGCGGCGTCCGATCATCTGCCGCTGCGCATGACGCTCGTGTGGCCCGGCGTGCAGTCCGCGCCGGCCGCGCTATGATGTGGCCGCGCGCGAGCAGCGCGCACGTCCGAACGCACAACCTGGGAGCAATGACGATGGCAAGCGAGGGCTACCACGAACCGGCCGGCGAGCTGAGCGACGCGACCCGCGACATGCACCGCGCGATCGTCTCCTTGATGGAGGAGCTGGAGGCGGTCGACTGGTACAACCAGCGTGTGGATGCGTGCAAGGACCCGGAGTTGCGCGCGATCCTCGCGCATAACCGCGACGAGGAGAAGGAGCACGCGGCGATGGTTCTCGAGTGGATCCGCCGACGTGTTCCGAAGTTCGACGGCGAGCTGCGCGACTACCTGTTCACCGCCAAACCAATCGCGCACGAGTAGCGGCGAGGATGGGTCCCCGCCTCGCGTACATCTGGGGGCAGCTGCGCGCGAGCTACTGGTTCGTCCCCGGCCTGCTCAGCATCGGCGCGGCCGCGCTCGCCGCCGCACTGATCTGGACCGACGCCGCCGGGCCGGCACGCGGCGCCGCCGGGCTGCAGCGCTTCGACCTCACCGGACCCGAAGGGGCGCGCGCCCTGCTCTCCACCATCGCGGGCTCGGCGATCACCGTCGCCGGACTCGTGTTCTCGATCACGATGGTGGTGCTGAATACCGCCTCGTCGCAGTTCGGTCCACGCCTGATGCGCAACTTCATGCAGCACAACGGCACGCAGGTCGTGATGGGCTTGTTCGTCGGCACCTTCGTCTACTGCCTGCTCGCGCTCGCCGCGGTGCGCAGCGAGGCCGGCGCGGCGTTCGTGCCGCAGACCGCTGTGGCGGGCGGCGTCGTGCTGGGCATCACCGCGTTCGCGCTGCTGATCTATTTCATCCACCACGTATCGCGGTTCGTGCAGGCGGCGCACGTGATCGACGACGTCGCGGGCAACCTCGAGGAATCGGTGTGCGCGAGCTTCCCGGAGCGCGCGCCGGGGGCGCGCCGAGCGGCGCCGGACGACGAGCTGGAAGCGGGCCGCGCGCCCGGGAAGGCACAACGCGACGAGCTTGCGATCGAGGCGCCGCGCTCGGGGTACGTCCAGGCGATCGACGTCGCCGGTCTGGTCGAGGTCGCGCGGGAGCGCGACCTGCTCATCCGCCTCGCGCACCGGCCGGGGCAGTTCCTGATCGCCGGACGGCCGCTCGCTTGGGTCTCCCCGGCGACGGCGGTCGACGCGGCGCTCGCCGCGCGCGTCGCCGGCGCGCTCGTCACCGGGCGCGAGCGAACGTCGACGCAGGACCCGGAGTTCGCCGTCCATCAGCTCGTCGAGGTGGCGCTGCGCGCGCTCTCGCCCGGGATCAACGATCCGTACACCGCCCTGAACTGCATCGACCGGCTCGCCTCGGCGCTCGCGCTGCTCGCCAAGCGCGCGCTGCCCTCGCGCTACTCGCGCGACGCGAGCGGCCGCGTGCGGCTCGTCTGCGTGCCGCTCACCTACGGCGGCATGGTCGATGCCGCGTTCGATCAGATCCGCCAGGCGGCGCGCGGCACGCCGGCGGTGCTGTTCCGGCTGCTGGAGGCGATCGCGTCCATCGCCGACGGCGACCTGCCAGAGCCACTCCGCGCGGCGCTGCAGCGTCAGGTCGAGGCGCTGCACGAGGCGTCGGGCGGCGGCTTCGCCGTGCACTCCGACCAGGCCGAGTACTGCACGCGCCTGCGCACCGCCCTCGGCGCGCTGCTCGCCGCGGGCGCCGTCCGCCCGCCCGAGGTCGACCGATGAGAGGAACGCGATCATGACCGCTCCCGCTTTCGCACAGCGCGAGCGCCGGCGCCGGCCAGTAAAGGATCCGCGCCCGGAGCCGCCGCCCGCAGAGCCGCCGGGACACGAGCGCCGCCCCCCGGTCGACGACCCGACGCCGGAGGAGCCGCCCGTCGAGCCGCCGGAGGACGGCGGACCGCCGGTCAAGGAACCGCCGCGACGCCGGCGCTAGCCGGAAGCGGCCGGCGCGCGGCCCGCAATCCAATCGAGCGTCGCCGGGATGCCCGTCGCATAGGGCGTCGCCCGAATCGCGCCGATCAGCCCGCGGAGCTTCGATCCGTCGTAGGCGATGGGCGCGACGTATGTCGGCACGAGCGCCAGCAGCGCGCGCACGTCCCGGGACAGGAGCGCCAGCAGCGTCATCGCGAGCCGGCCGGCGGAGCGCACACGGACCTCGCGGCCGAGATGGCGCTGCACGATCGCGCGCATTCCGTCGAGGTCGATCGGGCCGGCGCCCGGCACGATCCATCGCTCGCCATAGGCGGCCTCGCGCTGCGCGATCTCGGCGATCGTGCACATCGCGTCGGGCACATAGACGTGCTCGCGCGCCGTGCGCGCCGAGCCGATCCACTCGACGGTCCGACCGGCGGTCGCCTGCTCGAGGGCGCGATTGAGGATCGACAGATGGACCTCGGGGCCGTAGAAGTCCGGCAGGTTCACGACCGCCGCCCCGCCGGCTTGCATGATGTCCTCGGCCTCGCGCCGCATCCGCACCGCGAGCCCACCGCCGGTGCGCGGGTGGCTCTCGGCGAGCGGCGTGCGTACGATCGGGATGTAGGCCCAGTAGCTGGACACGTGCACCAGGCGCGCACCAGTCTCGCGCGCCGCCTCGACCGCGTTGCGCGCGGTCGGCGGATGGTCGCGGATGCGCTCGAGCGGCAGGCCGATGCAGTCGAACACCGCATCGCAGCCGGCGAGCGCGCGGCGGATCGCCGCGCCGTCGAGCGCGTCCGCAGCCACCCGCTCGACGCTCCCCGCACCGAAGGCGCGCGCGAGGTTCAGCGCACTGCGCGAGACGACCCGCACCGCCGCTCCGCGGCGCAGCCACTCGCGGGCGAGGTGCTTCCCGGTCGGGCCGGTCGCGCCGAGGATCGCGATCTTCTCGAATCGCGACATCTTCCTCCGCGCGTGCGCGCCGCAGCGGTTCCGCGCCGCTGGACGCCTCAGCCGAGAGTGCGCCGGACGCGCCGCCGGGCCGCGCGTGCGGCGCGCCGCGCCGCGAGCTCGACCCGCTTCGCCGCGCCGGCCTGCGCCGCCCGGCCGCTCCGGCGCGCCGCGCGCTGCGCCGACCGCGCGGCTCCGCGCGCGGCCTTCGTGACGCTGCGCGTGGTCGACTTCGCGGCGCGCTCGCTCGAGGCGACAAAGCGCTGCAGCGCCTTGCGCGTCGCGGTCGCCACCGCCTCGATCTCGCGCAGGCCGGCATGCACGATCGTGCTCGCGGCGTCGCGCACCGCGGCCACCGCGGCCTGCGCCCCGGTCGTGCCGGTGCGCACCGCACGCCGCAGCGACCGCTCGGCGCGCGTCTGCGCGGCCTGTACGCGGCCGATGCTCGTCTTGCGCGGCTTGCCTTTGCTGCGACGGGTCTTTCGGGTGGCCATGTGGTTTCCTTTCGGGTCGAGTAGCACGTGTGTTCCGCACGCCTGCGCGCTTTGCAGCCTATCGGGGTCGCGCACCCGCGAATTGATCGTGGTCAAGCTTCGTGCAATGACGCGCGCGTCTACTTCCCGACCCAGCGCTCGCCCCGCTTCCGGAACCGCCGCTTCACCGCCGTCCAGGCCACCTTGTGCGCGACCGCCTCGCGGTCGGCACGCCCGGCGTACTGTTCCCAGGCGCTGTTGAACGCCTCCCTGTAGATTTCCTGCGCCGCGTTCGGCAGGTGCGCGCGCACCGGCGCGGGCAGCTCGGCGACCGATCCGTAAGGCACGGTCCTCGTCCGGGAGGCTGCGTCTCAACCGAGCGCCGCGGCCGCCGGTGGCTCGCAGCCGGCGAGGTCCGGGCCACCCGCGCCCGCGACCTGCTTTGCAGCCGCCCGCAGCGCCGAGCGCAGCGCCTCCTCGAGCGTGGGATGGTAGTAGGGCAGCCGCAGCAATTGCGCGAGCGTGAGGCGCTGCTGTACCGCGAGCGCGAGGAGGTGCGCGAGGTGCTCGCCGCCCGGCGCGAAGAGCTCGGCGCCGATGAGCCGCCCGGAGGCGCGCTCGGCGTAGACGCGGATCACGCCGCGGTCCTCGTCGCTCATGCGCAGCCGGCTCTGGCGTTCGAGCCGCGCTTCGCCGATCGCCGCCTCGTCGCGCACGAGCTCGGCGAACGCCCGCCCGACAACCGCGACGTTCGGATCGGTGAAGACGATGCCGAGGCGGGTGCGTCGCTCGTAGCACTCCGGCGCGTCGCGCAGCGTGTTGGCACCCGCAATCCAGCCGTCGTCGGCCGCCTCGTGCAGGACCGGCGCGTGGCCGTCGGCGTCGCCGGCGATGAACACCGGCATGCCGGCGATCTGCATCGTGGTCGGATCGAACGGCGGCATGCCGCGCCGGTCGAGCGCAACGCCCAGCGTTTCGAGCCCGAGCTCGTCCAGGTTCGGCCGGCGCCCCAGGGCCACGAGCACCTTGTCGGCCAGCATGCTTGCGCCGCCGGCGCGCACGCGCACGGCGGCGCCTTCTGCGGCGAGCTCGGCCGGCGCGCCCAGATGCACGCCGGCGAGATCCGCGCGCAGCACGGCGAGCACCGCGTCGTTCACCTCCGGATCGGTGAGTCCGGCCACGCGCTCAAGCGCATCGAACGCGTTCACTTCCAGGCCGAGCCGGGCGAGCGCCTGCGCCATCTCCGCGCCGACCGCGCCGAGACCGATCACCGCGAGGCGCCGCGGGAGATCGGGCTGCTCGAACAGCCCGTCCGTGGTGAGCAGGCGTTCGCCGAGCGCCTGCCACGGCTTGGGCACGACCGGCCGCGAGCCGGTCGCGAGGATGATGCGCTCGGCCTCGATGCGCTGGCCGTTCACCTCGAGCGCCTGCGGCCCGGCGAGGCGCGCGCGGCCCGCGATGCTGCGCTCGCCGAGGCCGTCGGTGAGCTTCAGCACGCCGCGCACCAGGTCGTCGCGGATGCCTCTCACCCGGCGCAGCACCGCGGGCACGTCGGCCGCGAGCCGCTCGCCGCCGGTGATCCCCATGCCGGGGAAGCTCGCGCGGTGGTGGACGCGCTTCGCCACCTCGATCAGCGCCTTGGACGGCATGCAGCCCACGCGCGCGCACGTAGTGCCGTACGGCCCGTCGTTGACGATCACGAAGTCCTCGGTCGATCGCCGCACCACCGCGAGCGCCGCCAGTCCGGCCGTGCCGGCGCCGACGATCGCCACCTTGCAGCGTCTGGCCATGTCACCCCGCCTTTTCCGGTCGCCGCCCGCCCGGCGGCACGTACTCCAGCCTGCCCCCGCCGCGCGGATGGTTGAGCGCATAGCGCGGCTCGAACGCAGCGAAGAGATCCAGGTACTGCTCGGCCAGCCGGCTCATGAGGAACCTCGCGCGCACCGTCTCGCGCGCGGCCTCGCCGAGGCGGCGCCGCAAGTCGGCGTCGCGCACGAGCTCGACGATGCGCTCGGCCGCCTGCGCGACCGAGGACACGAGAAATCCGTTCCTGCCGTCCTCGATCTGGTGACGGATGCCGCCGCAGTCGCCGCCGATGACCGCGGTGCCCTTCCACATCGCCTCGGTGACCGTCAGTCCGAACCCCCTCGCGCAGCGACTTCTGCAGCACCACCGCCGCGTGGCGCTGCAGCGCGTTCACGAGCGCGCTGTCCTCCGCGGTGAGGATCAGGATGCGCTCCTCCTTGCACTCGAGCAGCGACTCGAACACTTCCTGGCCCTCGGGATCGTCGGTGGCGACGTTGCCGAGCAGCACCAGCGTGGCGTCGACCTGCTTGCGCGCGAGCTTGAAGGCGTCGATCACGCCCTGCGGATCCTTCCAGCGGTCGAAGCGCGAGATCTGGGCCACGATCGGCAGGTCGTCCGGGATGCCGTAGTGCCCGAGCCGGTCCTCGATCTCGCCCGCCGAGAGATCGCGGTTCTTGATCGAGAAGGGGTCGATCGCCGGCATGAAGAAGAGCTGTGGCACGCCGACCTCCTGCGCGTACTCCGGCAGCGAGACGACCATCGCGTCGTACTCGTCGACGAACCCGCGCAGGTACCGCCAGGCCTCGGCGTTCGGCTGCGACAGGTCGACGTGGCAGCGCCAAACCCATGGGCAGTTGCGCCGGTAGTGCGTGACGAGCGGCAATGGCTGCGGGTCGTGCACCACGACGACGTCGGCCTCGACTGCCATCCGGATAGCGTTCTGGAAGTTGACCTCCTCGTAGATCTCCTTCTTCAGCTCGCTCAGTTGATATCGCCACCCTGCAACGCGTTGTGCAGCTTCTTGGTGACGCTGAAGAAGTCGGGACTGCCTTGGATCAGTCGCCAGTCGGCGCGGATGCCGATCGCCCGCTGCACCAGCGTGAGCGACGAGAGGATCTCGGCGACGCCGCCACCGTAGAACGTCGAGCTGACGTTGATCGCGCGCAGGTCGCGCAGGCGGTCCGCCTTGCGCATAATGCGCTCGACCGCCTCGGCGCCGATCAGCGCCTCGTACTGCTCCATGCGCAGCGGCCGGAAGCACTTCTCCATTCAGATTCCTCCCGCAGGTGCGGCGGCCGCGCCGAGCGCCGCGCGCAGCTCCGCGGCGGCGCGCTCGGGCGGCTGGACGTTGACGACGATGCGCGAGCCGAGCTCGAAGCCCGCCGGTGTGGTGAGGCGCGGCAGGATCTCGACGAACCAGTAGCTCGCGGCGCGATGGACGAGGTCGAGCGGCGGACTCGAGACGACCAGGTTGTAGTGCGGGTCGCCAAGCCGCGCGCCGAGTGCGCCGAGCACGCGCGTCAGGTGTCCGGCGAGGTCGTCGAGCTCGGCCGCCTCGATCTCGGGGAACGCGGGCGCGTGGCGCAGCGGGACGACCTGCAGGTGGTACGGCGCGCGCGAGGCATACGGCGCGATGGTCGCGAAGCGCGCGGTCTCGAGCACGATGCGCGTGCCGGCCGCGCGCTCGCGCGCCACGGTGCGGCACATGGCGCAGCAGCCGGTCTCGTCGTAGAACGCGATCTCGTCCATCACGCGGCGGCGCGTCTCCGGCGCCACCGCCGGCGTCGCGACGATCTGCGAGTGCGGATGGACGAGGCTCGTTCCGGCGCGCGCCCCGTGGTTGCGGAACAGCACGATCTGGCGCAGGACGCCGTCGCCCGCGGCGAGCGCGCGCGCGCGGCGGACGTACATCTCGAGCACGCGGCGCGCCTGCTCGCGCGGCATGCGGCCGAGCGGGGCGCCGTGGTCCGGCGTCTCGACGATGACCTCGTGGTGCCCGTATGCCGCGAGCCGCCGCCAGAGCGGATCGGCCGGCGCGGGCGCGCCGTCGCCGGCCGCGGCGGGCTGGCTGCGCAGCACCGGGTAGCGATTGGGCACCGCGCGCACGAGCCAGCGCCCGTCCGGGCCGGCGAGGGTCTCGACCGCGTCCGGCGTGCGCGATTCGTTGCCGGGACAGAACGGGCACCCGGCCGGCGCGGCGCCAGGCGCGTCGTGCGGACGCGACGCGCGCTCCGGGTTGATGATCACCCAGTCGCGCGTGACCGGATCCTGTCGCAACTCGGACATGCGGGCGTCGGAACGCGTCGTGCGTCAGCCGCGCGGCGCCAGGGTCGAGTACAGCTTCTCCGGCAGGCGGGCGCGGATCTGCGCCGCCGAGAGCTTCACCAGGTTGAGCGGGAACTCGGCCTCCACCGCGCGGCGGGTGGCGTCGTCAAGCGCGTCGCGCAGCCGGCCGAGGAACTCGGGCGGGGCCGCGACCAGTACGCGCTCGATCTCGCCGCGCGCGCGCGCCGACCCGACGTGCGCCGCGAGCCGCCGGGCGAACACGGTGGTCGCCTGCGCGCGCGGCCCGACCTCGCTCTCCATCGCGTGGCGTCCGGCGCCCACGCTGTCGAACGCGCGGCCCGGCAGGTCGCTGGTGAGCTCCTGCGCGCGCATCCTGCCCTCGGGATGCGCAAACGACTCGAGCTCCTCGAGTCCCCCGGTCGGCGTCGGCGCCGCGAAGATCCGCGCCGAGCTGCTGTCGGCGACCACTATCCAGGTGCTTGCCATGCTCTCTCCTTTCCGCGGCGCAGCCGCCAGGCTTCTGCGTGCAAGGGGAATCGTAAGAACTACGGGGGAGGGGCTCCCCTGTCAGACATCCCCGCAACGCAAAAGGAGCCCGGGGAAAGGGTTGGGATGCTTCCCTTCCCACCCGGCCGTTGGATACCCCTCCCGCGCGAGTGCAGTCGCACCTCGACACGCATGCGCTGCGGGGTCGGACGACGGTTCAGCCCGGCCACTGCCAGTCGCGCACCTCGGGCATGTCCTCGCCGGTGCGCGTGATGTGCTGGCGATGCTCGATCAGCTTGTCGCGCAACTTCTGCTTCACGTACGCCGCCAGGTAGCCCAGTTTCGGCACCCGGTCGATCACGTCGCCCACAAGATGGTACCGGTCGAGATCATTCAGCACGGTCATGTCGAACGGCGTCGTCGTAGTGCCCTCCTCCTTGTAGCCACGCACGTGCAGGTTCGCATGATTGGTGCGGCGGTACGTCAGCCGGTGAATCAGCCACGGATAGCCATGATAAGCGAAGATGATCGGCCTGTCGGTGGTGAAGAGCGCATCGAAGTCGCGGTCGGCGAGCCCGTGCGGATGCTCCTCGCGCGGCTGCAAAGTCATCAGGTCCACGACGTTCACGACCCGCACCCGGATCTGCGGCAGGTGCTCGCGCAGGAGCGCTACCGCGGCGAGCGTCTCGAGCGTCGGTACGTCGCCGGCGCAGGCCATCACGACGTCGGGCTGCGCGCCGATGTCGTTAGACGCCCATTCCCAGATTCCGATGCCGGCGGTGCAGTGCTTGACCGCGGCGTCCATGTCCAGCCACTGCGCCTGCGCCTGCTTGCCGGCCACGATCACGTTGACGAAGTCGCGGCTCCTCAGGCACCAGTCGGCGACGTAGAGCAGCGTGTTGGCGTCCGGCGGCAGGAAGACGCGGATGATGTCGGCCTTCTTGTTCACCACGTGGTCGATGAATCCCGGGTCCTGGTGGCTGAACCCGTTGTGGTCCTGGCGCCACACGTGCGAGGTGAGCAGGTAGTTGAGCGAGGCGATCGGCTGGCGCCAGGGAATCTCCTTGGTGGTCACCTTGAGCCACTTCGCGTGCTGGTTGAACATCGAGTCGACGATGTGGATGAACGCCTCGTAGCAGGAGAAGAAGCCGTGCCGCCCGGTGAGGAGGTAGCCCTCGAGCCAGCCCTGGCAGGTGTGCTCGGAGAGGATTTCCATGACCCGGCCGTCGGGCGCGAGATGCTCGTCCTCGGGCAGGCGCTCGGCGAGCCAGGCGCGGTCGGTGACCTCGAACAGATCGCCGAGCCGGTTGGACGCGGTCTCGTCGGGCCCGAACACGCGGAAGTTGCGGCGCGCGCCGTTCGCCTTCATCACGTCGCGCAGGAACTTGCCGAGCACGCGCGTCGCCTCTGCGCTGGCGTGGCCCGGTCGCGGCACGCTCACCGCGTAATCGCGGAAATCGGGCAGGCGCAGCGGCTTCAGCAGCTGCCCGCCGTTCGCGTGCGGGTTGGCGCCCATGCGGCGCGCGCCGGCCGGCGCCAGCGCGCCGAGCTGCGGCACGAGCGCGCCCTGCTCGTCGAAGAGCTCCTCGGGCCGGTAGCCGCGCAACCACTCCTCGAGCAGGCGAAGGTGCGCCGGATTGGTCGCGGTGTCGCCGAAGGGCACCTGGTGGCTGCGCCAGAAATCCTCGGTCTTCTTGCCGTCGACCGCCTTCGGTCCGGTCCAGCCCTTTGGGCGTGCGAAGCACGATCATCGGCCAGCGCGGCCGCAGCGACATGCCGCGCTTCGCGCGCGCGGTGTGCTGGATCTCGCGGATCTCGTCCAGCGCCTGGTCGAGCGCCGCGGCCATCGCCTGATGCATCGCCGCGGGGTCCGACCCCTCGACGAAGTACGGCCGGTGGCCGTAGCCGGCGAGCAGGCTCTCGAGCTCCTCGCGGCCGATGCGCGCGAGCAGCGTCGGACTGGCGATCTTGTAGCCGTTGAGGTGCAGGATCGGCAGCACGGCGCCGTCGGTCGCCGGGTTGAGGAACTTGTTCGAATGCCAGGCCGCGGCGAGCGGACCGGTCTCGGCCTCGCCGTCGCCGATGACGCAGGCGGCGACGAGCTCGGGGTTGTCGAATACCGCGCCGTAGGCATGCGCGAGCGCGTAGCCGAGCTCGCCGCCCTCGTGGATCGAGCCTGGCGTCTCGGGCGCGACGTGGCTCGGCACGCCGCCCGGAAACGAGAACTGCTTGAACAGGCGCCGCATGCCTTCGGCGTCCTGCGACACATGCGGATACACCTCGCTGTAGGTGCCCTCGAGATAGACGTTCGCCACGAGCGCCGGACCGCCGTGCCCGGGCCCGGTGATGTAGATCATGTCGAGCTCGCGCGCGCGGATGACGCGGTTCAGATGCGCGTAGACGAAGTTCAATCCGGGAGTCGTGCCCCAGTGGCCGAGCAGGCGCCGCTTGACGTGTTCGGGCGCGAGCGGCTCGCGCAGGAGCGGATTGTCGAGCAGGTAGATCTGGCCGACCGAAAGGTAGTTCGCCGCGCGCCAGTACGCGTCGATGGCGCACAGCGCGTCGGTCGAGAGTGGTCCGGCGCTCGTTGCTCGGGTCTCGGATGGACGATCCGTTCGCGGCATGTCGGGGCCTCCGTGCAAAGGGGGGACCGGCTGCGGTTGAGAGCCGTTCCGGATTCGTCGGGCGCCATAACCCGCGGCGCCGGGGAGCGCCACAGGTGAGGCCGCAATCGGCGCGAGAGGTTCCCGTCCAGACGCCGCGGCGCCGGCGCCCGCCCCGACCGCCCATGCGCCGCGCCGCGCGGCACCGGCCGGGCGCACACGTCGGGCTCGCATCGACGCCCCGCCCCGATCGATGCGCGGCGCGTCAGCCGCGCCGCTCCTCCGCGCGGCGCAGGAAGTCGATCAGGAGCGGGCCGCTGTCGAGAAGCATGCGCTCCCCCGGGTGGTGGAACTCCGGGTGCCACTGAACGCCGGTCACATCGCCGGCACCGGTGTAGCGGATCGCCTCGATCACGCCGTCCACCGGCGAGCGCGCCTCGACCACGAGGCCGTTGCCGAGCGCCTTGACGCACTGGTGGTGGATGCTGGTCACGCGCGCGCCGGCGGTGTCGGGGTAGAGCCGCGCGAGGAGCGATCCCGGCTCGATCGCGATCTCGTGCACGAGCTCGTCGTAGACCGTGCGGTCGACGTGGCGTATCGCGTCCGGGAGCTGCGTCGCGATGTCCTGGTAGAGCGTGCCGCCGAGCGCAACGTTGATGATCTGCTCGCCGCGGCAGACGCCGAACACCGGCTTGCCCTGGATCACGCACTCCCACAGGAGCTCGATCTCGTACAGGTCGCGTACGCGGTCGCCCGACCACTCGGGCTGCAGCGGCTCCTCGCCGTAGCTGCGCGGGCTCACGTCGGCGCCGCCCTGCAGGACCAGCGCGTCGATCTCGCGCACGTAGTCCGAGACGTGCACCGCCGCGCGCCGCACTTCGGCTCCGCTCTCGATGGTCGGCACCATGAAGACGAGCGCGCCCTGCGACATGATCCAGTGCGCGACCGACTCCTCGAGATACTGCAGGGTCTTGCCGCGGAAACCGAGCTCGGCCGGCGGCTCGTGCATCAGCCGCGCCGAGAGCCCGACCCGCAGCGGCCGGCGCCGGGTCATGGCGCGGCCTGCGGCGCGGCGCTCACACCTCCCCGCGCCACCTTCGGCACTGCTGCCAGACGAGGTCGTGCAGCGACCCGGTGAGCTGGTAGCGGCTGCGCATCCAGCGGGCGTCGCTCGCATTCTCGCGCGCCATCTGCGCGAGCGCGGCGAGCGGCTCCTCGGTCTCGAGCTCGCGCGCGTGGGGCTCGAGCCGCTCCATCGTCGCGGCGATCTCGTCGCGCAGGCTCGCGTGCTTCTGCGACACCGGATCGATGAAGTCGCCATCGAAGGCGAAGCGGCAGGACTGGAAGCGGTTGTAGGAGTAGGTGAGCAGCAGGTCCTCGGCGAGCTGCACCGGCCGCTCGATCAGCAGGTAGCGCGCGAGCGTCTGCGCATAGGCCGCGAGCGCGGCCGCGCGCTCGGCCGTGAGCGGCGTGTCGCACACCCGGATCTCGACAGTGCCGTACTCGGGCTTCGGCCGGATGTCCCAGTAGAAGTCCTTCATGCTCTCGACCACGCCGAGCCGGCGCATCTTGGCGAAGTACTCGTTGAACTCGCTCCAGCGCAGCACGAACGGCGCCCGCCCCGAGAGCGGGAACGCGGAGACCGCGTTCAGGCGCGCCGACTCGAACTGCGTGTCCGCCCCCTGCGAGTACGGCGAGGAGGCGGCGAACGCGACGAAGTGCGGAACGTAGCGCGCGAGCGAGTGGACGAGGTAGAGCGCATCGTCGCCGTGCGGGCAGCCGATGTGGATGTGCTGGCCGAAGACCGTGAACTGCTTCGCGAGATAGCCGTAGAGGTCGGAGAGGTGGCGAAAGCGCGGCCGGTCGTAGATCTGCCGCTCCGGCCAGTGCTGGAACGGATGCGCGCCTCCGCCGCACACGAGAACGTTGAGCTTCTCGGCGGCGGCGCCGAGCGCGTCGCGCATGGCGAGGAGCTCGGCGGCGAGCGTATCGTAGCGATGATGGACGCCGGTCGCCACCTCGATCATGCTCTCGGTGATCTCCGGCTTCACCTCGCCCGGGTGCGGCCGCCGCTCGACCAGCGCGATCAGGTCCGAGGCCGCGCGGGTGAGGTCGCAGCGGCGCGTCTCCACCAGCTGCAGCTCGAGCTCGACGCCGATCGAGAGCGGCGCGGACTGCGTGAACTCGAGCGCATCGCTCGCGGCCGCTTCGCCGCCCGCGTGCGCCGGCTCCCTACGCGATTCGATGGTGGGTTCCATCGTTCACTCCGCGTCCGCCGCGTCGCCGGAACGGCGCAGCGCGAACTGCACCGCGAGCGGCCCGAGCAGCTCCAGGATCAGCACCGCGGCCAGTACCACCGCGCCCAGCTGCGGCCCGAAGCTCGGCCAGATCGACGCCGCCTCGCGCGCCATCACCACCGCCACGCCGGACATCGGCAGCAGCCCGACCGATACGAGCGAGGCCTTGCGGTACGAAAGGCCGCTCGGCTTGGCAAGAGCGATCACCGGCACCGCCTTGCCGAGGGCGCGCGCGGCGGCGATGCCGAGCCCCGCGGCGAGGGCGGTCGCCGCCAGATCCAGCTTCAGCGCCGCGCCGGTCAGCGCGAACAGCGCCATGATGAAGAGCTGCCCCACGTAGCCGAACGACACGGCGAGGAACCGGCGGTTGCGGTCCAGCGCGCGCGTCAGGATGCCCATGCCGAGCAGCGCCATGACGACCGACAGGTTCAACGCCATCGCGACCGCGACCGCGACGACCACCACGCCGAGCGCAGCGATGGTCTGCACGTCGCCGCGTGGACCCAGGCGCTCGAGCGCGGCGAGCAGCGCGGCCGCCGCAGCCGCGGCGAGCGCGATCGACCCGAGCACCAGGTAGAGCGGATGCATCGCGACGAGGGCGATGCCGCCGCGCGCCTCAAGGTGCAGCCAGGCGAAGAGCATCGCGAACGCCACGAACGAGTACACCGAGTTGAGCGCGGTGAAGAGCTGCAGCCGCTCGGTGACCTGGCCCTGCGCGCGCATCTCCTTCGACACCGCGAGCACCACCGCCGGCGACGTGGCGACGGCGATTGCGGCGGCCGCGGCGGCGACGAGCGGCTTGGTGCCGACCACCGCCAGGATGGCGTACACCGCGCCGAAGGCGAACGCCGACTCGAGCACGCTGGTGACGAGCAGCCACGGATTGCGCCGCAGCCAGCGCAGGTCGACGCGGCTGCCGAGCTCGAACAGCACGATGCCCATCGCGACATCCAGGAGCGGCGTCAGGCCCTGCACCGCACTTTCGGTGAGAAGGCCGCTCACCTCCGGGCCGAGCAGGGCGCCGGCGATGACGTAGCCGAGGATCCGCGGCAGGCGGAGCCAGCGGTCGAGCAGCTCGCCGAGGGCGGTCGCCGCGAGCAGCAGCACGCCCAGCCAGAAGAGCTGCGGCATCGCGATCGGCCAAGCCGGCAGGAAGAAGAAGTCGGTCATTCGCCTGTGATTCTGCGGAGTCTCCGGCGTTCCCCTGCGCTCGCCGCGCATGCACGGCGCCGCGAGCGCGGATCAG
This sequence comes from Burkholderiales bacterium, assembly GCA_027493935.1. Classification (GTDB taxonomy): domain Bacteria; phylum Pseudomonadota; class Gammaproteobacteria; order Burkholderiales; family SG8-39; genus JAABRB01. The sequence continues at coordinate 1,205,641 of JAOSJV010000001.1, read as the reverse complement.
GCACAGACCGCGCTCAGGTGCGCACCACGATCAGGTGCACGCGGTACGGGCCATGCGCGCCGAGGATGATAACCTGCTCGATGTCGCCGGTGCGCGACGGTCCGGAGATGAAGTTCACCGCCCGGGGCAGCGCACCGAGCTCGCGGCGCGCGAGATCCCAGGCGTCCTCCATGTGCGCGACGATCCGCTCTGCAACCACGACGGCGACATGGGTCTCGGGCAGCAGGCTCACGCTGGCCGGCGTCTCCGGCCCGGACACGAGCATCACGGTGCCTGTCTCGGCGATACCGGCGAACGCGCCGGTCACGCCGACCGGATCCTCGCCGTGCGCCTCGCGGCCCTCGAGCGCGAGGCCCGCGCCCGCCCAGTCGAGCTGCGCGAGCTGCGGCCAGACGCAGCCGGCAGCCGGCAATCCGTTCGCGTCGAGATAGCGGGCGACCGCCGGCGGAACCTCCGCCCAGCGTTCGACGAGGTCGGTGGTCGTCTGCATCGCCTCGGCGCGTGCGCGGAACCGCGCCACCGGCTCCTCCCCCTGCCGCGGTGCCGGCCCGCGCGGGTGCGCGCGCAGGTAGGTCTCGACCGCCTCGAGCTCGGCCTCGGAAGGGCGGCTCGCCCCGCGGCCCTGCGCGCGGCGGATGCGGGCTAGGATGCGCTTTCGGGCAGCGGCGGAACCCTCGAAGCTCATGGGGCGAGATCAGGACAGGGGACAGTGGACGGTGGACGGCGGGCGGCCGATTGTTGGCATTGGCAGTTGGCAGTTGCCAGTTCAACGAAGCCTAGACGCTCGCATCGCTTCGTCCGCTGCCCCACTGCCCACTGTCCACTGCCAGCGTTCTCTTACAGCGCCTTCACCACGTCCTCGATCACTTTCTTCGCATCGCCGAACACCATCATGGTCCGGTCCATGTAGAAGAGCGGGTTGTCGAGGCCAGCGTAGCCGGCGGCCATCGAGCGCTTGTTCACGACCACGGTGGCGCGCCTTGTGCGCCTCGAGGATCGGCATGCCATAGATGGGGCTGCCCTTCTCCAGCGCGAGCGGGTTGACGACGTCGTTCGCGCCGAGAATCAGCGCGATGTCGGTCGTGCCGAATTCGTTGTTGATGTCCTCCATCTCGAAGACCTGGTCGTAGGGAACCTCGGCCTCGGCGAGCAGCACGTTCATGTGCCCCGGCATGCGGCCCGCCACCGGATGGATCGCGTAGCGGACCTGCACGCCCTTCTCGATCAGCTTCTCCGCCATCTCCTTGACGGCGTGCTGCGCGCGCGCCACCGCAAGGCCGTAGCCGGGCACGATGATCACGCTCTCCGCGTTCGCGAGCAGGAACGCCAGATCGTCGGCCGAGCCGGACTTCACCTGCCGCTGCTCGGCGCCGGCCGCCGCAGCGCCCTCGGCTCCGCCGAACCCGCCCAGGAGCACGCTGATGAACGAGCGGTTCATCGCGCGGCACATGATGTACGAGAGGATCGCGCCCGAGGAGCCGACCAGCGATCCGGCGATGATCAGCATGGTGTTGCCGAGCGAGAAGCCGATGCCCGCAGCCGCCCAACCGGAGTAGCTGTTCAGCATCGAGATCACCACCGGCATGTCGGCGCCGCCGATCGGGATGATGATCAGCACGCCGAGCACGAAGGCGACAGCGGTCATGATGGCAAATGCGGTCCACGCCTTGTCGGGCGCAAGGAAGAACGCCACCCCGAACCCGATCATCGCCAGCGCCAGCGCGAGGTTGAGCAGGTGCTGGCCCGGAAACACCACCGGTGCGCTCGAGAACAGGCGAAAGTGCTTGCCGAGCCCGGCCAGCTTGCCGAACGCGATGACCGAGCCCGAGAACGTGATCGCGCCGACGAACGTGCCGATGAAGAGCTCGAGACGGTTGCCGGCCGGCATCGGGTCGGGAATGCCGAACGCAGCCGGGTCGTTCACCGCGGCGATCGCGATCAGCACCGCGGCCATGCCGACGAGCGAGTGCATCGCGGCTACGAGTTCCGGCATCTGCGTCATCTCGACGCGCCGCGACACGATCGCGCCGATCGTGCCGCCGATCGCGATCGCGAGGATGATCGGCACGCGATTCTCGACGATCGCCATCGTCACGACGACCGCGATCGCCATGCCGATCATGCCGAACAGGTTGCCGCGGCGCGCCGACTCGGGGTGCGAGAGCCCCTTCAGCGCCAGGATGAACAGCACCGACGCGACGAGGTACCAGAGCGCGACTTGGTTGCCCGACATGCCCGCCCCCTCAGCTCTTCTTCTCGCCGGACTTCGGCTGCTTCCTTCGGAACATCTCGAGCATGCGCTGCGTCACCAGGAAGCCGCCGAACACGTTCACCGCGGCGAGCCCGACCGCGACCGCGCCGACGATCGACCCGAAGTCCTCGCCGCCGGAGCCGGCGGCGAGCAGCGCGCCGACGATGATCACCGACGAGATGGCGTTCGTGACGCTCATCAGCGGCGTGTGCAGCGCCGGCGTCACGTTCCAGATCACGTGGTAGCCGACGAAAACCGCCAGCACGAAAACGATCAGGTAGAAGACGGTCGGATCGATGGCTTCGGTCATTTCATGCTCCTTCGGAGCAAGTGGACAGTGGACAGTCGGCAGCGGGCGGTCGCGCGTCGCGGTTCGCCGCTCACTGTCCACTGTCCACAGCACACTCTCCCCTAGCTCTTCTTCACCGCTCCCCGTCGATGCACACCAGCGCACCGGCGACGATCTCGTCGTCGCGGTCGATCTTGAGCTCGCCGGTCTTGGGGTCGAGCAGCACGCCGACGAAATTGAGCAGGTTGCGCGCGTAGAGCGCGCTCGCGTCGGCGGCGAGCAGCGCCGGCAGATTGGCCAGACCGACGATCTTCACGTTGTCGCGCAGGGTGATCCTGCCGAGCTCGACGCCCTCGACGTTGCCGCCCTGCTCGACCGCCAGATCGACGATCACCGCGCCGGGCTTCATCTGCGCGACGGTCTCGGACTTGATCAGCCTCGGCGCCGGACGCCCGGGGATCAAAGCGGTGGTGATCACGATGTCGGCGGCCTTCGCGCGCTCGTGCACGAGCTCGGCCTGGCGGCGCATCCAATCGGCGGGCATCGGACGGGCGTAGCCGCCCACGCCCTCGGCGATCTCGCGTTCCTCGTCGGTGAGATACGGCACGTCGAGGAATTTCGCGCCGAGCGACTCGATCTGCTCCTTTACCGCCGGGCGCACGTCGGACGCCTCGACCACCGCCCCGAGGCGCTTGGCGGTCGCGATCGCCTGCAGCCCCGCGACGCCGGCGCCGAGCACGAGCACCCGCGCCGCCTTCACCGTCCCGGCTGCGGTCATCAGCATCGGCATGAACCGGCCGTACTCGTTCGCCGCGAGGATCACCGCCTTGTAGCCGGCGATGTTCGCCTGCGAGGAGAGGACGTCCATCGACTGGGCGCGCGTGGTGCGCGGCAGCCATTCGAGCGCGAATCCTGTGACGCCGGCCTCGGCATAGATTTCCCGACCGTTGCGGCGTCGTAGGGATTGAGCAGCCCGGCCAGGATCGCGCCGCGCTTCATCTGCGCGGCCGCGGCCGGCTCCGGCCCGCGCACCACGAGCACGATGTCGGACTGCGACAGCACCTCGCCGGCGGAGCCCGCGATCGTGGCGCCGGCGGACTGGAAGTCGGCGTCCGGGATGCTCGCGCGCACGCCGGCCCCCGCCTGGACCAGGACCTTGTGGTGCCCTCCAGCGACGAGCTTCTTCACCGTCTCGGGCGTTGCGGCGACGCGCGACTCGCCCGCGCGCGTCTCGGCGGGAATACCGATCTGCATCGTTCCCCCTCTGGTCCTGTCGCTAGCGCACCGCGCGGCGGAGTCGTTCGTCGTTTTGCCGGCGCGAGACAAAGTCGGGCCGATGATACAACAGCGGCACGCGCCTTGGCCACGGCGCGGATCGGATGCGGATCATCCGCCGACGCCGGCGCGTGCCACTGGGCTCACCCAGCGCTCCAGCACTTCGAAAACGGCCTGCGCCAGGATCGCGAGCGCCGCCGCCGAGCGGATTTAGGAACCGGCGCCGGCGCGTGCCACTGGGCTCGCCCAGCGCTCCAGCACTTCGAACACCGCCTGCGCCAGGATCGCGAGCGCCGCCGCCGAGCGGATTTACGAACCGACGCCGGCGCGTGCCACTGGGCTCGCCCAGCGCTCCAGCACTTCGAACACCGCCTGCGCCAGGATCGCGAGCGCCGCCGCCGGTAAGGCCCCCGCGAGCATGAGATTGGTGTCGTTCAGGGCGAGCCCCTGCACGATTCGCTCGCCGTAGCCGCCCGCACCGATGAAGGCCGCGATCGTCGCCGTTCCGACGTTGATCACCGCGGAGGTCTTGACGCCCGCGACAATGGCTGGCGCAGCGAGCGGAAGCTCTATCAGCAGCAGCCGGTCGCGCACGCCGAGGCCCAGCGCGAGCGCCGCCTCGCGCATCGTCCTGCGGATTCCTGCGATGCCGGCGTGCGTGTTGCGCACGATCGGCAGGAGCGCGTACAGAAACAGTGCGACAAGCGCCGGCCCGACGCCGATCGTGCCCATGACCGCGATCAGGAAGGCGAACAGCGCAAGCGCCGGCACGGTCTGGATGACACCTACCGCCGCCATCACCGCCTGCCCGATGGCGGGGGCTTTCGCCGCGACGACGCCGAGCGGCACTCCGGTAAGCACGGCGGCCGCGAGCGATGCGAACACGAGCACGAGATGCTCGCGCGTCAGGCGCCCGAGATCGCCGCCGAACAGCGCATTGCGAAGCGATCCCCTGGTTGCCGCCGCATCGGCCGGGGCGTCGTCGAATACCAGCCGCGCCGCGGCCGCGAAAGTCCTGCCCTCGATCTCCGCCGCCGCGTTCAGCTTGATCATGCGCTCGGCGTCGATGCGTCCTTCGAGCGCCTGCAGGGCGCGCCAGGCGGCCGGGAACCGCTCCGGCACGTCGTGCCGGTGGAGCAGCACCGCGTCGTACTGCGGGAAGAAGCCGCGGTCGTCGGCCAGCACGCGCAGCCCGAAGCGCGCGATCTTGGCGTCGGTCGAGTAGATGTCCATCACGTCGATGCGGCCGGCGGCGATCGCCTCGTAGGCGAGGCCGTGGTCGAGCGCGGGCGGCGTCGGGTGCGGCAGGCCGTAGGCCGCCTTCACGCCGGGCCACCCGTCGGGCCGCGCGATGAACTCAGGTCCGAGGCCGAGCCGCACGTCCGGATGCCGCGCGAGGTCGGAGATCGTCCGTACGCCGAGCGCCTGCGCGTGGCGCTCGCGCATCGCGAGCGCGTAGGTGTTGTTGAATCCGAGCGGCACGCCGACCGCCAGACCGCGCGTCGCGAGCGCCGCGTTCAGCTCGTCGATCGAGGGATTGCCTTCCAGGCCGAGGATCTCGCGCGCGATCGTGCCGGTGTACTCGGGATAGAGATCGATCGCGCCCGCCTCGAGCGCGGCGAACACGATGCCGGTGCCGCCCAGTCCCGCCTTGTGTGTCGCGCGCACGCCAGCGCGCTCGGCGGCCTGAAGCACCACCTCGCCGAGGATGTAGCTCTCCGTGAAGCGCTTCGAGCCCACGCGCAGCGTCTCCGCCGACGCCGGTGCGGCCGCGAGCGCGAGCGCGACGAGTGCAGCGGAGACGAGCGTGCGCACCGCACCCCTCACGCGGCCTCGACCTCGCCCAGGAGCTGCAGCGCGGCGAGGCGCCCGTACAGGCCGCCGGCGCGCAGGAGCTCGGCGTGCGTGCCGGCGGCGACGACGCGACCGTGGTCCATGACGACGATGCGGTCGGCGCCCTGCACCGTGGCGAGCCGGTGCGCGATGATCAGGGTGGTGCGATCCTCCATCAGCCGCGCGGCGGCGAGCTGCACGAAGTGCTCGCTCTCGGCGTCGAGCGAGCTCGTCGCCTCGTCGAGCAGGAGCACCGCGCGGTCGGCGAGCAGCGCGCGGGCGATCGCGAGCCGCTGCCGCTGCCCGCCGGACAGGCGCACGCCGCGCTCGCCGAGGAAGGTGTCGAGCCCGTCGGGCAGCCGCTCGACGAACTCCATCGCGTAGGCCGCGCGGCAGGCGGCGAGCACCTCGGCGTCGCCGGCCTCCGGCCGCGCATAGCGGACGTTCTCGCGCACCGAGGCGGCGAAGATCACCGGCTCCTGCGGCACGAGTGCGAAGCGGCGCCGCACCGCGCGCGGATCGGCGCGCCGCACGTCCGCGCCGTCGACCAGGATCTCGCCCGCGGTCGGCTCATAGTAGCGCAGCAGCAGCTGGAACACGGTCGACTTGCCGGCGCCGGAGGGGCCGACCAGCGCCACCCGCTCGCCCGGACGCACGGCGAGCGAGAAATCGGCCAGCGCCGGGGCGTCGGGCCGCGACGGATAATGAAACGTCACGCTCGCGAGTCGCACCTCGCCGCGCGGCGGCTCGGGCAGGCGCACCGGATCGGCCGGCGCGCGGATGGCGGGCTCGGTCGCGAGGAGCTCCATCAGCCGCTCGGCGGCGCCGGCCGCGCGCTGCAGGTCGCCGATGACCTCGGAGATCGCGGCCGCACCGCCGGCGACCAGCACCGCGTAGAACACGAACGCGGAGAGCTCGCCGGCGCTCAGGCGGCCGGCGAGGACGTCGTGTCCGCCGATCCACAGGATGACGCCGACCGCGCCGAACGAGAGCAGGATCACCATCGCGATCAGCGCCGCGCGCTGCCGGATGCGCGCGAGCGCGGTGCCGAACGCGGTCTCGACGCGCTCGGCGAACAGCCGCCGGTCGTGCGGCTCGTGGCCGTAGGCCTGCACGGTGCGGATCTCGTGCAGCGCCTCGTCCACGTAGGCCGAGACGTCGGCGACGCGGTCCTGCGTCGCGCGCGAGAGCCGACGCACGCGCCGGCCGAAGAGCAGGATCGGCACCACGACGAGCGGCACCCCGAGCACGACCAGCGCGGTGAGCTTCGGGCTGGTCACGATCAGCATCACCAGGCTTCCGGTGGTGATGAGGAGGTTGCGCACCGCGAACGAGGCCGACGAGCCGATCACGACCTCGAGCAGCGCCGTGTCGTTCGTGAGCCGCGAGATCACCTCGCCGGTGCGGGTGGTCTCGAAGAAGCCGGGCGGCATGTCGAGGATGCGGCCGAACACCGCGCGGCGCAGGTCGGCGGTGATCCGCTCGCCGAGCCACGACACGAAGTAGAAGCGCGTGAACGTCGCGGCCGAGAGCACGGCGACCACCGCGAGCAGCCCCACGAGCGCGCGGTCGAGCGAACCCGGGTCGCGGCTGGCGAACCCGGCGTCGATCACCTGCCGCAGCCCCTGCCCGATCACCAGGACGCAACCCGCGGCAACGAGGAGCGCGACTGCGGCGATCGCGATGCGGCCGCGGTGCGGCCTGAGCAGGCCGCCGATGCGCGCAAGCGTGCGCAGGTCGCGGCTTGCCGGCCGGTCGGGAATGTCGTCTCGTCTGCGTGCCACGGGGCTGCCGGGTGCTCGGATGCGCGCCAGAGGCGATTATCGCAAGCTCCGCCCGGCGCGCGTGCGCCGCAGATACGCGTTGTTCGCCACCAGCGCGCCGATGACGACGGCGCCGCCGGCGAGCTCGGCGCGCGTGAAGCGCGCACCCTGCGCGAAGCCGACGGCGAACGTGACCACCGGCAGCAGGTTGATCAGCAGCATCGCGTTCAGAGCGCCGATCCGCCGGTTGCCGGCGTTCCAGCAGATCATCGCCGCGGCCACGCCGACGAACGACAGGAAGGCAAGCTCCGGCAGAACGCTGCGCACGGCGCCCCACGCTGGCGCGTGCGCAACACCGAGCCAGGCGAGCGCTGCGGTCGCGAGCCACAGACCGATCGTGCCGGGAATGAGCGTCAGCACGGTGAGCTTCAGCGCCGACCATCCGCCGAAGCGCTCGGTACCCATGGTGTAGACCACCCAGCAGAGCGCGCCGGCGAGCACCATCGCGTCGCCGGCGAGCTCGCCGGCGGCGAACGCGAGCCGCGGGTCGCCCTTGGTGACCACCAGTACTACGCCGAGGAACGCCGTGGCGATGCAGCCGATCGTGAACCCGGCCGGGCGCCGCCCGCGCACCAGCCAGTCGGCGACGGCCGTCATGGACGGCTGCAGTGAGACGATGATCGCGGTGTGCTCGGGTCGCGTCAGACCGAGCCCGGCGAAGACGAGCAACGGCGAGGCGCTCATGCCGATCACACCGAGCAGCGCGACCGTCGGTCCGCGGCCGTGGTAGCCAAGGGCGCCCGCGCCCCGCTGCCACGCGACGATCGGGATCAGCGCCGCGGTGCCGGCGAGGTAGCGGATCGCCGAGACGTGATACGGATCGACCGCGGCGAATGCGCTCTTGGCGATCGGGAACTGGGCGCCCCAGGTGACGACCGCGAACAGCGCGAGTGCCACGCCCGTGGCGAACTGGCTCCGCATCCGGGCGGCCGCGGCGCCGCGCTCAGGCCGCGGCGAGCCGCTCCTCGAACGCAACGATCCAGTGCCGCACCGGCACCTCGGCGTCCGCGGCGAGGTGCGCGAGGCAGCCGATGTTCGCCGTGGCCACCAGCGCGGGCATGCCCGACTGCAGCGCCTGGAGCTTGCTCGCCTTGAGCTGGCCGGAGAGCTCCGGCTGCAGGATGGAGTACGTGCCAGCTGAGCCGCAGCACAGGTGCGCATCGGGCACCGGCGCGAGCGCGAAGCCGGCACGCGCGAGAATCCGCTCGACGACGCCACCGAGGCGCTGTGCGTGCTGCAGCGTGCACGGCGTATGCACAGCGATGCGCACGGCCGCATCGCCGTCGCGCCCTCCGCCGGCCGCGCCGCCGGGAGGTACGCCGGCGGCGGCGGGCACGAGCCGCTCGAGCTCCGCGTCGACCACCTCGGACAGGTCGCGCGTGAGCGCGCTCACCCGCTCGGCCTTGGCCGCGTAGCGCGGGTCGTGCGCGAGAAGGTGGCCGTACTCGCGCACCATGGCGCCGCACCCGCTCGCGGTCATCACGATCGCCTCGACGCCGGCCTCGACGAGCGGCCACCACGCGTCGATCAGCGCGCGCACGTCGTCCAGGCCCGCCGACTGCGCGTTCAGATGGAAGCGGACGGCGCCGCAGCAGCCGGCGCCGGGCGCCTCGACGAGCGAGATGCCGGCGCGATCGAGCACGCGCGCCGCGGCGGCGTTGATCCCCGGCGCGAGCGCGGGCTGGACACAGCCGGCGAGCGCGAGCATCCGGCGCGCATGGCGCGGCGCCGGCCATGCGCCGGCCGGCGCACTCGCGGCCGGCACCTTGCGCCGCAGCCGCGCCGGAAGCAGCGGACGCACCGAGCGCCCGAGCGCGAGCAGCGCGCCGAAGAGCGTGCGGCGCGGCAGCACCGCCGCAAGCGCGGCGCGCTGCACCCGCGCAGCGAGCGGCCGCGGCGCCCGCTCCTCCACCACGCGGCGCCCGATGTCCACGAGCCGGCCGTAGCGCACGCCCGACGGGCACGTCGTCTCGCAGGCGCGGCAGGTGAGGCAGCGGTCTAGGTGGAGCCGAGTGCTCGCGCCGACCTCGCCGCCCTCGAGCGCGCGCTTCATGAGGTAGATGCGCCCGCGCGGGCTGTCGAGCTCGTCGCCGAGCAGCTGGTAGGTCGGGCAGGTCGCGGCGCAGAACCCGCAGTGCACGCACTTGCGCAGGATCGCGTCGGCCTCGCGGCCGGCCGGGGTGTCGCGGATGAAGTCGGCGAGGTTGGTCTGCATGAGCGCTTTGAAGGAGTGGGGGAGTGACGCCGTGATTGCGCGGATTCGCGCAGGGGTGAACGCGCGTGACCCGCAGCCTACGTTTCACGCCCCTTCACGTCTTCCGCGTTTTCGCGTCTTCACGTCCTCACCAGTCGGCGTACATGCGCCCCCGATTCAGTACGCCGTGCGGGTCGAACTCGGCCTTGAGCCTGCGGTGAATCGCGGCCACCGCCGGCGCGAGCGGCTGGAACACGCCGACCGACTTGTCGCCGCCGCGGAACAGCGTCGCGTGGCCGCCCGCCTGCGCCGTCCGCTCGCGCAGCGCGCGCGCGTCGGCGTCCGCGGCGAGCCAGCGCAGGCCTCCGTTCCACTCGATCAGCTGCTCGCCCGGCAGACCGAGCGGCGGCGTCACCGACGGCACCGACAACCGCCACAGCGGCGCCTGCGCGCCGAAGAAGGGATCGGTCTGCTCGCGGACGCCGCGCCAGAACGCATCCGCCGCGGCCGGCGCGAGCGCCTCGCCGCCGATCTTCCCGCGCGCCGCGCGCACCGCCGCCGCAGCGCCCGAGAGACGCACCGAGAGCTCGCCGCCGCGCCAGGCGGTCGCGCTGACCGGCAGCGGGCGCCCGGCCCACCGGTTCATGGTCTCGATCGCCTTGTCCTCGGGCAGCTCGAGACGCAGCGTGGTCTCGGCGACCGGAACCGGCAGCACCTTCAGCGACGCTTCGACGATCACGCCGAGGGTGCCGAGCGACCCGGCGAGGAGCCGCGACACGTCGTAGCCGGCGACGTTCTTCATGACCTGGCCGCCGAAGGCGAGGTCGTCGCCGCGGCCGTCCAGCATGCGCACGCCGAGCACGAAGTCGCGCAGCGCGCCGGCCGCCGCGCGACGCGGACCGGACAGCCCGGCGGCGACGACGCCGCCCACGGTCGCGCCGGCGCCGAAGTGCGGCGGCTCGAAGGCGAGCATCTGCCCCTCGCGCGCGAGCGTCGCCTCGAGTTCGGCGATCGGCGTTCCGCCGCGCACCGTGACCACGAGCTCGGACGGCTCGTAGGCGACGATGCCTGCGCAGCGGCGCGCGTCGAGGATCTCGCCCGCGAGCGCCTGGCCGTAGAATTCCTTGGTGCCGCCGCCGCGCACGCGGAGCCGCGCGCCGGACGCTGCCGCTGCGCGGATAGCCTCGGCGAGCGCCGCAATGGCTTCGGTCATTCGACGGCGCCCGCGCTCAGAAACGCGGCAGCTCGGGATGCGCGAGCTCGCCGCGCCGCACGTGCATCCTTCCGTACTCGGCGCAGCGGTGCAGCGACGGGATGTTCTTCTCGGGGTTGAGCAGCCCGTCGGGGTCGAACGCGCGCTTGACGCCGCGGAAGCGCTCGAGCTCCGCGGGCGAGAACTGCACGCACATCTGGTTGATCTTCTCGATGCCCACCCCGTGCTCGCCGGTGACGGTGCCGCCAAAGGCCACCGAGAGCTCGAGCACCTCGGCGACGAACTCCTCGGCGCGGCGGAGCTGGTCCGGATCGTTCGCGTCGAACAGGATCAGCGGGTGCAGGTTGCCGTCGCCGGCGTGGAACACGTTCGGGCAGCGCAGGCCGTATTTCTGCTCGAGCCGGGCGATCGCGCGCAGCATCTCGGCGAGCCGCTTGCGCGGAATCGTGCCGTCCATGCAGAGGTAGTCGGGCGAGATGCGGCCCACGGCGGGGAACGCCGCCTTGCGCCCGGCCCAGAAGCGCAGCCGCTCCGCCTCGTCGCGCGAGACGCGGATGTTGCGCGCGCCGGAGCGCTCGAGCACCGCCTTCATGCGCGCGAGGTCCTCCTCGACCTCCTCGGGCGTGCCGTCGGCCTCGGCGAGCAGGGATCGCGGCCGCGTCGAGATCGTATCCCGCGTGCACGAACTCCTCGACCGCGCGCGTCGCTGGCCGGTCCATCATCTCGAGCCCCGCCGGGACGATGCCGGCGGCGATCACCGCGGCAACCGCCTCGCCTGCCTGCTCGACTTCGTCGAACGAGGCGAGGATGCAGCGCGCGAGCTCGGGCGTGGGAATCAGCCGCACGCTCACCTCGGTCGCGACCGCGAGCATGCCCTCGCTGCCGACCACCGCGGCGAGGAGATCCAAGCCCGGCGCATCGAGCGCCTCGGCGCCGAGCTCCACGATCTCGCCGGAGATCGTGACGCCGCGCACGCGCATGACGTTGTGCACGGTAAGCCCGTACTTGAGGCAGTGCACGCCGCCCGCGTTCTCGGCGACGTTGCCGCCGATCGAGCAGGCGATCTGCGACGACGGATCCGGCGCGTAGTACAAGCCGTAAGGCGCGGCCGCCTCGCTGATTGCGAGGTTGCGCACGCCCGGCTGCACGCGCGCGATGCGCGCGACCGGGTCGAGCGCGACGATCCGCTTCATCCTCGCGAGCGAGAGCAGCACGCCGCGGCGCGAGGGGAGCGCGCCTCCGGACAGCCCGGTGCCGGCGCCGCGCGGGATCACGGGTACCTTCAGCGTATGGCAGGCGCGCAGCACCGCCTGCACCTCGGCCTCGGTCTCGGGCAGCGCCACCACCATCGGGCGCTCGCGGTACGCGGTGAGGCCGTCGCACTCGTAGGGCCGGGTGTCCTCCTCCTGGAACAGCACGCTCGATGCAGGCAGCGCCCGCGCAAGCGCGGCGACCACCTCGGCCTGCCGGGCCGCGTCGATGCCGGTATCGCGCGTGTTCATCGCTCGTCCTTCCCTGGATCTGCCTGTCCCGGCATTCTATCGCCCCACGCCGTCGCTCTCCGAAGCTCGCTCAGTGCACGCGCCAGCGCTCGACCGCCGCGCGATCCCACGCGAGCCCGATGCCGGGCCGTGCCGGGGCCTCGGCCTTGCCGCGCTCGACCGTGAGCGGCGCCTCGAGCAGGCGGCCGGCGAGATCCAGGTGCTCGAGGAAGTGCGCGGTCGGCGTGACCGCGAGCAGGTGCGCGCTCGCCTCGACGAAGATGTGGCTCGAGCAGTCGCACCCGTAGGCTTGCGCGACCGCCGCGGCGCGCATCCAGCCGGTGACGCCTCCGATCTGCTGCACATCGGGCATGACGAAATCGCATGCGCGCGCCTCGAGCGCGCGCTGCATCTCGAACGGGCCGGCGAAGTTCTCGCCGATCTGCACCGGCACGTCGAGCATCCGCGCGAGCGCGGCGTGCCCGGCGAAGTCGTCGCAGCGCACCGGCTCCTCGATCCAGTACACGCCCTCGTCCTCGAGCGCGCGGCAGCGCCGCGCCGCCTCGGCGAGGCCGAGCGACTGGTTGAAGTCGACCATCAGCGCGGCCGGCTCGGGCAGCGCCTGCCGCGCCGCGCGCACCGCCGCGAGGTCCTCGGCGAGCGTGGGCCAGCCGAGCTTGATCTTCACACCCGGGAACCCGGCCGCAGCCGCCGCGGCGCATTCGGCGGCGGCTTCCTGCGGCCCGAGCAGGCCGAAGCTCGCGTAGACCGGAAGCTCCTTGCGCCGGCCGCCGAGGAGCTCGACCAGCGGCACGCCGCGCGCGACCGCGAGCGCGTCCCACACCGCCATGTCGAGGCCGGCAAGCGCAAAGGCGGCGAGGTTGCGCGGCCCGCCGAGCAGGGTGAAGCGGGAGCGCAGCGTCCGCTCGACCTCGAACGGCACCGCGGCCTCCCCGGCGAGCGTCGCGCCCACGCCGCGCACGAGCTCGTCGAGCGCCTTCAGCGCGCTCGTCTGATAGGCGAAGACGTAGGCATGCCCGGTCACGCCCTCGTCGGTGATCAGATCGATCAGCACGAGCGGAGCCTGCAGGATCGCGCCCGATGCGGTGCGCACGGGCTTGGCGAGCGGCGCGAGCACCGGGACGGTGCGCACCTCGCGGATCGTCAGCGCTTCGGTTCCCGATGCTGCGGTCATCTCTCGCCCCCTCCTTTCGAGGTCCGGCGCGCCACCGGGCCGACGCCCAGGCGGGTGGCCGAGCCGCGCAAATGGTCCTCGGCCGCGCGCGCGGCGGCAGCCGGGTCGCCGCGCACGATCGCCGCGCACAGGCGCTCGTGCTCGCGTTGCGCCGCCTGCGGCCGCCCGGCCCGGCGACCGTCCTCGGTCCAGGACGGCCGGCGCGACTCCGAGAAGTGGTACCCGAGGAACTCGACGAAGCGCTGCATGTAGCCGTTGTGCGTGGCGGTGGCAATCGCACGGTGAAACGCGTCGTCGGCGGCGGCGCCGTCGTGGCCTTCATCGATCGCGTTCGCCATGCGCCCCAGCGCGGCGCGAATGGCGGCGAGGTCACCGCGGGTGCGCCGCTCCGCGGCGAGCCGCGCCGCGGCTGTCTCGACCGCCGCACGCAGCTCGAAGATCTGCGCCAGCGCGCCCGCGTCGAGCCTGCCGCCGGCGCCGATGCGAAAGCTCGCGAGCCCGGGCCGCGCGGCGACGAGCGCGCCGGCACCCTGCCGCGTCTCGACGTAGCCGTCGGCCTTCAGCCGTGCGATCGCCTCGCGCACGACCGCACGGCTCACCGCGAAGCGCTCCCCGAGCGCCTGCTCGGTCGGCAGGCGCGCGCCCGGCGCGAGCTCAGCCGACTCGATGCGCGCGCGCAGCGCCGCGACGAGCTGATCCGACAGCCGGCCCGGGCGGTCGACCTCGCGGATCGCGAGCGCGTCGGCGGTCTGCATCGGCAACCCCATCTGTATTTTTGTCAGACAAGCTACTAGGTAGTGTATCGGCTGTCGCGCGCGGGGTCAAGCGGCCGGTCGACGGTCCGCGGCGCACGCCGACATAAGCTGCGCCGCGCGGCGCATAGGCAAACTCTACCGGGCAGGCGCGCCGCGTTTGCTACGATTGCGTGCCATTGTCGACCCGCCGCACCCGGCCGTCGCGCAGCACGCCGGAGCGCTGCGGCCGGCGCCGGGCTACGGTCGCGGCGCGGAACGAACAACAACGTGCTCAGGTGAGATTCCTTCCGATCGCGCTCGTCGTCGCAGCCTCCGGGCTCGCGTGCCCAGAGGTCGCCGCCGAGACCGGCACGGGCGCCGCGGCGGTGGCCTGGTGGATCTGGCCGGTCGCGTTGTTCGTCGTGACCTTCCTGCTCGGCATCGTCGCGGTGATCGCCGGGCTCGGCGGCGGCGTGCTGTTCGTGCCGATCGTCGGCGGGTTCTTCCCGTTCCATCTCGACTTCGTGCGCGGCGCCGGTCTGATGATCGCGCTCGCCGGCGCGCTCTCCGCCGGTCCGGGGCTGCTGCGCTCGGGGATGGCAAATCTGCGGCTCGCCATGCCGCTCGCCCTGGTCGGCTCGGCGTCCTCGATCGTCGGCGCGCTGGTCGGCCTCGCGCTGCCGGTGCGCATCGTGCAGACCGGGCTCGGCCTGACCATCCTCGCGATCGTCGCGCTGATGTGGATGGCGAAGAAGTCCGAGTTCCCGGACGTGCCGCGGGCAGACGCGCTGTCGGCCGCGCTGCGCATGAACGGCCTGTTCTTCGACGCGGGCGCGCGCCGCGAGGTCGCGTGGCACGTACAACGCACCCCCCAGGGCCTCGTGCTGTTCGCCGGGATCGGCGTGATGGCGGGCCTGTTCGGCCTCGGCGCCGGCTGGGCGAACGTGCCGGTTCTGAACCTGCTGATGGGTGCGCCGCTCAAAGTGTCGGTCGCGACCTCGAGCTTCATGCTGTCGGTCGTGGACAGCTCCGCCGCATGGGTCTACCTGAACAAGGGCGCGGTGCTGCCGATCATCACCGTCCCCTCGATCATCGGCATCATGCTCGGGGCGCGGGTCGGCGTGCGGTTGCTCACGCGGGTGCGCGCCTCGGCGATCCGCAAACTGATCATCACCCTGCTGCTGCTCGCCGGCTCGCGCGCGCTGCTGAAGGGATTGGGCGTCTGGGAGTGAGCATGGAACCGTCCGACGAGCCTGGAGCGCCGCGCCCGGAAACGCCCGGCGCCGCCGGATCGGGGGCGGCCGAGGCGGCGCGCGAGGCCGCGCGCCCCGCTCCCGAGCCGGCCGCGGCCTCGCCCGCCAACCCGTATGCGTCGGCCCAGCAGCTGACCTATGCACGCTGGCTCGACATCGGCACGCGGATCGGGTTTCTCGCGCTGGTCGCGGCGTTCACGCTCTACGTGACAGGCGCGATCGCGCCGCACGTGCCGCTCGAGGCGCTGCCGTCCTACTGGACCATGCCAGTCGAGCAGTACCTCGCCACCATCGGCGGCCCGACCGGCTGGGGATGGGTGCGGCTTGCGCACCGGGGCGACTATCTGAATTTCGTCGGAGTGGCTATCCTCTCGTCGGTGAGCATCGCCTGTTACCTGCGCCTGCTGCCCGTGTTCCGGTCCGAGCGCGACCGCGCCTACCTCGGCGTCGCGCTCGCCGAGATCGCCGTGCTGGTCGCGGCCGCGTCGGGCATCTTCGGCGCCGGCCACTGACCGAGGCGCGCCGATGGCAGGCCAGCTGTCCCCGACCGGCCGCTTCGAGCGGATCATGCTCGCCACCGACGGCTCGGAATACTGCGGCGGCGCCGAGCGCGTCGCCTTCTCGATGGCCGAGAAGTTCCGCGGTGCCCTGCAGCTGGCAAGCGTGGTGATCACCAACCCGGCGGCCGAGTCGGTGGCGCCGGAGCGGATCCAGGCGGCCGAGACCGAGACGCGCGCGCTGCTCGACCGGCTGCACGCCGACGCGGCGAAGCGCGCGCTCGCGGCCGAGACGGTCTTCCGCCGCGGGCCCGATCCGGAGGTCGAGATCGTCGCCGCGGCGGAAGAGCTCGGCGCCGACGTGATCGTGATGGGCCGGCGTGGCAAGCGCGGGCTGATGAAGCGCATGATCGGCGATGCGACCACCAAGGTCGTCGGCGCCGCAAAGTGCAGCGTGCTGGTGGTGCCCGAAGGGGCCGACATGTGGCGCAGGCGCATCCTGCTTGCCACCGACGGCTCGCGCTTCTCCGACGCCGCGGCCGTCGCGGCGGCGCGGATCGCCGAGATCTGCAGGCTGCCGGTGACCGTCATCTCCACGGTGCGCGAGTCCTTCACCGAGGAGCGCGCCGCGCAGGCCGAGGAAGCCGCATCGCGCGTGCACGATCACCTCGCCGGCACGGGGCTGGAGGTGGACAAGGTGGTGCTGCGCGGCGATCCGGACAGGCTGATTCCCGAGACCGCCGCCGCGCGCGAGGCCGACCTGATCGTCATGGGCACGCACGGCCGCACCGGCTGGGAGCGCGTGATGGTCGGCAGCGTCACCGAGAGCGTGATCGGCGCGAGCCCGTGTCCGGTCCTGGCGGTGAAGCTGTAGCACGCCGGCGGGCGCGGCTCGCCCACGGCCGCCCGGTCTTCGCGGCAAGCGTCGCGGTGCGGCGCTGCCGGCCGAGAGCGCCCGGTCGAGCCGAGGCGCCGCGGTGCTCGCGATCGCCTGTAACATCGCCTGCCCGCCGAGAGCATACGCGAGCATGACTGCCGTGTCCGATCCGCCGCATCGCAATGGCGGCGACCGCCACTCGGGCGCCCGCCTCCTCGCGCTTGCGCTTGCCGCGTGCGTCGCGCTCGCCGCGTGCGGCGAGAAGCCGCCGGCACTGCCGCCGCTTTCGCCGCAGGACGTGGTGCTCGCGTTCGGCGACAGCCTCACCTTCGGCACCGGCGCCGGACCGGGCGAGAGCTACCCTGCGGTGCTCGAGCGCCTGATCGGCCGCAAGGTGGTCGCCGCGGGCGTACCCGGCGAAGTGAGCGCGAGCGGCCGTGCGCGCCTGGCGGGCGCGCTCGACGCGGCTGCGCCGACACTGCTGATCCTCTGCCACGGCGGCAACGACCTGCTGCGCAGGCTCGACGAGGGCGAGCTCGCCGAGAACCTGCGCGCAATGATCGGGCTCGCGCGAAGCCGCGGGGTCGGGGTCGTGCTGGTCGCGGTGCCGAAGCCCGGCCTGTTTCCGGATGCACATCCGGTGTATGCGGCGGTGGCCGGAGAGCTCCGCGTGCCGCTCGAGCGCGACGCGCTCAAGGCGATCCTCACCGACAACGCGCTCAAGTCCGATCCGATCCACCCGAACGCGCGCGGCTACGCGCGGCTCGCCGAGGCGGTGGCGAACCTGCTGCGCGCGGCGAAGGCGCTCTGATGCGCTCGCGCTACGCCGACGTCGAGCCCTACGTCACCAAGGACGGCTCGGAGATTCGCGAGCTGATCCATCCGAGCGTGCACCGCAACCGCGCACAGAGCCTCGCCGAGGCGAACGTCGCACCGGGTGCGCGCACGGCGCTGCACCGGCACGCTCGGACCGAGGAGATCTACTACTTCGTCTCCGGCGCGGGCGTCATGACGCTCGGCGCGGCGACCTTCGCGGTAGCACCGGGCGACGTGGTCTGCATCGTGCCCGGCACGCCGCACTGCGTCGAGAACACCGGCCGCGAGGCGCTCCGCATCCTGTGCGCCTGTGCGCCGGCGTACTCCCACGACGACACCGAGCTGCTCTAGCCCGGCGACGCCGCCCTCAGACCGCCTGTGTCGCGCGCCGGTCGGACCTGCGGCCGCGGCGCGGCGGCTGCGGCACGCGCGGCAGCGGCACCGCGTCCTTTTCCATCAAATCGACGAGCGATTGGCGCAGCCAGGCGTGCGCCGGGTCGCGGTGCGTGCGCTCGTGCCACACCTCGGCGATGATCAGCGGCGCGAGCTCGAACGGCAGCTCGAACACCCGCAGGCGGTCGGCGTGCACGCGCGCAAGCCGCTCCGGGATGATCGCCATGAGGTCCGAGCGCGTGACAATCTCCGGCACCAGCAGGAAGTGCGGCACCGAGAGCCGCACCGACCGGCTGCGGCCCACCGCGGCGAGCGCGGCGTCGGTCTGCGCGACGAATGCGCCGCCGCTCGGAGAGATCAGCACGTGCTCGAGACTGCAAAACCCGTCGAGCGTCAGCTGGCGCGACATCCGCGGATGGTCACGGCGGACCACGGCGACGAACCGCTCCGGGTAGAGCGGCCGCACGCGCGCATGCTCGGGCGCGTTCGCGGTCCCCATGACCGCGAGGTCGACCTCGCCGCGCTCGAGCTGTTCGCCTAGCGTGGCGAAGCTGATCGGCCGCACCGCCAGCCGGCATCCGGGGGCGTGGGCCTCGAGGTGATCGACCAGCCGCGGCAGAATCGCGAACTCGACGTAGTCGGACGCCGTGATCGTGAACGTCGCCGTGGCACGCGCCGGATCGAAGACATCGGCCTGACGCACGATGCGCCCGATCTCGTCGAGCACCTGCTTCACCGGGCCGGCGAGCGCGCTCGCCTTGTTCGTCGGCAGCATGCCACGCGCGGTGCGCAGAAGCAGCGGGTCGTTGAACAGCGCGCGCAGCCGCGCGAGCGACGCGCTCATCGCCGACTGGCTCAGGCCAGGCCGCTGCGCGGCGCGCGTCACGTTGCGCTCGGCGAGCAGCGCCTCGAGCGCGACCAGGAGGTTCAGATCGACGTCGCGAATATCCATGCAGTCGATACTCTAGATCGAATCGATCGATATGAGCAATCCCTCAGCCGCGCTCGTCCTTGCCGCGGCGGCTCGCTGCGCACGCGGTTCCCACGCGACGCGCACTCGCTCGCGCCGGCGCGGTTGGGCCGCAGCGAGGCCGCGTCGACGAGACGTTGCATTATCGATGGGAGTAATTAATGAGATTTCCATGATCGATTGGACAGATATGTCAGCCGCCCCTAAACTCGTTTCCGTTCGGGTCGTAGCGAGGCAACGCGGCGGCTCGGCGCCCGCCGCCCGGGTTTGCGCCCAGGCAGGCGGGTTGGCTATCTCTCCTGTGGACCCTCGGGGCGGCAAACCCTCCTCCTCAGCCGCCCCGAGGATTTTTTCCCGGCTCAGCGTGCGCCCAGCAGCCGGCCTGCACGCGCGTAATCCTTCGGTTTGACCCAGAAGAGGGCGCCATAGCGTCCGTTGCCCGCGCTCACCGCATCGAGCGCCGTCACGTTGATCTTGGCCTGCGCCAGCCGATCGAGGGTGCGCGCGAGCGCGCCGACGCGGTCGTCGCCCTGGATCACGAAGCAGCGCTTGCGCGGACCGAGCGCGAGCTTCAGCTTGCGCGCCGCCGTCCGCAGCGCGGCCGTGCGCTCGGGCACGAGATCGACCTGCGCGCCGGCGCGGCTCGGGAAGCCCGTGAACGCGAGCAGGTTGACGCCCTCGGCCTTCAGGCCGGCGAGGATTCGCGCGCCAGCGCCCGGCCGGTTCTTCACCTGGATTGCGAAGTAATCCTGCTTGCGAATGCGGTCCGCCATTTGTCGTACCTCCTCTGGGTTGAACTGCACCTCATCGATGGCACCCGGTCGCGCGCGGCGCAAGCCTCACGTCGCGGCGCTTCCCCCGCGGCGGCGTGGTCGCGCCGCCGCCGAGCACCCGTTGCATCAGGACGCTGTCGATCCAACGCCCGAACTTGAAGCCGACGTTCGGCAGCGTGCCGACGCGGGTGAAGCCGCACGCGGCATGCAGCCCGATCGAAGCCGCGTTGGCGCGGTCGCCGATCACCGCCACCATCTGCCGGTGGTGGAGCGCCGTGCACGCGTCGATCAGCGCCTCGAGCAGCGCGCGCCCGACGCCGCGGCGCGACAGCTGCGGCGCGACGTACACCGAATCCTCGACGGTGTAACGGTACGCGGCCCGCGGGCGGTAAGGCGCCGCGTAGGCGTAGCCCGCGATCGCGCCGTCGAGCTCGGCCACGAGGTGCGGCAGCGCCCGCGCGAGCGTCTCCTCACGACGGCGACCCATCTCGGCGTCGTCCGGCGGAACGATCTCGAACGTCGCGGCGCCGTTCAGCACGTGATGGCGGTAGATCGCGGCGATCGCCGGCAGGTCGTGCGCGGCGCTGGCGCGAACGGCGATCCGGCCGGCGATGCGACGCGCCTCGCCCGTCACGCGCGGCGCCTCACGCGGCGAATCCGACGACCACGCGCCGGTTCCGCCGCCCCTTGCTCTCGATCTTCAGCACCGCGACGCGCCCGATCTCGGCCGTGTTGCCCACGTGCGTGCCGCCGCAGGGTTGCAGGTCGACGCCGTCGATCTCGAGCAGCCGGACGCGTCCCTGCCCGGTCGGCGGCCTTACCGACATGGTGCGCACGAGCTGCGGATTCGCGGCCAGCTCGGCCGCGCTGATCCAGCGCGGCGCAACCCGGTGCGCGCCGGCGGCGAGCTCGTTCAGCCGCGCGCCCAGCTGCTCCCTGTCGAGCGCCGCGCCCTCGGTATCGAAGTCGAGCCGTGCCTTGTCGGCGGCGATCTGCCCCCGGAGACCGGGTACGGCACCGCCGCGCACAGCAGATGCATGCAGGTGTGCAGCCGCATGTGCCGGTAGCGGCGCGCCCAGTCGATCTCGGCGACAACCGGCACGCCGGCCGTGAGGGCGGCCAGTGCGGGCGTCGCGACGCCCGGCGCGGGCACGTGGATCACCTCGTCCGGTGCCCCGCCCGGGACGGCGTCGACGATCTCGACCGTAACGCCGTCGGCCAGGCGCACAATGCCGCAGTCGCCGGGCTGGCCGCCCGCGGCGGCATA
Organism: Burkholderiales bacterium; assembly: GCA_027493935.1. Classification (GTDB taxonomy): domain Bacteria; phylum Pseudomonadota; class Gammaproteobacteria; order Burkholderiales; family SG8-39; genus JAABRB01. The sequence continues at coordinate 1,184,507 of JAOSJV010000001.1, read as the reverse complement.
GAACACGGTCGCCTCGAGCCGGATGCCGCGCTCGTCGACGTTCGCCACGCGCGTCTCGCAGCGCTGCAGGTACGCGTCGTCGCGGTACAGCAGCCGGGTCATGCGCGCCTCCGAAACGGGTCTTTCGAAGAATCGCGGGGAAGTGTCGCGCAACGCAGGCGAGCGCGCAATGCCGCCGGCGCGGCACGGTGCCCCGTCGCCCTGCTAGAGTTCGCGCCGACGACCGGCGCGTGCCACGACGAGGAGCACGCGCGCGAAGGAGCCCCTCAGATGCGCGCCCTCCCGTACAGCCTCCCATCGGCCATCGCCGCCGCCGCGCTCACGCTCGCGCTCTCCGTGCCGCCCGCCGCACAGGCGCAGGCATCGACCCAGGCGAAGCCCGGACGACCGCGCGTCGCGCTGGTGCTCGGCGGCGGCGGCGCCCGCGGCGCGGCCCACGTCGGCGTGCTCAAGGTGCTCGAGGAGCTGCGCATCCCGGTCGATTGCGTCGTCGGCACCAGCATGGGATCGATCGTCGCCGGCGCCTACGCCACCGGCTCGACCATCGCCGACATGGACGCGCTGATCCGCAGCGTCGGCCTGCGCGACGTCATCGCCGACGATCCGCCGCGCCGCGAGAAGCCGATCCGGCGCAAGGCGGACGACGCCAGGAACTACATCGGGCCGGAGATCGGCGTGCGCGAGGGCGAGTTCGGGCTGCAGCCCGGGGTGGTGTCCGGCGTCGGGCTCGAGGCGGTTCTGCGCCGCGCGGTCAAGGCCAAGGGCTACATCGACTTCGACCGCCTGCCGATCCCGTTCCGGGCGGTGGCGACCGACATCGAGAGCGGCGAGATGGTCGTCATCGACCGCGGCGAGGTCGCGAGCGCGATGCGCGCGAGCCTCGCGATCCCGGGGGTGATCGCCCCGGCGCACGTCGGCGGCCGCCTGCTCGTCGACGGCATGGTGGTGCGCAACGTGCCGGTCGACATCGGCCGCGAGCTCTGCGGCGACGTCGTCATCGCGGTCGACGTCGGCACGCCGCTCATGAAGCGCTCCGAGCTCACCTCGCTGCTCGCCGTCAGCCAGCAGATGCTGAGCATCCTGACGAACCAGAACGTCGAGCGGAGCGTCGCGCAGCTCACCCCCTCGGACATCCTGATCCGGATCGATCTGCCCGGCTTCACGGTCGCCGATTTCGACCGGCTGCCGGCGATCGCCGCCGAGGGCGAGAAGGCGGCGCGCGGCTTTGCGGACGAGCTCGCCCGGCTCGCCCTGCCGCCGCAGGCGTTCGCCGCATTGCGCGCGCGGCAGATCGTGCCGCCGGCGCTCGACACGCGGCCGATCGACGAGATCAGGGTCGTCGGGCTCGAGCGCGTGAATCCGGCAGTCGTGGAGCACGCGATGGAGACGCGTGCGGGCGAGGCGCCCGATCCGTCGAAGCTCGACCGCGACATGCAGCGGATCTACGGCAGCGGCGACTTCGAGCACGTCGACTACCGCTTGATCGAGGAAAAAGGCAAGCGCGTGCTCGCGGTCCAGGCGCTCGAGAAGAGCTGGGGGCCGAACTACCTGCGCTTCGGTCTCACGCTGTCCTCCGACTTCACCACCAACTCGTACTTCAACCTGCTCGGCAGCTACCGGGCGACCTGGCTGAACAGGCTCGGCGGCGAGTTCCGCGCGGACGCACAGGTGGGACGCACGAACCGCCTCGCCGGCGAGTTCTACCAGCCCCTGGTCGCCAACCGCTATCTTTTCGTCGCGCCGCGGGTCGAAGTCGAGCGCAGCCCGATCGATCTCTTCGTCGGCCAGCAGCGCGTGGCGCGGTACGATGTGCGCTACGGTCGCGTCGGGCTGGACCTCGGAACGCAGCTCACGCGCTACGGCGAGGTCCGGCTCGGCGTGCTCGCCGGCACCGTCGACGCGGAGCTCGATACGGGGCCGTCCATCGTCAGGCCGCAGAGCGACGTCCGCCAGGGGGCGTACACCGCGCGGCTCAAGTTCGACCAACTCGACAGCCTCGACTTCCCGCGCCGCGGAGTCGGCGCGACGGTCCACCTCTTTTCCTCCCGGGCGCATCTGGGCGCCGACGACACCTACACGAAATGGGAGGCCGACGCGCTCGGCGCCTACTCCATCGGGGACCACACGCTCCAGCTGGGCGCGAAGGCCGGCGGCGCGCTCTCCGGCGAGCTGCCGCTCTACGACCAGTTCTCGCTCGGCGGCTTCCAGCAGCTTTCGGGCTTCAAGACGTTCCAGCTGTACGGCCGCGACCTGCAGTTCGGACGCGCCACCTACCTCTACCGGCTGAGCCAGGGTGGCTTCCTCGAGGGCGCGTACCTCGGCGCATCGCTCGAGGCGGGCCGCATCGCGAAGCCGCTGGTAGCGGCGAACGGCTCCGATTGGCAGCACGGCGGCTCGCTCTTCCTGGCCGCCGACACGCCGCTCGGACCGGTCTACGTCGGCTACGGAATCGCCTCCGGCGGAAACCGGTCGGCGTACTTCCTGCTCGGCAGGCCATAGGCGCGAAGCCGGTGCCGGAGGCGCCCCGACGCCCCGGCCACGCGCGCGGAGAAGGTCAACCCCCGCCACCGGCGGTTGGAGCGCCTCCGCGATCAGACGTTCCCCGCGTCGCTGTGGGCGGCCAGCCGCTCGAGATCCTGCGGACGGTCGACGTCCCACAGGAGCGCGAGCTCCTGCCAGCGCCAGCGCAGCGCACGCAGACGCGCGCGCGTCTCGGTCATGACGCAGGGCGTTCCCCAGTCGATGCCGTCGAAGAGCGCGGGCACGCCGCGCTGCACCCCGACCAGCACGTAGCCGCCGTCCTCGGCCGGCCCGAACACCGCGTCTTCGCCCCCCCGCGAGCACGGCTGCCGCGGCGCGGAGGTAGGCCGGGGTCAGCGCCGGGCAGTCCGATCCGATCAGCAGCGCCCCGCCGCGCGTCGCGACGCGCACGAGCGCGGCGTACATCCGGGCGCCGAGATCGCCGCCCGCCTGCGCGGCGAGCGCGACGCCGAACCGCTCGGCACACTGCGCGAAGAAGGGGTGCGAAGCGTCCGGTGCGCAGCACAGCTCCACGCGACCCAGCCGGGCGCTGAGCGCGGTCTCGATCGCGTGCTCCACGAGCAGCGCGTGCAGCCGCGCCGCGCCTACGGCGCCGAGCCGCGGCGCGAGCCGCGTCTTGGCCGCGCCGGCCACCGGCGCGCGCGCGAACACCAGCACCGGGATCGGCGCGGCAGCGTCAACCGCCGTCATACAGCCTCGCGAGGCGCTCGGGCGAAGCGCCGCAGAAGTAGCGCGTCCTCAGCCACCACATGAGCGCGATCGTGCGCAGGACCCCGCGCGTCTCCCAGCGCCGACCCGAGGTCGCGGCGCGCTCGCGCACGCGCGCCGGACGCGCGCGTCGCGCGAGCGCGCGACTGAGCGCAACGTCCTCCATCAGCGCGATCGGCGGATAGCCGCCCACCGCCGCAAACCCCGCACGCCGCACGAAGATCGCCTGGTCTCCGGTCGCGATTCCTGTCAGGGCGGAGCGCAGATTCATCATCGCCGCCACGACCGGGAGCAGCGGATGCACTCCTTCGATCCGGACGTCGAAACGGCCCCACGCGCAATCCGGCGCGCCGAGCGCGCGCTCGATCAGGCGGTCTGCGCCCTCCGGCAGCAGGGTGTCGGCGTGCAGGAACACGAGCACGTCGCCGGACGCGATCCGGGCGCCGGCGTTCATCTGCCGTGCGCGACCGCGCGGGGCATCGATGACGCGCTCGGCGAGCGGCCGCGCGAGCACGGCCGTGGTATCGGTCGACCCTCCGTCGACCACGATCACCTCGTGCCCGCGCGCGCGCAGCGGCGCGAGCGCGCCGAGCGCCGCCACGATGCCGGCCGCTTCGTTCAGGGCGGGGACGATGATCGAGAGCTTCACGGAGGGCGGATCGCGCGGGTTCGGCAGCCACGGCGGCACGCGTCAGCGCGGAATGTCGTTCAGACGCCAATCATAGTCGAGGAACCGGACCGGGACCGCGCCCGTCGCGATGCGCTCGCGCGCCTGTGCGCCGGCGCCGAGCGCATCGGCATAGCGGGCGAGGAATCGCCCCAGGGAGCCGATTCCGCCGACGCCCGTGGCGAAATCCTTCGCGTACCAGTCGAAGATGCGCGACACCTCGAGCACGCCGCGCGCCGCGTCGTAGCGGTTGCGCGATCGGTCGGAGAGGAAGCGCGCCGTCTGCTCCTCGAGCTGGGCATCCAGCCTGGCCGGCACGTAGGCTTCCTCGCGCAGCATCGGGCAGCCGATCGATGCGCAGTTGACGGCGAAGTGAATCCGCGGCTCGTCGTAGGCGCCCGGCGCCCGGATCATCCCGTGCTCGATGCCGTCCAGGTGCTGCGGCTCGCCGAGCAGCGTGAAGAAGCGCTTCTTCCAGGGGCTCGCGAAGACGACGTTGCCGAGGTCGCGGATCGACCCCAGACCGGGGTAGTTGCGCAGGACGAGCTCCACCGTGAAGGCGTTGTACGCGTTGATCAGGAACGCGAGGCGCTCCGCGCGCGACCAGCGCTCGAACACCGGACGCTCGAGCGCCGAGAGCGCGTCGAGATACGTCTGCAGCTTTCCACGATCGGCGGCGAAGCCGGCGTAGTCGACGCGCGAGGATTCGCCGCCTTCGGCGACGACCACGTGCTTCTCGAGCAGCGCGTTCCACGCCCGGTGCGTGTGATCGAACTCGGCCGCCGCCGCGAGCGGCGCCGCGCACAGCGCGCAAGCAAGCACGAGTCGCATCACTGGAACGCTCCCGTCTCCGGCATGCCGCAGGCACGGCGCAGGTCGGCAGCCGGACGCGTCGCGGACCGCGCCGGCCCCCTCATTCCTCGCTCCGCACCGCGGCCGCGCCGAGCGGCACGCGCCCCGCGCCGCCCCGCCGCCAGGCGTGATAGCGCTCGAGGCAGCGCAGCACGGCCGCCGGCGCATGCGCGCGCTTCCAGTTCCCGGCCGCGTACTTGTTGGCCTCGGCGAGCGTCGGGTAGATGTGGATCGTGCCGAGGATCTTGTTCAGGCCGATGCCGTACTTCATTGCTGCGACGTACTCGATGATCAGGTCGCCGGCGTGCTCGCCGACGATCGTGGCACCGAGAATGCGATCCTTGCCCGGCACGGTGAGCACCTTCACCAGCCCGTGCGCCTCGCCGTCGGCGATCGCGCGGTCGAGGTCGTCGATGCCGTAGGTGGTGACCTCGTAGGCGACGCCACGCTCCTTCGCCTCGGTCTCGTTCAGCCCGACGCGTGCGACCTCCGGCTCGGTGAACGTCGCCCATGGGATGACGCGGTAGTCGACCCTGAAGCGGCGGAAGGTGCCGAACAGCGCGTTGACCGATGCGAACCACGCCTGGTGCGCGGCGGTGTGCGTGAACTGGAACGGGCCGGCCACGTCGCCGCACGCGTAGATGTTCGGGTAGACGGTGGCGAGATACTCGTCGGTCTCGACCGTGCGCGCGCGCGTCGTGCCGATGCCGAGTTCCTCCAGTCCGTACCCTTGCGTGTTGGCCACGCGGCCCACCGCCACCAGCAGCGCATCGAACGCGATCCGCACGTCGCGTCCCTGGTGCTCGGCGATCATGATCTTCTCGCCGTGCTCGATCCGGAACGCCTTTGCCTTGTGGTCGACCAGGACGTCGATGTTCTCGGCGCCGAACCGCTCGGCGACCAGCGCCGAGACCTCCGGATCCTCGCGCATCAGGATGCGCGGCAGCATCTCGACCTGGGTCACCTTGGCGCCGAAGCGCGCGAAGCACTGCGTGAGCTCCGATCCGATCGGGCCGCCACCGAGCACGACCAGCCGCTTCGGCAGCTCGCGCAGCCCCCCAGATCGTGTCGGAGGTGAGGTAGCCGACCTCCTCGATGCCCGGGATCGGCGGCACGAACGGGCGCGCGCCCGCGGCAATGACGATCGAGCGCGTGCTCAGGGTGCGCGTCCCCTCCGGCACGCGCACCGCCACGGTCCAGGGCGAGGTGATCTTCGCGTCGCCGCGCAGGACTTCCACCCCGAGCCCGGCGTAGCGCTCGGCCGAGTCGTGCGGCTCGACCGCCTTCACCACCCGCTGCACGCGCTCCATCACCTCCGCGAACTCGAACTCGGCGGTCGCGCTGCGGATGCCCCACTCGCGCGCGCGCCGCACGTGCGAGAGCAGCTTCGCCGAGCGGATCAGGGCCTTCGACGGCACGCACCCGGTGTTCAGGCAGTCACCGCCCATGCGGTGCTTCTCGACCAGCGTAACCTTCGCCTTCACGGCGGCGCCGATGTAGGCGGCGACCAGGCCCGCGGAGCCGGCGCCGATCACCACCACGTTGCGATCGAACCGCGCCGGACGCGGCCAGCGCGCGTAGACCTTGCGCGCGCGCGCGATCGCGACCAGCTTCTTCGCGATCAGCGGAAAGACGCCCAGCGCCGCGAACGACAGCAGCAGCGCCGGCGAAAGGATCCCGGCGGGCGAATCGATGCGCGCGATCTGGGTACCTGCATTCACGTACACGACGGTGCCGGCGAGCATCCCGAGCTGGCTCACCCAGTAGAACGTGCGCGCCTGCATCGGCGTGAGGCCCATCGCCAGGTTGATCACGAAGAACGGAAAGAGCGGCACCAGGCGCAGCGTGAAGAGGTAGAACGCGCCCTCCTTCGCGACGCCGGAATTGATCGCGCGCAGCCGGTCGCCGAACTTCCCCTGCACCCAGTCGCGCAACAGGAACCGGCTGGCGAGGAACGCAACCGTGGCGCCGATCGTCGAGGCGAACGAGACGATCACCGTGCCCCAGAACAGACCGAAGATCGCCCCGGCGACCAGCGTCATCAGGGCCGCGCCGGGCAGCGACAGCCCGGTGACCGCGACGTAGATCGCGAAGAACGCGCCGGCGGTGGCGAGCGGATGGGCGTCGAAATAGGCCGTGATCGCGGCCTGCTGCGCCTTGAAGTACTCGAGGCTCAGAAAACGGCCGAGATCGAGGACGAAGAACGCCGCCACCAGCGCCGCGATCGCGCCCAACACCACGAGCTTGCTCTTGCCCATCGCAGGTCTCTCCCAGGTGGTGCGCGGCGACGCGGCCGCGGCCGGCAATCGGTCGCGCGGCGGCCGCCGTCCTTGCGGCCGCGGCCGGCGCTCCGGCGACGCGCGCCGCGTCAGTCGCCGAGCGCCCCGCCGCAGCTCGACCCCCTGCCCGGCGGTGCAGCCGAAGCAGTGGTCGGCGACGACGATCGGGATGCCGGCGAGGTCGCGTCCGACGAGGTCTGCCAGCCGCTCGCGCGGACTGCCGTTCACCCGCAGCGGCAAGCCGAGCATCTGATTGAAGTCGCAGTCGTAGACGTAGCCCTGCCAGTCCACCGAGAGCAGCGTGCGGCACATGACATGCTCGAGGTTCTCGTCGTGATGGCTCGCGCGCAGGAGCTGCATGTACTCGGCGAACTGACCCTTCGAGATGAGCGTGCTGCCGAATCGCTGGATCGGCATGTTCGCGAGCGTGAAGAGGCGAGTGAAGACGATGCCGAAGTTCGCCGCCAGGTGCGCGCGATACGCCTCCTCGAGCACGCCCTGCGCCGGCGGCAGCGCGGGCCCCTGCGGGTTGTAGACGAGGCTGAGCGCGAGGCCGGTTCCGGGGCGTCCGTAGCCGAGTGCGTTCAACCGGCGCAGCGCCTCGACGCTGCGCCGGAACACGCCCTGCCCGCGCTGGCGGTCGACGTTGTCCTCGAGATAGCAGGGCAGCGACGCCACGATCTCGACGCGGTGCGCTGCGAGGAATTCCGCAAGGCCCTCGTGCCCCGGCTCGAGCAGGACCGTCAGGTTGCACCGATCCATCACGTGCACCCCGGCGGCACGCGCGGCCTCAACCAGGCGGCGGAACTCCGGGTTGAGCTCCGGTGCGCCGCCGGTGATGTCCAGCGTGCGCACGTCCGACGCGTCGAGGAACGCGAGCACCGCGTCCACGGTCTCGGCGGACATCAGCTCGGTGCGGTGCGGACCGGCGTTGACGTGGCAGTGCAGGCAGCTCTGGTTGCACTTGTAGCCGAGGTTCACCTGCAGGGTCTCGAGCTTGCGGCGGCGGATGGCCGGGAAAGTGGCGGACTGAAGGCGCGGAAGCGTGGCGTGCATCTCGGGCGGTTCCTCGTGTGGCGCTGGGTCTCGTTTCGCGCTCGCGGACGCCGCCGAAGCGGCGTCACTCACTCGCGCCGGAGCCGGCGCCCGCAGCCCGGAACATAGCAGGGACGCGCGCAGCCTGTCCAAAGTCGCGGACGGAGCGGAAACTTGACACCGCCCCGCGCCCGAAGTTGCCGGTTCGCGGGGCCGACAGCCTCGCACCTTGTACGCGCGGACCCCGCTCCGGATGCAGGCGTCGGCCGGGCGCGGTCGACGCGAGGCGCGTGCTATAGTTCGCCGCGCATCTCATGGGCCACCGACTCTCGAAGATCACGACGCGCACCGGCGACGCCGGCGAGACGGGTCTAGGCGACGGCGCGCGCGTGCCCAAGGAGAGCGCGCGCATCGCCGCGCTCGGGGAGGTCGACGAGCTCAACTCGGTGATCGGGCTGCTGCTCTCCGAGCCGCTCCCCGACGAAGTGCGCGAGGCCATGCTCGGCGTGCAGCACGATCTCTTCGATCTGGGCGGCGAGCTCAGCATGCCCGGTCATTCGGCAGTGACCGACCGGCAGGTGGCACGCCTCGAGAGTTTGGTCGAGGCGTTCAACCGGGACCTGCCGCCGCTGAAGGAATTCGTCCTGCCCGGAGGGGCGCGCACGGCGGCGCTCGCCCATCTCGGCCGCACGGTCTGCCGGCGTGCCGAGCGCGCGGTCGTCGCGCTCGCGCGTGCGGAGCCGGTCGCGCAGGCCTCCCGCGTCTACCTGAACCGGCTGTCCGACCTGCTGTTCGTGCTCGGACGCGTGCTCAACCGCCGCGCCGGCGCCGGCGACGTGCAGTGGGAAAAGGGCAGGCACCGCTGATTCCCGCGCCGGGCGCACCGGCCACGCGGGCGCACCGGCGGCGCGACGGAGGAATCCGGGTGTCCTCTGCGGACCCAAGTCAATACTCACTCTAGGGCCGTACCCGGCGTACTATTCGGCGTTTCGCGATGGATCCGCAAAAAAACAAAGAGTTAGCGGATCTGCTCGCCGCGTGCGGGCGGCGCGACCGGCTTGCTTTGCCCGGCTGTACCAAGCCACTTCATCGCAACTGTTTGGGGTCGCAATCCGTATGTTGCGGCGGGAGGATCTCGCCGAGGAGATCTTGCAGGAGTGCTACGTCAGCATATGGAACAACGCGGCCGGCTACAGTGCGGCACTGTCGGCGCCGATGACGTGGATGACGAGCATCGTGCGCAACCGGTGCCTGGATACGCTGCGCCGGCCGAACCTGGAGGTGGTGCTCGCCGGCCGGGATGCCGACGAAGCCGAGGATCCGCTTGCCGCGATGCCGAGCGACGCGCCCGGGCCGCTCGCGGAGCTGCAGAGCGCGAGCGACGCGCGCGCCTGGCACGCTGCCTCGCCGCCCTGGAGCCGAAGATGCGGCAGGCGATCGCACTCGCGTTCTTCGACGGGCTCTCGCACTCGGAGCTCGCGCGCCACATGCGCCAGCCGCTCGGCACGGTGAAGACCTGGGTCAGGCGCGGACTCGAGCGGCTGCGCGCATGCCTCGACGAACGGTAGCGAAGCGATGAAGTACCGCGACAAGCCGGAGCTGCAGGACAGACTTGCTGCTGAATTCGTGCTCGGCACGCTGCGCGGGCGCCGCGCGCGCGGTTCCAGGCCTGGCTGCGGGAGGACGCCGCGCTGCGCCGCGCGGTCGCCGAGTGGGAGACGCGCCTCGCGCCGCTCGACGGTGCGGTCATCCCGGTCGCCCCGCCTACGCGCGTGTGGCGGGCGATCGAATCGCGCCTCGACCAAACCGCGCGGGCAGCACGGGCACCGGCTGCGCGAGCGGGCTTCTGGGAGAGCCTTGCCCTCTGGCGCGGCATCGGCCTCGTCGCCGGTGGAATGGCCGCCGCGCTGCTCGTCACTGTGGCAACGCAGAAACCGCAGGTGGTGGAGGTTCCGGTGGAGCGCATCGTCGAGGTGCCGGCGAGCGCGTCGGGGACCATGCAGCCCTCGTACGTCGCGATGCTGCGGGACAGCAGCGGCAGCGTAGTCTTCATCGCATATGCCGCGCGCGATTCCAACGAGCTGTGGTTCAAGAAGGTCAGCATGGACGAGCCCGGCGAAGGCAAGCATTACCACCTCTGGGGGCTGACGATGGCTCCGGGCGACCGGCCGAGGTCGCTTGGCATGATTCCGCCGGGCGAGAAGGCGACCGTCAAGCTTCCCGTGTCCGCGGACGAGATGCTGGCCGGTTTTCCGGTACTCGCGCTGTCGGTCGAGACGCAACCCGCGCCACGCGGCGAGCCCTCCGGCTCGTTGATCGCCAAGGGCGACTGCAAGCAGTTCTGGTAGCGGGCCGGCGGGGCGCCGCAGCGCGCATGCGGGCGAAACCGGAGCGCGCATCGCGCCCGCGGTGCCGGCGCGGGTATCATCCGCGCTCGATCCGAACTCGCGTCTCCGCATGACCGCCGCCGCATGCCGTAAGCGCCCCGCGCTCGCCGTCCGGCGGGACATCGTTCGCGACCAGCGTGCGTCGGACCAGGAAGCGCGCCTGGCGTGCGTCCTGCGCGCACTCGGCGCCTGATGCGCAACGGCTTGCACCACTACGCCTGGCTGTCGGTCGCCGCGGCGTTCGCCACGATCGGTCTCAAAGGTGCCGCATGGTGGATCACCGGCTCGGTCGGCCTGCTCTCCGACGCGATCGAGTCGTTCGTCAACCTCGCTGCGGCGGTGGCGACGCTCACCATGCTGATCGTTGCGGTGCGGCCGCCCGACGAGGAGCACGCCTACGGTTACAGCAAGGCCGAGTACTTCGCCAGCGGATTCGAAGGGGCGCTGATCCTGGTCGCCGCGGTCACGATCGGCGTCGCCGCGGTCGAGCGCCTGATCGCCCCCGCGGCCGCTGCAGGCAATCGGGCTCGGGCTCGGGATCTCGGCCGTCGCCGCGCTGGTCAACCTCGCCGTCGCGCGCGTGCTCGCGCGCGCCGGCCGCCGCTACCGGTCGATCGCGCTCGAGGCCGACGCGCGCCACCTGCTGACGGACGTCTGGACGACCGCCGGCGTCGCCGCGGCGGTGCTGCTGGTCGCCGTCACCGGATGGCAGCGCCTCGATCCGATGGTGGCGCTGGCGGTGGCCGCACACGTCCTGTGGACGGGGTTCGATCTCGTGCGGCGTTCGTATCTCGGCCTCATGGACCGCGCGTTGCCGCCCGCCGACAGGCGCGCGATCGAAGCCGTGCTCGAGCGCCACAGTGCGGACGGCGTGCGCTACCACGCGCTGCGAACGCGGCAGGCCGCGGGGCGCTCGTTCGTCTCGGTGCACGTGCTCGTTCCGGGCGCCTGGACGGTGCAGCGCGGTCACGATCTGCTCGAGCGCATCGAGGCCCAGGTGCGCGAGGCGGTGCCGGGCGCCTCGGTGTTCACCCACCTCGAGCCGCGGGAGGACCCCGCGTCGTTCGCCGACGTCGACCTCGACCGCTAGGGGCAAGGGACAGGCCCCCGCCCGCGGTTCCTCCCGCGGCGAGAACCCTAGCGGCGCCGCGTCGCGTCGGCGCGCTGCGTCGCCAGCCGGCCGACGATCTTGGCCATGGCCAGCCCCATCAACGCTACGCCAGCGATCAGGCAGAGCCACGCAACGCCGGGCGTGCCGAGCTCGGGCAGCGCGGCCTGCGGCCCCGTGAGCAGGCCATAGACGCCCGCCGCGGCGAGCAGCGCGCCGATCGCATCGACGGCCACCCAGTCGAGCGGAACGCGGATCTTCGGCGCGCTCATTCCTGGAACGCCTCTTCGCGCCGCTTGCGTACCGCGGGCGCGATGACGACCAGCAGCAGCGCGACCGCGACCGCGAGCAGCGCCGCCGAGATCGGTTTGGTGACGAAGGTGGTGGGGTCGCCGCGCGAGAGGAGCATCGCGCGCCGCAGGTTCTCCTCCATCAAGGGGCCGAGGATGAATCCGAGGATCAATGGCGCCGGCTCGCAATCGAGCTTCACGCATGCGTAGCCGAACACCGCGAAGGCCGCCATCACCAGCACGTCGAACGAGCTGTTGTTGATGCTGTACACGCCGATGCAGCAGAACAGCAGGATCGCCGGGAAGAGCATCCGGTACGGCACGGTCAGCAGCTTGATCCACATGCCGATCAGCGGCAGGTTCAGGATCACCAGCATCAGGTTTCCCACCCACATGCTCGCGATCATTCCCCAGAAGAGGTCGGGGCGTTCGGTCATCACCTGCGGCCCCGGAGCGATGCCCTGGATCATCATGGCGCCGATCATCAGCGCCATCACCGGGTTGCCCGGGATGCCGAGCGTCAGCATCGGGATGAACGAGGTCTGCGAGCCGGCGTTGTTGGCCGATTCCGGGCCGGCAACGCCGCGGATGTTGCCCTTGCCGAAGCTCTCCGGATGCTTCGACACCTTCTTCTCGATCGTGTAGCTCGCGAACGAGGACAGGAGCGCGCCCCCGCCGGGCAGGATACCGAGCACCGAGCCCACCGCGGTACCGCGCACCATGGCCGGAAATGCGTCCCTCATGTCCTTGCGCGAGGGCAGCAGGTTGGACACCCGCTTGACGAAGATCTCGCGGCTGCCCCGGTGCTCGAGGTTGGTCATGATCTCGGCCACGCCGAACATGCCCATCGCCACGATCACGAAACCCACGCCGTCGGAGAGCTCCGGCAGGCCGAAGGTGAAACGCTGCACGCCGGAGTTGACGTCGGTGCCGACCAGCCCGAGCAGCAGGCCCAGTACCATCATCGCGATCGCCTTGAGGAGCGAGCCGTGCGCGAGCACGGTGGCGGCGATCAGCCCCAGCACCATCAGCGAGAAATATTCCGCCGGGCCGAACTTGAGCGCCACCTCGGCGAGCGGCGGCGCCGCGAGCGCGATGACGAACGTCGCGACACAGCCGGCGAAGAACGAGCCGAGCGCAGCGACCGCGAGCGCCGGCCCGGCGCGCCCCTGGCGCGCCATCTGGTAGCCGTCGAGCACGGTGACCACCGAGGAGGCCTCGCCCGGCAGGTTGACCAGGATCGCCGTCGTCGAGCCGCCGTACTGCGCGCCGTAGTAGATCCCGGCGAGCATGATCAGCGCCGAGATCGGCGGCAGCGTGAACGTGATCGGCAGCAGCATCGCGATCGTCGCGAGCGGACCGATGCCGGGCAGCACGCCGATCAGCGTGCCGAGCAGGACACCGAACAGGCAGTAGAGGACGTTCTGGACGCCGAGCGCGACCGCGAGTCCGAGGCCGAGGTTCGACAGGATCTCCATCGCTCAGCGGCCGACGAACGCGGGCCAGAGCTGGAACGGCAGTCCGAGGCCGTAATAGAACGCGGCGACCGAGAACCCGATCAGCACGAGATAGATGAGCGCGACCTCCCGCCACTCGAACTCCGCGCCCCCGAGCGCGCCGACGAAGATCAGGATCAGCGTCGCCCCGACCAGGCCGATCGGGCGCAGCGCGAGCGCGAACAGCACAACCGACAGGAGCACGAGCGCGGTCGGGCGCAGCGCGAAATGGCCGAGCCGCTCGCCGGCGGCGACGAACGCGCGCCCGCCGATCACCAGCCCGAGCGCCGCGAGCAGGCCGCCGAGCACCGTCGGGAAGTAGGCCGGGCCCATCCGCACCGCGCTGCCCATCGCGTAATCGCGTGCGACCACGATGAACCCGAGGCCGAAAGCGATGAACATCAGCCCGGCCCAGAAGTCCTTGCTCCCGGTGACCTTCAAGCGCCCTCCTCCCGACGCGTCGGCCGGCCATTCTGCCACAGGCCGCTGCGCCTCCGGCGCGCGTGCGCCGGAGGCTACGCTGACCGGCCGCCCTATTCGGCGGCGGGGAACCGGGACGCGCCCCCGTGCGCAGCCGACCAGTCGGCGGGCTGGTGCAGAAACTTCTCGACCTCCGCCAGCGTCCCGTTGTCGAAGTACTTGTGCTTCTTCGCGACCGCGAGCACATCCCACCAGGTGGCGAGCGAGTGCAGCGCAACTCCGAGCTCCTCGAGGATGCGCCGGCTCTCGTCGAAGATCGAGTAGTAGAAGATCACGAACACGTGGTCGACGCGCGCGCCCGCCGCGCGCAGCGCCTGGCAGAAGTTGATCTTGCTGCGTCCGTCGGTGGTGAGGTCCTCGACCAGCAGCGCCCGCACGCCCTCGGGCAGGTAGCCCTCGATCTGCGCATTGCGGCCAAAACCCTTCGGCTTCTTGCGCACGTACTGCATCGGCAGCATCAGCGCCTCGGCGATCCAGGCCGCGAACGGGATCCCGGCGGTCTCGCCGCCGACGATCGTGTCGATCGACTCGAAGCCGATCTCGCGCAGGATCGTCGAGCCGGAGAAGTCGATGAGCGTGCGGCGCAGCCGCGGGTACGAGATGATCTTGCGGCAGTCGATGTACACCGGGCTCGCCCACCCGGACGTGAAGACGAAAGGCTTCTGGGCGTTGAACAGCACGGCCTCGATCTCGAGCAGCATCTTCGCCGTGGTCTCGGCGATGAGCGCACGATCGGCAAAACTGAATGCGGAGGTCATGGGCTTCCAGGCGGCTGGCGGCGCTACCGATTATTGCACGGTTCGCGGTCGCGCCCGCGTGCGCCGGTCGCGCGCGCTGTCCGGCACACGGCCGCGGCTCGCGCGACGCCGGGTTGCCGCCCGACCGCGGACGCGTCATACTCGCCGTAGAGGCGGCGTGGCATGCATCCGGCGGCGGGCGAACACGGCCGCCGCCGGTTCGATCGGGACGGCGCTCCGCGAGGTCTTTTCCCGGCGCGGCCGTCGCGAGCAGCTGCCGTGCCGCGGCGTTCTGTGACCCCACGCTTGCCGGACCGTTTCCCGAGAGGAGATCGAGACAATGACATCTGCAGCTTTGAAGGCGGTGGGCGCTGCGTGCGCGATCGCGCTTGCACTCGCCGCACCGGGCGCACACGCGCAGTCCGCGAAGTACACCGCCAAGATCGGTCACCTGGAGGCGCCGACCCAGCCGAGGCACCGCGGGCTCGAGAAGGTCGCAGAGCTCGTGAAGCAGCGCACCAACGGCGAGGTCGAGTTCAAGCTGTATCCCTTGTCCCAGCTCGGCAACGCGCGGCAGATGGTCGAGGGCGTGCAGTTCGGCTCGATCGAGTGCACGGTGATGCCGGCGGCGTTCCTCGGCGGATTCAATCCGGCGGTGTCGGTTCTCGACATCCCGTACCTCTATCCAACCGACCGCGCCAAGTCCCAGACGCTCCGCGCAGGCGCATTCGGCAAGGCGATCCTCGACTCGTTCTCGAGCAAGGGCTTCGTCGCGCTCACGATCTGGCCGAACGGCCGCAAGAGCCTCACGTCGAACAAGGCGATCGCCTCGATCGACGAGCTCAAGGGCCAGAAGTTCCGCGTTATGGACTCCAAGATCCTGGTCGAGCAGTTCGCCGGCGTCGGCGCCTCGGCGATCCCGATTCAGTTCGGCGAGCTCTACACCGCGCTCCAGACCGGAGTCGTGGACGGGCAGGAGAATCCGCTCGATACGATCACCACGATGAAGTTCCACGAGGTGCAGAAGAACCTCGTCGTGTCCGAGCACGGGGCGATGGAGGACATCGTGCTGTTCAATCCGAAGTGGTGGAACAGCCTGCCGGCAGGCCATCGCGCCGCGATCGCGAAGACCTTCGACGAGCTGCGTCCAGTGGTGGAGCAGATGAAGGAGAAGGCGCAAACCGATGCGCTCGCGCTGGTGAAGTCGAGCACGACCACGGTGCGCATCGCCGACGAGGCGGAACGTGCACGGCTGCGCCAGGCGATGTATCCGCGCGCGCGCGCCGCCTACCTCGAGCGCGCCGGCGCGGAGGGCAGGAAGCTGATCCAGATCTACGAGTCGGAGTTCAAGAAGCTCTGATTCCCGCGCCGGTGCCACCGTGCCGCGACTGGCGCCGGCGCGGCGGTGCGCGCAGCAAGGCGAGCCTCATGCACGGCGTGATGAGTGTCATCCGCGCGGTCGAGCGCTGGACGCTGACCGCGCTGCTCATCGGCATGTCGCTCGGCTATGCGAGCCAGGTCGTGATCCGGGAGGTCGCGCCCGAGATCGCGACGCGCACCTCGTGGATCGAGGAGCTCACCGTGTTCGCCATGGTGTGGCTTGCGTTCCTGGGTCTGGGCCTGACGCTGGAGCGCGGACGGCACGTGGCGATGGGGAGCTTCGTCGAGAAGCTTCCGCCCGCGGCCCGCAAGTGGGCGTCGCGCGCCGTCGATCTGGTGGGCTTCGCCTTTGCCGCCTACCTCGCCAAGCTCGGCTGGGACATCACGGTGTTCGTTCGCGACAGCGGCAGATCAGCCCGGTGCTCGACGTCTCGATGGCGTGGCTCTACGGCGTGCTGCCGGCCGGCTTCGGCCTGCTCGCGCTGCGCTACCTGATCGAGCTCGCGGGGTTCAGCGACCGCGCGCGATTGCGCGCGCAGGCGCAGCTCGAGGGTTAGCGGTGATCGTTCTTGCGCTCTTCGTCCTCGCGCTCGTGATGCTCGTGCTCGGCTTCGAGATGCTGCTGGTGATGGGCGTGCCGGCGCTGCTCGCCAAGTGGATCTTCTTCCGCGACATGCCCGAAATCCTGTCGGTGCAGAAGATGCTCGGCGGCGTGCAGGTCGTGACCCTGCTCGCGATCCCGTTCTTCATCTTTGCCGCCGACGTCATGTCGCACGGCCAGATCGCCACGCGCCTGACCGAGATGGTCCGCCGCCTGATCGGCCACTACCGCGGCGGCCTCGGCCACGCGACCGTGGTCTCGATGATGACTTTCGGCGCCATCAGCGGCTCGGCACCGGCGACGGTCGCCGCGCTCGGACGGCTCACCCACCCGGAGCTCGTCCGCGCCGGCTATCGCGAGAGATTCTCGCTCGGCCTGATCGCCTCGTCGGCCGAGTGCGCGCTGCTCATCCCGCCTAGCATCACGTTCATCATTTACGGCTGGCTCACCGGCACCTCGATCGCCGCGCTCTTCGCAGGCGGCCTCGTCGTCGGGGTCGTGCTCGGCCTCGCGTTCATGGCGCTGGTGCAGTTCGAGACCTGGCGCTCCGGCGCCAAGGCCGCGGACGCCCCACAGCCGGGCGAACGGTGGCGGGCGGTCAGGCGCGGGCTGCTCGGAGTGTTCGTCGCCGGACTGGTGCTGGTCGGCATCTACGCCGGCTTCTTCACCGCGACCGAGGCGGCGGCGGTGGCGGTCGTGCTCGCGCTCTTCGTCGAGCTGTTCGTCTACCGCTCCCTCACGCTGCGCGACGTGGCCCGCATCGCCGAAGGCAGCGCGGTTACGACGGTGGTGGTGTTCGTCCTGCTCGCGATGGGAACGTTCCTCTCCACGATCCTGACGCTCGCCGACGTGCACACGAAGATCCTCTCGTGGATCCAGGCCACCGGTCTCGACTGGATCACCTTCCTGCTCATCGTAAACGCGATCCTCTTCATCGCGGGGATGTTCGTCGACCCGAATTCGATCCTGCTTCTGCTCGTTCCGGTCCTGTTCCCCGTCGCGCAGTCGCTCGGGATCGACCCGGTACACTTCGGCATCCTCGTCACGCTGAACATCTGCATCGGCATGATCACGCCGCCATTCGGGCTCGATCTCTTCGTCGCCTCGAGCACGCTGCGGCGCCCGGTGGAGGTGGTCATCGCCGGCGTCTGGCCGTTCGTGCTGACGAACATCGCGGTCCTCGCGATCGTCAGCTACGTGCCGCAGATCTCCACCGCGCTGCCGCGCCTCATCCTGTAGGCGGCTCGTCCGGAAAGCGACGATGTCGATTGCCCAACCGATGCGTACGCCGGCGGACTTTCCGGTCGCCGACGCACGCTGCACGGTGCGTTCGAACCGCGCGGTGAACGGCCGCTACCGGCACCTCGTGCTCGAGGCACCGCCGCCGCTCTGCCGGGCGGCGCCGGGTCAGTTCTTCCACCTGCTCTGCCCGCCCGCGTCCGGCGACGACCCCTTCCTGCGCCGCCCGATGAGCGTGTACCGCATCGCGCCGGCGAAGCAGGCGATCGAATTTCTCTACAATGTGGTCGGCGCGGGCACGCGATCGCTTGCGCGGCTCGCGGCCGGCGATGCGATGAGCGTGATGGGGCCGCTCGGCGTCGGTTTCACGATCGGGCCGACGTATCGGCACATATTGATGGTGGCGCGCGGCGTGGGGCTCGCGACCATGGCGCCGGTCGTGCCCTGGGCGCGCCGGCGCGGGATCCGGGTGAGTGCGGCGCTCTCCGCGCGCTCGCGCGCGGACCTGATGGAACGCGAGTTTACGCAGGGCGAAGACGTCCGCGTGTATCCGGTGTTCGACCAGGACGGCTCCTCGGACGTCGAACAGGTGGAGTCGCTGCTTCGCGCGATCCTCGCGGAGGACCGCCCGGACGCGATGTTCACCTGCGGCTCCAATCGCCTCATGACGCTGCTGCAGAAACTCGGTCTCGAGTACGGCGTGCCCGGCGAGATCGCCCTCGAGCAGCAGATGGCCTGCGCGCTGGGCGTGTGCCTGTGCTGCGTGCGCCCGATCAGGATCGGCGGCGCGATCGTGCACAAACGCGTGTGCTGCGAGGGACCGGTGTTCGATCTGCAGCAGGTCGCCGGCACCTGGCGCCACGGCTGAGTCCGGAGGGAGACGGCAGTGGTCGAGCTTTCGGTGCGCATCGGATCGCTCACCCTCAGGAACCCGGTCATGCCGGCCTCGGGGTGCTTCTCCCACGAGTTCGGCCAGGTGTTCGATCTCGACCGGCTCGGCGCGCTCGTCACCAAGAGCGTGACGCCCAAGCTGCGCAAGGGCAACGCCATTCCCCGGGTCGCCGAGGTGTCGCACGGCATGCTCAATTCGATCGGCATCCCGAGCAAGGGCATCGCGCATTTCGTGCGCGAGGTGGTTCCGCTCTACGCCTCCTACTCGTCGCCGCTCGTCGCGAGCGTCTCGGCCGACACCGTCGCCGAGTTCGCCGACGCGGCGGCCGCGCTCAGCGTGCCGGGCGTCGCCGCGATCGAAGCGAACATCTCCTGTCCGAACCTCGAGGCGGACGGCCGTGCGTTCGCGATGATGCCGGACACGACCCACGCCGCCGTGGCGGCGATCCGGCAGCGGACCGCGCTCCCGGTGTGGGCCAAGCTCACGCCCAACACCGGCGACATCAAGGCCGTGGCGATCGCCGCGGAACGCGCGGGCGCGGACGCGGTCGTCGTCGCCAACACGATTCTCGGAATGTCGATCAACGTGACGACCTTCCGCCCGACGCTCGGCAACGTCATGGGCGGGCTCTCGGGCCCGGCAATCAAGCCGATCGCGCTGCGGCTTGTGTTTCAGTGCGCCGAGGTGGTCTCCATTCCGGTCATCGGCTGCGGCGGCATTTCCACCGGAGAGGACGTGGTCGAGTTCATGCTCGCCGGCGCGACTGCCGTGCAGGTCGGCACCGCGTCGTTCATCCACGCCGACGCCATGGTGCGCATCGTGGACGAGCTGCGGGCCTTCTGCGCGACGCGCGGTGTCGACCGCGTCGCCGACCTCGTGCACAAGGCGCGGGTCGAGCACGAGCCGATCGAGTGGTAGGCAGACATGGGCCGCCTCCAGAGCTTCGACGCAGGCTACGCCGAGATCGCGAACGCGCTGTTCGAGCAGGTGCGGACGCTCAGCCGCGACGGCGCCGGCGTCACGCGCGCCTCCTATGGCGACGCGGAGACGCGCGTGCTCGCCCATCTCGCCCGCAGCGCCGCCGCCGAGGGCATCTCGACCTCGTACGACGCGGCCGGCAACCTGTGGATGACCGTTCCCGGCCGCGATCCGGCCCGCCCGGGCATCATCGCCGGGTCGCACGCCGACTCCGGTGCCGCGGGGCGGCAACTACGACGGCCTCGCCGGGATCGTCGCCGGCCTCGTCTGCGCGATCCGCATGCGCCGCGAACATGCGCCGCTCGGGCGCGCGTTCACGACCGTGGCGTTTCGCGGCGAGGAGAGCGCCTGGTTCGGCAAGCCCTATCTCGGCTCGGCTGCGCTGCTCGGCAAGCTCACCGACAAGGACCTCGCCCTCAAGCACCGCGACACCGGCTATCCGCTCATGTTCTACATGCGCGAGGCGGGCGCTGATACCCAGCGGCTCATCCGCGGCGAGCCGCTCGTCGACCTGCGCTCGATCGCAGCCTATCTCGAGCTGCACATCGAGCAGGGGCCGGTGCTGGAGGACGCCGACCGCCCGATCGGCATCGTCACCGGGATCCGCGGGAACTTCCGTCACCGCGCGATCCGCTGCATCGGAACGGCGGGCCACTCAGGCGCGGTGCCGAAGCGCATGCGGCAGGACGCGGTGTTCGCGGTCGCCGACCTCCTCTCCCGCATCGAGGAGGCCTGGGACGAGTGGCTGTTGAACGGCCACGACCTCGTCGTGACGAGCGGCGTGCTCCATACCAACGCCGATACGCACGCGCCCTCGATCATCCCGGGCGAGGTGTCGTTCAGCCTCGAGGCGCGCAGCCGCTCACAGGATACGCTCGACGGGTTCCACCGCGCGGTCGCCGCAGAGTGCGACGCGATCGGCACCGAGCGCACAGTGCGCTTCGAGTTCGATCCGCCGATCTTCTCGGCCCCGGCCACGATGGACGGCGCGCTGGTGGAGCTGCTCGCCGGCACCTGCGCCGCGCGCGGGCTCGCCTACATGCGAATTCCGAGCGGCGCCGGGCACGATGCGGCGCTCTTTGCCAACGCCGGCGTGCCCGCGGCGATGATCTTCGTGCGCAACCAGCACGGCTCGCACAACCCGGAAGAGGGCATGCTGATCGAGGATTTCCTGCTGGGGACCGACGTTCTCTACCAGGCGCTGCGCGCCATCTGACGCACCGGCGGCCCGCGCCGTGGCCGCACCGCCGCAGCCGGCAGCGCGCTCAGACGAACCCGGGACCCTGCAGCTGCTCCTGCAGCTCCTTCTGCTTGTCCAGGTAGCTCACGAGCTTGGCGCTCGTCTGCCGCAGGCGCTGCGAGAGCATCAGCACGAGCTCCATCAGGATCTTGGCGCCGAGAATCGGCTGCTCGAGGATGATGCGCGCGAGATCCTCGCGCGTGAGCACCGCGATCAGCGTCTGCTCGGTGGCGACGCAGGTGGCGAAGCGGGGCTCGCCGTCGATCATCGACATCTCGCCGAGCGTCTTGCCCTCCTCTACCGCGGCGATCAGCCGCGGCGCGTTCCACCGGTCCTGCTTGAACACCTCGATCCTGCCTTCGAGGGCGATCATCATGAAGTCGCCGGCCTCGCCCTCGCGGATGATCTCCTGGCCCGCCTCGGCGCGGTAGGTGCGCATGAAGTGGGCCATCAGCCGGATCTCGGCGAGGCTGAAATTCTCGAAGAGCGGCGCGTAGTTGATCATGCCGTGCAGCTTGCCGGCGAACTGGGTCGCGTCGCCCAGGTACTCGAGCTGCGGAAGTCTCGCGTCTTCGATCGTCTCGGCCATCGCGGTGCCGGCAGGAATCGGCAAACGATTCAGTAGACTAAAGCAAAGCCCAGCAGGCCGGCAAACCGGCCCCGCCGCACCGGATGACAAAAGCCACAGCGCCGGCGCGCTATTCCGCGGCTTCCTGCGTTGCCAGGCGTCGTGCGCGCACCGCCTCGGCGAGGGTGTGCAGCAGCGGCGCCGTCTCGTCCCAGCCGAGGCAGGCGTCGGTAATGCTCTGGCCGTACGCGAGCTCGCGGTCGGCGACGAGGTCCTGGCGACCCGCGACGAGGTGCGACTCGATCATGACGCCGATGATGCGCTCCTCGCCGGCGGCGAGCTGCGCGGCGACATCGGCGCCCACCTCGAGCTGGCGCCGGTAGTCCTTGCGGCTGTTGCCGTGGGACAGATCCACCATCAGCCGCTGCGCGAGGCCGGCGGCTGCGAGCGCCTTGCAGGCGCCCTCGACGCTCGCCGCGTCGTGGTTCGGCCGGGCGCCGCCGCGCAGGATCACGTGACAGTCCTCGTTGCCGTTGGTCGATACGATCGCCGAGTGCCCGCCCTTGGTGACCGACAGGAAATGGTGCGGCGACTGCGCGGCCTTGATCGCGTCGACGGCGATGCGGACGTTGCCGTCGGTGCCGTTCTTGAAGCCGACCGGGCACGACAGACCGGAGGCGAGCTCCCGGTGGACCTGACTCTCGGTGGTGCGGGCGCCGATCGCGCCCCAGCTGATGAGGTCCGCGTAGTACTGCGGCGAGATCATGTCGAGATACTCGGTGCCGCAGGGCACGCCGAGCGCATTCACTTCCCACAAGAGCTTGCGCGCGAGCCGCAGCCCCTTGTTGATCTGGAAGCTCCCGTCCAGGTTCGGATCGTTGATCAGCCCCTTCCAGCCGACCGTCGTGCGCGGTTTCTCGAAATAAACCCGCATGACGACCACCAGATCCTGCTCGAGCGCGCCGCGCAGCTCGAGCAGGCGGCCGGCGTACTCCACCGCCGCGCGCACGTCGTGGATCGAGCACGGCCCGACCACGACGAGCAGGCGGTCGTCCGCGCCGTGCAGGATGCGGTGAATCGCGTTGCGCGTGCCGAAGACCAGCGCCTCGGTCGCGGGCGTGGTCGGGAACTCGCGCAGCAGGTGTGCCGGCGGCGCGAGCTCCTTGATCTCGCGGATACGGACGTCGTCGACCGGGTAGGCCGGCGGAGGATCGTCGTTCACTGCGACCGGGCGCACTTTTTCCTGAGTGGGGCATGGCAACGAGAAATCCCGCATCCGAGTCGCTCATTCTAGCAACGCCGGCCGGGCGACGGGCGCCCTCCCTCGCCCTTCATAGTCGCTGTTCGACCCACCCTTTCACCGAGCCGAGCGCGCCGGGCACCTTGGCCGGCTCGCTGCCGCCGGCCTGCGCCATGTCCGCTCGCCCGCCCCCCTTGCCGCCGACCTGCCGCGCGACGAAGTTCACCAGCTCGCCCGCCTTCAACTTCGCGGTGAGGTCCGCGGTGACGCCGGCAATGAGGCTGACGCGCGCGCCGTCGCTTGCTGCCAGCACGATCGCGGCGGTGCGCAGCTTGTCCTTGAGCCTGTCCATCGCCTCGCGCAGCGTCTTCGCATCGGCGCCGTCGATCGACGCGGCGAGCACCTTGACGCCCTTCACGTCGGCGGCCTGCGCGATGAGCTCCTCGCCCCGCGACGCCGCCATCTTCGACTTCAGCCGCGCGAGCTCCTTCTCGAGCACGCGCATGTTGTCGAGGATGTGGTGGACCTTCTGCGCGACCTCCGCCGGCTGTACCTTCAGCGCAGCCGCCGCGTCGGCGAGCCTCGCCTCCTGCGCCTGCACCGCCGCAAGCGCGCCGTCGGCGGTCACTGCCTCCACGCGGCGGATGCCCGCTGCCACGCCGGTCTCCGAGACGATCTTGAAGAAACCGATGTCGCCGGTGCGGCGCACGTGCGTGCCGCCGCAGAGCTCGGTCGAGAAGTCGCCCATCTGCAGCACGCGCACCTCGTCGCCGTACTTGTCGCCGAAGAAGGCGAGCGCGCCGGCGCGGATCGCGTCGTCGAACTTCATGATGCGCGCGGCCACCTCGACGTTGCGGCGGATCTCGCGGTTGACGAGCGCCTCGACGCGGCGGATCTCCTCGTCGGTCATCGGCGCGTCGTGCGTGAAATCGAAGCGGGTGCGCTCCGCATCGACCAGCGACCCCTTCTGCTGGACGTGCTGCCCGAGCACCTCGCGCAGCGCGGCGTGCATCAGGTGGGTGGCCGAATGGTTCCAGGCCGCACGCTCGCGCGCGACCTGGTCGACCTGCGCCTTCACGGCGTCCCCGACGCGCAGCTTACCGGTCTTCAGCATGCCGTGATGGCCGAAGACCTCCGGCTGGATCTTCTGCGTGTCCGACACGACGAACGTGCCGCCCGCGCCGGCGAGCTCGCCGCGGTCGCCGACTTGCCCCCGGATTCGGCGTAGAACGGCGTGCAGTCGAGCACCACCACGGCCGCCTCGCCCGAAGGCACCTCCTCGACCTGCGCGCCTTCCTTGTAGACGGCGACCACGGCCGCCTCGAGCGCGAGCGTGTCGTAGCCGCGGAACTCGGTCGGCTTGCCCTGGTACTCGACGCCGGCAGCCATGCGGAACTTCGACGCCGCACGCGCCTGCTCGCGCTGGCGCGCCATGGCCGCCTCGAACCCGGCGTGGTCGATCATCACGCCGCGCTCGCGCGCGATGTCGGCTGTGAGGTCGACCGGGAAACCAAACGTGTCGTAGAGCTGGAACACCGTCTCGCCGTCGAGCATGCGGTCCTCGCGCGTGAGCGCGCCTTCGAGCACCTTCATCCCGTTCTCGAGCGTCTCGCCGAAGCGCTCCTCCTCGGCCTGCAGCACCTGCTTCACGCGCTCGACGGCCTTCGGCAGCTCGGGATAGGCCGCACCCATCGCCTGCGCGAGGTCCGCCGCGAGCCGGTAGAAGAACGGCTGCCTCCGACCGAGCTTGTAGCCATGGCGCAGCGCCCGGCGGATGATGCGCCGGAGCACGTATCCGCGCCCCTCGTTTCCGGGAATCACTCCGTCGACGATCAGGAAGGCGCAGGCGCGGATGTGGTCCGCGATCACCTTGAGCGAGTTCTCCGAGAGATCGCGGGTGCCGGTCTCGCGCGCGGCGGCCTTGATGAGGTCGCGGAAGAGGTCGATCTCGTAGTTCGAGTGCACGCCCTGCAGCACCGCGGCGATGCGCTCGAGCCCCATCCCGGTATCCACCGAGGGCTTCGGCAGCGGGTGCAACTCGCCCGCCTCGTCGCGGTTGAACTGCATGAAGACGAGGTTCCAGATCTCGATGAAGCGATCGCCGTCGGCCTCCGCGCTGCCGGGCGGTCCGCCGAGCACCTCCGGGCCGTGGTCCCAGAAGATCTCCGAGCACGGCCCGCATGGCCCGGTGTCGCCCATCTGCCAGAAGTTGTCGCTCTGGTAGCGGCCCGCGCCCGGCTTGTCGCCGATGCGTGCGATGCGGTCGGTCGGTATCCCGACCTCCTTGGTCCACAGGTCGTAGGCCTCGTCGTCGTTCTCGTAGACCGTCACCCACATGCGCTCGCCCGGCAGCTTCCACTCCCGCGTGAGGAGCTCCCACGCGAAGTGGATCGCGTCGCGTTTGAAGTAGTCGCCGAAGCTGAAGTTGCCGAGCATCTCGAAGAACGTGTGATGGCGGGCGGTGTAGCCGACGTTCTCGAGGTCGTTGTGCTTGCCGCCGGCACGCAGGCTTCGCTGCGACGTGGTGGCCCGCTTGTAGGGGCGGGTCTCGCGGCCGAGGAACACGTCCTTGAACTGCACCATCCCCGAGTTCGTGAAGAGCAGCGTCGGGTCGTTCGCCGGGACGAGCGGGCTCGACGCGACGACGGTGTGCCCGCGGCGGGCGAAGAACTCGAGGAAGCTCGAGCGGATGTCGGCGGATTTCATGGCCGCATGGGTTCCGGGCGCGATCGCGCCTCAAATCACTGAAAGAGTTCGATTTTCGCCGGAAATGCGGGCGGACGCAAATGGGCCCGTCACGGCGCGCCCGTCAGCGCGCCGACGCCCCCCGCCTCGCGCTCGGCGAGCAGGCCGAACCGGCTCGCGCGCCCGAGGATGAGCCAGCCGAGCTCGTCGAGCAGCTCGCGGTCCAGACCGGCCGTCGGGACGCGGAAGGCGGCGGGCCCGAAGCGTTCGAGGTTGTGCGCCTCGATCCGGACGATGCCGGCCGTGTAGTCGGCGGCGAGCGCGACCTCGATGCGGATCTCGCCGATCAGCCGGAACACCGCTCCGATCAGGTCGCGGCGCTCGTTGCGCACCTTGGCGGCAGTGTGCTTCAGACCGCAGTCGGCGAGGTGCTGCGAAAACGGTTTGATCGCGGCCGCGCTGCGCTCGAAGCGGATCTGCTGCGGAGATGCGCAGTCGACCTTCAGCACGATGCTTTGGACGAGCGCTTCGTCGCCCTCGCCGAAACTGCGGTGCTCGACGAACGCCTCGCGCGCGGTCAGGCCGCGGAACGTCTCGGTCAAGATCGCGTACTCGCGCGGAATCGCCGGCTGCACGACACCGACGCAGCGCGCGAACTCCCGCAGGTAGGCAAGCGCTTGGCGCATGCGCGCATCGAGCTCGCGCGTCGCGGCGCTGCGCTGCGCCCCGGCGGGCACCGGGGCGCCCATCCCCGCCTCGATCGCCGCCGCGCGCGCGCGGAGCTCGCCGAGCACGCCGCCCGTATCCGCGACCCCTCCGTCGCCGTCCACGCCGTCGCGCCCCTGCCGTGCGCGCGGCGCGTCAATCGGGCCGCCGGCCGGAAGGATCAACGTCGCGACGTCGTGCGGGTCGAGCGAGCGATTGAGCGCCTTGTAGTGACGCAGCTCGTTCACGAGCTCGGCGCCGCGCGCGTAGCGCTCTGCGGGCCACTTGCGCAGCGCCCGTCCGACGATCGTATCGAAGATCCTCGGCGCGTTGCGGTTCAGTGCACTCGGCGGCGGCGGCTCATCGTTCACGATCTGCTTCATCAGCGCGACGAGATCGCCGCCGCCGGCGCCGAACGGCGCGGTTCCCGTGATCACCTCGTAGAGCACCACGCCGAGCGCGAAGAGGTCGGCCCGGCCGTCGATCTCGGCGCCCAGCACCTGCTCGGGCGCCATGTAGCGCGGCGAGCCGCGCACCACACCGGTGCGGGTGCGAACGGCGTCCTCGAGCCGTGCGACGCCGAAGTCGGTGATCTTCACCAGACCGCTCGCCGTCAGCATGATGTTGGCGGGCTTCACGTCGCGGTGCACGACGCCGTGCGCGTGCGCGTAGTCGAGCGCCTCGGCGATCTGCGCACCGATGTCCGCAATCGTGAAGGCCGGCAGCGCGTCGCCGCTAGCGATCATATCGCGCAGGCTCCGCCCTTCGATGACCTCCATGACGAGATACGCCTCGTCCCCCTCGATTCCGGCGTCGAAGATCGTGACGATGTTCGGATGGCTGAGACGGCTGGCGGCGCGCGCCTCGTGCAGAAACTGCTCGCGCGCCTCGGGGTCGGCAGCGAAGTGGGCGGCATCGACGACCTTGATCGCGACCGGCCGGCCGATCAGCGGGTCGACCGCCCGCCATACCGTGCCCATCGCGCCACGGCCGAGCTCCGACTCGAGCGCGAAGCGCCCTAGCGTGTGTCCGGCGTGTGCCATGAGCGGCGCAGCACCCCGTGCGGCTAGCGCGCAGAGACGCGCGCGCCTTCGAGCAGGCGGGTCAAGCACAGCCAGCACGGCTCGCGCTGCGAGGCCGGGTTCGGCATGCGCCCCACAATTGTCCTCGGCACGAGCTCCTCCATCGTTCCCTCCCCGGATCGGCCGCGCGGCGCTCGGTCGGTGGCGCATGCCCGCCGCAGGTCGGCGGCACAAGAGTACCCGAATCCCGCGACGCGGCGAAGCCCAGGGCGGCCTGCGGCGCGTGCGCGATCGGGACCGCCGTCTCAGCCGAGGCTCACGCCGAGCAGCCGGCCGATCGCGTACGTGATGGCGCCCGCTGCGGCGCCGATCCCAAGCATGCGCAGGCCGTCGCGCGCGGCGCCGCGGCCACTGAAGAGGCTGATTACGGCGCCGGCGCCGAAAAGCGCCGCGCCGGTCGCCGCAACCGCCGCGGCGAGCGCCGTTTCCCGTCCGAGGACGAGGAACGGCACGAGCGGGACGGCCGCACCGATCGCGAACGACGCGAAGGACGAGATCGCCGCGCCCCAGGGCGAGCCGAGCTCGTCCGGGTTCAGGCCGAGCTCCTCGCGGGCGAGCGCGTCGAGCGCGCTGCCCGGGTCGGACACCATGTTGCGCGCCAGCGCGACGGCCTGCGCGCGATCGAGGCCGCGCGCGGCGTAGATCAGCGCCAATTCCTCGGCTTCCTCGTCGGGATACTGCGCGAGCTCCTTGCGCTCGAGCCCGATCTGGTGCTCGTACATCTCGCGCTGCGAGCGCATCGAGACGTACTCCCCGGCCGCCATCGAGAATGCGCCGGCGGCGAGGCCCGCAACGCCGGTCAGCACGATGACGGTGCTGTTCGAGGAAGCCCCCGCGACGCCCAGGATCAGACTGCAGTTCGAGATCAGCCCGTCGTTCACGCCGAAAACGGCGGCGCGCAGGTTGGCCCCCGACTCCACCGCGCGGTGGCGTGCCTCTGGCTGGTCGGCCGATGTCGGACGCGGATGGCCCAGTACCGGCTGGGTGTAGATCGAGAGCCCGCGCACCTTCATCGCCGCGAGGATGGTGCGCATGGGGCGCGGCCCGTAGCGGCGCACGAGCCGCTCGACGATGCGCGTGCGCACGTCGGGGCGGTACTCGGCACGCGAGCGCCCGCCTCGCGCGCGACCGCGGCCCAGATGCGGGCCTGGTGTTCCGCCTCCCCGGCGAGCTCACGAAACAGCCCGCCGCGCACCGTGGCACGCTCGACCTCGGCGATCACGCCGTACAGGTAGGCCGAGCGCATCTCGTCGGCCCAGCCGGCGAGCGCGCTCCCGGTTGACGATTTCGACGGTGCCGAAGACACGCGGAGACGAATGACGGTGGATCGGGACGGAACGCGGCGCGTGCGAAGTCTACCGACATACCGCGGCGTCGGTTGTGCAACGGACGCCCCGCGCATCGCCGCGCCGGGCGGCGGCCAGCGCCTACAGCCGCTCGAGCTCGATCAGCCGCAGGCCGAGGCTGCGCCCGCCGACGATCGCCGCGTTCTCTACCTTGCCGCGGACGGACACCTTGGCGCCGACCGCGGGTGCCGCGCCGGCGGTCGTCACCAGGAGATCCGCGCCGCCGCTGCGCAGCACGAACGCGGTGGCCTCGACGAACGGGATCTTCGTCACGCTCGTCACCTCGCCGGAAACCTTCACCTCGTCGCCCTCGAAGCGCGCGGGGGCGGCGACGATCTCCTCGATCGGCGTGAACCCGATGCCGAGCGCGTCGCACGCAGCGAGCGTGCAGGCGAACAGCGCCAGGACAAGCCAGCCGCCGACCGCGCGCGATGCGCTGGATCTCCCGCCGCCTAGCCTCCGGTCTTCATCCACCGCAAGCGTGCGGCTCATTCGTCCTCCAGCCCGCGCACGACCCGCCGTATGACGTCGTACGGAAAGCCGCGCGATTGCAGGAAGCGCGCCTGGCGCGCGCGCTCCGCCGCGCTGCCGGCCAGCACGCCGAACCGTTTCTGCCACACCTCGCGCGCGCGCGCGAGCTCACTGCCCTTCAAGTCGTTTGCGACGGCCGCGAGCGCGGCGGGGGCGACGCCCTTGCCACGCAGCTCACGCACGACGCGCCCTGCGCCGAACCTGCGCCCGAGCGCTTCGCCGCGACCCGCGGCGAAGCGCTCGTCGGAGAGGAGCTCCCGCCGGGCGAGATCGTCGAGCACCGACTCCACGTCGGCCGCGGACTCGGCATGGCGGGCGAGTTTGCGGGCGAGCTCGGCGCGGGAATGATCGCGCCGCGCCAGGAGCGCCACTGCCCGTTCGCGCAGCGTCGGATCGGCGCCCACACGCAAGCGCCGGCTCAGGCTTCGGCCGCGACCGGCGCCGCGGCGGGCCCGGCAACGCCGAGCTTCTCGCGGATGCGCGCCTCGATCTCGGCGGCGAGCTCGGGATGCTCCTTCAGGTACTCGCGGGCGTTGTCCTTGCCCTGGCCGATCCGGTCCTTCTTGTACGCGTACCAGGCGCCGGACTTCTCGACCACGCCCGCCTGGACGCCGAGCTCGAGTATTTCGCCCTCGCGGGAGATGCCCTGCCCGTAGAGGATGTCGAAGACCGCCTCGCGGAACGGCGGCGCGACCTTGTTCTTGACCACCTTGACGCGCGTTTCGGAGCCGATCACCTCGTCGGCTTTCTTGATCGAGCCGATACGACGGATGTCCATGCGCACCGAGGCGTAGAACTTCAGCGCGTTGCCGCCGGTGGTCGTCTCGGGGTTGCCGAACATCACCCCGATCTTCATCCGGATCTGGTTGATGAAGATGACCAACGTGTTGGTGCGCTTGATATTGCCGGTGAGCTTGCGCAGCGCCTGGCTCATCAGGCGCGCCTGCAGGCCGGGCAGTTGGTCGCCCATCTCGCCTTCGATCTCGGCGCGCGGCACGAGCGCCGCCACCGAGTCGATCACGATCAGGTCGACTGAGCCGGAGCGCACCAGCATGTCGGCGATCTCGAGCGCCTGCTCGCCGGTGTCGGGCTGCGAGATGAGCAGGTCGTCGATACGCACGCCGAGCTTGGCCGCGTACTGCGGGTCGAGCGCGTTCTCGGCGTCGATGTACGCGGCGGTGCCGCCCGCCTTCTGGATCTCCGCCACGACCTGCAGGCAGAGCGTCGTCTTGCCCGAGGACTCGGGGCCGTAGATCTCCACCACGCGGCCGCGCGGCAGCCCGCCGACGCCGAGCGCCACGTCGAGCCCAAGCGAGCCGGTCGAGGTCACCTGGACGTCCTGCACCGCCTGGGCGTCCATGCGCATGATCGAACCCTTGCCGAACTGCTTCTCGATCTGCGCCAGCGCCGCGGCGAGCGCCTTGGATTTGTTCTCGTCCATGAGTGGGATGACGTTGGTGTCGGAGGGCATCGCTATTCTCCCATATGCGCGGGCCGCGGCAGGAATCTCCTTTGCGGTCGCGGCGTTATCACCGGCGCCGGGGGCCTCGCCCGCTGCCGCGCGGCGCGTGCCCCTGGAATCGCCGCCAGCGTACCTGCCGCGGTGGCTCAACAAGTGAGCCGCCCGGCTGGCCTTGCCGCCGACCTGGCGATTTATACAGTATCGGGAAGGGTGGCGCAAGCGCCACGCGGACGCCCCATCCGGCGGGCAGACGCCGCAGAAGATCGTCATTGCCGCGCAACCCGCCCGCAGGGCCCTCGTACATCCCCTGTTCCGCGGCAGTTTGAATCTCGAGTGAGGTTCTAGGGTAGAGATTTCGCCGAGGGCGCGTGGAAGTCGGCGAGCCGGACCGGCACGCGCCGCGGGCCGAAGCCGCGGTCGAAGCGCTCGAAGCGCCCGGCGAGCGCGCCGCCGCACTCGCGGCAGCGGCCGGCGCCGTCGACGCGGTAGTTGAGTATGCGGTGCCAGTCGCGCACGATCACCGCGTTGCCGCAGTGCGGGCAGCTCGTGGTGCCGCCGTCGGCGTCGTGCACGTTGCCGGTGTACACGTAGTGCAGGCCATTCGCCATCGCGATGCGCCGGGCGCGGGCGAGCGTCGCCGCCGGCGTGCGCGGGATGGCGGTCATCTTGTAGTCCGGGTGAAAGGCGGTGAAATGGACCGGCACGTCGGGCGCCAGCTCGCGCGCGACCCAGCGCGAGAGCGCCTCGAGCTCGGCATCACCGTCGTTGTGGCCCGGGATCAGCAGCGTCGTGATCTCGAGCCACACATCGGTCTCGTGTTTCAGGTAGGCCAGCGTGTCGAGCACCGGCCCGAGATGCGCGCCGCAGAGCTTGACGTAGAAGTCGTCGGTGAACGCCTTCAGGTCGACGTTCGCCGCGTCCATCTTCGCGTAGAACTCGCCACGTGCGCGCGCATGCATGTAGCCCGCGGTCACCGCCACGGTGGCGACGCCTCGCGCGCGGCAGGCGTCGGCGACGTCCATGGCGTACTCGGCGAAGATGACCGGATCGTTATAGGTGAACGCGACGCTCCTGCAGCCGAGCTCGCCGGCGGCGCGCGCAATCCGCTCCGGGGTCGCGGCATCGGCGAGGGTATCCATCTCGCGCGTCTTCGAGATGTCCCAGTTTTGGCAGAACTTGCATGCGAGGTTGCACCCGGCGGTGCCGAACGAGAGGACCGAGGAGCCCGGATAGAAGTGGTTCAGCGGCTTCTTCTCGATCGGGTCGACGCAGAACCCGGAGGAGCGGCCGTAGGTCGTGAGCACCATCGCGTCGCCGACCCGCTCGCGCACGAAGCAGGCGCCGCGCTGGCCTTCGTGCAGACGGCAGTCGCGCGGACAGAGATCGCACTGCAGGCGCCCGTCATCCAGCTTGTGCCACCAGCGGCCCGGATGCGGCTCGCTCATCGACCGGCGATCTCCTGCTCGCGGAATTTGCGCACCTGGTAGCGCCACAGCGCGCAGCGGCGGGTCGGGAACGCCTCGTCGAGCCCCGCCTTGCGCTTCAGGTGCGCGAGGAACGTCTCCGGCTCGGGCAGCTGCGCCCAGACCTGCGGCAGGAACGTGCCGCGATGCTCGCCCGCCGCCAGGATCAGCCCGTCCAAGCCCGGCCGCAGCTGGGCAACGAGCTCGCGATGCTCGCCGAACGCCAGGCGCACCGGATGCGAGAGCACCGACACCTCCACCTCGGTCCCGGTCAGCTCGCCGGCGCTGAGCGGGGCGAACCGCGGATCGGCGAACGCCGCGGCGCGCGCGTTCGACGCGACGTCCACCCCGAGGGCACGCCGCGCGTGCAGGCTGCCCATGCAGCCACGCAGCTCGCCTGCGCGCTGGAGCGTGACGAACGTCGCGCGCTGCTCGTGCAGCCAAGGCGCCCACGGCGCCTCGTGCGGCGCGGGGCCGGCGCCGAGCCTCGACGCGATGCCGCGCCGCGCAAGCTCCAGCAGTGCGCGGCCGTGCTCGTCGGCGTAACCGGTCCGCTCGCCCTCCCAGAACGCGAACGACGCGTAGCCGACCACGCGCCCCTTGCCGCCGGCCGTATCGCCGGAATTGCGCAGGTCGAGCAGCTCGGGCTTGAGGCCCCGCCGCGCGGCCGCCGTCAACAAGCCGGCGATCGGGATCGCACCGCACGCCTGCTCGTGATCGAGCTCGGTGCGCCCGGCGAGGATCGCGCTCGCGGTCTCCCCCGTCCATCGCGCGCGCGTCATCGTAGGCGTGATAGTGAGACAGGTCCGAGCTCACGACGATGAGCGTCTCCGGGCCGCCCCACAGCCGGTCGATCACCTCGGCCACCTCGCCCGCGCTCGCCGCACCGACCACGAAGGGCACCAACGCGAACTCGCCCAGCACTTCCTGCAGGAACGGCAGCTGGACCTCGAGCGAGTGCTCCTGTGCGTGCGTGGCCCGGTACTCGCATACCTGCGGCAGCGCGCGCGCGGTCGCCACCGCCTCGAGGTCCACCGCAACCGGACCGAGCGGGGTCTCGAAGGCTTCGGCGTCGGGCAGCGCGAGGCCGCGCACCGGCACCCGGTGGCAGGGCCCGAGCAGGACGACCCGCTCCACCACGCCGCGCGCCGGGCGCAGCAGAACGTAGGCGTTGGCCGCGACCGGTCCGGAGTACATGTAGCCCGCGTGCGGCACGATCAGTGCCTTCGGGTAGCCGGGCGCGAGCGCGTGCTCGCGCGCCTCCTCGAGCAAGCCGGTGACCTCGCGCGTCAGCGTTGCGCGGTCGCCCGGATAGAACGTCCCGGCCGCCGCGGGCGGACGGATTGCGCTCATTTCGCTCGTTGATCCATCGCTGCAATATGCGGGCGGTCCGGCCGCGCATCAACCGCCGGGGCGCGTCGTATCCTCCGCGTCGACTTTACTGCGGTTCGCCGCCCGCCGCGAGCCGCTTGCGCTGCCTCTCTTGCGGCTTTGGCTGGCCGCGCGGCGGCTGCAGGCGCACCGCGCGCCACGCGCCGCGCCCGCGCGGCGCGACCACGTCGCCTTCGAGCGTGTCGCCGCGCAACCGCCCTTCGAGCTGCGTGCGCGCCCCGTCCGGCCCGACCGGCGGCAGCAGGATGCGCACGCTCGCGCCCCGGATGACGATCTCGTCGACTTCGGCCGTGCGACGCTCGCTTGCCACCGCCGCGGTCGCGCGCCAGCCCCGCTGCCGGACGGACAGGCGCGCCGGCTGCGCCCCGGGCAGCTCCAGGCGCCACTCGCCGCCGATGCGCGCCGGCACGACGTAGCGGTAAAGGCGCGTGAACGTCGTTCCGCTCACGAGCTCCTTCTCGGGCACGTCGAACGCGATCTCCTCGTCGTGCGGCCACGGTGCGAGCGCGTAATCGTGCGACACCACGCGCGCGCCGGCAGGCATCTGCTCCAGGATGCGCGGGACGAGGTCGGTCACGATGTGCGGCAGCAGGTACAGCGTGAGCACGGTGGCCGCGCGGATATCGGTCTCGAACAGATCGCGCTCCTCGAAGCGCACCCGCGCGGCGACGCCGGCTTCGACCGCGTTCGCCTGCGCGAGCTTCACGAGCTCGGGGTCGATGTCCACGCCGTACCCGCGCGCGCCGAACCGCCGCGCCGCGGTGATCACCAGCCGGCCGTCGCCACAGCCGAGATCGATCAGGAAGTCGTCCGCATGCACGCCCGCCAGGGCGAGCATGGCGTCGACGATCGGCCACGGCGTCGGGACGTACGGCCCGGCGTTGCGCTGGGCCAGCGCCGCGCGCGTTGCCAGCGCCGCGAGCGGGAGCGCGGCGAGCAGGCGGCGCCGGACACGCGAGAAGGCACGAGGGCGCCGCGACATGTCAACCTTCGAGGCACCGGAGCACGCCCTGCAGCGCGGCGGCGACCGATTCACGCCGGACCTGCTCGCGGTCGCCGTTGAAGCGGCGGGTCTCGGTCCGCGGCGCCCCGCCGCGGCGCGCCCAGGCGAAGCAGACCATGCCCACCGGCTTCGCGGCCGTGCCGCCGGCCGGGCCGGCGACGCCGGTCACCGCGAGCACGACGTCGGCGCGGCTGCGCGCGAGCGCGCCGAGCGCCATCTCGCGCGCGGCCTCCTCGCTCACCGCACCGTGGCGCGCGAGCGTCTCGCCGCTCACGCCGAGCATCTCCTGCTTCGCATCGTTCGAGTAGGTGACGAAGCCGCGGTCGAACCATTGCGAGCTGCCGGCGACCGACGTCACCGCTTGCGCCACCCATCCGCCGGTGCACGACTCGGCGGTCGCGAGCACCCCGCCGGCGGCCTTCAGGCACGCGCCGACTGCGCGGGCAAGGGCATCGAGCGTGGCTTGCGTCATGTGGTGCCTGCGGCGCGGTGCCGGTGCGGTGGCGCAGATTCTACGCGAGCGCTGCCTTGGCGAGCGCCAGCACGAGCAGCGTGTAACCGGCCGCCAGCAGGTCGTCGAGCATCACGCCGAAACCGCCCTTGAGCGCGCGGTCGAAGTGCCGGATCGGCGGCGGCTTGACGACGTCGAACGCGCGAAACAGGGCGAATGCCGCGACCTGCCAGGCGATGCCGGCCGGCGTGAACGCCAGCACCAGGAGGTACGCGACGATCTCGTCCCAGTTCATGCCGGGATGGTCGGCGACGCCGAGATCGCGCCCGGTGCGGCCGCACGCCCACACGCCGAGGGCGTAAAGCGCGGGCAGCAGCGCCAGGACACCGAGCGGACTCAGCCAGCGCGTGAGCATCGCGTAGAGCACGATCGCAAGCAGCGTGCCGACCGTGCCGGGCGCGAGCGGCGCGAGCCCGGTTCCGAGCCCGAGCGCGAGGAAGTGCGCCGGGTGCGCGAGCAGGAATGCGGCGCTCGGGCGCAGGGCCGCGCGCGCGCTCATGCGCCGAAGTGATCGTAGCCCGAGCGCGACGCGACCGGCGCGCCGGCGTCGTCGAGGACGGTCACGCCCGGCGCGCCTTCGCGCACGCGACCGATGCGCGCGAGCGGCAGCCCGAGCTCGGCCGCAAGCGCGAGCACCGCCGCCCGGCGCGCGGCCGGCGCGGTGAACGCGAGCTCGTAGTCGTCGCCGCCGCCGAGCAGGCAATCGCGGGCGAGCGCCGCGTCGCCGCATTCGGCGAGCGCCTTCGACCGCGGGATCTGCCCGAGCGACAGCTCGATCGCGACGCCCGAGCGCTCGGCGATGTGCCCGAGATCGGCGACAAGCCCGTCCGACACGTCGATCGCGCTCGCGGCGATCCCGCGCAACCGGCGCCCGAGCTCCACCAGCGGCAGCGGCGTCTCGAGACGCGCCACGCAATGGCGCGCCGCGGCGGCGGACAGGCGCGCCTCGCCGCGCAGTTGCGCGAGCCCGAGCGCGGCGTCGCCGGTGGCGCCCGAGAGCCACACGTCCTCTCCGCTCGCGGCACCGTCGCGGCGCAGGGCGAGCGCGGGCGGCAGTGTTCCGCACGCGGTGATCGAGATCGTGCGCGGCCCGCGCGTCGTGTCGCCCCCGATCAGTTCGACGCCGAACCGGTCGGCGAGCGCGAACATGCCGCGGGCGAACTCGGCGATCCACGCCTCGTCGGCGTCCGGCAGCGCGAGCGCGAGCGCGAACCAGCGCGGGTCGGCGCCCATCGCGGCGAGGTCCGACAGGTTGACCGCGAGCGCCTTGTGGCCGAGCCGGAACGGGTCCGCGCCCGGCAGGAAGTGCGTCCCCTCGGCGAGGAGATCGGTCGTGAGCGCCATCGCGAGCTCGGCCGGGACCCGCACGATCGCGCAGTCGTCGCCCACGCCGAGCACGGCGCTGCGCGCCGGTCGGGTGAAGTGGCGCGCGATGATCTCGAACTCGGAAGCCATCCTGCTCCGCCGACTTGCCCGCGGCCGGAGCGCGCACCCGCACGCCGGTCATGCGCGCGGCGCTGCGCCCTCGCCGACGTTCTATGCGCGCTCGGTTGTGCGCTCGTCCGCGCGCAGCCGGCGCGCGAGCTTATCCAGCACGCCGTTCACGAACTTGTGGCCGTCGGTGCCGCCGTATGCCTTGGCCAGCTCGACCGCCTCGTTGATTACCGCACGGTAGGGCACCTCGGTCGCGTGCTTGAGCTCGTAGGCGCCGAGCAGCAGGATCGCGCGCTCGATCGGCGAGAGCTCGGTCGGCTTGCGGTCGAGCAGCGGCGCGAATTCCCGCTCGAGCGACTGCGCCTCGGCGACCGTACCGTGGAAGAGCCGCGCGAAGTACTCGGTGTCGGCCTTGGCGAAACCCTGCGCCTCGGCCGCCTGCCGCGCGATGTCGGCCGCGGCGTTGCCGCCGATCTGCCACTGGTAGAGGCCCTGCAGGGCGAGCTCGCGCGAGCGACGGCGTGCGGCCTTCATCGGTGCGCCTTGTCGATGCAGCGCAGGAGGTTCGCCATCTCGACCGCGACCCCGGCGCAGTCGCGGCCCTTCGGCGCCGCGCGCGAGCGCGCCTGCTCCTCGCTATCGGTCGTGAGTATGCCGTTCGCGACCGGCAGGCCGGCGTCCAGGCTTACCTGGCTGATCCCGGCGGCCGACTCGTTCGCCACGATCTCGAAGTGATAGGTGTCGCCGCGGATCACCGCGCCCACAGCGATCAGCGCGTCGTACCGCCCGGTCGCGGCGAGTCGCTGCAGCGCGAGCGGCGCCTCGAGCGCGCCGGGCACGCTCACCACCGTGACATCGGTCTCGCCCACGCCGAGCTCGCGCAGCCGTCCAAGACAGGCGGCGAGCTCGGCCGCGCCGATCTCCTCGTTGAAGCGGCTGCGCACGACCGCGACGCGCATGCCCTCGCCCTGCAGCCGGGGCAGGAGCTCGGTCACGCCGGGCCCTCGTGCTTCGCGGCCTGCTGTACATACCCGGTGACCTCGAGCTCCCAGCCCGCTACGCTCGGCATCTTGCGCGGATTCGCCATCAGGCGCATCCGGCCGACGTTCAGGTCGCGCAGGATCTGGGCGCCGATCCCGTAGGTCAGCAACTCGGAGCGCGCCTGCGGCCTTGCCGGCGCACTGGACGCGGCGCGCTCGATCAAGCGGCCCGGCGTCTCCGAGCAGTTGAGGAGCACGATCACGCCGCGGCCGGCCGCGGCGACGGTGGCAAGCGCATCGTGTACCCCCCAGGAGTGGTTCTCCGCACCGGCTACCAGCAGATCGACGAGCGAGGTGGGCTCGTGCACCCGCACGAGCGTCTCGGCCTGCGGATCGATCTCCCCGCGCACGAGCGCGAGGTGCGTGGCGCCGCTGATGCGCTCGATGTAGACCACCAGCCGGAACGGTCCGGACGGCGTCTCGAGCGCGCGCTCGGCGACCCGCTTGACCAACGTCTCGTTCTGGCTGCGAAAGTGGATCAGGTCCGCGATCGTTCCGATCTTGAGGCCGTGCTCGGCGGCGAAGCGGACGAGGTCGGGCAGGCGCGCCATCGTGCCGTCGTCCTTCATGATCTCGCACAGCACGGCGCTCGGATCGAAGCCGGCCATCTGCGCCAGATCGCAGCACGCCTCGGTGTGCCCGGCGCGCACCAGCACGCCGCCCGGCTTGGCCACGAGTGGGAAGACGTGCCCGGGAGTCACGATGTCCTCCGGGCGCGCCCCCGGTGCCGCGGCGACACGGACCGTGTGCGCGCGGTCGAACGCGGAGATCCCGGTCGTCACCCCGCTCGCCGCCTCGATCGAGACCGTGAACGCGGTGCCGTGCGGTGCGCGGTTGTCCTGCACCATCAGCGGCAGATTGAGCTGGCGCGCGCGATCCTCGGTGATCGGCATGCAGATCAGCCCGCGGCCGTGCGTCGCCATGAAGTTGATCGCCTCGGGCGTTATGCACTCGGCGGCGATCACGAGGTCGCCCTCGTTCTCGCGGTCCTCGTCGTCCACCAGGATCACCATGCGACCGGCTCTGAGCTCGGCGATCAGCTCGCGGACCGGCGCGAGGATCGGGGTCGAATCGGTGGCCGAAAGCGCGGTCGGATCCGCGGCGGGGGTGCGGCGTCGGGTTCATGGTGTACTCGCACGCTCTGGCGAAGCCCGAGCAGGGCACGAATTCTAACAGGCCTCCCGATCGCGCCTCCGCGACCGGCGCCGCGGCGGCGCTCGGGCCGAGCCCACGACTTGCCGCGCGATGCGCCAGGCACAAAGCTCGCGCTTCCGCGCGACGCCGCGACTGGATGCAGACGACGGTCGCCGAACGCCGCGGCCGCAAAGCGCAG
Source organism: Burkholderiales bacterium (assembly GCA_027493935.1). Taxonomy (GTDB): domain Bacteria; phylum Pseudomonadota; class Gammaproteobacteria; order Burkholderiales; family SG8-39; genus JAABRB01. The sequence continues at coordinate 1,145,802 of JAOSJV010000001.1, read as the reverse complement.
CCGCGGCGCTCTGGGCGTGCTGCCCGGCCCGATCGAGGGAGCGTCGCTGCGCGGGCCACGCGGTGCCGGGCCGCTTACGGCGCGCCGCTGGACCCAGGCGCCTCGTTATTGCATTGCAACATCGGCCGGTTTCTGTTGGCGGCACATCGTTCCGGATGGCGAAAGACGACCTTCCAGAAAGCTGTTTTTGAGAGAAAAAATGGAATCCCTGCTGCAAACAAAGATTTGTGCAAGTGCACAATGGCTGCCATACTACGCCCGTATTCACAGGAATCGCGGTCGTCCTTACCGGGACGCCCGTGGCCACCGGGACGACGCCTTACCGGGTGTTCGTGCCTGCTGGATCGCCAGATCCCGATCTCTGGCGCCACGTGAGAAGAGCCGCGTGCCGGAGCTCCGGCGCGACGGACATCGGCGACGCGCGGCGCGCGCCGGCCGCCCGACCGGGGCGGTGGCGCTGCGCACGGCGCCGCCGGACATGTGGAGCCAATCCGCGCCGCGCGGGCCGCTCCGGAGACCGACGAGCCAACGAGAGGTTAGAAGAGATGGGCAACCGAGAATCGGAGATCAAGAGGACCGGCGCCGACTGGGCGCAGAACCCGCGCTGGAAAGGCGTCAAGCGCGGCTACACGGCCGAGGACGTGTATCGGCTGCGCGGCTCCGTGCAGATCGAGTACACGCTCGCACACCGCGGCGCCGAGAAGCTGTGGAAGATGATGCACGAGATGCCGTTCGTGAGCTCGCTCGGCGCGATGACCGGCAACCAGGCGATGCAGCAGGTGCGCGCCGGCGTGCCGGCGATCTACCTGTCGGGCTGGCAGGTGGCGGCCGATGCGAACGACAGCCTGACCATGTACCCGGATCAATCGCTGTACGCGGTGTCGAGCGTGCCTACGGTGGTCAAGCGCATCAACAACGCGCTGCAGCGCTGCGACCAGATCGATCACGCCGAGGGCAAGCATGACATCGACTGGTTCGCCCCGATCGTGGCCGACGCCGAGGCGGGCTTTGGCGGCGTGCTGAACGCGTTCGAGCTGATGAAGGCCATGATCGAGGCCGGCGCAGCGGGCGTGCACTTCGAGGACCAGCTCGCGTCGGTGAAGAAGTGCGGGCACATGGGCGGCAAGGTCCTGGTCCCGACGCAGGAGGCGGTGCAGAAGCTCGTCGCCGCGCGACTCGCGGCGGACGTGCTCGGCGTGCCGACCATCCTGCTCGCGCGCACCGACGCCGAGGCAGCGAACCTGATCACCTCCGACGTCGACGAGAACGACAAGCCGTTCCTCACCGGCGAGCGCACTGCCGAGGGGTTCTTCCGCGTCAAGAACGGCCTCGAACAGGCGATCTCGCGCGGCCTCGCGTACGCGGAGTACGCCGACTTGGTGTGGTGCGAGACCGGAACCCCCGACCTCGAGTTTGCGCGCAAGTTCGCCGAGGCGATCCGCAAGAAGTTCCCGGGCAAGATGCTCGCGTACAACTGCTCGCCGTCGTTCAACTGGAAGCGCAACCTGGACGACGCGACGATCGCCAAGTTCCAGCGCGAGCTCGGCGCAATGGGCTACAAGTTCCAGTTCATCACGCTCGCAGGCTTCCACCAGCTCAACTACGGCATGTTCGAGCTCGCGCACGGCTACGCGCGCAGCGGCATGACCGCGTTCGTCGAGCTGCAGCAAAGGGAGTTCGCGGCGACCGAGAAGGGCTTCACCGCCGTCAAGCACCAGCGCGAGGTCGGCACCGGCTACTTCGACGAGGTGACCCAGGTGATCCAGGGTGGCAAGTCATCGACCACCGCGCTGCACGGCTCGACCGAGGACGCCCAGTTCTTCGACGCGCCGCAGAAGGGCAAGCACGCGATCGCCTGAGCGCCCCGGGAAAGAGAGCCATGCGCAGCCCGCGCGCCGCAAGGTGCGCGGGTTTCTTTTTCGCGGGCGGTCCTGCGGGACGGGGCCGCCAGCGGCTACGGTAGAATGCCCCGGGCACGGCGCCGCGACCGCGCAGGCGGCGTCGGGACAAGCCGGAGACACCTATGGACGCGCATCCCGCCCTGCCGATCAGGACCGAGACCCGGCAGGTGCTCGAAAGTCTCGTCGCCTTCGACACGACCAGCCGCGAGTCGAATCTGGGGCTGATCGAATGGGTGCGTGACTGGCTCGGCCGCCGCGGCGTCGCGTCGCGCCTCACCTACGATCGCGCCGGCCGCAAGGCGAATCTGTTCGCCACCGTGCCGGCCCGCACGCGCAGCGACGCGGGCGGCCTCGTGCTCTCCGGCCATACCGACGTCGTACCGGTCGACGGTCAGGCGTGGGACACCGAGCCGTTCCGCGCGACGCTCCGGGACGATCGGGTGTACGGCCGCGGCACCGCCGACATGAAAGGCTTTCTGGCCGCGGCGCTCGCGATGACGCCGCGCTTCCTGGCGGCCGACCTGGCGGCACCGGTGCACTTCGCCCTGTCCTACGACGAGGAAGTCGGCTGTCTCGGCGTGCGTGGCCTGCTCGAGGACCTCGCGGCGAACGGGATCCGCCCCGCCGGCTGCATCGTGGGCGAGCCGACAAGCATGCAGGTCGTGGTCGCGCACAAGGGCAAGCGCGCTTTCCGCTGCTGCGTGCGCGGCCGCGAGGTGCATTCGTCGCTCACGCCGCACGGCGTGAATTCGATCGAGTATGCCGCGCGGCTCGTCGTGCACATCCGCGGCATCGCCAACCGCCTGCGCGACCACGAGCCGCGCGACCCCGGATTCGATGTCCCGTTCACGACGATGCAGACCGGCACGATCCGCGGCGGTACCGCCGCGAACATCGTGCCGCGCGACTGCCAGTTCGAGTACGAGTTCCGCTACCTGCCGGGGACCGACCCCGACGCGCTGGTGCGAGAGATCGAGTCGTATGCGAGGAGCGTGCTCGAGCCGGAGATGAAGCGCGTGGCGCCCGAGGCGGGTTTCGCGTTCGCGGCGCGCGAGGAGATCCCGGGGCTCGACATCGAGGAGGATGACCGGCTCGCCGAGTTCGGCAAGGCGCTGGCGCGCAACAGCACCGTCGGGCGCGTTGCCTATGCCACCGAGGCCGGCCTGTTCCAGCGGGCCGGCATTCCCGCGATCATCTGCGGCCCTGGCTCGATCGCGCAAGCGCACCGGCCGAACGAGTATGTGTCGCTCGAGCAGCTCGCGCAGTGCGAGGCGTTCCTCGAGCGGTTGACGGCGGTCGACAGCGGACAGTGGGCAGTGGGCGGTTGACAGTGGGCAGTTGGCAGTTCAACGGAGTCGGGGCAGCCGCACGGCGCTGCATTACTGCGCCCCGCCTACCGTCCACAGCCAACCAGATTCATTCCGCCGCCGCCTCCGGCACGTGCTGCTTGGCGAGCTTCTCGCGGATGCGAGCGCGCTTGCCCGAGCGGCCGCGCAGGTAGTAGAGCTTCGCGCGGCGCACGTCGCCCTTGCGCTTCACCTCGACCGATGCGACCAGCGGCGAGTAGGTCTGGAACGTGCGCTCCACGCCCTCGCCCGAAGAGATCTTGCGCACCGTGAACGAGGAGTTCAGCCCGCGGTTGCGCTTGCCGATCACCACGCCCTCGTAGGCCTGCAGCCGCTTGCGCTCGCCTTCCTTGACGCTCACGTGCACGACCACCGTGTCGCCGGGCGCAAAGTCGGGCAGCGTCTTCGCGAGCCGGCTGATCTCTTCCTGCTCGAGCTTCTGGATCAGGTTCATCTTCGGACTCCTCAGCGTTTGCCTGCGTGCTCCGCGCGGAACTCCGCGAGGAGCGCCTGTTCTTCGGCGCTCAATATGCGCCGCTCCAGCAGATCCGGCCGCCTCTGCCAGGTGCGCCCGAGCGAGGCCTTCAGCCGCCAGCGCGCGATCTGCGCGTGGTGCCCGAGAGCAGCACCTCGGGCACCCGCGCGCCCTCGTACACCTCCGGCCGCGTGTACTGGGGGCAGTCGAGCAGCCCGTGCACGAACGACTCCTGCGCCGCGGACTCGTCATCGTTCAGCGCGCCCGGCAGCTGCCGCACGACCGCGTCGATCAGCACCATCGCCGCAAGCTCGCCGCCCGACAGCACATAGTCGCCGATCGAGAGCTCCTCGTCGACCCACCGCTCGAGCAGGCGCTCGTCGACCGCCTCGTAGCGCCCGCACAGCAGCACGAGCCGCTGCGCGCGCGAGAGTTCGATCACTTTCGCATGATCGAGCTGCCGCCCTTGCGGCGAGAGATACACCACTCGCGCCCGCACCGCCGGCGCCGCGGCCGCCTGCGCCGCGCGGATCGCCTTCTCCAGCGGCTCGGCGAGCATCACCATGCCCGGCCCGCCGCCGTACGGCCGATCGTCCACCGTCCGGTGCGCGTCGGTCGTGAAATCGCGCGGATTCCACAGCACGAGCCGCCAGCGGCCGACCTCGCGCGCCCGGCGAGTGATCCCATGCTCCGCGACCGCCGCAAACATCTCCGGAAAGAGCGTCACGCAGTCGAAGCGCACCGTGTCCGGCCGCGCGCTCACCAGTCGAGCCCCCAGTCCACCAGCATCTCGCCCGTCGCCAGGTCCACGTGGCGCACCACCTGCGGAATGCATGGCAGGAGCCGCTCCTTCCCGTCGTCGCGGATCCGCAGGACGTCGTTCGCGCCGGTCGCCATGAGCCCGACGATCTCGCCGAGCCGCTCGCCCTGCACGTTCGTCACGCGCAGGCCGACCAAGTCGGCCCAGTAGAACTCGTCCTCCGCGGTCGGCGGCATCTGCGCGCGCGGCACCGCGACGTCGCAGCCCTTCAGCCGGGCCGCCGCCTCGCGGTCGTCGCACCCGGCGAGGTGCGCCACCACGCCGTTCGGCCGCGCGGCCGCTTCGGCCACCACGTACTCCTTCCACTCGCCATCGCGCGCAAGCCACCAGCGCGCGAAGCGGCACAAACCTGCAGGGGTCTCGGTGTAGGGTCGCACCTTGATCCAGCCCTTCACGCCCCATGGACCGTCGACCCGCCCCATCGTCACCAGGCGCGCGCTCACGCGCCCTCCGCAGGTCCCGCCCGCTTAGCGCGCCGCCTTCTTGGCGTGCTGCTTGACGAGCCGGGTCACCGTGGGCGAGAGGCTAGCGCCCTTCTGCTGCCAGTAGGTCAGGCGGTCGGCATCCACGCGCAGCGCCTCGCGGCCCTCGGGCGCCTTCGGGTCGTAGAAGCCGACGCGCTCGATGAAGCGCCCGTCGCGCGGGCTGCGCGAGTCCGCCACGACCATGTTGTAGAAGGGGCGCTTCTTGGCGCCGCCGCGGGCGAGACGAATGACGACCATGGCGAGGTTCCGATGGGACTCGAAAAGCCGGTGATTCTACGCGACTTAGCCGCTGATTGGCAAACGGTTCTCCCCATGCGGGCGCGGGGGAAGCCGGGGTCCGATGTCCGCGGCTGCGCCCGGCCGGGCACAGCCGCGGACGCGGGCACCGCCGCACTGTGCCGAGTTGGCGGTACCCCCCGCAGAGCAGGGCGTGTCAGCAATCCGCTCGCGCGTGTGCTCCTGCGCAGCTCAGCGTATTCCGGGCAGCATGCCTTTCATTCCGCGCATCATCCGCGCGAGCCCGCCCTTTTTCATCTGTTTCATCATCTTCTGCATCTGCTCGAACTGGTTCAGCAGCCGGTTCACTTCCTGCACCGGCACGCCGGCGCCGGCGGCGATACGCCGCTTGCGCGAGGCCTTGATCAGATCGGGCTTCGCGCGTTCGGCCCGGGTCATCGAGTTGATGATCCCCTCGATCCGGCGCAACGCCTTGTCGTCCATCGCCTGCGGCGACTGCGCGGCGGCCTGCTGGAGCTGCGTCGGCAGCTTGTCGATGAGCGAGCCGAGCCCGCCCATCTTCTTCATCTGCTGCAGCTGGCCCTTGAAGTCCTCGAGGTCGAAGCCCTTTCCCTTGTTCAGCTTTTCGACGAGCCGCCGCGCTTCCTGCTCGTCGGCGCCCTTGCGCGCCTCCTCCACGAGCGAGACGATGTCGCCCATGCCGAGGATGCGCGAGGCCATGCGCTCCGGGTGGAACTGCTCGAGACCGGTGACCTTCTCGCTCACGCCGGCGAACTTGACCGGCTTGCCGGTCACGTAACGCACCGAGAGCGCTGCGCCGCCGCGCGCATCGCCGTCGAGCTTGGTCAGCACGACGCCGGTGAGCGGCAGCGCGTCGTTGAAGCTCTTTGCGACGTTTACCGCGTCCTGGCCCTGCATGGAATCGACGACGAACAGCGTCTCCACCGGCGCGAGCGCAGCGTGCAGCGCCTTGATCTCGCGCATCATCTCCTCGTCGATGTGCAGGCGGCCGGCGGTGTCGACCAGCAGCACGTCGTTGTAGTGCGTGCGCGCCCAGTCGCGCGCCGCAGTCGCGATTGCGACCGGCTGCTCGCCCGGCGACGACGGGAAAAAATCGACGCCGATCTGCTGCGCGAGCGTGCGCAGCTGCTCGATCGCCGCCGGCCGGTAGACGTCGCACGAGACGAGCAGCGGCTTGCGGCGCTCCTCCTCCTTCAGCAGCCGAGCGAGCTTGGCTGTGGTGGTGGTCTTGCCCGAGCCCTGCAGACCCGCCATCAGGATCACCGCGGGTGGCGCGGCGGCGAGATCGAGCCCGGCGCGGTCGCCGCCCATCAGCTCGGTGAGCGCGCGGTAGACGACGCCGACGAGCGCCTGCCCCGGCGTGAGGCTGCCGATCACCTCCTCGCCGAGAGCCTTCTCCTTCACGCGCGCGACGAAGTCGCGCACCACCGGCAGCGCGACGTCGGCCTCGAGCAGCGCCATGCGCACCTCGCGCAGCGCCTCGGCGATGTTCGCCTCGGTGAGGCGCGCCTCGCCGCGCACCGTCTTCACGATGCGCGCGAAGCGCTGGGTCAGATTTTCCAACATGGCGGGCAGCCCGCTCGGCGCGACGCACCGGCGATGCGATAATGCGCTGAATGGGCGGAATTCTAACCTACGGCCTTGCCGTCATTCTGTACGCGGCGCTTGCGGCGCATTTTTGGCGCACCCGCTGGCGCCAGGTGCCCGGCGCCGGCGCTGCCGCGGCACCGGCGGTGGGGGCGGCAGCGTGGGAGCGCTGGGCGATCGCCGTCCCATTCGCGCTGCATACCGCCCTGCTCTACTCGGTCATCTTCGAAGCCGTGGAGCTGCGCTTCGGCTTTGGCCACGCGCTTTCGGCCACGCTCTGGCTCGCCGTCGTCTTCTACTGGTTCGAGAGCCTGTTCTACCGGCTCGAGGGCATGCAGCCGGCCATCCTGGGCGCTGCCGCGCTGTGCGTTCCGCTGCCGGCGATCTTTCCCGGCCTGGAGAGCCAGGCGTACGCGCAATCGCTCGAGTTCCGGCTGCATCTCGTCCTCTCGATGACGGCCTACGGGCTGTTCACGATCGCCGTGCTGCAGGCCGCCCTGATGGGCCTGATCGAGAAGCGCTTGCACGGCAGGAGCCTCGGCGAGGAGCTCACCGGGCCGCTTGCCAGCCTGCCGCCGCTTCTCACGCTGGAGACCCTGCTGTTCCGTATTCTCGCGGCTGGCTTCGTGCTGCTCACGCTCACGCTGCTGACCGGGGTCGCCTTCTCCGAGACGGTGTTCGGCCGCGCCTTCCGCTTCAACCACAAGACGCTGTTCGCGGTGCTGTCGTGGGCGATCTTCGGCCTGCTGCTCGCCGGGCGCCACCTCTACGGCTGGCGCGGGCGGCGCGCGCTGCGCTGGACTGTGGCCGGTTTCGCCGTGCTGCTGCTCGCCTACGTCGGCAGCCGCTTCGTGCTCGAGGTGGTGCTCGGCCGCAGCCTGGCGTAGCCGCGCGGTGGCGGTCGAATTGAGGCATACTGCCGCGGTCCGTACCCCGTCATTCCCCGCTTGGACGAAATCCCGTTAGCGACCGAGCTCGTCGCCCTCGCCGTCCTGCTCGTCTTCTCCGGCCTGTTCTCGATCGCCGAGACCAGCATGATGGCGCTCAACCGCTACCGGTTGCGGGCGATGGTGAAGCTCGGCAACCGCGCGGCAATGCGGGCGGCGGACCTGCTCGGTCGCACCGACCGCCTGCTCGGCGTCATCCTGCTCGGCAACAACCTGGTCAACATCGCAGCGGCCACGCTCGCGAGCGTGATCACCATCCAGTATTTCGGCCGCAGCGAGTACGCGCTGATGGCGAGCACCGCGGGGCTCACGTTCCTGATCCTGGTATTCGCCGAGATCACGCCAAAGGTGCTCGGCGCGGCGTATCCCGAGAAGATCGCGCTGCCGCTCGCCTACCTACTGGGACCGCTGTTGAAGGCGCTGTACCCGGTCGTGTGGTTCGTGAACCTGTTCCCGACAGCGATCCTCTGGGCGCTGCGGCTCAGCCGCCGGCGGGCACGGAAACGCAGCGCCTCACGCAAGAGGAGCTGCGCACCCTGGTGCTCGAGCACAGCCATTTCATGCCGAAGAAGCACCAGTCGATCCTGATGAACCTCTTCGACCTCGAGCGCATCACGGTCGAGGACGTCATGACGCCGCGCGCCCAGATCGAGGCGATCGACCTCGACGCGCCGGCCGAGACGCTGGTCGAGCAGCTCACCACCAGCTACCACACACGCCTGCTCGCCTATCGCGGCGAGCCGAACAACGTGGTCGGCGTGGTGCACCTGCGCCGCGCGCTCTCGGCGCTGACCGCGGGCGGGCTGGACAAGCAGGCACTGGAGGAGCTCATCACCGGGCCCTACTTCGTTCCGGCGGACACGCCCGCGTTCGCGCAGCTCCAATACTTCCAGGAGAACCGGCAGCGGCTCGCGCTCGTGGTCGACGAGTACGGCGAGCTACTCGGGCTGGTGACCCTAGAGGACATCATCGAGGAGATCATCGGCGAGTTCACGACGACCGCGCCACTGAAGGCCTCGGCCTTCGCGTGGAGCGCCGAGGGCGTCGCGATCGTCGAGGGCTCGAGCCCGCTGCGCGAGCTGAACCGCAAGCTCGGGCTCGCGCTCCCGCTCGACGGGCCGAAGACGCTGAACGGCCTCATCCTCGAGCACTTTCAGGACATCCCCGAGGCCGGCGTGAGTCTGAAGATCCACGGCGTGCCGATGGAGGTCGTCCAGACGCAGGACCGCGTGGTGAAGACCGTCCGGCTGTTCCGTCCGCGTGCGCCCGCGCTGGCGCGCTCGGCCTGAGCGGTGACACCCCTCGCGCGCCGCGCTGGATTCCGGGAAAAGTCCCGGCTCCTCATGATGTTAGGTGTGGAACTTTAGGCTTTACAGTGCCGCGGCCCCAGGGCATGATGACGTGTCCCGGTGGCGCCGGCCTGCGATACCGGCCGGCAGTCGCCCGAAGCCCTTGATTTCGGCGCCCTTATCGCGAATCGACGCAACGGATGGCGGTCAACCCGAGCATCGGCACCCTGAGCGGGCTCGCCCGCGCCCTGGTGCAGCACGGCCGCATGCCGGAGGCGGTCGCCCAGGAGCTGCAGAAGCACGCGCGCGAATCGGGCGCCGGGTTCATCGAGCAGGTGGTGCGCAGCCGCCGGATGAGCTCGGCCGAGGTGGCCGAGTTCTGCGCCTACACGTTCGGTCTCCCGCTGCTCGACCTGGACGCGGCCGATCCGGCGCAGTTCCCGCTCGATCTCGTCGACCGCAAGCTGATGCAGACGCGGCGCGTGCTGCCGCTGCGCAAGCGCGGCAACCGCATCGCGGTCGCCATCTCCGATCCCTCGAACACTCAGGCGCTCGACGAGGTCAAGTTCCAGACCTCGATGTCGATCGAGCCGATCATCGTCGAGGACGACAAGCTCGCCGCGGTGCTGACGCGCGTGCTCGAGCGCACGGACACGACGCTCAAGCAGCTGATCGACGACGACCTCTCGCTCGAGTTCGCCGACCAGGACCAGGAATCGGCATCGACCGACGCCAGCGCCGACGTCGACGACGCCCCGGTAGTGAAGTTCATCCAGAAGGTGATGATCGACGCGATCACCGACGGCGCCTCCGACATCCACTTCGAGCCGTACGAGAAGTTCTACCGCATCCGCTTCCGCGTCGACGGCGAGCTGCGCGAGGTCACCCAGCCGCCGCTGGTGCTCAAGGAGAAAATCGCCTCGCGCATCAAGGTGATCTCCAAGCTCGACATCTCGGAGAAACGAGTGCCGCAGGACGGGCGCATGAAGCTCGTGCTCTCGCGCAACCGCGCGATCGACTTCCGCGTGAGCACGCTGCCGACACTGCACGGCGAGAAGCTCGTGCTGCGCATCCTGGATCCGGCCAGCGCAATGCTCGGCATCGACGCGCTCGGCTACGAGCCGGACCAGAAGGCGGCGCTGGTCGACGCGATCAGCCGGCCCTACGGGATGATACTCGTCACCGGGCCCACCGGCAGCGGCAAGACGGTTTCGCTGTACACCTGCCTCAACATGCTCAACAAGCCGGGGGTCAACATCTCCACCGCCGAGGATCCGGCCGAGATCAACCTGCCCGGCGTCAACCAGGTCAACATAAACGACAAGGTCGGGCTGACCTTCGCCGCCGCGCTGCGCTCCTTCCTGCGCCAGGACCCGGACGTCATCATGGTCGGCGAGATCCGCGACCTCGAGACCGCCGAGATCGCGGTCAAGGCGGCGCAGACCGGGCACCTCGTACTCTCCACGCTGCACACGAACGACGCGCCTTCGACGCTGACCCGCCTGATCAACATGGGGGTGCCGGGCTACAACATCGCCTCGAGCGTCATCCTGATCACCGCGCAGCGGCCTGGCGCGGCGCCTGTGCGGTTGCAAGCGGCCGATCGACATCCCGTACGAGGGGCTGCTGAACGCAGGATTCCGCGAGGAGGAACTGGACGGCTCCTGGCGGCCGTTCGGCCCGATCGGGTGCGAGCACTGCAAGGGCTCGGGCTACAAGGGCCGGGTCGGCATCTACCAGGTGATGCCGACCTCCGACGACATGACCCGGCTGATCATGCAGAACGCAAACGCGATCGAGATCGCCGAGCAGGCGCAGCTCGAGGGCATCCGCGACCTGCGCCAGTCGGGGCTGCTCAAGGTGAAGCAGGGCATGACCTCGCTCGAGGAGGTCATGGCCGTAACGAACGAGTAGCGCGCGTCGTCGGCCGGCAGCACACGCAAGAGAACCGAACGAGGGAAACGCCATGGCAACCGCAGCGGCTGCACTGAAGAGAGGCGGCGTCAAGGAAGCGATGTACTTCTGGGAAGGAAGGGATCGCTCCGGCAAGGTCGTGAAAGGCGAGATGCGCGCGAGCGGCGAGAACGTGGTGGCCGCCACGCTGCGCCGCCAGGGCATCAACCCGATGAAGGTGAAGAAGCAGCGCCTCGCGGGGGCCGCAAGATCACCGAGAAGGACATCACGCTCTTCACCCGCCAGCTCGCGACGATGATGAAGTCCGGAGTGCCGCTGCTGCAGGCGTTCGACATCGTGGGCAAGGGCCACGCGAACCCGCGCGCGGCGAAGCTCCTGCTCGACATCAAGACCGAGGTCGAGACTGGATCGTCGCTCGCCGCGGCGTTCCGCAAGTTCCCGCTGTACTTCGACCCGCTCTTCTGCAATCTGGTCCAGGCCGGCGAGCAGGCGGGTATCCTGGAGACGCTGCTCGACCGTCTGGCGACCTACAAGGAGAAGATCCTCACCATCAAGGGCAAGATCAAGTCGGCGATGTTCTATCCGACGGCGATCATCGTCGTGGCGTTCATCATCACCGCGGTGATCATGATCTTCGTGATCCCGGCCTTCAAGCAGGTGTTCACCAACTTCGGCGCCGACCTGCCAGCGCCGACCCTGTTCGTGATGGGCGTCTCGGACACTTTCGTCCAGTACTGGTATCTGATCTTCGGCGTCGTGATCGGCGGCGCGTGGGGTTTCTTCGCGCTGTGGAAGCGCTCGCAGGCGGTGCAGATCTTCATGGACCGCCTGCTGTTGAAGCTGCCGCTGTTCGGCGAGATCATCCGCAAGTCGGTGATCGCGCGCTGGACGCGCACGCTCTCCACCATGTTTGCCGCTGGCGTGCCGTTGGTCGAGGCACTCGACTCGGTTGGCGGCGCCTCCGGCAACTACATCTACATGATGGCGACCAAGCAGATTCAGCAGGAGGTCAGCACCGGCACCAGCCTCACCGTGGCGATGCAGAACACCAACGTGTTCCCGAGCATGGTGATCCAGATGACGCAGATCGGCGAGGAGTCCGGCGCGCTCGATCACATGCTCGGCAAGGTCGCCGACTTCTTCGAGCAGGAGGTCGACGATTCGGTGGAGGCGCTCTCCAGCCTCATGGAGCCGATGATCATGGTGGTGCTCGGCACGCTGATCGGCGGCATGGTGATCGCCATGTACCTGCCGATCTTCAAGCTCGGCCAGGCGATCTAGCGGTACGCGCCCAATCGGGGGTTGCAGGCCGGGCCTGCAACCCTTTTATGCCCTCACCGTACACCGACCCGATGCTGTTCGTGCCGGCGAGCGCGCTGGTCGGACTGGCGATCGGCAGCTTCCTGAACGTCGTCGTCTACCGGCTGCCGCGGATGATGGAGCGCGAGTGGCGCGAGCAATGCGCCGAGCTGCACGGCGAGACCGTGCCGCCCGCGCCGCGCTTCAACCTCGCCACGCCGCCGTCTTCGTGCCCCGGCTGCGGCCACCGCATCCGCGCGCTGGAGAACGTGCCGGTGGTCTCCTACCTCGTCCTGCGCGGCAAGTGCGCGGCGTGCGGCGCGCGCATCAGCCCGCGCTACCCGGCCGTCGAGCTGCTCGCCGCGGCCGCGGCCGGGCTGAGCGCCTGGCATTTCGGCTTCGGCTGGAGCGCGTTCGGCGCGATGGCGTTCCTGTGGTGCATGATCGCGCTCTCGTGCATCGACATCGACACCCAGCTTCTGCCCGACTCCATCACGCTGCCGCTGCTCTGGGCCGGCCTGCTCGTCAACTTGCGCGGGACCTTCGTCGAGCTGCCGGCGGCGGTGATCGGCGCCGCCGCCGGCTATCTCGTGCTGTGGGCGGTCTACTGGGGCTTCAAGCTGCTCACCGGCAAGGAGGGCATGGGCTTTGGCGACTTCAAGCTCCTCGGAGCGATCGGCGCCTGGCTCGGCTGGAAGATGCTGCCGCTGGTGATCCTGCTCTCCTCGTTCGTCGGCGCACTGGTCGGCGTGGTGCTGATCGTGCTCGCGCGGCGCGGGCGCGAGGTGCCGATCCCGTTCGGGCCGTACCTCGCGGCGGCGGGCGTGATCGCGCTCTTCTGGGGCGACGCGATCCTCGAGCGCTATCTCTCTCTGCTGCTCTGAGATGGCCCGCGCGGCACGCATCGTCGTCGCGTTGACCGGTGGCATCGGCAGCGGGAAGTCGACCGTCGCGCGCATGTTCGCCGAGCTCGGCGCGGACGTCGTCGACGCCGACGAGATCGCGCACCGGCTCACCGCGCCGGGCGGTGCCGCGATGGCGGCCATCCGCGCCGAGTTCGGCGACGAGTTCGTGGACGCGCACGGCGCGCTCGCGCGCGCGCGCATGCGCGCGCTGGCGTTCACCGATCGCGACGCGAAGCGGCGGCTCGAGGCGATCCTGCATCCGCTGGTCCGCGCCGAATGCGATCGGCGCGTCGCCGCCTCGACTGCGCCTTACGCGATCTTGATGATCCCGCTGCTCGTCGAGGGCGGCGACCCGCACGCGCGCTGCGATCGCGTGCTGGTCGTCGACTGTCCGGAGGAGCTCCAGATCCGGCGGGTCGTCGCACGCAGCTCCCTCGCCCGCGCTGACGCCGAGGCGATCATGGCGTCGCAGGCCTCGCGTGCCGAGCGCCTGCGCCACGCCGACGACGTGATCGCCAACGACGGCTCGCTCGAGGATCTGCGCCCGCAGGTGGAACGGCTTCACCGGGACTATCTGGCCCGCGCCGGGCGAGCGTAGCCGGGGCACGGACGATGTCGCCTTCTTGTCACTTTGTCGCGCACGCGCTGCATCGCGTGTTGTCAACGGGAGGCCAATCGGGGAGAATGCGGCGGAAATCCGGCGAGGATCCGGCACGAGCGTGATCACGTATGAATATCCGCTGGTGGAGCGCATCCGGACGATGTTGCGTCTCGAGGACCTCTTCGACCGCGCTGCGTTCTTCCTGGACCGCGGCGACCCGCTCGAGCACCATGTCGCGCTGCTGACACTGTTCGAGATCCTCGACGTGGTCGGCCGCGCCGACCTGAAGTCCGACCTGCTGCAGGAGCTCGACCGCCAGCGCGCCGTGCTCGGCGCCTACCGTGGCAATCCGGAGATCGATCAGGACGCCCTCGCGCAGGTGCTCGCCGACATCGACCGGGCGCACGCCGCCCTGCTCGGCATGACCGGAAAGATCGGCCAGTACCTGCGCGAGAACGACTGGCTGATGGTGATCAAGCAGCGTACGTCGATCCCCGGCGGGGCCTGCGAGTTCGACCTGCCGTCGTACCACTATTGGCTGCACCGTCCGGGCGAGGCGCGGCGCCACGATCTCGAGGGCTGGATCAGACCGCTGTACCCGATCCGTGATGCCGCGGCCATCGTGCTCAAGCTGCTGCGCGAGAGCGGCAAGGCCGCCGCGGTGGTCGCCCAGGGCGGCGCCTTCCAGCAGATGCTCGGTGGCCGCGCCGCACAGATGGTGCGCATCCGAGTCGCTGGCGACCTCGACTTCACGCCCGAGATCTCGGCCAACAAATACATGCTGAACGTGCGCTTCATGACGATGCGCGACGGGCGTCCGCGGCCGGCCGAAGCCGACGTCGGCTTCGAGCTCACCTTCTGCACGCTCTGACGCCGACATGGTCGAGCCGGTACGCCAGGTCCAGTGCCCGCGCTGCGGCGCGCGCGTGGCATGGGTCGCGCAGAGCCGGTTCCGGCCGTTCTGCTCCGAGCGCTGTCGCATGGCGGACCTCGGTGCCTGGGCCACCGAACGCTACCGCGTGGCCGGCCCGGGTCCCGAGCCGGGCGACGACGAGGCGCTCGATCAAAGGGCAGAAGGCTAGCGAAGCTTTGCAGAAGGTCGTCATTCCCGCGAAAGCGGGATCCAGAGGGTGCGTGATCAACGGGTTGCTGGATCCCCTATCGCGGGGATGACTTACGCGGAGGTTCGCTAATGCCAGCTGCCGCGGATCATGGCGAGCCCGTGCGCACCGCTCGCCCACGCCGCATCGAAGTCCGCGCGCGTCAGTCCGCCGATCGCGAAAACGGGGACGGCGGCGCCGGCCGCGAGCGCGCGAAAGCCTGGCCAGCCGAGCGGCAGGGTCTGCGGATGCGTGGGCGTCGCCCGCACTGGCCCGAGCACCGCGAAATCCGCGCCGCGGGCCTCGGCGCGCCGCAGCTCGGTCGAATCGTGGCACGAGGCGCCGACGAGCGCGAACGTCGGGCGCGCATCGAGCGCCGCAATGTGCGCTGCCGGCAGCTGCACGCCGTCTGCGCCGGCGGCGCGCGCAGCCTCCAGGTCGCCGTTCACCAGCACCCGCGCACCGTGCGCGTGCGCAGCCGAGACGACTTCTCGCGCGAACGCGACCAGCCGCTCGCGCGTCATCGTCTTCTCGCGGACCTGAACCAGCCGCAGGCCGCCGGCGAGCCGGCGCCGCAGGGCCTGCAGGCATTGCGCCTCGCCGCGCGTCGCCGCGTCCGTCACGGCGTACTCTGCGGGCAGCCCGAGCGCCTTCATCACCGGGCCGTTCGCCGGCAGCACCGGCGCCACCGTGAGCTCGTCGACGCGCTGCCAGACGATGCCTTCGTGCTCCCGGCAATGCGGCTCCCCGGACCATGCGACGACCCGATGGAAATGCAGCCGCACGGTCGCGTGCTCGTACTCGAAGACCCGCGTGATCCACGGATAGGCGCGCTCGACCGCGATGCCGAGCTCCTCGGCGAGCTCGCGCGCGAGCGCATGCTCGATGGTCTCGCCCGCTTCGACCTTGCCGCCGGGAAACTCCCAGTAGCCGGCGTAGACCCTGCCTGCCGGGCGTCGCGCGAGGAGGACGGTCGCGTCCGGGCGTACGAGCACCGCGACTGCGACGTCCACCGGAGTGCCGCGCAGCGGCGCGGCGGGCGGTGCCGTCGGCCCCGTCCTCACCGGCGCCGGCGGCGCGGCGCGGGCGGCGACGGCTGCGCGCGGCCGGCCTTGCGTCCCGCCCAGTCCTGAGCGAACTGCCACGCCACGCGGCCGCTGCGCGAGCCGCGCCCGAGCGCCCATTGCAGCGCCTCGGCGCGCGCGGCCTCGATCGCAGCGGCCGAGCAGCCGAAGTGGCCGAGCCAGTGCGCGACGATGTCGAGATACTCGTCCTGGTCGAACGGATAGAACGAGACCCACAGTCCAAAACGCTCCGAGAGCGAGATCTTCTCCTCGGAAGTTTCGCCCGGGTGGATCTCCTCTCCGACCCGCTTGTACTCCAGATTCTCCTGCATGAACTCCGGCATCAGGTGGCGGCGGTTCGAGGTGGCGTAGATCAGCAGGTTCTCGGAGGTCGCAGCGATCGAGCCGTCTAGCGCCACCTTCAGCGCCTTGTAACCCGGCTCGGACGCCTCGAATGAGAGGTCGTCGCAGAACACGACGAAGCGCTCTCGCCGTGCGGCGACGAGGTCCACGATCTCCGCGAGGTCGACCAGGTCCTGCTTGTCGACCTCGATCAGCCGCAGGCCGCGTGCCGCGTAGCGGTTGAGCAGCGCCTTCACGAGCGAGGACTTGCCGGTGCCGCGCGCGCCGGTGAGCAGCACGTTGTTCGCCGGCCGGCCGGCGACGAACTGGCGCGTGTTCTGCTCGACGAGCGCCTTCTGCCGGTCGATGTCGCGCAGGTCCTCGAGCTGGATGCGGTGCAGCCGCGCAACCGGCGCGAGCCAGCCGCGGCCGCCGCGCTTGCGCCAGCGGAACGCGACGCTCGCGCGCCAGTCCGGCGCCGGCATCGGAGCCGGCATGATCGCCTCGAGGCGGTCCACCAGGCCGTCGATGCGGCGCACCAGCTTCTCCAGGTCCTTCATCGGGGCGGCGGTCAGGACCGGTACTCGGCGTTGATCGTCACGTACTCGTGGGAGAGATCGCAGGTCCACACCGTGGACCGCGCCTCGCCGCGGCCGAGCAGGACCCGGACGTTGATCTCGGCCTGCCGCATGACGCGCTGCCCATCCTCCTCGCGGTAGGCGGGGTGGCGTCCGCCGCCGGCGGCGACGAGCACGTCGTCGAGGTAGAGCGACACGCGGTCAGCGTCCAGGTCGCGGATCCCCGCGTTGCCGATCGCGGCGAGCAGGCGGCCGAGATTCGGGTCCGAGGCGAAGAAGGCCGTCTTGACCAGCGGCGAGTGCGCGATCGCGTACGCGACGCTGCGGCACTCATCGCGGCTCGCACCGCCCTCGACCCGGACCGTGATGAACTTGGTCGCACCCTCGCCGTCGCGCACGATCGCCTGCGCGAGCACGGCGGCCACGCCCGCGAGCGCATCGCGCAGCCTGGCGTACGCAGCGCTGCCGATCGCAACCGGCGTATTGCCTGCATGCCCGGTCGCGATCAGCACGAACGCATCGTTGGTGGATGTGTCGCCGTCGACGGAGATGCAGTTGAACGTCTGGTCGGCGATCTCGCGGACCAGCCGGTCGAGCGCGTCGGGCGCGACCGCGGCGTCGGTCGCGACGAACCCGAGCATCGTTGCCATGCCGGGGCGGATCATCCCGGCCCCCTTCGCGATGCCCGCGACGTTGACCGGCCGGCCGTCGAGCGCGAGCGACCGGGCGCCTGCCTTGGGCACCGTGTCCGTGGTCATGATCGCCTCGGCCGCCGCGGCCCAGTTGTCCTCGCGCAGATCGTCGACGCACGCCGGGATGCCGCCGGCGATCCGCTCGACCGGGAGCGGCTCCATGATCACCCCGGTCGAGAACGGCAGCACCTGCTGCGCCTCGCAACCGAGCGCCGCGGCGACGCGCTCGCAGCACAAGCGCGCCCGTGCGATGCCGTCGGCGCCAGTGCCCGCGTTCGCGTTGCCGGTGTTGACGAGAAGCGCCCGGACGCCGACGCCGGCGGAGGCGAGATGCCGCTTCGCCACCGTCACCGGCGCGGCGCAGAACCGGTTCTGCGTGAAGACGGCAGCGACGCGGCTGCCGGGCGCTAGCCGCACAAGCAGCAGGTCGCGCCGCCCGGTCCTGCGCATGCCGGCCATCGCAACGCCGAGTTCGACGCCGCGCACCGGGGCGAGGGTGCGCGGATCGGGCGGGAGGAGGTTGACTGCCATCTGGGCGAAAGCGCCGGCGGCGCAATGCAGTCGCGCCGACGCGCGCGCGTATCACGCTTCAGGTTTCACGCCTCACGTCAGTCTGCCGTGACAGTGCTTGAACTTCTTGCCCGACCCGCACGGACACGGATCGTTGCGTCCGACCTTTTCCATCGCCCGCTTGAACGGCACCGGCCCGGCCGGTCGCGCCTCCTCGCCGGTCGCCGCGGTTGCAAGCGCCTCTTCGTACGAGGTGTGCTGATACTGGACGTTGGCGACTGCCGGCACCGCCTGCTCGACCTGCACCACCTGCTCGGGCGTCTTGATCTTGACGTTCATCAGCACGCGGGTGACCTCGAGCTTCACGGTCTCGAGGAAGTGCCCGAAGAGCTCGAAGGCCTCGCGCTTGTACTCCTGCTTCGGATTCTTCTGCGCGTAGCCGCGCAGGTGGATGCCCTGCCGCAGGTGATCGAGCGCGGCGAGGTGCTCACGCCAGTGCGTGTCGAGGTTGTACAGCAGCAGCCATCGCTCGTACTCGCGCACCTGCTCGGGCGGCACCACCGACATCTTCTCTGCGTACAGGGCGTCGGCCGTCGCCTGGATACGCGCAAGGAGCTCCTCGTCGCCCGCGTTGGGCTCGGCCTCCAGCCAGGCGCGCAGCGGCGCCCCGATCTGCAGCTCGGCCGCCAGCGTGGTCTCGAGCCCCGGCACGTCCCACTGTTCCTCGACGCTCTCGGCCGGGATGTGGGCGCGGAAGATGTCGCTGATCACGCCATCGCGCAGCGCCTTCACCTGTCCGGAGAGGTCGCTTCCCTCGAGCATGCTGTTGCGCAGCGAGTAGACGGTGCGGCGCTGGTCGTTCGCCACGTCGTCGTACTCGAGCAGCTGCTTGCGGATGTCGAAGTTGTGCGCCTCGACCTTGCGCTGGGCGCTCTCGATCGAGCGCGTGACCAGCGGATGTTCGATCGGCTCGCCCTCGGGCATCTTGAGCCGTTCCATGATCGCCCGGATCCGGTCGCCGGCGAAGATGCGCAAGAGCGAATCCTCGAGCGACAGGTAGAAGCGCGACGAACCGGGATCGCCCTGGCGGCCGGAGCGGCCGCGCAGCTGGTTGTCGATGCGGCGCGACTCGTGGCGCTCGGTGCCGATGATGTGCAAGCCGCCCGCCGCCACCACCTGGTCGTGCAGCGCCTGCCAGCCGCCGCGCAGCTCGGCGACGCGCCGCTCCTTCTCGTCGGGCGCGAGGCTCGCGTCGGCGAGCACGAAGTCGACCTGCTTCTCGACGTTGCCGCCGAGCACGATGTCGGTGCCGCGACCGGCCATGTTGGTCGCGATGGTGACCATCCTCGGCCGGCCGGCCTGCGCGATGATCTCGGCCTCGCGCGCATGCTGCTTCGCGTTCAACACCTGGTGCGGCAGCTCGTCCTTCTGGAGCATGCCGGCAAGCAGCTCCGAGTTCTCGATCGAGGTCGTGCCGACCAGCACCGGCTGGCCGCGCGTGTGGCAGTCCTTGATGTCGGCGAGCACGGCGTCGTATTTCTCGGCGGCGGTCTTGTAAACCTGGTCGAGACGGTCCGCGCGGACCATCTTCAGGTGGGTCGGGATGATCACCGTCTCGAGGCCGTAGATCTGCTGAAACTCGTAGGCCTCGGTATCGGCCGTGCCGGTCATCCCGGCGAGCTTCTCGTAGAGCCGGAAGTAATTCTGGAACGTGATCGACGCGAGCGTCTGGTTCTCGCTCTGGATCGAGACGCCCTCCTTCGCCTCGATCGCCTGGTGCAGACCATCTGACCAGCGCCGGCCGGGCATCAGGCGGCCGGTGAACTCGTCGACGATCACCACCTCGCTGTTCTGGACCACGTAGTTCCGGTCGCGGAAGAACAGGTTGTGGGCCCTGAGCGCGGCGTTCATGTGGTGCATCAGGTTGATGTTGGCCGGGTCGTACAGGCTGCCGCCCTCGGGGATCAGCCCGACGCGCGAGAGCAGCTGCTCGGCGTGCTCGTGGCCCTCCTCGGAGAGCAGCACCTGGTGCGCCTTCTCGTCGACCCAGAAATCGCCCGGTGCGTCCTGCGCCGCCTGCCGCTTGAGCATCGGCGCGACCTCGTTCATCCGGTAGTAGAGCTCGGTCTTGTCCTCGGCCTGTCCGGAGATGATGAGCGGCGTGCGCGCCTCGTCGATCAGGATCGAATCGACCTCGTCGACGATGGCGAAGTTGAGCGGGCGCTGGAACCGTTCCTCCACGCTCATCGCCATGTTGTCGCGCAGGTAGTCGAACCCGAACTCGTTGTTCGTGCCGTAGGTGATGTCGGCGCCATAGGCCGCGTGCTTGTCGCCGTGCGGCATCTGCGACAGGATGGTGCCGACCGACATGCCGAGGAAGCGGTAGATCTTGCCCATCCACTCTGCGTCGCGGCTCGCGAGGTAGTCGTTCACGGTCACGATATGGACGCCGCGGCCGGTGAGCGCGTTCAGGTAAGCCGGCAGGGTGGCGACGAGCGTCTTGCCCTCGCCGGTGCGCATCTCGGCGATCTTGCCCCGGTGCAGCGCGATGCCGCCGATCAGCTGTACATCGAAGTGGCGCATGTGCAGCGTACGCTTCGCCGCCTCGCGGACCACCGCGAACGCCTCGGGCAGCAGTTCTTCGAGCGCGGCGGCGCGCGCAAGGCGCTCGCGCTCGCGCGCCTGCGCCTCGTCCTCGCCGTCCGCGGACGCGCTGCCCGGCCTCAGGCGCTCGGCGAGCCGCGCCCGGAGCTCGCCGGTCTTGGCCGCCAGCGCCTCGTCGGACAGCGCGGAGATGCCGGGCTCGAGCGCGTTGATCTGGACGACGGTCTTCCGGAACTGCTTGAGAAGACGGTCGTTCCGGCTGCCGAAGACCGCCTTCAGGGCGCGCTGGAGCATACTCGGGACTGCGCGGTGGGCATAAAGCAAGAAAGTGTATCACGCATGCCGCCACCGCCCGGGCGCGCAGCGACCCCGCAACGGAGCGTACGCACCGGGGAAGCTCTGAAAGACTGAGTCGCCGTCATTCCCGCGACAGCGGAAATCCGGCGCAAGAGCGATCCACAACTCCCCGGATCCCCGCTTCCGCGGGGGCCACGAATACGCGGGCTCCCTATTGCTTACGGCCGACTGGCTTGGCCGGAGCGCGCTCGGCGAGGAGCTGGACCTGCGCGCCGGCCCGCAGAAACTTCGCCGGGTTCAGCGCCTTACCGTCGCGGCGCACCTCGAAGTGCAAGTGCGAGCCGGTCGAGCGACCGGTGCTGCCCACCTCGGCGATCTTCGCGCCGCGCTGGACGAACTCACCCTGCTTGACGACGAGCTTCGAGCAGTGCGCGTAGCGCGTGAGCAGCCCCGCGCCGTGATCGATCTCAATCAGGTAGCCGTAGGTCGGGTGGTACGCCGCGAACGCGACCACGCCGGCGGCCGCCGCATGCACCGGCGTGCCGGATTCGGCGATGAAGTCGATTCCCTCGTGCAGCGCGCGCTGCCCGGTGATCGGGTCGAGGCGCCAGCCGAACCCCGAAGCGTTCCAGGTGCCGTCGACCGGATGCGAGGTAGGCAGCTGCCGCGCCTTGGCACGCGACTCGAGGAGTTCGCCTTCGACCAGGCCCAGGTACTCGGTGCGCGATTCCATCCGCTGCGCGAGCTCGTCGAGGTGCCGGCTGAACTCGTCGAGGCCGATGTCGCGGGGCTGCGCCGAGGTCACCAGCGCGCCGCCGCGGCCCGGAATCTCGGCGAACCGCAGCTCGCTCGGCTTGATCCCGGCCACGTGCGAGAGGCGCTCGCCGAGCGCGTCCAGGCGCATGAGCTGCGCCTGCATCTCGCCGAGCTTCACCGCCATTGCGCTCAGGTTCTGGCGAACGTAGTCCTCGGCGCGGCGCGCGTCGCGCTCCTGCAGCGATCTGACGAGCGACTCGAGCACGGGAAGTCTGGCCTCGGCCGCGTGCCGGATACCCCAATAGGACATCGCGAGCGCGACGCACGCGAAGAGCACCGAAACACACCCGAAGGCCAGGACGAGATGCGTCCCGGTGAGCGTCAAGGTCCGCGCCCGCACCAGGCGGTCGGAGACTAGAATAATCTGCATGTACCCCCCTCGGGCCGCGCTCCATGCACGCCAAGAAGCTCGATGAGTTCCTCACCTCGGCGACCGAAGTGGGGAAACTCGTGCCGCTCGCGGCCGAGCATCTCGACATCGGGCAGGCTCTCCGCAACGCCCTGCCCGCCTCAGTGCGGGGTCTATACCAGATTGCCCGCGTAAAGCAGGGAAAAGTTGTTATCTTCGCCGAAAGCAACGCCATCGCGGCGAAACTGCGGCTGCTTGAACCGACGATCGTGGCCGAGCTCGGCCGACGAGGCGCAGACGTTACTGGAATCGAGGTGCGAGTTCAAGCGGAAATGCCGCGGACGCCGCATTTCCATGACCGCCGTGCAAGACTTTCTCCCGCTGCCGGCCAGGCATTGGACACCCTCGCCGACCGGCTTCCGCCCTCGCCGCTGCGCGATGCCGTTCGCGCCCTGGCCCGAAAGGCGCGTTGAGGTGCGAAGACCTCGGCCGATCAAGGACTTGGATTCGACGTGGCGGCCGACGACACGGCCACCCACCCGGGGAGACCCCAGGTGTGCCGCTCAGAGGGGAACGAGGACGATGCGCTCGAACACGAGCAGGGCAAAGACCACCAACGTCAACACCAGCCCCCATGTGGCGAGCCGCCCCGCCACGCGGAGATAGCGGCGGTCGCGCGTGAAGACGTGGAGCAGCAACGCGCCGCCGATGCCCGCGACCAGCAGGTAGGCGGCGATCCGCAGGACGAGCACGCGGCCCGGCGGGCAGTCTCAGGCCGGCTGCGCGAACAGCCGCGCGAGCCCGGCGGGAGTTTCCTCCGGGCGCACGTAGGTCACGAGCTCCCAGGCGTCCGCGAAAGCGAGGGTCGCCCGCAACAGCCGGTTGTTCAACGCATGACCCGACTTGTGCGCCGAGAATGCGCCGACCAGCGGATGGCCGACGAGGTAGAGGTCGCCGATCGCGTCGAGGATCTTGTGCTTGACGAACTCGTCGCCGTAGCGCAGGCCGTCGGTATTCAGCACGCGGTACTCGTCTAGCACCACGGCGTTGTCCAGGCTGCCGCCGAGCGCGAGGCCCGCGCTGCGCATCGCCTCGACGTCCTGCACGAACCCGGAACGTGCGCGCACGCGCGACTTCCTTCGCGTACGAGGTCTCCGCGAGGTCGACGGTGACCGTCTGGGCGGAGCGGTCGAAGACCGGGTGATCGAACATGATCGAGAAGGTGAGGCGCATGCCGTCATACGGATCGAAGCGCGCCCAGCGGTCGCCATCGCGCACCTCGACCGGCCGGCGGATGCGGAAGAAGCGCTTCGGTGCGCGCTGCTCCTCGAGGCCGGCCGATTGGAGCAGGAACACGAACGGGGCGGCGCTGCCGTCCATGATCGGCACTTCGGGCCCCGAAAGGTCGACGTAGAGATTGTCGATCCCGAGTCCGGCGAGCGCCGACATCAGGTGCTCGACGGTGGCCACTTTCGCCCCGCCGCCCTCGAGCGCGCTGCACAGCCGCGTGTCGCTCACGGCGTCGGCGCTCGCGCGGATGTCGACCGGCGTTGCGAGGTCGATCCGGCGGAACACGATGCCGGTGTCGCGCGGCGCGGGGCGCAGCGACATGACAACTTTTCGGCCGGTGTGCAGGCCGATTCCGGTGGCCTTGATGAGGGTCTTGATGGTTCGCTGCTTGAGCATCTTTCTTCTTTTCCGGCAAAGCGTTGCAGTATAACCCAGCTTCCTTGCCCGGGGCCATCGCGGATGCGGGCCGTGACGGGGCATCCGCGTGCGCACGCGTCGGCGACGCCCGCCCGCGCGCATCCCGGTCCGTCGCGTGCGGCGGCCCGTCCCGACGGGCGAGGCACGCGCGCCGCGACGCCCCGGACGGCGTCTCAGTCGGCCTGTTTGCGCAGGAACGCCGGGATGTCGTACTTGTCCATCCCGTTCTGCGCCAGCGCCTCGATCGTCGAGGCCCGGTTCTTGCGAAACACCGCCGGTGCCGCGTCGAGCGCGCCGAAGTCGACCGCGGCCGGCGACGCATCGTGCGTGCCGGTGCGCTGCACGACGAGCTGCGGGCGCGGCTGGCGCACGATCTGCGCCTGGCCGAGGCCGGTGGCGACCACCGTCACGCGCAGGTCCTCGCCGAGCGTCTCGTCGTACACCGCGCCGAAGATGATGGTCGCGTCCTCGGCGGCGGAAGCTGCGCACGGTGTTCATCACCTCGTTCACCTCGCGCATCTTAAGGCCCTCGTTCGCGGTGATGTTCACCAGCACGCCACGGGCGCCGGAGAGATTCACGCCCTCGAGCAGGGGACTGGCGACCGCCTGCTCGGCGGCGATGCGCGCGCGGTCGACGCCGCTTGCATACGAGGAGCCCATCATCGCCATGCCCATCTCGGCCATGACAGTGCGCACGTCCTCGAAGTCGACGTTCACCAGGCCCGGACAGTTGATGATCTCGGCGATGCCGGCCACCGCATTGTGCAGCACGTCGTCGGCGGCGCGGAACGCCTCCTTCATCGAGACGTCCTCGCCGAGCACGTCCATCAGCCGCTCGTTCAGGATCACGATCAGCGAATCGACGTGCTGCGCGAGCTCCTCGATGCCGGTCTCGGCGACACGCATGCGCTTGCCCTCGAAGGCGAACGGCTTGGTCACGACCGCCACGGTCAGGATGCCGAGCTCTTTCGCGATCTCGGCGACCACCGGCGCGGCGCCCGTGCCGGTGCCGCCGCCCATGCCGGCGGTGATGAATGCCATGTGGGCGCCGCCGAGCGCCTCGCGGATCTGCTCGCGCCCCTCCAGCGCGGCGAGCCGGCCCGCCTCGGGCCTCGCGCCCGCGCCCAGCCCGGACGAGCCGAGCTGGATGTGGGCGCGCGCCATGCCGCGGTTCAGCGCCTGCGCGTCGGTGTTCGCGGCGACGAACTCGACGCCGCCCACGCCGTTTCGGATCATGTGGTCGACGGCGTTTCCGCCGGCGCCGCCTATGCCGATCACCTTGATGACCGTTCCATTCACCTGCTGCTCAACGATCTCGAACATTCATTCACCTCCTTGCCGACGTCGTTCAGAACACCGCAGTCGCCTGCGATCCCGCACTAGAAATTCTTCTGGAACCATTCGCGCATGCGCCGCAGCGTCGCGCGGAACGAGCCGCCCTGGCGCGCGAGAATGCCGCGCTCGAGCTGCGACTTGCCCTCGAGCAGCAGCCCGACGGCGGTCGAGTAGCGCGGGTGGTGCACCACCTCCGCGAGCCCGCCGCCGTAGCGCGGGATGCCGAGCCGCACCGGCATGTGGAAGATCTCCTCGCCGAGCTCGACCATGCCCTGCATCACCGACGAGCCGCCGGTCAGCACGACCCCCGAGGACAGCAGGTCCTCGAAGCCGGAGTGGCGCAGCACCTGCTGGACGAGCGAGTAGAGCTCCTCGACGCGCGGCTCGATCACCTCGGCGAGCGTCTGGCGCGAGAGCTGCCGCGGCGCCCGGTCGCCGAGCCCCGGCACCTCGATCATCTCCGCGGGGTCGGCGATCTGGCGCAGCGCGCAGCCGTAGCGCAGCTTGATCTCCTCGGCCTCCGGCGTCGGCGTGCGCAGCGCCATCGCGATGTCACTCGTGATCTGGTCGCCGGCGATCGGGATGACCGCGGTATGGCGGATCGCGCCCTCGCGGAAAATCGCGACGTCTGTCGTTCCGCCGCCAATGTCGACCAGCGCGACGCCTAGCTCCTTCTCGTCCTCCGACAGCACCGCGAGGCTCGAGGCGAGCGGCTGCAGGACGAGGTCGGCGACATCGAGTCCGCAGCGGCGCACGCACTTCACGATGTTCTGCGCCGCCGAGACCGCTCCGGTCACGATATGCGTCTTCACCTCGAGCCGCACGCCGCTCATGCCGAGCGGCTCGCGGATGCCGTCCTGGCCGTCGATGACGAACTCCTGGGTCAGGATGTGCAGCACCTGCTGGTCGGTTGGGATCGGCATCGCGCGCGCGGTCTCGATCACGCGCTCCACGTCGACCGGCGTCACCTCGCGGTCCTTGATCGCCACCATTCCGGTCGAGTTGAAGCTGCGGATGTGGCTGCCGGCGATGCCGGTGAGCACGCGCTGGATCTTGCAATCGGCCATGAGCTCGGCCTCCTCGAGCGCGCGCTGGATCGCGTTCACGGTCGCCTCGATGTTCACGACCACGCCCTTCTTCAGACCGCGCGATTCGTGGCTGCCCATGCCGATCACCTCCAGCCGGCCGTCCGGCGCGACCTCCGCCACCAGCGCGACGACCTTCGAGGTTCCGATGTCGAGCCCGACGAGCTGGTTGCGCGTCTCGCGCCGCAGACGGCCGGCAAGGGGTCCGCGCACGGGATCTGCCGCCCCCGCCCCGGTCTCGCGTCGCTCGCGCGTGTCGATCTCGTGCTCCACCTCACCGCGGTCGAGCAGCAGCGTCATGTCCTTCTGCATGGCCCTCTCACTCCTTCCCATCGCGGCGTACCGCGCTCGTTGCGCGCGCCCCGCCGCCCGCCGCCTCGGCGGGCGCGGATACGCGCAAGGCAAACCCGTTCGGATAGCGCAGGTCCGCGTGCTGGACGCGCCCGTGGAGGAGCGCAGCGGCCTGCGGGTACGATGAAACGAAGCGCGCGAGGCGCGTCTCGGCCGTGTCCGGCGGCCGGTCGGCGCCGACCTCCACGGTCATGCCGTCGGCGAGCCGCAGCGACCAGGCGCGCCGCGGCGAGAGCGTCACCTCGGCGAGCGGTGTGCCGAGCGGGGCGAGCAGCGCCGTGAACGCCGCGTAGCGGGCGCTCACTTCGAGCTCGGCACCGGGTGGGCCGGCGAACCGGGGCAGCACGCGCTCGAGCTCGGCCTCGAACAGCTCCCCGTGCGTGTTGACGAGGCGCCGGTCTGGCCAGCGCGCGACCGGTACGTGCTCCTCGATGCGCACCAGCAGCCGGTCGGGCCACTGCCGGCGCACCGCCGCGCGGCGCACCCACGGCACCTGCTCGATCGCACCACGCACCGAGTCGAGATCCGCCGCGAAGAAGTTCCCGCTCAGCCGTGCGCTGACGTGGGCGAGGATCGCGTCTGCGCGCACATGGTCGACCTCGCCCACCACCCGCACGATGCGCAGCGGAAAGCGCTCCGAGTTCACGACGGCGACGGCCGCGAAGTAGGCGCCGAGGGCCAGCGCCGCCGCGAACAGCGCGCGCGCAATGCCGTCCAGCAGCCGCCAGTTAGCCCACATCGGCGCCTCCCTCGCGCGTCGCGCCGTGGCCGCGGTCGCCGACCTCGGCGAGCGCGAGGATACGCAGGCACAGCTCGTCGAACGCGATGCCCGCATGCCGCGCAGCCATCGGCACGAGCGAGTGGTCGGTCATTCCGGGCGACGTGTTGACCTCGAGGAACTGCGGCGCGCCGGCGTGGTCGAGCATGAGGTCGACGCGCCCCCAGCCGCGGCAGCCGAGCGCGTCGAACGCCCGCAGGGCCTCGCGCGCGATCGCCTGCTCGGCCGCGGCCGGCAGGCCGCAAGGCAGGATGTAGCGCGTGTCGTCGGCGTGGTATTTCGCCTCGTAGTCGTAGAAGTCGCGCGGGGTCTCGAGGCGGATCGCCGGTAGAGCCTCGCGGCCGAGCACGCCGATGGTGAGCTCCGGGCCCTCGATGAACTGCTCGGCGATCACGAGCCGGTCATACTTCGCGGCGAGCGCGCAGGCCTCGGCGAGCTCGGCGGCCTCGCGCACCTTCGTCATCCCGATCGACGAGCCCTCGTTCGCCGGCTTGACCATCAGCGGCAGCCCGAGCCGTTTGGCCACCTGCGCGAGGTCGGTGGTCGCACCGATGAGCGCGTAGGCCGGTGTCGGCACGCCGAGCGCCTGCCACAGAAGCTTCGTGCGCCACTTGTCCATCGCCAGCGCGCTCGCCATCACGCTGGAGCCGGTGTACGGAATGCCGAGCAGCTCGAGCGCGCCCTGGATCGTGCCGTCCTCGCCGTAGCGGCCGTGCAGCGCAATGAAGACGCGGTCGAAGCGCTCCGCGATCAGCGCGTCCAGCCCGCGCTCGCGCGGATCGAACGCGTGCGCGTCGACGTCCCTGCCGCGCAGCGCGGCGAGCACCATCGCGCCGCTGCGCAGCGAGACTTCGCGCTCGGCCGAGCGTCCCCGAGCAGGACGGCGACCTTGCCGAGCGACTCGGGCGCGGGAAGCGCGGCGCGCAGCGTCGTCACCACCTGCTCCCCTTGCCTTCGGCGGGTTCGCCGATGATGCGGACCTCGGGCTGCAGGTCGACGCCGAACCGCTCGCGCACCGTCGCGCGCGCGTGTTCGATCAGCCGCTCGATGTCCGTCGCGCTCGCCCGGCGGGTGGGGTTCACGATGAAGTTGGCGTGCTTCTCCGAGATCCGCGCCCCGCCGATCGCATACCCCTTCAGGCCGCACGCCTCGATCAGGCGCGCGGCGTAGCCGTCGGGCGGGTTGCGGAACACCGAGCCGGCGTTCGGCAGCGCGAGCGGCTGCGTCGCAACGCGGCGCGCGAGCAGATCCCGGATGCGCGCGCGCGCGCGCGCGCCGGCGCCGGGGGCGAAGCGGAACCAGGCGGCCACGAACCACTCGTCCGCGCCGAGCGCGCCGCCCCTCAGCGCGACGTGCCGGTAACCCACTTCGAACGCGTCCGCCGCGCGCTCGACGATCGCGCCGGCGCGATCGATGGTCCGCACCCGCTCGACGAAACTCCAGGTCTCGGCGCCGTAGCAGCCCGCGTTCATCGCGAGCGCGCCGCCGACCGTGCCCGGAATGCCGGCGAGGAACTCGGCTCCCTCGAGCGCGTGGTTGGCCGCGAACCGCGCGACCTTCGGGCTCGCGACGCCGGCGGCGGCGCAGATCCGCCCGTCCTCGAGCCGCAGTTCGCCGTGCGTGCGGTGCATGAGTACGACCGTGCCGCCGAACCCGCCGTCGCGCACGAGCAGGTTGCTGCCGAGGCCGACGAAGCACACCGGCTCGGCGTGCGGCAGCCCGCGCAGGAACACGGCGAGATCGTCCAGATCGGCGGGCACGTACGCGCGGGCGGCCCGGCCGCCCGCGCGCCAGCTCACGTGCCGCGCCATCGGCTCGCAGCGCAGCAGCCGGCCCCGCAGCCCGCGGGCGGCGGCCTCGTCGACCATGTCGTGCTCGGCCATGTTCATCTGGCGTGACATGCGAAGTGCGGAGCGTGCAACGCGCCGCGGCACGCCGCCGCGCGCTCAACCGGGCGCGACACCTCCGTCAACGGCTGCTCCTCACTCCTCAATCCTCACCCCCCCGATCTTTACTAGCTTCGCCGGCACCGTGCCGATCGAGCCTGCGCCCATCGTCACGACCACGTCGCCGTCGGCGGCCGCCTGCCGGATCGCGTCCGGCAGCGCGGCGACGTCTTCGACGAAGATCGGCTCGACCCTTCCCGCCACGCGCACGGCGCGGGCGAGCGATCGGCCGTCCGCTGCCACGATCGGCGCCTCGCCGGCCGGATACACCTCAGCGAGCACCAGCCGCTCGACCGACGACAGCACCTTGACGAAGTCTTCGAACAGGTCGCGTGTGCGCGTATAGCGGTGCGGCTGGAACGCGAGCAGGATGCGCCGGCCCGGAAATGCGCCACGCGCCGCAGCGAGCGTCGCCGCCATCTCGACCGGGTGGTGTGCGTAGTCGTCGACGACGGTCGCGCGGCCGCCGCCTGGCAGCGGCATGTCGCCGCAGCGCTGGAACCGGCGGCCGACGCCGCGGAATTCGGCGAGCGCCTTCTGCATCGCCGCCGGCGCGACGCCGAGCTCGGTGCCGACCGCAATCGCCGCGAGCGCGTTCTGCACGTTGTGAGCGCCCGGCAGGTTCAGCCGCGCCTCGAACGGCTCCGCGCCCTCGCGAATCGCCCGGAAGCGCATCTGGCCGGCAGCATGCTCGACCGCCTCGGCGCGCACGCCGGCATCGGCAGCGAACCCGTAGGTCACCACGGGCTTGGACACGAACGGCATGATTTCGCGCACGTTCGCATCGTCCGCGCACAGCACCGCGGTGCCGTAAAAAGGGAAGGTTGCGCACGAATTCGATGAACGCCTGCTTGAGGCGGGCGAAGTCGTGCTGGTAGGTCTCCATGTGGTCGGCGTCGATGTTGGTGACGACCGCGATCATCGGCTGCAGGTGCAGGAACGACGCGTCGGACTCGTCGGCCTCGACGACGATGAACTCGCCGGTGCCGAGCTTCGCGTTCGAGGCGGCCGCGGTGAGACGCCCGCCGATCACGAAGGTCGGGTCGAGCCCGCCCTCGGCCAGCACGCTCGCGACGAGGCTCGTGGTGGTGGTCTTGCCGTGCGTGCCCGCGACCGCGATGCCTCGCCGCAACCGCATCAGCTCCGCGAGCATCAGGGCGCGCGGGACCACCGGTATGCGCCGGGATCGCGCGGCGAGCACCTCGGGGTTGTCCGCACGCACCGCGGTCGAGACCACCACGACGTCGGCCTGCGCGACGTTTTCGGCCGCGTGGCCGAGCATGATCTTCGCGCCCAGGCCGCCGAGGCGCTCAGTGGCGGCGTTCGCGGCGAGATCCGAGCCGGTCACCGCGTAGCCGAGATTTACGAGCACCTCGGCGATGCCGCTCATGCCCGCGCCGCCGATACCGGTGAAGTGGATGTGCTTCACCTTGTGCTTCACCGCGCGAGCTCCATGCAAGCTCGCGCGACCGCGTCGGTCGCCTCGGGCTTCGCCGCTGCCCGCGCGCGCTCGGCCATCTCGAGCAGCGGTTCGCGGGCGAGCCCGCGCAGCAGCTCGGCGAGCCGCTCGGGCGTCAGCTCGCGCTGCTGGACGAGCAGCGCCGCACGCCGCTCGACGAGGTAGCGCGCGTTCGCCGTCTGATGGTCGTCCACCGCGAACGGGAACGGCACGAGCACGCTCGCCACGCCCGCGGCGGCGAGCTCGGCGACTGTCGTGGCGCCGGCGCGGCAGAGAACGAGATCGGCGTCCGCGTACGCCGTCGCCATTTCCTCGATGAACGCGACCGCGGTCGCTGCGACGCCGGCGGCGGCGTAGTTCCGTCGGAGCGCTTCGATGTGCCGTGCGCCCGACTGGTGCACGACTAGCGGCCGCTGCGCGGCCGCTACGAGCGCGAGCGCGCGCGGCACCGTCTCGTTCAGCGCGGCCGCGCCGAGGCTGCCGCCGAGCACCAGCAGGCGCAGCGGCCCGGTGCGCGCGGCGTACCGCGCTGCCGGCGGCGCGAGGCGGGCGATCTCCCGCCGCACCGGGTTGCCGACGAACTCGCCTGCGGCGAGTGCGTCCGGGAAGGCGACCAGCACCCGGTCGGCCACCCGCGCGAGCACGCGGTTCGCGAGGCCGGCGATTGCGTTCTGCTCGTGGATCGCGAGCGGCCGCGCGAGCAGCGACGCCATCATGCCGCCCGGGAAGGAGATGTAGCCGCCCATGCCCAGCACGACGTCGGGGCGGCGCGCGAAGATCGCGCGCGCGCTCTGCCAGAAGGCGACGAGCAGATTGAGCGGCAGCACCACCTTCGCGACGAGCCCCTTGCCGCGCAGCCCGGCAAAGCGCACCCACGCCATCTCATAGCCGCGACTCGGCACGAGCATCGCTTCCATCCCGCTCTTCGCGCCGAGCCAGCACACGCGCCAGCCGGCGTCGCGCATGGCGTCGGCCACGGCGAGCGCGGGGAAGACGTGGCCGCCGGTGCCGCCGGCCATGATCATGATGCTGCGCGCGCTCACAGCGTCTGCCCCCGCATGAGCTGGCGATTCTCCCAGTCGATGCGCAGCAGGATCGCGATCGCCACGCAGTTCGCGAGGATCGCGCTGCCGCCGAAGCTCATCAGCGGCAGCGTGAGCCCCTTGGTCGGCAGCACGCCCATGTTCACGCCGATATTGATGAACGCCTGCACGCCGATCCAGATGCCGATGCCGTGCGCGACGAGGGCTGCGAACGCCCGCTCGAGCGCCACCGCCTGGCGGCCGACGGCGAAGGCACGCAGCACCAGCCACGCGAACAGCGCGAGCACCGTCAGCACGCCGGCGAAGCCGAGTTCCTCGCCGATAACTGCGAGCAGGAAGTCGGTATGCGCCTCCGGCAGGTAGAAGAGCTTCTCGACGCTCGCGCCGAGCCCCACGCCGAACCACTCGCCGCGACCGAACGCGATCAGCGCGTGCGAGAGCTGGTAGCCGTTGCCAAAGGCGTCCGACCACGGGTCCATGAATCCGAAGATGCGCTGCATCCGGTACGGCGAGGCGAGCACCAGGCCGGCGAAGCCGACCAGCATCAGAACGGTCAGGCCGGCGAACCAGCGCGCGTTCATCCCGCCGACGAACAGGATCCCGGTGGCGGTCAGCGCGATCACGACGAAGGCGCCGAAGTCCGGCTCGCGCAGGAGCAGCCAGCCCACGACGAGCATCACGCCGAGCATCGGCAGCAGGCCGTCGCGGAAGCTGTGCATCAGCGCCGTCTTGCGCGCGGTGTAGTCGGCCGCGTACAGAATGGCCGCCACTTTGACGAGCTCGGACGGCTGCAGGTTGATGCCCGGCAGCGCGATCCAGCGGCGCGCGCCGTTCACCTCGCGCCCGATGCCGGGCAATAGAACGAGCGCGAGCAGCACCACGCCGAGCACGAACAGCCACGGCGCCGCGCGCTGCCACGCGCGCACCGGCACCTGGAACGCAAGCGCCGCCGCGAGCAGTCCGACCGCGACGGCGACGAGGTGGCGCGTCAGGAAGAACGTCGGGTCGTTCCCGGTGAAACGCGCGGCCTCCGCGGTCGCGATCGACGCCGAGTAGACCATCACCAGGCCGAGCGTCAGAAGGACGAGCGCCGACCAGAGCAGGCCCTGGTCGAATTCGGCCGTCGCTGCGCGCCCACGCGCGGCGCCGCCGCCGTGGATGCCGAAGCCGACCGCCGCCGCGCTCCGGCGCAGGCCGTCGCCGCCTGGCCGCACGCCCCGCCCGGCGCACCCCGCGCGACCGCCGGCGGCCGCAGCCTCAATGCGCCGCCGCACGTTCCAGATCCTCGACCGCCGCGCGGAACACCGCGCCGCGGTGCGCGTAGTTGTCGAACATGTCGAAGCTCGCGCAGGCGGGCGAGAGCAGCACGGCATCGCCGGGGCGGGCGGCGCGGAACGCCCGCTCGACCGCCTCGTGCATGTTGGCGCCGAGGAGCGCCGGCACGCCGCTGCCCTCGAGCGCCGCGGCGATCAGCGCGGCGTCGCGTCCGATGAGCACCACGCAGCGCGCGGCCTTGCCGACCGCGGCCCGCAGCGGCCCGAAGTCCTGCCGCTTTCCCTCGCCGCCGGCGATCAGAACGATCCGCGCGTCTTCCCTGCCGAGTGCGGGCGCGATCCCGTCCAGCGCCGCGACGGCCGCGCCGACGTTCGTGCCCTTCGAATCGTCGTAGAAGACGACGCCGTCCACGTCCGCAACGCGCTCCATGCGATGGGGCAGGCCGCGGAACGCGCGCAGCGCCGGCAGCATCTCGGTGCAGCGGCAGCCGATCGCCTTGGCGAGCGCGATCGCGGCCATCGCGTTGGCGGCGTTGTGCAGGCCCGCGAGCGGCAGGTCGCGCAGCCCGACGAGCGGCGTCATGCCCTGGGCTAGCCAGTGCTGGTCGAGCACCTTGACCAGCCCGAAGTCGTCGTGGTCGCGCGGCGTGCCTAGCCCGAAGGTGACCACACGACGCGCGGGCAGCGCCATCGCACGGCTGTAGCCGTCGTCGCGGTTCAGCACCTGCACGCCGCGGCCGGCGAATACGCGCGCTTTGGCCGCCGCGTACTCGGCGATTCCGGCGTAGCGGTCGAGATGGTCCTCGCTGACGTTGAGCACCGTCGCGGCGTCGGCGTCGAGCGAGCGCGTGGTCTCGAGCTGGAAGCTCGAGAGCTCCAGCACCCATACTTCGGGATCGCGGCCGGTCGCGCGCCGGCGCATCAGCGCGGCGAGGGCCGCCGGCCCGATATTGCCCGCCACCTCGGTGTCGAGGCCGGCCGCGCGACAGATGGCGCCGGTGAGCGCGGTCACGGTGCTCTTGCCGTTGGTGCCGGTCACCGCGATGACCTTCGGCCGCGCATCGGCCGGAAGCGCCCGCGCGAAGAGCTCGATGTCGCCGTACACCGGCAGGCCGCGCGCGGCCGCCTCGCGCACGAGCGAATCTGCGAGCGGCACCCCCGGGCTCACCGCAAGCTCGTCCACACCCTCGAGCAGCCGCGCCGCAAAGGGGCCGGTCAGCACCTCGGCCTGCGGCACGGCTGCGGCGAGCGCGTCGCGCGCAGGCGGGCGGACGCGGGTGTCGGCCACGCGCACTGCGGCTGCCTCGCGCGCGAGCCACTGCGCCATCGAGAGGCCGGTCTCGCCGAGACCCAGCACCAGCACCCGTTTTCCGCTCGACGTCATGTCCGGCGCCTCACCGCAGCTTCAGCGTCGACAGCCCGAACAGCACGAGCATGATCGTGATGATCCAGAAGCGCACCACGACCTGCGTCTCCTTCCAGCCGCCGAGCTCGTAGTGGTGGTGCAGCGGCGCCATGCGGAAGATGCGCCGCCCGCCGGTCGCCTTGAAGTAGAGCACCTGTGCCATCACCGAGACGGTCTCGGCGACGAACACGCCGCCCATGATGAACAGCACGATCTCCTGGCGGACGATGACCGCGATCGTGCCGAGCGCCGCGCCGAGCGCGAGCGCGCCGACGTCGCCCATGAACACCTCGGCCGGATAGGCGTTGAACCACAGAAACCCGAGGCCGGCGCCGGCGAGCGCGGCGCAGAACACGGTGAGCTCCCCGGCGCCCGGGATGTACGGGAACAGCAGGTACTTCGAGAACACCGAGTGCCCGATGACGTAGGCGAAGATGCCGAGCGCCCCGCCCACCATCACCGCCGGCATGATCGCCAAGCCGTCGAGGCCGTCGGTCAGATTCACCGCGTTCGATGTACCGACGATCACGAGATAGGTGAGCAGGATGAAGCCGAACACCCCGAGCGGATAGGCGACGTGCTTGAAGAACGGCACGATCAGCGCCGCCTTCGGCGGCAGGCCCGTCGCGAAGCCGCTGTTCACCCACTGCAGGAAGAGCTCCACTGCCTGGGTGTTGCTGGACGCCGGCACCGCAAACGCCAGGTAGACCGCCGCGCCGAGGCCGATCACCGACTGCCAGAAGAACTTGGTCCGTGCCGAGAGCCCCTTGGGATCGCGGTGAACGACCTTGCGGTAGTCGTCGATCCACCCGATCACGCCGAACCCGAGCGTGACCACGAGCACGCACCAGACGAACCGGTTGGTGAGGTCGCCCCATAGCAGGGTGGTCACCGCGATCGAGACCAGCACCAGGGCGCCGCCCATCGTCGGGGTGCCGGCCTTGGTGAGATGCGTCTGCGGCCCGTCGTCGCGCACCGCCTGCCCGATCTTGTAGGCGGCGAGCTTGCG
This sequence comes from Burkholderiales bacterium, assembly GCA_027493935.1. Lineage (GTDB taxonomy): Bacteria > Pseudomonadota > Gammaproteobacteria > Burkholderiales > SG8-39 > JAABRB01. The sequence goes on along the minus strand of JAOSJV010000001.1, from coordinate 1,110,231 downwards.
GATCATCGCCGGGCCCAGCACGAAGGAGATGGCGAGCGCGGTGAGCGCGGCCACGACTGCGCGCAGCGTGATGTAGCCGAAGACGTTGAAGGCCCGGACGTCCTGCGCGAGCCACTGCGAAAGCTCAAGCAGCACGGTCGACCTCCCCGGCGATCTCGCCGACGACCGTCTCCATGCGCATGAACCGCGAGCCCTTGACCAGCACTGTCGTCGCCGGCGTGAGGAGTTCCTGCAGCCGCGAGGCGGCCTCCGCGGTGGTCGCGAAATGCTCGACGGGCGCGCCGAACGCGGCGGCGGCGTGGCGCGCGAGCGGACCGACCGCGAGCAGGCGCTCGATGCCCGCCTGCCTGGCGTACGCGCCGACCTCTTCGTGAAACGCCGTGCCCTGCGGGCCGAGCTCGCCCATGTCGCCGAGAACGAGGATGCGCGGCGGCCCGGCCTGGGCGAGCACGTCGATCGCCGCACGGACCGAGTCCGGATTCGCGTTGTAAGTGTCGTCGATGACCGTGGCGCCCCCGCCGGCCGATTCTGCGCTCGAGGCGGCCTTTCACGGCGCGAAAGCTGGCGAGGCCCTGCACGACGGCCGCGAGCGACGCGCCGGCGGCGGTTGCCGCCGCCGCGGCGGCGAGCGCGTTGCGCACGTTGTGCAGGCCGGCCACGCGCAGCACGGCGCTCACGCGTCCTTCCGGGGTCGCGATCTCGACCTCGGCGCCCTCGGGCCCCGGCCGGTAGGCGCCGTGCACCGCCGCGGCGCGGCCGACGCCGAAGTCGCGCACCGGCCGCGCGCCGGCGACCGCGCGCCAGTAGTCCGCGTGCTCGTCCTCGGCATTGATCACTGCCACGCCGTCGGCGGGCAGCGCACGCAAGACGGCCGCATGCTCGGCGGCCACCTCGGCGACGCTCTTCATGAACTCCTGGTGCTCGCGCTGGGCGTTGTTGATCACCGCGATGGTGGGCTGCGCGAGCGCGGCGAGCGCAGCGGTCTCGCCGGGGTGGTTCATGCCGATCTCGACCACCGCGCAGCGGTGCGCCTCGCGCAGTCCGAGCAGCGTGAGCGGCACGCCGATGTCGTTGTTGAAGTTGCCCGGCGTCGCGAGCACGGCGCCGGCGCCGAACTGCGCGCGCAGGCAGGCGGCGATCATCTCCTTGACCGTGGTCTTGCCGTTGCTGCCGACGACCGCGATGAGCGGGATGGCGAAGCGGTCGCGCCAGTGCCACGCGAGCGCGCCCAGCGCGCGGCGGCTGTCGGCGACGACGAGCGCCGGGAGGCCCGCTTCGGCCGCACGCGCGGCGCCACCCTCCTCGACCAGCGCCGCCGCCGCGCCGGCCGCGCGGGCGGCGGCGAGGTAGTCGTGCGCATCGAAGCGCTCGCCGCGCAGCGCGACGAAGAGCGAGCCCGGCGCGAGCGTCCGCGTGTCAGTCGACACCGACGTGAACCGCGCGGAGACGCCCGCGACGCGCGCGCCGAGCGCCCGGGCGGCGTCGGCGAGCGTCATCATCCGCGCCACTCCGCGAGCGCCGCCCGCGCTTCGTCGGCGTCAGAGAACGGCATCCGCTGTCCGGCGATCTCCTGGTACTGCTCGTGGCCCTTGCCGGCGACGAGGACGACATCGCCGCGCCCGGCCCGCGCAACCGCCAGCCGGATCGCGGCGCGCCGGTCCGGCTCGACCGCATGCGGCGCGCGCACGCCCGGCAGGATCTCGTCGATGATCTCTCGCGGGTCCTCGCCGCGCGGGTTGTCGCTCGTGACGACGACGAAGTCGGCGCGGGCGGCGGCGGCCTCGCCCATCAGCGGGCGCTTGCCGCGGTCGCGCTCGCCGCCGCAGCCGAACACGCACGCAAGCGCGCCGCCGCGCGCGCGCGCCACGTCGGCGAGCGCCGCGAGCGCCTTGTCGAGCGCGTCCGGACTGTGAGCGTAGTCCACCACGACGAGCGGCCGGTCGCCGCCGCCTACGCGCTGCATCCGCCCGGCGACGGGCGCGAGCGCGCCGAGCGCGCGCGCGGTCTGGTCCAGCGACAGGCCGGAGACGAGCAGAACACCGGCGACGCCGAGCAGGTTCGCCACATTGAAGCCGCCCAGCAGCGGACTCAGTACCGGCGCGGCGCCCCACGACCCGGCGAGCGTGAAGGCAATGCCCTCGCCCGTCACGACGGCGTCGTGCGCCTCCAGGTGGTGCTCGGTGCCGCCGCGCGCGGCCGCGCCGGGCGTCATCGAATAGCCGATGCGCTCGATGCCGGCGGCCTCGAGCACGCGCGCGATGCGCACGCCGACCACGTCGTCCAGGTTGAGCACCGCCCGGGCGAGGCCAGGCATGCGAAAGAGCGCCATCTTCGCCTGCGCGTAGCGCTCGAGGTCGCCGTGGTACTCGAGATGGTCGCGCGACAGGTTGGTGAAGAGCGCGACATCGAGGGCGAGGCCGTTCAGGCGCCCCTGGTCGACGCCGATCGACGATGCTTCCAACGCCACCACCCTCGCCCCCGCCTCGACGAAGCGCGCGAGCGTCCGGTGCAGCACGACCGGGTCCGGTGTCGTGTTCGGGTCGGGTGCGAACGCGCCGGGGTCGGACGCGAAGCCCATGCCGAGCGTGCCAATCACCGCGGCGCTGCGCCCGGCGCCCGAGAGCGCCTGGGCAATCCACTGGGTGCAGGAAGTCTTGCCGTTGGTGCCGGTGACGGCGATCGTCCACAGCCGCTCGGACGGGCGCCCGTACACCTGATGCGCGAGCGGCCCGGCGGCCTCGCGCAGTCCTGCCACGGCGCGCTGCGGCACGCGCCAGGCGGGATCCCATGCGAAGCCCTCGCGCTCCCAGAGCACGGCCGCGGCGCCGCGCGCGATCGCGGCGCCGATGTACCGGCGCCCATCGGTGCGCGCACCGGGATAGGCGAGGAAGACATCGCCCGGGGCGACCGCCCGGCTGTCGGTCGCGAGCGAGGTCACGCCCATGCCCATGGCGCGCAGCTCGGCGAGGATCCGGTCGGCGGTGTCGGCCACGGCGGCACTAGACGCTTTCTTCCGGAATGTCGGCGCCGGCGGGCGGCAGCTCGAGCGGGCGCATCGGCGCGTCGGGCGGCACCCCAAGGATGCGCAGCGCGGCCGCCATGACCGCCGCGAACACCGGCGCGGCGACCGCGCCGCCGAAGTGCTCGCCGGCCGAGGGCTCGTCGATCATCACCGCGACGATCAGTCGCGGGTCCGAGGCTGGCGCGAGGCCGACGAACGCCGACACGTACTTGTCGGTCGCGTACGCGCCGTTCTCCTGCTTGTGCGCGGTGCCGGTCTTGCCGGCGACGCGATAACCCATGATCTGCGCGCGCGGCCCGGTGCCGCCCGGCTGCACTGCGAGCTCCAGCATCGAGCGTACCGCGCGGGCGGTAGCGGCGCCCACCACCGTCTGGCCCGCCGGCGGCGCGGCGAGCTTTTCGAGCGAGACCGGCAGCAGGACGCCGTCGCGGGCAAAGATCGTGTAGGCGCGCGCAAGCTGCAGCAGGCTCACCGAGATGCCGTGGCCGTAGGACATCGTCGCCTGCTCGATCGGCTTCCAGGTCTTGTACGGCCGCAGCCTGCCGCCCGCCTCGCCGGGAAAGCCGAGCTCCGGCCCGCGGCCGAAGCCGACGCCTTCGAAGATCTCCCACATGAGCGCCGGCGGTAGCATCAGCGCGATCTTGGCCGCGCCGACGTTCGAGGACTTCTGCAGCACTTCGGCCACCGTCAGCTCGCCCGAGCGGTGCACGTCGCGGATCGTCGCCGACCCGATCGCGAGGGTGCCAGGCGCGGTCTGGATCGCGGTGCGCGGCGTAACCCGGTGTGCCTCGAGCGCGGCGGCGACGGTGATCGGCTGAGCGTCGAGCCGGGCTCGAAGGTGTCCACCAGGGCGCGGTTGCGAAGCGCGGCGCCGGTGAGTCCGGCGCGGTTGTTCGGGTTGTAGGCGGGCAGGTTCGCCGCCGCGAGTAGCTCGCCCGTCAACGCATCGAGCACCACGATCCCGCCCGCGCGCGCGCGGTGGCGCGCAACCGCCGCTTTGAGCTGGCCGAATGCGATGCTCTGGATGCGGCTGTCGAGCGCGAGCACGACGTCCTCGCCGTGCCGTGCCGGCTGCGCGCCCTCGAGATCCTCGACGATCTGGCCGCGACGATCCTTGATGACGCGCCGCGTGCCGGGGTACCCGGCGAGGCGCGTCTCGTAGGCGAGCTCGATGCCTTCCTGTCCCTTCTCGTCCACGCTGGTGAACCCCAACAGGTGCGCCGTCGCCTCGCCGCCCGGGTAGTAGCGACGGTACTCGGCGCTCTGGTAGAGCCCGGGCACGCCGAGCGCCTGCACCCGGTCGGCGAGCTCCGGCGGCAACTGGCGTCGGAGGAACACGAAATCGCGCTCGGTTCCGCCGAGCCGCCGGCGCACCTCGGCGCGCGGGAGCCCCAGGACCTTCGCGAGCCGTTCCAGATCGCCCGGCGCGAGGCTGACGTCCTCCGGGATCGCCCAAATCGATTTGACCGGCGCGCTGATCGCGAGTGCCTCGCCGTTGCGATCGAGGATGCGACCGCGCAGCGCCGGAATCTCCAGCACGCGGCTGTAGCGCGATTCGCCCTTCGCCTGCAGGAATTCGCGGGCGAGTCCCTGCAGGTAGAACGCGCGTCCGGCGAGCGCGACGAGCACGCCGCAGAGCAGCACGAGCACGGCTCGCGCGCGCCAGGACGGCAGCGGCGGCGCGAGCACCGGGCTCTCCGCGAACTTCACCGCCCCGGCTCCGCGGCCTCGCCCCGCTCCGGCCGCAGCAGCTGCACGCGGCGCGCGTCGGGCGCGCGCATGCCGAGCCGTTCCTGCGCGATACTCTCGATGCGCGAGGGCAGCGCCCAGGTGCGCGCCTCGAGCTGCAGCTGGCCCCATTCCACGTCGAGCGCCTTGGCGCGCGCGTGCTCGCGCTCGATGCCGGCGAAGAGCTTGCGCGCCTGGTGCTGCGACGTGACCAGACTGAGCGCGCAGGCGGCGAGTAGCGCGAGGAGGAGAAGCGTGGTCCGCACCGCGCGCCTTTCAGTGAAGCCGTGCCGGCGCTGCGGGCGCGTCCGCGCCGGCAAGCTTCTCGGCCACGCGCATGATCGCGCTGCGTGCGCGCGGGTTGTCCGCGAGTTCGAGCGCCCCGGGGCGGACCGGCTTGCCGACGAGCTTGAGCTCGGGCTGCGGCAGCTCGTGCGCCCTGAGCGGCAGGCGCTCCGGCACCGGGGGCCGGGCGCGCTCGCGCATGAAGCGCTTGACGATGCGGTCTTCGAGCGAGTGGAAGCTGATCACCACCAGCCGGCCGCACGGCCGGAGCAGGGAAACCGCTTGCGGCAGCGCTAGCGACAATTCCTCAAGCTCCTGATTGACGTGAATCCGTAGAGCCTGGAAGGTACGCGTCGCCGGGTCCTGGCCCACCTCACGCGTCCGGACGGCCGCACCCACGATTTGGGCAAGTTGGCCGGTTGTGCGAACCCCTGCGCCTGCCCGAGCAGCAACAATCGCCTTTGCAATCCGGCCAGCAAACCGTTCTTCGCCATAGTTCTTGATGACCTCCCTTATTTCGGCTTCGCTCGCTGCTGCCAGCCACTCGGCTGCCGTCTGCCCTCGCGTCCGGTCCATGCGCATGTCGAGCGGCGCCTCCGACCGGAAGCTGAACCCGCGTTCCGCTTCCTCCAGCTGGGGCGAGGACACGCCGAGGTCGAACAGCACGCCGTCCGCCTCGGCCGCGCCCGCCGCCGCCGCTGCTTGCGCCAGCGCGCCGAAGCGCGCGTGGCGAACCTCGAACCGGGCATCCGCGATGCCCTTCGCCGCCGCGACCGCCTCGAGGTCGCGATCGAGCGCCACCAGCCTGCCGCGCGGGCCGAGCCGCGCGAGCACCGCGCGGCTGTGGCCGCCTCGCCCGAACGTCGCGTCGACGTAGATCCCGTCGGCCTTCACAGCCAGCGCCGCCACCGCCTCCTCGAGGAGGACGGGCCTGTGCTTCATCAAAGCGCGAAGTTCTCGGTTCCCGGCGGCGGCGCGCTGCCCGCGAGCGCCATCGCTTGCGCGAGCTTCTGCTCCCAGGCCTCCACATCCCACAGCTCGAAATGGCTACCCTGGCCGACCAGCATCACCTGCTTCCTCAGGTTGGCGAACTTGCGGAGCGCGGGCGAGACGAGGATGCGGCCCGAGCCGTCGAGCTCGAGTTCTTCGGCGAATCCGACGAGCAGGCGCTGCCACCAGCGCGCCTGGTCGTTGAAACTGGAGAGCGCCTGGACCTTCGCCCCGATCGGCTCCCAGGCGAGCTTGGGATAGAGGAGGAGGCAGCCGTCGGGATGCGCGGTCAGGACGACCGTCCCGCCCCCGGACGATAGCGGGTCACGATGCCTCGTCGGGACGGCCAGCCGCCCCTTGGCATCGAGACTGAGCTCGCTTGCTCCCTGAAACACCCCACCCCCGGTTTCGCGGGTAACGGGACCGGCAATACTCCGGGTTTCCCCATTCTTTCCCACGAAGCTACACTTTTCACCACTTTAGTGGAGAAGTGCAGGAGGGTCAAGGTAAAGACAGTGATTTTTTTAACTGTGACAATGACTTAAGCCCGACACGGCACAATCGGGCGCACAGTATTAGAATCTGTTCAAAATCATAAAGATATTCATGATTTTGCAAGTATCTTGTGAGGAAAACTCGCTTCTGACCGTCTCCCACCGGCGACGCCCGCCGCCGGGCCGCAAAGAAGCGGGCGGCGCGGTAGCGGGATGGGCCGCGATGCGCGGAGAAATCCGAGCGGTAACGCACATCGAACGAGTCGGACGACGACCGCCAAGCGGTACGCGATCACGCACACGCTGCGCGAGGAGCGCGAGTCACTCGCGACCGAGCGAGCTCACACGCGCTCGATCACCAGCGCGATCCCCTGGCCCACACCGATGCACATGGTGCAAAGCGCATAGCGCCCCCTGATGCGCTCGAGCTGGTTCAGTGCGGTCGTCACCAGGCGCGCACCCGAGGCGCCGAGCGGATGCCCGATGGCGATCGCGCCGCCATTGGGATTCACGTGCGCTGCATCGTCGGGCAGACCGAGCTCGCGCGTGACGGCGAGCGCCTGCGCGGCGAAGGCTTCGTTCAGCTCGATCGTCTCCATCTGCGCGAGCGCGAGCCCGGCGCGCGCGAGCACCTTGCGCGTGGCGGGCGCCGGGCCCACGCCCATGATGCGCGGCGCCACGCCTGCGACCGCCATCGCGACGACGCGCGCGCGCGGCTTCAGCCCGTGGCGCCTCACGCCGGCCTCGGAGGCGAGCAACAGCGCGCACGCGCCATCGTTCACGCCCGAGGCGTTGCCCGCGGTCACCGTGCCGCCCTCCTTCACGATCGGCTTCAGCTTCGCGAGCGCATCGAGCGTGGTGTCGGGACGCGGATGCTCGTCGGCGTCGAAGCGCCTCGGCTCGCCTTTGCGGCCCGCGATCGCGACCGCCACGATCTCGCCGGCGAAGAACCCCGCCGCGTGCGCCGCCGCCCAGCGGCGCTGGCTGCGCAGCGCGAACGCGTCCTGCGCCGCGCGCGCGATCCCGAACTGCTCGGCGACGTTCTCGCCGGTCTCCGGCATCGAGTCGGTCCCGTACCTCGACTTCATCGCCGGATTGACGAAGCGCCAGCCGATCGTAGTGTCGAAGATGTGCGCGGTGCGCGAGAAGGCGCTGTCGGCCTTGCCCATCACGAACGGCGCGCGCGTCATGCTCTCCACGCCGCCGGCCAGCACGAGATCGGCCTCGCCGCTCTTGATCGCGCGCGCGGCGGTGCCCACCGCATCGAGGCTCGAGCCGCACAGGCGGTTCACGGTGGATCCCGGGACGTCTTGCGGCAGACCGGCTAGCAGGAGCGCCATGCGCGCGATGTTGCGGTTGTCTTCGCCGGCTTGGTTCGCGCAGCCGAACACGACGTCGTCGAGCGCGCCCCACTCGACGCCGGGGATCCGCTCGACGAGCGCCTTGATCGGCGCGGCGGCGAGATCGTCGGTGCGGATCGACGCGAGCGCGCCGCCGTAGCGTCCGAACGGCGTACGCACCGCGTCGCAGATGAATGCCTCGTTCATTGTGCCGGCTCCCTCACGCGGATGTATCGAAGCGAGGATAGCGCAGAACGGCGCCCGCGCAGCGGCGGCCGCCCGGCTTCGCCGCCGGTCAGACTGCGCCGGCCACGAACAGGCCGCGCGGAAGCGCGTGCAGACGGTCGGCGCCCGCGTCGGTGACCAGCACGAGCTCGCCGACCTGCACGCCCGCGCGCTGGTCGGGGGTCACCACGTTTGGTTGCACGACGAGCGTCATGCCGGCAGCGAGCGTCATCTCGGGCAGCGGACCGGCGGGCCGGTCAGCCAGCCGACGCCGGTGCCGGAGCGGTTCTCGCCGCACACGAGCACGGCGTCCGCGCCCGCGGCATCCGCGCGCTCGAGCAGGCGCTCGCGACGGCGGCGCAGTTCCTCCGCGGTGAACCGCGGGTACGCCTCGCCGAGGATCATGCGCAGCCGCGGCGCAAGCGGGGCTGCGCGGCGAACGCCGCGCCGGCGCGGCCGCCTTCCGCGCGCGGGGCGGCGCGCATCCCGCTCACGCGCGGCGCGCCCAGGGCAGGTAGCGCTGCGCGAGCCGCCGCACCAGGACTTCGAACCCCACGCCGGCCGCCACCAGCACGATCACCGCGACGAACGCCTCGTTGTGCTTGAAGGTGCGCGAGTTGAACAGGATGTAGTAGCCGAGCCCCGGGATCGAGATGAAGAACTCGGCCACCACCGCGCCGACCAGCGCGCGGCCGGCGGCGAGGCGCACGCCGGCGAAAAGATACGGCAGCGACGACGGGAACACGACGTCGCGCAGCGTCGCGAGCGGTCGCGCCCGGAACGAACGCGCCACCTCGAGATACTCGAGCGGTACCGAGCGCGCGCCGTCCGCGGCGTTGATCGCGATCGAAAAGAACGACGCGAACACCACCACCGCCAGGCGCGCGTCGGCGTTGTAGCCGAACCAGAGCGTGACGAGCGGCAGGATCGCGACCATCGGCGTCGCGAACAGGCTGAAGACGTAGTAGCGCAGGCCACGCTCGACGAGGGCGACGCGCCCCATCAGGAAGCCGATTGCCGTGCCTGCGACGAGCGAAACGCCGAGCCCCTGGGCAACCGCCCACAGCGTCGCCGCGGCGGCCGCGCGGAACTGCGCGTCGGCTAGGACTTTGAGTAGCACGCGCGCGACGCCGGTCGGGCGCGCGACATAGGCCGGCGCAAACGCGCGCACGAGCGCCTCCCACAGCGCGAGGAGCACGATACCGGCGGCCAGTTTCAGCACGAGCGGCGGCAAGGGCCGCGCAGTGGGTGCTCGCCGCACGCCCATGGCCGCGATCGCGCGCACGTCGCTCACTCGTCGGCCCCCCCGCCAGGCGGCGAAGCGTCGCTCGATGTAGCGCCCGAGGTCCATCAGCGCCACGCCGAGCACGACGATCACCAGGATCGCGGCCAGCATGCTTGCGGTGTCGAAATTCTGCGATCCCAGCATGATCATCTGCCCGAGCCCCGACGGGCTCAGGAAGAACTCCGCGGCGACCATGCCGACGAGGCCGCGCGCGATCGCTTGCCGCACGCCAGTCATGGCGAACGGCAGCGTGTACGGGATCATGACGTCGCGCCAGAGCTGCCACTCGCTCGAGCGGAACGAGTGCGCCACCTCGACCAGCTCGGGGCGAATGCTGCGCGCCCCCTCGACCGTGTTGTACAGCACGGGGAAGACCGCGAACAGGAACACGACGAGTACCTTCGGCGTGAAGCCGAAGCCGAGCATCGACAGGATGAACGGAATCAGCGCCACCATCGGCGTGGCGTACAGCATCATGACATAGTCTTCGAGCGCCACTCGCAGCCAGGGCAGGCGCGCGAGCAGCAGCCCGAACGGCGCGCCGACGACGATGCCGAGTGCAAGCCCCGTCGCGTAGAGCTCGAGCGAGTTCGCCGCGTAGCGCGCAAGCGCCCCGCTCGCCGCGAGCGAGCCGAGGCTCGCGAGCGTGGTCGAGAGCGGCGCCCAGAACGCGCCGGAGGTCAGGTGGCCGGCGGCCTCCCAGACGACGGCGCCGAGCGCCAGGCTGGCCGCGACGGCCACAAGCTCCAGCCGGCTTGCGGAATTGCGCATGGACTGCACGATCAGCGGGCGCCGCGGCGCCCGGACCGGGCCGCCGCGGTGAGGGCGCGAAGGCGCCGCGCGTCGCGCGCCGGTCGCCTACTTTGACAGCGCCTTCGCGTCGCGCCAGATGCTCTGATCGACGAGCCTCTCGTACGGGGCCGGCTCCTTGTCGGGCTTGATGTTGCCGACCTTTTTCATCACGTTGCCGAGCACCTCGATGTTCTTGCGGCCGAGGCCATCGGTGTCCTTCGGCCAGAAGTCCATCTCGATGTACTTCTTCAGCGCCTGCGTCGCGATCTCGCCGCTGCGGCCGGTGGGCGCCGCGTGCGCCGCGACCTTGGCGTGGTTCGCCGGGTCGCGCATGAAGCGCTCCGCGTCGATGAGCGCCGCCACGATGCGCACGTAGGCGTCGCGGTTCTTCGCTACCCGGTCGCGGTGCGCGACGAGCAGCAGGTAGTGATCGATCGGGCGCGACTCCCTCTGGGTCACCACGACCTTCAGCGGCTTCTTGGACTCGGCCTCGATCACCGGAATGTCGTCGATGTGCAGCACGCCGAACTTGAGCTGCCCGGCGACCATCGCCGCGCCGACGTTCGAGCTCAACGCCACCTGCTGGACCTCGTCGACCTTCATCTTGCACGCGACGAGCATCGTGCGCAGGGCGATCGAGCGCGCGCCGCCGACCGAATCGACGCCGACGCCCTGGCCCTTCATGCTCTGGCACGTCGCAGCCGGATCGGTCGAGCCGATCAGCCAGTCCGGATGCTCCATGCCCCAGATGCCGACCAGCGGCACGTCGGTATTCGACACCTGGCTGATGATGAGCGGCGTCGGCGAGAGCGCGACCGCGATCTCGCCGGAGGCCACTGCGCGCGAGGCGGCGGCGCCGGTTTCGAACGCGCGCACGGTCACGTTGACGCCGCGCCGCTTGAACATCCCCTCTTTCTCGGCCACCAGCGCGACCGTGCCGCCGAACACGGGCGGGATTCCGGGGATTCCGAAGGTGAGCGCATCCTGCGCGGCGCTCACCCCCGGCAGCCAGGCCGCCATGGCGAGCGCGAGCGCCATACCGATGCTGCGCATGCTTCCCGAACTGCTGACTCTGCTCATGATGTGTCCTCCTCGATTCGTGCAGCCTTCTCCCAGGATCGGACCCGCCCCGGCCGCGGCCGGTCGCGAGCTACTGCGACACCGCGAACTCCGCCTCGCGCGCTTCGGCCATCAGCGTCGCCCAGACGCGCTCGCGCAGCTCGACGAAGCGCGGCTCGGCGAGCGTCGCGCGCGTTCGCGGGCGCGCAAGATCGACCGCGATCACCTCATGCACGCCCGCCGGGCGGCCTTTCAGCACGACCACGCGGTCGCCCATCAGCACCGCCTCGTCGATCGAGTGCGTGACGAACACCATCGTGGTCGGCTTCATGTCCCAGATGCGCAGCAGCTCGAACTGCAGGATCTCGCGCGTCTGCGCGTCGACCGCGCCGAACGGCTCGTCCATCAGCAGGACGCGCGGTTCGATCGCGAGCGCCCGTGCGAGTCCGCAGCGCTGCTGCATGCCGCCCGAGATCTGGTACGGATAGTGGCGCTCGAAGCCGCCGAGCCCGACGAGCTCGACGTACCTCGGCACCTTCTCGGCGATCTCGGCCGCCGGCGCGCCGGCGAGCTTCAGCCCGTAGGCGACGTTCTGGTAGACGGTCTTCCAGGGGAACAGGCCGAAGTGCTGGAACACCATCGCCACGCCCTCGCGCGGTCCGGCGACCGGCGCGCCCTCGATCACGATCTCGCCCTCGGTGAGCGCGATGAGACCGTCGATCGCCCTGAGGAGGGTCGTCTTGCCGCACCCGGACGGGCCGATGATCGCCACCACCTCGCGGTTGCCCACCGCCAGGCCGACGTTGCGGAACACCTGGTGGCTGCCGAAGCGCCTGCCGGCGTCGCGCACCACGATGCGCGCATCGGTCACCGTCCGTCTCCTGACCGTTCGAGGCCGCCCGCTCCGCTCACACGGAGCGTCACTTCGGCGCGGTCGGCTGCCGCGCCCAGTAGTCGGGCGAGGCCTTGGTCGCGCGCAGCGCCTCGGCAGTCTCGAAGCCGGGCGCCATCGACGCCGACGTACCGGCCATCACCTGATGATGGTCGATGTTCAGCAGTCGCAGCCACGACTGCTGGCCCATCGTCAGCGCGACGAAGCAGCCGAGCTCGACGAGCTCGGGCTCGCTGAAGTGCTCGTCCATGCGCGCCCAGAACGCGTCGTCGGTGTCCAGGCGCCACGTGATCGCCTCGGCGTAGGCGAGCCCCGCCTTCTGGCGCGAGGTGTAGCGGGTGGATTTCTCGAAGTTGAGCAGCTCGTCGTACTGGCCCTCCCGCAAGCCCTGCCCGGCCGCCTTGATCGAGCGCTGGTTGCCACAGTACTCGCACTTCACCGTGCGCGACACGTACACCCGGCAGAGCTCCTTGATCGAGTGGTCGAGCACGCCATTGCGGAAGATGTCGCGCCACGAGTTGGCGAACGACCAGAAGCAGGCTGGTACATGGGCGCGCACCGCGGAGCTCTCGGGGCGCGGCGTGCCTTCGCGCGCGCAGCGCTCCATCTCGGCGCGCATCGCGTCGTCCATTCGCTCGAGCGACACGTAGCTGATCCGCTGCTTGGCTTGGGCGTTCTCGTCCATCGTCGTCTCCTCTGGCTTGCGCGCGGCACGCCGTGATGCGGCCCCGCGACGCGGTTTCAGCTCAGACCATCGCCGACAGGCACGTTCTCCGGCTTGATCTCGTAGCCCGAGGCGCGCGCCTGCAGCGCGATCAGGGCGGCGAAGTCCCGATCGGCGTAGCCGTGGCCGATCAAGGTCTGGATCGCATCGCGCGTGGCCGATGCGAGCGGCATCGGCACCTCGAACTCCCGCGCCGCGGCGAGGCCGAGATCCAGGTCCTTGCGCAGCAGGTGCGGCGTGAACGTCACGGAGAAATCGAGGTTCACGAGCGCGGGCGTCTTGTACTTCGAGAAGCCGGAGCCCATCACGCTCCGGTTGAGGAATTCCAGGAACGCGTGCCGCGGCATGCCGGCCTTCTCGGCGAGCACCGTGATCTCGGTGAGCGACTTGATCACCACGCCGAGGTACACGTTGTGGCAGATCTTCGCGATGCGGGAGAGCTCGCCCTCGCCGACGTAGGAGGCGCCCTCTCCCATGACATCCAGATAGGGCCGCGTCGTCTCGTACGCGTCCTGCGGGCCCGAGACGCAGAAGGTGAGCTTGCCCGCCTTGATGACCTTCGCGTTGCCCGACACCGGCGCCGCGAGCAGCTTCGCGCCGGCCTTCGCGAGCACCGCCCGGACCTTCGCCGACTCGTCGAGCGAGATCGACGTGCTGTCGACCACGATCTTCGGCGCGCCGCGCGAGAGCAGGCCGCCCTCGCCCTCGAGCACGTCGAGCACGTCCTTGCCGGTCGACACGATGACGAACACGATGTCGCAGCCGGCGAGCTCGGCCGCGCGCCCGACGATCTTCGCGCCGTACTTCGCGAGCGGCTCGGCCTTCTCGCGCGTGCGGTTGTAGACGGTGAGGTCGCAGCCGGCCTTGGCGAGCCGCTCGGCCATCGCGTAGCCCATGCGGCCGATGCCGATCCAGCCGAGCTTGTGCTGCTTCAGTTGCGCCATGCGTTTCTCCTCGCGTCGCCGATTCGCTCGCCGCCGCGCGCGCGACGGGCAGCGCCGGGTGATCCGGTGATCCCGCGCGCGGGACCGACAGTTTGACCGCGGCGGCGGTGCGTGCCATCCTAATGCAATCGATTGCAGAGCTCAAGCAATGCCGGCCGCGGGCGCCGCCTTACAACGCGACGTTGCGGCAATGCGGCAAAGACGGAGACAGCGCACATGCCGACACACACCAAGGCCTTCCAGGTATCGCCCACGAACCCGGCCGTCGCCGAGATCCAGACCCAGCCCGAGCGGCACGTCGACATGCCCTACGCCCCGGCGATCCGGGTCGAGGCGCCGAGCGACCTCCTGTTCGTGTCCGGCGCGACGCCCTCGCCGCTCTACCACAAGCACCCCCACGTCCTCACCGAGCACGACCACCCGAACGGCATCAAGGACCAGGTGCGCCGCGCGATGAACAACGTGCAGGGCATCCTCGAGCACGAGGGGCTGCGCTGGACCGACGTCGTGAAGATGACGAAGTACCTCACCGACATGCGCGACATGGACGGCATGAACGAGGTGCTCGCCGAGTACCTCGGCAACTGGCGCCCGGCGAGCACCACGATCTGCGTCAACCAGCTCTCCACTCCAGGCGCGCGCGTCGAGATCGACGTCATTGCCGCGTTCCCGAAGCGCTGACGGGCGCAAGGAGCCCCGGGGAACCTCTGGTTGGGTCATTCCCCGCGGCAGCGGGGATCGAGGAATCCTTTGATCGCGTTCGCGTCGAATCTCCCCTCCCCGCCGACTTCCCGGGTCACGGATTTCGCGGGGATGGGGGTCTTCTGCAGGGCTAGCGCACCAGCACGGTCGAGAGCGCCGGGAATGCCGCGAGCAAAGCGGTCACGAGTAGCATCGTGAGGACGAATGGCGCCGAGCCGCCGAAGATCTCGGGCAGGGTTGTGAATCCGTCCGGCAGGCTGCCCTTCACCACGTAGACCGCCAGGCCGAAAGGCGGGGTCAGCAGCCCGACCTCGACCGCGATCACCGTGACGATACCGAACCACACCTGGTCACCGCCCAGCGCGGACACGATCGGCAGCATGATCGGCAGCACGAGCAGCATGATCGACACTGAGTCCAGGATGGTCCCGAGCACCACAAGGATCAGCACGTGGACCAGCAGAAAGCCGGCGAGGCCGAGGCCTGCCCCGGACACGAGCTGGGCCGTGAACGTCGGAATCCCCGAGAGCGCGAGCATGCGGCTGTAGAGCGAGGCGGCGACAATCAGGAACAGGATCGATCCGGCCACCAGGCCAGTCTCGATCAGGACGCCCCGGAGCTCGGCAGCCGCAAGCTTGCGACGCGCGAGCGCGATGACGAGGGCGCCCAGCGCGCCGACCGCTCCCGATTCGGTCGGCGTGAAGATGCCGCCGTAGATGCCGCCGATCACCACCACGATGAGCAGGAGCATCGGGAAGAGGCGGACCGCCGACGCCCGGACCGTCATGGCCTGCATCTCGAGACTGCGTTCGACCCCGCCGACGAAGCGCGGCCGAACGCGCGCGATGAGCGCGATCATCGCGATGAACGCCGCCGCCAAAATCAGCCCGGGAATGATCGCTGCGATGAAGAGCTGGCCAACCGAGACCTCGGAGATGAGCCCGTAGATGATCAAGAGCAGGCTCGGCGGGATCAGCATGCCCAGCACCGAGCTCCCGGCCACCGTCCCCACCGAGAACCGCCGCGTATAACCGTGCTCGACCATCGGCGGCACCGCGACCCGCGAGAACACCGTGGCCGACGCGATCGAGGAGCCGGTGATCGAGGCGAACAGCGCATTTGCGAGCACGGTCGCCATGCCCAACCCGCCGCGCACGCGGCGCAGCAATGCGGCGGCGACCGCGAACGCGTCGCGCCCGACGTCGGCGCGCTCGACGAGCAGCCCCATCATCACGTACAGCGGGATGACGGCGAATTCGTAGGAGCCGATGGCCCCGGATGCGGCGAGCCCGAGCGAGTTGATCGCGATCGTCTCGGTCCCCCGGACCAGCCAGATCCCGATGAACGACAGCACGACCAGCGCAATGCCGATCGGCATCCCGGCGAGCAGCAGGCCGAGCATGCCGACAATGGAGATCAAGCCGATCTGCGGCGGCGAGAGATCGCCGAGGAAGTTCACCGCGACGTAGACCGCCGCGAGCGCGACGAGCACCGCCACCGGAGTGACGGCGGCGGTCGCGCTTGGCGCTCGGTCGCTCGGCTCGCCGCCGGTACGGAAGCACGCCGTGAGCTCGCGCCATGCGAGGCCGGCGAATGCGAGCGCCGTAGCCGCCGCGCCGGCCGCGAGCGCGAGTTTGAACGGCCAGACCGCGACCGTGAACGCCCCCTGCGCACCGGCAAACTCCCACGGCGGACCGCAGTGGCGAGATCTGGAACCGCCCAGAGCAGCAGGAACACGAACACGGCCAGGCCGGCAAGCGCGAAAAGCAGACCGTAGAGGCGGCCGGCCAGCGGGGCCCGCGCCGCGATCACGCGCAGGATCAGATCGGCGTGGATCATGCGGCGCGCGCGCACGACCTGCGCGAGCTGCAGGAACACGATCCCCGGGACGCTGAGCGCTACGAGCTCGGGCGTTCCCGGAATCGGCGTGTTGAACAGCGCGCGCCCGGCGATATCGCCGCAGATCAGGAGCATCAGCGCGAAGATCCACAGCGAGCCGAGCGCCGCGAGCGCCGACGCGGTCGCGCCGAAGAGGTACGCGAGCGGCACCGCCCTAGCGTTCCACGCTGCGCGCGGGCGACGCCGCTCCGCGGCGCCCCCGCGCGCCCCGCCGTGGACGGTGCGTCACAGGCCGTTGTCCCAGTCGCGCAGTGGTCTTGCGCCGTGCGCCCGCATCTCCCGCATGTACGCCTTCATGATGTCGACGGCCGGCACGCCCTTGGCCGCGTTCGCGTCGACGAATTCCTTGGCGATGTTCGGCATCGCGTCGACCCAGCGCTTGCGCTCGGGCTCCGGCAGCGCGCGCATCGTCGAGCCGGCCGCCACCATCGCGTCGAGCGACTTCTTGACCCGCGCCTTGACCTCCTTCGCGTGCACGCTCGAGTACTCGCGGCCGAGCGCGCTCAGTACCTTGCGCACGTCCTCGGGCAGCCGCTTCCAGGTGCCGCCGTTCACCGCGAAGCCGCCGATCGTTGTCACGCCCATGTCGACCAGCGTGATGTGCTTCGCCACCTCGAACAGCTTGAACGAGAAGGCGCCGGTGGAGATGATCAGCGTCCCGTCGGCGACCCCGGTCTGAAGCATCTGGTAGAAGGCCGGCAGGCCGGCGTTCACGTGCGTCGCGCCGCCGGCGGTGATCCAGGGCGCGAGCGCGGTCGCAGCGACGAGCTTCCTGCCCTTGAGGTCGTCGAGCGTGTTGACCGGCGACTTGGTGAACACGTGATAGGTGTCCGACACGGTCGCGCCCAGGTACACGAGGTTGTAGCGCTCCCACTCGGCCTTCATGGCCGGGACGGTGTCGGTCAGCTTGTTCATGACCGCCACTGCGATTTCCTCGTCGCTCGTCACGAACGGGGTGGCGAACATGATGTTCTGCAACGGCATCTTCGCCGGCTCCCACAGCGCGCCGACCCAGCCCATGTCGGTGACGCCCTGCTCGACCGCCTCGAGCGTGTTGTTGAAGTCGTAGAGCACGCCGCCGAAGGCCTCGTTCCACTGGATGCGGTACTTGCTGCCTGCGCTCTCCAGCCGCTGGTTGCTGAGCGCGATGACGTGAGTCTTCAGCGCGCCGACCCACGGCACGACGGTCGGGTGGCTGGACGACATCGTCAGCCGGATGGTCTCGGACTGCGCCGCCGCGGGAGCGGTCGCGACCAGGGCCGCGGCGGCGACGAGGCCCAGCACGAGTGCGTTGCGGGTGCGCTTCATATGGCGATCCTCCTTGTCGTGGTCGGATGGAATGATATGGCGGAGCAGGTCCGCCCGGTCTCTCTTGCTCTCAGCCGGCGCCCGCACCGAGCCGGCGCGCCATCCAATCGGCGCTCTGCGGGCGGTAGCGGTACCAGACGTTGTTCGCCACGTGGTTGCCGCCGGCGACCAGCAACAGCTCCCCGCGCGGCGCCTCCTCCGCCATGCGCGTCGCGTGCGACGGCGGGATCAGCCCGTCGCGCGCGCCGGCGACGACCAGCAGCGGACAGGCGATCCGCGCCGCTTCGCCCTCCAGCGTCAACGCCGCCGCCTTTTCGCGCGCTTCGGCCAGGGTCGCGCTGCGGCTCCTTGCGCGGAACGCTTCGCGCGTCAGCTCGTTCGCCGCGTCGAACACCTGCAGCCAGCGGTACGGCCCGGACAGCGACACGCACGCGCGCACCCGCGGCTCGAGAGCCGCCGCACGCGGCGCATAGTAGCCGCCGAGGCTCACGCCCCACAGGCCGATGCGCTGCGCATCGAGATCGCCGCGCGTGCCGATCCAGTCGCACACCGCCCGCACCGGCGCCTCGTAGTCGCCGCGGATCGGCAGGTCGTACTCGGCCTCGCCCTGGCCCGGGCCGTCGAAGGCGAGCGTGGCCATGCCGCGCGCGAGGAAGTCCGTCTCGTAGGCGTGCATCTCCTCCTTGGCCGAGTCGAGTCCCATGCACATCACCACCACCGGCGGGCGGGCGGCGCCCGCGGGCCGGCGCAGGTTGCCGTACAGCGTCGCCCCTTCGAACGCGATGGCGACCCGCTCCCCGCTCGGGCGCAGATGCGGCAGCGCGGCGTTGCGGCAAGCGAGTGCCTTCTCGTGCGCCGCGCGCATCTCGTCGGGACGGTGCACGAACAGGAATTTCCCGAAGTGGTAGCAGACCGCCGCGCGCGTGAAGTGCTCTCCCGCGCTCAGCGCGAACCCCTGCGCGAGCGCATCGCGCGCGAGCGCTTCGTGCGCCGCGCCCCGCTCCGACCACGCACCGCACCACTCGTCCCACGACGAGATCGACGCTGCGACCGCCTCGAAGTCGCCGAGCGGCACGCCGTTCGCGACGAAGCGCGGCGCCCAGTGCGCCACCGCGGTGGCGATGCGCGCGTCGCCCCCTCTCCGTGACCGGCACCGTCGGACCCTCCTCCAGCGCGCCGCGCGGGATGGCGCGGCGGGGTTCTGCAATCGTTTGCAGGGACGATAAACTAACGCGCGCGGCGAGGCAAGGCGGCGCAGCGCCGGACCGCGGATCCGCCGAGGCGAGCATGACGAAGAAACACGCCAGCATTCATGACGTTGCCCGTGCGGTCGGCGTGCACCCGTCGACCGTCTCGCGCGTGCTCAACGCGCGTACGCGCCATCTCGTCAGTCCGTCTGTCGCGGCGCGGGTGACGGCCGCCGCGCGGCGGCTCGGCTACACGCCCGATCAGGTGGCCGCCGGTCTGCGCACCCGCCGCTCGAGCACTGTGGGCGTCCTGATCCCCGATCTCGCGAACCCCTTGTTCCCGCCGATCGTGCGCGGCATCGAGAGCGTGCTCACCGAGGCCGGGTACACGGCGATCATCGCCAACACCGACAACGCCGCCGCGCGCGCGCGCGAGGCGCTCGAGCGTTTTGCCGCGCGCCGCGTCGACGGCCTGGTGCTCGCCGGCGTCGTGCGCCGCGACCCCCTGCTCCCGCGCCTGCGTGCGCTCGGCGTGCCGACCGTGCTGGTCAATCGCACGGTCGACGCCGGCGGCATCCCGGCGGTAGTGAACGACGACGCGGCCGGCAGTGCGCTCGCCGTCGATCACCTGCTCGCGCTGGGACACGCGTTCATCGGCCACGTCGCCGGGCCGCAGCGCCTGTCGACCGGCGCCGCGCGCCGCGCCGGCTTCCTCGCCGCGATCAAGGCGGCCGGGCGGGCGGTGCGCGAGTCGGCCGTCGCGGTCGCGCGGAGCTACGAGACCGGCGCCGGCGCACAGGCGGGGCGAACGCTTCTCGACGCGCATCCGCGGCTCACCGCGATCGTGGCCGCGAACGACCTCCTCGCGCTCGGCTGCTACGACGAGCTCGCGCGGCGCGGGCTCGCCTGTCCGCGCGACGTGTCGGTGGTCGGCTTCAACGACATGCCCTTCGCCGACCGCTTTTCCCCGCCGCTCACCACCGTGCACATCCCGCACCGCCTGATCGGCGTGGAAGCCGCGCGGCTGCTGCTGGAGGCGATCGCCCATCCGGAAACGCCCGCGCGCGAGATCCGCGTCGCGCCCGAGCTCGTCGTGCGCGGCTCGACGGCGCGACCGCCGCGCGGCCGCCGGTGACGCTGCGCCCGGAGCGCCTGCGCGACCTCGCCTTCGCGGTGCCGCGGCCATCAACCCTCCTCTTCGGTCATCCCCGGGCAAGCCGGGATCGCGGTGGTTGCCGGCTGCGCTCGCGCCAAACTCCCGCCTCCGATCAGAGCGCGCTGGAATGATGTTCTCTCGCGGCAATGCCGATCTTCTGCGGAGCTTCCCCAGCGGGGCGCACGCGTCCGGCAGGCGCAGGCGGTCAGACGAGCACCAGGCTGATCTGCGGAAATGCGATCAGGATCACCAGCACGCCGAGCATGACGGCCGCGAACGGCAGGGCGCCCATGAAGATGTCGTTCAGCGTGATCGACGGATCGTCGATGGTGGCGCGGATGACGAAGCACGAGATGCCGAACGGCGGCGTGAGCAGCCCGATCTCGGCGCCGATCACGGTGATGATTCCGAACCAGATCAGGTCGATGTTGAAAGGATCGAGCGCGTGCAGGAAGAGAGGCACCACGATCAGGATGATCGAGGCGGTGTCGATGATCGTGCCGAGCGCGAGCAGCACCAGCACGTACAGCGCCATGAAGCCGGCGAACGGGAGCCCGAGCGAGTCGACCCACTCGCCGAACAGCGTCGGCAGCCCGGCGATGCCGAGCATGCGGCTGTAGATGGACGCGGCGATGATCAGGAACAGGATGTTCGCGGTGATGTGCCCGGTCTCGACCAGCGCGCCCCAGACCGCCCGCAACGTCAGCCGCCGCTTGAGCGCCCCGACGATCAACGCGGTGACCGTGCCGCCCGCGCCCGCCTCGACCGGCGTCAGCACGCCACCGTAGATCCCGCCCAGCACGACGAGCACCAGCACGACGATCGGACTGAGCCTGACGAGCGCGTCGCGCAGGAGCTGGCCTAGCGCGACCGCCCGGCCGGGCTCCACGCCGGCGCCGACGAACCGCGGCGCCACCGCGCAGAGCACCACGATCGCGATGCAGTAGGCGAGTGCGAGCAGGATGCCGGGAAACACGCCGGCGAGGAACATCGCACCGACCGACTGCTCGGTGACCACCGCGTAGATGATCAGCATCACGCTCGGGGGATGATCATGCCGAGCACCGAGCTGCCGGCGACAATGCCGACCGCGAAGCGACGGCCGTACCGGAACCGCAGCATCTCCGGGATGGCGACCTTCGCGAACACCGACGCCGAGGCGATCGACGAGCCGGTTACCGAGGCGAAGATCGCGTTCGCGGCGACGGTCGCGATGCCGAGCCCGCCGCGCAGCGGCCGGAAGAGATCGTTCGCGAAATCGTAGACGTCGCGTCCGAGCCCCGCGCGGCTGACGACCAGGCCCATCATCACGAACAGCGGCACCGTCGCGAACGTCTCCTCCGACACCGAGTCGGCGATCGCGAGCCCGAGCAGATTGAACGCGATGCCCGCGTCGCGCAGGATCAGCACCCCGGCGAACGAGATCATGCCGAGCGCGATCGCGATGTGCGCACCGGAGTAGATCGCGATGACGATCGCGATCACCGACACGATGCCGATGGCGACGCTGGTGAGCTCCATGGTCCGGTCAGCAGGGGCGCGGGCCGGCGCGGCCCACTCCGGCCCGTCCCGGGCGCGCGGCCCGCGGGCCAATCACGCGCGCCGGTCCGCGCCGGTCAAGCCGCGCTCCGCCGCGCGCTTCCGAAGGCGTCGCGGGCGAGCCGCAGGAACTGCACCAGGCACGCGGCGAGGCCGACGACGATGACGGTCTTCACCGGCCACACCGGCGCGGTGAAGATCCCGTCGTTGCCGATGTACGAGCCACGCTCGATCGCCTCCTTCAGGAGCGGCACCGAGCCCCACAGACCGATCCCCATGAAGGCCGCGCCGAGGAGGCAGAACACGCCCTCGAGCGCGGCGCCCGCGCGCGGCCGCGCGTGACGCAGCAGCCCCAGGAAGGAGTCGGCGCGGGTCAGGCGGCCGGTCCGGATCGTGTCGGCAAGCTGCATGAACACGATCCCGACCACCGAGATCTGGATCATCTCGTGCGTACCCTGGATCGGATGGCTCAAGAAAGTCCGGCCGAGAGCGTCCGCGGTGACCAGGAGCACGAGCATCAGCACCCAGAACGACCCGAGCGCGTTCATCCCGACGACCAACCGATCGAACGCGCCGTGCCTTGCGGGCGACGCGCCGATGCCGCGCGCTCCTGCGCTCATGCCGGCGTCCCGGCTGACTCGGCGCGCCGCGCTATTCCTTGTCCCACTGGCGCTCGATCGGCTGGTCCGAGCCGCGCATCTTCTCCATGTAGTAGGCGAGCATCTCGGAACCCTGCAGGCCTTCCTTGTCGAGGTCGGCCGCCCACTCCTTGGCGATGTTCGGGATCGACTTCGCCCACTTCCCGCGGTCGGCGCGCGACAGCACGAACACTTTGCCGCCCGCTTTCTTGTACTTGGCGAGGCTCTCGTCGCCGATGCTCGCGGCCAACTTGGCAAGGTGATCGCGGTACTCTATCGCGACGTCTTTGAGCACCTTCTGCACCTCGGGCGGCAGGCGCTTCCAGGTGTCGGCGTTCACCGTGACGACTTTGCTGTTCACGGCGCCGATATCGGCCTTCATCATGTACGGGGCGACCTCGGCGAGCTTGAAGGTCGCCGCCGCCTCCGGCCACAGCATGCAGCCGTCGACGATCCCGGTCTGGATCATGTTGTAGTAGTTGTTCAGACTGCCCGCCACGCCCACCGCGCCGGTCGGCGGGAGATAGCGCAGGTTCGGGCCGGCGCTCGCGATCTTCATGCCGGAGAAGTCGGTGAGCCCTCTTGCCTCCTTCTTGGTGAACATCTGGTAGCTGTCGAGGACTACCGAGTTCGCAAGATAGACCTGGTTGTACGAATCGAAGGTCTTCTTGATTCCCGGGAACCGCTCGGCGAGCTCGTCGACGGTGCGCGCGACGAGCATCGGGTCAGTGGTCGTGAACGGCGTCATGAAGGCGACCGACATGACCTTCATCTTGTCGCCGTAGATCGCGGTGGTGACGATACCGATGTCGCCGAGGCCCTTCTGCAGCCCCTCCAGCACGCCCGCCGGCTTGACGATCTGGCCGCCCCAGGCCTGGTTCCAGCGGATCTGGTACCTACCGTCCCTGGCGAGGCGCTTGTCGACCTCGGGGATGTAGAAGTTGACGAACTCTTTGATCCAGAGCGCGCGAGGCGGATAACCGTCGATCGCCGTGAGGTTGATCGTCTGCTGGGCGAACGCGGGCACTGCGGCGGCGAGGCCGAGTGCGACGATGGCCGCGGCGAACCGCGGGCGGTTGATCAGCATGTCGGCGCGCATGGATGTCTCCTCCTTCGATAACGCTCGGCGCCGGAAGGCGTCCGGCGCCGAGCGCGTGACGTTGCCGCCGCCGGCACGTGGGCACGCCAGCGGCGAGCAGAGCGGTTTATCGGATGCTTGTTCTCCTCGCGGCCATTATTGCCGCAAATCCCTGCCTGCGCAACGCCGTGTCGAGTTGCACCGCGGTACGGCAGGGACGATCGCCGCCGCCCCCGACACGAGCGCCGCGATGTCGGCGGACGACGCCGAGATCGCAGCGCACGGCTGACGGCGGAATTGTCCCGCACGACAGCGGCGCGCGTCAGGGCCGGCTGACCGTCCAGACTTCCTCGAGCCGCGTACCGCACGCGCGGATCACCTTGGACACCGGGCAGAAGCGGTGCAGATCCGCCTTCACCGCCTCGATGGCCGCCTCAGCCGCGTCGGTAACAATGTCGATGTAGAGCGTCATCCGCGGGAACGGCACGTCGACTTCCTCCTGCAGCGTCACGCCGCGCCGGTCGAACTCGGCCTCCAGGCGCATGCTCATCTTCTCGAGCTCGACGCCGTGCTTCTCGGCGCACTTGTGTCCTATGGTGTTGGTGCAGCCGAGGAGCGCCGCCATCAGCGTCTCGGTGGGCGAGAGTCCCTGGTTGGTGCCGCCGCGCTCCACCGGCTCGTCGATCACCGAGCCCACGTCGCGCACCTTCACGTCGGTGCGCGAGTGGGTCGCCGCCTCGGCGCTCAACTTCATCGTCACGACGGTCTTCTGCTTCACTACCACCATCTGGGGGCTCCTCCGCATTGCGTGGGAAACGGCCTGGACGCGGATGATAACCGCGCCCGCATCGGCCAGTGGAAAATCCGCCCGCGCGCGCGCTCAAACCGCCTTCGTCGCCTCCGGGATCGCCGCGCGCGCGGCGCCCTCCGCGACGATCGGGTTGCGCAGCACGCCGATGCCCTCGATCTCGATCTCGACGACGTCGCCCGGCTCCATGTACACCGGCGGTTTGCGCGCGTTGCCCACGCCGGCAGGCGTGCCCATGGCGATCAGGTCGCCGGGCTCGAGCGTCATCGCCTCGCTCAGCGTTGCGATCGTCGTCGCGACGTCGAAAATCATGCGCTTGGTGTTCGAGTCCTGCATCACCGTGCCGTTCAGGCGCGACCGGATGCGCAGCCCCTTCGCGCCCGGCGGGAGCTCGTCCGCGCTCACGAACCACGGCCCGACGCCGCCGGTGGCGTCGAAGTTCTTGCCGATCGTCCACTGCGTGCTCTTGCGCTGGTAGTCGCGCACCGAGCCGTCGTTGAAGCAGCTGTATCCGGCGACGTGCTCGAGCGCCCGCGCCTTCGGGATGTGGCGCCCTCCGGTGCCGATGACGACCAGGAGCTCGGCCTCGTAGTCGAGCTTCTCGGAGCAGCGCGGCCGCACGAGCGGCGCGCCGTGCGGCGCGAGCGAGGTGAGCGCGCGCATGAAGAGCGCCGGGTAATCCGGCGCCGCATGCCCGCCCTCGGCCGCGTGATCGGCGTAATTCAGTCCGAGGCAGACGATCTTGCGCGGCGCGGTCACCGGCAGGTCGAGCTCGACCGCGTCGAGCGGGAGGCGCCGGGCCGAGCGCGCCTTCTGCACCTCGCTCAGCGCCGCAAGCCCGTTCGGCATGGCGAGCACCGCACCGAGATCGTCGGGCAGCCGCGGCGCCGCGGCGCCGACGTCGATCACCTGGTCACCGTCCAGCACGCCGAGACCGCTGCTGCCGAGCGACCGGTACGAGACGACGCGCATGAACCCTCCTTGCCGTCACGTTGGTAATCGCGCCCGGTCCGTCTGTCAACCGCAACGTCGATGAGCCGTCACGTCGGCAGCGGCGGTCGAAGGCGAGCCCCGATCAGGCGCCGCGCGCGGCGCGATCGAGCGCCGCCGCGGCGACACCGAGCCGCTCGCCAGCGGCGAGAATCTCCTGCCAGGTCGTGTCGTCGACCGCGATGCCCTCGCGTTCGCGGCGCGCGCGCGTCTCGCGCTCCGGCTCGCCGGCGATGCGCACGCGGTCGACGCCTGCAGCCGGCGGCGACTTTCGCACCCAATCGGCGAACGCGGCCGCCTCGCGCGCGAAGGTCTCCGCGGTGCCCAGGCGCGCCGGGTCGATCAGGATCGAGAGCATTCCGTTCAGGATGCGCTTCTTGCTGCGGTCGTCGCTGTGCCAGGTGCCGGTGCCGGTCAGCGCGCCGCCGAGCAGCTCGCAGACCACCGCCAGACCGTAGCCCTTCTGCTGGCCGGTCGTCTGGAGCGCGCCGAACGGCGGCACGACGCCGTAGCGCGGATCGGTGGTCGGGCGGCCGCGATCGTCGAGCAGCAGACCCTCTGGCAGCCGCTCGCCCTTGTTGTGCGCAACGCGCACCTTGCCCTGCGCGACGGCGCTCGTCGCCATGTCGAGCAGGAATGGCGGCTGCCCGGCGATCGGAATCCCGATGCAGACCGGATTGGTGCCGAAGCGCGCGTCGGTACCGCCGAACGGCGCCACGATCGAGCGCGAGATCACGTTGACGAAGCTAATCGACACGAGCCTCGCGTCGAGTGCCTGCTCGGCCCACTGGCCGATGCGGCAGAGATGGTGCGAGTTCGCGAGCGCCAGCACGCAGACGCCGTGCTCGCGCGCGCGCTCGATCGCCATCGCGGTCGCCTCGCGACCGATCACCTGTCCGTACCCGGACTGGCCGTCGAGCGCGAGCATCGGGCCGGCATCGAGCTTCACGACCGCGTGCCGGTTCGGCGCGAGGCTTCCCTCGCGCAGCGATTCGACGTAGCGCGGCACGATGCCGACCCCGTGCGAGTCGTGACCGGTCAGGTTCGCCATCACGAGGTTTGCGGCGACGAGCTCGGCCTCGCGCGGCTCGCTCCCGCCGGCGGCGAAGATCATCCGGATCGCCTGCGTCAGTGGACCGGCGTCGAGGGTGTGCGAGGAAGCCATCGCGCGTCTTCGTGCGGCGAGTTTCGGGGCGCGCAGTGTACCGCGGCCGGCGCGGACCGGTCGCCCCGCCCGGGGCGCCGACCCGCCTTAGAATGCCGGTCTCCAGAAAGGGGTCCCGCGATGCGAAAGAAGCCCGAGGAGCTGCGCAGCCACCGCTGGTACGGGGTCGCGGACCTGCGCGCCTTCGGCCATCGCTCGCGCGCCGCCCAGATGGGCTACGACCGCTCCGACTACGCCGGCAAGCCGGTCATCGCGATCCTCAACACCTGGAGCGAGATCAACCCGTGCCACACGCACTTCAAGGCGCGCGTGGACGAGGTGAAGCGCGGAATCTGGCAGGCGGGCGGCTTTCCGGTCGAGCTGCCGGTGAGCTCGCTCTCCGAGCCGTTCCAGAAGCCGACCACGATGATGTACCGCAACTTCCTCGCGATGGAGGCCGAGGAGATCTTGCGTTCCTATCCCGCCGACGGCGCGGTGCTGATGGGCGGCTGCGACAAGACGACGCCGGCGCTTGTGATGGGCGCGACGAGCATGAACCTGCCGGCGATCTTCATGCCCGCCGGGCCGATGCTGCGCGGCAACTGGCGCGGCAAGACGCTCGGCTCGGGCTCAGACGCGTGGAAGTACTGGGCCGAGCTGCGGGCCGGAAACATCGACGAGTGCGCGTGGCGCGAGATCGAGGCCGGCATCGCGCGCTCCCCCGGCCACTGCATGACGATGGGTACCGCCTCGACCATGACGAGCGCGGTCGAGACGCTCGGGCTCACGCTGCCGGGCGCAGCGTCGATCCCGGCGGCCGACGCGGGCCACGCGCGCATGGCGACGCTCACCGGCAAGCGCATCGTCGACATGGTGTGGGAGGACCTCAAGCCGCGCGATCTCCTCACCGCCGCCGCGTTCGACAACGCGATCGTCACCGTGCTCGCGCTCGGCGGCTCGACCAACGCCATCGTGCATCTGATCGCGATGGCGCGGCGGGCCGGCGTGCCGCTCGTGCTCGAGCGCTTCGACGAGCTCGCGCGAACGACACCGGTGCTCGCCGACGTGCGCCCCTCCGGGCGGTTCCTGATGGAGGACTTCTACTACGCGGGCGGGCTGCGCGCGCTGCTCGCCGAGCTCCGCGACGCGCTCGCCCTCGACTGCCGCACCGCGAACGGCGCGACGCTCGGCGAGAACCTCGCCGGCGCCGAGATCCACGATTCCGAGGTCGTCCGGACGCGCGCGAACCCGCTGCTTGCCGCCGGCGGGCTCGCGGTGCTGCGCGGCAACCTCGCGCCCGACGGCGCGGTGATCAAGCCCGCGGCGGCCGAGCCGCGCCTGCTGCAGCACGTCGGGCGGGCGGTCGTGTTCGAGGACTACAACGACATGGCGGCGCGCATCGACGACCCGGCGCTCGAGGTCACGCCCGATTCGGTGCTGGTGCTGCGCAACGCCGGCCCGCAGGGCGGGCCCGGCATGCCCGAGTGGGGGCAGCTCCCGATACCGAAGAGGCTCCTCGCCGAGGGCGTGCGCGACATGGTGCGCATCTCGGATGCGCGCATGAGCGGGACGAGCTACGGCGCCTGCGTGCTGCACGTGGCCCCGGAGTCGTTTGTCGGCGGACCACTCGCGCTCGCGCAGACCGGCGACCTGATCGAGCTCGACGTGGCCGGCCGGCGCCTGATGCTGCGGATCGACGATGCGGAGCTCATGCGCCGCAGGCGGCTCTGGAAGGCGCCTCCCGCACGCTACCAGCGGGGCTACGGGGCGCTCTTCCAGAAGCACGTCGGGCAGGCCGACCAGGGGTGCGATTTCGACTTTCTCGAGGGCACCGCCCCCACCCCGGACCCCGAGATCCACTGACGCCGCGCCGGGGCCCCCACTGCCAGTGGGCCCATGCTCTCGTCATCCCCGGGAAAGCCGGAGCCCCCATCGCGAGGGAGCCTTTGTCCTCGTCATCCCCGCGAACGCGGCGATCCTGGAAGTCGTTGATTGCGTTCGCGCTCGATTGCCGCTCCCCGATTACCCGCGCGGGGACAGGCTTCGCTAGACCGACGACCGTCTGCATGGCTTCCCTCGGGGCGTACCGCGGGGCAATCGCGGCGGGGGCGTAGGCGGCGCGGCTCGGGCGCGGTATAGTTCACGCCGCCCGTGCAATGCGGGCGTCATCGAAAAGACCTCCGGGAGGAACCGCCGTGCACGCGATGCGAATCCGGCAGAAAGACGGGATCTTCTACTTCGCGAACTACAAGGCCGCCGACCTCCTGGCGAAGGTCCGGTTCATCAGCCGCTTCTATGGCGAGGGCGAAGAAATCGCACCGTCGCGGGTCGCGCACGACGACGATGTCGCCCAGTTCATCGCGCGCATCGAGCGCACCGACCAGGCTTTCCAGCGCACGCTCTCGCACGCGAAGGTGAAGGCGTTGCGCAATTTCTACGAGACCGCGGTCACGCAGCCGCCGATCCCTGGCACCGTGCTGCTCTTCACGCACGAGACCCTGCGCTTCCAGGAAAGCGGCGACGGCTTCGGCCGGCTGGCCGACCCCGGATCGAAGTACATGATCATCGACGGCCAGCACCGGCTCGCCGCGCTGCACTTCTATCTCAAGGACCGTCCCGACGACGCGGCGACGATCAGCGTGCCGTGCATCATCTTCGACGGGCGCAGCGAGGACTTCGCCACCGAGATGTTCGTGATCATCAACTCGACGCCGACCCGCATCAACAAGAGCCACTTGGTGGATCTCTACGAGCGCGTGTCGTGGGCGGCGCCGGACCGCAAGTTCGCCGCGCGCATCGTCGAGAAGCTCTACGGCGAGGGTGACAGCCCGCTGCGTTACCGGATCAACCGCCTCGGCGGGCGCAGCCAGCGCGACAAGTGGATCCTGCAGGCCGAGCTCTTCAACGAGATCCACCGCTGGACCAAGGCGAACTGGCGGCGCATCCAGAACGCGGGCGGCGGCACGCGCGAGGCCGACCGCTATTACGCCATCGTGCGCGACTTTCTGAAGGCGGCGCGCGCGGTCTTCACCGAGGCGGCCTGGGGGCGCGACAACTTCATGGTCACCAAGCCGGTCACGATCAAGGCGCTCGTCCGCGTGTGCGCGGACCTCGCGCGCGAGGACGCCGACCCCGACGCCGGACGCATGTCGCGCTGGGAGGAGCGGCTCGCGCCGTGGACCGACCAGGCCCGGCAGTTCCGCGCCGACGGTTTCTACGAGCGCTTCCCGGCGAAAGGGGAGGTCGAGCGGGTCGCGCGAATCCATCGCGAACTCGCCAAGTGGGCCGGCATCGAGGTGGGGCGCAGCAAGTAGGGGCGCGTCCCTCGCGCGAAACGCGCGTCGGTCCGTCATCCCCGCGAAAGCGGGGATCCAGTAAGCTTGCCCCGTGGCGAATGCCCGGATTCCCGCTTGCGCGGGAATGACGATCTTCGGCGGAGAATCGCGACAGGAGCAGTACATTGGACATCCCTCCTAACCCATTCAAGCGCGCGCTCGCCGCCGGACGCGCGCAGATCGGGCTCTGGTCGAGCCTGTCGTCGAACTACGTGGTCGAGGTGACCGCCGGCGCGGGCTTCGACTGGCTGCTGATCGACACCGAGCACTCCCCGAACGACCTCGAGTCGACGCTCGACCAGCTACAGGCCGCGGCCGCCTATCCGACACACGCGATCGTCCGCGTGCCCTGGAACGACATGGTCGTCATCAAGCGCTACCTCGACGTCGGCGCTCAGTCGCTGCTCGTCCCGTTCGTCCAGAACGCCGCGGAGGCGCGCGCGGCCGTCGCCGCCACGCGCTATCCGCCGGCGGGCGTGCGCGGCGTCGCGGGCACGACGCGCGCGACGCGGTTCGGGCGCGTCAAGGACTACGCGAGGCGTGCGCACGAGGAGCTCTGCGTGCTCGTGCAGGTCGAAACGCAGGCTGCGCTCGACCAGATCGAGGCGATCTGCGCGGTCGACGGCGTCGACGGCGTGTTCATCGGCCCGGCGGATCTCCACGCCTCGCTCGGGCATCTCGGCGAGACCGCCAGCGCGGCGGTGCTGCCGAAGATCGAGGATGCGATCCGGCGGATCACGGCGGGGCGGCAAGGCCGCCGGCATCCTCACCGCCGACGAGAAGCTCGCGCGCCGCTACCTCGAGCTCGGCGCCCTGTTCGTCGCGGTGGGCGCCGACGTCGGCATCCTCGCCCGGGGCGCCGATGCGCTCGCAGGGAAGTTCAAGGCCGGCTGAGCGGTGGCGCGGATGAAGCCGGAGATTCTCTCCGTGGCCGATTTTGCCGGGTTCGATTTCGCGCTCATGGAGACGCATTTCACCGTCCACAGGCTCTGGCGTGCCGATGACCCGGAGAAGCTCCTCGCCGAGGTCGCGCCGCGGGTGCGCGGGATCCAGACGACGGGCACCGCGACCGTGTCGCCGGCGCTGATCGAGCGCCTGCCGAAGCTCGAGATCATCGCGTGCTGCGGCGTGGGCTACGACGGCATCGACGTGGCGGCCGCGCGCCGGCGCGGAATCCCGGTGACCAACACGCCCGACGTGCTGAACGACTGCGTTGCCGATCTCGCAATCGGCCTTCTCATCGACGCGAGCCGCGGCATCGCCCGCGGCGACCGGCACGTGCGCGCGGGCCGGTGGCCGAAGGGCGGCGTGCCGCTCGCCGCCCGGGTGAGCGGCAAGCGCCTCGGCATCGTCGGGATGGGCCGCATCGGCCGGATCATCGCGCGCCGCGCGAGCGGCTTCGACATGCGAATCGCGTACCACGCGCGGCGCCGCGTGGACGATGTTCCGTTCGCCTACCACGCGAAGCTCGTGGATCTGGCCGCGGACTCGGACTACCTGGTCGTCATCGTCCCGGGCGGCAGGGAGACTTATCGCCTCGTGAACGAGGCGGTCATGCGCGCGCTCGGCCCGCAGGGCATCCTGGTGAACGTGGCGCGCGGCAGCGTCGTCGACGAGGCCGCGCTGGTGAAATGCCTCCGCGAAGGTGCGCTCGGCGGCGCCGCGCTCGACGTGTTCGAGGCGGAGCCCAGGGTCCCGGAAGCCCTCTGGACCATGGAAAACGTGGTCCTGGTTCCGCATATCGGCAGCGCGACGCGCGAGACGCGTGCCGCCATGTGCAAGCTCACGCTCGACAACCTCGTGGCGCACTTCGCCGGCCGGCCGCTCCTCACGCCGGTCGCCTGAACCGGCGGCGCCGCTCTGCGCGCTGGCCGGCGCGCACTCGTGTTTTCCGGTGGCGACGCTGCGCAAGGACCACCCGCACCGGCATCGTGATCGGCTGCGTCACGATCTCCGGGCTCGGCATCACGATCACGCAGGTCGTCATCGCACTCGCGCAGAACTCGCTCGTCCTCGCGCTCGTTCTGACCGCGATCGCCGGCATCGTCCTCGGCATGGGCATGCCGAGGACGCCGACCGACATCGACATGGTGGCGCTGCTCGTGGCCGCCGCGCTGCGCCTGATCAAGCCGCGCCTCGCGACTGACCTCGCCGGTCCCGGCGTGCTCGCGCTCATCGCAGGGCGCGAGTCCAGAGTGCGAAAAAGATCACGCACGCGCTCTGCGTGAGCGTGCGAGACACCGTGCCGTTGTGCCGGCCGGCGCGGCACTGACGGATCCCCGGCACCCGGCGTCCCGGCCGCATGGCGGCTGCGCCGCGCATCGGTCGCCGATCGTGCACTGTGCCCTGCGGCGGAGCGCCCGCCGTCGAGGGCGTGACGGAATTCGTATCCCGGCCGTGGCGTGGGAGAGAGAATCTTTCATCAGAACAAAGCGGTAAGCCGCCCCAGTTGGAGTCGATCGTGAACCCGAGACCGACCGTCGCGCACGGCGTCTCATCTGTGCGGTACCGCCCGCCGGAGCCGATGATCCATACCGTGCAGCCGCGCATCGCATCGCCGCGGAGCAACCCCTCCTGGGACGCCCCGGTGGCGCGCAACTTGCTCGAGCCGAAGCCTTGATCGCCACGTATCGCCGCAGGCTCGAAAAGCCGTGAATCGACTCGCCAAGACGCGCCGGCTCCGGCTCGAAGAGCTCGAGTCCCGCTTCCTGCTGTCGGCCGACATGGCGCCGGCCGTCGCGGGGGAGCTGCCGTTTCCCGAGACGGCCGTCCACCAGGCCGTCGCGGACGCGCTGCCCGCAGCAGCGCCGGTCGTACCCAGCCGCTTCGAGCTCGTCTTCATCGACGCGGCCGTCCCCGACCATGCGCACCTGGTTGCGGAGATCGAGGCGCAGAACGACGGCTGGCGGCACATCGAGGTCGTCGTCCTGGATCCGCAGCGCGACGGCATCGCGCAGATGAGCGAGGTCCTCGCGCGGCGCGTGCAGCTCGACGCCGTGCACTTCGTAAGCCACGGCGCGGATGGCAAGTTGCAGCTGGGTGCAACGTTGTTTGATGCGGCCGTGCTCGCGGACCGCGAAGCGACGGTGGCCGGCTGGGGCGCGTCGCTCAAGGCCGGCGGCGACCTGATCTTCTACGGCTGCGATCTCGCCGCCACCGCGCACGGCGAGGCGTTCCTCGCGCGGATCGCGGCGCTCGCCGGCGCGGACGTCGCGGCGAGCGCCAACCTCACCGGCGCCGATGCGCTCGGCGGCGACTGGCGGCTGGAGTTCACGCTCGGGATCGTCGAATCCGAGATCGTCGTGAGCGGACTTGTCCAGGCCGCGTGGAACGGGGGTGCTCGCCACGCAGACGCTCGACTGGGATGCCGTCCCCGTGGCGCCCCTTGCCGAGACCGGCGCGGGCACGAACACGTACAGCACGACCTACAGCGTCGCCGGCGGAACGGTGACGGTGACGATCGCGGACCCCGCCGATCGTCTCCGGCCGAACGGCTCGCCGGAAATCAGCACCGCGATCACCGGCGGGCTCGCGGCCCCGATCGGCTCACTACGGATCCAGTCGGACGGATTCCAGCCCGGCGAATCGGTGATCGTGACGATCAGCTTCGCCGGCTTCGCGGGCGGAGTGTCGAACATCGGGCTTCTCCTGTTCGACATCGACACGGCCGACGACGGCGCGAACTTCGTCGACCGCGTCGTCTTCGGCGCGAACAACGGCGCCGCCGTAGATCCCACGGCGATCACAACGGGCCCCGGCGCATCGCTTGCCGCCGGTCTCGGGGCCGCGGCGGTCGAAAACGCGTGGTCGTACAGCAGCCCGATCGGCGCCGATACGGTCGAAGGGCGCTGGACCGGGAACGATCCCATCCCAATCGCGGACGACCCGAACCAGGAGGACAACTCGCCCAACAATCGCTCGAACGGGAACGCATACGTCGTCTTCGGGCAATCGGGCATCACGACCGTCACGCTCACGTACAGCAACGCCCCCGGCCGCACCGCGAGCCCGCAGGGCATCGCGCTCCATGACATCGCCTTCGATCCCACCCCGAGCGTGGGAGGCGACGCCTACGCCGTGGCCGAGGACAGCGCGCTCGTCGTGCCCGCCCTCACCGGCGTGCTGGCGAATGACGCCGATCCCGCCGGCGACGCGCTCACTGCGCTCCTCGTCGCGGGGCCGGCAAACGGCGTGCTCGCGCTGAGCGCCGACGGCGGTTTCGCCTACACGCCGGAGCCGGACTTCTTCGGGATCGACACCTTCACCTACCGCGCAAGCGATGGCGTCGCCCTCTCCACGATCGCCTCGGTGACCCTGACGGTGAGCCCGGTGAACGATGCGCCGGTGCTGGCGGGAGCCAACGCCCCGGCGGGTATCGACGAAGACGACGCTACGAGCGCGGGCACCCTCGTATCCGCGCTGATCGCCGGCCAAGTGAGCGACGCGGACCCCGGCGCGCTCACGGGCATTGCGGTCACCGCGGTCGACGACCTGAACGGCGCCTGGCAGTACTCGCTCGACGGCGGCGGAGCCTGGGTGGCCTTCGGCGCACCGGCGCCCGCCGCGGCGCGGCTCCTCGCTGCGGACGCGCTCACCCGCGTGCGCTTCGTGCCGAACGCGGACTGGAGCGGCGTGGCGACCATCGACTTTCGCGCGTGGGACCGAACGGGCGGCGTGGCCGGCGGCACCGGCGACACGACGACGTACGGCGACGCCACCGCCTTCTCCACGGCATCCACGAGCGCCGGTATCGCGGTGAGCGCGGTCGGCGACACGGTGAACGACGCGGTTGCCGCCGACGCGGACAACGCCGTCGCAGTGAACGTCCTCGCGAACGACACCTTCGAGAACGCCGGGCGGGTGCTCACGGGAGTCTCCGGCGCGACCAACGGCACCGTCGCGTTCGATGCATCGGGGTTGGTGACCTACACGCCGTACGCGGACTGGAGCGGGACCGAGACGCTCACCTACACCGTGACCTCGGGCGCCGCCACCGAGACCGGCACGCTGACCATCACCGTGAGCGCGGTCAGCGGCATTCCGGCGGTTCACGCCGCGGGCGAACCAGGCCGTGAACGAGCGCCCCGCTCCGCAGACCGTTGTGGGTGTGGCCGCCGGGTCGTCGGCCGGCGATTCGCTCGCGTTACCGAATCTGAACGCGGTGAGCCCGATCCTGCGCGCCCTCGGCGGCTTCGATGCGCTTGTCCTGCCCGAGCCGCCGGTCCTCGCGGTCCCGGCACGCGTCGCGATCGCTCCCGGCGATCCCGGCTTTGCGAGGATCGATCCGCAGGTGGAATACGAGCCCCTCGAGGTGCTGCAGCTGCCGGGACCTGAGATCGCGCTAGCGTTCGATCGGCCGGAGTTCGACGATTTCGTTGGCCGCGGTGCCATCGACGTGCTGATGGACGGGGTGAAGATGGCGGGCCTCGTGCTCTCGGTCGGCGTCCTCTGGTGGGCGACGCGCGCGGCCGGCCTGCTGGCGAGCGCACTCGCCGCGCTGCCCGCGTGGCATAACTTCGATCCGATCTTCGTCGTCGGCCGCGATGACGACGAGAAAATCGAATGGCGTCGAATGGACGAGGAGG
Source organism: Burkholderiales bacterium (assembly GCA_027493935.1). Lineage (GTDB taxonomy): Bacteria > Pseudomonadota > Gammaproteobacteria > Burkholderiales > SG8-39 > JAABRB01. The sequence continues at coordinate 1,075,082 of JAOSJV010000001.1, read as the reverse complement.
CTGAGCGCGAGGAAGCCGCGGTCGGTCAGACGCTGGAGGTCGCGCGCGACGACCGCATTGGGTTGCGCCAGCGGTCGCCCGGCTGACGCCGTGTTGGCGCCGGCCGATCGCACAACGTCGCCCGAATCCGTGTGCCGTGCCCGCGCTCGAGCCGTCGATGCGGTACCGCAGCTGACGGCTCCCAAGACCCGTCCCGAGCAGTCTCGCGCGGCAAAGCTGGGGGTTCCCTCGTCCCGCCCGGCTGTCCGTCTGCAACCGCGCCTCCGGAACGCTCACTGCGCACAGGTGCGGGCCGCGCGCGACGACCGGCAGACCGCGTTGCGGTCGGTGACCCATGCGGGCGCAAGCGCGATCCCCAGCGTTGGAACGCGCGCAACCACGCGGGCCGTCGTCGAGGGCGAGAGGAACTCTCCGCGCCGTCCAGTCGGACGATCGACCTCAGCCCGGCCCGGGACCCGAACCGGCGCCGCGCCCGCCACCATCGCCCGGCGACGACGGCATGGGGACAACCGGAACTCGTCGGGCGATCTGCCGCTCCCGGTGAAGCTGCAGACGACGGTTACGGCGCCGGCAGATGCCGTGCCGGCCTCGGCGCTAACGCATTGAATGGATTGAATTAATCAATCGAGCTGCAGAGGTTGGGCTGACCGTCGGGAAGCCCAGGGTCAACGCGGCGACGATCGAATCCACGACCCGTGCGTCGGACGCACAGCCGGCGGCCGGTGTTTCCGCATGCCCTGGCCGCGCCGCGCCGGCCACGACGAAAATTTCGCTCTCGGCGGCGATGTCTGGACGGGAGACGCTCCGCATCCGTGACGAAATGCCTGGGCGGCCTGCAAGAGGTGGAGGATAGTTATTAAGAAACAAAGCGCTAGAAGGAGAAGTTGAGGGTCAGAATGATCAACTGCAGGCAACTCGCGCCGCTGGCGGCGCAAACCGGCGGCGGTGGAACGAGTACGCGCGCAATGGCCAGGACGATTCGCGGGCGGCGGCGCGGGACGCCGCGCGCGCACCGGCACCGCGTCCGCATCCGGCCCGTCGTCGTCTCCCCGCCTCACGGCCCACGGAAAGCTCCGCGTGAGCAGAGTACGAACGATCGGCCGCGTCGCACTCGGGCTCGTCTCGCTGACGATCATGCTGGTGCTGATCCTGGACTTCGCCTTCGGGCTGCTGCCCGACGAGGCGCAGAACGCGCGCAAGATCCGCGAGCGTATCGCCGCCAGTCTCGCGGTCCAGCTCACCTCGCTGATCGAGACGGACGATCAACGCACGATACAGCGCACCGTCGACAACGCGGTCACCAAGGGCGGCGACATCGTCTCGGTCGGAGTGCGCCGCGAGGGCGGCGAGCTCGTCGTGCGCAGCGGCGATCACCACAGACACTGGTTCGCCACTGCTGAGGGCAAGTCGACGCTCACACACGTGGTCGTCCCCGTGTACTCCGGCAAGGAACGGTGGGGACAGGTGGAAATGAGCTTCAAGCCGGTCGGGCCGCAGGCCTGGCACGATTGGCTGCGCCACCCGACGGTGCTCCTAGTCGTCGCGCTCACGATCGGCGGGTTCGTCCTCTACTACGTGTACCTTCGCAGAGTGCTCCAGCACCTCGATCCGGCCGCGGTGATCCCGGATCGCGTACGCATGGCGTTCGACACGCTGGCCGAGGGCGTGCTGGTAGTCGACACCGAGGGTCGCATCAACATGGCGAACAGCGCCTTCCGCAAGCTGCACCCGCAGGCTTCGACTGGCTTGCTCGGGCGGAACGTCGCCTCGCTCGACTGGCTGAAGGCGAGCCTCCCCCGTGAACCCCGATGAGCATCCGTGGCATCGGGCGATGTCCATGCGCGAGCCGGTGGTCGGCACCGTGATCGAGATCCCGCAAGGCGGCGGCCGGGTGCGCAAAGCGGTCATGAACTGCTCGCCGATCGTGGACAACGTCGGGCGCGCGCGCGGCTGCCTCGCCACCTTCGACGACGTGACCGACCTCGAGGAGAAGAACGCCGAGCTGCAGCGCGCGCTTAACGATCTCGAGGCCTCGCGCAACAAGATCGAGGAGCAGAACAAGGAGCTCGCGGTCATGGCCGCGCGCGACTCGCTGACCGGCATGCTCAACCGGCGCGCCTTCTTCGCCGAGATGGAGAAGATCTACGCCAAGGCGCTCACCGAGGACATCGAGCTCTGCGTGATCATGGCCGACATCGACCACTTCAAGTCGATCAACGACCGTTTCGGCCACGCGGTCGGCGACGAGGCGATCAAGCAGATGGCGCGCATCATCGCGTCCTCCGTGCGCGGTCACGATCTCGTCTGCCGCTATGGCGGCGAGGAGTTCGTCATCGCGCTGCCGAACACCACGGTCGAGAAGGCGACCGAGATCGCGAAGCGCATGCGCCGCCGCGTCGAGGCCGAGGCCGGCCCCGGCATCCGCAGCGTGGACGGCTTGCAGATGACCTCGAGCTTCGGCGTATCCACCATCCGTTTCGGCGGCGCGTCGGTCGCCGAGCTCGTCGATCAGGCCGACCAGGCGCTGTACGCCGCGAAGAAGAGTGGCCGCAACCGCGCGCTGCGATGGGACGAGCTCGACACCTCGCAGCAGAAGGCCGCCGCGGCGGGCCACTGAGCGCGCGCTCGCGCGGGCGCCGCAGCCCCGCGTGCGCGCTCGACAGGCGGGCTTCTTTCTCCCGCTTCTGACCGCCCGGGGCGAGCAAACGCGCCCGTGCCGGTACTATTGGGGACGGCGCCGTCGCGCCGTATCGCGTCCCGTCCCTATGGCTACCCGCACCTCCTGGACCGCCGTCGCCGTCCTGCTCGCCGCCGGCGTGGCCGGCGCGGGCGCGATCGGCAAGCTTCCCGGCGCGCTGCCGCCGCTGCGCGCGGAATTCGGGCTCTCGCTCGTCGCCGCCGGCTGGGTGGTATCGATGTTCAACGCCGTCGCGCTCGCGAGCGCGGTGTTCTTCGGGCTGTTCGCCGACCGCGCCGGCGCGCTGCGCGCGTGCTTCTTCGGGCTCGCCGCGCTGGCGGCCGGCGGGGCGCTCGGCGCGGTCGCCGCATCCCCCGCGGCGCTGCTCGTCTCGCGGTTCATCGAGGGTGCCGGCTTCATCGCGCTCGTCGTCTCGGTGCCGGGGCTGATTGCGGCGGTGACCGCGAGCCGCGACCGCAATCTAGCGTTCGGCCTCTGGAGCGGGTACATGCCGGTCGGGTTCGCCGTTACGCTCGTCGCCTCGCCGTTCGTGATCGCGACGGTGGGCTGGCGCGGCCTGTGGTGGGGCCAAGCCGCAACGATCGGCGCGGTCGCGTTTGCGATCTGGCGGCTGCGCGATCGGCTTCCGGTCACCGCGCCGCACGCCGAGCGCACCGCGGCCGCGATCGTCGAAGCGTTGCGCCACCCCGCGCCGTGGTGGTGCGCCATCGCGATGGGTTTCTACGCGCTGCAGTGGATTGCGCTGATGGTGTGGCTGCCCACGTTCCTGCTGAACGAGCGCGGCGCCTCGCCGCTCGCCGCCGTTGCACTGACGGCGCTCGCAGTCGGCGTGAACTCGCCCGGCACGATGCTCGGCACCTGGCTCGTCCACCGCAATCTCGCGCGCGGCACGCTGATCAGCGTGGCCGCCGCGCTGATGGGCGCCTGCGCCATCGCGATCTTCGCGCCGGCACTGCCGGACGGCTGGCGCTACGCGGCGTGCCTGGGGCTTTCGTTCTTCGGCGGCATCACGCCGCCCGCGGTGCTCACGTCCTCGCAGGCCTACGCGCGCTCGCCGGCGCAGATCGGGAAGCCTGCAAGGCCTGATCATCCAGTGGTCGAACGCGGGCCAGTTCGTCGGACCGCCGGCGGTCGCGCTGATGGTCTCGGCGACGGGCGGCTGGTACGCCTCGCTCTATGTCATGCTCGCCGCCGCGCTCGGCGGGGTCGCCGCCGGGCTGCTCGTAAACCGCACCGAACGGCGCCTGCTCGCCCTGCGCGCGGCGGCATGACCCGCCGGTCAGAGATCGCGGCGCAGGCTGAACAGGAGCTCGTTCGTGCGCAGCTTCCCGGTCGCGGAGGTCGTGACCCCGCTTCCAGTGAAATTGTTGACCTGGTCGGAGCCGGCGGGTTTCTTTGAACTCGCCGAGGTCCGAGTAGCGGTAGCCCACATCCAGGATCCATTGCGGAGCGACCTGGATCCCGATGCCGAGCGTGAACTGCCACGCGGTGGGAGGTGTTCGAGCCGCCCGCGTTCAGCACACCGCTGCAGCACCCCGGGTCGTTCCACTTCAGTGCGTCCATCTTGTTCTTGCTGCGCCCGATCGCAAGACCGACGTAGGGCTGCGCCCGGTCGGCGATCTTGTACGGCATGTCGAAGAAGCCGTTGACCATGATCGCATCGGAGGTCACGTCCGGATCGAAGTAGGTTCCCGCGGGGTCCCAACCCTTAAGGTTGAAGCCGCCGCGCCGGCTGTAGGTGATGTCGCCGCGGAACATCGGAGTGAAGCGGTAGCCGATGCCGGCCCCGATGACGAACGACGAGCCGAGGTCGTTCAGCTTGCCGCCGCAGGTCGTCCCGCTCACGATGAGGAAGCAGTCCGGCGAAGACGGATCGTCCTCCTGGAATCCGGCGCTCCGACCCCAGGCCCAGCCGGAGTCGAGCTTGAGGTAGAACCCGCTCTGCGCTGCTGCCGGCGTGCCAAGCGAAAGCGAAACGAGCGCGAGCAGTGCGCCCGCGAATCCGACGGCTCCCCTCATGGGTCTCTCTCCTTGGTGTTGGCGCCCCTCGCCGCGCGTGCATGCCGCCGCCGCGAGACGGCGATGGACTTACGTGGCGTATAGGGGTCGCGGGCGCCGAAGTCAAGCGCGCCGTTGGACGCGCCGTGCGGTGGTTTGAGCGGCGATCACGACCGCCCCGCGACGACGGGCGCCCGCACTGGTCATCGGTAGGTCGCAGAAATCTCGCTCCAGGGCGTCGCCACCCATTCGCCCGCGCCCGGCAGCCGCAAGGTGTCAGGAGACCGGCGCCCCAGCTCGAACGTCTGCGAGGGCACGATCGGCGCGCCGCAGCCGGCTGCGCCGAGCACGACGCGCGAGGCGGGCCCGCGCGCGAGCTCGAACTCGGTGCTCGGAAAGCCGCCCGTCTCGGCGGCCTCGGACGCGCCGTGCGCCGTCGGATTCCAGTAGCCCACGAAGAGCACGCGATCGTCGGCGAGCCGCAGGAAGTAGGCGCGCTCGCCGTGCTCCGGCGCGGTCACGCGGATCGCGTCGACCGCAGCATGCCGCTCCACCCCGGCCACGCCGCCGGCCAGATCGGCCCGCAGCGCCGCCTCGAACGGTGCGCGCCGCGCGCGGTGCCGGCGGTGGTTGCGCGCTCCGATCGCCGTCCAGAAGACGAACACCGCCGCAACGCCGAGGAGCGTCACATCCTTCCCAGGCCAGCAGCTCACGTCCACTCCGCCGAGGCTGAGCGGCACCCCGAGCACGAGGAAGGCGACGAAGAGCGTCGCAACCGCCATGCCCCACGCCACCCCGAGGAAGCTCGCGCGGGATCGCGGATCGACGGCGCACGCCGCGAGCAGGTCGCGCTCCTGGGACGTCAGCGGGCGGGTTGCGGTCATCGGCGGTGCGAGCGATCTTAGCCGACGCGCCGTGGCGCGGCACCGTCCGGCAGGGTGCTTCGTGCCGCGGGTTGACGCCCCCTATTGCAGGGTCGCGCCCGATTGCCCACACTTACCCGCAACCGGAAACGTTCGCGGTCCCGCCGCGGGAGCATTCATGAGGCGAACCCAGGCCTCGAGACCGACCACTGCGCCCGAGGGCGCGACCGAGCGCGAGGGAGCGTACAAGATCCCGGCGCTGCGCGCGCTCTCGGAGATCACGTCCAGCCTTTCCGACGACGCGGACGTCGAGCGGCTGCTTGCCCGGTTCCTGCCGACCATGACGCGCCTGGCGGGCGCGATCGCCGGGGGCCGTGCGCGTCGCGACGCCGGACGGCGCGCATCTGCGGCTCGTCGGCGCGATCGGGCTGCCGCCCGAGGTCGAGCGCCGCGAGCAGTATGTCCCCTTCACGTGCGGCATCTGCGGCAAGGCCGCGCGCGAGCAATCGGTGGAAATCTGCGAGGCGAGCGAGACCTGCCGGGAGACCACGGCCCTCGGCTATTTCGGCGACCGGTGCAGGCGCGTCATCGCCGTGCCGCTGCGCCACCGCGGGCGCGTGATGGGCGTCTACAACCTCTTCATGGCGGCCGACGCGCCGGTGCCGCCGGAGGTATCGCTTCTCTTCACGTCGATCAGCGAGCATCTCGGCATGGCGCTCGAGAACGCGCGCCTCGCGCGCGAGAACATCCGTGCCACCCTGGTGAACGAGCGGCAGATGCTCGCGAACGAGGTCCACGATTCGCTCGCGCAGACGCTCGCCTACATCAAGATGCGGCTCGCCTTCCTGAGCGAGGCGATCCGCGCTGGCGACGATCCGCTCGCGCAGAAGTACCTCGCCGACGTCGAGCAGGGCATGGACTCGGCCTACGGGCGGTTGCGCGAGCTGCTGACCCATTTCCGCGACCGCATGGATCCGCGCGGGCTGGTGCCCGCGCTGCGCGATCTCGTGGACGGCTTCGGCGCGCAGACCGGGATCCGCGCCGAATTTCACAACCGCGGGCCCGAGCCCGAGCTCACGCCCGAGCAGGAGCTGCACGTCTACCACGTCGTCCAGGAGGCGCTCACCAACGCAGCGAAGCACGCGCGGGCGCGCAACGTCACGGTCGAGATGGACTTCGTCGGCAACGAGCACGTCGTGACCGTGCAGGACGATGGCACCGGAATCGGCGCCGGGCACGACCCCCCGCTTCGGCATGCAGTTCGGCCTCTCGATCATGCGCGAGCGCGCCGAGCGGCTGGGCGGCGAGGTGTCGGTCACGGGCAGCGTCGGCGAGGGCACGCAGGTGGCACTCCGGTTCCCGGCGCGGACTGCGCAACAGGAAGCCCGCGCATGAACGCGCCGATCCGCGTCGTCCTGGTGGACGACCATACGCTGTTCCGCAAGGGCCTCGCCGAGCTCCTCGAGCACGGCGGCACGGTGCAGGTGGTCGGCGTCACGGGGGATCCGGACGACGCACGCCGGCTGCTGCGCGAGCAGAGGCCGGATGTGGCCATCGTCGACCTCCACATGCCGGCGCGCGACGGGCTCGCGCTGCTGCGCGAGTTCAGAAACGAGGGCATCGACGTGCCGACCCTCTTCCTGACCGTGAGCAATGCCGAGTCCGATCTCGCAGCCGCGCTGCGCGCCGGGGCGCGCGGCTATCTGCTCAAGGACATGGAGCCAGACGAGGTGGTGGATGCGGTGCAGCGCGCGGCGCGGGGCGAGACGGTGGTCGCGCCGGCCATGACCGCGAAGCTGGTGAACCTCCTCGACGGCAAGCGCAACACGCCGGAGTCGCTGCTCAACCAGCTCACCAGCCGCGAGCGGGAGATCCTGTCGCACCTCGCGCAGGGACAGAGCAACAAGGTGATCGCGCGAGCGCTCAGCATCAGCCAGGACACCGTGAAGCTGCACGTGCGCCACGTGCTCGCCAAGCTGAATCTCTCGTCGCGCGTCGAGGCCGCGGTGTTCGCGGTCGAGCGCAAGCTCGCCGGGTCGCGCAAGGAGTGAGGCCGCCCGCAGCGCGCCGCGGCTGCGCCGCCGGCGCCACCGGGCACCGACGGTCAACGCCGTTCAGCTGACCGGTCCGGGGTCCTTCTGCCAGGTCGCCGACGGGCGCTGGGTGCGGCCGATCCACTTGTCGAGCGCCTCGACGTGCTCCCGCTCCTCGTCGGCGAACTCGTCCGCCAGGCGCCGCACCTCGGCATCGTCGGTCTCGCCGACCACCGATCGATAGTACTCCATGGCGCGCAGCTCGTTTGTGCGGGCATATTGCAGCGCGTTGTAGGCATCGAGCAGGTAATCGAAGGCGTCCTCGTCGCCCATCTCGGGCGGTGTGCGCCAGCGGTACTGCCACGACTTCAGCTTCGGCAGCTCGGTGTCGCCGACCCGCGCGCGGATCGCGTCGCGGTGCATGATCGAATAGCGATGCATGTCGCGGAACACCGCGGACACATCGTCGTTGCGGTGCGCCTCCATCATGTCGGCAAGCTCGAGATAGCGCTCGGCCGCCTCCTCCTCCATGGCGATGGCATGGGCCAGGAATTCGGGCAGCGTGTAACTCATCGAGACGTCCTCCGCAAGATGGCCGAGGGTCGGGACTCTATCACGCCGTGCCGCCGCACAAGCGCAGCGCGAGCCCGCGCCCGCGCCCTTGCAGCGGTACGGCCGGGCGCTCAGCGCCCGGCGTCGCCGGTCGCGAGGTAGGGCGAAGCGCCAGGCACGCCGCGGAAGCGCTGGTGGCAGCCGACGCAGCCGGCGAGCACTTCGCCGAGCAGGAGCGCGGCCTTGCCCATCTCGCCACGCTCCGCCGCCTCGGCGAGCCTGAGCGCGCCGCCCTCGACCACGTCGTTGAACGCGGGCAGCGTCGCGAGGTCTGCGTCGGTGATCTTCGCCAGCGGGAGGTAAGCCACCAGGCCGCCTTTCGGAACCCGGTGGTTGGCGAGCCGCCGCGCGCTGTCGGCGGCCTGCTCAGCGTTGTCGACGGCGACGCCTGCGGCCATGGTGAGGTAGTCGGCGAGTATCTCCTGCATCACCTGGCGCATCGTCGCGTTTGCGCTCTTGCGCGGGTGCTGCGCCTCGAGCTTGCGCAGCGTGGCCTTGGTCTCCGGCGCAAGCTTCATCACCCGCGCGCGCAGCTCGGGTGCGTAGCTCTTCATGCGCGCCTGCTCCTGCGGGCTCGGCGCAGCGCCCGCGGGCTGGGCGGCGGCGGCGCACGCGAACGCAGCGCCTGCCGCGAGCGTGCCAGCGGCGAGACAGCGGTGGAATCTGGTCATGGTCGCTCCTTGCTGGGTGGGAGGGTGGAACCGGTGGACCTACGTATGTGCGGCGGCGCGAGGCGCTCGGCACGCGGGAGCGCATCCGCTTCCGGAGGTGCCTGGATCCGAGCGTCACTCCGAGGGCGCCAGGATTCCGCGCTCGAATATCTCCTTGCCCGACCGGCTGAAGGCCGAGGTGTAGGGATCGACCGCAGTCTCGAGCTCCTCGCACCAGGAGGGATGGCTGTAGCTCATGTCCTTGAAGAACCACAGCCCGCGCGCCGACTGGCATGCGGCGGCGAGGAGGTGGACCTGCTCGCCCGCCTCGGGGCCGACGATGCACCCGCCGAGAAGCTGGCCCGTCTCGGCGTCGTGCACCACCTCGATGAAGCCCTCGGTGTCGTGATGCGCGCGCGCCTTGCCCGAGCCGCCGAAGCTCGAGCGCGCGACGTCGGGCGCGAATCCCGCGGCCTCAGCCCGGTCCTCGGTCAGGCCCACGGCGGCGATCTCGAGCGCGCTGTTGATGACCATCGGCACCTTGAGGTAGTTCGGCCGCAGATGATTGCCGCTGAGCGCGTTGGCCGCCGCGATCTTGGCGTCGTGCAGCGCGGCGTTCGCGGTCATCGGCCCGGGCCTGGCGTCGCCGACCGCATAGATTCCCGGCACGCTCGTCTCGAGGTACTCGGAAACGCGCACGTAGCCGTCCGCGTCGACCGCGACGCCCGCCTCGGCGAGCCCCAGCTCCGCAGTCCTCGGCTGCCGGCCGACCGCGACCACCACGGCAGCGAAACGGTCCCGGGCGCCGTCGGTGAACGCCACCTCGACCCCGCGCGCATCGACCGCGTGCGCGGCGACGCTCACGCCGGTGCGCACCGCGATGCCGAGGCGCTCGAACTTGCGCGCCAGCACGCCGCTCACCCGCTCGGGAATGGTGTGGATGTCGAGCAGGCGCTCGCCCCGCTCCACGACCGCGACCCGCGCGCCGAACTGGCGCATGAGGTACGCGAGCTCGACGCCGATCGCGCCGCCGCCGACGAAGAGCACCGACTCCGGGCACTCCCGCAGCGTGCGCATGAAGTGCGAGGAATCCAGGATCCGCGCGCCGTCGGTCGGCAGGGCCTCGAGGGCCCGCGGCGCCGATCCGGTCGCGAGGATGATCCGCCGCGCGCCGATCTCGCCCGGCACCGGTTCGGCGGCGGCGGTGGCGGCCGGTGCGAGCGTGACGCGACCACCCTCGCGCAGGCGGGCGTCGGCCCGAAAGACGCGCACGCCGAGCTTGCGCAGCCAGAAGCCGAAATTGTCGCGGATACCGGCAACGACCTCGTCTTTGTGCGCGACCGCCGCCGCGTAGTCGCCGCGCACCGCGCCGACGAGGCCGCGCCCCTGCAGATTGGCGACGTCCTCGAGCAGCGACGCCAGGTAGACGAGTGTCTTCTTCGGGATGCAACCGCGGTTGAGGCAGTTCCCGCCCGGAAGGTCGCGCTCGATGAGCGCGACCCGCGCACCCTGGTGCGCCGCGCTCACCGCGGCCTTGTAGCCGCCCGGGCCGCTGCCGATCACCACAAGATCGAAGTCCATCGCGCCTGCGTGCCGCCGCGCAGTCATCCCCGCGAACGCGGGGATCCGGCGAGCGCCTCCTGTGCGCGCTCGGAGTGGATTCCCGCCTGCGCGGGAGTGACCGGAGTCCCGGCCGCCGGGCGTGCGGCGGCGCCCGGCGCGCTCGCCGCCTTGCGCGCCGCGGCGCGCGCCGCGTGCTCCGCCTTCACCTTGCGCACGAATGCCGCGAAGCGGATTGCCCATGCGTTGCCCCCCGACGCTGCGCAGATGCGAGTACGACGCGAGCACGTTGCCGAGCACGATACCGTCGCCGTGGCCGTCCGCTCCGTGCCCGCGCGCGACTTCGTACGCGAACGCCGCGTGCGGCGTGAGGTTCTCGAGCGACGAGTAATGGAACTCGTGGCCCCGGATCTCGGCGCCGTCACCGAGCGGCCACGGGTGCCGCCCGGTCTCGCGCAGCAGCACGTAGCCGCGCCCGACCGGCTTGTCGTGCATCACGACGTCGCCGGGAATAACGCCGGCCATGCGCCGCGTCTCGCCGTGCCACGTGAGGCTGCGCGCGAGATACATCAGCCCGCCGCACTCCGCGTAGATGGGCATTCCCGCCTCGGCGACCCGCCGTACGTCGGCGCGCAGCGACGCGTTCGCCTCGAGCGCGGCCATGAAGAGCTCCGGGAAGCCGCCGCCCACGACCAGGCCGTCGATCTCCGGAAGCTTGGCCGCGGCGAGCATGTTCACCGGCACGATCTCGATGCCGGCCTGCGCGAGCGCCTCGAGGTCGTCCGGGTAGTAGAAGCCGAAGGCGCGGTCCATCGCGACGCCGATCCGCAGCGCGGGTGCGGGCGGCGCCGGCGGCGGCGCAGGCGCGGCCGCGCGCGGCGTGCCGGCGCGCCAGCCCGCGGTCGCGAGCAGCGCGTCGAGGTCTACCTGCTCCGCCACGGCATCGCGGATCGCAGCGATGCGCGCGCCCGATTCGCAGCTCTCGGAGCTCGGGATGAGCCCGAGGTGGCGCTCGACGATCTCGATTGCGGGATCCTGGTGCACGGCGCCGAACACGCGCACGTCGGTGTAGTGCTCGACCACCGCGCGCAGCTTCGCCTCGTGGCGCGAGCCGCCGAGGCGATTGAGGATCACGCCGGCGATGCGGATCGACCGGTCGAACGCCTGGAAGCCGAGGATGAGCGGCGCGATCCCGCGCGTCATGCCGCGCGCGTCGACCACGAGCACGACCGGCGCGTCCACCAGGCTGGCGAGCGCGGCGTTGCTGTTGCTGCCGTCGAGATCGAGCCCGTCGTACAGACCCTTGTTGCCTTCGATGAGCGCCAGGTCGGCGCCGGCCGCGTGCGTCGCGAGCTGCGCCAGGATCTCGTCCCGGCCCATGACGAAGAAGTCGAGGTTGCGGCAAGGGCGCCCGGCCGCCGCCGCGAGCCACATCGGGTCGATGTAGTCGGGCCCTTTCTTGAACGGCTGCACGACGAGCCCGCGCGCAGCGAGGGCGGCCGCGATCCCGATCGAGAGCGTGGTCTTGCCCGAGGACTTGTGGGCCGCGGAGACGAGAAGGCGCGGAGTCACGGCGCAAGCCATCCCGGCTGCTTCGCAGCCGCCCCTTCTCGCGAAGGAGGGGATTGCTCACCCCCCCCCTCGCGCAGGAGGGGTACCGGCCGGATGGCCGGCGGGGTGGTGCCGATCCGGTGCGCGCGACTCGCCATCACGCCGCACGTAAGAGCGCCTTCGGGCGCTCCTCCCAGAGCCGCCGCGCGGCGCGCGCTCGGCCTCGGGGATGGTGGGCGCCGCGCCGAGCGCCCTGAGCGCGATCGCCGCGGTACCGGCCACCGCGGCCTCGCCGTACTCGTCCGTCGCCTCTCCGCGCCAGACTGCGGCCAGCCGCCCGATCTCGAGCGCGGTGTCCTTGAGGTGGCGCCCGCCGGAGAACAGCGCGGGCCATTCCTCGCTTCGCTCCTCACCGTCGCACGCCGTCTGAACGAGGCACGGCACGTCCGGATTGCGCTCGGCCTCGCCGCCTTCGCCGCGCAGCACGGCGAGGTGCGCTGCGCCGAGAATCGCCGCGGCCTGCTGATGAACGTCGCGATAGTTCGGATGGAAGATGCCGACGAGCTGCACCGGCGCGCCGAGCGGGTTGAGCATGCGGGCGATGCTGTTCGCCGGCGAGCGCAGCCCGAGGAGCGCGCGGAGCCCGATCATTCCGGCCACCCGCGGCGCGAACGCTTCCAGCGGCACGTACGCGAAATTGCTCCTGCGGATCGCCTCGCCCGCATCTCCGAGGGCAGCGCACACCGGGAGGCCGAGCCGGGCGAGCGCCTCGGGCGCGTAGATCCGGCCGTCGCCCGCGCGCGCGATGCCATGCATCAGGACCGGATGGCCGTTGCACGCGACGAGCAGCGCGGCGAGCAGGAACCACGGCAGATGGCGGCGCTTCCCGGCATACGAAGGCCAGTCGATGCGCACCGGCGGCACGCCGCCCGGCGCCTGGATCGTCTCGCGCACCGCGGCGACGAAGCCGGCGAGCTCTTCGGCCGTTTCCTCGCGCACGCGGATCAGCATGAGGAACGCCCCGACCTGCTCGGGCAGGCAGTCGCCGGCCAAGATCATGCGCATCGCGGCGTACGCCTCGTCGTAGGTCATCGCGCGCGCGCCGTGCCGGCCGCGCCCGACGATGCGGACGAACTGCGCGAAGGGATGCTCGCCGCTCATCGACGGGCGTTCCCAAGCGCGACGCTCGGCCCCCACCCGTTCCCTCCCCCTGGATGGGGGAGCGAGCGGGAGGGGGTGCTGCGCATCCTCAAGACGACTCCCCCAGCCGGGCGTCCAAGCGCTCGGGCAGGAAGCGAAGGAGCTTCACCGCTAGGACGACGATCATTCCCGCGATCGCGATGCCGGCGAGCCCGAGCGCGAACTCGGGCAGGCTCGGCGCGTAGGGATGAATGCGCCCGTCGAAGAAACTGCTCGTCGCCTCCACCCCGGGGAAGAGCTCGAGCGGGAACGCCTGGCCGCCGATGATCGTCACGTACATCTGCGCAAGCCCGCCGAGGATCACGAGCAGCGATGCGGCCACCACCGTGCCGCGCGCAGCGCCCAGGCGCGGGTGCGCGAGCATCGCCATCGGCACCAAGCTGCCGAGCACCATCTGGCCGCCCCAGAAAAGCGCCGGATAGATCCCGCCGTCGGCCAGGACGAAGCGCTCGAAAGCGACCTGCCTGGCGAAGTAGAGATTCGTGAGGTGGAACACCGCGACAAAGTAAAGCACCGCCGCAATCATCACGATGAGGAGGTTCTTCAGGCGCCGCAGCATCGCCGCGTCGAGCTCGCGCCCGCTCCAGGCGTAGGCGGCGATCAGCACCGCCAGATACACCGCGAGTCCGTAGGAGAAGGACATGGCGATGAACATCGGCGCGAGCATCGCCGAGTCGTAAGCCTGGCGCGCCACGAGAAAACCGAAGATCGACCCGGTACCGGTGGTGAGCACGAGCCGCCAGACGAACGCCGCATAGCCGACCGGTTTCGCGTAGCGGTTCATGCGGCGCTCCATCATCGTCCAGAGATACAGCGCGACGACGGCGAAGAAGCCGGTGTAGAGGAAAACGTTCAGCGCGAAGATCGAGGTGAAGTTGTAGCGGGTCATCGCGACGACCAGCCGGTCGGCGCGGCCGAGGTCGAGCATTAGCACCGCGAGGCCGCCGGCGAGGAGCGCGATGGCGAGCAACCCCGAGAGCGGCGCGAGCGGTTTGTAGAAGTCCTTTCCGAACACCGACGCGACCGATGCGACGTTGAGCGCGCCGGAGGCGGCCACGATCAGGAAGACGGCGACGACGTGCGGCATGCCCCAGACGATCTGGTTCGTCATGCCGGTCACGATGTGCCCATGGTGCTCCATCGCCCACGCCCCGGCGAGGCCGGCGGCCGTCACCGCGGCCAGCACCGCCAGGAGCAGCCAGTAGGCGCCGCTCCGTCCCTCGATCTCGCGGTACGCGATTTCCACGCCTCAGATCCCCTCGTACCGTACGCCCGGATTCAGGCCGAGGTCGGCGCGCACCTGTACCGACGGATACTGCGCGATGCGCCGCGCGATCGCGCTCGCCGGGTCGTTCAGGTCGCCGAACACGATCGCGCCGCGGCCCGCTGCGGCACAGGCCTCCACGCACGCCGGCCGCTCGCCGCGATCCACGCGATGCACGCACAGCGTGCACGACTCGACCGTGCCCTTGCCGCGCGGCACGTCCGGCTGCTGGTCCGCGAGCGGCTCGTGCACGAGCGAGCGCGCCTTGTAGGGGCAGGCCATCATGCAGTAGCGGCAGCCGATGCAGATGTGCTTGTCGACGAGCACGATGCCGTCGGCGCGCCGGAATGATGCCCCGGTCGGGCACACGTCCACGCAGGGCGGGTGCTCGCAGTGCTGGCACATCACGGGCAGGGACGCCTTTCGCCCGGTGCGCGGGTCCCTCAGCTCGACCTTGCGGATCCACTGCGCGTCCGTTTCGCGGGTCGCGCCGGAGAGCCCGTTCTCCCGGTTGCAGGCGGTGACGCACGCGTCGCAGCCCGCCGCGCACCTGTTGGTGTCGATCAGCAGGCCCCAGCGCGCCTTTCCGGTGACGGCCTGCTCGGGCGCACGGCCGTGCACGGGCCGCAGGAGCAGCACGCCCGGGGCGATGGTCAGCGTCGCGAGCGCGCCGGCGCCCCAGGCGAGGAACTGCCGCCGCGCGGCGTCGCGACCGCTCACGGCTTCACCCCTCCCGCGACCGCCTGCGGCCGCGACGCGTGGCACTCGAAGCAGTCGATCCTGACCGCGGCGTAGCTGTGGCAGCTTCGGCAGAAATCGCCCTCCTCCGCCGCGACGCTGCCCGTGGCCGCGCTCGCGTGGCATTCGACGCAGCCCTTCAGGCTGTGGCCCTTCGTGCGGATACCCTCGTGCACGGTCCGGTCGCGCTGGTGCAGCAGCACCTGCATGTGGCTGCGGCGCATGAATTCGACGGGCTCGACGCACTTGTCGCCCCTCGCCTGCACGATCGCCGGCTTCGGCACCCGCCCCGCTGGCGCGCCGCGCTCCTGCGAGATCGCCCAGCCGGTTGCGAGCGCGGTCGCGAGCGCTGCTCCGACGACCACGGCCTCGAGTACGCGCTTCACGCTTTCAATCGCTCAACGAACTGGTCCGACGGTCGAACCACCCCCGCCGCGCTCGCGCGCGAACCACCCCACCGGGCTTCGCCCGGCACCCCTCCTTGGAAACGAGGGGAATGGTGTCTCCCCTCCTCTGCGAGGAGGGGTGGCGGCGAAGCCGCCGGGTTGGTGCAAGCCGCTGTCCACTTCCCGCGTCTTCACTCGCCCAGCCCCATCTGGATGTAGCCGGTCGGGCAGACATCGCGGCAGATGTGGCAGCCGATGCACTTCGTGTAGTCGGTGTCGACGTAGCGGCCGGTGGTCGCGCGGTCCTTCTTGACCCGGAACACCGCGTGCTGCGGGCAGTAGACGACGCAGTTGTCGCACTCGAAGCACAGCCCGCAGCTCATGCAGCGCTTGGCCTCGGCGACGACGTCCTTCTCGGAGAGCGCCTGCAGCCGCTCCTGGAAGTTGCCGAGCGCCTGCTCCGCGGAGAGGGTCGTCACGGCGCGCTGGTGGCGCTCCGTGCGCTGGAAGTGGCCGAGGAACAGCTGGTCGTGCGGGATGACATAGCGGCCGGAGCGGTCGTCGTAGTTGTGCACGGCGAAGCCCGCCGCCGAGGTGCCGCGCACCGGCTCGTGCGGAGCCTCCTCCATCGTGAGGCCCTTCTCGAGCAGCTTGCGCATCAGGTCGAACGAATGCACGTCGATCCTGGGCCGCTTCTCCTGACCCTCGCCGCGCAGGTGCCGGTCGATGCCCTCGGCCGCGATCCAGCCCTGGCCAATGGCGCTCGTCAGCAGATGCGGCCGCAGCACGTCGCCGCCGGCGAACACGCCCTTGTTGCCCGCGACCTGGTAGTTCTTGTCCGCCGACATCATTCCCTTGCCGTTGTCGAAGCTCTCGAGCCCCGTGAAGTCGACCGCCTGGCCGATCGCCGAGACGACCAGATCGGCGGGAACGATCTCTGCGGTCGCCTCGTTCACCTTGATCTCGAGCTTCGGGCCGACGAAGCGCGCCTCGCACTGCGCGATCTTCAGCCCGGTCGCGCGACCGTCCTTGCCGCGCATGACCCTCCACCGGCGCCCAGCCGTCGCGGATCGCGACGCCCTCGGCGAGCGCGTGCTCGATCTCGAGCCGGTTGGCCTGCATGTTCTCGATCGAGAAGACCGAGGTCAGCGTGACGTCCGCACCGCCGCGGGCGGAGACTTCGGCGACGTCCTGCGCCTGCTTGCCGAGGATGACCATCTCCGGGTGGCCGCCGCCGTGTGGGTGCTCGATGTGCCCGAGTCGCCGCGCGACGGTGGCGACGTCGATCGAGGTGTCGCCGCCGCCGACCTCCACCACGCGCTTGCCGACGTGCCGCAGCCGGCCGTCGTTGAACGCGCGCAGGAACGCCGTGGCGGTGACACAGTTCGGCGCCTCCGATCCGGGCACCGGGAGCGGCCGGCCGCCCTGCGCGCCGAGCCCCATGAAGACCGCGTCGAAGCGGCGCTGGATCTCGTCCATCGCCACGTCGGTGCCCACGCGCGTCTTCAGGCGCGCCTCGACTCCGAGGTCGAGGATGCGCTGGATCTCCGCGTCGAGCACGTCGCGCGGGGTGCGGAAGCCGGGAATGCCGTAGCGCATCATCCCCCCGAGCTCCGCGTGCTCGTCGAAGATCGTGACCGCATGCCCCATCAGCGCGAGCTGGTAGGCGCAGGAAAGCCCGGCGGGACCGCCGCCGATCACCGCCACCTTCTTCCCGGTCGAGTGCGCCGGCTTGTCGAACGCCAGGCCGTTCTTGATCGCGTAGTCGCCGAGGAAATGCTCGACCGAATTGATGCCGACGAAGTCCTCTACCTCGTTGCGGTTGCAGCCGGACTCGCACGGAGCCGGGCACACCCGCCCCATCACCGCCGGAAACGGGTTCGCCTCGGTCAGACGCCGCCACGCGTACTCCTGCCACGGCATGCCCGCCGGCGGCTTCTCGGTGCCACGCACGATCGCGAGGTAGCCGCGGATGTCCTCGCCCGAAGGGCAGCTCGCCTGGCAGGGCGGCGTGCTCTTCTGGTAGGTCGGGCACTTGTGCGTGTGGCCGGCCTGGAAGATGTACTCGCTCCAGCTGCGCCACTTCGCGTCGCCGTCCTTGAAGCGGCGGAAGGTGAGCTTCCCGGCCGAGGGACCAGTGGCGGGTTTCGTGTCCATGGTGGCCGACATCTCTATCTCCAATCTCCTCGAGGACTTCAGTCGTTGCGGCCGAGCCGGATGGCGTCGCCGACGAGCTGGTGCACTCCGCCGATCATGCTCATGTCGAACCGGTAGTACGGCAGCACCTTGCTGAACTGCGCCTTGCAGATCGCGCAGATCGTCGCCATGAAGTTGACGCCGTGCTCGTCCACCACCGCCTTGAGCGCCTCCATGCGCGGCAGCGCGCCCTTCACGCGGAGCTCGGTGAGCTCGTCGGTGAGGAGCCCTCCGCCGCCCCCGCAGCAGAATGTCGCCTCGTGGATCGTCTCGGGGGCCATGTCGTGGAAGTGGTTGCAGGCGGCTTGGATGATCCGCCGCGGGATGATGAACTGGCCGCGCGCAATCCCGCCCATGCCCGCCCCGCGTGCTACGTTGCACGAGTCGTGGAACGTCACAACCCGCGCGTCGTTCGCCTCCTTGTCGAGCCGGATCGCGCCGCGCCGGATGAGATCGTCGGTCAGCTCGCAGATGTGCTGCGGCGCCGGATAGCGGGGATCGAGGAAGTCGAACGGCCCGATCAGCGTGTTCCAGAAGCTGTAGGCGACGCGCCAGGCATGGCCGCACTCGCCGACGACGATGCGCCTCACGCCGAGTTCGAGCGCCGCCTCGCGGATGCGCAGCGCGATCTTGCGCATCTGCTCGTAGCTGCCGATGAACAAACCGAAGTTGCCGGCCTCGGAGGCGTGCGAGGACAGCGTCCACCGAATGCCCGCGGCGTGGAACACCTTGGCATAGCCGATCAGGCTGAAGACGTGCGGCTCGGCGAAAAAGTCGGCCGAGGGCGTGATCACCAGCACCTCGGCGCCCGCCTCGTTCACCGGCAGTCGGACGTCCGCGCCGGTGTCTTCCTTGATCTCCTCCTCGAGGGTCTCGAGCGTGTCCGCGAGGGCGGGCCCGGGCAGGCCGAGGTTGTTGCCGAGTCTGTGGACTTTGCCGATGATCTCGTTCGTGTACTTCTGGCCCACGCCCACCGAGTCCATGATCTCCTTGGCGGCCATGGTGATCTCGGCGGTGTCGATGCCGTAGGGGCAGTACACCGAGCAGCGGCGGCACTCCGAGCACTGGTTGAAGTAGCGGTACCAGTCCTCGAGCACCGCCTCGGTCAGATCCTCGGCGCCGACGAGCCTCGGGAAGTACTTGCCCGCGAAGGTGAAGTAGCGCCGGTAGACCTTGCGAACGAGCTCCTGCCGCGCGACCGGCATGTTCTTCGGATCGCCGGTGCCGAGGAAGTACTGGCACTTGTCGGTGCACGCGCCGCAGTGCACGCACGCGTCGAGGAAAACCTTGAGCGAGCGGTACTTGCCGAGGAGCTCGCCCATCTTGGCGATTGCCCTTGCCTGCCAGCCCTCGACGAGTTTGCCGGGAAAGCCGATCGCCTCGTTCATCTTCTCCGAGGCGACGTAGGGCCTGCTCCCCGCCATCGCATCCTTCGCCAGGATCGGGATGACCGGGTACTCCTTCAGCGGCGGGGTCTGGAACTCCGGTGCGCCCATCACTTCTTCTCCAGCTCGGCGGCCCACGGCGCGAGGCGGCGCCGCTCGCGCGAGTCGTCGGCCTGGTTGCGCGTCGGGCTGAAGAAGACGCCCGGCGCGTGCAGGAGCTTGCTCGCGGGGAAGAGCGCCATCAGCGCCGCCGCCAGGAAGAGATGCACGAGGAGCGGCCCATCGGCAGGCAGCGGCTGCCAGTCGAACCGCATTAGCCCGAGCATGAACGCCTTCACCGCGACGACGTCGGTGTGCGACACGTACTTCATCATCAGGCCCGACAGCGCGATCAAAACAAGTAGCGCGAGCATCAGATGATCGGACCAGGTCGAGATGTAGCGGATGCGCTCGACCAGGAAGCGCCGCGCCCAGAGGCCGGCGAGGCCGGCGAGCATCGCGAACCCGGCGTAGACGCCGGCGGGTTGCGCCAGCGCGACCGCCGCCCATACCGGCTCGGTGAAGTAGCGCAGATGGCGGAAGAGAACGAGCGCCAGCGCCGCGTGGAAGAGCCAGCCGAAGAGCCAGGTCCATTTGTTCGCGCGGAACAGGCTCTCGAAGAGCGCCACCTCGCGCGCCATTCGCAGCGCCACCCCGGCGCGCGTGCGCGGCGCCGGGGTGGTCGGAACGGTGAGCGGCGCCGGCGTGCGCGCGTAGCCGGCGATCTTCGCCGCGAGGCCGACGACGAGCATCGCCGTGGCGGCGTAGAAGAGGCACGCGTAGATGATCGTTACTGCGCTCATGCTTGCCATCCGGCCGGCGATCGATGCGTCATTCCCGCGCGTGCGGGGATCCACGGCTGCCGCACTGGAGGCTCGCTGGATCTCCGCGTTTGCGGGGATGACAAACCGTGCGCGCGGCGCGCGCTACACGCACCCGGTCGGCTTCGGCAGCCCGGCGATCTTGCACGCCTGCTTCGCCGGACCGTACGGGAAGAGCTCGTACAGGTACTTGCTGTTGCCCTTGTCCGACCCGAGCTTCTTGCCGATCGCCTTGGTGAGCACGCGCACCGCCGGCGCGATCTGGAACTCGTTGTAGTACTCGCGCAGGAAGTTGACGACCTCCCAGTGGTTGTCGGTCATCGTGATGCCCTCCGACTCGGCGATGTGGTTCGCCACCTCCTCGCTCCAGTCGGACAGGTTGACGAGATAGCCCTCCTCGTCGGTCTCGTAAGTCTTGTCGGCCACTTCGATCGCCATGCTTTGCCTCCGTGAGTGAGCTGGTTCCGAATTCCCCGCGGCCGCCCCAGGCGGCCGCTCGCTGCCCTCAAAGCCAGGACTGGTTCGTGCGGTGCTCCGCCGCGAGATCGACGAAGCCGCCGTAGTCCACCACCTTGACCCCATCCATGACTCGATCCTTCATTCCGCGCGCCTCGATGTCCGGACCGAGCGCGTAGACGTCCACGCGGCCGATCGCGCGCGCGAGCTCGGCCTCGGCCGCGCCGCCCTTGACCGCGGCGTACACCGCATCCTCGATAAGGATCACCGCCGAGCCCTTCGCGGCGTGCGCGAGGCAGCTCGCGAGCGCGGTCCGCTCGTAGGGCGACTTGTTCACGATGTGCAGCATTGTTCGCAACCCTTCGGCAACCCTGCGGCCATGTCATCCCCGCGAAAGCGGGGATCCGGGAGGTCATTCGGCATGCGCCGGATGGATTTCCGCCCGCGACACGAGCGCGCGGGGGTGAGCAGCGCGGGCAGGCATGACGTTTCTCTGTGAACCAACTCTAGCACCCGATGACCACGTCCTGCGCTTCCATGCGCCTGACGAGCTCCTCGGCGCTCATCACCGCGACCGGCACGATCAGATCGCCCTCGGTGAGTCCGCGCTGCTCGAGCGACTCGCGCTCGACGTAGAGCTTCTCGATGTCGTAGCCCTCCAGCGCCCGGTAGGTCGGCGAGAAGTTCTTCACGTCGATGGCCTTGGTGTGCTGGCCCTTCACCAGCTGGTACACGCCGTCGTCGAGGAACGCGAGGCTCACGTCCTGGTCGAAGGCCGCGCTGATCAGCACCACCTCGAGCGCCTCGAGCGCGTAGATCGTCCCGTGGGGCGCCTTGCGGTTGACGAACATGAACTTCTTTGACGATGCCCGAGGCCTCTTCTTCGAGGTCGATGCCGCCGGTCACCTCGCTCATCGCACCGCCTCCCCGTCAGTCGCCGAACACCACCAGGCGGTCGGCCTGGATCCCGGATTCCACCAGCTGTCCGAGCCCCGAGATGCGGAAGCCCGGCGCGAGGTTCTCGTCGACCAGCCCGCGCCGCAGACCGGCCGCGACGCACACCACGAGGTCGAGGCCGTGCTCCTCGGCGAGCTTCGTCCAGCGGTTCACGATGTGCCGGTCGTCCTGCGGCGGCTCGGTGAGCCTCGTCGCGTTGTTCACCCCGTCGTTGTAGAAGAAGACGCGGTGGATCTGGTGGCCCCTGGCGAGCGCGGCCTTTGCGAACTGGTAGGCCGTGTCCGAGGCCTGGTGGCTGTAGGGCCCCTCGTTGATCATCAGGCCGAACTTCACGACCACTCCCGTGGTCTGCAGCGCAACGCAGAACCCCCGCTGCCACCCGGGGATCTACAAGGGGCGCGCCCCTTGTACCGAGTGGGGATATACCAGGGGGAACTCCCGCTTGTTCGTACGACCTCTGTTGCCTGAAGAATCATGGCCGCAATTCAGAGGTCGCTGTCAGAACCTGATGTGGGTCGACGCGTTCAACGTGCGCCGCGCGCCGCGCCAGTCGTCGATGTGGTACTTCGTGAAGGGCAGCCCCGTCTTCTCGAAGAAGCGCGGCCAGCCGATGCGCTCGATCCAGTCGACCATCCGCTCCCATGGCCGCGCATCGGCCTTGTAGGTCGCGAGGATCTTGCGCACCGCCGCCGCCACCTCGGGCCAGCGCGGCGGGTTGTTCGGCAGCCCCGAGGCGACCAGCTTGTGGAACGTCGGCCGGCCGCGCGCGTTCGCGTTCTTGCCGCCCACCCAGATCGCGATTTTGGAGTGCTCCGGGTCGTTGATCTGCATCGGCGGGCACGGCGGGTAGCACGCGCCGCAGCAGACGCACTTCTTCTCGTCCACCTCGAGCGAGGGCTTGCCGTTCACCAGCGCCGGGCGGATCGCCGCCACCGGGCAGCGCGCCACCACCGCCGGACGCTCGCAGATGTTGGCCACGAGATCGTGGTTGATCTTCGGCGGCTTGGTGTGCTGCATGATGATCGCCATGTCGGCCTGTCCGCCGCAGTTGATCTCGCAGCACGAGGTCGAGAGCTTCACGCGGTTCGGCATCTCGCATTTCACGAACTCCTCGTACAGCTCGTCCATCAGCGCCTTCACCACGCCCGAGGCGTCGGTGCCGGGGATGTCGCAGTGCAGGAACCCCTGCGTGTGCGCGATCATCGACACCGAGTTCGCGGTGCCGCCCACCGGGAAGCCGGCCGCGCTGAGGGCCTCGATCAGCGGATCGACCTTGCTTGCGTCGGCCACCATGTACTCGACGTTCGAGCGGGCGGTGAAGCGCAGATGCCCGTCGGCGTACCGGTCGCCGATGTCGCACAGCTTGCGGATCGAGTGGACGTCGAGCTGGCGCTGGGTGCCGGCCTTGACCGTCCAGATCTCGTCGCCGCCCGCCGCGCGGTGGTACAGCACGCCCGGCTTCGGGTGGTTGTGGTAGACCCACTTGCCGTAGTTCTTGCGCATCACAGGATGCATGAGCGGCATCGGGTCGGGAACGCCGCTCTCGATCGGCGCGCGGTGCGCAGCAGCCATGTCTCTCTCCTACGAAGCCTCTGCTGGAGTCATCCCCGCGAAACCTGTCTCCGAGGGATGATCGGGGAGCGGGGATCCAGGAGTTCTTGATTGCGCTCGCCTGGGTTCCCGCGTTCGCGGGAATGACGGCAGCGTCCGTGATCGTTGGCCATGAAGGCGCTCACGCGGCATCGCGCTTCCGCTCCTCCCACTTCGCCACTTCCTCGTCCCAGCCGTCGGTGCGCACGTAGGGGTTCGCACGCGGTTCGACGATCATGTTCGGGTCGATCGGCAGGCCGACGCCCTCGAGGAAATTCGCGAGCCCGATGCGGTCGATCGTCTCGCCGATGCGCTCGTGCTCGAGCGCGTTGTCGGCGAAGAAGTCGATCACGTTGCGGGCGAGCTCGCCCAGCCGCTCGAGGTCCGCGTCGGTCTCGAGCTTCATGAACGGCACCACCACGGTGCCCATGGTCGAGCCGATCTTGAGGACGCTCTTGCCGCCCACCAGCAGCGTCACACCGCGGTCCTTGCCCGGGAGCAGCGCGCCGGGCATGACGTTCAGGCAGTGCATGCAGCGCACGCAGTCGTGGTTGTCGATCTCGAGCACCTGGTCGTCGCTCATGCGCACCGCCGAGACGTGCGCGGCCTTCGACTCGGTGCCGGCCCTCTTGACCGAGAGCGCCTTGGTCGGGCAGCGCGTGACGACGTCGTTCACCAGCTGCTCCATGCCGTGCCCGGCGAACCAGGCGCGGGCGAGCGCCTCGTCGATCCGGATGTTGTCGCGCCAGGTGCCGATGACGGCGAAGTCCGAGCGCTGGATCGAGTTGACGCAGTCGTTCGGGCAGCCGGAGAACTTGAATTTGAACTTGTACGGCAGCGCCGGGCGGTGCATGTCGTCGAGGTTGGGGTTGATCACGGCTCGCAGGGCGCGCGCCTCGTCGAAGCAGGACATCTCGCAGCGCGCCGCCCCGACGCACGACATCGAGGTGCGCAGCGCCGGGCCCGCGCCGCCGAGGTCGAAGCCGGCCTCGTTCAGCTCGTCGAAGGCCGGCTGGACGCGCTCGGAAGTCGCGCCCTGGAACATGATATCGCCCGACTGGCCATGCAGCGCGATCAAGCCCGACCCGTGCTTCTCCCAGATGTCGCACAGCTTGCGCAGCGTCGCGGTGTCGTAGTGCATCCCCGCCGGCGGCTGCACCCGCAGGGTGTGGAACTCAGCCGCGGCCGGGAAGCGCGGCTTGTCGTTTGCGTCCTTGAGCTCGGTGAAGCGCGGGATGACGCCGCCCCCGTAGCCGTACACGCCGATCGTGCCGCCCTTCCAGTAACCCTTCTTGTCCTGGTAGGACGCCTCGAGCTGGCCGAGCAGGTCGGCCATCATGTCGTTGTCCTGCGCGAGGCGCTTGAGGCCGGTCACGAAGCTCGGCCAGGGCCCCGACTCGAGCTGGTCGAGCATGGGCGTCTCGTGCACTTTCTTCGGCATGGCTGCTCCTTCGGTGTGCGACCCCCGGCGCCGGCGTCCTTCGGGCGGGACGCCTCGTCCGGTGCAGTTCGATGCGATGGGGCGAATCTAGCGTCCCCCTCCCGCCGTCGAAATCGCTCCGGTAGGGGATGCCGGCCTACCCGGTCGGGGGGGCCGCCACCTACCCGAAAGGAGTACGCGCGCGCTCCCCCACCCGAGGAATAGGCACGCCGGGCGCGGGTGGCTTCAATCGGAGGCTGACAGCTTCCGCCCGGAGCCCCTAGGGCATGGCCGCGCTCACTCCGCTCGACGAGTTCACCGTGCCGCTCGGCGGCCAGCAGGTCACGCTCGCGCAGATCGATTACGTCGAGGGCGGCATGAGCCTGCTGCGCGTGCGCATCCGCGAGGGCAAGCGCTTCACGGTGTTCGACATCGACCCGGAATCGGCACGACGCCTCGGCGCCGTCCTGCTCGACTGGGCGGGAAGGCCCGGTCACGCGGAGGCCGGCGCGTCGTGAGCCGCTTCGCGCTTCCCGGCGCCGAGTTCGTCGATCTCGCCTTCTCGCTCGCGGGCGGGCCGCTGCCGCGCGACCACTCGCTCGGCTTGTGGCATGCGATCGCGCGCGAGCTTCCCTGGCTGGAGCGGGAGGACCTGGCGGCGATCTTCCCGGTGCGCGCCAGCGCGTTGTCCGACGGGGTGCTCGCGGTGGGCCGGCACAGCCGGCTGATGCTGCGGCTTCCGGCCGAGCGTGTGCGCGACGCGCTCGCGCTATGCGGCACGGCGCTCGCGATCGACGGCGCGCGCCTCGCGATCGGCCGGGCGCTGACGCGTCCGCTCATCGCTCACGGCACGCTGTACGCGCAGCGCGTCGCGTCCGCCGCCGACGACGAGGCCGCCTTCGAGCAGGAGGCGGCAGCCGGGCTCGCGGCCCTCGCCGTCGGCGGCGAACTCGTCTGCGGCCGCCGCACCGCCGCCGCCGGTCCGGGCGGCACGCTGGTCGGGTTCAGCCTCATGCTCGCCGGCCTCGCGCCCGCAGAGTCGCTGCGCCTGCTGGTCGCCGGCCTCGGGCCGCATCGCAAGCTCGGCTTCGGCGCCTTCCTGCCGCACCGCTCGACCGCGGCGGTCGGCAGCGACCGCGCCGCCGGCGAGCAACGCGCTTCCGCTGACTCGGACTCACACTGGATGGCCGCAACATGACGCAAGCTGCAGGCAAGGGCGCCGCGATCAAGCACGACGCGGCCCTCGATCTCTCCGGGCTTTCGTGCCCGGCACCGCTTCTCGGCGCGAAGCGGGTCATGGACGACCTCGCAGCCGGCCAGGTGCTCAAGCTCGTGTCGGACTGCCCCGGCACGTTCGACGACCTGTCGGCCTGGGTCAGGTACACCGATCACGAGATCCTCACGAGCGAGCATCTCGAGGGCAGGCGGATGGTCTTCTACCTGCGCAAGGGCAAGCGTGTCCGGCCGGAGGCCAATGCGACGCTCGACATCCGCGGCGTCTCGTGCCCCGGCCCGATCGTCGAGGCGAAAAAAGCTGCTCGACGGGATGCGGCGAGGCGAAGTGCTGCAGCTCATCTCGAGCTGCCCGGGATCGCCTGCCGACGTCAAGGCGTGGGTGAAGAGCACCGCGCTCGAACTGGTCGAGGCACACGAGCCCCAGCCGAGCGTGTACGAGTTTTTCATCCGCAAGAAGTGACCGGCACGGCGAGGGTATCGCGTCCGATGGCGCTCAGGGTCAAGACCGTCTGGTTCAAGCAGGCCGCAAGCGGGCGCCCGGCGGAGGAGGTCGCGAGCGTCCTCGCCGCCACGATCTGGCGGCTCGCGGACAACGCGGTGACGGGCCTCTCCAAGGCCGACTACGACATCATCACGCCCGAGCGGGGCCTGCGCATCCTCGCCGAGATGGCCGCGTTCCTCCTGCACGTGACCGACCGGTCGGTGCACGGACGGATTGCCGAGGGCGCACGCGGGCGGCTCGTGCAGGCGACCGGCGCGCGGCTCGCCGACGTGATGGTCGAGAACGTCCTCGCCATCGTCGGCGACGACGGGTTCGACTACCGCGCGAACTTCGTCGACATGCTCAACCGCCGCGCCGCCGAGTACGCGGAAATGGCGTTCGACCCGGCCCGGCCGAGCTTCGAGGTGCTGCGCTACCTGGCGCTCGCGGTCCGCGAGCTCGCGACCGAGGCCGACCAACGCTGGGTGGCCGACCAGGTCATGGAGATCCTCGCGCCCGAGGCGCTCGGCACGCTGAAGAAAACGCTCGACGGCTTTTACCCGCCGGCGGAGCAGGCCGCGTGAGTGCGCACCCGACGCGGCGATGGAGCCGACTCCAGCCCAAGGACGCCCGCGACAACGACCGGGCGTGCGTCGATGAGTGAAGCGCCGCCGTCCCTGCATCCGTCGCACGGTATCGTGCATCTCGTCGGCGCGGGCCCGGGCGATCCCGAGCTCCTCACGCTGCGCGCCCTGCGCCTGTTGCAGCGCGCCGACGTAGTGCTCTACGACCATCTGGTCTCCGACGCGGTGATCGCGCTCGCCCGCGCCGACGCCGAGCGCATCTACGTTGGCAAGGAGGAGGCGAACCACACACTCCCGCAGGCAGAGATCAACGCCCTGATGGTGCGCCTCGCGCGCAGCGGCCGGCGCGTGGTGCGGCTGAAAGGCGGCGACCCGTTCATGTTCGGCCGCGGCGGCGAGGAGGTCGCGGCGCTCGCCGCGCACGGCATCCTGGTCGAGGTCGTGCCCGGCGTCACGGCCGCAGGCGGCGCGGCGGCGTGCGCCGGCATTCCGCTCACGCACCGCGAGCACGCGCACGCCTGCGTGTTCGTGACCGGGCATCGGCGCGACGGCGGTCCGGACACCGATTGGGCCGCGCTCGCGCGCCCCGGCCAGACTCTGGTGATCTACATGGGCCTCGGCCGGCTGCCGGAGATCGCGCGTCGTCTGATCGAGCACGGGCGCGCCGCCGACACGCCCGCGGCGCTCGTCGAGCGCGCGACCACCGCCGCGCAGCGCGTGCTGACGGGCACGCTCGCGACGCTACCGCGGCTCGCCCGTGCGCACGATGCGCGGCCGCCGGCGCTGGTCATCGTGGGCGAGGTGGTCGCGCTGCGCGCGCCGGCTGCGACGCGTCCCGGCGATGCGCCCGCGGCCACCGGTGCCGCGCACCGCCGCCGGCCGGCGAGCCCCGCCGCGGCATCAGCGCTGAAAGCCGAAACTCTCTCCCGAACCGTCGCCTAAGGGGCTGTTGCCGGAAGTGCCGGCGTGCGCGCCTGCCTCCGCCAGGCCGTGCAGTTCGCGGGCGAGGTCGGCGGCGGCGCGCTCGTCGAAGCCGCAACGCGGATCGATCGCGATCAGCCGCACGCCGGCCGGATAGTGTTCGCTGTCGTCATCGACGACGACCCAGGCTTCCCCGGGCGCCGCATTGCGCTCGAGATAGCCGAGCATCTCGCGGTGGCGGTACCCGCCGGTGAGATCGGCCGACTCGGGCGTGACGCCGACCACGCGCGGCGCGATGTCCGACGAGAAGAGCTCGCGCAGCGCCTCGAGCGAGAGGCCCAGGCGCCACGCCGAGGCGACCACCACGCGTGCGCGCGGATGCGCCCGCAGCACGTTCTCGAAGCGCTCCAGGCAGTCTCGGTCGAACCGGAACGGCCGCGACGAGAGCCGCCGCATCACGCCGTCGAAGTCGAGAAAAACGTACACGGGATCCTCGGAACGGCTGTGCCAGTTGCGTGCGGCGGTGCGTATGAGGAGCTGTCGGGAAGCCTCTCCCCTGCGGCCGCCGCCGGATGAAGCACCTCCGGCACCGACCAGACCAGTAATCGCACCCTACCTGCGGTGCGGATCCCTGGCAATCCTCCGTTGTCACGCTCGCTGCACCTCAGGACCACCGCTTGCAGTCCCTTGGCGCCCGACAGATCGATCCCGGCGCCCCGGGCGCTCTGGGCCACGGCCCGTTCCCCTTCGATCCCGGTACGCGCCGCGCTGCGCCCGCTCACGCATCCGGCTCGACGCCGATTTCGACCTGTGGACAACGATTCCGCAGTGCAGCAAGAAACGCCTGCGGGTCGTCCGGCGTGACCACGACCTTCCGCGTGGCGAGATCGAGCACCACCGCGCGCTGCGGGTCGGTCGCGAACGCGCGATAGCGGCCGAGCTTGCGGTTGCTGAAGAGCCCGGCGATGCAGAAGAAGCCGCTGTTGCCGAAGAGCCGCAACGATTTCGCCGTCGCCTGGTGATCGGCCCACGCGCCGCGCAGGGTGTCGAGCGCGATCCGGTCGGCCCAGAGCAACCGCTCCACGTGCAGGCCGGCGGCATCGAGCCGGTAGCCGCGGATCGTGAAGAGGGCTGCGATCCCGATCAGCGCCAGTCCGGCGGCGAGAAAGACGAGCGGAACGGTACCGGTCTCGCGTTCGGGCGAGGCGTAGCGCATCGCGACCGGCATCCCGAACAGGACGAGCGTCGCGAGCGCGGTCGCCGCGCCCAACTTCAGCCCCCCACGGCGCGGGGAAGCGGACAACGCGCGCTCGATCCGGCGGCGTCGCGCGCGGGGCCTGCGGGCCGCCCATCAGCCGGCCACCGCACGCAGCGCGGCCATGGGCCCCGCCCGGCGAAGCGCCGCGAGTTCGTCGGCGTCGCGGACGAACAGCGAGCCGGCGAAACCGAGCGCGTTGACCGAGATCGTGCCGAAGTGCTCGCGCACGCGCGGCACCGCTAGCATCCATCGCTCGGCAACGAGCAGGCTGTACGGCGAGGACTGGCTCGGCATGCCGCCGCGCTCGAGCGCGCGCACGCCGATCGCCTCGAGCAGCGCGCGGTAGAGCGCGGCAAGGCGCGCCGGCGTGGCGTTTTCCGCCGCCTCGCGCCAGGCGAACGCGTGCGGGAACGCGAGCGCTGGCACGCGCACGATCCCGGCCGCGCCCGCGACCGGCGCGAACAGCGGCTCGATCGGCACCGCAGGCCCCTCGCGCGCGAGCGGCAACGGCACCATCTGCAAGTGCTTGTGCGGCTGGCTTGCGCCGGCGACGATCCCGCCGTTGTAGAACCCGAGCGAAGGCAGCTCGGCCATGCACGTCTCGAGCGCCGCGAAGTCGCGCTCGTCGAGCAGCGCCTCCTGGTCCACGAACGCGCGCGTCACGATGAGCAGATGGCCGTCCAGCACGTAGTACTTGTTCAGCACCGCGCGGTGCGTGTCCGAAACCTCGGCGAGGAGCAGCGCGGGCTCGGGCGGCAGGAACGGGTTCGCCGGCGTGCGCGCCGACGGGTCGGCGCGCCGGCGCCCCGCCAGCCGCTTCAGGTCGAGGCTGGAGACGCGCCGCACGACGAAACGCACGCCGCCGTCCTCGACCAGTTCCTGCTCGGTCTGGATCGGCTGCAGCGCGCCGGAGGCGAGCGCGGCGGCGCGCACGCGGTCGATCACGGCCGCGAGCGTGCCTGGCTCGAATGGCGTTGGACGGGGCGCTTCGATCATGCGGCTCGGCGCGGCGCCCGCACTCAGGCGCCGCGTGCGATCTGCTCGACGAGCTTGCTCTTGATGATCTTGCGCGTGGGCGTCAGCGGCATCTCGGCGACGAACACGAGCCGCTCGGGCAGCTTGTAGCGCGCCACGCCGCGCTCGAGCAGATAGGCGCACAGCGCATCGAGCCCGGGCGAGCGCCCGCCGCGCGGGACGATCACGCAGCACGCCCGCTCGCCGAGCAGCGTATCGGGCACCGGCACGACCGCGGCCTGCATCACGTCCGGGTGCGCATCGAGCAGGTCTTCGACGTCGCGCGGGTTGTACTTGACGCCGCCCCGGTTGATCAGGTCCTTGGTGCGTCCGGTGATGCGGAAGTTGCCCTCGGCGCCGCGCGCCGCCAGGTCGCCCGTGCGAAACCATCCGTCGGCCGTGAAGGCATCCGCATTCGCCTCGGCGTTGTCGAAGTAGCCGGGGAACAGCAGGCTGCCACGCACCTCGAGTTCGCCTTCTTCGCCCGGCGCCAGCTCGGCGCCGTCCGCTGCCACCACGCGCGCCTCGGTACCCGGGCTCGGCCGCCCGGTGGTGAGCGCCGCGACGTCAACCGGATCGTCCGGACGCGTGTAGAGACCGGCCTGCGTCTCGGTCATGCCCCAGAGCTGCGTGAAGCGGCCGTTCGGCAACCGAGCCGCGACCGCGCGCGCAAGCTCCGGCGGGCACGCGCTGCCCGAAGCGATCACGTGCCGGACGCTCGAGAGGTCGATGGCCTCGAGTGCGCCGGTCTTCGACAGCGCGGCGAGGTGCGCCGGCGCGACGAAGAGAACGGTGGGCCGGCCCGCGGCCACCGCCTGCGCGAACTCGGGCGGCGAGAATACCGGCAGGAGGAGATTCGTCGCGCCGACGCTCGCCGCCAGGTGGAAGCTGTACAGGCCGAACAGGTGCGAGTAGGGCGCCGCGGAGAGCGCCACATCGTCGGCGCTGATGCGGTGCTCGCGCGCGCCCATGCGCGCGTTGCCGAGAGTCGCCTGCTGCGTGAGCGGCACCGCCTTCGGGCTTGCGCCGGTGCCCGACGTGTAGAGCAGCAGGAACGGATCCGCGGGCGCCGGCGCGAGATCGTCGGGCAACTCGCCCGGGCTCGCGAGCACCTCGACGAAGGGCGTCGCGCCCGGCACCGGGTCGCCGAGCGCGATCACGTGCTCGAGCGACGGCAGCGCGCGCTTGAGCGCGAGCGCGGCGGCGGCTGGCTCGTGGTCCTTGTTGCGGCTCAGGCAGACGAGCACGCGCGCCCGGCTGTGCGCGAGCAGCGTCCCCAGCTCGACGCCGCGGTACGGCATGTGCGCGGTCGACATCACCGCGCCGATCCGCGCGATGGCGAGATAGGCGACCAGGAACTCGGGGATGTTCGGCAGCTGCACCGACACCACGTCGCCGCGACCGATGCCGAGCCGGTGCAGGCCCGCCGCGAAGTGCTCCGCGCGCCGTGCGAGCTCCGCGTACCCGAGCTCGCCGTCGAGCGTCCGCACGGCCGCCTTCTGCGGCGTCTCGGCCGCGCGCGCCGCGATCCAGCCGGCGAGCGTGTCGTGCGCCCACCAGCCGGCGTCGACGAAGCGGCGGACCTGCGCGGGGTCGAAGCGCAGCGCCTCGCGCAGCGCGAGCGCGTCGGCGCGAAAGCCGCTGCGCGCCTCGGGCGGCACGAACCGGTCGGCGCGGAAGCGGCTGCCGCGGCCGAGCTCGTAGAGCCGCGCGTAGCTGCGGCGGCGGGAACCGGCGCACCTCGGTGAGAACGCGGATCGCGAGCACCTGGTCGCGCATCAGGCCGAGCACGGCGGCGATCTCGGCGTCGCTCATGCCGAGGTCGCCGCGCGCGGCGTCGACGCGATCGAACTCGCGCAGGCGCACCGGGTCGCCGCGCCGGATCTGGACGTTATTCGACAGACGCCAGATCGCGTCGGCGTAGCTCGCGATCATCGCCTCGGTGACCCCGATCTGCTCAAAAGCGCGGCCGCGCGGCATGGCGTCAGTCCTTGCGCTCGGCAGCCTGCGCGCGCCGGATCGGATCGGCGAGCGGCGCGCGGGTCGCGATCGGGCACACGCGCATGCACTCGAAGCACTGCGCCAGCAGACCGCCCGAACCGACCGACATCTTGTACCAGAGCAGGCTCGCGTCCGGATCGAACAGCGCACGCTCGCGGGCCGCCGGGTCGCCGGCGGCGAGCGCCTCGGCGAGCACCTGCGGCACCGCCTCGTACTGCTGGGTGAGCTCGGCGCACTTCGCCATCTCGTAGCGCATCTCGGCCTGCTGGCCACGCTCGTCGATCGCCCCGGAAAGCGCACTGCACCGGGCAGAACTTCATGCACGGCGTTTGCCCGGTCTTGCGGTACATGTCGACGCAGGACGGCGCGGGGCACGGATTGGTCGCGAGCGGCGGATCGGGGGCAGCGCGAGCTCGGTGAACACCGACGCGTAATACATGTAGCCGAACTCGGGGTGCAGCAGGATGTCGCCGGCGAGCGAGCGGGCGCCGATGCCAGCGAGCTCCGCGTGCAGCTTCAGGCTCTGCAGCGGGATGCGCGCGCCGCCCTCGGGGTCCATGTCGGGCGGGCAGTAGATCGCGCGCGCGCGGAACCGGCTCTCGATGTAGAACGCGCAGCCGTAGGCGATCGAGTAGGCGCGTCCCTCCGTGCTACCGAAGTAAGCGAACGCCTTGGTGGGGACGCTCCACGCCCCCTGGGTCTGCCCGCCCACTCCGAGCGAGATCACCGAGCGCACGTTCGGCAGGATGTCGCCCGGCCGGTGGCCGGGCGGCGCCACGCGGTCGATCGCCTTCAAGTCGGCCACGCCGACCGCGAGTGCGCCCTTGCGCTTGCAGTACTCGACGATCTGGGCCTTGGCCGCCGCCGGGTCGGCGCCCGGCGGCACGGTGCGCGCTGGTGCCTCGCTCACTGCGCCCTCCGGGCGAGTTCAGGCGGCGCCCGCCGCTTCGATCGTCTGCTGCATCGCGTTATCGACCAGGACCGGTGTCTCGAAGTAGCGGATCACCGGATCGGTGCCGTACATCTCGCGGATGCGCCTGCGCCAGGTTTCGTCGTGCCCACGCTGCGCCGCGGCCACGCTCGGCCACGTGTAGGCGCCGCCCGCCTGCCCCCGCTCCGGATCGTAGAGGAAGTTCTTGCGCACGAGCTCCGGGTTCTGCCGCCAGGCAGGCGCCACCTTGCGCATGCCGGCGACCACCTCCTCGCGCGTCATCCCCTTCGGCAGGTCGAACAAGACGAGTTCGGTGATCATGTTTCCTCCTTCATGTGCGACGATTGTTGCAGCTTTGCTCTAACGCCCGCCACTCAAGCGGTCGACCGCGCCCGTCGCGCGGGAGGCCTCCTCGATCGGCAGCCGGAGCGAGGTGCGCGCCACGGCCGACCGCCCTGATCGCGCTCATCGCGCGTCGCGCCGAATCCGCATTCCGGCGATCTTACCGCGGCCACCGCTCACCGGGCGGACGCCGCGTGCTGCGGCAGCGCGTCGGTGATTTCGAACCAGGGCGCCTTGGACGCGACGAAGATGTGCAGCGCCGGCCGCGCGCCGGGGTCTTCGTCGAGCGTTCCGAGCGTGAAATCGAGCGCATCCGGGTGCGTGTCGTCGATGAATTGCAGCGTGGCCCCGCACCGGCCGCAGAAGGTGCGCGTGACCGCGGGCGAGGAGCGGTAGGCGACGACGGCATCCGCGCCGCTCAGCCAGACGAAGTCCTCGCGGCGCACAGACGCATAGGTGCCGAACGCGGCGCCGTGCGCCTTGCGACACATCGAGCAGTGGCAATGGCTGATGCGGCCCAGGCGGCCACGCACTTCGTAGCGGACGCTTCCGCACAGGCAGCTGCCGCGGATCATGGACGCTCCTTTGCGGGCCGGCCTGGCCCTCACTTGCCTTGCGCGCGCTCGATGGCGCGCGACACG
Organism: Burkholderiales bacterium; assembly: GCA_027493935.1. GTDB lineage: Bacteria > Pseudomonadota > Gammaproteobacteria > Burkholderiales > SG8-39 > JAABRB01. The sequence goes on along the minus strand of JAOSJV010000001.1, from coordinate 1,041,256 downwards.
AACGGATGCGAGATGGGCTCGTCCTCGCTCGCCCCCAGCCGCTCGAGCAGCGGCTTGATCGAGCCCGCCGCCTCGCGCAGGAGCGGGTCGTCCAGCGCGACGTGGAAGACCACGCGCACGCGCCCGTCCGCGCGCGCAGCGAAGCGCAGGATCTGCTCGTCGGCGCGACGCGACGCGTTGCGCCCGCACACGAGTACATCGATCAGCACGTCGGGCGCGCCGGGCGTCTCGGCCGGCAGCGCAGGGGGCAGCGCGACGCTCACCGTGCCCGCACGGCCGAGCCGTCGGCCAAGCGCCTCGCGCTCGAGCGCGTTCAGGCAGCGCGCTGGCTGCTCGTCGGCAAGCACCGCGAGGAGCTCGTCGGCCACGGACGCGGCCAGCGCGAGGACGAGGACGCTGTGGCCCGCCTCGGTGAGGCCGGCAACCTCGCGCGCGATGCCGCGCAGCCGCGCGGCGTGCGCCAGCCAGAAGCGGTCCTCGGCGCGCGGGCCGCGCGAGCGCTTGCCGAAGACCCATTCGAGCATGGGGCTCACCCCCGACGCGGCGGGGCACGCGCCGCACGGCAGGCATATGCTCATCGGCCAGGCCCCGGATCGGGAAACCGGGCGGCGTACTCGGCGATCCACTCGGCGGCCGCTTCCTCGGTGCTCAACGTGCGCCCCTCGTCGCGCGCGACCGCGCGCCGATATTCCTCGATGTGGCACACCTGCTCGACCATGCGTCCGCGGAACGCATCCTCGGCGTCGAGAAACTCGACACCAAGCTCGAACGCCCCACCGCGCGGGTTGCACCCACACCACGCGCGCTGTCGTCTTGAAGCCCGGCATCACGAAGGGGATCTCCACCTCGACGACCGTGCCCGGGTCGAGGCGCTGCTTCGAGCCGAAGGCGAGCCCGCCGAGGCTCACGTTGCGCATGCGCGAGGCCGCCTGCAGCGGATGATCTTCCCGCCGCACCTCGATCGGGATCTCCGCCGGATGCCGGATGAACTGCCGCATCGCTTCGGATCGCGCGCACCGCGCCCGCGGCGCTCCGCGGGCGCCTCCACTCTACCGGAAGCCGGACGTGGCGGCGCCGGACGCCTCCCGGATGGCCCGCCAGACGCGATCCGGCGAATAAGGGAAGTCCAGATGGTGGATGCCGAGCGGGCGCAGCGCATCGATCACCGCATTCGCGAGCGCCGCCACCGCACCGGTCGTGCCGGCCTCGCCGGCGCCCTTCACGCCGAGCGGGTTGCCGGGCGACGGCACCGAGTGGTCGTACAGCCTCACGTCCGCGATCGCGTCGGCGCGCGGCATATAGTAGTCCATGAAGGTCCCAGTCAGAAGCTGAGCTGAGGCCGGATCGTAGCGGAGGTGCTCGCCGAGCACCTGCCCGAGGCCCTGCGCGATGCCGCCCTGCAGCTGGCCGTCGAGCAGCACGTGGTTGATGACGCGGCCGCAGTCGTCGACGGCGACGTAGCGCAGCACCTCGATCGCACCGGTCTCGGGGTCGACCTCGACCTCGGCCGCGTGCGCGCCGCTCGGAAACGCGCGCGGCAGCGGGATCTCGCCGCGCGAATCGAGCGGATGCTCGCCGGCTGAGGCAAACTTCTCGGCGAGCTCGGCAATGCCGGTCGAGAGGTCGGTGCCCTTGACGTGGTAGCGGCCCGCACGGAATTCGATATCGGCGGCCGCGGCCTCGAGCGCCCGCGCGGCGAGGTCCGCGCCTTTGCGGATCACCTCGCGTGCGGCGACCGCGAGCGCGCCTCCGTGCGCCATCATCGAGCGCGATCCGATCGTCCCCTCGCCGACGAGCGCCGGCCCGTCCGGGTCGCCGGCGCGAAGCGTGATGCGCTCCGGATCGACGCCCAGGAGATCGCCGACGATCTCTGGGAACACCGTCTCGTGGCCCTGGCCCGACGGTCCGGCGAGCACGTACAGCGTCGCCTCGCCCGACGCGCCGAATTTGATCGCCACCTCTTCTTTGGGGGCCCCGCCTGCGCCAGCCGGCTCGACGAAGGCGGCGCAGCCAATGCCACGCAGGCGGCCGCGCTGCCGCGCTTCGGCACGGCGCGCCTCGAACGACGCCCACTCGGCGTTGTCGAGCATCTCGGCGAGCAGGCCCGGCGGATCGCCGCTGTCGTACTGCGCGGTCGGCGTCTGGTACGGGAACGCCTCCTTCGGGATGAGATTGCGCCGCCTGAGCGCGATGCGGTCGACGCCGAGCTCGCGCGCGGCCTCGTCCACCAGCCGCTCGACGATGTAGACGACGTTCGGGCGCGCCGCGCCGCGGTACGCGGTGGTCGGAGTGGTGTTGGTGAGCGTGAGCCGGTGCAGGCCGTACGCGGCGGGAATGCGATAGATGTTCACCGGGTGCTGGCTCGGCGTCATGGTGTTGATGAGCGGACCGGCTTGCGAGAGATAGGCGCCCATGTTGCAGGTCCACTCGAAGCGGATGCCGAGAAAGTTGCCGTCGCGGTCGAGCGCGAGCTCGCCCGCGATCGTCGCGGCGCGGCCGTGGTGGTCGCTGACGAAGGTCTCCGAGCGCGAGCCGACCCACTTCACCGGCCTGCCGACCGTGCGCGCGGCCAGCATCAGCACGCAGTACTCCGAGTAGGCCTGCGAGCGGATGCCGAAGCCGCCGCCGACGTCGAGCGCGTGCGCGCGGATCTTGTCGGCCGCAATGCCGGTCACGCCAGCCAGGCCGGCGACCATCATCGACATGCCCTGGCTGCTGGCGTACACGTCGTAGACGCCGCTCGCCGGGTCGTACGCGGCGAGGCAGGCCTTGGGCTCCATCGGGTTGCCGGACATACGCTGGCAGTCGAGCGTGAGGCGCGTCACGTGGGCCGCGGCCGCGAACGCCGCGGCGGTCTTGGCCGTGTCGCCGTACTCGAACTCGAAGCAGAGGTTGCCGGGCACGTCGTCGTAGAGCAGCGGCGCGCCGGGCACTAGGGCGTCGCGCGCGTCGGCCACCGCCGGCAGGTCGCGATATTCGATCTCGATCAGCTCGGCCGCGTCGTGCGCGGCGAGCGCGGAGGTCGCGACGACCAGCGCAATCTCCTGGCCGACGAAGCGCACGCGATCGCGCGCGAGCAGATCGCGCTGCGGCACCTTGATCGTCGCGCCGCCTCGGCCCGGGTACTTCACCAGCGGCGGCGGCGACTTGTACCCGGCGCGCGCGGTGTCCGCGCCGGTGAGCACGGCCACGATCCCGGCGGCGGCTCGCGCGGGCGCGACGTTCAAGCGGACGATCTCGGCGTGCGCGCGATCCGAGCGCAGGAACGCCCCGTACAGCTGTCCCGGCAGATCCCAGTCCGCCGTGTAACGCCCCGCCCCGGTGAGGAGCCGTCCGTCCTCACGCCGTCCCTTGTAGCGGCCGCGCATCGCCTCCTCCGTCCAGATCGTCGCTCAGTGCGCAATTCTCGACGGCCGCGCCGCGCGGCGCAAGCGCACGGGGCGAGCACGCACGCCCTGGCGGCGCTCATCGCGGCGCAGGCGGCAGACCGGCCCGCGGTTCGTCGCGCGCAGGCGCCGCGGCATGGCGAGGACGGCGAACATCGCAGGCGCGACGAGCGCGGCGATCGACGCGTCGGGAGAACGTCCCGCCGGGGCGCCACTGCGGTCCAGCACGACGATCGCGCCCGCGGCGCAGGCAGCGAATGTCGAGCGCCCGAAGTACGCGTCCGCGCCGTACCACGCGTCGTCGTCGGCGAGCGTGGCGCGGATCCGGAAGCCGTACACGCGATTGCGCGGAATCCGGCGCAGCGCCAGCGGCACCGCGGCGAGCGCCCCCACGAACGCGCACGCGTTTACCGTGACGAGCCCCTTCTCGCAGACGCTCACGCGCGCGATACCGGCGCCATCGCGCCGTCGCCCGCCTTCGTCCGATCGAGCACGGTCATGGCGGTGCCGATCAGACCGGCGACGTCGGCGAGGTTCGACGGCAGGATCAGCGTATTGCTGGTCTTCGCGAGGTTGGCGAAGGCGGTGATGTACTCCTCGGCCACCTTGAGATTCGCCGCGTCCATGCCGCCCGCGCCGTCGAGCGACTCGGCGACTACGCGGATCGCGGCCGCGTTGGCCTCGGCGACGACGCGGATTGCGGTCGCCTCGCCCTGCGCCTTGTTGATCAGGGCGGTCTTCTCGCCCTCCGAGGTGAGGATTGCCGCCTGCTTCGCGCCGTCGGCAATGTTGATCTCCTCCTGCCGCTGGCCCTCGGACTTCGCGATCACCGCGCGCTTCTCGCGCTCGGCGGTGATCTGCTGCTGCATCGCACGCAGGATCGCCTCAGGCGGCGTCAGGTTCTTCACCTCGTAGCGCAGCACCTTCACGCCCCACGAGCGGCCGGCATCGTCCAGCACCGAGACGATCTGGCGGTTCAGCTCGTCGCGCGACTCGAAGGTCTTGTCGAGCTCCATCTTGCCGACCTCGGAGCGCAGCGTCGTCTGCGCGAGCTGCGTGATCGCCATCAGGTAGTCGGAGGTGCCGTAGGAGGCGAGCCGCGGGTCGGTGACCTGGTAGTACACGATGCCGTCGACCGCGAGCTGGGTGTTGTCCTTGGTGATGCACACCTGCTCCGGCACGTCGAACGGCACCTCCTTCAGCGAGTGCTTGTACGCGACGCGGTCGACGATCGGGATGATGATCCGCAGCCCGGGCTCGAGCACCTCGTGGAAGCGGCCGAGCCGCTCGACCACCCAGGCTTCCTGCTGCGGAATGATCCGCACGCCCTCGATGATGAACACCACTGCGAGCGCGAGGATCAAAAACGGCACCGCGAACGCCCGCGTGGCCTCGAGCACGTAGACCACGACCGACAGCACCAGGGCGATGATGATCTTGGGCAGCATGACGGATCTCTCCGGTTGCGGTGATTGGGCAGATGCGGAAGGAACGGCTGCGTCCGGCATCGCGCGTCCGGCGCGGGCGGCGCGCTCGGCGATGCGCTTGCGCAGCGCGCCCAATCTGGGCGAGTCCAGCTTGCCCGCAGCGAGGACGCCGAACAGCGCGCGGATCCGGTCCTCCGGCGACGGCCGCTTGTTCGGGTCCGCCATTGTCGAGCGACGCGGTGAGGATCAACGCTACCGGTCGCGGCGCTTGGCGACGCGCAGCGTGGCGCCGTCGACGCCAGTGATGTAGAGCACCTCGCCCGGCTCGCCGCGGATCTCGCCGGCGACGTGCGCATCCCAGAGCGCGTCGCGATAGCGCACGCGCGCGAGGCGGTCGGCCTCGTTCACCCACGCGTCGAGCTTCACCGGCTGGCCGACGTCGAGCGGCGGCATCCCGGGCTGCCGCTTCATGCGGTTGTGGCGCTGGACCCAGAGGACGCCGGCCACCGCGAAGACGGCGGTCGCGATCGCCTGCGCCCAGAACGGCGCACCGGCGTACGCGACCGCCGCCCCGGCGAGGGCGGCGATGCCGAGGACGAGCAGGTAGAACGTACCGGTCAGCAGTTCGGCGATGACCAGCACGATCCCGGCGATCAGCCAGACGAGGTACAACTCCATGCACGCTCCCTGACGCGACGGGTCGCGAAGTGCGCGCCGATCATACCGGAAAGGTCCGGCGCGAAACGTGACCGCTTGCCGCCCGGGCGGGCGAATTCCGCGCGCGGGCGCGGCCCGCGAAGGCGGATCACCGGTCAGCCGCGGCGCGCGCGCCGCAGATGCCCGGCGGCCTGGAAGAGAGCGATCGCGCCGGCGCCGAGCGCGAGCGCGGCGGAGAAGGCGATCGCGGGCAGGAGCAGCCCCGTGCGATTCGGGGTCGATGACGAACGCATAACCGATCGCGCCGACGCCGGCGGCGGCAGCCGCGAGCACGGCGCCGATGACGAGCATCGCGCGCTCGCGCAGCCGCCCCGAAGACGCCGGCCCGCGGTGCTGGGAGCCCTCCCACGCCAGCCACAGGGCGCTCGCGAGCACCATCGCGACGATGGTCAACCAGGCAGCGTACATTGCTCTCTCCGCCTCGCACCGGGCGCGCATCGGTCCGGCGCGAAGACTCTTGCGTCGTTTACCCGTTGACTAGCACGCACCGGGCCAGCATTCCTTGGTCCCGCAGCGCGAGAGGTTCTTACGGGCTTCCGCGGCGTGAAATCGTGAACACTGCGGTTCCGGCGATTGCCCACCGGCGATGCGCCACCGGGTGCGGAGGCGATGAGCGGTTCGCCGGAGGCGCGGCCGCTGACGGCCGCGGTGTCGAAGCCCCGTCGCTCGGCGCGACGTCGTCAGCCGCGCAGGTCGGAACCGGATGAGCGTGTCGGACCAGGCGTGTCGCCGCGATCGTCGCGGGCCGGATCGTGCTCGATCCGGTACTCGCCGTCGATGACGACCGCGCCGGGACGCGCCGCGCCCGGAGCGCGCCGACCGAGCGCGCGCGCATGCCAGTAGAGGTAGACCCACAGGACGATCACGGCGACGCCCGCGACGAGCGCGAGCACCGACGCGAAGACGAGCGCCACCGCGAAGAAGACGACGCCGAGCGCGAAGCCGAGGATCCGGGCGACGAGCGGCACGTCGTTCACCTCGGCGCCGGTACAGCCGGATCGTCGAGGCCGGCCGATTCGTTACGCCGGGCGAGAGAATTGGTGAAGTGCGTCATGCCGACTGGCGCAGGTGTGGCGTGCGCGCGGCTCCAGTGCACGCCCACGCACCCGCAAGCTTAACACCGGGCAGGCGGGTGGGCCGAGTCCGCCCGCGCAAGCGCTTTCCCGCCCCCCGTTCCGCGGTACGCTCCGGAGCACGCGCCGGGTTCAACCGCCGCCGACCCGGTATTCGGCGGGTGTCGGCCGGACGGTAATCGGGCTGCCACGACAAGAACACGATGAAACCGCCATCACTCTCGCCGCTCTTCCTGTCGGCCTTCGCCTGGTGCGTCACGCTCGGCATGAGTCACATCCTCGTGCCGCTCTACGCGTACGAGCTCGGCTACTCCGCGCTCGCGATCGGAACCATTCTCTCCGCGCCGGTGCTGGCGCACTTCGCCTTCACGCTGATCGGCGGCGCGTTCACCGATCGCTTCGGCGGGCGGCGCATGGCGCTCGCGGCCTACGGCGCGAGCGTGCTGGCCGGAGGCCTGTTCGCGCTATCGCAGAGCTATCCCGGACTGCTCGCCGGGCAAACCTGTCTCGTGATCTCGCGCGCGCTGTTCTGGCCCGCGATCTGGGGCCTCGCGATGCAGCTTCCGGGCGACCGCGGCGGGCAGACCGGCCGCCTGAACTCGGTCACCAACGTCGGCCAGATCGTCGGCACCGGTGTGGCCGGCCTGGTCGTCGCCCTCGCCGGGTTCCGCTCCGGGTTCTGGGTGTTCGCGGGCGCCGGCCTGTGCGCGCTCGCGGCGATGCTCGCCTTCGCGCACGCTGCGCCGCAGGCGCAGGCGGCGCGCGGGATCTTCGCGGCGTACGCCGCGATCGTGCGCCGGCGCACGACGTACTACGCGATGCTCTGCGCATTCATGGCCGGGCTGCCGCTCTCGCTCTCGATGTCGTTCTACCCGATCCTGCTGGTCGAGCATGGCTACTCGAGCGACGCCACCGGCTGGCTGATCGCGCTGCGCGCGGCGGGCGCGGCGCTCGTCGGCGCCTGGGTCGGCCGCCACGTGCGCGGCGTCGCGGGCGCGGCGCACCCCGGTCACGGCCGGGCTCGTGATCGGCGCGTGCATCGCCGCCGTCGCGTTCGTCGCCGGTTCGCTGCCGGTCGCCCTGTTCATGATCGGCGTCGGCATCGGCTCGGGCCTGATGACGGTCTATTTCCAGCTGACCGTCGCCGAGACGAGCGCCCCGGCCGAGCGCGGCTCGGCGCTCGCGCTGTCCGGGCTCGGCTGGCAGATCTCGCATTTCGTGACGCCGGTCTCGATGGGGGCGCTCGCCGAACTCGTCGGCCTAGAGGCCGCGGTCGCGGCGTTCGGCGCCGCCGCGCTCGCGCTGGCGTTGGCCATGTGGCCACTGCATGCCTGGGCGCTGCGCGGCCCGCGCCTGTGACGCGTTGCACGCGCAGCACGGCTGCGAGCCCCTAGAATAGCGATCGGTCGATCGAGGGGAGCCCGCCATGTCGCCAGAGCTGAAGTACGCGCTGATCGCCTTCGGGATCGGCTGCCTGATCGTCGTGCTCGAGTGGAACATGGCGAAGAAGAAGAAGGAAGGCGTGACCTGGACCGACAAGAAGCGCATGCGCGGCATCCTCGGCGTCTCGGCCGGGATCGCGGCGCTCGTGTACTTCATCATCATCACCGCAGGGGACTGAGCCGGCGCGCGGCGGCACAGCGGCCCGCCCCAAGCCCGGTCCGCGCGGCGCGGACCGGCGCGCCGCGCCGCACGGTGGCACACTCCGGTGCGATGCTCCTCCCGCTCAGCGACCACCCCAATCCGCGCGGGGTCCCATGGGTGACGATCGTGCTCGTCGCGGCAAACGTGCTCGTGTTCGTCTTGGTGACCGTGCCGATGAGCGCGCAACGCCCGGACCCGCAGGACCCGCTGCTCTACGCGTACCTGCGCGCGATGGCCGACTCGCTGCCGCCGGGCGTGCCGCTGCTCGAGCTCGCACGCCGCACGACCCTGTACGACCTCTTCGTGTTCGAATACGGCTTCCGGCCGGCCGCGATGAGCGCGCTCACGCTGTTCACCTCGATGTTCCTGCATGGCAGCCTGATGCACCTCGCCGGGAACATGCTGTTCTTGTGGATCTACGGCAACAACGTCGAGCACCGGCTCGGCACGGCCGGCTTTCTGTTCTGGTACCTCGCGACCGGGATCGCGGCCGCCGCGTTCCAGACCGCGTTCAACCTCGGCTCGCAGATTCCGATGATCGGCGCCTCGGGTGCGATCTCCGGCGTGCTCGGCTTCTACTTCATCTGGTTCCCGCACAACACGGTGCGCCTATTCGCCTTTCTCTTTCCCTTCTTCGTCGGGACACTGCACGTCTCGGCGCGCATCGTGCTCGCGCTCTACCTGCTGGTCGACAACCTGCTGCCGTTCCTGGTTGCCTCGGGCATGGGTGGTATCGCGCACGGCGCGCACATCGGCGGCTTTGTCGCCGGGGTCGCGGTCGCGCTCTTGTCGAGCCGGCGCGCACCCGGCGAGCGGCCGTGACCGCAGCCCGCCTTACCGTTCGCCCGCGTAGAACACCGCGGTCTGCGGGTAGAAGGCGTACCAGGCGAACCAGTAGCTTGTGACGCTCGCCAGCTCCTTGCCCGATGCGTCGAGCACGCGCGCAGTGCGGTGGCGGCGGTCGTACACGATTCGCACGTCGCGGTCCCCCACCCGGTCGGCGAAGTCCCCATCGGTCTTCGCGAGCTCGGCAAACGGGTAGGCCTTGCGCCGCCCATCGATTTCGACGCCGAGCACGACTTCCTTGCTGTCGAACCGCGCGCTCGCGTTGGCGACGGGAAAGAAGATGACGGGGCTCACGTCGTAGCCGGCGTAGGGGTCGCGCGCGTAGTCGCGCGCGTAGCCCGTGTCTTCGGAGAGAACGCGCGTCCCGGGATGGCGTGCCCGCCAGTCCTCCCAGCTCGTGTGGGCGGTCGGGACGATCTCGAGCTTCGCCCCCTTCGCCGGTCCGGTGACCGCCTGCGCGAGCAGTTGCGACCAGAGCGAGTTCGTCTCGCGGTCGTAGAGCAGCACGTCGGAGTTGTACAGCAGCCCGGACACCCCGAACGTGCGCGGTTTAGCGTTCATCAGCGCGGAGAAAGTGACCCCCGAGCCGCACAGGGGACAGTAGGTCACCGCGACCGGCGCGCCGCCCACCTTGTCGTTCACGACCTCGTGCCAGTTCAGGATGCGCACCGGATACGCCTTGGCCTCGCCGTGCAACGCCACGCCGAGGACGCGGTCGCCCGGATCGAGCTTCGCCTGGGCGGCCGGAACGAACTTGGGCCGGTCGATCGCCGGGATGCCGTCCTTGGGCGGTCCGCCCTGATGGATCTCGCCCGGATCGACGAGCGCGCCGCGCAGGTCAAAGCCGTTCAGCGACTGCGCCGCAGCGGGACCTGCAAGGAGCGCGGCGGCGAATGCCCCCGCCAGCAAAACTGTCTTCATGAGGCGTGCCTCCGGTTCAAGGAAAGCGCTGCAGCAGATCGTCATTCCCGCGCACCGGGGAATCCGGGGTAAACGGAATCGACAGCTTCCCGAATCCCCGCCTCCGCGGGGATGACCGACGCCGAGGCTCCCGCGATCGAGGTTCACGCGTCTGATACGGCGCGCGCCCGCGCGCGGATGCACGCGCCCGGAAGACGATTCAGCAGAATCCGTCGCGCAGGCAACGGACGATGCGCTGCGCCGCCAGGTCGGACTTCCTGCTCAGCCAGCGCGTCGCCTCGCCCTGGAAATCGACGCGCTGGGCGGGGTCGCGCAGCACGCGCTCGATGTTCGCCTTGATCCGCTGGGTCTCCAGGTTGCGCTCGCTCCTGCGCGCGGCCGCACCGGCCGGATCGGCGGCGTCGAGCTGCTCGCACGCCGCAAGGTAGGCGTCGAGCTTATCGAAAAACGCACGGTTCGCGCTCGCCGGCCCGAGGCGCAGGGCATCGGTGACGAGTTGCGAGACGAGGACGCTGCGCCGCTCGATCAGGTCCGGAACGCTCACCTCGTCGTCCCGTGTCCCTGCGGCACCCGCACCGGGTGCCGCAGGCTCCGTCTCGAGCACCGCGCCGCCAGCACCGATCCGTTCGGGCGGGACGACCTCGCCGTCCATGATCACGTTCACCCTCGGCCCGCCCGCCACCGCACCGCCTTCGCGCAGCCACGGCGGCGGCACGGTCGAAATGCGAAGCTGACCGGTCCGCGCATCGCGCCAGCTGTAGACCTGCGCGTGCGCCGGAGCCGCCGCCGCGGCACCGAGCAGAAGCGCGAGCGCTGCGGCAAGCAGCCGGCGCGGAGAGCCTTCCCGGACCGCAGGACGCGCGGACGCGGCCGCTCGGTGCCGGCGAAGCGAACGCATCAGTCGAGGAACAGGTCGGGCAGGAACTTGTTGTTGCCGGTCAGCACGGCGTACCTGCCGAGATCCGTGATGCCTTCAGCGGCGAGGACTTCCTCGTCGATGTAGAAGTTGCCGGTGTGCTTGCGCGCGTCGCGCGCAAGGATCGCGTGCGCCGCGTCGGCCAGGATCTCCGGCGTGCGGCACATCTTCGGATCGACGCCCGGGATCATCGCCAGCGCCGCGGTGTTGATCACCGTGCGCGGCCACAGGGCGTTCACCGCAATGCCGTCGCTGCGGAACTCCTCGGCCATGCCGAGCACGCACATGCTCATGCCGTACTTGGCCATCGTGTAGGCGACGTGGCTCCTGAACCAGCGCGGGTTCAGGTTGAGCGGCGGCGAGAGGTTGAGGATGTGCGGATTGCGTCCCGCCTGCGCCGAGGCCTTGAGGTAGGGCAGGCACGCCTGCGAGCAGGCGAACGTTCCGCGCACGTTGACGCCGAACATGAGATCGAAGCGCTTCATCGGCGTCTCGGCGGTGCCGGTGAGCGAGATCGCGCTCGCGTTGTTGACCAGGATGTCGATGCCGCCGAAGTGCTCCGCCGCGCGCTTCGCCGCCTCGGCCACCCTGGCGTCGTCGCGGATGTCGAGCGGGATCGGCAGCGCCTGCGCGCCGGCATGCGCGCCCGCCTGCGCGATTTCCTCGGCTGCGGTGTAGATCGTGCCGGGCAGCTTCGGGTGGGGTTGCTCGGTCTTCGCCACTACCGCTACGTTCGCCCCGTCGCGCGCGGCGCGCAGCGCGATGGCGAGGCCGATGCCGCGCGAGGCGCCGGTGATGAAGAGGGTCTTGCCTTTGAGGCTCATAGTCGTTATCACCCGAAGAGCGTGCCGTCGATGCACGTCACTGCTGCGCCACCGAGCTCGATCGCGCCGCTCGCCACGTCCACCCGCATGTGCACGCGGCCGTCGCGGCCGACCTCGCGGCCCTGGCTGACCGAGTAGAAGTTGCCCACGCCCGCGAGCAGCCCGGTCTCGCGCAGGAAGGCGGCCACGCAGACGTTTCCGCTGCCGCACACCGGATCCTCCGGCACGCCTTCGGCAGGCGCGAAAGCGCGCGCCCTGAGCGGCGCATCGCCGCCCGGATCGCGGCCGAAGACGACAACGCCGGTGATCCGCATCGCGCGCGAGACACCCGCGAGCGCGCTCATGTTCGGCTGCACGGCGGCGACCGCCTCGGCGTTGCCGAGATCGAGCACCGCCCACGTGGGCCCGACGCTGACGACGAGCGGACGCACCGTCGGCCCGGCGTCGGCATCGAGCGCCGCGGCGAGCTCGTCGAGCTCGTTGTCCTCGATTGGCCGGAACGAGGCCGCCGGCGCCCGGACGAAGAAATGCCGCTCGGGACCGGCCTGCTCGACGCGCACCGGCAGCAGCCCGGCGCTGCACTCCTGCACGAGCTGCGGTCTGTCGGCGGCGAGCATGCCCGCCTCGAGCACGGCGTGCACTGTGCCGATGGCCGGATGACCGGCAAACGGCAGCTCGCTCAGCGGCGTGAAGATGCGCACGCGGTAGTCGCCGCCCTGCTCGGGCGGCAGCACGAACGTCGTCTCCGAGAGATTGGCCCAGCGCGCGATTCGCTGCATGTCCGCCGGCGAAAGATTCGCGCAGTCGAGCACGACCGCGACCGGATTGCCGCGGAATGCTCGCGCGGTGAACACGTCGACTTGCTTGAAACGTCGCTGCACTGGCGTGTGCTCCCCTGCGCGCGGTCAGGCGAAGCGCGCGAAATCGGGCTTGCGCTTCTCGAGGAAGGCGGCGAACGCCTCCTTCGCCTCCGGCGACACGAGCCGTTCGCGGAACTCGCGCAGCTCCGCGGCGAGCGCGGCCTCCGTCATTGCCCGGGTCTGCGCCTTCAGCAGCCGCTTGGACAGGCGCACCGAGGCGGGGGCTTCGCGGCGAGCTTGCGCGCCCCCTGCTCGGCGGCAGTCAGCACCAGTTCGGGCGGCAGCACCTCGTTCACCATGCCGATCTCGCGCGCGCGCGCCGCGTCGAACGGCTCGCCGAGCAGCAGGAGCTCCGCGGCGCGCTGGTAGCCGGCGACTGCCGGCAGGAGGAAGGAGGACGCCGCCTCGGGGCACAGCCCGAGGTTCACGAACGGCAGCGCGAAGCGCGCATCTTCGGCGGCATAGACGAGGTCGCAGTGCAGGAGCATGGTCGTGCCGATGCCGATCGCCACGCCGGTGACCGCGGCGACGAGCGGCTTCTCGACGCGGGTCAGCGTCTGCAGGAACTCGAACACCGGCGCCGAGTCGTCGCGCGGCGGGTTGGCGAGGAAGTCCTGCAGGTCGTTGCCGGCGGTGAACGCCTCGGCGATGCCGTGCACCAGCACGGCGCGCACGCCGGGATCGGCGTCCGCGCCGGCGAGCGCCGCGGCGAGCGCGGCGTACATCTGGGCGGTGAGCGCATTCTTCTTGGCGGGCCGGTTGAGCTGGATGCGCAGGATCGCGTCCTCGCGCCCGATGAGGATGTCGTTCATTGGCGGCCTCGGGGCTGCCCGTCGGCAGCGACGCCCGGGAGTGTAGCGCGGCGGGGTCGGCCGCGCAGTGAAGAGCCGGTACGCTGGCGGCCCGGGCGCGCCCGCGCCGCTCAGCGCCCGCTATTCACTGTCCGCTGTCCACCCCCCACTGCCCGCCGTGCGCTGCGTCACGCCGTGGGCAGCTTGTGCTTCGCGAATTCCTGGCGCAGCTGGGTCTTGAGCAGCTTGCCGGTCGCGGTGTGCGGCAGCGCCTCGACGAAGACTACGTCGTCCGGGATCCACCACTTCGCCACCTTGCCTTCGTAGAACGTCAGGAGCTCCTCGCGCGTCACCTCGGCGCCCGCCTTCCTCACGGCGACGATGAGCGGCCGCTCGTCCCACTTCGGGTGCGCGGCACCGATCGCTGCCGCCTCGGCGATCGCCGGGTGCGCGACCGCGATGTTCTCGAGCTCGATCGAGCTGATCCACTCGCCGCCCGACTTGATGACGTCCTTGGAGCGGTCGGTGATCTGCATGTAGCCGTCGGGATCGATCGTGGCCACATCGCCGGTCGGGAACCAGCCGTCGCGCAGGATGTCGCCGCCCTCGCCCTTGAAGTAGCCGCAGGTCACCCATGGCCCGCGCACCAGCAGGTCGCCGAAGGCCTTCCCGTCGCGCGGCAGCTCGCGGCCCGCGCCGTCGACGATCTTCATCTCGACGCCGAAGATCGCCCGGCCCTGCTTCACGCGCTTCTCGAACTGCTGCTCGGGCGGCATCCCCAGGTGCTTGCCCTTGAGCATGCCGAAGCTTCCGAGCGGGCTCATCTCGGTCATGCCCCAGGCGTGGATGCACTCGACGCCGAGCTCGGCGAACCGCGTGATCATCGCCGGCGGGCAGGCCGAGCCACCGACCACCGCGCGCCGGAGCGAGGAGAAGCGCAGGCCGTGCTCCGCGACGTAGGCGAGGAGCCCCAGCCACACCGTCGGCACGCCCGCGGTCACCGTGACCCCTTCGGTCTCGAACAGCTCGTACAGGCTCTTGCCGTCGAGCCCCGCGCCCGGCAGCACGAGCTTCGCCCCGTTCATCGGCGCAAGATACGCGACGCCCCACGAGTTCACGTGGAACATCGGCACCACCGGCAAAATGACCTCGCGCGCCGACACGTTGAAGACGTCGGGCAGCGAGGCGGCGTAGGCGTGCAGCACCGTCGTGCGGTGGGCGTACAGCGTCCCCTTCGGGTTGCCGGTCGTGCCCGAGGTGTAGCACAGGCCGGACGCGGCCCACTCGTCGAACTGCGGCCATGCGTAGTCGCCGTTCTCGGCGCCGAGGAGATCCTCGTAGCAGAGCAGCTTCGCGAGTCTCGCCTGCGGCACGTGCGCGCGATCGGTCATCGCCACCCAGCCTCTCACGCCGGGGCACTGCGGCGCGAGCTTCTCGACGAGCGGCACGAACGTCAAGTCGAAGAAGACGTACGCGTCCTCGGCGTGGTTCACGATGTAGGCGATCTGGTCCGCGAAGAGCCGCGGATTGATCGTGTGCGTCACCGCGCCCATGCCGGAGACGCCGTAATAGAGCTCGAGATGCCGATAGCCATTCCACGCCAGCGTCCCGATCCGGTCGCCCGCGCGCACGCCGAGCCGCGTGAGCGCCTGCGCGAGCTGTTTCGCGCGCCGGTGCAGGTCCGAGTAGGTGTACCGGTGGACCGGTCCCTCGACGGTGCGCGAGACGACCTCCGTGTCGCCGTGACACGCGTCGGCATGCCCTGATCAGCGACGAGATCAGAAGCGGCATGTCCATCATCTGGCCACGCAGCATCGGACACCTCTGGCGGATGCGATTGAAACGGGCGCGGGGGCGAGGATGCGTCGCACCGCGCGCGGCCACCGCTCGGCCAACTTACCGGCGCCCCCGGTGAGTGTCAACACGCTGCGCGCCGGCGCAAGCGCTGCCGGCGCCTCGGCTATACTCGCCGGCAATCCCGCGACGTCCAGGAGGCAGGGTGGCCCCGCGTTCGACCGCGCACTATCTCCTCGAGGGGCTCGGCGAGCTGGGCGTCGAGCACGTGTTCGCCAACCTCGGGACCGATCACGCGCCGGTCATCGAGGAGCTGGCGCGCTGGCGGCGGGAGGGCCGCGCGGCGCCGCGGTTCATCCTGTGCCCGCACGAGAACGTCGCGATCCACATGGCGGGCGGCTACGCGCTCGCGACCGGCCGCGGGCAGGCGGTGCTGGTGCACGTCGACGTCGGCACCGGAAACGTGGCCGCCGGCATGCACAACCTGCAGCGCTACCGGCTGCCCGCGCTGGTGATGGCGGGCAAGGCGCCCGCGACCTCGCGCGGCGAGCTCGTCGGCGCGCGCGACAGCTACATCCACTACATGCAGGACGTGCGCGATATGCCCTCGATCGTGCGCCCGTACGCGAAGTGGGAGCACTCGCTCGACGCGGGCATCGTCGCCAAGGAGCTCCTGCGGCGCGCGCAGGCCGTGATGGAGAGCGATCCGGCCGGCCCGGTTTACCTCAACCTGCCGCGCGAGGCGCTCGCCGGACAGTGGGAGGAGACCGCCGTGACGAGCTACCCGGCCGCGAAGTACGGACCGCTCAAGGCGGCCGGCGCCGACCCGGACGCGGTCGTCGCGCTCGCCGACCGGCTGCTCGCGGCCGAGCGGCCGATGCTCGTCACCGCGTACGCCGGCCGCTATCGCGAGGCGCCCGCGCTCCTCGACGAGCTTGCCCGCCTCGCAGGCATCCGCGTCTACGAGCACAACCCGATCCACCTCAACATCGACCGCACCTCGCCGTGCTTCGGCGGGTTCGCGCCGACCGAAGCGCTCGCGGAGGCCGACCTCGGCCTGCTGGTCGACGTGGACGTGCCTTGGGTGCTGAAGGACCGGCGCGAGAACCCGGCGACGTTCTGGGCGCAGATCGACGTCGACCCGATCAAGCAGGACATCCCGCTGTGGGACTTCCCCCGCCGACCAGCGCATCCAGGGCTCCTCGGCGCGCGTGCTGGCGCAGCTCGTCGCCGCACTGAAGGCGCGCACGGGTGAGTCGCAGCGTGCGCGCTCGCGCGGCCGCATCGAGTCGTGGGCGCGATCGAACGCCGCGCGGCGCGAGGCGGTCGCGCGCGCGGCCGCGGCGCACGGCGCGCGAGGCGCGCTCTCGGCGGCCTACGTCTGCGCCGAAGTCGGCCGCGCCATCGGCCCGGACGCGATCGTGGTGAACGAGGCGGTGCGCAACGCCGGCGTCGTGCAGGATCAGGTCGAGCGCACGCGACCGGGTACCTACGTCGGCACCGGCGGCGGCGGGCTCGGCTTCTCCGGCGGCATGGCGCTCGGCCTGAAGCTCGCGCAGCCCGAGCGCGACATCGTGCAGATCCTCGGCGACGGCAGCTTCTACTTCACTACGCCGCTCGCGGTGTACGCGGTGGCGAAGCAGTACGCGCTGCCGATCCTCTCCGTCGTGCTCGACAACGGCGGCTGGGCGGCGGTGAAGGCCTCGACGCTGCGCGTCTATCCCGACGGCGCCGCGAAAGAGGCCGGCGAGTACCAGTCGACGCTCGCGCGCGGCATCGACCTGCACAAGGTCGCCGAGGCGTGCGGCGCGCACGCCGAGGCGGTCGACGACCCCGAAGCGCTGCCCGCGGCGATCGGCCGCTGCCTGGAGGCGCTGCGCAGCGGGCGCGCCGCGGTGCTCGCCGCGCGCGTCGCCGCGCACTGAAGGAGCGCCGCATGCCTCTCCACATGTCGAACGCGGCACGGACGGACGCGAGCGTCCCGCTCACCGATGACGAGCGCGCGGCGCGGATCCGGCTCGCCGCGTGCTACCGCGTGTTCGACCACCTCGGCTGGACCGAGCTCGTCTTCAACCACATCACGCTGCGCGTGCCGGGGCCGGAGCGGCTGTTCCTGATCAACCCGTTCGGCCTGCACTACCGCGAGGTGACCGCCTCGAACCTGGTGACGATCGACCTCGAGGGCAACCCGGTGCGGCCGACGCCGCATCCGATCAACCGCGCGGGCTTCGTGATCCACAGCGCGATCCACGGCGCGATCGAGGCGGCCCACTGCGTGATGCACACCCACACGACGACCGGCATGGCGGTCGCCTCGCTCGGCGAGGGCCTCGCGCACGACACCTTCTACGGCGCGCAGCTCCGCGGCCGCGTCGCGTACCACGAGTTCGAGGGCGTCACCGTGAACGCGGGCGAGCGCGCGCGGCTGCTCGCGAGCATGGGCGACAAGCAGATCCTGATCCTGCGCAACCACGGCCTGCTCACCTGGGGCCGCACCCTGCCCGAGGCGTTCATGTGGCTGTGGACGCTGCAGCGGGCGTGCGACCTGCAGATCGCGGCCGCCGGCGCGGGGCGCCTGCACCCTATTGCGCCGGCGGTGTTCGAGCAGACAACGCGCGAGGCCGGACCGGCCGAGCCGGCGCTGTGCGAGGCGGTGTTCGCCGCCCTCGTGCGCGCGGTCGACGCGAAGGACCCGGGGTACAAGGCGTGAGCGAGGCCGCCGCGCGCATCTGCGTCGCCGGCGCCGGCGCGGTCGGCGGTCTCATCGCCGCGCGGCTCGCGCTCGCGGGAGAGCAGGTGAGCGTGCTCGCGCGCGGCGCGCACCTCGAGCGCATGCGCGCGCGCGGCCTCGAGCTCGTCGACGAGACGGGCGCGCGCGCGCGGGTCGCCGTGCGCGCCGAGAGCGACCCGGCCGCGCTCGGGCGGCAGGAAGTGCTCGTCGTCGGGCTGAAGGCGCACCAGCTGCGCGATGCCGCGGCGACGCTCGCACCGCTCGCCGGCCCCGATACCGTGGTCGTGCCGGCGATCAACGGCGTGCCGTGGTGGTTCTTCCACGGCTTCGGCGGGGCGCTCGCCGGATCGCGGCTCGCCTCGGTGGACCCGGAAGGCGCCATCGCGCGCGCCCTGCCCCCGCGGAACGTGATCGGCGCGGTCGTGCATCTCTCGGCCGCGGTCGAATCGCCCGGGGTCATCCGGCGCAAGGCCGGCAACCTGCTGATCCTGGGCGAGCCGTCCGGCGCGACGAGCGCGCGGCTGGAGCAGACCGTTTCGCTCCTGCGCCGGGCCGGCTTCGAGACGCAGGTCGCCGAAGCGATCCAGCGCGAGGTCTGGATCAAGCTGTGGGGCAACATGAACATGAACCCCATCAGCGCGCTCACCGGGTCGACCGCCGACGTGATCATGGACGATCCGCTCACCCTCGAGCTCGTGCGGGGATGATGACCGAGGCCGCCGCCGTCGGCCGGGCGCTCGGGATCGACATGGGGATGACGATCGAGCAGCGCTTCGCGGTGACCCGCAAGCTCGGCGCGTTCAAGACGTCGATGCTGCTCGACTTCGAGCTCGGCCGCACGCCCGAGCTCGACGCGATCCTCGCCGCGCCGTGCGAGATCGGCGCGCGCCTGGGCATTCCGATGCCGTGGTCGCGCACCGTGCTCGGGCTCGCGCGGCAACGCGCGATGAATTCGGGCCTATACGGCTACACCGACGGCGGCCGCGCGTTCGGCGCGCGATCGCGCTGACGCGCCGCCGGCCGACCGTTCACCGCCCGCCCTGGGCCGCTCACCGGTGAAACCTCCGTTCCGCGCCGACCACGTCGGCAGCCTGCTCCGCCCGCCGCAGCTCGTCGCGGCGCGCGCGCGGCACCGGCGCGGCGAGCTCGACGCCGAGGGCCTCCGCGCGGTCGAGGACGCGGCGATCCGGGCCGCGGTCGCGCGGCAGGAAGCGATCGGCCTGCAAGGCGTCACCGACGGCGAGTACCGCCGCGACTGGTGGCATCTCGACTTCCTCGCGCAGCTCGAGGGCGTGACCCTGCGCGAGAACCCGGGGCCGAAGTTCGGCGGCACCGAGGAGCAGCCGCCGATCGCCACCGTGACCGCGAGGGTGCGCTGCACGCGGCCGATCATGGCCGACCACTTCGCGTTCCTGGGGTCGGCGACCGCGCGGACCGCGAAGTTCACGATCCCGTCGCCCTCGATGCTTCACCTGCGCGGCGGTCGCGCGTCGATCTCGCGCGCGGCCTATCCCGACCTCGCCGGGTTCTGGGCCGACGCCGCCGCCGCCTACCGAGCGGCGATCGCCCACCTCGCCGCGGCCGGCTGCAGCTACCTGCAGCTCGACGACGTCGCGTTCGCCTACCTCTGCGACGAGACGGTGCGCGCGAGCTGCCGCGCGAACGGCGACGATCCCGACGCGCTTCCGCGCATCTACGCCGACGCGATCAACGCCGCCCTCGCCGGCCGGCCGGCGGGAATGACGATCGCGATGCACACCTGCCGCGGCAACTTCAAGAGCGCGTGGGTCGCCTCCGGCGGCTACGAACCGGTCGCGGAGGCGATGTTCGCGACCGACGTCGACGCCTATTTCATGGAGTTCGACAGCGAGCGCGCCGGCACCTTCGCGCCGTTGCGCCTGCTGCCCCGTGATGGGAAGAACCGCGGAAAGAAGGTCGTGCTCGGCCTGGTCACGACGAAGGTCGGGGCACTCGAGGACAAGGACGCGCTCAAGCGACGGATCGACGAGGCCGCGAGGTACGTTCCGCTCGAGAACCTGTGCCTCTCGCCGCAGTGCGGCTTCTCCAGCACCCATCACGGCAACGCGCTCTCCGAGGACGAGCAGTGGCGCAAGCTCGAGCGGGTGGTCGAGGTCGCGCGCGAGGTGTGGTCCATGTGATGCAGTCCAACAGAGGAGGAGGACATCATGACGGCGTTCAACGTGGTCCGGTTCCGCGTGAAACCGGGGTGTGAGACGCAGTTCGTCGAGACGTACCGGAAAGTGCGTCAGGTGTACAAGGGCTCCCTCGGCGGAGCGGTGATCAGGACCGGAGACCGGACGTTCTGCTACGTGGGCGAGTGGCGCAGCATGCAGTCGCTCGCCGCCGCGCGGCCCGCGATGATCACGACCCTCGATCGGCTGCGCGGCATGCTCGAGGACCTCGGCGGCGGCCTCGGCGTCACCGACCCGGTGTCGGGAGAGGTCGTCGCGCGATTCGCGCCGCCGAAGACCGCGCAGAAGCGCCCCGCGCGCAGCGCTCGCAAGGCGAAACCGGCCAAGGCGAAGAAGCGCGCGGCCGCGAAACGCAAGCGGTAAGGGCGGCGCGACGCCGCCACGGCGGACCGGGCGCCGGCGAAGTCCGAGCCTCCGCCGATCGCGCCCTGCTTCGGCTTCGTCTCGCCGATCGGCTGCTTCGCGAGCCTGCGCACCGACGCGCTCGCGGCGAGATACGGCCGCGCGGTCGACTGGCGCGCGATGCCGTTCGGCGTGGGCGTCGCCAACGTGGTGGGCATCCAGTCGCCGCTCGGCCTGCCGCTCGAGCGGCGACTGCATCTGCCGGGGCGGGATCCACGACCCGCATCACGGTAGCGCCGGTTCGGAGCCGGTACAATCCGGAACCTCTCTTCCCCGCCCCGCGGGCCCCGCGGGCGCGCGGGAGCGCACGCTTCCGGAGATCCAGCATGAGCGACCCCACTCCCTACGCCGTCCGCGACGGCATCGCCGTGATCACGATGCACAACCCGCCGGTGAACGGCCTCGGGCACCCGCTGCGCGTGGCGATCACCGAGGGCCTCCGACGCGCCGCCGCGGACGCGGCGGTGAAGGCCGTGGTGATCATCGGCTCGGCGAAGGCGTTCTCCGGCGGCGCCGACATCAGCGAGTTCAACACGCCGAAGGCGTCGATGGACCCGACGCTGCACCAGATCATCGACATGCTGGACGCGATGCGAAAGCCGGTCGTCGCCGCGATCGGCGGCTTCGCGATGGGCGGCGGTCTCGAGCTCGCGCTCGGCTGCCACTACCGCGTGGCCGCGCCCGTCACGCAGCTCGCGCTGCCCGAGGTGAAGCTCGGCATCCTGCCCGGCGCGGGCGGCACGCAGCGGCTGCCGCGCGCGATCGGCGCCGAGGCGGCGCTCGAGCTCATGGTGTCCGGCAACCCGGTGACCCCGGAGAAGGCACCGAAGGGGCTCGTCGACGAGATCGTCCAGGGCGACCTGCTCGAGCTCGCGCTCAAGTACGCGGCGAAGATCGTCGCGGAGCAGCGCCCGCTGCGCCGCCTGCGCGACGAACGGGCGACGCTCGCGGGGGATCCGGCGGCGTTCTTCAAGGCCGCCAAAGAGCGGGTCGCGAAGCAGTCGCGCGGCTATCCGGCGCCGCCGAAGATCGTCGAGTGCGTCGAGGCCGCGGTGACGCTGCCGTTCGACGAGGGACGCAAGTTCGAGCGCGCCCGCTTCGAGGAGCTGGTGGTCACCTCCGAGTCGAAGGCGATGCGCCACGCCTTCTTCGGCGAGCGCGCGGTGGAGAAGATTCCCGACGTGCCCAAGGACACCCCGACCGTCGACGTGAAGTCCGCGGCGATCATCGGCGCGGGCACCATGGGCGGCGGCATCGCGATGGCGTTCGCCAATGCGGGCATCCCGGTCAAGCTGCTCGACGTGCAGCAGGACGCGCTCGAGCGCGGCATCGGCGTGATCCGCAAGAACTACGCGGCGACGGTGGAGAAGGGCCGGCTCGCGCAAGCCGACATGGACAGGCGCATGGGGCTCATCCAGCCGACCCTCTCGTACGGCGAGATCAAGGACTGCGACCTCGTCATCGAGGCGGTGTTCGAGAAGATGGACCTCAAGCGCGAGGTGTTCCGCCGGCTCGACGAGGTCATGAAGCCGGACGCGATCCTCGCCACCAACACTTCAACGCTCGACGTGAACGAGATCGCGGCGTCGACGAAGCGGCCCGAGCGCGTGATCGGCCTGCACTTCTTCAGCCCGGCGAACGTGATGCGCCTGCTCGAGATCGTGCGCGGCGCGAAGACCTCGAAGAGCGTGCTCGCCTCGGCGATGAAGCTCGCCCGGCGGCTGCGCAAGGTCGGCATCGTCTCCGGCGTGTGCGACGGCTTCATCGGCAACCGCATGATGGAGGAGTACGTGCGCCAGGCGTTCTTCCTGGTCGACGAGGGCGCCGCGCCGCAGGAGGTCGACAAGGCCCTGCAGGACTGGGGCATGGCGATGGGCCCGTTCGCGATGCTCGACATGGCAGGCCAGGACATCGGCTGGGCCGTACGCAAGCGTCGCACCGAGGAATCAAAGGCAGACCCGAAGGCGCGGCCCTATTCGGCCTGGATCGACCGCGTGTGCGAGCTCGGCCGCTTCGGCCAGAAGTCGGGCGCCGGCGTCTACAAGTACGAGAAGGGCGACCGCACGCCCAGGCCCGACCCCGAGATCGAGAAGCTGATCGACGACTACCGCCGCGAGATTGGCGTCAAGCCCCGCGGCGTGCCCCCGGCCGAGATCGTCGAGCGCTGCATCTTCGCGCTCACGAACGAGGGCGCGCGCATCCTCGAGGAGGGCATCGCGCTCCGCGCCGTGGACATCGACATGGTGTACCTCACCGGCTACGGCTTCCCGGTACACCGCGGCGGCCCGATGTTCTACGCCGACACCGTCGGGCTCGCGCGGGTGCTGACGGCGATCCAGTCCTTCGCGACGGGCCACCACGGCGAGTGCTGGCAGCCCGCGCCGCTCCTCGAGAAGCTCGCCCTCGCGGGCAAGACGTTCAACTGAGCACGATGCAGAAGTCCGGGGAGCTTGCCTACTGGAACGAGCGCTTCGGCGGCGCCCACTACCACTACGGCACCGCGCCGAACGCCTTTCTCGCGAGCCAGGCGCATCTGCTGCGCCCCGGCATGAGCGCGCTCTCGATCGCCGACGGCGAGGGACGCAACAGCGTCTGGCTCGCCGGGCAGGGGCTCGCGGTCACCGCGTTCGACTTCTCGCCGCCCGCGGTCGAGAAGGCGCGCAAGCTCGCCGCCGAGCGCGGGGTCGCGGTCGACCACCGCCTCGCGGACATCTACGCATGGGACTGGGACGCGCGCGCCTACGACCTGGTCGTCGCGATCTTCATCCAGTTCTCGCCGCCGGCCGAGCGCGCGCGGGTGTTCGCCGGCCTGCACCGCGCGCTGGCGCCGGGCGGGCTGCTTCTCCTCCAGGGCTACACCCCGCGCCAGCTCGAGTACAAGACCGGCGGGCCGCCGCACGCCGAGAACATGTACACCGAGTCGCTCCTGCGCAAGGCGTTCGGCGGTCTCGAGATCGCGCACCTGGTCGAGCACGACGACGAGATCCACGAGGGCGCGCGCCACAGCGGCATGTCGGCGCTCGTCGACCTCGTGGCGCGCAAGCCCGCGCGGGAATGACGGCGGGGCGCCGTCAGGCGGCGAAGATCTTCCCGGGGTTCATCAAATTTTGCGGGTCGAGCGCGGCCTTCACCGCGCGCATGACCGCCACCGACTCGCCGTGCTCGGCCGCGAGGAACGCGATCTTGCCGGCGCCGATGCCGTGCTCCCCGGTGCAGGTCCCGCCCATCGCGAGGGCGCGATGCACCAGGCGCTCGTTCAGCGCCTCGGCGCGCGCGAGCTCCCCGGCGTCGCCGGGCTTCACCAGCACGAGCAGGTGGAAGTTGCCGTCGCCGACGTGGCCGACGATGGGAACGACGAGGCCCGACGCGTCGATGTCGCGCCGCGTCGCCACGATGCACTCGGCGAGCCGCGAGATCGGCACGCAGACGTCCGTGATGAGCGCCTTCGACCCCGGCCTGAGCGCCATGCCGGCGTAGAGCGTGTTGTCGCGCGCCTGCCACAGGCGGCTCCGCTCCTCGGGCCGCATCGCCCACTGGAACGCGAGCCCGCCGTGCTCGCGCGCGATCTCGCCCAGCATCCCGGCCTGCTCGGCCACGGCCGCCTCGGTGCCGTGGAACTCGAAGAAGAGCGTGGGCCGCTCGGCGTAGTGGAATCCCGCGTGCGCGTTCACGCCGCGCATCATCACGTCGTCGAGGAGCTCGATGCGCGCGACCGGGATGCCCGACTGGATCGCCGTGATCACGGTGTTCACCGCGTCGGCGAGGGACGGGAAGGCGCACACCGCCGAGCTGATCGCCTGCGGCACCGGATGCAGCCTGAGCGCGATCTCGGTGATGACGCCGAGCGTGCCCTCCGAGCCGACGAAGAGGCGCGTGAGGTCGTAGCCCGCGGCGGACTTGCGCGCGCGCGTCCCGGTGCGGATCATGCGCCCGTCGGCGAGCA
The DNA here is from genome assembly GCA_027493935.1 of Burkholderiales bacterium. Lineage (GTDB taxonomy): Bacteria > Pseudomonadota > Gammaproteobacteria > Burkholderiales > SG8-39 > JAABRB01. The sequence continues at coordinate 1,016,768 of JAOSJV010000001.1, read as the reverse complement.
CGACCGTGAGGCCGAGCACGTTCTCGCGCATCGTGCCGTAGCGCACGGCCATCGTGCCCGAGCCGCGCGTCGCGGTCATGCCGCCGAGCGAGGCGTCGGCGCCGGGGTCGATGGGGAAGAAGAGCCCGGTGTCCTTGACGTAGGCGTTCAGCTGCTTGCGCGTGACGCCCGCCTGCACGCGGCAGTCGAGGTCGTCCACGTTGACCTCGAGCACGCGGTTCATGCCGCCGAGGTCGATGCACACCCCGCCGCGCACCGCCCCGACGTGCCCCTCGAGCGAGGTCCCCGTGCCGAAGGCGATGACCGGCGTGCGGTGCTTCGCGCAGAGCCGCACGATCTCGGCGACCTCCTCGGTCGACTGCGGGAAGACAACCGCGTCGGGCGGCTGCGAGGGTGGTACGACTCGCCCTGCCCGTGCCGCTCGCGCACCGCCGGGTTGGTGGACAGGCGCTCGCCGAGCAGCGGCGCGAGGGCGGCGGCGAGCGACCGCTCGACGGTCTCGACAGGCATCACGATCTCCCGTTGAACGCTTCCGGGGCGGCGCCACGGGCGTCGCGGCGCGCCGAGGCCTCAAGCATAGGCCGTCGCCGCCGGTCGCGCGCGGCGCGCCGGGCGGCGCCGGTACGACTCCCTGAGTATGATTGACCGGCGCGGCCGAGCGTCCAATACCGGGCGCCTTCCGGGCGGCTGTGCGAGACTTCGATGCCGCGGCGCGCGATTCCGTTGTACGGCGAGGTCGGCCGCCTGGGGCGGCCGGAGGCGGAGTGCGTGCGCTGAAGGCGTCGAGCGCGCAGCGGATCGCCTTGTTGCTCTTGCCCTGCATCAGCAGTGCGAGCACCTCCAGCTGCCGCTCGGCGAGCGCCGCATCGGCACCCGCGGCGCGGGGCCGCGCCGCCCCGCGATCGGCCGCCCGATGGGCGAGGATCCCGGGCGGGATGTACATGCCGCCGGCGAGAATGAGGTTGAAGGCGCCAGCAACACATCGCGCGGCGCCGACTTCGGAATGAAGCCGCTTGCGCCGAGCTCGAGCGCCCGGGCGACGCTCTCGCGGTCCTGCCGGCCCGAAAGCACGACGACCGACGTCGCCGAGGCGCGCAGCTTCGTCGCTGACGCGATCGCCCGCGGCCGCACGCCCGGGACCGGTTTTCCCGGATAATCGGGCGCCCGGCTGGCGTTCGTCCGGCCGCCGCCGCAGCATTTCCAGGGAGTCCGGCATGAACGAAGCCGTCATCGTATCGACCGCCCGCACCGCGCTCACCAAGTCCTGGCGCGGCGCGTTCAACAACACGCACGGCGCGAAGCTCGGCGGCTACGCCGTCAAGCACGCGCTCGAGACCGCCGGCGTCGCGCCGGCGGAGGTCGAGGACGTGATCATGGGCTGCGCGCTGCCGGAGGGCGCCACCGGCTCGAACATCGCGCGGCAGATCGCGATCCGCGCGGGCTGCCCGGTGCGCACGCCGGGCGTGACGGTGAACCGGTTCTGCTCGTCGGGGCTGCAGGCCGTGGCGATGGCCGCGCAGCGCATCATCGCCGGCGAGGGCGACATCTACGTCGCCGGCGGCGTCGAGTCGATCTCGTGCGTCCAGAACGAGATGAACAAGCACATGCTCGCGAACGACTGGCTGCTGCGGCACAAGCCGGAAATCTACTGGCCGATGCTGCAGACCGCCGAGTACGTGGCGAAGAAGTACGACATCGGCCGCGAGGCGCAGGACCGCTACGGCGTGCAGAGCCAGCAGCGCGCGGCTGCGGCGGACAGGGCCGGCAAGTTCAGGGCCGAGATATTCCCGGTCACCGCGCGCATGAAGCTGCTCGACAAGCAGACCGGCAAGGAGGGTGTCCGCGAGGTGACCGCCGACCGCGACGAGGGCATCCGGGCTGACACCACCTACGAGGGCGTCGCGCAGATCAAGCCGGCGGTCGAGGGCGGCGTGGTCGCCGCCGGCAACGCGAGCCAGTTCTCCGACGGGGCCGCGGCCTGCGTCGTGATGAACGCGAAGATCGCCGAGCGACGTCGTCTCGAGCCGCTCGGCGTGTTCCGCGGCTTCGCGGTCGAGGGCTGCGAGCCGGCCGAGATGGGCATCGGCCCGGTGTACGCGGTGCCGAAGCTCCTGAACCGCGCTGGCCTCAAGACGGACGACATCGGACTGTGGGGAGCTGAACGAGGCGTTCGCGGTGCAGGTGCTCTACTGCCGCGACCGGCTCGGCATCCCGGACGAGCTCCTGAACGTGAACGGCGGTGCGATCGCGCTCGGGCACCCGTACGGCGTCAGCGGCGCGCGGCTGGTGGGCGCGGCGCTGCTCGAAGGCAAGCGCCGCGGCGTGAAGCACGTCGTCGTGACGATGTGCGTCGCCGGCGGCATGGGCGCCGCGGGGCTGTTCGAAGTGCTTTGATTCGCCTCGCCATCCACGCGCAGACCGGGATCCATGCGTGCGTAGAGCGCTCGTGACCTCTGACCTGGATTCCCGCTTGCGCGGGAACGACAAGCCACCGTGCCGTCGCTGACCCTCGGCGAGATCCTGCGCGCGAGCGCGGCGCGCAACGCGCGCCACGAGGCGATCGTGGACGGCGTGCGACGGCTGACGTACGCCGAGCTCGACGGGCGCGTCGATCGGCTCGCGCACGCGCTCGCCGCGCGCGGCGTGCGCGGCGGCGACGTCGTCGCGGTGCTCAGCTTCAACGGGCACGAGCTGCTGGAGGCCTATTTCGCCTGCGCGCGGCTAGGCGCGGCGATGTGCCCGCTCAACCCGCGCTCTTCGGCCGAGGAGCTCGCGTGGACGCTCGGGCACGCGGGCGCGGGGCTCGTCCTCGCCGAGGCCGAGCTGCAGGGCGGACTCGAGCGCGCGGCCGATGCGATCGAGCTCGGCGTCGTGGTCCACCGCGGCGAGCCGGCGCGCCCCGGGTGGGCGCGCTACGAGGCGCTGATCGAGGCCGCGCCACGCGCGCCGTTCGCCGGGCCGGCCCCGCAGGCCGACGCGCCGGTGCTGCTGCTCTACACGCTGAAGGGCCAGGGCGAACCCCTCGGCGCGACGCTCAGCCACGCGAACGTGCTCGCCGACTCGCTTACCGCTCTCACCTACGCGCGCCTCGATTCGCGCGACCGCGTCCTGCAAGGCATGCCGCTCAGCCACGTGGCCGGACTGCACATCCTGACGGTCGCCGCGCTCGTCCAGGGCGCGACCGTCGTGATCGCGCGCCAGTGGCGGCCGGACGTCGTGTGCGAGCTCGTCGCGCGCGAGCACTGCACGATCACCGTCATGGTGCCCACCGCCATGCGTCAGCTGCTCGAGAGCGCGGCGCTGGCGCGAGCGGATCTGCGCTCGCTCACCCGGGTGATTGGCGCAGCCGGGCAGTACGACCGCGCGCTCTTTGCCGAGGCGATCTACCGGCTGCGCCTGGAGCAGATGCTGTTCGGCTACGGCCTCACCGAGGCCTCGCCGATCGTCACTGTGGCGGCGACGAGCGGCGAGACGTTGTGGAAGGAGAACGCGCTCGGGTGGCCGGTCTGGTACAACCGCGTGCGCCTGGTGCGCAGCGACGGCACCGACGCGCCCCCGGGCGAGGCCGGCGAGATCTGGGTCAAGGGCCCGAACGTCTTTCTCGGCTATCACGATGCGCCGCTCGCGACCGCGGTCGCGCTCACGCCCGACGGGTGGCTGCGTACCGGCGACCTCGCGACCGCGGACGCCGACGGCTGCCTGTTCTTCGCCGGGCGCCTGGGCGCGAGCATCAAGTCCGGCGGCGAGAACGTCGACGCGATCGAGGTCGAGCAGGCGATCGTCGCGTGCGCGCCGGAGGTACGCGCGGTCGCCGTCGTCGGACGGCGCGATCAGAAGTGGGGCGAGCGGGTGGTCGCGTGCTGCGCGCTGCACCCGGACCGCAAGCTCGATGCGGCGGAGCTCCAGCGGCGCCTGCGCGAGCGGCTCGCGGGCTTCAAGCTCCCCCGCGCGGTGCACTTCCTCGATGCGCTGCCGCTCACCGAGTCGGGCGCGATAGACCGGCTGCGGCTCGGACGGTTCCTGGACGAGGCGCCGCCGGGCTGACGCGCGTGCACGCGGGCCGCGCCGGAGCGCGCGCCGCGGCCGGCACGAACACCGCGAGCAGGCCGTCGGCGAGCTCGCGGATGCCGAGCGGTCCGTCGCGCTGGTACCACTGGAGCGTCCAGTTGAGCGTGCCGAGCATCGCGAGGCGGAGCAGCCTGAGATCGCCGCTCAACAGCCGCGCGGCGGCGGCCTCGTCGAGCACCTCGCGCCACATCGCCTCGACCTCGTCGCGCAGTCCGACGACGCGCCGGCGCGGCCGCGCCGCGAGACTGCGCCACTCCTGGATCACGACCGCCTGCTCGTCGCCGCCGCCGTGCAGCGCGGTGAGGTGGCCGAGAAAGAGCGCGCGCAGCCGCTCGAGCGGGGTGGCGGCCGCCGCCAGCGGCCCGCGCGCGGCGGCGGCGAATTGCCGCATCCCCTCGAGCATCACCGCCACGAGCAGGTCCTCCTTGCTCGCGAAGTGATAGAAGATGCTGCCCGACTGGACGCCGACCGCCCGCGCGATCTCGCGCGCCGTGGTGCGCTCGTATCCGTAGCGGCGGAAGAGCGCGGCCGCGGCGGCGATCAGCCGGCGGCGGCGCTCCGGGTCCTCGGGGCGGGCCATGCCGCATTCTAGGCGGCGCGCATTAACTGAGCAAGCGCTTGATTAATTCCCCGGGCACGGCCTAGAATGGTGCGGTCGTCCGTTCCGCCCTCCGTCCATGAGCGAACTCCTGCAGTGGCCCACCTTGCGCCGCATCGTCGTCGTCGGCGGGGGCGGGCTCATGGGCCACGGGATCGTCGCCGCCTGCCTGGCCGGCCACCCGACCGCCGAAGTGCACCTCGTCTCGCGCCGCCGGGAGTCGCTCGAGCACGGCATGGCGCTCCTGCGAAGCGGTCCGTTCGGGCTCGAAAACCTGGTGACGAAGGGCAAGCTCTCCGGGGAAGCCCTCGCGGCGGCGCTCGAGCGCGCGCGTCCCGGCCTCGATATCGGTGCGGCGGCCGGCGGGGCCGAGATCGTCTTCGAGACCGTCCCCGAGACGGTCGCGGCCAAGCACGCGGTGCTGCGCGAGGTGGAGGCTGCCGCGCCCCGCTCGGCGATCATCGCCACCAACACGTCGTCGATCATGATCGGCGAGCTCGCCGGCGCGCTCGCGCACCCGGAGCGCCTGGTCGGCGCGCACTGGTTCTATCCGGCGAACGTGATGCCGCTCGTCGAGGTGGCGCGCAGTGAGCAGACGGCGCAGTGGGCGGTCGATGGCATCGTGGACTTCCTGAAGCGCATCCGCAAGAAGCCGGTCGTCGTGAACGACGCCCCCGGCTTCTTCACCACCCGCTTCATCAACCTCTTCATCGCCGAGGCGATGCGCTCGGTGGAGAGCGGTATCTGCGGCATCGCCGAGGTCGACGAGATGGTGAAGACCGGGCTCGGCTGGCCGATGGGCGTGTTCGAGCTTCTCGACGAGACCGCCTCGTTCGACTCCTGGTACCACGCGCAGGAGTACCTGCACGCGACGCTCGGCGAGCGCTATGCGGTACCGCCGATCGCACGCCGCGTGTTCGGCGCCGGCTACCGCGGCGCCCCCGCGCTCAAGCCCGGCAGCCGCGGCGGCTGGTACGACTATTTCGGCGTCGCGCCGAGAGGGGGCAAGCCATGAACGAAGTCGTGATCGTGGAGGCGTGCCGCACGGCACAAAGGAACGTTCGGCGGAACGCTGCGCGACGTGCCGGCGCACGAACTCGCCCGCCATGTCGTGAGCGCTGTCGTCGCGCGCGCCGGGATCGACCCGCGCGAGATCGACGGCGTCGCGATGGGTCAGGTCTATCAGAGCTCCGAGGCGCTGAACATCGCGCGCTACTGCGCGATGGAGGCAGACCTTCCGTTCTCGGTCGCTGGCTACTCGGTCAACTCGGCCTGCTGCTCCTCGCTCGAGGCCGTGAGCTGCGCGGTGCGGGACATCGCCTGCGGCGACGCCGCGGTCATGATCGGAGCCGGCGTCGAGAACATGAGCGCCGCGCCGTACCGTGTGACCGGGCACCGCTGGGGCACGCGGCGCGGACATTCCGAGATCATCGACCAGTTCGAGGAATCGACCTGGAGCGCATCCACCTACAAGTTCGGCCGCTTCAACATGGGCATGTCGGGCGACCACATCGCGCAGGTGTACGGCATTTCGCGCGCCGAACAGGACGCGTATGCGCTGCGCTCGCAGCAGCTCGCCGTGCGGTCGATCGACGGCGGCGCGTTCGCCGCCGAGATCGCCCCGATCACCGTCCAGACTCGCAGGGGCCCGGTCGAGTTCGCCGTCGACGAGCACGTGCGCCGCGACACCTCGCTCGCGAAGCTCGCCGCACTGCCGCCGAGCTTCGGCGCGGGCGGAATGGTCACCGCCGGCAACGCCTCGGGCGTGAGCGACGGCGCCTCCGCCGTGCTGCTGATGTCGCACGCCAAGGCCGAGGCGCTCGGCGTGAAGCCGCTGGCGAGGTTTCGCAGCACCGCGCGCTTGGGCGTCGATCCGCGCCTGATCTGCATGAGCCCGGGACCGGCGGGCAAGCTCGCGCTCGAGCGCGCCGGACTGCGGCCCAAGGACATCGGCTGGTGGGAGATCAACGAGGCGTTCGCCTCGGTCGTGCTGGCGTCGATGAAGGAGCTCGACATCGGGCTCGAGCGCGTGAATCCCGCCGGCGGCGGCATCGCGCTCGGGCATCCGGTCGGCAACAGCGGTTGCCGGACGCTGGTGACACTGGCGCACGCGATGCGCCGCGAAGGTATCCGATACGGATGCTGCACCATCGGCGGTGGGGGCGGGATCGCCACCGCGGCGGTGCTCGAGCTCTGCTAGACCAGGAGACCGACCGATGAGCGCTGTGCTCGAACCCAAAGGCAAGGGCGGAACGACCGAAGGTGCAGCGGTCGCGCCGGCCGCGTTCCCGCCGCAGTTCAACCCGGAGTTCCTCGAGGCGACGCGCCGGCTCGAGCAGGAATGGCGCGCGAAGTTCGACGCGGTCGCGCAGAAGTTCGGCGTCGACCCGGCCGCCTACCAGCGTCGCACGGACTCCGGCCTGCCGGTCAAGCCGGCATACTTTCCGCACGACGTGGCCAGCGGCCGCTACGACATGCTGACCGCGCCGGGCGTGTATCCCTTCACGCGCGGTCTCTACCCGGCGCAGTACCAGTTCATGTACTGGGCGAACCAGCCGGTGATCGGCTACGGCCTGCCGGAGGACACGCGCAAGCGCATGGACTATCTCCAGCGCCAGGGCATGACCGGCTACTTCGGTAACACGTTCTACAACCTGGTCTACGACCTGGTGTCGCACGAGGGGCTCGACCCGGACCACCCGGCCGCCGAGGGCCGCGTCGGGCAGTGCGGCATGGCGGTGTACTCGGTCGAGGACAACGCTCGGCTCTTCGACGGCCTCGCCCTCGACAAGATCAACGTGATCCACATCTCGTACTACGAGGTGCTGCCGGTGCTCGCGCACTATCTCGCGTATGCCCGGCGGCGCGGCGTGCCCTGGGGCCGGCTCGGCGGCAACTCGATGAGCTGGTACTACCAGAGCGCCTACGTCGGCATGACCTGCTTCCCGCCGAAGGGCGGCATGGACCTCGCGGTGGAGCTCGTCAACTTCTGCACCCGCGAGATGCCGCGCTGGAACACGGTCAACATCTTCGGCTACGGCATGGAGGAGGCCGGCGCCACCGCCGTGCAGGAGGTCGCGTTCTCGGTCGCGGCCGGCATCGACTACGCGCGGGCGTGCGTCGCGAGCGGGCTCGCCCCGGACCGGTTCCTTTCGCGCTTCGGCTTCCAGATCTCGCAGTCGAACGACTTTTTCGAGGAGATCTGCAAGATCCGCGCGCTCAGGCGGCTATGGGCACGCAAGTGCCACGCGCTCGGCGCGAGCGACCCGAAGAGCATGCACGTGCGCATCCACACCCACACCGCGGGCTCGGTGCTCACCGCGCAGCAGCCGCTCAACAACCTGATCCGGACCACGCTGCACGCGTTCGGCGCCGCGCTTTCCGGGACGCAGGCGATGGAAGTGAGCTCGTTCGACGAGGCGCTCGCCATCCCGACCGAACACGCGCACACGATGGCGCTCAGGATCCAGCAGATCATCCAGGAGGAGTCGGGCATCACCCGCGTCGCCGATCCGCTCGGCGGCTCCTACTACGTCGAGGCGCTGACCGACCAGATCGAGGCGGCAGCGGAGAGGATCTTCGACGAGGTCGAGGCGCGCGGCGGCTACCACAAGTGCCACGACTTCGTGCGCTCGTCGATCGAGGAGAGCGCCGCGCGCTGGCGCGACCAGGTCGACGCGAAGGAGCGGATCGTCGTCGGCATGAACAAGTACGAATCGGCCGAGGTGCAGGACATCGAGATCTTCCGCGTCGACCCGGAGAGCGAGCGCATCGCGGTCGAGCGCGTGCGCGAGCTCCGCGCGCGGCGCGACGCGAAGCGCTGGGAGGCCGCGATGGCCGCGCTCGACGACGCAGCGCAACGCTTCTGCGGCGGCGAGATCGGCGTCCTGATGCCGGCAATGATCGAAGCCGCCGACGCCGACGCGACCACCGGAGAGCTGATGGGCGTGCTGAAGAAGCGCGTGGGGTGGGGGTCCCCCTACTGACCCTTCCCCGCAGGGAAGGCACGACGCTCCTCCCCCGGCGAGGGGGAGGGTCGGGAGGGGGTGGCGCGGGCGCCCCTTCGCTACGATGGCCCGCAGAAGAACGGAACCAGTGATGACCGACCGAATCATTCGCGTACTGCTCGGCAAGACCACCATGGAATGTCACGACCGCGGCGTGCGCTATCTCGCGACCAAGCTGCGCGACGCGGGCATGGAAGTGGTGTTCATCAACTTCCTCGAGCCGCGCGAGATCATCGACGTCGCGCTCGACGAGGACGTCGACGTGATCGGCATCTCCGAGCTCGGTCGAGGGCCACATTCCGGTCGCACGCGAGGTCATGCGCCGTCTCCGGGAACGCGGGATGGAGGATGTCCTGGTGGTGTTCGGCGGCGTGATCCCGGAGCGCGACATCGGCCCGATGAAGGAGATGGGAGTCCGCGAGGTCTTCGGGCCGGGCTCGTCGGCCGAGGCGTTCATCGGGTTTCTGCGCGCCAACGTCCGGGAGCGGCACTTCGCCGCCGAATAGGCCCCGCGGCCGGGGCGCCGGCATTGGACGCGACCACGGCAGTGAAGGCACAATCTCGTCGTCGGGCCCGGGCAACCCCCGTGCTCAAACGCGACCCACAGGGAGGAGGAGAAGATGAAACGCAGCATCGCAGTCGGCACGATCGCCTCGCTGGCGCTTTTCGGTGCTCCGGCGCTCGCGCAGAACGAGCAGTTCTTTCCGATGAACGGCTACTGGGTAGGTCCATACGCGGCCGGCGGATCGGCGATCTTCGGCGGCATGATCGATTACATGGCGATGGTGAACGCCCGGGACGGGGGCGTGGGCGGGGTGAAACTCACCTGGGAGAAGTGCGAGACCGAGTACAACAACGCGCGCGGGGTCGAGTGCTACGAGCGCCTGAAGGCCAAGGGCCCGACCGGGGCGACGCTGGTGCACCCGCTGTCAACCGGCATCACCTACTCGCTGATCGAGAAGGCGACAGGCGACAAGATCCCGCTGGTGACCCTCGGCTACGGGCGCACCGATGCGACCGACGGGCGGGTGTTCCCGTACATCTTCCCGCTGATCACCAACTACTGGTCGCAGAGCACCGCCAAGATCAAGTTCATCGGCATGCGCGAAGGCGGGATGGACAAGCTGAAGGGCAAGAAGATCGCGAACATCTATCACGACTCGGCCTACGGCAAGGAGACCATCCCGATTCTCGACGCGCAGGCGAAGAAGTACGGCTTCCAGGTCACCCACATCCCGGTGCCGCACCCGGGCAACGAGCAGCAGTCGCAGTGGCTGCAGGTCCGCCAGCTCCGGCCCGACTGGGTGATCCTGCGCGGCTGGGGCGTGATGAACCCGACTGCGATCAAGGCGGCGCAGCGGGTCGGCTTCCCGCGCAACAAGATGCTCGGCGTGTGGTGGTCGGGCGCCGAGGAAGACACCATCCCGGCAGGTGACGCCGCCAAGGGCTACATCGCCGGCGGCTTCAACGTCTCGGGATCCAACTACCCGGTGATCAGGGACATCGAGAAGCACGTCTACTCCAAGAGCAAGGGCGAGATGGAGGACCGCTCGCGGATCGGCACCATTCTCTACAACCGCGGGGTGGTGCACGGCATCATCAACGTGGAGGCGCTGCGCACCGCGCAGGCCAAGTTCGGCAGGAAACCCCTCACCGGCGAGCAGGTGCGCTGGGGGCTCGAGAACCTGAACATCGACGAGAAGCGCCTGAAGGAGATCGGGGCGACCGGCTTCATGCAGGCGCTCAAGGTCTCCTGCATGGACCACGAGGGCGGCGGCGCGGTGAAGTTCCTGCAATGGGACGGCGCGAAATGGAACGTGATCAGCGACTGGATTGCGTCCGATCAGTCGCTCGTGCGGCCGATGATCGAGGCGTCCGCGGCCAAGTACGCCAAGGAAAAGAACATCACCTTGCGCAACTGCGCGAAGGAAGGCTGATCCGCCCGCCGCCCTCTCGCCTCCGACGGGGAGAGGGCGGCACGGGCCTCATCGCGCGCGGCGCGGCCGTCACCGCGCCGGCACCCCGACCGCCACCGGCCGGATCGGCGAGCCGGCGCTGCCGCGCTCGCGCAGCGGCAGGATCATCGTGCACGAGGTCCATACCCGGTCGCGTGCGAGTTCCCCGAGGTTCGCGCTCTCGATGTGGTGGATGCCGGCCTGCGTGAGCAGGTGGTGGTGCACCGCGAACGGGGTTGCGGGCGGCGTGCCCGCGGGCGGGCCCGCCTTGCCCTGGAGCTGCCCCTCGTTCACCGGGTCGACGAACGGCGTGTCGAGGCCGACGGCGACCACGCGCTTCTCGGCCAGGTACCGCGCCGCGTCGTACGATAATCCAGGCGCCTTGGTGTAGTACACCTTCTCGGTGTCCGGGTCGCGCCAGGAGTCGCCCCAGCCCGTGTACACGTAGAGCACGTCGCCGGGTAGGATGCCGCGCCAGCCGAGACCCTGCGTGGCCACCATCGCCTCGATGTCCCTTGCGCTGATCGTCTCGCCGGCCGTCAGCGCCCGGCCCTTGCCGAGATGGCGCCTGGCGTCGAGCAGCACCGCGCTGGTGACGATCGGCGGCGCCTTCTCCATACCGAGCCGCTGCAGGAACGAGTCCGGCGCCGGTTTCACATCCTTCTGGGTGTAGCCGCCGTAGTAGAGGGCGCCCGCGGCCGGATCCGGACGCTTCCCGTCCCACGGCTGCTTGAGGTACGCGAAATGCCCGAGCGCGTCGAGCTGAGTGCCTTGGGCCTGCGGCTCGCCGGACACGCTCTCGGTGTTGAACGCGTGCACCGTCCCCGGGAGCACCGCGGTCGGGTTGAATTTGAACGCGTATGGCCCGCTGAACGGCGACATCGGCATCGTGTTCGAGCGCACGTGCGAGAGCTCGTACGCCCTCGCCCCCGGCAGCGCGAGGAAGTGCGCGCAGCGCATGAAGGTGCCCGCGCCGATCGCGTTCGCCATGCCGCGCTCGTCGCCCGCCGGCCACGGCGGGCTCGGCACCAGCGCCTTCGAGCGCTCGACGACGTCGCGCTCGGCGGCCTGCATCGTCGCGTTCGTCGCGCAGCCGGCAGCGAGCGCCGCGCACAGCCCGACGGTCATCAGTCGCATCATGGTCCTCTCCTCCTCCTCGGCGGTCCCGACGCGCAAGAATACGCCTGCGCGCCGGCGCCGCTGCGCGCGCGGTCCGGGCCGGCGCGTTGCGTTGCACCACGGCCGCGCCGTTTCAGCTCAACGGCGGGAGCCCGCGTCGAGGGTGCAGTAAACTCGGGCGCCACCACGCAACCCCGCAACCCCGCGAGATACGAACATGAACAAGTTCGGAATCGGCCAGCCGGTGCGCCGCGTCGAGGATGCCCGCTTCCTCACCGGCCGCGGCAAGTACGTCGACGACATCAACCTTCCACACCAGGTGTACGCGGCGCTCGTCCTCTCCCCGCACGCGCACGCGCGCGTGCGGGGCGTCGACGCATCGAATGCGCGCGCCGCGCCAGGGGTGCTGTGCGTGCTCACCGGCGCCGACGTGCTCGCCGAGAAGTTCGGCGGGCTGCCGCCCCAGTTCATGCCCGAGGACATGGGGGGCCGAAGGGCTACCGCACGTTCCGGCCGATCCTCGCCACCGAGAAGGCGCGATTCGTCGGCGACCGCGTGGCGCTGGTGGTCGCCGAAACCATGGCGCAGGCGCGCGACGCGGTCGAGCTCGTCGAGGTCGACTACGAGCCGCTGCCGGCGGTGGTCAACGCCGAGGACGCGATCGCCGACGGGGCGCCGAAGGTGTGGGACGAAGCACCGGGCAACCTCGCGTTTCCGCTCGCGCTCGGCGACAAGGAGGCGACCGACGCGGCGTTCGCGCGGGCGCGACACGTGGTGAAGCTGCGCTTGGAGAACAACCGCCTGTCGGCGAACGCGCTCGAGCCGCGCGGCGCGATTGGCGACTACAGCGCCGCCGACGACGCCTACACGCTCTACACCAGCACGCAGAACCCGCATGGCGTGCGCACGGTGATCTCGCAGGCGGTGTTCCACATGCCGGAGACGATGCTGCGCGTGATCGCGCACGACGTCGGCGGGGGCTTCGGCATGAAGGGCGACACCTACCCGGAGGAGGCGCTGGTGCTGTGGGCGTCGCGCCGCGTCGGCCGGCCGGTGAAGTGGATCCCGAGCCGCTCGGAGAGCCTGCAGAACGACGACCACGGGCGCGACCAGGTCGTCTACGGCGAGATGGCGCTGGACGGCGACGGCAGGATCCTCGCGATCCGCTCCACCGCGGTGCACGGCGTGGGCGCATGCGTCACCGGCGCGGCCGTCGTTCCGGTGCTGTACGGGCTGAAGCTCGTGCCGAGCGCCTATGCGATTCCCGCCGTCCACGTTTCGGCGAAGGCGGTGTTCACCAACACGACGCCGACCGGACCGTATCGCGGCGCAGGGCGCCCGGAGGGCGTGTACCTCGCCGAGCGGCTGATCGACCAGGCCGCGATCGATCTCGGCATCGACCCGGTCGAGATCCGGCGCCGCAACCTGATCGCGCCGGAGGCAATGCCGTTCGCCTCGCCGACCGGCTTCACCTACGACAGCGGCGAGTTCGTGCAGGCGATGGAGAAGTGCCTGGCGCTCGCCGACTGGAGCGGGTTCGCGGCGCGCCGCGAGGCCTCCGAAGCCAAGGGCCGCCGCCGCGGTCGCGCGCTCACCTACTACATCGAAGACTGCGGCGTGTTCAACGAGCGCATGGAGCTGCGCTTCGATCCCAGCGGAAACGCGACGATCGTCGCCGGCACGTTCTCGCACGGCCAGGGCCACGCGACCGCCTACGCGCAGATGGTGTCGGACTGGCTCGGCGTGCCGTTCGAGAGCATCCGCCTGGTGCAGGGCGACACGAACCAGGTGTCGTTCGGCCGCGGCACCTACGCCTCGCGCAGCGTCATGCTCGGCGGCGGCGCGTGCGCGCGGCCGCCGACGCGATCATCGAGAAGGCGAGAGCCGCTCGCCGCGCACCTGATGGAGGCCGCCGCCGGCGACGTCGAGTTCAAGGAAGGCAAGTTCGGTATCAAGGGCACCGACCGCGCAATGCCGCTCACCGAGGTCGCGCGCGCGTTCTACCGGCCTGTGGGCCTGCCGAAGCAGTTCGGCATCGGCCTCGAAGCGAGCGGCTCGGCCGCGACCGAGCCGCCGAATTTCCCGAACGGCTGCCACGTATGCGAGGTCGAGGTCGATCCCGAGACCGGGCAGGTCGTGATCGACCGCTACACGGTCGTCGACGACGTCGGCGTCGCGATCAACCCGCTGATCTGCGAGGGCCAGGTCCAAGGCGGGCTCGCGCAGGGCATCGGCCAGGCGCTCGTCGAGCACGTGATCTACGACCGCGACTCGGGGCAGCTCGTGACCGGGTCGTTCGGCGACTACGCCATGCCGCGCGCCGACGACCTCCCCGGCACGGAGATGGACTTCCACAACGTACCGTGCAGGACGAATCCCCTGGGCGTGAAGAGCATCGGCGAGGCGGGCTCGGTCGGCGCGCCGCCGACGGTGATCAACGCGGTCCTCGACGCGCTGCGCCCGCTCGGAGTGAAGCACATCGACATGCCGGCAACGCCGCGCCGGGTGTGGGAGGCGATCCGCGCGGCAGGCGCGAGCGGCGCATGAAGCGCAGCACCGACCGCATCCTGACGACGCACGTCGGCAGCCTGCCGCGGCCGGCCGATCTGCTCGAGATGACGCTCGCCCGCGACCGCGGCGAGCCGTACGACGCGCGGGCGTACCCCGCCCGGTTGAAATCGGCGGTGGCCGCGGTGGTGCGCGCGCAGGCGCGCGCCGGCATCGACGTCGTCGACGACGGCGAGTTCGGCAAGCCCGGCTTCATCCACTACGTCAACCGGCGGCTCACCGGGTTCGCGCCGGCGAGCGGCGCGCCGCCGCAGAGCCCGTTCGCGGACTCGCGCGAGTACCGGGCGTTCCCGGAGTACTACGCGGCGGAGGCCCGCGCGCATCCGAGTCCCGCGGCCGAGGCGCCGCACATGGAGTGCGTGGGGCCGATCGCCTACTGCGGCCACGAGGCGCTCGCCGCCGACATCGCCAATCTCAAGGCCGCGCTCGCCGAAGTCGAGGTCGAGGAAGCCTTCATGCCGGCGGTGTCGCCCTCGAACGTGGAGGAGTGGCAGAAGAACAGCTACTACAAGACCGACGAGGAGTTCGTGTTCGCGATCGCCGAGGCGATGCGCGAGGAGTACAAGGCGATCGTCGAGGCGGGCATCGTGCTGCAGATCGACGACCCGCGCCTGGTGACCTACTACAACGTGACGCCCGAGGCGAGCGTCGCCGACTGCCGCAAATGGGCCGAAGCGCGGGTCGCGGCGCTGAACCACGCGCTCGCCGGCCTGCCGCGCGAGCGCATCCGCTTCCACACCTGCTACGGCATCAACATCGGCCCGCGGGTGCACGACATGGAAGTGAAAGACGTGATCGACCTGATCCTGCGCGTGAACGCCGGCGCCTACTCGTTCGAGGCCGCCAACCCGCGCCACGAGCACGAGTGGAAGGTGTGGCAGTCGGCGAGGCTGCCCGAGGGCGCCGTGCTGATCCCCGGCGTGATCACGCACTCGAACGTGATGGTCGAGCACCCCGAGGCGATCGCCGAGCGCATCGAGCGCTTCGCCGCGGCCATCGGACGCGAGAACGTGATCGCGGGCGCCGACTGCGGCTTCGGCACGTTCGCCGGGTCGGAGGAGATCCAGGAGCGCATCGGTCTGGGCAAAGCTCGCGGCGCTCGCCGACGGCGCGCGCCTCGCCACGAAGCGGCTGTGGCGCTGCGGCTGACGGCCTGCAATCGTCATCTCCGCGGACGCGGGGATCCACGCGCGCTCCGGGCGCAAGCGGTCGTCATCCCCGCGCAGGCGGGGATCCACGCGCACTCCGGGCGCAAACCGATGGATTCCCGCCTGCGCGGGAATGACGGCGCCCGAGGTTCAGTCGCCCACGGCCTGCGGAAGCTTCGCCCTCACGCGCTGCCCCAGACCGATTCGGCCACCTTCACGACGAGCTCGAGCTTGCGACGCTCGTCGTCGATCGTCACCGGGTTGCCGAGGTAGTTGCTCGCGAAGCCGCACTGCGGCGAGAGGCACAGACGCTCGAGCGGGACGTAGCGCGCGGCCTCCGCGATGCGCGATGCGAGCGCGTCGGCCGACTCGAGCTCGGGGGTCTTGGTCGACACCAGCCCGAGCACGACCACTTTGTCCTTCGGCATGAAGCGCAGCGGCGCGAAGCCGCCCGCGCGCGGGCTGTCGTACTCGAGGAAGAACGCGTCCACGTTGATCCCGTTGAACACGCGCTCTGCGATCGGGTCGTAGCCGCCCTCGGCCATCCAGTGGCCCTGGTAGTTGCCGCGGCAGGTGTGCATCGCGAGCGTCATGCCCGCTGGCCGGTTCGCGGCGATCTTGTTGACCGCGCGCACGTAGTCCTCGAGCATCGCGTCGGGCTCGTCGCCGCGCGCGCGGAACTTCGCGCGCTGGCGCTCGTCGCACAGGCAGGAGGTCATCACCTCGTCGAGCTGGACGTAGGTGCAGCCGGCCTCGCCGAGCGCGCGGAGCTCCGCGACGTACGCGTCGGCGAGATCGTCCCAGAAGGCCGCGAGGTCCGGATACGCGGTCTTGCTGATCGTCGCGCGGCTCGCGAAGCCGTAGAGCGTCTGCGGCGCCGGCATGGTGACCTTCGGCGTTCCCTTCGTCACGACCGACTTCAGGAAGCGGCACGGCGCGACGTTCACGCTGCGCACCCAGCGGATCTTCCCGGTGACGTCGATGCGCGGCGCGGGCACGGTGTGCCCTTTCTCGTCGCGGAAGCGCTCGGCGCCGCGGTAGGAGCCCTCGACGCCCTCGAGCGAGCACAGGAACTCGCTCCACCAGATGCGGCGGCGGAACTCGCCGTCGGTGATCGAGCGAAGCCCCGCGTCCTCCTGCAGCTTCGCCACCTCGCGGATGCACCTCGTCCTCGAGCGCATGGAGCTCGGCGTTGTCGTGCGGGCCGAAGTTGTGGTCGAGGTCGTGCCGGACCGAGCAGGCGCTCGCGCGCCTGCATCAGCCGCTCCGGGCGCCGCAGGCTGCCGACCTGGTCGGCGCGGAACGGCGGCGTCGTGCGTGCATTCATGGCTATCTCCTCTCGCAGTCCGAGCTAGCGATGCTTCCTCGCCGCCGCGACGAGCGCATCGTAGTCGGCCTTGAGTTGCGGGTCTTTCGCCAGGATCGGCGGCAGCACCGAGGTGGTCTGCTCGATGTAGCGCCTGGCCTCGGCCGGCGCGAGCGTGATGGTCTCGCCGCCGTTCTTCTCCCACACGCCCTGGATCCGCTTGAGATCCTCGACGCCGCGAGTGGCGAAGAGGTCCTCGGCCTTGCGCGCCTCGTCGCGGACGATCGTTTCGAGCTCCGGCCCGAGCGATTTCATGAACTTGCGATTGACGAGCCCTGCGGCCACCAGGAACGAGCCGGGCAGCTGGGTGAGCCCCTTGGCGACGTCGTAGTACTTGAACGCGACGTAGATCACGAAGCCCGCGATCAGGCCGTCGATCGCGCGGTTCTGCATCGCCGGCAGCACCTCGCCGAGCGGCATCGAGACGGGCGAGGCGCCGAGCTGCTTGAACGGCTCGACCTGCAGGGGCGCGGCGCCCGGCACGCGGATCTTCTGTCCCTTGAAGTCAGCGAGCGAGCGGATCGGCTTGTGCGAGAGCAGCATCAGCGGGCCGTTCACGAACGTGAAGAGCGGCTCGACGTCCTTCGCCTCGCCGAACGTCGCAAGGCGCTGCTTGATCTGGGGATCGGTCAGCACCTTCTGCGCGTGCGCCACGCTGTCGAACAGGCCGGGCGCGTCGAACACCTGGAAGCGCGGCTCCAGCCCGATCATGAAGCCGACCGCCGGCGCGGTGAGCTCGATCGTGCCGAGCGCGACGCCCTCGACGGTGCGCGGGATCGGCCCGAGCTGGCTCGCCGGATAGATCTCGACCTTGATCCGCCCGCCGGCGCGCGCTTCCACCCCGGCCTTGAACGCCTTCATCCACTCGACGGTGACGTCGTTGTTGAGTGGGCGTCGAGAGCTTCATCGTGAACTGCTGCGCCTGCGCGCCGGCGGCGAGCGCGCCGAGCGCGAGCGCCGCCGCCAGGCGGCCCAGATTCCGCATCGATCTCCTCATGACGTGGCCTCCTCTTGGTTGCACATCGGGTCGAGCATCCCGTTCAGGCGCCCGCCGGGTCGACCGGCGCGAGCACGACGTGGACGAGCGCGAGCTGCCCGCGCGCGACCGCTGCGAGCCCGCGCGCGAGCGCGGCGCGCACCTCGCCGGGCGCGGCGACCGTCTCGCCGTGGCCGCCGTAGGCGCGCGCGAGCGCCGGATAGTCGGGGCGCGGCGCGATCGAGGTCCCGGCGAACCTCCCGGTGCGCACCGCCCACCCGTCGGGGAACTCCTTCGCGACGTCCGACTTCTGCGAGAGATAGCCGGCGTTGTCGAACAGTACGACGAGGATCGGCAGGGCGTGCTCCTGCGCCGCGCCGAACGAGGCGGGCACCGGGTTGTAGTGGAACGCGCCGTCGCCGATCGTGGCGACCACCGTGCGCTCGGGCGCGGCGGCCTTGACCCCGAGCGCGGTGCCGAGCCCGACACCGAGGCCGCCGTAGCTCGCCTCGAAGAAGGCGCCCGGGCCGAGCCGATCGAGGATGCGCACGACGTCGAGCCGGTGGGTGATCGTCTCGTCGACGACGATCGCGTCGGCGGGGAGCAGTTCCCCGAGCTCGTGCACGATCCAGCGCGTCTCGATCGGCGATCGCCCGCCCGCGGCGCGCGCCTCTGCCCGCACCGCCGCGCGCCGCGCGTCGTGCCGCTCGCGCCAGCGCTGCGCGATCGCGGCGCGCGACCCGGCGCCACGACGGCGCGCACCCGCGCGAGGACCATCGCGAGCGAGCGCTCGGCGTCGCCGGTCGCTACGAGATCGGCGCGGAAGCCCCATGCGGGCAGCTGCGGTCCGAGCGGCGCCTCGCCGAGCGCGACGACCCGCGTCCCCGGCGCCGGCAGCGCGGACGGCGGATGCCAGGGCGCCACCGTCTCGACGAGAAAGACGAGATCCGCCTCGGCGAGCACCGCTTCCATCTCCGTCGCCGCCACGCCGCCGTAGAGCGGGTGCGCGCGCGGGAAGTTGACGTAGGTCGGCTGCCACGCCTCGACCACCGGCGCGCCGAGCGTTTCCGCGAGCGCGACGAGCCGCGCCACCGCGGCGACGCTCCGGCCCGCCTGCTCGGTCACGATCACCGGATTCCTCGCTTCGCACAGCGCGCGCGCGAGCTCGTCGAGCGTCGCCGGGTCGGCCGACGGCGCGCGCGGGAGCGCCGCCGCCGGCGGATCGGCGGTCATCGGCGCCATCAGGAACTCGACCGGCACCGAGAGGAACGTGGGGCCGCCCGGCGCGGCCACGGCGAGCTGCGCCGCCCGCTGAACGGCGTGCGGCAGCAGCCGGCTCGTGGTCGCGGCGGCGCTCCACTTCACGCACGGCGCGACGAGCCGCGCCGGCCCGCCGACGTCGGCGAGCAGGCGCAGCCACTGGCGGCCCGGATCCGGGACGTCCGGCGCTTCGCCGAACGCGATCGACTCGCCGGCGAGCACCACCATCGGGATACGCTCGTGCAGCGCCGCGCGCAGGCCCATCGTCGCGTGCAGCGCGCCGACCGTGGTGTGGAGCACCACGGCGGGCAGCTTGCCGGTCGCTCTTGCGTAGCCGCTCGCCATGGCGACCGCCGTCATCTCGTGCCGCACCGACGTGTAGGCGGGCACCTCGTCCGGCCGGCACGGTTTCGCGAGCGCCTCCCAGAGCGGCGCCCAGTCCGAGCCCGGCGAAGCGAAGATGCGCTCGACGCCCATCGCGCGCAGCACGCGGAGCAGCGCCTCGGCGCCGGTCGCGCCCGTCACGCGCGTCGCCCCGCTCATGGCGTCCGGCCGCAGATGCGGTCGCGCATGGCTACTCGCCGCGGATCCCGAGCTGGGGCAGGAGCTTCGCGTAGCGCGCGCTCTCGGCCCGCACGTAGCCGGCGAACGCCTCCGGCGTCATCGGCGCGGCGATCTGCAGGCCAGTCGACTCGAGCTGCTTGCGCAGCGCCGGATCCTTCAGGAGCTGCGTGACCTCGCGGTTCATCCGCTGCACGACATCGCCCGGCGTGCCCGCCGGCGCGTAGAACCCGAAATACGGGCCGCCGTCCACGCCGCGCACGCCGGCTTCGGCGAGCGTCGGCACGTCGGGAAGTCCGGCCGGCGCTGCTCGGCGGCGACCGCGAGCATCCGCAGCCGCCCGGCCCGCACGTGCTCGAGCGCGATGCCCGGATCGAAGACCGCCTGCACGTGTCCGCCGAGCAGGTCCTTGATCGCGGGGCCGGCGCCCTTGTAGGGCACGTGCGTGATGTCGGCGCCGGTCTCGAGCTTGAACACCTCGGCCGCGATGTGCAGCGCCGTGCCGGTTCCGGCCGTGCCGTAGCTCACGCGGCCCGGGTTGGCGCGCGTGTAGCTCACGAACTCGGCGACGCTCTTCGCCGGGACCGACGGGTGGATCTCCAGGTGCATGGTGATCGTGACCGTCGGCGCGATCGGCACCAGCGTCTTCAGCGGATCGAGGTTCGGCCGTTTGCCGACGTGGGGTGCGATCATCACGTTGCTCCCCGGCGTGAAGAGCAGCGTGTAGCCGTCGGCCGGCACCTGGGCGAGCGCCTGGAACCCGACGTAGCCGTCGCCGCCCGGCCGGTTCTCGACCAGCATCGTCTGCCCGAGCGACTCCTGCAGGCGCGTCGCGAGCAGGCGCGCGGTGCGGTCGGCCACGCCCCCGGCGCGACGTTCACCATGAGCTTGACCGGCTGGGTCGGCCACGGCTGCGCATGCGCCGCGCCGGCGAAGGCCGCGGCGGCCAGCATCACTGCGATCGACTTCGTCATTCTCCCCTCCTTTGCAGATGGCCCCGGGCGCCGCCCGAGACCGGTTTCACGACCTGGATCGCCCCTCGCGTCGCGCATGATCAGCCGGTCCTCAGCAGGAGCCGCGCGCCCGCGAGCGAGAGGTCCGGCACGTAGGTGATCAGCACGAGCGCGACGAGATACAGCGCGATGAACGGCACGATGCCGCGGTAGATGACCGCGAGCGGCAGCCCGAGCGCCGACTGCGCGACGAAGATGTTGATGCCGAACGGCGGCGTGAAGAGCCCGATCGCGAGGTTCACGGTCAGCACGATGCCGAAGTGCACCGTGTCGATGCCGGCCGCCTTCACGACCGGCACCAAGAGCGGCGTGAGCAGCAGGATCGCGGAGAGCGGATCGAGGAAGCAGCCGGCCACGAGCAGGACGAGATTGATCATCGCGAGCAGCATCCACTGCGCGAGGTCGAGCGCCTCGAGCCACGCCACCAGCGTCGCCGGGACCTGGTTCACCGTCAGGAGCCACGAGAACACGTTCGCACACGCGACGATGATCAGCACCTGCCCGGTGAAGAGCACGGTGGCGGCCGCCGCGTCGACGATCTCGCGCCAGCCGAGCTCGCGGTAGACGAAGCGCGTGACGAGCGCCGCGTAGACGCAGGCGATGCCGGCCGCCTCGGTCGGCGAGAAGACCCCGCCGTAGATGCCGCCGAGCACGATCACCGGCGCGCCGAGCGCCCACGCGCCGCGCCCGAGCGCGCGCGCGAACACCGGCCAGCGGAAAGCCTCGCCCGCGCCGATGCCGTTGCGCCGCGCGAACCAGACGACGTAGGCCGCGAGCAGCGCCGCGATCAGGAGCCCCGGGATCACGCCCGCCGCGTAGAGCCGCGGCACCGATTCCTGCGCCGCGACCCCGTACACGATCAGCGGGATGCTCGGCGGGATGATGACGTCGATCGCGCCGACCGCGGTCACGAGCCCGGCCGAGAAACGCTCCGGGTAGCCGGCGCCGCGCATCGCCGGCAGTGTGATCTTGCCGATCGTCGCCACCGCGGCTGCGCTCGCGCCGCAGATCGCGCCGAAGATCGCCGAGGTGCCGACCGCGCTAACGCCGAGACTGCCGCGGACCGCGCCGATCCCGCCCTGCACGACGTCGACGATGCGCCGCGCGACGCTGCCGCGCGCCATCAGCTCGCCGGCGTACACGAAGTACGGCACCGCCAGCAGGGCGAAGACGTCGATCGCGCCGAAGAGGTTCTGGTGCAGGGCGGCGAGCGGCACCTTCATGTAGAACACCAACGCCACGGTCACCGCGGCGAGCAGCGCGAGGAAGATGGGGAAGCCGGCGAGGAGCAGCACGGCCGGCACGACGCCGAGCGCAAGGATCAC
The DNA here is from genome assembly GCA_027493935.1 of Burkholderiales bacterium. Classification (GTDB taxonomy): domain Bacteria; phylum Pseudomonadota; class Gammaproteobacteria; order Burkholderiales; family SG8-39; genus JAABRB01. Next base: position 994,804 of record JAOSJV010000001.1, on the reverse strand, counting down.
GGCTGCGCTCCTGGGCGCCCGTCGCGAGGCCGCGCGCTTCGCCTCGCGCCCAGCGTCTGCGCGGCGCGCCACACGGCGACGAGCGCGATGAGCGCGAATCCGAGCGGCACCCCCGCGTGCGGGATCCACATCGGGATGCCCGCGGTGCTCGATTTCTGCTCGAGGAGGAAGATGCTCCAGGCGTACTGCGCCGACAGCACGAGCGTTAATCCGGCGAGCAGCGCAAGCACGACGAGCTCGGCGGCGCGCAGGCCGCCGCGCAGCCGCCCGGGCATGAAGCGCGCGAGCACGTCCATGCGCAGGTGGTTGCCGCGCCAGACCGCCACCCCCGCGGCGAGGAACGTAGTCCACACCATGACGAAGACCTGCAGCTCGTCGGCCCCCGAGGATCGTGGCACCGAGCACATACCGGCCAACGATGTTCGCGAAGTTCAGGCATACCGCGGCGACGAGCGCGAGCGCGAGCACGCGCTCGACGGCGCGCGTGGACCGCTCGAGCAGTCGCTCGATCATCGTACCCGCCGCGCTGCTACGCCGGGATGACACCCGCTTCGCGCCGCGCTCACGGCAGGATGTCCTCCTTCGGCGCGCGGCCACCGCGCCGGCCGGTAGCATGCGAGCCGATGACGCGATGCTTGCTCATGCCAGAGCGCTCCTGCCTGCAGGGCCTTTCGTGTACATTACGCCCCCCGCACGCGCGCTGGCCAGATCACCAAGAGCATGCCCCGCCCGCCGAAACGCGCCGTCGCGCCCCGCATCGGGCTGCGCGAGCGGAACAAGCTCGCGAAGCTCGGGCGCATTCGCGCCGCCGCGCGCGAGCTCTTCCGGCGCCACGGCTACGGCGCCGCGACGATGCGCCAGATCGCACAACGCGCGCACGTCGGTCTCGGAACGCTCTTCAGCTACGCCGACGACAAGCGCGACCTCGTCTTCTTGATCTTCAACGAGGAGCTCGACGCGCTTACCGACCGGGCGCTCGCCGCGCCGCGCCCGGGCGCTCCATTGCTCGCCCAGCTCATGGCCGTGTTCCGGTGCCACTACGAGCAGTTCGCGCAGCATCCCGCGCTCTCGCGCCTCGCGCTGCAGGAGCTCACGTTCTATTCCTCCGGCAAGCAGACAGCTCACTTCCACGCCATCCGCGGCCGGCTGATCACGGGGATCGAGCGGCTCGTCGGGCAGGCGCAGCGCGCCGGCGAGATCCGCGCGACACCGGACGCGCGGTTCATCGCACGGCAGATCTTCTTCGTGTACTCCGCCGCGCTGCGCTGGTGGATCGGTGCACCGGCGCCGCGGGTGGCGGCGGGCGTCGCCAGCCTGCGGCGGGCGCTCACGCTGCAGATCGAGGGCCTCGCCGCGCGGCCCGGCCCGCAGCGCGCCGCGGCGCGCCGCCGCCGGACCTGAGCCGTGGCCGCACGGCGCCCCGGTCGCGCGCCGCGCGGCGCCGATCCGGAGCCGCGCCACGTCGCTCACGTCAGCGTCGGCGGCCATCGCGCCGACGGCCGGCGGGACGTGGGCCGGCTCGACGTGCAAGCCGGCCTCGGCGCGGTGGTCGTCGGTGCCCACCGTCGACCCGGGGCACTTGGCGCGAGCGCGCTCGAGACCGCGGGTACGCGCGAACCCTGGCAACGTGAGAGCGCTGAAGTGCGTCATTGCGCAGGGTCTCGGCGCCGCGCGCCGCTCGAGGGCCGCACCAGCGGCGCGCGGCGTGCGGGATGCAGTGGCTACAGCCCAAGGATGCGCTCGGCGTTCTTGTGGAAGATCTTCTCCATGATCTCGTCCTTGTAGCCGAGCTCGGCCCACTCCTTGAGGATGCGCGCGTAGGGCATGCTCGGGTAGTCGCTGCCGAACATCACCTTGTCCTGCAGCCGCGCGCGCATGTCCACCTTGAGGTTGCCGGGGAAGTACTTCGGCGCCCAGCCCGACATCTCCCAGTACACGTTGCCCTTGTGCAGCGCCACTGCGGTCGTCTCCTCGACCCACGGCCAGCCTGGGTGCGCCATCAGGATCTTCAGGTTGGGGAAGTCGGCGGCGAGGTCGTCGATCGCCGAAGGGTGCGCGTGGCGGATGCGCGCACCCATGCCGCCGGGCATCCCAGCGCCCATTCCGGTCGTTCCGACATCGATCATGACCGCTGCGCCGAGCTCGTCGATCGTCTCGAACAACGGATAGAAGCGCCGGTCGTTCACCGCGAAGTGCTGCATGATCGGGTGGAAGTGGAAGCCGATAAACCCGAGCTCGCGCACGCACTTCCTCGCCTCGCGAATCGCGAGCTCGCCCTTGAACGGATCGAGCGTGCCCCAGCACTGGATAATGCGCTGCGGATGCCGCTTCCACATGGCGTGCACGTAGTCATTGGTGCATGGCGGCGTACCGACGGTGGTCTCGAGGTCGAGCGCGACGAGGCACGCCTCCACGCCCGCATCGGTGAAGTCCTTGAGCACTTCCTCCTCGGCCTTGGCGACCCAGCTGCGGTTCCAGTACTGCGCCAGGGCCTCGACGTAAGGGCCCTGGCTGTCGATCCAGGTCTGGGTGCCCGGGTAGCAGTGCAGGTCGACGATTCGCATGAGGCTCGTCCGCCGCTCAGGTGGATTGCGCTTCGCGTCCGGCCGCGGGCGCCTGTGCGACCCGCTCCGCAAGCGCCTTCTTCGACACCTTGCCGAACGTCGATACCGGGAACTCCTCCACGATCTCCAGGCGCTCGGGCAGCTTGAACTTCGCGATCTCCTTGCCGAGCAGGAAGGCGGCGAGATCCTTCAGCGCAAGCGAGTGGCCCGGGCGAAGGATGACGAACGCACACATCTTCTCGCCCAGGTTCGGGTCGGGCATCGGCACACAAGCGACGTTCTGCACCGCCGGATGCGTCATGATCAGGTTCTCGACCTCTTCGGCGCTGATCTTCTCGCCGCCGCGATTGATGAGGTCCTTCTTGCGGCCCTCGACGACGTAGTTGCCCGACGGATGCAGGCGCATCAGGTCACCCGAGCGGTAGAACCCGTCCGCGGTGAACTGGCGCGCGTTGTGCTCCGGCGCACCGAAGTAGCCGCGCAGCGTATACGGCCCGCGGCAGGAGAACTCGCCCACCTCGCCCGCGGGCACCTCGCGTCCCTCGTCATCGACCAGCCGCACCTCGTCGTCCGGGCAGATCGGCCGGCCGCAGGTCTCGAGCCGGACCTCCTCCGGATCGTCCCAGCGGACGAACATCAGCATCCCCTCGGACATGCCGAAGTTCTCCTGCACGAACGCGCTGGGGATCAGCTCGCGCGTGCGCAGCCGCACCTCGGGTTGCATGCGCTGTCCTCCGCTCTGGATGACCCGCAGCGAAGAAAGCTCGTAATCGCGGATCGCGGGATCGTTGATCAGCCGGATCAGGAACGCCGGCACGACCTTGAGGTGCGTGACACGGTGGCGCTGGATGCGCTCGAACACGTCGGCCGGTCGCGTGGTCGGGCTGAGCACCACCTTGCCTCCGTTGAAGTAGGCACCCTGGATGCCCGGGCAGGCGAGCGGCAAGTTGTGCGCGATCGGCAGCGCGATCAGCATCACGGTGTCGCCGGTCACGCGGCAGACGGCGGCCGCGGCCTTGGAGTTGTAGGCGTAGTCGTTGTGGGTGCGCGGGATGAGCTTCGGGATGCCCGTCGTGCCGCCGGAGAGCTGAAAGACGGCCGGATCGGTCGGGTCGATCGCGATTTCCTCCAGCGCACTCCGCGCGAGCCGCGCCGGCCGCTCGATCAGCTCGGCGAGCGAGACCTCGCCCGCGCCCGCGGCGCCGAGCACGATGCGGAATCTGAGCGACCTGTTCTCCTTCTGCACCCGTTCGATCGCCGGCGCGAAACGGAAATCGCCCTGCGCCTCCCGGATAGACGCAAGTCGTCGCCGCCGCGAGCCGCACGAACTGGTTAATCTCGAGGTAGCGGTGGGTGACGAGCGCCGCGATCGGGATCGCGCCGATCTTCTGCAGCGCGAGATAGAGCAGCACGAACTCCGCCACGTTCGGCAAGGTGGGCACGACTCGATCGAGCGGCGCGAGACCGAGCTCGAGCAGGTTGAGCGCGAGATTGTCGGTGATGCGATCGATGTCGCGATAGGTGTACTGCCGCTCGCCGTCGACGAGCGCGACACGGTCGGCGTGCCGCGCGAAGCAGACGGCGAACTCCTGCGCAAGCGAGTTGTCCTGCCAGTAACCCTTCGCGCGATAGCGCCGCTGGAACTCCGGCGGAAAGGGCACGAATCCTTCGAGCATCCCGCGTTTCTCCGCATCAGGTCGACGAGGCGTAGCCGCCGTCGACGACGATCACCTCGCCGGTGACGAACCGGTTCGCCTGGATGAGGCTCAGCACGGTCTCGGCAACGTCCTCGGCGGTCACGCAGCGCCTGAGCGGGGTGGCTCGCGCGCGCTTGCCCATCAGCTCCTCGTACTTGTCCTTCAGCATGCGCTTCATCCAGTCGCCCTCCATCCAGCCGGGCGCGACCGCGTTCACGCGGATCTCCGGGCCGAGGTTCCAGGCGAGGGTCCTGGTCAGGTTGACCACCGCGGCCTTGCTCGCCGCGTAGGGCAGCGGCTGCGGTCCGGGGCGAAGGCCCACGATGCTGGCCGTGTTCACGATGCACGGATCGATCCCCTCGCGCAGGAGCGGCAGCGCGGCGCGCGTCACCTGGAAGAGCCCGCGCACGTTCACCGCGAACACCCGGTCCCACTCCTCGAGCGAGAGGCTCTCGAGGTCTCTCGGCTTCCAGCGCGCGGTCGTGCCGGCGTTGTTGACGAGCGCATCTAGGCGCCCGAACGCCTCGCCGACCTGCGCGAGCATCGCGCGCACGCCCGCCTCGTCGCTGACGTCGCACTGGACGAGCAGCGCCTTCGCGCCGAGCTCCCCGACCGCCGCGGCGGTGTCGCGCGCCGCGGCCCCGCTCGAGGAATAGTTGACCGCCACGTCGTAGCCCACGCGGGCGAGCGCGAGCGCCACGCTGCGCCCGATGCCGGTCGCCGCACCGGTCACCAGGGCCGCCCTCCTCTGCGTCATCTGCCTCGCCTCCCAGCGGCGGCGAAAATTCGAACGTGTTCACTTTTGAGCAGAATCGCGTCCGTGTCAAGGCCGGCAGCGCCGGCCCGGCGCACCGCAGCGCACAACGGCGACGCGTCAGGCGACCGCGAAGAAGTCGAGCACGACGCGATCGCGCGTGCGCACGCCGCTGCACACCGTGACGGTGCGGTTTAGCCAGTCGTGGGCGGGCGCGCTCGTCTCGAACGATGGCGCAGCGCGGAAATAGTAGAGCTTCGGGTCCACTGCCTCGCCGCACGCGATGCGCTCGAGCACTTGCGCGGGACCGTGCCGGTAGCCGAAGTTGCGCACGTAGACGAGCGCCCCGTCGGCGGCCTCGATCGTGTAGCGCGCCTCCAGCACCGCGGTGCCATCGGGCCGGATGATCTGCCAGTCGGCGCCGCCGGGCAGGATGCATCCGGCGAGCCGCGGTCCGGACACCTCGCCGCCGGTGATGTCGACGATGCGCCGCTCGCCTGCGGCCATGCGGCCGAGCGAGCGCGGCATGGCGACGGCGACCGACGCGCGGAAGGCGAACTCGAGCCGGGGCAGAGGCGGATCGAAGGCCATGGTGCGGACCCCAAGCGCGTGTAGGACGCCCCAGCATAGCCAGTCTGCGGTAGCCTCGCAAACTCGACGCGGATACGAGGGGTGGCCGCGTGAGCGGCCGGGGTGGTGGCGCCGGAGGCGCATCCCCTCCTCTCAGAGCAGTAGTGCCGGCGACGCCCGGGCGGTGGTGCCGCACAACTCGCGTAAACGCCTGCGGCCGTCCGCATTCGCTCGTTCGCGCCGCAGCCGCGACATGCGCCCGAGCGCGACTTTCCGGCTTGCAGCGGGCGCACGCCAATGACACACTCCCGGCCCATGCAGACACCCGCAGCGAAGCACGACGTCCCCGGCGCCGAGTACTGGCGCACGATCCCGTTCGCCGAGCACCTCGGCGTCCGCCCGATCGAGATCACCGAAGCTCACGCCGTGGTCGAGCTGCGTCGGCGGCCGGAGCTGCTGAACAGCTGGGGCGCAGCCCACGGCGGCGTCATCATGACCATGCTCGACGTCGTGATGAGCATGGCGGTGCGCGGGCACTACCGCGCCAACACGCCGGTCATCACCATCGACATGAGCGTCGGCTTCATGAACGCGAGCCGCAACGACTTCGTGCGCGCGGAGGGCCGCGTGCTGCACGGCGGCCAGTCCACCGCGTTCTGCGAAGGCGAGGCGCGCGACGAGTCGGGGCTGCTGCTCGCCAAGGCGATCGGCACCTTCAAGCGCGTGGCCGATACGAGAAAGTAGCGGCCCGATCGGCCGGCGGCCGCGGTCGCCCTTCGGGGCGAGCCGAACTGCACCCCCGGAGGCCGCGCCGGCGCGCGTGCGTCCGGTCGCTTCGCGCCGGCGGCGCCGAACGCCGATAGCCTCCGGCGATCACCGGAGGAGAAAAAATCGACGGAAGTTGACAGTGCTGGGGCCATTGGATAACGTCCGTGGAAACGCGGGAGCCGACGCACGCTGCGCGCGAGAGTCCGCACGCGGCGTCGTCCGCCGCTCGGCAGACGAACGCGGCACCGCGCGCTCTTTCCCCGCGTCAGTACCGACCGCCGCCGCGCCGGACCAGAGCGTACGCAGACCGCGGCAGCCACGCTGCAAGGAGGCATTCATGGCCCGCAAGAATTCCGAACCCGTCGCCATCAAGCCCGAGGACCTCGACCCGCACCACCGCTGGCACCGCCCGCTGCAGGCGCCGGGCCAGCTCCAGGTGGACTTCGAGGAGCGCGTCAACTATTCGCGGCTGCACAAGTACCGTCTCGCGCGCACCCGCCAGGCGCTCGCGAAGTCCGGGCTCGGCGCGGTGCTGTGCTTCGACCAGTACAACATCCGCTACATCTCGAGCACGGTCATCGGCGAGTGGGCGCGCGACAAGCTCATCCGCTATTGCCTCCTGACGGGCAACGGCGAGCCCTACGTCTGGGACTTCGGCTCGGCGGCGCGCCACCACAAGCTGAACTGCCCGTGGCTGGACGAGGACCACTGCCGCGCCGGCAACCCCGGCATGCGCGGCGCGATCGGCCCGAAGGTCGGGCTGTTCGCGGCGGCCGCGAAGGAGATCAAGGACATACTGGTGCAGGAGGGCGTCGCGAACATGCCGATCGGGCTCGATCTGTGCGAGCCGCCGATGCTCTTCGCGCTGCAGAAGGAGGGACTCGACATCCGCGACGGCCAGCAGGCGATGCTCGACGCGCGCGAGATCAAGAGCCACGACGAGATCACGCTGCTCAACATCGCCTCGGCGATGGTGGACGGGGTCTACCAGGACATCGCCGAAGCGCTGAAGCCGGGAATCAAGGAGAGCCAGGTCGTCGCGCTCGCGACCAAGCGGCTCTTCGAGCTCGGCGCCGACTCGGTCGAGGCGATCAATGCGATCGCCGGCGAGCGCTGCAGCCCGCACCCGCACAACTTCACCGACCGCATCATCCGTCCCGGCGACCAGGCTTTCTTCGATGTCATGACCACCTTCATGGGTTATCGCACCTGCTACTACCGGACGTTCAGCGTGGGCAGGGCTACCGCGCCGCAGATCACCGCGTACAAGAAGGCGCGCGAGTGGATGGACCGCGCGATCGAGCTGCTGAAGCCCGGGATGTCGAGCGACCAGATCGCCAACGCCTTCCCCAAGGCGCAGGAGATCGGATTCGACTCCGAGATGGCGGCCTTCGGACTGAACTTCTGCCACGGTCTCGGACTCGGGTTGCACGAGCGGCCGCTCATTTCCCGGCTCAACTCGTACAAGGAGCCGTACGAGCTGAAGGCGGGCATGGTGTTCGCGGTCGAGACGTACTGTCCGGCCACCGACGGGATCTCGGCCGCCCGCATCGAGGAGGAGGTAGTGCTCACGCCCGATGGCGCCAAGGTCATCACGCTCTACCCGGCCGACGAGCTGCCGGTCGCGAACAAGTACTGAACCGAGGGCCCATGGCCGCCACCACCAAGGAACGCACGAAGCCGGGCGCCGGCGACGCCGAGCCATCCCAGGACAAGCGCCTCGAGATGTACCGCATGCTGGTCGAGCTGCGCTACTGCGAGAAGCGCGCCCACGACCTCTTCCTGCAGAACCTGATCAAGGGTACGAGCCACCTGTCGCTCGGGCAGGAGGCGGTCGCCGCCGGCTTCGCCGCGGCGATGCGGCCCGACGACTGGACCTTCTGCACCTACCGCGGCCACGCGCACACCCAGGCGCGCGGCGCGTCGATGACCGGCGTGCTCGGCGAGCTGATGGGCCGCGAGTGCGGCCTGCTCAAGGGCAAGGGGGGCTCGATGCACCTCACCGACGTCGCGAAAGGCGCGATGGGCTCGTACGCGATCATCGGCGCGCACATGCCGATCGCGGTCGGTGCGGCGTGGTCCGCGCAGTACCGTGGCACCGCCCAGGTCGCGGTGTGCTTCTTCGGCGACGGCACCACCAACATCGGCGCCTTCCACGAGGCGCTGAACATGGCGAAGGTCTGGAGCCTGCCAGCGGTGTTCGTGTGCGAGAACAACCTGTACATGGAGTACACGCCGATCGGCGCGGTCACCGCGGTCGAGCACCCGGCCGCCGACCGCGCGTCGGCCTACGGGCTCGAGCGCATCATCGTCGACGGCAACGACGTCGACGAGGTATACCAGGTCGCGCAACGGACGATCGGCATGGCGCGCGCCGGCAAAGGGCCCTCGCTCGTCGAGGCCAAGACCTACCGCCACGGCGGCCATTCGCGCGCCGACCCGGCCAAGTACCGGCCCGAGGGCGAGCTCGAGCGCTGGCTCGAGCGTGATCCGATCAAGGTCTATCGCGAGCGGCTGCTCGGCATGGGGGTCGCCACAGCCACGCTCGAGGGCATCGAGGCCGACGCGATGCGCAAGGTGGAGGAGGCGACCGCGGCGGCGAAGGCCTCGCCGCCGCCGCCGGCGTCGCTGATCGAGCAGGACGTGTGGGCCGACGGAGGCGCCGCATGGCGGAACTGACTTATCGCGAGGCGGTCGCCGCCGGCATTGCGCAGGAGATGCGCCGCGACGAGCGCGTGGTGTTCCTCGGCGAGGACGTCGCCGCCGCCGGCGGCGTGTTCAAGACCACCGTGGGACTGCTCGAGGAGTTCGGCCCGAAGCGCGTGCGCGACACGCCGATCTCCGAGCAGGCGATCATCGGCGCGACGATGGGCGCGGCGATGACGGGCTTGCGCCCGATCGCCGAGATCATGTTCTCCGACTTCTTCGCGGTGTGCTGGGATCTGGTCGCCAACCAGATCGCGAAGACCCGCTACATGACCGCCGGCCAGGTCACGCTCCCGCTCGTGATCCGCACCGCGAACGGCGGCGGCGTGCGCTTCGGCGCGCAGCACTCGCAGAGCGTCGAGAACTGGGCGATGGCGATCCCGGGGCTGAAGGTGGTCGCGCCATCGACCGCGGCCGACGTCAAGGGCCTGATGGCCGCGGCGGTGCGCTCGGACGATCCGGTCATCTTCTTCGAGCACAAGGGGCTGTTCGGCACCAAGGGCGAGGTGCCCGACGACGAGCACGTCGACGAGCTCGGCGCCGCGAAGGTGCTGCGCGAGGGCAAGGACGCGACGATCGTCGCGCTCGCGATGATGGTGCCGCGCGCGCTCGAGGCGGCGAAGATCCTGCAGGCCGAGCACGGCATTTCGGCGACGGTGGTCGACGTGCGCTCGCTCGTGCCGCTCGACGTGCAGACGATCCTGGAGGCGGTGCGCAAGACGGGGCGCCTGTTCACGGTCGAGGAGAACCCGCGCCTGTGCGGCTGGGGCGCCGAGATCGTGTCGATCGTCGGCGAGGAGGCTTTCTACGATCTCGACGGGCCGATGGTGCGCATCACCACGCCGCACGTGCCGTTGCCGTGCGCCGACGCCCTCGAGGACGCGACCATCCCGTCGGTCGCACGGATCGTGGAGACCGTGCGCACCTCGATGGGCTAGCCCGTACGCCGCGCCGTCATTCCCGCGCGAGCGGGACGGCGTCGGCGCGGTCGGCGCATTGCCGGATCGCCGCCCGCGAGGGGATGACCCGAGCCCCGTACAATCTGGCATCAATCACGCCGCTCAAGCCTGCCGGAAAGAGAATCGATGGACGTCATCATGCCCCAGCTCGGCGAGACGGTGACCGAAGGCACCGTCGTCGCCTGGCACAAGAAGGTCGGCGACGCGGTCAAGGCAGACGAGAACCTGTTCGACATCGAGACCGACAAGGTCACCGCCGAGATCCCAGCGCCGGCCGCCGGCGTCTTGAAGGAGATCCTGGTCCAGGCGGGCACGACGGTCGCCGTCGGCGCGAAGCTCGCGGTGATCGAGGCTGCGGGCACGGCGCACGCGGCGCCCGCCGGTCCGGCCGCCGCGGCTGCCGCGTCCCCCGCATCGGCGAGCGGCGCAGCGTCGGCGGCACGGCCGGCGCTCGCCGAAGCTTCCGCGGGAGGCGATGCGCCGCTCGCCGGTGGTGCGCCGCCTGATCGCCGAGCACGGGCTCGACCCGGCTGCGATCCGCGGCACCGGACGCGGCGGCCGCATCACGCGCGAGGATGTGCTCGCCGCGGTCGAGGCGGCGGGCTCGGCGACTGCGCCGGCCGCGCCGACTTCCGCCGCGGCGCCAGCGCCCGCCGCGCAGAGGCCGCCCGCACCGCCAGCGGGCACGCAGGTCGTGCCGCTCAGCCGGATCCGCAAGCAGATCGGCGCACACATGGTGCGCTCGAAGGCGACCAGTCCGCACGTGCTGCAGGCCGTCGAGGTCGACTTCCACGCGGTCGAGGCCGCGCGCCGGGCGCGCGCGGAAGAGTGGCGCCGGCGCGAGGGCTTCGGGCTCACCTACCTGCCCTTCGTCGCGCGCGCCGCGATCGACGCAATCGCCGAGTTTCCGCGCGTGAACGCGTCGATCGACGGCGACGATCTCCTCGTCCACGGCGCCGTGAACCTCGGCGTGGCGGTCGACCTGAACTTCGAGGGCCTGATGGTGCCGGTGATCAAGGATGCACAGACGCTGCGCCTTGCCGCCATCGCGCGCGCCATCAACGCGTTCGCGACGCGCGCCCGCGCGGGCACGATCAATCCCGACGAGCTCGCCGGCGGCACCTACACGCTCTCGAACTCTGGGCCGTTCGGCACGCTGATCACCGCGCCGGTGATCAACCAGCCGCAGGTCGCGATCCTGTCGACCGACGGCGTGCGCAAGAAGCCGGTGGTCGTCGAGTCGCCGGCGGGCGACGCGATCGCGATCCGCCCAGTGGGCGTGCTCGCGCAGTCCTTCGACCACCGCGCCTTCGACGGCGCCTACTCGGCCGCATTCCTGAGGCGTGTGCGCGAGATCGTCGAGACGCGCGACTGGTCGGCCGAGCTCAGGTAGGCGCGCGGCGCGGGCCGCGCCCGCGCCGCAATCCAACGAACGGGGGAGAGCGCGAACATGATCAGAGCCGGAATCGTCGGCCTCGGCTGGTGGGGCAAGACGCTGGTGGAGGCGGCGCAGGGCAGCGCGGAGATCCAGTTCACGGCCGGCGCCTCGCGCACGGTCACGCCGGAGCTGCAGGAGTTCGCCGCCGACCAGGGCCTGCGGCTGCACGCGAGCTTCGAGGAGCTCGTCAAGGACCGCAAGCTCGACGCGGTCGTGCTCGCCACACCGCATTCGATGCACGTGCAGCAGGTGGTCGCCGCCGCCCGGCGGCGCAAGCACGTCTTCTGCGAGAAGCCGTTCGCGCTGACCAAGGCGGAGGCCGCGAAGGCGGTCAAGGCGGTCGAGAGGGCCGGCGTCACGCTCGCGCTCGGCTACAACCGGCGCTGGCACCCGTCGATGACCGATCTGCGCGACCGGGTCCAGAACGGAAAGCTCGGGACGATCCTGCACGTCGAGGGCACGATGTCGTTCCCGAACGCGCTCTTCCTCAAGCCGAGCCAGTGGCGCGCGAACCCGGCGGAGACGCCGTGCGGCGGGCTCACGCCGATGGGGGTGCACTTCGTCGACGCGATCATCGACCTCTTCGGCGAGGTCGACGAAGTGCACTGCATGAGCCTGCGCCGCGCGGTCGAGATCGACACCGACGACACGACCTCGATCCTGTTCCGCATGAAGAGCGGGATGAGCGCCTACCTCGGCACGATGACCGCGACCGGTGGCTGCTTCCGGCTGCAGGTGTACGGCTCCGCGGGTTGGGTGCGTCTCGATGGCGTGACCCACATCGCCGGCGCCTCCTCGGAGGAGCGGCGCACGCGGCTCTTCGGCGCCTGCACGTTCCAGCCCGTCAAGGGGCCGGCCGAGACGTGGCAGGCCGAAGCGTTCGACACCTCGCGCGCGGCGCTCGAGGCCTTCGCGAAGGCGGCTGCCGGTGGACCGGCATACCCGATCACCCACGACGAGATGGTCCACGGCGCGGCGGTGACCGAGGCGATCGTCAAGTCGGCGGCGGCGGGCAAGACGAAGAAGGTCGCATAGCGGGCGCGAGACCGCATGCGCATGCGCTGCCCCTCCCTCACCCCCCTGTTCGGGGAGGGCGAGGTGGGGGTGACCACGCCGGCCAACCGTACAGCAAGCGAAAGGACGACACGATGGATCTGGGCGGCACTCTCGGGCATCTCACCTATTCGACCCTCGTCCATCCCGGCGACACGTGGGACGAGATGTGGGCGAGCCTGACGCGCTACGTGCCCGCGGTGAAGCGGCGCTTCGCGCCGGACCGGCGCTTCGGCGTATCGCTGCGGCTGTCCGGGAAGTCGGCCGAGCGCCTCGGCGCGAACGCCGGCGAGCGCGCGCGGCTGAAGGCGTTCCTGGACGAGAACGGCATGTACCTCTTCACGGTGAACGCGTTCCCGCACGGGCCGTTCAAGGGCACCCGCGTGAAGGAGCTCGTGTACGAGCCCGATTGGCGCACCGACGAGCGCGCGAGCTACACGATGCAGGTCGCCGACATCCTCGCCGAGGTCGCGCCCGCGGAGGTCGCGCCGTCGATCCAGAGCCCGCCGCTCGGCTTCGCCGCGCGTGACCGGCCCCGACGTGATCGACGCCTACACGCGCCAGGTGCTGAAGACGGTCGCGCACCTGGTCGGGCTGCGCGAGCGCACCGGCCGCACCGTGACGCTCGCGCTCGAGCCCGAGCCCGCCTGCTTTCTCGAAGTGACTTCCGAGGTGATCGACTACTTCGGCCGCCACCTCTACAGCGCCGCGTCGGTGGAGGCGCTCGCGCGGCAGGCCGGGCTCTCGAAGCCGCAGGCCGAGGAGGCGCTGCGCCGCCACCTCGGCACCGTCTTCGACATCTGCCACCAGGCGGTCGAGTACGAGGACATCGCCGAGGCGCTCGGCAGCCTGAAGCGCGCCGGGGTCCCGGTGTTCAAGCTGCAGGCCGCCGCCGCGATCCGCATCCCGCAGGTGACGCAGGAGGTGGTGAAGGCGCTGGAGGCGTACGACGACCCGGTTTACCTGCACCAGACGGTCGAGGTGAAGGACGGGAAGCTCTCGCGCTTCGTCGATCTGCAGGAGGCGTTCGCCGCCTTCCGCAACGACCCGGGCCCGCGCGAGTGGCGCATCCACTTCCACGTGCCGGTGTTCCTCGAGAGCCTCGGGCCGCTCTTCAAGACCACGCGTCCGGCGATCGAGGAGGCGCTGCGGGTGCACAAGGCCGATGCCGTGTCGACGCAGGTCGAGATCGAGACCTACACCTGGGACGTGCTGCCCGACGAGCTGAAGACCGGCGACATCGTCGACTACGTGGTGCGCGGAGCTCGAATGGGTGCGCGGTCAGCTCGTCTGACGCGGCGCAGCCGCGCCATTGCCGCGCAAGAGTCCGTATGCGGACCCACTCGTCGCTCCCGCGACACTGCCCCCGAGTGGTGTAATCGGGGGACGGAAGCCCGGAATGCGGCTGTCCGCCAATTCGACGACTTGCTGGATCCCCGCGTTCGCGCGGAGGACGGTTTGCCGGAAGTGCGGGGAGTTTGCACCCAGCCTCGAAAGCGGGAGTCCATTGCGCCGCCGAAAGGCCGATCCCCGCGCGCCGGTCGCCCCCTCGGGCACAGGGCTCGCGCGGATGACGTGATGAGGAGGTTCGCGAAATGAAAGTCGGAATCATCGGCCTCGGCCGCATGGGCGCGGGCATCGCCGGCCGCGTGCAAGGCGCAGGCCACGAGCTGGTCGTCTACAACCGCACGCGCGAGAAGGCCGCCGCGCTCGAGCAGGCGGGCGTGAAGGTCGTCGGCTCGATCGCCGAGGCCTGCGCCGGGCGCGAGGTGATCGTCACGATGCTCGCGCACGACCAGGCGCTCGAGGAGGTCGCGCTCGGCGCCGGCGGCGTCCGCGCGGCGCTCGGCAAGGGCGCGATCCACGTCGCGATGGGCACGCACGGCGTCGCCGCGACGCGCGCGCTCGCTCGAGCGCACGCCGAGGCGGGCCAGGTCTACGTCGCCGCGCCGGTGATCGGCCGCCCCGAGGTCGCGGCGGCCGGCCAGCTCGGCATCGTCGCGGCCGGCCCCGCGGATGCGGTGGCGAAGTGCCGGCCGCTCTTCGACGTGATGGGCCGGCGCACGTTCGAGGCCGGCGCCGATCCGTCCGCCGCCGCCGCGATCAAGCTCGCGAACAACTTCGTGCTCGGATGCGCGATCGAGGCGCTCGGCGAGGCGTTCGTGCTCGCCGAGAAGCACGGCGTGGCGCGCTCGCTCCTCTACGAGGTGCTCACCGACGTGCTGTTCGCCTGCCCGGCCTACAAGGGCTACGGCGACATCATCGCGAAGCGGGACTGGGACCGCATCGGCATCACCGCGCGCCTCGCGCTCAAGGACTGCAACCTCGCGCTCGCAGCGGCCGAAGGCGTCGAGGTGCCGCTGCCGAGCGGCAACGCCTGGCGCGACCGGCTGATCGGCGCGATCGCGCACGGGCTGGCCGAGAAGGACCAGTCGGTGGTCGCCGTGGCGCAGGCGCACGCGAGCGGAATGAAGTAGCCCGCACCTGCGGCGCGAGCTGCAGGTCGGCGCCGCCGACGATCATCCAGTTCCGGCTTCCGGGCGCGCGCTCCTCCCAGCGCCGCCGCGGGACGTTCGTCCCGGCGCGGTTCACCACGACGTCGACGCAGCCATGGCGCCCGAGGAAATCGCGAACGGCGTGCAACACCTGCTCGCGCTCGGCGACAGCGAGCGTCACCGCCTGTCCAATGCCGCTGCCGGCTCCGGTCACCCACGCGATCCTGCCGTCCAACGCGCTCACGTCCGCCGTCCCCGTGGCCGTTGCCGCCCCTGCTATCATCGCCCCCGCAAGGGAGGAGACACAATGACTGGAGCGGAGTCCATCGCCTATCTCGCCGCGCGCGTGCTGTCGACCGGGATCTGGGTCGCGGCGGGCTGGTACAAGTGGGCGCACTACGAGAAGACGATCGGCGAAATGAGCGAGCACGGCGTGCCGTGGCCGCGGCTCGTGCTCCCGCTCGTGCTCGCGCTCGAGTTCGTCGGCGCAGCGATGCTCGTCTTCGACTTTCACGTCTGGGCCGCAGCGCTCGCCTGGATCGCGTTCACCATCCCGGCGAGCATCATCTACCACTTCCGCTTCATGGTGCGCGAGGGCACGATCGACTTCGTCCAGTTCCTGCTCGGCTGGAAGAACGTCTCCATCATGGGCGGGCTCATCGCGCTCATCCTGCTCGACAAGAGCCGCCCCGCATGGCTGCTCGGCGCCGGCTGACCGGCGGTCGCGCCGGCCAGCCTCCGCGCTCGGGGCGACCCTCTCGCACCCCTACCGGCGCTCGTAGCGCTCCACGAGCTTCTCGGACGCGAATTCGCGCGTCGCGACGTGGGCGAATCCGGCCCGCGCAAGGAGCGCCGGCACCTCGTTCTGCGGGTCGTACACGTCGCGCACGCGCCGCACCAGCACGAGCGTGCGCCGCCCTTCGATCGCGCGCGCGAGCCCGGCGAGCCCCTCGGGCTCGACCACCGGCACGCAGCGGCTGGTCGGGTACTCCGCCTCGAGGCCGGGCGCCGGGAACGGGCGCGGCACGCCGCGCATCGCGCGCGCGACCTGCGTCTGGCCGAAGGCGTGCGCGAGCGGCAGCTCGAGCTCGCTCGGCAGCAGCAGCACGAGCGCGTCGTCCGGCGTCGCCGCGAGCGCGCGCGCGATCGCGTTCCACGGCTCCTTGCGCGCGGACTGCGCGAGCAGTTGCTGGTCGGCGTAGAGGCTCGCGGCGACGAGCGGCAGAAAGAGCGCCATGCGCCGCGCTGGCGAGGGCAAGCGCGCGATCGCCGCGGCGATGCCGACGCACACCGGCAGCGCAATGCCGATCAGCACGCGCGCGATCAGGATCGGCTTCACGGCGAGGCTCGCCGCCAGCGTGAACAGGACCGGGCCGACGGCCATGCACCCGAGCAGGAGCGCGGCGCCGCGGCGGCCGCCGCGCCACAGGACGGCGAGCCCGAGCGCGAAGAGGCCCGCGACCGCCACCACCACCCACGGCAGGGGCGAGCCGAGCACCAGCCCGAGCTCGCGCAGCACGTACTCGGACGTGGGCCAAGGGATCCAGAACGCATCGACGACGCCGCGCGCCTGCGCAATGTAGGTCGGCACGTAGGGCGCCCACGCGAGCGCGATCGCGAGCGTGACCGCGACGACGGCGCGGCCGTGACGGCGCGCAGCAGGCTCGATCGCCATCCATGCGAGCGCGGCGCAGGCGAGGCTCGCGAGCACGAACACCGCGGTATTGCGCAGCCACACCGCGAGCGCGCCGCCGGCGGCGAGCGCGACCCAGGCGCCGAGCCCCTCGCGCACCCCGATCCGCGCGGAGCTGCCGGCGGCCGCGTCGCCGCGGCACGTGACGCGCAAGCCGCCGTAGAGCACGAGAGCGAAGGCGACCGTGACAATCGCGTACGGACGCGCCTCCTGGGCGTACTCGACCTGGAACGGTGCGACCGCGAGGAGCGCGGCGGCGTAGAACCCGGCCGCGGGCGATATGGCGCGCGCCGCGCCCCACAGCAGCGCCACCGCGAGGACGCCCGCCGCCGCGCCCGGCGCGCGCAGCGCGGCGGGACTATCGCCGGCGAGCGCGATCCAGCCCTTCAAGATCAGCGGATAGAGGGGCGGCTGCGGGTCGCAGGTCGGAACGAGCGAGATGAGCGCGCCGAGCGGCTGGTGCGCCGCCCACCACGAGTAGGCCTCGTCGAGCCACACGGGCTCGCGGCCGAGGCCGTAGAAGCGCAGCGCCGCCGCCACGACGATCAGCAGGCCGAAACCCGCCCACTCGGCGCGCGACGCCGCGCCGTGCGATGCGCCGGCCGCCTCGCCCTGCCCCGCCGCCACTTCCCCCTCCCCCGAGCGCGGTGGCGCCCGCTGCGGGGCGCTCGCCGCGGGAAATCAGCTCAGCGGCGCGCGAACTGCGCCGCGCCGAACATGTTCTCGCGCCACTGCGGATCGTCCGGCGCCGGCCGGCGCACGTGCGCGAGCACCTGCAGTCCGCGCTGCACCGCCGGGCGCGCGTTCAGCCGGTCGAACCAGCGCTTGACGTTCGGATACGCGTCCATCGCCACGCCCTGCCGCTCGTGCGAGCGCAGCCACGGCATGATCGCGATGTCGGCGATCGAATACTCGCCGCAGCCGACGTATTCGCTCTCGCCGAGGCGCTTGTCGAGCACGCCGTAGAGCCGCTGCGCCTCCTTCGTGTAGCGCTCGACCGGGTAGGCGAGCTTCTCCGGCGCGTACGCCCGGAAATGGTGCGCCTGGCCGAGCATCGGGCCGATGTGCCCCATCTGGAACATCAGCCACTGCAGCACCGCGTAGCGGTCGCGAATGCCCTCTGGCAACAGCTTGCCGGACTTGGCGGCGAGATACAGCAGGATCGCGCCGGACTCGAACAGGGAGATCGGCCTGCCGTCCGGGCCCTCGGCGTCGACGATCGCCGGGATCTTGTTGTTGGGGCTGATCGCGAGGAACTCCGGCTTGAACTGGTCGCCGGCGCCGATGTTCACCGCGTGGACGCGGTACTCGAGGCCGGTCTCCTCGAGCATGATGTGGATCTTGTGCCCGTTGGGGGTCGGCCAGGTGTAGACGTCGATCATGGCGTGCGAGTGGACAGAGGACAGACGGAAGTGGACAGTGGGAAGTGGACAGTGGTAAGTGGAGAAGCGGCAGCAGACGGTCGGCAAGCGGGCGGCGCGGCATGCGGGCGCTGGACCAAGCGAACGGCGGATGATACACGCCTTCGGCGCGCAGCTCTTTCGCGCGGCGCGCGATTTCCGCGCCGGCGGGACGAGCTATGCCTCGCCCAGCCGCACGACCTGCTTTCCGAGGTTCTCGCCGCGCAGCATGCCGATGAAGGCGCGCGGGGCGCTCTCGAGCCCGTGCGCGACCGTCTCGTGGTACTTGAGCTTGCCCTCGGCGTACCAGCCCGCGAGCTGATGCAACGCCCCGGGCCAGACCTCGAGCCGATCGGAGACGATGAACCCCTGCACGCGGATCCGGTTGACGAGGACCGACCCGAAGTTGCGCACTGCGTAGGGCTCGGTAGCGTTGTACTGCGACACCAGGCCGCAGACCGTCACGCGCGCGAACGGGTTGGCGAGCGCGAGCACCGCATCGAGCACCTCGCCGCCCACGTTCTCGAAGTCGAGGTCGACGCCGTCCGGCGCGGCGCGCTCGAGATCCTCCCGAAGCGCCCCCGCCTTGTAGTCGACGCAGGCGTCGAACCCGAGCTCCTGGACGACGTGCGCGCACTTGACCGCCCCGCCGGCGATGCCGACCACGCGGCAGCCGTGGATGCGCGCGAGCTGGCCGGCGACGCTGCCGACCGCACCGGCCGCCGCCGACACCACGACTGTCTCGCCGGCCCGCGGGCGCGCCATATCGAGCAGGCCCATCCAGGCGGTGACGCCCGGCATCCCGAGGACGCCCAGGTAGTGCGAGAGCGGCGCCGCGCGCGCATCGACCTTGCGCAGGGCCGTGCCATCGGAAAGCGCATAGAGCTGCCAGCCGAGCGAACCGGTGACGAACTCGCCGGCCTCGAAGCGCGGGTTGCGCGACGCGATCACCTCGCCGAGGGTGCCGCCGATCATCACTTCGTTGATCTCTGCACGCTTCGCATAGGACTTCGCCGCGTTCATGCGCATGCGCATGTAGGGATCGAGCGAGAGCCAGTGGTTGCGCACCAGCACCTGGCCCGCGGCGGGCTGCGGCACGCCCGACTCGACGATGCGGAAATTCTCCGCGGTCGGAAAGCCGCTCGGCCGGCTCGCGAGCACAACCTGCAGGTTGCGCATGGTCAGCCGAGCGCCGCGAAGCGCGCGGCATGGTGATCCGCGTCGCCGAGCTGGAAGTCGATCATCGTCAGGCGCTTGGCGTAGTGGCTCGCCGGCAGCTCGTCGGTCACGCCCATCCCGCCGTGCAGCTGGATCGCGGCCTGGGCGACGAGGCGGCCCGAGCGCCCGAGGTAGGCCTTCGCGGCCGAGACCGTGCGCGCACGCTCGAGCGCGTCTTGCACATCGGCCTTGACCGCCGCGAGGAGGGCCATCGAGCGCGACTGCTCGAGGTGGATGAACATGTCCACCGCGCGGTGCTGGAGCACCTGGAAGCGGCCGATCGGCTGCCCGAACTGCTGGCGCGTCTTGAGGTAGTCGAGCGTGTGCGCCTGCAGCGCTTCCATTGCGCCGACCGCCTCGGCGCAGAGCGCCGCCGCCCCGACGTCCGCGACCCGCTCGATGACCGGCAGCGCCGCGTCGGGCGGCCCGAGCACCGCGTCCGCGCCGACCATCACGCCGTCCAGCGCGACCTCGGCCGCGCGCTGGCCGTCGATGGTGCGGTAGCCGCGCACGCTCGCGCCGCGCGCCGCGCGCTCGACCAGGAACAGGCCGATGCCGGACGCGTCGCGCTCGGCGCCGGCCGTGCGCGCGGACACGATCAGCACGTCGGCCTGAGCGCCCCAGGGCACGACCGCCTTGCGCCCGTCGAGGACGAACCCGTCGCCCGCGCGTCGCGCGCGCGTCGCCACCTGCGCGAGGTCGTAGCGCGCGCCCGCCTCACCGTGCGCGAGCGTCAGCAGCAGCTCGCCGCGCGCCGTGGCCGGCAGCAGACGCGCCTGCTGCGCGGGCGTGCCGGCGCGCGCGACGAGCCCCGCGCCGAGCACCGCGCTCGCGAGGTAGGGCTCCACCTCCAGCCCGCGTCCGAGCGCCTGCAGCGCGACGAGCGTGTCGACCGAGGTGCCGCCGAAGCCGCCGTGCGCCTCCGGGAGCGTGAGCCCGAGCAGCCCCATTTCGGCGAGCTGCGTCCAGACCTCGCGGCTGAAGCCCTCGGCCGAGCGCACGATCGCGCGGCGCTTCTCGAACGTGTACTCGCGCTCGACGAAGCGCGCGAGCGAGTCGCGCAGGAGCTGCTGCTCTTCAGAGAACGAAAAGTCCATGGTGTTCAGCGTCCGAGAACCGGCGTCATTTCCGCGCAAGCGGCACGCCGGACCGCGGTCGGCGCGACGACCGACGCCGCCCCGGATCCCCGCTTTCGCGGGGATGACAGAGACCTCGCCATTTCCGCGCAAGCGGCAAGCCGCTCCGCGGTCGACCATGCGGCGATCCCGCTCCGCATTGCCGCTCCCCGACCATCCACCTCGCAGAGAGCCCCGCGCGGACGGCACCGCGACGTCGAATCATAGGCCGAGCACCATCTGCGCGATGATGTTGCGCTGGATCTCGTTCGATCCGCCGTAGATCGTGACCTTGCGGTAGTTGAAGTAGCGCGCGGCGAGCGGCGCGGCGTACTCGGGTCCGACCGGCGCGTCCTCGGCGTCGAGCGCCAGCGCCTCGGGCCGGAACGGCGCTGCATACGGTCCGACCGCATCCATCATCAGCTCGGTGAGCGCTTGCTGGATCTCGGTGCCCTTGATCTTCAGGATCGAGGCCTCCGGCCCGGGCGCGCTCGCGCGGCTCGCCAGCACGCGCATGACGGTCGCCTCGAGCGCCATCAGCTCGATTTCTACCCGCGCCACGCGCGCGGCGAACAGCGGGTCCTCGGCAAGCGGGCGCCCGCCCCGGCGCTCGCTGCGCGCCATCGCCTTCAGCGTGGCGAGCTCGCGCTTCGACGCGCCGACGCCGGCGATGCCGGTGCGCTCGTGGCCGAGCAGGTACTTGGCGTACGTCCAGCCCCTGCCCTCCTCGCCCACGAGGTTCGCGGCCGGCACGCGCACGTCGGCGAAGAACACCTCGTTCACTTCGTGCTCCTCGTCGAGCGTGACGATCGGTCGCACGGTGATTCCCGGCGAGCGCATGTCGACCAACAGGAAGCTGATGCCCTCCTGCTTCTTCACCGTCGCATCGGTGCGCACCAGGCAGAAGATCATGTCGGCGTGCTGCGCGAGCGTCGTCCAGGTCTTCTGGCCGTTGACGACGTAGTGATCGCCGTCGCGCACCGCGCGCGTCCCGAGCGACGCGAGATCCGAGCCCGCGCCGGGCTCGGAGTAGCCCTGGCACCACCAGTCCCTGTTGTCGCGGATGCGCGGCAGGTAGTGGCGCTTCTGCCAAGGGCTGCCGAAGGCCATGATCACCGGCGCGACCATGTTCAGGCCGAACGGGATCAGGCGCGGCGCGCCGGCCGCCGCGGTCTCCTCGTCGAAGATGTGGCTCTCGACGGCGGTCCAGCCGCAGCCGCCGAACTCCTTCGGCCAGTGGCCGGCGAGCCAGCCGCGCCCGGCGAGCACGTCCTGCCAGCGCACGTAGTCGCTTTTCTCCAGTCGCCGGTGCGCGAGGACCTTGCGCGCGATGTCTCCGGGCAGCCGCGCGCGCACGAAGGCGCGCACCTCGTCGCGAAACGCGCGCTCTCCGGCGGTGTACTCGAGATCCATGATCGCTGCGCAGCCGCTGGCACTGTCGGCCCAATGGTAGCGCGGCTCGACTGCGTTCGCCCGATGCGTCATGCTCCCTCGGCCGGGCTATCATCGCCCGCGCGACTGCCGGTCCCGCACCGGAGTCGCGGCGCAATCGGAGGCGGCATGAAAGCGGTGCTCTGCAGAGCGTTCGGCGCGATCGACGAGCTCGTCGTCGCGGACGTGCCGGCGCCGCAGCCGGGCGCGGGCGAAGTGCGGGTCGCCGTGAGCGTGCGGGGTGAACTTCCCGGACGTCCTGATGGTGCAGGGCAAGTACCAGGTCAAGCCGCCGCTCCCGTTCACGCCGGGCGTCGAGATCGCCGGCATCGCCGAGGCGGTCGGCGCCGGCGTCGCGCACGTCAAGCCCGGCGATGCGGTCGCGGCGACGCTGCCGCACGGCGGGTTCGCGGCGCAGGCGGTGGCGCCCGCCGCAAGCGTCGTGCCGCTGCCCGCCGGCCTCGACTTCAGGATCGCCGCGGCCTTCATGCTCACCTACGGAACCGCTTATCACGCCCTCAAGGACCGCGCGCAGCTCGCCTCCGGCGAGACGCTGCTCGTGCTCGGTGCGGCGGGCGGGGTCGGTCTCGCCGCGGTGGAGCTCGGCAGGCGGATGGGCGCGCGGGTGATCGCGGCCGCCTCCTCCGGCGCGAAGCTCGCGACCTGCGAGCGCTTCGGCGCCGCGGCTGGGGTCAACTACGAGCAGGAGGACCTGCGCGAGGCGCTGAAGCGCCTGACCGGCGGCAAGGGGCTCGACGTCGCCTACGATCCGGTCGGCGCACACTTCGCCGAGCCCGCGATCCGCAGCCTCGCGTGGGGCGGGCGCTATCTCGTGATCGGCTTCGCGGGCGGCGACATCCCGCGCATCCCGCTCAACCTCGCGCTCCTGATGGAGCGCTCGCTTCTCGGCGTCTACTGGGGCGCGTGGACCGCGCGCGAGCCCGAAGCGAACCGCGCCAACCTCGCGCAGGTGCTCGACTGGATCGTCTCCGGCCGCCTGCGGCCGCACGTCAGTCGCGCCTTCCCGCTCGAGCAGGCGCCCGCCGCGCTCGCGGAGCTCTCCGGGCGCCGGGCGCTCGGCAAGATCGTGCTGGTAACCGATCCCGCGCTGGCCGGGTGAGGAGGAGAGAGATGGAGTGGGACTTCGAAACGCTCGACGCGGCAAAGCGCTACAAGCTGCTGGTGGGGCTGGTCGTGCCGCGCCCGATCGCGCTGGTGAGCACGCGCGACGCCGGCGGCGTGGTGAACGTCGCGCCGTTCAGCTTCTTCAACGCGCTCGGCGACGACCCGCCGATCGTGATCCTCAGCATCGAGAACCGCGACGAGGGTCCGCTCAAGGATAGCGCCCGCAACATCCTCGCCTCGCGCGAGTTCGTGGTGAACATGGTCGACGAGCCGATCGCGGCGCAGATGCACGCCTGCTCGGAGGCCTTTCCGCCGGAAGTGAGCGAGCTCGAGCGGGTGGGCTTCACGCCCGCGCCGTCGCGCCGCGTCGCGCCGCCGCGCGTCGCCGAGTCGCCCGCCGCGCTCGAATGCCGGCTGCACACGCACATTCCGATGGGCGCGCGGCATCTGCTGATCGGCGAGGTGGTGTGGCTGCACGTGCGCGAGGGTCTCGTCGACCCGCAGACGCTGCGCATCGTGCCGGAGCGCTATTTCCCGGTCGGACGATTCTACGCGAACCGCTACTGCCGCACGCGCGACCAGTTCACCATCGCACCGAACGAGTACAACCGCAGGCGCGCGGCGCTAGGCCGGGGCTGACGCGTGCGCTCCGCGCGCCGTGCTATGCTGCGCGACGCCCGCGCCGGGGCGCGGCCAAGAGCGCCCGGCCGATGGCGCGTCCCGACATGGAGGAAACCGACATGAACCCGCGCAACGCCCTCTTCCGCCGTCTCGTGCTTCCAGCCGTCGCCACCCTGGCGCTCGCCGCGCCCGCGGTCCACGCCCAGGACAAGCTCATCGCCGGTGTGGACGGCACCTTTGCGCCGCACGCAATGCCGAAGCTCGGCGGGGGCGTCGAGGGCTTCAACGTCGACCTGATCAACGAGATCGCGAAGCAGATCGGCAAGCCGATCGAGATCTTCGCCGGCCAGTTCTCCGGCCTCATCCCGGCGATGAACGCCGGCAAGATCAGCTTCGTGGGCGCGCCGACCACGGTGACGCCGGAGCGCGCCGCGAACCTGCTCTTCAGCGAGGGCTACCTCAACACCTACTATGCGATCGTCGTTCCGGCCAAGTCACGCGACATTACTTCGCTCGAGCAGCTGAAGGGCAAGACCATCTCGCTCAACCGCGGCTCGGCCTACGACAAGTGGGCGCAGGAGAACGCCGCAAAGTACGGCTTCAAGGTCGAGTCGTTCGGCACCAACGCCGATGCCGTGCAGGCGCTGATCTCGGGCCGCGCCGAAGCCCACATGTCCGGTAACACCGTGGCCGCGTACTCCGTGGTCAAGGCGAACGGCCAGCTCAAGCTCGCCACCGCCAAGGTCGACGAGGGCCTGGTGTGGGGCGCCGCCTTCCGCAAGGACGATCCGCAGCTGCGCAACGCGGTCGACGAGGCGATCGAGTGCCTGAAGATGAACGGCACGCTGCCGCGCCTCTACGAGAAGTGGTTCGGGCAGAAGCCCCCGGCGGGCTCGGCCACGGTTACGGTTTTCCCCGGCTACGGCGTGCCCGGCATGGCTGGTCACGACCCGAAGGCGCACAAGCCTAGCTGCAGGTAGCCGCGCCGCTGTGCCGGGCGGGCGCACGGACGGCGCAACTGCCGTCCCGGCCGCGCCCGCGCGCTTCCGCGTTGCGTCATGGCGGGCACGCGCATGAGCCACGACCAGGCCGCCATCCTCGAGGTGCGCGGGCTGCACAAATCATTCGGCAGCCTCGAAGTGCTGAAGGGAGTCGACCTCGTCGTGCGCCCCCGCGAGCTCGTCTTCGTCATCGGCCCGTCCGGCTCGGGCAAGAGCACGCTCCTGCGCTGCTGCAACCGGCTCGAGGAGCCGAACGCGGGCGCGATCCGCATCGAGGGCGCCGATATCCTCGCCCCCGGCGTCGACATCAACGCCGTGCGCCAGCGCATCGGCATGGTGTTCCAGTCGTTCAATTTGTATCCCCACCTCGATGCGCTCGGCAACGTCACGCTCGCGCTGCGCAAGGTGGCGGGAAGGTCGCGCGAGCAGGCCGAGGCCGCCGGGATGGCCGCGCTCGAGCGTGTGGGCCTGGCCGAGAAGGCGAAGTCGTACCCGAACGAGCTCTCCGGCGGCCAGCAGCAGCGCGTCGCCATCGCGCGCGCGATCGCGCTCGAGCCGGTGGTGATGCTGTTCGACGAGCCGACGAGCGCGCTCGATCCGGAGCTCGTGGGCTCTGTGCTGGCGGTAATGCGCGAGCTGCGCGAGTCGGGCATGACGATGGTGGTGGTCAGCCACGAGATGCGCTTCGCGCGCTCGGCGGCCGACCGCGTCGTCTTCATGGACCATGGCCGCATCCTCGAGGAGGGGCCGCCGGCCCGGATCTTCAACGCGCCGGAACACCCGCGCATTCGGGAGTTCATCGCGAGCATAGAGCATTGACGGCAGTGGACAGTGGACAGTAATTCGAGCGCATATTCGCCTCGGCCTACCGCCTACTGCCCGCTGTCCACCAAGAACTCGCCGCTATGGAGCGCCTCGCCGACACGTTCTTCAACTGGCAGATCATGGGCCAGTACTTCCCGAAGATCGTGGAGGGCTTCTTCCTCACCGTCTGGCTCGCGCTCGCCGTCGTGCTCGCGGGGATCGCGAGCGGGCTCGTGCTGGCGATCGTCCGCTCGTTCCGGGTGCGGGCCGTCAACTTCCTGATCGTGGTGGCGGTCGACGTGCTGAGGGCGCTGCCACCGCTGGTGATCATCATCATGTTCTATTTCGCGCTGCCGACGGTCGGCGTTCGCATGAGCGCGTTCGTCGCGACCTGGCTCGCGCTCGCGCTGGTGCTCGCCGCGTTCGCCGAGGAGATCTTCTGGGCCGGCATCCTCGCGGTGCCGCGCGCCCAGTGGGAGGCGGCGCGCTCGACCGGCCTCTCGTTCCTGCAGACGCTGCGCTTCGTGGTGCTGCCGCAGGCGGTGCGGATCACGATCCCGCCGCTCACCAACCGCACGATCGCGATCACCAAGAACACGGCGCTCGGCGCGGTGGTCGCGGTGGGCGAGATCCTCTACCAGGCGCAGACCGCGTACTCGTTCTCGTACAACCCCCTCGCCGCTCACGCTCGGCGCGATCGCCTACCTGGTCCTGTTCGTGCCGGTGGTCTACTTCGGCCGCTGGGTCGAGACGCGCTTCGCCTGGAAGAGATAGCGCCGATGGACCGGCTGATCGCGAGCTTCTTCAACCTTGACATCCTCGCTCAGGCGTGGCCGATCCTGCTCGCGGGATTCTGGATGACGGTGAAGCTCACGCTGGTGGTGGTGCCGCTCGGCGTGGCGGGCGGGCTCGCGGTCGCGCTCGCCTCGACCGTCCGCAGCCGCCTCGTGCGCTGGACGGTGGTTGCGTACGTCGATTTCTTCCGCGCGTTCCCGCCGCTCGTGCTCCTCATGTTCATCGCCTTCGGGCTGCCGTTCCTGAAGATCGATCTGGGAGCCTTCGGTGCCGTCGCGGTCGCCTTCCTGCTGAACACCTCGAGCTACTACGGCGAGATCTTCCGCGCCGGGATCGAGAGCGTGCCGCGCGGCCAGTACGAGGCCGCGCGCTCGACCGGGCTCTCCGCGCTGCAGACGATGAGCTGGGTCGTCGTGCCGCAGGCCACGCGCAACGTGATCCCCGACCTCGTCTCCAACACGCTCGAGGTGGTAAAGCTCACCTCGATCGCGAGCGTGGTCGCGCTGCCCGAGCTCCTGTTCGCCGCCCGCCAGGCGCAGTCGCTCACCTACAACGCGACGCCGATCATCGCCGCGGGGGTCATCTATCTCGTCTGCCTGTGGCCGCTCGTGCGTCTGCTCTCGCGCTTCGAGCACCGGCAGATCGCGCTGCACTGACGCAGGTGATCCCCTCCTCTCGGAGGGGGTGGCCGCGCGAGCGGCCGGGGTGGTGGCGCCGCAGGCGCTCCCTCCTCTCCGAGGAGGGGTGGCCGCGCGAGCGGCCGGGGTGGTGAAGAACCGGGAAAGCGCGGCGGGTTGCGGCGGCTGCAACCACCCCGCCGGCTTCGTTTGCGCCGCTCCTTGAAAGGGGAGGGACGGTCGCCTCGCAACCGCCCTACGGCGCGACGCGCTTGAAGAACGCCCGCTCGCGCGACTCGAGGTGTGCGAGCGCGGTCTCGATATAGCGCTTGAAGTGCGGCGTCTCCTGATGCGCCTTGAACGCCGCTTCGTCGTCGTAGACCTCGTAGAACATCACCTTGGTCGGATCCGACGCGTCCACCGACACGTCGAACTGCCGGCACCCGGGTTCGGTCTCGCGCGCGGCGGTCGCGTTGGCGAACAGCTTCTGCATGAACGGCTCCACCTCGCCCGCCTTGATCTTGACGTTGACCACCAGCACGAATGCTCCCATCCTGCGGCCTCCTCTGCTTGCGCGTGTGCGGCGCCCCGCCGGCGCGTTCCGCCGAGTGTAGCGCGCCGCAGCGGCGCCGTCAGATCGACACGCCGGCGTCGTGCGCCTCGAGCCAGGCGACGTAGTCCGCGTACGCGCCGCGCTCATCGAAGCGCGGCGCGAATCCGGCGGCGCGCAAGCGATCGACGGCGAGCGGCGCGCGGTCGCGCGGCGCGTGCAGGTCGATCGTCGCCTCGGCCTCGTCGCCGTAGCGCCAGCGGAACCGCGGGAAGCTCGCGGCGAGCGCCTCGCAGAACCGCTCGAGGTCGAGCGCGAAGCCCGGCCCGACGTTGACGACGCGCTCCGCGGCCGGGCGGTCCAGCAGCACGAGCAGCGCGGCGGCCGCGTCGCGGCTGTAGTTCCAGTCGAGCGCGCTGCGGCGCGGGAGCACCGCCTCGATGCCCCGGCGTGCGTGGCGCACGAGCTGGAAATGCGGGCTCAGCGTGTCCCGCGCGCCGGTGTCGGCTTCCCACGGCCCGAAAGCGGCGCCAACGCGGGCCGCCACCACGTCGAGCCCTGCGAGCTCGCCGAGGCGCAGCGCCAGCCGTTCGGCTGCGAGCTTCGTGATGGGATACAGAGTGCCGGGAGCGGGCGGCGTGTCGCGCTCGTCGAGCAGCGACGCGGTCAACCCGGCCGCGCCGTAGACCGCGCCCGAGCTCAGGAACAGCACGCGCGCGCAGCCGTGTCCCGCGGCAGCCTCCAGCGCACGAAGTGTGCCGTTGACGTTCACGTCCACCGCGCTCGTCATGCGCGAGCGCTCCGTCGCGGGCCCCGGGGTGAGCGCCGCAGCATGAACGAGCGCGTCGGGCCGGTACGCGGCGACGAGCGTCTGCATGAAGCGCTCGTCGCGCACGTCGCCGGCGACCGCCGAGAGCCCCGTGCCGCGCGCCGCGAGCGCGCGCCTGGCCGCCTCGGGCGGTCCGCCGAGATCGGCGGCGATCACCGTGTCGCCGCGCGCAAGCAGCGCCTCGACCAGGTTGAGGCCGATGAAGCCGAACGCGCCGGTCACCAGGACGCGCATGCTCAGCCCGCCAGGAACCCGCCGTCGACCGGCAGCGCGGCGCCGGTGACGAACGAGGCGTCGTCGGCGGCGAGAAAGGCGACCGCCGCGGCGATCTCCTCAGCGCGGGCGAATCGGCCCATGGGGTGACGGCGGCGCAGCGCCTCGCGCGCGGCCTCCGGATCGGCCGCCCGCGCGAAAGCCCGCTCGATGAACGGCGTGGCGGTCGCGCCGGGCAGCACCGCGTTGGCGCGGATGCCCTGCTCGGCGTAATCGAGCGCGACCGCTCGGACCATGCTGAGCACCGCGCCCTTCGACGCGGCGTACGCGCAGGTGCTGCGCGCGCCGGCCACGGCGAGCTGCGACGCGATCGCGATCAGCACACCCGAGCGCTTCCGCTGCATCGGCGCGAGCGCCGCCCGGAACCACCGGAAGGCGGCATGCACGTTCACCTCGAACACGCGCTCCCACTCCTCGTCTGGCGTGTCGGCGAGCTTGCGGCCGACCGAGACCGCCGCCGAGCACACCAGGACGTCGAGCCGGCCGAAGGCGTCCACGACCTGCGCGACCGCCCGCTCGGCGATCGCCGGCGCCGCGACGTCGGCGGCCATGCGCTGCAGCCTGGGCGCCGCGTCGCCGGACGCGCGACGCAGACGCTCCAGACCGTCGGCGTCCGTGTCCACCGCCAGCACGCGCGCGCCCTCGGCGAGCAGGCGCACGACGCTCGCCGCGCCGATGCCGGATGCGCCGCCGGTGACGATCGCAGTCTTGTCGACGAGCCGCATGCGGATCTCCTCTCAGAGCCGGAAGTGCCGGACGCCCTTGCGCCGCGCCTCGTCCAGCGCCTCCTCGTAGCCGGCATCCGCGTAGCGCATCACCCCGGTCGCGGTGTCGTTCGTGAGCGAGAGGCGCAGGCGCCCGTCGGCCGCGGCCGATCCGTCCGCGACCAGCGTGACGCCGGCGCTCGTCATATAGCCGGCGTAGCCGCCCCCGCCCGAGTGGATCGCGACCAGGTCGGCCATCGAGGCGCAGTTCACCATCGCGTTGATCAGCGGCCAGTCGGCCACCGCGTCCGAGCCGTCGCGCATGCGCTCGGTCATGATGTTCGGATGCGCCATCGCGCCGGCGTCCAGGTGGTCGCGCGTGAACGCCACCGGCGCCGCGAGACGCCGCTGCCGCACCATCTCGTTGACGGCGAGGCCGAGCTCGGTGCGCTCGCCGTGGCCGAGCCATGCGATGCGCGCCGGCAGCCCCTGGAACGGCACCTGGGCGCGCGCCTTGCGGATCCAGTCCGCGGCGACCCGGTTGGCGGGAAAGCGCTCGAGCACGAGATCGTCGATGTGCGCGATGTCAGCGGGATCACCGCTCAGCGCCACCCAACGGAACGGACCGATGCCGCGGCAGAAGAGCGGGCGCAGGAACGCCTCCGAGAAGATCGGGATGTCGAAGGCGTCGTCGACGCCGCCCTGCTTCGCCTGGGTGCGGATCAGGTTGCCGTTGTCGAAAACGACCGCACCGGCGCGCATGAAACCGAGCATCGCGCGCACGTGGGCGACGATCGACTGCCTCCCCGCCGCCATCAGCCGCTGCGGATCGGCGGTGCGCAGCGCCCGCGCCTCCTCGACGCTGCAGCCCGAGGGAACGTAGCCGTAGAGCAGGTCGTGCGCCGAGGTCTGGTCGGTCACGACGTCCGGAAAGACGCCGCGCGCGAGAATCGCCGGATAGACGTCGGCGGCGTTGCCGGGCAGCCCGACCGAGCATGGCCGGCGCTCGGCCTGCGCGGCGCGCACCAGTGCGAGCGCGTCGTCGAGGTCGCGCGCGCGGACCTCGAGGTACCCGGTCTCGAGCCGCCGGGCGATGCGCGCCTCGTCGACCTCGACGCATAGGATCGCGGCGTTCGCCATGCGGCCGGCGAGTGGCTGGGCGCCGCCCATGCCGCCGAGCCCCGCGGTCAGGACGAACCGGCCGGCGAGGTCGCCGCCGAAGTGCCGCTCGGCGATGCGGGCGAAGATCTCGTAGGTGCCCTGGATGACGCCCTGCGAGCCGATGTACTGCCAGTCGCCGGCGGTCAGGCCGCCCCAGCAGATCAGGTTCCTGCGCTCGAGCTCGTAGAACACTTCCGCACGCGCCCACTGCCCGACCAGGTTGCAGTTCGCCATGATCACGAGCGGCGCACGCGGATGCGTCGCGAGCAGGCCGATCGGCTTGCCCGACTGCACCAGCAGGGTCTCGCCCTCCTTCATCGTCTTCAGCGTCTCGACGATGCGGTCGTGCGACGGCCAGTCGCGCGCCGCCTTGCCGAGCGCCGCGTACACGACCAGCCGCTCGGGCGCCTCGCCGACCGCGAGCACGTTCTCGAGCAGGCGCAGCAAGCCCTCCTGGCGCCAGCCGCGACAGCGCAGCGCCGTCCCCGTCGTCACGCCGAACGTGCGATCCGCCGCGCTCGTCGTCGTCTCTCCGGCCATGGCCCCGCTCCTCCAAGCTTCATCCGCCCGACTGTGCCTCTCGGCACACGGTGCGGAAGCAATCCAGGAACTCCGCCGCGCCCTTCGAGAGCGGCTTGAGCTCCGGCGAGTACGCGTACACGCCGAAGCGCACGCGCGGCTCGATCCGCTGCACGGTGACCTCGGGGCCGCCCGCGCGCGCCGTGAACTCGTCGACCACGGCGCAGCCGCTGCCCTCGGCGACCAGCGCCCGCGCGATGTAATACGTCTGCACCTGCAACGCCGGCATCGGATGCAGCCCTTCCTTCTCGAGCGCGGCGCGCAACAGCACGCCGAGAAAGTGCATCGAGTTCAGGCCGATCAGGCGGTTCTCGTCGATGTCCGCGAGGCGCATCGGCTTGTCGGCGCGGGCGCGGCCCCGCCCTGCACGGTCGATGTACACCATCTCGCCGGTCGTGACGAGCGTCGCGTCGAGGCCCGGAACGGTGCGGTCGCCGTCCTGCGGCCCGAACCCGATGCCGAGGTCGAACTCGCGGCTGATCAACGCGACCGCGAGCTCGCCGGTGTGGCGCGTGGCGATCTCGATCGCCGCGCGCGGCCGCTTGCGGCGGTATAGGCTCAGCGCGCGTGGCACCAGGCTGATGCCGAGCCCCGGCAGGCACACGATCCTGAGTGGCGTCGCGGGATCCTGGCGCAGGTTGCGCGCGACGCGCCGCACCGACTCCAACCCGTGGAAGACCTTCTCCACCTCGGCGAACAGGACCTCCGCCTCCTCGGTCGGATGCAGCCTGCCGCGCGCGCGGCGGAACAGCTTGAAGCCCAGGCCCAGCTCGGCGTGCTTGATGATCTTGCTCGCCGCCGGCTGGCTGATCGCGAGCAGCGCGGCGCCGCGGCTGATCGAGCCGGTGCGCTTGATGGCGTGGAACACCTCGATGTGGCGCAGGCGCATGAACGGGGACGCGCTACGCGGCCGAGGGCGACAGGGCGAACGGGGCCGCCGGCGTCGCGGACGCCCGGCCGGCGATCGCGTCCGCCGCGAGCTTCCCCGTGGCGGTGGCGAACGTGAAGCCGAGCGCGCCGTGGCCCACGTTCAGGTACAGGTTGCGGTACGGCGTCGCGCCGACGATCGGCTTGCCGGTCGGCGTGGCCGGCCGCTGGCCCATCCACGCCTCGGTGCGCGAGAAGTCGCCGGCGCGCGGGAACATGCGCTGCGCGTGCGCACGCAGCGTCGCGAGCCGCTGCGGATCGATACGGTCGCCGCGCCCGCCGATGTCCACCATCGCCGCGACGCGCAGCCGTCCGGCAAGGCGTGCGTAGAGGATGCGGTTCTGGAAATCGGTGACGCTGATCCGCGGGGCGACGCTCGCGGCCTCGAGCGGCAGGGTCAGGCTGTAGCCGGTCAGCGGATAGAGCGGCAGCCGCACGCCGAGCGGCCGCACGAGCGCCCGGCTCTCGCCGGCGAGCGCGACGACGATCGCGTCGCCCGCGAGCGCACCGCCGCGGTCGGTCGCCACGGCCGCGATGCGGCCGCGCTCGGCGTGCAGCCGCTCGATGGTCACACCGAGCGCGAACTCCACGCCGAGCGCGGGCGACGCGAGCACGCGCTGCAGCGCCACGCAGAAGGCGTGACAGTCGCCCGCTTCCTCGCCCGGCGTGAAGATCGCGCCGGCGAGCGCGGCGCGCGCGTCCGCCAGCGCCGGCTCGAGCGCGACGAGCTCGTCGACGTCGAGCAGGCGCTGCTCCGCGCCGAGCGCACGCTGAAAGCACACGAGGCGCGCGGCCGCCGCGAGCGCCCGCGGGTCGCGATACGCGACGATCTTGCCGTTGCGCTGCAGCCCGAACTCGAGGCCCTCGCGCTCGACCAGCTCGCGCATCAAGCGCTGGCTGTACCAGCCGAGGGCGAGCAGCTCGCGGATGCTCGCCTCGTAGCGCGTCCGGTTCGCGGCACGCAGGAACGCGAGGCACCAGCGCCACTGGTGGGAGTCGAGCCGCGGATGGAAGCGCAGCGGCGAGCCCGGGTCGAGCAGCCAGCGCAGCGCCTGCGTTGCCACGCCCGGCGCGGCGAGCGGCGCCACGTAGCTGTAGGAGAGCTGGCCGCCGTTCGCGTAGCTCGCCTCGAGCGCGACGCCGGCGCGCCGGTCGACGACGGTGACGCGGTGGCCGTCGCGCGCCAGGAAATACGCGCTCACCAGGCCGACGACGCCTGCCCCGAGAACGAGGACTCGCATGACCGACACGCTCGGCCCCAGTCTATACAGGGGTCCCGTCGGCACCCTTGAATTGTTTGCTCCGATCCATAACCCGCGGTTATGCTCGCTCCGAATCTACACCATCTTCAGGGAGATAGGATCGGCGGCGGGCGCGTCGCCGGCCCCCGTCGGCAGCCTGCGGCGCACGGTTTGCGTTTACACTTGATTCGCCGCGCGCTCCGGTTGCGCGCGCATTGCGCGAGAAGACGAGCAGTGGGCGAAACGCTGATCATGCGCGGCAGCCACGCGGTCACGGACGCCGGCCGCAAGAGCGCCGGCGTGATCGCCGACGGCGCGATCGCGATTCGCGACGGCACGATCGCCGCGGTCGGAGCCTACCGCGAGCTGCGCGCGCAGCACCCCGGCGCGCGCGTGCTCGGCGACGGCACCCAGCTCCTGATGCCGGGGCTGATCGATGCGCACAGCCACGGACGCGGGCTCTCCCCGATCCAGAAGGGCGTGCCGACCGACTTCCTGGAGAACGCGCTCATCGACTGGGCGTACATGCCCGTGCTGCCGCCCGAGCTCACTTCGGCGCTCTGCGCGCTGCGCCACATCCGGTCCGGCTGCACGACACTGCACCACAACGGCTTCGACGACGAGGGCCGGGCCGGCTGGGAGCGCGCCCACCGCAGCGTGCAGACCTACCTCGGCACCGGAATCCGCCTCGCGTTCTCGCCCTCGATCCGGCCCCTGAACCGGCTCGCGCTCGACGACGCGGCGTTCTGGCGCACGCTGCCGCCGGACCTGCAGGAGTGGTCCAAGCCGCTGGTGATCTTCGACCGGCAGGCGATGGAGGACGAGTACTTCGCGCTGTTCGAGAGCCTGCGCGACGAGTACGAGAGCGACGACACGCGGATCCTGCTCTCAGTCGCCTGGGCGCACGGCGCCACCGAGTCGCTGCTCGAACGCACCCGCGACGCCGCGGACCGGCTCGGCGGGCTGCAGATCCACATGCACACGCTGCAGAGCCCGGTGCAGAAAGCCTACGGCCTGCGCGTGCACGGCAAGCCGACGCTCGCGTGGCTCGACGACTTCGGCCTGGTCGCGCGCAACGTGACCTACGGCCACAGCATCCACGTGACCGAGGCCGACATCGCCCTGATCGCGGCAAAGGACGCCTCGATCACGCATCACCCGAGCTGCAACCTGCACATGCGCAACGGCCTCGCGCCGGTG
Source organism: Burkholderiales bacterium (assembly GCA_027493935.1). Taxonomy (GTDB): domain Bacteria; phylum Pseudomonadota; class Gammaproteobacteria; order Burkholderiales; family SG8-39; genus JAABRB01. Next base: position 960,516 of record JAOSJV010000001.1, on the reverse strand, counting down.
GTGCAGTACCTCGCCGCCGGCGTCAACGTCGCCATGGGGATGGACGACAAGACCATCAACGACGACGAGGACGCGGTGATGGAGGTGCGCATGATCCACAAGCTCCACCGCCTCGCCTCCTTCGAGCTGACCGCGCCGGCGCTCGACGCGTACACGGCGTTCCGGATCGCCACGACGAACGCCGCGCGGGTCTGCGGCTTCGAGGGCAGCGTCGGCGCGCTCGCCCCCGGCATGAAGGCCGATGCGGTGCTCGTCGATCTCGACCGGGTCGCGCGCGATCCATGGATCGACCCCGACCTGGACGTCGTCGAGGCGTTCGTGCAGCGCGCGCTCGGCGCGGACGTCGCGACGGTCGTGATCAGCGGCCGGGTCGTGATGGAGGACCGGGCGGTCAGGACGATCGACGCCGACGCGCTGTACCGGGAGGTGCGCGAGTTCTGCGCCAAGGGACTGGGCCCGGAGCAGCGCGCCCGCGCCGAGGTGCTGCGCCGGATCAAGCCGTACGTGCAGGCGTGGTACCGCGACTGGGAGAAGCCGGTGCTCGGCGCGCCCTTCTACGCGATAAACTCGCGCACGTGAGCTCGGCGTCAATCACCCGGCACGCTCTCGAAACGGCTCCCGCTCCGCGCAGGAGGCGGAGATGCGAGGGGCTTGCCGCTTATTCCGATCGGGGGATCTACAAGGGGGATTTCTCCCCTCGTTCGTACGACTCGGGGTTCGCCCTGCACGCTCGCTGACCCAAGTCGAAAGCGCTGCCGGAAGCATTCTTCAAACTCTGTTAGGGGAGGAAGCCATGAGGAGCATCTTCGTCGCACTCGCCGCGGCGCTCGTCGCGCTCGGCACGGGGCTCGCGCAGGCGCAGCCAATCACGCTCAAGGTGCACTCGTTCTCCGGCCCCCAGGCGCCCGACCAGCAGCGCCATCTCTTCCCGTGGGCCGAGAAAATCAACGAGGCGGCCGGCGGCAAGATGAAGGTCGAGGTCTACACGAACATGCAGCTCGGCGGAAAGCCGGCCGACCTGCCGCAGCAGCTCGAGGATGGGGTGGTCGACATCATCCTGCACCTGCCGGGCTTCTCTCCGGGCCGCTTCCCGGGGCTCGAGGGCACCGAGCTGCCGTTCACCAACGTCGGCGTCTCGGGGGTCAGAGCCCGGCGGTCTTCGAGTGGTCGACGAAGTGGCTGAAGGACAACGAGCTGAAGGGCATCAGGCTCCTCGCCTCGCATACCACCGACGCGTCGGTGATCCACTCGCGCGAGAAGCCGATGAAGTCGCTCGACGACTTCAAGGGGGTGCGGTTCCGCGTTCCGGGCCGCTTCGTCGGCGAGGCCGCGAAGGCGCTCGGCGCGACGCCGGTAGGCATCCCGCTGCCGGGGGTCTACGAAGCGCTGCAGCGCGGCCAGGTCGACGGCATGTTCATCAACTGGGCGATCGTGCCGCCGTATCGCCTGCACGAGGTGACCAAATTCCACCTCGAGACGCCGGTGTACCAGTCGCCGATCCTGACGCTGATGAACCAGCGCTCCTACGACAAGCTGCCGCCGGAAATGAAGAAGCTGATCGACGACAACTCCGGCATCGGCTACACGAAGCAGATCGGCGAGGTGTGGGACGAGCTGACCGTGCCCGCCAAGAAGACGATCGTCGACGGCGGCGGCACCCTGTACTCGATCAGCGACGCCGAGAAGCAGCGCTGGATCAAGGCGGTGCGGCCGGTCTACCAGATCTGGATCGGCGAGATGAACAAGCGCGGCCTGCCGGGTCAGAAAATGTTCGACGACCTGCTCGCCACGACCGCGAAGTACGGCCGCAAGTAGGTCCACCCGGGCCCGCGCGGCGTCGATGCGCACGCCCCGCGGGCAGCCGCCCCGATGACGCAGCCCGAGGCGCACGGCCGGCCGGCGCACGAGAGCGCGGCCCGCCGCCTCCTAATGCGCGCCTGCGAGGGCGTCGCGCTCGTCGGCGGCGCCGCGCTGCTCGCCACGATGGCAACGATGCTGGTCACGGTGGTCGGCGCAGCGTTCAACCGCCCGCTGCTCGGCGACTCCGAGATCGTCGAGCTCCTGGGCGGGATCGTGATCTTCGCCTTTCTCCCCCTATTGTCACCTGCGCGGCGCCAACGTCATCGTCGACTTCTTCACCCAGCCGCTGCCGAAGGCCGCGCGCGACTGGCTCGATGCCCTGATGAACGCCGCGTTCGCGGCAGTGGCCGCGCTGCTCACCTGGCGGCTGATCGACGGCGGAATCGCCGCGTTCGACCGCGACCGGCGCAGCATGTTCCTGCAACTGCCCGACTGGTGGGGCTACGCGGTGGGCGCGGTCGCGATGATCCTCTGGGTTGTGGTGTGCGTGTTCGTCGCATGGGAGCGGGCGCAGCAGGCGCGCGGCAGGCTTCCGCGCCCGCCGTCGGGCGCGAGCGGACGCGCCTGACGCCCGCGCCGGGGACGGCACCGCGATGAGCAGGTTCGATATCGGCCTGTGGATGTTCTTCGGCGCGCTCACGCTGATCGCGCTTCGCATGCCGGTCGCGGTCGCGATGCTGGTCGCCGGCGGGGCGGGCTACGCCGCGATCAACGGCATGACGCCGCTCCTGAACACGCTGAAGTCGCTGACGTTCTCGAAGTTCGCCAACTACACGCTCACGGTCATCCCGCTCTTCCTGCTGATGGGGGAGTTCGCCACAAAGGGCGGCCTGAACACCGCGCTCTTCCGCGCCGCGCGCGCCTGGTTCGGTCACTGGCGCGGCGGTCTCGCGGTCGCCACGATCGGCGGCTGCGCCGCGTTCGGCGCGATCTGCGGCTCCTCGTTCGCCACCGCCGCGACCATGTCCAAGGTCGCGGGCCCCGAGATGCGCCGGTTCGGCTACTCGCCGGCGCTCGCGACCGGAACGCTCGCCGCCGGCGGGACGCTCGGCATCCTGATCCCACCCTCGGTGATCCTGGTTATCTACGCCGTCTTCACCGAGCAGTCGATCGGCGCGCTGTTCATCGCCGCGGTCATTCCGGGCGTGCTCGCCGCGGTCCAGTACGCGGTCGTCGTCAACCTCTACATGCGCTTCTTTCCCGGCGCGGCGGCCAGGCTCGACCGCGCGCCGTGGCGCGAGCGGACCGAATCGAGCAGGCAGGTGTGGCCGGTGCTGCTGGTGTTCGGGCTGGTCGTCGTCGGCATCTATCGCGGCTGGTTCTCCGCGACCGAGGGCGCCGGCGTCGGGGCCTTCGCCACGATGGTGCTCGCGTTCTGGCGCGGCGGGATGCGACTGACGGACCTCGGCCAGTCGCTGCTCGCCACCGGCGAGACCACCGCGATGATGTTCCTGATCATGCTCGGCGCCGAGCTCTTCTCGGCCGGGCTCGCCTCCTCGCAGATGCCGACGCTCTTTGCGCAGAAGGTGGGCGCGCTGGACGCCTCGCCGGTCACGATCATGCTGGCGATCATGGTCGCCTACCTGATCCTCGGCAGCTTCATGGAGTCGCTCGCGATGGTGCTCCTGACCATCCCGGTCTTCATTCCGCTCGTGCTCTCGCTCGACTTCGGCATGAGCCAGGACGCGGTGCTGGTGTGGTTCGGCATCCTGCTCCTGGTGAGCGTCGAGGTCGGCATGATCAGCCCGCCGTTTGGGCTGAACCTCTTCCTGATCAACGGCCTCGCGAAGGACGTAGCGATGAAGGAGACCTACAAGGGCGTCCTCGGATTCTGCGCTATGGACGTTCTGCGCATCGTGCTGCTGGTATTCTTCCCGGCGCTCGCGCTGTGGCTGCCGGGGCTGAGATAGGCCTCAGCCCGCGCCCGCCAGCCGGCGGCGGATCCGCTCGACGACCGCCGCCGGGGGCGCGGCCGCACGCCAGTCGTCCCGGTCGCCGGGCTTGCGCGTCGCGTCGATACCGAGCTTGGCGATGACCCCGCCTTGCGCGAGCGGATCGGAGCGATCGGTCCTGGCCGCAGGCTCGACGAAGAGATCGCGATCGGCGCGCATGCGCGTTGCGATCGCGCGCTCCACGCGCACCGGATCCCACGGGTCGACGTCGTCATCGACGACCGTGACGTGCTTCACCAGGCTGACGGCGGCCCAGGCGGCGAACACCGCCGCGCGGGCGTCGCCGGGCCGCGGCGCCGCGAGCGCGATCACCGCATGCATGCGCCCGGCGCCGCCCGGGGTGACCGCCACCTCGCGCACGTTCGCGAGCGTCCGGGCAAGGCGCACGGCGAGCCCGGCCGCGATCGCCTCGCCGCCGATCCACACGTGCTCCGGGTAGTAGCCCGGCTGGATCACCTGCAGCATCGCGTCGGCGCGCCGGGTGAGCCGCGAGAACTCGACCACGTAGCCCTCGCCGTAGTTCTCGTACATGCCGTGGAACTCGGACACCGGCCCTTCGGCGGCGCGCGTCACGGGATCGAGCGTCCCCTCGAGCACGAGCTCGCAGTGCGCCGGAACGTCGAGTTCGGCGTGGGCGCAGCGCGCAAGCTCGACCGGCGCGCCGAGGAGCGCGCCGGCGACGCTCATCTCGTCCTCGCCGAGCCCCAGGTAGAGCGCTGCCGCGATCGCAACGGTGGGATGGTTGCCGAGCGTCACGGCGATCGGCAGCCGCGCCCCCGCGCGCGGCGAGCGCTTCGCGCGAAGACCGCGAGATGATGGTTCGGCGCGATGCCGATCATCGCGCGGTTGCCGCCGAGCGGCTTCAGCCGGGCGTACGAGAGGTTGGCGCCGCCGGTGTCCGGATTACGCGCGACGATCGCCCCGGCAGTGAGATACGGGCCCGTCTCGTGCTCGAAGAAACGGGGGATCGGCAGCGTGTCGAGGTCGGGCCGCTCCACGGCGACCTGCTGGCACGGCGCCCGGTCGGCCCGGCGCCCACGCAGCGGCGCGCGTATCGCGTCGACCAGCTTCTTCTGCAGCGCGTTCGGCGCCGTGGACAATCCGAGCGCGATGCGCTCGCGCGACGGGAGCAGGTTCCCGACCACCCGCATCGTGTGGCCGGGGACGTTTGCGAAGACGAGCGCCGGCCCCGTGCCGGCGAGCGCGAGATAGGCCGCGACCTCGTACTCGGCGGCAGCGGGCGATTCGATCACCCGCAGCCAGTCATCCTCGTCCAGCGCCTGCAGGTACGCCCGCATGGATTGCGGGTGGTCGGAGGAGTCGAAGAGCGGCATACTCGATGTCGGTCTCGCTGTTCCGTCGTCCCGTCAACGCTGCGCGTCATCGCGCCGTCGGTGTGCTGTCACGCGCGCCCCCGTCTTCGCGGGGATGACCCGGCGCCCTGCCGTGCCGCGAGATCCCCGCTTCCGCGGGGATGACCCCGTCCGCTCCCGTCAGTCGCTCGACGGGGTCACCTCTGCTCCGATTCTCTCGACGATGAGCTTGTAGTGCTCGGGCCGGCGGTGCGCGGCGTAGTCGAACATGGTGCGCTTGAGGTTCGCTGCGAGGTCGATGTCGGCGTTGAAGAAGATCACCTCGTCCTCCTCGGTCGCGGACTTCACGGCGATCTCGCCCGTGGGCGCGACGATCAGCGAGTGACCGAACATGCGGAATCCGTCCTCGAAGCCGCACTTCGCGGTCTCGACGAGCCAGGTGGCGTTCTGGAAGGCCATCGCCTGCGCCATGATGAGGTGATGGTGCACGCGCAGCGCCGGCGGCTCGGGATAGTGCAGGTTCTCGGTCGGGGTGTTGAAGCCGAGCGCGACGATCTCCGCCCCCTGCAGCGTGAGCACCCGGAACGCCTCCGGCCAGCGCCGGTCGTTGCAGATCAGCATGCCGGTGATGGTGTCTAGGAAGCGCCAGACGCGGAAGCCGCGGTTGCCCACCTCGAAGTACTTCTTCTCGAGGTGCTGGAAGGCCGCTTGCGGCTTGTGGTCGGCATGGCCGGGCAGGTGGACCTTGCGGTACTTGCCGACGATGCGCCCGTCCGGCCCGACGAGGATCGCGGTGTTGAACCGCCGCGTGCGCCCATTCTCCGTGGCGAGCTCGGCATAGCCGAGATAAAAGCCGACCCCGTGCTCGCGGGCGAGATCGAAGAGCGGCTGCACCACCGGGTTCGGCATCGACGGCTCGAAGAACCGCCGGTCGACCTCGGCCTGGTCTTCGAACCAGTAGCGCGGAAAGAACGTGGTCAGCGCGAGCTCGGGGAAGACGACGAATTTTTGCGCCGCGGCCCGTCGCCTCGCGGAACAGCGCGACGAGGCGCTTTACGACCGCCTCGCGCGAGTCCGCGAGGTTCACGGGGCCGAGCTGGGCGGCAGCGAGGCCGAGCTTTCTGGGCATAAGGACTCAGTGGGCGGTGGGCGGTAGGCAGTCGGTGCTGGGCGGGGAGTCGCTCGTGTCGAGGGCTTGCCGCCGAACAACGGCTGCCAACCGTCGACTCTTCAAGCGATCAGCGCCTTGAACAGCCGCATCTCGGTCGTCGGCTTGCGCTCCTGCTCGAGCGGCTCGGGCGTGCCGCGCGGGATGAACTCGCCTGACCCGCGATCGGCCTGCAGCTTGCCGCCCTCGACGACGACACGGCCGCGGTTCACGACGATCTCGGCCAGCCCTTGATCGTGCGGCCCTCGTAGGGCGTGTAGCCGACGTTGTCGTGCAGCATCGCAGCGGCGATCTTCACTTCCTTCTCCGGGTCCCAGATCGCGAGATCGGCGTCCGACTCCACCGCGATCGTGCCCTTGCGCGGATGCAGACCGTACATGCGCGCGTGGTTGGTCGCCGTCAGCGCCACGAAATCGTTCAGCCTGATGCGCCCCTTGCCGACGCCCTCGGAGAAAAGGAGCGGCATCCTGAGCTCGATCCCGGGGACTCCGTTCGCCATGTCCTTGAAGGTCGTCTTGTCGCCCTTCGGCAGCTTCCCGCTCTCGTCGAAACGGTAAGGGGCGTGGTCGGACGAGAATACCTGGAACGTGCCGTCGGCGAGTCCGGCCCACAGCGCGTTCTGCGAGGCCTCGTCGCGCGGCGGCGGGCTGCAGCAGAACTTCGCCCCCTTCCACGCCCGGCCGGCTGATGTCGGAGGCCTTCAGGAACAGGTACTGCGGGCAGGTCTCCGCGTATACCCGCGCGCCGAGGTTCTGCGCGGCGCGGATCGCGCGCACCGTCTCGACGCCCGAAACGTGCACGACGAGCACCGGCACGTCGAGCAGCCGCGACAGGTGGATCACCCGGTTCGCGGCCTCGCTCTCGGCGAGCGGCGCGTGGCTCACCGCGTGGAACTTCGGTGCGGTGTGTCCGCGGTCGAGCAGGCGCTTCGCGAGCCAGCGGATCATGTCATGGTTCTCGGCGTGCACCATGACGAGCGCGCCGTGCTTCTCCGCGGTGAGCAGCACGTCGAGCATCTGGTAGTCGTCGATCTTCAGCCGGTCGTAGGTCATGTAGACCTTGAACGACGTGATGCCCTTGCCGATAAACGCCGGCAGGTCCTGCGTCAGCGCCTCCTCGGTTGGATCGGCCACGATCAAGTGGAACGAGTAGTCGACGACCGCCTTTTCCCTGGCGCGCTTGGCGTAGTCGGCCACCACGTCGCGGATCTTCATGCCGCGGTGCTGCGCCGCGAACGGGATGATCGTGGTCGTGCCGCCGAACGCGGCCGACACCGTGCCCGAGTAGAAATCGTCCGCGGTCATCATGCCGTTGCTCGATAGCTGCTCGATGTGGCAATGGCTGTCGACGCCGCCTGGCAGCACGAGCTTGCCCGCGGCGTCGATGTCGCGCTTGCCCGCCGGAAGCCCCTTGGCGAGCGCCGCGATCTGCCCGCCCTTGACGCCGATGTCTGCGGCGAAGGTGTCGGTGGCGGTCACCACCGTGCCGTTGCGGATCGTGAGGTCGAAGTCCTGCATGGATCGATCGCGGAAAACGCGGGAATCGCGCGCACCCAAAGCCCAATTATGCCGAAAACGCGGGCCGCCGCGCCCGCGGCGAGCGTCGCGCTAGACTACGCCCTTCCCGGTTTGGGGGCGCGCGGCGCCCCGGGATGCGGAGCGCACATGACGACGCACGCCGGCACGATCTACGTCATCAACCCGAACTCGAGCGAGAAGGTCACCGAGGGCATCGACCGCGCGGTCGAGCCGCTGCGCATCCCGGGCGGGCCGAAGGTCGAGTGCCTGACGCTGAAGGAGGGGCCGCCGGGCATCCAGACCCAGCGCGACGTCGACGGCGTGGTCACGCCGCTCCTCCGGTTGATCGGTGAGCTCGACCGGCGCGCCGACGCCTACGTCATCGCATGCTTCAGCGACCCCGGACTGCACGCGGTGCGCGAGGTCACGCGCAAACCGGTGCTCGGCATCATGGAAAGCGGCATCCTCACCGCGCTCACGCTGGGGCAGCGCTTCGGCGTGATCGCGATCCTCGCCGGTTCGGTGCCGCGCCACCTGCGGCTGATCGGCGGCATGGGCGTCGCGGACCGCTGCGCCGGCGATCTGCCGATCGACGTGCCGGTGGTCGAGCTCGCCGACACGCGCAGGACGAAGGGGCGCATGATCGAGGTCGGCAAGCGGCTGCGCGAAGAGAAGGGCGCCAACGTGCTCGTCATGGGCTGCGCCGGTATGGCGCAATACCGCGACGAGCTCGAGAACGAGATCGGGATCCCCGTGGTCGAGCCGACCCAGGCGGCCACCGCGATGGCGATCGGGCGGGTGCGGCTCGGCTGGTGACGCAGCGGGCCTCGGCCTTCCTTGGGCCCCACGCCTGCGGCGCCACCACCCCGGCCGCTCCCGCGGCCACCCCTCCTTCTAAGAGGAGGGAGTGTCAGGTTGCCGGTTTGCAGTTCGTGTGCGTCGCCGCGGAACCGTCCTGCAACGTCGCGGCGCCGCCGTCGAGCGTGAGCGTCGTCCGGCCGTTCGAGTAACGGCCGCCCGCGTCGCCGACGCGGTCGAGCCGGAACTCGCGCTCGGGGAATACGATCATCGCCGACTTGCCGCCCTCGAGATAGCGCACGAAGAGTTCCTTGCCGCCATCACACTTGTAGGCGGTCGCGCCTGGCGGCACGCGCGGCACCTCGCCCGAGCTGCCGCCCCACGGCCACCAGCTCGTGCAGCCGCCGGTCGACAGCGCGAGCGCGGCGATCACGATCGCTCTCATCGGTTTCTCCCTCGTCATGGCGCAAGGGTAGCAAACGCCCGGCGTCCGGGCACGCGCGCCGCGCGGAACGCCGCCGCGACCGCCCCGAGGAAGCGTTGCAAGGATTCGTCATTCCCGCGGGAGCGAGATTCCAGCCCACGATCTGCGAAGGCCGAGTGGATCCCCGCTTTCGCGGGGATGACTCGTGGGCAGATCCCCCTCGTCAGGCGGGGCAGGTGCTCGGCCTTTGCGGGGACGGCTCATGCGGGAGGGGGTTTCCTCTGCGAGCGGGCGCAGGTCCTCGAACAGCGTCGGCAGCAGCTCCGCGACGGTCGGATGGATCGGCACCGCCGCCTGCAACGCGGTGTAGGGCAGGTGCGCGTTCATCACGTTGATGAGCACGTGGATCACCTCGTCGCCCTCGATGCCCAGTATCGCGGCGCCGAGAATCCGTTTCGTCTCGGCGTCGACCAGCGCCTTCATGAAGCCCGCGGTCTCGCCGCGCTCGCGCGCGCGCCCGACGCGCGACATCGGACGCTTCGCCACCAGGGCCGGACGGCCGGACCTGCGCACCTCCCGCCTCGGTCATGCCGACGCGGCCGAGCGGCGGGTCGACGAAGAGCGCATACGCGGGGATGCGGTCGGAGACCTTCCGGTCGGCGCCGTCGCACAGGTTGGCGGCCACGATCTCGTAGTCGTTGTACGAGGTGTGCGTGAACGCGCCGCGCCGGTTCGCGTCGCCGAGCACGAAGATGCCCGGCACGCGCGTCTCGAGCCGCTCGTCCACCGGGATGAAGCCCTGCGGATCGGTCTCGATGCCGGCCGCCTCGAGCCCGAGATCGTGGGTGTTCGGTCGGCGCCCGGCGGCGACCAGCAGGTGGCTGCCGCGCACCGCCGGCAGCGACTGGTCGCAGTCTACGCCGAGCACGACGCCCTTCCCGTCCTTCGCCACCGAGATGCACTGCGCGCTGGTGTGGATGGCGACGCCTTCCTGCGCGAGCACTTCGCGGATCGCCTCCGAGACCTCCGCGTCCTCGCGCGGGATGATCCGCGGCGACATCTCCACCACCGTCACCTCGGCGCCGAACCGGCGGTACATCTGCGCGAACTCGAGCCCGATGTAGCTGCCGCCGATCACGACCAGGTGCTCGGGCACGAAGTCGACGTCCATCATCGTCGAGCTGGTGAGGTAGGGCACCGCGTCGAGGCCCTCGATCGGCGGCGCGCTCGGGCGGCCGCCGACGTTGAGGAAGATGCGCTCGGCCGCGAAGCGTGCGCCCTCCACCGCGAGCGTCTTCGGATCCGCGAAGCGCGCGTGGCCCCGTATGACGGTGACGCCTTCGGTGCCGCGCAGCCAGCGCTCCACACCCTGGCGCGAGGCCTCGACGACGCCGTCCTTGCGCGCCTTCACCTTGCGCATGTCCACGGTCACGCGGCCGCCGATGTCGACGCCGTAGGCCGCGGCCGTGCGCGCCACGTGCGCGACGCGCGCGCTCGCGACCAGCGTCTTGGTCGGAACGCAGCCGGTGTTGACGCAGGTGCCGCCGAAGAGGTTGCGCTCCACCAGCGCGACTTTTCCACCGGCCTTGGCGAGGCGCACCGCGAGCGCTGGCCCCGCCTGGCCCGCGCCGACCACGATCGCGTCGAATCGCTCTGTCACGGCCGCGCGCCCTCGTTCCCGATCGTTCGTTTCGCCACGCGGCGCCGGCGCGCCGCTCAGCGCACCAGGACGCGCGGCGCCCCGGCCGCCAGGCGTCCGATCGCGCGCGCATCGGCGAAGCCGCCGCGCGCGAACTCCGCGAGCACCGCGGCTTCGGCCTGCGGCGCGCAGGCGACGAGCAGACCGCCGCTCGTCTGCGGGTCGGTCAGGAGCACGCGCGCGAGCTCGTGCGTCGCCGCGGGCGCCGCTGTCGCGAGCTCCACCTCGGCGCCGTAGCTCTTCCAGTTGCGATCGCTCGCGCCGGTCTTCACCCCCTGCCGCGCCCACTCGAGCGCCTCGGGAACGACCGGGAGCGCATCGAGCCGGATCTGCGCCGCAAGCCCGGCGCCGCGGCACATCTCGAGCAGGTGCCCGGCGAGGCCGAAGCCGGTGACGTCGGTCATGGCGTGCACGCCGGGCAGCCGCGCCAGCGCCTCGCCCGGTGTGTTGAGCTTCGTGGTGGTCTCGATCATCGCCGCGTACCCGGCGTGCGCAAGCCCGCCCTTCTTCAGGGCCGCCGACAGCACGCCGACGCCGAGCGGTTTGCCGAGCACCAGCACGTCGCCGTCGCGCCCCGTGTCGTTGCGCTTCACGTGCTCCGGGTGCACGAGCCCGAGCGCGACCAGCCCGTAGATCGGCTCCAGCGTATCGATCGAGTGACCGCCGGCGACCGGAATGCCGACTTCGGTGCACACCGCCTCCCCGCCCTGCAGGATGCGACCGATCACGCCCATCGGCAGCTTGTCGAGCGGCATGCCGACGACCGCCAGCGCGAAGATCGGCCGGCCGCCCATGGCGTAGACGTCGGAGAGCGCGTTGGTCGCGGCGATACGGCCGAAGTCGTACGGATCGTCGACGATCGGTGTGAAGAAGTCGGTCGTCGCGACCACCGCCTGCGCGTCGTTCAGCCGGTACACCGCGGCGTCGTCGGCGGTCTGGGTGCCGACCAGCAGGTCGGCCGGCAAGCCGCGGATCGGCGTGGCGGCGAGGATCTCGGTCAGGACCGCGGGGGCGATCTTGCAGCCGCAGCCCCCGCCGTGGCTGTACTCGGTGAGACGGATTTTATGCGGTGCGTTCATGAAGCGAAGAGCTTATCTCAGCAGGGCGCTGGCCGCGATCTGGCGCGACGGCAGTCCCGGAAGTCGGCCGCCCGGCCGATTCCTTACACGCCGCTTGCACGCCGCGGCCGGCACGCTCGGCCGTGCTCCATCCGCGGTGCGCGTGCGCAAGTCCGGCACCGGGGCCGGGCGCGCCGCCGGCGCGCGAGGAACCATGCGACGTGCCTGATCCCCGCAGCGGCGGATTGACGATCGCGCGCTTGGGCCGCGGCAGCCGCGCGCCCTCGAACCCGGCGGTGGGCGCGTGCAGGCGCGCACCGCTCGCGGGAAGATCGCGCCGCAACGGGCTCGCGTCCATCACGAGCGCGGGCCGTACGTCTTCGAGAATCGTCGGCATCGGGTACCCTCGTCCAATGCGGCGCGGTGTGTGCTCCCGCGGGAACAGGGAGAATACGCCATCCGGGGGGTCGAGGTCTTGCCGAGGATTGCAATCGTCACGCCGGCGCGCGCCGGCACGCGCACCGGCAACCGCCACACCGCGGTGCGCTGGGCGCGGCTGCTGCGTGCGGCCGGGCATGCAGTCACGGTCGCCACCGAGTGGCGCGGCGAGCGCTGCGATGCGCTCGTCGCGCTGCACGCGCGGCGCAGCCACGCGTCGATCGCCCGCTTTCGCGCGGCTAGGCCCGACGCGGCGCTCGTGCTCGCACTCACCGGCACCGATCTCTACCGCGATCTCGCGATCTCGGCCGAGGCGCGCGCCTCGCTCGAGCTCGCGACCCGCCTCGTCGTGCTGCAGGAGGACGGCCGGCGCATCCTGCCGCGCCGCTACCGCGCGCGCACGCACGTCGTGTACCAGTCGGCGGCAGAGGGGCCGCCGCGTGCTCCGCCGCGGCGGCGCTTCCGCGTCGTGGTCGTCGGGCACCTGCGCGAGGAGAAGGACCCGTTCCGCGCGGCCGATGCGCTCGCGCACCTGCCTGAGCGCGACGATGTCGAGGTGGTGCAGGTCGGCGAGGCGATGTCTACGGCGATGGCGCGCGAGGCCGCGGCCCGCGCCGCGCGCGAGCCGCGCTACCGCTGGACGGGCGGCACGCCGCACGCTCGCGCGCTCGCGTGGATCGCGCGCAGCCACCTCCTGGTCGTGAGCTCGGTGATGGAGGGCGGCGCCAACGTGATCGCCGAGGCGGCACGCATCGGCACGCCGGTGCTCGCCTCGCGCATCTCGGGCAACCTCGGCATGCTCGGGCGCGGCTATCCGGGCTACTTCCCGCTCGGCGAGGCGGCGGCGCTCGCGCGGCTGGTGCGGCGCGCGGCGGACGACCCGGCGTACTACGCGCGGCTCGCGCGCGCGACGCGCGCGCGGCGCGCGCTGTTCCACCCGCGCGCGGAGCAGCGCGCGCTCGTGGGCGCAGTGCGCGCGGCGCTCGCGGCGGCGCAGCGGCGCTAGTGCATCGCTCGGCGCGAATCCGTCGCGGCTCAGCACTCCGGCTCGCCGGGGGCGGGCCGAGGGTCGGCGTCGAAGCCGAAGCGCCGCGCGAGCTCCGCCGAGGCCAGGCGGCCGATCGGCACCCGCGCCGCACCGAGGGCGAGGAACGCGCCGGGGGCCTCGGGCGCGCCAGCGGCGAGCGCATCGAACGCTGCCTCGGAGAGCGGCGCGCCCGTGTCGTCCTCGATGCACCGCTCCACGGCCTGCAGGTCGCGGTCGAGCACCACGCCGGGGCCGAGCTCGGTCTCGACGAGTAGCCGGCCCGACTCGTCGAGCCAGGCGCCGCGAAGCTCGCGCGCGCCGGCGCCGGTGTGCGCCTCGAAGGCCGCGGATCCGCCAGCCGCTGCGCCGCCGCGCAGCCGGTAGACGAGCGGAGCGGCCTCGAGCGTCACGAACACCCGCTGCGGCCCGTTCTGGAAGAACCAGCGCCCGCGCTCATCGGCTTGGTAGTTGCGGCCGATGAACTCGATCACCGCCGGGTTCGAGATGCGCTCGAACACCGGCTCGGCCTCCCGGTCGGGCGCGCGTTCGCGCGCCGCTCCTGATCCACCAGTTCCCGCGCGGGTCGAGCCGCAGCCAGCCGAACACGTTCGGCACGTTCGGCCACTTCTGCATCGCGCGCGCGACGATCTCGTCCACCAGCCGTTCTCCGCCCCGCCAAGCGTAACCGCCCCCCGCCCCGCCCCGGCAACCCGCGGCGCCGGATCGCGCGCCGCGCGGGCTATACTCGCCGCTCCCGAGCATCGCGCAGGCTCCGCGAAGATCATGGCCCGCATCCCCTATCCCGACACGAGCGCACCGGCGCTCGCGCCGCTCGTCGAGCGCATCCGGCGCGAGCGCGGCGGCAAACTGCTCAATCTCTACCGCATGCTGCTCCACAGCCCGCCGCTTGCGCAGGGGTGGCTCGGTCTTTTCACCGCCATCCGCCAGCAGGGCGAGCTGCCGGAGCGGGCGCGCGAGCTCGCGATCATGCGCATCGCGGTGCTGAACGGCGCAGACTACGAGTTCCGGGCGCACGTGCCGTTTGCACTCGCCGCCGGCCTCGACCATACGCAGCTCGAAGCGCTGAAAGCGGGCGAGACGCCGGCCGGGCTCACCGCCGCCGACCGCGCGGTGCTCGCCTACACCGACGCGATGACCCGCAGCGTGCGCGTACCCGACGACGTGTTCGCCGCGGTGCGCGCCACCTTCCCCGAGCGCCAGCTCGTCGAGCTCACCGCCACCGTCGGCGGCTACAACCTGGTGTCTCGCTTCCTCGAGGCGCTGCAAGTCGACCACGACTGACCGGGCACGAGTTATGATTCGCGAGGACTTCACGCTAGTCCACCCGCTGCGCGTGCGCTGGGCCGAGGTGGACATGCAGCACGTCGTCTTCAACGCGAACTACCTGATGTACTTCGACGTCGCCGTCGCGGAGTACTGGCGCGCGATTGCGGCCCGCGCGGCGCAGGACTTCCGCGACGACTACATGAAGCTCTACTCGGTGAAAGCGGCGGTCGAGTACCACGCCTCGGCGCGCTACGACGAGCTGATCGACGTCGGCTGCCGCGCCGCGCGGCTCGGCCGCTCGTCGATCACCTTCGCGTTCGGCATCTGGCGCGGCGCCGAGCATCTGATCTCCGGCGATATCGTCTACGTCTACGTCGATCCGACGACGAACAAGGGCGCGCCGATCCCCGAACGGCTGCGAAGCGCGATGCTCGCCTACGAGCGGGTGAAGCCCGCGGCGTAGGCCGGCGTGCGCCGGATTCCCAGCTCAGGCGCCGACCTAAGACTCGTCAACCACTCTCGAAGACGTCGAGCCCTGAGGCGTGCGCTCGAACATGCCGTTGCTGGGGACCGCCGGCAAGCTGCGCTTGCCGGTTCCCTCCGCCCTTCCGGGCTCCGGCGGCACGAGGGCACGGCGATGACTCACACCAACGTCGCCAGGCGCGTGCGACTCGCGGTAGATACCGCAATGGCGCGTCATCGTGCACTCATCGTGCAAACTTGAGAAGCCGTCCGGCCCGCCGCGCGTCATCGATCAAACGACGGTGACGCATCTGCTTCATTCGGGCGTCGAAGTGAGCGTGATCGCGCTGTGGCTCGGGCATGCGAGCCCGTCGGCCACGCACAGGTACCTCGAAGCCGACCTCACGATGATGGAACGCGCTCTCTCGCCACTGGAGGCGCCCGGTGTGACGTCAGCCCGGTATTGTCCGCCCGACCCCCTCATGCGCTTCTTGCAGTCACGGTGATTATGCAAACCCGCTCCGCCTGCAACGGAAGAGCCCGCCCAGCCGCGGCTCCCGTCCACCGCAGGCGATTCCGCATGACCGAGGGCTTCGCGTGATTCCTGTCGTGCGAGTCCTCTCATGATTGGAAGAACTACCTGCTCGTCGAGGCCGACACCGGATGCGGGCGCGCCGCGGCGATCTGCAGCCTGATTGGCACGTCGAAGCTGAACGGCCTGGACCCGGAGGCCCATGTTGCCCTCGTAACCGGGCTCGCGATTCGAGAGGGGTTGTACCGTCGCGGGACTCTCGCCCGTCCCAGACCGGTGCGCGCGCCGTTACCGCGCGAGGCGGCAGACGGGGCGGATCGACTTCGCGGCCTATCGGATCCGACTGTCGCGGGATACGTCGAGCTGTGGAACAATTGCCGCCGGCCGCCGCCGACGGCCGGGCGCGAGCGGCGCGAAGCGCCGGTCACGGCCGGCGAGAATTCTCGAGCGCCGCGGCCGGCCTGAAAGAAGAGCGGTCACGGCGTGCCGCCGCCGTTGCGGCGAAAGCCGGAAGCCGAACCTCGGGGAGGAACCAGATGGATCGAACAAAGCTCGTCTCGGGTGCATGCTGCGCGGCGGCCTTGGCGCTGTTCGCGACCAGCGCCGCGGTGAGGGGCAGGCCGGCCTGAAAGACGGAGGCGATTGCGGGGGATTCTCGGCGGCGGAGGCAGCCGCCTGGCTCAAGCTACCGTCCGGGAAAGTGAAGCGCAGCGTCGCGCAGTCCGGTCCGCGGCTCTGGCTGTGCTCCTACCTCGCCGGCGGGAGCACGCCTGCAATCGCCTTCAGCATCGAGATCGCGAAGGACGGGAAAACCGCTGCTGTCGAAATGGAGCGCTACCGCGACAATCTCATGGTGGCGGCCGAGACCGCGCCGTTCAAAGGCAAGCTGCCCAAAGGCGCGTACAGCGACATCATGGGTGTCGGCGACGAAGGCGTATGGACCGACATCAACGGGGCCTACACCGTTCGCAAGGGCCACGTCACCGTTCAGTTCACCCTGCCCAAGGAGAAACTCTCCCAGGTGCAGCTCGCAAAGATCGTCCTCGCGAAATTCTGACACCGGCGCGCCTGTGCGCGATCCGACCGCTGCGCGCCGATCTCACGGCGCGCCCGAGAAGAATCGAACTGCTGTGCCAGCCGCGCCGCTTCCGCGGCGGTCCGATGCGAGCCGCGGATCGACTACGCACCCGGGCACCGCGGAACGAGCGGCAGGAAGGGCGAGGCACCCATTCCGGCGCTCTTGGAAGCGGTCAAGGCACTCGAGATCCGCTTTCTTCGGTACGGCTCGATTCGCGGAATGCCGGAAAATTGACCACCTCTGTCACGCTTTTTGCAAAGTTGCCGATCGGTTGCTGCTAGGATTCCCGCGCGTCATGTCGACGCACTGTGCGCGCTCCCCCGTCGTGCCGACTGATGCGGGCGGCGCGCGCTGCGCGAACGCAGCAGAGAACCGTTCCTCGCCGATGGCTCCCGATTCCATTCAACCGCCAACACCATGAATCAGTCGATCGCCAGGGATCCGGCGGCGGAAAAGCCGGCTGTTGTGGACGCGGCGTCGTTCCTACGCGCGTGCAAGCGCGTCGTCCGCCGGATCCTCGAGCAGATCCTCGGCGGCCGGATCGTCGAGCGACTGCCCTACAGCCGCGTCACTTACCGGCTCGTTGCGTGGTCCACCGCCGTACCACCGGCCGTTGCGCAGCAGCTCGCCGCGCACGAGCTCACGTTCCGGCGCGGGCAGCGCCGGGACATCGAAGCGCTCGAGAAGGAGGACGTGTACGACGACTGCGAGATCTACAGGGAGTGGCTTGACGAGGGGCAGTGGCTCGTCGTCGCGGACGAGAACGGCATGCCCGTGACCTACTCGTGGCTCGATTTCGCACCCTCGTTCCAGCTCGAGGATCTTCCGGAGTACCGGTTCGAGCCCGGGCGGGACGTCTGCTATTCCCATGAGGCGTGGACCATGCCCTCGCACCGCGGTCGATCGCTGCGCCGACACGTCTTCGCGACCGAGCTGCTGCTCGCACAAGCTGCCGGAAAGCGATGGGTGCTAGGGTACCAATTCGAGGGCCGGCGATCGAGGACGTTCTCCGGAACTTCGAACGAATCGGCATCCCGCGTGGAACCGTCGTGGCCGACGTCAGGGTCGTGCAGTTGCTCGGATTGCGCCTGACCCGGCGTCGGACCTACGGGCACGATGACATCGTGCGCGTTCTGCCGATCCGAAGCCGGTGAGCCTCCTCCGGCAGAGCCGCGGGCGCATCTGAGGCGCCCCGCAAGAGTGCGCGACCTTGCTGGCCCGCCTTCGCGGATTCGCGGGGCCGGCGTTGGGTCAGTGGCCGACCTGCCTCGCGTGAGCCCGGTCAGCTGTGCACCACGGCGAGCGCGCCAAGGCGGCCTGGGCTGGCGTGATTCTCGGCGGGGGCCGGGCGGGGAGCGTGCGCGGCGTGCGCTCGGGCGAGCGGCACGAACCGCGCGATCGGGCGTCGTCCGGATCGACGGCAACGACATCCGCGACACCGAGCAGGAGGGCCTCGCGGGCACGGTCGGCGAGCGTGGCCGCGCACCGTCCGGCGGCGGGCGCCAGCGCCTTTCGATCGCGCGCGCCTTGCTCAAGGCTTCGCCGATCCTCATCCTCGACGAGGCGACGAGCGCGCTCGATGCCGACACCGAGGCGAAGCTCGTTCGGGCGCTCGGCGCGGTGACGAAGGGTCGCACGACGTTCGTCATCGCCCATCGCCTCTCGACCGTGCGCAGGGGAGCGCGCATTCGCGTCTTCGACTCCGGCCAGATCGTCGAACAGGCCACCTCGAACTGCTCGGCGTAACCGGAGGGACGATCGCGCGGTTCGAGGGGGTCGCGCCACGGTCGTCAGGACGCCCGGCGGCCGGAACCATTCGCCAGTCATTGCGCCCGTGGGACGGGGGCTCGAGACGAACCATGCACGGGGAAAGCCACGGTCCTGGCGACGGCGCGCCGCGCGGCCGCCCGGGCCGCTGCGGCCTCAGCGCGGCGCGGCGAGCCGCTCGAGCATCGCGCGCACCGCGCGCATCTGCAGGCCGTCCCGGGTGTGGTACTGGCTGCCGGTGTACCCCCACCAGTCCCAGCAGCCGCGCGGGTTGACGACGAAGCTCCAGCGCCACCCGCGCCGGCCCCAGCCGCTGCGCGCGATCGTCTGCGGATAGAGCACGACGATGCGGTTCGCGTCTGCCCATCGGTTGTAGCCTCCCTCGCGCACGAAGCGCTCGCCGATCATCTGCGCGTTCTGGCGGCAACCGTGGAACGCGACGTGCACCCGGCAGCGCTCGGCCGCGCAGCGCTCCGGCACGTAGGCAAAGCCGGTGTCGGCCATACTGATCGCAAACGCGTCGCCGTGCGCGAACTCCGACTGGTCGAACTCAAGCAGCCGGCCCGCGGGCCCCGCCGCCGGCGGCGCGAGCGGGCCGAACAGGTGCGCGAGCATCCTGCCCGCGGCGTCGAAGTCGCAGTCGACGATGTAGGGGCTCGCGGTCGCGGCGCAAGCGCCGCCGGCGTCGAGCGTGACCATGCCGTGGCCCGCGGGCACCTCCTCCACCAGCACGACGTTCGCGGCGGCGACGAAGCGCAGGTAGAAGCGCCGCAGCGCCTCGACGACGGGCCGGTCGACCGTGCGATCGTGCGTGCCCCAGAAGAGCCACACGCGGTCGCTCGCGAGATGGCGCGGCGGGTCGACCAGGCCGCCCGCCGCGAGCGTATCGACGGCGTCCACGAGCTCCGCCACCGCGGGCAGCGGCGTCCAGGCGCCCGGATTCATGCAGTTGTGGTACGCCGCATAGACGTTGCCGCGCGCGCAGTAGTACGGCCCCGCCGCGAGCGCGCCCGCGCCGAGCACAGTGGCCGAATAAGCGACGTGAAACTGCACGGCCATGTAGCCGCCGGCGGACACGCCCGACACCGTGGTCGCGTCGAGATCGGCGCCGAGCGCGGGCAGCCGCTCGGCGGCTACGGCGTCGCATGCGGCCAGGCCTACGAGCAGCGGCAGCGCGCGCAGGTAGCGACACGTGCCGTGAGAAAAGCGAGTGCGCATGTCGGGACCAAGCGCGCGCACCATCCTCGGCCGGAATGCCCGCGACGCGCCCTCGCTATAATACGCTGCGCATGGCGCGGCCCGCCCGCTGGCGCGCATCTGCCCGCAACCAATCGCCGAAGGCTCCGCCCGCATGCCCTTCAAGTACCACTGGGAAGACTTCACGCCCGGCTGGACGCACGAGTCCCCGTCGCGCACGCTCGCGGCCGAGGAGATCGTCGCCTTCGCGCGCGAGCACGATCCGCAGCGCTACCACACCGACGAGGCGGCCGCGAAGGCCTCGCCGTTCGGCGGGCTGATCGCGAGCGGCTGGCAGACCGCCACCGTGGCGATGCGCTTCATGTGCGACGGCTACCTCGCCGCGAGCTCGTGCGTCGGATCGCCGGGGATCGACGAGATCCGGTTCCTCAAGCCGGTGCGTCCGGGCGATCGGCTCCGCTTCCGCGCCACGGTGATCGACGCCAAACCCTCGGCGAGCAAGCCCGACCGCGGCCACGTGCGCTGGCGCTGGGAGGTGCTGAACCAGGCCGGCGAGGTCGTGCTCTCGATGGTCGGCGTGCAGTTCTTCCTGCGCCGCACGCCGCCCGCCGCGGTGCAGCGATGAGCGGCGGCTTCAAGTACTACTTCGAGGACTTCGCGCCCGGCCACGCCATCGAGATCCAGGGCCCCACCCTGACCCGGGAGGAGATCGTCGCGTTCGCCTCGAAGTACGATCCGCAGCCGTTCCACGTCGACGAGGCGAGCGCGCGCGAGTCGATGTACCACGGCATCATCGCGAGCGGCTGGCACACGGTCGCGCTCTGCATGCGGATGAACTGCGACGCGTACCTGCTCGACTCGGCGAGCGTCGGTTCGTCCGGCATCGACCAGTTGCGCTGGTTGAAGCCGGTCCGACCCGGCGACCGGCTCGCGCTGCGCATGACCGTGCTCGAGACGAAGGCCTCGCGGTCGCGGCCCGAGCTGGGCGTCGTCAGGCACCGCTGGGACGTCTTCAACCAGAACCAGGAGCTGGTGATGGAGATGACGGGCGTCGGCCTCTACCGGCGCCGCACTCCTGGCGTGCCGGCCGGCGCATGATCCTCGACCATCGGGTCCACGTCCTCGGCCGCAAGGAAGACATCGACGCGGTGCGCGTGCCCGGCAAGGTGGCGCTCGTGCTCGACGTGCTGTTCGCCACCTCCACGATCGCGACCGCGCTTGCTCACCGTGCCGCCGCCGTGATCCCGGCACTGGACGAGGCGGCGGCGCGCGCCGAAGGGGCACGGCATGCAAAGGGGGCCGTCGTGCTCGCCGGCGAGCTCTACGCCGATACGCTGCCCGGGTTCGCGCCGCCGACGCCGCTCGCACTGGTCGAGCACGGCGTTGGCGGCAAGCAGGTGATCTACTCGACCACCAATGGCACCATCGCCCTGCACGCCGCGGCAGGTGCGCGGGCGGTGTACGCGGCCGCGCTGCTGAACGGCCGCGCCGTAGTCGAGCACGCGCTGCGTGCGCACCCCGACGCGACGGTTCTGATCGTGTGCGCCGGCTCGATGGGGAACTTCAACCTGGAGGACTTCGTCGGTGCCGGCTACCTGGTCGAGCTCCTCGTCGAGCGGCTCGGCGCGCACGCCGACCTGTCGGACGCCGCGCGCGCGGCCCGCACCCTGTTCCGCGCCGGCGATCCGCTGGCGGCGCTCGTCGAATCGCGCGTCGGCCGCATGATGATCGAGCGCGGCTTGCGCCACGAGGTCGAGTACGCGGCGCAGCGCTCGGTGCTCGAAGTGGTACCGCACCTCAGCGGCAGCAGGATCGTCGCGGTTTGAGCGCTCAGCCCCTCTTGTCTGCGCGAAGGAGTGGGCGCGAGGCCACCAGAGCGGGTCCGTGCAGCTGCCATCGCCGCAACCACCCCCGGCCTGCGGCCGGACCCCTGCTCGAGTAGGAGGGGACGGGCCTAGAGTGTCCCGAGTGAGAGATCCGTCGACGAACTTCTGACTCGGGACACTGCTTCACTGCCCTCTGCGCTCTGCCCTCTGCGCTCCGCATCCTGCCCACTGGCGACCGCCGACTGTCAGTGCAACCGCCCGTACCCGAACACCCCGATGAGGAAGCGCGCGACGCCGTAGGCGATCCAGATCTTGATCCGGCGCAGGAGCGGCTGCCGGTGCCAGCGCTGCGGCTCGACCGCCTCGGCGCCCTGCTCCATCGCGCGGTACAGGCTCTCGCGCAGCTCCTGCGCGAAGCGCCGGTCGCTCACGACGAGGTTCGCCTCGCGGCCGAGCAGCAGGCTGAACGGATCGATGTTCGACGAGCCGACCGTCGCCCATTCGCCGTCGACCACCGCGACCTTGGCGTGCAGAAAGCTCCTGCGGTACTCCTGGATCTCGACGCCGTCCTCGAGCAGCGCGCCGTACAGCGCGCGCGACGCGTAGTGCAGGAGCACGTATTCTACGCGGCCCTGCAGGAGCAGCACGACGCGCACTCCACGGCCCGCCGCCTGCGTGAGCGCGCGGCGGAAGCGCCGCCCCGGGAAGAAGTACGCGTTCGCGATCACGATTTCCTCCTCGGCGCGCTCGATCGCCTCGAGGTATGCGTCCTCGATGTCGGAGCGGTGGCGGAAGTTGTCGCGCACGACGAACGCGGCGCGCTGGAACCCGACCGGGCGGGCGACCGGCACCGCGCGGCGCGTGACCGTCCAGTCCTGGCGCAGGTTCGCCCACGCCACCACGTTCCACAGGTGCTCGGCCTGCTCGTGGATCGCGCGCAGCACCGGCCCCTCGACGAGCACCGCGTAGTCGAACCGCGGCGGCGTGTGCCCGGGCGTGTGCATGTCGTCGATGACGTTGATACCGCCGACGAACGCGACCCGGCCGTCGATCACGGCGAGCTTGCGGTGCATGCGCCGCAGCCGGCGACGGCCGAAGTTCCACGGGTAGATGTCGGGGCGGAACTCGAGCAGCCGTACGCCGCCTGCGGCAAGCGCGTCGCGCAGCCCGCCGAGCAGGCGCCTCGAGCCGAACCCGTCGACAATGACGTTCGCGCGCGCGCCGCGCGCCACGGCGGCCACGAGCGCGGTGCCGATGCGGTGGCCGGCATCGTCCTCGGCGAAGATGTAGGTCTCGAGGTAGATCTCACGCGCGGCTCCCGCGATCTCACGCTCGAGAGCGGGGAAGTACTCGGCACCGCTGCGCAGCGCGTCAGCCGGTTGCCGTCGGCGAAATCGAGCGTCATCCCATCGCGAGTCGCGCCGAGAGCATCGCGTGGTCGGAGATGCGCGACCAAGCGTGCCCGTGGTGCACCTCGGCGTGATTGATCGAGAAGCCGCGCACGTAGATGCGGTCGAGCCGCAGGATCGGCAGCCGGCTCGGAAAGCTGCGCGCGGGGCGGCCGCGATGGTCGCGGAACACCTCGCTTACCCCGAGCTCGGCGGCGAGCGCCCGCCCGGCGCGGTTACGCCAGTCGTTGAAGTCGCCGGCGATGATGAGCGGCGCCTCGTCCGGCACCATTTCGAGGATGCGCTGGATCAGCGCGTGCACCTGCTGGCGCCGCGCGCGCTCGTCGAGTCCGAAGTGCACGCAAACGCAGTGCACCGAGATCTTCCTGCGCGGGATGCGCAGCTCGCAATACAGCAGACCGCGGCTCTCGAACGGGTGCGTCGATATGTCCTGGTTGTCCGCGGCCACGATCGGGAAGCGCGACAGGATGGCGTTGCCGTGGTGGCCGTGGTCGTACACGGCGTTGCGGCCGTAGGCGTAGTCGGGCCACACCGAGTCGGCGAGGAACTCGTACTGCGGCTCGTCGGGCCAGTTGTGGAAGCGGTGCGCGTGCGCGGCGTGCTCGCCCTGGACCTCCTGCAGGAACACGATGTCCGGGTTGACCGCACGCAGCCGGTCGCGCAGCTCGTGGATCACCATGCGACGGTTGAAGTACGAGAAGCCCTTGTGGATGTTGTAGCTTGCGATGTGCAGATCCATCTCTGAAGCCTGGAAGCTATCTTGGAATCGCGGCCGTGCTTCTTCGTCAACTGAGATCGTACGAACGAGGGGCGAATTGCCCCTTGTATATCCCCCAAACCGTGGTGCGCACAGGCCGGTGGCACGAGCGGGGCTGCATTCCTCGGACGGCGGTCAGGGCGAGGCCGCAGCCCGCTCGGGCAGCATGAGGATCGCGTCGCGGTTCGACCAGGAAAAGCACTTGTCGGCGGCTTCGCGCCACGCCACCCAGGCGAACGCGCAGTGCTCGCGCGGATCGAGCCGCACTGGCAGCGGTGCCGGCACGGTGAGCCCGAACACGTGCTCTACGTTATGGGTCACGCCGGGAGCATAGCGCGAGCGCCACTGGCGGAAGATCTCGAATCGGTTCGTGATCTTCCAGTCGACGAGCCAGTGCGCCCGCGCGTCGATCCCGGTCTCCTCCATCACCTCGCGCGCCGCGGTCGCGGCGAGCGGTTCTTCCTCGCGGTCGACGCTGCCGGTCACCGACTGCCAATAGCCGCGCCAGGGCGCCCGCTCGAGCAGCAGCACTTCGAGCGTCGGCGTGTGGATGACCACCAGGACCGAGAGGGGGATCTTGTAGGGCGGCGGCGCCGCGCCGGGCGCGATCATTCCTCGCCGAGCGCGGGGATGTCGAACTGCGAGAACTCGACCCCGCCGATGAACACCCAGAACGGCACATCCTCGTCGTACCAGTACTCGGCGGCCGCGTCGAAGACCTCGAGCGCGGTCTCGAACACGTCCGGATCCGCCGCGGCGAAGCCGCCGGCGTTTTCCAGGATCAGGACGTAGCCCGAGGCGACGCACCACGCGAGATCGGTGAGGCAGTCCTCGAAGGCGTCCCAGTTCGAGCCGAACCACTCCGGAAACGCGAGCTCGCGCGCGACCGCGTCGAGCAGCTCCTGCTTGCCCCGCACGCCGGCGAGATCGACCCGCCAGACGGCGAAATCGCCGCCAAGCGCAGCGGCCTCGAGCGCCGCGTCGTCGGCGGGCAGCTGGTAGATACCGGCCTGCCCGGCATCAGCCAGGACCTCTTCGTAGCCCGCCTGCTCGCTCACCTGGGTCACTCGCCTCATTCGCCCGCGCGCCGGGCATCACTCGCGGATGCGCCGGAAACTCGAGTAGTGGTCATCGGTGTAATAGTACTCTCCGCCCCGGCCCGCGACGATCCGCCGTGCGCCGCGGTCGCGCGCGCCCGGCGTGGGCACAGTGTACTCGCGATAGTAGCCGCGCGGCTTCGCGGGCAGGAGCTTCTCGCGGTTGCCGAAACGGCTGCCGTCCTTGCGGTAGAGGTACGGGCCCCCGCGCTTGATCAGTGCGAGCGTCTCGCGCGCCTCGTGCGGGAGCTGCGCCGCGGCGATCTCGCGCGTGCGCACGGAAGCCTCGGGCCGCGCCCCCATGGCCACCTGCGCCTCGGCCGGCGCCGCGAGGCTTGCCGTAGAGGCGCAGAGCGCGCAGAGGGCCCCGATGGCCGCCAGCGCCCTCGTCACAGCGCGACCCGATTGCGGCACCCTGCGATCTCCGCGCCTCTGCGGCAACTATGGCTTCGCCTGCTCGCGCACCCGCAGATGCAGCTCGCGCAGCTGCCGCTCGTCGGCCGGGCTCGGTGCCTGCGTGAGCAGGCACTGGCCGCGTTGCGTCTTCGGGAACGCGATCACGTCGCGGATCGAGTCGGCGCCGCACATGAGCGCGGTCATGCGATCGAGCCCGAAGGCGATGCCGCCGTGCGGCGGCGCGCCGTACTGCAGCGCGTCCAGCAGGAAGCCGAACTTCGCGCGCGCCTCCTCGGCGCCGATGCCGAGCGCAGCGAAGACCTTCGACTGGACCTCCGCGCGGTGGATCCGCACCGAGCCGCCGCCGATCTCCCAGCCGTTCAGCGTCACGTCGTACGCCTTGGCGAGCGCGCGCGCCGGATCGGTCTCGAGCAAGTCCTCGTGGCCGTCCTTGGGCGCGGTGAACGGGTGGTGCACGGCGCCCCAGCGCTTCGCTTCCTCGTCCCACTCGAACATGGGGAAGTCCACCACCAGGCCGGGCGCCAGCCCGCCGCGACATGGCCCTTCTCGTGGCCGAGCTTGACTCGCAGCGCGCCGAGCGCGTCGTTCACGACCTTCGCCCGGTCGGCACCGAAGAAGACCAGATCGCCGGTGCACGCTCCAGTACGCTCGAGGATCGCGCGCAGCACGTCCTCACGCAGGAACTTCACGATCGGCGACTGCAGCCCCTCCTCGTTCGGCTTCGCAGCGTCGTTCACCTTGATGTAGGCGAGCCCCTTTGCGCCGTAGATGCCGACGAACCCCGTGTAGTCGTCGATCTCTTTGCGGGTGAGGCTCGCGCCGCCGCCCGGGATGCGCAGTGCGGCGACACGGCCGTCGGCGAGCTCGGCGGCGGCGCGGAACACCTTGAAATCGACCGTGCGCACGAGGTCGGTGAGCTCGGCGAGCTTGAGCGTGACGCGCAGGTCGGGCTTGTCGGAGCCGTAGTCGCGCATTGCCTCGGCGTACGTGAGCACCGGGAACGGATCGGGCAACGCGACGCCGATCGCCTCGCCGAAAACCTCGCGCACCATGCCTTCCATGATCGCGCGGATCTCGGCCTCGCCGAGAAACGAGGTCTCGACGTCGATCTGGGTGAACTCGGCCTGGCGGTCGGCGCGCTGGTCCTCGTCGCGGAAGCACTTCACGATCTGGTAGTAGCGGTCGAAGCCCGCCACCATCAGCATCTGCTTGAAGAGCTGCGGCGACTGCGGCAGTGCATAGAAGTGCCCCGGGTAGATGCGCGAGGGCACCAGGTAGTCGCGCGCGCCCTCGGGCGTGCTGCGCGTGAGCGTCGGCGTCTCGATATCGATGAAACCGCGCGCGTCGAAATAGCGGCGCACCGCCATCGCCACCTTGTGGCGCAGGATCAGGTTGCGCTGCATCTGCGGTCGGCGCAGATCGATGACTCGGTGCGTGAGCCGCACGTTCTCGTTCAGGTTCTCGTCGTCGAGCTGGAACGGCGGCGTCGACGACGGGTTCAGTACCTCGAGCTCGTGCGCGAGCACTTCGACCTCGCCCGAGCCGAGGTTCGGGTTGATCGTGCCTTCCGGTCGGCGGCGCACCCGGCCGGCGACGCGCAGGCAGTACTCGCTGCGCACGCGCTCGGCGGTCGCGAAGGTCGCCGCGCGGTCCGGGTCGCAGACCACCTGCACCAGCCCCTCGCGGTCGCGCAGGTCGATGAAGATCACCCCCGCCGTGGTCGCGCCGCCGGTGCGCCCAGCCATAGAGCGAGACGGTCTGGTCGACGTGCGCGGCGGTCACCTGGCCGCAGTAATGGGTTCGCATGCTTCGGCGTGTGGGGTGAGGGGCGGGAGGTGGGAAGACAGGGCGTGCGACGATTCGGGGCCGTGTCGCGTCACGAGCCGCCCGCGTGCCGCTCCACGTCGGCAGCGGGCCCGTGCGGGCGCTCGAGTGCGCTCGGCCCCGCGCTGCGCGCCGCCTTGCGCGTGCCGCGCGGCGGCGCGACGCCCATCGAGATGATGTACTCGAGGGCCTCGTCGACCGTCATGTCGAGCTCGATCACGTCCGCGCGCGGCAGCATGACGAAATAGCCGCCGGTCGGGTTCGGCGTCGTCGGCACGTAGACGCTGACGTAGTCACCCGCGAGGTGCGTCGCCACGTCGCCGCCGGGCGTGCCGGTCAGGAACGCAATCGTCCAGGTGCCCTCGCGCGGCCACTCGACGAGCAGCGCCTTGCGGAACGCCTGGCCGCCGGGCTTGAACAGCGTGTCGCTCACTTGCTTCACGCCGTGGTAGATCGTGTTCACGACCGGAATGCGCCTGAGCAGGCTCTCCCAGAGCTGCACTATGCGCTGCCCGAAGATGTTCGATGCGAGCACGCCGGTGAGGAGCACCACGAGGATCGTGAGAATGACCCCGAGCCCCGGGATACGCGTGCCGATGAGCGCCTCGGGCTGCAGCCTCGGCGGCAGCAGGTCGAGCGAGCCGTCCATCGTCGTCACGAGCAGATGCAGCACCCACAGGGTGATCGCAAGCGGGATCCAGATCAGGAGCCCGGTGACGAGGTAGCGCTTCACGAAGGAGGTGCGGCCGTAGGCGGGCACCGCCGCCCGGAGGCGGCGCGCCCGCGACGAAGGGGTCAAGCGCCGCGGTCAGGAGCAGGCGCAGGCAGCACCGCAGGGGCCGCCGCCTTGGCATCGCTGCCCGGGGTGGCGGCGGGCTTGTCGGCCGCGGGCTTGTCGGTCTTCTCGACGGGCTTCGGGGCCGGCTTTGTACCGGAGTTCTTGAAATCGGTCGCGTACCAACCGCTGCCCTTCAGCTGAAACCCGGCCGCGGTCAGCATCTTCGCGTATGTCTCCCGGGCACACGCCGGACAGGTCGTGAGAATGGGATCGGAGACTTTCTGGATGTACTCCTGCTGGTGCCCGCAGCTCGAGCACCGGTATTCGTAGATCGGCACGGCGACCTCCCGATGGGTCTGGTACGGCAAAGGGGACGAATTATACCGGAAGCCCTTGCGGAAACTCCGGTTTTCCCTCGCGAAATCGGGGCCTTGCGGGGCGGTTTCAAGCCCCTGCGCGGCCCGACACCGCGCGTGTTGCGGCCACCCCGGGACGCCGCGCCGAGCGGGTCCACCCGTCGTGCTCCAAAGGGAAGATAACAAGACACGGGACCTTCCCCTTGTCCCCACGACCAAGGTCTTGCGAGAACCGGGAATGCGCCGCGTGAAGACGCCGAGGGCGGCGGGCCACCCGCCTCAGAACGGAATATCGTCCTCCATGTCGCTGAGCCCGCCGGCCGGTCTCTTGCCGGCGCCGCGCGCCGGCGCGGCCTCGCCCGCCGCGGCGGCCTCGCGGGGCTCACCCGCGCCGCCGCGGCTGCCGAGGAGCTGCATCGCGTCCGCCGTAATCTCGGTGGTGTAGCGGTCGTTGCCTTCCTTGTCGGTCCACTTGCGCGTGCGCAGCCGGCCCTCGACGTACACCGGCGAGCCCTTCTTCAGGTACTCGCCCGCAATCTCCGCCAGGCGACCGAAGAACACCACGCGGTGCCACTCGGTCTGCTCGCGCATCTCGCCCGAGCCCTTGTCCTTCCATTTCTCGGTGGTGGCGATACGGATGTTGGCGATCGCTGCGCCGTCGGGCGAATACCGCGTCTCGGGGTCGGCGCCGAGATTGCCGATCAGGATGACCTTGTTGACCGATGCCATTACGCTCCTCCTCGAACGAGTTCTTCCACGCTCCGCTCGTCCCAGCCGGGCGTGACCGTCAGGTGCGCCACCCCACGCTCCGGGATAACGATCGCTTCGCGCACACCGTTGACACGCGCGAGCGCGGCGCGCAGCCGCTCCGGATCGTCCACCCGTCCGATCTGAATCGTCCGGCTGGCGGTGTGCGGCGGCACGCGCATCGAGGCCGCGATGATCGCCCAGACCGCCGTCAGCCCCGCCGCGGACAGGTGCACGCCGCCGGCGCCGGCCCCCTGCGCGATCCACCCGCCGATCGCGCCGCCCGCGAAGAGGCCCAGCGACTGGCTCGTATTATAGATGCCGAGCGCGGCACCCCGTGCGGCGGCGGGCGCGGCGCGCGACACGAGCGACGGCAGGACCGCCTCGAGCACGTTGAACGCGGCGAAGAACGCGACGAGCAGCACCGCGAGCCCGGCCAGGGTGCCGCCGAAGGCGAGGAAGCCGCCCTGCACGAGCGCAAGGAGCGCGATCGCGCCGAGGAACGCGGCCTTCACCTGGCGCTTGCGCTCGACGTGCAGGATCACCGGCAGGATCAGCACGAGCGAGGCGGCGAGTGCGGGCAGGTACACTTTCCAGTGCTCGGCGACCGGCAATCCGCCCCTCGCAACGAGCGCGTGCGGCACGACCACGAACATGGCCATCTGCACCGCGTGCAGCGCGAACACACCGAAGTCGAGCCGCGCGAGCTCGCCCTCGGCGAGCACCGCGCCGAACCCAGCCTCCGGCGGCGCCTCGGGGCGGCGCGCCGGCTCGGCGGGCACGATCCCGAGCACCATCACGATCGCCGCCACGGCCAGCACGCCGGTGAGCGCGAAGATCCCGGACATGCCGATCGCGCGGTACAGCGCGGGCGCCGCCACCAGCGAGACGGCGAACATGGCGCCGATCGACGCGCCGATGATCGCCATCGCCTTGGTGCGCTGCTCGTCGCGCGTGAGGTCGGCCACGAACGCGGTGACCGCGGCCGAAATCGCGCCGGCGCCCTGCACCGCGCGGCCGACGATCGTCCAGTAGATGTCGGTCGCGGCGGCGGCGACGAATCCGCCCGCCGCGAACAGCACGAGCCCGAGGACGATCACGCGCTTGCGGCCATAGCGGTCCGACGCGATGCCGAACGGGATCTGCAGCAGCGCCTGCGTCAGGCCGTACGCGCCGAGCGCGAGGCCGACCAGCACGAGGTTGTCGCCGCCAGCGAGCTGCGGCGCGTGCACCGCGAAGACCGGCAGGATCAGGAACAGCCCGAGCATGCGCAGCGCGAAGAGCGATGCGAGCGACAGGCTGGCGCGGAGCTCCTCGCGCGACATGCGCGAGCGAAGCGTGTCGGACTGCATGGAGAAGGAAGGAGGGGAACCGCGCGTATGGTAGCAGGGCGGCGGGGTTGACCGGTCTGGTCCCCTCCTTCTCAAGGGGTGCCGGCGAAGCCGGCGGAGTGGTTCGGCGCGATAGCGCCGACCCCTCCTTGCCAAGGAGGGGTCCGGCCGCAGGCCGGGGGGTGGTTGCGACGACAGCGATTCTCCCCGCGCCCGCACCACCCCGGCTGCTCCGCAGCCGCCCCTCCTCGAAGAGGAGGGGAACACCGGCGCTATGCGTCGCCGCGCACGCGGTGGAAGGCGTTGATGCCGGCCGCCTCGCGCAGCTCCGGCACGTCCTGACCGCGCGCCGCCGTGGTGTAGGGAATGCCGATCGCGTCGGCGAGGCGCACGAAGCCATGGAACGCAGCGGCGGTCGCCGCCGCGTCCACCAGTCCCTCGGGCCCGAGCACCGCGCGCAGCCGAGCGCGCGCCGCGGCGATGCGGGCCGCATCGCGTACCACGACCGCCTCGGCGAACTCGGCGAGCGCCGCGGCATGCGGGACCTCGGCCGCCTCGCCGAATCCGCGGGTCACCTGGGCGACATCCACTTCCCGACCGCTCGATTGCATGCTCTCACGGAGCATGTAAGTGTGCGCGGTCGTTCAGTACACGCACTGATGCAGCGCGGAGACCCGCGCCGCGATCACCTCGGTCTGCGGCCGGCTGATCGCACGGATCGTCCGGTCGAACTGGTAGACGACGTCACCGGGCAGGTAGTGGCAGCTCGCGAGCGCCCAGTAGTCGCGCAGCGACTGCGGCACGAGCGAGAGCGCGCGGTAGATGTAGCCGGCCTTCGGCGACGGGTACATCGGGCCGTCCGCCTCGACCGCGTCCTCCGGTTCGACGAGCGGCAGCCAGGCGGCCTGCTTCTTCGCGCCCGGCGGGCGATAGCCGGACGACGCGCCATCCAGCGGCGCGGGCAGCGCGCGGTCGGGCAGCCCGAGCGCGCGCGTGCAGGCGTCCATGATCATCACCATCGCCACCACGCCGACGATCTCGACGTACTCGCCCTCGGCGAGGCCGCGCGCGAGCACCGACTGCGCCCAGCGCTCGGAGAGCCGCCCCGGATCGGCGACCACGCGATGCACGAGCTCGACCTCGGCCTCCGTCAACGCGCCAGCCGTGTCGTGCGCACCGCGCACCGCGCCCGGCGAGAGCGCGGCCTTGACCTCGGCGCAGAGCGCGCACTCGCGCGCGCGGCGCACCTCGGCCGCGATCGCCACGCGCCGGGCACCGGTGAGCCAGGTGCCCGGCGCGGCGATCGCCGTCCAGGCGCGCTCGTGCGACTCGGCAAGGTCGGCGCGCACCGGAACCTCGCAGCCGTCGAATATCGAACCTCCCATCCGTTTCCTCCTTTCGCAGCAGTTCGCGTCTAGCGGCACACTATACCGTCTCGGCTGCGCTACGCAACGGGCTCGGGCAGCCGCCGCACGACGCGCTCGAGCGCTGCGTAGTCCACCTTGGCGTTGTGGCGCGGGTCCATCGGGATCGCCTCGACGAGCACCACGCGATCGAGCTCTGCCCACGCCAGCCGATGGCGTAACGCCTCGGGATCCGGCACCGGCCCGTTCGGCATCGGCTCGACGAGCAGGAGGCGCCACCCGACGCCCGCGGCGAGTGCCGCACGCCGCACGCCGGCGACGCCGAGCGCCGAGCACTCGACCGCGAACGGGTAGAGCGTGCCGCGCGCGTCGTTCACCAGCCCTGCGCAGCGCCCGAGCAGCCAGAGCCGTCCGCGCGCGTCGAAATAGCCGAGATCCCCGGTGCGGTGCCAGCGCACGCCGTCGACTTCGAACTTCGTCTCGGCGTCGCCGCGTCCGTCCAGATACCCGCGCACGACGTGCGGACCGCTGACGACGATCTCGCCGGGCGTGCCTGGCGCGAGCCGCTCGGCGTCGAACGCCGCGCGCGTGAGCGGCCCGATCGGCGTGCCCCACCGGTTCGCGATCACCCGCGCCTCGATCTCGGCCACCGGCGCGCCGGCCAGGAGCCCGCGACCGGCGAGCATCGCCGCATAGTCGTCGTCGGCGATCTCGCGCGCGCCGACGTGCGCGATCGGCTCGGCCTCGGTCGAGCCGTAGACCGCGACGAGCTCGCCGTGGGGCAAGACCGCCTGCGCGCGCCGTACGAACCCGGGAAACACCGGCGCGCCGCCGACGTAGACGCGCTTGAGGCCGTCGAGCACGCCGCCTTCGGCCTCGCAGCGCTCCACCAGGCGCTCGAGGAACGCGGGCGACGCGGCCATGCGCTCGACGCGCTGGCGCGCGATCTGCTCGATCACCGGCACCGGATCGATCCGGCCGGGCCGCCGCAGGTCGGCGTGCGCAATCACGCTCGTGATGCCGGAGGCGAGATTCGCGAGCAGGAACACGGGCAAGGTGGCGAGATCGCGCTCGCCCGGCCGGTCCTCGAGCGTGCGCGCGAGCACGCGGTGCTGCTCGACGAGGAAGCCGTGCGAGCGCACCACTGCCTTCGGCTCGCCGGTGCTGCCGCTGGTGAAGGTGATGAGCGCCGGTGCGTCCACCGCGACCGGCGCGATCGGCGCCTCACGCGCGCCCGCGCCGGGATCGAGCCGCGCCGCCCCCGGGATCCAGCCGTGCGTCGTGAACTTCCGCGGCACCGCGCGGATCTCCGGAACCGCGAGGCGCAGCAAATGCGCCTTCGGCACCGCGACGAACGCGCGCGGCCGCGCGCGGGCGCAGCAACGGCCGATGTGGCGCGGGCCGGCGGACGGGTCGACCATCATCGCAGTCGCGCCGATTCGCAGGAGCGCGAGGATCACAGCGTAGAGCTTCGCGCCCATCGGCACGAAGACGAGCGCCGCCTCGCCCGGCCCCAACCCCGCCGCAGCGAGCGCCGCCGCGATGCGCGCGCTCGCCACCGCGAGACCGGCGAATGTCGTCGTGCGCTCGCGTCCGGGCGCGCCCTCGACGATCGCCGGCGCGTCGGGTCGCGCCACCGCCTGGCGCACGAGGACCTCGCACAGGTTCAAGCCGTGCTTCCCGAGGCCGCGAGCCGCCGCGCGTAGAGCGCATAGCGGCGCATCACGCGCGTGTGGCGGCGGCCGATGCTGGTCGAGACGTTCGCGTCGTGCATCAGCGCGTGGATGACGCGCCGGTAGCCGAGCGCCGCGGCGCGCTCGTGGACCAGTCCGACGAGCACGGCGCCGAGCCCGGCGTGGCGCCGCGCCGGATCGACCGCGACCGTCTTCGCGATCACCGTGGTCGCGCGGCCGGTGCGGGCGGCCTCCAGCCAGTCGGGAATCGCGAACAGAAAGCCGATCGCGCGCCCACCCCGCTCGGCCACGAGCACGAACCGAGGCTCGATGCGCTCGGCGTACGGCAGATACTGCGCCACGAACTCCTCGCGCGTGATCGGCGTGTAGAGGTAGTTGCGCGCGAAGGCCGCGCGAGCGAGCGCGAAGATGCCGTCGAGCTCCGCGGCGAAGCGTGTCAGGTCGATCTCGCGCACGCGCACGCCGGCCGCCTCGAGCCGAGCGCGCGCGGCCGCGAGCCGCGGGTCGGCCGGCTGCGGTGGCTCGGCCACCGAGGAGTGGTAGGTCGCGATGACCTCGAACCCGGCGCCCGCGAAGTGCCGCGGCCAGTCGTCGGGGTTCGTAGGCTCCATCAGGAACGGCGGCTCGACGCCGCGCTCGGTCACCAGGCGGTACGACCGCCACGTGTTGCCGTCCATCGGCCCGACCGCGACGCCGCAGCCGGCCTCGGCGAGCGCCGCGCACGCGGCTTCGAGCAGCGCGTGTCCGTCGACGGCGGTGCGCGCCGCGTAGTGGCCGATCGCGCCGAGACGCGCGTCCGGCCACGCCGGCACGTCGTGCCAGAAGAGCGAAGCCCGCGCAGCGAGGCGCTCCGCGTCCACCAGCGCGAGATGCAGGTCCGGCCGGTGTCGCGCGGCGAGCGCGGGCTCGAGGGGCGCGATCTCACCGCCGGCCGGCAGCGCGGCGAGGTCCTCGGGACGCTCGACGCGCACGATCTCGCTCATAAGAGAAGCCACGCCGGCAGCGCGAGCAGCGAGCCGACGAGCCCGACCAGGCCCTGCATGACCCACCGGCTCGCCCCGGCGAATTGGTCGCCGAGCCAGCGGTAGCGGTGCGCGAAGACGATCGCGGTGACCGCCACCACCGGAGCCGCGCAGAATGCGCGCACGAGCTCGATCCCCGCGCCGTGCGCGATCAGCACGTACGGGACGAACGCGAGGAACCAGCCGATCGCGCTCACCGCGCCGATGCGCTTCCAACCGCCCGCCGGCCCGGCCGGCCGCGCCGCTCCGGCGCGGCCGATCATGGCGAGCTGGATCGCGTAGCACACCACCGACATGTAGAGGAAATCCACGCCGGGCAGCCGCGTCGAGGCGTACAGCCAGGCCAGCCCGGGGCGTTGACCGCGAGCACCGCCTGCGCGTTGTGGATCGGCGCCTTCTCCTGCTCGCCCGGCGGCCACAGCGCCGCGTACGAGACCAGTGCCGCAAACGGAGCGACCAGCCAGGCAAGCCCACCGATCGTCCACGTGACGAATCCGACCAGCACCGAGGCGACCGCGCCGCTGGTGTCGAGCGTCGTGCGCCGGCGCCACACCGCGATCGCTAGCGCGAGCAGCCCGAGCACGACCAGCCCGGTTGCAAGCTCGGTCATCGAGCGGTGCGCGGCGTCCTTCAGGAGCGCAAAGCCGGCGAGCGGCACGAGCAGGTTGTCCAGGCCCCGCCACGCCACCGCCTCGACCAGCGTCATCAGCAGGCCCATCTGCAGGCCGATCAGCAGCGACTCTGCGCGCCCGGTGCCGGTCGCGAGCAGCAGCGCGATGTGCGTCGCAGGGAACGCCGAGAGGAAGAACGCAGCCGATCCCTCGATCGACTTGGTGGTGCCCTCGGTCGAGGCGTAATGCGTCTTGCCGTAGCGCACACCGATCAGTGCCGCGAGCGCGTCCGAGATCGTGAGCAGGAGCATCGGTACGACGAACAGCACCGCGTCGCCCCGCGCGAGCGTGAACACCGCCGCCACCGCGATCGGGAACACGAGCTCCCCGGTCGACTCGCGGCGGACCCCGTGGATGACCTCGCCGACCGTCTCGCGCATCGCCTTCACGTGCCGCACGGCGGTCAGCGCGCCGACCGCGAGCACGGCGAGCGTAATCACCGGCCACGGCGCGTCGAACAGCCACGGGAACGAGAGCGTGACGAGACCCAACGCGACGTGCAGGGACTTGCGCGCGATCTCGGGATGCGGCTGGTACCGCGCGGCGTACCACCGGCAGCCGCCGGAGAGGCCGCCGAGGACCACGAGCACCAGCAGGATGCCGACGACCGGGTGCACGGTCAGACCGCCTCCTCGACGACGAAATCGCTGTAGAAGAACGCCTTGTCCGCCGCGAACAGCGGCTCGGAGAGGTCGCGGCGCGGCGTGAGCTGCCCGGCGAGCGCTTCCGGGCGGCGCCGCGGCGCTAGCATGTTCCAGTAGGCGATGCGGGCGCCGGGACGCGCCGCGCCGAGCAGGCGCTCGAGGAGCCGCGCGTAGTTCGCCTCCGACATGTACTCGAAGATGTCGCTCAGGTTGAAGCCGTCGACGGCGCGCGGGCCGAGCCGTTCGACGAACGCCTCGAGCGGCTCGGCGTGCCACGCAACCCGGTCGACCCGCGCGCGGATCGCCTCGAAGTGCTCGGCGCGCAGGGCGAGCGGCAGCGCCGCGCCGTGCGTCCCGGTGAGAATCCAGCCGAGATACGGGTTCTTTGCCGGGTCGAGCTCGGTGAGCGCGTAGCGCGTGCGCGCGAGGATCCGGTCGGCGACGCCGCCCTCGACGTAGCGGAAGAAGCTCGTGTCGCGCCCGAGCCGTCCCATGACGAAGCGCGAGAAGAACAGGCGAAAGAGCAGCCGCCAGCGCCAAGTGTTCCACTCGCGCGCGTAGAACGCCTCGCGCGCCTCGCGCGCGCGCGGCTCGAGCAGCCGCAGCACGGTGCGCCGGGCGTGCACCAGCGGAAGCACGCGATCGCGGAAGAGCGCGAAATAGCGCTCGAACTTCCCCGCTCCGCCGATGCCCGCGTCGATCTGCGCGCCGTGCGCGTCCCAGAAGTCGCGCACCGCCGCGCAGAGCCCCGGCCGGCAGGCGGCGTACAGGTCGCGGCGTCGCGCGCTCGGACGCGACCCGACGAGCTCGAGCAGCCCCGCATGGTCGAGTGCCCGGTAGGCCGCGACGCGCAGCTCGAGGCAGGCGAGCTGCGCGCTCGAGAGGTCGAGTGCGTAGACGCGCTCCGGATCGAGCGTCAAGAGCGCGAGCGTGTTGTCGCCGGCCGAGGCGATCGAGACGAGCGTCTGGCCGGCGCGCGCGTGCATCGCGCCGAGCAGGACATCCGCGTCCTCCCAGCACTGGGCGTAGCGGATGATGTCGAAGCTCGCACGGCCGGCGGCCTCGCTCCTCACGCGGCGGCCTCCGCACCGGCCGAGACCTTGCGCACGGTGCCGGTCGTGCCGTCCATCTCGACCAGGTCGCCGGTCGCGAGCCAGTGCGTCACCCCGGCGAGGCCGACGATCGCCGGGATCGCCATCTCGCGCGCGACGATCGCCGAGTGCGAGAGCAGGCTTCCGCGCTCGACCAGCAGCCCGGCACACGAGGGAAACAGCACGATCCAGCCCGGGTCGGTGTAGCGCGCGACGAGAATCTCGCCGTGTTCGAGGGCGGCATTGCGCGGATCGTGCACGACCCGCACGCGTGCCCGCACGACTCCGGGACACGCGCCGGTGCCGCGCACGACGTCGCCGCCCGCGGCCGGCGGCGCGTGCGCCGCGGCGAAGGCGTTGCCCTGATGCACCGCGCCGGTCGTCTCGAACCGATCGGCCGGCGGCGGCAGCTCGGCAAAGCGCGCGAACTCGCTCTTGCGGACGCGCGCGAGCGCGGCGAGGTCGACGGCGGTGGCCGTGCCCTCGACGAAGCCGAGCAGCTCCTCGACCTCGAGGAAGAAGACGTCGCGCGGCGCCTCCAGCCGGTCGAGCGCCGCGAGCCGGCGGCCGAGCTCGAGTGCGATCGCGCGCACGCGGCCGAACACGCGGGTGCGCTCGAACCTGAGGTTCTCGCGGTCGCGCACGCGCGCGCGGGCGTTCGCCAGCACCCAGCGGAAGACGGTCCGCCGCAGCGGCGCGTCTCGCAGCCGCACGCCGACCTCCTCCTCGGCGGTCGCGCGCATGCGCCGCTCGACGGCGGACGCGCGCTCGCCGCCGAGTCCGCGTCGCGCGTAGCTCGCCACCGAGCGCAGCAGCGTCGTCGGGTCCTCGTGCAGCGACGGGCTCTCGAGCTTGAGCTCCTCCAGACAGCGGTCGCCGAATCTTGCGACGTAGGCGTCGAACCGCACGCGGAACGCGGGAAAGCGGGCGAGGCCGCGCACGAGCTCGTCCGCGGGCGCCTCGGCGAGGAACCGCGCGAGCTCCGGCTCCTCCGCGGCCGTCTCGGCCATTTCGCGCACCAGCCGCGCCGGCTCCGCGCTCACCATGCCGCCCTCGCCGCAGAGCAGGTTGTTCTGCAGCGTGCCGTCGGCGTCGCCGCACCACTTCTGCGTGAGCCTGCGCAGCACGCCGTAGAAGATCATCGCGAGGAAGTCGTTCACGAGCGGCGCGTCCCAGCGCGTGAGCAGGCGCCGCTCGAGGTCGCGGTAGTGTGCGACCAGCTCCTCGATGCGCATGTCGGCGAGCGGCGCGGGCGGCTCGGCGAGCACCCGCTCGAGGCGGGCGTGGAACGCGCTGATCCGGCGCCCGACCGTCAGGTGGTTGTAGACGAGGCCGGCGACGGTCCGCGCGAGCAAGAGCGCGTCGCCGGCCCGCGCCAGCCGGCTCGCGCCGCCGACGGACGCGGCGAGCGCGTCGGCCAGCTGTTCGGGAATCGACTCGCGCACGCCCATCATCTGCTCCATGAAGCGGCGGTTCGTGCGATAGCCCGGCAGCAGCGCGAGCGTGCGGTACCAGCTGTTCAGGTTGTAATACACGCGCCCGCGGATGAGGCCGAGCATGTTGCGGAACGTGCGGCGGTTCGACTCGATGCGCCAGCGCGGCACGCCCATCAGGCGGCAGAACTCGCGGTACACCTCCTCGTAGGCGCGCCGGGCGAAGGAGTACGTGAACGGCGAGGTGACGCCGCCGTAGCTCTCCACGATGTTCGAGTTGTCCCAGATGATGCGCTCGCCCTCGGGGTCGGCGAGTGCGGCGAGCGTGGTGATCGGGCGCGACTGGAGCAAGTAGACCTTGGCGCCGCGCACCGCCCACTCGATGTCCTGCGGCCGGCCGAAGTGATGCTCGGCGCGCGCGGCGAGGCGCGCGACCTCCACCGCGAGGTCGTCGGCGATCGCCGGTGCGGCCGCGCGGTCGGCGTCGACCTCGTGCGCCGAGACGCCCGCCGGCGCGGCCGCGTCGATCCGGTGCTCGATACGCTTGGTCGCGATCGCGCGCGCCCGGATCGCGCCGTCGCGCCCGATGCGCCAGGTGTCCGCATCCGCCTCGCCGGAGACGAGCGCCGTGCCGAGGCCGAACACCGCGCTGACGACCCGTACCGCCCGCGCGCCGCTCACCGGGTCGGCGCTGAACGCCACCCCGGCCGCGTCCGCGTCGACCATCGCCTGGACGAGCACGCCGGGCGCCCGCGGCGCGAGCGCAAGGCCGTGCTCCCGCCGGTAGGCGAGCACGCGCTCGGTGAACGCCGAGCGCCACACGTCGACGATGCGCGCCGGCACGGCCTCGCGCGGCACGTAGAGGAAGCTCTCGAGCTGGCCGGCGAACGAGTGGCCGCTCGAGTCCTCGTCGATCGCCGAGGAGCGCACCGCCACCCGGTCGGCACCTCCCAGGCGCATGAGCCAGGTCTCGATCTCGTCGAGCAGACGCCGCGGCATCGCGACCGCGCCGAGCACGGCGCGCGCCGCGTCCCAGTTACCGGCTTGGTCGAGCGCGGCGGCCGCCTCCGGCGGCAAGCTCGCGCGGAACGCCTCGGGGCGCACCGCGAACCAGCGCGGCACCGGGAACTCCGCGCGCGCGAGCGCATTCAGCGCGGCCGCCTTGCCGCCGACCGCCACGGCAACCGCTCCCGGCCCCGGCCCGATGACGTACGAGGCAGCGCGCTGGGTCATCGGGCTCACGCGGTGCCCCAGTGGCGCAGCGCGAGCGGCACGACGCCCACGGACACGTACATCGCGAGCGTCCACACGCCCGATACGAGTTCGAAGCGCTTGCCGGCGCCGGCGCGCGCCGCGCGCAGGTAGCCCGCGGCGACGATCGCCGCCGCCACCGCGAGCAGCGTAAGCACCGCCACGACGGGGACCATGAAGCGGATCTCGCGCGCGGCCATCAGCGCGCACGCCGCGCAGAGCGCCATCGCGCCGAGCCACGCCGCGACCGCGCGGCGCCGGCCCCAGAGCGCGCTGTAGGTCTCGACGCCCGTCTCCTCGTCCGCCGGCGCCCGGATCTTGCGGCCGATCTCGATCACCATGCCGTTGAAGTACGAGATCAGCAGGAACCACGCGAGCGCGGGCGCGACCCCGGCGCCGGCCGGCAGCCAATCGCAGGCGGTTGCGTAGAAGTCGACGAGCGGCATGACGAGCATGTGGCTCGCCATGTAGCAGAACGGCCGCGCGCGCAGCCACGCCGGCGCGAAGAACTCGACCGACATCAGCGCGAGATAGCCGAGCACGACGGCGAGGATCGCGAGCAGCCGCGGGTCGTAGCCGGCGGCAAGCGCGAGCTGGACGAGCGCCGCCGCGGCGCCGAGCATCCCGAGCTCGCGCAGCGTCACCAGTCCGCGCGGCACCGGACGATAGGGCCGGAAGCGCGCGTCCTCCTCCGCGTCCTTGAACTCGTCGGCGACGCGCAGCTGCAGGAAGAACAGGAACGCGGTCGCGAACGCGACTAGCGCCGCTGCGGGCGTAATGCCCGTCGCACCGCGCACGAGGGCGGAGTAGCACACCGCCGACAGGCTGAATGCCGCGATCAGCGGCCCGTGCGCGGCGACCGGAAAGCGCTCGTGCTGATACACCCACCAGCGCGCGAGCCCGCGCGGTCGCGCACCGGCCGCGGCGTGCTCACCTGCCGCGCCGGTCGCACTGGCTTGTTGTCCGCTTTCTCCCATCGCCGCCCCAGGGCAGATGCCAAGCGTAGTGGCGCGCGAGCCGTCTCACAAGGGCACAGTGCCCGGACGCGTCCAGCGACACCCGCGGTGGCGCCGCTCACGTCCGCGTGGGCGGATCGCCGACCCCCGGAGCCGGCGCGGTGCACTATCATGAGAACCCGTCGTGATTCCGCGCTTTCGCCGCGCCGACCGAGCCAGAACGCAGGAAGCCATGACCCGTATCCGCGCGCACGGTGCGACCTGATGAGCGCGCCCAAGCCGCTCAAGTTCGCGGCGGTCGCGCGGCGCATCGCACGCGACCGCGCGAGCGGCGCACCCGCGGTTGTCGACTGCGGCATCTGCACCCGGTGCTGCCGGGAGCCGCAGCGCGTCGCGCTCGCGCCGGGCGAGCTCGCCAACCCGGCCCTGCGCCACGACGGCAAGCACCTGCTGCGCCAGCCCGACGGCGCCTGCACGCACCTGGTCGACGGCGCCTGCGAGGTCTACGGCGAGCGCCCGCAAGCTTGCCGCAAGTTCGATTGCCGCTCCCTGGCGGTCGCGCTGAGCAGTGCGCTCAGCGCCCCAGGCGTGACGCGCGCGGGCTTCGCACGGGTCGCCCCGCCGCGCGACGCGGAGGACGTCGCCTACGCAACCGCCGTTCACCGGCGGCTGCAGTGGATCGTCGGGCAGTCACCCGGCGTGGATGCCGTCGACGCCGGATACGCGGCCGCCGGTATATCCGAGGACGAGGTGATCCTGGCACGGCGCGAGCTCGCAGCCATGCCGCCCGCGGAGCGCGCGCGGTGGGTGGCGGAGCAAGTGCGCACCGCCGCCGAGTTCTGGTGCAAGGTGAACGACGCGCGCGAATAGCGCGCGCAGCGGCCGCGCCACCTGCGCCGCTCGCCCAGCCATGCCCTCCGCAGAGAGGAGGGGCCCCGCGCCTGCGGCGCCACCACCCCGCCCGCTCGCGCGGCCACCCCTCGGAGAGGAGGGGACAGAACGCACGGCGCTGCGCAGAACCCCGTCCCCTCCTTCTCCAGGAGGGGTGCCGCGCGAACGCGCGGCGGGGTGGTTCGGGCTCGATGCAGCGCTAGCGCCGGAACCGCGCTTTTTTGTATAGTGGCTGGTTCCCCCGCGCGGGGCCGGATTTCGCAGATGGACGCAATTCGCATTCGCGGCGCACGCACGCACAACCTCAAGAACCTCAGCCTCGACCTGCCGCGCAACCGGCTGGTGGTGATCACCGGGCTGTCCGGCTCGGGCAAATCCTCGCTCGCCTTCGACACCCTCTACGCCGAGGGCCAGCGGCGCTACGTCGAGTCGCTCTCGGCCTACGCGCGGCAGTTCCTGCAGCTGATGGAGAAGCCCGACGTCGACCACATCGAGGGCCTGTCCCCGGCGATCTCGATCGAGCAGAAGGCCACCAGCCACAATCCGCGCTCGACGGTCGGCACGGTCACCGAGATCCACGACTACCTGCGGCTGCTCTACGCGCGGGTCGGCACGCCCTACTGCCCGGAGCACGGCGTCGCGCTCGAGGCGCAGTCGGTGGCGCAGATGGTCGACCACGTGCTCGCGCTGCCGGAGGACACGCGGCTGATGGTGCTCGCGCCGGTTGTCGCGGGGCGCAAGGGCGAGCAGACCGAGCTCTTCGAGGAGTTGCGCGCGC
Source organism: Burkholderiales bacterium (assembly GCA_027493935.1). Classification (GTDB taxonomy): domain Bacteria; phylum Pseudomonadota; class Gammaproteobacteria; order Burkholderiales; family SG8-39; genus JAABRB01. The sequence goes on along the minus strand of JAOSJV010000001.1, from coordinate 918,602 downwards.
AGGGCTTCGTGCGGCTGCGCGTGGACGGTACGGTGCACGATATCGACGCGCTGCCGAAGCTCGCGAAGAGCACCAAGCACTCGGTCGACGTGGTGGTCGACCGCCTCAAGGTGCGCGCCGACGCGAGGCAGCGGCTCGCCGAGTCGTTCGAGACGGCGCTGCGCCACGCGGACGGACGTGCGATCGCGGTCGAGACCGAATCGGGCCGCGAGCACCTGTTCTGCGCGAGATTCGCCTGCCCGGCGTGCGGCCGCTCGCTGCCCGAGCTCGAGCCGCGGCTCTTCTCGTTCAACAACCCGATGGGCGCGTGCCCGAAGTGCGACGGGCTGGGCGCGATCCAGTTCTTCGACCCGAAGCGCGTGGTCGCGCATCCGGAGCTCTCGCTCGCCTCGGGCGCGATCCGGGGCTGGGACCGGCGCAACCAGTTCTACTTCCAGATGATCACCAGCCTCGCCGCGCACTTCGGCTTCGACGTCGAGCGGCAGTTCCAGCGGCTGCCGGAGAGCGTGCAGAACGTCGTGCTGTACGGAAGCAAGGACAAGATCGCGTTCTCCTACTTGAACGAGCGCGGGCGCACGGTCGTGCGCGAGCACAGCTTCGAGGGCGTCGTGCCGAGCATGGAGCGGCGCTACCGCGAGACCGAGTCGATCGTGGTGCGCGAGGAGCTCGCGAAGTACCTGAACACCCGTCCGTGCCCGGCGTGCGACGGCGCGCGGCTGCGCGTGGAGGCGCGCAACGTCAAGGTCGCGGGACGGCCCGTCTACGAGGTAAGCGCGCTGCCGCTGCGCGAGGCGCTCGCGTTCTTCGGTGCGCTCGCGCTTCCCGGCCAAAAGGCGGCGGTCGCCGGGCGGATCGTGCAGGAGATCGCCGCGCGCCTCGGGTTCCTGGTAAACGTCGGTCTCGACTACCTGTCGCTCGACCGCGCCGCCGAGACGCTCTCCGGCGGCGAGGCGCAACGAATCCGGCTCGCCTCGCAGATCGGCTCCGGGCTCACCGGCGTCATGTACGTGCTCGACGAACCCTCGATCGGCCTGCACCAGCGCGACAACGGACGACTGCTCGACACGCTGAAGCGCCTGCGCGACCTCGGCAACTCGGTGCTCGTGGTGGAGCACGACGAGGAGGCGATCCTCGCGGCCGATCACGTCCTCGACATGGGCCCGGGCGCGGGCGAGCACGGCGGGCGCATCGTCGCCGAGGGACCGCCCGCCGCGATCAAGGCCGCGGAGGCGTCGCTCACCGGGCAGTACCTCGCCGGGCGCCGCGCGATCGCGGTCCCGGCGACGCGGCGCAACCCGGACCGCGAGCGGCTGCTCGTGCTGCGCGGCGCGTGCGGCAACAACCTGAAGGCGATCGACCTCGAGCTGCCGGTCGGCCTTTTCGTCTGCGTCACCGGGGTCTCCGGGTCGGGCAAGTCCACGCTGGTCAACGACACGCTCTACCAAGCGATGGCCCGTCACCTGTACGGCGCCGCGGCCGAGCCCGCGCCGCATGCCGCGGTCGAGGGGCTCGAGCACTTCGACAAAGCGGTCAGCGTCGACCAGAGCCCGATCGGCCGCACGCCGCGCTCCAATCCGGCGACCTACACCGGGCTCTTCACGCCGATCCGCGAGCTCTTCGCCGGCGTGCCCGCGGCGCGCGAGCGCGGCTACGGGCCGGGGCGCTTCTCGTTCAACGTCAAGGGCGGGCGCTGCGAGGCCTGCCAGGGCGACGGCATGATCAAGGTCGAGATGCACTTCCTGCCCGACCTCTACGTGCCCTGCGACGGGTGCCACGGCATGCGCTACAACCGCGAGACGCTGGAGGTGCGCTACAAGGGCCGGAACGTGCACGAGGTGCTGACGATGACCGTCGACCAGGCGCGCGCCTTCTTCGACGCGGTGCCGGCGGTGCGCAAGAAGCTCGAGACGCTCGCCGACGTCGGGCTCGGGTACATCCAGCTCGGCCAGCCGGCCACCACCCTCTCCGGCGGCGAGGCGCAGCGGGTGAAGCTCGCGCTCGAGCTCTCCAAGCGCGACACCGGCCGGACGCTGTACATCCTCGACGAACCGACCACCGGGCTCCACTTCCACGACGTCGAGCTCCTGCTCGGCGTGCTGCACCGGCTGCGCGACCACGGCAACACGGTGGTCGTGATCGAGCACAACCTGGACGTGATCAAGACCGCCGACTGGATGATCGACCTCGGTCCCGAGGGCGGCGACGGCGGCGGCGAGATCGTCGCGCAGGGCACGCCCGAGGCGGTCGCGGCGGTCAAGGCCGGCCACACCGGGCGCTATCTGCGCGAGACGCTCGCCAGGCGCGTGCGGTCCGCGGCTACGCCCGCAGCAGGAAACCGCGGATCGCGTCCATCTGCTCGGGCGCCATGAGCGCCGGTGCGTGGCCGATGCCGGGCAGCTCGAGCACCTCGGCGCGCGGGCCGCGGCGCTTCATCTCCTCCGCGGTCGCCGCGAGCAGCACGTCCGACTCCCCGCCGCGCAGCGCGAGGGTCGGCGTGCGGATCGCATCCCACAGCGGCCACAGGTCGACGCCCTCGAAGTAGCGGTCGCCGATCGGCAGGTCGACGTCGGCGCGCCGGCGCAGGCCGCTCACGATGTCCGGATCGTAGTGCAGCACGTAGCCGCCGGCGGGGTCCGGCCGCACGCCGTGGCGCGCGAGGTGCGCGACGTGCGCATCGGCGAGGGGGCCCCACGGCGCGCACACCTCGCGCACCCACTGCTCGACCTCGCACATGGTCTCGAACCGCGTCGCGCGCCCGACGTAGCCCTTCAGGCGCACGAGGCTCGACCACGGCACCAGCGGCCCGATGTCGTTCAGGACCAGGCGCCGGATCGGCGTGCCCGCGCGCGCGGCAAGCATCATCCCGACCAGACCGCCCATTGACGTGCCGACCCAGTCGAGCGAGGCTCCCCGGCCGATGCCGAACAGACGGGCGAGGCGCGCCAGCACGCCGCTCGCGGGCGCGGTTGCGCGCGCCATCAGTGCCGCGCCGTCGGCGAGGTACTGGCCGAACCGGTAGTCCTCCTTCACCGGCAGCCAGTCGCTCTCGCCGCGGCCGGCCGCGTCGAATGCCACCACGCGGAACGCATCGGCGAGATGCCGCGCGAGGAAGTCGAAGTCGCGCCGGTTACGCGCGAGCCCGTGCGCGCAGATCACGACGCGCGGGTTGGCGGGGTCGCCCCACTCGCTGTAGGCGATACGGTGGAACCCGTTCGGGTCGAGGCAGCGCAGGGTGGCGTGGCGCGGCATGCATGCAGCTCGATGACATCGGAATAGTGGCACGCGCGGATTGCGCTTTGCCGCACGCGCGGCTCAAGCTGGCCGCCGATGGCCGTGATCGAGATGAGCCGGGTGGGCAAGTGGTTCGGCACGTTCCAGGTGCTGAGGGACGCGCCGCGCGAGGACTTCTTCGGCAGGCCGCGCAGCGCGCGGGCGGCGCGCTTTCTGTCGAGGATCCTGCATCACTGAGAGTGGACCGTCGACGCCGGGCAGCAGGCCGCGGTCTCGCGCGGCGCGTCACCGCGATCCGAGCGCTTGCGCGCGGATCGCATCCAGCGTGATGTTCGGCGTGATGATCTGCGGGTCGTACACGAGCTCGAGGAGCGCCGGCTTGCCGCAGGCGAGCGCGCGCTCGAGTGCCGGACCGAACTCCGCGGTGCGCCGCACCGTCTCGCCGTGCGCGCCGTACGCGCGCGCGAGCGCGGCGAAGTCCGGGTTGACGAGCGAGGTGCCCCACACCCGCCCCGGGTACTCGCGCTCCTGGTGCATGCGGATCGTCCCGTACAGGCCGTTGTTGAACACCAGGAACACGACCGGCAGCGCGTGTTGCACGGCGGTCGCGAGCTCCTGGCCGTTCATCAGAAAGTCGCCGTCGCCGTTGAACGACACGACGGTGCGCTCCGGCCGCGCGGCCTTCGCCGCGACGCCGGCCGGCACGCCGTAGCCCATCGCACCCGAAGAGGTCGCCAGCTGAGTCCGGAAGCTGCGGTAGGCGTAGAACCGCCCGGCCCACGCGCTGAAGTTTCCCGCGCCGCTAGCGATGATCGTGTCCGCCGGCACGGTCTCGCGGAAGACGCGCATCGCCTCCCACAGGTCGAGCTCCCCCGGCAGCGCGCGCTTCGCGTTGTAGTCGAGATATTCCTGGCGCGCCTGCGCGAGCGCCCCGTGCCACGCCCCGCTTTCCACCGGTGCGAGACCGGCCGCCGCGGCCGCGAATGCCCTCATCGACGCGTTGATCGGCAGGTCAGCCTGGTACACGCGGCCGAGTTCCTCGGCGCCGGCGTGCACATGCACGAGCCGCTGGCGCGGGCGCGGCACCTCGAGCAGCGTGTAGCCGCCGGTCGTCATCTCGCCGAGGCGCGGTCCGACCACGAGCAGGAGGTCGGCATCCTTGACGCGCTGCGCGAGCTTCGGATTGATGCCCAGCCCGACGTCGCCGACGTACTGCGGATGCGCGTTGTCGAACAGGTCCTGGTAGCGCCAGGCGCACGCGACCGGCAGGCGGTTCGCCTCCGCGAAGCGCTGCATGTTCGCGCACGCGGCGACATCCCAGACCGAACCGCCGAGCAGCAAGAGCGGGTGCCGCGCGCCGGCGAGCAGCTCGCGCAGCCGTCCCATGTCCGCCGGCGCCGGATGTGCCTCGACGACGCGGTACGGCCCGGCGTCCGCCACCTGCACGCTCGCGGCGAGCATATCCTCGGGCAGCGCGAGCACCACCGGCCCGGGGCGGCCGGCGGTCGCGGTGTGGAAGGCGCGGCTCACATACTCCGGGATGCGGTCGGCGCGGTCGATCTGCGCAACCCACTTCGTCATCTGGCCGAACATGCGCCGGAAATCGACCTCCTGGAAGGCCTCCCGTTCCGCGAAGTCGGACCCGACCTGCCCGACGAACAGGATCATCGGCGTCGAGTCCTGGTGCGCCGCATGCACCCCGATGGAGGCGTTCGTCGCACCCGGACCGCGCGTGACGAAGCAGATTCCCGGCTGGCCGGTGACCTTGCCGTAGGCCTCGGCCATGAAAGCGGCGCCGCCGTCCTGCCGGCAGACGATGAGGCGGATCGCTGCGCGAGCCCCGTAGAGCGCGTCGAGCGCCGCGAGATAGCTCTCCCCCGGAACGCAGAAGACCGTATCGACGCCGTGGATTCGGAGCGCATCGACGAGAATCTCGCCCCCGACCTCGACTTGGGCGGTGCGTTCATGATCGGCCGACCCCTTCGCGCAGACGCACCGCGCCGGTGCGGCATTCACCCGGCATCCGTGCGGCGCCGATTGTAACCTCGGCGGGCGTGCCCCCACGCGCCGGTCGGTGCGGCCCGACCCAAGGATCGGGCCACGGCGCCGACGATTCCCCGGTTCCGGGGAACCGCGTCCTGCCACGCGCGTCATAATCGGGGCTGCCGCCGTCCGGCTGCGGTCGCGCCGGTCACCAGGAGCCGCAATGGATTCGCTCACCAGCATAAGGGTCTACTGCGCGGTCGTCGAGTCGGCGAGCTTCGCCGCCGCGGCGAGGCGCCTGAAGCTCTCCCGCGCCGTGGTCACCAAGCACGTGTCCTCGCTCGAGGACCGCCTGCACGTGCGGCTGCTCGAGCGCACGACGCGCAAGCTCTCGGTCACCGAGGCCGGCGGGCGCTACTACGACCGTGCGGTGCAGATCCTCGCCGAGCTAGAGGACGCCGAGCGCGAAGCGCAGCAGGCCACCGCGGTTCCGCGCGGCACGCTGCGCCTGAGCGCGCCGCACCACTTCGGCACCGCGCACATCGCGCCGTTCCTGGCCGAGTTCCGCCGACGTCACCCGGAAGTGGAACTCGACGTCTCGCTCAGTGACCGGTTCATCGATCTGATCGAGGAAGGGTTCGACCTCGCGATCCGAATCTCCGACACCCTCGCCGAGTCGTCGCTCGTCGCGCGTCGGCTCGCGCCGTGCCGGTTCGTGGTCTGCGGCTCGCCGGAGTACTTCAAGCGCCACGGCGAGCCGCGCGTGCCGGACGACCTCGCGCGGCACGCGTGCCTCGGCTACACGCTCTCGCCGCGCGAGCGCGTCTGGAATTTCGCCTGCGCGCAGAACCAGCGACACGTCGTGAACGTCAGCGGGCCGCTGCGCAGCAACAGCGGCGACGTGCTGCGCGTGTCCGCGGCGAGCGGGATCGGCGTCATGCTGCTGCCGACCTTCTTCGCCGGGAGCGACCTCGAGTCCGGGCGGCTGAAGGCGGTGCTGACCGACTACCGCGTCCAGGAGTACGGCATCTACGCGGTGTACCTGAGCCGAAAGCATCTGTCGGCCAAGGTCAAGGCGTTCATCGATTTCCTGGCCGAGAAGTACGGGCCGGAACCGTACTGGGACGAGTGGCTGCGCGCGCTGCCCGCGCCGAGCAAGGATGCGTGCGCCGCGTCGCCCTCCGCCGCGAATCCGGCCGAAACCAGCCTAGCAAAGTAGGCGCGCCGCCTGCTCGCCAATGAGATGCGGCGGGGAAGGTGGCGGTCGAGCGCGCTCGGGGTGCGATGGAGATCGGCGCTCGCGCCCTCGCCGTGCCGCGCTTCGATCCGTGCCGGCACGTAAATGGTGGTCTCGGCGCCGCCGATGAGCGCGAGCCGCTCGGGCCGCGCCTGCGGCGCGCCGCCGTGCAACCCGGCCACGATCATCCCCGCCATCAAGGGCAGGATCACGCTTGGCTTCATCTTCGTACTCCTTTCGTCGGCCTCAGTCCCTTAGTAGGGCCGAAGCGCGTCGCCATTACGCCCGGTTTCGTACACGCGGTGTCTCCGCGACGCGACGCAACGCCTTTCGTTCCGGTCACGAGGCGGACGCCGGCGCCGCTTGAGGCGCTTGTGGCGGCGCAGATGTCGCGTCCAGGCGCGGCGCGCGCACCGGCACGCCCGACCGGGCGGCCGGGCGTGCCGACGTCGCGGCGCGCTCACAGCGGCGGAACGCCGCCGGTATGCCGGTAGAAAAACGTGTCGCCCACCTGGGCAGTGCCCCCGGCACGGGGCGCAGGGTTCTCGATCTGCGGCGGTACGTAGGTCGTCAGCTCCGCGCCGCCGACGCGCGGCAGCAGCTCGAGCTGGGCAGTGTCGGCTGCAGCCAGCGGTGCGGTCGCGGCGAGCGCGAGGGCGGGGATCAAGATGCGGAATTTCCTCATGATGTGCTCCTTTCGATCGGATGGGCTCGACTGCAGCGCGCCGATGCGACACCCGCGCGCGACGCCGATACTGTTGGTACGCGCGAGGGCCGGGTCCATTAGCAGCCAGCGCGTGAACACCTCGTTTCCGCTCCGAGCACTCCGCCGGCGCAAGAAAGCCCGGCCACGGCCGGGCTTCGCCCGCCGGAGCGGCCGTCAGCGCGACGGCAGGCCCCCGGTGCCGCGGTTGAAGAACCGCTTGGCGTTCTCGATATCTGACCCGTTTGCAGGGTCTTCGACCTGCGGCGGCACGAACGATGCACGCGCGCCTTCCGGGAGCAGCTCGAGTTGGGCGGTCGCGGCCGCTGCAAGCGGCGAGACGAGCGCCAGCGCGAGCGTCGCGACGGAAATGGTGAGCTTGTTCATCATGACGGTCTCCTTTCGTCCGGTCGATGCCGCGGACGGCGAATGCGCCGCCGCTGACGCTGTGGCCGCACGACGCGGCCTGCGTTCGCGGCATATGGAAAACGGACCGTTTCGGCCCGGGAAATAACCGGCCGCGGCGCGCGCCATCGCAGCCGTTTCGGCCAGATCCTGTCTCAGGCTACGAGCGCGTCCGCGGAACGGGGATCTGCGAGGACAAGGGGCTCGTCCCTTGTTCGTACGATCCCGATTCCGGAACGAGCACGGCCACGATTTTGAGATAAGTTCTAGAATGACGGCCGAGCTACGTGCCGCGCCCATGCACGACGACATCGAGAGCCTGCGCCGCATCCTCGCCGAGAACCGGGTCATCGCCATGGTCGGGCTGTCGGCCGACTGGTTCCGGCCGAGCTATTTCGCCGCCAAGTACCTGCTCGATCACGGCTATACCGTGATCCCGGTGAACCCGAAGTACGAGGCGATCCTCGGGCAGCGCTGCTACAAGTCACTGCGCGACATCCCGGTCAAGGTCGACGTCGTCGACGTGTTCCGCAAGACCGAAGACGTGATGCCGATCGCCGAGGACGCGATCGCGATCGGCGCTCGCGTCCTGTGGCAGCAGATCGGCGTGAAGAACATGGACGCCGCGCGCAAGGCCGAGGCGGCCGGGATGCAGACGGTGATGGACCGCTGCATGAAGATCGAGCACGGCCGTCTGTTCGGCGGGCTCAGTTGGGTCGGGGTGAACACCCGGGTCATCTCGGCCAAGCGGCCGCGGTGGCTGGCGTACTAGGGAAGCGGACGGTTGACAGTGCACGGTCGGCGGTGAGCCCGATAGCGTCCATGGCGGATCATTGTTCTCGGCGACCGAAGAACGTGGCGGGAGCCAGCCCGGCACGACTCGGACGGCGCTTGGTCGCTGCCAACGCCCCATCTCCACTGAGCACTGCCGACTTTCTTCCGCATGCCTGACCGCAAGTTCGGCTTCGGCACCTTGTGCCTGCACGCCGGGCAGCTCCCCGACCCGGCGACGGGCGCGCGCGCGGTGCCGCTCTACCAGACGACTTCGTTCGTCTTCGACTCGGCCGACCACGCGTCGAGCCTCTTCAATCTGCAGACCTTCGGCAACGTCTATACGCGGCTCTCGAACCCGACCACCGCGGTGTTCGAGGAGCGCATGGCGGCGCTGGAGAACGGGCGTGCGGCGGTCGCAGCGGCGAGCGGACAGGCGGCCGAGTCGGCCGCCCTTCTGACGCTGCTCAAGTCGGGCGATCACATCGTCTCCTCGAGCACGCTCTACGGCGGCACTTACACGCTGTTCGAGGTCAACCTGCGCAAGCTCGGCATCGAGGCGACCCTGGTCGATCCCGACGAACCCGAGAACTTCCGCCGCGCGCTGCGTCCGAACACCAAGGCGCTGTACGGCGAGACGCTCGGCAACCCGCTGATCAACGTGCTCGACATCGAGGCGGTGGCGGCGATCGCGCACGAGGCAGGCGTGCCGCTCATCGTGGACAACACGGTGCCCTCGCCGTGCCTGTGCCGGCCGATCGAGCACGGCGCCGACATCGTCGTGCACTCGGCGACCAAGTACATCGGCGGGCACGGCACGACGATGGGCGGCGTGATCGTCGAGTCGGGGAAATTCCCGTGGGACAACGGCGGGTTCCCGGAGATGACCGAGCCCTCGCGCGGCTACCACGGCGTGCGCTTCTACGAGACCTTCGGCGACTTCGGCTACAGCATGAAGGTGCGCATGGAGACGCTGCGCGTGTACGGTCCGGCGCTCTCGCCGTTCAACGCGTGGCTGCTGCTGCAGGGGCTCGAGACGCTGCACGTGCGCATGGAGCGGCACTCGCAGAACGCGCTGGCGGTCGCACAGCACCTGCAGGGGCACCCGCAGGTCGCGTGGGTCAACTACCCCGGCCTGCCGGGCAACCGCTACCACGCGCTGGCGCAGCGATACCTGCCGCACGGGGCGAGCGGGCTGCTCACTTTCGGCGTCAAAGGCGGCGCGCGGGCCGGCGAGTGCTTCATCGAGGCCGCACGGTTCATGAGCCACCTCGCGAACATCGGCGATGCGAAGACGCTGGTGATCCACCCCGCCTCCACCACGCACCGGCAGCTCTCGGAGGAGGAGCAGATCCGGGCCGGCGTCGCACCCGACATGATCCGCATCTCGGTCGGCATCGAGACGCTCGACGACATCCTGTGGGACATAGACCAGGCGCTCCACGCTGCCGCGAGGGCATAGGGCGATAGCCGCCGCTCGCCATCCGCTGTCCACTGTCCACTGTCCACTGCCCACGGTGCGCGCTCATGTACAGCTACGACATCGTCGAGCACGGCCGGCCGCTCCAGCGGGTGGAGAAGGCAACGCCGCGGCCGCAAGGCACCGAGGTGCTGCTGCGGATCACGCGCTGCGGAGTGTGTCACAGCGACCTGCACATCTGGGACGGCTACTTCGACCTCGGCGGCGGCAGGCGTTTCTACGTGAAGGAGCGCGGCTGCGTGCCGCCGTTCACGCTCGGCCACGAGCCGTTCGGCGTGGTCGAGGCGCTCGGCCCGGCAGCGCGCGGCGTGAAGCGCGGCGCGCGACGGCTCGTCTATCCGTGGATCGGCTGCGGCAAGTGCGCGGTCTGCAAGGTCGGCCAGGAGAACTACTGCCTCGCGCCGCGCTTCGTCGGCGTGATGCGCCCCGGCGGCTACGCCTCGCACCTGGTGGTGCCGCACCCGCGCTACCTCGTCGACACGGCGGGCCTCGACGACGCCTTCGCCGCGACCCTCTCCTGCTCCGGCCTCACCGCGTACAGCGCGACCGCCAAGCTGCCCGGGCTCGGGTCGCGCGACTGGGTCGCGGTGCTCGGCTGCGGCGGGCTGGGGCTGATCGGCATCTCGATCCTGCGCGCAAAGGGCGCGCGCAACGTCATCGCCTGCGACGTCGCTCCGGACAAGCTCGCCGCGGCGCGAGGCTCGGCGCGAAGCGCACGCTCGACACGCGCTCCGCGGAGGCGGTGCGCGCGAGCTGCAGGCGCTCGCCGGCGGCAACCTCGCCGCTGCGATCGATTTCGTCGGCATGCCGGACACCGTGGGGCTCGGCCTCGCCGCGCTGCGCAAGGGCGGGCGCCTCGTTCTGTGCGGGCTCTTCGGCGGCGAGATCACGCTGCCGTTGCCGCCGATCGCGCAGCGCGCCGTGGCGGTGATGGGCTCCTACGTGGGATCGCTCGCGGAGCTGAAGGCCGTGGTCGCGCTGGCGCGCAAGCGCAAGATCGCGCCCCTTCCGGTCGCGACGCGGCCCGCCAAGGAAGTGAACCAGGCGCTCGAGGCGCTGAAGGCGGGCACGGTGCTCGGCCGCGTCGCGCTCGACTTCGAGACCGACCCCGAGCGGTAGGCGCGCGCTTGCGATGACACGGTGGGCCTCCGTCTATCCGACCTTCCACCGCCCGACTTTCGCGCGCAGCGTGGTCTCGACCTCGCAGCCGCTCGCGGCGCAGGCGGGCTTGCGCGCGCTTGCCGCCGGCGGCAACGCGATCGACGCGGCGCTCGCGACCGCGATCGCGCTCACGATCGTCGAACCGATCTCGAACGGCATCGGCGCCGACGCATTCGCGATCGTGTGGGACGGCGAGCAAGTGCACGCGCTTAACGCGTCCGGGCGCGCACCCGCCGGGTGGACGCCCGAGCGCTTCGGCGCGAGCCTGCCGTCGCGCGGCTGGGACACGGTGACCGTGCCGGGCGCGGTCTCGGCGTGGGTGGCACTTTCCGAGCGTTTCGGCGTGCTGCCCTTCCCGGCCCTGTTCGAGGCGGCCATCGCGTACGCGCGCGACGGCTTCCCGGTGTCGGAGTTCGTCGCGCGGCGCTGGGAACTGCAGATCCCGGAGCTCAAGGACCAGCCCGGCTTCGCGCAAGCGTTCATGCCGGACGGGCGCGCGCCGCGCGCGGGCGAGGGGTTCCGGCTCCCGGACGCCGCGCGCTCGCTCGAGCTGATCGCGGCGAGCCGCGGCGATGCGTTCTACCGCGGCGCGCTTGCCGAACGCCTCGAGGCGCACTCGGCGGCCTGCGGCGGCGCACTGACGCGCGCCGACCTCGCCCAGCACGCCGCCGACTGGGTGACGCCGCTCACCGTGGACTACCGCGGCTACACCCTGCACGAAATACCGCCGAACGGTCAGGGCATCGTCGCGCTGATGGCGCTCGGCATCCTGGCGAACTTCGACCTCGCGGCGCATCCGGTCGACTCGCCCGACAGCCTCCACCTGCAGATCGAGGCGACCAAGCTCGCGCTGGCGGACGCGCTCCGCCACGTGGCGGACGCGCCGGCGATGGCGTTTCCGCCCGAGCGCCTGCTCGACCCGGGTTACCTCAAGTCGCGCGCCGCGCTGATCGACCTGCAGCGGGCGCAGGACTTCGGCCACGGCACGCCGCCGCGCGGCGGCACGGTCTACCTCACCGCAACCGACGCTGCGGGCCGAATGGTTTCCTTCATCCAGTCGAACTACATGGGCTTCGGCGCGGGCGTCGTGGTGCCCGGGACCGGTATCAGCCTGCACAACCGCGGCGCGGGATTCGTGCTCACGCCGGGCCATCCGAACCGCGTGGCGCCGGGCAAGCGGCCGTTCCAGACCATCATTCCCGGGTTCGTGACCAGGGACGGTGCCCCGGTGATGACGCTTGGCCTGATGGGCGGCACGATGCAGGCGCAGGGCCATGCGCAGCTGATGGTGCGGATGGCCGACTACGACCAGTCGCCGCAGAGCGCGATCGACGCGCCGCGCTTCCGGATCGTGCATGGGCTCAGCGTGAACCTCGAGGGCGGGTTCGGCGCGCCGACGCTCGCGGAGCTCGCGCGCCGCGGCCACCGCATCGCTGCGCTCGACGAGGCATACATGGATTTCGGCTGCGCGCAGATCGTCCGCCGCATGGCCGACGGATTCATGGGCTGCTGCGACATGCGGCGCGACAGCATCTCGATCGGGTTGTGACGCGATGCCGAATTTGCCGAGCCGGCGCGATTCGGTCCACCTCGAGCGGGCGCGGCAGTGCCTCCGGGAGGCGGTGCGGACCGCCGGCGGGGCGCCCGCCGGGCGCGCACCTCTCGCCGGCGATGCGTTCGCCACGGGCGACGGCGCGTCCGGCTGCGGCGTGCGCGACCAGGCGACGCGGCCAGTCGAGCGGCCGGCCACGCCGCACCTCGCCGCCCGGTCTGCACGGCACGCGGAGCGGTCCGCGGCCGGTCGCCGGGTGATGCCGCTGCGCGCATGAGCATCATCGGCGCGCTGAAGCGGCTGCTCGGCGGCGGCGCGCCGCCGCCGCGCGAGGCCGCGCCCGCGGCGTCAGCACCGCAGACCGACAAGCCGATGCCGACCGAGGACGAGGTGCGCGACGCGCTCATGACCGTGATGGATCCCGAGGCCGGCATGAACATCGTCGATCTCGGCCTCGTCTACGGCGTCGAGTTCAAGGCCGACGGCGTCTACGTCGAGATCACGATGACCTCGCCGGCCTGCCCGGCGACCGGGCAGGTCGTGGACGAGGCGCGCGCCGCGATCCAGCGCATCATGCCGCGCGACGCGCGCGTCGCCGTGGACGTCGTCTGGGACCCCCCTGGACGCCGGACCGGATGTCGGAGATGGCGCGCATGACGTTCGGCTGGTCGAAGCGGTGACCCCGCCCGCCGCACCGCAAGGCCACGCCGCGGTCGATCTCCCGGTCGCCGCGCGCGTGCCGCTGCTCGTGCTCGGCTTTCTCTCGCTCGCGGCCGGCGTGGCCGCGGGGCTCGTGCGGCTCGGCTGGGACGTTCCGCGGCCGGCGGCGCTCGATCCGGCCGCGCACGGCCCGCTGATGATCGTGGGCTTCTTCGGCACCGTGATCAGCCTCGAGCGTGCGGTCGCGCTTGCGCGCCGCTGGGCCTATCTCGGCCCGCTCGCCGCCGGGCTGGCCGGCGTCGGTGCGGCGTTCGGCGCGCCCGGGACCGCGGCGGCATCGGCGGCGACCCTGGCTGGCGCGGTGCTCGCCGCCGGCTCGCTCGTGGTGCTGGCGCGCCAGCCCGCGCTGCACATGGCATGTCTCGCGCTCGGCGCCGGCTGCTGGCTCGTGGGCAACGTGCTGTGGCTCGCCGGCCAGCCGGTCGCGCTCGCCGTGCCATGGTGGACCGGCTTCCTCGTCCTAACGATCGCGGGAGAGCGGCTCGAGCTCACGCGTTTCCTGCCGCCGGCCCCGCGCGCCCGCGCGCTCTTTCTCGCGATCGTCGCGACCGTGATCGGCGGCGCCGCGCTCGCACTCCCCGCGCCGGAGGCCGGCACGCTTGTCCTCGGCACCGCCCTGCTCGCCCTCGCGGCCTGGCTCCTGAAACAGGACATCGCACGGCGCACCGTGCGCCAGCGCGGGCTCACGCGCTTCATCGCCGTGTGCCTCCTCTCGGGTTATTTCTGGCTCGGTCTCGCCGGGGCGATCATCGTCGCGGCCGGCGGGCTCGTACCCGGCACAGCGAGCTACGACGCCGCGCTGCACGCAGTGATGCTGGGCTTCGTCTTCTCGATGGTGTTCGGTCACGCGCCGGTGATCTTCCCGGCGGTGCTCAAGGTCGCGGTGCCTTACACGCCGGCCTTCTACGGTGCGCTCGCGGTGCTGCACGCCTCGCTCGTCGTGCGCCTCGCGGGCGATCTCGCCGCGAGCTACGCGTGGCGCGCGGCTGGCGGCATGCTGAACGCGCTCGCGCTGGCGCTGTTCATCGCCGGCACTGCGATCGCGGTGGCACGGGGTGGCCGCGGCCGCGGCGCCGGAACGCCTTCTGCGCCGGAGTGAGTGAAAGAAAGGGGACAGTAGACGGTGGGTAGCGGGTAGTGCGCAGTCGGCCAGGAGCGATCCGGGCCGCGTTCCCGCAGCCTACTTCCCACGGTCCGCTGTCCGCGCTCGCGAAGCGAGCGTCACCGTCCATTCGCTTGCGGCGCGCCGGCAGCGAGCTCCGCGAGCGCGGCGTCTCGCTGCGGCCTCGGCAGCGCAGCGAGCCGCTTCACCGCGGCGTAGAAGCGCGGAAGATCACCGCCCTCGCGCGCGAGCAAGCGCTCGAACGCCGGCACGCGCTCCGCGTAGGAGGCGACCGCGGCGAGGTGCGCGTTTCCGGGCTTGCGCGCGAAGAACGGGTCGAAGCCGGCGTAGCCGCCCCAGGCGGCCCTGAGCGCCGCGTAGTCGTGCGCGAGCTCGTCGAAGAGCCGCGACTTCCCCGCGCGCTTCGCGGCGTCCGGAACGGGCGCCGCATACAGCGCCTCGGCGCGGGCGCGGTAGCGCAGCACGAGCGCGACGAACTCGCGCTTGCGCGCCTGCAGCGTTTCGTAGGCGCGCCGGTCGGCGTCCGGCGCGCCGCGCGCGAACCACGCTTGCACCCCGGCGCGCTCGACCGCCACCGCGAAGGACTCGTTGAACGTCGTGTCGTCCTTGACGTAGACGACCTGGTGCGCGAGCTCGTGGAAGATGATCCGCGCGAGCTCGCCCTCGGGATAGCCGATGAAGGTGTCAAGCACCGGGTCGTCGAACCAGCCGAGCGTCGAGTACGCCGGCACGCCGCCGATGTACACGTCGAGCCCCTGGGCGGCGAGCCCGGCGCCGTGGCGCTCGGCGTGCGCGACGGCGTAGTAACCGCGATAGCTCACGCAGCCCGCCACCGGGAAGCACGACTGCTTCGGCGCCACCGAGAGCTCGGGCGCGGCGACGACGTTCCACACGACGTACGGCCGGCCGAGCGCGGCGTAGCTGCGATAGCTGCCGTTGTCGGGCAGTCCGAGCTCGCGGCTCGCGAACTCGCGGATCGCGAGGACCCGCTCGAGGCGCACCCGCAGCGCGGGCGGGGTCGACGGGTCGGCGAGCCGCTCGGGGATCGGCTGCGCGCGCCGCATGACCTCGAGGTGCCCACGGGCCGCCTGCGCGTAGTACCCGGTGCTCGCGCAGCCGGCAAGCGCTCCGGCCGTCGCAAGTGCGCCGATCAGCCGCACGGCGCGCGCCCGCCTCATCGCGCGAACCGCCCGTACCGCAGGAAGTGCGCGACCTGCCGCGCGACTTCCGGCGAGAACAGCATGCCGCTGTGGCTCACGCGGAGCGCGATCGCGTCGCGCGCCTGCGGGTGCCTCGTCTCCTCGACCAGCACGGCGCCGTCGCCCGCGCCCGGCACCGGCGCAAGCACCGCCGCCATGCCGAGACGCCGCGTGCCGGCGAGCGTGCCGATCTCGATGCGCCGGTCGATCTCGAGCGAGGGCGGCGCGGCGAGACGCCGGGCGCCGGCGCCGATCAGCTTGCGGCCCCACGCGCTCGCGAGCAGCCGGCGCACCGCGGCCGCGCCGCGCACCGGCGCGCCGAGCAGCACGACCCGGCGCACGCGCGGATCCGGGCGCGCGCGCAAGCTCGCGAGCAGTGTCACGCCGCCGAGACTGTGGCCGACGAGGTGCAGCACCGGCGCGTCGATTTCGCCGAGAAGGCGGGCAAGCGAAGCCGCGTTGGCATCGATGTCGCGCGCGAGCGAGGAATAGCCGAAGAGATGCGTCGCGTAGCCCTGCGCCGCGAGGCGGCGCGCGAGCGGGAGCATGATGAAGCGGTTCATCCACAGGCCGTGCAGGAGCACCACCGCCTCGCGCGCGCGCGCGCCGTCATGCGCACCGGCGCTCACGCGCGCGCTCCCGCGCCGACGTCCGCGCGGCCGGCGGCGAGCAGGCGCACGCCGACCGCGAGCGGCAGCGCCGCGAACGCCGCGAAGCCCCACTGGTAGCCGCCGGTCGCCCAGACCAGCGCGGCGAAGATCGGCGGCCCGGACAGCGCGCCGAAGAAGGTGAAGAACTGCGTGCCGCCGGTCGCGGCGCCGACCTGGCCCTCGGGCGCGCGGCGCGCGACCTCGGCGAGGTACACGCCGTTCCACCCGACCGCCGAGGCGCCGTACACGGCGCCGAGCGCGACGAGTGCACCCACCGGCCACGCGGGCGCGGCAACAGCGGTTGCGAGCCCGCACGCCGCCGCGAGGAGCCCCAGCAGCGCGAGCACGATGCGCGGTGCGAGCAGCCGGTCGGCGATCGCCCCCAGACGACGCGGCCGATGACGCCGGCCGCATGCGCTACCGAGTAGATGAGCCCCGCGCTCACCAGGGACAGTCCGAGCCCGAGGTTGAGAAACGGCACGAGGTAGGTGATCACCACGAGCTGCACCTGGGCGAGCACGAACGAGGAGACCGCGAGGTCGCGCAGCGCCGGCGTGGCGAGCACCAGGCGCACCGGCGCGCCCATGCGCGCGAGACCCCCGCGCGGCGCGCGGGGAACCCTCTGCGGAAGCTCGCTCGCGCGCGGCTTCGCGTGCGATGCAGGAACTGCGCCCGAGGCCGTCGGACCCTCACGCCGAGCTGCACGGGTGCGCCGCGCATCGAACCGTGCGCGCAGCGGCTGCATCGCCACCGCGGCGACGAGGCAGGCCGCGGCGAGAACGACGAGCGTGCGCTGCCAGCCGATCGCGAGCGCGAGCGGCGGGGCCACCGCGCCGGCGAGCGCGCCGCCGATCGGCACGCCGGTCTGCTTGATCGAGAAGATGAGCGCCATCATCGGGCGCGGCGTAGCTGCGGCGAGGATGTGCGAGCTGGTCGGCGTGACGAACCCATAGCCGTAGCCGATCAGGATCGCCGCGGCTGCGATCAGCGCGGACTCGCCCGGCGCGCCGGCGGCCAGCCCGAGCGCGCAGAGCGCAAGCGCGAGCTGGCAGACGCGCAGCGCGCCGAGGCCGTCGATCAGCCCGCCAGCCGCCAGCCCCGACAGCATCGCGAACAAGTATGCCCCGGCGACGAAGATGCCGATCGCCTGGGGGCGACGCCGAGATCGGCCGCCGCCGCCGGCGCGAGGACCGCCGGCGCGATGATTGCGGTCGCCGCGAGGGTCTGGGTCGCCAGCGTGACGGCGACCGCGAGCACCATCCGGCGGTTCATTCAGTCGACCTGGCCGGAGCGCTCGCAGGCCGCACGCGGGACGCGATCACTCCACCTCGATCGTCCCGCGCGCGACGACCTGCACGCGCGTCTCCCCGCCCTCGAACACCGGCGGCGGCACGTCGGCCGCTGCCGGCGCCGCACGCGCCATCGCCATCGCCCGCGGCGGCGGCGCGGCGGCGCCCGAGCCGAGCGCGACGCGGCGGATGCGGTAGGACTGTCCGCCGAGCGCCCGGCGCGCGACGTCGGCGCGCGCGCGGAACGCCGCGATCGCCTCGGTGATGAGCTCGTCCTCGACCCGCCGGCGCAGCTCGGGCGACACGCCGAAGGCGATGCCACCGAGCTGCATCGACGGCTGCAGCGTCGCGGTGAGCTCGGCGACCGCCTGGAAGTTCCGGCTCTCGAGCCGGACCTCGGCACGTCCGCGCCAGCCGACGAGCTTCTGGTTGCGGTCGTAGACCGGGAAGGTGTGCGTCTGCCCGCTCGACGCCTTGATGCCCCCGGACTTCGCCGCCACCGCCACCGCCTCGGCGGTGGCTCGGTTGAGCGCCGCGGCGACCTCGGCCGGCGTTGCGGCGTTCGCCTCCGCGAAGAGCGTCGCGCTCATCAGGTCGTTCGGCACCTCGCGCGAAGCGACGGCCTCCAGCTCGACCTGGTTGTAGCGCGGCTCCTCGGCAGCGCGCGCCGGCGCGGCGGCGAGGAGGAAGGCCAGCGTCGGCGCGACCAATGCAGCGGCGGGAACGTGCGGGAGCATCGACATCCGGAGGTCCTTTCGTGACGCGGCGGCAGGCCGCGAATGACCGCGGGCGGTGCCCGACGGGCGCGCGCCGCGGAGCGCATTCTATCGCGCCGACGTGCTCGGGCCGCGAAGCGGCGCGCGGCCGCCGCCTCGTGACGCGGCGATCGCCTCGAGCGTCGCGCCGACCGGCTCGAGCGGTGCGCCGGCGGCATAGAAGAGGCAGCTCAGGCCGGCGCTCCCGCCGTCGGCCTGGATTCGGACCAGCGCGAGCGAGGCCGTCCCGACGAGCAGCCTCGCGGTCGGCAACGGCCGGCGCATCGGCTCGTCGACGGCGCGGTCGCGCAGTCCGGTGACCCTCGCCTCAGCCCCGTTCTCGGTCACGGCCGCTTCAGGCGAGATTGCGCAGCTCTCGCAACGCGACCGAGAGCATCGCGATGTCGGGCGCCGGGCCGCTCCTGAGCTCGGCCATGAGGTGGTTCGCGCGCTCCACCACGGCGCCCCGTTCGCGCCGCCACGCGGCGATCAGCGCCCCGGGTTCGGTGACCCCGCTCTCGCCGCCGGCGCGCACCATCACCTGCGCCGTCAGCGTGCGTTGCAGGTCGCCGAGGTCGTCGCGCATCGCGCTCCGCGCGAGCGTAGGCCAGTGCCCCTCGCCCGGAAGCTGGCCGATCCGTTCCCGCAGCCACGGCAGGCCGAGCTCCGCCGAGAGCCGGAAGTAGACCGCGGCGACGGTCGCGACCGCCTGCCCGGACGTGCCGGCGATCTCGACGATGTCGAGCGTGGAGAACAGGTTCTCGAGCGAGGCGACGCGCCGCGCGAGCGCCTCGGGCACGCCCTGGCCCGCAAACCGGGCCGCCCGCGCGTCGAGGTTGGCGCGCGACGACTCGTCGAGCAGCGCCGGCATGTCGCCGGCAATCGCCTCGACCGCCGGGTGGAAGTGCGCGATGGTCGCGGCCATATCGTCGCCGAGCCGCTTTGAGCGCAGCAGCCAGACGGTCGCGCGCACTGTGAGACGTCCGGCCTCGATCAGCATGCCGGCCTGCGCGTCTTCGGGCACCCGGCTGTCGAGGGCCTCGATCGCCTGCCAGAGCGCAACGTAGCCGAAGATCTCGCGCTGCAGGAGATAGGCGCGCACGATGTCGTGCGGCGGCGCGCCGGTCGCCTCCATCAGGGCGTGCACGAACGTGCTGCCGACCCGGTTCACCGTGCTGTTCAGGACGTGCGTGGCGATGATCTCGCGCCGCAGCGGATGCCGCGGCAGATACGCCCCGCAGCGCTTGCGCAGCTCGGCCGGGAAGTAGCGCTCGAGCGCGGTCGCAATCCACGGGTCCTCGGGCAGCGGCGAGGCGAGCAGCGCGTCGTACAGCCACAGCTTGCAGTAGGCGAGCAGGACAGCGAGCTCCGGCGCGGTGAGCCCGACCCCGCGCGTGCGCCGCTCCGCGAGCGCCTCGTCGTCGGGCAGGAACTCGAGGGCGCGGTTGAGGCGTCCCGACTTCTCCAGGAAGCGCATGAAGCGGATCTGCGCGTCGGCGAGCTTCACCCCCACGCGGCGCGCGATCGAGAGCGACTGGGTCTGGAAGTAGTTGTCGCGCAGCACGAGCCTCGCGACGTCGCTGGTCATCCCGGCGAGCAGCTGGTTCCTCTGCTTCAGCGTGAGCTCGCCGTCGGCGACCGCGAGCCCGAGCAGGATCTTGATGTTCACCTCGTGGTCGGAGGTGGCCACCCCGGCCGAGTTATCGATCGCGTCGGTGTAGATGCGCCCGCCCGCGAGCGCGTACTCGATGCGGCCGCGCTGGGTGAAGCCGAGATTGCCGCCTTCGGCGACCGCCTTGCAGCGCAGCTCCGCCCCGTTCACGCGCACAGCGTCGTTCAAGCGGTCGCCGACCTCGGCGTGGGTCTCGGCGGCGGCCTTGACGTAGGTGCCGATCCCGCCGTTGTACAGGAGATCCACCGGCGCTTTGAGAATAGCGCTGATCAGCGCACTCGGGGCGAGGCGCTCGGATGCGACTCCGAGCGCGCGCCGCACCTCGGGCGAGAGCGGAATCGACTTGGCCGAGCGCGGCCACACGCCACCGCCGCGCGAGATCAGCTGGGGGTCGTAGTCGGCCCACGAGGAGCGGGCGAGCGCGAACAACCGCTTGCGTTCCGCAAAGCCCGCCGCCGGATCCGGCTCCGGGTCGATGAAGACGTGGCGATGGTCGAATGCCGCCACCAGCCGGATGTGTTCGGAGAGCAGCATGCCGTTGCCGAAGACGTCGCCCGACATGTCGCCGATGCCGACGACGGTGAAGCCGGTGGTCTGGGTGTCGACGCCCATCTCGCGGAAGTGGCGCTTGACCGACTCCCACGCGCCGCGCGCGGTGATGCCCATGCCCTTGTGGTCGTAGCCGGCCGAGCCGCCGGAGGCGAACGCGTCGTCGAGCCAGAAGCCGTACTCTTGCGCGACCGCGTTCGCATGGTCCGAGAAGGTCGCGGTGCCCTTGTCGGCTGCGACCACCAGGTACGGATCGTCCGGGTCGTGCCGTAGCACGCCGGGCGGCGGCACGACCTTGCCGTCGACGAGATTGTCGGTGAGGTCGAGCAGCCCGCGCAGATACTCCTTGTAGCAGGCGATGCCCTCCCTCGCGTACGCCTCCCGGTCGGCAGGGGACGGCGCGCGCTTCAGCACGAAGCCGCCCTTCGAGCCGACCGGCACGATCACGGTGTTCTTCACCATCTGCGCCTTGACCAGACCGAGCACCTCGGTGCGGAAATCCTCCGGCCGGTCGGACCAGCGCAGGCCGCCGCGCGCGACCTTGCCGCCGCGCAGGTGCACGCCCTCGAAGCGCGGCGAGTACACGAACACCTCGAACATCGGCTTCGGCTCGGGCATGCCGGGCACCTTGGCCGGATCCAGCTTGAGCGCGAGGAACGGCCGGCGCGCGCCGCCCTCGCGGTGGAACCAGTTCGTGCGCAGCGTCGCGAGCACCAGCGCGAGGTATTGGCGCAGGACGCGGTCCTCGTTCAGGTTGACGACCTTCTCGAGCGCCGCCTCGATCGCGCTCACCTGACGGATGGCGGCCTCGGCGCCGGGCTGCTCCGGGTCGAACCGCAGCTTGAACAGGTTGACCAGCATGCGTGCCACGCCCGGGTGCGCGGCAAGCGTCTGCTGGATGAACGTCTGCGGCAGGCCGAAGCCGAGCTGCTGCAGGTAGCGTGCGTAGGCGCGTAGCACCACCACCTCGTCGGCGGCGAGGCGCGCGCGCAGCACGAGGCGGTTGAAGTCGTCGTTCTCGATCTCGCCGCGGTGCACCCGCGCGAACGCGTCCTCGAAGATCTCGTCGATCGCGTCGATGTCGAGCTCGGCATCCTCGCCGGCGGCAAGTCCGAAGTCGTGCAGCCACACCGGGGTGCCTGCCTCCGGCTGGATCCGGTAGGGCCGCTCCTCCATCACCCGCAGCCCCATGCGCTCGAGCATCGGCAGCGAGTCGGACAGCGCGAGCGGCGCGCCGTGCAGGAAGAGCTTGAACCGCAGCATCCCGGGGAGGGCCTCGAGCGGCCGATACAGGCTCAGGCCGAGCGGCTGGGCTTCGTTGAGCCGCGCCATCGTCCCGACGTCCGGGACCGCGCTCCTCGCCGGGAAGTCCTCCCGGTAGGCGGCCGGAAACGCGTTGGCATACTGTGCATGCAGGAGATTGCCGTGCGCCTCGCCCAACGCGACCACGAGCGCACTCTTCAGGTCGTCCTCCCAGCGGCGCGCGGCCGCCGCCAGGCGCGATTCGATCTCGCGCACATCGTAGTCCGGGATCGCGCCCGGCGTGGTGCGTACGGTGATCAGGATCCGGGCGAGCGGCGAATCGGACAGGAAAACGTTGTAATCGGAGGCGTCGCCATGGAACGCCTGCTCGAGAATCGCCTGCCAGCGGCGCCGCATCGCGGTGTCGTAGCGATCGCGCGGGACGTAGATCAGGCAGGTCAGGAAGCGATCGAACGCATCGCGGCGCACGAAGAGCCGGATGCGCTGCCGCTCGCCGAGCTGCAGGATGCCGGTCGCGATGTCGACCAGGTCCTCGACATCGATCTGGAACAGCTCGTCGCGTGGATAGGAATCGAGGATGTTCGCGAGCGCTTTGCCGGCGTGGCTCTGCGGCGCGAGCCCGGCGCGCGCGACCACCACCGCGACCTTGCGCCGCAGGAGCGGGATCTCGGCCGGCATCGCCATGTATGCGGTGGAGGTGTAGAGCCCGAGGAAGCGGTGCTCGCCGCACACCTGCCCGCGCTCGTCGAAGCGCTTCACGCCGACGTAGTCGAAGTAGCCACTGCGGTGCACCGTCGAGCGCGAGTTCGACTTGGTGACGACGAGCACCTCGGGCACGCGGGCGCGCTCGCGCACGCCCGGCGGCAGCTTGGCGAAGCTCGCCGACATCCGGTCGGTCTCGGATTCGCGCAGCACGCCGAGCCCCGAGCCGGTGACGACGCGCAGCCCGTCCTCGCCCTCGACGGTCACGAGCTCGTGGCACCGGTAGCCGATGAACGTGAAGTGGTTGTCGAGCAGCCACTCGAGGAACGCGCATGCCTCGGCGAGCTCGGCCGCGGCCACCGGCGGCGGTCGTCGCGCGAGCTCGGCGAGCACCTCGCGCATGCGCACGCAGATTGCCTTCCAGTCGCTCACGGCGACGCGCACGTCGGCGAGCGCGCGCGCGATCTCGTCGGCGAGCGCTCCCGCCTGCGCCGGATCGCCGAGCCGGTCCACCTCGACGTGCATGAACGACTCGCGGCGCGCGTCGGCGGCATCGCCTGCGGCCAGGCCGGTCAGCCTCCCTCGGCGTCGCGCGCGACGTCGAGCACCGGATGGATCAGCAGGTGCAGTGCGAGACCCCTGCGGTTCACCGCCATCGTCACCGAGTCGACGAGGAACGGCATGTCGTCGTTCACGATCTCGACGACGCTGTGGGTGCTCTGCCAGCCGTGCTCGTCGACCGCGGGGTTGAGCACGCGCACCTTCGCCGTGCCGGGCACGCGCTTGTGCGCGAAGCTCCAGTGCGAGAGCGCCGCTCCGTAGAGGTCCTCTAGCGCCTCGCGCTCGAGGTCCCCGGGGTCGACGCCGCGGAAGTACGCCCGCACGAACGCCTCGACCGCGGCGCGCTCGCCGCGCGCGACGCGCTCGCGTACGAGCCCCGCGATCTGCTCGATCCGCTCGACCGTCGATTCCCGGGCGTTCCTGCGCATGGCGTCTCCTGCGTGCACCTGCGTGGCGCGCCTAGTCTAGCAGCGCCGCACGACGCAAACCGGCGGCGTGCCGGGCGCGGCCTGCTTCCGGGAGCGCGGCCACCGGTCCAGGCCGGCGCAGGCTAGGGCGAACTGCCTAGGTTTTTAGGTTCTTTCCTCTAGCGGCGCTGCGTAACCTTGCGCGATGTGCGGCGCAGCAAGGCGGGCACGCCGGCGCGCGGCAGGGGCTCTTAGTCCAGCAAGGAGATCTTCATGCAACGCGTTTCAACCCTCAGCAAGGACGCGCTCAAGCACGCGCGCGGCACTGCGCGGAACGTCGTCGAGACCTACCGCCTCGTCGCGCACCGCGGCGTGGCACTCGAGCGCCAGGCGGTGAGCGCCGGAATCGGATTCGTCGGCGCCCGCCTGAAGACCGGCGGCCAGGTGCTCGCGAGCTTCGGCCGCATGAACCGCGACGTGACCGGCTTCGCCGCGACCGTGGTCGACGGCGCCGCCGGGCAGGCGAACGCGATCGTGGACGGCGTCGCGCGCGTCGCCGAGCAGATCGTGGTCGGCGGCCTGGGCGCCGTGCCGCCTCGCATCGCCCGCCCGCTGCAGACGGTGACGCTGCCGGTGATGGGCCCGGTCCGCGGCCTGACGCTGCGCATCGAGGGCGCGAGCGCGCGCATGGTCAAGCGCGCTGGCCGCAAGCCCCGCGCCGGCGCGGCGAAGCGAGCGAAGCGCACCGCCCGCAAGAGTCGCGCCCGCTAGCGAGCGCAGCGCATCCCCTCCTTCCCAATGAGGGGAGGTCTAGATCCCCCTCCTTCCCAAGCAGGGGAAGTCTAGGTCCCTCCTTCCCAAGGAGGGGTCCGGCCGCAGGCCGGGGGGTGGTTGGCGGCGATGGCACGACCTACGCACCACCCCGGCCGCTCGCGCGGCCACCCCACCTCGGAGAGGCGGGGACCGCGGTCACGCCATCGTGACGAACTCCTCCGCCGCGGTCGGGTGGATCCCGACCGTGGCGTCGAACTGTGCCTTCGTCGCGCCGAGCTTCACGGCGATGGCGACGCCCTGGATGATCTCGGGCGCGTCCGCGCCGACCATGTGCGCGCCCACGACGCGGCCGCTCGCGGCGTCGACTACGAGCTTCATCAGCGTCCGCTCGGCCCGTCCTGACAACGTGTGCTTGAGCGGCGCGAACGTGCTGCGGTGGACCTGCACGTCGAGACGGCGCGCGCGCGCCTCCTCCTCCGTGAGGCCGACGGTGGCCACCGGCGGCTGGCTGAATACCGCGGTCGCAATCGTCTCGTGATCGACTGCGGAGGGTTTGTTCGCGAAAAGCGTCGCGGCGAGCTTGGCGCCGTCCTTGATCGCGACCGGCGTGAGCTGGGGCCGCCCGGTCACGTCGCCGACCGCGTGGATCGACGCGACGCTCGTGTGGGAGTGCTCGTCCACGATCACGCCGCCGCTCGCGTCGAGCGCGACGCCGAGCCGCTCGAGTCCGAGCCCCGCGGTGCTCGGCTTGCGACCGGTCGCGAACATGACCGCGTCGCAGTCTAGTGCGGCGCCGCTCACCAGGCGCGCTACCAGCCGTCCGCCCGCGCCGCGCTCGATGCGCGCGATCTCGCACTTGAACCGGAGCTCGATGCCCTTCCTGGCGAGCTCCTCGCCGAGATGCCGGCGCACGTCCATGTCGAATCCGCGCAGGAGCGGCTCGCCACGGTAGACGACCACAACCTCCGCGCCCAGGCCGTGGAAGATACCGGCGAACTCCACCGCGATGTACCCACCGCCCTCGATCACGACGCGCCGCGGCAGGCGCGGCAGGTGGAACGCCTCGTCGGAGGTGATCCCGAGCTCGGCGCCCGGGATCTGCGGCCGCCACGGCCTGCTGCCGGTGGCGACCAGGATGTGCCGTGCGCTCACCTGGCGGCCACCGACGCTCACCGTGTGCGGATCGACCACGGCGGCGCGCGCCTCGAAGAGCTCGACGCCGGACCTCGCGAGCAGCTGCTTGTACACGCCGTTCAGGCGCGCGATCTCGCGGTCCTTGGCGGCGACGAGCGCCGCCCAGTCGAACCGGCGGTGCCCGACGGTCCAGCCGTAGCCCGCCGCATCGTCGAAGTCCTCGGCGAAGTGCGCGGCGTAGACGAAGAGCTTCTTCGGGATGCAGCCGCGGATCACGCAGGTGCCCCCGACGTCGCGGTCCTCGGCGATCGCGACGCGCGCGCGGTGCGCGGCCGCGACGCGACTGGCGCGTACACCGCCCGAGCCGGCGCCGATCACGAAGAAGTCGAAGTCGAACCCGGGCATCGCGCTCTCCGCTCTAGAAGCTACTGCAGAATCGCGGCTGTGCTTCTGCGTCAACTGCGGTCGTACGAACAAGGGGCAAATTGCCCCTTGTATGTCCCCGACCGAGCAACGGGCGACCCCTTGTGAATCCCCTCTTCCGCCGTTGCATTCTCATATTGAGACCGGTTCTAGATTTTGAGACAGGTTCCAGACTCCCGCCGGGCTGCGAAGCATACCCCACGGCCGTGCGGACCAGGTCGCGCGACAGCGAAGTCCCCCACCCGCCCGCCGGTATAATCGGCCCGTGCTGGGCGAGCCGCCGGGCGGCATGGCGACCTCGCCCGCCGCTGGGCGCGGCCGGCGCCGCGCTTCCCCCAGATCACTGTCGATGCTCGTAGCGAACGGTCTCGAATGCCTGCGCGGCGAGCGGCGGCTCTTCCGCGACGTCGGCTTCGAGCTCGAGCCGGGTACGCTGCTCGAGGTGCTGGGCGCCAACGGCAGCGGCAAGACGAGCCTGCTGCGCATGCTCTGCGGCCTGCTCGCGCCGGCGGCAGGCGAGATCCTGTGGAACGGCGCCGGCATCGGCGCGCTCGGCGAGGCGTACCGCGGCGAGCTCGCCTACCTCGGGCACCAGAACGCGATCAAGCACGATCTCACCGCGATCGAGAACCTGCTCGTTTCCGAGACGCTGGCCGAGGCCGCCGTGACGCGCGCGTCCGCACGCGAGGCGCTCGCCCGGCTCGGCCTGCGGGGGCACGACGAACTGCCGACGCGCGTGCTGTCGCAGGGCCAGAAGCGCCGCGCGGCGCTCGCGCGCCTGCTGTTCCGCGAGCGCTGCCGGCTGTGGGTGCTCGACGAGCCGTTCGCCGCGCTCGACGCGCAGGCAGTGCGCGACGTCGCCGGCATCATCACGGGCCAGCTCGGCGGCGGCGGCATCGTGGTCTGCACGACCCACCAGGAAGTCTCCGTCGCGGCGCCGAAGCGCGTCGCGCTCAGGCTCGGCAGGTGAGCGCGTCTGCGCCGCTGGCGGCGTTCGCCTGCGTCCTGCGCCGCGACCTCCTGCTCGCGCTCAGGCGCCGCTCCGACCTCGCCACCACGCTCTTCTTCTTCGTCATCGTCGTGAGCCTTTTTCCGCTCGGCGTCGGTCCCGGAGGCGAACCTGCTGCGCACGATGGCGCCGGGCGTCGTGTGGGTCGCGGCGCTCCTCGCCTCGATGCTCGCGCTCGGGCGCCTGTTCGCGGGCGACTACGCCGACGGCACGCTCGAGCAGATTGTGCTCGCGCCGCATCCGCTCGGGCTGCTAGTCGGCGCGAAGGTGGCTGCGCACTGGCTCGTCACCGGGCTGCCGCTCGTCGTGCTCGCGCCGCTGCTCGGCCTCGCGTTCGATCTCGGGCCGCGCGCGCTCGGCGTGCTCGCCCTCACGCTGCTCCTCGGCACGCCCACGCTCGGGCTGGTCGGCGCCATCGGCGCCGCGCTCACGCTCGGGTTGCGCGGGGCGGGCGCGCTGCTTTCGCTACTCGTGCTACCGCTCTACATTCCGGTGCTGATCTTCGGCGCAGGGGCCGTCGAGGCGGTGGCCGCGGGGCTCGGCGCCGGCGCGCATCTCTCGGTGCTCGGCGCGCTGCTCGCGCTCGCGCTGTTCTTCGCCCCGTGGGCGGCGGCGGCGGCGCTGAGGATCTCCCTGGAATGAGGCAATGAATCTCTTCTACTACGCCGCACCGCAGACGTTCTATCCGCTGGCCGGGCGGATGGCGCGCGTCTTCTACGCCCTCGCGGCCGCGCTCGGCGCGGCCGGCCTGTACATCGGCTTCTTCGTCGCGCCGACCGACGCCCAGCAGGGCGAGGGCTACCGGATCATCTTCATCCACGTCCCCACCGCCTGGATGTCGATGTTCCTCTACGTCGTGATGGCTTTCTGGGCGGCGGTCGGCCTCTCCTTCAACACGCGGCTCTCGGCGATGATGGCGCAGGCGATCGCACCGACCGGCGCGTGGATGACCTTCCTCGCGCTGTGGACCGGCGCGCTGTGGGGCAAGCCGATGTGGGGCACCTGGTGGGTGTGGGACGCACGGCTCACCTCCGAGCTGATCCTGCTGTTCCTCTACCTCGGCTTCATGGCGCTGCAGGCCGCGATCGACGACCCGCGCCGCGCCGATCGCGCCGGCGCGATGCTCGCGATCGTGGGCGTCGTCAACGTGCCGATCATCTACTTCTCGGTCCAGTGGTGGAACACGCTGCACCAGGGCGCTTCGGTCTCGCTCACGCGCAGCCCGAGCATGGCGACCACCATGCTCTGGGGCATGCTGGTGATGGCGCTCGCCTTCTGGATGTACTGCCTCGGCGCGACGCTGACCCGCGTGCGCGCGATCATCCTCGAGCGCGAGCGGCGCAGCGACTGGGCGCGCGATCTCGCGCGCGGCGCGAAGGCGGGCAAGGAGGCCTCGGCATGAAGTGGCAGAGCCTCGAGCATTTCCTCGCGATGGGCGGTTACGCCCTGTACGTGTGGGGCTCCTACGCGGTGACCGTGGCAGTCGTCGCGCTCGAGCTCGCGCTGCTGCGCGCGCGCACGAAGGCGGCGCGCCGCGCCGCCGCGGCGGCGCCGGTGCCGGGCGACGACGCGTGAAGCGTCGTCGCGCCCGCGAAAGCGGGAGCCCAGACGGACTCCGCGGAACCTTCAGACGCTCGCTGGATTCCCGCCCGCGCGGGAGCGACGCGACTACGCGACGCGCAGCGCCGCGCGGCCGATCACCTCGCCCCGCTCGACGCGCGCGTGCAGCGCCTCGGCCTCGGCGAGCGGCCGCACGTCGCTGACGATCGGCCAGAGCTCGCCGCGCGCGACCAGTTCCAGCGTCTCGAGCACCTCGACGCGCGTGACGTAGCGGCTGCCGAGGATGTCCTGCTCCTTGTACAGGAGGTCGAGCGACGAGAGATTGAACGGCTGCCCGGCTCCGCCGAGCGTGACCAGGCGCCCGTGGCGGCCGAGCGAGCGCGCGCCCGCCTCGAGCGTGGCACTGGTCGACACGTAGTCGATCGCGACGTCGACGCCCGCCCCGCGCGTGAGGTCGAGCAGCGCCTCAACCACGTCGGAGCAGGAGGCGTCGACGACCTCGTCTGCACCCGCCTTGCGGCACGCCTCGAACTTGTCGGCGGCGACGTCCACCGCAACGACGTGCGCGCGCGCCCACTTGGCGAGCATCACCTGGTGGATGCCGAGTCCGCCGCCCGCGCCGAACACCGCGACCGTCTCGCCGGCCTTGACGCGCGCGCGGCGCAGCACCTTGTAGGGCGTCGCGAGCGCGTCGGTGACGACGCCGACCTCGACCGGATGGGCCTTGTAGTCGAGGCCCTCGGGCAGCTTGAGAAAGACGTGCGCCGGCAGCCTGATGTACTCGGCATAGCCGCCGTCGCATTCCTTGCCGACGTTGCCGGCCAGGTTCACGCAGAGCGGCTCGAGGTTCGCGAGGCACCAACGGCAGTGGCCGCAGTTCAGGTAGAAGTAGGCGGTGACGCCGTCGCCGACGGCGAGCCCGGTCGCGCCGGCGCCGACCGCCACGATCTCGGCCGCGATCTCGTGGCCGATGATGCGCGGGAAGGTCGCGCGCACGCGGCCCGCCTTGACGTGCTGGATCGTCAGGCCGGAGCCGCAGGCGAGCACGCGCGCCACCGCCTCGCCCGCGCCCGGCACGGGGTCGGGAACCTCGGTCAGCTCGAACGGGGTGTTCGGCCCCCGCAGCACCATCGCCTTCATCGGCGCGCTCCGCGTCAGTCGGTGAACATGAAGTTCGCGGCCTTGAGGAAGAGCGTGCGGTTCACGCCGTCGGAGTGCAGAAAGGCGGCGGCGTCGCGCATCAGCTTCTCGACCCCGAACTCCTTCATGTAGCCGTGACCGCCGTGGATCTCCATCGTCCAGGTGGCGATCTTCCACGCTGCCTGCGCAGCCATCGCCTTCGGCAGCGCGCCGAGCGTGCGGTCCCAGCCGCGCTCCTGGTGGTCGGCGAGCCAGCACGCGCGGTGCACGTAGGCGCGCGAGGCGTCGATCAGCATGCGCATCTCGGCGAGTTGCGCACGGATGCCGTCGTGCTGGATCAAGGGCTTGCCGCCCTGCACCCGCACCTTCGCCCAATCGATCGCCTTCTCGTGCAGCGCACCCGCCACGCCCAGGATCGTCGCACCGGCGTACGCGTTCGACTGCGGGAAGAAATCGGCCAGCACCTTGAAGCCGGCGCCGACCCGCCCCACCACGTTCTCGTCCGGGATGAAGCAGTCCTGGAACACGAGTTCGGCGTTGTTGGCGAGGCGCTCGCCCATCTTGTCGTGCACCCGGCCGATGGTGAAGCCGGGGCGGTCGCGCTCGACCAGAAAGCAGGTCGCGCCCTCGTTCAGCGGCCGGCCTTTCTCGGTCTGCACGAAGAGGAGATAGAGGCTCGCGCGGTTGCCGTTCGAGATGAAGTGCTTCATGCCGTTCACGGCCCAGCCGCCCGGCACCTTCTGCGCGCTGGTGCGGAACGGCGTCGGGTACGGGAGGAAGTAATTCGAGGCGTTGTCAGGCTCGGTGATGCCGATCGCGAGCATTCCGCGCGGATCGGCTGCGAACTTCGGCAGCACGCGCGCGCGCTGCTCGGCGTCGAGCGCCTTCTGCATGATCTGCGCGATCTTGAGCGTCTGCGCGAAGATGACCGAGACGCCGATGTCGCCCTTGGCGAGCTCCTCGATCACCATCGCAGTGGTGAGCGAATCGGTGCCGAGACCGCCCCACTCCTCCGATAGCGTCATGGTGCGGATGCCGAGCTCGTGCGCGCGCTCGACGATCTCCCACGAGAAGCCGGCCGCCGGATCGGGGTTCGCATCGAGCGCCGCGGCGCGCGGCGCCACTTCTTCCTCGACGAAACGCGCGACCGTCTCGAGGATCGCGCGCTGGTCCTCGTTCACGATGAAGATCTCTTCCACAGGGCTCCCCTCCCGGTTGTCCGCCGGCGCTACCTTGCCACGCCCAGCCGTCGCAGAGCTTAACCGAGATCAATCCAGCGCGTCCCGAACCCGGGACGAGGGCCCGTCGGCCCGCGCCGCGCGCGCACGCGCACGCGCAGGCCGCGTGGCGGTGCTCGGCGGCGAGCATCGCGAGCTCTTTGGCGCCGGGCGCACAAGTCGCGTTGCAGTGCTCGCACAGCGTTCGCGCGGTATCGGCAGCCGCAGACGCGCCTCTGCACGCGGCACAGAGCGAGTGCGCTACGGCAGCACTTTGTCGATGACGACCGCGACGTCGGTCGACCCGACGCGTACGGTCTGGGAGAGGCCCTCGAGGTCGCCCGCCTGCGGCGTGGCGTTGGCGGTCTTGGAGATGCGCGCGCCGACGACGACGTCGGCGAAGTTCGAGAGCGCCATGCCGGGCGCCATCGCCTGCGAGTCGTCAAGGCTGAACTCGAACGGCAGGTCTTTCACCCGACGCTTCACGATCGCGAGCGGGATGCGCGGCCCCTCGGCCGCGCGCGCGAAGACGAACAGCGTGTCGTTCGGATCGGTCTTCGCGGCGAGCGCAGGCGCAAGCCTCACGACGCCCGCCACGCGCGCGCCGGAGGCGACGGCCACTGACGCCTCCGGCGCGTCCCTGCTCATCGGCGGATGCGGTACCGCAGGCGCGAGCGCCGCGGGCGTGGCCGGCGCGGCCGCGCCGAGACTGCCGAGCCTGCGCGCCTCATCGATGCTCGCGACGACCGCTCGGGCGAACTCCGAATCAGAGGCCGCGACAGCGCGGAGGCGCTCCCAATACGCGACCGCGGTCTTGTAGTCCTGGCGCGCGAACGCCTCGCTGCCGGCGAGCGCGAGCGCCTTGACGTGGTCCGGGTCGAGCGCGAGGGCGCGCTCGACGAGCGCGAGCGGCTTGCCCGCGAGCTTGCCGCCCTCCACGACGGCCAGCGCGTCGGCATAGTCGGCGAGATAGTCCGGATCGCGGATGCCCGACTCGCCGACGCGCTCGAACGCGGCCACCGCCTCGTGAAAACGCTGCAGCGCGTAATAGGTGCGCGCGAGGATCAGGAAACCCTGCGGATCCGGGTTCTCGCGCAGCCGCGCCTCGAGCCTGGCGATCAATCCGTCGATCTCCTCCTGGCCGAACCGGTGCCGCGACCCTTGCCAGGCGCTCGCCTGCGGGCTGAACGCGTCGAGGCTGCCCAGTTGAAGGTACAGGAGGCCGGCGGCGAGCGGGATCGTGACCGCGAGCGCGACCGCGGTCCACGGGCCGGCGCGGGCGGTCGACGCCGTCCGCCGTTCCTCCTGCGCCGTCTCCTCGAGGACGCGTCGCTCGAGCTCCTCGCGCGCCGGGTCGTACTGCGCCCGCGAGAGCGTTCCGGCCGCGAGGTCCGCGTCGAGCTCGGCGAGCTGGTCGCGCAGGATTGCGACGTTGGACGCACCGCGCTCGATCCCGGGCGCGCGCCCGGTGCGCATCAGCGGCACGATGAGCCACCCGAGCGCGACGATCACGAGCAAGCCCGCCGCGACGACGAACGCGGTCACACGCGGTCCCTTCCGGAATCGCCGGCGAGCAGCGCCTCGGCGCGCGCACGCTCGGCCTCGGAGAGCGGCCGGTCGTCGGCGATGCGCTCGCGCCGCCCGCGCAGCACGCGGTAGAGCACCACGAAGCCGATCACGAAGAGCGCGCCCGGCCCGAACCACAGTGCAACGGTCGTCGCCTTGAGCGGCGGATTGTAGAGCACGAAGTCGCCGTAGCGCGTCGTCATGAAGTCGAGGATCTCGGCGTCCGACCTGCCGGCGGCGACCTGCGCGCGGATCTCGCGGCGCAGGTCCACCGCGAGGTCGGCGTTGGAGTCGGCGATCGTCTGGTTCTGGCAGACCAGGCAGCGCAGCTCGTCCGCGAGCGCCATCGTGCGGCGCTCGGCCACCGGGTCGAGCGCGGTCGGCTTCGCCGCGTCGGCGGCCGCGATCGCGGGTGCGGCCGCCGCGGCGAGCGCGAGAAGCGCTGCGAGAGCGGTCTTCACGATTTCTCGAGCTCGCGCACGAGCGGCAGGATCTTCTTCTCGAGCGTCTCGGGCGTGATCGGCCCGATGTGCTTGTAGCGGATGACGCCCTTGCGGTCGATCACGAAGGTCTCGGGGACGCCGTACACGCCGTAGTCGATGCCGACGCGGCCGTCGCGATCCATCACCGAGAGCTGGTAGGGATCGCCGAACTGCTCGAGCCACCGCCGCGCGTCCGCCGGCTCGTCCTTGTAGTTCAGGCCGACGAGCGGGAGGGTCTTGCGCTCGGCGAGCTCGACGAGCAGCGGGTGCTCCTGCCGGCAGGCGACGCACCAGGACGCCCACACGTTCAGCAGCCAGACCTTGCCGGCCATGTCCGTGTGCGCGAACCGCTCGCCCGGCGCGTCGAGCCGCGCGAGCTCGAACGCGGGCGCGGGCCTGCCGATGAACGGCGAGGGCACCTCGCGCGGGTTCAGACCCAGGCCGACGAACAGGAAGCCGACGAGCGCCATGAAGATCGCGAGCGGGATGATGAACTTGTTCATGGCCGGCTCCGCGGCGTCAGGCTGCGCGCGCCGCGGCGAGGGCACGCTCGTCGCGCCGCGCGAGCGTCCGGTAGCGGCGGTCGAGCAGCGCAAGGAGTCCGCCGAACGCCATCAGCACGCAACCGCCCCAGATCCAGGTGACGAACGGCTTGTAGTACACGCGCACGCTCCAGGCGCCGCCGGCGACCGGCTCGCCGAGCGACACGTAGATGTCGCCGAGAAGACCGCTCGAGATCGCCGCCTCGGTCATCGGCATCTGCTGGACGGTGTAGATGCGCTTCTCGGGATGCAGGGTGCGCACCGGGCGGCCGCCCTTGCTCACCTCGACCGCGCCGCGCGAGGCGCGGTAGTTCGGGCCTGCCACCTCGCGCGTGCCCTGGAACTTGAACGTGTAGCCGCCGACCGCGACCGTGTCGCCGACGTCCATGCGTACGTCGCGCTCGACCTCGTAGCCCTTGACCGTGGTGACGCCGACGACGAACACGCCGATACCGACGTGCGCGAGCAGCATCCCCAGTAGGCGCGCGGCTGCTGGCGCAGCTTCGCCCACGGTCCGCCGGCGCCCTTGCCGACGCGCTCCCACACCGACACCGCGGAGGCGGCGAACACCCAGAACGCGAGGAGGTAGCCGAAGCTCTTGAGCGGCGTCCAGTCGCCGGCGAGGAGCGGTACGACGAGCGCGGTGACGAGCGCGACCGCGGCGGCCCAGCGCAGGCGCACCGCGAGCTCCGGCAGGCTCGCCTCCTTCCAGCGCGCGAGCGGGCCGACGCCCATCAGGAACATGACCGCGGCCATGACCGGCGCGAAGACCGTCTCGAAGTACGGCGGGCCGACCGAGATCTTGCCGAGGTTGAGCGCGTCGAGGAAGAGCGGATAGAGCGTGCCGAGCAGCACCGAGCCGGCGGCGACCAGCAGCAGTACGTTGTTCGCGAGCAGGGTCGACTCGCGCGAGACGAGCTCGAAGCGCCCGCCGAGCCCGACCCTGGGCGCGCGCACGGCGAAGAGCGCGAGCGAGAAGCCGATCACGATCGCGAGGAACGCGAGGATGAATACGCCGCGCTTCGGATCGGTGGCGAACGCGTGCACGGAGGTGAGCACGCCCGAGCGCACGAGGAAGGTGCCGAGCAGCGAGAGCGAGAACGCCGCGATTGCGAGCAGCACGGTCCAGCTCTTGAACGCGCCGCGCTTCTCGGTGACCGCGAGCGAGTGGATCAGCGCGGTGCCGACCAGCCACGGCATGAACGACGCGTTCTCGACCGGGTCCCAGAACCACCAGCCGCCCCAGCCGAGCTCGTAGTAGGCCCACCAGCTCCCGAGCATGATGCCGAGCGTGAGGAAGCACCAGGCCGCGGTCGTCCACGGCCGCGACCAGCGCGCCCAGGTCGCGTCCAGCCGCCCGCCGAGTAGCGCCGCGATCGCGAACGCGAACGCGACCGAGAAGCCGACGTATCCCATGTAGAGGAGCGGCGGGTGGAACACCATTCCCGGGTCCTGCAGGAGCGGATTCAGATCGCGGCCGTCGGCCGGCGCCGGAAAGAGCCGCTCGAACGGGTTCGAGGTGAGCAGCATGAAGAGCAGGAACCCGACCGCGACGAGCCCCATCACGCCGAGCACGCGCGCGACCATCTCCTGCGGCAGGTGGCGGCTCGCGAGCGACACCGCGGTCGACCAGCCCGCGAGCATCAGCACCCACAGGAGGAGCGAGCCCTCGTGCGAGCCCCAGCTCGCCGCGAACCTGTAGTGCCCCGGGAGCTGCGCGTTCGAGTGGCTGGCGACGTTCAGGACCGAGAAATCGTTCGCGATGAACGAGTACGCGTGGCAACCGAAGGCGAGCGCGACGAACAGAAACTGGCCCTGCGCCGCCGGACGCGCGAGGGCCATCCACGCGCTGTCGCCGCGCGTGGCGCCCACCAGCGGTAGCGTGCCTTGCGCGAGCGCGAGCAGCAGCGCGAGGATGAGGGCGAAGTGGCCGATCTCGGGGATCATCTATCGGGTTCGCTTCCCCGTATGGCGCATACGCTGCTTCGGACTATTTTCGACCGCGACCTAATCCGTCTTCGTCGTCCGCGCGGCCTTGTGGGCCTGCTCGACGGCGTGCGCGGCCTCCGGCGGCATGTAGTTCTCGTCGTGCTTGGCAAGCACCTCGCTCGCGCGGAAAACGCCGTCCGCGCCCAGCCGCCCCTGCGCGACCACGCCCTTACCCTCGCGGAAGAGGTCGGGGAGGATGCCGGTGTAGACGACCCGAATCGCCTGGGCGGTGTCGGTCACCTTGAAGTGCACCGTCAGCCCATCCGCCTCTCGCTTGAGGCTGCCTGCCTCGACCATGCCGCCGATGCGGAAGGTCTTGCCGATCGGCGCCTCCTTCGCCTCGACCTGGGTCGGGGTGAAGAAGAACACCAGGTTCGACTGGAAAGCGTTCAGCACGAGGCCCGCGGCGATGCCCAGCACCGCGAGTCCGGCGACGATGATGGCGATGCGCTTGTGTCGGGGCTTCATGCGTGTGGGGTGGCCGGTCGGAAGAACCGCCGTCACGGCAGTACCTTAACCAAGACTGCGGCGGCGGCACGGAGTTCCGCGCGCGGTCCATCCTAGCGGCCCCGGACGCGCGGATCTTGATCTCCCGCAAGCGGGCGGCCGCCCCCGCAGCCGCCCGCGCGCGGATTGTACCGGGTCCGGCCGCGGCCGCCCCGCCGCAGGGGACGCGCTCCGTAAGGACAGGCAGACCACGCGCCTCGCTCCCGCTCTCACTCGCCGTAGTAGCGGTAGGTGCGCTTTCCACTCGCCTTGGCGGCGTAGAGTCCCTGGTCGGCCAGGCGCAGGAGCTCGCCGAGTTCGATGCCGTGCTCCGGCCACATGGCGATGCCGATGCTCGCGCCCGGCTCGGTCGCATGGCCGGCGATCGTCACCGGTTCGCAGAGGCGCGCGACCAGCTTCTGGGCGACCATGCCCGCCTCGGCGAAGTGATGCAGCTCACCGAGCAGCACGACGAACTCGTCGCCGCCGAATCGCGCCACCGTGTCCGACTCGCGCACGCCGTGGCGGATGACCTCAGCTGCGTGGGCGAGCAGCCGGTCGCCGGCGTCGTGGCCGAGCGTGTCGTTCACGCGCTTGAAGTCGTCCAGGTCCAGCATCAGCACCGCGAGCATGTGCCCGTGCCGACGTGCCTGGGCCGAAGTCACCGCGAACCGGTCGGCGAGCAGCGCCCGGTTCGGCAGTCCGGTCAGGGCGTCCTGGTAGGCCATCGCGCGCATGCGCCCCTCAACGTCGCGCCTGAAGCGCACCTCCCGCTCGAGCAGCGCGTTGCGTGCTGCGAGCGCGCGCAGCCGCTCGGCGGACAGGAACTCGCGGTCCCAGTGCGGATCGATCGCGCCGGCGCCTTGCGCGCCGACACCCGCCACCGCGAGCGCGGCGAGCTCCTCGACGCGCCGGGCGAGGGGCCGCCTTGGCGTCCTGCTCGGCGCGCGCCACAGCCTCCGCGGCGAGCGCCTCGCCGATGTACGATCGCAGCGCAGCGTCGCGGCCGGCGCGCCGCTCCACGCGTGCGCGCGCGGCCACCGCATAGCCGAGCGCGAGCAGCAGCGCGACCGTGCCGAGCTCGTGCGCGTACTCGAGTCGGGCATCGGCGGACAGCACCCGGTGCGGCCGCGCGGCGAGCATCGCGAGCAGCCCGATGAGCGCCGCGAGCATCGGCCACCAGTAGCGCGGCGCACGGTAGATGCTGCGCCACAGGCGCGCCGCCATCACCGCGAGCAGGCCGAGCGCCGCCGCCACGATGGCCGACGCCACCCAGGGTGCGACCGCCGCGCCGGCCCACGCGGGCGCCGACGCGGCGGCGGCGAGGCCGGCCAGTACGACGCCGTGCATCGCGCCGGCCAGGTCGGACTCGAGGTGCGCGATCGCCAGATGCACCCGCGCGAACGACATCAGCGCGGCGGCCGCCAGCAGCGGCAGCGCCACGGCAAGCTCAGCATGCCACTGCCGCAGCCGCGCGGGCAGCACGAGCGCGGCGAGCTCGCCGGAGAATGCGTGCGCCAGCGCGAAGAACAACGCCGCGGCCGCGAGGTGCAGCGACCTGCGCTCGCGCTCGCCGAACCAGAACAGAAGCTGGTAGGCTGCGAACGCGATGAGCCCGCCGTAGACCAGCAGGTCGACGGTCAGGCCGGTCGCGATGCCCTCGCCGTTCACGGCCGCCTACCTCCGCTCTCCCTCTTCCCTGCGGCCTGCGCCGCGGAGCTTGTCGTTCGGCGCCTCTCCTCCGAGCGCGCACGCCGGGGCAAGAGGCATCGCCCGATTCTAGCGCGCAGCGCGCGCAGGATGCCGGGGCGGTCGGCCGCGTACGAGAGCCGCCCCGGCTCGACCACCGCGAGCTCGACGAGATGCGCGCGCGGCGGCGGCGCCACTGGCTTCCCGCTCGACTCGGCGCTGCAACCCGCGACGCCGGCGAGCGCCGCCGTCGCGAGCGCCCGCGCGAGCATCGGCAGCACGCGGTTCTGCGACATCGAGGGGCCATACCAAGCGTGCGCGACGGCTGCAGGCGGCCAACGTCGGCCGCCGTGCACGGTTGGACCGTCGTCGTGCAGGCAGGTTACGCCCGCAGCTCAGCCGCGCACGGGATGCGAGAAGCCGCGCCGGGAGCCGCGGATGAAGTACGCAATCTCCCGCGCGGGCGGCGAGGCATCGGCATCGAGCGCGGCGAGCGCGTCCTCCAGCCGCGGCATCCTCGCGAGGATCCCAAGTGCGTACTTCGCGGCGCGGATGTCCCCGGCGGCGAAGCCCGCACGGCGCAGGCCCACAGTGTTCACGGCGCGCGCCCGCGCCGGCGAACCCTCGGTGATCATGAGCGGCAGGCAGTCCTGGCTCACGCGCGCGAGCCCGCCCACCATCGCCAGGCGACCGACGCGCGCGAACTGATGGATCGCGACGTTGCCGGAGACGAACGCCCGGTCGCCCACCTCGACGAAGCCGGCGAGCAGCGCGCCGTTGGCGACGATCACCTGGTCGCCGACGCGGCAGTCGTGGCCGAGATGGGAGTAGGCCATCAGGTAGCAGCGGTTGCCGACCGTGGTGGCCTCGTCTTCCCGGCTCGACCGGTTGAGCGTCGCGCCCTCGCGGATCACATTGCCGGCGCCGA
This sequence comes from Burkholderiales bacterium, assembly GCA_027493935.1. Lineage (GTDB taxonomy): Bacteria > Pseudomonadota > Gammaproteobacteria > Burkholderiales > SG8-39 > JAABRB01. Next base: position 880,250 of record JAOSJV010000001.1, on the reverse strand, counting down.
TCACGAGGTAGCTGCGCTGACCGCGGAAGGCCAGATCCTGGGGCACGCCGCCGATCACCGCGTGCTCGCCGATGCGGTTGTCCGGCCCCATCCGGGTGTGGCGCTTGATCACCGCGTGCGCGGCGATCTCGCATCCGCGCCGATCTCGACGTCGTCCTCGATCACCGCGAAGGGCCCGACCCGCACGCCGCCGCCCAGCCGGGCGGCGGGCGCCACGCACGCCGTGGGATCGATCAGCGCCCGCGCCGGTACGTCGTGCTCCACGGCTCAGCGCGCCGTGGAGCGCTGCACGAGCTCGGTGATGCGCATCGCGGTCTCGAGCGCGCGCAGGCCGTGCTCGCCGGTCACGATCGGCTCGGTGCCCGTGCGGATCGCACCCACGAAGGCCGCGATCTCCGCGAGCAGCGCATCGCCCTGGGCGAACGACTCCTCCTCGATCGCCACCTGCGCAGGCGACTCGACCGGCGCATCGTCCTTCTTTCGCACGACCGTCAGGATCTTCTGGTGCAGGTCGATCGAGAGGTAGGCATCGTCCTGGAATATGCGCAGCTTGCGTTCCTGCTTCAGGCTAACCCGGCTCGCGGTGGTGTTCGCCACGCAGCCGCCTTCGAAACGCAGGCGTGCATTGACGATGTCGATCTCGCCGGAGAACACGCTCGCACCGATCGCATCGACGCTCTCGACCGGCCGCGCGACGAGCTCTTGGATCAGGTCGATGTCGTGGATCAGCAGATCGAGCACGACGCTCACGTCGGATCCGCGCCGCTGGTACGGCGCGAGCCGGCTCGCCTCGATGAAACGCGCCGCGCCGAGGCAGCTCGCGGCCGCGAGCACCGCCGGATTGAACCGCTCGAGGTGGCCGACCTGCAGGACGCAGCCGCGCCGACGCGCGATGGCGACGAGCGCGCGCGCCTCGGGGATGGTGGCCGCGATCGGCTTCTCGACGAGGAGGTGGATGCCACGCTGCAGGAGCTCGGCGCCGATGACGTAGTGCTGCGGCGTCGGCACGGCAAGGCTGACCGCATCCACCTCATCGAGGATCTCGCGAAAGTCGGTCAACGCCGGCACGTCGAGCTCAGCGCCGACCTTGCGTGCCGTCTCCGGGTCGGCGTCCACCACCGCGGCGAGGCGCACGCCGGGCAGCCCGGCGTACTTCTGCGCGTGGAAGCGGCCGAGGTAGCCGGCGCCGACGACGGCCGTTCGCAGCGGCCCGGAAGGCCGCGAGGCTGCTGTCAACCCGTTCTCCGCTCGAGGAACCCGCTGCCAGCCCCGATCATAGCGCCAACCGCCGGGGCGGAGCGACGCCGGGCGGACCCTGCGGGGAGCAGCGGGCCGGAACCGGCGGAGTCTTTGCGCTGGATCAGATCCGGAGGGCGGCGGTTGCGGTTCAATGGCCGCGTGAACCGTACCACCCGCCCGTGAGGCGCCATCCCATGCTGACCCTCGAGGACTGTCTCGCGCTGTGCGGGCTGAGCGAAGATGAGGTGCTCGCGATCGCCGAGCACGAGCACATCCCGGAGATCGCCGCCGCCGAGCTCGGCAACTATCTCGTGCAGACCGCCGATGGCGAGCTGCGCATCAAGGCGATGATCCGGGACGACGTCGCGGCCGCAGCCGCGCGCGGCGACCGCGACCACGCGCTCGCGCTGAAGCTGATGCTGCGCAACTTCGTCCGCGATCATCCGCGCTGCGAGGAGCGGCACCGGGACGCGCTCCGGACGCCCGAGCGGCGCCGCGCATGATGGACGCGCCCATGCCGCCCGCGGACTTCCCGAGCGCCGATGTCGAGACCGGAACGCTGCAGCTCGACGGACTCGACCGCTCACTGCACGCCGTCCTCGGCCGCGCGACACGCGCGATCTCGCCGACCTCGCTCGTGCTCGCCTACACCGACTGGTGGTCGCATCTCGCGCTCTCGCCGTCCAAGCAGACGCAGCTCGCGCAGAAGGCGTTGCGCAAGGCGCACCGCTTCGCGCTGTACGCGCCGCGGTCGCTCTCGGCCGACGCGCCGCGATGCATCGAGCCGCTCGAGCATGACCGGCGCTTCGGGCATCCCGACTGGCAGCGCTGGCCGTTCAACCTCATGCAGCAGTCCTTCCTGCTGGTGCAGCAGTGGTGGCACAACGCGACGACCGAAGTGCGCGGCGTTTCGCGCCACCACGAGGCGGTGGTCACGTTCGTCGCGCGGCAGCTGCTCGACATCGCCGCGCCGAGCAACTTCGTACCGACCAACCCCGAGGTGCTCCGTCGCACCCTCGAGACCGGCGGCGCCAACCTCGTCCAGGGCTGGCTGCACTGGCTCGACGACTGGGAGCGCGCACAGGCCGGCCGGCCGCCCGCCGGCGCCGATGCGCACCGCGTGGGCGAGACGGTTGCGACGACGCCCGGAAAGGTGGTCTTCCGCAATCGCCTGATGGAGCTGATCCAGTACGCCCCGGCCACCGCGCGGGTCCGACCGGAGCCGATCCTGATCGTCCCGGCCTGGATCATGAAGTACTACGTTCTCGACTTGAGCCCGCACAACTCGCTGATCGGCTACCTGGTGCGGCAAGGGCACACCGTCTTCTGCATTTCGTGGAAGAACCCCGGCCCGGCCGATCGCGACCGCGGGATGGAGGACTATCTGCGCATGGGCATGATGGACGCGCTCGACGCCGTGACCGCGCTCGTGCCGGAGCGCAAGGTCCACTGCGTGGGCTACTGCCTCGGCGGAACGCTCGCCGCGCTCGGCGCCGCGGCGATGGCGCGCGACGAGGACGATCGCCTCGCCTCGCTCTCGCTGCTCGCCGCGCAGACCGATTTCTCCGAGCCTGGCGAGCTCGCGCTCTTCATCGACGAATCCGAGGTCGCGTTCCTCGAGAGCATCATGTCCGACCGCGGCTTCCTCGGTGCGGGACAGATGGCCGGCGCGTTCCAGCTGCTGCGCTCGAACGATCTCGTCTGGTCGCGCATGGTGCGCGAGTACCTGCTCGGCGAGCGACGCCCGCTGTCGGACCTGATGGCGTGGAACGCCGACACGACCCGCCTGCCCTACCGGATGCACTCGGAGTACCTGCGCCGGCTCTACCTGCGGAACGATCTCGCGGAGGGACGCTATCGCGCGGGCGGCAGGCCGATCGCGCTGACCGACATTCGCGTGCCGATCTTCTGCCTCGGCACCGCCGGCGACCACGTCGCGCCGTGGCGGTCGGTCCACAAGCTGCACCTGCTCACCGACAGCGCCATCACGTTCGTGCTGGCGAGCGGCGGACACAACACCGGGATCGTGAGCGAGCCGGGCGGACGCGCGCACGGCTACCGCGTAACGACGCGGCCCTACGACGGCAAGTACGCCGATCCGGACACCTTCCTCGCGCAGGCGGCGCGCAAGGACGGGTCGTGGTGGCCGGAGTGGGACGCCTGGCTGAACGCGCGCTCGGGCGAGCCGGTGGCGGTGCCTGCGCTCGGCGCGCCGGAAAGGGGCTACGCTCCGCTCGGCGATGCGCCGGGGAACTACGTCCTGCGAACGTAGCCGCCCGCGCGCGCGCAAGCGCCGCCTACGACGCTCCGGCGTCCGGGCGCACCTTCGTCTCGGTGTCCCCGGCCCGCAACAGGTGCGGCGGGCGCGTCGCCGCGGCGGGCGCTTCCTCGAGTTCTCCCGATTCGTCGTAACCGCGCTCGTATTCCGCCCGGTCTCCGTCTTCGCGGCCGGCTGCGCGCAGCCCTCCTGGCGCGACGATCGCGACGCTCTGGCATTGCAGCAGAATATCGCCGCCAACCATCATCGAACGCTGGTTCAGCGCATTCAGCGCGATGCCCGCGTACCAGTCGAACGCCGCCTGGCGCGCCTCGTACTGCTCCACGAGCGCGATCTCCCGCTGCTCCACGTGATAGACGTACCACGGCAACCCGCACGCGAGCACGAGAAACCCCACGTCGCGGATGAGACTCGCGGTATCGGCAAGCTTGATCCATCGCCCTTGCGCAACGTCTTCCGCGGCGCGCTTTGCGCGTTCCGTTCCGTCTTCACTGTCAGCACGTCGTGTCACAAATTTCACAATTCAGTGCATCTCATATATCCAACATAAACGGTGACAGCGGCTCGCGCAAGCGTCGAAATGCGCTCGCGCAGCGCGCCACCGCGCGATCGCCACGCATCGCCTGGACTTGCGATGCGATCCTCAAGCGATATGTCATCCCCATGGGGCGCGATCCATCCGCGCGCGCCCTCCACGGCGCGCTACGACGCCGGTGCACGTGGTCGCTCTCGCGCGCGCCGCGGCGCTACGCCGGCAACGGCGCGGACTCGCCGATTGGCTTGCGGCCGCGCGGCGGCCGCTCGTCCATGGACCACTGCAGCAGAAAGGCGGTGCCGCCGATTACGATCAGCGCGCCCCAGGCGAGGTCGTAGTTGCCCAGCCGATCGAACAGCACGCCGCCCATCCATGCGCCGAAGAACGAGCCCACCTGGTGGCTCAGGAAGACGATACCGTAGAGCGTGTTGAAGTGCGTCAGGCCGAAGACCCGCCCGATGATTCCGGTGACCAGGGGCGCGACGCCCAGCCAGAGAAGGCCCATCGCCGCGGCGAACACGAGCGCCGAGGTCGCGCTGACCGGCAGGAGCAGGAACACGACAATGAAGAGGGTGCGCAGCAGGTAGATCAGCGCGAGCAGGTGCTTCTGGCTGTAGCGCGCGCCGAGCAGGCCGAAGATGTACGTGCCGACGGTGTTGAAGAGCCCGATCAGTGCCAGCGCGCTCGCGCCCACGCCCGGCGCGACGCCGCAGTACTGCAGGTAGGCCGGCAGGTGCGTGGTGATGAAAACGAGCTGGAAGCCGCAGGCGAAGAATGCGAGCGTCATGAACAGGTAGCCGCGGTGCGCCATCGCCTCTCGCACGGCCTCGCCGAGGTTCTGGTCGACCGCGGGCGCGCCGCCCGCCGCCGGCACCTGCTCGCGAATCGGCAGCGCGAGCAACGCCATAGAGGCCGCGACCGCCGCGAAGACTACCATCGCCGCCTTCCAGCCGAAGCCGTCGATCAACCCCTGGCCGACGGGCGCGAGCACCATCGTGCCGAGCGAGCCGGCCGCGGCGACGAGTCCGACCGTCTGGCTGCGCTTCTCCGGCGGCGTCGCGCGCGACACGGTGCCGATGAGGACGCCGAAGCCGGTACCGGCCGTTCCCACGCCCGCAAGGAACCCCGAGATCTCCAGCCCCCCGGGCACCGTCTTCGAGAACACCATCAGCAGCAGGCCGCCGGCGTATACCAGCGCGGTACCGACCAATACCGGCCGCGCGCCGTGGCGGTCGGCAAGCGCGCCGACCAAGGGCTGCGCCACGCCCCAGACGATGTTCTGCAGCGCGATCGCGAAGCCGAAGGTCGCCGCCGAGATGCCGAGTTCGAGCGTCATCGGGCGCATGAAGAGCCCGAGGCTCTGGCGCAGCCCCATGCAGATCGAGATGATCAGCGCACTCAGCACGAGCAGCACGATCATCGCGCGGCGGCGGTCGGGAGTGGTCATGGCGCGGCCTGCATTACAGTCCCGCCGCGCGAGAAACGCAAATGACCGCTGCGGCCCCCTCGCATTCGCCGCGGGAACGCAAGGCCGCCCGCCGGCCCCAAGCGCCGCGCCGGCCATCGCCGCTCAGCTCACAGCGCCGCGGTGGCGCCTGTCCCGGCCGGCACGCTTACCGGCCCGAGCCCTTGGCGCGGTGTCGCCGACTCGCCGAGCGCGCCGGCTACGAGCGTGGAGGGAGGCGCGGTGGCGGGCGTGGCGAGGAACGTGCCGACGAGTGCGCAGAAGACGATCAGCGTGACCACCGGCGGCTTGGCGAGCCGCGGGTAGCGGTGCGGCCGGTCGCGCGCGATCGTTGCGCGGGGCAGGAGCGCGGTCATGGGGCCCCCGGCCGTAGGCGTGCTCCCGGGCGGTGCCAGTCTCGTCCACTGGCGCGGCGGCGCAATCGCGGGCACAACGTTGTGTAGCCCACCCGGCCGGCCTGGCCGGCGAGAGTTCCGCCGGGTCAGCGGTTCCGGCCTGCGTCTGCGCGAAGGCGCTTGATCTCAATCTCGAGGCGCGCGAGCTCGGCACGCTTGTCGTCGAGGTCACGCGTGAGCAGCGCATTCTGCGCGGCGCGCTCGCGCATCTGGAACGCGTCGCGGACCCGGCCGCGTAACGCCGACTCGTTCCATGGCTTGGGGAAGAACTTGTAGATCGCCCCGTCGTTGATCGCGCCGAGCAGCACCCCGACGTCCACGTGTCCCGAGAGCAGGATGCGCACGGTGTCCGGGTAGAGGTCCTTGACGTGGCTCAGAAAGTCCACGCCGTTCAGCCCGGGCATCGACTCGTCGGAAATCACGACGCCCACCGGTGCGCGAGCCAGGATCTCGAAGGCGCCGCGGGCGTCGCGCGCCGTGAGGACTTGCAGATCGTCGTTGGTGAACGCGCTCCGCAGAAAGTAGAGATCGTCCTCGTCGTCGTCGACGATCAGCAGCACGCGGGCGCCGGGGGCGTGTCGACCGCCGCCCGCACCAGCGCGCGCCGCTCGCGGACAAGCTTGGCGCACTCCTCGGCCGGCACCGGAGGGGAGTAGAAGTACCCTTGCATGTGGTCGCAGCCGTTGGCCGTCAGGAATGCGAGCTGGGCCTCGGTTTCGACGCCTTCGGCGACGGTCGAGAGCTTCAGGCCGCGGGCCATGTTGATGACGGTCCGGGTAATCGCCGCGTCGTCCGGATCGGTCGTGATGTCGCGCACGAACGAGCGGTCAATCTTCAGCGTGTCGAGCGGGAACCGCTTGAGGTACGCGAGGCTCGAGTATCCGGTGCCGAAGTCGTCCACCGCCAGATGCACGCCCTCGGCCTTGAGCTCCCTCAGCGCGCCGATCGCCTCGTCGGCGTTCCGCATCAGAAAGCTCTCGGTGATCTCGAGCTCGAGCAGCTGGGGCTCGACGCCCGACTCGGCGAGTACGCGCCGCACCATGTCCGGCAGGTCGTTCATGTGGAACTGCCGGCCCGAGAGATTCACCGCGACGCGCAGCGGTGGCAGCCCCTGCGCATCCCATTCCTTGATCTGCCGGCAGGCGGCGCGCAGGATCCACTCCCCGACCGGAACGATCATGCCAGTCTCCTCCAGTAGCGGGATGAATTCGGCCGGCGAGACGAGGCCGCGTTCCGGGTGCCGCCAGCGCAGCAGCGCCTCGGCGCCGCACACGTGCCGGGTCGCGAGATCCACCTTGGGCTGGAAGTAGAGCACGAACTGCTCGCGCTCGAGCGCCTTGCGCAGATCGTTCTCGAGCCGCAGACGTTCGATCGCACGGGCGTTGTTCTTCGGCGTATAGAACTGGACGTTGTTCCGGTTCAGCTCCTTGGCGCGGTACATCGCGATGTCCGCGTGTTTGACGAGTGTCGCCGGCAGATCGCCGTCGACGGGGTACAGGGCGATTCCGATGCTCGCGGTGACGTAGGTCTCCTGGCCCCCGAGCAAGAACGGCTGTGCGAAAGCGCTGATCACCTTGTCGGCGACGTGGCCAGCAGCCTGCGAGTCGCGCAGCTCGGTCATCAGCACGGCGAATTCGTCGCCGCCGAACCGGCTCACGGTGTCGCTCGCGCGCAGGCTGCCGGTCAGCCTGCGGGCGACCTGTTTCAGCAGCTCGTCGCCGACGTCGTGGCCGAGCGTGTCATTGATCACCTTGAAGCGATCGAGGTCAATGAACATGAGCGCCGCGCCGCCGCCGTTGCGGCGCGCGCGCGCGATCTCCTGCGCCACCCGATCCTGGAACAGCACGCGGTTCGGCAGCCCGGTCAGGACGTCGTAGTGCGCCAACCGGACCAGATCGTCCTCGGCCGCCCGACGCCGGGTCACGTCCTCGCAGATGCCCGCCAAGCGAATCGGCCGGCCTCCGGCGTCGCGAACCGAGAACGCCCGGTCGCGCACCCAGCGCACGCTCTGGTCCGGCCAGACGATGCGATACTCGAGGTCGTAGCCGTCGGTAGGCGCCTCGCGCATGGCGTTGAGCACGCGCTCGCGGTCGTCCGGGTGCAGCGCCCGCCTCCAGCTCGCCGGATCGGCCTCCAGCTCGGCGAGCGGCCGTCCCCAGACCCGTGCGTAGCCCGGGCTCACGTACACGTGACACCGGCTGGGAAGGTCGACGACCCAGAACACGAACGGAGCGTTCTCGGCCAGCGCGCGGAAGTGCGCCTCGGACTCGCGCAGCACGCGCTCGTCGAGGGTCGTGCCCCGCGCCAAGGCGAGACCGACCGGCGCATCGCCGCGGGACGCGGCGTGCTCGGGCACTTGCACCGGCGGGGCCTTCGCCGCCGGATCGCCTGGAGAGCAACCCCCGATGCGCTCCGCGCGCAATGCACTCTTGGTCTGACTCATACCGTTCTGCCGCCTGCTGCCGATTACGCTGAAGGGCGAGGCACCGGCGGCCAGGCCGCGGTGCACCCGTCCTGATGGTTATCGGCCCGCCGGTGCGGAACTACAGCAATGCGGTAGGCCGGTCGCCGCAGGGGAGGAATATTTCACGGAAGTGCGGCCGGGTCCGGGTTGTTCGCCCATTTCGTGCCAGACGAGGCCACCGGCGGCGGCAATATCGAGCGCTCGCTAAAGCTTCCGGTCCCACCACCCGATAACGCATTCATCACCGGCCCGGACCACGCTTCCTGTGGGGCCGGGAGGGTCCGGCCCGAGGCCGGTCAGGTTCAACCAACCGATTGGAGAATGTCATGCCCCAGATCATCAACACGAACATCATGTCGCTGAACGCTCAGCGCAATCTCAACACCTCGCAGTCCGCGCTTGCGGTGTCGGTGCAGCGCCTGTCGTCCGGCTTGCGCGTGAACAGCGCGAAGGACGACGCGGCCGGTCTCGCGATCTCCGAGCGGATGCACGCCCAGGTGCGCGGCATGAACGTCGCGATCCGCAACGCCGCCGACGGCATCTCGCTCGCGCAGACAGCCGAAGGCGCGCTCGGCAAGATCGGCGACAACCTGCAGCGCATGCGCGAGCTCGCGGTGCAGGCGGCCAACGCCACCGCGTCGAACGACCTGACCGCGCTCGACGCCGAGTACCAGCAGCTGGTGGCCGAGAACACCCGCCTCATCAACGTCACCAGCTTCAGCGGCACCGCGCTTCTGAGCGGCGCGATCAACCTCACGTTCCAGGTCGGCGCGAACAACTCGGCGAACGACCAGATCGCGGTCACCACCGCCGGCGCGCTCACGCTCACCTCCGGTGATCTGACCTCGACCGCGAACGCCCAGACCGCGATCACCAACATGGACACCGCGCTCAACGCGGTGAATGGCCTGCGCGCGACGTTCGGCGCGATCCAGAACCGCTTCGAGTCGGTGATCTCCAACCTCCAGGTTGCGGTCGAGAACCAGGCCGCCGCCCGCAGCCGCATCGTCGACGCGGACTTCGCGGCCGAGACCGCCGCCCTGGCTCGCGGCCAGATTCTGCAACAGGCCGGCACCGCGATGCTCGCGCAAGCGAACGCGATGCCGCAGAGCGTGCTCACGCTGCTCCGCGGCTGAGCAGTCGCCGCAAGGGTAGGCGAGGCGCGCAGACCGTCGCAAGGCGGTCTGCGCCTTCGCCGCAGCCAAGCACGAGAGGCCGTCCATGACGATTCGAAGCACCGGCGGCACGACCGACGCGGGGGCACCGCGCCCGTCGCGCGGCGCGCCTCGTGCCGAATCGCTCGCAGCCGGCGATGCGGGCTCGGCGGCGGGGAAGGCACCCGCAGCGGTCGCGGCCGAGGCGGTGCGGCGCGCGGTGGAGACCGTCAACCGGGCGCTGCAGCGCACGACGCCGATGCTGGAGTTTCGGATCGACGACCAGACCGGGCAGACAGTCGTCCGGGTAGTCGACGCGGCGACCCAGCAGGTGCTGCGCCAGATCCCGAGCGAGGAGATGCTGGCAATCGCTCGGGCGATCGACCGCCTCCAGGGAGTCCTGGTGCGGCAAAAGGCCTGACAGGCCCGGATTCCCCCCGCTATTCGGCGGGCGGCGGCCCGGCGCGTCTCGCTAGGATCCTGGCATCGGAGCATCAATGAGTATCTCCTCCCCCGGTATCGGCTCGGGCCTGGACGTCAACGGCATCGTGAGCCAGCTGATGGCGCTCGAGCGTCGACCGCTCGATGCGCTCGAGCGGACGGAGGCGAGCTACAACGCCAAGCTCTCGGCCTACGGGACGCTCAAGGGCGCGCTCGCCGCGTTCCAGCAGGCGCTCACCGGCCTCACCTCGGCGTCGACCTTCCGCGCGGCACGCGCGAGTGTCTCGGATGCGGACGCCGCCGCGGCGGTGGCGTCGGCCGGGGCGCCCGCCGGCACCTATTCCGTGGAGGTCCGGCAGCTCGCGCAGTCGCAGCATCTGGTCGCCGTCGGCCAGGCGAGCACCGTGACCGCGATCGGCGCCGGCACGCTCACGTTCGAATTCGGCACCATTTCGGGTGGCAGCTTCACCGCCTACGATGCGGCCACCGGTGCCGGCGGCAAGTACACCGGTGCCGCGTTCTCGGCAAACGGCGCCGGGACGAAGACGGTCACGATCGATCCGGCGAGCAGCTCGCTCGCGGGCATTCGCGACGCGATCAACGCGGCCGGCATCGGCGTCGCGGCTTCGATCGTCAACGACGGCAGCGGCGCACCCTACCGCCTGGTGCTGACGTCGACCGCCGCCGGCGCGGCAGGCAGCCTCAAGGTGAGCGTCAGCGGGGACGCCGCGCTCGCCGCCCTGCTCGAGCACGACCCGGCCGACGACGCCGGCCAGAATCTCGCCCAGACCGTCGCCGCACAGGACGCCGAGGCGACGGTGAACGGCCTCTTGGTCCGCAAGGCGTCGAACACCTGGACCGACGTGATCGAGGGTGTGACGCTCACGCTAACCAAGGCTGCCCCGGGCACGCCCGCGACCGTCGCGATCGAGCGCGATGCGGAGGCCATGACGAGCGCGGTCGAGGGCTTCGTGGATGCCTACAACACCCTCGCCGGACAGCTCGCCGAGCTCGGCAAGTACGACCCGGTCACCAAGGACGCCGGTCCGCTGCAGGGCGATTCGGCGCTGCGCGGGGGTGCAGACGCAGCTGCGCGCCGTGTTCAACACCGCGCTGACGACCGCCGGGGGCGGCCTTACCACGCTCTCCGACATCGGCGTCGCGTTCGCAAGCGACGGGCGCCTCGCGCTCGATGCGGCCAAACTGCAGCGCGTCCTGGACGACCCGACCAAGGACGTGGCCACGCTCTTCGCGGCGGTGGGCAGGCCGACCGACAGCTTGATCGCGTTCACGCGCGCGGGCACGGCGACCAAGTCGGGCGACTACGCGGTGAGCGTGAGCCAGATCGCGACGCGCGGAGCGACCGCCGGTTCGGTGCAGCTCGGCGCGACCACGCTCATCACGGCCGGCGTGAACGACGCGCTCGACATCGTGCTCGACGGCGTCGCCGCCAGCGTCACGATCGGCGCAGGCAGCTACTCGCGCGCGCAGCTCGCCGCCGCCCTGCAGTCCGCCATCAACGGCGCGGCGCCGCTCGTCGCCGCGAGTGCCGCCGCGAGCGTGTCGCTCACCGGCGCGAACGAGCTCGTGATCACCTCCAACCGCTACGGCGCGGCCTCGGGCGCCAGCGTAACCGGCGGATACGCGCAGGCGTCGATCTTCGGCGCCGCCGCCTTCGCCGCGCCCGGGACGGACGTCGCCGGATCGATCGGTGGCGCCGCCGCCGCGGGTAGCGGCCAGGCTCTGATCGGCAGCGGCGACGCCGCCGAGCTCGAGCTCCGGGTGAACGGCGGCGCCACCGGCGCGCGCGGCAGCGTGAAGTATGCGCAGGGCTTCGCCTACCAGCTCGACCGCCTGGTGAGCGGCCTGCTCGCCGCCGACGGTCCGCTGGCAGCGCGCACCGACGGCGTGAGCAGCTCGATCCGCGCGCTGCAGTCGCGCAAGGACGCGCTCGAACGGCGCCTCGATCTCGTCGAGACCCGCTACCGCGCCCAGTTCGCCGCGCTGGACGCCGCGCTCGCGAGCATGACCAAGACGAGCGCCTTCCTGCAGCAGCAGCTCGCGAGCCTCGTCCAGAATCCGGGGAGCTCGGACCGATGATCGGCGCACGACAGGCCAGACTCTACGCCCAGACCGCCGTCGAGACGGCGGTGCCGACGGCCGACCCGCACGCCCTGATCCTGCTGCTCTACGACGGGGCGGTCGTGGCAATCGGGCAGGCAATCGACTGCATGCAGCGCGCCGATGTGCCCGGCAAGGGTCGCGCGATTGCCAAGGCAATCCAGATCGTCGAGGAGGGCCTCAAGGCGAGTCTCGACCGCAATTCCACGGGCGATCTCGCCGCGCAGCTCGCGCGACTCTACGACTACATGGCGGCGCGGCTGCTGTTCGCGAACCTGAAGAACGAGGTCTCGCACCTCGTCGAGGTTCGCGACCTGCTGTGCGGACTGAGGGACGCGTGGGCCGCCATCGGTGCGCGGCGCCCGCACGCGCCCGGCGGTGACGATCCGGTGCGACTCGCCGCGACGGTCACCGTCTGATCGCAGAATGGAAGCACACGACGTGATGAAGTATTACGAGTCGCTCGCCGCCACCTCCGCGGACATGCTCGCCGCGGCGCGCGCCGGTGACTGGGACGCGGTCGTCGCCGCCGAGCACCGCTGCGCGACGCAGATCGAGGCACTGCGCGCGAGCGGCGACCGCCGGCCGACCGGCGAGGAGGAGCGGCGCCGGCGCGTCGAGATCATCCGGAGGCTGCTCGCGGACGATGCCGAGATCCGCGAGCTCGCCGATCCCTGGCTGCGCCGGCTCGAGGACGTGCTGCGCAGCGCCGGCAATGTCCGCAGGGTGGACCGCGCCTACCGCTAGGCGCACGCGCCGGCTTTCCCCGGCGGCGCCGCAGGGGCCGCAGGGGCCGGGCGGTGTCGTCGGTCCGTACCCGGTTCGGCCGGTGCTGCGCGAACCCGATGCGCCGCGCGCGCCGCCGCGCCGCGAGCGGCGCAAGCCGGCTGACACCGCCGAGCGTCCCGAGACCCCGTCGCGACCGGGACAGGTCGATGACTACGCACTTCCCGCGCGCGACCGATGACACCGGCGCTCCTCGCCCAACTCGCGCGCGTGGTGCTCGACGCGCCCGTGCCGCGCGCACCGCAGGTCGCGCCCCCGGCACGCGCGTGGCCGGCACCGGGTACCGTGCTCGACGCTCGCCTGATCGAGGCCCGCGGCGCGAACGAATGGCTCGCCGAGATCGACGGCCATCCGATCGTGCTGCGGCTGAGCGGCACGCTGCGCTCGGGGCAGACGATCGTGCTGCGCGTGACCGCCCACACGCCCCTGCTCACGTTCGAGCACCTGCCGGATGCCGCGTCCCGCGCGCGCGCGGACGCAGGGACCAGCGACGCCGACACCCGCGCAGCGCAGCGCCGCGGAGGCGCCCGCCCTGTCCGCGCCAGCACAGCGTGTTGCAGCGCTCACCAGCGAGCTCGCACGCGCGAGCGCCGTTGCGCCGGTGCTCGCGCCCGATCCCGAGCCGCTGCTCGACCCACGCGCACTCGACCCTGCCGCGGCGGCGCAGACCCTGCGTCGCTCGCTCGCCGAGAGCGGCTTCTTCTACGAATCGCACCAGGCCGACTGGGTGCAGGGCCGCCTCGACCTCGCGCGCTTGCTGCGCGAGCCGCAAGCGCGCCATGCGGCCGGCGGGACGGCCGCGCCGCGCGCCGAACCGGCCGTAGCCGGCGCGCAATCCGGCAGCGCACGACGCGCGGACGTGCCGTCAGCGCCGGACGCGGGCGGGCACGCGCGGACGTCGACGCCGCCCCCGCCGGCCCCGGCTCACCGCGCGTCGGCGAAGCGCTCGCAACGCCCGGGCTGGCGCGCTCGATCGTGGATGCACAGCTTGATGCGTGGGTTTCGCGCGAGCTCGTCTGGCACGGCCAGGCGTGGCCGGGCCAGCCGGTCGCGCTCACCGTCGGCGAGCATGCCCAGCACGCCGGCCCGTACGGGGACGCCGCCGCGAGCTGGCGCAGCCGGCTCGTGCTCGAGCTGCCGCAGCTCGGTCCGGTGGAGCTCGAGCTGCACCTCGCCGGTAACGGCGTGCGGGTCGCCCGCCGCGCGGTGAGCGGGACGGCAGCCGACGCGCTGGCGGGCGCCCGCGACGAGCTCGTCGACGCGCTCGCCGCGCGCGGCCTCGAAACGCGGAGCGTGCTGGTGCAAAACGATGACGGCTGAGCACGACCGGCGCGTCGCGGCGGCGCTCGCCTACACGCCGAGCGACGCGGCGCCGCGCGTGGTCGCCAAGGGGCGCGGCCTCGTGGCGGACGAGATCATCCGGCGTGCGCGCGAGGCAGGGGTATTCGTGCACGAGTCGCGCGAGCTGGTCGCGCTGCTGATGGAGATCGATCTCGACCGCCACATCCCCGCGGCGCTATACGTCGCGGTCGCCGAGCTGCTCGCCTGGGTCTACCGGGTCGACTGCCGCGCCGGGGGCGGCGCGGCCGGATCCTGAGGCGACTCACGATGGATCAGTCGTTCCTCACCCTCACCGACGCCGAGATCGACGAACGCTTCGTGTTGCGCTCGCGCGCGGAGATCGTGGCGACGCTACGCCAGCTCGCGACCGATCGCGCGCTGATCTCGATCGACGCCGATCGCGCGCGCGACTTCGTCCTCACGACGATTCTCGACGTGGATGCGGAGGGCGATGCGCTCGTGGTCGAGGGCGGGCCGGACGCGGCCGCCAACCGCCGCCTGCTCGGCGCCGAAAGCCTATTCGCGGTCACCGAGCAGGGTCACGTCAAGGTGCGGTTCGTCATCGGCCCGCCGAGGCGTGTCGACTACGACGGCCGGCCGGCGTTCAGCGTACCGCTTCCGGCGAGCCTGGTCCGACTGCAGCGCCGCGAGTTCTTCCGCGCCACCGCGCCGGTCGGGCGGCCGCTCATCGCGCGCATCCCGATCGTGGGCGACGACCCCACGAGCATCGTGGAGTTCCGCGTGCTCGACATCAGCGTCGGCGGTCTCGGCCTGCTTTCGCAGCCGCCGCACGTGGGGCTAATTCCCGGGACGGTGATCCCCGCGTTTCGCCTGCAGCTGCCGGAGATCGGCGCGATCGAGTGCAAGCTCGAGGTCCCCTCGAGCTTCGAGATGCGGCTTTCGACCGGTGTGCGCGCGAACCGCTCGGGGTGCAAATTCCTCGACCTGCCGGCGCGCATGGGCGCGCTGGTGCAGCGTTACATCAACAAGCTGCAGGCGGAGCAAAGGCGGCGCGCCTAGCGGCGGTCCGGCGCAAGGCGGCTGGCACGCTCATCTTGCGCGGGAAAACCGCTGGCGCGCTCGCGTGGTCGCCCTCACACCTGCATGTTCATGATGTCGTGGTAGGCCGCGACCAGCCGGTTGCGCACCTGGACCGCCGCCTGGAACGCGATGTTGGCCTTTTGCATCGCGACCATGACATCCTCCAGGCTCACCGCCGCGTCCTCGAGCTGGAAGCGCTGCTGCAGTGCCTGGGCGCTGCGCTGGGACTCGTTCACCTGGTCGAGCGCCGCTTTGAGCGCGTCCAGGAACTCACCCGGCCTGCCCGCCGCGGCGGCAGCCGGCGGCCCGACGCCGCCCGACGCGGCGGTGCCCACCGGACCGGCGAGCGACGGCAACGGTTGCAGGTCCATCGCGCTCTCCCAAGCGTGTCGACCCGGGAAGACTAGCCCGGCGGGCGAGCCGCGCAAGCGCCGAACAGGCCGGGATTGGCCGGCCATTCCCGGGTTTTTCCCGGGCGCGCCCGCCTACCGGTGTGCATTAGGTCCGCTCGGGCTGAAATGGCTCGCAAAAGCCCCGCATTTCGCGCGATGGCACCCGCGGCGCGCTTCGCATACTGCGCGCTCGTCACGGACCGATCCGCTCGAACATGGCTTTCCTCCAGCGAATCAGCATGCTCGCGCCGCGCCAGATGGTGGCGCTGATCTTCGGCGTCGGCGCCGCCGTCGCCCTGCTCGTCGCCGCCTGGAGCTGGGGCCCGGGACCCGAGTACCGGGTGCTCTACTCGAACCTCTCCGACCGCGACGGCGGCGCGGTGGTCGCCGCGCTCGGACAGATGAACGTCCCGTACAAGTTCAGCGAGGGCGGCGGGGCGATCATGGTGCCGGCGAGCCAGCTGTACGACGCCCGGCTGAAGCTCGCCTCGCAGGGCCTGCCGAAGGGCAGCGCCGGCGGCTTCGAGCTGATCGAGAATCCCCGGCTCGGCCTCACGCAGTTCCAGGAGCAGGTGCACTACCAGCGCGCGCTCGAAGGCGAACTCGCACGCACGATCCAGACGCTGGCCGCGGTGCAGTCGGCGCGCGTTCACCTCGCGATCCCGAAATCGTCCGCGTTCCTGCGCGACCGCCAAAAGCCGAGCGCCTCGGTGCTGCTCACGCTGTACCCGGGGAAATCGCTCGAACGCGCCCAGGTGCAGGGCATCGTGCACCTGCTCGCCACCAGCGTTCCGGAGCTGCCCGTGAAGAGCGTGAGCGTGCTCGACCAGAGCGGCGCGCTCCTCTCGGCGCATGCCCATGCCGACGCGACCGGCACGGTCGATCCGGGCAAGCTCGCGTACGCCCAGCAGGTCGAGGCGCGCTACATCCAGCGCATCATCGACATCCTCGAACCGATCACCGGACCGAACAACATCCGCGCACAGGTGACCGTCGAGATCGACTTCTCGCACACCGAGCAGACCGCCGAGACCTACAAGCCGAACCAGGATCCGAAGGACGCCACGATGCGCAGCCAGCAGACCTCCGAGTCGCGCGACGCCGCCGGCGCCGCCGGCCCGGGCGGCGTACCCGGTCCTGCGTCCAACCAGCCCCCGGCACGGCGCCTACCCCGCAATCGCCGCCGCCGCGCGCGACGCAGTCCGGATCGGCGCGGCGCGATTCGACCATCAACTACGAGGTCGACAAGACGGTCAGGCTCACGCGCCAGCCGGTCGGGCAGGTGAAGCGCCTGTCGGCAGCGGTTGTCGTGAACCACAAGAAGGTGACGAACGACAAGGGCGAGACCAAGCCGGTGCCGCTCGAGCAGGCCGAGCTCGACCAGATCACCGCCCTGGTGAAGGAGTCGATCGGGTTCCAGCAGGAGCGCGGCGACTCGCTGAACGTCACGAACGCGGCGTTCACCGTCGTCGAGCGCGTACCGAACGAGGAGATCGCGTTCTGGAAGGCGCCGGACACCGTGTCGCTCGCCAAGGAGACCGGCAAGCAGCTCCTGTTCGCGGCGCTCGCCCTGTGGGTCCTGCTCGGCGTGCTGCGGCCCATGTTCCGCAGCGTGAACAGCGCGATCGCGAACGCGCCGGCGGCGCCGGCGCTCGCGCAGATCGAGGGCCAGAGCAGCGCGAGCATCAAGGAGGCGCTGGAATCGGCGCGGCTGCTCGCGCGCCAGGATCCGAAGGTGGTCGCCACCGTCGTCAAAGGCTGGATCGGCAAGAATGAATGACCAAGGCGTCCTCGACAGCGCGATCCTCCTGCTGTCGATCGGCGAGGAGGCCGCGGCCGAGGTGTTGCGCTGCATGCAGCCGAGCGAGACCCAGACGCTCGGCCGCGCGATGGCGGGCCTGAAGAACGTGACGCGCGAGAAGATGGTGCAGGTGCTCGGGCGTTTCGCCGACGCAGCAACTCAGCAGGCGCCGATCGCAGCCGACTCGAACGAGTACGTGCGCGCGGTACTGACCCGGGCGATCGGACAGGAGCGCGCCACGCTGCTGCTCGATCGCATCGGACAGGGCGGCGACGCCAAGGGCATCGAGGCGCTCAAGTGGATGGACGCCGAAAGCGTCGCCGAGATGATCGGGCACGAGCATCCGCAGGTCATCGCCTCGATCCTGGCCCACCTCGAGCGCGACCACGCCGGCGCGGTTCTCGCACAGCTCCCCGAGCGCACCCGCGTCGAGGCCGTCGTGCGGGTGGCGACACTCGACGGCATCCAGCCGACCGCTCTGCGCGAGCTGAACGAGGTGCTGACCCAGGTGCTGTCGAGCGCAGCGGCGCGCGGCAGGCGCACCGCGCTCGGCGGAGTGAGGACCGCGGCCGAGATGCTCAACCGGGTCGGACCAGCGGTCGAGACGGCGATCATGGACGCCGTGCGCGAGCACGACACCGAGCTGGCGCAGAAGATTCTCGACGAGATGTTCGTGTTCGAGGATCTGCTCAACCTCGACGACCGCGGCGTGCAGCAGCTGCTGCGCGAGGTGCAGTCCGAGTCGCTCATCGTTGCGCTGAAGGGCGCGAGCCCCGACCTGCGCGAAAAGGTGTTGAAGAACATGTCCCAGCGCGCCGGCGAGATGCTGCGCGAGGACCTCGAGGCGAAGGGCCCGGTGCGGCTCTCGGAAGTCGAGTCCGAGCAACGCGAGATCATGAAGATCGTCCGCCGCCTCGCCGAGGAAGGCCAGATCGTGCTCGGCGGCAAGGGGGGAGACCAGTATGTCTGACCGGCGACAGGACGACGCGTGAGCGCGCGCTTCATCCCGAAGGAGTCGCTCACCGCTTGGCAGCGCTGGGAGCTCGCCTCGTTCGAGGGCGCCGAGGGCGTCGCGCCGGCCACGCTCCCCCACTGCCGGCGAGCTAGAGATGATCCGCAAGCTCGCCGAGGACGAAGGCTACCGCTGCGGCCTCGAGACGGCGCATGCCGAGGGCGCGCGGCTGCGCGCGCTCGCCGACGCGCTGCAGGCGGCGCTCGCCGGCTTCGAACAGCACGTCGCCGACCAGCTGGTCGATCTCGCGCTCGACGTGGCGCAGCAGGTCGTGCGCACCGCGATCAAGGTGAAACCCGAACTGCTGCGCGCTGCGGTGAGCGACGCGCTGAAGAGCCTCGGCGAAGTGCATGCCGGCGCCACGCTGTACATGAATGCCGCCGACCTCGCGCTGTGGCGAGCGCACGCTGCGGGCGAGGCCGCGACCACCAACGTCCGCACGGTCGAAGACCCGGCGATCGCCCCCGGCGGCTGCCGCATCGTGACCGAGCGCGCCGAAGTGAACGCGACGCTCGAGTCGCGCTGGAGGCGCACCGTGGAGGTGCTCGGCCGCGACCGCGGGTGGCTCGATGACTGAGCCGCAGGCGCGCTGGTCGAGCTACCTCGGGGACTGCCGGGCGTTCGTTCGGGCAGCGCGCCCGCTCCAGGTGCACGGCCGCCTGACGCGCGTCGCCGGGCTGGTGATGGAAGCGGTCGGGTTGCGCCTGCCGGTCGGCAGCATGTGCGTGATCTCGCAGCACGGCACGCCGGCCGTCGAGGCGGAGGTGGTCGGATTCGCCGGCGAGCGGCTGTTCCTGATGCCCGCAGCCGATGTCTACGGCCTCACCCCGGGCGCAGTGGTCATGCCGCTCGAGCCAGCGCACGCCGCGCCGGTGTACGGTCGGCCGAATCACCCGTGGCGCCGGTCGGAAGACCGCGCCAGCACCTGCCGGTGGGCGACGGTCTGCTCGGGCGCGTGCTCGACGGCGCCGGGCGCCCGCTCGACCGCCTCGGTGCGCTGCGCACCGATCGCCAGGCGCCGCTCGTCAGCCGCCCGATCAACCCGATCGATCGCACGCCGATCACCGAGGTGCTCGACGTCGGCGTGCGCGCAATCAATGCGCTCGTCCCGGTCGGCCGCGGGCAGCGGCTGGGGCTGTTCGCCGGGTCCGGCGTCGGCAAGAGCGTGCTGCTCGGCATGATGGCGCGCTATACGGGCGCCGACGTGATCGTCGTCGGTCTGATCGGCGAGCGCGGCCGCGAGGTGAAGGAGTTCATCGAGGAGATCCTCGGGCGCGAGGGACTCGCACGCGCGGCAGTGGTGGCCGCGCCGGCCGACACCCCGCCGCTCCTGCGCCTGCAGGGTGCGGCCTACGCGACCGCGATCGCCGAGCACTTCCGCGACTGTGGCAAGCACGTCCTCCTGATCATGGACTCGCTAACTCGCTACGCAATGGCGCAACGCGAGGTGGCGCTGGCGATCAACGAGCCGCCGGCGACCAAGGGGTATCCGCCGTCGGTGTTCGCCAAGCTGCCCCAGCTCGTGGAACGCGCGGGCAACGGCGCGGCCGAGCGCGGCGGCTCGATCACCGCCTTCTACACCGTGCTCACCGAGGGCGACGATCCGCACGACCCGGTGGCCGACGCGGCGCGCGCGATCCTGGACGGGCACGTGGTGCTCTCGCGCGCGCTCGCCGACCAGGGCCACTACCCGGCGATCGACATCGAGGCGTCGGTCAGCCGGGTGATGGCCGCGCTCCTCGACGCGCGCGGTCTCGAGACGGTGCGCCGGTTCAAGTCGCTCTATTCGCGCTACCAGCGCAACCGGGACCTGATCAGCGTCGGCGCCTACGTCGCCGGTACCGACCCGCTGCTCGACGAGGCGATCGCGCTTCAGCCCCAGATGGAAGCATTCCTGCAGCAGGATCTGCGCGAAAAAGTCACGGTCGCCGAAAGCGCGGCCGCGCTCGCCGCGCTGATCTCGGGCTAGCGCCTACAGATTCGACCGACCCTGCCGATACGAGGAGAGAAAGCATGGCCCGCCACGAGCCAATCGAGCTGCTGATCAGCCTGGCCAAGGACCGCGCCGAGGACGCCGGCCGGCGCCTCGGCCAGCTCATCCATCGGGCGCTGGGCACCGAGCAGACGCTCGCGGTGCTGCAGGGCTACCGCACCGAGTACGTCGCAAAGTACGGCGAGGCGATGCGCGCCGGAGTCGACGTCGGGGCGCTGCACAATTTCCGCAGCTTCCTCGGTACGCTGGACGAGATCATCCGGCAGCAGGCGGCCCAGGTCGACGAGAGCCGCCGCGCGGTCGGCGCCGGTACCCAAGCGTGGCACGCCGAGAGCCGCCGCCTGAAGTCCTTCTCCACTCTCGCCGATCGGCAACGCGCGGCCGCGCGTATCGCCGACGCGCGCAGCGAGCAGAAGCATCACGACGAGTTCGCGGCGCGCCGACTGACCGCCAATCGTGAGCGCTGAGCCCGCCACCGGAGTGCCATACATGGCCGAGATCACCTTACCGACGGGCCAGGGTCCCGCGGCGACGGCGAGTGCCGGCGAGGCCAAGGGACTGCCGATGGCGCTCGAGCCAGCCGCGGATCCGCAGCCCGCCGGCGCGTTCGAGCTCGTGCTCGCGCTTAGGCTCGGCACGCCGGTCGAGGGCATCGCCCGGCCGCGCGGCCTCGGTTCGGCCGCTGCATTCGCCGATGCACCGATCGACGCCGCGGCAGCCGACGCCGCGCCGGTTCAAATCGCGCCGCCGCACCCCGGCGAGACCGGGGCGATCCGGTCGACGAGCGCGCCGAGCTCATCGCCGCATCGTCGGCCGACCCCGCGCTCGCGCTCGCGAGCCTGACTGCGGCCATGTCGCTGGGTCATTCGGCGGCGATACCCGCAGCCCCGGAAGAGCAGGCGCCGCCCGAGACCGTCGATGCGGCGCGGCCGCTGCTCGCGCACGCCGAAGCGCGACGCCGGGCGCCGGCCGAAGTCGCCGGGATCCGGTCGCCGCACGGGGCGGGCGACACCTCGAAGCGGGGGCCCGGCGACCGGCGCGACGATGCGCCGCTCGCCGTACCAGTCGCCGCGCAGGCGCCATCCATCGAGGCGGGCGGCGAAGTACGGCTGCACGCGACCGGATCGGATCCGTCCGCGGACCGCGTCCAGCCGCCGTTCGCGCGCACGGAGGTCGCGCTTCCGGTCGCGACGTCCGCCGCCGTCGCCGACAAGGCCGCCGCGGTCCAGCTGGCCACGCCGGTGCGCGCGCCGGAATGGCGAGACGAGTTCGCCGCGCGCGTGACCTATCTCGTTTCCGACCGCGTGCAGGCGGCGAGCCTCCAAGTCAATCCGCCGGAGCTCGGACCGGTCGAGGTGCGCGTGCGGGTCGCAAACGCCGAAGCGACGCTGAGCTTCGTCGCCCCGCACGCGCAGGTCCGCGAGGCGATCGAATCCGCGCTGCCGCGGCTGCGCGAGCTCCTGGCCGATGCGGGAATCGCGCTCGGCAGCTGCCACGTCGGCGCCGACGCCCGGGGCACGCGCGACCACGCGGCCGCCACCACACCCCACACCGCCGCCGGCGAGCCGGACATGCGCGCCGGGCCGAGCGCTGGCGAAGTGCGCATTCCGCCGACCGTGCGCGGCCTGGTGGACCTTTTCGTATAGGCGGAGATGCGGCCGCCCTCGGCCGCTTTTCCCGGCTTCGGTCGACTCCGACGGACCTGATAATCGATCCGATTTCTCACCTCGCACAGCAAGGTAACGCAATGTCGAAGAAAGCCGCCGCCACGCCCGCGCCCGAGACCGCGCCAGCAAAGTCGAAACGCACGCCGTTGCTGCTCGTCGCACTGGCTTCCGCCGCGCTCGCTGGCGGGGCGGGTGCCGCCGGCGCCTGGCTCTGGCAGAAGCCGGCGCCGAGCGGCGAGGCTGCACCGCAGGCCAAGGCGCGCGAGAAGCCGGTCAATGCCAAGGCCGAGCGGAAGGCACCGCCGCAGTTCGTGAATCTGGACCTATTCACCGTGAACCTGCACGAGGAGGGCGGCGAGCGCTATCTTCAGGTCGGCATCGTCCTGCAGGCGGTCGACCAGACCGCGGTGGACGAGGTCAAGCAGCACATGCCGGTGATCCGCAGCAGGCTGCTGCTGCTCCTCTCGAGCAAGTCCGCGGACGAGTTGCTCACCGTCGACGGGAAACAGAAGCTCTCCAGCGAGATTCTCGACCAGGTGCGCGGGCCGCTCGCCGCGAAGGCGCCCGGCAAGGGGCTCGAGGGCGTGCTGTTCTCGTCGTTCGTGATCCAGTAGCCCGGGGCCGATGGGCAAGGACATCCTTTCCCAGGAAGAGGTCGACGCCCTGCTCGCGGGCGGGGCCGGCGACGACGACGCGCCGGCCGACGCTGCGGGCACGGTGCGTCCGGTACGACTTCACTCGGCAGGAGCGCGTCGCGCAGGTGCGCCTGCCGGTGCTCGAGACGATCCACGAGCGCTTCGCGCGGCTGCTGCGCGGCGCGCTCGCCGCCTTCGTGCGGCGCGCGCCGGACGTGACGGCGCGATCCCTGGAAGCGTCGAAATTCGCCGACTTCGCGCAGCACCTCGCGCGGCCGGTCAACCTGAACATCGTGCAGCTCAGGCCGCTGCGCGGCAAGGCGCTCGTCGTCTGCGACCCGAAGCTCGTCTTCCAGATGATCGACGCGCTGTTCGGCGGTGACGGACGGGGCGCGGTCGGCCTCGACCAGCGCGAATTCACGCCTACCGAGCTCAGGATCATCCAGCGCCTGCTCGAGGTGGTGCTCGCCGAGTACCGCAAGTCCTGGTCCGAGTTCCCATCCGCTCGAGCCCGAGTACGTTCGCTCGGAGATCGATCCGCAGTTCGCGGGCATCGCGGCGCCGGACGAGATCGTAATCACGGCGCAGTTCACGATCGACTTCGGCGGCGGTGCCGGCGAGCTCGGGATCTGCATCCCGTACGCCGCGCTCGACCCGGTCCGCGGGCTGATCGCGCGCGCCGGCCAGCCGGATGCCGCCGGGACCGATGCGCTCCACGCGAGCGCGCTCGCGCGCCAGCTGCAGCTTGCGGATGTCGAGGTGGTGGCGACGCTGGCGCACGCCGCGATCACCTGCCAGCAGCTGCTCGAAATGCGCGCCGGCGACGTGATCACGATCGACCGCCAGGAGGTCATCACCGCCGCGGCCGACGGCGTGCCGCTTTTCGATTGCCGCTACGGGGTGGTGAACGGGCGCTACGCCCTCAAGGTCGAGCGCCTCGCGGCGCCGCACGGCGACGCACATGCATAACCAGCGCAAGGACAAGCCATGGCCCAGGAGTGGAGCACCGCTGTGAGCGAGCGCGCGAGCGCGATGAGCGCACCGGTGGCGGTGCACGCGGCCGCACCGGCACCGCATGTCTTCGAGAAGCTCACGCCGGAGGGCGGCCGGCCGGCGCTGCACAACGACATCGACATGGTGCTCGATATCCCGGTACAGCTCACCGTCGAGCTCGGACGCGCCCGCATTGCGATCCGCGACATCCTGCAGCTCGCGCAGGGCGCGGTGATCGAGCTCGACGCGCTCGCCGGCGAACCGCTCAACGTGCTCGTCAACGGCCGGCTGATCGCGCAGGGAGAGGTGGTCGTGGTGAACGATAAGCTCGGCATCCGGCTCACCGACATCATCACCCCGTCCGAGCGCCTCGGAAAGATCGACCGATGAGGCGCGAGCGCATACTGCCGGTCGCGGCCGCTCTGCTGCCGGCCGCAGCGTCGGCCGCCGAGAGCGCGCCGCTGCCCTACGCAGGCTCGGCGCAGGTGCTGCTCGGCCTCGCGGTCGTGGTCGGCATGATCATCGGCGCAATGTGGCTCCTGCGGCGCTTCACGCCCGGCATCGGGCGTCCCGGACCGATCAACGTGCTCGCGGCCGCGCCGGTCGGCCAGCGCGAGCGCGTCGTGCTGATCGCGGTGAGCGACACCTGCCTCGTGCTGGGCGTGGCGCCCGGCCGCGTGAGCCTGCTGCATTCGCTGCCGCGCTCGGTGCTGCCCGCGACACACGAGCAGGGCGCCGCGTCGCCGTTCCTCGACAGGCTGATGCAGGCGCGGAGACGTGATGGCTCCGCCTGACGCCGCACGCCACCGCCTGCTCCCAGCCGCGCGGCTCGCCGCGTTTCTCGCGCTCGCCGCGCTCGCCTCCGGCAGCGCGATGGCGCAGGCGCCGGATTGCCGGCGTTCACCGCCACCCCCACGCCGGGAGGCGGTCAGGCCTACACACTGTCCGTCCAGACCCTGCTCGCCCTCGCTGCGCTCTCGTTCCTGCCGGCGCTGGTCCTGATGATGACGAGCTTCACCCGGATCATCATCGTCTTCTCGCTCCTGCGCCACGCGCTCGGCACCCAGGGCGCCCCGCCCAACCAGGTGTTGATCGGGCTCGCGCTGTTCCTGACCCTGTTCATCATGGCGCCGGTCGGCGAGCGGCTCTATTCCGAGGCCTACCTGCCGCTGAGCGAGAACCGGATCAGCCAGGCCGAGGCGCTCGCGCGCGCCGAGGCGCCGGTCAAGGGCTTCATGCTTAGGCAGACGCGCGAGCCCGATCTCGCGCTCTTTGCCCGGCTCGCCGACGCACCGGCGGTCGACTCGCCTGCGCAGCTGCCGCTGCGCGTGGTGATCCCTGCGTTCGTCACGAGCGAGCTGAAGACCGCGTTCCAGATCGGCTTCATCGTCTTCATCCCGTTCCTGATCATCGACATGGTGGTCGCGAGCGTGCTCATGTCGATGGGCATGATGATGCTCTCGCCGGTGCTGATCTCGCTGCCGTTCAAGCTGATGCTGTTCGTCCTGGTCGACGGCTGGATGCTGCTCATCGGATCCCTGGTACGGAGCTTCGCGGCGTGAGCTCGGCCACCGTCCTCGCGCTCGGCATACGCGCCCTCGAGACGATGATGCTGGTCTCGGCGCCGTTGCTGCTCGCCGCCCTGATCACCGGTCTGGTGGTGAGCGTGTTCCAGGCCGCCACGCAGATCAACGAGATGACGCTCTCGTTCATCCCGAAGCTCGCCGCGGTGTTCGCCGCCCTGCTGATCGCCGGGCCGTGGATGACCGACGTCCTGGTCGACTACGTCCAGCGCCTGTTCGCCGATATTCCGCAGCTGATCGGGTAGCGGCGCAGATGCTGAGCTTCTCGTCAGCGGCGCTCGACGCGTGGCTCGCCGGCGTGTTCTGGCCGCTCGCGCGCATCCTGGCGCTCTGCTCGAGCGCACCCGTGCTCGCCAATCCCGCGGTGCCGCGGCGGGTGCGCGTCGGCTTCGCGGCGGTCCTCACGGTGCTGGTGGTGCCCACGCTTCCGGCGCCGCCGCCGATCCCGCTCGCCTCGGTGGCAGGCCTGCTGCTGCTCGCCGAGCAGGTCGCGATCGGCGTCGCGATCGGGTTCGCGATGCGCCTGGTGCTCGCGGCCGTCGAGCTCGCCGGCTCGACCATCGGCCTGCAGATGGGCCTCGGGCTGGCGACCCTCTTCGATCCGCAGAACGGCGCGCAGTCGCCGGTCATGGGGAGCTTCCTGGGGTTCTTCGCGACGCTCGTGTTCCTCGCTATCGACGGCCACCTGCTGCTGGTCGATGCGCTGGTGCGGAGCTTCGCCGCGTTCCCGGTTGCTACCGGCGGGCTCGCCATCGGCGAAGCGAGCCGGATTGCCGCGCTCGGCGCGACCCTGTTCACGATCGGCCTGCACCTCGCCTTGCCGGTGCTCGCCGCGATGCTCGTGACCAACCTCGCGCTTGGCGTGCTCACCCGGTCGGCGCCGCAGCTCAACCTGTTCTCGGTCGGCTTTCCCGCCGCGCTGCTGGTCGGTTTCGCCGCCCTGACGCTCTCGCTACCGAGCATCACCGCGGCGATGGAGCGCTACCTCCTCGCCGGCGTGAGCCTCGTCGTGCCCTGACCGTGAGTGACCGCGCCCCCGGCGGCGGGCACCGCTTCCATCAACGTTCTCGCTCGCGCGGCGTCCTTCGGCATCCCGCCGGCGCGGCTGCGGCGTGCGCCCGCGGGCGGCCGCGACTGCACGGCCGATGACAAAAATGCCCGGCACTGTGTGCGACGACCCGCCACTTCGCGGCCAGGAGCCGCTAGAATCCGTTCGGTCCGCGATAGGCGAGCCGCACTTGCTGCAGCCGGCGGGCCGAGGGAAGGGAAGCCCGCGCTTGCGTGACGGCGGCGGCGTGTCCCAATAATAACGAAGCGTCATCGCGGCCATGATCAAGGTATTCATCGCGGACGATCATGCGATCGTCCGCGCCGGACTGCGGCAGTTCCTGGCGCAGGAGTCGGACATCAGGTGCGTCGGCGAGGCCGACAACGGAGCCGACGCCATCCGGCAGCTGCGCGAGCTCGACTGCAACGTCGTGCTGCTCGACATCTCGATGCCGGGCAAGACCGGCATCGAGACCCTGAAGCAGCTCAAGCGCGATCGGCCCAAGCTGCGGGTGCTGATGCTCTCGATGTACCCGGAGGACCAGTACGCGGTACGCGCGCTGAAGGCCGGCGCGTCCGGGTACCTCACCAGCAGAGCCCGCCGGACCAGCTGCTCGGCGCGATCCGGCAGGTGGCCAGCGGCAAGAAGTACATCACCCCGGAGCTCGCCGAGTCGCTCGCCGAGAGCCTCGACGCGGCGCACGAGCGGCCGCCGCACGACACGCTCTCGGACCGCGAGTTCCAGACGCTGGTGCTGATCGGCTCCGGAAAATCGCTCTCGCAGATCGCCGGCGACCTGTCGCTGTCGGTGAAGACCGTCAGCGTCTACCGCGCGCGCGTGCTCGAGAAGCTGAGGCTGCGGCACAATGCCGAGCTGACGCACTACGCGATCAAGAACCAGCTCGTCGGCTGAGCCGCGCCGGAACGTCTCGAATCCTCGATCGCCGCAACAACCGCGTGGCGCAGCCCTAAGGCACGGCGACGACGCGGTTGCGGCCCGTGCGTTTGGCTTCGTACACGCCCTGATCCGCGCGCGCAAGCGCGGCCTCGCAGGTCTCGCCGGGGCGGAACGTCGTCACTCCGGCGCTGAACGTGATTAGGATGCGCTCTAGGTCATGCAGGAAGAAGCGCCGCGTCAACTCGCGCTGCAGGCGCACGAGCACCTGCGTCGCGGCCGCGAGCTCGGTCGCCGGAAGCAGAATCGCGAACTCCTCGCCGCCGTAGCGCGCGACGACGTCGGTCGGCCGCAACGCGTCGCGCACGACCCCGACCAGGTGCGCGAGCGCCCGGTCCCCGGCCTGATGGCCGTGGCGGTCGTTCAGCTGCTTGAAGCGATCGAGATCGAGCAGCGCCACGCAGAGCGGCTCGCCGCTGCGGGCAGCGCGCGCGGTCTCGGTGTCGAAGGCGCGATCGAGCCCGCGGCGATTGAGCGCGCCGGTGAGGTGATCCTCGCACGCAAGCTCGCTCACCATCGCGAGCTCGTTCTCCAGCGCGCGTATGCGCGCCTCGCTCGCCGCGGCGCGCTGGCGCGCTTCGGCAAGCGCCTCACGCGAGCGTACGATATCGGCCTGCATCCCGCGCGTGTCGGCGGCGAGCGCAGCGACGATCCCCGGCAGCTCTTCCGGGCTGGCCGCGGACTCGATCCTGCGCGCGTGGCCGTCGATCTGCTCCTGATAACGGTCGGTCGCGTCCGAGAGCGTACCCAGGCGATTGATGAAGGCGGCGATCATCTCGCGCATGGCGCCCTGGGCGTCGTCGAGCCCCTGCCTGAGCGGGCCCTGACGCAGGACGACATCGCGCAGCAGGCGTTCGGCGTCGTTCAGCACGTGCGGATCGAGCGGCTGTTCCATCAGCGCCCGCAGCGTCTTCAGCTGCCCTGTCAGCCAGCGATCGTCTCCGGCCAGTCCGCCGATGTTCTCGATCAGCACGCGCATCAGCCGTACCATCCCGTCGAGCAGCCGGCGGTAGCGGCGCTGCTCGCGGTCGATTTGGCCGAACAGCGTGCGGACACGCGCGGCGACCTCGTCGAGGTCCGCGCCGGCGGATCCGTCGCGGATCGCCTGCGCGAGCTCGCGCGTCTTCTCCGGCAGCCGCGGATCCAGCGCCTCGGCCGGGACCGACTGCTCGATCACCGCAGCGAGCAGGTCGTGCAGCCCGGCAGGGGCCGGGGCATGCGGCGTATGGTCGCAGACCACGGCCCCGGTCTCGGGTGCCGCGTCTTGCGGAGCCTCGGCCCATGCGCGGACGAGCGCGCGCAGGCGCTTGTGCAGCGACTGCGGGTCCAGAGCGGAGGCCTGGAGCACGTGCTCGAGGCTCTCGCGCTTGCGTGCCGCGGTCCAGCCTTCCACGCGCGCTTCCCAGGTGCGCAGGAGCTCGCGGATCAGCGCCGGCCAGTCGAGCGCCGCGTACAACGCGCCGCGGCGCAAGCTCTTCGCAAGTAGCTCTCTCACCTTATCGAGGTCGCCCTCGCCGAGCGCGTGCTCGAGCGCGGCGGCGTCGGTGCGCAGCCCGGTAGCGTCTGCGGCGAGCTCCCGCCCGAGCGACTCGAGCACGCCCTTCGCGCCGTCGAGGGCGGTTGCGGCGTCGATACCGGCAATGCGGGCGTAGACGTCGGCGTAATTCTGGGGAGTCGGCGGCAGACCGTGGCGGACGAGCTGGCGCAGGGTCTCGCGCGCCAGCGCGGAAGCCCGCGCCGCCGCGCTAGCCGACCTCCGGGTCTGCAGTTGATCGGTCGCCGTCATGCGATCTCGCGCGCCGAGGGCCTGGGCTCCGGAGCCGCCGCAGCTCAGAGGAAATCGAACAACGTCAGACGCGTCACCCGCGTGAACGAGCGTTGCGCCGCCTCGAGCACCATCTCGCGCTTGGCAAGGTCGGAGATCGCCGCCGCGTAGTCAGTGTCCTGCAGCTCGGAGACGCGGGCGGAGAACTGCGTGCGCGCGTCCTCGTTTCCGATCGCGAGCGATTCGACCTCGGCGAGGCGCACCCCCATCGCGGTGCGTGCGGCGAGCGCGACCTCGCTTGCCTGATCGATGTCCGCCAGCCCGGCGCCAAGCTGCGTGAAGAGCCGTGCCTGGGCCGCGTCGTCGCCCGCGATCGGCACGCGCAGCGCGCCGACCAGGCCCTGGAGAGTGTCGAAGACGCTGCGCGCGGTGCTCGGGGCGACGGTGAACGAATCACCGGCAACGGGTGTACCGGTGAATTCGACCTGCGCACCGGCGTAGCTCAGCGCGGTGCCGGGCGTGTATGGCGTCGCCGGGACGAGGAGCGCGCTCGTCGCCGCGTCCCGGATCTCGAACGCGACGCCGGGGCCGGCAGCGACGAAGTCGATCCGGAAGGCGGCCGCGAGCGATGGTGCGCCGGCGGACGCCGGCGCGTAGGCGATCGCGGTTCCGCCGTTGGCCGGGGCGGCGCTCACGCCGTACACGCCGTTGCCGGTCGGGATTCGGAGAAAGACCGCGTCGCCGCTCACGCTCACCGGCATCTGCCGCTCGGGTGTAACCTGGAGCAGACGCTCACCCTGGTCGCCGTTGTAGACAACGCCGCCGGCGGTCGTGACGAACGGCTGCGTGCCGGTGCGGAAGCCTGCGAACAGGTGGTGTCCGCGGCCGTCGGCGCTGTTGGCGAGCCCGACCAGCTCGGTGAGCCGATGCTCGAGCTCGAGCGCGATCGTCGCGCGATCGCGGTCGGCGAGCGCGCCGTTGCCGGCGGCGATCAGACGCTCGCGCACGTCAGCGAGCACGCGGCCGAGCTCGCCGAGCACCGACTCGGTCCGTGCGAGCGCGTCGCGCGCGTGTCCCTGATTCTCCGCCAGACGCTCGTAGCGCGATTTCGCCGAGGATACGTTCAGCGCCTCGGCGGAGGCGACCGGGTCGTCGGCCGGCGTCGCGATGCGCCGCCCGGTCGCGAGCTGCTGCTGCGTACGGGCGAGGTCGGCTTGGTTGCGGTTGATCGCGCCCACGCCGGCGTCGAAGAGCATGCTGGTGCTGATTCGCATGTGCGGTCCCTTCCGGTGCACGCTCAGCGCAGGATGTCGAGCACGGTGTCGAACATCGCCTGGGCGACGGCGATCGTCTTGCCGGCGGCCTGGTAGGCCTGCTGGTAGCGCACCAGCGCGGCGGCCTCCTCGTCGAGGTTCACGCCGGAGATCGATTCGCGCTGGCGCTCGATGTCGGCGAGCATGGTAGCCTGCGCCGACTGCGCGATCTCGGCCGCGCGCGTGCGATTGCCGATGTCGCTCACTGCGGTCGCGTAAGCGCCGACGAAAGTCTCGGTGCCGCTCGCCAGCAGCGCCGTGCTCTGCAGCAAGCCGAGCGCGAGCGCGTTGCGGTTGTCGCCGATCCCGCCGACGTTGGCCTCCACGGTGAACTGATCGCCGGCCGCGGCAGTGCCAGTGATGGTCGTGGTCCAGCCGTTGTACGCGATCGGCGCGCCGGACGTATAGGCGACGCCCACCGCCAACGACACGCCGGCGGTCACGTCGAAGACGTCGAAAGTGCCCGGGTCGGAGAACGACAAGCGCACAGTATGCTGCAGTGCAGGCGCCGGCGCCGGCGGGTCGGCGCTCGGCGCACCGATCGCGGCTGCGCCGGTGTTGGCGAGCGCGGTGTTCGCGCGCACCGGTCCCGCCGCGGCCACCCGCGCCGTGTCGGTGACGAGCACGCCGAAGTCGCGCGCGCCGATGCGTGTCGGCTGGATCAGGAACGCGTCGCCGGCCGCCGGCGCGCCGCTCGCAAGCGAAAGCGTGAACCCGTCCGTGGTCTGTGGCAGAGCGGCGAACGTCTGCACGCCGCCGTCGACGAGCCGCGTCAGCGTGTAGTTCGCGCCGTCGTACTGGAGGCGGTAGTCGCTCGTCGTGAGCTGGCGGTAGTCGACGATCGACGCGTCGAGCACCGCGGTCCCGGTGTTGGCGCTGGAGGCGATCGCCTGGGCGGTGCCGGCGGCGAACAGATCGCCGCCGAGCTGCCCGTTGCGGTCCTGGCCGAGCCGGTGCTGCGCGTTCACCGCGGCGGCGAGCCCGATCGCCAAGCGGCCCAGGCTGTTCTGGGCGAGGTCGAGCGCACCGGTGCGAAACTCGAGCAGGCCGCCAAGCGCGCCGCCGCGCAGGATCTGGCCCGGCAGGAGCACGGTGGCGGCGCCCGCGACGAGACCGACGGCAACCTGGTTCGGATCATCCGGGCTCTGCAGCGCGGTGAGCGCATACGCGTCGGTGCCGACCACGAGCGCCTGCCCGTTGCCGATGAACACGTTGTAGCTGCCGTCGGACTGCTTCGCGACGGACGTGCCGACCAGCTCGTTCAGCTCGGCCACCAGCAGATCGCGTTGGTCGAGAAGATCGTTCGGCAGGTGTTCGAAGCCGCCGGCGGCACTCGATGGCGAGCGCGATGCGCTGGTTCAGGCCGGCGATCTTCTGCGCATACGCATTGATCTCGGCCACGTTCGATTCGATCTGCCGGTTGACGCCATCGCGTACCGCGTCGAGCCGCGCGTGCAATCCCTGGAAGCGCCCGGCGAGCGCCTGCGCGGCGGACAGCACCGCCTGGCGGGCCGACGCGTGCGCCGGATCGGCGGCGAGCGCATCGACGCCCCGGAAGAAGTCGTCGAGCGCGGGCGCCAGGCCGGCCGCGGGGTCGGCGAGCAGGTTGTCGATCTGCGTGATCTCGCGGTAGTAGGTCTCGAGCTGCGCGGCGCCGGCTTGCGCGGCGTTCGCCTGCCCGGCGAGGAAGTCGCTGAAGATCCGGCGCACGGTGATGGTCTCGGTGCCGCGACCGAGGTACCCTGAGCCGGTGAACTGGGGGATCGCGGTGCCCTGGACGGCCTGCTGCCGGCTGAACCCCGGCGTCGCCGCGTTCGCGATGTTATGGCTCGCCGTGGCGAGCCCCGCCTGCGCCGCGCGCAGGCCCGACAACCCCGTGCCGATGATGCCGTTTGCCATCTTTCAAGCCGCCTCAGGTCGATATCGGTCGCGGCGCCGGGAACTTGAGCCGCACCCCCCCTAGGCGATTGCCTGGATCGCGGTGTGGATCACCTGCGCGAGCTTGGTCCCGTAGCGCGGGTCGGTGGCGTAGCCCGAGCGCCCCATCTCGCGGGCGAAAGCCTCGACGCTGTGGCCGGCCTTGAGCGCGGCGGCGTAGCGCGGGCTCGCCCGCAACAGGCGTGCGTAGTCCTCGAACGCCTCGGCATAGGATCCGTAGGCGCGGAAGCGTTCGGTGCGCTGCTGCGCGCGCCCGCCGACGTACTCGGTCGTCGTCGTGTCGACCGTCTTGCCCTGCCACAACGCGCTGGCCTTGATGCCGAACAGGTTGTAGCTCGGCGCCCCGCCCTGCGCGCGGATCTCGCGGCGACCCCACCCGGACTCGAGGGCGGCCTGCCCGAGGATGTACCCGGCGGGGATCCCGGTGATGTGACTCGCCGATTCGGCGGCCGCCTGGTGCCGCGCGACGAACGCCTCGACGTGCGGCGCGGCCGGACCACGCGCGACGGGTGCCGGCGCCGGCGCGGCAGCGGCCGCTCGCGGCGGCTTCGGCGCCACCCGCGCGGCCGGCGCGATTGCCGCCGCGGCGCGCCCCGAGCTGCTGCGTGATCAAGTCGGCGAATCCGAAGCCGCGTCCGGCGGATTGCTGCGCGAGCTCGGCGTCAGCGAGGCCCTGCGTGAGCCGCACGGCGTCGTTCGAGAACAGATCCGAGTGCGGCAGCGCTTCGCGCATGCTCTTCATCATCATCTGGATGACGAGCGCCTCGAACTGCAGCGCGATCCGGCGCCGCGCCTCCGGCGTGTCGGCGCGCGCCTCGCGGCGCAGGTCGGCGAGCCCGTTCACTTCGAGCGAGTAGCGCTCCGGCGGCGGGTTGATCGCGCGCATCGCGGTCCGCGGATTCCTCAGATGATCTCGAGCTCGGCCTTGAGCGACCCGGCCGCCTTGAGCGCCTGCAGGATCGCCAGGAGATCGGTGGGCGTCGCGCCCATCGCATTCAGCGCGCTCACCACGTCGACGAGCTTGGCACTCGCCGGCACGTGCACGAGCTGGCCGCCTTCCTGCTGGATCTGGACGCGGGTACGCTCGGTCACCACCGTCTGCCCCGAGCCGAAGGGATTGGGCTGGCTGACGACCGGGTCGCTCGAGATTGCCACGGACAGGCTGCCGTGCGCGACTGCGGCCTCCTCGAGCATCACCGCCCGGTTCATCACCACCGAGCCGGTGCGCGCGTTGATGATCACTTTCGCAGCGGGCGCCGGCGCGTCGACCGCGAGCTCGTTCACCATCGCCAGGAAGGCGACGCGCTCGTTCGAATCGCGCGGCGCGCGGACCTGGACCACGCGGCCGTCGAGCGCCGCGGCCGCGCCGGGTGCACGCCGGTTGATCGCCTCGGCGATCAAGCCCGCGGTCGCGAAGTCGGTGCCGTGGAGCTCGAGATTGACGTACTCGCCCTGCCCGACCGGAGTCGGCACTTCCTGCTCGACCGTCGCCCCGCTCGGAATACGCCCCGAATTGAGCTGGTTGATCTTGACCCCGCTGCCGCCGGCCGCGGCGCCCGCGCCTGCGACGACCACGTTGCCCTGCGCCATGCCGTAGATGCGCCCGTCGGCACCGCGCAGCGGCGTGAGGAGCAGCGTGCCGCCGCGCAGGCTGCGGGCGTTGCCGAGCGAGCTCACCGTGACGTCGACCTGCTGGCCGGGCCTGGCGAACGGCGGCAGCACCGCGGTCGCCATCACCGCGGCCACGTTGCGCAGTTGCAGGTTGGTGCCGGGCGGCAGGTTCACCCCGAGCTGCGACAGCATCGCGGTGATGCTCTGCACGGTGAACGGGGTCTGCGTGGTCTGGTCGCCGCTGCCGTCCAGGCCGACCACCAGGCCGTAGCCGATCAGCTGGTTCGACCGCACGCCCTGCACGCTCGCCAGATCCTTGATCCGCTGCGCGTGTGCCGGACCCGCGGCGGCGAGCGCGAATCCGACGGTGAGCGCACCGAGCGCCGCCTTGAGGCGTGCTCGGAATCCGGTCATGCTTCGCGACGGCGACGGCATCTCTATGAGACGGGTGCTAGAACGGCAGCACGGTGAGGAAGAAGCGCGCGAGCCAGCCCATCGTCTGCGCCTCGTCGATGTAGCCCGAGCCGCGGTACTCCATGCGCGCGTCGGCCACCTGGGTCGACGAGACGGTGTTCGCGGCCTGGATGGTGACCGGGTTCACGACGCCGGAGAAGCGCAGGAACTCCGAGCTTTGGTTGATGCCGATCTGCTTCTCGCCGGAAACGAGCAGGTTGCCGTTGGGCAGCACCTCGACCACCGTGACCGTGATCGTGCCGGTGAACAGGTTGGAACTCGCCGCGTCGCCCTTGCCCTCGAAGGTGTTCGACGAGCTCGCGGCGATCTCCGTGCCCTGGAGGAACTTCAGCGGGAGCTTCGAGACCGTGGGGACGCTGAACCCGACATCGCCCTCGCGCGAAGCCTTCGACTGCGAGGAGCGGCTCGCGTTGGTCTTCTCGTTGAGCGCGATCGTCAGCGTGTCGCCGACGCGGCGCGCGCGCCGGTCCTCGAAGAGCGGCGCGTAGTGGCGCTCGCCCTGGTAGATCGCGCCGTTGCGCGGAGCGGGCGGCGCCGGCGGCGCCGCCCGCATGGTGGTCGGCTCGCGCACCTCGACCGGCTGCGTGACGCAACCGGCCGCCGCGAGGCACGCGGTGCCAGCGATCGCCCAGGCCAGGCGGCGGATGCGGGGCTCCGAGGTCACAGCTGCGCAAGCCGCTGCAGCATCTGGTCGGAGACCTGGATCGCCTTCGAGTTGATTTCGAACGCGCGCTGCGTCTGGATCATGTTCACCAGCTCCTCGGCGACGTTCACGTTCGAAGTCTCGACGAAGCCTTGATTGAGCAGCCCCAGCCCGTTCTGTCCCGGGTTGCCGGTCTGCGGCGTGCCGGAAGCGGCGCTCTCGACGTACAGGTTCTGGCCGAAGCTCGTGAGGCCGGTCGGGTTGACGAAGTTCGCGAGCTGCAGCTGACCGACCTGGGTCGAGCTGGCCGAGCCCGCCTGCGTCACGCTCACCGTGCCGTCCTGGGCGATGCTCACCTTGATCGTGTTGGGCGGGATCGTGATGTTCGGCATCACGCCGAACCCGCTCGCGGTGACGAGCTGGCCCTGGCTGTCGACCTGGAACGCACCGTCGCGTGTGTACGCGGTGGTGCCGTCCGGGAGCTGGACCTGGAAGAAACCCTGGCCCTGGATCGCGACGTCGAGCGCGTTGCCGGTCTGCTGCAGATTGCCCTGCGTGTGCACACGGCTCGTGCCGACCACGCGCACGCCGGTGCCGATCTGCAGTCCCGAGGGCAGCTGCGTCTGCTGGGTGGACTGCGCGCCCGGCTGGCGCAGCGTCTGGTAGACGAGGTCCTCGAATACCGCGCGCGAGCGCTGAAGCCGTTCGTGCCGACGTTGGCGAGGTTGTTGGCGATGACGTCGATCTGCGTCTGCTGCGCGTCGAGTCCGGTCTTGGCGATCCAGAGCGAGCGGATCATGTGTACTCCTCAAGGACTGGTTCCCAGCAGTTGCGCCGCCTGGCGCTCGTTCTGCTCGGCCATCTGCAGCATTCTCATCTGCAGGTCGAATTGGCGGGCGAGCGCGATCATGCCGACCAGCGCCTCGGCCGAATTGACGTTGCTCGATTCGAGGCCGCCGCTCACGACGCGAACCGCCGGATCGGCCGGCGCCTCGGCGCCGCTCGCGAGACGGAAGAGCCCATCGTCGCCACGCCGCAGCTCCTCCTCGGGCGGGTTGACGAGCTTCAGGCGGCCGACCGCGGCGACGCCGGTGTCGCCGGGCTTGTTCGGCATCGCCGAGATCGTGCCGTCCGCACCGATCATCACCTGGCTGTCCGGCGGCACGGTGACCTGGCCGCCGTCGCCGAGCACCGGCAAGCCGGAGCCGGTGGTGAGCAGGCCGCTCTCG
The DNA here is from genome assembly GCA_027493935.1 of Burkholderiales bacterium. Lineage (GTDB taxonomy): Bacteria > Pseudomonadota > Gammaproteobacteria > Burkholderiales > SG8-39 > JAABRB01. Next base: position 843,939 of record JAOSJV010000001.1, on the reverse strand, counting down.
GAGAGCTGCAGGTTGCCGGCCCGCGTGTACGCCTCGGTGCCATCGGGCGTCTGCACCGCGAGCCAGCCGCGACCCTGGATCGCGACGTCGAGGTTGCGCCCGGTGCGTTGGATCGACCCCTCGCTGAAGTCGTAGCCGTTCGTCGATTCGGTGGCGAAGACGCGCAGCCGCTCGTTCGCGAGCGGCGCCGCGCGGAACGCGGTGAGCTGGGCGCGAAAGCCCGGTGTGGCGGCGTTGGCGAGGTTCGACGTGGTCGTGGTCATGCGATCGAGCGTCGCTCTTGCACCGCTCATCGCCACGTAGATCAGTCGGTCCACGGCGCAGGCCCGCGCGTACGCTAGCGCAGGTTGACCAGCGTCTGCAGGATCTGGTCCTGCGCGCGGATGGTCTGCGCGTTCGCCTGGTACACGCGCTGTGCGGTGATCAGGCTCACCAGCTCGGCGGTGAGGTCGATGTTCGAGTCCTCGACCGCGCCGGACTGCAGAACGCCGAGGCTGGCGCTGTCCGGGGCGCCCACCAGCGGCTGGCCCGACTCGGGGGTCTCGGCCCACTGGTTGTTGCCGAGCGGCTGCAGCCCCTGCGGATTCACGAAGTCGGCGAGCGCGACCTGGCCGAGGGTACGCGATTGCCCGTTCGTGTAGCGCGCGAGCATCATGCCGTCTGCCGCAACGCTGTAGCCCGCGATGCGGCCGGACGAATAGCCGTCCTGCGTGAGCTGGTTCACGCCGAAGTTCGAGCCGAACTGCGTCGTGCCGGTCAAGTCGACGGTGTAGGCCATCGGCGTCACCGCGCCGGTCGTGACCGGGGCGCTGATCGGGATGTTCGCGCCGGCCGCCAGGCTGCCGTCCGGGTTGAACGTGACCGTGCCGAGCGCACCGGCGCCGAGCTGCACGCCGTCGTTAGCGCCGAACACGTCCCAGGTGTTGGCCGCGGTCTTCAGGTAGTACAGCGTCAGCGTATGCGGGTTGCCGAGCGTGTCGTAAGTCGTGAGCGAGGTGGCGCTCGAATAGGTGGTCGCGTCGTTCATGTTGAACAGCGCCGGGTTGAGGGCGCTCATGCGCGAGTCGAGGTTCGAGACCACTTGGGCAAGGGTGGTGATCGAGGGCGGAATGTCGCTGAAGTCGATGCGCAGGTCCTGCGGCGTCGCGGTGATCACGCCGCCGCCGGGCGCCGGCGGGTAGCCGGTCAGGCGCTGCCCGGTCGCGTTCACGACGTAGCCGGCATTGTCCAGCATGAACTGGCCGTTGCGCTGGTAGGTGATCGCGCCGTTGTTGTTCATCCGGAAGAACCCCTTGCCGTTGATCGCGATGTCGAGCGCGTTCGCCGTGGTGCTGATGTTGCCCTGGGTGAAGTTCTGGTTCACTCGGCTGATCGTGGTCCCGATCCCGACCTGCACGCCGCCGGCGCCGGCGAGCGAGTTCGCGAACACGTCGGCAAACTGCGCGGTCGAGCTCTTGAATCCGACGGTGCTCGCGTTGGCGACGTTGTTGCCGACGACGTCGAGGTTCTTTGCCGCGGCGTTGAGGCCCGATAGGCCCTGCTGGAAGCTCATTGCGCGCTCCTTGGACAGCGTGTTGAAAGACCTCCTTGTGCCCCGACCGGGGACCTACAAAAGGCGCGCCCCTTGTTCGTTCCGGGGCATGTGCAAGGGGACTGTCCCCCTCGTTCGTACGACCGGTGTTCGGGTTGTGCGCTCATATCGTCAATCGGAATCTGCAGGGTGGCATCCTCGCAGCGCCGGTTACTGGATCATGCGGATCTGCTCGAGGCTGAACGTGCCGAGCCCGGCGGCGGTGATCGTCGTGCCAGCTTTGCCCGGCGTGACGCCTTCGACGACGCCGAGCGCGAGCCGGTTCACCGGTACCGGTTTGCCGCCCGCCGTGGCGTCGACCGCGAACGTGTACACCCCGGGTGCGGCCGGCGCGCCGCTTTCGGTCGCGCCGTCCCACTGGATCTGCAGCAGTCCGGCGCCGTGCGCACCGAGAGCCACGGTGTTCACCGGCCGGCCGGACGCGTCGGTGATCGTGACGCGCAGGCCGTCGACCGGCTGCGGGAGCTCGACCGCGGCCAGCGCAGCGCCGTTCGCGAGCTCGAGCGTGCTGCCCGGCACGAGCACGCCGCGCCCGACCAGCGCGCTCGCCTGCAACGCTTGGCCGGTCGAGAGCGCCTGCAGCAGCGAGCTCACGGTCGCATTGAGCTGCTCGATCCCGCGCACGGTGCTGATCTGCGCGAGCTGGGTCGTGACCTGCGCGTTGTCGAGCGGATTGAGCGGGTCCTGGCTGCGCATCTGCGCGACGAGCAGCCTGAGGAAGCGATCCTCTTGCTCGTCCATGACGCCGCGCGTGGCCGCGGCGACCGGACCGCTCGCGGCGGCAGAGAGTGCTGCTGTCTGGATCGTGCTCATCGACGCCTTTCGCCGGCAGATACGGTCGATCTCATTATGGCCGGTGCCCGCCACGGCATTCGGCCGAACAGCGGCGGGATTGCCGCGCAGTTCACCGATTCGTGCCGCATCCCGCGCCTTTCTCCCGCTCAGCTACCGAGGTTCAGCGTCTTGGCGAGCAGGTTCTTCGCCGTGTTCATCACCTCGAGGCTGGTCTGGTAGGAGCGTGCCGCCGAGATCATGTTGACCATCTCCTCGACCGCGTTCACGTTCGAGCCGGTGACGTAGCCCTCGGCGTCGGCGAGCGGGTGCTCGGGGTCGAAAACCTTGCGTCCCGGCGAGTTGTCCTCGATCACCTGGGTCACCTTCACGCCGGACATGCCCGGGGCGCCCGGCACCGCCGCGGCCTGGAACACGACGTGGCGCGCGCGATAGGCCTGGCCGTCGGGCCCGGCGACGCTCTCGGCGTTGGCCAGGTTGCTCGCCACGGTATTCAGGCGCTGGGACTGCGCCTGCAGCGCGGTGCCGGCGATATTCATCACTTTGGTGAGCGACATGAGTGGAACTCCCTTGGTCGGTCAGCCCTGCAGCGCCGCGAGCAGCGACTTGATCTGCCCGTGCAGAAAGCGAAGCGCGGCCTCGTAGCGCAGCGTGTTCGCCGCGAACTCGGCGCGCTCGCGGTCCATATTGACGGTGTTGCCATCGGCCGAGCGCATCGGCGTCTCGCGCTCGACCAGTCTCACCGCTGCCGCGGCGCCGGCCGGCTGCGCCCCGCCGAGGTGCGCGGGGTCGGTGCGCGCCGGTGCGCCCGGCGACGCCTGCTGCGCCACCGCCCGCTTCAGCGCCTGCGCGAAATCGACGTCGACGGCCTTGAAGTTCGGGGTGTCGGCGTGCGCGATGTTCGAGGCGAGCACCGCCTGGCGCTGCGCGCGCAGCTTGAGCGCCTGCTCGTTGAAACGCAGAGCGTCGTCGACGCTGCGGATCATTTGTGCCTCCAGCGGCTTTTCGAGTGCATGGAGTGTCGCCCGACCGGCGCGCGCGCGGCGCCCCGATAAGGGCCGCTTTTTGCCCGCTATTCGCGGCACCGGCGCTACCCGGCCGCGGGTCTAATGGCGCGGCCGGAGATCGAGAATTCACGCACCGGCAACACGCACCGGCAACGGAGGCCGACTGTGATCAGGATACTCTGGCTCGCGCTCGTCGCCGCCACGGCGCTCGCCGCCGCGCCGGCGCAGGCGCAGGCGCAGGCGCAGGACGTGCAGAATCTCACGGCGCTCGAGGCCCTGGCCGAGGAATTCGCGGTCCGGCAGGCGGCCGGTCTGCGAGGCGAGGCCCGGGTGTCGGTGGGCAAGCTCGATCCGCGGCTACGCCTGGCGGCCTGCCCGGCCCCCGTGGCATCGCTGCCGGTCGGCGCCCGGGCGTGGGGGCGCTCGCAGGTGATCGTTCAATGTCACGCGCCGACCTGGCGCGTGTACGTACCGGTGGAAGTCCGTGTGAGCATGCCGGCGGTGGTCGTCGCCCGAGCGCTCCAGGCCGGCCAGCGCGTGGCTCAGGACGACCTCGCCATCGAGGTCCGGGAGGTGACACGGTCCGGGTCGGCGGTCCTGACCGAGCTCGCGGACGCCGCGGAAATGGTCGCCGCGCGCAACGTGCCAGCCGGCGAGATCCTTCACCAGAACATGCTGCGGCCCCGCCAGGTCGTGGGCGCCGGGGATACGGTCAGGGTCCGGTATGCCGGGCCGGGCTTCGTGGTTCAGTCCGAAGGCCGCGCGCTCGGCAGTGGATTCAGCGGCCAGATGGTCCAGGTGCGCATCGCCTCCGGGAAGGTGGTCACCGGGACCGCCCGGGCGGGCGGACTGGTCGAGTTGCGGTAGTCCCGATGCGACAAGGTCAAGTTTTCGGCGCAGCTGCCGTTAGCACGGGCAGGGACTACTGCGATGAGGGCCGAGCGATCCCAGGTGCGGGCCGGCCGACCGGCTCACGCCGACGCACGCGCGGGGCGATTGCACGAATTCGTGCAGAACGCCCTCAAGTCGGTGGCGCTCGCGCCGATAATGTCGGTCTGGCAAAGGCACAAGCTCGATGTGCTGATGCCCCCGCGCAGGAGCGCTGGTAAGCCCGGTCGCATCGGAGGAAACGCCGTGAAGATCATCCAGGGATTCGATCAGGTCGCCACCGGCAAGGCCGGCGGCGCGCCGGACCTCGCCAAGCGTCCGACGGCGCACAAGGCCGATGAGACGGCCGGGGCGGCGCGCGACGCTGTCAGCATCAGCGAACTTTCGCGGCAGCTGAACGCGATCGAAGCCCGGATCGCCGACGGCGGCTTCGACGCGGGCCGCGTCGAGGAGATCCGCCAGGCGATCGCCGAGGGCCGGTTCCGCGTGAACGCGGATGCCGTGGCCGACAACCTCCTGAAGGGTGTCGCAGAGCTGCTCTCGCGCAGCCGCTGACCCCGGCCCTTCGCTCCGATTCCTGCAGCCGTGACCCCGACGACCGAGCCGCTCGCGCGGCTGCTGGACGAGCAGCTCGCCGCACTCCACCGCTTCGTCGCGCTGCTCGAGGACGAGCGGCGCGCGTTGCTGTCGAACGCCATCGACGCCCTCGGGGCGCTCGCGGAGGCGAAGTCGCGGAGCGCGGCCGAGATCGAGCGCTTCGCGCCGCGCTGCCGCGATCTCTTCGCGCGCGCCGGTCTCGCGCCCGGCACGGCCGCAGTCGACGCGCTTGCGCAGCGCGCCGGCGAGCGCGGTCGTGTGCTCGCCGGCGGCTGGGAAGCGCTGCAGGGCGTGGCGCGCAAGGCGAGACGCCTGAACCACGAGAACGGCCTGCTGCTCGCACAGCTGCGCGGGCACAACGAGCGGCTTCTCGACGGCCTGCGCGCCGCCGCAGGCGCGCCGCGGGCGGTCTACGGGCCGGACGGGCGCAGCGTCGGCGATGCGCCCGCCGGCAGCGTATTGCTCGTCGCCTAGGCTGCGACGTCCGCCACAGGGCGCGCGACGCGCACGCTGGCGGCGCGCGTCGCAGCCGCGCCCGCAACCTCACCGGAGAACCTGGATCCTGGCCGACTCGGCTGGGACGGTCTGCACCAAGACCGTCACGCGCCGGTTGCGCGCGCGGCCGTCAGCAGTCGCGTTCGGCTCGACCGGGCGCTGGTCGGCGTAGCCGACCGCCGACAGGCGCGCCGGGGCGACGCCGTTCACGGCGAGCAGCCGGACGACCGCCGCCGCGCGCGCGCCGGCGAGCTCCCAGTTCGAGGGGAACTGGGCAGTCGCGATCGGCACGTCGTCGGTGTGGCCCTCGATCGCGAGCGGCGCATCGACCGCGGCGAGCGCGCGCGACCGACGCGATGAGCGCGGCGGCGTGCGGCTCGACGCGCGCCTCGCCGGTCGCGAACAGCGCCGCCGCCGCGATGTCGATCTCGACGCCGCGCGGCCCCTGCGTCACTCGCACGGTGCCCGCGGCGACGTGGTCGGCGAGCGCCGCGAGCGCGGCATCGACCATCGCCTTGGCGCGCGCCTCCTCGGCGCGGCGGCGCGCGCGCGCATGCCCGGACGCATCGACGATCACCGGCGCGGCGCCGAGATCGGCCGGGCGCTGCGCCGGGCCGAACACCCCCGGCGAGCGAGCTCGACAGCACGCGGTACTTGCCCTCGTTCAGCGACGAGATCGCATACATCAGGACGAAGAAGGCGAACAGCAGCGTGATGAAATCGGCGTAGGACACGAGCCAGCGGTCGTGGTTCTCGCGCTCCTCGTGCCGGCGTCGCCGCTGCCGCGCCATCGGCCGCACCCCTACTCGCGCCAGGCGCGCAGGCGCGCCTCGATCACCCGCGGATGCTCGCCGTCGGCAATCCCGGCGAGCCCGTCGATCAGCATCTCGCGCTCGAGCACCTGCTCGCGCACCAGCCCCTTCAGCTTGTTCGAGATCGGCAGGAACAGCAGGTTGGCGAGCCCTACGCCGTACACCGTTGCGACGAACGCCACCGCGATGCCCGGTCCGAGTCGCGCCGGATCGTTCAGGTGCTCCATCACCTGGATCAAGCCGAGCACCGCACCGAGGATGCCGATCGTCGGCGCGTAGCCGCCCGCGCCCTCCCACACGCGCGCCGCGACCCGCAGGCGCTCGTCGTAGCCTGCGAGCTCGCTCTCGAGCGCGTCGCGCAGCTTCGCGGCGTCGAAGCCGTCGGCGAGCATTTGCAGGCCGCGCTTGACGAACGGATCGCCGGCCGTGCCGATGCGCGCCTCGAGCGCGAGCAGCCCGTCCTTGCGCACCACCTGCGCCCAGCCGGCAACGCGCCATGCGACCGCGTCGAGATCCGGACGCGGCGGGAACAGCACCCAGCGCAGCATGCCGAGCGCGCGAGCGAACACCGGGCGCGGCGTCTGCACCATCACCGCACCGAGCGTGCCGCAGAACACGATCAGAATGCCGCGAGCTGCGCGAGCGAGGCCGGATGCCCGCCCTCGATCACCAAACCGCCGATGATCCCGGCGAGCGCGAGCGCGAGGCCGAGTAGGCTCAAGAGGTCCAACGCTGCCTCAGGACGCTTCGCGCCAGTCCTGCAGCGCGGCCCGCAACCGCGCTACTGCCTGGGTGTGGATCTGGCATACGCGCGACTCGGTGACGCCGAGCACGGCGGCGATCTCGCGGAAGTTGAGCTCCTGCTCGTAGTACAGGCCCATCACGGTGTTCTCGCGCTCCGGCAGATCGGCGATCGCCGTCACCAGCGCGCCGCGGAACCGCTTATCCTGCAGCATGGCAAGCGGATTTTCGGCGCCTTCCGCGGCGACCGAGCGCTCGAGCAGGTTCTCGTCTTCGCCGTCGGAGAAGTCCTCCAAATGCACGAGCTGATGTCCTTTCGCGTCCTGCAGCATCTGCTGATAGGTGGCGAGCGGCACCTTCAGGTCTGCCGCGATCTCGGCCTCGCTCGGCGAGCGGCCGAGACGCTGCTGCAGCCGGCCGAGCGCCGCATCGATCTCGCGCATCGACTTGCGCGCGGCGCGCGGCAGCCAGTCGTGGCCACGCAGCTCGTCGAGCATCGCGCCGCGGATGCGCTGACTGGCGTAGGTCGCGAACTGCGTACCCTGGCCCTCCTCGAAGCGTCCGAGCGCGTCCATCAGCCCGATCATGCCGGCCTGGACGATATCATCGAGCGACACGCTCGAGGGTAGCCGGGCGAGGAGATGGTGCGCGATACGGCGCACGAGCGGCGCGTATTCGGCGAGCGCCGCCTCGCGCCTCGAAATTGCCCGCCGGTCGATAGGTCGCTGCGAGTTCCACGGTCGTAGAACCGCGCTCAGTAGCCCGAGCCCATCACGGCCGGGCCGCGCGCCGCGCGCGGGACGTACTCGCGCTCCGGCGCCGCCGCCACCCGCTCGTGGCACGCATCCACCAAGCGCTCCAGCACCCACTGCGCGCCCCCGCCCGCGCCGGAGTGCGCGTCACGAAGCGCCGCTGCCGGAAGGTGTCCGGCATAGCTCAGGTCGGCCCCGGCGAATCGCCACGCGACCGCGGCGAGCTTGTCGAACACGTTGCGCGCGGCGCCGTCTCCGCGCGCCCGGCTGACCAGTACTTCGAGCGGCCGATCGCCCGCGATGCGTTGCAGGCGCTTGATGTCGGTGTAGGCGCTGGTCAGTCCCTCGGGCATGCTCGATGCCACCACCAGGAATCGAGCGCCGTCGCCGAACGCCTGCGCGACGCGCGCGAGGTCGGCGCTGCGGGCGTTGACGAGCAGCACGTCTGCCGCGTAGCGGCCGTGGACGAGCTCGCGCACGAGCTGCGTCGCGGCGTCCGTCCCCACGCGGCAGAGCTCGGCCAGGCCGCGTGTTGCCGGCAGTACCACGAACCCCCCGGGGCCGGGAGCACCGTGTCTGCGAGCCGCCGCTCGCCAGACAGGACGTGCGCGAGCTGGTAGCGCGCACTCAAACCCAGTGCTTGGGGCACGACCCCGCACTCTGGTCGATCAGGACCGCTCGCTCGCCGCGCGCGGCGAGCGAGCGGGCGAGCCCAATCGCGAGCATCGCCTTGTCGTGCGTCTCGCCCGCCAGCACCACCGCGTACTGCGGCCTGCGGGCAAACAGGCGGCGCAGGCCCGCGGCCTGATCAGCGTGGCGCTCAAGCATGAGCCGCTCGCGCCGCAGCTTGCGGCCCCTGGAACTGCGCCGCCGCGAGCGGCAGTTCGTCGTCGCGCAGGCGGAACGCGGTCGGTTGGACGGCCGGCTTGAGCGCGCGATGCAGCAGGTACTGCGGATTCACGAAATGCAGGTCCTCCGGCACGCGCTGGCCGTTTGCCACGTAGTGCAGCGGCAACCGGTGCCGGATCACGCAATCGAGCACGCCGCCCAGCTTCGCAGCCTCGTCGGCCTTGCTCACGACCGCGCCGCGCAGCCCGCCGGCCGAATACGCCTGGACGACTTCCTCGAGCGTCTCTGGCTGCGAGGTCGCGTTGAGCAGCAACAGGCGCTCGATGCGCGCGCCGGCCAGGATCGTGAGCTGGTCGGCGACCCGCGCGTCGCGCTGCCCCATGCCTACGGTGTCGATCAGCACGAGGTGCTTGCCGGCGAGCTCGCGGATCATGTTGCGCAGCGCGCCATCGTCGTGGATCGCATGGACCTTCACACCGAGAATCCGCCCGTACGCCTGCAGCTGGTCGTGCGCGCCGACGCGGTAGCCGTCGGTGGTGATCAAGGCGAGCTTCTGCGCGCCGAACTTCACCGCGCAGCGCGCCGCGAGCTTCGCGGTGGTCGTCGTCTTGCCGACGCCGGTCGGCCCGACCAGCGCGTACACGCCGCCGCGGTCGACGATGTCCTCGCCCTGCGGCACGCAAGTGAGGTTTTGCTCGAGCGCCGAGTGTAGCCAGCCTCGTGCCTGGCTTTCGGTGTAGTCGTCGGGCAGTCGCTCGAGCGCACGGCGCACGAGCGCCGGACTGAAGCCGGCCGCGAGCATCTGGCCGGTGAGTCGCATCCGCAGCGGATGTCGGCGCATCGATTCGCTCCACGCGAGGCTCGCGAACTGCGCCTCGAGCATGCGCCGCATCGAGCGCAGCTCCTCGCGCACCAGCACGGTGCCGCCGTCGGCGCTGGCGCGCGCCTTCGCCGCGGCAGGCGCGCTCGCCTGCGCGGGCTGCATCGGCGCGGTCGGCGGCGCGCTCGGAGTCGCTTGCGGGATCGGCTGCGCCGCGGGGCGTGGCTCGCGACTCGCCGGCGCAGGGCCTGCCGGCGCACTCGGCGCAGCGGGGGCGAGGAGCACGTTCATCGCCTGGGCCGGCAGCGCGATGATCTCGACGCCGCCTTGCACCGCACGGTTGGCGAGTATCACAGCCTCGGCGCCGAGGCGCTCGCGCACTTGTCGCAACGCCTCGCGCGCGGTCGGCGCGCAGAATTTCGCCAGGCTCATGCTCTACCTCCTAGTGTGGTCGTGACTCGCACCACGCGGGCGTCGGGCACCTCGCTGGTGGCGATCACCCGCAATTGCGGAACCGCGCGGCGCAGCAGGCGGGCGAGCGGTGCGCGCAGCCGGTCGGGAACGAGCAGTACGGTCGGCAGCCCAAGCGTCTCCTGCCGTTCGACCGCGCGCGCGGCCTGTGCAAGGAGCGAGCTCGCGAGTCCGGGTTCGACCGCGGCGTGCTCGCCGCCGCTCGCGACCGCCTGGGCGAGCACGTGCTCGAGCTCGGCGTCGAGCGCGATCACCTCCAGGTCGCGCGGACCAGGCACAGCCTGCTGGACGATCGCGCGGCCGAGCGCGCGGCGCACCGCAGCGGTGAGCTCGCCCGGTTCCTGAGTGCGCAGCGCGCAGTCGGCGACAGTCTCGCACACCGTGCGCAGGTCGCGGATCGCGACTTGCTCTGCGAGCAGGTTCTGAAGCACCTTTTGCAGCGTGCCGAGCGGCACCAGCTTCGGCACCAGCTCGTCGACGAGCTTCGGCGCGCTCTTCGCCAGGTGGTCGAGCAGGCTCTGCGTCTCCTGCCGACCGAGCAGCTCGGCCGCGTGCGAGTGCAGGACCTGCGAGAGGTGGGTCGCGGCGACCGTGGCCGCGTCCACCACCGTGTAGCCGAGCGACTGGGCGTGCTCGCGTGCGGCGGTATCGATCCACACCGCGGGCAGGCCGAACGCGGGGTCCTTGGTCGCGGGCCCGGGCAGCGCGCCGGCGACGCGCCCCGGGTTGATCGCGAGATGCATTCCCGGGTTGATCTCGCCGTGCGCGACGTCCACACCCTTGAGCGTGATCCGGTACGCGTTCGGCTTGAGCTCGAGGTTGTCGCGGATGTGCACCGCCGGCGGGAGGAAGCCGATCTCCTGCGCGAACTTCTTGCGGATCGCCTTGATCCGGCGCAGCAAGTCGCCGTCCTGCGCGCGGTCGACCAGGGGCACTAGGCGGAATCCAACTTCAAGTCCGAGCGGATCGACCGCGGCGACGTCGTCCCAGCCGACCTCCAGGGTCTCGGCCGGCGCCGCCGGCGGCGGCGGCGCGACGGTGCGCTCGCCTCTGCGCGCGCGCCACCAGACGACGCCACCGAGCAGCGCGGCGAATAAGAGGAACGCCGCGTGCGGCATGCCGGGTAGCATCCCGAGCACGCCGAGGATGCTGGCGGTGATCGCCAGCGCGGCGTTGTTCCGCAGCAGCTGATCGAAGATCTGGCCGCCGACGTTCGCCCCGCTTCCGACGCGGCTCACGACGATGCCGGCGGCGGTCGAAATCACCAGCGCGGGGATCTGCGCAACCAGCCCGTCGCCGATCGCGAGCAGCACGTAATTGCGGGTGGCCTGCGCGAACGCGGAGCTCGTGCTGAAGCATGCCGATCGCGAGGCCGCCGATGACGTTGACAACGAGGATCAGGATCCCGGCGATCGCGTCGCCGCGCACGAATTTGCTCGCGCCGTCCATCGCGCCGTAAAAGTCGGCCTCGTCGGCGATCTCCTGGCGGCGCCGGCGCGCCTCGTCCTCCCCGATCAGGCCGGCGTTCAGGTCGGCGTCGATCGCCATCTGCTTGCCGGGCATCGCGTCCAGGGTGAAGCGCGCCGAAACTTCGGCGATGCGCCCGGCGCCCTTGGTGATCACCACGAAGTTGATCACCACCAGGATCGTGAACACGACCAGACCCACGGCGAAGTTTCCACCGACCAGGAAATGCCCGAAGGCCTCGATCACCTTGCCGGCGGCATCCGGGCCGGCGTGGCCGTTCATCAGTACCACGCGAGTGGATGCCACGTTGAGCGAGAGCCGCAACAGGGTCGTGACCAGCAGCACGGTCGGGAAGACCGCGAACTCGAGCGGCTTGAGAACGTACAGACTCACCAGCAGCACCATCATCGCGACCGCGATGTTGAAGGTGAACAGCAGGTCGAGTGCGAACGGCGGCAGCGGCAGGATCATCATCGCCAGGACGAGGACGATGAGGATCGGTCCGGCGAGGCCGGTTACGAGGCTGCGGGAGAGCCACGGCAGGCGTGCTGCGGCGGTGGTCATGCCTGTACTCCCGGATCGAGCGCCTGCGGGACCGGCAGCGCCGCCGGAGGCGGCAGCGCGCCGCCGCGCCCGGCGCGCAGCTGGAAGACGTAGGCCATCACCAGCGCGACCGCCTCGTACAGCGCCTGCGGCACCTCGCGCTCGAGCGGCACGTGGCGATAGAGCGCGCGGGCGAGCGCCGGCGCCTCGAGCGTCGGGACGCCGTGCGTCACACCGAGCTCGCGGATGCGTGCGGCGAGCAGGTCCGCGCCCTTGGCGACGACCCGAGGCGCGCGCATCGTTTCAGTGTAAGCGAGGGCGACCGCGAAATGCGTGGGGTTAGTCACGATCACGTCGGCCTTCGGCACCGCGGCCATCATCCGGCGGCGCGCCGCGTCGCGTTGCGCGCTGCGCACTCGGGCCCTGATCTGCGGGTCGCCCTCGGTCTCCTTCAGCTCGTCGCGCACCTCGCGGCGCGACATCTTGAGGCCGGAGTAGTGCCGCCAGAGCTCGAACGGGACGTCGACCGCGGCGATCAGCGCGAGCCCGCCGACCAGCACCAGCCACGACCACCCGATGACGCGGAGTGCGTGCTGCACGCTGGTCGCGAGCGGCAGCGCGGCGAGGCCGGTGATATCGGCCAGGAAAAGATGGAGCGCCCACGCGGCGAGGCCGCCGAGGACGAGCGCTTTCAGGATCGCCTTCACGAGCTCGCCGAGCCCGCGCACCGAGAAGACGTTCTTCACCAGGCGGACCGGGTTCAGGCGGGCGGCATCCGGGGCGAACGCCTTGGTGGAGAGCGTCCACCCGCCGAGCATCAGAAACGCGGCGGCCCCGCAGAGCGCGACGAGCGCGAGCAGTGGCGCGGCGGAGAGCAGGCCAGCACGCGCGAGGTCGCCGAGCAGCCTGGCCATCGCGGCCGTCTCGAACGCCTCGGCGCGGCCGAAGGAGAGGCCTGCGCCGAACCAGGCCGGTCCAGTCGCGGTAGAGCGTGCCGCCGAGAGCGAGCGCGCCCACGGCCGCGGCGCCCAGCATCAGGAAGGTCGCGAGCTCGCGCGAGCGCGCGACCTGACCCTCCTCGCGCGCCTTCTCCAGGCGCCGCGGGGAGGGCCATTCGGTTCGTTCGAGCTGTTCCTGTTCGGCCATCGGGCGGCAGGCATGGTCTTCGCCGCCAGTATGGCGAGCAGCCGTTCGGCCGGATCGCTCGATTACCCGACGTTTTCGGCCTCAATTCGCCGACGCCCGCACGCCGGGCGCGGCAAGCTTCCTCCGGCGTGCGCCGGTGAAGCGCCGCGGCGGGGGCCCGACGATCCGAGTTGCGAGCACCCCCGTCCCAGCGCACGAACCCGCCCGCGCAGCCCTGGTCGCGGCGCCTCTAGCGCCCCGCGGGCGCCGCCGTGGCCGCCGCTTCCGGCACGGCAGCCGCCCCGGATTGCAGCGTCTCGGTCGCAGTCGGTTCGCGCACCGGCGCATTGGTGATCACGCCGTCGCGTCGGATCCGCTCCTCGGTCGCCTTGTTGAGCACGACGATGCTGATGCGCCGGTTGGCCGGATTCCACGGATCGTCGGCGCGAAGCAGGACCGAGGAGGCGAGCCCGACCACGCGCACGATCTTGTGCTCGCCCAGCCCGCCGGCGACCAGCTCGCGCCGCAGGGCGTTCGACCGGTCCGCCGACAGCTCCCAGTTGGAGTAGCCGCGCGCGCCGCCGGCGTAGGGCGCGGCGTCGGTGTGGCCCGCGAGCGCGACGTTGTTCTCGACCTCGCTCAACACCGGCGCGAGCTCGCGCAGGATGGTGCGCGTGTAGTCCTTGAGATGCGCGCTGCCGAGATCGAACATCGGCCGATTCAGCTCATCGACGATCTGGATGCGCAGCCCCTCGGAGGTGATATCGATCAGGAGCTGCTTGCGGAACGGCTCGAGCGACGGGTTGCCCTCGATCACCGCCTCGACCCTGCGTTTGAGGGCTTCGAGCGCTTCGAGCTCGCGCCGGCGACGCTCGGCTTCGGCGGCCTTGATGTTCACGATCCGCCGCTCGACCTGGATCTCGCCCTGTTTCACCTGGCCCTCGGTACGGGTGAGGTCCTTACCGCCGCCCTTGATCACGTGCGAGGCATCGCCCGCGCCGGAGCCGCCCGCGAGGCTCACCTTGAGCGGTGTGCGGAAGTACTCCGCGATGCCTTCGAGATCGCCCTTGGCCGTCGATCCGATCAGCCACATCAGCAGGAAGAAGGCCATCATCGCCGTGACGAAGTCGGCGTAGGCGATCTTCCACGCCGCACCGTGGTGTGCGCCGGCGACCTTCTTGATCCGCTTGATCTGGATGATCGGCCGTTCGCGGACGCCCATCTGCGCTCTCCCGCGCTCTCAGCGGGCCTTGGCTTGTTTCACGTGCTCTTCGAGCTCGGCGAAGCTCGGCCGCTCGGCAGAGAACAGCACCTTGCGCCCGAACTCGACCGCCAGCGCCGGGGCGTAGCCGTTCAGGCTGGCGAGCAAGGTGACCTTGATCGTCTGCAGCATCTTGGTCGCCTCGTTGCCCCGCTGCTCGAGCTTCGCGGCGAGTGGCGCAACGAATCCGTACGAGAGCAGGATGCCGAGGAAGGTCCCGACCAGCGCGGCGGCGATCAGCCTGCCGAGCTCGGCCGGGGGCAGGCCGACCGATTCCATCGTGTGAACGACCCCGCATGACCGCGGCCACGATTCCGAACGCAGGCAGCCCGTCGGCCGCCTTCTGCAGTGCGTGGGCCGGCACGTGGGCCTCGTGGTGATGCGTCTCGATCTCGTTGTCCATCAGGTTCTCGATCTCGAGCGCATTCAGGTTGCCGCTCACCATGATGCGCAGGTAATCGGTGAGGAACTCGACCACGTGGTGGTCGGCGAGGATGACGGGGTACTTCGCGAAGATCGGGCTTTCGGCCGGGCGCTCGACGTCGCGCTCGACCGCCATCATGCCTTCCTTGCGGATCTTGGAGAGGAGCTCGTACAGCAGGCTCATCAGCGCCATGTAGGTCGCCTTGGTGTACTTCGCGCCCCTCAGCACCGACGGCAGCGCGCCGAAGGTCGCACGCAGCACCTTGCCGGAGTTGCCGCACAAGAACGCGCCGAGCGCGGCGCCGCCGATCATGAGCAGCTCGACCGGCTGCACGAGCGCGCCGAGGTGGCCGCCGGCGAGCGCGAAGCCGCCGAACACCGATGCGACCACGATCAGGTATCCGATGAGTACCAGCATCTTGTTGCCCGCTTGGGGATGTGAGCTCCAGGCCGCGGCGGACCGGACGGCCGCCCCGGCCGCCTACGCTGGCTGGGGGCCGCCCGTGCTACCGGCGTCCCTGCGAGGATTTCGGCAGCCGGGCGCGATTCTTGAGCCGGTCGCCCGGCGCGAGCGGAGGCCGCGGCGCCGCGGAATTCAGTCGACCAGGCACTCCTCGCGCGCGGCCTTGGTCTTGCCCGCGCGCGCCGGCACGTGGCACAGGCCGCAGACGAAGCGCTCATGCAGGTCGTAGGCGTGGGCGACGAACTGCCCCGAGCACCGGCCGCACCCGACCAGGGTGAGCATCCCGCTCTGAAAGTAGCGCACCAGCGTCCAGGCGCGGGTGAACGAGAGCACCGGCTCGAGCGCGCCCGCTCTGAGGTTCTCGAGGTAGAGCCGGTAGGCGCGCACCGTGGCCTCGATGCCGCTCGTCTCGGCGTGCCGCACCAGGTAGCCGTGCACGTTCATGAACAGCGACGCGTGGATGTTCGGCTGCCAGGTCATGAACCAGTCGGTCGAGAACGGTAGCATGCCCTTCGGCGGCGACTTGCCCTGCACTTCCTTGTAGAGCCGCAGCAGCCGCTCGCGCGAGAGTGTCGTCTCGGCCTCGAGCACCTGCAGCCGCGCGCCGAGCGTGATCAGCTCGATCGCCAGGTTGACCTGGCGGGCGTCGTTCACCACGCTGCGCGCGCCCATCAGACCGTCTCCGGAACCTGGTTCGCCGCAAGGATCGCGGCATGCACCGCGTTCATCCGGTGCTCGGCGCCGTGGCTGGTCAGCAGGCCGAGGATGCTCGGACCCTCGAACCGGAACCGGAACATCAGCATGTTCGAGGCCGCGAGCTTCAGCACCTGCGCCGCCGACAGCGAGTGAATCAGGTCCGCGAGCTCCTCGCTGATGCCCAGGCGGAAGATGGCCTGCGCGCGGTCTTCGCGGATGAGGGTGCTTCGCGAGCATGAGGTAGGCGAGATTCATCTCGCGGATATCGTCCAGGATTCGGTCGGTTTGCATCTCTCCACTCCCATTCGTCGTTGCGTTCGAAGCGGCCTGCGATGGCGCGATCATCAGGCGGTACCGGGCCGGCGAGAATCTCCCGCACGCTCTTTCTGGCATGCGAAGCCCCGGTCGCGGCCGTGTAGGACTTTTTCCGACACGCGCGCCAAGTGACTGTTGCGTGGCCGCTTTTCGCCGCATGCGGAACTAGTTGGCACTGTGACCGGCGTCACGTTCCGCATGCGATCGCTTCTGACGTGCGCTAAAGAATCCGTGTACTTTGCCGACCGCGGCGCGCCGTATGAGGCGCGCCGCGCGGCAGGCGACCTGTACCCCCCGCGCACCGCTCGATGGACCGGAAATGAAGACACCCCTGCGCGCGCTCGTCGTCGAGGACTCGGAGGACGATGTTGCGCTCATCGTCTGGGAGCTCTCGCGCGGCGGATTTGCGGTCACGTACCGCCGCGTCGAGACCGCATCGGAGCTGGTGGCGGCGCTCGAGACGGGCGGGTGGGACATCATCATCGCCGACTACTCACTGCCCGCCTTCAGCGGTCTCGCCGCCCTCGATCTGGTCAAGTCGCGCGGATGCGAACTGCCCTTCATCATGCTCTCTGGAATCGTCAGCGAGGAGACGGCGGTCAACGCGATGCACGCGGGCGCGCACGACTTCGTGGCCAAGGGCAAAATGGCGCGCCTGGTACCCGCCATCCGCCGCGAGCTGCGCGAAGCCGTGGTGCGCCGTGAGCGGCACGCCGCAGCGGCCGTGCTGAGGCTGCTTCCGGCCCGGATCCTCGCCGCGCAGGAGGAGGAGCGCGGCCGGATCGCGCGCGAGCTGCACGACGAAATCGGGCAGGCGCTCACCGGCGCCCAGCTGCTGGTCGCCGCGGCGCGACACAGCAGGGGCTCGCCGCAGGCCGCGCGCACCTTGGAGGAATGCGCGGCGATCCTCGAGCGCACGCTCGGCCAAGTCCGCAACCTCTCGCTCGATCTGCGCCCGCCGCAGCTCGACGATTTCGGGCTCGCCGAGGCGCTGCGCTGGCAGATCGAGCGCCAGAGCCGGGCCGCCGGCCTCGCGTTCCGGTTCGACGCGACGCCGCTCGAAACCCGGCTGCGGCCGGACGTGAAGATCGCCTGCTTTCGCGCGGCGCAGGAAGCGCTGAACAACGTGGCGCGCCACGCACGGGCGACGCGCGTGGAGGTGAGGCTCGGCAGCCGCGACGGCGCCCTCGAGCTATGCATCGAGGACGACGGCCGGGGATTCGAGCCCGCCGCGGCCCACGAACAGTCGCTGCGCAGCATGTCGATGGGTCTCGCCGGGATGCGGGAGCGCGTCGCGCTCGCCGGCGGTCGCGTGGAGATCCGGTCGGCGCCGGGCGCGGGAACGACGCTGTGCGTGGTGTTCCCGCATGCCGAGGACGACTCCGTAGGCGCGGCTCGGTTGGCGGGCGGTCAAAACGTGCCGCAGCGGCGATTCCATTCGGCGCAGTGACGCGCCTGCGTCTGCTGCCCGCGAGCGGCGACGAGGCATGGACACCGGGGCGCGGCGGCGCGTGCGCCGAACCGGCTATGCGAGCGCCGTACCTGCGCCGGTCGGCGATGCCGCCGACGCAGCGCGCAGCGCACGCTCGACGCGCTCCAGCTCGGCGACCAGAAGCGTGCACAGATCCCAGGCGCGAGCGCCATCGGCGCAGCGCGCCGCGGTCTCCAGATCGGCCGCGATGCTGCGTCCGACGAAGGCCCCGACCGTCGCGAGCGAGGACTTGAGGCTATGCCCTGCGAGCCCAACCCGCCGCAGGTCCGCTGCCGCACGTGCGGCGGCGAGCTCATGCCCCGCCGCGGCGCTCGTCTCGAGAAAGACGCGCACCAGTTCGCCGAAGAGCAGGCGGTCGCCGCCTAGCGCCGCAACCGCTGCCTCCGCGTCGACCGCTGCGACCGGCTGGGGCGGCTGCACCCGCGAACGCTCGCCACCGGCGACGGCGCGCGCGATCGCCGCAAGCACCTGTTCGCCGGCGATCGGCTTGGTCACGTAGTCGTCCATGCCCGCGGCGAGGCAGACCTCGCGGTCGCCTGCCATCGCGCGCGCGGTGACGGCGACGATCGGCAGCCGCCGGGCCGCCGCACCTCGGGCGCATTCGCGCGCACGGATGCGGCGTGCGGCTTCGAGCCCGCTCATGCCGGGCATCTCGACATCCATCAGCACGACGTCGAAGCGCTCGCGCTCGATCTCGGCGAGCGCCTCGGCGCCGCTGCCGGCGTGCGATACGTGGTGTCCGCCCTTCTGCAGAATATGCGCTGCAAGCTTGCGATTCACCGGGTTATCCTCTACGAGCAGCACCCGCTGGGGAGCCGCGCGCGTTGGCGGCGCCGCTCGCCGCGTCGATCAACCCCATCGGCGGCAACGTCCAGTCCATCGCCAGCACGATCGAGCGCAGCAGATCCTGCGCCGCGACCGGCTTCACAAGATGGCCGCGGATCCGCAGGGTACGGAAGCGTAGCGCGGCGCCGGCGTCCTCGGCGTCGCCCAGCATGACGATCGTGGTGGCGGCGAGCGGGCGCTCGCGGCGTACCGCTTCGGCAACCGCGAACCCGTCCACCCCCGGCATCTCCGTGTCAAGCAGCACCAGCGCGAAGGGTTTGCGGCGCGCGCACGCGGCAGCGAGCGCGGCCAGCGCCTCCTCGCCGGAGCCGGCCGCAGTCACTGTCGCACCCCATTCGGCGACCATCGCCCCGAGCCGCTCGCGGCTCGACGGCTCGTCGTCCACGACGAGCACGCGCAGCCCATGCAGTCGCTGGGTGATCGCGGGTGCCGCGGGCCTGGGCATGCCGCCACGCAGCAGGCCCACGGAGAAGCGAAAGGTGCTGCCGCGGCCGAGCTGACTTTCGACGCGTATGGCTCCCCCCATCATCTCCACCAAGCGGCGACAGATCGAGAGCCCGAGGCCCGTGCCGCCGAACCGGCGTGTTGTCGAGGCGTCGGCCTGCGAGAACGCGTCGAAGATCGTCTCGATCTTGTCCGCCGGGACGCCGACGCCCGTGTCGCGCACCGCGCATTCGAGCCGGACGCGGCCGGCGCCCTCGCTCGCCGCCGCGACGCTGACCTCCACGCCGCCGCGGTCGGTGAACTTCAGCGCGTTCGAAACGAGGTTGGCGAAGACCTGCCGGAGGCGCGCGCGATCCCCCACGAGCCACAACGGAACCTCGGGCGCGACGCGCAGCGCGAGCGCGAGGCCCTTGTCGTGCGCAGCGACCGCAAACGACTTGACGACGTCCTCGAGCATCGCGCGCATCGAGAAGCTCGCCTCCTCCAGCGCCAGCTTGCCCGCCTCGATCTTGGAAACATCCAGGATGTCGTTGAGCACCCCGAGCAGCGCATGCGCGCTCGACCTGGCGGTCTGCAAGTGGTCCTGCTGCTCCCTCGTGAGCTCGGTCCCGAGTGCGAGCTCGACCATGCCGATCACGCCGTTCAGCGGCGTGCGGATCTCGTGGCTCATATTGGCCAGGAAATCGCTCTTTGCGCGGTTCGCGGCCTCGGCACGCTCCTGCGCTGCCTTGAGCGCGCTGATGTCCACCCGGATCCCCACCGTGCCGCCGTCGGGCGTGCGCCGCTCGGCGATGCGCAGCCAGCGGCCGTCCGTGAGCTTCTGCTCGATAACGCTGTCCGCTTGGCGGTGGTGTGCTAGCCGCTCGGCGACCCACCGCTCGATGCAGCCGTCGGAACCGGCAAACTGTCCGCGCCGCGCGCTCTCGCGCACGAGGTCCTCGAAGCGCATTCCGGGCCGGATGAGGTCGGCCGACAGCGCGTAGTATTCCCGGTAGCGCTCGTTACAGAGGATCAGCCGATCGTCGGCGTCGAACAGGACGAAGCCGTCGTCGAGCGATTCGATCGCGGTGCGCATGCGCTGCTCGGCCGCCGCGGCGTTCGCACGAGCGCGGGCGAGCTCCTCGGCGACCCAGCCGTGCCGCACGATCGCGCCGATGCGCGTCGCCGCGAGGCCGAGCAAGCAGGCAAGCGTCGCCGCGACCGCGAGACCGATCCACGCGTACCCGAGCATCGTGGCGGCGATCCCGGCCAGGCAGCCGATCGACCCGGCGACCACCGCGCCGAGCAGCGCCGGGGCGGCGGCGAGCGCGACGGTGGCGGACTCCGCGCGGTGCTCCATGTGCTAGCCGTCGCAGTACCGGTTCTTGATCTCGAGCGCCTCGTCCCAGACGCCGAGGAACGCGCGCACGCAGGCCGGATCGAAATGCCGTCCCGACTGCTTCAGCAGCAGCTCACGCGCGTGCGCCACCGGCCACGCCGGCTTGTAGGGCCGCACCGAGCTGAGAGCGTCGAAGACGTCCGCGACGGCGACGATGCGGCCGAAAAGCGGGATATCCTCGCCGGCAAGCCCCCGCGGATAGCCGCTGCCGTCGAACTTCTCGTGATGCGTGTAGGCGATCACCGCGCCGGCCTGCAGCGCGCGCGATCCGTGGCTGCGCAGGATCTCCCAGCCGATGATCGCGTGCTGCTGCATGATCTCGAACTCCTCGGGCGTGAGCTTGCCCGGCCTGAGCAGGATGTGGTCCGGGGTGCCGAGCTTGCCGACGTCGTGCATCGGCGCGGCCTCGAGCACCAGTTGCTGCTCCGCTTCCGAAACGCCGAGCTCGCGCGCGATGAGCCGCGAGTAGTTCGCCATGCGCAGGATGTGCGCGCCGGTCTCCGGGTCGCGGTACTCCGCGGCGCGCGCAAGGCACATCAAGGTCTCACGTTCCGCGGTGACCAGCCCGGCGGTCGCCGTGGCCACTTCCGCAGCGAGCCAGGTCGCACGGCCGGCGAGCGCGTTCTGCGCCGCCCGCAGCTTGAGCATGTTGCGCACCCGGGCGAGGAACTCGCGGTGGTCGACCGGCTTGGTGAGAAAATCGGTCGCGCCGCAATCCAGCGCGCGATAACGCGTGCCGAGATCGCGGTCCGCGGTCACCATGAGGAGCGGCGTATCGGCCGCCTCCGGAAGCGCACGGAAGCGCTCGATGAACGCGAGACCGTCCAAGTCCGGCATCATGTAGTCGACGATTACGAGGTCGGGCCGGCGCTCGGCGCACCATGCCAGCGCGGACGCCGCATCCGCCAGCGCGACCGCCGATGCGTTCTCCAGACGCTGCACCAGCCGCACGAGCAGCGTCCGATTGACCGCATTGTCGTCGACGACCACCACCTTCATACGGGCGTCGTCCGCGCGCGCGGGCATGGCGGGCCGCTGCGCGACCGCGGTCACTGGCAAGGCGTTCAGCATGGCGTCCCCATTCGCGCGGGCGCCGCGAGATCGACCGATGCGCCACTAGCAGCTAGATCGGCGCGGGCTGCTGGCCCTTGAGTCCCGCGCGGGAACAATGTCACGCCGCGGCCGCCCCGAGTCTCGGCTCCGAAACGGGGGGCGCTCGGCGCCGCGGGTCGGGCTAGCGTCCCGCCAGTTCGACGGCGAGGCGGCGGGCGGCGCGGAATTCGCCGGCGACGATCCGCTGGCGCTCTACCGCACGCGCACCGGCGCTCACCCGCGCGAGCAGCACATCGTGCCCCGCCGACTTGGCCACGAAGTCATCCGCTCCGGCTTCGATACCGGCCGTGAGATCGCGGTCGCCCGCGCGGGCAGTATGCAGGATCACGTAGAGGTCCCTGCCGAGGCGCGTCGCGCGAAGCGTGCGGCACAGCGCCACCCCCGTCCATCTTGGGCATGTCCCAGTCCGCGATGATCATCTGCGGCAGCACAGCCAGGAACGCCTCCAGCGCTTCTTGCCCGCTCGCGACCGCGTGCACGCTGTGGCCGGCCCGCACCAGCGCGTGGCGCATGAGGTCGCGGTCGTCATCGTTGTCGTCCGCGATCACCACGGACAGAGTCGGGACCATGCCGTCACCCGCCCGGGCGGGGCTCGCGTACTCCTGGTAGTCGGCCGCCGCAACAGCCGCCACGGGCAAGGCCAGCAGCGGGGCCCACTGGGCGGCTTCGCGGACCGCGGCTCCGGCGAGCACGTTCAAGTCTCCGGCACCGAACCCGAGGCGTGCGGCAGCGTCGAGCGCCACCTGCTGCCATGCGGGCGACGCGTGCGCGGCGGCGCCGCGCGCAATCGCTTCGGCGAGCGTCAGCAGCCAGGTCGCGGGGCGCTGCACTGCCCGCGCGTGAAAGTCGCGCACCGCCTGCACCAGCGCGGCAGGCAGGGTCCAGCGCTGCAGCAACTCGACGCAAAGCTCTGCGTGGTCGATCCCGAAGCGCTCCCGCTCGGCACGCCGCAGTCGCGCGCGCATCTGCCCTGCGTGCCCGAGCAGCTCGGCATACGCCTCGGGCTGCGCGGTCGCGAGCGCGAGTTCCCCGACGTCGGCAAGCAGCCCGCAGACGAACGCCTCCCGTGGGTCGAACCCTCTCGCGCGCGCCGCAACGATCTGCGCGGCGACCCCGCGCAGGAGTGATCCGGTCCAGAACGCCGCGTAATCGAACCCCGAGCACGCTCCGGACCGGTAGTCGGCCACTAGTGCGCTTCCAACTTATTAATGCTAATACTACGGATTCCAGCCAACCGATGCTCTTGGGTCCCGACCTTGCGGTGCCGATAGCGCAGATAGCGGTAGACGCGACGGCGTCGGACCGCGTGGCTGGGATCATCGGTATTGGCCAGTGTGAAGCGCTTGAGCGCACCGAAATGGGCCTCGATGAGGTTCAGCCAGGAGGCCTCAGTGGGGGTCCACACCGGGTGGATGCGAAGCCGCTTGAGCAGCGCGAGGAAGCGCGGGTGGTCGTGGGTCTGATGCAGGTTATCCATGACGACGTAGAGCTTCTTCCCGGGATAGCAGCGGCGCAGCCGCTGGAACGCCTCGAACAGTTCGGGCAGGCGCTTGCGTCTGTGAAACACCCCATCGAGGCAGTCGGCGTGGACATCGTAGAAACCGAAGAAGAGTTCCGTGCCCTTGAGCCGGCGGTAGGTAGCGCGCATACGCTGGGGCTTGTTGCGCGGCGCCCAGGCCACTCCACCGATTGGCCGGATCTCCAGCGGACCCCATTCGTCGAAGCACACGACTGCGGCGCGCGGCGGGCAGCGCCGGTAGAGCCTGCGGATCAGTTTTTTTACGATCGAAGTGCGGATCATGCGAGCGCTTCCAGGTGCGGATGCGCTGGGCGCTCAGGCCCTCGCGGCGCAACAGCCGGCGCACCCACTCGTCGGTCACCGGCGGCAGCAGCCGCTTGGCGCGGCAGTACTCGGCCAGCTTCGGCACGGACCAGTTTGAGAACGGCAGCCCTCGCTCCAGGGGACTGGAGAGGGCCACCTCGACGAGTTCCCGGAGCTGCTCGCCCCTGAGAATCGGCGGACGGCCCTTCCGGGTTGGGCACTTGCTCGAAGGTGGCAAAGCCGCTCTCGTTGAACCGGTGCACCCAGTCGTACGCCACAGTGAAGTGGCAGCCCACCCGATCGGCCGCCGCCACGACGCTGTGGCCCCTGCGCACCTCCTCGATGACTCGATACCGCTGGTGCACCCGGGCCGAGAGCGACAGGTCCTTCAGTTTGGCTGCCAGCACCCGCTGCTCGCCACGGCGCAGCCGGCGCAATTGCAAGGTCTTGGCCATCCCGCACCTCCTTCCGGAGCGCAGGATACCAGGAGTTAGGCATATTAAGTTGGATACACACTAGCGAAAAGCCGAGTGCGATCTGGCGCGTCGCGTCGAGACCCAGCCGCAGCACCGCCTCGCCCAGCGAGCCGGTTCGCGACCCGGGTCCCGCGCCCGCCGCGTTGGCGGCATGGATCAGGCGGCCGGCGAGCGCGGGATCGGCCTGTACGATCCGGGCGATTGCGGCCACCGATGCGTCCTCGCGCCGCATGAGATTCGCCAGTTCGAGCGCGACACCGCGCGGCGAGGGCAGCGGATGAAGTCTGGCGATCACCTCGGCGAGACGAGTCACGACGCGCAACGCTCCGCGCAGATCCGCCCGATCGCATCGGCCAATGCTCGAGACGCGATCACGTGACGCGCGCCAGCCGGCGGCCGCCCGCCATCGACGCCGCGCAGTGAAAGCCCGAACCGCATCTACACCCCCTGCATGGCTCCGCCGGCTACGCTCCGGCATGCCGGGCGCGCCGCCTGCTGGGCGGATTATCGGTGCGGCGCGGGAAATCTTGAGGACTACCCGCAAGTCGCCGCGCTATGCGCCGCGGGGTCGCTCCGGATTCAATAAGGGAGGACCAGTCGATCATGAGCCGGGCGGGACGAACGCGCTGCTCGATCACGGAGCTGGTGCGCCACCTCAATCTCGTGATGCGCACCCCAACGGCATTGCCTTTATCGTCTCATCGTTACGAATCAAATGCGGTTAGCAATGCGCGCCTACCTGCACCGAGTATTTCTGCTCCGTCAGCCCGTTCCGCGTCGAACGGCACTCTCGCCCGCGAACATGCGGCCGGGAGCTTGCGTTTGCCTTAGGGCAAGGTCTCGTTGCTGAGCGAAGCGATCACGCTCGGCCTATACTTGGCGGTCGTCGAACCCGCTAGGAGAGACCCTCCATGGCATTGCGCCTGTGCCGCCCGACACTCGGTATCGCCGCCCTCGCCGCTTCGGCAGCCGTCACGCTCGCGCACGCCGCACCCGAACGCTACGTCGTGGATCCGACGCACACCTTCACGATGTTCGAAGTCCGGCACTTCAACACCTCGACCGTGCGCGCGCGCTTCGATCGCACCGAGGGATTTGTGCTGCTCGACCGCGAGTCGCGCACCGGCCGCGCCGAGATCACGATCGACACCGCATCGGTGAGCTCGGGCATCGCGTCGTTCGACACGCACCTGAAGAACCCCGACTTCTTCGACAGCGCGCGCGTGCCGAAGGCCCGGTTCGTCGGCACGCAGTTCAGCTTCGATGGCGAGGAGGTCACTGCGGTCGCCGGCGAGCTCACGCTGCTCGACAAGACGCTTCCGGTCGCGCTGAAGGCGACCAACTACAACTGCTACGACTCGCCGATCCTGAAAGCGCGGGTTTGCGGTGGCGATTTCGAGACGACGATCAAGCGCAGCCGGTGGGGCATGAACTGGGGTATCGACCGCGGCATTCCCGACGACGTGCGACTGCTGATCCAGATCGAGGCGGTCAGGCGGTAGGCTGCGGCAAGGCCTTGCCGGCAGCGCAAGCCGCGAGGGCGCGCTCGGTTGATCGGGCGGAGTCCGATCAACGGACCGACGCGAACCGGCGTTGAAAACGCAATAGAAGCCGAGAAGCCGCCGGCGACGGAACCGAAGCAGGCCCGCCCGCCGGGACGCTACCGCTGCAAGCCGGTCGCGGGAGTCGGCGGCGCGACACGGCCGTCGAAGACGGCTTCATCCTCGCGAGCATCGTCTCACACGTCGCGGTCATCCGCTGCCGCGGCAAGTTCCGCGCCGAGACGACCCGGGCAAGGCGAAGAAACGCGCTAAGAACACGCGGTGCGTGACCTTCGCCTGGAATCACGTGGTCGACGAAGTCGTCCGCGCGATCGAGCAAGCCGGCTACCACGTCGTCGAGAGTGATCGCGCCTGGTCGTCGCCGGCAGCGTCGGAGCGGGAGCTTCGTCGCGAAACCGCGACTCTCGGTAACCGTCGGGCGACTCGGCCGCACGGCCGCCGTCCCGTCGAGCGGTGCGAGCGCCGAGAAACGACTACGTTTCCCACTTCTGTAGGTACACTTGATACTTGGCGATCCACTGCGGAGTGCCGAACTTGCCTCGGCTCTGGTGCGTCAGGCAGATCGGCCAAGTGCCCAGGCGCAATCCTCGCTGCCTCGCGCGGCGGCAGAAATCCATGTCGTAGAAGTGAAAATCGAACCGCGGATCGAAATGCACGTCGTTGCCCACCAGAACGGATTTCTTGGCGGCCAGGCAGACGCCGTCGAGCAGCTCGCATTCGGCAGGAGTCGTCCCGTACGTGGCGACCCGACCGAACGGATGCGTTCCATGCGCAACGCTCCCGCTCAGATTGAGCTCGTCATCCCACGTGAACTTGTCGTCCACGAACGCCCAAGCGGGCTGCCGCTGCACGCGGCGACGATTGCCTGCGACACCGATCACGTCGTACCTCTCCAATCCGTCGATCAGACGATCGACGAGAAAATAGTCGTCGATCCAGGCGTCGTCGTGCATGAAGACGAGGGTGTCATCTCCGTCGGGTGCTTCGATGCGCGCATTGAAGACGTCCGGGAGGCCGCGCCGGTTCTCGAATGCCACGTGCGCGACCAGGCGGGTGTCGTGCTTGAGGCGCCGCAGCGACCAGCCAAGGGCGGACTTGTTCCAGAACTCGGGTTCTGACAGCCTGGTCGCGCAGACGATCTCGATCATGAGCCTCGGCTCGGCCGGTCCGTGCGCGCCTGCCTGCGGGATCGCGCGCGCGGCGAACGGATAACGGGCGGAGACCGGCTAGGATCCGTCCCGGAATCGCGGCAGTGCTGCCGCTGCCGGTGGGGCTCGAACGCACGCGGGGCGAATCGCCGCGCGATTGAATGCACATCGCGCGAGCCCCTTGGAGATCCCCTCCCTCGCGACCGGGGCCGCAGTTCGAGACAGCGTCTGGCCTCTTTCGTACCCCCCCGCATTCCCGTTCTCTCCGGACATCGGCGCAGGAGGCCCCTTCCACCCACGCTCCCAAGCTGTCGCAAGCCTCGCGTCCTCATGATAATACGCGTCCGCCATGGCGAGTTGGCCAAGCGGTTGGAGCAGTGCAATCCGATCCCGAACTCCCGTGCGAATCCCGGCGTCGACGAAAGGCCAGGCGAAGGGGAAGGACCCTTCCCTTCCAACCAGCCCTGGCAGATCTCGGCGCGCGGGACGGCGATCACGCCGGCGCGCGCACGGCGAGGTACCGCGGGTAGTAATGAACGACCTGCAACGCCGGCCGCCGCTCCTCCGGGCACCGCAATGCCGAGCAAAGCGACACGGTCATCACGTGTCGGTACAAGACCGGCCACGCCGTCGCGAGCGATGAGGACGCTCGCAACGGGGTCGACGCGGAGGCTCGCCGCCCGAGCCACTTCCGCAGCCGCTCGACCGGGGGCGCGGCAACGCTCCGAAAGCCTCGCCGGCTCGGACCGCCCCCGGAGGCCGAGACGCTGCACCTCCTCGCGGAATCACGGCGCGAACACCCCACCCGCGCGGAACGCGCGCCGGCAGCGAACCTCGGCGAGCGAACGACGGTGCGCTCGAAAGGCGGTTTCGGCGCGAATGGATAAGCCCGGCGACGCCCCGCCTCGAGCGCGCAGCGCCTCGATCGTGGACCTCGGATTGGAGGCCGCTATCTTGAGCGGCGCACGCGCGAGTCAGGCCACCAGCCGGAAGCCGACGAGCGCGAAGTGATGGTCGAACGTGAAGGCGAGCCGGATGCGCGCGCGCTTCATTATGGCAAAGCTCGTTGCGTCGACCGCCGAGAGCTCGTGCAGATTCCTGCGCCGGAAGTACTCCCACGACTGCTCGAGGTCGCGAAGCTCGCAGGCGAGGATCCTGACCGTGCCGGGCAGATGGATCGATTCCTTCAGTGCCAGCGCCAGGATTGCCGGGACATGAACGGGGCGCACGCGCGCGTTGGAAGGCGGCTCAGAAGCACGACCGCGACGGCGCGGTTCGCGGAGAAGCCGAGCGGCCCGAAGCCCTGGCCCGCGGTCCGGAGCACGCGTCCGATCCCCGTCGCGACGCCGCTGCGGGTCGGCGTCAGCCTCGGCGCAGGCGCCGCCGTGCCGTTGCCCGCTTCTTCCGCTCGGTGCTGGAGCGCTGCTTTCGCGTTGCCGCTGGGACGCTTCGTGCGCATGCAACTGCAGTCAAAGCGAACCCGGTCAGAACCCGTCCATAATCGCCGGTGAGGATCCGCGAGCGTGTCGTCGCCAGTGGTCCCCGCTCCAACGACGCGCCTCTCCCCTGCCGGCGCCCCCCGGAGGACGGGCCGAAAGGTTGCCATCTCTCTTTCTCCGTCGGCACGTGTTTGCTATCTTTGGAAACCATCCCCAAAGGAGCGCCCGTGCCGAGAGTGAGCGAAATCGACGATCCCGAAGGCGACCCGATCCTGTCGGAGGTGTTCGCCAAGGAGCGCGCAGTCTATGGCGCCCTGCTCAACCCCACGAAGGTGCTGGCGCATTGCCCGCCGATCCTGCGCGCCGCGAAGCTGCTCGGCGCGTCGATCGCCGAGTCGGGCACGCTGCCCAAGGGGCTGGCGGCGCTGGTGTCGCTGCGCGTCGCGGCGATCAACGGCTGCCCTTTCTGAGTCGACATCAATTCCGTCCGTGTGACGGAAATCGACGGCGGCGCGGCCAAGCTCACGGACCTGGGCGAGTGGCGCCGGAGCAGTGCCTTCAGCGTGCTCGAGCGCATTGCGCTCGAGTACGCGGAGCGCATGACCTATACTGACCAGAAGGTCGACGCGGCGTTGTTCGATCGGCTGAAGGAGCGTTTCAGCGAGCCGCAGATCGTCGAGCTCACTGCGGCGATCGCGCTGGAGAACTTCCGCAGCAAGTTCAATCCGTCCCTCGGGATCGAGGCGCAGGGCTTCTGCCTTCTCCCCAAGCGCTAGGAGCTCCACGATGGCGACCGTTCGTCCCACCATCGCCGACAAGCGTCGCGCCTTTCGGGAGCTGCACGAGGCCGGGTGCTTCGTCATTCCGAACCCCTGGGACGTGGGAAGCGCGCGTTTCCTGCAAAGCCTCGGCTTCAAGGCACTTGCCACCACCAGTTCCGGCTTCGCCTGGTCGCAGGGTCGATCCGATGGCGCAGTGTCGCGTGACAAGGTGCTTGCGCATCTTCGCGAGATGGTCGCGGCGACGGATTTGCCGCTGAATGCCGACTTCGAAAGCGGCTTTGCGCCTGATGCGGCCGGCGTCGCGGAAAACGTCCGTCTCGCAACCGACAGCGGGGTGGCGGGGGCTTTCGATCGAAGATTCGACCGGCGATGCCGCAAGACCGCTCTACGAGCTCGACGTCGCCGTCGAGCGGATTCGCGCGGCGCGCAAGGCCATCGACAGCGCAGGCGGCGACGCGCTGCTCGTCGGGCGCGCCGAATGCTTTCTTGTCGGCCGACCCGATCTCGCCGAGACCATCCGGCGGCTGAAGGCCTACGCGCAGGCCGGCGCCGACTGCCTGTACGCGCCGGGGCTGCGCACGTCCGATCAGATCCGCACCGTCGTGGACGCGGTCGCGCCGAAGCCGTTCAACCTGCTGGTGGGCTGGGCGAGCGAGCTCACGGTGCAGCAGATCGCTGCGCTCGGGGTCCGGAGAATCAGCCTCGGCGGCGCGCTGGCACGCTCGGCCTGGGGCGGCGCCATGCGCGCCGCCAGATTGATCGCCGATCAGGGCAAGTTCGATGGCTTTGCCGAAGCGGCCTCCGGCCAGGAGCTCAATGCGCTCTTTCGGGAGTGACCGCGGGCCTCGGACGCAACCGCGGCGCGTTCCACCGAAACGATCCGACCGCCCGGTGACGAGGAGCCCTTCATGACACAGAGCAAACCCGAATCACTCTCCGCGTTGCCGGTCCACCGAGGCGGCCCGCACGAACCGGCCGAGCCGCGTCTGGTCGTCGATGGCCTCGTCGCGCGCCGCCTCGAGCTGACACCGGCCGATCTGGCGGCGTTCCGGCAGGCCGAGGTGACCGACGACTTCCGCTGCCTCGAGGGGGTGGAGCGTGCCGGGTGTGCACTGGGGCGGCGTCGCGCTCGCCACGGTGCTCGAGGCCGCCGGCGTCGCAGCAGAGGCCCGGTTCGTGCAGGCGAGCGCGGGCGAGTTCAGCGTCCCGCTGTCCCTCGAGGAGGCCCGCGGAGCGTTGCTGGCGACGCGGCTCGGCGAAGCGCCGCTCCCGCGCGAGCATGGCTGGCCGGTGCGGCTCGTGGCGCCGGGCACCGACTGCTTCACGAGCATCAAGTGGCTCGATCGGATCGAGCTGCGCGCGGAGCCCGGCGCGAACACGGGTCGCGAGATCGCGCTCGGCCGCCTCCCGCGCTGACCTCCGCCCGATCCGGGTGGCCTGGAGCGTGACCTCGGCCGAACTCGCCGCCGACACCGAGTTGCGGACCTGCTACCCGGGGAGCGAGCCTCCATCGCGCGCCGCTTCGAGCCCCGGAATCCGGCGCACTTGCCGTTCCCCTGAACGCGCGCATGAGGCATCATCGCGCAGGACATGAAGCGAACCGATCGCCGGCACAGGAGTGGGTCATGAAGGTCCTGCAACCCGGGCACTGGGCAAGACCGCGCGGCTACGTCAACGGCATCGCCGCGCGCGGCACGCTGGTCGCGCTCGCCGGCCAGGTCGGCTGGCTATCGGATCACAGCTGGCCATCGGACGACGTCGGCGACCAGGTGCTGCAAGCACTGAAGAACATCCGCGAGCTACTCGCGGAGGCCGGCGGCACGCCACAGCACATCGTGCGCTTGAACCTCTACGTGCGTGACCGCGCGGACTACTTCGCACACGGCAAGCAGGTCGGCACAGCCTTCCGCGAGATCCTCGGCGATCACCGCCCGCCGGTCACCGCGGTCGAGGTACAGAACCTGATGGTCGACGAAGCCAAGGTCGAAATCGAGGCGCTGGCGGTGATTCCAGATCGCACGCAGTAGCCCGGTCGCCGGCGCCGCACCGTTCGGCCGGACCGACGCGCCCCGCTGCGCCCGGTCGCCGGATGACGGCGGGGCATGGCTCGCGACCGATGATGCGCGCGTGAGCGCGGCGGATTCTCCCGCACGCACATCACCCCGTTCGCGGCTCAACGACCGCGAGCCGGTGCCGGAAGGCGATCGCGCTGCCCGTGAACGACGAAGCAGTGGAGGTGGTCCGGCGCCAGCTGGGGAAGCACCACATCCGGGTGTTCACCGACAGGGCAAGCCGGTGTGCACCGTCAACACCCGCGCCTGGAAGCGCGCGCTCCGCAAGGCGGGGATCGAGGGATTCCGATGGCACGACCTGCGGCACACCTGGGCCAGCTGGCACGTGCAGGCCGGAACGCCGATCCACGAGCGGAAGGAGCCCGGCGGCTGGGAGTCGGTGGAGATGGTGCGCCGGTACGCGCATCTTGCGCCCGAGCACCTCGCCAGAGCGGCCGCGCGGATCCTCCCCCTGGCCCCCTTTTGGCCCCCTTGGCACAAAAACGGCCACAGCCGATGAGACGCGAGGCGCCGGTGCACGCCAACGCCTCGATCTTGCTGGTGGGCCCGCCGGATTCGAACCAAGGACCAAAGGATTATGAGCCGGGGCGGGCGAACGCGCTGCTAGTGTTATCAACGACCTGCAACGCCTGCCACCTTCATTCGCAGCGGCGACACGCCACACAACGCCTCATCGCATCGGCGCGGTGGTACAAATTCGGCCACACGCGTCTGCGCAAGCCGGTGCAACTCGCGGCTAGTGCGCGATGCGGAGCAGCGGGCTAGCCTGCGGGCGACGATCACGCCAGCTACGGGCCCGCGGGGCCCGAATGGGGTCGACCGAACAGGACTCATATGGTCGCAAGGTTGTCAACAGTGCGTTTTTTCGTCGAATTCCAAATCGATCCGGTGACGCGGCACGAGCGCTGCAGCGACGATGAATCAGACTCATATCCGTGGGTTGGTTACCACCTTTCACCGATTCGTCGCGGGAACTGCCTCGCTCTAGCGTCATGGATCAATCCTTGCGGGATGCCGGGGTAGTGTCCTCGAGGGTTTTCCCTATCGTTGCCCGGTACCGCATCACCGGATCGATCTGGTGGTATCGACGTTGGTTCAGGCGCGCTCAGGCCTGGTTTGGGTCGAAGCGATGGCCCACCAGTGCTGTCCGGACGTTGAACGCCGGGAACGCGGTAATGGCTTGATCTGAAATGAACAACTCATGAATTTTCTTGGTCTCGATTTGAAGTTCGCCGCCTCGATTTGCGACCCTGCGAGGGACTCACTCGCGGGGGGCGTCGATGAACTGGGGCCAGCTGGTGTTCGCACAGATCACGCGGCATTTGCCGCTGACAACGTTTCGGCGTTGCGTGGCGCGCTACGGTGGGGAGCACAAGGTCAAGAGCTTTTCCTGTCTCGACCAGTATATCTGTGCATGGCCTTTGCTCAGCTGACCTATCGAGAGAGCTTGCGCGACATCGAGGCGTGCCTGCGGGCGCAGACGGACAAGCTCTACCACATGGGTATCAGGAGCCGGGTCTCGCGCAGCACCCTGGCCGATGCCAACGAAGTGCGCGACTGGCGCATCTACGCGGAGTTTGCCCAGTCGCTCATTGGCATCGCCCGGCGTTTGTATGCCGAGGAGTCCTTCGGGGTCGAGCTGAAGGAGACGGTCTACGCGTTGGATGCGAGCACGATCGACCTGTGCCTGTCGGTGTTCCCGTGGGCCCCGTTTCGCTCCACCAAGGCGGCCATCAAGCTGCACACGCTGCTCGATCTGCGCGGCAACATCCCCACGTTCCTGCATATCAGCGATGGCAAGCTGCACGATGTCAACGTCCTGGACCTGTTGCTGCCCGAGGCCAGTGCCTTCTACATCATGGACCGCGGCTACATCGACTTCGAGCGGCTCTATCGCCTGCACGCAGCCGGCAGCTTCTTCGTCACGCGCGCAAAGTCCAATCTGAAAGCCCAACGTCGCTATTCCCATCCGGTCGATCGAAGCACGGGGCTGATTTGCGATCAAACGATCGTGCTCAGCGGCTTCTATTCCCGCCGGGACTTCGACACGCCACTGCGGCGCATCAAGTTCAAAGACCCCGAGACCGGCAAACGCCTGGTGTTCCTGACCAACAACTTCGTGCTGCCAGCGATCATCATCACCGAGCTGTATCGATGCCGCTGGCAGGTCGAGTTGTTCTTCAAGTGGATCAAGCAGCATCTTCGGATCAAGGTCTTCTTCGGTACCAGCGAGAACGCAGTCAAGTCACAGATCTGGATCGCCGTGTCGGTCTACGTGCTCGTGGCCATCGTCAAGAAGCGACTCAACCTCTCGGCGAGCCTCTATGAAATGCTACAGATCCTGAGCCTGACCATGTTCGAGCGAGTCCCATTGGATCAGCTACTTGCCGACATCATCACCGACGACAGCCAGGCCATTTCGGCTAATCAACTGAAATTGTTCGACTAACGTCCGGACACTACTGATGGCCCACACAAAGCCCGTCAGCTCGCGCGCCACGGCCACGCAGACCTTGTTCAGGTGCACGCCTCTGGCCTTGAGTACCGCGAAGCGTGCGCTCAGTCGCAGCTGCGCCTTCCAGGCCACGTCGCGAATCGCCTGCGGCAAGTCTTCCGCCCGGCGCTGTGCCTGATAGCCGATACGCGGAGGAAAGCGGTAATTCCATGCCGCCTCGGTGAGCAGCCGACGCGCGTGCGCATTACCCGTCTTGGTGATGCTGCCACGCACCACCCGCTCGCCGCTCGAGTGCTCGCTCGGCACCAAGCCAAGATAGCTCATCAGTTGGCGCGGGTGGGCGAAGCGCGCGATGTCGCCGATCTCGGCCACCAAGCCAATGGCGCTGATCATGTCGATGCCGCGCAGCGCCTGCAGTGCCTGCACGATCGAGGCGAAGCGCCAGCCTTCGATCGAGCTGCCCAGCGCGGCGGTGAGCCGCGCCACGCGCTCATCTGCTGTGCTGACGGCTTGCCAGTACTCAGTGAAGGCGGTCTGCGCGCCGGACTGGGCAAAGCTCAACGTCGCCAGCCAACGATAGAACGTCTTGCTCCACGACGTGCGATGCGGGTAACGCACCTCGTGGCGGAGCAGGAAGCTCTTGAGCTGGTGGCGCGCTTGGGTGCGGGCGTTGACCGCGTCCTCGCGGGCACGCGCCAAGTCACGAATCGCCTCATCGGCCGGGTCGGGAATCCATACCGCGCGCAACTCACCGGCACGCGAGAGCTCGGCCAAGCGGATGCCGTCGCGCCGATCGGTCTTGACGCGCTCGCCTGGGCGACGCGGGATCAGCGACGGGGCGATCACTTCGCAGCGATAACCACGCCGGGCCAGCTCGCGCTGCAGTCCATAACCGGTCGGACCAGCCTCATAGACCACATGAACCTGCGCCGCATCGCCGAAACGCGCCAACAGCTTCCGAAGCTTGCCGACGTCGTGCGCGATCGTGCCTACGAGGCGCGCCGGCGCCCGCCCTACCTCCGCCACGGCCACCGCGATCGAGTCCTTATGCACGTCCAGTCCAACGAAAACTTTGATACCTTGTTCCATGGCCGGTCTCCATTGTGGTTGCTGACGACTCGTTCTCAGCATGTAGCTCGGCGCGGCCTGCCGCGCAACCTACGTCGCCGGAGACCGGCCGCCTCACCTCAACACGACCATAGTGTCTAGTGTACTGATTCGTTAATTCGCGTACAAAAGCGGCCGACTGACTCGATGATCTCGTCGGCGCTCTTGTGCCACACGAATGGCTTGGGGTCTTGATTGTGAAGGTCGAGGAAGTTGCGGATCGCCCTCTCGAGCTCGAGGGTGCTGCGATGCGATCCGCGTTTGATCTGGCGTTGGCTCAGGATGGCGAACCAGCGCTCCACGAGGTTGAGCCACGATCCGGAGGTCGGGGTGAAGTGCAGGTGGTAGCGGCGGTGGCGGGCGAACCACGCCTTGACCGTCGGGGACTTGTGGGTGCCGTAGTTATCCATGACCAGGTGAATGTCGAGCTGCGCGGGCACGCTCTGCTCGATGGTGCGCAAGAACTTCAGGAACTCGCTGCTGCGATGACGTCGATGCAACTCGCCGATGACCTTGCCGGTGGCCAGATCGAGCGCCGCGAACAAGGTGGTGGTGCCGTAGCGCACATAGTCATGGCTGCGCCGCTCGGGCACCCCAAAGGACAGCGGCAACAGCGGTTGGGTGCGATCCAGGGCCTGGATCTGCGACTTCTCGTCCACGCACAGCACCACCGCATGGGTCGGCGGGGCCAAGTACAGGCCGACGATGTCACGCACCTTGTCGATGAACAGCGGATCGGTCGAGAGCTTGAAGGTCTCGGCCCGATGCGGCTGCAACCCGAAAGCCCGCCAAATGCGCAGCACCGCCGTCTGGTTCAAGCCGCTCGCCTTGGCCATCAGCCGCGTGCTCCAGTGCGTGGCCTGCTTGGGCCGACGCTCAAGGGTCATTGCCAGCACCTCCTCGATCTTCGCGTCGCTGATCTTGCGCGGCTGTCCGGGACGAGGCGCATCGAGCAAACCATCGAGCCGCTGCGCGACGAAACGCCCCCGCCACTTGCCTACCGTCTGCTGCTTCACCCCCAAGCGTTGCGCCACTTGCGTATTGTTCGCCCCTTGCGCGCAACCGAGCACGATGCGCGCCCGCAGCGCCAGCGCCTGCGCCGTGGTGCGCCGGCGCGCCCACTCGACCAAGCGGTTGCTCTCCTCGAGGGTCAGTTCCAGCTTCGGCAGCGCTCTTCCACGACCCATCACTGTCTCCTGGTAATGAACTTACCATGAGACAAACAGGCGTCATAAAAGTGCCACTAATTAATGCATCAGAACACTAGCCGATGGTGCCCAGTGCCGGGAAGATCTCGAGGAGCCAGTAGGCGAACACCGCGAGCTGGCCGGTCATCATGGCCACCCCCATCGCGATCATCAGGAGACCGCCCACCAGCTGCAGGATCTGGCCGAGCCGCCGGACATGACGCAGGGCTTTCGCCGCGCGGTCGAGAAACAGCGCCGTCACCAGGAAGGGCGCGCCCAGCCCGAGTGCGTAGGCGGTGAGCAGGCCTACGCCACCGGCGCTCGTGCCGGTTGAGCTCACCATGAGGATCGCGCCGAGCACCGGCCCGATGCATGGCGTCCAGCCGAAGCCGAACGCGAGGCCGAGCACGTACGCGGTGATGGGACTCCCGCCGATGATGCGCGGGTGAAAGCGCAGATCGCGCTGCAGCCACGGGACGCCGCGTATCATGCCGAGCATCAGCAGGCCGAAGGCGATGACGACGACCCCGCCGAGGATGTTGAGCTCGTAGCGGTAGCGCGAGAGAAGCTCGCCCATCGCACTGGCGCTCGCCCCGAGGGCGATGAACACGCTGGCGAACCCCGCGACGAAGAAAGCACTGATCCCGAGCGTGGACAGGCGCGCCGAGATCCGAAAGTGCCGTGGCTCGGCGCTCTGTCCGGCAATGAACGACACATACCCCGGGACGAGCGGCAGCACGCACGGCGACAGAAAGGACACGATCCCCGCGAGAAACGCGGTGGCAAGCCCGAGCGCCGAGGCCGTGATCATGGAGTGGCCGGTCCGCGTGGCAGGCGGCGCCTTCCGCTCAGCGCGCGCTTTCGGGCGTCGCGCCGAGCGCGCGCTCGATGATCGGCGCGATGAAGTCGGCCGGGCGCGCCCCGACGACGACCTCCGTCGCGCCGGTGCGGTTGTCGCGGATCAGCGTGGTGGGCGTGCCCGAGATGCGCACCGCGGCGCCGTCCGCAAAGTCCTCGTCGACGCGCTTCGCCATGGCGGGGTCCTTCATGCACTCGGCGAACGCCGCTGCGTTCAGGCCCATCCGCGTCGCGAGGGCCGCCTCGGAATACGCTGCCGGGGAGGCCCTTACCGTTCGACTGCGTGTGCTCGAACACCGCGCCGGTGTACTTCCAGAACGCCTCGTTCCCGCCCAGCTTCGCCGCGCACTCGCTCGCGATCGCTTCCCGGCGCGCGGCGGGATTGTGGAAATCGAGCGGGAAGTGGCGAAACACCCAGTTCACCCGGTCCCCGAACTGCCGCGTGAGCTCCCCGGGCGTGGCGTGGAAGCGCTTGCAGAAGGGGGCACTCGAAGTCGGAGTACTCGATGATCGAGACCGCGGCCGACGGGTTTCCACGGATGTGGTCGCGGCGAGGCGACACCGGGCGCGCGGACTTGGCCTGCGCGCGCAGCTCGGTCTCCTCCCGGGCCTGCGCCGACTGTTGCGCTTCGCGCTGACGCTTGACGTAGCGGTCGATCGCACGCTCGACCGCGCGGTCGAGCGTGCCGTCGGCCTCGAGCTTGCGCACGATCGCATCCACCAGCGCGGGATCGGGCTCGGCGGCGGGACGCGCGACGGGCTCCGCCGCATGCGCGGGCAGCAAAGCTGCGGAAGCGATGAGAATCACGGCGATCAGGGTCGGCATGGAGATTCCTCCGGCAAAGGGCGACGCACGGGATCGACGCGCGGGATGCACGGCGCCGAGTCAGGGCTTGTCGGTTTCGGCGGGGCTCGCGGGCACATCCCTCACGGCGGAGGCGCTCCCCTTGCCGCCACGGCCCATGCACAATCCCAGCGCACACATCGCGGCGCACGGCAGCACGCCGACGACGAGCGACGAGAGGCCCGCCGCGACCAGCCAGTCCCAACTGAAGAGGAGCCCCGCCGCGACGCCCGCGAAAGCCAGCCCGAGGACGCCCGTCCGGACGCTCAGGCGGCCGTTCAAGGTGAGGCCGCGCAAGGCGATCGCCGACGACGCCGCGAATATTCTCTGGGTGGATTCCATCTGAAGCGCTCCTCGGAAGTAGTGAGATCGGGATGGGGATGCGGCTCGGTTCTAGGCGCCGCGCGAGGGTTCGAACCGGCAGTTGCGCATCATTCCGCCGTCCTCGTGCTCCAGGTTGTGGCAGTGGTACATAAAGAGGCCGGGCTCGGTCGGGGTGACCTGCACCCGCACGCGCTCGCCCGGCAGGATGAGGAACGTGTCCTGGTAGCCGGCGTCCACGATCCCCGCGGCGAGCTCGCGGCCGGCGTCACCGCCCCCGCTGCGCTCGACGACGCGAAAGCGCACGCCGTGGATGTGGATCGGGTGCGGCATCGCCATCATCTGCGTTGCCGGATTCGAGAACGTCCACACGACCGGCTTGCCGAGCGGCAGCCGCTCGTCGTCGGCGACGCCGCCGCCCATCTCGAAGCCGCGGCCGTTCAGCAGGCCGCGCATGTGCTGCATGGAAAGCTCGGTCGAGAGCTCGAGCGCAGGGTCCTCTTCGCGCCAGGGGGCACGACGGGCAGGTGCAGCGGCTGGGCGCGTGAAACGCTTCCGCCCGACACCGCGAAGCGCGCTACGACGAGCGCGTCCCCTTGCTGCGCGCCGCCGCCCATCATCCCGCGCATTCCACCGCCCATCATGCCCCCCATGCCACGGCCGCCTTCTCCCCCATCATTCCCCGTCCCATCATCCCGCCCATCATCCCGCCGCTCATCATTCCGCCCATCATTCCCCCGCCGGCGGAGAACGCCTGGCTCACCAGCGCAACCTCGGCGCCGGCACGCCGCCGGCCGAAATCCTCGAAGAGCTCGATGCGCTCGAACGGTGCAAGGGTCACGTAGGGACGCTCCTGCGGTCCCTCGGCCGCGGACAGCAGGCCGTTGTCGGTGCCGATCACGGTGAGCGGCCGGCCATCCGACCATGCGAGCTTGTAGATCCGCGCGTTTGACACGTTCGCGAGCCGCAAGCGGTACCCGCGCGGTGCGACCCTGAACGCGGCGTCCGGCTGCCCGTTCACCAGCACCGTGTCGCCGAGCACGCCGTTCATGTCGTCCATCATCATCCGCTTGAATGCGAGCCGGTTGCCCTCCGCGACGCGTCGATCCTGAATGACGAGTGGAAGCTCGAACGCTCCGGAGGGAAGTCCCATGTCGCGCTCAGCCGGCTCGCGGACGATGAGGAGGCCCGCAAGCCCGTAGTACACCTGATGCCCGGTGCGGCCGTGCGGGTGCGGGTGGTAGAGGTAGGTTCCCGCGGGATTCCGCACGGTGAATTCGTAGACGTAGCGCCCGCCTGGCGCGATCGCGAAGCGCGGATGCCCGTCGGCCGCTTCGGGCACGATCATTCCGTGCCAGTGGACGATGGTCGTTTCCGCGAGCCGGTTCTCGAACACGATCCGCACCCGCTCGCCGCGCACGAGATCGAGCGTGGGGCCGAGATAGCTCGCCGATGGCTTGAGGGCATCCCGGCGCCCGCTCAGCACCTCGCCGGTGAAGCGGAGCACCGGCGTCTCCGCCCCGCCGAAGATGCGCGCGTGCGACGGCGCCGCGACGAGCCGCAGCGACACGTCGGGATCGGCTGCCGAACGCGCCGCGTGCGGGAATGCCCCCACCAAGCCACCCGCACCAAGGGTCTTCACGAACTCTCGCCTCGTCCACATGTTGCTTCTCCTGATCCTTGCGTGTGGCGCCGTTCGGCCGGCTTTTCGCGCGCAGTCATCTCCCCTTGGATGCGGCGATCCGCTGCCGGATGAAGTCGACCGCCGCCGGGCCGTCCCATTCGGCCGCGCCGTACAGTCGGCCGATCTCTTTCCCGTCGCGGGCGACGAGCACGCTGGTCGGGATCGCCGGCGAGCGAATCGCCGCGCTCGCCTCGCCGTGCGCGTCGATGTAGATGGGCAGGGACGTCACCCCGGTCTCGCCGTAGAAGGCGCGTACCTTTTCGGCGCCGCCGCGCTCTATCGAGATGGCGAGCACCGCGAAGTCGGGCCCGCCGAGCTTCGCCTCGAGCCGGTCGAGCGCCGGCATCTCCTTGCGGCAGGGCGTGCACCACGTTGCCCAGAGATTGACTAGCACGACCTTGCCGCGAGAGTCCGCGAGGCGTACCCCGCCGCCGCGCTCATCCTCGAACGCGAAATCCGCGAGCGCACGAGGCGCGTCCCAGACTCGGAGCGGGAAGTCCTCGCGCAGCGTCTTCGACGCCGGAATGTCTCCTACCGTGGGCTCGAGCTGCGGCCCGGTCCTGAGATAGAGCGCCGCCAGCACGCCGACTGAGAGACCGGCGGCCCCCGCGACGACCGCGGCGGTCTTTCGCGCCCAGCGGCGGGGCGTTGGTTCGCGGCCCGGCATCATTGGCTCCGCAGCTTCCGTACGAGCGGCAGGAGGGTTCGCTCCCACTGCTCGCGGCTGATGGGGCCGATCTGCTTGTAGGCGATCCGGCCGGCGCGGTCGACGACGAACGTCTCCGGGACGCCGTAGACGCCCCAGTCGATTGCGACCCGGCCGTCGAGATCCGCACCGGTCCGCGTGTAGGGGTCGCCGAGCTCGGCGAGCCAGGCGGCGGCGTCCTCTGGGCGGTCCTTGTAGTTCAACCCGTGGATCGGGACGACGCGCTCGCGCGCGAGCGCCATGAACAGCGGGTGCTCCTGGCGGCAGGCGACGCACCAGGACGCGAACACGTTCACGAGGGACACCTCGCCTCGTAGGTCGGCGCTCGCCAGGCCGAGCGTTCGGCCCTCGACGGGCGGCAGCGCGAATTCCGGGACCGCCTTCCCGATGAGCGGCGATGGCACCTCGCGCGGGTTCAAGGTCAGGCCGACCGCGAAGAACACGGCGATCAGCGCGAAGACGGCGAGCGGCGCGAGGAACACGAGCCGCTTGCGGGTCGGCTGGCTTCGCGCGCCCGGCGTGAGCGCTCCGGTGGAGTTCCCCCGCGTCGCATCTGACATCTCAACACCCGTCCCGGATGAACGACGAGATCTCGGCGGGGTTCGAGAACACCACGGACGCGCGGTCGCCCCGCATCCCGGCGCCCACGATCACCGGCTCATTGGGGCGCGGGCCACTCGGGCTGGTGTCGCTCTTCAAGCGCAGGTTGAACTCCCATATCCGGTGCGCCTTGCCGTCGGCGGTGACGACCTCGTAGGTGTCCTTGCAGTGGCGCATGCGCGTGACGCGGCTCTCCGCGCTGGCCTGCTTGAGATTCGGCAGCTGGGGCCGCGGCTGGGCCGCCGCCGTGCCCTGCGGCACAGCCTTCAGATAAGCGACGATGTCCTGGCGAGCCTGCGCGTCCGGGATGCCTGGAAAGGTCATGGTGTTGCCCGGCACGAGCGCGGCGGGATCGCGCAGCCACTGGTCGAGCGTCGCCTCGGTCCACGTCAACTGCGCGGCGCGCAATGCATCCGAATAGCGGGTGAACCCCTCGATCGAGCCCGCCTTGCGCCCCAGCACCGAGGCGAGACTCGGCCCCGTCATGTGCAGGCCCGGCTCGATCGAGTGGCACGCGATGCACTGGCGAAAGGCGCGCGCGCCGCGCTCGGCGTCGCCGGCGGCAAGCGCCGAGCGCGTGCCGAGAAAGGCAAGCAGGCCGACCGCGAAGATGAATGTAGTGCCTCCCTGAATTCGCATGGATCGTTCTCCTACTGGTCAGGTATTCGGGTCAGCCGCCGCCAGGAGCTCGCGCGGCGCGCGTCGGTCGAAGCGCGAGCCACAGCGAGAGCGTGGGAACGACGAGCCACTGCAGAAGCGGCGTGACGCCGGTTCCGAGCAAAGGCAGCGTCGGCATCCCGCGCGCGTAAGCCCAGCTCTCGCGCACCTCGACGTTCATCCATTCGCTGAAGATCGTGTAGGACGCGGAGAGCATCACCACCACCACGGCGATCGGCGCAAACCGCCAGGTCTCGGGCGGCCCCGCGCGCGTCGCGACCAGGGCGAGCATGAGGACGCCCGCGCCGATCAGCACGTCCCCGGCCGTGCAGTGGACGGCGGCGAACGCGATCTCGCCGACGGAGCCGGCGTCCCACAGCGTGTAGAAGGGGAGGTGGCCGAACTCCCAGATAAGACTCAGCGCGGCGAGCGCCGGCACGAAGCGCGCGGCGAGGAGCCGCCAAGCCGCGGACGAGTGAATCCAGGCGACTCTCATCGCGGCGCCCGG
Source organism: Burkholderiales bacterium (assembly GCA_027493935.1). Taxonomy (GTDB): domain Bacteria; phylum Pseudomonadota; class Gammaproteobacteria; order Burkholderiales; family SG8-39; genus JAABRB01. Next base: position 802,330 of record JAOSJV010000001.1, on the reverse strand, counting down.
GCGTTGCGGTCGATCTCGAGCTGCCGGCGCTGGATCTCGCCCGGCCAGCGCGACTTGATGTAGGCCAGCACGGCCCAGATGTCGTCGTCCGAGAGCGTGCCGCCGAACGCGGGCATGTCGCTCTGGTAGCCGGGCGGCGCGTACTTCCCGGGCACGAGACCGTGCTTCGTGATCCCGAACAGGACCGCGTCCGGGTGATGCCAGGTGTGCCCCGACGCATCGTGCGGCGGCGCCGGCATCCGGCCGTTGGGCAGCCGGGTTCCCCAGTTCGCTTGGCCCTCGAGCTGCGCGCCGTGGCAGACGGCACAGTGCGTGTCGTAGACCGCGCGCCCGCGTTGAGCACGCTTCGGGTCGCCGGGATCGGCGCCGCGCGCCGCGCCAGCCTTCAGCGACTCGTGCGTGACCAGCGCGATCACCGCGACGAGCGCGCCCAGGACCAGCGTCCAGAAGACCATCGTCCCGACCTTCGAGACCGTGTTCTGCGTCACGATCGTCCGCGCCCGCCTACTCGGTGCGCCCGCGCTCGGCGATGCGGCGCCACGTCTTTCCGCCGTCCGCGGTGAGGTAGACGCTGCGCTCGAAGGTCGCGATCGCGTAGACGCCGGACGTAGCCTGGCTCTGCGCGATGTAGGCCACCGCGTCGCGCGCGAGGGAAGGCAGCTTGATTTCGTCTCGCCCCCGCCTTCGAGCGCGGCGCGGACCAGGCGTGGCGCGCTGTCGTGGCCGGAGAACCACAGGTGTTGGCCGTCCAGGTCGAAGTGCACCGCATAGGCCTCGCCCTCGGCGAGCCGCGCGAACGAATTGCCGCTGTCCTTCGAGACGAACACGCCGTCGCGAGTGGTCGCAGCAACGACGCGCGTCGGTCGGGTGCGCGGCGAGCGCGACGATCTGACCGGCGAGGCCGCGCGCCGCAGCGGGGACCCAGCCGAAGCCGTCGTTCTGGGTCGAGTAGATGCCGGGCGTCTTCATGCGCGAGTTCGGCACCGGGTTGAAGACGTAGACCGCATTGGTGCGGTAGCCGACTGCGAGAACGTGGAAGTCGGATTCGCCCTGGAGTCCGAGCTTGTCCCAGGTGCGACCGCCGTCGCGACTGCGCATCAGCCCGAACGGGTCCACGAGCCCCGAGCCGGGCGCCGGGTGGCCGCTCGAGTAGAAGCGGTCCTCGCTCGCGGCGAACCCCATGTAGTCGTGGCGCGGCCCGGGAGCGACGGACCACTTGCCCTCGCTATAGATGGCAAGTCCGTGATGGCTCGGAATGAAAAGCTGCTTGCCGTCCGCGGTGAACGCAAGGCCGTGGACGTGTGTGAGCGTGACGCTCTGGGCACCCGCGGGGGCCGTCGCGACCAGAAGCGCGGCTGCGGCCGCGAGAAAGCATGGTTTCATCGACTCATCCTTGTTCTTCGAGAAGCAGTTTGACGTCGTGCACCATCGACTCGACCGTGCGTCCCGGTCCCATGTAGAGCCGGAGCCGGCCCGCGCCGTCGAGCGCGTAGATTCCGGCCGTGTGGTCGACCGTGTAGGACCCGGAAGCGTCGGGCGCCTGTGCCGCATAGAAGATCTTGAACTCGGCCGCGGCGGCTGCCGTTTCCTCGCCGCTCCCGCGCAAGCCGAGGAAGCCCGGGTGAAACGCGGGGACGTACTTGCCGAGCACCTCCGCCGTGTCGCGCTTGGGGTCGACGGTGACGAAGAGGCCCTGAACGCTGGCGCCGTCCGGGCCGAGCCTCTCGACGGTCTGCGTCATCTGCGCAAGCGCGGTCGGGCACATGTCCGGACAGTGCGTGAACCCGAAGAAGAGCAGCACGACCTTGCCGCGAAAGTCGGCGAGCGTGCGGGGCTGCCCGGTGTGGTCCGTGAGCGCAAAGCCGCGGCCCCAGGGCACGCCAGTGACGTCGTTGGAGAGAAATTTCTTGCCACCCGCGCCTTCGCCGCAAGCGACGAGCACTGCAAAGGCGAGCGCGAGCGGGACCCAGCGCAACGCGCGCGGCCACCAGCGCCGGCTCATCGGTGTCCTCCGCCGCCGTGGCTGGCCGCGGGGACGGCAACCTCGCCGATCCGGACCACCGGCGCGCTTATCGTCACCGCGAGCTTCTTCCCGTCCGACGTCTCCGCCGATAGCGTGATCCGAACGTGCTCACCCGGTTTGAGCACCCGATTCACCCCGACCAGCATGAGATGCACGCCGCCCGGCGCAAGCTTGACCGCGGTTCGCGCCGGCAACAACAGCGCGTCGAGCCGTCGCATGCGCATGACCCCGTCGGCCATCGACATCGTGTGGACCTCCACGGCGCGCGCGACATCGCTCTCCCCCGCCGCCGAGCCGCGCATCTTGTGCGCTCTCGATGACGAAGTAGGCGCCGGCGACGCTCTGCCCGGGGACCGTCGCATGCACGTACGCATCGCGTGCGACGAGCCCGCCTTCGGCGCCTGCGGCGAGGTTCGCCAGCATGCCGGCGGCCGCCAAGGCGGCAATGTGCAATCCGAATTTCATCGCGTTCGCCCTGCTCGGAAAGGTGAAGCAACGCAGCGCCACACGCCCGTCAGGGCGCGCGAACGCCGACTTTCGCGGGGCACCGGCATGCCGATGCCGCAAAACCGGCTAGAGCGGGAGTCGAGGAGGTGGCTTGGGACAGCTCTGTGCGAGCGACGCGAATCGCTCGCACGGCGCGTCGACGACGCGCTCGCCGACGCCGTGCAGCGTCGCGAAGGGGGAGGGAGCGGAAAGTCCGGACAGGCCGGCGCAGGCTGTCGTGCAATGTGCGCTCGCCAAGCCGCTCATCGGGCAGCCCGAATCCCGGTTGGCGGGATCGGGCGGTGCCGGGTCCGCGCAGTCGGGGCAGGTCACGATTCCCGGCATCGCCATGCCCCCGTCGGCGCAGGGCGCTGAGGGGGCGCTCGCGCCGGCGAACGGGCTGTACGTCGCCACGAGCAACGCGAGCAAGAGCGCGAGAGAACGCTGCATATGCCGAAGATAACTGACTCGCGTACTGTTGCCTAGGGTCACCCCGAAGGTGTCGGACCGCCGGCGAGCGCCAAGGTTCCGAAGGGGGACCTCTGCCGGTCCGGAGGCACCGCGGCGGGGGCGCTCACCGCCTGGACGAACCGGCCGCCTCGCGCCTGGAGTGTGGTGGGTGCGCCTGGTGCGGCTGCCTACAACCTCGGCGGCGAATACGAGCTAAACACTTAGAACCCGAAGCGTCCCTGTCGATCGATCTGACTGATTCTCTCCCAGATCTGTATGGCAAGGGGGTGGCGTGCCGCGAACGCGAGCCAGTAGAGCGGCTGGTTGTCGTCCGCCCGGACGAGCTCGATCGCGTCGGCGACCTCGACGCCGAGCGAGCGAAGCAAGTCCCTCCAATGTGCGAGCACCCGGGCGCGGGCGTTCGCATCGATGTGCCGTGGATCGACCGCGCTTCTCCATCCTGGAGCGAACGAGTCGAGTGCGCAGGCGCGACTGCGCGCAAACGGCTTGAGGTTGCGCTGCAGGCCGAGCACGCTCACGTGGATCAGCATGTCCATCCGCTTGAGGCTCGCGAGCCTGCGCAGGACCTCGAACGGCAGGTCCTTCAGCCCGTACGGATCAAGGAATGCGAAGTGCAGTCCGTAAGGGTCGAGCCGCGCGATCACGCGGTCCACCACCGACGCGGCCTTGCCGACGTCCTCGTGAACTGAAGCATCGGCGCTCTTCAACCGGATGCACGTGGCCTCGACGAGCTGAGGATGGGCATCCGCGATGTGAACCGAGGTGAACGGAACGCCGTCCGCGAACGACTGCCGCCACGCCACGAGCGGACTGCCGTCGATCACCTCCGTCGTCTGTTCGATCCTCGCGCGTGCCGGTCCACAGAACAGGTCGATGTAGGTTGCCCCCGCGTTTCCCGGTCCGATGTAGTTGCGGCGCGCGGCCCGTGTCGCCCCGACGTAGTGCTGCAAACGCAGGTGCTTCTCCTTGACCCATGCGCCGACAATCGCGCGGGGCAGTCCGTCCTCGTCCGGCTCATACTCCTCTGGCCTTAGACGGGGCGGCGGTCTGGGCATGCGGCTAGGCCGCCACCTTCTCAGCCTGCTGCAGGGGGGATGGCACGCCGTCCCAGGTCTTGCCGTCCATGTCCCGCCCCGCAGCGTGCTTGCCCAGCCGGACGAGTGAGACGCGGGTGCCGTCCTCGTTCTTGATCGTCGTGCGAACTCGCGCAGACCCGTCGGTCAGGTCATCCGGCCGCCAGTGCCCCCACTGCTTGAAGTGGAAGGGCACCCCCGCGTCCCTGCACTGGTCGCGCAGTGCGCGCGCCCACGCCGGATTCATCGGACGCGCCTTGTGCCCGCTCTCGCCCCCAGCGATGACCCAGTCCAGCCGGCGCGAGGCGGGGCGCAACCACCGTCCCAGATCGAGCGCGCCGAGCAGGGGGCTCGCAAGAGACGAACCGCACGGCCGCCGGGTAGCGCATCAGCACGGGCAAGCGCTTGTCCGCCCAGTGCTGGTTCTCTACGGTCGTCCCGATCCACACGTTGTGCGGCCATCGTCTGTCCCACGGGACATAATCGCCCACGCGTTCCGGCCGCTTGGTCAGCAGCAGCCAGTCCAGGTAGGGTGTCGCCTCGATCAGCGGCCACAGACGTTCCCGCCAGGGATCCAGATCGGATCGCGCCTCGAACACGTCGGCCATGGACGCGCAGAACACCCGACGGCGCTCGCCCGCCTCGCAGGCCTCCAGGTTCCACCTCATGGGCTCCCGCCAGTGCGCGTCCGAGAAGAAGCGGCGGGGTGCACGGCCACCCCAGAGAGCAAGCCCAACCCGTTTGGCCCAGCTCTCCGCGTAGCAGTGCTTGCACGCGGGCGATACTTTCACGCACCCCCACCAGGGGTTGAACGTGTGGTTTGTCCACTCGATCCGTGAATGCGCGCCCACGAGCAATCTCCCGACGCGCGAGACTATCACGCGAGAAGCTCAGGCAGTGAGCTTGCGAGCTCGGCCGCATGCGCGTCATCCGCCCGTGTCTCACGCCCCCAAGCATGGCAGGGGAACACAAAGGACGAGCACCACAGGCGCCAGCCATCGGGAGCGATAGGCGAGGTACTGCACGGGTGAGGCTTCGCGTGGAACGGCGGTTAAGACGTCGCGTCGACGTGGGCAACTCCATGCTGAGCCCGGCGCGCGAGCGTGCCGGGTGAGTTTTCATGATCCGTGCCGCGGGACCTCCAAGAGGTGGCCTGCGCACGGCGCGAGCTCGCGGCGAGTCTTCCGGGCTGTCCGCGCTCGCCGCATCCGGACGGACAGGGTCGAGATCAGGTTCGCCCCTCGCGGGGCCGGCGTCCGTAAAAATATGCGCGCGTGAGCGCGGCGGATCTCCCCCGCACGCACATCACCCGTTCGCGGCTCAACGGCCGCGAGCCGGCGCCGCACCTCGATGGGCGCAGCGGCATCCGGGTCGGTCCGGGATCCAGCCTGGTGCTGGCATTCCTTGGCTCAACGCAACCCAGCATGGGATCTTCCGCCCCGCCAGCGGGCGGCCATCCGGTGCGCGGTTAGGCTCCCGGGCGACTCGTCAGGCGAGCCGCGAGCCGGGGAGCTGACGCTCGCTTGGAGCGTCGGTCCCGCGCGTGTTGCGTGGCGCTGGAGGAATCCGCGAGGAACGCGGACCCCTTGGACGTCGGTCGAGCCGACGGCGGCGCGCGCTCTGGTGGCGCACGCGGCTTCCTCCGAGGCGGGCGTCGATGCGCCCACCGTCCAACCGGCCAGGGACAGCGATTCGCTGCCGCGGGCCGCCTACCTATACGCTGACTTTGCTCGATGGCAGGGCCTGTCAGCTGCCCTTGGAGCCCCGAGGGCTCGCGAGAAAACTCTCTCGCACACCGACGCTACGCTCGGCGTGCATCGACTTTGCGCAATGGTAATGGGTGATCAAAGAGCGCGCACCCCCGGAGAGGGGGTTGAAAACAGCGAGCTTTCTGATACCTCTGGTTGTAAACGCCTCGATCCGACGCGTCCCATCGGGCGCTGGCCACGGGGCGCGCGGCACGGCGTGCTAGCGCCAGCGCGTGCGAGCCGACTCGGGGCCGGAACGCGGGAGGTCCTATCCGATGATGCGCCGGTGCGGCGCCGGCGCACCGATAGCGTCCGGCCAGGCCTTCGCGACCCGCCATCGCTGCGCCGGTGCAGCGCCGGCGCAGCGATGACCGCCGACGTGGCGACCGAAATCTCTTTCGGTGAGCGCCCGCGGACCATCGTCAGCCAGCGGCTGCGGGGCGGGGATCACGGCCGGTCCCCGTTCATACGCGGAACCATTGCTTTCTCATCATATTTCGCATACGATTGGGGCATGTCTTCCCTCGCCGGATTCCTGGACCAGCAGCTCGCGCGTGGCCGCGCCTACTTCTCCCGAAAAGAGGCGCTGGACGCGCTCGGTGCCGCCCCGCAGAACCTTGCCGCGGCGATCAGCCGCCTCATCAGGAAACGGCGCCTCGCCAATCCGCGGCATGGCTTTTACCTGATCCTTCGGCCCGAGGATCAACCGAGCGGCGCGCCGGACCCGGTCCGATGGATCGACCCCCTGATGAAGCATCAGGGCATCGACTATCGTATTTCGCTGCTTCGCGGGGCGGCCTTTCACGGCTCATCGCACCAGGCGGTGATGGTATTTCAGGTGATCGTTCCGGAAACAGCTGCGAGGCTTCGAGATCGGCCGGCACCGCCTACAGTTCATCTACCAGGCGCCGCACGCCTTCGCCCAGGCCAATCAACCCGAGTGGCTCGCGCAGATGAAGAGCGAGGCGGGCTTCGCCAAAGTGGCGGGGGTTGAATTGACGCTCCTGGACTGCGCCCGCTACCTCCATCGGGCCGCGGGCATCAATGGCGCAGCGCAGATCGCTAAGGACCTAGGCGGCAAGGCCGACCCCCGTCGGCTCGCGAAGCTCGCCGACATCTACGAGAACTCGTCGGTCCGGCGCCTCGGGTACCTGCTCGAGCTAGCCGGACATGCACGTCAGGCGAAGGCGCTGGAGCCGTTCGCGAGGGAAGCAAAATCCTTGAAGCTGCTGGACCCGGCGGCGAAACCGCTGGTAGCTTCACTCGCCTCGCCGGAACAGAAGAATCCCAAGTGGATGCTGCTCATCAACGAGCAGGTGGAGATCGAGGGTTGATACCGCGCGCCTACCTCCAGGAATGGAGCGCGCAGGCGCCGTGGCCGGACCTCAGGCAGGTCGAGCAGGACCTCATCATCTGTCGCGCACTCTGCGATCTGTTCAATGCGCCGGGGCTGAGGGGCAGGATCGCATTTCGGGGCGGCACCGCGATCAACAAGCTACTATTCCGCCAGCCGCTGCGCTATTCGGAGGACATCGATCTGGTGCAAACGCGTCCAGAGCGGATCGGTCCGACGATCGATGCGGCCCGTGAGGCGCTCGCATGGCTTGGAGATTGCCATCGTGATCGTGCCGGCCATTCGATTCATCTAATCTTCCGGTTCACTCCCGAAGCGGCGCCCGACACGGCGCTCAACCTGAAGGTCGAGATCAATACGCGTGAGCATACGAGTCTTTTCGGCTTGAAGACCTATCCGTTCGAAGTCGTCAACGGCTGGCATCAGGCCAGGGCAGAGATCGTCTCTTTCGAACAGGAAGAGCTTTTCGCGACCAAGCTCCGCGCGCTTCTCCAGCGTCGCCAGGGCCGGGATCTCTTCGATCTCAGCGAGGGGCTCAAACAGCTTAGCCTCGACGCGGAGAAGGTGGTCGCGTGCCTGCAGCACTATCTGGGGCTCGAAGGCCATCCCATCTCGCGCGCCGAAGCCGAGCGGCGGATGCTGGAGAAGCTCAATCGCAGCCTGACCGAGGATGTCGATCCTTTGCTTCCGGCCGGGGTCCGATTCAGCGAGGAAGATGCGATTGAGGCGTTCGGGAGAGTTTGGAAGGGGCTCATCGTCCGCATCATGGGCGAAGCATGGAAGCTGACGGACAAGGCGGTTGAAGAGCTGCGCGAAAAGAAGTATCCGAATCTCCTGAAGTGAAGTTGAGCGGGCGCGGAGCAGCCGCCACCCCCAGAAAGCCCATCAGAAGCCCAGCCTTTCAAGGCCCTGCGCCGACGCAAGATGCACTACTCTTCCTGGCGTTGCCGGCGGGTTTCTTACCGCAGCAACCCGGGAGCTTCCGCCACCGAGCGCGCACGGCCCGCTGAAGGGAAGCAAGAATCTCCGAGCACCAGGGCGCACGCGTGGCGGCATCGCCGCGCGCGGCTTCCCCGCCCTGGCCGCGCGCGCGTCGCGTAACCATCTCGCGCGCGCCCACACACTCTTCCGAGTCCAGTCGTCGGCGCGACGCACGCGTCCGCAAGCGATCCACGCCGGGCGCTGATCCGGGGATCCGCGCACGCGAACTCTTTCACAGCGAGGGGCACGGACTACGCTCGTTCAACGAATCAGCGCACCGGAGGATCGCAATGCGAACGCTCAACCTCAAACAAGCGGCTGCCTTTCTCAACATGCACCCGGTCACGGTGCAGGAGCGGGCGCGCGCCGGAATGCTCCCCGGTGCGAAGCCCGGCAAGTGCTGGGTCTTCCTCGAGGAAGATCTTGCCGCCTATCTACGCACTCTCTATCCTTCCACCCGGCAGGCGTTGCAGGGTGACGTGAAGGAACCGATGGCATGTCACTCTACAAACGCAAGGGCTCGCCCCTGTGGTGGGCTCGATTTACCCACAACGGACGACGCATACGAAAGAGCACTGGGACTGCGGACCGGACGAAGGCGCAGCAGTACCACGATCGGCTGAAGGCGTCCCTGTGGGAGCAGGACCGGATCGGCGTGAAGCCGAGCCGGAGCTGGAACGACGCCGTGGTGAAGTGGCTGCGGGAAACGAGTCACAAGGCAACGCACGAGCATGATGCCGCGAAGCTACGCTGGCTGGACAAGTACCTGGGTGGTCGGCCCCTCGGGGAGATCACGCGGGACGACATCGGCCGGATCGGCGACATCAAGGCGCGCGCGACGAGCGGCGCCACGGCGAATCGCACTCTCGCGCTGATTCGGGCGATTCTCAGACGGGCTTGCTACGAATGGGAATGGATCGACAAGGCGCCGAAGGTGCGCATGTTCAAGGAGCGCAAGCGCCGCGTGCGCTGGATCACGCGCGTCGACGCGGAGCGACTGTTGAGCTTCCTCCCCGCACACCAGGCCGAGATGGTGCGCTTTGCGCTATCTACCCGTCTGCGGCAGTCAAACGTGTTCGGGCTAGAATGGTCGCAGATCGACATGCCGCGGCGCGTGGCCTGGATCCATCCCGACCAGGCCAAGGCGCGCAAGGCGATCGCGGTGCCCTTGAACGACGAAGCAGTGGAGGTGATCCGGCGCCAGCTGGGGAAGCACCACATCCGGGTGTTCACCGACAGGGCAAGCCGGTGTGCACCGTCAACACCCGCGCCTGGAAGCGCGCGCTCCGCAAGGCGGGGATCGAGGATTCCGATGGCACGACCTGCGGCACACCTGGGCCAGCTGGCACGTGCAGGCCGGAACGCCGATCCACGAGCGGAAGGAGCCCGGCGGCTGGGAGTCGGTGGAGATGGTGCGCCGGTACGCGCATCTTGCGCCCGAGCACCTCGCCAGAGCGGCCGCGCGGATCCTCCCCTTGGCCCCCTTTGGTACAAAAGTGGCTACAGCCGATCAGACGCGCGACGCCAGTGCAAGCTAGCGCGTTGATCTTGCTGGTGGGCCCGCTTGGATTCGAACCAAGGACCAAAGGATTGTGAGTCCTCTGCTCTGACCGCTGAGCTACAGGCCCGCAGAGGCGATGTTAGCAAAGGTGGCGCGCGCGGCCGCGCGGGGGCGCGGGGCTGGACCGACCGCGCACGGACGCGCCACAACGACCCGCCGGCTGGTGTATCCTGCCGCGATCGTAGCGGAGGCGCGAGATGAAAATCGACATCTTCAATCACTTCTTCCCCAAGGCTTTCTTCGACCGCATGATCGAGCTGTCGCCGAAGGGTAAGGACATCAACAAGCGCGTGCGCGGAGTGCCGAGCATCCACGAGCTGGACGAGCGCCTCCGCATCATGGACAAGTTCGCCGACTACGCGCAGGTCTTGTGCCTGCCGGCGCCGGCGCTGGAGGACTTCGGCAAGCACTCGCCGGAGATGGCTAGGCTCGGCAACGACGGGCTCGCAGAGCTCGTCCAGAAGCACCGCGACCGCTTCCCCGGCTTCATTGCCGGTCTGCCGATGAACGAGCCCGATGCGCTCCTCAAGGAGGCCGAGCGCGCGGTGAAGGAGCTCGGCGCGGTCGGCGTGCAGGTCTACACCAACGTGCTCGGGCGGCCGCTCACCGATCCGGCGACGATGCCGCTCTTCGACCTGATGGCCGACATCGACCTGCCGATCTGGATGCATCCGATCCGGGCCGCCAACATCCCCGACTACAAGGGCGAGCCGAAGAGCCACTACGAGATCTGGTGGACGTTCGGCTGGCCGTACGAGACGAGCGTCGCGATGGCGCACATGGTCTTCGCGGGGCTCTTCGACAAGCACCCGAACCTCAAGATCATCACGCACCACATGGGCGGCATGATCCCGTACTTCGCCGGGCGCGTCGGCCCGGGCTGGGATCAGCTCGGTACGCGCACCTCGGACGAGGACTACTCGCTACTCCTCAAGAAGCTGAAGAAGCGACCGCTCGACTACTTCAAGATGTTCTACGCCGACACCGCGCTCTTCGGCACCAAGCCGGCGACGGAGTGCGGACTCGAGTTCTTCGGCGCCGACCACACGCTGTTCGCGTCGGACTCGCCGTTCGACCCCGAGAGGGGTTCGGCCTACATCCGCTGGACGATCGAGATCATCGACAGCCTCGACATCACGCCGCAGGAGCGCCACGCCATCTACGAGGGCAACGCACGGCGGCTCCTGAAACTCAAGTAAGGCAACCCCGCACGGGACCGTGGTCTCCGCGGAAGCCGGAACCCCGGGCGCAGGAATTCGACGGCTCGCCGCACCTCCCTTCTTTCGCGGTGAGACCATCCACGCGATCGGCGCGCACGGTCACGGGCATGCGCTCGCCACGCGCAAGCTTCGATGACGGCGCCCCAGTCTGCGTCCGCAATCCGGGCGTAGGCGACTCTCACGCCTCGAGCGCCTGCGCCGGGTAGCCGCCGGCATCGAGCGCGGCCAGCACGTCGCGCAGGTGCCGGGGGCCGCGCGTCTGCAGGACGAGCTCGATGTCGGCGTTCTGCGCCGGCAGCCGGGTGAAGGCTCGCTGGTGATGGACCTCGATGATGTTCGCGTTCGCCTCGGCGATGATCGCGGTCACTGCGGCGAGGGAGCCCGGCACGTCGCGCACCCCGATGCGGATGCGCGCGAGGCGGTGCGTGCGCACCAGGCCGCGCTCGATGATTTCGGTGAGCACGAGCGGATCGATGTTGCCGCCCGAGAGCACCAGGCCGACCGTGCGCCCGGCGAAGCGCTCGCGATTGCACAGCAGCACCGCCAGCGCTGCGGCACCGGCGCCCTCGACGACGGTCTTCTCCACCTCGAGCAGGAGCAGCACGGCCTCTTCGAGGCCCGCCTCGTCGGCAAGCAGCACGTCGGCGACGTGCTCGCGCGCGATCGCGCGGGTCAGTATGCCCGGCGCCTTGACCGCGATCCCGTCGGCAATCGTGCTCGGTCCGCAGGGCAGGGCCGTCCCCTTGAGGGCGTTGTACATGGTGGGGTAGCGCTGCGCCTGCGCGCCGACCACCTCGATCGACGGCTGCAGGCCGTGCGCCGCGACCGCGATGCCGGAGACGAGACCGCCGCCGCCGACCGGCACGACGAGCACCTCGAGATCGGGTACCCGCGCCAGCATCTCGAGCCCGACCGTGCCCTGGCCGGCGATCACCAGCGGATCGTCGTACGGGTGCACGAGCGTGAGTCCGCGCTCGGCCGCGAGCGCGAGGCCGTGCTCGCGGGCGGCATCGAAGTCCGCGCCGTGCAGCACCACTTCCGGGCCATGAAAGGCGGTGCGCTCGACCTTCACCGCGGGCGTGAAGCGCGGCATCACGATCACCGCCGGGATGCCGAGGCGCTTCGCGTGGTAGGCGACGCCCTGCGCATGGTTGCCGGCCGAAACCGCGATCACGCCCCGCGCGCGGCCCGCGGCGTCTAGCGAGAGGAGCTTCGCGAGCGCGCCGCGCTCCTTGAACGACGCGGTGAACTGCAGGTTCTCGAACTTGAGGAAGATGCGCGCGCCGCAGATCTCCGAGAGCGTCCGCGACTCGTCGCAAGGCGTGTCGTGCACCTGGCCGCGGATCGTCTCGGCGGCGCGGCGGACATGGTCCAGGGTGACCATGCGGCTATGCTAGCGCGAACTGTCCGTACGATCTCGCCCGGTGGCGTGCGTTGGGCACCGGCAACCACCCCCCGACCTGCGGCCGGACCTCTCCTCGGAAAGGAGGGATGCGCTCGCGCGCGAACCACCCCGCCGGCTTCGCCGGCACCCCTCCTTGAAAGGAGGGCGCGCTCGCGCGCGAACCACCCCGCCGGCTTCGCCGGCACCCCTCCTTGGAAAGGAGGGGATAGGGGTCAGCTCTGGTCGAGGAAGCTCTTCAGCCGCTCGGAGCGCGAGGGATGGCGCAGCTTCCTCAGCGCCTTCGCCTCGATCTGGCGGATGCGCTCGCGCGTCACGTCGAACTGCTTGCCGACCTCTTCCAGCGTATGGTCGGTGTTCATCTCGATGCCGAAGCGCATGCGCAGCACCTTCGCCTCGCGCGGCGTCAGCGAATCGAGCACGTCCTTGGTCACGTCGCGCAGGCTGGAGTACATCGCCGCGTCCCCCGGGCTCACCGTCGAGGTGTCCTCGATGAAGTCGCCGAGGTGCGAGTCGTCGTCGTCGCCGATCGGCGTCTCCATCGAGATCGGCTCCTTCGAGATCTTGAGGATCTTGCGGATCTTATCCTCGGGCATGTCCATCTTCTCGGCGAGCGTCGCCGGATCGGGCTCCTGTCCGGTCTCCTGCAGGATCTGGCGGCTGATCCGGTTCATCTTGTTGATGGTCTCGATCATGTGCACCGGGATGCGGATCGTGCGCGCCTGGTCGGCTATCGAGCGCGTTATCGCCTGCCGGATCCACCACGTCGCATAGGTCGAGAACTTGTAGCCGCGCCGGTACTCGAACTTGTCCACCGCCTTCATCAGGCCGATGTTGCCTTCCTGGATCAGGTCGAGGAACTGCAGGCCGCGGTTGGTGTATTTCTTCGCGATCGAGATCACCAGGCGCAGGTTGGCCTCGGTCATTTCGCGCTTTGCACGGCGCGCCTTGGCCTCGCCGGTGGACATCTGCCGTGCGATTTCCTTCAGGTCCTTGAGCGGGATACCGACGCGCTTCTGGATTTCTATCAGCTTCTGCTGCTCTTCGAGGATGTTCGGCTCGTAGTGCGAGAGCTGCGCGCTGTGGGGGTGGCTGGCGGCCATCTCGTTCTTGACCCACGAGAGCCGGGTCTCGTTGCCGGGGAACACCTTGATGAAGTGCACGCGGGGCATCCCGCCGCGGTGCACGCAGAGCTGCTGGATGTGCCGCTCGTGCGCGCGCACCTGCTCGACCATGCCGCGCACGTTGTCGCACAGCTTCTCGATGATGCGCGCAGTGAAGCGGATCGCCATCAACTCGGCGCCGATCTGGTCGCGCACCTTGACGTACTCCTTCGAGCGATGGCCGTGCTTGACGAGCGCGGTCTTCAACCTCTCGTGCAGACGGTTGATCTTCGCGAAGCGTTCGAGCGAGTCCTCCTTGAGCTGCAGCAGGCTCGCGGAGATCGCGGCGCCGTCGTCGCCCTCCTCCTCGTCGCCCTCGTCCGCCTCGGACTCGGACTCGGACTCCTCGACCGCGGCGGCCTCCGGCAGCGGCTCTTCCTCCTTGGCGTTCGGGTCGATCAGCCCGTCGACGAGCTCGTCGATGCGCATCTCGTCGCGCGCGATCCTGCCGGCGTAGTCCGCGATCTCGCCGATGGTCGTCGGGCAGGCCGAGATCGCCTGGATCATGTGGCGCAGGCCGTCCTCGATGCGCTTGGCGATCTCGATCTCGCCCTCGCGCGTCAGGAGCTCGACCGAACCCATCTCGCGCATGTACATGCGCACCGGATCGGTCGTGCGGCCGAACTCGGGGTCGACGGTGGCGAGCGCCGCCTCGGCCTCCTCCTCGGCGTCCTCGTCGGCCGCGGTAGAGGGCGTGTTCTCGGACAGGATGAGGGTCTCGGCATCCGGGGCATCGTCGTACACCTGGATGCCCATGTCGTTGAACGTCGTGATCATCGACTCGATCTGCTCGGCGTCGACGACGTCGGGCAGGTTGTCGTTGATCTCCGCGTAGGTGAGGAAGCCGCGCTCCTTGCCGAGCTTGATCAGCGCCTTCAGCTTGGTGCGCCGTGCTTCCGCGTCCTCCGGGCGCTGCTCGGCGCGCGCGATCAGCGCCCGCTCGGCCTCGCGCGCCTTGGCGCGGTTGGTGCGGTTGATCTTCTGCCGCTGCGGCGCGATCTTCGGCGGCAGCACGGGCCTCTGCTTGCCGGCGATCGCGGCCTTCACAGGGGGCTTCGTCTTGGCGCGTTCCTGCGCGCGGTCGCGGGCGCGCACCTTCGCGCTCGCGGACGGCTTGACCGGCGCCTTCGCCTTGCGGGCCGGCGCCTTCTTCGGCGGCGCCTTCGCCGCGTGCACCCGGGCCTTCGCGGCCGCACGGCCCTGCGCGGGCACCGGTTTCGACTTGGGCCGTTGCCTGGAAACCGGTTTGGCCTTGGCTTTAGCTTTGGCCTTCGCTTTCGATTTCGCCATGCTGTGGCATCCCCGCGGTGGCGTCCCGGCTACGGTGCTCCGACACCGTGACGATCGGGCGCAAAAAAGATTGGAATCATAGCATGTTAAATGGGTTCCCCGGCGGCCGGTCTCAAGGCCGTCTGCTCGAGACTTTTTTGCTCCCGGATCAGCCGGTTATAGTGCTGCTTGTCCTCCGGCGTCAGCCCTTCCTCGGACTGCTTGCGCTCGAGCGCCTCGATGTCGAGTTTCAGACGCCGGCTCTGCAGGCGCGCGAGCGCAGCGGCGAAGAGCACCCGCGCATCTTCGGCGGTGGTGCGCATCTCCAGGAGTCGGGCACGCAGCTCCGCAAGCAGGCCGGCGAACGGGGCGTCCGCGAAGCCATCGACCAGCGCACCCGGCGCCACCTCGCCAGCGTGCTCGCGCAGGTAGCTGCCGAGCGCAATCAGCGCCTGCGCCTCCAGGGTGTCGTCCGGCTCGAAGACCGCCGGCAGATCGCGCGCGAGCGCCGGTTCGGCGAGCAGGCAGCCGAGCAGGGTGCGCTCGAGTTCGCGCGCGCGTCCGCCCGCGGGTGACGCGGGCGGGTACCACGCTCCGCCGGACGCGCTTCGGCCGGTCGACGCGGCGCCCCGGACTGCGGCCGCTGCGCCGCCGACGCGGACCCCGCACAGCCGCCCCACCTCGTCCGGCGCCATGCGCGCGAGCTCGGCGAACGCGCGCACGAGCTGCACCTGCAGTGCTGGCGCCGCAAGCCGCGCGAGCAGCGGGCGCGCCTCCGAGATCAGCCGCGAACGGCCTTCGAGCGAGGCGAGATCGACGCGCGCCGCAACCTCGTCCAGCAGGAACCGCGACAGTGGCTGCGCCTCGCCGATACGGGCGACGAACGCGTCCCCGCCGAGCGCGCGCACGTAGCTGTCCGGATCGTGCTCCTCGGGCAGGAACAGGAAGCGGACCGCCTTGCCGTCGGCAAGGCACGCGAGACTCACTTCGAGCGCGTGCCACGCGGCCCGCCGCCCGGCGGCGTCGCCGTCGAAGCAGAACACCACCTCGTCGGACTGACGCAGGAGCTTCTGCACGTGCGCGGGCGTGGTCGCGGTGCCGAGCGTCGCCACGACGTTCTCGACGCCGTGCTGCGCGAGGGCGACGACGTCCATGTAGCCCTCCACCACCACCACGCGGTTCTCCGCGCGGATCGCGGCGCGCGCCTGCACGAAGCCGTACAACTCGCGCCCCTTCTCGAAGAGCGGCGTCTCGGGCGAATTGAGGTACTTCGGCCCGACGTCGGCCTGCGGTCCGCTCGCGCCCGGCGCGGCCTCGAGCAGCCTGCCGCCGAAGCCCACCACCAGCCCGCGCTGATTCAAGATCGGGAACACGATTCGGTCGCGGAAGCGGTCGTAGCGCCGGCCCGGCTCGTTCTCGATCACCAGGCCGCACGCGAGGAGCGCCTTGTCGTCGTAATCGGCGAAGACCGCCTGCAGGTTCTGCCATCCCGGGGGCGCGTAGCCAATGCCGAAGCGCGCTGCGACCTTCCCGGTGAGGCCGCGGCGCTTGAGGTACTCGACCGCGGCCGGCGCGTGCTTGAGGCGCTCCCGGTAGTAGCGCGCAGCCCGATCCATCAGCTCGTAGAGATCGGGCCCGCGCGGCGCCTCGCGCGCGCCGCGGCGCGGCTCGAGCTCGGGCAGCTTCATCCCGACCGTCTCGGCGAGGTCGCGCACCGCCTCGACATAGCCAAGCCCCGCGTACTCCATCAGGAACCCGATCGCGTTGCCGTGCGCACCGCAGCCGAAGCAGTGGTAGAACTGCTTCGGCTGGCTCACGGTGAAAGACGGCGTCTTCTCGGAGTGGAACGGGCAGCACGCGACATAGTTCGCGCCGGACTTCTTGAGCGGAACCCGAGCGTTGATGACGTCGACGATGTCGACGCGGTTCAGCAGATCGTTCTTGAACGACTCGGGAATCACGCGTGCTCGCCGCCCCGCCGGACCGGGAGCCCGCCGCGGACCTCGGTGGAAGTCGAATGCGGCGCCATCCAGTCTTTATAGGTGATGCTGCGCGCCGCGCAAAGGCCCGCGGCCGGCCCGGACCATCGGCATGCCCGGCGCCGGCCGGCTTTACTGTCCGACGAGCCTCGCCTTGACCGCCGCCGACACCTTTGTCATGTCGGCACGGCCCGCGAGCGTCGCCTTCAGGCCGGCCATCACCCGGCCCATGTCCGCCATGCCCTGCGCACCGGTCGCCGCGATCGCAGCCGACACCGCGGCGGCGATCTCGGCGTCGCTCGCCTGCTGCGGCATGTATCCGCAGAGCACGTCGATCTCGAACGATTCCGCGTCGGCAAGGTCCTGGCGGCCGGCCGCCTGGTAATGCGCGATCGAGTCGCGCCGCTGCTTGAGCATCTTCTCGATCACGGCGAGCACGTCGGCGTCGGTGAGCTCCTTGCGTTCGTCCACCTCGCGCTGCTTGATGGCCGCGAGCAGCAGCCGGATCGCGGAGAGCCGTTGGCTCTCCTTGGCGCGCAGCGCGGCCTTCATGTCGTCGCCGATGCGGGCCTTGAGGCTCATGCTAGAGCGAGGAGCGAGAGGTGAAGGGTAAGGGAGGTACGACTCTCCCCACGAGCGCGGCGCGCTTCCCGCTGCCGATCCCTCCCTGCCCGCCCTCAGTACAGGCGCGGCGGGAGCTGCTGGCTGCGCAGGCGCTTGAAGTGCCGCTTGACCGCGGCGGCGAGCTTGCGCTTGCGCGCCTGGGTGGGCTTCTCGTAGTACTCACGGGCGCGCAGCTCGGTGAGCAGCCCGGTCTTCTCGACGGTGCGCTTGAAGCGGCGCAGCGCCACCTCGAAGGGCTCGTTCTCCTTGACGCGAACGGTGGGCATGAAGGGCTCGGTATCCTCGAAAAATCGAAAGGGGCGAAGTATAACAAGCACTTGCTCCTCACCACAAGGACGGCGCCCCCGCCCCGGGAACCGCCGGTGCCCGCACAGTCGGCGCGCCCGCGCCGCGGTATCCTCGCACCCTGCGGGGCACGGTACCGGCCGGTCGGCGGCCGGCAGAGACGCCCTCGCGGGGACACCCTCCGAACGCCTATGCTCGTGCTCGGCATCGAGACGTCCTGCGACGAGACCGGCGTCGCGCTCTACGACAGCGCGCGCGGCCTGCTCGCCCACGCCGTCTACTCGCAGAGCGCCATGCACGCCGAGTACGGCGGGGTGGTGCCGGAGCTCGCCTCGCGCGACCACGTGCGCCGGCTCCTGCCGCTGGTCCGCGACGTGCTCGCCCGCGGCGGCGCGCGCCTCGAGGCGCTCGACGCGGTGGCCTACACCGAGGGCCCGGGACTCGCGGGCGCGCTACTCGTCGGCGCGAGCGTCGCCGAGTCGCTCGCGCTCGGGCTCGGCGTCCCCGCCATCGGCATCCATCATCTCGAGGGGCACCTGCTGTCGCCGCTCCTGTCGCGCGACCCACCGCGCTTTCCGTTCGTGGCGCTGCTGGTGTCAGGGGGCACACCCAGCTCATGCGGGTGGAGGGCGTCGGCCGCTACGCGCTTCTCGGCGAGACGCTCGACGACGCGACCGGCGAGGCGTTCGACAAGACCGCGCAGCTCCTCGGCCTCGGTTACCCCGGCGGGCCCGCGCTGTCGGCGCTCGCCGAGCGCGGGCGCCCCGGACGTTTCCATTTGCCGCGGCCGATGCTCGCAAGCGGCGACCTCGACTTCAGCTTCAGCGGACTCAAGACCGCGGTCGTCATGCTCGTACGCGCGCACCCGCCCGACGACGCGACGCGCGCCGACGTCGCCCGGGCGTTCCAGGACGCGGTCGTCGAGGTGCTCGTGGCGAAATGCGTCGCGGCGGTCGACGCCGCCGGTCTCGGCGCGCTCGTGGTGGCGGGGGCGTCGGCGCCAACCGGCAGCTGCGCGCCGCGCTCGATGCGACCGCGGCGCGCCACGGCTTTCGCGTCCACTACCCCGAGCTCGAACTCTGCACCGACAACGGGGCGATGATCGCGCTCGCCGGCGCGCTGCGGCTCGCCCGCGGCGGGCGCCGCGCAGTCCCGGGCAGCTTCACCGTCCGGCCGCGCTGGGAACTCGACTCGCTGGCTCAGCCCTGAGCCTGGTCGGCAGAGGCTCGCTCGGCGGGCTTGCGCTCGCCGATCCGGCTCTCCTTGCCGGCGACGAGGTTGCGGATGTTGGCGCGGTGGCGCAGCACCAGCAGCGCCGCGATTGCGAGGATCGCGGTCACCGCGAAGTCGAACCGCAAGCCGTTCAGCAGGAGCGCCCAGACGGGCGCGAACACCGCCGCGACGATCGCGGCGAGCGACGAGTACCGGAAGAACACTGCGATGACGAGCCAGGTGGCGAGCGTGCCGAGACCGAGCCACGGGTCGATTGCGAGCAGGACGCCGGCGGCGGTGGCGACGCCCTTGCCGCCCTTGAAGCCGAAGAACACCGGGTACAGGTGACCCAGGAACGCCGCGAGGCCGACGAGCGCCGGCCCGGCGTCGTGCAGGCCGTAGCGCGGCCCGAAGGCGAGCGCGAGCACGACCGCAATCCATCCCTTGAGCGCGTCGCCCGCCAGCGTGAGCAGCGCCGCCAGGCGGTTGCCCGAGCGCAGCACGTTCGTCGCGCCGGGATTGCGCGAGCCATAGGTGTGCGGATCGGGCAGCCCGAACGCGCGGCTCACCAGCACCGCGAACGAGAGCGAGCCGATGAGGTAGCCGGCGATCGCGAACGCCAGGGTCGTCATTACGGTCTAGAGCCGGTCTCGCAATGTGCTGGCCGTCGCGGACGAGGGAATATATACATACTACATACAAGGGGCGCGCCGCGTGATCGTTCGGGGCCTACGAGGACACGGGGCAACCTGCCCCTCGTCCCTACGATTCCTCGTGCTCGAAAAGGCATTGCCGCGATTTTGCGACAGGTTCTAGAATCGCCGGGATTCTAGCCCGCCGCGGGCGGCCGGAGCCGCGCGCGGGCCTGTCCGCTTCCGCGCCGCGCTCGTCCACGCCACGCTCACGTACTTACGTACTTACGTATCCTCCGCACCCATGTACGCCGCCTTTGTCCATTACTTTCGCACCCACCGCATCCTGGCCTCGCGCTGGCTCGCCGCGTGCGGCCTCATCGCGCTCGCCTTCGCCGAGTCGGCGTGGGAGAACACGCCAGTCGAGGGCATGACCTTCTTCGCGGGTGTGGTGCTCGTCGGCCTGGCGACGGTCGGGCGGCTGTGGTGCTCGGTCTATATCTCGGGCTACAAGGACGCCGCGCTGATCACGGTCGGCCCCTATTCGATCACGCGCAATCCGCTCTACCTTTTCAGCGGCCTCGGTTTCGTCGGTCTCGCGCTCGCGACCGAGACGTTGCTGCTGGCGATGATCATGGCAGCCCTGCTCGCTCTGCTGACGCCGCCGGTCGTCGCCCAGGAGGAGCGGTACCTGGCCGAGCGATTTGGCGACGCGTACGCCGCGTACGCGACGCGCACGCCGCGGTTCTGGCCGCGCTTGCGCCAGTACGCGACCCCCGAGACATGGGTCGTGAATCCGCGCATCCTGCAGCGGCGCCTCCTCGGCTCGCTCTGGTTCGTCTGGGGGTGGGTTTCCTGGAGGTCATCGAAGACCTGCACAAGCTCCACGTCCTGCCCACGCTCTTCCGACTGTACTGAGTCGCGCGGCGAGCGCCGATGGACCACATCTTCCTGCGCGAGATCAAGCTCGAGGCGAAGGTCGGCATCTACCGGCGCGAGCGCGTCACCAGCCAGCCGATCGAGCTCGATCTCGAGATCGCGCTGCCGAGCGACGCCGTGTTCGCCACCGGCAGGGTATCGGACACGATCGACTACGCGGTGGTGGTCGCCCGGCTGCGCGCGGAGCTCGCCGAGCGGCGCTTCGGCCTGGTCGAGGAGCTCGCCGAACACGTCGCCCGCGTGCTGATCGCCGAGTTCGGCACGCCGTGGGTGCGCGTGTCGGTCGCGAAGCTCGGCATCCTCAAGGGCGTGAAACACGTGGGCGTCACGATCGAGCGCGGCCGCCGCTGACGCGGCGGCCGCGTCGGTCAGTCGGCGAGTGCGACCTCGACCAGCGTCGGCGAGAGCACGCGCACGAGCGCCTGCGGATCGATCTCGACCAGATACCCGCGCCGGCCGCCGTTGATGTAGATCCGCGGCAGCCCGAGCACGCTCTTCTCGAGATAGACCGGCATGGCTTTTCGCGTGCCGAACGGCGAGGTTCCGCCCACCTGGTACCCCGAGTGGCGCTGCGCGACCTCGGGACGGCACGGCTCGATCCGCTTGACGCCGACCTGGCGCGCGAGGTTCTTGGTCGACACCTCGCGGTCGCCGTGCATCAGCACGAGGAGCGGCCGCTTCGCCTCGTCCTCCATCACCAGCGTCTTGACGACCGCATGCACGTCCACCCCGAGCGCCTGCGCCGAGAGGCGCGCGCCGCCGTGCTCCAGGTATTCGTAGGCGTGCTCGCTGAAGGCGACGCCGTGCCGGCGCAGGAACGCGGTCGCCGGCGTCTCGGAGACGTGCTGGCTCCTGGACATTGCCCTTCACCCCCTGGGGTGATGCTTTGCATGCAGCGCCTTCAGCCGCTCGCGCGCCACGTGCGTGTAGATCTGCGTGGTCGAGATGTCCACGTGGCCGAGCAGCATCTGGACGACGCGCAGGTCTGCGCCGTGGTTGAGCAGGTGCGTGGCGAACGCGTGGCGCAGCGTGTGCGGCGACAGCGCACGGCCCGGAATCGACCGCACCGCGTGGCGCCGCACGAGGACCCAGAACGCCTGGCGCGTCATCGGCGCGCCGCGCGGCGTCACGAACACGGCGTCGGCAGTGCGCCCCTTGAGCAGGGCCGGCCGGGCCTCGGCAAGGTAGCGCACGATCCAGTCGGCGGCCTCCGCGCCGAGCGGCACCATGCGCTCCTTCGATCCCTTGCCGAAGACGCGCACGACGCCCATGTCGAGGCTCACCTCGGCGAGCCTGAGCGCGACGAGCTCCGAGACCCGGAGACCGGTCGCGTACAGCGTCTCGAGCATCGCACGATCGCGCAGCCCGAGCGGCGTGGCGAGGTCCGGCGCGCCGAGCAGCGACTCGACGTCCTCCTCCGAGAGCGAGCGCGGGAAGCGCGCCGGCCGCTTGGGCCGGTCGAGCTTGAGCGTCGGATCGGCCGCGATCCGGCGCTCGCGCAGCGCGAACTGGTAGAAGCGCTTGAGGCTCGAGTGCAGCCGTCCTTGGCTGGCGGCGCTCAGCCGGGCGCCGCGGCCGCCGACGCGGTGGGCGAGGTACGCGAGCACGTCGCCCTCGGTGGCGGCAACGAGCGAGCCGCCCCGGTGCTCGAGCCATTCGGCATAGAGCCTGAGGTCGCGACGATAGGCCTCGAGCGTGTTGCGCGCGAGACCGTCCTCGAGCCACACGCGGTCGCAGAACTCGTCGAGGAGCGCCGTGTCGGCGTCGTTCATCGTCGGTCGCCGCGCTCGTGCGCGAGCAGCCAGCGCTTCACCGCGACGTGGAATCCGGCGGCGTGGTGCGCGAAGCCGCCGATACCGACGGCGGACACCACCCGGTGGCACGGGATGACGAGCGGAAACGGGTTCGCGCCGCACGCCTGCCCGACCGGGCGCGCGGACGAGCCGAGCTCCCGGGCGAGCTCGCCGTACGCGCGGGTGCCGCCGCGCGGAATCGCGGCGATGCACGCCCACACGCGGCGCTGGAAGTCGGTTCCGCTCGGTTGCAGCGGCAGATTGAAGACGAAGTCGGGGTCGGCGAGATACCGCGTGATCTGGGCGCACGCCGCCGCGGCCAGGTGGTCGCGCGGCGCAAGCTCGCGCGCCGCGTGCGGCAGGTAGTCGATTGCGGCGATCGCCTCGTCGCGGGTCCGGATGCCGACGACGCCGAACGGCGCGCGCAGCTTCGCCGAGTACGGCGTGGACGGGAATGCGGCCATGTTGCCGGAGGAAGTTAGACGCCCGGCGCGGTAGCGTCAACCGGGCGCGCGGCGCACCCGCCCGACGGCGGGACGGCGGCCGCGAAGGCGCGCGACCGCGCCATGCGGGCCGGAATCCCGTCTGTGCCCTCGGGCGGGATCCCGCGGGGGCCGCTCGGCGACGGCGGCGCCCGGCGCGATGCGATCCGGCATCGCCCTCTTGGAAACCGCCGCGGGCGCCCGCATCTGCACCGCATCGCGCTAGGAGCGGCGCAGTATCGCTGCTAGAATCCGGCCCTTTTGGCCACGCCCCGCCGCCAGCGACGCATGCCCCGCCCGATCCGCAACATCGCCATCATCGCCCACGTCGACCACGGCAAGACGACGCTGGTCGACAAGCTCCTGCAGCAAGCGGGTACGTTCCGCGCGAACCAGCAGATCGACGATCGCGTCATGGACTCGAACGATCTGGAGCGCGAGCGCGGCATCACGATCCTCGCCAAGAACTGCGCGATCGACTACGCCGGGGTACACATCAACATCGTCGACACGCCCGGCCACGCCGACTTCGGCGGCGAGGTGGAGCGCGTGCTCGGCATGGTGGACGGCGTGCTGCTGCTGGTGGACGCGGTCGAAGGCCCGATGCCGCAGACGCGCTTCGTCACGCGCAAGGCGCTCGCCCTCGGCCTGCGGCCGATCGTCGTCGTGAACAAGGTCGACCGCGACGGCGCGCGCCCGGACTGGGTGGTGAACCACACGTTCGAGCTCTTCGACAAGCTCGGCGCGACCGAGGCGCAGCTCGATTTCGCCGTGGTCTACGCCTCGGCGCTCGAGGGCTGGGCGAGCCTCGCTGCGGACACGCGCGGCACCGACCTGCGCCCGCTCTTCGAGGCGATCCTCGCGCACGTGCCGGCGCCGGCCGAGGACGACTGCGACGGCACGCTGCAGCTGCGCATCCACGCGCTCGACTACTCGAGCTACGTCGGCCGCATCGGCGTCGGCAAGGTCGGCCGCGGACGGCTGCGGCCCGGCGCCGAGGTGAGCATCGTGCAAGGCGACGCGCTCGTGGGGCGCGCGAAGGTCGGCCAGGTGCTCGGCTTCCGCGGCCTCGAGCGCGTGCCGCAGCACGAGGCCGTAGCCGGCGACATCGTCCAGGTCACCGGCATCGACGCGCTCGCGATCGGCTGCACGATCGCCGATCTCGACGCGCCCGAGGGACTGCCGACGCTCAAGGTCGACGAGCCCACGCTGACGATGAATTTCCAGGTGAACACCTCGCCGCTCGCCGGCGAGGATGGAAAGTACGTCACCAGCCGGCAAATCCGCGAGCGCCTGCAGCGCGAGCTCCTCACCAACATGGCGCTCCGTGTCGAGGACACCGCCGACAGCGACGTCTTCCTCGTCTCCGGCCGCGGCGAGCTGCATCTCACGATCCTGATCGAGAACATGCGCCGCGAGGGGTACGAGCTCGCGGTCGGCCGACCGCGCGTGATCACGCGCATGATCGACCGCGTGGCGGCAGAACCGTACGAGCTGCTGACGATGGACGTCGAGGAGGCCCACCAGGGCGCCGTGATGGAGGCGCTCGGGAATCGCAAGGGCGAGCTCGTCGACATGGTGCCCGACGGCCGCGGCCGCGTGCGGCTCGACTACCGGGTGCCCGCACGCGGCCTGATCGGCTTCCAGGGCGAGTTCATGAACCTCACCCGCGGCAACGGCCTGATGAGCCACGTGTTCGACGACTACGGGCCGCTGAAGGGCGACATTCCCGGCCGGCGCAACGGCGTGCTCGTCTCGCAGGAGGACGGCGCGGCCGTCGCCTACGCGCTCTTCAACCTGCAGGAGCGCGGCCGCATGTTCGTCTCGCCCGGCGACAGGGTCTACGAGGGTATGGTGATCGGCATCCACTCGCGCGACAACGACCTGGTGGTGAACCCGGTCAAGACCAAGAAGCTCACCAACATCCGCGCCGCGGGCAAGGACGACAACGTGCTCCTCACGCCGCCGGTGAAGCTCACGCTCGAGTACGCGGTCGAGTTCATCAACGACGACGAGCTCGTCGAGGTCACGCCGAAGACGATCCGCATCCGCAAGCGCCACTTGAAGGAGCACGAGCGCAAGCGCGCCGAGCGCGGTGGCGGCGGGGGGCCGAGGCGCCGCGCGAGGCGCTCGCCGCCGGCTGAGCGCCGCAGGCGCGCATCAGCCGAGCCGCGCGCGCCGGACCAGGGCGCGCAGGTCGTTTCGCGCCGGCCGGCACTCCTCGGCGGCGAGCGCGCTGCGCCATTCCTCCGCCAGCAGTTCGCACGTCTCCCGCACCAGGCGCGGCAGCGTGACGCGCTCGCCGAGGATCTCCAGGTGGCACTGGATCGAGATCGCCAGCCGCGGACAGGCCGCACCGTCGGCGCTCGCCGCGGCGTAGCGCGACAGCAGGAGCAGCACGGAACTCAGGAGGAGATCCTGGCGACGGTTGTCATCGGGATCCGGACACATACCAGTTTCTCCTTTCCGGGCTGAGCCGTGGTCACGGATGCAAAGACGAAATAATACTCATTCGCATTCCTGCGTCAACGCTCTTCTCTTCAGCTCATCGCTGAAACGGCTTGATGTGAGCGCACACTTTTCGCGATATACCTTTGGACAGCGCGACTGAGGAAGCATGTGAGGGCGAGCTTCCTCCGCGGCGACGGTTGATTTGCATCAAATGCGAATCATTATTATTCGCTGTATGATTAGGACCGACGCCCCACGAACGCAGACTCCGCGCGCCCATCATGTACGTCTGTCTCTGCGCTGCGGTCACCGACCGCCAGATCCGCGAGGTTGCGAGCCAGTGCGCCGGCGGGGACTTCCGCACGCTCTGCCGCAACCTCGGCATCGCCCAGCAGTGCGGCAAGTGCGCGCCCGCCGTGCGCCTGCTCTTCGCCGGCGACCACGAGCCCACCGGCGCGCCGCCTCCCGCGCTGGGGTAGACTCGCCGCTCCACCCGGCCAGGGAGAGCGGAAGATGAAAGGCGACAAGGACGTTCTCAAGCACCTGAACAAGGTGCTCAAGAACGAGCTCACCGCGATCAACCAGTACTTCCTGCATGCGCGAATGAGCGACAACTGGGGGCTGCACAAGCTAGGCGAGCACACGCGCAAGGAGTCGATCGACGAGATGAAGCACGCCGACCGGCTGATCCACCGGATCCTGTTTCTCGAGGGCCTGCCGAACCTGCAGGACCTCGGCAGGCTCCTGATCGGCGAGTCGCCGAAGGAGCTCATCGAGTGCGACCTCAAGCTCGAGCACGCCGGGCACCCCGACCTGAAGGCCGCGATCGCCCACTGCGAGAAGGCCGGCGACTACGTGTCGCGCGAGCTGTTCGAGTCGATTCTCGAAGGCGAGGAGGAGCACATCGACTGGCTCGAGACCCAGCTCGGCCTCATCGAGCGGATCGGGCTGGAGAACTGGCAGCAGTCGATGCAGTGACGCCGTTCCCCGACCGCGCCAGCGCCGGGCGGGGACATCCGACGATGCCGTACGCACCCGGCAGCCCGCGCCCGCTCGAGGGCGTCACCGTCGTCGCACTGGAGCAGGTGATCGCCGCGCCGTTCGCGACGCGCCAGCTCGCCGAGCTGGGCGCCCGGGTCATCAAGATCGAACGGCCGGACGGAGGCGACTCGGCGCGCGGCTACGACACCATGGTCAAGGGCCTCTCCAGCCACTTCGTGTGGACCAACCGCGGCAAGGAGAGCATCACGCTCAACGTGAAGCGGCCCGAGGCGATGCGGGTGGTGCACCAGCTGCTCGCGCGGGCGGACGTCTTCATCCAGAACCTGGCGCCGGGCGCCGCCGAGCGTCTCGGCCTCGGTGCGGACGCGCTGCGCGCCCGCTACCCGCGCCTGATCGTGTGCGGCATCTCCGGTTACGGCAGCTCCGGTCCTTACCGCGACAAGAAGGCGTACGACCTGCTGGTGCAGTGCGAGGCCGGCATGCTTTCGATCACCGGGACGCCGGACACGCCGAGCAAGGCCGGCATCCCGGTGGCCGACATCTCCGGCGGCATGTACGCCTTCTCGGGCATCCTAGCCGCGCTCTACCGGCGCGAGCGCACCGGCGAGGGTGCCGCGTTCGAGGCTAGCCTATTCGACGGCCTGTCCGAGTGGATGGGCTACGCCATGCACTTCGCGCAGTACAGCGGCACGGCGCCGAAGCGCGCGGGTGCGAAGCACGCCGCGATCGCACCCTACGGCCCGTTTCCGACCGGGGACGGCAGGACCGTGTTCCTCGGCATCCAGAACGAGCGCGACTGGCAGCGCTTCTGCGCGCGCGTGCTCGAGCAGCCGGACGTGGCGGCCGACGCGCGGTTCGCGAACGGTCCGGCGCGGGTGGCGAACCGCGACGCGCTCGAGGCGATCATCGGCGCGGTCTTCGCGGGCCTCACGCGCGACCAGGCGATCGAGCGCCTCGAGGCGGCGGACATCGCGAACGCATCGATGAGCGAGATCACCGAGCTCGTCGGGCACCCGCAGCACAAGACGCGCGATCGCTGGAGCCAGGTCGCTTCGCCCGTCGGCCCGATCGACGTCCTCGCCCCGCCGCTCGTCTTCGCCGAGTTCGCCCCGCGTCTCGGCGCCATCCCGGCGCTCGGCGAGCACACCGACGCGATCCTCGGCGAGCTCGGCTACTCCGCGGCCGACATCGCGCGGCTGCGGGCGGCCGGTGCGCTCTGACGCACCCCGGCGCCCACGCCTCGCAACCGAGTCCGCAGGCCACGGCAGAGCCGACCGCACGGCCCGTACGGTCGGCCTTCTCGGGACAGCGCTGGCGCGCGGCGCGCCAGCGAAGGCGCTACTTGCACTTCAAGTTCGCCTGCATGTCCGCGATCGGCTTGGTGCAGTCCTGTTCGTTCACCGTGCGTCCCTCGAGCATCGGCGGCCCGCCCCACGGACGCCACTCGCCGCTCTCCTGCAGCATGGCAGCGTAGATCGCCACGCCGGTCGCCGCCGCGAGGACGTTCGCCGCGGTGCTGCCGAGCGACACGCTGACGTAGAGGCCGCCGCCCCCGGCGACGATCGTGGTGCCGCTCGTCGAGGCGGCAGCGGTGGCCGAGCCCGCGGCGACCGGCGAGGTGCCGTAGCTCGCGCCCATGGCGTATTCCCAGCCGCTGCAGCCGGCGAGCGCGGCGACGCTCGCGGCGAGCGCCAGGGCCCGCACCGCTCCGACGCCGGCCCCGCCGGAAGATCGCTCGACTCGCACGCGACGATTGTAGCCCGTCCCGCCCGTGCCTAGAACCCATCTCAGAATGAGAATGCAACCGCGAAAGAGGGGATATGCAAGGGGTCGCCCCTCGTTCGTTCGCGGATCTACGAGGGGCAATTTGCCCCTCGTTCGTACGACCTCAGTCGACGCAGAAACACGGCCGCGGTTCTGAGATGGCTTCCCGTGCCCTTGCTAGAATGCGCCTCGGACGCATCGCCCGCCGGAGGGCCCATGCAGAAGCCGCTCGAGATCGTTCCCGCCAAGAAGGCGGACTTCGTCCGCTCCCGCACCGACAAGTACTTCACGAAATCGCGCCAGATCGTGGAGCGTTTCGGCGACCGCACCGTGACGTACGGGGTCTTCATGCGCCGGCGCGTGGTCTGCGCGATCAACCCGGCGATCGAGGCCTTGCGCGAGTACTACCCCGCCGACGCCGTGCCGCTCGCAGTCACCCGCAACTACGAGGAGGGTGCCTTCGTTCCCGACCAGAAGGCGATCTTCACGTACTGCGGCTCCTACGCGAACCTGCTCGAGCTCGAGACCCTGGTGCTGCAGCGGGTCGGCACCGCGTGCGTTTCGGCGTTCAACGCCTACAAGATGGCGATGAACCTGCCCACGACCGCGTTCGTCGACATGCACGCGCGCCACGCCACCGGCGACGACATGAGCCAGCTCGCGGCGTACGGCGCCGCGGTCGGCACACGCATGGCCAAGCTCGCCGGTGCGGTCGGATTCGTCGGCTCGTCGCAGGACCTGACCGCGCCGTACTACGGCCAGGCGGCCGGCGTCGGAACGATGCCGCACAACCTGATCGGCTACGCCGGCTCCACGCTGCGCGCGGCGCAGATGTACGTGGAAGCGCACCCGCGGGACAACCTCACCGTGCTGGTGGACTACTTCGGGCGCGAGTTCACCGACGCGCTCGAGGTGTGCCGCTGATGGTACCAGGAGCACCTGCCCTCGCTGCCGAAGGCCGACCGCACGCTGTCGCTGCGGCTGGACACGCACGGTGACCGCTTCGCCGAGGGGCTCACCTACGAGAACTCGGTCGAGCTCGTCGCGAGCTGGCTGCACGTGCTGAACGAGTACGAGGCGGTGCGCAACGTGATGGGCGAGGACGCGTTCGACTCCGACACGCTGAACATCGTGAAGGACCGCGTGCGGCGCGTGCTGTTCGGCACCGGCGTCTCGCTCGCCGCGGTAATCAAGCTGCGCCAGACGCTCGACCAGCACGGCTTCAACGCGGCGCGGATCGTCGCCTCGTCGGGCTTCAACCTGTTCAAGTGCAAGATGTTCGGCAACGCGCGCGCGCCAGTCGACGTGATCGGCACCGGTTCGTTCATCCCGGACCCGTACAACGATACGTTCGCCACCGCCGACGTGTTCCTGTTCGACGGCGAGTTCAACGTCAAGGTCGGCCGCGAGAAGCTGTTCCAGGGCCTCAAGCCCTGAGGATGCGGCCCGCGCGGGAGCGCGAGCGCCGCGAGCCGGTCCGGCGATACGGGCCTACGCTCGAGTGCGCCGATGCGCCCCGGGACGCGGGCGCCGGCGGCAGCGCCCCAGCACGATCGTGCCGTTGCGGTCGTGACACCGAGGCGTACGGCCGCGGTCACGCGCCTGCGGCGCGCATCCGCGCGAAAGCCGCCGCTAGGTCCGCCTGCAGGTCCTCCGGCGCCTCCAGGCCCGCGTGGACGCGCACCAGCGGCCCCGCGAGCGGCCAGCGCGTCGCGCTGCGCAGGCCCGCGAGATCGACCGGCATGATCAGGCTCTCGTAGCCGCCCCACGAAGCGCCGATTCCGAACAGCCGAAATCCGTCGAAGAACGCCTCCTGCGCACGGCGTCCGACCGGCTTCAACACCACGCCGAAGAGCCCGCAGCCGCCGGTGAAATCGCGCTTCCACAGCGCATGCCCCGGGTCGCCGGGCAGGCCCGGATGCAGCACCCGCTCGACTTCCGGTCGCTGCGCGAGCCATTGCGCGAGGCCGAGCCCGGTCTCCCACTGGCGCGCGAGGCGGACGTGCATCGTGCGCAGGCCGCGCTGCGCGAGATAGACGTCGTCCGGCCCCGCGCACTGGCCGAGCTCGTAGGTGGCGCTGCGCAGCCGCGGCCACGCCGCCGCGGTGGCGGCGGCGGCGCCGAGGATGAGATCCGAGTGGCCGCCGACGTACTTGGTCACGGCCTGTACCGAGACGTCGACGCCGTGCGCGAGCGGCCGGAAGTGAAGCGGCGTCGCCCACGTGTTGTCCATGATCACCGTCGCACCGTGGCGGCGCGCGACGGCGGCGATGCCCGGCACATCCTGCACCTCGAACGTGAGCGAGCCGGGCGACTCGACGAACACGACACGCGTCGCCGGCCGCATCAGCGCCTCGATCCCCGGCCCGGCGAGCGGATCGTAGAAGGTCGTCTCGACGCCGAGGCGCGCGAGCGTGTGCTCGCAGAAGCGGCGCGTTGGGCCGTACACGCTGTCGGTCACGAGCACGTGGTCGCCGGCCGCGACGAAGGCGAGGATCGGAACCACGCACGCGGCGAGTCCCGAGGGATAGACAACCGCGCGGTATGCACCCTCGAGGTCGGCGAGCGCCTGTTCGAGGGCGCGCGTGGTCGCGGTGCCGAGCATGCCGTAGTAGGTGCCCGGAAGATCCTGCGCGCGCCGGTGCCTGCGCTCCTCCCACTCGGCGAGGTTGCGCGCGAGGATCGTCGAGGCGTGCAGCACGGGCGGATTCACGACGCCTTCGAAGCGCCCGGGCTCGCGCCCGGCGTGAACGATCGTCGTCTCGTCGCGCATGCGCCCGTCGTCCCTGCTGGTCATGGCGTGGGCGATTCTGACAGCAGTCGGCCGGTCGCGCGAGCGTCGCACCCTCGGCAGCGGACGTCGCCTCCTCGACGGCGCGGCGGGCCGCGGCTGCGGCCTGCGTCACGCACCTGGACGCGGACGCACCGGCCGGAGCGGGCGCGGACCACCGCCTGCCGGCCCCAATCGTGACGCGGTCGACGCTGCGCACGTCGGCCGCGGCCCCGCCGCCCGGCGCGCGCCCCGTGGCGGCGCGATTCTTGCAGGTCCCGGGCGACGCCCGGAGTCCGGCAGATGCCGGCCCCGGGAACCACCGACAGTGTAACGGATGGCAACGAGTCAAGACGCCGCACGAGGGGACCTCGCACTGCTCGTCTACGCTGAGCAGGTCGCCACCGTCTATCGCCTCGCGCCCTTCACGCTGGTGATGTCGGTGGTCGCTGCGACCTTCACCTGGGGCATTCTCGACTGGGCGATCGCCTCGGCTTCGCTCGGCGAGTGGCTCCTCGCGCACCATGCCGTCATTCTCGGCCGCTACGCCCTCGTGCGCGCCTACCGGCGCGCCGCGCCCGCGCCGGACGCGGCGCGCCGGTGGGGCAGGTCTTTTGTGGCCGGCACGTTCGCGACCGGGCTCGTCTGGGGACTGATCGGCACGGCGTTCCGTCCGCCGGTCGGCCACGAGCTCGCCGGGGTCGCGATCGTCATCATCATCGCCGTCGGCGCGGTCGGCCTGTTCACGCTCGGCCAGCTCTTCCCCGCGTACGTCGGCCTCGCGGCGCCGCTGCTCGCGCCTGCGCTCGTGGCGCTGATGGCGTCCGACGGCGCGGCCGAGCGCAGCTACGGCATCGTGCTCGGCGTCTTCGCGTTCGTCGCGCTCAGCAATGCGCGGCGCGGCGCGAGAAGCTTCGCGGACGCGATCCGGCTGCGGCTCGAGGTCGTCCGGACGGCCGAGGAGCGCGAGCACGCTCGCGCCGCCGCCGAGGCGGCGAGCCGGGCAAAGTCGCAGTTCCTCGCGAACATGAGCCACGAGATCCGCACGCCGATGAACGGCATCGTCGGCATGGCCGAACTACTCGCGTCGACCCCCTGGACGATCGGCAGCAGCGCTACATCGAGGCGCTGCACCGCTCGGCCGAGAGCCTGCTCGACATCATCAACGACGTGCTCGACCTCTCCAAGATCGAGGCGGGCCGGCTCGAGCTCGCCACGACCGACTTCGACCTGCGCGCGAGCGTCGCCGAGGTGATCGAGTTGATGCGCGTGCGCGCCGAGCGGAAGGGCCTCGCACTCGAGCTCCAGGCCGACGACGCGGTGCCGCACCGGGTGCACGGCGACCCGATCCGACTGCGGCAAGTCCTCACGAACCTGGTGGGCAACGCGATCAAGTTCACCGAGCGCGGTAGCGTGCGCGTGTCTGTCGGGCCGGAGCGGGGCCCCGAACCCCTGAAGCTCAGGTTCGAGGTCGCCGACACCGGCATCGGCCTTACTGCCGAGCAGTCGGGCCGGATCTTCGAGGCATTCACACAGGGCGACGCATCGCACACGCGCAAGTACGGCGGCACCGGGCTCGGGCTCGCGATTTCGCGCGACCTCGTCGGCCTGATGGGCGGCGAGATCGGCGTCTCGAGCCTCCCGGGACGCGGCGCGACATTCTGGTTCACCGTCGCCGTGGCGCCGTCGTCGGCGTCCGCGGCCGAGCCCGCCGCGGCGGAGCCGATGCGGCTCCCGCCCCTCGCCGGCCGCGTTCTGCTGGTCGAGGACAACGAGCTCAACCGGGTGGTGGCGCGCGGCATGCTCGAGGCGCTCGGCCTCGCGGTCGACGCGGCGACGAACGGCCTCGAAGCGATGGCGGCCCTCGCCGAGCGCCGCCACGACCTCGTCCTGATGGACTGCCAGATGCCTGAGCTCGACGGCTTCGAAGCGACGCGCCGGATCCGCGTGCGCGAGGCTGCGTCCAGCCGCCCGCGCACGCCGATCGTCGCGCTGACGGCGAACGCGGTCGCGGGCGACCGCGAGCGCTGCATCGCGGCGGGCATGGACGACTACCTCGCGAAGCCGTTCCGGCTGACCGACCTGCACGAAACGTGCAGGCGCTGGCTGCACGCGAATGCGGCCTCGGGGCCTCCTGCCGCCGCGGAGGCGCCTGCCGACCGCACCGCCGCCGCGCCGGCTGCACTCGACCCGGCCGCCCTCGAGCGGCTGCGCGCGATGCAGCGGCCGGGGCAGCCCGACGTGGTGGCCGCGGTGGTCGGGCTGTTCATCGACCGCTCCGCGACGCTGTTCGCCTCGCTGCGCGACGCGGCTGCGGCCGCGGACGCAGCGGTCGCTCGAAGGGCCGCGCACAGCCTGAAGTCCAATTGCATGCACATCGGCGCAACCGGACTGGCGGTGCTCTTCAAGCACGCAGAGCTGGCCGCCGGCGAGGCTGATCTCGCGGCGGTCGGTCGCCTTGCCCTGCGGATCGAACCCGAGCTGTACGCGGTGCGCGCGCTACTCGCCGAGCGCTACCGTCCGGGCATCGCGCCGGCGGCGGCGCGCGGTGGTGCCGAGTGTCCGCGGAGCGCGGCGCATGTCCTCTGAGCACCCCGCGGCGACCGTGCTGCTCGTCGACGACGACGAGATGGACCGATTCCTGGTCGGCCTCGCGATCGCGGCGGCCGGCTACCGCGTGCTCGAGGCGCCTTGCGCCGCAACCGGACTCGACCTCGCTCGGCGCGAGCGCCCCGACGCCCTGGTGGTGGATTGCGTCATGCCCGTGATCGACGGGCTGGACGCGTGCCGCACGGCGCGCGCAGACGCCGCGCTTCGCGACGTGCCGATCGTGATGCTCACCGGCCTCGAGGATCCGCACCTCGCCGAGCGCGCGCGGACCGCCGGCGCCGATCGCCTGGTCCTCAAGTCGACCGACGCGGCGCCGCTGCTCGAGGCGCTGTCGCTCGCGCTGCGCGCGAGAAGCCTCCCGGCCGCACTACGCGCCTGAGCGGCAACGCCGGCGCGACGGTGCCGGCTAGAGGACTCGAACCCCCGACCAACTGATTACAAATCAGCTGCTCTACCAACTGAGCTAAGCCGGCACGGCGCGTCGATTATACCGGCCGGGCGGCAGGGTTCCGCACGGGGGCGGCCGGCAGAAGACGCGGAGCGGGAGAAGGGCGGCATCGGAAAGGCAAACGCCCGCGGGCCTCGCGGCCGGCGGGCGCTTCCGACGGTTGACGGCAGACTACTTCAGGTGCTTGTTGATGTACTTCGTCATCTCGAACATCGACACCTGCTTCTTGCCGCCGAACAGTTCGCGCAGCTTCTCGTCGGCATTGATCATGGTCCGCTTGATCGTATCCTGGAGCTTGTTCTTCTTGATGTAGTCCCAGATCCGCTTCGTGACCTCGGTGCGCGGCATCGGCTTATTGCCGATCACGGACGCCAGCATGTCGCTCGGCGTCATCGGCTTCATGAACGAGGGGTTCGGCTTGCGCTTGGCGCGGGTCTTTTTTCGCTACCTTCCCTGCGTACCGTCGTCTTCCTCACCATCTTCTTGGCGGACTTTTTCGCCGCCTTCTTCGCTGCCTTCCTCTTTTTCGTGGCCATTCACTTCTCCCGTAGTTGGTTATCGAACTGGGGCCTCCCCAGGGCTGCCGGCTCCGGCGCAACGTATTCTAACCACGTGTCATAGGAAAATGCATCAACTTTTCGAGGGGGAACGGGGTGCTGTCGCCGCGGTGAGACGGTGGCGACACGCCGCTCCAGCGCGGGGCGCGTCTGCGGTTGCGTCGCGCGCCGCTCGCACGCGGTCGCTGCGGCATCGGCACGCTCGGACTCCGAAGACGCACGAACCGGGTGCGGCCGCGCTTTCCGCGCGACGCGCGCGGCGACGTGCGGACCTCACTTGATGCGACGCAGGGAGGGACGGCCAGCCCCCGCGGGGCGCCTCGGCGGCTTCGGCGGCCCGGTGCCCTCGGAAGGGCCTCCGGCGCCGCGGCCGGCGCCGCCGCGTCGGTGACCTCGAACGACATGCCCTGCCCGTTCTCCCGCGCGTAGAGGGCCGCCACCCGTGCTACCGGTATCCAGATCTCGCGCGCCACGCCGCCGAAGCGGGCCGCGAATTCGATGGCGTCGTTGCCGATCTTCAGCCGGTTCGCCGCGAGCGGACCGATGTTCAGCACGATCTCCCCGTCCCTGATGTACTCCTGCGGCACACGCGTCGCGGCGTCCGGCACCACCGAGATGTAGGGGGTGCAGCCGCTGTCGACGCACCATTCGTAGAGGGCGCGCAGCAGGTAAGGCTTGGTGCTCTGGGGATGGGTCATCGCCGTTAGGCGGGGGTGCCCGGTGGGGTGCGCGGGAGTTTAGACCGGGCCGGGCGCAGGTGCCAGTCCGCCGGCGCGACCGCGAACCACTTGCGCTGGCACGCGCCCCGCCTGCCCGGAGTCGGAGTAGGAATGACCATTGCTGATCACCCCCTCCACGGATCCGGACGAGCGGCTTTCCCGCATCCGGCTCTTGCCTCAGGTGATGACGCCAAAGCGACGTAGAGGATAGGGATGGCACACGCGCGCAACGGGCAGCCAACGCCGGAGCAGGCGCCGCATGCGCTCCCAGCGCACCCGGCCGCGCTGGCTGCGCCGGCACAGCGCGCGATGCCAGAGTCGACCGACGTGGAACCGGAACAGATGCAGCGCCGGGCTGTTCATGGGAACCCCGTAATAGCGGAAGTGCCCATCGACGACCGCGCTCAACCATTGACCCTGCGCAGGGATGGGCGCATGCATGCGTCGCCGCAACTCGGCTTTCACCTCGCGCAGCTTCGCCTGCAGGCGCTTGCGCATCGTCTGCCGCAGCACCGTGAAGCGTCCATTGCTTCGTTTGGTCGCGCAGATATGCGTGAAGCGCAGAGAAGTTGAACGTCTCGGGCTTCCCGAGCCCCTTGCGTGCGGCGCTCGGCCGCATACGGGCCGAACTCCAGCAGCCGGGTCTTCTCCGGATGCAGCTCAAGCGCGAACTTGGCCAACCGCTCGGCCAGTGCCCCGCGGAACCGCTCGGCATCGGACTTCACCTGGAAGCCGAGCGCAATGTCAGTCGGCGTATCGCACGACGATCATCTCGCCGCGCGCATGCGTTCGGCGCCACGCCCGCACCCACAGGTCGAACGCGTAGTGGAGGTAGATGTTGGCCAGGAGCGGCGATGCACTGCCCCCTGGGGCGTACCCACCCTCCGTACGCATGCGCTTGCCATCCTCCAGCACGCCGGCGTTCAGCCACTTCTGGATGAGCCGCACGACGCGCCGATCCGCGATGCGGTGCTCGATGAACTTCACCAGCCACCCGTGATCGATCGAATCGAAGAAGCCACGGATGTCCACATCGAGTACCCAGTTCACCGGCCTCGTGAGCAGGCCCACGTACAACGCATCCAGGCAATTGTGCTGGCTGCGCCCGGGGCGAAACCCATACGAGAAGCCGAGGAAGTCCGTCTCGTAGATGGCGTTCAGCACCTCGACGGCGGCCCGCTGGACGAGCTTGTCCTCCAGCGCCGTCACCCTAAGCGGGCGTTGCCCGCCGCCGTCTTTGGCGATGTACACCCGACGCACCGGCCTTGCCCGGTACGCGCCCCGCTGGAGCCGCTCCGAGAGGTCCTGAAGATGCTCCTCCAGTGCCTCGCCGTAGTGACGCCAGGTCTCGCCGTCCACACCCGGGGCGGCTTCCTTCTTCAAGCCGAAGTAGGCCGTGCGCAGCGTGTCGAGGCTGTAGACATGGTGCAGGAGCGCGGTGAACCGCATCGTCCTGTCCTTCTTTGCCGCTTGACGTACCCGCTCGAGTGCACTGCGCACGCCTTCCCGGCTTTGCATCCGGAGCGTGTTTTGCTCTGGCAGGTTCCTTTGGCCAGACCCTTCCCTCCATCCCCTCCGCGGCCGGTCGCCCGGCCTTGTTCGGGGACTTCGTCGGTACTGCGGATCTGTCCGACTTCCCTTGTCCGTTCATCATCGGCGTACGTCGATCGACTTCCCGACACGGCCCGCTGTTCTGGGCGAACAAGGGATCTCCCGGCTCCCGCGCAAGGTGTTTCCGTACGTGCACGGGGTCTGTGACCGCGCAGGGTCCCGACGCATCTTGCGAGATCGATGCGCCGGATGTGGCCTTCCGCTTCTCCTACAGCGTCGGCACCCCGGAGGAAGCTTCTTTCGCGGCTGAATACCCGGCCCGCACGTACCCCTGTCAACGCTTCGACGCCGCCCTTGCGGGCGACTCCGCATGACTCGGGGCCGGTGTGGGTCGCTACACCTTCACCGTGTAACTCTTTCATTTACAACACCTCGCCGGTTTAGCCGGCGCACAAGGAGACCGTGGTTCCCCGCTTGCGCGGGGACGACCGCGCGCGCGACCGGCGGTCGCGCTTGCGCGGTCACTTTCGCATGACCTTTTCGGCGGGAGTGAGCGCGTCGATGAACGCCGGACGGCTGAAGATCCGCTCGGCGTACTTCATCAGCGGCGCCGCCGACTTCGGCAGCGACACGCCGTAGAAATCGAGCCGCCAGAGCAGCGGGGGCGATGGCCACGTCGAGCATCGAGAACTCGTCGCCGAGCATGTATTTCTGCTTGGTGAAGACCGGGGCGAGCTCGGTCAGCCGGTCGGCGACCTGGCCGCGCGCCTTCTCCTGCTGCTTGGCGTTGCCGTTCTCGAGGAAATCGATCTGGCTGAACAGCTCGACCTCGAAGTTGAACAGGAACAGGCGCGCGCGCGCGCGCATCACCGGGTCGGCCGGCATCAGCTGCGGATGCGGGAAACGCCTGTCGATGTACTCGTTGATGATGTTCGCCTCGTACAGGATCAGGTCGCGCTCGACCAGCACCGGCAGGCGGTTGTACGGATTCATGACCGCGATGTCTTCGGGCTTGTTGAACATGTCGACATCGATGATCTGGAAGTCCATGCCCTTCTCGTACAGCACGATGCGGCAGCGCTGCGAGAACGGGCAGGTTACCGGAATAGAGATTCATCATGGATTGGTCCTCGGGCTGGCCCGGAAGGGGGCCGCGCGCAGCGGGTCAGGTGCTGCGGCAACGGGATCGCGGCGCGCCGCCGCCCGCGCACCGCGCGTCGGCGCGCGGCGCAGCGTGCGACGGCGGTAGGCGCTAGTGCACGTCTTTCCAGTACTCCTTGTAGAGGAGGTACGAGAGCACGATCAGGATGCCGATCGCGAAGAGCACGAAAGACCCAGCTGCTTGCGCTTCAGCTGGACGGGCTCGCCCATCCACACCATGAAGTTCACCAGGTCGCGCACCGTGCGCTCGAACTCGTCTTGGGTCTGCGTGCCCGGCCGGACCGTCTCGAAGCTGACCTTCTTCAGCACGCCGCCGTGGCCGTCCCCGACCTCCTTGCCGTCGCGCATGACGGGCTCCTCCTTGCGGATCCGCTCGCCCTGCAGGTGCCACATGACGTTGGGCATGCCAACGTTGGGGAACACCGTGTTGTTCCATCCGGTCAGCGTGGCGGGGTCGCGGTAGAAGCCGCGCAGGTACGTGTACAGCCAGTCGGCCCCGCGCGAGCGCGCGGCCACCGACAGGTCCGGCGGCGCCACGCCGAACCACTCCCTCGCATCGGCCGGCTGCATCGCGGTGCGCATGTAGTCGCCGATCTTGTCGGTGGTGAACATCAGGTTGTCCTTCACCTGTTGCTCGGTGAGCCCTAGCTGGAGCAGCGTGTTGTAGCGCACCAGGCCGGCAGCGTGGCAGCCGAGGCAGAGGTTGACGTACGTGCGGGCGCCGGACTGCAGGCTCGGCAGGTCGGCAAGGTCGATCTCGACGCGCTCGAGCTTCACGTCGGCCTCGGCGCCACGGGCTGGCGCGGGAAGGACGAGCGCGGCGAGCGCGAGCGGTACGCAGAGCGCGCGGGTGATCTTCTCGATTGTCATTTGCTCACCCTCTCCGGCACCGGCTTGTGGCTGTCCCACCGCGAATACCAAGGCATCAGGAGAAAGAACGCGAAGTACACGAACATGCCGACCTGCGCGACCAGCGTGCGCCCGGGCGTCGGCGCCAGCACGCCGAGGTAGCCGAGCACCACGAAGGCGACGACGAACAGCGTGAGCGCGGTCTTGTACAGCGGGCCGCGATAGCGGATCGACTTGACCGGCGCCTGGTCGAGCCAGGGCATCGCGAAGAACACCAGCACCGAGGCGCCCATCAACACGACGCCCCAGACCTTCGCGTCGAGCGCGAAGAACCCGGCGATCACCACGAGCGCACCGAGCGCGACCGCCCCCTTCCACCGCGCCGAGCGCACGCGCAGGATCGTCATCACCGCGAGCGCGGCGACCGCGACCGCCATCACCGGCATGATGCTGTCGGTCGTCGCGCGCAGGATCGAATAGTAGGGCGTGAAGTACCACACCGGCGCGATGTGCGGCGGCGTCTTGAGCGGATCGGCGGGGATGAAGTTGTTGTACTCGAGGAAGTACCCGCCCATCTCCGGCGCGAAGAACATGATGATCGCGAACACCAGCAGGAACACCATCGCGCCGAAGATGTCCTTGACCGTGTAGTAGGGATGGAACGGAATGCCGTCGAGCGGAACGCCGTTCGCGTCCTTGTGCTTCTTGATCTCGATGCCCTGCGGGTTGTTCGAGCCGGTCTCGTGCAGCGCGATCAGGTGCGCGAGGATCAGGCCGACCAGCACCAGCGGGATCGCGATCACGTGCATCGCGAAGAAGCGGTTCAGCGTCGCGTCCGAGATCACGTAGTCGCCGCGGATCCAGATGGCGAGGTCCTCGCCGATGAACGGAATCGCCCCGAACAGGTTCACGATGACCTGGGCGCCCCAGTACGACATCTGCCCCCACGGCAACAGGTAGCCGAAGAAGGCCTCGGCCATCAGGGCGAGAAAGATCAGGCAGCCGAAGATCCAGGTGAGCTCGCGCGGCTTGCGGTACGACCCGTACAGGAGCGCGCGGAACATGTGCAGGTAGACGACGATGAAGAAGGCCGAGGCGCCGGTCGAGTGCATGTACCGGATCAGCCAGCCCCACGGCACCTCGCGCATGATGTACTCGACCGAGGCGAACGCGATGCTCGCGTCGGGCTTGTAGTGCATCGTCAGGAAGATCCCGGTGACGATCTGGATCACCAGCGCGAGCAGGGCGAGCGAGCCGAAGAAGTACCAGAAGTTCATCGTCTTCGGCGCGTAGTACTCGGCGACCTGCGTCTTCCACAGGACCGTCATCGGAAACCGATCGTCGATCCAGTTCAACGTGCGGCCGAACCAGCTCGACGAGTCGTAGGCCGGGGCTCTTGCTTCAGCCATCGGTCATGCTCCTTTGGTGTCTTCGCCGATGACCACGGTCGTGCCGGAGGCGAACCGGTGGGGCGGGACGATCAGGTTGTCCGGCGCCGGCATATTCTTGTAGACCCGTCCGGCGAGGTCGAAGAGCGAGCCGTGGCACGGGCAGAGGAAGCCGCCCTGCCAGCCCGCCGGCATGGTCGGATCGCCGGCCGCGAACTTGTCGGTCGGCGAGCAGCCGAGGTGGGTGCAGATGCCCACCACCACCAGCAGCTCCGGATTGATCGAGCGAGTCTCGTTGGCGGCGTACGGCGGCTGGTTCGGGCGTCTGGACTCCGGATCGAGCAGCTGATCGCGCACCTTCGCCATGTCGTCGAGCATCGCCTTGGTCCGGCGGATGATCCACACCGGCTTGCCGCGCCACTCGACGATCATGAGCTGGCCGGGTCCCAGGCGGCTCACGTCCGCTTCGACCGGCGCACCGGCGGCTTTCGCGCGCTCCGACGGCGACCACGACTCGAGAAACGGCCATGCGGCGACGGCGGCGGCGGCGCCTCCGGCGACGCAGGTGCCGATGATGAGGTTGCGCCGCGTCGCGTTCATCGGCCGCGGCGGCTGGAACGAGGCGCCGCTTTGCGGGCCCGCGGTGGCGTCGGATGAGGTGCTCGTGAGAAAGAGAGGCTCCGGGAGGCTGGTTGTGACCGCACGCGGCGATTGCAGGGCGTGTCTGCCGCGCAGCGCGCGATTATACCGGACGCCTCGCGCCAACTCCAAATTCGACACGCTAATCGACTGAAAAAACAAGCGAATTTTGATCCGGCTCAAATCTCGCCCGACGTGGGCCGAGCGGACCCCTACACCGGGTTCGGCACATCCACGAAGCGGTGCGCGATGCCGAAGCGCGCGGCGAGGTGCGCGCCGAGCGCCTGCACGCCGAAGCGCTCGGTCGCGTGATGCCCGGCGGCGATGAACGCGATGCCCGACTCGCGCGCGAGATGCACGTGCTGCTCCGAGATCTCGCCGGTGACATAGGCGTCGACGCCGAGCGCGATCGCGATCTCGAACTGGCTCTGCGCGGCGCCGGTGCACCAGGCCACCCGCTCGATGCGGCGCGCCGGATCGCCGATCACCAGCGGCGCGCGGCCCAGCCGCTCCGCCACGAGCGCGCCGAAGCGCTCGAGGGTGTCCGGGCGACGCAGCACGCCGTAGGCGACCAGCTCCGCCTCGCCCGCACGCCCCTCCGCGACGATGCCGAGGTGCGCGGCGAGTTGCACGTTGTTGCCGAACTCGGCGTGCAGGTCGAGCGGCAGGTGGTAGGCGAACAGGCTCAATTCGTTGGCGAGCAAGAGCGCGATCCGCCGCCGGCGCGTGCCGACGAGCCGCGGGTCCTCGCCGCGCCAGAAATAGCCGTGATGCACGAGCAGCGCGTCGGCGCCGGCGGCGAGCGCCGCCTCGATCAGCGCGATGCTCGCGGTCACGCCGGTGACGATCGTGCGGATCTCTTCGCGCCCTTCCACCTGCAGGCCGTTTGGGCAATAATCCGCCACGCGCGCGACGTCCAGCGTCCGATCGAGATAGCGGGCGAGCTCGTCGCGGTGCATTTGCCGGATGCGGTCGATCTGCCAGGGCCTCGCTCCGCTGCATTCTATCCGTATCGCTCCCGCGCCCCGGCGCGCCTTCGCACCCGCGTCCCGCACATGACGCTACGCACGCTCTGGCTCGTCTTCGCCCAGGCCGCGACCATCGCCCTCGCGGCGCTCTTCGTCGTCGTCACGCTGCGTCCCGAGTGGCTGCCGGCGCGCCCGGCCGGTCCGGCCCAGGTGGTCGTGCAGCAGGCGCCGCCCGCGGCGCCGTCGGCCGACCCCGGCGGGGCGGCCGTGTCCTACAACCGGGCGGTGCAGCGGGCCGTCCCGGGCGTCGTGAACGTCTTCACCTCGCGCGAGGTGCAGGTGCCCTCGCACCCGTTCGCGGACGACCCGATCTTCCGGCGCTTCTTCGGCGACCCGGGCGAGGGCGCGACGCGCCGCGCGCGCAGCCTCGGCTCCGGGGTGGTCGTCAGCCCGAGCGGCTATGTGCTCACCAACAACCACGTCGTCGAAGGCATGGACGAGATCGAGGTCGCGACGCCGGACGGCCGGACGCTGAAGGC
Organism: Burkholderiales bacterium; assembly: GCA_027493935.1. Lineage (GTDB taxonomy): Bacteria > Pseudomonadota > Gammaproteobacteria > Burkholderiales > SG8-39 > JAABRB01. Next base: position 760,217 of record JAOSJV010000001.1, on the reverse strand, counting down.
GCGCATCGTCGGCACCGACCCGGAGACCGATCTCGCGGTCCTGAAGGTGGACGCCGAGGGGCTGCCTGCGGTCGCGTTCGGCGACATCGAGCGCGTGCGGGTGGGCGACGTCGTGCTCGCGATCGGCAACCCGTTCGGCGTCGGCCAGACCGTGACCATGGGCATCGTGAGCGCGCTCGGGCGCTCGGGCCTCGGCCTGACGACCTACGAGAACCTGATCCAGACCGACGCGGCGATCAACCGCGGCAATTCCGGCGGCGCGCTCGTCGACGTGTCCGGCGCGCTGATCGGGGTGAACACCGCGATCCTGTCGCCGACCGGCGGCTCGCTCGGCATCGGCTTCGCCGTGCCGGTCTCCACCGCCCGCAGCGTGATGGAGCAGATCGTGGCGACCGGAAGCGTGACGCGCGGATTCCTCGGCATCGAGGCACGCGAGCTCACGCCCGAGCTCGCGCAGTCGCTCGGGTTGCCCGGCGGCGCGGGCGTCGAGGTCGCCGGGCTGATCCGCGGCGGGCCTGCCGCACAGGCGGGCGTCCGGGTCAGCGACGTGCTGGTCGCGATCGACGGCCGTCCGATCCCCGACCAGCGCACGATGCTCGACATCGCCGCGGCGCTGCGCCCGGGCAGCAAGGCGACGCTCGGGCTGCGGCGCAACGGCCGTGCGATCGGCCTGCAGATCGTCGTGGGCACGCGGCCGAAGCCGCCGCGCGGTTGACCGCCGCTTCGCCCATCGACTGGATCCCCGCTTCACGCGCTCGCGCGCACACGCGGGGATGACCGCCGCTTCGCGGCGGTCACTCGGGGTTCTTCGCGTCGGCCTCGGCGCGATCGAGCTCGCTCTCCATCTCGTCGTCGCTCGGCGCCTTCCAGTCGCTCTCGCCGGCCGGCCGGCCGAGAATGCGCGCCATCACTATGCCGACCTCGTAGAGCAGGCACATCGGTATCGCCAGGGCGAGCTGCGAGACGACGTCCGGCGGCGTGACAACCGCAGCCACGACGAACGCGCCGACGATGAAGTAGGGGCGGATCTCCTTGAGCTTCTCGATCTGCACCACGCCCAGGCGCACGAGCACGATCAGCACGACCGGCACCTCGAAGGTGAGCCCGAACGCGAGAAACATCGTGAGGACGAACGAGAAGTACTGCTCGATGTCCGGCGCCGGGGTGATGCTCCGCGGAGCGAATGCGGCGATGAACTTGAACACCTGCCCGAACACGAAAAAGTAGCAGAACGCCATGCCGGCGAGGAACAGCAGCGTGCTGGTGAAGACCAGCGGCAGCGCGAGCCGTTTCTCGTGCCGGTACAGGCCCGGGGCGACGAACGCCCACGCCTGGTAGAGCACGTAGGGCAGGACCAGCAGGAAGGCGGCCATCGCGGTCACCTTCACCGGCGTGCCGAACGGGCTCACGACGCCGGTCGCGATCATCCTGGTGCCTTCGGGGAGCTGGGCGACCATCGGCGCGGCGAGCAGGTCGTAGATCGCACCGGGGCCGGGGTACGCGAACAGTGCGATGAAAACGACCGCGATCGCGATCAGCGAGCGCAGCAGCCGGTCGCGCAGCTCGACGAGATGCGAGATGAAGGTGTCCTGCGGGGATTCCATCGGTCCGGCTCAGGCCTTGGCCCGGTCCGGCTCGGCGCCGCCTTCGCCCGGTGCCGCGTCCGCGGCGTCGGGCGGCACGGCGTGAGTCGCGGCGCCGCCGTGCTCCGCGACGGCGGACGCGGCTTCTGCGTCGCCCGCAGCCGGGGCCTCGGCGGGCGCGATCGCCCGGTTGAGCTCGGACTCGGTCTCCCGCAGCCCATCGGCCACCGACTGCTCCATCGAGCGCGCCGCCTCCTCGAACTCGGTCTTCATCTTGCGCAGCTCCTCGAGCTCGACCTCGCGCGTGATGTCCGCCTTGACGTCGTTCACGTAGCGCTGCAAGCGCCCGAGCATCGCCCCGATCGTGCGTGCCACCTTGGGCAGCCGCTCGGGGCCGATCACCAGCAACCCCACCAGCATGATGATGAAGAGCTCGGAGAAACCGATGTCGAACATGGCGACGGGTCGGGCCGGTGGTGCGGCTAGAGAGACGGCTGGTACGGCGGCAAGCGGGTTTGCAAGCGGGTCTGCAAGCGGGTCTGCAAGCGGTGTCGCAGGCGGGGTGCCAAGCGGGTTGCCGGGGAGGCGGCAGCGCGGCGGCCGGGCGTCACTGGCCGGGCGGTGGCGGCGATGCCCGAAAAGGCGGAGCACCGAAAAAAACGCCGGGGCGCCCCGGCATCGCTTCGACCGCGCAGCCGATCCGCGCGCGACCTAGGCCTTGGTCTGCGATTCCTTCTTCGCCTCGCCCTCGATCGTGCGTCCCGAGGTGACCTGCTGCTGCGCGCCCGGCTTCTCCTCGTCGGTGCCGGATTTCATGCCGTCCTTGAAGCCGCGCACCGCGCCGCCGAGGTCGGCGCCGATGTTGCGCAGCTTCTTTGTGCCGAACACGAGCACGATGATCAGAAGCACGATCAACCAGTGCCAGATGCTGAACGATCCCATGGCTCTCGCTCCTACGCTACGTCGCGCGCCCGGTGCCGGACTGTACCGCGGTCGCTACTGGCCGCGCCGGACGATCATCGGCGGCAGCGTCTCCGCACCGCCGAGGACGTGGATGTGCACATGATACACCTCCTGCCGGCCCACCCTCCCCGTGTTGACGATCGTGCGGAAGCCGTCGCCGCAGCCCTGCTCGCGGGCGAGCCTGCCCGCCATGCCCAGGCACTTGCCGAGCACCGCGAAATGGCCGGGCTCGGCCTCGAACAGCGACGCGATGTGCTGCCTGGGGATGATCAGGAAGTGCACCGGTGCGACCGGGTTGATGTCGTGGAAAGCGAGGATCTCGTCGTCCTCGTACACCTTCCTCGACGGGATCTCGCCGCGGGCGATCTTGCAGAAGATGCAGGTTTCCAAGCCGTGACTCCCGGAAAGCGCGCGCCGGCGGCCTCAATCGCCGCGCTCGGCCTCGATGCGGATGCCGTCCTGGCGCGCTGCCTTCTCGTCGATGCCCGAGATGCCTTCGCGGCGGCGCAGCTCCATCAGCACGTCGGTCGGCCGCAACCCGTAATAGGCCAGCGCGATCATGCAGTGGAACCACAGGTCGGCCATCTCGCCGACGATGCGCAGTCTATCACCGTCCTTCGCGGCCATGACCGTCTCGGTCGCTTCCTCGCCGATCTTGCGCAGCACCGCGTCCTCGCCGCGCGCGAGGAGCCGCGCCACGTACGAATGCCCCGCGTCGGCACCCTTGCGGCTCTCGATCACCTCGGCCAGCCGCTCCAGGACCTCGGCGACGCCGGGCTTCTGCGCTGGGTTGGTATGCTCCATATCGGCTCCTTTCAGGCCGCGCCGGACGGCGCTCAGGTCGAGGACGCGCCGCCCGCGGGATAGATCTCCTCCGGTCGCTTGAGCACCGGCTCAACCGTCTCCCACCGCCCGTCGACGAGCCGCCGGAAGAAGCAGCGCTCGCGCCCGGTGTGGCACGCGATGCCGCCCGCCTGCTCGACCACGAGCAGGATCACGTCGTTGTCGCAGTCGAGACGCACCTCGCGCACCCGCTGCACGTGGCCGGACTCCTCGCCCTTGCGCCACAGCCGCCCGCGCGAGCGCGACCAGTACACCGCCTCGCCGCTCTGCACGGTGCGCTCGAGCGCGGCGCGGTTCATCCAGGCGACCATCAGCACGCGCCCGCTCGCCGCATCCTGCGCGATCGCCGGGACGAGCCCCCGCTCGTCCCACTTCACTTCGTCGAGCCAGGTCATGCAGAGAAACCCGGCAGTGCACAGCGGGCAGCGGGCAGTTGGGTCCGGCGAAATGCCGTGCACGGAGCGCGGTAGCGGCGCGCGCCTTCCGGCAAACGCGACAGAGCGCGTCGATTGCCCGCCCGTGAGCCGACGGCACACGGTCCACCGTCCACTACCCACCCGATCAAAGTCTCACCTCGATCCCCCGCGCCGCCATGCACGCCTTCGCCTCGCGCACGGTGTACTCGCCGAAGTGGAAGATGCTCGCCGCGAGCACCGCATCGGCCTTGCCCTCGATCACCCCCTCGGCGAGGTGCTCGAGGCTGCCCACCCCGCCGCTCGCGATCACCGGGACTTCGACCGCCTCGGCGATCGCCCGCGTGAGCGCCAGGTCGAAGCCCGCGCGCGTGCCGTCGCGGTCCATGCTGGTGAGCAGGATCTCGCCCGCGCCGAGCCCCTGCATGCGGCGCGCCCACTCCACCGCATCGAGCCCGGTGGCGCGGCGCCCGCCGTGAGTGTAGACCTCCCAGCGACCGCCCGCGCGCTTGGCGTCGATCGCGACCACGATGCACTGCGACCCGAAGCGCCCGCTCGCCTCGGCGACGAGCCCCGGGCGCTGGACGGCGGCGGTATTGATCGACACCTTGTCCGCGCCGGCGTTCAACAGGCGCCGCACGTCCTCGACGCGACGCACGCCCCCGCCTACGGTGAGCGGGATGAACACCTGTGCCGCCACGTCCGCGACCACTTGCAAGATCGTCTCGCGGCCGTCGGAGCTCGCGGTGATGTCGAGGAAGCAGAGCTCGTCGGCGCCCTGCTCGTCGTAGCGCCGCGCGATCTCGACCGGGTCGCCGGCGTCGCGCAGCCCGACGAAGTTCACGCCCTTGACGACGCGGCCGCGGTCGACGTCGAGGCAGGGAATGATGCGCTTGGCGAGGGCCATGGCGGACGACGCGTCACGGGCGACGGGCGATGGGTAATCTTGGCCGACGCCGGGCTCGAGCGGCCGAAGCGGCTACCGGCGTGCGCCCCGGTCACCCGTCGCGCATCACCCATCGCCTTTCTTGCACAGCCGGTCGGCCTCGGCCTGCGCCTGCTTGAAATCGATCGTGCCCTGGTAGAGCGCACGCCCCGTGACGACGCCCATGATGCCCTCGGCGGCGACGTCGCACAGCGCCTCGATGTCGGCCATGCCAGTGAGCCCGCCGCTCGCGATGACCGGGATGCGCAGCTCGCGTGCGAGCCGCACCGTCGCCGCGACGTTGACCCCGGTCAGCATGCCGTCGCGGCCGATGTCGGTGTAGATGACCGACTCGACGCCGTATTCCTCGAACTTCCGCGCGAGATCGACGACGTCGTGGCCGGTCATCTTCGACCAGCCCTCGACGGCGACCTTGCCGTCCCGCGCGTCGAGCCCGGCGATGATGTGGCCCGCGAACGCCGCGCACGCGTCCTGCAGGAAACCGGGATTCTTCACCGCGGCGGTGCCGACCACGATCTGGCTGACGCCGGCGTCCAGATAGCCCTCGACCGTGTCGAGGTCGCGGATGCCGCCGCCGAGCTGCACCGGGATCTTGTCGCCGACCCGGTCCACGATCTCGCGAATCACGGTTTCGTTGCGCGGCCGCCCGGCCGCGGCGCCGTTCAGGTCGACGATGTGCAGGCGCCGCGCCCCCTGCGCGAGCCAGTGCTCGGCCATTCCCACCGGGTCGTCCGAGTAGACGGTCGCCGACGCCATGTCGCCCTGCTTCAGGCGCACGCAGCGGCCGTCCTTGATGTCGATGGCCGGAATGATGACCATTCGGAAGCTATCGCAGCGGGGCTTCGGGAAACGCGGACCGTGATCGGGCACGCATGGCGCGCTCGCCCGGGCCTGGAACGTTCAGGGGTTCCAATCGACGAAGTTGGCGAGGAGCCGAAGCCCGGCGCGGTGGCTTTTCTCGGGGTGAAACTGTACCGCGAAAATGTTATCCCGGCTCACCGCGCAGGTAAAGGGGAAACCGTACACCGCGAACCCGGCCACCAGCTCGGGCGCGCCGCTCTCCGGATAGTAGCTGTGCACGAAATAGAAGCGCTCTGCGTCGCCGATGCCGCGCCACAGCGCGTGCGACTCGGCCTGGTGCACCTGGTTCCACCCCATGTGCGGTACCTTGAGCCGCTCGCCGCGCTCGTCGCGCATGCGCTCGCTCGGAAAGCGGCGCACCGCGCCGGGAAGAATGCCGAGCCCGGCGACGCCGCCCTCGTCGGAGCGCTCGAAGAGCATCTGCAGCCCGATGCAGATGCCGAGAAACGGCTTCGCGCCGGCGGCGCGCAGCACCGCCGGCCGCAGGCTGCGCGCATCGAGCTCGCGCATGCAGTCGGGCATGGCGCCCTGTCCGGGAAAGACGACGCGGTCGGCCGCGGCCACCGCGTCGGGGTCGGCGGTCACCGTCACCGTCGCGCTCGGCGCCACGTGCTCGAGCGCCTTCGAAACCGAGCGCAGGTTGCCCATGCCGTAATCGACGACCGCAATGTTCATACGTCGCGCCCGGGGAGCCCGCGCGCTCCGGCTACAGCGCGCCCTTGGTGGACGGCACGACGCCCGCCGCGCGCGCATCCTGCTCGACCGCCATGCGCAGCGCGCGCCCGAACGCCTTGAACGCGGTCTCGCACTGGTGGTGCGCGTTGGCGCCGCGCAGGTTGTCGACGTGCAGCGTCACCCCGGCATGGTTGACGAAGCCCTGGAAGAACTCGCGCACGAGATCGACGTCGAACTCGCCAACCCGCGCGCGCGCGAACGGGACGTGGAACTCGAGCCCGGGACGACCGGAGAGGTCGACCACGACGCGCGAGAGCGCCTCGTCGAGCGGCACGTAGGCGTACCCGTAGCGCCGCACCCCGCGCTTGTCGCCGAGCGCCTGCGCCACCGCCTGGCCGAGCGCGATGCCCACGTCCTCGACGGTGTGGTGCGCGTCGATGTGCAGGTCGCCGGCGGCCCGGATCTCGAGGTCGATCATGCCGTGTCGTGCGACCTGGTCGAGCATGTGGTCGAGGAACGCCACGCTGGTCGCGATCTTCGACGCGCCGGCGCCATCGAGGTCGAGCACGATCGAGATCTGCGTCTCGGCGGTGTTGCGGGCGACGCTCGCTTTTCTCGCACGTTGGGACGGTTTCATAGGCTTTCCGCTAGGGCATCGAGCATGAGCGCGTTCTCGCCGGGTGTGCCGACCGTGAGGCGCAGGCAGTTCGCGAGCAGCGGGTGGCTGCCGTTGAAGTTGCGTACCAGCACCTTGCGCGCGAGCATGCCGGCGTAGGCGCGATCGGCGTCGGGGACCCGGACGAGGACGAAGTTCGCGTCGCTCGGAAAGACCTCCACGCGGCGCAGCTCGCGCAGCTTCCCGGCGAGCACGGCGCGCTCCTGCCCGATGGCGTCGGCCTGGCGCTCGAGCACCGGCAGCCGCGCGAGCAGCCGCTCGGCGACGAACTGGGTCACCATGCTCACGTTGTACGGGGGCCGGACCTTGTCGAGCTCGGCGATCCACTCCGGCGCCGCGGCGGCGTAGCCGAGGCGGATGCCGGCGAGCCCGAGCTTCGACACCGTGCGCATCACCATCAGGTTCGGATTGGACGGCACGCGATCGAGGAAAGTCCTGCCGGCGAATGCGTGGTAGGCCTCGTCGAGGACGACCAGCCCCGGGGCCTCGGCGACGATGCGCGCGACGGCCTCCTGCGCAAAGAGGTTGCCGGTCGGGTTGTTCGGATAGGCGAGAAAGACGAGCGCGGGCCGGGTCGCGCGCATCGCGGCGAGGAACCGGTCGAGGTCGAGCGTGAAGTCCGGCCGCAGCGGCACGCCGACGTAGCGCATCCCGGCGAGCACCGCGCTCATCCGGTACATCACGAACGAAGGTTCGGGCGCGAGCAGCACGGCGTCCGGCCGCGCGAGAGCCTGCGCCGCGATGTGGATGATCTCGTCGGAGCCGTTGCCGATCAGCACCGCGGCCTCGCCCGGAATGGCGAACACCTCCCGCAACCGCGCCTTCAGGTCCGGTGCGGCGGGGTCCGGGTAGCGGTTGATCGGCAGCGTCGAGACGAGGCGCCCGACCTCCTCGCGCAGCGCCTCGGGCAGCCGATACGGATTCTCCATCGCGTCGAGCTTGACCATGCCGGCGGCCGACGGCACCGGGTAGGCCTTCATCGCGAGAATCTCCTCGCGCACGAGTTCGCGCGGAGTCGGCTTCATCGCCGGCGCGGCTCCATGCGGTACTGCGCTGAGCGCGCGTGCGCCGGCAGCCCTTCGCCTTCGGCGAGCGTGACCGCGAGCCTGCCGAGCGAGCGCGCGCCCTCCGGCGAGATCTTGATGACGCTCGAGCGCTTCTGGAAGTCGTACACGCCGAGCGGCGAGGAGAACCGCGCGCTACGCGAGGTCGGCAGGACGTGGTTCGGGCCGGCGCAGTAGTCGCCGAGCGCCTCCGAGCTGTAGCTCCCCACGAACACGGCGCCCGCATTGCGGACCTTCTCGAGCAGGCGCTCTGGCTCGCGCACCGCGAGCTCGAGGTGCTCGGGCGCGATGCGGTTGGCGATCGCGCAGGCCTCGTCCAGGTCGCGCACCAGAACGAGCGCCCCGCGGTTCGCGAGCGCGGCCGCGATGACGTCGCGGCGCGGCATATCCGCGAGCTGCCGTTCGATGCTCGCCGCCACGGCGTCGATGAACGCCGCGTCGGGCGTGAGCAGGATCGCCTGTGCGAGCTCGTCGTGCTCGGCCTGGGAGAACAGGTCCATCGCGATCCAGTCGGGATCGGGCGAGCCGTCGCTGATCACCAGGATCTCGGAGGGACCGGCGATCATGTCGATGCCGACGGTGCCGAAGACCTGGCGCTTGGCGGCCGCCACGTACGCGTTGCCCGGGCCGACGATCTTGTCGACCGCCGGCACGCTCGCCGTGCCGTATGCGAGCGCGCCGACCGCCTGGGCGCCGCCGATCGCGAACACGCGGTCGACGCCCGCGATCGCCGCCGCGGCGAGGACGAGGTCGTTGCGCTCGCCCGCAGGCGTCGGCACGACCATCACGAGCTCGGGCACCGCGGCGACCTTCGCGGGGATGGCGTTCATCAGCACCGACGACGGATAGGCCGCCTTGCCCCCGGGAACGTACAGGCCGACGCGGTCGAGCGGCGTGACCCGCTGCCCGAGCACGGTGCCGTCGGCCTCGGCGTACTCCCACGAGCGCGCGAGCTGGTGCGCATGGTAGGCGCGGATGCGCGCCGCGGCCGCCTCGAGCGCCGTGCGTCGCTCGGCGTCGAGCCTGCTGCGGGCCGCGGCGAGCGCCGCGGCCGGGATCTCGAGCTCCGCGACGCTCGCCGCGCGCAGCTTGTCGAACCGCTGCGTGTACTCGAGCACCGCAGCGTCGCCGCGCGCGCGCACGTCGGCGAGGATACCGGCGACGACGGCCTCCACGCGCGTGTCCTGCGCCGCCTCGATCGCGGTCAGGCGCGCGAGTGCGGCGTCGAAGCCGCCCTCTCCGGTGGCGAGCCGCCGGATCTCAGGCATGCGCGGCCACCGCGGCGGCGAACGCGGCCAGCAGGGGCTGCACCGCGTCGCGCTTGAGCTTGAGCGCCGCCTGGTTGACGATGAGCCGGGCGCTCACCGGCATGATCTCCTCGATCGCGCGCAGGTTGTTCGCGCGCAGCGTGTTCCCGGTCGAGACGAGATCGACGATGGCGTCGGCAAGCCCGACCAGCGGCGCGAGCTCCATCGAGCCGTACAGCTTGATCAGATCGACGTGCACCCCCTTGGCGGCGAAATGCTCGCGCGCCGCGCGGATGTACTTCGTCGCGACCCGCAGGCGCGCGCCCGTGCGCACCGCGCCGGCGTAGTCGAACCCCTCGGGCACCGCGACCATCATCCGGCAGGCCGCAATGCCGAGGTCGAGCGGCTGGTACAGGCCGCTGCCGCCGTGCTCGTAGAGCACGTCCTTGCCGGCGACGCCGAGGTCGGCTGCGCCGTACTCGACGTAGGTCGGCACGTCGGTCGCGCGCACGATCAGCAGCCGCAAGCCGGGGCGGCTGGTACCGAGGACGAGCTTACGCGAGGTGGCCGGGGTGCCGGCGACCGCGATCTCGGCCGCCGCCAGGAGCGGTGTCGTCTCGTCGAAGATCCGGCCCGTCGACAGCGCGAGGGTCAGGGTCGCGGCTGGAGTCATGGAAGGAAAGGAAAATCAGTATTTTAGCGCATGGCGCCGCGATTGCGGCCGCAATCGCATGCCGCGTCCCGCAGTGGTTCGCACCGTTTCACGACACCCTCTGCGGCTCAATGCACGCGCTTGATCCTAGCGCCCAGGCGCACGAGCTTTTCCTCGATCGCCTCGTACCCGCGGTCGAGGTGGTAGATGCGGTCCACCAGCGTCTCGCCCTCGGCCACCAGTCCAGCGACGACCAGGCTCGCCGAGGCGCGCAGGTCGGTCGCCATCACGCCCGCGCCCTGCAGTCGCGGCACGCCGCGCACGACGGCCGTGTTGCCCGCGATCTCGATGTCGGCGCCGAGGCGCGCGAGCTCCTGCGCGTGCATGAACCGGTTCTCGAAGATCGTCTCGGTGATGACGCCGGTGCCGCTCGCGATCGCGTCGAGCGCCATGAACTGCGCCTGCATGTCGGTCGGGGAACGCCGGGTAGGGCGCGGTACGCACGTTGACGCTCGCCGGGCGGTCGCGCATCGCGAGGCGGATCGTCGCGCCGTCGACGCCGATCTCGGCGCCCGCCTCGCGCAGCTTTCCGAGCACCGCGTCGAGCGCGCCGGGATCGGCGTCGCGCAGCACGACGCTGCCGCCGGTCGCCGCCGCCGCGACCAGGAAAGTGCCGGTCTCGATGCGGTCGGCCATGATCCGGTGCGACGCGCCGCCGAGCGCTCGCACGCCTTCGACCGTGACGACGTCGGTGCCGGCACCGCGGATGCGCGCTCCCATGGCGTTCAGGCACGCCGCCAGATCGCTCACCTCGGGCTCGCGCGCGGCGTTCTCGATCACCGTCGTGCCCTCGGCAAGGCACGCGGCCATCATCAGGTTCTCGGTGCCGGTCACCGTGACCAGATCGGCGACGATCCGCGCGCCGCGCAGGCGGCGCGCGCGCGCGGTGATGTAGCCCTGCTCGACCTGGATCTCGGCACCGAGCGCGGCGAGGCCCTTCAGGTGCTGGTCGACCGGCCGCTGGCCGATCGCGCAGCCTCCGGGCAGCGACACGCGCGCCTGCCCGTGCCGCGCGACGAGCGGGCCGAGCACGAGGATCGAGGCGCGCATCGTCCGCACCAAGTCGTACGGCGCGACCGGGTCGCCGAGCGACGCCCCGCAGATCTCGACGCACATCGTGTCTTGCACGTTCACCTCGGCGCCCATCCGCGCCAGCAGGCCGAGCATCGTCGTCACGTCGCGCAGGTGCGGCACGTTCGCGAGCCGCAGCGGCCGGTCGGTGAGCAGCGCCGCGCACATGAGCGGCAGCGCGGCGTTCTTCGCGCCCGAGACGCGCACCTCGCCCGCGAGCGGAACGCCGCCCCGGATCAGCAGCTTATCCACGCGCGGCCCATTCCTCCGGGGTCAGCGTCTGCATCGAGAGCGCGTGGATCTCCTCGCGCATGCGCTCGCCGAGCGCCTGGTAGACGATCTGGTGCCGCTCGACCCGGCTCTTGCCGGCGAACTCCGCGCTCACCACGAGCGCCTCGAAGTGCGTGCCGTCGCCGACGACCCGCACGCGCTCGCACGCAACGCCCTGCTCGATATAGCGCTTGACGTCCTCGGGATCGACCATCTGCGGACTAGCTCCTCAGCTTGTAACCAGACCTGAGCAGGGCGAGCGCGCCCGCACACAGGACGACGAAGAATACCGCGACCACGCCCAGGCTGACGAACGGGTCGACGTCGGCGGCGCCCAGGAACCCGTACCGGAATCCGTCGATCATGTAGAAGAACGGATTCAGGTGCGACGCCTTCTGCCAGAACTCGGGCAGGGAGCGGATCGAATAGAAGACGCCGGCGAGGAACGTGAGCGGCATGATGACGAAGTTCTGGAATGCGGCGAGCTCGTCGATCTTGTCCGCCCAGATTCCGGCAATGACTCCCATCGCGCCGAGGACCGCGCAGCCGGCGAGCGCGAAGGCCGCGCTCCAAAGCGGGTGCGCGATGGCCACGCCGGCCACCGGCGCGGTGGCCGCCAGGACGCCGGCGCCGACCGCCAGGCCGCGCAGGATCGCGGCGCTCACGTAGGCGGCGAAGAACTCGCGATAGCTTAGTGGTGGGAGCAGCACGAAAACGATGTTGCCGGTGACCTTCGATTGAATCAGGCTCGAAGAGCTGTTCGCGAACGCGTTCTGCAGCATCGACATCATCGCGAGGCCCGGCACCAGGAACGCCGTGTAGCGCACCCCCTCGAAGACCGCGACGCGCGCCTCGAGCGCGTGCGCGAACACGAGCAGGTACAGCAGCGCGGTCAGCACCGGCGCGGCGATCGTCTGGAAGGCGACCTTCCAGAACCGGAGCAGTTCCTTCTCGAGCAGCGTGAGAAAGCCGGTCATCGGGTCTGCATGATCTGCACGAACACTTCCTCGAGGTCGGGCTGCACGATCTCCATCTCGAGGATCGCACAGCCGCCGGCGCGCAGGGCGGCGAGCACGCTCTCCACCTCCGCATAGTGCTGGATCTGCAGCAGGAAGACGCCCGCCGCCGCGCCGACGGCGTCGATCCCGGGCTGCGGGACGAGGCGCGCGTCGAGCGCATCCGGCAGCTGGCCTTCGATCCGCAGCCGGACGTAGAGTGCCTGGAAGCGGCGGATCAGATCGGCGGTGCGGTCGAACGCCACCACCCGCCCCTGCTTGAGCATCGCGATGCGGCCGCACAGGGCCTCGGCCTCCTCCAGGTAGTGGGTCGTGAGCACGATCGTGTGGCCCTCGGCGTTCAGGCGCTGCACGAACTGCCACAGCCCGTGGCGCAGCTCCACGTCCACGCCGGCGGTGGGCTCGTCGAGCACGATCACCGGCGGCCGGTGCACCAGCGCCTGCGCGATCAGGACGCGGCGCTTCATGCCGCCCGAGAGCGACCGCATGTTGGCGTCGGCCTTGCCGGTGAGATCGAGATGGTGCATCACCTCCTCGATCCAGACGTCGTTGCGGCGCAGCTCGAAGTAGCCCGACTGGAAGCGCAGAGTTTCGCGCACGGTGAAGAACGGATCGAACACCAGCTCCTGCGGCACGACCCCGAGCAGGCGCCGCGCGGCGCGGTACTCGGCGAGCACGTCGTGGCCCAGCACGCGCGCGGTCCCGACGTCTGGCCGCGCGAGCCCGGCGAGGATGCTGATCAGCGTGGTCTTGCCGGCGCCGTTCGGCCCGAGCAGGCCGAAGAACTCGCCCTGCGCGACTGCGAGGTCGACGCCGTCCAGCGCGCGCAACGTGCCGTAGCGCTTCGACAGGCCGCGGATCTCGATCGCTTCGGTCATGTCGGGCGGTTCAGCCGGCGGGCGCCGGCGGGCGCGGCGGCATCGCCGCGCTCAGGGCCGGGGCGCCGCGATGACGTCGGTGACCGAGTACAGCTCGGCCAGCGTCGCCATGGCCGCCGGCACGTTGGCGACCGCGAACCGCCGTCCGGCCGCCGCCGCCTCGCGCAGCAGCGCCACGGCCATGGCCACTGCCGCCGAGTCCACCTCGCCGACCGCCGCGAAGTCGAGCACGGTGGCGCCGTCGCGGCAGGCCGCGCGCGCCCGCGCGAACAGCGCCGGTACGGTCGCGATCGTCACCGGGCCTTCGAGCAGGACGCGCTCGCCGTCGAGGCGCATCGACGATCTGCAGTCTAGCTCTTCGTCTGCAGCTGGCGGTTCTTCTCGCCGAGCGTCTTGATGAGGCCGTCGACCCCGGTCTTGCGCACCTCCTGGGCGAAGGTCTCGCGGTAGGTCGTCACCAGGCTCACGCCGGCTACCGTCACGTCGTACACTTTCCAGCCCGCGCCGGAGTTCGCCAGGCTGTAGTCGATGCCGATCGGCTCGGCGCCGGACTGGCGCACCTGCGAGCGCACCGTCACGTCGCTGTCGCCAGGCTGCGCGCGCAGCGGCCGGTACTCTATCGTCTGGTCGCGGTAGTTCGTGAGCGCGGTGGAGTACGTGCGCACGAGCAGCGTGCGGAACTCCCCCACCAGCCGCGCGCGCTGCTCGGGGCTCGCCTTGCGCCAGTTGATGCCCATTGCCAGCGCGGTCATGCGCTCGAAGTCGAAGTGCGGCAGCACCTTTTCCTCGACAAGGGCGATCACCTTCTGCCGGTTGCCGGCTTGGATCTCCTGGTCGCGCTTGACGATCTCGAGTACCTCGCTGGCGACGCGCTGCACGAGGGCGTCGGGCGGCTCGCCCTGCGCAAGCGCCGCGGACGCGAGCGCGCCCGCTGCCGCGGCGGCAAGTGCCTTGCAGATCCGCATGATCATTCGCCTGCTCCTTCTCTCGCCGGCGCAGCGCCCGCCGGACGCCGCAAGCACCGCCGCGTAGTTGGTGGGAACGCGTGGTTCGACCACGCGTCGCATGTCGGTGAAGCCGCGCGCATGCGGCGCGGCCCACGGCGGCGCGGCCCACGGCGGCGCGGCCCACGGCGGCGCCACCGCGCGCGGCGGCTCGAGCGCGAGGTCGTCGAACGGCGGCGCGGCGGCGCCGTCGGCCGGGCGCTCGCGCGGCGGCTCGCCGTCGTACACCAGGTTGCGGCGGCGCTGCAGGTAGGCGTCGCGCACGAACGCGTAGCGGTCGAGCGCCGCCTCCTCGAGCACGCTCTCGGCGTCGAGCAGGCTCGCGCGCAGGCTCACGAAGCCGAGCGCGCTGAGGCTGTTGCGCCAGGCGACGTAGTGACTCCACTTGCGCCAGGTCGGGACGCGCCACGGCAGGTAGCCGTAGCTGTCGACCACGAGACCGGCGCCGTCGCGGACGCTGCTCGGGCCGAAGATCGGCAGCACGAGATAAGGACCGCTTTGCACGCCCCAGCGCCCGAGCGTCTGCCCGAAATCCTCGTTGTGCTTCTCCAGGCGCATCTCGGTCGCGGGGTCGTGGATGCCGCCGAGCCCGAACGTGGTGTTGACCGCGAAGCGGAACAGGTCGCTCAGCGCCCACTCGACCTTGCCCTGCAGCAGATTGTTCAGGCCGATCCACGGATCCCACAGGTTGCCGTAGAAGTTGCGCACGCCGGTGCGCACCGGCTGCGGCAGCGCCGCCCGGTAGGCCTGCGCGACCGGCTTGACGAACGCCTTGTCGACGTTCTGGTTGAACTCGAACACCACGCGGTTAGCGGGCTCGAACGGATCGGCAGGATTCAGGGCGGCGGTGCTCGCGCAGCCGCCGATCCCGAGCGCGGCGGCCGCAGCGGCCGCCGCTAGGGAGACCCTGCCAAACGGGCCTACGGCCCCCTTTTGCAATCCCCCAAGCCAGGCAAGGCCCCGCACAAGCGCGACCTTGCAGAGTTCCCCTGGCATCGCCTGCAGAGCGTCCTTCATTCCTTCTTCCCGTTCCCGTCGGCGGCCTTACTGTACAGAAACTGGCCGATCAGATTTTCGAGCACGATCGCAGACTGGGTAATTTTCAACGTGTCGCCGTCCTTGAGACTCGCGGTATCGCCGCCGGCTGCGAGCCCGATGTACTGTTCGCCGAGCAGCCCCGAGGTCAGGATCTTCGCCGCCGTGTCGCGCGGAAAGCGGTAGGCCGCGTCGAGTTCCATCTCCACCACCGCCTCGAACGACTCGTTGTCGAAGCGGACGCCGGCGACGCGCCCGACCAGGACGCCGGCGCTCTTCACCGGCGCGCGCACCTTGAGGCCGCCGATGTTATCAAACCGCGCCTGCACCCGGTACGTCTGGCCGGCGGCGAGCGCGAACGTGCTCTGGTTGGCGACCTTGAGCGCGAGGAACATGATCGACGCGAGGCCGCCGAGGACGAACGCGCCCACCCAGATATCCACAATCCGCTTGCTCATCATGATGCGTCACACGCCCCTGAACATGAATGCAGTGAGCACGAAATCGAGCGCCAGGACCGCGAGCGCGGAGGTCACCACCGTGCGCGTCGTGGCGCGCGACACGCCCTCGGCCGTCGGCACCGCGTCGTACCCCTCGAACACCGCGATCAGGGTCACCGCCACGCCGAACACGGCCGCCTTGATCAACCCGTTCACGATATCCTCGCGCAGGTCGACCGCGTTCTGCATCTGCGACCAGAACGAGCCCGGATCGAGCCCGATCAGCACGACGCCGATGAGGTAGCCGCCGAAGATCCCCACCACCGTGAAGATCGCGGCGAGCAGCGGCATCGAGATCACGCCGCCCCAGAAGCGCGGCCCGACGATGCGCGCGACCGGATCGACCGCCATCATCTCCATCGCCGAGAGCTGCTCGGTGGTCTTCATCAGGCCGATCTCGGCGGTGATCGCCGAGCCGGCCCGGCTCGCGAACAGCAGCGCCGCCAGCACCGGACCGAGCTCGCGCGTGAGCGACAGCGCCACCAGCGTGCCGAGCGCCTCGGCCGAGCCGTAGCGCACCAGCGTGTCGTAGCCCTGCAAGCCGAGCACCATGCCGACGAAGAGCGCCGACACCACGATGATGACCAGCGAGAGCACGCCGGCGAAATAGATCTCGCGGATCGTGAGCGGCAGCCGGCGCAGGCTCGTGCCCGAGCCCGCGAGCACGGCGAGGAAGAACCGGCTCGCGAAGCCCAGCCGGACGACCGCGCCGTTCACGCGCCCGCCGAGCGCGGCGAGCAGATCGAGCAGGCCGCGAGCCATCATTGCGCGGCCACGAGGTCGCTCCGGTACTCGGGCGCGGGATAGTGGAACGGCACCGGACCGTCGGCCTCGGCGTGCACGAACTGGTGCACGAACGGCATTGTCGAACGGCGCACCTCGTCGGGCGTCCCCTCGGCGACGACGCGTCCGCCGGAGATGAAGTAGATGTAGTCGACGATCGCGAGCGACTCGTGCACGTCGTGGGTGACGACGATCGAGCTCGCGCCGAGCGCGTCGTTCAGGCGCCGTATCAGCTGGCCGATCACACCGAGCGAGATCGGATCGAGCCCGGTGAACGGCTCGTCGTACATCACCAGGTCGGGGTCGAGCGCGATCGCGCGCGCGAGCGCCACCCGCCGCGCCATGCCGCCGGAGAGCTGCCGCGGCATGAGGGGCCGCCGCGCCGCGCAGCCCGACCGCCTGCAGCTTCATCAGCACCAGCGGCCGGATGAGCTCGTCGGGCAGGCCGGTGCGCTCGCGCATCGGGAAAGCCACGTTCTCGAACACCGTAAGATCGGTGAAGAGCGCGCCGAACTGGAACAGCATGCCCATGCGCCGCCGCAGCCGGTAGAGCTCGCTCGAGCCGATGCGCTCCATGCTGCGCCCGAAGACGCGCACCTCGCCGCCGGAGGCGCGCAGGGCGCCGCCGATCAGCCGCAGGATGGTGGTCTTTCCCGACCCGCTTCCGCCCATGATCGCGACCACCTTGCCGCGCGGGATGCGCAGCGTGACGCTGGACAGGACCGGCTGGGCCTCTTGGTACGCGAACGATACGCCTTCGATCTCGACGAGGTGGTCGGGGGACACCGGGGCCGCCTGGATGAGCACGCTCGGGGAACCTGCCCGGGGGCCCGCGCAGCGGGCGCCCGGGCAGTAGGACGGGCGAATTCTAGTGCATCGACGCGCACGGCGCACCGGAGCCGCTATGACGGTGCGCTATCATGCGGGGTCGTGCGCACCTCGCTTCGATCCGATCTCGGCATGACGGCTGCCGCATGAGCGCACCGGTCGTCCGGCTGGCGGCCGTGAAGAAGCGCTATGGCCGCGCTCCCGTGCTGCGCGCCGTGGATCTCGAAGTGGCGGCGGGCGAATTCTTCGGCCTGGTCGGCGTGAACGGCGCCGGCAAGACGACGCTCATCAGGTGCATGCTCGATTTCTGCGCGCTGGACGGCGGTTCGATCGAGCTTTTCGGCATCCGCCACACCGAGCCGCGCGCGCGCGCGCGCCTCGCCTTCCTGCCCGAGCGCTTCCTGCCGCCCTACTACCTCACCGGGCGCGACTTCCTCGGCTTCATGCTCTCGCTGCAGAATCGGCCCTACGACGCGGCCGCCGTGGCGCGGATGCTCGCGGCGCTGGACCTCGACCCCGCCGCGCTGGACCGCCCGGTGCGCGCGTATTCGAAGGGCATGACCCAGAAGCTCGGCCTCGCCGCGTGCTTCCTGTCCGGGCGAGACCTGTACGTGCTGGACGAGCCGATGAGCGGCCTCGATCCGAAGGCGCGCGCCGGCGTCAAAGCCCTGCTCGCGGACCTGCGCGGCCGGGGCGCGAGCCTGTTCTTCACGTCCCACGCCCTGTCCGACGTGGCCGAGATCTGCGACCGGATGGTCATCCTGCACCAAGGTGTGCCGTATTTCGCAGGAACCCCCGGGCGCTGTGCGACCATTACGGCGAACGCTCACTGGAGCGCGCATTCCTGCGCTGCATCGAAGCCCCCGCAGATGCCTGAGACCGACACCAAGCCGACTCTTCTCCTCGTCGACGACGATCCGCTGATCACGGACACGCTCGCCTATGCGCTCGGCAAGGATTTCGAGGTGCTCGCGAGCGACTCGCGCGGCCACGCGATCAGCCTGCTCCGGCAGCTCGACGCGCCGCCGGAACTGGCGCTCGTCGACCTCGGACTGCCGCCGCTGCCGCATCGGCCCGACGAGGGCTTCCAGCTGGTGGCCGATCTGCTCGCGCACTCGCCGAGCATCAAGATCCTGGTGCTCTCGGGTCAGAACGACGCCGCGAACGCGCGCCACGCGCGGGCGCTCGGCGCGGCCGAGTTCGTCGCCAAGCCGTGCGACCCGGAAAGCCTGAAGCGCATCCTGCTGCATGCGCTGCAAGTGCGCGAGGCCGAGATATCGGGCGGGCAGGTCTCGGACGCGGGTGCCATGGTCGGACGCAGCCCCGCGATGCAGAAGCTGCGCAGCCAGGTGAGCCAGTACGCCGACGCACCGTTCCCGTGCCTGATCGAGGGCGAGTCCGGCAGCGGCAAGGAGATGGTGGCGAGCGCGCTCCACCGCATGTCGAGCCGACGCGACAAGCCGTTCCTCGCGCTGAACTGCGCGGCGATCGCGCCGACCCTGGTCGAGCCGACGCTGTTCGGCTACGTGAAGGGCGCTTTCACCGGGGCGCTCACGAACAAGTCGGGCTACTTCGAGGACGCCGCCGACGGCACCCTGTTCCTGGACGAGATCGGCGAGCTGCCGCTCGAGCTGCAGGCGAAGCTCCTGCGCGTGCTGGAGAACGGCGAGTACCAGCGCGTCGGCGAGACGCAGCGCCGCTTCAGCCGGGCGCGGGTCATCGCCGCCACCAACCGCGACCTGCGGCAGGAAATCAAGAAAGGCAACTTCCGTGCCGACCTCTACCACCGCTTGAGCGTGTTCACGATCAACGTGCCGCCGCTGCGCGAGATGGAGGACGACAAGCTGCTCCTGCTCGAGCACTTCAGCAGGTTCTACGCCGAGCAGGCGAAGATCGCGCCGTTCACGGTGGACGAGAGCGCGATGAAGCTCTGGCGCGACTATCACTTCCCCGGCAACGTGCGCGAGCTGCGCAACATCGTGATCCGGCTCACCACGAAGTACGCCGGCCAGCGGCTCTCGGGCGAGGAGCTCGAGCCCGAGCTCGACGTCGCGGCGGCCGCGCCGCCGCCGCAGGAGTTCGGCCTGCCGAGCGACCCCGAGACGCTGGTCGACCAGGCGCAGCGGCACCTGCAGCGCGAGAGGAGCTTCAACCTCGACAGCATGCTGAAGGCCTGGGAGCAGGGCTACATCGAGGCCGCGATGAAGCTCACGCGCGGCAACGTGAGCCAGGCGGCGAAGCTGCTCGGCATCAACCGCACCACGCTCTACAGCCGCATGGAGTCGCTGCAGAAGCAGTGACCCGGTAGGCGCCCCTCCTGCCCGGCGCGGTCATGGCTTAGAATGGCCGCCACAGGGAGATTTGCCCGCAACGACCAGCGACGCTGCCGCGCGCGGCACTTTCGGCCGCCGGCGCATCGCGGGCACCCGCGAGGCACCGCCACCGCCGCATGTATCTCGGCCACTTCGGGCTGAACGAGCCCCCTTCCGCATCACGCCGCACACCGATTTCTTCTTCGCGGGTGCCAATCGCGGCGCGACGCTCGAGGCGCTGCTGTACGCGATCGGGCACGAGGAAGGGATCATCAAGATCACCGGCGAGGTGGGCAGCGGCAAGACGATGCTCTGCCGCGTGCTGATCGAGCGCCTGCCCAAGCACATCGAGACGATCTACCTCGCGAACCCCTCGCTGTCGCGCGACGAGATCCTGCACACGATCGCCGACGACCTGCGCGTGAGCGTCGAGGGCCGCCGCACGACCGTGCTGCTGCGCGCACTGCAGGAGGACCTTATCCGGCGCTACGCAGCCGGCAAGCGGGTGGTCGTGCTGATCGACGAGGCGCACGCGATGCCGCTCGAGACGCTGGAGGAGATCCGGCTGCTCTCGAACCTCGAGTCGAACCGCCACAAGCTGCTGCACATCGTGCTGTTCGGGCAGCCCGAGCTCGACCAGCACCTCGCGCTGCCGCACATGCGCCAGATCAAGGAGCGCATCATCCACAGCTTCCGGCTCGAGCCGCTGGTGCGCGACGACGTCGCGCAGTACATCGAGTTTCGCATGCGCGCGGCCGGCTACCGCGGGCCGAGCGTGTTCACGCCGGCGGCGCTGCGCCTGATCGCGCAGGCGTCGCAGGGGCTCACGCGGCGCGTGAACATCCTCGCCGACAAGTCGCTGCTGGCGGCGTTCGCCGAGGGCACCCACCAGATTACCGTCAAGCAGGCCCGCGCCGCGGTGCGCGACGCGGAGTTCAAGCCTTCGCGCAGGCCCTCGGGCGCGTGGTGGGTCGCGGGCGCGGGGCTCACGGTCGGGCTCGCGATCGGCCTGGCGGTGCATCTGTATCGGTCGCTCACGCCCTCGGGCACTGCGCCGCAGACGCATGCCCGAGCGATCGGCCCGGGGTCGTCGAATGCGCACGAGCGGCGCGCCGACGCCGCGCCGAGCGCTGCGGCTGCCGCGCAACCGCCCGCGCCGGCCGCCAACGCGGCGAGCGCCACGCCTGCGGCAACCGCAGTCAGTCCGGCGCCGAGCGCTGCGCCCCCGCCCGCCGCCGCCGGCCCGGCGGCGGCGGCGTCCGAGCAGCAGGGCCCGGCCGCGACCGCGTCGCCTCCTGCCGCGGCGCCTGCGCCGCCGACCACGGCCGAACCCGCCGTGCCAAGCCCGCCGCCCGCCGCGGCGGCGGACGAGACGGAACACGCCGCGGCCACCGTCGCGGCGGGCGCACCCGCGCCCCGCGCTCCAGCAGCGCAGCCGCGCGCGGCGCCCCCCCGCTCCCGCGGATGCAGTCGCACCGAGCGCGGGCCCGCGTCCGCCGGGGACGGGCGAGCTCGCGCGCCAGCGCTTCGCCGCAACCCAGGAATGGCTCAAGACCGCGCCGCCGCGGCACTACGCCATCGAGCTCCTGACGGTCAGCGCCACGAACGTCGATATCCTCGAAGACCTGCTCGCCCAGGTCGCCCGCCTGCTGTCGATCGACGAGGCCCACGTCTACAGCGTGAAGCTCGACGACCGCCAGTACTACGCGCTCGCCTACGGCAGCTATCCGTCGGTCGCCGACACGATCACCGCGATGGGACAGCTGCCCGAGACCCTCAAGGCCCGCACGCCCTACCCCCGCAGCTTCGGAAGGATGCGGATCCAGAATCAGCAATAGTTCTCACCTGGAACCGGCACTAGGCCACACCCTCTTTGCGTCGATAAAACAGTTTCTTAGGCTTCTTCGTTATAGTAAGCTTTGCAGAAAAGGCTCCTGCCGCCCCTCCGAGGCGAGAGAACCGGGAATCCCTGCCTTGAAAAATCCGCTCTTCCGCCGGTCGCAGATGGGGCGCGTCGCCTTCGCCGCCGGGTGTGCGGCTGCGTTGGCCCTCGCAGGCTGTGCGTCGCCGCCGATGCAGCCCTCGGAAGGCCACACCGTCGCCCAACCAGCGCCGCCCACAGCCAGCATCCCGGCCCCGGTGCAGCTGCCGCCGGCGCCGCCGCGCCCGCGCCCGGCCGAGCGCGCCGAGACCTACAGCGTGGTCGTGAACAACGTGCGGGTGCACGAGCTGCTGTTCGCGCTCGCGCGTGACGCGAAGCTCAACATCGACATCCATCCCGGGATCACCGGGACGGTCACCCTGAACGCGATCGACCAGACCCTGCCGCAGCTCCTGAACCGGATCTCCAAGCAGGTCGACATGCGCTACGAGCTCGACGGGCCGAACCTGCTCGTCATGCCCGATTCGCCCTTCCTGCGCGTCTACAAGATCGACTACGTCAACATGGCGCGCGACACGACCGGCCAGGTCGGCGTCTCGACGCAGATCGGGCTCGGCAGCGCGGGGTCGGGCGGCGGTGGGGCGGCCGGAAGCGCGAGCGGCAGCAACGTCTCCTCGGTGCAGGTCCGCAACGAGGCGAGGAACCGCTTCTGGGAAACGCTGGTGGAGAACGTCAAGGACGTGCTCCGCGAGACCGACAAGATCCTGCCAACCGGCCAAACGGCGCAGCCTTCGGCGGCGCCCGCTGCGCCTGCGGCCGGCGCCGCGCCCGGCCAGGCCGGGGTGCAGATCGCCACCGCGGCACCCGCGCCGGCGGTCAGCTTCCGCGAGGCGGCTTCGGTGATCTCCAACCCGGAGACCGGGGTGCTGTTCGTGCGCGCCACCTCGCGCCAGCACGAGAGGCTGCAGGAATTCCTCGACCAGGTGCTGGTGAGCGCGCGGCGCCAGGTGCTGATCGAGGCGACGATCGTCGAGGTCGCGCTGAACAACAGCTACCAGCAAGGCATCGACTGGAACCTGCTCTGGAACGGCAACGCGGTGGTGAGCGCGGGCGGCGTGGCCGCCGGCAACCCGACGCCGGCCGGCACGCCGACGCAATCGCTCTTCACCTTCCGCTACAGTTCGTCGAGCTTCAACCTGACGCTGCAGCTGCTCGAGAGCTTCGGCACGGTGCGCGTGCTCTCCAGCCCGCGGATCAGCGTAATCAACAACCAGACCGCGATCCTGAAGGTGGTCGACAATCGCGTGTACTTCACGATCTCGGCGCAGACCTCGCAGACCCAGACCAGCGCGCTCACGACGTTCACCACGACGCCCGCGGTAGTCCCGGTCGGTTTCGTCATGAACGTCACGCCGCAAATCAGCGACAACGACAACATCCTGCTCAACGTCAAGCCGACCATCTCGCGCATCGTGAGCTTCGTGAACGACCCCAACCCGGTGCTCGCCAACCCGTGCGGCAACGTGCCGAACTGCGGCATCGCCCCGATCGTGAGCCGCATCCCGGAGGTCCAGACGCGCGAGATGGAGTCGATCATCAATATCGCGAGCGGCCAGGTCGCGGTCATGGGCGGGCTGATCCAGGACGGGGTGCAGAACAACGACGACACCATCCCGGGCGTCAATCGGCTGCCGCTCGTCGGCGACTGGCTCGCCAACCGCAACCTGCAGAACACCAAGACCGAGCTCGTCATCTTCCTGCGGCCGCTGGTGGTCCGCGACCCGAGCCTCGACGGCGACTACCGCGGCTATCGCGTGTTCCTGCCTGGCGAGGACTTCCTGTCCGAACCCAACCCCGGCCGGCTGCGGACCCCGGACCAGCGGGTCCAATGATGCGGATGCCGCAATGAGCCTCCTCCTCGAAGCGCTCAAGAAAGCCGAGCAGGCCAAGCAGGGCGGCGGCGCGCCCGATCCGGAGAGCACGTTGCACGGCGGCGAGGGGCTGTCGCTCGCGCCGACCGGCACACCGGCCCCCACGGCCCCGGCCACGCCGGCAGGCGAGCGCACGCCGGTCACCCGCGACCGGCTGCCCGACATCGATCACTCGACGCTCGAAATCCTGAGCGACGATCTCCCGTCGGCGACAACCACGCGCGAGCCCGCCGCGACAGGCGCCCCGGCGACGGAGCAGCCGGCGGCTGCGTCGCGGCGCCCCGGCGCGCGCGCCGCCGCGGCGCGCGCGCCCGCGGAAGCAGGCGAGGACTTGGACCGCGAGCAAGCCGGACGCGAAGCCGCTCGCCGGCTCTTCGAGGCGAAGCCCGCCGATTACGACCCGCGGCGCCCGTTCAAGATCACGCTCGTCACGCTCGGGGTCGCGGCAATCGCCATCATCGTGTACTTCTGGTGGCAGACGCAGCCGCGCAGCCTGCAGGTCGCGCAGCCGCCGGCCCCGCCGACGCAGATCGCCGCCGCACCGGCGCCGGCAAACGCCGCCCCCCGCCGGCACCGCCGGCCACGCCGCCGGCGGCGGCGGATCCAGGCACGGCGACCCCGGCCGCGGCGCCACCGGCCGCCACCGCGGCGGCCAGCGGACCGGCACCGCGTACGGCGCCCGCGCCGCCGCAGCCGATGGCGTCGCGGCCTGCGCCGAGCGCGAGCTCGCCCGCGGTCCGGGACCGCCCCGCCGCGCCGCGGCGCGAGCGGCCCCAGGCGCCCGCGGCCGTACGCGCCGCACCTGGCACGGACATATCGGTGAGCCGCTCGATCTCCGGCATCAACGCCGCGCTCGCCGAGGGCTACGCCGCGTTCCAGTCGGGCGACCTCGCTGCCGCCGGCCGCGCCTACCAGCGCGCGCTGGCAGCCGATCCGCGCAACAAGGATGCGCTGCTCGGGCTCGCCGCAGTGAACCTCCGGACCGGCAGCTTCAAGAGTGCCGAGGGCTATTACCTCCGGGTGCTCGAGATCGACCCGCGCGACCCCGACGCGAACGCCGGCATGGTGAGCCTGCGCGGGCGCTCCGACCCGGTGCAGTCGGAGAGCCGCCTGAAGACGCTGATCGCGGCCAATCCGGATGCGGCCGCGCTGCATTTCGCTCTCGGCAACCAGCTCGCCGTCCAGTCGCGCTGGGCCGAGGCACAGGCCGCGTACTTCCGCGCCGTCACGATCGAGCCCGAGAACCCGGACTACGCGTTCAACTTGGCCGTCAGCCTGGACCAGCTGCGCCAGGCAAGACCGGCGCTCGAGTACTATCAGCGCGCGCTCGCCCTTGCCGGCGCCCGCGCCGCGAGCTTCAACAAGGCCCAGGTCGAGACCCGCATTCGCGAGCTGCAGCGCTGACGGGGTGCACTCGGGCGTCGCATGAACACCCCGGCCTCCCCGCAAGCCAAGCGGCACATCGGGCAGATCCTGATCTCGCAGGGGATCCTCACCGAGGATCAGCTGCGCATCGCCCTGCTCGAGCAGCTGAAGAGCCGCCAGCCGGTCGGCAAGCTGCTCGTGCAGCTCGGCTTCGTCTCCGAGGCCACGCTGCGCGACGCACTGTCCGAGAAGCTCGGGCTGAACAGCGTCGACCTTTCTCAGATCGTGGTCGATCCGGCCGCGATCCGGCTGATCCCGCGCGATTTCGCGCGCCGGCACAACCTCTTCCCGGTCGCCGTCGACCGCGAACGCCGGCGCCTCATCCTCGCGATCTCCGACACCAACAACATCGTCGCGCTCGACCAGGTGCGCGCTCAGGTGCGCGGCGAGCTCGAGATCGAGGTACGGCTCGCCGGCGAGCAGGAGATCGCCCGCGCGATCGAGCAGCTCTACGGCCACGAGCTCTCGATCGACGGCATCCTGCACGAGATCGAGACCGGCGAGATCGACTACCAGAGCCTGCAGGCGAGCGGCGACGAGTACAGCCAGCCGGTGGTGCGCCTGATCTCGGCGCTGCTCGCCGACGCGGTCGAGCGCGGGGCGTCCGACATCCACTTCGAGCCCGAGCAGAACTTCCTGCGCATCCGCTACCGCATCGACGGCGTGCTGCGGCAGATCCGCAGCCTGCACAAGACCTACTGGCCGGCGATGGCGGTGCGCATCAAGGTGATGTCGAGGATGAACATCGCCGAGACGCGCGCGCCGCAGGACGGCCGCATCTCGCTCTCGCTCACCGGCCGCCAGGTCGATTTCCGCGTCGCCTCGCAGGTCACCACCCACGGCGAAAACATCGTGCTGCGGATCCTCGACCGCCAGAAGGGCATCGTCCCGCTCGAGCGCCTCGGGTTGCAGGCCGAGCAGCTCGCGATGCTCAAGAAGATGATCGTGCGGCCCGAGGGCATCATCCTCGTCACCGGGCCGACCGGCAGCGGCAAGACGACCACGCTGTACTCGATCCTGAACCACATCAACCACGACGGCGTCAACATCATGACGCTGGAGGACCCGGTCGAGTACCCGATGACGCTCATCCGCCAGACCTCGGTGAACGAGGCGGCGAAGCTCGACTTCGCGAACGGCATCCGTTCGCTGATGCGCCAGGACCCGGACGTCATCCTGGTCGGCGAGATCCGCGACGAAGACACCGCGCAGATGGCGCTGCGCGCGGCGATGACCGGCCACCAGGTCTACTCCACGCTGCACTCGAACAACGCGATCGGCGCCATCCCGCGCCTGGTGGACATCGGCGTCTCGCCCGAGATCATGGCGGGGAACATCATCGGCGTCGTCGCCCAGCGCCTGGTGCGGCGCCTGTGCACGCACTGCCGCCAGCCCTACGAGGCGAACGCCTCGGAGTGGGGCATCCTCGGGGTCAGGTCGGACAAGCCGCCGACGACCTACCGGGCGGTCGGCTGCGACCACTGCGAGTACCAAGGCTTCCGCGGGCGCCTGGCGATCATGGAGCTGCTCAAGCTCGACGGCGAGCTCGACGAGATGATGGCGCACCGCGCCACCGCCCGCGAGATGCTCAACGCCGCCATGGCGAAGGGCTTCCGCACCCTCGCGGACGACGGCGTCCGCAGGGTGCTGGACGGCTCGACCGCGCTCGAGGAGCTGATGCGGGTCATCGACCTCACCGACCGCATGTAGCCCTCGCGGCGGGGCGCCACGGTCGGGGCAGCGCAATCCGACGGTCAGCGGACGGCTATCGATCTTGCCGGCGCCTGCCGTGACGGGCATCACGGCACCGCCCGGACCGTGCGCCGTGAACCCGGCGGAAAAGGTATCCTCTTGAGGTTCCGGTAATCCGGCCGCGGGGAATGCCGCTCTATAGCTACAAGGCCATAGACGCCAGGGGCAAGGCCATCATGGGGCAGGTCGACGCGCTCAACCTGGTCGACCTGGAGCTGCGCCTCAAGCGCATGGGCCTGGATCTGGTGGTCGGAGGCCCGACCAAGCGCGGCGGCGGCGCGATGGGGCAGGTCAAGCGACAGGACCTGATCAACTTCTGCTTCCAGCTCGAGCAGATGACCTCCGCGGGGGTGACCCTGGTCGACGGTCTCACCGATCTGCGCGACAGCCTCGAGAACCCGCGCTTCAAGGAAGTCGTGGGCGGGCTGATCGAGGCGATCCAGGGCGGCCAGAACCTTTCCGGCGCGCTCGGCAACTACCCGCAGGTGTTCCAGCCCGTGTTCCGCGCGCTGGTGAAGGCGGGCGAGGACACCGGCCGCCTGCCCGAGGTGCTGAGGAGCCTCACCGAGAATCTGAAGTGGGAGGATGAGCTCGCGGCGCAGACCAAGAAGCTGATGATGTACCCCGCGTTCGTGGGCACCGTGGTTCTGCTGGTCACTTTCTTCCTGATGCTGTACCTCGTCCCGCAGATGGTCGGCCTGATCAAGACGATGGGACAGTCGCTCCCGCTGCACACCCGCGCGCTGATGCAGGTGTCGGCGTTCCTCGTGAGCTACTGGTGGGCGGTCATCGCCGCGCCGTTCGTGATCTGGGGCGCGATCAGGCTTGCAGCGCGGTCCAACCCGCGCGTGCGCTATCAGCTCGACGCGTTCAAGCTCGGCCTGCCGCTGGTGGGCCCGATCCTGCGCAAGATCATCCTGTCGCGCTTCGCCAGCATCTTCGCGCTGATGTACTCCTCCGGCATCACGATCCTCGACGCCATCAAGAGCTCCGAGGAGACCGCCGGCAACATGGTGATCAAGGAGGGCCTGCAGCTCGTCGGGCAGCAGATCGCCGAGGGCAAGAACGTGACGGCGGCATTTCAGGAGATCGGCCTGTTCCCGCCGCTCGTGATCCGGATGCTGCGGGTCGGCGAGGCGACCGGCGCGCTTGACACGGCGCTGCTCAACGTGAGCTACTTCTACACGCGCGAGGTACGCGAGGGTATCGGGCGCATGCAGGTCATGGTCGAGCCCGCGCTCACCGTCGTGCTCGGGTTGATCCTCGGGTGGGTCATGCTCTCCGTGCTTGGCCCGATCTACGACATGATGACCAAGATAAAACTCTAGCAGGCTGTTGAAGAATGCATCTGCGGCGGACTGCGTCAGACGAAACCAGCGTGCGACCCGAACCCCGGTGGCACGGACGACGGGAGGGCCCCTTGTACATCCCCGGGCCTTCGGCGAGCGCGTATAGGCAAACATGCCCGCGAAGCGCCTCATCTACGTCACCGCCGCGCACGCGACCGCATACGCCTGGGCCTCGGGCAGGCTCTCGGTGGAAGCGAGCTTCCCGGCCGGCGAGGAGGGCGTCGCCGCCTTCGCGAACTACCTCGCCGCCGCGCCGTCCAGCCTCTACTACGTCCTTGCCGACGTCGTCGAGGAGGACTTCCACCAGGAGAACGTGCCCCTGCTGCGCGGCGGCGACCGGCGCGCGCTGCTCGAGCGCAAGCTCGCGCAGCGCTATCGCGACACCAGCCTGTCGGTCGCGCTGTCGCTCGGCGTCGAGCGCGGCCAGCGCCGCGAAGAGCGCATCGTCTTCAGCTCGTTCACCAATACGCAGCAGCTCCATCCGTGGCTCGCGGCGCTGCGCGACGCCGACGCGCCGGTTGTCGGGGTGTACTCGGTCGCGCTGGTCGCGCCGCGCCTCGCGGCCCTGCTCGGCGTCAAGAGATCGCCCTGCCTGATGGTCTCGCTCTCGCAGGCCGGACTGCGTCAGAGTTATATCGACGGCGGCGAGATCCGCTTCAGCCGCCTCGGCCCGCTCGAACCCGCGGAGGCGGCGAGCGCCGAGCGCGTCGCCGAGGCGTTCGACCGCGAGACGACGCGCGTCTACCAGTACCTCACCGCGATGCGCGTGCTGCCGCGCGAGGGCGGTGCGGTCGACACGCTGCTGATCGCGCAGCCGGGACAGGCCGCCGCGGTGCGCGACGCGGCGGGAACGGTCGCGCAGCTGCGAGTGCGCGTGCTCGATCTCGACGAGGTGCGCCGCAAAGTGGGGCTCAAGGCGGCCCCGGCCGGCGCCGGCGCCGAAGCGCTGTATCTGCATCTGCTCGCGGCGCATCCTCCGGCGCAGCAATACGCGAAGGAGAATCTGCGCGGCGCCTTCCGGCTGCACCAGTGGCGCGCCGGCCTCGTCGCTGGCGGCGCCGCGGTGCTGGCGGCTTGCCTGCTGTACGCCGGTACCGAGGTGTGGGAGATCCTGCGCCTGCACGATGCGGCGGGCCGCGACCGGACCCAGGCCGCGCTCGCCCTGCAGGGCTACGGGCGGGTCACCGCGGCGTTTCCGGCGATGCCGACAAGCACCGAGAATCTGCGCACGGCGATGCAGCAGTACCGGCTGGTCGCCGCGCAGACGCGCTCGCCGCGCGATCTCCTGATCGAGCTGAGCCGGGTGCTCAGCGACTCGCCGCGCATCGACCTCGAGCAGCTCTCGTGGGAATTCGACGCCAAGCTCGACGACCTCGCTCGCGACGCCGCGGGCGCCGGGTCGGCGCCCGCGCGTCCGTCGTCGGGCGGCGCCGCACCGCGCTACGAGGCGGTCGAGATCGCCGCGCGCGTGCGCGAGACGAGCGCGTCCGATTACCGGGGGTATCCAGCTGCTGGTCAACCAGTTCGTCGAGCGGCTGCGCAAGCGCCCGGGCGTCGAGGTGCTCGCGGTCAAGATGCCGTTCGAGGCGAACTCCCGCACGCAGCTCAGCGGCGACATCGGCACCGCGCGTACGGGCGACGTCCCGCGCTTCACGGTCGTCATCGGGAGGCGGATCGCGCCATGAGCGTACTTGTCGGAAGCCTGCGCCCCCTTCTGCTGCCGCTCGCCGTCGCGGTCGGGCTAATCGCGGCCGGCGTTGCCACGGTGCTGGTCACGGGCCACTACCTCGATCGTGCCCGGGTCCAGCACCGCATCGCGCTCACCGAGCGGCAGGCGGTCCAGAACAAGCTGTCGCGCGCGACCGAGGAGGAGCGCGAGATCCGCGAGAAGCTGGTCGACTACCGGCGGCTGCTCGCGAGCGGCGTGATCGGCGACGAGCAGCGGCTCGACTGGGTCGAGACCATCGGCCAGATCAAGACCGATCGCAAGCTCTTCGACATCAAGTACCAGATCGAGCCGCAGCGCCTGCTGGACCTGTCGGGCCTCTCGCCGGGCGGCGAGGTCGAGTTCCGGGTGAGCCCGTTGAAGCTCGAGATGCAGCTCCTGCACGAGGAGGATCTGCTCGCTTTCCTGGACGACCTGCGCCGCAGCCTCAAGTCGCACGTGATGGTGCGCTCGTGCGTGCTGCAGCGGATCGACCGCACGACGGTCGAGAAGAACATCGTACCGCGGCTGCGCGCCGAGTGCGCGATCGACCTCGTCACGATCCGCGACAAGCAGCTCAAGGCGACTTGAGGTGCCTCCGGACATGACACGCCGATCCTCCCGTTGCGGTTGCGCCGCGCTCGCTGCCTGCCTGCTGATCGGCGCCCCGCTCGCGACCGCCGCCGATCTCGGCCGGCTGTTCTTCACCCCGGAGCAGCGCGCGGAGCTCGACCGCCGGCGCAACACCAACACGGTCGAGGCCGCCGAAGTGGTCGTCGAAAGCCTGTTGCGCGTGGACGGGCACGTCACCCGGTCGAGCGGCAAGACCACGACCTGGATCAATGGCGCGCCGCAGTACGACCTGTACCGCGGCCGCGACCCGGCGCGCGTCGCGGTAGACGACGCTGCGGCCCGCACGCCGGTCAAGGTGGGCGAGACCCTCGACCGCACGCGTGGCGAGATCCGACCGACGATCCAACCCGGCAGCATCGAGATCCATGGCGGAACGTCCGGCAGACAGACGCGCGCGCGCTGATCGGCCTTTCGTGCCCGGCTCCGGGCGCTTCTGCCTGCGGCGCGCCGTGCCGCGCTCGCGCGCCCGGCAACGCGGGCTCACGCTCGTGCTGCTGCTCGCGATCGTGACGATGAGCGCGCTGTACATGATGGTGAGCCAGCTCGCCCGGGTGGCGCAGCGGGTCGACCGCGACATCGTCACCGCCAACGCTCTCGGCGAGGCGAAGCAGGCGCTGATCGGCTACGCCGCGCGCGACGTGCGCCTGAAGCCTAGGTCTCCGGACCGTTCAGCCCCGCCCCGGGGCTGCCCGACCCGACGACGTTCTACTACTCCGGCGCGCTGGTGGCCGGCTACGGCTTCGGCGTGGGCGCTGACCTGCAGGCCAACGACCGCCCGGGCAGCCTGC
The DNA here is from genome assembly GCA_027493935.1 of Burkholderiales bacterium. Lineage (GTDB taxonomy): Bacteria > Pseudomonadota > Gammaproteobacteria > Burkholderiales > SG8-39 > JAABRB01. The sequence goes on along the minus strand of JAOSJV010000001.1, from coordinate 729,072 downwards.
CCTGCCCGGCGCCCGACGAGAGCGGGATCGCGCTACCGGCCGACGACTGCGCCTCGTGGAGCACCGCCGGCGCGGGCGTGTGGAAGAACCGCATTGGCTGGCTCCCGTGGCGCACGCTCGGCATCCCGCCGCTGCGTGACGCGGACGGGAACCTGCTCTGGTACGCGGTCTCCGACAGTGTGCGCAACGGCAACCTGAGCTCCGGCGGGCCGGCGCTCGTCCTCAACAGCGACAGCGTGCACCGCGCCGCGCCCGATCCGTTCGCCTTCAAGCCGCTCACCGTGCAAGGCAGCGTAGCGGCGCAGAACGCGGTTGCGGTGATCATCGCGCCCGGCCAGGCGCTGCCCGGGCAGGACCGCGACGGCGCCAAGTACAGCGTGCGGAGCTACCTCGAGGGCGAGAACAACTATGCCGACAACGACGCCGGATCGGTGAGCGACGACATCTTCGAGATGCAGCCGCGCTCGGCGAGCTTCAACGACACGCTGGTCTCGATCACCGCGCAGGAGCTCTTCGCCGTGGTGGAGAACGCGGTGGCGCTGCGCATCCAGCGCACGATCGCCCCGGTCCTCGCGCAGTACTACGCCGATTGGGGCGCATTGCCCTACCCGGCGGTGTTCGACGCGGACAAGGCGCGCGCCGACTTCACCGGGGTCGCGCCGACCGCGGGACCGCCGGCCGAACTGCCGCTCGCGCCGCCGGTGACCGTCGCGAGCACGGCCGCGATCGCGGGCCAGCTGCCGCTATTGCGGATCGACGACGTGCAGTGGTCGCCTACCGTCACGATCAAGCAGCTCGTCAGCCCCGGCTACGGCGCGTTCGACCCGGCCACGCAGGAGCAGGATCCGGCCGTTCCGCCGGCGGACGACCCGCCGTCGAGCACGGTCGACACCGCGACCAGCGCCTGCACGCCGACCGTCGTCGCCAGCGCCCCGGACATCCTCGCCTGCACGATCAACTACAGCGCGCTAGGCGCGGGGCGGCCGTGGGTCAAGATTGCCGCGACGCTGCCGGTCGGCGCGCGCGGGCTCGTCGGCGCGGTCGCGGCGCCGGCGACCACGTTCGTGCTCGCTTCCGAGTCGCTCGCCGGGCGCGCGAACTGGGACGGCTCGGCGAGCGTGGACTACAAGGCGCGGCTCGTCCCGCGACCGGCGCGGTCGGTGTCGACTTCACTACTCCCACCCCCACGCCGAGCCTCGACAGCCCGGGCGGCGACACCGCCTGGTTCGTCCGCAACGACTGGTACCGCCTGGTCCGCTATGCGCTCGCGCCGGGCGCCGTGCCCGAGCGGCCGGCCGGCGTCGCCGAGTGCACCGCGGGCACGACCGCGACCTGCCTCGACGCGGGCCGCGCGAACGGTACCGTCGAGTTCTCGCGCGCGGTGCTCCTGCTCGCCGGGTCGAAGTCGTTCAAGGCGGGTCCTGCCGCGCAGCTGCGCCAGGACGAGGGCGGCGCGGCGACGGCCGACCTCGCCAACTACTTCGAGGCGGGCAACCTGAGCGCCGACCTGCAGTACGAGGAGCGGCGGCGCGCCGATCAGCCCGCCGCGGCGTTCAACGACCGGCTCGCAGCGTACAAGGCCCCATGAGAAACTCCCCCGTCCGGCGCCGCGCACGCGGCTTCACGCTCATCGAGCTCGCGGTGGTGATCGGCATCGTCGCGTTGCTGCTCGGCGGCCTGGTCGCCACGCTCGATGCGCAGAACAACGCCCGCAGCGCGTCGCAGACCGACCAGTCCTTGCAGCTCGCGCGCGACGCGCTCGTCGGCTTCGCGATCCGCCACGGGCGGCTGCCCTGCCCCGCGCTCGAGAACGTCGATTTCGTGGGGAGCCTGCCGCCGTACTGGCAGACTCACGCCGCGCTCGGCTACCGAGACGGGGCCGCGACTCGGGTCGACGGCACCGGCGAGGAGGCGATGGCCGTGACTTCGACCGCCGGCAGCCCGGAGAGCACCGTCAACGGCAGGTGCGCCGACTACGTCGGCTTCGTGCCCGCGCTGACGCTCGGCATCGGTCCAACGGACGCGCAGGGCTTCCTGATCGACGGTTGGGGCAGCCGTGTGCTGTACGGGGTCGCCGGCGTCACCGGCACCAATCCGCGCGATTTCACCACCGCCGGCCGGCTGCGCACTCTCGGCTTCGCCTCGACGCCGGATCTTTTCGTCTGCAGCGCAGCGGCAACGAACAAGCCGACAGACTGCGGCGCGCTGAACCCGGCGACGCGCGTGCCGACCGTGGTGTGGTCGCGCGGCAAGAACTACGCGCAGGCGGCCGCCGGCGGCGACGAGACCGAGAACAACGACGGCGACCGCTTCTTCGTCGCGCACACGCCCGCGCCAAACTTCGACGATCAGATCCTGTGGCTCTCCGAGAACGTCCTGTACAGCCGCATGATCGCTGCGAGCGGCTTCTAGATGCAATCGCGTACGCGCGCGCGTTCGTTCCGTTCATATCCCACACCGCAACGCGACCGGCCGGCCGACGTAGAATGCCGTTGGAATGCGTCTTGCTTCGGTCCCGCGCGGTGAAGCCCGCCCGATTCGACACGCCTGCATGAGCTACGTCAGCGAGCTGCTGGGCCGCCTGCGCACGGCAGGGGTGGAGGCCGACGATTCCGAGGAGCTCCGGCTCAAGAAGCAGCTCCTCATGTTCGCGATGGCGCTCACCATCGCGGTGCCGATCGTGTGGGTGGGGATCTACCGCCTGTTCGGGGTGACGATCTCGACCACGCTGCCGAACCTGTACCTGTTTCTGTCGCTCGCGAACCTCGGCCTCTACCTGATCACGCGCGACTTCGGCCGCTGGCGCCTGCTGCAGCTCGCCCTCTTCCTGTTCTTTCCGTTCGTGCAACAGCTCTCGCTCGGCGACTTCATCACCGCGAGCGGCTACATCCTGTGGGGTCTGCTCGCGCCGGTGGGCGCGATCCTGCTCTACGGGGCGCGCGACTCGATCCCGTGGTTTTTCGCGTACGGCATGCTGATCGTGATGGCCGCCGGCTTCGACTACCAGCTGGTCGGCGGCCCGACCGCGACTGCCCAGATCCCGCCGAAGGTGAGTGCGGTTTTTTTCGCGCTCAACTTCTTCGCCATCTCGAGCATGGTCTACGCCCTGCTGCGCAGCGCCTCGATCGAGCGCGACAAGTCAAAGGCGCGCCTGGAGGAGGCGCACCGGCTGCTGCAGGCCGAGCAGGAGCGCTCCGAGCGGCTGCTGCTCAACATCCTGCCCGGGCCGGTGGCCGAGCGGCTGAAGCAGGAGCACGGTACCATCGCCGACGGCTTCGCCGACGTCACCGTGATGTTCGCCGACATCGTGAACTTCACGACCATCGCCGAGGGCATGTCGCCGAACCAGATCTTCGCGATGCTCAACAAGGTCTTCTCGTCGTTCGACGGGCTCGCCGAGAAGTACGGCCTGGAGAAGATCAAGACGATCGGCGACGCCTACATGGTGGCCGGCGGCCTCGACGAGGAGGACACGCGCAACTACTCGGAGGCGATCGCCAACATGGCGCTCGACATGCGCGATCTGCTGGCGAACGATCTCACCGTCAACGAACAGCGCGTGGCGATCCGGATGGGCATCGGCACCGGACCCGTGGTGGCCGGCGTGGTCGGCAAGAAAAAGTTCATCTACGACCTGTGGGGCGACACAGTCAACCTGGCAAGCCGCATCACTGCCGAGAGCGTGCCCGGGATGATCCAGGTCGACGTCACGACGTACCGCCGGCTGCGCAACCGCTTCGAGTTCGACGCGCCGCAGTCCGTCTATCTGAAGGGCAAGGGCGACACCATCATCTACCGCCTGCAGAGGCGCAAGGCCGAGGCGCAGGCGGAGGCGGCGGCCTGAAAGTAGGCTGTGGGCAGCAATGCGGCGGCTCGCTGAACACCGGCCTTCCTTCTGACCGCTGTCAACGGTTCACCGTGCGCTCGTGCGGTTCGCTTCATCCCGCCCCGGCGGTTGCCGGCGCGGCGGGCTGCCGCGAGGTCCCGCGGCCGAGCTCGCCCCGCAGCTCGAAGCACACGTTGCCCTGCTCGTTCGCGGCGAGGCGGAACCCGAATCCGAGCAGGTCGGCCTGCCGCCCGAGCTGGTAGAGGCCGATGCCGTAGCCGGTCTCCGAGGACACCGGTCCGCGCAGCAGCCCCGGCAGCACTTCGCGCGGCACCGGCCGCCCGGTGTCGCAGACGGTGAGCACGACCGCCTCACCGATGTCGAAGGTCACGCGCACGCGCACGCTCGGGTCGAGCTTGCGCTTCTCCAGCGCGTTCTGGATCAGGTTGTCCGCGGCGCCGTCGAACAGATCCTTCGGCAGCAGGACGCCCTCTGCGAGCTCCCCGCGCTGGAACTCGACGCCGCCGATCTGGTAGGCCTTCTGCACGCCCTCCCACCAGGCGTCGGCGCGCACGAACCGCCCGGTCTCGACCTGTGGGCGCTGCAGCTTCTCGATCGTGTGCCGCAGGCGCTGGGTGACGGTCGGCAAGTGCTTGCGGATCAGCATCTGCAGCGCCTCGGGGTTGCCGTCCGGGTCGCGCTCGACCGCCGAGCACAGCACGTTCAGCGACTGCAGCAGGTTCTTGACGTCGTGCGTGAGCCGCGCACCCGCCTCGTGCAGCGCCTGCACGTAGGTCTGCTGCTTCAGCTTCTGCTCGCGCTGCTTGGCGACGTAGAATTGGCCGAGCAGCTGCCCGAGCAGATGGAAGTGCCAGACGAGCGACGGGCTCGGCCGGTGCCGGCTGTAGAGCCGGATCGTGAGCTCGCGGCTGGCGAACTCGACCGAGTGCCCCGAGCTCGCGCCGAACTCGCCCGCGTCGGTTGCGGTGTGCCAGGTACCCCCAGTCACCCAGGGCAGCCCGCCGAGTCCAGCGCAGGCCTCCTTGAGGAACTGCTCCGGCCGCGACTCCGCGCGCGAGAGCTCGGCGAGGAAGTGCAGCCACTGCTCGAACGGCAGGCCGATCGACAGCAGGTAGCGCGAGAAGATCATCTGCAGGCCGGCAAAACCCGCGCCGGGGTTCCAGGCAATGCTGAGGAAGATCAGCACCGCCGCGATCGCAAGCAGGCTGTAGGAGAGCGCGAACGGGTAGGCCATCTTCGCGATCGTCATGAACGCGAAGCTGCCGAGCACGAGCGCGATCAGGAGCAGGAAGATGAACGACGCGTAGAAGAAATCGACGATCTGCGGCTCGGAGCTGTCCGCCTCCACCGGCAGCAGCATCATGAACAGGAACACCACCGGCAGCCCGTATTGCGCCACCAGACGCAGCTCGACCGGCAGCGGCTTCGAGAACCCGTTCGGCACCACCCAGAGGAGCAGCAGCGACACCAGATAGAGGAACATCGTCAGGTGGAACGTGCGCAGGAACCGCGCGCGGAACAGGAACACCTTGCCGCCGACGATCGCGGCGAGCAGCGCGACCCAGAGTCCCAGCATCCACCAGCTCAGGAAGACCAGGATCGCGACGGTGATCAGCGAGATCAGGATCACTTCGCTCACCTTCAGGCGCTGCCCGCCCTGCAGGAACGGCTGCCAGATGAAGAAGAGGCCGAGGTGGGCCATCATCATTCCGCGCGCCCAGACGTCCTCCGTGCCGCGCATGGCCGCGAAATGCAGCAGCAGCAGCATCGTCGCGACCACGAACTGCCACAGGCGGCCGGACGGGCGGCTGAGGTCGAGGCTGCGCTTCATGGGGCATCCGATGCCGCCGCGCCGCAGGGCGTGAACTGCGGGCACGCGGAGTGCTTGCGGCCGGACGCGCGCGATCGTACCCTCACCCGCTGCGTCGCAGCGGCCGCCCGGCACGTTCCCAGGTCCAACGAGCTCATGAGCATCCTCCCCATCGCACGCATCACCCTGCTCGAGGCGGCGCGCAGCCGGCTGGTCTGGCTCGTTGGTTTGGCGCTCGTCGCCAGCCTGGCCGTCGCCGGCTTCCTGCAGCAGGTCGCGCTCATCGAGGTGCGCGAGATCCAGGGCGCGATTATCGCAGCCCTGCTGCGCGCCTGCGCGGCGTTTTTCGTGGTCCTGTTCGTGGTGATGAGCATGGTCCGCGAGGCGAACGACAAGTTCCTCGAGCTGGCGCTCTCCCAGCCGATGCCCCGGGCGGGCTACCTGCTCGGCAAGTACCTCGGCTTCGCCGCAGTTGCGGCAGCAGTCGCCGTCGCGCTCAGCCTGCCGCTCGCCTTGTTCGCGCCCGCGGGGCACGTGGCCGGCTGGGCCGTCTCGCTTTTCTGCGAGCTCCTCATCATGGCGGCCGTGGGCCTGTTCTGCGTGCTGACCTTGAGCCACGTGCTCGGCGCGCTGACCGCGGTGGCCGGCTTCTACGTGCTCGCCCGATCGATCGCGGCGCTGCAGGTCATCGCGGCCGCGTCGCCGGACACGGTCGCGCTCGCCCCGCGCATCGCCGACTGGATGGCGCAGGGCATCGCGCTGCTGATGCCGCGCCTCGACCGTATGACACAGAGCGCGTGGCTCGCCGACGGCGGACCCGGGCTCGCCGACCTCGGGAACGCGCTCGGCCAAGCCGTACTCTACGTCGCCCTCATCCTGGCGGCGGCCCTGTTCGACCTCTACCGGCAGGAGCTCTGAGGTGGCGCGGACGCGCCCGGTCGCCGACGTCCCGCGCTGGGTCCGGGCGGGTGCGGCGGTCGCGCTCGCGGGGCAGATCGCCTGGGGCGCGATGCAGCCGCCGCCCCGCGTGGCCGCCGAGGATCTCGCCCCGCCCCCTCGGCGGGGGTTGTCCGGCTGCTCTCGCTCGGCGAGCCGGTGGCGGCCGCCAAACTGCTGATGCTCCACCTGCAAGCGTTCGATTACCGCAAGGGGACACAGGTCCCGTACCGCAACCTCGATTACGATGCGCTGGCGGCATGGCTCGAGCTCATCCTCGCGCTCGACCCGGCCGGACAGTACCCGCTGATGGCGGCCGCGCGCACCTATGCCGAGGTCCCCGACCCCGCGCGCAGCCGCAAGATGCTCGAGCTCGTCCACCGGGAGTACTTGGCGGATCCCGACCGGCGCTGGCCGTGGCTCGCCCACGCGGCGGTGCTCGCAAAGCACCGGCTGAAGGACATGGCGCTTGCGCTTCGGTACGCCGAGACGCTCGAGCGCCATACGACCACCGAGGATGCGCCGCTTTGGGTTCGCCAGATGGTGCCGTTCATCCTCGCGGACATGGGGGAACTCGAGCAGGCGCGCATCATGATCGGCGGCCTGATCGCGAGCGGCCAGGTCCGCGACGCCCGTGACGCCGAGATGCTCGAGCGCCGCCTGCGGATGATCGAGGAGCGTCTGGCCGCCGAGGCGGCAGGTGCCCCCGGCCAGCCCCCGCCGCTCCGGGCGCACCCCCGGCCGCTCGCCCTTGAGCAGAGGTCCCGGCGATCCCCGGGTACGCTGCAATCGGGCATCGAAGTGTGCACTTTGTCGCAACTTCGACGATTCTGGCGAGAGTCCGACAAGATCTCCCGGAAACGGCGTGATTTCCGTCACGAATGGCGGTTTCCGGCTGGCCCCGATGTTGCTTAGAAATCGGCACCCTCTCCCGGTCGAGAGGCGCTTCAAGGAGCGGGACATGCGAATCCAGAAACGGAGTCAGGCAGGCTTCACGCTGGTCGAGATTGCGATCGTGCTGGTCATCATCGGCCTGCTGCTCGGCGGGATCCTGAAAGGCCAGGAAATGATCACCCAGGCCCGAATCAAGAACGTGACCAACGACTTCAACGGCACGACGGCCGCCTATTTCTCCTACCAGGACCGCTACAAGGCGGTGCCAGGCGACGACGGCAACGCCAACGCGCGCTGGACGACCTTTGGCGTCAAGCGCGGCAACTCGGATGGCTCGATCTCCGGGGAATACAAGGATGCGGCCGATCCGACGGGCTTTAGCGACGACGGCAACAACGAGTCGCAGAAATTCTGGTGGCACCTGCGTGCGGCCGGATTCATTCCCGGCCCGACACAGGGCACCGGTTCGGCGACGCCCCCGAGCAATGCCGTGGGCGGCCTCGTCGGCGTCCAGAACGGAGCGTTCTCCGGGGCGACCGCGCTCACCGGGCTGGTCGTCTGCTCGTCGAACATTCCCGACAAGATTGCCGCAGCCGTGGACACGCAGCTCGACGACCAGCGCTCGAACGCCGGATCGATGCGTGCCCACACCCAGACCACGACGAACCCGAGCGTGACCGCGGCGTCGGGTGCAACGCAGGCGGCGACGTACATCGAGGACGGTACCACCCAGTACACGGTCTGCAAGACCGTGTAACTGTTCCTCTTCCGACACTCCGGGCCCGCCATTCGGCGGGCCTTTTTGTTTCAATCCGGGGGATGGGCCCAGCGTGCATTTCTCCCGCTTTGGGCAGAGAAGGTTCGCGCCCGCGGGGACCTTTTCTTGATGCAACGCACCGATTCCAGCGCGGACACCCAAGAACCATGCGCGCGCCGCAGCGGCAACACGGATACACCCTCGTCGAGATCGCGATCGTCCTGGTCATCGCCGGCCTGCTGCTCGGCGGCGTGTTGCGCGGCCAGGAGATGGCGACGCAGGCGCGCATCCGCGACATGATCAACGACATGAACGGCCTCGGCGCGGCGTACCACTTCTACTACGACCGCTACAAGGCGCTGCCCGGCGACGACCCGCGTGCGGCCGCGCGCTGGGGCGCGGCGCTCGGCGCCAAGTCGGGCGGCGGCGACGGCGTCGTGTCGGGACGCTATATGGAGCCCGCGCCGATCGACCCGACGCTCGGCGCCTTCACCGTCGACAACTCGCAGAACGAAAGCCTTGCGTTCTGGTGGCATCTTCGTATGGGCGGATTCGTCTTCGGTCCGAGCACCGGTGTGGGCGCCGCGACGCAGCCGAGCAACTCGGTCGGCGGGCTGGTCGGCGTGCAAACCGGCGGCCTCAACTTCTCGAGCCTCATCGTCTGCGAGTCGAACGTCCGCGACAAGATCGCCGGCGCGGTCGACACGCAGATGGACGATCAGCGCCCGCACACCGGTCTGGTGCGCGCGTACCAGCAGGCCGTGCCGAACGAGGACATCACCGGCAAGACGCCGAGCGGGACGAGCTACCCCGAATCCGGCGCGGGCCGCTACGTGATCTGCAAGACACTCTGAGCGCGCGCCGGCGGCAGCGTGATCGCGCCGCGACCGAGCCGAGCCGCGCGCTCACCCGGTCTCACCAGGGATGACGAGACTGCAAGGAAGCCGTGGGCCTCTTTGCGGGGTTCCCCTATTCGCCCCGCATCAGCCGGATCTCGGCCGCCTCGAGCGCATCCGGACGACCGAGCAGCACCAGCACGTCACCCGGCTTGAGGCGGGTCTCGGGGCCTGGCTCCTCGGCCCGGATGCCGCGCCGTCGGAGCGCGTTCACCTCGGCACCGACGGCGGCCAGATCGAGCTCGGCGAGCGTGCGCCCGACGCCGTACGCGTCGGACTCGAGGGTGACGGAGTGCAGCCGCGGCAGCGTCGCGTCGTCGAGATCGGCCGGCTCGTCGCCCACGCCCCCGGTAGAACCCGCGCAGCAGCCGGTAGCGGTCGCCGCGCATCTCGCGCAAGTGCGCCAGCACGCGGCGCACCGGCACGCCGATCATGAGCATCGCGTGGGACGCGAGCATCAGGCTCGACTCGAAGCTGTCCGGCACGACCTCCGCGGCGCCGGCCTCCGACAGGCGCTCGAGATCAGCGTCGTCGCGCGTGCGCACGATGACCGGCAGCGAGGGACTGAGCTCGTGCGCGCGTGCGAGGGTCCTGACCGCCGCCGCCGTGTCGACGAAGGAGATCACGAGCGCGGCCGCACGGTTGATGCCCGCCGCCACGAGCGTCTCGCGCCGTGAGGCGTCGCCGTACACCACCGACTCGCCCGCCGCGACCGCCTCGCGCACCCGATCCGGGTCGAGGTCGAGGGCGACATAGGCGATTCCCTCGCGCTCGAGCAGCCGGGCGAGCCGCTGGCCGGTGCGCCCGTAGCCGCAGATGACGACGTGCCGCTCGCGCGCGATGCTCTGCACCGCCACCTGATGCAGCGCGAGCGAGCGCAGCAGCCACTCCGAGCTCGACCAGCGCAGCACGAGCCGGTCGCTGTGCTGGATCAGGAACGGTGCGACGAGCATCGAGAGCAGCGTCGCCGCGACCACCGCGTGGAAGAGCGGCGCCTCGAGTGCGCCGGTCACCATGCCCACGCTCGCGAGCACCAGGCCGAACTCGCCCGCCTGGGCGAGCGCAAGCCCGGCGCGCAGCGCCGCGCCCGGGGTCTGGCCGAACAGCCGGGCGAGTCCGGCGACCACGCCGAACTTGACCAGCATCGGCACGACGAACAACAGCGCGACCACGCCCGCTTGATCGAACACCACGCGCAAGTCGAGCCGCATGCCCATGCTGACGAAGAAGAGCCCGAGCAGCACTTCGCGGAACGGCCGGATGTCGTCCTCGACCTGGTGACGGTACTCGGTCTCCGAGATCAGCAGACCGGCGAGAAAGGCGCCGAGCGCGAGGGACAGGCCCGCGCGCTCGGTCACGTAGGCGAGACCGAGGGTGATGAACAGTACGTTGATGACGAACAGCTCGTGCGAGCGCCGGCGCGCGACCATGTGGAACCAAGCGCGCATCAGGCGCTGGCCGAAGAACAGAATCAGCGCGAGCACGCCGAGCCCCTTCAACGCCGCGATGCCGAGCGTCGCCGCCAGGGCTGCGCCTTCGTGGCCAAGCGCCGGAATGACGATCAGCAGCGGCACGACCGCGAGATCCTGGAACAGGAGGACGCCCACGGACGCGCGGCCGTGCGGCGTTTCGAGCTCCAGCCGCTCGGCGAGCATGCGCACCACGATTGCCGTCGAGGACATCGCCAGGGCCGCCGCTATCACGAAGGCGGCCTGCCAGCCGGTGCCGGCGGCCACCAGCAGCGCGCCGAGCGCGATGCCGGTCGCCGCCACCTGCAGGCCGCCAAGCCCGAACACGAGCCGGCGCATCTGCGTGAGCTTCGGCAGGCTGAACTCCAGGCCGATCGAGAACATGAGGAACACGACGCCGAACTCGGCCACGCCACGTGCCGTGGGCGAGTCCGGCACCCATCCGAGAGCGTGCGGACCGATCCAGACGCCGACCAGCAGATAGCCGAGCAGCGGCGGCAGGCTCAGCCGCCGGAACAGCACGACGACGAGCACCGCGCTCGCGAGCAGGATCAGGGCGAGGCGCAGGCCCTCGATCACGCGGGCACCGCCGCTCGCCCCGGCGCCGGGCGCGCCGGCGCGCGCGCCCGGCGCCGGGGGATCTTCGAAGCACGCCGCGAACTGGACACTGCCGCCTCCTCGCGCGGTCACGCGAGCGACCGGGGTGCGCCGGGAGTCTCTCGGCACGAGGCCTGTAAGCCGGTCTCGTGCCTGAGGCCGTTTGCTATACTCCGGCAGGATGATAACCGTGGCTACTTCCGCGGACCAACCCGCGGCGCGCTCGCTCGAGCTCGCGCGCGAGGTGCTGCGGATCGAGGCTGCAGCCGTATCCGAGCTCGCCACGCGCATCGACGGGCGCTTCGCGGCGGCGGTGCAGATGATCCTCGCTTGCGGCGGGCGCGTGGTGGTGAGCGGCATCGGCAAGTCCGGCCACGTCGCGCGCAAGATCGCCGCGACGCTCGCAAGCACCGGCACGCCCGCGTTCTTCGTGCACGCGGCCGAGGCGAGCCACGGCGACCTCGGCATGATCACGCGGGAGGACGTGGTTGTCGCGGTGTCCTACTCCGGCGAGACCGACGAGCTGCTCTCGTTCGTCCCGATGGTGAAGCGGCAGGGCGCAAAGCTGATCGCGATGACCGGCAGCCCGCGCTCGGCGCTGGCACGCGAGGCCGACGTCGCGCTCGACGTGCGCGTGTCGAAGGAGGCCTGCCCGCTCAACCTCGCGCCGACCGCGAGCACGACGGCCACGCTCGCGCTCGGCGACGCGCTGGCGGTCGCGCTGCTCGATGCGCGCGGCTTCGGGCGCGACGATTTCGCGCGCTCGCATCCCGGCGGCGCGATCGGCCGCCGCCTGCTCACGCACGTGCGCGACGTGATGCGCACCGGCGACGATGTTCCGGCGGTGCCGCTGACGGCATCGCTGCCAGACGCGGTGGTCGAGATGTCCAAGAAGCGCATGGGCATGACCGGCGTGCTCGACGCGGACGGCCGCCTGGTCGGGATCTTCACCGACGGCGATCTGCGGCGCGTGCTCGAGAAGGTCGACTTCCGTACCGCGGGCGTCGCCGAGGTGATGACGCGCGATCCGCGCGTGATCGGCCCCGACCGGCTCGCGGTGGAGTCGGTCGAGATGATGGAGCGGCACAAGGTGCACGGCATGCTCGTGGTGTCGGACGACGGCCGGCTGGTGGGGGCGCTGAACATTCACGACCTGCTGCGCGCCAAGGTGGTCTAGCAGGCCACTCGAACCTACCACCGTCGGGAGCTTGGTTCCTCGCAATGAGCGCGCAAGTCGAACCACGGTCGTACGAACAAGGGGAGAGCCCCCTTGCATATCCGCTCCCGCGCATGTGCGGTGTTTTTCGATAGGCTGCACGTGTCCGGGGTCAGAGGTTGGTCGAACAAGGCATCGAGAGCAGCACCGCTCGACAGGGCATGAACTCGACCGAACGCACGCGAAAAACCGCTCGGTCCGCCGTCAGGCTAGACGCGCGCCAGGGTGGAGCGCAGGCGCCTCGCCCCCTCCTCGGTCGACAAGACTGGCGGTCTTGGCGAGGAGCGGAACAACGCCTGGCGGCGAACCGTGCGCTTTTTTTTTCGTCGACGGATCTCCGACGCGGGACGCTAGAGCGCCATGCCGAGACGCGCGGACAGCGAGCGGGCGCGCGGCGTGCGCCTGATGGCGTTCGACGTCGACGGGGTGCTGACCGACGGCACGATCTTCGTCTCGGCGGGTGGCGAGGAGATGAAGGCGTTCAACATCCAGGACGGGCACGGGCTGAAGATGCTGCGCGCAGCGGGCGTGCAGCTCGCCGTGATCTCCGGCCGTGCCTCGGCGGCGCTCGAGCGCCGCGCGCGCGAGCTCGGGATCGATCACGTCCTGCAGGGCGAGCAGGACAAGCTGCCGGCGTTCGAAGGCCTGTGCGCGCGCACGGGTTTCGCGCCGGACGCGTGCGGCTTCATGGGCGACGATCTGCCGGATCTGCCGGTGCTGCTGCGCTGCGGCTTCTCGGCGAGCGTGCCGGGCGCCCCGCAGGCGGTGCGGCGCCGTGTCCACTACGTCACGCGCGCGCACGGCGGGCACGGCGCGGTGCGCGAGGTGTGCGAGCTCGTGCTCGCTGCCCAGGGCAAGCTCGACGCCGCGCTCCAGAGGTACCTGGGGTGAGACCGATGCCGCAGGCGCCGCCTCCGGTGAATCGGGAGCACGCGCGGGGGCGCCGCGGAGCAGTCTTTCCCCCTCGCAGAGTGGAGCCACGCCCATGAGGCCGCGCTCGAGCACCCTGTTCCCGGTCGTGCTGGCCGCCGTGCTCGCGGGCATGACCTTCTGGCTCGAGCGGCTGGTGCAGGGGCCCGAAGGCCAGCTCCAGCGGCGCGCGCCGGGCGTGCCCGATTTCGTGATCGAGCGCCTGAAGGCGACCACCATGAACGCCACCGGCGAGGCCGAGTACACGCTTGCCGCCGAGCGGATGACGCATTTCCCCGGCACCGACGTGACCGAGGTCGAGGCGCCGCGGCTGGTGCAATGGAGCGGCGATTCGCCGCCGGTGCGGGTCGCGGCCGATCGCGGCACGGTGACCGGCGACGGCAAGGCGCTGCATCTGCGCGGCAACGTCCTCATCACGCGCGATGCGGCCGGGAAGCGAGGCGAGCTGCGCATGACGACGAGCTACCTCCAGGTCGATCCCGACGCCGAGGTCGCGCGCACGCCGGAGCACGTGGTCATCACCTACGACGGGTCGCGCCTAGAAGGGGTCGGCATGGAGTTCAACCAGGGCACGCGAACGCTCGAGCTCCGCTCGCAGGTGAGCGGCGAGTTCACCAACGTCGAGGCGCGGCGATGAGGCGCGCCGTCACAGCCGTCGTCTGCGCGCTCGGCTGCGCGCTCGCGGCCGGCGCGCCGGCGTGGAGCCAGCAGGAGTCGACGAAGGTCCCGGCCAAGGCACCGATCGGGGCGGCGCCGGGCGAGCCGATCAACGTCGAGGCGGACCGCATGCGCGCCGACGACCAGAAGCAGGTCGCGGTGTTCGAGGGGCGCGTCGTGCTCACCCAGGGCACCTTCCAGCTCCGCGCCGACCGGATCACCGTGCGCAAGGACGACGACGGGTTCCAGCACGGCGTCGCGACCGGCAACCCGGCGACCTTCCGCCAGAAGCGCGAGGGCACCGGCGAGTGGATCGACGGCGAGGCCCGCCGCATCGAGTACGACGGCCGCGAGGCCCGCGTCGAGCTGTTCGACGGCGCGCGGATCTCGCGCGACAAGGACGAGGTGCGCGGCAACTACATCTCGTACGACACGCGCACCGAGGTGTTCCGGGTGCAGGGCGGCAAGCAGTACTCGGCCTCGCCGTCGCGCGAGGACCGCGTGCGCGCGACCATCCAGCCGAAACCCAAGACCGGCCAGGCGTCCCGTACCGTCGCGCCCGAGCCGCCGCCGGCGCCCGGCCTCGAGCCCGCGCGCGCACCGGTGAGCGGCGCCGGCGAGACCCGATGAGCCAGCTGAAGGCGCTTGCGCTCAACAAGCGCTACGGCAAGCGCACCGTCGTTCACGACGTGTCGCTCGAAGTCGCGAGCGGCGAGGTCGTCGGGCTGCTCGGCCCGAACGGCGCCGGCAAGACCACCTGCTTCTACATGATCGTCGGCCTGGTCGCGGCCGACGGCGGCGAGATCCGCGTGGACGAGCGAAGCATCACGCACCTCCCGATCCACCGGCGGGCGCGACTCGGACTGTCGTACCTGCCGCAGGAGGCCTCGGTCTTCCGCAAGCTCACCGTGGAAGAGAACGTGCGCGCGGTGCTCGAGCTGCAGCGTGTCGACGGCGAGGCGATCGCCCCGCGCCTCGACGGGCTGCTGGAGGAGCTGCACATCGCGCACCTGCGCGAAGCCACCGCGCTCTCGCTCTCCGGCGGCGAGCGGCGGCGCGTCGAGATCGCGCGCGCGCTCGCCACGCGGCCTAGCTTCATCCTGCTCGACGAGCCGTTCGCCGGCGTAGACCCGATCGCCGTGCTCGACATCCAGCGCATCATCCGGTTCCTGAAGGAGCGCTCGATCGGCGTGCTGATCACCGATCACAACGTCCGCGAGACCTTGGGAATATGCGACAGAGCGTACATAATTAACGAAGGTGTCGTGCTGGCTGCCGGGAAGCCCGAAGAGATTGTCTATAATGACGCCGTCAGACGCGTCTACCTGGGTGAGCACTTCCGCCTGTAAGCCCTGCGGGTAGCGCGCGCAATGGCGCGTTGAAGCGGCGGCACTCGCCGGCGCCGGACGGCGCGCCCGCCGGCTCGAACCCGATCGCAGCATCATGAAACAGACACTGCAGCTCAAGCTCTCGCAGCATCTCACGCTGACGCCGCAGCTGCAGCAATCGATCCGTCTTCTCCAGCTCTCGACGCTGGAGCTCAACCAGGAGCTCGAGCGGTTCCTCGCGGAGAATCCCCTGCTCGAGCGCGAGGAGTCCGAGGAAGGGGACGAGTCGCCGGTCGTGCCGCTGAACGGCGCGCCGACGCCGGTGCACCAATCCACCGAGGATTCCGGCGGCGCGCCGGACGAGCCGCCGGCCTACGACGAGAGCCGCCCGGGCGACGTCGACTGGTTCCTCGAGGGAATACCGGGCGGGGGCGGCACCCACGAGGACGCGGACGACGGCGAGTACCCGCAGCTCGCTGCCGAGGCGCCGAGCCTGCGCGAGCATCTGCTCGGGCAACTCTCGCTCACAACGCTTCCGGATCGGGACCGCAGCCTGGTCGCGGCGCTCGTCGACGCGCTCGACGAGGACGGCTATCTCAGCCAGCCGCTCGAGGAGATCGCCGCGCTCTTCCCCGCAGAGGCCGGCGTCGAGATCGACGAGCTCGCGATCGCGCTGCGGCACCTGCAGAACTTCGATCCGACCGGCGTCGGCGCGCGCGGCCCGGAGGAATGCCTCGCGCTGCAGCTCGAGGCCCTGCCCGAGGCTACGCCCGGGCGAGATCATGCGCTGCGCATGGCGCGCGACCATCTCGCGCTGCTCGCCGCGCGCGACTTCGCCCGCCTGCGCAAGCTCCTGCACTGCGACGACGCTGCCCTGCGCACCGCGCAAAAGCTCATCCAGAGCCTCAACCCGCGCCCGGGCTCGGCGTACGGACCGCTCGAGACGCGCTACGTCATCGCCGACGTGATCCTGCGCAAGGTGAAGAACGTGTGGGTAGCGATGCTGAATCCGGCGGCGATGCCGAAGCTGCGAATCAACCGCATCTATGCCGATATCCTCCAGGCAAACCGCAGCGCGAGCGGCAGCCAGCTCGCAGCACAGCTCCAGGAGGCGCGCTGGCTGATCAAGAATGTCCAGCAGCGCTTCGAGACGATCCAGCGCGTCTCGCAGGCGATCGTCGACCGCCAGCGCCACTTCTTCGAGCACGGCGAGGTCGCCATGCGGCCGCTCGTGCTGCGCGAGATCGCCGAGGCGCTCGGACTGCACGAATCGACCGTCTCGCGCGTCACCACCCAGAAGTTCATGGCCACGCCGCGCGGGATCTTCGAGCTGAAGTACTTCTTCGGCAGCCACGTCGCCACCGACACCGGCGGCGCCTGCTCGGCGACCGCGATCCGCGCGCTCATCAAGCAGCTCGTGGCGGCCGAGGACGCCCGCAAGCCCCTGTCCGACAGCAAGATCTCCGAGGTCCTCGGCCAGCAGGGCATCGTCGTCGCCCGCCGCACGATCGCCAAGTATCGCGAATCGCTGCAGATCCCCCCGGTCAACCTGAGGAAGTCGCTCTGAGGCGCCCGCGAGGCAGGGGTATAATCCCGGCCGGTACGGCCGCCATGCGAGGCGCCGCCACGGCCGCGCGGGGCGGCGCATCCGCGGGCAGGCCGACCGACGTGATCATCCTCGTACCGCCCACGACAGCGACCGCACCTCGACCCCGACTCGCGGCGCCTCGCGCTGCGTCCCTTCCGGGGGCGGCGGCGTGCGGCACACGCGACCGCGACGCCACCGACCGATCGACGGCATGAACCTGATCGCCAAACTGCTTCCGCCCGCGAACATCGTCCTCGATCTGGAGGTGAGCAGCAAGAAGCGCATGTTCGAGCAGGTTGGACTGCTCTTCGAGAACAACCAGGGCATCGCGCGCAGCCTCGTGTTCGAAAGCCTGTTCGCGCGCGAGCGCCTCGGTTCGACCGGGCTCGGCCAGAGCGTGGCGATCCCGCACGGCCGCATCAAGGGGCTGAAGGATCCGGTCGGCGCCTTCGTCCGGCTGCGTACGCCGGTGCCGTTCGACGCGCCCGACGGCAAGCCAGTCAGTCTCGTGTTCGTGCTGCTCGTGCCGGAGCAGGCGACCGAGCAGCACCTGCAGATCCTCTCGGAGCTCGCGCAGATGTTCAGCGACCGCGTGCTGCGCGAGCAGCTCGGCACGGCCGACGATCCCGGCGCGCTGCACCAGGCGATCACCGCGTGGCAACCCCATGTTGCAGACAACCGTCGCGCAGCTGTATGAGGACAACCGCGCGAGGCTGTCGCTCACCTGGGTGTGCGGCGCGGCGGGACGCGACGCGCTGATCCGCCAGGACCCGGTGGAGTCGGCGGCGTTCGTCGGCCACCTGAACCTGATCCACCCGAACCGCATACAGATCGTCGGCACGCACGAGGAGGCGCACGTGGCCGCACTGCCGCCCGAGCGGCTGACGCGCGTCATCGAGCGCCACCTGACCCCCTCGCCCGCGGCGCTGATCCTCACCGACGGCGTCGTCGGCCACCCGCGCGTGCGCGAGATCGCCGACGAGCGCGGCATCGCCGTGCTCGCGACGCCGCTGCCGGCGGCGTTCGTGATCGACAAGCTGCGCCGCTACCTCGCCAAGGTCCTCGCCGAGGCGACCGAGCGCCATGGCGTCCTCATGGACGTGCTCGGGCTGGGCGTCCTGATCACCGGCGACTCGGGCGTGGGCAAGAGCGAGCTCGGGCTGGAGCTGATCAGCCGCGGCCACGGGCTGGTGGCCGACGACGTCGTGGCGATCTCGCGCATCGGCGCAACCCAGCTCGAGGGCCGCTGTCCGCCGATGCTCAAGGACTTCCTCGAGGTGCGCGGACTCGGCATGCTGAACGTGCGCACCATCTTCGGCGAGACGGCGGTGCGGCCGAAGATGAATCTGCGGCTGGTGGTTCACCTGGAGAAACCCTCGCAGGCTGCGATGCAGGTCGAGCGGCTGCCGCTGCACGAACTCTCCGAAGACATCCTCGGCGTCACCGTGCGCAAGGTCGTCATCCCGGTCGCCGCGGGGCGCAACCTGGCGGTGCTGGTCGAGGCGGCGGTGCGCAACTACATCTTGCAGCTTCGCGGCATCGACAGCACCGGCGAGTTCGTCCAGCGCCAGCGCGCCGAGCTCGAGCGCGGCACCGGGGACGACCGTACGCAGGCGTAGCCGCGTGCCATGCTGCTCGTGATCATCAGCGGCCTGTCCGGCTCCGGCAAGAGCGTAGCGCTGAACGTGCTCGAGGACGCCTCGTTCTACTGCGTCGACAACCTGCCGGCGGCGTTGCTCGCCGACACCGTCGCTTTCCTCAGCGACGCCAACTACGACCGCGTCGCGGTCAGCATCGACGCGCGCAGCGGCAGCGCGCTCGCCGCGCTGCCCGATTCGGTGCGCACGCTCAAAGCGGACGGCGTCGACGTGCGCGTCCTGTTCCTCGACGCCAAGAGCGAGACGCTGATCAAGCGCTTCTCCGAGACGCGCAGGCGCCACCCGCTCGCCGACGGGCGCACGCTCGAGGAATCGATCACGCGCGAGCGCGAGGCGCTCGCCGCGGTCGGCGAGCTCGGCCACCACATCGACACCAGCGACGTCACGCCGAACACGCTGCGCGGCTGGGTCAAGGACCTCGTCGAGGTCGACCGCTCCGGCACCACGCTGCTGTTCGAGTCATTCGGGTTCAAGCAGGGCGTGCCGCTCGACGCCGATCTCGTCTTCGACGTCCGCTGCCTCCCGAACCCTCACTACGATCCGCGGTTGCGCCCGCTCACCGGGCTCGACGCCGCGGTCGTCGCCTTCCTGGACGGGCTGCCCGAGGCGCGTGCGATGGCTACCGACATCGGCGACTTCATCGCACGCTGGCTACCCGCATTCCAGCGCGACAACCGGGCCTACCTGACCGTCGCGCTCGGGTGCACCGGCGGACAGCACCGCTCGGTGTACCTCGTCGAGCGGCTCGCGGCGCGCTTCCGCGCCGATGCGCCGGTACTGGTGCGCCACCGGCAGCTCGCGCGCGACGAGCCCGGTTGAGCGTGGCGCCCGGCAAGATGGACGCGATACCCGAGGCTCCGGTCGAGATCCCGATCTTCCCGCTGAACACGGTGCTCTTTCCGGGGGCCTGCTGCCACTCAGGGTGTTCGAGGCCCGCTACATGGACATGATCGGCGAGTGCATGCGCGAGCAAAAGCCTTTCGGCGTCTGCCTGATCCGGTCCGGACGCGAGGCCGGCGAGGCGGCCGTCCCGGAGGATATCGGCTGCCTCGCGCACATCACCGACTGGGACATGCAGGATCTCGGCGTGCTCAGCCTGCGCACGCTCGGCGGACAGCGCTTCCGCATCCGCGACCGCAGTGTCGGCGCCCAGGGCCTGATCCGCGCGCGCGTCGATCTGATCGCGCCGGAGGCGGCGGCGGACATCCCCGAGGCGCTCGGCGCCTGCATCCGGCTGCTCGAGCTGGTGATCGCCGACAAGAGCGCCGCGGTGTTCGCCGAGCCGCACCGGCTCGGCGACGCCTCCTGGGTCGGCTACCGGCTCACCGAGATCCTGCCGGTGCCGCTTGCGGCGAAGCAGCGGCTGCTTGAGCTCGGCGACAGCCTGGGGCGCCTACAGATCCTGCACCGCTTCCTCGAGCAGCGAGGGCTGATCGCCTGAGGCGCCGCCGCCCAGCCGCAGCAGCAGGCGCTTCACCGGCGCCGGCAACGCGGCGGCGCAGGCCTCCCCGAGCGGCAGCCACCGCACGCCAGGCTCGCCCGCGCGCCGGTCGATCCGCCCGACGTCCACGAGCACCGGGCGCATCTCCAACGTAAAGTGCGTGAACGTGTGCCGCACGATCGCAAGCGGCTCCGCGCACCGGGCATCGAACCCGTAGCGCTGCGCGACCGCGCGCTTCACGGTCGCCGCTAGGTCGGCCTCCGGCCCGCCTGCGGCCGGGACGTCCGCGGCGTCGGTGAGCTCCGGCAGGCTCCACAAGCCGCCCCACACGCCGGTCGCGGGACGCCGCTCGAGCAGTACGTCGGTGCCGTGGCGCAGCACGAGCATCACCGTACCGCGCACCGGCACGCGCTTGCGCGGCCGCGGCGCCGGCAGCTCGGTGACCCGGTTCGCAGCGTACGCGCCGCACGTCGCTCGGACCGGGCAGCGGCCGCACGCGGGGCGCCTCGCCGTGCACAGCGTCGCGCCGAGGTCCATCAGCCCCTGGATGTAGGTCTCGACGCCGCGCTCGGGCACGAGCGATTCGGCGAGCGCCCACAGCTGCCGCTCGACCGCGGGCTCGCCCGGAAACCCCTCGATCAGGAAGTGGCGCGCCAGCACGCGCTTCACGTTGCCGTCGAGAATCGCCGCCCGCGCGCCGAACGCGAATCCGGCGATCGCCGCCGCAGTCGAGCGGCCGATGCCGGGCAGTCGCCCGATCTCGGCGAGCGCGTGCGGAAAGCGGCCGGCGTGCCGCGTTACGATCTCGCGCGCGGCGTGCTGCAGGTTGCGCGCGCGCGAGTAGTAGCCGAGGCCGCTCCACAGGCGCAGCACCTCGTCCTCCGGCGCGCAGGCCAGGGTCGCGACGTCGGGAAAGCGCGCCATGAACCGCTGGTAATAGGGAATCGCCGTCGCGACCCGGGTCTGCTGCAGCATGATCTCGGCGACCCAGATCGGGTACGGGTCGCGGGTGTTCTGCCACGGCAGGTCGTTGCGCCCGGCATGCGCCTGCCACCGCACCAGCCGGTGCGCGAAGTCGTCCGACGTGTGCCGGCTCACCGCGCTTCCGCCCCCGCGCAGCGGCGCCGGCGCGCTCAACGCCGGAACAGCCCGCGCAGCGCATCGCCTATGCCGCCGCCCGGCTGGCCGTCCTGCTGCTGCCCGCCGCCGAGGCGCCGCTCGAGCTCGCGCTTGAGCGTGTCCTTGGCGACGTCGGTGGCGAGCGCGCCGGCGTCGAGGCGGTACTTCAGGCTGTCGAACGCACCGGTGACCCGGATCGGCGCGGTGATGCCACGCACTTCCGACGCGTCGCGCCCGCCCTGACCCTTGGCGGTCGCCGCGAGGGTCGCCTTGACGGTGTAATCCACCGTGCCGGCGCCGATGTCGACGATCCCTGCCCCGCCGAGCCGCAGCAGCGGTGACCTGCCGTCGAGGTCGTCGTTGCGCGCGACGCCGTCCTTGAGCACGAAACTCGCCGAGAGCGAGGTGAAGTCGGTTCTGGCGCCGCCTTGCGACTGCTCCTCGACCGCGGCGCCGCGCCCGAGCAGCGACTGCGCCTTGCGCAGCATGCCGCCGATGTCCACGCCCTTGATGGCGCCGTCGCGCAGATCGACGCTCGCAGCGCCGTTCAAAGCGCGCTTGATCGCGCTCACGGTGTTGCCCGCCGAGGTGACGTCCAGGTCCACCGTGCCGCGTCCCTCCAGCATATCCTGCTGTGCGGCGTCGCGCAGCAGCGGCCCGATGTTGACGCCCTTCAGATGCTGTTTCGCCGCAAAGGTGTTCGTGTTGGCGTTGACCGATGCGCTGCCCGCGAGCGCCCCCTCGTAGAGGCTCGCCGACATCGGGCTCACGTCGAGCCGCCCGCCCGCCGCGCGCACGTCGACGCGCACGTTCTGCGCCTTGACGTTGCTCGCGGTGAGCGCGCCGATCCGCACGCTGCCGCTCGCGTTGAGCGTCTTCAGCACCGAGAGATCGATCGGCCGCTCGCCGCCGGAGCCGCTCTTGGCGGTGCCGCCCGCGCCGCCGCCCGCCGCGCCCGCCTGCTTCGGCGGCAGGTAGCGGTCGACGTTCAGCTTGTCCGCGGCGATGTCGAAGTTGATCGCCGGCGCCGAGAAGTTCCGGACCGCAACCTTCGCCTGGACCGTGCTGTCCTCGAGCCTGGCGGTGAGGTCGGTCTGTGCCGTCTCCTTCGCCCAGTCTGCCGCGGCAGTGCCCGCCAGCGCGAGCTTGACGCCGCCGCCAGGCACGCCGGGGGCCGGAGAGCGCGAGGTCGCCGGCGATCTTCGACAGCCGCGCCTGGCTCTGCGCGAGGTTCAGCGCGACCGGGGTGGCGATCTTGCCCTGCACCGCGAGCGCACCCTGCTTGAGGTTCACGTCGGCCGCCAGGCTCGAGAACTCGACCTGCTTGCCCTTCGCCTCGACCGCCGCGAGCGCGAGCTTGGCGTCGATCGCCTGCTCGCCGCGCGCGAGTTTCACCGCGGCTTCGATCGCCTGGCTGCTCGCCGAATCGGGCGCAAGCGCGAGCTTCGGCACCGAGACGCGCGCCTCCAGCCCCTCCGATTTCGTCGAAAGCGCAAACCCGGAGAGATCGACGCGCTGCGCCCTGGGATCGAGCGCGACGTCGCCCTTCGCGGCGGCCTCGACGCCGGAGAGGCCCGGGGCGTCGCCGCGTGCCTTCAGGTCGAGGCCCGAAAGCGCGACCGCCTGCGTCTGGAAGTCGATCCGGTAGCCGGTGCTTAGAGCGAGATCCAGGTTGACCTTCGGCTCGGCGCCCTCGACGTGGCCCGAGAGCGAGCTTGCCGGGCACGCCGCTCGCGATGCGGCCGGTCTCGAGGTCGAGCTTCGAGACGCGAAGGTCGGTCCCGGCCTGCTCGTCGCGCCAGCCGATGTCGGCGTCCTTGAGCGCGATGCCGCCGATGTCGATCACCGGCGCCGCGACGCCCTTGCCGGCGGGCGGCGGCGCCTGCCCGATGCGCCGGGCTTGGCCGTTGCCCCGCCGGCGAGATCGTCGAAGTTCGTGCGCCCGTCCTTGTAGCGGACCAGATCGACCGCGAGGCCGGAGAGCGTGACGTGGTCCACGATCACCTGCCTTGAGAGCAGCGGCAGCAGCGCAACGGCGACGCGCGCCTCGCCGACGCGCGCGAAGACCTTGTCGCTACGCGGCTCCGAGAGCGACACCTTGTCCACGGCGGCGCCGATCTTCGGGAAGAACGTGAGGCCGATCCTGCCGTCGATCGCCAGCGTGCGCCCGGTCTTGTCCTTGACCAGCTGCGCGACCTCTGGCTTGTACTTCTCCGGGTCGAACGTCGCCACGGCGATCGCGATCACGACGATCACGAGCAGCACCAGGGCGCCCGCGCCCCACAGCAGGTATTTCAGCGCTTTCATCTATTGCGCCTTTCCGAAAGGATCCATCACGGCTTCGATCACGGAATCGAGCCTGCCGGACAACCGCGGTCGCACGAACAAGAGGGGATCCCCCTTATATATCCCCGAGACGAACAAGGGGCAAGCCCCTTGTGTATATCCCCGGTCGGGCGAATCATTCGTTTGCGACACCGAACGGCACGTGGCCGGTGGCGACGTGGTCGCGTGCGGACTCGCAGTGCCCGCGCTGGTCGTCGAAGAAGATGTCGGCGCCGAACGCCTTCAAGAACCGCCCCTTGTCCAGGCCCCCGAGAAAGAGCGCCTCGTCGATGCGGATGTCCCAGGCGCGCAGCGTGCGCACCACGCGCTCGTGCGCCGGCGCGCTGCGCGCGGTGACGAGCGCCGTGCGGATCGGCGACCGCACCGGCGGATACTCCGCCTGGATGCGGTGCAGGGCCGCCAGAAACTCCTTGAACGGCCCGCCGGCGAGCGGCGCCCTCGCCGCGCTCACCTCGGTCGCCGTGAAGCGCTCGAGCCCCTCGGCCTTGTAGACGCGCTCCGCCTCGTCCGAGAAGAGCACGGCGTCGCCGTCAAAGGCGATGCGCAGCTCCTGCGTCTCGGCGAGGTTCTGTCCCACGTTCGCCGGCAGGATGGTCGCCGCCGCGTGCCCGGCCTCGAGCGCCTTGCGCACGTCCACCGGATTCGCCGAGAGGAAGAGGTGCGCGTCGAAGGCGGGCACGTAAGGGTGGGTGCTTTCGCCGCCGGTGAACGCCGCCCGGCTGATCTCCAGCCGGTAGTGCTCGATCGAGTTCATGATCCTCAGCCCGGTGTCGGCGGTGTTGCGCGAGAGCAGGATCACCTCGACGCGGGGCCGCACCGGCGCGAGCGCGTTCAGCGCGAGGAGCTTCTTCACCAGCGCGAAGGCGATGCCCGGCGCGAGCACCTCGTCCTCGTGCGCGCGCTGATAGTGGTAGTAGGCCTCGACGCCCTGGTCCTCGAAGACGCGGTTCGACTCCTCGAGATCGAACAGCGCGCGCGAGGAGATGGCGACTACGAGGCGACCATCGAAGCTGGCAGGCATCGCGAGGGCAACGCTCGGCATGGGCGCACCGGCGTGCGAGTCAATGATAAGCTATTTTTCACCGCCCGATCCGCGACCGCACCCCGGTGACGAAAGACAACGCACGAGGCTCCGGCGCGGAGGGCGCGATTGCCGCTGCGCCGGCCGTTCCCGCCGCCCTGCCCTACGCGGTGCTCGCGGCGGGCGTGTTCGCCGTCTCGAGCGCGGCGATCCTCACGCGCTTCGTGCAGACCTACGGCATGCCCGCTCTCCCGCTCGCCGCCTGGCGTCTTGCGCTCGCCGCCGCGATCCTCACACCGCTCGTGCTCGTGCGCTGCCGCGGCGAGCTCGCGCGCCTCTCTCGGCGCGATCTCGGCCTCGCGCTCGCCTCCGGCGCGTTCCTCGCCGTCCATTTCGCCGCTTGGATCGCGTCGCTCGAGTACACCTCGGTCGCCGCGAGCACGATCCTGGTGACCACGAACCCGATCTGGATCGCTGCGCTCGCGTGGCTCGTCTTCGGCGAGCGGCCGGCGCGCGCGCTGCTTGTCGCCATCGCCGTCGCGCTCGCCGGCGGCAGCGCGATCTTCGCGGCCGGCGCCGGGGGCGCGACCGGGGTCGACCCGACGCTCGGCAACGCGCTCGCGCTCGCCGGATCGCTCGCGGTCTCGGCCTACCTGCTGATCGGCCGCAGTCTGCGAGGCCGCGTTTCACTGCTCGTCTATGTCTGGCTGGTGTACGGCGCCGCGGCGCTCGTCCTGCTCGCCAGCGTTGCGACCACCGGCGCGCCGATGCGCGGCTTCGCGCCCGTCGCCTACCTCCTGCTCGTCGCGCTCGCAGTCGGGCCGCAGCTCCTCGGGCACGGCGCGTTCAACTGGGCGCTGCGCTACCTGTCCACGAGTTTCATCGCGCTCGCGATCCTCGGCGAGCCGGTCGGCGCCGCGGCGCTCGCGTATCTCGTCCTCGGCGAGCGGGTCGCGCCGCTCGAGCTCGCCGGGTTCGTGCTGCTGCTCGCCGGCATCTACGTCGGCGCGCGCGCGGAGCGCGCCCGGCCCCCCTCGCCGCGCCTCAGTCCCTGAAGAGCGGCAAGTGTCCGAGCGCGACGACGTGCGCCCACGCGCCCGGGTCGTCGCCCTCGGTGAAGATCGCGGCCTCGGCGACGACGATCGCGCCCACCTTTTCGGCGAGCTGCCGCATGCCGGCAAGCGTCGAGCCGGTGCTCACGACGTCGTCGACCAGCACCGCCTGCTTGCGCCCGAGCAGGCGATGGTCCTTCTCGTCCAGGTGCAACAGCTGCGGCCGGCCGGTCGTGATCGAGCGCGTCTCCACCGACAGCGCGGCGCCCATGTACGGCTTGTACGCTTTGCGCAGCACGACGTAGGGCTTGCCGACGGCGACCGCGAGTGCGTAGGCGAGCGGGATGCTCTTCGCCTCGGCGGTCACGAGCACGTCGTAGGGCTTCGCGGCCAACCGCTCGGCGAGCGTGCGCGCGCAGGCCTGCACGAGCTCGGTGTCGCCGAGGATGTTCACCACCGCGATGCGCACGCCCGGCGCCACCTCGAACAGCGGCAGCTCGCGCTCGAGGCCCGCGACCTGGACGGGGTGCGTCTGACGATGGCGCATCCCCGAAGCATACCAACGAAACCCGACGCTACGCGCCCGCGGAGCACTCGACGCGGCAGCGCCGCCGCAACTGCGGCGAAACGGCGGCGATCGGCGCGCAAGAGCGCGCCCGCACGCGCGCGCCGCGCCTCGACAATAGGTGGCACGACCGCGCGGCCCGGTGTACCTTCGACCTGTGCCTGTCACGACGACCGCGAGGAGCGCCGCATGTCCCGACACAAGATCCGCTTCCCCGCGGGGGATCCGCACCAGCTCGACCAGGACGAGGCGTACTTCCACTTAACCGAGCCTTCGGGCGAGCACGTCAGAGTCCGCTTCCACGACTACGACGCGATCTACCGGCGGCCGGGCCTGTACGAGCAGCTCTTCTACGACCGGCTGAAGTGCTGCTCGCCGGAGAAGGTGGTGCGCATCCTGCATCACGCCACGACGATGGCGGGCGCGCCGTTCAGCGAGCTGCGCGCGCTCGACTTCGGCGCCGGCAACGGCATGGTCGGCGAGGAGCTGCAGAAGCACGGCGTCGCGCGGATCGTCGGTTTGGACATTTCGAAGGCGGCGCGCGACGCGGCGCAGCGCGACCGGCCCGGCGTCTACGACGAGTACTACGCGCTCGACCTCACCCGGCTCGCGCGCGAGGCGCGCGACGAGCTCCTCGACTGGCGGTTCAACGGCCTGGTCACCGTCGCCGCGCTCGGCTTCGGCGACATCCCGGTCGCGGCGTTTCGCGAAGCGTTCAATCTGATCGACGACGGCGGCTGGATCGCGTTCAACATCAAGGAGACCTTCCTCGACAACCGGGATACGAGCGGCTTCTCGGTCTTCATCAAGAACCTGATCCTGACCGACCACCTCGACATCCACCACATGGAGCGCTATCGGCACCGGCTCTCGATCGACGGCCGGCCGCTCTACTACTTCGGCCTCGCCGGGGTGAAGAACAGCGCGATTCCGGATTCGCTCGCCTGCGCCTAGATCTCCGCGTGCCGCCCTCAGCGGGTCGGCGTTTGCGCCGGGTCCTGCACGGTCACGATCCACCGGCCATCGGGCGCCGCACCCCGCTCGACCCGTGTGATGCGTTTCCCGGCGAGCGCCGAAAGGTCTTCGAAGGCGCGTTTCACCTCGGGGTTGCGGAACGGCTGGCCGAGATTGGTCTCGTCGCGGCCGTAGCTGCCCCAGTGGAAGAAGCACACCTGCTGTAGACCCTCGAGCACCGCCTTGACGCCGTAGTTGTAGACCGCCGCGGCGCTGGCAACCCTGGGTGCAAATCCTTTCTCCCCGTCTACGATCGGCTTGTCGATGCCCGCCGTCCGCAAGGCGTCGCGCAATTCTGCGAGCGCGGTCCACGCGTTTGCCTTGCTCGCGCGCTGGCCGAGGTGATCGGCCGTCACGTAGTAGAAGTGGGCCGATATTGCGTCGAACTCCTTGGTGCGCGGATACGCCTGCAGCCAGCGGACGAACGGCTTCACGTTGTCGAGGAAACCGGGGATCGACGGCGACCAGACCTTACCCGGCCATTCCGTGCGAGCGCGCCAGTCGAGGACCCAGTCGGCAAGCGTGGCCAGCTCCTGCTCGGATCCGATCCAGAAGCCATCCTTGATCGTCGGCCCCAGGACCTCGTTGGCGACCTCCACGATGCGGATCTCCGGGTAGCGCTGCGTAACCGCCGTGAGCCACTGCTCGAGCGCCGCCCTGGACGACGGCAGCTGTCCCCGCCAGCCGCCGTAGTCATGCGCGTGTCGAGTGTAGAACGGCGGCGGGTTGTAGATCGTGTAGATCGCCGTCTTCACCCCCCGCCTTGCGCAACTTGGCGAACGCCGAGTCCCAGCGCGTCCAGTCGTACTTGCCCGGTTCCTTCTCCGTGCTCTTCCCCCATTCGAGCCCGCCCATCCCGTACAGGCGCACCGCGTTGATCCTCGCATCGAAGCCCGGGTCGGGTCCGAAGTAGAGGTTGTTCCCGCTCAGGCATGGCCAGCAGACTTCCAACCCGACATGGTGAATGCATCCGAAATCGGCCGGAACCGCGACGCCCTCCGGCTCGTCGAAGATCACGCCCCGGTCGGCGGCGGCACCCAGCGGCAGCGCCGCGAGCAAGCTCAGGAGAACGCGCGTCCACTGACTCATCGTCGAATGCCCTTCACCGCTCTGTTCCGCGAGCCCGCGGCAATGGCACCCGTCGGCCGGGGACCGTGCGCGCAGTGCTCGGGCTCGCGATCCTGGAGATGGACGGCCGACGGCTGGAGCCCGTTAGGAATCGTTCCGTGTCGCAGCCGTGCGGCGCAGGCAGTAAGCATCGAACCTTCGGAGATGCTGACGGCGACGTTACTCGGATCAGCGGTGCTTGGCAACTCGCGCGGCGGCCTTGAGCTGGTCGCGGAGCTTCCGGAGCTCGCCCAGGTTTGCGCATCGATCTTGCGTACCGCGGTGCGGAGGCTCTTGCCCGAGCACTCGAGCGTCATCGCGAACAGGTAGGGCCGGCGGAACCTGCCGGGCCTGTAGAGCGCGGGTGCGCCCTGCCCGCAGTAGACCTGCGCTTCCTCCCCGGCGCGAACGCGAGCACGTCGAAGCGCTCGGGGGCGAGCGCCCGCAGGCGGGCGACGGAGCGCTTGACCGAGTTGCAGCGCCGGGTGAAGCGATGCGCCGCGACCGGGTTCTGGCGGATCGCCACGGCGTTTCGCCCGAGGCTCACGTCAGGCGCCCGAGCTCGGGCGCCGCTACGCGCGCCGAGGGTGCGCGAGTTTGGGGGGCCACGGGTGGCGGAGTCTGGGTGGCCGCCGGGGCGACAATCTTCAAAAATCGTTACACGCACCGCGCGCCCATTGAGTTCCGAGTTTCGCAAAGTCATACTGAGCATCGCATGAAGTGGTGTCCCAACTTGGAGGTTCGTCGAACACGTCATCGATACTAGCGCCCCTCGACTGGGCAAGAACTCGACCGAAGGAACGCGAAAAGCCGCTCGGTTCATCGTCAGGCTAGGCGCGCGCCGGGGTGGGGCGGAGGGGCTCCTCCGCCTCCTCGGTCGCCAAGACTGGCCGTCTTGGCAAGGCGCGGAACAACGCCTGGCGGTGAACCGTGCGGCTTTTCGTCGACGCATCTTGGATTCGGGACATTAGAACCTGTCTCAAAATGAGAACGCAACCGCGAAAGAGGGGATTTGAAAGTGGCCGCCCCTTGTTCGTACGACCTCAGTTGACGCAGAAGCACGGCCGCGATTCTGAGATAGCTACTGGGGCGACCTGCAGCGCGCTCGCGCGTCGATGCGGCCCGTGCGCACGCGCGACCGCGGCAACCGGCGACATGCCCGCTGCCGAACGACATCGGAGATGACCGATGAAGCGACCGGCACTATTCACGACTTCCTGGGATGACGGACATCCTCTGGACCTGCGCGTCGCCGACCTGCTGCACAAGCACGGATTGCAGGGGACATTCTATGTGCCGGGCCGCGTCGCGCCGGGCGGCAGCTGCAACCCGGACGGGTTCGCGGTCATGCCCACGCCGGCACTGCGCCGCCTCGGCGCGGAGTTCGAGATCGGATCGCACACGCTCGACCATCGATCCCTCGACGGCCTGCCGATCGATGCGGCGCGCCACCAGATCGTCGCCGGCAAGCGGTGGCTCGAGGACCAGTTGGGCCGGCCCGTTGCGGGATTCTGCTATCCCAACGGGCACCACAACGCCGCGGTCTGCGGGCTCGTCCGCGAGAGCGGCTTCCAGTACGGCCGTACGACCGAGGACATGCACGCCGGACTACCCGCCGATCCGTTCCGAATGCCGGTTTCGCTCCACTTCTATCCGCGGCGCCGCGTCGACATAGCCCGCGGCTTCGTTCGGGAGGAGCGTCGCCGGCTCGGCGAGTGGCGCTGGCCGCGTCGTCTGCCGACGTTCCTCGCGGCCGTCACCAGGGACGACTTCGGGGCGCGGTTCCGGGCGCTGGTGGACCGGGTCTGCGAGCGCGGGGGCGTGTTCCACATGTGGGGTCACTCGTGGGAGGTTGACCGATTCAACGGCTGGGCCTTGCTGGACTCCGCTCTGCGCTATGCCGCAGAGCGGGTGCCGGCCGAAGCGCGGGTGTCCAACGCGGAGATCGCCCGGGCCGCCGCGCCGAGCGGCCAGATACGGCCGCTGATGGAAGCTTAGCCTGATGCGAGCGTGGCACCGGCAATTCCGGGGCGTCGTGTCAGCCGGCAGACACGCCTTCCAGAAGTCGGTCCGACCGCAGCACCCGCTCGCCGTCGGTACGGTCTGCGGTGACGAAGGACGACATGCGTACATGATGTGTTCACGCGAGAGAGGCGAAGTTCGTGGAACTCAGCAATCAGACCGACCTGCCGATCGACGTGGCGCCCCTGTCGCCGGAAGATCGACGACCCCAATTCCCGGCGGCGGCACGGGTGGCCACGCTCCACGCGAATCAGCGGGTCACGCTCTGCGAGGATGCCGAAGCGTTCGAGGCGCTTGCCGCAGATTGGAACGAGCTTCTGAACGGCGCGCATCACAAGAGCGCGTTCCTGAAACACCAATGGATGAGCACGTGGTGGAGACGCATCGGCGCCGCATCGCGGTCGCGCCGACTCTTCGTCCTGCTGACGCGCGACAGCGGGGACGGACGACTCGCGGGCGTGCTCCCGCTCTATCGCGAGACGCGCGGACACGGACCGTTCCGCCGCCGCGTATTGAGGTTCCTGGGGTCGAGCCCCGAAGCCCCCGAGCACCTGGATGCCATCGTCCGGGCCGCGAACCCGACCGCGGTCGTCGCGGCGCTGATCGCGGGCCTCGAATCCCTGCGCAGCGAGTACGACTCGATCGAGCTCCTGGACCTCGCGGAGGCCTCCCTCCTGCTGCCTGCGCTCGCGCAGTGGAGCCGCTCCGCCCGCCACACGTTCCGCAGCTGGGTGTGGCAGGAATGCCCGTACGTCGAGACCCAGGGCACCTTCGACAAGTACCTGATGACGCTCACCCAGAAGCACCGCTACAAGGTGCGCCTGTTCGGCAAGCGGCTCGCCGCAGCCCACAAGGTCGACCTGGAGGTTGCCGCCGAGCCCGCGCAGGTCGGGCCTGCAATGGAAGAGTTGTTCCGGCTCCACGCCATGCGGTGGACGCTCAAGTCCGACGACGTCAGCGGCTTTGACGACGCTTCCGTGCACGCCTTCCACCGTGAGGTCGCCGGGCGCCTCGCCGCGGACGACGCCATCCGGCTCTTTCTACTGCGCTGCGACGGCCGCGCGGTGGCCGCCTGCTACTGCTTTCACTTCGACCAGCGCGTCTACTTCTTCCAGCCGGGATTCGATCCGGAGTTCCGCCAGCTGCACGTCGGCAAGGTCCTGCTGGGACGCGCACTGGAGTATTGCTTCACGAACCGGCTGCGCGAGTTCGACTTCCTCCGCGGAACCGAGGACTACAAGTTCGACTGGACCGACCGGAAGCGGTCGACGTTCGCCTGCAATATTGCGATGACGCGTTGGTCGAAGACCGTGCACGCGGCCCAGGACGCGCAACGCCGGCTGGCGGCGGAGAAATCGGCGTTCCAGCGCCGACTCGTCTCGCGCCTCAAGGCGACTGAGGCGGGCGCGCGGGCGCTCATCGTGGCGAAAAAGGTGCTGACCAGGCCGAGCAGCGCGCGCGCGGAGGAATAGGGATCGGGCCCCGACCGTCCGGCGAGGCGCGACGCGAGAGACGCGACCCGGGCGCGGATCGCCGCGGATCTCCGCATCGGTCCTCCTCGCCCGCGAGCGTTCGGCGCGCCTGAGGCGCGGCGCGCCCGACTCGGCGGGACGCGTTCGAGCCGTCCGTTTCATCCGCCGTCCCCGCCGGCCCGGGATCCGCGCTGGCTAGGCAGAATCGCACCGTGCGCGCGCGCAGCGCCACACCCAGGGAGAGTGAGACATCGTGGACACGCAACGGCGCCTTGAGCGCGAAGTCGAGGCATTCGCCGCACTGCGGACCGGCAGGGAGAGCGTCTTCATGCCCTCGGGCCGCATCGCGCTCTACTGCGCGTTACGCGCCCTGCTCTCGCCGGGAGACGGCATCCTGATGTCTCCGGTGACCGACGACGTCATTTTCTTCGTCGTGCTTTGCGGCGGGGCTGCGCCCGGTCGCCGCGCCGCTCGCCGCGACCGACGGCAACATCGACGTGGAGGCGATCGCGCCGCAGACGTGGACCGGGATCCGCGCCGTGCTCACCACCAATCTCTACGGGTTGCCGGACCGGATGGCGGCGTTGCGGCAACGCTGCGATGCCCACGGCTTGGTGCTGATCGAGGACGTGGCCCACGCCATAGAGACGGAAGTCGACGGCACGCCTCTCGGCGCTTTCGGAGAGGCGGCCGCATTCAGCCTGTCGAAGCACGTCGATGCGTACCGCGGCGGCGTCCTCGCGGTCGCCGACCCGCGCCTGCGCGGTGAGGTCGAGCGCATCCGCGCGGGAATCCTCGCCGAGCCAACCTTCCGCCGGCGCGTCGTCGACATCGCGAAACCGCCGGCGCGGGCGCTTCTCGAAGCAGCCGGAATCTTGCGCCTGCTGCGCAAGACGCGCGAAGCTACGGCCGAGCGGCACGTCGAGCGCCCCGGCGGCAGCCACCGTATGGACCTGAGGCCCGACGCGCTGCGCCGGGCGATCGCCGCCGGCCCGGTCCTCGCGGCCTTCGACCCGTGGGTGCGCGTGGACCGGCATGACTACCCTGAGCGACCGAGCATCGCGGATCTGAAGCGCATTCTCGAGCGGCTCCGCGGTCTCGACGCCGACCGCGAGCGACGCATCCACGGGGTCGAGCGCCTCTGCGGAGCGCTCGACTGCGTGACGCCGGGCGCGCGCAACGCCTCCCCCTTGCCCCTCTTCCGGGTCCCCCTGCTCGTGGCCGACCGGGAAGCGGCGATGGCGACGCTCGCTGGGCACGGGGTGCTGGTCCGGTACGTCTACGATCCGCCGCTCGACGACTATGCGGGGCCGGAGTTCATCGCGCCGTCATCCGCTCCTGCGGCCGGTCGCTGGTGGGTACGGCACGCGCTGCCGATCGATCCGCTGATCGCGGACGCCGCGCTGCCCGTGCTGCACGGCCTGCAAGCCGCGCGCGGATTTGCTGCGGCGCCGTGAGGCGCGCACGCACTCGAGCGAGCGAGTACCGGCGCTCGGGAATCGCGTGCTCCCAGACGTACGGAACGGGCTGCTTCCAGGTGCAATCGGCGAACGCAAAGCGCTGTTCCGCGCCGCCCGCGCCCGCTTCGACCCGCTTCCTGACTCGCCCCGAGTCGATTCCCGCTCGGGACGGTCCCGATCGGAACGTCCGAGCGCATGCGGATCCGACAAACGTCGATGAAGAGTTCCCGGAACGGCTCGACCTGTTCCGGTCAGACCTGCTCCCGCCAGGCGCCCTTCGTCGCGCGATGCAAGTAGCTGCATCGGATCATCCGCCTCACTCACACCGCTCAAAGCCGATACCGTAGATCGGTACGTCACCGGATTCCATAAAGGCGAAAGAAGCCCAACCATCGAACTGGACTCACTTTCGGTGCCGGGCGCCGGTCATTCCATCGCTGGTCATCCTTGTGAGCACATTCAAGGAAGGCACGACGATGGCAGCATGGAACGAACTGCTGGCAGCGATGGACGAGACGCTCGGTTTCCCGAACAAGCTCTCGATCAGAGGGGGAGAAGAAGTGGAGCGGGTGAGGAGAATCGAACTCCCGTATGCAGCTTGGGAAGCTGCCGTTCTACCATTGAACTACACCCGCGGATCGCGGCATTGTACGCGGCCCGCCGCGCACGGGGCAAACGGCCGGGGCCGCCGGCGCGGCGCCGTCCCCTCTCGAAGCCGGCGCGCGCGGGGTGTATCATTTGCGCTCCGCGCATCTCGGCATCGACGCCAGAAGCCATGATCCAGCTGTCAGTGAACGGCGAGGCCCGTCGCTTCGACGGGACGCTCGACGTGGCGCGCCTGCTCGAGCGGCTCGACCTCGCCGGCAAGAAAGTGGCGGTCGAGCACAACGGCGAGATCGTTCCGCGCAGCCGCTTCGCCGACACGCCGCTCGCCGACGGCGACCGGCTCGAGATCGTCGTCGCCGTCGGCGGCGGGTAACCGGAACGATCCATGAACGCCCCCACCACTCGCGCCGCGGCGGGCGCCGATGCGCTGCTCATCGCCGGCCAGACCTACTCGTCGCGCCTGCTGATCGGCACCGGCAAGTACAAGGACTTCGACGAGACCCGCCGCGCCGTCGAGGCGAGCGGCGCCGAGATCGTCACGGTGGCGATCCGCCGCACCAACATCGGCCAGAACAAGGGCGAGCCCTCGCTCCTCGAGGCGCTGCCGCCGTCGAAGTACACCTACCTGCCGAACACCGCCGGCTGCTACAGCGCCGAGGACGCGGTGCGCACGCTGCGCCTCGCGCGCGAGCTCCTCGACGGCCACGACCTCGTCAAGCTCGAGGTGCTCGGCGACCCGGAGACGCTCTACCCGAACGTCACCGAGACGCTCGCGGCGGCCGCGACGCTGGTGAAGGACGGCTTCAAGGTGATGGTCTACACCAGCGACGATCCGATCATCGCGAAGCGGCTCGAGGAGATCGGCTGCGTCGCGGTGATGCCGCTCGCCTCGCTGATCGGGTCCGGCATGGGCATCCTGAACCCCTGGAACCTGCAGCTGATCCTCGCGCAGACGAAGGTGCCGGTGATCGTCGACGCGGGGGTGGGCACCGCGTCGGACGCCGCGATCGCGATGGAGCTCGGCTGCGACGCCGTGCTCATGAACACCGCCGTCGCGAAGGCCACCAACCCGGTGCTGATGGCCGAGGCGATGCGGCTCGCCGTGGACGCCGGGCGCAAGGCGTTTCGCGCCGGCCGCATGCCGAAGAAGCTCTACTCGGCCGCGGCGAGCTCGCCCACGACCGGCCTGATCGCGCCGAAGTCCTGACCGAGCGCCCGATCCGCAGCTACGTCCTGCGCCAGGGCCGCACCACCGCGGCGCAGGCGCGCGCGCAGCGCGAGCTCCTCCCGCGCTACGGCATCGCGTACGCGCCGCGGCCGCTCGATCTCGCCGGCGCGTTCGGGCGCGCCGCGCCGAAGATCCTCGAGATCGGCTTCGGCATGGGCGAGACCACGGCCGCGGTCGCCGCGGCGCACCCGGAGAACGACTATCTCGCGGTCGAGGTGCACGGGCCCGGCGTCGGCAGCCTGCTCAACCGCATCGCCGCGCGCGGCCTCGCGAACGTGCGCGTGATCCGGCACGACGCGGTCGAGGTGCTCGAGCACATGATCGGGCCGGCGTCGCTCGACGGCGTGCACGTCTTCTTCCCCGATCCGTGGCCGAAGAAGCGCCATCACAAGCGCCGCCTGATCCAGCCCGCGTTCGTGCGGCTGCTCGCCGCGCGCATGAAACCGGGTGCGTATCTGCACATCGCCACCGACTGGCAGGACTACGCCGAGCACATCCTCGCCGTGCTCGCGGCCGAACCCGCGCTCGCCAACACCGTGGCCGCCTTCTCCCCGCGGCCCGAGACCCGCCCCGAGACCAAGTTCGAGCGACGCGGCCTCGCACTCGGCCACCGCGTCTGGGATCTGCTCTTTCGGCGGACCTGACCGGTCCTCGCCTGCCGCGCGGCGCACAGAGACGCCGCCCGCGCGCCAATGGCCCGGCGGCCGAAACCAGGGCATAATCGTGGCGCGTGCCCCGTCCGCGCGTTAGCCGGCGTCCAGATCGGCCCCGCCGGGGATCGCGGTATCCGAGAGTGGAGGAGAATCCATGAAATTCAAACGTTTGATCGGCTGCGTCGGCCTCGCGGCCGCCTTGGGCATCGCCGCCAGCGCGCAGGCGCAGGGTACCCGCTCGTACGTGCTCACCACCGCCACCACCGGGGGCACGTACTACCCGGTCGGCGTCGCCCTCGCGACGCTGGTGAAGGTCAAACTGCAGAACAAGCACAAGATCGACATGAGCGCGATCAGCTCGGCGGGCTCGGGCGAGAACGTGAAGCTTCTGCGCGAGAAGCAGGCGCAGTTCGCGATCCTGCAGGGCCTGTTCGGCAAGTACGCGAAGGAGGGCTCGGGTGCGATCCAGGCCGACGGCCCGCAGCCGAACCTCCGGTCGATCGGAATGCTCTGGTCGAACGTCGAGCATTTCATCGTGATGGCCGAGCACGCGAAGACCGGGACCGTGGACGACCTCGCCGGCCTGCTCGGCAAGAAGTTCGTCATCGGCGCGCGCAACTCCGGCACCGAGCACTCCAACCGCTTCCTGCTGAACAACCTCGGCTACTCGCCCGAGAAGTTCGATCTCGTGTTTCTCGGCTTTGGCCCGAGCATCGACGCGCTGCAGAACGGCACCGCCGCCGGCACCAACCCGGGCGCCGGCCCGCCGGTGTCGGTGATCACGCGCGCCTTCGCGCAGATGGGCGACAAGGTCCGCCTGCTCGAGTTCACCGACGCGCAGCTCAAGCGCGCCGACGGCGGCACCGGGCTCTATTACCGCTTCGTCGTCCCGGCCGGCACCTATCCCGGCCAGTCCAAGGACTTCAACACCGTGGCGCAGCCGAACTTCCTCGCCGTGAACGTCGACGTGCCCGAAAGCGACGTGTACCTCATCACGAAGACGATCTACGAGAACCTGCCGTTCCTCAACAACATCCACGCCGCGACCAAGGAGATGTCGCTCAAGAACGCGATCTCCGGCCTGCCGCTCCCGCTGCACCCCGGCGCGGCGAAGTACTACAAGGAAGCGGGTCTCGCCGTTCCCGATCGCCTGATGGCGCGGTGATCCCGCGCCGGCGGGCGGCGCGCACCGCCCGCCGCGCTCCCGGGCCCTCCTGCGCCGGCCGGCAGGCGCGCCGTATGAGCGTAGATGAGCGCGCGGATCCGGCGGGCGATCTCGCGGGCAGCAATCTGCCGCGCGACCCCGAAGACGCGCACGCGGCCGACCGCGGTCCGGCGACCTGGCCCGGCCGCGCGGCCTACTGGCTCGGCGTCGCCCTCGCCCTCGCTCATGTCTATTTCAACACCCTCGGCACGATGTCCGAGCTGCGGGTGTCGGCCGTGCACTTCGGCGGCTTCGCGCTGATGTGCGCGCTGCTGTACCCGACCTGGCGCGCGCGCACGCCGGCCGGGCGGCGCGCGGCGCTCGCGATCGACATCGTCGTCGGCCTCGCCGCGATGTCGTGCGTGGTCTACCTCTTCCTGGGCGAGGAGAGCTTCGCCCGCCGCAACGCGAGCTTCCTCTGGTACGACTGGATCTTCACCGGGCTGGCGGTGGTGCTCGCCATCGAGTTCACCCGCCGCACGACCGGCTGGATCATCCCGGTCATCATCGTCACCGCGTTCACCTACGTCGTGTGGTGGGGCCGGTACGTCCCGGGCATGCTGACGTTCCCCGGTCTCTCGCTCGAGACGTCGCTCTTCCGCGCCTTCTACACCGACGACGGGATGCTCGGCCTGATCGCCACGATCTCGGCCACGTTCGTGGTGATGTTCATCCTGTTCGGCGCGTTCCTCACCCGCTCGGGCGCGGGCGACTTCATCATCGACCTCGCGCGCGCGGTGGCCGGGCGGATGATCGGCGGCCCCGGGTTTGTCGCCGTGCTCGGCTCGGCGCTGATGGGAACGATCTCGGGCTCCTCGGTCGCCAACACCGTGTCGACCGGCGTGATCACGATCCCGCTGATGAAGCGCGCCGGCTTCCCCGGCCGGTTTGCCGCCGGCGTGGAGGCGGCCGCGTCGACCGGCGGCCAGCTCATGCCGCCGATCATGGGCGCCGGTGCGTTCGTGATGGCGAGCTACACGCAGATCCCGTACCTGACGATCGCCGCGTTCTCGGTCCTGCCGGCGATCCTCTACTTCCTGTCGGTCGGCTGCTACGTGCGCATCCAGGCGAAGCGCCTCGGGCTGAAGGCCGAGTCGGCCGCCGAGACGCCGACGGTCACTTCGGTGCTGAAGCGCGGCGGGCTGCCGTTCTTCCTGCCGATCGCGGTGCTGGTCGGCATGCTCGTCCACGGCTTCACCCCGACCTATTGCGCCGGCACCGCGATCGTGGCGGTGGTCGTCTCCTCCTGGCTCACCCCCGGCAAGCGCGGCATGGGGCTCACCGACATCGTCGATGCGCTCGCCCTCGGCGCGCGCAACATGGTCGTCACCGCGATGCTCCTGGTCGCGATCGGGCTCGTCGTGCTCGCGGTCACCACCACCGGCATCGGCAACACCTTTTCGCTGATGATCGAGCAGTGGGCCGGCGGCAGCCTGATGATCGCGCTCGTGCTGATCGCGCTCGCCTCGCTCGTGCTCGGCATGGGCCTGCCGGTGACCGCGTCCTATATCGTGCTCGCGACGCTCTCGGCGCCGGCGCTCGCGGGCATGATCACGCAGCAGGAGATGATCAACGCGTTCATGGCCGGCAACGTGCCCGACGCCCTGAAGGCGGTGCTGACGCTGGTCGCGCCGGACAAGGTCGCCCTGCTCGGGCAGGCGATGTCCTACGAGACGGCCGAGGCGCTGGTCACGGCGATCCCGCCGGAGTTCCGCTCGATGGCGGTCGAACAGACGCTCTCCCCGGCGCAGCTCACCGGTGCCCTGCTCGCGGCGCACATGATCATCTTCTGGCTGTCGCAGGACTCGAGCGTGACCCCGCCGGTCTGCCTGACCGCGTTCGCGGCGGCGGCGATCGCCAAGACGCCGCCGATGGCGACCGGGTTCACCTCCTGGCGGCTCGCCAAGGGCCTGTACATCGTACCGCTGCTCTTCGCCTACACGCCGTTCCTGAACGCCGACCTCTGGACGGACCTGCAGATCTCGTTCTTCGCCGCGTTCGGCATCTACGCGCTCGCGGCCTCGACCGAGCGCTGGATGGAGGCGCGCCTGCCGCTCCCGCTCGCGGCGGTGCTGTTCGCGGTCGGCGTCGCGTTGCTGTGGCCGACCGATCTCGTCGTGAATTTCGTCGGGCTCGCGGTCTTTGTCGCGATCTTCGCGCACAACGTGTGGCAGGACCGGCGCGCCGCGCGTGCGCTCGGTGCAGGGCGATCCGGCGCACTATAATTCTTCTGTGCCGGCATCAATCACCTTGCGCCGGCATCCACATCCGATAAGGGAGATCCCTATGCGCGTGCGTACTGTGGCATTGCTTCTCGGTCTCGCGCTTGCGGGCACCGTCCAGGCGCAGCAGTTCCGGCTGACGAGCCCCGACATCAAACCCGGCGGCACGATCGCCGACGCACACGTGTTCCACGGTTTCGGCTGCAGCGGCAAGAACGTCTCCCCCGCGCTCAAGTGGTCGGGCGCGCCCAAGGGCGCCAAGAGCTTCGCGCTCCTCGTGCACGACCCCGACGCCCCAACCGGCGGCGCCGGCTGGTGGCACTGGGTGGTCCTCAACATCCCGGCCAGCGCGACCGAGCTCAAGCAGGACGCCGGCAGGGCGGATAGTTCGAGCCTTCCCACCGGCGCGGTCCACGTCAAGACCGATTTCGGCGGGCCGGGCTGGGGCGGTCCCTGTCCGCCGGCCGGCGACAAGCCGCATCGCTACAACTTCACGCTACACGCGCTCAAGGTCGAGAGGCTCGACGTGGCGCCGGGCGCCACTGCCTCGCTCGCCGGCTTCATGGTGAACGCGAATTCGATCGGCAAGGCGACGCTCACCGGGAAGTACGGCCGCAAGAAATGAGCCGCTGAACGAAACAGGGCGGCGGCAGCCGCCCGTCAGGCCGGCAGCGCGGCATCGCACGCCGCCCGGTAGTGTGCATTGGCCTCGCTTTCGCGCCCGATGCGGTCGAAGAGCTGCGCGAGCTCGAGGTGGGTCGCGCGGGAGGGCAGCTGCGACAGGCTCGCCTCGAAGTAGCTCTGCGCCTTGCCCCACAGCTCCTGGTGCGCGCAGAGCCGGCCGAGCGTCGCGAGCAGCGTCGCGTCGTGCGGCCGCTCGTTCAGCCATTTCTCGGCGAGCTCGATGCGCTCGATGGTGCCCTCGTCGCGGCACTCGCCGAGGAGGCGGACCAGCTCTTGCGCCCACTCGCGGCCGAGCGCGTCGGTCAGGACGCGGTGCGCGTGCCGGCAGTCGCCGAGCGAAAGGAGCTGGCGTGCCGCGACCGCTGCGACGCGCGGCTCGCGCCGGTCGGCGGTCGGAATTTCGCTCCAGAACGCGCGCAGCGTCTCGAGGTCGATCGCCTTGCGCTTCAGGCATTCCACGGTCGCGGTGACGCGCTGCGATTCGGCGGCCGCCGCGGTGAGCGCACCGCGCTTCTCGAGCTGCCGTGTGATGCGCAGCACCTCCTCCCAGTTCTGCAGCCCGCGCTCGGCGCGCATCAGCAGCCGCAGCGTCGCGACCTGCTTCGGCCCGCCGGCGTAGAGCTCGCGCAGGACCTCGCGCGCCTCCGCGAAGCGGCGCTCGTCGAGCAGGAGCTCGGCGCGGGTCGCGAGCCGCGCCTCGCGCGAGTCGCCGCGCGCGCCTTCCGCGCGCGCAAACCAGCGATCGCGCTCGTCCGGCTCGTTCATCAGGTGCGCGGCGCGCGCCGCCGTCAGCGCGGCGATGCCCGGGGCCTCGTCGAGCTCGTACGCCCTGCGCGCGAGCCTGCGCGCCTTGCTGTAACGGCCCTCGGCGATCGCCTGCATCGCCCCGCTCAGCGCCTCGCGGCCGCGCCGCTCGCGGAAGCGCTTGCGGAACGCGGCGACCGCCGCGGGTGCGTGCAGCACTTGATAGACCAGCCGCAGCAGCCAGTAGAGCGCGAAGAATCCGGCCACGCCGCCGACGATGGCGAGCGCGAGCGAGATCTCGATGCGATAGGGCGGCCAGACGACCACCACGTATCCGGCGTTCTGGCGCAGGAACAGCGCGGCCGCGACCGCCACCACGGCAACGGCGATGAGCCAGAAGAGCTGCCGCATGGCGAGCTCAGCGGCTCTCGCGCGACTGGCGCAGGCGGCGCACCGTGCCCAGGCTCTCGGCGAGGGTGGGCAGCTCGACCTTCAGCGCAGCCGCGTCGAGCTGCGCGAGCGCGGTCTGCGCCTCGGCCACCCCGCTCTCGCGCAGATCGAAGTATTCCGTCAGGAGC
Organism: Burkholderiales bacterium; assembly: GCA_027493935.1. Taxonomy (GTDB): domain Bacteria; phylum Pseudomonadota; class Gammaproteobacteria; order Burkholderiales; family SG8-39; genus JAABRB01. The sequence goes on along the minus strand of JAOSJV010000001.1, from coordinate 687,951 downwards.
TCGCGCGCCTGCGTCACGTCGCTGCGGAATGTCGCCTCGTTGCCCTGGATCAGCGCGACCCGGGCGTGCAGCAGCCGCAGCTTCAGGTTCTCGCGCAGGAAATAGCTGTGCTCCGGGGCGAGCAGCCGCGGCCCGGCAGCGTCGATGCGCTCGATGCGCACCAGCGACTTGAGCTCGTTCCACCCGGCGCTCGCCCAGCGCTGCCACCAGCGGGCAGATTCGGGGGCGCGGCCGGGCGTGCCGCGGCAGGCCGCTCCTCGCTGCGCAGGGCGAGCGTGTCTGCCGCCTCGATCAGCCGGTCGATGCGCAGCGTGAGCGCACCGATGTCGACGCTCGGCGCGCTGTTCAGCCGCTCGATGTCTGAGGCCACCGCCGTGCGCAGCGGCGCGAGCTCGGGGCGCTCGGCGCGCGCAAGCCGCGCGTCGAGCGTCTGCAGCGCGGCGAGCGCTGCGGAGACGTTGCGCGCGAGCTGCAGCTGCTGCGAAGCGATCTGCAGCGTCTGCTCGGCCTCGGCGAGGAGCCAGTCGTCGCGACCGCGCGCGAGCTCCTGGTACATCGCGTCGAGCGCCGCCTCGCGGCCACTCGTCTCGGCGAGGCGCGTCTCGGCTGCGCCCACGCGCGCCTGCAGCTCGCGCACCGCCGCGCGCATCTCCTTCGCCGCGGCCGCCGCCTCGCGTGCCTCGACGCTCGCCTCGCCCACGCGCGAGGCGGCGTCGTCGCGCAGGCTCGCGATACGCGCGCGGGTGTCGTACCACTCGAACCCGAGCGCCCCGGCGAGCACGACGACCGCGAGCCAGAGGAGCGCAAGGCCGCCGCGCCGCGGGCCGCCGCGCGCGGCGGGCGCGACCGCGGCGGGCGCCTCGGTTTCCGGCCGCGGCGCCTCGGCAGGCACCGGACCGGCGGGCGGTGCGCCTTCGCCAGCAGGCTCGGCGGGCGTGTTCGGATCGTTCATCGACGGAGGGAAGCGCAGGTGGGGAACGCGGACGAAGGCGGGCGATCAGCAGCCACGCTGCACTCTACCAAAAAACGCCTCCAGGCCCGCGACGAGTCCCGCGTCGCCCGGCCCGGTTTCGACGACCTGTGCGCACCCGAGCGCTTGGGCGGCCGCGGCAATGCGCGGGTGCGGACAGAAGACCGGCGTGCGCCGCAGCCACTGCTGGCCGAGCTTGCCGACCATGTCGTACAGATTGTGCAATCCTTCGCTCGAGGTCACCGTGATCGCGTCGAGCTCGCCGCGCGCCCACAGGCGCAGGAGCGGCGCGACGTCCGCGTCCGGCCGCGCGCGCCGGTAGCATTCGGCGTACTCGACGGCGGCGCCGCGCGCGCGCAGCGTGTCGCCGAGCAGCTCGCGGCCGCCGTCGCCGCGGAAGATCACCACGCGCTTGCCGGCGACGTCGAGAAGCGGCGCGAGCTCGAGCAGCGCCTCGCTGTCGAAGCGCCCGGCGGGCGCGATGATGTCGGCGAACCCGAAGCGGCGCAGCGCGTTCTCGCTCCCCTTGCCGATCGTGGCGACGCGCGTGCGCGGCGGCCAGGCGCGGCGCGCGCGCACCAGGTTCATCGCCTTGTCGACGGCGTTCGCGCTGATGAACACGGCGAGATCGAAGTCGTCCAGCCGCCCGGCGAGCTCGAGGATCGGCCGCACGTCGGCGAGGTCGCGGATCTCGATCACCGGGAACACGATCGCCTCGCCGCCGGCCGCGCGGACGAGCTCGGCGAGCGACTCGGTCTGGCCGGCGGGCCGCGTCACGACGATCCGGCGCCCGGCGAGCGCGCTGCCCACGGCGGGCTCAGTCGGCGAGCGCGGCGAGGATCTCGTCCGCGCCCTGCCGGCGCAACTCGCCGGCGAGCCGCGCACCCACCTCCTCCGCGCTCGCCGCGACGCCGCGCGCCTCGGCCCGGGCGATGCGTCTGCCGTCCGGCGTTGCGACGAGGCCGCGCAGCCATAGCGTTCCGGCATCGATCACGGCATGGGCTGCGAGCGGCACCTGGCAGCTGCCGCCGAGCGCACGGCTCACCGCCCGCTCGGCGCGCACGCACGCCGCGGTATGCGCATCGTCGAGCGGGGCGAGCAGCGCGGCGAGGTCCGCCCGATCGGCACGGCACTCGATCGCGAGCGCCCCCTGTCCGGCCGCGGGCAGGCTCTCCTCGGGCGCGAGCGCGACGCGGATGCGCCCGGCGAGCCCGAGGCGCTTCAGCCCGGCGACAGCGAGTACCATGGCCTGGTATTCGCCGCGATCGAGCTTGGCGAGCCGCGTGTCGAGATTGCCACGCAGCGGGCGGATCTCGAGCGCGGGAAACCGGGCGCGCAGCTGCGCCTCGCGCCGCCGGCTCGATGTGCCGACCACCGCGCCCGCCGGCAGTTCCTCCAGCCGCGCAAAATCGTTCGACACGAAGGCGTCGCGCGGATCCTCGCGCGGCAGTATGGCGGCGAGGCGGAAGCCCTCGGCGAGCGCCATCGGCACGTCCTTCGCCGAGTGCACCGCAATGTCGGCGCGACCCTCGGCGAGCGCGACCTCGAGCTCCTTCACGAACAGGCCCTTGCCGCCGATCTTGGCGAGGGTCACGTCGAGCATCCGGTCGCCCTGGTGGTCATGCCGAGGATCTCGACGCGCGTAGCCGGATACAATGCGGTGAGCGCAGCGCGCACGTGCTCGGCTTGCCACAGGGCGAGCCGGCTCTCGCGCGACGCGATGACGAGGTTGGCGCTCACTGGAGAACGCGTGGAACGATCGGTACAGGGCGCGATGGCCGGCTCGGTTGCGGCCGGCGCGCGAGGTCGCCGCGGACTCGCGCGGCGCTTGCTCATGCTCTCGCGGATGTCGATTCTAGCATGCGCCCTCGGGACATCCTTCCAGGCCGCGGCCGGCAGCGACGGGCCGCATGGCGGTGTTCCGCAGGCGGCGGACTTCGCCGCCGACGGACGTGACGCGCGCGCCACCGGGCGGGTGATCGTGGTGCTGTTCGGCGCATCGGCGTGTCCGTACTGCCAGCGCGTGCGCGAGGAGTTCCTGCAGCCGATGCTCGCCAACGCGGAGGACCGGCGCCGGATCATCGTGCGCGAGGTCGAAATCGACGCCGAGGCCCCGCTCGCGGATTTCGGCGGCGCGGCGACGACGCACGCGCGCTTCGCGGCGTCCCGCGGCGTGCGCTTCGTGCCCACGCTCGCCTTCCTCGGGCCGGACGGCGCACCGCTCGCCGAGCCGCTCGTCGGCTTGCGCACCGCCGATTACTTCGGGTTCCATATCGACGCGCGAATCGAGCATGGTCTGGTGAACCTGCGTGCCAACCACCCCGCCGGCTCCGCCGGCACCCCTCCTTGAAAAGGAGGGGATTGTTGTGCTGCGACGTGCCGGGTGTTTCTGTCCCTCCTCGCCGAGGAGGGGTGGCCGCGAAGCGGCCGGGGTGTGTGGGCGCATGCCACACTGCAAACGCCGCAACCACCCGCCGGCTTCGCCCGGCACCCCTTGAGAAGGAGGGAAAGCGCTTCGCGCGAACCACCCCGCCGCGCGTTCCGCGCGGCACCCCTCCTGGAAAGGAGGGGAAGGGCTCAGGGCCTCAGGAGCGCCTTGACCGACGGCCACTGCCGGCGGCTGACCGGCAGCCGCTCCGCGATGCCGTGTAGCACGACGGCCCAGCCGGCCCCCTCGCCGTCCTCGTCGGTGACCCGCTCCACCCCGCGCAGTGCCCGGCGCGCGACCAGGCACGAGCGGTGCACGCGAACGAGCGCATCGCCGAACTCCTGCTCGAGCGCGGTAAGCGATTCCTCGATCAGGTGCTCGCGCTCGGGCGTGCGCACCGTCACGTACTTGAGCTCGGCGCGCAGGTACAGGACGTCGGCGACCGGCACCAGCGTGATGCGGCCGCGCTCGGCGACCGAGAGATAGCGCCGCGGCGCGTTTGCGGCGCGCTCGAGCGCCTCGCGCTTCACCGCGCCGCCTGCTGCGGCCTTCGCCAGGGCGCCTGCGAGGCGTGCCGCGCGGACCGGCTTCAGCAGGTAGTCGAGCGCGTTAACCTCGAACGCCTCCAGCGCGTACTGGTCGTACGCGGTGACGAAGACCACTGCCGGCGGCTGCTCGAGCCCGGCGAGGTGGCGGGCGAACTCCATGCCGCTCATCTGCGGCATCTGGACGTCGACCAGCGCGACGTCGGCCGGGTGCGACGCGAGGCGGACGAGTCCTCGTGCCCGCTCGCCGCCTCGCCGACCACCACGCTCGGCAGGTCGGCCTGCAGATCGGCGAGCAACTCGCGCATGCGGTTGCGCGCGGGCGCCTCGTCGTCGACCAGGAAGACGCGCAGCGGCGCGCTCATCGCGCCCTCCGGTAGGGCATTTGCATCGCAATCTCGTAGGTCGAGCCGACGACCCCGCTCTCCATGCGCGCCTCCACGTCGAAGTGCAGCTGCAGCCGCTCGCGGATGTTGGCGAGCGCCATGCGATTTCCTGGCGGTGCTGGTGGTCGGGATGGTAAGGGTTGGTGAGCCGGATGCGCACGCGGTCGTGCTCCTGGCGGATCGCGATCTCGATCGTCCCCGGCCCGAGCCCCGGCTCGATGCCGTGGTAGACCGCGTTCTCGACGAGCGGCTGCAGCAGCAGCGGCGGTACCAGCGCGTCGAGCGGCGCCTGGTCGAGACGCCAGTCGACGACGAGCCGCGGCCCGAGGCGCAGCTGCTCGAGGTTCAGGTACTGTCGGGTGAGCTCGATCTCGCGCTCGAGCGTGGTGAGCGTCCGCGTGTCCGCGAGCAGCATGCGGTAGAGCTCGGCGAGGTCCTCGATCGCGGTCTCGGCGCGACGGGTATCGGTCCGGATCAGCGACAGCACCGCGTTCAGGGAGTTGAACAGGAAGTGCGGCCGGATGCGCGCCTGCAGCGCCTGCAGCCGCGCCTCGGCGAGCGCCGGCGAGAAGGCGCGGTTGCGCAGGTGGAAGTACGCGACCACGAACCCGGTGACGAGCATCGCGAACGCGCCGGTGCGCGCAGCCCCGCGGGCGTCGCGTCGCCCGCCGGCTGCAGCAGGTAAGCCGCAGCGGTGAGCAGAAGCACCATGCCGAGCACCACCGCGACCGCGCTCGCGTACGGCAGCCGTGCGAGGCCGGCATTCGCCACGTAAAGCGCGAGCAGGCTCGTGATCAGGATCGGTTCGAGCAGGAGCGCGATCTCGAGGAAGGCCTCGACGAGCTGCGTGAAATCGCTCGCCCTGACGGCGGCGGCGACGAAAGCAAGGCCGTTCACGAGCACCAGGATCCGGGCGACGACCCCGAGGTTGCGGAAATCCGGGAGCGCGTCGTCGGTCGCGTCTTGGCTTAAACTCCGCACCGCGGTCGTGGGCTTCGGATCTTTGGTGTAAGATGCTGATTTTTAGCCTATTCTCCGGTCATTCTGAAGGAAAGACAAGGCGCGATGCGCGCGGGTGAGGAAAAGGGTCACGGGCTGGTCTGGTCCGGGCGGTTCGGTGAAGCCGTCGCCGAACGCGTCAAGCGCTACACGGCCTCGATCGGGTTCGACCGGCGGCTCGCCGAGTTCGACATCCTCGCCTCGCTCGCACATGCGCGCATGCTCGCCGCGACGGGCGTGCTGCCGTCTGACGACCTTGCTGCGATCGAACGCGGATTGGCGACGATCGGCGAGGAGATCCGGTCCGACCGCTTCGCCTGGTCGGTCGACGACGAGGATGTGCACTTCGCCATCGAGCGGCGGCTGACCGCGCTCGCGGGCGATGCCGGCAAGCGGCTGCACACCGGGCGCTCGCGCAACGACCAGGTCGCGACCGACCTCCGGCTCTTCCTGCGCACGGCGATCGACGAGGTCGCCGCGCTGATCAAGGCGGTGCAGCACGCGCTGGTCGATCTCGCCGAACGGCATGCCGCCACCGCCATGCCCGGCTTCACCCACCTGCAGATTGCGCAGCCGGTCACCTTCGGCCACCACCTGATGGCCTACTACGAGATGTTCGCCCGCGACCGCGCGCGCCTCGCCGACTGCCGCACGCGCGTGAACCGGTTGCCGCTCGGGGCGGCCGCGCTCGCGGGCACCTCCTACCCGATCGACCGCGAGCGCGTGGCCCGCGACCTCGGGTTCGAGGGGCTCTGCGAGAACTCCCTCGACGCGGTCTCCGACCGGGACTTCGCGATCGAGTTCGCCGCCGCGGCCGCCCTCGTGATGACCCACGTCTCGCGCCTCGCCGAGGAGATCGTCCTCTGGATGAGCCCCCGGTTCGGGTTCGTCCGGCTGCCCGACCGGTTCTGCACCGGGTCGTCGATCATGCCCCAGAAGAAGAACCCGGACGTCCCCGAGCTCGCGCGGGGCAAGACCGGCCGGGTGTTCGGCCACCTGGTGGGACTTCTTACCTTGATGAAGGGCCAACCCCTCGCGTACAACAAGGACAACCAGGAGGACAAGGAACCGGTTTTCGACACCGTGGACACCCTGGTCGACACCCTCGCCATCTTCGCGGAGATGATCCCCGGCATCGAAGTGAACCCCGAGCGCATGCGGGCGGCGGCGGCAGAGGGCCATGCCACCGCGACCGACCTTGCCGACTACCTGGTGACGCGCGGTATGCCTTTTCGCGACGCGCACGAAGCGGTCGCGCGCGCCGTGCGCGCGGCAGAGGCGCGCGGCTGCGACCTCGCTGCGTTGCCGCTCGTCGAGCTGCAGGGCTTCGCGCGCGAGATCGGCGAGGACGTGTACGCGGTGCTCTCGATCGAGGGTTCGCTCTCCGGCCGGTCGCACAGCGGCGGCACCGCGCCGACGCAGGTGCTCGAGGCCGTGCGCCGCGCACGCGCGGAGCTCGCATGAGTCCAGTCGACGCGCAGATGCCCGCGCGGCCGCCGAACCGCAACGAGCGGACCATTCCCGAGTACATCGGGAAGTACCAGGTCATGCGCAAGCTCGGCGACGGCGCGACGAGCGAGGTGTTCCTCTGTCACGACGAGTTCGCCAAGCGCGACGTAGCGGTCAAGGTAGTCTATCTCGACCGCGGCGGCGACGGCGTCGATGGCCGCGTCCACCGCAAACTCTTCGTGACCGAGGCCTCCCTCGCCGGCAAGCTCGCCCACCCGCACATCGTGCAGATCTTCGACGCGGTGGTGGCCGAAGGCGCGAGCTACATCGTCATGGAGTACGTCCCGTGCGGGACGCTCGAGCCCTTCTGCACGCCCGAGAATCTGCTGCCGCTCGACAAGGTGGTCGAGATCGTGTTCAAGTGCACGCGCGCGCTCGACTTCGCCCACCGGCTCGGCATCACGCACCGCGACATCAAGCCGACCAACATCCTGCTCGCGGCCGAGGACTCGACCGACATCAAGATCTGCGACTTCGGCGCCGCGATCATGGCGAGCGCACGCGACACCACGCAGGTCACCGGCATCGGCTCGCCGGCCTACATGTCGCCGCAGCAGGTGCGCGAGCAGCCGCTCGACCATCGCACCGACGTCTACTCCCTCGGCGTCGTCATGTACCAGCTGCTGACCGGCGCGCTGCCGTACCAGGGCAAGAACAACTTCAGCATGATGTACCAGATCACCAGCGTCGAGCCGCCGCCGCCCTCGTCGCACCGCAAGGACGTGCCGGCCGCGCTCGACGCCATCGTGCACAAGGCGATGGCGAAGGACGTCGAGGCGCGCTACCAGACCTGGGAGGAGTTCTCGATCGCGCTCGCCGAGGCGCTGCGCTCGCGCGCGCTCGCCGAGCGCACCCAGGAGGTCGCCGACAGCGAGAAGTTCAGCACGCTGCGCGCGATGCCGTTTTTCGGCGAGTTCACCGACGCCGAGCTCTGGGAGGTGCTGCGCATCAGCACCTGGCAGGATGCCGGGCCGGGCAGGATCGTGATCAAGGAGGGCGATGCCGGCGACTTCTTCTGCATTCTCGCCGCCGGCGAGGTGAAGGTCACCAAGAAGCAGAAGCTGCTCAATATCCTCTCGACCGGCGAGTGCTTCGGCGAGATGGCCTACCTTTCGCGTTCGACCAACGAGAGGAGCGCCGACGTCTCGACCATGAGTCCCTCGCGCATCATCACGATCCGCTGCGAGGACCTCGAGAACGCCTCGGACGCCTGCCGCCACCGGTTCGATCGCGCGTTCATGGACATCCTCGTCGAGCGGCTCACGCTGGCCAACAACCGCCTGACTGCGGTTTGAGAGTTGGCAGTTGGCGGTCAGCGACGCGTAGCCGTTCGCAAGGCTCGGTCTCCCGTCCACTGCCCACTGCTCACTGCCGGCTTCCTTTCATCCCATGCCACCGGATCTGCGCGCGGCGCTTGAACGGGCGATCGCGGCGGCCACCGGTGGCGGGTTCCGCATCGAGCGTATCGCCGCCGCCGGCGGCGGCTGCATCCACCGGGCGCTCGTCCTGGCGGGCACCCGCGCGCGCTACTTCGCCAAGCTGAACGAGGCGCGGTTCGCCGACGCGTTCGCCGCCGAGGCGGACGGTCTCGCGGCGTTGTCGGCCGCGGGCATCCGCTCGCCCGGCGTCGTCGCGTACGGCACCGCGGCCGGATCGGCCTATCTCGTGCTCGAGCACCTGGCGCTCGGCCGCGGCGGCGACCCAGACTACCGCGCGCTCGGCCGTGCGCTCGCGCGGGTCCACGCGCAGGCCGGCGAGCGCTTCGGCTGGCACCGCGACAACTACATCGGCGCCACGCCGCAACGCAACCGGTCGGCGGATGCCTGGATCGCGTTCTGGCGCGACGAGCGGCTCGTGCCGCAGCTCGCGCTCGCGGCCGGACGCGGCTTCGGCGCAGAGCTGCTGCGGCTCGGCGAAGCGCTACGCGCTGCCGTGCCGGCGCTGCTCGCGGGACACGCGCCGGCGCCGGCGCTGCTGCACGGCGACCTCTGGAGCGGCAACGCGGCGTTCCTCGCCGACGGGACACCGGTGCTCTTCGATCCGGCGGTCTACCACGGCGACCGCGAGGCTGACCTCGCGATGACCGAGCTCTTCGGCGGCTTCCCCGCGGCCTTTTACGCCGCCTACCGCGAAACAGCACCGCTCGACGAGGGTTATCCGCTACGCCGCACGCTGTACAACCTGTACCACGTCCTCAACCACGCCAACTTGTTCGGCGGCGGCTACGCGGCGCAGGCCGAGGCAATGATGGCCCGGCTGCTCGCCGAGGTGCGCGGGTGAGCGGCGCGGCCTGCGCTACTTCACCAGTCCCGCGCTCTTGGCGAGGGTCTTGAGCGCCTCGTACTCCGCGCCGATCTCCTCGAGGACCGCGGCCGGCGCCTGGTGCTCCCGCACGATTCCGAGCGCGACGAGCTTGGCCGCGATGTCGGGGTTGTTCACGGTCTTCTCGATCGCCGGGATCAGTACCTGCGCGGCTTCCGCCGGCAAGCCGGCGGGCGCGAAGAAGCCGAACCATACGCCAAGCAGCTTCTGCCGGTAGCCGAGCTCCGGGAGCGTCGGCATCCCGGGGAAATCAGGGAACTTGGCGGACGTGACGACGCCCTTCATCGCGCCGCTCTTCAGGTGCCGCGACACTGCGCCGAGCGCGAGCGCCACGCCCTCGACGTGCCCGCCGAGCAGCGCGGTCACCGCGGGCGCGGCGCCCTTGAACGGCACCATCGTGATACCCGCCCCGGTGAGCGCGTTGATCGTGCCGACGCTGAAGTCGCCGATCGATCCCGCGCCGGCGGTTCCGATACGGACCGTGCCCGGGTTCTTCTTCGCGTACTCCACCATCCCGGCGAAGTCCGAGTACGGCAGGCGAGCGGCGATGGCGATCACAATCGGCGTGCGTGCAGCCAGGCCGAGCGACGTCAGATCCCTCGCCGGATCGTAGCTCGCGGTCTGCGGATCGAGAATGCGCCGGAACGTAAGCGCATTGTTGCTGGTGAAGAGCAGCGTGTGTCCGTCCTTGCCGGCGCCGATCACGCTGTTCACCGCCAGCGCGCCGCCCGCCCCCGGCCGGTTCACTACGGCGACCGGCGCGCCGAGCAGCCTCGACAGCTCCTCGCCCATGAGCCGGGCGGTGCTGTCCGCGGCGTCTCCCGGAGCGAGCGGTATCACCAGATTGATCGTTCCCTTGGGATAGCCCTGGGCGTGGGCGACGCCGCCAGCGAGCGCGAAAACCGCGAGTCCCAGCAGCGCGAGCAGGTTCTTCATGCCGATCTCCTCCGTCCCGGAGGTGCGCCGGGCGCGGGCGCGCCGGCCGTCCCCCTGTCCTGCACGGCGATGATTGACAATCCGAACCGCGGGCGCCGTGATCCACGTCAAGGGGCGCCGCCGCTGCGTATGGCAAGTATGGCGCTGCGCGGACCGGCGCGACCGCGCCGCCAGCGAGCGGGTTGCATTGGAGGACAGGGCGGCATGAGAACGATCGCGATCGAAGAGCATTTCACGACGCCGATGTACCGCGAGAAGGTGTCGGCGAACGAGTTCCGGAATTTCTATCTCACGAGCCGCAGCGAGCAGATCGGCCACGACATCGTCGCCGAGCTCGCGCATCTCGGCGAGCGCCGCCTCGCCCACATGGATGCCGCGGGAATCGACGTCCAGGTGCTGTCGTTCGGCTCGCCCGGACCGCAGGCGTTCGACGCCGACACCGCCATACCGATGGCACGCGACGCCAACGACCGCCTGTACGAGGCGGTGCGCGCACACCCCGCTCGCTTCGCCGGGTTCGCGGCGCTCCCTACCGCCGCACCCGAGGTGGCGGCGGACGAGCTCGAGCGGTGCGTGACGAAGCTCGGGTTCAAGGGCACCATGATCCACGGCCACACGCGCGGCAGCTTTCTGGACGAGAAGCGGTATTGGGTCATCTTCGAGCGCGCCGAAGCGCTCGGCGTGCCGATCTATCTGCACCCGACGCTGCCGCATCCGGACGCGGTCCAGGCCTACTTCCGCGGCTACGAGGAGCTGTGCCGCGCGGGCTGGGGCTTCGCGATCGACACCAGCTGCCACTTCCTGCGGATCGTCTTCGCCGGCGTCTTCGACGCCTATCCGAAGCTCAAGATCATTCTCGGACACCTCGGCGAGGGCCTGCCGTTCGCCATGCACCGCCTGAATGACCACACGTACCGGGCAGCCGCACGCCGCGGATTGCAACGAGCGCCCCTCGACTACCTGAAGGAAAACATGCTCGTCACCACCAGCGGCAACTGGTACGAGCCCGCGTTCCTGTGCACGCTGCTCGCGCTCGGCGCGGACAACATCCTCTTCGCGGTGGACTGGCCCTACGAGCCGAACACCGCGGGCGTCGGCTTCTTGAAGCGGCTCTCGATCAGCGACCTCGACCGGGAGAAGATTGCGCACCTCAACGCCGAGCGCATCCTGCGCATGTGAGATCGACTCGACCGGTGACGGCCGCGCACTGACTGGAGGAGTACCTGAATGGCCTCGACCTCTGATAGCACTGCATCGCCCAAGGACATGCGCTCGTGGATCGCCGAGCTGGACGCGGCCCGCGAGCTGATCCGCATCGACAAGCCGGTCGACCCGCTCACGCAGATGGGGTCGCTCCTCTACCAGTCGCGCGAGAAGGCGCTCTTCTTCGAGAAACTGCCGCACGGCTGGCGCTCGCTCGGTCAGGCGCCCGCGAACGTCCGCCACGCTGCGCTGGCTTTCGGCGTGAGCGAGGAAGACCTCGTGCCGCACGTCGCGGCGAAGCTCGGGACCTGCATCCCGCCGGTGATGGTCGAGCGCGGCCCGGTGAAGGATCTCAAGTTCGAGCGCGGGGAGTTCGACCTGACCGAGCTCCCGGTGCACGTCGCCGGCCAGCGAGACGGCGGTCCGGTCATCGGGTCCGGGCTGGTGGTGACCAAGGACCCGGACACCGGAAAGCGGAACCTGAGCTTTCACCGGCTGCAAATCAAGGGTCCGGACAAGTCGGGCATCCTGCTCTACCCGCGGCATTCCTGGCGGAACTATCTCAAGTACCAGGAGCGCAACGAGCCGATGCCGGTGGCGATCTTCATCGGCCACCATCCGCTCTACTACGTCGCCGCGGCGACGACCGCCGCCTACGGCGACGACGAGCTCGAGATCGCCGGCGGCTTGCTCGGCGAGGCGGTACGGCTCGTCAAGTGCGAGACGGTGGACCTGGAGGTTCCGGCCGATGCCGAGATCGTCCTGGAAGGGCACATCCCGCCGCACGTGCGCGAGGACGAAGGCCCGTTCTCGGAGTTCCAGGACTACTACGTGACCGGCACCGGCAAGAACCCGATCGTCGAGTACCGGTGCATGACCCGGCGGCGCGATGCGATCTTCAAGAACCTGCAGAACGGCTCGGAGATGGAGGGCTGCGTCTTCCACAAGCTGCCGATGAGCGCGACCATCTTCCGGCGGCTGAAGAACGTCGGCGGCGGCCCGAACCTGCACAACGTGGCGATGCTGCCCGGCGTGTTCGGCGTCGTGCTGCAGGTAACGCAGCGCTTCTACGGCGAAGCCAAGAACCTCCTGCTCGCGGCGCTGTCGTCGGAGTACCAGCATCCCAAGGTCGCGATCGCCGTGGACGCCGACGTCGACATCTTCAACCACTCGGAGGTGCTGTGGGCGCTCGCGACGCGGGTCAATCCGAGCGAGGACGTGATTGCGATCCCCGGCACGCACAACCATGCGATGGACGCGAGCCTGCCCGAGCTCGGCGCGCCCGGCACGAAGCTTTGGCAGCGGCAGGGCTCGAAGCTACTCATCGACGCCACGATCCCGCCGCCCGCGGACGCCGCGGCGCGCGCCGCGTTCGAGCGCATCCGCCCGCGCAACCCGCAGCTGCGCCTGGGGGACTTCGCGGCGGAGGAATCGCTGCCGCTGGTGCGCGCGCTCTCGCCGCTCTTCTTCGGCTCTAAGCTGTTGCGCTGACGACCGCTGCGGCCGCGCGTACGCGGCCCGGGCGGGTCAGGCGACGCCCTGCGCTTTCGCGACGCGGCAGAGCAGCGCGCGCAGCTGGTAGGTGCCCATCGCCGGGTCGTAGGGCGCCGTGTTGTCGGTGAGCACGTTGACGTTGGATTTCCAGACCCCGTACTCCGGCGCGGGCTCGTCGGGGAACCACCAGGCGTGCTCGGCGCTGACGACGCGCGCATCGATGCCGGCGGTGAGCTTCGCCCGCTGCCTGATCCGCCCGCGGCGCGTCTCGATCCACATCCACTCCCCGTCCTTGATGCCGTGGCGCGCCGCCGTCTCGGGATGGATCTCGGCACGCGGGTCGCGCCGCGCGCGGCGCAGGTTCGGGATCTGGCGGTGCTCGGAGTTGAAGAAGAACGGGATGCGCCCGCCGGTGGTGAGGACGAGCGGAAACTCCTCCGCCACGTCCGGCACGCTGAGCGGGCTCTCGGGCGGCTCTGCGTAGTACGGCAGCGGCGCGTAACCAAGCTTCTCGAGTCGCGTCGCGTAAAGCTCGATCTTGCCGGTCGGCGTCTTGAACCCGGTGGCTTCGTAGCGGCGGTACCTGAGCGGCGCCTTGGCGAAGCCGCGCTCGGCGAGCTGATCGAAGTCGTAGCCGAGCCCCCGGCCCTGAGCTGCGCGTTCAGCACGTCCTTCACGTCCTCGGTGCCGACCGGGAGCTTCATGCGCCGCGCGAGCGCGACGAAGATCTCCTCGTCGGACTTGCACTCGCCCACCTGCACCACCTTCTGCTGCGCGAGCGCGACGTTCGCCGCGATGGTGGGCAGGCCGACGATCTGGTCGAGCTCGGGCCAGGCGGCGGCCGGCAGCACGATGTCGGCGAGCTCGGCGGTCGGCGTCATGAAGAGGTCTGCGTTCACCATGAAGTCGAGCTTCATCAGCGATTCGTACACCAGCTTGGTGTTGGCGTAGGTGACGAGCGTGTTGTTGCCGAACACGAGAAACGCCTTCACAGGGTAGGGCTTGCCCTCGCGCATCGCCTGGAGCAGCGTCGGGATGTGGGCCGCCGGCAGATCGGCGCCCTCGCCGCCGAGCAGCTTGAAGCGGTCCGCGCCGAGGCGCTTCGCGTTCGCCTCCGGCGTGAGGTTCTCGATCAGGCTCGGGAACTTGCCGATCGCGCGGCCGCCGAACACCCAGCCGCCCGGCACGTCGACGTTGCCGGTGAGCACCGGCAGCATCGACAGCGCGCGCACGGTCTGGATGCACTTCGGCGTGTGCTCGATCGCGCAGCCCCACTCCAGCATGCCGGGCCGCGTCTGCGCGAACAGCCGCGCGGCGGCGCGGATCTTCTCGGCCGCCACCCACGTGATGGGCGCGGCCCAATCCGGCGTGTACTGCGCGACGTGCGCGGCGAGCTGCTCGAAGCCGTGCGTGTGCTCGCGTACGAAGCGCTCGTCGTAGATGCGCTCGGCGATGATGACATTGAGCATCGCGAGCGCGAGCGCATCGTCGGCGCCCGGGCGCACGCGCAGCCACAGGTCCGCGCTCGCCGCGAGCTCGGTCTCGCGCGGATCGACGACGATGGTCTTCGGACCGTGCGCCAGCGCCTCGCGCACGGCGAAGCGCGTCTCGCCGTCCGGCCCCGAGTGGATCGGGTTGTGGCCCCAGAACAGGATGCACTCGGGCGGCGTGTCGCCGGTGTAATCGCACACCGGGAAGTCGCCGAAGGTGAGGAGACAGGTGTTGACCCGCGGATGGAAACACTGCGCGAAGCCGGGCTCGCACCAGTTCGGCGTGCCGAGCGCATTGCCGAAGCGCGAGACCCAGCGGATGTGATGGCGGCCGGTGCCGGTGCCGAGCGCGATCGCCTCGGGCCCGAACCGGTCGCGGATGTCGGTGAGCCGCTCGGCGATCTCGTCGAGCGCCGCATCCCAGCTGATCCGTTCCCATCGACCGGACCCGCGCGGGCCGAGACGGCGCTGCGGGTACTTGAGCCGGTCGGGGTGGTTGACGAGGTCGACCGCGACCGTGCCGATCGGGCACAGCCGCCCGTGGTTGAGCGGCGACTCGCGGTCGCCCTCGACCTTGACGAGGCGCCCGTCGCGCACATGCATGAGCGTCCCGCATCCGCCGTGGCAGGCACGGCAGACACTCTTGAAGATCTGGGTTTCGCTCTGCATCTGCGGGTCTCCGGACGGCGCGGGCGATCGGCTGCCGGGCGTCAGGTCGAGGTGCCGGCTGGCGCCGGCCGCGGCTCGAGCATGATCGTCCCGAGATAGGCGCTTCCGCCGAGCGCCACGTCGACCGTCTTCGCGGCGAACCGCTCGTCG
This sequence comes from Burkholderiales bacterium, assembly GCA_027493935.1. GTDB lineage: Bacteria > Pseudomonadota > Gammaproteobacteria > Burkholderiales > SG8-39 > JAABRB01. The sequence goes on along the minus strand of JAOSJV010000001.1, from coordinate 672,850 downwards.
GCGATGCGCACGCGGTAGGCGCCGCTTCGCTCCTCGAGCCCGCCGAACTTGAAGTCGCCGTACGGATCGGTGCGCGCCTCGGCGAGCGCGCGGCCGTCCTTCTCCAGCACGACGCGCGCGGCCTCGATGCACTCGGTGATGCCGCCGAGGACGCCCGCGACGCTGCCGGCGACGAACACCTTGCTCCAGCGGTCGAGGTTCTTGTAGTACACGCGCGGGCGGGTGCCGTACTCGGGATGCAGGACCTGGAGCCTCTCGTCGCGGACGATGCGCTGCATCTCCTCGTCCTCGACGTGCAGCGTGCGCATCGCGCGCGTCGGGCAGACCTGCGAGCCGCGCGTCCTGGTCCAGCCACGGTCGAGCAGATGCGCGTCGAACGGCCATGCCTGCGGCAGCTGCTTCTCCTCGTTCCACCACACCGCCCCGTACGGGCAGGCGTCGACGAGCCGGCGCTGGCCCTTCGCCTTCTCCGGCACGATGATCACGATGCCGTCGGCGCGCTTCACCACCGCGCCGTCGCGCGCCGCCTTGACGCAGGGCGCGTCGTCGCAGTGGTTGCACGTCACCGGGAGGTAGCTCACCTCGACCGCCGGGCAGCGGCCGGTCTCGCGCTGGCGGATGTCGATCCAACGATGGCCGAGCCGCGGCATCTCCGCCGCGTAGCCCGGGAACTCGTTGCCGAAGTACTCGTCGTGGCACGCCATCGCGCACGCGTTGCAGTTGAAGCACTGCGCCACGTCGATCACCAGGTTCCACTTCTTCATCGGACTCTCCGGGGGGCGCTCATTTCGCCGGCACCGCCTCGTCGTGCCTGGCGCGCGCGCGCACCGGGGCCGCCGCGGCCGCCGCTGCGTGCAGCTCGCCCGAGCCGTCCCACGGCACGATCTCGATCAGGCAGGAGTTCACCGCCGTGCCGGTGACCTTGGCCGCGATCGAGCGCTTCGGCGTGAGCTGGTTGATGCAGCCGCCGCGGTCGACCGATGCGCCCGGCTCGCCGACCGGGTCATAGACCGCGGAGGACTCGTAGGCGTGCACCACCCCGCGCGGGAGCCGCTCGGTCAGGTGCGCGGCGCAGACCACCGCGCCGCGGTCGTTGTAGAGTTTGACGAGGTCGCGCTCCTCGATGCCGCGCGCGGCCGCGTCCTGCGCGTTGATCCGGACGACCCAGTAGTAGTAGCCGTTCACGCACACCCGGTGCTCGGCAATGTCGTTCACCGCGCTCTGCTTGCCGTCGGAGAGCGTGTGGTAGCTGAAGCGCGAGTGCGGCGAGATGAGCTGCAGCGGGTAGCGTTCGTAGAGTCCCTTGGTCTGCGTGCCTTCCCAGGAAGGCAGATACTTCACGATCGGCGGGCGCTCCGGATCGTCGGGGGTCGAAACGCTTCAGGCTGGAGCACTCGAACTCGAACTTGCCCGATTGCGTCTGCAGGCCCTCGAGGAACTGCCTGCCGTAGTCGCCGGGCAGCGGGTGCGGCTCGGGCACGTCCTTCTTGCGGCCCTCGTAGAACCAGCGCAGCGCGACCGGGTCGCGCGCGTGCTCCGCCGGCGCCGGGACGACGAAGTACCCCTTCTTGAGGAAGTCCTTCCACGCGATGTGCTTTGGCAGGTCGGAGGCGTCGAACAGCCGCTTGACCCAGTCGAGCTCGGTCATGCCCTCCGAGTAGTAGGCGCCGAGGCCCAGCCGGTGCGAGAGCTCGAGGAAGATCTGCCAGTCCGACTTCGATTCGCCGAGCGGCTCGATGCACTTGTGCTGCATGAGCACGATGCGGTGGTTCATCTGCGTCTGACCGTGCAGCGCATAGCCGCCGGTGCCGCCGAACTCGCTGATGTCCCAGCGCTCGAACTGCGTGCAGGCGGGCAGCAGGACGTCGGCGAACTTGGCCTCGCCCTCGAACCAGATCGACTGGTTGACCACGAACTCGAGGTTCTCGCTGCGGTAGGCGCGCACGTAGCGGTTGGTCTCGCTCATCGTGCCGATCGAGGCGCCGCCGTACTTGTAGAACATCCGGATCGGCGAGTGGCCGGGCGCCGGGTACGAGAACTTCTGGAACTGCCCCTCGATCGTCTTGCCGTTCCAGGGATAGCCCTCGGTCCTGCCCTCGAGGATCGCCTCGGGGATGCGCAGGCGCGGCACCTTCTGGGTCGACGGGTTGAACGTCGGCAGCTGCGGCATGCGCTGGTACAGGCTGATCGGCATGCCGGTGCCTTCGAGATCCCCCGACATGCCGCCGTCCGCGTACCCCGGAAAATAGAAGTGCAGGTCGACCGGCGTGCCCCACTGCAGGTGGCCGTAGTTGACGCCGGGGCGTCCCATGCCCTGCATCGCGAGCAGGCATGCAAGCGCGCGCGCCCACTGGATGCCGGTCGCCGAGCGGCACGCGCCGCCGTGGCCGTTGCCCCAGCCGCCGGCGCCGAGGTAGGTCTTCTTGCTTCCCCACTGGCGCGCGAGCGCGCGCACGTCCTTCGCCGGGATGCCGGTCTCCGGCTCCTGCCACTCGGGGGTTTTCGGCACGCCATCCTCGCGCCCGAGGACGTAGTCGCGCCACGGCTCGAACCCGACGGAGCGCTCGGCGACGAACCTCTTGTCGTAGAGCCCCTCGGTGATCCACACGTAGGCGATCGCGAGCGCCATCGCGGTATCGGTGCCCGGCTTCGGGGCGAACCACTTGCCGCCGAGCAGCGCCGCGGTGTGGTTGTAGTACGGGTCGATGTGCACGATCTCGATGCCGAGGTCGCGCAGCCACTGCCGGCGCGCGGTGCCCTCGAACGCGCTGTACGAGCCGCTCGTGCACTCCGGGTCGGCCGACCAGAAGACGACCATCTCGGCCTCCTTCAGCAGGTCCTCGACCGTGCCGTAGGTCTCGGTCTGGCCGAGACGCATGCTGTAGCCGAAGTGGTGCATCGCGCCCCAGTACCACCCTCCCAGCTGTCCGGATTGTGGATGACGCGGGTGTAGCCGATCGTGTTGAAGAACTTGAAGGCGGCGCTGATGTAGTAGCCGATGTTGCCCCACGTGTGGTGCGAGCCGTGGTTCGCGATGATCGCGCCCTGGCCGTGCTCGGTCTTCACGCGCTGAATTTCGGCGGCCACGATGTCGAGCGCCTCGTTCCAGCTGATGCGCTCGTAGCCCGAGATGCCGCGGTTCTGGGGGTTGCGCTCGCCCTTCGGGTCGAAGTCGACGCGCTTCATCGGAAAGAGCAGCCGCTCCGGCGAGTAGACGGTCGACTTCGAGCACAGGGTGTGCGGCGCCGCGGTCGTCTGGCGCGGCGGCGTGAAGCGCTTCCCGCGCGCCTCGATCGTCCACGGCGGCGCGTCGTCGTCGCCGAACTCGATCGGCGTCAGGCGCACGATCTTGCCGTCCTTGACGTAGACGAAGAGCGGCCCGCCGTTGGTATGGCTCACGTAGCGCCGCGTGCCGTCGCCGGCGTCGGTGCCGTACTCCCACTCGAGGCTGCGCAGCATCGAGAGCGTCTGGGTGAACCACACCACGAGCTCGTCCGGGCCGTCGGCCTTGAAGTCGAAGTTCTTCATCGCCTCGATGCGCTCGAGCTGATCGACCCAGGGCATGAACAGCCGCGCGCCGAGCGCGGCCGAGGCGATCGAGATCGTGATGTCCGGCGAGGGATGGAGGCCGCGCCTCGATCGGACGCTTCCGGCGCGGAAGGTGTAGTAGCGCCCGACCGCCCCGTCGAAGGTGCGGATCTGGGCGCTGAAGTCGCGCTCGGCGAGGCGCCGGGCGAAGTGCGGGTGCCTGCGGGCCTTGTGCCGAAGCGCCTTCAGGATCCCGTAAAGCAGCAGCGAAAACGTGATGGCGCCGGCGCGCATGGTGCTCCTCTCCCGGTGGCGCGACCGCACGCGCTAGCGCGGTCGCCGCGGCACTCCATCTTGCCACCCTACCACCGCAGGCGATCGCCGGATGATGCAGAAAGCGGTACGTGCGATCGCCGATTTCGATCAGTGGGTCCGCCCCGGAAAGCGCGCGCGGACCGGGCCCGCGACCGACGGCTACTTGGCGCCCTTGAGCGCCTTCCAGGGATCCTTGACGTCCGGCACGACGTCGAGCTCGACGTTCGCGAGCCGTCCGCCGAGGCGCCGCACCTCCCGGATATAGATGTTCTGCACGATGTCGCGGGTCTGCGGGTCGATCGAGATCGGGCCGCGCGGGCTCGCCGGGTTCGTGTAGTTGCGCAGCAACTCCATGGTCCGGTCCGGGTCGAGCCGGCCGGCCTGCGCCCGGATGGCGGCGTAGATCGCGTCCATCGCATCCCACGCGGTCGCGGTGGTGAAGTTCGCGACCGCGCGGGTGCCGTACTCCTCGACGAACGCCGCCTGGAACGCCCGGTTGGCCGGCCGGTCGGCGGCCATCGAGTAATGGTAGGAAGTGACCACCCCGAGCGTGACCTCGCCCATGTTCTGCAGCTCCTCGTCGGTGGTGATGTTGCCGGAGCCGATCAGCTTGATCCCCGCCTTGGCGAGGCCGAGGTCGTCGAACGCCTTGACCACCTGCAGCGACTGGCGGCCGGCGGGCACGAACGCGTACACCACGTCGGGTGCGGCGTCCTTGGCGCGCTGGACGAACGGTACGAAGTCGGGGTTCGCGAGCGGCATGCGCACCTTGGCGGTCACGCTGCCGCCGCCTTCGGTGAATCCCTTCTCGAACGCCGCCTCGGCGTCGTGACCCGGCGCGAAGTCGCTCACCAGTACGTAGGCGCGCCGGTAGTTCTTCGCCGCCCAGCGGGCGAGCGGATAGGTGACCTGCCACTCGGTGAACGAGAAGCGCACGAAATAGGGCGAGCGGGTGGTGATCACCGACGAGGCTGCATTCATGATCACCGTCGGCACCTTCGCCTCGGTGATGAGCGGGGCGACCGCGAGCGCGTTCGGCGTCCAGACGAAGCCCGCCAGCAGGTCCACCTTGTCCCGCACGATCAGCTCCTGCGCGAGCCGCTTGGCGTTGTCCGGGTTCGGGCCGCCGTCGTCGCGCAGGATCAGCTCCACCTTGACGCCGTCCGGCAGCTTGCCGGCGTTGCGCTTCATGTAGAGGCGCATCCCGCGCTCCATGTTCTCCCCGTACTGAGCGTTCGGCCCGGAATAAGTGCCGAGCAGGCCGATCTTCACCGTCTGCGCGGCGGTGCTCGTTGCCGCAATCGCTAGCACCGCGGCGACCAGTGTCGCGCGCAGCGCGTGCCTCTCGTTCATGACCATCCTCCTTCGTGGGACTCGTGCGCCGGGGGGCGCGGACGCCGGACCGTCACGCGGCCCGGCCCCAGACTTCCTGTGCGACCTCGACGACCGGCTCCAGCTTGCGCCGCTGGATCTCGGGGGTGATTCGATTGCCGGGCTCGGTACTGGCGAACCCGCACTGCGGCCTCAAGCCGAGCCGCTCGTGCGGGACGTACGTCGCCGCCTCGTCGATGCGGCGCCTGAGCACGTCCTGGATTCCAGCTCCGGGCGCTTCGAGCTCACCAGCCCGAGCACCACTGTCTTGTCCTCGCCCACGAAACGCAGCGGCTCGAACCCGCCCGCGCGGTCGGTGTCGAACTCGAGGAACAGCGCATCGACGTGCGGCTGCGCAAAGACAACCTCGGCCACGCGCTCGTAGCCGCCCTGCGCCATCCACGTGCTGCGGCGATTCCCGCGACAGGTGTGCACGGCGACGGTCATGTGCTCCGGCGCGCCGGCCGCGATCGCGCTGACTACCTCGGCGTACTTGCGCACGGCGGCGTCCGGATCGATCGCGTCCGCGCGCATCCGCGCGCGGACCGTCTCGTCGCACATCGTCGCGTACACGATCTCGTCGAGCTGGAGGTAGGTGCGGCCGGCGGCGGCGAGATCGGCGATCTCGGCGTGGTAGGCCCGCACGAGATCCCGCCAGAACTCCTCGACGTCGGGATGGGCGCGCTCGCTGACGACGTGGCGCCCGCCGCGCATGTGCAGGTACGTCGGCGAGGGATGCACAGCTTCGCCGCGCGCAAAGTGGCGGACTTGAGGAACGCGAACCCCGTCACGCTGACCGGCCGCACCCGGCGGATCTTTCCGGTCACCGCCAGCATCGAGCGGGTCTCGCCGGTCTCGCCGTGCTCGCCCTTGAACGCCGCGGCGTAGCTGGCGTCGACGCGGGCGATGCCGTCCAGGCTGGTGAGGAAATCGGCGAGGAAGTGGCCGCGACGGAACTCGCCGTCGGTGACGGCGCCGAGGCCGGCGCGCTCCTGGAGCGGGACCGCCTCGCCGATGGCGGCGTCCTCGGCCGCCCGCAGATCGGCGGCGGTGCTCTCCCCCTGCTCGGCGCGGCGGCGCGCCTCGAGCAACCCCGGCGGGCGCAGCAGGCTGCCGACGTGGTCGGCGCGAAACGGCGGCGGAGACATGCGGGGCCCGGCCATGGATCCTCCTCGCGGCGCGCGACCGTCCGGTCCGATCGGACCCTATCACCTCGCCGGGACGCCGCATGATGCAAGAAACGGCGAGAGCGATCGCGAACGGCGATCGTCCGCGTGCCGACACCGACGTTGCGCCGCCTCAGCCGGGCGTCCGGCGCGCCGCGCCCGCCTTGGCGGGCGGCGCCTGCATCTTCGCGGCGGTCCGGTGCAGCTCGCGCAGGAACTCGGTGCAGACCGGGGCCAGCCGGTGCTTGGCGCGCGAGATCACGGCGACGTTCCACGGCGGCATCGGCGAGGCGAGCGCGAGCGGCGTGATCGACATGCGGCGCTGCCGGTCGGCGAACAGCCGCGAGGGCAGCAGCGTTATGCAGTCGCTCGCTTCGACCAGCGCGAGGGCGCACGCGAACGACGTGCATTCGATCGTGCCCTTCGGCGGCGCGAGGCCGGCGGCACGGAAGGTCTGCTCGTAGACGTCGCGCCCGCCCGGTCCGCGCCGGTAGATGACCCATTCCAGGTCGCTCGCCACGAGCTCGTCGAAGCTGAGCCTGCCGCGGCCCGCCAGCGGATGCCCGGTGCGCACCGCCGGGGTCAGGTCGTCGCGCAGCAGGAGCTCGAAGTGCAGCTCCTCGTCGCGCGGCCGCTCGGGCACCAGGCAGATCGCGAAGTCGAGCTCGCCCATGCGCACCGCCGGCAGCACGTCGGGGTACACGCCTTCCTGGATCTGGAAGGTCACCTTCGGATGCCCGCGCTTGAACGCGAGCACCGCGCGCGGCAGCAACCCGACCGCGACCGAGGGCGAAGCGCTCACCCGGATCTCGCCGCTGCCGGCGCCGCGCACCGTTTCGATGTCGTTGCGCGCCTGGCGCAGCTCGGCCTCGACGACCTTCGCGCGCGCGATCAGCGCGGCGCCGGCCGCGGTCGGCGCGACGCCGTGCGCCGTCCGGTGCAGCAGCTCGACCCCGAGGTAAGCCTCGAGCTCCTGCAGGCTTTTCGTCACGGAGGACTGCGAGAGGAAGAGATTCCTGGCCGCCTGGCGGATCGTCCCCGCCTCCGCGACGGCGACGAGATTGCGCAGCTGGCTGAGCTTCATGACGCGCCTCACATGAGCAGCAATAGTCCACCGACGATGCCGCAGTTCGAGAAGACGAAGGAAAGGTGCAGGTGCCGGCGCAGCGGATCCTCGACGCACCAGAACCGGTGGAAGATGGCGGTGGCGAGCACCGTGAATGCGATCAGGATGCCGGCGCCGAGCGCGCGCCGGTAGTCGAGCGCGACGAGCAGCCCGCCGGCGAGCTGCATCAGGAACCCGGCGAGAAGCGCGAGCCGCGCCTGCGGAACGCCCGCCGCGACCATGCGCTCGAGGTGCTGGCGGAACTTCGTGGCCGCGTTCAGCACGCCGGTGCCGAGGAAGAGGAACGCGATCAGCAGCTGGCCGGCGATCTGGAGCGGCGTGTGATCCTGGTACATGACGGGGTCTCCGGGTGCGGGGGCGGCGCATCCTCGGCGCGGCCTCACCGGACTGGCGTGCCGCGCGGTGCTACGATCGCCAAATTGCATCGCTTTTATCACTTTCTGCATCATTTGGTGATCGATGGCATCGCTAAAGTGGCGGGGGCGGCGCGGAACGATCGCGGGCCGCATGGGGTTTGTTGCGCCCAACCGGCGACCCCACACCCGCGCGTGGACACGAGATCATTTCGTAACCTGCGCTAAACTGACCATGCGTGCGGCCGCGGTAACCTAGGCCGTTTCGGTTCAACGAGGAGGGAGAACCATGCAGATCAAGTCCGTAGCGCGTCTCGCAGCGCTGGCGCTCGTCGTGTGCGCCGCGACCGCCAGCGCCCAGACCGTCAAGATCGGTGTCATCAGCACCTACTCGGGGCCGCTCGCCGCCCAGGGCGACCAGCTCGACAAGGGCTTCAAGCTCTACCTCAAGCTGAACGGCGACAAGCTGCCGCCCGGAGTCAAGGTCGAGCCGATCTTCCGCGACGATACCGGCCCGAACCCGGACGTCGCCAAGCGCCTCGCGCAGGAGCTCATCGTGCGCGACAAGGTCCAGTTCCTGGTCGGCACGGTCTGGACGCCGAACGCCGCGGCGATCGCACCGCTCACCAAGGAGGCGAAGGTGCCGTTCGTCAGCGCCAACGCTGCGGGGGTGAACATCCCGTACCTGTCGCCCTATTTCGCGCGGGTGTCGTTCACGCTGTGGCAATCCGCGTACCCGCTCGGCCAGTGGGCGGCCAAGAAGTACAAGCGCATCTACACCGCGGTCAGCGACTTCGCGCCCGGGCACGAGGCCGAGGAGGGCTTCATCACGGCATTCAAGGCCAACGGCGGCGAGATCGTGGGCAGCGTCCGCGTCCCGCTCGCGAACCCGGACTTCGTTCCCTACATGCAGCGCATCAAGGACGCGAAGCCCGACGCGCTGTTCGCCTTCAACCCGGCCGGCAAGCAGGCCACCGCAATGTTGAAGGCGTACGCCGACCTCGGCCTCGCCAAGGACGGGATCAAGTACATCGGCACCGGCGACCTCACCACCGACGAGGAACTGCAGGGCATGGGCGACGTCGCACTCGGGGTGATCACCGCGCACCACTACTCGGCCGCCGCCAACCGCCCGGCCAACAAGGCCTTCGTCGCGGCATACAAGAAGGAGTACGGCGAGAACCTCTTCCCGGGCTTCATGGTGGTCGGCGCCTGGGATGCGATGGACCTCATCTTTCACGCCATCCGCGAGCAGAAGGGCAAGATCGATCCGGATCGCACGATGGCGCTCTTCAAGCAGTACAAGAACGCGAACAGCCCGCGCGGGGTCCTGGCGCTCGATCCGCAGACGCGCGACGTGGTCCATAACGAGTATCTGCGCGAAGTGCGCAGGGTGAACGGCGTGCTCGCCAACGTCGAGCTCGAAACCCTTGCCACGATGCTCAAGGATCCCTTCAAGGAGCTGAAGGGCAAGAAGTAGCCTGCAAGGGCCGGTCCGCCGCGCCGCGCCCGGCGCGCGGATCCGGCCGGCGCAGCCGATGGCCGGCGCGGTCGGCTACAGCACGGCCCAGCCGCGGCGGCCCGTTCTGGCATCTTGTATATTGCCACCCTCGCGCGCGGCGGCGCCGCTCGCAGGAATCTCCGCGTGCCCGCATAGCGACGACTAATGGAGGCCTTTCTTTCGTCCCTGGTGAGCGTCGCCTTCCACGGGCTCGCGTACGGGATGATCCTGTACGTGATCTCGGTCGGTCTCGCGGTGACCATGGGGCTGATGGGCTTCGCGAACCTCGCGCACGGCGTGTTTGCGATGGCCGGCGGCTACATCCTCACCTCGTCGCTGCAGCACACCAGCATTCCCTTTCCGGCTGCGCTCGTGCTCGCCTTTGTCGCGGTCGCGGCGGGCAGCGTGGTGCTCGAGCGTCTGCTCTACGCCCGCCTCTACAGCGCGGGCGAGCTCGAGCAGGTGCTGTTCACGATCGGGCTGATATTCATGGCGGTCGCGGTCGCGCGGCTGATCTTCGGCACGCTCCAGGCGCCGGTGATCCTGCCCGACTACATCAAGGGCCAGTATGCGCTGTTCGGCCGCGAGTTCCCGACCTATCGCGTGTTCCTGATCGCGGTGAGCGGAGTCATGATCGCGGCGCTATGGTTCGGGGTCGAGCGCACCCGCTGGGGCGCGATGGTGCGCGCGGCGGTCGACAACCGGGCGATGGCGCAGTCGGTCGGCATCAACACCCGGCGCCTGTTCACGCTCACCTTCGCGCTCGGCAGCGGGCTCGCCGGCCTCGGGGGTGCGCTCGGCGCCGAGATCGTCGCGATCCAGCCCACCTACCCGCTCGAGCAGCTCGTGTTCTACCTGATCGTCGTCGCCGTCGGCGGCCAGGGCTCCTTGCGCGGGCCGCTCGTCGCGGCGCTGCTGATCGGGTTCAGCGACACCGCGCTCAAGTACTGGCTGCCGCAGTTCGGGGCGTTCTTCATCTATGTCGCCACCATCGCGCTACTGCTGTGGCGGCCGATGGGGCTCTTCGGGAGGCGCGTTTGAGCGCGCTGCCGCCCGCAGCCGCCGCAGGCGCGGCGCACGCCGGCGGCTACGTCGCCGACCCGCGCGTCCGCTGGCAGGAATGGCTACCGTGGTTGCTCGCGGCCGCCGCGTTCTTCGCCGCGCCCGACTACCTGTCGCTCGGCGCGCGCATCCTGATCTTCATCCTGTTCGCGCTATCGCTCGACCTGATCCTCGGCTACGCCGGCATCATCACGCTCGGCCACAGCGCGTTCTTCGGCGTCGGAGCCTATGTCGCCGGCATCCTCGGCGCCAAGCTCGGCGTCACCGATCCGCTGGTGCAGCTTGCCGCAGCGGCCGCGGCGGCAGGCGTGCTCGGCGTGCTCACCGGCGCGATCATCCTGCGCACCACCGGGCTCACGCTGCTCATGCTCACCCTGGCGATCACGCTGGTGTTCCTCGAGATCGCCAACAAGGCTACCTCGATCACGGGCGGCGCGGACGGCCTCGCCGGCGTCGTGGTCGCGCCGGTGCTGGGTCTGTTCCGCTTCGATCTCTACGGCAAGACCGCCTACCTCTACGCGCTCGCGGTGCTGTTCGTCTGCTGGTGGCTGGTGCGGCGCCTGATCTACTCGCCGTTCGGCGCCTCGCTCACCGGCATCCGCGAGAACGCGGTGCGCATGCACGCGATCGGCGCCCCGGTCTACTTCCGGATGGTGGCGGTGTACGCGATCTCGGCGACGATCGCCGGGATCGCCGGAGCGCTGCTCACGCAGACGCACCAGTTCGTCGGTCTGAACGTGCTCGGACTGGAGCCCTCGGGCGAGCTGCTGATCATGCTGATTCTCGGCGGCGTCGGACGCCTCTACGGCGCGTTCGTCGGGCCGTTCGTCTACCTGATCGCGCAGGACTACCTCGCGAAGCAGTTCCCCGAGTACTGGTACTTCGGCATCGGCCTGATTCTCGTCCTGGTGGTGCTGTTCGCGCGCGGCGGCATCCTCGGCATCGTCGACGCGGCGCGCGCCCGGCTTCGCCGCCGCAGCGCATGAACGCGGTCCTCGAAACGCGCGCGCTCTGCAAGAGCTTCGGCGCGCTGGTGGTCGCCGACAGCGTCGGGTTCCGCCTCGCGCCCGGCGCGCGCCACGCGCTGATCGGCCCGAACGGCGCCGGCAAAACCACGCTGCTCAACCTGATCACCGGCCGCATCGAGCCGAGCTCGGGCGAGATCCTGCTCGCGGGCGAACCGGTCACCGGCCTGCGGCCGGCGGCGCGCGTGAAGCGCGGGCTCGGCCGCACGTTCCAGATCAACACGCTGTTCCGCCAGCTCGCCGTGATAGACAACGTGGCGCTCGCGATCGCCGAGCGCGACGGCGTCGCGGGCGGCATGTTCCGGCCCGCAAGCCGGCAGCGCGCGGTGATCGACGAGGCGCTGGCGCTGCTCGCGACGCTCGGGCTCGCCGAGGACGCGCGCGCGCGCGTGGCCGACCTGCCGTACGGCAAGCAGCGGCTGGTGGAGATCGCAATCGCGCTCGGCCTCAAGCCGAAGGTGCTGTTGCTCGACGAGCCGGCCGCGGGCGTGCCGTCGCTCGAGTCGCATCGCATCCTGGAGGTGCTGGACGACCTGCCGCGCGACATCGCGATCCTCATCATCGAGCACGACATGGATCTCGTGTTCCGCTTCGCACAGCGCATCACGGTGCTCTCGCAAGGCGCGGTGCTCACCGAAGGCACGCCGGCCGAGATCGCCGCCGACGCGGCGGTGCGTCAGGTCTACCTGGGCGAGCGCCATGGCTGAGGCGCTCGCCATCCGCGGCGTGCGCGCCGGCTACGGCGCCACCGTGGTGCTCGAGGATATCGAGCTCTCGCTCGCCGAGCGCGGCTCCCTCGCCGTGCTCGGCCGGAACGGCGTCGGCAAGACCACCCTGCTCGCGACCGTCATGGGACACACGACGCTGCACGCGGGCGCTATCGACTACCACGGCCAGCCGGTCGGGCACCTGCCGGTCTACGAGCGCGCGCGGCTCGGCATCGGCTACGTGCCGCAGGCGCGCGAGATCTTCCCTTCGCTCACCGTCGAGGAGAATCTCGCCGTGTCAGCGCGTCCGGGTCACTGGACGCCGGAGCGCGTCTACGAGCTGTTCCCGCGACTCGCCGAGCGCCGCCGGCACATGGGCAACCACATCTCGGGGGCGAGCAGCAGATGCTCGCCATCGCGCGCGCGCTGGTCGGCAACCCGACGCTGCTCCTGATGGACGAGCCGCTGGAGGGGCTGGCGCCGATCATCGTCGACGCCCTGCTCGCGGTGATCGCGCGCCTGATCCGCGAGGAGGCCCTCACCGTGGTCCTGGTCGAGCAGTCCGCGCGGCTCGCGCTCGAGGTTACCGAGCACGCGCTGGTGCTGAACCGCGGCCGCATCGCCCACGCCGGCCCGAGCGCGGAGCTGCTCGCCGACCCCGACCGGCTCGCGCGCCTGGTCGTCACCCAGTAGCGAGGAGTTGCATGCATATGATCAAGATCGTCTACTTCTTCAAGCGCAAGCCGGGCATGTCGGTCGAGGCGTTCCACGAGCATTGGCGCACGACCCACGCCGCGATCATCGTGGCGCTGCCCGGCGTGCGGCGCTACGTCCAGAACCACGTCCTGCCGGCGTCCTACCGCAAGGGCGAGCCGGCGTTCGACGGCGTGGCCGAGACATGGTTCGACGACACGCAGGCGATGAAGGCGCTCGTCGGCACGCCGCAGTACGCCGCGGTGCTCGCCGACGAACCGCATTTCATCGATCCGGCGAGCATGGGCTCCATCATCACCGAGGAGCACGTGATCAAGGACGGGCCCCGCGCCCGCGGGCGGCATCAAGACCGTCGATCTGGTCTCGCGCAAGCCGGGCATGCCGCTCGACGACTTCTTCGCGTATTGGCGCGATACCCATGGCCCGCTCGGGGCCGCAAGCCCGTTCGTGCGCCGCTACGTCCAGAGCCACACCCGGCGCGCGGGGTATGCGAGCGGACGCACGCCGGCCTACGACGGCGCGGCGATGATGTGGTTCGACGACATGAACGCGCTGCGCGCGGCCGCGCCGACGCCGGAGTTCGAGCGCCTGCGCGCCGACGTGGCGGGGTTCGTCGACCGCGAGCGCTCGCCTGCCGCACTTGCCACCGAGCACGTGTTGCTCGGGTAGCGAGGCGGCGCGCTGGCGGCGCGCTGGCTAGGCCGACGCGCGCGTCATCAGCACCTCCAGCGCCGGCGCGGGCAGCAGCCGCCCCGCAGCCACACGGCAGACGCGAGACGCGGGCGCTGCGGCGAGGCGCGCCGCGATCTCCGCCGCCGCCGCGCGGCGCTCGGGCGCGTCGGCGCGGTTGAGAAACAGGATCCCGCGCGCCCCGGCCGGGCAGCCCTTGAGAAGACCCTCCGGGTGCAGCGCAGCCGCGGCGACCGACTCGGCCGTGATCGGCGCGCCGGCCGCGACCCCCGTCACCCGCGACCAGAGCTCGGGCCGGAACAGGTGCTCCGCGGTGAGGGGTCGGCCGAGCCCGTTCAGTCCGGCGACGGCGATCACCGCATCGGCGCTCGCAGGCACCACCGGTTCGTGCGCGGCGGGCGCCTTGAGCGGCCTGCGCGCCGAGCCGTCGGCCTCGACCACGATGCGGTCGAGTTCGGGCGCAGTCTTCAGCCGGTCGAGCGTCTCGGGGCGAAGCCCGCGAGACGCTCGCCGTCAGCGGCGCCGCCGCGGAAGGCGATAAGGGCGCTGCCGCGGGCCGCCGCGTGCCGGCGCAGCGCATCGCGGATCGCCGGCGCATCGGGCGCGCCGACCGCGGGCCACTCGCACGCCGCCTCTTCGCGCGCGATCTTCGTGGTGGTGGTCACGAGCACCCGCTCGCCCGCGCGTGCCCACGCGCGGGCGAGCGCGATCATGAGCGAAGTCTTGCCGCCGGCACCGACGAGCGCCACCAGCCGCGCCCGCTCGATCCCGAGCGCGCCGATCAGCATCCGCGCGCGCCGCGGGGGCGGTTGCAGTGGCGCAGCACGCCCTCGAGCACGCCGCCGGCGATCGCGCGCGCCTTGTCCGAGATGGTGTAGCAGTGCTCGCGGCACGCCCGCGGGTCGACGTCGCCGAGCTTGAGGCCGGCGGTTACCATGGTGCCCGGCCGGATGAGCCCGCGCAGCACGCCGTCCAGCGTGGCGCGTACCGGGTGCGGACCGACGCGCCCGATCGGGTCGTGCGCGCGGACGATCTCGCCGATGCGCCGGTCGCTCTCGAACACCCCGTCGGACGGCGCCCGCAGCACGCGCGCGGCGGTGTGGCCGGCGATCTCGCCCGGGACGCCGGTGTCCAGCGCGGCGCCGCCGGCGACGATGATCCGTCCGAGATCGTGGCCGCGGTTCGTCTCGATCACGAGATGGCAGTCCACACCCGCGACGAAGCCCGGTCCGAGCGCGATCACCATCGGCGCGTCGTCCTTGCGCGTACCGGTGTTGCGCTTGGCCAGGATCGCATCGACGACGACCTCGGGCGCGACCTCGCGGACCCGGGCCCAGTCGGTGGTTCGCACGACGGCGATCTCGTGCGCGTCCCACGCGCGCTCGATCTCCTCGCGCGTGCAAGCCGCGCGCGCACGCACGCCTTCCACGACCGCGACGCCGGATTCGAGCGCGCTGCAGAAGGAGACGGCGCGGCGCACGCACAGCGGATTCTCGAGGTCGAGCATGCAGATGCGCCGCAGGTTGGCCATGTAGAGGCGCCATGCGACCCCGCTCGCCATCTCGCCGGCGCCCTTGATGAGCACCAGCGGCGACAGCGGCACCTCGCCTCCCGGCACCGGCCGCGCCGCCGCGACGATGCACGGTTGCGGCATCGCGTTACTGCGATCGCACGATGCGCTTTGCCTTCCCCTCGACGCGGGGCAGGCCGCCGACCTCGCAGACTTCCACCTCCGGCGTCATCCCGATCCGGTACTTGATCGTCTCGATCAGGTACTCGCGCGCCGCCGCGATCCGGTCCCGGGGGAGGTGCTCGTGCGCCGGTTCGACGCGGATCCTCAGGCGCTCGCCGCTGCCCAGCCGCGGCACGACCAGCTGATACTCCTGCGAGAACTCGTCCACCTCGTGCAGCAGGTTCTGGATCTGCGTCGGGAAGATGTTGACGCCGGCGAACTGGAACATGTCGTCGGTGCGGCCGAGCACGCCGCCCGCGAGCCGCAGGAAAGTACGGCCGCACTCGCACGTCGTGCGGTCGAAGCGCACCAGGTCGCGCGTGCGGTAGCGGATGAGCGGCATGCTCTCGCAGCAGAGATTGGTGAGCACCAGTTCGCCGATCTCGCCGTCAGGGAGCGGTGCGAGCGTCTCCGGATCGAGCACCTCGGCGAGCAGCATACTCTCGACCACGTGCGTACCCTGGTGCCGGACGCACTCATAACCGAAGTTGGTGATCTCGGTCGAGCCGATGTCGTCGAAGCACTTCGCGCCCCACTGAGACTCCAGCGCCTTCTTGGTCGCGAGCACGGCGGCACCGGGCTCGCCGCCGGCCACGATCTTCGCTATCGACGAGCCGGGCAGGTCGATTCCGATCTTACGCGCGGTTTCGGCGAGATAGAGCAGATACGAGGGCGTGCCGCACACGACGGTGGCGCCCCAGTCGAGCATCGCGCGCAGGCGGTCCTTGGAACTCTGGCCGCCCCCCGGGATGACGAGCAGTCCGGCCCGTTCCATCGCGGTCTGGAAGCCCCACCAGGCGACGAACAGGCCGTAGTTGAACGGCACGAAGAGCACGTCGTCCTCGGTGAGTCCGTACCCGCAGCGGAAGTGGCTGAACTGCTCGTAGAAGCGCTCGTGCCAGTCGTTGCGGCTCCACATCACCCGTACCGGCCGGCCGGTGGTGCCGGACGTCTGGAACACGCGCACCGCCTCGCGCGGGGTGATGCAGGCGAAGTCGCCCCACGGCGGGTGGCGCTCCTGGCTCTCGCGCAGCTCGTCCTTCTCGGTGAAGGGAATCCGCCGCACGTCGTCGTAGCAGCGGATCTCCTCGGGCCGCACGCCGGCGGCGTCGAGCTTGCGCCGGTAGAACGGGCTGCGCGCGTGCACGTGGGCGAGCTGGTCGCGCAGCTTCGCCAGCTGGTGCCGCGCGAGCTCGACACGCGGCATGCGCTCCATGCGCTCGTCCCAGTAGAAGACCTGCGCGGAGCTCATGCGCCGACCGTCTCCTTGGGCTGCGACCGCTTCTGCTCGAACTCGAGCGCCTTGAGCCCGTAGAGGATTTTCTCCGCGCTGAACGGCGTCGAGTTGAGGCGCACGCCGGTGGCGTCGTACACCGCGTTCGCCATCGCCGCCAGGATGCCGGAGACCAGCCCCTCGCCGACCTCCTTGGTGCGGTAAGGCTGGCCGACGCGATACTGCTCGGTGATCACGTCGGCGTCCTCCGACACCGCCATGTTGTGGATGGTGGGCATCCGGTAGTCGAGCCAGTTGGGATTCAAGGTGTAGCCGTCCTTGGTCATCACCTCCTCCATGAACGCGTGGCCGAGCGCCATCGAGATCTGGCCGTCGATCTGCCCCTTCACCAGCGCCGGGTTCACCGGGAACCCGCAGTCGTGCACGGTGAGCGCCTTCACGAGGCGCGCCTCGCCGGTCTCGATGTCCACCTCGACCTCGGCCACCTGCGCGCTGAAGGCATAGTTCTCGGTCCAGCGGCCCTTGGTAGTGGCGAGGCTCGGGTGGTTGGGCTCGTCGCGCATCGTGCGCCAGTAACCCTCGCCGATGACCGTGTCGCCGCGGCGCGTGGCAACGCTCGCGGCGATCACCTCGCGATAGGTCATGCGCGCCGACGGGTCGCGCGTGCTGTACACCACCTTGTCCTTCGCGGCGAGGTCGCCGACCGGCACGCCGAGCCGCTCGGAGGCCACCGCGATCAGCTTGTCGCGCGCGTTGCCGGCGGCCTGGCGCGCGGCGTTGCCAGTGACGTAGGTCATGCCGCTGATCCAGGCGCCGATGTCCTGCGGCGTGGCGTCGGTGTCCGAGGAGATAATCTTCACGTCGTCCATGCCGATCGCGAGCTCCTCGGCGACGATCTGCGAGATCACCGTCTCCGCGCCCTGGCCGATGTCGATCGCGCCGGTCAGAACGATCGCGGAACCGTCGTCGTTCATCTTGACGATGACCGCCGACCCATTGGGATAGATCAGTGTGCCGCCCATGTAGGCGCTGACGCCGATGCCGATGCCGCGGCGGATCGTGCCCTGCGGCGGCGAGCGCCGGTCGCGGCCGTACTTCTCGAGAAAGCCGGACTTCCCGGCCGCGATCCTGATGCATTCGACCAGCCCGGCGTTGTGCACGTTGTCCCCGTTCGGCAGCCGCTCTCCGGGCAGGCGGGCGTTGCGCAGCCGGATCGTGATCGGGTCGATGCCGAGGTCCTCGGCGATGCGGTCGAGCTGCGACTCGATGGCGAAACGGATCTGCGGCGCGCCGTGCCCGCGCTGCGGCGCGCGCACCGGGTGGTTGGTGTAGACCGAGAATCCCTCGTAGCGCAAGTTCGGGATGCGGTACGGGATCATGGTGAAGCCCCAGGCGAGGAAGATCACCACCACGCCGCTGCCGCGGAAGCCGCCGGAATTGTTGATCACGCGGATCCGCTGGGCGACGATCGTGCCGTCCTTCCTCACCCCGGTCTTGATCTCCATCGCGAGCGGCTGCCCGTGGCGGAAGGCGCTGAAGATCTCCTCGCGGCTCGCGACGATGCGCACCGGCCGGCCGGTGATCATCGACAGGCGCGCGGCACAGTACTCGTGCGAGTAGAGGTCGATCTTGCCGCCGAAGGTGCCGCCGACGTAGGTCTTGTGGATCCGCACCGCCGAGTACGGCAGGTCGAGCGTGCGCGCGAGCTTGGCGCGCTTGACGAACGCCCCCATCGAGGAGGTCCACACGTTCAGCTTGTCGCCCTCCCAGTGGGCGAGCGTCACGTGCGGCTCGAGGTAGCCGTGCGTGCGCAGGTGGCTCTCGAAGCGGTCCTCGCGCACGTAGTCCGACTCGGCGAAGCCGCGCTCGACGTCGCCCCATTCCGTCTCCGACTTGCCGCCGATATTCGAATACGGATCGGTGACCTTGGGGTGGGTGGGATGCACCTCGGGCGCGCCGGGTTTCATCGCCTCGAGCGGATCGAAGACCGCGGAAGCTCCTCGTACTCGACGTCGATCAGCTCGACGGCCTTGAGCGCCGTGATCGGGTCGACCGCGGCGACCGCCGCGATCTCCTCGCCCACGTACACCACCTTGCCGCGCGCGAGCACCTCCTGGTCGGGCGGGTAGCGCGGCGTCTCGACGAAGCCGTGCTTGATCCCCTTGGTGTCGTCGACCGTGATCACCGCCTTGACCCCGGGCAGCGCGCGCGCGCGCGCGGTGTCGATGCGCACGATGCGCGCGTGCGGGTGCGGACTGCGCAGGATGCGCCCGACGAGCGTTCCCGGAAGCTTGACGTCCTGCGTGTAGACGGCCTTCCCGGTCACCTTGTCCGGACCGTCCTTGCGCCGCCAGCTCTTGCCCACGTAGTTGAGTTCGCTCATTCGGGCACCCCCGGTTTTGCGCCGTCCACGGCCGCCTCACTTCATGACGGGCTTCACGCCCTGGTCCGACGCCTGCAGGACGGCGTCCACGATCGCGTTGTATCCCGTGCACCGGCAGAGATTGCCCTCCAGCGCCTTGTTGATCTCCTCGCGCGTCGGCTGCGAGCTGCGCTCGAGCAGCGCGGTCGCCGACATCAGCATGCCCGGGGTGCAGAACCCGCACTGGAGCGCGCCCTGGTCGAGGAACGCCTCCTGCAGCGCGCTCAGCTTCTCGCCGTCGGCCAGCCCTTCGACGGTGCGCACCTGCGCGCCGTCGCACTCGACCGCGAGCGTGATGCAGGCGAGCACGGGCCGTCCGTCGAGAAGGACGGTGCAGGCGCCGCAGGTGCCGCTCTCGCAGCCGGCCTTGGTGCCGGTGAGCCCGATCGCCTCCCGGATCGCCTCGACCAGCGTGACCCGCGGCTTGACCGCGACCTCGTGCCACTCGCCGTTCACGCACAGCGAGACGAGCCGCGACCGCGCTCGCGCATCGGTGCCAAGGCCGCTCTTGGTGACGTCCAGCATCGGTCTCTCCTCGTCGTGTCAGGGCCGGCTCAGGCGCGCGCGCCGCGCGCGCGGTCCAGCGCGAGCGCGAGCGTGCGGCGAAGGTGCACCCGGATGTTGTCCATCAGGTAGCGCCTGGTGAAGCCGTGGTGCGGCAGGGGGTTCACTTCCTTCGCCGCCGCGGCGGCCGCTTCGGCGAGCCGCGCGTCATCGAGTGCCGCGCCGGCGAGCAAGCGCTCGGCCGCCGGCGCCCGCACCGGCCGCTCGCGCACCGCACCGATGGCGACGCGTGCGCTGGCGCACGTCTTGCCGTCGTCGGCGAGGGCGAGCATCACCGCCATCACGGCCATGCCGAACTCCAGGCCGCCGCGCACCGTCGACTTGTGGAAGCCCCATCCGCTGCGCGGCGCGGGCGCCGGCACGATCACCGCGCGGATGAGCTCGGCGGCATCGAGCGCGATGGGCGCGAGGCCGTTGCCGCTGAAGAGTTCCTCGGCGGGGATGCGGCGGGGGCCCGCCTCGCCCAGGACCTCTAGCTCGGCACCGAGCGCGACGAGCGCGGGCGCGACGTCCGACATGTGGACCGACCAGCAGGTGTCGCGCTTGTTGGTCGGGAACGGATAGCAGCGCTCACCGCCGAGCTTGTAGCACGGTGCGGCGAACTGGTAGTCGTGCCGCTGGTTGTAGTAGAGGCAGCGGCTCTCCTGGCACAGGTTGCCGCCGAGCGTCCCCATCTCGCGCACCTGGTTGCCGCCCACCGCGCGTGCGCTCTCGGCGAGCATCGGCGCGTGCGCGCACACCGCGCTCGAGCGCTCGAGATCGGCGAGGCGGGAAAGCGCGTCGACGCGCAGCCTCCCGTCCGACAGCGTCTCCGGCGCCGCCGGCGCGACCGCCGCGAGGCTCACGAGCACGCCGGGCCTCACAAGCTCGGCGCGCATGTTCGGCACGAGGTCGGTGCCGCCGGCGAGCAGGCGCGCGTCGCCGCGCAGGCGCGCGAGCATTGCCACCGCGTCGGCCGCGGTGTCGGGACGCTCGAGCTCGAAATCGAACAGGATCATGCGCGGTTCTCCAGGATATGGCAGGGCCAACCGGCCACGGCGCTCCCGGTCCCGCATCCGCCCGCGCGCAGCGCCTGCGCCGCCGGGCCGCGCCGCCGGCGCCCGCCGACGGCTTGGTCTTATAGTTTGTAGATAAAACTGTATGCCCGGCCGCGGGCGACTGTCAATCGCCCGGCGCACGCTGCGGCCGACGGCTTGGCGCCGCCGATGAATGATTCTCATCCGCGGAGTGTGAGCCGTCCGGCAAACGCTTGCGGCTCAGCGGTCGAACACTCCGGCGATGCGCCTGAGTGCGTCCAGGATCTGCTCGCGCTCTCCCGGCCCGAGGACCGCGTCCATGGCACGCTCCTGCTCCTCGATGTGCCGCGTGACGCGCGCGAGGGTCTTGCGTCCGGCCGTGGTCAGCCGCAGCGCGTAGTAGCGCCGGTCCTCCGCGCTGCGCTCCGTGCGGATCAGGCCGCGCCCGGCGAGCCGCTTCAGCGAGAGCGACAGGGTGGCCTTGTCGAGCCGGTAGAGCCGGGCGAGGGTCACCGAGTTCAGGCCCGGGTTCGCCTCGAGCATCGTGAGCAGGCTGAATTCGCCCGGGGTCACGCCGAGCCCCCCGATCGAGCGCGCGATGTCGCGGAAGATGGCCGACTGCGTTTGCCGGACCTGGTAGCCGATATAGCCGGGCAGCCTGCCGAAATCGACGCCGGGCGGCGCGGCGTTCGGCTTGACCTTGGTCACGGCTCGGTCAGGCGCGTGCGCTCTGCCGCAGCTTGAGGAGCTGGCTCACGATGCCGACGGCGATCTCGGCGGGCGTGTTGTTGCCGAGCTTTTTCGCCGAGCGGGCAGACGATGCGGTCGATGAACGCCTGCGCGACGCCCGCCTCGGCGAGCTCGCGGCGGACGATGTGCGCCTTCGCGTCGCTGCCGATCAGCCCGAGGTGGGCGATGTCCGGCCCGCGGGCCGCGATCGCTTTCAGGATCGGCAGGTCCGCGCTGTGCCCGACGGTCATGATGAGCACGTCGCCGCCTGGCGCGATCCGGTCGACGCCGTCCGCATAGTCGGTCACGCGCACGGCCTCGAGCTTGGGGCTGCGCGGCAGGCGATCGAGCCATTCCGCGCGCGTGTCGATGCAGACCGCGCGGCAGTCGAGCTCGACCAGGAACCGGCAGAGGGCCTGCGCGATGTGGCCGGCGCCGAACACCGCGATGTTCCAGTCCTGGTCGCGGCGGTGCACTTCGAAGTAGAGCGCCACCTCGCCGCCGCAGGTCATCCCGATGTCGCGCTGCAGGTTGACGCGCTCGAAGCGGGTCCGTGCGGCAGCACCGCCGGCAAGCAGCGCGCGCGCGCGCTCCGCGCACATCGTCTCGAGCCGGCCGCCGCCGACCGTCCCGTGCGCGAGTCCGTCGCGGGTGAAGACCGCGGTCGCGCCGACGATCTGCGGGATGCTGCCGCGCGCATCGACGATGGTTGCGATGCAGAAACCGGTGCCTGCCAGCCGCAGCCGCTCGATCTCTCGCAGAAATCCCTCGTCAAGCACTCGCCGCCCCGTCCCGACTTCGCCGGCGGAGCCGATGCGCGCCGCCGGTCGCCGGCCGCGGGCGCAGAACGCACGGCGCGCCGGTATGGTTTGTAGACAAAACTGTATGGGGGCGCGGCGCGGCTGTCAAACGCAAAGGGCGACGCGCGCGCGTCGCCCTCTTGCGGATTCCCCTGGTCAGTGCGAGATGCTCGCCGGCAAGGGCCAGCGCCCCTCAGGCCTTCACGCCTTCGAGCAGCCGCTGCAGCTCGCCCGACTGGTACATCTCGCGCAGGATGTCGGCGCCGCCCACGAACTCGCCGTTGACGTAGAGTTGCGGGATCGTCGGCCAGTTCGCGAACGCCTTGATGCCCTGGCGCACTTCGGGGTCCTCGAGCACGTTCACGCTGGCGAAGTCGTCTACGCCGCAGGCGTTGAGGATCGCCACCGCGTTGGCGGAGAACCCGCACTGGGGAAAGTCCGGCGTGCCTTTCATGTAGAGCACCACCTTGTTGCCGGTCACGGTCTGTTTGATGCGGTCTTGTACGTCCATGGGGTCTGCTCCTGAGCGTTCCGGCATTCGGCGGACCGGGCTGAATACCCGACAAAATTCGTCGGATTTTAGCTCGCCGGCGGCGTCTGGTCAACCGGCACCGCTGCACCCGGACGCCGCTCGAGCGGCGCATACGGCATCAGGTGGATGCCGTCCTGTAGGAGCGATACCCTGATCTCCACGCCGAGCGCGAGCCCGTTGCGCCGCGCGACGTGCAGCGGGACCTGGAGCTGAAGCTCGGCGTCTGAGCGTCCGTCGACGCGCATCGTCACTGCGGCGTTTTCGCCGAACGGAACGAATTCGGCGATCACTCCGGCGACCGGATTTTCCCGCTCGCCGCGCGAGGGACGGTCGCGCCGGTGCAGGATGCAGTGCGCCGGCAGGATTCCCCAGCACACCCGCGCACCCGCAGCGAACGCCGGATGCGCGGTCGCCTCCAGCGTGTAACCGAGCCAGCGCACGAGCGTGCGCCCGCCCGCCGCATCGTGCCTGGCGATCTCGCCGTGGAACAGGTTGCGGAAGTCCACCAGCCGCGCCACCTGCACGTCGCGCGGTCGCGCCATCAGCTCGAACGGCGGACCGGACTGCAGCGTCTCGCCGGTCTGCAGAACGACCATGCGGTCGGCAAGGGTGGCAGCTTCCTCCAGATCGTGAGTCACCAGGACGATCGGCATGGCGAGCCGCTGGCGGAGCTGCGCGAGCTCGCGCTGCAGCCGCCGGCGCGTCACCTGGTCGACCGCGGAGAACGGCTCGTCGAGGAGCAGCACCCGAGGGTCGCGCGCGAGCGCTCGCGCGACCGCAACGCGCTGTTGCTGGCCGCCGGAGAGCGCACGCGGCAGCCGGTCCTGGAGCCCGGCGAGGTGCACCAGCGCGAGCAGCTCGTCGGCGCGGGTGCGCCGCGCTCCGGCCGGCATGGTGCCGAGCGCGGCCTCGACGTTGCCGCGCGCAGTGAGGTGGGGGAAGAGCGCGTAATGCTGGAACACCATCCCGACGTGCCGCGCCTGCGGCGCGACGAACCGCGCGGCATCCTGCCAGGTCTCGCCCGCGCAGCGGATCTCGCCCTCGCGCGGGCGGACGAGCCCCGCGATCGCACGCAGGATCGTGGTCTTGCCGCTGCCGGAGGGGCCGACCAGCGCCAGCAGCTCTCCCCGCGGCGCAATCGAGCTCCACCGCGAGGGGAATCGGCGCGCGCTGCGCGAGCCGCACGCGCAGCGCCGGCTCAGCCACGCCGCCTCCGCGCGCGGTCGATGCCGTAGATGAACGCGATCGAGACGAACGAGATCGCGAGCAGCAGCGCCGACATCGCCCCCGCCGCCCGGTCGTCGAGCGCCTGCACGCGGTCGTAGATCGCGATCGCCACCGTGCGGGTCTCGCCGGGGATGTTGCCGCCGACCATCAGCACGACGCCGAACTCGCCGAGCGTGTGCGCGAAGGTGAGTACGAAGGCGCTCAGCAGACCCGGCCAGGCGAGCGGCAGCTCGACGCGCCACAGCGTGCGCCATCCCGACATCCCGCACAGCCACCCCCGCCTCTCGCACCTCCTCGGGGATCGCCTCGAACGCGCGCTGCACCGGCTGCACCGCGAAGGGCAGGTTGAAGACGATCGAGGCCGCGAGCAGCCCCGCGAAGCTGAACACGAGCGTCCCTCCGGTGAGCGCGGCGAACGCATGGCCGAGCGGGCTCGCCGGCGCGAAGGCGACGAGCAGATAGTATCCGAGCACCGTCGGCGGCAGCACGAGCGGAAGCGCGACCGCGGCCTCGACCACCGCCTTGCCCGCGAACCGGCGCCAGGCGAGCTCGCGCGCGAGCACGACGGCGAGCGGCAACAGCACGAGCGCGGTCGCCGCCGCGAGCTCGAGCGAAAGGACGAGCGCCGCCCAGTCCACGCGTGCTGCGCCCTACTCCACCGGCGAAGCGAAGCCGTAGCGCTCGAGAATCGCGCGCGCTTCGCCACCCGTCATGAAGGCGTGGAACGCGCGTGCAGTCTCACCCGCGCCCTTCAGCAGCGCCATGCGCTGGCGAATCGGTGCGTGCTGCGAATCCGGCAGGAGAGCGACGGCGCCCTTGCCCTGCAGCGTCGGTGCGCGCGCGAGCGAATAGGGGATGAACGCCGCATCGACTGCGCCGGTGAGCGCGAACTGCGCCGCCTGGCTCACGTTCTCGCCCACCGCGAGCCTGCCTTGCGCCGCCTCCCATAGCCCCTGGCGCCGCAGCACCTCGCGCGCGGCCGCACCGTAGGGCGCGAGCTCCGGGTTGGCGATCGCGATCCGCCGGACCTTGCCCTCGCGCAGCGCGGCGGCGAGCCCCGCGAGCTCCGGATCGACCGCGACCGGAGAGCCGTGCGCCGCGAAGAGCGCGAGCCGGCCGACCGCGTAGATACGCCCCGCATCCTCCGCTCGACCCCGCTCGAGCACGTAGTGCACGCGCGCCTCGTCGGCCGAGAGAAACAGCTCGTAGGGTCCGCCCTGGACGATCTGGCGCGCGAGATTACCCGAGGAGCCGAACGCGAGCTCGACGCGGCGGCCGGTCGCGCGCTCGAACGCGGCGGCGATCTCGGGCAGCGCGAAGCCGAGGTTCGCCGCTGCCGCAACCACCGGCGCCCCGGCCGCGCGCGCCGGCAGGCACGCAGCCGCCGCGAGCATGAGGAACGACAGCGTGAGGAACGAAAGTCTTCGCATGGCTCGTCCCCGGGGTATTCGTTATAGCCGTCTAAACATATCGGACTCGGAGCCTCTTTTACAATACGCGCTGCGATTCAGGACGGTGGCGTACAATCGCCGGCGATGCGAGACGGCTCATGAAGGCGGGCAACATCACGCTCGGCGTGCGCCTGCGCATCGTGCTCGAGCGCGACGTGGCGATCGGGCCGGGCAAGGCCGACCTGCTCGAAGCGGTCGAGGCGACCGGCTCGATCGCGGCCGCGGCGCGGCGCATGGGCATGAGCTACAAGCGCGCGTGGCTGCTCGTCGATGCCATGAACCGCTGCTTCCGCACGCCGCTCGTCGCGGCGGCCAAGGGCGGCGAGGCGGGTGGCGGCGCGGCGCTCACGCCGCTCGGACGCGAGGTGCTGCACCGCTACCGGACGATGGAGGCGCGGGCCGCGCGCGGCGCGGCGCGCGATCTCGTCCGGCTCAAGCATGCCTTGCGCTCGGTGCGGCGGCGCTGAGCCGCCCTACGGCGCGCGGCCCGCGGTCACGCGCGCAATACCGGCCAGGTCCGGCATGCTCGATACGTCGGCGTAGCCATGCTCGGCCAGGAGCGCCCGGCACCGTGCGGCCTGATCGTGGCCGTGCTCGACGGCGAGCCACCCCCCGCCGCGAGATGATCGCGGGCCTCGCCCACGATGCGTCGGATGCAGTCGAGCCCGTCGGCACCGCCGACGAGCGCCGAGCGGGGTTCGAACCGCACGTCGCCTTGCTCGAGGTGCGGGTCGCCCGCGGCGACGTAGGGCGGGTTCGAGACGATCAGGTCGAACCGCTCCGCGCCGAGCGAGGCGAACCAATCCGACTGCACGATGTGCACCTGGGGTGCATGGCGCGCCGCGTTCCTGCACGCGACCGCCAGCGCCGCGGGCGAGGCTTCGGCCGCCCACACCTCGAGCGCGGGTGCCGAGCGGGCAAGCGCGACCGCGATCGCGCCGCTGCCGGTGCCGAGGTCGAGTGCGCGGCGTGCGCCCCCCGCGGCGTGGCGGAGCGCGAGATCCACCAGCAGTTCGGTCTCCGGGCGCGGAATGAGCACGGCGGGCGTGATCTCGAGTGGGAGACCGTAGAACTCGCGCGCTCCGACGATGTACGCGACCGGCTCGCCCGCGCGGCGCCGGCGAAAGAGCTCGCGCGCCCGTGCGCTGCACGCGTCGTCGAGCGGATCATCCGGGTGCGCGAGGAGCCAGGCCCGATCCACGCCGAGGCTCGCCGCGAGCAGCAGCCGCGCCTCGACGGCGGGCAGGCCGCCCTCGCGAATCAGGTCACGTACGGCGCGGGACATCGGGCCAGGCTAGGCGCGGGCCGCCGCTCGATCTTTGCCCACGTCCAGCGTCGCGCAGCGCGCCGACCGGATCGCCCGCGGCGCATCCTTCAGCCCATCTCGCGCAGCCGGAAGCGCTGCAGCTTGCCAGACTCGGTGCGCGGCAGATCGCGCACGAACGCGATCCGGCGCGGATACTTGTAGGGTGCGATCGCCGACTTGGCGTGCTCCTGCAGTGCCCGGACGGTGCGCTCGCCCGGTTCGTGTCCCGGGCTGAGCACGACGAACGCCTTCACCGTCTGCCCGCGCTCCTCGTCCGGAACCCCGACGACACCGCATTCGGCCACGGCCGGATGCTCGAGCAGCGCCGCCTCGACCTCGGGACCGGATATGTTGTAGCCGGCCGAGACGATCATGTCGTCGGTGCGCGCCTGGTAGTAGAAGTAGCCGTCCTCGTCCATGGAGAAGGCGTCGCCGGTGACGTTCCAGCCGTGCTGAACATACGCGCGCTGGCGCGGATCGTCGAGGTAACGGCAGCCCGTGGGCCCCTTGACCGCGAGGCGGCCCACGACCCCGGGCGGGCACTGCGTGCCCGATTCGTCGAGCACCGTAGCGCGGTAGCCTGGAATCGCGTAGCCGGTCGCGCCACGGCGCGCCCGCTGCGGCGCGTGCGAGATGAAGAAATGCGTCATCTCGGTCGAGCCGATCCCGTCGATGATCTCGATGCCGCTCGCCTGCCGGAACCGCTGCCGCGTCGCGTCGGGCAGCGCCTCGCCCGCCGACACGCAGGCGCGCAGCGAGGAGACATCGAAGCCCCCACGATGCCGGCCAGCCGCCGGTAGTAGGTCGGTGCGGTGAACAAGGTGGTCACGCGGAGCGCCCGCACGGTCTCGAGCAGCAGCTCCGGCGACGGCCGCTCGATCAACGCGGTGGCGGCGCCGAAACGCATCGGGAAGGCGACCAGGCTGCCGAGGCCGAAAGTGAAGGCGATTGGCGGCGTGCCGCAGCAGATGTCCTGCGGCGACGGCTCGAGGCAGGCGCGCGGGAAGCAGTCCGCCATCGCCATCACGTCGCGGTGGAAGTGGAGCGTCCCCTTGGGCCGGCCCGTGGTGCCCGAGGTGAAGGCAATGAGGGCGACGTCGTCGGCCGCGGTGTCGACGTTGCAGAACTCGGTTGGATGGGGCTCCATCAGGCGCTCCAGCGCCCCGTGCCCGCCGTCCTCGAAGCACACGATGTCGGTGAGCCCCGGCCGCTGCGCGGCGGCGGCACGCAGCTCCTCGTCCAGCCGCCCGTCGCACAGCGCGATCGACACCCGCGCGGTGTCGATGATCTCGCCGAGCTCGCGCGCGCGCAGGAGCGGCATGGTGGCGACCACGATACCGCCTGCCTTGAGCACCGCGAACCAGCAGGCGACCAGTGTCGGGTTGTTGGGTCCGCGCAGCAGCACGCGCGCTCCCGGCACGAGCCCCAGGTCGCCGCGCAGGACGTGCGCGATGCGATTGGCCCGCGCCAGCAGCTCGCCGTAGCGCCACGCCACCGTGCCTTGCGCCGAGGGGGCGTACAGGGCGGGGCGGCC
This sequence comes from Burkholderiales bacterium, assembly GCA_027493935.1. GTDB lineage: Bacteria > Pseudomonadota > Gammaproteobacteria > Burkholderiales > SG8-39 > JAABRB01. The sequence goes on along the minus strand of JAOSJV010000001.1, from coordinate 644,745 downwards.
GGCGTGCCCGGCGGCCGCCGTCCGGTCAAGCAGCTCTGCGGCGCAGTTGAGGCGCGCCGGATACCGCAGGAACGGGAGCTCGAACAAAAGCTCCGGCCACTGCCCGCGCGGCGGCAGGCGGTCGCGCGCGAAGGTGTCGAGATGTGCGGTGTAGGCCATAGCGGCGCTTCGCCGCCCCCTTCGGGCGCGGGCGTCAGGCCTTGCGCTCCTCCAGCTCGCGCCACTTGTAGTCGATCAGCTCGAGCAGAACGCCGTTCATCGATTTCGGCGGAATGAAGGCGAATTCGCAGTCGCGGAACGGTCGCGCCCCGCCGATGAACGGGTAGCCCTTGCCCTTCAGCTCGCCCATCGCCTGGCGCGTGTTGTCGACATTGAAGCTGATGAGCATCACGCCCTCGCCGCGCTTCTCGATGAACTTGGCGACTTCGCCATCGGGAGTGGTCGACTCCATCAGCTCGAACCCCACTTCGCCGAGCCAGTAGCGCGCCACCCGGATCTTCTCCGGCTCGTCGACGTAGGCGTCGTCGGGCGCGCTCTTGCCGAGCACCGGCTCCCACACCTTGCGCGCCTGCTCGAGATTGCGCACCGCGATGCAGATGTGGTCGATCTTGTTCACCTTCATGCGAGACTTCCTTTCGACGTGATTGCCCGGTCCGGACGATGGATCGGCGCGCCGGCAGCGCCGGATTCCCGGCGCGGCTGCCGCGCGTCGACGGCTCGTGTGGCTCCTGGCGGCGCACCGCCGGGGGTCTCATCCCCCGTGTCGGAATCGGGCGTCGTGCGGCGCACGTCCGTGCCCGTCCGCCTGCCCGCAGCAGTCTGCCCGCCGGCCGCTGCGGCAAGATAAGCCGATTCGTACGCCGCTGGCAACCGCGCGCATCACATCCGCGCGCGCCGTTGCGGCTCTATTTCGTCACCAGATTCGGCGGGAACGTGGCGATCTCCGGCACGAACGGCGTGACGACGCACAGCAGGATGACTGCGCACAGGAACGGGAAGCTGCCCTCGAAGATGTCCCCGGGCGGAATCGCCGGCGCGATGCCCTCGATGACGAACACGTTCACCCCGAGGGGCGGCGTGATCACCCCCATCTCGCAGATGAGCAGTTCGACGACAGCAGGCGCCATCGTGTAGCCGCCACGCGCGGCAAGTCAAGCACGAGACGGCTCCGCGCCGTGCAGCCGGGACGCAATCACCTCGCGCAGCGCCTTCTTGGCGACCTTGCCCATCGCGGTGAGCGGGAACGATTCGACGACCTCGAGCCGCTCGGGCAGCTTGAACTTGGCGATCTCGCGCGCGAGCAGGAACGCGTTCAGCTCGCCCAGCGTGAGCGACGCCCCCTCCTTGAGGATAACGAATGCGCACGCGCGCTCTCCCATCACCGGGTCGGGCATCGCGACCACCGCGGCCATGCGCACCCTGTCGTGCGCGAGCACCAGGTTTTCGATCTCCTCGGCGCTGATCTTCTCGCCGCCGCGGTTGATGAGGTCCTTCTTGCGTCCCTCGACCACCAGGTTGCCGCTCGCGTGCCGGCGCACGAGGTCGCCGGTGCGGTAGAACCCGTCCGCGGTGAAGGCGCTGCGATTGTGCTCGGCGGCGCGGTAGTAGCCGCGGATCGTGTACGGGCCGCGCGCGAGGAGCTCGCCCACTTCGCCCTCGGGAACCGCGGCGCCATCGTCGTCGACGATCCGGATCTCGTCGGCCGGCGACACCGGCCGCCCCTGGGTCTCGCGCGCGACCCGCGGTGCGTCGCCGGGCCGGGTCAAGTTGGTGAGCCCCTCGGCCATGCCGAATGCATGGAGCGGCACCGCCTGCGGCAGCGCGGCGCGCAGCCGGTCATAGAGCTCGGGCAGCATGCGCTGGCCGCCCACGCACACCTGGCGCAGCGAGCCGAGGTCGTGGCGCACGCGCCGCGCAGCGTCTAGCAGCGTGATCAGCAACGCGGGCGTCGCCGGCAGGACCGTGACCCCGTGCCGCGCCACCGCCTCGAACAGCGCTTCGGCGTCGGTGGATGTGCCGAGCGCCACGCTGCCGCCGACCGCCAGCACCGCCACCATGCCCGGGGCGCCCAGCGCGAAGTTGTGCGCGAGCGGCAGGCCCGCCAGGAACACGGTGTCACTGCTCCATCCCAGCACGCGCGCGCACTCGCGCGCGTTGTAGAGATAGTCCGCGTGGGTGCGCGGGATGAGCTTCGGTACGCCGGTGGTGCCGCCCGAGAGCAGCATGAGCGCGACATCGAACGGATCGGGGCGCTGGCGCGCCAGCGCCGCTCGCGCCTCGCCGGGGCCGCGATCGCGTGCGAGCCAGGGGCCGAGATAATCGACGCCAGGCTCGGCGCCCTCGCCGGTGGCGATCAGGTGGCGCAGTGCGGGCGCCTCCGCCTGCACCTCGCGCGCCATTGCCGCGTAGTCGAAGCCGCGGAAGCCCGGCGCGAAGAAATAAGCGACCGCGCCGGTCGCCGCGGCGAAGTGGCCGATCTCGGCGCGCCGGTGGGCGGGGAGGCACAGGACCGGCACGACGCCGATCTTGTGCAGCGCGAAGAAGACGATCACGAACTCGCGCACGTTCGGCAGCTGCACCAGCGCGATGTCGTGCGCGCGCAGCCCGCGCTCGAGTAGCGCGAGCGCCGCGCGCTCGGCGAGCCGATCGACTTCGGCGTAGGTGAGCTGCCCGTCGCGGTCGGCGAGAGAACGCGCGCTGCGGATGGGCAAGCGCGGCCTCCTCCAGCACGTTCGCCAGCGTCTTCGGCTGCCAGCGGCCGCTGCGCACGTACTGCTGCACGAGCTCCGGCGGCCACGACGTGCATCCCGCGAGCACCGTCCTTCCCTCCCTGCGCCCCGGCGGTCGGCGCCGCCCGCCTACGCGCCGCGGCCCTGCCGCGCTTCCTGCGCCGCGGCGAGCCCGAGCAGGATGCGCTCGGGCGTCATCGGCAGGCGGGTCATGCGCACCCCGGTCGCATCATAGATCGCGCTGGCGATGGCCGCGATCACCCCAGTGCCGGCGCCCTGGCCCGCCTCTTTGGCGCCGAACGGCCCCTCGGGCTCCCAGGTGATCACGTTGGCGTGCCGGAACCGTTCGAGCTTCGGAACATCGGTCGCGAGCGGCATCTTGTAGTCGCGAAACGAGGCGTTCATCACCTTACCATCCACCCGGATCAGATGCTCGTAGAGCGCGTGCCCGATCGACATGACGGTGGCGCCGATCACCTGGCCCTTCACCGCCAGCGGATTGAGCGGCATGCCGCTGTCGTCGGCGCCCCAGAACCCGACCACCGTCACGCGGCCGGTCTCCGGATCGACCTCGACCTCGACGGCGCAGGCGGACGGATTGTAGGCCGGCGAGAGGTTGCCGTAGCCGGTGCGAAAGTCGATCTTCTCCTCGCCCGCCGCGTAGGTGCCGCGCCCGGTGACCACGCGCCCGAGCTGGAAGGTGCCCCAGCGCACCGTCTCCTTGAGCGCGATGCGCAGGGTTTCGTCGCGCCGGCTGAAGATCTCGCGTCCGCGGAACACGAGCTCTTCTGGATCCGTGCCGAGGCGTTTGCCGGCCATCTCGGCGAGCTGGCGGCGCGCGTCCTCGGCGGCGCGCTTGACCGCGTTGCCGGTGAAAAGCGTCACCCGCGAGCCGAACGTTCCGGGATCCACCGGGGTCGACTCGGTGTCGACCTTGGTGCAGCGCACGTCGTCGGGCTCGATGCCGAGCACCTCGGCCGCGATCATCGCCATCACCGTTTCGACGCCCTGGCCGACGTCGGTCGAGCCGGTGGTGAGCTGCACGGTGCCGTCTTCCTGCACCCGGATCTCGGCGGCCGAGGCCGAGTGCCCCATCAGGCGCGCGCCGGAGAGGTGGGCGCCGCAGCCGAGGCCGATTCCGCGGTACTTCGGCAGCCGGCCACGCTTCTCGCGCCAGCCGGAGTCCGCGATCACCCGCTCGATGCACTCGTCGAAAGCGAAGGTGCCGACGCGAAAGCCGTTCGGCGTGACGTCGCCGGGCTGGATCGCGTTGCGGTGGCGGATCTCGACCGGGTCGATGCCGAGGTCGGCGGCGATCATCTCGAGCTGCGAGTCGCGCGCGAAGCACATCTGCACCACGGTGTGGCCGCGCAGCGCGCCGCAGAAGCCGTTGTTGGTGTAGATGCGCCGCGCCTCGTACTTGATGTTCGGCACCCGGTAGGGCAGATTGAGCATCGCCCCGGCGAGGAAGATGGTGAATCCGCCGATGCTCGAATAGGCGCCGCCGTTGGCGAGCAGCCGGCAGTGCTGCGCCAGGATGCGCCCGTCGCGCCCGGTGCCGGTGCGCAGCCAGATCTTCATCGGATGGCGCATGTGGCCGATGGTGAGCACCTCGTCCATGGTGTGGACGAGCTTCACCGGCCGGCCGCTCTTGCGCGAGAGCATCACCGCGCAGAAGTCCATCGGCATGGCCTCCTGCTTGCCCCCGAGAAGCCGCCGCCGACGTAGGTCTGCACCACGCGCACGTCGCCCGGCTTGAGGTCGAGGCCCATCGCGAGCTGGCGCCATACGACGTAGGGGCTCATCTTGCTCGCCCATAGGGTCGCCTTGCCGGCGCCGTCCCACAGCCCGACGCACGCGTGCGGCTCGAGCATGCCCTGCTTGACCGGCTGGGTCTCGAACACATCCTCGCGCACGTGGGCCGCCGCGGCGAACCCCGCGTCGACGTCGCCGAAGTGAAAGCCGGTCTGCGCCGAGAGGTTTGCCGGAGCGTGGGCATGGAGCTGCGGCGCATCGGGCTGCATCGCCTGCTCCGGATCGAACACCGCCGGCAGCGGCTCGTACTCGACGCGGATCAGTTCGAGCGCCTCCTCGGCGGTGTCTTCGTCGACCGCAGCCACCGCCGCCACCTCCTCGCCGATGTAGCGCACCTTGTCGGTGGCGAGCGGCTGGTAGTCGCGCGTGTTCGGCAGGTTGCCGTAGCGCACGCCCGGGAAGTCGGCGCCGGTCACGACCGCGCGCACGCCGGGCAGCGCCGCGGCGCGGCTCGCGTCGATCGACGCGATGCGCGCGTGCGGATGCGGGCTGCGCAGCAGCTTGCCGTGCAGCATCCCGGGTAAGCTGAGATCGTCGGCGTACTCGGCGCGGCCGGCGGCCTTGAGCAGCGCGTCCTTCTTCGGCGTCGGCCGGCCGATGACCTGGAGATCGTCGCGCGGTTCGGCGGCCATGTCAGTGCGCCTCCTGCCGCGCGAGACGCCCGGCGGCGTCCTGGATCGCCTCGACGATCTGCACGTACCCGGTGCAGCGGCACAGGTGCCCGACGAGCGCCTCGCGGATCTCGTCCTCGTTCGGTGCCGGATTGCCAGCGAGCAGCGCGCGCGTGACCATGACCATCCCCGGCGTGCAGAAGCCGCACTGCACCGCGCCGTTGGCGGCGAACGCGCGCTGGATCTCGGCAAGCGCCGGGTCGCCCTGCGGCGGCCCCTCGATCGTCCGGACGTCGCGCCCCTGCGCTTCGATCGCGAGGTACAGACAGGCGTTGACCGCCTTGCCGTCGACGAGCACCGTGCAGGTGCCGCACTGGCCCTCGCCGCAGGAACGCTTGGTGCCGGTGAGCGCGAGCGTCTCGCGCAGCACCTCGAGCAGCGTGCGCCACGGCGCGATTGCGACCTCGTGGTCGATGCCGTTCACGCGCAGCGTGACCTCGACGAGACTTCTCATGACGGAGCTCCTTCGTTCGCCGCCGCCTTCGCCCAGGCCTGGCCGATGGCGCGCTTGGTGAGACTGCGCACGAGCGCCTGGCGGTACTCGCGATTGGCGCGCCAGGAAGTGCGCGGGTCCGCCTCGCGGCAGGCGGCCTCGGCCACCTCCTCGAGCGCCTGCTCGGTGAGCGCGGCCCCGCGCAGCAGCGCCTCGGCCCGGCGCGCACGGAACACCGTCGGCGCGGCGCTTGCGAAGGCGAGCCGCAGATCGCGCACCACGCCGCGCTCGGCGTCGCGGGTCACGCAGGCGCTCACCCCCACGACGGTCATGTCCATCGAGTGGCGGTCGTGAAACTTGAGGTACGCACCGCCGCTGCCCGGCGCCGGCCGCGGCAAGCCGATCTCGGAGACGAGCTCGCCGTCGCGCGCCGCCGTGCGCCCGAACTCGGGGAAGAACTCGTCGAGCGGCACCCAGCGCTCGCCGCGTCGGCTGGAGAGCTTGACGCGCGCCTCGAGCGCCATCAGCGCGGGCGGCAAGTCGGCGCAGGGGAGCGCGCCCGCGACGTTGCCGCCTACGGTCGCGACGTTGCGCAGCTCGATCCCGCCGATCTGCGCGGCGGTCTCGCACAGCAGCGCGTAGCGGCTGCGCACCAGCGGCGCGGCGAGCAGCTCGGCGAGCGTGGTCATTGCCCCGATCGCGAGGCCGCCTTCGCCGGTCTCGCGCACGAAGGCGAGGTCGCGCACGCCCTTCAGCCCGACCACGCGCCGCGGCGTGCGCTCGCGCCGGCGCATCTGCAGGATGGCGTCGGTGCCGCCGGCGAGCAGCAGCACCTCGCCAGCGGCGGCCTCGGCCGTGAGGGCGCAGACCTCGGCGAGCGAGCGCGGGCCGACGAACTCGAACTTGGGCAAGCGCCTCAGTTGGGACATCGATCCTCCGCGCCAGTACGCCGCACGCGCTGCGCGGCCCCGCGATGGTGCGGGATCGGGCGCGAGCGCTTGCTGGCTATATACAACGTACACGTTGTATTCGCAAGCCGCAGACCCGTCCGGCGCCGGTCCGGGGCGCTCCGGGCGGCGATGCCCTTCCGGCCAAAGCGGGCGCCCGGATCGCGCGGAATCAACGACTTGCTGGATGCGCGCGCGAGCGCGGTTTACGCCGCGGTTCCCGAGCGCGTGCGGCGCCGCCCCGTGCCGCGGCGCACGCTGCTCCGGCGGCGCGCCGCCGGGCGCGGCCGTCCAGGCGTCGCGGACGCGGGTACCGCGTCGGGCAGCGCGATGCTCCGGGCCATGCGCACGAAGGCCGCGCGCTCGGCCGGGCGGAGCGGCGCGAGGATCCGGCGCTGGACCTCGGCGAGCCCCGGCGCCATGCGCCTGAGGAGCTGCGCACCGCTCGCCGAGACCCGCAGCTCGTAGGCGCGTGCGTCGGCCGGCGCGCGGCGGCGCTCGAGCAGACCGCGGTCGATCAGCCGCGCCACGACGTCCCCGAGCGTGTTGCGGTCGGTGCCGGTCACGTCGGCGAGGTCCTGGATGCTCGCGTCGGAGCGCCGGGCGAGCGCGATCAAGAGCGCGGTCTGCTGCTGGGTGAGCCCGAACCCGCCCAGCATCTCGCGGAAGATCTCGTGCGCGCGCTGCTGGCATCTGCGCAGGAGATGCCCCGGCGTCTCGAGAAGGTCGAGTCCGGTTGTGTTCGGCTCTGTGCTCATGCCGCGGTCGCCGCGGGTCGCCGCACCGCGCGATCCGCGGCGCGAATCCTCCCACATTCCGGCGCGCGCCGCCGGCGCGAACTGCAGTACGATTCCGCCCGGGCGGCGGGGAGCACGCGCCCAGCAAGATCGCAAACGTTCAAGAAATGGAGCCGTCGATGATCCGCTTCGCCGTCGCACTCGCGGTTGCCGCCTTAGCCAGCCTGCTGCCGCAGGCGGCTGCCGCCAACGACACTGCCCGCGCCGGCCTCGCCGCCGCTGCCGCTTCGGCGAAGAAGTGGCAGTCCGACGCCGCGCTGGTCAGCGTCTCGACCCTTGCGGCCGATGCTTCGGGCAGGGCGGCGAAGTGGGACTATCTCTTCCACTCGCCGAAGGCGACGCAGGGCTACTCGGTCGAGATCAAGGGCGGCAAGATCGCCGGGACGCTCGAGGTGCGGCCGCACGTCAAGGATCCGGTCGGACAGGAATTCGTCGACAGCGGCCAGGCGATGGCCGAGGCGAAGAAGAACGGCCTGGTGCTCAAGGGCAAGGCCGCCATGTCGCTCATCGTGATGGGCCAGGCGACGGCGAAGCCCGGACCCTACTGGAGCGTCGTCGGCGGCTACGACACGAACGACGTGAGCGTGGTGCTCGAGGGACGGACCGGGAAGTTCGCATACTCGCAAAGATGCCTTGAGCATCGCGCGCACGGCGCGGCGAGCCGGATCCGGCACTCCGGATCAGGATGCACGGTCGTGCGGTGCTGAGTGCGGCGGACACGGCTCGCATTGCGCCGGCGGGCGCCGCAGCCAGCGCTTGAATTCGCAGTAGGACGCGATCAGCACGCGACGGTACTCGCGCCCGTAGCCGTCGCGACGCAGGACCGCGCGGCGGTAGATCTGCGCTGTGCGCCGCACCCAGGCGACGGTCGCCGCCGGCCCGTCGCGCTCGAGCAGGAGCGCGATTCTGCCGCCCTCGCTCGCGGTGTCCGCCGAGGCGCGCCCGCGCGACGCATACGTGCCGGACGTCATGACGCGCAGCCAAGCGGCCGCGCGCGGGCGCGCCCGGCGGATCGCGGCGGGTGGAGGATCGTGGGCCAAGCCACGGCGCAGCTCACGATCGTGCGGCAACGGAACGGACGGCGCGTCGTGCCGGGCAAGACCGGCCGATCGCTCTCTGTACAGCGCATGCGCCGCTGCCGTGCGCCCGGGGGCCGCGTCAGACGTCCGCCAGGCGCCGTAGCTCGGCGACCGCGTCCGGGTTGACCAGTGCCGAGAGGTCGCCGGGGTCGCGCCCTTCGAGCACCGAGCGGACCACGCGCCGCATGATCTTCATGTTGCGGGTCTTCGGCAGATCGGTAACGAACACGATCGAGCGCGGCCGGAAGGGGCGCCGAGCTTGCGCGCGACGGCCTGCGAAAGCTCATCGGCGAGCGTCGGCCCCGCTTCGCGCGCGACGCACACGCACACCACGGCTTGGCCCTTCACCTCGTCGGCCGTGCCGATGGCCGCCGCCTCGGCGACCTTGCCGGTGGCGAGCAGCACCGACTCGATCTCGGCCGGCCCGACGCGCTTGCCGGCGACCTTGATGGTGTCGTCCGAACGCCCGTGCACGTACCAGAACCCGTCGGCGTCGATCGATGCGAAGTCGCCGTGCACCCACATCCCCGGAATGACCTTCCAGTAGCTCTCCAGGTAGCGCTCCGGCTCCTTCCACAGCCCGCGCGTGAGTCCCATCGATGGCACCCGCATCACCAGCTCGCCGACCTCGCCGCGCGGCACCGGATTGCCGCTGGCGTCGACCACGTCGGCGCCCATGCCGGGGCACGACCCGGCGAACGAGCAGGGCTTGAGCGGATGCAGCACGGTGCCGGTCAGGATGCCGCCGCCGATCTCGGTGCCCCCGGAGTAGTTGATGATCGGCACACGCGCGCCGCCGACGGTATTGAACACCCAAAGCCAGGAGTCGGGGTTCCATGGCTCGCCGGTCGAAGCGACGATGCGCAGCGACGACCGGTCGTACCGCGCGACCTCGACGTCGCCGTACTGCATCAGCGCACGTGCGATGGTGGGCGCGATGCCGAGGAAGCTCACCCGGAAGTCCTGCACCAGACGCCAGATGCGGCCGCGCTCCGGATAGTCGGGCGCGCCCTCGGCCATCACCACCGTGCCGCCGAGCAGCGTCGGCCCGGCGACGATGATCGGTCCGACCAGCCAGCCCATGTCGCTCATCCACAACAGCCGGTCGCTCGGCTGAAGTCCATGCATAGGCCGAGGTCGAGCGCGAGCTTCGCCGCGAAGCCGCAGTGGGTGAGCACCGCGCCCTTCGCCTTGCCGGTGGTGCCCGAGGTGAAGATCAGGATCAGCGGATCGTCGGCCGGCACCTCCTTGGTCGGCGCCGTGTCCGGCATGCCGGCGAGCGCCTCGTGCCACCACAGGTCGCGCCGTGGCGACATCGGCGTGTCGAGCCCGACGTGCCGAAGCACGATCACCCGCTCGAGCGCGGGCACGGCAGCGGCCACCTCGTCGATCACCGGCTTCAGTGCGACCGGCTTGCCGCGCCGCTGCGTGCCGTCGGCGGTCACCACCGCCCGCGCGCCGCCGTCGTTCAGTCGGGCAGCCACCGCGCTCGCGCCGAACCCGGAGAAAAGGGGCAGCACGATCGCGCCGATCTTGGCAATGGCCAGGAACGCGACCGCTACCTCCGGCACCATCGGCATGTAGATCGCGACGACATCGCCGTGGCCGAGCCCGAGACGGCGCAGCGCGCCCGCGAGCCGGCACACTGCGGCGTCGAGCTCGGCGTAGGTGAGCGTGCGTCGCGCGCCGTCCTCGCCCTCCCACTCGAGCGCGGGCTTGTCCATGGTTGGCGTGCCGCGGTGCCGGTCGAGGCAGTTGGCGACGATGTTCGTGGTGCCGCCGACACACCACCTCGCCCAGGGCGCGCCCGCGGAGAGGTCGAGCACCGCCTCGTAGGGCGTGCCGAAGCGCAGGCCGAACCAGGAGATGAGCGCGTTCCAGAACCAATCCGGCTGCTCTACCGAGCGGCGGTTGAGCGCATCGTAGTCGGCGATGCCGTGCGCGGTCATGAAGGCCGTCAGGTTCGCCTGCCGGCGGATCGCCTCGTCGGGGCGCCAGACGACCTGCCCCGGCTCGCTCGCTCGTGTGCTGTCCATCGCTTGCCTCCCCGCGGCCGCGCCGCACCGGCCCGTTGCTAACGCCCGCCCCGAGCCGGCGCGACCGGCGCCGGCTGCGGCACGTCCATGTCGCACACCACCAAGTCGGCGATGAACGGCATCATGTAGGCTTTCATCTCCTGATGCGGCGGTGAAACCTGGTAGGCGTCGTGCGCAGCGCTCGAATCGAACACGCCCGCAATCACCCAGTCGTAGCCTTTGCCGCGGCCGGCGACGTTGGCGCCGTAGTCGTAGTGGACGATTCCGGCGCACTCGGCACGCACGCGCTCGGCGAACGCCTCGATCCGCCGATGGAACTCCACGTTGGCCCGGTCGGTGTAGCGCATCATGACGACGTGATAGAACATCTCAGCCTCCCTGCTCGGCAACCATCAGATAGCGCCTGGCGACCTCCGGGTTTGCCTCGAACTCGGCCGGCGTGCCGTGGTACACCGTGACGCCCTTGTCGATCACGTACACCCGGTCGGCGCACGCCTTGATCGTGCGCACCGACTGTTCCGAAATCAGCATCGACACGCCTTCGCGCTTGAGCGCGAGCAGCGCGGCGATGATCTCGTCGACCACTCGCGGGGCGAGACCCTCGTGCGGCTCGTCGAGCAGCAGCAGCCGCGGGTTGGTGAGCAGCGATCGCGCGATCGAGAGCATCTGCTGCTCGCCGCCGCTCATCACGCCGGCGACGCGGCCGCGGTATTCGCGCAGCTGGGGGAACAGCCCGTAGACCGCGCCGAGCGTCCAGCGCGCCGCCGCGCCGCGCGCCGGCGCAACCGGCACGCGCAGGTTCTCGGCCACCGTGAGGCTGGCGAACACGCGGCGATCTTCCGGCACGTAGCCGATGCCGCGTCGAATCACCTGGTGCGGCGGCAGACCGGCCAGGCTCGCGCCGTCGAGCAGCACCGCCCCGCCGGTGACCTGGATCAGCTCCTGCACCACGGCGCGCAGCGTGCTCGTCTTGCCGACGCCGTTTCGCCCGACGAGACACACGACCTCGCCGGGCCCGACCGACAAACTCACGCCGTGCAGCGCCGCGCTGCGCCCGTAGGCGGCATGCAGATCGCGGATCTCTAGCATCGTCAATGGCGCGCGCCGAGATAGATGTCCTGCACCGCGCGGTCGGCCGCGATCTCGGCCGGCGTGCCCTCGGCGAAGACCTTGCCGCGCGCCATGACGGTGATGACGTCGGCGAAGCGGAAAACGATGTCGATGTCGTGCTCGACGAAGAGCAGCGTTATATCGCGTTCGGCGATGTGGCGCACCATCATCTCCATCAGCGCGCTGCGCTCGGCGAGCCCCATGCCCGCGGTGGGCTCGTCGAGCAGCAGCAAGCGCGGCCGCGTGGCGAGCACCATGCCGAACTCCAGGCGCTTGCGGTCGCCGTGGCTGATCGCCTCGGCCGGCTCGCGCGCGAACTCGGCGAGACCGACTTCGCGGAGCATCGCCAGCGCCGGCGCGCGCAGCTCGCGCAGCCGGCGCGCGCTCAGCGCGAAGGCTCCGCCGCCGTTTCCTAGCAGCGCCGCCAGCATGTTCTCGAGCACAGTCAGCTTGCGGAAGGTACGGCTGATCTGGAAGGTACGGCCGATACCAAGCCGTGCGATCGCCTGCGGCGTCGCTCCGGAGATATCGCGTCCGTCGAACAGCACCGTGCCGCCCGCCCCCCCCGGCTGCTGGCCGCCGATCACGCTGACGAGGGTGGTCTTGCCGGCGCCGTTCGGACCGATCAGCGCGCGCCGCTCGCCGCGTGCGAGCGCCATGTCGACGCCGGCGAGCGCGACGAACCGGCCATAGGTCTTGTGGATGTTGCGGGCGACGAGGAGCGGGGTCTCGCTCATGCGGACCGTCGGCCAAGCGCGTGCCCGAGCCGGCCGAGCCCGCCGGCGACGCCGGCGGGCGAGACGAGCACGACGGCGAGCAAGATCAGTCCGATCACCAGCTCCCACTCGGTCACGTAACGCGACACGAATGTCTTGAGCAGGGTGTAGATCACCGCGCCGTAGACGCCGCCGGCGAAACTGTGCAACCCACCGATCACCACCATTACCAGCGCGTCGATGGTGAAGCCGATGCCGGCGTAGTCCGGAAACGCGTTGCCCTGGTAGACGGCGAACAGCGTGCCGGCGACGCCGGCCAGCGTGCCCGCGATCACGAAAGCGACGAGCTGCACCATGCGCGGGCTGTAACCGAGCGCCGCCGCGCGATGCGGCTCCTCGCCCACCGCGCGGATCGCCAGGCCGATCGGCGAGCGCACCACCTTCCACAGGAGGAGCAGGCAGGCGCTCACGATCGCGAGCACCAGCGCGCCGTAGAGCCGCGGATCGAGTCCGAGGCGGGGCGCCATGAACTTCGTGATGCCGGTATCGCCTCCAGTGTAGTCGTAGGCCTGGAAGAGGATGGTGAAGACGATCTCGCTGCAGGCGAGCGTGAGCATCGCGAAATAGATGTGGGTGAGGCGTACGCACAGCGCGCCGATGGCGAGCGCGCCGAGCGCGGCGGCGAGCGGTCCGAGTGCGAGACCGGCCCAAAGCGGCAATCCGAGCTTTGCGAGCGGCAGCGCGAGACCGTAGGCGCCGAGCCCGAAGTACGCCGCGTGGCCGAACGAGACCATGCCGCCGTAGCTCGTGAGGAGGTTCAGGCTCGAGGCGAACAGCACCATGATCAGGACGTCGGTGATCACCAGTGCAGCGCCCTGGCCGAGCGTCGCCAGGAGGGCGAGCGCCCCCAGCACGGCCGGCACGACCAGCCGCCACTGCACCGCCCCGGAGGACTCAGCCGGCCTCACTTGCCCACCGTCTGCCGCCCGAGCGAGCGCACGACCAGCACGCCCGCCATGATCAGGAAGATCAACACCATCGACAGACGCGGGTAGTACAGCACTCCGAGCCCCTTGAGCACGCCCACGGCAAGCGCGGCGGCGAGTGCGCCGTACAGGTTCCCGAGCCCCCCGATCACCACCACGATGAACGCGGTGACGATCACCGTGGTGTCGAGCAGGTAGTTGATGTTGCCGAACGGCGAGGCGAGGCCGCCCGCGAGTCCGGCGAGGAACGAGCCGACCGCGAAGACCGCGGTGAAGATGCGCGCCTGGTTGATACCGAGCAGCGCCACCATGCCGCGGTCGTCGGTCGCGGCCCGCAGCAGGATGCCGGCCCGGGTGTAGCGGATCACCGCGACCATCACCGCCAGCACGGCGAGGCCGGCGCCGAAGATCGCGAGCTGGAACACCGGGAAGTACGAGCCGCCGATGCGCAGCGCGCCGGCGAGCGCATCGGGCATCTGCACGACGACGTCGTTGCGGCCCCACGCCATCTGCACGACGTCACGCAGCACCAGCACCAGAGCCACCGTGATGATGAGCTGCATCAGGTCGTCGGCGCCGTAGATTCGCCGCAGCACCAGGATCTCGAACAGCGTGCCAAGCGCGGCCACCGCGAGCGCGGCGAGCAGCACCGACGCCGCGAAGCCGCCGAGCGACCCGGGCGCGAAGTGCGATACCAGCTGGTAGGTGAGGAACGCGCCCAGCATGTAGAGCGAGCCGTGCGCGAAATTGACGATACGCGTGATGCCGAAGATCAGCGTGAGACCGGAGGCGATCAGGAAGAGCATCATCCCTTCCATCAGCCCGTTGACGATCTGGACGGCGACCATGGCGCGAACGGCCCGCGGCCGCCGGAGCGGCGGCCGCGGCGGCCCTGCGGCGAAGGACTACTTGGCCTTGGCGCGCAGCGCCTTGACCGTCTCTTCGGGCAGCATGGTGCGTTCGGCCCCGATGCGCACCACGTCCTGCAGCACCATGTACGGGTACTTCGGGTCCTTGCCGACCCGCCCCACCCAAGAGGGCGCGTCCATCTGCCCGTCGAGCGCGCGCACCGTCATCGTCCCGCGCAGGCCGTCATACCGGATCGAGGTGATCGCCTTCATGATGTCGTCGGCCTTGGCGCTGTTCGCCTTGCGCACCGCCGCGGCGAAGAACATCAGGCCGTCGTATGCGAGCACCGCCCAGTCGTCCGGGTCCTTGCCGTAGCGCGCCTTGTACGTGTCGACGAACGCCTTCGTCTTGGGGTTGTCGAGCAGGGCGTAGAACGGCGCGCGCGAGAAGCCGTGAACGCCCTTGGCCGGCATGTCCGCGCCCATGCTCTGCAGGAAATCGACCGTGGTGAGCGTCACCAGGTTGGTCTGCTCGAAGAATCCGGAAGCTCTTGCCCTGCTTGACCAGGTTCACCAGACCGCCGCCGAAGATCGCGCCGTAAACCGCGTGCGGCTTCTGCGCCAGCACCGCGGTGATGTAGGAGGTGAGGTTGGTCTCGCCGAGCTTCACCGGCACCATCGGCGCGATCTCCACGTCCGGCCGCAGCTTCTTGAGATGCGCGGTGAACGCGTTTACCGAGGTGTGACCCCATTCGTAGTCGTAGGCGAGCGGAACGATCTTCTTCCACTCCTTGTTGCGCGCCACGTACTCGGCGGCGGCCACCGCTTCCATCAGCGCATTCGGCTGGGTCTGCCAGTAGTACGGATGCCAGCGCTCGAGGTTGGCGGTCTGGGTGGCGCCGATCCCGGTGTAGTAAGGCGTCTTGAACTCGCCCGCCACCGCGGTCCCGGCGAGCAGCACCGCCGAGGAGCACACGCCGGTGACCACGTGGACCTTGTGGTTGATGACCAGGTCGCGGACCTCCTTGGCGCCCTCGTCGGGCTTGGTCTTGGTGTCGCGCTCGATCACCTCGATCTTGCGGCCGGCGAGTCCGCCGGCCTTGTTGAGCTCCTCGACGCCGAGCCGGAACGCCTTGGTCGCGCCGTCGACGAGCGGTCCGCACACGCCGGACATGTCGGCGGCATAGCCGATCCTGATCGGCTCCTGCGCGGTTGCGCTCCACGAAAGCGCGGCGCCGGCGACGAGCGCCGCGACGCCGATCCTGCTGGCCGTGCTGGTCATCTCACTCTCCTCCTGTGGGTTGACGTCCTGGACGGGCTCCGCGCGGCGCCTGCGGCGCTCTACTTTGCGTACCTGCGGAAGTCTGGCTTGCGTCGCTCGGTGAAGGCGCGCACCCCTTCCTTCGATTCGTCGGTGTCGTAGAACAGCTTCAGCGCCTGCAACCCGAGCGCGCCGATGCCGGCGATCGCGTCGGAGTCGGCGTTGAACGAGCGCTTGGCGATGGCGATCGCGGTCGGACTCCGCTCGACGAGCTCGCGGCACCAGGCGTCGACCTCGGCATCGAGCTCGACGTCGGGCACCACCTGTTCACCAGGCCCATCTCGAGCGCTTCGCGCGCCGAGTAGCGCCGGCACAGGTACCAGATCTCGCGCGCCTTCTTGTCACCGACGATGCGCGCGAGGTAGGCCGTGCCGAAACCCGGGTCGACCGAGCCCATCTTCGGGCCGACCTGACCGAACTGCGCCGACTCGCCGGCGATCGTCAGGTCGCAGAGCGTGCCGAGCACGTTGCCGCCGCCGATCGCGTAGCCGCGCACCTTGGCGATCACGGGCTTCGGCGCGCCGCGGATCGCCGCATGCAGCTCCTCCATCGGCAGGCCGATGGTGCCGCGGCCGTCGTAGGCGCCCTCGTGCGCCGACTGGTCGCCACCGGTGCAGAACGCCTTGTCGCCGGCGCCGGTGAGTACGACCACGCCGATCGTCCGGTTCCAGCCGGCACGGCCAAAGGCGTCGATGAGCTCGTCGCAGGTCCTGCCGCGGAACGCGTTGTACTTCGCCGGGCGGTTGATGGTGATCGTCGCCACCCCGTCCCGCTCGTCGTAAAGAATGTCCTCGTAGCCCGCCTGCGCGTCCACGCCGCCCCCTCCCCCGCCGAGCATCGACTCGACGCCGCCGATGCTAGCCTGCACCGAGCTGGCGACGGCGTGACCGAGATCAAACGATTCGCGCGGCCGGCCGTACGCCACGCGCGCCGCCGGCGGCGCGCGGCGTGAGAGATCTCAGGGGGCGGCCTGCGCCGGCGTCTCGTCGGCGAGCGCTGCGAGCTGCTCGGCTTGATGCTCGGCGGCAAGCGCGCCGGTGAGCTCGTCGAGGTCGCCGTCCATGATCGCCTGGATCTTGTAGAGCGTCAGGTTGATGCGGTGGTCGGTGACACGCCCCTGCGGGAAGTTGTAGGTGCGGATGCGCTCGGAGCGGTCGCCGCTGCCGATCAGGCTCTTGCGCGCGGCGGCGGTCTTCGCCGCCTGCTCGCGCGTCTGCTTGTCGCGGATGCGCGCCGCGAGCACCGACATCGCCCGCTCCTTGTTCTTGTGCTGCGAGCGCGCGTCCTGGCACTCGACCACGATGCCGGTCGGCAGGTGCGTGATGCGGATCGCCGACTCGGTCTTGTTCACGTGCTGGCCGCCCGCGCCCGAAGCGCGGAACGTGTCGATCTTGAGATCGGCCGGATTGAGATCGACCTCGCTCACCTCGTCGACCTCCGGCATCACCGCCACGGTCGCCGCCGAGGTATGGATGCGTCCCTGGGTCTCGGTCTCCGGCACCCGCTGCACGCGGTGTCCGCCCGACTCGAACCTGAGCTTGGAGTACGCGCCGCGGCCGATGACGCGCGCGATCACCTCCTTGTAGCCGCCGAGATCCGAGGGCTCTCGGAAATGATCTCGACCGTCCAGCGCTTGCGCTCCGCATAGCGCGAGTACATGCGGAAGAGGTCGCCGGCGAAGAGCGCCGATTCCTCGCCGCCGGTGCCGGCGCGGATCTCGAGGAAGATGTTGCGCTCGTCGTTGGGGTCCCTCGGCAAGAGCAGCTTCTGGAGCTCGGCTTCGAGCTCCGCGAGACGCGCGGCGCCCTGCTCGATCTCGGACTCGGCGAGCGCGCGCATCTCGGCATCGGCGAGCATCTCCCTCGCGCCCGCGATGTCGCGCTCGGTCCCGCGGTACCGGTTGTAGAGATCCACGATCGGCGCGAGCTCCGCATGCTCGCGCGACAGACGTCGGAACGAATCCATGTCGCGCGTGGCGGCCTCGGACGCAAGCAGCCCGTCGAGCTCCGCGAGCCGGCGGCGGAGCTGCTCGAGCTTCGCGGCGATGCTAGGTTTCACGACCGGTAGGTTCCAGAGTGTCTCACCGGATCGACGGCTGGGCCGGGATTGCTGGCGCGGGGCGATTCCCGCTTGCGCGGGAATGACGGGACCACCGCGATCGGCCCCTAGGAGCCCGAGCGCAGGCGGTAGATGCGCGTCAGCACCTCGCGCACGCGCGCCCGCTCCTCTGCGTCCGCCTCGTGCAAGGCCTGCGTCGGCGCGTGCAACAGCTTGTTCGTTAGCCCGTGCGAGAGCGCCTCGAGCACCTCGCTCGGATCCTCGCCGCGCGCGAGCATGCGCAGCGCGCGGTCGATCTCGAGCCTGCGCGCGGCCTCGCCCTGCTCGCGCAGGCTGCAGATGAGCGGCACCTGCTCGCGCCCCTCCATCCAGTGCAGGAAGTTGCCGACCTGCGTGTCGATGATCGCCTCGGCCTGCGCGACGTGCGACTGGCGCTCGTCGATGCCGGTGCGCACCACCTGCGCGAGGTCGTCGACCGTGTACAGGTAGACGTCGTCGAGCTCGCCGACCTCCGGCTCGATGTCGCGCGGCACCGCGAGGTCGACCATGAACACCGGCTGGTGGCGCCGCGCCTTGATGACCCGCTCCATCGTGCCCTTGCCGAGGATCGGGAGCGAGCTCGCGGTGCAGGAGATCACGACGTCGTGCTCGGGCAGCTGCTCGGGCAGGTCGCGCAACAGCACCGCGTGCCCGCTGAAGCGGCGCGCGACCGATTCGGCGCGCTCGAGCGTGCGGTTGGCGACCGTGATCGCGCGCGGCATCTGCGCAGCGAAGTGCGTCGCGCAGAGCTCGATCATCTCGCCGGCGCCGATCAGGAGCACCCGGCAGTCGCGCAGCGAGGGAAAGATCCGCCCGGCGAGTCGCACCGCCGCCGCCGCCATCGAGACGACGTTGGCCCCGATACGGGTGTTCGTCCGCACCTCTTTCGCCACCGCGAAGGAGCGCTGGAACAGCCGGGAGAGCGTGGCGCCGAGCGCCCCCGCCTCGGCCGCCATGCGCGCCGCGTCCTTCATCTGCCCGAGGATCTGCGGCTCGCCGAGCACCATCGAGTCGAGCCCGGCGGCCACGCGGAACGCGTGCCGGACGGCCTGCTCGCGCGGCAGGGTGTAGAGGAAGGGCCGCAGCTCGTTCTGCGGCAGCCCGTGATGACCGGCGAGCCACGCAAGCGCCTCCCGCGGCTCGCCCGCCGCGCAGTAGAGCTCGGTGCGGTTGCACGTCGACACGATCGCCGCTTCCTCGGCGGGCCGCGAGCGAACGATCTCCTGCAGTGCGCCGCGCAGGCCCTCGGGCGTGAAGGCGATCCGCTCGCGGATCGCGAGCGGCGCGCTCTGGTGGTTCAGGCCGAGGGCGAAGAGCTGCATGGGTCCAGGTCCGCCCGAAATTATAGCCAAGCCAGGGGCTTGCGACCCTTGCGGTGGATCAAGTCCGGCGGGCCGGCCCCGGTGCCCTCCACGGCATCTACGGCGCGGTCCCGTCGAACGGACCCTCGCCGGGCAGCTGCCTGCGCAGCTTCACCGGCGCCGCCCGCCGGGCGAGGCGGGCCCGCAGACGCAGGTTCAGGAGCTCGACCCCGACCGAGAACGCCATCGCGAAGTAGACGTAGCCCTTCGGCACGTGGAGCTCCCACCCTCGGCCACGAGCGTGAAGCCGATCAGGATCAGGAACGCGAGCGCGAGCATCTTGACGGTCGGATGCCGCTCGACGAACTCGCCGATCGGCTTCGCCGAGAACATCATGACGGTCACCGCGACCACGATCGCGATCACCATGATGGAGAGCTGGTCCACCAGACCGACTGCGGTGATCACCGAGTCGAGCGAGAACACGATGTCGATGATCGCGATCTGCGCCAGCACGCCGCCGAAGGTCGCCCGCGCCGCGGCGCCGGCGCGGGCGTCCGTCTCGCCTTCGAGCGCGTGGTGGATCTCGTGCACGCTCTTCCACAGCAGGAAGAGCCCGCCGCCGATCAGGATCAGGTCGCGCCCGGAGAGCTCGTTGCCGAACACGGCGAAAAGCGGCGCGGTCAGCCTCATCATCCACGTCAGCGAGAAGAGCAGCAGGATCCGCGTGCCCATGGCGAGCGCGAGCCCGAGCACGCGCGCCGTGTTGCGCTGCGCCGCGGGCAACCGCCCCACCAGGATCGAGATGAAGATGATGTTGTCCACGCCGAGCACGATCTCGAGCGCCGTCAGCGTCGCGAGCGCGATCCAGCCCTGCGGGTCGGCGAGCCACTCCATCATCGCTTGGCGCTCGCCAGCCGCGCGAAGTCGCTCGGCTGCCCGAGCAGATAATTGGCGAACTGCTCGAACACGGCATCGCCGGCGCTCTTGGCGTTGACGACGAAGCTCTGGCTGCCGAACGCGCCGACGTTCTTGCACAGGAACGCGAGGCGGCCGCGCTCGCGGTCGGCCATCACCCGGGCGTAGACCGTAATCTCGCCGGCCACCTCGCCGGTCACCGGGCCGGCGCTCTCGCCGCGGCCGGCCTCGTCCGACGAGTAGCGCAGGTTGGCGGCGGTGAGCTTGTCGACGAGCGCCTGCAACTCGGCGCCCGGCCGCTCGAACCCGAGCGTGGTCGGCGACACGCACACCACGGTGAGCGTGATCATGTCCATCCACGGCCGGCCCCTCGGCGCGGCGCAGCTTGCTGTCGACGAACGCATCGGCGATCTTCGGCCGGGCGAAGCTGCCCAGTCCCTCGAGCACGTAGTCGTGACCGAGCTCCGGCTTCACGATGCCGACGTAGCGCACCAGCTCCTCGAAATACGCGAAGCCGGCGCGCATCTTGCGCTCGACGTCGAGCGCGAGCATCAGCGTCCGGGCGGCGTACTTGTCGGTCGAGCCCTCCTTCTCGAGCGCCTCGGCCTGGCCCTTCAGGCGTTCGAGCAGGCTGCCGCCCGCGCCGGCGGCGGACTCCGGCGCCGACGCCTCGCGACTGGGCGCGGGCGCCTCGCGCGCCTCCGCTCCGGTGGCGAAGAGATCGAACTCGGGCAGCACGAAGTCGTCGGTGCGGGCGAGCTTCGCGATGTCGGGCTCGCCCCCCTTCGGTTTGAGCTCGCTCTGCAGCGCCCGGCGCAGTGCCTCTGCGAGCGCCTCCGCGGTCGGATAGCGCTCGTCCGGGTTCTTGCGCAGCGCGCGATCGATGATCGCGTCGAGCGCGCCCGGCACCTCCGGGTTGACGCGGCTCGGCGGCTCGGCCGCCTTGGCGACGATGTTCTGCATCAGCGTGAGGAAGTCCTCCGGCCGCGCGGCGTCGAACGGCGCGACGCCGGTGATGAGCTCGTAGAGCACGATGCCGAGCGAGAACACGTCGCTGCGGCCGTCGGCCTTCCTGCCCGACACCTGCTCGGGCGACATGTACCGCGGCGAGCCCATCACCACGCCGGTGCGCGTGCGCGACATCTGATCGATGCGCGCGATGCCGAAGTCGGTGATCTTCACCAGGCCCTGCTTGGTGAGCATCAGGTTGCCCGGCTTGACGTCGCGGTGGACCACGCCCTGGCGGTGCGCGAAGCCGAGCGCATCGGCGGTCTGCAGCACGATCTGCGCCGCGGTCGCAAGCGGGATCTTCTCGCCTCGATCGAGAACGTCCTTCAGCGAACGCCCTCGAGCAGCTCCATCACGATGTAGGCGGTGTCCGCGAACTCGCCCACGTCGTAGATCGTGACGATGCACGGATGGCTCAGCCGGCCGGCGGCCTTCGCCTCGCGCAAGAACCGGCGGCGCGGCTCGGCGCTGCCGTCCTGGATCTGGAGCGCGTTGATGGTCTTCACCGCGACGGTGCGCTCGATCATCGGATCGGACGCCTTGAACACGGTGCCCATCGAGCCGCGCCCGATCTCCTCCTGCAGCACGTAGCGTCCGAGCGTCCTCATGCCGATCGATCTGTTGGTATGGCGGCGTGCGGCGCCGCGCGCCCTCGCCCGGGGCCGCGGCACTCCCTGGGCGCTCATTCTACCGGGGCGCCGCGATTCGCTGGCGCGGTCCGCCGGCAAAGGTCTCCCGCGTCCGGAATGCACGGCCGCGGCATGCTAGGCTCGCGGCGATGAAACCGGCCCCGTTCCGCTACGACGCACCCGCCACGCTCGACGAGACGCTCTCGCTGCTCGCCGAGGCGGGCGAGCACGGCAAGCTGATCGCCGGCGGTCAGAGCCTCGTGCCGATGATGAACTTCCGCCTCGCGCGGCCCGGGCGGCTGTTCGACCTGAACGGCGTTGCCGAGCTCGACTTCATGCGCGTCGAGGGCGCGCGGCTTCGCATCGGCGCGCTCACCCGCCACGCGGCGTTTCACCGGCCGCCGTGCGAAGGCCCGACCGGCGCGCTGCTCGCCGAGGTGGTGCGCCACGTCGCCCACTACCCGATCCGCCAGCGCGGTACGTTCGCCGGCAGCATCGCGCACGCTGACCCGGCCTCCGAGTGGTGCCTGGTCGCCGCGACGCTCGACGCCGAGATCGTGGCGCGCAGCCGCGCCGGCGAGCGCGTCATCGCGGCACGGGATTTCTTCGTCGCGAGCCTCGCGACCGCGCTGCGGCCAGACGAGCTCGTCACCGAGGTCCGGCTGCCGGTGCTGGGCGCGCGCTGGCGCACCGGGTTCTGCGAGTTCGCGCGGCGCGCCGGCGATTTCGCCATCGCGATGAGCGCGGTCGCGCTGAGGCTCGACGCGGGCATCGTGCGCGAGGCCCGCGTCGGCGTAGGCGGCGTCGAGGACCGTCCGTCGCGCCAGCCCGCCGCCGAGCAAGCGCTTGCCGGCCGGCCGGTCTCGCCCGCGGCGCTCGCGGAAGCGGCCGATGCGGCGGCGCGCGAGGTGAAGCCGATGACGGATCTGCACGCCGATGCAGCGTACCGCCGACATCTCGTGCGCACGACGACGCGGCGCGCGCTCGAGCGTGCGGCAGCCTGAGCGGAGCTGCGTGTCCGCGCCTTCCGACAAGCATGCTGTCGCGCTCGAGGTGAACGGGCGCGAGTACCGCATCGCAGTCGAGCCGCGCCGCACCCTGGCCGACGCGCTGCGCGAGGACTGCGGGCTCACCGGCACGCACCTCGGTTGCGAGCACGGCGTCTGCGGCGCCTGCACCGTGCTCGTCGACGGCGCGCCGGTGCGCGCCTGTCTGATGCTCGCGGTGCAGGCGCACGGGCGGCCGATCCGCACCGTGGAGGGCCTCGCCGGCATGGACGGCGCGCTGCATCCGCTGCAGGCGGCCTTCCACGAAGCGCACGGCCTGCAGTGCGGCTTCTGCACGCCGGGGTTTCTGATGCTCGCGGTCGGCGTGCTCGAGCGCGAGCCCGATATCGGCGACGCGGCGCTGCGCGAGATCCTCTCGTCGAATCTGTGCCGTTGCACCGGCTACCAGAACATCGTCGCGGCGGTGCGTGCCGGCGCGGCGCGGATGCGGCGCTCGACCGGACATGGCTGACCGTCGCTATATCGGCGTGTCGCACAAGCGGCTCGAGGACCGCGCGCTTCTCACCGGCGCGGGCCGCTTCGCGGCCGACCTCTCCGCCCCCGCGCAGCTCCACATGCGGGTGGTGCGCTCCCCGGTCGCGTTCGGACGCCTGCGCGGGATCGACGCAGCCGCGGCGCGCCGGCTGCCCGGCGTGGTTGTGGTCTGGGCGTTCGCCGACGTCGCGCACATCCCGCCCATCCAGATCCGGCTGACCAAGATCGGCGGGCTCGAGCCCTACCAGCAGACCGTGCTCGCGCGCGACTACGTGCGCTACGTCGGCGATCCGGTCGCGGTCGTGTTCGCCGAGGACCCGTACGTCGCCGAGGACGCAGCCGAGCTGGTGGTTCCCGACATCGAGGAGCTCGCGCCGTGCATCTGCGCGACCGATCCGCCGGGCGAGTTCATGCCGGCCACGCTGCCCGGCGTATCGACCGAGGTCGCGGTAGTGCGCAAGAGCTACGGCGATCTCGCCGCCGCGTTCGCCGCGGCGCACCGGGTGGTCGAGCTCGAGGTCGCCGTCGGCCGCCATACCGGCGTGCCGCTCGAGACGCGCGGCGCGCTCGCCGAGTTCGATCCGGCCTCGGGTGTGCTCACCATGCGCGGCGCGGCGAAGGTGCCGCACTACAACCGCGGCCAGGTGGCGCGCATGCTCGACATGCCCGACGAGATGGTGCACCTGATCGAGGGCCACGTCGGCGGCGGCTTCGGCGTGCGCGGCGAGCTCTACCCCGAGGACGTCCTCGTCTGCCACGCCGCACTGCGGCTCAAGCGCCCGGTGAAATGGGTCGAGGACCGCCAGGAACACCTGATGGCGACGAATCACTCGCGCGACCAGTGCTACCGGCTGCGCGCGGCGATCGACGCACGCGGGTTCGTCCTCGGGCTCGAAGCCGAGATCTTCTCCGACCAAGGCGGGTACGTGCGCACGCACGGCGTCACCGTGCCCGACCTCGCCGCCGCAATGCTGCCGGGTCCGTACGTCGTTCCGGCCTATCGCGCGAACGTGCACGTGCGCCTCACCAACAAGACGCCCGCCGGCACCTACCGCGCGCCCGGCCGCTACGAGAGCACCTTCGCGCGCGAGCGCCTGCTCGACGCCATCGCGCACGCCCTCGGCCGCGACCCGATCGAGGTGCGCCGCACGAATCTCGTCCCGCGCGAGCGGATGCCGTTCGACCGCGGCATCGACACCCTCGGCACCCGCGTCGTGTACGACTCGGGCGACTACGCGCTCCTGCTCGACAAGCTGCTCGCCCACCTCGATTACGAGCGCCTCAAGGCGGCGCTCGCGGCCCGGCGCGCGGCCGGCGAGCGCGTGGGGCTCGGCCTCGGCTACTTCGTCGAGAAGAGCGGGCTCGGGCCCGCCGACAAGGCGGTCGTCTCGATCGACGCCGCGGGAACGGTCGAAGTGGTGACCGGCGCGGCCTCGATCGGTCAGGGCATCGAGACCGCGATGGCGCAGATCTGCGCCGAGGTGCTGCAGGTCCCGCTCGAGCGCATCCGCGTCGTGCACGGCCGCACCGATCGCATCGACTACGGCATGGGCGCATTCGCCTCGCGCGTGACGGTGATGACCGGCTGCGCGGTGCAGGCCGCCGCCGAGGCGCTGCGCGAGAAGCTCCGCGCCGCGCCGTCCGGCACGCCGGCCGCCGCGGAGGGCTGGTTCCGCGCCGATCACATGACTTATCCATACGGCATCCATGCCGCCGTGGTGCGCCTAGATCCGGGCACCTGCGCGGTGCACGTCGAGCGCTTCGTCGTCGCCTACGACATCGGCCGGGCGGTCAATCCGATGCTGGTGGAAGGGCAGATCGTCGGCGGCGCCGTGCAGGGCATCGGCGGCGCACTCTTCGAGGAGCTCGTGTACGACGAGAACGGCCAGCCGCTCGCGACCACCTTCGCCGACTACCTGATGCCGACGCTCGCCGAGGTGCCGCCGATCGAGGCGCTCGTCACCGAGGATGCACCGGCCACCCAGAACCCGCTCGGCGTCAAGGGGGCGGGCGAGGCCGGCATCAACGGTGCCGGCGCGGCGATCGCCGCCGCGGTCGACGACGCGCTCGGCCGGCCGGGCGCGGTGACGCGGCTGCCGATCACGCCCGTGCGCTTGCACCGGCTGCTCGCAGCGGGCGGCTGAGGCGGGCGCAAAGTCCGCCTACACGGCGGGCCGCGCGCGCCAGCGCCCGTGCTCGACCGCGGCGAAGAACTCGGCGAGCGCGCCGTTGAACGCCGCCGGCTCCTCGCTGTTGATCGTGTGTCCGGCGCAGGGCAGCATCAGCAGGCCTGCGTTCGCGATCGTGCGTTTCAGCATCAGGCTGCCGTCGAGGCACGGTTCGTCCTCGTCGCCGACGATCACGAGAGTGGGCAGATGCAGCCCGCGCAACCGCGGCTCGAGCTCGGCGATTGTCGGGCGCCTGAGCTGAAGGTTGAACATCGTGAGCGCGTGGCCCTCGGCCGAGTGCTCCGACATCCAGCGCACGAACTCCTCGAAGCCACGCGGGTCCTTCGCCTGGAACTGGGCTCGCATCGGCGCCGAGGCGTACTTCCTCGCCGCCGCCACGATGCCCTCGTTGCGGAACATCTCGCCGGTCTCGCGCGCAAGGACCATCATTGCCTCGCGGTTGCCGGGCTGAGAGCCCCAGCCGCAGCCGGCCGCCACCAGCGAGCGGCAACGCTGCGGATGGTCGAGCGCAACGTGCAGCGCCGTGTAGGCACCCATCGAGTGTCCGACCACGTGCGCGACGCGCGCGCCAGCGGCGTCCATCACCGCGATCACGTCCTCGCGCGCGATCGCCTGCGAGTACGCGGCATCGGCGAGCGGAACGTCGGAGGGCGGATAGCCGCGGGCGTTGAAGGCGATGCAGCGGTAGCGCCGCGCGAAAAACCGCACTTGCGGCCCCCAGCTGCGATAGTCGCCGGCGTACTCATGGATGAACACGACCGGATCGCCCGTGCCGCACTCTTCCCAGTAGAGGCGGATTCCGTCGCCTGTCTTGGCGTAGGGCATGATCGCTCCCAAGAGGTTCGGCGCGCGTGCACGACACTGCGGCCGCAGGCCGAGCCGACGCGCTCCCCGCCGGGTTTTAGCACGGCGCCGCGGATCGATGCGGGCTCCCTCGGCCGGCGGCGCGCCGGCCACGCGAGATGTTCCGCCAGCGCAGTCCGGGCGGCAAGTCCCCGGGCGGTGCGGGTAGACTAGCGGCCGGCGCGCGCGGCGCGCGTGCCTACCCGGCACCGAGAGGAGGATCGGCATGGATCTCAAGCTGCAAGGCAAGACCGCCGTCGTCACCGGCGGCAGCGAGGGCATCGGCAAGGGCATCGCGCTCGCGCTCGCGAAAGAGGGCGTCGATGTGGCGGTCTGCGCGCGGCGCAAGGACCAGCTGGAGGCCGCCGCCGCCGGGATCGCGAAAGCCACCGGCCGGAAGATCCATCCGATTCCCGCCGACCTCACCAAGCCGGCCGACTGCAAGAGCTTCATCGACGGCGCGGCGAAGGCGCTCGGCCGCATCGACATCCTGGTCAACAACGCTGGCGCCGCGGCCGGCGGCACGATCGAGTCGCTGACCGACGAGCAATGGGAGGCGGGCCTCGCGCTCAAGTTCTTCGGCTACGTGCGCTGCACGCGCTACACGCTGCCCTACATGCTGAAGCAAGGCGGCGGCCGGGTCGTGAACCTGATCGGCAACGACGGGGTCAAGGAGTCGTACTGGGAGATCTGCCCCGGCGCAGCGAATGCGGCCGGGCAGAACCTCACCATGTCGCTCGCCGGCCAGTACGGCAGGCACAACATCAGCTTCTGCGCGGTGAATCCGGGTCCGGTGCGCACCGAGCGCTGGGCCGGACTGGTGAAGGCGATGGCGCGCGACATGAAGCTCAGCCTCGACGAGGCGGACCAGCTCGCGCCGGCGTCGATTCCGCTCGGGCGCATCGCCGAGGTGGAGGAGGTCGCGAATCTGGTCGCCTACCTCTGCTCGCCGCTCGCGCACTTCGTGAACGGCACGATGATCGAGATCGACGGCGGCCAGATGAAGCCGCTCATGGACCGCGCGCGCGACAGGCGCTGACGCCCCGCTGACCGCGGCGCCCGGTCAGGCCGCGATCGAGGGCGCGCTGTCGAGATCCCGCGGCGGCTGGGTGAGATCGGGATGGCGGAACGCGACCTGATCGTCGAGCAGCGGGAACTGGCGCGGGTGCCCGACGAGGAACCCCTGGAAGTGGCGCACGCCGAGCGCATAGGCCCAGTCGAGCTTCGCCTGGCTGTCGATGCCCTGCGCGACGGCGCGGCAGCCGAGCGAGCGGGCGAGCTCGATCAGCGCCCGCAGCGGCTCCTCGTCGGGCGCCTGGAACGCCGTCGAGACCGCCTTGCGGTCGAGCTTGACGAGCTTCGGGCGCAGCCGGCGCAGCACCTTCTCCTCGCAGCGCGGCAGGCCGGGCGCACAGTCGTCGAGCGCCACGCGCACGCGGTGCCAGGCGCACTCCTTCGCGAAGTCGAGCAGCGACCGGGGATCCTGCGGTACGACCGCATCGGTGATCTCGATGATCAGGCGCTTTGCGAGCGCTCCCAGGTCGGCGAGCTCGCGCAGATAGCGCGCGGCGTGCTGCGTCACCGTGATGGACGAGACGTTCACGCTGACCGAGATCGAGGGGTGGAGCAGGGCGAGCGCCGCCACTGCCTGCTTGAGCACCGCGACGTCCACGGTACCGATGTAGCCGGTGCCTTCCCAGCGCCGGAACGAGGCCTCGCGCGCTTCGGGCTTGTTCTCGCCGTCGCGAAAGCGCAGCAGCGCCTCGTACGCGACGATCTGCCCGCGCGCGCTCATGATCGGCTGGAAGGCCGTGCGGATCCGCGTCTGCATTCGGTTCTTCGGTATCTTCGATCCGCCCCCCAACGCAATACTGGTGCCAGAAATTCTCGATGCGGATCAATGACCTGCAGGCGAGCCCGGCGTAGGCTTTCCGACGCCTGTGTCGGCGGCCGGACAGCGCCCCAGCGCTGTTCGTCGCGCAGGCTGCGCGCGCCGGCGGGCGCCCGCGAGGTGATGTTCCGCTACCATGAAATCGACCGGCGCGGCGGCTCTGCGGCGCCCGCGACGCAGACGCTCACGTCGAGAAGGGTCCGCGATGGACAAGACGCCAAAGGTCGAGACGTACACCCGTCCGGCACGCTTCCTGCACTGGCTGACCGTCGCGCTCGTCGCGATCCAGATCCCGGTCGGCGTCTACATGTCGTATCGCGGCAACGTGCGGAACGTCTGGGACGCCGTCACCGGCGCGCTCTACAACGGCCACAAGCTGCTCGGCGCGGCGATCCTGCTCGTCGTCCTCGGTCGGCTCGCCTACCGGCTGCTGCACGGCGCCCCGCCCCCGAGCCGACCATCACGCGCTGGCAGGACGTCGCGAGCCGGCTCAACCACTGGGGCATGTACGCCCTCCTCGTCTGCGTGCCGGTCGCGGGCTACGTGGGCATCTCGCTTTTCCCCGCGCTCGACGTCTTCGGGCTATTCGCTCTGCCGGGCGTGGTCGCGCCCGACAAGGAGGCCGCGAAGACCGCGTTCGCCGTGCACGCGCTGCTCGCGCTCCTGCTCGTGCTGCTCGTAGGCATGCACGTGGCCGCGGCCCTCTTCCACTACCTCGTGCGCAGGGACAACGTCCTCGGGCGCATGATTCCGCGGCTGCTGCGCCGGGCGTGAGGCTGCCGGCGCAGAAAGTGCGCCGCGCCCCGAGTGGACCTCAGATGAGCGAGCCGCGGTGCGCGAGCCCGCCGTCGATGGTGACGATCGTGCCGGTGGTGTAGCCCGAGAGATCGGAGGCGAGGAGCGCGACCGTGGCCGCGATCTCCTCGACGGTCGCCGAGCGGCCGAGCGGAAAGCCCTGCTCGAAGTCGCGCCAGCGCCCGGCATCGCCGAAGCGCCGCTCGGCCTCTTTGCGCATCAGTCCGACCAGCCGCTCGGTCGCGACCGGACCGGGGTTCACGCCGACGACGCGTACCCCCGTAGTCGATGCTGCCGGCGCCGAGCGCGCGCGTGAACGCCATCAGCGCGGCATTGCCTGCGGCGCCCGCGATGTAGCCGTAGTCGACGCGCTCGCCGCCGTTGCCGATGATGTTGATGATGACGCCGCGTCGGCGCGCCTTCATGCGGCGGTAGAACTCGCGCGACATGTTGACGTAGCCGAGCACCTTGAGGTCGAAGGCCGCGCGCCAGCGGTCCTCGTCCACTTCGTCGAGCGCGCCGCGCGGCGTTGCGCCGGCATTGTTGACCAGGATGTCCACATCGTCCGCGCACTGCGCGCCGAGCCGCTCGGCGGCGCCGCGCTCGGCGAGGTCGACCGCGTGCACGGCGACGCTTACCCCGTGCCGCGCGGCGAGCTCCGCGCGCGCCGCCTCGAGATCGGCGCGCGTGCGCGAGACGAGGTGCAGCGCGCATCCCTCGGCGGCAAGCGCTCGCGCGATCCCGAGGCCGATGCCCTTCGACGCTCCGGTGACGAGCGCCGTGCGTCCCTTCAGTCCGAGCTCCATGTTTGCCTCCTTGCCGTGGAAATGGTTCCGAAACAGCCCGTGCGAGGCGTCAGCGGCTGCGCCCGCAAGACTGTCCCCTCCCCCTCCGAGGAGCGGTGCCGGCAAAGCCGGCGGGGGGTGTCTTGCGCTGCGCCGAGGCGGGTCCCTGGTGCCGCAGGCGGCAGACAGCAGGTGGTTTGCGGCGGGCGGTGGTGTGTTGACTGCCCGCCGCAAACCGGGTCCCCGCGCGCCGACGCGCTCTGCGGCACCAGGGGTCCGCCGCGTGCCGCCTCGCCTCGCCTTGGGCGTTGACGTCGGACGAAAGCTCTCCTGGCGGCGAAACTCGTCAACTGCGTGCTAACCACCTGGCGCCTCGATCGCGATGTACTTCGTCTTGTGCGCCTCGCGCGGCAGGCTGCCGGGCGCGCGCCACTCGATCGCCGGCGCGATGCGCAGCTCCGCGCGAAAGCGCTCCATCATGCGCGCCTCGAGCCCGGGAAGATCGCCCGCGCCGATGCCGGCGCCGTGCTCGACGCGCAGCCTGAGCGGCGGATCGACCTTCGGGCCGGGCCGCGCGAGCACGATGCGGAACGCGCCCGACACCTCCGGCGCGAAGGCGGCGAGCACGGTGCCGATCGCCTCCGGATAGACGTTCACGCCCTTGACGATCAGCATGTCGTCGGTGCGGCCGACGATCTTGAAACGCATGCCCGGCATGCCGCACGCGCACGGGTTCGTCCACACCTGGATCAGGTCGCCGAGCGCGTAGCGCATGAACGGGCCGCCCTCCCAGTCGAGGAAGGTGAACACCATCTCCCCGACTGCGCCCTCGGCGAGCGCGACCGGCGCGCGCGTGTGCGGGTCGACGAGCTCGAGCAGGCAGTGATCCTCGGACACGAAGTGCATGCCCTTGTACTCCTCGGGCGGCTCGTCGCACGAGATGCCGTGGAAGGCGTGTCCGCCGCCGGTATGGTCGAACACCTTGGCGCCGAAGCCCTCGGCGAGCATGCGCCGCACGCCGGGATTGCCGCCGCCGGGCTCGCCGGCGCAGAAGAACCGGCGGAAGCCGAGCTCCGCGGCGCCCGTGCCGCCCGCCTTCGGGCACTCCTCGATCAGGTACTGGCCGAACGAGGGCGTGGCGACGAGCGCGTGCGGGCGCGTGAGCCGGGCGAACTCGAGCACGCGGCGCGTACCGCCCTCGATGCCGACCGGCACGACGCAGGCGCCCAGGTGCATGATCCCCTGCGAGAGCGGCAGCCCGCCGGTGAACATCGAGAGCGAGAGCGCCTGGAGCATCACGTGCCCGGGACGGATGCCGGCGCGCCAGTACTTGCGTGCGTGCATCTCGTTCACCACCGCGACGTCGTGCGCGGTGAGCGTGTAGAGCGTGGGCATGCCGGTGGTGCCGGAGGTCGCGCTCACGCGCACGATCTTGTCGGCCGGCGCGCAGGCGAGGAGCGCGTAGGGCGTGCCGTGGCGCGCGAGCGACTCCTCCTGCACGCGCCGGTGCTCGGCCTTGTCCATGATCGGCACGCGCGCGAAGTCGTCGAAGCCGCGCACGTCGGCCGGCGCGACCCCCGCCGCGTCCATGCGCGCCCGGTAGTACGGCGAGCGCTCGTAGTTGTAGGCGACCTGGCGTCCGAGGCGCTCGAGCTGCAGCGCCGCGAGCGCGTCGCGCGACATGCGCTCGACGCGAGCGTTCCAGAGCGCGCCGCGGTCAGCCGTCATTGCGCTCGTCGTTCGCAGCGTGCGCGTCGGGCTGGCAGATCTCGAACAAGAGCCCGGTGACGCCGTCGGGCTCGAAGAACGCCACGCGGCCGTGCGCGCCCCGGCGCGGGAACCCCTCCATCGGGCGCATGCCCGCGGCGCCGAGCTCGGCGAGCGCGCGCTCGACGTCGTCGACCCGCGCCGAGATGTGGTTCAGGCCGAGGCGGCTGCCCATCACGCTGCGGGCGAACGACTCGCCCTCCGAGGCGTACTGCAGGAGCTCGATCGTCACGTTGGCGGCGTGATACTCGGCGACGCGCAAGCCCACCTCGGCGAGCTCCTTCACCGCGGGCGCGACGCCGAAGAGCGGTCCGAGCCGGGCCATCGCCTCCTCGAGGTCGGCGACCAGGATGCCGATGTGGTCGATGTGTGTCGCGCTCATCGCCCGCCTCCGCGCAGCGCCGCGGTCCTCGCCGCGTCGACGGCGAGCGTCTCCGGGTCGATCCACACGCCGTAGTCCGCGCGCGCGGATGCGACGCTCACGAGCTCGCTCCGCACGTCGGCCAGCACCTCGCCGACCGGCCGCTCGAACGGATTGCCGTAGCCGCCGCCGCCGCCGGCGCGCTGGTGGAAGCGCGTGCCGCGCGGGATGCCGCGGATGATCTCCTTCGTCTTGGCGTGCCGCACGGTGCCGTCCGGATAGTCGAGCCGGATCGCGTTCGCCGCGCCCGCCTTGCCGCCGAAGAAGCCGAACGCGCGCGCCTCCTCCTCGACGCCGTCGCCGAACGCGACGCCGGTGACGTTCTCGCCGTCGATCACGAACTCGGTCTCGACGCCGAGCCCGCCGCGCCAGCGGCCGGCGCCCGCCGAGTCGGCGAGGTACTCGTGCTTCACCAGGAAGTGCGGATCGTGGAGCTCGAACATCTCGTAGTCCTGGGCGAGGATGCCGCCCGCGCAGTTGATGAGCCCGATGTGGTCGTAGCCGTCGGCCATCCAGGTGCCGCCGGAGCCGCCCTTGAGCGAGAGGAACAGGATGTCGACGTAGGGCCGGTGCTTGCGCGGATCGTGTCCGGACACGGCGAAGCCGAGGAAGCGGTTCCAGCCGGCGGTGACCATCCGCGGCAGCGCCTGCGCGAACGCGCGGAAGATCGCGTCCGAGGTCGGGCCGGTGATCGAGTTGCCGAAGGTGGTGGCCGCCGGGAAGCGCGCGTTCAGGAACGAGCCCGCCGGGTTGACGATGCGGATCGGCCGCAGGATCCCGGCGTTGTGCGGGATGTCGGCGGCGATCAGCATCAGGAACGTGAGCAGCAGCGCCGAGGCGGTGGCCGAGTAGGGCGCGTTGACGAAGCCGGGCGTCTGCGGCGCAGAGCCGGTGAAGTCGAACGTGATCTCCTCGCCGCGCACCGTCACCGCGAGCGCGATCCTCATCTTGGTGCCCTCGGTCACGCCGTCGAAAAACGCGTCGGATTCGCCGCGGTAGGTGCCGTCGGGGATCGCCGCGATCTCCTTGCGCACCCGGCGCTCGGTGCTGTCGAAGAGCGCCTCGACGAGCGCCTCCAGCCGCGCCCAGCCGAAGCGCGCGACGAGCGCCTTGAAGCCGCGCTCGCCGACGGTGCAGCCGCCGATCTGCGCGCGGATGTCCTCCTCGACGATCTTGAGGCGGATGTTGGCGAAGACGAGGTTCCACACGTCGCGACGCAGGCGGCCGCGCTCGATCACCTTCACCGCCGGGATGCGCAGCGCCTCCTGCCATACCTCGCGCGCCTCGGGGTTGTAGCCGCCCTGCACCGCGCCGCCGATGTCGGCCTGGTGGCCCTTGCAGGCGGCCCAGGCGACCAGGCGCTTGCCGTCGAAGATCGGCTTGAACACCGCGACGTCGTTGTTCTGGTTGCCGCCGGAGAAGACGTCGTTGTGCAGGATGACGTCGCCCGGGTGGACGTCGTCGCCGAAAAAGCGCGCCACGTTCTCGCACGCGGGCTGCAGCGCGAAGGCGAGCACCGGGATGTACTCGGTCTGCTCGAGCATGCGCCCGCGCGCGTCGTACAGGCCGGTGACGAAGTCGCGCGCCTCGTTGAGGATCGGCGAGCGCGTGGTACGCAGCAGCGTGAGCCCCATCTCCTCGGTGATCGACTTCAGCCGCCGCTGCACGAGCGCCACCTGGACCGGGTCGATCCCGCGCCGCGTGCCCGCGCGCCGCGTCGCCGCATTCCGCTTCGGTGCGTCCCGCTTCGGTGCATCTCGCCTCATCGCCGCCGTCCTCCCAGGGTCAGCACGCACGTGCCGAGCGCGTCGTACTCGGCGCGGCAGCCCGGCGGCACGACGATGCTGGTGTTCACGCACTCGATGATCGCCGGGCCCGCCAGCCGGTTGCCGTGCGCGAGCCGGTCGCCGTCGTAGACCGGCACCGGCCGGAAGCCGCCGCGCTCGGGCAGGAAGGCCGCTCGCTCGCCCCTTCAGGGCGTGCCGGCAGGAGGCGGGCGCGCGGCGCTCGCGCCTCGCCGCGGGCTTGGTGGTGGTTCCGATCGCGGACAGGCGCACGTTCAAGAGCTCGACCGGCGTGCCCTCGGTGCGCAGCTCGTAGCCGTACAGGCGATCGTGCTGCGCGTGGAAACGCTCGCGCACCGCGTCCCAGTCGGCGGCGGCGAGCGCGCGCGCCGGTACGTCGACGGTCAGCTCATGGTACTGCCCCACGTAACGCAGGTCGAACCGGTAGCGCACGCGCTGGCGCGCGCGCGGGATGCCTTCGCTGCCGAGCGTCCGGCGCGCCTCGGCCTCCATGTCGCGCGCGAGCGCGCGCACCCGATCGCCCAGGGCAGGGCGGCCGTCGCCGCGGTCCGGCAGCGGCTGCGCGCAGCTGCGCACGTAGTCGTGACGCAGATCCGTGCGCAGCATGCCGGCGGCGCAGAAGATCGAGGCGTCGCGCGGCACCAGGACCCGTCCGATGCCGAGCTCGGCGGCGATGCGCGCCGCGTGGACCGGCCCCGCGCCGCCCGCGCAGATGAGCGGAAACTCGCGCGGATCGTAGCCCTTCTCGACCGAGATCTCGCGGATCGCCGAGGCCATGTTGACGTTGATGACCTGGACCATGCCGTGGGCGGCCGCCGTGAGCGACATGCCGAGCGGGCGCGCGATGCGCTCGGCGATCGCGCGCCGCGCCGCCGCGGCGTCCAGGCGCAGCCGGCCGCCGGCGAAGTACTCGGCGCAGAGATAGCCGAGCACCAGGTTGGCGTCGGTGCAGGTGGGCTCCGCGCCGCCGCGGCCGTAGCACGCCGGTCCGGGATCGGCGCCCGCGCTCTGCGGCCCCATGCGCAGCAGGCCGCCGTCGTCGATCCAGGCGATCGAGCCGCCGCCGGCGCCCACCGTGTTGATCTCCAGGCTCGGCAGCGCGAGCGCGTAGCGGTTGACCGAGCCGGCGGTGGTCACCGCCGGCTCGCCGTCGCGCACGAGCGCGGCGTCGAAGCTCGTGCCGCCCATGTCCACGGTGATGAAGCGCTTCTCGCGGTAGGGCGCGATGCACGCGAGCCCCGCCACCGGTGCCGCAGCCGGTCCGGAGAGCAGCGTCATCGCGGCGAGCCGGGAGACGGCCTGCGGCCGCGCGACACCGCCGTTCGATTGCATGATGAGGAGCGCGCCGCGGTAGCGCGCTTGCGCGAGCCGCCGCGTCAGGTTCGCGAGATAGCGCGCGAGGATCGGGCCCACGCCGGCGTTGAGCACCGTCGTGCTGGTGCGCTCGTAGTAGCGCACCTGCGGCAGCACCTGCGAGGAGACCGAGCAGTACGCCTCGGGCATCCGCTCGCGCACGATGCGCGCCGCTTCCTCCTCGTGCCGCGCGTTCGCGTGCGCGTGCAGGAAGCACACCGCCACCGCCTCGACGCCCTCGGCGCGCAGCCGCTCGACCGCGCGCTCAACGTCGGCCGCCTCGAGCGGGGTCACCACCGCGCCGGCGGCGTCCACGCGCTCGGTCACCGGCAGGCGCAGCCAGCGCGGCACGATCGGCGGCGGCGCGTGGTAGCGGTTGTCGTACATCTCCTCGCGCACCCCGCGGCGCATCTCGAGCGCGTCGCGGAAGCCGCGCGTGACGAGCAGCCCCGTGCGCGCGGTCTTGCCGGTGAGCACGGCGTTCGTCGTGACCGTGGTGCCGTGGACGATGATCGCGACCTCGGCGAGGAAGCGCTCGAGCTCCGCGCCCTCGACCCGCGCAAGCGCCGCGAGACCGGCGAGCGCCGCCGCGGACGGATCGGCCGGCGTCGAGAGCTCCTTGTGCGCGACCGTGCGGCCGCGCGGCGCCATCAGCAGGAAGTCGGTGAACGTGCCGCCGACGTCGATTCCAATGCGGTACTTCATTTCCCTCGTCCGCTGCTTCGCGTTCTTCGGTCCGGCCCCGTCGCGTGCGGTGCTCGCCCACCTCCCAGGCCGCAGGTAGGCTACCATCGCGCGGCGTCGGGGTCTCGGTGGGAAGATCATGAATCGCTCGATCTGGTGCGAACGCGGCGGTGCCGCGGGGCTCGTGCTCGTGCTCCTGCACGGCATGGGCGCGAACGGCGCGGTGTGGGACGGCGTGAAGCCGCTGCTCGCCACGCGCTGGACGGGACGCTGGCTCATTCCCGATCTGCGCGGGCACGGCCGCTCGCCGCATGCGCCGCCCTACGGGATGGGCGTGCACGCGGCCGACGTCGCGTCGCTGCTCGGTCCGGACGACGAGGCGATCGTCGTCGGGCACTCGATGGGCGGAGTCGTTGCGCTCGTTCTCGCGACCGGCATGTTCGGCGTGCGGGTGCGCCGCGCGGTCGCTTTCAGCGTCAAGACGGCGTGGAGCGACGACGAGCACGCGAAAGCGGAGGCGGTCGCGCGCGCCCCGGCCCGGCGCTTCGACACCCGCG
Source organism: Burkholderiales bacterium (assembly GCA_027493935.1). Lineage (GTDB taxonomy): Bacteria > Pseudomonadota > Gammaproteobacteria > Burkholderiales > SG8-39 > JAABRB01. Next base: position 608,673 of record JAOSJV010000001.1, on the reverse strand, counting down.
CCGAGGCGATCGATCGCTACCTGCGCGTGTCGGGACTGAAGGGGCTGGTCGATCCCGACACCGCCGCGGCGGCTGCGGGCGTGTGCGCGGACGGGGGCGGGTTTCGCCTCGCCGCCGATCCGCTGATCAACCGCCTCGGCTGGACCGACTTCGCCTCGCTCGCGCACATGGTGAAGGTCCCGCTGCAGCTGCTGTGCGGCGAGCGCGACACCATCGCCCGTCCGGAGTCGATGGGCCGGCTCGGCGCCGAGGTGATGGTGCTGCCCGGTCTCGGCCACAATCCGCACGTCGAGGCGCCCGAAGCGTTCTGGCGCGCCATCGAGGGCGGCCTGGGGCGCGATTAGTCCGCCCGCGCGCAACCTCCGGTTCGCGGCCCGCATGTCGCTCACCCCCGCATGACGCCGACCCCCGCGAAGCGCGCGCGGTCGGCGGCGTACCCGACCGGGGTGAAATCGGTCCAGGTGGGGCTGCGCGTGCTCGCGGCGCTCGCCGAGGCCTATCGACCCATGATGCTCACCGAGCTCGCCAACGCCGCCGCGATGCCTACGGCCAAGGCGCACCGCTATCTCGTCAGCCTGGCCCAGGCGGGAATCGTCGAGCAGGACGGTCCCGGCGGACGCTATGCGCTGGGACCGCTCGCGCTCGCGATCGGTCTTTCCGCGCTCCACCAGCTCGACCACGTCCGCGTCGCCGGGGCCGCGGTGGCGGCGCTGCGCGACCGCACCGAGCAGACCGGGCTCGTCGCGGTCTGGGGTTCGGCCGGCCCGACGATCGTGCGCTGGGAGGAGTGCCGGCGACCGATGGCGGTCAACGTGCGGGTGGGCTCGGTCCTGCGGCTGCTCGACTCGGCGACGGGCCTCGTCTTCGCCGCCTTTCTGCCGCGCCACGTCACCGAGGCCCTGCTCGCCGCCGAGATGCAAGGCCGTGACGCGGCGGAGATCGAGCGGCGCCTCGTGGAGGTGCGCGCGCGCAAGATGTCGCGTGTTCGCGGCCAGCAGATGGCCTCCATCAACGCGTTGAGCGCGCCGGTGTTCGATCACTCGGGCGCGCTCGTGGCGGTGATGACGCTGCTCGGCGTCGAGACGCACTTCGACGTGACCTGGGATGGGCCGCTCGCCGCCGCCTTGCGCAATGCAGCAAACGAAGCGTCGGCGCGACTGGGTGCGGCGGTCGTGGACGCGCCGGCCCGCACGGGCGCGCGCTTGCGTGCGCGCCCGGTACGCCAGACCCCCACGTAACATAGATCACGGATCCAGTCCCCGACCAGTGCTACGCTATGCGTAAGTAGTTACGCGATGCGTAGTAACGATGCGTAGTGAGGGTGGGGCGGCTAGCCGACGCTGAACGCGCGGGAAGCGCATCTTGCGCCCGTGCCGGTACGCCTCGGCGTTTCGGCATTGCACCGCGTCTGGCCAGGCCGGCGCGGCACGTGCGTCGCGCGCACGCGCCGCCACTCCGGACCCCGCGCGCATCGGGCGAGCGTCGATCGATCCCCCGACCCGACGCCGCCGCGAAGCATGGAGGGCGCTCGGCATGAGACTCGGAATGGTGATCGACCTGAAACGCTGCATGGCGTGCTACGGGTGCCAGATGTCCTGCAAGGCCGAGCACGGCACGCCGCCCGGGGTGTTCTTCGCCCGCGTGCTCAAGCGCGAGGAGGGGCACTACCCGACCCCGCGCATGCTCTTCCTCCCGGTGCTGTGCAACCACTGCAGCGACGCGCCCTGCGTGAGCGCGTGCCCAACGGGCGCCAGCCACTACGCCGAGCACGGCATCGTCGACATCGACAAGGACAAGTGCGTCGGCTGCCGCGCCTGCATGATGGCCTGCCCGTACAACAACCGCTACTTCCACGACGAGCGGCGCTATTACTTCGGCGAGGCCGGACCCACGCCCTACGAAGAGATCTGCTCCGACCGTCATCCCGAGGGCGTGGTCATGAAGTGCAACTTCTGCCGCCATCGTTTGGCCGAGGGCAAGGATCCGGCCTGCGTCGCGAACTGCGCGGCGAAGGCGCGCACCATCGGCGACCTCGACGACCCCAACAGCACCGTGTCGCGCCTGATCAAGGAGCGCGGTGGCTTCACGCTCCATCCGGAGGCGGGGACGGGCCCGAACGTGTACTACCTGGCACCGTGAGGCGGACATGAACCGGTACGACCAGCTCATCGCCGATCTGCGCAGCGACTATCGTCCGCAGCGGGAGTGGGGAGAAGGGCGCGGCGTCCTGATGGTGGTCGGCCACTTCCTGGTCGGCATCGCCGGCGGCACCTGGCTCATGGCCTCGATCTACGGCGTGACCGCCGGGCTCGCCGTGGCCTACGTGCTGGCGGCGCTCGGCGCGCTCGCCCACCTCGCGTTCCTCGGCCGCCCGGAGCGCGCGCTCGGCATGATGCGGCACTTCCGCACCTCGTGGATCTCGCGCGGTTTCGTCGGGCTCGCGTTGTTCCTGGTCGGCGGCGGCATCTACCTCGCCATCCTGCTGGTCGCCTCCGGGAGCGCCACCGGGCTGGTGGCGCGCACCGCCCAGGCGGTCGCGGCCGTGGGCACGGTGGTGATCATCGGCTACATGGGCTTCTGCTACACGGCGTCGAAGGCGATCCCGTTCTGGCACTCGCCGCTGCACCCGGCGCTGTACATCGCGTACGCGTTGCGCGGCGGCATCGCCGCGCTCCTGGTGATCGGCGCCGCCGCGGGCGCCGCCGCGAGCGACGGGCTGCTGCAACTGTGGATCGGCGTGACCGTCGTGGTGGCGCTGTTCTTCGCGCTCGAGATCCAGGGCGCGTGGTCCGGCGGCAACGTGGCCGCCCGCTGGTCCGTGCGCGATCTCCTGGCCGGGCGGCTCGCGCTGCTCTTCTACGGCGGCACGCTCGCGCTCGGCCTGATCGTGCCGCTCGCGCTGCTCGCCGCGTCGACCGCCGCCTCGCCCGCGGTGATGGCGCTGATCGGCCTCGCCTCGGCGGCCGGCGACTTCTTCATGAAGCTCGCCACGGTGCGGGCGGGGGTCTACCGGCCGCTGGTGATCCCCGCCCGGCGCCAGCGCGCGTGAAGCGGCGCGGCCGGCCTTTGAGGGCAACCGGCGCCGCGCAAGGAGTCGATGATGGCGAACGCGCAGGGCGCGATCGAGCACCAGGCCACCGGCGCCGCCGACGGCGTGCACGCGGCGCTCGCCGTGCACGTCTCCTTCATGGGGCTGATCGCCTACGTCACCAAGGAAAAGGAGCTCGCGCTCGAGTTCGCCGCGACGCCGACCCTGCGCGGGCTTCTCGAGGAGCTCGAACGCCGCTACGGTGCGGACTTCGGCGTGCGGGTGTTCCGCACATCGACGCCGCCGCGCCGGCTGCAGATGTGCACGCGGATCTTCGTCAACGGGAATCTGGTCGACGAGCAGGCGCTCGACGCGCCGCTGCCGCTCGCAGCCGAGCCCGGAGCACCGCCGAAGGTCCTGGTCTACCTGCTGCCCGCAGCCACTGGAGGATGACGCCGCCATGAAGGACGCCAGACAGGAACTCGAAGCCGTCATGCATGCCGGACGCGCGTCCGCCGCCGAGATCCGGGAAGACGTGTGGATCCCCTCGGTGTGCACGATCTGCTACGGCGGCTGCGCGATCCGCGCGCACCGGGTGAACGGCACCATCGTCAAGATCGAGGGCAATCCCGCGAGCCCGACGGGCAACGGGCGCCTGTGCGCCAAGGGGATCGCCGGGATCATGATCCTCTACGATCCGCACCGGCTGAAGACGCCGCTCAGGCGGACCAATCCGCAGAAGGGGATCGGTATCGACCCGGGCTGGAAGCCGATCAGCTGGGAGGAGGCGCTCGCAGAAACCGCGGCGCGGCTCGAGAAGGTGCGCGCCGAGGATCCGCGCCAGCTCGTCCTGCAGGTGACCACCACGATGGCGCCCTCGTCGCTGCTCTTCTTCACCTTCGGCTGGGCGTTCGGCACGCCCAACATGTGGGTCGCCGGCGGCGGGGTGCACTGCGGCAACGGCGCGCACGCCGCGGGCGGCATCACGCACGCGTCGTGGTCGGTCGTGCCGGACTTCAAGCACTGCAACTACGCCATCTATTTCGGCGCCTCCAAGGGGCACGGCGCCGGCCACGCCGCGACGCCGAACATCGCGCAGGCGGCCGACGCGCGCGAGCGCGGGATGCGGATGGTGGTGGTCGACCCGATGTGCAACTTCGCCGCGGCCAAGGCGAACGAATGGGTACCGATCCGCGTCGGCACCGATGCCGCGCTCGCGCTCGCCATGGCCAACTGCCTGGTGAACGAGCTCGGCATCTACGACGCCGAGTATCTGCGCACGAAGACCGACGCGATCTACCTCGTGCGCCCGAGCGGGCGCTACGCGCGCGACGCGGCCTCCGGCAAGCCGCTCGTCTGGGACGCCGGCGCCGGGACCGCGAAGCCCTACGACGATCCGGCCGCGAAGAACGCCGCGCTCGAAGGCGAGTACAAGGTGGACGGCGAGACGTGCAAACCGGCGTTCGCCATGCTGCGCGACCACCTGAAGAGGTACACGGCCGAGGAGGGCGAGCGCATCTCCGGCGTCCCCGCTGCGACCATCCGGCGCCTCGCGCGCGAGTTCGGCGAGGCGGCGCGCGTCGGCAGCACGATCGTCGTCGACGGCGTCACCCTGCCCTACCGGCCGGCCTCCGCGATCTTCTTCCGCGGTGCGCAGGGTCACAAGAACTCGATGTACAACTGCTTCGCGATCGACCTGCTCAACCACATCGTCGGCGCGGCCGACGTGGTCGGCGGCACGCTCGGCTTCAACCCGGTGTGCCACGGCCACCCGGAGAGCGGCCGGCCGCGCTACCAGCCGCGTCCGGACCGCGACGGGCTGATGGCGGTGGGCTCGTGGATGCTGCCGCACGTGCCCTACCCGCCGGCCGAGCCGCGGCGCCCCGACTCGATCGGCTTCACCGAGCTCTTCCCGCTCTCGCACGTGTCGCCGCTCATGGCCTCGTCCGACCAGGAGCAGTGGTGGCAGCGCTTCGATCTGCCCTACCGCCCGAAGATGATGATCAACTACGGCGCGAACTCGATCATGAGCGTCGGCAACAAGGACGCGGTGGCGGCGAGCCTGAAGAACTTCGAGTTCATCGTCTCGTTCGACCTCTTCCTGAACGAGTTCTCGGACTTCGCCGACATCGTCCTGCCCGACGCGAGCTACCTCGAGGTGCTCGATCCGCGGCCGAATTTCCCGTTCATCTTCAACCACCCGGCGGGCATGGGCGACTGGGGTTGGCCCATCCGCCAGCCGGTGGCCGAACCGGCGTACGAGCGGCGCAGCGCCCGCGAGATGCTGCTCGGGCTCGCGTACCGTCTCGGGCTGGGGCCCGAGATCAACATGGCGATCAACGCCTTCTACGGCCTCGACGGACCACAGATGCTCGACCCGGCCGGCACCTATACGCTCGAGGAGATCTGCGATCGCGAGCTCAAGCACAAGTTCGGCCCCGCGCGCGGCCTGGAATGGTTCAAGGAGCACGGCGTGATCACCTGGCCGAAGAAGGCCGAAGAGGTGTACTGGCGCCCGTTCGTCGACGTACGCATCCCGATCTATCACGAGTACCTGATGGATCTCGGCGAGCGCACCGGCAAGCTGTGCGAGGCGGCCGGCATGCACTTCGACCCGCGCTACTACGGTCCGCTGCCCGAGTGGCTGCCGTGCCCGTCGCACGAGGTGAAGGGATGCGGCGTTCGACCTCTACGCGTTCTACTACCGGGACGCGATCCAGGTGAACGGGTTCACGATGGAGAACCCGTGGCTGGACGAGGTCGCGCGCATGGACCCGTTCAGCTATCGCATCGCCCTCAACGCGGAAACCGCGCGGCGCAAGGGGCTGCAGGAGGGCGAGGCGGTGTGGGTGGAAACCTCGACCGGCCGGCGCGTGGCCGGGCGCATCCGGGTGACCGAGGGCATCCAGCCAGAGGCGCTCGGCATCGCCGCCTGCGCCGGCCACTGGACCGAGCACCAGCCGATCGCGCGCGGCAAGGGCGTCTTCTTCAACGACCTGCTCGAGGTCGACTTCGAGCACACGAGCCCGGTCAACCTCAACCTCGACCTCTGCGCCAAGGTCCGGCTGACGCGCCACGAGGACCAGCACGCCGCGCACGGGACCTGACCGCACGCGGGCGGGCCGTCGCAAGACGACGCGTGACGCGCGTTCCCGGAGGCGTCGGCGGCTGCGCCCGGCCGCCGCCTACGGCCGCGCCGGCGGATCAACCTGCCGGCACGAGCGCGAGCACCCGCAGCGGGCTGCCGCTGCCCTGCCGGATCTTGAGCGGTGGGGCGATCAGCACCGCGCCGGTCGGCGGCAGCCGGTCGAGGTTGGTGAGGCACTGCAACCCGTAGCGCCCGTTGCCGTGCATGAAGTAGTGGCACGGGTAGGGCGGGCGCAGGTGCTGCGCCTGGCCGGCGTCGGTGCCGATCGCCTCGGAGCCGAAGCCGAGCACGTCGCGCTCGTGCACCAGGAACCTCACCGCCTCGACGTCCGGCCCAGGCGTGTGCTGCCCGGTCTCGTCGAAGTTCTGGTAGGCGACCGGATCGGTGCGCTTCGACCAGTCGGTGCGCATCAGCACCCACGCGCGCGGTGGGATGCGGCCGTGGCGCGCCTCCCAGGTGCGGAGGAAGTCCACCGTCAGCAGGAAGTCGGCGTCGGCCGCGGCCTCGGCCGAGCAGTCGACGACGCAGGCGGGTGCGACGAGGTGCTCGACCGGCAGCGTGTCGACGCTGTTTCCCGGCAGATCGCGGCCCGACACCCAGTGGATCGGCGCGTCGAAGTGCGTCCCGGTGTGCTCGCCGCACGAGAAGTTGTTCCAGTACCACGCCGGGCCGCGCTCGTCGTAGCGCGACACCTCCTCGATGCGGAACGGCCAGCACTGGCCGAGCTCGGGCGGCAGCACGATCTGCGGGAACTCGGGCGCGAGCGTCTGCGTCAGGTCGACCACGCGGATGCGGCCGGCGGCGAGCGCGGCGACGAGGCCGGCGAGGACGTGCGCGCTCATTCGGCCGCCTCGCGCTCGAGCGCCTTCGGATTGTCGCGCCAGCGCGCGAGCCAGTCCTGCGCGACCTCCCCCGGATAGAGGTCCTCGACGCCGGACTGCAGCGCCTCGACGATCGCGCGCGCGAGCGCCGCGGGCGCGAGCTTGGGCGGCAGCAGCAGCTGGTTCCACTCGTCGTCGATCGGCCCCGGAAACACGTTCACCACGCGCACGCCCGAACCGCGCATCTCGGCGCGCAGGCACTGCGCGGCCGAGTGGGCGGCGGCCTTCGACGCCGAGTAGGTGCCGTGGGGCGGGAAGTTCGCCAGCGCGAAGACCGAGAGCACGTTCACCCACGCGACCGCGGACGCGACGCCGTCGGCGCCGCGCGCGCGCAGCGCCGGCGCGAACGCCTGCGCCGAGCCGCAGCAGGCCGAAGTAGTTCGCGTCCATCTCGGCGCGCGCGGCGTCGATGCCGCGGCGCGCGCCGATGCCGAACGCGCGGTGATGCTCGGCGTTGTTCGCCAGGATGTCGACCTTCCCGCCGATCGCCGCGGCGAGCTCGTCCACCGAGCGCGCGTCGGTGAGATCGAGCGGCACGAGCGTCGCCTGCGGCAGCGCGGCGAGCGCGTCGAGCCCCGGCGCGCGCTTCCACGGCTCGGCGTGGCCGACCCAGACGAGCTCGGCGCCGGCCGCGACGAACGCGCGGACGAGCGCCTGCCCGAGCGCGGTCTTGCCGTCGGTGACGAGGATCTTGCGGTGGCGCGGGTCGCAGGTCATCTCGCGGAGCTGCCGGTCGTCGGCCATATTCGGGGTGTCCTTCTCGGGAAGCGCGAAGAGCGCCGCCTGTCCGGCGCGATCGAGGCACGCGCGCACGCGCACGCGCGCGGGCGGCGCCGGACAATCGCCGTGCAGGTGCGCGAGGACCGACGGCCCGCAGTCGAGCCGCACGGTGCCGATGCGCCACGGCACGCGCTCGCGGTAGTAGAGCTCGAGCCCGTGGTGCAAGACCGTCTCGGCGAGGAGCTCGCCGGCGCCGTCCTGCAGGCGCCAGACGAGCCGATCCGAGAGGCAGGCGCGGCAGGCCTCGCGCGGCGGGTACTGGACCGCGCCGCAGTCGCGGCAGACCTGCAGCTCGAAGCGCCCGAGCGCGGCGGCGGCGGCGAGCCCGAGCGCGACGCGGCTGCGTGGCGGCGGGCGGCGCCGTCGGCAGCCGCGTGCGCAGGACCGGGTTCTTGCGCCGCGGGCGCTCGAGCGGCGCGGTCACTCGCTCGCCTCGGCGCGCGCGAAGATCGCCGCGCCGCTCGACAGGCCGCGGTCGTAGTTCACCATGCCAAAGCCGCTCACCAGTCCGAGCCTCGCGCCGGTCACCGCCGCGCCGAGCGGCCGGTCGGTGAGCTGCCGGACCGCCTCGACCATCCCGGGAGGAATCCGCCGGCGGTGCCGGCCTGGCCGGTGGAGAGCTGCCCGCCGGACGTGTTGAGCGGCAGCGATCCGTCGACAGTGAAGGTGTGCGCGCGCACGAACGCGGGCGCCTCGCCCTTTGCGCAAAAGCCGAGATCCTCGAGCTGCATCAGCACGACCACCGGGTAGTCGTCGTAGAGCTCGACGAAATCCAGGTCGCCGGGCGCCGCGCCCGCCTGCGCGTAGAGCTCGTCGCGGTCGAGCGCCCAGCCGCCGCGGAACTGGACCGGATCGGCGGCGAACGCGTTGTGCCGCTCGATCGCCGCCAGCAACCGCGCATAGCGCAGGCCCTGCGCGACGGCCCGCGCGCGCCGCATGACGAGGAAAGCCTCGGCGCCGGCGCACGGCATGACGCAGTCGAACAGGTGCAGCGGTTCGGCGACCGGCCGCGCGCTCATGTACTGCTCGAGCGTTAGCGCGTGCTTGAACAGCGCGTGCGGGTTGGCGAGGGCGTTGGCGCGCTGCGCGACGCAGAGCCTGCCGAAGTCCTCGCGCCGCGCGCCGAACGCGCGCATGTAGTGCGCGGTGAGCAGCGCGAAGCTCGCGTTCGGACCGCCCGAGCCGTACGGGTAGACCGCATCGCGCGCGAACCGGCTGAAGCTCGCGGTACCCTGCCGGAACGTGTCGACGCTATTGGTGTCGCCGGCGACGCACGCGACGACCTCGGCGTCCCCGCTCTCGACCGCGCGCGCCGCGCGGCGCAGCGCGATCACCGCGGCGGCGCCTCCCATCGGGACGAAGTCGAGCCAGCGCAGCTCGAGCCCCAGGTGCTGCGCGACGCCGATCGCGCTGTCGGGCGCGAGGGTGAAGCTCGCGACGCACAGGCCGTCGATGTCCGCCTTGGCAAGACCCGACTCGCGCACGAGCGCGGCGAGCGCGCGCCCGATGAACCAGTGCGCGCCGCGGACCGAGAAGCGGACGTACGGCACGGTGACCGGCACCGCGACCGCCACGTCCCCGTAACGGCGGCGCCGGCGCATCAGGTCCGCCGCGCCGCGGCATCGCGCCGCTTGCGCTCGCGCAGGTCGAAGCAGTCCGGGTGGCGGTCCGGCGCGCGGGCGAGCTCGCCGAGGGCGGACTTGCGCACCTTCTGCGTCGCGGTGGTCGGCAGCGACGCGACGAACGCGACGTAGCCCGGCGCCTTGTAGTAGGCGAGGCGCTCGCGGCAATGCTCGAAGAGTGCGTCGGCGAGGGCGGCGCCCGCCTGCGCCGCATCGTGCAGCGCGACCACGGCCATCACCTCCTCTTCGCGGATCGCGTCGGCTACCGCGAGCACCCCGACCTGCCGCACCGCCGGGTGCGCGGCCAGCACCGCCTCCACCTCGACCGCGGAGATGTTCTCGCCCGAGCGCCGGATGATGTTCTTGCGCCGATCGACGAAGAAGAAGCTGCCGTGCGCGTCCCGGCGGACGACGTCGCCGGTGTGCAGCCAGCCGCCGGCCCACGCGGCCGCGGTCGCCTCGGCATCCTTCAGGTAGCCGGCGAAGAAGCGCCGGCGCGGATCGGGCCCGCGGGCGCGCACGAGGAGCTCACCCGCGACATCCGCCGCAACGTCGTTCCCATCCTCGTCGACGACGCGCGCCTCCATCGGCGGGCCGGCGCGGTCCGGCCGGCCGATGCAGCGGGCGCCGACGTGGCGCGGCTCGGCCATCGCGCACATGATCCCGCCGCCGCCGGTCTCGGTCATCGCCCAGCCTTCGAGCAGTCGCACGCCGAAGCGCGCCTCGAACGCGGCGTGGTGCGCCGGCTGCACGCCGCCGCCCATGCCGAAGCGCAGGCCGTGCGCGCGATCGTGTGCGCCGGCGGGCAGGGCGAGCAGCATCGCCGGCATGACGCCGAGATAGTGGAAGCAGGTCGCGCGCGTCTCGACCGCCTCGGCCCACCACTCGCGCGGATGGAAGCGGTCGAGGATCACCTGCGCGCCACCGGTGTAGAGCATCCCCATGAACGAGTTCGCCATCGCGTTGATGTGGAAGGTGGGCAGCGGCTGCAGCAGCCGCTCGGCGCCCTCGGCGAGCGCGATGTAGCCGCGTTGCGCCGCATACCACTCGCCGAAGCCCCGGAAGTAGCCGTTGGTGAGGATGCAGCCCTTCGGCCTTCCCGTCGTGCCGGAAGTGTAGAGCAGCGCGCACTCGGCATCCTCGCCGGCGCCGCCGGCGGCGCTCGCGCGCGCCGCGGGCGGGAAGGCCGCTGCGTCGTCGGCGGCGGCTGCAATTCCTGAGCGCCGCGGCGAGCTCCACGCGCCGCGGCGAGCCGCTCGGGCAGCGCCACGAGCAGCGCGCTTGCGCTGTGCGCGAGCTGGTAAGCGGTCTCGTCGGGCCGCAGGTCGGGGTTGAGCGGCACCACGGCTGCGCCGAGCGAGTTCAGCGCGAGCCAGTGGAAGTAGTGCTGCGGGCGGTTCTCCAGCAGCAGCGCGACCCGGTGGCCCGGCCCGTAGCCCGCGTCGCGATAGCGGCGCGCGAGCCCCTCGACCGCCGCAAGGGTCTCCGCGTACGTCCACGCGGCCTGCGGCAGGCGCCAGGCGGCTTGCACGCGGCGCGGCACCGCGAAGAGCGCGCTCGACGGATGGCGGGCGCAGATGTCGCGCAGCCTGTCTGTGATCTGCATCGCGCGCCGCGCGGCTCAGGCGCGCCGCGCGCCCGGCGCGCGCGCGGCGATGCATTTCTCGTCCTGCAGCATGTGCGCCCGAGCGGTTGACAGCCTTTCGCAGCGCGTCGATTATATCCAGCCGCAGGGGAATCCAAGGCGCCCCGCGCCGGCCGGCGCAGCCGGTCCGGCGCTCACAGCCCAACGAGGAGGAAAGCATGAACCGCACATTGCTCGCAGCGCTCGCCGCCGCGACCGCGCTCGGCGCCGCCGCCGCGCACGCCGAGATCACGATCGGCGTGACGCTCGGCGCGACCGGTCCGGGCGCATCGCTCGGCATCCACTACAAGAACGCGTTCCAGCTCATGCCGAAGACGCTCGGCGGCGAGCCGGTGAAGTACATCGTCCTGGAGGACGGGTCGGACGCCACCAACGCCGGCAAGAACGCGCGCAAGCTGATCACCGAGGACAAGGTCGACGCGATCATGGGCTCGAACGGCGTGCCCTCGTCGCTGCAGATCGCGCAGGTCGCCTTCGAGACCAAGACGCCCTACGTCTGCCTGACGCCGATCGCGCTGCCGCCCGAGAAGTACCACTGGACCTTCGTCGTGCCGCAGCCGACCGAGCTCATGATGGGCGCGGTCGCCGAGCACATGAAGGCAAACGGCGTGAAGACGGTCGGCTTCATCGGGTTCTCCGACGGCTGGGGCGACCTGATGTACAAGGCCACCACGCATCACGCCGCCGCGTACGGCTACAAGGTGGTCACCGACGAGCGCTACGCCCGCGCCGACACGAGCGTGACCGGGCAGGTGCTGAAGATCCTTGCCGCCAAGCCCGACGCGGTCGTGGTCGGCGGCTCGGGCACCGGCGGCGCGCTGCCGCACGTCGCGCTCGTCGAGCGCGGCTACAAGGGCCGGATCTACCACAACCACGGCACGGTGAACGCCGAGTTCATCCGCGTCGGCGGCAAGGCGGTCGAAGGCGCGGTCGCGCCGACCGGCCCGCTGATCGTCCCCGAGGAGCTGCCGGCGAGCTACCCGACCAAGGCGGTCTCGTCCGAGTTCACCAAGCGCTACGAGGACACCTTCGGCGCCGGCAAGCGAAACGCCTTCGGCGGCTACAGCTACGACGGCGTGCTGATCCTGAACGCAGCGGTGCCGGCGGCGCTCAAGAAGGCGAAGCCGGGCACGCCCGAGTTCCGCGCCGCGCTGCGCGATGCGCTCGAGGGCGTCAAGAACGTCGTCGGTTCGCATGGCGTGTACAACATGACGCCGACCAACCACAACGGCCAGGACGAGCGCGCGCGCGTGCTGGTCCGGGTCGAGAACGGCGTCTGGCGCCTGCTGAAGTAGGGCGGGCCCGCGCGCGGGTCCGGCGCAAGGGGACGGGCGACCGTCCCTTTGTCGTCATACGGGCGGCGCCGGCGCGTACGCCCCAGCCCGCCCCGCCGAGGGCAGCACATGACCCCCGAGATCGTCGCCTGGCTGGCCCAGGACGGAATCACGAACGGCGCGATCTACGCGCTGCTCGCGCTCGCGCTCCTCCTCGTGTTCACGGTCACGCGGGTGATCTTCGTTCCGCAGGGCGAGTTCATCGCCTACGCCGCACTCTCGCTCGCGCTGATGGAGTCGGGACGCGTCCCCGGCACCATCTACATCCTCCTCGCGGGCGGCGCGCTCGCCGCGGCGATGGAGGTCGCGAGCGCCGTGCGCCAGCATGCGCTTGCCCGTCTGCCGCGCATCCTCGCGCTCTACGTCGTGCTGCCGGCCGCGGTCGCCGGAGCGGTCTGGTGGGCCGTGCCGCGCAACCTCGCCCAGTGGGCGCAGGTTCTGCTCGTGCTCGCGATGGTGGTTCCGCTCGGACCGATCATGTACCGCGTCGCCTACCAGCCGCTCGCGAGCGCCTCGGTGCTGGTGCTCTTCATCGTCTCGATGGCCGTGCACTACGTGATGATGGGCTTGAGCCTCGTCTTCTTCGGCGGCGAGGGCCTGCGCTCGCGGCCGTTCTCGGACGGCCAGTTCCAGCTCGGGGTGCTGAACGTGAGCGCGCAGAGCCTGTGGGTGGTGGCCGCGAGCCTGGTGCTGATCGCCGCGCTGTGGTTCCTGTTCGAGCGCTCGATCTACGGCAAGGCGCTGCGCGCGACCGCGGTGAACCGCGTCGGCGCGCGCCTGGTCGGGATCCCGGCGAACCTCATGGGCCAGCTCTCGTTCCTGCTCGCGGCGTTCATCGGCGCGGTCTCGGGCATCCTCATCTCGCCGATCACGACGCTCTACTACGACACCGGCTTCATCATCGGTCTCAAGGGGTTCGTCGGCGCGATCCTCGGCGGCATGGTGAGCTATCCGCTCGCCGCGCTGGGCGCGCTCACGGTCGGGCTGCTCGAGTCCTTCGCATCGTTCTGGGCGAGCGCATACAAGGAGAGCATCGTCTTCACACTGATCATCCCGGTGCTGGTCTGGCTGTCGCTGCGCTCGCGCCACGTCGAGGAGGAGGAGCAGGAGTGAACCCGGCGCGTGCCGCGTTCGGCCTCTTCCTCGGATTCCTGATCGCGGCGCCGTTCGCGCTGCCCGAGTTCTACGTCACGCTGATGAACTACATCGGCTTGGCGGCGCTCGTCACGCTGGGCCTGGTGCTGCTCACCGGCGTGGCGGGCCTGATGTCGTTCGGCCAGCAGGCGTTCGTCGGGATCGGCGCCTACGCGACCGGGGTGCTCACGACGGTGTACGCGATCTCGCCGTGGCTGTCGCTGCCGGCCGGGCTCGCGCTGACCGGTCTCGCCGCGCTCGGCATCGGCGCGATCACGGTGCGGCTCTCCGGCCACTACCTGCCGATCAGCACCATCGCCTGGGGCATCGCGCTCTACTTCGTGTTCGGCAACCTCGAGATCCTCGGCCGCTACAACGGGCTGCAGGGGGTGCCGCCGATCACGGTCGCCGGCTGGACGGTCGACAGCGGCCGCGACTCCTACGTGCTCATCTGGATCGCGACGCTCGCTGCGCTCGTCGCCGCGCGCAACCTGCTCGACTCGCGCTCCGGCCGCGCGGTGCGGGCGCTGCGCTTCCGCGGCACCATGGCCGAGAGCTTCGGCGTGAACACCGCGCGCCTGAAGCTCGTCGTCTTTCTCTACGCCGCGCTCCTCGCGGCGCTATCGGGCTGGCTGTACGCGCACTTTCTGCGCTTCGTCAGCCCCGGGCCGTTCAACGTCAACGCCGGCATCGAGTACCTCTTCATGGCGGTGGTCGGCGGAGCGAGCAGCGTGTGGGGCGCGGTGGTGGGCGCATCGGTGCTGACGATGCTCAAGGAATGGCTGAAGGACATCCTGCCGGCGCTCTTCGAGCAGAGCGGCAACTACGAGGTGATCGTGTTCGGCGTGCTCATGGTGGCGCTCCTGCACCGCACCAGCGCCGGTCTGATGCCCGCCTTCGCCCGGCTCGTGCCCGCGTCGCGCCAGGCCTCGCGGCCGGGCGATGCCGCGCCGCTCGCGCGGCGCGAGCGGCCGCGCGCCGGCGAGCCCCTGCTCGACGTGCGCGCGGCGCACAAGCAGTTCGGCGGGCTGGTCGCGGTGAGCCACCTCTCGTTCGACATGAAGACCGGCGAGATTCTCGGCCTGATCGGCCCCAACGGCGCCGGCAAGAGCACCATGTTCAACCTGATCACCGGCGTGCTCGCGGCCGACGACGGCGAGATCCTCTTCCGCGGCGAGCGCATCGACCGGCTCCTCGCGCGCGACATCGCGCGGCGCGGCATCGGGCGCACCTTCCAGCACGTGAACCTCGTGGGCGCGATGTCGGTGCTCGAGAACGTGGCGATCGGCGCGCACCTGCGCGGCCGGCACGGCACGGTCGCCTCGATCCTGCGCCTCGACCGGGCCGAGGAAGCGCGGCTGCGCGCGGAGGCGGCGCGCCAGGTCGAGCGGGTCGGGCTCGGCGAGCACCTGCTCGACGCGGCGGGCAGCCTGCCGCTCGGCCAGCAGCGCCTGGTGGAGATCGCGCGTGCGCTCGCCGCCGACCCGGTGCTGCTGCTCCTCGACGAGCCGGCGGCCGGGCTGCGCTACCGCGAGAAGCAGTCCCTCGCGGCACTTCTGCGCGGCCTGCGCGCGGAGGGCATCAGCATCCTGCTCGTCGAGCACGACATGGATTTCGTGATGGGGCTGGTCGACCGGCTCGTGGTCATGGACTTCGGCGAAAAGCTCGCCGCGGGCCTGCCGCAGGAGATCCAGCGCAATCCGGCCGTGATCGAGGCGTACCTCGGAGGCATCGAGTGAGCGCGACGCTCGAGGTGCGCGAGCTCTCGGTGTGCTACGGCAAGGTGGAGGCGCTGCATCGCGCGAGCCTGCGGGTGCCGGAGGGCAGCATCGTCACCGTGATCGGGCCGAACGGGGCAGGCAAGACGACCATGCTCGGAGCCCTCATGGGGCTGCTGCCCTACACCGGGCACGCCGAGTACGCCGGGGCTGACCTCGCCGACGCGTCGGTCGAGGCACGCGTCGCCCGCGGGCTGTGCCTGGTCCCGGAGCGCCGCGAGCTGTTCGGCGAGCTCACCGTGGAGGACAACCTGCTGCTCGGGGCGTTCCAGCGCCATACGCGCGGCGACCGCACGGTGGGCGCCGACACCGAGGCGGTGTATCAGCGTTTCCCGCGCCTGCAGGAGCGGCGCCGGCAGCTCGCGGGCACGCTCTCGGGCGGCGAGCGGCAGATGCTCGCGCTCGGCCGTGCGCTGATGGCGAAGCCGCGGCTGCTCCTGCTCGACGAGCCGAGCCTCGGCCTCGCACCCCGGTTCGTGCGCGAGATCTTCCACATCATCGCCGACCTGCACCAGACCGGGGTGTCGATCCTGCTCGTCGAGCAGAACGCGCGCGCCGCGCTGCAGGTGGCCGACCACGGCTACGTGATCGAGACCGGCGAGATCGTGCTCGAGGGCACCGCGCGCGAGCTCGCCGCGAATCCGCGCGTCGTCGAGTCCTATCTCGGCGGCGGTGCGAGCGCCTGACCCCGCGCGCCGCCACCCGCCCGGGCTGGCGCCGCGCGACGCGCCTCCCCGATTGCGCCGTCGGCCGGCGGCGGCTGCATCTCTACGGCGCGGTGTCCGGGAAGCTCGCGAGCAGGGACCTCGATCCGGTCGAGAAGTCCTGGCTCGGCGCCCCGCTCGGCGTTCGCGCCGACCCGACCGGCAAGGCGCGCCGGGCGACGGCGGGATCCCGGGAACGCTCGAGGCCCGCTACGCGCGGCGACGAACGATCCGCGCGGTCGTGCCCTGTCAGGACTCCCCAAACTCCGATCGAGGCGGCGAATTCCTGGTGGCCAAGGGCGCATCTTGCGGCCCGATGCAATGCGCTCGTTGAGCTGATGCTCGGCAGCCTCGGCCTATCGGCACAAGTTCGGCACAGGTGCCGAATTCAGAGCCGGCAAGTGGTTGAAGGAGTGGTGGCAAGGGCACACTCGCATTCCGCCCGAAAAGGCGCGTAGATGCTGGATTTCTGCCAATTCGAGTCTCGCAGTTACCCCAAAAGTTACCCCCGCTTCGCCTTCATGCCGGGCCAGTACCAAGAAGTTCGTTCTTGAAGGCGTCCGCTTGGGAGAGCATGCCGGCTGAGATTCGTTCCCATAGCCCCCTGGGAAAGGATGGCGCAAGGCGACTTTCCACTGCGGCCAGCGATCGCGGCACGTCGCCGATCAAGTGCTGCATCTTGTCCCACACAGTCGGCACGCCGCTCTTGTCGGCCACCTCACGATAGTGGCGGGCGCGAATCTCCCTCAGCCTGTAATGCATGTTCTTGGCGCGCAGTCCCATCGCCAATTTCGCTTTCTGCGGCGCAAGCGAATTGGCGCCGTGACCGATGACGGGCCAGGCCGAGAGCACGTCGTAGAGTGGTGTCAGACGATAGCTGTCGCCTGCGTTGAGGAACAAGGAAAAGTTCTTCGCGTGCCCGTCTGTGGCGGCCAGCAGCCAGAAAGCCAGTTGCACCAGCAGGAACTGCTCGCGGTCCACGTTGGGCGCGGCGCTACCCGAAAGCAGTTTCAACGCGTCTTCTATTCCCGGTCCGCCGTCGGACTCATACTTTCTATCGGGCGGTACCGCGAGCGCCTGGCAGAAATCTTCCTGAGGCAACCTCGCTATCCATCGCTCGTCCATCCACTGCCGATCGAAGCGCTCGACGACCAGCACCTTCTGCGCGCCAAAGACCGCTATTTCGGTTGTCGCCACCGAAAAGCCAAGCTCGCGAAGAAGCTGCGCGCAAAGCCATTCGTTCTCGACCGACTCTGACATGTCGAGCTGCAGCCCTCCCCCGACAATCCCGAGCGGCAACTTCATGATGTGAGTCGTCGGG
Organism: Burkholderiales bacterium; assembly: GCA_027493935.1. Taxonomy (GTDB): domain Bacteria; phylum Pseudomonadota; class Gammaproteobacteria; order Burkholderiales; family SG8-39; genus JAABRB01. Next base: position 591,298 of record JAOSJV010000001.1, on the reverse strand, counting down.
GTTGCGCCGCGTGGACGGAACCATTTTCCGTGTTGGAACAAGAGAGCGGTCTTCTCCTGGGCGCCCGCTATCGAAACGCGAAACTCATCGGGGTCTTCGTTTGCTCCGGGCAAAGGCTCGGCAGTGACGCTTCGAAGCAGCTGCTCGACTTCGGCATCGTCGACCGGCACACCGTCAACCCGGTCGAATCCCTCCGGGGTAGTCCCCGGGGGCAGCAGTTGAACGGCGCCGACGCAATCGCGTCCGATGGCAGTCAGCAGTTCAAACGCTGCAGTGCCCCGAGTGCGAAAGCGCGTACTGAGCCGACGTCGGATGTTGTCGTTTTCGGGCAGCAGATTCTCGAAGTAGTTCGATACCGGCGCTCCGGTGATCTCGCGAGATGGGCCGATAGGGAGTGACAGCGAAAGCGACCGCCGCCGCGGGGAATGCAGCCAGGTTTCCTCATAGGTCAGGCGATGACCGCCAGTACGGGTCCGCGACCACACTCCGACCAGTTCGCCGTTCATCCAGACGGTGAGTTCGGTACTCACCAAGAGCCTTTCGGCACTGTGTCCGGCTTGGCGGCGTCGTCTGGTCGCGAATCACGCAGCACGATGTGTGCGTCCAAGGCGGTGAGGAGCTTGAACAGTTGCGCGACGCTTATAACAGAGGGGGTCCCGCTCGATTTCAGCAATGCGAACCTGCCGAACGCCCAGCAACTTGCCAAGCTGCGCCTGCGTCAGGCCCTTGGTCTTGCGCAGCGCGCGCAGTTGTTGCCTGATTTGGTCTGGAAAGCGGATGGGATAGTCCATGAGGACAGATTATCGTCTAAGGGCGATATTGTCAAGAAATCGCTTTAAAGCGATGTAAAAATCGTCTATAGCGAATATCCTGACAATATCGCTTCTAGGCGATGCCACGAGATGGCGAAGCGGGGGAAGATATGGTGCCTACCCGCGTCGGGAAGCGAGTTCGTACTCGCACCTTCGGCGATGGAGGCAAAAAATGGCCGGGAGGCAGATTGGGACGCGAGCTCACACGGCAGCAGCTCTACGATCTGGTGTGGCAGGAGCCACGCAGGACCCTGGCGAAGACGCTGGGCATATCGGACGTTCGATTCGCGAAGATCTGTCGCCACGCGAACATTTCCCTTCCCGGCCTTGGTTATTGGGCCAAGCACGCGCACGGCAAGGCGACCCCCCGACCGCCCGGTGGCCGGGCAGCACTTGATGAATGAGCAACTTCCGGGGTCGCCCGTCGCGTCCATTGCAGGACTGCGCAGCACTTTGCACAGCCGACTCACGCAAAACTCACGCAGCCGCACGGCCAAGCCAGCGGGCGCCCAACTTCTTGCTATCAGGACTCGGATTCCTCCGAGGCGTCAGCCGGCCGCAGACGCGCTCGGTCCGGCGTAACGGTCACGATTGCCCCGGCGGCCAGCTCGGTGCCATACCGGGCAAGGACATCCTCGCAGACCGACGCCTGGCGCGACGGATGGAGATCGACGAGCCGGAGGATTCCGCAATGCGGCTGCCGAACACCACCGCCAGCTCGCCGAAGTCCTTGTCGAGCGTGATCAGGATCCGCGATTCGCGCTGCGCAAACTCCAGGATCGCCTCGTCGCCGGGATCGGGCGTCCAGTCCCCGGTCCAGATCGCGTCGTGACCTGCCGCCGCGAGCGCGGTACGCGTCCGCGGCGCCTGTGTCCCTTCGTAGACCGCCTGAGGCACGATCGTGCCATCGAAGACGACGCCGAGAAGAGAGAGCTTGTCGAGACGGCCGAGTGCGATCAGCGGGCCGGCATCGGCCTCGACGATCTCCGCCAAGCTCGGCGATCTCCCGCGAGAGCTCGTCGGAGGAGTAGCGCGCGACGGGAATCTTCAACGCGCCGAGCCGGACGATGAACTCGCTCAGAGGCTGCCCGGCGATCTTGGCGGCTCTTCCCAGGCTGACGACGCCCTTCTCGTACAGGTGCGCATCGCCTCGCCGGTTCTGCTACCAGGCGAGGATCGTTGCCTCATTACACTTGCTAGCGCTTCGGTCGCACGCGGGAAGGAGGCACGATGTCCACAATCAGCACGCAGACACGACGAGAGCTAGTGAAGGCGATCCGGGAGCCTCGGCTCGCCGCCGGTGCGCAGCAGCAGACCGTTCCGGCGCAGGTACTCGAGGAAGAGCAGCGTCCCGATGCGCTTGTTGCTGTCGCCGAACGGGTGATCCTTGATCACGAAGTAGAGGATATGGGCAGCCCGCGCCTGCGTGCTCGGATACAGCGGCTCGCCCGCGAAGGTCTGCTCGACTGCGCCGAGGATCGCGGCCAGCGCGTCACCGCGTTCCTGGCCGAAGAGCGCACCGGCCTCCCCTCGGGCCGCGAGATCCTCGCGCAACCGCGCCACGGCGACGTGCGCGTCCGTGACCGATAGTGCCGCGGCTGGCGGCGCCGGGTGCGCCGGCCGGTCGGGCAGCCGTTTCTCATCGTACTGGAGCAGGAGCCGCCATGCCCGGGAATAGCGCTGGACGACGTCGAGGACGGCCTGGCCCTCGCTGGTCACCAGGGCATGGCTCGTGAGCGTTCGCGCGAGGAGCCGGACCGCCTGTTCGATCTCGCCCAAGCCTCGCTCCGCCAGCCGTCGGTCGTGCAGGGTGTACCCGCGCAGGAGGTGGTCGCGCAGGGTGCGGGTGGCCCAGATGCGAAACTGAGTGCCACGCGGCGACTTCACCCGATACCCGACCGAGATGATGACGTCCAGGTTGTAGTGGTCGACCTCGCGCGAGACCGTCCGGCTCCCCTCGGGTTGAATCTGTGCAAATTTTGCACAGGTTTCCGTGGCGTAGATCTCACGCGAAATTCACGCGCGGCGCCGAGTAAAGGACCAAATGCGTGCGTAAGGTGTTGAAGTAATGGTGGCCAAGGGCGGAATCGACCTTGGCCGGATTTTGCCTGCGGCGAAATCCTCGCGGCGCGTGACGCGCAGCTTTCGGGGGAAGTTGGTGGCCAAGGGCGGAATCGACCTTGGCCGGATTTTGCCTGCGGCGAAATCCTCGCGGCGCGTGACGCGCAGCTTTCGGGGGAAGTTGGTGGCCAAGGGCGGAATCGAACCACCGACACAAGGATTTTCAGTCCTCTGCTCTACCAACTGAGCTACTTGGCCGGATTCGGTGCGCCGCGGGAGCCGCGGCGCCTGAAGAAGAACGCGGATTGTAGCCGGATCCACCCGGCGGTGCCAGACGCGCGGGCCGCGCGAAAGCGGTGCGACCGCGCGCATCGTCGGCCGCTCAGCGCGTGTGGTAGTCGAGCTCGAGGCGCCTGCGGAGGGTCTGCGCCTGGCGCAACGACTCCTTGAGGAACCGCCGGTCGAAATAGTTCAGCGTGGCCGGATCGACGCGGTTCTCCGCCCCGGGCTTCACGTCCGGGTCGAGCTGGCTGCGCAGCCGCAGCAGCTGCAGGAAATTGAACGCCTGCACCGCCGCCTCCACCTCGCTCGCACCGAGACCGATCTTCTCCGCGACGAGCCGCAGGCGCTGCACGGTGTTCGTGTGCGAGACGCCGTTCGCCAGGGCGTACACCCGCGCGGCGTCGACCAGGAGCCGCGTGCCGTGCGCCTTGAGATCGATCGTGTGCGGGAACTCCTTCGAGTCGTAGACGAAGGTGCGCAGGATGCCGAGGGGCGAGCGCACCCCCAGCGCGAGCTGGGCCATCTGGAACATGAACAGTGGGTTCGCGGTGGTCGTGCCGACGAGCCATTCGCGCAGCTCCTCGGCGAGCGCAGTCTCGCCCCAGAGCGGCCGAAAATCGAAGAAGATCACCGCGTTCAGCAGCGCCTCCGGGCTTTGCGCGTCGATCCAGCGCTGGCACTGCTGGCGCCACTCCTCGCGGCTCAGGCACCACGGCGGATTGCCCGCCATCACGCCACCCCGGCAAAGCGGAAAGCCGCAGGCATCGAGCGCCTCGTTCACCTCGCGCGCGAACGGGACGATCGTCCTACGCAGCTCCGCCGCCGCGCGCTCCGGTGCATCGAAGATGATGGCGTTGTCCTGGTCGGTGCTGATGGTCTGCTCGTAGCGGCCCTCCGATCCGAGCGCGAGCCAGCAGAGCCTGCCTTGCGGCAGCGTGTGCCGCGCGCGCACGAGCTCGATGATGCGGATCGTCAGGTGGTCGTTCAGGGCCGACACCAGCTGCGTCAGCGGCTCGGCGCCGATGCCCGACTCGAGCATGTTCCGAGAGAGCTCGCGGATGTCGCGCACCGCCTGCTTCAAGCTCTCCAGGTCGGTGGCCGCCCGGATGACGCTCCCGATCTCGGTCGCGCCGAGCCGCTGCAGGTTGAACAGATCCTTCTGCGACACGACGCCCGCGAGCCGCCTGCGCTCGACGATCACGACGTGCCGCAGGCCGTGGTGCGCCATCGTGACCGCGGCCTCGTAGGCCGAGACCTGCGGTTCGAGCGTGACGACGGGACTCGTCATCACCCGCTCGATCGGCTGCTCGAGGTCGCATTGCTCGAGCACCACCCGGTCGAGCAGGTCGTGGAGCGTGAAGATGCCGAGCGGCTCCCGCGTCTGCGGATCGGCGACGATCATCGAGCCGATCCCGACCTCCCGCATCTTCGCGAGCGCCGCGCGCAGGCTGGTGCCCGGCGGGCACCACACGGGCGCGCGCCGCACGACCGACGAGAGCGGGTTGTACATCGATTGCGTGAGGGCTCGCGGGGCGGCTGCGTCAGCGCTCGGAGTCATGGCGTCGCGGGAGCGTATCCGGTAACTGTCTCAGAATCGTCGCAGCGCTTCTGCGAGCAGGAGAAGCCGCGCGAACGAAAGGCGCGCCGTCGCTTGCACGTCGCGGAACGAGCGAGGGCGCAGCTTTGCTTGGTCCTGTTCTGCACGGCGCTCATGTCGTCTTGCGATGGGTTTCAGTACTTGACGCGCGCGTAGAAGGTCTTCTCGGCCGCCGCGCGCGCCTCGCCCAGCGTGCGGATGCCGCGCTCGGCGAGCAGCGGCACCATGCGCAGAAAGACCTCTCCCGTAACGATGGCGTCGCCGAGCGCGGTGTGCCGGCCGACGATGTTGACGCCCAGCCGCTCGGCGATCGCTTCGAGCCGGTGTTCCCGTATGTTCGGGTGCAGGACCTCGGAGAGCAGCAGCGTGTCGAGCACCGGCTGGGTGAACCGCACGCCGGTCGCCGCTTCCTTGAGCTGCAGGAATCGCATGTCGAAAGCGGCATTGTGCGCGATCAGCACCGTGTCCTCGCTGAACTTCAGGAACGCAGGCAGCACCCGATCGATCGTCGGCTGCCCCTCGAGCATCTCGGGGGTGATCCCGTGGATGCGGATCGACGCCTGCGCGAGCGGACGACGCGGATCGACGAGCTGCTCGTACGCTTCGTGCCGCAGCAGCCGCAGGTTCACGATGCGCACCGCGCCGATGGCGATGATCTCGTCGCCGGCAGACGGCTCGAGGCCCGTCGTCTCGGTGTCGAAGACGGTATAGGCGAGCTCGGCGAGCGGCCGGCTGTCGAGATCGGGCGACTGCCCCGGCTGACGGAATAGGTCGAAGTCGTAGTACTCGGGCCTGCTGTCGATCACGGGCGCGACGCGCCGCTGCGCCGGCTCGGCGCTCATCGCGGGCAGAAGGATCCTGAAGCACGGCGCTCGCGCGCCATCACCGACGTTGTGCCACACTTCGCCGGCGTGGCGCTCGATCACCTCCTTGAACGAAACCGGGCTGTCCTCGCCGCCGGCGCGCATCGGCTCCTCTTCCCAGCTCCGCAGCGTTGCGGGCGGCACCGCCGCGCCGTGCCAGGCGAGATCGAGCTGGGCGTGACGGCCGGCGCGCTCGAGGCGGAAGCGCACCTGCTCGACACCGAATTCCCGCTTCAGGCGGCCGGCGAGATAGGCGAGGCCCTGTGTGAGCGAGAAGCTCTCGGCCTCGAGCCACACCGAAGCGTCCGCCGTCTCGACCTCGGCGCGCATCCCGAGCCGCGACTCGATACGCCGCTGGGCGGCGCCGATCAGGTCGGTGCCGAGCACGCTCTCGAGCGGCAACCGCGTCTTGAGCGCGTCGGCGTGCTCGTGCATGGTGCGGTCGAGCTGCGACGAGAGGGCTCGCGCCTCCTCCGCGATCACGCCGAGGAACCGCGCCCGCTGCGCCTCCGCCATGTCCGCGTACTCGAGCAGGCTCTCGACGGCCGCGCGGATGTTGGCGAGCGGCGCGCGGATGCCTTCGCTCAGCGAATGGAGCGCGCGGTCGCGCCGACTGTCGTCCTCGACGGCACGGGTCACGTCGTCCAGCGTCAGGACGAAGCCCGCCTCCTCGGCCGCCTCGGCGCCGTCCCGTCCGGCGTGCCGGCGCACCTGCGCCACGTGGATGCGCAGCCAACGCCCCCCGCGCGTCGCGGTGAGGAATTGGACGACCGGGTCCACGTCGCCCTGTGCACAGCGCTGCGCGATCGCATCGAGTGCGTGAACGACCAGGTTCCGGTCGATCAGCCCGAAGATCGACCGTCCTAGGCCGACCGGTGCCGCCTCGGTGGTGCTGTCGGTGTCGAACAGCTGCCGTGCGCGCGCGTTGTAGAGGAGGATACGGCCCTCGGCGTTGCAGACGAGCACCCCCTGGATGAGCTCGGACATGAGCGCCGCGAGCCGGTTGCGCTCCTCCTCGACCGAGGCCTTGGCGGCCGCGATTCTCGCTTCCACCTCCTCGCGCTGACCGCGCAGGCGCTCGGCGAGCGTGTTCACCGCCTCGCCGAGCTCGCGCAGCCCCGGCGCGCCGGCGCGCGCGATCCGGTAGTCCGGGTTCGCGTCGAGCATGATGCGCGCCTCTTCGGCAAGCCGCCGCGCGCCCGTGAAGTACGTCCGGATCACGGGCTGGACCGCGAGGCTCGCGAGGCCGGTGGCGATGAGGCCGACGAAGGCGAGCAGCCCCGCGCGCGGCGCCAGGAGCTCGACCGCGGCGGCGCGCTCGTCCGGCCGGAGGCCTGCCCAGACGAAGCCTCCGGTCAGGCCGGCGACGGCCGCCACGATTGCAAGCGTGACCGCGAAAGCGATCACGATGGCCGCCCGGTCGCTCATGCGCGCTCGCCGAGCAGCTTTCTCACGCGGGCGGTGAGCTCTTTGGTCGAGAAGGGCTTCGTGATGTAGGCGTCGGCACCGAGGGCGAGCCCCTTCTGCATCTCGATGTCGCGCCCTTTCGCGGTCAGCATGACGATCTTCGCCTCGCGCCACTCGGGATGCGCGCGGATCTCCTGGCAGACCTCGAACCCGTTGCGGCGCGGAAGCATCACGTCGAGCAGCACCAGGTCCGGAGCGAAGTCCGCCATCTGCGCGAGCGCCTCGTCGCCGTCCGGGGCAACGCGGACGTCGAATCCCTCCTGCTTCATGAGGAACTCGAGCGAGACGACGATGTTCGGCTCGTCGTCGGCGATCAGGATCTTGTGCGGCATGCTGCGGCTCCGGTCATGCGGCGGCGAGCGCTGGCTGGTCCTGACCGGCACGCGGCGGCTGCAAAGGCAGGGTGAACGAGAAGGTCGACCCGCGCCCGGGCGCGCTCTCGACCCAGATGTGGCCGCCGAAGTGCTCGATGATCTGGCGGCTGATCGGCAGCCCGAGTCCGGTGCCTTGCGGCTTGGCCGTCAGGGTGTCGCCGACCTGGCGGAATTTCTCGAAGATCGTCTCGCGATCGCGCGCGCTGATGCCAGGGCCGTTGTCGGCGACGTCGATACGCAGGTGCCCGTCGGCGATGCGGGCGGCGATCCGTACGCGCGCGTCCGGCCGGTCGCAGAACTTGGCCGCGTTCGAGAGCAGGTTGAGCAGCACCTGCATGATCCGGTCGCGGTCGGCCGCCACCGGCGGCAGGTCGGGCGCGATACGCGCCTCGAGCGCGATGCCCTTCTCCTTGAAGAGCTGGCTGGTCGAGGCGACCGCGTCGTCGATCAGCGCCCGAACGTCGACCTCCGACAAGGTCCATTCGGCCTTGCCCGACTCGAGCTTCGCGAGGTCGAGCACCTGGTTGATCATTCGCGTCAGGCGCTCGGTTTCGCGCGTGATGATGCCGAGAAATCGCTGGCGCTCGCCCACATCGAGGTCCGGACGGTCGAGCAGGATCTCGGCGAAGGCGCGGATGGAAGTGAGCGGGGTGCGCAGCTCGTGCGTGACGGTGGAGATGAAGTCGTCCTTCATCCGGTCGAGCTCGGTCAGCCGCTCGTTTGCCGCCTGCAGCTCGCGGGTCGCCTGCTCGAGCTCGCGCGACTTCTGCTCGAGCTGGTGGCTGTAGGCCACGACCTGCGAGGCCTCGTCGAGGAGCTCGCGCACCTCGTCGATCGTCAGCGCCTCTTCCTTCGCCACCGCCGCCACCATGATCCGCGCCGAGGAAGCGCCGATCGCGCTGGCGAGCTGCATCTCTACCGCGTGCACCAGGTCGGCGTCGGCCTCGAGCGCGCGGTCGGGCCACGTCCTGCCGCGCGCGCGCGCGTATCGCGCGAACAGCGCATCGGCGGCCTCGGCGCCGAGGAAACGCGCGAGCACCGCGTGCAGGTCGGGCACCGACGCCGTGCCGCGCCACAGCCTCGCGCCGCCGCCGTCGCGGCGGAACACGTCGACGAACAGGCTCGCCTGGCGGTGCTCGTCGGCGCTCTGCGTGTCGAACAGCGACACCGCGACGTAGGCGCCGGCGTTCGCCATCATGCTCCAGATCATGGCGTGCGTGATCTGATCGAGCCCCGCGAGCCCGAACAGCGCGAGCGGCCTGAGCAGCTCGATGCCGAACGGGCCGTCCTCGAGGAAGCTGCGCGGCAGCCAGTCGGAGCGCGCGAGCGCGGGCAGCAGCAGCGTGTAGATCCAGACGCCGAACCCGGCCGCCAGCCCGGCGAGCGCCCCGCGCCGCGAGCCGCTCTTCCAGAAGATGCCGCCGAGCATCGCCGGGGCGAACTGGGCGACCGCGGCGAACGAGATCAGCCCGATCGAGACGAGCGCGTAGGCCTCGCCGGCGAGGCGGAAGTACACGTAGCCGAGCAGCAGGATCAGCACGATCGCGCCGCGGCGGATCCCGGAGCAGCAGGCCGGTGAGGTCGGGTCGCTGCGCGAGCGCGAGGCGCCGCATGCGGAGCAGGAGCGGCATGACCAGGTCGTTGGACACCATCGTCGAGAGCGCGATCGTCTCCACGATCACCATGCCGGTCGCCGCCGAAAGCCCGCCGATGAACACGAGCAGGGTGAGCAGCTCCTGGCGCTCGAACATCGCGATCGTGAGCACGAAAGTGTCGGCGTCCACCGCACCCTCGGGAAAGTGCAGCCGGCCGCCGAAGGCGATCGGCAGCACGAAAATGTTGATCGCGAGCATGTAGAGCGGGAAGAGCCAGATCGCCTTGTTCAGGTGGCGTTCGTCCACGTTCTCGATCACCGCCACCTGGAACTGGCGCGGCAGGAACATGATCGCGAGCATCGACAGGATCGTCAGCCACACCCAGCTTCCGTAGCTGCCGGCGACGCTCTCGATCGGCGTGAGCATCGGCGCCAGCCGCGGCTCGGCGGCGGCGCGCGAGAAGACGTCGCCGAATCCGTCGTAGACGACGAAGGTGACGAAGACGCCGACCGCCATGAATGCGAGCAGTTTCACCAGCGACTCGAAGGCGATCGCCGCGACCATGCCCTCGTGATGCTCGGCGGCGTAGAGATGGCGCGTTCCGAACAGAATGGTGAAGAGCGCGAGCGCCGAGGCCACCCAGAACGCGGTGTCGGCCAGGACCGGCACCGCGCCGATGGTCGCCGGCATCACGATGTCCGGGTACTGCAGCAGGATCACGAAGCTGTTCGACACCGCCTTCAGCTGCAGCGAGATGTAGGGCACGATGCCGATCACCGCGATGACGGTGACCAGCCCGCCGACCAGCGCGCTCTTGCCGTAGCGCGAGGCGACGAAGTCGGCGAGCGAGGTGATGCGGTGCTGCTTGGAGATGCGCAGGATCTTGCGCATCACCACCCACCACAGCGCGATCATCAGCGTGGGGCCGAGGTAGATCGGCAGGAAGCCGACGCCGTCGGCCGCCGCGCGCCCGACGCTGCCGTAGAAGGTCCAGGCGGTGGCGTAGACCGCGAGCGAGAGGCTGTAGATGTAGGGGCTCGCGATGATCGAGCGGCCGCGGTCGGCGCGCTGGTCGGCGTAGTAGGCGATGCCGAACAGCAGCCCCAGGTAGGCGATCGAGGTGAGGACGATCACCCAGCCCTGGAGCATGGCGGCCCCCGCCCGCTGGGCGCGCGCCGGCCCGATGCCGACCGCGCTCACCTTCCCCTGCCGCGCTCGACGACGAGCGCCATCGCCGCGATCAGGAGCGCCCAGGCGGCGAAGATGTAGGCATAGAGCAGCGGGATTCCGAGCACCGCGACGGCGCGATTGAACAGCCCCAGGATCGGGTAGTTGAAGGCGAGCGCGCCGAGCAGCCCCAGCGCCACCAGCCGCTGCCCCGTGCGCCGTTCGTATCCTTTCATCCGCGTCCCTCCGCGCCGCCGCGATCAAGCTAAGCACCTCGGCCTCGGCGTGTCAACCGGCGGCGGCGCGGCGGGCGGCCGCCCGCGGCGCGGCTACCTGCCGAGCAGCGTGCCGATCAGCCGCGCCACCGTCTGGCCGATCTCGCTCTCGAGCGGGAAGGAGAGCATGCCCATCACCGAGTAGCCGAGCAGCCACGGCATGGCGTAGAACCGGAACATGTAGAAGAACCACGCGACGTACAGCGGCACCATCGGCGGGATCAGGAATCCGGGCGTGATCGGCCGGAACAGCCGGATGAGCGGATCGGTCGCGCGCACGAAGAACCGCATGAAGAAGAAGCTGCTGGTCTCGGGCAGGAACAGCCCCATCCCGAAGCGGCCGATCAGCGTCCACATGATCATGCCGAGGATGTAGTCGATCGCGATCACCCAGACGGGGAAGGCTTCGGCCATCTGTCCTACCTGCGCTCGCTTGCGCTGCCGGCCGGCGCCGGCGAGACGCGTCGGAAAGAAAAGGCCGGGGCGAAACCGTCTCGCCCCGGCCCGATGCTAGAAGACGCGATGCGGCTAGTGCGTCGATCCGAGATAGGTCTCGCCCTTCGGGATGCGGATCTCGTCGACCATGTCCTGCGTCTCCTTGTCGGGCGCCGGCGTCAGCAGGCTCACCACGACCATGGCCACGAGGCTCACTGTCGCCCCCACCATGCCGAAGCGCAGGTCGTCCATCCCCCACCAGGGCTTCATGCCGCCCCACTTCACCATGTAGAGGTACCAGGTGCCCGTGGCCAGGCCGAGAACCATTCCGGCGATGGCGCCGGCGCGGTTCGCGCGCTTCCACCACACCCCGAGCACCAGCGGGAAGAAGAGCCCCGACATCGCGAAGCAGAACGCCCACGCCACCGCACCGAGGATCCCGGTCAGCCGCATGCTGGCGACCAGGGCGCCCGCCGCGCCGATCGCGATCAGCAGCACGCGCGCGACGATCAGCCGGCGCCGGGTGTCGGCCTTCGGGTCGATCATCTTGTAGTACAGATCGTGCGAGAGCGCGTTGGCGATCGCGAGCAGCAGCCCGTCGGCGGTCGACATCGCCGCCGCCATGCCGCCGGCCGCGACCAGGCCCGAGATCACGTAGGGCAATCCGGCGATCTCCGGCGTGGCGAGCACCACCACGTCCGCGCGGATGAAGAACTCGTTGATCTGCACGATGCCGTCGCCGTTCGCGTCCAGCACCTTGACGAAGCCGACCGAGCTCCACTTCTGCACCCAGGTGATCGCGTTCACGTCCGCGACCGACTTGCCGATCAAGCTGGTGGCGAGGTTCGGGTCGAGGATCTGCAGCTTGGTGAAGGTCGCGAGCGCCGGCGCCGAGAAGTAGAGCAGGAAGATGAAGAACAGCGACCAGGCGACCGACGAGCGCGCCGCGCGCACCGACGGCGTGGTGAAGTAGCGCATCAGGATGTGCGGCAGGGATGCGGTGCCGATCATCATGCACGCGACCAGCGTCACGAACCGCCAGTTGGCGACGAAGGTATCGGCCGGCGCGTTGTGCTTGACGACGAGCGCGCTCATCCCGGCCACCGCCTGTGCGGGTTTGAGCACCCCGACCTGGTGCAGCTGCTCGAGCTCGGCGATGCGCTGGACCGCGTCGCCGTACACGAGGTGCGGGATCACGCCGAAGCCCTGCTTGTTCGACATCCAGACGATCGGCACCAGGTAGGCGATGATCAGCACGATGTACTGCGCCACCTGGGTCCAGGTCACCGCGCGCATGCCGCCGAGCATCGAGCAGAGCAGGATGCCGGCCAGCCCGAGCCAGACGCCCACCTCGAACGGGATCAAGAGCGCGCGCGCCGCGATCGTCCCGGTGGCGTTGATCTGCGCCGTCACGTAGGTGAACGACGCCACCACCAGCACGACGACCGCGCAGAAACGCGCCAGGTTGCCGCCGTAGCGCGTACCGATGAAGTCGGGCACCGTGTAGCAGCCGAACTTGCGCAGGTACGGCGCCATCAGCGTCGCGACCAGGACGTAGCCGCCGGTCCAGCCCACCACGAACGCGAGGTAGGGGTGGCCGCCCACGTAGATGCCGCCCGCCATCGCCACGAACGATGCGCCCGACATCCAGTCGGCCGCCGTCGCCATGCCGTTGAACACCGGCGGCACCTGGCGCCCGGCGACGTAGTAGGCGTCGAGCTGCATGGTCCGCGAGAGCCAGCCGATCAGCGCGTAGATGGCGATGGTGAAGCCGACGAACAACAGCCCGATCGTGTCGGCCGACAGGCCGAACCGCTCGAGCAGCGCCATCAGCAGGATGAAGAGGATGAACCCGCCGGTGTAGATGCCGTAGATCTTGGGCAGGTTCTGGATGAACCCGCCCTTGCTCGAAAAGTCCCCAAACATGGCCATGATCGCTCCCCCTTACTCGTCTTCAGCCATACCGCATTCGCGGTCGATCTTCTCCTGCTGCTTGGAGAAGACGAAGAGCTGGATCACGAACACCGCCAGCGAGCCCTGCGCCGCCATGTAGAAGCCGACTGGGAAGTCGAGGAACGTGAACTTGTTGAGGTCCGTGGCGAACCAGTGGACGACGTACGAGAAGATGAACCAGATGACCAGGTGCACGATCATCAGGTTCCTCGTTCGCTGCCAGTGGACTTCTCGGTCGGACACTGCCGTGCTCATGCGTCGCCCTCCTCTTTCTGCACTGTTCTCGACTGCGTGACAGGCGTCGCCGGTGTTCTCGCCGGCGGGGTGCGGCTCGAAGCGCCGCCTGCCTTGCCCCGGCTTCCCTCCCGGGGCTGGAGGATTCTAGACCATAATCCGCTGCGTTTGTCCAGAAGGTAGCCCATGCCGCCGCCCGGATCGATCCTCGGCACCGCTGCGGAATGGCTGCGCACCGTGCGCGACCATTTCGGCCGGGAGCGCGTGCGCCGCGAGCGCATCGCCGACGCCGGCGCCCTGCGCGAGTTCATCGCGTCGCGCGCGAGCTACGTCGCGCAGACCTCGCTCTACGGCTACCTCAGGACGCGCGCCGGGCAGCGCTTCCCGGAGCTCTTCGCGGATGACGCCTTCGTGGCGTCGATCAACATCGCGAAATGGAACGTGTGGCTCGCGTGCGTGGGCGACCTCGCCATCTACGCCGGCGGCCTGCTCGCCCGGCGCACCGGCAGCCGCGAATCCGCCGCACGGCTCACCGCATCGCTCGTCGACGAGCTGCTCGCCGCCACCGGCGTGCCGCCGGACGCAGGCCCCGATTTCACCGAGCTCGCGAGCCGGGGTGCGCGCGCGGCTCGCCGCATGCGATTGGGGCGCCGTCGAGGACGGCGAGGGGCCGTTCGTCGACAGCCCGGGCGCGCTGGTGCGCTGGGCGCCGATCATCGACGAGCTGAAGGCGCTCGACGAGGGCATCGTGAAGAACTCGGTGCGCTTCCGGTGGCACGAGGTGCGGCGCGACCTGCGCCACGGCCTCGACGCCGAGGCCGTGCTCGCGCGCGGCGAGCAGTAGCGGCGCCGGCGCGCGCCGGCGCGCCGCGACCCCTGCCCGAACGACTCCGCGCATGCCTCTCCCCTCCACGCGGCAGCGGCTGCCGCACCCTCCCCCGAAATCCGGTCACGATCCGGCATGCTCCTGCACGCGCGGACCGGGAAAAGTGTCCGATCCTAGCCGCGGCTTCGGCAGGAGATCCATTAGGGAAAACCCTCGCTGGTCGCTGCAGTGCAGCAAAGCCGGCGCGGCGGACGGGCGCCCGAACGCGTGCGCGAGACGCTATGCGGAGCGCTGCATCAACGCCTGGACCAGGGCAGCGACCGAGCCGACCCCCATCTTCTCCATCATCCTCGCGCGGTGCGCCTCGACGGTCTTCACGCTGATGTCGAGCTCGTCGGCGATCACCTTGTTCGGCTTGCCCTCGACGACGCGCGTCATCACCTCGCGCTCGCGCTCGGTGAGCGCGGCGAGGCGCTCGCCGAGCTCGCTCTGCAACGCGCGCTTCGCGCGGGCCTGCGCATCGCGCGCGAAGGCGCGCTCGATGATCGACAGCACCTCGCGATAGCTGAACGGCTTCTGGATGAAGTCGACCGCGCCGCCCTTGATCGCGCTCACCGCGGTCGGCACGTCACCGTGGCCGGTCACGAACACGATCGGAATGTCGACCTCGCGCGCCTTGAGGTATTCCTGCAGCTCGAGCCCGCTCATGCCGGGCAGGCGCACGTCCAGGATGAGGCACGCCGGCCCGCCGGGCCGGTAGGCCTCGATGAATTCGACGGCGCTCGCGAACGTCTGCACGGCGATCCCGTTCGATTCCATCAGCCAGCGCCACAGGCTGCGGATCGACTCGTCGTCGTCCACCACGTAGGCCGTCGGTTCGCCCGCCTCGTTCATCGGACCGCCTCGCGCGCGGCGAATTCCCTGAGCGGTGCATTCTAGCGCCGCCCGGCTGCAGCGGTGCGCCCGGGCGGGGCGAGGCGCGCGGAGCGCGCTCGCTCAGGGGCCGAAGTGGTGGGCGGCCACCTGCGACGCACGCTCGCGGAACTGCGCAGCGCGCGCCCTGCCGCGCGCGCCCAGGCTCTCGAGAACGCGCGCGCCAGCGTTCGGCGGCCGCCTCGAACTCGACGCGGGTCCGCGCCCGCTCGACCAGCGAGGTGAGCATGTCGGCGTCGGGGCCCAGCGCCTCGATGAGCATGCCGCAGAGCTCGGCGACCGCATCCTTGCGCGCGGCCGCCGGCGCGCCGGAGGCCGCCGCCGCAGGCGGCGCCGCGGCGCGCGCGCCGCTCACGGCGGCGAACCCCTGGTCGACCAATGCCTGCAGCGAGCCTTCGATGTCCGGGATCGCCCCGAAGCGGGTGACGTACTCGCTCATTGTCGAAGTGCCGTCGATCATGATCAGCACGCTCCGCAGCCGCGCGGCGAGTCCATGTGCGCGCGACTTGACTTCCTCGGCGCCCTTCGCTGTCTTCACGAGGACGGCATTCTTGTCCATGCCGGACCCTGCTCCTCTGCGCGGTTCTCGTTGTTTGCAGGGATGATGCCACGTCCGGGCGCTGCCGCCAACGCCGGCGGTCACGCGTTGTGCGCCGCACAGCTACGCGAAGGCCTGGCGTTATCCGGTCGCCGCCGCGGCCGCCGGCGCGCGGCGCTCGCGCGCGCCGGCGAAGCCGAACGCCAGCAGGGCGAGCGCGCTGCACGCGACCAGCGCGGCGAACATCGGGTACGGCGTGCCGTCGTGCGCGAGCCCGACGAGCTGCACCACGGCGGCGCCGATCGCCATCTGCAGCCCGCTCATCAGGCCGGATGCGGCTCCGGCGTGCCCGGGCTGGGCGGACACCGCCTCGGCCTGCACCGGCGCGATCGCAACCGCGCCGAAGAAGCACAGCGCGATGGTCGGCACGAACCCGAGCGCCGTGCTCCACGGGAGCAGGCTCGCGGCCGCGAGCCCCGCCGCGCTGGTCGCGAGGCAGCCGACGCCGCACGCGAGAACGAGCTTGCCGCGCGGCACCCGGTGGGCCCAGCGTCCGCTCGCGTAGTTGCCCGCGACGTAGAAGGCGCACGCTACGGCGAACCACAAGCCGTACTCGGTCGCGGTGCCGCCGTGCGCCTCGACGATGAGGTACGGCAGGGCCGCCTGAGTCGCGAAGAAGGTCGCCATGACGAGCGAGAAGAAGAGCGCCGGCCCGAGGTAGCGCGGGTCGCGCAGCAGCACGCCGAAGCTCGCGAACGTGCTGCGCAGCCCAAGATCCGCGCGCCGCGCCGCATTGGTCTCCGGCAGGCACGCGGCGAGCGCTGCGAGCGCGGCGAACCCGACGCCCGCGCACACGCCGAAGATCGTGCGCCAGCCCACGTGGTCGAGCAGGAGCCCGCCCGCGAGCGGGGAGAGCATCGGCACGAAGATCATCACCACCGTCAGGTAGGCGAGCACCTGCCCGCTGCGATCGCGGCCGTAGACGTCGTGCACGATCGCGCGCGTGAGGACCAGGCCGGCCGAGCTGCCGGCCGCCTGCAGCATCCGGCCGAGGATCAGGAGCTCCGGCGTCGGCGCGAGCCCGGCGATGACGCTGCCGGCGCAGAAGAGCGCGGTGCCGGCGAGGATCACCGGCCGACGCCCGAAGCGGTCGGACAGGGGTCCGTAGACGAGCGTCATGACCGCGATGGTCGCGAACGCGAGGCTGATCAGGGTCTGGGCCGCCGCCATCGGGATCGCGAAATCGCGATGCACGAACGGCACCGCGGGGGTGAGGGATCTGCGTCGCCATCGGGCCGAGCGCGTAGGCCGCGACGAGCGCGCCGAGCGCCACCAGGTTCATCGGCTTCATCGTCTGCTCCGGTTCGACTGCATCCGCGCGGCGGGCGCCGGCGCTCACGTTGCGATCTCGACCGGCTCGAGCCCGGGCGACAGGCGCTCGTCGTCGTGCGGCGGCCAGACGAGCTCGACCTCGCTCCGCGCGAGCGCCGAGACCACGAGACGTCCTGCGCGGTCGGCGACGAAGCACCCGCCCGCGGCGACGAGATGGTCGCGCCAGTCGCGCTCCTGCGTGATCCAGAGCGCGCCGGAGCGCGCCCGCACGACGAGGCCCGGCGTCGCGGCGACGGCGACGTGGCCGCTCCCGAAGAGCGAGAAGCGCCCGCCCGTGAGCGAGCGGGTGAGCGGCTCGTGCCGCGTGCGCGGGAACGCGGTTACCCGCGAGGCACCGGGCGCCGCTTCGTCGGCGCCCAAGAAAGTGGCCCAGTCGGCCGTCCTGGCCTGGATGGCGAAGGTCATTGCAGTGTCTCCTGTAAGCGGTCGCCGGCGGCCCGTCACATGCCGACGAGGCGGGCGGCGAACCCGCGTGCCCGCACGCCGCGCAGAATCGCGGCGGCGCTGGTGGCGAGCGGGTCGTAGTCGACGATTGCGAGCTGCCGCGTGCGCGCGCTCCCGTAGGTGCGGGCGATTCCCGGTTGCGCCGCGAGGATGCTTTCGAGGCGCGCGCGCCCCGCGGCGTCGAGCGCGCCGGCGACGTGGATGACGACGTTCGCGTGGTTGCCGAGCATGGCGATCCCTCCTTGCGTTGCCCCGTATGGGGCGGTCCGCCGCACGCGCCCGAGTACCGAGCGCTCGCGCCGTGTTGCTGGAAGGGATCCTAGTGAGCGGGCGTATCCGTCCGATATCCGGTGTTGCGCGGTTTGTTATGCGTTTGTTTCCGGGCGGCGCAGGTCCGGCGGGCGCGTCCCGGACCGGACGTCCATGCGGCTCGGGACATCGGACCCCGCGCCGCCGGGCAGTCTGGCGACGCCCGGTCGGCCGCGGGCCGGTCAGCGCCGGCGCGCGGCCGGCTTGACCGCTGCGGCCTTGCGCGCGAGCGGGGCGGAGCGCGCGCGCGCCGCGCGCTTGCCCGCCCGCTCCGGGCGCGGCGCGGCGCCGGAGCGCTCGGATGCGCGCGGCGCGGCGTCCGGCGCGCGCACGGCGCGCGGCTTGCCGGCGCACTGTCCGCCCCCCTGCGCATCCGCGGCTGGCGGATGATCGCCACCCCCGCCGGGCAGGTGAGCGCGCAGCGCGGCGAGCAGCGCCGCGGGTTCGAGCGGCTTGCGCAGCAGGGTGCGCACGCCGGCGCGCGCGAGATCGGCATCGGTGATGTGGTCGCCGTACCCGGTATAGAGGATGACCGGGAGCTCGGGACGAATCACGGTGAGTCGTCCGGCGAGCTCGAGGCCGGTCACCTTCGGCATCGTCTGGTCGGTGATCACGAGGTCGACCGCGTCCGGTGCGCGCGCAAGCCACGATTCGGCCTCCACCGGGTTGCGCTGCACCGCGACGTCGAGCCCCCAATTGCCGAGCAGCTCGGCCATGAACTCGCCGACCATCTGCTCGTCGTCGACCACCAAGATGCGGCCCTCGAGCTGCGGGCGCCGCGGCGCCGCGGCGGCCCCGCGCTGCGCGCCCGCATCCGTGCCCGCGCCGGCCGCGCCGGCGGCGGCGAAGCGCAGACGAAACACCGTGCCGCTTTGCGGCGACGTATCGACGACGATGTGCCCGCCGTGATCGTGCACGATGCCATGCACCATGGCGAGGCCCATGCCGCTCCCGCGCCCGACCTCCTTGGTCGTGAAGAACGGCTCGAACATGCGGTCCATGACGTCCGGGGGGATCCCGGGTCCGCTGTCGTGGACCGCGAGCTCGACGAAGCGTCCCGTGACCTGCTGCCGGCACGACGCGCACGCCGTCTTGCAGGCGTCGGCGAGCGTCACGGCGACCCTGATGTGACCGACGCCGCACATCGCGTCGCGGGCGTTGATGCACAGGTTGAGGAGCACCTGCTCGATCTGCACCGGGTCCATCATGACCGGCGGCACCGTCTGCGCGAGGTCGGTCTCGAGCTCGATCGTCGCGGGCAGCGTCGAGCGCAGGAGCCTGACCGATTCCTCCACGAGCGGCGGAAGCGACAGCGCCTCGCGCTCGCCGCGCTGGCCGCGGCTGAACGTGAGCATCTGCTGGATCAGGTCGCGTGCGCTGCGCGGCGAGTCTCGCCTGCTCGAGGTACCGCCCGAGCTTCGCGTCGCCGACGCCCGCCTGGCGCTCCTCGCCGAGCACGATGTAGCCCAGGATGCTCGTCAGGATGTTGTTGAAGTCGTGCGCGATCCCGCCGGTGAGGTGGCCGATCGCCTCCATCTTCTGCGCCTGGCGCAGCTGCGCCTCGAGGCGGCCGCGCTCCTCCTCGGCGCGCTTGCGCTCGGTGATGTCGCGGATCGCCGCGAGAAGGATCCTGCGCCCGCCGAGCTCGAGGCGGTTGCTGGAGATCTCCACCGGGAACACGGTGCCGTCCTTCTTGCGGTGATGACGCAGCGGTATCCGCATCGTTCCGCCGTGCCCGCGAATCGCGCCCGCCGTCTCCTCCGGCTCGACCGAGATGTCGGTGGCCCTCATCCGCAGCAGCTCCTCGCGGCTGCAGCCGTAGAGCTCGGTCGCGGCGCGGTTCGCGTCGCGCAGCTCGAGCGTCTCCACGTCGACCAGCAGGATCGCGTCGGATTCCATCTCGAACAGCAGCCGGTGGCGCTCCTCGCTCGCGCGCAACCGCTCCTCGGCCTCGCGGCGCGCGGTGATGTCGCGCAGGATCACGAGCACGTGCGGCTGCCCCCGGTAGCGCATGGGGATGCCGTGGATCTCCACGTTGAACTCCTCGCCGTCCTTGCGCTGGCTGCGCGCCTCCATGTGGCATGGCTTGCCGGCCAGGATCTCGGGCAGCAGGGTCTCGCACTGCGCCTGCAGCTCGCCCGGTATGAACACCGGACGCGTCTCCCCGAGAAGCTCGTCGCGCCGGTAACCGTGCATCTCGAGGAACACCTCGTTCACGTCGACGATCCGGTGCTCGGCGTCCCACAGCAGCATGCCGTCGACCGATGCGTTGAAGATCGCCCGGTACTGCTCCTCGCTCGCGCGCACCGCCGCCTCGGCGCGCTTGCGCGCGGTCACGTCGCGCGAGATCGCGAGCACGTGCGGCCGTCCCTGGTGCCGGATCGGGATGGTGCGCACCTCCACCTGGATGCGCGCGCCGTCCTTGCGCACCGACTCGAGCTCGACGTTGCAGGGCTCTCCGGCAAGGGTCCGCCGCGCCAGCTCGCGGCGCTGCTCGGCGTACGGCGGGGGCAGGTTCTCGGCGTAGGCGCCGCCGATCACCTCCTCGCGCGTGAACCCGTAGATGCGCTCGTAGGCGGGGTTGCAGTCCACGCGCCGCAGCGCGGAATCCCACAGCACCATCGCGTCGTCGGAGGCGTTGAAGATCGCGCGGTACTGCTCCTCGCTCGCGCGCAGCGCCGCCTCCGCGCGCTTTCGCTCGGTGATCTCGCGGATGAATCCGAGCACGCGGCGCTCGCCCCCGATCACCGCACTCTTCAGCCGCACCTCGTCCCAGTGCAGACTGCCGTCGCGGTTCTTCCGGTGCCATTCGAACTCGACCGTCCCCGCCGCCTTCGCGCGCCCGATCCAGCGCGCCGCTTCCGCCCCGGTGTAGGGGTGCTCGCCGGAGCTGATCTCGTCGATCGTGACGCGCTTCAGCTCCTCGTGGGAGTGGCCGAAGACCTCGCACGCCTTGGAGTTCACGTCGACGATCGCCCCGGTGTCCCAGTCGTGGACGAAGATCGGGTCCTCGTTCGCCTCGAAGATCGCGCGGTAGCTCGCCTCGGCCGTGCGCAGCGCCCGCTCGGCGCGCGTGCGCTCGATCTCGGTCACCGCACGCGCCGCGAAGATCTTCAGCATCGATTCGGTCAGCTCCGGGTTGCCGAGCGGCTTGCGGGAGACGACCGAGATGATTCCGATCGGGGCGCCGCGGCCATCGTTCAGCGGAAACCCGGCGTAACTGCGCACCCCGATCTCCCTGAACTCCGCGTCGAGCGGAAACTGCTCGATGAGCCGGTCGGGGTAGGCCCGGTACTGCTGCCCGAACACCGTCTCGCAGGGCGTGCAGGCGATCGGGTACTCGAAATGGTCGACGATGCGGCCGTCGAGATAGAACGCCAGCATGCGCAGCCGGCTCGGATCGCCGGGCGAAGGCAGCGCGATGAACGCGATCTCGACGTCGAGGATGGTCGCGAGCGCGCGCGTGAGCTCCGCGAACACCGCGTCGCCCGCCGCGCTCGACACGGCGACCGCGGCGCTGCGCAGTGCTTCCTCGGTCCGGTTGCGCTCGATCTCCGCGGCCGCCCGCACCGCGAAGATCTTGAGCAGCGCCTCGACGCGGGCGGCGTCCTGCATCGGGGCGCGGTTCATCACCGCGATCAGGCCGATCGGCCCGCCCGCCGAGTCGGAGATGGCATAAGCCGCATAGCTGTCCATGTGCTTGGCGTGGAACATGGTGCCGGGGGTGATCTCGCGCCGCGCGCCGGACTCGACGAAGCGGAAGTCGCGGCCCATCAGCCCGGCGCAGGGCGATTCGGCGAGCGCGTAGTCGTAGCTCCTGAGCTGCTTGCCGTCGAGCGTCGCGGCGAGCGTGCGCATGCGCGTGTGCTCGGGATCCGTGAACACCGACACGAGCGCGACGTCGACGCCGAGCACCTCGCACAGCGCCGCCACGAGATCCTGGAGCGCCTGCCTGCCGGTGGCGCCGGACACCGCGAGCGCCGCCTTGCCGAGCGCCTCCTCGGTGCGCTTGCGGTCGGTGATGTCGGTCGCGATGCCGCACACCGCGTAGGGCTCGCCCGCGCGGCCGAAGAGCGGGAATTTGTTGGTGAGGAACCAGCGCGGCTCGCCGCGAACGCTGATCCGCTCCTCCACTTCGACCTTGCACCGGCCGTCGATCACGCGCAGGTCGTTCGCGCGCAGCTCGGCCGCCACTTGCGCCGGATAGAGCTCGGCCGTGGTACGGCCGACGATCGCCTCCTGCGGGGTGCCGACGATGCGCTCGAACGCACGGTTCACGAACAGGAACCGGTCGGCGAGGTCCTTCGCGAACACCGCGACGGTGCTCGAGTTGTCGAGGATCTGCTGCAGCCGGGTCTCGGTCTCCTTGAGCGCGACTTCGGCGCGCTCGAGCTCCGAGACGTCGCGGATGCGGACCAGCACGCGCCGGACGCCGTCGACCCGCACCGCTTCGACGTGCACGAGCGTGTCGACCAGCCTGCCGTCCGGGCGTCGATACTGCCAGGTGCACCACTGCGGGAGTCCCGCCAGGGCGCTGGAAAGGCGCGCGCGCGCGGCGGCCTCCGAGGGCGACCCGTCGGGCTGGAAGGGCGGCGCGAATTCCAGCGGGGATCGACCGATGAATCCGGCGCGGCTCACGCCGAACAGGCGGCATGCAGCCTCGTTGCAGTCCTCGATGGCGTCGGAGAGCACGAGCACGGCCAGGTCGCGCTCGCTGAGCAGGAAACGATACGCCTCGCCGGCGCGGCTGAGCTCGCGCAGGGTCTCGGCTGGTGCCGGCATCTTCATGGCCTCCAGTCTAGCCGCGCCCCGCCCGCCCGGGCCCGGGGATTACCCGGGGGCAACCATTGAAACAATCCGGTTACATCGACCGGAACCGCACGCCGCGGCGCCCGGCCTTCCGGTCGTTTCAGCCCGGCACGTACATGTAGCCGACGCCGCGAACGGTCTTGATGAGCTGCGGATGATCGGGGTCGGGCTCGATCTTGCGCCGCAGCCGCGCGATGCGGATGTCGATCGAGCGGTCGAAGGGCTCCCAGTCGCGGTTGCGCGTGAGGGAAAGCAGCTGGTCCCGGCTCAAGACGCGATTCGGGTGCTCGGCGAACACACGCAGGAGATCGAACTCCATGGTCGTCAGGGGGACCTCCTGGCCGCCGGCATCGAGCAGACGGTGGGCCGGGACGTCGAGCACGTGCTTGCCGATCGGCAAGCGTCTGCCCCCCCGCAGCGGCGCTCGAGCCCGAAGCGTTCTCCCCGGCGCCGCCTTTGACGCGCCGCAGGACGCTCTTCAGCCGCGCCATCAGCTCGCGCGGATCGAACGGCTTGGCCACGTAGTCGTCGGCGCCGACCTCGAGGCCCACCACGCGATCGACGACCTCACCGGCGGCGGTCACCATGATGATGCCGAGGTCGTGGCGCTCGCGCAGGTAACGGGCCAGGCTGAGCCCGTCTTCGCCCCCGAGATTCACATCGAGCAGCACGACGTCGGGCAAGTGTGCCGCGATCGCCGCGCGCATCGTCGCGCCGCTCTCCGCCTGCACCACCTCGAAGCCGTGACCGGTCAGGTACTCGGCGATCATGGTGCGCACGTCGGGATCGTCTTCGACGACGAGAACGTGTCCGCTGGTCGGCATTGCCGGGGCTCCCCCGTGCGTTTTCTTGGACTGACCCGGGGGATTATAGCCGCCGACCCGGCGCCGACGTCCGGGCCGCGTCCCCCGGGTGCTCGGTCATGCGCTTTCGCCGCGCCCGGCGCCCGCCGTTACGCACCGGCAACAAACTGTTTCGGCGCGGAAATCTTGCGGCGACGCAGCGCGCCTACGCTCTGGCCCCTACCGCGACCACGCCGCGTCGCAGCACTCCGGAGGCGGCGCCGCGGGATGACGGACACGCCAATGGAGGCCGACATGTACCGCACGCTCGAAGACGAAGTGTTTCTCGCGCCCGAGTCCATCATCGCGGGGCTTCTCGCCGCCGAACCGGCGGAGGACCTCTTCGAGGCCGCGGCCGACGTCGATGACACCGCCGGGGCCGAGGCGCTCGACCTCGACGCCCTCGGGGTCTGAACATGGCCGCCTTCCCGACCGGCGCCGGCGCCGATGCCGCGCAAGCGCCGGCGGTGATCTGCGTGCACTCGAGCGCGAGCTCGCCGCGGCAGTGGGACACGCTCGCGCCGGCCCTCGGGTCGAGGTACCGGGTGATCGCCCCCGAGCTCATCGGCTACGGTGCCGTCCCGGACTGGTCCTACGATCGCGCCCTCGCGCTCGACGACGAGGCCCGGCGCCTGGAACCGCTGCTCAACGCCGAGCCGGACGGTGCGCACCTCGTGGGACACTCCTACGGCGGCGCCGTGGTGCTGTGGCTGGCGTTGCGCAATCCGACGCGGGTGCGAAGCGCCGTACTCTACGAACCGGCGCTCTTCGCGGTGCTGCGGGAAACTCGATCCGAGTCGCACGCGGCAATCAGCAGCGTGACCGAGATCATGTCGGTGCGCATTGCCATCCGGCGCTCGGTCTACTCCGGCCGTGCCGCGCACGCCGCCGCGGCGTTCGTGGATTATTGGGCCGGCGCCGGCGCGTGGGCGGCGCTCGACGCGCGGCGCCAGGCGGCGATCACCGCGCGCATGCGCAAGGTGGATGCCGAGTTCGACGCGGTCTTCGACAACGCGATGCCGCTCGCGGCCTACGGCCGGCTCGACGTTCCCGTGCTCCTGCTCGCCGGCGAGCGCACCCGCCGTCCGACGCGTCGGATCGCCGACCTGCTTGGCGGGGTGCTGCCGGACGTCACGCGGCGCGAGCTGCGCGGCGCCGGCCACATGGGCCCGCTCACCCACGCCGCCGAGGTGAACGCTCGGATCGGCGCCTTCCTGGAAGAGCAGCGCGCACGCGCACCGCTCGCACGCGCGGCGTGAGGATCTCGTTTCGACGGCAGCCCCGCAGGATGAGGTGATCAGATGGGCGATCTGCGCGACATGGACCCGGTCAGGCGCGGCGAGGCGCGCTCGCCGATCGACTGGGCGCTGGTCGCTCGCGCCGAGGCGTGGGCGCGGCGCGAGCAGGCCGCAACGGTGCACCGGATCATCTTCGCGCCGCTTGCTCGTACCGCACGCGCCGCGATGGCGCGGGCGCGCACCGGCGTGTCCGCTCCGCCGAGCCGACCTTGCACGTCGGACGCAGCCTGAAGTGGTGCCACCGGCTCGCCGCGGGCCTTGCGCTCGCGGCGGCGCCTGTCCTCGAGGAAGTCGACGCCGGCAGCAAAGGCTCCTGCTTGCCCGGGGACCAATGAAGCGGACCTTCCCTAGCCCGCGCGCGCCTCGTACCACCCGCGGGTGGCGTTGACGATCCGCACCACCGACAGCATCACCGGCACCTCGACGAGCACGCCGACCACGGTGGCGAGCGCCGCACCCGAGTCGAAGCCGAACAGGCTGATCGCTGCGGCGACCGCGAGCTCGAAGAAGTTGCTCGCGCCGATCAGCGCCGAGGGTGCGGCGACGCAGTGGGCGACGCCGAACCTGCGGTTGAGAAGATAGGCGAGCCCCGAGTTGAAATACACCTGGATGACGATCGGGACCGCGAGCATCGCGATCACGAGCGGCTGCGCGAGGATCTGCCCGCCCTGGAAGGCGAACAGCAGCACGAGCGTGGCGAGCAGCGCGGCGACCGAGAACGGCTGGATGCGCGCGAGCGCCGCCGCGAGCGCCTGCGGCCCGCGCGCGAGCAGCGCCTTGCGCCAGGCCTGCGCGAGCACGACCGGGATCACGATATAGAGCGCGACCGAGATGAACAGCGTGTCCCACGGCACCGTGATCGCCGAGAGCCCGAGAAGCAGACCGACGACCGGGGCGAACGCGAAGATCATGATCGCGTCGTTCAGCGCGACTTGCGACAGCGTGAAGTAGGGATCGCCGTCGGAGAGCTGGCTCCAGACGAACACCATCGCGGTGCACGGGGCCGCAGCGAGCAGGATGAGGCCTGCGACGTAACTGTCGAGCTGCGCGGGCGGCAGATACGGCGCGAACACGTGGCGGATGAAGAGCCACGCCAGGAGCGCCATCGAGAAGGGCTTGACCAGCCAGTTCACCGCGAGCGTCACGCCGATGCCGCGCACGTGCCGGCGCACCTGGCCGAGCGCGGCGAAGTCGATCCTGAGCAGCATCGGGATGATCATCACCCAGATGAGCAGCCCGACCGGAAGGTTGACGCGCGCGATCTCCATGCGCCCGAGCGCTTGGAACGGCGCGGGGAAGACCTCGCCGAGCGCGATGCCGACGACGATGCACAGGAACACCCACAGCGTGAGCCAGCGCTCGAAGAAGCCGATGCGCGCTCCGGTGCCCGCGCCGCGGGCCGGCAGTGCGGCCGAGCGCGTCGTCATCGCGCGCGCCGCCCCAGCGAGGCGCTGACCGGGCGCGCCGGGTACCTGGATCGCGCCGGAGCGCAGGCGCACGGCGCGATCGCCGAGTGCGGCCTGATGAAAAGACGCATGCGATTCATCGTCGAGCGCCTTTCCGGGAGCCGGCGGGGTCGCACGCGAGCGCCTCGGGCCCGCAGGCGTTGCCGCCGCAGCAGTTCTCGGTCAGGAAGCCGACCAGCGCGTTCATCGCGTCGAAGTCGGCCGAGTAGAAAACGAAGCGCCCCGCTTGTCGCGAGCGCAACAGCCCCGCGTTGGCGAGCTGTGCGAGATGGAACGACAACGTCGGCGCCGGGACCTCCAGCGCCTCTGCGATCGCACCGGCCGCCACGCCTCCCGGACCGGCCTGCACCAGTCGCCGGAAGATCGCGAGCCGCGTCTCCTGCGCGAGCGCGCCGAGCGCTTTGAGCGCCAGGGACGTTTCCATCCGCTTCACTTCCATACTTCCAATATTCTCGAAATAATGGCACACTTGTCAAGCGTCGAACGTCCGGCCGCAACGGTCCGCCCGAGACGCGCCAACCGCCCGATACCGGAGCAAGGCCTGAGCACATCCATCGACCCGGGCGCACCCGCTGCGCGCTACCCGCGAGACCACCCGGCCGCGCCCGAGCTCCCCGCCGACGCGCTCAACCGCGAGTGCTTTTGCGTCGGCGCCGACCTGTCGCTGGTGCACGCGCGGCTGCAGGATGACTTGGCGCCGCACGGGCTGTCCCGGCCCGTGGCCGAGACGCACGCGCATCTGTATTCGGCGCTGCCGGTGTTCGTCGCGCGCGAGCACGTCGCGGGGATCCGCGCGGTGGTCGAGGCGGTCGAGGCGGCCGTTGCGCTGCCCGGGTTTCGCGCCGCGGCGCTTGCCGCCGCACCCACGATCGCACGCGTCGATCCGGGCGCGCGCGGCGTGTTCCTGGGCTACGACTTCCATCTCGGCGCCGACGGGCCACGCCTCATCGAAATCAACACCAATTCCGGCGGGGCGCTCCTCAACGCCGCGCTCGGGCGCGCGCAGCGCGCGTGCTGTCGGGCGGTCGAAGCCCTGCTCACCGGACCCGTCGACCCCGCCGGCCTCGAGGCGCGGCTGTTCGACATGTTCGTCGAGGAATGGCGCCTGGCGCGGCGCGACGCCGTGCCGGCGCGCGTCGCGATCGTGGACGACGCGCCGACCGAGCAGTACCTGTATCCGGAGTTCCTTCTGTTCCAGCGGCTGTTCGAGGCGCGCGGCGTGCGCGCCGTGGTCGCCGACGCGGCCGATCTCGCGTGGCGCGACGGCGCGCTGTGGTGCGACGAGGGCCCGGTCGACCTCGTCTACAACCGCCTGACCGACTTCTACCTGGCACGCCCGGAGCACGCGGCGCTGCGCGCGGCCTACCCTCGCCGGCGCGACGGTCGTGACGCCGCATCCGCGCGCGCACGCGCTCTACGCGAACAAAGCGCAACCTGGCGCTGCTCACCGATGCGGATCGCTTGCGCGGCTGGCGACTTCCGGCGCGCGACATCGCGACGCTGCTCGGCGGCATCCCGCGCACCCGCCCGGTCGCAGGCGAGGATCCGGAACGGCTCTGGGCCGAGCGCAAGCGGCTTTTCTTCAAGCCCGCCGCCGGCTTCGGCAGCCGCGGTGCGTACCGCGGCGACAAGCTCACCCGCAAGGTCTTCGCCGACATCCTCGCCGGCGACTACGTCGCGCAGGCGCTCGTGCCGCCGAGCGAGCGCGTGACCCGCGACGCGGGCGGCGAGCGCGTCCTGCGACTGGACGTGCGCGCCTATGTTTACGCGGGCGAGATGCAGCTCCTCGCTGCACGCCTGTACCAGGGCCAGACCACGAACTTCCGCACGCCGGGCGGCGGGTTCGCGCCGGTACTCTACCCGCCGGCTCGATTCACCGGCTCGTTGCGCGGGGCCGCGACGCCAGCGTGACGCGCGCACCGTTGCGCGTGATCTCTCCGCCTCGCTCCAAGCGCGCGAGCGCACGGTACAGCGCCTCGTGGGTCAATCCGAGGTCGAGCGCCCAGCTCTTCACCGACTGGCGCAACTCGATCGCTCCGCCCTCCCCTTCGGATTCGATGAAGTGGACGATGCGCTCGGCGGCGCTGTTCAGCGCGAGGCGCTCGCTCTGGGCACGCAGTCGCCGGATCTCCCCGGTCAGGTGCTTTTGCCATGCCGCCCGGAAAGCCGCATCGGCGGCGAGCGCCTTCCGGAACGCACCCATCGGAAGCGCACAGGCACAGCTCGTTCTCCGCGCGACGCCGTCACAGTGATAACGGCGCGACTCCACGCTCGCCTCGGCCAGGAAGCCGCTGCGCGCGCGCTGCAGCACGACCTCGCGTCCGCCCCGCGTGACGCGCACCAGAATGAGTTCGCCGTCGAGCACGAAGTAGAGCCGCTCGGGACGGTCGCCGGCGCGGAAGAGGACCTCGCCTGCGGCGAGCGTCACGGCCTGCGCGCACTCGAGCAGCGCCGGCGGGAGGAACCCGAGGCCGGGGTGCGGTGCCGGAGCGCGCCGGTTCTCAGGTGCGGACATCGGAGCACGGCGGGCGCGAAGGGAACGCGATGCCAGCTATGATCGTGATCATATCATTGCGCGCCCGCGATCCGGCACGATGCGCCATCGCGATGGCGGCGGGGCGAGTCCCGGCCGCCTGCGCGCCATGCGATCGGAGCGATCCGGTGAGTCGACCCGCCCTGCCGTCCGCGCTGCTGTACCTGGTTCTCGCTGCGAGTCTCGTCACCGCCGCACTGGCGGCGGAGCCGTTCGACGTCCGTGCCGACGGAAACTTCACGCGGATGGCCCACACCGGTGATGCGCGCGGCGTCGTCGCGCTCGCCGACCTCGGCGGCCAGGCCGGGACGTACGGCGTCGGCGCGCCCGCCGCGCTTGACTCAGGTCAGGCAGCACGGCTCGCAATCCGCGTAGACGTAGGTTCTCCTCGGCCTGGACACGGGAGTCCTGCGTGACCCCGAAGCCCCTTCTCCTCGCCGCCCTCGCGGCGGCACTCGCCGCCCCGGCGGGATTCACCTTCGGGGAGCTGCGGCACGACCCCACCGCCCATGGGCTCAGCCCGGGCGGCGGGCAACAGGCACCGGCAGCGGATCAGCGGCAGCCGGTCAGGTTTCCGCCGGAGCTGCGCGAGCACACGCTCGCCAACATGCGCGACCACCTGCGCGCGCTGCAGGAGATCCAGGCGTGGCTCGCCACGGCCGAGTTCGACCGGGCCGCCGAGATCGCCGAGCGGCGGCTCGGCATGTCCTCGCTCCCACGCCACGGCGCGCACGACGTGGCGCCGTACATGCCGCAGGGTATGCAGGACGCCGGGACGGCGATGCACCGCAGCGCCAGCCGGCCTCGCCGTCGCCGCGCTCGATGCGGCGGTCACGAACGATCTCCGGCCCGCGCTCGCGGCGCTCGCCGAGCTCACCGCGACCTGCGTGGCCTGTCATGCCGTCTACCGCCTGAAGTGACGTCCGGCCGGGCGCACCGGCCGGCGGCCCGCCCGCTCAGCCGCCCAAGCGGAACCCGAGCGGCGCGAGCACCGCGATCGCCACGAGCACGACCGCCGCCCAGATGAATAAGGCAGCGCCGCCTGCCGGTACCCGCGCGCGAAGCGCGCCTCCAGCGCGGCATCCCGCAAGGCGAGCATGCGCCTTACCCGCGCGTCTCGGGCCTTCGGCCCGTGAGTTGCGCGACCGCGCTTCGCGCGGCCTCACGGCATGACTTCGCAGAACTCGTAGATCTCCGCGTCGGCGAGGCGCTTGCGCGCCGGCAGCGGCGCGCGGGCGAACCAGCTCTTCCGGGTCGTGCCGGTCGATCTCCTCGCCCATGAACCGGATCAGCTCGCAGGTGGGCTCGGTGACGTTCTGCCGCCAGGCCGCCTCGCCCTTCACGTAGGCGAGATACATGTTCTTCATGCAGTTGCCGCGGCAGTAGTGGTAAGCGGCACAGCCGCGGCACGGCATCGCCGGATGCGGCTGCAGCGGGCTCTTGCGCACCCAGTTCGCCACGACGTCGCCCTGCTGCAGCTCGGGCAGGTAGAGCATGTCGGGGCACGGATAGATCTTGCCGTCGGGCATCACGTTGAGCAGATTGGTCGAGACCCGGCACTGGGTCATTCCGCCGCACAGCTCGTTGATCCGCGAAGGGACGACCTTGTTGCGCACGGCGCCCATGATCGGCACCACGGGATAGAGCGTCGCCGAAGCGAAGAACTTGTCGATCAGCTGCGCGAGCACGCGCTTCTTGCGCTCCACCGCCCCCGGCGTCTGCGCGCCCTCGTCCTGCGCGAACTGGAAGTAGACGTGGTCGAAGGTCTCGGTGAGGGCGTCCAGCTCCTCGAAGGTCGTCTCCCCGCTCCACCAGGTGACGCGCGCGGTGAGCGTCGCGGCGGTCCGGGCGCGCACCGCCTTCACGTTCTCCATCACCTTGCGATAGACGCCCTGGCCGCGAAATCCGTCGGTGGTGCGCTCGCCGCCGTCCACCGAGATCATGAAGTTCGACAGCCGCGCGAGGAGCGCGTCGGGCAGGCGCTCGAGCAGCGTGCCGTTGGTCTGGATGTTGAAGCGGCACTCCGGGAAGCGCGCCATCAGCTCCAGCGCGAATGCGGTGTTGAGGGCGGGCTCGCCGCCGTACAACGTGATGTACACCTCCCGGTCGGCGAGGTGCCTGTCCACGAACGCGCGGAGCTGTTCCGCCGTGTAGGTGGCGTGCTTCTGCGAGCGCAGGACGTCGCCCACGCCCAGGCTGCAATAGGTGCACTTGAGATTGCGCCTGAGCGTCGTGAGGAGCTGCAGCTCGACGCGATGGCCGACGAAGATCGGCTCGGCGGCATTGGCCGCCACTGTACTTTCCATGCTTCCTTCCGCGCGGGTTGTCGAGAGGGTCGCAACCATCCCACCGGCGCCGGGCGCGGGCAAGCCGTCAGATCACGCGATTCCCACCCGGTCCCGCGCCGTAGCCGGCCACTCCTCCCGCGCGCGCGGAATCGGGTGGGATCGTGCAACGCCCCCGCCGAGGTTCGCCCGGCACCCCTTGCAAGGGAGGAGGCTCTCAAAGAAAAACCCCGCCTGCGCGGGGTCTTCAGAGCACTGCGGGAAGGAGGGTAACGGGAGGGAACCCGCCGGTTCCCTCCTGTTCGTGACCTTCCCTGCAGGCGAGCAGGAAGGCGGTGGCGGGAGCGACCTGGACTCGAGGAGGAACCCGCCGGTTCCCTCCCCGTGCGTGACCTTCCGATGGATATCCGACGCGCGTCAGCGCGTTACATATCCATGTCCATGCCGCCCATGCCCCCCATGCCGCCCATGCCGTGGGCATGGCCGGCGCCGGCGTTCTCCTTCTTCTCGACCAGCTCGGCCACCGCCGCGTCGGTCGTGAGGAGCAGCCCGGCGATGGAGGCCGCGTTCTGCAGCGCGGTACGCGAGACCTTGGTCGGGTCGATCACGCCCATCTCCATCATGTCGCCGTACTCGTCGGTCTGGGCATTGAAGCCGTAGTTGCCCTTGCCCTCGGCGACCTTGTTCAGGACCACCGACTGCTCGGCACCAGCGTTGGCGACGATCTGGCGCAGCGGCTCCTCGAGCGCGCGGGCGACGATCTTGATGCCCGCGTCCTGGTCGGCGTTCTCGCCCTTCAGCTTGGCGATCGCGCTCCGCGCGCGGATGAACACCACGCCGCCGCCCGGGACGATGCCTTCCTCGACCGCGGCGCGGGTGGCGTGCAGCGCGTCCTCGACGCGCGCCTTGCGCTCCTTCATCTCGACCTCGGTCGCCGCGCCGACCTTGATCAGCGCCACGCCGCCGGCGAGCTTCGCCACGCGCTCCTGCAGCTTCTCCTTGTCGTAGTCGCTGGTGGCCTCGTCGATCTGCTTGCGGATGTTCTTCACCCGCCCCTCGATGCTCTTGGCCTCGCCCGCGCCGTCGATGATGGTGGTCTCTTCCTTGCCCACCTCGACGCGCTTGGCACGGCCGAGATCCTTGAGGCTCGACTTCTCGAGCGTGAGGCCCACCTCCTCGGCGATCACGGTGCCGCCGGTGAGGATCGCGATGTCCTCGAGCATCGCCTTCCTGCGGTCGCCGAAGCCCGGCGCCTTGACCGCGCAGGTCTTGAGGATGCCGCGGATGTTGTTCACCACCAGGGTCGCGAGCGCCTCGCCCTCGGCGTCCTCGGCGATGATCAGCAGCGGCTTGCCGGCCTTCGCCACCTGCTCGAGGATCGGCAGCAGGTCGCGGATGTTGGAGATCTTCTTGTCGTGCAGCAGGATGTACGGATCCTCGAGGACCGCCATCTGCTTCTCGGCGTTGTTGATGAAGTAGGGCGAGACGTAGCCGCGGTCGAACTGCATGCCCTCGACCACCTCGAGCTCGGTCTGCAGGCTCTTGCCGTCCTCGACCGTGATCACGCCTTCCTTGCCGACCTTGTCCATCGCGTCGGAGATGATCTTGCCGATCTCCGGATCGGCGTTGGCCGAGATCGAGCCGACCTGGGCGATTTCCTTCGAGGTGGTGCAGGGCTTGGAGAGCTTCTTCAGCTCGTCGACGACCGCGGTGACCGCCTTGTCGATGCCGCGCTTGAGATCCATCGGGTTCATCCCGGCGGCCACGAACTTCATGCCCTCGCGCACGATCGCCTGGGCGAGGACCGTGGCGGTGGTGGTGCCGTCACCGGCGACATCCGAGGTCTTGGACGCGACCTCCTTCACCATCTGCGCGCCCATGTTCTCGAACTTGTCCTTGAGCTCGATCTCTTTGGCGACCGAGACGCCGTCCTTGGTGACGGTCGGCGAGCCGAACGAGCGCTCGAGCACGACGTTGCGGCCCTTCGGGCCGAGGGTCGCCTTCACGGCGTTGGCGAGGACGTTCACGCCGACCAGCATGCGGTGGCGGGCTTCCTCGTGGAAACGTACGTCTTTAGCAGGCATTGCGAACTCCTAGAGTCTCGATTGGGCCTTGATTACTCGATGATTCCCATGATGTCTTCTTCGCGCATCACCAGGAGCTCCTCGCCCTCGACCTTGACGGTCTGGCCGGAGTACTTGCCGAAGAGGACGCGATTGCCGGGCTTGACATCGAGCGGACGGAGCTTGCCGTCGTCCATGATCTTGCCTTTGCCGACAGCAACCACTTCGCCCTGGTCGGGTTTCTCGCCCGCGGTGTCCGGGATCACGATCCCGCTCGCCGTCTTGCGCTCTTCCTCGAGGCGCTTGACGATCACGCGATCATGCAATGGACGGATTTTCATACACATTTCTCCTACTGGGTTGGTAAGCGGCCGCTCACTTCTCGTTTGCAGCCTACTCTCAGAAATGGCGCGCAGGGACGCTATTAGCACTCCCAGCTAGCGAGTGCCAATAATAGTGGACGGGGCCGCCGGTTTCAAGAGGCGGACGGCGATTTCGTGACTGGCTCCGGGCAGGCAAGCGCGGCAGCGGCGCTCGCGCAGCCGGGGCGGGGCGCGCGGACGCATGAGCGACCGCAGCCCCCTGCAATTGCCCTGCCGCGCGTTGCCGCGGCACCCGCCGCAGCCGGCGCGAGGGCAGAAATCCAGGTCAGGCCGGCGCCGAGGATCCCGACACGCGTGCCCCTCCGCGCCGCCCCCCGGTTCGGCCGCGCAACCGGATCGATCTGCGAGGGTGTCGCCTCCGCCGCCGGTGGCCGCCCCGGGATAGCCGGGCCGCGCGGCTATCCGGCGAGCTCGGAGGCCGCCTGGCCGGGGCTGCGCGACACGCGCTGCCCCCGTTGCGGTGCGGCCGACTTGGACGCGCACTGCGCGGCGATCGCAGCGGCCACCTCGCGGGCGCGCGCGAGGCGGTTGCGCACCGAGACGCCCTCCCGGTAGTTCGCCTCGAGATGCAAGCCCGGCAGCGCCTCGAGCCGGCGCGCAAGCGCGTGCATCCGCTCGTAATAGGCGCCGTGATACAGCGGCAGCGCGCGCTGGTGCCTGTCGACGCGCGCCATCTCCGGCGTGCCGCGGATGCCGAGCAGTGGGGCAAGGCCCGCGAGCACCTCCGAGACGCTGCGCGAGTCGTCCCATGCGGCGGCCTCCGGGAGTCGCGCCCCGCCGAGGTAGCAGCTGAGGAGGGTCCTGCCGGCGGGCGCGCGGTCCGGGAACATCGCGCTCATCCACAGGCAGCCGGTCGGCGCGAGGCGCTCGGTACGCGGCAGGAGAAAGCCGGTGCCGTCCAGCGGGTGCGCGATCGCCTGGCGCGCGAATCCGAGGTGCACCACCGAGAGCGGCGCGTAGTCGATCCCGGCAAGCAGCGCGGCGAGCTCGCCGTCGAGCGGGCGCACCAGCGCCGCCGCCGCATCGGCGGGCGTGCTGAGCACGACGCGACGCACGCGCAGGACCGGCTCGAACTTCGCCGAGCGGCCGGTCACGCGCCAGCCTCCGCGCGCGGGACGGATCTCGGTCGCGGCGAGCCCGGTGCGCAGGCGGATGCCCGGCGTCGCAGCGAGCGCCTCGACGAGCGTCGCCATGCCGCCGTCGAACGAGAACGCCTCCGCCGCGCACTGCGCGCGTTTGCGCAGCAGCCGGTGCAGCAGCACGCCGCGCGCGATCCCGCCGTAGCGTCGCTCGAGCCCGGTGAGTTGCGGCAGCACTGCGTAGGCGTTGGCGCGCGCCGGGTCCGACGCGAGGGTGCCCGCGACAAAGGGCTCCATCGCCTTCTCGAGCATCTCGCGGCCGAGGCGGCGGGTGACGAACTCGCTCACCGTCTCGCGCTCGTGCCCGCCCTTGCCGATGAAGGGCTCGGCGAGCAGCCGCAGCTTCCCGCGCCGGCTCCACAAGGGCGTGGCGAGTAGTGCGCCGAGCTTCGTCGGCACCGCCGCGAGCCGCCCCTCGTGCACGACATAGCGGCGGGTCGCCGTCGCGCGGCGCGTCTTCAGCGCATCGAGCCCCGCCTCCCCGGACCAGCCGGTCAACCGCCTGCCGCTCGTTCACGACGAGCGAGGCCGCGTGCTCGGTGCGGTAGCCGCCCGAGACGTCGGTGCGGATCTTGCCGCCGGCACGCGCCTCGCGCTCCCAGACCTCGACCGAGAGCCCGGCACGCGCGAGCCACCACGCGATCGCGAGCCCGGAGACGCCGCCGCCGACGACCAGGACGTCGGCGTCGTTCATGGCCGGCCGCCGGTCATGGCTCGATCCGATCGCGCACCAGCGCCGGCATGCGCGGCCCGTCGGCGCCGAACCGCCGTGCAGAGAGCTGCGCGAGGTGCTCGGTCGTGACGACGTCCTGCCCGAGTTCCGCGACGTAGGCTTCCGCGCGTTTCTTCACCAGCCGGCGCACGAACCCGGGGATGCGATCGAGCCGCCGGCGCGCCGCCTCGCTCCAGCGCACCAGGCCCGTCTCGCCGTCGGCGAGCGGTGCGAGCGCCGCGCCGCCCGCCGGCGCGTAGGCGCAGAACGGATCCTCGTCCATCAGGTCGCCGCCGGCGGCGAGCGGGCGGGCGCGGCAGCCGCCGCACAGTCGGCGGTATTCGCAGGCGCCGCACTTGCCCGCGAGCGCGGGCGCGCGCAGTCGCGCGAAGCCCGCGCCGTGGTCCCAGATCTCGGAGAACGGCCGCTCGCGCAGGTTGCCCTCCTCCGCGGCGATGTAGGGGCAGGCAGTCACGCCACCCTCGGGCGTGATCCGGCAGTAGTGCGTGCCGGCGATGCAGCCGTCGCCGTCGCCGCCGCCGATCCGGTTGAGCGGCGAGTCGGGACAGCGCTGGTGGGCGATGCGCTTGAAATGCGGCGCGCAGCGCGCGCGAATGACGAGGTCGGTGTGGCGCGCCTGTGCCGCCACCACCTCGGCGAGCACCTGCTCGTAGCGCCGCGGCGAGATGTCGGACAGCGACTCGCCGCGACCGGTGCAGACGAGGAAGAAGACGTTCAGCACGCGTGCCCCCGCGGCGCGCGCGAAATCGATCATCGCGGCGAGCTCGCCGGCGTTGTCCTCGGTGACGGTGAAGTGGATCTGGAACGCGAGCCCGTGGCGCCGGCACGCCTCGATGCCGGCCAGCGTCTTCTCCCAGCTGCCGGACAGCCCGCGGAAGCGGTCGTGGCGGACGGGGTCCAGCGAGTCGAGGCTGATTCCGACCCCGAGCGCGCCGGCGCGCTTGAGCGAGCACACCCGGCGTTCGGTGAGCAGCACGCCGTTCGTTCCCACCACCATCGCCAGGCCGCGCCCGGCGCCGTGGCCGACGATCGCCTCGAGATCCTCGCGCACCAGCGGCTCGCCGCCGGTGAGCACCACCATCGTGCCGCCCGAGCGTGCGGCGACCGCGTCGAGCACGCCGCACACTTCGGCGGTGGTGAGCTCGTCGCGCACCGCGCCGGCGAGCGCGGCTGCGTCGAGATAGCAGTGCGCGCAGCGCAGGTTGCAGCGCCGCGTGAGGTTGATCGCGAGCAGGTAGAGATCCGGGCTCATCGCCACCGCTCAGCGCGCCGCGCCGCGCGGGTCTTCCGGGTCGAGGTGGAAGGCGCCGCGCCGCGCCCACTCGCCCTTCACCGCGTCGACCGCCGCCTCGTCCACGCCGACGCGGCCAGCGCGGCGCACCCAGCCCTCGATCTCCTTCACCAGCATGCCGCGCACCACCTCCGGCGCGCGCGCGATGCGCGCGCGGGCGCCGTCATCCCACGGCATCGACTCGGCGACCTCGCGCGCGCCCGCTTCGAAGATCTGCAGGATCTCCGCGACGAACCCGGCGTCGATCGCGCCGAGGCCGCGCTGCCGCGCGATCGTCTCGGCCGCGTGGCGCGTCATGTCGCGGCAGAAACCCTCCGGCACGCGCGCCAGGCACGCCTCCCGCCTCGCCGACCCAGACCGGGTCGCCGCTCGCCGGGCGCGCCGCCGCCCGGCTCCGCGAGCATGCGCGCGAACGGGCACTTTCCTGCGGCCGCGCGGCACCGTCGGCGGCGGGCGCGCTGCGCCCGGCGCCCGCGGCGGCCGCCATCGCCTCACGCGCCTGCGCGAGCCCCGCCTCGGCGACTTCGGCCGTGATCTCGCCGCCGCCTTGCGCGCGAGCGTGACGCTCGATCCGCTCGCGCGCCGCCTCGCGCATGAAGCCCTCGGGCACGCGCGCCAGGCGCGCGAGCGCGGCGGCGGTCCAGTGCGGCCGCGGCGCGCCAGGGTCCGCTGCGGCGGCGGCCGCATCCGCGCCGGCGTTCGCCGCGACGAAAGTCCGCGTGTGCGCCGCCTCCACGCGCGGCGAACGCTCCCGGCGCGCGCGCTTCTCGGCGCGCAGGCGCAGATTGTCGCGCACCGCAGCGTCGGCGACCGCGTCGAGCAACGCCCGCGCCTCGCGCGACCACTGCATCGGCGCGTCGGCGGGCGCGGGCGTGCGCTGCGCGGCGTGCGCCACGAGCTCCCCCATCATCCGCTCGGCGTGCGCCGGCATGAGCGCCGCGGTGGCCTCCTCCACGATCCGCTCGGTGACCACGGTGTGGCCCTTCTCCTGCGCGTAGCGCAGGATCGCCATGCGCGCCATGCCGCGGGCGAACGAGGGCACCCGCTCCATGCGGGCCTCCGCTTCGCGCGTCCAGGAGGTGGTCGCCTCCGCCAGCACGTCCACCGGCGGCTCGTAGGCGCGCTGGCTGAGCAGTACCGCGCAGTCCACGTCGTGCAGCAGCCGCTCGGCATTGCCCCCGATGTCGAGCCCGGCGTCGGCGTGGACGCCGAGCTTGCCCACGACAAGCAGCGCCGCATTCGCCTCGTGCGCGTACCTGCCGATCGCGTCGTGCGGCTTGCCAGCGAGCAGCATCGTCTCGATCGCCACGCCCGCCTCGCCCGCGATCGACTCGGCGACCGCGAGGTGCCCCTGGTAGATCCTGGCAAGCCCCGCGTCGATGATCTCCTCGTGCAGCTTCTCCTGCTCCTTGAAGCGGAACACCTTGCCCGCCTCCTCGGACAGCACGCCGGCGATGCGGTGGAACGCGACGTAGTGGTAGTAGGGATCGTAGGCGGCCACCACCTTGACCGGTGCGCGCCAGCGCGCGGCGAGCGCGAGCGCCGTGCGCAGCCCGCCGTAGGCGCGCGGCGAGCCGTCCACCGCCACGACGATCGGGCCCTCGCTGAGCGAGCGCTGCGGCGCCTTGATCACCAGCGTGTCGATCTCCGCGCGCCGCGCGACGCGCGCGCACACGCTGCCGAGCCGGTTCCCGGCGATCGCCCCGAGCCCGAGCGCGCCGATCACCAGCAGGTCGTGCCCGCCGCCGTTCGCCTCCTCTGCGAGCGCCCGGTAGTTCTTGCCCTCGAGCGGACGGCGCGCGAACGCGACCGCCGCGCGCGCGCAGGCGCGCTCGGCCTGGTCGAGGTACGAGTCGGTGATGATCGACAGGCCGCGCGTGATGAGATCGTCGTGAACCTCGCGCTGGCGCTCGAGCTCGCGCTCCTCGCGGAAAGGCTCCGGCAGGCCGCCCTCCATCTGCCGGAAGCGCAAGTCGTGCAGCCGGGCGGCGTAGACGTGCGTGCCGGTCATGCGCGCACCGCAGAGCGCGGCGAGCCCGATCGCTTCTTCGAGTGCCCGGTTCGAATGGTCCGAGGAGTCGAGCGCGACCAGGATCCTGCCGTACAGCGCGGCCTCTGCAACGGACCTCGTCGCGGGCGCGATCTGAGTGGTCGTGACGGTCTCCGGCTTTCGAGGTTCATCGTGGTTCGCGCC
This sequence comes from Burkholderiales bacterium, assembly GCA_027493935.1. GTDB lineage: Bacteria > Pseudomonadota > Gammaproteobacteria > Burkholderiales > SG8-39 > JAABRB01. The sequence continues at coordinate 552,705 of JAOSJV010000001.1, read as the reverse complement.
GGCGCAGCGCGCCGGCGAAGCACAGCAACGCGCCTGCGGCGAAAAGCGCGAGCGCGAAGTCGGCGACCGCGAATCCGCCGCGCCAGGCGAGCATCGCATCGAGCGCGCCGAGCCCCATCAGGGCGACGCCGAACAGCTTCGGCAGGACGCCGCGCGCCGCGCCGTCCGGCGCGCCGCCCGCGCCGCGTACCTCGCGGCGCGGGCGGTCGTGCCGCGGAACGCCGGTGGTCATGGCGCCGCGCCCTCGAGATGACCGGCGATGGCGGTGGCGAGCGCGCGCGCGTCGATGCCGTGCGCGAACGCGGCGCGAAAACGCCCGTCGGGGCCGACCAGGTAGATGAGCGCGGTGTGGTCGATGGTGTAGGCGTCGGCCGCGCCGGCCGTCGCCACGCGCACCGCCACCACGCCATAGGCCTGCGCGGCGAGGGCGATCTCCTCGGGCGTGCCGGTCAGCGCGAGCAGGCGCGGGTGGAAGTGCGCGGCGTAGGACGCGAGCAGCGGCGCGGTGTCGCGCTCCGGGTCGAGCGTGACGAACACCGGCTGCACCGCCTCGCCCGCGGCGCCGAGCCGGTCGATCGCGGCGCCGATCGTCGCGAGGTCGGTCGGGCACACGGCGGGGCAGGAGGTATAGCCGAAGAACACCAGCAGGAACCGCGCGCGGAAGTCCGCATCGCTCACCCGCCGGCCGCGCGCATCGCGCAGCGAGAACTCGCCGCGGGCGCCGCGGTCGATCGCGATCTCGGCGTCGGCGCGCGCGCCGCCCTGCGCGAGCGCGCCGGGGGCCGCCAGCGCCGTCGCGGCGGCCGCGAGCAGCGCCGCGAGCCGCCTCATGCGCCGCCCCCGGCGCGCGACGAGCGGCGCGCCGCGCTGCGCGCCCACCAGGCCTCGCCGCCGGCCACCAGCAGCAGAACGGCAAACGCGGCGACGAGCGGACGGCTGCTTCGCGGCGGCTCGAGCATGAGCCAGTACCAGGTGGTGAGCGTGTGACGCGAGCCGTTCTCGCCGTTCGACCCGTCCCACGCGGCGAACGCGATCGGGATGAAGGCGTCCTCGACGAACGCGATGTCGTTCTGCGGGTCGGCGGCGGCGAGGGGCGCCGCATCGCTACGCGCCAGGTGCCGTCGCCATAGCTTCCTCTGGCCGTCAGGGCCGCCGGCCCGGCGGCGCGCGGCTCGACCTTGCCGATGCCGTGCGCGGTCGCGAGCGTCACCGATTCCGGCACGGTGGTCGTGCCGCTCGACCACTGCCAGAGCGCGACCGGGCGCGCGCCGTCGCCCATGAGGAAGTAGGGCTTCTCCATGCCCTTGGGGATCTCGACCGGGAACTGCACGGCCACCCGGTCCTCGGCGAGCTCGCCTTCGGCGATCTTCTGCGCCTGCTCGTTGCCCGGGACGCTCTTCGTGCGATCGTCCCACTCCAGGAGCAAGGCGATTTCCTTGGCGTCGTACAGCGCGCGCACGGTGATCGTGTCGTTCGACGGCGTGAAGAAGCGCTCTTTCGCGACGAGCTGGGGCACGAGAAAGAACGTCACCGGCTCGGCCTGCTTCCACTTGGGATCATCGGGCGAGGCCGGTAGACCGCCGTCGAGCTTCGCCGCCTTCACGACGGTCTTCTCCGGCCGCACGCGCTCCTCCCTCTTGGCGAGCGAAGCGACGTAGTTGGCGATATGCCAGCGCTGCTCGACGGTGAGCTGCTTCTCCTTCGCAGCCGGGTCGGCGAACGCCGGCATCTGCGTCCCGGGGATGCCGTTCGAGATGCGCGCGAAGACGTCCTTCGGATCGTTGCTCGCGCGGAACGTCCAGGGCTTGGTGAGGTTCCGCGGCCAGGTGCGGTACCCGGCGTCGTCCTTCAGCGACTTGACGCCGTCGCCCTTGCCCTCCTTGCCGTGGCACTCGGAGCAGCGGTCGCCCTCGAGAAAGAGCTTGCGGCCGGTCGCGATGCTCTCGGCGGACGCGGCGATCTGCGCGCCGTAGTCGAGCATCTTCTTCGGCCGGTCGAGCTCGACGAAGGCCGCGACGTGCGCGAGGACGTCGCGGATGTCCTGCTCCGACAGGACGTCCTTCCAGCCCGGCATCGCCGTGCCGGGCATGCCGTCGCGGACCATGCGCGCCAGGTCCTCGTCGCGCGCGGCGAGCTCCTCGTGGCTGCTCGTCTTGATCTTGTACAGCCCGAGCGTGAAGTCGCGCGGCGGTGGCACCAGCCGCGCGGCGCCCGGACCCTGTCCGTCGCCCTTCTCGCCGTGGCACCACGCGCAGCGCTGGGCGTAGATCCGGGCGCCGTTCGCCGGGTCGCCGGACTGCGCGGCCGCCGGACCGGCGAGCAGCGAGCCGAGCAGCGCCGCGCCGAGCGCCATCCGCTCAATCCGCCGCATGCTTCTCCTCCCACGCGCGCGGCCGGTGGCCGGTGTAATCGTAGAGGAACAGGATCACCTTCCAGATCTCGTCCTCGGAGAGGAACTGCTGCCACACCGGCATCGAGGAGATCCAAGGCGCGGCTTCGGCCGGGAGTCCCGGGCCGCCGGTCGCGATGCGCCAGAACAGGAACGACTCCTGCAGCTGCGCGATCGTGCCGACGTCCTGGAAGTTCATCGGCGTCGGGTTCAGCCCCTCGGCGAACGGGCCCCTGCCGTCGAGCTTGTCGCCGTGGCAGAAGTGGCAGTTCTCGACGTAGACCTTCGCTCCCTCGGCGACCAGCTCGCGAAACCTCTTCGGGTCCTCCTTTTCGAACTTGCGATAGGGGTTCTCGAGTTTCAGCAGGTCGAAGCGCTTGCCGTAGATCTTGACCGAGGCGGGCGGCGCGGGGTGGATCGAGCGCAACTCGACCGGTGCCTCGAAGCGCGGCTGCAGGCGCGCGTAGGTGGCGCCCGCCGCGGCAAGCGGGAGCACGACGAACACCAGATTGCGCAGGCGCCGGCGGCGCGGATCCTCGACCAGCGCGCGGATCGGCGCCACGAGCTCGCGCGTGCTCTCCTCGGTGAAGGTAAACACCATGAACACGCCCGCGACGACGAAGAACATGTACATCGTCAGCAGGCTCGCCGGGATCGGCTGGCCGAGCGCGACGTCGAACACGAGCTTCAACCCGCCGTAGACGACGGCGATCGCGAGCAGCGCCTGCGCCAGCCGTGGAATCCGCAGCGTCATGGTGCGCGAGCCTCCTTACTTCAGCGCTGCGAGGTAGCCGACCAGCATCTCCAGCTCGCGCGCGTAGAGCTGCTCGCCGTAGTTGGGCGGCATCAAGCCCGGCTGGAAACCCTTCGCCACGTCGGCGTTCGGATCGAGGATCGCGCGTCTCAGGTAGACCGAATCGCGCGTCGCGCCGATCCGGCTCAGGTCGGGACCGATCGGGCCGCCCGCCTGCGCGCCGATCTTGTGGCAGGCCGTGCAGGCGAGCTGCGCGATCACCTCCTCGGCGCTCTTCGCGGGCGGCCGCTGCGCGGGCTTGTCCTCGGCCTGCGGGGGCGGCGCCGGCGTCCTCGGGAACTTTCACCGTCACCTCGGCTCCGCCGAGGTCCTGGAGGTAGGCCACCACCGCCCGCAGCTCGACTTCCGCGAGCCGGATGCTGCCGGCCGACGCATCCGGCATCGGGCTTTCCGAGTCTCCCGTGCCCGCCTTGCCGAAGCCGGCGACGACGAACGCCGAAGGCTTCACCAGCGACTCGTACAGGTAGGCCTCGGTATCCTTCGCGCTGCCCTTGTAGCGCGGGTCCTTCAGCCGCGCCGCCGCCTCGGCGGCGGCGCGCTCCAGCGCGGGCGCGCGCCCCCCCACCGGGTTGTGGCAGAGCGTGCAGGTGCCCTTGCCCTCGACGAGCCTCTTGCCGAGCGCGACGAACTGCTCGAGGCTCAGCGCGCCGCGGGGCAGCGCCTCCTCCTTCGGCGGCGGCGCGGGCTCGACCTGCGGCACGCCGAAGTTGGAGAAGCCGGCGAAGAACGCGATCACCAGCACGCTGAAGCCGACCACCTTGAGGAAGTGGATCATTGCGCGGCGGCCGCCTTCCAGTAGCCGGGCACGTCGGTATGGCGCGCGCTCACGCGGCTCACCCAGAAAACGAAGATCACCAAACCCATGAAGACCAGAGCGCCTGCCGAGACGACGTTCGCCGCATAGCCGAGGGTGGGCGTGAAGGCGTCCGGCGAGGCGTCGCGGAACACGTTGGTCACGTGCCAATGCTGGCGGAGGCTCGAGCGGATGTAGCCCATCAGTCCCATCAGCCAGGTGAACGCCACCGCGAGCAGGAAAAGCGCGTACTGCGAGCGGTCCGACACCCTGCCCCAGCGCAGCGGCGCGACCTCCTTCGCACCGCGGTACATGAGCGCGTCGATCACCGTGCTCGCGACGATGATGACGAGCGTGGTGAGCACCTGCGGGATGGACGAGGCGACCTTGTACACGGTGTTGGTGAAATAGCCGTGATAGACGCCGAGGAAGAGGATGTTGAGCAAGCCGGCCGCGAACAGCGCCGCCTGCGCCGCATTGCCGGCCTTCGCCCAGCGCACCGTCGCGAGCTTGTTCGCGCGCCGGTACATGAGAAACGACAGCGTGGTGAACACGATCATCACGTTCACGGCGATGTTCTTCGCCGGCATGATGCCGAGCGGCCCGAGCACCTTGTGGTAGGGCCCGCCGAGCGCCTTCAGCTCCTCGTTGGTGAGGATCAGCGTGTGCGGCGTGAACCACACCAGGAACGCTCCGACGATGCCGACAGCGAGGTACTTGACGTAGCGGTGGTAGCGTGCTGCGCCGTCGCTGCGTCCCATGCCGCACCACAGGTAGTAGTTCGCCGCGAGGAACAGCGTTCCGATCAGCACTGCCTGGATGATGAACAGCCAGGCGAAGATGCCGCCCATGAGCGTGATCCCCATCTGCTGGCTGTAGGCGTAGATCTCGGCGGTGAGGTAGTAGCCGGCGAACGGTAGCGGCAGCAGCGCCGAGATGGCGATGAAGTTCGCCGTGTAGCCCATCCAGTCGTAGTGCGCCTTCTCCGCGGCGCCGGATGCGCTCAGGAAGCGGTAGGCCGCGTAGGCGCCGACGATCGAGCCGCCGAAGGCGACGTTGGCGACCACGCGGTGGATGTTGATCGGGTTCCAGAGGGCGTTGTGGATCGCGGCCCAGGTGTCGCCGCTGAACACGCCCGCCGGGTCGACCGCCGCCGGGCTCATCATGAACGTCACCCAGGCATTGGCGAGGAACATCAGCACGGTGCCGACCGCGTTCAGCAGCAGGCCGAGCGTGAGGTGCACCCACTTGGCGAAGCCGCCCTGCAGCCAGTGCCAGCCGTAGTAGTACACGTAGAGCAGCGCGCTCTCGGCGAAGAACAGCGCCGCGTACCAGACCATGCTCTTGCCGAAGATGCCGGTCAGGTACTGGAACAGGTGCGGGTAGAAGATCACCAGCAGAAAGAGCAGCAGCCCGCCGAGGATCGCGGTGATCGAATAGGCGGTGATGCTCACCTTGATGAACTCGTAGGCGAGCTTGTCGTAGCGCTCGTCGCGCGTCGCCATGCCGATCGCCTCGATGATGAAGACGAAGATCGGCACCGCCAGCACGAACGCCGCGAACCAGAGATGCAACTGCGCCGCGAGCCACACGCCGACCCGCGGGTTGATGCCCGCGATCTGCGGGTAGTCCGCCGCCGTGAGCTGCGGCGCCGGCGGGAACCCGGCCGCGGCGACGGTCTCCGGCAGGAGCCAGGCGAGCGCCGCCAGGGCGAGCGCGAGGGCGCAGGACCTCATCGCGCGCATCCCCTCAGGGCCGGTAGACGAGCGCGAGGCCCATCATCTTCATGACGCCGTAGTCCAGGCCGATGAACACCAGCACGAACAGCGCGAGCGCGACGACGAACGGGACGACCGATCCTCTCATCTGCGAACCCCGCTTAGACGAACCACCAGAAGAACGCGGTGAGCGCGACCAGCACGGCGACGAACAGCGCCGGTCCGGCCCACGCCCGCCACCCGGACGCGCGCGGCGCCATGCCCCTAGAGCACGAAGAACCAGGCGATGAGCGCGATCACCACGGCATTGACCGCCATGCCGCAGAGAATCACGTAGTCGGCGAGCGTGCGGCGCCCCGCGCGCGCCGCGCTCATCACGACTTGCCCTTGCACTTGCACAGCACGCGCAGGTGCTTGACGAGCGCGTCCACCTCGTCCTTCGCGAGGGTCTTGCCCCAGGGCGGCATCATCGGCGACTTGTTCGCCACCGGCCCGCCGTCCAGGATGACGTTGCGGATGTCCGCATCCGAGAGCTTGTTCATCTCGTCGGCCCGGGTGAAGTTGCGCGGGTCCACCGGGAAGTCCTTGACGACGTTCGGCCCGTCGCCCTTGCCCTGCAGGCCGTGGCACTGCGCGCAGTAGAACTTGTAGAGCTGCTCGCCGTCGGCCGCGAACGCCGGTGCCACCGCGAGACCGGCCGCGAGGAAAAGCGCTGCCGCGTGGAAGAGTGTGCGCATGGGTCCGTCCTCCTTCATCAGCGGATCACTTGAAGGTGGCGACGTACTCGGCCACCGCCTTCATGTCCTGCTCGTTCAGCACGCCCGCGAAGACCGGCATCTGCCGCACCGGCTTGAAGGTCTTGGTGTCCTTGAGGTAGGCGAAGATCCAGTCCGGGTTGAGCCGCTCGCCCGCCTTCGCGAGCGATGGTCCGTTCATCCCGCCGGTGAACTTCTGGCCGGGAAACTGGTGGCAGCCGCTGCACGGCATGTTCTTGGTGAAGACCAACCGACCCTTCGGATTTGTCTTCGGCTTGATCTCGCCGCCCTTGACCAGCGGCGAGGTCCGGCTCATCAGGAACTCGGTGACGTCGGCGGCCTCCGCGCCGGCGAGCTTCGGATGGCCGCCGGTGTTCTTCTCGGTGAGCGAGTTGTACTTGAGCGGCCGGATCGGATTCGGGTCCTGCAGCCACTTGCCGAGCCAGTCCTTCTGGAACTTGCTGCCGGCGTACCACAGCTCGGGCCCCTTCTTCGCTAACTGATCCGCGAGCGACTTCTCGCGCGCCGGGCCGTCGGTGTAGTGGCAATCGGTGCACTTCTTCGCCTGGAACACCTTCGCGCCGGCGGCCGCGTCGGCCCACGCCGCGCCGCTTGCGAGCGCAAGCGCCCCGGCCGTCATCCAGAGTGTGGTCGTCCGTCTCATGATCCGCTCCTTTGCGCTTTTCTCATCAGGCCGACGCCGAGGAGCCCGGTCGCGAGCACCGCGAAGCCCGCGTAGCCGTAGACCCGCGCCGGCACCGGCGCCTCGATGAAGACGTACTGCCAGGTCGAGACGGACATGAGCAGGCCGTGCTCGCCGTTCGAGCCGTCCCAGACGTTGATCGCCATCGGCACGAAGACGCCGGGCGCGAACTGCACGCCGCTGCCGTCGGGGGTGACGAGCGCACGTTGCATCACCACGCTCCAGCGCCCGTCCTTCCACTCCGCTTTCCCGGCGACGAGCTGGTGCTTCTCGGCCAGCGGTTTGGGCGGCTGCTTCCAGCCGCGCGCGACCGCCTCCTCGACCGAGCGCTTGCCCTGCTCCTCCAGGTCGGCCTTCCAGCGCCACAGCTGCACCGGGTTGGACGCATCACCGCGCAGGAAATGCGGGCGCTTCGTCCCCTCGAGAAGTTTCAACGGGAACTGGAGCGCCACCGCGTCACGGAAGGTCTCCAGCTTGCGCGGCACCATCTCGTAGGGGTCGACGTAGGAGCTGTACCCGCCGGTCTTCGTCAGTTCCTTCGCGTCGAGCTCCGCCTTTTCGTCGTGCACGGCGTCCTTGAACGGGTCGTCCCATTGCAGCAGGAACGCGATCTCCTTGTCGTTCGCCACCGCGCGCACGGTCACGAGCTCGATGGAGGGGTTCTGCCAGCGCGGCGGCGCGGTGACCTGTCCGGCGAGCCGCACGTCCATCGGCGGCGCCTTCGCCCAGGCAGCATCGTCCGGCGCGGCCGGCAGCGCGCCCTCCACGCGCAGGGGCTTCAGCACCTGGTGCTCGGTCTGCTTGTGCTGCAGCGACTTGATGTAGGTGGCGAGCGCCCAGCGGTCCTCTTCGCTGGGCACGCCCTCGATGAACGAGGGCATCGGCGTGCCGTTGATGCCGGTGGTGAAGCGCATGTAGATATCTTCGACTTCGGTGCCGCCCTTGATCTTCCACGGATGCGTGACGTTGCGGATGCGGATCGGGAAGCCCCAGTCGTCGGTGCGGTCGAAGGCCTTCTGGCCGTCGCCGCGGCCTTGCTTGCCGTGGCACTCCCAGCACTTCGCCTTCTCGAACACCTCTCGGCCCTTGGCGATCGTCGCTGCGCTCGACGCGGGCATTCCCTTGGGCAGCGCCACCTGCCGCTTGTAGGGGTCGTACTCCGGATTCTTGAACTCCGGCGCGAAGGTCTTGATCCAGGCGATCACCGCCCAGCGCTCGTCCTCGGTGAGGCCGTTCTTGATGATCTCGTTGTCGAACGCTTGCATCGCAGTGCCGGAGAGCCCGCGGCTCACCGTGCGGAACAGATCCTCGTCGGTCGGCAGCTTGCCGCTCTGCGTGGTGCGGAACTTGTAGGTCCCGAGCGTGAAGTCGCGCGGCCTGGGGTCGAGGAACTCGGCCGCCGGCCCGTCGCCGTCGCCCAGCAGCCCGTGGCAGAAGCTGCAGCGCCGGAAGTACACCGCGCGGCCCTGCTCGAGCAGCTCGGGCGTCTCGGCGGGCTTGGCTCTCGCGGGCTTGTCCGCGGCGAGCGCGCCGGCCGCGGCCACGACGGCGAGCGCCGCGGCAACCGGCGCGAGCACGCGAAGCTTCGGGTGCACGCTCATCTTCAGTGGCTCTCCGGGATGCGCGGGGTCTTCTGGGCGAGGTCGTACTCGGCGAGGATGATCTTCCAGCGCTCTTCTTCGGTGAGCGAGAGTTTCCACTCCGGCATCGCCGAGTCCCACGGCGTCGCCTCGGTGGGCAGGCCGGGGCCGCCGTTCGTCACGCGCCAGAAGGTGTAGCCCTCGACGATCGTCTCGATCGTGCCGTTGTCGGTGAAGTTGATCGGGCGCAGCTTGAAGCCGTCGGCCATCGGCCCGTCGCCCGCGGTGCTGTCGCCGTGGCACGCCCGGCAGTTCATGGCGTAGAGCGCGCGGCCCTCGAACAGGTACTTCTCCACCAGCGCGGCCTTCGCGGTCTGGGGATCCACGGTTCCCGCCTTCAGCGCGTCGAGGAACTTTTTCATCGGCGCGGTGGCGATGAATTCGAGGCCGTGCCTGTCGGCGTTCGCCTCGCGCCAGCGCTTCACGTCCGCCTCGACCTGCGCGATGAAGGCCACGTTGCCGGCTTTCGCCTGCTCGACGAACGCCTGCACGTCGGCCTCCGGCGGGTTGGCGAGCGGATTCTTCAGCGTCTCGAAGCTCTTGGGGAAGTTCGACGACGGGTGCTGGATGCGCAGCGCCGCCGGCACCGCCACGTCGGGCGCGGTGATGTCCCACACCTGCCAGCCGGCGAGCAGCGGCACGAGCGCGAGCACGGCGGCGCGTGGAACGCGGCCGAAGTCGCCGCGCAGGAAGCGCTTCACCGGCCGCACGAACTCGTGCATGTGCCGGTCGGAGAAGGTCACCAGGATCGCGAGCGCGATCAGCGCGAGCGTCATGTAGATGAAGACGAGCGCCCCGGGCACCGGCAGCGGGAAGGGCAGTCCGGTGATCGCACGCGATGCCGCGGGGATGCCCCCACTTGACGATCGCGTAGATCGCCAGCAGCGCCGCGACGGTGGTCCAGAACCGGTTGATCGTGCCTGCGATCGCGCTCACGTTCACTGGCCCTTCTGCAGCATCATGTAGGCGAGCACGTCCTGCAGATCCTTCACGGTCATCGCCTCGTTCAGGTTGTCCGGCATCACGCTCGCGTCCTTGTCCTGCTCGATCTCCTTGATCTCGGCCTTCGCGATCGTCACCTTCTCGCCGGTCGCCTTGGTGATCTCGACTTCGCCCGCGGCGTCCTTCGACTTGAGGCCGACCGTCTTGCGGCCGTCCTTCTCGGTCACCGCCCAGGTCTCGAAGCCGGGCGTGATGGACTTCGCCGGACGCAGGATCGCGTCCTCGATGAACTTCACCCCCTTCAGCGCGATCGTCGAGAGCTCGGGCCCGATGCCGCCGCCCTGCCCCTTCAGCGCGTGGCAGCTCGCGCAGTTCGCCGCGTACACTTCGGCGCCCGCACTCGGATCACCGCCGCCCGCGGCGGCCCGCCGCGGCCATCTTGGCGTAGTACTTCTGCGAGACCTCGCTCGGCTTCTCGATCGCCTCGAGGTCCACCTCGCCGCCCTGGCTCTGGAGATAGGCGAGCACCGCCTTGATCTCCTTCAACTCGAGCGCGATCGGCGGCGCGTACACGATCGCCATCTCGTTCTTGTAGCCCTCCACGACGTAGGCGCCCGGATCGGCGACACTTTCGACGAGGTAGTCGAGCGCGACGTAGTTCTGGCCGGTCTTGGTCGAGCGCTCCTTCGCGCGCTCCTCGGCGCGCGCGCCGATCGGCAGCGGAAACTTCTCGCCGAAGACGCCCTGGTTCGGGCCGCGCACGGCGCTGCCCCGGTCGCCCACGCTGTGGCAGGTGAAGCAGCGCCCCTTGCCCCAGAAGATCGTCTCGCCGCCTTCCGGGGAGACCTCCACCGCGCCGGCGGCGGCCTTCTCGCCGCCGGTGAGCGCGGTCACCGCCTGCCCGATCCAGAGAAAGGTGCCGAGGATCAGGAGCAGGAAGACGAACACCCTGCCGACGGCGCTACGCACGGGTCGGCTCCTCCCGCGGCGCCGGCGCTTCGGCCGGCGGGCTCTTGTGCTTCGCCATGATGCCGCCCAGCCAGAACATGAACGCGATGCTCACCATGAAGACGAGCACCGACAGGCTCACCATCTGCGTCATGGTGAAGTTGCTCGGCGTGAACGACCACGGCGAGGTGTCGCGCATCACCCCGACGATGTGCCAGTCGCCGCGCAGCCCCGAGCGGATGAACCCCATCAGACCCATGTTCATGGTGATGACGAAGGAGAGCGCGAGCAGCGCGTACTGGCTGCGCACCGGGATGCGGCCCCACTGCAGACGCCCCACCTCGCGCGCGCCGCGGAACAGGAACACGTCGATCGCGGTGACCAGCACCAGGCAGGCGATGATCATGAGGAACTGGGCGACCGCGATGTTGCGCAGGAACGGCGAGGCCTTCTCCATGACGACGAAGCCGTACACGCCGAGGAACAGCGTCACGTTGAAGGCGGTCACCGCCATGAACAGGTTCTGCGCGAGCTTGCCGCGATCGGCGAGCGCGAGCGCAGCCGCCGCGACCGCCGCCGCGCAGTGCGCCACGAGCAGCCACGCGAGCACGCGGAAGTAGCCGGCGCGGTCGGCCGGCAGGTCGAGCGCCTTGGGTTCCAGCAGGAACAGCGAGAGCGCGTACTGGCCGACGATGTAGAGCGACACCGCCGCCGCGGCGAGGATCACCCCGCGCGCTAGCCAGCCCTGCGCGCTGATCGCCACCGCGTCGAGCTTGTTGCCGCGCCGGTACAGCAGGAAGCTGAAGAAGGTCGAGAGGATGATGAGGTTGATGACCGCGTTCTTCGCCGGCATCAGTCCCATGAACTTGAGCGTCGGATGGTATTGGCTCCCGCCCATCTGCCCGACCTCCGTGCCGGTGAGCGGCAGGTTGTGCGGCGTGAGCCAGATGGCGAACGAGACGACGAGCGCGCCGAGGATGTACTTGATGTAGCCGTAGTAGCGCTCGGCGCCGGGGATGCGCGTCATCCCGGTCCACAGGTAGTAGTTGCTGAGGATGAACAGCGAGCCCACCAGCACCGCCTGGATGATGAAGGTCCAGGAGAAGTCGCCGCCCATCATGTTGTTGCCCATCACGGCGCTGAACGAATATACCTCGCGCCCGAGGTAGTAGCCGGCGAACGGCAGCGGGATGAGCGCGCTGATGGCGATGAAGTTGGCGACGTAGCCCATCCAGTCGTAGTGCGCCTTCTCGTCCTCGGTCTTCGCGCCGATGAACTTCACCGCGGCGTAGGCGCCGGCGATGAGGCCGCCGAAGGCCATGTTGCCGAGCATGCGGTGCACCGCGATCGGAGTGGCGAGCACGTTCTCGAAGGCCTGCCAGACCGTGCCGGTGAGCACGCCCTCCTTGTCCACGCCCTGCGGGCTCATCATGAAGCCGGCCCAGCTGTTGGCCACCTGCATGATCGCGGTGCCGGCGACGTTGAGCAGGATGCCGATGAAGATGTGCACGCCCTTGGCGTCGCGGATGATGAACAGGCCCGCGGCCACCGGAAGCAGGTAGAGCAGCGCCATGAACCAGCGCGTGTCGCCGCGCATCGGCGGACCGAAGCCGCCGGCGAGGAACAGCACGGTGAGCGCGAGGACGGCGATGCCGAGGCCCTTGAACAGGCGCTGGACGGCCAGGCTGAAGGGCGTGCGGCCGCCAAGCCAGTTCCAGCCGTAGTAGTAGAGGTAGAGCGTGAAGGTCTCGGCGAAGAAGAGCAGCGCGTAAAGGAACATCACGTCGCGGAATATGCCGGTCATGTACCCCATGAAGGTGGGATACAGGCCGTAGAGCGCGAACGCGAACAGCCCGCCGAGCGCCGCGGTGGTGGCGTAGGCGACGCTCAAGAGGCTCGTGAACTCGTAGGCGAGCTTGTCGTACTTCGCGTCGTTCGTGCGCCAGCCGATGTACTCGATCGTCACCGCGAACAGCGGCACGCCGAGCACGAACGCGGCGAAGAAGAGCTTCACCTGGGCGAGGAACCAGATGAGCCGGCGCGAGTCGAGGCCGAGGAGCTGGCGGTACTCGTTCGGTTCGAGCGCCCACGCCGCGCCGGCGCCGAGCAGCATGCAGGCGAGCACGGCCGGCAGCCAGCGCAGCGCGCCGAGACGCGGAGTCGGGATCATTGCATGGCCTCCACGGCGTGCAGCGCACCGAGCGCGTCGAGCGCGATCCAGTGCCGCTCCTCGCGGCCCGGGTCGGCGAGCACGGCGAGCAGCGCCGCGCTGGCGCGCCCGTCGCCCGCGCGCCGCAGCGCGGCGGCGGCCTCCTCGCGCAGCGCGCCGGCGAAGCGGAACATCGTCTCGACCACCGCCGCGCGGCACTCCGGCGGAAGGCCGCGCGCGGCGAGCAGCCGCAGCGCGGCACGGCACACGTGCGGGCTCTCGTCGGCGAGCGCGCGGCACAGCCGCGGCGTGGCGGCGGCGCCGTGCGCCTCGGCGAGCGCCCGCAGCGCGGCGCCGCGCACGCCGGCATCCGGATCGTCGCACAGTGCGGCAAGCCTCTCGCCGAGGTCGTGCGCCGGAGGCTGGCAGCCGAGCGCCTCGAGCGCGGCGAGCCGCACCGAAGCCGATTCGTCTCGCAGGCCCGGGACGAGGAACGCCGCCGCGCGGGGACCGCCGGCCCGGCCCAGCGCGAGGAGCGCCTCGCGGCGCAGCGCCGCGTCCTGCGCGCCGCACGCCGCGCGCAGCGACTCCGTGCCGCGTTCGTCTAGCGCGCCGCGATCCCCGAGCAGCCGCGCTGCGAGCCGTCGCAGCGCGGGCGCGGCACCCGTGGACACCACGATCTCGGCGAGCCGGCCGGCGACGCCGTCCGCACCGGCCTCGGCGAGGGCGGCGAGGGCGGCCTGCGCGACGCTTTCGTCGTGGTCCTCCGCGTAGCGTGCGAGCAGCTCGATCGACGCCGGGTCGCGCGCGCCTTGCCGCAGCAGGCGGCCGAGCGCCCGTGCGGCCTCGCCCCGCAAGGCGTGATGACTGTCGGTGTCGCGAAGCACGGCGGCGAGCTTGTCCTCGAAGCCCGGCCGGCCGATCGCGCCGAGCGCGCGGATCGCTTCCTGGCGCAGCAATGCATCCTCGGCGTCGAGCAGCATGCCGAACGCCGCCGCGGAGCGCTCGTCCGCGATCTCGCCGAGCACCGCTGCGACCGCTCGCCGGACCCCCGCATCCGGATCGGCGAGCAGGGCGTGCAGCCGATCGAGCGCCGAGGCGCCGCGCGCCCTGCCGAGCAGGCGCGCAACCTCGCCGCGCACCTGCGCCTGGGCATCGCCGAGCAGCAGCGTGAGCGGCACGTGCGCGCCGGGCGCGCCGCCCGCGGCAAGCGCGCGCGCCGCCTCGATGCGGACCGCCGGATCGGCATCGAGGAACGCCTCGAGCAGCGGCTGCACCAGCCGCTCCGCGAGCCCGCCGCGCGCGCCGGCGAGCGCGCGGGCCGCGCGGCGGCGCGCGAGGCGTCCGCCCGCGCGAAGCTGCCGCACGAGGTACTGCTCCGCCTGCGCCGCGTCGAGCCGCGCGAGCACGCGGTAGGCGCTCTCCTCGAAGTCCTCGCAATCGCCGTGCTCGAGCATCTCGATGATCGGCGCGGCGGCGCGCGCGTCGCCGATCGCGCCGAGCGCTTCCAGCGTCCGGCTGTGCACTTCGAGCCAGTGGCCGCCCTCGCCGGCCGGGTCGTCGGCGTCGGGATAGCCTTCGGCCAGGAAGCAGCGGATCAGCGCATCGAGCGCACGCTCCGACGCGCCGTGCGCCGCGATGTGTCCGAGCGCGCGTGCGGCCTCGGCGCGCACCGCGCCCGCGGGATCGGCCTCCAGCATCTCGACGAGCGGCGCAACGGCCGCGGCGAGGCCGAGCCGGCCGACGGCCGCGACCGCGTCGATGCGCACGTCCGGATCCGGGTCCCCGAGCGCGCCGAGCAGCACGTCGATCGAGCCCGCATCGCGCGCGTCGATGCGGGCCAGCGCCCGCACCGCGTGGCAGCGCGACACCTCGTCGGCACCGGCCGCCGCGTTCCGCAGCGCGCCGAGCACCGTCGCACGGTCGCCCGGCGCCGCGCCGCGGCCGGCGCCGGGCTGTACCTCCGCCGCGAGCCTCACCGCCCGTCCCCCTCGGAGTCCGCTCCGCCCCGCCGCATCGCCCTGCGCGGCTCAGACGAGGTCCCTGCGCTTGAAGGACATGCGGGCGAACTCGCGCTTGTACGGCGACTCGCCGATGCGGCGCACGCTCGCGCGCGCGAGCTTGAAGCGGTAGTTCTGCGTGATCGGATCGGGCACGCGCGGCACGATCGAGTTCGCCGGCGAGTTCATCTCGAGGAAGTTCGTGAAGGTCACGCCCTGCTTGATCGCGGGCGTGACGACCGCCACCGCGGTGAACTGCCCCGAGGCGAGCTTGATATGGCCGCGCTTCATCAGCCCGTCGAACCACAGCTCCCCGTCCTTGACGCCGAGGTTCATGCCGGTCTGCACCGGCACGCGATCGGACTCGACCGCGACCCAATCGCCCGATTCGATGCCGCGCGCCTTAGCGTCCTCGGGATGGATTTCGAGGAAGTTCGCCGGCCAGCGCTGGCGCACGTACGGGCGCCGCTCGTCGTCGAAACCCGACTGCCAGAGCTCGTTGATGCGCCCGCTCGTGACCCACAGCTCTTCGCCCTTCGGCTGCATGAACCCGTAGAAGTCCGCCCAGTGGCGCCAGGGGGACTTCAACAGGTTGAGTTTCCCGGTATGTGAGTTGAATGCGAGCAGGCGCTTGTTGTGGATCGTCATGCCCTCCGGGCCGGTGTCGGGGATGTCCTTGCGCTGGTAGTCGTGCAGGCGCTTGGTCTCCACGATCCGCTCGCCGTCGATGAGGAGCGGCGCCTGCAAGCCCGTCGTGCCGTAGGTGCGCAGCAAGTCGTGCGCGCGCATGCCCTTGCGCCGGGCGATGACGCGGATCGCGTTGTGGTCGATGCGCGAGCCGCGCGAGAAGCGGCACGACTCCTCGAACACCTCGTTCGAGTCCTTCCAATCGTAGCCTTCGAAGCCCATCTTCTGCGCGAGCAGCGCGATGATCTTCCAGTCGGGCAGCGCCTCGCCGGGGGCATCGTAGAACTTCGAGTACAGGCGCACGCGGCGCTCGCCGTTCGCGCGCACGAAGTCCTCTTCGCCCCAGGTGGCCGCCGGCAGCACGATGTCGGCGTACTGGGCGCCGATCGGGTCGCGCAGGTAGATTTCCTGGTTCACCACCACCATGCCGCCGCTGTCCACGCGCTTCTTCAGCGTCTCGACGATCCCGTTCTTGTCGAGCGTGCGCACCTGGTGCGCATTGAGCTTGGTGTAGCGCTTGAAGGCGTCCTGCAGCGCCGAGGAGCCGGCCATGGACTGGATCCAGGTGGTGCCGATCACCTGCGCGTAGCGCACGTGGCCGGATTCCACCCAGCGGTCGAGATCGATCTCCAGACGCCGCCGGCCGGGCACCTTGTAGGGCGACTTCATCATCGGGTAGGGCGCCGCGCTCGAGCCGCCGCGCTGGTGCCCGCCGAGCCGCGTGATGGCCTGGCCGGGTCTTCCGCCGCAGCCGAGGATCACGCCGAGATCGCCGATCGAGACCGTGTTGAGATAGTTGTTGGACCAGTAGTTGCCCTTCTCCATGCAGATCGTGGTCTTGATCCGCTCGCCGTTCGGCTTGGGCTTGGCCAACATCTCCGCGGCGAGCACGATCTTCTTCGGATCGATACCGGCGATTCGCGCGGCGACCTCGGGCTTCGACTCCTCCTGCGAGAGCAGCCACTTCTTCCAGTCCTCGAACCCGTTCGTCTGGAACATGCCCCAGGTGGTGCGCCATTGCCACGGTGTGTTGCGCGTGCCGCGGCCGAAGCCCGAGTCGGTCTCCCAGAAGTTGTTGGTCCAGTTCTTGATGAATTCCCCGTCCTCCCAGCCGTTCTCGAGGATCACCCGCATGATCGCCATGTGCACCGGGGTGTCGGAGCCCGGATAGACGTCGAGGTGCAGGCCGCCGTTCTTCTCGGCGTAGGCGACGCCGGTCGTGCGGCGCGGGTTGACGAAGATGAGCTTCGTCTTGTGCGCGTTCACCCCCTCCAGGAACCAGTGCTCCCAGAGCGTGGTCTTGCTCTCGTACGGGTCGGTGCCCGAGAGGAGGATGCAGTCGGCGAGGGCGAAGTCCTCGTAGGCGGCGCCGAAGATGTCGTAGCCGATGTCGGTCCAGCCCGGCGCCGCGTCCACCCGGGACGGATGATCGTGTTCGGCGATGGCAGGGGTGCCGATGCTCTTCAGCGCGAGCTTGGTGGCCGCGTAGGTGTTCTCGAAGAACTGGTAGCTGTAGTACTTCATCGCCCAGGCATCCTCGCCGTGATTGGCGAGGACGTGCTTCGAGACCTCTGCCGCGATGTCGAGCGCGAAGTCCCAGCTCACCGGCATCAGGATGTCGTTCACCCGCACCATCGGGTTTTGCAGGCGGTCGCGCGTCGGCGAGCGCGGGTTGTACACCTTCTGCGCGATGCAGCCGCCGCGGATGCTGTGCGTTCCGCCGATGTTCACCGCCTTCGCGTCCGGATCGGCGACCACGGCGATGTTGTAGAGCTTGCCGCGGTAGGTCGCTTGGGTGACCTGGTTGGGGCCGATCCAGCCGCCGGCGAGCGGCGGCAGCGGATAGTCCTTCTTCAACGCGTTCTGGCTCTTCTTCGGCCCACCGTGCGGGCCGCCCGCCGGCCAGCGGTAGACCTTCATGCCGCAGGCGACCACGCAGTAGTCGCAGCACGTGGTGAACACCTCGGCGTTCGCCGGCGGCAGCGGCACCTTGTCCTGCGGCCGGTAGAGCGGGCTCGAGTCTTTCGCAGACATGGCGTCCTCCTATGCCTTCGACACGAGGTTGTCGTGGCGGCCGTAGATGAGCCCGATCAGCCCCACCGCGAAGATGTCGTCGCCCTTCAGCTCGAGCAGCACCTGCGGCAGGCTCTCGGTGGCATGGCCCGCGATCACCATCCCGTGGCGGGTGAGGTCGAACAGCGTCTGGTGGAACGCGCACGGCCCGAGCACCTGGTAGCCGGCCTGGTAGTTGCCGGCCATCGGCGCTCCCATGTGCGTGCACTGCGAGTTGAACGCGACCACGTCCTCGCCGGGGCCGATGCCGCCGCCCGCCGGCACGCCGAGCTTCACCAGGACCGACTGCGAGCTCGGGCCCGAATCCGGGTAGTTGAAGATCACCGGGGCGTCGAGCTTCAGCACGCTCAGGCGCCCGATCTTCTTGCGCGGGTAGCGCGCCATCTCGGCGGCGAGCGCCTCGCCGCCCATCCCGGGCAGCGCCGGCAGCACGACCGTGCTCACCGCGGCCGCACCGCTGCGGAAAAGAAATGCCCTGCGCTTCATGCACGCGCCGCCCGGGCCGCTCTCGTTCTCGTTCATGACGCCTCCCTATTTCGCCCCGGTCGCGCGCAGGTACGTTTCCAGGCCGATCCGCTTCGCCCGCGCCTGCGTGAGGCCGGGCACGTCCGGCGCCACGTCGTACTTCGGCACCTGCGGCACCGCCATCTTGATCTCCTCGCCGCTCAGCTCCTCGAGGAAGGCCAGCAACGCCTCCTTCTCGTCCGCGGTGAGCTTGAGCGGCTTGAGCGCCTTGGCCTTGTTGCCGAAACGCTCGGTGAACTCGTTCTCGCCGCCGCCCTGATCGTAGAAGTCGATCACCTCTTCCAGCGTGGAAGAGCTGCCCCGCGTGCATGTAGGGCGCGGTGTGCTTGATGTAGCGCAGCGGCGCGGTGCGGAACTTGCCGGCGTCCTGCTCGCGCTTGGTGCCGAAGTACAGCCCGGGATCGTCCTTCCACTCGCGGTACTTCTTCTCGGCAATGCCCCCTTGGTGGATGTCCCCCCGGGGGGGGGTGTTGTTTAGAGGCCGACCTCCTCGAACTCCTTCGGCCGCGGCAGGCCGAGGTTGTAGAACTTCTGGTCGGTGAGGAGCGGTCCGTTGTGGCACTCGATGCAGTTCGCCTTGCCTTCAAACAGCTGCTTGCCCTTCACCGCCTTGGCCGAGAGCGCGCTCTTGTCGCCGTTCAGATAGCGGTCGAGCGGGTTGTCCTTCTGCACGAGCATCGCGCGCTCGAAGGTGGCGACCGCGAGCCAAGCGTCGTTGATTTGGGGTTGCACGGTTCCGAACGCTTCGTTGAAGCGCTTGACGTACTCCGGCGTCTGGCGCAGCCGCGCCTCCATCACGTCGTCCGCGCCGTTGCCCGCAACCGAGCCGGTGTTTGCGGTCTTGGCCTGGGCCTCCGGGCTGCCGGCATCGCCCTGCCAAAACAGCTTGCCGAGGTAGACGCTGTTGACGGCGGTCTGCGAGTTGCGCCAGTGCACCGTTCCCGGATAGCCGCGCGAGATGGGCTCGGCGAGTCCCCAGCCCTGTTTCGGGTCGTGGCAGTCGCCGCAGGAGACGCTCGCGTCGCCGGTGATCTTCGGGTCGAAGAAGAGAAGCTTGCCGAGCTCCGCCTTCGCCCGGGTGATCCGGTTGTCGGGCGGTTCGGGAACGGGCGGCAGCGGGGCGAGCGGGGGCGCAGCGAGCGCGGCAAGGCCCGGACCCGCGAGCGCGACGAGCGCCAGTGCGCGCGGGATGAAGCGGCGTGGAAGCATGGTCCCCCCTTCGGCTCAGTTCTTCACGCGAGTGAAGTCCTTGATCGGTGCGTATTCCTTCGGAATGTCGGTCACCGGTGCAACCGCAAGCGGCGTGGAGCTGCTCAGTCCCTCGAGGAACGCGATGAGATCCGCCTTCTCCTGCGTGCTCAGGCCGAGCGGCTTCAGCTCGGTCGCGAGCGGGTCGTCCTTGCCGCCACCCTGGTCGTAGAAATCGACCACCTCGGCGAGCGTGGCTAAGACGCCGTTGTGCATGTACGGTGCGGTGTACTTGAGCTCGCGCAGGGTCGGGGTGACGAACTTGCCGACATCCGCGTAGTTCTTGCTCACCAGGAAATGGCCGACGTCGCGCCGCCAGATGTCGGCCTTGGGCACGCCGTGGGTGCGCAGCGCCGCCCGGTAGGTAAGGTGGCGCACCGGGTCGCGGAAGACTTCCAGGTTCTCCGGCACGCCGGTGTTGTGCGGCTTGCCGTCGGAGAAGTAGGGGCCGCCGTGGCAGCGCGCGCAGCCCGCCTTGCCGGTGAACAGCGCCTGCCCCCGCTTCGCCGCCTCGGACATGCTGCCGCTATCGAACGGGGCGTCCTTCGACACCAGCGTGTCCATGAAGGCGACCAGCGCGACCCGCGCGCGTCCCGAGCTGCACTCGGCGCCCTTGAAGTTGTCGGCGCACATCTTCACGTACACCGGGTCCTGTTTCATGCGCTCGTGCATCAGGCGCATGTCCATGTTCATGACCGCGCTTTCGGTGAGCATGTCGCGCACCACGTCGTTCAGGTCCGCGCCCATGTGTCCCGCCCAGCCCCAGCCGGCGTCGGCGAAGCCCGACTTGTAGGCGGTGTTGATGAGGGTGGGGGCGTTGCGGAAGTGGCTCGTGCCCGGATAGGCGTCCGAGAGCACCATCGGCTTGCCCTTGGCGTCCGCCTGTCGCGTGAAGCCCTGCTTCGGATCGTGGCAGCTCGCGCAGCTGATCGCGCCGTCGCCCGAGATGCGCGGATCGAAGAAGAGGCGCCGCCCCATCTCGACCAGACCGGCGGCGGGCGGCTTCTTGGCCGGCAGCGGACCGATCGCCGCGGCTTCCTGTGCGGCGCAGGGCAGCGGCAGGTGGAGCAGCGCGGCCGCCGCGGCGGCCATCAGGGCCGATCGTTTCGCAGTGTTCATGAAGGACGCCTCCCGCGACGTCTGTTCGATCACTTCGCCGAGAATGCGAAGTTCGCCTGCGCCTTCGCGCCGGCGGACACCGTGACCTTCGCCTCCTTGAGCCCGAAGCGCGGATGCCAGGCCTTGAGGACGTACTCGCCTGGCGGCACGTCGTCCAGCGTGTAGGAGCCGTCCGCGCCGACGACGACGGCGTAGGGGTGATCGGGCGCCATCATGAAGCCGAACATGAAGTTGTGCGCCTCGCAGTTGAGCGACACGTACTGCGAGCGCTTGACCACGAGGTCCTTCACGATCTCGCCCGGGTCGGGCTGGGCGAAGTTGAAGATCGTGCTGCGCACGATGCGCCCCTTCTCCACGCCGATCATCTCGCGCGCGTTGATGTTGTGCAGCACCGTGGCCGGGTCGCTGTGCTTGATCGTGAGCGGGCCGCGCTTCACCACTTGCGCCCACGGCCGGAAACGGCAGCCTTCCTGGGTGACGACGAACTTGCCGGCCTTGGGCGCCGGCCACTTCTTGCCCGACGCGATCTTGTCGATGAAGACGAAGGCGCCGCGCAGCGCGCCGTCCTTCACGTCCACCCACACCACCTCGCGCACCCCGGTCTTGTCGACGTCGCAGACCTCCGGGTTCTTGGTGATGGTGATCTTCTCGACCGCGTCGGCCGGCAGCGCGCCGGTGAAGCTCACCTTCCCGGTCACCGCCCCGCCGTTCGCGACGCTGCCTTCGGTGTAGCCGGCGCCGTGCGCCGCGAGCGGAAGCGCCGCGAGCGCGGCGGCGAGCGCGACGGGTCTCAGGCTCCGCGTGATTCTCATCTGCCGGTCCTCCTCGAGTTCGCTCTGTTCTGACGGATCGAGCGTGGCGAATAAAACTGATCGGCATGCGATAGGCAGCTTTCGTGCCAGTGCTGCACGCGCGTGCAAGGACGCGAACGGACGGGATTTTTCGATTCCGCTGCGCGGGCGCGCGCGGCGGCTGGCCGGTCAGAAACCGACCGGAGCGATCAGGAACTTTCCAGCGGCGCGCCCGAAGCGGGCTCGTCGAGGAACTCGACGAGCGCGTACTGCCGGATCTTGCTGCGCAGGGTCACGCGCGTGATGCCGAGCTCGCGCGCGGCGTGCGTCTTGTTGCCGCCGCAGCGCTCGAGCGCGGCGCGGATATGACGCTTCTCGAGCTGTTCCAGCGTGAGGGCCGCGTCGCTCGCCGCCCCCGGGCTCGCCGCCGCGCGGGCGAGGATCTCCTTCGGCAGATGATCGGGCCGGATCCCGCCGCCGCCCGCCAGGATGACCGCGCGCTCGATCACGTTGCGCAGCTCCCGGATGTTGCCGGGCCAGTCGTAGGCCTCGAGCAGCGCAGGCACGCCGGCGGCGAGCGCGGCCGTCGGCACGCCCATCGTCGTCGTCGCCTCGCCGAGAAAGTGGCGGGCAAGCGGCAGGATGTCGCTGCGGCGCTCGCGCAGCGGCGGCACGTCGATGCCCGCCACGTTCAGCCGGTAGTAGAGATCCTCGCGGAATGCACCCGTCTTCACCATCGCGGCGAGGTTCCGGTTGGTGGCGGCGACGAACCGGACGTCCACCCGGATCTCGCGCTGCCCGCCTACGCGCCGGAAGGTCTGCGTCTCGATGGCGCGCAGCAGCTTCGGCTGCAGCGCCGGGGCGAGATCGCCGATCTCGTCCAGGAAGAGCGTCCCGCCGTCGGCGAGCTCGAGCAGCCCGCGCTTGCCGGACCGCGCGTCGGTGAAGGCGCCCTTCTCGTGCCCGAACATCTCGGACTCGAGGAGCCCCTCGGCGATCGCCGAGCAGTTGAGCGTCACCCAGGGGCCGCGCGCGCGCGGGCTCAGGCTGTGGATCGCCTGCGCGACGCGCTCCTTGCCGGTGCCCGACTCGCCGCGGATCAGCACCGGTGTGCGAGCCGCCGCGGCGACGCGCTGGGTGACTTCGACCATCGCGCGAAACGCCATGCTGCCGCCGATCAGCCCCGTGAGCCCCCGGGCTCGCCGGCGCGCGTGCGCAGCCGCTCCACCTCCTTGCGCAGCCGCTGCGTCTCGAGCGCGCGGCGCACCAGCTCCTTCACGTCCTCGAGATCGAACGGCTTGTTGAGGTAATCGTAGGCGCCTGCCTTGAGCGCCGTGACCGCGGTACGCACCTCGGGGTAGGCGGTCATCATGACCACGAGCGCGCCGTCGTCCGCGTCGCGGATGCGCGCGAGGATGTCCACTCCGTTCGCGTCGGGCAACCGCATGTCGAGCAGCACGAGGTCGTAGCGGCGCCGGCGCGCCTGCGCGAGCGCGGCCTCGCCGTCGCCGGCCTGGTCCACCTCGAAGCCCTGGCGCGCCAGCACGTCGGCGAGCGTGTCGCGGATCGCCTCGTCGTCGTCCACCACCAGCAGGCGCTCAGCCATGCGCCGCCCGCCGGGGACACGCTTCGGCCGCGGCGCTCCGCCCGCTCGCGGTCGTCCGCGGCTCGACCGATTGGTCCGCCAGCGGCCACACCAGCTCGAAGCGCGTGCCCCGCCCCGGCTCGCTCGCGACGTGGATGTCCGCGCCGTGCTGGTCGGCGATCTTCCTGACGATCGCCAGGCCGAGTCCGGAACCGTCCGGGCGCGTCGTGAAGAACGGCTCGAAGATGCGCGGCAGCACCGCGGCCGGGATGCCGGGACCGTCGTCTTCCACGCAGAACTTCGCCCGCAGCCGGCCGTCGGCGGCGCTGCCGGCGCCCGCCGAGCACGCGCCGATCCACACGTGGCCGTCCTTCGCGATCGCGTGCACCGCGTTGATCACCAGGTTGAGCAGCAGCTGCTTGAGCTGATTCGGATCGGCCCAAAGGGCGGGGATCTTGCCCGCGCAATCGCGGAGGGCGATCGAGATGCCCTTGGAGCGCGCCTCCTTGCGGGTCCAGAGGAGCACGTCGTCGAGCGCGTCCTCGAGCCGGCACGCCGTCGGCTGCCCGTCCTGCGGCGCAGCGAATCCGTGGAACGTCCGCAGGAACGCGGCGAGCCGGTCCACCTCACCCTCGAAGCGGGCGAGGTAGCGACGCGCGCGCGGCGTGAGGTCGGCGTCGTCGAGCAGCGCCTGGGTCACGGTCTTCATCCCCGCGAGCGGATTGCCGATCTCGTGCGCGAGCCCCATCGCGAGCTCGCCGAGCGTGTTGAGCTTCTCGCGCTGGAACATCTGGCGGTCGAGCTCGCGCTGCGCGTCCTGGAGGCCGCGCTCCTCGCTCACGTCGCGCAGCGCGACGATCCAGCCCTGCGGTGCGTCCCGCGGCGCGACCGCCGCGACGCTGAGCGAGAGCGTGCGGCCGTGCACCTGCAGGTCGAGGCGCGGGACGCTCGTCGGGTCGAGCCGGTCGTATCCGGCGAGGAACGCGTCCCAGCCCGGCCAGAGCGCGCGCACGTGATGCCCGACGAGCTCGGTGCGATCCGTGCCGAAGATGCGCACCGCAGCGCCGTTCGCGAGCTTCACGATCCCGTGCGCGTCTAGCGCCAGGAGGCCGTCCGCGGTGCTGTCGATGATCGTGGCGAGGCTGCGCCGCTCCCCCTCGAGCTCGGCGGTACGCGCCCGCACCTCCTCCGCGAGCCGTCCCTTCTGCTCCTCGAGCGAGCGATAGGACTGCTCGAGCCGCGCGGCCATCGCGTTGAAGCGCGTGCCGAGCTCCGCGATCTCGTCCCGGCCGCGGATTATCACGCGATGGGAGAAATCGCCCTGCGCGATGGCCTCGGTCTCGCTGCTGAGCTCGGAAAGCGGCCGCAGCAGGTGCCGCGACAGTGCGTAGCCGCCCAGTGCGGTCGCCACCAGGCACAGCGCCAGCACGCCGTACAGGAGATACAGGTTGAACACGGCCTCGAACAGGTACTTGCGCGGGAAGGCCGAGGCGATCGTCCACTCGACGGCGGCATCGGTCCGGTCCGCGAGGGTGCGGCCGACCGCGACCGGCGCGTACGCGATGATCCAGTCGCCGAGCACCTCGGTGCCGCGCGCGCCGTGCCCGATGCTCTCGAGCAGCGCGCGCGAGAACATCCCCTCGAGCGCGTCGATCGACCGCATGTGCAGCACCGACGGCTGCTCGGCCTTGTCCGCAGTCCGCGAAATGAACGACCCCGAGCGGTCGAAGAGGTACGCGCGCCCGCCGCGCGGGGCCGCCATCTCCTGGATCTGGCCGAGCACGAAATCGGCGTGCAGGTTGATGATCAGCAGGCCGTGCTTGTTCCCCGAGCGATCGAGGACCGGCGTCGCGAAGCGGATCACGGGGCGCTCCGGCCGCTCGACGACGCCGTGCTCGACGTTGAGATCGAGCGGCGACACGTACACCTGCCCGGACTCGCGCACGAGGCCGGCCTGCACGTAGTAGCGCTGCGACTTGTTCTGCAGCGCATCGACCGCGACCATGTGCACCCGCTCGCCGACCCGATCGACCCGAACGACTTCGCTGCCGTCGGTGCCGAGGTAGCGCACCTGGTAGGTGTACGGGTAGGCCCGCGCGAAGGCGGCGAACACCCATTCGACGCGCTCGCGCAGCCGTTGCCGCACCGGGTCGGGCGCCGCGGGCTCGGCGTTGACGAGATCGGTGACGACCGGCGCCTTGGAGAGCAGCAGCAACCCGCCGGTCACGTGATCGAAGACGCGGGCGAACTCGGCGGCGCGGCCCGAAACCTCGCGGTCGAGATGGTGCAGGGTTTCCTTCTTGAGCGCCTCGACCGAGTAGTAGATGCCGACCAGCCCGGCGACCGCTACCGGCACCCCGGCGGCCAACAGAAACGCGACGTAGAACTTCGAGGCGAGCCCGGAGGCGACGCCCGCGAACCAGCGCCTGACCTCGCTCATTGCGCCGCGAGGCGCCCCGACCGCAGCGCTGCCATCTGACGCCCTCCTCCCGAGTAGCACACCCCCAAGGATATTCCGGATCGCGGCGCCCCGGCCGCGATTTGATGAAGATCGATGTCGCCGCGGCGGCCGGAGCCGGGCGCCTCAGTTGGCGCCGAGGTGCCTGCGGATGAACCCGGCCGCGCGCACGAGCGAGTCCTGCGCGGCGAGATCGTCGGCGAGGGTGCGCACCTCGCGCGGCCGGAAGTCGAACCCGCGGCCCACACCGGGGTAGACGATCACGCGCGCCTCGCGCTTCCTCGCGCGCAGCGCCTCCACGCCGGCGAGGATCGGGCGCACCCGCTGGTACTGCTCGTGCTCGCCGAGGAACACCAGCACCGGCACCGCGAGCTGCTCGAGCTCCGGCGCGTAGCGATAGACCTGCGCCGGCTCGGGCGCGTTGGGATCCTGCCAGTGCGGGTAGTAGGCGACGTAGCAGGCGGCCTTCGCCTGGCGCCCCTTCGTCACCAGCGCCTTGAGCGCGTAGTAGCCGCCGCGCGTGTGCGACACCACGCAGAGCTTCGACTGGCCGCGTGCCTCCGGCAGTGCGAGCGCGAAGTCGATCGCCGCGGCGGCGTCGTCCTCGATCACGTACTCGTGCGCGACCGGGAAGGGCGCGATGAACCGTCCGGCGTAGAAGTCGGGGGTCACGACGGTGAAGCCGCGCGCCGCGAGCCGCAGCGGGACGAGCCGGGTGAGCTCGTCCACGCCGCGGCGGCCATGCATGAACACGAGGACCGGGAAGGCGCCCTCGCCGTGCGGGCGAAAGACCGTGACCGGGACTTCGACGTCCCCGCGCCTGTACGACGCCTCGCGCTCGGCCACTGCGTGATTGGCCGGCACCGGGATCCGGCCCTGCCGCCACCAGGCGTCGTCGTGCCACCAGCGCTCGGCGTCCTGCGGGAACCGCGAAGTTGCCCACGGCTCGTGGTCGGCGAGCACGGGCGCTGCAAGCGCCGCCAGCAATGCCATCAGCGCAAAGCGCACTCCCGCCCCCCTTCTCCCGGTTCCGCCCGCCGCGCGCGCCAGGGCGCCGCGCCGCCCGATCAGTCGGCGAGCTGCTCGGCCACCAGCTCGAGCAGGCTGCCCATCTGCCGCTCCCAGCCGAAGTGCGCGCGCCCGTCGTCGAAGCTCTGGCGGCAGTTGCTGCAGCTCGTCACGGCGAGCTCGGCGCCGGAGGCGTCGATCTGCGCCATCTTGATCCGGAACGCGCCGTAGCGCAGCTCGTCGGCACGGTGGATCGTCACCACGCCGCCCCCGCCGCCGCAGCAGAAGCTGCGCCCGCCCGCGTCGCGCGTCTCGCGCAGCTCGACGCCGAGCGCGGCGAGCGCCTCGCGCGGCGCGGCGGTCGCGCCGCCGCGCCGCGAGACCTGGCACGGGTCGTGGAACACGACCGATTTCTCCAGCCTGCGCAGCGCGATCCGGCCGGCCGCGAGCGCCTCGGCCAGGAACTCCGAGATGTGCAGCACGCGGAACGGCAGCGGCCGGCCGAGCATGTTCGCGCCCTGCCAGCGCAGCGCCGTGTACGCGTGGCCGCACTCGGGCAGCACCAGCAGCTTCGCCTTGCAGGCGATCGCGGCCTCGATCAACTTCATGCTCATGTCGCGCTGCCAGGCGAGGTTGCCGGACAGCATTCCGAAATTGGTCGCTTCGTAGCCGGCGGTCGAGACCGTCCACGCGTAACCCGAGCGGTTGAGCACGCGCGCGGTCGCAACCAGCGACGCGGGGTACTTCATGATCTCGATCGACGAGAAGGTGGCGAGCACCTCGGCCTCGGGCCGGTCCACCGGGATGTCGACCTCGTAGTCGTCGGCGAGCCACTCCAGGCGCTCCTTCAGCACCTTCGGCGTCGCGCCGAGCGGGCTGCCCTCGCGCTCGGCGCGCTCGGCCACCGCCCACAGCTCGTGCGGCACCAGGCCGGCCTCGAACATCGCGTGGCGTGCGAGGCCCACCAGACTCGCGATGTCGATACCCATCGGGCAGATCTGGGTGCAGCGGCCGCACATCGTGCACGAGTCGTAGAGAAGCTCCTGCCATTCCTCGAGCTCCGCCACGGTCACCGCGCGCTTGAGGTTCAGGACGCGGTAGATCCACGCGAACGGCCCCGCCTCGCGCTTGT
This sequence comes from Burkholderiales bacterium, assembly GCA_027493935.1. Taxonomy (GTDB): domain Bacteria; phylum Pseudomonadota; class Gammaproteobacteria; order Burkholderiales; family SG8-39; genus JAABRB01. The sequence continues at coordinate 525,228 of JAOSJV010000001.1, read as the reverse complement.
AAGCCTGCTTGAACGGCTCGAGCTTCCAGATCGGCGTGTACTTCGGATCACCGGTCGCGAGATAGAAGTGGCACGCTTCGGCGCAGTTGCCGCAGTGGATGCACGACTCCATGTAGGCGGCCGCGGCGCGGCCGAAGTCGCGCGCGAACGCGCGGCTGGCGGCGGCGAGCCGCTGCGCGTCCGCACGCTCGCCCTGCTTGTCGTAGCGCGCCGCCGGCTTCTCGATCGAGAACCGCGGTGACTCGAGGTCGAGCGGATGGGATTGCTCGGCGCCGGTCACAGCTCGGCCCCCTTGCGCGCGAACGCGGCGCCGGTCTGGCCGCGCGAGACGAACGCGAGGAACGCGTGCGCGAGCTTGCTGAAGGGCAGCCACGCGAGGAGCAGCTCGAACGAGAGCAGGTGCATCGCCACCGGCACCGGGTTCGCCGGCGCGCCGGGATAGCTCGCGCCGATCGGCAGGCTGATCACCGCCATCCCGGTCACCATCGGCGCCATCGTGACGGCCCAGCTCGCCCAGTCGTCGAAGTTCGACAGCAGCCGCAGCACCGGCGAGCTCAATCGCACCATCAGCGCGTAGAGCAGGCCGACGAAGGTGAGCGCGACGCCGAGCGCGAACAGCCAGTCCGGGACCGCCGGCCAGCGCAACCCGGTGAGACGCTCGACGAACGCGATGTGCGGGACGAAGCCGAAGAACACGACCGCCAGCCCGAGGTGGTAGCCGTAGGCGTTCAAGGTCCCCACCAGCGTGCGGCTGCGGAAATTGGCCGGATGCCACATGCGCGTGGCGATCGCCTTCAACGCGCCCGCGGCCACCGCGGTGCTGCGCGGCTCCGAGTAGTCCGGCTTCACCGGCCGGCGGAAGATCCCCGCCAGCCGCCAGACGGTGCCGATCACGAACAGCGCGAGCGCGAGCGCGAGCGCCGGGCCACGCGCGAATTCGAGCAGCTCCATGGGCGTCCCTTCGTGTTCTCGTTGACCGGCGGCGCGCCGCAGAGTAGCCAAACCCCGCAGGCGCCAGACCCCACGGACCCAATATAGCGCGGCGAGGCGCGCCCCGCGCCGGGCGGATTTGATACCCGAGTTGAGCCTCCTTATGAGGGACGCCTCCCCCGTGATTCGGCATTCGGGTTGCCGGTCGCGCGAAGGCCATCCGACCGCGGCGGGGCGGCGGCGGCCGCGGGTCGCCGGACCCCGAAAGAAAAACCCCCGTGCACGGGATTGCCATGCACGGGGCCCAATGGCAGGACCGAGGAGGAGGAGGAAGGTCCTGCCGGAGGAGGAGAAACCCTCTGTGAAGCCATGACGCCTCACACACAAACAATATTAGCTAACACTGATGCATGGCTCTGTGACGTAGGTCCCATTGGGCCGCAGGCCGTCGCCGGCGCCGGCCGATCGAGCGCGGGACGCCGGCACGGCGACTTGCAGGGCCTGGTGCAGAGAGCCCCCATGCAACGGCGTGGCGGCAGGCATCCGCCGCCCCTGGACTTCGCTCGCCGCGCCCGCACCGCCGTGATTCTGCGGCGAGCGCTTGCGCGCCACCGCGCAGGGGTCGAAACGGCGCCATGTGTCCGACGCGCGTACGCGCGCGTCCGGCACGGGTGAACTTCCGACCGGGAGCGAGCGCCCACCCCTCGAGCGCATCGCCCCGGGGCGATGTCCGCATTCGCCGCCGCCGGGTTCAGCGCCGCGCCGGCGCCGAACCGCGAACGAGGATGACCCCCGCCGCGGCGGCGGCCGCGAGCGCCACCAGAAGACCCGTCAGGCTGCGCAGGAAATCGGCCGCCGGCTCGAGGCCGCCGCTCACCGTGTACCCGAGACCGAGATAGGCCGAGGTCCACGCCACGCGCCCCGGCAGGCCGAACGCGACGAACTTGCCGAGCCGGTAGCGGCTCGCGCCGGCGACGAGATTGACCGCCGAGCTCAGGAACGAGACGAGCGAGCGGCTGAGGAACACGCCGAGCGCGCCCCAGCGGTCGAACAGCCGGTCGACGCGCGCGCGCCGCGCGGGCGTGAGCCCGAGCCAGCGGCCGTGCCGATCGAGCAGCGGGCCCCCGGCCGCGCGCCCGATCGCGTAGCCGGCGAGGTCGCCGAGCATCGATGCGAGCACCGCGAGCGCGCTCGCGGCGAGCCAGCTCATCCGCCCCTGCGCGGCGAGCGCGCCGGCGAGGATCATCGACAGGCCGGAGGGCAGCGGCAGTCCCACCGCGCCGAGAAGCAGGGTGAGCGCGAGCGCGGGATAGCCGTACACCAGGAGTGCGGAGACGAGCGCCTCGCTGGTCGCGCTCAGCCCGGACGGCGACGCGGCGGCGGGCGGCGCGGCCTGCGGCGGCGCGGCCTCGGCCACGGCGCGCTGCACGCGCTGGACGTACGCGAGCAAAGCGGTGTCCGCGTCCTCGGCGAGCGATTTCAGCGTCGCGTCGGGCGCCGCGTCCTCGGGCGCACCGAGTCGCCCGCGCAGCGCCGGCAGCGGAACGCGGTAGGCGTCGGCCACGTAGCGCAGCGTCATCCACGGGCGGATCGTGCTCGCGTCCGGGAGCCCGACCGCGTAGGCCGACTGCAGCAGCTGGAACGTACGATAGCTGCGCACCCCGAGCATGACGCTCGCGAGCGCGGCGAAGAGCAGCGCGCCGAGCGCGATCCGTCGCGTCCAGACCGGCCCGAAGCGCCTCACGATCGCACCGCCGCCATCGGCGCCCCGCCGGTCCGCCGCTCAGTGCGCCGCGGCCGCGCCCTGCGAGGTGCGCGAGAGCCGGCCGTCCTCGAGGTAGTACACCGTGTCGAAGCCCTCGATCATGCGCCGGTCGTGCGTCACCGCGATCACCGCCGAGCGGCGCTCGCGCGCGATCTTGCGCAGCAGCCCCATCACCTTGGTGCCGCGGTCGGTGTCGAGCGCCGCGGTCGGCTCGTCGGCGAGGATGAGCGGCGGCGAGTTGGCGAGCGCGCGCCCGATCGCCACGCGCTGCTGCTCGCCGCCGGAGAGGTTCGCCGGCAGCGCGCCGGCGCGGTGCCCGATCTCGAGGTAGTCGAGGATCTCGCGCGCGCGCCGCGTCGCCTCGCGCGCGCCGATGCCGTTCAGCTGCAGCATCAGCGCCACGTTCTCCTGCGCGGTGAGGAACGGGATCAGGTTGTGGCTCTGGAAGATGAAGCCGATGTTCTCGCGCCGGAAGCGGCGCACGTCGATGCCGGTCCAGCCGTCGCGGTAGACCTCCTGCCCGTTCACCGCGATGCGCCCGGCGCTCGGCTCGAGGATCAGGCTGATCGAGAGGAGCAGCGTGCTCTTGCCCGAGCCGCTCGGACCGAGCAGCGCGGCGAGCTCGCCCGGCGCGACGCTGAAGGTGGCGGGCTTGAGCGCGTGCACGGCGAGCTCGCCCGCGCCGAACGTCTTGGCGACGCCCTCGACCACGAGCACCGGCGCGCCGTCGCGGTCCATGTCCACGCCTACCCGCCGAGCGCGAGCTGCGGCGGCGTGCGCAGCGCGTGCCAGATCGCCATCAGGCTCGCGACCACGCCGCCCGCCAGCATCACGCCGAAGGTCGCCGCGGTCTCCTGCGGCAGGAACAGGAGCGTGCGCGGGAAGCGCGGTTCGACCACCCCGGTCAGCAGGTAGGCGAAGGCGAAGCTCGCCACGGTGAGCGCGAGCGACTGCTCCATGATCAGGCGCACGATCACCCGGTTCGGCGCTCCGATCAGCTTGAGCGTCGCGATCGACTTGATCTTCTCGATCGTCAGCACGTACACGATGAGCGCGATGATCACGATCGACACCACGACGAGCAGGGAGCGGAACAGGCCGAGCACCCCCGACATGCGGCGCAGCCGCCCCTCGAGCATCAGGCTGCGCTCCTCGGCGGTGGTGTAGACGTTGAAGTGGAGCCAGTCCTGGACGTGCCTGCTCACCGCCGCGGGGTCCGCTCCCGGGGCGAGCTTCACCAGCACCGCGTTCACGTTGTCGGTCGCCGCGGCGAGGAGCGGCAGCAGCTTCGCGGCCTGCTCCGCGGTGTAGCCGGCCCGCTCGAGCTTCTTCAGGCTCGCCGCGCGCGCGGCCTCGCGTGCGCGGTTGTCCTGCTCGTACTGCACGTCCTGCGCGTCGGGCAGCGAGAGGTAGACGAGCGGGTTGCCGCCCGAGTCGACCGCCTCGCGCGTGATGCCGACCACGGTGTGCACGTTGCGGCCGAGCTGCACCCGCTCGCCGAGCGCGAGGCCGAGCTTCGCATCGGCCACCATCTCGTAGTGCGCGGCGCGGATCGCGCGCCCCTGCACGATGCGGCCCGGGCCGCCCAGCCCGCCGAAGACGTCGTAGCCGATGATCGTGAACTGCTGGCTCGCGCCGCCGAGCTCGCGCTGCGCCGCGTAGGCGACGAACGGGCTCGCCTGCGCCACGCCCGGCGTGGCGGCGACGCTCTTGTGCGCATCCGCCGGGATGCGCGAGGACTCGTTGAACGGCCCGCCGCGGCCGCGCTCCACCACCCACAAGTCGGTCGCGGTGTTCTCGATCAGCCACACGCCGTCGGCGATGTTGCCCTGGTAGATGCCGTTCATCACCAGCACGATCGTGAGCAGCAGCCCGACGCCGACGATCGTCGCGACGAACTTGCCGAGGTGGCGGCGGATGTCCTTGACGGCGAGGTCCATGGCCGGTGCGGCCTCCCGCGCGGCGCGTGCGCTCAGTGCGACAGGCGCACGCGCGCGCCCGGCTTGACGCCCTGCGGCTGCGCCACCACGCGCTCGCCCGCGGCGAGCCCCTCGGCGACCACGACGCGGCCGGCGTCGGCGGCGCCGGTGCGCACCGGCTGGAACACCGCGCGGCCGTCGCGCACGGCGAGCACGCCCGGCTTGCCGGCGTTGCGCACGAGCACCGCGACCGGCACGACGACGCCCTTCTCCTCGCCGGTGCGGATCGACACCTCGGCGTCCTGGTCGATCGCGAAGCGCTCGAGCGGCGCGTCGAACGCGACGTCGACCTCGAGCTCGCGCGCCGCCGCGTCGGCCTGGTGCGAGATGCGCGCGACCGTGCCGGTGCGCTCCTCGCCGGTGCGCAGCCGGATGCGGGCGGGCTGCCCGACCCGGAGCCGTCCGGCCACCGATTCGTCGACCCGCACCGCCACCCACAGCGTGCCCGGGTCGACCAGCTTGAAGAGCGGCGTGCCCGGCACCACCGTCGCGCCGACCTCGACCAGCCGCTGGATGACTACGCCGTCGAGCGGCGCGCGGATGCGCGTGTGCGAGAGCACGGTCTCGGCGTAGCGCGCCTCCTGCGCGACGCCCTGCACCTCGCTGCGGCGCGCAGCGAGCACGGCCTCGGCGTTCGCCAGGCCCGCCTCGGCCGCGCGCAGCGCGGCGACGGCGTTGTCGAGCGCCGAGCGCGAGATGTAGCCCACCTCGAAGAGCTCGGCGTCGCGGCGGTGCTTCGTCCGGGCGAGCTCGAGGTCGGCGTGCGCCTTGGCGAGCGCCGCCTCGGCGGCCTCGACGTTGCGCCGCACGGTCTGCTCCGACTGGCTCGCCGCCGCGCGCTTCGCGGCGAGCTCGCGCTCGTCGAGCTCGGCGAGCAGCGCGTCCTTGCGCACCGCGTCGCCCTGGTCGGCGTGCAGCGCGGCGACGGAGGCGGTGATCCGCGCGCTCAGGGTGACCGGAACGCGCGCCTGCACGGTCCCGGGGCCGGTGATCCACACCGGCACCGTCGCCGCGGCCGCCGTCACGGTCTCGACCGCCACGCCGCGCGCGAGCAGCCAGTACGCCGCCGCGCCGGCAAGCGCTGCCGCCGCGACCGCCGCGGCGAGCAGTTTGATGCGCGGCGCCCGCACTATCCCTCCTCGACGCAGATCTCGCCGCGCGCGATGGCGAGCACGGTGCGCGCGAAGAGCGCCGCGACCACGAGCGTCAGCACCGCGAGCAGCGCCGCCCCGATCCAGCCGAAGCCGGCCGCACCGGTGCGCTCGGCCATGACGAACGTGGCGACCGTCACGGCCGCGAGCGGAAAGGTGTAGGCCCACGCGGAAAGGAAGAACTGCGTGCGCAGGAAGCGCACTGCGTTCGAGGCGAGGAGCAGCGTGAGAAAGAGCGCCGTGTAGTAGAGCACCCGCCCGAAGTTGTCCAGCCCGCCGGTCAGGCGGTGGTAGGCGAGGAAGGCGACCGCGGGCGGCGCGATCAGGATGAACAGCGTCGGCGTCAGGCGTACCGGCAGCGGCGCATGGAAGAAGAGCCGGTAGAGCACGATCGTGAACAGCACCAGCCAGAACACCAGCCCGACGCTGAAGAAGAACCAGGAGACCTCCGCCGGCGCGTGCGCGACGCCGGCGATCGGCACGAGCACGTTGCCGACCACCGGCAGGAACCACGCCGGGTTGAGGTGCGCGATCTCGAACTTGGTCTGGTGGAGCCACGCGGTCATCACGTACAGCGTGAGCGCGAGATGCGCGGCGGCGCCGCTCGCCCACACCCACCGCGCCGCGGGCGCGTCGCCGAGCTGGATCGCGACGAGCAGCAGGCCGATCGAGACGGTGGCGAAGAAGTTGAGGCGCACCGGATGGCCGAAGTCCGCGGCCACCGCCTGCGGATGCAGCGCGAGCTTGGCGAGGTAGAACGCGCCGAGCGCGGCGAACAGCGCGACGTTCAGCGCGAGCAGCCAGCCGCTCGCCGCGAACGCCGTGGCGTACAGCGCCTCGGCCTTGCCCCAGGCGAGGCCGAGGCCGCCGATGCCCATCACGGCGCCGAAGAACGAGATCGGGAAGTGCGCGAGCCGCGGCGCGGCGATCGGGCGGTCGGTATCGAGCGTGCTCATGGGAACATTCTACGTGCGCCGGCGGCGTCACCCCGCCGGTTCCGGCGCCGGCGCGGCGTCCGCAGCGCCGCTGGCGAGCGCCTCGGCCTTGCGCCAGCCCACGGCGTAGTAGAGCACGGGGATCACCACCAGGGTGAGGAGCGTCGAGACGAAGATGCCGAAGATCAGCGATACCGCCAGGCCGTTGAAGATCGGATCGTCGAGGATGAAGAACGCGCCGAGCATCGCCGCGAGCCCGGTCAGCACGATCGGCTTCGCGCGCGTCGCCGCCGCGTTCACCACCGCTTCCTGGAAGCCCACGCCCTCCTCGACCTGCAGGTTGACGAAGTCCACCAGCAGGATCGAGTTGCGCACGATGATCCCGGCGAGCGCGATCATGCCGATCATCGAGGTCGCGGTGAACTGCGCGCCGAGGAGCGCGTGGCCCGGCATCACGCCGATGATCGTGAGCGGGATCGGCGCCATGATGACGAGCGGCACGACATACGACGAGAACTGCGCGACGACCAGCAGGTAGATCAGGATCAACCCGACCGCGTAGGCGATGCCCATGTCGCGGAAGGTCTCGTAGGTCACCTGCCACTCGCCGTCCCACTTGATCGCGTAGCCGGCGTACGGATCCTCGGGCTGGCGGATGAAGTGCTCGCCGAGGCCCTCGCCTTGCGGCACGGCGAGCGCCCCGACGTCGCCGCGCATGCCGAACATGCCGTAGAGCGGGCTGTCGAGGCTGCCCGCCATGTCGCCGAACACGTAGGCGACCGGCAGCAGGTCCTTGTGATAGATCGTCCGCTCGCGCTCGGCCGGGACGACCGTCACGACCTCCGACAGCGGCACGAGCGTGCCGTCGGCCGCCTTCACCTTGAGCCGGAGCAGCGCGTCGGCGCGCGCGAGGCGCTCGGGCGGCAGCGAGAGCCGCACCGGGATCTCGTACTTCGCGGTGCCGGTGTGCAGCGGCGTGACGTCGTCGCCAGCGAGCGCCGCGCGGATCGTGTACACCACGTCGCGCTGCGCGACGCCCATCAGCGCCGCCTTGCGCTGATCGACGCGGAAGAGGAGCTTCGGCGCCGCCTCCTCGACGCTCGAGTCGACATCGACGATGTCCTTGCTCGACGCGAAGACCTTGCGCAGGCGCTCGGCGACCTCGAGCTGGCCGGCGTAGTCGGGCCCGTACACCTCGGCGACGATCGGCGAGAGCACCGGCGGACCGGGCGGCACCTCGACCACCTTCACCGTGGCGCCGTATTTCGCGCCGATCTCGACGAGCTTCGGCCGCGCGGCGAGCGCGATCTGGTGGCTCTGGCGGTCGCGGCGCGCCTTGTCGACCAGATTCACCTGGATGTCGCCGAGCTCGGGCGAGGCGCGCAGGTAGTACTGGCGCACCAGACCGTTGAAGTTGATCGGCGCCGCGGTGCCGGCGTAGGTCTGGTAGTCGACCACCTCGGGCAGCGTGGCGAGGTAGCCGCCCATCTCGGCGAGGACGCGCGAGGTCTCCTCGACCGGCGTGCCGACCGGCATGTCGACCACCACCTGGAACTCGCTCTTGTTGTCGAACGGCAGCATCTTCAGCACCACGAGCTTCACCGCCGCGAGCGACACCGCCAGGAGGATCGCGGCCATGATCCCGCCGAGGAGCGCCCAGCGCGCCTTGCGCCCCGCGTCGCGGCGCAGGAACGGCGTGATCACGCGGCCGAAGAACGCCTGCAGCCGCGCGGTGAGCCGGTCCTCGCCCGCGGGCGCGTGCACATGCCGACCGATGAGCTTCGCCGAGAGCCACGGCGTCACGATGAACGCGATCGCGAGCGAGATCAGCATGCCGATGCTCGCGTTGATCGGGATCGGGCTCATGTACGGCCCCATCAGGCCGGTCACGAACGCCATCGGCAGCAGCGCCGCGATCACCGTGAAGGTGGCGAGGATGGTCGGCCCGCCGACCTCGTCGACCGCGTTCGGGATGAGGCCGGTGAGCGGCTGGTCCGGATACAGGCCGTGATGGCGGTGGATGTTCTCCACCACCACGATCGCGTCGTCGACCAGGATGCCGATCGAGAAGATGAGCGCGAAGAGCGAGACCCGGTTCAGCGTGAACCCCCACGCCCAGGAGGCGAAGAGCGTTGCGGCCAACGTGAGGAGCACCGCGACGCCCACGATCACCGCCTCGCGCCGGCCGAGCGCCGCCCACACCAGCGCCACCACGGACAGGGTCGCGAAGACGAGCTTCTGGATCAGCTTCATCGCCTTGTCGTTTGCCGTCGCGCCGTAATCGCGCGTGAGCGCGATCTCCACGCCCTCCGGGATCACGCTGCCCTTCAACGCCTCGATCCGCTCGATCAGCCGCTCGGCCACGTCGACCGCGTTCTCGCCCGGCTTCTTCGAGATCGCGAGCGTGACCGCCGGGTACGGGAGCAGCGGTCCGCCGCCCTTGCCGGCGCCGGCCCCGGCGCCGTGGCTCACGTAGCGGTCGGGGAGCTCCGGCCCGTCGACCACGCGCGCGAGATCCTCGACGAACACCGGCCGCCCCGCGAAGGCGCCGACCGCGATGCGCCGCACGTCCTCGGCGCCCGAGAGGAAGCTCCCGGTCTCGACCAGCGTCTCGCGGTTGCCCGCGATCAGGCTGCCTGCCGGCATCGAGATGTTCGCGGCGAGCAGCGCGCCGCGCACGTCCTGCGCGGTGATGCCGTAGGCCTGCATGCGTTCGGGATCGAGCAGCACGCGCACCGCGCGCCCGGGGCCGCCGATCGTCTCCACCACCCGCGTGCCGGGCACCCGCTTCAGCTCCACCTCGGCCGCGCGCGCCACCTGCTGCAGCTCGTAGGCGCCGCGCTCGGCGTCCGCGGTCCAGAGCGTGAGCGTGACGATCGGCACGTCGTCGATGCCCTTCGGCTTGATGATCGGCTCGCCGACGCCGAGGTTGGGAGAGAGCCAGTCCCGGTTCGACATGATCGTGTCGTAGAGCCGCACCAGCGCGTCGGTGCGGTTCTCGCCCACCTCGAACTGCACGGTGAGCACCGCCAGCCCCGGCCGCGACACCGAGTAGACGTGCTCGATGCCGGTGATCTGCGCCAGCACCTGCTCGGCGGGCGTCGCGACCAGCGCCTCGACGTCCTTCGCCGAGGCGCCCGGAAACGGGATCAGGACGTTCGCCATGGTCACGTTGATCTGCGGCTCCTCCTCGCGCGGGGTCACCACTACGGCGAAGATGCCGAGCAGCGCCGCGATGAGCGCGACGAGCGGCGTCAGCTGCGAGCCGACGAAGAACCTGGCGATGCGGCCGGAGATGCCCATCGTGGGCGCCTCAACCGCGTCCGCCGTCGCGCATCCCCTCCTCGCCGAGGAGGGAATCGTCGTGCCGCAACGCGCCGCGTTTTTCCGTCCCCTCCTCTCCGAGGAGGGGTGGCCCGCAGCGGCCGGGGTGGTGGCGCCGAAGGCGCGGGGCCCCTCCCTCTCCGAGGGAGGGTGTGCCGCAGCGGCCGGGGTGGTGGGGGCGCATGCAGCCGTGCGAAGGCCGCACCACCCCGCCGGCTTCGCCGGCACCCTCCTTGAAAAGGAGGGGACGGGCGTGCTGCGACGCGCCGCGTGTTTGTGTCCCCTCCTCTCCGAGGAGGGGTGGCCGCGCAGCGGCCGGGGTGGTGGGAGCGCATGCAGCACTGCGAAGGCCGCAACCACCCCGCCGGCTTCGCCGGCACCCCTCCTTGAAAAGGAGGGGACGGGCGTGCTGCGACGCGCCGCGTGTTTGTGTCCCCTCCTCTCCGAGGAGGGGTGGCCCAGCAGCGGCCGGGGTGGTGGGGGCGCATGCAGCACTGCCAAGGCCGCAACCACCCCGCCGGCTTCGCCGGCACCCCTCCTTGAAAAGGAGGGGACGGGCGTGATGCGACGCGCCGCGTGTTTGTGTCCCCTCCTCTCCGAGGAGGGGTGGCCGCGCAGCGGCCGGGGTGGTGGGAGCGCATGCAGCACTGCGAAGGCCGCAACCACCCCGCCGGCTTCGCCGGCACCCCTCCTTGAAAAGGAGGGGATGGTCGTGCTGCGACGCGCCGCGTGTTTGTGTCCCCTCCTCTCCGAGGAGGGTGGCCGCCGCAGCGGCCGGTGGTGGCGGCGCATGCAGCACTGCCAAGGCCGCAACCACCCCTGCCGGCTTCGCCGGCACCCCTCCTGAAAAGGAGGGGATGGTCGTGCTGCGACGCGCCGCGTGTTTGTGTCCCCTCCTCTCCGAGGAGGGTGGCCGCCTAGCGGCCGGGGTGGTGGGGGCGCATGCAGCACTGCCAGGCCGCAACCACCCCGCCGGCTTCGCCGGCACCCCTCCTTGAAAAGGAGGGATGGTCGTGCTGCGACGCGCCGCGTGCTTCGGGCCCCTCCTTGAAAAGGAGGGGACGCGCCGCGCGCGCCGCGCTCCACGGCTTCGCCGACGGCGTCACGCCCGCTCCACCTTCTCCGGGCGCCTTGAGCTTCGTGATGCCGAGCGCGTTCATGATGGTCTTCTCGTAGAACGGCTCGGACGTCCCGCGCTTCATCTTGCGCAGGAAGTACTTCTCGAAGGCGACCTTGGCGAGGTGCACCCACCTGCCTTCGGCGAACCAGTTGACGTTGCGCGGCGGGATCTGCGGCAGCGCGACGAACGCCATGCCGGTGTCGCCCATGTCGGCGAGGCACACCGCGTTCCAGGTTGCGCGGTGCGTGGGCTCCCCGCCGTCGATCGCCGCGCGGATGTTGTGCGCGGCGGCGGTCACCATCGACTCGATCATGAAGCCGGTCTTCGGCGCGCCGGTCGGCACCGGCGTCGTCTCCACCGGCGGGATCGCGACGCACACGCCGACCGAGTACACGTTGCGGTACTTCGGGTTGCGCTGGAATTCGTCGATCAGCACGAACCCGCGCGGGTTGACCAGCCCGTCGATGCCGAAGACGGCGTCGACGCCCTTGAACGCCGGGATCATCATGGAGTGCTTGAACGCAAGCTCGTGCTTGCGCTTCTCCTTGCCGTCCTCGTCGTGCTCGGTCACGTGCATCATTCCGGTCTCGATCTTCGTGACCTTGGCATTGGTGATCCACCTGATGTTGCGCTCGCGCAGCGCCGACTCGAGCAACCCCTTGGAGTCGCCCACGCCGCCGAGCCCGAGGTGGCCGATGTAGGGCTCGCTGGTGACGAACGTCATCGGCACCCGGTCGCGGATCTTGCGCTTGCGCAGGTCCGCCTCGGTGATGAACGCGTACTCGTAGGCCGGGCCGAAGCACGAGGCGCCCTGCACCGCGCCGACCACGATCGGGCCGGGATCCTTCACGAAGCCGCCCCACTCGCCGGCGGCGCGCTCGGCGTGGTCGACGTGGCAGACCGACCGGGTGTTCGCCTCCGGCCCGAAGCCTTCGATCTCGTCGAACGCGAGCTTCGGCCCGGTGGCGATCACCAGGTAGTCGTACGCGAGCACCGTGCCGTCGCCGAGCTCGACCTGGTTCTTCTCCGGATGCACGCGCTTCGCGCCGGCCGGGCTGAAATCGATGCCGCGCTTGGCGAGCAGCGGGGCGATCGGCAGCTCGATGTCCTTGCGCTTGCGCCAGCTCACCGCGACCCACGGGTTCGACGGCACGAAGTGGAAGTTCGGCCCGTCGTTGACCACGGTGACGCGGTCCTGCGGCCGCAGCGCCGCCTTCATCTCGTAGGCCATCGGCATGCCGCCGAGACCCGCGCCCAGGATGACTACGTGTGCCATGCGTACCTCCTATCTTGCGAGCAGCCGGTTTCGATATGTGTGCGGATGCGCCGGCGTGCGCCGGGCGATGTCACCCGCCCTTCGCCGCGACCGTGCTCGCGCCGTCGCCGCGCTTCAAGCGCGCGAGCGCGGCCACCGGGTCGAGCGCGACGCGCTCGCCGTCGGCGAGGCCGGCCAGAACTTCGACGCCCACGCCGGGAATCGCCTCGCCGACGCGCAGCTGGCGGAACACGATCGCGCCGCTCGGCCGCACCACGTACGCGCCGGTGACCTCGCTCCGGCGCACGATCGCGGAGGTGGGGACGACGAGCTTCCTCGCTTCGCCGAGCGCGAAGTGCCCGCGCGCGAACATCCCCGGGTAGACGCCCTTCACGCCGTCGGGCAGGTCGAGCCGCACCTGCGTGGTGTGCGTGCGCGCATCGGCCGACGGCAGCACGGTGATGCCGTGCGCGTCGAGCCGCTCGCCGCGGGTCGGAAGCTCGATCCGCGCGGCGATCGGCCGCGCCATGGCCGCGAGCTTCGCCTGCGGCACGGTGACCACCGCGCGGAGGTCCTTCGGGTCGAACAGCGTGACGAGCGCGCGCCCCGGCTGCGCCATCTCGCCCAGGTCGACGTGCCGCGCCGAGATCACGCCGGCGAAAGGCGCGGTGATCACGGTGTAGCCCTTGCCGGTGCGCGCCTGCGCGGCGGCGGCGCGCGCCGCGGCGACCTGCGCGCGCGCGGCGTCGTAGTCGGTCTGCGCCTTGTCGAGCGCCGCCTCGCTCACGAACCGCTGCGCGACCAGCTTGCGGGTGCGCTCGAAGTTGACGCGCGCGTTGGCGAGCGCCGCCTCGGCCTGCGCGACCTGCGCCTCGGCGGTCGCAACGACCTGCGCGGCCTCGCGCTCGTCGATGCGGGCGACGACCTGGCCGCGCGCGACCCGGTCGCCGACATCCACGGCGAGCTCGACGATGCGGCCCTGCGTCTGTGCGGCGATCGTCGACTGGCGCACCGCCTCGACGACGCCTTCGGCGGCGTAAGTCTCGCCCACTTCCCGCAGCGCGACCGGCGCGGTCTCGAGCGGGCCGGCGGCGAGCGCCGCGCCGGCGGTGAGCGCCGCGGCGAGCGCCAGCCCCGCCGCGCAGCGCGTGGCCCGGTCGATCGTCGCAGTAGGCATATGGTCGGCCCTCGGAAAATATAAGAGAATCGTGATGCAGCGAATGTAGCCGCGCGCGTGCACCGGTTCAACCGTTGTGTGACCCAGGTCACGCTAGCAGATCCGGCGCGCTGCCGATTGAGGCAGCGCAAACCGTAAGCTTGCCTGTTGGCCCGCGCGGCGAGGGCGTGATTTTTGTGTCGATGGGCAAGGACTACTACACCATCCTGGGAATCGCGCGCGACGCGAGCGCCGAAGACATCAAGCTCGCGTATCGCAAGCTCGTGCGCCGGTACCATCCCGACGTCTCGGAAGAGCCCGACGCCGAGGCGCGCTTCAAGGAAGTGGTCGAGGCCTACGCCGTGGTGTCGGGCAGCGCGCGCTACGGGGACTACGGCGGCTGGCCCGATTCGGCGCCCGGACCGCACGCCGGGCCGGCGCAGCCGCGCACCGACGACATCGGCACCGCGCCGCGCCGGCGGCGCGAGGACGGCGCCGGCTACCCGGTGCAGGGCGAGGACTACGGCATCACGGTCGCGATCGCGCTCGAGCACGTCGTGCGCGGGGCGCGGCTCAACGCCAGCTTCGACGTGACCGAGCGCAAGTCCGACGGCACGCTGCGCAACATCCGGCGCGATGTCGCGCTGAACGTGCCGAAAGGCGCGCGTCACGGCCACGAGATCGCCGTGCGCGGCCAGGGCGGGCCGGGCCTGCGCGGCGGCCCGCCGGGCGACCTGTACGTGACGCTCAGCGTGGCCAAGCACCGCCTGTTCAACGTGGTCGGCGACGATCTCGAGCTCAAGCTGCCGATCTCGCCGTGGGAGGCGGTGCTCGGCGCGAAGATCAAGGTGCCTTCGCTCGAGAAGCTCGTCCCGGTCAAGATTCCGCCGCTGACCCAGTCGGGCGCGCGTCTCACCGTTCCGGCGCGGGGCCTGCCCACCGCCGACGGCAAGCGCGGCGATCTGTACCTCATCGTCGAGATCGCCACGCCGAAGTGGATCACCGCCGCCGAGCGCGAGCTCTACCGGCGACTGGCCGATGTCTCGGCCTTCGACCCGCGCTGGGGTCTGGGCGATAAGTGAGCGATGAGCCGCTCCCGGGCGCCCGTCGTGCAGAAGGAAGGCATCGCCGAGGTCCTCGACCGGCTGGCGGGCGTGCTCAGGAACCGCAAGGACCCGCAGGCCGAGCGCGCCGCGGATCGCGACGCCGCGGCGCCGATCGCGCGCGGCGCGCAGGCCGCGCCCGAGCAGCACAACCCGCCGGCCAAGCGCAACCGCTCGATCGGCGCGCTACTGGTCGACAGCGGCCGGCTGAGCCCGACCGACACGGAGGCGGTGCTGCGCCTCGCGCGCGACGAGCACCTGCGCTTCGGCGACGCCGCGGTCCGGCTCGGGCTCGTGACGCGCGCCGACGTGCAGCACGCGCTCGCCCGCCAGTTCGACTACCCCTACCTCGCACCCGGGGACGACACGCTGAGCCCCGAGGTGATCGCCGCGTACGCGCCGTTCTCGCCCGCGGTCCAGGCGCTGCGCGACCTGCGCACCCAGCTCATGCTGCGCTGGACCGACGCCGAGCCGCCGCGCAAGACGCTCGCGCTGGTCAGCCCGGGCCGCGGCGACGGTCGAAGCTACCTCGCCGCCAACCTCGCGGTCGTGTTCTCGCAGCTCGGCGAGCGCACGCTGCTCATCGACGCCGACCTGCGCAACCCGCGTCAGCACGAAATCTTCCGGATCCCCGGCCGCCTGGGGCTCTCGGCGCTGCTCGCCCGCCGCGGCGACGAGAACGTCATCCATCGCATCGGCGGCCTGCTGGGGCTCTCGGTTCTGCCGGCCGGCGCGGCGCCGCCGAACCCGCTGGAGCTGCTCTCGCGCTCGGGGTTCGGAGCGCTGCTCTCGGGCCTGAGCGCCCAGTACGACGTCATCGTGCTCGACACGCCGGCGAGCGAGCTCGGCACGGATTTCCAGAGCGTGGCGGCGGCGGCCGGAGGCGCGCTGCTGATCACCCGGCGGAACGTCACCCGCACCGCGGATGCGCAGGCGCTGAGCGATTCGGTCGCGGCCGCCGCCGTGGTCGTCGGCGCGGTGATCAACGACCACTGAGCGGCCGCGCCCGAGGCGGCCGCGCCGGTCGCGCGATCTCAGCGCGCGGCGGCGGCGTTGCGCACGTACCACTCGTACGAGGCGCGAAAACCGTCCTCGAGCGGGGTCGGAGCCCGCCAGCCCAGCGCCGCGAGCCGCTCCACGTTCATCACCTTGCGCGGCATGCCGTCGGGCTTCGAGGCGTCGTAGACGAAGCCGCCTTCGAAGCCGGCCACCCGCGCCACGAGCTCGGCGAGCTCGCGGATGCTGATGTCGACGCCCGTCCCGACGTTGAGGTGCGGCTCGTCCGAGTAGTGCTTCATCATGAACACCAGCGCGTCGGCCAGATCGTCCACGTAGAGGAACTCGCGCCGCGGCGTGCCCGAGCCCCAGATCTCGATCTGCGACGCGCCGGTCTGCCGCGCCCGGTGCACCTTCACCTGCATCGCCGCCGCCACGTGCCCCTGCTGCAGGTCGTAGTTGTCCCCGGGACCGAACAGGTTGGTCGGCATCGCCGAGATGAAGTCGCAGCCGTGTTGCCGGCGATAGGCCTGGCACAGCTTGATGCCGGCGATCTTCGCGACCGCGTACCACTCGTTGGTCGGCTCGAGCGGCCCGGTGAGGAGCGCCTCCTCGGTCATCGGCTGCGCGGCGAGCCGCGGGTAGATGCACGAGGAACCGAGGAACAGCAGCTTTTCCACGCCGCTGCGGTGGGCCGCGTGGATGACGTTCGACGCGATCGCCAGGTTGTCGTAGAGGAACTCCGCCGGACGGGTGGAGTTGGCGAGGATGCCGCCCACCGTCGCGGCGCAGACGAACACCGCCTGCGGGCGCGCCTGGTCCATCCAGGCCTCGACCGCGGCCTGGCGCCGCAGGTCGACCTCGGCGCGCGAGACGGTGAGTAGCCGGCAGTCCTCGCGCTGCAGCCGCCGCACCAGCGCCGCGCCCGCCATCCCGCGGTGCCCGGCGACCCACACGCGCTTGCCGGCGAGCGGGTAGCTACTCCTGGTTGTCATGGCGGCGATACTCGCGCTCGACGGCGACCAGATCCGCGGCGACCATCTCGCGCACGAGTTGCCGGAACGCGGTCTTGTGGGTCCAGCCGAGCCGCTCGCGCGCCTTGGTCGGGTCCCCGAGCAGCAGATCGACCTCGGTGGGCCGGAAATAGCGCGCGTCCACCTCCACCAGGATCTCCCCGCTTCGCGCGTCGCGGCCCTTCTCCGCCGCCCCCGCGCCCTCCCACGCGATCGTGCGCCCGACCTCGGCGAAGGCGAGCTCGACGAACTCGCGCACCGAGTGGGTCTCGCCGGTGGCGAGCACGTAGTCGTCGGCGACCGGCTGCTGCAGGATGCGCCACATCCCCTCGACGTAATCGCGCGCGTGGCCCCAGTCGCGCTTGGCGTCGAGATTGCCGATGTACAGGCGCGCCTGGCGCCCGAGCTGGATGGCGGCGACCGCGCGCGTGATCTTGCGCGTGACGAACGTCTCGCCGCGCGTCGGCCCCTCGTGGTTGAACAGGATGCCGTTGGAGGCGTGCATGCCGTACGCCTCGCGGTAGTTCACCGTGATCCAGAAGGCGTAGAGCTTGGCCGCGGCGTACGGCGAGCGCGGATAGAACGGCGTCGACTCGCGCTGCGGGGTCTCGCGCACGGCGCCGTAGAGCTCGCTCGTCGAGGCCTGGTAGAAGCGCGTGCATTCCTTCATGCCGAGGATCCGGATCGCCTCGAGCAGGCGCAGCGTGCCGAGCGCGTCGGCGTTGGCCGTGTACTCGGGGGTCTCGAACGAGACCGCGACGTGGCTCTGGGCGGCGAGGTTGTAGATCTCGGTGGGCCGCGCCTCCTGGACGATCCGGATGAGATTCGTCGCATCCGTCATGTCGCCGTAGTGCAGGAAGAACCGCACGTTCTGCTCGTGCCGGTCGTGATACAGGTGATCGACGCGGGCGGTGTTGAACGAGGAGGACCGCCGCTTGACGCCGTGGACGACGTAGCCCTTCTCGAGCAGCAGCTCGGCGAGATAGGCGCCGTCCTGGCCGGTGACGCCGGTGATCAAGGCGATTTTGCTGGACATCGGAAGCGCAAGACCCGGGTGGTTTCGAGGGGGCACGCGACGCGCGCCGGTGCCCGCGATCGGCGATCGCGGCGCGCGGCGCGTCGCCGCTTCGGTGTTCCCCGTTCAGTATGCCTTATTGTCGCCGAAGAGGACGAACACCGTCTTCAAGACGATCGCCAGGTCGAGGGTCAGGGACCATTCGCGGATGTACTTGATGTCGTACTCGACGCGCGCGTGCATCTTCTCCACGACCTCGGTCTCGCCGCGGCAGCCGTTGACCTGCGCGAGCCCCGTGATGCCCGGCCGCACCTTGTGCCGGATCATGTAGCGCTTGATCAGCCGCCGGTAGAGCTCGTTGTGCGCCACCGCGTGCGGGCGCGGACCGACGACGCTCATCCGTCCCTGCAGCACGTTGACGAACTGCGGCAGCTCGTCGAGCGAGGTCCGCCGGAGCCAGGCCCCGAAGCGCGTGACGCGCGGGTCGTTCTTCTGCGCCTGCGCGACTTGCGCCCCGTCCTCCATCACCCGCATGGTGCGGAACTTGTAGACGATGATCTGCTTGCCGTCCAGGCCGTAGCGGCGCTGCTTGAACAGCACCGGGCCGGGCGAGGAGAGCTTCACGCCGACCGCGATGGCGAGCATGAGCGGCGCGCTGAGCACGAGGAACAGCGCGCTCAGGACGATGTCCTCCAGGCGCTTGATCAGGCCGTTCACGCCGACGAACGGGCTCTCGCACACCGCGACCAGCGGCATGCCGCCGACGTGGTCGATGCGCGCCTGGATCATGTCGTACATGAGGACGTCGGGCACGAAATACACCGAGGCGGTCGTGTTCCCGATCTCGTCGAGCAGCTTGAGTATGCGCGGCTGCGAGGCCATCGGCAGGGCGATGAAGATCGCGCCGATGCCGTGCTCGCCGACGTAGCCCGGCAGATCGTCGAGCCGCCCGAGCAGGTCCCCTTCATCGAGCTGTCCCAGCCGCCCCGCCGAGCGGTCGTCGAAGAACCCCGCCACCTTGATGCCGAGGATCGGCTTGGCGGCGAACTGCGCGGCGACCGCCCGGCCGAGCTGCGACGCGCCCGCGATGACCGCGCGGCGGTAGCCGTTCGCGCCGAGCAGCCGCGGCGCGACGGCGAGCAGGGCGAGGTGGGCGCCGAAGATGAGAAACGGGACGGTGACGAACCAGGTGAGCAGCACCGGCGGATAGAACCACCAGAGCGAGTTGGTGACCAGCCCGAGGAACACGAGCAGCGCGACCACCATGCTCCACTCGAGCAGCACCTTGCGGAACATGCCGCGGCCGTGATACAGCGAGTGCGGATTGCGCGGAAACATGAGCGCGAACACGAGCGCGCACACCGCGACGTACGGCCGGTCGAACGGCTCGCCGATCAGCGCGGCGATGACCACCAGGGCGGTGCCGGCGATCAGCGGGTCGAGCGTCTTGCGCACGAACGCGAGCCACGAGAGGCGCTGGCCGGCGAGAGCGGACTCCTGCGCAAACCCGCTCAGTACCTGATCGACGTTCAACTTCTGTCTCCGGTGAAATGCTGCTTGCTTCCGATCCGCGCGGCCGCGCCGCGCCCGCGCCGATCCGCCCGCTTTCCCGTCCGCTCTCCCGCCCGCTCCCCGACCCTGTCGCGGTGCGCCGCCGCCCCGGCGTCGCGGCCGGGTCGACGGATCGGCGCGCCCGCGGATACGATGCGCCTGTCCGTGTTATCTATCGCCCCGATGCCCCTCACTCGACGCGCCCCGCCCCGCTTGCCGGCGCACGGCCGGCACCGTGCCGAAGCGCCGAGCGAAGCGCCGAGCGAAGCGCGGGCGGCATCTGCACGACACGGGGGAAAGCACGACGGCGCGCCACGGACATGGCGGATGACTTCCTCCTTTGTTGTCGTTCGGGCCGCGGCGGCGCGTCGCGCCCTCGGAGTGGCGATCTGCTGCCGCGCCGCCTCGACCCGAATCGATGGTATTTCACGCGCGGGGCATTTTTCCGCTGCGGCGGGAGATTTGACAAAAGTTCACATTCGATTCGGCGCGGTCCGGAAGCGCATGGCGGCGGTGCCCGACGAAGCGCCGTATGACAATGGCAAGGCGAGCGCCGGCACGCCGGGCGCGACCGCATAGGCGCGGGTGATGTCGCGCGTGATCGGGCTCGTGCAGGCCAAGGGCGGCGTCGGTCGCTCCACGGTGGCCACCACCCTGGCGGGAGAGCTCGCGCGCGCGAGCAGCGTCGCGCTGGTCGATTGCGACATGCCGCAGGGCACGGCGCTCGCGTGGGGAAACATCCGCCGCAGGATCGGCCGCGCCGAGCGCCTTGCCGTGGACACGGCGCGCGGACAGGCCGAGCTCGAGGAGAAGGTCGGCCGGTACCGGCGCACCGCCGACTACGTCGTCCTCGACGGTCCGCCGCATGTCGGGGAAATGACGCGCGCCATCCTGGCGCTCGCGGATCTGTGCCTGGTGCCGATCGGCGCCTCCGCGGCGGAGCTCTGGGCGACCGCCAACCTGCTGCTGCTCGTCGAGGAGGCTCGGAGCGCGCGCCAGTTCGATCTGCGCATCGTGTGGACGAGGTTCCGCGGCCACACGCGCGACGCGCGGGACCTGAGCGCGATGGTGAGCGCCGCGCTCACCTACCGCTCGCTCGAGGCGACGCTCGGCTACCGGGGCGCGTACGCGAGCGCGCTCGGACAGGGCCTGACGGCGGCGGAGCTTCCCGACACGCAGGCGCGGCGGGAGGTCGCCGCGCTGGTGGACGAGGTGAAGCGCATCGTCGGAGCGACCGGCGAGCACCCGGCGCCGGATCCGCAGCCACGCGGCTAGAGTGTCCCGGGTCGGAGATCCGCCGACGAACGTCTGACTCGGAACCTGCTAGAGCGCCTGCGCCGCGCCCCAGCGCTCGCGGATGAGCTCGCTCGTCTGGCGGATGTTCGCCCGGCTCGACGCGCCGAACACGATCGATTGCACGCCGTCCAGCGCGCAGACGTAGTCGATCGCCTCGCGCGGCGCGATGGCGCCCGAGGCGAAGACCGACATCGCGATCGCGCGGAACCGGCGCTTCGCGAGGAGCTGCTCGTAGCGCGCGATGCCGCCGCACATGCGGAATCCGATCTTGTTGATGTTGCAGCAGACGACCGGGTTCTCGATGCCGAGCCCGTCCAGCGTCTCGAGCAGCATCGGCAGGTTCATCGTGATGAAGCCCGGCTCGGCGCCGTAGCGCTCGCGAACGTGGTCGGCGAAGATCCGCAGCGCCTCCCGGAACCCGAGGCCGAGCAGCAGGTCGGTGACGACGTTCTGCAGGAAGACCACCGGAGTGCTGAGTCCGGCGAACATCTTCATCTCCGCGTCGATCAGCAGCTTCGCGATCCCTTCGACGTCCTTCTTCGCGACCGAGACGCCGCCGCGCACCAGCGCCCCGAACGCCCCCTCCTCGGGCAGGAACCTGCGCAGCGCCTCGATCATCCCGTGCTCGGTGACCGCGTTGGCGTACTTGTGCGCGTACGGCATGCACGGGTAGAAGGCGTAGTCGGGGAAGCGCGCGGCGTTCGCCCGGAAGTGGTCGCACACGGCCGCCACCCGCTCGTGCGTCGTGCACATGAACACCTTGATGCCTTCGGCGTAGGCCGCCTCGAGCACGTCGAGGATCGCGCGCGTGCTCTGGAAGCGCATCGCCTGCGCGCGCGCCTTCTCGTCGGACATGTGGTTGATGCCGAAGAACTGGTTGTCGCCGAACAGGACGCGCTGCATCGTCGCTCGCTCCGTCGTCGCTAGCCGGCGAGCCTGCGTCTGACCGAGCCGAGCAGACCGGCATGGCGGCCCCGGCCGGCGCCTCGCGGACCACGCTCGCGTCCGCGCGCGGGCGCGCGGCGTCGCGCAGCAGCATCTGGACGACGCGGTCGGTCGCGAGCGCCGATTCGAACGAGTTGACGTTCTCGGTGCGGCCGTGCGCGATCGCCTGGACGAAGTGGTCGATCTGCTCGGAGTACTCCTCGCCGCGCAGGTAGAACCACACCGGCGCGGTCACGTCGGTCGTGTAGCGGATCGTCCATCCCGCGTCCAGATCGGGCAGCGCCGCGACCTTGTCCCGCAGGTAGACCTGGCACTCCTGCCGGTCGACGTTGATCCGGCCGTTCCTTCCCCAGACGGTGATGCGGGTGGTCATGCGGCGATACGACTCGTCGCTCCAGTTCGCGGCGAGCTGGCCGGTGAAGCCGTCGGCGAAGTAGAGGGTCGCGTACACCTCGTCCTCGACGTCGCGGGAAAAGATCTTGTTCAGCACCGTGCCGCCCACCGCGGTGGGCGGCGCGACCAGGAAGTTGACCAGATCGAGCGCGTGGCAGGCGTAGTCATAGAGGCATCCGCCGCCCTCGCTGCGCGCGGTGCGCCACGTGGAGCCCTTGGGCCGCAGCGCGACCGGGCCGTACGCCTCGGCGCGCACGTGGTGGATCTCGCCGAGCGCCCCGGCGGCCAGCAGCCGCTTCGCCTCGCGGAACGCGCCCACGAACCGGTAGTGGTAGCCGACCTGCGTCACGCGCTTCTGCTCGCGCGCGAGATCGACGAGCCGCTGGCCCTCCTGCGGATCGAGCACGAACGGCTTCTCGCAGAACACGTGCATCCCGCGCGACAGCGCGTACCTGACGATCTCGGCGTGGGTCCGCGAGGGCGTGGACACGATCACCCCGTCGAGCGACGCGGTGTCGATCATGCTGCGGTAGTCGCCGTAGCACTTCACGCCCGTATGCTTGCCCAGCACGTCGAGCACGTACTGGCTCGAGTCGCACACCGCCGCAAGGCGCGCGCCGGGGTGGCTGTTGACGACGGCGTGATGGGAGATGCCCATCTTGCCCAATCCGATGAGACCTACGCGAACCATCGTTCCCTTCCGATCTGCAGGTTCCTCTTCGGCCGGATCGGACGGCCGGGGAGGCCGGGACGATCCGACGGTTGCGGGACGCGATACTGCGGCGGTGACGCGCGGCACGGCTGTCCTCCTCACCCGGTCGATGGCCGCCGCAGGAACTCGCCCCTGAGCACGCCCGCGGCGGCCGCCTCGAGCACGTACAGGAGCGACCACCAGTAGCGTCTCGCCCGCAGCCGGGGCTGGATGATCAGGCGGAAGACCCACTCGAGCCCGAGCTTGCGCAGCAGCGCGGGGGCCCACGGGACGGCGCCCGAGTGGTAGTCGAACGACGCCCCGACGCCGACCATCCACGGCGCGTTCACCCGGCCCAGGTGGGCGGCGACCCAACGCTCCTGCTTGAGCAGTCCGAGGCCGACCCAGACGATGTCCGGCCGCGAATCGTTTATGCGGCGCACGATCGCCTCGTCCTCCGCGGCGGTGAGCTCGCGAAACGGCGGGCAATGCGTCCCGCACACGATCAGCCCCGGCAGCGCCGCGCGCAGTCGCGCGGCCATCTCGTCGGCCACCCCTTCCTTGCCGCCGTAGAAGAAGTGCCGCCAGCCGTGCCGGATCCCGAAGCGCGAGCACTCGAGCTGCAGGATCGGCCCGTTCAGGCGGCGGATGCGATGGCCCCACGCGAGCCCGGCGGCGATCACGCCGACGCCGTCGCACAGCGAGAAATCCGCACCGCGGATGTATCGCCCGTGCTCCGCGATGCGCAGCCCGTGGTACATCGACTCGGTGTTGGTGATCGAGATGTATCGTCCCGCGTCGCGCGCGCGGATCGTGCGCTCCATCTCGGCGAGCACGTCCTCGACCGACACCAGGCTCACCGGCAAGCCCTTGATCATCGCGGCGGCGTGACGGCCCGGCATGGTGCGCTAGCCGCCGAGGGGCGCGGGCGGCAAGGCCCGGCCGCAGCGCCGGGCGTTGCGTGCGCGCGCGGCCGCGGGCGGCATCTGCACGACACGGGAAAAAGCACGACGGCGCGCCACTTGCATGGCGGACGACTTCCTCCTTTTGTTGTCCTTCAGGCCGCGGCGGCGCGTCGCGCTCGGAGAGTGGCGATCTGCTCGTCCGCCGCCTCGACCCGCGTCGATGGTATTTCATGCGCACGGCATTTTTCCGCTGCGACGGGCGATTTGACAAAAGTTCACATTCGCTCGCGCGCGGCCCGCAGGCGCGCGGCGGCGGCGCCCGCGGCGGGCCGCATGACGATGGCAGGCGGGGCGACGCGCGGCCTGCGCCGCGAGCGTCGCAGACGCCGATTTTTTTGAGAGAATCGTCTGCGCCGGCGCCGCGCTCGCATGCCGAGATGACACCGATTCCGATCCTGCTCTATCACCGCTTCGGCCGCGGCGGCGATCCGCTCTCGACGCCGACGGCCGTGTTCGAGCGGCAGCTCGCCTGGCTCGCCGGGCGCGGATTCCGCTCGCTCAGGCTGGACGAGTTCGAGCGCCGCCTGGCCGACGGCCGCGGCGGCGCGCCGCGGAAGGAGCTCCTGATCACGTTCGACGACGGCTATGCCGAGCTCGCATCGATCGCGGCGCCCGCCCTGCGGCGCCACGGCTTCAGCGGCGTGGCGTTCCTGATCACCGGCGAATGCGGCACCGGCGCGAACCACGTGACCTGGGAGCAGGCCCGCGCGCTCGCCGCCGAGGGCGTGATCGAGTTCCAGTCGCACTCGCACTCGCACCGGCGCTGGCGCCCCGACGACGACGGCGGCCGCGAGCTGGAGCGCGATCTGGCCACCTCGCTCGAGCGCCTGGCGGGCGAGCTCCGCCGGCCGCGAAGCGATTTCCGGCACCTGGCGTGGCCGTGGGGAATCTGCGACGAGAACTGGGAGCGGATCGCCGCACGCCTGGGATTCCGCTACCAGCACATCGTGCAGCGCGGCGCGGTCACGCGCACGGGCGGCACGCTGCGCCTGCCGCGCTTCTGCCTCGACGGGGCGAGCGTGGGTGCGTTCCGCGGCTGGCTCACGCTGCTCTCGCTGCCCGGCGGCGCGAAGCTCTGCAACAAGGTCTTCGGCGCGATCAGGACGCACCGGCAGGGCCTGGGGTACGCCTGACCGATGTCCTCCCGCGCCGCCCGACACCCGTCTTCCCGGTCCGCCGGCGCCCCGGCGCGCGCGCGGCCGGGCCACCGCGGCCGCGACCGCGCCGGGCCCGCGCCGCCCGGCCGCGGCCGCTGATCGCGCGCCGCCGATGCTCGGTCGCGCCGTCGCGGGATTGCGAAGGCTGAGGACGGCGATCACCGCGTTTCGGGCGCGCGCGTTCCTGTCGCACGGCCCCGGGCTCCACATCGGCCGCAACGCGACGCTGTGGGCGCCCGATCGGATCACGATCGGCGGCAACGTCTACATCGGCAAGGACGTCTTCATCGAGTGCAACTGCGACATCGGCGACTTCGTGCTCGTCGCCAACCGGGTCGCCTTCGTCGGCCGGCACGACCACGATTTCCGCGCCGCCGGCTTCCCGGTGCGCTATGCGCCCTGGATCGGCAGCGCCCGGCGACCGAGCCCCTGGCGCCACGAGCAGGTCAGCGTCGAGTCCGACGTCTGGATCGGATACGGCGCGGTCGTGCTGACCGGGGTGCGGATCGGCCGCGGCGCGATCGTGGCGGCGGGGTCGGTGGTGACGCAGGACGTCGCGCCCTATTCGATCGTCGCCGGCACACCGGCGCGCGAGATCGGCAAGCGCTTCGCCGATGCGGGCGAGATCGCGCGGCACGAGGCGGCGATCCGGGACGGGCGGTTCGCGTTCTCCGAGCGGGGCTACGACCACTGCACGATCGCGCCGGGCGGCCCCGCCGGAGCCGCGCAGGACGCACCGCGCCGCACGGTGACGGTGCTGCAGCATCGGCTGCTGCACTACCGCGTCGCGCTGTTCGAGCGCCTGCGCGCCCAGTGCGCGCGCCACCGGATCGAGCTTCGCCTCGTGCACGGCCAGCCCTCGCCGCAGGAGTCGCTCAAGCGCGACACCGGGGAGCTCGCCTGGGCCGACCGGGTCGTGAACCGCTGGGCGAGGATCATGGGCCGGGACGTGCTGTGGCAGCCGCTGCCGCGCGCGCTGCGCGATTCGGAGCTGATCGTGATCATGCAGGAGAACCGCATCGTCTCGAACTATCCGCTCTTGCTCGGACGCGCCTGGCGCCGGGCGAAGATCGCCTACTGGGGGCACGGCAAGAGCTTCCAGAGCAGCGCGCCCCGCGGCCTGCGCGAGCGCTGGAAGCGCCTGCTGCTGAACAAGGTCGACTGGTGGTTCGCCTACACCGGGCTCACGACGAAGATCCTGCTCGAGAACGGCTACCCGCCGGCGCGCATCACCTGCCTGAACAACGCCATCGACAACGACGGATTCCTCGCCGATCTCGCCGCCGTCGGCCCGGCGGCGCTCGACGCGATCCGCCGCGACCTCGACCTCGCGCCCGGCGCGCCGCTCGGCCTGTACTGCGGCTCGCTGTACCCGGACAAGCGTCTCGACCTGCTCGCCGCGGCGGGCGAGCGCATCCACGCCGCGATTCCGTCGTTCCGGCTCGTCGTGATCGGCGACGGGCCCGCGCGCGCCGGGCTCGCGCGGCGGCTCGCCGAGCGCGACTGGGCCCGGTGCGTCGGCGCGAGGACGGGAATCGAGAAGGCGGCGTACTTCAAGCTCGCCACGGTGGTCCTCAGCCCGGGGGCCGTCGGCCTGCACGTCCTCGACGCGTTCTGCGCCGGCCTGCCCATGTTCACCACCGCGACCGCCCGCCACGGGCCGGAGATCGACTACCTGGAGCACGCGCGGAACGGCTTCGTGTGCCCGGACGACCCGGACGCCTATGCGGACGCGGTGATCGGGCTGCTGCGCGACGCCGACGCCTACGCGGCGGTGTGCGCGGCGGCGAGCGAGGCGGGCCGGCGCTACACGCTGGACAACATGGTCGACAATTTCGTGCGCGGCATCCGGGCGTGCCTGGGCGAGCGCGCGCCCGCCGCGGGCGCGCCGCCTCAGGCGAGCCGGTAGCCGCGCTTCAGGACCGCCTGCTCCCAGAGATAGGGAACGAACAGCTTCCAGGTCCGCTCGGCGAAGGCGAAGCTCGGCTGCGTCCCGTGGATGACCGCCTCGAGCCGCCGCCTCACCTTCGCCGGGTCGATCACCGCCGAGTTCCTGAAGGCCTCCCGAGTCGATCACGTCGAGGAAGTACGGCTTCAGGTCCTTGCGCATCCAGTCGACGATCGGCGAGTTGAAGCCCACCTTCGTCCGGCGCCCGACGATCTCGGCCGGCATGAACGCCCCGAGCGCGTCGCGGACGATCCGCTTCGTGTAGCCTCCGCCGATCTTGCTGCGCATCGGGATCGAGAAGGCGTAGCTGACGATCCGGTGGTCCATGAAGGGCGCGCGGATCTCGACCCCGTTGATCATCGAGTAGCGGTCGTAGTTGCGCAGCAGGGTCGGCAGTATGGTGTCGTGGGTGAGGGCGTACAGGTACTGGTTGAACCGGTCGAGCCGGCGGAACGCCGGATGCGCCGCGTCGCGCGTGACGTGGCGCTTGCCGAGCAACCGCTTGGCGAGCCCGCGCGCCGCGAAGCGCGCGTACAGCAGCCGGTTGCTGCGCGGCACGCGGAACTGCGACGTGCCCTTCGGAAACATCTCGCGGTACAGCTCCGCGATCTCGTCGCGCGCGATGTCGCAGCCCACCGCCGCCTCGAACAGCTCGTTCGGGTAGCCGACGAAGAGCTCGTCGGCCCCGTGTCCGTCGAGGGTGACGATCACCCCGCCCGCGCGCATCGCGCCGTAGAGCTGGATCATGGGAATCGGGCTGGTGACGTAGAGCTCCTCGAACTGGTAGAAGTACCAGTCGAGCTTGTCGATCGCCCGCGCGGGATCGATCGGCACGAAGGTCGCGCTCAGGCCGTGCTTGTCGACCACCCCTTCTCGGCGTAGGCGGTCTCGTCGAGCGGCGAGCCGGGGGAAGGTCGCGACGAACGCCCGCTGCCAGTCGCTGGCGACGCGGTCGCCGCCGAGCCGGTGCGCGATGTGCGCCATGGTCGACGCGACCGCGCTCGAGTCGATCCCCCCGCTCAGCGCCGTCCCGATCGGCACGTCCGAGCGCATCCGGATCCGGCACGCGTCGATGAACAGCGCGCGGAACTGCTCGACCTGCTCCTCGTACCGGGCGGGCGCCGCCACCAGCGCGTCGAGCGTGTTCCAGTGGCGGCTGAGCGCGAGCCTGCCGCCGGCGAAGATCCCCGAGTGCCCCGCCGGAAAGCGCTTGATCCCCTCCACCAGGCACTTGTCGGTGGATTCGTAGACGAACAGGTTGCGCTTCATCCACTCGAAGTCCCGCGCGGGCCGCACCTCGGCGAGCAGCGGGTAGATCGCCTTCATCTCCGAGGCGAACACGAAGCGCTCGCCGATCATCGCGTAGAACAGCGGCTTCTTGCCGAACCGGTCGCGCGAGAGCACCAGGCGCTTCTCGAGCGCATCCCAGATCGCGAACGCCCACATGCCGTTGAACCGCGTGACCGCGTCGAGCCCCCACTCGGCGTACGCCGCCAGGATGACCTCGGTGTCGGAGGATCCGGCGAAGACGTGCCCGCGCTGCTCGAGGTCCCGGCGGATCTCGACGAAGTTGTAGATCTCGCCGTTGAACGTGATCCGGTAGCGGCCCTGCGCGTAGGACATCGGCTGCCGGCCGGTGTCCGACAGATCGAGGATCGACAGCCTGCGATGGCCGAGCGTGACCTCGCTCGTGTGCCACAGTCCGCGCCCGTCCGGACCGCGGTGCGCGAGCGTGTCGAGGCAGGCGGCCGCATGCCGCTCGGCGATCGGACCGACGCAACCGAAGATTCCGCACATCGTCCGGCTCCGGATCGGGTCCGGCTAGCGCGCGGCGGCGCCCGGACCGGCGCCGGGCGCGACCGCGCTCGCCGACCGGCGCGCCCCGGGCGCGCCCGCCGCGACGCGGGTGACCCGCTTGCCCGCCGGCGCCGAAGGATCCTCGTAGTCGCGCTTCGCCTCGGGATTGCGGAACCGCTGCCGCGGATTCGGCTCCTCGTGTGCGCAGCTGCCCCGGCGGAAGAAACACATCTGCTGGACGCCCCCGACTCGCGCGGTCACGCCGGCCGCACCGCGGCGCCGGCGACCTCGCCCGCGCGCCGCACCGCCTCGTAGAGGCGAGAGGTACTCGTCGACCACGCGATCGATCGAGAAGAGCTCGCGCGCGCGGCGGCGCGCGGCGGCCGACATCTCCAGCCAGATCGCGAAGTCGGCGGTCGCGGCCTCGATGCCGCGTGCGATGTCGCGCGCATCGTTGACGTCGACCAGCACGCCGGCGCGGCCCTGATCGAGCTGCCAGCCCACGCCGTCGGTGCGCCGGCCCGCGATGACCGGCAGCCCCAGGCTCATCGCCTCGGCGATCGCCATGGAGCAGGCCTCCCCGCGCGACGGATGAAGCAGCGCGGCGCTGCGCTGCATCTCGCGCAGCACCATGCGGTGCGGCACCGGCCCGCGGAACTCGACGCCGTCGGCCGCCGCGTTCGTCCTCGCCCACCGGTGCGCCGGGCCGTTCGCTTCCAGCCGTTGCCCAGGCACACCAGCCGCAGCGCCGGCCGCGAGCGGCGCGCGAGCGCGAAGGCCCGCAGCGCCGTCGTGCCGTTCTTGAGCGCCGACCAGCCGTTCAGCACCATCACCAGTTGGCCGGAGTCGAACGCGTGCGCCGAGCAGCCGAGCGCGGACGCGACCTCCGGCGGGATCGGATTGGCGACGACCTTGACCGGAATGCGCGTGAACTTCCGGATGTCGGCCGCGAGATCGGGCGACACCGCGGTGAGGTGCGTGCAGCGCGGGATGACGAGCCGCGCCATCAGGTAGCGGGCCGCCCGGTACGGGTTGGGCATGAAGCGCAGGACCTTCCACGGCGAGTCGTGCGCGGTGGCGAGGGCGGGATACCCGCTGTCGAGCGCGGCCCACGCGAACTCGTAGGTCCAGTGCGCGTGGACGACGTCGGGCACGAAATCGCGCAGCGCGGCGAGCAGGTGGCGTCGCTCGTAGGCGAAGAAATCGAGCGCGCGACCGCGGCGCCCGCCGGACGACCGGAACGAACGCGCGCGCTGCGGGCAGAAGTAGGCGCTCAGTCCGCGCGCGGGTGGATCTTGAACGGCTCGAGCCGCTCCGGCGGCAACGTGTAGTCGGTGGTGATGGCCGCAAGCGTGTGGCCGCGGTCGACGAGCGCGCGCGCGAGAACGCTCGTCAGCGGCGAGCCCGGATATCCCGGCGGGAGACGCGCCTCCCTCGGCACGAACTCGAAGCGGCTTTCCAACGCCGGGCCGTCGAACGGCCCGATCAACGCGATGCGCAAGATCTCACTCCGCCGAAGTCGAATCGAACATGGCGCGCGACCCGCAACGCCGCCGCGCGCGGGTCGCGGCGGAGGCGCGTGCGCGGATTCGCGCGCGCTATTGAAACCCACCTTGGCGTCGGCGACGCGCGAACGATTCGACGTCCGCCGGCAGATTTTGCAATCTGTGACATTCCGGCCGGAGCACTTCGGTATCATGTGGCCTCCTGATTGCGCCACCGCCCGCGCGACGAGCATGCCGAGACTCCGGAACGGACGAACCGCCCCGCGCGGCGAAGCGCTTCTGCCGTCCGACGCGCATCGCCGCGGCCGTGCGGGCGCGCGTCGGCGCGGGGCGCGCTAGCGCGATGCTCGTCGACACTCGTCAGCTCGACGAGGCCGCGCGGATCGAGCGCGACGTCTGCGTGATCGGCGGCGGTGCGGCCGGCGTGACGATCGCGCTCGAGCTGGCGCGGCACGGCGTCGGCGTCGCTGTGCTGGAGAGCGGCGGACTCGAGCCCGACGAGGCGACGCTCGATCTCTACCGCGGCGAGAACGCCGGCCTGCCCTACAGCTTCGCCGACGAGTGCCGCAGCCGCTTCCTCGGCGGCAGCAGCAACTGCTGGGGCGGCTGGTGCCGCCCGCTCGACGAATGGGACTTCGCGCACCGCGACTGGGTGCCCAACAGCGGATGGCCGTTCGGCGCCTCCGAGCTCGCGGCGCACTACGAGCGGGCGCACCGCGTGCTGAAGCTCGGGCCGCCCAGCTTCGACCCGGCGTTCTGGGAGGCCGCGATCGGGCGCGAGGACGTGCGCAGGTTCCCGTTCGCCAGTCCGCGGATCGTCGACACCATCTCGCAGTTCAGTCCGCCGGTGCGCTTCGGCATCGACTACCGCGACGAGCTCAAGCGCTCCCGGACCACCGACGTCTACCTGTACGCGAACGCGGTCGACATCGAGACCGACGGCGACGCGCGCACGGTGAAGCGGGTGCTGGTGCGCACGCTGAGCGGACGCTCGGTGTGGGCGCACGCACGGCTGTTCGTGCTCGCCACGGGCGGCATCGAGAACGCCCGCCTGCTCCTCGCCTCGGACAAGGCGCAGCCCGGCGGGCTCGGCAACGGCAACGATCTGGTCGGCCGGTACTTCATGGACCATCCGCGCATCATGTGCGGCAGCGTGCGCTTCGCCGAGCGCTGGGCGCGCAACAAGCTCTACGACTTCAAGTTCCACTACCTCAACCCGGCGGTCTCGGCCCACGGCACCTGCATCGCGTCGCAGTTCGCGCTCACCCCCGAGGTGCAGCGGCAGGAGAAGCTGCTCAACTCGCGCGTGTGGTTCGCGTCGGTGTTCCCCGGCGAAGGCACCGAGTCGGTGCAGGCCCTGATCCGCTGCAAGCTGCGGCTCACCAAGAAGGACGAGATGGGCCATCGGCTGAGCCGCGATCTGCTCGCGATCCTCGCCAACCCGTACGACGCGGCGCGCTTCGCGGTCGCCCGCGCGCTGCACCCCCGCTCGCTCATCAAGGACGTCAGGCTGCACGCGATCGTCGAGCCCGAGCCCGATCCGCAGAGCCGGGTCACGCTGTGCGAGGCGCGCGACGCGCTCGGGATGCGGCGCACGAGGGTGACCTGGCGCCTCGGTTCGGCCGTCAAGCGCACCTTCGACCGGACCTTCGAGATCCTGTCCGAGGAGCTGCGGCGCCACGGCATCGCGGAGGTCGAGCTCGACCCGCCGCTCGCAGACCGCGACTGGCCGGGGCACATGGAAGGCACCTGGCACCACATGGGCACCACCCGGATGCACGACTCGCCGCGCCGGGGCGTGGTCGACCGCGATTGCCGCATCCACGGGATGACGAACCTCTACGTCGCCGGCAGCTCGGTCTTCCCGACCGCCGGCGCGAACTTCCCGACGATCACCCTGGTCGCGCTCGCCTGCCGGCTCTCGGACCGGCTCGCGCACGAGCTGCAGCGCCCCGCCGCGATCGCGGCCGGCGGCACCGCAGCGCTGGCGGCGCGCCGCGCGTAGGCAGCCGCCGCACGCGTCCTCCCCGCGCCGCTGCGCGAGCCGTCCCCCGTGCGTCGCACTCTGAACGTGTCATCCCCACGCCTCCGAACCGGTCAACCCCGCGAAAGCGGGGATCCAGCACGCCGTTCATGGCGCTCGCCCTGGATTCGCGCCTGCGCGGGAATGACACCCTCGCTGGATTCCCGCCTGCGCGGGAATGACGGCCTTGTCGCACGGCGTCCGCCGGCGCGGGGATGACGACCTCTTCTCATGGGCGCCCGCGCTTGCGGGACGGGCGGCCGTCAGCGGAGCTTCCCGGGTGGCGCGCCGCGTGCGCGCGACGGCTCATCGCCGCACGAACGAGCCGGCGACCACCTTGAGGTACGGCCAGAGCCAGTAGAGGAACCACAGCGGGCCGGCGTGGCGGTGCGTGAGGATGCGCCACGCGCGCAACGGCATGCCCTTCGGCTGCATCATCTTCGCCAGGCGCTGCCGCACCGGCAGCCGCGGATCCTCGTAGGTCCCCAGGGGCGGATTGGTCGAGCAGGTGCCGGCGTAGCCCGGCATCACCCAGATGCGGTAGCCCGCCTTGCGCACCCGCAGCCCGTAGTCGACGTCGCCCATGGAATGCGTGAAGCTCGGATCGAGGTTGCCGACCGCACGCGCGATCGCACGCGGAACGAGGACGCAGTTGCCCCACATGCTCTCGCACTCCCGGGCGACGGCGGCCGGACGCACCATCGTGAAGGCCATCGGCCGCCAGCGCGACCGGCGCACCACCCCGCCGTAGGTGAGCTCGCCGGTCACCACGTCCTGGGTCGAGCCGACGACGACCACCTCGTGCCCGTGCGCGGCGGCGAGCTCGCGCCAGGTCCCGATCAGGCGGGACAGCGCCGTCGGGTAGAGGATCGTGTCGTCGTTCAGCCACAGGTAGGCGTCGAAGTCGAGGCGCAGCGCGGCGCCGAACGCCTTGCGCATGCCGCCGTTCCAGTAGAGCGTGCCGTCGCCGGGGACCAGGTGGACGCGCGGGTACGCCGCCGCGACCGCGGCCGCCGTGCCGTCGGTGCTGCCGTCGTCGGTGAGGAAGATCTCCAGCGCCGCGTCCCGCGGCGGCGCGTTCGCCGCGAGCGCATCGAGGCACGCCAGCGTCTTGCGGCGCCGGTTGTGGCAGGTGAGCAGCGCCGCGATCCTCATCGGCGCACGAAACCTCCCAGGCCGTTGAGCGCCGGCGCGGCCGGGCCGCGGATCGCGTCGTTGATCTTCTGGCGCGTCGTCTCGCGGTCGAGCCGCCGCATCGAGGCGACCACGCTGATCGCCAGCCCCAGCCATATCGACTGCTGGTAGGGGAAGTGATACGCCGCCATGTAGGCGAGCTGCGCCACCAGCAGCACGAACACCAGCCGGGGCGGCAGATACAGCCGCCCGGAGACGTTCTTGTCGGCGAGCAGTCGCCGCATGGTGACGAAGTAGACGGCGAGCAGCAGCGCGAGCCCGATCACGCCGCCGCGAAGCAGCGTCTGCAGATAGAAGTTGTGCGGATCCCAGGTCGCCTTCCAGCGGACGTTGGGGAACTCGTAGCGCTCGTAGCCGCTGCCGAACGGCTTGCCGACGATGTAGTCGGCGGGCTGCATCTGCTGCAGCAGCTGGCCCCAGCCGTAGATGCGCCCGCCGACGGTCCCGCGCTCGAAGTCGGTCGCGGTCACCGCGGAGGTCGACACGCTGTCCATCAGCCGGTCGAGCTTGCCGTAGGCGGTCAGCACCACCGCCGGCGCGCCCACCAGGAACACCGCCGCCACCGCGTACTGCGTGATCTTCATCCGCACCTTGCCCGGGAACGCCACGTACAGCGCCACGAGGCTCGCCGCCGCCGCGATCCACACCGAGCGGTGCTGCAGCACCAGGATGATCCCGATCAGCAGCGGCACCGACATCCACACCCACCGCTTCGCCGCGCGCGTGGTGAGGATGTAGGTCAGGATCATCAGGCTGTCGACGAAGAACAGCGCCGCGCCGGACGGCAGGACGCGGAACTCGGCCACGCCCTCCGCGGTCGCGGTGCCCCGCCAGCTCGCGGCGATCGGCATGTCGAGGTACTCGGCGATCCAGCGCAGGCCCGCCAGCATGATCAGCAGCCCGGTGAACACGAGCCAGGTCTTGATGATCTGGGTCACCCGGGCCTCGTCCAGCTTGAAGCTCATGAAGTAGAGCGTGCTCCCCCACACGTAGAAGTAGTTCCTGAAGTCGGTCCCGGCGGCCTTGCCGAACTGCTGCAGGCCGAGCACGAACGACAATGCGATCACCGCGCCGAAGGCGAACCACAGCGGGGAGCGGCCGGGAACGTCCTTCGCGAAGAGCACGCGCCACAGCGCCACCACCGCGAGGAACGTGAACACGAGATCGCCCGGATAGAGGTAGATCCCGACCCAGTAGCCCGGGAACGCGACGTACACCACCTCCATGAAGAACGTGGCGAGGACGATCACCAGGCCGACGGTGATGCTGCTGTAGGCCAGCCGCAGCAGCACCGGCAGCGCGAGTCCCACGGCCACGGCGAGCGGGAGGCCGATCGAGAGCGTCATCAAAGATTCCACGTGTCCCTCCTTCGGGTCGAGCGACTGCGCTGCGCGGGTCTCATACGCGGAGCGACCGCGATTTCACCTGTCTCGGTCGCCGCGTGCCGGATCGGGCGCATCGCCTCGTCCCTACACGGCGAGCCGGCGGCCGAGCCACGCCTGGATGCGCGGCGGGGAGCGGCCCAGGAGCGCGCGCATCAGCTCGGCGAGCTGCGGAGGAAGGATCACGCGCATGAGCGCCAGGACGAGGAGCGGCAGCAGCACGGCGCCGAGCATCACCGCCGCGCCGAGGCGCACGGGCGGCGCCGCGCCGGCGTAGTCCAGCGCCGCGTTCGCGCCGTACAGCAGCGCCGCGACGAGCAAGCCGACCAGCAGCCCGCCCCTGAGCATGGAGAGCGACTGCCCGAGGCGCAGGCCGATCAGCGTCGAGACCTTCGCGGTGATCCAGACCGAGCGCACGAGGTACGCCGCCAACACGCTCCACGCCATCGCGACCGCCGAGATCGTCGAGGCGATCAGCAGCATCACCACCAGCAGCGCCACCACCGAGACGGTCACCCGGATCTCGCGGCCGACCTGGCCGCTGCCCCACAGCACCGGTCCGCCCACGGCCTGCACCGCCTGCAGCGGCATGGCGAGCGCGAGCGGCACGAGCAGCGGGATGGCCTCGCTCCACGCGCTGCCGTAGAGCGCGTCGATCGCGGTCGGCGCCAGTGCGCCGAGGCCGAGAAAGGTCGGCATCGTGACGATCGCCACCGCCCACAGCGTGGCGAGGTAGGCCTTGCGCATCGTTTCCGGGTCGTCCTGCGCCCGCGCGGTGAACGGCATGATCACCTGCTGCAGCGAGAACACGATGTGGTTCACCGGCGTGCGGAGCAGGCTGTAGGAAATCGAGTAGGCGCCGAGCGTGCTCGTGCCGAACGCCCGCCCGACCAGGACGTTGTCGACGTTCTCCACGCTCCAGTTCGCGAAGCTCGCCACCACCGTGCTCAGGCCGAAGGCGGCGAGCGGCGCCGGCCCCGACCGCAGCCGCGGCGCGATCTCGTGGCGCGTCTTGGCGTACTGGATGACCGACGCGACGAACGTCTGCGACACCCATGCCGCGACCAGGCTCCACACGCCGGCGCCGAGCCAGGCGCAGGACACGCCGATCAGGAAGAACCCGACGAAATAGCTCGCGACCTGGGCGATCTGGATCGTCTTGAAGTCCAGGCGCCGCCGCAGCAGCCCGAGCGACACCGCGCCCAGCGCCTGGCACACCATCGCCAGGGTCATCCATCGCAGCACCGCGGCGACCTGCGGCTCGTCGAACAGCAGCGCGACGGCGTCCGCGCCGGCGATGATGATCGCCGACATGCCGAGCGCCGCGAGGGCCACGCGCGTGAACGCCGCGCGCACGTCGGCCGCTTCGAGCTTCGGCGCCCGGACCAGTGCCGGGCCCAGCCCCAGCTCCACCGCGATGCCGGCGATCAGGATCACGAGCACCGCCGCGGTCACGGTGCCGTACGCGGCGGGGCCGAGGAGGCGCGCGAGGACGATCTGCGAGGCGATCTGCAGCACGATCCGCGCCGCGGCCCCGATATAGCTCCACTTGAGCGCGCGCACGCTGCGCTGGATGAGCGCGCCGGAGTCGGTCGGCGGTTCCGGATGCGTCGGGCCGGGCATGGCGCAAGGCGCGGCGCGCGTCGCTCAGCGGGCGCCGGCGCGCACTGCCGCCGTGCCGCCGCAGTCCAGTCCTGCCGGTGCTCGACCCCCGGGCGGCGCCGAGACCCGTCCTTCGCGCTCACGAGCCGCCGGCGGGAAAGCGGGGCATGCGGCGCATCAGAACTGGTTCAGCACCGTTCCGAGCACGTTCACGCCCGCGGGGCCGAGGTCCTGCGTGAACCGGGTCGCGGCGCCCACGCGCGTATGGTTCCTTCTCACCACCAGGAGGGCGGCGCGCGTCGCGCGCGAGACGAACTGCGCGTCCGCGCCGCTCGCCGCGGCGGTGGTGTCGACGATGATCACGCGGAACCGCTCGCCGAGCTCCTCGAGCAGATCCTGGAACACCGGCCGCACGAGCAGCTCCTGCGGGTTCGGCGGCAGCGGGCCGGCCGGCACGACCGACAGGTCGCGCAGCAGCGGAACCCGCTGGATCGAATCCGGCTCGCCGCGGCCGGCGAGGATGCTGGACAGGCCGCTGCGGTTGTTCAGCTTGAACAGCTGGTGCTGGCGCGGCGCGCGCATGTCCGCGTCGATCAGCACCGTCGGCGTGCCGAGCTGGGCGAACACCACGGCCAGGTTGGCGGCGAGATAGCTGCGCCCGTCGCCGCGGCCGGGACCGATGACCGAGAACGCCCTGCCGCCGCCGCCGACGCTCAGCCAGCGCAGCACGATCTGCGAGCGCAGCGCGCGAAACGCCTCCACGCGCTGATCGAACGGGCAGAACGCGGCGACGAGCTCGGCGTCGAGCGTGTCGTTGTCGGGCGCGAGATACGGATAGTCGAACTGCTGCGCGAGCGCCCGCTGGACGTCCGCGTCGCTCACCAGGCCGAGCTGCACCGCGGCCTCGCCGAAGCGAAGCTGCCGCTCCGACTGGAGCTGATGCGCGCGGTCCGCGCCGTCGGGCGCGAGCTTTCCGTCGCGCACGAGAATCTCGCCCAGCAGGGGCCCGGACGATCCGTTCGCGGGGGCTTGAACGCCGGAATGAGGGGGCGACGGTGGCGCTTGTCGCGCCTCGCCACGCCACCGGGTGCGGGGATGACGGTCCCCAGGAATTCGTTGTCCATCGTTCAGCTCTCCGCGCTGGCTGCGACCGATCCCCCAGGGCCCGCGAGCCGCGGTCGCGTCTTGCTCCCGGGAAGCAACTTGTGCACGTCGGCGGTGGACTCGACGACGCCGAGCACCGGCAGCGTCAACGTCTCCGCGAGATCCTCGGCGTCCCTGAACCGGCGGTCGAGGATCTCGAGCAGGAACGCCGTCCCGATTCCGCCCAGGATCCCGAGGAGCACGGACACGACCAAGTTCAGCACCAGCTTCGGGCTCGACGGGTACAGCAGCTCGGGCGCGCGATTGAGGATCGACGCGTTGGTCGTGGTGAGCCCGCTCTCCAGGTTCATCTGCCCGAGCCGCAGCAGCAGGTCGTTGTGCTCCTTCTTGGCGTTCTCCACGTCGTGGATGAGCAGCGCCGCCTGGTCGCGCGCCGTGCGCATCGCCATCACCTTCTCGCGCTGCATCTCGTAGGCGTCCTTGATCTGCGCCTCGCGCTGCCGGGTGACGCGCGCCGCGGCACGGACCGAGTTCGAGGCGCGCGCCGTCTCGGCGGCGAGCCGCTCGCGCAGCACGCCGAGCTCGCCCTCGGCGCGCTTGTAGTGCGGATGGTTCGTGCCGAGCTGCGCGCCGAGCTCGCTCAGCTTCGCCTCGGACTTCGCGACCTCGCCGCGCAGCGTCTGCACGAGCGGACTGGTGATCACCTCCGAGAGCGATTCGGCCTGCCCCTGCTTGTAGGTCGCCTCGGCCGCGACCGCCTGGATCGCCGTGAGCTGGCTGGAGAGCTCGGTGAGCCGCGCGTTCTCGACGTCGAGCCGCTGCTCCGAGGCGAGGAAGCCGTGCTTGCGCTCGAACGCCGTGAGCCTCGCCTGCGCCTGCTCGAGCTTCTCGCGCACCGCCTTGGTGCGCTCGTCGAAGAAGGCCGCCGAACGCCGCGCCGGGTTCACCTTGAGGTTGAGATGGGTGTCGAGGTAGGTCTGCGCGAAGGCGTTGGCGATGTGCGCGGCCCGCTTGCGATCGGTGTCCGAGTACGAGATCGAGATCACCGAGCTGTCGCGCGACGGCCTGACGTCGAGCCGCTTGCGCACGTTCTCGGCCAGCCAGTCGCCGAAGCTGTCGCCGTTCGTGGCGTGGGCCTCCCACTTGCCGCGCAGCACGGGGTCCTTGTCGAGCCCGACCTGCTCGATGACCTGGCGCACGGCCGGCTGGCTGGCGATGATCTCGGCCTGCGTCGTCATGTAGGCCTGCAGCGTCTCGGGCAGCAGCACCTGGCCGAGCGGCATGCCGCCGACCGGGTCGGTCAGCTTGACGTCGATCAGCAGGGCCGAGGTGGCGGTGTAGGTCTTCTCCATCAGCAGGCTCACGCCCATCACCGCGGCCACGGTGCCGGCGAGAATCCACAGGATCACCGCGCGCCTGGCCCGCAGCACCGAAACGTAATGGAAGAAATTCATGTCTTCATCCGGGAGGTTGGGCTGAACCGGTTCCGCATACCCTCGGGCGTCGAGGCGTTCGCTTGCGCGCCGGCGCTAGAACACGCGCTCGCGCACGTACAGGACGTCGTCCGGCAGGATCGGCTCGTTCGGATCCACCTCGCGGGTCACCATCTTGCCGCTTGCGTCGCGCCGCGAGAGCCGCATGCCGCGGTCGGTGCCGCGGGTGGTCGGCCCGCCGCCGATCGCGAGCGCCTGCGTCGCGCTCATGTCGCGGTCGAGGCGGTACTGCCCCGCGCGCTGCACCTCGCCGTAGATGAAGTACGTCGGCGCGCGCGGCACGAACACCGTGTCGCCGTTCCGCACCACCACGTTCTTGGCGATGTCGCCCGACTGCATCATCGCCGGGAGGTCGATCTCGAACCGGACCGTCTTCTCGCCTTCCTGGCGGACCAGCCAGACGACGTCGTGGCCCGCGGGCAGGGCGCCGCCCGCGATCGCGATCGCGTCGCTCACGCGGCTCACCGACTGCTCCATCGGATACCTGCCGGGACGCGCCACCTGCCCGAGCACCGAGATCTGCAGGCTCCTGAACTGCGCGATGCCCACGTTGACGAACGGCTCCTTCACGAAGCCGCCGTCGCGCAGCCGCTTCGTGATCAGCGCGCCGGTCGCCGAGGCGGTGAGTCCGGCCACCGAGAGAGTGCCGGTCAGCGGGTACGAGATCGTGCCGTTCTCCGACACGCGCGCCTCCACCGAGAGCTCCGGCCGCTCGAACACCTTGACGCCGATCACGTCGCCCGGCCCGAGTTGATAATCGCGAGACTGCGCCATCGCGCCTGCGGCGACGGCGAGAGCAAGCACGAAAACGATGCGCTTCGAGATTCGGATGAGCATTTCGGATCGATTCCCTCGTGAAAGCCGCCGCCGCGACCGCTGCACGGCGGTGTCCGCGCAAGGATAATAATTCAAGAGAAGTCGGCGCCGACCGCATGCGGCAGCCCAATCGAAAGATTTGACAGAATTGACAATTTCGCCGTCGTGCGCACGTCCGGACACATCGAGCGCCGCTCGCACGGCGCCACCGGAGCGCTGCTCGCACGGCCGCACCGCATCGCTGCTCGCACGGCGCCACCGGAGCGCCGGTCTCGCGCGCGCCGGAACGCGTCATCCCCGCGCAAGCGGGGATCCAGCAAGCCGTCGCGTCTCATCCCCGCGCGAGCCGCCGGAACGCGTCATCTCCGCGAACGCGGGGAGCCGGGAAGTAGTCATGTGTCATCCCCGCGCAAGCGGGGATCCAGCACGTCTTTCATTGCACGTGCGCTGGATTCGACTTTCGCGGGAATGACGATTTCGCGGAAATGACGAGGCCTTCGTCGTAGGGCACCCGCTTCCGCGGTAACGACGGCCTTCTTGCAGAGCGTCCCCGGAACCGATCTCGAGATCCAGCTGCGGACGCGAAACAGGAGACTTACCCGGGCCGGTGGCGAAGGGAAGCGTCCCAACCCTTCCCTCGGGCCCCTTCTTCGTACGACTCCGATACCGAAACGAGCACGGCCGCGATTGCGGGACGAGCTCTAGAAGTGGAACTCGACGGTTCCGAACAGGATGTTGGAGTCGAAGTTGAACGCCGTGAAGTTGGAATCGCGCGTGGACCACTGATAGCCGAGCCGGAACAGCCAGTTGTGCCCCGGCGTCCAGCGGACACCGGCAACGGCGAACGCCAGGTCTTCGTCGCGATTGGGAAGCCCGGGCGCCAGCCCTCCGACGTACTCGCGCCACCAGCGCTCGTAGGTGGCCTCCAGCCGCACTCTGGGCACCTGCTCCCACCACCCGCCGATGCCGGCGATGTCGGTCACCGTGTAGCTGGTGCTGATGTCCTCGAACACGCCGAGCTCGCGCCGGGCGCCGAAGAGCAGGCCCGACTTCGGGCTGAGTCCCCAGCTGAAGTCGACGCGCCCGGTCGGGCCGCTGAAGTCGCGCGCCGGAACGTTGGGCGATTCGCGCGACGTGTAGTTGATCCTGCCGGTCACGAAGCTGATGTCGCTCACCGCGTACAGCGCCGCAACCCCGATGTCGGTCTGCGTGTACTCGTCGTCGAACAGCGGGGTCGCGACGCGGTCAGGGT
The DNA here is from genome assembly GCA_027493935.1 of Burkholderiales bacterium. Lineage (GTDB taxonomy): Bacteria > Pseudomonadota > Gammaproteobacteria > Burkholderiales > SG8-39 > JAABRB01. The sequence continues at coordinate 484,372 of JAOSJV010000001.1, read as the reverse complement.
AGCTGCCCTTGGCCACCGCGCCGAGCAGGCTGATGTAGTTGGGGCCGGTGCCGAGGTACTTGACGCCGAACTCCCCGCCGAGCTGCCGGACATTGCCGGGCCGGTAGCCGCTGTCGCTGTTCGATGCGTCGTAGGCGATCACGCCGCCGAGCAGAGCCCAGCGCGGCGTGAGCGAATACTCGGCGTTGGCGACGCCGTAGTCGAGCGTGCGCAGGTTCTGCACGATCGGCCGCCCGTCGATGAACGGCGTGAGCCCCCGCACGTGCTCGTAGCGCACCTCGCCCTTCCACAGGTCGCCCGCCTGCCACAGCCACGCACCGCGGAAGTCGAGCGCGTTGTAGTCGAGATAGGAGAGATCGGTGAAGCGGAAGCTGTTCGCGGTGATCTGCGCCAGAAAGCGCTGCCGGCTGACCGGCACGTCGACGTTGCCCTGCACGTAGATGCGCGAGATCCACGACTCGTTGGAGCGCCCGGTCGCGCCGACGGTCGCGGTCGTGTCGCCGGCCGGCAGCCGGAAGACGTTGTCGTCGTAGGCGAAGTCGGCGCCGACGGCGAGCCGGTAGCGGCGCCCCTCCGCCGCCTCCGGCGACAGGATCTCGCCGTAATCGGGCGCGAACGGCCCGGGAAGCACCGGGATGAGCTGGGCCACGGCGCCGCCGCTGGCGGTGGCGGCGAGGAACGCGCACCCGAGAGTGGTGAGAATTCTCTTCATTTTCGCCGGCTTTCGTGGTTTCGAGGCGCGCGACGCGCAATTGCCCACGCTGGATTCGAGGCGCGCGGCACGGGAGCGAATATAGCAGCGTCGACCCGGATGTGCGATCAGGCGCCTCACGCGCGCCGCGCGCCGCCCGGGCCGACCCGCCCAGACGCGGGCGGCTGTTGGGGTTTCGACATGCGGCCGCGGGTGCGCGTGGGTGTCCGACATGCGGCCGCGGGTGCGCGTGGGCGTCGAGCGCGCCCGGCGCGACGCGCGCACCGGTGCCTGCGCGCCGGACTCTTGAGATCGCGCCCGCGCGATTGCATATTCTTCCGATCAGCGCGGTCTTGCGCCGCCGAAGGGACGAGTTGAAATACAAGCGATTACTACGCGATCCTGGGTCTGGAGCGGGGCGCCTCCGAGCAGGAGATCCGCAAGGCCTACCGCAAGCTCGCGCGAAGTACCACCTGGACGTCTCGAAGGAAGCCAACGCCGAGGAGCGCTTCAAGGAGATCGGCGAGGCGTACGAGACGCTCAAGGATCCGGAGAAGCGCGCGGCCTACGACCAGCTCGGCCGCCATCGTCCGGGCGAGGACTTCCGGCCGCCGCCCGACTGGGGAGAACCGGTTCGGCGGCTTCGGCTTCGAGGACGTCGTCGATCTCTCGGATCTGTTCGCGCAGTTCGGCGGCGGCGGCGGGCGCACGCGCGCCGGCGGCGCGCGCGGCTTCGCGATGCCGGGCCAGGATTACGAGGTGACGGCGCACGTGTCGCTCGACGACGCCGCGCGCGGCACCGAGCTCGCGGTGGACGTGTCCGCCCCCGAGCGCGGCGCCGACGGCGTCGTGCGCCGCGTGCCGAAGACGATGCGCGTGCGCGTGCCGAAGGGCGCCACCGACGGCCAGCGCATGCGCGTGCCCGGCAAGGGCGGATCGGGCATGGGCGGCGGCGCGGCGGGCGACCTCTACATCAACATCCGCCTGCTGCCGCACCCGCTGTTCAAGGTGTCGGGGCACGATCTCTATCTCGACTTGCCGGTGACCCCGTCGGAGGCCGTGCTCGGTGCGAGCGTCGAGGTGCCCACGCTCGCGGGCCGGGTGCGCGTCCAGGTGCGGCCCGGATCGCGCGCGGGCCAGAAGCTGCGGCTCGCCAACCAGGGCCTGCCCAGGCCCGGCGGCGGTCACGGCGATCTCTACTGCGTGCTGCAGATCGTCACGCCCGCGGCGCTCTCCGAGCGCGAGAAGACGCTCTACGAGGAGCTCGCGAAGCTCTCCACGTTCAACCCGCGCGGCCACTTCGGCTGAGGCCCGGCCCGACGAACGCTCGAGCGACATGCCATGATCGACTTTCCGCGACCCGAGTTTCTCGACGCCGAGACCACGATCGCGCTCGAGGAGCTCGTCGCCGCCTCCGGCCTGCCGCGCGAGACCGTGGTCGAGCTCGTCGAATGGGGCGTCTTCCAGCCGGCCGGCGAGCCGTGGACCTTCGCCTCGCGCACGGTGGTGCTCGCCCGGCGGGCCGCGGCGCCTGCGCCGCGCATTCGACCTCGATCCGACCGGCCTCGCGCTCGCCGCATCGCTGCTCGAGCGCATCGACGAGCTCGAAGCGCGGCTGCGCGAGCTCGAGTGCCAGCTGCCGCGCTAGCCGCGCGGCGCCGCAGCGCAGGCAAGTTCGCGCGCAGCGCATCCCCTCCTTTCCAAGGAGGGGTGCCGGCGAAGCCGGCGGGGTGGTTGCAGCGATTGCAGTCTGCACAAGTCCGCACCACCCCGGCCGCTCGCGCGGCCGCCCTCCTCGGAGAGGAGGGGACACAAACACGCAGCGCGTCGCAGCACGCCCCTCCCCCTCCTTTCGAAGGAGGGGTGCCGGCGAAGCCGGCGGGGTGGTTCGCGCGCAGCGCGTCCCCTCCCTTTCCAAGGAGGGTGCCGGCGAAGCCGGCGGGGTGGTTGCAGCGATTGCAGTCTGCACAAGCCCGCACCACCCCGGCCGCTCGCGCGGCCGCCCCTCCTCGGAGAGGAGGGGACACAAACACGCAGCGCGTCGCAGCACGCCCCCCCCTCCTTTTCAGGGAGGGTGCCGGCGAAGACCGGCGGGGTGGTTGCTGCGATTGCAGTCTGCAGAAGCCCGCACCACCCCGGCCGCTCGCGCGGCCGCCCCCTCCTCGGAGAGGAGGGGACACAAACACGCAGCGCGTCGCAGCGCCCCTCCCTCCTTTCCAGGAGGGGTGCCGGCGAAGCCGGCGGGTGGGTTGCTGCGATTGCAGTCTGCACAAGCCCGCACCACCCGGCCGCTCGCGCGGCCGCCCCTCCTCGGAGAGGAGGGGACACAAACACGCAGCGCGTCGCAGCACGCCCCTCCTCCTTTCCAAGGAGGGGTGCCGGCGAAGCCGGCGGGGTGGTTGCAGCGATTGCAGTCTGCACAAGTCCGCACCACCCCGGCCGCTCGCGCGGCCGCCCCTCCTCGGAGAGGCGGGGACACAAACACGCAGCGCGTCGCAGCACGCCCCTCCCCTCCTTTCCAAGGAGGGGTGCCGGCGAAGCCGGCGGGGTGGTTGCAGCGATTGCAGTCTGCACAAGTCCGCACCACCCCGGCCGCTCGCGCGGCCGCCCCTCCTCGGAGAGGAGGGGACACAAATACGCAGCGCGTCGCAGCACGCCCCTCCCCTCCTTTTCAAGGAGGGGCGCCGGCGAAGCCGGCGGGGTGGTTGCAGCGATTGCAGTCTGCAGAAGCCCGCACCACCCCGGCCGCTCGCGCGGCCGCCCCTCCTCGGAGAGGAGGGGAGAAAAACCGCGCCCGCCTTCGTAAGCAGAACGTCAGTCCCCTCCTTTTCAGGAGGGGTGCCGGCGAAGCCGGCGGGGTGGTTCGCACCGCCGGCACGTGGCGCTGCGTGCCCCGCGGCTGGCGTAGCAGCGCACAGGCCCGCCTCTCCGACACCCCGTATCTGCCCCGAGCATGCGCAACCGCCTTGCGCCTGCGCTCGGGGCTTAGAAGTTTCCCTCCGCCACGTCCTTCAGGATCGCCTTCTCCAGGCTCAGGTCCGCCACCAGCTTCCTCAGCCTCGCGTTCTCCCGCTCGGGGTCCTTCGGCTTCTTCGCCTGGTCGGCCTTCAGTCCCCGAACTCCCGCCGCCAGCGGCGGTACGTAACGTCCGTAATCCCAGTCTCCCTGCAGGCCACCGGAATCGACTCGCCCGCCGCCTGCAGCACCTCCACCTCCCGCAGCTTCGCCACCACCTGGTCCGGGCTGTACTTCTTCTTCGACATCCCCCGCCTCCTTCCCTCTCCAAGTTGAACGCTACTACACGCAACCCGGTACAGAAATAGCCGGTCACCTCACGGATACCCCCCGAGGACTACGGCGAGGCGCGCAACTTCGGCCACCTCGCCTACGAGGTGGCCGACATCTACGCGCTCTGCGAGCGGCTCGTGCACGCGGGCATCACCATCAACCGCCCGCCGCGCGAGGGCCCCATGGCCTTCGTGCGCGCGCCCGACCATATCTCGATCGAGCTGCGGCAGAAAGGCGGCGCGCTCGCGCCGCGCGAGCCCTGGCCTCGATGCCGAACACGGGTACGTGGAGAGCGGGCGCCGGATCAGCCGTCGATAAAGCGCCAGGTGATGCCCTCGTAGGCGTCGGTGCGCAGGTCACGCAGGATGGCCAGCGCTGGCGTTCGATGGCGGCGAGATCGACGTCGGCGAGCAGCAACGCCTCGCGAGCCACCGCTGATGCGCATCACCCCGCCCGCGAAGGTGTCCAGCCGACGTCCAGGAGCGATCTCCTTGCCACCCGTTAGTCCAACGCCTGTATCACGAACGCCCGGTTATTCGGGTCGTAGATACCCACGTAGCGTTTACCAGCCTCGACTGCCACTTCGTTGGCGAAGATCCGAATGCCACCGAGGAGCGCGTACAGTCGCATCTGCCCAGGCGGACGCTCCCAGGTCAGCGGTTCGAAACTCTGTAGGGATGCGATCCGACGTGCATTCCAGTTCAACTCGAACGATGCGGTCAGACCACACAACTCACCGTAAACATAGTCCAGCGATCGAGTCTGGAAATCAGGCGCCAACTTTCGAAAGGCGGGCATGATCAAGTCAGCCCTGATCCCCGTGAGGTCAACTTTCTCATCATCGTCGATCAGGTGAGGCCCGAAGCAGCGTTCCTCGGTTCGTTCGAGCACCTTGTAGAGCACCCGCTTTCGCCGGTCATACAATTTTCTGAGCTTTACGCGCTCCAGAGCGCCGCGATCCTTCAGGCTGGCCTTATCGATGCTTGCCCGACCGGGGTTGACCGTGAGACCGCCACGGTTGAGATCGGCGGTCTTCAGCAGGATCGCATCAAGCAGAGACTCATCAATTCGCTCGACCACGCGCTCATAGTCCTTCTTCGGGTCTGACGGCGGGGGCGTGTCGTAGGGTAAGGGTGCTCGGCCGCTTATCCAGAAGAATTCGATCTTATCGAACAGCTCTGGCGTGATCCGATCAATGTAGACAAAGTGCAGCACATGCGATGCCTCGCGCCCCGGAACGTCGGCGTTGTAGTCGATCCCGGTACCAAAGTCGTACAGGTCGTGAACATAGGATGTACCGCCGCCAACCCACCGGAATTCGCGCTTGACGGTGATTTGCGCCATGTCCGGATTTCTCAGGGCCGGCGCGGCAACTCCGCGGGGCGACGGTGTCGAACAGGCGCCAACCAGCGCAGCCAGCAACAGAAGCGAAGACCGTGTAGCAGCCAGGACGGTTGTCATCAGTCTCTCCTGCGAACAAGACCTTCAAAGCCCATGCTCGATCCAGTGTAGCCTTCCGCCGCGACGCCGGCGACCCGCGGTGGCGGTGGCCGAGCGAATCAGCCGCCTGTTGCCGCCTGTGGCGCTGCCGGAAACGGCTACGTGAGGGTCGGATTCTCGCACTGCACGAGCCAGCAGAGGCAGGCAGCCGGGGCGGGACCGTCTGCAGTGTGAACAGCTTCTGCCCGGCCCTCGGTCCCACCGCGATGAATGGACCATACTGTCCGACCGGCGCAAATACATCGCCCATCCCTGTCACCCATCCAGGCGTCTCTGCGAGCGCCGGCGTCGGCGCCGCCGCTGCCCGGGCTGCGACCGGGAAATAGAACGCAGCGAGGGATTTCACCAGCGGCCCAGAACTGCGCTCTTGCCGCCACGATTGCCGAGCGCGACGATGAGCGAATCCTCATCCCGAAACCGCGGCACGAACCCGGCGTGGGAGTTGGTCAGGCCGGCATGCCACATGGCGCGCCGGCCGAAGCGTTCGCCCTGTGCCCAGCCCGAGGGCGCGGCGATGCAGGCGGCGCTGCGGGCGCTGGGATCGGTCTGTGCGCGCGCCCGGACTACGAGATCGTCGACCGTCGCGTACAGTCCGCCGATCGGTGCGATGCCGTCATCGCGGTAGGCAGCGTCGTCGCGACGGCCCTTGGCATCATGACCGGCGCTCAACTGCGCGACATCGCTATCGCGCGCAGCAAGGCCCGTGTCGCCGAGGTCGAGCGGCGCCATGACTTCCCGCTCGATGTAGCGCTCGAGAGGTTCGGCCGTGATGACTTCGATGAGTGCGGCGAGCAGCACATAGCGCCGCGCGGCGGAGGCTCGAGGAGCAGCGTCTGCCATTGCGACTGGCAAAAAAACCCCAGCCCCGCGGTGTGATCTAGGAGCTGGCGCACGGTGATCTGCTCACCGGCCAGCGCTGGCAGATAGCGGCCCGCGGGCGCATCGAGCGCCAGCCGTCCTGCCGCGGTGGTTGCAGCGATTGCAGTCTGCAGAAGCCCGCACCACCCCGGTCGCTCGCGCGGCCGCCCCTCCTCGGAGAGGAGGGGACACAAACACGCAGCGCGCCGCAGCACGCCCCTCCCCTCCTTTTCAAGGAGGGTGCCGGCGAAGCCGGCGGGGTGGTTCGCGCGCAGCGCGTCCCTCCTTTCCAGGAGGGGGTGCCGGCGAAGCCGGCGGGGTGGTTGCAGCGATTGCAGTCTGCACAAGTCCGCACCACCCCGGCCGCTCGCGCGGCCGCCCCTCCTCGGAGAGGAGGGGACACAAATACGCAGCGCGTCGCACCACGCCAATCCCCTCCTTTCCAGGAGGGGTGCCGGCGAAGCCGGCGGGGTGGTTGCGGCCTTCGCACGGCTGCATGCGCCGCCACCACCCCGGCCGCTCGCGCTGCCGCCCCTCCTCGGAGAGGAGGGAACACAAACACGCAGCGCGTCGCAGCACGCCAATCCCCTCCTTTCCAAGGAGGGGTGCCGGCGAAGCCGGCGGGGTGGTTGCGGCGTTCGCAGTACTGCATGCGTTCGCACTGCTGCATACGCCCGCACCACCCCGGCCGCTCGCGCGGCCGCCCCTCCTCGGAGAGGAGGGGACACAAACACGCAGCGCGTCGCAGCACGCCCCTCCCCTCCTTTCCAAGGAGGGGTGCCGGCGAAGCCGGCGGGGTGGTTGCGGCGATTGCAGTCTGCAGAAGCCCGCACCACCCCGGCCGCTCGCGCGGCCGCCCCTCCTCGGAAAGGAGGGGAGAAAACCGCGCCCGCCTTCGTAAGCAGAACGTCAGTCCCCTCCTTTTCAAGGAGGGGTGCCGGCGAAGCCGGCGGGTGGTTGCGGCGATTGCAGTCTGCACAAGTCCGCACCACCCCGGCCGCTCGCGCGGCCGCCCCTCCCTCGGAGAGGAGGGGACACAAATACGCAGCGCGTCGCAGCACGCCCCTCCCCTCCTTTCCAGGAGGGGTGCCGGCGAAGCCGGCGGGTGGTTGCAGCGATTGCAGTCTGCAGAAGCCCGCACCACCCCGGCCGCTCGCGCGGCCGCCCCTCCTCGGAGAGGCGGGGACACAAACACGCGGCGCGTCGCAGCACGACCCTCCCCTCCTCGGAGAGGAGGGGAGGAAGTGGCTCTTCTCCCTTGGAGGGAGCTTCAGCCGCTGCGCTGGCTTGCGGGCGCTGCGGCTGCGGCAGCGGATTCAGTCCGATCCGCCCGCCTCGCGATCGAGCGAGAAGTCGACCACCTGCCGGCCGCACACGCGCGCGGCGAGCAGATCGTCGAACGCCTGCGGCAGGGCCGCGAGCGCAATCCGGCGCACGAAGCGCTCGAAGTGGCGCGGCTTCCAGTCGGTGGCGAGCCGCCGCCAGATGCGCAGCTTGGTCTCGACCGGGTTGTTGACGTTCACGCCGACCAGGCGGACGCCGCGCAGGATGAAGGGCAGCACGTTGCCTTCGAACGTGTTGCCCGAGGCGTTGCCGATCGACGCGATCACCGCGTCGCGGCGCGCCGTGCGCAGCAGCCACTCGAGCTGCGCGCCGCCGACCGAGTCGAACGCCGCCGCCCACCGCTCGCTCTCGAGCGGCCGGCCCTCGGCGATCACCGCGTCGCGCGCGAGCACCTCGGCCGCACCGAGCGCATGCAGGTACTCGGCCATGCCGGGCTTCCCGGTGAGCGCCGTCACGTGGTAGCCGAGCTTCGAGAGGACGTCCACCGCGATGCTGCCGACGCCGCCGGTCGCGCCGTTGACCAGCACCTTGCCGCGCTCGGGGCCGATCCCGTTCAGCTGCACGAGCTCGATGGCGACGCCCACCGAGTGGCCGGCGACGCCGAGCGCCGCGGCCTCGAGCAGGCTGAGCCCGCCGGGAAGGGCGAAGATCCACTCCGCGGGGAAGCGGCCGATCTCCGCGAATCCGCCGTCGTGGTGGCTGCCGAGCCCGAAGCTGTGGATGAGGATCTCGTCGCCCGGCGCGAAGCGGCGGTCCTCGGAGGACTCGACCACGCCCGAGAGATCGGTGCCGCCGACCAGCGGGAACTTCCGCGCCATGCGCGCCCGGCCGCTCGCGGTGAGCGCGTCCTTGTAGTTGACGCCGGCGTACGCGACGCGCACCACGACTTCGCCGCGGTCGAGCTCGGCGCGGCTCATCCGCTCCAGGCGGCCGGCGCCGAACCGGCCGTCGTCGCGGATGCGGTAGGCGCGAAAGCCGCTCACCGCGGCGCCGCGGTCAGTTCACCCGCGCGCCCGATTGCTTCACCACCTTCGCCCACTTGTCGATCTCGGCGCGGATGAACGCCGCGAACTGCTCGGCGGTGCCGCCCACGATCACCGCCGATCCCTGCTGCGAGATGCGCTCCAGCACGTCGGGCATCTTGAGGATGCGGTTGATCTCCTCGTTCAGGCGGCCGACGATCGGCTGCGGCGTGGCCGCGGGCACCAGCACGCCGAACCACGCCGTCGCCTCCGAATCCGGGCACGCCCGCCTCGACCATGGTCGGCACGGCCGGCAGCGCCGGGATGCGCTGGTCGCTGGTCACCGCGAGCGCGCGCAGCTTGTCCGCGCGCACGTGGGGCACGACGTCCGCCATCGTTCCGAAGAGCATCGAGACCTCCCCGCGAGCACCGCCGTCACCGACGGCGCGCTGCCCTTGTAGGGCACGTGGATCAGGTCCGCCCCGGTCATCATGCGCAGCATCTCGCCCGACAGGTGCTGCGACGAGCCGCTGCCGGCGGACGAGAACGTGAGCCTGCCGGGCGCGGCCCGCGCGAGCCCGATCAGCTCCTTCACGCTGCGCGCTTGAACCGAAGGATGCACGACGAGCACGTTCGGCGCCGAGGCGACGTGCACGACGGCCGCGAAGTCCCGCGTCGGGCTGTACGGCAGCTTCGCATACATGCTCGGATTGATGCCGTGCGGTCCGATGCCCCCATCATGATCGTGTACCCGTCGGGCGCGCTCTTCGCCACGTAGTCGGTGCCGATCATGCCGTTCGCGCCGACCCGGTTCTCGACGACGAACGACTGGCCCAGGCGCTCGTTCAGCTTCTGCCCGATCACCCGCGCGAGCAGATCGTAGTAGCCCCCGGCCGGATACGGCACGATGAAGTGGACCGTCCGGGTCGGCCACTCCTGGGCAACGCCGGTCGCGGCAACCGCCGCCAGCAGGCATGCGAGCAGTCCCCTAAGCGCATTCCTCATGACGCCCTCCTTTCAGCGTGGACAAGGGAAGCCGAATCGGCCGCGCGCTGCTGGAGCGCGCGACGATCGATCTTGTCGCCGACCATCGGCAGCGCTTCGAGCAGCAGGAGCCGCTCCGGAAGCTTGAACGGCGCGAGTCCCGCGCCGCGCAGGCGCGCGCGCAGCGACTCCAGACCGGGCGCGCGCCCCGCGACCGGCACGATGCACGCGCACACGCGCTCGCCGAGCACCGTGTCGGGCACGCCGATCACCGCCGCCTGGGCGACGTCCGGATCGGTGCGCAGCAGCGCCTCGACCTCCGACGGGCTGACGTTGTCGCCGCCGCGGATGATCACCTCCTTCAGGCGCCCGACGATCACGAGGTTGCCGTCGTCGCGCCAGTACCCGAGGTCGCCCGTATGGAACCAGCCGTCGCGCCAGCGTTCGCTTCCGGGCCCGCTCAGGTAGCCGCCGACGCAGCACGGCCCGCGGCCCACCACCTCGCCGACCGCACCTTGCGCGAGCGTGCTGCCCTCGGGGTCGATCACTTTCATCTCGGTGCCGCCGCGCCGGCGGCCCACCGTGCCGTGACGCACCGCCGGCGGGTCGTCCAGCGCCGGCGCCGCCCAGCCGCCGAAGTCCGCGCCGCCGTAGGTGGACACCACGCGCGCGCCGGTGCGTGCCTCGAGCTCGGCGGCGAGCGAGGCCGGCAGCACGGCGCCCGCGGTGTACCACAGGCGCACGCTCGACGTGTCGGCGCGCTCGAGCCGCGCCGCAAGCATCGCGAGCTGCGAGGGGCTCCCGCACACGATCGTGGTGTGCTCGGTCGCGATCAGGTCGAGCGCGGCCTCGGTGCCGAAGACCGGCAGCGCGACCACGCACGACCCGGCGACCGGCGCGGCGAGCCACGCTGCGCGCGCCGGTCCCACCCCGGGCGAGAGCGTGAGCAGGACGTCGGCGGGCGAGAGCGCCAGCAGCGCGGCCTGCGCGTGCGCCCGCGCGCAGGCCGCGGCGAGCGTGTAGACCGCGAGCTTGGGCACGCCCTCGCTGCCGGTCGTCGCGAGCGCGTGCGCCGGCTCCTCCGGCCACAGCGGCTCGGCGGGCCCGGCGCCCTCCAGCGCGAGCAGCGCCTCCGGGCGCACCGTCGCGCGCGGCGGCGCGAGCCGCAGCGCCGCCAGCACCTCGTCCAGCTCGGCCGCGAAGTCGCGCTCGCGGAAGCGCCCGAGCGCGATCACCGCGCGCGGGCGCACCCGCTCGGCGATCGAGGCGAGCTCGCGCTTGCCCTGGCTCGCGGGCACCGGGACCCAGAACAGGCCCGCCTGCTCGCACGCGAGGCGCACGAGGTAGAGCTCGGCGCAGTTCGGCAGCCACCCCAGCACCGCGGCGCCGCGCGGCAGGCGCTGCGCACCGAACCATCCGGCCGCGCGGTCGACCCAGGCCTTCACCGCGCCCCAGGTCAGGCGGACGCGGTCGTCGACGAGCGCAGCCGCTCCGGGCCGCTCGCGCGCGTGGCGCGCGAGCGCCGCGGTCAGCGTCTCGTCGCACCGCGCGGTCAACGCCGCTCCGCGCGTTCCATCGCCTGGAAGAAATCGCTGTAGGGCACCGCCGCGAACGCCTCGGGCAGCGCCTCGACGATGCGCACGCTGCACGGCTGCGGGTCGCGGTTGCCGACGACCGAGCGGATCCACAGCCGCGGCTCGCCGGGGCGCGGCGGCCGCGAGACGACGGCGCGGACGCTGACGCCGCGGTACTTGCGCCGGCCCGGTGTGAGGTCGCGCAGGGTCAACACCACTTCGCGCCCGGAGAGCAGGCGCTGCGGATCGCGGGCGAAGGTCTCGTATTCGTTCGACATCGGGGTCGGCTCCTCAAAGCCCGAGCGCCTTCCAGCGCTCGAGCACGCGGCGCTGGATCTCGGGCGAATACATCGAATCGAGGGTGGCGCGCACCGGCGTCGCGTCGGCCGCCCAGTCCGGCGGCCAGGTGGCGTCGAACGCGACGCTCGCGCCGGAGCGGCTCACCCGCTCCTCCTGCGTGTAGGCCGGGGTGAGCGTGTTGGCGCGCCCGACGTAACTGGTGACGTGCATGCCCCGCGCGGGATGGCACTTGGTCGCGAACGCGTGCAGCACCGCCGCCATGTTGAAGACGTCGACGTCGACGTCCACCACGATCACCTTGGAGATCAGCGCGCGGCGCACGGTGAGCACGTCGATCACCTTGCGCGCGGTCTCGGCGCCGCCCTTGCGCACCGACACGATCGCGAGGTGCACGCCGCCCTCGGGCGGGACGTAGACCGCCTTCACCGGAACGCCGTTCGCCTCGAGCCGGCGCTGGATCGCGATCGCCCCGGAGATCGAGGTCGAGGTCGCGCTCGAGTCCATGAAGCCGGTGGTGTCGAGCGTGAGGATCGGGTCCCTGCGGTGCGTGATCGCCGTCACCCGGGCGCAGATCGCGTTGCCCATCTCGCCGCTGCGGTAGCCGGGGTACTCGCCGTAGGGCCCTTCCTGGTTCACGCGGTCCGGGTACACCTCGGCCTCGATCACCATCTCGGCGCTCGCCGGCACGTAGAGCTCGGAGGTCTCGCACTTCACCAGCTCGACCGGCGCCTGGCGCAGCCCGCCGGCGAGATCGGCCTCGTTGCCGGCGATGCGGAAGGTGGCGGCCGCCGCGAGGTGGCTCAGCGGGTCGCAGCCGATCGCGATCGCGATCGGCATCGGCCGGCCCTCGGGCACGTAGCCGTCGAGCAGCATCTTGCCGAGGTGGCTGGTCGGGCGCGGGAACCCGGTGAGCAGGCGCTCGTTGTGCACCATGAAGCGGTACATGCCCCAGTTCACCCAGTTGCTCTTCAGGTCCTGCGACACGACCAGGTCCCACGTGCCGAGATAGCGCCCGCCGTCGCCCTCGTGGACCATCGGCACCGGCAGGTCGAAGAGATCGACCCTGTCGCCCGGAATCACCACCTCCTTGCACGCGCCGGTCTTCACCTTGACCGGCGGGACGAGCTGCTGCTCGCGCGCGGCGTAGGTCTCGTAGAGCTTCGGCACCGGGCTGTCCGCCGGCAGCCCGAAGGCGACCGCCATGCGACGCCAGGTGGCGATCGGGTTGCACATGATCCGCCAGCCCGGATAGTCCTTGACGTTGTTGAAGCGACACGCGGGCGCGCCGCGCTCGCAGCCGAGCCGGCCGATGCCGGCGAGCTCCTGGTCCCAGTCGACCTCATCGTCGATGTCGACCAGGTCGCCGGTGGATTGGATCGCCGCCAGAAAGCTCCTGAGGTCGTCGTGTACCAAGTGCCGCTCCTTGTCCGGGTGACCGGGCGATACGCCCCGCATAGGCACTCTAATGACTTGTCGCGGCCACTCGTTTAACGCGTGCTAAAGGCGTCGCAAACCGCGTGCGCATGGCGCACAACATGCTGCGGTGCGAGATCCGGCGCGCCGGGGCGGGGCCGTGCGTGCGCGGCGCCGAGCGCACGCGCGCACCCGTTGCCGGAGCGGAAGCAGCGCTCAGAGCATGGCCGAGAGCGACTGCCCGCCGGCACGCAGCAAGGGCAGCAGCCGCTCGACCATGCGCGCGGCGGACATGCGTGCGGCCTGCAGGCTGACGCTCATCCCGAGGACCGTCTCGCCGCGCGAATTGGCGACCGGCACCGCGATCGAGCGCAGGCCGAGCTCGAGCTCCTCGTCGCAGACCGCGTAGCCGTGCTGCCGCGCGGTCGCGACCGCGTGCAGCAGCTCCCGGTACGCGGTCTTGGTCCGGCTGGTGAGCTTCCGCGGCCGCACGCCGCGCAGGAAGCGCTCGACGTCCGCCTCGGGCCGGCCCGCGAGCAGCACCCGCCCGATCGCGGTGCAGTAGGCCGGGAACCGGCTGCCGACGCTGCTCGCCACCGACACGATGCGGCGGTTGCGCGAGTGCGCGAGGAACAGGATGTCGGCGCCGTCGAGGATCGCGACCGAGGCGACTTCCTGCGTCTTCTCGCCGATCGCCTCGAGCACCGGCTGCACCAGCTTGGGCAGCGGCGAGGTCGAGAGGAATGCATAGCCCAGCCGCAGCACGCGCGGCGTGAGCGAGAAGCGCTTGCCGTCGTACTCGGCGTACTCGAGCCGCGCGAGCGTGAGCAGGTAGCGCCGCGCCGCGGCGCGCGTGAGGCCGGTCCGGTGCGCGACCTCGGAGAGCGTGAGCTGCGGGCTCGCCGGCCCGAAGGCCTCCACCACCGCGAGCCCCTTCCCGAGCGCGGCGACGAAGTCGCGTTCACGCGACGACATCGAGCAACGTTCCACCGGCCGTTCGCATGGCGCACATCGTAGTGGACGCGCGGCACTGCGGTCAATTTCCGCGCAGCCCGCACCGCCGCAGTGGCGTCGTTCGAGGCGGGAACGGCGCGGAGGCTCGCCAATCATCCAGTGAGCTTCGGCTTCCCGTTCCGATACCGGAGACCTGCCACCATGGCCGACCCTGACCGCGTGGCGGTGAGACCCTGCCCGCATGGCAGTGAGTCTGCTCGAGCGCATGGCCGCGCGCGAGGCGCGGCTGCGCGCGCTCGCGGCGCGGGTGCGTGAGCTCGCGTGCCAGCTTCTGCGCTAGCCGCGAGGCGTCGCGGCACAGAAAGGTTCGCGCGCAGCGCGTCCCCTCCTTCTCAAGGAGGGTGCCGGCGAAGCCGGCGGGGGTGGTTCGCGCGCAGCGCGTCCCCTCCTTTCCAGGAGGTGCCGGCGAAGCCGGCGGGTGGTTCGCGCGCAGCGCGTCCCCTCCTTTCCAAGGAGGGGTGCCGGCGAAGCCGGCGGGGTGGTTGCAGCGATTGCAGTCTGCAGAAGCCCGCACCACCCCGGCCGCTCGCGCGGCCGCCCCTCCTCGGAGAGGAGGGGACACAAACACGCAGCGCGTCGCAGCACGACCCTCCCCTCCTTTCCAAGGAGGGGTGCCGGCGAAGCCGGCGGGGTGGTTGCGGCCTTCGCAGTACTGCATGCGTTCGCACTGCTGCATACGCCCGCACCACCCCGGCCGCTCGCGCGGCCGCCCCTCCTCGGAGAGGCGGGGACACAAACACGCAGCGCGTCGCAGCACGACCCTCCCCTCCTTTCCAAGGAGGGGTGCCGGCGAAGCCGGCGGGGTGGTGCGGCCTTCGCAGTGCTGCATACGCCCGCACCACCCCGGCCGCTCGCGCGGCCGCCCCTCCTCGGAGAGGAGGGGACACAAACACGCAGCGCGTCGCAGCACGACCCTCCCCTCCTTTCCAGGAGGGTGCCGGCGAAGCCGGCGGGGGGGTTGCGGCCTTCGCAGTGCTGCATACGCCCGCACCACCCCGGCCGCTCGCGCGGCCGCCCCTCCTCGGAGAGGAGGGGACAGAAACACGCGGCGCGTCGCAGCACGACCCTCCCCTCCTCGGAGAGGAGGGGACTGACTTTCTTCACTCCGGGCGAAGGAAGGGAACGCCGGTGCGCGGGCGCACGCGTGGCATACTGGGGCTCGCGCCCATGCCGCTCGTCGCTGCATCGCTTCGCCGCCTGGCCGCCGCTCTCGTCTGCGCCGCGGCGCTCGCCACGTCGGCGGCGGCGCAGCCGCCCGTCCTGCCCCAGCCGGTCGCCCGCGCGCTCGCCCGCGCCGGCATCGCGGAGGCGGACGCGTCGCTCTTCGTGCAGGAGGTCGGCGCGTCCGCGCCGGTGGTCGCGTTCAACGCGGCCGAGCCGATGCACCCGGCCTCCACCATCAAGCTCGTCACGACGTTCGCCGCGCTCGAGCTGCTCGGCCCGACCTTCACCTGGAAGACCGAGGCCTACATCGCCGGACCGCTCCACGACGGGGTGCTCGACGGCGATCTCGTGCTGAAGGGCCACGGCGATCCGAAGCTCACGCTCGAGGACTTCTGGCTCTTCGTGCAGTCGCTGCGCGCGCGCGGCCTGCGCGAGATCCGGGGCGATCTCGTGCTCGACCGCGGCTACTTCGACGTCGCCGGCCACGACCCGGGGCGCTTCGACGGCGAGCCGCTGCGCGCGTACAACGTCGGCGCCGATGCGCTGCTCCTGAACTTCAAAACGGTGCGCTTCCTGTTCGTGCCCGAGATCGACCACGGCACCGCGCGCATCATCGCCGAGCCGCACCCGGTGCAGCTCGAGCTCGACAACCGCGTGAAGCTCACCGCGGCGCCGTGCGGCGACTGGCGCGCGCGCCTGCGCATCGACGTGCGCGAACGCGCCGCCGGCGCGCACGTCGTCTTCTCCGGCGCGATGCCCGCGGCCTGCGGCGAGCGCTACTGGAACGTGAGCCTGCTCACCCACCCGGAGTTCGTGTACGGCGTGTTCCGGCAGCTCTGGAGCGCCGCCGGCGGCGCGCTCGCGGGCGGCTACCGCGAGGCGCCGGTGCCGCCGATGGCGCGCCGCTTCGCCGTCCACGAATCGGCGACCGCCGCCGAGCTGGTGCGCGACATCAACAAGTACTCGAACAACGTCATGGCGCGCCAGGTGTTCCTCACGCTCTCGGCCGAGGCGCTCAAGCTGCCCGGGCGCTACGACCGCTCGGCGCGCGCCGTGCACGCCTGGCTCGCGGAGCGCGGGCTCGCGCTGCCCGAGCTCGTGATCGAGAACGGCTCGGGCCTCTCGCGCAGCGAGCGCATCAGCGCCGGCGGCATGGGGCGGCTGCTGCTCGCCGCGTTCGCGAGCCCGGTGATGCCCGAGCTCGTCGCCTCGCTGCCGATCGTGGCGCTCGACGGCACGATGAAGCGGAGGCTCAAGCAGCAGGCGGTCGCCGGCCGCGCCCACGTGAAGAGCGGCTCGCTCGCCGACGCGCGCACGCTCGCCGGCTACGTGCTCGATCACGCCGGCCGGCGCCTGGTGGTGGTGTTCTTCGTCGGCGGCCCGAACGCCGGCGCGAGCCAGCCGGCGCACGACGCGGTGCTGCGCTGGGCCTACGAGTCGGCCCTCGGCGGCTGATCGTCGGCGGCCGCCTGCGTCCCTTTCACCCACTGCCGCACCACGACGACCATCACCCCGGCCGCGAAGACGTCGACCGCGAGATCGCCCCACGTCGCGTAGCGCCCGGGGAGCCGTGACTGGAAGAGCTCATCGGCGACGCCCACCGCGCACACCGCGAGGAACACCGCCAACGGCCGGCGGCCACGGGTTGCGAGCAGCAGCAGCACGGTGAGCAGGCCGAAGTGCGCGAAGTGCGCGAGCTTGTCCCACGGCGCGCGCAGCAACCCGGCGGCGACCGGCATCGAGCCCACGACGAAGAGGCCTGCTACCAGAACGGCGAACGCGATCGCGCAGGCGACGCGCAGCGCAGCCGGGGGCGATCGCAGGAGCGAGACGAGCTTTCGGGTCACGCGAGAAGCGGTACGAGGAGCGGCACCAGGCGGCAGGCAATGGCGGCGGGGATCACCACCAGCGCGTGCCGCGCCCCGCCCACCCCGGACCCTACCTCAAGTCGAGACGGCGCAGGCGGCAATCGGCCGGGGATGCGCGCCTCGCTCGGTCAGCGACGCTCGGGCGGCCGCCTGCCCGCTGTCCGCACCGCCGCCCGCACCCGAAGCACCGCCGGCGCGGGTTCGAGGCAGGCGCTAGTACGCATTCTTCTGCCCCCTGATCAGCACCGGGATCGTCTTCAAGATGATCTCCAGATCGAGCCTGAGCGACCAGTTGCGCAGGTAGGCGAGGTCGAGCTCGATGCGCCGCTGCATCTTCTCGACCGTGTCGGTCTCGCCGCGCGCGCCCGACACCTGCGCGAGCCCGGTGATGCCGGGCTTCACCTTGTGGCGCACCATGTAGCCCTTGATCACCTTGCGGTAGAGCTCGTTGTGCGCGACCGCGTGCGGCCGCGGGCCGACCACGCTCATGCGCCCCTGCAGCACGTTGACGAACTGCGGCAGCTCGTCGAGCGACAGCCGGCGCAGGCACGCGCCGAAGCGCGTCACGCGCTGGTCGCCCTTGCGCGCCTGCGGGATCGTGCCGCCATCCTCCATCACGCGCATGGTGCGGAACTTGTAGATGACGATCTCCTTGCCGTCCAGGCCGTAGCGGCGCTGGCGGAAGATCACCGGGCCGGGCGACGAGAGCTTCACGCCGACGGCGATCGCGAGCATGAGCGGCGCGGTCAGGACGAGAATCAGCGCGGCGAGCACGATGTCGGAGATGCGCTTCACCAGGCCGTTCACGCCGTAGAACGGCGTCTCGCAGACGGCCACCACCGGAACGCCGTCGATGTCGTCGACGCGCGCCTGGATGATGTCGTAGAGGAAGATGTCCGGCACGAAGTAGATCGAGGCGGTGGTGTCGCGCAGCTCCTCGAGCAGCCACAGGATGCGCGGCTGCGTGCCCATCGGGAGCGTGATGAAGATCGCCTCGACGCCCGCCTCCTTCACGAACGCCGGCAGATCGGCGAGCTTGCCCTTGAGGCCGGGCGCCGGAACTTCGTCGATCCGATCGCCCGCGCCGCCGTCGCGGTCGTCGAAGAAGCCGAGCACCTTCACCCCGAGCCAGGCGCGCGCCTCGAACCGCTCGGCGAGCCGGCGGCCCGACTCGGTCAGGCCGGCGATCACGGCCGTGCGATAGCCCTCGACGGCGAGCACGCGCGGCAACACCACCGGCACCACCCGGTGCGCACCGTAGAGCAGCAGCGGCGTGGCGGCCATCCAGATGCCGATCGCCTCCTCGTCGTACCAGCCGAGAAAGCCGGTCGCCCAGCCGAAGAACAGCAGGATCGCGACGATCACGGTCCAGCTGATGAGGATCTCGCGGAACAGCCCCCGCGCGCCCGGCGTGAGCGCCAGGTTGCCCGGGAAAGTGAGCGAGAAGACGATCAGCCCGAGCACGAGATCGGGCGGGCGGAACGTGCCGGTGACGGCGAGCGTGCAAACGAAGAAGGCCGCCACGATCACGACCGGATCGAGCGTCATCCGCACGAACGCGAGGACCGAGATCTGTCCTCTCAGCGATGCCGGTTGCTTCCCCGATTCCGCCAGCATGCCCCGCGACGCGCCCGAGTAAGAAATCCAGTCTAGCACCGGCCGGCGCGCGCCCCTCGCGCGCGGTGAACCGCGGGCGACTTATTTCCGCTTGCGCGCGCCGACAATGTCAAACAATGCAACACGGTGGCCTGCGCGCGCGCGCGGTGCCAGAATCGCCGCGCGCCCCGGCGCTGCCACGATGAAACCGGCCACCCAGGACATGCTCGCGCGCGCGGCGCCGTTCGCGCTCTACATCGCCTTTCTCGTGGTGGAGTCGCTCCTGCCCGAGCGCACGCCCTGGCTCTATCCCGTGCAGCTCGGGCTCGTCGCCGCGCTCCTCGCGTTCTACTGGCCGCGCTACGTCGAGCTGCATCGCCCGGTGCAGGCCCGCCCGCGCGACTGGGCGCTCGCCGCGCTCGTCGGCGGCGGCGTCTTCGTCCTGTGGATCCAGCTCGACTTCGGCTGGGCGACCCTGGGCGAGGGGCGTGGCTTCGACGCCACGCTGAGCGGGAGCGGAGCCGACCCGATCGGCGTCGCGCTCCGCTTCGTCGGCGCGGTGGCGATCGTGCCGGTCATGGAGGAGCTCTTCTGGCGCTCCTTTGTCCTGCGCTGGCTCGAGCGGTCGGAGTTCCTGGCGGTCGCACCCCGCGATGTGAGCGTGCGCTCACTTGTTATCTGCGCCGCGGTATTCGCGGCCGAGCATCACCTCTGGCTCGCCGGCCTGGTCGCCGGGCTCGCCTACGGCGAGCTCTACCGCCGGGTCGGCCGCCTCGGGCCGGTCATCGTCGCGCACGCCCTCACCAACCTCGCCCTCGAGGTCTGGGTGCTGCGCACCGGAGACTGGGCGCTGCGCTAGCGCGACCGGTGCCGCGCGCGCGGCAAACTTTGCTGTTCAACTTCCAGTAATTTATGATATTTTGCCCATAAGCCCATGTTTTGGCGCTTCTTAGATGTATCATGTATCGCACACTGCACCTCCTGCTCGCCGCTGCCGCCCTCGCCACCGCCGCACCCGCGCCGGCCAAGGAGGGCGACACGGTCAATTTCTCCGTCGGCACCACCCTCACCTACGACGACAACCTGCTGCGCCTGCCCGACGGCGTGAGCCCGCGCGTGGTGGGCGTGGCCACCGACTCGCGCAGCGCGTTCGTGACCACGCTCTACGGGCAGGCGGTGGTCGACGTGCCGGTGAGCCGCCAGCGCTTCCTCGCCGAGGTCACGCTGCTCAACAACCGCTACTCCGGCGCGTACGACTATCTCGACTGGACCGGCATCAACGGCTCGGCGCGCTGGCTCTACCAGTTCGGCAACGCCTGGAAAGGCGATCTCGGCTACCGGCGCGGCACCGACCTCGCGGGCTTCGCCGACAACCGCAACTTCGACCGGCGCAACGTCCGCACCACCGATGAGTTCCACGTCAACGCCGACTACTGGCTGGTTCGCAACTTGCGGCTCTCGGGCGGCGCCAACTACACGCGCTTTCGCAACAGCGACAGCGCGTTCGAGACGCTCGATCTCGACCGCACGTGGGTCGAGGGCGGCATCAAGTACGAGTCGAGCCAGGCGAACTTCGTGCGCGTGACCGGGCGCTACACCTACGGCAGCTACCCGGAGCGCCCGGCGCCGACGCTCGTCTCGGACACGAGCTTCGACCAGTACGAGCTCGCGGGCGACGTCAACTGGGTGCTCTCGCCGGCGACGCGCCTGTACGGCCGCGCGGGTTACACGCGGCGCGAGTTCCCGAACCTCGCCGGCCGCGAGTTCAGCGGCCCGACCGGCCGCGTGAGCCTCGACTGGGCGCCGACCGTCAAGACCGGCATCACCTTCCTCGGCCGGCGCGAGATCGGCGCGATCGAGGACATCACCGCCACCTACGTCGTCACCAGCGCGGCGAGCGTGAGCCCGTACTGGCTCGTCAGCCCGAAAGTGCGACTCGACGCCAACCTCGAGTACCAGCGCCGCGACTACGCGGGCGACGCGGTCTTTGCCGGCATTCCGGCCATCGACGACCGCATCCGCTACGCCGGTCTCGGCCTGCGCTGGGCGCCGACCTACAACTGGCTGCTCGCCGCCGGCTACCGCTACTCGACGCGCAGCTCGAACTTCCCCACGCGGCAGTTCGACGACAACACGATGTACGGGACGGTGCAGTTCAACTTCTGACGCGCACCAAGCGCGCGAACCGCGCACGGTGGCGTGCATCGCCCGCCGAGCGCAGCACGCCCCGATCGCCGCCGAGCGTTGCCTCCGCAGCGCTCGCCCGCACCGTCGCCGCCGCCCGACGCTCAGGCTAGGCCGATCGGCTGATGTCGGCGCGCGGACGCTTCGCGCGTGCCGCCCGCCCGTGAAAATGTCACGGCGCGCGCGCGAATTCCGCCGCGTTCCGCGTCGGTTCACGCGCATCGCGCCCCGGCGCGGCTATGCTCTTGGCATAACAAGCGCAGCTGCAGACTCGGGCGCGGAGAGCCATTCGCCAGCGGCAATGAACGCGTCAACAGGAGGTGGATCATGAAACGGTTTCTCGGGGCACTCGTCGCCACGGCCTGCATCGCGGCATCGCCCGCGCAGGCCACCGACCCGAACGTCCTGCTCGGCAAGAGCGCGTCCGCGGTGCTCTTCGGTTCGGGCTCGCTCACCGGTGGGGACTTCTCGCTCGTCGACACCCTCACCGACGGCAACTTCTTGGCCGAACAGACCAACTGGCAAACCGGAACCGTGTGGTGGCAGCCCTCGAGTGCGAACTTCCTCGGGATCCAGATCGACCTCGGCGGCTCGTTCATCCTGAGCGCATTCAAGGTCCAGGTCGACAACAACGAGAACTACCGGTTCGAGTACTTCGACGGCACGTGGAACAGCCTGGCCAGTCAGGTGCCGGGCGTCATCGGCTTCGGCATGATGACGCGCGACGTCGTGCTCGCGCCGGGCTCGGAGATCGTCGCGAGCGCGCTGCGTCTCTTCCCGCTCGGCGGCGACGGGGCGTACGCCGCGTCCGAGATCCAGGCGTTCGGGGTGCCGGTGCCCGAGCCGGGCACCTACCTGATGATGCTCGCCGGCATCGGCTTTCTCGGCTTCATGGTGCGCCGGCGCATCAGCTGGCGCTGAGCCACCCGGCCACACGCACGAAGGGGCTGCACGGCCCCGCGGGGGCATCACCGCCGGCGGTCGCGCGGCCGCCGGCGCGTGCGCCGTTCGGCGCGCCTCTTGGCGGCGCGGCGCCGCGCGCTCGCGCGGCGGCTTCGTCGCGCCGCCTAGCACCGGGCAAGACGCCGAGCGCGGCATTCATCCGCACTTGCTCGCCGAATTCACGATTGTTTGCAATTGCGCGAGCGGGCGCGACGAGGACACCCGCTCCCGCGCCGGATGCCGGTGCAAATCGGCGGCGCGGGCGTCGCTCCGCGCCTCGAGCGCGCGCGCCGCGGCCGCGATCGTGCCGTGCGCGCGCACTCGGGCGCGCGGGCGGCGCAGTTTGTTGTTGCGGCCCCCGCGGCAACGCGGTAACGTTTGGATCTCTTTAGGTCGCGAAATCAAGCTCTTCGCTCACCCCGGGCCATTCCCTTCCCGCCGCTCGTGCTCGATTGCCGATGATCCGTTCGCTGCAAGCCCGTGCGGCGCTGTTCGCCGCGCTTCTCGCCGCATCGCTGCTCGCCGCCTGCGGCGACAACAAGAAGCCGGCGTCGCAAGTGGCGGTGAAGGTGAACAAGGAAGAGATCACCGTGCACCAGCTCAACAACGAGATGGCGCGGCTGCGCGGGCTCACCGAAGAGCAGCGCAAGGGCGCGACGAAGCAGGTGCTCGATCGGCTGGTGGATCAGGAGCTGCTCGTGCAGCGCGCGATGGAGCGCAAGCTCGACCGCGACCCGCGCGTGATGCAGACGATCGAGGCGTCGAAGCGCCAGATCCTCGCGCAGGCCTATCTCGAGTCGGTCACCGCCGAGGCCTCGCGACCCACGGCCGAGGAAGTGCGCAAGTTCTACGCCGACCACCCCGAGCTCTTCGCGCAGCGCAAGCTCTACCGCCTGCAGGAGCTCGCCATCGGCGCGGGCACCGGGCTCACCACGGCGAAGCTCGAGGCCGAGCTCAAGAAGGCGAAGTCGCTGAACGACGTCGTCGAGTGGCTCAAGCGCGAGCGCATCCCGTTCAACGCCAACTCCACCGTGAAGTCGGCCGAGCAGTTGCCGATGGAGATCGTGCCCCGCCTCGCGGCGCTCGGCGCCGGCCAGGCGATGCTCATGCCCTCGCAGCAGGGCCACCTGATCGTGCAGATCGCCGCCACCGAGAGCCAGCCGCTCGCCGAGGACAAGGCGCGCCCGTTCATCGAGCAGTACCTCGCCAACCAGAAGAAGGCCGCGCTCGCGCGCAGCGAGGTGAAGTCGCTCAAGGACGCGGCGACGATCGAGTACGTGGGCGATTTCGCCGCCGCGGCCGCCGCGGCGCCGGCCGCCACGCCTGCTCCGGCCACACCCGCTCCGGCCGCGCCCGCTCCGGCCGCCGCGCCCGCGGCGCCGGCCGCCGGCGAGCCGGCGAAATCGGCGATCGAGCAGGGCATCCGGGGGCTCAAGTGACGGCGCGCGCCGGCCACGCGCCGCGCAGTCCCGGAGCGCGCATCGCCGCCGGGCGCCGCGCGTTCCGCGCACTCGTCTACGCCGCCTTCCTCGCCGCGCTCGCCGCCGCCCCCGCGCGCGCCCAGGCGCCGGGCACGCTCGGCGCCGACTACGCGCTCGGCCCGGGCGACGTCGTGCGCATCACCGTGTTCCAGAACCCCGACCTCACCACCGAGACGCGCGTCTCCGAGCAGGGCTTCATCAGCTTCCCCTGCTCGGCAACCTGCCGGTGAAGGGCGTGCCGGCGCTCGCGCTCGAGCGCGCCATCGGGCAGCGGCTGCGCGACGGCGGGTTCGTCAAGCAGCCGCAGGTCACGGTGGTGATCACCCAGTTCAAGAGCATCCAGGTGTCGGTGCTCGGCCAGGTGAACCGCCCCGGCAAGTTCTACCTCGAGCAGCCGCGGAGCAAGCTCTCCGAGGTGCTCGCCCTGGCGGGCGGCATCACGCAGCTCGGCCACGACATCGTCACGCTGGTGCGGCAGGAAGGCAGCGCGGAGAAGCGCGTGCAGGTGGACGTGCACACGCTGCTGCAGCAAGGCGACGGCACGAAGGACGTCCCGCTCGCGAACGGCGACGTGATCTACGTGCCGCGCTATCCGCTCTTCTACATCTACGGCGAGGTGAACCGCCCGGGCCAGTACCGCATCGAGCGCGACATGACCGTGCAGCAGGCGCTCGCGACCGGCGGCGGCCCGACGCTGCGCGGCACGCAGCGCGGCATGCAGCTCACGCGCAAGCAGGGCGGCGGCGCGCCGGTGACGCGCGAGGCCGACCCCCGCCGAGCCGGTGCGTCCCGACGACGTGATCTTCGTCCGCGAGAGCTACTTCTGAGATGAGCTTCAGCCAGTTCCTCACCATCCTCAAGGCGCGCAGGTGGGTCGCGCTGCTGGTGCTCGCGGTCACCGTGGGCACCACCGTCGTGGTGAGCGCGCTGCTGCCGGCGCGCTGGAGCGCCTCGGCCGCGGTGCTGGTCGACTCCAAGGGCCCCGACCCGATCACCGGGCTGCTGCTGCCGGCGCAGATGCTGCCCGGCTACCTCGCCACGCAGGTCGACGTGATCCAGAGCCGCAACGTGGCGCTCAAGGTGGTGGAGCGGCTCGGGCTCGACCGCAGCGAGGTCGCGAGGCAGGAGTGGCGCGACGACACCGGCGGGCGCGGCTCGCTCAAGGTGTGGCTGGCCGACCTGCTGCTGAAGAAGCTCGACGTCAAGCCGGCGCGCGAGTCGAGCGTGGTGCACATCGGCTTCTCGGGCACCGACCCGCAGTTCGCCGCGGCGGTGGCGAACGCCTTCGCGCAGGCCTACATCGAGACCAACCTGGAGCTCAGGGTGGAGCCGGCGCGCCAGAGCGCGAAGTGGTTCAGCGAGCGCGCACCAGGTGCTGCGCACCGAGGTCGAGGGCTCGGCGGCCAAGCTCGCGGCCTACCAGCAGCAGAAGGGCATCGTCTCGCTCGACGAGCGGCTCGACACCGAGAACGCGCGGCTCGAGCAGTACAACGCGCAGCTCTCGCAGGCCATCGCGCAGACCGCCGACGCCGAGTCGCGCCAGCGCCTGGCGGCCGAGGCGCAGGCGCGCGGCGTGGCGCCCGACTCGGTTCCCGGGAGGTGGTCGGCAACACGCTGGTGCAGTCGCTCAAGGCCGAGCTCACGCGCAAGGAAGGCCAGTTGCAGGACCTGTCGATCCGCTACGGCACCAACCACCCGCAGTACCGGGCCGCCGCGGCCGAGGTGCAGAGCACGCGCCAGAAGATCTCCGGGGCGATGGCCGACGTGGTGGCGAGCCTCGGCAACAACATGCGCATCGCGCAGCGCCGCGAGGCCGAGCTGCGCTCGCAGGTCGGCACGCAGAAGACGCGCGTGCTCGCGCTCAAGAAGGAGCGCGACGAGCTCGCCGCGCTGATGCGCGAGGCCGAGAACGCGCAGCGCGCGTTCGACGCCACCACCCAGCGCTACACGCAGACCAGCCTCGAGAGCCAGGCGACGCAGACCAACATCGCGGTGCTCTCGCCGGCGGTCGAGCCGATCGAGCCCTCGTTCCCGAAGTGGCCGCTCAACATCGCGGCTCGCCGTCTTCCTCGGCGGGCTGCTCGGCGTGGGCGTCGCGCTGCTGATGGAGATGCTCGACCAGCGCGTGCGCGCCGACGCCGACGTCACCGGCGCGCTCCAGGTGCCGCTGCTGGCGACGCTGCCGCACGCGCGCGTCCCGCGCGCGCTCGCCACGCGCCTGCTCCGCACCGCCCGGAGCGCGCCGCCTGAGGCCCGCGGCGCCGTGGACATGAGCCCGGGGCGGCCGCGGCCGGACCAGCGGCAGGGGCAGCCGCTCAAGCGCGACCGCACGATCGGCGCGCTGCTCGTCGACAGCCGCCGCCTGAGCCCGGCCGACGCCGAGGCGGTGATCCGCTTCGCGCGCGAGGAGAACCTGCGCTTCG
This sequence comes from Burkholderiales bacterium, assembly GCA_027493935.1. Classification (GTDB taxonomy): domain Bacteria; phylum Pseudomonadota; class Gammaproteobacteria; order Burkholderiales; family SG8-39; genus JAABRB01. The sequence continues at coordinate 458,786 of JAOSJV010000001.1, read as the reverse complement.
GCGACGCCGCGATCAAGCTCGGCCTGGTCACCCCCGCCGACGTGCAGCGTGCGCTCGCGCGCCAGTTCGACTACCCGTACCTCGCGCCCGAGGACGACGTCATCAGCCGCGAGGTGATCGCGGCCTACGCGCCCTTCTCGCCCGCGGTCGAGGCGCTGCGCGCGTTGCGCACGCAGCTCATGCTGCGCTGGATCGAGGCCGAGCCGCGCCACTCGATGCTCGCGGTGGTGAGCCCCGGGCGCGGCGACGGCCGCAGCTACCTCGCCGCCAACCTCGCGGTGGTGTTCTCGCAGCTCGGCGAGCGCACGCTGCTCGTCGACGCCGACCTGCGCAGCCCGCGCCAGCACGACATCTTCCGCGTGCCCGACCGCCTGGGGCTGTCGCAGCTGCTCGCCCGGCGCGGCGACGAGAACTGCATCCACCGCATCCGCGGCCTGCTCGGCCTCTCGGTCATGCCGGCGGGCACCACGCCGCCCAACCCGCAGGAGCTCCTCGCGCGCCCGGGCTTCGAGGCGCTGCTCGGCGGGCTCAGCCAGCAGTACGACGTGATCATCCTCGACACGCCGGCGGGCGAGCTCGGCGCGGACTTCCAGAGCATCGCGGCCGCCGCCGAGGGGGCGCTGCTCGTCACCCGCCGCAACGTCACCCGCGCCGCCGAGGCGCGCGCCCTCGTCGCGTCGCTCGCCGCCGCCTCGGCGCAGGTGGTGGGTGCCGTACTCAACGACCACTAGATTCTCGTCGTCGCCGCGAAACCCCGGACCCGGATCCAGCCTCTCCCAGCATGTCGGCGATTCTCCCTCAGGCGAAACAGCAAGCTGCCGACCGCACTGGCTGGCTCGCGTGGACTCCCGTCCTCCTCGGCCTCGCCGTCCTCTACCTCCCGACCTACTGGGACCTCGCGCACGGCCTCTGGCAAACCGAGGAAAACGGCCACGGCCCGATCATCCTCGCGGTCACCATCTGGCTCCTCTACCAGAAGCGCGCCGCCCTCCTCGCCGAATCCGAGCGCAGCGCCCCCGGTCGCGGGCTGGGCGCTCCTCGTCCTCGGTCTGCTGCTCTACGTCCTCGGACGCTCGCAGGACATCGTGATGTTCGAGGTGGGATCGCAGATCCCGGTGCTGACCGGCGCACTGCTGCAGCTCCGCGGCCCGGCAATCCGTAAAGGCCTTGTGGTTCCCGCTGTTATTTCTGGTCTTCATGGTGCCGCTGCCCGGCGTGATCGTCGACGCGATCACCGGCCCGCTCAAGCAGAACGTGTCGCTGATCGCCGAGAACCTGCTGTATTGGACCGGCTACCCTGTCGCGCGCACCGGCGTGGTTCTAAGCGTGGGCCCTTACCAGCTGCTGGTGGCCGACGCCTGCTCGGGCCTCAATTCCATGTACTCCCTCTCGGCCCTCGGCGGCCTCTACCTCTATCTGATGCAGTATCAAAGCCGCTGGCGCAACGCGATACTGCTCGGCGCCATCTTGCCCATCGCCTTCGCCGCCAACGTCATCCGGGTGATGATCCTGGTGCTGGTCACCTACCACTTCGGCGACGCGGCGGGACAGGGTTTCCTGCACGGGTTTGCGGGCATGATCCTGTTCGTGATCGCCCTCGTGCTGCTCTTCGTGCTCGACGCGGTTCTGGGGCTGTTCCCGGCGCTGCGGACGGCGGGGCGACGCGCATGAGGCTTTCGCAATCGAAGAGCTGGGCCGTCGGCGTGGCGATGCTCGCAGCCGCGTGGGCAGCCTACGCATTGACACCCCGGATCGTGCTCAGTGAGCAGCAGGGGCGGATCGACCTCGAAACCCTCGTCCCCAAGGAATTCGGAACCTGGAAGATCGACACGTCCATCGTCCCGATCACAGTCAGCCCGGACGTTCAGGCCAAGCTGGATCAGATCTACAACCAGGTGCTCGCACGCACCTACGTCAACCGCCGCGGCGAGCGCATCATGCTGTCGATCGCCTACGGCGGCGATCAGAGCGACAGCATGCAGGTTCATCTGCCGGAAGTCTGCTACCCCGCGCAGGGATTTCAAGTCCTAAGACGGGAAAAGGGACAGGTCGATCTCGGCCTCGCGCGTATCCCCGTGAAGCGGCTGGTGGCACAGCATCAGAGCCGCATCGAACCCATCACGTACTGGATCACCGTCGGCGAGCGCACCGTCACGGGCGGGCTCGACCGAAAGCTCGCCCAGATCGCCTACGGCATCGAGGGGAAGGTGCCCGACGGTCTGCTCTTCCGCGTCTCCAGCATCGCTGCCGATCATGAGGCCGCGTACGGACTGCAGCAGGCGTTCGCAAGGGACCTCTATACGGCGCTCGGCGAGGATGCGAGAGCTCGCCTTTACGGAGCCGCGGATAGGCGAGCGCGGCTCCGGAACTGATATGGCGTTGCCGGCGCCCGCTCCGTTCGCCCCGCCGGTTGCGCGGACCGGGCGCCGTGCGCTTGCCCGACCCGTTTTCGTATTTCTCTTCGCAATCGTCACAGCGTTCTTCGGCGCTATCGCCCCGACGGCCGATCTCGTCCTCGCCGGGCTTTCTGCAGGCGCGCTTTTCGGTTCACCCCTTTTCGCTTGTCCCGTCTGGAAGATTTTGGCCGTTCTGGGCCTCGGCCCGCTGCTAGCTGGCGTGATCCCCATCTTCACGGCAGGACTGGCGAGCAGCGCCGTATGGGGCGTCCCTATACTCGGATTCGTCGTCTTCCTGCAAGTGTTGTTCGTGGTTGCGACACATCCCCGCAGCGTCCGCGGCATGCCGTTTTTGGTTTGGCTTGGATACGTCCCGACGCGGCGACCATCCGGGCCGCGCTGCCGCTACTTACTTCCTATCTCGTCTACTGCAGCTCGCTGCGCCTTGATCGAAGCGGTGATCTTCCAGATCGCGCCTTACGTGCTGCTGGGACACGCGGCCGGGCTAGCGCGCCGGGAGGCGCACCCTCAAGCGTGAGCGCCCACCCCTATTCCGCCGCTGCCCTGCGGCGCAGTGCCTGGCAGTTCCTGACTGGCAAGGCCGTCTCGGGGCTGCTTACCTTCACCATCCTGCTCTGGCTGGTGCGACTGCTGCCGGTGGCCGAGTACGGCGCGTATGTCAGTCTGCTCGCGGCGGCAGAGCTCCTCTACGCCTTGAGCGGCCTGGGCCTGCCCTGGGCGGCCGCGCGGTACCTACCCGAAGCGCGCCTGCATGCCGCGCCGCCAGTCATCCGCGGTCTCGTCCGGCGGTTGCTGCACTGGCAGGCGGGCATGTTACTCGCCCTCGCCGTGCTGGGGGGCTCACTTTCGACTCCGTGCTGCCCACGTTGGGGATCGCCGTGCCGTCCGCCGCCGGGCTCGCGTGGGCGGGACTGGTCTTCGCCGAAGGTTGTTGGCGCTTCTTGTGCGAAGGACTGCTCGGCCCGCTCCTGCAACACGGCAAAATACGCGCGAGCCTAGTGCTACGCCAAGCGCTGTTCCTCTGTTCGCTCGGTCTGTTGGTCGTGCTCGGAGAAGTAGGATTGAGCACCGTGCTCGCTGCCGAGCTCGCAGCTAGCCTGCTCGCGGCGCTGGTTGCGCTGGCCGGCCTGACGAAACATGTGCGCGCACTACCTGCACCGTCGGCTAGGGTGGGTTGGAAGGCACCCGCCCCGCGCGAACTCTGGCGCGTGGCGCTGCCCATGTATGGCGGTCATCTGCTCACTTTGGCCTACGGCCCGCAGGTCTTCCTGCTCCTGCTGCAACGCTTCGCAGGTGTTGAGACGGCGGCGGTGTTCGGCTTCCTCCACAGCCTCTACGCACAGGCGGCGCGCTACCTGCCTGCCACGTTACTTTTCAGTCTAGTCCGCCCCAAGCTGGTGGCCAGCTACGTGGGCGGCGGCGGCATGGCGGAGCTTTCCCGCAACGCCAACTTGGCTGGCAAGTTGAGCCTGTTCGTACTCATGCCCGTGGTGAGTTTTTCGGTCGCGGGTGGCGAAGCCCTAATTTCATTGCTCTCGGGTGGCAATTTCGCGCGCACGGGCCTACTCTTCTTTGCTTTCATGCTGGCGCTGGTGCCCTTCAGCCAGCGGCAACTGCTGGAGACCGTGGCCGTAACGGCCGGCCGCGCACGATTGTGCATCCTGGGTGCCGCGGTAGGGCTTTTCACCCTACCGATCATGTTCTGGCTGCTTTATTCCGGCGCCGGCCCATGGGCCGGGGTAGCCGCGCTCGGCGCGGGGCATCTTCTCTTTGCCCTCGTCGTCATCTCCGGACTGAGCGGGGGCGGATACCGCCCCGATCACGCGGGACTTGCTCGGCTCGGCATGGCGGCGGCAGCCGGTGCGATAGCGGCCGGGCTGGTACCGCGCACAGCATCATTGTGGCTGGATCTGCTGGTGCTCGGCGCGGGCGCCGGCCTGACTTTTCTGGTCGTGGCATGGCTGCTTTCCCCTTTCGCCCCTGCCGAGCGCCAGAGCATGAACTACCTCCTAGGACGCGAGCTTTTCCATGTCTGAAAACCGCGGAAATTCCACCGCATGCCTCCATAGAGGCTAAAGTCCCGCGAGCCCTAAGCGGTGAGACTGCAGCAAGCAAGCTTTCTGTAAGAAGCGCCGGCAATGCTCGTTCGGGACCCACCGAAACTAGATATGTATTTACAGTCTGCAGAAGCAAGCGGCTATTCACCGCTTAGGTCGCGCGGGCGTCTCGCTTTCTTGACAGCCAGTGCGTTTGTGGCTGCAAGCCTGATTGGAGCAGCGACAGGCGCCGGATTAGGCGCTCTAGCAGTCGCTTTAGCCGCAGCGAGTTGCCTAGTACCAATCTATGCGGTGATTCTTGATTCGCGCAGGCTTGGGGTGCGCGACTCACTCTTCTGGGCATTGTTTGTCCTCGTCTTGGTCTTGCCCGTGATCCATAAGTTCACCGGGGTACGGTTGTATTTCGTCCTGGAGCTGTTATTGATCGCCGCAGCGCCACTGCTGCTGTCGGAAGGAATAGCGGTCTTGCGACGTTCTAAGTCCATGCGTGCCTTAGGCGCGTTACTTGGATTGTTCTTAGTCATTTCATTGATGAGCAGCGTCTTTGGACGCTCTCAGATCATGCCAGGCGCCTACCAGTTCGCCACGAATCTGAAGTTCTACTTCCTTCTGCTACTCGGTTTCTACGTCGCCTGGACTAGGCGGACGGAGACGATCTTTTGGTGTTGCGTGCAATGGCTTTGGTTGCCCATGGCCACGGCTCTCGCTTGGCAATGGCTCGAGCCTTCGACGTACTTTAGCTACTTCGGTCCGGCTCACCCCGGTCCCGATCCCCTAGAAGTGTTTCCCTCCAGAGGCATGGCGACATTTCAGCACCCGTCGTTTTTTGCTGCATTCTCCGGAATGATGGCCATCATTGCGTTTTGTCGCGCTTGCGTCGAGAGACGCTTCGTCTTTTACACGGTCAGCCTTGTCTATTTCCTGCTAACTCTCGCTTCGACCGAGCGGCAAGAAATTCTTAGCATTATTGCAATATGCTTCGCTGTCTATATTGTTGAGCGTGGTCGCACTCCAACACATAGCCTAATCGCTGCCATCCTCATTGCGGCGGGTCTAACGACCACGTTTCTGTTACCACCCGTTCAACGCAACCTTGAACGAGAGGCAATTTCCTGGGGCATCTTGGGTTACACGGCGATCACGCATCCTCGGCCCGTGATGTACCTTCATGCGAAGGACATTGCAAACTCCCGGGTTCCGCTGGGGAGCGGGCTAGGCACATTCGGGGGAGCTGGAGCAACACGCTTCGACGACTCGCTGCACTTCGAAAGAGGATTCGGGCGGTACTCGTGGTTCGTCGAGCGAGAGAAATACATGATGGATACATACTGGCCAAATATCTTGGCGGAAACGGGGTGGATTGGACTCTCGTTGATGGGCGCGATATCTCTGTTCTTGATCTTCTACCCACTCAAGAAGGCACTATTCAAACAAAGTCGCACACAGCGGCAGTATTGGCTGATGTCCTTCGCCGGCTCCTCCTTTGCGTTTCTTCTATCTTTTACTTCACCGGCCTACCAGGACCCAGGGCTCGTCCTCCTCATGACATTATTCTTCGGAGTTGCGCACACACGCCCAGGAGGAAATGACGCTTCCTAGACAAGGACGGGTTACGGATCTGCGGAGGAGCAAAGTGACCCACCCCCTGCTATCTACGCGCCACTCGTGGCGGACGCTTGCAGAGCATCTTGTGATGCTTGCTTGGGTTATGACCTGGGCTGCTATTTGTCACGCTGGCTCGACAGTTGAGATTCTCGCTGACTTTGAGAAAACCACTCGAAGGGAGGAGTTGCCCGCGCTGTTTGGTTTCAACGTTGTTTGGGCGAATTTTCAGATTGGATACACGCGCCATGGTACTCCGCGACCAGAAGTAATCGAATATCTTCAACCGTTTCGCGGTGCCGTTTACCGATATCCCGGAGGCACCCCATCGAACCACTTCTTCTGGGACGAGAGCATTGGTCCGCAGTCCTCAAGACGCCCTCAGCGTGACGAGTACGGCCGTGAAGCTTTGCCGCTCTTCGGGTTCGATGAGTTTATTCATTTTGTAAAAGAAGTCGGCGGAGTGCCGCTCATTACGATAAACCTGGTTGGAGGCAACGGTCGTGCTTGGAGTGACAAGGAGGTCGCGAGCTACGCAGCGAGTTGGGTAGCCTATGCAAGCGCACGAGAGGGTACTGGTGAACGGGAATGGCGTCGCCCGTGCACAACGAGTTTGGCGTGTCCCGTACTCCTCTGGGAACTCGGAAATGAACTCGACCGAGGCAGGCACGCGATAAGCGCTGCGCAGTATTCAGCACGTGCAAGGGAAGTCGGAATGGCAATGAAGCAGAACAATCCTAACATTTTCCTAATCGCACAAACCAAATCCGCTCCATGGGAGTTGAGAGCGCGCAATCTAGCAACGCCGGAGCTTGAATTCAATCGCGTAGTTGCAAGGCAACTAGCAAAGATTGTGGATGGATACGCATTTCATCCTTACTATGATGGTATTTCCGTCCCTCGTGTGCAAAACCTTATGCACGAGATCATCGAAGACATACGACCTCGCGACGAGTCACCGGGCCCACCAATACCGATATTCATCACAGAACACGCCAAGTGGCCTAGCCGGCCTCTCGTGGGTCGATGGGAAGGCAACTGGGCCCAAACCGGCAACTTAGGCGGCGCGGAATCGACCGCGGATTTTCTCTTGATGCTTATGCAGAGTAGCCACGTTGTGGCCGCGAACTGGCACGGTTTGGGTGCTAGAGGTCCGTGGCAGCTTTTCTACCATGACACAATGAGCGATCTCGTCTATCCGAATGTCGTCTACTGGGCGATGCGAGTCTTGCGCGAGGCGGCTCTGCCCGAGATTGTCCGTACTGAAGTGAGATCCCAGAATCTAAGCGGCTATCGCGGGGGATACGACGTTCGTGCCGTATTAACGCGCGACGGAGCAAAGCGTCGGTTCAGTGTCTTGGCAGTGAATCGCGCTCCGATCGCTGAGATGGCCGTTATCACGCTCAAAGGGTTTTCCACACGGCGTCTTACCTTCGATATGTCCGTGGTGACGGGTACTAGTCCGGAGGAACGCAACAGCAACGAGAAGCCATTCAATATAGTTCCGAAAAGGACCTTAGGAATTAAAGAACTATCGCGAGACGGGAAACTGCGCGTCACACTCGCGCCCCATTCCATTACAGCGGTAATCTTCTCGCAAGCTGATTAGTGCGTATCGCTTGCGAATTGATCGCGTAACAAGTCGGCAAGTTCAGAGCGTTGTTACGTCGTATAAACGCCGCTCCAAGAGTTAGTAGCACAGCAAGCCCGACGGTATCCGACCTGTGCCGAACGTGCCCAAGTTTGCCGCTTCCTTCTCTCTAACTCGCTACGATCGGCTCAAGCAACAAGAGCCGTCAACCAGTTCTGCGGATCGCCGGTTACGCTTCAAGAGCCTGTATGAAAGCTTCTCAAGCGCCATCTCCCCAGATGTTGCCGTAGTTTGCTTTACCGGAGATTCCGGAGTTACCCATTACTCGATCGCACTTTGCAGAGCGTTAGCTAAGCTAGCAACGCCCGTACTTTTATACCGCGCAGAATTCAGACCTCTTCCGACGCTTTCCAGACATTCGCTGCGTAACCGCGTTCCATAGGACGCGCAGGTACCCACTCGATGTTGTTCTTTTCGGATTACGGATGGTCGCTCGGCGTCCGGACCTCATTCTGGTTCAGTCAGTGCTTAGATTCGAGCTACTAGATGCTCTACTCTTCAGGCTGTTGCGTTTCGCTTCAATACGATGCGCGGTCACTGTTCATGACACGCTCCCGCACTACCCTCGCCCATGGAGTAGGGCCGCAAGACGTATCTATTACAACAGTTTCGACTCACTAATTGCGCATTCCCACCGCAGCCTTGCGGATCTCCGGCGACTGGGCGTTCATACCCAGTCAGCTGTGGTACCTCATGGAGTCTACGACATATTTGTGCTCAGGAAGAGCTCGCGGGCCGAGGCGATTAGATCGTTCGCCCAGCTTCGAGACGACGATTTCGTCGTCTTGTTCTTTGGCAGGATAGATGAAAGAAAAGGCATCGCTACCTTCCTATCCGCTGCGGACGCGCTGGCGCATCTCCCAGGGTACTCGTTCATTGTCGCGGGTTCTAACGGAATCGCGTCGCAAAATAGCGCTCTTAGGAAGCGCCTTGCCTCCTATAAGTCTAGACCTGGGTTCGTTGTCCACGACACTCGAATCCCATTCAGCGAGGTAGAGCGTTACTTCGCCGCCGCTGACCTGGTCGTCTTACCCTACCACGAGGGGACTACCAGTGGTGTCCTGAAGCTTGCAATGGCGTTCCATAAGCCTGTTGTTGCGACTTCAGTGGGCGACATCCCAGAAGCGCTAGCTAGCGGCGCGGGCGAGCTGTTGAGACAAGGCGCGACAGCGCCGGAGTTGGTTTCCGCAATCAAGCTAATCCGGTCGAGGCCCGAAACCTACGTGGCGGCCGCAAAGCGCGCCGGAGAGGGTTGCGACTGGCTGACGGTCGCTCGGTCCTATTTCGCATTCCTGTTCCAAGGTCCACCAGCTTAGGCCAGCGCGATGCCCCGTTTGCTCTCCCTAAACACCTACCATTATCGCCGTGGTGGCTCTGATGCAGTCTTCCTCGAGCACGAGGCGCTTTTCCGCAATTTGGGATGGGAGACAGCGATGTTCTCCATGCATCATCCGCAGAACGCCCCTTCTCCCTGGGAGCAATACTTCGTGAGTGAGATCGAGTTTGGGCGGACCTATCGGTGGCGCGATCGATTAGTCATGGCCGCGAAAATAGTGTACTCGCTCGAGGCTCGCAGGAAGATGGCCTCGCTCTTACGTCGCTTCAAGCCCGACGTCGCACACGTTCATTGCATTTACCATCACATCTCGCCCTCCGTCTTCTCGCTTCTAAAGGAACGCAATATTCCGATCGTGCTTACCGCACATGATTTCAAACTCCTTTGTCCAGCGTACAAAATGCACAACCAGCGGGGTATTTGCGAGCGATGCAGAAGCTCCAAGATTCTCCCACTGGTGGTCAATAGATGCGTCAAAGACTCGCTCGCGCTCAGCTCCCTTATTGCAGTCGAGACATTTGTACACCGAACGTGCGGCCTCTACTCAAGACATCTAGACAAGATTGTTGTTCCCAGCCGCTTCTACCTAAGAAAGTTTCAGGAATGGGGCTGGCGAGCGAGTGACCTCGAGTATGTTCCGAACTTTATACAAGCGGCCGATTACATCCCGCAGTTCGAACCTGGTGGCTATTTTGTCTACTTTGGGCGATTAATTCGCGAGAAAGGCGTCAGAACGCTTCTGAAGGCTGCTCGCATGGCTAACTGCAAGCTCGTTCTGGTCGGGGTAGGCCCAGACGCGGCGTCTCTGCATGCCGCGATTGAGGGAAATCCCAATGTCCATATTGTGGATCATCGTACTGGGGATGCACTCTCCACGCTAGTAAGAGGGTCTCGCGCGGTGGTGTTGCCGTCGGAGTTGTATGAGAATGCTCCCAAGAGCATTCTCGAAGCCTATGCTCTAGGAAAACCAGTAATCGGTGCCGATATAGGGGGAATTCCTGAACTTATCCGGGTATTTCAAACAGGCGCGCTTTTCGAAAGCGGCAACGCCGATGATCTTGCGGCCAGGCTTCTCGAGTACACCCACATGCACGATGCAGCGGTTGCTAATCAGGGGCGCTGCGCGAGACAATTTGTTGTTGAGTCATTTAGCGAAGAAAGATACGCCCACGAAATGCTACGCCTGTACGGTAGCTTAGGTGTCGCAGTCAAACCCGTACTCGATGCCGAAGACGGTGATCGCCCAAATTGATCGTGATTACCTCCAGTTAGGGCCTCGCGCTCTGGCGCGTAGGTTGACTAGCTACGCCTTCTTCGAGGGGCGTCCTCTTACGACGAGAGGACGTTGGATTAACCCGATTGTGTTTACCTGGCTGAGTTTCTTAGCAGCGCTACCAGGTCACCCGCGTCTCCACAGACCCATCTTCATCACTGGCCTCGGTCGTTCTGGTACTACTATCCTTGGGATACTCCTCTCTGTGCATCGGGACGTTGCGTTCCTAAATGAGCCAAAGCACTGTGGCACGTAATCGATCGTCGACAGGACGTCAACGCTAACTATGCGATTAACGGAGGAGTCTTTAGGCTCACGGCCGCTGACGTGGATAGACAATTGACGGATCGCGCCCACAGATTATTTCATCGATATCGAAGGTTAACCGGAGCAGCACGCGTTGTTGATAAGTACCCCGAACTGATCTTTCGCGTCGAATACGTCCTAAGCATTTTTCCTGATGCATCTATCATTTTCATCACACGCAATGGGCAAGATGCAGTCTCATCGATTGTGGAGTGGTCCTCAAGGCGTGGACAACTCAGCGATCGCAATGTCGATGACTGGTGGGGAAGAAACGATGCCAAGTGGCATTACTTTCGAGAGCAACTTGTTCTTAGTGAACCCACTTTAGCGTCCATATGGAACGTCGCTTCCCCCCACCTTGATCATGCGAATCGTGCGGCACTCGAATGGATAGTCACGATGCGGGAAGGGATCCGACAGCAAGCGCGTTTCCCAGAACGATTTATTCGTATCTCTTATGAGAACCTGCTTTGCGCACCAGAAAGTGAACTAGGACGTCTCCAAATGGCATGCGGGCTTGAACCGGATCCCAATGTCTTGCGGTACGCGGAGCGGCGGCTCTACGCAAGGCCTCGAAGACAGCTTCCCAAGCTCAACGAGCAAGTCGAAGTCCTTTTCCAAGACACAATGGGACTACTCGGATACACGAATAGCTAGGATTATCACCGTGCTCGCAATGACGGTCTTGGGGAGGAGGGCTGTAGTGCGCGAGGCCCTAGCACCTAGCAGGTTGGCCTAGCTGCTGGCCCCACTCACACCAAATCAGCGGTTCCGTAGATTCTCGAGCTCCTTAGACCAATGCTTTCACTCTCGCGGAACATCACCCCCGTCCGGCACAAGATTACTTTGAACGAGCGCGAGGAGCGCTTACGGCAAAGGGGCGCGGTCATCTGGCTGACGGGACTACCAGCCTCGGGCAAGTCGACCATCTCCATGGAGCTCGAGCGACGGCTTTTCGATGCGGGCATCGTGGTATACACGCTGGACGGCGACAACGTGCGCCACGGGCTGAACTCGAATCTCGGGTTCTCGCCCGACGACCGCAAAGAGAACATACGGCGCGTGGGCGAGGTTGCGGCACTCTTCGCCGATGCCGGGCTCGTCTGCATCACGGCTTTCATCTCGCCCTACCGTGCGGATCGCACGATGGCGCGAACTGCCGTGCGGCGCGGTAGTTTCTACGAGGTGTACGTGAAGGCAAGCATCGAGACGTGCGAGCGGCGTGATCCGAAGGGCCTCTACGCGAAGGCTCGGCGGGGAGAGCTGAAAGAGATGACGGGCGTCGACGCACCCTACGAGGTGCCCGAAGCTCCGGACCTGGTGCTTGACACGGAGAATCGGGCGATCGAGCAGTCGGTGCAGGAGCTCTATGAGTTTGTGCGCACTAAGATCACGTTAAGCTGAGCCTCAGGCGCGAGCGTGCCTCAACCAGGCTGCGTGTTTTGCGCTCGGCTTTCTAGATTGTCGCGTACCGCGGACAAGATCGCTCAGTCAGTCACTACGACTCCCGCCTCTTCCGCTTGCGCGAAATTATCAGGGGTGTCATAGGCAAGCAGCAGTTCCTCGTAATTCGCTGATACTGCGCGCCAGTCGAACTCTACTGAGAACCTCGCCCTGCTTGCGGCGCGCATTCTTTCCACGCCGTCGCGGTTCGCGAGCAGGCCGTCCAGCATTTCGGCCAGATGGCCGGCGCTCGTGAAGTAACGAGCCACCTCGCCGGCTACCCAGCGGTTGAACTGGTTGTCGTGCGCGATGACCGCGTTGCCGGCGGCCATTGCTTCCACGAGCGACGGGTTGGTGCCTCCCACTTGATGTCCGTGCAGGTATGCAAGGCAGTGGTACCGCAATGCGCCGACGACGGCGGTGTCGTAGATCGCACCGAGGAAGCGCACCTCGTCGCTCGCGGCGCTCTTGATGGCTCGGTGGTAGCGGTTCGCCTCATCATAGCGGCCGAGCACCGCGAGCTGGACGCCGCGCGGCCTCGCAGAGAAGCCTTGCACGATCTCGAGTATCGAGTTCTCGGGCTCGGGTCGGGCAACGACGGTCAGGTAGCGTCCGGGCTCGAGCCCGAGGGCAGCCAGCGGTGCGACAGGCGAGGCGGGCAATGCGTCCGCGCCGTACGGCAGTACGGTGATCCTTTCGGCGGGCGCGATCCGGGTCAAATGCTTCTTGATCGCCGGGTGGTCGGCGAGCATGTGATCGGCAAGCCTGCAGGCGGCGCGCTCGTTGAAGCGAAACCACAGCCGTGCGAGCTGCCCCCATTTCTCACGCCTGTACTCGATGCCGTCCATGTTGATGAGATTCCTGATTCCGGCCCGCTTGAGGAACCAGGTGAAGACGGCGGTGTTGTAGCCGAGCGTGAGGCACAGACCGGGGACCTGGCGGCATGGCGCACGCACTTCCAGTCGAAAACGATCGTGCTGAGCGCGGTGTCGGGCCCGGACGGGATCCTCACTCGGTGCACGCCGTTCCAGCGATCCTCGACGACCGGTCCGTGCCCTTCTTCTTGGCAGTACACGGTCACTTTCCATCCGCGCTGCAGCAGGTACAGCGACAGCTTCTCCGCGAAGGTCTCGAACCCGCCGTGATTCGCGGGAATGCCGCGACTGCCTAGAATGCGCAGGTGCCGAAGACCCGGGGCGAGATCGCTCGATTCGGACGCGCGTGCATTCATCGGGGAAGGTTCTTCCCGCGGAGAACGCTCTTCCGATGGAGGAGAAGAGCCGGCGCGCGGATGCTTTCCATGGATGCCGGGACGGGGTGCAGCTGCATGCCGGGATCCTATGGCTCAGGCCGGCGCCCCAAAGGGGCTCCGGGCGCATCGGTGGCAGGAACGAGGTTGCCGCGTGGTCTGCAAGTGACCCTCAACTTAGCGCGCCGATCGCCTTGGCTCAATACGCCCTTCGGCCGAGCGCCGCGAACCATGCCCATCCAGGGTGTCGTCGTTGCACGACTGAGCGCTCACGGTACACCGGCCGACGCTCGATCATAGCAAGCTTCCGCGCTACCACGGTTGCAGTGGGCGACGCGCCGCGCGCACTAATACTCCCGGCCATCACACAGGTGCCGGGTTGCGGCATTGCGGCGGTCTCGAACCCGTGTTGGTTGGCTGCGGGCGATGCGGTGCGGAAGACGGCGCTCGCGGCCCGGGCCGACCGGGGAAACACGTCGTGGCTCGCCGCCATGGAGCAGCGGGGCTGTCGCGCCGCGCGCCGCGCCGGACCTCGTGGGCGCAATGTTCCGACGGTCTATGCAGAGCCGGCGCCGCGTGCGGTCGCGTTGCCCGTCACGCCGCCGCTCCCGCCGGCGTCGCCGTGGAACCGCGCGAGATCGAAGCCGCGCCCGGAAGCGGCACGCTGGCGCGCGCCCGGGCAGGCAAAAGCCGACGATGGTGGTGACGAGCGATCGTGTCACGCGCGCGCTCCGAGCGATTCCCGACGCCGAAGAGCATGCGGGTGCGACCGCGGATGCGCAAGTCCGCGCGGCGTCTGTAACCATCGTTGACAATCGCGGTCCGCGGCGCTCGACGCTCCTGCGCCCGGGGGCGATGGGTATTGCTCCACCGCATTGCCGCCACGCCGGCGCTTTGCGCCACCCCTGCTTCTCGGCGCGGAGGGACCAAGAACGTGAACTTCAGCGATGGCACACGTCGGCGAGCAGTGCTTGCGCCTTGGCGCGAGCGGTCATCGTGCTCGTCGCACGCTGGCGGCCCACTCGCGCGGGCCGCCATTCACCGGGCGCAGTCCGCCGTAGAGATGGGCTAGACGATCCGCGAGACCTGTGCGCGCGCCGTCGGCGAGATGCTCGGTGAACGATCGACGAGCGCCGTCGAGGCGCAACGCGCGAAGCGAGGTGCGGCGCCTCTCATGCGTGCCTGCCCGGGGCCGGCGCGCGCCGCCGGCGCGTCGCCCACGCGATCGCACACAGCCCTGCCGCCAGCAGCGCGTAGGTGCCCGGCTCGGGCACCGGCTGCGTCGAGGCGAAGAAGACCGGCCGAACGTAGTTGCGGTCGTTGAACATCGTCCCGGTGCCGAGCACGGTGAAGTCGGTGGTCAGCGGGCCGCTCGTATCCCAGAAGCGGAAAGACGCCGTGAACGAGTCGGTATCGGCCAGGTGCTCGAGCTTGAGCGCGATCCGCGTCGCATCGGACGGCGGCTCGAACAGCACGCTGCCGAGCCCGGTGCTGCCGCCGCCGGCGCCGAACACCTGCTTGACGAGGGCGACCCGCACCGCGCCGAACGCAGTGGCGTCATTGCGAGACACCTGGAGCTGGAGCTGCTCGCGCGTGCCGCCGCCAATCTGAAAATCGCGCACGCCCACGGCGTAGATGCTGAACGGCCCAGGCATCGGCACGATGTCGAAGAGACCGGCGACGGACAGGTTGTGGCTCCGGTAGAGCCCGAGACTCGGGTTTGCGCCGGTGGTATCGGTCAGGTGATTGACCTGGACCGTCTGCCGCGGGTCGCCCGCCGCATTGAAGGAGAACACGCCGAGGGACGTGTCGAGGGCCAGCCGGCTGCCGGATTCCGCGGTGTCCGGGATGACGCCAAACACGCTGTACGCGCCCGCGAACCCGGCGGCCTCGGGCGGTTCGAGTCCGTTGTCGAAGCCGTCGCTCAGGAAGACGGCGCCGTCCCGATCGACGCGGTAGGCATCGATGCTCGCGACGAACGCGCCTGCCGGCGCCGCGAGACCAGCGGTGAGCAGCAGCGTGCCGGCTGTCCAGCCGCACGCGCGCGTCCTGTGCACACGGTCCACGCCCGCCTCCCCCGAGGTTGCGCGGGGAAGCGTGCGCCGGTGTCGCGGCGCGGTCAAATCAAGCCTTCGCGGCAAGGCTGCTTATGCGTCGGTGTGCAGGTGCTCAGCGCGAGCGCGGCGCGTGCGCGGCGCGTGCGCGCGGGTTGTTTGGGCCGCGCGCTTGCAGGAAAGGATGTCGCGGCAGGCTGCGGGGTGGTTGCGGCGTTTGCAGTGTTGCATGCACCTGCACCACCCCGGCCGCTGCGCGGCCACCCCTCCTCGGGGAGGAGGGGATAGAAACACGCGGCGCGTCGCAGCAGGACCCTCCCCCTCCTTTTCAAGGAGGGGTGCCGCGCGTTAGCGCAGCGGGGTGGTTGCGGCGTTCGCAGTGCTGCCTGCGCCCGCACCACCCCGGCCGCTCGCGCGGCCACCCTCCTCGGGGAGGAGGGATAGGAACACGCGGCGCGTTGCAGAACGACCCTCCCCTCCTTTTCAGGAGGGTGCCGCGCGTTAGCGCGGCGGGGTGGTTGCGGCGTTCGCAGTGCTGCATGCGCCCGCACCACCCGGCCGCTGCGCTGCCCCCTCCTCGGGGAGGAGGGATAGAAACACGCGGCGCGTTGCAGAACGACCCTCCCCTCCTTTTCAAGGAGGGGTGCCGCGCGAATGCGCGGCGGGGTGGTTGCGGCGTTCGCAGTGCTGCCTGCGCCCGCACCACCCCGGCCGCTGCGCGGCCGCCCCTCCTCGGGGAGGAGGGGATAGAAACACGCGGCGCGTTGCAGAACGACCCTCCCCTCCTCGGTGAGGAGGGGATCGAGCGCTCGGTGCGCCACGAGCACGCGCGCGCCGAGCCCGGCGAGCCGCGGCGCGTCGGTCCCGAGTTCCGGCACCACGCCAACCGTGAATCCGTGCCAGTACTCCTGGGGCGAAGCGGTCCCGCTGAGCGAGCTCACCGTCCCGGCGAAGCGGATGCGCGCCGCACGGGGCGGCCATGCGAGCCAGCACGCGCGCGCTTGATTTTTGTCAACTGGCGGCGTACCGACGGGTGCATCGTATTCACCATCGACGGTAGGAACCGCGCCAGCGTACGGGAGGACGGGCATGAAGCGAACCGCTTTCGGAGTCGCCGCGGCAGGCCTGCTCGCGGCATCTGTTCCGGACCCGACCCTTGCCGCGGACCCGCGGACGATCGACTGGCAGGCCGTTCCGCCGAAGTCGGTCACGCTGTTCTATCCGGGCGAGTCGACCTACGACTGGCTGGTGAGCCGCGCCCACAAGGGCGCCCGGTCGGTGAGGCAGGGCAAGAGTTGCGTGTCCTGCCACGAGGTCGACGAGAAGGACCTCGGCGGCATCCTCGTGAAAGGCGACGTCGTCGAGCCCACGCCGATCCCCGGCAAGAACGGCGTCCTCGACGTTACCGTGCAGGCCGCGCACGACGCCGAGTACCTCTACTGGCGTTTCCAGTGGAAGTCCCACCTGGCGCGCGAAGGGCGCATGCACGACTACGTGCGCTTCGACGGCAAGCAGTGGAAATGGTACGGCCACGACCGCAACGACAAGGCGGTGCGCTCAGGCGAGCAGCCGCCGCTCTACGAGGACCGGTTCTCGATCATGCTGGACGACGGCAAGGTCGCGCGGTTCGCGCAGCAGGGCTGCTGGCTGACCTGCCACGACGGCATGCGCGATACGCGCAACGAAGTGGTCGGCGACCCGGTTAAGAAACACCCGCTCCTCGGCGCGGACGGTCTCAGGCACTCGGACGTGCGCAAGTACCTCGCGTCGACCCGGACCGATCCGGCGGCAAGCTGGGACAAGACGCGCGCGAAAGAGGAGATCGCCAAGCTCAAGGCCGAGGGCCGGTTCCTCGACCTGATGCAATGGCGCGCGGCGCGCTCTGCGCCGGTCGGCATGGCCGATGACGGCTACGTCCTCGAGTACCGAAACTTCGATGCCGGCAAGAACCCGTTCTCGTGGAACGTGGAGCGCAAGACGATGACGCCGCTCTACATGTTCGACGCGGCGAAGGTCGGGTTCAAGGCACTGCGGGCGGAGGACATCGGCAACGCGGACAAGCCGGCGGCGGTCGTCAAGGAAGCGAATGCCGTGCCGTTCGACCCCAAGGCCGACTGGCGCGCCGGCGACATCCTGCCCGGGCGCCTGCTCAGCCGGATCGATGCGAAGGGCTCGGCCGCCGACAACGACGCCTCCTACGGCACCTGGAAGGACGGGACCTACACGCTCGTCTGGCGGCGCAAGCTCGACACGGGCAACCCCGCCGACGACAAGATCCTCAAGGTCGGCGGCAAGTACACGGTGGGCTTCGCGGTGCACGACGACAACGTGACCACGCGCTTCCATCACGTCTCGTTCCCGCTCACGCTCGGCATCGGCGTCGATGCCGACATCACGGCGGTTACGCTCAAGTAGAGGAGGCGACCATGGCTGAGCCGAGCGGCACGACTCCCGCAAAGGGCATCACCGCGCGCTGGTGGTCGGCCCTCTGGCGGCCGAGCATGCGCTACTCGCTGGGAACGCTGCTCATCGCCGGGGTCATCGGCGGCGTCCTGTTCTGGGGCGGCTTCCACTGGGCGATGGAGCTCTCGAACCGGGAGGCGTTCTGCGTCTCGTGCCATGAGATGCGGAACACCGTGTACAAGGAGCTCAAGGAAACCGTGCATTTCACCAATCCGACCGGCGTGCGCGCGACCTGCGCCGACTGCCACGTTCCGAGGGAGTGGGCCTACAAGGTCAGGCGGAAGATCGCGGCGACCAACGAGCTCTACCACAAGGTCGTCGGCACGATCGACACCCCGGAGAAGTTCGAAGCGCGCCGGCTCGTGCTCGCGCAGAAGATCTGGGCCACGATGAAGGCGACCGACTCGCGCGAATGCCGCAATTGCCACTCGGCGGAGTCCATGAACCTCGCCACGCAGAACCGGCTCGCGCAGCGCAAGCACAAGGCGGCCACCGAGAAGGGCCAGACCTGCATCGAGTGCCACCAAGGCATCGCGCACGAGTTGCCGGCCGGGTGGGACGCGCGGTAGAGCGGGCGGCTCGCCGTCGCATCGCGCGCGTCGCGGTGCGCGCGTCGCGGCGCGCGCGGAGGCCCTCGTCCCGCGCAGGTCTGCAGCGCAAGCCGCGTAGCCTTCGTCCTCGGCGGACCTGCTCCGGGCCTGCGCGTCCGCGCTGCCCCGGAGGACGGCGCGCGCCTTCTCCAGGCTCGGGCCGGCCGTCCTGCTCCGCGCACCTGCTCGCGCCACTTGCCCACGGACATCACGCAGCCCTTGCAGGTGATGCCGGTGACCTCGAGGGTGATGGCTCGCGCGGCCGATCTCCTCGATCACGCTGGGAAAAGGTCTCCTGATCAGCGCATCGCGGGGCCGCGGCCACGCCGCCTCGGCGAGGCGGGGACAGAAACACGCGGCGCGTCGCAGCACGCCCCTCCCCTCCTTTGCAGGGAGGGGTGCCGCGCGAATGCGCGGCGGGGTGGTTGCGGCGTTCGTTAGTGCCGCATGCGCCCGCACCACCCCGGCCGCTGCGCGCTGCCCTCCTCGGGGAGGAGGGATGGGGTTTGGGTGGGGCGCTATGCGGGGCTTGCGCCGGCGCGCGACGAGCACGAGCGCGCCGAGCCCGGCGAGCAGCAGCGCGTAGGTCCCGGGTTCCGGCACCACGCCAACCGTGAATCCGTGCCAGTACTCCTGGGGCGAAGCGGTCCAGCTGAGCGAGCTCACCGTCCCGGCGAAGCGGATCAGGCCATGCCCTTCCTGACCCACCAGGATGCTGTCGTCGGCGCCCTGCGTGAGAATGCAACCAGCGACGATCGTTCCCGCGCAACCTGTCACCACGTTCCAGTAGCCCGTACCCGTGCTCACGATCGTGAACGGCGTGTCGAAATCGTAGGTGACGGGCGAGGCGGGAGTACCCAGGCTCACGATCGCCATGTACGGGTTGAGCAGTGCCGTACCGAACGTGATCGTGTGCGTCGTCGGCGACGCGCTCTCGCCCTGCAGCGTGATGATGTCGGTGTTGGGCGAGGGCCCGAGGCCGCCGTACGCGGGCGGCGAGCCCCTCGGTCCAATAGTTGGTGCCGCTGCCGTCCGTCTGCGTATTCGCAAGGACCTCACCGGCGTAGCTCACGCTCGTCGAGCCGCTGCCATAGCTCAGCGTACCGGTCGCGCTGCCCGGGGCACCGGGAACGGCCGATGTCCAGTCGGTCCAGAAGATCTGCGCCTGGGCGGCGGGCGAGAAGCCCAGCGCGAGTCCGACCGCTATCACCGAGAGGGCACGTCGCATGGGGTGTCTGGCCTTCGATCTGCGAGCCAAGCGAAAAGGATAGCCGGTGCCCGGGGTGGGCGGGCGCCTGCGGGGTCGGCAATTGTTAAAAATTGTTAAATATGGTGCGGTGCGGGACGGCAGGGGCTTGGCCGGGCGGCGTTCGGCGCCGCAAGGGCCTGCGCGCCGCCCGGCGCGCCGGGGGCGGTCCTGGGCGCGGGCCGGGAAATCGTGCCAGCCGCGCCCGTTGCCGGGTTGCCGAGCGCGGGGCGGCGCGGCGGGCGGCGGATTACGCGGGTCTCGCCCGAGCGCGGGGGCCGCGCGGCACGCCGGCGGGCGCCCGCGGGCCGGCGCCGCGATCGCTATGCGCGCCTGCGCCGGCGCGCCGCCACGCCGAGCAGCGCGAGCCCGGCGAGGAGCAGCGCGTAGGTGCCCGGCTCGGGCACCGGCGTGGCGAACCACGCGCTCGTGATGGGGGTCTCGCCCGACATCAAGCCCGTGTCGATGTCGATCACGTGGGCGGCGAAGAGAAAACCCGCGGCGTTGCCGAGCGCGTAGCTTCCCGGCGTGTCGCCCTCGATCCCGGTGATCGTGAAGGTCAGCGTCTCGAGGGTGTCGGTGCCGGTGCCGGCGTTCAGCGTGTTCGCGAAGAGGCCGAACCCGTCGAGGGTCGCGCCGCCACTGAAGCTCCAGCCGCTCGGCAGCGCGAAGTTGCCCGTCGCCAACGTGCCCAGGCTGCTGTTGAAGCCGAACGTCTTGATGCCGAAGTTGGCGCCGCCGGCGACGAGTGCGCCCGCGGGCGTCGTGCTGGCGGTGAGCGTCTTCACGTCGAACTGGATGGCGCCGCCCTCCGCGTCGCTGATGTTCACCTGGAGGTAGCTCAGCCCGTCGGTCATGGCGGGCTCGTTCACCTCGGTCAGGAGGTACGAGAGCGCATGCGCGCTGGGCGCGAACGCGGACAGCACGCCGACGACGAGCGCCACGACGAGGCTCTTCATGGCGGACCTGCAGGTGCGAAACGCCGGGTTCATAGCAGCCTGCCGCGCGAAGCGGCTGAACCTTCCAGTGGCTTCACTCTAGCACGTCGCGCGGCGCGCGCCCCTCGCGCTTTGCAAACTCTCGTCAATTGTCGGTGAACGGCCGCGCGCGGCCGGCCGACCCGACGCTTGGCGCCGGCACCGGCGCGCCTGTGCGCGGCGCTTCTCCCTGTCGCGTGCGTGCAGGGCTGCCCGCTCGCGATCCACGCGCGTGCCGTGGCGGTGCCTGCGCGTCACGCGATTGCCGTCAGTACCGCAGCAGCTCTCGCGAGCGCAGGTTCGCCGCATCTCTCAGCTTCGTCTTGACATTGATCATGCGCAGCATCGTCTCGCCGGTGGCCTTGCGCTCCTTCGCGCCGAGACGCGCGTTCATGCTGTCCGCCTTGACCCGCTGCTCGGTGGAGGCGAGCAACTCGATGATCTGGTCGAGCGGACGGCCGGTGCCGAACTTCATGACATAGATGTTCCGGTCGCGCCCGCAGGCGAAATCCCGCGCCGGCTCGCCGCGGAATCCGTCGCAGCTCGCCAGGTAGGAGATGAAAGCCTCGAGCTCCCGGTAGGGCATCATCTGGACGTCCTTGCGTGCCCGGACAACGAGCTCGTCGTCGACGAGCTTCTCTTGCGGAGCTCGCGCACAGGCCGATTGCCGGCGCGGCGGCCAGCATCGCGAGAATCACGCATCGGCGCGACATGTGACACCTCCTCCTTCTCGAGCAGGGCACGCGGCACTTCGTCCGCTGCATCGGCCCTGACGCCCCGGATCCCGATACCCTGCGCGATGCGGCGATGCGCGCGCTCGTCGGGCCAAGCCTGGCGAAGTGCGAAGCCTAGGGCGCTCCGCGGCGCGGCGCAACCGGGGCGTCGCGGCCAAAGCGCCTGCTCGCAGCGCCGCACGGCGACTTTCTTGATGCCTTGGCGCGGTGCAGCGCCTGCATTTTGCAGCGCGCCGCTTGCACTCGCCCGCCTCGTACGCGAGGCAACAGCGCCGCGATCCGCGCGAGTGGTCACACGCTCTCGGGTCTGCCGCGCGCGGCGCGTCGAGTCTGCGCGCCATGAGAAAATCTTTCACAATCTTTCACAATCCGCGGCTGACGCTCGCGTACCCGGCGCCTATCATCCGCCCGTCCGAACCGATAAGCGCATGCATTCGCCGCGGCCGACGCTCTGCCCTACTGCGCGCACGACACGCGCGAGCGCCCGTTGCGCCGTGCTCGGCGCGGTGCTCGCTTGCGCGACGCTGATCGCGCCGGCGGCGCATGCGCAAACGCCGCTTCGCGCCGAGCGCGCGCAGCGCCCGGCCGGCGTGCTCGACGCTTCGCGCTACAAGCTCGTGCTGAAGCAGCCGAGCGCGTACAAGCTCAACGCCGCTCGCGATGCGGGCGCGATGCGCGACCGCGCCGCCTATCGCCTGCGCCCGCCGTGGGGGCCGGTCGATCCGTACGCGAACCCGCGCCTCGCGGGCAAGCCGTACCACGCGCAGGTGATCGAGACCGCGCGCAAGCACGCGCTCGACCCGGCGCTCGTGTACGCGGTGATCGCGGCCGAGTCGAACTACGATCCGAAGGCGGTCTCGGCCAAGGGCGCGATCGGCCTCATGCAGGTGATGCCCGACACCGGCCGGCGCTACGGCCGGCGCCACGCCGAGCTCCACGCGCCGGACGCGAACATCGGCGTGGGCGTGCGCTACCTCGCCGAGCTGCTCGCGCTCTTCGAGGGCGACCTCGAGCTCGCGCTCGCCGGGTACAACGCCGGCGAGCACGCGGTGATCCGTCACGGCCGCAAGGTGCCGCCGTTCGCCGAGACGCGCGCCTACGTGCCGCGCGTGCTGCGACACTACGAGCGGCTCGCGCCGCGGCACGAGGCGGGGTGAGTCTGCGCGCGCTGCGAGACACCGTGCTGCGCGGTTGCGCGGCGCTGCGCCGTGGGAAGGGGGCGCGCTGCGGGCGAACCACACTGCTCGCGGCACGGGCACCGCTTCTTGCAAAGCGGGCGCGCTGCGCGCGAACCACCCCGCCCGCTGCGCGGGCACCCCTCCTTGAAAAGGAGGGGAGCGGGACGCGAACCACACTGCTCGCGGCACGGGCACCGCTTCTTGCAAAGCGGGCGCGCTGCGCGCGAACCACCCCGCCCGCTGCGCGGGCACCCCTCCTTGGAAAGGAGGGGAACGGGACGCGAACCACACTGCTCGCCGCGCGGGCACCGCTTTTGGAAAGCGGGCGCGCTGCGCACGAACCACCCCGCCCGCTGCGCGGGCACCCCTCCTTGGAAAGGAGGGGAGCGGGACGCGAACCACCCCGCCCGCTGCGCGGGCACCCCTCCTTGAAAAGGAGGGAGCGGGACGCGAACCACCCCGCCCGCTGCGCGGGCACCCCTCCTGAAAAGGAGGGGATTGGCGCTGGAGTGAGAGTGATTTGGCGATGATCCTGGTCACCGGGGGCGCGGGGTACATCGGCTCGCACGCGGTCGTCGAGCTGATGGCGGCGGGCCACGAGGTGTTCGTCGTCGACAACCTGTGCAACAGCAAGCGCTCGGTGATCGAGCGCGTGGCGCGCATCGCCGGGCGCCGCCCCGAATTCGCGCAGGTGGACGTGCGCGACCGCGGCGCGCTGCAGCAGCTCTTCGACGACCTGCGCATCGACGCGGTGATGCATTTCGCCGGGTTGAAGGCGGTGAGCGAATCGGTGGCGCGGCCGCTCGACTACTACGACAACAACGTCGCGGGCAGCGTGGTGCTCGCCGAGTGCATGGCTGCGGCCGGCGTGAAGACGCTGGTGTTCTCGTCCTCGGCCACGGTGTACGGCGATCCGGCGTCGGTGCCGATCCGCGAGGACTTCCCGCTGTCGGCGACGAACCCGTACGGGCGCTCGAAGCTCGTGATCGAGGAGATCCTGCGCGACCTCGCGGCGTCCGATCCGCAGTGGCGCATCGGGCTGCTGCGCTACTTCAACCCGGTGGGCGCGCACGCCTCCGGACGGATCGGCGAGGACCCGAACGACGTGCCGAACAACCTGATGCCCTACGTCGCGCAGGTGGCGGCGGGCCGGCTGCCGGAGCTGCAGGTGTTCGGCGGCGACTACCCGACGCCGGACGGCACCGGCGTGCGCGACTACATCCACGTGGTGGATCTCGCGCGCGGGCACCTGGCGGCGCTCGAGGCGCTGCGCGCGCGCGCGGGCGTGCTGACCGTCAACCTCGGCACCGGGCGCGGCTACAGCGTGCTCGAGATGGTGCGCGCCTTCCAGGCGGCGAGCGGCAAGCGCGTGCCCTACCGCGTCGTGGCGCGCCGGCCGGGCGACGTCGCGCAGTGCTACGCCGATCCGTCGCTCGCGGCGCAGGTGCTCGGCTGGCGCGCCGAGCGCGGCATCGAGGCGATGTGCGCCGACACCTGGCGCTGGCAGCAGTGGGCGGCGGCGCATCTCGAGGACCATCGCGCGGGCAACCGCGCGCAGGCCCAAGGGATCTCGGCTTGAGCGAGCGCCGCAGCTCCGCGCGAGTCATGCCTGCGCCTCTGAGAAGGCGTCATCCCCGCGCCGCTGAGAAGGAGTCATCCCCGCGCCCCTGAGAGGGCGTCATCCCCGCGCCGCTGAGAAGGCGTCATCCCCGCGCAAGCGGGGATCCAGCAAGTCGTTCATTGCGAGTGCCCTGGATTCCCGCTTTCGCGGGAATGACGCGGCGTTCGCATCGCGTCGGCTTGCGCGGGAGTGACGAGGCTTTCGCACGGCTTCGCAGGCGTGCGCCCTCGCGCAGGCGCGGCCCCGCGCCGCCGAGGCGAAGCGGCATGCCGGCGGCGCGCCTTGTCAAAGATTGTCAATTCGCGCCGCGCGTGTTGACTCCGGCCTGTCCTTCCCCAACACTTTCCATCAACGAGCAAAGAACGCGTTGAGCGAAAGGGGATCTCGGGAGGTTGCTGACATGGGTGCCCCGCGCAAGCTCAAGCGACTGATCGCAACGGCAAGCCTCGCGCTCGCGCTCGCGGCGCCGACCGCAGCCGTCGCCGACATCCTCGGCGGCACGATCGCGATCACCTCGGGCGGCACCTTCATCCCGGACATCTTCGCGGTCATCCCCACGCCGACCCTCACCGTCGGCACCGGCGCGGTCGACGCGAACGACTTCCTGTTCGGCTTCAACGAGAAGACGGTGACGCTCGGCGGCGCGCTCACGCTCGACGCCGGCTCGATCGCCGCCGGCACGCTGGTGCAAAGCCACTACATCTTCTTCGATCCGAAAGACCACCAGACGGTCGAGACCGGCAGCTACCAGGCCGGCACGACACCGATCACCTTCGCGTTTCCGATTCTCGGCGTGATCTCGACCAAGAGCGGTCTCGACGCGACCAACGCCCTGTTCGGCGTGAGCGGCGTGACCTACGCGACGAGCACGCTGATCGGGCTCGAGTCGGGAGACGTGTACAGCTTCGCCGGCAACACCCTCTCGCTCGACTGGTCCGCGACCGACCCGGGCGATCACATCCGCGTGATCACCGCCGCGGTGCCCGAGCCCGGCACCTACGCGATGATCCTCGCCGGCCTCGGGCTCATGGGGTTCATGGCGCGGCGGCGGCTGCAGGGTCGATCGGGCTGAGGGGCTCATCGCGGCCGGGTACAGATCCGAGACGAACGCTCGAAACCCAAGCAAGGAGGAAGTCATGCGCACACGTCAGATGGTCATCGGTCTCGCGACCGCGGTGCTGTCGGCGGGCGCGCAGGGGCGGCGTTTCAGAACGGGAGCTTCGAGGCCGGCGTGAGTCTGACGAACTACTTGGCCCTTCCCGGCGACTCGACCGCGATCACCGGCTGGACGGTCGGCGGGTCGAGCTCGAACACCAACGTCATCGACTACATCGGCAGCTACTGGACGGCACAAGACGGCAGCCGCAGCATCGATCTCGACGGGTTCAACACCGCCGGCTCGATCTTCCAGGCCTTCGACACCGCCATCGGACAGGCGTACCGCGTCGATTTCTGGCTGGCGGGCAACCCGGACAGCGGGGCCGCCGTGAAGAGCGTGCAGGTGGCCGCGGCAGGTACATCGGCCGACTACTCGTTCGACACCACCGGGCGCACCAAGTCGGCCATGGGGTGGGTCATGGAGTCGTTCTCGTTCATCGCGAGCGCCACGTCGACCACGCTCTCGTTCACGAGCCTGTGCACTACGGGTTGCTCGTGGGGACCGGCGATCGACAACGTCTCGGTCACGGCGGTGCCCGAGGCCTCGACCTACGCGATGCTGCTCGCCGGACTCGGGCTGATGGGCTTCCTGGGGCGGCGGCGCATGCGCACCTGAGAAGGCCGACGCCGGCGATCCAAGGGCCCGCTTCGGCGGGCCTTGTCGCTTGGTGCGGGCGCGCGCGCGCTCGCGCGCGATGATCGCGCCCCAGCGGAGCACGGGAGTGCGCACGCCAGCGGCTCACTCGGCGTCGCGGTATCGCATCGATCCAGTGGCGATCGCTTGTCCATCAGTGCATTACCACGGGCCGCGCGATTGTCAACAATTGTTAAATCTCGGTCGTATTCGTCATCCCTGCTTGACTCGCGATCGGCCAGGGTTAGACTCGAGCCAAGAGCAACAATTTCGCACCTACAGGACACCCACAAAGGAAGGGGACTCACGATGAAACGCCTGCACGCTCTGGTCGCGACGGCTCTGCTCGCGGCGGCGCCGCTCGCCTCGGCCAATCTCCTGACCAACGGAAGCTTCGAGTCGGGCGCGACCGAGCCGCCGGCCGTCGGCCAATCGTTCGGGCAGACGATTCCGTCCGGTGTCGCCCTGCCGGGATGGACGATCCTCTACAACAGCGTCGACCGCGTCGCCGACACGTACTGGCAAGCGAGCCACGGAGACTACAGCCTCGATCT
The DNA here is from genome assembly GCA_027493935.1 of Burkholderiales bacterium. Taxonomy (GTDB): domain Bacteria; phylum Pseudomonadota; class Gammaproteobacteria; order Burkholderiales; family SG8-39; genus JAABRB01. Next base: position 432,243 of record JAOSJV010000001.1, on the reverse strand, counting down.
GAACGGCACCGGCACGGTGGGCTCCGCTTTGTGCTTGACCGGCTGCTGGAGCGCGATCTCGCAAACTTTCGCGACCGTGACAGGGGCGAGCTACCTGCTGAGCTTCGACCTGTCGGGCAATCCCGACGGTCCCCCGACGACGAAATCGCTGTTCGTCAACGTCGTCTCGGGCGCCGGCGGCGGCGGCTCCTGGTTCGACGTATTCGATACCACGGGCATTTCGAAGGCCGCGATGGGCTGGACCACGATCAACCACGCCTTCACGGCGATGGCGGATCTCACGACACTCCAGTTCTTCAGCCTCACCGACAGCAGCTCGCAGTTCGGTCCGGTGATCGACAACGTGGCGGTGGTCCCCGAGCCGGGCACCTACGCGATGCTGCTCGCCGGGCTCGGACTGCTCGGCTTCATGGCGCGCCGCAGGATGAGCAGTCGCTAGCGGCACCGGGGCCCGAGCGAAACGGCTCGCTGCGGCGGGCCGTTTTTCTTTGGTGCCGGCCGATCCGCCCTGCGCCGGTGCGCGTCGCACCCCGGCAACGGTTCACGGCCGGCGATCCCGGGTCTCCTTTACACTCTCGGCTCATCGAGGGGCGGGGCATGCCGGCGAGGGCCGGCGCGCCCTGGCGAAATCGCGGGATCGGTCAGGGGGATCCGGACGTTGCTGATGCGCGTGCTGCAGGTGGCGCTGGTGGGAGCGGTGCTCGCCGTCCCGCTGGCCGCGTCCGCGGTGGAGCTCGGGAAGCTCACCGTCCATTCCGCGCAGGGTCAGCCGCTCGAGGCCGAGATCGAGATCGAGGCCGAGCCGGGCGAGACGCCCCGCGCGCTCACCGCCAGGCTCGCGCCGCCGAGCGCCTACCGAGGCGCCGGACTCGCCTACCTTCCCGAGCTGCAGGACGTGCGCCTGACCGTCGAGCGCCGCGCCGAGGGCCGCCAGGTGATCAAGCTCGCGGGCCGCACCCCGTTGAACCGCTCGTACGTCGACATCGTGGTCGAGCTCGGCGCGCCCGGCGCGCCGGTGAGGCGCGCCTACACCTTCCTGCTCGATCCGCCGGGGCCGGTGCCGCCGCCCGCGGTCGCCGCGGCCGCGCCACCGCCCGCCGAGCCGGCGCCCGCGGCGGCCCCGCAACCGATCACGCTCCCGGCGCCGAGCACCCCCGCGGCGGAAGCGCCCGCGCCGCCCGCCTCGGCGCCCGGCGCCTACACGGTGCAGCGCGGCGACACGCTCGCCGGAATCGCGCGCGCGCACGCGGTCGAGGGGGTCACGCTGAGCCAGATGCTGGTCGCGCTGCTGCGCGCGAACGAAGCGGCGTTCATCGAGCGCAACATCAACCTCGTGCGCACGGGCGAGACCCTCACGATTCCCGACGCGCAGGCGGCCGCGGCGGTGAGCCCGCAGGCGGCCGACGAGGCCGTGGCGGCGCAGATGCGCGAGTACGATGCGTATCGGCAGCAGCTCGCCGAGCGCGTGGCCGCCGGGCGCGCGGCCGCCGCTTCGCGCGCGGCGGGCGCGATCGCCCCGCCGGCGCCGCCGGGCGCCGCCCCGCCCGCCCAGGCGCGGGACGCGCTTCGCCTGTCGCGTGCCGACGCGGCCGGCGGCGGCGCCACGGCGCGCGCCGACGACACCGCCGCGCTCGACCAGGCCATCCGGGAAGCCAACGAGCGCATCGCGCAGCTCGAGCGCAACCTGAGCGACATGCGCAGGCTGCTCGAGCTCAAGAACCAGCAGCTCGCGCAGATGCAGGCGCAGTCCGAGGCGGCCGCGGCCCGCACCCGCAGCGCGGCGGCCGAGGCCGAGTTCAGGCGGACCACGCCGTGCCCGGCCACCGGCAAGCTCGGCGACCCGTGCGCGGGCTACGTCGTGGTCCACGTCGTGCCGCTCTGCGCCGGGGGTGCGAACGCGCCGGGCAACATGCAGTGGATGACCGCCGCGGCGGCGCGGTCGAAGGCGCAGGCCGACGAGCAACAGTGCAAGCGCGCGGTCTTGAGCGGGGGCGTTGAGCACGCGGTCTTGATCGGCGGGCGTCGAGCACGCGGGCGCGCGGCGCCGCCCGGCCTCCGGCGCGGGAGCGTTCGTCCCGCCGCCCGTACAATGGCCTCGCCGGGGGCGCGAGCGCCGCCCGCGCATCGAATGCCGGAGAAAGGGCTGCGCGATGGATCTGCACGCGAGGTTTTCGGAGGTGGTGACTTCGGAGGCGCAGCTGCGCGCCGTGACGGGCGAGCCGGCCGAGCGCGCCGCGCGCAAGCAGATCGCGTTCCTCGACGCGCACTGCCGGGCGTTCATCGCGCGCTCGCCGTTCGTGCTGGTGAGCTCGATCGACGCCGACGGGCGCATGGACGTCTCGCCGAAGGGCGATCCGCCCGGCTTCGTGCGGGTGCTGGACGAGCGCACGCTCGCGATTCCCGACCGCCCCGGCAACCGCCGCGCCGACACGTTCCGCAACCTGCTCGCGCGCGACGCGGTCGGCCTGATCTTCCTCGTGCCGGGCAAGCGCGAGACGCTGCGCGTGTCGGGCCGCGCGATCGTGGTGCGCGACCGCGCGCTGCGCGAGTCGATGGCGATCGCGGGGAAGCTGCCCGAGCTCGCGCTCGTCGTCGCGGTCGAGGAGGCGATGTTCCACTGCGCGAAGTGCATGATCCGCTCGAACCTCTGGAACCCGGCGGCCTGGCCCGACCTCAGCGGCCTGCCGACCCTGGGCGAGGCGCTGATCGCCGCCGGCCATCTCGATGCGACGCCCGCGGCGCTCGACGCGCAGATCGAGCGCGACTACGCGGCGCAGCTCTACTGACATGAAGCACCTCCGCCTCTTCCGGCGCAGAAGGGCACGCCCCGCCTTCTCAGGGAAGAAGAAGTAGGTCCCCTCCTTTCCAAGGAGGCAGAGGAAGTAGGTCCCTCCTTTTCAAGGAGGGAGAGGAAGCAGGTCCCCTCCTTTTCAAGGAGGGAGAGGAAGCAGGTCCCCTCCTTTTCAAGGAGGGTGCCGGCGAAGCCGGCGGGGTGGTTCGCGCGCAGCGCGTCCCCTCCTTTCAGGAGGGTGCCGCGCGAACGCGCGGCGGGGTAGTTGCGGCGTTCGCAGTGCTGCATGCGCTCGCACTGCTGCATCCGCCCGCACCACCCCGGCCGCTCGCGCGGCCACCCCTCGGAGAGGAGGGGGACAGAAACACGCGGCGCGTCGCAGCACAACCATCCCCTCCTTTTCAAGGAGGGGTGCCGCGCGAACGCGCGGCGGGGTGGTTGCGGCGTTCGCAGTACTGCATGCGTTCGCAGTGCTGCCTGCGCCCGCACCACCCCGGCCGCTCGCGCGGCCACCCCTCCTCGGAGAGGAGGGAGGACTTGAGTCCCCTCCTTCTCAGGAGGGTGCCGCGCGAACGCGCGGCGGGGTGGTTGCGGCGTTCGCAGTGCTGCATGCGTTCGCACTGCTGCCTGCGCCCACACCACCCCGGCCGCTCGCGCGGCCACCCCTCCTCGGAGAGGAGGGGACAGAAACACGCGGCGCGTCGCAGCACAACCATCCCCTCCTTTTCAAGGAGGGGTGCCGCGCGAACGCGCGGCGGGGTGGTTGAGGCGTTCGCAGTGCTGCATGCGTTCGCAGTGCTGCCTGCGCCCACACCACCCCGGCCGCTCGCGCGGCCACCCCTCCTCGGAGAGGAGGGGAGAAAAGCAGAAACCAGTCCCCTCCTTCTCCAGCACTACGTCAGTCCCCTCCTTTTCAAGGAGGGTGCCGCGCGAATGCGCGGCGGGGGTGGTGCGGCGCAGCACCGCGATTTCCCGCATCCTGCGATGCTTGACCTTCGCATCGCGCGTGCTATTCTGAATCGCGGATCACTCGATCCCGCACGCGATTCCCCGGAAAGACCAGCCAGAACCGGCATGCGCGGCGCCGCGCAAGCGTCCGCCCGCACCGGGAGCGAGCGTCCCGTTCCAAAGGAGGCAGGCGTGAAACCACCACCCTTCGAGTACGTGCGCCCGGGCTCGCTCCCGGAAGCGCTCGACGCGCTCGCGCGCCACGGGGCGACGGGCCGGATCCTCGCCGGCGGGCAGAGCCTGGTGCCGATGATGAACCTGCGGCTCGTCAAGCCGGCGGTGCTCATCGACATCAACCGCGTACCGGGCCTCGCCGAGATCCGGGTGGACGGGGGCGAGCTCGTGATCGGCGCGCTCGCGCGCCACGCGGCGCTGCTCGGCTCGGCGCTCGTGCGCAAGCACTGCCCGCTCATGGCGGATGCCTATCGGTGGGTGGGGCACGGTCCGATCCGCAATCGCGGCACGCTGGGCGGCAACATCAGCCACGCGGATCCGGCGTCCGAGATGCCCGCCGTGCTCGCGGCGTGCGATGCGACGATCGGCGTGCGCAGCGCCAAGCAGTCGCGCACGATCCCGGCCGCCGGCTTCTTCACCGGTGCGCTCGCCACCGCGCTCGCCGAGGGCGAGATGGTGACCGAGATCCGCGTCCCGCTCGCCCAGCCCGGCCAGGGCGCGGCGTGGGAGGAAGCGGCCAATCGCAAAGGTGATTTCGCGATGGCGGGCGTGGGCGTGCTGGTGACGGTCGCGGGCGGCAAGTGCACGCACGCGGCGATCGGCGTCGCCGGCATGGCGAAGCCCGGCACGCGCCTGTCGGCAACGGAGAAGCGGCTCGTCGGCACGGCGCTCGACGCGGCGGCGATCGCCGCGGCCGCGCGCGCCGCGCGCGAGGAGGTGCGGCCGTCCACCTCGTATCACGCCGACGCAACCTACAAGCGCGAGCTCGTCGAGACGCTCGCCGCCCGGGCGCTCGCCGCGGCGCGCGACCGCGCACGCTGAGGAGAACGCCATGGCACTCATCCCGATCAACGTCACGGTGAACGGCACCCGGTTCGAGCGCGCGGTGGAGCCGCGCCGGCTGCTCGCCGACTTCCTGCGCGAGGATCTCGACCTCAAGGCGACGCACATCGGCTGCGAGCACGGCGTGTGCGGCGCCTGCACGGTGCTGGTGGCCGGCGAGGCGGTGCGCTCCTGCCTCACGTTCGCGGTGCAGGCCGACGGCTGCGAGGTGCGCACCGCCGACGGCCTCGCCCAGGCCGGCAAGCTGAGCCCGCTGCAGCAGGCCTTCTGGGAGAAGCACGGGCTGCAGTGCGGCTACTGCACCTCCGGCATGATGATGGTGGCGAGCGAGCTCCTCGAGCGCAATGCGCGGCCGACCAAGGCCGAGATCGAGGAAGCGGTCTCGTCGAACCTGTGCCGCTGCACCGGCTACTACAACATCGTCGAGTCCGTCCAGCGGGCGGTCGAGCTCATGCAGGAGGGCGCGAAATGACGGCGACCTTTCCGAAGCACATTCCCCCCGAGGGCTACATCCCGCCGAGCCGGCAGCAAGAGCCGCCGCGCGAAGGTTACAAGTACATCGGGCAGAACATGAAGCGGGTCGAGGACCCGCGCCTGCTGACCGGCAACGGCCAGTACGTCGGCGACATCGTGCTGCCGAAGATGGCGCACGCCGCGGTGCTGCGCAGCGACCGCGCGCACGCCCGCATCAAGCGCATCGACACCGCGAAGGCGAAGGCGCTCGCCGGCGTGTATCTCGTGCTCACCGGCGCCGAGGCGAAGACGATGACCGGCCCGACCGCGCAGTTCGCGAGCCCGCCGGTGGTGCAGTACTGCCTGGCGGTCGAGCGCGTGCGCCACGTCGGCGAGGCGGTGGCGGCGGTGGTGGCCGAGAGCCGCTACGTCGCCGAGGACGCGTGCGAGCTGATCGAGGTCGAGTACGAGGATCTGCCGGTGGTGGTCGACCCGGAGGCGGCGATGACCTCGACCGGCGACGCGGTGCTGCACCCGGAGCGCGGCCCGAACAACATCGCGCAGCAGCGCACCTTCCGGTTCGGGCCGGTGGACGAGGACTTCGCCAAGGCCGACGTCGTGGTGAAGCGCACCCTGCGCTGGGGCCGCTCGGGCGCGCAGCCGCTCGAGACGGTGGGCTGCGTCGCCGCGTACGAGCCGGGCAGCGGCAAGTTCACGATGTACACCAACAGCTCGTTCCTGAACTACGTCGGCTGGCTGGTGGGCGCCTCGCTCGGCGTGCCGGCCTCGAAGCTGAACCTCATCCCGTGCATGACCGGCGGCAGCTTCGGCTCGAAGCTCTTCACGCACAAGGCGATGACGCTCGCCGGCACGCTCGCGCGCGCAGCCGGCCGGCCGGTGAAGTACCTCGAGGACCGGATCGACAGCATCACGAGCTGCGACAACCACGGCTCGGACCGCCTGTACCGCTGCGAGCTCGCGTGCAAGCGCGACGGCACGATGCTCTCGCTCCGGTTCCAGGTGATCGACGACTACGGCGCCTACTTCCAGTTCGGCGTCGGCACGCACGGCAACTCGCTCTGCCAGATCGTCGGGCCGTACCGCATCAACAGCGTGCAGATGGAGCTCGTCGCGGTGTTGACCAACAAGTGCCAGCAGGGCGCCTACCGCGGCTTCGGCTCGGAGGTCACGAACTGGATGCTCGAGCGCATGGCCGACGCCGCGGCCGACGAGCTCGCGCTCGATCCGGTCGAGCTGCGGCGGAAGAACCTCATCCAGCCCGACCAGTTCCCGTACGTCATCCCGAGCGGCAACATCTACGACAGCGGCAACTACCCGGCGGTGCTCGAGGAGGCGCTGCGGATCGCCGACCTGCCGCAGTGGAAGAAGCTTCGCGCGGAGGCGCGCGCGCAAGGGCGCTGCGTCGGCATCGGCGTGGCGACCTGCCAGGAGCGCAGCGTGTTCAGCGCGACCGAGTTCTGGTCGCTGAACGGCACCGAGAACCCGGGCTTCACCCTGACGAGCTCGCCCGAGTCGACGCAGCTCCGCATCGACCCGACCGGCACGATCCACGTCACGCTGGGGTCGCCGTGCTGGGGCAACAGCCCGGAGACGATGGCCACGCAGATCGTCGCCGAGCAGTTCCAGGTCGATCCGTCGCAGGTGAACGTGGTCTACGCCGACACGCAGAGCGGGTTCAACTCGACCGGGCCCGGCGGCAGCCGCTTCACCGTGATGATCGCGGGCGCCATCGTCGGCGCGGCCAAGCGCGTCAAGGACAAGCTCCTGCGCGTGGCCGGCCACATGATGGAGACCGACGTCGCCGACCTCGAGCTGCGCGACGGCAAGATCGGCGTGAAGGGCGTGCCCGGCAAGGAGAAGCCGCTCGGCGAGGTGGCGCTGTTCGCGCACTACTTCCGGCTCAACCTGCCGGAGGGCGACGACTTCCGCGAGCGGGCTCGACGCGAACTACGTGTACGACCACCCGCTCACGACGATGCCGGCGGCCGACCGCAGCCATCTCGGGATCTTCTACCCGATCATGGGCAACATGTGCCACGCGGCGCTGGTCGAGGTCGACCCGAAGACCGGCAAGACGTCCATCCTCGACTACGTTGCGGTCCACGACGCGGGCACGGTCGTGAACCCGATGACGCTCGCCGGGCACATCCGCGGCGGGACGGCGCAGGGCATCGGCACCGCGCTCTACGAGAAGTTCCACTACGACGAGAACGGCCAGCTCGTGACCGGGACGTTCGCCGACTACCTGATCCCGACGCTCGCCGAGATGCCGCCGGCGATCCGCGTCGGGCACGTCGAGACGCCCTCGCCGTTCACCGAGTACGGCATCAAGGGCGGCGGCGAAGGCGGCCGGATGGGCGCGCCCGGAGCGCTCACGCGAGCGGTCGAGGACGCGCTCTCGTCCTACGGCGTGCGCTGCGACGAGCTGCCGCTCACGCCGCGCAAGGTGCGCGAGCTCGTGCGCGCGGCCGAGCAGCGATAGGAGTCCGCTGATCGGGCTTCGCGGCGTTTTCTCCTACTCGAGCAGAAGGACCGTCCCCTCCTTCCCAAGGGGGAGGAAGTAAGTCCGCTCCTTCCCAAGGAGGAGGAAGTAAGTCCCCTCCTTTCCAGGAGGGGTGCCGCGCGAACGCGCGGCGGGGTGGTTCGCGCGCAGCGCGTCCCCTCCTTCTCGCGAGGGGTGCCGCGCGAATGCGCGGCGGGGTGGTTGCGGCGTTCGCAGTGCTGCATGCGTTCGCACTGCTGCCTGCGCCCGCACCACCCCGGCCGCTTCGCGGCCACCCCTCCTCGGAGAGGAGGGGAGGACTTGAGTCCCCTCCTTTTCAAGGAGGGGTGCCGCGCGAACGCGCGGCGGGTGGTTACGGCGTTCGCAGTACTGCATGCGTTCGCACTGCTGCCTGCGCCCGCACCACCCCGGCCGCTGCGCGGCCACCCCTCCTCGGAGAGGAGGGGACAGAAACGCGCAGCGCGTCCCCTCCTTTCCAAGGAGGGGTGCCGCGCGAACGCGCGGCGGGGTGGTTGCGGCGTTCGCAGTACTGCATGCGCTCGCACTGCTGCATCCGCCCGCACCACCCCGGCCGCTGCGCGGCCACCCCTCCTCGGAGAGGAGGGGACAGAAACACGCAGCGCGTCGCAGCACAACCATCCCCTCCTTCTCAAGGAGGGGTGCCGCGCGAACGCGCGGCGGGGTGGTTACGGCGTTCGCAGTGCTGCATGCGTTCGCACTGCTGCCTGCGCCCGCACCACCCCGGCCGCTGCGCGGCCACCCCTCCTCGGAGAGGAGGGGACAGAAATGCGCGGCGGGGTGGTTGCGGGGCGCCTTCGGGCTATGATGCCGCCGGTTCGATCGATTCCGGCGGGCGGTCATGCGCATCGAGGTCATCTGCACCGGCGACGAGGTTCTCACCGGCAAGACCGTCAACACCAACTTCGCCCACATCACGCAGAAGCTCGAGGAGGTCGGGCTCGCGGTGAAGTGGGAAACCACCGTCGGCGACGAGCGCGACGAGCTGCTGCTCGCGTTCCAGCTCGCCGGCGGGCGGGCCGACGCCGTCATCGTCAACGGCGGCCTCGGACCGACCGTCGACGACCTGTCGCAGGAGATCGCGGCCCGAGCGGCCGGCGTCGAGCTCGTGCTGAACGAGGCGTGGCTCGCGCGCATGGAGGCGTACTTCGCGCGCCGCAGCCGCGCGATGCCGCCCACCAACCGCAAGCAGGCGATGCTCCCCGCCGGCGCCGAGCTCCTCGACAACCCGATCGGCACCGCCTGCGGCTTCGCGCTCGACATCGGGCGCGCGCACTTCTATTTCACCCCCGGGGTGCCGCGCGAGCTGCGCTGCATGCTCGAGTCCGAGATCGTCCCGCGGCTGCTCGCCCGGCAGGGCGCGGCGTCGGCGATTCACCTCAAGCGCTTCCACTGCTTCGGCATCGGCGAGTCGCGCGCCGACGCGCTGCTCGCCGGGACGGCCGACGGCGTGCCCGACGGCACGGTGAAGCTCGGCTTCCGCGCGCACTACCCGCAGCTCGAGGTCAAGCTCGCCGCGCGCGGGCGCGACATGGACGACATCGGCCACAAGCTCGCGCCGGTCGAGGCGGCGGTGCGCCGGCGCCTCGGCAATCACGTCGTGGCCGAGGACGAGCGCACGCTCGAGGGCGTGGTGCTCGAAGCGCTCGCCGCGCACGCGGCGACGCTCTGCACTGTCGAGATGTTCACCGGCGGACAGCTCGCCGCGCGCCTCGCGCACCTGCCCGGCGCGGCGCGCATCCTTCGCCGCGGGACGGTCGCGCCCGAGCTCGACGAGGCGTTCGCCGCGGTCGGGCTCGAGCGCGCGGCGGCGGGCGAGCGGGTCACGCTCGCATCGTCCCTGGCGGTCGCGCGCGCCGCGCGGCGCCAGGCCGGCACGACGCACGCGCTCGCCGTCCTCGTCGCGCTCGACGAGGGCGCCGAGCGCGCGGACTTCGCGGGCACCGTCTGCCTCGCGATCGCGGCCGCGGACGTGGTGGTCACGCGCCGCGCCCACCTCGTGGGCGGACGCGACTGGGTGCGCCTCGGCGCGGTCGAGCTCGCGCTCGACTGCCTGCGCCGCCACCTGCAAGGCCTGCCGGTGGCGGAGCGGATCGACTTCGAGACGATCGACGATCGCTGAACGGCGTCGGCGGCGCGGCGACCGCCGCGACGCCGCGACCGGTCACTTCACGTTGCCGATGACCGAGGAGCTCGTGTCCGAGCGCTTCTTCTGGACGCTGGACGCCCGCTCGACGCTCTGCGGCTGTTTCTGAATCTGCTTCTGCAGCTCCAGATCGCGCAGCCGGTCCAGCGAGCGCAGATCCTGTGCGCCCGGCGCGGCGTTCGCCGGCACGCTCGCGGACGCGCCGCTCCCGTAGCGATAGCCGCCGCTCGGCGCCGCGCCGGGGGGCGGGCGCGCGCCGCGCGCGCCGTCGCCGAAGCGCACCGCTCCCGCCTGTGGATCGAGCTGGTAGGCGCGCCCCCTGCGGGGCGACGCCGCCGGGCGAGGCCACGCCCTGCACCGCGGGCAACTGCGCGGCGGGGGCGACCGGCACGCTCGGCGCGGCATGCACGCTCGGCGCGACGGGCACCTGCATCGACGCGGGCTGCCCGGGCGCGCCGGTCGGCACCGCGGCGCCCGATGGCATCCGCATCGCGCCCTGGGCGTGCGCGCCCGCGGGCAGCGCCGCCGCGGCGGCGACGAGGGCGATTCGAAGCAGCTTCATGGGCGATCCTTCGCGCTCGACCTGCCTTCGCGCATGCTCGCGGCCGCGCCCGGCGCTGTCAAGCCGCGCGGCGCCGGCCGAGGCGCTTTCTCACGCGTGCAGCTCGAGCACGTCGCCGTCCTCGACCCGATGGTCGCGCCCGACGTGCTTCCCGTCGAAGCCCGATCGCCCCCACACGCGCGCGTACTTGAGCGTGCGCGCGATGTCCTGGTGGACGAGCCGCGCGGCGTCCTCGACCGTCTGACCGCGGCGCAGCGTGAACGGATGGTCGCGCTCGGGCGGCTTGCCCGGCGCCTTGGTGTAGACGCGCACGATGCCGAGCGCGCGCAGGAGCCACGGACCGAGCGCTTCGAGGCCCGCGCCGCTGCGCGCCGAGACCGCGAGCGCGGGGTAGCGCAGTCCGCTGAGCTCGCGGAAGGCCGCGAGCTCGGCACCCTCGTCGGCGGCGAGGTCGGCCTTGCTCGCGAGGAGCAGCGTGGGCAGCCGCAGCGCGAACGGATCCTCGTCCTCTTCCGGCGCGGGCGCGTCGGAAGCGGGCCAGCGCTCGGTGAGGCTCACGCGCTTCTCGCGCAGGATCGCGTGCACCGCCTGCACCTCCTCGACGCATTCGGGGTGGCCGAGATCGACCACGAGCAGGCAGGCGTCGGCGGTCTGCAAGCTGCCGGCGAGCCACGCCACCGGGTGCGCCGGCGAGACGGCGGGCAGATCGACGAGCTGGAACTGGACGTCCTCCCAGGCGAGCATGCCCGGCTCGGGGACCTGGGTCGTGAACGGATAGTCGGCGATCTGCGCGCCCGAGCCGGTGAGCCGCGCGTGCAGCGCCGACTTCCCGGTGTTCGGCGGGCCGACGAGCGCGAGCTGCGCCGCGCCCTCGGGACGCACGACGAGCGCCGGCCCGCCGCGCGCGGCGCCCTTGCGCGGCGCGGTCTCGAGCGCCTCGGCGAGCGCCTTGATCCTGCGCTTGATGTCGGCCTGCAGGTGGTCGGTCCCCTTGTGCTTGGGGATCGTGCGCAGCATCTCGCGCAGGTGGTCGAGCCGCTCGCGCGGCTCGCGCGCCTTGCGGAAGGCCTGCTCGGCGGCCTTGTATTCGGGCGAGAGGTTCGCGGGCATCGGCGTGCACGCGCCGGACTGCGCACCGCAGTATAGGACGCCTCTTTCGTCCACGCACCCGTGGTTGCCGCGCCCGCGGCGCGCGTCGCCTCCAGCGAAGGCTCGGTGCGGATGCGCCACGACGCCGCCCCCGGGCGGGCGCAGCGACCGGCCGCAGGCGCAGCTATCGCCGCGCCTCACGAATCCAGGCGATGCGGCCGCATCGGGCGCGGCGAACGGGCCGGATTCATCCTCTCATCGCTTGCGCGCACGGCCGCGCCGGTATGCGCCGGGGCCGACGCCCACCACCTTCTTGAACGCCTTGCTGAACGACGCTTCGGACCGGTAGCCGACCCGCTCGGCAATCTCCGCGGTGCCGAGATCCGCCCCGGCCAGGAGCGCGCGCGCGCGCTCCATGCGCCAGAACGTCAGGTACTGCAACGGCGTGCGCCCGACGAGCGCACCGAAACGGGCGACGAAAGCCGAGCGCGACATGCCCGCCCCCTTGGCGAGCGACGCCAGCGTCCAGGGCGCGCTGCGGCGCCTGATGCACGAGGCGCAGCGCGGCGCCGATCTGCCTGTCCGCGATGGCGGCCAACACACCGTGCGGCGCCCGGGACTGCGCGAGATGCGCCCGCACCATCTGGATGAAGAGCACGCCCACCAGCCGGTTGACCACCGCCTCGGCTCCGGGCCGCGCCGCCTTCGTCTCGTGGATCATGAAATTGAGCGCCGTCTGCAGCCACGCGAACTCCGCGCCGTCGGTGCCGCGCAGGAGGATCACCGGCGGCAGTGCCGCCACCAGCGGATGCCGGCGGTCGCGGTCGAACTCGAAGTAGCCGCACAGGATCGTGGCCGGCATCCCGTCGCCGCCGTGGGTGACCGGGCCGTAGTGATCCAGGTTCTGTCCCGCGACGATGTCCTCGATCGGGCGCGCCTTGCCGCCGGGCCGGTCGACGAGACGATGCCCGTCGCCGTGCAGGAACGCCACCAGGTCGCCGCCCTGCAGCGCGATCGGTTCCTTGCGCCCGGCGATGTGCAGCCAGCAGCTGCCGCGCACGATCACGTGGAACTCGGCGGCCGGGCTCGCCTTCATCGCCATGCCCCAAGGCGCGGAAAGCTCGCACCGGAAGCGCACGCCGCCGCCGAGATGGACCGACTGCAATATGTCGCTCAGTACATCCACTGTGCGCTTTCTGGACGCTCTCTCATGAATCCAGGACTTTTTGGCATTTGCCGTCCATGCAGATGAGACTACATTCTCCGGCAACTTCCCCCGGGAAGCAACCGCAGCGATCGGATCGAACCCAACCAACGAAGGAGCACCGACATGCCAAGGCTGAACGTCGTCAAACCCGAGCAAGCGGCCGGACCGACCAAGGCGCTCTACGACGCGATCGAGCGCGCCGTAGGCGGGGTCCCGAACATCTACCAGGGCATCGGCAACAGCGCCGCGGCGCTCGGCGCCGTGCTGCACGTCGATCACGCGCTCAAGTCGGGACGGCTGAGCGCCGCCGAGATCGAGGCGATCAAGCTCGTCGTGAGCGAATCCTACGGCTGCGACTACTGCCTCGCCGCCCACTCGCTTCTGGGGAAGAAGGCGGGACTCGCCGACGCGGAGCTGGTCGCCATCCGGCGCGGCGCGTCCGGGCATCCCCGGATCGGGGCGCTCGTGAATTTCGTGCGCGGGCTGATCCATCCGCAGGCGCGCGTGTCGGACGAGGACCTGCGCGCGGTCCAGGCCGCCGGATACGACGATGCGCAGATCGCCGAGTCGCTGCTGACGATCGCCCAGACCGTGTTCACCAACCTGTTCAATCGCGTTCACCGGACGCCGCTCGACTTCCCCGCGGCGCCCAGTCTGTGAGCCGGTCGGACCGCCCCCGCATCGCGAGCTCGAGGTGTTCCGGGATGGCACACGGCGCGCCGGCGCCCGCGCGCGAGGCCGCGCGAACGCCGCGCAAGGCGTGAACGGCGGGGCTCGGTCGCCCGCGGGTTGTCACAGATCGAGCACCAGCCGCCCGCCCGTGGCGCGCGAGATGCAGGGGCACATCAGGTGCCCGTGTTCGCGCTCGGCCGGCGAGAGCACGCGGTCCCGATGGGCGGGCTCGCCTTCGAGGACCGCGACCGCGCAGGTGCCGCAGGTGCCGGCGCGGCAGCCGTAGCGCACCCTCGACGCCGGCGGCAAGCGCGGCGTCGAGGATGGTCTGATCGCGCGCGACCTGCAGCGTCCTGCCCGATCGGCGCAGCGCGACCTCGATCGGTCCGGCGTCGGGCGCGATCGACGCGGCAAAGCGCTCGACGCGGACGCGCGCGGGATCGATCCCGGCCTTCCCGGCGCACCGCGCGACGGCGTCGAGCAGTCGGTGCGGGCCGCACGCGTAGAACAGCGCCTCCGGCGGTGCGGCCGTCAGCAGCGCCGCGATGTCCATGCGCCGGCCGTCCGCCGACGAATACAGATGCAGGCGGGCGCCGAGCTCGCGCGCAAGCTCGTCGCGGTAGGCGGCCTCCGCGCCGCTGCGCACGGCGTAGTGCAGCGGCGCGGCCGCGCCGCGCGCCTCGAGCGCGTGCGCCATCGCCTTGATCGGGGTGATACCGATTCCGCCGGCGATCAGCACGGCGGGCCGCGCGTCCTCGTGCAGCGCGAAGTCGCTGCGCGGCGGCCCGCAGCGCAGGCGCAGGCCGATCGCGAACGATTCGTGCACGGCGCGCGAGCCGCCCGCGCCGGCGTCCTCGCGCAGCACGGCGATCTCGTAGGCGTCGCGCCGCGCCGGATCCGGAAGCGATCGAGTAGCGTCGCGTCGCAGTCTCGCCGCTGTCGTAGCGGACCGGCACCTCGAGGTGCGCGCCCGCCTGCACCGCGGGGAAGCGCGCGTCCGTGCGGGTCGCGCAGCTCGTAGGCGCGCACGCGCGGCGTGAGCTGGCGCACGCCCGAGATGACGAGCTCGAGCGGACCGTCGCCGATGGCCGCGGGCAGCGCGGCCCGCGCCGGGCGCAGCGCGGCTTCGAGCGCGCGGTTCTCCTCCAGCAGCGGCGCGACGAGCGCCTCGACTTCGGCCGCGCTGTAGCGCGGCGTGATGTGCCGCGGGCAGTTCCAGTCGAAGGCCTCGATGCCGATGACGAAGCCGCGCTCGACCGCCGTGCGAGCGTCGGCCACCGCCAGACGGTCGAGCAGCGCGGGCTCGCCGCTGCCGACGAGGCGCACGCGGCCGAGGAGCTTGAGCCGCGTGCGGTTCGGGTAGTCCACGAAAATGAGCGCCACCCGGTCGTCCTTGCGCAGGTTGCCGACGCTCACGTACTGGCGGTTACCGCGGAAGTCGGCGAAGCCGATGGTGCGCTCGTCGAGGACCCGCACGAAGCCCGCCGGGCCGCCGCGGTGCTGCACGTACGGCCAGCCGGTCTCGCTCACGCTCGCCATGTAGACGCTGTCGCGCGCCGCGATGAACGCCGCTTCGCGCCCGGTGAGGACGTGGCTGTAGTCCTCGCCTTCGTCCATCGCCGCGTAGCCGGCGCGACTGCCGAGCGCGCGCTGCACTTCGCGCACCGAATCGGTGAAGGCCAGTGCTGCAAACCGGTGTCCCATCGCGTTCCTCTCAATGCGGTGCCGGCGGGCCGCCGGCGTGCGTTACGCGGCGGCCATGCCCGGGGCTACGCGGCGCGCTCGAGCGCGACTCGCGGGAAGTCGATCTCGACCCGGCTCGCCTTGCCGAGGATGTTGGTGAGCACGTTCATTCCCACGTGGGTGATGATCTCGACGATCTCCGCGTCGCCGTAGCCGGCGTTGCGGATCGCGAGGATCTCGGCGGTGGCGACCTCGCCGTTGTGCTCGGCGAGCGCCTTCGCGAACTTCACCGCCGCGGCGGCCTTGGCGTCGCTGCTGGTGCCGGCGCGGTTGGCCTCGATCTCCGCCGCGTCGAGGCCCGCCTTGCGGCCGATCGCGCTGTGGGCCGATACGCAGTACTGGCAGGCGTTCTGCTGCGCCAGTGCCAGCGCGATGCGCTCGCGGGTCGGCGCGTCCAGGCTGCCCTCGCCGGCGATGCCGTGCAGGCCGAGGAAGGCGCGCAGCGCGGCGGGCGAGTTGGCGAAGACCTTGAGGAAGTTGGGAACCATGCCGAGCTGCGACTGGATCGCCGCCAGCAGCGCCTTCTGCTCGGCGCTGGCGGTCTCGTTCGTGACGACGTTCAAGCGGCTCATGTTCGATCTCCTTCGCGGTTGAGTCGGGCGTCGCGCGCCGGGCGCGGCGACGCATGGCACTGTCTCAGATTCCAGTTGCGGGAAGAATCGCCGCCAAACACAATTCTTCCTTCCAGTTCGCGGAATGACCCATGGACCGCTTCCAGTGCATGAACGTGTTCGTCGCCGTGGCCGAGGAGGAAGGTTTCGCCGCCGGCGCGCGACGCCTGCGGATGTCGCCCCCGGCCGTGACGCGCGCGGTGGCGACGCTCGAGGCACGCCTGGGCGTGAAGCTGCTCGACCGCACCACGCGCTACGTGCGCGCGACCGACGCCGGGCTGCGCTATCTCGAGGAGGCGCGCCGCATCCTCGCCGAGGTCGAGGCGGCCGAGGAGTCGGTCGCGGGCGGCAACGCCGAGCCGCGCGGCCAGCTCACGGTCACGGCGCCGGTGCTGTTCGGGCGGATGTTCGTGATGCCGGGGATCGTCGACTATCTCGAGCGCTATCCGAGGACCGAAGTCTCCGCGGTGCTGCTCGACCGCTCGGTCAACCTGCTCGAGGAGGGCATCGACGTCGGCGTGCGCATCGGCGAGCTCGCCGATTCCTCCATGCGTGCGCTGCGGGTGGGGAGCGTTCGCGTCGTGCTGTGCGCCTCACCCGCCTACCTCGGGCGGCGAGGCACGCCGCGCTCCCCGCAGGATCTGCCGCAGCACGCGACGATCGCCTCCGTCGCCGGCAGCGGCGCGATCCACTGGCGCTTCGCCACGGCAGAGGGGATGCGCCCGGTGCGCGTGCGCCCGCGGCTCACGGTGACCACCAACGACGCCGCGATCGAGGCGGCGCTGCGCGGCTTCGGCATCACGCGCCTGCTGTCGTATCAGGTCGCGCCGCTGCTGGCCGCGCGCCGGCTGAAGCGGCTGCTGCAGGCGTTCGAGCCGCCGCCGTGGCCGGTGCACCTCGTGCACCGGGAGGGCAGATACGCTTCGGCGAAGGTGCGCGCCTTCGTCGACCTGATGGCGGCGCGGCTGCGCGCCGATTCGGCGCTCGGCTGAGCGGACCGCGCCGCCCGCAGCGCGGTCGCGGCGCAGGGGCCTCGCTACCGTCTGGAGGACGCGCTCCTCGGCGGTCACCGCGTCGCGCGACCGGCGTGGGCGCGAGCCGCCGTGCGCGGCGGCCGTCGCGCGCCGGGGACGCGCGGGCCGCGAGCGGGACGGGGATCGCGCCCTTTGCGCGTGCGCACGCGGCATATCCGGCCGCCGTCGCGCGGCCGCACGCCGCGCGCCGGAGGTTCCGCGGGCCGCCGGGAGAGCGCCCGGTCGCCGCGATCGAGCGCGCTCCGCCGGCAAACCCCTCAGGCGTCCCCGAGCGCGCGCCACACGCGCTCGGGCGTGATCGGCAGCTCGATGTCGGCGACGCCGCGCGGCGCGAGCGCGTCGAGCACCGCGCTCGCGACCGCGGCGGGCGCGCCGATCGCGCCCGACTCGCCGCAGCCCTTCGCGCCGAGCGGGTTGTGGGTGCACGGGTGGCGCTGGTCGGTCTCGGTCGCGAACATCGGCAGGTCGTCCGCGCGCGGCAGCGCGTAATCGAGGAACGAGCCCGAGACGAGCTGGCCGCTCGCGGCGTCGTACGCGACGCGCTCGTGCAGCGCCTGGCCGATGCCCTGCGCGAGCCCGCCGTGCACCTGCCCTTCGACGACCATCGGGTTGATCACCGTGCCGACGTCGTCCACCGCCCAGTAGCCGAGGAGCCGCACCGCCCCGGTCTCCGGGTCGATCTCGAGCTCGCACGCGTGCGCGCCGTTCGAGAAGGCGAAGCTCGCCGGGTCGTAGAACGCCGCGGCGTCGAGCCCCGGCTCCATGCCCGGGGGCAGGGCGTGCGCGTAGTTCGCCGCGCGGGCCACCTCGGCGAAGGCGAGTCGGCGGTCGGTGCCGGCGACCGCGAACGCGCCGTCGGCGAACGTGACGTCGGCCTCGGCGGCCTCGAGCAGGTGCGCGGCGAGCCGCTTCCCCTTCGCCACGATCTTCTCTGCCGCGCGGTCGAGCGCCGAGCCGCCGACCGCGATCGTGCGCGAGCCGAAGGTGCCGGTGCCGTAGGGCACCACGCCGGTGTCGCCCTCGACGATGCGCACCTGCGCGAGCGGCACGCCGAGGCGCGAAGCGAGGATCTGCGCGAGCGTGGTCTCGTGCCCCTGCCCGTGGTTGTGCGTGCCGAGAAAGGCCTGCACGCCGCCGGCCGAATCGACGCGGAGCGCGGCCGACTCGAAGAAGCCCGCGCGCGCGCCCATCGCGCCGGCGAGCTTCGACGGGGCGACGCCCGACGATTCGACGAAGCAGGCGATGCCGAAGCCGCGCAGCCGCCCCCGCGCGCGCGCGCGCGGCGCGCCTCGAAGCCCGAATAGTCGGCCCGCGCGAGCACGGTTTCGAGCAGGCGCGGGAAGTCGCCCGAGTCGTAGGTCGGCCCGAGCGGCGTCGCGTACGGCATCGCGTCCGCCGGGACGAGGTTGCGGCGGCGAAGCTCCGCCCGGTCGAGCCCGAGCTCGCGCGCGGCGCGATCGGCCAGACGCTCGAGCACGTAGCACGCCTCGGGGCGGCCGGCGCCGCGGTAGGCGTCGGTCGGCAGCGTGTTGGTGAAGACGCCGGTCACCTCGACGCGGATCGCCGGCGTGCGGTACACGCCGGCGAGGAGCGAGGAGTAGATCGCGCTCGGGATCGCCGCGCCGAAGGTCGACACGTAGGCGCCGAGGTTCGCCACGGTCGCGACGCGCAGCGCGAGGAAGCGGCCCGCGGCGTCGAGCGCCAGCTCGGCCGCCGTGGCGTGATCGCGGCCCTGGTTGTCGGCGGCGAAGCTCTCGGCGCGCCCGGCGACCCACGCGAGCGCGCGCCGGAGGCGCAGCGCGGCCCACGCGAGCGCGGTCTCCTCGGGATAGTGCTTGCCCTGTAGCCGAAGCCGCCGCCGACGTCGGGTGCGACGACGCGCAGCGCGCCCTCCGGCATGCCGAGCGCCTCGGCCACCAGCCGGCGGACGTGATGCGGCACCTGGGTCGCCGCGTAGAGCGTGAGCGAGCGGCCATCGGCCTGCGGCAGCGCGACCAGCGCGCGCGGCTCGATCGCGCAGCCGGCGAGCCGGTTGTTGACGAGCGCGATGCGCGTGACGTGCGCGGCGCGCGCGAACGCGCGATCCACCGCGTCGGCATCGCCGCGCGCGAAGCGGAAGCAGACGTTGCCCGCCGCCTCGTCGTGCAGGATCGGCGCGCCGGGCGCGAGCGCGGCGCGCGCGTCGGTCACCGGGGCGAGCGGCGCGTAGTCGACCTCGACGAGCTCGGCCGCGTCGGCCGCCGCGGCCGGCGTCTCGGCGACGACGAGCGCGACCGGCTCGCCGACGTGGCGCACGCGCTCGCGTGCGAGCGCGTAGCGCGGCGGCTCGGCCATCGCGGTGCCGTCGGCGTTGCGCACGGGCCACAGGCAGCGCATCGGGCCGACGCCGTCGGCGGCCATGTCGGCGCCGGCGAGCACCGCGACGACGCCGGGGGCGCGCGCGGCGCGCGCGACGTCGAGCGCGGCGATGCGCGCATGCGCGTGCGGCGAGCGTACGAACGCGCACGCGAGCGCCCCCGGCGGCGCGAGGTCGGCGACGAAGCGCCCGGCGCCGACGAGAAAGCGCCGGTCCTCGACGCGCGCCACGCGCGCGCCGATGCCTTCGGCGCTCACGGCCGCCCCGCGCGCCGCGAGCCGCGACGCGCGCGCTCGCGCTTCGCCGCGGCATCAGGCCTGCACTTCCTCGCGCGCCAGCTCGAGCCGCGCGTACACCTCGCGGTCGGTCACCATGAAGAGGTCGGCCGCGCCGCCGGTCGCCGCGTGGCTCGCCCACGTCCAGTGCGGGATCGTGAACACGTCGTGCCGCGACCATTCGACGGTGCGGTCGCCGACGGTGGAGCGGCCTTCGCCGGAGACGACGAGGCACACGGCGTTCCAGGTCGAGCGGCGCGCCGCGGTGGCGGCGCCGTCGCCGAGCCGCACGGCGTAGCAGTCGAGCGTGGGCATCACCGCGCCGCCGGTCAGCGGATGGACGTAGCGCAGGACGCGCATGCCGTCGGGTCCGGGGACGACGGCGTCGAGCATGCGCCGCGTCTCCGCGCCGGGATAGCGGTATTTCGGCGAGTGCGCGCCCGGCGGACGCGCGCCGGGAACGGCGAGCCCCGCGGCGGCCCACAGCCGCTCCTCGCCCTCGTCCACCTTCCAGAACTCGTGCGCCTCGCGGCTGCCGGGCTCGAAGAAGCTCGCATCGAGCGCGCACACGAGCGGCATGTTGGCGGCGTCGAACCACACGGTGCGGTCCTCGCCCTCGTTGATGTGGCCGTGCCAGCACATGGGCGGGGTGAGGACGAGATCGCCCGCGTGCATCTCGCAGCGGCGGCCGTTCACGACGGTGACCGCGCCCTCGGCGCGGGTGGCGAAGCGGATCGCGGCGGCGGTGTGCCGGTGCGGCACCGCGTGGTCGCCGGGCTCGAGCACGGTGAACGCGGCGATCAGGTTCGCGGTGGTGACGGTCCGCCCGCCGAAGGCCGGGTTGACCAAGATCATCGCGCGGCGCTCGACGTCCTCGATCGGCACCTCGGCCGCGGCGCGCGCGGCGAACGGCTCGAAATCGCGCCAGCGCCAGTGCATCGGCGCGTCGGGCGCGGCCGGCGCGATCGGCGTGATCGCCTTGTAGCGATCCCAGAGCGGATGGATGTTCGCGGCCTCGAGCGCCGCGATGAGATCGGCGTCGGGTCGGGCGGATCGGGCGGCGGGCTGGGGCATGCATGTCTCCGGGACGCTCTACGGCCGGACTCATTCTATCCACGTGGCTGCCCCCGCGCGGGCGCCCCTCCTCGGCGAGGAGGGGATGCGCCTGCGGCGCCACCACCGGCCGCTGCGCGTGCCCCCCTCGGAGAGGAGGGGCTCGCGCGTCACCCCCGCCCGCGCGAGCTGCTCCTTGAGCGCCCGCCGGTCGATCTTGCCGACGGTGGTGCGCGGCAGCTCGGCGACGAGGTGGATCCGGCTCGGCACCTTGTACCGGGCGAGGTTGCTCGCGCAGTGGGCGAGGATGTCCTCGACCGTCGCGGTCGCGCCCTCCTTCAGGACCACGTACGCGCGGATCGACTCGCCGTAGTACGGGTCGGGGACGCCGGCCGCGGCGGCCTCCTTCACCGCAGGGTGCGCGAACAGCACCTCGTCCACCTCGCGCGGGTAGACGTTGTAGCCGCCGACGATCGCCATGTCCTTCTTGCGGTCGCGGATGTAGAGGTAGCCGTCGGCGTCGAGCTCGCCGATGTCGCCGGTGTAGAGCCAGCCCCCGCGCAGGGCCTCGGCGGTCTCCCGCGGCCGGTTGCGGTAGCCGCGCATGATCTGCGGCCCACGCGCGCGGATCTCGCCGAGCTCGCCGGCGGGCAGCACCCGGGTCCCGGTCTCGACGTCGACGATCTCGATCTCGGTGAGCGGCAGCACCGGTCCGACCGAGCCGGGCTTGAGCACCCCGCCCTCGCGCACGTAGGTGAGCACGGGGCCGGCCTCGGTCTGCCCGAAGCCCTCCAGGATCGGCGTGCCGGTGGCCGCCTGCCAGCGCTTGAGCGTCTCCTCGGGCAGCGGCGCCGAGCCCGAGTAGGCGGTGCGCAGGCTCGAGAAATCGGTCCGCGCGAATCGCTCGTGCGCGAGCAGGCCGATGAACACCGTGGGGCCGGCGGGCAGCCGGGTGATGCGCTCGGCGCCGATCGCCTCCAGCACGAGGTCGGGCTTGTAGCGCGGCAGGATCACCAGCCGGCCGCGGCAGTACGCGGCCAGGTGCAGGCACTATCGCCACGGCGAAGACGTGGAAGAGCGGCATCATGCAAAGCACGCTTTCATCGTCGGGGCGCGTGGGCAGCGCCGCTTCGCGCTGGCTGATGTTCACCGACATCTGCCCATGGGTGATGTCGACGCCCTTCGGCAGCCCGGTGGTGCCGCCGGTGTACTGCAGCGTGGCGAGGTCGTCGGGCGACGGCAGCGGCTCGGGCAGCCGCTGCGCGGCGTCGTCCGCCCACGCGGCGAGCGAGCGGGCGCCGGCGCCGACCTTCACCCGGTGCGGCACCGCTGCAAGATGCGGCGGGAGAAGCAGCGGCTCGACGGTCGCGGCGACCTCGGTGTCGTACACCACCACCGCGGGCGCGGCGTCGGCCAGGATGTGGCCGAGCTCGCGCGACGTGTAGGCCGGGTTGATCGGGACGGCCTGCGCGCCCGCCGCGTGGGCGGCGAACATCGCGATCGGCAGGTCGAGCGAGTTGCCGCAGACGAGCGCGACGCGCCCGCCGCGCGCGCCGGCGCCCGCGAGCTCGTGAGCGAAGCCGGCGACGCAGCGCAGGTATTGCGCGTAGGTGAGCCTGCGCCCGCCGCAGGCGAGCGCCTCGCGGTCGCCGGCGCGCGCGGCCGCCTCGGCGAGCATGTGCACGACCGTGGAATGGACCTTGGGCAGCTGCCCGATGCCTGGAGCGTTCATGAGGGCGCCACGACCTGCGGTTGGGAATGCGGGAATCAGTCTACACCGTGCGATGCTGCGCGCGCGGCAGGTAGTGCAGCACGCGGCGCTCGGCGAGCACCACTGCGCCGTAGGCGACGATGCCGATCAGCGTGAGCACGATGATCGTCACGAACACCATCGCGGTGTTGCCCTGGCCCTCGCCGAACACCAGCAGGTAGCCGAGCCCGCTGTTGCCGCCGACCAGCTCGCCGACCACCACGCCGATCACCGCGAGCGTCGCGCCGATGCGCAGCCCGGAGAAGAGCGGCGGCAGCGTCGCCGGGTACTCGATCATGCGGAAGATCTGCCAGCGCGTGGCCGAGAACGAGCGCGCGAGGTTCACGAGGTCCGGATCGACCGTGCGGATCGCGGTGAGCACGTTCACCATGATCGGGAAGAATACGATGAGCACCGCGACCAGGATCTTCGGATAGACGGTGTAGCCGAGCCACATGACGAACAGCGGCGCGAACGCGACCTTCGGCGCGATCTGCAGCGCGAGGATGTAGGGCGAGAGCACGAGCTCGGCGCGCGGGGCCGCGCCGAGGACGAACCCGATCAGCGCGCCGAGCAACGAGCCGATCGCGAACCCCGCCACCACCTCGAGCGCGGTGATGCCGCTGTGGTGGAGCAGCCGCTCGGCCGCGAGCATGCGCCAGAACTCCGACCACACCCGCGAGGCCGGCGGCAGGATGTAGGCCGGGACGTCGAAGAATCGCGGCAGCCACTCCCAGGCGGCGAGGAAGACGAGCAGCACCGCGACGCTCGCCGCGACGGCGCCGCCGCCCGCCAGGCCGATGCGCGGCCCGGCCGGGCGCGCGGCCGCCGTGCCGCCGGTCGCGCCCGCACCCGCGGCGGCGCGCGCCGCCAGCCCGCGTCCTGGCGCCATGCGCGCCTCGCCGGGCGCGCTACTTGACGAACTGATTGGTGTAGAGCTCACCGAGCGGCGTCTCCTTCGGCACGATTCCTTCCTTGACGTAGAAGCGCTGCACCGCGGCGAGGCGCTCCGGATCCATCGCGCCGAGCGTCTTCTGGCCGGGGTAGACGTAGGTGTTGTAGAGCTTGAACACCTCCTCGATGTAGGCCTCCTTGCCCTTGTGCTGCGGCTCCGCGGCGGCGTAGTCGCGCGCCGCCGCGACCGGGTCGGTCATGATGTCCTGCATGCCGCGCAGGGTCGCGCGCACGAGCTTGCCGATCAGCTCCGGCCGCTTGGCGATCATGTCGTCGGAGGCGAGGATCGCCTGCGCCATGCTCTTGAAGTAGTCGTCGGAGGAGTAGATCTTCACATTGGCTCCGGCGCCGCGCGCGCTCGCGATCCAGTCGGGCACCGCGGCCATGGCGTCGGCCTTGCCGGCCGCGAAGAGCTGCCACACTCCCGCCGGCCCGGCGGCCTGCGCGTTGACGTCGTTCTTGGTGAGCCCCGCGGTGGCGAGCATGCCGAGCAGCGCATAGAACGTGGTGTCCTGGTAGGCGAGCGTCGTGATGGTGCGTCCCTTGAGATCCTTCGGACCGCCGATGCCGCGGTCGGCGTGCACGGCGAGCTGGGTGAGGGAGCGGCCGCCGAGCACCGCCACCGCCTTCACCGGGACGCCCTGCGCGCGGGCGATGATCGGGGTGTCGCCGATCGCGCCGCCGATCGGCGCGTTGCCCGCGCCGACCTGCTTCGCGACGTCGACCCCGCCCTTCGCGGTGACGAACGTGAGCTTGAGGCCCTCCTTGTCGTAGTAGCCGCGCGCCTGCGCGAGCATCCACGGGCCGAAAGCGGGCAGAAACGCGGGCGCGGGCAGCAGGTAGGTGACCTGCTCGGGCTGCTGCGCCAGAGCGGAAGGCGCGCACAGCGCGGCGGCGGAGAGCGCGAGCGCGGCATGCAGGGTGCGGCGGCGGTGGTTCATGGCGGTTCCTCCTCTGTGGTTCGACGGATTCCTCGATCCGAACGTCAATGCGCCTCGGCGGCGACCGGCTCGCCGATGTGCAACTGCTCCATCAGGTGCGCGGCAAGCGGGCCGACGCGCGCATCGAGGCGGCGCCGGATCGGCGCGTCGCGCCCCGGCATGTCCACCGGGATCTCCTCGACGATGCGTCCGGGCCGCGGGCTCATGACCAGGATGCGGTCGGAGAGCACGATCGACTCGACCAGGTCGTGGGTGATGAAGAGGGCGGTCTTGCCCTCCTCGGCGAGCGTTCGCGCGAGATCCTGCTGCAGGATCATCTTGGTCTGCGCGTCGAGCGCGGAGAAGGGCTCGTCCATCAGCAGCACGGTGGGCGCCACCGCGAGCGTGCGGGCGAGCGCCGCGCGCTGGCGCATGCCGCCGGAGAGCTGGTGCGGGTAGTGCCGCTCGAACCCGGCCAGGTGGCAGCGCTCGATCAGCGCCATGGCGCGCTCACGGCGCTCGGCCGCGCGCACGCGCCGGATCTCGAGTCCGAGCTCGACGTTCTCGCGGATCGTGCGCCACGGCAGCAGCAGATCCTTCTGCAGCATGAAGGCGACGTGCGGGTTGGGGCCGGCGACGCGCTCGCCGTCGACGTACACCTCGCCCGCGCTCGGCAGATACAGGCCGGCGCCCATGTTGAGCAGCGTCGACTTGCCGCAGCCGCTCGGCCCGATGATCGACACCACCTCGCCGTCGCGCACCGCGACGCTCACGTCCTCGACCGCGGTCACCTCCTCGGTGCCGCGCTCGCGCGCGACGAAGCGCTTGCACACGCGCCGGAACTCGATCCGGATCCTCGGCTCCATGCCCTGCGCTCTCCTCCTCGCTCCCCGCCGCCCGGGGGCCGCGGTCGCGCGCCGCGTTGCCCGGTCGAAGTCGTTCCACCCGCCGCGTGCGACGCGCAGGGTCAGCCGGCCTCGGCCTCCCGCTGCAGCAGCCCGCCGAGCACCCGCTCGGCGGTGAGCGGCAGCTCGCGCAGCCGCGCACCGGTCGCCGCGGCGACCGCGTTGGCGATCGCGGCGGCGACGACGTTGATGCCGATCTCGCCGACGCCCTTGGCGCCGAACGGCCCGTCCGGCTCGGCGTGCTCGACGATGTGCGCGTGCAGCGCGTAGGGCACCTCGAGGCTGGTCGGCACCTTGTAGTCCATCAGCGTCGGGTTGACGAGCCGCGGCCCGTCGAACACCAGCTCCTCGGCGAGCGCGAAGCCGAGCCCCTGGGCGAAGGCGCCCTCGAGCTGGCCCTCGACCGCGGCGCGGTTGATGGCGCGGCCGACGTCGGCGACCGTCCACGCGCGCAGCACCGCCACCTTGCCGGTCGTCTCGTCCACTTCGACCTCGACCGCGAGCGCGCCGAAACTGTACACGCCGATCTGCGGAAACGGCAGCCCCACCGCCACCGCGCGCTTGGGGTCGACCGTCGGCTGGTCGAACACCCAGGTGTGGGTGCCCACGATCGGCCCGCCCTTGCGCCAGTGCGCGCGCGCCGAGATGGCGACGAACGGCAGCGTCTTGCCGGGCACGCCCTTCACGCCGACGACGCCGCCGGGCAGCAGCTCGAGGTCGGCCTCGGCGCACTCGAGCATCTCGGCGGCGTGCGCCTTCGCCTGCCGCTCGACCTCGCGCGCGGCGGCGAGCACCGCGCGGCCGGTGGTGTAGGTCACGCGGCTCGCGGTGGTGCCCCAGTTGTAGGGCGAGCCGTCGGTGTCGGGGCTGGCGACGCTCACCTGCTCGAGCGGCAGCCTGAGCGCCTCGGCGACGATCTGCGTGAGCACGGTGTCGGACCCCTGGCCGATGTCGACCGCGCCGGTGTTGAGCACCACCGTGCCGTCCTCGAGCATGCGAACGATCGCCCCGGTGCCGAGCAGCCCGCCGATGTGCGCGGTGCAGGCGAAGCCCATGGCGCGGCGCTTGCCGGGCGCGGCGCGGATCGCGCCGCGCGCCGGCCAACCCGACTCGCGCTCGGCGACGTCGATGCACTCGCGCAGGCCGTTGGAGGCGAGCGCCTGGCCGCCGAACCAGCGGTCGTCGGCGCCGAGCGCGTTCTTGCGGCGGATCTCGACCGGATCGATGCCGAGCTGCGCCGCGATCTCGTCGATCTGCGTCTCGGTGGCGAAGCTCACCTGCGGATTGCCGAAGCCGCGGAAGGCGCCGAAGCGCAGCTTGTTGGTGTAGACCAGCGTGCCGCGGCAGCGCGCGTGCGGAATGCGGTACGGCCCGCGCGCCATCAGCAGGCTGTAGCCGAGCACGCCCGGGCTGTCGTCGGCGTACGCGCCGCCGTCGAGCAGCACCTCGACCTCGCGCGCGACGAAGGTGCCGTCGCGCTTGACGCCGGTCCTGACCCGCAGATCGAACGGGTGGCGCGCGCGCACGATCTCGAAGTCCTCCTCGCGGCTGAGCACGAGCTTGACCGGCCGCCCGGTCGCCAGCGCGAGCTTGACCACGATCGGCTGGACGTGCGCCTCCATCTTGTTGCCGAAGCCGGCGCCCACGCGCGGCGTGAGGCAGCGCAGCCGCGACATCGGCAGGCCGAGCGACTCGCAGACGTTCGCCTGCACGCGGAACACCGACTGGTTGGCCGACCACAGCGTCACGCGCCCGGCGGCGTCCACCTCGGCGAGCGCGCCGCACGGCTCGAGCGAGACGTGCGCCTGCGGCTGCGTGCGGTAGCGGCCCTCGACGACGAGGTCGCTCTCGCGGAAGCCCTGCTCGACGTCGCCCTCGGCGAGCTCGGTGCGCGAGCAGACGTTGCCGCCGCACACCGCCTCGAACACCTTGAAGTAGGAGGCGAGCTCCGCGTGGACCAGCGCGGCGCCCGGCGCGAGCGCCTCCTCGGGGGTGAGGACCGCCGGCAGCTCCTCGTACTCGACCTCGACGAGCCGCGCCGCCGCGCGCGCCTGCGCCTCGGTCTCGGCGGCGACCGCCGCGACCGGCTCGCCGACGTAGCGCACCTTGCCCTTGGCGATCGCGTGCTCGTCCTTGATGAACGCGCCCATGCGGTGATCGCCGAAGTCCTCGCCGGTGAGGACGCAGTGCACCCCGGGCGCGGCGCGGGCCGCGGAGACGTCGTAGGACTTGATGCGCGCGTGCGCATGCGGGCTGCCGAGCAGCGCGCCGTGCAGCATGCGCGGCCGGTACAGGTCGGCGACGTACTGCGCACGGCCGGTGAGCTTCTCGCGCGCCTCGAGCCGCGGGACGCTCTGGCCGACGACGGGGGGCGGCGTCGGGCGTCGTCATGGCGCACCCGTCTCGGCGGCGCGCAGCACGGCGTCGACGATCTTGCGGTAGCCCGAGCAGCGGCACAGGTTGCCCGACAGGCCGGCGCGGACCTCGTCGGCGGACGGGCGCGGCGTGCGCTCGAGCATGGCGGCCGCGGTGAGGATCATGCCGGGGGAGCAGAAGCCGCACTGCACCGCGCCGGTCTCGACGAACGCCTCCTGCAGCGCCTGCGCGCGGCCGGCCGCGCCCTCGATGGTGACGATCTCGCGCCCGGCGCACTCGTGCGCGAGCGTCAGGCACGCGCGCACCGGTTCGCCGTCGGCGAGCACGGTGCACGCGCCGCACACGCCCTGGTTGCAGCCGCGCTTGGCCCCGGTGAGCGCGAGCGCGTCGCGCAGCACGGTGAGCAGGGTGTCGCCGAGCGCGGCCTCGAGCCGGTGCTCGGCGCCGTTGACCTGCAGGGCGAGCGGATAGGGCGTGCTCATGCAGTCCTCGACAGTTCGTCGCGCGCCGCGGCGAGCGCCCGCTCGACCATGCGCGGGATCACCCGGCGCCGGTAGGCGGCGCTCGCGCGCACGTCGTCCAGCGGATCGGCGGCGGCGGCGAGCAGCTCGCCCGCCCGGCGCGCGGCCTGCGCGCCGAGCCGCCCGGCGCGCAGGAGCTCGTCGGCCTCGTCCAGATGCAGCGGTCGCGGCCCGCAACCGCCCACGGCGAGCCCGGCGCGCGCGCAGGCGCCGTCGCGCCACGCGACCGAGAGCGCGACCGAGACGATCGCGTAGTCGCCGGCGACCCGGTAGAGCTTGTCGTAGCTGCCGAGGCCGGGCGCGCGCGGCGCGAGCAGGATCGCCGTCACCATCTCGTTCGGCCCGAGCGCGGTCGCGTACCAGTCGACGAAGAACTCGCGCGCGGGCACGCGTCGGCGCCCCTGCGGACCGGCGATCTCGACCGCGGCGTCGGCCGCCACCAGCGCGGGCGGGTAGTCGGCCGCGGGGTCGGCGAAGGAGATCGAGCCGCCGATCGTGCCCATGTTCCGCACCACGGGGTTGGCGATGCGCGCGGCGGCCTCGCGCAGCACGGCGAGCGTCCCGGCGAGCCGCACGTCGGCCGCGGTCTCGCGGTGGCGCGTCATCGCGCCGATGCGCAGGCCGCCGTCGGGCAGCGTGCCGATGCCGCGCAGCTCGTCGACGGCCGCCAGGCTGACGAGCTCGGCCGGGTCGACGAGCCCGGCGTTCAGCATCGCCACCAGCGTCGCGCCGCCCGCGAGCAGGCGCGTGCGCTCGCCGTCGCCGCCGGCGAGCAGCCGCACCGCCTCCTCGACGGTGGCCGGTCGGTGCAGCCGCGCGAGCGCGCTCATGCGCTCAGCGCCCCCGAGCCGATCCGCTCGCGGAAGCGCTCGGCGAACTGCACGCCGAGCCGGTCGACCCGCTTCCTCATCATGCCGAGACCGTACTTCGCCAGGCGCCCGGTGACGCTCACCTCGGAGCTGTAGCGCACTTCGGTGAGCTCCGGACCGAGCTCGGTGAGGGTCACGAGGTTGTCGGCGCTCAGCATGCTCGCGCGCGTGCCCTCCTCGCCGCGGGTGACCGAGGCCACGCGGTCGAACGGCAGCTCCTCGGTGACCTCGACCACCAGGTTGAAGCGCGCCTTGATCGGGCCCACCTCGACCAGCACCCGCGCGCGGTAGCTGCGCGCGTCGACCGGCTCGATCTCCTCGCAGCCCGGGATGCACGCGACCATCAGCGTCGCGTCGGTGATGCAGCGCCACACGCGCTCGCGCGGCGCGCCCACCTCGAACCGACCCTCCATTCGCATCAGGCCTCTCCTCGCTCAACCGGGGAACCGCCGACGCGCGCGCCTCACTTCCTCTGCCAGGGCAGCCGGCCGCCCCACTTCTCGCGCGTGCGCGCGACGATCTGCGGATCGTCCACCAGGCGCGGCGGCTGCTCGCCCCAGAAATGGTAATCCTCGTCGGGCATCGTCGCATCGATGCCCATGCCGGTCTGCCAGCCCTTCTCGCGCAGCGACACGGCCGGGTCGAGCCACTGGCCGGCGCGGCGCGGCAGGATGTAGACGTCGCGCTTCGCGTCCACGCGCGTCGAGAGCGCCCAGTGCACCGAGTCGTAGTCCCAGATGTCGACGTCCTTGTCGACCACGATGACGTGCTTGTAGCGCGCGTAGGTCGCGCCCCACACCGCATCCATCGCCTGCTGCGGGTGGCCCGGGAAGAGCTTGTCGATCTTGACGATCGCCTCGTAGGTGACGTCGCAGCGCAGGTCGAGGATGCCGGGCACCAGCTCCTTGATCGTCTTGTAGGCGACCGCCTGCGAGGACTTGCCGACCGTGAGCGCGCTCTCCGACGGGTACCACTGCTCGCGCGCGCCGAGATAGATCGGCTTGCGCCGGTGGGTGACGCGCTGCACCTCGAACACCGGGTTGCTGCGCGCCTCGCCGTAGTGCCCGGTGTACTCGCCGAACCCGCCCTCGATCGCGCGCACGCCCGGACGGACGACCCCCTCGAACACGAATTCGGAGGTGGCCGGCACCAGCATGTCGATCGTCTGGCACTTCACCATCTCGAGCGGCTCGCCGCGCAGCGCGCCGGCGATCTGGAACTCGTCCACGTTGGGCGGCGTGCGCGTCGAGGCGACGATCTCCACCGAGGGGTCGTAGCCGGTGACCACCGCCATCGGCATCACCGTGCCGAGCCGCTCGTGCTTGATGTAGTGCTGGCGCCCGTGGGTGTACTCGGGCGCGCCCCAGCCGAGCGTGTTCCTGGACAGCGTGCCCATGCGATAGATGCCGGCGTTCAGCACGCCGTTCTCCGGGTCCTTGGTGATCGAGACCGAGAGCGTGCCGGGGAACTCGCCGCCGTCGTACTGGTGCCAGACGGTGTTGCAGATGCGGTGCAGGTCGATCGCCTCGCCCTCGAGCACCACCTCCTGGCAGGGCGCCTTCTCGACCACGCGCGGCGGCACCAGCCGCTCGGTGCGCCGGCACCACTCCTCGTTGAAGTCGCTCCACTTGGCGATGCCGAGCGCCTCGAGAAAGCGCCGGTCGGTGCCGAGCAGGTTGGTGAGCATCGGGAAGTCCGCGCCCTTGATGCGATCGAACAGGATCGCCGGCGCGCGCTCCTGCAGGCCGATGCGCGTGAGGCCGTTGATCTCCCACGCGGGATCGACCTCCTCGCCGACGCGCACCAGCTCGCCCAGCTTCTCCAGATGCGCGATGAACTCGCGCATGTCGTACCAGTTCGCCTTGCCCATGCCGCGATTCCTCCTCCAGTCGTTGCAGGCGCCGGCGCGGACGCGGAAGCGATCGGCACGGCACGCATGCGGCCACGCGCCCCTGCGGGGCCTTGTCCATCTCCCGGGCGGACGGAACTTTCTTGGCTGCCCGCGCTTCGCGCCTCCTGCGCCTCACCCGCGGTCGCACGCGCAGCCGCGCGTGCGGTGTGATTAACGAATACTATTCACTATTGTCGCGACGGTGTCAACCGCCGCGCGCACGAGTGCGCGTCTATCGCAACGCAACATCCGGTCCCCACACCGCGCCGCATCATGCCCGCGCGTCGATTGCCGCCAGTACCCGCTCCGGGAACATCGGCAGCCTGCGCACGCGCGCCCCGGTGGCGTCGGCGACGGCGTTCGCGATGGCCGGCGCCGCGCCCACCAGCGAGATCTCGCCGACGCCCTTCGCGCCGACCGGATGCGTCGGGTCCGGGTCCTCCAGGAGGATGGGGAGAATCTCGACCGGGCAGTCGAGCACGCCGGGCACCTTGTAGTCCGCGAGGGTGGTGGTCGTGAGCCACCCCTCGGCGTTCCAGTGCATGGCCTCGGTGAGCGCGTAGCCGATGCCCTGGACGAAGCCGCCCTGGATCTGGCCCTCACAGGCCGCCGGATTGATGGCGCGCCCAGGGTCGTGCGCGCACCAGGCCCGACGCACTTCGACCGCCCCGGTCGCCTCGTCGACGTCGACCTCGACGCAATGCGCGCCGTAGGTGTACACGCCGAGATTGGCAAAGGCGAGCTGGTGGATCGCCGCGCGCTTCGGGTCGAAGCCGGGCCCGTCGAAGACGAAGCCGTGAGTCGCCGCAATCGGCCCGCCCGAGTGGAACAGCGAGCGGAGCGCCACCTCCTTGAAGCTCACGGCCTTCGGCAGCCCCTTCAGGCCGACGAGTCCGCCGGGCCGGAGCTCCAGGTCCTCCACCGCGCACTCCATCATGTCGCCGGCGTGCGCGAGCATCTTGGCGCGTAGCTCGTGCGTGGCGAGCGCGACGGCCCGCCCCGTCATGTAGGTCGAGCGGCTGCCTGCGGTTTTCCAGTTGTACGGGGACGAGTCGCTGTCCTGCGGCGCGTAGCTCACGCGATCGATCGGCACCGACAAGGCGTCCGCGCAGATCTGCACCAGAACCGTGTCGGAGCCCTGCCCGATGTCGACGCAGCCGGTCGCAAGCGCGATCGATCCGTCGGTGCGCAGCTGCACCGATGCGGCGGTGCCCATCAGGCCGGAGATGTGCGACAGTGCCGCGTAGCCCACGCCGCGCCGGCGGCCCGGCCGCGGCGCGAGCGGCGGCGCCGCGCG
Organism: Burkholderiales bacterium; assembly: GCA_027493935.1. Classification (GTDB taxonomy): domain Bacteria; phylum Pseudomonadota; class Gammaproteobacteria; order Burkholderiales; family SG8-39; genus JAABRB01. Next base: position 400,201 of record JAOSJV010000001.1, on the reverse strand, counting down.
CTGCGCGGCGCGCACGCGCTCGATGCATTCTCGCAACACGCACGAAGGCACCTGCTGTCCGCCGAAGGCGGTATCGCCGGGCCGCATCGCGTTCTTCAGGCGCAGCTCGACCGGATCCAGCCCGAGCGCGCGCGCGAGCTCGTCGATCTGCGATTCGCCGGCGAAGCTCGCCTGCGGGTTGCCGAAGCCGCGGAACGATCCGGCGCGCAGCTTGTTGGTGTACACCGCGGCGCCGCGGGCGCGCACGTTCGGGATGCGGTACGGCCCGCGCGACATCAGCAGCGCGAAGGCGAGCACCGGCGGGCTCTCGTCGGCGTAGGCGCCGCCGTCGATGGTCACGCGGACATCGCGCGCGAGGATGGTGCCGTCGCGGCGCGCGCCCGTCCTCATCCAGACGCGCGCCGGGTGGCGCGAGCGCTGGATCTCGAAGTCCTGCATGCGCGAGAGCACGAGCTTCACCGGCCGGCGCGCGGCGCGCGCGAGCCAGGCCGCGATCGAGTGGATGTTGGAGGCGTGCTTGCCGCCGAAGCCGCCGCCCACCCGTGTCGCGCGCACGCGGATGCGCGACATCGGCTCGCCGAGCTCCTCGGCGACGCGCTGCTGGATGTGGTGCACCGACTGGCAGGTCGCATACAGCGTGATCCTTCCGGACGCGTCGACGTCGGCGACGCAGCCGTTCGTCTCCAGGTACACGTGGTGCTGCGCCTGGGTCTCCCACGTGGCCTCGACGATCGTGTCGCACTCGGCGAACCCCCGCTCCACGTCGCCCTCCTCGACCGTGCTCTCGAAGACGACGTTCCCGTGGCCACCGCCCTGGACGGTCTTGACGTAGGACGGGTAATCCTCGTGCAGCAGCGGCGCGCCGGGGGCGAGCGCCGCGTCGATCGAGAGCACCGGCTCGAGCGGCTCGTAATCGACCTCGATCGCCGCCGCGGCGCGCCCCGCGGTCTCCGGATCGGTGGCGGCGACCGCCGCCACCGGCTCGCCGACGTAACGTACCTTGCCGCGCGCGACCATCGACTCGTCCTTGATGATGCCCCCGCAGTGCGGGCCGGCGAGATCGGCGCCGGTGACGATCGCCTTGACCCCGGGGATCGCGCGCGCCGCTTCCAGCCGGTACCCGCGGATGCGCGCGTGCGCATGCGGGCTGGTGTGGATGGCTGCGTAGAGCATACCGGGCCGCGCCACGTCGTCGGCGTACTCGGCGCGCCCGGTCGCCTTGTCGGCCGCGTCCAGACGCGGGGTACTCGCGCCGATCGCGCGCGTCGTCCCGCTCATCGCGCCTCCCCGGCGAGCCGTTCGGCCGCCTCGACGATCTTCGCGTAGCCGGAGCAGCGGCAGAGGTTGCCGGAGAGCGCGCCGCGGATCGCGCCTCGATCCGGGCGCGGGTCCCGCGCGAAGAGCTCGCTGAGCGCGATCACCACCCCGGGCGTGCAGAAGCCGCATTGAATCGCGCCGTGCTCGACCAGCGCACGCTGCACCGGCGAGAGGCCGCCGTTGCCGCCGATGCCTTCGATGGTGACAACCGCCCGCTCGCCGACGTCCGCCGCGAGCGTCAGGCACGCGCGGGCGAGCTTGCCGTCGAGCAGCACCGTGCACGCGCCGCAGACGCCGTGGTTGCAGCCGCGCTTGGTGCCGGTCAGCCCGAGGACCGACCTCAATGCGTCGAGCAGCGTCGCGGAGGCCGGCGCGAGCACGTCGCGGCGCTCGCCGTTGATCGTGAGTACGCTGTGGAGTTTCGGGTTCATGGTCTCGGGTGCGCGCCGCGCACGGCGCGCCGGAGGAGCTCGGGGAGGACGCGGCGGCGATAGGCCGCCGAGGCGCGGTGATCGCTCGGCGGGTCGCTCGCCGCCGCAATGCTGCGGCCGGCTTCGAGCAACGCGTCGTCGCCGAGGTCGGCGAGCGCGCTGAGGATCGGCGTGGGTCCGCAGCCGCCTACCGCCACCTGCGCGGCCGGCCCGGCGATCGCCGCGACCGAGACGATGGCGAAGTCGCCGGCGACGAGCGAGAGCTTCTCGTACGCGGCGCGCGCGCCGGCCGGCCCGGGCGGCACGTGAACCGCGGTGACGATCTCGCCCGGCGCGAGCGCGGTCTCGAAAAATCCGCGGAAGAAGTCGCGCGCCGCGAGCTGCCGCACGCCGCGCGCCGAGCCGATCTCGATCGATGCGCCGGCGGCGAGCAGGGCGACCGGGTAATCGGCGGCCGGGTCGGCGTGCGCGATCGAGCCGCCGATGGTTCCCCAAGCCCGCACCGCCGGATAGGCGACCACACGCGCCGCCTGCGCGAGAAGCGCGGGCCCGGCTGCGCCGGCTTCCAGCGCGGCGAGCTCCGCGTGAGTCGTCATCGCGCCGATGCGCAGGCCGCCGTCGGGACGCCGTGCCACCCCGCGCAGGGGCTCGATCCGGCGCAGGCCGACGAGGCGTGCCGGCGATGCCAGCCCGAGGTTCATCATCGCCACGAGCGACTGCCCGCCAGCGAGGCAACGGGCGTCCTCGGCCTCGAGCGCCCGATATGCCTCCTCGAGCGTGGTCGGCGCGACGTAATCCACGCTATGCCCCGGCTCGCGCAAGGAGGGCGTGGTTGATCACCTGCGCGGGATCCGGTTGCGGCGCCGGCAGGAGTCCGCACTCGCACCGCAGCGCGATCGATTCGTCCCATCCCTCGCGCGACGGTTCGAGGCCGGGGACGACGTCGCGCACCAGCCGTCGGGCCGCGCCCTCGGCGTAGCGCGCCGCGACCAGCGCGTCGACGGCCTCGGCGACGTTCGCGGGGCGCGCGGCCCAGGCGTTCGCCTCGAGCAGCGCGCGAGGTAGCCGAGCGCGGCGCCTTCGTTCTGCCGCAGCCACGCCGCGCGCGCGGCGAGCACCACGCCCGGATACGCGGGAGCGACGTCCGCCCCGTCCCACAGCTTCCGGAAACCCTTCGCGAGCGCCATGTCGATGAACGGCGGGATCAGGATGGTCGAGGCGGCCTTGCCCGTCTCCAGCGCCTCGAACCGGTGACGTACGCCGCCGATCGCATCGTAGCGGCAGCCGTGCCAGTCGATACCCTCGCGCGCGAGGGCGCGGTACAGCACGAGCACGAAACCGTTCGTGGTCGAGTCCACCGCGATCGGCTCGGCGGCGGCGGCGGCGAGCGTCGCATAACGCGCAGCCCCGCAGAACGCCATGACGGTCGAGCGTTCGAGCTGCGCCACGATCTGCAGGCCGGCGCCGCGCTCCTGGTTCCAGGCGATGACGTTGTCGACCACGCCCACGCCGACGTCCCAGGTGCCGTCGGCGAGCCCCTGGCCGAGCTGGTCGGAGGAGGCCGTCTGCGTGGTCTCGACCTCCACGCCGTGCTTGCCGAAGAGCGCGAGCCGCTGCGCCCAGACGATCGGCGCCGGCGGGACGAACAGGATCTGTCGGAGCCTGATCATCGGAGCACCTCCGCCGTCCAGTCCGCGATGTAGTCGATCGTCGCGGAGAAGAGGTCGCCGCCGACGTGCTCGGCGCCGCCCTCCTCGGCGGTGAAGATCCGCAGCTCCGCACGCGGGCTGTTCACCGCCGCGCGCACCGTGCGCTCGGCCTGCTCGAGCGGCACTTGGCGGTCGTTCGCGCCGTGGACGACCAGCAACGGACAGGCGATCTTGTCCGCCACCCCCTCCAGGGTCATCTTGGCGATCTTCTCGTAGGCCTCTTCCGGGGTCTTCGCACCGTAGTACCGGAGCGCGTGCTCGACCCATCCGGTGACCGAGCGTGCGGCGTTCGGGTCGCGCAGGATCCGTCCGTGGGAGCCGGCGTTGTCCCAGCGGGCGCCCCACGCAACGCAGGCGGCGAGCCGCTTCTCAAACGCGGCGGCGCGCGGCGCGTAGTAGCCGCCCAGGCTCATCGCGACCACACCGACACGGCGCGGATCGACGTCCGCGCGCCGCTCGAGCCAGTCGAGCGCGGCGGTGGCCCAGCGCTCCGAGTCGTGATTCACCGGCATCCCCTGCAGGCGCAGCGCGGCGCCGACGCCGGGGTGGTCGATCATCAGCGTCGCGACGCCGCGCGCCGCGAGCTCGCGCGCCATGCCGCACAGGTGCATCCACTCCTTGGTAACGTCGAAGCCGTCGAAGTGGATCATCGCGGGCCGGCGCCCGCCGCCCGGCGCGCGGTGGAAGAGCGCAGGCAGCGTCGTACCCTCGTACGGGATCTCTACGAACTCGATCGGCTCGCGGCGCAGATCCACTCCCCGACCGAAGCACTCGACCATCGCACGGTACATGTCGAGCTTGTCCGGCGACGAGTGACTGGCCATGCGCTCGGCGGTCAACCAGTACACGCTGGCGCGCAGATATTTCTTGCCCGCGCTGAGCGCACGGCCCGCCGACTCGTCGCGGCGGGCGTAACCCGCCACCTTGCGCGCGAGCGCCGACCAGCGCTCGATCCATTGCGCATGAGCGACCGGGTCGTCCTTGGCACCCTCGCGCTTCGCGAGCTCCTGCAACGGGCGGCAGGCCTCGTCGATCTCGGACAGCTCGCCGCCGAGCTGCGCCGCCATGAGCGTCGCCATGTTCCAGGAGTAGTGGGTCGGAAAGTACTCGAACATGCTCATGCCTCGGTCACGTGCCAGTGCAGCAGGATGCCGCGCAGCCACTGCGCGATCCGGTAGAGAAAATAACCGATCAGCGAGATCGTCACCAGCGCGGCGAAGGCGGTGCGCACGTCGCCGAAGCGGTAGGCGCGGATCATCAGCTCGCCGAGCCCGCCGCCGCCGGAGACCATCTCGGACACCACCGCGACGAGCACCGCCACCACCACCGCCACCTGGATGCCATCGTAGATCGACGCGAGCGACAGCGGCAGGACCACCCGCCAGAACATCCGCAAGCGGCCGGTACCGCGGGACTGCGCCGACCACAGGTAGACCGGGCTCAGGCCGCGCGCGCCGTGATAGGTGAACAGCACGATCGGGAACAGGCAATCGGTGAAGATCAGCATCACCTTGGACAGGCTGAACAGCCCGAACCAGTGGACATAGAGCGGAATCAGCGCGATCTTCGGCAGCGGGAAGCCGAACGAGAAGAGCGGGGCGAAGAACCACTCGGCCCAGCGCGTGCGCCCCATCAGCAGACCGAGCGGTACGCCGACGGCGATGGCCGCCGCGAGTCCCGCCAGTGCGCGCCAGAGGGTCTCCCACAGCGGAGCGTAGATCCGGCCGTCGAGGAAGACCGTCAACCACCGCGCGACGATGTCGGTCACCGGGGGAAACACGTTCGGATTCACCCACCCGACACGGGCGACCAGCTCCCACGCGAGCACGATGAGCGCGACCGGACCGAGCCTAATGAGCAAACGCATGCCAGGACATCAAGCGGCGCAGCCCGGCGAGGTACGCCCGGTCGAGCGCATAGCCGAGGACCGCGAGGTAGATCACCACGGCGAGCATCGCGTCGTCGGCGCCCACCCCGCCGTAGGAGAAAATCAGGTAGCCGAGACCCGTTTCGGCCGAGATGAACTCCGAGCTCACCAGCACGATGATCGCGACCGCGATCGCGGTGCGCACTCCGGCGGCGATCTGCGGCAGCGCCGAAGGCAGCACGACTCGCCAGAGCAGCCGGCCCTGGGCCGTGCCGCGGGCGCGCGCCGACCAGATCAGCATGTCGTCGACGCTGCGCGCGCCGTTGTACGCGGCGATGACCACCGGGACGAGGCACGCGAGCGCGATGACGGCGATCTTCGAGAAGTCGCCGATCCCGAGCCAGACCATGAAGAGCGGAATGAGCGCAGGCTTCGGCACCGGGTAGATCAGGAGCAGGATCGGCTCGATCGCGCGTTCCACCGCCCGCACGCGCGCCATCAGCAGGCCGAGCACGACACCGCCGGCTACGCCGAGCGCAAATCCGGCGCCGGCGCGGCCGAACGACGCCGCAGTGTGCGGCAGGATTTCGCCCGAGCGCAGCATCCCGCCGAGCGACGCCGCGACCTCCCAGAAAGAAGGCAGCACCGACGCCGGAAGCAGCCCCGCGCTCGCTGCGGCTTGCCATGCTCCCACCAGCAGTGCAAGTGGCAGCATCTTCATCCGCGCGCCGCCTTGACCTCTTCCTTCACGCTGCGCCAGATGTGCAGCTTGAGCGCCGCAAACGCCGGGTTGGCCTCGAACTCCTCGCCGTCGGCGACGTCGAACCCGCGCGTGACGACCTCCTTGATGCGGCCGGGGCGGGCGCTCATGACAACGATCCGTGTGCCGAGCGCCACCGCCTCCTCGACATCGTGCGTGACGAACAGCACCGTCTTCGTGTCGCGCCGCCAGATGCGCCGCACCTCGTCCTGCAGGATGCGCCGCGTCTGCGCGTCGAGGGCGCCGAACGGCTCGTCCATGAGAAGGATATCGGGCTGGCAGGCGAGCGTCTGCGCGAGCGCGACGCGCTGCTGCATCCCGCCGGAAAGCTCGCGCGGATAGCGGTCCTCGAAGCCCTCCAGATGGACCAGGCGCACGTACTCGCCGACGATCCGATCGCGCTCGACGCGCGCCACGCCCTTCTCCTCCAGCCCGTAGCCGATGTTCTTGCGTACGGTGAGCCAAGGAAAGAGCGAATAGCGCTGGAACACGATTCCGCGGTCCGGGCCTGGTTTGTCGATCCCCCGGCCGCGCAGGTAGACGCCGCCCGCGGTCGGGCGGAGGAAGCCGCCGACGAGGTAGAGCAGCGTGCTCTTGCCGCAGCCGCTCGGACCGACGATGGTGACGAACTCGTGCTCGGCGATCGAGAGATCGATCGAATCGAGCGCGCTCACCGCCTGCGCACCGTCGCCAAAGCGCATGGCGACGCCGCGCATCTCGAGATACGCGGCGGCAGCCATCACGCCTATTTCGGCAGGTACGAGAGGTCGATGTGCGTTGCGACGTCGAACGAGCGAACGATGAACTTGTTCGCAGCCAGCGCGTCCAGCACCGGCTGGATGCCCTTCGCCGACAGGCGGCCATCACGCCGCACGAGATAGTCCTTCTTCGTCAACAGGTAGCTGTCGACGACCGGAAGCGGCAACTTCCACTGCTCGGCGTAAATCCGCACCGCCTCGGCGCGGTTGTCGAGCGCCCAGTTGACCGCGCGCAGATAGTCCTCGATGTAGCCGCGCACTGCACCGGGGTTCGCCTTCAGGAACTTCTGTTCGAAGACCATGAACACGTAGTCCGTCGGCCCGCCGTAGATGTCGCTCGCCGTGTAGAGGATCTTCAGGCCGCCTTTCTCCATTGCCTGTTGAAAGAACGGCTGGAAGAGTGTCGCGGCATGCACCTTCCCGTCGCGCACCATCGCCGGGAGAAACGGCGGCCGGCCCTCGACGATCGTCAGGTCCCGATCCGGATCGAGTCCGTGCTTGCGCGCGATGATGCGCAGGCCCTGCTCGAGCGTCCCCCCGATCGCGTTGACCCCGAAGATCTTGCCCTTCAGGTCGGCGATCTTGTTGATACCGCTGTCGCCACGCACCACCGTCGGGTCGTCGTAATGGCCGTCGAAGCCGAACGACAAGAGTTGGTGGACGATGGTCACCGGCACCTGGGACACGTACAGCGCATTCGCAAGCGGGAACGGCGTCCCCAGGGTGCCGTCCAGCTTGCCCGCCACCAACGCGGGCATCGCGTCGCCGCTGCCCGAAAAGCGCACCCACTCGATGTCGTAGGTCTTCCCGAGATTCTTCAGCACCTCGGGCTTCTTCTGCATGAAGAGGTGCGCGCTGATGGCGATGTGGGTGCCGATGCGCATCTTGACCTTCTCTTGAGCCGAGGCGGCTCCGCTCAGCAGGACGGCCGCGCATGCGGTGATGAGCACGACGAAGCGTTGCGGTCTCATTGAGGCTCTCCTCCTCTCCATTCTTCCCCGGCCAGGGGGCTCCCACGACGCGGGTCCGGCGATCCTCGAGCTGCGATCAAGGGCGCATGACGCTACTTCGCGCCCTGCTACGCGACGACCGGCCTGCACGGCGTCTACTACCGCCTCGACCCATCGCGCGCGTGAAGCACGATCATTAACGAATACTACCCGCTTTTCAGGGCAGGCTGTCAATCCGACGTGCCGGCGCTTTGCGTTTCGCGGCGCAGCATCGGCGACCGGGCTCAGTCGCCGACGATTCGCACTCGTCTATTCGCTCGATGCGCTCGCGCAGCAAGGGCTCGCCGAGGCGTGCACCGCTTCTGCTGCGCGCTGGCGCCACCGCAGCCACCGTTCACGCCGGCTGGCATCCTCGGCATTGCATCAATCGCGCGCACGCTCGCGCCAGGCGCGCGCCACCTCGGCGAGCGCCCGTCCCTGCGCGCGCGCTATCGCGCGCTCGGCATCGCTCGGCCGCTCGCCGGGCGCGCTCGCGAGCGTTCCCGCGCCGATCGGCGAGCCGCCGTGGCTCGCGCCGGCGTCGATGACCGCCCTTTCCCGCAGTCCGGGCGGGACGATGGTCATCCCGTGCACCGCGAGCGTGAACCAGACCGAGGCGATGGCAAGCTCGCGGCCGCCGCCCGACCCCGCGGCGCAGAATACGGTCGCGGGCGTGCCGATCAGCTCGCCGCCGAGCCACTGTCTGCCGGTCTGGTCGAGGAACAGACGAACAGCCGAGCTCATGCTGCCGAAATACACCGGCGTGCCGATCGCGATCCCGTCATACGCGGCGAGGTCCGCCGCGCTCGCCAGCGCGACGCCGGGCGCCGGTTCCGGCGTCGCGGCGAGCACCGGACCGAGGATCGCCTCGCGCCCGGAGACATCGGCGATCCTGCGCAGCTCGACGCTGCAGCGCGCGAGGCCGGCGGCGCCGGCGGCCACCTCGTGCGCGAGCGCGGCGGTCTTCCCGGTGACGCTGTGGAACGCGACCAGAATCCGCGTCGTCATGTGCGGGCCTCCCGTTCGATCGGGCTCGAGGGGTGCGCTGCTACACTGCTGACCGTCACCTGCGGAGGAGGCCATGATCGTCGAATTGCGACTCTACAACACAGTCACCGGCAGGACGCGCGAGTTCGTCGACGCCTACAAGGCCGAAGGCCTGCCGATCCAGCAGCCCGTCCAGGGGAATCTGCTCGGGTTCTACGTGCACGAGTTCGGACCGATGGAGCAGGTGATGATGTTGTGGGGTTATGCGGACCTCGCCGATCGCGAGCGCCGGCGCAGCGAGCTCGACGCGATGCCCGCCTGGCGCGACTTCCTCCGCAAGGTCGCCCCGATGGTACGCGCCCACGAGAGCCGCCTGCTCGTTCCGGCATAGCCGCGCGCCAGGCGCCGGCGCTTCGCGCATCGGCGAAGCGCGTCGGCCCACGTCCAGACGGCCCGGCGGACGGCTCGATTCAGATGCCAAGGTAGGCCTGCCGCACGCGATCATCGCCGAGCAGGGTCTCGCCGGGGCCGCTCAACACGACCTGGCCGTTCTCGAGAACGTAGCCGCGCTGCGATATCGCGAGCGACTCGGCGACGTTCTGCTCGACGAGCATGAGGCTCATGCCGCCGGCGGCAAGGCGGGTGATGGTGTCGAACATGAGCTCGACCATGATCGGAGCCAGTCCGAGGGAGGGCTCATCGAGCATCATCATCGCCGGCTTTGCCATCAGCGCCCGGCCGATGGCGAGCATCTGCTGTTCGCCGCCGGAGAGCGTACCCGCCGCCTGGCGCCGACGCTCCGCCAGCGTCGGAAACAGGCCATACACGCGTTCCAGCTCGCGCCGCCAGTGCGCGCGCGCGCCGCAGGATGGCGCCCAGGCGCAGGTTGTCCTCGACCGCGAGCGAAGGAAAGATCTGACGTCCCTCGGGGACCTGGATCAATCCCTCCTCGCAGATCCGATCGGTGCTCCATCCGGTGATGTCGCGCCCGCGGAACGACACGCGCCCGGCAGCCGGACGCAGCATCCCGGTGACGGCACCGATCAGGGTGGTCTTGCCCGCGCCGTTGCCGCCGACGATCGCGACGGTCTCGCCCTGCGCCACCTCGAAGCTCACTCCGGAGAGCACCGAGACGTGCCCGTACCCGGCGACGAGCTCGCGAACCTCGAGCAGCGGACGCGACGCGTTCATCCGCGGCGCTTTCGAAGGTTGCCGAGATAGCACTCGACCACGCGCGGGTCGATCGCGATCGCCGCCGGTTCCGCCTCGGCGATCTTCTCGCCGTGATGCAGCACGATGACGGTGTCGGCGATCGCCATCACGACCCGCATCACGTGCTCGATCAGCAGCACCGTGAGCCCTTCGGCCCGCAGCTCGCGCACCACCTCGGTGATGCGCGCGGCCTCGGTCGGGCGCAGGCCCGCCATGACCTCGTCCAGCAGCAGCAGCCGCGGCCGAGTCGCGAGCGCCTTCGCCACCTCGAGCAGCTTTCGCTCGGGCAGCGTCAGGTCGGCGGCGGGCGCGTCCGCCTTGCGCGCGAGCCCGAGGCGCTCGAGCACGGCCTGCGCCCGCACGCGCGCCGCAGGCACCGCGCGCTCGCGCACCAGCGCGGCGACCATGACGTTCTCGAGCACCGTCAGGCCGGCGAGCGGCCGCACGATCTGAAACGTGCGCGCGACACCGCGGGCGCAGATCTGCTCCGGGGGCAGGCCGACGGTGCTGCGCCCCGCGAACTCGATCGATCCGCTGGAGGGCGCCAAGGCGCCCGCGATCAGGTTGAAGCACGTCGTCTTTCCGGCGCCGTTCGGGCCGATCAGCGCGGTGATGGAGCCGGATGCGACCGAGAAGCTCACGTCCTTGACGGCGACCAGCCCGGCGAAGCGCCGGGTGAGGGAATCGACCGCGAGCAGGCTCATTTCCACCTATGCAGCCGCAGCAGCCGCGCGATCGGCGGCCACAGACCGTGCGGGGCGAACAGCACGATCATCATCAGCAGGGCGCCGTAGATCAGGAAGTTGAGGCCGTTGATGTTGAAGTGCTGCGCGAGGTCCCTGGACAGCTCGTTCAGCGGCACGACGATGAAGGCGCCGAGGATGGGACCGGACAGGCTGCCCAGACCTCCGACGATGGGTGCGATGATCACGTCGATGCTCATGCGCATGCCGAGGACCGTTTCCGGGAAGAGGCTGCCCCCGAGCAGGGCGAACCACCCGCCGGCAATGCCGGTGAGGCCGCCGCTGATGGATGCCGCCAACACCTTCATGCGGAACGCTCGCACGCCGATCGCGCGCGCGGCGTCCTCGTCCTCGCGGATCGCGCGCCACTCGTAGCCGATCCGGCTCGACACCAGCGCGGCCGAAAGCGCCCAGCCGAGCGCCAGAGTGCAAAGCAGCGCATAGTAGAAGAACGTCGCATCTCCCCGCAGGCTCGACCACGGGCGGTTGTCCGGCCCGAGCGCGCGCAGGAAGAATCCGCCGGTCTTGCCGACGAACTCCCAGTGCTCGAAGACGATGCGGGTGAACTCCGCGAAGGCGATGGTGAGCAGCGCGAAGTACACCCCGCGCACCGCGAAGCGGAAGCCGAGCGCGCCGGTCAACGCGGCGAGCGCCGCGCACAGTGCGAACGCGACCGGCATCCCGAGCCAGGGCGTGACGCCGTAGCGCTCGGCGAGGATGGCGACCGTGTAGGCGCCTACCCCGATGTACAGCGCATGGCCGAGCGAGAGCTGCCCGGCGTAACCCATCATCAGGTTCCAGGCGATCCCGATATAGGCGAACAGGAAGATCAGCGCCAGCACCGAGAGCTGGAAGTCGTCGGCGGCCGCCGGCACGAGCGCGAGAACCGCCAGGAACGCGGCCGCCGCCGCGTGCGCGCGCTTCATCGCAGCGCGCTGCGCCCGCCGAGCATGCCCTGCGGCCGCAGCAGGATGACGAGGGCGAGCAGCCCGTAGCTGAACAGGGACTTCATCGACGGCGCGACCGTCACCGCCGCCAGGGCTTCGGCCACGCCGATGAGCAGTCCGCCGAGCAGCGCTCCCGGCAGACTCGCGAGCCCGCCGACGATGACGACGATGAACGCGATCAGCGTGAAATCGCCGGCAAGATAGGGTGTGTGTCGAACAGCGGTGCGACGAGCGTACCGGCGGCGCCGGCGCAGGCGAATCCGATGCCGGCGACGATCGCGAACAAGTGCGCCACCCGGATGCCGATCGCGCGGCCGCCGGCGAGGTTCTCGGCGGCGGCGCGGATCGCCTTGCCGGTCACCGCGTAGCGCAGCCAGGCCCACAACGCGGCGATCAGCACGAACGCCCAGAGCGCGCCTTGGGTGCGCACCGCATCCAGGCGCAGGACGCCGATCCGGTACACGTCGAAGCCGGCAGCGCTCTGGATCGGGCGCAGGTCGGGACCGAACAGCATGGCGTGGACGCCGGTGATCATGAGCGCGAGGCCGATGAACAGGATGAACTGCACGTGCTGCGCCGCCTCGACGAAGCGGTTCGCGACCAGGCGCTGAAACGCGTAGCCCGCGCCGAACAGCGCCGCCGCCGCGAGCGGCAGCGCGGCGACGGCGGGCAGGCCGGTGAGGTGCCAGAAGCCGTAGCCGACGTACATGCCCGCCACCACGATCTCGCCATGCGCGAAGTTCACCATGCGCATGACGCCGAAGATGACGTTCAGCCCGGTCGCGATCAGCGCGTAGACCGCGCCGAGCAGCAGTCCGCCGACTACGACGTTTGCATAGAGCTCGATCAGGACCGCTCGCTCCACCTGCGCATCGGCAGCACCGGCTTCGCCTGCGCCACGTCGGCCGGAGCGACCACCATCGGCTGCTGGTTCTGCACCTGCAGCATCGGAACGCCGATGTTCGGATTCTGTCCCTTGGGGTCGAACTCGATCGGACCGCCGTACATGATGTGGTCCTCGATCCTGGTCCGCCTGAGCGCGGCATGCAGATCGGCCGGCTTGGACGACTGCGCGCGCTTGACCGCATCGGCGACGACCAGCATCCCCTCCCAGCCGAAGCCGGAATTGAGCTCGAAACGATCGTTCGGGAACTCCTTGGTCCAGCGGTCGAGCACGCGCTTGGTGAGCGCACGGTTCGGGTCGTACCAGGGAACCGAGACCAGGTAGTCGTTCGCGTACTTGCCCAGCGCGTCGGTGAACGCCTTCTCGTACGGCCCCGGCGAGCTCGGCCCGTAGATCGCCATCGGGTTGTAGTCCTGCTTCACCATCTCGCGCACGATGAGGATCGCGTCGTTGACCCGCGTGACCGGCGCGACCAGGTCGGCCCCGGTCGCCCTGGCCTTGGCCACCTCGACCGAGAGATCGCGCGCGCGGGCGTCGTAGCTGATCGTCTCCAGGATCCGGATGTCGATGCCCGCCTTCTGCCATGCCCCTTTCGTCGCGCCGGCAACCGCCTGGCCGAAGGTGTCGTTGACGTGCAGCATGACCGCGGTCTTCGGCTGGAAACCGCCGCCGAGCATGTTCTTGAAGAGGCCCGCGCCGCGGCTCACGATCTGGTCGGAGCGCATGAAGTTGCGGAACACCTGGGTGAAGCCCTGCTCGGTGATCTGCGGCGCCGAGCCGACGTTCACCACCAGCGGCACCTTCGCCGCCTCCGCGGCCTGCGCGGCGGAGATGGTCGCGCCCGAGTCCCACGCCCCCACCAGGATCGTGCAACCGTCGCGGATCAGCTTCTCGGCGGCGACGCGGCCGTTCTCGGCCTTCGATTCGGTGTCGGCGTAGATGACTTCGAGCCGGGTCCCCTGCTCGGCGAGCATCTTGATCCCCAGCTCGGTTCCCTTGCGCGTCGCGACCCCGGGGAACGCAAGCACGCCGGTGAGCGGCAGGATGACGCCGACCTTGGGCGCGGCGCCCTGAGCGCGCAGCACCGTCGGGAATCCCAGCGCGGACAGCGCGACGCCGGCGCCGCCGGCGGCAAGCACGCGGCGGCGCGTGCGGTTCGTTTGACGATTCTTGCTCATGCGGCTCCTCCTCGTTGTGAAGAATTCCGGATCAGCTCGCGCACGCGTGCGGGCGTGAGCGGACCGCGGCGAACGACCACGCCCAGCGGGCGCAACGCGTCCTCGACCGCGTTCGCGATCGCCGCGGGCGGGCCGATCGCCCCGCCCTCGCCGAGCCCCTTGACGCCGAGCGGATTGCGCGGCGAGGGGTTCTCGATGTGGTCGAGCACCAGCGGCGGCGCCTGCGCGGCGATCGGGATCGCGTAGTCCATGAAGCTGCCCGACAGCGCCTGACCCTGCGCGTCGTACGCCATCTCCTCGTACAGCACGCCACCGATGCCCTGCATCACGCCGCCGGCGATCTGGGCGTCGGCGAGCAGCGGGTTGACCACCCGCCCGCAGTCGTGCACCACGACGTAGCGCTCGATGCTCACGATGCCGGTTTCCGGATCGACCGCGACCAGCACCGCGTGCGCCGCGCTCGCATAGGTGACCGTCGGCGGGCGGAAGTACGCGGTCTCGGCGAGCAGGCCGTCGCCCGGCGCGCCGCGCCGCAGCACCGCGGCGGTGGCCTCGCGCGAGATCTGCGCGAGCTCGACCGCCCGGCCGGGCGCGCCCTTCAGGCGAACCTTGCCGTCGGCGAGCTCGAGATCGGCGGTGGCGGTCTCCAGCATCTCGGCGGCGATCGCGAGCAGCCGGTCCCGCACGAGTTGCGAGGCCTGGTGCACGGCGTTGCCGGCGGTCACCGTGCTGCGGCTGGCGATGGTGCCGATCCCGTAGGGAACCGCCGCGGTGTCGCCGCCGACGACGTCGATCGCCTCGATCGGTACTGCGAGCACGTCGGCGGCGATCTGCGCGTAGGTGGTGCGATGTCCCTGCCCGGAGCTGCACGCCCCGGTGGCGATGTGCACGCGCCCGGAGGGCTGCACCCGCACGGTCGCGCCCTCGAAGGGACCCATGCCGGTTCCCTCGACGTAGAGCGCGAAGCCGACGCCGATCAGCCGCCCGTCGGGCGCCGGCGCGCGCTGGCGGCGCGCGCGTCCTCCAGCCCGATCAGCTTGCGCGCGCGGCGCAACAGCTCCGCGAAATCGCCCGAATCGTAGACCTGCGCGAAGCCGTCGCGGTACAGGAGGCCGGTGTCGTAGGGCATCGCCTCCTTCGGCACGAGGTTTCGCGCGCGCACGTCGGCCGGCTCGAGGCCGAGCCGCGCGGCGAGCCGCTCGATGATGCGCTCCATCGCGAATACCGCCTCGGGACGGCCGGCGCCGCGATACGCGGTCGTGTAGCACGTGTTGGTGAGCACGCCCTGCACCAGGATCGACGCGTGCGGCACGACGTACGGCCCGAGCAGGTGCGACAGCGAGTTGTACGGCACCACCATGCCGAGGAAGTTGTAGGCGCCGCAGTTCATGATCGCCTCGTCGCGCAGCGCGAGGATGCGGCCGTCCTCGGTCGCCGCGACCGCGATGCGGTGCCACCTGGTCGCGGGCGTGCGGCGCCGCGACCAGGTTCTCGCCGCGCTGCTCGACCCAGCGCACCGTGCGTCCGAGCTCGCGCGCGGCGAAGGCGACCAGCATGTCCTCGACCGACTGCACGCCCTTCTGCCCGAAGCCGCCGCCGACGTCGCAGGCGATCACGCGCACCCGGTCCGGCGGCATGCGGAGCGAGACCGCGATCAGGCCCTGCAGCACGTGCGCGGTCTGGGTGCTGGCCCACACCGTCAGCTGGCCGGTCACCGGATCCATGGTCGCCTGGATGCCGCGCGTCTCGAGCGGCGCGGCGACATAGCGGTGCGAAGTGAACTCCTCCTCGACCACCACCGGCGCGCCGGCGAACGCGGCGTCCGGATCACCCTTGCGGATGCCGACCGACAGCGCGAGGTTGCTGCCCCATTCGGGCTCTACCAGCGGCGCGCCGGGCGCGAGCGCCGCCGCCGCGTCGGTGACCGCAGGCAGCGGCTCGTAGTCGACGGCCACGAGCTCGGCTGCATCGAGGGCCTGCGCACGCCGCTCGGCGACGACCAGCGCGATGGGCTGCCCGACGTAGGTCACCCGCTCGGCGGGAAAGAGCGGCGTCGGATGCACGCGGTCGAGCGGCTTCAGCTCGCGCAGCAGCCGTTCCGGGGTGTGGACCTCGCCGGCGACGCACACGGGCGCGGTTCGCCCGGCGGTATCGCGCGCGGTGAACACGGCGACCACGCCGGGCGCGGCACGCGCCGCAGCGATATCGATGCCGCGGACCGCGGCGTGGGCGTGCGGACTGCGCACGAAGATCGCCTCGAGCGTGCCCGGCTGCCGCAGGTCGGCGAGGAAGCGGCCCTCGCCGCGCAGCAGGCGCTCGTCCTCGACGCGCTTGATCGATCGTCCGATCCAGTTCATTCCCCTCCTCCGGTGGGTACCGGCGCCGCGTCGCGCGGCCGCTCAGCCGATGATGTGACCCCATTTCTCGAGCACGCGCGCCCGCAGCGCCGGGCTCGACTCGACGACGCGCGGGAACTCGTTGCGCCACTCGTAGGGCCGGCAGGCGTCGATGATCGCGCGCGAGTTGAAGCCCTTCTCGCCGGGCGGCACGATCGGATCGAGCGGCCCGCTCCAGCAGCGGCGCAGGACTTCGATGTCCTTCTCCGGGTCGCTGCGGGTGGCCATCGCCCAGATCACCTCGTCGATGTTCGACGGGTCGATGTCCTCGTCGACCACCACGTAGTAGCGTCCCATGTACGCGCCGCCGCGGCAGGCGATCGCCGCGGCGCCCGCCTGGCGCGCGTGGCCCGGATAGCGCTGCGTGATCGAGATCGCGGTGAACATCGTGGTGGGCGCCATGTGATGCACGTAGACGCCGCGCACATCGGGGACGCCCGCCGCCTCCATCGCGTTCCACAGCGTCGCCGAGGTGATCAGGTCGTAGAACACCACCGATGGCGGGCGCCCCATGGGCGAGCCGGTCAAGATCGGGCGGTTCCGGTGCATGAGCGATTCGACGTGCACCACCGGCGCCGGCCGGCGGTCGCTCGCGTAGTAGCCGGTGAACTCGCCGAACGGCCCTTCGTCCTGGACCTCGCCCGGATCGACGAACCCCTCGATCGCGATTTCGGCGTGCGCCGGGATCGGCAGGCCGGTGACCGGGCCCGCGATCACCTCGATCGGCGCGCGCCGCGCCCACCCGGCGTAATCGTACTCGCAGGTTCCCCACGGCAAGTGGAACGAGGCGGCATAGAGCAGGAGCGGATCCTGGCCGAAGGTCATCGCGACCGGGAACCGTTCGTTGCGGGCGAACGCCTTCTCCATCTGGATGCGCCCGTCCTTGCCCGGCGAGATGTAGAGTCCGAGCCGGTCGCGGTCGTGGACCTGCACCCGGTAGGTGCCGAGATTCACCCAGCCCTCCTCCGGATCGCGCGTGATCACCACGCAGTCGGTGCCGATGTAGCGGCCGCCGTCGAGCTCGTTCCACCGCGGCACCGGAAACTTGAGGACGTCGATCGCGGGGCCGCGGAACACGTTCTCGAGCACCGGGCCCGCTTCCACGCGCGCCGGCGGCAGCGGCTCGAAGCGCTTCATGCGCTCCTTCCACTCGCGCACGAACGCGAGACCGCCGCGCGCCGCCGGCAAGCCGAGCGAGCGCGCCACGAGCGGGATCGGGTTGTCGGCGTTGGTGAGCACCCGGTACCCTTCCGGGTAGCCCGCGATCCGGTCGAACAACAGGACCGAGGAGCCCTCGAGCCGGCGCCGGCGCTCGATCTCGGTGATCGCCCCGATCTCGAGATCCCAATGGGCGCCGTCGAGCTCCTTGAGCAAGCCGAGCTCGCGCGCGATGTCGAGCCACTCGCGCAGATCGCGATACGGCCGGACCGCGTTCGTATCGTCGTCGGGCCGAGCGGTCATGGTCGCCCCGCCGGCACCTTCGGTCGCCGGCGGATCAGTCAACATGCCGGCAGGCGCGCGAGCACGCCTAGTCGATCTTCGCACCGGATTGCTGCACCGCTCGGGTCCACTGCTCGATCTCGGCCTGCATGAAGCGGCGAAACTCCTCGGGCGTCGAGCTGATCGCCTCCACCCCGAGGCGCTGCATGTGCTGGCGGTACGCTGGCGCCTTGGCGGCAGCGGCAAGCTCGGTGCTCAGCCGATCCACGATCGCTCGCGCAGTTCCGGCCGGCGCCAACAGGCCCGTCCAGCTGTCGACGCGATAGCCGGCAACGCCCGCCTCGGCGATGGTCGGCAGCTCGGCCACGCCGGGCCATCGCTCCGCGCTCGTCACCGCGAGCGCCCGGACCTTGCCGCCCTTGGCGGCGGCGAGCGCGCTCGTCGCGGTCTCGAACATGACCGGCACCCGGCCGGCGATCACGTCGGGCATCGCCGCGCCGCCGCCCTTGTAGGGGATGTGCTGCATATCGACGCCGGTGGCCGCCTTGAAGAGCTCCCCCGCGAGGTGCGACACCGAGCCGTTCCCGGCCGAGGCGAACGTGAGCACGCCGGGTCTCGCCTTGGCGTATGCGATGAGCTCCGCCACCGAGGCGACCGGCAGGTCGTTGCTGACGATCAGCACGTTCGGCAGGCGATGAAGCAGCGACACGGGCGCGGAAGTCCTTGACCGCGTCGTACGGCAGGCGGCGATACAGACCCGGCGCAATACCGTGCGTGCCGATGGTGCCGAACATCAGGAGATGGCCGTCGGGCGCGCCCTTGGCAACGAACTCCGAAGCGATGGTGCCGCCGGCGCCGGGCCGGTTCTCGACCACCACGCTCGCGCCCATCTGGTCGCCGAGCTGCTTCGCCACGCCGCGCGCCAGGGCGTCGGACGAACCGCCCGCCGCGAACGGCACGATGAGGTGGACCGGTTTGCTCGGGTACTGCTGCGCGGACACCGGCGTCACGAGCGTGACGGCCAGCAGTGCGGCGCCGAGCCAGGCGAGCCCGCCTGCCCCGATCCAGTCGCGGTACGTTGCCATCTCCTCCTCCTGTCGCGTGAACGGCTGTTGACCGCCGTTGGTTCCCCGATCGGCGTCGGGCCGGCGCCCCGCTACACGGCCGCGGGAGCCCGGTGCGCGATCGCCTGCCCGCTCACCATCCCGGCGGCCGCGACACGGTGATGTGCGGGGCCACCTCCTCCTCGGTGGGCACCCAGGCGACCTTGATCTTCTTGCCGAGCGGGTGCACCTGGTGCGGGCCGGTTCCTTCCGGGAACTTCTTCTTCCTGAGCTTCGCGCGCAGCTTGCGCGTCGCGTCCCAGTCGATGCGGTGGTCGAGCGCCTCGGCGTCCTTCACCCTGATGACCACGCCGTAGTACTTCTTCGCCGCCTCGATCGTGAGCCACTCGTCCATCACGTCGGTGAGCACGAGCTCGGGCTCGCGGTCGAGCGGGTTGCCGAATCCGCCGCCGCCGGCCGACGAGTAGTAGATGCGGTCGCCCTTGCGGATCTTCACGCCGGTGGCGTACATGCCGGCGTTCATCTCCCGCTTGGTGCCCTTGTTGACGATCAGCATCGACCCGCCGGCGTTCAGCCCGCCGGAGATGCCGAACGGCGCGAACTTCTCGCGGTCGCCGTGGATCGTCATGGTGACGTCGGTCAGCACGTCGAACTCGCGCACCAGCCCGAACCCGCCGCGGCGCATGCCGTGGCCGCACGAATCCTGGCGCGCCTCGTAGCGGGTGAACACCACCGGGAACCAGCGCTCCTCGAGCTCCTGCGGGATGGTGCGCGCATTGCAGAAGCGCATGAAGATGAGCGACTTGCCGTCCTTGAAGGTGCGCGCATTCTCGCCGCCGACCGCGTAGGTGTACTGCACGAACTGCTTCTTGGTGCGCGGGTTGTAGCCGCCCATGCACAGGTTGGTGAGGCTGACCGCGGCCGGGTACACGCGCCACGGCTGCACCTTGCTCAGCGGCCCGGCGAGGCACGCGATGGTCACCGCCTCGACCTTGTCGAACGCGCCGGAGCAGTAGCCGGTGGTCGGCGCCGGCTCCACCACGTCGACGCAGGTGCCCTTCTTCGACAGGATCTCCAGGTTGCGGATGATGCCCTCGTTCAGCGGGAAGAGCTGCGGGAAGCAGATCATGAACCCGGAGGTAGTTGCCGCCGGTGAGCGTGGCGTAGCTGCAGCCCCAGGAGGCGCTCGGCTGCGGGCCGGACTTCGACCAGTCGAAGGAGAGCTTGGTGCCCTTCTTGGTCATCCTGCAGTGCACGTAGATCGGCGGCTTGCCGGGGGCGTTGACGTCCTGGTCGCCGTAGTCCTCGAACTCCCAGGAGCCGTCCGGCAGCTCGGCGAGCTCGGCCAGCATCAGCCGTTCGGTGTAGTTGAACTGCTCCTCGAACGCCTGGTAGAGCGTCTCCTTGCCGTAGCGCTGGCACAGCTCCTTGACGCGCGCTTCGATCAGCTTGGAGGCCTCGACCTGCGCCTGCAGGTCGGCGCGGCGCTCGATCGAGCCGCGGATGTTGATGGCGATGAAGCTCCACAGTTCCTCGTCGAGCCGGTCCTCCTTGAACAGGCGGATCGGCGGCACGCGGATGCCTTCGGCATAGCAGGTGGTCGCCTCCGGGTTGAAGGTGCCCGGGTTCGGGCCACCCATGTCGGCCCAGTGGATCACGGTGCAGGCGAAAGCGACGATCTCGCCGTCGTGGAAGATCGGGCGGATGAGCCGCGTGTCGTTCACGTGCGAGCCCGTGCGGTACGGGTCGGAGAAGAGGAACGTGTCGCCGGGGCGCATGTCGGCGAGCGGGACGTCCTTGATGAGCTCGCGCACCGACGGCCCGAAGGAGGCGTAGTGCGCCGCCGCGTCGGTGAAGCCGTGCGCCACCAGCCGCCCGTCGCGCGTGAGCAGCGCGTTCGAGCGGTCGCGTCCCATGCCGACCACCGGATGGTAGGCCACGCGCTCGATGGTGGTGGAGGCCTCGTAGCACGCCGCGACGAAGGCGTTGCGCATCACCTCGAAGGTGATGAGGTCCATGCCGATGTCGGCCGCCTTGGCGAGCTTCTCCTTGACGTCGACCACCGCCGAGGCCGGCTTGCGCGGCGCGGCGCGGCCGCGCGCGCGCACCGCGGTTCCGCCCGCGTCGCGGCCGGGTTCGAGCGCCTTGATTTCGCGTTCCATGGGTGCTCCTCCTACCGGTCGATCTTGATCACTAGGTTACCCCACTTGTCGACGGAGCAGTGGGTGCCGGGCGGCATGACCGTGGTGGTGTCGGGCTGCTCGACGATCGCCGGCCCGTCGAAGGACGCGCCGGCCGGCAGCCGGCCGCGCTCGTAGATCGCGGTATCGATGAACCCGCTGTCGCGGAACCACACCTTGCGCTCGCCCTTGCGCGCCGCGGCGGCGCTGCCGGCGCGCGCGATCTCCGCCAGGCTCGGCTTGGGCAGCTCGCCCATCGCGACCACGCGCAGGTTCTCGATCTCGACCGGCGCGTAGCCCGGCGGCAGGTTGTAGCCGTAGGCGGTCTTCATCGCGCTCATGAACGTCGCGGTGATGGCCGCGAGGTCGGTGATCGGTCCGGCCGGCGCCTCCACGGTGAAGAAGCGGCTCTGGCTGAAGTACTTGACGTCGACGTAGCGCTCGATGCGGATGGCGTCCTTCTGCATGCCCTCCTTGAGCAAGGTCTTCTCGGCCTTGTCGACCAGGGCGTCGAACTGGCGGTTCAGCCAGCGGTAGTCGAGCTCGGACTCGATCTTGTGGATCGGCGCGGTGAATTCGTGCTTGACGTCGACGCGGATGGCGCCGAACGCCGAGGCGTAACCCGGCAGCGGCGGCACGATGACCGTGCCGGAGCCGATCTCGCGGGCGAGGTCGCACGCGTACATCGCGCCGCCCCCGCCGTAGGGCACGATCGCGAAATCGCGCGGGTCCCAGCCGCGCGAGACGGTCTGCAGCCGCATCGCCATCATGAGGTTGGTCATCGCCACCATGTACATGTTGGCCGCCGAGGTCTCGGCGTCCCAGCCGTAGCGGCTGCCGATGCGCGCCTGCAGCGCCTTGCGCGAGAGCGCGCCGTCCACCCGCATCTCGCCGCCCAGGTAGTAGTCCGGGTCGATGCGGCCGAGCACGATCTGCGTGTCGGTGTTGGTCGCCTCCTCGCCGCCGGCGCCGTAGCAGGCGGGCCCGGGCACCGCACCCATGCTCTGCGGGCCGACGTTCAGGATGCCGCCCTTGTCGACCCAGCCGATCGAGCCGCCGCCGGCGCCGATGTAGACCGTATCGACCGACGGCAGGCAGCAGGGCACGTTCCACAGGATCTTCCACTCGTGGGTGATCGCCGGCTTGCCCTTGTAGATGATCGACACGTTGTTGGTCGTGCCGCCGGTCTCGAACGCGATCACGTTCTCGAAGCCGGCGAGCGAGCCGATGTAGCCGGCGAGCCCCACCGCGCCGGAGACCGGCGAGGAGTGGAAGGTCTTGGCGGGGAACTTCACCGCCTCGTCCATGCCGATCACGCCGCCGCCGGAAGTGGTGACCAGGATCGGGCCGGAATAGCCCCAGTCCTTCTTCAGCCGGCGCGCGAGCCCGGCGAGGTAGCTCTTGAGGATCGGCGAGATGTAGGCGTTCAGCACCGTGGTGCAGGTGCGCTCGAACTCGAGCATCTGCGGCAGCACCTCGTGCGACACGGTGATGTCCATGCCGGGCAGCGCCTTCTTCAGGATCGCCCGCGTGCGCGCCTCGTGCGCCGGATTCATGAACGAATCCATGTACACGATCGCCACCGATTCGATGCCGCGCTTCTCGATGACGCGGGCGGCGCGGCGCACGTCGGCCTCGTTCAGCTCGACCAGCACCTCGCCGTAGGGACTGATCCGCTCGCGCACCTCCAGCACGTTGCGGCGCGGCACGATGAGCTCGGGCGGATCCCAGTCGAGCTCGAAGGCGCTGATGCGCTCGGCCCGCCCGCCGCCGAGCACGTCGCGGAAGCCGGCGGTGGTGACGAGCGCGGTCTTGACGCCCTTGCGCTCGAGAATCGCGTTGGTCGAGACGGTGGCGCCGTGGCGGAAGGAGATCACCTCCTCGCCGCGGATGCCGGCGCGCGCGAGCCCGTTGATCACGCCGTCGAAGTAGGTCGGCGGCGTCGAGGGCACCTTGCCGAGGCGCTGCTCGCCGGTGACGAGGTTGACGCAGATGACGTCGGTGAACGTGCCGCCGATGTCGGTGCCGACCACCCAGGCCTTCCGGGCGTCCATGTCCATGGCTGCTCCTCCTTGCTCCCGCCGAACTCGGCGCCGCGACGGACGGGGGACAGGGCCGCGACGGCGCTCCGGATGATTACCGAATACTATTCACTATTGCCTCGCGGCTGTCAACCGGCGACGGCCCGGCGACGCGCTCTTGCGCGCCGCAGCACGGGCGGTGGACCGCGGCACGACGCCGAGAATCAGGTCGCAGACGAGATCGATTGTTGCAGTGCTGCACGGGGCGCCCGGGCGCAGGTGATGGTTGATGACGAAGCCGTCGAAGGCCATCATCAGCACGTGCGAGAAGCGCGCGTCGCCGAGCAGACGGCGCCGCGCCGGCGGCACCGCGTCGCGCATCATCGCCGCCACGCGATCCTCGACCCAGGCGAGCAGCGCCGGGTCGTAGCCTTCCTCGGGGGTGGAGGTGGAGACCGCCTGCATCGCGTTGTTGGCGAAGCCGTTGCGCTCGCGCGGGATGTCGCGCCACAGCGCGGTGAGCAGCATGCGCACGCGCTCGCGCGGCGCGGCGACCGCGGCGATGCGCGCCTGCAGCCGCTCGATCCGGCCGCGCAGCCAGGGGTCGTAGATCGCCCACAGCACGTCGAGCTTGGAGCCGAAGTAGATGTAGATGTTCGCCGGGGAGATCCCCGCGCCCTTGGCGATCTGCGGCAGCGTGGCCGCCGCATAGCCCCGGCGGCTGAACAGCTCGAACGCCGACCGGAGGATGGCCTGCTCGACTTCCGGCTTCTTGATCTGGGGCATCTCGATTAACGAACTCCGATCGGGATTGACAAAACCCCGCAGCTTACTAGCATACCCGTTCGGGGCCGGCGGAGGGGCCGCCCGTCGACGAGGAGGGATTCATGACGACACGGCGCTCGTTCATCACCGGCGCGGCGGCGGCGGGCATCGCCGGCGCGCTTGCCGTCGCGGCTTCGCGCGCGCGCAGGCGGCGCGGCCGCTGCGCATCGGCTTCTCGATCGCCAAGACCGGGATCTTCGCCGCCGCAGCCCCTTCGCAGTTGAACGCCTACGAGCTGTGGCGCAGCCAGGTCAACGCACGCGGCGGCCTCGCCGTCGCCGGCGCGCGGCGCCCGGTGGAGTTCGTCCAGTACGACGACCAGAGCAATCCCACGCAGGCGGCACGCATCTACGAGAAGCTGATCGCGCAGGACAGGGTCGACCTGCTGCTCGCGCCGTGGGGCACGCCGACGCACATCGCGGTCGCGCCGGTGCTGGAGCGCTTCGGCTTCCCGATGGTCGGCAACACCGCGGCCTCGGTGAAGCTGCGCGAGCTCAAGCCCGGCAACATCTGGTTCGTCACCGCGGCGTTCCCCGACCGGGTCGGCGCCGAGCTGGCGAGGATGGCGCAGGCGAACGGCGTGAAGTCGGTCGCGTTGCTCACCAACGTCCTGCCCTTCGGCAAAGGAGATCAAGGGCTTCCTCGAGCCGGCGCTGGAGCGGGCGGCGATCGAGATCCGCGTGAACGAGGAGTATCCGCCGGACATCAAGGACATGACGGCGCTCCTCGCCAAGGTGAAGCGGGCCGCGCCCGACGGCGTGCTCGCGCTCTCCTATCCCGGCGACTCGCCGCTCTATGTGCGCCAGGCGAAGGAGATCGGCATCGCGGCCCCGTTCCAGTTCGTGATGATCGGGCCGGCGATCGATTTCTTCCCCAAGCTGCTCGGCGCCGCGGCGAACGACATCGTGACCGTCGGACACTGGACGCCGGCGCGCAACGCGCGCGCGCGGGCGTTCCACGACGCCTACGTCGCGCGATTCAAGGAGAAGCCGGACTACCTCGACTCGCTCGAGAGCTACGTCTCGTGCGAGATCCTCGAGCAGGCGGTCGGCGCGGCCGGGCTCGACCGCGCGAAGCTGCGCGGCGCGATCGCCCGGGGAACGTTCGAGACGGTCAACGGCCCGATCCGGTTCGAGGGCGTCGAGAACGCGGTCACCCGCACCGGCTTCCTGCAGCTCCAGAACGGCGCGCCGCAGCAGGTCTGGCCGCTCGCGGAAGCCACCGCCAAGTACCGGCCGAAGACCGCCTGGTAGCGGCGCCGGAGGCGCCGTGCTCGAGACCCTCGCCGCGGGGCAGCTCCTGTTCGCCGCGCTGGCGCTCGGCGCGCTGTACGCGCTGGTCGCGCTCGGCCTGAACCTCGTCTACGGCACCATGCGCCTGCTGAACGTGGCGCACGGCGACCTCGTCATGCTCGGCGGCTACGCGACCTACTGGGCCTTCGCCGCGGCGGGCATCCCGCCGCTCGCAGCGGTGCTGCTCACCGCGTCCGGCGGCGCCGCGCTCGGCGCGGGCGCCTACCGCGGACTGTTCCGCCGCCTGCTCGCCGCGCCGCGCGCCACCGCGCGCATCGAGGCGAACTCGCTGCTCGCCTTCTTCGGCCTGTCGGTCATCGTCCAGAACCTCGCCGCGCTCGCCTTCACCGCCACCCCGCGCGGCTACGAGTATCTCTCCGGCGTGGTGCGCATCGGCGAGGTCGCGGTGACCGGCGGCCGACTGGCGGCCGTCGCGCTCGCGCTCGCGCTGTGCGCGGCGGTGCTCGCGTTCCTGCGCCGCCACGTGCTCGGCCTGGCGATGCGCGCGCTCGTCGAGCAGCGCGAGGCCGCCGCGGTGGTCGGCGTGGACATCGACCGCGCGCAGCGTGCGAGCTTCGTGCTCGGGTTCGGCACCGCAGCGGTCGCGGGCACGCTGCTGTCCATGACCGAGCAGGTGTCGCCGTTCATGGGCTTCCCGATCACCATCGCGGCGTTCGTGGTCGTCATCATGGGCGGGCTCGGCCGGATCGAGGGCACGCTCGCCGCCGCGTTCCTGCTCGGCGCGATCGAGACCTACGGCGTCGCGCTCACCTCGCCGACGTACCGCTCGATCCTCGTGTACGGGCTCTTCGTGACCGTGCTGCTCGTGCGCCCGCAGGGCCTGCTCGGCCGGCGCGCGATCGTGCGATGAGCGAGCGCCGCGACGCCGTGCTGGTGCTCGGCGCGCTCGGTGCCGGCGCGGCGGTGCCCGCCATCGGCAGCGACTACTGGACCGGATTCGCCATCACGGCGCTCATGTGGATCGCGCTGGCGCAGAGCTGGAGCGTGTTCTCCGGGCTGTCGGGCTACGTCTCGTTCGGCCACGTCGTCTTCTACGGCCTGGGCGCCTACCTGGTCGTCGCCACCTGGGACCGGCTGTCCCCGGCGCTCTCGGTACCGCTCGCGGCGCTCGCCGCCGCGGCGTTCGCCCTCGCGATCGGTGCGCCGGTGCTGCGGGTGCGCGGCCCCTACTTCGTCATCCTGAGCTTCGGAATCGCCGAGCTGGTGAAGTTCGTGGTGATCGCCGCCGAGGCCGCGGCCGGCCACGCGAGCCGGCTCATCCTGCGCACCCCGGATCTCGCCGCGCTGTTCTACCTGATGCTCGCGCTCGCCGCCGCCGCGACCGCGCTCGCCTGGGCGGTGCGCTCGACGCGGCTCGGCCACGGCCTGCGCGCCATCCGCGAGGACGAGGTGGCGGCCGAGACGATCGGGGTGCCGGTGGCGCGCTACAAGCTCGCCGCTTTGGCGCTGTCGGCGGCGGTGCCCGGCGCCGTGGGCGGCACGATGGCGATGCGCGCAACCTACTTCGAGCCGCTGCAGGCGTTCGACCCGATGGTGTCGTTCACCATGATCGCGATGGCGGTGATCGGTGGCAGCGACGACCTGCGCGGCCCGGTGCTCGGCGCGCTCGTCCTGGTGTACCTGTCCGAGCTGCTGTGGGCGGGCGCGCCGCAGCTGTACATGGTGATCCTCGGCGCCCTGGTGCTCGGCTTCGCGCTCTTCGTGCCCGGCGGGCTGTGCGGGCGAGCGGGCGCGCGGCGGGCGCGACCGGCATGAGCCTGCTCGAGCTCGTCGCGGTGAGCAAGCGCTACGGCGGCGTGCTCGCGCTCGACCAGGTGTCGTTCACCGTCGAGGCGGGAACGATCGTCGGCGTCATGGGGGCGAACGGCGCCGGGAAGACCACCCTTTTCGCGCTGATCGCCGGCAACGAGCGCCCGTCGGGCGGGGAGGTGCGGTTCGCGGGACGCTCGCTCGCCGGGCTGCGGCCGGACCAGATCGCGCGCCGCGGCGTCGCGCGCACCTTCCAGGTGGTGCGGCCCTTCGCCGGACTGTCGGTGCGCGAGAACGTGCTCGCGGGCGCGCTGTTCGGCACGCGCGCCTTCGCGAGCGCCGCGCTCGCGCGCCGCGCGGCCGACGCGATCGTCGAGGAGGCGGGCCTGGGCGGCCAGGCCGACCGCCTCGCCGGCACGCTCACGCTGTCGGGGCAGAAGCGGCTGGAAGTGGCGCGCGCGATCGCCACCGGCGCGCGCCTGGTCATGCTCGACGAAGTGATGGCCGGGTTGCTGCCCGCCGAGGTGGACGAGATGCTGGCGACGCTGCACGCGCTGCAGCGCGCGCGCGGCCTCACGCTGCTCGTGATCGAGCACGTGATGCAGGCGCTGATGCGCCTGTCGCAGCGCATCGTGGTGCTGCACTTGGGCGCGCTGATCGCGCAGGGAAGCCCCGAGGAAGTCGCCGCCGACCCCGAGGTGCAGCGCCTGTACTTCGGCGAGACCGCCTGATGCTGCTCGAGGTCGAGGACCTGGCGGGCGGCTATGGCGCCGCGCGCGTCCTGCACGGCGTCACGCTCGCCGCCGCGCGCGGCGCGGTCACCGCGCTCCTCGGCGCGAACGGCGCCGGCAAGACCACGCTGATGCGCACGCTCGCCGGGCTCCTGCCGGCCGCCGGCGGGGCGATCCGCTTCGCCGGCGCCGAGGTGACGGCGCTGCCGGCGGCCGCGCGCGTCGAGCGCGGCATCGCGCTGGTCCCCGAAGGAAGGCTCGTCTTCCCGGCGCTCTCGGTCGCCGAGAACCTGCGCCTGGGCGCGATTGCGCCGCGCGCGCGCGCCGGCTGGCGCACGCGCGCCGACGAGATGTACGCGCTGTTCCCGCGCCTGCGCGAGCGCGCCCGCCAGCCGGCCGGCGCGCTCTCCGGCGGCGAGCAGCAGATGCTCGCGATCGCGCGCGGCCTGATGTCGCGCCCCGACCTGGTGCTGCTCGACGAGCCCACGCTCGGGCTCGCGCCGGCGATGGTGCGGGTGGTGTTCGACACGATCGAACGGATGCGGGCGCTCGGCCTCGCCGTGCTGCTCGCGGAGCAGGACGTCCGGCGCGCGCTGCAGGCCGCCGATGCGGCCTACGTCATCGAGCACGGTCGGGTGATCGCCGCCGGGCGCGGCGCCGACCTGGCGGCCGAC
The DNA here is from genome assembly GCA_027493935.1 of Burkholderiales bacterium. Taxonomy (GTDB): domain Bacteria; phylum Pseudomonadota; class Gammaproteobacteria; order Burkholderiales; family SG8-39; genus JAABRB01. Next base: position 372,006 of record JAOSJV010000001.1, on the reverse strand, counting down.
GCGCGGGTGCGCCGCGCCTACTTCGGCGTTGATTAACGAACACCAATCGGGATTGACAATCCGCCGAGTTTCATTAGCATACGCGAACGACGAGAACGCGCCGCCGCGCACGGCGCGCCGGCGGATTTGCTGCGCGACGGAATTCGCGCAGCGCGTGCCAACGCAGCTCGAGGAGGAGGATTGCCAGGCGACTCCGGCCGCGGCAGACCACGCCGCACCGTGTCCGCCTGAGCGCCCGCGCCGCCATGCCCGCCACGCCGGTGCTCGCCGCCGAGGACCTCTCCAAGCGCTTCGTCGCCATCAATGCGCTCGACCACGTGAACTTCGAGCTGGCGGCGGGCGAAGTGCACGCGCTGGTCGGCGAGAACGGCGCGGGCAAGTCCACCCTCATCAAGGTGTTCGGCGGCATCCACCGGCCCGACGCCGGCCGCGTGCTGGTCGACGGCGCCGAGGTCGAGCTGCACTCGCCGGCCGACGCATACGCCAAGGGTATCGCGCTCATCGGCCAGGAGCTGCGCGTCGTTCCCGCGCTCTCGGTCGCGGAGAACGTGATGCTCGGACACCTGCCGACGCGGCCGCTCGTGCCCGGGATCGCGGCGAGCGCCGCACTGCGACTCGACCGCGCGCGCATGCGCGCCGCGGCAGGCGCGGCGCTCGCGCAGCTCAACCTCACGGTCGACCTCGACCAGCGCGTCGACCGGCTGACCTTCGCCGAGCGGCAGTCGGTGGCGATCGCGCGCGCTCTGTCGCGCAACGCGCGCGTGCTGGTGCTGGACGAGCCCACCGCCGCGCTCGAGGAGCGCGAGGTGCACAGCCTGTTCGCGGTGATCGAGGCGCTCAAGGCGGCGGGCGTCGCGATTCTGTACGTGTCGCACCGCCTGGACGAGATCGTCGCCATCGCCGACCGCTGCACGGTCATGCGCGACGGGCGCGTGGCGGCCGATCTCGCACGCGGCGCCTTCAGCGCCGCCGAGCTCGCGCGCCACATGACCGGCCGCGACATCGAACGCGAGCACGCACACGGCGCCGCCGCCCCCGGCGAGACGCTGCTCGAGGCCGATCTCGGCGGCGAGGTCCGCCTGCGCGCGCACGAGGTCGTGGGGCTCGCCGGCCTGCTCGGCAGCGGCACCAGCGAGCTCCTGCGGCGCCTGTTCGGCGCGGCCGGCGGCGCGCGGCTGCGCGTGCGCGGCCGCGCGCTCGACACGCGCCATCCGGCCGAGTCGATCGCAGCCGGCATCGGCATGGTGCCGAACGAGCGCATCCTCGGGCTGGTGCTGGATCAGACCGTGCGCGACAACATCGTGCTGCCCAACCTCGGGCGCTTCGGCACGTGGTGGCGGATGGACGACGCGGCCGCCGGCCGCGTGGTGCGCGAGCTGCTCGTCGCGCTCGACGTGCGTCCGCCCGACCCCGACGCGGTGGTGCGGCGGCTCTCGGGCGGCAATCAGCAGAAGGTGATTCTCGCCAAGTGGCTCGCGGCGAGGATCGAGGTGCTGCTGCTCGACGAGCCCACGCAGGGCATCGACGTCGCGGCGAAGGCGCAGATCCATCGCCTCATGCGCGAGTTCGCCGGTCGCGGCGGCGCGGTGCTGTTCGCCTCCTCCGAGCTCGACGAGGTGCTCGGCCAGTCGGATGCCGTGCTCGCGATGCGGCGCCAGGCGATCTCCGCGCGCGTGGCGCGCGGCGCCGGCCTCACCGAGCACGCAGTGCGCGAAGCGATCACGTTCCACCGCTAGAGCGCTCATGCGTCGCGACTTCCTCGTCGGCCAGATCCCGCTCGTCACGCTGATCGTGCTCGGTGTGGTGATCGCGATCCTCACGCCGCGCTTCCTGTCGCCGCTGAACCTCTCCAACGTGCTCGTCCAGGCGGCGGTCATCACGGTGATTGCGATCGGCATGACGTTCGTGATCATCGGCGGCGGGTTCGATCTGTCGGTCGGCTCGATCGTGGCGCTCTCGGGCTGCGTGTGCGCGATGGTGATGATGGAAGCCGGCATCGCGGCCGGGGTCGCGGCCGGGGTCGCGGTCGGAGCGCTGGTCGGGCTGGCGAACGGCCTGATCGTCACCGTGCTCAAGGTGAACCCCTTCATCACGACGCTCGGCACCATGGTGCTGGTGCGCGGCGTGGTGTTCCTGCTCACCGGCAGCCAGCAGGTGCCGATCGACCAGCCGCTGCCGCAGCCCTTCATCGACTTCGGCATCGAGCGCTTCCTCGGCATCCACTACCTGGTGTGGTTGCCGGTGGCGCTGCTCTTCGCCCTGAGCTGGGTGCTGGCGCGCACGCCCTACGGGCGCAGCGTGTACGCGACCGGCGGCAACCGCGAGGCGGCCTACTTGTCCGGGATCCGCGTCGACCGCGTGGTCGCCTCGACCTACGTGTGGTGCGGCGGGCTCGCCGGCCTGGCCGGCGTGATGCTCGCCTCGCGGCTGCAGTCGGGGCAGCCCACCGCCGGCGAGTTCTACGAGCTCACCGCGATTGCCGCGGTAGTGCTCGGTGGCGCGTCGCTCTACGGCGGCGAGGGGAAGCTCTACAAGAGCGTGATCGGCGTCTTCATCATGGTGATTCTCGGCAACGGGCTCAACCTGCTGAACGTCGACTCGTACTGGCAGCGCGTGGCGATCGGCGCGGTGATCATCCTCGCCGCGGCCGCCGACCGCCTGCGCGCGCACCGGGCGTAGCCGTGAGGCCCGCACTGGACAGTTCCCCCGGCGCGCCGCATCATCGAAACGTTCGTCCCACTCCGGAGGAGGAAGCACCATGAACAGACGCACCTTGCTCGCAGTGCTCGCGCTCGCGCTCGCCGCCTGGCAGGCCCCCGCGGCGGCGCAGCAGAAGCCGACGATCGGCGTGTCGCTGCCGCAGGACGACAATCCGTTCTACATCGCGATGCTGAGGGGCATCCGCGCGCGGGCGGCGGAGCTCGGCTACGACGTCGTCACGGTCAGCTCGCAGGAGGACAAGGCGAAGCAGATCAACGGCGTGCAGGACCTGATCGCGCGCGGGGTGAAGGGCATCCTGATCTCGCCGATCGACGCGGTGGGGGTGAACGCGGCCTACGACGCGGCCGCCGCGGCGAAAGTGCCGATCATCTCGGTCGCGCGCGCCTCGACCTCGCCCAACCAGCTGCTGCACGTGGCCATGGACGAGAAGCAGATCGGGCGCGACATCGGCGCCTACATCGCCAGCGGAATCGGCGGGAAGGGCAAAGTGGCGCTGCTCGCCGGCCCGCCCGGATCGCCTACCTTCAAGAACGTGGTCGAAGGGGTGAAGGAGTCGCTCGGGCGCAACGCCGGCATCCAGGTGGTGTTCGACCAGTTCGGGCTCCTCACGCGCGAGCGCGGGCTCAAGCTCGCCGAGGACGCGCTGGTGGCGAATCCCGATCTCGCCGCGATCTACGCCGCGAACGATGACGTCGCGCTCGGCGCCGCGCAGGCGGTGGTCGCCGCAGGGAAGAAAGGCAAGGTGCTCATCACCGGCATGAACGGCGTGCCGCCGGCGCTGCGCGGGGTGCAGGAAGGCACGCTCGCGATGACCGTCGAGCTCAACCCGGTGCTGTGGGGCCGGCTCGGCGTCGACGTGCTCGCCGGCTACCTGAAGGGCGAGAAGTACCAGCAGCAGGTGTTCATCAAGCACGTGCTGGTCGACGCGAAGAACATCGCACAGAAGCTGCCGAAGAAGTAGCGCGCGCGGCGGCGGCGCCGGGCGCGCGCCGCCGCCTACTCGCCGAGCTCGGGCATGAGGTACGGGCCGCTGTCCAGCGTGCCCGGGAGCGGCTGCCCCGGGGTGTCCGCGGCGAGCGAAGGCGCGCTCACGATGGCCTCGACGATCTGCGCGTAGCCGGTGCACCGGCAGAGGTTGCCGGAGATCGCCTCGGCGGCCTCGGCGGCGGTCGGATGCGGGTTGCGGTCGAGCAGCGCCTTGCCCGCGAGGATCATGCCGGGCGTGCAGAAGCCGCACTGCACCGCTCCCTTCTCGACGAAGGCGCGCTGCAGCGGATGCAGCGCGTGGCCGTCGGCCACGCCCTCGATGGTGACGATCGGCTTGCCCTCGCAGGCGACCGCGAGCGTCAGGCAGGCGAGCACCGGCCGGCCGGCCACGAGCACCGTGCAGGCGCCGCAGGCGCCGAGCAGGCACACTTCCTTGGTGCCGGTGAGGCCGAGATCGGCGCGCAGCACCTCGAGCAGGCTGCGCCGCGGCTCGATGGCGAGCTCGTATCCGGCGCCGTTCACCTCGAGCCGGACCAGCCGCTTCGCCACGGCGTCCGCGCGCGCGAGCGCACCGCCGACCTGGGGTTCACTGTGCATGGTTGAGTGCCTCTCGCAGAGCACGTCGCGTCATTTCGTGCACCATCTCCCTGCGGTGCGCGCGGTCGCCGGCGGTGTTCGCAAGCGGCGTCGCCGCCTTGCGCGCGAGCGCCGCGGCCTGCTCGATCAGCGCGTCGTCGAGCGACCGGCCGCGCAGGAGCTCGGCGACCGCGCCGACGACGAGCGGCCGCGATGTCACGCCGCCTACGACCAGGCGCACCTCGTCGCCGACCCGCCGCGCCGCGTCCGCGCGCAGCGTCAGCGCAACTCCGGCGATCGGATAGTCGATCGACTGCCGCACGCGGTACTTGAGGTAGGTGCCGAAGACGTCCTGCATGCGCGCGGGGATGGAAACACCGGTGACCAGCTCGTCCGGAGCCCGCGCGTTCGGCTTCGCGCCGTCGCCGGTGTAGAACTCGGCGAGCGCCAGGGTGCGCGTGCCGCGCGCCGAGCGCAGCGTGACGCGCGCGTCGGCGGCCACCAGCGCGGTGGCGAGATCGGCGGAGAACACCGCGAAGCACTTGCGCGCACGGCCGTTCGGCGAGGCCTTGCAGAACTCGCCCCCGGTCTTCACGCACGCCCCGCGCGTGTCGCGCCAGCCCTGCGACTGGTTGTAGAAGGTGCAGCGGGTATCGAGGCAGAGATTGCCGCCCACGGTGCCCATCTCGCGCAGCTGCGGCGAGCCGACCGCGTGCGCGGCGCGCGCGACAAAGGGAAAGCGCCGCCGCACCTCGGCGTCGGCCGCCACCTCCCGCAGCGTGGCGAGCGCGCCGATCTCGAGCCCGGCGCCGTCGTCCCAGCCGATGCGGCGCAGGGCGTCGACCGCCTGCAGCGAGATCACGCTCTTCGGCGCGAACAACCCCTGGCGCATCGAGGGCACCAGGTCGGTCCCGCCGGCGGCGGGCATCGCCTCGCCGCCGAGCTCGGCGAGCAGGCCGAGCGCCTCGTCGACGCTGGTCGGGGCGAAATAACGGAAGGCGGGCAGCGCCTGCATCTCAACCCTCGGCGGCGCGCAGCGCGCGCACGATCTTGTCCGGCGTGATCGGCAGGCTCGTCACGCGCGCCCCGACCGCGTGCTCCACGGCGTTGGCGACCGCCGGCGCGACGTTGATCACCGACACGTTGCCGACGCCCTTCGCGCCGAACGGCCCGCGGCTGTCGAACTCCTCCACGGTGTCGAACTCGACCGGCGGCACGTCGAGCGCGGCCGGCGGCCGGCACTCGAGGAAGCTCGGGTTCATCACCTGCCCGCTCTCGATCACCACGTCCTCGTAGAGCGCATAGCCGAGGCCGGAGGTGAGCCCGCCGATGATCTGACCCTTGAGCCCGTCCGGGTTGATCACCGTGCCGCAGTCGTGCACCGCGGTCACCTTCAGCACCTTCACCGCTCCGGTCGCCCGATCGACCTCGACCTCGGCGATGTGCGTGGCGAAGGTGTGAGTGGAGAACATCTTGGAGGCCGCGCCGCGCACGAGCACCGGGTCGAACGGCTCTTCGGTCAGGTTGATCGAGGCCTTGCCGATCACCGGCCCGCCGCGCTTGTATTGGCCGCCGCCGAGCAGGTCGCTGTAGCGCAGGCCGCGCTCCGGCGCGCCGCGCGCGAACACCCGCTTGCCGCCGAGCAGGAGCTCCCCGGGCGCGACGCCGAGCGCCACGGACGCCGATGCGAGGAGCTGCTCGCGCGCGTCCTCGGCGGCGAGCTTCACCGCCTGGCCGGCGGTGTGCGTGCCGCGGTCGCCGAAGATGCCGACGTCGAACGGCGTGAGGTCGGTGTCGCCGATCACCACCGTGACGTCCGCGGCCTCGAGGCCGAGCGTCTCGGCCGCGATCTGGCCCATCACCGTGCGCAGGCCCTGGCCCATGTCCATCGCGCCGGTTGCCACCGTGGCGGTGCCGTCCATGTTCATCCGGACGATGGCGGAGGTCGCGAAGCCGCCGCAGGCGAACATGCCGCACGCCACGCCGAGCGCGCGGTTGGGACCGAGCTGCGCGCCCTGCCAGCCGACCATCTCCCGCGCCCGCAGCAGCGTCTCCCTGACGCGCGCGCTGTGCAGCCGCTGTCCGGTGTGCAGGCGCTCGCCGGCGCCGATGCAGTTCTTGAGCCTGAGCTCGATCGGGTCGATGCCGAGCTCGCGCGCGATGCGGTCCATCTGCGACTCGCGCGCGAAGTTCGACTGCGGCACGCCGTAGCCGCGGAACGCCCCGCCCATCATCTTGTTGGTGTAGACCGAGAACGCCTCGACCCGCACGTGCGGGATGCGGTACGGGCCGGTGGAGGAGATGGCGCCGAGCCACACCGCGTTCGGCGTCGGCGCGTAGGCGCCGCAGTCGTAGTACAGGCTGATCTCGGAGGCGACCAGGGTGCCGTCCCGCTTCACCCCGGTCCTGAGCCGGATCAGCGCGGCGTGCCGCGTGGTGGCCGAGGTGAACTCCTCTTCGTGCGAGAAGGTGAGCCGTACCGGACGGCGCGTCTTCAGCGCGAGGGCGGCGGCGGCCGGCTCGGTCAGGGTGCGGTTCTTGCCGCCGAAGCCGCCGCCGACGTGGCACGGCACCACGCGGATGCGCGAGATCGGGATGCCGAGCAGCGCGGAGACGATCGCCTGGTTGATGTGCGGGCGCTGCGTGGTGTTGTAGAGCACCAGACGGCCGTCGGCGTCGACGTCGGCGACCGTCGAGTTCGGCTCCATGTAGGAGGGATGCTGCTTCTGGACCGTGTAGGTGTCCTCGAATACGTGGTCGGACTCGGCGAACCCGGCCGCCACGTCGCCGCGGGCGATGTCGGCCTGGTAGTTCACGTTGCCGCTCATCGCGCGCGCGGTGCGCTCGAACAGCGTCGTGTAGCCCTTCAGGTTCTCGTGCAGGACCGGCGCGCCGGGCTGCATCGCCTGCAGGGGATCGAACACCGCCGGCAGCGGATCGTATTCGACCTCGATCAGCTTGACGGCCGCCGCCGCGGTCTCCTCGTCTTGCGCGGCGACCGCGGCGACCGCCTCGCCGATGTAACGGACCTTGTCGCGCGCGAAGATGCCCATGTCGAGCACCAGCGCCCCGTAGCGCGCGTCGGGCACGTCCTGCGCGGTGAGGACCGCCTTCACCCCCGGCAGCCGCCTTGCCTTGGCGGTATCGATCGAGACGATCCGAGCATGCGCGTGCGGGCTGCGCAGAACGCGCGCCCACAGCATCTTCGGGAGATAGACGTCGGTGGCGTAGCGCGCCTCGCCGGTCACCTTGGCGACGGCGTCGGTGCGGGTCGTCCTCTTGCCGATGACGGCGTAGTCCGCCGGACCGCCCATGCCTCCTCCCCCCACGCCGGTCGCTCGCGCAACCCGCATGGCCCTGTGCGGCGCGCGGGCGAGCGCGCCGGAGCCCTTCCAGCCTGCGTTGCTAAAATGTTAATTAAGATGCTCTGACATGTCAATAGCCGCGCCCGGCTCCGCCCACGCGTCGGCCGTTTCAGGACAGGCTCACCTCGGAGAAGCCGGGCTGCGCGAGGATCCCGGCGACGATGTGGGCCTTGCTCGCCGCAACCATCGCCTGCGCCGCGCGCGCCGCCGCATCCGGGTCGCCGGCGCCCAGCGCCGCGATCACCGCCGAGTAGTCGCGGCGAAAGTCGATCGGCCGCTCGGCGCGCCGGCGCCATACGTGCAGCACGCGATCCACCTGCTGGAACAGACTGTCGAGCGTCTGCCGAAGGAAGCGGTTGTCCGCGCTCTCGGCGATGATGCGCGACAGCGCCCGCCCCGCCTCGATGATGGCGCGCTCCGCGCGCTCGCTCGCCGGCGGGTGCGGCGCGTTGCAGAGCGCGTTCAGCTGGCGCATGCGCGCGAGCTGCTCGCGCACGCGGGGGTTGCGCGCGGCGAACGCGGCGGTGCTCGGCAGCAGCACGGCGAGTACGTCGTAGAGCTGCAGGACGTCCTTCAAGGTGAGCGGCAGGATGCGGTAGCCGTGCTGCGGCAGCACCTCGACGAGCTCCTCGCCGCACAGCCGGATGAGCGCGGCGCGGACCGGCCCGACGCCGAGGCCGTAGGACGCCGCGAGCTCGTTCACCGAGACGACACCGTTCGGCGGCAGGGCGCCCTCGATGATCGCCGACTTGATCCGGGTGTAGGCGGCTTCGGTGAGGCCGCCGCGCTTGCCCGAGCGCGCCTTGACACGCATGCGCTTTCTTACAGGCTCCATGTTCCTGGAATGCCGCGGCGGATCGCGCGCGGCGGCGCGCTGCCGGCGCGCAGTCCGATTCTAGAACCGATCCCGGAATATGACGACGGTCGCGAAGGCGGCGATCAGCAGTGGCGATTCGCCCTTCCCTCGCACGACTTCGGTCGCCCGCCGCGACGCCGCGACGAGCGCGGCGGCGCGGACCACGCTCGGTCCGCGTAGAACGGCGAGCGCGCATTCGGCACGGGGCGCGCGTCCGGCTCGGCGTCGACGCGGCGGGCGGCGCGGCACACCGGGCGGGCGCGCCCGCCCGGCCGATTCACCGCGGCGTCCGCAGGGTTACCATTCCCCGCGGCGCGCGTCGCGGCGCACGGAATCGGAGCGGGCGAAATGGCATCGAAACGGCGCTACATCATCCTGCCGCCGCAAGGGGTACGGCTGGCGGCCGGCGGCCGACCGGCGCCGCGCGGTTCGGGCGAGATCGAACGCTTTCTCGCCGCGGCGGCGCGTCCGGGCCGCACGGCGATGCGCGTGCGCCGTGCGCGCACCCGCGGCACCGCCGCGGTGCGCGTGCTCGATTCGGTGCGCGAGGACGGCGCCAAGCTCGTCGAGATGGCGCCCGACGCGATGCTGGCCTTGCGTACCGCGCAGCCCGGCGTGCGCGTGCTGCCGGAGCTCTTCTACCGGCCGGCGACGAGCCCGCGGCCGCTGCCGGCGCCCGCGCCGCGCGCGGCGCGCAGCGCGCGAACGTTGGGCACGATGACGGTGCGCGTGGTGTCGCGCGCCGACGGCACGCCGGTGCCGGGCGCGCAGGTGATCGCGCTCACCGATTTCGCGGCCCGCGAGGGCGACGCCGGCACGACCGACGCGCGCGGCGAGGCGAGGCTACGCCTCCCGGCCGCGGCGCGGACGATCGAGCGGCTCTACGTCTACCCGGCGCTCGGCCTGTGGAGCGCGCTCCGGCGCAACGTGCGCGCGCGCCCCGCGATCGAGGTGGCGCTCGCGCCGCTCGACCTCGCCGCGAGCGACGCGCTCGGCCATTTCTACCGCACGGCGCGGCTCTCGGCCGGCCGCGGCGTCACGGTCGGCGTGATCGACACCGGCGTCGGCGACCATCCCGATCTGCTGGTGAGCGGCGGCGAGAACACGGTGCAGGGCGAGCGGCCCGGCGACTGGCGCGACAACGGCGCGGGCCACGGCACGCACGTCGCCGGAATCGTCGCCGCGCGCGGCCGGCGCAGCGGCCGCGGGGCGCTCGGCGTGCGCGGGCTCGCGCCGGCCGTGGCGCTGCGCAGCTACCGCGTCTTCGGCAAGGGACGCGGCCTCGCCTCGAACTTCCGCGATCCTGAAGGCGCTCGACCGCGCGGCGGCCGACGGCTGCGATCTCGTGAACATGAGCCTGGGCGGCGGCGCGCCGGATGCGGCCACCGCCGCGGCGATCGCCGACGCCCGCGCCCAGGGCGTGCTCGTGATCGCCGCCGCCGGCAACGACGGCCGCGAGCCGGTGTCCTATCCGGGCGCCGATCAGCTCGCGATTGCCGTCAGCGCGATGGGACGCAAGGGCACCTACCCGGCCGGCTCGACGCACGCCGCCGAGGCGATGCCGCCCTACGGGCGCGATCGCAGGAACTTCATCGCGGCGTTCTCCAACGTCGGACCCGAGATCGATCTCACCGCGCCGGGCGTCGCGATCGTGTCCGCCTGGCCGGGCGGCTACGCGGCGCTCGACGGCACGTCGATGGCCTGCCCGGCGGTGACCGGCGCCGCCGCCGCGCTGCTCGCGCGAAAGCGCGGCGTGCTCGGCATGCCGCGCGGTCAGGCGCGCTCGGACGCGATGGCGAAGCTCGTGTTCGCGGCGGCGCGCAGCCTCGGCTTCACCGCCGAGTTCGAGGGACGCGGGATGCTATGATGGACGCGATCCCGATGGCGCGATTCATCCTCCGCTTTCGCGGCCCCGGCGCGAAGCCCGCGGCCGACGTCGCGCGCCTCAGCGGTGCGCGGGCGTGACCGTGCTCGACGAATCCATGCCGCGCATGCTGCTCGTCGAGGGCGCGCCCTCGAAGGTGCTGCAGCTCGCCGGGCGCCTGACGGGCTGGGTGGCCGCCGAGGATCACGCGGTGCGCCTGCCCGATCCGCGGCCGAAGGCGCGCGCGAAGCCGGCGTCGAAGCGCGCGGCCTGACGACCGAGCGGCAAGAAGTAATGGGTGATGGGCGAGGCGGCGCGCAAGCACGCCGGCGCACCGGCCCCGTGGTTTTTCCCATCACCCGTTACTCCTCGCCCGCGACGCGCGGCGGGCGCGCGAGCCGCTCGCCCGGATCGCGCACCCCGGCGAGCGCGCGCCGCGGCACCGGCCGGCAGCCCCCGGGCGCCGGGTGGAACAGGGCGCGCTCTACGACGCGTCCGGTCGACGGGTGATGCGCGGGGTGCCGTCCGGCGCGGACGGCGGCCTACGCGTGGGGCGCACGCAGCGCGGCCTGCGCCAGGCGCAAGCGCGGCGAGCACGCCGCGCTGCGCAATGCGTTGTCGATGGTCCATCACTCGCGTCGGGATCCCCGGCGAGGGCACGACCGTGCGACGTGACTTGCGACCGGTGGCGGAGGCGGCCGCGGGCCCAGACGCCCGGAAGATGCCCTGCCGTGGGATCGGTCCGTGGCTGATACCGGGGTATCTGCAGAAAGCGGGCCAGCCGGCGCGGAGGCGGAGCGCAGCCGTGAAGGCTGACCGGTCCGTCCCGGGTCAATTTTCGAACTCCGGGAAAGCGTTGCTTTTTCGCAACGCTAGGCGCTTTAAAACAGCTACTTATCCTCTATATCCAAGAAGTCTATTGAAATATTCGGCTTTAAGGTTATGATTCTCCGACCGAAGCGGCAAGGAGCCGCGAGGTGCCAAGAAAACTTCAGTCGGAGAAGACAACATGCGTAACCACCTTCCTATCGCGGTCGCCGCAGCACTCGCGATGCTGCCCGCCGCGGCTGCCGCGCAGGCGCCGACCACGCCGCTTGCTGAGCAGCTCGGCCTCTACGGCGGGGCGGGCGTCGGCGTCTCGAAGGCGAGCTTCGAGTCCGCTGATTTCGTGCCGCCGGCCGGGACCACGCGCAACGAAAACCGTCACGAGGCGGGCGGCAAGGGTTTTGTCGGCTGGCGCTTCCACCGCTACCTCGCCGTCGAGGGCGGTTATTACTACCTCGGCAAGTTCGACGCCGACTACAACGGCGCGACGAGCGGGCAGTCGACGCACAAGGTCGACGGCTGGGGTCTCTCGGCGCTCGGCATCGCGCCGGTGGCGCCGAATTTCAGCTTCTTCGGCCGCGTCGGCGCGTTCAACGGCAAGGTCAAGACGACCGTCAGCGGCACGACGCCGGCCAACCTGATCAATGCCGAGGACCGCACGACCGCGCTGCTCCTGGGCGGCGGCGTGCAATGGGACATCAACAGCCGCTGGGCGGTGCGCGGCGAGTACGAAAACTACGGCGAGATCGGAGACCCCACCACCGGCCAGCTGCGGACCGACATGTGGTCCGCGAGCGCGCTGTTCAAGTTCTGAGCGGAACACAGGCGCGCGAAGGCCCGGCCGAGGCCGGGCCTTTTCCTTTCCGACGCGACGCGCGCCGCTAGTGCGGCGCCTCGGCGAGCGCGAGCGCGCGCCCGTCGTTGAGCGCGATCCACCCCTTCACGATGCGGTAGACCGCCCACACCGCGGCGCCGGCGAGCACCAGCGCGCCGATCTTCACCGCGAGCAGCAGCCAGCCGATCGCAGCGGCCGCGAGCCCGAACCAGAACGTCCGCAGCTGCCAGTTGAATTGGGTCTCGAGCCAGGTGCCGCGCGCCTCGCCGATCTCGAGATAATCGATCACCGCGCCGGCCACCCACGCCGGCCAAATCACGAGCCCGAGCGCCTGCAGCGCGTACACGGCCGTGGCGAGCCGGCGCAGCTTGCGGTCCTGCGCCTCGGGCAGCAAGGTCTCGCTCATGAGACACCTCCTCGGCCGGAGGTGCGGCCGCCGCGCCGGATTGCAAGCGCGGGCGCCGGAACGCAGCGGCGGCACGCCCGGCGGCGCCGCAATGGCGCGAGAATGGCGGCTCGCCCGCCATCGACGTCGCGGAGGAGAGGATGTTCCACGGCAAGATCCCGCCTGCCGTCGCGAAGGGCCTGGAAGGTGCTGCGCCAGCGCATCGGCGCCGCGCAGATCCCGCCGTCGAAGATCGACGAGACGCTGAATATCGCGACCTGGAACATCCGCGAGCTCGGCAAGAAGCGCCGCGCGGACGTCGCGATCCACTATGTCGCCGAGATCATCGGCCAGTTCGACCTGGTGAGCGTCGTCGAGCTGCGCGACGACCTGACCGATCTCGGCCGGATCCTGAAGATCCTGGGCCCCTACTGGCGCGCGGTGTACTCCGACATGATCCCCGACGCCGGCGGCAATCGCGAGCGGCTCGGGTTCGTGTACGACAAGCGCGCCGTCGCGTTCACCGGGCTCGCCGCCGCGGCCAACCCGCCGCGGCGCAAGGTCGGCACCGAGTACGTGCCCGAATTCACCTGGTGGCGCATGCCGTACATGGCCTCGTTCGCCTCGGGGAACTTCGACTTCGTAGTGATCACCGCGCACGTGCGCTGGGGCGCGAGCGCGGCCGAGCGCGAGACCGAGCTCGCCTCGCTCGCCGAATGGATCGACCTCAAGCGGCGGCAGAGGACCGTCGAGGACAAGGACCTGATCGTCATGGGCGATTTCAACATCCCGAGCCGCCGCAGCAGCCTGTTCCGGACGATCACCGCGAAGCAGCTCGAGCTGCCGCGCGCCCTCGCCGCGCTCGAGTTCGGCACCGACCTCGCCAAGGGCAAGCGCTACGACCAGATCTTCCACTACCCGATCTACCCGGAGAACTTCACCAACGCCGGGGCGTGCTCGACTTCTACGCCGGCGACCACCGGCCGCTCTTCCCCGATCTGTCGAAGACGCAGTTCACCTACCAGGTCTCGGACCACCTGCCGCTCTGGCTGCAGCTCAACACCGACATCGACGGCCAGGTGCTCGACCAGATCATCCGCGGCCGGTAGCGCTCACGCCGGCATCGGCTTGCGCGCGGCGAGCGCGAGCCAGCCACGCACGATGCGGTAGATCACCCACAGCGTGACGACGACCGCGATCGGGATCGCGACCGGCAGGCCGATGACCGTGAACGCGAGCACCACCGCGATCACCACCCACAGCAGCGTGTACCAGAAGGTGCGGATCTGCCAGCCGAAGTGCGAATCGACGAAGGTGCCGCGCGCGTCGGGCCGCTTCACGTAGTTGATGATCACCGCGATGATCGACGGCCAGCCGGTGAGGAACATGCCGACCACGGTCGCCGCGCCGACGATGCCCGCGAGGATGCTCCATGCGTGCAGCGCGTAGACGAGGTGCGCGATGTTGACGAGCGACTCGGACGGCTGCGCCGTCCCGCCGGCTTCGATCGTTTCGTGCGCCATCCGGAACCTCCTTTCAGAGCCCGAGTTTGCCCCATAACGCGTCGACGCGCCGCTTCACCTCGGCGTCCATCGCGATCGGCCGTCCCCAGGTGCGCGCGGTCTCGCCCGGCCACTTGTTGGTCGCGTCCAGGCCCATCTTCGAGCCGACGCCGGCCACCGGGCTCGCGAAGTCGAGGTAGTCGATCGGCGTGCGCTCGACGATGGTGGTGTCGCGCGCCGCGTCGACGCGCGTGGCGAGCGCCCAGATCACCTCCTTCCAGTCGCGCACGTCGACGTCGTCGTCGACCACGACGATGATCTTCGTGTACATGAACTGGCGCAGGAAGCTCCAGATCCCGAACATGACGCGCTTCGCGTGGCCGGGATACTGCTTCCTGATGCTCACGCACGCCAGACGGTAGGAGCAGCCCTCGGGCGGCAGGTAGAAGTCGACGATCTCGGGAAACTGCTTCTGCAGGATCGGGACGAAAACCTCGTTCAGCGCGACGCCGAGGACCGCCGGCTCGTCCGGCGGCTTGCCGGTGTAAGTGGAGTGGTAGATGGGGTCGCGGCGCAGCGTGATGCGCTCGAGCGTGAGGACCGGGAAGCGCTCCTGCTCGTTGTAGTAGCCGGTGTGGTCGCCGAAAGGCCCTTCGACGGCCGTCTCGCCCGGCGCGATGCTGCCCTCGAGCACGATCTCGGCCGCGGCCGGCACCTGAAGGTCCGACCCGATGCACCGCGCGAGCTCGGTGCGCGCGCCGCGCAAGAGCCCCGCGAACTGGTACTCGGAGAGCGCGTCGGGCACCGGCGTCACCGCGCCGAGCAGCGTCGCCGGGTCGGCGCCGAGCGCCACCGCGACCGGAAACGGCGTGCCGGGATGCGCCGCGCAGTGGTCGCGGAAATCAAGCGCGCCGCCGCGGTGCGCGAGCCAGCGCATGATGAGCTTGTTCGGCGCGATCACCTGCTGGCGGTAGATGCCGAGGTTCTGCCGCCTCTTGCCCGGGCCGCGGGTGACGGTCAGCCCCCAGGTGACGAGCGGCCCGGCGTCGGCCGGCCAGCAGGTCTGCACCGGCAGCCGTCCGAGATCGACTTCCGCGCCCTCCCATACCACCTGCTGGCACGGCGGGCTCGAGCGCTCCTTCGGGCGCATGTCCCACAGCGCGCTCTTCAGCATGCCGACCTTGTCGAGCGCGTCGCGCACGTCCTGCGGCGGTTCCGGCTCCTTGAGCGCGGCCAGCAGCCTGCCGATCTCGCGCAGCGCCGCGGTCGATTCCGCGCCCATGCCGAGCGCGACGCGACGAGGCGTGCCGAAGAGATTCGCCAGCACCGGCACCGCGTGGCCCTTCGGCTTCTCGAACAGGATCGCCGGTCCGCCCGCACGCAGCACGCGGTCGCAGATCTCGGTCATCTCGAATCGCGGATCGACCTCGAGCGCGACGCGCTTGAGCTCGCCCAGGCGCTCGAGCTTGGCGGTGAAATCGCGCAGGTCGTCGTAGCGCACGGCCGCGGGACGCCGCTAGGACGCAGCGCGGGGTGCCGGCAGGCGCCGCCCGATCTCGCGCGCGAATTCCTCGAGCGCGGGCCGACGCCCGCGCTGCGCGAGCTCGAACGCGCCGCCGCCGGCGTAGATCGTCACGACCGTACGGCCGAGCGCTCCCCAGCGCGATGCGCCCGAGCCCGAGCAGCAGCAAGAGCGCGCCGAACCAGGGCAGCGCGCCGGCAACGGCGGCGAGCGCATCGAGCCCCTGCTGCACGATGCGCACGGCAGCGGCGAGGCCGCCGCCCTCCTGGCGCTGCTCCTGGCGGACGGTCGGCTCGAGCGCCGTGCCCAGATCGAGCAGCAGCGCACGGCCCGGGCTCGACACGACGAACAGGACGAGCGCGACGGCGACGAGAACGCCGCCTCGCACCATCTCGCCGGCCATGCGCCCGAAGCGCGCCTGCACGGCCGCGATCTGGCCGAGGGCGAAGCTGCGCTCGCCGGTGTCGCCGCCGACGACCAGCCGCCGGTCGGTGAGCACCGCGATCTCGCCGCCGAGCGGCAGCTCGGCGGCGACGCGCTCGACGCCGTCGAGCTGGGGATAGGACGGGCGGGGAAGCACTGCGGGCTCATGGATCGGGGTCGGGCGTCTATGTTAACGCGTGCCCGGAGCCAACGCGGTCGTGCCCAGCCTCCACCGCACACCGTCCAGTGCTCACTGTCCCCCGTCCGCCGCTTCACCACACGGGCCACGCCCCCGCCGCCCGTACTCGGCAAGAATGCCGGCGAAGATCGCGCCGCCGACCCAGTTGTTGTGGTTGAAGGCGCGGAAGCAACGCCATGCGGTCGCGGCCACGGATCAGCAGATAGTGGTAGTACATCATCGCCGCGGCCACGGCGAGGCCGGCGTAGTACGGCCAGCCGAATCCGAGGTCGAGGCCGACGTAGGCGAGGATCGCGAGCATCGCGCCGTATGACGCGATCACCGCGGCGACGTCGAGCCGGCCGAACGTGATGGCCGATGTCTTGATCCCGATCCGGACGTCGTCGTCGCGATCCACCATCGCGTACTCGGTGTCGTACGCGATCGCCCAGAAGATGTTGGCGGCAAGTAGCAGCCACGCCGGCGCCGGCACCGTCCCGGTCAGCGCGGCAAAGCCCATCGGGATGCCGAAGCCGAA
Source organism: Burkholderiales bacterium (assembly GCA_027493935.1). Classification (GTDB taxonomy): domain Bacteria; phylum Pseudomonadota; class Gammaproteobacteria; order Burkholderiales; family SG8-39; genus JAABRB01. The sequence continues at coordinate 355,429 of JAOSJV010000001.1, read as the reverse complement.
CGCGATGCCGAGATAGGCCTGCGGGATCGCGAAGACGCGCTTGGTGAACGGATAGGTGGCGGCGAGGAAGAGCGCCACGACCGACAGGAACACCGTCAGCCGGTTGAGGAAGAGCACCAGCGCGAAGGCCGCGAGAATCAACACCGCGGCCACGGCGAGCGCCTCGCGGCGGCTCACCGCCCCGGTCGCGAGCGGCCGCGCGCGCGTGCGCTCGACGTGCGCGTCGAATCCCGCGTCGGCCATGTCGTTCAGCACGCAGCCGGCCGAGCGCATGAGCAGCGTGCCGAGCGCGAAGACCCACACCACCCACCACGGCGGCCGGCCCGCGCCGGCGATCCACACCGCCCAGAGGGTCGGCCAGAGCAGGAGCAGCGTGCCGATCGGCTTGTCGAGCCGCATCAGCCGCTCGTAGAGCGAGAGCCGGTCCCTGATCACCGCGACGTTCATGGCCGGCTATTGTCCCATCCCGCCCCCTCGCCGGCACATCGCCGCGGCGCGCGTTCCGCGCAGGCGGCGGCGGGGGTCGCCCGCCGCCCGCACGGCGAACCGCCGAGGACGAGCGAACACGCTGAGCAAGGCGCGCAGGATGCGCAGAATGCGCCGGCTGCGGGCCGATCGCGACGATTCCGGGGCGGCCCGCGTCGGCGTTCTGCGCGTGCGCCTCCGCGCGCATCGCCTTCGCCGCCGACGCGCGTTGGTTGCGCGAGCGGCCGGGGTGGTGGGCGCTACGGCAATGCTGCAGACGCGGTAACCACCCCGCCGGCTTCGCCGGCACCCCGCCTTGGAAAGGAGGGGACGCTGCGCGAACCACCCCGCCGGCTTCGCCGGCACCTCTCCTTGGAAAGGAGGGACGCTGCGCGAACCACCCCGCCGGCTTCGCCGGCACCCCGCCTTGGAAAGGAGGGGACGCTGCGCGAACCACCCCGCCGGCTTCGCCGGCACCCCTCCTGGAAAGGAGGGGAAAGGGGGTGCCCTTGGAAAGGAGGGGAAAGGGGTGCTGGGCGCAGCGGCGCCGATCACGCCTTCAGCAGATCGGTCCGCCCGCCCATCCAGCGCTGCATGTGCCGCGCGGCGGCGTCCGGGTCGCGCTCGAGAAGCTCGTCGGCCGCTGCGCGCGCGGCACGCAGCAGCGGTTCGTCCCGCGCGAGGTCGGCGAAGCGCAGCAGCGGCACGCCGCTCTGCCGCGCCCCCAGCACCTCGCCCGGACCGCGCAGCTGCAGGTCCTCGTGCGCGATGCGGAATCCGTCGGTGGTTTCGAACACGACCCGCAGGCGCCGACGCGCCCCGTCCGACAGCGGCCGCTGGTAGAGCAGGATGCAGACGCTCGCCTGCGCACCGCGGCCGACGCGCCCGCGCAGCTGGTGCAGCTGCGCGAGCCCGAAGCGCTCGGCGTGCTCGATCACCATCAGCGAGGCGTTCGGCACGTCCACACCGACCTCGATGACGGTGGTGGCGACCAGCACCTGCACGCGGCCGGCGGCGAACGCATCCATCACCGCCGCCTTCTCGGCGGGCGCGAGCCGGCCGTGCACCAGTCCGACCACGAGCCCGGCGAGCTCGGCCGACAGGCGTGCATGCGTCTCGATCGCCGTCTTGAGCTCGAGCGCCTCGGACTCCTCGATCAGCGGGCACACCCAATAGGCCTGCCGCCCCTCGGTGCACGCGGCGCGGATGCGGGCGATCATCTCGTCGCGGCGGCTGTCGGCGACGAGCTTGGTCACCACCGGCGTGCGCCCGGGCGGGAGCTCGTCGATCACCGAGACGTCGAGGTCGGCGTAGTAGCTCATCGCGAGCGTGCGCGGAATCGGGGTCGCGCTCATCATGAGCTGGTGCGGCAGCGCGCCGTCGGCCTCGCCCTTCTCGCGCAAGGCGAGGCGCTGGTGCACGCCGAAGCGGTGCTGCTCGTCGACGACCGCGAGCGCCAAGTCGCGGAACGCCACGCCCTCCTGGAAGAGCGCGTGCGTGCCGATCGCCACCGGGACCGCGCCGGCGGCGATCTCGGCCGCGATCCGGCGGCGCTCGGCCTTCTTCTGGCCGCCGGCGAGCCAAGCGACGCGCACGCCGAGCGGCGCGAGCCACTGCGCGAACTTGCGGTAGTGCTGCTCGGAGAGGATCTCGGTCGGCGCCATGACCGCGGCCTGGCGGTCGCTCTCGACCGCGCGCAGCACGGCGAGCGCGGCCACGACGGTCTTGCCGCTGCCGACGTCGCCCTGCAGGAGGCGGTGCATCGGGTGCGCGCGCCCGAGATCGCGCTCGATCTCGCCCCAGGCGCGCGCCTGCGCGCGCGTAAGCTCGAACGGCAGCCCGGCGCGCAGCCGGCCGGTGAGCTCGCCCGCCGCGAGCACGGGCGCCGCCGCACGGCTGCGCGCGCGGTAGTGCGCGCGCATCGAGAGCTGCTGCCCCAGCAGCTCGTCGAACTTGATCCGCCGCCACGCCGGATGCGTGCGATCGCGCAGGCCCGCGGCGTCGGTGTCGGGCTGCGGATGGTGCAGCAGGCGCGCCGATTCGGCGAAGCCCGCAAGTCCGAGCCGCGCGCGTATCGCCTGCGGCAGCGTGTCGGAGAGGTCGGCGGCGTCGAGTGCCGCCTCGATCCGACGCCGCAGCGCGTGCTGGGTCAGTCCGGCGGTGGTCGGGTACACGGGGGTAAGCGCCTCGGGCAGCGGCTCGGGACCGCGCAGCACCCGGTAGCGCGGATGGACCATCTCGCCGCCGAAGGACGCCGCGCGCACCTCGCCGAACGCGCGCACGCGGACACCGGGGGCAAGCGCCTTCTGCTGGCTCGGATAGAAGTTGAGGAACCGCATGACGCAGACGCCGCTCGCGTCGGCAAGCTTCACCACGAGCCGCCGGCGCGGCCGGTATGCGACGTCGCAGGCGACCACCTCGCCCTCGATCTGCACCGGCGCGCCCTCGCGCGCGCGCGCGATCGGCGTGAGCGTCGTCTCGTCCTCGTAGCGGAGCGGCAGGTGCAGAACGAGGTCGAACTGCGTGCGGATGCCGAGTTTCGCCAGCAGCGCCGCGCCGGGGTCGCGCGTGTCTGCTCCGGTTCGAGGCTTCGGGCGGGACGGCACGAGCGGGCAGCTCAACGGGGTCCGGACAATCCCATCGTTCCGTCTCCGGTCGACTGCCTGCCGTCTACTGCCTACCGTCCACTGCCTTGCCGCCCGCTCACTCGTCGAGGACGAGGACCGCATCGGCCTCCACCAGCGCGCCGCGCGGCAGCGAGGCCACGCCGACCGCGGCGCGCGCCGGGTAGGGCTGCGGGAAGTGGCGCGCCATCGCCTCGTTCACCTTGGCGAAGTGCGCGAGGTCGGTGAGATAGACCGTGACACGCACCGCGTCGGCGAGCGAGCCGCCGGCGGCCCCGGCCACCGCCGCGAGGTTCGCGAACACGCGCTCGATCTGGGCATCGATGCCTTCGACGAGCTGCATCGAGGCCGGGTCGAGCCCGATCTGGCCCGAGAGATAGACCGTGCCGCCGGCGCGCACGGCCTGCGCGTAGGTGCCGATCGCGCACGGCGCGTCCGGCGTCGAGATCACGGTCTTGGTCATGCGATCGGCGGGCCTATAATGCGGCGCGAGGGAGCCGTTTCGCCGATCTTACAATGACCGCTCCGATCATCGCCAACCTCGAGCGCCTGCTCGACGGACCGCGCGACAACGCGCTGCTGCGCTTCTCGCTCGGCACCGAGTATCTCAAAGCCGGCAACGCGGCCGCCGCCGCGGCGCACCTGCGCGCGGCCGTCACCAAGGACCCGGAGTATTCGGCCGCGTGGAAGCTGCTCGGCCGCGCACTGGCCGACGCCGGGCAGGCTCGGAAGGCGCTCGACGCCTACCGTGCCGGCATCGCGGTGGCCGAGCGGCGCGGCGACAAGCAGGCGGCCAAGGAGATGGGCGTCTTCGCCCGCCGTCTGGAGAAAGAGCTCGGCGGCTGAGATGGCGACCGAGTTCGGTCGCGCGCTGCGCGAGAAGGTCCTCGGCAAGCCGCTCGATCCGCTCTCGGCGCGGACGCGCCGGTCGATCGCACTGGTGGCCTTCTTCGCCTGGGTCGGGCTGGGCGCGGACGGCATCTCCTCCTCGGCGTACGGGCCGGAGGAGGCTTTCCGGGCGCTCGGCGGACACACGCACCTCGGCCTGTATCTCGCGATCGCCACCGCGCTGACCGTCTTCATCATCGCGCTCGCCTACAACCAGGTCATCGAGCTGTTCCCGACCGGCGGCGGGGGCTACCGCGTCTCGACCCGCCTGCTGGGCGCGCACGCCGGCCTGGTTTCCGGGGCGGCGCTCGTCGTCGACTACGTGCTCACGATCGCGATCTCGATCGCCGCCGGGGTGGATGCGGCGTTCAGCCTGCTGCCGCTCGCGCTGCAACCCTACAAGGTGATCACGGGCGGCGCGCTGATCCTGCTGCTGATCGCGCTCAACCTGCGCGGAATGAAGGAGGCGGTCGGCGCGCTGATCCCGATCTTCCTCGGCTTCGTCATCACCCACGCGCTGCTGATCGTGTACGGCATCGTGGCCCACGCCGAGGGGCTGCCGGCGCTCGTGCCCGACACGCTCGCCGAGACGCGCTCGCTCGCGGCCGAGCTCGGGTGGACCGGCGTCGCGGCGCTGTGCCTGCTCGCGTACGCGCAGGGCGGCGGCACCTACACCGGCCTCGAAGCGGTGTCGAACAACGTCAACGTGCTCGCCGAGCCGCGCGTGCGCACCGGCAAGGTCACGATGGTCTACATGGCGATCTCGCTCGCGTTCACCGCCGGCGGCATCATCCTGCTCTATCTGCTCTGGGATGCGCTGCCGGTGGAGGGCCAGACGCTGAACGCGGTGGTCTTCGGCGCGATCATCCGCGACCTCGGCTGGCAGCAGTGGACCACCGAGGCGGCGATCGTCATGGTGCTCGCGTTCGAGGCCGGACTGCTGTTCGTCGCGGCGAACACCGGGTTTCTCGGCGGTCCGGCGGTCCTCGCGAACATGGCCGCCGATTCGTGGGTGCCGCACCAGTTCCGCTACCTCTCTACGCGTCTCGTGACCGAGAACGGCGTCGTGCTGATGGGCGCGGCGGCGCTCGCGATCCTCGTCTCGACCCAGGGCGACGTGACGGTGCTGGTCGTCATCTACGCGGTGAGCGTGTTCCTCACCTTCGCGGTGGCGCTCTCCGGGCTGTGCGCGTACTGGTGGCAGAGCCGCGCCGCCGCGCGCGCCTGGCCGTGGCGGCTCGGACTCTCGGCGCTCGGGTTCGCGGTGTGCGCGCTGATCCTCGCGATGCTGCTCGCGCGCAAGTTCGCCGCCGGCGCGTGGCTCGCGCTCGTGCTGATCGGCGCGATCACCGGGCTGTGCCTGGTCATCCGCAGCCACTACGACTGGACCCGCGGCAGGCTCAAGGCGCTCGACGAGGCGTTCGCGAACCTGCCGTTCGGCAGCGAAGCCCACCCGCCGCAGCTCGATCGCGACGCGCCGACCGCCGCGTTCCTGGTCGGCTCGAGCCGCGGCGGCGGACTGCACGCGCTCTTGTGGGTGCAGCGCCTGTTCCCGAACCACTTCAGGAACTTCGTGTTCATCAACGTGCGCACCGTCGACACGCACGTCTACGGCGGCCGCGAGGACATGGAGGCGATGCAGACCGAGGCGCGCTCGGCGCTCGGCTATTTCGTCAACTTCTGCCACAGCAACGCCATGGCGTCGAAGTCCTATCTCGGCTTCGGTACCGACGCGATCGAGGAATTCGTGCGCCTGGCCGACGCGGTCGCGAAGGAGTTCCCGAACACGATCTTCTTCACCAGCAAGCTGATCTTCAAGCGCGACAACTGGCTCGTACGCCTGCTGCACAACCAGGCCGCGCTCGCGATCCAGCGCCGCCTGCATCTCGAAGGCCGGCAGATGGTGATCCTGCCGCTGCAGCTCTGAAGCGAAGCCGGCGGCGCGCGGCCTTCAGTCGAGACTTCGCCGCAGTGCAGACGCCCGCCAGTCCCGCCTACTGTCAGCCGCCCGCGGTCGACTGCCGGCCTTCCTTCAGACCCCGAGCGCGTCCGCCAGCGCGGCCAGCGCCTGCGTGAAGCAGCCCATCGGCACGCGCACGATGCCCGCGCCGATCTGGCCGACGCCCGCCGTGCGATGCGCGATGCCGGTGGTGAGCACCGGGCGGATGCCGGTGTCGACGACCTTGCGCACGTCGATGCCGGCTGGCGCACCGGCGAACTCGAGGTTGGGCAGCGACATCGTCGGGTTGCGCGTCCAGGCGATGTGCGCCATCTCGCGCGAGTAGGCGATCGCCTGCGCGACGCTGCCGCCGACCAGCTTCACCAGCGCGGGCGAGGCGGCGAGCGACTGTCCGCCGAACCCGGCAGTCTCGCAGATGGCGCTGTCGCCGAGGTCCGGGTTGGCGTCGGCTTGCTTGAAGCCGGGAAAATACAGCCCCTCCGGCGTGTCGGAGGGCGCCTCGAACCAGTGCGCGCCGAGACCGCTGACGCGGATCGCGGTCGTGACGCCGTTGCGGGCGATCGCGGTCACGATGCTCGAGTGCTCGACGCCGTGCGCCGCATCCATCGTCGCCTTCGCGGCGGCCATCGACAGGTTCAGGAAGAACTGCGAGTTCGCCGCCACGAACGCGAGCGCGGCGGCAGCCTTGGCGCGGTCGAAGTCGCTCCCGGTGAGCGCGGGCGCCACGGCCATGAAGAAAAGGCCCGTGGCGGCGGCGTTGCGGCTGTGGACCTCGTCGCCCATCAGCAGCGCCTGCGACTGGATCGCCTTCAGGTCGATGCCGTCGTGCGCGTGCGCGACCGCCGCCTTGATGGCCGGCGCGAGCACGGTCTCCATCCAGCGCAGCTGGTCGAGCACCGGCTGGGAATAGGCGCCGAAGCGCAATACCCGGCCGATGCCCTCGCTGAAGTTCGTGTATGCCGTGTTCCCGTGCGTGGTGTTCTTGACCACGAACAGCGGCATCGACTGCGAGATCACGCCCGACATCGGCCCGACCGCTTGCCAGTCGTGGCACTGCGCGAACGGGATCGCGCCGCGGCCGAGCATCGCTTCGGCCTCCTCGGGGGATTTCGCCCAGCCCTCGTACAGCACCGCACCGATCATCGAGCCGCGCATCGGCGCGCACATGGCCTCCCAGGACAGCGGCGCGCCGGCGTGCAGCAGCGTGCGCCCCATGTCGGGCCAAACGTCGCGCGCCTGCAGCGCGATGTCGACGAGCCGCGGCTGCGCCGCGAGCATCCGCGCCGCGGCGGTGCCGTTGGCGCGGTCCACGCGCGAGCCGGGCGCGTCCGGGTCGCGCGGGTCGCCGAGCAGCGCGGCGAGGCGCCACGCGAGCGCGGGCTCGCCATCGCCCGGCGGACGCCAGTCGATGTGCCGCGCCGCCCCGCCGTGCGCACGCACGCTCTCGGCGAACGCTTCGATGCCGACGTTCAGCACCGCGAGCTCGTCGTTCAGCAGATCACTCATCCTCGGCTCCCCACGCCTTCGTTCGTGCGGGCGTGCCTGCCCAGCCCGCCGGTCAGGCCGAGCACGCACCCCGCGAGCATGTCCCATCCCGAGGAGTGCCCGAGCGCGGCGAGCGCGCGGGCGGCGCCGCGCGCGCCGTGGCAATCGCCGGCGGCGAGCGCGCGCAGGAGCGCCGCGAGCGGCGCATAGGTTTCGCCGGCGACGAGGTCGCCGAAGAGCGTCGCGCTCACCTCGTTGGTGCGCGCGGGCGCGGCCGCGACCAGCCGCGCCGCGGCCGCCTGCCACGCGGCCTGCCGTCCTTCGACGCGCGCCGCGAACAGCCGCACGCAGAGCGCGGCGCCGACGAAGTCGTCGCCCGACGGCGTGAGCCCGGGCCCCAGCCCGAGCAGCGGATACGCGGCGCGCGCTGCGGCGCCGGCGTCGCCGGCGGCGAGCGCCGCACCGAGCGCGTCCACCTGCGGAACGGCCGCCTCGAGCGGGAACGGCGGCGTGCGCCCGACGAGCAGAACGCCGAGCCCTCGCGGCGCCCCGATTGCGTCCGGCGCCGCCGCGAGCGCGGCGCAGGCCGCGCGCGCGCGTGCGAGCCCTGCGCCCGTCGCGGCGGGAAGCGCGCATGCGCGCACGTCCGGCGCCGGCAGCGCGCCGAAGCGGACGCTTCCGCGCCCCTCCCCGGCGGCCGGCGGCGGCGAGGCGACGCGCACCGCGCGCGGATGTGCGGCGGGCAGGCGATGGCTGACCCAGATGAGCTCGCCGCCGGCGCGCAGGTACGGCGAGGATGGAAACGCGGCCAGCGGCTCGGCGCGGCGGCCGCCGCGCTCGAGCGCCGCGCGCGCCCGCGCGCCGATGGCATCGACGCCGATCTCGCCGATCGCCCGGGCGGCGCGTGACGGAGGAAGGTCGGTGGATACCGGCTCGGTGCCCGCGCGCGACGCCGGCAACCGGCCGGCGGTGAGCACGCCGGCCGTCACGCACTGCGCGCGGCGCTCGTCGTCCATCGCGGATCACCCCTCACCGGGGTGCGCGTCGCGCACGATCCGCGTGCCCGCCGTCCCGGCGAGGGCTTCCTCCAGCCGTTCGAGCGAGGTGACGAGCGCCTGGCGGCCGCCGCGCGCGAGGTAATCGAGCGCGGCGGTGATTTTCGGCCCCATCGAGCCCGGCGGGAACTGCCCGTCGGCAAGATGGGCGCGCGCCTCCGCGGCGCTCATGCGATCGAGCCACCGCTCGGCCGGCTTGCCGAAGTCGAGCGCTACGCGCTCGACGGCGGTCAGCATCACGAGCGCGCCGGCGCCGAGGTCGGCCGCGAGCAGGGCGCTCGTCATGTCCTTGTCGATCACCGCCGCAACGCCGCGATAGTCGCCGTTCGCGCTGCGCGCGACCGGAATGCCGCCACCGCCGCACGCCACCGGAATGACGCCGGCCGCGAGCAGCGCCTTGATCGCCGGCGTGTCGAGGATGCGCCGCGGCACGGGCGAGGGCACCACGCGGCGCCAGCCGCGCCCAGCGTCCTCGACAAACTGCCAGCCGGTTTCGGCGGCGATGCGCGCGGCGTCGTCGCGCGCGAAGAACTTGCCCACCGGCTTGGTCGGCCGCGCGAATGCGGGGTCGGCGGCATCGACCTCGACCTCGGTGAGCACCGTGGTCACTCTCGCGTCCATGCCGCGGCGGGCGAGGACGTTCGCGAGGCTCTGCTGCAGCATGTAGCCCATGCCGCCCTGCGAGTGCGCCACGCACACATCCATCGGCATCGGGGCGAGCTCGCGCGAGGTGCGCGCCATGCGGAACAGGATGTTGCCGACGACCGGCCCGTTGCCATGGGTCAGCACCATGCGGCGGCCGGCGCCGATCACGCGCGCGAGCCGCTCGCAGGCGGCGGTCATCACCGCGAGCTGCTCCTCGGCGGTGCCGCGGATGGCGGGCGGATAGACCGCGTTGCCGCCGATGGCGACGACGATGAGGCGCTCGTCGAACGTCATGACCGCGGCCGCGGAGCCCGCTCAGGGATTGACGCTGACCGAGCGCGCGGCGACCACGCTCGCGGCGAGCCGCGCCGCCGCGGTCGAGCTCGCGACGACGTTCACGCCCGCCTCGCGCAGGCGCTTTGCCTGCGCCGAGGCGCGCTGCGGATCCTCGTCGGTGCCGCAGACGAACGCGACCAGGATCAGGTGGCGCCCGCCGCGCAGCGCGGCCGCGCGCGCCTCGCGGATCGCCGGCGCGAGCGCCCCGGCCGGATCAGGATGCGCGCCGTAGCCGAGCACGACGTCGAACATCACGAGCGCGGTCTCCGGGTCGCGCGCCTCGGCGAGCAGCCGCTCGGCGCGCGCGCCGTGGTCGATCATCGGGTGCGGCCGCCCGACGGTGAACTCGTCCGCCCCCAAGTCGATTACGCAGTGTGCGGTGCTCGGTGCGAGCTCGGGGATCCGGCGCGCCTTGTCGATCGGCGCGTTGGACCAGGCGAGGATGCCCGCGGCGCGCAGCACCACCTGCGCCTCGGTGCAGAAGGTGCCGCCCGAGTAGAGGCCGCGCACGTAACGCTGCGACGGTGCGAGCATCATGAGCTCGGCGGGCATCGTCGCCGTGCCGTCCAGCATCGGTGCCCCGCTCTTGTGCACCCCGCCGCGCGCGAGCGTCACCGCGGCCGATGCCGCCTCCTCGAGCGTCGCCACGACCGTCACATTGGCCTGCGACTTCAGGCCGCTCGCGCCGAGGAAGAGCGCCACCACCGGCTTGCCGGCGCGCACGGCATCGGCGAGCACCGCCTCGGCGACCGCTTTCGCCGGCGGCTTCGAGACGATGGTGATGACCCGGGTGCCGCGGTCGGCCGCGAGCAGGGCGATCGCCTCGCGCGTGGTCACGCCGCCGACTTCGGCCAGGACGTCGCGGCTGCCGGTGCCGATCGCGTTCGACACGCCCTGCCCCGCGTCATGCACGAGGGTGCTCACGTGTTGGAGGCCGGTGCCGGAGGCGCCCGCGAGGCCGATCACGCCGCGGCGCACCGCGTTCGCGAAGCCGAGCGGCACCCCGCCGATGATGGCCGTGCCGCAGTCCGGTCCCATCACGAGCAGACGCCGGCCGGCGGCGAGCTTCTTCAGCGCGATCTCCTGCTCGAGCGGCACGTTGTCGCTGAAGAGGAAGACGTGCAGCCCCCGTTTGAGCGCCTTCAACGCCTCGCCGGCCGCGTAGGGGCCGGGCACCGAGATCTGCGCGAGCGTCGCGGGCGCACCGGCCTCTTGCGCCATCGCGATCGAGCGCAGCGTCTCCTCCCCCGCGATGGCCGCGGGCGCCTCCGTCGCGACGAGCAGCCGCTCGGCTTCCGCGAGCGCCTCGTCGAGCGCCGCAGCCGCGGCACCCTCGACGACGATCATCAGGTCGCCCGCCCGCGCGTCCGCGAGCGACCGCTCGAGGAGTCCCGCGTGCTCGAGCACCGCCTTGTTCGCGGGCGTGCCCATCACCAGGGTCGCGCGGGCGATGCCGGCGCGCGCGGCGAGCGCCTGCGCGACGCGCATCAGCGCGACCGAATCCTTGTAGAAGCCCGGCTTGACGCGGGCGGCGACGGGCACGGGTTGCCCTCCTCGGTTCTCGCATCCCGGAAACCCGGCGCGCGCGTGCGCGCGCACTGCGCCGGGCGGGCGCAGTATGCCACACGCCCTGGCGGGCGCCCCGCGACGGGCGGGCGCAACGATCAATCCGGCAGCGCGGACGCTTTCACTTCGGGCTTGATGCCGAGGGCGATCGCCTCGTCGTTGGCGAAATTGAGTTCGAGCTTCACGCCGTTCGGATCGACCAGGAAGAGCTGGTAGAGGCCCTGGTCGCTCACCATGCGCTGCTTGAAGTCGATCTCGTTGCGTTGCAGGTGGTCGAGCATCTGCCGCAGGTTCTCGCAGCGGAAGGCGACGTGGTCGATCACGCCCGAGCCGCTGATCGCGGTCGACTCCTGGCCGACGTAGCGCTTGCGGTTCTCGCTCACCGCCGCGCCGCCCTCGGTGACGTGCAGCACGTCCTTGTCGCCGACGTACATCCACTGCACCGGGAACTTGAAGTCGGGCGTGTAGCCGCGCCGCATGCCGAGCACGCGCTCGTACCAGTCGCACGTGCCCTGGATGTCGGCGGTCTGGATCAGGAAGTGCTCGAGATGGCTCAACGGCATGCTTGGCCTCCTGTGCTGCGTGCGCCGGCGGCGGACTGCCGCGCCGCCCGGATCACACGACCCTGAGCTTGATCGTGGCGACCCCTTCCACGTGGCCCTCGAGCACGTCGCCCCTCTTGACGGCGGCGACACCGGCCGGCGTGCCGCTGAAGATCAGGTCGCCCGGCGCCAGCGTGAAGAGCGTCGAGAGATAGGCGATCGTCTCCGGGACGTTCCAGATGAGTTGCGAGAGATCGCTCGACTGGCGCGTCTCCCCGTTCACCTTGAGCCAGATCGCACCCTTGCTCGGGTGGCCGGTCTTCGCCGCCGGCACCACCTGGGAGCAGGGCGCCGAGGCGTCGAACCCTTTGCCGGTGTCCCACGGCCGCCCGAGCTTCTTCGCCTCGCCCTGCAGATCGCGCCGCGTCATGTCGAGGCCGACCGCGTAACCGTACACGTGCTCGAGCGCCTTCTCGACCGGAATGTTCGCGCCGCCCTTGCCGATCGCCACCACGAGCTCCATCTCGTGGTGCACGTCGTTGCTGAGCGGCGGATAGGGGAAGTCGGCGCCGTCGGTGACGATCGCGTCGGCCGGCTTGAGGAAGAAGAACGGGGGCTCGCGCGTCGGATCGTGGCCCATCTCGCGGGCGTGCTCGGCGTAGTTGCGGCCGACGCAATAGATCCGGTGCACCGGAAAGCGCGCCTGGGTGCCTTCGACGGGAAGCGTCGGGATCGACGGCGGGGTGATCACGTACTCCATGTGCTGCTCCTCACGAAAAGTTGACTTGCTGGCCGGGTGCGCCGCGCTACTTCGTCGCCTCGCCGCCCTCGACGATCACGAGCTCGACCTCGCCCGCGCCACCGGCGCGAAACGCCGCCGCCTCCTCGTACTCGGGCGACTCGTGGCAGGCCACGGCCTGCTCGAGCGAGGGAAACTCGATCACCACGAAGCGGTGGAACTTCTGCGGCCCTTCGAGGATCTGGTAGCGGCCGCCGCGCGCGAGCACCTTGCCGCCGTAGCGCGCGAGGATCGCGGGTACGCGGTCGGTGTACTTCTTGTACGCGGCCGGGTCGTTGATCTTCGAGCGCGCAATCCAGTACGCAGGCATTCTCGTTCTCCCATTCTACGTTCCGAGGTTCGGCAGGTACGAGGCGAGCGCCGGGAACGCCGCCACCGCGACGATCACCACGATCAGCGCGATCCAGTAGGGGATCGAGCCGCCGAAGATCTCGCCGACCGCCAGCGGCTCGTCGGGCAGCGCCGCCTTCACCGTGAACACCAGCAGCCCGAAGGGCGGCGTCAGCAGCCCCGTCTCCACCGCAAGGATACCCACGATCGCGAACGCGAGCGGGTCGAAGCCGAGCTCCGCGGCGATCGGCGCGAACACCGGCACGGTGATGAGCAGGATCGAGATCGAGTCGATGATGCAGCCGAGCACGAACCAGATCAGCACCATGACGAGCAGGATCTCGTAGGGCGACAGGCCGGTGCCGACCAGCACCGATTTCACCGCGCCGGTCATCCCGGTCATCGACAGCACGCGCGAGTAGAGCTGGGCGCACACCAGCATCAGCAGCAGCGGCGCGGAGGTGCGCCCGACCGCGAGGATCGTGTCGAAGACCTCGCGCGCGCGCAGCCCCTTGAAGACCGCGAAGACGAGGGCGAGCGCGGCGCCGACGCCCGCGCCCTCGGTCGGCGTGAAGAAGCCGAGCCAGATGCCGAGCAGCACGCCGGCGACGACCCCGACCACGAGCAGCGTGCTCGCCACCATGCGCCACAGCGCCTCGCCGTCCTCGTCCGCGGCGACCGCGCGGGCGTCCGGGCGCGGACCGGCGCCGACCTTCGCCGGCTGCAGGATCGCGACGCCGAGCAGGTATGCGGCGAACAGGAGCGTGAGCAGGAAGCCGGGAATCACGCCGGCGAGGAAGAGCTTGCCGATCGACTGCTCGGTCAGGATGCCCCACACGATCATCAGCACGCTCGGCGGGATGAGCATCCCGAGGCAGGCGCTGCCGGCGATGCAGCCGACCGCGAGCCGCCGGTCGTAGCCGTGGCGCTTCATCTCCGGATACGCGATCTTCGAGAACGCCGCCGCCGCGGCGATGCTCACGCCGGTGACGAACGCGAACACCGCGTTCGAGACGACCGTCGCGACGGCGAGCCGTCCGGGCAGGACCCGGCTGAACCGGTTGATCAGGGCGTAGAGGTCGCGCGCCGCACCGCACTTCGCGAGGAACTCGCCCATCAGCATGAAGAGCGGGATCACGGCGAAGACGTAGTCGCGCAGCGCCTCGTAGGCGGTGTGTGCGACGAAGGTGCGGACCACGTCCATGTCGCCCTGCATCAGGTAGACGCCGAGCACGCTGGTCGCGCCGAGCGCCACCGCGATGTGCACCCCGGCGAAGACGAGCGCGAGGAGCACCGCGATCAGGATGCTCATCTCGATGACGCTGAACACTTCCGCGCGCTCCTTGTGCCGGGCCGGACGCTCGCGCGCTCAGTGGATGCGCCCGCCGACGTCCACCATCGCGCCCATCGGGCGGCCGGTGAGCGTCGCCAGGGCGGCCTCGATCGCGAGCAGGACGTAGTTGAACGCGGCGAGCACCGAGCCCGCGAGCACGGCGAGCCGCGCCGGCCAGACCGGCACGCGCAGCGCGCCCTCGCCCTCGTACTCGCCCTCGCGCCAGGCGTAGGCAAACGGCTCGAGGCTGCCCCAGACGATGAGTGCGAAGAAGAAGACCCCGAGCAGCGCACCGAGCACGACGAGCGCCGCGCGCGCGCGGAAGGGAAGCAGGCCGGTCACGACGTCGACGTGCAGCATGCCGCCGCTGCGGATCGCGTAGCCCGCCTGCAGGAAGCAGATGATCACGATCGAGATCTCGACGATCTCCTTGGTGCCCTTGACCGGGTTGTTGAAGACCACCCGCCCGATCACGTCGGCGCAGACCAGGAACGACAGCGAGAAGGCGAGCAGCGCCGCGGCCACGAGCAGCGTGCGCGTGACCCACTGGTTGAAACGGGTGATCAAGCGATCGTCCTCGCGCGCGCCGCGCCCCCCGCGGCGCGTGCGCAGTGTAGATCCCGGCCGGAGGAATCCGCCGCGCGCCCGGCGGGCGCGCGGCGCGCACGGGATGGCAGCGGTCGCGCCGGCGGCCGCGGGGGCCGCCGGCGCCCGGATGCTACTTGATCGGGTAGCGCACCGGCCACTTGTGGCCGAGCTTCTCCGCCTCGTCCAGCGCGAGCTTGAGCACGCGGGTGCCCGGCAGCCCGGCCTTGTCGAGCTCGGTCGCCTTCGCCTGCGGCCAGTCCTTGAGCGAGTTCGCCCACTCGACCCGCACCGAGTCCGGCAGCTGCTTGACGACCGAGCCCTTCGCCTTGAGCTCGGCGATCTGCTTCGGATATGCCGCCTGGTTCACGGTGCCGGTGCGTGCCTCGTACTCCCGCCCGACCTCGAGCAGGATCGCTTGCACCTCCTTCGGCAGCCGGTTCCAGCGGTTCTTGTTGATCGTCAGGCCGTGCCAGGTGATCGCGCCGAAGCCGATCTCGGTGTAGTACTTGCCCTGCTCGTAGAGCTTGAAGTTGATCCAGCCCGACGGGAACATGATCCAGCCGTTGTACACGCCGGTCTG
The DNA here is from genome assembly GCA_027493935.1 of Burkholderiales bacterium. Lineage (GTDB taxonomy): Bacteria > Pseudomonadota > Gammaproteobacteria > Burkholderiales > SG8-39 > JAABRB01. The sequence continues at coordinate 340,233 of JAOSJV010000001.1, read as the reverse complement.
CATCCCGGTGTAGGCCTCCGGCAGCGATCCCTGCACCGGCGTCGCGCCGGCGTACTCGAGCCACTTCAGGTTGAGGCCCGCCCCGGCGATCTTGACACCCTTCAGGTCGGACACCTTGTTCCAGTCGAAGTTGGTTCCCAGGTTGTAGCCGTTGTCGGCGATCAGGCCGAGCAGCTTCTGATTGAACTTGTCCTCGAGCACCTTCGACATGTACGGCACCTGGTCGTATACGGCGCGCGCGAGCTTCACGCTCACCACCGGGTCCATCGTGCCGAACGGCAGCATCACCTGGAAGGCGTGCAGCGGCAGGTTCGAGGGCTCGAAGCAGAAGCAGTAGCCGCCGACGTCGATGATGCCCGACTGCACGCCCTCCAGCGTGTCGGCGACCTTGACCATCGCGCCGCCGTAGCCCTCGATGAACTCCAGCGTGTGCTTGGTGCGCTCCTTCACGCGCTTGGTCGCCTCGGGCGCGAAGAATCCCGTCATCAGGTTCACGTAGGTGTTGACCGTCGGATGGCCGGACGCGATGCGCAGCTTGATATCGTCGGCGTGCGCGGGTGCGGTGGCGCCGGCGACGGCGAACGCGGCGGCGGCAAGACTGCTCAGTACTCTCATGCTCTCCTCCTATCCTATTCGAGACGACCGGGGATCGACAGCCCGCGGTCGGCGCAAGGCGGGCGCGTGCCGCGCTCCGCTACCGCTTCCCGCTGCCTGCCTAGAAGTGCGGTGATATTCCACGAGCGCAGGCGCGGTGTCAATGCCGCCACGCGCGACCGTGCTGCGGCGCGGCACGCATCTGCGAGCGGCGTCGCGCACCGATCGCGTGCTATCCTGCGCCGGATCCGACACCATGCCGCGCGATCGGCGCGTGATATTCCAGCTCCGCGCATGCCGACAACTTCCGGAACGACGTCCGCGGCGGCGCGCGCGCCGCGGCTCCTGCGCGAGCATCTCTACGAGCGCATCCGCGCCGAGATCATCACCTGCGGTATCGCGCCCGGCGCGCAGGTGCACGAGCAGGAGCTCGCGCAGCGCTACCGGGTGAGCAAGTCGCCGATCCGCGACGCGCTGCTCAAGCTGCAGGCCGAGCGTCTGGTCGAGGTCGTTCCGCGGCGCGGCTACCGCGTGCGGCCGATCTCGCTCGGCGATGCCGCGGAACTCTACGACATGCGGCTCGTCCTCGAGCGCGCGTGCGTCGAGCGGGTGATCGCGAACGCCTCGGATGCCGAGATCGCTTCGCTCGAGCGCTACCGGCGGCTGGCTGCGCGGGTGCGCCTGCCGGCGTGGATCGACTACAACCGGCGCTTCCACGCCGCGATCGCGTCGATCTGCGGCAACCAGCGGCTCGCGCGCGCGACGATCGAAGTGATCCAGGTGTTCGACCGGTTCACCTACACCGGCCTGGCGGCGCTCGGCGACGCGCGCTCGCTCGAGCGCTTCGTGGCAGAGCACGGCGTGCTGATCGACGCCATCGAGCGGCGCGACCGGCGCGCGGCGGTCGCGGCGATCCGTCATCACATCGAGGGCTCGCGCAAGCGCATGCTCGCCCAGCTCGCCCACCCCGCGATCGTGCCCTGAAAGCGGGCGGGCGCGCCGCAAGACGACGACTCACGAAGAGGAGCGACCATCCGATGAGCAGGAAAGCGCGCGTCATTCGCTTCGCGGCCGCCGGCGGTCCCGAGGTGCTGCGGCTGGACACGATCGAGCTCGCCGCGCCCGGCGCCGGGGAGGCGCTCGTGCGGCAGACCGCGATCGGCCTGAACTTCATGGACGTGTACCAGCGCTCGGGCTTCTACCCGATGCCGCTGCCGAGCGGCGTCGGCGCGGAGGCGGCCGGCGTGGTCGAGGCGGTGGGCGCCGGCGTGCAGGACCTCGCGCCCGGGGACCGGGTCGCCTACGCCGGCGGCGCGCCGGGCGCTTACGCCGACTGGCGGCTCTGCCCGGCCGAGCGGCTGGTCAGGATCCCCGCGGGCGTCGACGACGAGACGGCCGCCGCGGTGCTGCTGAAGGGCATGACCGTCGAATACCTGCTGAACCGCTGCTACCCGATGAAGCAGGGCGAGTTCGGCCTGTTCTACGCCGCCGCGGGCGGCGTCGGCCTGCTCGCCGGACAGTGGGGCCGTCACGCGGGCGTGAAGCTGATCGGGGTGGCCGCCGGCGAGCAGAAGTGCAGGCTCGCCCTGGCGAACGGGTATTTCGCGGTGATCGACCGCACCCGCGAGAAGATCGTCGAGCGCGTGAAGGAGATCACCGGCGGCGCAGGCGTGCCGGTGGTGTACGACTCGGTCGGGCGCGCGTCGTTCGACGACTCGCTCGCCTCGCTCGCGCCGCGCGGTTTCTTCGTCTCGTTCGGCACCACGACGGGCGCCCCGCCCCCGGTCGAGGCGGGCGTGCTGCAGAAGCTGGGCTCGCTCTACTTCACGCGCCCGACGCTCGTCACCTACGTGGCGAAGCGCGAGGAGCTCGCGGCTTCCGCGGCGGCGGTCTTCGAGCTCGTGGCCAAGGGGGTGCTCGAGCCCAACGTCGGCCAGCGCTACCGGCTCGACGAGGCGGCGCGCGCCCACGCCGACCTCGAGGCCGGCCGCACGCGCGGCGCATCGATCCTCGCGCCGTGAGCGCCGCGCGAACCCGGCAGGTGCGCGCAATGACGACTGCGGTGGGCATGATCGGTCTGGGCATCATGGGCTCGGCGATGGCGGGCAGCCTGCTCGCGGCCGGATACCGCGTGGTGGGCTGCGACGTCCTGCCCGCGGCGCGCAAGGGGCTGGCACGGCGGGGGCGGCATCGCTGTCGCGTCGGCGGACGCGGTTGCGCGGCGCACCGGCGTCGTCATCACCTCGCTCCCCTCGGTCGCGGCGCTCGACGCCGTGGCCGCCGGTCTCGCGGGCGCGCCGCGGCGCGATCTGGTCGTGGTCGAGACGAGCACGCTGCCGATCGAGGCGAAAGCGCGCGCGCGCCGGACGCTCGCGCGCGCCGGCGCCACGCTGCTCGACTGCCCGCTCTCGGGCACCGGCGCACAGGCGCGCACGCGCGACCTCGTGGTCTATGCGAGCGGTCCGCGCGGTCCGTACCGCCGCGTGATCCCGGTGCTCGAGGGCTTCGCCCGCGCGCACTACCACGTCGGCCCGTTCGGCGCCGGCTCGCGCATGAAGTTCGTCGCGAACCTGCTGGTTGCGATCCACAACGTGGCGGCGGCCGAAGCGATGACGCTCGCGCTCAAGGCGGGGCTCGACCCGGCGCAGGTGCTCACGGTGATCGGCGACGGCGCCGGTTCTTCGCGCATGTTCCAGGTGCGCGGGCCGCTGATGGTCGCGAACGACTACTCCGAGGCGACGATGAAGGTCGCCGTGTGGCAAAAGGACATGCGCATCATCGGCGAGTTCGCCGCTGCGCTCGACTGCCCGACGCCGCTCTTCGCGGCGAGCGCGCCGATCTACAACGCGGCGATGGCCTCCGGCCACGCGCTCGACGACACCGCGTCGGTGTGCGCGGTGCTCGAGGCGATGGCCGGCGTCGCGCGCCGCGGAGTGCGCGCGGGTGGGCCGGGGCCCAGGAAGAGGAACGCGGCGAGGAATGGATAGTGGGCAATGGGCAGGACCAGCCGCGTGCGGTCCTCGGTTGACAGACGCCCGCAAACGGTTTGCAGTATGCGGTCTGCAGGCCCCGGCTTGCCGCCGAACGACAACTGCCGACTGACGTCTACCCGCTCGCGCGCGACGCGCGAGCCAGGAGGAGGAGGAGGAAATGTTCACCGCAACCGCCAATATCGTGCTGCCCACTGCCGTCGTCGGATCGCTGCCGCGGCCGAGCTGGTACACCGAGAACCTCGGCACGCGCTCGTTCCTCGACGCGATGGTGAACTCGCGCTTTCGCGAGCAGTACACCGATGCGCTCTCGGTCTACCTGCGCGAGCAGGAGCTCGCCGGCCTCGACATCTGCACCGACGGCGACTGCCGCTTCGACCAGGACGTGGGCGGCCAGAGCTGGACGAGCTATCCGCCGCACCACATGTCCGGATTCGACCACACGCACCCGAAGCTCGCGCGCGCCGGTGCCGGCGGCATCGCCTTCCCGCGCGGGCACATCCTGCACGACTACCTCGAAGCGCGCGTGATGCCGAAGATCGTCGGGCCGGTGGGCCGCGGCGAGATGCAGTACGCCGAGCTGTGGAAGGCCGCCCAGCGGCTCACCACCAAGCCGGTCAAGTTCGGCACGGTGACCCCCGAGCTCGTGGCCTTCGCGGTGCAGGACGAGTACTACAAGGACCTGCCCGCGCGCATCATGGCGCTCTCCGACGTGTTCAACGAGGAGCTGCATGACCTCGCCGACGCCGGCTGCCCGGTGATCCAGATGGAGGAGCCGCAGATCCACCTGCTCGCCGCACGCGGCATCGTCGACAAGGTGATCAACCCCGAGTTCATGCTCAAGGTGTTCAACAACACCGTGAAGGGGCTGCGCGGCAAGACCGAGGTGTGGTGCCACACCTGCTGGGGCAACCCCCTCGCAGCAGCGCATGTTCGCCCAGGTGCAGAGCTACAAGCCCGCGCTCGAGCTCTTGAACCAGGTGGACGCGGACGTCCTCACGTTCGAGACGAAGAGCTCGGGCGCGATCGATCTGGAGGCGATCGGCAAGACGATCAAGGACAAGAAGATCGGCATCGGCGTGATCGACCACCACACGCTGCAGGTGGAGAGCCCGCAGGAGGTCGCCGAACTGCTGCGCCTCGCGCTCGAGCACATCCCGGCCGAGCGCCTGGTCGTCTGCTCCGACTGCGGGATGGGCCGCGAGGGCATGAGCCGCCGCCACGCGTCGTACAAGATGGTGTCGCTCGTCCAGGGCACGAACATCGTGCGCAAGGAGCTCGGGGTGCCCGAGGCGCCGTGCCTGGGCGCCGACCCGCGCTACTCCCTCATCCGCACCGGCTGACGCGGCGGCGTGCGTGGCGCGGTCGCGACGGCGCTCGCGGTGCTGCGCTGCGCCAACGGGCCGCCGCCGCGCGGACGCGGCGGTATTGATCGATGGATCACCGTGCGCGTTGACGCGCGGGCGGCGCTCGTGGCAGCATGCGTTGCGCGAGGAGAGCTTCGAGGCCGAGAACAATCGCGCCGGCGGCCTGCCCGGCTCCAGCGGGTGAAGCGACCAGCCGCGGTCTCGATCCACAAAGGAGGAGGTGTGCCTATGTTTGCGTCCCAGGCAAGGGGTCGGCTCGCACGCGCGCTCGGCGCGATGGTGCTCGCAGCCGGAATGGTCGGCACCGCGGCGGCCCAGCAGCCGATCAAGATCGGCTTCAGCATGCCGCTCACCGGGGGTCTCGCGGGCGGCGGGGAAGGCCGCGCTGATCGCGATGGAGATCTGGCGCGACGACGTCAACCAGAAGGGCGGGCTGCTCGGCCGGCCGGTGCAGCTCGTCTACTACGACGACGCGACGCAGCCTGCGAACGTCCCCGGGCTCTACACCAAGCTGCTCGAAGTGGACAAGGTCGATCTGGTGGTGTCGGCCTACGGCAGCAACCTGATCGCGCCGGCGATGCCGATCATCATGCGCAAGAAGCTCGCGTTCCCGGCGCTGTTCGGCATGGCGATCAACGAGAAGTTCAAGTACGACCGCTACTTCCAGATCATGCCGTCGGGGCCCGACCCGCTGATCGACTGGTCGCGCGGATTCTTCGACCTCGCCATGGCGCAGAATCCGAAGCCGAAGTCGATCGCGATCGTCGCCGGCGACGGGGAGTTCTCGCTCAACACGAGCTCCGGGGCGCGCAAGCACGCGCAGCGCCTCGGGCTGAACATCGTCTACGACAAGACCTATCCGCTGACGACCACCGATTTCACCCCCGATCGTGCGCGCCATCCAGGCGACCAACCCCGACATCGTGTACGTCGCCTCGTACCCGCCGGACTCGGTCGGCATGGTCAAGGCGGCGAACGAGATCGGGCTGAAGGCGAAGATCTTCGGCGGCAGCATGGTCGGGCTGCAGTTCGCGCCGATCCAGAAGAACCTCGGTCCCCTGCTGAACAACGTCATCAACTACGACTTCTGGGTGCCGGAGCCGACGCTCAACTTCCCGGGCATCGACCAGTTCCTCAAGAAGTACCAGGAAGCCGCGAAAGGCAAGGGCGTCGACCCGCTCGGCCACTACCTGCCGCCGTTTTCCTACGCCTACCTCGAAGTTCTCGGCCAGGCGGTGCAGGCGACCAAGAGCCTGGACCACGCCAAGCTCGCCGCGTACATGCACAAGACCACGTTCGACACGGTGGTCGGGAAGGTGAAGTTCGCCAAGAACGGCGAGTGGGCGCAGAGCCGCGCGCTGTACGTGCAGTTCCGCGACGTGAAGCCGGACAACCTCGAGCAGTTCGCCGGGCCCGGCAGGCGCATCGTCCTCTTTCCGAAGGAGTGGAAGTCGGGCGAGATCGTGTATCCGTACCGCCAGTAGCCAACGCTTCGCACGCCCCGCACTGTGGTTTCCGTCGACCTTCTGGCGAACGCCATAGTCGCGGGGCTCCTGCTCGGCGGCTTCTACGCCGCGGTCGCGCTCGGGCTCGCGATCGTCTTCGGCCAGCTCGACATCGTCAACATCGCCCATCCGGCGCTGATCATCGCCGGCGCATACACCGCCTACATCCTCAACTCGCGGTTCGGGCTCGATCCGGTCCTGGTCGGGGTGCTCGCCGCGCCGGTCTTCTTCCTGGTGGGCGCCGGGCTGTACCGGGTGTATTACGCGGCGTTCGAGCGCACCGGCCAGGAGTCGCTCTCCGGACTCGCCTTCTTCTTCGGCATCATGTTCATCATCGAGGTGGCGCTGATCCTGGTCTATGGCGTCGATTACCGGCTGGTGCAGACCGGCTATCTGGGCGAGACGCTGAACCTCGGCTTCGTGGGTCTGCCGTACCGGATGCTGGTGCCGTTCGCGGTCGCGGTGACGCTCACGGTCGCGGTCTACGTGTACCTCGCGCGCACCTTCACGGGGCGGGCGATCCAGGCGGTCGCGCAAGACCGCCTCGCGCTGCAGCTGATGGGCGTCGATCCGATCCGCATCAAGCAGTGGGCTTTCGGCCTCGGCATCGCCACCGCCGCGGTCGCGGGCGCGCTGCTGATCATGATCGGCCCGGTCGAGCCTTCGGTCGGCCGGCAGTACATCGGCCGCGCCTTCGCGATCGTGGTGCTGGGCGGCATGGGCAGCATCTCCGGCATGTTCGTCGCCGCGCTGATCCTCGGCGTCATCGAGAGCGTCGTGGCGACCTTCTACGGGCCCTCGTGGGCGCCGGCGGTCGCGTTCGGCGTGCTGCTGCTCACGCTGGCGTTGCGGCCGGCGGGACTGTTCGGCCGCTGAGCGATGCGGAACCTCGTCAGCCCGTTCTGGGTGTCGGCCGTCGTCGTGCTCGCCGCCGGGCTCGCGTTCACCGAGCTGGCGGCGAACGAGTACTACTTCACCGCGGCCTACTTGATCCTGCAGGCGCTCATCATGGCGGTGGCGTGGAACATCCTCGGCGGGTTCACCGGCTACGTGAACTTCGGCAGCGCCGGCTTCTTCGCCGCCGGCGCCTACACGTCGATCGCGCTCGACAAGGCGCTCGGGCTTCCGCTGCCGCTGCTGATCGTCGCCGGCGCGCTGGTGAGCGGGCTGATCGGGCTCGGCGTGGGCTACCTGACCCTGCGCCTGCGGGGCGTCTATTTCGCCATCGCGACGCTCGCGCTGGCCATCGTGCTCGAGACCTTCGTGAGCAACTGGACCTACGTGGGCGGGGCGCGCGGCGCCTTCATCCTGACCCCGGAGAATCACCTCTGGTTCAGCAGCTACGTCCACATGCTGTTCATGTTGATGCTGATCCTCGCGGTGGCGTCGGTCGCGATCTCGCGCAAGCTCAACTTCTCGCGCCTCGGGCGCGGCCTGGCGGCGATCCGCGACGACGAAATCGCCGCGGAGTGCGCCGGGGTGCCGACGCTGCGCCTGAAGCTCGTCTCGACCACGATCATGGGCGCGATGATGGGCGTGGCCGGGGCGCCGTACCCGTTCTTCGTCACCTACGTCGAACCGATATCGGCGTTCAATCTGTTCGTCGCGGTCAATGCGATCGCCATGCCGATGATCGGCGGCACCGCGCACTGGCTCGGCCCGGTGGTCGGGGCGCTGCTGGTGGGCTCGCTGCAGGAGATCATCAAGGTGAACATCTCCTCGGAGATCAACATCCTGCTGGTGGGCATCATGCTGGTGCTGTTCATCAGCCTCGCGCCGCAGGGGATCGTCGGGCTGGTGCAAAAGCACCTGCGGAAGCGGTCCGCATGAGCGTCGTCCTGCGGGTCGAGGGTCTGAGCAAGCGCTTCGGCGGGTTCACGGCGCTGCAGAGCGTCGACCTGCAGGTCTCGGCGCGCGAGCGGCTCGGCCTGATCGGGCCGAACGGCTCGGGCAAGACCACCCTCATCAACTGCATCTCGGGCGCGCTGTACAACGACACCGGACGCATCGTGTTCGAGGGTCACGAGATCACGCGACTGCCGCCCTACAAGCGGGCGCGGCTCGGCATCGCGCGCAGCTTCCAGATCCCGAAGCCGTTTCGCAGCATGACCGTGCTCGAGAATCTGCGCATCCCGCTCGAGTACGCGGCGTGGTCGCGCGCCGAGCACCGCCGCATCACCGACGAGGCGATGCACGTGCTGGAGACGATCGGCCTCGAAGACCTCGCGAACAAGAACTCGGGCGACCTCACCCAGGTGGACATGCGCAAGCTGGAACTCGCGCGCGCGCTGGCGGCCAAGCCGAAGGTGCTGGTGTCCGACGAGGCGATGGCCGGCCTCTCGGGCGCCGAGGTCGACGAGATCATCGACATCCTGCTCGCGCTCAACAAGACCGGCGTCGCGGTGATCATGATCGAGCACATCATGCGCGCGGTGATGAAGTTCTCCGAGCGCGTGGCGGTACTGGACGCCGGCCAGAAGATCGCCGACGGCGACCCGCAGTCCGTCATCGCCGACCCCGAGGTACAGAGAGCCTACCTTGGCGAATAGCCTGTCGATCGAAGGCGTGCGCGCCGGATACGGCGCGGTGCAGGTGCTCGAGGGCATCTCGCTCTCGGTGCACGACGGCGAGACCGTCGCGCTGCTCGGCACGAACGGCAACGGCAAGAGCACGCTGATGAAGGCGATCATGGGCATCGTGACGCCGAGCGCCGGGCGCATCACGGCGGTGATCGACGGCGTCGAGCACGATCTCGTCGGCAAGACGCCGGAGGCCATCGTCGACCTCGGTATCGCGCTCGTGCCGGAGGGCCGGCGCCTCTTTCCGAAGCTCACGGTGCAGGAAAACCTGCTGATGGGTGCCTCGCGGCCGGCGGCCCGCGGCCGCATCGGCGAGAATCTCGCGTTCTGCTTCGAGACCTTCCCGGTGCTCGCCGAGCGCCGCGGCCAGCTCGCCGGCAGCATGTCCGGCGGCGAGCAGCAGATGCTCGCGCTCGCCCGCGCGATCATGACCGCGCCGAAAATCCTGCTGATCGACGAGCCCTCGGTCGGGCTGGCGCCGATCTTCGTCGCGCGCACGGTCGAGAAGATCGCCGAGCTCAAGCGCAAGTTCGGGCTGACGGTGCTGATGGCCGAGCAGAACTTCACCCAGGCGATCAAGATCGCCGACCGCGGCTACGTCATCGTCCACGGCCACATCGAGTTCGAGGGCGAGTCGCGCGACGCGATGCGCAACAACGACATGATCCGCAGTCTCTACCTTGGAATATAGGTACGGCTTGCGCGGGCCGCGCGCACGCGCAGGGAACGCGACCGCCGGACCCGCATCGAGTGGAGGATCGCGATGAAGCCCCCGTCGTTCGCCTACGCCAGACCCGGCTCGCTCGCCGAGGCCTTCGACCTCCTGGAGCGGCACGGCGAGGACGCGAAAGTCCTTGCCGGCGGCCAGAGCCTGATCGCCACGCTGAACATGCGCCTCTCGAGCCCGGCGCTGCTCGTCGACATCACCGCGGTCCCGGGACTCGCCGGCATCGCGGTGGCGAAGGACAAGGCACGCATCGGCGCCCTGACCACGCACCGCGCGATCGAGCGTTCCGCCGAGCTCGGCGCCGCGCTGCCGCTGCTCGCGCAGGCCGCGCGCCACATCGGGCACGTCGCGATCCGCAACCTCGGCACCTTCGGCGGCAGCCTCGCGATGGCCGATCCGGCGGCGGAGTGGCCGGCGTGCTGCGTCGCGCTCGACGCCGAGCTCGTCGTCGCGCGCCGCGCGGGCGAGCGCCGGGTGAGGGCGCGCGAGTTCTTCAAGGGCCTGTACGAGACCGATCTCGCCCCCGGCGAGCTCGTCACCGCAGTCGAGATCCCGCTGCCCGGCAGGGGCCATCGCGCGAGCTTCATCGAGCTCGCGCGCCGGGTCGGCGACTACGCGATCGTCGGCGTCGCCGCGCTCGCCAGGCCGAAGGGCGAGACGCTCGAGGACGTGCGGCTCGCGTACCTCGGCGTCGGCCCCACGCCGGCGCTCGCGCCTCATGCGATGGCCGCGGCCGAGGGCAAGCCGGCCGCCGGCGCGGCGGCCGCGGCGCAGGCCGCGCTCGACCGCGACCTCAAGCCCGCGGCCGACCTCCACACCTCGGCGGCGGCCAAGATGCACCTCGCGCGCGTGCTGACCGGACGCGCGCTCCGCGCGCTTGCGCCCTGAAGGAGCAGACCATGGAGCATACGCTCGAGACCACCATCACCGTGAACGGCACCAGGTGACGCGCCGCGTCAGCGCGCGCCAGCACCTGGTCGATTTCCTGCGCGAGGAGCTCGGCCTGACCGGCGCGCATTACGGCTGCGAGCACGGGGTCTGCGGCGCCTGCACGGTGCGCGTCGACGGCGAGATCGTGCGCGGCTGCCTGATGCTCGCGGTGCAGGCGAACGGCCGCACCGTCGACACGATCGAGGGACTGTCGGACTCCGGCGAGATCGCCGGGCTGCAGCAGGCGTTCCACCGGCATAACGCCCTGCAGTGCGGCTTCGCACGCCGGGGATGCTGATGGCCGCGCAGGACCTCTTGCGCACGCGGCCGCAGGCCACGCGCGCGGAGATCCGCGAATACATGTCGGGCAACTATTGCCGCTGCACCGGATATCAAGCGATCGTGGATGCCGTGCAGGAAGCCTTGCAACCCGCTGCGGCCGGAGGCGAGCGATGAACGCGCGCGCCGAGCTCCCGCTGCACGCGCCCGGCACGCAGGTCGACAAGGGCTACATCGGGCAGAGCGTCCCGCGCGAGGGCGCCAAGCGGCTGCTGCAGGGCCGCGGGGCGTACGTCGACGACCTGCGCTTTCCGCGCCTCGCGCACGTGGTGTTCTTCCGCAGCCCGCACGCGCACGCGCGCATCAAGCGGCTCGATCTGACGACGGCAGCCCGCCAGCCGGGCGTGATCGCGTGCTTCGACGGACGCGCGCTCGCCGAGTACTGCACGCCCTGGGTCGCGGTGCTCGGCCACCTGAAGGGCATCAAGTCGGCGCCGCAGCACGCGATCGCGATCGACCGGGCCTGCTGGCAGGGCGAGGCGGTCGCCGCGATCGTCGCCGAGACGCGCGCACAGGGCGAGGACGCGCTCGCGCACGTCGAGGCCGAGTGGGAGGAGCTTCCCGCGGTCACCGACATGCACGAGTCGCTCGCCGGGAAGCACGTGATCCACCCGGATCTCGGCGACAACGTCTGCTTCCAGCGCGAGTTCGTCACCGAGGGCTTCGACGCGGCGTGGGCGAGCGCCGAGGTCGTGGTCGAGGAGACCTACAAGTTCGGCCGCCACACCGGCGTCACGCTCGAGGGCGCGCGATCCTCGCCGACTACAACGCGGCAGACCACAGCCTGACCGTGTATCACAGCACCCAGGCGCCGCACATGATGCAGGACGTCTTCGCGCGCCACCTCGGCATCCCGGAGGCGAACGTGCGGGTGGTCTGCAAGGACGTCGGCGGCTCGTTCGGCATCAAGGTGCACGTGTACGCCGACGAGATGGCGACCGCGGCGATCTCGGTGATGCTGCGCAGGCCCGTCAAGTTCGTGGCCGACCGGCTCGAGTCGTTCCTCACCGACATCCACGCGCGCGAGCACGACGTGACCGTGCGGCTCGCCTGCACGAAGGCCGGAGACATCGTCGGCTTCGACCTCGACGATCTCACTGCGATCGGGCCGTACTCGGTTTACCCGCGCACGAGCGGCATCGAGGGCAACCAGGTGGTGAACCTCACCGGCGGGCCGTACCGGCACAAGCACTACCGGGCGAAGATGCACGTCGTCTTCACCAACAAGAACGTCACCTGCCAGTACCGGGCGGTCGGGCACCCGATCGCGATGGCGCTCACCGAGGCGATCGTCGATCGCGCGGCGGCCGAGATCGGCATGGACCCGGCGGAGTTCCGCCGCCGCAACCTGATTCCCGACGACGCGTATCCGTACACCGCGTTCCCGTCGGGCCTCAAGTTCGAGCGACTCTCGCACCACCAGTGCCTCGACAAGCTGCTCGCGCTGATGGACTACCGCAGGCTCCGCGCCGAGCAGGCGGCGCTGCGCAAGCAGGGCGTCCACCGCGGCATCGGCCTCGCGGCGATGATCGAGGTGACCAACCCCTCGCCCGCGTTCTACGGGGTGGGCGGCGCGCGCATCTCGGCGCAGGACGGCGCGACGCTGCGCCTCGAGCCGACCGGCATGTTGACCGTGATGTGCGGCGTGACCGAGCAGGGGCAGGGTACCGACGGCATCTTCGCCCAGATCGCGGCGAGCGCGGTCGGGCTCACGCTCGACAAGGTGCGCGTGATCACCGGCGACACCGGCGTCACGCCCTACGGCGGCGGCACCTGGGCCTCGCGCGGGGCCGGCATCGGCGGCGAGGCCGTGCTGCAGGCCGGTCGCGCACTGCGTTCGAACATTCTCGACGTCGCGGCGGCGATCCTCTCCGCCGACAAGGCCGCGCTCGACATCGTCGGGAACGAGGTGGTGAGCAGGCTCACGCTCGAGTCGAAGCTCCCGCTCGCCGAGCTCGGGCGCGTCGCCTACTTCCGCCCGGACACGCTGCCGCCGAAGTTCCAGTCCGAGCTCACGGTCACGCGCCACTACACGCCGCGGGAGTACCCGTTCACGTTCACCAACGGCATCCAGGCCTCGCTGGTCGAGGTCGATCCCGACACCGGGTTCGTGAAGCTGCTCAAGCACTGGTGCGTCGAGGACTGCGGCACGGTGATCAACCCGATGCTGGTCGACGAGCAGATCCGCGGCGGCATCGTGCAGGGCATCGGCGCCGCGCTGTTCGAGGAGTGCCTGTACGGCCCCGACGGCCAGCTGCTGAACGGCAACATGGCGGACTATCTCGTGCCGATGTGCGGCGAGATGCCCGACATCGTCGTCGCGCACGTCGAGACGCCGACGAAGCAGTCGGCGCTCGGCGCGAAGGGCGTGGGCGAGGCCGGAACCGCCGGCGCGCCGGGTGCGGTGATGAACGCGATCAACGACGCGCTGGCGCCGCTCGGGGCGCGGGTGACCGCGCAGCCGGCCACGCCGGACCGGGTCCTGAAGGCACTCGGCAAGGTGTGACGAGATGCGCAAAGACACCATCGACGGCAGCGGCCATCCGCTCGCGTTCCGGGCGGCCGCCGGCCGCCCGCACGGCGGCCCCTTCGGCGGCGCGCCGGGCACCGTGCGCCTGCGGGTCGAGGCACGCAAGATCACCGGCCACCAGAAGGAGGCGCTCGTCACCGAAGGCGAAGGCGGCGACGCCTGGCGCGTGGTGAGCGACGAGGGGCCCGGGCTCGGCGGGACCGACCTCGCGCCCTTCCCGCTCGCGTTCTTCAACGCCGCCATGCACGGCGACTACGCTTGCGGCGCGCTCGCGCTAGCACGAGCGCACGGCGTCGCGCTCGACGCGCTCGATCTCGCGATCGACAACCAGTACTACTTCAGCGGCTCGTTCTTCAAGGGCACCGGCCAGGGCAGCGCCGAGCCGGTGACGGCGCGCGCCGCGGCCCGCTCGCGCGCGGCGCCCGAGCTCGCCGCCCGCATCCTCGCGGGCGCGCTCACCGCCTCGCCGGTGCACGCGGCGTTCGCGACGCCGCTGGTGAACACCTTCGCGCTCTACGTGAACGGCCGCCGCACCCCCGGTCACGCGCGTGGCCTCGAGCGGCGCGCCGGATGCGCTCGACCCGTTTCTCGCCCATGCACGGGCGCCCGCGCCGCTCGCCGGCGCGGCGGCTCCCGATCCGATCATCACCCGGCTCGAACCGGACGCCGCCGTCGAGCCGCGCCGCGTTCCCGCCGAGGGCCGCATCGCGATCCCGATCCGCGGCTCGGCGACGCTCGTCGCTCCGCCGGGCATCGTCGCGACGACGGTGCTGCCCGCCGCCCCCGGGGCGCGCTTCCGGCTCGTCTCGGACGAGCGGCCGGCCTCCCGCAGCGCGCCGAGCGCCCTCGCCTTCGCGGCCGCGGGGGTGGCCTTCTGCTTTCTGACCCAGTTCGGCCGCTACATCGAGCACCGCAAGTACAAGGTGCACGGCCTGCGCCTGGTGCAGACCTGGACGTTCGAGCGCTCCGGCCGCGCGGAGGATTTTAGCCTGCGCGGCGCCGTGAGCCCGGTCGAGACGCACGTCTTCCTGAACGCCGACGAGCGTGACGATGCGATGCAGACCCTGCTCGAGATCGCCGAGAACACCTGCTACCTGCACGCATCGCTGCGGAGCGCACTGCCGGGGCGTGTCGAGGCGACGCTGAATGGGGAGGCACTTTTGTAAAGGCGTAGAGGCGAGCGGACAGCAAGCCTGGGATCTCCCCGCCTCACGTCTCACCTGTCCACGGTCACCGCACCGATGGCCTGATCGATCGGTGGCAGGGAGTGCGCGATGCCTTTGTGGCAGTCGATGCAGGTCTCGCCCTCGGAGAATCCCTGCTCGTGCGCGCGGTTCGCGCGCCGGCCCTGCTCGGCGAAGTCCATGTAGCCGTAGTCGTGGCAATTGCGGCACTCGCACGCGTCGGTCGCCTTCATCCGGTCCCACTCGTGCCGCGCCATCGCGAGCCGCTTGGCGGTCAACTTCTCCGCCGTGCCGATCGAGCCGAGCATCTTGTGCCACCGCTCGTTCGAGGCGCGGATCTTGCGCGCCAATGCCGAGCTGCGAAGCGCGGCGCGCGAGCAGCCACTTGTGGGCGCGCAGCCAACCCTTGCCCGCCACCGCCTCGCGCCCGACGCCGCGGCTCACGAACCGCCTCCCGGCCGGCCACGAGAGGCCTCTCCGGGTGACCTACGACCGGCCGCCGGGGCGTTTTCCTTGCCCTCGCGCGCGCCGCCGGCGCAATATCTGAGGCGCACGGCGCGCGCAGGAACCGCCCGCGCCGACGACAACCACACCTCGGGTCCGATGCCGACGCACTTCGCGGCGAACCGCACGACCGTACCGGGGCCGGCGGCCCCGGCATTGGCGCCGCGCGCGACGGCGGCGCGGCGGGCAAGGACATGACCGCCGCGCAGGCACGCAGGGCGCGCGTTCTGCGCGTGCTCCTGGTGGAGGACCGCGCTGCCGATGCGGAACTCGCGCTGTACGAGCTCGAACGCGGCGGATTCGAGGTTCAGGGAGTGCGCGTCGAGACCGAGGCCGATTTCCGCGCCGCGCTCGCCGAACGCTCCGACCTGATCCTCGCCGATTACGCCCTGCCCCGTTTCGACGGCATCCGCGCGCTGCGCATCGCGCAGCAGGTGGCGCCGGACGTCCCGTTCATCCTGCTGTCCGGCACGATCGGCGAGGAGCTCGCGGTCGAGGCGATGCGCCTCGGCGCGGCCGACTACCTCATCAAGGATCGCCTCTCGCGCCTCGGCCCGGCGGTGCGCGCGGCGCTCGAGCGCGCCGCCCTGATGAGCGACACCCGCCGCGCCGCGCAGAGGCTGCGCGAGAGCGAGCAGCGCTTCCGCAGCCTGATCGAGAACAGCGCGGACGGGGTCACGCTGGTCGGCGCCGATGGGCGGGTGCGGTTCGTGTCGCCGTCGGGCGAGCGGATGACGGGCATGACGAGCGCCGAGATCATCGGCCGCCAGATGCTCGATCTCGTGCACCGGACGACCGCCGCCATCTCGCCGAGGCATTGGCGGCGGTCGCCGCGCGCCCGACCGAGACCCGCACGCAGAGCGCTCGCATCCGGCACCGGGACGGCGGATGGCGGATCGTCGAAGGCACGCTCGCCAACCAGCTCGACGTGCGCGGCGTCGAGGCGATCGTCGCCAACTTCCGCGACGTCACCGATGCGCGGCGCGCCGACCGGCTGTTCCGTGCGCTCGTCGAGGGCACGGCACTCTCGGTCGGCCAGGACTACCTCCACGCGCTCGCGCGCGACATCGCCGAGGCGCTCGACACCGGGTACGTGCTGGTCGGGACGTTCTCGGGGCGCGACACGGTGCGCACGCGCGCCGCCTGGTGGGGCGGGCAGATCCGGCCCGCGTTCGACTACACGCTCGCCGGCGCGCCCTGCGCGCGCGTGGCCGAAGGCGAGTCGTGCTACTTTCCGCGCGACGTGCAGTCGCGCTTCCCGGCCGACGCCGTACTGCGCGAGATCGGCGCCAGCAGCTATTTCGGCTGCCCGCTGCGCGACGCGACCGGGCGCCCGATCGGACTGCTCGCCGTGATCGGCGTCGAGCCGATCAACCTCACCGACAGCGAGCGCGGCGTGCTCGAGGTCTTCGCGAGCCGCGCGGCGGCCGAAATCGAGCGGCTCGACCGCGAGCGTGCACTGCACCAGACCAGCGCCGCGCTGCGCGCAGCGAACCGCGCGCTGCGGGTACTCGGCGAGACGAGCCAGGCGCTCGCCCGCTCGACCGACGAGCACAAGCTGCTCGACGCGGTGTGCCGGACCGTCTGCGGCACCGGCGGCTACCGGCTCGCGTGGGTCGGCTACGTCGAGCCGGCGACGGAGCGCCGCATTACGGTCGCGGCGCACGCAGGCGAGGCGAGCGAGTACATCGCCTCGCTCGACCTGTGCGCCGCGGGCGACGACGACCGGGCGAGTGGCCCGGGCGGGCGCGCGATCCGCACCGGGGAGACGCAGACGGTGCGCGACCTCACCGCCGGACCGGTGCTCGGCCGCTGGACCGGCGGCGCGGTCGCGCTCGGCTTCCGTTCGATGATCGTGCTTCCGCTACGCTCCGAAGGCCGGCCGTTCGGGGTCCTCGCGATCTACGCCGGCGAACCGGACGCCTTCTACGGCGAGGAGGCGCGATTGCTCGAACAGCTCGCCGAGGAACTCGCCTTCGGCATCGTCTCGCTGCGCGGCGCCGCCGAGCGCGCGGTCGCCGCGGCGGACCGGCTGCGCCTTCACGCCGAGCAGCAGGCGATCCTCGAGCACGCCGGCGTCGGCATCGCCTTCCTGAAGGACAACGCGATCGTGCGCTGCAACGGCAAGTTCGCCCGGATGTTCGGCTATTCGGAGCGCGAGCTCGCGGGGATATCCACCGAGCGCATGCAGATCGCCCCGGCCGGCACCGGACCGCGCCTGTCGGACACCTACGGGATGATCCAGGGCGGCGAGACGTTCGCGATCGAGGCGCGGGCGCGCCGCAAGGACGGCGCCCGCCTCTGGGTGCGGATGACGATCAACGCGGTGGATCAGGCCGACCTCTCGAAGGGCGTGATCTGGGTCGTCGACGACATCACCGACCGCAAGAGCGCCGAGGAGCGCGTGCGCCGGAGCGAGGAGCGCTTCCGCCACCTGACCGCGCTCGCGTCCGACTGGTACTGGGAGCAGGACGCCGAGTTCCGCTTCACGCTAGTTTCGGACAGCGCGCAGGCGGCCGGCCGGCGCTCGCCCTCCGGCGAGATCGGCAAGACGCGCTGGGAGGTGCCGAACGCGGCGAGCGAGGATACCTGGCAGGCGCACCGCGCGGTGCTCGAGGCGCACCGGCCGTTCCGCGGTTTCGAGTACGTGCAGATCGCCGACGACGGCGAGGCGCAGTGGCTCAGTGTGAGCGGCGATCCGATGTTCGACGAGGCCGGGCGCTTCGTCGGCTACCGCGGCACCGGGACGAACATCACTGCCCGCAAGCGCGCGGAGGAGGCGCTCCGCCTCTCGCGGCGCGCGATCGAGGCCTCCACCAACGGCATCCTGGTCGCCGACGCGACCGCCGGCGATTACCCCATCATCTTCGCGAACCCCGCGTTCGAGGCGATGACCGGCTACTCCGCCGACGAGGTGCGCGGCCGCAACCCGCGCTTCCTGCACCGCGACGACACCGACCAGGTCGGCCTGGCCGAGATCCGCGCCGCGCTGCGCGACGGCCGCGCGGTGACGACCGAGCTGCGAAACTACCGCAAGGACGGGACGCTCTACCGGAGCGAGCTCTCGATCTCGCCGGTGCGCGACGACGCCGGCCGCATCAGCCACTGGCTCGGCGTCGCCACTGACGTCACCGAGCGCAAGCGCTACGAGGCCGAGCTCGAGCGGCAGGCGAACTACGACCCGCTCACCGGCCTGGCGAACCGCAGCCTGCTGTTCGACCGCATCCGCCAGGCAGCAGCGCACACCGAGCGCTCCGGACGCGCGATGGCGGTGCTGCTGCTCGACCTCGATCGCTTCAAGCTGATCAACGACGGCTTCGGCCACGTGTTCGGCGACGAGCTGCTGCGCACGGTGAGCGGGCGGCTGCGCGGCTGCGTGCGCCGCGACGACACCGTCGCCCGGCTCGGCGGCGACGAGTTCGTCGTCATGCTGACCGACATGGCGCGCGAAGACGACGCGTCGAACGTCGCCGGGAAGATCCTCGAGGCGGTCGCGCAACCGGTGTCGATCGAGGGGCGCGAGCTGGTGGTCACGGCGAGCATCGGCATCGCGATCTTTCCGCGCGACGGCCGCGAGCCCGAGGCGCTGCTCAAGAACGCCGACGCCGCGATGTACCGCTCGAAAGAGCACGGCCGCAACGCGTTCGAGTTCTACACCGAGGAGATGAACGCGCGCGCTGCGCAGCACCTGCGCATGCGGCACGACCTCGCACGCGCGCTCGACGCCGGCGAGTTCCGGTTGTTCTACCAGCCGATCGTCGGCTGCCGCTCGGGCGCGATCACCGGCGCCGAGGCGCTGCTGCGCTGGCAGAAGGCCGACGGCGCGATGGTGTCGCCGGCCGAGTTCATCCCGCTCGCCGAGGACTCGGGGCTGATCGTCCCGATCGGGAAGTGGGCGCTGCACGCCGCGTGCGCACAGGCGCGGGCATGGCTGGAGGCCGGTCTGCCGCCGGTGAGCGTGTCGGTCAACCTTTCGCCGCGCCAGTTCCGCCGGCGCGACCTCGTCGCGGCGATCGACGAAGCGCTCGCCGCCACCGGTCTCGCGGCGGCCAGCCTCGGCGTCGAGCTCACCGAGGGCACCGTGATGCAGAACCCCGACGAGGCGGTGGCGATCCTGCACGAGCTCGCCGCTCGCGGCATCGGCATCTCGATCGACGACTTCGGCACCGGTTACTCGTCGCTCGGCTACCTGAAGCGCTTTCCGGTGAACGACCTCAAGATCGACCGCTCGTTCGTGCGCGACATAGCGACCGACCGCGACGACGCCGCGATCGTGAACGCCACCATCGGCCTCGCGCACACGCTCGACGTCACGGTGATCGCCGAGGGCGTCGAGACCGCCGAGCAGCGCGAGTTCCTGATCCGGCACGGCTGCGACTACGCGCAGGGGTTCCTGTTCAGTCGCCCGGCGCCCGCCGACGAGTTCGCCGCGCTGCTCGCACAACAGCGCCCCTTCGCACCGAACGGCGCCGACGACTGGTCCCAAGAGCGCGCCGGTGCTTCGAGCTCCGCAGGCGAGCGGGCGGCGCCGGCGGCCAGCCCCCGGACCAGTCGGCGCCGCGCGGCGACGCGCCACGTGCGGCGCTGAGCGCGCATGGCGCAGGCGCCGTTGGCGGCGGCCGGTCGTTGAAGCCCCTGACACCCCGTCCGGGGTGTTGTGAGAGGCGGCGCGAGCGGCTAGACTCCCGCAGCCCGGACGGGTGCAAGAGCATCGCGCGCGCATGGACCACAAAGCCGAGCACGAAGGCCCCCGTTCGATCGATGCCCTGCTGCCCGCCGAGATCGCACGCAAGGCCGAGGGCATCGGCGCGGCCAAGGCACGCCTGGATGCCGTCACCCTGCTCACCCTGGCGGTGCTGGCCGGGGCGTTCATCGGATTCGGCGCGCTGTTCTCCACCGTCACCGTGGCCGGGACCGGCGAGGCGTGGCCGTACGGCGCCGCGCGACTGCTCGCAGGGCTGGTCTTCTCGCTCGGCCTGATCCTCGTCGTGGTCGGCGGCGCCGAACTCTTCACCGGCAACAACCTGATGGTGATGGCCTGGGCCGGACGGCTGATCACCGGGCGCGAGATCGCGCGCGCGTGGACGCTCGTGTACCTCGGCAACCTCGCCGGCGCGATCGGAACCGCATCGCTCGTGTTCCTGTCGGGGCATCACGCGTTAGGCGCCGGCGCGATCGGCAAGTCCGCGCTCGCGATCGCCGCCGGCAAGGCCGCGCTGCCGTTCCTCGACGCGCTGCTGCTCGGGGTGCTGTGCAACGTGCTGGTCTGCCTGGCGCTCTGGCTGAGCTACAGCGCCCGCAGCGTGACCGACAAGATCCTCGCGATCGTGCCACCGGTCGCCGCATTCGTCGCAGCCGGCTTCGAGCACTCGATCGCGAACATGTACTTTCTGCCGGCGGGGCTGCTGATCAAGGCGTTCGCGCCGGCGACATTCTGGACCGCGATCGGCGCCGCGCCGGAGGACTTCGCGGGGCTCACGGTTGCCGGCGCGGTCGCCAACCTGGTGCCGGTCACGCTGGGCAACATCGTCGGCGGCGGCCTGCTGGTCGGCGGCGTGTACTGGTTCGCCTACCTGCGCCGGCGCTAGCCGGGCTCCGCCGCCTGCGCGCGCACCCGCGAACACCGGCCGCAAGAAACGCCCCGCGCGGATGCGGCAGGAGGGTTGGTGGAGACGAGGAGGATCGAACTCCCGACCTTCGCATTGCGAACGCGACGCTCTCCCAGCTGAGCTACGTCCCCGGTGGATGGGGATTTTAACCGCTTGGCGGGCAACGCGGCAATCCGGCGGCCGCGGGCCGGCGGCACGCTGGCCGTCGGTCCGGGTCAAGGGAAAGCGCCCACATGCAGGTACGTGCCCGCCTACGTGCGGAGCGATCCGTTCTGCATGGCGCGCGTGAGGCCGGAGGAGAAGGAGCAGTCGAACCGCCTCATCTGCGTCGAGACGTCCTGCGCCGCGGCCGACGGCGAGAAGATGCTCGACGACAAGGGCGAGCCGCTCGCGAAGCGGCAGAACATCCACAGGCGCTTGCGCGAGTACCCGGCGGACCTGGAGCCCGCCCGCGAGATGTGCGCGATGCTCGCCGACTGCGCGCCGCTCGAACCGTTCACGCTGCAGGCGACCGAGCCCGACGGGACCCCAATCAACCTCTCGGGCAGGTACCGCGTGAAGGAAGAGAAGCTCGAGCATCTGAACGCCGTCTGGCACATGAATCCCGTCAATGAAAAAGCGTGACCGGGCGCGTCTACGCCCATCTGCTCTCGCTGGACGATTTCGGGCGGCTGCCGGCACGCCGCAATCCGGCAAAGCCGGCCGCGGCGGCAGCGAAAGCGGCGGCCGGGCGCGCCCGGGCGGCGACGCGGCGGCGCGCCGGAACCGGCCGCGCGGCGGCGGGTCGAAGCAAGCGCACCCCTAGGAGACCGCCATGAGACACCCGATCCGGACCACGCTCGCCGCCGCGTTGCTCGCCGCGGCCACCCTGCCCGCCGCCGCCCAGACTGCCCCCCGGCACTCGCGAGCGGCGATACCTGGAGCTACCGCCTCACCAATCTCTACAACCGCGCCGACCTCGGCGTCGTCACCCGCTCGGTCACGGCGGCCGGCGCGAACGAGTTCCGCATCGCGACTGCGGCCGCCGACGGGCAGGCCCGTCACGAGTTGCGCTACGACAGTCCGGGGCGCCTCGCGGCCGGCGCGCTGAGCGAGCGCGCCGAGGGAACGCTGATGCCCGCGCTGACGCTGGCGCCCTTTCCGCTGCGCGAAGGCGAGCGCTGGACGCAGACGGTGATGCGCGACGACCTCGCGAGCGGCGAGAAGCGCGAGACGCTGGTCCAGGGCCGGGTGGTCGGCTGGGAAACCGTGAAGGTGCCCGCCGGCGAGTTCCGCGCGCTGCGCATCGAGCGCCGGATCGACCTCGGCGACTACGACCCGTTCCGCGGCCCGACGCTGCGCTGGGAGACCGAGTGGTACGCCCCGGAAGTGAAGGGCGCGGTCAGGCTGCAGGTGTTCGAGGAGTACTTCGAGCAGCGTTACAGCCGCATGGCGTCGCCGATGCCCGGCATCCGCTCGCTCTACGAGCTCGTTTCGTACAAGGCCGGATAGCGGGCGTTCAGGCCGCGTCCTCCAGCCCCGCCTCGCCGCCGCGCGCAGCGCGGGCGAGGCGGTCGTTGATCGCCGCCCAGGCGGGCGTCTGCGGCGGCAGCTCGACGAGGATCTGGCCCACGTTCTGGGCATCGAGCGCGCGCAGGTGCGCGTAGAGCGCGTGCGCATAGCGCGCCGGCACCGCGGGCACCACGCGCTGCAGGCCGGCGGCCAACCGTGGCACCGTCACTTCGAGCGCGAGCACGCCCACCCGCTGCCCCTTGTGCGAGGCGAGCGCCTCGAGCATCGCGACGCGCTTGAGCAGGCGCAGCTTCGCGCGCGGCGCGTAGTGCGCCGGGTGGCTTCCGGGCGCGCGCGGCGCTTGCGCCTCCGGCGCGCGGGCGCCTCGCCGAGCACGCGCTCGAGCGCGTCCGCGCCGATCGCGCCGGGGCGAAGCAGCACCGGGTGCGCGCCCGCGAGATCGACGATGGTGGACTCGATGCCGACCTCGGCGGCGCCGCCGTCCAGAATCAGCGCGACCGCGGCGCCGAGGTCGGTGCGCACGTGCTCGGCAGCCGTCGGGCTGATCCGGCCGAACTTGTTGGCCGAGGGCGCGGCGATACCGTTCCAGCGCCGCTCCCCCTCGGCCCCGCGAAACGCCTCGAGGAGCGCGCGCGCGACCGGATGCGCGGGCACGCGCAGGCCCACCGTGTCCTGCCCGCCGGTCACCGCGTCCGGCACCTGCGCCGCGCGCCGCAGGATCAGGGTGAGCGGCCCGGGCCAGAAGGCTTCGGCGAGCCGCGCCGCGGCCTCCGGGACATCGGCCGCCCACTCGGCAAGATCGTCCGCCGCGGCGAGGTGAACGATCACCGGATGGTCGAGCGGTCGCCCCTTGATCGCAAACACGTGCGCAACCGCCTCCGGATTGCGCGCGTCGGCGCCGAGCCCGTAGACGGTCTCGGTGGGAAACGCGACCACGCCGCCGGCGCGCAGGATCGCGGCCGCCCGCGCGATCGACTCGCCGCTCGCTTCCACCACGTTCGCCGGCGCCTCGGGCGCGGCCGCCTCCGCGGTGCGGGGCCGCGTCCGAGTCGGCGGGTTGCACGCCCGTCGTTTCCGGCTCGGGCGCACCACCCGCCTCTGGCTGCCGCTGTTCGCCCTCCTGCTGCATTCTCGTCCCCGTCAGAATCCGAGCTCGGCGCGGATCGCCTCGGCCGTCTCGATCGCCGTCTCGACGTGCCCGGCGAGCACGGTGTAGTGGCCCATCTTGCGCCCCGGCCGCGGCTCGGCCTTGCCATAGAGATGGAGCTTCGCGGCCGGGCGGGCGAGCACCTTGGTCCAGTCGGGCGCGCCGGCATGCCACAGGTCGCCGAGCAGGTTGACCATCACCGCCGGGCAATGCTGCGCGGTAGCGCCGAGCGGCAGCCCGGCGAGGACGCGCGCCTGCTGCTCGAACTGCGAGGTGATGCAGGCGTCGATGGTGTAGTGCCCGGAGTTGTGCGGGCGAGGTGCGATCTCGTTCACGGCGAGGCCGCCCCGCGGCAGCACGAAGAACTCGACGCAGAGCACGCCGACGTAGTCGAGCCGCTCGGCGATGCGTTCGGCCGCCGCCGCGGCACGCTCGGCGAGCTCGCGGCCGACGCGCGCCGGCGCGATGGTCGTGTCGAGGATGCCGCGCGCGTGCCGATTCTCGGCCACCGGGAAGTGGACGAGATCGCGCGGCGCGCGCCGCGCCACGATGACCGAGATCTCGCGCTCGAGCGGGGCGAGCTGCTCGAGCACGCACGGCCGGCGCTCGAAGGCGTCGAACGCGGCGAGCGCCTCCTCGCGAGCCCACGCGCGCCTGACCCTTGCCGTCGTAGCCGAGGCGCGAGAGTTTCAGCACGCCGGGGAAGAGCTCGTCCGGTGCCCGCTCGACCTCCGCCCGCGCGGTCGCGCGCGCCCACGGCACCACCGGGATGCCGCACGACTGCACGAACTCCTTCTCGCGGCTGCGGTCCTGCGCGACCTCGACCGCGTCGGCGCGCGGCGACACGCGGCAGCGCCCGGCGAGGTAGGCGATCGAGCGCGCGGGCACGTTCTCGAACTCGGTGGTCACCGCTTGCACGAGACCCGCGAGCGCGTCGAGCGCGGACTGGTCGGTGCACTCGCCGCGGACGTGACGATCGGCCACCGCCGCTGCGGGGGCGCGCTCGTTCGGATCGAGCACTGCCACGCGATAACCCATGCTCTGCGCGGCCATCGTGAACATGCGCCCGAGCTGTCCGCCGCCGAGGAGCCCCAGCCAGGCGCCCGGCGCGATCGCGCCGTGGCTCATTCGGCCGACGGCAGCTTCATCGCGCGCACCTTGTCGGCGAGCTCGCGCCGGAAGCGCGCGAGCCGGCCGCCGAGCCCGGCGTCGTCCGCGGCGAGCATCGCGACCGCGAACAGGCCTGCGTTCGCGGCGCCCGCCTCGCCGATCGCGAACGTCGCGACCGGGATGCCCTTCGGCATCTGCACGATCGAGAGGAGCGAGTCCTCGCCCTGCAGATGGCGCGAGGGCACCGGCACGCCGAGCACCGGGACGGTCGTCTTTGCGGCGAGCATGCCCGGCAGGTGCGCGGCGCCGCCGGCCCCGGCGATGATCGCGCGCAGGCCGCGCTTCGCGGCCGTGGCGGCGTACTCGAACATGTCGTCCGGCGTGCGGTGCGCCGAGACCACGCGCGCCTCGTAGGGCACGCCGAAGTCGCGCAGGACCGCGGCCGCGTGCTGCATCACCGCCCAGTCGCTCTCGCTGCCCATCACGACGCCGACCAGCGCGTTCGCGACCTCGCCTTCGATCGGCTTGCCCTTCTTCGCCATCTCACTCCTCGAGCGTGCGTCCGGTGAGGCGGTGGAGCGCCTCGCGGTACTTGGCGGAGGTGCGCGCGATAACCTCCGGCGCGAGATGCGGCGCCGGCGCTCGCTTGTCCCAGCCGAGCGATTCCAGGTAGTCGCGCACGTACTGCTTGTCGAACGACGGCGGGCTCGCGCCCGGTCGGTACTCGTCGGCCGGCCAGAAGCGCGAGGAGTCGGCGGTCAGCGCCTCGTCGATCCAGTAGAGCCGGCCCGCCTCGTCCACGCCGAACTCGAACTTGGTGTCGGCGATGATGATGCCGCGGCCCGCGGCGTATTCGGCCGCTTCGCGGTACAGCCGCAGCGACACTTCACGCACTTCGGCCGCGCGCTGCGCGCCGACCAGCCGCTCGACCTCGGCGAAGGCGATGTTCGCGTCGTGCGTGCCGGCCTCGGCTTTGGTCGCCGGCGTGAAGATCGGCTCCGGCAGCCGGTCGGCTTGGCGCAGGCCCGCCGGAAGCCGGATGTCGCACACCGCGCCGGTCGCCTGGTAGTCCTTCCAGCCCGACCCGATGATGTAGCCGCGCACCACGGCCTCGATCGGCAGCGGCGCGTAGCGGCGCACGACGACCGAGCGGCCGCGCACCTGCGCGCGTTCGGCATCGGTCCCGACGACCGACTCCGGCGCGATGCCGGTGAGATGGTTCGGCACGACGTGGCCGAGGCGCTCGAACCAGAACGCCGAGAGCGCGGTGAGCACCGCCCCCTTGTACGGGATCGGGTCGGGCAGCACCACGTCGAACGCCGACAGGCGGTCGCTGGTGACGATCAGGAGGTGCCGGTCGTCGACCGCGTGCAGGTCGCGCACCTTGCCGCGCCCGATGCGCGGCAGGCTCGCGATGTCGGACTCGAACAGGGCTGCGTGCGCGGCCACGATCTCGACCTCGGGCAGCGGCGGACGGGCCGGACGCGCGCCCGCGCGGCTCAGGCCGCCTGCCGCTCGAACTCGCGCTTGTACTGGCCCTTGGTCGCGAGCCCGTTCATGTGCGCGCGGTGCAGCAGTGCCGCCTGCGCGGCCGCGACGTTCGCCGCCGTACCCTTCCAGGCGGTGAGCGAGGGGTGCTGCAGCGCGCGCCCGTAGGAGAACGTGAGATTCCACGGCAGCTCGCCCGCGTAGATCTTGTTCATCGCGTCCAGGTGCGCGGTCGCGACCTCGTCGGACTGGCCGCCGGAGAGGAACGCGATGCCGGCGACCGCCGCCGGCACGCAGCGCTTGAGGACCTTGACCGTTCGCTCGGCGACCTCGGCGACGCTGGCCTGCCTCGGGCAGTCCTTGCCGGAGATCACCATCGAGGGCTTGAGCACCGTCTCCTCGAGCGTGACGCGGTTGATGTAGAGCGCCTCGTAGACCGCGTTCAGCGTCCACTCGGTGACTTCCTCGCAGCGCTCGATGGTGTGGTCGCCGTCCATCAGCACTTCGGGCTCCACGATCGGCACCAGGCCCGCGGCCTGGCAGATCGCCGCGTAGCGCGCGAGCGCGTGCGCGTTCGCCGCGATGCAGGTGGTGGTCGGCGTGTCGCGGCCGATCGTGATCACCGCGCGCCACTTCGCGAACCTCGCGCCGAGCTTCACGTACTCGGCGCAGCGCTTGGCAAGCCCGTCGAGGCCCTCGGTCACCTTCTCGCCCGGGCAGAGCGCGAGGTCCTTCGCGCCGGCGTCGACCTTGATGCCGGGAATGATCCCCTTCGACGCGAGCAGCTTCGCGAACGGCACGCCGTCGTGCGAGCTCTGGCGGAGCGTCTCGTCGTACAGGATCACGCCGCTCACGTGGTCCTCGAGGCCCTTCGCGGTGAACAGCATGTCGCGGTAGGCGCGGCGGTTCGCCTCGGTGCTCTCTACGTTGATCGATTTGAAGCGCTTCTCGATGGTGCCGGTGGACTCGTCGGCGGCAAGGATGCCCTTGCCCTTGGCCACCATGGCAAGCGCGGTCTTGCGCATTTCGGTCGTCATGGCTCGCCTCCTGCTGAATCGGCTGGGAAAGATTGGAGAAAAAGTCGGAGAAAAGGTCGGAGAACTTCGCGAGAGGCCACGATTTTACCCGCTTTCGGCGCCGCTCGGCCCGCGCGCCGCGGGTGCGCACGCGCGTGTGAGACGATTGGCGTCCCCGCCTTGACCTCCCCCGCAGGAGAGCGCGGGCGGGGCGCCGGCCGCCGCTCTCACGCATCGATGCACATGCGCCGCATCGCCCACATCGACATGGACGCCTTCTTCGCCGCGGTCGAGCGCCAGCGCCGCCCGGAGCTCGCCGGCAAGCCGCTCGTGATCGGCGGGCACGGCGATCCCCACGCGCGGGGCGTCGTGTCCACTGCGTCCTACGAGGCGCGCCGCTACGGCATCCACTCGGCCATGCCGCTCAGGACCGCCTTCCGGCTCTGCCCCGACGCGGTGTTCCTGCCGGTGGACTACGCCGCGTACTCGGCGGTCTCGCACACGGTGAAGGCCGCGCTCGCGGCGGTGTCGCCGGTCCTCGAGGACGCCGGGATCGACGAGGCGTACCTCGACGTCTCCGCGCTGCCGGGCAGCGCGGAGGAAATCGGCCGGGAGATCAAGCGCCGCGTGCACGAGGCCACCGGGCTCACCTGCTCGGTCGGCATCGCGCCGAACAAGCGCCTCGCCAAGATCGCGTCCGACCTCGAGAAGCCCGACGGGCTCACGATCCTCGCCGAGGAGGACGCGGCCGAGCGCATCGCGGCGCTCCCGGTGCGCAAGGTGCCGGGCATTGGCCCGGTGACCGAGGCGCATCTCGCGCGGCTCGGCGTCAGGACGATCGGCGCGCTCGCGCGGCTCCCCGCCGCGCGGCTCCTCGCCGAGTTCGGCGCCGCGCGCGCCGAGTTCCTCTACGAGGCGGCGCGCGGCATCGACCCGCGCGAGCTCGTGACGCACTGGGAGCCGAAAGAGCGCAGCCGCGAGACGACATTCCAGAAGGACACGCGCGACGTGCAGGCGATCCGGCGCACCGTGGCCGAGCTCGCGCGCGAGATCGCCGGGGAGCTGCGCGCCGACGGCTACCGCGGGCGGCGCGTCGGCATCAAGATCCGCTTCGCCGGCTTCGACACGCACACCCGCCAGCACACGCTGGAGGAGCCCACCGACGCCGTCGAGCCCATCCGCCGCGCCGCCTTCGCGTGTCTGCGGCGACTGCCGCTCGATCGGCCGGTGCGGCTGGTCGGGGTGCGGGTCGGGGAGCTACAGAAAGTGGGCGGTGGGCGGTAGAAGCTTTCGCAAGATCGCGGCCGTGCTTCTTCCCGAACCGGGATCGCACGAACAGGGGGCAAGCCCCTTGCAAATCCCCTCCTTCGGGACCGCAGTCTCATCTTGAGCTAGGTTCCGGGCGGTCGAGCGTTCGCAGTGGGCAGATGATCCCGCGGCGGGCACGCGCGCGGCACGCGGCCAAGCGGCTGCAGGCCGGCTAGCCTTGACCGCCGCCGGGAGGCGCGAGCCGTATGCCGAAGTGTCGCTGCAGGAGATCGTCGATCAGCTCGAAGCATACGCCGTAGCGCACGACGCGGTAGTCGCGCAGATCGAGCATCGTCGAGGACTTGCCGTAGCACACCCAGCGCATCAGGCCGTAGTCGAGGATTTCGTCGGCCGCGGCGACGATCTCGGGCTCGATGTCCTGCACCCTGAACTTGGTGCCGTGCAGCGACAGGTTCGCGGACGATCCGATCACCGCGAGCTGGTGCCGCCGGCTGAGCCGGCCGAGCGTCTCGAGGAACGGCCCGCCGCCGAGCAGCATCGCGACCGTGCCCTCGTGCGTGGTCTGCGCAAGGATGTCCGGGTCCAGACGCGCGATCATCGGATGATCGGTGCGGAACGGTGCGACCGTCCCGAGCGGCAGATCGTAGGCCTCGGTGATCGCGGCGACCACCGCGCGCGCATGCTCGTCGATGTCGTGCAGCTCGTCGTGCAGTTCGCGGCAGCCGGTGATCGCGTTCAGCTTCGAGGGCCGGCGGCGCTTGGCGGCGAACACGCGGCGGATCGCCGCCGCAGTGGCGCCGACGATGGCGTAGCCGACGTGCGTCGGGATGATTGCGACACCGCCGTTCGCGACGACATCGAACACCCGCGCGGCGTCGGCCTCGACGTCGAAGAGCCGCATGCCGTTCGCCCTCCGGTGCGTGCGCAGACGATCAGCGCGCCCCGCGGCGCCGGACGCGCCGCCCTAGTGTGTATCCAACTTAATATGCCTAACTCCTGGTATCCTGCGCTCCGGAAGGAGGTGCGGGATGGCCAAGACCTTGCAATTGCGCCGGCTGCGCCGTGGCGAGCAGCGGGTGCTGGCAGCCAAACTGAAGGACCTGTCGCTCTCGGCCCGGGTGCACCAGCGGTATCGAGTCATCGAGGAGGTGCGCAGGGGCCACAGCGTCGTGGCGGCGGCCGATCGGGTGGGCTGCCACTTCACTGTGGCGTACGACTGGGTGCACCGGTTCAACGAGAGCGGCTTTGCCACCTTCGAGCAAGTGCCCAACCCGAAGGGCCGTCCGCCGATTCTCAGGGGCGAGCAGCTCCGGGAACTCGTCGAGGTGGCCCTCTCCAGTCCCCCTGGAGCGAGGGCTGCCGTTCTCAAACTGGTCCGTGCCGAAGCTGGCCGAGTACTGCCGCGCCAAGCGGCTGCTGCCGCCGGTGACCGACGAGTGGGTGCGCCGGCTGTTGCGCCGCGAGGGCCTGAGCGCCCAGCGCATCCGCACCTGGAAGCGCTCGCATGATCCGCACTTCGATCGTAAAAAAACTGATCCGCAGGCTCTACCGGCGCTGCCCGCCGCGCGCCGCAGTCGTGTGCTTCGACGAATGGGGTCCGCTGGAGATCCGGCCAATCGGTGGAGTGGCCTGGGCGCCGCGCAACAAGCCCCAGCGTATGCGCGCTACCTACCGCCGGCTCAAGGGCACGGAACTCTTCTTCGGTTTCTACGATGTCCACGCCGACTGCCTCGATGGGGTGTTTCACAGACGCAAGCGCCTGCCCGAACTGTTCGAGGCGTTCCAGCGGCTGCGCCGCTGCTATCCCGGGAAGAAGCTCTACGTCGTCATGGATAACCTGCATCAGACCCACGACCACCCGCGCTTCCTCGCGCTGCTCAAGCGGCTTCGCATCCACCCGGTGTGGACCCCCACTGAGGCCTCCTGGCTGAACCTCATCGAGGCCCATTTCGGTGCGCTCAAGCGCTTCACACTGGCCAATACCGATGATCCCAGCCACGCGGTCCGACGCCGTCGCGTCTACCGCTATCTGCGCTATCGGCACCGCAAGGTCGGGACCCAAGAGCATCGGTTGGCTGGAATCCGTAGTATTAGCATTAATAAGTTGGAAGCGCACTAGCAGCTTCTCGAAGAACTCTGCCGCTGCGCGCGAAGGGGATATGTGAAGGGCTTGCCCCTTGTTCCTTCCGCGGGACATGCAAGGGGGCTTTCGCCCTTGCTCGCGCGACCAGGGACCGGGTTGCACGCTGATCTCCTCCGACGAAGTCCGCAGCGATTGCACTATTTCGACGGCCGGCTACTCGATCCGGGCGTCCTTCACCTCCAGCAGCCGCTCGAGCGCGAGCACCGCGCCGTAGAGCAGCACGCCGATCAGCGTGATCAGGATCACGGCCATGAACATCGCGTCGGTGTCCAGCGTGACCTGGACCTGGAGCATCATGTAGCCGAGCCCCCTGTCCGAGCCGAGGAACTCGCCCACGATCGCTCCGGCGACCGCCAGGATCGCTCCCACCTTCATGCCCGAAAAGATGTACGGCAGGGCCCCGGGCAGCTGGATCTTGGTGAAGATCTGCCAGCGCGAGCCGCGCAGCGTCTTGACGAGATCGAGCAGATCGGGTTCGACCTCGCGCAGTCCGCGCGCGGTCGTCAGCAGGATCGGGAACACCGCGATCGAGAACGCCATCAGCGTGTTCGGGAAGATGCCGTACTTGAACCACACGATGATCAGCGGTCCGAGCGCGACCTTCGGGATCATGTTGAGGCTCACCAGCAGCGGCATGAACGCGGCCTCGAGCCACTTCGACCAGGTGAATACCAGCGCGAGCAGCACGCCCGCGACCAGGGCGATCGCGTAGCCGCCGATGATCTCGGTGGCGGTGACGAGCACGTTCGGCCACCAGTCGTAGGCCCCGGAAAAGAGCACCTTGACCGTGTCCACCGGCGAGGGCATGACGAACTTCGGCACGTCGCCGAACCGGACGAAGAGGTACCAGGCGAGCACGAGCGCCGCGTGCGACAGCACGGCGAGCCCGTAGCGGGGCAGGAGATCGAGCGTCTGCGTCTTGGCGGTCATGTGTGGGGCTCTTTTTCTCGTTCGTTCGGTCGCCCGCATGCGGCGCGGGCGCGCCCAGGCCGGAGTCTATAAGAGCCGCCGGCCGGCCGCTGCCGCCGCGCCGCTGCGCGGCGCACTCCCGCTCGCTCCTTCCCGGGAGGCCGTGTTTGACAGCGCATCGCCTGGTTGGCTACGATGGACCGAAACGCGGCAGGCGCGAGCAGCCGCGATCGTCAAGAACGTTCCCCACACAGAGCCTCACGGCCGGAGGAGAAACCCCATGCGCGCATTCAAACCCATCATCGCCGGGCTGGCGGTCGGCGTAGGGCTGGCGGCCCTCGCTTTGCCCGCGGCAGCACAGCAGCGGCTCGATTTCATCCTGAACTGGGTGCCCGGCGGCGACCACGCGCCGTACTACTACGCCAAGAAGATGGGCTGGTACGCGAAGGAGGGCATCGACCTCCACCTCGAGCCCGGCAAGGGCTCGGCGCTCGCCGCGCAGAAGGTCGGCGCCGGCGCGAACCCGATCGGGCTCGCCGACATGGGCAACGTGCTGATCGCCAAGGGCAAGGGCGCCGACAACGTGGCCGTGTTCAATGTCTACGCCAATTCGCCCCAGGGCCTGTACTGGAAGAAGAGCTCCGGCATCAAGGGCATCAAGGACTTCCCCGGCAAGAAGATCGGCAATCCGGCGGCCGACGGCGCCCGCCCGATGTGGCCGGCGCTCGCCAAGGCGAACGGCATCGACCCGAAGTCGGTCACCTGGGTGAACGTCGACGCGAACGCCAAGCTCTCGGCGCTCAAGTCGGGCTCGATCGACATCACCACCTCGTTCTACAACATCCACCACATCTTCCAGCGCGAGCTCGGCGACGACATGGGCTTCGTCGCGTGGCGCGACATCGGACTCAATCCGTACGGCAACTCGGTCATCGTGAACGCCGCGTTCCTGGAGAAGAACCGCCCGCTGATCGGGAAGTTCGTCAAGGTCACGCAGCGGGCGTTCGCCGCCTGCGTCAAGGATCCGAAGCCGTGCGTCGAGGCGCTGGTCGAGGCAGGCGGAGCGCTCAAGCTCGAGAACGAGATGACGAACTGGAGCCTGGTCGAGGTGCTGATGAGCGACAAGTTCTCGCGCGATGTGGCGCTCGGCTGGCACGACCCGAAGCGCATGGCCGACGACTACGCGCTCGTCAAGGATTACATCGGCATCGAGAAGCCGTTCGACGTCAAGAACGTCTACACCAACGAGTTCCTCGACAAGTCCATCAAGATGACAAAGTAGGCAGCCGCGGCCGCCCGCTCCCCGCGGGGAGCGGGCGGCTCCCCGCTAATCTGGAGCTCTTCGACGGCACCGAGAAATGTCCTTCCTCGACATCTACCTGGTAGTGCTCTTCGTCGCGCTCATCGCGCTGCTGGTCGTCAAGTTCAAGAGCTAGGGCCGGACCCGCCCCTGCTCGGGTGGCTCAGGCGAGCCACCGCTCCCGGTTTTCCCGCACGAAGCCGCCGTCGCCGAGCTCCGGATAGGCGGCCATCACGCGGCTGATCTCGTCGCCCTGTCCGGGACTGAGCCCCTCGGCGGGATCGAGACACCAGATCCCTTCGAACAGTCCCTCGCGCCGCAGCACTTCATGGCAGCCGGCGATGCAGCCGTGGAAATCGTTCGCCACGTCGAAGAACGCGCTGTTCGCATCGGTGACCATCGAATCGAGCGCCAGCAAGTCCGCATCCACCCGGTCCGTCTCGATCGCCGCTTGCACGCGCTCGAGCAAGGCAACGGCGCTACGCGTCCATACGCTCCAGTGCCCGAGGAGCCCGCCTCTGATGCGCACGATGACCGTCTCGCCGCCGCGCCTGACCGCGAAAGGCGTCACCAGGTCGAGCACGATGTGGTCGTCGTTGCCGGTGTAGAGCGCGACGCGCTCCTCGGCGCGCGCCTCGACCACCCCGCGCACGACATCGAGCGTGCGGTAGCGGTTGAACGGCGCGATCTTGATCGCCACCACGTTCTCGATCGCGGCGAACCGCCGCCAGAACGGCGCGCCGAGCGCGATGCCGCCGACCGCCGGCTGCAGGTAGAAGCCGGCGAGCGGCATGGTCTCGGCCACCGCCCGGCAATGCGCGATGAGCTCGTCCTCGCTCGCGCCCTTCATCGCGGCGAGCGACAGGAGCCCGGCGTGGTAGCCGAGCCCGCGCGCGATCTGCGCCTCGCGCCGCGCCTGCGCCGTCTTGCCGGCGAGGCCGGCCACGAGCACCAGCGGCCGCCGCACCCAGCCCGCGACCGTCTCGGCGGCGAGCCTGAGGACCGGCTCGTAGAGCCCCGTCTCGCGGATCGCGAACTGCGTCGAGTGCACGCCGACCGCAAGGCCGCCCGCACCGGCATCGACGTAGTAGCGCGTTAGCGCCCGCTGCCGCCGCACATCGAGCTTGCGGTCGCGGTCGAGCGCGAGCAGGTGCGCGGGGATCACGGTGCCCTTGCGCAGGAGCGCGATCACTTCGGCGGGCCAGTCGGTCCAGGATCGGAACATGATCGATCAGCGTGGGCGGTGGAACATGGACGGTGGACGGTGAGCTGCGCGCTTACTGCCCGCTGTACCCTGCAAACTGTGCGCGGCCGTTCTCAACCGAGCTCCGGCCCGGCGATCGCGAACAGCCGCGCCGGGTCGTCGAACGCGCGGCTGCGGCGGTACGCCATGCGGGTGTAGGGACGCTGCAGGACGAACCCGCCTGCGCGCAGCCATGCGCCGATTGTAGCGTGACGGTCCGAGACGTCGATGAACACCGGCGGCCGGATCGCCCCCAGTGCGGCCACGAGCAGCGCCAGCGCGGTCGCCGCATCATCGGCGACCACCGGGCCGATCTGCGTCGCGACGCGCCCGTCGCGCGCGAGCAGGGCACCGCACAGGCGGCCGCCGCGCTCGGCCAGCAGCGCCGCCTGCGGCACGCGCCGGGCGAGATCGGTGAGGATCGCCTCGCGGCGTGCGCCGAACACATCCGCGTCGTAGGCGAGCAGCGCCGGCCAGTCGCCGGGCGCGATCCGACGAACGGTGGCCCCGGGCGCCGCCGGCGGCGGCGCGGGCCCGCGATCGGCGCAAAGCTGCAGGCGCTCGAGCGACCAGCAGTCCTCGAATCCGACGCGCCGGTAGACTTCGCGCCCGGCCGGCGTCGCATCGAGCAGCGGCACGCACCCTGCGGCGAGGAGCGCATCGATCGCGCGCTGCATCAGCCGCGTCGCCAGCCCACGCCGGCGGTAGTCGGCCGTCACCAGGACCATGCTGATCCAGCCGAACCGACCCTCGAAGGGCAGCGCGAGCGCGGTCGCGACCAGGCGCCCGGCGGCGTCGGACATGCCGAAGCCGCGGCCGAGCGTGAGCATCAGGCGCCAGTCCGCGGCGTTCTGGTTCCAGTTCGCCTCCGCCACCAGCGCGACGCAGCCGGCGAGGTGCGACGCGTCGAGCGCGTGCTCGACCAGCGTCCCGGCGTCGTTCATCGCGCCCCCGCTCCGCGTTTGCGTCCCTCAATACCTGCCGTCGCGCGTGTCGTAGTGCGTCTCCTTGCCGAGGCTCGGCATCCCGCGCCCGACCCAGTCGGCCACCCAGTCGACGAGGCGCGCGACCGGCACCGCCGGATAGCCGAACAGCGCCTGCGACCGCGCGGTGTCGAGCAACCAGGCCGTCTCGCCCTCGGTGCCGGTCAGCACCGGCTCGACCCCGAAGCGCTCGCCGAACGCGCGCGCGAGGCTCCGGATGCTCGTCGCCTCGGGCCCGGTCACGTTGAGCCCGCTCGTCGGCGTGGTGCAGTGGGCGAGCGCGCGCAGCGCCTGGCTGTTGGCGTCGCCCTGCCAGATCACGTTCACGTGCCCCATCGCAAGAGGGATCGGCGCGCGCGCGAGCACCTTGCGCGCCACGTCGTGCAGCACGCCATAGCGCATGTCGATCGCGTAGGAAAGGCGGATCAGCCGGCCGGGCGTGCCGTGCAGCCGCGAGCCGTACTCGAACATGCGCTCGCGTGCCACGCAGGAGTTCGCGTAGTCGCCGGGCGGCGGCACCGGCGGCGTCGCCTCGGTCGCGCCGCCGTGCATCACGTTGACGTACGGATAGACGCATGCGGTCGAGAACGCGACGATGCGCGAGGCGGCGTAGTGCTCGGCGACGAGCGCCGGCACGTACGCGTTCATCGCCCAGGTGAGGTCCTCGCGCCCGCTCGATCCGGAACTTGCGGCCGGCCATGAACACGACGTTGGGCGCCCGCGGCAGGCGCCCCACCTGCTCGCGCTCGAGCAGGTCCGCTGCGACGCACTCGATGCCGTGGCGCTCGAGCTCGGCGCGCAGGCCGGGCTCGCTGAAGCGGGCGACGCCGATCACGCGCCGCTCGGGCGCCGCGCGCCGCGCCATGCGGGCGAGCGTCGGCCCCATCTTGCCGCCCACGCCGAGGACCACGATGTCGCCGGGCGCGCGCGCAAGGTCGGCGACCAGCGCATCCGACGGCGCGGTCATGAATTCCTCGAGATGCTCGACGCTCTCGAAGCGCGCGGGCAATGCGTCCAGGCTCATCGGTCGGCTCCGTATCGCGGTGCGACCCGATTATAGGCATGCGCGGCAGCGTTGTTGCGCTGGCGGACGCGACGCGTGCGCTGCCGCGCGCGCCGGTCGCCGATCCGGCTGGCGACGCGCGCAGATCGGGGATTCTGCGCCCCGCCCCCTTCTCACGCCCGGCGGTGCTCGCCCACCTTCACGATCTTCATCGTGTTGGTGCCGCCCGGACTGCCGATCGGCTCGCCGAACGAGACGACGATGATGTCGCCCGAGCCCACCGCGCCGTTGCGCACCAACACCTCCTCGGCCTCCTCGAGCAGGAGGTCGCGGTCGTGCCCGTGGTAGGAGACGGTGAGCGGGTACACGCCGCGGAACAGGCTGACGCGGTAGCGGGTCGAGGGCTCGGAGGTGAGCGCGTAGATCGGCACGCCGCAGTTCAGGCGCGACATCCACAGCGCGGTCGAGCCCGACTGGGTGAGCGCGGCGATCGCCTTGACCTTGAGATGGTAAGCGGTGAAGAGCGCGGCCATCGCAATCGACTGGTCGACGCGGGTGAACACGCGATCGAGGAACTC
This sequence comes from Burkholderiales bacterium, assembly GCA_027493935.1. Classification (GTDB taxonomy): domain Bacteria; phylum Pseudomonadota; class Gammaproteobacteria; order Burkholderiales; family SG8-39; genus JAABRB01. The sequence continues at coordinate 303,674 of JAOSJV010000001.1, read as the reverse complement.
GCGGTCGAGCGACACCGGCGAGGACTTCTCGGCCTCGATGCAGATCCGGCTCATCGCCTCGACCGTCTCGACCGGGTACTTGCCGGAAGCGGTCTCGGCCGAGAGCATCACCGCGTCGGTGCCGTCCAGCACCGCGTTGGCCACGTCCGACACCTCGGCGCGCGTCGGCACCGGGCTCGCGATCATCGACTCCATCATCTGCGTCGCGGTGATGGTGAGCTTGTTCTGCTCGCGCGCGACCCGGATCATGCGCTTTTGCAGCGCCGGGACCGACGCGTCGCCGACCTCGACCGCGAGGTCGCCGCGCGCGACCATGATGCCGTCGGACGCCGCCAGGATGTCGTCGAGCGCGTGGGAATCGACCGCCTCGGCGCGCTCGATCTTCGCGATCAGGAGCGCGCGGCCGCCGGCGCTGCGCAGCAGCTCGCGCGCGAGCGCCATGTCGCTGCCGCGCTTCGGGAACGATACCGCGAGGTAATCGGCGCGCATCTCGGCCACCGTGCGGATATCTTCCATGTCCTTGGCGGTGAGCGCCGGCGCCGAGAGCCCGCCGCCGAGGCGGTTGATGCCCTTGTTGTTCGACAGCACGCCGCCGTGCCGGACCGTACCGTGGATGCGCGGGCCGGCAACCTGGGCCACGTCGAAGACGATCTTGCCGTCGTCGAGCAGCAGCACGTCGCCGGGCCGCACGTCGCTCGGCAGCTCCTTGTAGTCGAGCCCGACGCCGTGCTCGTCGCCGAGCTCGCGCTCGGCGTCCAGCACGAACTGCGCGCCGGCCTCGAGCGCGATGCGCCCGTCGCGGAAGCGCCCGATGCGAATCTTGGGGCCCTGCAGGTCGGCCATGATGCCGACCGTGCGCCCGGATTCGCGGCAGACCTCGCGCACGAGCGCCGCCCGCGCGAGATGATCCGCGCGCGTGCCGTGCGAGAAGTTGAGCCGGACGACGTCGATGCCGGCCGCGAACAGATGCTCCAGGACGCGCCGGTCGCTCGATGCCGGGCCGAGCGTGGCGACGATCTTCGTGTTGCGCGCCTGCGCGGCGCGGTCGGTCTGGTGCGAGAGCATCCTGGTCGGGACGTTAGCGGCCGTTGTTGTTCGATCGTCCGCCTCGCCGACGGCCGACGCCAAGCCATAAGTTACAGCAGCCTCCGGCCCGCATCCAGCCCGGCCGGCCGGCGCGCGGTCAGGCCGCTGCGCGGCGCTCCAGGATCTCGATCGCCGGCAGCTTCTTGCCCTCGAGGAATTCGAGGAAGGCGCCGCCGCCGGTCGAGATGTATCCGACCTTGTCGGCGATGCCGAACTTGGCGATCGCGGCCACGGTGTCGCCGCCGCCGGCGAGCGAGAACGCCCTCGACCCGGCGATCGCGCGCGCGACCGCGCGCGTGCCGCCGCTGAACTGCTCGAACTCGAACACGCCCACCGGGCCGTTCCACACGATGGTGCCCGCCTTCGCCAACACCGCCGCCAGCGCCGCGGCGCTCTGCGGGCCGATGTCGAGGACCATGTCGTCCGCGGCGACCTCGCGCACCTGCTTGGTCACCGCTTTCGCCGCCGCCGAGAGCTCCTTCGCGCACACGACGTCGGTCGGCAGCGGCACGTCGCCGCCCTTGGCGCGCACCGCAGCCATGATGCGCTTCGCCTCATCGACGAGATCGGCCTCGGCGAGCGATTTCCCGATCGGCAGGCCGGCGGCGAGCATGAACGTGTTGGCGATGCCGCCGCCGACGACCAGCTGGTCGACCTTGGCGGCGAGCGCCGCGAGGATCGTGAGCTTGGTCGACACCTTGGAGCCGGCGACGATCGCCACCAGCGGCCGCGCCGGGTTGCCGAGCGCCTTCGAGAGCGCATCGATCTCGGCGCCCATCAGCGGTCCGGCGCAGGCGACCGGCGCGTATTGCGCGATTCCGTAGGTCGTGGCCTCGGCGCGGTGCGCGGTGCCGAACGCGTCGTTGACGTAGACCTCGCACAGCGCCGCCAGCTTTCTCGCCAGCGCGTCGTCGTTCTTCTTCTCCCCCTTGTTCACCCTGCAGTTCTCGAGCAGCACCACTTCGCCCGGGGCGACCGAGACGCCATCGATCCAGTTCGGCACGAGCCGCACCGGCCGGCCGAGCAGCTCGCCGAGACGCTCGCCCACCGGCGCAAGCGAATCCTCGGGCCTGAACTCGCCCTCCTTCGGCCGCCCGAGGTGCGAGGTCACCATCACCGCCGCGCCGGCGTCGAGCGCCTGCCGGATGGCGGGCACCGAGGCCCGGATCCGGGTGTCGTCGGCGATGCGGCCGGCGTCGAGCGGGACGTTGAGATCCGCGCGGATGAACACGCGCTTGCCGCGCAGGTCGACCTCAGACATCTTGAGGACCTTCATCGGACGCGGCTCCGCCCTCGGCTCGACGCTACTTCGCCCGCATCATCGCAACCGTGACGTCGAGCATGCGGTTGCTGAAGCCCCACTCGTTGTCGTACCAGCTCAGCACCTTGACCAGCGTGCCGCCCGCGACCTTCGTCAGCGTGGCGTCGAAGATCGAAGAGGCGGGGTTGTGGTTGTAATCGATCGAGACGAGCGGCTCGGTGGTGTACTCGAGGATGCCCTTCAGATCGCCCTCGGCGGCTTCCTTCACCGCCTTGTTCACCTCCTCGACGCTCGTCGCGCGCTTCGCGACGAACGCGAGATCGACGACCGAGACGTTGATCGTCGGCACCCGCATCGCGAAACCGTCTAGCTTGCCGTTCAGCTCCGGCAGCACCAGGCCGACCGCGGCGGCCGCGCCCGTCTTGGTCGGGATCATCGACATGGTCGCGGAGCGCGCCCGACGCAGATCCTTGTGGTACACGTCGGTCAGCACCTGGTCGTTGGTGTAGGCGTGGATGGTCGTCATCAACCCACTGACGATGCCGATCCGGTCGTGCAGCACCTTGGCGAGCGGCGCAAGACAGTTCGTGGTGCACGAGGCGTTCGAAATCACCGTGTCCGAAGCCTTCAGCGTATCGTGGTTGACGCCATACACCACGGTCGCGTCCACGTCCTTGTCGCCCGGCGCGGAGATGATCACCTTCTTGGCGCCGGCGGCGAGATGCGGGCTCGTCTTCGCCTTGCTGGTGAACAGCCCGGTGCACTCGAGCACGACGTCCACGCCGAGCTCCTTCCACGGCAGCTCGGCGGGGTTGCGCTGCGCGCACACGCGGATCCTGTCGCCGTTCACCACCAGGTTGTCGCCCTCGACCGCGACGGTGCCGGGAAACTTGCCGTGCGCGGTGTCGTACTTCGTGAGGTGCGCGTTGGTGCTGGCGTCGCCGAGGTCGTTCAGCGCGACGAACTGGATGTCGTGCTTCTTGCCGCCCTCGTAATGGGCGCGCAGGATGTTGCGGCCGATGCGGCCGTAGCCGTTGATTGCGACTCTTATGCTCATGTCTGACTCCTGAAAATCCGGGCGCCGAAGCCCGCACACCGCACGCGGCGCCGCCGGACGCCTACCGATAGCGCGATCCGCCGCGTGCGTTCTTGCGCTCGATCAAACGATCACGCGCTTCACCGCCTCGACCACCTTCTCCACGGTGAAACCGAAGTGCTCGAACAGTTCCGCAGCCGGCGCCGACTCGCCGTAGCGATCGATGCCGACCACCTCGCCCTCGAGGCCGACGTACTTGCGCCATAAGTCCGCCACGCCGGCCTCGACCGCGACGCGCGGCATCCCCTTCGGCAGCACGCTCTCGCGGTAGGCCGCGTCCTGGCGGTCGAACGCCTCGGTCGAGGGCATCGAGACGACACGCACCGCGACGCCTTTCTCGGCGAGCCTCGCCTGCGCCGCCATCGCGAGCGGCACCTCCGAGCCGGTGGCGATGATGAGCGCACGCGGCTTCGGCGCATCGGCGAGCACGTAGCCGCCGCGCGCGACGAGCGCGATCGTCGCCGCGTCGCGCTCTTGGAACGGCAGGCTCTGGCGCGAGAGCACGAGCGAGGTCGGGCCATCGCCGCGCTCGACCGCGGCGATCCAGGCCGCGGCGGTCTCCACAGTGTCGCACGGGCGCCAGACGTCCATGTTCGGCATCAGCCTCAGCGAGGCGGTGTGCTCGATCGGCTGATGGGTCGGCCCGTCCTCGCCGAGCCCGATCGAGTCGTGCGAGAGCACGAAGATCGCGCGCACCCGCATCAGCGCCGCCAGGCGCAACGCGTTGCGCGCGTAGTCGGAGAAGACCAGGAACGTCCCGCCATAGGGCAGCAGGCCGCCGTGCAGCGCGATGCCATTCATGATCGCCGCCATGCCGAACTCGCGCACGCCGTACGAGAGGTAGTTCCCGGCACCGTCGCGCGCGACCGGCTTGCAGCCCGACCACATCGTGAGGTTGGACCAGGTGAGGTCGGCCGACCCGCCGAAGAGCTCCGGCAGCACCGGTCCGAGCCCCTCTAGCGCGTTCTGCGACGCCTTGCGCGTGGCGACGTTCTCGGCCTTGGCATTCGCCTGCTCGACGAGCGTCGCGCTGCGCGCGCGCCATCCGACCGGCAGCTCGCCGGCCATCCGCCGGCGCAACTCCGCGGCGAGGTCCGGATGCGCCTTCGCGTACGCGGCGAAGAGCTCCTCCCACACGTTCTCGAGCTGCGCGCCGCGCGCTCGCGCGTTCCAGCCGTCGTAGACGTGGGCGGGGATCTCGAACGGCGGGTGGTTCCAGCCGATCGCCGCGCGGGTGGCTGCGACCTCGTCCTTGCCGAGCGGCGCGCCGTGCGCATCGTGCGTGTCGGCCTTGTTCGGCGCGCCCTTGGCGATCACTGTCTTGCAGCATACGAGGCTCGGCCGGTCGGCGACCGCGCGCGCCTCCCGGATCGCGCCGTCGACCGCGTCGGCGTCGTGGCCGTCGACGTTCGGCACCACGTGCCAGCCGTAGGCCTCGAAGCGCTTCGGCGTGTCGTCCGTGAACCACGCTTTCACGTGGCCGTCGATCGAGATGCCGTTGTCGTCGTACAGCACGACGAGCTTGCCGAGGCCGAGCGTCCCGGCGAGCGCGCAGGCCTCGTGCGAGACGCCCTCCATCAAGCAGCCGTCGCCGGCGAACACGTAGGTGTGGTGATCGACGACGTCGAAGCCCGGCCGGTTGAACTCGGCGGCGAGCAGGCGCTCGGCGAGCGCCATGCCGACCGCGTTCGCGAGCCCCTGCCCGAGCGGGCCGGTCGTGGTCTCGACGCCGGGCGCACAGCCGTACTCGGGGTGCCCCGGCGTCTTCGAGTGGAGCTGGCGGAAGCGCCGCAGCTCCTCGATCGGCAGGTCGTAGCCGGTGAGGTGCAGGAGCGCGTAGAGAAGCATCGAGCCGTGCCCGTTCGAGAGCACGAACCGGTCGCGGTTCGCCCACTTCGGGTTGGCCGGGTTGTGGCGCAGGTGCCGGTTCCAGAGCGCGAGCGCGATCTCGGCCATGCCCATCGGCATGCCGGGATGGCCCGAGTTCGCCTGCTGCACGGCGTCCATCGCGAGCGCGCGCAGGGCGCTGGTCATGTCGTTGCGGGCCGGAGCGTCCATCTTGGCGGGTGCTGGGGTGGTGGAAGCGGCGCGGGCGGAAGAGACGGCGCTCGCCGAAATTATACGCGAGGGGGTGGTCGGCATCAGCGCACCCCGCGATCAGTGCACGCGCGGGGCGAGCTCGCCGCGCGCGTAGCGCTCGGCCATGCGCCCCAGGCTCACCGGCTTGATCCGCTCGGCCTGGCCGGCGCTGCCGAACGCCTCGAAGCGCGCCTTGCACACGCCCTTCGCGGCGGCCACCGCCTCCTGCAGGAACTTGCGCGGATCGAACTCGCGCCTGTCCTCGTTCATCGCGCGGCGCATCGCGCCGGTCATCGCGAGGCGGATGTCGGTGTCGATGTTCACCTTGCGCACGCCGCTGCGGATGCCCTCCTGGATCTCCTCCACCGGCACGCCGTAGGTCTCCTTGATCTCGCCGCCGTTCTCGCGGATCACCTGCAGCCACTCCTGCGGCACGCTGGAGGAGCCGTGCATCACCAGATGCGTGTCGGGAATGCGCGCGTGGATCGCCTTGACGCGGTCGATCGCGAGGATGTCGCCGGTCGGCTTGCGGGTGAACTTGTAGGCCCCGTGCGACGTCCCGATCGCGATCGCGAGCGCATCGACCCCGGTGCGCTTGACGAAGTCCGCGGCCTGCTCGGGGTCGGTGAGCAGCTGGTCGTGCGAGAGCTTGCCCGCCGCGCCGGACCCGTCCTCCTCGCCCGCCGTGCCCGACTCGAGCGAGCCGAGGCAGCCGAGCTCGCCCTCGACCGAGACGCCCACCGCGTGCGCCATGTCGACCACCCTGCGCGTCACCTCGAGGTTGTACTCGTAGGGCGCCGGCGTCTTCATGTCCTCCTCGAGCGAGCCGTCCATCATGACGCTGCTGAAGCCCGCGCGGATCGAGCGCTGGCACACCGCCGGGCTCGCACCGTGGTCCTGGTGCATGACGATCGGGATGTGCGGCCAGGTCTCGACCGCGGCCTCGACGAGGTGGCGCAGGAACGCCTCGCCCGCGTACTTGCGCGCGCCGGCCGAGCCCTGCAGGATCACCGGGCTCGCGCACTGGTCGGCGGCCTGCATCACCGCGTGCAGCTGCTCCATGTTGTTGACGTTGAACGCCGGCACCCCGTAGCCGCGCTCGGCCGCGTGATCCAGCAGTTGGCGCATCGAGATCAGTGCCATGTGCGGATTCCTCTACTCAAGAGACACGGAAACCCGGAAAGCGCTTCGAGCCGAGAGGTCGCGCGCCGCACGTGCCGCCGGGCGCGCGGTCGATGCGCTTCGGCGCACGAAGGCGGGGCGAGCCGTGCTCTGCGAAGGTTCCCTGACACCACCTCTGCACAGTTCGGCACAGCCGCTGACGCCAGCACTGAAGGCGCCGCCTCCCGCACGCCGCTACACCCGCGACGGGCGGAACACGCCGATCGCGTGCTCGACCGGACCCTGGCGCGCGCCCATGCGCTTCTTGTCCTCCATCAGCCGCCAGATCATCGGCGTGACGATGAGCTGCATCGCGAGCTCGAGCCTGCCGCCGGGCACGACGATGTTGTTCGGCCGCGACATGAACGAGTTGTGGATCATCGTCAGGAGATACGGGAAGTCGACGCCGATCGGGTTGCGGAAGCGGATCACGACCAGCGACTCGTCGGCGCTCGGGATGTCCTTGGCGATGAACGGGTTCGAGGTGTCGACTACCGGCACGCGCTGGAAGTTGATGTGGGTCTCGGTGAACTGCGGGCAGATGTAGTGCACGTAGTCGTGCATGCGGCGCAGGATGGTGTCGGTGACCGCCTCGCGCGAGTAGCCGCGCAGGTTCGTGTCGCGGTGGATCTTCTGGATCCACTCGAGGTTGATGATCGGCACCACGCCGATCAGGAGGTCCACGAACTGCGCGACGTTGATGTTCTCGGTCTTGACTCCGCCGTGCAGGCCCTCGTAGAGCAGCAGGTCGGTGCCCTCTTCGAGCTTCACCCACGGCGTGAACGTGCCGGGCGCCTGGCCGTGGGGCGCGGCCTCCTCCTCGTTGTGCAGGTACTTCCTCACCTGCCCGGTGCCGCGCTCGCCGTACTCGCGGAACAGCGCCTCGAGCTCCTCGAGCAGGTTCGCCTCGGCGCCGAAGTGGCTGAACGTGCGCCCCTTGCGGTTCGCCTCCTCGACGCGCCGCTTCATCTCGGCGCGGTCGAAGCGGTGGAAGGAGTCGCCCTCGACGTGCGCCGCGACGATGTTCTCGCGCCGAAAGATCTTGTCGAACGCCTTCTGCACCGTGCTGGTTCCGGCGCCGGATGATCCGGTCACCGCGACGATCGGATGCTGGACCGACATAACCCTCTCCTCGTGATTCGGTCGAACTGCAGCCGCTGCATGCACGGCCGGCGCGCGCACCAGACGGCGAAAACCGCGGTGCGCGCGCGTGTCTCCTTGCGCGTTACAGCCGGGTCTTGACGCCCGGGCTGGATGTCATTGCGCTCGCCGGGTCAGGCCGCGGCCGCCCGGCGTCCCGCCGCGGCGTGCAGCGTCTCGAGCTGGGCGAGCCCGAGGCACGGCGCGCCGATGCGCGCTGCCGCGCCGGGATCGAGCGGCTGCGCCGGATCGCCCAGGCCGTAGAGCACGAGGTCCGCCCCGGTGAAATCCTGCGTCTGCGTCCAGAGCGTCGGCGTCACGACGGTGAAGAGCCCCGCGGCCTTGGCCGCGCGCACGCCGTTGCCCGAGTCCTCGAACGCGACGCACGCGGAGGCCGGCAGGCCGAGCGCCGACAGCGCCAGATGGTAGATGTCCGGCGCCGGCTTCTTCGCCGGCACCTGGTCGCCGCATGCGATGACGTTGAACCAGTGGTAGCCGTCCTCGCCGAGCCCGGCCGAGATCAGCGCCTCGACGTTCGCCGGCGAGGTCGTCGAGGCAAGTGCGAGCTTGACACCGGCCTCGCGCGCCTCGCGAACGAGCCGCGCGACGCCCGGCCGGAACGGCGAGCGTCCGTCGCGGATCAGCTCCGCGAAGATGCGCGTCTTGGTGCGGTGGATGCCCGGAACGATGCCGCGCAGTCGCTCCTTCTCCGCCGCGGGCGCGTTCAGCCCGTCGATGTACCGCGCGATGCGCTCCTTGCCGCCGGAGATCTTGAGCAGCTCGACGTACTGGTGCGGGCTCCAGTTCCAGTGCAGGTCGTGCTCGAGGAACGCGGCGTTGAACGCCTGGCGGTGCGTCTCCTCGGTGTCCGCCAGCGTGCCGTCGACGTCGAATATCAGCGCTTCGATGCTCATCGCGTCCTCCTCGTGCGCCGCGGGCTCGCCGCCGCGCGCTCTATTCCACCTTGCCGCGGTAGACTACCATCGCTGCGCCCTGCGTCTGCCGGCGGTTGTCGTACCCGATCAGTCGCACGTGGTCGCGCGGATTGGCCTTGTGGCAAGCCTCGGCCTCGGCCAGGATGCGGTCGACGTCGGTCTGGCCGAACATCGGCAGCTTCCACATGTACCAGTATGCGCCGGCCGCGTGCTCCGGCTCGGCGTGCTCGATCGCCGGGTTCCAGCCGCGTGCGACGATGTACTCGACCTGCTTGCGGATCTCGGCCTTGGAGAGCGACGGCAGGTACGAGAACGTCTCGAACTTGCGGCTCGCCGGATCGGAAAGCCGGGAACGATACTCGAGAATTTCGCTCATCGGGATCTCCTCGCGCTCAGGCCGCCGCCTTGGCGGCGTCGAGCTTGTCCACCACGTCGTACTCGAACCTGATCTCCTTCCAGGTCTCCATCGCGACCTTGAGCTCGGGCGAGGCTTTCGCGGCGTCGGTCAGGATCGCCTTGCCCTCGCGCTCGACGTCGCGGCCCTCGTTACGCGCACGGACGCAGGCCTCGAGCGCGACTCGGTTGGCCGCGGCGCCCGCGGCGTTGCCCCAGGGATGGCCGAGCGTGCCGCCGCCGAACTGGAACACCGCATCGTCGCCGAAGATCGCGAGCAGCGCCGGCATGTGCCAGACGTGGATGCCGCCGGAGGCGACGGCGAGCGCGCCCGGCATCGAGCCCCAGTCCTGATCGAAGAAGATGCCGCGCGCGCGGTCCTCCTGCACGCGGCGCTCGCGCAGGAGATCGATCCAGCCGAGCGTCGCCTGGCGGTCGCCCTCGAGCTTGCCGACCACCGTGCCGGTGTGCAGGTGATCGCCGCCGGACAGGCGCAGCGCCTTCAGCAGAACGCGGAAGTGGATGCCGTGGTAGGGGTTGCGGTCGATCACCGCGTGCATTGCGCGGTGGATGTGCAGCAGCACGCCGTTCTCGCGGCACCAGTTCGCGAGCCCGGTGTTCGCGCAGAAGCCGCCGGTCAGATAGTCGTGCATGATGATCGGCGCGCCGAGCGTCTTCGCGAATTCGGCCCGCTTGTACATCTCCTCGGGCGTCGGCGCGGTGACATTGAGATAGTGGCCCTTCTTCTCGCCGGTCTCGGCCTCGGCCTTCTTGACCGCCTCCATCACGTAGCCGAAGCGGTCGCGCCAGCGCATGAAGGGCTGCGAGTTCACGTTCTCGTCGTCCTTCGTGAAGTCGAGCCCGCCGCGCAGGCATTCGTATACCGCTCGGCCGTAGTTCTTCGCCGAGAGCCCGAGCTTCGGCTTGATGGTGCAGCCGAGCAGCGGCCGGCCGTACTTGTTCATCTTGTCGCGCTCGACCTGGATGCCGTGCGGCGGTCCGCCGCAGGTCATCACGTAGGCGATCGGGAAGCGCACGTCCTCGAGCCTGAGCGCCCGGATCGCCTTGAAGCCGAACACGTTGCCGACGAGCGAGGTGAACACGTTCACCACCGACCCTTCCTCGAAGAGATCGATCGGATAGGCGACGAAGGCATAGAAGCAGCTGTCGTCGCCGGGCACGTCCTCGATGCGGTACGCGCGGCCCTTGTAGTACTCGAGGTCGGTGAGCAGATCGGTCCACACCGTCGTCCACGTGCCGGTGGACGACTCGGCGGCCACCGCGGCGGCGGCCTCCTCGCGCGGCACGCCCGGTTGCGGCGTGATCTTGAAGCAGGCGAGGAGATCGGTATCCTTGACGCGGTAGTCCGGCTCCCAATACGTCTGGCGGTATTCCTTGACGCCGGCGCTGTAGCTTCGGCCGCCGGCGGCGGCGGCGCTTGCCTTGCTCATCGGATCCTCCTTCGTGCGCAGCTTGCGACGGCACTATAAACGCGCTTCAGGATAAGTACTAATTGCGTTTCTTGATGCTTGAGATAAGCTTCCACTGATGCAAAACGATACGCGCAGGCCCCGCGGGCCGACTCTGCGGCACGTCACCCTGCGGCAGCTGCGGGTGTTCGAGGCGGTCGCGCGCAATCTCAGCTATTCCCGCGCCGCGCAGGAGCTCAGCCTGACCCAGCCCGCGGTCTCGATGCAGGTCAAGGCGCTCGCCGGGCAGACCGGGCTCGCGCTGTTCGACCACATCGGCCGCAGGATCGCGCTCACCGACGCCGGCCACGAGCTCTACCGCCACGCCCACGAGGTCGCGCGCCAGCTCCAGGCGGCCGAGGAGGCGCTCGCCGCGCTGAAGGGCCTGTCCGGCGGCAAGCTCGACATCGCGGTGGTGAGCACCGCGAAGTACTTCGCGCCCCAGCTCCTCGCGAGGTTCCTGCGCGATCATCCGGGCGTGCAACTCAAGCTCTCGGTGAGCAATCGCGAGACCGTGATGCGCCAGCTCGCCGAGAACGAGACCGATCTTGCGATCACCGGCCGTCCGCCCGAGCGCCTGGAGACCGTGGCCGAGCCGTTCGCGCCCCACCCGCACGTGATCATCGCGCCGCCCGACCACCGGCTCGCGGGCAAGCGCGGCATCGCGCTCACGCGGCTCGCGGCCGAGACCTTCGTCGTGCGCGAGCCGGGCTCGGGTACGCGCGGCCTGCTCGAGCGCCTCTTCGCCGAGAACCAGGTGCCGCTCAACATGAGCCTCGAGATGGCGAGCAACGAGACGATCAAGCAGGCGGTCATGGCCGGCATGGGCATCTCGCTTCTCTCGCTGCACACGATCGGCCTCGAGCTCGAGACCGGACGCCTCGCGGTGCTCGCCGTCAGGGGCACGCCGATCGAGCGGCACTGGCACGTCGCGCACCTGCAGCACAAGCACCTGTCGCCGGTGGCACGCGCGTTCAAGGGCTACCTGCTCGCCGAGGGCGGCCGCTTTCTCGCGCGCTTCGCGCGGTTGCGGTAGCGCGACCGATTCACTTACGCTTAGCACCCTGCCCGGCCGCGGCGCCGAACGCCGCCAACGCTTTGCCAACCGGAGGACACACCGTGGCCAAGGTCGCCTTCATCGGACTCGGCGTGATGGGCTTCCCGATGGCGGGCCATCTCGCCGCCAAGGGGTACGCCGTCACCGTGTACAACCGCACGCGCGCGAAAGCCGACGCGTGGGCCGCCAAGCACGGCGGCGCGGCCGCGGCGACGCCGGCGAAGGCCGCCGAAGGCGCCGAGCTCGTCTTCTCGTGCGTCGGCGACGACCCGATCTGCGCGAGGTGACGGTCGGCCGCGACGGCGCGTTCGGCGCGATGGCGAAAGGCGCGATCTTCGTCGACCATACCACCGCCTCGGCGCGCGTCGCGCGCGAGCTCGCGGCCGCGGCGGCGACGCGCGGCTTCGCGTTCCTGGATGCGCCCGTCTCCGGCGGCCAGGCCGGCGCCGAGAACGGCGTACTCACCGTGATGGTCGGCGGCGAGCCGACCGCCTTCGAGCGGGCGAAGCCCGCGATCGAGAGCTTCGCGCGGGCGGTGACGCTGATGGGGCCGTCCGGCGCCGGACAGCTCACCAAGATGGTCAACCAGATCTGCGTGATCGGCGTCGCGCAGGGACTCGCCGAGGCGATCAACTTCGGGCTGAACGCCGGACTCGACATGAAGCGCGCGCTGGACGTGATTTCCAAGGGGGCCGCGACGTCGTGGTTTCTCGAGAACCGCGGCGGCACGATGATCGACGGAAGGTTCGATTTCGGTTTCGCCGTCGACTGGATGCGCAAGGACTTGCGCATCTGCATGGAGGAGGCCGCGGCGAACGGTTCCGAGCTCGCGTTGACGCGGCTCGTCGACGGCTTCTTCGCCGAGGTACAGGGGCTCGGCGCGGGCCGCCAGGACATCTCCTCGCTCATCCGGCGCCTGCGCGGGTAGCCGCGGTGCCCCACCGTCCGGCCGGCTCGCGGGCGTCCGATCGCACCGGGCTGCGGGCGATCTTCCTCGGCGCGGCGCCGGGCGCTTTGCCTTGCGCCGGCGTCGCGCTCACCGTCCCGGACTCGGCCGCAGCGTGAAGAACCAGGAATTCGCGCTCGACATGCCGTTCGCGACGCCGCTCGACTTCGCGGCGGCCGTCAGCGCCCCGGCAACGGTCACCGGAGGACTCTGGTTCGTGTACCGCGGGAGCGAGCTGCTGGTGCGCGATCTGGCCGGCGGCGACCGGCTGCCGCTGGCGGCGGACGCCGGCGCGCTCCCCGGCGGGCTCGGGCCGGCCATCTCGCAGCGGCAGTACCTCGGCACGCTCGCCGATACCCACGCGTGGTGCGCCGAGGCGCCCGCGGGCACGCCGGCGCCGGAGGGCTGGACCTGGCTCGGGCTGCGCTCGCTCTTCGGCGCGCTCGACGACCGCTGCTTCGCGCTCGCCGGCCGCGCCCTGCAGCTCGTCGACTGGGACCGCACCCACCGCCACTGCGGACGCTGCGGCACGCCTACCCGGCCCAAGCCCGGCGAGCGCTCGCGCGAGTGCCCGGCGTGCGGGCTCGTCGCGTATCCCCGCATCGCACCGGCGGTGATGGCGCTGGTGCGCCGGGCACCGGACGAGATCCTGCTCGCGCGCTCGCCGCACTTCCCGCAGAACATGTATTCGGCGCTCGCCGGCTTCGTCGAGCCGGGGGAGACGCTCGAGCAGTGCATCGCACGCGAGGTGCTCGAGGAGGTGAACCTCCGGGTGCGCGTGGCGCACTATTTCGCGAGCCAGCCGTGGCCTTTCCCCCACTCGCTGATGATCGCGTTTGTCTGCGACTGGGTCGCGGGCGAAGTGCGGGCAAATCCCCTCGAAATCGAAGCCGCGGCGTGGTTCGACATCCGCAGCCTGCCGCGGCTGCCGAACCGCACTCAGCGTCGCGCGGCGGCTGATCGACGCGGTCGTCGCGGAGATGGGCGCGGCGAAGCGCTAGCCGCTTCGGGGCGCGGCCGTCGTCGGGCGCGGCGCGGGCTTTGCCGGCCCGGGCGGCGTCAGCCCGGCGCCTCGACGACGCGCATGTCGCGCTTGGCGGCGTCGCCGAGCACCTTCAACGCCGCCTGATAGCCCGGCGCTTCGTGCGCCGCGATGGCCTTCTCGAGGCTGTCGAACTCGACGACGACCGTGCGCTGATTCAGTCCGCCTTCGTAGACCTTCGCCGGCATGCCGCGCACGAGATAGCGGCCGCCCCAAGCCTCCAGGGACGGTCCCGCGAGCTTCGCGTACTCCTTGAGCGCGGCTTCGTCGGAGATGGAGTGGTAGCAGACGACCCAATACGCCTTGGCCATGATCGATTCCTCCGGGGGTTGAAGCGGGTCAGACTACCACGGGCGCCCGAGCGAATTGCTCGCGTCGCAGCGGCGACTCGCCGCCCGCGTGCCCGGTGCGGAACGCGCCCGGCGTCGTCCCGGTCTCGCGCCGGAAGAACTTGACGAAGTTGGTGGCCTCGTCGAAGCCGAGCTCGTCGGCGATGGCCGCCACCGGCAGCAACGAGTGCGCCAGCAGGCGCTGGCTTCCAGCACGATGCGCTGGGTCAGCAGCGCCTTCGCGCTCACGTCCGCCACCTCGAGCGTGGCGCGACTCAGGCTCTTCTGCGAGCACCCCAGGTGCCTGGCGTACGGTGCCACGCTGTGCCAGCGCCGGTACTCTCGCTCGAGGATCATCCGGTAGCGCCGGAAGCGCTTGAGGGTGACCGGCTCGACGCGCTCCTCGGCCGTCACGCGCGCGCGGCCGAGATGGAGGCGGATGAGCAGCGCCTGAAGCTCGCTGCGCAGGAGCGTGTTGAGCGCGGGCGCCGGGGCGGGCAGCCTCGCATCCGCCGCCATCCGCTCGACCGCTTCGATCACCGCCCGCCGGGCGTCGGGCGTCACGCGCAGGTGCGTCGGCAGTCCCTCGACCTGCCCGAAGAGCTCCAGCTCGTCGCGCCCGAAGCCGGACGCCTTCGGCTGCGCGAGATCGGACCGGAAGATCAGCAGCCACCCCTGCCAGCCCACCAGGTTGCCGAACCGGTGCACCTGCCCAGGCTGCAGCGTCAGGAGCGAACCGGCCGTGCACTGGAAGGTCTCGAAATCCACCATGTGCCGGTAGCGGCCCGCGGTCACGTAGATCATCGCGTGGAAGTCGGCGCGCTCCACGCGGCGCGGACCGATGCGCCGCGCGCGCTCGCGCAGCGTCGCGACGGGGTAGACCTCCAGATCGAGGCGGTAGCCGGCCGGCGGGGTGTACTGCACCGGGGTGACCGGGTCCCGGCGCGCGGGGCGCGAAGCCGCGGATGTCGCCATCGTGTCCACTTTTTACCATCGCGGACCGCGAATATACCTCGAACGCGGCGGCGCGCCGGCGCACCATGGCGCCGTGCACACCGACCGGCGGGAGCGCGCCTCGCCGCAAACCGACTCAAGGAGAACGATCATGCTTGCGAGCCGCGTCACCCAGCTCGGCTATCTCGGAATCGAAGTGAGCGACGTGCCGGAGTGGGAGCGCTTCGCCACCGACCTGCTCGGTCTGGCGTCCAACGGCGCCGACCCCGACGGCACGCTGTATCTGCGGATGGACGAGAATCACCATCGGTTCGCGCTGCATCACGGCGAGCGCGACGACCTCGCCTACGCGGGCTGGGAGGCCCCGGACGAAGCGTCGCTGCGAGCGATCGCGGCGCGGCTCGAGTCCCAGGGCGTCGCCGTGCGCTGGGCTTCGGCGGCCGAGGCGCGGCAGCGCCGCGTCGTGGGCCTCGTCAAACTGTGCGACCCGAGCGGCGTCGCGACCGAGCTCTACTGCGGCCCGCTGGTCGAGGCCGAGCGGCCGTTCCGGTCGCCGCGCGCCCTCGGCGGCTTCGAGGCCGGCGGCCTCGGTTTGGGGCACATCGTGCTCAGCGTGGACGACTACGAAGCGAGCCTGCGCTTCTACCGCGACGGCCTCGGTCTGCTGCTGAGCGACTACCTGGACCTCGAGATGGGGCCCGCGGAAAGCACTCGGGTGGCGTTCTTCCACTGCGGTCCGCGCCACCACTCGATCGCGATCGCGCAGTTTCCGGCCGCGAAGCGCCTGCATCACTTCATGCTCCAGGTGCGCGAGATGGACGATGTCGGCAACACCTACGACCTCTGTCAGGACCGGCGCGTGCCGATCGCGTCCACCCTCGGCCGGCACACGATGGACCACACGCTGTCGTTCTACATGCAGACGCCGTCCGGCTTCCAGGTGGAGTACGGCCACGGGGGTCGCGAGATCGACGACGACGTCTGGCAGGTGCAGCTGCATCGCTCGCCGAGCGTCTGGGGCCATCGCCCACCGGAGGCGGCCGCGACGGCCGCAACGACCGCCTGAGGCGGTTTCCCCGGCGCCTCTCCACGACTCGGAGCCCCCGCGCTCGGGCGGGGGCTCCGCGCGTCCGATCGGCGCACGCCGAGCCGCGCCCGTGTGCGACCGGGAGCCGGGCGAACGGCGGGCAAATCCCCTTGAAATCGAGGCGGCCGCGTGGTTTAACGTCCGCAGCCGGCGCGGCTGCCGGGCCGCGTCAGTCCTTGTCCGGGCGTCAGGGGGCGCCTGCATATGGAGGGAATCCACGTCCTCGCGACCCTGCGCGGCTGCCGCGGCGGCCGGCGCGAGCTCGTCGACCGCGAAGCGCTGCGCGCGCTGTGCGTGACGAGCGTCGCGCGCGCCGGGCTCACGGCGGTCGGCGACGTGTTCCACCAGTTCGCGGGCGGTGGCGTCACCGGCTGCGTCGTTCTCGCCGAGTCGCATCTCGCGATCCACACCTGGCCCGAGCTCGCGGCGGTGACGCTCGATCTGTACGTGTGCAACTTCTCCGGCGACAATTCCGCGCGCGCCGAGCGCGTGCTGGAAGACATCGTACGGGTCTTCGCGCCGGAGGCGGTCGAGCGGCGCGACGTGCCGCGCGGCCGGATCGCCGCTGCCGGGACGCTCTCGCCCGCCGGCTGAGCGCGGCGGAAGGATCGCCAGAGGGCGCCCCGCTTGCGCGGCGATGACTCGCCCGGGCGCCGTCATTCCCTGGCCGGAGTCCGTGTGAAACCCCTTCGTCGCTCCCGCGAAAGCGGGAGCCCAGAATGAGGTTCCTCGCCTGCTCAACGCGCGTTTCTGTCCCCTCCTCTCCGCGGGGGGGAGGCGAAGCGGCCGGGGTCGCGTGAGCGATTGCGTGGTGCAACCGCCGCAACCACCCGCCGCGCTCGCGCGCGGCACCCTCCTTGAAAAGGAGGGGACGGGGTTCTGCGGCGCGCCGCGCTTAGTTGATCCCCGCTTTCGCGGGGATGACAGCTTGCGTGTCGTTTGCGCAATGTTCACACGCCCTCGCCAGCGGGAATCCAGTCCCACGCTACGCCAGGGCGGTTTCGACCCCGGCTGCGCGGGAATGACCACGGCTTCGCCGCGGTCAGGACGAACGGGGGGCGGTTTCGAGCGGCGCGCCGCCGGCGCGCTCCGACGATTGCAGGAAGCCGAAGTGCGGCTCGGGACGACAGCCGCTCAGGAGATCGGCGAGCGCGCGCGCGGAGCCGCACGCGAGCGTCCAGCCGAGCGTGCCATGCCCGGTGTTGAGATAGAGGTTGGGAACGCGCGTGCGCCCGATGAGCGGCCGGTTGGACGGCGTCGCCGGACGCAGGCCGCTCCAATGTTCGGCGCGCTCGGCGCGTCCCGCGCGCGGAAACAGCGCGAAAGTCCGCCGCACGAGCGCCTCGCAGCGCACCGCGTTCACCTCGGTGTCGTAGCCGGCGAGCTCGGCGGTGCCGGCGACGCGCAGCCGGTCGCCGAGACGCGAGAACACGATCTTCGCCGCCTCGTCGGTGAGGCTCACCTGCGGCGCCTCGTCGCCCGCCTCGAGCGGGAGCGTGATCGAATAGCCTTTGACCGGCTGCATGGGGATCGCGATCCCGACCGGGCGCAGGAGGAGCGGGCTGTAGCTGCCGAGCGCAACGACGTAGGCGTCGGCGGTCACCGGCTCCTCGGCCCCCTCGTGGGCGTCGTGCACGATCACGCTCGCGACACGGCCGCGCTCCATCTCGAGCCGCTCGACCGAGCACCCGTAACGGAAGCGCACGCCGATGCGCGCGCCATGCTCGGCAATCGCCTGCGTGAACTTGAAGGCGTCGCCGGATTCGTCGTTCGGCGCGAAGACCCCCCCGACGAGCCCGGCCCGGGCGTGCGCGAGCGCGGGCTCGATCGCCACGCACTGGTCGGGGGACTTCACCTCGCGCTCGGCGCCGAGCTCGCGCAGCACCTCGGCCTGTCGCGCCGCGCGGTCGAAGTCGCGCCGGTCGGTGTGGAAGGTCAGGATGCCGCGTCGCGCCTGGTCGTACTCGATGCCGAGCTCGCGGCGCAGCGCCTGGAGCTGGCCGCGGCTGTAGAGCGCGAGGGACAGCAGCTCGCGCGTGTTCGCGCGCGCACGCGCCGGCAGGCACTCGAACAGGAACGCGAGCGCCCAGCGCCACTGCGCCCAGTCCGCGCGGGCGCGAAAGAGGAGCGGTGCGTCCTCGCGCCCGAGCCAGCGCAGGATCTTGCGCGGCGCCGCGGGATTCGCCCACGGCTCGGCATGGCTCGCCGAGACTTGTCCGCCGTTCGCGAAGCTCGTCTCGAGCGCGGCCGCCCCCTGCCGGTCGATCACCGTCACCGCGTGGCCGGCGCGCGCGAGATACCACGCGCTGGTCGCGCCGACGACACCGGCTCCGAGAACGACGATTCGCATGATGCGCAAAGCTTGCGGGCAGGACGCCGCACCCGCCAAGCATGCCCGCAATCTATTTGAGTAATTCGACTCGGGTCAAGCACGCCGGGTTCTGTCTGGCGGCCACGACACGAGCGCGCCCGGCAGGGCCGCGCTACTGCGCTGCAATCACGGTGTCACCATGGGCCGTCGCCGCGCGCCCGCGGGCCGCGCGTGCGTGCGCCCGCCGGCGGCGCTACTTCCCCGGCCAGGCGGCGATCTTCTGGCGCTGCTCGCCGAGGCCCTGGATGCCGAGCTGCATGACGTCGCCGGGCTTGAGGAAGCTCGGCGGCTTCATGCCCATCCCCACGCCGGGCGGCGTACCGGTGGCGATGATGTCGCCCGGCAGGAGCGTCATGAAGTGGCTGCAGTAGGAGACGATCTTGGCGACGCCGAAGATCATGGTGCGCGTGCTGCCGGTCTGCATGCGCTCGCCGTTCACGTCGAGCCACATGTCGAGCGCCTGCGGATTGGTGATCTCGTCGGTGGTGACGAGCCACGGGCCGATCGGACAGAAGGTGTCGCAGCCCTTGCCCTTGTCCCACTGCGTGCCGCGCTCGAGCTGGAAATTGCGCTCCGACACGTCGTTGACGATCGTGTAGCCGGCGACGTGGTCGAGCGCCTTCTCCTCGGAGACGTACTGCGCCTTGGCGCCGATCACCACCGCCAGCTCGACTTCCCAGTCGAGCTTGGTCGAGCCCTTCGGCTGGATGACGTCGTCGTTCGGGCCGGTGATGCTGGTCGTGGCCTTGAAGAAGACGATCGGCTCGGACGGAATCGGCATCCCGGCCTCGGCGGCGTGGTCCGAGTAGTTGAGGCCGATCGC
The DNA here is from genome assembly GCA_027493935.1 of Burkholderiales bacterium. Classification (GTDB taxonomy): domain Bacteria; phylum Pseudomonadota; class Gammaproteobacteria; order Burkholderiales; family SG8-39; genus JAABRB01. The sequence continues at coordinate 284,445 of JAOSJV010000001.1, read as the reverse complement.
AACGACCTTGCTGATCCCCGTGTACGGAACGCCGAAGCGCGGCTCGGTCTTGATCAGCGGCAGCGACTCGGGCCGAATCTTGCGCAGCCGGGCGAGCCCGCGCGGCGAGATCGTGTCCTGGTCGATGTTCGCAAGCCCGGTCGTCGAGAGATCGCGCAGCATGCCCTGCGAATCGATCATCCCGGGCTTCTCGTAGCCGTTCTTGCCCCAGCGGCACAGTTTCATCTTGCTTTCTCTCCTGCTCGAGCGAGTAAAAATCGGGCGCCGCGGCGCACGCGCCGTCCGGCGGCCAGCGTGCCAGGGGCGCCCGCGCACGCGCGGCGCCTGGACGATACGGATCGGGGGCCTGCGAAGCGGACGGCGGAAGCCGGCGGACAGCAGCCGGTCCCGACGGGCTCCCCCTAGTTGCGCTCCGTCACAGCCGGAAGGCGGGATTATAGCCAGTCGCGTCGCGCGATTCATCCCCATTGCGCCGGCCGCACGGCCGAGAGCGGGATTGCTGCGCTGCACCAAATGCTCCTGTCCTCGTCGGATGCCGCCCGGCCACCGCATCGCGCCGGGTCGACGATGCTTCGCCCGCCCCGACGAGATGGCCGGCCATGACCATCGACCACCGCAGCCACACCCTCGCGCCCGGCACGCTCGCCGATTCTGCGTAACCCGATCCTGACCCCGGCGGCGTTCTTGGGCGCCCGGCCGCACCCGGATGCGGCGAGCAGGGTATGAGACCGGGCGCGTCGCGCATCGCGACGCGCCCGGTACGGGCATCGGGCACGAGGCTGCGGACGACTGCCTGGCGGAGCTCGGCCACCGGGTAGCGCGGCTCGGCGACCTCGGTCTCGCCTTCGAGCGGCGCCGCGCTGCACCGCGACACCGCGGTGCGCCGCTGCCGATTGCCGACCCGCGTGCGGGAGATCGGCGAGCGCCGCGTCGTTGCGGTCGAGCACGGCGGCAGGGAGCGCGTCGCCGCGACCGCGCGCGCGATCGTCGCTGCGCTCGCCGAATCCGGCCCCGTATAATCGGCGCCAGGGGGAGGCTCGTTGAACCAGCTCGACTTCGCAGGTCGCACCGCCATCGTCACCGGCGGCGCGCAAGGGATCGGGCTCGCCATCGTCCGGCGCCTGCTCGCTTCGGGCGCGGCGGTGCGCATCTGGGACCGCGACGCGCGCGGGCTCGAGCGCGCGCGGAGCGCGTTGCAGGGGCCGGTCTCCGGCGAAGTCGTGGACGTCTCCGATCCCGCGGCCGTCGAGCGCGCCGCCGGCGCGGCCGCCGCGGCGCTCGGCCGGATCGACGTGCTCGTCAACAACGCCGGCATCTCGGGCGCCAACGCCCCGACGGTCGACTACCCGGTCGACGAGTGGGAGCGCGTGCTGCGCGTCAACCTGACCGGCCAGTTCCTGTGCTGCAAGTGCGTCGCGCCGCACATGGTGCGGCGGAAGTACGGGCGCATCGTCAACGTCGCGTCAGTCGCAGGCAAGGAAGGCAACCCGAACGCGTCGGCCTACTCGGCGTCGAAGGCCGGCGTGATCTCGCTCACGAAGTCGCTCGGCAAGGAGCTCGCGCGCACCGGGGTGCTCGCGAACTGCGTGACGCCGGCTGCCGCAAGGACAGCGATCTTCGATCAGATGACCGAGGAGCACATCGACTACATGCTGTCGAAGATCCCCATGGGCCGCTTCGTGACGGTGGAGGAGATCGCGGCGCTCGTGTGCTGGCTCGCGAGCGAGGACTGCGCGTTCTCGACCGGCGGGGTCTTCGACATCTCCGGCGGCCGCGCGACGTACTGAGCCGCCGGGCGCCTCGAACCGGGAAGGAGCGCTGAATGGCCTACAAGATCGAATGCGTGCTCGCGTGCGAAAACCACCTCGGCGAGGGACCGATCTGGGACGTCGAGGAAGGCCGCCTCTACTGGGTCGACGGCACCGGCCGGCGCGTGGGCAAGCCTTCGATCTGGCGCATGGACCCGCGTACCGGCAAGGTCGAGCACTGGTCGCTCGACCACGACGTCGGCGCGATGGCGCTGCGCAGGGGGCGGCGGCGCGGTGCTCGCGCTCGACGACGGCTACTACACGTTCGACTTCGGCACCGGGAAGATCGAGCTGATCCAGCGCGTCGACGCCGAAGAGCCGCGCACGCGCCTGAACGACGGCAAGTGCGACCGGCGCGGCCGCTTCCTCGCCGGCGGCATGGACGACAAGGAGGAGCTCGCGATCTGCGGCCTGTGGCGGCTCGACCCGGACATGAAGGTGACGCTCCTCGACCGCGGCATCATCTGCTCGAACGGCCCGTGCTGGAGCCCGGACGACAAGACCTTCTACTTCGCCGACACCTTCCAGCAGGAGTTCTGGGCGTACGACTACGACATCGAGCACGGCACCGTCTCGAACAAGCGAGTCTTCGCTACCACCAAGGACGATCCGGGCGTGGCCGACGGCTCGACGGTGGACGCCGAGGGCTGCATGTGGAACGCGCAGGTGATCGGCGGCGAGCTCGTGCGCTACGCGCCCGACGGCTCGGTCGAGCGGCGCATCGGCATGCCGGTGCGCAACGTCACCAGCCTCACCTTCGGCGGCGACAAGCTCGACGAGATCTACGTCACCTCGATGGCGCGCGTGAAGCACCCCGCGGTGCACGACATGTTCCGTGCCGAGGCGAAGCCGCAGTTCGGCGCAGGCGCGCTCTTCCGCATCACCGGCCTCGGCATCCGCGGCATTCCCGAGCCCCGGTTCGCGGGATGAGCCTTGCAGATACGACTCGATGCGTCCGGCGACGCGGCGGGCTAGCGCGGCAGCGGCAGCGTGAGCGTCCTTCCCTCGTACCCTTTCGGCTTGTGCCGGGCGCGGATCACCACGCGGTCGATGCCGTCCGGGATGCGCACGCCGTGGAGCTCGCGCGTGAACGGCTGCTCGTTCTCGTGGGGGTGCAGCAGTACCCGGCGGCCGAGCAGCCTGCCGTCGACCGTGAGCACCTCGAACGCGTCGGCGAAGTAGTCCCAGCCGCGGTCGTTGCTGCGCACGGTGACGTCGAAGTCGTACGTGCCGTTGGCGCCCTGGCGCACCTTGGCATCGACGACATCGGCCTCGCCCGCCCCCGCGGCGCCTGCCGCGGCAATCAGGATCAGGGAAATCGCGCTGGCGACACCGGCACGCCGACGAAAGCGGTGCAACATGGCGTAGTCTCCTCTTGCGTTCCCGGCACGATGCGGTCACTCGCCGATCTGTACCAGCTTGCCGCGCTTGCGCGCCCCCTCGAACGACGCCAGGAACACTCCGGCGCCCACCGTCACGTAGACCGCATTTAGCGCCACCGCGTTCCACAATTCGTGCCACAGGAAAGTCCGCTCGACGAGCACGCCGCGCATTCCCTCGAACACGTGGCTCGTCGGCAGCCACCAGGCGAGCGCCTGCAGCCACGGGGGCAGGACGCTCATCGGGTAATAGATCCCGGAGAGCGGCGCGGCGACGAAGATCGCGCCCCAGGCGAGATTCTCGGCGGCAAGCCCGTGGCGCATCACCAGCGCCGAGACCATCAGTCCGACGGCCCAGCCGCTGACGAGGAGATTCGCGAAGAACGCCACCAGCGGCAAACCGAGGTCGAAGATCGAGGTCGCGTACAGGAACCACGCGAGCGCGGCCGCGGTGCCGACGCCGATCAGCGTGCGCACGAGCGAGACCAGCACCATCGCCGCCACGAGCTCGGAGGGCCTGAGCGGGCTTGCGAAGAGGTGGCCGAGGTTGCGCGCGTAGAGCTCCTCGATGAACGAGAGCGAGAAGCCGAGCTGGCCGCGGAACAGGATCTCCCACAGGAGCAGCGCCGAGACCAGCACTCCCGGCACCTGCGCGACCCACGACGAATTGGTCGCGAGGAACTGGGCGATGAAGCCCCAGAGCACCATCTGCATGGTCGGCCAGTAGGCCATCTCGACCACGCGCACCCAGGACTTGCGCAGGAGATAGAGGTGCCGCAGCACAATCGCATAGATGCGCTGCGCCGAGAGAGCGGCCGCCGCGCTCACGCGGCCGCCCCGGCGGGCTCCTCGCGCCGCGCGACGTCGAGGAACACCTCCTCCATCGTGCGGCGGCCGTAGCGCGCGACGAGCTCGGCCGGCGAGCCGCGGTCGACGATGCGCCCTGTGCGCATCATCAGCACGGCGTCGCACATGCGCTCCACCTCGGGCATGTTGTGCGAGGCGATCAGCAGCGTCGCGCCGCTCGCGCGCTGGTAGCGGGCGAGCTGCGCACGCACGCGGTCGCCGACGTCCGGGTCGAGCGACGCGGTCGGCTCGTCGAGCAGCAGGACCTCGGGCGCGTTCAGAAGCGCTTTGGCGATCGACACCCGCGTGCGCTGTCCGGCCGAGAGCGTTCCGTACGGCCGCTTGAGGAAATCGCCGATCTCGAGCTCCGCGGCGAGCGCGCCGATGCGCGCGCGCATCCGCGGCACGCCGTAGAGCCGGGCGAAGACCTTCAGGTTCTCCTCGACCGTCAGGCTCTTCGGGAGATCGACGTACGGCGACGTGAAGTTCATCCGCCGCAGGACGCGATAGCGGTGCCGGCCGACGTCCTCGCCGAGGATTCTCACCGTCCCGGCGGAGGGGAGCAGCACGCCGAGCAGCATCGAGAGCGTGCTCGTCTTCCCGGCGCCGTTGCCGCCGAGCAGCGCGGTCGTGGAGCCGCGCGCCACCTCGAACGAGATCCCGCGCACGGCCTCGACCCGGCCGAAGCGCCTGACGAGCCCCTCGACCTGGATCGCGGGAGCCGGGAGCGCTTCCGCGCTCATGCCCGCTTCGACCGGCGCGGTGCCGCCCGCCGCGCCTTCGCCGCGCGCGCACGCGCGCTTCGCAGCCGCGCGCGAACGTAGCGGCGCCATTGCGCGAACAGACCCGCGTCGCGCCCGGCGAGCACCGACTTCGACCACGGCCCCCCGGCGAAGAAGTCGTCGTCCTCGAAGGTCGACATCGCCCCGCCCGCCTCGGCGAGAACGAGCGCTCCGGCGGCGTAGTCCCACAGCATATGGCTCGCGTGCAAGTACACGTCGAACCTCGCCCCGCCGCGAGCCAGCACCAGTCGAGCGCCGCGGCGCCGAAGTTGCGGTACGAGTACCACGGCAGCTCGCGCGCGAGGCGCACGGCCGCGGTGCGCGGCATGCGCTTCAGCTCGACGGAGGCGACCGCCTCGGCGAGCCCCCGCCGGCGCCGGCCGCGACGCGATCCGCACGCCGTCCAGGTAGGCGCCCTCGCCCGCCGCCGCGTGGAACGTCTCGTCCATCGCCGGGTTGTACACGACGCCGAGCCGCGGACGCCCCTGCTCGATCAGCGCGACCGACACGGCGTAGTAGGGGATGCCCTGCAGGAAGTTCGTGGTCCCGGTCGATCGGGTCGACGCACCAGGCGGCGCCGGTACCGCGTCCCCACGCGGCGCGCTGCGCCTCGCGGGTCATCTCTTCGCCGATGACCGGACAATCGTGCAGGCCGCGCAGCCGCGGGATCAGCGCAGCCTGCGCGGCGGTGTCCGCCTCGGTGAAGAGACTGCCGTCGCCCTTGCGCTCGCCGCGCACAGCGCTGCGCGCGCGGCAGGATCTCGGTGCGCCCGACCTCGCGCACCGCCTCGACCAGCGCGTCGATCATGCGCGCACGCCCGGATGGAGCCTTACGCGCGCTTCCACTTGATGCTGCAGCCGATCGACGGCGTCTGCTCCGCCGGCCCGCGCCCGGTGCGGGCGATCTGCGACATCGCCTCGAAGAGCTCGCGCTGCGCGCCCTGCGCCGGCTCGCGCCGGGAGGCGTCCAGACGCCCGCGGTACTGCAGCTCGAGCTCGGCGTTGAAGCCGAAGAAGTCCGGCGTGCACTGGGCGTCGTAGGCGCGCGCCACCTCCTGCGTCGCGTCGAACACGTACGGGAACGGGAAGCCGAACTCGTCGGCCACGCGCTTCATGTTCTCGAACGAGTCCTCCGGATAGTCGGCGGGGTCGTTCGGGTTGATCGCAATGCTGCCGATGCCGAGCCTTGCCAGTTCGCGGCACTCGTGGACCAGCCTCGGTCGGACCGCCTGCACGTAGGGGGCAGTGGTTGCAGATGAACATGACGAGCAGGCCGCTCGGCCCGCGGGCGGTCGCCAGGCCGTGGCGCTTGCCGTCGACCCCCGCGAGGTCGAAGTCGACGGCCTTCCAGCCGAAATCGCAGACGGTGGATTGCGCTGCCATGATCAGAAGGGCTTCGTGGAAAGACTTCCGTGGAGCGGCCGGCGGACGCCGGCGGGACGCCGGAACCTATCTAGCGCACGACCTCGGTTCGGGAAGCAGCACGGCCGCGATCTCGAGATAACTTCTAGAATTCTAGCATGTGGTCCCCGCCGTCCTCCCGCGGCGCCCCCGAGGCGGCCGCTGCCGCGCAGCGCGTCCACCGGCTCTTCTGCGACGGTCCGCTCGCGCCCGGCGCCACGGTCACCCTGACCGAGCGCGCGGCGCGGCACGCAATCGCGCTCAGGCTGCGCAGCGGCGATCCGGTGACGCTCTTCAACGGCGACGGCACCGAATCGGCGGCGGCGCTCGTCGCCGTCGGCAAGCGCGGCGTCACCGCCGCGGTGCGCACGCGCACGGCAGTCGACCGTGAGTCGCCGCTGGAGACCCGTCTGATCCAGGGCGTCTGCGCCGCCGACCGGATGGACCTCGTGCTGCAGAAGGCGACCGAGCTCGGCGTCGCGTCGATCCGGCCGGTCGTCACCGCGCGCTCGGTGGTGCGCCTCGCCTCGGAGCGGCTCGAGCGGCGCGAAGCGCACTGGCGCAACGTAGTGATCGCCGCGTGCGAGCAGTGCGGCCGCAACCGCATCCCGCAGCTCGCGGGGACGGTGCCGTTCGCGCAGTTCATGGCCGATGCGCCGCGCGCGGGGACGCGGCTGCTGCTCGCGCCGGCGGCCGGTGCGCGCCTGCGCGATATCGCGCCCGCGCCGCCGGTCCACGTGCTGATCGGGCCCGAGGGCGGCCTCGCGCTCGAGGAGCGCACCCTCGTCCTCGCCGCCGGATTCGTGCCCGTGCGCTTCGGTCCCCGGACCCTGCGCACCGAGACCGCGCCGCTCGCCGCGCTCGCGGCGCTGCAGGCGCTGTGGGGGGACTGCTGAGGAAGAAAGCCGGCAGTGGCCGCCGGACCGTTGGCAGTAATCGGGGCGGTGCCGCGCTCTCTACTCCGGCCGCTGCCAGCTGCCGACTGCTAACTGCTGTTCGTCATTTCCTCGTTGCGCCTTCGAGCAGCGCGACCAGCTCCGGATTGCCGTTGCGCTTCGCCAGATCGAGCGCGCTCGTGCCCCAGACGTCGGCCGCGTTCGGGTCGACGCCGCGCCCGGTCAGGAACAGGCGCACGGCGATCAGGTCGCCGCGCCGGACCGCGTCGAGGAATTGCTGCTTGTCGTGGTAGGTGAGGCCCATGTCGGCGAGATCCTTGCGCGCGCGGATCGCCGGGGCGTCGCCCAGAGCGCGACGTTCGGCGCGCGCCTGCTTCTGCTGCAGCTCGAGCAGCGTCCGGCCGATCGAGATCATCTTGTCCCCGCTCGGCCGGCGGCACCTCCGAGAAGAGCTCTTGCGCGAGATCGTTCGCCTCGGCATTGCGGCCGGCGAGGATGTCCTCCATGGCGCGCTGCGTCTCGGTCGCATCCTCCTTGGCCGCGGCCTGCATGACGACCTGGAGAATCGAGAGAAAGCGGCTGAAGGTGCTCCAGTCATCAGCCGTGGCGTCGGCCGCGTGCGCGGGCGCGAGCACCGCTGCGGCGCCGAGCGCCGCGGCCAGTTTCCGGAGCCGGACCGCCATTCGCGTCTGCATCGTTCGCCCCCGGTTGCAGTCTAGTCTAGATCACGGCTGGTGAACGCGCCGGGCGCCTCCGGCGTTGACGTGGCAGACGCCCCGCCGGCGCGAAGCGCCCGGGAAAGTGCCGTAGAATCCGCGCTTTGCCCGCGCCGCGCGCCAATCACACCCGGTCTGCCGTCATGCCGCTCGAGTCGGACAAGCGTTTCGTGAGCTGGTTTCGCTCGGTCGCGCCGTACTTCCACGCCTTCCGCGGCCGCACCTTCGTCGTCGCGTTCGGCGGCGAGGTGCTCGCCGACGGACGCTTCGTCGGACTGGCGCACGATCTCAACCTGCTGCACAGCGCCGGCATCCGGCTCGTGCTGGTGCACGGCTCGCGCCCGCAGATCGATAGCCAGCTCAAGCGCCGGCGCCTCGCGCCGCGCTACAGCCAGGACATGCGCATCACCGACGCCGTTGCGCTCGAGTGCGTCAAGGAGGCGGTGGGCGTCCTGCGCGTCGAGATCGAGGCGCAATTCTCGCAAGGGCTGCCGAACTCGCCGATGGCGGGCGCGGCGATCCGGCTCGCGGCCGGCAACTACGTGATCGCGCAGCCGATCGGCGTCGTGGACGGCGTCGACTTCCAGTACACCGGCCAGGTCCGGCGCGTCGACGCGGGGGCGATCGTCGAGGCGCTCGATCACGGCCGCATCGTGCTGCTCTCGAACCTCGGCTACTCGCCGACCGGCGAGGTGTTCAACCTGGCGATGGAGGACGTCGCGCTCGCCGCCGCAGTCGCGCTCAGGGCCGACAAGCTCGTCTTCCTCTCCGATGCGCCGGTCGTCGACCGCGACGAGCGCATGCTGCCCGAGCTCACCGCGCAGGAGGCCGAGCGGCTGCTCGGCCGCGGCAAGCACCTGTCCGACGAGACGCGCCGCTGCCTTGCCCGCGCCGCGCGCGCGGTGCGCGAGGGCGTCGCGCGCGCCCACGTCGTGAGCCGCGGCGAGGACGGCGCGCTGCTGATCGAGCTCTTCACCCACGCAGGCTCGGGAACGATGCTGACCGAGGACAAGCTCGAGCGGCTGCGGCCGGCGACGATCGAGGATGTCGGCGGCATCCTGCAGCTGATCGAGCCGCTCGAGCTCGAGGGCACGCTCGTGCGGCGCGGCCGCGAGCGGCTCGAGCAGGAGATCGGCCGATTCTTCGTGATCGAGCACGACCAGATGATCCTCGGCTGCGCCGCGCTCTACCCGTTCGCGCGCGCGAAGAGCGTGGAACTCGCGGCGCTCGCCGTGCGGCCGGAGTACCGCGGGCGCGGCTACGGCGAGAAGCTGCTCGAGGCGCTGGAGGTGCGCGCCCGCGCACTGGGCATGCAGAAGCTGTTCGTGCTCACCACGCGCGCCGCGCACTGGTTCATCGAGCGCGGCTTCGCCGTCGACGGCGTCGGCGCGCTGCCGAGGGAGAAGCGCGGCCTCTACAACTGGCAGCGCCGCTCGAAGGTGCTGGTCAAGACGCTGCGCTGAGCGGCGCGGCAACCATCGCGGCGTGCGAGGCTAGAATAGCCGTTGGCAGTCCCCGGGGCGGAACAGGGAAAACATGACGCGAATGGTGAATTGCATCAAGCTCGGGCGCGCGGCCGAAGGGCTCGACCTGCCGCCGGTGCCGGGCGAGCTCGGCAAGCGCATCTGGGGAGAACGTCTCGAAGGAGGCATGGCAGCAGTGGATCAGGCATCAGACGATGCTGATCAACGAGAACCGCCTCAATCTGGCCGACCCCACGGCGCGCAAGTACCTGCTGGAGCAGACCGAGCAGTACTTCTTCGGCGGCAACGTCGACCGCCCGGCGGGATACGTTCCGCCAAAGGCCTAGGGAAGCGGCGCGAGAGAAGGTCGGCATTCCCGCGAAAGCGCGCATCGAGCGCGCACGCGATCAACCGCTTCCTGGATCCCAGCGGCTTGCGCGGGGATGACCGCGGCGGAGGCTCCGTCGGCGACGCCCCCGCACTCGAGGCGTCGCCGACGTCCCTCGGCTCACCGTCCGGTCGCCTCCGCGATCTCCGCGTCGCTCAGATGCCGCACGTCGCGGCCCTCGACCATGTAGATCACGTACTCGGCCATGTTCTTCGCGTGGTCGCCGATCCGCTCGAGCGCCTTCGCCACGAACAGCACCTCGAGGCACCGGCTGATCGTGCGCGGATCTTCCATCATGAAAGTGATCAGTTGGCGCAGGATGCCGCGGAACTCGGCGTCGACCGCCTCGTCCTGGCGCACCACGTCGAGCGCCGCCTTCGCGTCGAGCCGGGCGAACGAGTCGAGCGCCTTGCGCAGCATCGCAAGGGTCAGCGTCGCGGCGTTCTTGACCTCGACGCGCGGCATGTGCATGCGCTCGGCGGTGTGGATCAGCTTCGCCATGCGCGCGATCTTCTCCGCCTCGTCGCCGATGCGCTCGAGGTCGGTGATCGTCTTGATGACCGCGATCAGCAGGCGCAGGTCGCTCGCCGCCGGCTGCCGGCGCGCGATGATGTGGCTGCAGTCCTCGTCGAGCTGCACCTCGGCCGTGTTGACCCGGTGGTCGTCGGCGATCACCCGCTCGATCGCCGGCAGGTCCCCGGAGGCGAGCCCGTCCACGGCGCGCACGATCTGCTGCTCGACCAGCCCGCCCATCTGCAGCACGCGCGTGCGCACCGCCTCGAGCTCGGCGTCGAACTGCTTCGAAGTGTGGTGCTCGGCCATCTGCGGTGCGTCGGTGCGGTGCGTCGGGAATCCTGGCTAGCATAGCATTGCGGAGGCCGCGTCACAGGCCCGCGGCCACCGCTGCGCCGCGCCGGCGCTGATCCGGTCAGGCCCGCGCCAGGGTGCGCACGCCCTGCGCGGTGCCGAGCAGCAAGACGTCGGCCGGGCGCATCGCGAAAAGCCCGTTGCTGACCACACCGACGATGTTGTTGATGCGCGCCTCGAGCTCGACCGGATCCGGGATCTCGAGGCCGGAGACGTCCAGGATGACGTTGCCGTTGTCGGTGACGAAGCCTTCGCGCAGCCGCGGCTGCCCGCCGAGCTTGACGAGCTCGCGCGCGACGTGGGAGCGCGCGAGCGGAATCACCTCGACCGGCAGCGGGAACCGGCCGAGCGCCGGCACGAGCTTCGACGCGTCGGCGATGCAGACGAACGTGCGCGCGACGGCGGCCACGATCTTCTCGCGCGTGAGCGCGCCGCCCCCACCCTTGATCATCGCCAGGTGCTCGGTCACCTCGTCCGCCCCGTCGACGTAGACCGGCAGGTCGCCCACGGCATTCAGGTCGTGGAGCGCGATGCCGTGACCCTTCAGCCGCGCGGCGGTCTTCTCCGAGCTCGCCACCGCGCCGGCGATCCGGCCCTTGATCTTCGCCAGTTCGTCGATGAAGAGGTCCGCGGTCGAGCCGGTGCCGACGCCGACCACGGCGTCCTCGACGACGTGCCTGATCGCTTCGCGCGCGACCGCGGCCTTCAGCTCGTCCTGGGTCATGCGCCTGCCTCGCCCGACGACCGGTGCCCGATTCTAGCGAACGCCGCGCTCGCTGCCGGGCATCGGCGCCTGGGCAAGCTCGTCGAGGAGCGCGCGCGCGCGCGCGTTGCCGTTTGCGCTGGCGAGCGCCAGCCAGTAGCGGGCGGCGGCCCGATCCGGCGCGACGCCGTCCCCCGTGAGGTACAGCAGGCCGAGATTCAGCTGCGCCTGCGCGTCGCGCTGGTCGGCCGCACGCCGGAACCAGAGCACGGCCTCGCCGACGTCGCGCACGACGCCCACGCCGCGGGCGTGGATCGCACCGAGGTTGTACAGCGCGTCGACCTCGCCGGCATCGGCGGCGATCCGGTACCAGCGCGACGCTGCGGCCGGGTCCGCGGCGACGCCGCGGCCGCGCTCGTAGGCTGCGCCGAGCCGCAACGCGGCTAGTGCGTCGCCGCCCGCGGCGAGCGGCGTGAGCAGATCGACCGCCTGCGCGACGGCGCCTTCGGAGGCGAGCGCATCGGCATCGGCTACGACGGCGCTCGCGCCGGTCGTGCGCAGCGCGGCGAGAAACGCCTCGCCTTCCGCGTGCGCCGCGGGGCGCTCGGCGCCCTCGAGCGCCCATTCCGCGTAGCTCGCGTCGATCACCAGCCCGGCGCGGTCGGGGTGCAGGCAAGCGCGGCCCGCGATGCGCACGATGTGGGGGTAGAAGCGGCTCGCGCGGCTGTCCTCGGCGCGCAGCCGGTAGCGGACGCACCACGGCGGCGCGTCGTCCTCCAGCGATTCTGCGCGCTCGACCAGTTCGTAACGGTCCGGATCCGGGGTCCGCGGCCGGCGCGTCCGGATGTGCGAGAGCAGCGCATCGGCGCTCGCCGGCGTCTCGCCGAGCAGTTCGCTCGACGCGACGGCGACGAATCCGTACGCGGGATCGGAGACGCGCTTCGCGAAGACCACCCGCTCGCGCGACTTCATCAGGCTGAACCACGCCTCGCCCGGCGGCGGGCGCAGCGCGAAGCCGTCGAACGCCCACACGCGGTCAGGCTCGTGCACCGGATTGGGCGTCGGTTCGGCCGCGGCGGCGAGCGCTGCCGCGCACGCGGCGACGCACGCCAGCACACCGCGCGACGCATACCGCGCCCACGCGCCGCAGCGCGCCCTCCCGCGAACCGCGCGCGCTAGCGCTTGCGTGGCGGCGGCAGATCGGTGCACACGCCCTCGTAGAGCTCGGCGGCCATGCCGACGGACTCGCTCGTGGTCGGATGCGGATGGATCGTCTTGCCGATGTCCACGGCATCGGCGCCCATCTCGATCGCGAGCGATCTCGCTCACGAGGTCGCCCGCGCCGGTGCCGACGATCGCGCCGCCGATGATCCGGTGCGTCTGCTCGTCGAAGACGAGCTTGGTGAAACCCTCGTCGCGGCCGTTCGCGATCGCGCGGCCGGAAGCCGCCCAGGGAAACTTGGCGGTGCGGAACTTGAGTCCCTGCTTCCTCGCCTCGTCCTCGGTGACGCCGGCCCATGCGATCTCCGGATCGGTGTAGGCGACCGACGGGATCACGCGCGCGTCGAAGAAGGATTTCCGCCCGGCGGCCGCCTCGGCGGCGACGTGGCCCTCGTGCACCGCCTTGTGCGCGAGCATCGGCGGCCCCGCGATGTCGCCGATCGCGAAGATGTGCGGCACGTTGGTGCGCATCTGCCGGTCCACCGCGATGAAGCCGCGCTCGTCCACGGCGAGGCCGGCCGCCTCGGCGCCGATCCGCTTGCCGTTCGGCACGCGGCCGACCGACACCAGGATCATGTCGTAGATCCGAGGTTCGGCGGGCGCCTGCTTGCCCTCGAACCAGACCTTCAGTCCGGCGTCCGTCGCCTCGACCTTGGCGGTCTTCGTCTCGAGCATCACGTGATCGAAGCGCTTGGCGTTGAACTTCTGCCACACCGCGACGAGGTCGCGGTCGGCGCCGGCCATCAGACCGTCGAGCATCTCCACGACGTCCAGGCGCGCCCCGAGCGCCGAATAGACAGTGCCCATCTCGAGCCCGATGATGCCGCCGCCGATCACGAGCAGTCGCTTGGGCAGCAACGGCAGCTCGAGCGCGCCCGTCGAGTCGACGATGCGCGGATCTTCCGGCAGGAACGGCAGCCGCGCCGCCTGCGATCCGGCCGCGATGATCGCATGCTTGAACGCGATCGCCTTGCGGCCGCTCGCGGTCTCGACCGCGAGGCGGTTGGGGCCGGCGAAGCTGCCCGCGCCCTGGACCACGGTCACGTTGCGCGCCCGCGCCATGCTCGCGAGGCCGCCGGTCAGCTTGCCGACGACTTTCGTGCGCCAGGCGCGCAGCTTCTCCAGGTCGACCCTGGGCTCGCCGAAGGCGATGCCGTGCGCGGCGAGGCCGCGCGCCTCGTCGGCGACCGCAGCGACGTGCAGCAGCGCCTTGGACGGAATGCAGCCCACGTTCAGGCACACGCCGCCGAGCGTCGCGTAGCGCTCGACGAGCACGGTCGCGAGCCCCAGGTCAGCGGCGCGGAAGGCCGCCGAATAGCCCCCGGGCCGGAGCCGAGCACGACGACGTCGCATTGCAGATCGGCGGCACCGGTGTCGGCGGCCGCCGGCCGCGGGTTCGCGGTCTCTCGGCCCCCTCGCTTGCCGTCGCCCTGGTCGGAGGACGGTGGCGGTGGGGTTGCCGCCGCGGCCTTCTCGTCGGCACCCTCGAGCGACAGGATCACGCTGCCTTCGGAGACCTTGTCGCCGACCTTCAGCTTGACTTCGCGCACCACCCCGGCCCCCGGCGACGGGATGTCCATGGTCGCCTTGTCCGACTCGAGCGTGACGAGGCCCGTCTCCGCCTCGACGCGGTCGCCCGGCTTCACCAGGACCTCGATGACGGCGACGTCCTTGAAGTCGCCGATGTCGGGGACGCGAACTTGCGTGATGTTGGCCATGAGGTGAATCCGTGGAGTCTAGGAGTCGTGAATCCGTGAACGGCGGGGCGCGTGAGGTCGGAAGCGTGCTCGCGCGGTCCGCGCCTTCACGCGCTCACGTCTTCACGCGCTCACCTCATAGCAGCGACCTGCGGATGTCGGACAGCACCGACGCCAGGTAGCTCGTGAAGCGCGCCGCCGCCGCGCCGTCGATCACCCGGTGGTCGTAGGAGAGCGACAGCGGCAGCATCAGCCGCGGCACGAACTGGCCGTCCTTGAACACCGGCCGCATGGTCGAGCGCGAAACCCCGAGGATGGCGACCTCCGGCGCGTTGATGATCGGCGTGAACGCGGTGCCGCCGATGCCGCCGAGGCTCGAGATCGAGAAGCTGCCGCCCTGCATGTCGCCGGGCTTGAGCTTCTTCGCGCGTGCGAGCTGCGAGGTCTCGCCGAGCTCGCGCGCGAGATCGAATACTCCCTTGCGGTCGACGTCGCGGATCACCGGCACCACGAGCCCGTCGGGCGTGTCGACCGCGACCCCGACGTGGTAGTACTTCTTGACGACGAGGTTCTCGCCGTCGAGCGAGGCGTTGAACTCCGGGTGCTGGCGCAGGGCGGTCACGCAGGCCTTGAGCAGGAACGCGAGCAACGTCAGCTTGAACCCCTGCTTCTCGCTCTCGCCCGAGGCGCCCTTGCGAAACGCCTCGAGGTCGGTGATGTCGGCCTCGTCGAACTGGGTGACGTGCGGAATCGAGACCCAGTTGCGGTGCAGGTTGGCGCCCGAGATCCGCTTGATGCGCGAGAGCGGGCGCGTCTCGACCGGCCCGAACTTCGCGAAGTCGACTTTCGGCCACTCGGGCAGCGCGAACGGCATCGCCGCGCCGGCCGCGGGCGCCGCCGGCGCCTGCGCCATCACGCCCTTCACGAACGCCTGGACGTCGCCCTGCAGGATGCGCCCTTTCGGTCCGCTGCCCTGGACCCGCGCGAGATCGACGCCCAGCTCGCGCGCGAACTTGCGCACCGAGGGGCTCGCGTGCGGCTTGTAGGCGCCGCCCTCCGGCGCAGCGCTGCCCGGCACCGGCACGCTCACCGGGCGCGCGTGCGAGAGCGCCTCGAGCACCGCCTCGACCGGCGGTTCGGGCCGTTCGGCCGGCTTGCGTCCGGCGCGTTCGGTCGGCGGCGGTGCGGCCGCGGCCGGCGCGCCGGCGTCCTCCTCGAGGAGCAGCAGCAGGGCGCCCTCCGCGACCTTGTCGCCGACCTTCACCTTGAGCTCGCGCACGACACCGGCCGCGGGCGAGGGCACGTCCATCGTCGCCTTGTCCGACTCGAGCGTGACGATGCCGGCCTCCGGCTCGATCCGATCGCCCGGCTTGACCAGGAGCTCGATGACGTCGACACCCTCGAAGTCGCCGATGTCCGGCACGCGCACCTCGCGCATGCCGCCCTTGGCGGGGGCGGCAGGCGCGGCGGGGGGCTTGGCCGCGGCAATAGGCTGCGTCGCGGGCGCCTGCTCGGCCGCCCGGGCGGCCTGCGGCGCGGCCACGCGCTGCGCCGCCGCATCGCCCGCCTCGAGCACGACGATCGGCGCGCCTTCGGAGACCTTTGTCGCCGACCTTGACGCGGATCTCCCGCACCACGCCGGCGTCCGGAGACGGGATCTCCATGGTCGCCTTGTCCGATTCCAGGGTGATCAGCGACTGCTCCTTCGCCACCGCGTCGCCCGGCTTCACCAGGATCTCGATGACATCGACGTCCTCGAAGTCGCCGATGTCGGGAAGCAGCACCTCCTTGATCGCGCTCATGGCGTCCCCGTCACGCGGCGAGCGGGTTCGGTTTTTCCGCGTCGATGCCGTACTTACGGAGCGCCTCGCCCACCGTCGCGCGCGGGATCGCGCCCTGCTCGGCGAGCGCGCCGAGCGCGGCGACGGTCACCCAGTGACGGTCGACCTCGAAGTGATGGCGCAGCTTCATGCGCGTGTCCGAGCGGCCGAAGCCGTCGGTGCCGAGCACGCGGTACACGCGCCCGCGCGGAACGTAAGGGCGGATCTGCTCGGCGAAGGCGCGCACGTAGTCGGTCGAGGCGATCACCGGGCCGTCGCGGCGCTCGAGGCACTGCGCCACGTAGGACTTGCGCGGCGGCGCCTCGGGATGAAGCAGGTTCCAGCGCTCGGCCGCCATGCCCTCGCGTGCGAGCTCGGTGAAGCTCGGGCAGCTCCACACGTCGGCCGCCACGTCCCATTCCTCGGCGAGCATACCGGCGGCGACGATCACCTCGCGCAGGATCGTACCGCAACCGAGCAACTGCACGCGGTGCTTGCGCGCAGCGGACTCGCGGAAGAGATACATACCCTTCAGGATGCCCGCCGCGGCCTCCGCGGGCATGCCCGGATGCTCGTAGTTCTCGTTCATCACGGTGATGTAGTAATAGACGTCCTCCTGCTCGGTCACCATGCGGCGCAAGCCGTCGCGGACGATCACCGCGACCTCGTAGGCGAACGTCGGGTCGTACGACACGCAGTTCGGCACCAGCGAGTAGAGCACGTGGCTGTGGCCGTCCTCGTGCTGCAAGCCCTCGCCGTTCAGCGTGGTTCGGCCGGCGGTGCCGCCGACCAGGAAACCGCGCGCGCGCTGGTCGCCCGCCGCCCAGGTGAGGTCGCCGACCCGCTGGAAGCCGAACATCGAATAGAAGATGTAGAACGGCACCATCAGCAGGTTGGAGTGGCTGTACGAGGTGGCGGCGGCGATCCAGGACGACATCGCGCCCGCCTCGTTGATGCCCTCCTCCAGGATCTGGCCCGCCTTGTCTTCGCGGTAGTACATGACCTGGTCGCGATCCACCGGCGTGTATTTCTGCCCCTCCTGCGAGAAGATCCCGAGCTGCCGGAACATGCCCTCCATGCCGAAGGTGCGCGCCTCGTCCGGCACGATCGGCACCACGAACTTGCCGATCTCCTTGTCGCGGATCAGCGCGGTCAGGATGCGCACGAGCGCCATCGTGGTCGAGACCTCGCGCCCCTCGGTCGGCTTCAGCGCCGCCTCGAACGCCGCGAGCGGCGGCACCGACGGCGCGACGTCGGCCTTGCGCCGCCGCTGCGGCAGGTAGCCGCCGAGCGCCTGGCGCCGCGCGTGCAGGTACTGCATCTCGGGGCTGTCCTTCGGCGGCAGGTAGAACGGCAGCGCCTCGAGCCGCTCGTCGGGCACCGGGACATTGAAGCGGTCGCGGAACTGGCGGATCGTGTCGATGTCGGGCTTCTTCAGCTGGTGCGTCGGGTTCTGCGCCTGCCCCTGACGGCCGAGACCGTAGCCCTTGATCGTCTTGGCGAGGATGACGGTCGGCTGCCCCTTGTGCTTCACCGCCGCGGCGTACGCGGCGTAGATCTTGTGCGGGTCGTGACCGCCGCGGTTCAACCGCCAGATATCATCGTCGGTCATACGCGACACCATCTCGAGCAGCTTCGGATGCTTGCCGAAGAAGTGCTTGCGCACGAACGCGCCGTCGTTCGCCTTGTAGTTCTGGTATTCGCCGTCGACCGTCTCCTCCATCACCCGCTGCAGGATGCCCTCGGTGTCGCGCGCGAGCAGCGGGTCCCAGTACGAGCCCCAGATCAGCTTGATCACGTTCCAGCCGGCGCCGCGGAAGTCGCTCTCGAGCTCCTGGATGATCTTGCCGTTGCCGCGCACCGGGCCGTCCAGGCGCTGCAGGTTGCAGTTGATGACGAACACCAGGTTGTCGAGCCGCTCGCGCGCGGCCATGCCGATCGCGCCCATCGACTCGGGCTCGTCCATCTCGCCGTCGCCGAGGAACGCCCAGACCCTGCGCCCCTCGGTCCTCGTCAGGCCGCGCGCCTCGAGGTACTTGAGAAACCGCGCCATGTAGATCGCCTGGATCGGCCCGAGCCCCATCGACACGGTCGGGAACTGCCAGAAATCGGGCATCAACCAGGGATGCGGGTAGGACGAGATGCCCTTGCCGTCGACCTCGCGGCGGAAGTTGTCCACCTGCTCCTCGCTGAGCCGCCCTTCCATGAGCGCCCGCGCGTAGATGCCGGGCGCGGCATGGCCCTGGAAGTAGACGAGGTCGCCGCCGTGCTCGGCGCTCGGTGCGCGCCAGAAATGATTGAACCCGATGCCGAACAGGGTGCCGACCGAGGCGAAGGTCGCGATGTGCCCGCCGAGGTCGCCCTCGCGCTTGTTCGCCCGCGCCACCATGATCATCGCGTTCCAGCGCGCGTAGGAGCGGATCCGCTCCTCGAGCGCCGCGTCGCCCGGCGAGCGCTCCTCCAGGTGCGGCGGGATGGTGTTGATGTACGCGGTGTTCGCCGAGAAGGGGATATAGGCGCCCGAGCGCCGCGCCCGCTCGATCATGCGCTCGAGCAGGAAGTGCGCCCGCTCCGGACCTTCGCGCTCGAGCACCGCGTCGAGCGCGTCGAGCCATTCCTGGGTCTCGAGGGTGTCGGGATCGTTCGCGGCGTTGAAGTCGGGCTGCGCGGACATGACGGACTCCTCCTGCGAGAGCAGAGCCTGGGAAACGGATCGGCGGCGGAAAAGCACCGTGCCGGTGGCGAAGCTAGCTTAATACGCGCTTCGCCGCAGGGCCAAATCGGCACCGGCGGCGAGGGTCGCGGCACCCGTTTCGTCTCCGCGCCGCGTCCCCGCTTCTTTCGAGATACGAAATTAACGCCCGGATTGTAGAATGGATTCTAGAGCCTCGTTCGCGGTCGGTAAAGGCGGCCGCCCGCCTCGGCCCGCGCTCGGGCGGATCATGGGTGGATGTTAGAATCGCGGCCGCGTCGGCTCGGTTGGCCATCGCACGATTCCCCTCCCGGCATGGACACCTCCGTCATCGACGGCGCCGCGCTCGCCCGCAAACTGCGTGCCGCACTCACCGCGCGTGCTTCCGCCCTCACCGCGCGCGGCCGACCGCCGGGACTGGCTGCCGTGCAGGTCGGCGACGATCCAGCGTCCAAGGTCTACGTCCGCACAAAGATGCGGGTCTGCGCCGAAGTGGGCATTTACTCGGAGCATGTCGAGCTCCCGGCGGCGACCACCGAGGCGGAGCTCCTCGACAGGATCCATACGCTGAACGCCGACCCTCGCATTCACGGCATCCTGATCCAGCTGCCGCTGCCCAGCACATTGGGACGGAACGCGTGCTCGAGGCGGTAGCCCCCCAGAAGGACGTGGATGGCTTTCATCCGGACAACGTCGGCCGGCTCACGATCGGCGCCCCGCGGTTCGTGCCGTGCACCCCGGCCGGGGTCATGGAGATGCTGGCGGCGACGGGGATTGCGCTCGCGGGGCGCGACGCGGTGATCGTCGGCCGCAGCAACATCGTCGGCAAGCCGATGGCGATGCTGCTCTTGCACCAGGGCGCGACCGTCACCATCTGCCACTCGCGGACGCGAGATCTGGGTGACCACACGCGGCGTGCGGATATCGTGGTGGCGGCGGTCGGCCGCCCGCAACTGCTCGGCGCCGACATGGTCAAACCGGGCGCCGTCGTGATCGACGTCGGCATCAACCGCTTGTCCGACGGCAAGCTGGTCGGGGATGTGGCCTTCGATGCGCTGCTCGGCAAGGCGTCGCACATCACGCCGGTCCCGGGCGGCGTCGGGCCGATGACGGTGGCGATGTTGATGGCGAACACCGTGCGCGCGGCGGAGCTCGGCCAGGCGTAGCGAGCCCCCAGGGCTCCTTCACGTTTCACGTTTCACGTTTCACGTTTCACGTTTCCCCCGGGACACTCACGATCCACGCATGAAAATCGACGCGAACCCCCTGCTCGACTTCGGCGGCCTGCCGCGCTTCGCGGCGGTGAAGCCGGAACACATCACGCCGGCGGTGGACCTGCTGCTCGCCGACTGCCGCGCCGCGCTCGCGGGCCTCACCGATCCCGCGACGCCGGCCACCTGGCGCGAGTTCGTCGAGCCGTTCGAGGACGTGAACGAGCGCCTGACGCGCGCCTGGGGCGTGGTCGGGCACCTGCACGGCGTACTCGACAGCCCGGCGCTGCGCGACGCGTACAACGCCAACCAGCCCAAGATCGTGCAGTACTGGACCGAGCTCGGGCACGACGAGCGGCTGTTCGCGAAGTACAAGGCGATCGGCGCGAGCGCGGAGTTCGAGCGCCTCGACGCCGCACAGCGGCGCATCATCGAGCACGAGCTGCGCGACTTTCGCCTCGCGGGCGCCGAGCTCCCGCCCGAGCGCAAGCGCCGCTTCGCCGAAATCCAGGAAGAGCTCGCGAAGCTCGCGACGCGGTTCTCGGAGAACGTGCTCGATGCGACCAACGCCTTCGCCCTGTACGTCGGGGACCGCGCCGAGCTCGCCGGGGTTCCCGACGACGTACAGGACGCGGCGCGCGCCGCCGCCGAGCGCGACGGGCGCACGGGCTGGAAGATCACGCTGCAGGCGCCGAGCTACGTGCCGGTGATCCAGTACGCCGAGAGCAGGCGACTGCGCGAGCGCATCTATCACGCGTACAGCACGCGAGCGAGCGAGGAGTACCCGAGGGCGCTCGCCGAGGCGGCCCGCTATGAGGCGAGCCTGGGCGGCGCGGGCGCCGTGCCCGATGCGGAGCGCGCGCGCGCGTGGGACAACACACCGCTCATCGCGCGGATGCTCGAGCTGCGCAAGGACGCCGCGACGCTGCTCGGCTTCGCGAGCCACGCCGAGGCGTCGCTCGTGCCGAAGATGGCCGAGTCGCCGCGCGAGGTGCTCGACTTCCTGAACGACCTCGCCGAGCGCTCGCTTCCGTTCGCGCGGCGCGACTACGCCGAGCTCGTCGAGTTCGCGCGGGCCGAGCTCGGCCTGGCGCAGCTCGCGCCGTGGGACGTCGCCTACGCCTCCGAGCAGCTGCGCCAGAAGGCGCTACGCGTACTCCGAGCAGGAGGTGAAGCAGTACTTCCCCGAGCACAAGGTGCTCGAGGGCATGTTCCGCCTGGTGCAGACGCTCTACGGCATCCGCATCGAGCCCGACCGCGCCGAGACCTGGCATCCCGACGTGCGCTTCTTCCGCATCGCGGACGCGGACGGCGCGCTGGTCGGCCACCTCTACGTCGATCTGTACGCGCGCGAGACCAAGCGCGGCGGGGCCTGGATGGACGAGGCGATGGCGCGCCGGCGCAGGCACGGCGCGGTGCAGCCGCCGGCGGCGTATCTCGTGTGCAACTTCCCCGGCCCGGTGAACGGCAAGCCGGCCCTTTTCACGCACGACGACGTCCTCACGCTCTTCCACGAGTTCGGCCACGGCCTGCACCACCTGCTCACGCGCGTCGACTACCTCGGCGCGTCGGGCATTCACGGCGTCGAGTGGGACGCGGTCGAGCTGCCGAGCCAGTTCATGGAGAATTTCTGCTGGGAGTGGGAGGTGCTCGAGCACATGACCGCGCACGCCGACACCGGCGCCCCGCTGCCGCGCGAGCTCTTCGACAAGCTGGTCGCGGCGAAGAACTTCCAGGCCGGGATGCAGATGGTCCGCCAGCTCGAGTTCGCGCTGTTCGACATGCGGCTGCATCACGACTTCGCGCCCGGGGGGGCGCGCACGCCGCTCGACCTGCTGGACGAGGTGCGCCGCAAGGTGGCGGTCGTCGTCCCGCCGGCGTACAACCGCTTCCCGAACGGCTTCTCGCACATCTTCGGCGGCGGATACGCCGCCGGCTACTACAGCTACAAGTGGGCCGAGGTGCTCTCGGCCGACGCCTACAGCCTGTTCGAGGAGCGCGGCGTGCTCGATCCGGCGAGCGGCCGGCGCTTCCGCGACGAGATCCTCGCGGTCGGCGGCAGCCGTCCGGCAATGGAATCGTTCACACTCTTCCGCGGCCGAGCGCCCGAGGTGGATGCCCTGCTGAGGCACAATGGTATGATGAGTGCATAGCTGCTCATCGCGCCATGCGACTCTCCGGGAGGGAAGTCATGTCGAGCAGGACGATATTCATCATCGCCGTCGGAGTGGCGTTGGCCGGCGCCGCGACCGCAGCCGGCGCCCAGACCTACCGCTGGGTCGACCAGAGCGGTCGGATCCACTACTCCGACACCCCGCCCCCGCCGCAGGCCGCGCGCCAGGTCGAGAAGCGCAGCCTGCAGGCGAGTGTGATCGAGACTTCCCCGCTCCCGTACGGCCTGCAGCAGGCCGCGAAGGCGAACCCCGTCACGCTCTACACGTACTCGGGTTGCAAGGAGGCCTGCGCCAACGCGCGCCGGCTGCTCGACAAGCGCGGCGTCCCGTACAAGGAGGTCTCGGTCGACGAAGCGGCGAAGCGCGAGGAGCTGAAGCGCGTGTCCGGCGACACCAACGTGCCGGTGCTGGTCGTCGGCAAGATCGTCAAGCAGGGCTACGAGGAGAGCATGTACAACACCGCGCTCGACGAGGCGGGGTATCCGAAGTCCTCGCAGCTCCTGCCCGGACAGCAGGCGCGTCAGGACGAGAAGCCCGCCCCCAAGCCCGCCGCCGCCGCGGCGCCGCCGGAGCAGCCGAAGGGTCCGTACGCGCCGCGCTGAGGCGCGTGCCACCCCCGCAGCGGCACGCCCGGTGTCGGTGAAGCTCGCGACCTGGAACGTCAATTCCCTCAAGGTCCGGCTCGGGCACCTGCTCGACTGGTTGCAGGCGCAACGCCCGGACGTGGTCTGCCTGCAGGAAACGAAGCTCGAAGACGCGAAATTCCCGGCGGCCGAGCTCGAGGCGGTGGGCTACAAAGCGGCGTTCGCCGGACAGCGCACGTACAACGGCGTGGCGATCGTCGCGCGCGAGCCGCTCGCCGACGTCCGGCCCGGCATACCCGAGTTCGCCGACGACCAGAAGCGCGTGCTCGCGGCGACCGTGGGCGGCGTGCGCATCGTGTGCGCGTACGTGCCGAACGGCCAGTCGGTCGGCTCGGACAAGTTCGAGTACAAGCTGCGCTGGCTCGCCGCGTTCGAGCGCTGGCTCGCCGCCGAGCTCGCGCGCGCCCCCGCGGCTCGCGGTGCTCGGCGACTACAATATCGCGCCGGAGCCGCGCGACGTCCACGACCCGCAGCTCTGGGAGGGCCAAGTGCTCTTCTCGGAGCCCGAGCGCGAGGCGTTCGTCCGGCTGCTCGGCCTCGGCTTCAAGGACGGCTTCCGGCTCTTTGCACAGCCGGAGAAGTCGTTCACCTGGTGGGACTACCGGATGAACGCGTTTCGCCGCAAGATCGGGCTGCGCATCGACCACATCCTGCTCTCGCCGGCGCTCGCCGAGCGCTGCACCGCCTGCACCATCGATACCGCACCGCGCACCCTCGAGCGCCCGTCCGACCACGCGCCGGTCGTCGCCGAGCTCGATCTGTAGGGAACCTCTGCTTCCGTCATCCTCGCGAAAGCGGGCATCGAGCAAGCCGGTGATCGCGCGCGCTCCGGATTCCCGGCTCCGCGGGAATGACGACCTTCTGCCGAGCTTCGCTACCCCGCGCGCAGGAACTCGAGCCGCTCGCCGCCGATCTCGATGACGTCGCCGGGCGCGAGCGCGCGCGGCTCGGCGGCGACGACCGTGCCGTTCACCTTGGGGCGTGCGGCGCCCGCGACGTGCGCCACGAAGTAGCCATGCGGCCGGCGCCGGATCACCGCGAGCCCGGCCGCGCGCGTCCCGAACGTGGCGAGCGGGCGCCCGAGCGTGAGCTCGGTGCCGGCAAGGCGACCCGCCAGCGCCCGCACCGCCCCGAGCGGGAACCGGGCGCGCGCCGTGCGCGCCACCGACGCCGACGCCGACGATTCGTCGCGCGTCCCCGCGCCGGCCGGCGGCTCGACGCTCCGCGCGACGCCCGCCGCGCTGGTGCTCGCGCCGCCCGGCAGCGTCGCGTTGTAGATCATGGTGCGCTCGAGGTCCGCCTCGAGGCTCGCGCGCCGGTTGCGGTAGCGGATCCTGCTCTCGCCGATCTCGATCAGGTCCTCGTTCTGCAGCACATGCGTCCCGATCGGCTTGCCGTTCACCGCCGTGCCGTTGCGGCTGCCGGTATCCTGCAGCACGTGGTCGAGCCCGACGGTGACGATCACCGCGTGCTCCTTGCTCGCCGCGGCGTCGGCGAGCGCGATGTCGCACGCGGCGTCGCGGCCGATCGTCAGCCGGTCCTTGTCGACGAAGTAGTGCGACTCGCCTCCCGCAGGCGAGGTCACGACGAGCTTCGCCATCGCGCGCCCCCTCAGCTCCGCAGCCAGCCGAACAGCCGCTGCGGCCAGCCGGCCCGGACCGGCGGCTCGGGGTCCGCCCGCGCGAGCAGCACCGAGATGTTGTCCTGGCCGCCGTTGTCGTTCGCCATCTCGACCAGCGTCTCGGCGGCGAAATCCAGGTTGCAACCGAGCTCGGCGAGCGCAAGCTCGATGTCGGCGTCGTCCACCATGTCGTTCAGCCCGTCGGAGCAGAGCAGGATGAGATCCTCCGGCTTTACGTCGGTCTCGAGGACCTCGGCCTGCGCTTCGGCGCCGAGCGCGCGTGTCACCAGACTACGGTTGCGCGAGACGCGCGCGCCCTCGCGGTCGACCAGGCCGGTCTCGGCCTGCTGCTGCAGGATGGTGTGGTCGCGGGTCAGGAGCTTCAGGCGGCCGCCGCGCAGCCGGTAGGCGCGCGAATCGCCGACGTGGCCGATCGTCACGCGTCCTTCGCCGAAGAGCGCCACCACCACCGTCGCGCCCATGCCGCTCTTCGCCGCATCGGCGCGCGCAGCGCGCACGATCGCCGCGTTCGCATGGCTCATCGCCGCGCGGATCCGCGGCTCCGGCGCGTCGCGCCGGCTCGTCGCGCTCGCCAGATGCTCCAGCACGAGCGCGGTCGCCATGCGCGCCGCGACGTCCCCGGCGTTGTGCCCGCCCATGCCGTCGGCGAGGACCAGTGCGCCGAGCTCGGCGTCGGCGGCCAGGCTGTCGTCGTTGTACGCGCGGATCCGACCCGGATCGGAAACGGCGGCGGTGCTCAGCCGCACGCGCATGGCGGCTGCGCCGCGCGCGGCGCCGCGGCGAACGGAGAGGGCGTTGGTGGGATCGGAACCATCAAGACGACGCATTCTCGCCGGGCGCAGGCGGGAGCGCACGGGGGTAGTTCATGCGCCGGCCAAGCGTACGAGCGCCGCGCATGCGCGCGCGTTAAATATTCCCGCCCGCAGGGTCGGCGTCGTCCCGTTTCGCCCGCGCGGAGCCAGCCGGCGGGCATGCTTGCTTGACACTCGGGGAACCGACACTTAGGGTCGCAGGAACCGCTTTCCACGCTGACGCGCGAAACGTCGGGTTGTCACGACATGTCGGTTGCCATCACCCAGTCGCGGCAGGGTCCGAGCGAAGCGCCCGGGGCGCTCGACCGGCTCGGTCGCTATCGGCTCGTCTGCGAGCTCGGCCGCGGCGCGATGGGCGTCGTGTACCGCGCGCGCGACCCGGTGATCGAGCGCGAGGTCGCGATCAAGACGATCCGCGTCGACCTGCCGCGCGACGAGGTGGCGCTCTTCGAGGCGCGCTTCTTCACCGAGATCCGCGCCGCGGGCCGCCTGAGCCACCCGAACATCGTGACCGTCCACGACGCGGGCCGCGAGGGGGCCTGCTGTACGTGACGATGGAGCTGCTCGAGGGCCGTCGCTCGCCGATCTGCTCGCGGCGCACGCGGCGCTGCCACCGGCCAGGATCGCGGCCATCGGCGCGCAGGTCGCCGATGCGCTCGCCTACGCGCATGCGCAAGGGATCGTCCATCGCGACGTGAAACCGGCCAACATCATCGTCGTGCGCGATCGCGTTCCCAAGCTCACCGACTTCGGCGTGGCGCGGTTGCCGAGCGCGGCGAGCACGCTCTCCGGCACGCTGATCGGCTCGCCGAAGTACATGTCGCCGGAGCAGGTGAACGCGCAGGCCGTCGACGGCCGCTCCGACGTGTTCTCGCTCGGCGTCGTGCTGTACGAGCTCCTGACCGGCGAGGCGGCGTTCGGCGCCGACGACATGCAGGCCGTGATGCACCGCGTGGCGACGCACGTGCCGCCGCCGCCGGCGGCGCTGAATCCGCGGGTCCCGGCAGCGCTCGACCGGATCGTGTGCCGCGCCATTGCCAAGCGGCCCGCGGACCGCTACGCGAGCGCGCACGCGCTCGCCGCCGATCTCACGCGCTTCGTGCGCGGGGAGCTCGTGGTGGCGGAGGCCCCCGCCGCGCCGATTCCGGCGCGTCCGGTGTCCGTAGGCGACGATACCGTCGTGCTGCCGCCGCGCGCCGCAGCGCCGGAAGCCTCTCGTGCCGCCGGCCAGGGCGCACGCACGCGGGTGCTCGTAGGAGTCGCAGTCGGCACGGTGGTCGGGGCGCTCGCCCTCGCGTGGACGCTGCACGGCGGCAGCGCAGTCGGCGACGCGCCGGGCCCGGTCGCGACGATCGCCGCGACGCCGCGAATCGAGCGCGCCGCGACCGCATCGACGCCGGAACAGCCGCAGGTGCGCACTCCGCCATCGAACGCGGCAGCGACGACGGCGAGCGCCGCGGCGCGCGCGCCAGGTCCGCCTGCCGCACGGCGCACGGTCGCCGCGGCGCCCGCGCCGCGCGCGCCCGAGGCGAAGGTCATGCTCGCGATCGCGCCCTGGGGCGAGGTGTACGTCGACGGCCAGCGCATGGGCGTCACGCCGCCGCTGAACCAGATCACCGTGCCCGCGGGACGGCGCAAGGTCGAGATCCGCAACGCGGACCTGAAGCCGCACGTGGTGATGCTCGACTTGGGCGCGGACTCCGCGGTCAAGATCAAGCACCAATTCAGATAGCCGCCCCGTGCCGATTCGGCTCTTTCGCCGGCGTGCGCTGGCTGCCGCGAGCCTCGTGTTGCTGCTCGCGGGCGGCTGCTCGTCCACGCCGGTGCGCACGGTGGGCGCCGACCAGATCGCCCTGCGCCAGGCCGAGCGCGAGCTCTCGGCGGGCATCCGCGCCTACGAGGAGGGCAAGTACGCTCTCGCCGCGGCACGGCTGCAATCGGCGCTCGCCTCGGAGCTCCTCTTCACGGCCGACAAGATCGCGGCACACAAGTACCTCGGGTTCGTGCACTGCGCCGCGGGCCGCACGCAGCAGTGCCGCAACGAGTTCCGCCAGGCGTTCGCGCTCGATCCCGACTTTGAACTTTCGCGCGCCGAGGCGGGTCACCCAGTGTGGGGCCCGGTGTACCTGAGCGTGCGCGAGGAGTCCCGGCGCGGACAGCGCGAGTAGGCGGGCCGCGCCGCGCCCGTAGCGCCGTCCAGGGGCGCGCAGGGCGCGGCACGCGGATAGAGGAGGAGTCATGGGGCTGCTGATCGACGGCGTCTGGTACGACCGCTGGTACGACACCGCGAAGACCGGCGGACGCTTCGAGCGCCAGGCCGCGCAGTTCCGCAGCTGGATCACGCCCGACGGCGCGCCGGGGCCGAGCGGCGACGGCGGGTTCGCCGCCGAGCCGGGCCGCTATCACCTCTACGTGAGCTACGCCTGTCCCTGGGCGCACCGCACGCTGATCTACCGCGCGCTGAAGGGCCTCGAGGCGCTCGTGCCGGTCTCGGTCGTGCACTGGAACATGGGCGAGCAGGGCTGGAGCTTCGCCGCCGGCGCGGGCGTCGTGCCGGACGCCGTGAACGGCGCGCGCTTCCTGCACGAGATCTACACCCGCGCCAAGCCGGACTACACCGGGCGCGTCTCGGTCCCGGTGCTGTGGGACATGCGCACCGGCACGATCGTCAACAACGAGTCCTCCGAGATCATCCGGATGTTCAATTCGGCATTCGACCGCGTGGGCGCGCGCCCGGGCGACTACTATCCGAAACGGCTGCGCGCGGAGATCGACGCGCTGAACGAGCGCATCTACGCGACGCTCAACAATGGCGTGTACCGCTGCGGCTTCGCGACCTCGCAGGAGGCCTACGACGAGGCGGTCGGGCCGCTCTTCGACACGCTCGACGGGCTGGACGCGCGGCTCGGCGAGCGCCGCTACCTGTGCGGCGACGCGCCGACCGAAGCCGACTGGCGGCTGCTGACGACGCTGCTGCGCTTCGACCCGGTGTACGTCGGGCTGTTCAAGTGCAACCTGCGGCGCATCGCCGACTACCATCACCTGCCGGGCTACGTGCGCGACCTCTATCAGCTTCCCGGCATCGCGGCGACGGTCAATCTGGACCACATCCGCCGCCACTACTACGGCCTGCGGCACGTGAACCCGGGCGGCGTGGTGCCGATCGGTCCGCAGATCGACTACGCCGCACCGCACGATCGCGCGCGCTTCCCCTCGCTGCAGTAACGGCTACGCCTCCGACAGCGCGCGCCGCGGCGACCAGCACGCGAGCCGCTGCAGCCGCCGCAGTGCGGCCGCCGGCCGCGACCGCGCACGGCGCGGATCCGCGGCCGGCGCGTGCAGCGTCAGCGACGCGGTCCGCAGCGCCTGGACGAGGACCGCTCCGGGAGCCGTCGACCGGAAGGACTGCCCGGGTCCGAGGATCACGTCCTCGGTGCACCGATGCTGCGTGATCCAGACTTCCCCGCGCGTGCAGACGATTCGCATTCCGCGCGGTTCCTCGACCGGAACGATCTTGCCGCGCTCGATGTCGATCAACAGCTCGCTCGTCTCGATCATCATTGGGATCTCCTTTCGCCCGCTTGCGGCCCGCAGGCCACTCGCCTAACGTTCGGGTGATGCACGGTGTTGATTGTGGTGCTCCCCGCGGCGCGCCTCAAACGATGGTTTCTCAGGACAGCCATGAGCTGGAGGAATGGACATGCACCGGCGCCCGCGCCTCTCACTTGATCTGCTGAAGAGCTTCGAAGCGGCCGCCCGGCACGTGAGCTTCACGCGCGCCGCCCAGGAGCTGTTCGTCACGCAGTCGGCCGTGAGCCGCGGTATCAAGACCCTCGAGGAGCAACTCGGCCAGCCGCTGTTCCGGCGAGTCAGCCGCGGGCTCGAGCTCACCGACGCCGGGCGGACGCTGCAGCACGCCGTCGGCGATGCCCTGCGACGGATCGAAGAGGCGGTGGATGGACTCGGCACCCCGACGCGCCCCGGCTCACCGTCACCACGAACGTGCCGTTCGCTTCCCTGTGGCTGGCGCCGCGCCTGCCGCAGTTTGCCCGACTCCACCCGGACGTCGACCTGCGCGTCGCCGCCAGCAACAACGTGATGAACCTCGAGCGCGAGCACGTCGACCTGGCGATCCGCTGGATGCCGCCCGGCGCGGCGCCCGAGCGCGGCGAGCACGTCGCCGTCGAGCGTGTGCTGCCGGTGTGCGCGCCGGCGCTGCTTGCCGATCCCGCACGCCCGCTGGTGACGCCCGCGGACCTCGCGCACCACGTGCTCCTGCAGTTCGAGCCCGACCGGATGAGCGCGCCGTGGCTCGACTGGACGCAATGGCTCGAGGACCGGGCAATCGCGCTGGCTGGCTCGGCCGGCACGGTGCGGTTCTCGCACTACGACCAGGTCATCCAGGCGGCGATCGACGGCAGCGGCGTCGCGCTCGGCCGGCTGCCGCTCGTCACACGCCATCTGCTCAACGGGCTCCTGGTGGCGCCGCTCGGCCGCGATGCGGTCGCGGAGGGCGGCGCCTTCTTTCTGGTAGCGGCCGCGGATGCCGAAGAGCGGCCGGAGGTCCGGGCATTCTCGGCATGGGTGGCGGACGAACTGCAGCGCGAAGCCGCGAGCGGCGCGGTCCCGCGCGGACGCTAGCCCGCCGCCGGCGGCCGCCCGACCGAGCCCGCCACCTCCTCGGCCACCCACGCCGACAGCAGTGTGTAGGTGACGGCGAGCAGCACCGGACCGACGAAGATCCCGATCAGCCCGAACGCGATCAGGCCGCCGATCACCCCGGCGAAGATCAGGAGCAGCGGCAGGTCGGCGCCGCCACGGCGGATGAGGATGGGCCGCAGCACGTTGTCGAGCGCCGTCACCGGGATCGCCCACACGAGGAGCACGGTCCCCCACAGCACGTCGCCGGTCCAGTACAGCCAGATCACCGACAGGATCAGCACGGGGCCGACGCCGACCTGCGCCACCGCGAGGATGAACATCACGGCAGTGAGGATGGTGGCGAGCGGCACGCCGGCGATCGCCAGCCCGATGCCGCCGAGCACCGCCTGCACGAGCGCCGTCAGCACGACGCCGAGCGCGACCGCGCGCACGGCCTGGCTGGCGAGCTGCACGACGCCGTCGCCACGCTCGCCGGCGAGCCGCCGCGCGAAGCGGCGCACGCCTTCGCCGAAGCTCTCGCCGGAGAAATAGAGCACGGCCGCGAGCACGACCGTCAGCAGGAACTGCACGACCACCAGGCCGAGCCCGCCGACCTGGCCGGCGAACCAGCGCGCAGCCTGGCCGACGTAGGGCGCGATCTTCGGCAGGTACTCGGCGCCGCCGCCCGCGGTGAGCTCGCGCCACGCGGCCTCGAGCCTCTCGCCGACCAGCGGCATCCGCGCGGCCCACTCGGGCAGCGGCGGCAGCTCGAGCGCCCCGAGCGACTTCGCCCAGCGCGCGACATCGTCGACGTTCTCGACGATCGCGGCGACCGCGAGCGAGAACGGGATCACGAACACCAGCAGCAGCGCGAGCGTCATGACCGTGACGGCGAGCCAGCGCCGGCCCCAGAGCCGCGATTGGATCGCGAGCATGAGCGGCCAGGTCGCCACGACGATCATCGTCGCCCAGATGAGCGAGGGCAGGAATGGCTGCAGGATCCAGAGCGTCGCGCCGATCAGCAGACCGATGGTGAGCACTGCGAGGACGGTGCGGGTGAGGTCGCGCGCGATGTCGGTCATGGGCGGACGGGCGGGAATCGCCCGATCTTACCCGCCGCGCACGCGAAACGGAACCGGCGCGCGTTCACCGCGAAGACGCGTTTTCTGCTGGAATACGCGGCGCGCCGCCGGCGTGGCGCACACCCGGGGGAGAGGAGCGAACAATGGTGCGGCGACGGCGCGGCGGGTTGCAGCAGGACGGTCCGGGACGATCGGCCGGACGGTGCCGGTGATCGGCCCGCGGCTCGGCATCGCGGCGCTGCTCGCCATCGCGACCGCGTTCGGCTCGAATCACGTCGCCGCGCGCGTCGCGTTCGAGCACGGTGCGAGCGTCACCACCGCGGTCGCCTTCCGCTCGACGGGCACCGCGCTCTTCGTGCTCGCCCTGATCGGGCTTCAAGGGGTGCCGCTCGCGCTGCCGCGGCCGCGCTTGGCGCGTGCGCTCGCGGTCGGCGCGCTGCTCGCGGTACAGAGCTACTGCCTCTACTCCGCGGTGGCCGTGCTGCCGGTCGCGCTCGCGCTGCTGTCCTTCTACACGTTCCCGATGCTGCTCGCGTTCGTCTCGTGGGTGGCGGGCGGCGAGCGTCCCAGCTCGCGGACGCTCGCCGCCATGCCGTTGGCGCTCGCCGGGCTCGCGCTCGCCCTGGACGTGCTCGGCGGCGCGCGGCACGTCGCCGGACGCTGGGCGGAGATCGGACCCGGCGTCGGCTGGGCGCTCGGCGCCGCGCTCTCGTTCGCCCTGGTGCTCTTCCTCACGACGCGCTGGCTCGCCGACGTCGACGGGCGCGTGCGCACCTTCTACACGACTGCCGTGGTGGCTGTGACCGTGACGGCGCTCGGCACGGTCGGCGGCGCGTTCGCGCTGCCCGGTGCCGCCACCGGCTGGCTCGGCCTGGCGCTGCTCACGGTGTTCTACGGCGCGGCGATCACGGCGCTGTTCGTGCTGCTGCCGCGCCTCGGCGCAGTCAACAACTCGGTCGTGCTCAGCATCGAGCCGATCGTCGTGCTGGTCCTGGCGTGGATCTTCCTCGGCCAGGCGGTATCCCCGCTGCAGGTCGTCGGCGCCCTCGTGGTGATCGGGGCGATCATCCTGCTCAGTCTGCGCAGAGTATGATGGCCTCCGGGGTACGGGAAAGTGACCGGGCCGCAAGACGGTCGCGCGACGGGCAGCGGACGGGGAGGCGGTATGCGCTTCGAGGTCGAGAAGCTGGGCGAACGGCTGGTCATCCGCATCGAGTCCGCCGTCGGACGCGAGAAGGACATCCTGGCCGCGATACAGGGGTGCCGCCGGCAGAGCGCGTGGGCCTGCCCCTCCGGCGAGTGCACCAAGGTCGATGCGATGGCCGCCCGGTGTGACGGCGAGGCCGTACTGCTCGACCTGTCGCCTCACCCCGGATCGGACCTCTCCGCTGCCGGAATCGAGGAATGCCTGCGCTACATGCTCGACGACGCGCTCGGCGCGGGCCCGAGCAGGGGCGGGGGAACCACCCGTTAGGGAATCTCTGCGCGAGCCTTCCCCGCGGTACCGCTACCCAAGGAAGCCATCCGGGGGCGGGAATCCGGCAAGCCGTGGATTTGCGTATGCCCTGGCGTCCCGCTTCCGAGGCCGTGTGAAAAATCCGCAAACGGCGGGCAAGCTGTCATCCCCGCGAAAGCGGGGATCCACGTAGCCGTTGAGCAGGCGAGGCACCTCATTCTCGGCTCCCGCTTTCGCGGGAGCGACGAAGGGGTTTTCACACGGTCTCTTTCGCGGGAATGACCTCCTTCCGCGGGGCTTCCCGGGGGCCTCCGAACGGGCCGGACGGGCGGCCCAGATGATCATACCCGGAACGCACGCGGGGAACCCGCGCCCCCTCGTACGATCCGCCGAAGCCGGACCGGCGAAACGCGGTTCTTCAATCGATCAGGTCGTACGCCGGCAACGTCAGGAACTCCACGTAATCGCCGGTGGTGATCTCATCGAACAGCTTCGCCGCCGCTTCGTACTTGCCCGCCTTCCAGCCCGCCTCGCCGAGGTACTCGCGCACCTTCGGCAGCTCCTCCTGCGCGAGCGTGCGGAAGAGCTCGACGGTGACCTTGCGGCCGTCGTCGAGCACGCCTTTCGGAGAGCGGATCCACTGCCAGATCTGGGAGCGCGAGATCTCGGCGGTGGCGGCGTCCTCCATCAGGTTGAACACCGGCACGCAGCCGTTGCCGGCGAGCCAGGCGCCGAGGTACTGGATGCCGACGTTGATGTTGTTGCGCAGCCCCCTCTCGGTGATCGGCTTCTCGGGCTGGAAATCGAGCAGGTCCTTCGCGCTCACCGTCACGTCGGGCCGCTGCTTGCCGTACTGGTTCGGCTGCGGCATGTGCTTGTCGAACACCTCTTTCGCGATCGGCACGAGGCCCGGGTGCGCGACCCAGGTGCCGTCGCAGCCGTCGGTCACCTCGCGCAGCTTGTCCTGGCGCACCTTCTCGAGCGCGGCCTCGTTCGCGACCGGATCGTTCTTGATCGGGATCTGCGCGGCCATGCCTCCCATCGCCGGTGCGTTGCGGCGGTGGCAGGTCTTCACGAGCGAGAGCGCGTAGGCGCGCAGGAACGGCGCGGTCATCGTGACCTGCCCGCGGTCGGCGAGGCAGAAGTCCTTGTTGACGCGGAACTTCTTGATGCACGAGAAGATGTAGTCCCAGCGGCCGATGTTGAGCCCCGCGGAGTGCTCCCTCAGCTCCCAAAGGATCTCGTCCATCTCGAAAGCGGCGAGCACGGTCTCGATGAGGACCGTGGCCTTGATCGAGCCCTGCTTCACGCCGAGCTCTTCCTGCGCCATCTTGAAGATGTCGTTCCAGAGCCGCGCCTCGAGGTGGCTCTCCATCTTCGGCAGGTAGAAGTATGGGCCGGTACCGCGCGCCAGCAGCTCTCTCGCGTTGTGGAAGACGTAGAGCGCGAGGTCGAAGATGCCGCCCGACACCGGCTTGCCGTCGATGTGGACGTGCTTCTCGTCGAGATGCCAGCCGCGCGGCCGCGGGATCAGCACCGCGGTCTTCTCGTTGAGCGCGTACTTCTTGCCGCCCTGCTCGAAGGTGATCGCGCGGCGCACCGCATCGCGCAGATTCCCCTGGCCTTCGATCATGTTGGCCCAGGTCGGACAGTTGGCGTCCTCGAAGTCGGCCATGAAGGTGGAGGCGCCGCTGTTCAGCGCGTTGATCACCATCTTGCGGTCGGTCGGGCCGGTGATCTCCACGCGGCGGTCGAGCAAGTCCTTGGGCTGGTCGGCGATCGTCCACTCCGACTCGCGGATCTTGCGCGTCTCGGGCAGGAAGTCGGGCAGCGCGCCCGCGTCGAACGTCTTCTGCCGGGCCGCGCGCGCCGCGAGCAATTCCCGGCGGCGCGGCTCGAAGGTGCGATGCAGCTTCGCCACGAAGGCGAGCGCGTCGGTGGTGAGGATCCGCGCGTACTCGGCGGTCACTGGGGCGTGGATCGTCACGCCTTTGGGGAGGCTCTGGCTCATCTCGGAATGCTCGCGCGTCGGTTGGGAGGATCTGCAATGTTACTTTGCAGCGCACAAACCAACAACCCGACGAGGTAATCTCTCGCCGCTCACGCGTCGTTACCGGATTCCGGAATGGGGTGCGCCCGCCACCGCGCGCGACGGTTTCGCATTCCGGAAGCGCGGCGCGGTGGCGGCGCCGGTGCGGCCTCAGAGTTCCGGCTCGACGGTCTCGCCGCGGCCCTCGATACCGAGTTCGGCGATCTTGCGCGTGATGGTGTTGCGGCCGATGCCGAGCAGCGCCGCCGCCTCGATGCGGCGTCCACCGGTATGGGCGAGCGCCTGGGCGATCAGCACCCGCTCCAAGCGGCGCGAGAGCGCATCCATCAGGTTCGACTCGCCGCGCAGAAGCGCCCTGTCGACCTCGCGCTGCAGCGCCGTGGTCCAGTCCGCCTCCACCGGCCTGCCCGTGTCGGCGCGCAGCTCGGGCGGGAGATCGGCGATCTCGATCGTCTGCGCCGGTGCCATCACGCAGAGCCAGTGACACACGTTCTCGAGCTGTCGCACGTTGCCGGGCCAGTCGTGCGCCGCGAGGAAGCTCATTGCCGCGTCCGACATGCGCTTCGCATCCACGCCGAGCTCGCGCGCGCTCTTGGCGAGGAAATGGCGCGCGAGCACCGCGATGTCCTCGCGCCGCTCGCGCAGGCTCGGCAGGCGCAGTCGGATCACGTTCAGACGGTGGTACAGGTCTTCGCGGAAGAGGCCCTCGCGCACGCGCGCCTCGAGATCCTGGTGGGTCGCCGCGATCACGCGCACGTTGGCGCGCAGCGGCTGATGCCCGCCCACGCGGTAGAACTGGCCGTCGGAGAGCACCCGCAGGAGCCGCGTCTGCAGGTCGGCGGGCATGTCGCCGATCTCGTCGAGGAAGAGCGTGCCCCCCTCGGCCTGCTCGAAACGGCCGCGCCGCATCGCCTGCGCGCCGGTGAACGCGCCGCGCTCGTGGCCGAAGAGCTCGCTCTCGAGGAGATCCTTCGGCATCGCCGCCGTGTTGATGGCGATGAAGGGCCTCGCCGCACGCGGGCTGTGGCGGTGCAGCGCGCGCGCCACGAGCTCCTTGCCGGTGCCCGACTCGCCCGTGATCAGCACGGTCGCGTTCGAGTTGGCGAGCCGGCCGATCGCGCGGAACACCTCCTGCATCGACGGCGCGTGGCCGAGGATCTCGGGCGAGGCGGCGGGCGGCTCCTGACCCTCCGCTTCGCGCAGGCTCTCGTCGAGCGCGCGGCGGATGAGATCGACCGCCTGGTCGACGTCGAACGGCTTCGGCAGGTACTCGAACGCGCCGCCCTGGAACGCGGCCACCGCAGACTCGAGGTCGGAGTAGGCCGTCATCACGATCACTGGCAGCTGCGGATAGCGGTCCTTGGCGTTCTGCAGCAGCTCGAGCCCGGAGGCGCCCGGCATGCGGATGTCCGAGACGAGCACCTGCGGCGAATCGTGATCGAGGGCGTGCATCGCATCCTCGGCGAGGCCGAAGGTCTTGAACGGAATGCCCTCGCGCGCGAGCGCTTTCTCGAACACCCAGCGGATCGAGCGGTCGTCGTCGACTACCCAGACAGGTTTCATGGCTTGGTTCCGTTTGCGCCGAGCGGCAGAACGATGCGAAAGACCGTGCGGCCGGGTTGGCTGTCGCACTCGATCGACCCGCGGTGATGCTGGACGTAGGTCTGCGCGAGCGTCAACCCGAGCCCGGTGCCGCCCTCGCGCCCCGACACGAGCGGGTGGAACATGCGCTCGCGCAGCGCCTCGGGAACTCCGGGCCCATTGTCGATCACGGCGAGCTCGATCGCCGAGCGGTAGAACCGCATCGCGATCGTGACGAAGCGGGCGATGCGCGTGCGCAGGGCGATCTCGCCGCGGCCCTTGACCGCCTGTGCCGCGTTGCGCGCGATGTTCAGCACCGCCTGGATCAGCTGCTCGCGATCGCCGGAGATCTCCGGCAGGCTCGCGTCGTAGTCGCGCTCGACGCGCAGCTCCGGAAACTCGGCGAGGATCAGCGCACGCACCCGTTCGCTCACCTCGTGGATGTTGACCGGCCCGCGCGCCGTCGGCCGGTGCGGGGTGAGCAGGCGGTCGACCAGGAGCTGCAGCCGGTCGGCCTCCTTGATGATCACCTGCGTGTACTCGGCGAGCGCCGGCCGGTCGAGCTCGCGCTCGAGCAGCTGCGCCGAGCCGCGCAAGCCCCCGAGCGGATTCTTGATCTCGTGCGCGAGGTTGCGGATCAGCTCGCGGTTCGCGAACGCCTGCGCGAGCTCGCGCTCCTCGCGCTCGAGGCGCAGCCGCTGGTCGATGGAGCGCAGCTCGAGGACGAGCGCCGCCTCCGGCGATTCGAGCGGGCTCGCGAGCAGGTTCACGTGCAGCGGCTCGCGGTCGGTCCGCTCGAGGTCGATCGCCTGGTTCCACAGCCCGCGCTGCTCGGCGATCGCCTGCGCGAGCCGCTCGCCGAGCGGGGCGACGTTCTCGAACAGGCCGAGGAACGGCTGTCCGCGCAGGGTGCGCGCGCTCTGCTCGAGCAGATTCTCGGCGGCCGGGTTCGCATACACGATGCGCAGGCCGCCGTCGAGCAGCACCACCGCGGTGGCGACGAGATCGAGGCCGGCGAACGCGAGCGCGCTCACGCGACGGCCCGCGCGCCGCGCACGGCGCGTCCTGCAGGCGGTGGGGAGTGCGGCGCGGCGCGGCGGCCCGCGCCTGCGCTGCGGCCTGCTATCGCAAGCCGGCGATTTCCCTGCGGATGGCGGCGACGTTGCGCTCGTGCCGCGCCACCGCTTCCTGGAAGGGCTGCAGACGGTCGAGCACCTTCTGGTAGTTGCGCTCGTCGCCGCCGCGCGCGCTCTCCTGCTCGGCGAGCCTGGCGCGCGCCGCGGAGAGGCTGTTCTGCTCGGTCGTGAGCTCCTGCTCGAGGATGCGCCGGCGCGTGTCGTCGCGCTCGCGCTGCGTCTCGCGATCGACGCGCGGGAAGTCGGCCGGTCGCGCCGACGCCGGCGCGACCGCGGGCGCCGGCGACAGCGCCGAGATCACCGACACCTCGCGACTCACCACCGTGCAGCTCTTGCCCACCGTCTCCTTCTTGATGTTCGTGTATTGCGATCGGCCGTCGTTCAGGCAGCGCCAGACGGTGCTTTGCCCATACGCGTGGGACGCTGCGAAGAGCGCGATGCTCGCAAGTGCGCAGGCGGAGAGTCGAGCCATGACCGGCACCTCGGCAGTCGGAGAACGGCGGGCGGGAGGAGCAGTCTATGACAAAAGCACTCTGATTACAAAACACTTCGCGCTCCGGCGCGGGGCTTTGTTCACGCTCGCGCGGACACCCGCGGCCGCCGTTCGCGCGGGCCTGCGGCCGTATTGCGCACTGCGTCATGGAAAAGGACGGGCAGGAACGCCGCCCGTCCTGCCCGGTGAACACATCCGCAGGACGGCGCCCGCGGGCTCACGAGCTGTAGTACAGCTCGAACTCCAGCGGATGGGTGGTCATGCGGAAGCGGGTGACCTCCTCTTCCTTGAGCGCGACGTAGGCGTCGATCATCTCGTTCGAGAACACGCCGCCGCGCAGCAGGAACTCGCGGTCCTGGTCGAGCTCGGCAAGCGCCTGGTCGAGCGCGTGGCACACGTGCGGCACCTTGGCGGCCTCCTCGGGCGGCAAGTCGTAGAGGTTCTTGTCCATCGGATCGCCGGGCTTGATCTTGTTCTGCACGCCGTCGAGGCCCGCCAGCAGCATCGCGGCGAAGGCGAGATACGGATTCGCGGTCGGGTCCGGGAAGCGGACCTCCACGCGCCGCCCGTTCGGGCTCGCGACGTACGGGATGCGGCAGGCGGCCGAGCGGTTGCGCGCGGAGTAGGCGAGGTTGATCGGTGCCTCGAAGCCCGGCACCAGGCGCTTGTACGAGTTGGTGCCCGGGTTGGTGATCGCGTTCAGCGCCTTCGCGTGCTTGATGATGCCGCCGATGTAGTGCAGCGCGAAGTCGGAGAGCCCCGCGTACCCGTTGCCGGCGAAGAGATTCTTGCCGTCTTTCCAGATCGACTGGTGCACGTGCATCCCCGAACCGTTGTCGCCCACCACCGGCTTCGGCATGAACGTCGCGGTCTTGCCGTAGGAGGCCGCGGTCATCCACACCGTGTACTTCAGGATCTGCATCCAGTCGGCGCGCTTGACGAGCGTGTTGAAGCGCGTGCCGATCTCGCCCTGCCCCGGCGCCGCGACCTCGTGATGGTGCACCTCGACCTCCACGCCCTGTTGCTCGAGCGCGAGGCAGATGGCGTTGCGGATGTCCTGCAGCGTGTCGACCGGCGGCACCGGGAAATAGCCGCCCTTGACCGGCGCGCGGTGCGCGAGGTTGCCGCCCTCGGGCTCCTCGCCCGAGGACCACGGCGCCTCCTCGGAGCGGATCTTCACGTGGCAGCCGGACATGTCGACATGCCAGGTCACCGAGTCGAAGATGAAGAACTCGGGCTCGGGGCCGAAATAGGCGGTGTCGCCGAGGCCGGTGGACTTGAGGTAGGCCTCGGCGCGCTTCGCGATCGAGCGCGGGTCGCGGTCGTAGCCTTTCATGTCGGTGGGCTCGATCACGTCGCAGGTGACGTTGAGCACCGTCTCGTCGGTGAACGGGTCGAGGCGCGCGCTGTCCGCATCGGGCATCAGCAGCATGTCGGACGCCTCGATGCCCTTCCAGCCGGCGATCGACGAGCCGTCGAACGCGTGGCCGTGCTCGAATTTCTCGTCGGTGAAATGGTTCGCCGGCACCGAGACGTGCTGCTCCTTGCCGCGCGTGTCGGTAAAGCGCAAGTCGACGAACTTGACCTCCCGGTCCTTGATCATCTTCAGTACGTCGGCAGGCTTCATTGACATGCTTGTTCTCCTATGCGAATGAGCGGGAGGATTCCCGCGTCCAATGAGACGTCGTACGCGTCTGCGAGAAACATGCCACCACCGGAGCTGGCCCTATGTGCTTGTTATGAAAGAATCGCGGTGCAAGCCGTCGATGGGCAGACGCACCATAATAGTGCGCCTTCTGTCATTACGCACGAATGGAGTGCATCCGGATCCGATTGAGCTAGATCCCAAAGAAAAGTCATTTTATCAATAGATTAGAATCCAAATCGACCTGTCACATCATGAGCGAGACGAGCGCGCCGTTGGTTGATTCGATCCTTGCTCGTGCATGGCAGCGGGCTACAGCGCTCGCTCTGCCCTATCGTGGTGCGTTGACACCCGCTGACGCGTTCGCGCTATGGCACGCGGTCGGAGGTGCGCAGCTGATCGATGTGCGCACCCGCGCCGAGCTCGACTGGGTCGGGCGCGTGCCCGGCGCGCTGCACATCGAGTGGAACAGCTATCCGGGCGGAGTGCGCAATGCGCGGTTCGCCGAGGAACTCGAGCGCGCGGTCGACAAGCACGCGGGCGCCGTTCTGTTCCTGTGCCGCAGCGGCAACCGCTCGCACCACGCGGCGGCGGTCGCGGCGCAGCTCGGCTACGCCGACGCCTACAACGTCCTCGAGGGGTTCGAGGGCGACAAGGATGCGCACGGCCACCGCAACACGCTGAATGGATGGCGCGTGGCCGGACTGCCCTGGACGCAGGGCTGAAGCTCGCCGTGCGCGCACGTGTTCCGCGTCGCGGGCCGTAGAATTGCGCGTTCGTCCCGGCGGAGAAGGCGCAACAGATGATCAACTCGATCCGCGCGCTGCGCGGCATGGCGGTCGCGCCGCACGCGGCCGCGGCGCAGTCCGCGCTCGCCGTGCTGCGCGAAGGGGGGAACGCCGTCGAAGCGATGCTCGCCGCGGCCGCCACCATCCCGGTCGCCTACCCGCACATGAACGCGATCGGTGGCGATGCGTTCTGGCTGATCCACGCGCCCGGACGGCCGGTGCGCGCGATCGACGCGTGCGGCGCCGCGGCGGCGGCGGCCACCCGCGAATGGTACGCCGCACACGGCATAACGCAGTCGATCCCGTTCCGCGGCGGCGTCGCCGCGAACACCGTCGCCGGGACCGTCTCCGGCTGGGACCTCGCATTCGCCTACGGCCGTGAGCTCGGCGGCCGGCTGCCGCTCACGCGGCTGCTCGGCGATGCCATCGAGTACGCGGAGCAAGGCATCCCGGTGACGCGCAGCCAGTCGGCGAGCACCGCGGCCAAGCGCGGCGAGCTCGCCCCGCAGCCCGGGTTCGCCGCGACGTTCCTGCCAGGCGGCGAGGTGCCGCCGGCCGGGGCGCTGTTTCGCCAGCCGCGGCTCGCAGCCACCCTGCGCCACCTCGCGGCGCGCGGCCTCGACGACTTCTACCGCGGCGAGCTCGCCCGCGCGATCGCCGCCGACCTCGCCGCGGCAGGCAGCCCGCTCGCGCTCGCCGATCTCGAGCGGCACCGCGCGCAGTGGCGCACGCCGCTTGCGCTCGCGCACTCGCTCGGCACGCTCCACAACATGCCGCCGCCGACGCAGGGCGTCGTGTCGCTGCTGATCCTCGGCATCCTCGACGCGCTCGGCATCGCCGCGGTCGACCCGGCCAGCGCCGACTACGTGCACCTGTGCGTGGGAGGCGGTCAAGCAGGCCTTCGGCGTGCGCGACCGTCACATCACCGATCCGGCCTACATGCGCACGGATGCGCAGTCGCTTCTCGCGCCGGAGCGCGTGCGCGCGCTGGCGGCGGCGATCGACCGCGATCGGGCCGCGCCGTGGGGCGCCGGACGCGGACCCGCCGACACGGTCTGGATGGGCGTGATCGACGGTGAGGGGCGCGCCGTGAGCTTCATCCAGAGCCTGTACCACGAGTTCGGCAGCGGCATCGTGCTCGGCGCGACCGGCATCAACTGGCAGAACCGCGGGTGCAGCTTCTCGCTCGACGCGCAGGCGCTTAACGCGCTCGCGCCGGGCCGCAAGCCGTTTCACACCCTGAATCCGGCGCTCGCGTTGCTCGCCGACGGGCGCACGATGGTCTACGGCAACATGGGCGGCGACGGCCAGCCGCAGACGCAGAGCGCGGTCTTCACGCGCACGATCGTGTTCGGCTGGGGGCCGCAGGCGGCGATCAGCGCGCCGCGCTGGCTGCTCGGCCGCACGTGGGGCGAGACGAGCGACACGCTCAGGCTCGAGAGGCGCTTCCCGCCGGCGGTGGTCGATGCCCTGCGCGCGCGCGGGCATGCGGTCGAGGTGGTCGGCGAATTCGACGAGGTGGTCGGCCACGCCGGCGCGATCGTGCGGCACGCCAACGGCGTGCTCGAGGGGGGCGCAGACCCGCGCAGCGACGGCGGCGTCGCCGCATTCTGAGAGGGATCGCGACGTGAGCGGCGACGACAGCTTGGAGGGTTGCGGCGGCAGCTCGCCGCGTTCGCCGCCAAGCGCGACTGGGAGCAGTTCCACAACCCGAAGAACCTGGTGATGGCCCTGGTGGCCGAGGCCGGCGAGCTCACCGAGCATTTCCAGTGGCTGGACTTTGCCGCAAGCGAGCAGCTGCCGCCCGCAGTGCGCGAGGAAGTCGCGCTCGAGATCGCCGACGTGCTCCTGTTCCTCGTGCGGCTCGCCGACCGCCTCGGCATCGACCCGGTGCGCGCGGCCGAGCGGAAGCTCGCGCTGAACGCAGCGAAGTATCCAGTCGACAAGGCGCGCGGAAAGGCGACGAAGTACGACAAGCTCTGACGGGTGATGGGCGATGAGTGAACGGTGACGTGCGCGCACCCGAGCAGCAGACGCTCAGCCGCGCGCTCCACCCGTCACCCATCGCCCTTTGCCCATCGCCATGCTTTCCTACCGTCATCTCTTCCACGCCGGAAATTTCGCCGACGTATTCAAGCACGCGCTGCTCGTGCGGCTCCTTGCGGCGCTCGCGCGGAAGGCGAAGCCCTACTGCTATCTCGACACGCACGCCGGGACCGGCCGCTACGATCTCGCGCACGCGTGGGCGCAGAAGGCACGCGAGTTCGAGCACGGCATCGCCCGCGTCTGGCAGCGCGCCGACGTGCCGGCCGCGCTCGCCGAATACCTCGCGCTGGTGCGCGCCGGGAATCCGGACGGCGTGCTGCGCCGCTACCCGGGCTCGCCCTGCATCGCGCGGGCCCTGCTGCGGCCCGGCGACCGGATGGTGCTCGCCGAGCTCAACCGGGCCGACTTTGCCGAGCTTGCCGAGCATTTCGCAGGCGACCGGCAGGTCCAGGTGCGCAGGATGGACGGCTTCGAGGCGCTCGGGGCGTTCCTGCCGCCGCAGGAGCGCCGCGGCCTGGTGCTGATCGATTCCTCTTTCGACCGCGCCGGAGAGTTCGCGCGGATCGCCGCCGCGCTCGCCGGCGCCTACCGGCGGTGGGCGACCGGCGTGTACGCGGTGTGGTACCCGATCGCGGCGCCCCCGGCCGTGCGGCGCTTCGAGCGTGAGGTCGCGGAGACCGGCATCCGCAGGATCCTGCAGCTCGAGCTCACGGTGGCGCCCGAGCGGGGCGCAGACGCCCCGCCGGCCGGCCGGATGCACGGCTGCGGCATGCTCGTGGTCAATCCGCCGTGGCGGCTGGACGAGGAAGCCGGCCCGCTCCTCGACTGGCTGCGCGGCGCGCTCGCGCAGGACGGCCGTGGCGCGAGCGCGGTGCGCTGGCTGGTGCCCGAATAGTAGACCTGCGCAGGCGCTGCGCGCGGCGCCGTCAGCCCCACATCAGCCACTGCGGCCGCGCGATGAGCGCGGCGCCGATGCCGACGAGGACGATTCCGCCGACGAGGTGCGACCAGCGCGAGTAGCGCGCGGTGAGCCCGGTCACCTCGAGCGTCTTCAGCGCGACGAAGAATACGATCAGATCATCGAGCATGAACACGACGACGTAGAGGGCGAGATAGGCGTGGTACTGCCACGTCGCCAGCGGGGAGAGCGCCAGCACTTGGGTGTAGACGGCCGGGATGCCCGCCGAGCAGAACAGTTCGACCAGGTTCACGGCGAAGGCGAGCAAGACGATGCCGCCCAGCGCGGTCCACAGCGCATCCGTGCGGGCGAGCGCGCGCAGGCGGTCGAGCGTGCGCCGGCGACCTGGGTCGGCAGCGACCTTGCACACGCCCTCCGGGTTCGCGATGAACTCGCGCAGGTAGTAGCCGCCGCCGGCCAGCGCGAGCAGCCCGATGCCGATGCGGATCCACGCGATCATGCCGACGAGCAGCAGCACGTTCAGCCAGGCCGCCATGAAGAGGTAGTAGACGGCAGCCGAGGCGAGCAGGAATACGCCGCCGAGCAGCCACATGCGCCGCCGGTCGCGCATGCCGGCGACGAGCCCGATCAGGAAGACGAGCACCCACATGGCGCACGGATTGAGGCCGTCGGCGGCCGCGAGCACGACCGTGAGCGCCGGCAGCGAGAGGTCGCGCAGCCCGATCGCGCCGAGGAGCGGCAGGCGAACGCTGCCGGCGACGGCGGATGCTCCGCCGACCGGCATCGCCGGCGGCGCGGCCGCGAAGCGAGGCGGTTCCGGCCGAACGCCCGGGCCGACGAGCGGCCGCACCCGATCCACGCAGCCCGCCAGCCGGCATTCGTCGATCGCCGCGCGGATCCGTGCACCGAGCGAAGCCGCATCGTCGTAGCCGATGAACACGCGCTCGCCGACGACGGTGTAAGGAACGCCGAAGCGCTGATCGTCGGGCGTCATCCGGGACGCGACCTCCAGGAACAGGGTCCGGTTCGCGGCCTGCCGGGTCACCTCGAGGAAATGTACTCGCAGGTCGGGTCGTTCCGCCGCAAGCGCCTGCAGGAACGGGATTGCGCGCTCGCAGTGCGGGCAGCCGATGCCCCAGAACAAGTACACGTCGACCGGCGCGGCGCGCGCCGGCAGCGCCGTCAGCAGCGCCAGCAGGGGCAGGAGCCGCAGCAGTGCGAGGATCGTGCGCATGCGGCGATTCTCGCGCGCCGGGCGCAGCGGCTTCTGACCTCGATCAATGCGGCCCCGCGGACCGCGGCGCGGCAACGTTCCGGCAACACGCGTCTGGCACACTTGCGCCAGCATCGACGAAGAACGGAACGCCGACCATGCCCTTCTGGACGCTCTGGAAGCACGGACCGGACCGCGAGCCCCACGGGGGCTCGCGGCGCATCTGGTGGCCTGCACCGACAGTTTCGAGGCGCTCGCCCGCCGCGGCGCGCAGCTCGCGGCCGCGCTCGGCGCGGTGCGGCCCGGCGAGCGGGACTGGATCGAGTCGCCGCGCGGCTCGCGGCGCTATCGGCTCGGCGCCGAGACCGACGGCGCCTATCTCGTCATCGAGGCCGATGCCGACCCCGACGCGCAGTGGGTGCCGCATGCCGGGGCGCCGCCCCCTGCGTCGCGCGACTGGCTCGACGAGGACGCACACAGCCTGCGCTGACCGGCCGGCGCTGCGCGCGCCGGATTCCCGATACCGAGGCCGTGCCAAGACTCCCCGACCTGCAGGCAAACCGTCATCCCCGCGCAAGCGGGGCTCGCCTTGCGGCCGCGCGCCTCAGCCGGCCATCACCGCGCGGTCCGCGGCCTACTCGCGCAGCGCAGCGACC
The DNA here is from genome assembly GCA_027493935.1 of Burkholderiales bacterium. Classification (GTDB taxonomy): domain Bacteria; phylum Pseudomonadota; class Gammaproteobacteria; order Burkholderiales; family SG8-39; genus JAABRB01. Next base: position 239,577 of record JAOSJV010000001.1, on the reverse strand, counting down.
CGCTCGGCCATGACGACCGAGAGCGGGCGCGTGCGCGCGATCTGCTCGTCGATCAGATCGGCGCCCATGGCGCGGCCGCTCGCTTGCGACTCGTACCGCGCCGAGACCACGGCCTCCTCGATCTCGGCGCCGGAGTAGCCCTCGGCGGCGGCGGCGAGGCGCTCGACGGCGAAGCCTGCGGGATCCAGGCCGCGAGCGCAGGACGAGCGCCAGATCGTGGGCGTCATTCAACCGGACGCCGTCCACTCGACGATGCCGGTGTAGGCGGTGACGAGCACGATCGCGCCGAACACGATCCGGTACCAGGCGAAGACGCTGTAGTCGTGAGAGGCGATGTAGCGCAACAGCCAGCGCACGCACAGGAACGCCGACACGAACGCGGCCGCCATGCCGACCGCGAGCATTCCGAGGTCCTGGACGTCGAGCAGCGCGCGGTTGCGGTAGAACTCGTAGGCGCCGGCCGCGACGAGCGTCGGCACGGCGAGGAAAAACGAGAACTCGGTCGCCGCGCGCCGCGAGAGCCCGAACAGCAGCCCGCCGATGATGGTCGCACCGGAGCGCGAGGTCCCGGGAATCAGCGCGAAGGCCTGGGCGAACCCGACCTTGAGCGCATCCTGCCAGCGCATGTCGTCCACCGTCTGCACGGTGACCCGGTGCTCGCGCCGCTCGGCCCACAGGATCACGAAAGCGCCCACGACCAGGGCGACAGCGACCGGCACCGGCTTGAACAGCGCGGCCTTGATGCGGTCGCCGAACGCGAGGCCGAGCACCGCCGCCGGGACGAACGCGACCGCGATGTTCGCCACGAAGCGCCGCGCGGCGGCCTCCGAGCCCAGGCCGACGAGCACGTGGCCGAACTTCGCGCGGTACTCCCAGACGATCGCGAGTATCGCCCCGGTCTGGATCACGATCTTGAAGATCTTGCTCTTCTCGTCGTTGAACCCGATGAGGTCGCCGACGAGAATGAGGTGGCCGGTGGAGGAGATGGGCAGGAACTCGGTGAGTCCTTCGACGACGCCCAGGACGAGCGCCTTCGCGAGCAGGAGAAGGTCCATCGGCCCGATTCTAGCCCGGACAGCGCGACGGGCTGCCGCGTCCGTGCCTCCGGCCGTCGTCGCGCGACGACAGACGGATGGGCCGCGTCAGGGTTTGGGCAGGCCGGTCAGGCCGAAGTCAGGCGGCAGGAGCAGACGCAGCCCGCTCAGCGCGGGCCGCGCGGCGGCGTCGCCGGCGGCTTCGCGCGCGCGACGGGCCAGTGCGGCGCGCCGTGCGAGGGGCGTACTGACCGGATCGCGCGCGACAAGGGCCTGCGGCAGGTTGAACTCCGCCCATTCGTACGGGCACGCGTCGTCGACCTCGGTCCTCATCTTGGCCTTCGCTTCCCGCTGGTATGACCGCTCAACGCATATGACGTTCGACTAATTCGCAGCTTAAACCGCAAACGCTGGCGCTGTTGTGAAGAATTGTGAATTTGCGCGGGCAGCCGCACGCCGCGGCGTGGCGTACTGCTCCGGCCGACGCTGATCGACCGATCAGCGCGGCCTGCGTGTCGGGCGGCGCGGGCTCAGGCGGTCGCCCGCTCCAACCGCGCGAGCCACGCGAGCGCGTGCGCGCGGGCGTCGCCGCACATCTCGCGCGCGGGGGCGAGCCCCGCGCACACCGCGGGCCGGTCGGCTCGACCGTACAGCCGGCACCGCCCCGCCGCGTCCAGCTGGACGCAGCGCGCCCCCGCCGGCTTGCCGTCGGGCATGCCGGGAATCGGCGAGGAGATCGAGGGCGCGATGCAGCAGGCGCCGCAGCCGGGACGGCAGGCGAAGGGCGTCACGGCGCCGCTCACGGCCGCTCGCGCATCCGGTCGGCGAGGAATCCGCCGATGGCCGACCAGTACGCGGGGCGCTCCTGCAGGTCGTTGTGGCCGGCGCCGGATACGATCACGGCGTGCTTGGGGCCGCCCCAGGCATCGAACAACCGGGCCGAGTGCTCGGCCGGGATGATGCGGTCGCGCTCCGCGGTGATCATCCGCAGCGGCAACCGCAGCCGCGGGGCGTGCGCGAGGGCATCGTAGCGCGTCCCGACGATCAGCCGCACCGGCAGGAACGGATAGTGGCGCTGGCCCACGGCGGTGATGCTGTCGAACGGCGCGACCAGCACCACGCCCGCGAGGGGCCGGTGCGCAGCCAAGTGGGTCGCAACGCCCGAGCCGAGGCTGCGGCCGATCGCGACGATCCGGCGCCGGTCGACGTGCGCGCGGGCGACGAGGTGATCGTAGACCGCGAGCGCATCGTCGAGCAGCGCCGCCTCCCGCGGGTGGCCCTCGCTCGCGCCGTAGCCGCGGTAGTTCACGAGCGCGAGACTCCACGCGCCGAACCGGTCCCGCTCGCCGAGCATCCAGGAGACCTCTTCGGCGTTGCCGCCGAAGTACAGGGCGAGCGGACGGGGCCCGGGTCCGGACCCGCGCGCGAGCCAGCCGCGCAGCGCCACGCCGTCGGGCCGGTGGATCTGCAGGGCCTCCACCCGCGGGAATCGGGCGGTGATCGCTTCGTGCGCGCCGCGCGGAGCGGCTGCGGAACGTAGATCAGGTCCTCGCACCCGGCAAGCAGCGTGCACGACACCACTGCGGCCCCCACCCGCGCCGCGGTCTTCACGCCGGCACCCGCGTCAGGCGGGCGCGCCAGGGCATGCAGGCGCCGCGTCCGTGGCGGGGCCGGGTTCCGCGCACCGCTCAGCGCATGCGGCGCGCCATGTCGCTGACGCTCGCCACCAGCGCGTCGAAGTCGGGCACCCGTCCGTCGGGCGTGACCTTGTCGACCACCTCCGGCAGCAGCTGCGACAGCCCCTCGGAGGTCTCCCGCTCGCTGAGCCCTGCCCGGGCCGCGATCTGCGACAGCGCGTCGTGCCCGAACACGCGCTCGAGTGCATCGGGCGGGACGGGTTCGTTCCGCCCGGCGCCGACCCACGAGCGGGACTGCTCGCCGTAGCCTGCGCGCTGGAACGCATCGAGCAGGTCGCCGAGGCCGCCGCCCGCGCCCGGTCCGGCGCGGCCGCCGCCGAGGACCTGCCCGAGCAGATCCTCCAACCCCTGTCCGCCGCCCGCGCCCGAACCCGCGCCGCGGCCGAGCACCTGCCCGAGCAGATCGTCGAGCCCGCCCCCGCGGCCCCCGTGCCCGCGCCGGCCGCGGGGGCGCCGCCGCGATTGGCCAGCATCCCGAGCACGATCGGCAGCAGCGCCATCAGCACCCGGCTCATGTTCGCGTTGCCGGCGCCCGCCCCCGGCGCGGCGCCACGCGCCGCGGATTGCCCGGCGAGACCGCCCAGCAGTTCGTCCAACAGGCTCATGCCGCGCCTCCTTGCGTTCAGGCCTTCGAATAGATCTCGCCGCCGCGCTCGACGAACTCGGCCGCCTTCTCGGCCATGCCCCGGGCGAGCGCCTCGTCCTCGGAGACGCCCTGCCTCGCGGCGAAGTCGCGCACGTCCTGGGTGATCTTCATCGAGCAGAAGTGCGGGCCGCACATCGAGCAGAAGTGCGCGAGCTTCGCACCCTCCTGCGGCAGCGTCTCGTCGTGGAACTGCTTCGCCTTGTCCGGGTCGAGGCCGAGGTTGAACTGATCCTCCCAACGGAATTCGAAGCGCGCCTTGGAGAGCGCGTTGTCGCGGATCTGCGCGCCCGGGTGGCCCTTGGCGAGGTCGGCGGCATGCGCCGCGATCTTGTACGCGATGATGCCGTCCTTGACGTCGTCCTTGTCCGGCAGGCCGAGGTGCTCCTTCGGCGTCACGTAGCAGAGCATCGCGGTGCCGTACCAGCCGATCATCGCGGCGCCGATCGCGCTGGTGATGTGGTCGTAGCCGGGCGCGATGTCCGTGGTGAGCGGCCCGAGCGTGTAGAACGGCGCCTCCTTGCAGTGCTCGAGCTCGAGCGCCATGTTCTCGCGGATGAGCTGCATCGGCACGTGCCCCGGCCCCTCGATCATCACCTGGCAGTCGTGGCGCCAGGCGATCTCGGTGAGCTCGCCTAGCGTGCGCAGCTCCGCGAGCTGCGCCTCGTCGTTCGCGTCGTAGATCGAGCCCGGCCGCAGGCCGTCGCCGAGCGAGAACGAGACGTCGTAGGCCGCCATGATCTCGCAGATGTCCTCGAAGCGCTCGTAGAGGAAGCTCTCCTCGTGGTGCGCGAGGCACCACTTCGCCAGGATCGAGCCGCCGCGCGAGACGATGCCGGTCATGCGCTTCGCCGTGAGCGGGATGAACGGCAGCCGCACCCCCGCGTGGATCGTGAAGTAGTCTACGCCCTGCTCGGCCTGCTCGATCAGCGTGTCGCGGTAGATCTCCCAGGTGAGCGCCTCGGCGCGGCCGTCGACCTTCTCGAGCGCCTGGTAGATCGGCACCGTGCCGATCGGCACCGGGGCGTTGCGCACGATCCACTCGCGCGTCTCGTGGATGTGCCGTCCGGTCGAGAGGTCCATCACCGTGTCGCCGCCCCAGCGGATCGCCCAGGTCATCTTCTCGACCTCCTCGGCGATGCCGGAGGACACCGCCGAGTTGCCGATGTTGGCGTTGATCTTGGTGAGGAAGTTGCGGCCGATGATCATCGGCTCGCTCTCGGGGTGGTTCACGTTCGCCGGGATGATCGCGCGCCCGCGCGCGACCTCGTCGCGCACGAACTCCGGCGTGATCACCGGCGGGATCGCCGCGCCGAAGGCCTGGCCGCGGTGCTGGCGGCCGACGAGCTCGCGGCTCGCCGGGCTCAGGCTCTCGAGGTACTTCTCGCGCAGGCAGTTCTCGCGGATCGCGACGAACTCCATCTCCGGCGTGACGATGCCGCGGCGCGCATAGTGCATCTGCGTGACCGTGCGGCCGGCGAGCGCGCGGCGCGGCTTGCGCTTCAACCCGAAGCGCATCTCGGCGAGCTTCGGGTCGGCAAGCCGCTCCTGGCCGTAGCCCGAGGTCGGTCCGGCGAGCGCCTCGGTGTCGGCGCGCTCGGCGATCCAGCGCGCGCGCAAGGGCGGCAGCCCCTCGCGGATGTCGATCCGCGCCGCCGGGTCGGTGTACGGGCCGGACGTGTCGTAGACGAAGATCGGCGGGTTGCGCTCGGCGCCGAACGAGGCGGGCGTGTCCGACTGGCTGATCTCGCGCACCGGCACGCGCAGGTCCGGCCGCGTGCCCTCGACATAGACCTTGCGCGAGCGCGGCAGCGGCTGGACCGCCGCCGCGTCGACGTGCGCCGTCGCGGCGACGAACTTCGGGTTGGCAACCATGGCGCTCCTCATCAGTGGCGGTTCCGGAGGAAGCGCGAGCAGGCGGGGCGGCTGCCGACGCTTTCCTACGGCGGTATTACCCGCATCAGGTTCGAAGGGACTCTCTCACCCGCCGCGCCCTCGTGCACCCGCGCGCGGCAGGACCCCCACGTCGATCGGGACACGTTACCCCATTCGACCCCTGCTTTCAACGGCGGTGCCGCCGGCCGCGCATGCCCGTACCGTTTGTGGGGGAATGCGTGTGCGGCGCGGCCGGCCGCCGCCGCCGACATGTCTGATTGCCGATACATTAGTACAATATCGACCTCGCGCCCGCCCCCACTTCGCCGCCGATGCTGAAGCCGATCCGCCGCAGCGCGCGCTACGCCGCCGGCGGGCTGCCGCTGCCGCGCTACCACCAGGTGTACCTGGTGCTGCGCGAGCAGATCGTCGACGGGCGCTTCGAGTCCGCGAAGCCGCTGCCGGGCGAGCACGAGCTCGCCGGGGCATTCGGCGTGTCGCGGGTCACGATGCGGGCGGCGCTCGACCGGCTCGTCGCCGAGGGGCTGATCGAGCGCCAGCGCGGTCGCGGGACCTTCGCGCGCGCTGCGCACGCCCGCCCGGCGGTGCGGGCCGACCTCTCGGGCCTGCTCGAGAACCTCGTCGCGCTCGGCCTCAAGACCTCGGTCAGGCTGGTCGAGCTCGCCGCGATCCAGGCGCCGGCCGACGTGGCCGAGGCGCTCGGGATCGCGCCGGGCACGCCGGTCCAGAAGGCGATCCGCGTGCGCAGCCTCAAGGGCGCGCCGCTCTCGCACATCACGACGTTCGTACCGCTCGCGGTGGCCTCGTTCGACCGGCGCGCGCTCTCGGCGCGGCCGATGCTCGCGCTGCTCGAGGACGCCGGCATCGAGGTGGCGAGCGCCGACCAGGCGCTCAGCGCAAAGCTCGCCGACCACGCGGTCGCGCCGCTGCTCGAGGTCGGGCTCGGCGCCGCGCTGCTCGCGGTGACCCGGGTCGTCTACGGCGCCGACGGCCGCGCGGTGCAGCTCCTGCGCGGCCTCTACCGCCCCGACCGCTACGAGTACCACATGCATCTCACCCGATCCGGCGGCGACACGCCGCGGATCTGGATCAGCGGCGACCGCGGCGCGCGTTCCCAGCGCGCCGCGGCAGCCGGTCCACGCCCCGCACGTACCCCACGGAGGAAGCAACGATGATCCATCCAGCACGCCGCACCCACCGCCGCCGGTTCCTCAAGCACTCCGCCGCGCTCGCCGCCAGCGCGGGCGCGCTCGGCTTCCCGGCGATCGCGCGCGCCCAGTCCGGCCCGATCAAGGTGGGCGTGCTCCACCCGGTGACCGGCTTTCTCGCCTACTCGGGCAACCTCTCGCGCCTCGGCGCGCGCATCGCGATCGACGAGATCAACGCGTCGGGCGGCATCAAGTCGCTCGGCGGTGCGAAGCTCGAGGCAATGCTCGGCGACGCGCAATCGAAGCCCGAGGTCGGCGTCGCCGAGGTCGAGAAGATGAACCAGGCCGGGGTGTCGGCGATCGTCGGCGCCTACGCGAGCTCGATCTGCCTCGCCACCACGCAGGCGGCGGCCAAGTACAACATCCCGCACGTGGTCGACGTCGGCGTGGCCGACCAGATCGTCGAGCGCGGCCTCAAGAACACCTTCCGCTTCGGCCCGGGCTACAAGGTGATCACGCAGGACGCGATCAACTACTTTCACATCATGAACACGCTCGCGCGCAAGCCCGCGCGGACGGTCATGATCATCCACGAGGAGTCGCTGTTCGGCACCGGCACCGCAAGCCTCCTGTCGCGCGAGCTCCCCGGCCTCGGCTACGAGGTGAAGGAAGTTATCAAGCACGCCAACCCGACGCGCGATTTCAACAACGTCGTGCTCCGGATCAAGGCGGTGAACCCGGACGTCGTCATCCCGGCCAACTACTACAACGAGTACGCGCTGCTCGTGCGCACGATGAAGCAGCAGAACGTGCAGCCGAAGGCGATCTTCTCGGTGCTCGGCGGCGCGGCCTCCTCGTTCAAGTTCGTCAAGGAGTTCCCGGACGTCGCGAACGGCGTGATCGACGTCAACCACTGGTACAACCCGCAGGACAAGCGCGCGGTGGCGCTGCGCAAGAAGGTCGAGGGAATGAAGGAGTTCTACACCTACGAGGTGTTCCTGAACTACCAGGCGGTGTACCTGCTCGCCGATGCGATCTCGCGCGCGAGATCGCGCGACCGCGATGCGATCGTGAGCGCCCTCGCCGGCTCGACCTGGGGCGGGCACTTCATGCCTTACGGCCCGACCAGGTTCGTGAACGGGCAGAACCAGGGCGCACGCCCGCTCGTGCTGCAGGTGCTGCAGAACGACATCAAGGTGGTGCTGCCGAACACCTACGCGCAGACCGATCCGGTGTTTCCCTGGAAGGCCTGAAGACGTGAAGTCGTGAAGACGTGACCGGGGGCGGCGCGGCACGCCGCCCGTTGCGCGTCCGCTCGTTCACGCATTCACTTGCACACACGCCGTGCTCGACCCCGCCATCCTCCTCGCCTCGGCCCTGAACGGGCTCACCACCGGCGCGGTTTACGCGCTGATCGCGCTCGGGCTCACGCTGATCTACGGCGTGCTGCACATCATCAACTTCGCGCACGGCGCGGCGCTGATGGTGGCGCTCTACGGCGTGTACTTCCTGCACCGCGGTCCCGGACTCGATCCGTACCTATCGCTTCCGGTCATGGTCCCGGCGATGTTCGTCGCCGGCTACGCCCTGCAGCGGCTGGTGATCGGGCGGGCGAGCCACGGCAAGGACGAGAACGTCCTGCTCGTCACGCTCGGCATCGCGATCGTGCTCGAGAACCTCGCGCTCTTCCTCTTCAAGTCGGACACGCAGACGATCGACACGCCGTACACGTTCTCGACGGTGAGCATCCTCGGCGCGATGATCTCGGTGCCGAAGGTGGTCGCGTTTGGCGGCGCGCTGGTGGTGGCGGCGCTGCTGCTGCTGCTGATCCGGCGCACCGATCTCGGCCGCGCCATCCGCGCGATCGCCAAGGAGCGCCAAGGCGCGCGGCTGGTGGGCATCGATGTCGAACACGTCTTCGCGATGAGCTTCGGCATCGGGCTCGCCTGTCTCGGCGCGGCCGCCTGCTTCCTGCTGCCCACCTACTACGTGAACCCGCAGGTCGGCAACGGCTTCGTTCTGATCGCGTTCACGATCGTGGTGCTGGGCGGCATGGGCAGCTTCGCCGGCGCGCTCGCCGGCGGCCTCCTGATCGGCGTCGTCGAGTCGCTCGGCGGCCTCTGGCTCGGCGAGAGCCTCGGCCAGATCGGCATCTTCCTGATCTTCATCGCCGTGCTGCTCTTCCGGCCGCAGGGCCTGTTCGGGGCGCGCGCATGAGAGGGCTCGCGGGCATCGCGGCATTCGCGGTCGCGATCGCGCTGATGCCGGCGTTCGTGACCTCCGGCTACGCGCTGAATGCGATGATCATGACGCTCTACGCGGCGCTGCTCGGCCAGGCGTGGAACGTCCTCGGCGGCTTCGGCGGCCAGTTCTCCTTCGGCCACGCGCTCTTCTTCGGCACCGGCGCGTACACGATGGCGGTGCTGCAGGTGAACTTCGGCTGGAACGCGTGGGCCGCGCTGCCCGCCGCGCTCGCCGCCGGCGGCGCGATCGGCGCGGCGATCGGCGCGCTCACCTTCCGCTACGGCCTGCGCGGCTCGTACTTCGCGCTCGTCACGCTCGCCTTCGCCGAGGTGTTCCGCATCCTCGCCAACACGTTCCAGTTCACCGGCGCCGGCGTCGGGCTGATGGTGCCGCTCTCCGAGCGCGCGGCCGACATGCAGTTCGCGACGCGCGCCGGCTACCTGTACCTGATCCTCGCGCTGGTCCTCGTCGGCTTCCTGGTCTCCTGGTGGCTCAAGCACTCGCGCTACGGCGCCTGGCTGCAGGCGGTGCGCGACAACGAGGAATCGGCCGCGGCGCTCGGCGTGGACGTCTTGCGCGTGAAGTTGCAGGCGATCGTCGTCTCCGGCGTCCTGATGGCCGCCGGCGGCGCCTTCTACGTCCAGTACCTCCATTACATCGACCCGCACATCGCCTATGGTCCCGCGGTGTCGGTCGAGGCGCTGCTCGCGCCGATCATCGGCGGCATGGGCACCGTCTGGGGCCCGCTGCTCGGTGCCGCGCTCCTGCACGTGCTCGGCGAGACGACGCGAAATCTCATGGGCGATGCGCCGGGCATCAACCTCGCGGTGTACGGGATCGTCCTGGTGCTCATGGTGAGCTTTCTGCCGCGCGGCGTGATGGGGCTCCTCGGCACGCGCCGTGCTGCACGGGCTGCGGGCGATGCTTGAGGCCAGCGGGCTCACCAAGACCTTCGACGGGCTCACCGCCGTCGAGGGGGCGAGCCTGCACGTCGAGCGCGGCACCATCGTCGGCCTGATCGGACCGAACGGGGCCGGCAAGACCACGCTCTTTGCGCTGCTGTCCGGCTTTCTCGGACCGGACGCGGGCCGGGTCGTCTTCCTCGGCCGCGACGTGACCGGGCTGCCCCCGCACCTGATCTGCCGCCTCGGCATGGCCCGCACGTTCCAGATCGTGCAGCCGTTCGGCGCGCAGACGGTGCGCGAGAACGTCGCGGTCGGCGCGCACCTGCGGCACCGGGGCCGTGCGGAGGCGCTCGCGCACGCCGAGCGAATCGCGCACGCGGTCGGGCTCGGGGCCGAGCTCGACAAGCTCGCGGTGAACCTCACGATCGCCGGGCGCAAGCGGCTCGAGCTCGCGCGAGCGCTTGCGACCGGTCCCGCGCTCCTGCTGCTGGACGAGGTGCTTGCCGGCCTGAACCCGCAGGAGATCACCGAGGTCATCCCGGTGCTCCGCGGGATCGCGGCCGGGCGCGACGGCACCCCGGGCGTGACGGTGCTGATGATCGAGCACGTGATGCAGGCGGTCATGAATCTCGCCGACCGGGTCTACGTGCTCGCCAACGGGCGCATGATCGCCGAGGGCGCGCCCGCGGAAGTGACCAGCGATCCGGCGGTGATCGAGGCCTACCTCGGCCACGGCGCGGCCGAGCGCCTGCGCCGTGCGTATGGAGCCGCGCATGCGGCGTGACTTGCGGGATGCCTGCGTCATCCCCGCGCGAGCGGGGATACAGGGTGCATCGACGAGCGCCGGATGGATTCCCACTTCCGAGGCCGCGTGAAAACTCCGCGACCTGCAGGCAAGCCGTCATCCCCGCGAAAGCGGGGATCCGGTGAGCCATTGAGGAGGCGGGAATCGCATTCTGGGCTCCCGCGTTCGCGGGAGCGACGACCGGGTTTTCACACGACCTCTTCCGCGGGAATGACGCGCCTCTGACATGACCGCGCTGCTCGACATCGACCGGCTCAGAGGCGGCTACGGCAGGGTGCAAGTCCTGCGCGGCGTGAGCATGACGATCGACGCCGGCGAGATCGTGGCGGTGCTCGGCGCCAACGGCGCCGGCAAGTCGACACTGAACAACACCGTGAGCGGCCTGTATCCCGCGTTCGGCGGCGCGGTGCGCTTCGAGGGGCGCGACATCACGCGCGCACGCGGCACCGACATCGTGGCGGCCGGGCTGATCCAGGTGCCCGAGGGCCGGCGCGTCTTTCCGAACCTCTCGGTGCTGGAGAACCTCGAGCTCGGCAGCTATCGCCGCGGCCGCACGCGCCGCACGCAGAGCCTGGAACGCGTGTTCACGGTGTTCCCGCGCCTGAGGGAGCGCACCGCGCAGCGCGCCGGCACGCTTTCCGGCGGCGAGCAGCAGATGCTCGCGATCGGCCGCGGTCTGATGGCCGAACCGCGGCTGCTGATCCTCGACGAGCCCTCGCTCGGGCTCTCGCCGCTCCTCGTCGAGGAGGTGTTTGCCCTGATCGGGCAGCTCAATCGGGAAGGCCTCTCGATCCTGCTCGTGGAGCAGAACGTCGGGCAGTCGCTCGAGATCGCGCACCGGGCCTACGTGATGGAGAACGGCGCGATCGCCTTCCACGGCACCCCGGCCGAGCTGCTCGGCAACAGCGATCTCAAGCGCGCGTATCTCGGGATCTGAATGAGCGCGCCGCAGACCCTCGCCCAGAAGCTCGTCGCGCGCGCCGCCGGCCGCGCCGCGGTCGCGCCCGGCGAGCTCGTCACCTGCCGCGTCGACCTCGCAATGATGCACGACTCGGGCGGGCCGCGGCGCGTGAAGCCGATGCTCGAGCGGCTCGGCGCGAAGGTCTGGGACCCGTCCAAGGTGGTCGTCGTGACCGACCATTACCTGCCGGCGACCGACGAGGAGAGCCGGCGGATCATCGCGATCGCCCGCGAATGGTCGCGATCGGCCGGCGTGGCGCGCTTCTACGACGGCGAGGGCATCTGCCACGTCGTGCTGCCCGAGCGCGGGTGCCTGCGGCCCGGCATGTTCGCGGTCGGCGGCGACAGCCACTCGCCGACCGGCGGCGCGTTCGGCGCCTACATGTTCGGCATCGGCTCGACCGAGATGCTCGGCGTGCTGGTGACCGGCGAGATCTGGCTCAAGGTGCCGCACACCATCGCGATCGAGCTCGACGGAGCGCTCGGCGAGGGCCTCGCCGCCAAGGACGTGATGCTCTTCCTGCTCGGGCAGCTCGGGATGGACGGCGGCCGGTACCAGGCAGTCGAGTACCGCGGCGAGGGCGTCCGCGCCCTCCCGATGCAGGAGCGCATGACGCTCGCCAACATGGCGGCCGAGCTCGGCGCGCAGGCCGGGCTCGTCGCGCCGGACGCGACCACCCGCGGCTATCTCGCCGCGACGGGCGTGAGCGAGGCCGAGCTCGACGCGGCGCAGCTCGAGCGCTGGCAGAGCGATCCGGGCGCCCCGCTCCTCGCCCACCACCGCTTCGAGGCCGCCGCGCTCGCGCCACAGGTCGCCGCGCCCGACAGCCCGGCGAACGCCGCGCCGGTCGGAAGCTATGGCGAGGTCCCGATCGACATCGCGTACATCGGCGCGTGCACCGGCGCAAAGCTCGTGGATCTGCGCATGGCCGCGCGCGTGCTGCAGGGCCGAAAGGCCGCGCGCGGCGTCCGGCTGCTGGTCGCGCCGGCCAGCCTGCGCGACCAGCACACCGCGCGCGAGGACGGCACACTGGCGGTCCTGCTCGATGCCGGCGCCGAGCTCCTGCCGAACGCCTGCGGCGCGTGCGCGGGCTATGGGGCGAACCAGTTCGCCGAGAACACGGTCGCGATCTCGACCACCGCGCGCAACTTCAAGGGCCGGATGGGCGCGCCGAGCGCACGGGTCTATCTCGCCTCGCCGTACACGGCGGCCGCATCCGCGGTGGCCGGCCGCATCTGCGATCCGCGCGAAATGCTCTGAGTGATGTTGCCGCAGCGGCGCGGAGCACGCAGGGGAGACGAACGAGGGCGAATGCATACCGACCACTGCGTTCTCGGCAATCGCTGCGCCCCTGCGGCGGATTGATCCGAGGTAGCGCACAATGGGCAAAGCCTGGGTCTTCGGCGACGACGTGGACACCGACGCGCTCGCGCCGGGCAAGTACATGAAGTACGGCGTCGAGGAGATCGCGAAGCATTGTCTGGAGGCGATCGAGCCCGCGTTCGCCGCGTCGGTGCGTCCGGGCGATGTCGTGGTCGGCGGGCGCAACTTCGGCCTCGGCTCCTCGCGCGAGCAGGCCGCCGCGGCGCTGCGGCACCTCGGCGTCGCGGCACTCGTGGCCGAGTCGTTCGCGGGCCTGTTCTACCGCAACGCGCTCAACCTGGGGCTCCCCGCGCTCGCCTGCGCCGAGGCAAAGCGCATCCGGCCGGGCCATGAGCTCGTGGTCGACCCGGCCGCCGGGCGGATCGAGAACCGCACGACCGGCGAGACGCTCGCGTGCGAGCCGGTCCCGGGCTTCCTGCTCGAGCTGGTGCTGGACGGCGGCCTGCTGCCGCATCTCGAGAAGAAGCTCGCACGGCGGAAGGATGCGACATGAGCCCCGGAAAGAAGACCAAGCGAGGCAGGGCCGCGTCGAGCAGCAGCGCGTGGGGCAGGACTGCGTCGGGTGGAGCCGCGTCGGGCAGGACTGCGTCGAGTCGGGGCGCATCGGGTGGGGGCGCATCATCCGCGCGAGGGACATCATCCTCGCGCAAGCGGGGATCCAGGGTTCCCGCGCCGGCACTGGATTCCCGCTTGCGCGGGAATGACAGACCGGGGCCTTTCGCGCTCGACGTGCGTTCCCACTCGCGGGCGAATGTCGGTCCGTCGCCCGAGTCGCTGAAGCAGCGGCTCGCGCGCAGGCCCATCCTGCTCGCGCCGGGCGTCTACGACGCCCTCTCGGCGCTGCTCGCCGAGCAGGCCGGTTTCGAGGCGCTCTACCTCTCGGGCGCGAGCATCGCGTACACCCGCCTCGGGCGCCCGGACGTCGGACTGGTCACGGCGAGCGAGGTCGAGAACACGCTTGCCAGCATCCGCGAGCGGGTGGCGCTCCCGATCATCGTCGACGCCGACACCGGCTTCGGCAACGCGCTGAACGTCGCGCGCACCGTGGCGATGCTCGAGCGCGCCGGGGCCGCCGCGATCCAGCTCGAAGACCAGGTGACCCCGAAGCGCTGCGGCCACCTCGACGGCAAGGCGCTCGTGCCGGCGGCCAAGATGGCGGGCAAGATCCGCGCCGCGCTGGATGCGCGCCGGAGCGCCGACACGCTGATCGTCGCGCGCACCGACGCGGTGGCGGTCGAGGGCTCGAGCCCGCGCTCGCACGCGCCGAGCGCTACCGCGACGCAGGCGCCGACGTCCTCTTCGTCGAGGCGCTGCGCTCGACCGAGCAGATGGAGCGCGCCGTCGCCCGGCTTGGCGTCCGCGCGCCGCTCCTCGCGAACATGGTCGAGGGCGGCAAGACCCCGGTGCTGCCGGCGGCCGACCTCGAGCGGCTCGGCTTCTCGGTCGTGATCTTCCCGGGCGGGCTCGCCCGCGCGGTCGCCTTCGCCGCGCGCGAGTACTTCGCGACACTCAGGCGCGACGGCACCACCGCCGCACAGCGCGGACGCATGCTCGACTTCGACGGCCTGAACGCGATCCTCGGCACGGCCGCGCTGTTCGCGCTCGGCAAGCGTTATGAGCGCGACGAGTAGCCGTCTACTTCGCCGGCGTCAGCGCGTCGACGGCGAGCCCGGGTGCGACGCGCGACAAGGCCTCGAGCCCCTCAGTCGCGCGGCTTTTCCATTTCCGTCCGCGCGCAATCAGGTCGTCCCACGCCTCGGTCAACTCGCCGGGCCGGTAGTCGACGAGGAACTCGATCAACGCCGCGGCCTGCAGCAGGTCCTTCGAGGCTTTGGCGCGGTGGGCGTGCTCGCGCTCCCCCCACACGAGGAGCTTGTGCAGGGCATAGCGCGCGGGCGCGGGGAGGCTCACCGTGACCGCTCCTTCCTCGCAGAACACCGCCGCCTGCACCGGAGGCTCGAGCAGAAACTCCATGAACCGCAGCGGCTGGAGAGCGATGTTGAGATCCGGCACTGTGACCGGCCGGTCGCGCCCTCGGTGCAGCGTGGTGAGGAAATCGACCCGGAGCTCCGGCTCGGCGGGATTGACGTCAGTGACCGCGCCGCCCCCGCCGAAGGTCGACATCGGCAAGAACCCCATCTTCAGCGATCCCGGAGCATCGTGCACGTCCACCTTGACCGCCGCCGGCAGCGCGATCGAAATGTTCCTTCCCGGATGCGCGAAGTCGACATCCTGGGTGCGCGCGCCGTCGAGCCAGCGGACGCCGAGAAGGTTCCCGAGTGCGAGGAACGCGTGCGTGCCGATCAGCACGCCGCCGGCGTTGAAGAACCCATATTCGGTCAGGCGCCGGACGACACGGAAGTGCCTGGGCAGAACGCGCTCGCAGCCAAGCGCTATTGCGGCGCGAGCGAGCGGCGCGAGCGCTTTGCGCGGCTTGTCTTGCGAGCGCGCGATCAGCGCGCGCACCGGCTCCGCGTCGGGTCCGACGTAGAGCTGGCGCACCTTGCCGTCGATGTCGCGGTACTGGAAGTACCAGTACTTGCGCGACTTCACCTGCTTGGATGCGAAGCTGCCGTTGAGGTGTGCCACCGAACGATGGAGGTCCTGCGCGCGCGTAGCCTCGGCCAGCTCGGCGTACGCCGTCTGCGCCGAAAGCGGGAGCTCGGTGTAGCGGGACACGTTCCGGTGCGGTTATACTACATTTTTCGGCAGAGTAGTATAACTGATCCGGCAGCACGGTTATACTACGATTCTTTTTCTTGTAGTATAACTCGCCTCATCGGGCGAAGTTCAGGGTCGCTCTCCCTTTCCCGCAGTGACCAGCAAGCCTTAACTCCCTGTGCCCATTTGAAACCGCCGTTGACCTCGGTTGCAACGTCTCGTTGGAGGCAGGAGTCATGACGAAACCCTTTGATCTGGTCGTCAAGAACGTGCGCGTGGTCCGCCCGAACCGCAACGCGGTCGACCTGCTCGACATCGGCATCAAGGACGGGAGGTTCGCACGGCTCGCGCCCGAGATCCGGGTCGAGGAGGCGAACGCGGTGTTCGACGGTCGCAACCTGCTCGCGTTCCCCGGTCTCGTCGACGCGCACATGCACATCGGCATCTACCAGCCGCTTGCGCAGGACGCGGTCTCCGAGAGCAAGGCCGCGGCGATGGGCGGGGTCACCGCGAGCCTCAACTACGTGCGCACCGGGCAGTACTACCTCAACCGCAGCGGGCCCTACCGCGACTTCATGGCCGAGGCGATGAAGCTCTCGCAGGGCAACTTCTGGGTCGACTACGGCTTCCACATCGCGCCGATCGAGGCCGCGCACGTCGACGAGATGGACTCGCTCCTCACCGACCACGGCGTGCCGTCGTTCAAGATCTTCATGTTCTACGGCGGCTACGGTCTGCACGGCAGGTCCGATGCCCAGAACCAGTTCCTGATGATCGGGCCCGACGAGCGCTACGACGTCGCGCACTTCGAGTTCATCATGCGCTCGGCGCGCCGCATGATGGATCGGCATCCGGACATCGCCGAGCACATCAGCGTGAGCCTTCACTGCGAGCTCGCCGAGATCCTGAACGCCTACACGAAGATCGTCGAGCGCGAGGGCAAGCTGACGGGGCTCGCGGCCTACAGCGCGGCGCGACCGCCGCACTCCGAGGGGCTGGCGATCTGGATCGCCTCCTACCTCGCCTACGAGACCGACTGTCTGAACATCAACCTGCTGCACCTCTCCTCGCACAAGGCGATCGAGGCGGCGCTGATGATGCAGGACGTGTTCCCGCACATCAACTTCCGCCGCGAGGTGACCGTCGGCCACCTCCTGCTCGACACCGATGCGAAGTGCGGCGTGCACGCGAAGGTGAACCCGCCCATCCGCCCGCGCGCGGACGTGGAGGCGCTGTGGGCGGCGGTGCTGCACCACGACGTCGACTGGATCGTGAGCGACCATGCCTGCTGCTCGGCCGAGCAGAAGTGGGACCAGCGCGACCCGGGCAACATCTGGCCGGCGAAATCCGGCTTCGGCGGCACCGAGTACCTGCTCTCGGGCGTGGTGTCCGAGGGCGCCAAGCGCGGCATGTCCTACAACCACATGGCCGAGCTCCTGTCGTGGAACCCGGCACAGCGCTTCGGGCTGCGCACCAAGGGCGACATCGCGGTGGGCTTCGACGCCGATCTCGTGCTGCTCGACCCGCACGAGAGGTTCGTCGTGCGCGCCGCCGAGTCGGAGTCGACGCAGGGCTACACGCCGTTCGAGGGGCAGGAGCTGACCGGCCGCGTGAAGAGCACATTCCTGCGCGGCGAGCTCGTGTACGACCAGGGAAAAATCGTCGGCCCCGCGCGCGGGCAGTACCTGCGGCGTCCGACCGCGAGGTGATAGCCGAGGCGAGCCGCCCCGGTCCGGCGGTGCCGGCCGGGCGGCCACCACCCCCATTCCCGTTCCCCCCATCGGCGCATGGACCCCTCCCGCACGGGAAGGGTCCGCGTCCGATGCGCGCCGGCGGGACCGGTCGCAGTCCGATCAGTACTTCAGCAGGCTGTGGAAGAGATCCATCGCTTCGGCGCCGGCGACCTCCCAGACGGCGGGCGTTTCGACGCCGCCGGCTGCGCCGTAGTGCGTCACCAGGCTCACCGACGGCGCGCCGAGCTGCTGCGCGCGGGCGATGCGCCGGATGCAGCTCCCGTCGCGGTAGTGCAGGTCCCCCGTGCTGTGGAGGATTCTCACGGGCGCGTACGGTTTCCACGTGCTGCGCACGACACCGCCGAAGTCGTCGTCGAGCACGCAATTCGGGTGGAAGGCGACCGCCGTCCTGAAGCGGCTCGCGCCGCCCGGGGCGCGCGACGCATCGAGCGCGGCGAGCGCACCGCTCGCTCCCTGCGACCAGCCGATCAGCCCGACGCGATCGGCCGCCGCGAAACCGCTCGCGGCCAGGAAGCGGTAGGCGCCGTCGGCATCGGCGGCGCGCTCGCGCACGCCGGCGGTGCCGCTGTCGCATCCCTCGGCCGCGCCGCGCAGGCGATCGCTGTCGACGAGCAGTGCGACGTAGCCGGCGGCCGCCAAGCGCTCGCCCCAGGTGCGATAGGCATCGGCGGCGTTCGCGGACGCATCCGCGCAGCCGGGCAACAGGATGACCGCCGGGCGCGCTCCGGACTCCGCCGGACGGAACAGCGTTGCGGGGATCGCGCGTCCCTGCGGGTTGGTGAACGACACCTCCTGCGCGGTGGCGAGGCGCGCTTGCGCAGCGCTCGACAGGCCCAGGATGGCGGCGGCGACGACGGTACCGAGGACGGTCTTTTGCATGCGCTTCATGGCGATCTCCTTGTGAGATGGGGCGTGGCACCCTGCGTATCGCAATTCGCGTACCAATCGCGCAATCCGCTTGACGATCAATCTGTTACGCCCCGCATGGGGCGCCTCGCGCAGGGCGCGCTGTTGGCGATCGCCAACGCTGCGCCGTTCCCGGCGGCCTATCCCATTGAACCAACGACGAAAGCCGCCGTTCGTCGGAGCCGACATCGCGCATCGACCATCGACACTGCCGCGCGGTCGCCCGGCGCGGGCCGATCGATGAACGACGTCGCGCTGCCCGGACGGGAGTTCGGCGCCGGTGTCCGCGCACTCGAGGCGCTCGGCGTTGCGCGCCGGGGCATGCCGCTCGCACAATGCCCGCAGGCGCCGTGTGCTCGGGCACCATGCAGCTCGCGAGGCGGCGGAACCGCGCGGCGCGGAGATGAATTCTCCGATGCCCCGGACGCTCCGGCGCGCAGGCGCCGTCTGGGTCCGCGCCGCCCCGATCCGTCCGTCCGGGGCGGTTTTCGCGGAGATGACCTGAACCGAGGATTCGAGGATTCGCCATGCCGGTGACTGTCGACGACGCAATTTGCTTCGACTTCGCGGCGCCGGTGGTGATCGTGGGCGCCGGCGCGTGCGGACTCGTCGCGGCGCTCGCAGCGAGAGACGCCGGCGCCGAAGTGCTCGTGATCGAGCGCGATGCCTCACCCTCGGGCTCGACGGCGCTCTCGTCGGGCTTCGTTCCCGCCGCGGGCACGCGCTACCAGCGCGCCGCCGGAATCGACGACGCGCCCGAGCGCATGGCCGCAGACATCCGCCGCAAGAACCACGACGAGGCCGACCCGCGCGTCGTCGAGGCGGTGTGCCGCGCATCGGGGCCGGCGATCGAGTGGCTCGCCGACGCGCACGGCGTGCCGTTCGTGCTCGTCGAGGGCTTTCTCTATCCGGGCCACACGGTGGCGCGCATGCACGCGGTACCGGAGAAGACCGGCGCCGCGCTGATGGCCGCGCTGTTGCGCGCCGCGTCGGCCGCGGGCGTCGATCTCCTGTGCTCGGCGCGCGTCATCGACCTCGTCGCGACCTCCGGCCGCCGCGTGACCGGCGTGCGCATCGAGCGCCCCGACGGCACGCGCGAGGAGGCCGGCTGCGGCGCGCTCGTGCTCGCCTGCTCGGGCTTCGGCGGCAATCGCGCAATGGTGCGCGAGCACATCCCGGAGATCGCCGACGCGCTCTACTTCGGCCACGCCGGCAACCAGGGCGACGCGGTGCGGTGGGGCGCGGCGCTCGGCGCCGCGGTGCGCGACATGGGCGCCTATCAGGGCCACGGCTCGGTCGCCACACCGCACGGCGTGCTCGTCACCTGGGCACTGATGATGGAAGGCGGCATCCAGGTGAACGCTGCGGGCGAGCGCTTCTCCGACGAGCACCAGGGCTATTCGGAGCAGTGCCTGCCGGTGCTCGAGCAGCCGGGCGGCTTCGCCTGGAACGTCTACGACGCACGTCTGCATCGGCTCGGCATGGCGTTCGAAGACTACCGGCAAGCGGTCGCGGCCGGCGCAATCCGCTCGGCGCCCGACGCCGCCACGCTCGCCGTCGCGATCGGGGTCTCCGCCGAGCGGCTCGCGCACACGCTCGCCGAGGTCGCGGGGTTCGCGGCCGGGCAGGGCCGCGATCGGTTCGGCCGCGACTTCACCGGCAAGCCCGCGCTCGCGCCGCCCTACTACGCGGTCAAGGTCACCGGCGCGCTCTTCCACACCCAAGGCGGCCTCGCGATCGACACGAACGCGCGCGTGCTCGATGCGCGCGAGTCGCCGCTGCCGAATCTGTTTGCGGGCGGCGGCGCCGCGTGCGGTGTCTCGGGCGCGCATGTCTGGGGCTACCTCTCGGGCAACGGTCTCCTGACCGCGGTGACGCTCGGTCGGCTCGCCGGCCAGGCTGCCGCCGCCACCGCGCAACTTGCACCTCCGGACCACCCCTGAGAGCGGGTGCTTACACCGATCGTTTCACGCCAATCCCGCCGCCTCGTGCCTGGCCGGTCCGCTTGTCCGATGCGTCCGCCACGGATCGTCTGGCCGCGGGAGGCAACGAGCGTGACACCGGTCACTGAGCCCCCGGGCGCAGGTCAGGTCCAATTCCGGGCATGGCTACGGGTCTGCGCGCGTGCACATCCTCGCCCGCCGTGCGGATCCGCATGGCGCCTCGCGTATGATCCCGACCCTGGACAGCGCCGCCGCAGCCATGTCGCTTCACCGCGACGTATCGACCCCCCCGGCCGCTCGATGGATTGCCTTTGCTGATTCTCCGAAATCTCGCATGAGGGCGGTAAAATGCTGATTTTGCAGGCTTCAGACGCGCAGGAGACGGACTTGGAGCGAGCTCGCTTCAACATGGTCGAGCAGCAGATCCGGACGTGGGAAGTGCTGGATCAGGAGGTGCTCGACGCGCTCTACATCGTGCGCAGGGAAGCGTTCGTCCCCGAAGCCCATCGCGCGCACGCGTTCTGCGACCTCGAGATCCCGCTCGGCGATGGCGAGGCGATGATGCAGCCCAAGGTTGAGGCACGCATCCTGCAGGAGCTCGCCGCGAAGTCGACCGACAAGGTGCTCGAGATCGGCACCGGAAGCGGCTATCTCGCGGCGCTGCTCGCGCACCGTGCGCGCCACGTGGTCAGCGTCGAGATCAACCCGCGGTTGAAGGCGTTCGGCGAGGCGAACCTGCGCCGCGCCGGCGTGAACAACGTGACGCTCGAGCTCGGCGACGGCGCCCGCGGCTGGCCGAAACACGCGCCCTACGACGTGATCGTGCTCACCGGATCGACGCCGCTCCTGCCCGACGAGTTCCTGCGCGAGCTCGCGGTGGGTGGGCGCCTCCTTGCGATCGTCGGCGACCCGCCGGTGATGTCGGCGCGGCTCGTAACCTGCGTCGCCGAGCGCTCCTACAACGCGGTCGACGTGTTCGAGACCTGCATCGCGCCGCTCAAGAACGCGCTCGAGCCCGAGCGGTTCGTGTTCTGAGCCGAGCGATGCGCCCGCACCGCACAGATGAAGCAGATCACGCCCGCGCAGCTCAAGGCCTGGCTCGACGATCGGACGCGCGAGCCGCCGGTGCTGCTCGACGTGCGCGAGCCGTGGGAGGTGGCGATCTGCGGCATCCCGGGCTCGTTGCACCTGCAGATGCAGACCGTCCCCGCACGGCTCGCCGAGCTCGATCCGGCGCGCGACGTCGTGGTGGTGTGCCATCACGGCCATCGCAGCTACCAGGTGGCGATGTTCATGGAGCGCAACGGCTTCAGCGCCGTGCACAATCTCTTCGGCGGCGTCGACGGGTGGGCCAAGCAGGTCGACCCCCGCCATGGCACTCTACTGACTCGAGAACAATGATGATGAATCGGACTCCGCGCGCCCTGCTCGCTTTCCTCGTCGGCGTCGCCCTGGCGGGCCCGGTCCGTGCCGCCGACCTGCTCGAGGTGTACAACCGGGCGAAGGCCTACGACGCGCAGTTCGCCGCCGCGCGGAACACGCTCCAGGCCGGCCAGGAGAAGTATCCGCAAGGCCTCGCCGGTCTGCTCCCGGTCATCAACGGCTCGGCCAACACGTTCTGGAACCGGGTCGAGCTGCCCGACACCTCCCCCGCCGCCGCTTTTCAGTTTCAACAGCAACGGCTGGACGGTGCAGCTCACGCAGCCGCTCTTCCGCTGGCAGAACTGGGAGCAGTTCAAGCAGGGCGAGCTGCAGGTCGCGCAGGCCGAGTCGACGTTCGCGGCCGCCGGCCAGGATCTGATCGTGCGCGTCGCGCAGGCCTACTTCGACATCCTGAACGCCGGGGACAACCTCGAGTTCGTCAAGGCGAACAAGGCCGCGATCTCCGAGCAGCTCGCGCAGGCGAAGCGCAACTTCGAGGTCGGCACCGCGACCATCACCGACACGAACGAGGCGCAGGCGCGCTTCGACCTCGCCGTCGCGCAGGAGATCGCCGCGGTGAACGATCTCGAGGTCAAGCGGCGCGCGCTGCAGCTCCTGATCGGCGACGTCCCGCCCGGACTCAAGCCGTTGCGGCCGAAGGTCGAGCTCGACGTGCCGGCCCCGAACAACATGGACGAGTGGGTGACGCGGGCGCAGGAACAGAACTTCAACGTGCAGGCGCAGGAAGCGGTGTTCGAGATCTCGAAGCGCGAAGTCAACCGCCAGCGCGCGGGGCACCTGCCGACGCTCGACCTCGTTACCGACTACAGCGAGAACACCAATCAGAACGTCGCCACTGCGGCGCTCGCGCCGCGGCGCCAGATCGACCAGGCGCGCATCGGCGTGCAGCTCAACGTGCCGCTCTTCGCCGGCGGCGCGGTGGTCTCGCGCACGAGGGAGGCGGTCGCGCTGCAGGAGAAGGCGCGCAACGACCTCGAGAACGTGCGCCGGGCGGCCCAGCTCGACGCGCGCCGCTCGTTCCTGAACGTGAGCAACGGCCTCGCCCAGGTGCGTGCGCTCGAGCAGGCGCTGGTCTCGAGCGAGACCTCGCTGCAGTCGAACCGCGTCGGCTACGAGGTCGGCGTGCGGATCAACCTCGACGTGCTGAACGCGGTGCAGCAGGTGTTCAGCACCAAGCGCGATCTCGCCAAGGCGCGCTACGACACGATCATCAACGGGTTCCGGCTCAAGCAGGCGGCCGGCAACCTGACCGAGGAAGACGTGCAGCGCGCGAACGCGCTGCTGCTGCCGTAGCCGAAACGGAGCACCACCACCCCGGCCGCTCGCGCGGCCACCCCTCCTTCGGAGAGGAGGGGACAGAAACGCGCGGCGCGTCGCAGCACGATCATTCCCCTCCTTTTCAGGAGGGTGCCGGGCGAAGCCCGGCGGGGTGATTGCGGCGTTCGCACTATTGTATGCGCCTGCCACCCCGGCCGCTCGCGCGGCCACCCCTCTTCGGAGAGGAGGGGGAGAAGGACGGTCCCCTCCTTCTCGGGAGGGGTGCCGGCGAAGCCGGCGGGGTGGTTCAGCAGCCGCTCGACGATCTCCATCGTGCGCGCGGTCGCGCCCTGGTGCGCGACCGTGAAGGCGAGCCCCGCGCGCCCCATCGCCGCGCGCGCGCCCGGGTCGGCGATGAGACGCGCGACCTCCGCCACGAGCGCCGCCGCGTCGGCGACCTGAATCGCGGCGCCCGCGGCCACCGCGAGCTCCGCCGCCTGCGCGAAGTTGTAGGTCGACGGACCGATCAGCACCGGGGCGCCCATCGCGCAGGCTTCGATCAGGTTCTGCGCCCCGTACGGCAGCAGGCTTCCGCCGATCCACGCCACTTCGCAGGCGCCGTAGTAGGCGAACATCTCGCCCATGCTGTCGCCGAGCGCGAAGCGGCACTCGGCCGGCACCGGCGTGGCGGCGCTTCGCCGCACGTACGCGAGGCCGCGGCGCTCGAGCATGCGCGCCACCTCGTCGAAACGCTGCGGGTGGCGCGGCACGATCACGGTCAGCAGCCGTTCGACCGGCCGCGCGGCGAGCGCGTCGAGCAGGAGCGCCTCCTCGCCTTCGCGGGTGCTGGCGGCGAGAAACACCGGCCGGTCGCCGCACAGCGCCCGCAGTGCATCCGCACGGCCGCGCATCTCCGCGGGCGGCACGATGTCGAACTTGAGATTACCGGTCACCGCCACGTCGTGCGCGCCGAGCGCCCGCAGCCGGTCGGCGTCGGCCGGGCTCTGCGCCGCGACCGCCGCCAGATCCGCGAGCGCCGCGCGCGCGAGCGGGGCCACGCGCGAATAGCCCCGCGCCGACTTCGGCGAGAGGCGCGCATTCGCGAGGAGCATCGGCACGCCCTGCCCGGCGGCCGCGCGCAGGAGATTCGGCCAGAGCTCGGTCTCCATCAGGATGCCGAGCCGCGGGCGAAAGTGCGCGATGAAGCGCCGCGCCGCCCAGCCATAGTCGTACGGCAGGAAGGCGACGAGCGCGTCCTTGCCGTAGAGCTCCTCGGCCGTCGCGCGCCCGGTCGCGGTCATCTGCGTGACGAGCAGCCGATGATCGGGATAGCGTGCGGCGAGCGCGCGCACGAGCGGCTGCGCGGCGCGCGTCTCGCCGACCGACACCGCGTGCAGCCAGACGAGCGGGCGATCGGGCCGGGCCGGGTAGCGGCCGAAGCGTTCGGCGACGTGCCTGCGGTAGCCCGGCTCGCGGCGCCCGCGCCACCACAGCCGCAGCGGGATGAACGGCAGCGCCGCGTAGAGAATCAGGTTGTAGACGACTCGCAGCATCGGCCCGCTCAGAGGAGCGTCGGCGCGACGCGCGCGATCGCGGCGACGACCTCGTCGACCTCGGGCGGCCGGCCGACGCCGCCGCACGCGGCCGTCGGCCCCCGCCCGACCGGCCGCAGGTCGGCGGGCGACGAATCGCAGTAGATGCCGACGACCGGCGTCTCGAGGGCGGCCGCCAGGTGCATCAGCCCGGTGTCCAGCCCCACGACGAGCGCGGCACGCGCGAGCGCTGCCCGCGAGCTCCGCGTAGCGCATGCGCGCCGGCACGAAGGCACGCGTCAGCCGCTCGGCAACGCGCCCCGCACGCGCACGCTCGCCAGGGTCGCCCCAGGGCAGCACGCACTCGAGGCCGGCCGCCTCGAGGCGCGCGCCGAGCGCGACCCAGCGCGCCTCCGGCCAGAGCTTCGATTGGCGCGAGGTCGAATGGAACAGCACCGCATACCGCCCGGCGGGCGTGCCGGCAGGCGGCGCCGGCGCGCCGATTCCGTAGTCGATCTCGGGCGCCGGCCGGTAGCCGAAGGTCTGCGCGGCGAGATCGCGCGTCTGGCTGAGCGCGTGATCGCCGCGCGGCGCCGCGTGCCGCACGCCGTACAGGAGCGCCGCCAGCGGCTCGCGCGCGGTGCGGGCCGCGTGCCCGTGGTGCGCGCCGCGCGCAAGGCGCGCGACGAATGCGCTCTTCAGGAGGCCCTGTGCGTCGAGGACCGTGTCGTAGCACACCTCGCGCAGCTGCCGGCGCAGCCCGGCAAGCTCGCGCCATGCCGCGGCGCTCGTCAAACTGTTGCGCAGGCGGCGCAGCGCCACCGGGATCACGCGCGCCACCGCGGGATGCAGCGCGGGCAGCTCGGCGAAGGAGGCGTCGACGGCCCAGTGCAGCTCGGCGCCAGCGACGTGCCGGGCGATGTCGGTCACCGCCGGATACGTGTGCACGATGTCGCCGAGGGAGGTCAACCGCACCAGCAGGATTTTTGTCATGGGGAGAGCTGTGTGCCGGTGGCGAAGCCGGGAAAGCACCCCCCGACCGTCGGCGGCCAGCGCGATTATAGAGTGGCCTCCGGCGCGGCCCGTCGCTGCCCAAAAATCCCTGTTCCAGCGGGCACTTCCGCTGGGTGGCGTCAAAACCCGTGCTACACTGATTTCGTGCTACACGGGAAGCCCCGGTATGGCGAACCTCACGATCACCGTCGATGACGACCTGCTCAAACGTGCCCGCCTGAAGGCGCTCGCGCAAGGCTCGTCGGTGAACGCCGTGCTGCGCCAATACCTCGAGCAGTTCGCGGGCGCCGACGAGGAGCGGCAGGCCGCCATCGACGATTTCCTCGCCCTTTCACGCGCAAGCAAGGCCGACAGCGGGGGCCGTCGCTGGACCCGCGACGAGCTGCACGAGCGGCGCTGATGCGGGCGTTCTTCGACAGCAACGTCCTCGTCTACGCGTTCGACGTGCATGCGCCGGGGAAGCAGCGCACGGCGCGCGACCGGTTCGAGTTGCACGCACGGGCCGGGGACGCGATCCTGAGCAGTCAGGTGCTCTCGGAGTTCTTCGTGACCATCACGCGAAAGCTCAAGCTCCCGGTGCCGCACGGGGACGCCGCGCGCCTCGTTCGGGACCTCGCACGGCTCCCGGTCGTCGCGATCGACGCGGAGCTCGTCCAGCGTGCAATCGAGTGGTCCCGCAGACACGATCTCGCCTACTGGGACGCGCTCATCGTCGCGGCAGCGAGCTCCGGTGGCGCAACGGCGCTGATTTCCGAGGATCTGCAGCACGGCCAGACGATCGAGGGTGTCCGCATCGTGAATCCGTTCGTCGAGACAGCGGCGGGATGAGGATCCGCGTCACCGGCGGCGCGGGTCTTGGCTTCGGCGGAACGCGCGCCCCTCGTCGCACCCGCCTCCACCGAAACCGGCGCGGAGGCCACACGCCATGATCCTGGTGACCGGAGGCGCCGGTTTCATCGGTGCGAACTTCGTGCTCGACTGGATCGGCGCGGTCGGCGAGCCGGTGGTCAACCTCGACAAGCTCACCTACGCCGGGAACCTCGCCAATCTCGCGTCGCTCGAGGGCGACGCGCGCCACGCCTTCGTCCGCGGCGACATCAGCGATCGCCCGCTGCTGGCGGGCCTGCTCGCGCAGCACCGGCCGCGCGCGATCGTGCACTTCGCCGCCGAGAGCCACGTCGACCGCTCGATCCACGGCCCGGCGGACTTCATCGAGACCAACGTGGTGGGCACCTTCCGCCTGCTCGAGGCCGCGCGCGCGCACTGGAGCGCGCTGGGCGAACCCGACAAGAGCGCGTTCCGCTTCCTGCACGTCTCGACCGACGAGGTCTACGGCTCGCTCGGCCCCGACGATCCGGCGTTCTCGGAGACGACGGCCTACGCGCCGAACAGCCCGTACTCGGCCTCCAAGGCCGGCTCGGATCATCTGGTGCGCGCCTACCACCACACCTACGGTCTGCCGACGCTCGTCACGAACTGCTCGAACAACTACGGGCCGTTCCAGTTCCCGGAGAAGCTGATCCCGCTGATGATCGTGAACGCGCTCGCCGGCGAGCCGCTGCCGGTGTACGGCGACGGCCAGAACGTGCGCGACTGGCTGTACGTCGGCGACCACTGCGCGGCGATCCGGCGCGTGCTCGAGCGCGGCCGCCCGGGCGAGGTGTACAACGTCGGCGGCGCGGCCGAGATGAAGAACATCGACCTGGTGCGGAACCTGTGCGCCACGCTCGACGGTCTGCGGCCGCGCGCCTCCGGCACCTATGCGGAGCGCATCACCTTCGTGAAGGACCGGCCCGGGCACGACCGCCGCTACGCGATCGACGCCGGCAAGATCCGCCGCGAGCTCGGCTGGGCGCCGGCGGAGACGTTCGAGACGGGGCTGCGCAGGACCGTGCGGTGGTACCTCGACCACGCCGACTGGATCGCGGGCGTGCAGTCGGGCGAGTACCGCAAGTGGATCGAGCGGAACTACGGCGCGCGCTGAGCGGCGTGCGCGATTGCGCCGTCGGTTGCCATGGGATACCATCCCGCTTAGTCCACTTGGTTGGTCCATCCCTATGGATACGCGCAAGACGGTCGTGAACGTCCACGAGGCGAAGACGAACTTCTCCAGGCTGCTCGAGCGCGCGCATCGCGGCGAGACGATCGTGCTCGCCAAGGGCGGTAAGCCTTATGCGCGGCTGGTACCGCTCGAGGCGCGGGAGCCGCGCAAGCCCGGTGCGCTGAAGGGCAAGTTCGAGCTCACGAAGGCGTTCTTCGAGCCGCTGCCGGAGGAAGAGATGCGGCGCTGGGAGGGCCGTTGAGGCTGCTGCTCGACACGCACGTGCTCGTGTGGTGGCTGCTCGACGACCCGGGTCTCTCCAAACGGGTCGCCGCCGAAATTCGTGATCCCCGGAACGAGGTGTTCGTCAGCAGCGCGTCGGCCTGGGAGATCGCGACGAAGTACCGGCTCGGGCGCATGCCCAAGGCCGAACCGCTCGTGCAGCGTTTCGGCGCGCTCGTGGAGGAGCAGCGATGGGTTCCCTTGCCGGTAAGCATCGCGCACGCGCTTCACGCCGGGTCGATGGAGGGCGAACATGCGGATCCGTTCGACCGCATGCTGGCAGCTCAGGCGCGCCTCGAGCGTCTGCGGCTCGTGACCGGCGACCGCGCGCTGACGCGGCTCGTGGCGTCGGCGACGGCGCTGTGGTAAGGAGTCGCCCTGAAAGGCATCATCCTCGCCGGCGGCTCGGGCACCCGGCTCTACCCGGTGACGCAGGTGGTCTCGAAGCAGCTCCTCCCGGTGTACGACAAGCCGATGGTGTACTACCCGCTCTCGGTGCTGATGCTCGCCGGCATCCGCGAGATCCTGGTGATCTCGACCCCGCAGGACACCCCGCGCTTCGAGCAGCTGCTCGGCGACGGCGCGAGATGGGGCCTGTCGCTCAGCTACGCGGTGCAGCCCGCGCCCGGAGGGGCTCGCGCAGGCCTTCATCCTCGGCGAGCGCTTCGTCGCCGGCGGTCCGTCGTGCCTGGTGCTCGGCGACAACCTGTTCTACGGCCACGAGCTGGCCGACGACCTGGCGCGGGCGGCCCGAAAGACCTCGGGCGCCACCGTGTTCGCCTATCCGGTCAAGGACCCCGAGCGCTACGGCGTGGTCGAGTTCGACGCCAAGGGCCGCGCGATCAGCATCGAGGAGAAGCCGAAGCAGCCGAAGTCGCGCTACGCGGTGACCGGGCTCTACTTCTACGACGCGCAGGTCGTCGACATCGCAAGATCGCTCGAGCCCTCGGCGCGCGGCGAGCTCGAGATCACCGACGTCAACCGGCGCTACCTCGAGCGCGGCGAGCTCGAGGTCGTGGTGATGGGCCGCGGCCACGCCTGGCTCGACACCGGCACCCACGAGACGCTGCTCCAGGCCGCCGCGTTCATCGAGACGATCGAGCGCCGGCAGGGCCTCAAGATCGCCTGTCCGGAGGAGATCGCGTACCGGCTCGGCTACATCTCGGCCGAGGAGCTGCGGAAGCTCGGCGCCGCGATGGGCAAGAGTAACGCCTACGGGCAGTACCTGCTGCGCGTGCTCGAGGACAGGGTCTTCTGATGCGCCCCGCGCGGCGCGCGGGTGCGGCGCCTCGCGCGGGCCGCCGACCGCGGGCGCGCTACCAGACCGTCTGCACCGGATACTGCACGATCAGCCGGTCGGGCGTCACGAGCGTCAGGCCGTGCGCGATCGCCTGGCACACCAGCATCCGGTCGAACGGGTCCTGGTGATGGCCCGGGAGCTTGCCGAGCTGCAAGACCGCCGCTTCGTCGAGCGGCAGCGGCTCGATCTCGTGCTGCTGCCGCTGAGCGGGAACGAACTCGTGCGGAGGCGACGGCAGCGGCAGCCGGCCGAGCGCGTGCTTGACGATGATCTCCCACACCGAGGCCGCGCTCAGGTAGACCTCGTTCTCCGGATCGGACACGAGGCGCCGCGCGTTCTGCGAGAGCTGCGGCGCGCCGAGCGTGACCCAGAGAAAAGTCGCCGTGTCGAGGAGCAACCGCATCTAGCGGCCGCCCCGGAACGCCTCGACGATCTCCTCGGGCAGCGGTTCGAAGAACTCGGGTGGAATGCGGAACTGGCCGGCGGCGAGCCCGATCGGACGCTTCTTCCGCCGCCGCAGCGGCAACAGCCGCAGCTCCGCGATCGGCGTGTTCCGGCGACAGATCACGAGCGACTCACCGGGCCGCAGTCGGTCGAGATACGCCGAAAGATGTGTCTTGATCTGATGGATGTTTACCCTGGTCATGGTCAGAGAGTAGACTCAAAACCTGACCAAGTCAAACCCGGCTGCCCGCGGCGTCCCAGACCTCGGCCGGCGGACGCACGTTTCACATGAAAGTCACCCCGACCGCGTTGCCCGACGTGCTCGTGATCGAGCCGCAGGTGTTCGGCGACGCGCGCGGCTTCTTCTTCGAGAGCTTCAATCGGCGTGCGCTCCGCGAAGCGACCGGTCTCGACCTCGAGTTCGTGCAGGACAACCACTCGCGCTCGGCGCAGGGCGTCCTGCGCGGGCTGCACTACCAGATCGAGCAGCCGCAGGGCAAGCTCGTGCGCTGCGTCGCGGGCGCGGTGTTCGACGTCGCGGTCGACCTGCGCCGATCCTCGCCGCACTTCGGCAAGTGGGCCGGGGTGACGCTCACGGCGGAGAACAAGCGCATGGCGTGGATCCCGCCCGGCTTCGGCCACGGGTTCCTGGTGCTCTCCGAATACGCCGAGTTCTTCTACAAGACCACCGACTACTACGCGCCGGAGCACGAGCGCTCGATCGCCTGGAACGACCCCGAAATCGGCATCGCCTGGCCGCTCGCCGGGGAGCCGGTGCTCTCGGCGAAGGACAACAACGCGGCGCGGCTGCGCGACGCTGAAGTCTTTCCATGATGCCGGCACGCGGGCCGAAGCACGCTTGTGCTCGCGGCTGCGGTATGATAATCCATCATACCCGACGGAGGCAGCGATGAGCAGCATAAAGGTCGCGATAACCATCGACAGCGAAACGTTGGAGCGCGTCGACAGATTGGTGGCAAAGAACATCTTCCCGAATCGCAGCCGCGCGATCCAGTCCGCGGTCGCAGAGAAGCTGGCGCGGATCGAGCGCAGCCGCTTGGCATCCGAATGCGCAAAGCTCGACCCCAAGTTCGAGAAGGCGCTCGCCGAGGAAGGCTTGGGACGGGAACTCGAAGCTTGGCCCGAATATTGAGAGGCGAGATTCGCTGGGCCGACCTGAACCCGGTTCGCGGCCGCGAGCAATCGGGGCTCCGTCCGGTGCTGATCCTCAGCCACGACGTATTCAACGAGCGTTCCGGCACGGTCATCGCGGCGGCCTTGACGAGCCAGCCTCAACGGGCCGGTTTCCCGCTGACCCTCGAGCTCAAAACGGCGAAGCTGCGCAAGCGCTCATGGGTCAAGATCAGCCAGATCCGGACGCTTGCTGTGGAGCGCATCGGGGGCGCGACTGGGCCGCGCATCTCCCGAGGAGCTCGCGCGGGTCATCGAAGGGCTCGATGAGATCATCGGCAACTGACTGGAGTTCATGCGGCACGGGGCTCCTCCCATGAGGATCCTTCTCACCGGTCGCACCGGCCAGGTCGGCTACGAGCTCGAGCGCGCGCTCGCGCCGCTGGGCGAGGTCTTCTCGTTCGACCACCGGCAGCTCGACCTCACCGACCCCGTCGCGATCGTCTCGCGCGTGCGCGACGTCAAGCCCGACGTGATCGTGAACGCCGCCGCCTACACCGCGGTGGACAAGGCCGAGTCCGATCGCGAGCGGGCTTTCCTGGCGAACGCCGCCGGCCCCGGCTTTCTCGCCGCGGAGGCGAAGGCCGCGGGCGCGCTCCTCGTCCACTACTCGACCGACTACGTGTTCGACGGGACGAAGCAGACTCCTTACGTCGAGACCGACGCCGCCCACCCGCTCTCCGTCTACGGCGAAGGCAAGCTCGCAGGCGACAAGGCGGTGCAGGCGGCGGGCGGGCGCTCCCTGATCCTGCGCACGAGCTGGGTCTACGGCCCGCGCGGGCAGAACTTCCTCCTCACGATGCTGCGCCTCGCGCGCGAGCGCGAGGAGCTGCGCATTGTGAGCGATCAGCGCGGAGCGCCCACTTCCGCGATCGCGCTCGCGGCCGCCACCGCGGACATCCTGCGCCGCCACGGCGCCGACGCCTCGGGCCTGTTCCATCTCACCGCCGCGGGCGAGACCACCTGGTTCGGCTTCGCCGAGGCGATCATGGAGCGCGCGCGGCCGATGCTCGCGCGGGTGCCGCGCCTCACGCCGATCACCACGGCCGAGTACCCGACGCCGGCGAAGCGGCCGGCGTATTCCGTGCTCGATACCGGCAAGGCGAGCCGCTCGCTCGGCGTAGAGCTCGCCGACTGGCGCGCGCAGCTCGACCGGGTCTGGGGAACATTGCCGGTCGAGCGCTCGCTGAGCGCGCGCGGGCGTGCGGTCCGTGCTAGGCTAAATCGCATGGGAAGCCCGCAACGACAGTGGCTCGACGAGCGCAGCTACCTCGAGCGCGAGGCGGCGGCGAGCGTGCGGCACGAGTACGCCGACGGCGTCGCGTATGCGATGGCCGGCGCCGGCGAGCGCGATAACCGCGTTGCACTGAACTTCGCGGTGCACCTGCGCGCCGCAGCGCGCGGCACCGGCTGCGGCGTCTACATTTCCGACATGAAGCTGCGCGTCGGTGGCGGCCGCGCAATCTACTACCCGGACGTGATGCTGAGCTGCGAGCCGGCCGCGCCGGATGCGGTCTACAAGGAAGCACCCTGCCTGGTCGCGGAGATCCTCTCGCCCTCGACGGCGGCCATCGACACGCGCGAGAAGCTGCAGGCCTACCGCGCGATCCCGGGCCTGCGCTACTACGTGCTCGTCGACTCCGAGCGCGTCGCGTTGAGCTATCACGTGCGCGGCCCGGACGGCGAGTGGCTCGCCGCCACGCTCGATCCCGGCGAGCGCATCGTGATCGAGTGCGGCCCGGTGCGTGCGAGCCTCGGGCTGCCCGAGCTCTACGAGGACACCGATCTCGCCGCGGCCTGAAACCTCGCTCGCTCGTTGCAGACGAGCGACCCGCCGATGACCCAACCCGCGTTCCTCGTCACCGGCGCGGCCGGCTTCATCGGCATGCACGTCGCCGAGCGGCTGCTCGCGCGCGGCGAGCGGGTCGTCGGCATCGACGACCTCAACGATTACTACGACGTCGCGCTGAAGGAGGCGCGGCTCGCTCGGCTGCAGGCGCTGCCGGGCTTCGAGTTTCACCGGCTCGACATCGCCGACGACGCGGCGATGGCCGAGCGCTTCGCCTCCGGCGGCTTCGGCAGCGTGATCCACCTCGCCGCCCAGGCCGGCGTGCGCTACTCGCTCGCGAACCCGCACGCGTACGTCTCGGCCAACGTCCACGGTTTCCTGAACGTCCTCGAGGGCTGTCGCCACCACGGCGTCCGCCACCTCGTCTACGCCTCGAGCTCGAGCGTCTACGGCGGCAACGTGCGCATGCCGTTCTCCGAGCACGACCCGGTCGACCACCCCGTCAGCCTCTACGCCGCCACCAAGAAGGCGGACGAGCTGATGGCGCACACCTACAGCCATCTCTACGGGCTGCCGACCACGGGCCTGCGCTTTTTCACGGTGTACGGCCCCTGGGGACGGCCGGACATGGCGCTCTTCCTGTTCACGAAGGCGATCCTCGAGGGCCGGCCGATCGACGTGTTCAACCACGGCAAGATGCAGCGCGACTTCACCTACGTCGACGACATCGTCGAGGGCGTCGTGCGCATCGCCGACCAGCCGCCGGCGCCGAACCCCGCGTTCGACCGCCTGAACCCGGACCCCGCCACGAGCTGGGCACCCTACCGCGTCTACAACATCGGCAACCACCAGCCCGTCGAGCTGATGGTGTACATCGAGACGCTCGAGGCGGCGCTCGGAAAGCGAGCGGTGAAGAACCTGCTGCCGCTCCAGGACGGCGACGTGCCGGCGACCTATGCCGACACGGCGGAGCTCGCGCAGGCGGTCGGCTTCAGCCCGGCGACCCCGGTACGCGAAGGCATCGCGCGGTTCGTGGCTTGGTACCGCGCGCACTACCGAGTCTGACCGCTTTCCCGATCGGACTCGCGCCCGGCATCCCGATCGGTGCAGTTCGCATCAGGCGCCGCGACCGTTCCCGCAGGCAAGACATCCTGCTGGGGCTTTAACATAGAAATACGTAAAATCTGAGAATAACTGATTCTATGGGATTCCTCAAATGAGGCGAATCACCGCAACCGAACTCGCGCGCAAGCTGAGCCAAGTCCTCGATCGGCTTGCGACGGACGGCGAAGAGGTCGTCATCGAGCGCAACCACCGGCAGGTCGCACGACTGGTCCCCGGTCCGGGGTGGCAGACCGCGCTCGAAGCGATGGCCGATCTCTATCGCACGCTGCCCGAGAGGGCCGCGCGTGGATGGCACCAAGGCACGCGCGGCGCGCTCGACGCGGAGACCCTGGCCGAAGGAACGCGCGACCCGTGGGCGTCCTGATCGATACCTGCGTCTGGATCGACGTGGAGCGGGGTGCACTCGCCCCGGCCGACGTCGCCTCCTTTACCGGAGAGGAGCCGGTGTTCCTCTCACCCGTCACGATCGCGGAGCTCAAGTTCGGCGTCGATGTCTGCGCCGATCCGGACAATCGGCAGCGGCGAGCCGTCGCGCTGCGACGACTCATGCGCAAACCCCTGCTGCCGATCGATGGCGGCACCGGCGAGATCTTCGGCGCGCTTGCCGCGCAGGTGCGCGCCCAAGGACGGGAGCACCGGTATCGCATCCAGGATGTCTGGCTCGCCAGCCAGGCGATCCAGCACAGCTTTCGGCTGCTCACGCGCAACGTTCTCGACTTCCAGGACCTGCCGGGGCTCGACCTGCTCGTCATCGCGCAACGAGCGGCACCCTGAAGAGACGGAATCATGGAAGCAACGGGGTACCACGTGCTGATCGAGCAGGGCGAGGAGGGCGTCTTCGTCGCCGAGGTGCCGGCGTTGCCAGGTCGTGCGAGCCAGGGACAAACGCGCGCCGAGGCCGCGAAGAATGTTCAGGACACGATTCGCGCGGACCGCGAGAGCCTCGAAGCCCACGGCGAGCCAGTCGGGCACGCATGAATCGACGCCTGCGAGGATCCCGGGCCGCGGACGGATATCGCGAGCGCTATCGCGTCTGAGCCTCGGTTCACGGCAATCCCACGCAAGGCGCATCCTCACGTCATCCCCACGCAAGCCCGCCGTCATCCCCGCGAACGCGGGGTCCAGTAAGCCATTGAATACTCAGCGTGGAATCCCGCTTCCGCGGGAGTGACCAGGTTTGCGGCCACTGCAGATCCGTCAGCACCGCCCCGCTGCCGCGCCTTGCGCCGCCCGCAGAAAGCGTGTCTAATCGCGCCTGCGTTCAACGGTTGAACGCATGTCTGGACCACCCGACATCAGGGTCGCCCGGCCCGGCCGAGCACTGCAGCGCTCGGCGCCCACCCGAAGGGGCATTGATTCGGCCGATGCTCACCGACGAGTACCGCTACAAGCTGCTCCGGATCCTCGAGGCGAACCCGCAGGCGAGCCAGCGCGAGCTCGCGCAGGCGCTCGGCGTCAGCGTCGGCAAGGTCAACTACTGCTTGAACGCCCTGATCGAGAAGGGGTGGCTCAAGGCGCGCAACTTCAAGAACAACAACAACAAGCGCGCCTACATGTACTACCTCACCCCGCACGGCTTCGAGGAGAAGGCGCGGGTGACGCTGCGCTTCTTCCGCCAGCGCCTGGCCGAGTACGAGGCGCTCAGCGCCGAGATCGACGCGCTGCGCCGCGAGGCGGCGCAGGAGCAGGAAAAGGCGCTCTCCCCGAATGAGCTCCCACGCCGCCCCCGCCCGCGCCGCCGCGACGACCGCCTCGAGCGCAAAGTCGGCCCTGCGCCGAAAGATCGAGTCGCGCAGCGCCGTCGTCGGCATCGTCGGGCTCGGGTACGTCGGGCTGCCGCTGATGCTTCGCTTCAACGAGGTCGGCTACAAGGTGCTCCGGGTTCGACATCGACCAGGCGAAGGTGCGCGCGCTGAACGAAGGCCGAAGCTACATCCGGCACATCCCTCCACCGGCATCCAGCGTGCGCGGACCAGCGGGTTTCGCGCCACCGCCGACTATTCGGAGGCCAAAGCGGCCGATGCCCTGATCATCTGCGTGCCGACGCCGCTCAGCGCCTACCGGGAACCCGACCTCTCGTTCGTCGTGGGCACGATGGAGAGCCTCGCGCCCCACCTGCGCCCAGGCCAGATCGTCAGCCTCGAGAGCACGACCTATCCGGGCACCACCGACGAAGAGCTCAAGCCCCGGATCGAGGCGCGCGGCCTCACCGTGGGCCGCGACGTCTTCCTGGTCTTCTCGCCCGAGCGCGAGGATCCCGGCAACGCGCGCTACAAGACCCAGACGATCCCGAAGGTCTGCGGCGGCGCAACGCCGGACTGCCTGGAGGTCGGCCTCGCGCTCTACGGCCAGGTGATCGACAAGATGGTGCCGGTGTCCTCGACCCGCGCCGCCGAGATGACGAAGCTCCTCGAGAACATTCACCGCGCGGTGAACATCGGCCTGGTGAACGAGATGAAGATCATCGCCGACCGGATGGGCATCGACATCCACGAGGTGATCCGCGCCGCCGCGACCAAGCCGTTCGGCTTCGTGCCCTACTACCCGGGGCCCGGGCTGGGCGGCCACTGCATCCCGATCGACCCGTTCTACCTCACCTGGAAGGCACGCGAGTACGGCGTGCACACCCGGTTCATCGAGCTCGCGGGCGATATCAACAGCGCGATGCCGCAGTGGGTCCTCGGCAAGGTCGCCGACGCGCTGAACGAGCGCGGCAAGGCGATCCAGGGCTGCCGGATCCTGGTGCTCGGCATCGCCTACAAGAAGGACGTCGACGACATGCGCGAGTCGCCGGCGGTCGAGCTGATGGAGCTGCTCTCGGCCAAGGGTGCGCGCGTGGAGTACTCCGACCCGCACGTTCCGGTGTTCCCGAAGCTGCGCAAGCACCGCTTCGCGCTGGAGAGCGTCCCGCTCACGGCCGAGACGCTCGGCCGCTACGACCTCGTGCTGCTGGCGACCGACCACACGGCGTTCGACTACGCGCTGATCCAGCGGCATGCCCCAGTCGTGGTCGACACCCGCGGCGTGTATCTCGACCCGGCCCCAAACATCGTCAAAGCCTAGCCGCAGAGACGCAGAGGACGCAGAGAAACTGATGCGACAGCACTTTTCCGCGAGGCGCCCTACATCGATGCAGGGCCGGCGCGCCTCACACGACGAGTTCGCCCACAAAGCGGCCTTCCTCCGCGCCCTCTGCGCCTCCGCGGCAAACTCCAGATGATCAAGTACCCGGCTCCGATCACCGACCGCCGCATCCGCTTCGCACTCGCCGGCTGCGGCCGGATCGCCGCGAACCACTTCGGCGCGCTCGAGAAGCACAAGGACCGCGCGCAGCTCGTCGCGGTGTGCGACGTCGACGCCGCGACGCTCGAGCAGGCGGCGCACAGGACCGGCGCCCGGCCGTTCGTCTCCTATGTCGAGATGCTGGAGAAGTCCGGCGCGGACGTCGTCGTCCTCGCCACACCGTCGGGCCTGCACCCGGCGCAGACGATCCAGGCCGCGGACGCCGGCAAGCACGTCATGACCGAGAAACCGATGGCTACCCGCTGGGAGGACGGCAAGCGCATGGTGGCCGCGTGCGACGAGGCGGGCGTGCGCCTCTTCGTCGTCAAGCAAAACCGGCGCAACGCGACGCTCCAGCTCCTCAAGCGCGCGGTCGATCGGAAGCGCTTCGGGCGCATCTTCATGGTCACCATCAACGTCTTCTGGAGCCGGCCGCAGGAGTACTACGACAGCGCGAAGTGGCGCGGCACCTGGGAGTTCGACGGCGGCGCCTTCATGAACCAGGCGAGCCACTACGTCGACCTCCTCGACTGGCTCATCGGCCCGGTCGAGAGCGTGCAGGCCTATACCGGGACGCTGGCACGCAACATCCAGGTCGAGGACACCGGCGTGATGCTGGTCCGCTGGCGCTCCGGCGCGATGGGCTCGGTGAACGTCACGATGCTCACCTACCCGAAGAATCTCGAGGGCAGCATCACCATCATCGGCGAGAAGGGGACCGTGCGCGTCGGCGGGGTTGCCGTGAACGACATCCAGCACTGGGAGTTCGCCGATCAGGACCCCGACGACGCCAAGGTCAAGAATGCGAGCTACCAGACGAGCTCGGTCTACGGCTTCGGCCACCCGCTCTACTACGACAACGTCCTCGAAGTGCTGCGCGGCGAGGCCGAGCCCGAGACCGACGGCCGCGAGGGTCTGCGCTCGCTCGAGGTCTTGATCGCGGCCTACCTTTCGGCGCGCGATGGGCGGCGGGTGGCGCTGCCGCTGGAGTATTGAGGCTGGTTGCAATGCCCCGGATGCTTGAACGGAGGGAAGCGATGAAGTACCGCGTATTGATCGAGCAGGACGAGGACGGCGTATTCGTCGCGGACGTGCCTGCTTTGCCGGGCTGCCTGTCGCTAGGGGAAAGTCGCGCGGAAGCGCTGAAGAACATCGAGGAGGCCATCGGAGCATCCCTCGACCGCCTGGAGCTCCACGGGGAGCCGATCCTGCCTGCCATCCGCGGCAGCTAGCCCGAATTGACGCCACTGAACGGGTCTTATACATTATGGATATACATCGCCGTCGGCCCAGGACCGCGAGGAACACCATGGTGCGCACGCAAATCTATCTGACCGAGGCGGAGCAGGAGTCGTTGCAGGAGCTCTCCCGGCAGACCGGGAAGAGCCAGAGCGAGCTCATCCGCGACGCGATCGACCGCATGGTCGGCGAGCTCGACGAGGACGTCCGCCGGGCAAACCTGATGGCGGCCTGCGGGATCTGGAAGGACCGAAAGGATCTGCCGGATGCGCGCAAACTCCGGACGTCCTGGGGCCGCCGGCTCAAGCGCCTCGGGCTTTGAGACCGCCGCGAAGTCACCCGTCAGCGGAATAGTTGCACGACCTCCCGATGCCCGGGCCCGGCAAGCTGCTGGTGGATACCGACGTGATGATCGATTTCCTCCGTCAACGCCCGGCGGCGGCGGAGTTCATGCGGGGAGCGCCCTTGCCGCTGTCCCTCTCGGTGGTGACCGTCGCCGAACTGTTCGCGGGCGTCCGAGAGGGTCGCGAGCGCGCGTTGCTCGAGACGACCTTGAAGGCGTTCAGCCGGCTGGGGATCGACGAGCAGGCCGCCATCCTCGGAGGACTCTACGCCCGCGACTACGGAAAGAGCCACGGCGTCGAGCTTCCGGACGCCTTGATCGCGGCAACGGCGAGCCTGCACGGCTGCCGGCTCGTGACGCTCAACAAGAAGCACTACCCGATGCTGAAGGACGTGCTCGTTCCCTACGCGAAGCGATGAGCCCGAGCCGATGATCTCGTCACGCGACGACGCGCTGATTGCCGCGCACCTTTCGCGACCGGACGCGCGGCGAGCCGCGCTGCCGCTCGCATGTTAACCGCAGAGGCGCAGAGGGCGCAGAGAACGATGAACGACCGCGTAGACGATGCCGGAAGGCTCAACGAACTCCGCGAACGGATCATTTCGTGCGCGCTCGAAGTGCATCGGCAACTCGGCCCCGGGCTACTCGAATCTGTCTATGAGGCCGCTTTGGCCGTCGAGCTCGAGCTCGCCGGGATGCGATACGAGCGCCAGAAACCGCTTCCGGTTCGTTATTCCGGTTCGTTATCGAGACCACGCAATCGGCGAGTTTCGCTTGGATCTACTCGTAGAGGACGCGGTGGTCATCGAAGTCAAGAGCGTAGAACGCATGGATCCATTGTTCGATGCACAGCTCCTGAGCTACCTCAAGCTGGGAGGGTATCGACTGGGATTGCTCCTGAACTTCAGATCGGCACTTCTCAAGCAGGGCATCAAGCGGCTCGCGAACGACTTCCCACTGGAGTGAGCACGATGCAATCCGAGCCCATAGCCCGTCTCTCTCTGCGCCCTCTGCGCCTCTGCGGCTAACATGCCTTTTCAGGGTCATCCAACAGCGATCATCGACGACGGCGCCCAGATCGGCGAAGGCACCCGCATCTGGCACTGGGTGCACGTGTGCGGCGGCGCAAGGATCGGCGAGAAGTGCTCGGCAGCTCGTAAACGACTTCCCGTCAAGATAGAAACGATACCGCTACGAATGGCCAGAAATCTTCCTCTGCGCCCTCTGCGCGCTCTGCGCCTCTGCGGCTAACATGCCTTTTCAGGCTCATCCAACAGCGATCATCGACGACGGCGCCCAGATCGGCGAAGGCACCCGCATCTGGCACTGGGTGCACGTGTGCGGCGGCGCGAAGATCGGCGAGAAGTGCTCGCTCGGCCAGAACGTCTTCGTCGGAAACCGTGTCGTGCTCGGCAACAACGTCAAGATCCAGAACAACGTCTCGGTCTACGACAACGTGACACTGGAAGACGACGTGTTCTGCGGCCCGAGCATGGTGTTCACCAACGTCTACAACCCGCGCTCGGCCATCTCGCGCAAGCACGAGTACCGCGACACGCTGGTGAGGCGCGGCGCGACGCTCGGCGCCAACTGCACGATCGTGTGCGGCGTCACCATCGGCGAGTACGCGTTCGTGGGCGCAGGCAGCGTCGTCAACCGCGATGTCCCTCCTTACGCGCTGATGCTCGGCATGCCGGGCCGACGCACGGGCTGGATGTGCTACTGCGGCGTGCGCCTGCCGCTCGACGAATCGAATTCCCGCGCCCGCTGCGCCGAGTGCGGCCGCAGCTACCGACTGGCAGGCGGCGCCTGCGTCCCGGAGGCATGAAGATGGCGATCCCGATGCACGACCTCGCGACGCAGTACGCGGCGCTCCGCGACTCGATCAACGCACGGATCCAGAAGGTCCTCGACCACCACCAGTTCATCCTGGGTCCGGAGGTCAAGGAGCTCGAGGAGCGGCTGCAGGCGTACACGGGGTCGAAGCACTGCGTCACGGTCGCCTCCGGCACCGAAGCGCTGCTCATCGCCCTGATGGCGCTCGACGTCAAGCCAGGCGACGAGGTGATCACGACGCCCTTCTCCTTCATCGCCACCGCCGAAGTCATCGCGCTCGTCGGCGCGAAACCGGTGTTCGTCGACGTCGAGCCCGACACCTGCAACCTCGACGTCACCAAGCTCGAGACCGCCATCACCCCGCGCACCCGCGCGATCATGCCGGTGTCGCTCTACGGCCAGCCCTGCGACATGGACGAGATCAACGCGATCGCCGCGCGCCACGGCATTCCGGTGATCGAGGACGCCGCTCAGAGCTTCGGCGCCACCTACAAGGGCCGCAAGAGCTGCAACCTCTCGACCATCGGCTGCACCAGCTTCTTCCCGACGAAACCCCTCGGATGCTACGGCGACGGCGGCGCGCTCTTCACCAACGACGACGCAATCGCCACCGCCGCCCGCGAGATCCGCGTCCACGGCCAGTCGAAGCGCTACGTCCACACCCGCATCGGCCTCGGCGGCCGCATGGACACGATCCAGTGCGCGGTGGTGCTCGCCAAGCTCGAGCGCTTCGAGTGGGAGGTCGAGCAGCGGCAGAGAATCGCAGCCCGGTACGCCGCGCTCCTCGCACCGCTCGCCGACCGCGTCACCGTCCCGGTCGTGCGCGGCGATCGCACGAGCGTCTACGCCCAGTACACGGTCCAGGTGCCCGACCGCACCAAGCTCCAGGCGAAGCTTCAGGAGGCCGGGATTCCGACCGCGGTGCACTACCCGGTCCCGATGCACAAGCAGCCCGCGTATGCCGAGCTGGGCACCTATCCGCCGATGGCAGTGGCGGAATACCTCGCCGAGCGCGTCGTGAGCCTGCCGATGGACGCCTATATGGACGAGGCGAGGCAGCGGACCGTGGTCGAGCGCCTCGCGACTGCGTTGACGAGTCTGGGTCAGAAGGCGGCCTGACATTCGCCTCTGAGTCGACGCATGGATCTTCGTGGTAAGCGTTTCCTCGTGATCGGTGGGGCTGGACTCATCGGCTCTCACACCGTGGACGAGTGCATAAAGACCGAGGCCACACAGATCCGCGTGTATGACCATTTTTTGCGCGGACACGAGGAGAATCTGGCAAGTGCGCTACGCGATCCTCGGGTGGAGATTTTTCCGCTAGGCAGCGACAGTCTGCACCGCGACATCCTCGACGCGGCGATGAAGGGAATCGACGCCGTCTTTCATTTCGCCGGGCTCTGGCTCTTGCATTGCTATGACTACCCGCGATCGGCCTTCGACGTGAACGTCGGGGGACCTTCAACGTTCTCGAAGCGATCGTGAACAACGGGGGTGAAGCGCCTTGTCTATTCGTCCTCCGCATCGGTCTACGGAGACGCGATCGAAGAGCCGATGACTGAGGATCATCCGTACCGCAACAATAACTTCTACGGCGCAACGAAAATCGCGGGCGAGCAGATGTG
This sequence comes from Burkholderiales bacterium, assembly GCA_027493935.1. Lineage (GTDB taxonomy): Bacteria > Pseudomonadota > Gammaproteobacteria > Burkholderiales > SG8-39 > JAABRB01. The sequence continues at coordinate 197,854 of JAOSJV010000001.1, read as the reverse complement.
CCGCGCACTCCATCACCGGTACCGTGGAACCGATAAACACTTCGACTACGTCGGCCTGCGCTACATGAATGTGTACGGTCCTCGGCAAGAGTATCGCGGCGACCACATCGCCGTCGTCATGAAGATGTTCGATCGTATCGACAACGACTTGCCACCGATCGTCTACGGCGACGGATCGTAGGCCTATGACTTTGTCTGCGTCTCGGACTGTGCGCGGGTGAATGTGAAGGCGATGCAGGCCGCGACTACTGACCAGTTCTACAACGTCGGAAGTGGCGTCAAAACGACCATTAAGGAACTTGCTGAATTGTTGCTGCAGCTTACGCGCGCGGGGACCGGAATGCAGTACGAACCTGGGGGCATGACGCTCGTCAAGAATCGCGTGGGATCGCCTGTAAAGGCGGAGCGTGAGCTCGGATTTGCGACGCACGTTGAGTTGCGCGACGGCTTGCGCAACCTGATCGAATGGCGCAGCGTCCATCGTGCCGGCGATCAGCAACTCCGCAGCAAGCGCGGTGGGTACGAGGCCCCTGGGGTTTCTGCATGACGTATAACCGGGCAAATGTGCTGGTGATCGAGGCTGGCAAGGCCGACCTTCACTACTTCCGAGATATCTGGCTGTACCGCGAGCTTTTTGCGTTCCTGGCGTGGCGTGACGTCTTAGTCCACTACAAGCAGACGGTGATCGGGCTTGGCTGGGCTGTCCTTCGCCCGCTCTTGACCATGATTGTGTTCACCGTGGTCTTCGGCAAGTTAGCTAACCTACCCTCGGGTGACGTCCCTTATTCCGCTCTTGTGTTCTCGGGGCTGCTGCCTTGGTTGCTCTTCGCGAACGGCCTTCCCGCTGCCGGCGAGAGCCTGATCGGCAACCGCAATCTAGTTTCGAAGATCTATTTCCCCGGCTGATCGTGCCGCTCAGCTCGGTGACTGTTGCAGTCGTCGACTTTTCGATTGCCATGCTACTGCTGCTCGGCATGCTTATCGCGCAAGGACTGACACCCGACTGGCACATCCTGGTGCTCCCTGCATTACTCACTCACTTGCTCGTACTGACGTTAGGCACAGGCGTGTGGATGGCAGCGCTGAGCGTTCGATACAGAGATGTGCGTTACGTGGTTCCGTTTCTTGTGCAGGTCGGGTTGTACATTTCCCCCGTCGGGTACAGCAGCACGATCGTGCCGGAGTCGTGGCGTTTCATCTTCTCGTTCAATCCCATGGTGGGAGTCATAGACGGGTTTCGATGGGCGCTGCTGGGCGGGTACGGCGGCTTCCCGTTGGCCAGTTGCTCGCTCTCTGCCGCGATTGCGCTCATAACCCTGATCTCAGGGGTGATCTACTTCCGTAGGATAGAGAGATCCCTCATTGACACGCTCTGACCTATGCCGCCAGTGATCACCGCCGAACGCCTGGGTAAGAGGTACCGGATCCATCATAGGACGGGGCCCAGGTATCTCACGCTTAGAGACGTCGTGACCGAGAAGTTGGGACGCATTGCACGACTCGCCGCTCCGCGGGAACAAATCGACCACGGCAAGCAGGTAGAAGAGTTCTGGGCGTTGAACGATGTCACGTTCGAGCTCTCAGCTGGAGAGCGGCTTGGAATCATTGGGCGCAATGGGGCAGGCAAATCGACACTGCTCAAGATTCTCTCAAGACTGACCGACCCCACGACCGGGCGCGCGGTCGTTCGAGGAAGAGTTGGGAGCCTTCTCGAGGTCGGCACCGGCTTCCACCCGGAACTGACAGGGCGCGAGAACGTATTCTTGAATGGCGCAATTCTCGGTATGAAGAAATCCGAGATTGCGCGGCGGTTCGACGAGATTGTCGCGTTTGCCGAAGTCGAGCAATTCATAGATACGCCGGTGAAGCATTTCTCGAGCGGAATGCACGCTCGGCTCGCCTTCGCGGTCGCGGCACACCTGGAACCTGACATCCTGATAGTCGATGAGGTGCTCGCAGTTGGAGACCTGAAGTTCCAGAGCAAGTGCCTTGGCAGGATGGAAGAAGCGGGTAGAGCAGGACGGACAATCTTATTCGTGAGCCATAACATGGCCACGATCACCTCGCTATGCACGAGGTGCATTCTTCTCGATCAGGGTCGTGTAGCTAGCGACGGACCGACTTCGGAGGTGGTGCTCGAGTATTACACCATGAACCAGTCCGGCGGCGGTATAGCGCAGGACTTCTCGCAGGTGAGACCACCCATAGGCGACGGGGTGGCGCAGTTGAAGGCTGGGTTCGTTCGAAATGATCAAAGCCCGGGTTCAGCCGAAATTTCGATCACAGACGAGTTTCAAGTGGGCATGCGATTCCACCTCGCTGCGGATCGGCCGCTGAGGGTGGTGCCGAACCTCCAATTCATGACCGCCGATGGAGTGTGCGCATTCTCTACGACACCACCCAAAGCACTGGAACTGAGAGGCGGCGAGCACACGGTTGAGTGCCTAATTCCCGCTCACTTTCTCAACGAAGGTGCCTATTTCGTTCACCTCGCAGTCAACACCATTGTCGAAGATCGACTCGCAACCCACTTTTATGAGCGCAGTGCACTCTCTTTCAATATTCGAGACCCGCTGGAGGAGTCGGAGCACCGGCACGGCTGGGGCGGTCCGATTCCGGGAGTCGTGCGACCGGCTCTCGACTGGCGCGTTGTACAGGCTTAAGTTGTCGGGTTCCTCGTGAATCGAGACGCAGTATGAAAGTCGTCATATTGGCTGGTGGCCTCGGCACGCGTATCAGCGAAGAATCTCACTTGCGCCCTAAGCCAATGATCGAGGTTGGTGGGCGGCCGATCCTATGGCACATCATGAAAATCTACTCGACCTACGGGCTGAATGATTTCGTGATTTGTCTTGGATACCGCGGTTACGTGGTTAAGGAGTACTTCGCGAATTATTTCCTGCACATGTCCGATGTGACCTTCGACATGGCCCAAAATCGGATGGAGGTGCACCAAGCGAGCGCCGAGCCTTGGCATGTGACGTTAGTGGACACGGGCGAGCACACAATGACGGGCGGTCGACTTAAGCGGGTCGCTAGCTATCTCGGGGCTGAGGACTTCTGCATGACCTACGGCGACGGTGTGAGCGACATTGACATAGAACGCCTCATTGAGCATCACAGGGGTGCGGGTGTTCTCGCTACGCTTGCGGCGGTACAACCCCCGGCCGCTACGGCGCATTGCACACGGAGGGGGACCAGGTAACGAGCTTCATCGAGAAGCCCGAGGGCGACGGCGGGTGGATAAACGGTGGGTTTTTTTGTCCTCTCACCAAAGGTTATCGACTATATCGAGGGTGATAACACATCGTGGGAATGGACGCCGCTCCAGCGGCTTGCGAAGGAAAGACAGCTCTCTGCTTTCAAGCACCGAGGCTTTTGGCAAGCCATGGATACCCTCAGGGACAAGAATCTCCTCGAAGATCTCTGGACCCAGGGCCATGCGCCCTGGAAGAAATGGTAGTCAACGCTGCATTCTGGCGGGGCAAGCGCGTCCTGGTGACTGGCCATACCGGTTTCAAGGGCGGCTGGCTTTCCCTCTGGCTGCAACGCTTGGGTGCAGCTGTATCCGGATACTCACTCCCCGCGCCTACGCAGCCAAGTCTCTTTGCCGCAGCGCAGGTCGAGAAGGGTATGGTGTCCGTGCTGGGGGATATTCGTGATCTTCCCGCTCTAATCAATGTCTTCGAGACACATCGCCCCGAGGTCATCATTCATCTGGCCGCACAGGCTCTTGTTCAGGCGTCGTACCAGGATCCAGTCGAGACATTCGGTACCAACGTGATGGGAACCGTCAATGTTCTCGAGGCCACACGGCAAACACCTGGGGTGCACGCTGTAGTTATCGTAACAAGTGACAAGTGCTACGAGAATAGAGAGTGGATTTGGGGCTATCGCGAATACGAAGCCATGGGTGGACGCGACCCCTACTCCGCGAGTAAAGGAGCGGCCGAGTTGGTTTCAGGAGCATACCGCTCCTCATTCTTTAGCTCATCGGGAACCGCCGGGGTGGCAACCGCTCGTGCAGGAAACGTGATCGGCGGCGGCGATTGGGGCGTGGACCGTCTGATTCCGGACATGGTGCGAGCTTACTCTTCCGGTCGACCCGCTTTGATTCGCAATTCGCGCGCGATTCGTCCATGGCAGTACGTGCTTGAGCCACTGGCCGGCTATCTAATGCTCGCTGAGCGCCTCTCTACACAGCCCGCCGAATTCGCAGAGAGTTGGAATTTCGGCCCACCCGAGCCAGACACAGTAGATGTTGCAGAGGTAGCAGATCGTGTGACAAGTCTCTGGGGCCAAGATGCTCGCTGGGAACAGGATCGGACCACACACTCACACGAGGCGCATACGCTTAGACTCGACAGCAGCAAGTCTAGAGCGCGCCTAAAGTGGCGTCCACGGCTGTCGCTTGATACAGCCCTAGAGCGAACTGTTGCGTGGTACCGCGCGGCACTGCGAGGTGAAGACATGCGCACGCTGAGCGAGGGGCAGATTGAGCACTATCAGGCTGGGGGCGGCGCGTGAGCCATCGGTGCCGATTCTGTAGTTCCGAGCTCAGAGACAGCTTCTGCGACCTTGGGATGTCGCCACTATCAAACGCGTTCCTACGTGCTGATCAGCTTGATGACATGGAGCGCTTCTATCCGCTGCATGCGCGCGTATGTGCGCGATGCCTTCTCGTGCAGTTGCCTGAGATTGCAAGTCCAGAGCAGATCTTTGAAGACTACGCCTATTTCTCGTCTTACTCGAAAACCTGGCTAGAGCACGCCCGGGATTACGTCGAGCAATTGATCCCACGCCTCAGCCTCGGCGCCGAGAGTCGTGTCATCGAGATTGCGAGCAACGACGGGTACCTCCTACGCTACTTCAAAGAACACTCGATCCCGGTGCTGGGGATCGAGCCAGCGGCGAATGTTGCCCGTGCTGCTCAAGAATCCGGTATCCCGACTCTCATTCGCTTTTTTTGGCACTGCGCTCGCGCGCGAGCTCGCTCAGCAGAGTATGTGCGCTGATTTGCTGGTCGGGAATAACGTACTCGCGCACGTCCCAGATCTTAACGACTTCGTGGCCGGCCTCAAGATTGCGCTCAAACGTGGTGGCATCATCACGATGGAATTCCCGCACCTAGCTCGGCTCATCGCAGAGTGTCAGTTCGACACTATCTACCACGAACACTTTTCCTATTTCTCCTTTGCGACTGTCAATAAGATCTTCCAGTATCACGGGTTGCAGCTTTTCGATGTCGAAGAGTTGCCCACGCACGGAGGATCGCTGCGCATTTTCGCCCAGCACAGCGAAGAGCCGCCTCGCGCAGTGTCCACTCGGGTAGACGCGCTGCTCGAACGTGAGCGAGCCGAAGGTCTGCATGATCTGTCTACTTATGTCCGCTTTGGCGAAGCCATACGAGAGGTCAAGCGAGCACTGCTGGATTTTCTGATTCGAGCAAAGCGTGAAAACAAGCGAATCTGCGGTTACGGCGCGCCAGCGAAGGGGAACACATTACTCAATTACTGCGGCGTTCGTGGCGATTTTCTTGACTTCACGGTGGATCGTAGCCCGCACAAGCAGGGACTATTCCTGCCGGGAACGCACATCCCCATATCTTCTCCAGAGCGGATTCAAACTGAGAAACCCGACTATGTGCTGATTTTGCCCTGGAATCTCCGAGGCGAGATCATGGAGCAGCTCGTATTTATTCGTGAGTGGGGTGGGCGGTTCGTGGTGCCGATTCCGCGACTCGAGCTCGTTGCATGAAATTCTTGACCACACCGCTTCTGGGTGCGTTCGTGATAGAGCTTGCGCCAATCGTAGATGATCGTGGCTTCTTCGCTCGTAGTTGGTGCGCTAAGGAGTTCGCAGCGCACGGACTCAACCCAAGTCTAGTTCAGTGCAACGTCTCGTTCAATAAGCGCCGTGGAACACTGCGTGGCATGCATTATCAGGTCTCGCCTCACGAGGAAGCAAAGATCGTCCGTTGCACAATGGGAGCGATTTACGACGTAATTGTCGACCTTCGGGCTGCTGCGCCGAGCTATCGAAGGTGGTTCGCCATCGAGCTTAGTGCGGCAAACCGGCGGATGATGTATTGCCCTGAGGGCGTTGCGCACGGCTTTCAGACGCTCATGGACGACACGGAAGTGTTCTATCAGATGTCGGAGTCACATCATCCGGAGAGTGCGAGGGGTGTACGGTGGGACGATCCCGCTATCGGCATCGAGTGGCCCCCTACAGAGACAAGAATCATCTCGTTCGGGGACGCAAATTTTCGATTCCTAGCGGTCTGAACGAATCCGTTTCGACGCTTATCCGTCAACGCCAGGAGCCGCTCTCACGACCAAGGCATTCATAAGGTCGCCGATGTACGAGAACTAAAGCGGTAGGTGCAATGATCGCTCGACCGCTTCGAAGAGAATATGGGTCAGATATGGAGGTTTGGGGGTGAACAATCGGCTTACGCCACCGCATGACTTTATTGGTCGTCCCAAAATGGACATGCCGCCGTTTGTGCTATTCCGGCCTCAGATTTCCGCCAGTGTGGATTAGCGCGGGCTGCTATGAGTGATCCGATCAGGCAATACTGGGAAGAGCGCGCTAGCCGGTCCCGCGGCGAATCCACTGCTACTACCGACGATGTGTATTTGCGCGAACTCGAGATTGCAACGATTGTGGCGACGATTAAGGAAATCGGCGTAGCTCCGGGGCAGAGTGTGATGGACATCGGCTGTGGCGACGGTTACTCGACCAGCAAGATAGCCGATGCTTTCCCAGAACTGCAGGTCTTTGGGCTCGACTTCAGCCAGCAGATGATTGCTATCGCCCGTGAGCGATTGGCGGCGCGGCCCGATCTTCAGGATCGCCTCCGCTTTGAGCTGGGTGACGTCACCAATCTTGACGCTTCTTGTGGCAAGAGTAAGTACTCAATCATACTAACCGATCGATGTCTCATTAACCTTGCGTCCTTTGAGCGGCAACGCCAAGCACTCGCCTCAATCGCTGGCCATCTCAAACCAGGGGGCACTATCTGGCTGTTGAGAATTTTGTGGAAGGCCATGAGAACATGAATGCGGCGCGCAAGTCCATGGGCCTTCCAGAAATCCCCATCCGCTGGCACAACCTGTACTTCAAAGAGGCGGAGCTCATAAGCGCGGTGAAGAGATTATTTGACCAGGTCGTCCTGAAGGATTTTGCTAGCTCATATTACTTCGCGACCCGCATCGTGTACTCAAAAATGTGCCAGATGAGGGGCGAGTTACCCGACTACGGTCACGAGATCCATCAGCTGGCCATACACCTACCCTGGGTGGGGCAATTCAGCCCGATCCGCATGGCCGTGATGCGCAAGAACCCTGCTCCACTGCATTGAATTGGCGACGATGGACAGATTCGAACTTGATAAGCGCGAGAACATCGAAAGGCAGGGGAAGCGATGATGGCCTGCGGGCGCTTTCCGTGGAGTGGGTCACGCGGGCCGCGCATTACCAGTATTCCCATCACTTCATGTGGATGGGGCGGCCCATCATCCAGTTTCCACAAGACATCCTCGCAATGCAGGAGATTATCTGGGAGGTGAAGCCCGACCTCATCGTGGAGACCGGAATAGCCCGCGGCGGCTCTCTGATTTTCTATGCGTCTTTGCTAGAGCTAATCGGGGGAGACGGGATGGTCCTCGGGGTGGATATCGAGATTCGTCCCCACAATCGCAATGCCATCGAGTCCCATAGCATGTTTAAGCGCGTCCGCATGATTGAGGGCTCTGCTCTCGACGAGGATGTGGTGCGCGAGATCAGTGAGATAGCGCAACGGAAGCGGCGCGTGCTCGTAGTACTCGACTCGAATCACACCCATGCTCACGTGCTGAGAGAACTGCAACTCTATTCCCCCCTCGTAACCGAGGGAAGCTATCTGGTCGTCCTCGATACCATTATTGAGGACATGCCAACTGGCTCATTCCCTGATCGGCCCTGGGATAAAGGCAACAACCCCAAGACTGCTGTACGCGAGTTTCTAAAGACCACGGACCGCTTTGAAGTGGCGCGAGACATCGAGGCTAAACTGCTAATCACAGTTGCCCCAGAGGGGTATCTTCGCTGCGTAAGAAGGTAGTGATGGAGTGCGGCCTTCGTATGGCCTTGAATGACAGACAATGGGGTCGATTTCGTAGCCAGGCCCGCACGCTACGCTTGGCACGAGGTATTCACGTTGCATCACGAGCGGTTTTAAGGAGTCTTCACCGCCTATCGCGACGCTGCTTCCATACTTGCGCACCCTCCTGCGTCTTCGTCATGCACTTGTCTGCGCATTGCTCAGCTGCAAAGGACTGAGTTGTGATGCGGATTCCCGTTGCCGGTCCGTGGATTACTGAAAAGGAAATTGCGTACGTAACGGAGGCGGCCTCCACAGCTTGGTATTCGAAGGCGGGCACATTCACTGCGCGTTTCGAGAGCTCGTTTTCCGAGTATCTTGGAGTCAACCATGCGGTGTCCCTGCCGTCGTGCACTTCCGCTCTGCATCTCTCCCTACTTGCACTCGGCGTCGGCCCTGGCGACGAAGTGATCGTCCCGGACGTGACATGGATAGCGAGCTCGGCGCCCATCTCGTATGTCGGTGCCACACCGGTATTCGCCGATATCGATCCGCTGAGCTGGTGCCTAGCGGCCGACTGTTTCGAAGCATGCATCACTGAGCGCACGAAAGCCGTAATTCCAGTCGACTTGTATGGGAACATGCCTGACATGGACGCAATCACTGCGGTCGCTCGCGCGCACAACGTGGCAGTAATAGAAGACGCTGCCGAGGCAATAGGCTCTAGATTCAAGGGCAAGCTGGCTGGAAGCTTTGGAGAAATCGGTGCTTTCAGTTTCCATGGCTCGAAGACCCTTACCACAGGTGAGGGAGGAATGCTCGTCACAAATGATTCCGCTATTTATGCCCGCGTGCTGGTGCTTCGAGATCACGGTCGCCGGCCTGGCGACACGATGTTTATGAATGGCGAGGTGGCGTTCAAGTACAAAATGTCGGACCTGCAGGCAGCTCTCGGGCTTGCACAGCTGGAGCGGATTGACGAGCTTGTGTCTCGAAAACGCAAGATCTTCTCGTGGTACGCGGAAGAGTTAGCTGACGTTGACGGACTGCAGCTCAATTATCAATCGAGTGACACCTTTAACACTTACTGGATGGTGACAGTGGTTCTTGATCCTAGTTATGGGAGCAAGGAAAGAATCATTCGCGCATTGCGGGAGCGGAGCATTGATTGCCGGCCCTTCTTCTCTCCGCTGAGTAGCCTGCCGGCGTACGCGGGTCATCCGGAATCTGCCCGAGCCCGAGAGCGAAACCGGGTCAGCTATGAGCTCGGTTCACAGGGAGTGAACCTACCTTCAGCCCTCAACCTTGACCGCGAGGCTGTTCATTTTGTGTGCGAACAGCTTAGGAACGTTCTCGATGGCCAGAGGACCCAGTGATGCCCCGCTCTTCTCACGCCTTGCGGACTCGATGACCCGACCATTCGTTTCAATTATTGTCCCTACCCGCGATCGGCCCGAGCTACTTGGGTACTGTCTGCGTAGCCTGGTGGATCAGAGCTTCCGGGACTTTGAGGTTGTGGTCAGTGACAATTTTGTGAAGGCGCCCGCAAAGGTGTGTTCGACGCTCTCGCGGACCACCGGTTTAGGTATATTGCGCCACCCCCGCCCACTCGCGATGCACGAGAATTGGGAGTTCGCAGTTGAGCACGCGCGCGGGACTTATGTTGCCGTACTAATCGACAAGACTGTTCTGCGCCCGACGGCTTTGGAAACGTTCCACCGGGTGCTGACCGATATGCCAGCCGAACTCGTATCCTGGTGGAACGAGGGATACAACCCTGTTGTCGGGGACCACTACCAGCGCGGAGAATATTGCCCCGCCTCGCAGCCCCGCAAGCCTATGCATTTCGATACAAGAACCGAGCTTGAGGAGCGGTTCGAGATGAAAAATTAGGAGAGGGAACGAGGGTGTCCGGTACTATCGGGGCAAAATCTGTTTCGGTGCCTATCATTGCGACCTTGTCGCTCGCATCAAATCGCGAGTTGGCCGACTCTTCTTTCCGATCTCGCCTGATTACACTTCGCTCGTCGCAGCGTTGGCGCTGGCGCGGAGTGCTATCGACCTCGGAGAACCGCTACTGATCTCCTTTAACGTGCCTCTCTCGACCGGGCATAACGCTTCGAGGAACCCTGCGGCACTCAAAGACTTTCTGTTGCAGTTCGATTCGTCCCTTTCCTTGCTACAGGACATGCCTATACCGGGTCTTTATAGCTCAATCCATAACTGTGTCGCCTTCGATTACGTACACATGCGGAGCAGACTTATTCCCGAGTTGAACGGACTGACACTAGACCTCGGTAACCTTGCGCTCCGCGCGAGCGAGGATCTTGCTCTGGTGTCATGGCCGGATGATGTGGAGCGAGTCAAACAACTCGCCATCCTTGGCAATTTTCAGCAGAACCACCCATCAATGCATTCCACATCCTCCCCAATTCTCGAGCAAATACCGGTTTCGCAAAGCCGCTCGCGTCTGCTCCGCTTTGGCAGGCGCATCGTCACGCGAACGCTCGGCGAGCGTTGGAGCCTTCTTCTCAAGCGGTGGTTTGATCGAATGATTGGATTCCCTGCCCGCACCGAGTTCGACAGCATTCTATCGGCCGCGCGTGCGGCCGATAGCTTCTATCGGCGTGCACGGCGTTGATTGCGTGCAATAGTCCCTGCCGCGAATACCAGGAATCGACTCACCCAACGGCTGATCGAGCATCCCGAGCCTTATGTAGGAACTAACCTCTGGAAACTCTGGCTTCGCAAAGCACGGCACTCACGGAAGACGCAACGCATCGGCGGTTGCCGACCAACTATCTAGTTCCATGACATCCACAGCCTAAGCGACTTGTGCATCAAGGTAGTGGATGTCCCTGGCTTGCGTCCGGATAACCAGGCAGTGCGCAGCCTTCGTCAAGATCGTTAGAAGCCGTTTCAATCCTGTCGCACGGCCAGTCACGGATCAATGCGGTGCAATGTTCATTGTGCTGACACATTTTTCCGTGAAGCAAAAATACCGGCCCTCGAAAGTGGGCGATTTCTATATGGCAAAGCAGAAAACAGATCAGCTTTACGCGCGACGCGCCAATGAGCAAACCCTCGATGTTCTATTGGTTGCCTTCATCCATCGCTCGACAGCTGGCACCATCGCTGATCACATACACGCGGTCAAAACGCTCTCTACACACAACGTGTGGACGGTGCGGCGAATACATCCGCTTGGGGGAATTCTGCCGACGCGACTTGATCTGTCGAGATTCGACGCGCTGATCCTTCACTATTCGTTGTACCTGCTCGATGACGTCTACTTAAGTAAGGCGGCAAAGGAGCGTGTAGCGGCGTTCCCAGGCGTGAAAGTGCTGTTTGTTCAGGATGAATACCGACAAGTCAATGCGATGAAGGACATTATTCGCAAGCTTGGGATAGACCTGCTCTTTACCTGTGTCCCTGAACCAGAGATCGAAAAGGTCTATCCAGCGAAGGAGCTCCCAGGCCTCACGAAGATCAACACACTAACCGGATACGTGCCCGAGTCGCTGCTCGCACGAGCGACGAGACCTCTTAGAGAGCGGCCGATCGACGTCGGCTATCGCGCGAGGAAACTCCCGTACTGGCTTGGAAGGCTGGGCGTCGAAAAATGGCGGCTCGCATCGGAATTCCTGCAGGCGGTCAAGGGGAGAGAACTCGTTTGCGACATTTCTGCGGAAGAGAGGGACCGGGTCTATGGCGACGCCTGGATCGAATTTCTTTCCTCCTGCAAAGCAGTCCTCGGAACCGAGAGCGGCGCCAGCGTATTTGACTTCTCAGGAGATATCCAGCGGACCGTGGATGCGTTCGTCGCGACGCACCCCAACGCGCCGTTTGAGGAAGTGCAGGAACGTTTCTTCACCCATAAGGAAGGCAACATTCGGCACAACCAAATTTCGCCCCGCTGCTTCGAGGCGGCGGCGCTTCGTACAGCGATGATTCTATTAGAAGGCGAGTACTCTGGGATCCTGCAACCATGGCGGCACTATGTGCCGTTGAAAAAGGACTACAGCAATCTAGATGAGGTTGTGGCAGTCGTTCGTGACCCTGGCCGCCTACAGTCGATCGCGGACACAGCATATCGGGAAGTAGCTCTCAACGAGCGTTATTCATATCGCGCGTTCGTGAGTCAGCTCGATGCCGCAATTCAGCGAGTACACGAAAGTATGTGCGCCAAGAAGCAATCCGTCTATCACTCGGCTCATAAGCCAGTCGCGGCAGCGCAGCGAGCGCGATACACCCCGTGGACGTTTCGGATCGCTGCACGGCCTACAGCTGTACAGGTCATTTTTGGCGTACTCTCGACGCTGTGGGGAATCCTTCCGCCTCGCGCTCAGAACCGCCTAAGGGCGATCGCCAAGCCGATCCGATCGGCGCTTGAGCGTCTCGCGTGAGAATGCGGCTGGACTCGTGCGTCGACGAATTAGACTAGAGAACGAGCATGTGCGGGATCGCTGGTTGGGTGGACGTCACTGGCGTGCCTAAAGCGCACATAGGACACGCGCTTCGTAGGGCGGTCGATCTAATCCGCCACCGCGGCCCCGATGGCGAAGGAACCTGGGTGAGCGAGGACGAGAAGGTTGGTCTGGCCCACGTGCGCTTGAGCATCATAGATCTCTCGGACGCGGCGGCGCAGCCGATGGCCTCAGAGTCCGGCAACGTAATCACCTACAACGGAGAAATCTACAACTACATCGAGTTACGACATGAACTGGGTGCGGAGAACTTCCGCACCACTTCGGACACCGAGGTGATTCTTCGCGCCTACGAGCGCTGGGGCGACGCATGCGTCGAGCGCCTGCGAGGTATGTTCGCATTCGCGCTTTGGGATGCCAAAGCCCGCAAGCTCTTCATTGCCCGTGACCGCTTTGGCATCAAACCGCTCTATTACTTCTCGGACGGCAAGCGCTTCCTCTTCGCATCGGAGATGAAGGCGCTGATCCCGTTTCTTCCGGAGACTCGATACCGACATCGATGGTCTGCACGACTACTTTTGCTTCCAGTTCTGCCTAGGCGAGCGCACGCTCTTCTCCGGGATCAAGCAAGTCCAACCAGCGCACTGCGGGTACGTCGACGCGTCTGGACATATCGCGATCCGACGCTACTGGGAGGTTCACTACGACCTCGATTGGGATCACACCGAGAGCTACTTCGTCGACAGGGTGCGCGAGCGGCTTGTCGATTCGGTCGACGTGCACCTGCGCGCCGATGTCGAGGTCGGCGCCTATGTGAGTGGGGGTGTGGACTCGAGCCTGGTTGCAGCGCTCGCGCGCGAGTTGCGCCCGTCGCACAGATTCCAGGCATTCAACGGGCGCTTCATGCTCGGCGAGGCGTTCGACGAGTCCCGCTACGCCCAGGCACTTGCCGATGAGCGAGGCATGGTGCTCCACGAGACGGACATTGGCGAAGGCGATTTCGTCGAGAACATCGCGAAGGTGATATATCACCTAGACCAGCCGGTGGCCGGCCCGGGCTCGTTCCCCCAGTACATGGTCTCACGCACGGTTCGGGACCATATCAAGGTGGTGCTCGGCGGCCAAGGCGGCGACGAGATTTTCGGCGGCTATGCTCGTTACCTTCTCGCTTACTTCGAGCAGTGCATCAAGGGCGCCCTCGACGGCACCATGGAAAGCGGGAAGTTCATCGTCACGTACGAATCGATCATCCCGAACCTCCGCACGCTTCAGAACTACAAACCGCTCATCCAGGAGTTCTGGGCAGAAGGCATCTTCGACGAGCGCGACAAGCGTTACTTCCGGTTGATCAACCGCTCCAACACGTTCGGGAACGTGATCGATTGGGGGCTATTCAAGGGTACTTCCTCGTTCGATGACTTCCGCGCGATCTATTGGGGGGAAAACGTCGGGAAGGAGTCCTATTTCGACTCGATGACCCACTTCGACTTCAAGACCCTATTGCCAGCCCTGCTCCAGGTCGAGGACCGCATGAGCATGGCGCACGGCATCGAGTCGCGCGTCCCCCTGCTCGATCACGCTCTTGTGGAGCTCGCGGCCACCATACCGGCCGACATCAAGTTCCAGAACGGGGAGCTCAAGCGATTGCTGCGACACACTTTCGCCGACAACCTGCCGAAGGTCATCCTCGAGCGCAAGGACAAGATGGGCTTCCCGGTGCCACTGCAGCTCTGGATGCGCCAGGGCGGCCGTACGCGCGAGTTCATCCTCGACACCTTCAGCAGCAAGCGCGCGCGGTCGCGCTTCTACCTGGCACCTGGCTTCGACATCGAGAAGATGATGTCGAAGGAGAGCATGTTCAGCCGGAACATCTGGGCCTTCCTGAGCCTGGAGCTCTGGCAGCAGCAGTTCCACGATCGGCACGCGGAGCTGAGGGCGAGCGTCGTCTGAGATTTCTCTGGCGAGCGGCCCCGTCGCCTCTGCTGCACTGCGGCAGACCCAGGCACAAGTAGGGTAAAATTTCGAGTTCTTCGCGTACTTCGAGGCTTCCCATGCGCGTACTCATCTCCGGCGGCAGCGGCCAGATCGGCTCGCACGTCGCCGAGCTTCTTCTCGCCCGCGGCGACGAGGTGGTCAACATCGACAATCTCGCCACCGGCCGGCCCGAGCACCTTCCCGATCAGCCGCGTCTCACGAACGTCTACGACACTATTGCCGACAAGGCCCTGGTCGATCGCTGGACCTCCGACTTTCGCCCCGATGCGATCGTGCACTGCGCGGCGTCCTACAAGGACCCGAACGACTGGTACAACGACTCGCTCACGAATGCGGTCGGCGGGGCGAACCTTATCGCCGCCGCGAAGACGAACAAGATCAAACGCTTCATCTACTTCCAGACCGCGCTCTGCTACGGCGTGAAGCCGCTCGAGCAGCCGATCACGCTGAATCACCCGATCAACCCGGACAACTCCAGCTACTCGATCACCAAGACGACCACGGAGGAGTTCCTCCGCCTGTCCGGGATCGACTATGTGACCTTCCGGCTCGCCAACGTGATCGGACCGCGCTGCGTGAGCGGGCCGCTGCCGATCTTCTTCCAGCGGCTCACCGGTGGAAAGCAGTGCTTCGTCACCAAGGCGCGACGCGACTTCGTCTTCAACGGGGACCTCGCTGCGCAGGTAGTGCGCGCGATCGACGGCGTCGGCAGCGGCGCCTACCACTTCTCGTCGGGGAAGGACATCGCGATCATCGACCTCTACAACGCGATGGTCGAAGCGATCGGGCTCAAACCGTACCCCCAGCCGGAAGTGCGCGAGCTCAGCCCTGACGATGCACCGTCGATCCTGCTCGATCCGTCGCGCACGTTCAAGGATTTCGGCGAAATGAAGTTCACGCCGCTTTCAGAGCTGTGCCGTATGTCGGTCGAGTACTATCAGAAGTTCGGCGTGCAGGGCGGCTACACGCACCTCAAGCACGCCGAGAAGAAGTGACGGGCGCGGCGTGCGCATCCTGATCACCGGCGGTGCGGGCTGTCTCGGCGCGAACCTGGTGGACCGCCTGGTTCCGGCCGGGCACGAGATCCTCGTCATCGACAATTTCGCGACCGGGCATCGCGAGGCATTGCCCTCGATCCCGGCGGTGCGGCTGGTCGAAGGCTCGATTGTCGATCAGGGGCTCGTCGACCGGTGCTTCGATGAGTTCAGCCCCGAGCGGGTCATCCACAGCGCGGCTGCCTACAAGGATCCGAACGACTGGCAGGAAGACGCGGCCACCAACGTTCTGGGCACGATCAACGTGGTGGCCGCTGCCCAGCGTACGGGCGTGCGCCGTTTCGTGAACTTCCAGACGGCGCTCTGCTACGGCCGGCCGAAGCAGGTGCCGATCCCGGTGGAGCACCCGACGGCACCCTTCACGAGCTACGGGATCTCGAAGACCGCCGGCGAGCAGTATCTCGCGATGTCTGGACTTCCGTACGTTTCGCTCCGGCTCGCGAACGTAACGGGTCCGCGGCTCGCGATCGGGCCCATCCCGACCTTCTACAAGCGGCTGAAGGCGAGCCAAAAGTGCTTCTGTAGCGACACCGTCCGCGATTTCCTCGATCTTTCGGATTTCTTCGCGTTGATGGACCGCGTGTTGGCCGATGATGCGCCGACGGGGATCTACAACGTGTCGACCGGCGAAGGGCATACCATCAAGGAGGTGTTCGACGTGGTCGCCGACTACCTCGGGGTCGAGCTCGCCGAGCCGGTGCCCGTGGTGCCGCCAGGCGCGGACGACGTCCCGGCGGTGGTGCTCGACGCCTCGGTCACCGAGCGCACCTTCGGCTGGAAGGCGGAAGTGCCGTTCGCGGAGTCAGTCCGGCGCACGCTCCAGTGGTACGACCAGTACGGCGTCGGCGCGATTTTCAGCCACCTTGCTCCGCCTCCGACCAGGGGCTGAGCTCGACCTCAGCGGATCTTGCAATGACTCAACCCACGATGAAGGACCAGGTCATCCTCGTCACCGGCGGTGCCGGTTTCGTCGGCAGCAACCTGGTAAAGCGCCTGCTCGAGCTAGGCGCCGCGAAAGTGCACGTCGTCGACAACCTCCTGTCGGCGGAGCGTGTCAACGTCCCGGATGACCCGCGGGTGGCGTTCTCCGAGACCTCGATCACGGACGACGCGCTACTCGCGAGCCTGAAGGACGAGTACGACTACGTCTTCCACCTCTGCACTTATCACGGCAACCAGAGCTCAATCCACGACCCGATCGCCGACCACGACAACAACACGCTTACGACCCTGAAGCTCTATGAGCGGATCAAGGGCTTCAAACGGCTAAGGAAAGTCGTGTACTCCTCGGCCGGATGCTCGGTCGCGGTGAAGACCTTCGACACGGCGAGCGCGACCGAGGAAACCGACATCGTCGCGCTGAAGCAGGACAGCCCGTACTCGATGTCGAAGATCTTCGGCGAGTTCTACTCGGTCTACTACTTCAGCCAGCACCAGGTGCCCACGGTGCGGGCGCGATTCCAGAACGTCTATGGTCCCGGCGAGATTCTCGGCGCGGGCCAGTGGCGCGGAACGCCGGCGACCGTCTGGCGCAACGTCACGCCGACCTTCATCTTCAAGGCGCTCAGCCGCGAGAAGCTACCGCTCGAGAACGAAGGGATCGCGACGCGCGACTTCATCTACGTGACCGACGTCGCCGACGGACTGACCGCGTGCGCCGCTCAACGGCCGCCCGGGCGAAGCGTACAACGTTGCGAGCGGCAGAGAGACTTCGATCCGCGAGCTCGCGGAGAGGATCAACGCGCTGACAGGCAACACCGCCGGCGTCCATCATCTGCCCAAGCGTCCGTGGGACAGCTCGGGCAAGCGTTACGGCAGCACCGAGAAGGCCGCGCGGGAGCTGGGCTTCAAGGCGCGGGTCGAGATCGACGAGGGATTGAAGCGCACGGTCGAATGGACCCGGCAGAACCTCGACCTGATCAAGGCCACGATCGCGAAGCATGACGCGCACATGAAAGCCGCCTGAGCCGCGGCAAGTCTTGCCACGTGGACGCAAAGACCCTCGATCGAGCAAACGCAGAGTTCTGGAACGAGCTCTGCGGCACGACATTCGCGCGACACCTCGGCATCCGCGATCACTCGCCAGAATCGCTGCGACGGTTTGACCAGGCCTACCTCGAGCTCTATCCGTACCTGCTCGAGCGGGTTCCCCTTTCCACGATGGCCGGCAAGCGCGTCCTCGAGGTCGGGCTCGGCTACGGCACGCTCGGGCAGAAGATCGTCGAGGCCGGGGCAATCTACACGGGGCTGGATATCGCTCGCGGGCCGGTTGCCATGCTCAACAACAGACTGCGGCTGCAAGGGCTTCCGGGTGACGCCATGCAGGGCAGCATGCTCGGCTGCCCGCTCGCGGACGAATCGGTCGACGTCGTCGTATCCATCGGGTGTTTCCACCACACCGGCAGCGTGGAGAGATGCATCGACGAAACGTGGCGTGTGCTGAAGCCAGGTGGACGGGCGTACTTCATGGTCTATAACGCTTTTTCCTACCGACAGTGGTTGAAGTGGCCGGTGCGCACGCTTCAAACCGCGCTCGGTTGGGCCCGCCCGGGAACGGACACTGCCGCGTCCGCCGCACAGCGGAAGGCCTACGATGCCAACACCGCGGGAGTGGCGGCACCTGAGACCGTCTTCGTGTCGAAAACCCAGTTGCGCGCCATGCTGAAGCGCTTTTCAGAATTCCGGCTCTGGCTCGAGAATTGCGACCACGTGACGCTTCGCGGGCGGGTGATCGTGCCGAGAAGACTGCTGCTAGCGGCGGTCGGACGGATGATCGGGCTCGACATCTACGTAGCAGCGAGGAAGTAGGCGCCGCCACATTGGCGCGAACGCATGAGCGTCGAAAGGCCGTTGAACATCCTCTTGCTCTGCAACCGCCCCGCCCGGGGCGCTGACGCATCGACCGTCACGGATCATCTGGACGCTTTCCGCCGCTTCTCGCAGCACAACGTCTTTGAGCTGTCGTTCATCCGCGAGCTTCCGAGCCGGGTCGCGCTCGAGCGGTTCGACGCCATCGCGATCCACTACTCGACCGCGCTCGGGTATTACGTCGACCACTACATCAGCGACGCCGCCCGCCAACGGGTACGCGACTTCCCGGGCTTGAAGATCGCATTCATCCAAGACGAGTACCGGATGATCGACCGGGTGCACGAGGTGCTGCGCTTCCTCGGCATCGACATCCTGTTCACGTGCGTGCCGACGCCGGAGATCGAGAAAGTCTATCCCTCGCCCAAGCTGCCCGGCGCCACCAGGATCAACAACCTGACCGGCTACGTGCCCGAAGCGCTGCTGTCGCAGCCAGCCGCACCGGTCGCCGAGCGGCCGATCGACGTCGGCTACCGCACGCGCCGGATGCCGTATTGGCTGGGCGCGCTCGGCGTCGAGAAGAGCTGGATTGCCGACCAGTTCGCGGCGCGGGCGCCGGGACAGCGATCTTCGCCTGGACATCTCCTGCAACGAGGCAGACCGTTTGTACGGCGCGAGGTGGACCGAGTTCGTCGGCTCGTGCAAGGCAATGCTCGGCGTGGAAAGCGGCGCGAGCGTATTCGACTTCACCGGAGACCTCCAGAAGCAGGTCGACGCCTACGTCGCCGCCCATCCTCAGGCAACCTTCGAGGAGGTGCAGGCGAAGTTCCTGCTCCCGTACGAAGGCAAGATCCGCCTGAACCAGATCTCCCCGCGCTGCTTCGAGGCGGCGGCGCTGCGCACGGCCATGGTGCTCTTCGAGGGCGAGTACTCGGGCGTGCTCGAGCCGTGGCGCCACTACCTGCCGCTCAAGAAGGACTTCTCGAATTTCCCCGAGGTGCTCGCGGCGCTTCGCGACCAGGCGGGACTCCAGCGCCTAGTGGATCGGACGTTCGAGGAGGTGGCACGCAACCCGGCCTGGTCCTACCGCACCTTCATCGGCCAGTTCGACGACGTGCTCGATCGCGAGCTTGCCGCACGCGGCAAGCCGCTCGCGGTGGCGCCCTACACGGCCGGGACCTATCGTGCGGCGCTCGTGGGAAGTCCTGCCTACGCGTGGAAGCGGTTCACGTCCTCTGTGTTGCAGCGCCTGCTGCTCGGCACGGGGCTGCGCAAGTATCTCTTCAAGATCTGGGGCAGCACGCCGGTCACCTTCCGGCATGCGGTGCGGCCGCTGCTTCGGATCATCGGACGGTAGCCGGTGCGCATCCTCACCGTCGTCGGCGCCCGGCCGCAGTTCATCAAGGCCGCGGTGGTATCGCGTGCCGTCGAGGCGTGGAACCGGGCGCACGGCAGCGCGCTCGAGGAGCTGATCGTGCACACCGGGCAGCATTACGACGCCCAGATGTCCGATGTCTTCTTCGAGGAGATGCGCATCCCGCAGCCGGCGGCGCATCTCGGCGTCGGCGGACTGTCGCACGGGGCGATGACCGGACGGATGCTCGAGGCGCTCGAGCAGACGATCCAGCGCGAGCGTCCGGACGTGGTCCTGGTCTACGGCGACACGAACTCCACGCTCGCCGGGGCGCTGGCCGCGGCGAAGCTTCTGGTGCCGGTCGCGCACGTCGAAGCCGGCCTGCGCTCGTTCAACCGCTGCATGCCGGAGGAGATCAACCGCGTGCTCGCCGATCAGGTCTCCGACGTGCTCTTCGCGCCCACCCGCACCGCGGTGGCGAATCTCGTGCGCGAGGGCATTCCGACCGATCGGATCCACCAGGTGGGCGACGTCATGTTCGACGCCTCGCTCTTCTACGCGGCGATCGCGCGGGAGCGGAGCAAGGTCTTGGCCCGCCTGGGCCTGACGCGCGGAGGCTACGCGCTTGCAACCATCCACCGGCAGGAGAACACCGACGACCCGGTGCGGTTGGCCGCGGTGTTCGGCGGGCTCGCGGCCGTCGCGCGCGAAACGCGCGTCGTGCTCCCGCTGCATCCGCGGACACGCGCCTCGCTCGGTGGCAACCGGGAGGCCGCAGCGGCCGCGGGCGCGCTCCAGCTCATCGACCCGGTCGGGTACCTCGACATGGTGATGCTGGAGGAGAACGCGGCCGTGATCGCGACCGATTCGGGCGGCGTCCAGAAGGAGGCCTACTTCTACGGCGTGGCCTGCGTGACGCTGCGCGACGAGACCGAGTGGGTCGAGCTCGTCGAGATCGGCGCGAATCGGCTCGCGCCCCAGCGTCTCCGGAAGCCGTCGCCGGCGCGATTCTGCAGGCGCTACACGAGCGCCGCAGCGCGCCGCGCGAGCCGCTCTACGGCGCGGGGGATGCGGGTGCGAAGATCGTGCAGGTGCTCGCGGCGCGGGCGGGCGCCTAGCCGCGGCCCGACGCCCGTGGCGAAGAAGAAGGTCTGCCTCGTCGTCAGCACGCCGCTCATCGTCCACTTCTTCCTGCGCCGGCACCTGCGCAACGTGGCCGAGCGGTTCGAAGCAACGCTCGTCACCGGGTCACCCGACGAGGTGCTGCATCGCGAATACGGCGCGTCGGTCCGCATCGTCGGCTTGCCGATCGAGCGCGACATCGCGCCGCTGCGCGACCTCGCGGCGCTCTGGGGCCTCGCGCGCGAGCTCTCGCGCGGAGGGTACGACCTCGTGCATACCATCACGCCGAAGGCGGGGCTGCTCGGGATCCTCGCCGGGTGGCTCGCGCGCGTGCCGGTCCGGCTGCATACGTTCCAGGGCGAGGTGTGGCTCACGCGCCGCGGCATGCTGCGCGCGCTGCTGAAGGCGCTCGACCGCCTGGTCGCGCGGCTCGCGACGCACCTCCTGGTGGTGAGCCCCTCGGAGCTCGAGTTCCTGGAGCGCGAACGGATCGTTCCCTCCGGCAAAGCGAATGTGATCGGCAAAGGGTCGGTGACCGGCGTCGATCTCGAGCGCTTCAGGCCCGACCCGATCGCGCGCACGGCGGTGCGCGAGTCGCTCGGGATCGCGCCCGGCACGGTCGTCATTCTGTTCGTCGGGCGCCTGGACCGCGACAAGGGGGTCATGGATCTCGTCCACGCGTTCGCGCGGCTCGCGGAGGCGCGCCGCGACGTCGCGCTCGTATTCGTCGGTCCGGACGAGGACCGGCTCGAGCCGGCGGCGCGCGAGGTGCTCGGGCCACACGCCGCCTCGGTGCGGTTCGTCGGCTACACTGCGACGCCGGAGCGCTACTTCGCGGCGGCGGACGTGCTTTCGCTGCCGAGCTACCGGGAAGGATTCGGCAACGTGATCATCGAGGCGGCCGCGAGCGGGATCCCGGCGACGGCATCCCGCATCTACGGGATCACCGATG
Source organism: Burkholderiales bacterium (assembly GCA_027493935.1). Lineage (GTDB taxonomy): Bacteria > Pseudomonadota > Gammaproteobacteria > Burkholderiales > SG8-39 > JAABRB01. Next base: position 176,056 of record JAOSJV010000001.1, on the reverse strand, counting down.
CGTTGGTCGACGGCGAGACCGGACTGCTGCACGCCCCCGGCGACGTGGCCGAGCTCGCGTCCGTCCTCGAGCGGCTCGCCGAGGATGCAGCGCTGCGCGCCGATCTCGGCCGGCGAGCGAAGGAGCGCGTCGAGCGCGAGTTCGCGCAGGAGCGGGTCTGCGGCGAGCTGCTCGCCTACTACGATGCCATCCTGAGCGGCCGATGAGCTTGCGTCGTTTCCTCTTCTTCCGCGATGCGCCCGAGGTTTCCTGGGAGCGCTACGGCCGCGAGAATCCCTACTACGGCGTCCTCACCTCGGAGCACTACCGCTCGAAGGCGCTCGATGCGGAGACGCTCGCCGCGTTCTTCACGAGCGGCGAGAAGTACCTGGGCGCGGCGCTCGGCTGGGTCGAGGACGCCTTCCCGCAGGGGCTGCGGCGCGCGCGGGCGCTCGATTTCGGCTGCGGCGCAGCGCGGCTCGTCGTGCCGCTGGCGCAGCGCTTCGAGGAGGTCGTCGGCGTGGACGTCTCGCCGTCGATGCTCGCAGAGGCCGACAAGAATTGCGCGGAGCGCGGAATCCGGAACGCCCGGTTCGCCCTGACGCGCGACGCGTCGAAGGAGAAGCTCGGCACGTTCTCGTTCGTCCACAGCTACATCGTCTTCCAGCACATCCCGCCGGCCGACGGCGAGCGCCTGATGCGCACGCTCGTCGACATGCTCGAGCCGGGCGGAATCGCGCTCCTGCACGTGACGATCGCGCGCCGCTCGGCGCTGCGCCGGACCGCGCAGTGGCTGCAGCGCAACTTCGTCCCCGCCTCCTGGCTCTTCAACGTGCTGCGCGGCCGGCCGTGGAACACGCCGGTCATGCAGATGAACAGCTACAGCCTGAACCGGATCGCGCGACTCCTTCGCCAGTCGGGCATCGAGACGTTCGGCGTGCGCGTCGAGGAGCACGAGGGAAGCGTCGGCGCCTTCGTTCTCGCGCGGCGCCCGTCCGACTGAGGCATCGCGGCACGGGACTGTCGCGGCACTCCAAGGTCCGGTGGCGGATATCCCAAGCCTGCGCCGATCAAGCGCCCCGCGGGGCAGTCCTCGAGGATCTTCTCCTGCAGGCAAGACTGACCTCCAGAATTCTTGCCTACAGGCGAAATTCTCGGAGCCCTGCAGGCACAGACCGCGGCCGAGCACCGCACGCGCCCGCCGCTCGATCGCGCCTCGGAGCTTCTCAAACCTCCGCTGATATGTCGTCCTCCCCGGCGTCGCCCGGCGCTACCAGACCGCCGAAACCTGCGGGCAGTCGTGCAGACGCTCGTCGGCTGTGACGATATCTGCGCCAAGCGTGAGCGCAGTGGCGGCGATGATGCGATCGGCGGGATCGCCTGGCATCGAATCGTCGAACCCGCCGGCGAGCTGCGCGATCGCGGCGCTCACCGGCAGGAACTGCAGCTCGGGCAGCGCGTAGAGATCCGCGAGCCACCGATCGAGCGGCACGCCGAGGGCAAGGCGCCCGCACCGCACGGCGGTCGCGATCTCCAGCACGCTGATTGCCGACGCAGCCACCGCGCGCTGACGCGCACTTCGCTCGATGGCGCGCTTCGCCCGCGCGGAGAGCCGCCCCGACCCCGACACCCACCGGACGAGCACGTGGGTGTCGAGGACGATCACCGGTTCACGTCCCACTCGCCGGGCTCGATGACCGGATCGAGCGGCCGGTCATAGCGCAAGACGCTGCCGCGCAGGCGCGCCCTGGCCGCTGCGCCTTCCTCCAGCGAGGGCGCGGGAGGCACGAGCTCGGCCACGACCCGGCCGCGCGAGGTGACCTTGATCCGCTCGCCGCGGCGCACTTTGGCGAGGTAGCCGGGCAGGTTCTGCCTGAGCTCGGTGACGTTGACTTCCTTCATCGGATCTCCGATCTGTACAGTAGAAGCGTACAGCAGGACTAGAACGTGGACAACGGCGCCCGCCCGGGGACGGCGCGGTGGTGCACGTGCTTGCCGGTTGCCCCGGGTACCGGAGCGCGGTCGCGTCCCGTATGATCACGCCGTAATTACGAACCGGGAGCCGTACTTGGATGGAAGCGAAAGTCATCGCCATCGGGAACGCGCAGGGCATCCGCCTGCCGAAGGCCATCCTTCGGCGCTGCCGGCTCGCGCCCGGCCAGGCGGTCGAGATCGACGTCCGCGGCAACACGATCGTGATCAGCCCGCGGGCCACCCCGCGCGAAGGCTGGGAGGCGGCATTCGCGCGTTCGCGCCCGCGCGCCGTTGAGGATCTGTGCAAGGGGATCCCGCCCGGCGAGGGCTGGGACAAGTGAGCCATCCGCGGCGCAGGGAGGTTTTCTGGGTCAACCTCGACCCGGTCGTCGGACGCGAGATCGCGAAAAAGCGCCCCGGGATGGTGGTGTCTCCAGACGAGATGAACCGGGCGCTCGGCACCGTGATCGTCGCGCCGGTAACCTCGACGATGCGGCCGTGGCCCACGCGCGTGACGATCGTCGTCGGCGGACGTCGACGGTCCGTTGCACTCGACCAGATCCTCGCGGTGGACGTCTCCCGGCTCGGCAGGCGCATCGCGACGGTCGACGTCGCGCCAGCGCTCGCCGTGCTGCGGGAGATGTTCGCTTGAGCTCTCGGTGCGCTCCGCGAGACGCCCAGCCGCGATGCGGCCTGGGGTGAGCGCGTTGACCCCGATCTTCGCGCTCGTTCGGTCCGCGCATCACTCGCGCTGGTAGAGATCCTCGAACCGGACGATATCGTCCTCGCCCAGGTAGCCGCCCGACTGCACCTCGATCAGGAAGAGCGGCACCTTGCCCGGGTTCTCGAGGCGGTGGCGGGCGCCGATCGGGATGTAGGTCGACTCGTTCTCGGAGAGCAGCACGACGTCGTCGCCGCGCGTGACGCGCGCGGTGCCGGAGACGACGATCCAGTGCTCGGCGCGGTGGTGGTGCATCTGCAGGCTGAGCGCCGCGCCCGGCTTCACCATGATGCGCTTCACCTGGAAGCGCTCGCCGGCGTCGATGCTCTCGTAGTAGCCCCACGGCCGGTACACGCGCGTGTGCGAGAGGTGCTCGGTGCGGTTCGCGCCGTCGAGGTGGCCGACGATGTCCTTGACCTGCTCGGCGTGCGCGCGGTCGGCGACGAGCAGCGCGTCATCGGTCTCGACGACGAGCGCGTTCTTCATGCCCAGCACCGAGACCATGCGGCTCTCGGCGCGCACGTAGCAGCTCTCCGAGTCGCGCAGATGGACATCGCCGCGCACGACGTTGCCCTGGGCGTCCTTGTCGGCCACCTGCCAGAGCGTCGACCAGGAGCCGACGTCACTCCAGCCGATCTCGACCGGGATCACGGCGGCGGCGTCGGTCTTCTCCATCACCGCGTAGTCGATCGAGTCTGCGGGGCAGGCTGCGAAGGCCGCCTGGTCGAGGCGCAGGAAGTCGAGATCGCGCTTGGCCGTCTCCCACGCGCTGCGCGAGGCGGCGAGGATGTCGGCGCGGTGGCGGCCGAGCTCCTCGAGCAGCCGCGCCGCGGAGAACGCGAACATGCCGCTGTTCCACGAGAAGCGCCCGCTCGCCAGAAACTCGCGCGCACGCGCGCGGTCGGGCTTCTCGACGAAGCGCTCGACGCGATAGGCGCGCATCTCGCCCGGGATCCCGTCGCCGCGCTCGATGTAGCCGTAGCCCGTCGCCGGCTCGTCGGGCGTGATGCCGAAGGTCACGAGCGCCCCGCCCTCGGCGAGCCGGGCAGCCTGCCGCACGGCGTCGTGGAACCGGTAGACCTCGCGGATCAGGTGATCCGCCGGCAGCACGAGCAGGACGCCGCCCGGATCGCGCTCGGCGACCCACAGCGCCGCCACCGCCGCCGCCGGTGCGGTGTTGCGGCCGACCGGCTCGAGCACTTGGGTCGACGGCCCGACGCCGATCTCGCGCAGCTGCTCGGCGACGAGGAAGCGGTGCTCGTTGTTGCTCACCACCACCGGGGGCGCGCACTCGAGCCCGGACAGGCGCAGCACGGTGTCCTGGAGCATCGAGCGTTCCGAGACGAGGGGCAGGAACTGCTTGGGCAGCGCGCGGCGCGACATCGGCCACAGCCGGGTGCCCGAGCCGCCGCACAGGATGACCGGATACAAGGAGCCCATGGATTCGCTCTGAGGTGGTCGCCCCGCAGCAGCGCATGATTCCGGGGGCGAGACGGCGCATTCTAAGCGTCGGCGCCGTCGCGATGCGTGAAAAGGCGTTAAATGCACGCTCGGACGTGAAATAGGTGGCGTCCGGCGCAGGCGCCTTAGAATCGCCGGATGAGGGTCTTGGTCACCGGCGCAACGGGGTTCATCGGCCGCACGCTTTGCGCGTTGCTGCTCGGCCGGGGTTTCGAAGTGCGGGCCGCCGTGCGGGGGAGCACACCCGCCATGGCGGAGGGGATCGCGTTGGCGCGGATCGACGGAATCGGCCCCGCGACAGCCTGGTCGGCGGCGGTTTCCGGGGTCGAGGCGGTGGTGCATCTCGCCGGGCGTGCGCACGTCCTGGGTAAAGCGGGCGCCGACGAGGCGGCGAGGGTGCGCGCGGTGAACGTCGCCGGGACCGTTCACCTTGCACGCGCGGCGGCGCGTGCGGGCGTGCGCCGTCTGGTCTTCCTCAGCACGGCCAAGGTGCACGGGGAGCGCAACGCCGGCGGGCCGTGGACGGAGCAGGACCCGCCCGCCCCCGAGGAGCTCTACGCGCGCTCGAAGTGGGAGGCCGAACTGGCGCTCGACGTCCTCGCACGCACCAGCGACTTGGAGGTGACGGTCCTTCGCCCGCCGCTCGTCTACGGACCGCACGCAAGAGCGAATTTCTTGCGCCTCTTGCGCACGGTGGACCGCGGCCTGCCGATCCCGCTGGGGGCGATCAGCAACCGCCGAAGCCTCGTCTACGTCGGCAATCTCGCCGACGCGATCGCGACCTGCGTCGCGCACCCGGCCGCGGCCGATCGCACGTTCCTCGTCGCCGACGGCGAAGACGTCTCGACGCCGGAGCTGGTCCGTCGAGTCGCGGCGGCGCTCGGGCGTCCCGCGCGGCTCGTCAGCGCTCCGGTGTGGATGCTGCGGCTTGGTGCGACCCTTCTCGGCCGCGGCGCCGACTTCGACCGGCTCGCGGGCGATCTCGCGGTGGACGCAGGCGCGATCCGCCGCGAGCTCGGCTGGCAGCCCCCGTATACCATGCGCGCGGGGCTCGAGGAGACCGCGCGCTGGTACCGCGGTTTGACCGGATGAAACGAAAAAACAATAATAGCCAGGTGAAAGAAGCCACGATTTCACCAGCAAACAGCAGGCTGTCCGAGCCGCTCCACGCGGTTCGGCACGGCGACTCGGTGCTCATCACCGACCGCAACCGTCCGGTGGCGTGCATCGAGCCGGTCGGTACCGTCACCCCCGAAGAGGCCGCAAGCTGGCGCGACGAGCTCGAGCATGCGGTGCTGGTCCGGCGCGGTCGCGGCGACCTCTCGAAGCGGAAGCTTCGCGGACCGCTCCCGCGCCCGAAGCGCGCCGCGAGCGTAGTCGATGCCCTGCGCGCGAAGCGGGAGGAGCGCCGTTGATTCGGTACCGGGACGCCTCGGCGATCGTCGCCGGCCGGCAGCGTCCAAGCGCGATCGCGTTCGTCTGGCGCGATCGCAGGCTCGCCTCGGCCGCCGAAGTCGAGGGCGTTCGGCTCGCACCCCGGGAGTGACCGGCTCCGCGGCCGGGTTCGCGTGCGCGCCGCCCTCCCTGCCCTGAGCTTCGTGGCGAGCATCGCGCTCACCTGGTGGATGGCGACGCGGGCCGCGCACCTCTTTTCCGCACGACGAGCCGAACCCGCGGTCGCTGCACGTGCACCCGGTCCCGCGCACGGGCGGCATCGCGATCATGGCGGCGGTGACCGCGGCCGGCGCCCTCCTCCAGGCATCGCTCGCCGTGCTCGGGTGCGCCTTCGCGCTCGCAGTGGTGTCGTTCGTCGACGACCGCGGCGGGTTGCCGGCGCACGTGCGATTCCTCGCGCACGGCGCCGCAGCGGCGGGGTGGCTCGCGCTCGCGCTGCCCGGCGCGCCGGCGTGGCTGCTGCCGGTGCTGTTTCTTGCCATCGTCTGGGTCACGAATCTCTACAATTTCATGGACGGGATGGACGGGCTGGCGGGCGGGATGACGGCCTTCGGTTTCGGCGCGTACGCGATCGGCTTCTGGCTCGCGGGCGAAGCGGCGAGCGCGCTCTTCAGTGCGAGCGTCGCGGCCGCGGCGCTCGGCTTCCTGTGGTTCAACTTCCACCCGGCGCGGATCTTCATGGGCGACGTGGGGTCGATTCCGCTCGGCTTTCTCGCCGCGGCCGTCGGCCTGCACGGGTGGCGGGACGGCGCCTGGCCGATCTGGTTCCCGGTGGCAGTGTTCTCGCCGTTCATCTTCGATGCGACCGTGACGCTCCTGCGCCGCGCCGTAAGGGGCGAGCGGGTGTGGGAGGCGCACCGCACGCACTACTACCAGCGTCTCGTGCAGCTCGGTTGGGGACACCGCAACACCGCGCTCGCCGAGTACCTGCTCATGGCGGGTTGCGCAGTCGTTGCAATCGGGGCCTTGCGCGCCCCGCTCGGAGCGCAAGTCGCCGTCTGCGCCGCGGGAGCCTTCGTGTATGCAGGGCTCGCGCTCGCGGTGGACGGCGCGTGGCAGCGACATCTCCAGAGGGCGCAGCCGTGATGCGCATGCCGAACTGGCGCAGCGTCGTCGCGATGGTGCACGATCTCGTGGCGGCCGCGGCCTCGTGGGTGCTCGCCTACCTGCTGCGGCTCAACTTCGAGCTCTACTACCCGTATAGCGAGGCGGTGCCACGGGACCTCGCGTGGATCGTGCCGCTGCAGGGCGTGATTTTTTGGCGGCTCGGCATGTACCGCGGGCTGTGGCGCTACGCGAGCCTGCCCGACGTGCGCCGCATCCTGATCGCGGTGGGGCTCGGCGCGATGTCGATCGCGCTGGTGATCGCGCTCTTCCGGATTGCCGACGTGCCGCGCTCGGTGATCATCCTGTACCCGATCCTGCTCGCGGTGACGATGGGCGGTACGCGCGTCGCCTATCGCGCGTGGAAGGAGGGCCATCTGACGCGGCTGCCGGCTGTCGGTGCGAAGCGCGTGATCGTGCTCGGCGCCGGCACCGCGGCGGCCAACCTCCTAAAGGGCGTCGGCCGCAACCCCGATTGGCATTTCGTGGGCCTGCTCGACGACGACCCGAAGAAGCTGCGGCGCGAGGTGCAGGGGCTGCGCGTGCTCGGCCCCCTGGACGCGCTGCCGACGATTGCGGTCGAGCGCGGCGTCGAGCTCGCGATCATCGCGATGCCCGCTGCGAGCCACGGCGCGCGCCGCCGTGCGCTCGAGCTCTGCCGGCAGGCGGGCATCGCCGCGCTCACCGTGCCCTCGTACGCGGACCTGGTGAGCGGCCTGGTCACGGTCTCGCAGCTCCGCCCCATCGAGCTCGACGATCTCCTCGGGCGCGATCCGGTGGCGCTCGACACCGAGGGCCTCGCCGAGTGGCTGCGCGGGCGCACGGTTCTGGTGACCGGCGCGGGCGGCTCGATCGGCGCCGAGCTCACGCGCCAGATCCTGCGCTTCGGGCCCGCGTGCCTAGTCGCGCTCGAAGCGAGCGAGCTCGCGCTCTACACGCTCGAGCAAGAGCTCGGGGGCAAGCACGACGGCACGCACATCGCCTACGTGATCGGCGACGTCAAGAACCGCCGGCGCCTGGACGAGGTTTTCGCCGCCTACCGGCCCACGGTGGCGTTCCACGCCGCGGCGTACAAGCACGTGCCCCTCATGGAGGACGCGAACGCGTGGGAAGCGGTGCGGAACAACGCGCTCGGCACTTGGCGCGTCGCCCAGGCCGCGCTCGCGCACGGGGTTGAGAAGTTCGTCCTCGTGTCCACGGACAAGGCCGTCAACCCGACCAACGTCATGGGCGCCTCCAAGCGCCTCGCCGAGATGCTGCTGCGCGGGCTCTCGGACGGGGCGACGCGCTTCGTCGCGGTGCGCTTCGGCAACGTGCTCGGCTCCACCGGCAGCGTGATCCCGAAGTTCCACAAGCAGATCGCCGACGGCGGACCCGTCACCGTGACCCACCCCGAGATCCGGCGCTACTTCATGTCGATCCCGGAGGCGGCGCAACTCGTGCTGCAGGCGGGCCTGATGGGCCGCGGCGGCGAGATCTTCGTGCTCGACATGGGCGAGCCGGTCAAGATCGTCGACCTCGCGCGCGAGCTGATCCGGCTCTCGGGGCTCACCGAGGAGGAAATCAAGATCGAGTTCACGGGGCTGCGCCCGGGCGAGAAGCTCTACGAGGAGCTCCTCGCCGACGACGAGACCACCGCGCCGACACCGCACCCGAAGCTTCCGGGTCATGAAGGCCGATGCGCGGCCGACACAGTCGTTTCTCGGGGATGCGGTCGCGTGGCTCGAGCAGGACGAGGTGGTGCCGGACGACCAGGTGCGGACGGGACTCGCGGCAAGGATTCCAGAGTACCGGCCGGCGGGCGAGCAAGCCGCGGCGACGCAGCCAGCCCGTCGCTTTGCGGGCCTCCAGATCGGCGCATCGACGAAGTAGGCTTCTTCCAGCACTTTGCTCCCGCATGGCGCCATGCGAGAAGCCATGCCTAGAGATCGTCTTGAGCGCCGCCGAGAACGAGTCCCGTTCGCTCGTAATGCTCCAAGTATTGCTCCAACGGAAATGCAGTTCCTAACTGCAACACCGTTGCCTTTCTCTTGTCGACCAACAACGGGCCGTTACCAGCGAGCGCATCCCTAACGTTATTCGTTTCGAGAAAGCGCTTCGTGTTGTAAAGGAACACCCAGCCAAACTTTCGCTCAATGGTCATGCTATCCAATAGAACAAGCTGTTCGCCAACCTCACCTTCCAGTCGATTGACGACACGAAACGCCATAGATCTCGCCTCTTCGAAGGTCAGCATATATCAATTTGTTCTTAGCAGCTCGAGATTCGAATAGCCCGAGACAGAAGCCCGTTTACCTATCTGACCATCTAAAAAGCGAATTGTGCCGTCTTGGTTCACTACGTTGAAGACATGTCCTACATTTCCCGGACCACGCGACCCAAACACGATCCCCCGGGCTCCAGACCCTGCTTTGACCATGATCCGCTCGATCTCTTGCTTACCACTAACTGCTCTGAACACCCCACCATAGTGTCTCTCCAGAACGGAGATGCTCGTTGCATTTCCAGGAAGTGCAGAGGCTGGTCTACCCGCCAGGGTAGCGTCTGTAGCGATCACACAGTTCACGCAGTTAAAAATACCCCCTCTTCGGATTGACGTTTCGAATCGTCCCCGCGATTGCTTCAACGCTCTGGTTTTCCGTCACTCCAACTTCTCGACGAGTGGTTTGGTTTGATTGCGCGCCCGGGGTGCGGCTTGAAAACCATTGCATCGCCTGGATGAGCGCTCCCCTCTCTCTCTGAAACACTCGTGATGCGCTGCCGGATAGCGCACCTGCTGCAAGGCCTATTGCCGCAGCGAGGGCATCGGCATTCATCATTAGTCGTGTCGCGCGCAGCAAGCCCAGCTCGTGTGGTTCGATGTCGCGAGACTTCTCGAGTTGATGAAGGTTTAGAACGAGCACATCCCGCGCCGAGGTCAGACTCTTGCTTACGATCTCGAGCTCCAAGCTCAGAATTTCACGCTCTGCAGTTCTTGCACCGTGGATCGCGGTTTCGATCTCGCCGCGGAGCCCTTCTAGTGCGAGGACGTCTTCGGCGACGCGCAGGTTCGCGGCACGGCAGGCGTCGGCCCCTTGGCTGCATTGCTTTTGCAGATCATTTCGGTTGGTCTGCCATACCTGCACCCACTCCTCCATAACCGCGGTGCGTTGGTCGTGCGTCATCGCGGCCCTCAACCACGCCAGCCTTTCGAGGAGCTGATTGCGCTGCAAATAGTTATTGAGCGTCTCGTTCTGCGCGGCGCTGATCGTGGTGGTCACGTCCTGCCCGGTCGCGATGGCGGCCAAGCCGCTCGTGGCCGTGGCGAGCGCCGCGAGCTGCGCCTTGCGCAGGTCGGCATCCTCCCTGGTCGTAAATTCGTCGAGCAGCGGGTTCGCGGCGGCGGCGGCGGCCGCGCCCAGGGCGCCCGCGCCGCAGCTGTTGCCCGCGGCGGCAGCGGCCGCGCAGCCGACCAGCGCGTGCGCGCCGATGTTGCCGAGCGGGTTCTCCGTGCGATCGACGGCACCACCGACCCAATAGGCGGCATCCGCCGAGGCCGACGCCGCGAAGCTCTCGACGAAGGCAGTACCGAAGCTTCCGGCGTTCTCGCCGTAGACGGCCTTGTTCACGCCGCCCGTCACCCCGGCGCGCAGCGTGTAGCCGACGAGCTTGTCGCCGAGGTCGGTCGCGGCGCTGCCGGCCTTGACGAGATCGGCCGCGCCGCCGGGGATGAGCTTCCCGCCGAGGAGCGTCTGGTTGTCGAGCGCGGTCCCAAGGCCCTGCGTGATTCCGGCAGTCAGCCCGCTCGTGAGGCCCGCCTTCAACACGCTGCCGAAGTCGATCTCACCGGTGCCGAGAAGCTGCGTGGCGCCGGAGGTCGCCATGCCGGTCAAGCCGGTCGACACGGCAGCGGTGGTGACGCTTCCCGGCGCGAAGGAGAAGCCCGCGTAGACGGCTTGCTGCAGGGCGAGCGCCTCGGCCCCGCTCGTGATCGTGCCCGCGACGAGTCCCTCGCTGATGGCTGCTGCCGCCGCCGATTCGGCCGCTGCGCTGAGCGCCGAGGCGACCTGCGGCCCCAGCCACACCGAGATGGCGATGGCCACGGCCGCGGTCACCACCTGCTCGAATGGATCCTTCTTGTACTGGTGGGTCTGGACGTTGAGGCGGTCCTGGTTCTGGCTGAAGGCGGCCGCCTCGCCGAACTGCGCCTCGAGGCGTGCCGAGACGTCCTCGCCCGCTTCATAGAACTCCCCAGAGATCGAGGTGAGGCGGCTGGCGTTGATCTGGAGCTCGGCCGCGCTCATGAAGCCCCGGGCTGCACCGCGTCCCCGGTGACTTCGTACCAGTAGTGCTTCTTGTGACGGACGATGTGCCCGACATCCGCCGAGCGCTTGCGATTGAGGACGTGCTCGGCGTCGAGCGTGATCCGCTGCCCGGCGACGAAGCCCGTGTTGTCGATCGTCTTGATCGCCGCGAGCTGGATCTCGGAGGCCTGGATGAGCCCGCCTTGCACGTTGGCGAGGTTCTCGCGGGCGAGCGCCGGCAGGTATACCGTGGGGACGAGGGTCCCGTCGGCGTTGCGCACGTACCAGAGCACCGGGGCCTCGAGCTCGGCGATCAGCTCGTCGGTGAAGGCTTCGCCGAGGACCAGCCCCGGGTGCTGCTGGGCGAAGCGAAGCGCCGCCTCGTAGAGCGCGCGGCGCTGCTCCTCGTCGGTCTTCGCCTCCGGGACGAAGAAGGCGCGCCCCGTCTGCTCGAGCGCTGCGCGCCTGAGAAGCGCGGCTTCCGCCAGGGGTCGGCGTAGAAGCGGTTTGCGGCCTCCGCCTGCCCGAGCAGCGTCGCGAAGTACTCGGGCGAGAGAAGGACGAGGTTTGAGAGGGGAAGGCTCGGATCGACCCCGATCAGGAAGCGGCTCGCAGGATCGCGCCGCTCGGCGAAGAGCGGGTTGGGTCCGGTGGGCAGGCTCCCGTACTGCGAGAGATCGATCGCGCTCCTGGGCTCGAGCGTGGGCGGGGTCTGGGCGTAGTAGTCGAAGAGCCCCGTATTGATGGTCGCGGCCTGCGCGTTCACGCTGCCGGCGATCAAGTTCCCGGAGTTCGTCAGGGTCCCGGCAAGTGCGAGCTCGAGCCCCTCGCCCGCCTGCACGGTGGCGGGGGTGCCGGACCACTGGTAGTACAGATCGGTGACCGCCTCCTTCTTGCCGCGCCACTTGCTCTTCCAGCGATACCAGGTGTGGTAGACGGTGGTGAGACGCTGGCGGGCGTGGTTGGTGAAGGCATCGCCCTCGATCAGCAGGTCGCGCCCGGCGCCCATGAGGCTCGCGTCGTTCAGGCCCGAGCCGAGCGCCAGGATGAGATCGTTGCCGGCGAGGAGCTCGCCGGGGCCGGTGGTCTCGGTCTGGGTGTAGCTCTGCCAGAGCTCCCCTGTGGGGCGGCTGCCGAAGACCCCGCTCGCGCGCCCGCGGCTGTCGGTGGCGCTGTAGACGGTGGTGAGCGGCCCGCGCTGGTTGGCCAGCGTCGCGGCCTCGATCGAGAGGTCGCGTCCCGCCTGGATCGTGCCACCGGTGTTGGTGATCGCGCCTGCGCGCAGGGTCGCGTCGTTGAGCGCGAGCAGGCGCGCGTTGGCGAGGTTCGCGATCGTGCCGGCATCGACCGTGAGGTCGGTGTTGCTGGCAAGCGTTCCGCTGTTGGTGACGGCGCCCGTGACGTTGACGCCGAGTAGCCCCGCCGTGCCGAGCGAGCCCGCGTTGGCGAAGCGCCCGCCGCGGATCGCCGCATCACCGAACACGCGCACGGCGGCAGCGTTCTCGAAAGCCTGCGCCTCGACCTCGAGCGTGCCCGCCTCGAGCGCACCGCCGGGGGCGAGCGCGCCGCCGCGCAGCGTCATCGCCTGGTTCGCCCCGAGCGTGCCCGCCCCGGCGAGGGCGGTGGTCGCCGTCAGGGCGAGATCGCCTACCGCGGTGAGGCTGCCGCCGTGGTTCGAGAGCGTTCCGACGCTGACCGTCGCGTCACGGTTGGCCGAGAGGAGCCCGGCGTCGTTGTTGAGTGCGCCGCCGACGCTGACCGCAAGGTCGCGCTCGGCCGCAATGCGGCCGTTCGTGCTGTTCTGCACGCTCGCCGCGGCGAGTGTCGCATCTGCTCCGAGCACGAGCCCGCCGCGGTTCTCTACGGCGTCGGCGGCGACGTTGACATCGCGCACCGCGAGGATCTGCCCGGCGGCGTTGGTGAGCGCGCCGGAGACGTTGACGCCGAGACCACCTTCGGAGAAGACGAATCCGCCGCTGTTCTCGAGGCTTGCGCCCTGGAGCGTCACCCCGTGCCCGAGAGCGAGCCCGCGCGGTTGTCGATCGCCCCGGCCGACGCGAGCGAGAGCGCGCCCGAGCGGGCCAGCACCGCCCCGGCGAGGTTGGCGATCGTCGCCGCCGAGAGCGTGAGAGTCTCGGCGGCGAGGCTGCCGGTGTTGGCGAGGCTTCCCCCGGCGCTGACGGCGGCCGTCTCGCCCGCTTCGAGGTTGCCGGCGTTGGTGACGCTGCCCGCGGCGCCGAGCGCGACGTTGCGCCCGGCCGTGAGCGAGCCGACGTTCGTGAGGCTTCCGACCGTCGCGACGAAGTCGCGCCCGAGGGTGTTCGTGGCGCTCGCATGGAAGGCGCCCGCAGTCACCACGAGATCGCGCGCGGCGTTCGCCCCGGCGACCTGCACCTCGCCGGAGGCAGCGAGCACGATGTCCTCGGCGGTGGCGGCCACGCCGCCGAGCGCGCGCACACCCACGCCCGCATCGGTCGCCTGAAGCTGGATGCGCCCGGCCGAGAAGCTGCCGAGCGCCGTGGCGTCGATCGCGTATCCCGTGCCCGAAGTCCCGGGCGCCGGCGTGGCACTGCCTGGCGCGTAGTCGTAGGCCAGCTTGCCCGCAAGGAGGTTGAGTTGCGCAGCGCCGGTGACCGCGCCCGTCACGGCGATCTGCCCGCCGAGGAGATCGACGCGCCCGATCCCGCTCGCATCCAGACCCGGACCCGATACGCCCACCGTGCCACCGGTGACGTTCAAGCCGAGAAGCCCGCTCGGGCTGTAGAAGGGCACCCCGGTGGTGAGGGTTACCCGCGGGGCATTCAGGAAACTGCAGCCCGCGCAGGCGATGCCGTTGGGGTTGGCGATGATCACCGCTGCTGCGTGGCCGAAGACTTCCAGCGGCCCCGCGAGGCTCGAGGCGCCGCTTCCGGTCACCTCGTTGAGGATGACGCTGGCAAAGGCCCCCGCGAAGTTGGGGTTCGCCCCGAGCGCACCCGCAAGCGCGCTCGTGCCCGCACCGAGGCTGTTGTTGAGCACGACGCCGGGCGTCTCGACGCCGAAGCCCGAGTACTTGTTGTGCGAGGTGCCCGCCGCGCTCGGGGCGACGATGTCGACGACCGAGGCGCCCGAGGGGGCAGTGGTGATCGTCGGGCGAAAGCCGATCGGCGCAGCGGGGTCGGCAATCGGGCCGGCGAGCGCACCGGTCTGCGTGAAGACGAACGCGACGAGCGTTAGCGCGCTCACGGCGCGGCGCGCTGCGCGCCGCTTCGCCCGCTTCGAGGCCATGATCTTCGCCATGACCGCCTCCCTTGCCCGCCGCGGTCATGCGGCGGGTGTTCTACGACGCGACCGCGTTCACCGCCCCCGCTGGGCCGTGCAAACTGCGTGCGCTGCGCACCACCCCGCCCGCTGCGCGGGCACCCCTCCTCAAAGAGGAGGGGATGGGGCGGGCAGAGTGCATGCGCTGCCCACCACCCCGCCCGCTGCGCGGGCACCCTCCTCGGCGAGGAGGGGAGGGGAACGATACTCCAAGTCGCCCAAGTCGTACGCGGGGACTCGACCGCGGCCGGTCGCAGGTGCCTCAGCGGGAACTCGCGGCAGAGCGGGGTAGAATGCGATGCCATGCTGAAGGCGCGATTCGCAGGTCTGCTGGACGACGTCCTCGCCGCCTGTCTCGCAGTCTACGGCGCGCGGCTAGCGAGCCTCGCGGTATTCGGATCGGTGGCGCGCGCCACGATGCGTCCGGACTCGGACATCGACCTGCTCCTCGTCGCCGAGACGCTGCCGGCCGGTCGTATGGCCCGCATGGACGAGTTCGCGGCGGTCGAGGCGCGCGTCGCGCCTGCGCTGCGCGCCGCCGCCGCCGCCGCAGGCATCCAGACGATCCTGTCGCCGGTGTTCAAGACGCCCGAGGAGCTGCGCCGGGGCGGCTTCCTCTTTCTCGACCTCGTCGAGGAGGCGCGCATCCTCTACGACCGCGACGGCCTGCTGCGCGGATACCTCGATGAGCTCGGGCGGCGCCTCGCGGCGATGGGTGCGAAGCGCGTTCGCAAGGGCGGCGGATACTACTGGGTGGTCAAGCCCGATTACCGGCCGGGCGACACGATCGAGCTATGACCGCGAACGAGCTCGCCGCCGCCTATTTCGACAAGGCGCGCGCCCGGATCCGGGTGCTCGAGCTGCTCGCCGAGCTCGGCGCGCACTCGGACGTCGTACGCGAGGCGCAGGAGCTGGTGGAGCTCGCGCTCAAGGGCATGCTGCGCTGGGTCGGGATCGACCCGCCGAAGTGGCACGACGTCGGGCCGGTGCTGCTCGAGCAGGAAGACATGTTCTCGGCTGCGCTGCGCCCGTCGCTGCCCCGGCTCGCGGCGATCTCGCTGCGCCTGCGCAAGGAGCGCGAAACCGCCTTCTACGGCGACATCGATCTCATCCCGACGCAACTCTACGGGCCGGAAGATTCCCAGCGGGCCATCGCGGAGGCGCGCTTCGTGCTCGACTGCGTCGGCCAGCTCGAGCGCCTGCATCGCCCTGGCGCCGGCGACTGAGCGCCGCACGGGTGCCCCCGGCGGGCGAGGTGCGCGAACGACCGTCGGCTGCCGGGCGATCGGTCGCGGGCACACCGCGAACACGGGCGGCAGCGCGCGCCGGCGCGCGTACGCTACGACGATGTCCACGCGCACGACCGTGCGGCCGGATGTCCCCCGGCGCGCAGACGCGCGCGCATCCGGACACGTTTACCGAGCGGTCGATGTCTCCGACCGCCGAGGCCGCAGTGGTCACAGACGACCGCGAGGCGTGGCGAGCGGCATCGAACTGGCGCGACCGGGCGTTCACTTCGCCAGCGCCGGCTCCTCGCGCGCGTACTGGATGCTGTGCAGCCGCGCGTAGATGCCGCCGCGCGCGAGCAGCTCGTCGTGGCGGCCGATCTCGGCGATGCGGCCCTGGTCGAGCACGACGATGCGGTCGGCGCGCTCGATGGTCGAGAGGCGGTGCGCGATCACGAGCGTGGTGCGGCCGTGCATCAGCGCTTCCAGCGCGGCCTGCACGTGGCGCTCGGACTCGCTGTCGAGCGCCGAGGTGGCCTCGTCGAGGATCAGGACCGGCGCGTTCTTGAGGTACGCGCGCGCGATGGCGATGCGCTGGCGCTGCCCGCCGGAGAGCCGCGCGCCGTGCTCGCCGACCCGGGTCGCGAGCCCGTGCGGCATCTCGCGGATGAAGATCATCGCGTGCGCGGCCTCGGCCGCGGCGGCGATCTCGTCCTCGGCTGCGCCGCCCTGCCTGCCGTAGGCGATGTTGGCCGCGACGGTGTCGTCGAACAGGAGAACGTCCTGGCTCACGAGCGCGATGTTGGCGCGCAGGGACGCGAGCATCGCCTCGGCGATGTCGACGCCGTCGAGCAGGATGCGGCCGCCGCTCACCGGGTGGAAGCGCGGCAGCAGGTTGACGAACGTGCTCTTGCCGCTGCCCGAGAGGCCGACCAGCGCGACCGTCTCGCCCGGCGCGATCCTGAGCGACACGCCGTCGAGCGCCGGGCGCTTGCCGGCCGGATAGGCGAAGCGCACGTCGCGGTACTCGATCTCGCCGCGCACGCGTCCGATGTCGCGGGTGCCGGTGTCGCGCTCGGGCGGCTGATCGATCAGCCCGAACACCGATTCCGCCGCCGCGAGTGCCGCGCTGCAGCGTCTCGCTCACCGCGGTGAGGCGCTTGATCGGCCCGAGCAGGATCATCAGCCCGGCGAGAAACGACATCAGCGTGCCGATCGTGGTCTGGTTGCGCAGCGCCTCCTGGGCGACGTAGTAGACGGTGCCGGCGATCGCGAGCGAGCCCACGAACTGGGTCACCGGCACGATCGCGCCGCCGGCGACCGCGCTCTTCAACAGCAGCCGGCGCACCCGGTTCGCACCCTCGCCGAAGCGCCGCGCCTCGTGCGCCTGCCCGCCGAACACCTTGATCACGCGCTGGCCGCCGACCGCCTCCTCGACGATGTGGGTGAGCTCGCCGACCGCGCCGAGCTCCGAGCGGCTCACCGCCCGCAGCCGGCGCGCGAAGCGCGACACGATCGTGCCGATCACCGGCCCCACGACCATGATGATCAGCGTGAGCTTCCAGTCGAGGTACAGCAGCCAGGCGAGGAGGCCGATCGCGGCGAGCGTGTCCTTGATCAGCACGTTCACCGCCGTGGTCGCCGCACCGGTCACGTTGCCCACGTCGTAGGTGAACTTCGACACGATGCTGCCGGTGGTGGTCGCGTCGTAGAACGCGCTCGGCAGCCGCAGCAGGGTGGCGAACATCTGCTCGCGCAGGTCGGTGACGACCCGGTTGGCGACCCAGGCGCCGAAGTAGGTGGCCGCGAACGCCCCGGCGCCGCGCAGGAAGAACAGGCCGACGATCGCGACCGGCATCCAGCGGATCAGGTCGGGGTCCTTCTCCGACGAAGGTGCCGTCGAGCAACGGCTTCACCAGCGCCGCGAACGCGGGCTCCGTCGCCGCGACCACCGTCATCGCGACGACCGACGCGGCGAACATCCGCCAGTAGGGTTTCACGTAGCCGAGGAGCCGCAGGTAGAGCCTGGCGCTCCCGGCGCTGGACGAGATCGGCATCGGCGGGATTCTACCCGCCGCCTCGGCTTGGCCACACGACGCGCCGCCGGGCTCGCCGCGGAGGCGCAGAGGACGCGCAGCGGTTCACCTGCCGCTTGTCCCCTGCGCGCTCTGCGCCTCTGCGGCAAGCCTCTATTCCTGCCCCCCGAGCGCGGTCGACGAGCGCGCACAGAATCGCCGCCCCCTCGGCGAGCCGCGGCCCCATCCGGTTCGCAAGCGCGCTGTCGATGACGTACACCCGGCCCGCCTGCACCGCGGCGAGCGGCGCGAAGCGCTGCCAGCGCGAGGCGGCGAGCATCTCGTTGCCGGCGAAGGTGCTGACGACGATCGCGTCGGGCGCACGGGCGTAGAGCTGCTCGGCCGACACCGCGAACGCGAAGCCCTGCGCGAGCTCGAACACGTTGCGCGCGCCGCAGGCGGCGAGGACGTCGGAGATGAGGTGCGTGCCGCCGATGGTCATCAGCGGCTCGTGCCAGATCTCGTAGAAGACGCGCACCGTGGGGCGTGCCGCATAGCGCGCGCGCAGCGCGGCGCGACGGCCTGCTCGAACGCGAGCGCGGAAGCCTCCGCCGCGGCGGGGTCGCCGGCGAACCGCCCGATCGTGCGCACGAGGCGCGGGATGTCCGCCAGCCGTCGCGCCTCGGTCGCGAACACCGGGATGCCGAGCCGCCCGAGGCGCTCGAGGTCGGCCGGACGATTGCCGCTCACCCACGCGAGCGCGAGATCGACGTCCAGTCGCACGATCGCCTCGAAGTCGGTGCGCCCGCTCGCCGACACCTGCGGCAGCCGGGTGGCCACGGGCGGGTAGTCGGTGAACATGCTCACGCCCACGACCCGCCCACCCGCGCCCGCGGCGAACGCGATCTCGGCGAGGTTCGGCGCGAGCGTCACGATCCGCGCGGGCGGGTGCTCGAGCGCGATCTTGAGGCCGCGGTCGTCGACGACCTCGAGCGCCGAGGCCGCAGGCGCGAGTGCGGCGAGCACGAGCGCGACGAGAACGCGGGTGAGCGTACGCCGTCGGCCACGCAACCCGTCGTCCCCGCGAAAGCGGGGACCCAGGAGGCGTCCGGCAAGGCCGGCGGCGCCGCCCCAGGCTCCCGCCCCCGATGGCAGCGCTCGGGGGTGACGGTCTTTCGCGGGAGCGACGCGCTGACGGAGGCTTTCGCTCACGGGAAGGCGTACTCCACGGTCGCGACGAACGTGCGCGGCCGGCTCGGATAGGCGTTGAAGGAGCTCGTGGCAAGGCTGCGGATCGCGTAGCTGTAGTAGAACTTGTCGAACGCGTTGAGCAGCGTGGCCGAGAGCTTCCAGCCGCCGATGCGGTGCGAGAGCTTGAGGTCGACGAGGGTGTAGCTCGGCATCTTGCGGCCGAAGTCGTTCGCCACGTCGTTGTCGTAGCGCTGGCTGCCGACGTAGCGCGCGACCGCCGAAACGAGCGTACGCTCGGTGACGCTCCAGTTCGCGCCGAGCGTGCCGAGCACCCGCGGCACGAGCGGGACCTCGTTGCCGGCGACATCGACGCCGCCGATCGTGCCTTCGCGAAACTCGGCGCGCCGCAGCGCGAGGTTGGCGAAGAGCTCGAGCGACGCCACCGGCCGCCAGCCGCCTTCGAGCTCCACGCCGCGGCGCAGCGTGGGGGCAGGTTGACGTTCTGGAAGGTGGGCGCGAAGAAGTAGATCTCGTGCTTGAGGAGATTCTGGTACGCCGCCGCCCGCGCGCGCACGCCGCCCGCCCGGTACTCGACGCCGAGCTCCGCGTCGTGCGAGGTCTGCGGCTCGAGCGGCGCGACGCGCGAGGTGAATCCGACGCCGCCGAACTGCTCGTAGATCTCGTCCACGCGCGCGACGCGGAAGCTCTGGCCGTAGCGACCGTACGCCTCCACGGGCTCGCTGATCCGCTGGCGCACGCCGAGCTCGTAGGCGCGCGGCGAGCGCTTCTGCGTTGCGGAGGCCGGCCCGAGCGGATTCGCGAAGTCGGTCGCCTTCGTCTCGACGCGCTGGAGCCGCCCGCCGACGGTGATGCGCGTCCCGGTCGCGAGCTGCGTGAAGTGCTGGGCATAGACGCCCTCGCTGCGCTGATCGGCGTGCAGGTCCACGGCGGGGGTGTCGAGCAGCGCCTGGCTCTGCGCCTGCTGCCGCCGGAAGTCCCAGTCGGCAAAGTCGTAGCCGACGACCAGGCTGTGGCGCGCGCCGAACGCACGGTAGGGGAGCTTGAAGCGCGGCGTGAAGGTCCACGCGCCGGTGCGCGACTCGACGTACTGGTCGAAGAACCCGCCGAAGAAGTAGTCGCCGAAGAACGCGCGGCGCTCGCTCGTGCGGTAGCCGAGATCGGCCGCGAGCTCGCCCTCGCCGAGCGCGACCTGGCCGGTGAGCAACCCGCGTGCGCTGTCGCGCGCCGACCAGTCGTCCGGCGTGCCGGTGCCCCACGGATCGCTCGTCAGTTGCGCCTCGGTGCGCGCGCCGGGCAGCCGCAGGTTCTGGCGGTCTCCACCGAGCTTGACGCCGAGCGTCCCGGCACCGCCGAACCAGCGCAGATCGGCTTCGCCGTTGCCCTGTCGGATGCGGTTGTTCTCGCGCCAGTTGTCCGACTCGTAGTGGTTCAGCGCGAGGGTGCCGCCCGCCTGGTCGCCGGCGACCGAGCCAGCGCCGCGAAGCTCGACGGTGTCGAACCGCCCGACGCTCGCCGCCACCGCGCCGGAGCGCGTGCCGCGCTTGGGCGTGCGCGTGATGACGTTGATCGTGCCGCCGGTCGCACCGCCGCCGTACAGCACGCTGCCGCTGCCGCGCATGATCTCGATGCGCTCGATCGACTCGATGGGGATCGACGACCAGGTCGGGTTGGAGAGATCGATCTCGTCCAGTCGCCGGCCGTCGAGCAGGAGCAGCGTGTTCTGGTCGGCGGTGACGCCGAAGCCGCGCAAATCCACCTGCTGGTCGGGGCTCCCGGTGAGGTCGCGGATCGCCACGCCGGCCTGCTGCGCGAGGAGCTCCGGCAGCGTGCGCGCGGTGCCCGCGGCGATGTCCTCGGCGGAGATGACGGTCATCCCGACCGGCGCGTCCAGCCGGTCCTCCGGGAAGCGCGTCGCGGTGACCGTCACCGTCTGCATGACGGGCGGTCCGGCCTGCGCGAGCGGGCCCTGCCCGTGGGCGAGCGAGGCGGTGACGGTCCAGGCAGAAAGAGCAAAGACGAGGCTGCGCGCACGGCGCGCGCGATCGAAGCGGCACTGCATGTTTCCCTCCCGTCCGGCGGGCGGCCCCGCACGCCGGCGACACGTTGTGACGGAAGGAAACGCGGGCGAGGAAGGAATGCACCCGGAGGACACCGCTACCCCGCGGCGTTTCCCGACCCCTCGCATCGAAGGCCGGTCTCCGGGCTCGCAAGCTGAAGCCGCGCGTGTCTATTCGCGGCTTCGACGGGCCCGCCTTCCCGCAGTCCCGGATCGATGCGTCCGGTTCGCCGCAGTGGCGATGCTGGTTGGCCCGTGTTGCGCTTGCCTACCGTTGCGGGGGCAGCTCAGGAATGGAACCTGATTCCCGTTTCACCCCGACGCGGAAGGACCGCGGCGGGGCACCTCGAGCGAGCATGCGCATTGTACACCGGTCAGAATGGCTCGATCCGGGCGGTGTAGCGGTGGACGATCAACCGGTAGAGCCCCGCCGCAATCTGCACGTGCCCGGTGGCGGGCCGCCCGAGATCGAGCGTCGCGCCGCCCGCCGCGGAGACGACCACGAAGCCGAACCGGTCTTGCGCGATCAGGGCCTCCAGGATCGCCTGCAGCTCCGGCACCGGCAGGCCGTCGCCCGAGTTGTCGACGAGCTCGCACGGGCGTCCCCGCCGGGTGACTCCCCGCAGGCGCACCGCATCGGCCCGGAGCGGCGCCCAGCCGAGCGCATCGGTCTCGTCGGCGGTGTGGCGTGTGTCGCGCTTCACGAAAACACGTTTAGAATCGCCGTTTAATCCTTGACCCCGCTCGATTTTTCAAACTATATTGCCGCGATGGATCAGGCCTTGACCACGCTCGAGGATCGCGTCCGGCAGGTCGCGGAATTGTGCCAGCAGCTGCGCGCCGAGAACAGCGAGCTGCGCCAGCGCATGGCGCGGCTCACGAGCGAGAACAAGGCGCTCGCCGACAAGATCGGCGGCGCCCGAACCCGCCTGCAGGGGCTGCTCGACCGACTCCCAGAATGAGCGACAAGCCGAAGGCCCTGGACGTCACCATCCTCGGGCGCTCCTACCGGGTGAGCTGCGAGGACGACGAACGCGAGGCGCTGCTCGAGGCCGTCGATTACGTCGACCGCAAGATGAGCGAGATCAAGGCCGCGGGCCGCGTAAACAACGTCGAGCGCATCGCCGTGATGGCCGCGCTCAACATCGCGCACGAGCTTCTCACGGCGAAGAACCCCGGCGCTTTTGACACCGCCGACGCTCAGCGTAGAATGGCCGCAATGCAAGCGACGCTCGACCAGGCGCTCGCGCCGCAGGAGAAGCTGCTGTAGGCAGTTTCGGCCCGCGCCGCCCCCGCCGCGGGCGAGCGCATTGCACAGGGTTCCAATGTCCCCTGCGTTGTGCGTCAAGGCCGCTTTAATTCTTGAACCAACGCAACCGCCAGGTCGCGGACCCAAGGCTGCTGTTGTGCGCGTCCCATCGTCGGACGTACCTGATGCGGCCGGAACGCGACCGCCTTGAACCGCAGGGTTCAAGATTCGCGGCCTAACGGCTCCTGCGGGGGGCGCCTTTGCCGGGAACGCAGGCTCGCGCCTGCGTTTTCTTTTGGTGGGACATGCGCTACTGGCTGATGAAATCCGAGCCCGACGAGTTCTCGATCGACGACCTCGCGGCCGCGCCCGGCGGGCGCGCCCCGTGGACCGGCGTGCGCAACTACCAGGCGCGCAACTACATGCGCGACGAGATGCGCCCGGGCGACGGCGTGCTCTTCTATCATTCGAGCTGTCCCGAGCCGGGCATCGCGGGGCTCGCGGAGGTCGCCAGCGCACCCTGTCCGGACGCGACGCAGTTCGACCCGGCAAGCGGGTACCACGACCCCAAGGCGACGCGCGCGGCGCCGCGCTGGGTGCAGGTCGACGTGAAGTTCGTGGCGAAGACGCCGCTCGTCGGCCTCGCCGCGCTGCGCCGGCACCGGAGCCTCGCGAAGATGGCGGTGCTCCAGCGCGGCAGCCGGCTCTCGATCACGCCGGTCACGCCCAAGGAGTGGGCGCACATCACCGGCAGGCTGATGAAGGACCGCAGACGCGAGGAGTGAAACGTGAACCGTGATGCGTCCTCGCCGACCCTCCCCCTGCCGGGGAGGGTGCGAAATTCCAGTGTGCGGGCCGCCGCGGCACGGCGCGGCCCGCAGCCGCGGGCGGCCCGCACGTTTCACGCTTCGCGTTTCACGTTTCACGATTCTTCGCGTGAACGACACCCTCCTCCGCGCGCTCCTGCGCGAGCCGACGCCGTACACGCCGATCTGGCTGATGCGCCAGGCCGGGCGCTACCTGCCGGAATACGCCGCCACGCGCGCGCGCGCCGGCAGCTTCCTCGCGCTCGCCAAGAGCCCGGCGCTCGCCACGGAGGTGACGTTGCAACCGCTCGAGCGCTTTGCCCTCGACGCCGCGATCCTCTTCTCGGACATCCTGACCATTCCGGACGCGATGGGGCTCGGGCTCTACTTCAGCGAGGGCGAGGGGCCGCGCTTCGAGCGCCCGCTGCGCGACGAGGCCGCGATCCGCGCCCTTGCCGCCCCCGATCCCGCCCGCGAGCTCAAGTACGTGCTCGAAGCGGTCGCCGAGATCCGCCGGGCGCTCGCGGGGCGCGTCCCGCTGATCGGCTTCGCCGGCAGCCCGTTCACCCTCGCCTGCTACATGGTCGAGGGGGCGGCAGCGACGACTTCCAGCTCGCGAAGAGCATGCTCTACGGCCGTCCGGAGCTCCTCCACCGCATCCTCGCGGTGAACGCGCAGGCCGTCGCGGATTACCTGAACGCGCAGATCGCCGCCGGCGCCCAGGCGGTGATGATCTTCGACACCTGGGGCGGGATGCTCGCCCAGGCGGCCTATCTCGAGTTCTCGCTCGCCTACCTCGAGCGCGTGGTGGGTCAGCTCGCGCGCAGCCGCGACGGCGTGCGCGTGCCGAGCATCGTGTTCACCAAGGGCGGCGGACTCTGGCTGGAGGCCATCGCCGATTGCGGTTGTGACGCGGTGGGCGTCGACTGGACCATCGACATCGGCGCCGCCCGGCGGCGCGTGGGCGACCGCGTGGCGCTGCAAGGCAACCTCGACCCGGCGGTCCTTTTCTCGCCGCCCGAGGTGATCCGCCGCGAGGCGAGCCGGGTGCTCGAGTCGTTCGGCCCGGGTGCCGGACACGTCTTCAACCTGGGACACGGCATCAACCAGTTCACCCCCCGGAGCACGTGGCGGCGCTGGTCGAGCACGTCCACGCGGCGAGCCGGGCGCTGCATTCGTGAAGCCGGTTCACGCGCACCCGGGACCGCGCAAATGCTTGACTTATACACAATTCCGTGGAACGCCACGCCGGACGGGCATTTCCGGCCGGCTCCCTGGGGATAGTTTCCTAAATCCCTGTCTTCAAAGCTTTTTCGAGCGCGCGTAAAACGCGGGCGAAGACAAAAATGCTTTGCTGGAAGCGACTTTACGGATTCCTGACGCGGATATGCACAGGATTGTCCACAGAAACTGTGCAAAACGTCGAAACCGCTTTCCGTACAAGCAAGTTAACCCTGCTTCTTGTGAATCCACCTGAGAAAAGGCGCATGCCGCTCGGGATCGACGAGAAGTGAGCAGGGCTCGCCCGGATGAAGATCCTGCGCGTCGCGCTCGACGTTCCGCTGCCGAGACTCTTCGACTATCGCGTCGAGCGCGCGACCGAGCACGATGTCGGTCGCCGTGCGGTGGTGCCGCTCGGCAACCGGCGCGTGATCGGCATCGTCACCGCCGTCGGCGACGCGAGCGAGGTCGCGCCGGAGCGGCTGCGCGCGGTGCACGCGCTGCTCGACGACCTGCCGCCGCTGCCGCGCGAGTGGCTGGAGCTCGCGCGCTTCGCAGCCGACTACTATCAGCGCCCGCTCGGCGAGGTGGTCCACGCGGCGCTGCCGCCGCGGCTCCGCCGCCCGCAGCCGCTCGCGGTCGAGCCCGAAGCCCTCGCGCTGACGAGCGAGGGGCGTACCGCGCTCGGCCTCCTGCCTGCGCGCAGCCGCGCCAAGCGCGAACTGCTCGAGCGACTCGCTGCCGCCGGGCCGCTTGCGGCGTCCGCGCTCGCCCCGTCGGCCGCGCTGCGCGAATGCCGCGCGCGCGGCTGGGTGGCGCCGGCAGCGCTACCGAGCCCGCCGCTCGCCTTCGTCGAGCGCCAAGCGCTTACCGCGCCGCAGCGCACGGCGGTCGCGACGATCGGCGGCGCCCTGGGCGGCTACGCGCCGTTCCTGCTGCTCGGCGTCACCGGCAGTGGCAAGACCGAGGTCTACCTGCAGGTGATCGCTGCGGCGCTCGCGCGCGGCGGACAGGCGCTCGTGCTGGTGCCAGAGATCAACCTCACCCCGCAGCTCGAGCACGAGGTGCGTGCCCGTTTCCCTGGCACCGCGGTCGCGACGCTGCACAGCGCGCTCGCGGAGAACGAGCGTGCCGCGGCGTGGCTCGCCGCACAGGCCGGGCGCACGTCCATCGTGCTTGGCACGCGGCTCGCGGTCTTCACCCCGCTGCCGCGACTCGCCGTACTGATCGTGGACGAAGAGCAGGATGCTTCGCTCAAGCAGCAGGAAGGGGTGCGCTACTCTGCGCGCGACCTCGCTGTCTACCGCGCGCACGCGGCCGGCATTCCAGTGGTGCTCGGTTCGGCCACGCCTTCGCTCGAGAGCTACGCGCACGCGCGCGCCGGCCGCTACCGGCTGCTCACCCTGCCCGAGCGCGCGCGCGAGGCGGCGCGGCTGCCCGCGGTGCGCCTGATCGACACGCGCAACGAGCGGGTCGTCGAGGGCGTGTCGGAGCCGCTCGCGGCGGCGATCGAGGCGCGTCTCGCGCGCGGCGAGCAGGCGCTCGTGTTTCTGAATCGCCGCGGCTACGCCCCGGTGCTCGTATGCAACGCGTGCGGCTGGACCGCGGAGTGCAGCCGTTGCTCCGCGCATCTCGTGGTACATCTCGCCGAGCGCCGGCTCCGCTGCCATCACTGCGGCGACGCGACGCCGGTGCCGCGCACGTGCGTTGCGTGCGGCAACGTCGATCTGGTGCCGTTCGGCCGCGGCACGCAGCGCGTGGAGACGGCGCTCGCCGAGCGTTTTTCCGGGGCGCGCCTGCTGCGCATCGACAGCGACAGCACGCGGGCGAAGGGGCGCTGGGACGCGATGCGCAGCCAGATCCACGCCGGCGAGGCGGACCTGCTGGTGGGCACGCAGATCATGGCGAAGGGGCACGACTTTCCGCGGCTCACGCTGGTCGGCATCCTGAACGCGGATGCGGCGCTCCTCGCGGCCGACTACCGCGCGCCGGAGCGGCTCTTCGCGCAGCTCTACCAGGTGGCCGGCCGCGCGGGCCGCGCCGAGCTGCCCGGCGAGGTGCTCGTGCAGACACGCTTTCCCCCAGCACCCGCTGTACCGCGCGCTCGCTGCGCACGACTACGCGCGCTTCGCCGACTCGCAGCTCGCCGAGCGCGAGCGCGCCGGGTTCCCGCCCTTCGCCTTCGAGGCGGCGCTGCGCGCCGAGAGCAAGGCGCTCGATCGCGCGCTCGCATTCCTCGCCGATGCGGCTCGCGCCGTGCGCGTGCCGGCCGAGGTGACGCTCTACGACCCGGTGCCGATGAGCGTGGCGCGCATCGGCGGCTGGGCGCGCGCGCAGCTTCTCGCGCAGTCGGGCTCGCGGCGCGCGCTGCAGGCGTTCCTGCACGAGTGGTCGGCGGCGCTGCGCGAACGCGCACGCGAGCGTGGCGGCGTGCGCTGGCACCTCGACGTCGACCCCCTGGAGTTCTGACGCCGCCATGCGCGCGGTGCGCGCTCGGCGGCGTCATCTCCGCGATCGCCCGCCGCCGTCTCCGCGGAAGCCCGCCGTCATGCCCGCGAAAGAGGGCGTGCGAAAACTCCGCAAACGGCAGGCGAGCTGTCGTCCCCGCGAAAGCGGGGATCCACTCAGCCGTCGCGCAGGCGAGGAACCTCGTTCTGGGCTCCCGCTCTCGCGGGCGCGACGAGGGGGTCTTCAAACGGCCGCGACAGCGGGGATCCAGCGAGCTCGTGCAGACGCACACGATTCCCGCGTGCGCGGGAACGACGGTGTCACCGCAGCAGCAACTCCGCCTCGATCTCGACCGGGATCCCGAATGGCAGCTCGGCCATCCCGACCGCCGAGCGCGCATGCTGGCCGCGCTCGGGACCGAAGAGCTCCAGGATCAGGTCGGAGAAGCCGTTGATCACCGCCGGCTGGCGGTCGAACCCGGGCGCCGAGTTGACCATCCTGATCACCCGCCCCCCACCGCTCGATGCGCTCGAGCTCGCCGATCTCCCGCTTGACGCTGCCGAGGATGGCGAGCGCGGCGAGACGCGCCGCCGCGTAACCCTGCTCGAGGCTCACCTCGCCGCCCACCTTGCCGAGCGGACGGGCGAGCGAGCCGTCGGCGTTGGTGGGGCCGTGCCCGGAGACGAACACCCGGGCGCCGACGACGTGCACCCACGCGAAGGGCAGCTGCGCGCCCGGCGGCGCCTGCAGCGGCGCCGGGAGCGCGAGCCCGAGCGCGGCCAATCGTTCCTCCACGGTCATCGACGCCTCACTTGCGCAGGAACCAGAGGATGAGCGAGAGCACGATCGAGACGAGCAGCCCGGTCGTGACCGGGAAGTAGATCCCGCTTCGGGGGGTCGGGATGGGGGCCGCGCGCGACCCTATTTCTTCCTCTTCGGCTGTACCGGCCGATTGGTCTTGCGCGAGCGGGTATTGCCGTGCGTGCCGCGGTAGATCTTGCCGCGGCGAGTGCGCGCGTCGCCTTTGCCCATGTCCTTGCCTCCGAGCGGGTCCGATGCGCGCATTCTAGCGCGCGGGGCGGCGGCGGCGCTCAGCCGGGACCGCGCACGAACTTGTTCGGCAGCAGCGCCCGCAGCGGCACCGTCTCCGCACCGTCTGCACCCGGCACGATCACGCGCGCCTCCGGCGCGTAATCGGAGAGCATCTCGCGGCAGATGCCGCACGGCGAGACCACTTCGCCGGTGGCATCCACCGCGACGACGCGCTCGACGGCTGTGTCGCCCGCTGCAGCGGCCATGCCGAGCGCGATCGCCTCGGCGCACACGCTGGCTCGGCCCACATGGGTGCCGAGATTCACCGCCGCAAATGTCCGCCCGGCGCGCGTGCGCAGCGCAGCGCCGATGAAGTGCACCCCCGGTATGCCGCGCTCGCGCAGCACGGCGCGTGCGGCGCCGACGAGCTCGGCGTCCGCCGGGTCGATCATGCGCGTGCGCCGATCATTTCTGCCAGGGCGCCCGCCACACGGGCGGCGCCGGGGCCACGTGCCGGATGTCGCGCGCCATGCGCAGTGCGTCGACCGCGCCGCCGTAATAGCGCGCGACGACTCCGACCGGCCGGAAGCCGAGCCGCTCGTAGAAGCGCCGGGCGCCCGCATTGTCCCGGCGCAGCTCGAGCTCGACCGCCTCGATGCCGGCGGCAAGCGCGGAGGCCTCGAGCCACGCGACCAGCCGGCGGCCAATCCCGCTGCGCTGATAGCGCGCCCGCACGGCGAGCAGGTTGAGGCGCGCCCGCGCATCGCCGAAATGCATGATCGCGAACGCGATCACGCGCTCGGCGTCACACGCCACGAGCGTCACCGTGTCGCGATGCGCGATGCCGCGTGCGACGCGCTCCGGCGTCCACGACCAGACGAGCCCGGTTTCGATCAAGTCGCGCGACATCGTGGCGATCGCGTGCGCGTCGCTCGCGGTGGCAAGGCGCAGGGTGATTTTCGCGGCTGGCATGCTCGCGCACCGCGGCACGGCTGTCGCCGCGGAGCGACAGGAATGATGCCGACAAAACAGCGGGTTGGCAAACGGCCAGTGCGCCTTGTCGTCCGCCGGAGACAAGGCGGCGTGCCGGGCCGGGCGCAGGTTCGCGCGTCATGCCTCGACGAGATGCGTTGGCGTCGCGCGGGCACGGCCCTTGCACCGAAGAATCGCTCGGCCAACCCGAACCGAACCAGTGCGGAGGACGCATGTTGCAGAGACAGAGCCT
Source organism: Burkholderiales bacterium (assembly GCA_027493935.1). GTDB lineage: Bacteria > Pseudomonadota > Gammaproteobacteria > Burkholderiales > SG8-39 > JAABRB01. Next base: position 147,289 of record JAOSJV010000001.1, on the reverse strand, counting down.
GTTCACCACACGCGACACGCGGCAGCGCCGCGAACCCGCGAGCGTGCCGGCGCCGGTGCCACCGACCGCGGTCCCCCGCCGGCGAGCCGGCGGAACGACCGGGCGGGCCCGCGCCCGCCGAGCAGGCGCGCGATGTCGCGCCGACGCCGGCGCCCGTCCGCACCGACGAGCAGGCGAAAAGCCGGCTCATCGTCGGACCGGACATCAAGCTCAAGAGCGCCGAGATCACCGACTGCGACACGCTGGTCGTCGAGGGGCGCATCGAAGCCACGCTCGACGCGCGCGTCATGCAGATCGCCGAGACCGGAACGATCGTCGGAACCGTGAGCGTCGACGTCGCCGAGGTGCGCGGCCACGTCGAGGGCGAGCTCACGGTGCGCAAGACGCTCGTGATCCACCCCACCGGCCGCGTGTCGGGAAAGATCCGCTACGGCAAGGTCGTGATCGAAGAAGGCGGCGAGATCACCGGGAGGTCGGCACGCTCGGCGCGGCGAGGCCGGCCGTGGCGCTCGCCGGCGGCCCGCGCGCGGCCGAGAGCGCCTGAGCATCCGCCAAGGGTCGGCGGCGCGGCGCCGCCGGGCCCTTTCGCGCAGGCGCCGGAGCGGCGCCTGCGCTGCGTCGCGCGGATCGACCGGGCGTTCGGGCAGAACGCCGCGATACGCTTGTCATCGCCCACGGCGAGAGAATGCGCGCGGCGGGCGGTCTCGCCGCAGCGCACGCAGCGCCGTTCCGGGGCAGGCCGAGCCGATCGGCCTGGTCCGGTATAATCGCGCGCTTCCATTGCGCCGCCGCCAGCGCGACGCGCGTCGTGCGTCATGTCGGCCGAGATCCGCTCCCACCTCACGCAGCTCTTCACCAACGCGCTCGCGAAGGTCGCGCCGCAGCAGCCGGCGACCATCGTCGACTTCGAGCGCCCGAAGCAGGCGGCGTACGGAGACTACTCGTGCGCCGCGGCGATGCAGCTTGCCCGCACGCTCAAGCGCAAGCCGCAGCAGATCGCCGCCGAGCTCGTCGCCGCCATGCCGCCGTCCGACTGGGTGGACCGTCTGGAGGTCGCGGGGCCCGGCTTCATCAACATCTACCTGCGGCCGGCCGCCAGCAGAGCGTCGTGCGGACGATCCTCGCCGCCGGCGAGGCGTACGGCCGCACGAACCGCGGTCGCGGCCAGAAAGTGGTGGTCGAGTTCGTGTCGGCCAATCCGACCGGCCCGCTGCACGTAGGCCACGGCCGCCAGGCGGCGCTCGGCGACGCGCTCGCCACACTGTTCGAGTCGCAGGGCTGGAGCGTGACGCGCGAGTTCTACTACAACGACGCCGGCCAGCAGATCGCCAACCTCGCGACCTCGGTGCAGGCGCGAGCGCGCGAGGCGCGCGGCGAGGACGCCGAGTTTCCCGAGGACGGTTACCGCGGCGAGTACATCCGCGAGATCGCGGCGAAGTACCTCGCCGCGGGCGGCGCCATCGAGGACCTCGACGCGATCCGGCGCTTCGCGGTGGCGGAGCTGCGTGCCGAGCAGGACGCCGACCTGCGCGCCTTCGGCGTGGTATTCGACAACTACTTTCTCGAGTCCTCGCTGTACGAGGACGGGCGCGTCGTTGCGACGGTGCGCGCGCTCGAGGCGGCCGGCAAGACCTACGAGCACGACGGCGCGCTGTGGCTGAAGACCACCGAGTACGGCGACGACAAGGATCGCGTGATGCGCAAGTCCGACGGCACCCACACCTACTTCGTGCCCGACGTCGCCTACCACGTGACGAAGTGGGAGCGCAGCTTCAAGCGCGCGGTGAACGTCCAGGGCTCCGACCACCACAGCACGGTGACGCGCGTGCGCGCGGGGGCTGCAGGCGCTCGGGCTCGGCATCCCGGCGGGCTACCCCGACTACGTGCTGCACAAGATGGTCACGGTGATGAAGGGCGGCGAGGAGGTCAAGATCTCCAAGCGCGCCGGCAGCTACGTCACGGTGCGCGATCTGATCGACGAGGTCGGGCGCGACGCGGTGCGCTTCTTCCTGGTCTCGCGCCGCGCGGACAGCGAGTTCGTGTTCGACGTGGATCTCGCCAAGTCGCAGTCCGAGGACAACCCGGTGTACTACGTGCAGTACGCGCACGCCCGCATCTCGTCGGTGCTCGAGCAGTGGCGGACGCAGTACCCGGACGACCCGCACGACGTCGCGGCGGCCGAACCGGCCTCGGTTCGCCTCGCCTCGGTTGACCTCGCCCCCGCTCGAGCTCGCGCGCGAGCTGCGCCTGATGCAACGTCTGGGGATTATCCCGACGCGCTCGAGACCGCGGCCCGCGAGATCGCGCCGCACCAGATCGCCTTCTATCTGCGCGAATTGGCGGGCGAATTCCACAGTTACTATAATGCCGAGCGCATACTGGTGCCCGAGGCGCCGACCCGGCGCGCGCGCATCGCGCTCGTCGTCGCGGCGCGGCAGGTGCTGCGCAACGGGCTCGGGCTGCTCGGGGTGGGCGCCCCGGAGAAGATGTAGGGGCAATGAAGGACTACAAACCACGCGGCCGGCCGGCCCGCAGGAGCGCGGTGGGCGGCACGCTCGTCGGCATCTTCGTCGGGCTCCTGCTCGGGCTTGCCATTGCGGCTGGTATCGCGGTCTTCATGGCGAAGACGCCGGCGCCGTTCGTCGACAAGACCGGCCAGGCAAGCCGCGGCGCAGCCGCCAGGCCGGCGCCGAACCTCGCCGAGGCGAAGCCCGCGGCCGCACCCCAGGCGCCCGAGAAGCCACGCTTCGACTTCTACAAGATCCTGCCCGGGCAAGAGGAGCCGGTCAGCGAGCGCGAGTTGAAGGCGGCGGCCGCGAAGGACGGCGGCCGGTCGGGCGCGCTGCCGAAGGATACCTATTTCGTGCAGGCCGGCTCCTTCCAGAACCCGGCCGACGCCGACAACCTCAAGGCCAAGCTCGCGCTGCTCGGCCTGCAGGCGAGCGTCGAGCCGGCGAATCTGCCCGACCGGGGCACCTGGTACCGGGTCCGTCTGGGACCTTATGCACGTTTGGACGAAATCGACCGCGTTCGCCAGACGCTCGCGCAGAACGGAGTGAACGCCACCCTGGTCAGATTGAAGAACTGACCCCGGAGATCCCGCATGCCGCAACGCTCGTCCCTCGCGCGCCGTTCCTTCGTCGGCGCCTGCCTCGCGCTCTGTCTCGCCGTCGCCGGCGCCCCGGCCGCCGCCCAGCAGTTCGCCGCGGGCGCCGACTACACCGTGCTCGACCCCGCCATCCCCACCGACAACGCCGGAAAGGTGGAGGTGGTCGAGTTCTTCTGGTACGGCTGCCCGCACTGCTACGACCTCGAGCCCCGGCTCGAGCGGTGGGTGGAGAAGCTGCCGAAGGACGTCGAGTTCCGGCGCGTGCCTGCGCCGTTCAACAAGCAGTGGGCGGTGGCGGGCCGCGTGTACTACACGATGGAATCGCTCGGCGTGGTCGAGAAGCACCACACTGCGCTGTTCGACGCGATCCACAAGGACGGGCTGCGCATCACCAACGAGCGCGCGATGACCGACTGGATCGGCCGTCGGGGCGTCGACGCGCAGAAGTACTCCGCCGCCTACCGTTCGTTCGCCGTCGAGAGCAAGCTGAAGCGCGCCGCGCAGCTCACCCAGGCCTCGCGCATCGACGGCGTCCCGGCGCTGATGGTGAACGGCAAGTACGTCGTCAGCGCTCAGCAGGGCCAGACCCGCGAGCGGATGCTCGCCATCGCGGATCACCTGATCGCTCGCTCGCGGCAGGAGATGGCGAAGAAGTAAGAGCGGACCGCGGGCAGTGATCCGTAGCCGGTAGCCCGCTGCCCATCGCCCGCTCTCCACCGCCGACTCGCGCCGCATGCGTGCGGTCTTCATCACCGGCGCCTCGAGCGGCATCGGCGCGGCGCTCGCCCGCCACTACGCCGCGCGCGGCGCCGCGGTCGGCCTCGTCGCGCGGCGCGCCGAGGCGCTCGCAGCCCTCGCCGCCGAGCTCGGCGGCACGGCCTGGACCGACGCCGGGGATGTCGCCGACGCGGCGTTCATGCGGCGGGCGGCGAGCGCGTTCATGCAGGCGCGCGGCGTGCCCGACCTCGTGGTCGCGAACGCCGGTATCTCGATCGGCACGCTCGGCGCCGCGGCCGAGGATCTCGCGGTGCTCGAGCGGATCCTGCGCACGAACGTGCTCGGCCTCGCGGCCACGCTGCAACCGTTCGTCGAGCCGATGCGCGCGCGCGGCGCGGGCACTCTCGCCGGCATCGCGAGCGTCGCCGGCTTCCGCGGCCTGCCCGGCGCCGGCGGGTACTCGGCCTCCAAGTCCGCGGCGATCACCTGGCTCGAGAGCCTGCGCACCGAGCTCGCCGGCTCCGGCCTACGGGTCGTCACGGTGTGCCCGGGCTACATCGACACGCCGATGACGCGCGTCAACCGCTATCGGATGCCGTTCCTGCTCTCGGCCGAGGCGGGCGCGCTGCGCATCGCCGGCGCGATCGATGCCGGCCGCAGCCTCGCGGTCGTGCCGTGGCAGATGGCGCTCGCCTCGCTTGCCCTGCGCGCGATGCCGAACTGGCTCTATGACCGCCTCGCCGCGCACGCGCCGCGCAAGCCGCGCGGGCTGCCGGGCTAGCTCGCGAGCGGCCCTTGGGCGGCACCCGGTAGACTGCCCCCCTGATGTCTGCCGGCCTGCCCTCGTTAACCGACGCCGCCGGGCAGACGCATCCGGCGGCGCGCGGCGCGGTGCGCATCGTGTCGCTGGTGCCCTCGATCACCGAGCTCGTGTGCGAGCTCGGCCTGGCCGGCGCGCTCGTAGGACGCACCGGCTTCTGCGTCCGTCCGCGCGCGGCGCTCCGGCGCGTCCCGAAGGTGGGCGGCACCAAGGACGTCGACCTCGACACGGTGCGCGCGCTGGCGCCGACCCACGTCATCGTCAACGTCGACGAAAACCGCCGCGAGACCGCGGCGGCACTGGCAGCCTTCGTGCCGCACGTCGTGGTGACGCATCCGCTTGCGCCGCGCGACAACGTCGCCCTCTACCGGCTGCTCGGCGGCATGTTCGGGCGAGGCGCGAAGCCGCGGCGCTCGAGGCGCGCTTCGATTCGGCATACGCGCGCGCGCTGCGCGCCGGCGAAGCGCTTGCGCGCGAGCGCGTGCTCTACCTCATCTGGCGCGATCCGTGGATGACGGTCGGCACGGACACCTACATCTCGCGCACGCTCGCCGCGGTCGGGTGGGAGACATGGCCGCGCGCCGCCGACGCGCGCTATCCGGAGGTCGCGCTAGACGCGGCAACGCTCGGCGCGGTGGACGTGGTGCTGCTCTCGACCGAGCCGTACCGCTTTCGCGCGCGCGACGTAGCCGCGCTGGCGCGCCGGCCCGGGCTCGCCGGCAAGCGCGTCGCGCTGATCGACGGCGCGATGGCCTCGTGGTACGGCAGCCGCGCGATCCTCGCTCTTGATTACCTCCCGCGCTTCCGTTGCGCGCTCGCGTGCACCGAGCGCAGGACCGATACGATCCGGTAGCGCGCCTACCGCGGCGCAGCACGCCGCGCCGGGCGACTGTCGCGGCGGGTGGCGCATCGCTTGACAGCGGCCCGAGCGGGCTCCTACCATGCTCCGCGCTTCCCGGGAAACGCACGACTCGAAGACGTGGACGGGCGCGTTCGGACGATTCTCGCCGCCCGATTGTCCGGGCGGGCCGTGTTGGCGCCGGGTCGCGATCACGGCCTCCGCGCGTTCCCGGCGATCGCCGAAGAGCACCAGCGCATTCTCGAGGAGCAACGCGAGCGCGGCACGAGCGGGTACGGCGACAGCTACCGCAGCAACGTCGAAGACCGGGCGGGCGAACTCTGGGGGATTCGGAGAAGCAACAGGGGACGACGGGCGCAACCGGGAGAAGCGCTCGCGGCGGTCGCGCGGCGGCGCGCCCGAGCACGGAGGGGAGGAGGAGAAGAAGTCGAACGGCGACACGCCGGCTGAAGAGTCGCGCATAGCCGGAGCTGCCCGCGGGTGGCGGGAGGCGGGCTCTTACTGCAACGGGCGCGAGAGCGCCCGTTTTTTCGTGCGGCGCGACCGGCAAGCGTCATGCGGCGACCCTCGCGCCGACCTTGCGCACCGCGGCAATCCCGCCGCACCAGCACGCGTCGAGCGTGCCCTAATTCATCGCGCCGGTCGCGGGCAGGTTGCAGAAGGCGAAGCGCGTCGCCTCCTTTCCAAGCAGGGGACAGAAACGCGCGGCGCGTTGCAGCACGACCCTCCCCTCCTTTTCAGGAGGGGTGCCGCGCGGAACGCGCGGCGGGGTGGTTGCGGCGGTCGCAGCGCCGCAGCGGCCTACTCCCGCTTCTGCTTCGCCTCGAGCCGCACCGAAACGTACGACCCCGGGGCATCCTCGAGCGCAGGCAGGCCGCCCTCGCCCGGCACGCGCGCCGGTACGGCCTCCGGACCGTTCAGCTCGCCGATCCACGCCTGCCAGTCGCGCCACCACGAGCCCTCGTGGCGCTCGGCCGCCGCCTGCCACGCCTCGGGCGAACCGACCAGCTCGGCATTGGTCCAGTAGCAGTACTTGTTGGCCGAGGGCGGGTTGACGATCCCGGCGATGTGCCCCGAGCCGCCGAGCACGAAGCGCACGGGGCCGCCGAGCACGGTCGCGCCCTTGTAGGTCGACTTCCACGGCGCGATGTGATCCTCGATCGTCGAGATGAAGTAGGCGGGCACCTTCACCTGCGTGAGGTCGATCGGCACGCCGCCGAGCGCGATGCCGCCCGGCACGCGCAGCAGGTTCCGCATGTACATGTTGCGCAGGTAGAAGCTGTGCATCTTCGCCGGCATGCGCGTGGAATCGGAGTTCCAGTACAGGAGGTCGAACGGGAACGGCTCCTTGCCCATCAGGTAGTTGTTGACCACGAACGACCAGATCAGGTCGTTCGAGCGCAGCATGTTGAACGTGGTGGCCATCTCCGCGCCCTCGAGGTAGCCGCGCTCGTTCATCTTGCGCTCGAGGTTCGCCACCTGCTCCTCGTCGATGAAGACGCCGAGCTCGCCCGGGATCGAGAAATCGAGCAATGCCACGAAGAAGGTCGCCGAGCCGATGCGGCGGTCGCCCTTGGCCGCCATGTACCCGAGCGTCGCCCCGAGCAGCGTCCCGCCGAGGCAGTAGCCGATGACGTTCACCTCGCGCTCGCCGGTGGCCTTCTCGATCGCGTCCAGCGCGGCGAGCGGGCCCTCGAACATGTAGTCGGCGAAATCCTTCTCGGCATGGCGCCGGTCGGGGTTCACCCACGAGATCACGTACACCGTGTGCCCCTGGTCCACCGCCCAGCGGATGAACGAGTTCTTCTCGCGCAGGTCGAGGATGTAGAACTTGTTGATCCAGGGCGGGATGATCAGGAGCGGGCGCTTCGCCACGGTCGGCGTCGCGGGCGCGTACTGGATGAGCTGCGCGAGATCGGTCTGGAACACCACTTTGCCCGGCGCCGTGGCGACGTTCTTGCCGATTTCGAACGCCTTGGCGTCGGTCATTCTGATGCGCAGCTGCCCGTCGCCCTCCTCGACGTCCTGCAGCAGGTTGTTCAGGCCCCGCACCAGGTTGGTGCCGCCGGTCTTCCAGATCTCGCGCAGCACCTGCGGGTTGGTGAGCGCGAAGTTCGACGGCGACAGCGCATCGATGTACTGGCGGGTGAAGAAGTCGACCTTTTTCTTCGAGACGTCCGGCAACCCCGCGGTGTTCGACACCGCGTCGTGAATGTGCCGCGCGGCGATCAGGTAGGACTGCTTGACGAAGTCGAACAGGAAGTGGTTCTCCCAGTCCTCATCCCTGAAGCGCGCGTCGCCCTTCGCGGGCGCGGCGACCGGCTCGACCTCCTGGCCCATGAGCTTCAGCCACGAGCCCTGCCACAGCCGCATGTAGTCCCAGAACATGTTCATCTGGGCCTCGGCGAGCTGGTACGGGTTCGCGAGCATCTTCGACCACAGGTCCATGTAGGCCTTGGCGATGCCGAGCTCGTCGCGGAAGCCCACACCGTTCTCGGTCGGATGGCGGCGCAGGTACTCCGAGAGCATGCCGCTCGAGCGCTGCGCCACCTCGGCGAAGATCCGGGCCATCTCGGCCGCGTCCGGCCCCTGGGCAGTCTCTTCTGGCTTTGCGGACAAGGGCGGGCTCCTTCTCGTCACGCGCGCGCGAAGCGGATCACGCCGTCGGCGCCGGCCTCGCGCGACACGCAGCCGCGCGAGGCCAGGTGGTTGAGGTGCGCGATCACCTCGCCGAGCGCGAGGAAGACCTGGTGGGTGTCCAGACGGCGGCGAAACATCACGGCGAGGAGCTCAGCGGCCGAGCGCGGTCCGGCGCACGCCTCCTCGATCTCGGCCAGGCGCAGCGCGTGGTGCTCCTGGAGCTGCGCGATGCGCTCCTGGGCGCCGCGGAACGGCAGGCCGTGCGAGGGCAGCACCAGCGTCCCGGCCGGCAGCAGATCGGCGAACCGGGCGAGCGAGCCGAGGAAGAGTCCCACCGGGTCGTCGTCGGGCGCGACCGCCGTGACGCCGACATGCGACGAGATGCGCGGCAGCAGCATGTCCCCCGAGATGAAGACGCCGAGCGGCTCGCAGTAGAGCGAGACGTGCTCCGGCGCGTGCCCGTAGCCGGTCACCACGCGCCACGCGCGGCCGCCGAGCGCGATCTCCTCGCCGTCGACGACGCGCCGGTAGGTGCCGGGGAACTCGGGCACGAGCACCCGGTAGCGGTTGCCGCGCTCGCGCAGCGCCTCGATGCGCGCATCGTCGAGGCCGTGCGTGCGGAAGAATGCGAGCAGCGCGTCATTGGTGTAGCCCGCCGCGCCGTCGCGCCAGGCGTGCGCCGTCAGGTAGTCGGCCTGCGACATCCACAGCGTCGCGCCGAAGCGCTCGCCGAGCCAGCCCGCGTTGCCGGCGTGGTCAGGATGGCAGTGGGTCGCCAGGATGCGCCGCACCGGCCGCGTGCCGACCCGCTCGGCGAAGATACGCTCCCACAGCGCGCGCGTCGCGTCCATGCCCACGCCGCAATCGACGATCACGAACCCTTCGCCGTCCTCGAGCAGCCAGAGGTTGATGTGATCGAGCGCGAACGGCAGCGGCATGCGCAGCCAGTGGACGCCGGGCGCGACCTCGGCGAGCTCGCCCGGCGCGGGCGGCGCGGCGAACGGGTAATCGAGCACCTGCTCGGGCGTCATGCAGTTCGAGAACGGCGTTGGTCGGCGCGGATTCGCGGGCATCTGCTCCCGGCGGCGCTTCCGGAGGCTCGGTCGGGATGCGGTAGAATCCCGCAACGCACAATTCTCGCAGATTACGGCCCTCGACGCGAGCGGCCGACGCGAGAACCGGAGGGTTCGCCCATGGATCGTGCCGCCGCCCCGACCGCATCCGCCGTGCCGATGGTCGACTTCCCGCAGCTGCGCTTCGCGCACGGGGAGGAGGTCGCCATGCTGCGCGCCACCGTGCGCGACTTCGCCGAGGCCGAGATCGCACCGCGCGCGGCCGAGATCGACCGCTCGAACCAGTTCCCGATTGAGCTGTGGCGCAAGCTCGGCGCGCTCGGCCTGCTCGGCATCACGGTCGAGGAGGACTACGGCGGCACGAACATGGGCTACCTCGCGCACATCGTCGCGATGGAGGAGATCAGCCGCGCCTCGGCGTCGGTCGGCCTCTCCTACGGCGCGCACTCCAACCTGTGCGTGAACCAGATCCGGCGCAACGGAACCGCGGCGCAGAAACGCGACTACCTTCCGAGGCTCGTCTCCGGCGAGCACGTCGGCGCGCTCGCGATGAGCGAGCCGGGCGCCGGCTCGGACGTGGTCGGCATGCGCCTGCGCGCCGAGCGGCGCGGCGACCGCTACGTGCTGAACGGCACCAAGATGTGGATCACCAACGGCCCGGATGCCGACACGCTCGTGGTCTACGCGAAGACCGATGCCGAGGCCGGCCCGCGCGGCATCACCGCGTTCATCATCGAGCGCGGCTTCAAGGGCTTCGCCACCGCGCAGAAGCTCGACAAGCTCGGCATGCGCGGCTCGAACACCTGCGAGCTCGTGTTCCACGACTGCGAGGTGCCCGCCGAGAACGTGCTCGGCGGCGACGGGCGCGGCGTGAACGTGCTGATGTCCGGACTCGACTACGAGCGCGCGGTGCTCGCCGCCGGCCCGCTCGGCATCATGGCCGCCTGCCTCGACGTCGTGATTCCGTACGTGCACGAGCGCAAGCAGTTCGGCCAGTCGATCGGCGAGTTCCAGCTCATGCAGGGCAAGCTCGCCGACATGTACACGACCTTCTCGGCCTCCCGCGCCTACGTCTATGCCGTCGGCCAGGCGCTCGACCGCGGCGAGACCACGCGCAAGGACGCCGCCGGCGCGATCCTGTACGCCGCGGAGCGCGCCACCTGGATGGCGGGCGAAGCGATCCAGTGCCTCGGCGGCAACGGCTACATCAACGAGTACGCGACCGGGCGGCTGTGGCGCGACGCCAAGCTCTACGAGATCGGCGCCGGCACCTCCGAGATCCGCCGCTGGCTGATCGGGCGCGAGCTCTTCGGCGAGACGCGCTAGCGGGAAGCCGCTCGCGCACCAGCGCCGCCTAAGGACTCCCTGCCTCGGTGACCGCCTCGGTGACCGCCTCGATGACTACTTCCGTGAGCGCACCCACGCCGTCATTCCCGGGGAGGAGGCCGTGTGAACACCCGGTCGTCGCTCGCGCGAAACCCGCCCCCGCATGGTGCAATCGGGTGCGGGACACCCGAGCGCGGTTCCCTGCCTCCTCGACGGATCGCCGGATCCCCGCATTCGCGGGGATGACGGCGTTCGCGGGAGATGACGGTTTGCCTGCCGTTCGGCGACTGCTGACGCGGGTTCGCAAGCGTGCATCCAGCCGGCGCGCGGCATGAGGACCCTCCAGCATCTGTTCGAGAACAACCGCGCGTGGGCCGCGGCGATGCGCGAGCGCGACGCCCGCTTCTTCGCCCGGCTCGCGGAACAGCAGGCGCCGCGCTACCTGTGGATCGGCTGCTCCGACAGTCGCGTGCCCGCGAACGAGATCGTCGGGCTCGCGCCCGGCGAGCTCTTCGTCCACCGCAACATCGCCAACGTCGTCGTGCACACCGATCTCAATGCACTGTCGGTGCTGCAGTTCGCTGTGGACCTCCTCGGCGTGCGCGAGGTGATCGTCTGCGGCCACTATGGCTGCAGCGGGGTGCGCAACGCCATGGAGTATCGGCGCGTCGGCCTCGCCGACAACTGGCTGCGCCACGTCCAGGACGTGCACGGTGCATACGCCGGGCAGCTCGCGCACCTCGCCGATCCGGCCGTGCGCCTCGAGCGCATGTGCGAGCTGAACGTCGTCGAGCAGGTGCGCAACGTGTGCCGCACCTCCGTGATCGAGGACGCCTGGGCGCGCGGGCAGCCGGTCGCGGTGCACGGCTGGATCTACGGCCTCTCGGACGGGCTGCTGCGCGATCTCGATACCACGATCGAGAGCGCCGCGGAGATCGACGCCAGGTACCAGGCCGCGATCGCCGCGGCCAGATGCCGCGCGGGCGACGAGGGCGCCCTGGCGGCGGGAACAAAACCGTAACCCGTCCGGTTCATACTCGCGACATGGAGCCATGTGTTCAGCGGCGGGGAGGCTGCCGCGGTGCGGCGCTGGATCGGCGCCATCCAGTGCGCCGCAATCGCGGGCGCCCTGGCGCATGCGCCCGCCGGCACAGCGCGCGTCTGGCTGGAAGACAAGCCGGTGAGCGCACCGGTGGTCGCGCCTCACGCGCCGCTCACCCTGGAGGCACACGCGTACGAGATCCGGCCAGAGCGTGTCACCGCGCGCTATACGTACCGTAACACCACCGACAGGAAAGTCCGCACCACTCTGCGGCTCCCGCTGCCGCCGTACGGTCCGGCGCATCGCCAGCTGCGCAGTGCCGAGCACGAGCGTGAGGTCCCCGGCTTTGCGGTCTGGGTCGACGGTGCGCGCTCGACGTTCCACACCGAGCTCCGGGCGATAAAGGACGGTCGCGACGTCACGGCGCCGCTCCGCAAGACGGGGCTCTCGTCCCGCGAAATCTCCGGGTTCGCCGGCCACGACCTCGGGTCGTACCGATTCAGTGGCCTCGTCAGGCGCGAGATCGATCGGCTGCGGGCTGCGGGACTGATCGGTCCCCAGCTCATGCCGCCGCTCGACGACCGAATCTACATCGACGAGCCCGATCCGGTGCCACACGGCCGGCCGCTCTGGAAGGTGGCGGCCGAGTACACCTGGGACGTTTCAGTGGCCCCCGGTGCTTCAACCGAGATTCGTGTCATGTACCGGCCCTTCGCGGCGGTGGCGACCGTGGTGCCGGGGACGCTCGGAGAGATTCCAGTGCTCGAAGGCACCTGCGTCGACGACGCCGCCAAGGCATGGGAGGAACGGGCGACCGAGGCCATGAAGCCGGCAGACCTCGTCGGCGTGCGCGTGGTCGAGCTCGACGTCGCCGCCCCGCGGGGCTCGGAGAACGCGCGCTTCGGCCTCGTCGTGCGGAAGGGCCTCGCGGGCGACCGCGTGCTGTCCTGCTGGCGTGCCGAGATGAAGTCGGTAGGCAAGCAGACGCTCGCCTACGAGGCGACCGGACCGCTCCCGCGCTACAAGGTCCGGGTCGGATTCCTGACGCGGTGTGTGGAATGCGCCGAGCAGGGACCACGCCGCGCACCCGTGGATTACCTTTGGAGCGATCGGTAATCCACGCGTCGCACGCCGTGCGCGATACCGATTAGAATTCCTTGTTCGTGAACGTCGGCGCACTCACGCCTGGCGCTCGCACGCGACCGAGGAGACCGACATGCTCAGCGATCCGATCGTCATCGTCTCGGCCGCTCGCACCCCGATGGGCGCGTTCCAGGGCGAGCTGAAGGAGTTCGCCGCACCTGCGCTCGGCGCCGCCGCCATCCGCGCCGCGGTCGAGCGCGCCGGGATCGGCCCGGAGCAGGTGGACGAGGTCATCATGGGCTGCGTGCTGCCCGCCGGCCAGGGGCAGGCGCCGGCGCGCCAGGCCTCGCTCGGCGCGGGCCTGCCGCTCGGCGCCGGCTGCACGACCGTCAACAAGATGTGCGGCTCGGGCATGAAGGCGGCGATGTTCGCGCACGACCTGCTCGCCGCCGGCACGGGCGAGATCATCGTCGCCGGGGGCATGGAGAGCATGACGAACGCGCCCTACCTGCTGCCGAAGGCCCGCAGCGGCTACCGCATGGGGCACCAGCAGGCGCTCGACCACATGTTCTTCGACGGCCTCGAGGATGCGTACGCGCGCGACGAGAAAGGCGCGGGGCGCCTGATGGGCACCTTCGCCGAGGATTGCGCCGCGCAGTACGGCTTCACGCGCGAGGCGCAGGACGCGTTCGCCATCGCCTCGCTCGAGCGTGCGCAGGCCGCGAACCGGAACGGCTCGTTCGCCTGGGAGATCACGCCGATCGCCATCAAGGCCGGCAAGAACGAGCGCTTCGTCGAGACCGACGAGCAGCCGTTCAAGGCGAACCTCGAGAAGATCCCGACGCTGAAGCCCGCCTTCCGCAAGGACGGCACGGTGACCGCCGCGAACTCGAGCTCGATCTCCGACGGCGCGGCGGCGATGATCCTGATGCGCCGCTCGACCGCCGAGCGGCTCGGTGTCGAGCCGCTCGCGGCGATCCTCGCGCACAGCACCCACGCGCAGGAGCCGGGATTGTTCACCACCGCCCCGGTGGCGGCGATCCGCAAGGTGCTCGAGCGCGCCGGCTGGAGCGCGGGCAGGGTCGATCTGTACGAGATCAACGAGGCCTTCGCGGTGGTGACGATGGCCGCGATGCGCGATCACAAGCTCGCGCACGAGAAGGTCAACGTACACGGCGGCGCCTGCGCGCTCGGCCACCCGATCGGCGCCTCGGGCGCGCGGATCATGGTCACGCTGCTCGGCGCGCTGCGCAAGGCCGGCGCCAAGCGCGGCGTGGCGAGCCTGTGCATCGGCGGCGGCGAGGCGACGGCGGTCGCGCTCGAGCTCGTCTGACGGTCGCGCACCCGCCCTGCGCGCCACCGATCCGCGCGAAAGGAGCCGCCATGCCGATACAGCGCATCTCCTCGGGATCGGCGTTCGAGAAGCTCGCCGGCTTCAGCCGCGCCGTGGTCGACGACCGCTACGTGCACGTCTCGGGCACCACCGGATTCGACTACGCCGCGATGACGATCGCCGACGACGTCGTCGAGCAGGCCCACCAGGCCTTCCGCAACATCTCGCACGCGCTCTCGAAGGCAGGCTGCACGCTCGATCACGTGGTGCGCGTGCGCTGCTATCTCGCCGATCGCGCGGACTTCGAGAAGGTGGCGCCGATCATGGGCCAGTACCTCGGGCGGGCGCGGCCGGCGAACACCACCGTGGTCGCCCAGCTCGTCGATGCGCGGATGAAGATCGAGATCGAGGTCACGGCGCGAGGCGCCTAGCGCGAACCGGTCCAGCGTGCCGACCGACCCCTACCGGCCGCCCGCGGCCGACGTGTCCGCCGCCGAGAAGCGCGATCGCCCGGGCTCGGCGGTCAAGGCCATCCTGCTCGGCCTCGCGGTCGACATCGGCGGCACGATCGTCGCGGGCACGGCCATCGCGACCGCCTGGGGCGTCGTGCTCGGCGCCGGCGGGGCGGGCACCGAGGACATCGACCGGTTCTTCCGCGAGTCTTCGGCGTTCCAGTGGGCCGGGCTTTCGATCGGGCTCGCGTTCACCGGCCTGGGCGCCTACGTGGCGGCGCGCATCGCGAACCGCGCCGAGTACCGCTTCGCGCTGATGCTCGGGCTGTGCTCGCTCGCGTTCGGCGAGATCGTGCTCGGCGGCATGTCGGATGCGAGCTACCCGGAGTGGGCGCGCGTGCTCGGCAACGTGCTGATGCTGCCGGTGGCATTCCTCGGCGGGCATCTGCGCGTGCTCGAGAGGGCACGCCGGCCCGGCGCCCGCTGAGGGCGCCGCTCGCGACGGAGCGATTCCGAAAATGCTGCTGACGAACGAGCTCGAGATGATCCGCGATTCGGTGCGCGCATACGCGCGCGAGCGCCTGGCGCCGAACGCGGCGCGTTGGGACGCCGACGCGACGTTTCCGCGCGAAGCGCTGGCGGGGCTCGCCGAGCTCGGGTTGATGGGCGTCTGCGTCCCCGAGCGCTGGGGCGGCGCCGGCCTCGACTACATGGCGCTCGCGGTGGCGATGGAAGAGATCGCCGCCGGCGACGGCGGCACCTCGACCGTCGTCTCGGTCAACAACCTGGTATGCAACGTACTCGTCGGCTACGGGAACGACGCGCAGAAGGAGCGCTTCCTGCGCCCGCTCGCGCGCGGCGCCCAGCTCGGCTGCTTCTGCCTCACCGAGCCGCACGTCGGGTCGGATGCCGCCGCGATCCGCACCACCGCAAGGCGCGACGGCGACGGCTGGGTGCTGGAGGGCGCGAAGCAGTTCATCACCAGCGGGAGCACCGCGCAGGTCGCGGTCGTCTTCGCGGTGGCGGACAAGGCGGCCGGAAAGAGGGGCATCGCCGCGTTCGTCGTGCCGACCGACACGCCGGGCTACACGGTGGCGCGCGTCGAGCGAAAGATGGGTCAACACTCCTCCGACACCGCGCAGATCGTGCTCGACGGCTGCCGCGTCCCGGCGGCGAGCCTGCTCGGCCGCGAGGGCGAGGGCTATCGCATCGCGCTCGCCAACCTCGAGGGCGGGCGCATCGGCATCGCGGCGCAGGCGGTCGGGCTCGCGCGCGCGGCGTTCGAGGCCGCGCGCGAGTATGCGCGCTCGCGCGAGACCTTCGGCCGGCCGATCATCGACCACCAGGCGGTGAACTTCCGGCTGGCCGACATGGCGACGCGCATCGAGGTCGCGCGCCAGATGGTGTGGCACGCCGCCGCGCTGCGCGACGCCGGGCGGCCGTGCCTGAAGGAAGCGTCGATGGCGAAGCTCTTCGCGAGCGAGATGGCCGAGGAGGTCTGCTCCGACGCGATCCAGATCCACGGCGGCTACGGCTACGTGAGCGACTTCCCGGTGGAGCGGATCTACCGCGACGTGCGCGTGTGCAAGATCTACGAGGGCGCGAGCGACATCCAGCGCATGCTGATCGGCCGCACCATCGCCGGCGAATGACGCCCCGGAGCGCGTTCGGCTGCAATCCGTCATCCCCGCGAACGCGGCGAGCCACGCGCGCTACGGGCATGCGCCGTGCTTCGGGCACGCGCCGATGAATTCCCGCCCCGATTGCGGCATTCGGAGGCGGCGACCCTGCGCGGGTTCGACGAGCGCTCGCCGGCCCCACCCGCGTCATCCCCGCTAACGCGGGGATCCAGCGAACCGCCGCGCGCGCCGAGATCCGACAGGAGGCACCCATGGCCCACCCGATCGAGTTCTACTTCGACTTCTCCTCGCCGTACGGCTACTTCGCGAGCACGCAGATCGAGGCGCTCGGCGCGAAGCACGGCCGCGAGGTGCGCTGGCGGCCCTACCTGATGGGCGCCGCGCTGAAGGCGATGAGCGCGCCGCCCAACGTGGAGTACCCGATCAAGGGCGACTACGTGCGCCGCGACTTCGAGCGCACCGCCCGCTGGTTCGGCGTGCCCTACCGGACGCCGCAGCCGTTCCCCGTGGCCACCGTCGGCGCCTGCCGCGCGTTCTACTGGGCCGACGCGCAGGATCCGAAGCGCGCCAAGGCGATCGCGATGGCGCTCTACACCGCCTACTTCGTCGAGGGCATCGACATCTCTGCCGCCGAGAAAGTCGTCACGGTGTGCGCCGACGCCGGCCTCGACGCCGACGCCGTGCGCGCTGGCATGAACGACCCGGCGATCAAGGCACGGCTGAAGTCGGTGACCGACGAGGCGCTCGAGCGCGGCATCTTCGGCTCGCCGTTCTTCGTCGTCGACGGGGAGCCGTTCTGGGGCACAGACCGGCTGCCGCACGTCGAGCGCTGGCTCGCCGAAGGGGGCTACTGATGAACGCTCGAGCGGTCGCGGTCCGCCCCCCGCTTCCGCCCTCCCCCTGGAAAGGGGCGGGCGAGGGTACCGGACCGGCGCGCCGCCGATGAAGACGGTGTGCGTGTTCTGCGGCTCGAGCGCGGGGGCGCGGCCGGTCTACGCGGAGATCGCGCGGCGCATGGGCGAGGCGCTCGTCGCGCGAGGCGTCACCCTCGTCTACGGCGGCGGCCGCGTCGGGCTGATGGGCGAGATCGCCCGCGCCACGCTGGCCGCGGGCGGGCGCGTCGTCGGCGTGATCCCGCGTGCGCTCGTGCGCAAGGAGCTCGCGTACGACGACCTCACCGAGCTGCACGTGGTCGAATCGATGCACGAGCGCAAGGCGCTCATGGCCGAGCGCGCCGATGCGTTCGTCGCGATGCCGGGCGGCTACGGCACGTTCGAGGAGTTCTGCGAGATCCTGACCTGGTCGCAGCTCGGCTTTCATCACAAGGCGGTCGCGCTGCTGAACGCGGCCGGCTATTTCGACGGCCTCCTTGCGCTCTTCGATCACGCCGTGGCCGAGGGGTTCGTGCGGCCGGTGCACCGCGCGATGGTGCTCGCCGACGACGATCCCGGCCGCCTGCTCGACCGCCTGGCCGCGTACCGGCCGCCGACGGTCGAGAAATGGATCCGCAGCCCGGACGCGGTTTGAGCGGCCGCGGGCCAGCACCGTTGGCGGCGGGCTGTGCGCCGGCAGGATACCGCGCTCTCCACCGTCGACTGCCAACCGTCCACTGCCTGCCTTGCTTGACTGCGCGCACCGGGACGTGCTAGAAAGCAAACGGTCGTTTGTTTTTTACCGGGCTTCCACTTGAGCGCGCCGCCTCCCGCCGTTCCGTTGCCCGCAGCCCGGCCGCGCCGCGCCGCCGCGCGCGCGCCGCGCGCCGACAACCGGCTCGCGCTGATCCTCGACGAGGCGGCGCGGCTCTTCCGCGAGAAGGGCTACGCCGCGGCCTCGATGCGCGATATCGCCGCCGCGGCCGACATGCTGCCCGGCTCGCTCTACTACCACTTCGCCTCCAAGGAGGCGCTGCTCGTCGCGGTGTACGCCGAGGGTGTGCGGCGCATCTCGGAAGCGGTCGCGCGCGCGATCGCCGGCCGGCACGACCCGTGGAGTCGGCTCGAGGCAGGCTGCGTCGGCCACCTGGAAGCGCTGCTGCAGGAAAGCGACTACGCGCAGGTCGTGATCCGGGTGCGGCCATCGGATGCGCCCGCGGTGGCGGCCGAGCTGGTGCGGCTGCGCGACGGCTACGAGGCGGTCTTCCGCGTGCTGATCGACGCGCTGCCGCTCAACCGCGGCGCCGACCGCCGCGCGCTCCGGCTGATGCTCGTGGGCGCGCTCAACTGGTCGCAGACCTGGTACCGCGAGGGCCGCGAGAAGCCGCGCGACATCGCCCGCACGTTCGTCCGGCTGTTGCGCACCCAGCTGGAGTCCTGAATGGAGCCGACCGACATCCGCCCGAAGGTGCTCGTCACCAAGATCGGCCTCGACGGCCACGACCGTGGCAGCCGCGTCGTCGCCGCGGCGCTGCGCGACGCGGGCATGGAGGTGATCTACACGCCGCCGTGGCAGGCGATCGAGTCGGTGGTGAAGCTCGCGCTGGAGGAGGACGTCGACGTGATCGGCGTCTCCTCGCTCGCCACCGATCACCTGATCGTGCCGAGGCTGATGGACGCGCTGCGCGCGGCCGATCTCGCCGAGGTGGCGGTGATCGTCGGCGGCATCGTCCCGGACGAGGACGAGCGCATGCTGCTCGAGGCCGGCGTGGCGAAGGTGTTCCATCCGGGCGCCTCGCTCGAGTCGATCGCCGGCTTCATCCGCGCGGTCACGCCGCGCATCCGCGCCGCGCGCGCGACGGCGTAGCGCCGAAGGAGGAAGGCAGATGAACAAGCCGCTCGACGCCGCGCTGCAGCGCGACACCGCGGACGCCCGCTGGCAGGAGGAATACGCCGCCGCGATCGGTGCCGAGCGCCCCGTCGCCAACCGCTCGGGCATCGCGGTCAAGCCGCTCTACACGCCGCGCGACTGGGACGGCAGCCGCTTCGCGGACGACCTCGGCTTTCCGGGCCAGCCGCCGTACACGCGCGGCATCTACCCGACGATGCACCGCGGCCGCACCTGGACCCAGCGCCAGCTGATCGGCCTCGGCACCCCGCAGGACTACAACGCGCGGCTCGCCGGCGTGCTCGCGCAGGGGGCGAGCGCCATTTCGCTGATCCCCTGCAACTCGGTGTTCCGCGGCTACGACATGGACGAAGTGCCGGCGGAGCTGCTCGGCACCTGCGGCACGGTCGTGAACACCGCCGAGCACATGGACGCGGCGCTCGCCGGCGTCGATCTCGCGCGAACCTCGTGCGCGATGAACGACCCGTCGCCGTTCACGCTGCTCGCCTTCGTGCTCGCGACCGCGCGAAAGCGCGGCGTCGACTGGCGCGCGGTGAGCGGCACGTCGAACCAGAGCGATTACCTGTCGCACTTCGTCGCGAACCACATGTTCTTCCGCATCGCGCTTCCCGGCGCGCGGCGCATCCTGGTCGACCACATCGAGTTCTGCAACCGCGCCGTGCCGAAGTGGAACCCGATGTCGGTCGTCGGCCAGCACGTGCAGCAGGGCGGCGCGACGCCGGCCGAGGCGATGGCGTTCACGCTCGCCTCGGCGCTGCAGCACGCCGAGGACTGCCTCGCGCGCGGCATGGACCCCGATCGGTTCCTGCCGCGCTTCACCTTCTTCTTCGACATCTCGCTCTCGTTCTTCGAGGAGGTGGCGAAGTTCCGCGCCGGCCGGCGGATCTGGGCGCGCCTCGCGCGCGAGCGGCTCGGCGCGAAGGATCCGCGCTCGTGGCGCTTCAAGTTCCACGGCCAGACCTCGGGCGTCGACCTCACCCGCCAGCAGCCGCTGAATAACATCGCGCGCGTGACGGTGCAGGCGATGGCCGGCATCTTCGGCGGCCTGCAGTCGCTGCACACCGACGCCTACGACGAGGTGCTCTCGTGCCCGACCGACGAGGCGGCGCGCGTGGCGATCAACACCCAGAACGTGCTGCGCGAGGAGGCGCATCTCACCGACGTCATCGACCCGCTCGGCGGCTCGTACTACGTCGAAACCCTCACCGACCAGATGGAGCGCGAGATCCTGCGCGTGATGAAGCTCGTCGAGGACGCGGGCGGCATGTACAAGGCGGCCGCGGCCGGGCTGGTGCAGAAGATGATCGGCGAGTCGGCGATGCGCTTCCAGCGCGAGGTCGAGTCGGGCGCGCAGGCCGTGGTCGGCGTGAACGCCTACCGGGCCGACGCGGCCGAGGCCGACCGACCGCCGGTGTCAAGCCGGACCCGGCGGCGATGCGGGCGCATCTCGCCGCGTTCACGGCCTGGAAGGCGGCGCGCTCGCAGGATGCGGTGCGCCGGGCGCTCGATGCGCTCGCGCGCGCGGCCGCGAGCCCGCGCGAGAACGTCTTCGAGCAGGTGGTGGCGGCCGCCGAGGCCGGGTGCACGCACGGCGAGATCTGCGCCCGGCTGCGCCGGGAGCTCGGCTTCGGCCAGCCGCTCGCCTTGGTATGAACGCGGAGCGCCCGGTGCCCGCCGAGCGGGTCTTCGAGACCGCGCGCGGCGTCGTCTATCCGTGGCAGATCGACCAGGTCGGCCACATGAACGTGCAGTTCTACACCGCGCGCTTCGACGAGGCGACGTGGCACTTCTTCGCCCGGTTCGGCATCAACGCACGCTACATGCGCGAGGCGCGCCGCGGCATGGCGGCGGTCGAGAGCCACACGCGCTACCTGCGCGAGCTGCACGCCGGCGACCTGATCCGCGTCACCTCTGAGCTCCTCGAGGCGAAGCCGAAGGCGGTGCGCTTCCTGCACCGAATGTATGACGCGGTCACCGGCGAGGAGGCCGCCACCGCCGAGCTGACCGGCGTGCACATGGACACCGAGGCGCGCCGGGTGGTGCCGTTCCCGGACGAGATCGCCGCGCGGCTGCAGTTTGCGCTCGCGCAGGACGCGCCCGGCCCGCGCGCGGGCGCATGACGCAAACCGGGCATCCGCTGGTGCCGCCGCTGCTCGCCGGCGACCGGCGCGCGATCGCGCGCGCGATCACCGCGTTCGAATCCGACGCGCCTGCGGCGCGCGCGATCGCCGCGGCGATCGCCCCGCGCCTCGGCCGCGCGCACGTGATCGGCATCACCGGCGCGCCGGGCGCGGGCAAGTCGACGCTGATCAACGCGCTCCTCGGCGAGCTGCTGGCGCGGGGCCGGCGCATCGGGGTCGTCGCGGTCGACCCTCCAGCCCGATCTCCGGCGGCGCGGTGCTCGGCGACCGCGTGCGCATGGCCGAGCACGGCGGCCACGAGAACGTCTTCGTGCGCTCGGTCGCCTCGCGCGGGCATCTCGGCGGGCTGTCGCGCGCAACGAGCCGCATGGTGGACGTGCTCGATGCCGCCGGCTTCGACACCATCATCGTCGAGACGGTGGGCGCCGGGCAGTCGGAGGTCGAGATCGTGCGCGTCGCCGACACGCGGATCGTGGTCTGCCCGCCCGGCCTCGGCGACGACGTGCAGGCGATCAAGGCCGGCATCCTCGAGATCGCCGACATCCTCGTCGTGAACAAAGGCGATTCGCCGCTCGCCGAGCGCACGGCGCGCGACCTGAAGGACATGCTGCACCTGCGCCGGCGACGCACGCCGCCGGTCAAGGTGCTGGTGACCGTCGCGACCACCGGCGCCGGCGTGCCGGCGCTCGTCGACGAGCTCGCGGAGCATCGCGGTGCGGTCGGCGTCGGCACGCGGCTCCGGCCGCGCGGGGAAGCGCCGACCATCGACGAGGTCGCCGCGGTGGATCGTGCGCTCGCCCCGAGCGCACGACGCAGCGCTTCCTGCCCGACCCCGTGCCTGCCGCGACGATCCGCGACGTGCTGCGCGTCGCCGAGCGCGGGGTCGCCGTCCGGAACGACCGCCCGTGGCGCGTGCGCGCGCTCGCCGGCGCGCCACTCGCCCGCCTGCGGCACGCGCTCGCCGGCGCAAGCTTCGCGGCGCCCTCGGAAGGCGCGCCGGCGTGTCTGGTCCTCACCACCGAGCAGGCGCTCGATCGCACCGGCTGGCTCGACTACGGGATGTTCCTGGAGCGCATCGTCGCCGCGGCCCGGGCGCGCGGCCTCGACGCATGCTGCGCGGGTACGCTCGCGCCGGCCCACAAGACGATCGCCGAGTCGCTCGCGCTCGGCCCGGCCGAGATCGTGGTGCGCGTGCTCGCGGTCGGCCGTCCGGACCCGGCGGCCTCGGTTCCGCCCCCGGAGCCGGCGCCGCTCGAAGAACTCGCGCGGTTCCAGGGATTCGATTGAAAGGCGGGCATGAAGACGTGCAGGCGGCCGCGCCGACCGCTTCCAGGGGAACCGAGGTGGACAGCAAGGCTCAAGCGCACGAGCGGGTGACGCGCTTCGCCGCCGCCGACCCGTTCGTGCGGTCGCTCGGCATCGAGTGCGTGGACGGCGGGCCGGGGCGCGCGGTGGTGCGTCTGCGCATCGCCGAGCGCCATCTCAACTTCAACGGCAGCTGCCACGGCGGCGTGATCTTCGCGCTCGCCGACACCGCGTTCGGGCTCGCGGCCAACGCCTACGGTCGCGTCGCCGTAGGCATCGACACGCATACGACCTTCGTCGCCGCGGTGCAACGCGGCGACGTGATCACCGCCACGGCCACCGAGATGTCGCGCTCGCGCCGCATCGCGGTCTACCGGGTCGAGGTCGCGCGCGAGGACGGCACCGTCGTCTCCACCTTCACCGGCACGGTGTACGTGACGGACAAGCACAACTGACCGAAGGGGCCGGTCGGCAGCGGGCAGCAGGCCGCAAGGCGGCGATGCCCGTGCGGCCGGCCGAGGCTTAGAATGCAGGCTCGTGCGCGGCATCTCCCTCTGTTCATCGCCCGCTGACTCCGCTCCTGTCCACTGCCCACCGTCCGCCGGCCCCATGGATTCCGAGACGCTGCCCTACACTGACGAGCACCGCGCGTTCCGCGCGACCGTGCGCCGCTTCGTCGAGAGCGAGGTCGTCCCGCACCACGCGCAGTGGGAGAGGGAGGGCAGAGTGCCGCGCGCGCTGTGGCGCCGCGCCGGCAGCCTCGGCTTCCTGTGCCCGATGGTCCCCGAGGCGTACGGCGGCGCCGGCGTGGACTTCCTCTACTCGACCATCGTCACCGAGGAGCTGCTGTGGACCGGCGCCACCGGCCCGCTCTTCTACCTGCACTCCGACATCGTCGCGCCCTATCTCGTGCACTACGGCAGCGAGGCGCAGAAGCGCGCGTGGCTGCCGCGCATGGCCTCCGGGGAGACGATCGGCGCCATCTGCATGACCGAGCCGGGCGCCGGCAGCGACGTCGCCGCCATCCGCACGCGCGCGCGCCGCGAGGGCGACCGGTACGTGCTGAGCGGGCAGAAGATCTTCATCTCGAACGGGCAGATCGCCGATCTCTTGCTGGTCGCGGCCAAGACCGACCCGGACGCGGGCGCGAAGGGCGTGAGCCTCTTCCTGGTCGAGTCGGACCGGCCCGGCTTCGCGCGCGGCCGCAACCTCGAGAAGATCGGTATGCACGCGCAGGACACCTCCGAGCTCTTCTTCGACGAGGTGCGCGTGCCGGCGTCGAGCCTGCTCGGCGAGGCGGGCAAGGGCTTCGCGTACCTCATGTCGCAGCTGCCGCAGGAGCGGCTGCTCGTCGCGATCGGCGCGGTCGCGGCGGCCGAGGCGGCCGTCGGCTGGACGCTCGACTACGTGCAACAGCGGCAGGCGTTCGGCGCGCCGCTCGCCGCGAAGCAGCACGTGCGCTTCGCGCTCACCGAGGCGCACTCCGAGGTCACGATCGGCCGCGTCTTCCTCGACTGGTGCATCGCGCGCCACCTGGACGGCGAGCTCGACACCGCGCAGGCCTCGATGGCGAAATACTGGCTCTCGGACATGCAGAACCGCGTGATCGACGCCTGCCTGCAGCTGCACGGCGGCTACGGCTACATGCGCGAGTACCCGATCGCGCGCGCGTGGGCCGACGCCCGCGTACAGCGCATCTACGGTGGCGCGAACGAGATCATGAAGGAGATCATCGCGCGCAAGCTGTTCGAGCGGCGATGAGCCTGCCGCCCCTGCGGCTCCCGCCGCCCCGCGTGCCGCGCGATGGGTGCTCGTCGCCCCCGCGCCGGGGAGCGGTCCGGCCGCACGCCGGGCAGTGGTTGCGGCGCGCGCAATCGCCCGCACCGCCGCGGCCGCTGCGCGGCCACCCCTCGGAGAGGAGGGGATGATGGTGGCGTCTCCGCGCATCGGTTTCGTCGGCGCGGGACGCGTCGCCCGCGCGCTCGCGCAAGGCTTCGCGCGGCACGGCGAGCACGTCGTCGCGGTGGCGAGCCGCAGCGCGCTCTCGGCGGAGCGCGTCGCGCGCGAGGTGCCGGGCTGCGCGGCGATGGCGGCGCAGGATGCGGTCGACGCCTGCGATGTCGTGTTCGTCACGGTGCCCGACGGCGCGATCGCCGGGACCGCGGCCGGCCTGCGGTGGTCGCCCGGCAAGGCGGCCGTCCACACGAGCGGCGCCACCGAGATCACGGCCCTCGACGGGGCCGCACGCCAAGGCGCGGCGATCGGCGGGCTGCATCCGATGCAGAACTTCGCCGATCCGGCGGTCGCGCTCGCGGGGCTGCCCGGCTGCGCGGCGGCGATCGAGGCCGAGGGCGAGCTGCTCGCGACGCTCGACCGGCTGGCGTGCTCACTCGGCATGAAGCCGATCCGCCTGCCGCCCGGCGCACGGGCGCTGTATCACTGCTCGGGCAGCTTCGCCGCGCCGTTCATCGGCGTACTGCTGCACGAGGCGGTGAAGCTGTGGGCGCGCTTCGGCGTAAGCGCCGACGAAGCGCTGCCGCTGCTCGTCGCGCTCGCGCGCGGCACGCTCGACTCGGTGGCGAAGGACGGCACGGTGCAAAGCTTCGCCGGTCCGATCTCGCGCGGCGACACCGGCACCATCGCACGGCATCTCGCCGCGCTCGCGAAGCTGCCTCCGGAGACGCTCGCGCTCTACCGCGCGCTCGCTGCGCGCGCGATTCCGATCGCCGAGGCGAAGGGCTCGCTCTCCGCCGAGGCGGCGGCGACGCTGCACGCGCTGATCGGCGATGGATGATGAGTCTGCTCATCACTCATCGCCCATCACCCCTCAGCGCCGCAGGTTCTCGATCAGCGTCGCCATGCCCTGTCCGGCCCCGCAGCACATGCTGATCACCGCGTAGCGGCCGCCGGTCGCCTGCAGGTGGTGCATCGCGGTGATCGTCATGCGGATGCCGGTCGCCCCGGGCGGATGCCCGATCGAGATCCCGCCGCCGTAGAGGTTCGTGGCCTCGCGCGGGACGCCGAGCTCGCGCTCGGCGTGCAGGTTGACCACCGCGAACGCCTCGTTGATCTCGAAGTAGTCGATGTCGGGCACGCGCAGGCCCGCGCGCTCGAGAAGCCGGCGGATCGCCGGCACCGGCCCCGCACCCATGATCTCCGGGCGGCACGCCCGCGGTGGCGTAGGCGACCACGCGCGCCTCGGGCGCGATGCCGTTGCGCTCGAGCGCCGCGCGGCTCGCCACCACCACTGCCGCGGCGCCGTCGGTCACGCCGGAAGCGCTGCCGGCGGTCACGCAACCGCCCGCGCGGAACGCCGGCGCGAGCCGCGCGAGCTGCTCCCGCGCGAGGTCGAAGCGCGGGTACTCGTCGCGCACCATGCGCCGCGTGCCCCGGCCCTCGGGCACGTCGATCGGCGCGATCTGCCGCGCGAGGAACCCGCTCTCGATCGCGGCCTGTGCGCGGCGCTGACTCATGTGGCCCCAGTCGTCCATGTCCTCGCGCCGGTAGCCGAGGCGCTCGGCAAGCGTCTCGGCGGTCTCGCCCATCAGCACGCGCGAGAACGGGCAGCGGTAGGCATAGTCGAGGCCATCGTCGAGCCGCGCCGGGCCGCGCGCCGCGCCCCAGCGCACGTCCTGCGACACGTAGGGCACGCGCGAGAAGCTCTCGCCGCCGCCGGCGAGCGAGATCTGGGACAGGCCCTCGCGCACGTTCTGCGCGGCGCTCGCGATCGCCTGCGAGCCCGAGGCGCACGCTCGGTTCACCCCGAAGGCGCTCGACTCGATCGGAAGCCCGACCTCGAGCGCCACCTTGCGCGACACGAAATGCCCGTCGGGATCGACCGGCACCACGTTGCCGAACACGAGATGGTCGACCCGCTCGGGCGCGAGGTCGATCCCGGCGAGGCACGCGCGCGCCGCGTGCGCGCCGAGCTGCGCAAGGGGAATGTCCCTCAGCGACTTGCCGAAATCGCCGAACGGCGTGCGCTGGCCGCCGGCGAGCACCACTTCGTCTGTCATCGCCCGCCTCCGTCTTTTCCTTCGAGGGCGAAGGTTACCGCGCTGGCCGGTTCGTCGGCACGGACCCCGCGATCACCATCGCTCCGCCGGTCACGAGCGCGCGCGAGAGCGGTCCGCCGAGCACGAGCACCGACTCGGCCAGCACGAGCGGCAGCACGAGGCCGATGAGCCGCGCCGCGCACGGCTGGATTGCCGCCCGAGCAGGCACGCTCGGGGGTGAAGGCCTTGCGCGGGGCGGACGGCGACCCCACGCGCCGAAGGCCGCATGGCCACCGGCTGCCGCGCGGGCCACGGCCGCGCGACGGACCGCGCCCGCATGACCGGTCGCGCGTGCGCCGGCCTCAGCCTCGGCAATCCGGCCGCTCGACGGCGCGCAGCGTGACTCGCCTGTAATATTGCGAGCGCGAAGTCGCGCACGGCGGCGGCAGACCGTCGGCGCGATTCTGGAGGAGGGTCCTTGAACGTCCTGGAAGTCGAGCGGCTCTCGCTCAGCTTCGGTGGCATCCGCGCGCTCGACGACGTGTCGCTCGCCGCGCCGCGGGCGCGATCACCGCGGTGATCGGGCCGAACGGCGCCGGCAAGACGAGCCTGTTCAACGCGATCTCGGGTTTCTACCGGCCCGACCGCGGCGCGATCCGCTTCGACGGCCGCGACATCGGCCGCGTGCCTGCGAGCCGGCGCGCCGGGCTCGGGCTCGCACGCACGTTCCAGAACGTGTCGCTCTTTCGCGGCATGACCGTGCTCGACAACATCAAGCTCGGCGGGCACAGCCGCCTGCGCGCCGGCGCGCTCTCGGCGATGTGGTACCTCGGCCGCGCGCGCGCGGAGGAGATGCGCCTGCGCGCCGAGATCGAGCGCGACGTGATCGACTTCCTCGAGATCGACCACATCCGCGGGCTCCCGATCGGGGCGCTCGCCTACGGCCTGCAGAAGCGCGTCGAGCTCGCGCGCGCGCTCGCGATGCGCCCGAAGGTGCTCCTGCTCGACGAGCCGGTCGCCGGGATGAATCGCGAGGAGACCGAGGACATGGCGCGCTTCATCCTCGACATCCAGGAGGAGCGCGGCATCACCGTGATGCTCGTCGAGCACGACATGGGCCTCGTGATGGACATCTCGAACCACGTGGTGGTGCTCAACTTCGGGCGCGTGATCGCCTCCGGGACGCCGGCCGAGGTGCGCGCGAACCCGCACGTGATCGAGGCGTACCTCGGCAAGAAGGGGGCCCGGCTGGCGGGGCGTCACGCATGAGCGCGTCCCGCGGCCACGTCCCTCCCCGCCTTCCCGAGGAGATGCGCCGCGCGCAGCGCGGCGGGGTGGCTGCCACGGTTGCGGCGTGCAGCGCGCCGCACCACCCCGGCCGCCCGCTTCTGTCCCCTCCTTCTCAACGAGGGGTGCCGGCGAAGCCGGCGGGAGGTGGTGCGGCGTTCGCACGGCTGCGTGCGCCCCACCCCCCGGCCGCTGCGCGGCCACCCTTGCGCGGAGTGCGCCGACGGCCCTTGGGGCGGCGCGCCGTAAACGGCCATGGACCTCCTGACCTTCCTCGAATTCAGCGTCGTCGGGCTGGCCGGCGGCGGGCTCCTCGCGCTGATCGCGCTCGGCTTCGTGCTGATCTACAAGGGCACGCGGGTCGTCAACTTCGCGATGGGCGAGTTCATGATGATGGGAGCCTATCTCTTCTTCACCGCCCACGTCGCCTGGAAGCTGCACTGGGCGCCCGCGCTCGCGCTCACCCTCGCCGGCATCGCCGCGCTCGGTGCGCTGGTCGAGCGCGCGATCCTGCGCCCGCTCGCCGGACAACCGGTCATCTCCATCGTGATGGCGACGATCGGCCTCGGCACGATCCTGCACGGCACCGCCGACGCGATCTGGGGCGGCGAGAACCTCGCGCTGCCGGAGCTGCTGCCGCGTAAGCCCGTCTTCATCGGCGAGATCCTGATCCCCGGGCAGGTGCTGTGGAGCTTTGCGACGGCGTGCGCGCTGATCGGCGCGTTCCTCGCCTATTTCCGCTTCTCGCGCACCGGGGTGGCGATGCGCGCGGCGGCGAGCGACCCGGTGACCGCCTACGCGATGGGCATCGACGTCCGCCGCACCTCGCGCCTCACCTGGATCTTCGCCGGCCTCACCGGGGCGGTTGCCGGAATCATCGTCGCCTCGATGACGAGCCTCTCGCCGGCGCTCGGCAGCGTGGCGCTCGGCGTGCTGGCGGTCATCATCCTCGGCGGCCTCGACTCGGTGCTCGGCGCGATCGTCGCCGGCCTCGCGATCGGCTGGCTCGAGGCGGTCACCGTCGGCTTCATCGGCGGCAAGGCGCGCGATCTCGTTCCCTACGTCGTGGTGCTGGTCATCCTGATGGTGCGGCCGTACGGACTGTTCGGGACGCGAGAGATAGAGCGGCTATGAAAGCGGACGGCGGGCAGCGGGGCGCGGGCGGTGGGCCGAACCACTGGCGCCGCGCACCTGCGTTGACGCGCGGAGTTCGCCGTCCACCGTCCACTGCCCACCGTCCACTCGCGTCGCGAACCGGCGCGTAAGCGATGCGCACCGGCGATTTCCGCGCGAGCTACGCCCAGGACGAGGCGCTGTTCGCCACGCCGGTGCAGCGCGCGTGGCTCGCCGCCCTCCTCGTCGCGCTGGCGGTGTTTCCGTGGGCCGCGGGGAGCTACCTCACCTACGTCGCGGTCCTGCTCGGCATCCACGTGATCAGCGCCACCGGGCTCAACATCATGACCGGCTACACCGGGCTGATCTCGCTCGGGCACGCCGCGTTCATGGGCGTAGGCTGCTACGCGGCTGCCTACGCCGCGAACGCCGGCGTTCCGTTCTGGCTCGCGCTGCCGCTCGGCGGCCTCGCCTCCGCTGCGATCGGGCTCGTCGTCGGCATTCCCAGCCTGCGCATCAAGGGGCTCTACTTCGCGATCGCCACGCTCGCCGCGCAGTTCGTGCTAGGGTTCGTGTTCCGCGAGTGGGAGCCGGTCACCGGCGGGGTACGGGGCGTCAACCTGCCCGCACCGGCGCTGTTCGGGCTCGAGATCGAGGGCGACCGCGCCGTGTACTACATCGTCGTACCGCTGGCGGTGGCGATGCTCGTCGCGGCGCGCAATCTCTTCCGCACCCGGATCGGCCGCGCGTTCATCGCGATCCGCGATCGCGACATCTCGGCCGAGGTGCTCGGCATCGGCCTGCTCCGCTACAAGCTGAGCGCATTCGCGATCGGCTCGTTCTACGCCGGCGTGGCGGGCGCCCTGTGGGGCTACTTCTTCCGCGCCGCCACCCCGGAGGCGTTCTCGCTCGGGCTGTCGGTGTTCTACCTCGCCGCGGTCATCGTCGGGGGGCTCGGCTCGATTCTCGGTGGCATACTGGGCGCCGCCTTCATGACCATGGTGCCCGAGGCGCTGCGCGCGATCGTGGCGTGGATCGCGCCGTGGTATCCGCCGGCGACGGTGCTGCTCTCGCCGATGCGCGAGATCGTGTTCGGCGCGCTCATCGTCGGGTTCCTGGTGTTCGAGCCGCACGGGCTCGCCGAGATGTGGCGGCGCGCGCGGCGCTTCTTCCATCTGTGGCCGTTCAAAACCTGAAACGAGGAGATCGTCATGGTCAACGCATACCGCCGTCGGATCGTGCAAGGCAGCCTCGCGGCAGCGGGCGTCTCGGCGCTCGGCCTGCCGCTGCGCACCGCGCTCGCCCAGTCGGGCGAGATCGTCATCGGCGCCGCGCCGCCGATCACCGGCGTGTTCGCATTCGCCGGCGCCGCGTTTCAGAGCGCGTTCCTCGACTGGACCGAATGGAAGAACGCACAGGGCGGCATCGCCGGGCGCAAGGTCCGCTACGTCGCCGAGGACTCCGGCTACAAGACCGACCAGGCGGTGGCGATCTTCAAGAAGATCATGGCGAACGAGAAACCGCCGGTGTTCTACGGCGACTCCACCGGCTGGGCCAAGGCGATCGCCGCCGAGGTGACCCAGCTCGGCTCGGTGCTCACCTCCGGGCCATCGTTCTCCTCCGATCTCGCCGACCCGCAGAAGGTCCCGTATTACTTCATGGCCGGCCCGACCTACTCGGGAATGATCGAGATCCTGCTCGAGTACGTGCGCCGCGAGGCGAAGGGCGCCGCCAAGCCGTCGGTGGCGCTCGTCTACAGCGACACCGAGTTCGGCCGCGACCCGATCGCGGCGGCGAAAGCGGCTGCAACGAAGCTCGGCATCCCGATCGCGCTCGAGGTCGTCACCAAGCCCGGCGGGGTCGACGTCTCCGCCGAGGTGATCAAGCTGCGCCGCGCGAAGCCCGACTACGTGATCTTCCACGGCTACGTCCTCGCGCCGATCCCGGAGTTCCTGAAGCAAATGCGCGAGGCGGGCATGAAGACGGTCGGCATGGGCACGATCTGGAGCATGGACAAGAGCACCATCGACAAGATGGGCCCGGTCGGCGACGGCTTCGTGGGCGTCATGCCCTACCGCTACGTCTTCGACGCGCAGAAGACCCCTACCATGGAGTTGATCCGCGAGGTGGGCTCGAAGAAGGGCGGCACCGCGTGGCAGACGCTCTTCTACACCCACGCGTGGCTGGTGGGGTCGATCTTCGCCGAGGTCATCAGCCGCACACTCGGCGCGAACAAGGCGCTGACCGGTCCGAGCATGAAGGCCGCGCTCGAGTCGATCGACAAATGGGACACCGGCGGGATTTTCGGCGTGCCGGTCTCGCTCAAGAGCCACTCGATCCCGGTCGGGCGCGTGTACCGTGCGATGCCGTCGAAGGGCACCATCGAGCCGGCGTCCGACTGGATCACGATCGGGTGAGACGGGCGCGAGCTCTCCCCCCGCCGCGGCGCGGAGCGCCAAGGCCCCTCCCCCTCCTTGTCAAGGAGGGGAGTGTGAGGTGAGCGGACGATGAACGCGGCGCTCGCGGTCGAGAATATCGAGGTCGTGTACCACCACACCGTGCAGGTGCTGCGCGGGCTGTCGGTGTCGGTGCCCGAGGGCCGCATCGTCGCGCTGCTCGGGGCGAACGGCGCGGGCAAGACGACCGTGCTGAAGACGGTGTCCGGCCTGCTGCCGCTCGAGGACGGCGCGCTCCTCGCCGGGCGGCTCCGCTATCGCGGCGAGCCGATCGAGACGACGCCGCCGCACCAGCTCGCGCGCCGCGGCCTCGTGCACGTGCGCGAGGGCCGGCACGTGTTCGAGGATCTCACGGTGGAGGAGAACCTGGTCGCGGCCGCGTTCGCGCTCGTCGGCCGCGAGACGCCGCGGCCCGACTTCGATCTCGCGTACGGCTATTTCCCGCGCCTCAAGGAGCGACGCGCGCAGACCGCGGGCTATCTCTCCGGCGGCGAGCAGCAGATGCTCGCCATCGCGCGGGCGCTCGTCGCCAAGCCCCGCCTTATGCTGCTCGACGAGCCTTCGCTCGGGCTCGCGCCGATGATCGTGGACGAGATCTTCGAGATCATCGCCCGCATCAACCGCGAGCAGGGCGTGGCGATGCTGCTCGTGGAGCAGAACGCGGCGGCGGCCTTCGCGATCGCCGCCTACGGCTACATCATGGAGAGCGGCCGTGTGGTGATCGACGGCCCGGTCGACCGGCTGATGCACGACCCGGACGTGCAGCGCTTCTACCTCGGCTACGCCGAGCGCGCCGCGGAGGTGGCGAGCTTCCGCGACGTGAAGCACTACAAGCGCCGCAAGCGGTGGCTGTCCTGATCGAGCGCCCGCCCTTCGAGTACACGCTGCCGCAGCGCCTGCGCTTCTGGGCGCGCACGCGCCCGCACGTCGTGGCGTTCCGGCAGAAGGACTTCGGCATCTGGCGGCCCTACACCTGGGCCGAGTTCGAGCGGCTCGCCCGCCACTTCGGGTGCGGGCTGGCGCGGCTCGGCGTCACCCGCGGCGGCCACGTCGCGATCATCGCAGAGAGCCGCAAGGAATGGGTGATCGCGCAGCTCGGCATCGGCATGGTCGGCGCGGTCACCGCGGGCATCTACGCGACCAGCCCCGCGAACGAGATCGAGTACCTGCTCGCGCTCTCCGACTCGACGGTCGCCGTCTGCGAGGACCAGGAGCAGGTCGACAAGGTGCTCGAGATCCGCGGCCGCCTGCCGCTGCTCGAGCACATCGTGGTGATGGACCCGCGCGGGCTGCGCCGCTACGAGCGCGCGCGGCTGCACGACTTCGACGCGGTGGTGGCCGCCGGCGCCGAGGCCGAGCGCGAGGAGACCGGCTTGGTCGACCGGGTCCTCGCCGAGCAGACCGCGGCCGACGTCGCGCTGATGATCTTCACCTCCGGCTCGACCGGACGGCCCAAGGGCGCGATGATCAGCTACGCGAACATCGCCGCGGTCGCCGAGAGCGCGATCGCGATGTACGGCTTCGACGAGCGCGACACGCTGGTCTCCTACCTGCCGCTCTGCCACGTCGCCGAGCAGACCTTCACCGTCTTCCTGCCGCTCGCGGTCGGCGCGACGGTGAATTTCGGCGAGAGCCTGCGCACCATCCAGACCGACCTGCGCGAGATCTCGCCGCGCATCTTCCTCGCCGTGCCGCGCATCTGGGAGAAGCTGCACGCCTCGATGTACATCAAGGCCGCCGAGGCGGGCGGACTGCGCAAGCGCCTCTTCGAGCGCGCGTTCGCGGCGGTGCGCGGCTTCGCCGCGCAGCCGCGCGCGCGCTGGTCGGCCGGGCAGCGGATCCGCTACGCGCTCTGGTATGTGCTCGTCTTCCGCGCGCTGCTGAACTTCATCGGCCTGCGCCGCGCGCGCATCGCCTTCTCCGGCACCGCGCCGATCGCGCCCGAGCTGCTCGACTTCTACCGCATCCTCGGCGTGCCGGTGCGCGAGATCTACGGAATGACGGAAGTGAGCGGCCTCGCCACCGGGCAGCGCAGCGACGCGTCGCCCGCGGGCACGATCGGCGAGCCGGTCCCGGGCCTGGAGGCGCGGCTCGACGCCGACGGCGAGCTGCTGATGCGAGGCCCGACGGTCTTCGTCGGCTACTACAAGAACCCGGAGGCGACCGCGGCCGCGATCGACGACGCGGGATGGCTCCACTCGGGGGACGTCGCCGAGTGGGTCGGCGCGGAGCTGCGCATGGTCGACCGCAAGAAGGAGATCATCATCACCTCGGGCGGCAAGAACGTGAGCCCGGCCGAGGTCGAGAACGCGCTCAAGACCTCGCCCTACATCCGCGAGGCGGTGGCGGTCGGCGAGCGGCGCCATTTCGTCGCCGCGCTGATCCAGGTCGACTACGAGACGGTCGGCAAGTGGGCCGAGGACAATGGCATCACCTACACGAACTACCGCAATCTGGCGGAGAACCCGAAGGTGCGCACGCTGATCCAGGCCGAGATCGACCGCGTGAACGCGCGCATGCCGCGCGTGCAGAACGTGCGCCGCTTCCACCTGCTCGCCAAGGAGCTCGACCACGACGACGGCGAGGTCACCGCGACCCTGAAGCTCCGCCGCCGGGAGATCAACGAGCGCTACGCCGACCTGATCGAGTCGCTGTACCGCGATTCGGGCCTGCCGGCTTGAGGACCGGCTACTGCGCGAGCGCCGTGCGCACGGCGCTCGCCGCCTCCTCGACGATGCGCGCCTGGATCGCGGGATCGGCCGCGCCGCACACCGACTCGCAGCGCCAGTTGCTCGGCTTCTCGAAGTCGCAATGCGACGCGCCTTCGAAGCGCTCGAGCGAGCGCCGGTTGGGCAGCCACGCGGCGATCCTCTTCGCGCTGCCGAACGCGTTGCACGGCGCGCTCGGCGCGCGCAGCACGACCGCCGGCGCCCGCAGCGCGCGCGCGGCCGGCTCGGAGATGCCTTCGACGTCGACCGGGTCGAGCCCGAGCCACAGCGCGAGGCGCGGCACGCGCGCGGCGGCGAGCAGCGTCGCCAGGCCCCCCGGCGGAGGTGCCCGCCAGCACCACCGGCAATGTCTCGAGACCGCGCTCGCGCTCGAGAAGCTGCACGAGGTCGACGACGGCGTCGGCGTTGCGGCGGTGCGCGCTCCAGGACGGCAGGTCGGGGACTGCCACGACGAGCCCCTCGGCTGCAAGACGCGCCGCGAGCGCCGAGAACCGCTCGCGCGAGCGCGTGAAGCCGTGCGCGAGGACGGCGAGCCCGCGCACGGCCCCCTGCGCGGACGCATACACGTCCACCAAGGTCGCCTCGCCGGCGAGCGTCAATGGCCGCGTCTCCAGCGTGAGCGCGGCCGGCACGGGCCGCGCGACGAAGAGCAGGAGCGCGAGCAGGGCAAGACGCAAACGCATGTTGCGACTCCAACGCGCATCGCCGGCGCCGCGTTCACGCCGTCGCTCGGCCGCCCGCGCCAGCGCGGAACGGGCGCAGGGGGAGCGCCGCGGCAGGCCGTCGTTCCCGCGGCGGCCGAATCGGGAGCGGACGCGGCCAGCGGCCGGCCGGATCGGCGCGTTCGCAGGCACGACTTTCGCGCTTGCGCACGGGCGAGGGTTAGAGCATCGGCCGCGGCATGCGGCACACCGGCGGATGCGCGCCATGAAGCTCAGTCGTGGATCTTGCGGATCTGCTTCACCGCGATCTCCGCGAGCTCCGCGCCCCGGCCCTCGAAGTGGCGCCCGCACCGCTCGCAGAAGTAGCGCCGCCGGTCGACGCCGGCGCGGCGCAGCGCCCGCAGCCGCGCAAAGATGCGCACCCACGCGATGGTCCCGAGCGTGGCGAGCAGCACGTAGAGCTCGCCGCCGCCGCGCGGCGCGTTGAGCCATCCGATCCACAGCGCCGCCGCGCCCCAGAACAGGAACACCACGAGCACGTGTTGCGCGGCCGTGCCATGGCTCGCGACGAGGTAGGGGCGGAGGATGACCCCGCACTTGGGACAGCCCTTGACGTCGAACAGCATCGACGGCTCGCTTTGGCGCTCGGCGGCGGGTGCCGGCCGGGCGGCGTGCGGGATGTGCACGCCGCGGCACCGCGTCGCCTGTACGGAAGCTTACACCCTCTGTCCCCCGGCCATGATACGGGGCCGCCCGGCAGCGCGGCGGCGCGCGCCAGGTCGCGTGTGCGCGGCTTCAGTGCCCGAGCGCGCCCTCGCAGATCGCGGCGACGTGGCGATGATCGGTGCCGCAGCAGCCGCCGTACACGGCAAGGTTCGGCAGCCGCTCGCGCAAGGCGCGGTAG
This sequence comes from Burkholderiales bacterium, assembly GCA_027493935.1. Taxonomy (GTDB): domain Bacteria; phylum Pseudomonadota; class Gammaproteobacteria; order Burkholderiales; family SG8-39; genus JAABRB01. Next base: position 111,822 of record JAOSJV010000001.1, on the reverse strand, counting down.
TGTCGGCCGAGGTCCTCCGGATCGCCCGCGTCGAGCTCGGTCGCCTCGTCGAGCTCGGCGTGGCTGCGGGTCGACGCGTTGGCGCGGATGCCGCGGACGCGCTCGAGCCACGGCGCGCCGGCTTCGAGCGCATGCGCGAAGTGCACCGGATGCGCGCAGTTGATCATGTAGTAGGCCGGGCCGCCGTCGGTGGCGTCGTCGACCTGCGCGATCGCCTCGCCGAGCGCCATGCCCGTCGGCAGCCGGCCGTCGGTCTCGACGGTGAAAGAGATCACCGAGGGCATGCCCGCCTTCCGCGCGGCGCGCGCGATGCCTGCCGCCTCCTCGACGTAGTTCATGGTGAACGCGCTCACCATGTCGGCGTCGGTGTCGACGAATTGGTCGATCTGGGCGCGATGGTAGCGCTCGGCCTCCGCGACCGTCATGCGGCTCGCCGGACTGTAGCCGTCGCCGCGCGGGCCGAGGTTGCCGCTGACGAGCATCGTGCCGGCGACCTCGGTCGTCGACGCGCGCAGCGCCGCGAGCAGCGCGATCGCGTCGCGGTTGAGCCGTGCGAGCTCGCGCGGCGCGAGGCCGAGCCGCTCGCCCCAGTCGGCGCTCGCGCGCCAGGTCGGCGACTCGAACACGAAGCCGGCGCCGTGGCGCGCGGCGATCGCGGCGTAGCGCGCGAAATAGCGCCGCAGGCGCTCGCGGCCGGCGGCGTCGCGCATGAGCGCGATCGCGGCGAAGTGCGGCAGCTCGATGCCGTCGTGGAAGACGAGCGTGGTCTCGAGCCCGCCGTCGGTCACGAACGGCTGCGCGCCCGAGACGGGCAGGGCATTGCGATGGCGCGCCATCTTGATTCTCCTTTCGAGGTCTGCGATGCCGGTGGAGGAGCGGGGCGGCCACGCGCGCGTCAGGCGGCCTGCGTCTCTGGCGCGCCGCGCGGTGCGTCGTCGCCCGCCGGCCGCGAGACGTCGCGGAACGCGAGCATCTCGGCGACGCGCGTGGAAGCGCCGTCGTAGAAGCCGGCCTCGCGCGGCTCGGCGCCCGGCGCCGGGTTGCGGAACGTGCCGAACACGATGTCCCACAGCGGCAGGTCCGAGTAGTTGTCGCGGTGGATGCCGCGGCCATGGTGCACAGCGTGGCTCTCGGGCCGCTGCACCAGATAGCCGAGCCAGCGCGGCGTGCGGACGTTCGCGTGCTGGAACGCCGCGTTGAACGCCAGGAACGCGGCGGCGATCGCGGCCGCCTCCGGCGCGAGCCCGAGCAGCGGGTAGAACGCCAGGATCGCCCACGTGGTGAAGAGCGCAGCGTCGATCGGGTGCGCGTAGAGCGCGCCGTACGCGTCCAGGCTCTCGGCGCTGTGGTGCATCTGGTGGCCGAGGCGCCACAGCCAGCCCCGCGCGTGCGCTGCGCGGTGGTACCAGTAGTGCGCGAGCTCGTAGACGAGGATGCCGGCGAGCGCGCCGCCCCAGGTGCCGAGCGCGGCGCCGTCGACGAGGCTCCACTCCGGCAGCACTTTGCTCCATGCAACGCCGGCGGCGATCGTCACGCCGAAGATCGCCAGCGCGACGGCGAGGCCGCGCAGCCGCCAGCCCGGCGGCGCCGTATACCGGCGCGCCCGATGGACGATCTCGAGCACCAAGAACGGGGCGAGAAACAGGAGGGGATAGAAATCCGCGAATTGCAGCGCCATGGCCATGGGCGTCTCCCTGGCAGAGTAAAAACAAACCAACCGGACGGTATTATATACAGACCGGTCGGTACGTCAAGGGTTTGTCGGCCCTACTTTGAGAGAAACTTCCCTTTTCCTCGCTTTGAGTTATATAATTTTTCTCTAATCCACTAAACGGACCAGTCTGTTTATATGGCACGAGACGGGCAAACCACCCGCGAACGGATCCTCGACGTCGCGAACGACCTGGTGCTGCGGCAGGGATTCACGGCGACCTCGCTCGACCAGATCCTCGAGCGCGCCGGGGTGACCAAAGGGGCGTTTTTCTATCATTTCAAGTCGAAGGAGGACCTCGCGTACGCGCTCTTCGAGCGCTACCTCGCCGGCGAGGCGCAGGTGCTCGAAGCGACCCTGCGCCGCGCGGAGAAGCTCACCTCCGATCCGCTGCAGCAGGTGCTGGTGGGGCTCGGCTTCTTCGAGGAGATGTTCGGCGCGCTCGACTCGCCGCACCCGGGCTGCCTGGTCGCCTCGTACCTCTACGAGAAGAACCTGATGACTCCGGAGATCACCGCGCGCAGCCGCGAGGCGTTCCTCGTCTGGCGGCGCGAGATCGCGCAGAAGCTGCGCGCGGCGGCGAAGCTCCATCGGCCGCGCGCGCCACTCGACTACGACGCGCTCGGCGATCTGCCCAACGTCATCATCGAAGGTGCGCTGGTGATGTCGCGCCTCTTCGACGATCCGCAGATCATGGTGCGGCAGATGCGCCAGCTGCGCACCTACCTCGAGCTGCTGTTCGGCGTCGAGCGGAGCGCGCTGGCAGCGGCCTGACCGACGGTGGGCTCACGCCATGCGCGGCCGCAGCGGCTGCGCGACGGCGCGGAGCGCGCGCTGCGTCGTGGATTGCGGTAAGCGCCGCTCGCGCGCAGTGGCGGCGGACACTTCGCCGACAACCTCCGCCGCCCGCCTTGGTGTGACGATCCTGAGCCCGAACGTGCGGAGCAACAACGGCACGCGCTCGGCATAGGCCATCGCAAAGACGCGCGGGGGTGGACCACTTTCTGCGCCCTCGGGAGGCGTCGCGCTCCTCGCGCTGGCCCCGGACTTCGGCGCACCTGGTCTCGATGCGCTGTTCGAGGAGTTGCAGCGGTCGCCCGAGCGGGCGATCCGCGCCGTGAGCGCGGGGGCGGTCTGCGTGATTGACGTCCGGATCGTTCCAGAAGACGCGGGAGAGCGAGCCGCGTGCGGACGCGGCTGAGGTGCGGGCTGGCCTTCGACCTCCTCCGGGCCCGCAGCGCATCCGCGCATAGCGCTCAGCCGCCGAGGGCGCGTCCTTGTGGCGCCACGGCCGAGCCAACGAATTTCGCGCGCGGCCGGATCATGAAACCCTGGAGCCGCTGTTCGAGGACGTGCGCGATCCAGCCTGCTACCCGGCCGAAGGCGAACAAGCCCGCGGCCGTGCCGTCCGGCGCCCCGATCCCGCGGCACAGAGCGACCAGTCCGCCCTCGATGGTCGGCCATTGGTCGAGCTCCTCCTTAAGGCGGTCGATGGCTTCCAGCATGGCGCGCTGCTGCTGCCCGCGCGCCACCGCCCGCGCCAGCTCGATCATCAGCTCCGCGCGCGGATCGCCGCGAGGATAGAGGGGATGGTTGAACCCCGGCAGCCGCGCGGCGGAGGCGAGCACTCGCCGCGCCGCCGCGACCACGGCCTTGGCGCGCAGGCCCGGCGCGAACAGCCGCTCGACGCCGTCGGGCACGCTGCCGATGCGGCCGCCGTTATGGACATTCATGGCAGCACCGATGCACGAATGCAAATCCGCCTCGCCGGACGCTGCGATGCGAGCGGCAAACGTTGCGGGGTTGAGCTCGTGATCGGCCGCGAGCACCAGCGCCGCATTCAGCGCTCGCAGGCGGACCTCGGTCGCCGCGAGGCCGAGAGCGCGCGCGAGGCCGTGCGCGACCGCCTCCGCGTCGAGGAGCGGGACGTAGGCGTGGCCCGGACCGACAAAGCCGAAGACACCGACCAGCCCGCGCACGAGGCGCCGGGCCGAGGTCACCGCGGTGCCGCCAGAGCGCAGCCGCTCACCGCGGCTGCCCTCGGCGGCTCCGGAGCGCAAGGACCGTGGCGATCAACCGCTGCAGGATGCGCATCTCCCGGATTTAGCCGCGCGTGCGCGGCAAGCAGGGCGCGCAGCTCGGCTGGCGCCAGCCCTGCGCGCCAGCGCAGAGCTTCGTCGAGCCAGCTTCCGGTCCAGAGATACTCTGCGACGTTCTCGAAGGCACACCCGGCGCGCGCGAGGTCGACCGCGAGGCGCTCCCGGTAGCGCGGACCCCGATCGGTGAGCTCGGTCACGGCCGTCAGAATCGCCGGCGCGCCCCAGCGCATCGCGCTCGCCGCCACCGGACCGTGACCGGCGCGCGCGGTGCTACGGGCGCGCATCTTTCGACGTCCTCGCGCAGGTAGAAGCTTGAGCGCCCCACCGGCTGCGGTACCCGGCGGATGAAACCCCTGCTCACGTAGCTGTAGAGCGTCTGCGGCTTGACGCGCAGGATCCGCAGCGCTTCGATGCGCGACAGGAAGTCGGCAGGCGGCGGCACGGGAACACGGTGGGCGGGCGCCATGATCGGCCTAATATTGACGCGCCGATCAAGATTGAGCAATGAATGTCCGCGCGGTACCGTGCTCGCGAAGTGAGAGAACGCGGATGATCGAGCACATCGAGATCGAAAAATGCACCGGCTGCGGCGTCTGCGATTGGGTCTGCCCCGCCGACGTCATTCACATGGAGCCGGAGCAGACGACGCCGCCGGCGGGCTTGAAGGAAGTGAGGCTTCTGCCGGTAATCAGGTTCCGGGAGCACTGCATCACCTGCTTCAACTGCGAGATCTACTGCCCGGAGCGGATCGTGGACGTCCACCCGGTGGTGAGAAGCCGCCCGCGGCCGTGGTGACGGCGCGGCGGGGCGTGCCGGCAGGCGGGAACGACAGATGATCGACGGAACACTTGTCAGAACGGACATCCTGGTGGTCGGCGCGGGACCGGGCGGCCTGCTCGCCGCGTTGAGCGCCAAACGCAATAGTCCCGCCGGCACACGGGTGACTCTCGTCGATTCCTGGACGGTCGGCCGCACCGGCCACGGCGCTTTCTCGAACGCGTGGACCCTCGTCGTGTTTCCGGAGGACGACCTCGAGGCGGTCGCACGCGAGATCGTCGCCGGCAACGACTGGCTCGCCGATCAGCCCCTGGTACAGGAGGTCCTCGCCACTTCCTTCGACCGGTTCGGCGACCTCGTTGGCGCCGGCCTCGAGTTCCCCTAGGGATTCGGGCGGTCGGTACGTGCGGCGGCCGACCCGCGGCTTGCGCACGCCCGCGTGCTGTATCCCGTCGGCGGCGGCCTCGAATTCTGCTGGCGGCTGCGCCGCGCGCTCGAGGACGCGGGCGTGCAGATCGTCGACCGCATTATGGTCACGGGGCTCATGCGAGGCGGGAGCGAACGAATCACCGGCGCGGTGGGCATCCATACGCGCACTGGCGAGTTCCACACGCTGAGCGCCCGCGCGACAATCTTCGCGACGAACGCGATCACCTTCCGCTCCGGGTTCGTGCGCGACATCACCGGGACCGGCACGCTGCTTGCTTACCGGGCCGGGGCCACGCTCCGCAATGCCGAGCAGAGCTATCTGCGTCCGGGCACCCCGAAGTTCTACTTCGAGGGAATCACGTTTGCGATCCAGGAGGGTGCGAGCTTCACCAACGCCGCCGGCGAGCAATTCATGCAGCGCTACGAGCCGGAGTGGGGCGATCGGGCCGACGTCCAGCGGATCGCGCGCGCCATGGCGATGGAACGGCAGCGCGGCATGGCGCCGCTCTATCTGGACATGTCGCGCGTCCCGGCCGCAACGCGCGAGTACTTTGTCGAGAGCAAGGTGAAGTGGATGGAGTACTTCTTCCGCAAGCTCGGCCCGGAAGCCAAGATCGATCTCTTCGGGGAGACGCCGTACTATCCGCAGAACCAGATGACGAAGATGGCCATCCGGACCGATTCGGCGTGCCGCTCGGACCTTCCGGGACTCCTCGTCGCCGGGCTCGCCCAGGCCGGCTGCGCAAACCATTTCGCGGGCTTCCACTTCGGGATGTGCATCGGGTCGGGGTGGGTCGCGGGACGCAGCGCCAGGGAGGACCTCGATGGGCTCGCGGCGCCGCGCGTCGATGCCGCGGAGGTGGCGGCGCTGCGTCGCGATAGCTACCGGACGCTGAACGGAAAGGCGAGCGCCCGGTCCGACGCCCTCCTGCGCAAGCTGCAGACGGTGATGTTCGCCTACGATGTCTCGGTGTGGAAGCGCGGCACGCGCCTCGAACGCGCGCTTGGCGAGATCGCGGGCCTGCGCGCAGAGCTTGCCGAACTGCTCGCGCCGGACACGCACGAGCTCGTGCGGTTGACCGAGACGGAGGCAATGGTGCTTGCGGCCGAGATCATCCTGGGCGCCTCGCTCTTCCGCGAGGAGTCGCGCATGAATCATTTCCGGGAGGACTTCGACTTTCGCGACGACGCGAACTGGCTCTGCTGGGTCGACGTCACCGACGCGGGCGGCGCACCGGCCTTCGCTAAGACGCCGATCCCGACTCCGCTCTATCCGTTAGAGCCGGCCAGCGGGAGCGCTGCCGGCGCGGCGGAGGCGGTCCGATCCGCTGCGATCAAGACGCTCTGAGCGCACGAGCGCGCCGGGTGCGGCGGACGACGGCAATGCCAGGCAAAATGCGCGGCACGTCGACTCGGGCGCGTATCTCGACCGTGGACACGCCCGCCGCGGTGCCGCCCGGGGATTTCGACGGCACCTTCTTCAACAGCGACACGATCGCGCACGCGCTGCGCGAGATCGGACTGAGGTACGCCGCGGTCTGCCCCGGCTCCAGCTTCCGCGGGGTGCAGGAGAGCGTGGTGAACGCGCTCGGCAACCGCGATCCACAGCTCGTCCTGTGCCTGCACGAGGAGCACGCGGTCGCGATCGCACACGGCTATGCCCGCGTAACCGGCGAGCCGATGGGCGTGGTCGTGCACTGCAACGTCGGCTTGATGCACGCAGCCATGGCGGTCTATAACGCCTGGTGCGACCGCATGCCGATGATCATTCTCGGCGGCGTCGGCCCGCTCGACTCGGCGCGGCGCCGCACGCCGATCGACTGGCTGCACAGCGTGAGCGACCAGGGCTCGCTGGTCCGCCAGTACGTGAAGTGGGACGACCAGCCGCTTTCGCCACGCGCGACGATCGAATCGCTGTTGCGTGCGAACCAGATCGCGCGCACCGCGCCCAGGGGGCCGGTCTACGTGACGCTCGACCAGCGCCTGCAGGAAGACACCCTGCCGTACCGGAACGCAGACAAGCCGGACGCGCGGCGCTTCCGCGCGCCAGCGCCGCCCGCGCCCGAACCCGAATTGGTGCGGCAGGCGGCGCAGTGGCTGGTCGCGGCCGAGCACCCGGTGATCCTCGCCGGGCGCGTCTCGCGCGACGAGCGGGCCTGGAACGTGCGGGTCCGCCTCGCTGAGACGCTCGGCGCGGCGGTGCTCACCGATCTCAAGGTCGCGGCCGCGTTCCCGACCGACCACGTGCTGCACGGCCCCGAACCCGCGATCGCGTTCACCAGCGCGGCCGGCGAGGCGATCGTGCGCGAAGCGGACGTCGTCTTGAGCCTCGACTGGTGGGATCCGGCCACGCTCTTCACGCAGGCGTGGGGCGAGATCAACGCGCCAGCCAAGGTGATCCGCTGCTCGCTCGACAACTACGCGCATCGCGGCTGGACGCGCGATCACATGGCCCTCGCGCCGGCCGACCTAGACATCCTCGCCGAGCCGGACCGGGTCGTGCCGGCGCTCCTCGGCGAGATCGAGCGCGTCGCCGGCGACGAGTTCCGGCGCCGGACGGTAGAGCGCCTCCTGGCGCGAACACGCGAGCACGTAGCGCCCGTGCCGGCCCGGCCGCTCACCGGAGGCCCGGAAGACATCGGGCTGTGGGACATCGGCGCTGCGCTGCGCGAGGCGCTCTCCGGTATGGCGTATTGCCTCGTGCGTGCGCCGCTCGGATGGCACGTCGATGCGCTGCCGATCCGTCATCCGCTCGAGTATCTGGGGGCGGACGGTGCAGCCGGCGTTGGCGGGGCGCCCGGGATGTCGGTGGGATCGGCGTTAGCGCTCCGCGGCACCGGCCGGCTGCCGGTCGCGGTGATCGGGGACGGCGATTTCCTGATGGGCGTGTCCGCGCTCTGGACGGCGGCGAGCACGCGCACGCCGATGCTGGTGATCATCGCGAACAATTGCGGCTACTATATCGACGAGCAGCACCAGGCGACGACTGCGCGCACGCGCGGGCGGGCCGTCGAGACCGCGCACGTCGCGCAGCGCATCTCCGAGCCGGAGGTCGACATCCTGGCGATGGCGCGCGCGCAAGGTTTTGCAGGATGCGGCCCGATCGCGAAACGTAGCGAACTCGTGCCGGCGTTCCTTGCGGCGGTGGATGCGGTCAAGCGGGGCGAGCGGTATCTCATCGACGTCCGGATCAAGCCCGACTACGAAGGGTACCCCAAGTGAGCGAGGCCGGATGCGACAGGGTTCGGCAGAGCGATTCCAGGGCAAAGGCGGAAGCGGCCGTGCACGAGAGCGCACGCGCCCACAATCACAGAGGAGGATGACATGAAAGCGAAGACATTGATCGCCGTTGTCGCGGCGGGCGTGACCGCCCTGGCGCCGGGCCTCGCCGCGGCGGAGTATCCCGACAAGCCGATCACCATGCTCATCGGATTCCGGCCCGGCGGGGCCGTCGATACGACCGGCCGCCTGCTCGCGCAAGCCATGGAGAAGATCCTCGGCCAGCCCGTGGTTCCGGTCACTCGCGACGGCGGTGGTGGCACCGTCATGGCGAGCGGACTGATGACCGCCGCGCCCGACGGGTACACCATCGGCATGGGCGCGAGCGCCGCGTACACGCTTGCGCCGCAGATGAACGAGAAGCTGCGCTTCAAGATCGACGACTTCGATCACATCGCGACCGTGAGCATCCCGCAGGACGCGATCGTCGTGCGCAAGGATTCCCCGTGGAACTCGCTCGCCGACATGATCGAGGACGCCAAGAAGAACAACAAGACGCTCTCGTTCACCTCACAGGTCTCGGCCGCGACGCTGATGACGATGGCAATCACCAAAAAGACCGGCGTCAAGTTCAACGTCGTCAACGTGAAGGGCGGCGCGCTCGGCATCCAGCAGGTGCTCGGCGGCCACGTCGACGTCACCTGGAGCGGCAGCGGATGGAACCAGCAGGTCGACGCCGGCAGCATGAAGGCGCTCGCCTCGATGGGAAGCAGGCGCAATGTCGACCACCCGGACCTGCCGACGCTGAAGGAGCTCGGCTATGATTTCGAGTTCACCGATACGTTCATGCTGTCGGCGCCCAAGGGGCTGCCGAAGCCGGTGCTCGAGCGCCTCTCCGCGGCGGTGAAGAAGGCGATCACGCCGGAATTGGAGAAGGCGCTGCTCTCGAAGATGAAGCTGGTGGCCGACTACCGCGATCCGGAGGCGACCCGAGCTTTTCTGCACCGGCAGCATGACATCGTCGCGCCTCTGGTGGCCGACCTGAAGAAGAAGTAGCGCCGGCCTGCGGGCTGCCTGGAGAAGACGACGTGCGGCGCGCGGACATCGTGGTCGGGCTGTTGCTCACGCTGTTCGGGCTCGTGTCGCTCTTTGCGATCATCCCGGCGCAAGTCGGGAGCGCCGCCGGCGATGCCGGTGTCGCGCCCGATCTCTTCCCTCTCGTGCTCATGTCGCTCCTGACCGGACTCGCCGTGCTGCTCTGGGTGTCCCGGCTCGTGCACCACGCCAAGGCGGACGAGCCGGCCCCGCTGAGGCCGGAGGATTTCTTCTACATCCTCGCGGCATCGATCGTGCTCGCCGCGAGCTTCCTCGCGATCACACATCTCGGGTTCATCGCTGGCGGCGTGCTCACAGTGGCGGTCGCGATGCTCGCCATGGAGGGCCGCCACCACCCGCTCCGGCTCGTTGCCACGTCGCTGCTCGCGCCGCTGGCAGTCTTTGCGTTCTTCAGATACCTCTTTAGCATCCTGTTGCCGTGACACTCGCGTAGAGTCATGGACGTCATCCTCGCCGGCATCGCCGACGCGTTCACCCCCGATCAACCTGATGTTCATGGCGGCGGGGGTATTCACCGGCATCCTCGTCGGCGCAATCCCCGGCCTGAACGCGCCGATGGCGATCGCGATCGCGGTGCCGCTCACCTATTCCATGGATGCCATTGCCGGCATCGCATTTCTGATCGGCATCATGAAGGGCGGCACGTTCGGCGGCTCGATCACCGCGATCCTGCTCAACACCCCGGGATCGCCCGAGGCGACCTCGACCGCGTTCGACGGCTATCCGCTCGCGCGCCAGGGCAAGGGACTCAAAGCGATGAAGATGGCGCTCTACGCCTCGGTCACCGGCGACACCTTCAGCGATATCGTGCTCTTCACGGTCGCCGCGCCGCTCGCGCTGCTCGCGCTCAGGATGGGGCCGGCGGAGATGACCGCAGTGCTGATGTTCGCGCTCACGATCGTGGCCGGCCTGTCGGGGCAATCCCTCGTCCGCGGTCTCATCGCCGCAGTGCTGGGAGCGTTCCTCAGCACCGTCGGGCTCGACATCGCCACCGCCGAGCCGCGGCTCACCTTCGGCTTCGTGGAGCTCGAGGACGGCATCCCCATCATCCCGCTCACCATCGGGTTGCTCGCCCTCTCTGAGGTGCTGATCCAGATCGAGCGCTACCTGCACGCCGACTCAGCCGGGCGGCGGGTCGTCGATGCCTTCGCGCAGGACATTCCACGCGAAAACAAGACCGTCACATGGCAGGAATACAAGCGCTGTTCGCGGACCATCGTGCGCTCGAGCCTGATCGGCACGGGGATCGGCGCCCTGCCGGGCATCGGCGCGATCGTCGCGGGCTTCATGAGCTATGCCGCCGCGAAGCGCGCGTCGAAGCACCCGGAGCGCTTCGGCAAGGGCGAGCTCGAGGGCGTCGCTGCGACCGAGGCGGCGAACAGCGCGGTGTCCGGCGCGAATCTCATCCCGCTGCTCGCGATCGGCGTCCCTGGCAGCCTGTCGGCCGCGATCCTGATCGGCGCCTTTCTCATCCACGGCGTCGATCCAGGACCGCTGATCTTCAAGAACAGCCCCCAGCTCGTCTACGGCATCTTTGCGATCATGGCGGCCGGAAATCTCTTCAATCTGGTGATCGGCGGCATCGGGCTGCGCTTCTTCGCGCTGCTGGTGAAGGTCCCGCTCGGCATGCTGCATCCGATCATCGTCCTTCTCTGCATCGCAGGCGCTTTTGCGAACGGTAGCACGATGTTCTCGGTCGGCATCATGCTGGTGTTCGCGGTGCTCGGCTACTTCATGCGCAAGCTGGACTTCTCGTTTGCCACGTTCATCGTCGGCTTTGCGCTCGGCGAGAGTTTCGAGGTGTTCTTCCGCCAGACCGTCACCCTGTTCGCCGACCGGCCCGCCGAGCTGCTGTCGCGTCCGATCGTCATGGCGTTCGTCGCACTAACGCTATGGTCGCTTTGGCGCACAAGCCGCCGGCGGGGATCGGCTGCGGCATGAGTGCGGTGGCGATCACCATCGCCTGCCGGTAGTCCGACGGGTCCGGCCCCTAATCGACGGCCGGCCGCGCCGCAAAGGCAGTCGCGAGTCCGTATCGGGCGGTCCCAGTATTGCCGTCGCGGACGTTCGGGCATTCGGCGATCCAGATCCGGACCGACCTCAGCCTCTGACCGCCGGCAGAGCGGAGCTCGACCGGCGTCAGGCGCGCGTTATGGTCCGCGAGCGCGTTCGGCGAGGCCACAATGCCCGCGCGGCAAGGTACGTGTGGCGCGCAAGTCGCTCGGGCAGTGCGGCCCAGCCGATTGTTCGCCCCCGGCACCACGGTCACTTGCTAACTTAGCAAAGATCAAACAATTGACACAAACGGGTTGTCCGCTTCGGCGAGCTGCTCTAGAAACGACTGCGTGAATGCCCTCTTCGACCTTGCGAGTCCCGGCGTCACGCGCTACGCGCAGCTCGCGACGCTGTTTCGCCGGCGGATCGACACCGGGGAGTGGTGCGTCGGCGACCGTATTCCGACGCTCGACCAATTGGCCGGCCATCTCGGCGTCGCACCGGTACGCCATTGTTCAGGGAGTTTTTAACCTTTTTCAGAACATCAATAGTTGCCAGGTTTTTTTTGTCCCCGGTCTTTGCTAGTTTTTCGCTCCTGTTTAATCTTTTATCTACCGTTTCAATATCCGCCAGGATCAGTTCTGTATTAATAATGTCGATATCCCTTTCCGGGTGAACACTACCTTCCACATGGATGGTATCGCTTTTTTCAAAACAGCGCACTACATGCAATAGGGCATTTACGTTTTTGATGTGTCCCAGAAACTGATTCCCCAGTCCCTCGCCCTTGCTTGCCCCTTTTACCAGTCCTGCAATGTCAACGAATTCAACTATTGTAGGGACAATTTTTTCCGTTGATATTATTTCCGCTATTTTATCCATACGTATATCCGGCACCGATACCACACCCACATTGGGGTCGATTGTGCAGAAGGGATAATTTGCAGATGCTGCCTTGGCAGATGTTAGCGCATTAAAGATGGTAGATTTCCCAACGTTTGGCAAACCTACGATACCACAGTTTAAACCCATTTTTTATCCCCATTTTTAAATGTAGAGACGCATTGCATGCGTCTCTCTGTTTTTGTCAACATTTTATTCACGCGCAGCAGTTTCCAGACGCATGCAATGCGTCTCTACAAGAATATTGAAATTCCTGAACGTTGTATTTATTAAAAACATACAATTTGTAAAAATACATACTACCTGTAATTTATCTTTTTCGCAAATTTGGATAACTATATGGACTTTACGGGGTTTTCTCAATAAAAAATTTGAAAATTATCGTAACGCTTTAGTTTTTTGAAAAATTCCAATAATAGCGATGTTTGCCGCACAGTGTAGGGACGAAGCATTTGCCCGTTTTGGGTATGAACGCATGTATGACAATTTGCGGCAAATGCTTCGCCCCCTACTTTTTCAAAAAACTAAAATGTTACAAATTATCAATAGGATAGTTATTTACCGCAGAAAGGACGGCTCTTATATTATATTGACAAGAAAATATGCGTGCGTTAAACTTTAGTACGAATAAAAAAAACGATTATTATGCTTTATATCTCCTCCTAATACCTGCGTTAAAACTGTTGTCGGCTAACCCGTGACGGTATAATATGTTCATTAAACACCTTTCCGATTTTTATAAAAGATACCTGTTTGCCCTCCTTATTATTGTTTCTGTAGCAATCCATGGCCTTTTTTTTTTCTTTTCTCCTCAGGGAAATCAGTTATTAAGCATCAGATCGCTCAGAGATAGTTTTGTGCGTGAACCGGATGAATTCACAATTACATTTGACCTGGAAAGTAAGGACGATAAAAAAGAACTCACGGCTTCTGAAGTATCGAAGGAAAAAAGCCTATTAGAAAAGGAGAAGAAGGATAAGACGTTTACGGATACTTCCCAAAACAAAGAAGAAGAGGAACCCTCCGCCGAAACAGACAGGATTGGTGAAAAAGGGGCTTCCGCAAAAGGCAAAAACCCGGATGACACAAGTGTGCTTAACAACGAACCATACGCAGGCGGACAGTCAAAGGTTCCTTTGCTGGGAAAAGGCGAACAGGGCATTTCCATTGAAGACCAGCGGCAAAACCAGGCGCAGAAAACGGTTGAAAAGCCTGGCAGTAAGGAAGAGAGAGTTGCAGAAAACAATGCTGCCAAGGAATCTCGGCAGACAGAAAAAAATCCAGCTCCTCAGAAAGAACAAATTGACTCCATAGGTATGCAGCAGGAAAGGGTTGACGTAAAAGAATACAAAAGAGTGCCCTCCGCGGGAAAGGCAGATGAAACCGATAAAACCACTACCCTGACGGATACCGATGGAAAAGAACTGCAGAAACAAACGTTAGCGGCAGAAGCCGGCGTTAGGCAGGAAAGATTCCCCGAGAAAATTTCCCGCCAGGAGGGGATACATGTTCTGGAAGAAACAAGGAATATTAAAAATGCGTCAAAGGTGGAAAAAGGCGAGTTGTTACCAGAGCCGCAAGAATTGCAAGGCATAAGGAAAAGTGAAATAACGAAAGAAACTGGAAAAGAGAGAAAAGACCATGTAACTACACCGCCAGCAGGAACATACGGTGTTACACAGCAAAATAAAAGAGAAACCACCGGGGAAAGCCAGAAGGTTGTAGCTGAAAAGGAGCAGCCCAAGGCCTCCTTTAATGTTGCTGCCAAGGATGAAGGCTCCGGCAATGATCCGGTGTTGTTTGAAGATACGCTGTCTAATGCAGAAATTCCAGGGGCGCCGTCTTTTAACGTTAAACAACACAAGTATGCAGCATATTTTAAACATATCCGGCAGAGAATATCATTGTATTGGTTTCTGGGATATGGCACACGGGCAGAGATTAACCTGGTGACGAACAAAGACAAGCCGATTATTATTGAATTCAAAGTGTTGCCAAATGGTGCTATTGAAGGGGTAAAAATTGTGGAGGATGCGGGTAATTTTCAACTTGCCTCGCGTATTGTTTCTTCTATTAAGAGTGCTTCTCCGCTGGACCCCTTTCCCTCACACATTAAGGAATCATCTATTAATGTAAAGTTTAATTTTTATTTTTTCTAATTATTCAGAAAAATACATAACAGGAGGAATAGTAATTTGGAATGGCTATTGGGAGCAGGGCCGATAATGATACCGTTATTGGTATGTTCGGTGTTTTCACTCGCAATTATTATGGAGCGGGCAATTAATTTAAGAAAGAACAAGATACTCAAACCTGAAATAATACAGACAATAGAAGCAATAAAGAGCCCGAGAGACATACCGTTTGCAATCTCAAAATGCGAGGTAATAGAAGGCCCTTTTTCGAATCTTTTGCGGCGTATTCTTTCGAATAACCACCTCTCGCGGGAAGAAAAGTTTATTGATATCCAGGCCATGGGAAGGCAGGAAACAAGGGTGCTTGAAAAGCGTCTTTGGCTTTTGGAGGTTATTACCGCAATCGCTCCCTTGCTGGGGTTGCTGGGTACCGTATTAGGGCTGGAAGATATCTTCGCCATTATCTCTGAACTGGGACTTGGACATGCGAAGGCGTTTGCCGGAGGCCTGGCGGTTGCCATACGTACAACGGTGTTTGGCCTGTGCATTGCAATTCCTTCTTTGGTTGCATATAATTATTTTGACAGGAAGGTGGATGGTTATGTCCGTGAAATAGAAGAATATTCCCTCACTATTCTCAACAAGCTTTATCCACCCGAAGTATAGAGAAAAGATATTTTTTGTTTGGAGTTACAATAAAAGGGCTTTTCAGAAAAGAATTAAAGGAAGACAATACATCGAAAACAAGCTTTAGAAAAAGGATAGATTTTATGAAGTTGCCATTAATTATCGAATCCTGGAAAAAAGGATAGTGGTATTTGGCGCGTGTGCCAGTTAATGGCAATGCCAACAAACCTGATGAATAGTAAAATCATAAACTAATTTTGTTTTGAAAAGAGGGCTGACAAATGAAATACCCGGTAGTGGTGCATAAAAGTGAATATGGCTATGATGTGCATTGTCCAATCTACCATGGCTGCCACAGCCAAGGAGATACTTTAGAAGATGCTCTGGAAAACATTAAAGATGCAATTCATACATATTTAACAATGCTTGCTGAGGAAAACAAAGGCGCTATTTATGAGGTAGAGGTAAATGCCTGATGCTATTTACTGGTAACACTTTAGTTTTTTGAAAAGAAGCTATATAAGCGGCGGAAAAGCACTGTTGATTTAAACAAATGCGACATTATTATTTCAATAATGGAATATTTCCTTTGATAATATGGATAAAGAATATTTTTTGGAATTGGAAGAAAAAACTATTGTTTATGTGCACTTTAAAACAGAAAAGGGATATGTTACAGAATTTGTCGTAAAGCTTTTGTCCGCGTTTGAAGGCGAATGGCATGAAATTCTTAGATATGATAGTGGACACGGCTGTCCACATAAAGATATTCTCAATACAGATGGAAAAGTTACAAGAAAAATCTGGTATGATTTCCTCGATAACGGACAGGCATTGACGATGGCAATAAAGGATATTAAAGACAATTTCGAATTTTACAAAGAAAGGTATCAGAAATGGCTGAAAGAATATTAAAAGAAAATGCTATTAAAAAACATCTGGAAGAAGAAGGTTTTAAGGAAATAAAGGCATCGAATAAGCGCGCTCTATGGTATAAAAAAGCATCCGAAAGCCCATCTTGTTTGAAACGAGTTCAAGAGAAAAAAGCCAAAATTTGAGTTATTTAAGGTGAGAGAAGCGACAGCGCACTCCGACGGTTAGGGCTTAAAATCTGAACAAGGGTAGAGACACATTGCAATACGTCTCTACAATTTAGTTAATAACACTCTATGCGAGCGATAGAGAAATCAACCATAGAAAACATGTGGGCTTCGGGTTACAAACCCTAACCCGTAGAAATTTGGTAATTAAACAATGAGATTCAGAGAAAAAACTCCTTCAAAATCATTTATTAATCTTACTCCATTGGTGGATATGTTGTTCATTATCCTATTATTCTTTCTGGTTACCTCAACCTTTATCGATCAGCCAAATATTCAACTGGAACTTCCCACGACAAAACACACACCAACCAGCAAAGTAGATGAACAAGTATTAAATATTTCCCGTGACGGAAGGTTATTTTTCCAGAATGAACCTGTTGAAAGAAAAGTACTTATACAGGTATTGAAGAAGGCTTTTTCTCAACAAACGGAAAAGACCCTTGTTTTGCGGGTGGACAAAAATGTTCCCTACGGACTTGTCATTGACGTAATGGATGCCGCTAAAGGGGCTGGTCTGAAGAAGATAGTCGCTCCTACTATTGTTGACCCTGAAAAACAACCATAGCAGAATTTTGTTTGCGGCTTTTATCATTCTATTATAAAATACTCGTTGTACTGGAGAGGAGAAACTATCCACCAATTAAAAAAGATTGAAGCTACTGATTTCACAGAGTATTGATATTTTTATCTGAGCAATCCATGGTTTCAGGAAGCTCTCCCCACGTTGACTTATTTATGAAGATAAATTGTAGAGAAACCGTTTAATGAACTTGTCAAACGCAGGAGTATGAACCTATGCTGAAAAAAAAATTTATAAAAAGCAAATGCGTAACGTGTAAACAATGCATGATCGAGTGTGCGGTGAGGCATTCATCGTCCCGAAACCTTTATGATGCTTTTACCGAAAATCCAAAATCGCAGTACCGCTTGCAAGTGTCTATCCGGAAAGATCATCCATATATGACGGTGTGCCAGAATTGCGCAAAACCAAAGTGTATGGCTTCTTGTGAGTATGGGGCAATTACAAAATATGAGGATGGAAATGTTGTAATTGATACCGCAAAATGTGTTGGGTGCTGGGAGTGTGTAAGTGCTTGCCCGTTTGGCGCCATTACCAAAAATACTGAACTTAAATACGCTTTTAATTGTGATGATTGTAAGGGATTCGATACGATGGCGTGTGTTGAGGCGTGTAAAACAGGGGCTCTTGTTTACGTATAGGACACAAAATAGCCTGAATTTATACGCTGCACTATTAAGATGTTTTTTTTACAAAACCCATTGCTTTTAAAACTTTTTGCTCAAGCAATAGAGTAACGTGACGGATTTTTTACAGATAAGTCCTGCTGGTTTGAGAATTTTTTCTATGCAATGCGGGTGTTTTTTTAAAATAACAAATAGGGTAGTTTGGTGTAGTGCTTACCTATGCTAAAAAAACACAGCAAATTTTTTGAATCATTGTTGTTGCTTGCCGATTGGTGTGCCTTGTCTGTTTCATGGATAACCGCGTATTATTTACGCTGTTATGCTGAAATTATCCCTGTGTATAAGGGTATACCTCCTCTCAAAAATTACATCATTTTATTAATTTTTATGATTCCCCTTTGGGGAATTGTATTTAAGACATTTGGTTTATATCGTCCCCGCCGGGTTTCTACTAAATTATCAGAGATTATAGATATTGTGAAGGCATCTACCTTTGCAACATTAATACTCATTTCCCTAACGTTTCTTTTCCGTCAGGATGAGTTTTCCAGGGTAATATTCCTCTTTTTTTGGATTATTAGCATCGTATTCCTGTGCTTTATAAGGGTAATATTCAGAAAGTTTTTGCGGTTTATACGGCACAAAGGTTTTAACCAAAGGTACGCATTGGTTGTTGGCACGGAAAAACTGGGACAAGAACTTACAGGCAAATTAAGAAAACATTTGGAACTGGGCATACAGGTAGCAGGGTTTGTGTCGGACGACGCAAGCATTATCGGCAAAAAAATCTCCGGAATAGAAGTTATAGGTAAATTTTCTGATATTCGTGATTTAATTACACGGCATAATATTGATATTGTTTTTATCACATTGCCCTTTCACTCACATTACCAATTAAAAGAGGTATTAGAGCATATTGGCGATGAAATGGTTACGATCATGGTTTTGCCAGATCTTTTTGATTTTGTGACATTACGCGGAAATGTTAGTGAATTTGAGGGCATGCCCCTTATAAGCCTGCGCGATACTCCACTTTACGGGTGGAGTGTTATTTTGAAGAGGACATTGGATGTTGTTTTTGCCATCATTGTGCTGGTCGTAGCAGCCCCAATTATGTTAACGATAGCAATAGTAATAAAACTCACCTCGGAGGGGCCTGTCTTCTATAAACAGGAAAGGATGGGGTTGGATGGAAGACTTTTTAACCTGCTTAAATTCAGGACGATGTGCATAAATGCGGAGGAACAAACCGGCCCTGTCTGGACAAAGAAAAACGATCCCCGTTGTACGAAAATCGGGAAATTCTTACGAATGGCAAGTTTAGACGAATTGCCACAATTTTTTAATGTGTTGTGGGGAGATATGAGCATTGTCGGACCGCGTCCTGAAAGGCCTGTTTTTATAAAGAATTTCAGAAATACCACACCAAAATATATGTTACGGCACAAAATGAAGGCGGGGATTACCGGGTGGGCGCAAGTTTGCGGTTTCCGCGGCAATACGTCCCTTGAAAAACGTATAAAATACGACCTATACTACATTGAACATTGGTCGATGAAATTTGATTTGAAGATTATCTGGCTTACATTATGGCGCGGCTTTATCAACAAACATGCCTATTGATTATGGAACATAGCGTTAAAAAAGCCCTGCTACTTTGTTTTCTTCTTTGTGCAATCTATGAGGGTTTCTTTTTTACGGATAAGGGAAACGTTGCTTTTCACGTATCAGCAGATGACCATATTCCTAACCATGTATGGGAAATCGAACCGGAGAAAAAAGGTATTGCAAGCATTATTCTTGACATTGCCTCGGAATCCTGCCAGGGAATAGACAAAACACATTACCTTCAACAATTAGATGAAATATGTGAAAGCATAAAAACATCTGTAGGAAAAAATAAAACGCCGGAGTATATCATCAGTACGATAAATGCTATTCTTTTTGATACATTCGGGTTTAAATATACACAAAAGGGGGATATTGAATATATATTTCTAAATAAGGTATTGGACAATAAAATTGGAAACTGTGTAGGATTATCTCTCCTGTATCTTTGCATAGCAGAGAATCTTCAATTGCCGGTATATGGAGTAAGTGTGCCGGAACATATGTTTGTGCGATATGATGACGGAAGTTATAAAATAAACATAGAGACAGGTTATAACGGACTTTCCATACCGGATCGTTATTACATAAACGTTCCAGGAAAGGCTATCTCTGAAAAAAGTATTGTGAATGGATATTATTTAAAAAACCTTACCGTGGATGAGGTGCTTGCCAGTGTTTATTTAAATCGTTCCCTTGTTCAAAAACAAAAAGGCAATTTAAAAGATGCATTACACGACGTGAACAAAGCTATGGCATTGCGCGATACCGATGCAGTTGCTTTTTGTGACAGGGGCGTACTCCACGAAAAACTTGGCAATAATGAACTGGCAATAGCAGACTATAACAGGGCGGTTGATTTGAATCCGGATTATGCGTCGACGTATTATAACCGGGGGTCATATCACGCCAAAATGGAAAATATTGATACTGCCATAATGGATTATAACAAGGCAATATCATTAGACCCCGGCTCAAAATTGGCGTATTATAACAGAGGCATCGCATTCTATTTAATTGGACAAATAGAATCAACAATACACGATTTAAGCATGGTGATAACTTTTGATCCGGCATATGCCCCTGCTTACGCAGCGAGGGGACTGGCATACGCCGAATCAAATGAACCGGAAAAGGCGTTAAACGATTTTAATAAGGCATTGGAACTTGATCCGGGCAATGTAGATATTTACATGAAAAGAAGCATCCTTCATGCCGATGCAATGCGTTACGAAGAGGCGATACAGGACATAACTACCTTTATTGAATCTGTTCCTGAAAATGCCTTTGCATATTACATAAGGGCAAAGGCGTATCGCGGAAGCGGGCGTTTCAGGGAATCTCTTGAAGATTTTAACAAAATGATAGCATTGAAACCAATGCTTGCAGGTGTTTATTATGAACGTGCACTTGTAAAAAAAATATTAGGAATGCCTTCTGAAGCCATTTCGGATCTTAATACCTCCATAGAACTCTTTCCTTACAATCCCCTTGCATATCTTCATCGTGCAAATACTCACCGCGATTTAGCATGTAAAGAAAAAGCATTAAAAGATTATGTAACCTACTTAAAGCTTAATCCCGAAGCGCCAGATGCCGATGAAGTTATGGAAAATATAAAAAATCTGAAGAGGTAAATAAAAAGCAGGATATCCTCTTTTGCCTCATGGTGGAGGGGCGAAGCATTTGCTGTAAATTGCCATAAATACATTCCTACCCAAACTGGCAAATGCTTCGCCCCTACTTTTTCAAAAAACCAAATCCAGAACTCAAGAAGTGTTCTTTTTACAAAAAAAAGTATCTAAGTCAATTAATTACAGTGAGATAGACAAAAGTTTGAGCAAAGACATTGCCATTGCGATTCGTTCTGTTACCACCAAACATTTAATTTGGTGTCAAATCAAATTCCACCTGATCAGGAGTTCTGGAATTATTACAAGATCTTTATAAATGTGATATACATCATATTCATAAATAAATATTTTTTATATAATAGCAAATAGTGAAACAGGCAAAACACATGTTTATTGTTTATTCACGCTATTGACCATACCTTAAATTATTACTGAATAAGTAATAATACAAGCAAATTTCATAGATGTTTGGCACAAGTATTGCTACTTTATTAATTATCATCGATAATTGTTTAAAAATTAGCGATGAATAATAAGAATTGTGAAAACTATGTCTGCTATTTTGATATATTTAAAAGCTGTGAGTACATTTTCTAAATTTTCACCATGTGCATTGAAATTGTATTTTTTTTAATGTTATAGAAGAAGATGGGGGATTTATATGTTATCAGAAAAGATTATTACACAGGACGTATTTGGCCCAAATATAGATTCAAAAGATTATTCTACTATGAAACACACTATAGAAAATGTGGTAAAAAGGGGGGTTGATATTGCCTGTAGTCTATTTTTTATAATGCTTTTTTCTCCAATATTTTTCTTTGTTGCAGTTTTAATCAAAGTGGATAGTAAAGGCGCTGTTTTTTTTAAACAAAAACGCTGCGGGAAAAGTGGTAAAGAATTTTTTATGTTAAAATTCAGAACCATGGTTGATGATGCCGAGATTTTGAAAAAAATCTTCTTAATGAAATGGAAGGGCCGGTATTTAAAATAAAAAAAGACCCAAGGATTACAAGAATCGGATTATTTCTTAGAAAATGGAGCATTGATGAATTGCCACAGTTTATTAATATTTTAAAAGGTGAAATGAGCCTGGTGGGGCCAAGGCCTTTGGCGAAAGAAGAAATGGCAGGCTACGACCTATGGAAAAATATAAGGCTTACGGCAAAACCTGGCCTGACAGGTTTGTGGCAGATTTATGGCAGACCTACAGGGAAATTCGGTGATTGGGTAAAATATGATATAGCGTATGTACGTAGCAGATCAATATTTCTGGATATTAAAATTATCTTTTTGACCTTGTTTGCAGTATTGAGCAAAAAAGGCGCATGCTAAGCAATGCAAAGTCATTTAATTTTTAAGTCCTTGGGGGAAGGCAATTTAACCAGTAGTATCATTTTTTAATTTTCTATATCTTTCAAATGCCTTTCTTGCTTCTTCTTTCATACCTTTTTTTTCGTATAAGTTACCTAAATTGTTTAATATTTCAACGGTGTCTGGCTGTATTTCCAATACTTTTGAATATTCATAGATAGCACTATCTAACAGCTCTTTTTCTTCATAAATACGTGCCAGCGCTAGATGCAAGGTTGCATGTTTTGGGTTGACTGTTATTGCTCGTTTTAAAATTATAATAGCATTTTCCGACATATTTTCCTGGTTGTATGCTATTCCCAGACATAAATACGCTCTTAAATTGTTTTTGTTGAGAGATACCGCGTTTTCCCACTGTTCTATTGCTTTTTCATATTGACCGTTATAATAGGAAATAAGTCCCAATTCAAAGTAAGTGTTTGAGTTTAAGCTGATATTCAGTTTCTCAATATTTTCTAATTTTTCTTTTATTGCAACAAGTTTTTTGAGTGTATTGGCATCTAATGTTTTATTTTGAGTTTCAGGTAGAATCAATGAAGATATGAAGGCCTTTTTCCTTTCTGCAGAAAGGGCATTTTCCAATGCCTCTTTTTCTTTTTCAATAAAACCAACTGATTTGTCAAAAATATTCGTAAGTTCAAAATTTTTGTCCTTCAGTAAGGATATTTTCTGCTCAAGCCTTGTCGTTTTCTTTTCACTTTCTTTTTTAATAGCAGTTATTTCCAATAAATGATCTTCTCTGAATTTTTGTTCTAATTCCTTCATCTGTTTTTCGTGTTCTTTTTTTGAAAAATAATCCCCTTCATAAGAAGCGAGTTTTTCTTCAGATTCCTTTATCTTTTCCTCATAAAAAGACCTGGGAATGTATTCATTTTTTATTTTTTCATCATACTCGGCAATTTTTGCTTCGAACGCATTTTCATCGATCTTTTGCCGTTTCATGCGTAAAAATTTTAACGTCTTTATTTGTTCATCCTTTTCTAAAAGCAGTTTTTCATAATAAGGTTTTTCTTTAAGAAACCAATAGCAACAAAGGGAAACAACACAAATTGCAAAGATACTTCCGATAATCAAAGAAATCTGTTTATTTGTCCTGATAAAGGATGGTTTTTCTGCGATTGATGCAGTTTTTTTAAATTTATCAAGGTATTTAGAAATATTAAAAGAGATGAATTTCATGGTTGGAAAGCGTTTTGTTTTTATTTTGTAAAAATTGCAAATCGAATATTAGCAATTAGTCCCTGTTTGTTTATCAGGGGGTAATAAGTCAGTCCTCAATCCTCAATTTCTGTAGGCTGTAGACGCTACGGTTGGCCTTTTATTACTCAGTTAAAATCATTTTTTTTGTTTATCATGAGAACGTCAGCTTCTTCACGCGTCATAGGAACAATTTCCATTATTTTCGCAGGTGTTCCATTGTTCGATTTTCTCACAGCCACTTTTGTCTGTGGAAGAAATTGTGATTTTCCGTATCTCGCTGTGATACGCGCAGAAGTGTGAATTTTTTCTTCCGTAATTTCACCGCGAAGCAACGTGATCGGACCTGGCACATCAATCAAATTTAATAGATAATCACCGGATTTAAAAAGGGCGGCTATTCTTTCATTTTCCGCTTCGTTCCTTCCTACAATGGCTTTTGTTGTATTATCTATTTTAAAATGCCTTCCTACCTTCAGAAGATTCACATCATTTACATCAGCATCGGATGTCTCTATCAAATCTCTCATGCGGTGCGCGAATTCCGGGTCAGTAAGCAAACATCCGCCGGCAGAACAAGGATAGTCTTTGATCTCAAAAACATCTGCCAGTTGTATCTGCTCTTTCCTGGAACGTCCTCTGATTTGAAGCAACTTTTCTCTGTCCACAAGCCCGAGTTTTTCGGGGATAGTCGGTTCCATATGCTTTGCGCACAATGGTCTCAATACCAGTCCGGTAAGATTTGCCTCTTTATCAATAATCCTCATAGCTTCCTTTCGCTGTGACATAGGCCTTTGCCCCAATACCTCCCCGGTGATAATAAAATCTGCGCCAATTTCGCGCATGTAGTCTCCTGCCGCATGGAAAATATTAATCCTGCAATCAATACACGGATTCATGTGTTTACCATATCCATGTTTTGGTTTTTTCACTATTTCCAAAAATCGATCTGTGGTATTAATTACCTTAATCGGTATTCCAAATTTTTCTGAAACTTTTACCGCCTCCAATTTGCAACTGCCATGTGAAGTACATCGGCAAAAAACTGTGACAAAGTTCAGCGCTATAACCTCAATACCTTGCTCCTGAATAACGCGTATCGCCAAAGTGCTATCTAAACCACCGGATAATAATGCCAAAGCCTTAGCCAACGTAATGCTCCTTAAAACAGTAAAAAAATAATCTTAACTTTCGTAACAATTTAGTTTTTTGAAAAAATAGGGGCGAAGTATTTGCCTGTTTGGGTATGAATGCATTTATGACAATTTACGGCAAATGCTTCGCCCCTACACTGTGATTATTGGAATTTTTCAAAAAACTAAAGTGTTACAAATTTTCAAAGTAACGCCTATTGCGGTCTTATTGAATGGTTTCTTTTCTGATCCAGTTCAGATAATCATTTGAGCCGCGAACTATAGGTACGGCGATAATTTCAGGTATCTCGTAACTATGCAATTGGCGGATACGGTCTGCAACTCTTTCAAAGAGTTCTTCCTTTGTTTTACAGATCATGAGCGCCTCATTCTCAATAGTAACCTTTCCTTGCCATTGAAATATGGATTCAATAGGATTCGTTATATTGCAGCAGGCAACTAACCTTTCATCCACTAATGTTTTACCTATTTCTCTGGCCTCATTTATTGAGCCTGCCGTTACAAATACAATTATTGTTTCCGTTATGTTAGCAGACAATTTTTTACCCTCTCAGTTCTTTTTCTATGGTGCTTTTATTGCATGTACCGCCATATTTCTTAAGGATCAATTCTATTTTTTCACTCTGTGCTTCATCTTCCGTAACGTAGACAAGCGAGCAACGGCAGCCGTTCGGGTTTTTGCAACGGTGATGCGGGGGTTTTATTGAATGATGTATTTCGTGGTTGGGTAAAAAATGTTTCCCATCAAGTTCTTTGCAAATATCACATGTTGAATCGTCCTTTGTTGCAGAATAAAACAAATAAGAAATTTCTTTAACACGATTTGTATTGAAAACATCTTTTTTTTGTTCAGTACGGCTTCTTGTACTCCCCTCCCTTTGTTTCCCCCTGTAGACTCTTTTTTAGCGAAAGGTACACCAGATAGATTATGGCAAAGATAATAATAAATCGCAACATTTCTGGTTTATCCGGTACCTTTTGGTTTTCTCAGCATGAATAAAAAAAGTCCTCCAACAACAAGCACCCCTTGTGTTAGTATGATACCCTTTATCCATATTGCAAAACAGTTCCAGAATAAATCGGCGCCACGAATTTGATCTATTGAGCGCGAAACGCTTACGAATGAATAAAGCGAAATTAGTGTAATAATCAGCGCCATAACAGTTATAATGAGTATTTTTAATTTTGGCTTTATGGTCATTTTTCCTCTCAAAGTTCATTTTTCTCCAAATGTAACAACTATTTCTTCAGAATTATTTTGTTTATCTGCAGATGCATTATTCTTCTTATTTTTCGCTTTCGAGATCAATTTGGCGGCAATATTGTATTCATGGAAAGCGTCATCAATCAAACCGCTTTTATCATAGGCATCTGCTAAATGATAAAGGGTTTGTATATTTTCCGGATCAATACTCAACGCTTTTTTAAACGCTGCTATCGCTTCTGAAAACATATCTTTGTTGGCATATGCCAAGCCAAGATTGAAATGTATTTTAGATGAACCAGGACTCAGTGCGATAAATTTGCTCCATGCCGATATTGCATCATCATAAAGGCCTGTTTGCATATAAACACTGCCTAGTTCTTTGTAAGCCTTGGAGAAAGCAGGATTTGAGGCAATAGCCTTGTTGTATATAAGGATTGCTTTTTCCGGCTGTCCTTTTTCTGCGTATGCCTCTCCAAGTTTGCACAGTGCATGGATGTTGTTCGGAGTGATTCGTATGATATTCTCATATTCTAAAATCGCCTCGTCATAAAGTCCGTTTTCCATGTAAATATCCGCGAGATTTAATCGGGCGATAATATTGGATGGGTCTTTTGCCAGGAGGTTTTTGTATAAATTTATGGCATCATTTACCATTCCCTTCATGGTATAGGTACAACCGAGATAGTAACAGGACATCAAATCATTAGGATACCCTACAAGGATATTTTTAAACGAAGAGAGGGCGTCGTCAAATAAACCACTCGCATACTGATTATAACCGATAATGTATCCGGGAGAAATGCCTTTAGTTTCGATTTGGAATTTTTTTTTCGTTACTTCAAGGCTTGCCTCCCTTTTGGCAATCTCTAAATTCTTTTTTGCCTCCATATCCTGCGGATTTATTTTTAATGCCCTCTGATGTTCGGCAATTGCCTCTTCAAACAAACCCTTCTTTGTGTACGCAAAGCCCAGATTATCGTGCGCCTTTGAGTAATCAGGATTCAGCTTAATGGCAAGTTTGAATTCTTCTATTGCGC
This sequence comes from Burkholderiales bacterium, assembly GCA_027493935.1. GTDB lineage: Bacteria > Pseudomonadota > Gammaproteobacteria > Burkholderiales > SG8-39 > JAABRB01. Next base: position 85,291 of record JAOSJV010000001.1, on the reverse strand, counting down.
TATCGTATTCTTGTATATTGCAATAGGACACGCCAAGGTTGTTGTGCGACTCTGCAAGGTCAGGATTCAAAGCAATAGCCCTTTTAAATTGGATGATGGCTTCATGAATCATGTCCTTGTCGAAATATTTCGTCCCAAGATTGTTATAATCCATTGCCAGTTGGTATTTTCTTGCTTTACTTTGATTCACCGTCTCCCCTGTGTGACTAAAGGAACAGCCAGCACAGAACACTACGAGGCACATGAAAATCAATGTTTTCTTCAATTGCAAATTCCTTAACAAACAGTAGTTACAGGATAAATTCTTTTCGGCATTTTGCAGTATTAGTTATTTTAATCTATAGATAAATACTTTCAAAGTCAATATTAAAAAACAGTGATAGAAAGACATCTCCATGATTTCAAAGGAGGAAAAGCGGAATCTTTTTAATGGCATTTACACCTCTCCGTGTCTCTTAGTTGCTTGAGTATTTCACAAAAGTTCCATCACTGCATTTCTCAATGTATTGGTAACATAAATGGTGTATTCCCGATCAGTCCTTGAATTATCAAAGGAGAGCGGTTTGCCAAATGATATTTTCACGTTCCTGTTTTCGGGATACGATAAAAATCCGTGCTTTGGCATAAATCGGTTACTTCCACTTATTGCCATAGGGACGACCCTTCTTTTTGATTTTAAGACAATAAGCGATATCCCTCTTTTGAATGTCCCCAGTGTGCCGTCTTCGCTTCTTGTGCCTTCCGGGAATATCACCAGTGATTTTTGTTTTGCGGTTAACTCATTAATTGCTTTTATGAGACTAGTGTATGCCTTTCTGTCCTCTTCCCTTTTAATAGGTATATGTCCTGAAACAGTCATATATGCGCCCAATACCGGCACGTGAAATATAGCCTCTTTCGAGATAAAACTAAAATTTACCGGAATGTACGCAAGAGAAAGTTTAATATCCATCATGCTTTGATGGTTTGCAATAAAGATGACAGGTTCGTTTTTGGGAATATTTTCCAATCCTTCCAAAGCAACCTTCATACCAATGATCTTAAAAGAAATACGGCTGAAAACCCTTTCCATCGTGTTAAATACCTTTTCTTTATTCTTTGTGTCCATACTGAGAAGTATTGACAGAAATGTGGCAAGCATCCAGGTAAAAACAAATGTTAGCCATGAAAACAGTGTGAAAAATATCTGATAGAGTTTATACATTTGGGTTTGGGTTCGCATTTGATTTCCTTAAGATGATTGCAGTATCACAGGGCATTTTAGTACTTATCAGTAATTTCTTTGCATTTTTTGGCTAAATATTTAATTGTCACTTCTGTAATCGGCAATCTACTGTCGGCAGTCGGCAAATTGCAGATTGAGGACTGAGGACTGTTTTCGTGCTTGTTTGGTTCTGGTTCTGGTTATGGCAGCTCAGGTGTATTGTTGTGGAGGATTGTATAACAAAAGCTACGGATACAAGCCTTGGTGTGGCAAAATAAAATAGCTACTTCAGGGTAACAAATCCTTTGTTTTTAATATACACCGTGATTGTTTTGTTAGAGCTTAGGTACTCTTCAATAATTCCCATGAATTCAATGACAGAATTGACATTTTTCGTTCCGACTTTGGTAATCAAATCGCCTGGTTCTATGCCTGCATGCCCGGCAGGGCTATTATCGTCCACTTCAAGCACCAACACACCTTCTTCTTTTTCCAGTCCAAGCGATCTCGCGATTTCATACGTTACATCATTGACAATCAGCCCTATTGAAAACTTCGAGGGTTCATCTTGTTTTCTAAAAGCGGCATATGTTCTTCCGGAAAGGTCTTCGGGTTGCTGTTCAACTATGGCTGTAAGGATGTTTTCCTCCCCATTTCTTAAAACTTTAATCATGATACGGGCATCTATCTTCGCATGTCTTATAACGCGTTGCAAATCCAGTGAATTTTTTATAACATCATCATTCATTTCACATATAACGTCTCCGGGAAGGATTCCCGCCTTAAATGCAGGGGTTTCGCTCCATACTTCCATGACAAATACACCCTTGTCTTTGACTAAGCCAAAGTGTTTTACCATATCATACTTATTTTCAAAACCAAGCTTCAACGCAAATTCATCGGTAATATCCTGTGTTCCAATACCCAGGTAACCCCTCACGATTGTACCGGTATTTATTATGGTTTCGACTGTCTCTTGCGCGATGCTTGCAGACAACGCAAAACCCACGCCTTGAAATCCGCCGGAACGGGTGGCAATTGCGGTATTCACACCAATAACTTCCCCTCTTAGATTAACCAATGGTCCTCCACTGTTACCAGGGTTAATGGCCGCATCTGTCTGGAAAAAATCTTCATAGAGAAAGGGAAGCGCAAGCGGGATTACATGTGTTCTTCCTTTGGCGCTGATAATACCCATGGAAACTGTTTGCTGAAATCCGAAAGGATTGCCGATAGCAATAACCCAATCCCCTACCTGTACCTCTTCAGGGTTGCCAAACCTTGCCGGCATAAATCCTTCACCATCGATTTTTATGACCGCCAGATCGGTATTTGGGTCAATGCCAATGATGGTAATATCATGATATTGCTCCTCGTTATACGTGACCACCGTAATTTCTTCCGGCGAATAATCGCTGATAACGTGATTGTTAGTCAAAATGTAACCGCGTTCATCCACTATAATGCCGGAACCAAGTCCTTTTTTGGGAATTGCACCGGCATGCGGGTCTTGGTCAGGATTTGCCGGTTGGGCGGGATGATTATCTCTCCCATATACTTTTTTTTCCGTAATAAGGCTTACAACGGAAGGATTCACCAGCGCAGGAACCTTTCGAAATATTTCTATGATTGGTTTTGCGTGTTTTTCGAGTTCGACAAGTTCCTGCCTCAACGTCTCTGCATTAATATCCTGATTTGAGAAGACAAACCTATTGCTTGAGAAAAGGAAGAATGTTAGCAGCAAAACAAGAAAGAGTTTTTTGGTAATTTTCATTTTTATTTTGATAGACCTTTCAGCTTTAAAATCAAATAAATACTCCCCCCAAAGAGAATTATATTGGCAAAAAAAGTACTAATAACAATTTTTTTTGCATGTTCAGGGTCGTTAATATTATGTACTTTAATAATGGCACAATACGTAAGGAAGATGATACTGCTATAAGAAATGCATATCCCGGTTATAAATAGGACTTTTTTTATTAAAGGGGCATGTTTTGAAATTGTTATCATATACAATCGTTAAGGAGTCGCAAAAGAAACATTCCCTTACAACTAAACAGAAACACAACTATGCGGGAACACTATAATGTATTGTCAATAATTATACTTAAATTTAAAGAAACATAAAAACAAATTTTACATTAGTCACATTGGAACTTTTTATGAAATATAGTTGTTTTATAAAGCAACATTACTCTCCTTTTTTCAATGGCAAGCTGGTTTTTGTTTTCCTCCTTTTCTACAAAAACCAGCTTGCTGCCTTTTTGGGGGAATTTTATGTTGCAATGATAAGCACACCGAAACGCAGAAGGAAAACAAGCTGGAAATCAAGGGAAGTATTTGTTGCTATGGTGGTATTGAGTAATAGTGGATTGTTATACGAAACGGCAGTCTGTTTTCATTGACGAAACAGTTTAAACATATGTATCAAGAAACGAACCAACTTGCCTGCTAAAGGATATCTTTTCTAAGGGAATGGGTTTGTAATTCTCTGCTATCTGAAGGTTTTTCCCGTCATTGTTCACCTTTTTCATTCCATCAATTTTTTGCCCCGCCACCGTATTTCCCTTTTGTGTTTTTTCTAAGTTATTTGTTTTTATATTATTAAGTATTTTTTTTATGTTTTCTGCGCGGGTATTTACTTCATTGCCTTTGTATAGTGCCTGCGTTTCTGGTTTTGGCGTTGGTTTTGTTTTTGTTTGAGAAGACAATCTTTGTATTTGTTTTAACAGTTCTGACGTCGATGAGTTCACATTATTTATCATATTTTTACTTTCCCCAAAACCACCTAATAATCCCATATACAATTTCTAAAGTTGCATAGCATACGAGCTATTTTCATGCCCAAATACGATAGTTACACGTTTTCGCCATGAGAGAAATAAAATAAAGCAGGAAACGATATTGTTTTTTTACTCGATATCTTTCTCCGAATAGATGATGTATTTGTATGTGATTTAAATACTTATAATTAGCGATATGTTTTCGGTAAGGCATGTTTCTTTGAAAAGAATGCGGATTATTTTTAATGTGGATACGCTGTTAATAAAATTTTTTTGGAAGGGGCTTTTATAAAGCATAGGATTTATTCACCGTTTAAAAAAAAACGATTATTGGTGATACCGTTGTGAAATTGGTCACAAAAACCAAAGAATTATTTGGTAAACGTAATTTGGAGAATTGCATTTCCCCTCATTTATGCTATAATCATTTTATAAAGTATTACATATTAATTTTTAATAAAGATAAAATAAGGGGGCGAAAGGATTCGACCGGATTGTACGATATATAGGTTGCGTATTGAGGTTGTCAGGCGGCCTCATTAAAAACCTGGCAAAACAATTAAATGCCGAAGAACCAATGGCAATGGCTGCTTAATTGACAGTCACGTTTCATCCGTTTTACCTGCGAAATTGATGAAACGAAGAATAGCAGGTTAGTTTAGACCTTTTGCACCGCGGGGTCTTAAATGAACTAGTAGTTGTGCTAGCTTTTAAAAACCTTGTCTGTTAGGGTTTTAACGGCGAAATTAAAAAACAGACTATATACGTAGAAGCCTATATTGAAACATCTAGGGACGCGGGTTCAATTCCCGCCGCCTCCACCAATTAAGTTATTGTAATTAAATATTTAATAACACTTTAGTTTTTTGAAAAATTCCAATAATCGCAGTGTAGGGGCGAAGCATTTGCCGTAAATTGTCATAAATGCGTTCAAACCCAAACAGGGCAAATGCTTCGCCCTTATTTTTCCAAAAAACTAAAGTGTTACAATATTTAATGATTTTAACCTGCCAAAAATAACATCCCCAATGTGTCCATGGAAAGCCATTAACTTCTTTTGTTAATGGCTTTTTTTGGTAATAGTTCCCCTACCCCTATTCCTTCACTAATTCCTTCTGCCACACAATTTTTCCCAAGGCGCAATTACATGTTGATTACTTTGTAGAAATTGAAAGAATTATCTAATTGTGCTTTTTTCTATAATGTTTAACAAAAATTCACATGTTGAAATGCATTCGAAAACACTACTTTTATCTTCTCCCATGACTACAACGTTATGCGCAAAAGCGTTTCTTAAATACATAAAAAACCCCTGAAACATCAACTGAACACCTTGATGGGCTTCAGTTGCAATATACCACGGTGGATTCAAACAACCATTTTGCTTATTGAATGCTAAAACAGCTAATTCAGCCCCCGTTTTATGTTGCGCTTCGTTTCTTCCAGCAGCCAAACATTTCTCTTTCAATTTCGTTTCTACTAAACTAATAAGCAATTTTAAAGCAGAGTCATAGTGTTCTGCCCTTATTGAGGGATTTATCAGATGAAGAATATCAGGATTTATAATAGAAGCATCGTACCTGTTTATAATGCTTTTGCCTATAGAATCAGTGGTTTCATGAAATCTTTTCAGTTGCAATTCTTCTAGGGTAAAATCAACAAATGCACTAAACGAATATTCAGGACAGCCATACCCAATTATTTCAACACATTTTTCATTATCATCTTTATCTCCATAGGAGCTTCTTAAGATTACCTTTATTCCTAGGTGAGCATAACTAAGACCCTTAAAATGTTCCCCCTGAAAAATGATAGTATATTTTCGCAGACTTTTGTGATATTTTTGGGCAAGCTTAAGAAACTTTTTTACGGTAATTCTAAATTCCGAATCAAATATCTGCGGTTCAATTGATTTAACATATTCAAATAGAGTATTTGTACTGAATCTTATATTTACTTTATCAGCATATTTGATAAGTTCTTCTATTTTAATTTCCTTGTATTGGCATTTAAGATTATATTTAGGTAAGTGTAAAAATAACATGGTCACAAAATCAAACGGTTATGGTCATTAAAGTAAAACCGACTGTTTATACAATTGACATACTTTTATTAATCCTTAACTTATGTAGAGATATTCTGCTGCTAATATCAAAAGAACCTCTTGATCTGCCTGGTTTATGATGGATTTTTGACCTGTTCAGTGACTAACATGGCGACGAAACCATTATAAATAAGGGATAATACCTCTAATCGGCTTAAAGGTATTTGTTCGTAACTATTCAGCGTAATTTATTAAACTACCGGAGATCAGAGCGCAACTCGTTACCAAACCACAGTTTGGGAACACAATTGCACTGGAAACTTTGTTTCCAGTGCGTGTCAGACTTGACAAATTACAAACTGTCTTAACCCTGTGATTTTATTCCCTATCTATCAGCAAACAGGCGAGAAACCGGAGTTTCTCGAACAAATGCATTCCCAAACTGGAGTTTGGGAACGAGCCGTGTATCGTTTACGCTGAATAGTTACCGTTATTATTTAAAAAAACTTAAAACGTCGTAACACTTTAGTTTTTTGAAAAATTCCCGGGATAGAAAAAATACCATGTAGCCCTGTCAGGGTCGGTCTGTTTGTAGCATAATAAAATTCAATAAGGTAAATGGCCTGTCCGTATTCAGGCAGACCTGTTTAATATGGATTTACAAGAGACAGGTCGCTCCTAATTGCAGAGACAGGTTTCAAACCTGTCTCTACAATCTTTTATAATATCCTATTTTGCTACAAACAGGCTGCTCCTGCGGATCTTATCGGTAAATACGTTTTTCAAAAGACTAAAATGTTACAAAATATCTGTTTTTAAACTTATCATAAATATCATAAATATTTATAATGCAATATTTTTTGCAAAGGAATTTCCGTAATTGTAACACTTTAGTCTTTTGAAAAATCCAGGAGGCATTAAAAAAATGTAGCCTCGTTAGGGATGGTGGTCTGTTTGTAGCACAATAAAATTCGATCCCGAAGAATTATAACAATTTACTGCATGGTTTGAGGATTTCCCGTTCTATCGTTTGTGGTCTGTGACTCATGAAAGGTAAAAATGCTTACATTAAAAAAACTTATTGCCCAATTGCTGTTTCCAGTTCCATTATGTCTTGAAATATTGATAGTCGGCGCCGTGTTGATGTTCTTTTCCAGAAAGCAGAAACGTGGGAAGTATATCGTTTTGTCTGGCATTCTGCTGTTTGCATTTTTCTGTTACTCCTCTCCTGTTTCCAAAGTCTTTATCAGACGCTTAGAATATAAATACCCTCCTCTTTTATCAATACAATCCTCCGATGATACAAGAGGAGCTATTATTCCCGAAGTGAAATGGATTGTTGTTTTGGCCGGAGGGCATACTTCCGACCCGGATATGCCGATAACCAGCAGGGTTTCCGGAGAAACGCTCGTTCGTCTTGCGGAAGGGATACGGCTGCACAGGTTGGTGCCTGAAAGCAGGATTGTTTTATCTGGAGGAAGGGTTTTTGATCCCGTTTCAGGAGCGGAAGCAATGGCAGAATTGGCAATGGCGCTTGGAGTCGAAGAGAAATCACTGATTTTGCAAGCCGAATCAAGAGATACGCATGATGAGGCAAAATTTGTAAAACCCATTGTGGGGAATGACCATTTCATTTTAGTTACATCGGCAAATCACATGGCGCGCGCAATGGGAATGTTCAGAAAATCAGGGATGAGTCCCATACCTGCTCCTGCGGGACACACTATTCTGAAATCACAAACAACCGCGCCCGGTGATTTTTTCCCAAGTTCACATGGTTTTGATAAGGCAGAACAAGTATTTTACGAGTACCTTGGGATACTTTGGGCTTTGCTGCGGGGGCAGATATAAATGCAACAAGCATCCCTTTTTGGAATTATCGTCAAACAAATCTATTTTCAGAAAAACATTACCGCTAAATTTCTGAAATCAGATTTGTTGTTATGATTTGCTTGACTATATTTAGATTCTGTGTTTCCAGTATTTTGGTTCTCTATGTAAATGCATGACGGCTACAATGCAAACCCCTTCTTTCTCTGCGGAATATAAAATTCCATATGGAAATCTTCGGACTAACGACCGTCGGATATCTTCCTCTATAATTGGCCAGGCTTTTGGGAAAGCTATCATTCTTTCAATAGCTGAATATACCTCAATAGCAAAGTCGTATCCCAAACCTGATTCCCTTTCTTCATAATACTCAATCGCTTCAATGAATTCTATCTCTGCTTCGGGATGAAAGGAATATTTCACTTTAAGAACTTATTCCATATTTTTTCAAATACTTCTTCACCTTGTATTGTTTTTACTTTACCAGAACGAAGTTCCTCAAGTCGTCGTTTAGCCACTGATACCCATTTTTTTTCTATTTCCAATTCCGGTGGGTTTAGACTTTTTAACAAAGAATCAATAACCATCGCCCTTTCTTCAACAGGCAAAGAAGTTGCTTCTTCTATAAGGTCTTTTATTTTCATAATTCTGCAATAGTTTAGTTTTTTAAAAACGTATTCAATTCACTGCATTTTTACAAAAAATTGAGGTGCATCCCCCTTGGAGTATTTTGGGTTTTGCTGCGAGGCAAATATAAATGCAACCCGCAGCCTTTCTCTGAATTTTCAGGCCAGTTCTTAAAAACGGGTTTCCTGATCTACAGGCGAAACCCTTCCAGTTTTTTTACTCTAAAGACCACGCTTCAACGGCTCCAACATCTTTTTCAAAGCCCTTGAGATACCTGAAATATTCTCCGTCCGTGTTGAGAATAAGCCGTGTCTGTGAGCTTATTGTGGTTTTATATGTTTCCAGTGTTTTGAGAAAGGAATATAATTCCGGGGCTTTTGTATATGCTTCCGCGTAAATCTTAATGGCCTCTGCATCAGCTTGTCCCCTGGTTTCTTCTGCCGTACGATACCCTTCCGATTCGATTCTCTCCAGTTCTTTCCTCATCGTGCCTAAAATTTCAGCTTCTTCCCTTCTCCCTTCTGATTCATATTTATTTGCGATGCGGATACGTTCCGAGCGCATACGATCATAAATCTTTGGGATTACTGCCGCCACGTAGTTAATGTATTTTATTCTCACATCCACCAATTCAATCCCGTACCGGTCTTCAAGCGAGCGTCGTGCCATAGCAAGAATTTCTGCTGTAATTTCATCGCGGCCTTTTTTAATGATTACTTTTTTTGTTTCTTCCGCTACTTCAAGCTCCTTTGTCGTATATTCCAGTTTACGATTGGAGTTTCGGAGAACCTCTTTTAACGGATAGGCGCTCACAACGTTTTTCACAGCCGACTCGATAACCTCATCAAGCAATCCCTGTCCGCGTGCTTCTATGCCCAGCGAAGTATAAAATTTGAGAGGATCGACAATTTTCCATCGCGCCCAGGAAGCTACGCCTATGTTTTCCTTATCCCTTGTGAGAATATCACTAATATCACCCGTCCAGTTTAGTATGCGTTTATTAAAATATCTGACGTCCTGAATAAATGGGGTTTTTACATGAAGTCCATGTACCACCGTCGTTCGCACGGGTTTTCCAAACTGCGTGATAACGGCCTGCAATCGTTCATCAACAACATACAGGGAACTTTTCAGGAATATTGCAATGATGCCTATTGCGATTAGTATAATTATAACGTTCCTTTTCATTTCTTCATTCCCTCCTCATTGAGGCCAAGGATAGGTAATAATCCTTTTAAATCTTTATCGATAATATACAATTTTTCGCATTTTGGCAACACATCCGCCATCGTCTCAAGGAAGAGCCTCCGCCTTGTTACATCTTCCGCCTTTTTGTATTCTTCATATACTGCAAGAAATGCCTTTACGTCCCCTGTTGCTCTGTTTATCCTTCTTACATAATATCCTTCAGCCTCCCTGATTGCCTGCTCTTTTTTCCCTTCAGCCGCAGGCAGTAGTTTATTTTTCTGACCTTCCGCCTCATTAATGATTTTGTCTTTGTTTTGTATTGCCTGGTTTACCGCATTAAAGGCGTCCTTGACGGCAAGAGGAGGATCAACTCCTTTGAGCAAAACCGATTGAATGCTGATACCGCATTTATATTCATCCAGGCCTTTTTGTATATTTTCTTTGGCCATTTGCTCTATTTCGATCCTGCCAATGGTTAAAACTTCATCGATGGAGAGGTCTCCCACCAGTGTCCTCATTACCGATTGCGAAATGCCACGGATTGTTTCACGAACGTCCCTTACATTGAAAAAATACTCTTCTAAGGCTTTAATTTTGTAGCGAATAACCCAATTCACTTCCGCACAATTAAGATCCGCGGTAAGCATAAGTTTTTCCTCCTGCGCCGCAGGGAATTCATAGTCCACAATACTCGTGGTGCCGCGTTGTCTTGTTCTGAAGCCAAATTCCTCGTTATAGATTGTTTTTACCTCTCCTTTTAGTATTTTATCAATGCCGTAAGGAATTTTAGTATGCAATCCTGGTCCAACCGTTTCTTTATATTTTCCGAACCGTAAAACTACCGCTTCTTCATTTGCCTTTACCGTGTAAAATGCCGAATACCCGCTAATGATAATGAAGATCAGCATAATGATGGGTGGGAGAAACTTTTTTAATGGCTGCAAGGATATTTGTTCGAAATTTATATCCGGCTGTTTTCTGCGCGGTCCATAATCAGGCATTTACGACCTCCTTTTCTCTAATCACTCAATTGGCAGCACGGTGTTGTGCATTGCCGTATCAATGCGTTGTTGACATTGATTATTTTTACAAAATCTTTATAATCGTATCTTTTTTAAAAACAGGTATTTTGTAACCCTTCCCCTTCTCAGCAGCTTTAATCCCACGCTTTTGGGGTAAATTTTCCAACCACAGTACATACTATCCACTTTCCCTCATGTTATCAACAACTTCTTTTGTATCTCCGGGGGTGACAACGCTACCAACAATACTCCGGAAGCGATAAGCCCAAGTGGATGAATAAGAAACATTCTGCAGATGAACCTGGTTTCTTTTTAGGACTTGGCATTTCGGATTTCACCATTAAATATTTTGCCAGAAAATATGGGTTCTCAAAAGTCAGTCTTACTTATTCCGTCCGTTGAATGGTCGATAACTTCAATAATTTCTTCTGGTTTCTGAATTATTCTATGCGCACCGCTCCTTTTAAGTTCGTCTTCAGGACGGAACCCCCACAGAACACCTACAGGAAGCATGCCTGCAGCAATGGCCGTTTCCATATCAATGGGCGTATCGCCAACATAAATAATTTCCGACGGAGAAACGGCCAGGTATTCTGCAATTTCTTTTGCGCCTGCGGGATCGGGCTTTTTAGGAACATCATCGCGCTGGCCTATTATCCGGTCAAATTTCCAGTTCGGCAAAAATGCTGCTACGCATTTTTTTGTAAAGTAATCAGGTTTATTTGAAAGGACTGCCATTTTTAAGCCGCGCAATGTGATCAAGTCCAGCATCTCGGCAATCCCTTCGTATGGTTTTGTTTTTATATTCCAGTTTTTCCGATATTCTTCACGAAATTCCCCTACGCAAGAGTTTATTATGTCCTCATTTTTTATTTCGTCCGGCAATGCGCGTGTGATAAGCGCAGCAACTCCCTCCCCAACAAAATACCGATACTCTTCCATTTCGTGCGTTGGAAAATTATTTTTCTTTAATACACGGTTCGCGGCATTGCATAAATCTTCCAGAGAGTCTATAAGCGTGCCGTCCAGATCAAAAATAATTGCTTTAAAAGACATATTTCTTACCTCATATATTGCCGTTTAATAATCAAACAAACCCATCATTGCGAAAGCCACGAGTAACAGAGTTGTGCTAAACGGACATCGCACAACAAAAATAAATGAAGCATTCTGCCCGCACATCAACCCTGGCATAGTATGCTTACATGTGCTACTTTTGATACCATTTTCCGTTTCTGTCCTGTAGCCAGTCGCCCTTTAGCGCTTTTTTTGCAATCTGCAATGCCCTGCGACTGCCTACCTGCCCGATGCTTGCGCCTTCCTTTTTTGCTATAATAGCATACACCTTTTTTCTGTCCTCATTTTCCGCATTAACAACCTCTTCGTTTTCACGGTTTGCCTGCACATACTGTAAATATCCTGTGTTGTTTTCACCAATAATTCCCTTCGATTTTAACTCTACTATGAGAGGAAGGCGTTTTTCCATTTGCACTTTTATTGTCTGTATATTATCGGCAAAGATTACTGTAGCGACAGGACAAATTCCACTCAATAAAATAAGAAAAAACATTGCAAAAAAATTTGACTTCATTTATTTTTCTCCTTCTGACAAAAATCTCTTAATCAATAAAAAACTACTGGCCAGGGTTTGGCGTCTCCGCTGCTTTAGAATCACCGACTTCCCCGCCGAGTGTTTTTGCGGCTTCATCAAGGTTGCCAAAAAAATTATCCAGCTCCCTATCTATTCGTATATTCACATCAATGGTAATTTGCATTGGTTTGACTTCAAGTTCTACCTTATGTTCCGTTTTACAACCATGCAAGACAAGAAAAAACACTATACATAAAATGACACTATTTTGTTTCATCAATCCCTCCTTAACTGTAATTCCTTACGAATACATTGGTATAAAAGCAAGAATACCCTATCACAATAATTATCTTAGCGCAACATTTGGGCGTAACCAAATTCGAAATACGAAACAAATTCTAATGACAAAAAACTCAATATTCCGTAGCACTTTAGTTTTTCGAAAAATTCCAATAATAGCGCTGTTTTCCGCACGATGTAGGGACGACGGATGATGGATGACAGACATCTTTCGTCTCTCGTCTCTCGTCTCTCGTCTCTCGTGCTTCATCTCTCGCTCTTACGTTTTTCAAAAAACTAAAGTGTTACTAAATCTTTATATGTTACTGATATTGTAATAATTCCCCCAAGCCTGCGCTATAGTGTAATAATTCATCAATGGGTAATGTAAAGTTAAAATGAAAGAGTATTTTCTGGAAACGAGCCTTTGGTTCTCCTTTTGCTTTCACCAGTCCTGATTTTTTTGTGTAGGCAAACGGGAGTAAATTAACAGGCGCTCCCTCCATCTGTAAATAAACGTGGAGGTCTTCTCCCTTGCTCAACAACGAAAGCTTTGCCCAATCATAGTGGAAATCCTTAAGGGCTTCCATCGCAACATCCGTTTGTATACCCTTTTGTGTGCCGGCCGCGCCAGGAATAAGCGTTTCTGTATTAAAACGAATAATGCCGCCCTCCCCGGGCGTGGAATAAAGAAAACCATCGGCAATTTTTATCTCTCCATTTTTATAACTGATAGGCAAACGACCATTTACAGAGCCTTCACCTTCAGCGGATGCGAGATGAAACTGTTTTAAAACAGTCGCCAGTCTCAACCGGTCGCAGTAACAGATAATATCTAATCCATCATTGCCTGGTTTTAAGCGCAGGCCATGCGTATAGACATTCCCCCCGCACCAGAGAAAACTACTTTTTTTAAGGAAAAGGGAAGAAGGGGATTCTATTTGAAACGACGCCTCGCCTTCGCTTATTTCTATATCTCCCCACGTGAAACGCTGGAATTTCAGCACTTGTCCAGGATCGCTGCGGAGGTTTAACAGGTCGCTCATGGCAAGTTGAAGTTCCACTCCTTCTATCGTCATCTTTTTTTGAGGACTATCTATTTTCGTATTGCGAAGTAACACCATGCCCGTGCTTGTTCCCCTGGTTCCATCAAAGCTCCAATTACCGCGGATGTCGGCAATGCCATTAAAAAATATCCCGCTAAATTGCGATGCAACAGAAGATAATTCAAATTGCAGTGTCTTTTCCGGTTCCGCAGAGTTGAAGTCTACCTTGGAAATAAAGGTATTCTCATCATTCAGACCCGCCATACCCTTAAAATTTACATTAAAACCAGGGAACAGTAAGCCCTTAAACAATCCTGTAAAATGAAGGTTTGCGCCGTTTTGATAGGGCGTTGCGACAATTGACCCGATGTTTATGCCGCCATAGTTTATATCATCGATGGCAACATAGGGGTAATTCGTATCTTCCGCAATACTGTCGTTATCTTCGGAAGCTGGGAATGGCCATTGAATGGGAATCTTCGCCTGTATCTTCCTTGCATTAAAATCGTGAGAAGCACATTCCGCATCAGTTATTTGCACAAATGCCCGGAGAGAAGAACTCTCCGTAGAGTTTAGCAATCCGCTGCCCTGCAATGAGACAAGAGGAATCAGTATATGCATATTATCCCCCTTATACCGCACATGAGTGAGGTTTGCATCAAATTGCAGAGAACCGCTGGTATTCAGACCTTCTCCCTGTATGGAAAGCTCTTTGGGGAAAAGAGTCATTGTTTCGGTTCCCCGGGAAAAAGTCAAAGGGTGAGATGTCCCGGCAGAGTTTAGTGAAAAACGCCACTGCTTTCCCTGGGTTTCTCCTTTAAGAAAAATTGGCAGCTCTGCTGACTGGCCTAATTTTAGGCCAATATGGGGATCGTTGTTCATCAATTCTTTCTTTAAAAACACCTTCACGCTCCCTTCGGCATTCAGTGTGTCTTCATCCATATTCACCGTAAGGTGACTATCAGGATTCATTGATACTTCAAATGGGAGGAGCGACATAACACTAAACCGGTTAAAATGCATTTGAACGATATTTTTTGTTCTTGTGATGGTTATTATTAACGGAACATCTTTCGATGTATTTTTAAATTGCAGGTCATTATACACTACATCCATATCAGTAAGATCAAGCCGCAATGCCAAATCAGAGGTCGTAAAATTATACATTGCACTGCCATTTATCCTGGATTTTATCCTTACTCCATGGAAGATATTCGCATGTTGCGGGTCTAATCTGTACTGTATTGCGTAGCCGGAAGGTTGTTCTTCCTTATTCTCAAAGACTGGATATATCCGCATACTGAAAGGGATATAAAAATCTTCAACGCCTGATTTCAAAAGAACTGCGGCATGCCGTATTTCTAGTTCTCCAATGTTAATGGGAATTCTTTGTGAAACCGTTTGTTGTTCCCGTCCGGTATTTGAGGAATTTCTGAAGAGTTTGCCGAAATCTATTCCGGGAATACCCATTTTGCCGTCTTTAAACTCCGCCCGTATCTCCACCCCGCTGATTATTATTTTTTTAATATGCCTTCTTGCCAGCCCCATTAAAGAATAATCAATGCGGATAGAATCGAGGGAAATGGAGGGATTTTCCGGGTTACCCAATCGAACCGAAGTTACATCTAACCCGGTAAAGCCAAATTTTCTGATTTTACCGGTTGATTGAACGAATCCTGCTTTGTTAAAAAGAAGAGGGAGAATTTTCTTTTCTAAAATTACCGGAATCGAGAAATAGACGCCGCACAAAAGAAAAAAAATTATGCCGCTAATAAAGAATGAACGAATTGCAATATTCTTAATATAAGACATAAATAATTAATATCCTAATATGGACAGGCAAGAACACAATAAGTACGAAATACGAAACAAATTGCAAAATACAAAATCCCAATGAAAAAACCGGGGTTTGAACATTTGAAAATTTTACCCCGTTAGATACAGAATTATCAAATAATAGATGTATTATTGAATGTTATCTAACGGGATGAATTTAGAATTTGTAATTTGTTTCGGATTTCGTATTTAGCATTTCGGATTTTACCATTAGGGGTGGGGGAACTATTGCGTTTTTTGGAATTTCATATTTTCGGGTTTGGTAATAGTGCTCGTATATGTGTTTTATGATAGAGACAACACACTGCCAGGGGCATAAGGCATGAGGATGTAAGAATTGTATAAGCGGCTGATAGTGCAATTCCAAAATAATAAAAAGTAAAGGTATTAAAAACAACCATCATTACTATGTTATTTTGGTATCGATATGCTAACGAAGCATTTTTTTACCCACTCGGCGTTTAAAATATATCATAAGCTCTCTCATTAAAAGCCACTTACCTTCCAATGCCCACAGGTGAAAAGGAAGGATACAGCCACACCGCAGACAGTCTGCTTGCTGTCCAAACATACAAGGTTTTTTAATCTGGCCCTGCGGGTCAAAACAAAACGATACTTTTTTGAAAATGCAATTCCGTGTCACCTCCTTACATTTGTCGGATTTCATAAGCTTAAGCACATGGACCGGCATTCCTATAAAATCACCATACTTTTCCTCCTTTAATCGAAGCAATGTATCTACTATATCATCCCGCAGTTTCCAGCCAGGCCAAAAATCATTGTTCGCCAACCCTTTTACCGGCGTATGTATTTGAAACAAACAACCCCGAACGCCAACCTCTTTCCATTCCTCAATAAAATATTCAATTTCACGGTAATTCATTTTATTAATTACCATTGAAACGCTAATCTTTAAATCGTTTCTCCCCGCATTTTTTCTTATTATGTCATAACAACCATTTCCACGGATGGCTTCATGTGTCTCCTTTTTGCCGTCAACCGATATATAAAAATTCACATCCGGCCAATTGGGAAGTTCCAGTGTTCCGTTTGTGACAATCAGATTTGACCGGAAATACTTCATGCAGCGCTCCAGCAAATCTTTCCGAAGCAAAGGTTCACCGCCAATCCATGAACATTGATAAAAGGGGAAACCTGTTTCTTTCAGTCCCTCCAGTTTTTCAATCCACTCATCGTCACTCAACTCCGGTTTTTCTGCGTAATCATGCGCATAAAAATAACAGTGTTTGCAACGCAAGTTACAACGGTTGGTAATATCAATCGCACCTATTGCCCCTTTTGGTTTGCCATAGAGGTCGAAGGTGGCTAGATCGTATAATTTAAATAAAGTTTTTGTTTGCTGAGAACCAATGCGACGGCAGGAAAAATCGAAAAGTTTATCTCTAAAGGTATGCTTTGGGCATGTCTTTATTTCTTCTGCTTCCCTGATCATTTTATAACAGAAAAATCAATTTTATAGGTTTTTTCCCGTCCCCTCGTTTTTATGATAACCTCAGTTTTTGCATACGTATCTATCTTGTCATACCGAAAGACCCCTATCACACTTTGTTTACCGTCCTTATGCTTTCTCCCAAACTCGGTTTTTTGCGGCAAGATGTTGTTTAAACCTTGTTTTAATGTAATCTGCACGCCTCCTGGGGTTTGAATGCCTTCTTCTAAAACAAGTACAATTACTTTAAAAAAATCCGCAGATTGTATTTCATTTATATCGTCGGCGGTCGTTTCCTTTTCTTTCACCGCATTCATGGCAGAAACAATGGCAAGTTCAATGTATTTACTCATAATCAATCCACTATCTAATTCAGGATATTTTCCAAAACAAGCATTTTTTATCACAGTGCCTTTAAAAACATCCATACCTTTATGCTTCTTCCCGTAACCAATCGCCGCAGCAATCTGTTCTTCGTTCATTTCAGATTCAAAGGCATTTACGATGCGGAAAGAGACAAGTATCGCCATAAAAATGGCGGCAAAAAAACTTCTCGTAATGAACATGATGAAACTCCCCCACAACTGCTTTGTGGTAAAGGTTGTCGATGGAAATAGGTTACTCGTCACACAAAATAAATTCTTTGCCTGTAATCATGCTGATCTTTTTCCCGAGGTTTTTCATTTCTTTGAAACCTCCTCTGACGGATGTTTCGCCAAGTTCATCAACCAACATGGTTTTTCCGTTGTTAAGATGCAATAAAACTGCGTATGTCAAATAGCTGTCTGTTATTGATTCTTTCTCATTTTTTACTAATTCTATTTTTTTAATTTGCGTAAAGGGAAACACTTCCACCTGGTCAAAAAAGAGCGTCCGCCTAATCTGCCTGGTCGCCTGCTCCGTTTTGCCGTCAATGATGATTGTTTTAAAAAGAGAACTCAAAACAATCTTATCCGTAGATTTTTTTGTAGCTTTCATGGCACTTTTTGCAGTCTTTTTCATGCTTGCTGTTTTTGGTTTTTTTTTGTTTATTGGCATTGACTTGTTCCCCTTTTCAATGCAAATGCATTAAAATTACACATCATTATCGAATTTTATTTGGTTACGTAGACGGGAATATATCACATGTGATTCACATAGTCAAAAGTATTATTTGCATTGCCATTGTCCCATCTGCTTATTATAAGAGTGTTTAATAAAAATTTCACCGGGCAAGATACTATAGCCACGATGAAAAATCAACTTAAAATATCTTGCTTCTATTAGTACCTTATCAGTAATATCTTTGCATTTTTGGCCAAAATATTACATGGTGAATCCGAAATGCTAAATACGAATCCACTCCCTGCCCCCCGCCAGCGGAGGACATTCTCCACCCTTGGAAGGGGTGATGGGGGAGGATTTTGGAATTTGTTTTGGATTTCGTACTTCGAATTTCGTATTTTTTATTTCCTGTTTGTTTGGTTCTGGCTATGCCAGTTTAGAAATTTCAATATTTTTGTAGAGACGCATTGCATGCGTCTATACATTAACATCAACAGCAGCAGCAGCAGCATAAAGTAGGTGCCAAGGGCAGCCTGATTTATTGTTTTCCCCTTGTGCTTTAAAAGACACTTTAAGACTGTTTACAGATAAAAAAAGCTTCCCTTCCTATTCATTTAATTGCCGGAAGGGAAGCTTTTTGTTTAAAAGACCTCCAAAATGCATCGAAAATATTTTACTGTTTACGTATGTTACTTGATTTCAATCTTTGCCTGCTGCTTTAATCTGTCCAGCAGGGAATCGGCATTTTGTTTTAATATGTCCAGTTTAATTTCAGGTTTTAATTCATTAAAATCAATTTCCCCGCCCTTTTTGATATCAGTAACCTTTATGATATGATATCCAAACTGGGTCGTTACAACATCGCTCACCTCTCCCACTTTTAAAGCAAAAGCCGCCTCCGCAAATGGTTCCACCATCTGGCCCTTTCTTACAAAATAGCCAAGATCTCCGCCTTTTTTCGAGGACGGACAATCAGAATATTCTTCGGCAAGCTTGGCAAAGTCTTTTTTCCCTTCAGCGATCTCAGCTTTTACCTTTTCTATCTTTTGCTTTGCCTTTGCCAGATCTTCTTCACCCTGCAGGTTACGCGTATCTACTAAAATATGGCTGGCCTGAACCTCAGTGCCATCATATATCTGTCTGTTTTTTTCAAAATAGTCTTTTACTTTTGCATCGCTTACGGTATCAGCAAAGTATTTTTCCAAAGACAAAGAAATTGTAATATCCCTCTTTAAGTCTTCGATATTGCTACCATGTGATTCCAACACTTCTTCCAGTGACTTTCCTTGCAACCCCGGATTCAGTTTTATATCCTCACGAACTTTATCCAATTCCGTCTTCAGCGCATCATCGCCTATTGCAATCTTATTCTTCTTAATAAATTGCAAAAACAACTTCTGTGCCACCAAGCCATCAATTATCTGTTTTTCAACAGAAGCAATTCTGTCCGGAGGTAGCTGATTCTTAAATCTCTCCAGCACTCGTTCCACCTCTGCCTTCGTAATGCTTTCACCATTGATAGTCGCAACCACCTTCTTTGAATCACCTATCTGTTTTGCTTCCGTTGTTTTTTCTTGTTGCTTTGGGGCAGTCGCTTCTTTCTCTTTTGACGCCATGGCAGAATAGCTAAAACAGATGCTTGCTATTCCACATAAGACAAATCCCAAAACCTTGCTACGGCACTTTAACATTTATTTCTCCTATTCAAAAACCATTATGTAACCTCTTTAACGTTTATCCATTTCATCATTTTTCGCAATTCTCTGCCAACTTTTTCAAGCTGGTGTTCTCTATCCTTCTTTTCCAGGGCGTTAAAACTTGGACGACCAGCCTGATTTTCCAATATCCACTCTTTGGCAAATTGCCCCGACTGTATTTCGCCTAATATACGTTTCATTTCTTTTTTTGTTTCTTCTGTAATGATGCGGGGGCCACGGGTCAAATCACCGTATTCTGCAGTATTGCTTACCGAATACCGCATATAACTAAGGCCGCCCTGATAGAAAAGATCCACTATCAGTTTAAGTTCGTGCATGCATTCAAAATAAGCCAGCTCCGGTTTGTAACCAGCCTCAACGAGGGTCTCAAACCCTGCCTTTACTAATGCAGATACCCCACCACATAGTACCGCCTGTTCGCCGAACAGGTCGGTTTCCGTCTCCTCGGCAAAGGTAGTTTCTATCACCCCTCCTCTTGTGCCACCAACCCCATGCGCATATGCCAATGCCTTTTCCTTTGCTTTTCCAGTAACATCCTGATGGATTGCCATAAGACAGGGAACTCCGCCGCCTTTTTCAAATTCAGAGCGAACCAGATGGCCTGGCCCCTTCGGCGCTACCATAATTACGTCTACATCGCCGGAAGGAACTACCTGTCCAAAATGAATGTTAAACCCGTGGGAAAAACATAATGTCTTTCCTTTCGTAACGTGAGGCTTGATTTGCGTTTCGTAAATAGCCCTTTGGGATTCATCAGGAAGAAGTATCTGGATAAAATCGCCCTCTTTTGCCGCTGCCTCCGCACTCACCGGCTTAAACCCATGCTTAACGGCCAACCGATAGTTAGCCGTACCTTCTCTGGTAGAAACAATTACCTCCATACCGGATTCCCTGAGGTTTTGCGCCTGAGCGTGTCCCTGACTGCCATAGCCTATGACGGCGATCTTCTTTCCTTTTAAAACGCTGATATCAGCATCTTTTTCATAATATATTTTTATCATAACCCTTCCTTTTGTCTTTCAGTCAAACAATACCAATCACGCTTGATCTTTTACCGTGCTCCCCTTGTGATAGCAATGCTCCCCGTTCTCACCAGTTCTTTTATTCCATAAGGACGCAATAACGCCAGCATTGCTTCAATCTTATCCTCTATTCCGGCAATCTCGATAACGAGATCTCTCAGGCCAACATCTACAATCTTTCCTCTGAAAATATTCACAATCTCTATAATCTCGCCGCGTTTCCCGATAGGACAATTTATCTTCAGCAACATTAAATCCCGTTCGACAAACTCTTCATTGGTAAAATCGGTGATCTTAATAACGTCAATAAGTTTGTTGATCTGTTTTCTTACCTGCTCCAGAATAGCGTCATCTCCCCTGACAACTATCGTAATCCTGGAAAGATCGGGATTTTCGGTCTCGCCCACGGCAAGGCTATCGATGTTAAATCCCCTGCCGCTGATTAAGCCGGTAATCCGGGCAAGAACCCCAACTTTGTTCTCTACTAACACAGAAATAACGTGACGCATATCTATGGTACCATCCCTGAAAATCCGAAAAAAGCCAATGCCATAAGGCCTGTGCATATAAACGCAATGGGAAGCCCCTGTAAAGGTTTTGGTATGCTAAGCAACGCCAGGCGCTCCCTGATACCAGACATTAGTAATATGGCTACCGTAAAACCGATACCCGCACCAAAGCCCTGAACGATTGCTTCTATAAACCCTAAATGCTGCGGAGAATCCGTAGTGTTTAAAAGCGCCACACCCAACACGGCGCAGTTTGTGGTAATAAGCGGCAAAAAGACGCCCAGACTGTCGTACAACGCAGGAACCATCTTGCGAAGCATCATTTCAACTAACTGTACGAGCGTTGCAATCACAAGTATGTAGCTGATCGTCTTTAACACCTCAATAAGCCCTGTTTCCCCAATGGAAGGGAAAACCATACCCACAATGTTCGCATCACCCGGCAACAGAATATAATTGTATAAAATCCACGTAATGGCGGAAGCAAGCGTCATTACAAACGTTACGGCGGCGCCCATGCCAAGCGCCGAGGAGGTCTTTTGAGAAACACCAAGGAATGGGCAGAGCCCCAGGAATTTTGCCAGGACAAAATTATTTACAAAAACAACACTAACAATTATTATCGCTAACTCTTTAATCATTTTTCTGATAAGCCTTCATCGACTTTTCACTCTTTAGTTGCTTTCTCCAGTTGAATAAACCCATGAGAAGACCTGTAATAATAAACGCGCCCGGCGCCATAATCATTATAGAAGCAGGCTCATAGCGCTCGGACAGTTTTAATCCAAAAAGAGTGCCCGCTCCAAGCATTTCACGCACACCGGAAACAAGGCAGAGGGATAAAGTCCATCCCAAACCGATACCCAAACCATCTAATATGGAAACAAATGGTTTATTTTTATAAGCAAAGGCCTCCGCACGATACAAAATAATGCAATTGACTACGATAAGAGGAATAAATATTCCCAACGAGGCGTTTATCTCTGTTGGCAAATACGCCTTCATCATTAATTCAACAATCGTTACAAACGAAGCAATAACAACAATAAAGCAAGGGATTCTAATCTCGCGGGGAACATACGGACGGATGAGAGAGATGATAAAATTGGAAGACACAAGAACAAAGGTCGCAGCGCCCCCCATTGATACACCATTCTTTAATGAAGTTGTTACTGCCAGGCTGGGACAAATACCTAACACCAACACAAACAATGCGTTATACTTAAAAAGACCTTTTGAGAATTCCTGCCAATTACTTTGTGCCAATATTTTTTTCCTCTTTAAATTTTTTTTTAAAAACTAAACGTTTTAGGAATAAAAGTCAAGGACAAATTAAGGCATAAAGAGAAACACCCTGCCCTAAAAACAGTTGGCATACTTCTTCCCATGGTTTCAATAGCGTAGTTTTCTCACCGCAATTTAATGGAATTTAAGAGTCAGTACCTTAAAAGTAATTTCTTTGCATTTTTGGGCAAAATATTTATAGTCAAATAGATAGTAATAATTTAGTTTTTTGAAAAACTCTAATAATATCGATGTTTGCCGCATAGCGTAGGGGCGAAGCATTTGCTGTAAATTGTCATAAATGCATTCATACCCAAACGGGCAAATGCTTCGCCCCTACTTTTTCAAAGAACTAAATTGTTACAACAATTGAGGTTTTCGAAAGATGGATGAATGCTAAGGATTTGCACATTTTAAATAAAATTCATTGCAAGGGTGGGCGGCATGGATAAACTCTGCTTGTCCATGCCGCTCACCCTACCTATCTGTTCTGGCCATGTCAGGTTAGACTAACTATTTTTACCTTATTTTGTAGAAAGAGGGATTAAAAACGATGCCAAATACCTTTAACGCCAACTTTGCGGCAACCGCAATTGGAAGTCTTCCCCATGTTGATATTGAATGCGCCACCAACCTTATGTTTGAAACGCTCCGTGAAATTCCATGCTGGGTCCAGTTGCCCAAATATGACCGCAGGGAAGATATGTGTATTCAATATACAGAAGGGCTTCCGTGCATTAAAATAGATGCAGAAAAAAAGACGGTAAGTATTGATGACACGAACGATACGGCATCCGGGTTGGAAAAATTCTATGAGGCGTATTTAAAAAACGATCCTGATTTGTTTCAAATAAACAGGGCGTGTTCTGTGGGATTTTATGCTATGCTGGAGCGTCTTGACCAATCGCTTCCGGCGTCTCTTCGTGCTGTAAAAGGGCAGGTTGTAGGTCCTGTTACCTTGGCAGGTTCTCTGAAACTTGCTTCCGGCATTTTGGCGCTTTATAGCGACGAATTCTTTGATGTGATTGTTAAATTGTTGTCAATGAAGGCATACTGGCAATTTACTAAATTAGCCCGATATAAACTTCCGGTGTTAATGTTTGTTGATGAACCGTATTTAACCAGCTTCGGATCTTCATTTATGAATATCAGCCGGGAGAGAGTCATTGGCGCTCTAAATGAGGTATATGAAGGTATTCAATCTCGCGGCGGCTTAACAGGCTCTCATTGCTGCGGCAATACCGACTGGGCAATGCTTATGGAATCGAATGTTGATATTGTAAGTTTTGATGCGTATGAGTTTATGGATAAGTACCTGATGTATTGGCGTGAAATAATTGCATTTATGGAAAGAGGCGGTTATCTGGCATGGGGAATTGTTCCTACGTCAGCAAAGATAGCGGACGTATCATTGGATGATCTGGTAAAAAGATTGGAGGAAGGGATTCAATTTCTCGTCAATAAGGGATTATCGAAAACGTTGATTAAAGAGCGGTCAATGGTGACGCCAAGCTGCGGCGCCGGAACATTAACGATAGAAGAGGCTGAAAAGGTAATGAAATTAACGGGTGAAATTTCTGCAGCAATGAGGCAGAAGTACAACTAAGACAATGTTATTATGCATAAGGGAATGCTGTTATGCTTGATGTAACCATAAACGTATTGGCTAAATTGAACGAATCAGGTCATAGGTAGATTGAAAAACAGCATTGTCCTTTACGATATAGACAGTACCATACCCAACCTTGCGCTCATGAAGATCAGCGCCTTCTATAAAAAGCAAGGGTATCGCGTTGCTTTATCCGGAGATATTGGATTTAGTAAGGCCGACAGATATTACGCCAGCACGGTCTTTTCCATCAAATCCTCACATGAAAAAGTTGCTACTCTGAAAAAGATATACCACAATAACATAGATATTGGCGGTTCCGGAATATGTCTCAATACGCGTTTGCCACCGCAAATTGAATCCTGCTTTCCCGATTACAAATTGTACAATCATACGGCATATGCGATTGGTTTTTTAACAAGGGGTTGCAGTAAAAGGTGTGCGTTTTGTCTCGTTCCAAAAAAAGAAGGGAAAATCAAAAAGACGTCTTCGTTCGAAGACTTCGTTCCCTCCGGGCAACGGAATATAATGCTGCTTGACGATAACCTGCTAACATATCCACGCTCTGAAGATATACTCTACGAAATAATCAACAAAAAATATGCCGTTAATTTCAGCCAATCTCTTGATATACAATATGTAGATGAACATATTGCTCAACTTCTGTATAAGATCGATTCACGAAACTCTAAATTTACAAAACCCATGTTTTACTTTAGCTGCAATAGTGTTAAGGCTGTCAAACATTTTTTAGACAGGAAAGATATTTTAAAAAGTTTTGGAGAAGACAGGGTTACGGTAATTGCAATGTATGGTTTTGATACACGCCTGAGTGAAGACTATGAACGGTTTGTCCTTATGAGAAAACTCAGGCTGATTCCTTTTCTTCAGGAATATTATCCGATCGAAGGCGTGCCGCCAAGACCGCCAAAAAACTTTTTTGACATGGATATGAATGACGTTATCCGCCTTACATTCCGGAGGAACGGAATAAATTGGGAGAAATACCTGCGTTGGCTCAACAGGCTTTATTTCACCACCTTTGGTAAGTACTATTTACCGCTCATAAAAATTATTTATCGGTACAATAATAAAAATGCCATACATAAATATTTAAAAAAACCGCATCTGTTGACCAATGAGTTGTATCGGTTTCATGAAAACAATTGATTAGAATGTTGTTTCGCTGCATTATAATCACTTACAAATGCAAAAGGAGTCAAATAAGCGGGTAAGAATATTCTAATGGAAGACCTCTTAGCTTCCTCCCAAAAACGTTTTTGATATACCTTACGGGTTCACAAATTGTGATTTCTCAAAGACTGTAGTTGTAGAGCGAAGAGTCTCTTCGCTCTACATTTCACATTTTGTAAACCAGCAAGGTATATTTACGAGAGTACTCAAATTCATGGAAATGCAAACAAACACAGCTTCTTTGGAATTAGGGGACACTTCCAATATTTCTTGCAACATCTGTAATTTATTACTGCGTTTAACGGTATAATTTAAGGAATAATTTGTTAGATACAAAAAATTGAAAAAACTAAAAGAGTAATGTTAGAAAGTATTATCATTGGCGGACCTAACAAAACGGGAAAATCAGAGATACATCCCATATTTTCTGCTTGATCTGGTGGGGAAATAAGGGAAGTGTCCCTATAATTCCTCTGTCTTCAGACATGGGGAGTATCAAATAAAATACTGGTTATTATTCGCTATTATAGGGGTAATAATAGCGGCAACATCACTTTCGTGCCAGGCATTGCCTGTTACCCACGAACAAGATGTTGAAATCAAAGAGGTACATAAAGACTTCAACACCGAGGACATAAGAGAGGCGGTTAAGTCCGCCTCTGATATAATCCGAAACCTCGAAAAAGAGGTTGTCCCTGAGCTCATAGAGCTTGGGCGGCAATTCAGAGAGCTAATGGAGCGTCTGGCTGGAACCGGAACGGCGTATAGGGAATAATTATTGTATATTTCCCTCGGGATTGTTAACATGTGCAGGATTGTAAAACACATAATACTTTGTTCTCACAGGAGGGTTATTCCTATGGTGAAGGGATTCTTCGCATCAGCTATAAAAAAAGTAACACTAGAGTTAATATACCAGGTAGTTGACGAGCGGACAGTAGAGATACTGGCAAAAATAGAGGAAGTACGAAAGAGACAGGAAGATGATTTCAGGTATCTTGTCCAAAAGATAGATACCGATATAAGCAGCATAAGAAGTGAAATGGGGCAGTTGCGAAACGAAATCAAGGGCGAGACAGAAAGTCTGAGAGGTGAGATCGGAAGTCTGAGAGGCGAGATCAAGGGCGAGACAGAAAGTCTGAGAGGTGAGATCGGAAGTCTGAGAGGCGAAATAGGAAGTCTGAGAAACGATATAGGGCAGCTTAACCAAAGGATAGACACTATAATACAATTACTGGTAAGCCAAAAACACCAAGGGTAGCAGACGACCGCGCAAAAGCCTCGACAAAGAATCAAATACCACAAACAAGCCGCAGGGACAAACAATGTCCCTGCGGCTTGTTTCATTTATAAAGCAGGCATGAAGTCACACCTTGATCTGTGATTATCTGGCAGTAATGATGAATACCATACATACTAATCACTAATCAAGGTGCGACTCTTTCTTTTCCTCTTTTCTTCAGTCGAATGATCACAGAGGTTATTTATTAGAGGATAAAAACAGAAAATTATGCTAATTTCCACCATTTTATTTGTTTTATCAGCGTTCCCGGCGCCCTCTGTGGTGAACTATTACAGAGTTGGAAGATGTTTTTCACGATTTTGTGGGACAATAAAACGGTATTTTGTTTTATCTCATTATCGACTTACTTATTATTCAATTCTTTTAAAAGATCCCGAATCTTTTTCATATCTTCCCAAACCTTTGCTTTTTCGCCAGGATTTCTCAGGAGATATGCCGGGTGAAAAGTAGCCATGGTGGGAATGCCTTTATAATCATGGAATTTACCGCGAAGGAAACCGATAGGTTCTTTTGTGTTAAGTAACGTCTGGGCAGCAAAAGTACCCATGGCACACAATACTTTAGGTTTTATTATATCAATTTGTTTCGTAAGCACGGGGATACACAGGGCAATTTCATCAGTAAGCGGGTTGCGATTACCCGGAGGCCGGCATTTCAATATATTTGCAATATAAACATCACTGCGTTTCATATCGATTGCTTCTATTATTTTTGTAAGGAGCTGGCCTGCCCTGCCAACAAATGGTTCTCCCTGAAGATCTTCATCACGCCCTGGCGCCTCGCCAACAAACATGAGACTGGCCATGGGGTTTCCTGCGCCAAACACCAGATTTGTCCTCGTTTCGCCGAGAGGACATTTGTGACAAACCAGCGTTTCGTTTTTGAGTTCTTCCAGCAATTTTGCCTTGCCTTCTTTTGGGCGTGTCGTTAAGGGTTTTTTATCGTTCGATTCTGTTTGGGGTGCAGAAGTTTTTGGCATATCATTTTTCTGTGTAATTGTTGTGGTGGATCTTACCCGATTGTTTTGTGCGTTAAGGGAAATTACCTCTACCCCGAATGTTTCTTCAAATGCCAGTCTCGCTTTGAGGTCTTTTATGATACCTGCTAATTCGGTTTTTAAATCCGGCAAATGCATTGATTCTAATAAGAGCCTTCCTGTAAAGCTTTTTTAATTTCCCCGAGTATTAATCGCTGCGCATCTTTAATGCTTCCTTCTATTTCACAGCCTGAAGCGTATTTGTGCCCCCCTCCGCCAAATTTCATTGCAATCTTGTTTACATTAAAACCGTTTCTGCTCCGCATACTTACTTTGACAAAATGAGATGACGTCACATCGCGGAATAATATCCCCACAGAAACCCCATCTATTGAAACAGGGATATCCGCAAATTCGTGTGTATCGATAGGATCAACCTTTGCTTCTTCCAGCATTTCTTTTGTAAGGAATACGGTAGCAACCTTATTATCCAAATGCAGTTCTATTGTATTAAGCGCTTGCGCGTACAATTGCAATAAGCGAAAGGAATTTGTGTTGTAAACATTTTTAGATATTTCCGCATGTCTTGCCCCATGCTCCAGAAGAAATGCCACCGCCAGAAAGACAGCCGGAGTCGTATTGCTATGGGTGAATCTTCCGGTATCGGTCACAATAGCAATATATATCGCCGTGGCAATATCAGGGGTAATGGTAATATCCATTTCTTTAATAAGGGATAATATCATTTCTCCTGTGGAACTCATATCTTCAAGCACCCAGTTGATGTCACCAAAAAGCTCATTTGATATGTGGTGATCGATGTTTATTATGGCGGCGTCTTTTGGCACGAAATCAGCAATCTTTCCAATTCTGGCAAGCGTAGGACAATCCAGACAGAAAACTACTTCTGGTTTTTCTGAAGGAATATCCGGATAAATATACATTCCGGAGGTAGGGGCGATCCATTTATAAATATTGGGAACGATAGATTCGTTCACAATGTAAACAGATTTATTCAATTGTCTAAGGACATAAAAAAGGGCTATTTCTGAACCCAGCGCATCTCCATCTGCACGGACATGCGTGGTAATATAGAAACGTTTATGCTGATTGATTATTTTGACGATTTCGTCTTTACGTAGGGTCGTGTCGGAAGGTTTCATTTTTCATATATGGTATTTTTAAAATAATGAACAAACCGGATTTTAAAACAGTTGCAACTTATTGTCAAACCCTTTGCAAAACTTCTTTTCAGGCCGTTCTTTTCACTTGCATTTCATTTTTATATACATTAACATTTTTGCCTGAGAATTTATTGTAGTGTTATAGGAAACTCCCCATTTTATAGCGGGGTGGGAGGAGAATTTGTGATGGATAAAAAAGACATCTGCGGCCAGGAAGAAAGAATGAGAATTACCTTAAACGGTGAAATAAAAGAATGTCCTGCGGGGACTACTATCGAAAAACTGCTGGAGTTGTATACTATTGATAAGCATCGCACTGCGGTAGAGTTAAATGCACAAATTATCCCGCGCAAGGAGCATTCTTCCCGAATAGTAAAAGATACAGATGTGCTGGAAGTGGTTACTTTTGTAGGCGGCGGTTAATACAAAAAAAAGAGGGAACATGGATAAAAGGTTAACGATCGGCAGTCGTAAATTTACATCCAGGCTTTTCGTTGGCACTGGGAAATACCCCACTCTTGATATAATGGCAAAGGCTTTAGAGGCTAGCGGCGCTGAAGTGATTACAGTTGCTGTCAGAAGAGCAAAAATCAACGAATCGGAATCCCTGTTTGATTACATTGATACAAATAAATACACAATTTTGCCCAACACGGCAGGATGTTATTCTGCCGATGAAGCAATCAGGGTTGCACACCTTGCCCGTGAAACAGGGCTATCCGACATGATTAAGCTGGAAGTTCTCGGCGACGAGAGAACGCTTTTGCCTGATCCTATAGATACACTGAAAGCAACAAAGGTATTGGTCAATGAAGGTTTTACCGTACTGGTATACACTTCTGACGATCCTATTGTTGCGAAAAAACTGGAAGATGCCGGAGCTACCTGCGTTATGCCTGCAGGTTCTCCTATTGGGTCAGGACAGGGCATCCTTAACAGAAACAATATAAGGATTATTCTTGAATCCGCCAAAATCCCCATCATTGTTGACGCAGGTGTTGGTACTGCATCAGATGTTGCAATGGCGATGGAGCTTGGCTGTGAAGGCGTGCTGTTGAATACAGGCATTGCCCATGCAAAAGATCCTGTGAAGATGGCAATAGCCATGAAATTGGCCTGCGAAGCGGGTCGTTTTGCCTATCTTGCCGGCCGTATCCCTAAAAAACTTTACGCAAATGCAAGCAGTCCAGAAAAGGATTTTTAATCTTTTTCCCGTCAGATCATTTTCATGTGCTCCAACATTGTTAACCCTCAAAAAACAATTACTACTTCCCTTCCTATTATGAATAGGGACAATTAAATAAATATGCTTGCGAAAAGAATCATACCTTGCCTTGACGTCAAAGACGGGCGTGTCGTGAAAGGAACAAATTTTGTAAACCTGAAGGATGCAGGCGACCCGGTAGAAATAGCCTCTTTATATGATAAAGAAGGCGCTGACGAATTAACCTTTCTTGACATTACTGCGTCTCATGAGAAAAGGGATATTATTCTGGATGTTGTCCGAAAGACGGCAGAACAGGTATTTATTCCCTTTACTGTAGGGGGAGGGATTAGAAACATTGAGGATATTCGCCGGTTATTAAATGCAGGCGCTGACAAGGTTTCAATTAACACCGCTGCGGTAAAAAATCCTGAATTTGTCACGGAAGCTTCCAGAAGATTTGGAAGGCAGTGCATCGTGGTTGCCATAGACGTTAAGCAGGTACCAAATAACGTAAAATGGGAGGTATATATCAATGGCGGCAGAACGCCAACCGGATTAGATGCCGTTCGCTGGGCAATTGAAATGGAGGAGAGGGGTGCGGGAGAGATACTTCTTACCAGTATGGATCATGACGGTACGAAAGACGGATACGGCATTGAGTTGAACAAAACGATCTCGGAATCAGTAAACATACCGATTATTGCATCTGGTGGCGCCGGAAAACGAGAACATTTTTATGATGTCTTCACCGTGGGAAAGGCGGATGCTGCCCTGGCGGCATCGATATTTCATTACAGAGAAATTTCTATGCGGGAAGTAAAAGAGTATTTAATCGGAAAGAATATCGCAATAAGGAGAGGATGACAACATAAACATCGGTGGTATACATGCATCTATAAAAATAAACCCATGAACATTTTGAATACATCAACATACCTTGCCAGAATATGAAAAATGTTGGTAAGGATATGCAAAAAAGAGGTTTTTACATCACAACAATATAAATCCCCTGCGGCAGTTTCACGCCGCAGGGGATTTATTGGTAAAAGTAGACAATAAGCCGAGTCTTGTCGTGGGTGATCATTCATCTAGCCTCGTTGTTGCCAGCGAGATCTAACGGCCTACCCGAAGGTATAGCGAAGCGGGCAGCTTCATCCCTCCCTATTTGGCCTTTCTCCCAGTGGGGTTTGCCATGCCTCCAACGTCGCCGCCGGAGCGGTGGGCTCTTACATTAAGCCTTTCGGCCCCGCCATTTCACCCTTATCCCATCGAAAAAAAGATGAGACGGTATATTTTCTGTTGCACTTTCCTTCCCGTCGCCGGGACTCCGCGTTACGGAGCACTGCGCCCTATGGAGCTCGGACTTTCCTCCCGTCCAATAATAAATCCGAAGATTCATTATAACCGGCGATCACCTCGTCTACTTTTATACTTTTTTATAATTCTTCCCGATCATTGCTGCCGTCATCCAAATATAAAATGCGGCCGCAACTGTGGCAGTACGTGATATCTTTATTCGACATAAGCAGGTTGATTGTTTGAGAGGTAACGGACATGAAACAACTCTGGCATACCTTATTTACGACACCCACTACAGCAATGCCGTCCTTATTGTTTGTCAATCTGTCATATTGTTGCAATGTATTATTATCGAGGAGCGCTGCGAATTTATTCCGTTTTTCTTTGAGCGCTACAATTTCTGCATCCATTGCTTTCATATCAGTTTCTACCTTCTTTTGAAGTTCTATTAAAAGAACTTCTTCATGCTCAATTTCTTTTTCAAACGTGCTTTGCCGTTGCTGCATTTCCTCAAGCTTTGTTATCATTCCAAGTATGGCGTCTTCTATGAGAGATTTATCCGCTTCCTTCCCCCCGATCTCCGTCTTAAACGCACTGAATTCTTTATTCGTTTTTGCCTGATTCATCTGTACGTTTAATTTATCAATTTCTCCCTCTTTCGTTTTCAGTTCGAGTTCTTTCATGCCAATGTTCTTTTGATAATTCTTTATATCCCGCACAATATCTGCCAGCTCGTCCCTCTTTTTTTTAATTTCGCCCTTCTTTTTCTCTATATCATGGGCTCTGTATAGCTTATCGCCTTCCAACCTTTTCAGCTTGCTATCTATTGATTGTAATCTGCGAAGCGTCTCTATTTTTTCACTCATTGATTTCCCATCACTTTTATGAATAGTCCATATTGGATTTACTAAATCACATTTTAAATAGTACTGCCAATGCCATCCAAAAACCCTTCCAGCTTTCTGCTTCTGATCGGATGCTGTAATTTCCTCACCGCTTTTGCCTCTATTTGCCGCACTCTTTCTCTTGTTACCTTAAAAATCTTTCCAACTTCTTCCAGTGTATATGTATAACCATCCCCTATGCCATAACGAAGTTTTATAATCTCCCTCTCACGGTATGTCAGCGTTTCCAGCACCGATTCAATCTTGTCTTTTAGCATTTCCTGTGTTGCCGCGGCAACCGGCGATTCTGCCTTTTCATCTTCAATAAAATCTCCGAAAGAACTGTCTTCGCTCTCGCCAACGGGACGGTCCAGCGAAATCTGATGCCGGGATATTTTCAGTACCCTTCTCGCCTCTGGCACGGAAATCTTTACCTCTCGTGCAATCTCTTCTATTGTAGGTTCCCGTCCTTTATCCTGTAACAGTTTTTTTGAAATATTACGTATCTTGCTCATGGTCTCGATCATATGTACAGGAATGCGGATAGTTCTCGCCTGATCCGCAATGGAGCGGGTAATGGCCTGCCGTATCCACCACGTTGCATAGGTGCTGAATTTATATCCGCGCCGGTATTCATACTTGTCCACTGCACGCATAAGCCCTGTGTTTCCCTCCTGAATAAGATCGAGAAAACTCAGGCCGCGATTCCTGTATTTTTTCGCAATGCTCACCACCAATCTAAGATTTGCCCCTGAAAGCTTTCTTTTTGCTGACTCATGTTCCTTGTAAATACTTTCGATAGAAAGCAGGCGCCGTTTCAAACGTTCGCCCGTCTCTAAAACGGTATTCTCCAGAGCCAGATATTGTTCCTCTAATTCCTTATAATGATTATTAGCTTTTGAGCGGCCATTTTTCTCTCCAATCTGTTGTTCAAGCTGCTCCATTTCGAGCGCGATCTCCTGGAGTCGCTTCATCATCGGTTGTATTCTTTTTGTTCGAATATTAATTTCTTCGAGACGGCGGATGCCCTTCCGTCTTCTATTCCGGATCGTTCTTAACAGCTTTATTTTTTCTTTCTCCGGTGTTTGTTTTCGTTTCAGCCGTTGATAATCTTCCTTATTTTTTTGAATAATTGACCGTAAATATTTTGCGCTTCTGGGAAACTCCTCCAGAATGTCATCTTTGTAATTTTCCACCATTGCGTCAACTTTTAGCGTACGGTCAAAGGAAAGCTCCCCATTGTTTACATCCTCAACTATCTTCAAACAGGTCTGCAAAGAAAGGTCAGAATGCAAAACCTTTTTCAAAAACCCACGACGTGTAATCTCTATTTTTTTTGCAAGCATGA
Organism: Burkholderiales bacterium; assembly: GCA_027493935.1. GTDB lineage: Bacteria > Pseudomonadota > Gammaproteobacteria > Burkholderiales > SG8-39 > JAABRB01. The sequence goes on along the minus strand of JAOSJV010000001.1, from coordinate 51,810 downwards.
TTTCCTCATCCCGCGTAAGAAGTGGAATCTCTCCCATCTGGGTTAAATACATCCGAACGGGATCATCTATCTTCTCCGTAACAGTGGAAACCTCGCCAAATCCGAATTCGCTTTCCGAATAATGTTCTGCTTCTTCAGAATCAACAACTTCACGACCTTCAATATCCGCCTCGTCAATCAGATCGATTCCCAGTTCGTCCAGCATCATCAATATATCGTCTATTTTTCCTGGTGGAATCTCTGCATCATCAGGCAACATATCGTTGAGTTCTTCGTAGGTTAAATACCCTTTTTCTTTACCCTTTTGCGTAAGTAGTTTGATTTTTTGATTCAAGTTTTCCATTCAGAGATTAGACCTCCCTATACTATTCATCTCATCCTATAAAATAAAGCGGGGAAATATTCATTTAGCCTGCCCACTTAAACTTTATTTCATAATTTTAATGCAATTAAAAATGACGCTCGTATATCGCTTCGGCAAAATGTTTACCCATACCCTCATTGCAAGCGCCATGAAAGCACTCTTAAGTCTTTTGAGAAACAAGAGATTGCTTCGCCGTACCACTCTTTGCAATGACATTGTTTGGTGTATGCATTTTACAGAAACGAGATACTAGGGTTTATTTTTTAACGCGTGAATATTTCTGCTCTTTTTATGATATTCTTCCAGCAGCATAACAATATCTTCTTCTTTATGAGAAGACCGTGCAGTTTCCAGCATCTTTTTCTTTGTAATATGAATATCCTTTCTTCTGTTTCGTCTTTTGAAGAAAAGAATACATGCCTCCAATCTATCTCTGTAATCGGTCATGTCTTGAAATTCCCGGGTGGTAACAATGTCAACCAGCAACTTATTCAGCCGCGCTTCGCCAATTGAATGCAGTACATCTTCTTCTTTGACGGCCTTGTTTTTCTGATATATTTCTACTATTCTTCCCGCTATCTCAAGGAAATCTTTGTTATCAAACTCTTCCGGAATCTTTTCGTTTATTATCCGTGGTATAAGGCTGTTGCAAGATAACATCAAATATAAAATTTCCCGTTCAGCCATAGAAGAAGCATCCAGCCTCTGCTTTGTTTTCTGGTTATTGTTGTTGGCAGGAACAGAAAGAGGCCTTTTAACATTTTTTATATGTGACCACAAGGCTGCTTCATCGATAGACATTTCTTCTGAAATTAATTTGATAAGCAGGTTGCGTTTTATAGCATCAGGCGTCTTCATGGCTGTAGCAAGCACATTGTTAAGAGCATTTGCCTTGCCATGTACGGTGGACATGTCCCATTTAGTTGCGGCAAATTCTATTTTAAAGTGAAAAAAGTCCTTTGCACTATCAATATATGATAAGAACTTTTCGGGACCTTCCGCCAGCAAAAAATCACATGGGTCATATCCCTTCGGCAATTGGGCAATTTTTACATCAAATTCTTCTTCGATAAAGATATCCAGGTTTCTGTCCGAAGATTTTTGGCCGGCACTGTCTGCGTCTAAAAGGAGTATTACCCGACTGCAATATTGTCTCAAACTCCTGAGATGTTGTTTTGAGATAGCAGTCCCAAGAACCGCCACAGCCCATTCTATCCCATGCTGATGCGCCATTATTACATCGGTGTACCCTTCCATGAGAATTACTTTTTGTTTTTTTAAGATGGCACTTTTCGCAATATCAATGCCGTACAATATATTACTCTTGTTAAAAAGAACCGTCTCCGGGGAGTTTAAATATTTTGGGAGGGAATCATCCAGCGCCCGCCCTCCAAAACCCACCACCTGCTTTCTTATATCCAGTATTGGAAATATCAGTCTGTCCCGAAAACGGTCATAGTAAGAATCGCGCTCCTTTTTTTGTATAATTAATCCTGCCTGTTGCAACTGGTACATCGAAACATTGCCCCCTTTGCACATTTTTACTAACGAATCCCATTCTGCCGGAGCATAACCAATGCAAAAGTTTTTGATGGAGTGGTCATTTATCTTCCGTTTCAACAAATAGTCTCTGGCCTTTTTCCCCTTCATTGCATCAAGCAACATCTTCTGATAGAAGGTTGCGGCAAACCTGGTTGTTTCGTACAGATGCGTCTTTTTTGAAGATGAAAGGGACGTTTCTTTCGCATATATTTGGGTAAGGTCGACACGTGATTTTGAGGCTACCAGTTTCACGGCCTCCACAAAATCCATCCCTTCCTGTTTCATGACAAATTGAAAAACGGTACCACCTTCCCCACACCCAAAACACTTGAAAAGTTTCTTATCCGGGTTAACAAAAAAAGAAGGTGTTTTTTCTGAATGGAAAGGACACAAGCCAATAAACGCCTTTCCGCTTTGCTTTAACTGAATGTATTCTGAAATGATCTGAACTATGTCTGCGGCAAACTGAATTTCCGCAATCTTTTCTTGTGGAATAAAATGTACCATTGAATTGGAGATAGGTAAGATGAATTATTTTGTTTGCGCTATCCTAAAACTTTTTAATTATATCAAGATAACAATTAATGTCAATACATTGGGACATAATTGTCAAGACAATTTAAAACACTTGTAATTCTATAATTTTGTGATTTAATAATAGAGTTTATCGATCAAAACCAAACTTCCCTGTCATCCTGTAAAGGCATAATGGTGCAAAAATGTCCCAATCCAATGTTAAAAAATATTTAGAAATCTGCGGCAATACAAAAGAAGCTTCTATTCCCATTTTACAGTCGATTCAGGAAGAGTATGGATACCTTCCTCTTGATGTTTTAGATCAGGTTTGTGAGGAGTCGGAGATAACAAAATCCCATCTCTATGGCGTAGCCACGTTTTATGCACAGTTTAAATTAACCCCCAAAGGGAGAAATGCCATTAAAGTGTGCAAAGGCACCGCCTGCCATGTGAAAGGCGCTGATATTACCATTGTAGCGATGAAAGACCAACTGGGCATTGATATTGACCAAACAACGGAAGATGGAGCGTTTTCCATGGAAACGGTGGCTTGTCTAGGGTGTTGCTCTCTTGCCCCTGTAATTATGATTAATGAAGATGTATTTGGTGGATTTTCATCAGCAAAAGTGCGGGGGACGCTAAAGAAATATGGAAAAGAATAATCAGCACATAAGATTTGTAATTGGTTTAGGAAGTTGTGGCATAGCAGCAGGGGCTAAGGATCTCTATGGAGAATTAGCCTCAAAAATTGAAAACAATCCCGATGTTTCTTTAAGCCACACATCATGCAATGGAATGTGTTTTAAAGAACCAATCCTGGAAGTTTTTTATCCCGATGGCAACCATCTGATGATGGGAAACGTTCATAAAAAAGATTTAGACAAGATATTGGATCCCCTCCTTAATCAGGGCGCAATTGATGAAAAATTCATCATCGAAGATTCAAGTAAGCCAGACAGAAGAGAAGATTTTCGGCAGAAACAGCATAAGATTGTTTTAGAAAACTGCGGTATTATCGATCCTGACGATATTGCGCCCTATATTAAAAAAGGCGGCTATGAGGCAGTTAAAAAAGTTTTGGGAACTATGTCTCCGCAACAGGTTATCGAGGAGATAAAGACTTCCGGATTAAGGGGCAGGGGCGGTGCTGGATTTCCAACAGGTCTTAAATGGCAATTTGCCAGAAATAGCACCGGAGAAAAAAAATACATGATCTGCAATGCAGACGAGGGTGATCCCGGCGCATTTATGGACAGGGCAGTTTTGGAAGGCGACCCACACAAGGTAATTGAGGGATTGATAATTGGTGGATATGCAATTGGTGCAGAACATGGTTATGTGTATGTTCGCGCCGAGTATCCTCTGGCGATAAAGCGGTTAAAATTAGCCATTAGTCAGGCAACAGAAAAAAACCTTTTAGGTCACAATATATTAAATAGTGAATTTTCTTTTCACTTAAAGATTAAAGAAGGTGCAGGCGCCTTTGTTTGTGGAGAAGAAACAGCGCTGATTGCCTCTATAGAGGGCGAACGCGGACATCCAAGATTAAAACCACCTTTTCCTGCAGGATCAGGATTGTGGGGGTATCCTACGAATATAAATAATGTTGAAACACTGGCTTCAGTACCATGGATTATCAATAATGGCGCGAAAATATATGCCTCATACGGAACGGAAAAAAGCAAGGGAACGAAGGTTTTTTCACTGGCGGGAAAAATTGCCAGAGGTGGACTTATTGAGGTTGATATGGGAACTCCTTTACGAGATATCATATACACCATTGGTGGGGGGACATCTTCAGGTAAACCTTTTAAAGCAGTTCAATTAGGCGGGCCTTCAGGTGGTTGTGTTCCGGAAAGGTTGCTTGATACGCCGGTAGATTATGAAAGTATCTCTGTAACAGGTGCAATTATGGGATCCGGCGGTATGGTAGTTATGGATGATGATACCTGTATTGTGGATGTCGCTAAATTTTTCCTTACTTTTACGCAAAACGAGTCATGCGGTAAATGTACCTTCTGCCGTATTGGAACTAAAAGGTTGCTTGAGATACTGGAAAAGATAACAGAAGGCAGAGGGGGTATGGCTGATTTGGATGAACTAGAGAGCCTTTCAGAAAAAGTCAAAGATCTTTCACTGTGCGGATTGGGAAAAACAGCCCCTAATCCTATTATGACCACACTCAAATATTTTAAAGATGAATATGTAGAACATATTAAAGAAAATAAATGCAGGGCTGGCGTATGTAAAGAACTCATCAAATTTTCGGTTATTGAGGAGGCATGTACTGGTTGCCACTTATGCTATAAAAACTGTCCGGTAGACGCTATAACCGGAGAGACGAAAAAGGTTCACCATATTGATCAGAAAATCTGTATTAAGTGTGGGATGTGTTATGAAGTCTGCAAATTTGACGCTATTTTAAAAGGATAATTATGTCAAACAAAGTCAACGTTACTATCGATGGAAAGGATTACCAGTTTGATACTGGTATGACCATATATGATGCGGCGAAATCGCTGGGGGTGGAAATCCCGACTCTTTGCCATAATGATAAAATATCGCATTACGGAAGTTGTTGGGTTTGTACGGTAGAGCAGAAAAGCGGTCGTGGGGGTATGGTGCCATCTTGTTCCACTAAATTGGAAAATGGCATGGTGGTGGAACTGGAAAACGAAAAGGTCCGGGCATCACGGAAGGCTGCGCTGGATTTACTCCTTTCAGATCATTTTGGCGATTGTTATGCGCCATGCAACCAAAAAGGCTGTCCTGCTAATATCAATATACAAGGTTTCCTTTTTTTAGAAGCAAGGGGGCTGTATAAAGAAGCGGCGAATCTTATTCGGGAAAAGGCACCTTTCCCAAATGTTTTGGGACGTGTTTGTCCAAGGCCATGCGAGGAAGTTTGCCGCCGTCAAAAAGTGGATAAACCGATATTAATTGGCATTCAAAAGCGCTATATTTCTGAAATGGAAGAAAAAGAAGGCGGCCCCTTTTTGCCGAAAACACCTCAAAAATCTTCAGGCAAAAAGGTAACGATTATAGGGGCGGGACCTGCCGGTCTTTCCGCAGCATACTATCTCAGATTACAAGGGCATGAAGTAACTATCTACGAACGCCATCCGAAACATGGAGGAATGTTACGTTACGGAATCCCATACTACAGGCTTCCAGAAAAAGTTATGGATTTGGAAGGAGACGCCATAATAAACCAGCTAGACGTCACTATTCATTATAATACGGAGGTAGGGAAGGATATTGATTTTGAAAAAATCATGCAGGATTCTGACGCAATCCTCCTGGCTGTGGGGGCTTCCAGGGCATCGTATATGAATATAGAAGGAGAGGATTTGCCAGGAGTTTTTTCTGGCATAGATTTGCTGGAAAAACTTGCTAAATATGAACCTGTAAATATTGGAAGGCGTGTGGTTGTTGCTGGGGGAGGAAGCACAGCAATGGACGCCGCAAGGGCTTCTGTGAGGTTGGGAGCAAAAGCAACTATTGTGTATCGGCGTACAGAAAAAGAAATGCCCGCCCATCATGCCGAAGTCCGGGATGCCTATGACGAGGGGGTGGATATTCAGGTATTAACCAATCCCATAAAAATAGAAAAATCTGGCAAAGGCCTTAAAATAATCTGCGTAAAGATGGAACTGAGTGAACCCGATGAGAGCGGAAGAAGGCGCCCCGTCACCTTAGAAGGCAGTGAATTTGCAATTGAGGCAGATTCGATTATTATGGCCATTGGCCAGAAAACGGACTTTTCTTTTGTTAAAAACAAGGCGGTGAATAAATGGGGCATGTTCGATACAAAAGGAAACAGCTACCAAACAGTTGCAGACCCAAGAATTTTTGTTGCCGGAGATTGTTACAAAGGGCCTGATCTTGCCGTTCGTGCAGTTGCAGATGCAAGAAAGGCCGCACAGTCAATAAATCAATTTCTTAACGGGGAAGAGGTGGTGGGAGAAAAAATCCGCTTCAGTTCCTATCCGGGCGACCTGGATACTTTGCCCGCTGAAATGTTTGAATCTTTTAAACCTGTTACAAGAAAAGAAATCGATTTGCTGCCGGTTGAAAAACGCCTTGGCAATTTTGAAGAAGTCGAATGTAGTTTTACCAGAGATGAGATGACAAATGAGGCGAATAGATGCCTGGAATGTGGATGTAATGTAGTGGACATTTGTTCGTTAAAGAAGCATTCTCAGAAATACCAGGCTGATCAGAACTTATATGTAGGTGAGAGAAGAACTTACAAAACCGATTATTCCCATGAAAAAATAAAGATGGAAATACATAAGTGTATAAATTGCAATGCTTGTGTGAGGGCCTGCGATGAAGTTAAAAAATGCTATATATTGGGCGATGCGGGAAGGGGATTTTCAACACGCATTACTCCCATGATAAATATTCCTTTAGGCGAGACTCACTGCGATGGTTGCGAGGAGTGTGTTAATGTTTGTCCGACTGCCGGAGTACGGATCGATAGGGATATTTATTTGACGAACACCTGCGAATGAGTAGGCGCAGTAGGTCTGTATCACCTCTTGGTTCGTGATTTCAGCATATCAAAAGTCATTTTAAGCCTTAGATTCTTTTCCATACCCGCTCGCATGCTATTTATCCTGCGGCTTACGCTTATTCCAGCATACATCCAATACCCATACCGGCACGACTATAGATCACCGCACGTTCACTTTTGTTTCTTTGCCCCCGAAAGCCTTCTGCCGTTTTTTTTCTCTAACTGTCTGCTTTGGATTGCTTTGTGAATCGTACTTGAATTGATATTTAATTTCTTGCCTGTTTCAGAAACACCCTGCCCTCTGTCCAGTCGCTTTTATACCTTTTCTCTTACCTCAGGTGTAAGCAGGTGGGCGGACATTGTTCGCACTGCCTGACGAAAAAATCCCTTCGGACCATGTTCTCTTAGCCGCTTTACACTCAGCTTCACACTTATTGCTAAAACACCAAAGGCCTTTACTATTTGTTGTTGACACTCCTACAGTCGGCGGTCGGCCGATTGCCTATTGAGGACCGAGGACTGTTTTCGTGCTTGTTTGGTTCTGTTTGTCCCGGTTTAGGTATTTAGGAATTTCTCAAACCTATCCATCCCTTTTTCAATATTCTCCATTGACGTTGCATATGAAATCCTTATGTGTGCGTCAGCACCGAAAGGAGCACCGGGAACAAATGCAATGTGTGCCTTTTCTAGCAGGAGAGAGACGAGATCAAAAGAACCTTTTAAGGAGAGGTTTTCACAAAGACGGGATACATTGGGGAAGGCATAAAAAGCCCCTTGCGGCAATAAGCAGGAAATGCCTTTTATGGTATTAAGTCTTTCTACGATATATTTCCTGCGCCGGTCAAATTCTTTCACCATGACGGTTACCGACTCCTGACTGCCACGAAGGGCTTCAAGTCCTGCAAGCTGGGTAATAGAATTTGCACCGGAAGTGGTATGATCCTGAATATTGGTTGCCGCTTTAATTATTTTTTCAGGTCCCGCGGCATAGCCCAGACGCCAGCCGGTCATTGAATAGACTTTTGAAAACCCATTTACCGTTACAACTTTATTATAGCAGTCGTCATTAATCGCCGCCGGGCTGAAATGCGCAGCACCATCATAAAGAATTTTTTCATAGATTTCATCGGAAATTACATATAGTCCCTTTTCAACGGCAAACATAACTATTTCCCGCAATTCCTCTTCTGTATAAACCATGCCGGTAGGGTTGGAAGGGCTGTTCAAAAAAAGTAGTTTCGATTTGGGCGTAATAACCTTCGCCAGGGATTCCTTCGTAATCTTAAAACTATCTTTGTCAGTCGTTTCCAGGAAAACGGGCTTTGCCCCTGCCAATGTCACCATTTCCGGATAACTAACCCAATAAGGGGAGGGTATGATTGCTTCGTCTCCGGTATCGCATAGAACGAGTGCTATATTGCAAATAGATTGTTTTGCCCCTGCGGAAACAAGAATTTGTGATGAGGCGTATTTCAGGTGGTTGTCGTTAAAAAGTTTTTCACAGATCGCCTCTTTTAATTTTGGCACACCGGAAGTGGGGGTATATTTGGTAAAGCCGTTTTTAATAGCTTTTATGGCAGCGTTTTTAATATTTTCCGGCGTGTCAAAATCCGGTTCTCCGGCGCCAAAACCAATTACATCTTTGCCTTCAGCGGCCAATTGTTTTGCCTTGGCGGTAATGGCAAGGGTGGCTGATGCTTGTATCTCTCGCGCAACTCTTGATAATACCATAAAAAAAAAGACTCCTTCTCTAAACAAAAAATGAAAACATATATAAAATGGAAGACACTGCTCAACCCGAAGTGTTTATAAGTAGTGAATCAGTTTAGTATAGCAGGTAGCTTCGCCCCATAAGCGCTAACGTAAAACGCCAAATTAATCTAAATATGTACAGAAATCAGAGGTCCTAAACCGGAGACCGGGAATGGGCAGTGTAATTATTAAAAAAATTTGCCCGGATTTAATATTCCTTTTGGGTCAAACAAGCGTTTGATATCTTTCATAATCTGCAATTCCTGCGGCGCTATTTCAAGCGGCAGGAATTTTGATTTTACATTTCCAATGCCGTGTTCTCCGGAAATGGTTCCACCTAACCTGATAGTGCTGCGGATAATTTCATCAATCATTTTTTCCGCAAACGGACGGTCCCCTTCTTCCTCATACATAACATTTACATGGATATTGCCATCCCCGATATGTCCGAAATTTGCAGCCTTCAGGCGAGGGTAACGGGAGTTCGTGTCGTTAATAGCGTGAAGTATTTCTAATATCCGGCTTCGGGGAACACAAATGTCCTCATTGATTTTATACGGTGCGATTTTATAAAGAGCGGGCGAAAGAATGCGCCGAACCTCCCAGAGGTCATTGCGCTCTTTCGCATCACTTGCGGCGATAATCTTAATTGCGCGGTGTTCTGAAACAAACGTTTTTACCCGTGCAATTCCTTTTTGAACGCTTTTTTCTTCCCCGTCAATATCTATGATAAGGATTGCGTTTGCATCTTCCGGCAATTCGATTTCCTGCCGGTATCCTTTGATGCAATCGATGCTTGATTTGTCAATAAATTCAAGTGCACGGGGCAGAATATTGTGAGAGATGATGGTACTTGCTGATTCCACGGCGTCTTTTGGCGTAGGGAAAAAAACGAGAAGCGTTTCAATTTTTTCCGGCAATGGAATCAGTTTTACTGTGATTCTTGTAAAAATACCAAGCGTACCCTCAGAACCAACAAGGAGCCGGGTGATATCATATCCGGTAACGCTCTTAAGCGTTTTGCGTCCGGTATTAATAACACTTCCGTCGGCAAGAACCACTTCCAGTGCAAGGATGTAATCCCTTGTTACGCCGTATTTTAAACCGGTGATCCCACCAGCGCATTCCGCCACATTACCCCCGATAGTAGAGAATGCTGCACTTGCAGGGTCAGGGGGATAAAAAAGATTATATTTGGCAGCTTCTGTTTGTAATGTTTGTGTAACAACGCCGGGTTCTACGGTGGCAACAAGGTCTTCCGGAACGATTTCCAGGATACGGTTCATTTGGGCAAAGTCTAATACCATGCCGCCAAAGACAGGAACCGCGCCGCCGGTAAGTCCTGAGCCGGCTCCACGCGGATAAACCGGAATTTCATGTTCATTTGCGAGCCGCACCGCTTCCACAACGTGTTGCGTCGTCTGCGGCCGCACAACAATATCGGGAAGGTATTTTTGTTTTGAGCCGTCGTATGCATAGCATATCCGGTCTTCAAGGGCAATAAGGACGTTTTTTTCCCCTAAACATTTTCTTAATGGGGCAAGCAGGTTCGTTATTTCGGATTTACTGGCAGTACAGGATTTCATAGACAATGCCGGCAAAATGCTATTCGATATTAACGGTAAAGGAAGTAAATAAGTATTTATTTGACAGGAAATTAGGGGATTAATCTAGTATATTTGAAGAAATAAGTCAAATTATTTTCTCTTTGTGTGCATTAAGCCTATACATTATAAACTCCGGTATGGTCAGATGTTTTGCCAGACCGAGGAAAACAGGGGTTTTAGAAAAAGCATAGAAATGTCAGAAGAAGCCCAAAAAAAGACATGCATGGTTTGAGTATTACGAAAAATGCGGGACAAATGCGAGAAAAACGTGCAGGCATTTTGGTATTTCTCCCGATACGTTTTACCGGAGGAAGAAGCGTTATCGTCCGGGCGACCCCTCTTCCCTTGAGGATGAAAAAATCCCGCAGGCCAAAGCAGAAAAGGTGCTTATAGATACCCAGAGAAACAACTGACAGGATAAAAGTATTACTCGAAATATATTTTGTAAACAGTCATCATGTTGCATTTGCAACACCCAGAAACGATGAAAATGATTTTATAACCATATCATGTTGTAATATATGTACTTAAACTATTTTTTCTAGTCTTACTTTCGAGTTGGAAACATCTGGCATTTCTGTTTCTGTACCGGTTCAAATATATATGGCCATCCAAAAGGTCTCAGCTTGTCATTGCGAGAGCTTTTTCCGAAGCAATCTCATAAACCGTCATAGAGACCCTTCCATCCTGTATTCATTAATTAATTCTATTTTTTTAGCCCTTGAGCCACCCTTAATTTGCTTCTCCCGCGATATGGCGTTTCTTACGTTACGAAATATCTCGTAGTATACTGATTGCTTCGGAAAAAGCCCTCGCAATGACAAGCTGAGACCCCTTGCAATGACAAGCTGATGCAATTGTAATGACAAAATAAGTCTTCCTTCATCATTTTGCATTTGCAACACCCAGAAACTATGAAAATGGTTTTATAGCCATATCATATTGCGGTACCTGTGTTTGAGCTATTTTTTGTAGTCTTATTTTCGAGCCGGTAAAAAAGAGATACAGGACTTGCTGAAGGAGGAGAACATTATCATCTCGCTACCGACACTGTACAGAATAATTAACCGGTTAGAAGCCGAGGAGCAACAATTTCTGCCGCAAAAGAGGAATGGAAAAAACGACCGGAAGATAAAGGGATACGAAGCATATCTTTCCCTTCCGAAGCTCTGGAATAATTGTCGGACGTCAAAGGCATAATGCATAGCGCAGCAAGGCCGCAACCAAAAAGTAGAGACGCACGCGTTCCTGCAATTTAATAGTGCCTGGCTATATGAAGTAAAATGTTTTATGGCTTGACAAGGCAAAAAAATTCTTTTATTGTAACGACAAAATCCTGTATGTTTTTTATTTCCTGTATACCAAGCAGTAATAATATGATAAAGGGGAAATAATGCCAGATATTATATCCGGAACAAAACTTCTCAATGATTGCCGTTTGTTATTTGGCCCTGACATTGTAAATATCACCAGTTTCTTGCAAAACATGTTGCCTTCCGAACTCAGGATGGTTTACAGGAAGAAGGTGCTGGAAACCCACCCGGACAGGGCTAAAATGCTGGGAAGGTTAGAATCCGATATGATACAGCATTTTAAAGAGATAGTTCTGGCGTATGAAAGACTAAATCTTTTCATAAAGAGCCAAAGTGCGAACGTGCTTATCGCCGGAAACAAAACAACAAAACAAAGGGAGGATGTACAAAAGACCGTAAGGCATACGGCACATTCTAAAAAGCAAAACAATGTTACAGAATTTTTTTACAAAGGCAGCATTCCAAAGCGGAAACTACTGATTGGTCAATATATGTATTATTCAGGCGCTATTTCGTGGAGGACATTGCTATCCGCTATTTTTTGGCAGAGGAAGCAAAGACCGCTTATCGGGCAGCTTGCAAGAGATTGGAATATTTTAACGACTGAAGATATACGAAACATCTTGACAACAAGAAACCATCGTGAAAAATTCGCTGAATACGCATGCCGGAACGGTTTTATAACACATTTTCAGTATTTGGCACTTCTGGGAAGACAGCGGAGGCTTCAGCGTCCTTTCGGCGAATATTTCCTGCAACAAAATATTTTAAACGTAAAAGAATTGGATGAATTAGTTAAAAAACATAAAGCATGGAATCGGGAGGCGAGAGAGGTTGTTAGTCCTGCCGGGCATAGTAGGTAGTACCTCTGTGACATTTTATTCTTACGTTCTGCACGAAAACCGGCAGGATATTAACTCTGACAGGGTTGTTTCTTTCCAAAAAATTGCTGCAATTCTGAAATAAAAATGTCGCTGTAATGGTAATTTAAGGATAAAAACGCCTCTTTTCTCCAATAAACAAATGTTTAAATTTTCAAAATGTTGGAACGGACAAGTATCACCAAGAGAGAAGACCAAAGATAAAACTACTATGTCTATAGGTAAACACAGAGATTTCAGTTGAAATTCAATATAAGACTAATTGCCGTATTATCAGTATATTTTTTGTTAGGGACTTGGATTGTTTATACATTTTTAAAACAGGAAAAAACTGATGAAATTGTTTTTAGTGTTGGCGCAGGTACAAAAGAAATTTCCTTTATCAGAGAAATAATTGCTGCGTATGAAAAAGAAAATCATGGAATAAAAGTAAAATTAAATGCCCTTCCCTCCCCCTCAGATCAACAACACCACTATTATCTCTCCACTTTAGACGCCGGAACCAAGTATGTAGATGTTATGCGAATCGATACCATTTGGATCCCTGAGTTCGCATCAGCACATTGGATTGAGCCTCTGAATGCCTATATTAACAGCAAAGAACGAGGTGCGTTCATTCCTGTAACGGAAAAAACGAATGTTTACAATAATACCCTTTATGCAATTCCCTGGAATATTAATATAGGACTTCTCTATTATAGGAAAGATTTACTGGAAAAATATCATCTTCCTCTGCCTGTTGACTGGGATCAGTTTGTGGCAGTATGTGAAAAGATTTCAGGAAAGGAGGATGTTTACGGATATTTATGGCAGGGCAAGCAGTATGAGGGTTTGGTTTGCAATTTTATAGAATTTATTGGCAGTAACAATGGTCAAATAATTGATGATACCGGAAATACTGTGATAGATTCTGCACAAAACAAAACAGCCCTCCAGCTTATGCATGATTTAATCTGGAAATATAAAATCTCTCCACAAAATACTTATAGCGAGCTAATGGAGGAATCTTCAAGGCATTTGTTCCAACAGGGTAAGGGACTTTTTTTGCGGAATTGGACATATGTGTGGGATTTATGCCAGGAAGACATAACACTGAAAGACAAAGTAGGTGTTGCCCTGTTACCAAAGTTTCCCGATGGATCGTTTGCTTCCGTATGTGGAGGATGGCATCTGGCAATAAATGCAAACTCCGGGAAAAAAGCACAGGCATGGAAATTAATTGAATTTTTAACCTCCGCCAAAGTTCAGAAAAGACTGGCAGAAAATGTATCGTGGGCGCCCACGAGAAGTTCCTTGTATAAAGATGCGGAGTTGATTGAAAAATTGCCCTTCCTCCCAATAGTAGAACAGTCGCTTGAAAATATACAAATGCGGCCAAATGTCCCGTATTATCAATGGATTAGCGACGTCTTGCAGAAATATCTCAGCAAGGTATTATCCCGTCAAATGGAAATTCAGGAGGCATTGCAGATCATGCAGGATAAAATAGAAAGGATTAAGGATGATTTTGCAAAGGAATAGATTCCCCTATTTCTGCTTAATCCCAGGATTAGTATTAGTGGCGCTGTTTAGTCTATTCCCGTTCATTGATACGCTTGTGCTTTCTTTCAAAAACTCAAAAACAATACTGCCTGACGAAACATTTAATGGTTTTCATAATTACAAAGTTTTAGTATCGTATTCACGCTTTTGGCATGCTCTTTTTTTTACCCTTCTTTTCACCTTTGTTTCGATATCTCTTGAGGCAATAGTAGGTTTATGTTTTGGGCTTATGCTCAATCTTATTTCTGAAAAAAAAGGGTTTTTGAGAATTTTTATATTAATACCCTGGATAATACCGACTGTAGTAACGGCCAGAATGTGGCAATGGATGCTGGATTACAACCTTGGCATTTTGAATTATCTTTTAGGAATTATTGAAATTGGCAGAATTAATTGGCTCGGAAATTCATTTGTCGCTTTTTTATCCCTGGTGATGGCAGATGTCTGGAAGACGTCTCCGTTTGTAGCTATAATTGTATGGGCGGGCCTTTCTGCCATACCGCGTGAAATATACAAGGCTTCCATAATTGATGGGGCAAACAGTTGGCAGTCTTTCAGATACATAACGCTTCCATTAATACTACCCATATTGGGGGTGGCCGTTTTGTTCCGTGCAATTGACACCTTAAGGATATTTGATCTTGTTTATGTTTTGACAGGCGGCGGGCCAGGAGGAGCTACTGAAACGTTATCGGTATATTCTTACAGACTTTTCTTTTATAAAGGCGATTTCGGACAGGGAGCTGCAGCTTCTGTATTTATTTTGCTTCTGGTCGCAGGGTTCAGCTATTTTTACATGAAAAAGTCTTTTGGAAAGACGGAGACAAATCAACCATGAAGTATATCATAATAACTGATCTGGACGGAACGTTGTTAGACCATACCACCTATTCCTTCGAAAAGGCAAAAGAGGCCCTGGCGTTGGTTCGTGCGCGTAACATTCCTGTAGTAATCTGTACGAGTAAAACACAGGCCGAGATTGAGGTATATCGTGAAAAACTGGACAATAAAGACCCTTTTATCCCTGAAAATGGCGGTGCTATTATTATACCGGACGGATATTTCAAATCTGTCATTGATAAAAAAAACGGGAACTATAGCATAGTCAGGCTTGGAACCCCCTATAAGGAAATTGTAGCTGCATTACACAAGATAAGGGAATCTTGCGGTATTGCCATAACAGGTTTTTCCGATTTAACGCCCGGGAAAATTTCGGCTATTACGGGAATCGATATTTCTTCCGCGATACGAGCGAAACAGCGTCTTTATTCTGAACCAATTTTTATAGAAAGTGGTCATGAAAATATTAACAAAATCAAAAAAATATTTAATGCTTTGGGTTTTAATTTTATGGAAGGAGGACGTTTTCATCACATTTTTAGCTTAAATACCGACAAAGGGAAAGCAGTAAGAATGCTAATCAATATGTATTGCGATCATTATCATGATCAAATACGCACAATTGGCATTGGCGACAGCCATATAGATCTGCCTATGTTAGCCGCGGTAGATGTTCCCGTTATTGTCCGGAAAAAAACGGGAGATTATGATAAAAGGATTCAGCTTCCAAATCTTGTTTATGCCGATGGAATTGGCCCGGCAGGTTGGAATAGGGAGATATTAAGGATATTCGAAGACCTATAAAAAGAGGAAAAACATGGGAGATTTTTTTCAAAATGGTGAGATTACCACAATTCACAGGTTTGACACCACCACAATAGAAAAGATAGAGCATGGCATTGAAAAATATGCCTATTCACGGCCTGTTGCGCTTGTTTTGCCGGCGACGCCCGTTGAACTGAAAGGAACTGCTTTACGGGGAATCGTTGAACAGATTAAGGAGGTAAAGTATATAAGCCAGGTTGTTGTGACGCTTGGTCGGTTTAATGAAAGCGAATTTGCCGAAGCAAAACGATTTTTTTCGGTTCTCCCTCAGGAAACAAAATTAATCTGGAATGACGGAGAAAATATTCAAAATCTGTATAAGCTTTTAACGGACGAGAAGATATCTGCGGGCATTGACGGAAAGGGACGGTCAGCATGGCTCGCTTATGGATATGTGCTGGCGACAGAAAAATCAAAAGTAATTGCCTTGCATGATTGCGACATTACAAACTATAGCCGTGAACTTTTGGCACGATTATGCTATCCTGTGGTAAATCCCAATTTGGATTTTGAATTCTGCAAAGGATACTATCACCGTATTACCGATCGGATGCACGGCCGTGTCACAAGGTTATTTGTGACTCCTTTCATCAGGTCGTTGAAAAAAATAATAGGCAATAACGATTTCCTCGAATACCTCGACAGCTTTCGTTATCCGCTTGCAGGAGAATTTTCAATGGCAACCGACCTTGCACGTATTAACAGAATACCGGGAGATTGGGGACTGGAGGTGGGTGTTTTGGCTGAAGTTTACAGAAATTGTTCGATGAGAAGGATTTGCCAGGTTGATTTGTGTGAAACGTATGAACACAAACATCAACCGTTATCTGACGAAGACCCAACCACCGGGCTTACCAAAATGAGCATTGACATCGCTAAGTCCATTTACAAAAATCTGGCTAGTATGGGTGTTGTTTTTTCAGGTGAATGCTTCAGAACGCTGAGGGCTACATACCAAAGGGCAGGTCATGAATTCATTGAAAAATACAACCACGACTCTGCAATTAACGGGCTTGTTTTTGACCGTCATCAGGAAATGAATGCCGTTGACGCATTCGTCAAAAGTATTGGCATAGCAGGAGAACAATTTCTAAATGACCCATCGGGGATACCTTTTATTCCAAATTGGAACAGGATTATTTCTGCAATCCCCGATTTCTTTAATAAATTAATTGCTGCAGTAGAAGCTGATAATACAAAAACGCGTTAATCTGAAAAATATACCTTACATTTTCGGACATATGGAGTAGGGTAAAGATTGTGCATCGATACAGAGTAATTTTATAATTAACCGGGGATAAACAAAAAGAAGGGGGGGATTTTCATGATCAATTTAAAAAAGAAGTACTCATCAGCCGTTCGTCAAAATGTACACATGTGGATAAGTAAAATGCAGGAGGTGGATATAATTGTCGGCATTCCTTGCTATAATTGTGAAGACACCATTTCGCATGTTGTGGCAGTATCCGCTGAAGGTTTAAAAAAATATTACCCCGATAAAAAATGCGCTGTATTTGTTTCCGATGGTGGTTCCCTTGACGATACACGAGAAAAGGCTTACTCCGCAACCATTCCTGACGGCATTGAGCGCCGCGTAACGATTTACCGGGGTACTCCTGGAAAGGGAACGGCATTCCGGGCAATTTTCGAGGTTGCCCAATTATTGAAGGCAGACGCCATCGTTGTTGTTGATGCTGATTTGAGGAGCATTACACCGGAATGGATTAAGATGCTTGCTGACCCCATTATAAACAAACAGGCAGGTTTTGTTGCCCCTTTATATCTTCGCCATAAATATGATGGCACCATTACAAACAACATTGTTTATCCGCTTACCCGTGCTTTATATGGCGAAAAAATCCGGCAGCCCATTGGCGGAGATTTTGGATTTTGCGGCGACCTGGCGGCATATTATGTAAACGAGGATGTGTGGGAGTCAGATGTTGCCCGTTTCGGAATAGACGTCTGGATGACTACTACTGCCCTTAATGAAGGGTTTAAAATCGTGCAGGCGCATTTGGGAACAAAGGTTCATAATGCAAAAGACCCGGCGGCGGATCTTGGCCCCATGTTTCAGCAGGTTATCAGTACTTTATATTATCTGATGAGTAAATATGAATCAAAGTGGAAACAAGCGGAAAAGACTGTGGATATAGAAACCGTTGGAATTACCGGCGAGGCGGCAAAGGTTGAGCCTGTATCGGTTAATTTTACAAAATTACTGGCAGAATTCAGCGATGGGTTTGAACAATTTGAACCCTTTTATGAACAGATACTTGATGCTGAGAATTTTAACCGTTTATATGATATTTCAATAGATTTCAACAAAACCGGAGAGATACATTTCCCTTCAGACCTTTGGGCAAGGATATTGTGCGACTTTGCCTTTACGTATAACCACTGGCAAAGGAACAGAAGGCGGCTTGTTGACATGTTAACGCCCCTCTATTTCGGACGAACAGCATCATATTGCCGTGAAGTGAAGGAAATGGATTCCACAGAAGCAGAAGACATCATAGAATTACAGGCAATGGAGTTTGAAAAACAAAAACCTTATTTGATAGAAAAATATAAAAAGGAATAGGTATTGGAATAGCTCCTGTTTTTGTTGACTACACACGACACCAAAACAGTAGTAAATTTTTGTCAATGTCTTGTAATACGCTGTTTCTTGCAATAATTACGTCTGCATTTAAAGCATCACCTTTTTCGGTAAGGACTCGAAAAAGGCATACATTTTTATTTACTAAATATTGGGGAAAAAAGATTCTTTCCCTCATAGTGGAGAGTTAATTCGAAAACGTATGAATGAATTTATTTGCGGTATGCCAAAGGCGGAGCTTCATGTTCATATAGAGGGCACATTAGAACCCCAACTTATGGTTGCCATTGCAGAGAGGAACAAAATAAAACTCCCGTATAAATCGGTAGAAGATGTGCGAAGGGCATATACATTTGAAGACCTCTCGTCTTTTTTGGAGATATATTACAGCGGTATCCAGGTGCTATTAACCGAACAGGATTTCTATGAAATAACATGGAACTATCTGAAAAAAGCATCCTCACAACATATACGGCATACAGAAATGTTTTTTGACCCGCAAGCGCACATAACAAGAGGTATATCGTTTGAGTCCGTATTTATAGGTATTTTAGGAGCCATGATGGATGGAGAAAAGAAACTTGGTATTTCTGCGAGGTTAATAATGTGTTTTCAACGCTGTATGAGTGTAGCGTCTGCAATGGAAGCACTGTTGTTATCTTTGCCCTATAGAGAATGGATTATTGGCGTTGGCCTGGATTCATACGAGGTTGGGTATCCTCCCAAAAAATTTGCTTCTGTTTTTGCAAGAGCCAGGCAGGAAGGATTTCTCACGGTTGCGCATGCAGGAGAAGAAGGCCCTTCTGAATACATCTGGCAGGCTTTACATTATTTGAAAGCATTGCGTATTGACCATGGAACTGCCTGCATACAAGATATGCAATTAGTGGCTCTGTTAAAGGCAGAGAGCATCCCTTTGACGGTGTGCCCCTTATCTAATATAAAATTACATATATTTGATTCTTTGAAGATGCATCCTTTAAAAAAGATGCTTGATATGGGGCTGCATGTCACCATCAATTCTGACGACCCCGCTTATTTTGGCGGATACATAAATGAAAACCTCCTTGCTGTCCAGGAAGCTTTGCGTTTAGATCATAACGATATTTACCGGCTCGCCAGGAATTCCTTTCAGGCAACATTCCAGACTGCAAAAGAGAAGATGACATTATTAAAAGAACTCGACTGTTTTATGCTGAAACACCAACCACACTTAACTGAAGAATCGTTCAATTATGCATTTGAACGATAACAGATGATGTCTATTTAATTCGTTTTCAATTCTAATTTTTGATCACGCACTTCTTCTTGCAAAGCAGGTACGGCAGTCGTGAATAATTCTTTTATTTCATCCTGATTATAAACGACAGCAGGGTCTTTCCCCGTTCTCCATTTTGTAATCATAGAATAAGACATATAGTCGCTATATGCCTTACTGTGATCCCCTTGCATACTATAAATTTGCGCCCTGTTGTAATAGGCGTCTTCATAAAGAGGGTCGATTTTCTTTGTAATCTTATCATACCATTCCATTGCCTTGTCCATCCGATCCATTCTATGATAAATCGTACCGATATTGTATGCGGCATTAGCATGTTTCGGATTTCTTCTCAATACTTCCCTGTTTTCTTCCAAGGCCTCGTCGTACCGCTGTTGTAATGCATAGACAATTGCCCTCTGATACCGGGCTTCTATGTTTTCCGGGTTTATTTCCATCGCTTTATTATAATGGACGAGGGCTTCTTCAAATTTTTTCTCTCTTAAACTCATTAAACCAAATACAACATAAACGTTGGAATATTTTGGATTGATTTCAAGAGTGGTATTTAGCTCTTTTATCGCCTCATCAATTTTACCCTGCCTATGCAATGCAATCGCAAGATTATAATGGGCGTTATCATAATTCTCGTCGATTTTAGTGGCATCGCTAAATATTTTTTCTGCATCTTCATATAAGCCCATATCCAAATAACCAACGCCGAGGTTAAACATTATATACGGGTTATTTGGATCAAGTGACAGCGCATGTTTATAATTTTCTATGGCATCGATATCTTGTTCTAATTTATGTAAAAAAAGGCCCAGTTCCACATGCGTTAACGGATTATCAGGTTCATTTTCAATTGCAATAATTCTTTTTTGGAATTCATCTGGCGGTGCGCCTATTTTATCAAAAGTTTCTGCTAGTTTTTTGTGCGCCTCAATAAAGCCCGGTTTTATATCAATAGCACTTCGAAAATCCTTAGCAGCATCTTCTAATTTCCCCAGCTTAAAGTAAACATCACCTCTGCCATAGTATGCTATTTCGGAAGACTTATCCGACTCAATAGCTTTCGTATATTCACTAAGTGCTTCTTCTAATTTATTTTCCTTTGCCAAAGTGTTTGCTCGCTCAATATGTTTCTCCCGTTTGCCACATGCAAATGAGATACAAACCATAGAGAGTAATAGTAACAGGTAAAAAAACTTTAACTTCATTGTTATTATACTTAATCTGCTTTTCAAGTCAATACAAAAAGCGAATAATTTTTACTCTTTGAATTTTGCCGACGGATGTCTGATTGCAAAAATAATTGATAGTGCCTGCACATCAGAATATAGCCTAAACACCCTGCTTTACCTTGTGAAAATTATGATTGTCAATTTGCACAATTACGCGCTGACAACAACTATTTCTGAGGCAAGGCCTCAAAATTTTTCTTTTTTTGAATTTAATGATGACTGAATTCCAGGGCCATTTGAAAATTGCCCATAATTTTTGCAACAACCTATTGCAAAAGATTGAACAAAAGGCAAGCAACATCTATGCCGTCTTTATTTTTATGTTTATTAGTTTATAACCTATTGGTGAACAACAGCATACG
The DNA here is from genome assembly GCA_027493935.1 of Burkholderiales bacterium. GTDB lineage: Bacteria > Pseudomonadota > Gammaproteobacteria > Burkholderiales > SG8-39 > JAABRB01. The sequence continues at coordinate 30,643 of JAOSJV010000001.1, read as the reverse complement.
GGTTTTCTTAAATTAATATCACTTACGGAGATAGACGCGAAACGGTCACCGGATATCTATCTTATAGCAATGCAAGTATAATAAACAATGCGACAGCAACATGTTAAACCATGTCTATATATGGTCATTGTCCGGCGGAAGTCGGTCATATCGATATATTCTTCATTCGTTAAAATTTAAAAACCATGTACCATTTTAATTTTTTGAAAAATCATTCCATGTGCAAGCTCCATGCTGCCGCATGGGGGGAAATAATAAAATCTGCTTTAGCAGGAAATTAAGCCGATGCACTTCGCCACATGGGAGGGTAAAATCCACATTGACATGTTTCCAAGAGTTGGAGAAATGCGCGAAAGAGCCTGATGATAAGTGATGCGAAAGCAGCAAGCAGTAATGATAACAGAAATAGATTTTTGCTTTATCGTGATCCTGATTTATGATAAGAAAACAACTTGCTGTCTTTCGTTTCTCAACTTAATTTTTTGTCACTTTTTATAAAAATCAGGGATTCTTTATCTATAATCTATATCTATATCTATCTTAATACGATGAAATTTTGAGAGGATACGAAAAGGATTCTTTGAAAGGGGAAAAATGCCTTACGAAGCTATAAACAAGAGATGTTATGAAAAGAAACGCACGGTGCTAGAGTATGCCCTTACAGCATTGCAAATAGCCGAAGTAATGATTTTTATAAAATACAAGGAATATATTGCCGACAGACAGGTACTTGATATCGGATGTGGCGCCGGAAGGACAACTTTACCGCTGGCGAAATTAAGCAAGCATTACATTGGGATGGATTTTTCTCTTGATATGATAGCACTCTGCAAGGAAAAATTCGCCAATACAACTTTTCTCCATCATGACGTCAGAAATATGAAAATTTTTGAGGATGACACGTTTGATTTTGTATTATTTTCATATAATGGATTAGATTCTATGGGCAATAATAACCGGCTAAAAACCTTAAAGGAAATTCATAGAATACTAAAAAAAGATGGGGTATTTGTGTTTTCTTCTCATAATAGAAATTACCGCCTTGAAAATTCCTTTCCCAGGATGTCTTTTGCACCCTGCCCATACGTTCAGGCAAAACTCTTTGCAAAATATTTTAGCTCAGTGATTAATTTTTTAAAAAATAAAAGGCGGGAACAGTTTAACGAAACATACGCAATTATTAATGATAAGGCACATAGTTATGCTTTATTAACTTACTATATAAATAAAAATAATCAACTATTACAAAACAAAGATATTGGACTAGAAACGGTGGAAATGTACGATATCTTTGGCAATACATTACATCCTGGCGATAGCGATAACCATAGCGCATGGATTTATTATGTTACAAAAAAAACTTGAAACCACTGGGAATACGGTATTAATCACAATCAGGACTACTTTCATGCCTCGTTGTGACCTCTGCCCTTGATGGCTAAAATGGAAACGAGAGATGAAATAATTTAAACCGGCTATAAAACAAGCGATGTTTTAAAAACCTCACCTGCTTTAGAACCAATTAGTGTTCCTGTATGACAAAATTGGCGCCATCATTCTTTGAGGGGATGTATTCACCGATAGGGCAAAGAGTCTTGCTCTCTTTTTCACATCGTATAAGAATCTTCCACAACGCCTCAAGGCTCTCTTTTTCATGTTCCGTTTCCGGAGTCATCTTTATTCTTGACGGGCTTTCAATAGAAATTTTCATGCAATCGCTCCTTGTAGTGATGATTATATAAAATGGTGGAGACAAGGGGATTCGAACCCCTGACCTTCTCATTGCGAACGAGACGCTCTCCCAACTGAGCTATGCCCCCGCCCCTATTTCAATACAGCTTAAAAGAAGGTATATTTTTTCTCAATATAACAATCTCTTGATTCAATTTCACTATTTTTTTGATAATTTTAAACATTATACATTTTTTCACCTCAGTTACTTATATTGATTTCTTTTTTGGATTGACATAGAACAAAAGCTCTGATACTCTATGCCGCAAATAATATCGAAATTCACCTGTGCCCACTATCAACGTCGGTAAGTTTGTGAAAAGCCGTGAGATGACAATGTAGAGCAAGGTGTGAAGAATGCTGTTGAAGATCATGATTTTTGACTGGCATTGTTATCCTTATCGTGTAAAACGGCTTCTTAAAAGTGCACTATGATATATTTCTCACTTGCAATAGGCATTATTTTGGTACTATTCCTCAGTTTTGCCACGAATGAGCTATGGGTGAAATATATCAACAACAAGCTTCTTAAAGGATTTCTCCTGCCCGGAGCTATTGTTCACGAACTTAGCCATGCTCTTTTATGTCTTATTACGGGAACCACCATCAGCGAACTTAATTTGTTTCGAACGGATAACACTGGGATAAAGTATGATAAACCAAAGGTCCCCTTTGTTTTCGACTTTATTATCACCTCTGCGCCTCTTTTTGGCTGTGCGTTTTCCATCTTATTAATATCAGGTATTCTGTCCAATCCCATTCGCGTAAACAATGCATTTCCCGAAAAAATTCCTCTTTCATTTAATGGACTTTTCAATTTAATCCGGTATTTGCTTGATTCGGTATGGATTACTTTTCATTCTTTTCGCAGCCAGTTTCATATAGAAGAAGTGCGGCATGTACTGTTCCTTTTTGCTATTATTGTATTTACCGTATCAATGTCCCCGCATAAACAGGATTTTAAATATCTGATACCCGGATTCGCCATCCTTTTTGCTATACTCTTCTTTCTTGAAAAATTTGGTGTATCTTTGCTAAAAAATTCATGGTGGAGTTATTTTATAAAAGAGCTGTGGACAATAACCACGCTCTCCATTTCCGTACTTGCGACACTACTTTTTTTTACTTTAATCATTATGGGATTTATAAAAGGGTACCGGTTGACGTTTGGACAAAAAGGGTCGAACAAATAATTATAAAGAGATTCATTTTAGCACATTCCCCACCCCCCTTGGATATGTGTACATAGCAAAAACAAAAAAAGGTATCTGCAGAATAGCATTTCCGCTCACCTCAGGGGATGATTTGCCCCTCCATGACCAATGTGCAATCTATACAAGACTTCACGAAAATGATGCTTTCCTGAAACACGAAATCGCTGTTTTAAAAAAATATTTTGAAGGGAAAAAGGTTGTATTTGATTTTTCGCTTGATTTAAGCATCGGAACTCTTTTCCAGAGGAAGGTATGGGACAAACTGCGGGAAATCCCTTACGGTGAATGCCGTTCCTATAAATGGGTGGCAGAACAGATTGGTAATCCTAAGGCAGCGCGGGCAGTAGGGATGGCAAACAATAAAAACCCTTTGCCGCCCGTCATTCCCTGCCACAGGGTTATAGGGGTAAATGGCAAATTAACGGGATATGCAACGGGGATTCACGTCAAGCAATGGTTGCTGGAAATGGAACAAGGCGCTAAATCTTTTCCGATGAAACGCCGGGGTATTGTTTAATGAGAGGTGCATTGTCACGTATGATGTGTTTGCTTTTCTTTAACTCTTCACGCAAATATTTTGGCAAGTTGAAAAGCGAATGATGGGTAATGCTGTCATAATAGCGCAATGCTGAATTAACCCGATTCCCGATTCTGAAATCGATTTCTTCTCCGGTGATGTCTAAATCCCCCAGATTGTGCGTTGCTATGGTAAAACCCCACAGACATGCATACGACGGTATGTAGGTGGTGTATGGAAATACGTGCGGGAATACATCGTTTAGCGTATGGAATATACCGGAAAACAGGTCATTATCCGTAACAGAAACCGCGCCGGACTGAACAACAACAATGCCGTCCTTCTTTAGCCTGCCTGCGGCGATCTGATAAAATTCCCTCGTAAAAAGCATGGCAGAAGGGCTGCCGCCAACAGGGTCATTTACATCAATAATAATAACATCAAACTGTTGATCTGTATTCTCCAGATATTTCCTCCCGTCTTCAATAACAAGCGAGGTTCGTTCATCATCAAAAGCCCCTTCATGAAATGAGGGGAGGCTTTTTTTCGCACACGAGATTACCTCGTCATTGATGTCAACCATTACCGCCTTTTTTACCGATTTATGGCGAAGCGTTTCTCTCAGGGTTGCGCCCTCACCTCCGCCAATAATAAGGACGCTTTGCGCCTCCGGATGCATTATAAGGGAAGGTTGCACCAGGGATTCATGATACACATACTCATCTGACTCAGCCGACTGGAATTCATTGTCAAGTATAAGGCATTTGCCAAAGCTATAAGTATCAACAACAATTATTTTTTGATGTTTTGATTCTGCCTCGTACACAATGTTTTTGAATGCCAGTTTGTGAAGTTCATAGTCGCTGAAATAATCATCTATCCAGTTTAAGGGTAATTTTTCCATGGTTATTTTTGTAATAAAGATTGATATTGATCAAGGGTATATTGACGGCAAACTGTTTTCGGCTTCATGGAGAAGAAAATCGCCTCTTCTTAATTCCATAGTAAAGGTTTCTTTTGCATGAAATGCTTGTGAAATGTACGAGGCCGCGTTATGAGGATTCATAGTGCTCCCGCACAAAAAAATATCCACCGCTGCATATTCGTGCTCCGGCCATGTGTGAATTGATATGTGTGATTCAGCCAGAATAGCAACTCCGGTAATACCATAAGGGCTAAAATGATGGCATATCACGTCGACCAATGTTGCATTCGAAATCTCGGTTGCCTTTTCAAGGATGTTTTTTACTGAGGAGACATTGTTAATAATGTCTCTGCAGCAACCCTTCATTTCCAGAATAATATGTTTCCCCAATAGAGCCAACGGTCACATCTCCTTTCCCTGTATGATTTTTGCAGGCATGGTGGTTTATTGTTTGCATAAACGGCTTTTAAAAATAGTTTACAAAAACGGTATTTTCAGGAAAAGGCTCTTTGGTTTTGGTATAAATTATTTGTACTTTTGCTATCCTGTTTTCCCCATTTTATCATCAACTATGTCAGGATACACCCCGATTAGACAATGTTTAAGCGTTAAGTGAAATGCAGGAAAATCTGTAAAAAGTTCTATTTTAAATGGATACATTTCCGTTGTCAAGAAACGAATATAAAGCAAAAAGACCTCTTTACAAAATAAATATTTTGACTATCAAAACATTGCAAGATATATTCTAATGCGCCCATGAAACATCCATTAAAGAAAAATCCTATCGAAAATCCTTGCTACTACCACTTAGTTGGTATTGGCGGCATTGGAATGAGTGCTATAGCACAGGTATTGAAAGAAATGGGACACCATGTCAGCGGCTCTGACAGGAATTTTGATAATCAAATTGCAGGTAATATATTTTCAAAACTCTCTTCCCTTGGCATCAACCTGACCCCCCAGGATGGTTCAGGCATTAAAGAGACAACGGATGTTGTAATTGTTTCTTCCGCAATAGAGGAGCAAAATCCGGATATTAAGAAGGCGCTTTCCCTCAATAAAAAAATTACAACACGCTCGAACATTCTTGCTGAAATGTTTAATACTAAATTTGGAATTGCCGTTGGAGGAACAAACGGTAAAACCACCGTCAGCAGTATGGTGGGCTATGTGCTCGACCATGCGGGAATGTCTCCCACAATAATCGTGGGCGGGTGTATTAAAAATTATCTTACTCCTGACTTTCCTGGCAATGCAAAGGTAGGCGATTCTGATATTGTTGCTATTGAGGCGGATGAAAGCGACGGGAGTATCGTCAATTACACACCAAAAATCTCCATCATTACAAATATGTCAAAAGACCATAAACCGATTGAAAGCATCTCAAAATTGTTTGAAACATTTTCTCAAAATACCCGGGATTTGCTTATTATTAATGATGATTGTCCGGAACTAAAAAAAATACCTTTCAGACACAAGAATACCATAACGTTTGGCTTAAGAAAATCCGCAGACATTTATGCTTCCAACATAATAAACAGACCATGCCTCTCGACATTTGACATTAATGGACAATCATTTGAATTAAAACTGCCTGGAATTCATAACGTATCAAATGCATTGGCTGCAATTTCCGTAGCAAGGCATATGAACATAAAGGATAATGAAATTGCCGACGCATTGTATGAGTATAAAGGCGTACAGCGGCGGATGGATAATATCGGGGAATACAATGGCATAAAAGTGATAGACGATTTCGCCCATAATCCTGAAAAAATCGCAGCGGCAATACGCGCAGTAAAAATTGGAGGGAACAGGGTAATTGCAGTTTTTCAGCCACATGGATTCTTTCCCGCTCGTTTTATGAGAGAGGAACTGATAAATGCATTTATACAATCACTTTCCCCTGAAGATATACTTTTTATGCCTGAAATCTATTATATTGGCGGTTCTGTCAGCAAAGAGATTTCCTCTGCAGACCTTATCCGTGAAATAGGGAAAAGCGGCAGAAATGCATTCTTTGTAGAAAAAAGAGGGGATATTATACCGGAGATAGTAAGAACAGTAGAAAAGGGGGACTGTATATTGGTAATGGGCGCAAGGGATAACACCTTGACCAACTTCTGTCACGAGATCTTGCATACACTTCAGAAAAGTATGCCGTATTGCTGAAAAGTATCTTTTTGAAGGAAAATATTTTAGTGCAAGGCTAACGTTTATCTGCCCAATATCTACTATACAAAATTAATTTGTACCTCAAAGATTAAGTGTGTTTCGATTATGATGAGTGGGCGTTTTTTTTAGCAAGGCAAAAATATGTAAAGAATTAACTACATATTCCAAATCTTTTTGAATTGATGGATTTAACTTAACTGAAACTTCTCTAAAACTCCCCTCACTTGCAAAACGTAATATTCTGTTTTTCATAATGGATGACTCCGGTATATTCTATAAAATTAAAGCATGGTTTTTGTAGTATTGTTTAATTTGTTAAATGCGCAACGTACATGCCAAATAAGGCACACATATGATTCTTTGGCAAGAGAATGTAGTTAACCATCCAATAATACAATGGTTATGTCATAAGCTCATCTCGTTTATCCGTGTTTATAAAACGTTACTTTTTAAACTGTGTATATAAATACGACTTATTCTTCGTTTAAGAAAAATTACATACCTTTTGTTTTATCAGGAATATTAGTTTAAATGAATACGGAAAATAAGGGCTTTTTATCATGGTTTTTACAAAGGGTCACTGCCTTGTTGCTGGTATTGGGCATATCGGTGCATTTCTTTTTATTTCATTTTAGTCCGAGTCGTTATACTTCCCGCTACTATGATGAGATTGTCAATCGCTTTTGTTCTCCTGGGTGGATTGCCTTTAACATTTGTTTGCTTGCATTGGTAATCTTCCATGGTTTGAATGGAATCTGGGGGATTTTTGCAGATTACAACTTTAAAAGGAGGTCTGGTGGTCTATTCAAACAAGCCTTATGGTTTATGGGAATGGTTTTATTTGGCACAGGAGTGTATATACTTATTTGGTTTGCTAAAATAAAAGCTGAGGGATTAGTACCTTAGCAGTAATTTCTTTGCATCTTTTGACAAAATATTAAGGGTCACTTCTGCAGTCGGCAGATTGCAGATTGAGGACTGTTTTCGTGCTTGTCTTGTTTGTCTCTGGCTATGCCAGCTCAGGGTAATTAACCAATAATGCAAATACTTGGAATTACCGTGACATGTAGCATTTGCACTGTTTTTTGAGTTTTGTTGATGATTACACAAAAATTAAAAGAAACCCTTTATGATCTTTGGAGAAATAAAAACATTGGCATGGCTGCCTTTTGGGCACATCGTATTTCAGGCATATTGCTGACACTGTTTTTATTTCTCCACATATGGACACTAAGCGCAGTCTTTCGCGGTAAAGATGCGTATGATTACACAATTAGTAAGTTCGACACAGATTTTGGCTATATTTTTCAATATATTTTACTTTTAACAATAGCATTTCACCTGCTTAATGGAATAAGGATTACCATTATGGATTTTTGCGGGTTTACCCGCAGCCAGAAACAAATGCTGAGACTTGCCATCTTCATTCTCTTTATAATAGCAGTTATTGGTTTTTATTCAGTAGTCCTGTAAATACATAATGAATGCATTAGATGTTTCTTTTCAAAAAACTACATTGTTGCGGGAAATTAAATACAGTATTGCCGCACCTTTTTGGGGCGGGGGGTTGCCATGAAACGATATGAAGTTATTGTTGTCGGCGGGGGATTAGCAGGCTTAAGGGCGGCCATTGAAGTAAATCGCCACAACGTTAAGATCGCAATAATTTCCAAGGTACATCCACTGCGATCTCATTCTATCGCAGCACAAGGGGGAATAAACGCCCCTTTGGGAAACCATTTCCGCGGGATTTATGACACCTGGGAAAAACATGCATTTGACACCGTAAAGGGGAGTGATTATCTGGCGGACCAGGATGCAGTAATACGGATGACAAAAGATGCGGCAGATCGTATTTATGAGTTGGAGCATTGGGGATGTCCTTTCAGCAGGACAGCGGAGGGGCGGATCGCACAAAGGCCTTTTGGCGGAGCAGGATTCCCGAGGGCTTGCTATGCCTCAGACAAGACAGGACATGCATTGTTACATACCCTGTATCAACAAATCATTCAATTGAAACATGCATCAGAACGGGAAGAAATGGTGATGTATGATGAATGGCTGGTTACAGACCTGGTAATCGAAGAAGGCGTTTGTGTCGGTGTGATTGTGATGGATATCATTAGCGGGGAGATTGAGGCGTTACAGGCCGGAGCAGTAATTTTTGCAACGGGAGGGTCTGGAAGGATATATGGCAATACAACAAATGCTTTGATTAATACAGGGCTGGGCATGGCAATCCCGTATTGGGCTGGCGTGCCATTGAAAGACATGGAGTTCATTCAATTTCATCCCACAACTACTTTGGGGAAAAATATTTTAATCACAGAAGGGTGTCGTGGAGAAGGTGGATTTTTGCTGAATAATAAAGGCGAGCGATTTCTTGAAAAATATGATGATTCCCGAAAAGATATGGAAATCGCGCCCAGGGACATTATTGCAAGAAATATCGTAAGAGAAATTATGGCGGGGTATGGCTATGATGATAGTTATGTGTTTTTGGATTTAAGACATTTGGGAAGAGAGAAAATTTTACAGAGATTACCCGGCATAAGAGATATATGCATGGAATTTATCGGTATAGATCCTGTTGATTCCCTTATACCAATTAAACCGGGTCAGCATTATACTATGGGAGGGATTGACTGCAATATCGAATGTGAAACGAAAATAAAGGGATTGTACGCTGCGGGAGAAAGCGCCTGCATCAGTGTCCATGGAGCTAACAGATTGGGTGGAAATTCTCTGTTGGATACTATTGTGTTTGGCGCAATCGCAGGAGGGAATGCCGCTAAATACGTGCAAAATTCAGAGAGGCAAAAAAGTGAAAATCGCCTCAATGATGTCTTAAAGCTAACAAAACGAAACATCGACAAGATTGGTAAATCGACAGGCGCCGAAAAACCGGTAACAATTAAAAATGAACTAAATAAAATAATGGATGCTAAGGTGGGAATTTTTCGCAATGCCCCTGACTTGCGGGCAGCAGTATGTGAAATAAAAGCATTACAGGAAAGGTATCGACAAATTAAATTAGATTATACGGGATCGCGGGTAAATTTAGGGTTGGTTTGGGCATTGGAACTAAAGGGGAATTTAGATGTAGCGGAAGCATGCCTAATGGGCGCATTGGCACGGGAAGAAAGCCGCGGAGCTCATTTTCGCACGGATTTTCCCGGAAGAGACGATACAAACTGGCTAAAACATACGTTGTCCTATTTTACAGAAGAGGGAGTCAGGCTTGATTATGCTCCGGTAAATATAGGACCATTTGTACCAAAAAAGAGGCAGTATTAAGGCACGCATGCGATCCAAAAACACACATTGATATAATCAGCATAGAAAGCGCTTCTGTAAACTATTTGTAACTATTCAGCGTAAACATTACACGACTCCCGGCGGGTTCAGGTTGCAACCCAATGTCATTAAGTTAAGAATTATTGTAACACTTTGGTTTTTTAAAAAAACGTATTACCGATAAGCTCCGTAGGAGCGGCCGGTCTTCCTGTCAATCATATACAGGCCGCTCCTACGGAGCTATTTACCTGTTGAATTTTATTGTGCTACAAACAGACTGCCTCTAAAGGGGCTACATTGTTTTTTAGGCTCTTCAGGCAGGTTGCTTAACTTAATGACATTGGCTTGCAGCCTGAGCCTATGAGTTTATGTGTATAATGGGGCCATGTACTGCGGTAAAATTCCAATGCCCAAATCCCAACACAGGTACCACAATATGATATGGTTATAAAACCATTTTCATCGTTTCTGGGTATTGCAAATGCAACATGATGAGGTGACTTATTTTGTCATTACAAGGGCATCAGCTTGTCATTGCGAGGGTATCCGTTTTGTCATTGCGAGGGTCTTTTCCGAAGCAATCTCATAAACCTTTATAGAGATCCTTCCATCCTGCATTCATTCCATTAATTAATTCTATTTTTTTAGCCCTTGAGCCACCCTTAATTTGCTTCTCCCGGGATATGACGTTTCTTACGTCACGAAATATCTCGTAGTATACTGATTGCTTCGGAAAAGACCCTCGCAATGACAAGCCGAGCCCCCTTGCAATAACAGGCCGATACCTTTTGGATGGCCCTATAAATTTGAACCGGTACAGAAACTGAAATGCCAGATGTTTCCGACCCGAAAGTAAGACTACAAAAAATAGTTTAAGCACAGATACTACAACACGATATGGTTATAAAACCATTTTCATCGTTTCCGGGTGTTGTAAATGAAACATGATGACTGGTGATTTATTTTGTCATTAAAAGGGCATCAGCTTGTCTTTACGAGGGTATCCGCTTTGTCATTGCGAGGGTCTTTTCCGAAGCAATCTCATAAACCTTCATAGAGATCCTTCCATCCCGCATTAATTCCATTAATTAATTCTATTTTTTAGCTCTTGAGCCACCCTTAATTTGCTTCTCCCGCGATATGGCGTTTCTTACGTCACGAAATATCTCTTAGTAAGTATACTGATTGCTTCGGAAAAAACCCTCGCAATGACAAGCCGAGTCCCTTGCAATAACAAGCCGATATCTTTTGGATGGCTCTATACATTTGAACCGGTACAGAAACTGAAATGCCAGATGTTTCCGACTCAAAAGTCAGAACTCCTGAAGTGCCTTTTTTATCAAAAAGTAGCTAAGCTTATTAATTACAGTGAGATAGGTAAGGATTCAATAGAAGGCATCCCCATTGCTGGATGGAAAATGGCATGACCCCTGTTTTACTCCCTCCGCTGGAACGTGGAGACTGGGGCGGGAGATACACGCGTCTTGCCAGTCACAAATTTGCGTCTTGTGTTTAATTTGGTATCAAATTAAATTCCACCAGATCAGGAGTTCTGAAAGTAAGACTACAAAAAATAGCTCAAGTATATGTACCACAATATGATATGGTTATAAGACCATTTTCATCGTTTCCGGGTGTTGCAAATGCAACATGATGACTGGTTGGAATTTGGAATTTATTTGTCATTTGTTCTGCTGATAGAAGATTGGATTGAAGGGATAAAACGTTTGGTTCAGGTTACAAACCTGAACCAACGAATGAAGTTTCCATTGCCATTACGTACCCAATCAGATACTTCACTATGTTCAGTACAAGGTTTGAGAACGAGTTGTGCTCCGGTAGTTTAATAGATTACGCTGAATAGTCACAACTATTTGTTAATTACAACAACCTTACACCGTAAAACAAAAAAGGGACGCCTGTTTTGGACGTCCCTTCTTTTTTTACTATCTAAGATTCGTATTGTATTTATTCTTTAAAAGGTAATCACTTCTTCTCTTTTATCTCTTCTATCGTTGTTTCACCTTCCAAAATTATAAAATCTTTAAATTTTTCAAACTTTTTATCTTTTAGTCCTTTTACTTTTATAATATCTCCGGTTGTTTTGAAAGGTCCTATTTTTGTTCTATACGCAACTATTTCTTTTGCCAGTTTTTCACCAATGCCCGGCAACATTGCCAATTGCGCCTCAGTTGCCGTATTAATATTTACATGCCCTTGCAGCTTCGCCTTTGCAAAACTAACGTTACCCTGACCTACGATAAAGGCTACTGCAAACATTAACAAAACAACCATTACGCGTTTTTGCACTCTATGCATCAACATTCCTCCTTTAAAAAAACTTAAAAATAAAAGTCACGATCTATACTTGTGTTTTGTCAAAATATTTCTGCATTGCAAAATACTTATTCCTTCTCCTTCTTATCTCGTAGCGATTCAATTACTTCATCAATCAAACCATATTCTTTTGCATCATGTGATGACATGTAAAAGTCGCGGTCAACATCTGCCTCTATACGTTCCAAAGGCTGTCCTGTATGTTTTACAAGGATTTCGTTTAAACACTTTTTCATTTTCAGAATTTCTTCCGCCTGGATGCTAATGTCAGTCGCAGTACCCCGCATTCCTCCCCAAGGTTGGTGCAACATGATACGTGTATGGGGGAGACCAAATCTTTTGTTTTTTGTGCCACCTGCAAGGAGAATAGCAGCCATGCTGTATGCCTGCCCAATACAGAAAGTGGCAACATCGCATTGTACAAATTGCATCGTGTCGTAGATAGCTAAACCAGCAGTTATGGATCCTCCGGGCGAGTTAATATAAATATTAATATCCTGATTTTTGTTTTCATTCTGAAGAAAGAGTATCTGTGCTATAACTAAATTTGTTAACGTATCTTCAATGGCTGATCCGATAAAAATTATACGATCTTTAAGTAACCGCGAGAAAATATCATAATGTCTTTCTCCATGCCCCGTTTTTTCCACAACATACGGAACAAAAAGCGCCCCTTGTTTCATTTGTGGAGAAACATCCGGAAACGCACCATTTTCTAAACGCGACAAATAATCTTTATACACAAAAACTCCTTTAGGTTAATAAATCAGAAATTATTTCGCTGCTTCCTGTTCAATTTTTGCTTCCTTTAACAAAAAAGCCAATGTCTTATCTTCCCGCATTTCGTTCCGTAAATAAGATAAGTTTCCCTGTGTTTCCAGTTGTTTTCGAACAACTTTTTTATCTGTGTTATAAGAATATGCAATTTCCACTATTCGTTGTTCAACTTCGTTTTCAGTTACAAATATTTTTTCTTTTTTCGCAATATACTCAATTATAAGCGATGCCTTTAATTCTTTCACTACGGATTCTTCTGAAGCGCTTTTCATTGATTCAGTTTGTTTTTGAACCTCTTCAAACGGAACGCCTCTTTTTACCAAATCAAGCTGATGCTTATATACCCTTTCTTCTGCATGTTTGTTAATAAAGTCCTTCGGCAGATCAAATTGTGTTTGAGCCAAAAGTGTATCAAGAATCTGCGTCCTCAAATCGTTTTCTGCCCAGATATTCTTATTTATTTCCAGGCGCTTTCTGGCATTTAATTTTAAGTCTTCCAGTGATTTAAAATTTAAGGTTTTGGCAAGATCCTCATCTATTTCCGGAGGGCTTAAACGTTTTATCTCATTAACCACAAGTTTTATACTTGCTTCTTTTCCACGATATTCTTTTATGTTGAACGTATCAGATAATACAACATTAATCGTACATGTGGCACCAGTTGTATTTCCTTTTAAATATTTTACCAACTCAGGGATTTCCGTATGAGCAATTTTGCTTCCGTCTACAACACTGACTTCTATGTCATTGTCTTCAAAAACAGTTATACCATTTACTTCAACTTTGCAGTCACAAATAATAAGATCCTTTTCTTCTATACCTCCACCACTCACAACAGTAAATTGCGCTTTTTGCAGCGCCAATTCTTTTAGGAGCTTATCAATTTCTTCTTCAGACACATCGATCGCCTTCTTCTTTAACTGTAAACCTTTATATTGGCCTACTTCAAATACAGGCAAAACTTCAAGCGTAACGTCAAAGGTGAGCGGTTTCCCGATTTCAAGATTCAAATTTCCGAACTCAGGGTCAAATTTAGGTTCGCCTACAGGTTCGATTTTGTTTTCTTCTAATGCCTTTTCATACGATTCGCTTATGAGGGATTGCTTCACATCTTCTTTGATTTGGGTTTCGAATCGTTTCTCAACCAGTTTTCTGGGTACGTGTCCTTTTCGAAAACCTGGAAGCTGTACAGAACTACAGGCTTCCAGCGTCTTTTTCTCTAATTCGCTTTCTATTGCTTCTTTGGGAATTTCAAACTTTAAAAGCTTCTTACAAGGCCCTGCATTTTCAATTGTTATATTCATGATTCATCATTCCGTATTCTAACACTTGCTAAAAAATTGGAGCGGGTGATGGGGCTCGAACCCACGACATTCACGTTGGCAACGTGATGCTCTACCACTGAGCTACACCCGCTTTTTATATTCGCATATTTATGCGAGGGGGGGGAATCGAACCCCCACACCGTTAAGGTACAAGATCCTAAGTCTTGCGCGTCTGCCAGTTCCGCCACCCTCGCAGACCTCTGTTTAAAATCAAGAAATAAAATTTCTCAATTAAAATTACAATTGCGGCATAAAAATATATCAACCGAATAAACAGCAATTACGTTTAAATATTTCTTGCAATTTTACAAAGCCGGTATCGCGTTTCACTAAAACAGAGATCTATTGTCTTTCATTATAAACAACGACTGAGCAGTCTTAAATCTTACATTTGCAAGGTATTGAGTTTTCAATGCCCTCATAGTAATGGTACTGTTTTAATTTCTATTAAACGATATGCCCGACGTACTAAAAACGGCAATCTTATTGATGCGCCCTGGAGGGATCGAACCTCCGACCCACTGATTAAGAGTCAGTTGCTCTACCATCTGAGCTAAGGGCGCAAAAGGTTATTTATTGAAAAAATTTAAGAATGGCGCGCCCGGCAGGACTTGAACCTGCAACCTTTGGATTCGAAGTCCACCACTCTATCCAATTGAGCTACGAGCGCAAAAAAAGACGCAATGCCGGCGCAGTCGTTCATACATCAAAATTGGACAATAAAACAAAGTCGCAATTATATAGAAGATAGGACAAATGTCAACCTGATTTCACCCCGCAAAAATTCTATCACGAAATAAATATGGCGTCCAAAACCGCTAATAGACACTTAATGTATTTAAAACGCTGGTTCTTTTATTATTAAAGAATAACGAAAGAATGTATCAATCAGGAATTGAAAAAAATGGGGTGAGCGACGGGATTCGAACCCGCGACCCTTAGAGCCACAGTCTAATGCTCTAACCAACTGAGCTACGCTCACCACAAATGTATATAAGGCTTAGCTGAAATGAATATGGCGCGCCAGGAAGGATTCGAACCCTCGGCCGCCGGATTAGAAATCCGATGCTCTATCCATCTGAGCTACTGGCGCAAAAACCGCAAACACAACAAAGTCAAAAATTTGCGACATACCCGAAAAATTTACTACCGCTGTAAACTACAGAAAAAAAGAATAAAAACACTGTATTTTTTATCGAAATGCCGTAAAACAAGCCTGTTGGTATTTCGGTAAAATAGGTACATTTGCTTTTTTGCATAATTTGAAGATTTTATATAATTAATTACCTTGAAGCAAGAAAAAAACAAAAGAGAGGGAATGGGAACTACCTCTTACACCTGTCATTTTTATTTTTGGGACAGACTGCATGGCGGTGGCGTAACGGCGGTCTGCCTGCAATCTTTTTTCCCGAATAAATTTCTCCGATCCGGAAGGCAGACCTTTTCAATTTTTCCCTATAACGGAACTTCACCCCAAATAATTAAACCCTGCAACTGGAATTAAACTGCAACCTTCACGAAACGCGAAATCCGAAACAAATTCTAATGACAATTGGAGATCGCCAGATGCTTTGCATGGTATTAACGTCCATTCTCTGCTATAGCGCAACTCTGCAGGGGTCGCTAACTACGGGAAAGCCGTATGGTTTAAAAGGGGATGTTGGTTTGGTAACAAATATACCTGGCGACGATTGGGGGCTGGAGGTTTTAACGCTAGCCTACCAACTGGTCATATGCTTGTTTCTAAAGTATATTATTTAACTCCATTCTTAAGCCCTTTAGCACAGGCGATTCAAGAGATTCGTTTTTCCCGTATGTCTTATACAACCGGTAATGGTTTTCTTCCAGCATATAGATTTCTATCTCTTAGGTCTCCGGTATCACGATCCAGTATTCCTTTACACCAAATCTCGCATAAAGATTTTTCTTTTGCACAATATCTCTATATGCGCTATTTTCAGAAACTATCTTAATTACCATGTCAGGTGATCCCTGGATATTCTTTTCACCAATGATACTCAACCTGTCTCTTGAAACAAATAGGATATCCGACTGAACAACATTTTCTTCATCAAGATAAACATCATAGGGAGCATCAAAGACCTCCTCCAGATTATTATCTGCTACAAATTTCTCAATAACAAATTCAATCTTCCTCGAAATCCTTTGATGCCTCGTGCTCGGAAATGGTGTTATAATTAATTCTCCATCAATCAGTTCGTACCTTTTATCATCAGAAATTTTCAAATAATCTTCATAGGTGTACTTTTTATTTTCCAGAACCGGTGTCATGGCGAACCTCCTTATTTTCACTTTATAAACTTCAAAATACTAATAATTGTCGCTCCCTGACCTATCAGGAATATAAATAACCACTTGATAATTTCGGCCTTTGCATTAGCAAGATCATTTCTTACCTTATTAATATCTTCTTTCAGCTCTTCACGAAGTTTAGTCATATCGTTTTTCGTTTCTATTTGGAATTTGGTAATATCATCCTTCAGTTCACTTCGCAAATTGGCAATATCATCCTTCAGTTCACTTCGCAAATTGGCAATATCATTTTTTGTTATTAAACTTAAGCTATTTATATCGTCTTTCAGCTCTTCACGGAGTTTAGCAATATCATCCTTTGTTGCCAAAAAACTTTCCTGCTTCTTTTGGTATTCCTCCAAAGATTTTTCTAATGCCTTTGTCAAAGTGCGCGCCTCATCTTCTTTGAATTGTGATTTTAAGTCTTCGTAAATCTCAAGGGTGTTTATAATGGGCATAAAAACCTCCGTATCTTAAAGTAACATGCAATGTGCATCGGTAAGAGTTCTGACTATGGCAGATTTTTAGGCGCTTGGCGCTATGTTAAGAACTGTTGGCATTATTAGTTATTTTCTCAAAAAAATTCAGGCAGGATGCTATTTGGATAACCATAGGGCAATAATAGTTCCCATGAGTGTAATCCAGAAACCAAAAAGCCATTTGAGCATATCTATCTTTGCCGCCCCGATTTTGTCCATTAAATCAAGCCTGGAATTTTAGATTTTACCCTCAAGCTCGCTCTTTACCCATTCAATCTTTGTATCGAGTTTGTCAAGCTTACCTTCGATGTCTATCTTTAGCAATTGAAGGTCAGTTTTCGTAGCAATATCGCCCTTAAATGATTCAATGAACTCTATGGGCCTCTTCTTCGCCGATTTTGGGTTCAGGGTTTTTTATAAGGTCGTAAGACTTATACATAACACAAAAGTAACAAAATCATTATGTGAAATCAACGGCAAAAGGGGAAGATTGGTTGCGTTTCCTTTCTTCATAGTGTGTGCCACATAACCAAAGAGGCACATGCAAAAACCAAGGGACAAATCTCTAAATCCCATCTTTCACAGGTGCATTTAAATACTTTCTCCGTGTCCATCTGCGTTTATCTGTGTCCTATAGCTTGGCAGTAATCTTGAACGGTTTCTAAATTTACACGAACAACAAATAATTATTGTGATACAGCGTGAATGCCTTCTTTTTTGAATTCTATCATCATTGCATTTTCATAAACTTTTTCCAGAAAACCGTAACCAAGTTTATTATAAACTTTAAAGAAGATTTCGATAATCTTCTCGGTCAGATCTTTAAATTTAATATGCCGATAATCCGTGTCCATCAGTGTTCATCTGTGTCCAAACCATTTCTAAAATCCGATCTCCACAGAAATAATTGGTTTCATTGTTATCGCCAATCCTCTTCAGTCTTTATGGGTAATTTACGGATACGATGTCGTGTCTCTTCTACAACAACAACTGACCCTCTTTTAAGCGAATCACAAGATTCATCCAATACATGTTCAAGACGTTTCATGACATGTGGTGTGCGAGTATTTCGAAGTCGGAAAAGAATAACACTAACTAATATTCCTTCAGAAAGGGCAATAATTTCTCCGAAATCTAAATCAAAAGTCAAAATAATACGCCCCTCAGAGGCAGCTTTTTTAAAAATTTCCCTATCCGAAAGTTTGTGTAAACCTTCTTCCCGAAGATGCACTGCATCGTGTCCGTTTTCCCTTAGCCATTCAACAACCTTCATGGCAATACCCATATCTGCAATAAATCTCATTTTAACCACTTATACCGTATGGACTTCCTCCTGTGCCAACCACGCTGCATACTCTAATGCCTGCTGTATATCTTCACGTTCCAGGTCTGGATAGTCAACCAGTACCTCCTCAATAGTAGCCCCATGTGCAATTTGCCCAACAATTACAGAAACCGGGAATCTCATACCTCTAATACACGCTCTTCCACCCATAATCTGAGAATCAAATGTTATTCTATCAAACATATTTTCTCTCCATTTAATTATTTAGCCACGAATAAACGGTAGAGTAGAAACAGACGACGAGAATTTAGGCAGAAGTTTGTTTTCTCTGTTTGCTGGCTGGTTTTCCGCCAGTGCCACCATATCTCCGCCATATACTTATCATCTGCCCCCCTCGTCAAACCGTGCATGCGATTTTCCCGCACACGGCTTTCCGACAGTCTTCTTCTTAAGCTTTCACAGGTTGTCTGACAGGAACATATTTTGTCGGGTCTATTAGTCCATATCTATTGACTAATTCCTTAAACGCTCCCCGATTATAGAGCTTGCTCCTGCGCTGACTTTTCCTCTTATAATATCTCGTCAATCTCCTGAAAAGATAATATCGTAGGTCTCTTTTCACCTTGTTTGGATACGTTACTCCCTTTATTGTGAAATAATTTATCCATCCTCTTGTTATTGCATTCAATTCATTAGCTACTTTTTCCGCCGCTTTATGCCCATTGCCCTTGAGGTAGTTTCCTATCTTTTCCCTAACCTTCTTTTGTGATTTCTTGCTTGGTTCTATGTTCCAGTATTTCTTGTGTTTCCTATTGAGATAGTCTAATGCTTCACGAGGTATTCGCTTTGCCATCAGTACCCAATCATCCGCATAACGTATGATTTGTTATCCCATACTTATAGAAAACCCCATTCTCTCTATTGACTGCTTTATCGAGCATGTGCAGATATATGTTTGCTAATAATGGTGATATTACGCTTCCCTGCGGTGTTCCTATCTTATTTTTCCTCCAGCCACCTGGTTTGCCTTCCTCTACCACCGGTGCTTTTAACCACATTTTTATCAAGTGCAGTACGTTCTTGTCGCTTATCCTCATCCCTATTAACAGTAACAATTCCTTGTGCGGTATTGTGTCAAAATAAGAACTAAGGTCTGCGTCAAATACCTCTGTTTTCCCTTCTCGCAGTCTTTCTTTGATTTTCCTCACAGCATCGCCCGCTGAACGTCCCGGTCGGAATCCGTAGGAGCTATCTTCAAAGTCTGCTTCGAATATCGGCTCTATTACAAGCTTTACACTCATCTGCACTACCCTGTCTTTTATCACAGGGATTCCCAATGGTCGTGTCTTACCGTTGGTTTTAGGTATGTACACTCTCAGTACCGGCTGTGGTTCGTAGGTTTTGTTTTCAAGTTCCTCTATTATCTCTCCAAGAAACTTCTCCACCCCGTATGACTCCACATCTTCAAATGTAATCCCGTCTGCCCCGGCGCTTCCTCCATTGGATTTGCAGCGCTTGTACGCCTCTCTCAAAAAATGCAACATTCTCACCTTGTCATACAATACATAAATTTATACACAATCTATCAGATAAATCTTTGACTAAGTGTCTTGTTATTGCTGTAAAACTTCATTGCCTGTCAGCGAAAGTTCAGATACCTGTGGGCAAGCCTGTTTCTTTATTATGAACGGGAGCATTCCCGATTTTTGTAAAAATGTCATTAGCGGGGAGAGGGAAAGGAATAGTAACACAAGCTTCCTGTTTGAGGGTAAAATGCCACAAGCAGGATGCTTGTGTTACAATGTACAATTAGTTAACCAAAAATCGGGAATGCGCCTGTTGTTCAAACTATGTCCCCCGCTGGCGGGGGTGCAGGGGGTGGACTGGATTTCTCCATCGATTCAACTACCCCTTTATTATGAAAACAAATTTGACCCTCTTTCCCACGCTCCGCAGACTGGTCAAATGGACAATTTTATCCTGCTTCGTGACATGCATTCCCGCAGAACGTAGGAATGAGAAGAAAAATTTATGGCTATTCATGTTATAAACCTCCCAGATTTCCTCCGCAGACAATTCCACCCCCTTAATCCCCCGCCAGCGGGGGACAGGCTTGCCACATCCCCCTTGCTGCGTTGTTTTGCCCCAATCACACAAACGGTTACAAAAAATCGGAAATGCTCCTATTATAAACCCGGATACGAAAGTGGAAAAATTTTTCTCTGATTCCCAAATTTGTTTAAAAAGAATTTGAAAAATATTTCACATGGCATATACATATTAGCTAAGGTCTTTTTGCAAAGCCCATTTGTTCAAAATCTTTATCAAGTGAATGTCTTTTTTGTTTTCTAAGGCAACTCACGCGCTGGTATCAATAAAGATTTTCATTTCTTTATTCCGTACAAACAGAAATAGTGTCTTTCAGAAGCATCGTTCCATTTGCCTTCAGCAGCGCCTTTACCAAGTTCTTCCCATACTGACCACGCTTCATTACTGTCTTTTTCCATAATACATTCCAGTGTTTCGAAGATTTTTTTAAATTCTTCCTCTGGCATAGCATCCTCTCTCTCCTTTTAAAAACGTTGCGTTACGAATCTCCTCATAAATTTTATGGTAAATCTTTGTTTGATTCGATTTCAGAAACTATATCATCCACCGTCATTCCTTTAAATATTTTATCTTTCATTTCAGTATAGTTTCCTTTAAATCCTGCAAACGATTTTCGCAATGCGAAAATCAGTATTTTCCACTACCAAGATTGGCAAAAAGCGATAACAGATATCCGTTTTTTAGCAATTGTGGTAGCGCTATTGTACTACTTTAAACAAAAAGACATGGGAAATTGTCGGAAACGTGCTCTCTGATGCAATGAAAATCAAGATAGGGATGTACTGTCTCCATCTGCGGTATACTTACCACTCTCAAAAGACTAAAAAAACGAAATACAACGTCGGTTTTCTACTGAAAAACTACATCCAGTGACATGCGTTCCCACTTTTCCCATTCCTCCTGATGGAGAAATTTCTCCGGCAATTTTAATGTCATCTGCCGGCTTCTCTCCACCAGTTTCCCTGCCACACGGATTAACCACAGTCTCATCGTCTTTACTTCCCACTGTTGTATCACTCCACCACTGAGCAATCCCATCCACTTCAAAAGATTATACGCTAACACCGCACACTGAAATAGCGCAGCATTGGCCAAAAATTCACCCGTACGTATGTGCCCCGCATTCATCTGTCCTTTACTCTCTTCTATCAAAGTCTCGCAGGTAGCCCTCTTTCCATAACAACGATGCGCTTCCATCGGACTTAACCGCTCCGTTGTAACGTAACAAAAATACTCATACACGGACACTTCTACTAATTTCTTTTCTCTTTTGACCAATTGCCGCACTGCCACAAAACGTCTCGCACGATCCCACCCTGCACATCGATACCAAAATTCAGCCTGTTCCCATCCTGGCTCCCCGTTCACCTCATTCCATTTCTGCCCTTCAAGCAATCCTTCCAGATTCTTCAGCTTTACCTTAATCAGATATCCCGCCAATATTGACTCAAGGTATTCAAGTAATTCTCCGGTAAAAAAACCGCTGTCTCCCCGAAATACCACCCTTACCCCCTTATTCATGTACGCCATACATTCCTTCATGAACTCTACTACTCCGTTACTCGTGTAGGCGCTTCCACAGCGGAACCAACTATGTAATACCTCCTTTGTTTCTGCAATAAATGCCATTAAGGGATGATACGCCTTCTGCCCCTTCTTGTGCGGATTATATCCTACCTCTGCACCCTCCTGTTTCCCATATACACCATCTACGGTAGAATCAACATCTATCCATACTTCGCAAAGAGCACTCCTGAGTTTATGGCCTGATCTCACCGCACGCTTCCATATCTTTCCCCTAAACCGGTGGATCACCCCCGTCAGTTCCACTATATCTCCCTGACTCGCCAGCTTCATAATACGTCCTATCGTAGTATCTACAGGTACCTCTTTCCACCCGGACATCTTCTTCAATACCTCATCTGTACACACCTTCATCACCTCTACCATCGATGTCGCCCCTGCTATCAACCCTATCACTACCATTTGTACCGCATCGATAAACTGATACCGGGCATTTGCTCCACGATCCTTATGGACCGCTTCATGGACTCTCTCCCGGAACATCAGCTTACCCATAAAATTCAATACCGGTAAAAGCCCTGCATGTACCGTTAAGCCTTTCCCGCTCATCTCTGCCTTGATTTTCGGTTGTCTTTTGCTGTATTTTTTTGCTATATTCTTCATCGAAATGGTGAATCTCCTTTCAGGTGTTTTTTGTTATCAATATACCGCCGAATACCTTGGAAATCCTACCATTTCAATCCTATTCCTGCAACAAGGCTTTGCCTTGTTTGCAGGATTTAGAAAAAATAAATATTATTTCTTTTAAATTAAATATAAATTTTTATTTTATATTATATTTTATTATTTAAAAACAAAAAAAAAAAAAATTTATTTTTTTTTTATTAAAAAAAATATTATTTTTTTTCTATTTTTTTTTTAATAAAAAAAAAAAAAAAAAAAAAAAACAACACAAAAAAAAAAAAAAAAAAAAATAAAAATCAAATTAAGAAAGAGAGAATATTTTTTTTTTTTTTTTTTTTTTTTTTTAAAAAATTTAAGAAAATTTCCCCCCCCCATATATATTTAAAAAAAGGGGTTTTTGAAAACCCCATTTTTTCAAAATCTTTATCAAGTGAATGTCTTTTCTGTTTTCTAAGGCAACCCACGCGCTGGTATCAATAAAGATTTTCATTTCTTTATTCCGTATAAATAGAAATCGTGTCTTTCTGAAGCATCATTCCATTTGCCTTCAGCAGCGTCTTTACCAAGTTCTTCCCATACTGACCACGCTTCATTACTGTCTTTTTCTATAAGACGTTCCAGGATTCCAAAGACTTTTTTAAGCTCATCCTCTGGCATAGCATCAATCATATCTTTAACAATCTTCCTTATTAAATGTAAAGCAAAACACTGATGTAGTGGCTACAGGTTAAGATTTGTGTTCCCTGTTTCTCTCCGTTTCCTCTGAGAGTGTCACACACCATCTCAACCATACCCTATTTCCAGCATCTTCTCATCAAACCTTACGTGAGGTTTTTCCCTCATACGGCTTTCCTGCTCCCTTCTCAGCAAGGCATTATACACCTATCGATATGAGGGAATAATAGGGATGGCAACCATTTATTTTTTCTTTGGCGGTCTTCCCTTTGATAATGCCATTAATCTCTTTTTTTATAAAAGACTTGCCACCGCAAGGTCTGCCGGTTTTTGTATTCTGACGTATGCCGTTTATTACTGCATTATCATCGCTTTCCATCTGATATGACAGTACCGAGGGTCAGATCTTGAATCTTGACACTCCAATGTTCATAGCTGACATATTTACTTTACACAAGCCATGCATGTCTAAGTGCCTCAGCAACATTGGAAAACAGGGACAACGATATTTACTAAAACTGACAAGCCAGCAACCTTTATCTTTTAATTTATCACATTCTTTAAAGTATTTAAATCTTTCCTGATTTCTTCTTCAAGCTCCTCCGACGGATAATTATAGGTTATACTCCTTATAATAAGAGACGCAAAGAAAAATTAAAATACTACCTTTGCGCCTGGTGAACCATTACCTACCTTGCTGCCTCTGCGATCGTTCAACTGAGTGTTCGTCTGCGCTCACACCGAAGACTCGCGACTAAGTCTCCGCTTTCTCTGCGGTAAACAGAACTGTCACACAATATTTTATTCGTTGTTTCAGATACGGGAATGTTATATAATCCGCGTTTATCAGTATTTATCCGTGTCCTAATGGATTAATATTACATGAAAATAGCCATTAATACGACATCTGCCGTTGCCGGCGGAGGTGTCACCTATATAAAAATCTCTTAACGTATTTGTCAAAAATAAACACTCACCATCAATTTCTTATACTCACAACACTCAAAGGAAAAGATGTATTTTATTTTCAACACCCCGATTTTACATTTTTATCTTTTAGAATGGCCTCAAGAAATCCTCTATTACGCATTTTGTGGGAACAATTAATCTTGCCTTTTATCCTGAAAAAAGAAGGCGTTGATGTTCTTTTTTCTCCTGGGAATATATGCCCTCTTTTTTCAACGATACCAAATGTTGTCATGATACAAAATCTTGCCCCATTCGACGATGCAATTATTGATGCCGAACGTAAAATTCAAAAGTACAGACTAAAACTCCTAAAATTATTAACTATAGCATCCATCAAGAGAGCAAAAAAGGTAATATTTATATCAAAAAAGGCGATTCACGATATGAAGAATCTTGGGCTTTCTTTAAAGCATGCCAATCTCATATATCATGGAAAGAATGAAGAATTATTTCATGAAAACGTTGATTTAGATAAAAAACAACAAATAGGCAACAAATATAATCTTAGTAAATTTATACTTTATGTTTCAAATATCCATCGTTATAAGAACTTTTTTGAGCTTATAAAGGCATTCTCACTAATCTGTAACAAAATAGATAATGAGATAAAACTTGTATTAGTGGGGAGATGTTTTGATGATGGTTATTATGATGAAATGATGCGATTTATACGAGAAAGGAAATTTGAAGAAAGGGTCTTATTTCTGGGAGAGGTGTCGTACGAGGAGCTTCCTTTTCTTTATGCTTCGTGTTTACTTTTTGTTTACCCTTCTACCTGTGAGAATTGCCCAAATATTTTAATAGAGGCAATGGCTTGTGGCGCTCCAATACTATCTTCTAATATAGAACCCATGCCGGAGATGTGCGGAAACGCTGCTGTATACTTCGACCCTATGAATCCTATTACCATGGCAGATACAATATGCAGAACAATAACAGATAAGAATTTAATTTTAACATTGAAAAAAATTTCATTAAAAAGGGCAGAAAATTTTTCATGGGAAAATGCAGTAAAAAATACATTAAGAGTTTTTGAAAGTGCGGTTTAACAATATTTGTGATAACTGCACGGTTAAAGAGACACAACACTATCTGACAACTTACAAATTTGTTGCTTTTATATCTTTCATTTACTTCAATGCTTCTTCGCTTCTCTTTGCTAATTTTAGAATAAAATTGCTATTCCCAAATTGCTTCCAAATAATTTTCCTGGCTACAGGATTGCGAATTAGTTCACGGACTACAGATACCCCCCTTTTTAACATATTTGTTCCTGGTTTGGAGTACCAGACTTTTCTTAATGCATCCATTCCTCGCATTTTTCGAAAGTATCCATTTGAGTCCATTTCATTTTCAATCCAAAACAAAAATTCCTGCCAGTTTTTTTCATTCATCTGCGATGGATCAAAACGTCTATATTTGCGTTGAAAATTACATATAAATGCAGCAACAGCTTTCACCTGTTGAATTCTGCCAAAATCAAAATCAGATATATTCTTTTCATGTTTTCTTAAACAAAGTATTACATCGTCACAACAAGCAAATTGACCATGTCCTACCATTCTAAACCACAAATCAATATCTTCTGCATGACGAAATCTTTCTCTATATCCTTCTAATTTCATAACTACTCCACGGCGAAAACATGCAGTTGGATGTGGAAAAAACTGGTTATGTGCCTCTAAATTGTGTATTAGTTTATTATGATGAGAAGGATATTTATTAACCTTTAAAAAAACTCCTTTTGTATTAATTTGCTGACACCATCCACCAAGAAGAATTAAAGAAGGATTTTTCTCAATTGCCTTTATCTGAACTGCAAACCGATGGGGCAAAGCAATATCGTCTCCATCCATTCTGAATATCCATTCACTTTTCGATTCAAATAAGCCTCTGTTAAGAGCTACAACTATACCACTATTAAGTTGATTTATTACTTTTATCCTAATATCTTTTTTTGCATACTCATTTAATATTTCTGGTGTCTGATCAGTTGAACCGTCATTTATAATTATAAATTCAAACTCTTGAAACGTTTGGTGAAGAATACTCTCTATTGCCTCTCGTACATACTGCTCACAGTTGTATACCGGCATTACTACACTTATTAAAGGAACTTTAGGCATTAATAAATCCCTGTATTTTTCTATTTAATAATTCCAACGACTCGTAATACCTTATCAAATCTTTTCTCCCATGTATGGTTCTTTATAGCCTTTTCCTTCCCAGCTTTAGCAATGGTTTCCCTTTCATCAGGATGTGTAAGATAATATTCAACTTTATTAACGCATTCTTCGGGATTACGATAAGTTACTATTTCCTTCCCTATATCATAAAGCTCATATAAATCAGGATTATCATGAGTTAAATAAAAACTCCCTGACATCGGCCCGTCAAAATCCCGCATCTTCAACGAATAGAAATCTGTACAATGACCAATAGTGCCTACACCTAATACTACGCGGGACTTAGAAAAAATTTCCGGTAATATTTTTACATCTATCCTCCCATTTGGCCAGCCATTCCCATAAGATGTAACTCTGATACCTTTTTTCTCGATAGCCTTAACAATTTTACGTCTAATCCCATAATTTGCTCCCACAAAACAGACATCGTACTCCTTTGTAACAGTACCTGGCTTATATAACTCTGGATCACTTGCCTCCGGTAAGTAAATAGCTGGACAACCCTCTGTTTGATACCATAAGCAACATTCCTTTGCTGTTGTACAGACAAGATCTACTGCCCCAATAAGACCGGATGTTCCCATCCATTTGCCATCAACTTTTCTCAATCGAAATGCATGCCTATCATCCATAGAAATATTGACAACTGGGATTCCCATATTTCTCACAGCTTGCAATATACTGGAATCCATTGTCCCGCCCCACATCTGGCCGATAACAACGTGCAAAGGATATGAATTAATGTTGTCATGGACAATTGCCATTAGTCGTTTTCCGTTAATTTGGGCAACATCTACTCCCTTTTTATCAAAAAGCATTTGTCCATATAGACCAGATTTTTGATCAAAAGCAATAACCTCTCCGAACTTTCGTAAACCCTGTATAATCCCTCCAAAATCTTGCCCCTCATCTGTTCCTACATAGATAATTCTTAAATTCCCTTTTGGTAATGGCCTTATCTTGATATTTCTTTCACTAAAAGAATCAGCCAACTGATTTGGAATATTATTTTCCTGATATATGATTTTTCTTTCGGCAGAAAGAACCTCATAATATTTTTTTATAGTTGCGTAATTTCTTTTTGTTTGTTTTGCCTTCCAATATGCATTTATAGTATATAAGAATTGAATTTTTTTATTTTACTCTTAAGGTTCATCAATTATCCGTTTTATTAATTACCTTTTAGTAGCAAGGACATGATACCCATAACACAAGACTTCATTTGAACCGTTATCATTTTTGGACAAACGTTTTAATGTTCGCAGTATTTTCCATATAGCAAAATATTCAATCATACTTAATGATTTAGCTTTTGTTGCATATTCTAGTGACATAAGATTTAATCGCATAATTTCTTGTTGGAGAAATTCAAAGTAGTTGCCGTTTGGCACTATCTCAACAATATCAAACCCAAGTTCTTTCAACCATTTTTGGTAAAAATAGCGGTTAAATCCACTATAAAAATGGAAAGGGGCAAAATGCGTCAGGCTACAAAAAGGCGCGGTTAAAATCAAACGTCCACCTGGTTTGAGTAAGCGAGCAAACTCATGAATTGCTTTAATGGGATCAGTTAGATGTTCAAGTACCTCCACACACATTATGGCATCAAAAGAGGCGTCTGGTTCTGGAATTGCTGTAATATCAGAAATGATGTCGAGGTTGGATTGATTCCAATTTCCCATCTGTAGCCCTGCATCATTGCCCTTGCCGTCATACTGAGCAAAATCCTGAGCTACATAGTTTAGGTGGGTACAGAAGCACCTGTACTGCTGCTCTCCTGCACCAGCATCAAGAATACGAGAACCATCTGGAATTTTTTTTAGTGTCTTCTTCAACCATTCTTCACGTTTTTCTATATTTGTTGTTTTTAGAGATTTTAAGAAAATTTTAAAAAAATTTCTTTCAAGTTATATTTTTTTTTTTTTAATTTATTTTTTTTTTTTTTTTCCCCTTAAAATATATTTTAAATAAAAAAAAAAAAAATTGTTATATTTTTTTTAAAAAGTTCTTTTTTTTTTTTTTTTTTTTTTTTTTTTTAACTTTTTTTTTTAAAATATAAAAATATACCCAAACACATCTTGAGTTAATAATGCGATATCTCAGTATTTTCCACCTACATTTTCTAATCTCAGCATGAGTAACTTCCTTCAATATTGTAGACACTCTGTTTTTAAAAACATGAATGCTACTTCCTTTGAGAAATTTATTTTTATAATCTTTTACATACCTATAATATCTATCCATAATAGGCATTTCTATATTAGATAACCGCTTCCCTCTTGAATCTTCGTGCGTTCTGCCATAATTTGCAATTACAGGAAGAAAATAAGGAAGGTAGCCAAGGGCATTAAAATTATAAATAAATCCCATATGCAAATGATCTATAAAAGGATCTCTAGGGTCATCTTTGGGAAGGCATATATCAAAAACCCTTCGGGAAACGCAATAATTTCCTTCTGGATACCAAAACCCTGTAGCTAACCAAAAAGGAAAGAAGTCCATCTTCTGGGGAGGATGATCATTAAAAAAATTCTACATATGAAATATTGCGAAGGTAGCCATCCTCTGTCATATATTGTGGTAATCCCCACACCAGAGAAACTTCCTCATCTGAATCCAATATCTCCACGCAATGTTTAAACCAGTCTTTATTTAGGTAGCCGTCTGAAACGCAGCATTGCATGACATATTCTCCCTTAGCCATATCCAATCCTCTTCTAAATGCCTGAACTATGTTGTCTTCTTTCTCAGAAATCCACCGGATATGCGGATATTTCTTCAAAATTTCAATAGTATTATCTGTTGAACCTCCATCAAAAACACAATATGCTCAAAATTTCTGTAGGATTGACTGAGAATAGATTCTATTGTATCAACCAAAAACCTACCATGGTTTAATGATGGAGTCAGTATCGATATTTTAGGCTTTTTTACTGAAAGTAAATCTTCAAACATATTATCTTACCATCCGTTATAAAATTCAAACCCCAACATGTTTTTTCATAAACGCTGTCAATGTAAGTTCCGGCAAAATACTTTTCCTTTTTTGTGAAACTTTTGAAAAGTCATACTTAGCCAATGCTTCTAAGCTATCAAAATAGCAAATACCCTCTGTATTTGAGAAAAGGTCACCCTCCGGTATATCAAATATATCAAGGCTGATTAAGATTTTCTTAGTTTTAAGATGATTGGCCCACCATAGAACAGAGGAATAACTGGTTACAATAATTTTTGCTTCAAGTATTAATTTTTGGGTGTTTTCTTCACTCGGGATAATAGAGATATGCCCATTATGCTCTAAAAGGCGTTTGGCAAGTTCATTATATTGGAACTGAATATCTCTTGATTGGCCGGGTTTCAATTTCAAGAATATTTTATAATTAATGAATTTGTTCTTTAAAATATCAATGGCCTCTGACCACCTATCAAAAAAGAACTGAATTACGTCCTCCTGCGGCATATCCTTCGCTTTCGCTATATATTGCATTTCGGAGCGAGTTAGCAAAATAAGAATTGTATTCATTTCCTCTATTGGCCCGTAAAGGCAGAAAAAATACATCCTCCTGAATATCATATAAAGGATTTCTTATTGCAGTCGCTGGTTCTCCACAATAAACCACTAAACCTTTCTTTTCTTTTTCTGAATAAGCAATGCTATGTTCATAATAATTTATTTTTTTATTATACCATTTCTTTTTTAATTGGAAAGGATCTTATGCTTGGCTTAAAAACACGACCTGTAATTACGAAAGGCACTATATAATAACCAAAATAATATGACGTAATATGATTAAAATAGTGAAAGAGAAATGCCAGCCAATACGGGATTTTAAATTTATTTTGCAGGCTGTTTATATGCATAAGCTGCATCCTTTGAATATCACGATTTGGATCATCAGGCGAATGGCTAGCATTAAACCTTATTCTTTTACACTTTCGAAAGGAGGCTTCTTTGAACCAATAAATATTTAGTGGATCGTAATCATTGTGCTGAATGATCGCGGTAGGTTGATATTTGGCAAAAATAAATCTGCATACCCGATAGTAATGCCAATGCCTTTTAAACATTTTAAATAGTTTTAAGTGCGTTGTCGGATTAAAAAAATGTATATATAATCTTG